>NZ_CP183038.1:0-4699807 GCF_048398245.1 Thauera butanivorans
ATAAACGAACCGTCCGCGAACACCCAAGAACCCGCCGTGACCGAAGAATTCTGGCCTTTCTGCCTGTCGCGCCTTGAACAGGAGTTGCCGCAGCAGCAGTTCAACACCTGGATCAAGACCCTGCGGGCCGAATCCGGCGAGGACGGCGTATTCAAGCTGATCGCACCCAACCGCTTTGTGCTGCAATGGGTGCGCGAGCGCTACCTGCGCCGCATCCACGAACTGGGCGAGGAACTCGGCGGCAGCCCGCTGCAGGTCGAACTCCAGTTGCCGCCGGTCGGTGCCGCGCGTGCCAGCCGCCCGACCGCTGCCGCTGCACCAGCCCGCACCGCCGCGGCTGAACCGGCAGCCGATACCGCCCCGGCACCGGTTGCGGCCGAAGCTGCACCTGCCCGCGCCACGCGCGCACCGGCCGCTGCCAGCCGCGACAAGGACGCCGCCGCTGCGCCGGCTGCATCGTCCGGCCTCGAGCTGGCCTATGAGAAGACCCGCCTCAACCCGGACTTCACTTTCGACACCCTGGTCACCGGCCGCGCCAACGACCTGGCCCGCGCCGCTGCGATGCAGGTGTCGCAGAACCCGGGCACCTCGTACAACCCGCTGTTCGTCTACGGCGGCGTCGGCCTCGGCAAGACCCACCTGGTGCACGCCATCGGCAACGCGGTGTTCAGGCACAACCCGCGCGCGGTGATCCGCTACGTGCACGTCGAGGATTACTACGCCGACGTCGTGCGCGCCTACCAGCAGAAGAGCTTCGACGCCTTCAAGCGCTACTACCGCTCGCTGGACATGCTGATCATCGACGACATCCAGTTCTTCAACAACAAGAACCGGACGCAGGAAGAATTCTTCCACGCCTTCAACGCCCTCACCGAAGCGCGCAAGCAGATCGTCATCACCTGCGACACCTATCCCAAGGACATCCAAGGCCTGGAAGACCGCCTGATCTCCCGCTTCGACTGGGGCCTGACGGTGCAGATCGAGCCGCCCGAGCTGGAAATGCGCGTCGCCATCCTGAAGAAGAAGGCCGAGGCGCTGCGCGTGGCGGTGGACGACGACGTCGCCTTCCTGATCGCCAAGAACCTGCGCTCCAACGTGCGCGAACTGGAAGGCGCGCTCAACAAGGTCGTCGCCTACGCCCGCTTCCACGGCCGCCAGATCGGCCTCGAAGTGGCCAAGGAAGCGCTGAAAGACCTGCTGCACGCACACAACCGCCAGCTTTCCATCGAGCACATCCAGAAGACCGTCGCCGACTACTACAAGATCAAGGTCGCCGACATGCATTCCAAGAAGCGCACCCGCGTCATCGCCCGGCCGCGCCAGGTGGCGATGTGGCTGGCCAAGGAACTGACGCCGATGAGCCTGCCGGCGATCGGCGAAGCCTTCGGCGGCCGCGACCACACGACGGTGCTGCACGCCTGCCGTACCATTGCCGAGCTGCGCCTCGGCGACCACCAGCTCAACCACGACGTCCACGTGCTCACCCAGGTGCTGCGCGGCTGAACCCGAACACTCGATTCCTTCCGATCAACCCAACGACCCGATCTGACGCCATGCTCCTGCTCACCACCACCCGCGATGCGCTCCTGGCCCCGCTGCAGTCGGTTGCCGGCATCGTCGAAAAGCGCCACACGCTCCCGATCCTGTCCAACGTGCTGATCGAGAAGCGCGGCGACCAGCTCACGATGCTGGCCACCGACATCGAAATCCAGATCCGCACCACCACCGCCGGCCACATCGGCGGCGAAGACGCCGCGATCACCGTCGGCGCGCGCAAGCTGCAGGACATCCTGCGCGCGCTGCCCGACGGCGTCGACATCAACCTGACCCTCGACGACAAGCGCCTCACCGTCAAGGCCGGCCGCAGCCGCTTCCAGCTCCAGACCCTGCCCGCCGCCGACTACCCGCGCCTGTCGCCGCCGGACGAAGCCGCCGCGCGCATCACCATCAGCCAGCGCAGCTTCAAGCGCCTGCTCGCCCAGGTGTCGTACTCGATGGCGCAGCAGGACATCCGCTACTACCTCAACGGCCTGCTCATCATTGCCGACGGCGGCGAACTGCGCATGGTCGCCACTGACGGCCATCGCCTGGCCTATGCCGCCGCCGACCTCGACGCGCCGGTGGAGCAGCGCACCGAAGCCATCCTGCCGCGCAAGACCGTGCTCGAACTCGCCCGCCAGCTCGCCGACAGCGACGACCCGCTGGAAATCGTCCTCGCCGGCAACCAGGCGGTGTTCCGCTTCGGCCCGATCGAGCTCGTCACCAAGCTGATCGACGGCAAGTTCCCCGACTACGAGCGCGTGATCCCGCAGGCCCACCCCAAGCTGATCAACTTCGCCCGCCAGCCGCTGCTGGCCGCGCTGCAGCGCGCTGCGATCCTGACCAACGAAAAATTCCGCGGCGTGCGCATGGTGCTCGAGGACGGCCTGCTCAAGATCGTGTCGACCAACGCCGAGCAGGAAGAGGCGATGGAAGAGCTCGAAACCGACTACCAGGGCGACAAGCTCGACATCGGCTTCAACGTCACCTACCTGCTCGACGTACTCAACAACCTGTCGTCCGAGACGGTCGACTGGCGCTTCAACGACGGCAATTCCAGCGCCCTGATCACCCTGCCCGGCAACGACAAGTTCAAATACGTCGTGATGCCGATGCGCATCTAGTGGAGAGCGAAGAAACCATTACTGCGCGGCCCTGCGCCGCTGCGATGCTCGCCATACGGCAGTATGGCTGTGTTTCTCGCACCGGCGCAGGCCCACTCGCCACGGCTTCTTCGCTCTCCACTGTGGCAATTTTGTTTCTTAGGCAGGTAGGATGGGTAGAGCGTAGCGAAACCCATCATTCGCCGTGCGACACCCCACCGATGCTGGTGGGTTTCGCCTACGGCTCTACCCATCCTACGCGTAAGCAGCAGTTTTGTTTTCAAGCAGCAGCGTTCTTTGAATCACCGAGATGACCATGTCCGAACCGCAAAACACGCCGGCCCCGCAAGGGGGCAACGACTACGACGAATCCAGCATCCAGCAGCTCGAAGGGCTGGAAGCCGTGCGCAAGCGCCCCGGCATGTACATCGGCGACACCTCCGACGGCACCGGCCTGCACCACATGGTGTTCGAAGTCGTGGACAACTCCATCGACGAGGCCCTGGCCGGCCACTGTGACGACATCGTCATCACCATCCACGCCGACAACTCGATCTCGGTGACCGACAACGGCCGCGGCATCCCGGTCGGCGTCAAGATGGACGACAAGCACGAGCCCAAGCGCTCGGCGGCCGAAATCGTCATGTGCGTGCTGCACGCCGGCGGCAAGTTCAACCAGAACAGCTACAAGGTCTCCGGCGGCCTGCACGGCGTGGGCGTGTCCTGCGTCAATGCGCTGTCGAAGTGGATGCAGGTCACCGTCTCGCGCGACGGCAAGAAGCACCAGCTCGAATTCGAGCGCGGCAAGCCTCAGAACCGCGTCATCGAAGTCGTCGACGGCGTCGAGATCAGCCCCGCGCGCATCGTCGGCGACACCAGCAAGCGCGGCACCAAGGTGCACTATCTGGCCGACGACGAAATCTTCGGCACCGTCGAATACCACTACGACATCCTCGCCAAGCGCCTGCGCGAACTGTCCTTCCTCAACAACGGCGTCAAGATCCGCCTCGTCGACCAGCGCACCGGCAAGGAAGAGGACTTCGCCTTCGCCGGCGGCGTCAAGGGTTTCGTCGAATACATCAACCGCGCCAAGTCGGTGCTGCACCCCAACGTCTTCTACGCCACCGGCACCACCCGCATCCCCACCGGCCAGGGCCACGATGCCGAACTGGCGGTCGAAGTCGCCATGCAATGGAACGACAGCTACCAGGAACAGGTGCTGTGCTACACCAACAACATCCCGCAGGCCGACGGCGGCACCCACCTCACCGGCCTGCGCGCGGCAATGACCCGCGTCATCAACAAGTACATCGAAGAAAACGAGATCGCCAAGAAGGCCAAGGTCGACATCACCGGTGACGACATGCGCGAAGGCCTCGCCTGCGTGCTGTCGGTCAAGATGCCCGACCCCAAGTTCGCCAGCCAGACCAAGATGAAGCTGGTGTCCAGCGAGGCCCGTCCGGCGGTGGAAGAAGTCGTCGCCAGCAAGCTCGCCGACTTCCTGCTCGAAAACCCGATCGACGCCAAGACCATCTGCAACAAGATCGTCGAAGCCGCGCGCGCCCGCGACGCCGCCCGCAAGGCGCGCGAAATGACCCGCCGCAAGGGCGTGCTCGACGGCGTCGGCCTGCCCGGCAAGCTCGCCGACTGCCAGGAAAAAGACCCCGCGCTGTGCGAACTCTACCTGGTCGAGGGCGACTCCGCCGGCGGCTCGGCCAAGCAGGGCCGCGATCGCAAGTTCCAGGCCATCCTGCCGCTCAAGGGCAAGATCCTCAACGTCGAGAAGGCCCGCTTCGACAAGCTGCTGCAAAGCCAGGAAATCGCCACGCTGATCACCGCGCTCGGCACCAGCATCGGCAAGGACGACTACAAGCCCGAAAAGCTGCGCTACCACCGCATCATCCTGATGACCGACGCCGACGTCGACGGCGCCCACATCCGTACCCTGCTGCTCACCTTCTTCTACCGCCAGATGCCTGAACTGGTCGAGCGCGGCCACATCTACATCGCCCAGCCGCCGCTGTACAAGATCAAGCACGGCAAGACCGAGATCTACATCAAGGACGATCACGAACTCAACGGCCACCTGCTCAAGCTCGCCCTCGACGGCGCCAGCCTGACCCCACGCGAAGGCGCCACCCCCATCGTCGACGAAGCCCTCGGCGGCCTCGCCCGCAGCTACCTGCTGGCCGAAGCCGTCATCAAGCGCCTGGCCAACTACATCGACCCCGAAGTCCTGCAAGTCATGCTCGCGCACGACCTGCAGGTCAACCTCGACGACGAAGCCGCCGCCCGCAGCTCGGCCGAACGCATCCAGGCCCACCTCCCCGAAGGCCTCAGCATCTACCCCGAGTACCACGACGAAACCGAAGCCTGGCGCCTCGTCATCGAGCGCCTGCACCACGGCAACCTCAAGTACGGCTGGGTCGAGCAGGACT
This sequence comes from Thauera butanivorans, assembly GCF_048398245.1. Taxonomy (NCBI): domain Bacteria; kingdom Pseudomonadati; phylum Pseudomonadota; class Betaproteobacteria; order Rhodocyclales; family Zoogloeaceae; genus Thauera; species Thauera butanivorans. The sequence continues at coordinate 5,081 of NZ_CP183038.1, forward strand.
TCCTCGTCTCCGGCGACTACCGCAGCATCCGCAACGCCGCCGAAGCCATCGCCGGCCTGATCGGCCCCGGCGCCGAAATCCGCCGCGGCGAAAAGCGCCAGCCCGTCACCCGCTTCGCCGAATCCATCGGCTGGCTGCTGCGCGAAGTCGAGCGCGGCCTCACCAAGCAGCGCTACAAGGGCTTGGGCGAGATGAACCCCGAGCAACTGTGGGAAACCACCATGGACCCCGCCGTCCGCCGCCTGTTGCGCGTACAGATCGACGACGCCATCGCCGCGGACGAGATCTTCACCACGCTGATGGGCGACAACGTGGAGCCGAGAAGGGCGTTCATCGAGGGGAATGCGCTGTATGCGCAGAATATTGATGTGTGAGTTTTGCGCTACCGAAGCTTTTCCGCTCTGTCTGTAACCAGCTTCAAGCATTCCCATGGCGAGAGGCTTCTTTCAAAGCCTTTCGCTCATGTCACTCAAGGCACAAGAGATCCCTGCCTCTCTTCGCCATGCTCATCCAATATCTTTCTGATGTCTTTCGCCTCGCACCAGCCGAGAAAATAGCGAAAGCAAGCAATCAGGAACAATAACGACACTGCAATGAGAATGCCGTACAGCCAGCGCTGTTCACGTACGGACTTCTTCGCCAAAGCCGGAAGCTGGGCCTCTCGCGTCGGCTTCGCAGAGAAGCGCGAGATCCGCCTGCGATATGCGCTCGAAAATGGTGTTCATCGAACCTGCCCACCACAGATAGAACACGCAAAGAAAAACGAGTGCAGCCACAGACGCCAGTTTCAGCACGAGAGGACTCCCGGCCAGGGCAGCAATATCGTTCACATGCCTCTCCAATCGAACGTCACACTGATGAGTTATGCATCTGTAGCCCGATTTCCGACACCGGCGTTTTCTTCACGCCCCCGCTGCACCGACCCCGCAAACGCCAGCGCATCCGGCAGGAACGCCATGAAATCCTCTTCGAAACCCGCGTAATTCTCCAGCAGCTCCTCCCCCGCGCCTTTCAACTGGTTGGGCTGGCGCAGGCGGTATTCGCCGATGCGGTCGAGCGCCAGGGCCACTGAAGCCGGATCGCGGTAGCTGACCAGCCAGTCCTGTGCGGCCATGCGGGTGAACACCTCACGGAACGCCGGCGGCAAGGGCTCTGAATGCGTGGCGATGAGCCGATAGGTGTTGGCCGTGAAGCATTCCAGCTCGCTTTCCCCAGACAAATCCTTCGCCAGCTCCGTCCAATGCACGGCGAGGAAATGGTCGTAGAACAGGTCGACCATGATGCCGCCGACGCGGCGGCGTCGGGCGCTGACCCGGGCGCGGCTACGCTGGAAAGCGGGGTGGGTGTCGGCGTAGGCGTCGATGCGGCGGTGCAGGACGAGGCCGGCGCCAAGCAGGGGGCCGATGCCGGGCGGCAGCGGGTCGAGCGGGCCTCTGACGAAATCGCCGGCAATGCCGCCGACGCGGTCCGAGGACAAGGGGCCGGCCAGGAAGGCGTGGGCTAGGTAGTTCATGGCGCTGGAGCCGGGAAGTGGAAAGATGTGCAAGCGTCGCGCATACCGTCCTTGCACGCATCGGATTCTTCATTGCGGGCGGAAGCTGAAACACCCATCGGCACCGCCGCGCCTGCACTTTTCCCGCCGCAGCCTTGTCGAAGGATTATATGGGCAACGGAGAACAGCCATGCTCCGCAAACACCTTCTCGCCACGGCAGCCATCCTGCTGGCCTTCCCGGTCGCAGCCATGGCAGAGCTTCCGCCCCAGGTCACGGTGGAATTCGTCGAGCCGGAAGGCTACATCGACATCGGCCGCTACGGCTACGACCGGGAACGCAACTTGAAGGCGCTGGAACGTCATTTTGCTACCGAAGCCAGACGTTGCCTGAAATCGGACGAACGCCTCGAAGTACGGATTCTCGACGTCGACCTTGCCGGGCGCCAGGAATGGTGGCACCACGGCAACGACAACCTGCGGGTGATGACCGACATCACATGGCCACGGCTGGAGTTCGAATTCACCAGGCACGCGGCCGATGGCACCGTGCTGGAGAGCGGCCACGAACGGCTGAGGGACATGGACTATCTGCGTCGCAGCGCCTGGGTGCGCCACGACAGCAAGCCACTGCCCTACGAACACGCCATTCTGCGCGACTGGTTCGACAAGCGCTTCTGCCGTCCCCAAAGCGACAACCTGGCGTCACACCGTTCGTAATAATCTGGGAGACGCCAACTGATCGGCCACAAAGAGTGTGATCCGACAGTTCCCCGCCTACGGTGCTCCGTTCTTGCGCTCCCCGGCCTCCGCCGCCAGCAGATGCGGGAACACGTCCATCCTCGCCAGCACCGGAAACAGCTTCATCCATCCGCCGGCCACCGCGAGCGTCGCCGCACCGCCGAACACGACCGCCGGCACCAGCCCGAGCAGGCGTGCGGCGACACCGGATTCGAAGTCACCGAGCTGGTTCGAGGCACCGATGAACACCGAATTGACCGCACTGACACGGCCGCGGATTTCGTCCGGCGTCTCGTGCTGCACCAGGATCTGGCGCACATAGACGCTGACCATGTCACCCGCGCCGCTCAGCGCCAGCGCGATGACGGACAGCAGCAGGCTGGTGGACAGGCCGAACACCACCATCGAGGCGCCGAACAGGGCTACGCCGCCGAACATCCAGGGTCCGACATTACGGCGGATGGGCCGCCATACCAGCATCGCCGCGGCCAGCGCGGCACCGACCGCCGTTGCTGCGCGCAGCAAACCGAGCCCGGCGGCATCGGTGTGCAGCACGTCGGTCGCCATGGCCGGCAGCAGCGCCACGGCACCGCCGAACAGCACCGCGAACAGGTCGAGCGATACCGCACCCAGCACCACCGGGCGCGAGAAGACGAAGCGCAAGCCCTCGAACACCGCACCGGCACCACGATCACCTTCCTGCGCGGCGACGTGGCGCAGGCCGCTGCGTACCCGGCTCATCAGCAGCACTGCGCAGAAGAACAGCGTGGTCGAAGCGATATAAACCGCATGCGGCCCGCCGAGATAGACCACGCCACCCAGCACCGGGCCGACGATCACCGCAACGTGGAAGGACGAGGAATGCAGCGCCACCGCCTGCGCGAAGCGCGGCGCCGACACCAGGTTGATCAGCACCGCCTGGCTGGCCGGCATCATGAACGCCCGCGCGCAGCCGAGCAGCACCAGCACCGCGTAGATCAAGCCGACCTCGCGCCAGCCCGACAGCGTAATCGCCAGCAGCGCCGCCGATGCCAGCCCTTGCAGCGCGAAGCACACGGCGATGATGCGGCTGCGCTCCTTGCGATCCGCCACCTGGCCAGCAGGCAGGATCAGCACCACGAACGGCAGGAACTGCGCCAGCCCGACCAGGCCGAGCGCGAGCAGGTCGCCGGTCAGTTCATAGACCTGCATGCCGACCGCGACACTGACCATTTCGGCGGCCAGCGTGACCAGGATCTTTGCGCTCAGGAAGAAGACGAAATCCCGCTCCTGCAGTACTTCCAGCCGCTCGCGCATGCTCAATTTCGTCTCCACGGGTGTTTCGAGCGGGCGATTATGGCGCATCGGCTTAGAATTCCGCTCATTGCGCCTGCCTCTCACCAGCCATGCAGAACTCGCTTTTCGCCGATGACGGCGCCGGCCTGCCGCCGGTGGTCGAAGCCGCAGCGCCCGATCCGGCGCTGGTCGAGCTGGCCGCCGCGCTGCCGTCCCGGCTGCGCTTCGGCACCTCGTCGTGGAACTATCCCGGTTGGGTCGGGATGGTGTGGAAGCGCGATTACCCGGATGCGGTGCTGTCCAGCCACGGCCTGCCGGCCTATGCGCAGCATCCGCTGTTTCGCACGGTCGGGCTCGATCGCAGCTTCTACCGGCCATTGAGTGCAGCTCAGTACGCCGACTATGCGGCACAGGTGCCGGAGGATTTCCGCTTCGTGGTCAAGGCGCCGGGTGCGGTGACCGACGCCTGGCTGCGCGACTCGTCCGGCCGCGGGCGGCAGCCGAATCCCGATTTCCTCGCCGCCGGGCCGGCGCTGCGCGATTTCATCGAGCCCGTGCTGACCGGCCTGGGAGCGAAGGCCGGCGCGCTGGTGTTCCAGATCAGCCCGCTGCCGACCGACTGGCTGACTCGGATACCGGAATTGATCGCACGCCTGCATGCGATGCTGGCTGCCATCCCCGATCTACGCGCCACCGCAGCCGACGCCGTGGTGGCGGTGGAAGTGCGCGATCCGCAGTGGCTGGTGCCGGCTTTCACCCAGGCGCTGCGCGACACCGGCGCGACCTATTGCATGGGCCTGCATGCCAAGATGCCGCGCATCGCCGAGCAGATTCCGATCCTGCGTGCATTGTGGCCGGGGCCGCTGGTATGCCGCTGGAACCTCAACCCGCTGCACGGCGCCTTCGGCTACGAGGAGGCGCGCCGCGTGTATGCGCACTACGACAAGCTGGTCGATCCGGACCTGGACACCCGCGCCATGTTGGCACGGGTCATCGCCGGCACGGTCGGCGCTGGCCAGAACGCTTATGTCACGCTCAGCAACAAGGCCGAAGGCAGTTCGCCGCTGTCGGTGAGGGCCCTGGCCGAAACCGTCCACGCACTGCAGCGCTGAACGCGCAGGCCAAGCCGCCTTTCATTGCTCGCGCTTCTTGTTGGCGTACATGGCGTGGTCTGCGTGGGCGAGCAGGGTCACGCTGTTCGTGCCGTCAGCGGGGAAACAGGCCGCACCGATGCTGGCGCCGACCCTGAAAACATGCCCGTCGTACTCCAGCGGCGCAGAAATGGCCCTGTACAGCTTATCGATCAGGACCTGGGGTTCGTAGGGCCGCTGCAGGTTCTCGGCAATGACGACGAATTCGTCGCCGCCGAGGCGGACAACGGTGTCGGAGCGGCGCACGCTGCTCGACAGGCGGCGTGCCGTTTCCTTCAGTACGGCGTCCCCCGCCGCGTGTCCATAGGTGTCGTTGATCGGCTTGAAACGATTCAGGTCGATCAGCATCACGCAGCCGATCGTCTGCTGCCGCTCGGCGCGCGCCACCGCGCCCGACAGCTCTTCTTCCAGCACCAACCGGTTGCCGAGCTTGGTCAGCGGGTCGAGGCGGGCGATCTCCATCAGCGCCCGTTCGTTGTCGCGCAGCCTGTCGATCACGCTGGCAAGCTCGACCATCAATTCATCATAGGCGCGCATGACGTCGCCAAGCTCGTCGTTGTGCTTGCGGATCTCGTCGTCGAGTCGGGGCAGATCGTCGCCGCCAAAGCCCACGCCGGTGCGGATCGCTGCCTGGAAGCGCGCCAGCGGCTGGCTGATGGTGCGTCTGAAGACCAGGATCGCGCCCACCATCATCACGCCGAGCATGACGAAGAACAGCACCAGATAGCGCCACATCATGTCGAGTGCGGCATTGGCGATGGAAGCCGGATGGAAGTCCACCGTCAGCTCGCCGACGGTGTACTGCCGCCCCTGCTGGTCGACGTAGATCACATGCTGGCTGTATTGCTGCTGCTCCGTCTGTACGGAGGCGCCCTCACCCGCCTTCAGCGACAGGTTGTTGCACAAATCCTGCACCTGGGCGCCCGATACCGTCGGCAGCGAGGCCAGCGCATCGACCACGCCCTGCGAAGTCATGCTGTCGCAATCCCACAGCGGCTTCACCAGGGCATGCGAGAAGACGCGGACGAGCTCCTGCCGATGCGAGACCTGTGCCGCGAGTTCGACCCGATAGCCGATGAACACCGTGCCGGCGGCGGCCAGCAGGAAGGCGATGACCAGCGGCACGAACAACTGGCCGATGAACTGGCGATACAGCGGCCGGCGGGGCCGGGTGTCGCTCCACGGGGGTTCAGCCGTCACCTTGCCCCGTCCTCGAAAAGAAGATGGCGGTATTTCGGCGGCACCAGGTCGTAGCCGTAGAACGGATTGGGAATGTCGATCACGACGCGGCCGGCGAACACCCCGCGCGGCGGCGGCTTGCGGTACTGCCGCCAGATCCGCAGGAAGCGGCCGTTGGCGACCATCTTGTCGAAGCCGCGCTGCAGCGCATCGAAGACCTCGTCGGCCTCCGGCTTCGGTGACACCCACACGAAACGGAACCAGGGATAGCGTACGATCACGTGCGGATCGATGGTCAATTGCGGATACTTTCCGCGGAAATGCGGCAGGAAATGGGTGAGCGTCTCTTCCAGCCCGAGCGGAAAGAGGTCAAGGAAGCCGGCCTCCATCTGCAACGCAAACTCGCCGTCGGCCCAATCCTTGATTTCCTTGGTCGGAATGCCGGCCGCACGGTAGATCTCGACGTCCATCCAGCCGACGTTCTGCCCCAGGCTGAAGGCCCGCAGGTCTTCCGCGGTCCGGACGCCGGCAAGCATGTCGCGCCGGCTCTCCAGCAGCAGATTGACCCGGTATCCCAGCAGGCCGCGATCGAGCGGAATCGGGATCATCCTCAGCTTGCCGTTGCGTACCAGCTCGAGACGGGTGGGCGTGGCCGGCATCATGTCGATGTGGGTCAGCCCCTCGCTGATCAAGGCCACATTGCGCCGCTCGTTGGCCTTCGGCGAATCGACCATGTCGACCGCCAGCCCGCCGACGCGCAGAGCCTCCTGCACCAAGGCGCGGGCCTGCGCGAGATGGGGTTCGTTCTGCACCGTCAGCGTCATCGCACCGGCGCCGGCGGCCACGAACAGGCCGCAGACAAGCAGGCAGAAACGGATCGGCAGGGCCATGCTCACCTGCTGGTCAGGATGCCTTCCGAAACCTTCTTGCCCTTGGAATACAACGCGATCTGGCCGTCCTCGAATTCGACTTCCATGCAGCCGGAGTTGCCCTTGAGCTTGCCGTCCAGCCATTCACGGCAGTAGCGCCCTTGGTCATCCACCCACCAGCGGCCGTTGGCGCCGGTGGCGTCGGTCAGTTTGCCGTCGGTGCCGAAACTGAGCGTATAGGCGGACTCGGTGCGCAGATAGACGCCGATGAAGGTCGCGCCGCTCAGCATCTTCTCGACTTCGGTCTTGTCGGTGATGAAATTCTGCGCCATCGCGCCGCCTGCAGCGGCAGACAGGGCCGTGGCGGCCAGCAATACGCGTCCTGCATTGTGGATTTCGAGTTTCATGGTTCCCTTCCTGTTGCCTGGTTTGGTCGGATTCATGCAGCCGCGGCTTTCAGCCGCGCACCCCCAGCCTGCCGACGAGACCGCGCAGGGTTTCCTGCAGATCGGCCGGCATCACCACCACCTTGGAGCCGCTGCCTTCACCCAGCTTCTCCAGCGCGGCGATGTACTTCTCGCCCAGCAGATAGAGCATCGGCGTGGTCTGGTCGCCGATGCTCGCCGTCACGCGACGGATGGATTCGGCCGAAGCCTCGGCCAGCATCACCTGGGCATTGGCGTCGCGCTTGGCCGCTTCCAGCCGCGCCTCGGCTTCGAGGATCGCGGCCTGCTTGGCGCCTTCGGCCTTGGTCACCGCGGCCTTGCGCTCGCGTTCGGCGGCAGCCTGCAATTCCATCGCCTTCTGCATCGACGGCGACGGCTTGATGTCCTGGATCTCGACCGACTTCACCGTCAGGCCCCAATCCACCGCTTCGTCGGCAATGCTCTCGCGCAGCCTGGCCTTGATCTTGTCGCGCGACGAAAGTGCCTCATCCAGCTCCATTTCGCCGACGATCGAGCGCAATGTCGTCATGATCAGGTTGCGGATCGCTTCGGAGAAATCGGTCACGCCATACACGGCCTTGACCGGATCGGTCACTTTCACGAAGGCGATGGCGTTGGTCAGGATCACCGCGTTGTCGCGGGTGATCACTTCCTGCTCCTGCACGTCGAGGATGATGTCCTTGGTCACCAGCTTGTAGGCGACCCTGTCGAGATAGGGAATCAGGATGTTGAGGCCGGGGCGCAGCGTGGCATGGTACTTGCCGAGCCGTTCCACCACCCATTCCTCGCCCTGGGAAACGAGCCGCACGCCCTTGGCGATGGTGACGACGATGAAGATCAGGACGGCGAGCGCAATGGCGAGGCCTTCGGTCATGAACGTATTTTCCGTGTATTGAAGCGATCAGGCTTTCGCCACCTTGACGAAGCTGCCTTCGACGCTGACGACGCGCACCCGCTCGCCGGCCGCGATCGGACTTTCGGCCATGCAGGCCCATTCCTCCGCACCCAGCACCGGGCGCTGGAAGCGCACCTTGCCGCGCTCGAATGGCGCCACCGCGCTGACCAGCAGCCCCACTTCACCGATGACTTCACCCGCCGCGGTGCCAATCAGGGTCTTGTGCTGCGAGCGCTTGAACACCCGGAACCACAGCACCGCCATCGCCACCGACGCCACCGTCCAGGCGGCGATCTGCGTGGGCAGGGACAGCTCCGGCATCGCCAGCAGCAGCAAGCCGACCAGCAGCGCGCCGAGGCCGAACCAGATGACGAAAAAGGCCGGAATCACCAACTCGAGCAGCACCAGCCCGACGCCGACGATTTCCCAATGCCACCATTCGATGAGCGATGTGTAGTCCATGGCGCGACTTTAGCGCAGCTCGACGGCAGCGGGTTCGATCTTGCAGCATTCCCGAGTATACGGCGCAGTGGAAAAATTGTGACCAGGAAGGGGAAGAAACTGTGGACAAGACAGGCTGCGCGACGCACGGCGTTTTTCATCAACAAAGCATCCAGTGCTTCTAGGGGAATCATGCACGCCTTTATACAGGCCGCAAGTTGCTGTTTTAAAAATTCTAAAACGGCTTATCCACAGAAATGGGCGATACATGATGTTTACAGTCTTTTAAATATATAAAACCTGTGTACACCCAAAAGAAACAGCCTTCGGCTGCATGAGCACCTGTTTTTCCCCTCCCCCTCACGGGGGAAGGGAGAAGCCCGGTCAGAGGTTTCCAGGAAAAGACATCTGCATCAGAACGGCGGATCGTCCGCCACCACGCTGGCCGCTGCTTCGGAAGGCGCTGTTTTCACTGCAGGTCCGGTTTCCGCTTTTGCCTCGGCCGGTGCCGCCACGACTTCGCCGCCCAGCGCCTGCACCACCGCCGGCAGCAACTGCGCCAATTCGCCGGTCATCAACGCAAACTCGGCATTGAACAGCGCCTCGGCATCGTCTTTCTCGCCGTCGATCTGGTCGCGCACCACATCGAGGAAGTCCAGGCGCTTGATCTCCAGCTTCTCGGTCAGCACGAAGCTGATGCGATCGTCGAAGGTCAGCGCCAGCCGCGTCGGCAGCTTGCCGGCTTCCAGATGGCCTTTCACCTCGTCACCTTCCAGCGTATGGCGCACGTAGCGCACCGCCGCCTTGTCCTCGCCGATCGAGCGCAGTTCGCAGTCCTGGTCGATCGTGAAGCCGTCCGGCGCCTCGCCGCCAGCCAGCCAGTCGGCCATCGCCGACACCGGCGAGCGCTCGGTGCGCAGCAGCGTCAGCGGGAAGCTGTCGAGCGTGTGGCGCAGGTGTTCGAGCACGTCCTCGGCCTTGCTCTGGCTGGCCGCATCGATCACCAGCCAGCCGTTGACCGGATCGATCCAGGCGAACATGCGCCGGCGGCGGGTGAAGGCGCGCGGCAGCAGTTCCTGCGTGACCTGCTCGCGCAGCTCCTTCATCTGCTTGCGGCCCAGCTTGTAACCCTGCTGCTCGGCCATTTCCTCGGCACGCTCGTCGGCCTCCTGCTTGACCACGGCCGAAGGCAGCAGGCGGTGCTCGAAGCCCAGCGACACCAGCCACTGGCCGCCGACCGCATGCACCAGCACCTCGTTGTTCAGCGGCGACAGCCAGCCGCGGCTTTCCATGTCCTGGCTGCCGCAGGGGTGGAAGGGCTTCTTCGCCAGTTGCTCTTCGAGGCGCTCGGCACTCATGTCCCAGTTGGCGGGCAGGCGGTAGATCTGCAGATTCTTGAACCACATAAGTGTGTTTTCCTTGTCGTGAACGAAAGCACGCCCGCCGCGATCGCGACGGGCGCGATGTTGGATGGCTTACTGCTGCAAGCCGCCGGATGCGGCAATCATGCGGATGACGCGGACGGTATCGACATCGGACTGGTGATAGGCCGAGCGCACGAACTCGGCATAGCGGCCGTCTTCGCTGCCGGCGCCTTCCGGCAGCGTGGTGCGATAGCGGAAGCGCAGGAACAGCGAGCCGGCCTCCGGCTCCTCGATGCTGATCGTCAGACTGCCGCCGGCGTGTTCGTCGTTGGCTTCGGATTCGAAGCAGACCCACTCCATCGCCTTGAAGCTCACGCGGTCGCGGACGATCGCATGACCGAAGTGCAGGTCGCGCACCAGCTCGCCATCCCTGCGCTCGACGATGTTGCAGGCTTCCAGCCCCGGCAGGAAGGCACGTGCGTCTTCCGCCCTGCACAGCAGGCCGAACCACAGTTCCTCGCGTGTCAGCACGTCCTGCTGCGGATCGGCGAAGTCATTGACTTCGACCAGGTGTTCGAAATTCACGGGCATCTCCTGAACGGCGAGCGCCACAGTTTACCCCGAGGCCTGCCATGGCCGGGATAACATGCGCCCCATGCAGATCGAACGACTCCTCCATTCCCAGGGATTCGGCAGCCGCAAGGAATGCCGCGCCCTGATCCGTGCCGGCCATGTCAGCGTCGCCGGCGTTCCGTGTGACGACCCTTTCGCCGATTTCGACCCCGGCAGCAGCGACGGCTCGGCCGGCCTCGAATTCAGCGTCGGCGACGAACGCTGGCGCTACCGGGCCAAGGCCTACCTGATGCTGCACAAGCCTGCCGGCTACGAGTGCTCGCACAAACCGACCTTCCACCCCTCCGTATTCACCCTGCTGCCGCAGCAGATGCTGCTGCGCGGCGTGCAGTGCGTCGGCCGGCTGGACCAGGACACCACCGGATTGCTGCTGCTGTCGGACGACGGCCAGTTCATCCACCAATGGAGTTCCGGCAAGAAGCGCACACCGAAAGTGTATGAGGTGGCGCTGAAGCATCCGGTGGATGAAAGCTTCACCGCCCGCCTGCTTGCCGGGGTCGAATTGCACGACGAACCGGCACCGATCGCTGCAGCCGCCTGTGCGCTGACATCGCCGACGCAATTGCAACTGACCATCTGTGAAGGCAAGTACCACCAGGTCAAGCGCATGATCGGTGCCGCCGGCAACCGGGTGGAAACCCTGCAGCGCAGCCGGATCGGCGGTTTGACGCTCGATCCCGCGCTCGCGCCGGGACAATGGCGCTGGCTGGAAGTTGCCGATCTGGCGGCGCTGGCCGATCATTCCTGAACCGGAATTTCGCTTCCTGCGGCCGCGCGCCGCATCTCAGAAGCGCATTTCCAGCCCCGCGCCGACCGCCCAGCTCCGTCCGCGGTCGGCACTGTCCTCGTCCCGGGGCCAGAAATGGCCCACGATCAATTCGGCCAGCAGCCATTCGCGGTAGACCGGCTGTTCCCACTTCATGCGAATGCCGTATTCGCCGACTTCGGCGTCCGCCCCTGTCTCGCCACTGGCCAGGGCTTCGAGTGACAGCAGCCTGCTGTCGCCAAAGGCCTTGAATGCACCCACACTGCTCGACCAGGCGAAGCCGTCGGTTTCCTTGGTGACGGTCGCGGCGTTCTGCCATCTGAACGACAACGAGGGCGAACGGACATGCTCCAGGTTGAGCACCGTGGTCGAGCCGAAGCCGTCGCTGATGCGCCAGAACACCGTCTCCCTGAATTCGAGCCGGTTCGCCGCCGACAGCGCCCATTCACGTTGGTAGCGAGCCTGCACATAGGGCTTGAGACCACCCCTCACGCCGGCACGCAGGTCGATGTGGTCGCGCAGGTTGAAGCCCAGGCCGAGAAAGCCGGTCTGGTCGCTCTTGCGGCTTTCTGCCAGAAGCTGCTCACGCGAAAAGGTTTCGGGCTGGTCGGACACCAGCTCCCTTTCGTTTTCCTGACCGAAGAAGATGTAGGCCTTGTCTTCGAGGTTGGGCAACTTGAAACGCGCCCGAAAGCGCACGCTGGTGCTGCTGCTTTCGTCTTCCTGCCAGCGCGTGCGTACGCTCAGGCGACCGCGCGACACTTTGCCGCCTTCCGAGAAAGGCTTGTCGCCGAACCAGTCGTTGACCTCTTCCCCCAGCCAGTGGGCGAAGCCGCGCACCTTGCGCCGTGCCGTATCCATGAATCCGTCGTGGGCGGCCTCCTTGACGAGGGGAGTGCCGCTGGCCTGCGGCTCCGGCGCCCCGTTTTCAGGATCGGATACGGAAGTGCCCGAAGTGCTCGCACATCCCGCAAGCACCAGAACCACGGCACATTGGACTGAAAGCAATCGGTGCATGGCCGCTTCTCCCTGTGAGTGTCCGACGCAAACCATTCTACGTACTTGGTCTGGATCTCTGCTTGGCCAAGTGTGAGTGAAAAAGACCGAGGTTTGTTTGTTCTGTTTTTCTTTTAATTTAAAAGATAAAGATGTAAACAGCAGGGCGAAAACTGTGGATAAGCCTCCAAAGCTCTTTGCAGCTAATGCTTCCAGCACTGGAAAACTGAGGGGACAAGGACAGGCGATAGCTGTGTGCAGATTGTCCATGGTTTTTGCGTGTGGCCGTTTTTTCGCCTTTGTTCACAAGCTTTCCGCCCTTTTTACGCAGAGATATCCACATCGATGACTTCCACCAGCTCAACGTCTACGCCCACATGGGAGATCTTCTGCCTGATTGTGGATAATTTTGGGGATATCGGCGTGTGCTGGCGGCTGGCGCGCGATCTGGCCGCGCGCACGGGTGCGGGCGTCCGCCTGTGGGTGGATGACTGGGCGGTGCTGCTGCGCATCTGTCCGGCAGCCGGAGGCATCGATCCGGTCGCGGGTGGCGTCATTGCAGGCGTGGAACTGCGGCAGTGGGCCGAGCCCTTTCCTGCAGTCGAACCGGCCGCTGTCGTCATCGAGGCCTTCGCCTGCGAGATTCCGGAAACGCATCTGCAGGCCATGGCGCGGCGGCAGCCGGCGCCGGTGTGGATCAACCTCGAATATCTGTCGGCCGAGGATTGGGTGGCGGGCTGCCACGGCATGGCTTCTCCGCATCCGCGTCTGCCGCTGACCAAGCATTTCTTCTTTCCGGGGCTCGGCGGTGGAACGGGGGGCCTGCTGCGCGAGCCGGGGCTGCTGGCGCGCCGCGACGCCTTCCTGGGCGACCGGCGCGGACGTGGGGAATGGCTTGCGCGCAGAGGTGTGCGGCTCGGGACGGACGAAACATGCGTGTCCTTGTTCGCCTACGAACAGCCTTCCCTGCCTGCTCTGCTGCAGGCCTGGATGCAGGGCCCGCGGCGGATGCATCTGTTCGTTCCCGAAGGGCGGGTGCTGGCGGACGTGGCGCGCGCCTTCGGACGCGGCGGGCTCGGCGTGGGCGATGCCGTGCGCAACGGGGCGCTGGAGCTGCATGTGCTGCCCTTCACCGACCAGGATGGCTACGACGAACTGCTGTGGGCCTGCGATCTGAACTTCGTCCGCGGCGAGGACTCCTTCGTCCGCGCCCAGTGGGCCGGCCGGCCTTTCGCCTGGCACATCTATCCGCAGCAGGACGAGGCCCACTTCGACAAGCTCGAAGCCTTCATCGCGCGCTACACCGCCGGCCTGCCGGTGCCGGAGAAGACTGCACTGAGCGCTTTCTGGCGGGCCTGGAACGGCCGTGGAGATCCGGCTGCGGCCTGGCCGGCATTCGCCGCCGTACTGCCGGCGCTGGGCCGCCATGCGGCCGAATGGAGCGTTTCGCACGCCGCACAACCGGACCTGGCGACGCGCCTGGTGGAATTCTGCTCGCACAGCAGGGCGTCGGCGGGTTAGAATCCCGCGGCTAGATTTTTCAAGGACATGCGGCAGCTGCGCCGCATCGACTCAATCAGGATACAGCATGAAAACCGCTCAGGAACTCCGCTCGGGCAACGTCATCATGGTCGGCAGCGACCCGCTGGTGGTGCAGAAGACCGAATACAACAAGTCCGGCCGCAATGCCGCGGTCGTGAAGATGAAGCTCAAGAACCTGCTCACCGGCGCGCCGTCCGAGTCGGTTTACAAGGCCGACGACAAGTTCGAAGTCGTGGTGCTCGACCGCAAGGAAGTCACCTACTCCTACTTCGCCGATCCGATGTACGTGTTCATGGACGCCGACTACGAGCAGTACGAAGTCGAAGCCGAGAACATGACCGACGCGCTGAAGTACCTCGAAGACGGCCTGCAGTGCGAAGTCGTGTTCTACAACGGCAAGGCGATCTCGGTCGAACTGCCCAACAGCGTCGTGCGCGAAGTGGTCTATACCGAGCCGGCCGTCAAGGGCGACACCTCGGGCAAGGTCATGAAGCCGGCCCGTATCGGCACCGGTTTCGAGCTGCCGGTTCCGGCCTTCGTCGAGATCGGCGACAAGATCGAAATCGACACCCGTACCGACGAGTACAAGAACCGCGTCAAGTAATTCCGCGCTTCAAGGTACGACGAAAGGCCCTGCGGGGCTTTTTGTCGTTTACGCGCTCTGCCAGGGCGCGTTACGTCATGTGCCCGCAGGCGATGGCGGAGCCAGCCCCGGGCAGTTGATCAATCGCGCCATAATCGCGCCACCTGCCCGCGTGTCATCCGTCGACGAACTCATCGGACTCATCCGCGCCGCCCCTGACGGCATCTCGATCACCGCCCTCCTGGAACGGCGTCCCAAGCTTGCCCGTCGCACCGTTCAGCGCTGGATCAACGAACTGGTGGCGCAAGGAAGGGGATGGATTGCGACCTTCCGAGTTTGTCGAATGGCAGTCGAGACAATGGGCCAGATGATGATCGGTGCGTTCGAAGTCGTGAAGATTTTTCCGCTTCACTCGCGCCCAGGCCGCCATACCGCGGTGAAGGCCTTGAACTTGTTCCAGGCCGACAAGCGTTCGTCCGACACTGCATCGAGGAAATCCGACAGGCGCTTCGATTTCACCATCGTGTAGATCGTCAGCCCACCGAAGACGGCGACAGTCACTACGAAAAAGAGCAGCCGCCGGGACAGCGGCGAATTCGCTTCCGCCAGCAGGTTCATGCCGAGAAAGCCGGTGGTCATCGAGCCGATCAGGCCGAAGATCGTCACCACCGTCAATCGCACCACCGTGTTGGCCTGGCGGCGCAGGCCGTCGGCGTCGAGGTAGCTGTTCATGTCGGCGGTGCGCTCCTTGACTTCGGCGTACAGCGAATCGGTCTGCAGGTGCTCGGTGGTCATGCGGAACAGCGCGCGCGTCTGCGCCTGCTCGGCGATGTCGTGGAACCAGTAGCGGTGCGTGAAACGCAGGAAGCGCTCGAAGCTGGCGCGGATCGCGCGCTTGAAGCGGCGCACGCTCGCCGGGTCGCTGACCCGCAGCGGCTTCAGGGCTTCCACCAGGCATTCGGAGAAGGTCAGCAAGGCCGCTTTCTGGAAGTGGGCGATCAGGAACAGCAGGAAATGCTGGTGGCGGAACTGTGCCAGCACGCCGCGCTGGCGGTCGGTGAAGAAGGCCGAGCGGGCATCGCCCACCACGATCAGCGCATGGCCGCTGCACAGGTAGCGGGTATGGGGCGCGGCGCCGCCGGCGCTCCAGAAGCGGTCGTAGCAGTAGCGGCGCTCGAAGTCCGCGAGATGGAGTTCGGCATAGGGCGGCGCGGCAGCGTCACCATCGGTGGCGGATGCGGTTGAAGGCTTGCGCGGCCCGGCGCCGGTCACCAGACCGAGGCGGATGAAGTCGTTGCGTGTCAGCGCACTCGGATCGTCGAGTGCCAGATAGGCGGCCAGCGGCATGCGGTGGTATTCGATCTGGCGGTAGCGTAGCGCGCCTTCCTCGTCGGCATGGGCGCTGACCAGCGGACGCATCAGGAAAGCCCAGTTCGCCGCGATGCGCGGCGAGCGGTGGCGGCTGACGTGGGTCAGGAAAGCCTGCTTGTCGTGGGCGTCGGAGCGTGCCAGCACCGTGCCGTCGGCGGCCAGCCATTCGGATTGCGCCAGGCCGTGCAGCGCCTTGCCGTGCTCGTCCCAGCCCGACGGATAAGCGCGGCCGATGCGGTACATCAGGTCCTGCACCTGCGGCAGCGGCATGTCCTCGCCCTTGACCTCGACGTTGAGGATCACCACATCGACGTCGAAGAAGAAATACAGATGCACATGCACGACGTCCAGCGTCACCGGTTCGTCGTGTTCGTGCGCGGCGAGGCGCATCCTGGTCACGTCGCGGCGCTTGAAGACCCGCATCGGCGCGCCTGCGCCGGGTTCGCCGCCAGCCGCCGAGCGGCCTTCGCCGTACAGGAACTGCTGCACGTAGGGCAGGAAGGTGACGAACTCGCTGTAGTGGCGTTCCTCGAAAAAGCCGCCTTCGCGCTCGATGTCGTGCTCCACTTCGCGCCACGGCGAGGCTTCGCCCATGTCGCGCAGCACCTCCCAGGGTCGCAGCTGCGCTTCCGCCATGCCGGGCGCCGGCAACAGGCGCAGCGGCCACAGCAGGGCCAGGCGGAATTGGGACACCCTCGGTGCGGCGGCGGATTCGTCCATCGCCCGTCTCCTGTCGATCGTTTTTTTTATGCAGCGGGGCCTTCGCAGTGCAGTTTAGCGGTCTCGCAGCTTCACTGCTGGCCCGCGGCTGGTAAGGGATTCGGTCCGGCGCGGGCCAAGCCTTAGAATGTCGCCTTGTGCGACTTTCCCGCGAGCCATGTCCGCCGCCGACCACGATCCCGCCGCCATCCGCATCCGCGGCGCGCGCCAGAACAACCTGCGCAACCTCTCGCTCGACCTGCCGCTGAACCGCCTGACCGTCGTTACCGGCGTGTCCGGCTCGGGCAAATCCTCGCTGGTGTTCGACACCTTGTACGCCGAGGGCCAGCGCCGCTACGTCGAGACCTTCTCGCCCTACGCGCGCCAGTTCCTCGACCGCATGGACAAGCCGCAGGTCGACCGCATCGAAGGCGTGCCGCCGGCGATCGCGATCGACCAGACCAACCCGGTGCGCACCTCGCGCTCGACGGTCGGCACCATGACCGAGCTGGCCGACCACTTCAAGCTGCTGTACGCGCGCGCGGCGCATCTGCACTGCCGCTGCTGCGGCAAGCCGGTGCGGCGCGATTCGGCCGCCAGCATCGCCGCCGACCTCAGGGCGCGCGCCGAGGCAGAGGGTGATCCGCGCCTGGTGGTGTGCTTCCCGGTGCCGGTGCCGGCCAACTTCAGCGAGGAAGAAGTCGCCGGCCTGCTCAATGCGCAGGGCTACACCCGCATCCAGCAACGCATCGCCGGCAAGGGCGGCGAGGGCGACATGCTGATGGTGGTGCAGGATCGCTTCCGTGCCTCGAACGCCGATGAAGCCCGTCTGGCCGAAGCGCTGGAAACCGCGCTGCTGCGCGGCAATGGCCGCATGTCGGTTCATGCCTCGGGCGAGGGCGTGAAGCCGGATTCCGCTTCGGCGGACGGCGAGGCCGTATGGCGCTACTCCTCCGGCCTGCACTGCGCCGAATGCGACATCCACTATGCCGAGGCCACCCCCGGCCTGTTCTCGTTCAACTCGCCGATCGGCGCCTGCGAGACCTGCCGCGGCTTCGGCCGCGTGATCGGTGTCGATTACAGCCTGGTGGTGCCGGATGAGTCGAAGACGCTTGCCGAGGGCGCGGTCAAGCCCTGGCAGACCGAAAGCTTCCGCGAATGCCAGGACGACCTGGCGAAGATGGCGAAGAAGTACGGCGTGGCGATGAACATCCCGGTGCGCGACCTGCCGCCCGAGCATCGCCAGTGGCTGTTCGAAGGCGATCCGAAGTGGAAGAGCTGGGACAGCTCCTGGCCGCGCCTGTGGTACGGCGTGCGCCACTTCTTCGACTGGCTGGAGAGCAAGGCCTACAAGATGCACATCCGCGTGCTGCTGTCGCGTTACCGCAGCTACACGGAATGCCCGGCCTGCCACGGCGCGCGGCTGAAGCCGGATGCCTTGCTGTGGCGCCTGCCGGTCAAGGTCGAAGGCGCCGGCGATGCGCGCGGGTTGGCGATCCACGAGTTGATGGCGCTGCCGGTCGATCGCGTGCGCGACGCGGTGGCGGCGCTCGGCCTGCCCGGCGCCGCCGACGAGGCCACCGAACTGGTGCTGGGCGAGATCCGCAGCCGGATGGACTATCTTGCCGACGTCGGTCTGGGCTACCTGACGCTGGACCGCCAGTCGCGCACGCTGTCGGGCGGCGAGGTGCAGCGCATCAACCTGACGACCGCGCTCGGCACCTCGCTGGTCAATACCCTGTTCGTGCTCGACGAGCCGTCGATCGGCCTGCACCCGCGCGACATCGGCCGCATCCTCGGCGTGATGACGCGCCTGCGCGATGCCGGCAACACGCTGGTGGTGGTGGAGCACGACCCGCAGGTGATGGTCGCTGCCGACGAACTGCTCGAGATCGGTCCCGGCCCCGGCGAACGCGGCGGCAACATCGTCGCGCGCGGCACGCCGGCCGAGATCGCCGCCGATCCCGGTTCGGTGACCGGCCCCTGGCTGGCCGGCCGCAAGCGCATCGACATCGACCGCCCGCCGCGTCCTGTCGATGCCGCCACGCCGCGGCTGAAGCTGATGGGCGCCCGGCAGCACAACCTGCGCAACATCGACGTCGCCTTCCCGCTAGGCCGGCTGAGCTGCCTGACCGGCGTGTCCGGCTCGGGCAAATCCACGCTGATCCAGGATGTGCTGTACCCGGCGCTGGCCAAGCATTTCGGCGAGTCGATCAGCGAAGCGCCGGGCGATTTCGATCGCCTGGAAAATGTGGATAACTTGCGCGGCGTGGTCATGGTCGACCAGTCGCCGATCGGCAAGAGCTCGCGCTCCAACCCGGTCAGCTACATCGGCGCCTGGGACCCCATCCGGGCCTTGTTCGCCACCCTGCCGGAGGCCAGGCAGCGCGGCTACACCCCGGGAACCTTCAGCTTCAATGCTGGCCACGGCCGCTGCCCGACCTGTACCGGTTCGGGTTTCGAGCACGTCGAAATGCAGTTCCTGTCCGACGTCTGGCTGCGCTGCCCGGACTGCGATGGCAAGCGATACCGGCCGGAAGTGCTTGAATTGAAATGGAATGGCCTGTCGGTCGCGGACGTGCTCGAACTCACCGTGCATGAGGCGTTGGACGTCTTCCGCGAGCATCCCAAGGCGCTCGCCGCGCTGGCGCCGCTGGCCGACGTCGGCCTCGACTACCTGCGCCTCGGCCAGCCGGTGCCGACGCTGTCCGGCGGCGAAGCCCAGCGCCTGAAGCTCGCCGGCCATCTTGCCGGGGCGGCGCAGAAGAAGACTGTACGCAAAGCCAGGCCTGTGGATAACTTTGGGGAAAAAACAGGGGACAGCGCCAGACCCGGAACCGAACCCGGCCTGCTCTTCCTGTTCGACGAACCCACCACCGGCCTGCATTTCGAGGATGTCGCCAAGCTGCTAGGCGCCTTCGACAAGCTGCTGCAGGCCGGCCATTCGCTGATCGTCATCGAGCACAACCTGGACGTGATCGCTGCTGCCGACTGGATCATCGACCTCGGCCCCGAAGGTGGCGAGGGCGGCGGCATGATCGTGGCCGAAGGCCCGCCGAACGTGGTGCGTGGCCACGAAACCTCCCATACCGGCGCTGCGTTGCGCGAATACGCTGAAGCGCTCGAGCGCACGCGCAGCGAAGCGGCCGGCCAGGCTTCCGGTAAGGCGCTGCTGGCTGCCGAACCGGCGGTGCGCTACCGCGCGATCGCGGCGCCGGCGATCGAGATCCGCCATGCGCGCGAACACAACCTGAAGAACGTCAGCCTGAGCATTCCGCGCGACCGCTTCAGCGTCATCACCGGCTTGTCGGGCTCGGGCAAATCGACGCTGGCCTTCGACATCGTCTTCGGCGAAGGCCAGCGCCGCTACCTGGAATCGCTCAACGCCTATGCGCGCCAGTTCGTGCAGCCGGCGAGCCGGCCCGATGTCGATGGCCTGTTCGGCATTCCGCCGACGGTGGCGATCGAGCAGCGCACCAGCCGCGGCGGGCGCAAGAGCACGGTGGCGACGCTGACCGAGATCCACCCCTTCCTGCGCCTGATGTACGTGAAGCTGGGCACCCAGTTCTGCCCGGACTGCAATGTGCCGGTGACGCCGCAGAGCTTCGAGGCCATCGTCGCGCAGATCCAGCGCGAGTTGCGCGGCGCTTCGGTCGAAGTGCTGGCGCCGCTGGTGGTCAATCGCAAGGGCTTGTACACCGACCTCGCCAAATGGGCGCGCAGCAAGGGCCACACGCAGCTGCGCGTCGATGGCGAATACCTGCCGACGGCGAAGTGGCCGCGGCTCGACCGCTACAAGGAACACAACATCGAGCTGCCCACCGGCATGGTGGTGGTCGAACCGGAGCACGAAGCCACGCTGCGCGAGTTCGTCCGGCAGGCCCTGGAGATCGGCAAGGGCGTGATCAAGGTGCTCGCGCTCGGCAAGCTGGGCGCGGAACCGATCACCTTCTCCACGCTGCGCGCCTGCCCGAGCTGCGGCACCGGCTTCCCCGAGCCCGATCCGCGCCTGTTCTCGTACAACGCCAAGCACGGCTGGTGTCCGAAGTGCTTCGGCACCGGGCTGAAGACCGCGCCGCGCATCGAAGACCCGGATGCGCTCGATCTCGGCGATGCCGAAGGCGTCATCGTCAGCGACGAGCCCTGCCCGGCCTGCCACGGCGCGCGGCTGAATCCGGTGGCGCGGGCGGTGCGCTTCCGTGAGCTCGGCCTGCACCAGCTCGCGGCCTGGCCGGTGGATAAAGCTGCCGTCTTCTTCGGCGATCTGACGCTGAACGAGCGCGAAACCGACATCGCGCGCGACCTCGTCGCCGAAATCCGCGGCCGCCTGGCCTTCCTGCAGCACGTCGGCCTGGGCTACCTCGCGCTCGACCGCGCCGCGCCCACGCTGTCGGGCGGCGAGGCGCAGCGCATCCGGCTGGCGGCGCAGCTCGGTTCCAACCTGCGCGGCGTCTGCTACATCCTCGACGAACCGACGATCGGCCTGCATCCGCGCGACAACCGCCTGCTGCTCGATACCCTGGAAGCCCTGCGCGACCGCGGCAACACGCTGCTGGTGGTCGAGCACGACGAGGACACCATCCGCCGCGCCGACCACGTCATCGACCTCGGCCCCGGCGCCGGTGTGCGCGGCGGCCAGGTGGTGGCCGAAGGCGGCATCGCCGATCTGCTCGCCGCACCCGCGTCGGCGACCGGCGAGTGCTTTCGCCATCCGCTGCAGCACCCGCTGCGGCCGCGCCGGCCGGTGCTCAAGGATCATCCTTCGATCCGCGTCGAAGGTGCAAGGCTGCACAACCTGCAGGACGTCTCGGTGCGCATTCCGCTCGCCCGCCTGAGCGTGGTCACCGGCGTGTCCGGCTCGGGCAAGTCCAGCCTGGCGCGCGACGTCATCCACGCCAACCTGCGCGCCCGCCTCGGCGATCCCGAAGCCACCCGCGCCCGCCGCCGCGGCCAGGCCCAGCCGGCCGAAGTGAATCAGCCGCTGGTCGGCTGCAAGGCCATGCACGGCTGGCAGCAGGTCGGCCGCGTGCTGGAAGTCGACCAGACCCCGATCGGCAAGACACCGCGTTCCTGCCCGGCGACCTACGTCGGCTTCTGGGACGCGATCCGCAAGCTGTTCGCCGACACCTTCGAGGCCCGCACGCGCGGCTGGAGCGCATCGCGCTTCTCCTTCAACACCGGCGCCGGCCGCTGCCCGGTATGCGACGGCGCCGGCCAGACCACGGTCGAGATGAACTTCCTGCCCGACGTGAAGACGCCGTGCGAGGGCTGCGGCGGCGCCCGCTTCAACCCCGAGACGCTAGCGGTGCGCTGGAAGGAGCGGACGGTGGCCGAAGTGCTGGCGATGCCGGTGGACGAAGCGGTCGATTTCTTCGCCGCCCATCCGACCATCGCCCATCCGCTGCAACTGTTGCAGGACGTCGGCCTCGGCTACCTGACCCTGGGCCAGCCCAGCCCGACGCTGTCCGGCGGCGAATCCCAGCGCATCAAGCTGGTCACCGAGCTGGCCAAGGTGCGCCGCCGCCCCGGCGATGCCGAGGACACCGGCGGCGTGCCGCTGCCGGCCGACAAGCACAGCCTGTACGTACTCGACGAGCCGACCGTGGGCCTGCACATGGCCGACGTCGACAAGCTGATCCGCGTGTTGCACCGCCTCGCCGATGCCGGCCATACCGTGCTGGTGATCGAACACGATCTGGACGTGATGGCCGAAGCCGACTGGCTGATCGATCTCGGCCCGGAAGGCGGCGACGGCGGCGGCCGGGTGGTGGCTGAAGGCCCGCCGGAAACGGCGATGGCGACGGAGGGCTCGCACACCGGCCGCTATCTGTGGGAATTCCTCGCCAGCCGCGCAAAGGGCGCAAGCCAGTAGCAGGGTGGGTCGGGCCACGTAGGCAGAGCGAAGCGAGACCCGCCCGTCAAGCCTCGGGCGAAATCCACCCATCATCGAGATCGGTGGGTTTCGCCTGAGGTTCTACCCACTCTGCGGGCTGATCCTTCGGCCCACTGCGGCCGTGGTTCCCGCTCGAAGCGGTAGAACAGGTTGGGTTCCGACAGTACGTAGATGGCGCCGTCCGGCCCGGTCGTGAGCCCTTCGGCCTGCGGCACCATCGATGACAGGCCGTGCCAGCCTTTCCACATCGGCAGCATGCTGACCGGGCTGCCGTCCGGCGCGTATTCGACGATCAGCGCCGATTCGTCGCTCAGCAGCAACATGTTGCCGGTCGGTTCGTGAACGGTCAGCGAGGACAGGTCGGTCATGAACAGCGCGGATGCTTTCGACGACGTCCATTCGCTGATCTGCAGGTCGAAGGCGCTGCCCTTCAGCAGTCCGGGCAGACCGGCGATGGCGAACACCCGCAGCGGTGCCTTTTCCTTGACGACGAACAGGCGCTGGGTGGTGGAATCCCACGACACGCCCTCGAATCCGCGATTCTTGTACAGATCGATCGCCAGCCCCAGGCGCGGCACGCCGCGCAGGTCGATGCTGTCGGTGCCGGCGCCGATGATGACGCGGTAGAGTTGCTGGTCCGGCTCGTCGGCGATGACGAAGACGTCGCCGTCGATGTGGGCGATACCTTCCGGATCCTGGCCGCCGTGGATCGGAATCCGCCGCAGCAGGCGGCCCTCGGTATCGAGTTCGATCACTTCCTGCGGCGCATTGGTGACGGAGAACAGCGTGCCGGTCGCGGGGTTGAAGGTCAGCCCCGAGGCATTGCGTTCGATGCCCTCGATCGGCCGGGCCTCGACCGCGACACGGTAGAAGGGCAGCCAGACGCCCTTCTCCTGCCACTCGGCCGAGTGGCTCTTCATCGTCATCCAGTAATATGCGAACGGAACGACCTTGAAATGCCAGATGCCGAACGCCAGGATGGCGAGCAGGGCGGTCAGGCAGAAAATGCGTCTTTTTTTCTTGGTCATCGCGGGGGTTTGCGCAGGAGGGTGGGGTGGCCGGGAAGCCGATTCTAGCGGTCCTCGCCGACGAGCGGCGACCGGCCTTTGCTACAGTCTGTACTGCCGCTTGCGATGCTGCGCTGCGGAACTCTGGCCGGCCGGATTTGTCGTTCTCCAGATCACCGAGCATTCCGGACCATCCAACAGGAACAATCCATGAACATCCGCAAGATACTTGTGTGGGATATCCCCACGCGCATTTTCCACTGGACGCTGGTGCTGCTCGTCGTCGCGGCCTACTGTACGGCACTGATCGGCGGCAACCTGATCGTCTGGCATGGCTGGCTGGGCATTGCGATCGGCGGGCTGCTGGTCTTCCGCCTGATGTGGGGCGTGATCGGCTCGACCTACGCGCGTTTCGCCAACTTCGTGCCGGGGCCGGGCGGCATCGTCGCCTATCTGCGCGGGCAATGGCGCGGCGTCGGGCATAACCCGCTCGGCGCGCTGTCGGTGCTGGTGCTGCTGGCGATCCTGGGCTTCCAGGTGGTCAGTGGCTTGGTGGCGAACGACGACATCGCTTTCGAGGGGCCGCTCTACGCGCTGGTGAGCAAGGACACCAGCGACTGGCTCAGTGGCCTGCACCGGCAGAATTTCTGGATCACCATCGCGCTGGTTGCGCTGCACGTGCTGGCGGTTCTTTTCTACGCGCACGTGAAGAAGGACAACCTGGTGAAGCCGATGATCACCGGCTTCAAGGAAGTGTCCGATCCCGAGCTGAAATCGGCGCAAGGTGGCGGCACGGTCGCTTTCATCCTGGCACTGGCAGTGGCAGGTTTCGCGGTGTGGGCGGCAATGGGCGGGCTGCTGCCACCGCCGCCGCCGCCGCCTCCGGCCCAGGCCGTTCCCGCCTGGTGATCGCGGGCGGCAAGCCTGCCGCATGGGTGCCCGTCTGCGGGCGGGCGTACGAAAATGAAAAAAGCCGCGAATCTGCGGCTTTTTTCATGTCGGTCACGGGTGTGTTTCAGTCCGCGCGATACTTGTCGTGGCAGGCCTTACAGGTGCCGCCGGTGTCGCCGAAGGCCTTCTGCACCGCAGCCTTGTCGCCGGTGGCGGCGGCGGCAACCAGATTGTTCGAGGCGGTATTCAGGTCGGTGGCGAGCTTGGCGACATCGTCCATGTTCTGGAAGAACTCGGGCTTCACGCGCGTCCTGACGTTGCCGATGTCCTTTTCGGTGCCGGGGCCGAACAGCGCGCCCATGCCCGAGCCGGAGATGGCGGCGATGGCGTTGGCGGCGGCCTGGACCTGCTGGGCGTTGAATTCGCCTTCGAGGTTGGCCTTGATCTTGCCCATGTTCCAGGACATGAAGCTGTAGCCGGCCTGGCGGTACTTGATCTGGTCTTCGGGCTTCACCTGGGCGGATGCGGTGCCGGCGACGGAAAGGGCAAGGATGCCGAGTGCGATGATCTTCTTCATTGTTACCTCGTTGCTGCTTTGGAGCGTGGTTGAAAAAATGACGCCAAGGAGGGCGACGGGTTCGTCCTGGAACCGGACCGCCCTGCGACAGCGTGGCTTCCGCGTTGGTTCAATGCATCTTATATCAGCGCATAATGATATTCTGTTTGCACGGTAGCGATCAAACCCCGCGATGCCGGCTCAAGAATGCGGGCTTTCCGGCCGTTGATGGGAGACGGGCCCGCCGATGGAGTGTTTGGGCCCGCCATCGTAGTTGTGGAGAGAGGGAATGATGCGCCGCTTTGCGGATACTCCGATCTGGTTCAGGTTGACCGCCGCGATCTGGCTGATGCTGGTGCTTGCCTGGGGAAGCATGATCGTGTGGGAAACGCGCGTGACCCGCGACATGGCGATCGGGCAGGCGAGGGATTTCGCCGCCACGGTCAACGAAATGACCATGGCCGGGCTGACCGGCATGATGATCACCGGCACCGTGGCCCAGCGCGACGTGTTTCTCGACCAGATCAAGGAATTGTCGGTGGTGCGCGACCTGAAGGTGATCCGCGGCGAGGAGACCAGCCGGATTTTCGGCCCGGGCGAGGCCGGCGAAGTTCCGCTCGACGAGGCCGAGCGCCGGGCGCTGGCCGACGGCCGGACCCACATGGCGGTGGAGCACGGCGCGGAACATGGCGAGCATCTGCGCGTGGTCATACCGGCGCTGGCGTCGAAGGACTGGCTGGGCAAGGACTGCATCACCTGCCATCAGGTTGCCGAAGGGGTGCCGCTGGGTGCGGTCAGCATGCGCGTCTCGCTCGACCGGGCGGAGGCGGCAGTGACCGAGTTTCGCAACAAGAGCATCGTCTTCGCCGCGCTGGCGTCGCTGCCGCTGCTGGGCTTCGTGTTCTTCTTCATCCGCCGCTTCGTTGCCCGCCCCCTGTCCGGTCTGGCTGCCGGCCTCGCCGAAATCGCGCAAGGCGGCGGCGACCTGACGCGCCGTCTCGAACGGGCCGGCAAGGACGAGATCGGCCGTACCGCGGATTCATTCAACGACATGATGGCCGTCATCGCGGTGCTCGTGCGCGAGGTCGGCGCGGCGGCCGACGAAGTGGCACGGGCGGCGCGGCATCTGGCGGAGGGCGCCGATGATCTCGGCCAGCGCTCGCACCGGCAGAACGAACGTTCGGCAACGGCCAGCGCCGCAGTCGAGCAGATGAGCGGCAGCATCACGCACATTGCCGACAATGCGGCCGAGGTACGCGAACGTTCGCATGCCAGCCTGGCGCATTCGCGCGAAGGCGAGCAGAGCGTGCGGCAACTGATCGGCGAGATGGAGCAGGTCGAGTCGGCAGTGCGCCAGATGGCGGGCACGGTCGGTGATTTCATCGAATCGACGCAAGCCATTTCACGCATGACGCAGGAGATGCGCGAGATTGCCGAGCAGACCAACCTGCTGGCGCTGAATGCCGCGATCGAAGCGGCACGCGCCGGCGAGCAGGGGCGCGGCTTTGCGGTGGTTGCCGACGAAGTGCGCAAGCTGGCCGAGAAGTCGGCGCGCTCGGCGGGCGAGATCGACGGCATCACGCACGAGATCGGGCAGCGTTCGGATTCGGTGAGAGGGGCGATCGAGAGCGGCCTGGCCCACCTCGAATCGAGCCGAGTGGTGGCGGATGGTGTTTCGCAGGTGCTGGGTGCGGCAAACCTGCTGGTCGCCGAAGTAGGCGAAGGGCTGGACCGCATTGCCACCGCAACGGCCGAGCAGCGCCGCTCCAGCGCATCGGTGGCATCCGGCATCGACGACATCGCCGGCATGGCGAGCGAGAACGATCTCGCCATCGGGCAGACGGTGCAGGCGGCGCGCGAGCTGGAACGGCTGGCGGCACGGCTGCAGGAATCGGTCGGGCGCTTCCGGGTGTGAGGTGCCGGGCCTGAACGGATTCGTGGGGGGCCGGGGCGGGGCCGGCCCCCGTCTTGCGTCACTCCAGCCGCAGCGGCACGTAGATGCGCGATTCACCGCGCTGGATCAGCAGTGCGAAGCGTTTGCCGGCCGCCCGGACCAGCTTGCGGAAGTCGGCGACGTTGGTGACGGCATTGTTGTTGAGCGCGATGATGACGTCGCCGTTGCGCAGGCCGGCGCGTGCGGCGGCACCATCCACGCTTTCCACCACCAGGCCGCCGCGCAACTGCAGCTGGGCCGCCTCCTGCGAAGTCAGTGTCCGCACGCTGAGGCCGAGACCGGCATCGATGTTTTCGACCTGGCTCGGCACCGGGGCGGCGGCGATGTTGTCGTTCGTCATTTCGTCCAGCGTCGCCACCACGTCGCGGCTGCGGCCGTCGCGCCAGATTTCCATGCGGATGCGGGTGCCGGGGCGCTTCTCGCCGACTGCGCGCGGCAGGTCGGCCATGTCGTCGATGCGCTTGCCGTCCAGGCTCAGCACCACGTCACCGGCCTGGATGCCGGCCTTGTCGGCGGCGCTGCCCGGCTCCACGCTGGCCACCAGGGCGCCGCGCGCGTCAGGCAGGCCGAAGGACTGGGCGAGATCCTTGTCGACGCTCTGGATGCCGATGCCGAGGCGGCCGCGCTGCACGCGGCCATGGGTGGCGAGCTGATCCTTGACGTTCATGGCGACGTCGATCGGGATCGCGAACGAAATGCCCATGAAGCCGCCCGAGCGCGAATAGATCTGCGAGTTGATGCCGATGACCTCGCCGGCGAGGTTGAACAGCGGCCCGCCCGAGTTGCCGGGGTTGATTGCGACGTCGGTCTGGATGAAGGGTACGTAGGTCTCGTCCGGCAGGCGGCGCGCCTTGGCCGAGATGATGCCGGCGGTGACGGTGTTGTCGAAGCCGAAGGGCGAGCCCATCGCCACCACCCATTCGCCGACGCGGGCTTCGTCGGCCTTGCCGATCTTCACCACCGGCAGGTCCCTGGCCTCGATCTTCAGCAGCGCGACGTCGGTGCGGCGGTCGATGCCGACGACCTTGGCCTTGAACTCGCGCTTGTCGATCAGCGTCACGGTGACTTCGGACAGCGCCGCGTCGCCATCCTCGCCGGCGACGACGTGGGCATTGGTCAGCACGTAGCCGTCGTGGCTGACGATGAAGCCCGAACCGATGCCCTGCCGGGCGCGCGGCCCCATGCCGGGCTGGCCGGGGAAACCCGGCATCGGTACGCCGAAGCGGCGCAGGAAGTCGTAGAAAGGATCGTTGGCGAACGGATTCTGGCCGCCCGCCGTCTGTTGCTGCTGCACGACGCTGATATTCACCACCGCCGGGCCGACCTGTTCGACCAGATCGCCGAAGTCCGGCAGGCCGTAGCGGTTCGGCGACACCAGCGAGGCCGCTGGCGCGGCCTGGGCATGGACGGCGGGAATCAGGGCCGTGCCGGGCAGCGCGGCAGCGATGGAGAGAGCGAGAACAGTGGTCACAAGATGTTTGCGCATGATCGATTCCGTAGTTGGTCAGTGCCGACGACAGCAGTGGACGTCGATTCGCCGAGACTGTTCCACTGCACACATCTGATTGCAAATTTGGGATGAAGCAGGCCGGGATCAAGCCTTCCGGACGATTTTTCCGCCGCAGGATCCCGGCTTGCCTCAGAGAGGCATGCTCACGGTCAGGAAGACCTGCCTATCCGCCTTGTTGGGTTCGCGATGCCGGTGCTGCGGCATCGACTGCAGCGGCTTGTGCGCCAGTTCCTGGTGCCTGCCGAGGAGGTTGATGGCCGTCAGGCGCACATCCATCGAACGGTCGCCGATGCGCAGGCCGCGGGCGATGCTCCAGTCCAGGCTGGTGTAGGAGGACACGGTGTAATGCAGGCCGGGAACGTCGCCGGTCGTGGCCGCGAGCGGCCCCATGCGCAGCAGGCTCATCGTCGATCGCCAGTTGCCGAGCCGCTCCACCCAGGTCAGCGTCGCCGTGTAGGGCGGGACGCTGCCCCGCACGGCCTTGTCGTCGGCCCGGCGCTGGATGAGGGTATGGGTGAACGACAGCGTCGTGGCTGCCCGCGGCTGTAGTGAAAGCTGGTATTCCAGGCCGCGGAGGCGAATGCTGCCGGGTGCATTGGACCACTGCGTGGAACCCATGATGCGATGGATCAGGAAGGGGTCGCCATCGGTTGCATCCTTCAGGGTTTCGCTCGGGTCGAAAGGGTGCGGGAGCCTGACGGGCCTGCGCTGGATGTAGTCCCTGACGTGTTCGTCGAATGCGCGGACATCGAGCAGGCCGCCCCACGGGGTGCTGCCGAGGTAGCCGATTTCCCAGGTATCCAGCCGTTGCGGACGAAGATGGGGGTTGGGGGTGTAGCGTTGGTTGACCACGCCGAGCCCATCGACCGATATCCGCACGTTGGTCCACAGCTCGTGCAGCGTGGGCTGGCGCCAGGCGCGCGAATAGCCCACGCGCCACGTCATGTCGTCCCGCGGCTGCCAGTTCAGGAATACGCGCGGTGCGAAGCGGACGCGGTCGCCTTCGACCTGCTCGGCCATGGCGCCGAGGTTCCACAGCCATTCGGATGCGGAGCGCCATTCGGCATTGCCGAACAGCCGCCATTCTTCCCGTGTGCGGCGGCGGCTGTCATAGAGGAAATCCGAATCGATGCGGTCGTAGCGCCATTCGCTACCCCACAGCAGGCGCAGCGCGTCCGTTGCGGCGAAGCGATGCTGCAGCGAGACGTTGTCGCGCAGGGTGTCGCGGTTGTTATTGACGTTGCCGCGATAGCGCGGCATTTGCAGCAGCCTCGAGCAGAGGTGTCCCACGCGGACGTCGTGGACGGGGCAGTTGGCCCAGGAGTCGACCCACCAGTCGTCCCGGGTGTGTTCACGGTTGCGGTACCACGATACGGTCCATTCTTCATCGGATGAGGGCAGATGCCGCCAGCTTGCGTGGATCGTGTAGTCCTGCTGCCTGAGCTTGCGGATGCCGCTGCCGTCGAACAAGGTGTCCGGATAACCTTCGTCCTGCGTGGCCGTGGCGTAGCTGGCGGAGAACTCCAGCGTGTCGGTGGTTCCGAGGTCCAGATCGCCGCGGAGGTTGAACGAACGCAGGTGCTGGCCGTCGTGCAGCCCGGACCAGCCGTCGTCGCGCTGCTCCTGCGCGCTCAGCCGCAGGCCGAGCGCGCCGCTGCGCAACAGCGCCCGTCCGCTGACGTCGGCGATGCCGCGGCTGCCGATGCGCGCGCTGACGGAATGGCCGGCTTCGGCGCCGGTATGGCGGGTGACCAGATTGACCACGCCGAGAAAGGCGTTCGAGCCGTAGCTCGCGGAATTGGAGCCGCGCACGATCTCGATGCGCTCGATGTCCTCGAGCACGACCGGAAGGGCGCGCCAGTTGGCGCCGCCGGAGTAGTGGGGAGAATAGACCGAGCGGCCGTCGATCAGCACCTGCATCTGGTTCGGATGGTCTGCGCTGAGACCATGGTAGGTCACCCACTGCTGGTTGCCGCGTTCCTGTGCGACCATCATGCCGGGCACGAGCCGGAACAGCCGGGCGAGTTCGCGGTAGCCGGTGGCTGCGATCATGTCGGCGTCGATGACGGTGACGGCACCGGGTGTATCCTGCAGGGGCTGCGGCAGGCGCGATGCGCTCAGCACCACCGGCAGCGGCTGGAAGAAGGCATCCTCGGCAACGGCATCGCCTGCCAGCGTGAAGGCGAGCAGAGGCGGCATCATCGCGCTGGCATGGTGCAGGCGGAGCGGCATGCGTGTCCGTCGAATGATTCCAGAACGTCGAAGTATAAGCGGGCGGCCATCGAAGCACGCAGGGGCGTGATGGGCAAGGTAACATCGACAGCCCATCCGGAGGGTTAAAACCATTTCAAGCGGGAGCAGACCATGACCTTGACCGATCTGCGCTATCTCGTCGCGCTCGCCCATGAGCGCCATTTCGGCCGCGCTGCGGAGAAATGCCACGTCTCCCAGCCGACCTTGTCGGTGGCAGTGAAGAAGGTCGAGGAAGAACTCGGCATCCAGCTCTTCGAGCGCAGCGCGACCGAAGTCAAGATCACCGAAACCGGCCGCCGCATCGTCGCCCAGGCCGAGAAGGTGCTGATGGAGGCGAGCCAGATCCAGGAGATCGCCGCCGCGGGCAAGGACCCGCTGGCCGGCCCGCTGCGCCTCGGTGTGATCTACACGATCGGCCCCTACCTGCTGCCGCGGCTGATTCCGCGCATGCATCAACTGGCACCGCGGATGCCGCTGATCATCCAGGAAAACTACACCGCCCGGCTGGCCGAAGCGCTCAAGCGCGGCGAACTGGACGTCATCATCATCAGCCTGCCGTTCGAGGAGGCCGGCATCGTCGCCCAGCCGGTGTATGACGAACCTTTCCGCATCCTGATGCCGGCCGATCATGAATGGACGCAGGAGGCGGCGGTCGATGCCCGCCTGCTGGCCGAGGACCAGTTGCTGCTGCTCGGTGCGGGCAACTGCTTCCGCGACCAGGTGCTGGAAGTCTGTCCGAGCTGCCGCAACGTCGGCGGCCTGCAGCGCACGCTGGAGGGCAGTTCGCTGGAAACGATCCGCCACATGGTCGCCACCGGCCTCGGCGTCACCGTGCTGCCGAGTTCCGCGGCGGACGATGCGACGATGCAGTATCCGCTGGTGGCGGTGCGTCCGTTCTCGCAGCCCGAGCCGGCGCGCCGGGTTGCGCTGGCGTGGCGCGTCACCTATCCGCGCAGCGGCGCGATCGACATCCTGCGTACCGCGATCCTCGAGAGCGGCTTGCCCGGCGTGCGCCCGGTCGGCCGGGTGCCGGTGAAAGAGCCCGTCTGAGCGGCAGCGGCGATCGTCCCGGACCGAAAACGGCAGGCCGCCGCTCGCGCGCGGCGGCCGACGCTGCCAGGCCGGTCTGAGGCGGTATCGAGGGTCGGGCCGGCTCAGCCGGTCTTGTGGGTCGTGCGCTTCCTGGCGGGGGCTTCGGGCTTGGCAGCCGGGGCTTCCTCGTCGGTATTCACCGCGGTCTTCCCGGCTTTTGCCCCGGCGGCCTTGGCGCCGGCTTTCGGCGTCTTGGCCTCGAACTCGAAGCCGACCTTGCCGTCCTTGCCGCGCACCAGGAAGGCCGAGAACTTGCGCCGCGTGCGGGCCGAGACGAAGCCCTTCAGCAGTTCGGTCCTGCCTTCGGCCAGCAGCCTGGCCATCTGTTCGCGCTCGATCGGCTGCTGCAGGATGATCTTGCCGGAACGGAAGTCGCAGCTCTTGCCCGGGCCGACCGATTTCTCGCAGACGTAGGCCATGCCGTGCTCGAACACCCGGCTGCTGCACTTCGGGCAGGCGCCGACGCTCTGCTGGCCGGAGAAATCGACCGCTTCGGCTTCCTCGCCTTCCTTCGGCTGGCCGAAGTCGAAGGCGGGCTGCTTGTCCTCGTTGAGCACGATCTCGGCGTTGAACAGGCGGCCCATCTTGTTGCGGAAGCCGAGCAGCGGGCCGACCTTGCCTTCGCGCAACAGGGTTTCGATCTCGTCGTATTCGAACTGGCGGCCGGCGACGATCTTCCAGGTGCTCCAGTCGCAGCGCTGGCAGGCGAACTTCTTGTAGTTCTCCTTCACCACGCCGCCGCACTTCGGGCAGGGCGTCTTCAGCGTGACGAAGTCGCCCGGCACGGTGTCGGATTCGTAGCGCTTGGCGCGTTCCACCACTTCGCGCGCCATGTCGGCGATTTCCTGCATGAAGGCTTCGCGGCTCAGTTCTCCCCGCTCCATGCGCGACAGCTTGTATTCCCAGCCGCCGGTCAGCTCGGGCGAAGTCAGCGCGTTCACACCCAGGCCCTTCAGCAGCGTGATCAGCGAGAAGGCCTTGGCGCTGGGGATCAGTTCGCGGCCTTCGCGGTGGATGTACTGCTCGGTGATCAGCCCTTCGATGATCTGCGCGCGCGTGGCCGGCGTGCCGAGGCCGCGTTCGGCCATCGCCGCGCGCAGTTCCTCATCGTCCACCATCTTGCCCGCGCCTTCCATCGCCGACAGCAGCGTGGCTTCGTTGAAGCGCGCCGGCGGCTTGGTCTGCAGCGACTTGAGCAGGATGTCCTCGGTGGCCACCGTCTCGCCCTGCTTCACCGGCACCAGCTGCGGGCCGCCGTCCTTGCCGTCGCCTGCCTTGCCATCCTTGTCGTCGCTGGCGGCTTCCTTGCCGTAGATCGCCAGCCAGCCCGGATTGACCAGCACCTTGCCCTCGGTCTTGAAGGCTTCGCCTTCGACGCGGGTGATGCGGGTGGTGATCTGGTATTCGGCCGCCGGATAGAACACCGCCAGGAAGCGCTTGGTGACCAGGTCGTAGATCTTGTGCTCGGCCTCGGACAGGCTCTTGGGCAGCGTGCCGGTCGGGATGATGGCGAAGTGGTCGGAAATCTTGGCGTTGTTGAAGATGCGCTTGTTCGGCTTCACCCAGCCTTGCCTGGCGATCTCGGCAGCGAAGGGAGCGTACTGCTCGGGCAGGTTGCGCATGACTTCGCCGACCGTGCCGAGGTAGTCCTCGGGCAGCGCGCGCGAATCGGTACGCGGGTAGGTCAGCACCTTGTGCTTTTCGTACAGCGCCTGTGCCAGCTGCAGCGTGACGCGGGCGGAGAAGCCGAAGCGGCCATTGGCTTCGCGCTGCAGGCTGGTGAGGTCGAACAGCAGCGGCGACAACTGCGTGGAGGGCTTGGATTCCTCGCTGACCACGCCCGGTTTGCCGTCGCACTTGGCGCGGATGGCCTCGGCCCGGGCCTTGTCCCAGATGCGGTAGGCGGTGGCGTGCTCGTCGCCTTCCGGCTTCTTGAACTTCTCGTCGAACCAGCGCCCGGGGTAATGCCCGGCCGCAGCGGCGAAGTCGGCTTCCAGCTCCCAGTAGTCGCGCGGCTTGAACTTGCGGATCTTTTCCTCGCGCTCCACCACCAGCGCCAGCGTCGGCGTCTGCACGCGGCCGACGGTGGTGAGATGGAAGCCGCCGGTCTTGGAGTTGAACGCAGTCATCGCCCGCGTGCCGTTGATACCGATCAGCCAGTCGGATTCGGCGCGGCAGATCGCGGCATTGCGCAGGCCTTCGACTTCCTGCGCGGCGCGCAGGTGGGCAAAGCCGTCGCGGATCGCCTGCGCCGTCATCGACTGCAGCCACAGGCGCTGCATCGGCTTTTTGGTGCCGGCGTGCTGGGCGATGAAATTGAAGATCAACTCGCCTTCGCGCCCCGCGTCACAGGCGTTGATCAGGCCGGTGACGTCCTTGCGCTTGATCAGCCGGGTCAACAGCTTCAGGCGGTCCTCGGTCTTCTCGATCGGCTTGACCGCGAAGTGAGGCGGGATGACCGGCAGGTGGGCGAAGGTCCATTTGCCGCGCTTGACCTCGAATTCCTCCGGCACCGCGAGTTCGAGCAGGTGGCCGACGGCCGAGGACAGCACGTATTCGTCGGACTCGTAGTAGTCCTTTTCCTTGGTGAAGCCGCCGAGCGCACGGGCGATGTCCTGTGCGACGGAAGGTTTTTCCGCGATGATCAGTTGCTTGCTCATGCTCTCTGGCTGTCGGGCGGGCCGGCATATGCCGGCTTGGGGGGGTCGGGAGGCTGGAGCCGCGGATGATAAAGAGGCCGCGCCGCGCCTTGCAAGCAGTCGGGACTGCCGTATTTTGCCTAATGTATCGTGGGACTGTAATCCCAGTCTTCATCGACACTCAGCAGTTCATCGACCATCAGCGTGTCGATCGGTTGCTCCTGCTGCCACAGCACCATCAGCACGATGACCTTCAGGCGGTCGAGCGTGATGTCGACACTCTCCAGCGCGAGCGCGCGTTCGATGATCAGTTCGCGATGCACGCCGTCCAGCACGCCGGCGCTTTCCATCAGCGCCAGGAAGCCGCGACAGTCGGCATTCAGGTGAAGCTGTTCGTCCTCGGTGTAGATGCGGACCGAGCGCTCGTCGGGCGCACCGGCCGGATGGGTTTCGCGCGCCACGTGCTGCAGCCCGGCCAGCCATTCCAGCGCGCTGGCGATTTCTGTTTCCTCGAAGCCGGCAGCGGACAGCTTGCGCGCAAGCTGGTCGGATTCCGGGCAGGCGTCGGCGTGGATGTAGCTTTCGTAGAGATAGACGAGGATGTCGAACAAAACGGTCTCTCAATGGAACGGCAAGGGGAGCGGCGGTGACGCGGGCAAGGCTGTCGTGGCGCGGGTGAAAGGGAGAACGATGTGGTTCAGCGCCCGACTCTCTGGATGCGGCCGCCGGGAAGGCTGGCGACCTGCCCGTCCAGCTCGAGCGGCAGCAGGATGGCGTACAGGGCATCGACCGTCAAGCTGCAGCGTTGCGCGAGCGTGTCGAGGGCGACGGTATCGTGGCCGATCGCCTCCATCACTCGGGCGGCATCGCCGTCGAGTGCCAGGCTGGCCTGCGGTGCGGCGACGCGTTTCGCCGCGTGCGCCGGCAGCCGCGTGCCGAGCCGGCCGCGCAGCTCCTCGACCACGTCCTCGGCGGTTTCCACCAGCTTGGCGCCGTCGCGGATCAGGCGGTGGCAGCCGCGCGACAGCGGCGAATGGATGGAGCCGGGGATGGCGAAAACCTCGCGTCCGCTTTCGGCTGCCAGCCGCGCGGTGATCAGCGAGCCGCTGTTGAGTGCCGCCTCGACCACCAGCACGCCCTGCGCCAGGCCGGCGATGACCCGGTTGCGGCGCGGGAAGTTGTGCTGCAGCGGCGGCGTGCCGAGCGGAAACTCGCTGACGATGGCGCCGCAGGCGGCAATTTCCCTTGCCAGCGCCGCATTGCGGGCCGGGTAGATGCGGTCGATGCCGGTGCCGACGACGGCCACCGTGCCGGCGCCTGCCGCACCCGCCGCCAGGGCGCCGCGGTGGGCGGCGGTGTCGATGCCTGCCGCCAGGCCGCTGACGATGGTGAAGCCCCGGGCGGCCAGATGGCGGGCGAAGGCTTCGGCGTTCGAGCCGCCCTGCGGCGTGGCGCTGCGGGCGCCGACGATGGCGAGCGCCGGTCGCTGCAGCAGCGCCGGATCGCCCTTGACGTAGAGCAGCACCGGCGGATCGGCGATGTCGAGCAGGGTGCGCGGATAGGCTTCGTCGGCCAGGGTCAGGATGTGGCTGCCGTCCTCGGCAGCCCATGCCCGGGCGCGTTCGATCCAGTCCTGCCGGGGTTCGGCGAGCAAGGCATCGGCCGCGGCACTGCCGACGACGCTTGTGATGGCGCTGCGCCCGGCGGCGAAGATGTGCCGCGGCAGGCCGAAGGCGGCGAGCAGGCTGCGTTGCCGGTCGGCACCCAGTCCGGGCGTGGCGGCCAGCCGCAGCCAGTCGATGAGGTCGTCGTCCTCGGTCAATGGTGGCAGCGGGCG
Source organism: Thauera butanivorans (assembly GCF_048398245.1). Lineage (NCBI taxonomy): Bacteria > Pseudomonadati > Pseudomonadota > Betaproteobacteria > Rhodocyclales > Zoogloeaceae > Thauera > Thauera butanivorans. Next base: position 41,154 of record NZ_CP183038.1, read on the forward strand.
CGTCAGGGTTTGCGGACGGCGTCGCCGACCGTCACCGGCCCGTCGGTTTCCATCACCAGCGCGTAGGACACGCGATCGAACACGCGGAACACGAACAGCAGGCCGTAGCGCTTTTCCGGCAGAACGAAGGTTTCCTTGCCGTTGTCGCCGCGATAGACGGCGGTGCCGCGGTTGCGGAACAGGCTCAGCACGTGGCCCGGCTCGACGCCGTCGCGGGCACCGGTGTCGAGGGCGACGACGTGCAGGCGGCCGGTTTCCTGCACGCCGCGATGGATCGACACCACATGGCCGTCGACGGCGTGCTCGGGCGCATGGGGCACGTAGGAGAATACCTTGGGCGCTTCGCTGGGCAGCAGCAGGTCGCCGGCGCCCACTTCCTCGATCGCCGACAGGATCTCGAGCGTTGCCGGCTCGCCATGCGCGGTGACGCGGGCGCTGCCCAGGTTGTCGGCCTCGTAGGCGATCAGTTCGCCAGTCAGCGGGTGCTTCAGCGGGCGGGCCGGGCGCATGATCTGCCAGACTTCGATGGCGGGATCGAGGTTCTTGGCGAACACGGTGTCGCCGGCGCCGGTCATCACGCGGCTGGTTTCGGTGGCGACGATGGTCGCCGCGCCTTCGAGATTGGCCTGGTCGATGACCAGCGGTTTGTTCAGGAACGGCTCGATGACATGCACCGGGATGCTCGGCACGGCGTTTTCGAGCGTTTCCTCATACACCTTCGGCTGCAGCTTGCCGCTGCCGCCGATGCGACGGCCGATGCTCAGCCAGGGCCCGCTGCGGTCGAGCAGCACGACCTGGCCGGGGTAGATCAGGTGCGGGTTGCGGATCTGGTCGCGGTTCATGCGCCAGACTGCCGGCCAGCGCCAGGGCTCGCTCAGGAAGCGGCCCGAGATGTCCCACAGCGTGTCGCCCTTGACGACGGTGTAGCTGTCGGGCGCGTTGTCGGCAAGCCGGACGTTGGACTGGGCGATCGAGGCGCTGCTGAACAGCGCCGAGATGCCGACGAGGAGAGGGAATATAATTCGGATCATCGATCGCTTCCGGTTGGGTGGGGCACTTCGGTCAAAGGCCGGAACGCCCGCGGCCTGGCTGGGTCGAATCACGGTGGGCGCAGGGTGCCGAAACGCCCGCGTGACCGCCCCGGGATCATCGTGCATTACGTGTGCATATGCGCGAAATCACTTGAAATTCTGCACTCAAAGGTTTATTGCGGCAAGCATTCATGGCTTTACTACCTATCCTCCGCTATCCCGATCCCCGGCTCCACACCATTGCGCAGCCGGTCGAGTCGGTCGACGACGAAATCCGCCAACTGGTCGCCGACATGGCCGAAACCATGTACGAAGCGCCCGGCATCGGACTGGCCGCGACCCAGGTCAATGTCCATGAGCGCGTCGTCGTCATCGACGTGTCCGAGGACAGGACCGACCTGATCGCGCTGATCAACCCCGAGATCCTCGAACGCTCCGGCGAACAGGTGTGCGAGGAAGGCTGCCTGTCCGTACCCGGAATCTACGAGAAAGTGACCCGTGCCGAGCGTGTGAAGGTTCGCGCTCAGGACGAAAAAGGCCAATGGCGCGAGATCGAGGCCGACGGCCTGCTCGCGGTCTGCATTCAGCACGAGATCGATCACCTGGACGGCAAGGTCTTCGTCGAATACCTGTCTTCGCTCAAGCTCAGCCGCATCAAGAGCAAGCTGGCCAAGAAGGCCCGGATCACCGCCTGATGGCCGCCCCGCTCCGCGTGGCGTTCGCCGGCACGCCCGAATTCGCCGCCTGCGCGCTCGACGCCATCCTGGCCGCCAGCCACGAGGTGGCGCTGGTGCTGACCCAGCCCGACCGCCCGGCCGGCCGCGGCATGAAGCTCACGCCCAGCCCGGTCAAGCAGCTTGCACTGGCGCGCGGCATCGCGGTCGACCAGCCCGAGCGGCTGCGCACCGACGAACAGCGCGCCCGCCTCGCCGCCTGTGCGCCCGACGTGCTGGTGGTGGCCGCTTACGGGCTGATCCTGCCCAGGGCGGTGCTCGAGCTGCCCCGACGCGGCTGCATCAACATCCACGCCTCGCTGCTGCCGCGCTGGCGCGGCGCGGCGCCGATCCACCGCGCGATCGAGGCCGGCGACGCCGAGACAGGCATCACCATCATGCAGATGGACGAAGGCCTGGATACCGGCGCGATGCTGCTCAAGCGCAGCCTGCCGATCCTGCCCACCGACACCACCGCGACGCTGCACGACCGCCTGGCGGTGCTGGGCGGCGAATGCATCGTCGCCGCGCTGGCCGGGCTGGATGAACTGAAGCCGGTGCCGCAGCCTGCCGAAGGCGTCAGCTATGCCGCCAAGATCGGCCGTGCCGAGGCCACCGTCGACTGGCGCCGGCCGGCGGCCGAGCTGGAACGCGCGATGCGTGCCTTCGACCCCTTCCCCGGCCTCGCCTCCACGTTGCGCGATACGGTGGTCAAGTTCTGGTCGGCCGAAGTGATCGATGCCGCAGGCGAACCCGGCACGGTGCTGGCCGCCGACGAGGCCGGCGTCGTCATCGCCTGCGGCCGGGGTGCGCTGCGTTGCACGGTGTTGCAGCGCCCGGGCAGCCGGCGCCTGCCTGCCGGGGAATTCCTGCGCGGCTTTGCGGTCTCTGTCGGCGAACGCTTCGCTTCCGGCGAAGCCGATCCGGCTTGATGCAGGGCGGCTCCGCCCCCATCTACCGCATCGAAGCGAATCTTTACGAAGGAACCCACAATGCTTGGAAACTGGATCAAGACTTCCATCCTGATGGCCGGCATCGTCGCCCTGTTCGGCGCGATGGGCGCGGCCATCGGCGGCCGTGAAGGCATGATGATGGCGCTGGTGCTCGGCGGCGCGATGAATTTCTGGGCCTACTGGTTCTCCGACAAGGCCGTGCTGAAGATGTACAAGGCACGCCAGGTCGATGCCAGCACTTCGCCCTACCTGTACAACATGGTCAGCGAACTGGCGCAACGGGCCCAGTTGCCGATGCCCAAGGTCTACATCATCGACGAGGACCAGCCCAACGCCTTCGCCACCGGCCGCAACCCGGAGAACGCCGCGGTGGCCGCCACCACCGGCATCATGCGCATGCTGTCCGAGCGCGAACTGCGCGGCGTGATGGCGCACGAGCTGGCCCACGTCAAGAACCGCGACATCCTGATCTCGACGATCTCGGCGACGGTCGCCGGCGCGATCTCGATGCTGGCCAACTTCGGCATGTTCTTCGGCGGCCGCGACGGCGAGAGCCGCCCCAATCCGATCGTGTCGATCGCGATGATGATCCTCGCGCCGATGGCCGGCATGATCATCCAGATGGCGATCAGCCGCACGCGCGAGTTCGGTGCCGACCGCGGCGGCGCCGAGATCTCCGGCGACCCTGAGGCGCTCGCCAGCGCGCTGGCCAAGATCGACGCCTACGCCCGCGGCATCCCGATGCACACTGCCGAGCAGCACCCGGAGACGGCGCAGATGATGATCATGAACCCGCTGTCCGGCGGCGGCCTGCGCGGCCTGTTCTCGACCCACCCGTCGACCCAGGAGCGCATCGCCCGCCTGCGCGAGATGGTCGGGCGCTGAGCTGCCGGACGCGCCGGCTTCAGTTTTGCTCCGAGCCGCCCCGCCACCGCTGACAGGTGGCGGGGCGGTTTCTTTTTGGCGTCGTGCGCAATGCCGATTTGACGCTACGTATCAAATCCACAAAAATATGAACGATTCTCAATAACAGGCGCACGCAGTCTTGCCCGCAGTGGCCGGCGGTGCTTTCCCCGGAGATTTGCGTGAGCAGCGCGGCGACCCCCGAATCGATTTCCACGCTCTACCAGGAACACCACGGCTGGCTGTGCGCCTGGCTGCGGCGCAAGACCGGTTGCTCGCAGCAGGCTGCTGATCTTGCCCAGGACACTTTCCTGCGCTTGCTGAGCGTTCGCGAACAGGAGGCCTTCCGCGTGCCGCGCGCCTATCTGCGCACGGTCGCCCACGGCCTGATGGTCGACCAGATCCGCCGCCGCACGCTGGAACACGCCTATCTCGAGGCCCTCGCCATGCAGCCCGAGCCGCTGGCGCCTTCGCCGGAGGAACGCCTGCTCGTCATCGAGGCGCTCCTTCGCATCGACACCCTGCTCGATGCCTTGCCCGACAAAACCCGGCGGGTGTTCCTGCTGTCGCAGATCGAGGGCCTTGCCTACGCCGACATCGGCGATCGCCTCGGCCTCTCGCTGCGCACGGTCAAGCGCCACATGCACACCGCTTTCGCCCAATGCCTGCGGGCGCTGATGTGAGCCGGCAATGAGCGCAGCCCCGTATTCCGTCGATGAGGTCGCGGACCAGGCCGCCGTCTGGCTGGTGCGTCTGCACGCCGGAGAGCTCGACGCTGCTGGACGCAAGGCGCTGAATGCCTGGCGCGTCCAGCACCCCGAACACGAACGGGCCTGGCAGGCTGCCGAAACCCTGGCCGGCACCCTTGGTGCCATCCCCGCCGGCATCGGCATGGAGGCGCTCGGCCGCAGTCGCCAGGCCCAGCGCCGGCGAGCCGCCAAAACCATCGCCGTGCTGCTGGCCGCGCCTGCTGCCGGCTGGCTGGGCTGGCGCCGGTGGGGCGGCGAACTCGCCGCGGACCATCGCACGGCCACCGGCGAGCGCCGCGAACTGCAACTGGCCGACGGCAGCCATCTCCACCTCAACACCGCCAGCGCGGCAGACGTTCGTTTCGACGCCATGCAGCGCCGCATCGTACTGCAAGCCGGCGAGATTCTCGTCCAGACTGTGCCGGACACCATCCAGCCGCCTCGTCCCTTTCTGGTGCAGACCGAACACGGCAGCATCCGCGCGCTCGGCACCCGCTTCATCGTCCATCGGCAAGACAGTCGCCATACCCGCATCACCGTGCTCGAACGCGCAGTGGAAATCCGCCCTGTCTCCGGCGATGCCGTGCTGAGGCTGGACGCCGGCCGGAGCGCCCGATTCTCGGCCCGGGACATCGGCCCGATCCTGGCTGCACCGGCCGGCAGCGACGGCTGGCACCAGGGCAGCCTGGTTGCCGACAAGCAGCGCCTGGAAGACTTTCTCGCCGAACTCTCCCGCTACCGCCCCGGCATCCTGCGCTGCGCGCCGGAAGTGGCCGATCTGCGCATCTCCGGCGTATTCCAACTCGACGACACCGACCGCATCCTTGCCGTCCTTCAGGAGAACCTTCCCATCGCCGTGCACCGCCATACGCGCTACTGGGTGAATGTGCACCCCAGGGAAGCAGGCTGAAGTGCGGCCGGAAAGCGGCATCGGAAGAAATCTGGCCCCTTTTGCCGTGTCGTTCGACAAGTCAGGAGAACACCTTCTGATTGTCGCAAGGAGCCACCGTGCATACCCCGTCGTTTTCCGCCCTTCCGTTTTCCGCTGAAACGCCCCGGCTGCGGCCCCTGGCCACGCATCTGCGCATCGCCTTGCTTGGTCTGGCTTGCTTCGCATGTCTACCAGCCGATCCGGCCAGCGCAGCAGGGACCGCCACGACAGTCAGCGCTACGCAGCATTACGCTCTGCCCGCCGGCCCGCTGAGCATGACCCTCTACCGTTTCGCTGCCCAGGCCGGCATCACGCTGACCTTCGATGCCGCGCTCACCGACGGCCGGCGCTCTGCCGGCCTCAACGGTAGCTATGGTGCGGAGACCGGCCTGAGCAAGCTGCTCGCCGGCAGCGGCCTGGAAGCGGTACGGGGAGAGAATGGCGGCTACAGGCTGCGCAGACTGCCGGCAGCGAATATGGGCGAGGCACGGCTTGCGCCGGTTACGGTGTCTGCCTCGGCCGCTCGTGACGGAACAACCGAAGGTAGCGGCAGCTATGCCCCTGGTCCAAGCACGACAGCTGCCGGGTTGAACATGAGCCTGCGCGAAACCCCTCAATCCGTCAGTGTCGTGACGCGTCAGCAGATCGAAGATCAGAATCTGAACGATGTTACTGAAGTGCTGGAACAGACGGCAGGTATCGTCATCAACTCGATGGGACCCGCGGGCAGCGACAGCAACCAGATTTATGTTCGCGGTTTCAATGTAAGGAACAGCATCCAAGTCGACGGAACGAATCGCTCCAGAGATTATGGTTTTGGCGATGATTTGGCAGACATGGTGACCTATGACCGGGTCGAGGTAGTACGCGGTGCGACAGGTCTGATGTCCGGCATGGGCGACCCAGGTGCGACGATCAATATGATCCGTAAAAAGCCGACCCGTGAAACGCAGCGTTCGTTTACCTTGAAAGCAGGCTCATGGGATAACTATCGCTCCGAGCTGGATGTGTCCGGCAGTCTGTCGGAAAGCGGCCATGTGCGCGGCCGTTTTGTCGCCGCCTGGCAGGACGGTCAGAGCCACATAGACCGTCAGACGATGGAAAGGAAAGTGGCCTACGGCATCATTGAATGGGACATTACCGCTCAGACCATGCTGACCCTGGGGGCCGAGTACCAGGATATGGACAACGAGGCGGCAGGCAACCATGGTTTTCCGTTGTTCAACGCGGATGGCAGTCATTTCAAGCCTTCACGCTCGTTCAATTCTGCGGCTGACTGGAGCTACCACAAGCGTGATGTCAGCACCGTGTTCGGCAGTCTGGAGCATGCTTTCGATGACGGCTGGCTGCTGAAATTCAATGCCGAGCATAGCCGCCGTTCCTATGATGACGCGTTCGCCACGGCAGCCAGCGGTACCGTCAACCCGGATGGCAGCGGAATTTCCACCTGGACCGGGCGATGGGCCGGGGAACCAAGGCAAAGCTCATTTGATTTGTCGGCCTCGGGAAAGATCAATGTGTCCGGCAGAGAACATGATCTGTATCTGGGCGCAAGCCATTACAAGGCCTATTACCGCAGTAATGGCTATCCGCTGTGGACGATACAGTCCATTGAAAATATCTTCACATGGGACGGCTCATTGCCTGTTCCGGGCGCGATTCATGCCAAATCCAGCGAATCCGCGTTTGATGAAAGACAAACGGCGGTTTTCGCGTCTGCCAGATGGAATGTATCGGATGTCGTTTCGTTGATTACCGGGGCTCGTGTCATCGATTGGCAGCGTGACAAGACGTCGCGCAGTTTCGCATCGGGTAAAGTGACCCGCAACAGTCGTGAAGAGAATGGCGTGATCACACCATATCTCGGGTTGGTGTATGACCTTGCCGACAATTGGTCCGCTTATGCCAGCTATACCACGATATTCAATCCTCAAGACAGGATGGATGTGAATGGCAGTTATCTGGATCCTGAAGAAGGTGAGAACTACGAACTCGGGATTAAAAGTGAGTTCTGGGACCAGCGCTTGACTGCTGCCTTCAGCGTCTTCGAGGTTCACCAGGATAATCTGGCTGTGTTGGATGGTGATCAATACGCACCGGATGGTACGCGGGCGTATCGGGCAGAGTCCGGTACCAGAACACGCGGCTTTGAAGTCGAAGTGGCAGGTGAAGTGTTGCCCGACTGGCAGCTTGCAGCAAGCTATACCTATTCCGAAATCAAGGACTCTGACGATGAACGCATGCTCACGGAGGTTCCGCGTGATACGTTCAAACTGTTTACCAGTTACCGTGTTCCTTCGCTTGGCGGCATGAAAGTGGGTGGCAGTATTCGCTGGCAGGGTTCGGAGTATTACAGGGACTCAGGTCCCAATGGCGAAACTTTCAGACAGGGAAACTACACCATCGTGGATCTGATGGCGCAGTACAACTTGACGCCTGATCTGACTGTCGCTTTGAACCTGAACAATTTGTTTGATGAGCATTACTATACGGCGATCGGCATGCGTGGATGGTATGGCACACCGCGTAATGCCACAGTAACGCTGAAATACGATTTTTAGCCGGTCCGCGAAGGGGAGCCAGGGGTGGAATCCATCATCCGGGGCGGAACTTTTCCGCCCCGGCGCCGATCATCCGATACTCGTGCTTTGCCGTACAGCTCCGCTCATCATGCTCCGTACCCTCAAGGAACTCTTTGGCTTTCTTGCCGAACCCGTGCCCGCCGGCCAGCCGGGTGATGCCGAACATCGCCTGCAACTGGCGACCGCCGTATTGCTGGTGGAGGTCATGCGTGCCGATGACGAAGCCGGCGAGGCCGAGCGCGAAGCCATTCTGGCATCGCTGCGCACCCAGTTCGATCTCCATGCCGACGAACTGGAGCGCTTGTACGAACTGGCCCACGCCGCCTCGCGCGATGCGCCCGATCTGTACGGCTTCACGTCGCAGCTCAACAAGGGCTACAGCGCGGCGGAGAAGGCCCGCATCGTCGAATACCTGTGGCGGGTGGCCTACGCCGACGGCTGCCTGAGTCACTACGAGAACCATCTGATGCTCAAGCTCGGCGACCTGCTGTACATCCCGCGCGGTGATTTCGTCGCCGCCAAGCAGCGCGCCCGCGAGGCTGCCCCTCGGGTGGCGGAGCGGCTTTCTTCTTTTGTCGACGGCCAGTTGCCGGCTCGGCGCCACGGTAGCGAGAAAGGCTCCTAGTCGGGGGGTACTCCGGCTGGAAGCGCGCATAGGCTTGGCCGTCCTGGCCGAACGAATTCCGTGTCGGGTCCGCGTCTACCGCGATCCACCGGCTCTCCTGCGGATGCCCTGCCCGAGGGGGCGGTGATCGGGGCCGGGACAACGCATGGCGGGTGGCAACGCAGGTTGTGCCGCGCGCAAGGCAGCGAGTGTCTGCCGGGTGGCCAGCGTTGGCAATGGATCGTGTTACGCTCGTCCATATTCGATTGCTCGTAGATTCTTTCCACGCATATACCTTTTCTGGATAAAGGTATTGCATTTCAGTCCGGTGTCTGCCGCGCTGTTTCAGGATTCCCGTATGGAAATCAAGGTCAATTTCCTCGACAAGCTTCGCCTCGAGGCCAAGTTCGATGACTTCACGGTGGTGGCCGATCAGCCCATCCGCTACAAGGGCGACGGCTCGGCGCCCGGTCCGTTCGACTATTTTCTGGCGTCATCGGCGTTGTGCGCGGCTTACTTCGTGAAGCTGTACTGCGAAACGCGCAGCATCCCCACCGATAACATCCGCCTGTCGCAGAACAACATCGTCGATCCCGAAAACCGCTACAAGCAGATTTTCAAGATCCAGGTCGAATTGCCGGCGGATATTTCCGCGGCGGACCGGCAAGGCATCTTGCGTTCCATCGAGCGCTGCACGGTGAAGAAGGTGGTGCAGACCGGGCCCGAGTTCGTGATCGAGGAAGTGGAGAATCTGGATGCCGATGCGCAGGCCTTGCTGACGCTGAATCCGGATGCCGGGGCAAGCACCTACATCACGGGAAAGGATCTGCCGCTGGAGCAGACCATCGCCAACATGTCGGGGGTTCTGGCGGACCTGGGCATCAAGATCGAAATCGCGTCATGGCGCAACCTGGTGCCCAACGTCTGGTCGCTGCACATCCGCGACGCGCACTCGCCGATGTGCTTCACCAACGGCAAGGGCGCGACCAAGGAGAGCGCCCTGGCGTCGGCGCTGGGCGAATTCATCGAGCGGATGAATTGCAATCATTTCTACAACGACCAGTTCTGGGGACAGGACATTGCCGGCGCGGCGTTCGTGCATTACCCGGACGAGCGCTGGTTCAAGCCCGGCCCTGGAGATGCGCTGCCGGCTGAAATACTCGATGAATACTGCCTGCGGATCTACGACGCCGATGGCGAGCTGCGCGGCTCGCATCTGTACGACACCAATTCAGGCAATGTGCAGCGTGGCATCTGTTCGCTGCCCTACGTGCGCCAGTCGGACGGCGAGGTGGTGTATTTTCCCTCCAACCTGATCGACAATCTGTTTCTCAGCAATGGCATGAGCGCCGGCAATACGCTGGCCGAAGCGCAGGTGCAATGCCTGTCGGAAATCTTCGAGCGGGCGGTGAAACGCGAAATCCTGGAAGGTGAAATCGCACTGCCCGACGTGCCGCACGAAGTGCTGGCGAAGTACCCCGGCATTCTGGCCGGCATCGATGCGCTGGAAAAACAGGGTTTTCCCGTGCTGGTGAAGGATGCGTCGCTGGGCGGGGCGTTTCCCGTCATGTGCGTCACCCTGATGAACCCGCGCACTGGCGGCGTGTATGCGTCGTTCGGGGCGCATCCGAGCCTGGAGGTGGCGCTGGAGCGCAGTCTCACCGAGCTGCTGCAGGGGCGCAGTTTCGAAGGCCTGAACGATCTGCCGCGGCCGACCTTCGAAAGCAAGGCCGTGACCGAGCCGAACAACTACGTCGAACATTTCATCGATTCCAGCGGCGTGGTGTCGTGGCGCTTCTTCAGTGCCAAGGCCGGTTTCGATTTCGTCGAGTGGGATTTTTCCGGTCAGGGTGAAAACTCCAATGCCGACGAAGCCGCAGCCTTGTTCGGCATTCTCGAGGGCATGGGCAAGGAAGTGTACATGGCGGTGTACGACCAACTCGGCGCAACGGCCTGCCGCATCCTGGTGCCGGGTTATTCGGAAGTCTATCCGGTGGAAGACCTGATCTGGGACAACACCAACAAGGCACTGTCGTTCCGCACCGATATCCTGAACCTGCATCGCCTCGACGATGCCAGCCTGGAGGCGCTGCTTGAACGCCTGGAGGACAGCGAGCTCGATGATTACACCGACATCATCACGCTGATCGGTATCGAGTTCGACGAAAACACGGCCTGGGGTCAGTTGACGATTCTGGAGTTGAAGCTGCTGATCAATCTCGCCTTGCACCAACTCGAAGCGGCGCACGAACGGGTGAAGGCTTTCCTGCAGTACAACGAGAACACGCTCGAACGCGGATTGTTCTACCAGGCCCTGGATGTGGTGCTGGAAGTCGTGCTGGATGACAGCCTGGAACTGGACGATTACGAGGCCAACTTCCGCCGCATGTTCGGCAATCCGCGGATGGATGCGGCGATGGGGTCGGTGGACGGCAGCGTGCGCTTCTTCGGCTTGACGCCGACGAGCATGGCGCTGGAAGGGCTCGACAGGCACCAGCGTCTGATCGACAGCCTCAGGAAACTGCACATGGCGCGGGCCAGGGTGGCGGCTTCATCCAGCCAGGGGGCCCGTTCCAGCTGCTTGCGCGAGGTATCGAGCTGATACCGGCTGTTCTCGGCATCCGTGAGACGGGCGAGGGCTTGCCGCAGGCCTTGCCGGGCCGCGATGTCGCGAGTGTCCGGCGCGGGAACTGCAGTTTTTAGCCGTGTGCCGGGCGATCCGGCAGCGCGGTGCCGCCGGCGATGCGGGCGACGGCCTGCGCCAGCGTGTCGCGCAGCCGCGGCGGCATGTCGGCTTTCCGATAGACCATGCCGGTCGGCACCATGCCGATGTCGGTCGGCACTTCACGAAGCGCCAGGCGCTCGGCGTGGGACGACTGCTGCACGATGCGGCGCGGCATCAGCGTCCAGCCGAGGCCGACCGAGACGCAGCCGAGGATGCCTTCGAGCGTGCCGAACTCCATTGCCTCATTGTGCATGTGGCCGAGCGTGCGCTGCAGCGCGAGCGCGCGTGCGCGGTAGGCGCAGCCCTCGCGGAACAGGATCAGCGGGCAGCGCGCCGGGTCGGTGTCGGGGGCGAAGACCTGGACCAGCTCCTCCCTGGTCAACTCGTCGAACTGCAGCGCCGGATGCCGCAGCGGGCCGGCAATGAAGGCGCAGTCCAGTTTGCGGGACAGCACCTTGTCGATCAGCACGGCGCTGGTGTCCGTCCTGATGTGCAATTCCAGCGTGTTGTGGGCGTGGCGCAGGTCGCGCAGTACGGCCGGCAGATAGAGCGCGGTGAAGGTCTCCATGGCGCCGATGCGCAGCTCTCCGGCGTCCTCGCCCGCCTGCCGCACTGCGGCCACGGTCTGGCGTTCGAGGCTCAGCATGCGGCGGGCGTAGTCGAGCAGCACGCGGCCGGCCGGGGCGAGTTCCACGCCCCGGCCGGAGCGGAAGAACAGTTTGGTGCCGAGTTCTTCCTCGAGCCGGCGGATGCGGTTGGTGACGTTGGATTGCACGGTGTTGAGCTTGCGTGAGGCGGCGAGGATGCCGCCTTCGTCGACGACGGCCTCGAAGGTGCGCAGGGCGAGGAGTTCCATTGGCGTATCTCTGAAACAGAACGGTCTATTCTGAAATAATCGCTTGAAGGGATATCTTACGCCGACTATCTTTCCGGCTCCAGCAGGAGACAGGACACAAGAACATGGATTATCAGATCCAGCGGATGAAAGTACTGGGTGCGGGCATCTTCAGCCTGATCCTGGCGATGGGGGTGGCGCGCTTCGCCTATACCCCGCTGCTGCCGGTGATGCAGGCCCAGGCCGGGCTGGGCCTGGCCGAAGGAGGCTGGCTGGCGGCGATCAACTATGCCGGCTACCTCACCGGGGCACTGATCGCGGCGTCGATCAGCGATCTGGTGCTGAAGGACCGGCTGTATCGCGTTGGCATGGTGCTGGCGGTGCTGACCACGGCGATGATGGGGTTGTCGGACAGCCTGGTGGTCTGGGCGGTGTCGCGCTATCTGGCTGGACTGGCGACTTCGGGAGCGATGCTGCTGGGGACCGGCCTGATCCTGAACTGGCTGATCCGCCACGGCCACCGCAGCGAACTGGGCATCCATTTCGGCGGCATCGGTGTCGGCATCGCCGCGTGCTCGATGGCCGTGGCGCTGATGAGCAGCGTGCTGGACTGGCGCGAACAGTGGTTCGTGTTCACCGCCATCGGCTGCCTGCTGCTGGTGCCTGCGCTGGGCTGGCTGCCGGCGCCGGATACCAGTTCCTTGACCAGAAGCGGTGCGCCGATGCACGACAATCCGCCGAGCCCGCTGTTCCTGCGCCTGTTCATGGTCTCGTATTTCTGCGCCGGGATCGGCTACGTCGTCAGCGCCACCTTCATCGTCGCCATCGTCAATGATCTGCCCGGGCTCGAAGGCAAGGGCAACTGGACTTTCTTCGCCATCGGCCTGGCGGCGGCGCCGACCTGCATCGTGTGGGATCTGATCGCCCGCCGTACTGGCGAACTCAATGCCCTGATCCTGGCGGCGCTGCTGCAGATCGTCGGCATCCTGCTGCCGGTGGCGCTGGGAGGCGTGGCCGGCACGGTGGCGGGGGCGTTGCTGTTCGGCGGCACTTTCGTCGGCCTGGTCAGCCTGGTGCTGACGATGGCGGGACGCTACTACCCGACGCGGCCGGCGAAGATGATGGGCAAGATGACGATTTCCTACGGCGTGGCGCAGATCGTCGGCCCGGCGGTGACCGGCTGGCTGGGGGAGAGCTTCGGCAGCTATGCCGGCGGGCTTTATTTCGCCGCCGCCATGATGGCGCAGGGCTGCGTGCTGCTGCTGGTGCTGAAGGCGGTGGAGCGGCGCGACGCCGCCGCGCGCGAAGCCGCCGAGCCCTGCATGCAGGGATGAGGGCCGGACACCCCGCCGGGGGCGGAGCCGCCCCCGGCGAGAATTAGGGGCGCTTTTGATGTTTACGGTCCCCGGGGGCGGCGTTGCGTGGTATTTTCCTGCCGACATGCGCAAGCATGCCCATGCGTCGCGCAAGGCGACCGGGTGCCGCCATCGGCTTGGCGGCGAGAGACTAGAACCATAGGGGAAAAGAATGGCTGAGGGGAAATCCAAGATCATCTACACGCTCACCGACGAAGCGCCGCTGCTGGCCACGTCCGCGTTCCTGCCGATCATCCGTACTTTCACCGGCCCTGCAGGCATCGACATCGAAGAGGCCGACATCTCGGTGTCGGGCCGCGTGCTGGCGGAGTTCCCGGAATTCCTGACCGAAGAGCAGCGCGTGCCGGATACGCTGGCCGAGCTCGGCCGCCTGACCCTGCTGCCTGACACCAACATCATCAAGCTGCCCAACGTCAGCGCTTCGGTGGCGCAGCTGAAGGCATGCATCAAGGAACTGCAGGCCAAGGGCTACGCGGTTCCCGATTATCCCGAAGATCCCAAGACCGACGAGGAAAAGGCCATCCGCACGCGCTACGGCAAGTGCCTGGGCTCGGCGGTCAACCCGGTGCTGCGCGAGGGCAACTCCGACCGCCGCGCGCCGGCCGCGGTCAAGAACTACGCCAAGAAGAACCCGCACTCGATGGGTGAATGGAAGCAGTGGTCGCAGTCCCACGTCTCCCACATGCACCATGGCGATTTCTACCATGGCGAGAAGTCGATGACGCTGGACAAGGCGCGCGACGTCAAGATGGAGCTGATCACCAAGTCCGGCAAGACCATCGTGCTCAAGCCCAAGGTTTCGCTGCTGGACGGCGAGATCATCGACTCGATGTTCATGAGCAAGAAGGCGCTGTGCGAGTTCTACGAGCGCGAGCTGGACGATTGCCGCGAAGCCGGCATCCTGTTCTCGCTGCACGTGAAGGCGACGATGATGAAGGTCTCGCACCCGATCGTGTTCGGCCACTGCGTCAAGATCTATTACAAGGATGCGTTCGAGAAGCACGGCAAGCTGTTCGAGGAGCTGGGCATCAACGTCAACAACGGCATGGTCGATCTGTACGAGAAGATCAAGACCCTGCCCGAATCCAAGCACGACGAGATCATCCGCGACCTGCACGCCTGCCAGGAGCACCGCCCGGCGCTGGCGATGGTCGACTCGGCCAAGGGCATCACCAACTTCCATTCGCCCAACGACATCATCGTCGACGCCTCGATGCCGGCGATGATCCGCCAGGGCGGCAAGATGTGGGGTTCCGACGGCAAGCAGTACGACAGCAAGTGCGTGATGCCGGAATCGACCTTTGCCCGCATCTACCAGGAGATGATCAACTTCTGCAAATGGCACGGCAACTTCGACCCGCGCACGATGGGCACGGTGCCGAACGTCGGCCTGATGGCGCAGAAGGCCGAGGAATACGGTTCGCACGACAAGACCTTCGAGATCACCGAAGCCGGTGTCGCCAACATCACCGACCTCGCCACCGGTGAAGTGCTGCTGACCCAGAACGTGGAAGAAGGCGACATCTGGCGCATGTGCCAGGTCAAGGACGCGCCGATCCGCGACTGGGTGAAGCTGGCCGTGACCCGCGCGCGCAATTCGGGCATGCCGGCGATCTTCTGGCTCGATCCCTATCGCCCGCACGAGAACGAGCTGATCAAGAAGGTGAAGACCTACCTGAAGGACTACGACACCGAGGGTCTGGACATCCAGATCATGTCGCAGGTCCGCGCCATGCGCTACACGCTGGAGCGGGTGATCCGCGGCCTCGACACCATCTCGGTGACCGGCAACATCCTGCGCGACTACCTGACCGACCTGTTCCCGATCATGGAACTGGGCACCAGTGCCAAGATGC
This sequence comes from Thauera butanivorans, assembly GCF_048398245.1. Lineage (NCBI taxonomy): Bacteria > Pseudomonadati > Pseudomonadota > Betaproteobacteria > Rhodocyclales > Zoogloeaceae > Thauera > Thauera butanivorans. The sequence continues at coordinate 56,412 of NZ_CP183038.1, forward strand.
TGTCGATCGTGCCGCTGATGAACGGCGGCGGCATGTACGAGACCGGCGCCGGCGGCTCCGCGCCCAAGCACGTTCAGCAACTGACGCAGGAAAACCACCTGCGCTGGGACTCGCTGGGCGAGTTCCTGGCGCTGGCGGTATCGATGGAAGACCTCGGCATCAAGACCGGCAACGCCAGGGCGAAGATTCTCGCCAAGACGCTCGATCTGGCCACCGGCAAGCTGCTTGACGAGAACAAGTCGCCGTCGCCCAAGACCGGCCAGCTCGACAACCGCGGCAGCCAGTACTACCTCGCCACGTTCTGGGCCCAGGCCCTGGCCGAGCAGACCGAGGACGCCGAGCTGGCGCAGCATTTCGCGCCGATCGCCAAGGCCCTGGCGGAGAACGAGCAGAAGATCATCGCCGAGCTCACCGAAGTGCAGGGCAAGCCGGTCGACATCGGTGGCTACTACAAGGTCGATCCGGTCAAGTGCGGTGCGGTGATGCGCCCGAGTTCCACCTTCAACAGCATCCTGGAGACGGCGAACGCCTGATCCCGACGGTCTGGACGGCGCTGCCCTCCAGGCCTGGAGTCGACGCCGGTGCTTCCGCAAGGAAGCCCGGCGTCTTCACGTTGATGGCCGCCGTGCGCCTGCCGGCTTCAGGCTGCCGTGCAGTCGTTGGCGAGCGGTGCGTGAGTGCGCCCGTCGAGCAGCAGCCCCTTCCACGGCAGGTCGATCCAGACCAGGCCGCTGGCCACGTCCTCGAAGCGCGGCAGGCCCGATTCGGAAAAGTCGCGCTCGAGCTGATAGCGGCGCCCCCTCCAGTCCAGCTGCAGGCGGTGGTTGACCTTGCCCTGCATCTCGCGCTGCAGCCCGACCTGTTGGCCCTCGCCGCAGCGGTAGTCACCGCTGGGCAGGGCGAAGTGGAACTGCCCGCTCTGGCTGGAAATGCCGTCGTCCTGTTCGATCACCGGCGGCGGCAGGCCGCAGGCGGAAAGCAGCAGCGCGAGGCTGGCAAGGAGGGCGCGCAGTGTCATGGTCATTTCACCTCCAGCAGGCTGTCGTCCCATTTGTCGTGCTTCTGTAGGCCGAGCAGGTTCGCCACCGTCGCGGCGATGTTGGACAGGCCGGCGGTTTCGCTCTGCTTCAGCCCCAGTCTGCCGCCGCTGACGTTGTCGTACAGGATCAGCGGCACCGGGTTCAGCGTGTGGGCGGTCTTGGCCTTGTAGGAGCCGTCCTTGTTGACTGCCGGCTCCCTGGTCTTCTTGTCGAGTTCGAACATTTCGTCGGCGTTGCCATGGTCGGCGGTGACGAGGGCGACGCCGCCGGCCTTGTCCACTGCCTTCAGCAGGCGGCCGAGCGCCAGGTCGACCGCTTCGATCGCCATCGTCGCGGCGCGGAAGTTGCCGGTGTGGCCGACCATGTCGCCGTTGGCGTAGTTGCAGCGCAGCACCTTGTACTGGCCGGACTGCAGCGCGGCGATCATCGCATCGGTGATCTCGGCCGCCTTCATCCACGGGCGCTGCTCGAAGGGGACGACGTCGCTGGGGACTTCCTGCCAGGTTTCGCCGTCGAACCTGCTCGAGCGGTTGCCGTTCCAGAAATAGGTGACGTGGCCGAACTTCTGCGTCTCGGAGCAGGCGAACTGCGCCAGCCCGGTTTTGCTGAACCATTCGCCCGAAGTGTCGCGGATCGCCGGCGGCGGCACCAGGAAGCGGCTGGGCAGCTGCAGGTCGCCGTCGTACTGCAGCATGCCGGCGTAAGTGACGCGCGGATGGCGCACGCGGTCGAACTCGCTGAAATCGTCCTCGACGAAGGCCCGGGTGATCTCGATCGCACGGTCGCCGCGGAAGTTGTAGAGCACCACCGCGTCGCCGTCCTCGATGGTGCCGATCGGCTTGCCATTGCCGTTTTCGTCGAACTCGGCAATGACGAATTCCGGCAGGTCCTGGTCGATGGTGCCGGGATGGCTTGCGCGCAGGCCTTCGACGGCCGCCGTGGCATTGGCGAACTGCGGGCCTTCGCCCAGCACGTGGGTGCGCCAGCCGCGCGCCACCATCGGCCAGTTGGCGTCGTAGCGGTCCATCGTGATGTACTGGCGGCCGCCGCCCGAGGCGATGCGGGCATCGAAGCCGTCGGTGCTGATCTCGCCCAGGAAGGCTTCGAAAGGCACGACGTAGTCCAGCGCACTGGTCTCGGGCACGTCGCGGCCGTCGAGCAGCGCATGGATGCGCACCGTCTTCACGCCTTCGGCCTTGGCCTGCACCACCATCGCCTTCAGGTGGTCGATGTGGCTATGTACGTTGCCGTCCGAGAACAGGCCGATGAAGTGCAGCGCGCCGGTCTTGGCGGCGGCGACGACCTCCTGCCAGGCCTGGCCTTGCCAGATCGTGCCTTCCGCGATGGCGTTGGCGACCAGCGCCGCGCCCTGCGCGTAGACCTGGCCGGCGCCGATGGCGTTGTGGCCGACTTCGGAGTTGCCCATGTCGTCGTCCGAGGGCATGCCGACCGCGGTGCCGTGGGCACGCAGCGTGATGTTCGGATAGCGGGCGAACAGGCGGTCCAGCGTCGGCTTGCGGGCAGCCTCGATGGCGCTGCCGACGGCGTGCTTGGGAATGCCGTAGCCGTCCATGACGATCACGACGACAGGGCCCGGGACGCCGGCGAAGGCGGAGTTCTTTTGCAGCATGCTCGTTTCCTGAAGATGAAATCCAGCGCCGGCGCGGCGTGCCGCGCTCGGCCAAGCTGCTATTTTCCTTCAAATCGGCGCCGTAGTCGCATGGGCGTATTCAATCCTTGCAATCGATCCGGCGCCGTTCCGATGCCGGCGGCCTACTTCCTGAAGTCGCGATGGCAGGATTTGCAGCTTGCATGAACCTTGTCATAGGCTGCCTGGGCGCGGCTCCTGTCATGCGTTTGCGCGGCCTGGGCGAGTGCGTCGGTGGCGTCGTAGAAGGCCTGCCGTTCGTGCTCGAAATCCTGTGGGCGTTCCCACACCGCGGCCTTGGCCTTGGTGGGTGGCTGGAGCGTGTCGGGCGTGAAGTACGGCCACGGACCTTCGCGCACGGTGACGAGCTCGGCGGCCAGGCGGGCGAATTCATCGGCCTGGTAGCGGTCGTCGCGCAGCATCTTGCCCATCGGCTCGAAGCTGCGCAGCATGGCCTTGAAGGCCTCCTGGCGATGCTTGATCGGCTGCCCGGGCAAGGTGTCCTCCACCGGGCCGCCACAGCCGGCGAGGGCCAGCAGCAGCATGGAGGAGGAGAGGACGAAGGAAGAGCGGGCGAGGGACGGCAAGCGGGTTCGGGACATGTGGGTGTGGATTGCGGAGGTTTCAAGGACTGGGAAAGTACGCGCTCGGCGCGGTGCAGTCGGTTCCGACCGTGCCGGCGGCAAGTCGTTCAGGGCCGGCGTTTCAGTCACGCAGCCGCGCGGGCGTGAGCCTGCGCAACTGGCGGCCGACGATGGCGCGGAAGCGCACGTTGTGCAGGCAGAGGCCGCCCGCCAGCCCGATCAGGCAGCCGAGCACGGTGTCGATGAAGCGGCTCTGGAGCAGTTCCACGGCAGGCAGCTGCCCCAGCGTGGGGGCTTCGGCGAGTACGATCGTCAGTGGCGTGATGAAGATGACGGCGAGGCCGTAGTGCCGCACCACGGTGCTTTCGATGATGAAGGTGAGCGCGATGACGATCGGCGCGATGCTCCATGGCGAAAGCGGCAGCGAGATGATGCCCCAGGCCAGCAGCATGCCGATGGCGGTGCCCAGTACGCGGTGCAGCTGCCGGTTCCACACCGCGCGCAGCGACACGCCCTGGATCACCGCCACGCAGCTGATCGGCACCCAGTAGGGACGGTCGAGCTGCAGCGCCTGGGCGATGGCGAGCGACAGGCAGACGCAGGCGCCGATCACGATGGAGTCCAGCACGATGAAATCGAAGTCCGCCGGCGGCAGGGGTGCGATCGCTTCGGGCGCTTCAAGGCGCAGGATGTGCAGGCTGTAGCAGAAGGCGATCAGGCTCGCCAGCAGCGTGCCCATGGTCAGCAGGCCGACCCTGAGCGGAATTTCCTCGACGGTGCCGGGCGAGTAGGCAGCGATCGCCGCAACCATGACGAAGAACAGGCTGCCCGGCGGCCCGACGCGGTAGAAGCGCGCCACCATCGACACCAGCACGGTGATGAAGCCCAGCATCACCGCCTTCGCCAATGGCAGGAAATGGACGATCGCTCCCAGCGTGTAGCTCGCCGACATGCCGAAGGCACAGGCCATCAGCCAGGTCATGCGGTGCGACAGCGGCGTGTTGGGCTGGTACAGGAACACCAGGCCGCCGAGCGAGGAGATCAGGCCGTATTCCAGATGGCCGAAGTAGGCCCCCACCACCAGCGGCAGGCCGGTCGCCAGCGCCGCGGCGAAGGGCATCTGCCAGCGGCGCTTGCTGGGGGTGAGGGCAGTGAGCTGCTGCCATTCGTTGCGGATCAGCGCCTCGAGTCGGTGCAGCAAGGATGGATGGTTCATGGTTCGGTGCCGGTGACGTGTCCGGATGTGTAACACACCCCCGGCGGTGCTTGCGATAGCATCCTGCCGTATCAACTTTTCTTTCCGGATCTCACATGAGTGCTCCCACGCTGATTGCCCTGATTTCGCAGAAAGGCGGGTCGGGCAAGACCACGGTGGCGATGCAGCTGGCTGCGGGCCTGGCGCTGGCCGGCTACCGCGTCGCGCTGGCCGATCTCGATCCGCAGGAAAGCGCATCGCGCTGGGCCGAATCGGCACCGCCCGATGCGCCTTTCCCGGCCCAACTGGTGCGTCTGCAGGGCAAGGCGAAGGACATGGCCAAGACCCTGAAGCCGGTCGCCAACGGCGTCGATGTGGTGGTGATGGACTGCCCGCCGTCCATCGAACATCCCCATGCGATGAGCGCGCTGGAGCTGTGCGATCTCGCCCTGGTGCCGGTGGTGCCCAGCCCGACCGATCTGTGGGCGACGCGCGGCATCGAGCGCCTGATCCTCGATCGCCAGCGCAAGCGCCCTGCCCTGCGTGGCGCGCTGCTGCCCAACCGCGTCATGCGCACTTCGCTGGCGGGGGACGTACTCGACGTACTGCAGGATTTCGAGCTGCCGGTGCTCGATGCCGCCCTGTCGCAGCGCAGTGCATATGCGCTCAGTGCCGTGCGAGGCACCTCGGTGTTCGGGCTCGGGCGCGCCGCCGCTGCGGCCCAGGAAGAAGTCGAGCAATTGGTTGCGGCCGTTCTCAAACTGATCGAAGGATGAGCGATGTCGACGTCCAGAAGCACCTTGTCGAAGCTGCGTGAAACCTTGAAGCAGGAAGACAGCGCGCTGTCCGAACGCCTGCCGGCGGTGGCGGTGCCGCCGGCCGTCCGCGCAAAGGCGGCGCAGTCCGGGAGTACCGCGGCCGGGAAGCCGGCGGCCGCACGCAAGGGCGCAAGGCCTGCTGCGGCGCCAAAACCGGAACCGAGGCCGGAACCCGGACGCGAGGCGAAGCGCTCGGCCGAGGCAGTGCCGCCGCGCGCCAGGCCCGACAGGAAGCGACCGGCCCGAACGGCGGCCATCGCGGACGGGAAGGTCAGCGCCGGCAAGGAAAAGCCGGCCAGGCCGGAAAAGGTCGAACGCGACTCCTTCTCGATGCCCGCAGGTGAACACAAGCGCATCAAGGCGCTGCGTGCCGCGCTGGCCAAGGCGGGATGCAAGGCGAGCAAATCCGAAGTGCTGCGCGCCGGCCTGGCCTTGCTGGCGGCGCGGGACCTGAGCGAAGTGATCCGGGTCATCGCTGCCCTGCCCAAGGTGGCGAAGGGCAAGCGCGGCAAGAAAGCCTGAGTTTCCCTTGCGCCCGGCCTTCGTGCCGGCCGGTTTCAACGCAGCACGAAGTTCTTGTCGGGCTGCGGCGCCGGCGGCGGCGTCTCGCCCAGCAGTTCGCGCAGGCTGGCGTCGATGCCGGCAACGATGGCATCGAGCGCGAGGTCGTTGGGCATGGTGCCGAAGGGCTCCTCGATTTCGTCGCTGAGCGCTTCGAGGGCGAAGAAGGTGTAGGCGACGAAGACCACCACCAGCGGCATCATCAGGCCGATCGAGTCCACCAGGCCGAAGGGCAGCAGCATGCAGTAGCAGTAGGAACTGCGGTGCAGGATCACCGAATAGGTGAAGGGCAGCGGTGTATTGGCGATGCGCTCGCAACTGCCCAGCGCGGTGGACAATTCGTCCAGTCCCGCTTCCATGTGCTGGGCGAGAATGGGGGGCAGGGCGTCGTTCTCGCGCCGTTCCCGCAGCCACTCGGCCAGCCACAGCAGGATCAGCGCGGGGGCCGAGCGCGTGCCCGCGAGGCGGGCGACGAGTGCGTCCGGCAGCAGGCCGGCGAGGCCGGCGTCGCAGGGCCGGTGGCGCAACTGGTTGCGCATCGCCGCGGCGAAGCCGATCAGCCCGAGAATGAAGGGCCGCGTCGCGTCAGGCGCTGCGCCGCCGCGTGCGGTCAGTGTCAGCGCCTGGCGCGCCAGGTTGCGGGACACGATCAGCACGCTGCCCCACATCGTGCGGGCTTCCCAGTAGCGATCGTAGCTGGCGTTGATGCGGAAGCCGAGAAAGATGGCCAGCGCCACTCCCATCAGCGAGAACGGCGCGGCCGTCAGCGTGACCTTCCAGTCGAAGAGCCGGCCGTGCGCCACCAGCACCGTGCAGGACAGCAGGAAGACGAACAGCAGCTGCCAGAAAATGAGGGGCATCAGCGAGCCGCGGCGGACGAACAGCAGGCGGAGCCAGTGCGGGCGGGGTCGGACGATCATGATGGGGGTTCATGGGCGCAAAGTGGAATTCTGGCATCGTTTGCACTGCAGCAAGCGTGTTTGCCGTTCGTTCATGGGGTGTTCCATCCTTGCGAACCGGGGCCTTCCCGGGTCTGGCGGGACAATCGGCAGCTTGTGGTATTCGCTGCGCACAATCCCGCATAGCCTGCATCAATGAGATGGATTGCTTAAACCCCGGGCAGTCTTTGCTAGGCTGAAAGCGTCGATGGCGCGCGGACGGGCGAGACTCGCCGATGTCCGCGATTTTCGGCTTGCTTGGCGAATACAGGAGGCAGACATGGGCGCACATGAAATGAAGGCCGGCGGCAAATGCCCGGTGATGCACGGCGGCATGACGGCCGCGGGCCGTTCCAACATGGACTGGTGGCCGAATGCGTTGAACCTCGACATTCTCCACCAGCACGACAGCAAGACCAACCCGATGGGGCCGGGCTTCGACTACCGCGAAGAACTGAAGAAGCTCGACTTTGCCGCGCTCAAGCGGGATCTCACCGCCCTGATGACCGATAGCCAGGAATGGTGGCCGGCCGACTGGGGGCATTACGGCGGCCTGATGATCCGCCTGTCCTGGCACGCCGCGGGCACCTATCGCATCGCCGACGGCCGGGGTGGCGCCGGTACCGGAAGCCAGCGCTTCGCGCCGCTGAATTCGTGGCCGGACAATGCGAGCCTGGACAAGGCACGCCGGCTGCTGTGGCCGATCAAGAAAAAATACGGCAACAAGCTCAGCTGGGCGGATCTGGTCGCTCTTGCCGGCACCATCGCCTATGAGTCGATGGGTTTGAAGACCTACGGCTTCGCCTTTGGCCGCGAGGACGTCTGGCATCCGGAAAAGGACATCTACTGGGGTTCGGAGAAGGAATGGCTCGCCCCCACCGACAACCCCGACAGCCGCTACTCCGGCGAGCGCGATCTGGACAATCCGCTTGCCGCGGTGATGATGGGCCTGATCTATGTGAACCCGGAAGGCGTGGATGGCAAGCCCGACCCGCTCAAGACCGCGCAGGACGTGCGGGTGACCTTTGCGCGCATGGCCATGAACGACGAGGAAACCGTCGCCCTGACTGCGGGCGGCCATACGATCGGCAAATGCCACGGCAATGGCAACGCGGCCGATCTGGGGCCGGCGCCCGAGGCCGCCGACGTCGAGGACCAGGGCCTGGGCTGGATCAACAAGGTCGGCCGCGGCGTGGGCCGCGAGGCCGTCACCAGCGGCCTCGAGGGCGCCTGGACCACCCATCCGACCCAATGGGACAACGGCTACTTCGACATGCTGCTCAACCACGACTGGGAACTGAAGAAGAGCCCGGCCGGCGCCTGGCAATGGGAGCCGGTCGCCATCCTGGAAGAGGACAAGCCGGTCGACATCGAGGACCCGTCGGTCCGCCACAACCCGATCATGACCGACGCCGACATGGCGATGAAGATGGATCCGGAGTACCGCAGGATCGCGGAGCGCTTCCACAAGGATCCGGCCTACTTCGCGGAAGTGTTCGCGCGCACCTGGTTCAAGCTCACGCACCGCGACATGGGGCCGAAGACGCGCTACCTCGGCCCCGACGTACCGGCCGAGGATCTGATCTGGCAGGACCCGGTTCCCGCCGGCCCGCGCGGCTACGACCTTGCCGCGGTGAAGGCGAAGATCGCCGCCAGCGGCCTGAGCGTGAGCGACATGGTCGCCACCGCCTGGGACAGCGCCCGTACTTTCCGCGGTTCGGACAAGCGCGGCGGCGCCAATGGCGCCCGCATCCGCCTCGCTCCGCAGAAGGATTGGGAGGGCAACGAGCCTGCGCGCCTGGCGAGGGTGCTCGCGGTGCTCGAAGGCATTGCGGCGGAAACCGGCGCGAGCGTGGCGGACGTCATCGTGCTGGCCGGCAACGTCGGTGTCGAGCAGGCGGCGAAGGCGGCGGGTTTCGACATCGCCATCCCCTTTGCGCCTGGCCGCGGCGATGCCACGCAGGAGATGACGGACGTCGAATCCTTCGAGGTGCTCGAACCCCTGCATGACGGCTACCGCAACTGGCTGAAGGCGGATTACGTCGTCGGCGCCGAAGAGCTCCTGCTCGACCGCACGCAGCTGATGGGGCTGACTGCGCCTGAAATGACCGTGCTGGTCGGCGGCATGCGCGTACTGGGTGCCAATCATGGCGGCAGCAGGCACGGCGTCTTCACCGATCGCGTCGGCGTGCTGACGAACGACTTTTTCGTCAATCTGACCGACATGGCCTACATCTGGAAGCCGGTGGGCGGGAACCTGTACGAAATCCGCGAGCGCAAGAGCGGCGCGCTCAGGTGGACGGCGACTCGGGTGGACCTGGTGTTCGGTTCCAACTCCGTCCTGCGCGCCTATGCCGAAGTCTATGCGCAGGACGACAACCGCGAGAAGTTCGTGAAGGATTTCGTCGCAGCCTGGACCAAGGTCATGAATGCCGACCGTTTCGATCTGAGATAAGCTTCGCCGTGATCGCCCACACCGCGCACCGGCGCGGTGTGGGCTTTTGCCGTGCGAACGCCACACCGGAGCCTGCATGCCCGAAATCAGTTTTCTCGAACTCGAAACCGCGCCCGAACCGGGCGTGGCCGTGATCTGGCTGCACGGCCTGGGCGCCGACGGCCACGACTTCGAACCCATCGTCCCCGAGCTTGCGCTGGCGCCCGCGCCCGCCGTGCGCTTCATCTTCCCGCATGCGCCCTACCAGCCGGTGAGTTGCAACGGCGGCTACGTCATGCGCGCCTGGTACGACATCATCTCGCTGGCGCCGGACAGCCGCGAGATCGACGAAGCCGGCCTGCTCGCCTCGCGCGACGTCGTCCGCGCCTTGATCGCACGCGAAGTGGAGCGCGGCATCCCGAGCCAGCGCATCTTCCTCGCCGGCTTCTCGCAGGGCGGCGCGGTCGCCTACCTGAGCGCGCTGACCCACCCCGAGCCGCTGGCGGGCGTGATCGCGCTATCGACCTACATCCCCGCCGCCGGTCTGATCATGCGCGAGCTTTCCGCAGCCAACCGCGGCATTCCGCTGTTCGTCGCGCACGGCACGGAAGACGAGGTCGTGCCACCCGTAATGGGCAGGCAGGCGCTCGAACTGCTGCAAGGCCTGGGCCTGCGGCCCGAATGGCGCAGCTATGCGATGCCGCATGCGGTCTGCGCGCAGGAAATCGACGACATCGGGGTATGGCTGCGGGCGCGGATCGCGGCGCTGTAGCCGCTATCCATCGTGTTCACACCCTCGGATGGCCGGCGCTCTGCTACGCGCGCCCCACCGGAAATGGCGAGCATGAGATGCGAATGCCGCCCGCTGCCGACCAAGCTCAGATGACCGCGGTCAGTTCCGGCACGACCTCGAACAGATCGCCCACCAGGCCGTAGTCGGCCACCTGGAAGATCGGCGCCTCCGGGTCCTTGTTGATCGCCACGATCACCTTCGAGTCCTTCATCCCCGCCAGGTGCTGGATCGCCCCCGAGATGCCGATCGCGATGTACAGCTGCGGCGCGACGATCTTGCCCGTCTGGCCCACCTGGTAATCGTTGGGCACGAAGCCCGCATCGACCGCCGCACGGCTCGCGCCCAGTGCCGCGCCCAGCTTGTCCGCCAGCGGCTCGAGCAGCGTGTGGTAGTTCTCCCCGCTGCCCACGCCCCGGCCACCCGAGACGATGACCTTGGCCGCACCCAGTTCAGGGCACTCGCTCTTGGTCAGCTCGCGGCCGACCAGCGCCGCCACGCCCAGGTCGGCACCCGCGGCCAGCGCTTCGATCGGGGCGGCGCCGCCTTCTGCGGCCGCATCGAAGGCGGTGGTGCGCACCGTGATGACCTTGATCGCATCGGCGCTCTTGACCGTGGCCAGCGCGTTGCCGGCGTAGATCGGGCGCACGAAGGTGTCGGCGCTTTCGATGGCGACGATGTCGCTGATCTGCGCCACGTCCAGCAGCGCCGCCACCCGCGGCAGCATGTTCTTGCCGTTCGGCGTCGCCGGCGCCAGCACGTGACTGTAGTTCGGGGCGAGGCCCTTGACCAGCTCGGCCACGTTCTCGGCCGTCTGCGCTTCGTAGTGCGGCGCGTCGCTCACCAGCACCTTGGCCACGCCGGCGATCTTCGCCGCCGCCTCGGCCGCCGCGCCGCAGCCGGCACCGGCCACCAGCACGTGGATGTCGCCGCCCAGCTTGGTTGCCGCCGTCACCGTGTTGAGCGTGGCGGCCTTGAGCGATTGGTTGTCGTGTTCGGCAATGACGAGAATGCTCATGACACCCTCCGCCGGGCCGTCCCAAGGTGGGTGTCCGCCCCCTTGGGGGGGTGAAGCAGGGAATTCGTGGAGCACTGCTCCACGCATGCGGAACGGGCCGGCTGTGCAAAGCCGGCCCTGCATGCAGCGGCTTCAGCCGCAAATGTGGGGGTAGTCATCTCAGATCACCTTGGCAACGTTCTTGAGTTTGTCGACCAGCTGGGCGACGTCGGCCACCCGCTCGCCCGCGCTGCGCTTGGGCGGCTCGGCCACTTTCAGCGTCTGCAGCCGCGGCGCCACATCCACGCCCAGCTCTGCGGGCTTGACCGTGTCGAGCGGCTTCTTCTTCGCCTTCATGATGTTGGGCAGCGTCGCGTAGCGCGGCTCGTTCAGCCGCAGGTCGGTGGTGACCACCGCCGGCAGCACGATCGACAGCGTCTCCAGACCGCCGTCGATCTCGCGCGTGACCTGCGCCTTGCCATCGGCGATCACCAGCTTCGAGGCGAACGTCGCCTGCGCCCAGCCCGCCAGCGCCGCCAGCATCTGCCCGGTCTGGTTGGCGTCGTCGTCGATCGCCTGCTTGCCGCCGATCACCAGCGCCGGCTGCTCACGGTCGGCCACCGCCTTCAGCAGCTTGGCCACCGCCAGCGGCTGCAGCTCGGCATCGGTCTCGACCAGGATCGCGCGGTCCGCGCCGATCGCCAGCGCCGCGCGCAGCGTCTCCTGGCACGCCCCCACCCCGCAGCTCACCGCCACCACCTCGGTGGCCACGCCCGCTTCCTTCAGGCGCACCGCCTCTTCCACCGCGATCTCGTCGAACGGGTTCATGCTCATCTTGACGTTCGCAATATCCACGCCGCTGCCGTCAGCCTTGACGCGAACCTTCACGTTGTAGTCGACAACGCGTTTCACGGGTACCAGGATCTTCATCGTTGCTGGTTTCTCTTTCGGTTGGGGAAAGCCGCGGCCCGAGGGCCGCGGCTGTTCATTTCTCGACGAAGGCGCGCTCGATCACGTAGTCCCCGCGCTCGCCCTGACGCGGGCTGATGCGGAAGCCGCGGGCATCGAGCAGCTTGCAGGTGTCGGCCAGCATCGCCGGGCTGCCGCAGATCATCGCCCGGTCGTGTGCTGCGTCGAGCGGCGGCAGGCCGAGATCGGCGCACAGCTTGCCGGAATCCAGCAGGTCGGTCAGCCGTCCCTGGTTGCGGAAGGGTTCGCGCGTCACCGTCGGGTAGTACAGCAGCTTTGCGCTGACCAGTTCGCCGAGGAATTCGTCCTGCGGCAGCTCGCGTTCGATGAAATCCACGTAGGCCAGCTCGTTGACCTGGCGCACGCCATGCACCAGCACTACGCGCTCGAAGCGTTCGTAGGTCTCCGGGTCGCGGATGATGCTGAGGAAAGGGGCGAGGCCGGTGCCGGTGGCGAGCAGGAACAGGTTGCGGCCGTCGTTGATGTCGTCGATCACCAGGGTGCCGACCGGTTTGCTGCCGACGATCAGTTCGTCGCCCGGGAGCAAGTGCTGCAGGCGCGAGGTGAGTGGGCCGTCGGGCACCTTGATGCTGAAGAATTCCAGGTGCTCGTCGTAGTTTGCGCTGGCGATGCTGTAGGCGCGCAGCAGCGGCCTGTTTTCGCCGGGCAGGCCGATCATGACGAAGTGGCCGTTGCGAAAGCGCAGGCTGGCGCTGCGCGAGGTGCGGAAACTGAACAGGGAGTCGTTCCAGTGATGGACGTGCAGCACGCGTTCGGTAGTGAGACTGCTCATGATGGCTTCCTTTTGATTCAGGCGCGTTCGTCGCCGAGTTCGCGCAGATAGGCCCAGGGATAGATGCCGCGGTCGTGGCCGTCGGCGAAGACCAGGTTGAGTCCCTTGTCTGCGACCGGCCGGATGTCGGCCAGCGCAGCTGGAGCTGCGGGTGCCTGCCCGCTGCGGCGGCGCTGGGTGCAGGCGGCGCAGCGGCACTGCTGGCGCAGCCTGCCGTGATGCAGCACGCTCGAAGCGCCGTCGCTCCATTCGATGACCAGCAGGCCGGAGCGACGCCTGTCGGTGATCTGCACCGGCAGGCAGGACGAGGTGGTGGTGGCGTTCATAACACCGCCCGCACGTCGTCCTGGCTGCCCAGATGCCAGTCCTGGCCCAGGCCGCCGTCCCTCAGTTCGCCGCCCATCGCGGCCAGGCTTTCCTCGCGGATGAGGGCCTTCAGCTGGCGGTGCAGCGCCATGAAGGTCGGCGATGCGGTCATCTCCGGCGTGCGCGGGCGGGGCAGCGGGATCGGAATCTCGGCCTTGATCCTGCCCGGGCGTGCGGTCATGACATAGACCTTGTCGGAGAGGAAGATCGACTCCTCGATGTCATGGGTGATGAAGAGCACCGACAGACGCAGCTGCTGCCACATGTTGGTGAGGATTTCCTGCATCACCACCCGTGTCTGGGCATCGAGCGCACCGAAGGGTTCGTCCATCAGCAGCACCTGCGGGCCGGTGGCGAGCGCACGGACGATGCCGACGCGCTGCTTCATGCCGCCGGAAAGCTGGTCCGGATAGTGGTTCTCGAAGGACAGCAGCCCCGCCAGCCCGAGCAGGGTGCGGGCCTTGGATTCACGCTCGGCTCGCCCCATGCCCTGCATCCTGAGTCCGAACTCGACGTTCTCGCGCACCTTCAGCCACGGGAACAAGGAGTACTGCTGGAACACGACTCCGCGCTCCGAGCCCGGCCCGTCGATCGGCTTGCCGTCTACCATCGCCTTGCCAGCACTCGGCTTCAGGAAGCCGGCGACGATGTTGAGCAACGTGGATTTTCCGCAGCCCGAAGGGCCGACCACCGAGACGAATTCGCCCGGTTCGACGTCCAGCGTGACTCCGCTCACCGCATCCAGTGCCGCACCGTTCTGCATGAAGCTGACGCGGATGTCGCGCAGGTCGATATGGCCCCTGGCCGGGCCTTTGCCGTCGCTTGCCATCATCCATTCTCCTTGTGGCCGGCCCGCTGCCAGGGCATCGCCAGCCTGGCCAGCAGGCGGATGCCGCCGCTGCACAGCAGGCCGAGAACGCCGATCACCAGCATGCCGATGACGATGTGGGGATACTCGATGAGGGAATAGGCTTCCCAGGTGAAATAGCCGACGCCGAACTGGCCGGAGATCATTTCGGCCGCGATCAGCGATACCCAGGCCACGCCCATGCCCACCGCCAGCCCGGTGAAGATGTGCGGCAGTGCGCCGGGCAGGATGACGCGGACCAGCAGCGCCAGTTCGCCCGCGCCCAGGCAGCGCGCCGCCCGGATCAGCACCGGGTCGACCGAGGCGACGCCGTGCAGGGTGTTGAGCAGGATCGGGAAGAAGGCGCCGATGAAGGTGATGAAGATGATGCTGGTCTCGGTGCTTGGCCACAGCATGATCGAGATCGGCACCCAGGCGATCGCCGGGATGGGCCGGAGTACTTCGAGGGCGGGAAACAGCAGCCCCTTCAGCACCGCGTAGCGCCCGCACAGCAGTCCCAGCACCACGCCGAGCGCGGTGGCGATGCAGAATCCTGACAGGATCCGCCCCACCGAGGTGCCGATGTTGGTCTGGAACTGGGTGCTGCCGACCAGGCCCATCAGCTCGGTGAACACCTCGCCCGGGCTCGGTACGTTGGTGAAGCGGATGTAGAAATCCCAGCGGTACTCGGTGCCGAGGTACCAGAAGCCGAGCAGCAGCGCGATCGACAGTACGCTCAGCGCCAAGGAGCCGAGCTGGGCGCGCAGCAGGCCGAGCAGCCGGGCGCCGGTGCCGGGCGGAAGGCCGGCTGGCGTCGGCGGCGCGCGGTGCAGATCGCGGCGTTTGATGAGCAGCGGCGGATTCATGCCTTCCTCCACCTTGTGCAGTTCTGCCGTGCGTGCCGTGGCGGCGTCGGCCTGGGGGCCGACGGCTCTCATCGGTATTGCGCTTGCCATGGCTCAACTCCCGACCAGCGCGAGCGCATCTTCGTAGCTGCCGACCCTGCCGCCGTTGGCGGCGGCATGGGCTTCGGCATCCTTCTTCAGCAGGAAGGCCAGTACCGCGGGCCGGCCATTGGCAGTCGCGAGGGCGTAGAAGGCCTTGTCGGCGAACAGCTTGATCCGGGTCGTGTGGTCGAAGACGTAGCTGGCGCTGATCTTGCGGCCTTCGCCGATGGCCTTGTTCACCGCCGCCAGCGTGCAGGCCGTCGATTTGTAGGCGGTGATGCCGGCGCCGTCGATCCACACTTCACCGGCTTCGCGCGGCTGTTCTATGTCGCCGCCGCACAGCGGGTCGGTGCCGCTGATCTCATAGTTGTCGAGACGGGCACGCTGCTGCTCGTAATCGAGGCCGAGTTCGGCATGGGCCTGGCGCAGGTAGCTTTCATCCACCCAGGCGTCGGCGTCGAAGTCCTTCACCCGGCCCATGCGCTGCAGTACGCCGTGGTCGTACTTGATCGTTTCGACCCACTTCGGCTTGATTGTCGGATCCAGCGTATGCACGCCGCCCGGGCCGAGGAAGATGTAGGCCACTTCCTTTTCCACCCGCGTCCATTGTTCGATCCGGGCCGCGGCCCCGGCCGGATCCTTGCGCACCCAGTCGTTGGCCTCGATCAGCGCCTTGATGTAGGCGACCACCACTTCAGGGTACTTGGCGGCGAAGTCCTCTCGCACCACCACGCCGTGGAAGGTCGGCACCCGGGTCTCGACGCCGTCGAAGATCTTGCGCGCGAAGCCGCGGTAGGGCAGCAGCTCGGCAAAGGGCACGAAATCGGCATGGCCGTCGATGCGCTTTTCCTGCAGGCTGGAGGTGCCGACTTCCGGGCTCTGGCTGGAAAGTTCGAAATCCTCGGGCTTCCAGCCGCGGTCCTCGAAGGCCTTCAGCAGCATGCCGTGGGCGGCGGAGCCGAAGGGCACCGACAGCTTCTTGCCCTTCAGGTCGGCCAGTTCGTAGTAGGGCGAGTCCTTGTGTACCACCACGCCGTTGCCGGCGCCGTCGGCGTTGTAGGCGATCAGCGCGACCAGCCGGCTGCTGGTGCCGTTGGCGTTCTGGAAGGTGGCGCCGTTCACCAGCAGCGGATAGTCCCCCATCATGCCGATCTGCAAGGTGTTGGCGACCATGCCGTTGGTGATCGGCGGGCCGGAGGTGAAGTTCTGCCACTGGATTCTGAACTCGATGTCCTGGTACTTGCCGGTCCTGGGCAGGTGTTTTTCGAGCAGGCCGAGTTCCTTCAGCACGATGCCGCCGGTCACGGTGTTGGTGGTCGTGTTCTGCGTGCCGATGCCGATGGTGAGGACTTCGGCCGCCGTGGGCAGCGCAAGGCAACAGCCCAGGGCGAGAGCGACGAGGCGGCCGGCGAGGCTTTTCCTGCCGGGTTGGGCAGTGATGCTGGAATGTGCAGTCATGATGTGCGTCCTTTTCCGGTGAATCCAGTGGGGAGGGGGCAGGTGGGAAGGCGGTGCTCAGACCGCAGCGCGCTCTTCGAGGTATTGGCGCTTGCTCTTCACTTCCGCCCAGGTTTCGGCTTCGGGCAATGGTTCGCGTGCTTCGGCGATCACCGGCCATTCGGCGGCGAGCCGGGCATTGATCTCGACGAACTCCATCTGATCGGGCGGCAGCTCCGAGGCGTCGTAGATGGCGCCGATCGGACATTCGGGCACGCACACGCCGCAGTCGATGCAGCCGTCGGGGTCTATGACGAGGAAGTTCGGCCCTTCATGGAAGCAATCGACCGGGCACACCGACACGCAGTCGGTGTATTTGCAGCGCACGCAGGCTTCGGTGACGACGAATGCCATGTCCGTTCTCCTTTCACTTGCGCGCCAGCTCGATCGCGGTCAGCGCCAGCCGGGACAGCTTGCGGACGTCGGGATCGGGGTCTTCGAGTGCCTTTTCCAGCGCCGGGATCGCCCGCGGGTCGGCGATCTCGCCGAGCGCGATGGCGGCTTCCTTGCGCAGGTTGCTGATCGTGTGCGACAGCGCCTCCACCAGCGCCGGCAGCCCGGCGGAGGCCTTCAGCACGCCGAGGCTGCGCGCGGCCTTGACTCGCACCTGCCAGTAGGTGTCGTTCATCGCCTTGACCAGATCGGGGATCGCCGGGCCGAGGCCGAGCTTGCCGATGGTCTGGGCGGCTTCGTCGCGCACCATCCAGGCGCTGTCGCCGAGCGCCCGGGTCAGCGCTGGCAGCACGCTGATCTCGGAGGTGTAGCCGAGCGCGCCGACGGCGATGCGGCGGACTTCGGCATCCGGGTCGTGGGCGGCGACTTCGGCCAGTTCGCCGACTGCCTCGGCACGGCGCAGGTAGCCGAGCACGCCCACCGCCTCGCGCCGGACGCCCGGATCGGGGTCGCGCAGCGCGGTGAGCGCGGGCTCGAAGGCGTCGATGACGCGCAGGGCCCGCACGGCACGGAAGGCCAGCATGCGCACCGCCGCGCCGTGTCCGCTCAGATAGGGCAGCAGGTGTTCGGCCGAGGCGCTGTGCTTCAGTTCGGCGAGCACTTCGCCGGCGGCGTCGCGCACGGCTTCGTCGGCGTCGAGCAGGCGAGCGGCGAGCGCGGCCACGACTTCCGGCTCCTCGAAGCCTTCGAGCGCGCGCACCGCTTCGGCGCGCACTTCGGCGACTTCATCGGTGAGGCGTGGCAGCAGCAGCGGCACGATGTCGTCCTCGTCGCTGTACGGCAGGTCGATCACTGCCAGGCGGCGCACTTCGGCGTCGGCGCTGGCGAGGCGTTCGGCCATCGGACTCAGGCTGATCGTCATCGTCTTCTCCTCAGCGCAGCAGGTAGGGGATGCTGACCTCGACCGCACCGGTGGGGCAGTCGGTCTCGCAAGGCAGGCAGTACCAGCATTCGTCGAACTGCATGAAGGCCTTCTTCTTCACCAGGTCGATGGCCAGTACGTCGAGCGGGCAGACGTCCACGCATACCGTGCAGCCTTTTTCGGCGATGCATTTGTCTTCATGGACTTTGACCGGTGCCTGGGTCAGGGTGGTGGCGATGCTCATGGCGGAATCCTCTGTTCTGTAGGGGTGTCGGGGAGGGGCGGCGGGTCAGGCGGCTTCGGCCTTGCGTTCGACGCGCAGGCGCTGGTAGGCGTCGCGCTCTTCGTCGTCGATCGGCACGATGTAGGGCTCGACCGCTTTCTTGGCCATCGTCATGCTGCCGTCGGCACCCTTGCTGAGCAGGGTGTGGCAGAACCAGTTGGCGTCGTCCCGCTCGGGGTGGTCGACGCAGTAGTGGTACAGGCCCCAGCGGCTTTCTGCGCGGAACATCGACGAACGCGCAGCCATCTCCGCGCAGTCGATGATCGACATCGCTTCCATCGCGCGCATCAGCTCGTGCGGGTTGGTCGCCAGCATGGCCTGGGCGTCCTCGCGCACCTCGTCGAAGCGGCGCAGGCCGATCTCGTACTTGCGCGTGATCTTCGGCGGCTGCAGGTAGTCGTTCACCAGGCGGCGGGTCTTGTACTCGATCTGGAACGGCGTCGGCCCTTCGCTGCGCTGCAGCGGCGCCGACACGCGCGCCTGCTCGGCCGCCACTGCGCCCTCGTCGATCGCCCTGTCCGCGACCGCGCCGCAATATTCGGCGGCGTTGTGGCCGCAGATGCGGCCATAGACGAAGGCGCCGAGCATGTAGTTGTGCGGCACGCTGGCACAGTCGCCGGCGGCGTACAGGCCGGGCACCGAAGTTTCGCCGCGGGCGTTGGTCCAGATGCCGGAAGCGCTGTGGCCGCTGCAGAAGCCGATCTCGGAGATGTGCATCTCGATCATCTGCTTGCGGTAGTCGTTGCCGCGCTTGTCATGGAAGCGGCCGCGGCTGGGGCGCTCGTTGGAGTGCAGGATGTGCTCGATCTCGCTGATGGTCTCTTCGGCGAGGTGGTCGAGCTTCAGGAACACCGGGCCGTTGCCGCTCTGCAGCTCGCGATGGAACTCCAGCATCATCTGGCCGCTCCAGTAGTCGCACTCGATGAAGCGCTCGCCCCTGGCGTTGGCGGTATAGCCGCCGAACGGGCCGGTGACGTAGGCGCAGGCCGGGCCGTTGTAGTCCTTGATCAGCGGGTTGATCTGAAAGCATTCGAGGTTGGCCAGCGCCGCGCCGGCGTGATAGGCCATGGCGTGGCCGTCGCCGGAGTTGGTGGGGTTCTCGTAGGTGCCCATCAGGTAGCCCGAGGCCGGCAGGCCGATGCGCCCGGCCGCCCCGGTGGTGATGACCGCGGCCTTGCAGCGGATGACGTAGAAGTCGGCGGTGCGGCAGTCGAAGCCCATCACGCCGGTGACCTCGCCGTTGGCGCCGGTCAGCAGGCGGGTGACGACGACGCGGTTGGTGATCTCCACCCGCGCGCGCTTCAACTGGCGGTAGAGGATCTTCTTCATGTGATGGCCTTCCGGCATCGGCAGCACGTAACTGCCGAGGTGGTGCACCTTGCGCACCGCGTAGTCGCCGGTTTCGTCCTTCTCGAATTTCACGCCCCAGCGGTCCAGCTCCTGGATCATGTCGAAGCTGTTGGCGGCATAGGCCATCACCGCTGCCTGGTCCACGATGCCGTCGTTGGCGATGGTGATTTCCTTGACGTATTGCTCGGGCGTGGCGTGGCCGGGGATGACGGCATTGTTGAGGCCGTCCATGCCCATCGAAATGGCGCCGCTGCGCTTGACGTGGGCCTTGTCGATCAGCAGGACCTTCAGCTTGGGATTCTTCTCCTTCGCCTTCACGGCTGCCATCGGGCCGCCGGTGCCGCCACCGATCACCACCAGGTCGAATTCCATGTCGATGCGTTTCATTGTTGCTTGCTCCTTGGGTAGGAAGTACGTCTTGCGGTGTTGATGAGACGGGTTCCCGTGGTGGGCACGGTCCTGCTGCCCGGCATCGGTTCCCGCGCTTTGTGCCGGCATCACATCCTCGTGCTGTCGGCGATGTTCATTCTGTTGTCCTGCGCCTGCGGCCGCCCGTCGTCCTGCGCCTGCGGCCGCCCGTCGGGGCGTGCACCTTACGCCGGCCCGGTTCGCTTCCGAACCAATATGAATTGCAATCGATTCCATTGCCGGGAGTAAGTCGGGCGCCCACGGCATTCGGCCTCAACTGCGGTCTATGCGCAGGCGATACTGGAAGGCATCGCCACGGTAATAGAGAAATTCGAAATCGACGGGTGTGTCGCCGGCATGCGTCATGCGCTCCATCCTCAGTAATGGCGCGCCTTCGGCGATGCCGAGCTGGCGGGCCAGAAACTCGTCGGCGCAGATGGCCTCGATCTGGAGATCGGCATGGGTGAGATCGAGCCCGTAATCGTTTTCGAGAATCATGAATATGTCGCGCGTGACCAGGTCTTCCTGGACGAGGCGACGTCCGATATCCAGCAGGAAATAGCTGACGTCCACCGAAATGGGCTCCCTGTTCAGATAGCGCAGGCGCTGTATTTCGAAAACGCGGCTTCCCGGCTTGAGCGAAAAGCGCTGGGCAACGGCAGGGCTGGCTTCGGTTTCGCGGGCGCTCAACAGCTTGGAACAGGTCTCGTAACCCGCTGGCGACATCGCTTCACCGAAGCCCTGCAGGCGGGAAAGGCTTTGAAAAACCTTGGGTTTTGCGACGAAGCTGCCCTTGCCTATGATCTTGAAGATCAATCCTTCCTTTTGCAGATCGCCCAATGCCTGGCGAATCGTTATCCGGCTCACGCCAAACGAACTCATCATCTGGCTTTCGGACGGAATCTGCGTATGCGGCGGCCATCGCCCATCGAGAATGTAGTGCCTCAGCGTTTCCCGGATCTGGGTATGGAGCGGAACCGGAGAAAGCGGCATCACGCTGTCCTTGGCCTGCTGACGGTTCTGACTGGGCTGCATGTTTCCGATTTGTGGCATATCGATCACCTGAATCGCTCAACTTGTCATGACAGGTTATATCTAGCAATTGCAATGCCAGTTTTCTGCGTTGCACAATAAAATATAAACTATTGATTTGAAAGATGTTTTTATTTTTTGCCGAGTATGCATCGCTGCACCGCACGAATGGTGCGCACTACTGCGGTGCGACACGCACCACATCAGTTCAAGACAATCGTGGAAACGAATATGAAAAAACAGATCAGTGCTGAGGAAATGATGCGGAATCGAGTGCGGCAGACAGTTCTGCCATTGCCCTCGCGAACAGAACCAGGTGGTGGAGCAGGCGTCGTTCGATGTTCCGGTACAGCTTCACGCCAAACGAGCCGCCAATATGGAATAGGGGAAGCAGCACCGCGCCGAAGAGAAGGATCGAATCCGATATCAATCCTGACAGCAGCAGAAATGCACACGACGCTGGATAAAGCAGCGCAAAGAAGATGATGAAGCTGGCGCGCGCCCGCCAAGGCTCATGTCAAGCCTTTGACGCGGGAATTGTGGCGTCAGGCCTTGGCACCCCGGTTAGCAACGTGCGGCATCAATGTGCCGTGGGGCGGATGACTTGCTGCTGCCCGTCGCGGCGCCGACGCTCAGTGCGACAACCACTTCACCAGTCCGAAGCCGGCTACCAGCAGGTAGGACCACAGCAGCAGGGCCAGCACCCAGACTCTCGCCCCTGTCGCCCTGATGTCGGCGATACGGGTGAGCATGCCGAGTGCCGCCAGTCCGGTTGCCAGCAACATATCGGCGACCAGGGCGCCAAGCTCGCGCAGGGATTCGGGTACGACCCCGCTGAGGTTGAGCAGCAGCACGGCGAGGAAAAGCCACAGGAAAACCGGCACCTCGACGCGTGCGCCGATGCCTTCCTGCCGTTGGTTGCCCTGCAGCGCGATCCACAGTACGGCGGGAGCCAACAGCATCACGCGCAGCATCTTCTCGACCAGCGCGGTGCTGGCCGCGTCGGGGCCGACCATCGCCGCAGCAGCGACGACATGCCCGAGTTCATGGACGGTGAGTCCGATCCACAGGCCGGAATCGGCGCCGGACAGGCCGGTCAGCGGCATCAGCAGCGGCATCAGGTACATCGCCAGCGTGCCGCAGATCACTACGGTGGCCACAGCCGATGCCACCTGCCGCGCACGCGCGCCCAGCACGCCGTCAGCCGCGGCGACAGCCGCCGCGCCGCAGATTGCGCTACCGGCGCCGATCAGCAGGGCAAGACCCGGCTCCAGTCCCAGGCGGCGGCCCAGCAGGCGCGCCAGCAACAGCGTCGAGGCGACAATGACGCAGGCCAGCGCCAGCCCTTGCCAGCCCACCGAGGACAGGTCGGCAAAACTCAGCTTGAGGCCGTATAGCACGATGCCGGCACGCATGATCACGCCGCGCGCCAGGCCCAGGCCGCTGCCGCCGGACTGCACCAGGCCCGGCCACAGGTTGCCGACTGCCATGCCGAGCACGATCGCCAGCGGCAGCCATCCCAGCCCATGGCTGGCCAGCGTGGGAAGCGTAGCCAACCCGGCGGCAGCGGCGGCGAGCGCAAAGCTGGTCAGAAGGCCGGTACGGGCTTCCGGGCGCAGGATGGCGGTCATTATCGTTTCCGGCTCTATGTTTAGTTTTGCTGGGCATAACGATAGAGCGGAGCCTAGAATTCTTGTAGAGAATGAAAGTTAACTTTGAATTCTTCAGGGTTATGCATGAACCTCCATCTGCTCAAGGTCTTCGTCCATGTGGCCGAAGAGAACAGCTTTTCGCGCGCGGCCGAAAAGCTCGGCATCAGCCAGCCGGCGGCGTCGAAATCGGTGCGTGAACTCGAATCCCAGCTCGATGTCGTCCTGCTGGAGCGCCGTGGGCGCTTCTTCGAGCCCACCGAAGCCGGTCAGGTCCTGCTGGAATACGGCCGTAGCCTGTTCGCGCTGGAGCGCGAAGCTGACGAAGCGCTGCGCGCATTCAACGGCCTCGGCCGCGGCCGCCTGCGTATCGGCGCGAGCACCACGATCGCCACCTACTGGCTACCGTCTTTCCTGCGCCGCTTCCATGAGTGCCATCCGGGCGTCAGGCTGCAGGTCGTGGCTGCCAACACCCGCCAGATCGCCGCCCGCCTGCTCGATTGCCAGGTGGATGTGGCCCTGGTCGAGGGCCGGATCGACGATGCGCGGGTAGAGGTGCGCCTGTGGCGCAGCGAGGAGATGATCGTGATCTCACCGCGCGAGGCGCCGCTGGCGGCTGTTGGCGATGAGGCCGGGCTTTGCGGACTGCAGGCGACATGGATCATGCGGGAGCGAGGCTCTGGCAGCCGCGACGCCACCGAGGCGCTGCTGCGCCGGATGGGAGTGGAAGCCGGGGAGATCATCGAGGTGGGCAGCAACGAAGCCATCGTGCAGGCGGTGGCTGCCGGCATCGGCTTCGGCGTGGTGCCGAGAATCTGTGCGCGCGACGCACTTGCGCTCGGCCGCGTCCGCCGCCACGTCCCCGTCAGCGGCCCGATCGAGCGCCTGCTCTACCGCCTGCGCCTGCCGCACCGCCCGGTCAGCCCTGCGGCGCTGGCTTTCGAGGCACTGCTGGCGACACCGGAGTCGGCCGAGGGGTGACCGGGATCAGCCATTCAGAACGTCAGCGTCCGCCATGCCGGGTCGAGCGTGCGACCGATGAAGGCGGCGGCGCCGGCCTGGCCGCAGACTTCGGTGCGCAGGCCTTCCGGTGCCACGCCGTGCGCCTGCATCGCGGCGGGGCAGGCGTACAGGCGGGTGCCGTAGCGGACGGCTTCGTGCAGGAAGTGGGACAGCGGCGGCAGGCCGCTGCCCTGCCCGCCCGGATATAGCGTTTCGGCAACGCCAGGCAGCAGCAGGCGGACCGAGCGGGCGGTGAAATACATCTCGACTTCGGCGTCCATCGCCGCGGCGGCGGCGGCGAAATGGAAAGGCGTGGCGCACAGCTGCGGGCTGTCCGGGTCGGCGGCCCAGACGAGGATGGCAAGGTGTGCGCTCATCCGTGCAGGCCCTTCGCGCCTTCGCCCAGCAAGGGCGCCTGAAAGCCCTGCAGGTCGTCGAAGCGCCACAGGTCCATCTGCGCAGTGATGCCGACACGGGCTTCTTCCCAGCTCAGCAAGTGGCTGGTCGCATCTGCCGGCGCGATGCGTAGCCGCACCAGCCAGGCGGCGTAGGCATCGGTGTTCATCAGCGCGGCGGAGTGCGACAGGGCGTCGTTGCCTTCGACCAGCGTGGCGTCGACCGGCGTTTTCACCGGGAACACGGTCTTGCCTGCTTCGAGCAGGCCGAAGGCGCGCCCGGCGGTCAGCGTGCGTCTGGCCGGCTTGGGCGTGAACAGCAGAATCTCGCCGGCGATGGCGACGCCGAAAGGCGTCACGCCGACGCGCCAGACATCGTCCGCCTCGGCGGCAAACCACAGGTGGTTCGCCGGGTCGTAGCGGAGGTCTTCCGGAAAGCGGCAGCCGCGAAGTTCAGCCATGGCGCGTCGTCGAGAAGGATGGCAGAAGAGGTATGGCGGAAGAGAATGGGAGTCGAACCCACCTGGGACCGGCTGACGGCCCCACCTGGTTTTGAAGACCAGTCGCCCCACCGGGGAACGCCTCTCTTCCATCGGAGCGGGGATTGTAGCCCGCTAGGTGTCCTCGGTGACAGGCGGCTCGCCGCGCAGGATGTGGGCGCGCTGGCTGCCTTCGCCGACGCGGCGGGTGAAGCCGACGCGGTCGAAGAACTCGAGGATCTGGATGGCGCGCTTGCGGCCGCCGCCGATGCGGTCGCGGAAGCCGGCGGCGCGGATGCGGCCGTCGTTGCCGGCGGCCAGTTCGCGGACGATGCCGACCATCTGCGTGACGGTCGCGCGTGGGTAGAACAGGTCGCGGACGATCTGGAACACTTCGCCGCGCATCGCCACGCGGCGCAGCAGGCGGCGGACTTCGGCCTCTTCCATGTTGCAGCTCGCGGCGAGATCGCGCACCCAGGGCGGATCGAAGGCGCCGTCGGCCAGGCGCAGCAGGATTGCGTCGGCGCGCAGCCGTTCGGCGGGTGAAAGTTCGGCGGTATGCGTCGGCAGGTGCCAGGCCGAGCCGGCGCGGCGCAGGCGCTCGTCGGCCAGCAGGCTTTCGAGGCGGGCGAGGAAGACGGCCGGCGGCAGTTGCGGCGCGCACATCCGGCGCAGGCGTTCGCGCTCCACGCCCGGTTCGTCGGCAAAAGCTTCATGGTGCGCTGCCAGGCGGGCGAGGATGCGCTCGGCCAGCGCATCCCAGGCCGCGGGCGAGAACAGCCGGGTGCCGCCCTTGGCCGCGACCACCTGCACCTCGGGCAGGCGCTGCTGCCAGGACGGCGCATCGGTGCCGTGCAGGTTGTGGGCCGCGGCCAGTTCGTCGGCATCGGCACCGAGGGCGGCGGCGTCGACCAGCGCGCGCAGGCGGACGTCGACATCACGATGTTCGAGCGCTGCCAGCAGGGCCAGGCGTTCCGGCCGGCGGCGGTGTCGCGCGGGCGGGAAGGGGTCGAGCACGGCGCCGCCGCCCAGCGTCTCGCGGCCGGCGGCGTCGCGGATCACGATGCGGTCGCCGCAACAGGCGAACAGCGGCCGGTCGAGCACCGCCTGTACCAGGCCGCTGCTGCCTCCGGTCAGGCCGCCCGCCTCCAGCGCGCCATCGAGCAGCACCAGCCGCGCCATCGCGTGGCCGCCGGCATGGTGGAGCGTCACGCCTGCCCATTGCCCCAGCTTGCGCCGCAGCTCCGGCAACAGATGCAGGCGCAGGTCGAGGCGATCGGTGGTGCGCACCGGGCCGGGCGACAGCAGCCAGTCGCCGCGCTCGATGTCGCGGTATTCGATGCCGGCCAGGTTCACCGCGCAGCGGCTGCCCGGACCGCCGACGTCGGCCTTGCGGTTGTTGACGTGCAGCCCGCGCACCCGCAGTTCGCGGACCTCGCCGCCCGGCCGCGCCAGCAACACGGTGTCACCCACTCGCAGCCGGCCGGCATGCACGGTGCCGGTCACCACCGCGCCTGCACCGGCAATGGCAAAGCGGCGGTCCACCACCAGGCGCAGGCCACCCTGCACGCTGCGCGCGCCCTCCTCCGCGGCGATCGCGTCGAGATGGGCGCGCAGCGCCGCCACGCCCTCCCCGCTCTGCGCCGACAGCGCGAACACCGGCGCTGCCGCCAGCCGGGTCGGCGCCAGCAGCGCCGCTACTTCGTCCCGCACCGCCTCGATGCGTTCCGGCGGCACGCGGTCGCACTTGGTGACTGCCACCGCCCCACGGCCGATGCCGAGCAGATGGACGATGGCGAGATGCTCGCGCGTCTGCGGCATCACGCCGTCGTCGGCCGCCACCACCAGCAGCGCGAAGTCGATGCCGCTGGCGCCCGCCAGCATCGTCGGCACGAACTTCTCGTGCCCCGGCACGTCGATGAAAGCCAGCGTCCGCCCCTCGCCATCGCCCGCCAGCGGCGCATAGGCATAGCCCAGTTCGATGGTGATGCCGCGCTGCTTCTCCTCCGGCAGGCGGTCGGTGTCCACGCCGGTCAGCGCGCGGACGAGCGTGGTCTTGCCGTGGTCGATGTGGCCGGCGGTGCCGATGAGCATGGCGGAGTTTCCGAAATGAGGTGGTGGGGAGTTTAGGGAAACGCTGAATAATTCATGACCGTTCGGGCTGAGCCCTTCGACCGTGCTCAGGACAGGCTTGTCGAAGCCCTTGATTGTTCAAGCAATGCCTTTCGACAGGCTCAGGGCGAACGGATTTAATCAGCGTTCCCCTAACTCATAGAGGTAAGCCCCCGGCTGTGCCGGGGGACTCACCAAGGTTTGACCTTTACGACGGTCGGCGTGAATTTCTGATCTCTGCCAAGAGAAGGAGATTCACGATGAAAGAGTAGCAGAGCCTGAGTCACACGAGATGGGACTGCAAGTACCATGTGGTGTTCATACCGAAGAGGCGCAAGAAGCGGGTGTTCGGGATGTTGCGTCGTCACTTGGGGGAACTGTTTCACGAACTGGCTTCGCACAAGGAGTCCAAGATTGTCGAAGGACATCTGATGGGCGGTCACGTTCACATGTGCCTGAGCATTCCTCCGAAGTACGCAGTGTCGAATGTGGTGGGCTACCTGAAGGGGAAGAGCGCGATTCAGATCGCGCGCAAGTTCGGCGGGCGACAGAAGAATTTCACCGGCGAGCATTTCTGGGCGAGGGGCTACTTCGTCTCGACGGTCGGATTGGACGAGAACATCGTTCGGGCGTACATCCGCAACCAGGAAGATGAGGACGAGCGCTACGACCAGATGAAGCTGGAAATAGGGTAAGCCGCCAAGGGCGGCTCACGGTTTCATGGGCGCCTTTGAGGCGCTCACCATCCAAGCCACCGGCTTTGCCGGTGGTATTTGACTCGCCATCGGAATTGTAAATCTGCAGGCAGTATTCATCGAGTATTTCAACCGGCAGCGCATCTTTGGGGCCAGGCTTGAACCAGCGCTCGTTCGGGTAATGCACGAACGCAGCGTTGGCAATCTCTTCCCCAGAACTGGTCGTTGTAGAAATGATTGAAATTCATTCGCTCAATGAATTCGCCCAACGCCGACGCCAGTGCGCCTTCCTTGGTCGCTCCCTTGCCATTGGTAAAACACATCGGCGAGTGCGCATCGCGGATATGCAGCGACCACACATTGGGAACAAGATTGCGCCACGATGCGATTTCAATCTTGATGCCCAGGTCCGCCAAGACCCCCGACATATTGGCGATGGTTTGCTCCAGCGGCAGGTCCTTGCCCGCAATATAGGTGCTTGCTTCGGAGTCCGAATTCAGCGTCAGCAAGGCCTGAGCATCGGAATCCAGATTCTCCACCTCCTCGATCACAAACTCGGACCCGGTTTGCACCACCTTTTTCACCGTGCAACGCTCGATGGAGCGCAAAATGCCCTGCCGGTCTTTGGCGGAGATATCCTCCGGCAACTCGATCTGGATCTTGAAAATCTGCTTGTAGCGGTTTTCGGGATCGACAATGTTGTTCTGCGACAGGCGGATGTTATCGGTAGGAATATTGCGGGTGTCGCAGTACAACTTTACAAAGTAAGCCGCACACAGGGCCGATGAGGCCAGAAAGTAATCGAACGGCCCCGGCGCCGAGCCATCGCCCTTGTAGCGGATAGGCTGGTCGGCGATCACCGTGAAGTCATCGAACTTGGCCTCAAGACGAAGCTTGTCGAGAAAGTTGACCTTAATTTCCATGTGGGAATCCCAAAATAGCGTCCAAGACGAACTCGCTGCCATTATCCGGTTTTCCCGGTGAGAAAATCGTGCTTTTCAGCAGCTCAAGGGTACGGTGCTCGTCTTGACGGGCTACGGCACGCAGCGCCTGGGGGTTTCGCTCATGGTTCAGCGCGCCAACAGTTCGACATAGGCCTGATAGCTGTAGCTGCGGTTTTTCTTCTGACCCGTCAGCTCGGTCACGATGCCCAGGGCTTCCAGCGTCCGCACGGCGGCATTCGCCGTCGGAAAAGTGGTCTCCAGGCGTTGCCGCGCCAGTTCCACCGTGAAGCGCGGCATCATCGGCAGCAGTTCGAACAGGCGATAGCTGGCCGGGCCGGCCTTGGGCGATTGCAGCAGCTTCTTGCGGTCGGCTGTGATCAGGCTGGTGATGGCGATGATGCTGCGTTCGGCCTGGGCCGCTGCGGCCGCCATGCCTTCCAGAAAGAAGGACACCCAGGCTTCCCAGTTGCCATCGGTGCGGATGCTGGACAAGCGGCGGTAATACTCCGCCTGATGCTGCTTCAAGTAGCCGCTCAGATACATCAGTGGCTCGGCCAGCAGATTCCAATGTTCCAGCAACGCAGCGATCAGCAGACGGCCGATGCGTCCGTTGCCGTCGAGAAACGGGTGGATGGTCTCGAACTGTGCGTGCGCCAGCGCGATCTTCACCAGCGGCGGCAGGTTGCCTGCCTCCGCATGGATGAAGCGTTCCAGATCGGCCAGCAATTCGGGCACACGCTCTGGCGGTGGCGGTACGAATGCTGCATTGCCCGGCCGCGTGCCGCCGATCCAGTTCTGCGAGCGGCGCAATTCGCCCGGCTGCTTGCCCGCGCCGCGGACACCATCGAGCAGCAGCCGGTGAGCATCGCACAGCAGACGGACGCTGATCGGCAGGCCCTTGGGGGCGCGCAACTGTCCCTGCACGAAACGGAATGCCTGCAGATAGTTGCTGACCTCGGCCACGTCTTCGGCATTACCGATTTTGAGGCCCGCCTCGTCGTCGAACAGATCGGCCAGCGTGGCTTGGGTACCTTCGATCTGGGAGCTGAGCAGCGCCTCTTTGCGCACCGCGCTGTAAAGCAGCCAATCCACTGACGGCACCAGACCGGACACGCCCGACAGCCGGGCCAAGGCCAGTTCCGCCTGCTGGTTGAGCGCGGCGAAAGATGCCGCCGCCAGTGGCGGTTTGGCCGGAGGCAAAGGGCGCGGCACGAAAGCGCGCACCGACTCGCCCAGCGTGGTGGTGGTGAGGTAGGTACCTGTGTTGCGAGTCATTGAAAGCAGGCTTTCATGGATGTTCATAAATTAAAGTCCACTTTAAAATGATTGGCAAGCAGTAAAGCCGGCTTCAATGTTCCGGTTTCGCTGGGCTCCTGCAGGATGGCCAGCGTGCGGACAAGCGCGGTCTTGCTCCGGTCAAGCGGTCGTTTCCCAAGGGTTCACCGTCGGGATGGGCAGTGCATCTCCGCGCAGCGGCTCTGTGGCTTCCACCCATTTGGCCCACCATGAGCGGCTCCGTACCGCTGCGGCGAGAATGTCGCGCAGCTCGGCTTCCATGGATTGACCGCTGGACTCGGCCTGGGCTTTCAGCCCCTGGTAAACATCGTCATCGAGCTGACGCATCGTGAGTGTCGGCATGGCGGTCGCCCTCATGGGAAATGAATGCTGTCAACATGCCAGCACCGGATGTGCATCGCTGACAGGTTTCAGACCCGTGCGGCTTTACGGAAGTTGGGTAGGCGGTCGCGTTCGTCGGAATGCGCACTCTTCCAGCCAAGGCTCCACGATGGCCGCCGTATGAGTGGCGATCTGCCGACCGCGAGCAGCCTCGACATAGGCTTCGGCGTGGCGCACGTACCAGCCACAGCCCATGCGTTCACGCCTGATTCGGTGAGGATGATCCGGTATTTACGCCAGAAACGGGCTGCCGTGACGGTGTGGTTTGACAAGGTCATGGGGCTGGCTTAGTGTCGTTACCAACGGTATTGAAGTAATCTGGATTGATGCTAATAAAATATTTTGGGTGGGGCGATATGTGGATTCCGTCTACTCACCAGCCGGCCCGTTCCGTCTACTACAACTGTTAGACCTCACGAGCTACCATCCTCAGCGTGCCATTACCGTACTAAGGGAGACCAGAGTGAATTTCACCGAAGAAAACATTGCCGCGCTGTTTGGGCATGAAGCCGCGGAAGATGAAGATATAGAGCGTTTGAAAAGCTATTACCTTAAAGGCGCTATTTATGAGCAGGTTGCAAACGAACTGCCCATACGGGTTTTGGTGGGACACAAAGGCATCGGAAAATCTGCTCTATTCCATGTGGCGATGGCCGAGGATGCCGCCGAAGGTCGGCTATCATTATTGATAAAACCAGATGACATTGCCGGAATCGGCGACGAAGAAACAAATTTTTTGAAATTAATCCGCGAATGGAAAACTGGCATCACCGAAATCATTGCGAGAAAGGCACTGATCTCGTTTGGGCTGCTCCGCGACGATTGGCGAGGCAAACTCAACGAGTACGGCGGTAAGTTTATTGACTTTCTTCAGTCAACCTTCAAGGCTGACAACTATGCAAATCTATCTGGAGCTAAGCGCGCGGTTGTCGATGACTTTTTGAAGAACGGAAAGATATTTGTCTACCTGGACGATCTTGATCGCGGCTGGCAGGGCAATCCTCAAGACGTTAAGAAGCTCTCTGCACTTCTCAACGCAGTGCGCGACCTGGCGTCGGAATGCAAGGGGGTCTGTTTCCGAATAAGCCTACGATCTGACGTCTACTACCTTGTGCGAACGTCGGACGAATCCACCGACAAGATCGAAGGGTCGGTCTTGTGGTACGCGTGGACCAACCACGAAATCCTTGCAATGCTGGCCAAACGGATCGAACACTACCATGGTCGCCAGCATACGACGCCCGAACTTGTTGCGATGAATCAGATTCAGCTAGCACGCTTCTTGTCTCCCGTCATGGAGGAGGTATTTCACGGCAGAGGAAACTGGAAGAATATTCCGGCCTACCGGATGCTAATGTCTTTGGTCAGAAAGCGTCCGAGGGACATCGTCAAACTGTGCACGCTGGCCGCCCGGAATGCACGCGCCAACGACAAGCACATCATTGGTACGGACAATTTCAATGACGTCTTCGAGGAGTACTCACAGGGTCGCCTTCAAGATACGGTCAATGAATATAGGTCAGAGCTTCCTGACATCGAGCGCCTTCTTCTAGGCATGAAGCCATCGCGCGAAGAGAAGAAGACCGCGGCCGGGTATGTTTATACGACCGAGGGCTTGTTCTCGAAGATTCGCAATATTCAACAGAGCGGCGCATTCAAGTTCCATGGCGGTAGGACAGCGGACTTTAAGGACTTGGCAGCCTTTTTGTACAAGATCAACTTCATCACGGCGCGTAAGGAGGTTGGGGATTTCATTCAGCGACGATTTTTTGAGGAGAGCCGATATCTCTCCCACAAATTCGTCGACTTTGGTTTTGACTGGGAGGTTCATCCCGCCTATCGCTGGGCGCTGCAACCAGATAACCTCAGTGAGGTTTTTGATTCTCTTCGCGCGACCGCAGATTGAAGCGAGGTCTAACAACAGCGTGAACTCGGACGCCCAACTGCGCTGCTCTCCGTCGGGCGCCGGTTACGCTGAACGTTGGGGCGCACCGGATGAAACACGCTGAGCAAGCCGAGAAGTACATAGAAGCGATAAGGGGGCTTGCAGTCTCTCTTGATCGGTTGTCGGGACCGTTCAGGACAGACATAGGCACAGACGAGGATCAGTTTTGCGACAAGTATTCTTCAGATCACTGGCGTCGAAATGCCTATGGAAATGCACTGGTTCGCTTACGTCAGTTGTCCGAGAATAACTTCCAGATCGTCGAAACAATTGGCTTGTTAGCAGTGGCTCGCTATGTCTTTGAGTTAAGCGTATGGCTTAGGCTCTTCGAGAAAGATGCGCGTTACTGCCTCGTCTATTACAAACAGCTATTGGAGACACAATTCCGCTACTACGAAGATACCTTGGCTCACATGCGCCAGGAGGTTACTTTGCTCAAGAGTTTTGAAGAATTGGATCGCCCTGTTTCACTGCAAGAGCGGAAAGACATTTCAGTTGTAGAGTATGGTGACATGGTGCGTCAAAACATGAGTCGCATAGACGCAATGGCGAGTCGGCACTTTTCCCTTTATCTTGAGGACGCAAAGACAAATGGGTATGGCTTTCAAGCATACCTTGTAGAGAAGAAGGCTATACCTTCGATTGAATCAGCAATAGACGAACTCAAAAATGAATTGCTTGAATTTGATAATCACGTCCAGACCGATGTTCGAGACCTTGCACGGCCGCGCTGGCAATGGCGCGGAATGTCAAAACTAGCCGGGATCGAGCATGAACATGATTACATTTACTCGTATGCCAGCAAGATCCTCCACGCTACACCCGCATCACTGACTACCAATCAGAAGAATCTCGAAATACAGGAGGTCTGTTTGTTCTTGCGGTACATCCACGTAAAGATATTGGAGATAGCTGATCTTGCGCATGGCCAACCTGAGTGCAGACTCCAAGTAGCGCCCCAACCCATCAATCCACCGGACGCTGCGCGATGAAGCCGCGCAGCGCCGGTGATTTCAAACGTTGGGCCTCTACTCACAATGTCTAGCGACCGTTCACTTCCAGTAAAACATGCAGTCGTCGGCGAAGATGTCATCGTCAACAAGCCGGAATCGTTCATGCACAATCGGCTTGGTGAAATATGGAAGGTTAAAGCCGATGGAGAGCGCCTCAAGATATCCGTATCTTTCGACGGCGAGATTTACAACTTCTATCGTGAAGAACTCAAACTGGCCTAATCACAAGAAAGGTAAGTGATGGATCATTTTGCATTTGGAGTCGTGTCGGTGGCGTTCGGAGTATTGTTCCCCGTAATGTATCTTGTTGGCTTTCAGGTTCGCCGTCTGGCAGCGTGGTCTAAGCGCACACCTGGGCCGACGGATCGCGTCGGTTTCTTCTTGCCCGTAGCTACGATCTTCGGCTTTGTAGTTGGTAGCTTTGCTCAACCGCTTTGGAACAAGGGCGTCGAGTGCAAGGCCGCTAGTCAGCCAATCGTCTCTTGTGTCTTCGTTCCAAAGTGACACGAGGCCCAACCCATCAATCCACCGGACCTGTGCGAAAAGCCGCGCAGTCCGGTGATTTCAAACTACAAGGGCTTCCCCATCTGTCAAGCAATAGCTTCCCCCGGCCCACAGAGTGGACGACGTTTCCCTTGCTGAACAACTTTCCCCCGAATGAGCTGCAGACAATGCAATAACAACAAGGTGCGGACTGGCCAGACTACAAACGGTCACTCTTGCAGCACTTCGATGGCTGAGGACCCTGATGAAGGACGCACGCGGGGAACCCATTCGTTAGCCGGCGCTCGTGCTGCCGCCCTTGAATTAATCGGTCACGCCCCGCGCAGGTCCGGGTTCCCGCGACGGCATCACCGATGCGGCCATACGCTGGGCTGGCAAGCCGTGCAATGGCGCGTGCTCGACAGCGCCCACCAGCAGCGCAATCTGGCTGAATACGAGGACTTCCTGGAGGTCGACTCCGTGCAAGTCGAAGCGCTGTGCCAAACTGTCACGCGACTGATCGCTGATGTGGAGCGACTTCTGGCGCAGGGTTGAAATCGGTCAGGCCGGCTTCGAGCTGGGCTTATCTATTATGACAATGTTAATAGAGATCATTCAATGCTTCGCACACAGCACTTGCACGACGCTTCCCTCCCACCCCCTCAAAATCACGGACTGCTTGGTTACAAGCATAAATCCTCAACTCCCGAAGAGCTTGAGTAGTTTCTTGAGAAGTGGGTTGACTATATTTAAGGGATCGACAAACTTTAATTGCGGCTGTCACATCCCCTTCTTTTTTTGGTTCCTGCAGTGCTTTTTTGCAAGCCTCCAAACGAACATCACCCAGCCTCTCTCCATCTTCCTTAACGGCTAGATCAGCTTTTTCTCTATCTGCCCCTCTTATGCCTTCAGGCTGAATCGTCTCACGCCGCGCACCCCCTTCAACAATCGCATTGTCAACTATGTTTAGTTGTTTAGCTGATTTTGCGGTTACAGGGCAAGGAAGGTCCGTATAAAACACTTTTCCACCATCATCAACACACTTATTTATTGCTACAGAAGGAAGAGGCAAAAAAGTTATCACAACCAAGAAAATTTTTACAGCATTCATATTCAATAACACTCTCATCAAATTCAATCAATAACGCATTCAATTAAAATGAATTCAATAAAGATTTTTATTACAACAATTTTCTTTTTATAAAATATAAAAACTTTCCACCTTATGGCCATCAGTATGGAAAAGTAACAAGCTTTCGATACAGAAGAGCGCATCTGTTCAATTATTCTTTTTTGTATGCATTCAGTGCACGCAGTACCGATAGCGATGCAGAGAGCTTCTTTAGAGTTTCCGACGCTTTGTCTGACTCATTAACATATATTTCGGCATTCTCCTTGATTTCTCTCAATGCATCACGGAGCTCAACCAGTTCGTCAAGAAAGCTTTCAGGCAATTCCGCAGTCAGCCACGAGCTCCCGCATTCCAAACATACCAGAGCGCGTCTAAACCACTGAATATCTGTATGATCTTTTTGATACCAACGTTGCTCAGACTCTTCACCAAGCGATGATGGATTAACTGCAGCACACACATTAATTGATTGACATGTAGGGCACCACTTTTTTGTACCCCCTTGAGCAACTCGACCCATCTCCCCTCCCAAGGTTACCGCAGCTACGCACTTAAAATTTGCCGTATAAAAAATCCGTTTCCGATTACACCACCACCTCGGCCAAACGCACGTGACATGCTCCACAATCGGGATAGGGGCGGCCAGATTACCTGGCCGACTCCTCCCACACTGGAAAGCGCCCGGCGCCGAGGGTGGGCGGTCGTTGACGGATACATCCTCCATTCTTACTATTGATTAAAAAGTAAGGAGATCGGGATGTCCGAAGCCACTTTGACCAGCAAAGGCCAGATCACCATTCCCGCCGATATCCGGCGCTCCCTGGGCGTCGGCGCACAGGATCGCATCACGTTTACGCTGATGCCTGATGGCACGGTGGTCTTGAGGGCCAAGACCAGGTCCGTTCAGGCGCTCAGGGGCATGTTGAAGCCTGCGCCCGGTGTCAGTGTTGCCGTCGAAGACATGAATCCGGGCAAGCCCTGATGGCAGCACTCGATACCAGCGTGCTGGTGCGCTGGCTGGTCGTGGATGACGCGGGACAGGCCGAGACCGTGGCGTCGATGTTCGACCAGTATTCGCGGGACAGAGCGCGATTGTTCGTGCCCGTCACGGTCGTGCTGGAACTCGAATGGGTGCTTCGCGCCTGCTACGGCTTCGACAAGGCGTCCGTGCTCGCTGCGCTGGATGCCTTGCTGGGAGTGGAAGAAATTGAGTTCCAGCACGAATCCGCAGTCGAGGTCGCGCTGTGGCATTACCGCCCCGGTGGGGCGCCGGATTTTGCCGACTGCGTGCATCTGGCTTTGGTCAGCGAGTCCGCGCGTGGCCCGCTGCTGAGCTTCGACAGGAGGGCCGCGAAGCTGGACGGGGTACGCCGTCTGTCTTGATGGGGAGAACAATGAAACCGGCGAGGCCGTACTTCTTCAGGAAGTCTGGCCTCGCCGGTGTTGCCGGGTCCGGATCAGCCGAACATGTCCGCGTAAATCCCCCGCGCCCACTCGAAGTCCTCGCCGACGGTCTCCGGCTTGCGTTCGTTGAAGTCGATCTGGGTCTGCTCGATGATGCCCATCGAATTGACCTTGTAGTCGAACTTCACCGAGATGGCTTCCTGCGGCTGGGTGCTGACCATCATGAAACACAGGTTGTCGGGCAGGCGG
Organism: Thauera butanivorans; assembly: GCF_048398245.1. Taxonomy (NCBI): domain Bacteria; kingdom Pseudomonadati; phylum Pseudomonadota; class Betaproteobacteria; order Rhodocyclales; family Zoogloeaceae; genus Thauera; species Thauera butanivorans. The sequence continues at coordinate 92,403 of NZ_CP183038.1, forward strand.
TAGCCCGGTTCGCGCTCGGCCTCGCGCTCGGCGATGTAGTGGGCGACGATGCGCGCGTGCTGGTTGGCGACGTGGCCGGCCTTGGGATAGAAGGAGAACTGCGGCGACACGTAGCCGACGGCGTCGCCGATCACGTACACGTCCTTGTCGTCCTCGGCGTGCAGGAACAGCGGATCGACCGCGGCCCAGCCGTCCGGCCCGCCCTGGAAGGACTGGCCGACCACGCCGGCTCTCCAGGCCAGATCGCCGGCCTGGTGCGGAGCCATCAGGATGGCGTGGTCGAAGTCGAAATCGCCGGCGGCGGTCTTGATGCGCTTGTTGAACGGGTCGACTTCCTTGACGTGGGCGTTCGGCACGTAGGTGACGATGTCCTTGTACAGCTCCTGGAAGGCGGCCTTGAAGCCGGGGCCGATGGGGCGCACGTCGTCCTTGTGGTCGAGGATGATGATCCGGGCATTGAGCTTCTTGGCCTTGAACAGCGAGGCGATCAGGCAGGCGCGCTCGTAGGGGCTGGGCGGGCAGCGCTGCGGCGGCGGCGGCAGGGTCATCACCAGGTCGCCGCCCTTGAAGTCGTGGATGGCCTGCTTGAGGTGGAAGTGCTCGGCGCTGGGGATGTAGGCCGCCGGGAAGCGCGCGCGGGTGGCTTCGGCCGCGCGGCGGTCGTTGCCGAACCAGGCTTCGTAGTTGTAGCGGATGCCGGGCGACAGGATCAGGTAGTCGTAGTCCAGCGCGCCCGCGGCAGTGACGACGCGCTTGGTGCCGCGCTCGATTTCGAGGATCTCGGTCTGGATGAAGCGGTAGCCGAGTTCCTCGGACACCTTCAGGTAGTCCTTGGTCAGGTACTGGGTGTCGACGACGTCCACCAGCCACTTGTTGCTCATCGGGCAGGAGAAGAAGTTCTGGTTGCGCTCCAGCAGCACCACTTCCAGGTGCGGTACCTGCTGGCGCAGGTATCGGGCGGCGGTGATGCCGCCCCAGCCGCCACCGCAGATGACCACCCGGCGCGCCTTGCCGCGCGGGAGCAGGGTTTCGCTGCTGCGGCCGACCAGCGGCGGCAGCGGGCGTTCGGTGCCTGCGCGCGGCACTGCCTGGGCCAGGCCGGGCGCTGCCAGCGCGGCGATGCCGCCGCTCGCCGCCAGGAAGCGGCGGCGTGAAGCATTGTGTCGATCAGTCATGGTGTTTCTCCCGATGATGGTTCAGCCGCTCCGGTGCGGGATGCCGCCGGGGCTTGATCGGCCGGGCGCGAAGGCCCGGCCTTGGGGTGGCGACCCGTGTCGCCGTACCGGACGGCCGATGTTCAGATCGGCCTGCATGTGTCCGGTCGCGCGGGCGGCATGGCTGCCGTCCGTGCGAATTCGTCGAAGCGATGCCGATCCGCGTGCCGGCTGCTTCAGTGCGCTTGCTGCGTGGTTCAGCGCGGCCTGGCCGCGAGTTCGTGGAGCTGGGCCGCGAAGCCGGCTTCGTCAGCCTGCCGCAGGCAGCGCAGGTCCAGCCACAAGGCCTGGTCGGCGATGTGGCCGATGACCGGCACCGGCAGCCCGCGCAAAGCTTTTTCCAGCCGGTTCAGCACGCCGCCCTTCCTGTGCGGGCGGCACACCAGGCCGGCGGACGGCAGGCGGTCGACCGGCAGGCTGCCGGAGCCGATCTGCGAGCGCATCGGCTCCGCGCTCACCGTCAGCGGCCAGTCCGCCAGCGCGGCGGCCAGCGCCGGGCGCAGGCGTTCGGCCTGGGCGAGGATGTCGGCCTGGCTGCGGGTCAGCAGGCGCAGGGTTTCGAGCCGCTCGGGCAGGCGCTCGGGGTCGCGGTACAGGCGCAGCACCGCTTCCAGCCCGGCGAGCGTGATCTTGCCCACGCGCAGCGCGCGCTTGAGCGGGTTCTTCTTGAGCTTCGCGATCAGCTCCTTGCGGCCGACCAGGATGCCGGCCTGCGGGCCGCCGAGCAGCTTGTCGCCGGAGAAGCTGACGAGGTCGGCGCCGGCGGCGATGGCTTCGCGCGGCGTCGGCTCGTGCGGCAGCCCCCAGGCTTCGAGGCCGGTCAGCGTGCCCGAACCCAGGTCCTCGACGAAGGGCAGGCCGCGGGCATGGGCGATGGCGGCGATTTCGGCCTGCGTCACCGACTTGGTGAAGCCCTCGATCGCGTAATTGCTGGTGTGCACCTTCATCAGCAGCGCGGTGCGCGGGCCGATGGCGTCCTCGTAATCGCGCGCGTGGCTGCGGTTGGTGCAGCCGATCTCGACCAGCCGCGCGCCGGCCCGCTTCATGATGTCGGGTATGCGGAAGGCGCCGCCGATCTCGACCAGTTCGCCGCGCGAGACGACGACTTCCTTGCGCTGGGCCAGCGTGTTCAGCAGCAGGAATACCGCCGCGGCGTTGTTGTTGACCACGGTGGCGGCCTCGCCGCCGGTCAGCTCGGCGAGCAGGTCGGACACGAGGTCGTCGCGGTCGCCGCGGCCGCCGGAGTCGATGTCGTATTCCAGCGCGCAGGGGTGGCGGGCGGCCTCGACCATCGCCGCGATGGCTCCCTCGGGCAGGGTTGCGCGGCCCAGGTTGGTGTGCAGCACGGTGCCGGTGAGGTTGAATACCCGGCGCAGCCGGGGCTGGCTGTCGCGGGCGATGCGCTGGCGGATTGCGTCGATCAGCGCAGGGAGTGCCGGCAGAGCTGCTGGTGTGCTGCCGTTCCTGGCCGCCCCGCGCACCGCGGCAAGTTCGCTGCGGATGGCTTCGGTGACGAACTGGCGGCCGTGGGCGGAAATTTCAGCGGTGATCGAGGGCTCGGCGAGCAGGCGGTCGACCGCGGGAAGGGAGGCGAGTGGGGATGTCGTCATGGCCTGGGCCCGAACCGGGCAACGAGGTCTATCGAAGATTGAAGCGTAGTCGATTCCGGGTTTCTTGGGTCGCACCGGTGGCCGGTGCTTCTGTCGGGTGATGGGCCGGCATTGCCGGCCCCGAACATCGTTGCCGTGCTCAGCCGTCCGCCCGGGATTCGGTGACGCCGCCCGGAATGAAAAGTGGATTCGGCCCGCTGCGCAAGTAGCCGGCTTCATCGACCAGGATGTCCAGTGCCAGCGTGGCGAGGTCGTCCGCCACCGGGTCGGCGCTCGCGTCCTTGTCGCGCAGCACCTGCTTCAGGTAGCTGTGGCAGTCGTCGCAGACTTCGGCGCGCACGGTGTCGCGGGTGGTGCCGCCCTCGGCTTCGAGCACGCGGTACGACACCTTGTCGGTTTCGCCGCAACTGCTGCAGTTGGCGCGCACCAGGTTCCATTCGGTGCTGCACAGCGAACAGTGCAGGTAGCGTGCGCCGGCGTATTGCCCGGCCTGGATCACGCTGGCCACCGGCAGGCTGCCGCAGCAGGGGCAGACGCCGGGCACGTCGAGCCGGGCCAGGCCGGCCAGCGCGGGCTGCGCGGCCATCCAGGCCCAGTACACCTGCAGCGCGGCGGCGATGAAGGGCAGGCGGGCGCTGTGCGCCGGGTCGTATTCGGTGCGCAGCACGCCGTCGGCCAGGCGTTCGAGTTCGGCCTCGCCGATCGCCGGCAGGCCGGCCAGTACCGGGCGCAGTACGTCGGGCGCATGCGGCAGCAGGCCGTCGGCCAGGGCGGCGAGATGCTGGCGCCAGACCCGGTCGCGCCGCCAGCCGTTGGCTGGCAGCACCGGCATGCCGTGCTCGCGCGCCCGTATGCGTTCGGCCTCGGATGGCAGGGGCACGGCCGGGTGGCTTTGCAGCAGCTCATGCTGGATGCGGCTCAGGCGGGCGAGAAAGGCCAGCCAGTCGCCCGAAGCGTGGCCGTCGGCCAGGCGTTCGAAGCGCGCGGCGCGGTCGGCGAACAGGCTTGCCGCCACGGGCTGCAGCACCGCGGGCGCTTCGAGCCCCTGCTGCAGATTGGCGCCAGTGGCGGTTTGGGGCAGGTTCATGTGCTTCCTCACAAGGCGCGGCGGGCGGGGCCCGGTCAAACCGGACGCCGCCCGCCGTGGGTCGGGGACAGGGCCGTTCAGTCCTTGCCCGTCATCTGGCGGTACCAGCCACGGTGGTGCTGCTTGGCCCAGGCACGGGTCACGGTGCCGTAGAGCATGGCGCGGATGGTGCCGCGCGTCCAGATCGCGGCATACACGTGCACGAAGATCAGGCCGATCATGAACGCGGCGGCGGCGGCATGCACCACCACCGCGGCGCGCACCAGCCCGACCGGGAAGTCGAACTGGCTGCGCCACATCACCACGCCCGAGACCGTGATCAGCACCATGCATAGCGTCAGCAGCCAGAACAGCAGCTTCTGGCCGCCGTTGTACTTGCCTTGCTCGGGCATGTCGTGGTCGTTGCCGTCCACCATCTTGCCGACCTTGGACAGCCAGTCCCAGTCCTTCCCGCCCATCAGGTTGAGGCTGGCGAAGCGGAAGAACATGATGACGAAGAACACCGCCATCACCACGCCGATCCAGGGGTGCAGGATGCGTGCCCAGGTGCCGCCGCCGAACAGGTTGACCAGTGGGAACAGCGCGGGGTGGAAGAAGGCCAGGCCGGACAGCGCGAGCAGGATGAAGCAGATGCCCACGATCCAGTGGTTGGCGCGCTCGGAGGCGTTGTAACGCCGCAGGTCACGCGGATTGCGGATCATTTTGCGTCCTCCTTTTCCATTTCCGCTTCGAGCTCCTTGGAGACCTCGTTCGGACCCTTCATGACGTAATGGAACAGGCTGCCGATGGCCGTGGCGCCCAGCGCGAGCAGGGCGAGCGGCTTGGCGACGCCCTTCCACAGCGCCACCGCCGGGCTGATCTGCGGGTTCTCCGGCAGGTCGGCGTACAGCGTCGGCTTGTCCGCATGGTGCAGCACGTACATGACGTGGGTGCCGCCGACGCCTTGCGGATCGTAGAGGCCGGCGTTCTGGTAGCCGCGATCCTTGAGGTCGTCGATGCGCGCCTCGGCGTAATGCACCATGTCCTCCTTGGCGCCGAACCTGATCGCGCCGGTCGGACAGGCCTTGGCACAGGCCGGTGCCTGGCCGACCGCGACGCGGTCGGAGCACAGCGAGCACTTGTAGGCCTTGTTGTCCGTCTTCGACAGCCGCGGGATGTCGAACGGACAGCCGGTGATGCAGTAGCCGCAGCCGATGCAGTTCTCCTGGTGGAAATCGACGATGCCGTTGGAGTACTGGATGATGGCGCCCGGCGAGGGACAGGCCTTCAGGCAGCCGGGGTCGGCGCAGTGCATGCAGCCGTCCTTGCGGATGAGCCATTCGAGCCTGCCGTTCTCCTCGACTTCGGTGAAGCGCATCAGCGTCCACGTCTTGTCGTCGAGATCCTGCGGGTTGTCGTAGATGCCGACGTTGTTGCCCACTTCCGGGCGGATGTCGTTCCACTCCATGCATGCCGCCTGGCAGGCCTTGCAGCCGATGCAGGCGGACACGTCGATGAGCTTGGCGACTTCGGTGGTTTCGCGCACCTTGGGCGTCTCGGTGGTGGTCGCCGAGCGCCGCGCGATGTCGAGCGATTGCAGTGCCATGTCACGCCTCCTGACGGGCCGTCCCGAAGGAGGCGTAGCCCCCTCGGGGGGCAACGAACACAGTGAGTGTGGGGGTACTCATCTCTGCCTCCCTCATGCCTTCTCGATGTCCACCAGGAACGCCTTGTACTCCGGCGTCTGGCTGTTGGCGTCGCCCACGAACGGCGTCAGGGTGTTGGTGATGTAGCCCGGTTTGGTCTCACCCTTGAAGCCGTAGTGCAGCGGGATGCCCACCGTATGGATCTTGCGGCCCTCCACCGTCAGCACCGGAATGCGCCGGGTCACCACCGCCACGGCCTTGATGTGGCCGCGGTTGGAGCGCACGGTGACGACGTCGCCCTTGCGGATGCCCTTCTCGGCGGCCAGTTCCTCGGAAATCTCGACGAAGTGCTCCGGCTGGAGGATCGCGTTGATCTTCGAGGTCTTGGTCCAGAAGTGGAAGTGCTCGGCCAGGCGGTAGGTGGTGGCGACGTAGGGGAACTCGTCGGCCTTGCCGAACAGCTCCATGTCGCCCTGGTACACCCGTGCCGCCGGGTTGCTGGCCACCGCGGGCACGTCCGGATGCATCGGGTTCTTGCCCAATGGCGTCTCGAACGGCTCGTAGTGCTCCGGGAAGGGCCCTTCCACCATGCCGGGCGCGAACAGGCGGGCAACGCCCTCGCCGGTCATGATGAAGGCGCCGACGCCCTCTTCCGGTGCCGCGTTGGGCCGCATGTCGGGCACGTCGTTGCCGCCCCAGGCCTTGCCGTTCCAGTGGATCAGGTTGCGGTTCGGATCCCACGGCTTGCCGTTGGCGTCGCAGGAGGCGCGGTTGTACAGGATGCGGCGGTTGGCCGGCCAGGCGAAGCCCCAGTTGAGCGACTGGCCGAGGCCGGTCGGATCGCTGTTGTCGCGCCGCGCGGTGAGGTTGCCGGCCTGCGACCACATGCCCGAATACAGCCAGTTCCCGCAGGCGGTGGAGCCGTCGGCACGCAGCACGGCGAAGCCCGCGACCTGTTCGCCGGCCTTCACCGTGACCTTGCCGCTGGCGTCGGCCAGGTCGCTGACCGCGTAGCCGCTGATCTCGCGCGCCAGCTCTTCCGCGGACGGATGGGTGGCGATGCGGTAGGGCCAATGCAGCTTCATCAACTGCTCGGGGAAGGCGCCGCCCTCGCTGGCGTACATCGCCCGCAGCCGGGTGAACAGCTGGCCGAGGATCTCGGTGTCCTCGCGCGTCTCGCCGGGGCCGTCGGCCGACTTCCAGTGCCACTGGATGACGCGGCTGGAGTTGGTGAAGCTGCCCTCGTGCTCGGCGAACAGCGCCGCCGGCAGGCGGAACACCTCGGTCTGGATCTGCGCCGGGTCGACCTTGTTCAACTCGCCGTGGTTCTTCCAGAACTCGGAAGTGTCGGTGGCCAGCGGGTCGATCACCACCAGGTACTTCAGCTTGGACAGCGCAGCCGAGACCTTGGCCTTGTTGGCGACCGAGGCCAGCGGGTTGAAGCCCTGGCAGGCGAAGCCGTTCATGCGGCCCTGGTGCATGCGTTCGAACATCGCCAGCACGTCGTAGGCGGTGTCCTGCTTGGGCAGCCAGTCGTAGCCGAAGCTGTTGCCGGCGGTGGCGTTCGGGCCGTAGAAGGCCTTCAGCAGGCTGACGAAGAACTTGGAGTAGTTGCTCCAGTAGTTCATCTGCCCCGGGCGCAGCATCTTCGGTGTGCGCTTGGCGATGAAGCTCTCCAGCGTCGGCTCGGCGTCGGTCGGCTCGTGCAGATAGCCCGGCAGGCTCTCGCCGAACAGGCACATGTCGGTGATGCCCTGCACGTTGGCGTGCCCGCGCAGTGCGTTGATGCCGCCGCCGGCCATGCCCATGTTGCCGAGCAGCAGCTGGATCATCGCCATCGTGCGGATGTTCTGCGAACCCACCGAGTGCTGCGTCCAGCCCAGCGCGTACAGGATGGTCATCGTGCGATCGGGCGCCGAGCATTCGGCGATCATCCCGCACACCTTCAGGAAGGCATCCTTCGGCGTGCCGGTGATGCGGCTGACGGTGTCGGCGTCGTAGCGGGCGAAGTGCTTCTTCATCAGCTGGAAGACGCAGTTCGGGTCCTGCAGCGTCGGGTCCACCCTGGCGTAGCCGTCCTCGCCCATCTGGTAGCTCCAGGTGGACTTGTCGTAGTTGCGCTTGTCGGCGTTGTAGCCGCTGAACAGGCCGTCCTCGAAACCGAAGTCGGGGTTGATCAGGAAAGGCGCATTGGTGTGCGTCTTCACGTACTCGTGCTGGATCTTGTCGTTTTCCAGCAGGTAGTGGATGACGCCCGACAGGAAGGCGATGTCCGAACCCGCGCGGATCGGCGCGTAATAGTCGGACACGGCCGCGGAGCGGGTGAAGCGGGGGTCGACGACGACCAGCCTGGCCTTGCGGCCCTGCTTCGCTTCCTGCACCCACTTGAAGCCGCAGATGTGGGCTTCGGCGGCGTTGCCACCCATGATCAGGACGAGGTCGGCATTCTTGATGTCGACCCAGTGGTTGGTCATCGAGCCGCGCCCGAAGGTCGGAGCCAGACTGGCTACCGTGGGAGCGTGTCAGATGCGTGCCTGGGTGTCGAATGCAACCGCGCCAAGGCCGCGCAAGACCTTGTGGGTGAGGTATCCTGGTTCGTTGGAGGCAGCGGAACTGGCGAGGAAACCGAAGGTGTTCCAGCGGTTGACCGTCAGGCCGGCTTCGTTCTTCTCGATGAAGTTGGCATCGCGGTCGGCCTTCATGTGCTTGGCGATGCGGTCGAAGGCTTCGTCCCAGGAAATGCGCTTCCACTCGTTGCTGCCGGGTTCGCGCACTTCGGGGTGGGTCAGGCGCAGCGGGCTGTGGACCATGTCCAGCAGGCCGGCGCCCTTCGGACAGAGGCTGCCCCGGTTGACCGGATTGTCCGGGTCGCCCTCGATGTGGAAAATCCGCGCCTTGGCGTTCTTCGACTTGTCGCCCATCGAGTAGACCAGCGTTCCACAGGATACGGAACAGTATGGACAGATGCTGCGTGTTTCAGTGGCGTGCGCGAGCTTGTACTGACGAACCTCGGCCAGTGCTGCGGTGGGCGCGAAACCCATCGTGGCCAGGCTCGATCCCGTCATGCCCGCCGCGCAGACCTTGAAGAATTCGCGTCTCGAGACGTTCATGGCTCCCTCCATCTTCGTTGGATTGCAGGGCTGTACCGGACAGCTTCTTCAATGGCAGCATAAAACCCTATGAAATACAAGACATAGGTTTACCCTATGCAAACAGGATTGCTCCAGAGGGGGGGTGTGCAGCGGGATGCCAGCGGTTTTTTTCGATGAAGGCGGCTTTCCGCGCCTTCGGCGCAGGACTGCAAACTATTGCACGGGCGCCGCACATTCCAGTTTGCCCAGCCTGCCGGGAATTGGATAGAAAGACATTCAGGCAAATATAACGATCGCCTTGCCATGGACCGATGAACGTCAGCCGTGGCCTGGCCCCCCGAGAGCGTGGCAATAAGCGGAATGTTCCAAGCAGGGCCTTTCTTTGTCTCGGACGTCGATCCGGGCTTGCTGCTGTACGGCAGCCACGACCCCTGGCTGGTTGCCCTGTCGGTGGCGGTGGCGATCCTTGCCGCCATCAGTGCGCTGCATGCGGCCGGTGTGGCACGGCGGGCGGCGGGCGGCGGGCGCACGGGAGCGTGCCCTGTTGATCGGCAGCGGTGCCGTTGCGCTGGGCGGGGGCATCTGGGCGATGCATTTCATCGGCATGCTGGCTTTCGATCTGTGCACGCCGGTGGGCTACTCGCGCCCGATCACCCTGCTGTCCATGCTGCCCGGTCTCGGTGCATCGCTGGTGGCGCTGGCCCTGCTGGCGCGTCCGCACCTGAGCATGCGGCAACTGGTCACTGGCGGCGTGCTCGTCGGCGCAGGCATCGGCACCATGCACTACAGCGGCATGGCGGCGATGGAGATGGCGCCGGACTTGCGTTACGACCCGGTGTGGTTCGGCCTGTCCATCGTCGTCGCGATATCGCTTGCCGTGCTCGCGCTCTGGCTGCGTTTCCGGCTGCGCCGCCTGCGGCGGCGCCTGTCCGTCGGGGCCAGCATCGTGATCAGCGGCACCGTGCTCGGTTTTGCCGTAGCCGGCATGCACTACACGGGCATGGCTGCGGCGCGCTTCGTCGGCACCGCGGTCGAAGGCGGCAGCGGTCCGGACACGGGCTTCGTCGCTGCCGCGGTGGCGCTGATCACGCTGGCGCTGACGGCGATCGTGGCGGTGGTCAACGGCCTGCTCCGCTACAAGCAGTTGTATCGGCAGATCGAGTCCAGGGAAGTGCGCCTCCAGGCGATCTTCGATACCGCGATCGACGGCATGGTGACGATCGACGAGCGCGGCATCATCCAGACCTTCAACCGCGCAGCGGAACAGCTGTTCGGCTGGCGGGCGGATGAAGTCATCGGCTGCAACGTCAACATGCTGATGCCCGAACCGCATCGGGGCCAGCACGACGGATACCTGGCGAACTATCTGAGTAGTGGTCAGACGCGCCCCGCCGGCGTGGGGCGCGAGGTGGTGGCGCAGCGCCGCGACGGTTCGCTGATGCCGATCCGGCTGGGCATCGGCCAAGCGAAGATACCGGGCGAATCCCTGTTCCTGGGCATCATCACCGACATCAGCCAGCGCAAGAGCATGGAGCAGGCCTTGCGGGCCAGCGAGGAGCAGCATCGAACCCTGCTGCGCAACATTCCGGGGATGTCGTTTCGCCGCCGGTTGGGCGAGGACCGTTCGACCCTGTTCGTGAGCGATGCGGTGGCCGGCCTGACCGGATGGGATGCGGCCGAATTCGTCGAGCGTGGCCGCAGCTATTGCGATCTCATCCATTCCGACGACCACGCCTGCCACGAGGCGGCGGTCGCTGCCGCCATCGAGGGCCGTGGCGATTACACGGTGGAGTACCGCCTGATCCATCGCGACGGACACCGGCTGTGGGTGTGGGAAAGCGCTTCGGTGGTGGCCGATGCGGACGGACGGCCCGCCTGGGTGGATGGCGTGGTGTTCGACATCAGCGAACGGCGGCGCATGGAGGAAGCCTTGCGCGAATCGCGCGACCGGGCCGAAGCTGCGGCGGCGAGCAAAACGGCTTTTCTGGCCAACATGAGCCATGAGATCCGTACGCCGATGAACGCCATTCTCGGTTTCACCGAGCTTTTGCTGGACACCCGCCTCGATTCGCTGCAGCAGCGCCACCTCGAAACGGTGCGGCGTTCGGCGCGCTCCTTGCTGGATCTGCTCAACGACATTCTCGACACCGCGAAGCTCGAACGCGGCGCGGTCGAGATCGAGAACGTGAGCTTCTCGCTGCGCGAACTGGTCGATCAGGTGGCGGCTTCGCTGACGCTCTCTGCCGAAGGCAAGGGGCTGACGCTGGAGACGGCCTACGATCCGGCACTGGGCGACTTCTTCGAAGGTGATCCGCTGCGGGTGCAGCAGATCCTGACCAATCTCGTCGGCAATGCGGTCAAGTTCACCGAGCAGGGTGGCGTGCGGATCGAAGTGGGCGGAGCGCCCGGCGCCTTGCGCATCGAGGTGGTGGACACCGGCATCGGTATCGCAGCGGATCGTCTGACGAAGATCTTCGAGCCTTTCGCACAGGCGGATGCGTCCACCAGCCGCCGTTTCGGCGGTACCGGGCTGGGCACGACCATCGCCCGTCAACTGGCCGAACTGATGCATGGCCGTCTGGACGCGGAAAGCGAGGCCGGCGTCGGCAGCCGCTTCATCGTCGAACTGCCCCTGTCCGCGGGCGAACCCGTCAGCGCCGAGCAGGAAACGGCGATGCCGCAATTGCCGCCGATGCACATCCTGGTCGCGGACGATGTGCCGCAGAACCTGGAATTGATGACCCTGGCCCTGAACCGCGCCGGGCATCGACTGGTGACAGCGAGCGATGGTGACGAAGCCGTCGCGGCCTTCCTGGCGGGCCGTTTCGACGTGGTGTTGATGGACATGCATATGCCGGTGAGCGATGGCCTGGAAGCGACCCGTCGCATCCGTGCCCATGAGCGTCTAAACGGTCTGGCACCGACGCCGGTGATCGCGCTGACCGCCAGCGTGCTCCACCAGGACCGGCTCGCCGCGCACGAGGCCGGGATGGACGGTTTCGCCTCCAAGCCGGTGGACATGCCGCGGCTGATGACGGAGATCGCCCGTGTCACCGGCCAGGCCGTTCCAGGCCGCACGTGCTCCGGGCGCAGCATCGAGGCCCGGCCCGGCGCCGTCATCGACTGGCAGTGCGGCATCGATCTATGGGGCAGCGCGGATGCCTTGTGCCGCGCGGCGCGCCACTTCATGGACGGCTATCGCGACAGCGCCGACACGCTGACGCAGCATGCGGCGGCGGCCGATTTCGACGCCGTTCGCCAGCTCGGCCATCGCCTGCGCGGCGCGGCGGCCAATCTGTGCCTGCCGGCCGTCAGCGGGCTTGCGGCGCGCATCGAGAACGATGCCGCGCATGGCCAGGGGCAGGCGCTGAGCGGATTGTGCGGCGAGCTGGGGCAGGCGCTGGCTGCCGTGGCCGACGAACTGGCCAGCCATGGCCGGCTGGGCGGCGGCAACGAAGCCCCTCCGGCGCGTGGCGCGGACGAAGACGTCGCCTCGCTGGCACGCGAGCTGGACGGCCAGCTCGCACATGGCGAGTTCGACGATGCGCTGGTCCGCCGCCTGCTCGACGGCTTGAACGCCGACGGGCATTCGACCCTGGCCGAGCGCATCGGCAAGGTCATCGACGACTTCGAATTCGACGCCGTGCAGACCATGCTGCGGACGCTCCAGGCTGGAATGCCGGACGCGAACACGGGACCATGACCATGCAGACCGCCCCCGATTGCCGCCCCAAGCTGTTGCTGGTGGATGACGAACCGACCAACCTGCAGGTGCTGCGCCACATCCTGCAGCAGGACTACCGCCTGCTGTATGCCAAGGATGGCCGGCGCGCGCTGGAGCTGGCCGCGAGCGAGCGGCCGGAGCTGATCCTGCTGGACGTCATGATGCCCGGCATCACCGGTCTGGAAACCTGCCGGCAGCTCAAGGCCGATGCCGCGACCGCTGCCATTCCGGTGATCTTCGTCACTGCGCTGGCCGATGCCAGGGATGAGGCGGAAGGCTTCGAGGCCGGCGCGGTGGACTACATCACCAAGCCGGTGAGCGCGCCCGTGGTGCGGGCACGTGTGCGCACCCATCTGTCCCTGGTGCGCATGGAAGAGCTGGCCAGCACGCGCCTGCAGATCGTGCAGCGGCTCGGACGGGCGGCCGAATTCAAGGACAACGAGACCGGCCTGCACGTGATCCGCATGAGCCACTATGCGCGCGTGCTGGCGCTGGCCGCCGGGCTGCCGCCGCGCATGGCGGAAGACATCCTGCACGCCGCGCCGATGCACGACATCGGCAAGATCGGCATTCCCGACGCGATCCTGCGCAAGGCGGGGCCGCTCGACGACGACGAATGGCGCATCATGCGCTCGCATTGCGAGATCGGCGCCCAGATCATCGGTGAGCCCGATTCCGAGCTGCTGGCGATGGCGCGCAGCATCGCGCTCACGCATCACGAGAGATGGGATGGCAGCGGCTACCCGAACAGCCTCGTGGGCGAAGCGATTCCGCTCGAAGGGCGCATCGTCGCCATCGCCGACGTATTCGATGCCTTGACCAGCGAGCGCCCCTACAAGCCGAGCTGGCCGGTGGACAAGGCCATCGGCGCGCTGCGCGAAGGCGCGGGTCGCCATTTCGATCCCGCGCTGGTGGAGCTGTTCATCGCCAGCCTGGACGAGATTCTGGAGATCAAGACCCGCTGGGCGGAGAGCGCCGCCGCCGGGGCGGCGCCCCCGCTTGTGCGGGTGGCATAGGCGGCACGGCTGGATCGGTTTCGTCCCGGAGCGCGATGCACTCTCCTTGGCGGTGAGAAATTCGGGCTAGCCGTGCTCTCTGGCGGCGTCCCCGGGCTGCCGGTGGGCGGCGACGCAGGACACCACGCTCAGCGACACCAGCGCGAAGGCCGAGATTTCCAGCACCGTCGGCAGCCGCTTCTCCCAGGCGAAGCCGTACAGCAGCGCGAACAGGGTCTCGAACAGGATCATCTGGCCGACGAGGGTCAGCGGCAGCAGGCGGCTCATGCGGTTCCACAGCGCGTTGCCGGCGATCGAGGCGAAGAAGGCCAGGCCGGCGGCGACGCCGGCGAGCCGGAGCCAGTCAGCGGCGGTGTGCGACGAAGCTTCGATCAGCGCGGCGAATGGCAGCAGCCCGAGCGTCAGCGCGCCTGTGACGACGCCCGTCAGCAGATTCCAGTCGTGGGCGGTGATGCGTTGCAGCCGCGCCAGCCAGCGGCTGTTGGCGACGGCGAACCATGTCCACGTCGCCAGCGCGCCCAGCGCGCACAGCAGTCCGGCGATCTGCCGATCGGTGGAACCCGAGGCCGGCGCCGCCAGCGCCTGCCAGCTGATGCACAGCGCGCCCGCGCCGCAGAAGACGAGCGAAAGGCCGAGCTTGCGCAGCGGCACCGCGCCCGCGTCGCGGCTGCCGATGATCGTCACCGCCACCGGCAGAAAGCCGATCACCAGCGAAGTCGTGGCGATGCCGCCGAGCTGCACCGCGGTGGACAGCAGCGTGTAGTAGGCAATGTTGCCGACCAGGGCCAGGCTGCCAACGCCGATCCATTCGCGCCGCGTCAGTCCCGGCAGCACGGTGTGCCGCCGCGGCGCCAGCAGCGCGGCGGACAGCAAGCCGTAGAACAAGTAGCGGCCGAAGCTCAGGTGCAGCGGACTGAAGTCGCCGACGAGTTCGGGCGCCAGGAACACCAGGCCCCACAATGCGCCGGCCCCGGCACCGCACAGGATTCCGATCGTGGTTTGCGAACCGCCCGGCATGTCTGCTTCCCTTGTCTGGTGAAGACGACAGGCTAGGCATCCGCGCAGGGCGGGTCTTGTCGAAAGCTGCCGGGTTTTGGGCTCAGGCTCCTGCCGCCCGCCGGCGATAGGCCGCGGGCGTCATGCCGCAGGCCTTGCGTACCGCGCGGGTCAGCGCGCTCTGGTCGGAAAAGCCCGCGCGCAGGGCGATTTCGGCGATGGGCAGGTCGGTCGTCGCCAGCCAGCGCAGCACCTGTTCCAGCCGGCGTTCGGCCAGCCAGGCATGCGGCGTGGTGCCGAGTTCCTCGCGGAACACCGCGTGCAGGCGGCTGGTGCTCAGTCTCGCCCGTGCCGCCATGTCGGCGACCGTCCAGCCGAACGTGGGTTCGGTGCCCATGGCTGCAAGCAGTCCGGCCAGGCGGGAAACCGGCCGGGGCGGCGCCTCGGCGAGCGCATCGAGCAGCAGCGGCGTCCACAGCGCCGTCTTGCGGGCCGGTGCGCCGCCTGCCAGCGAGGCCGCCATGTAGTCGATCAGATGCGCCGCGGCCGGCGTGACGGTGACGAAACGGCGTGCCGCCAGGCTCTCCACCGTCTGCGCGGCGGGGAGGTCGACCACCAGGAAACGGTTCGGCTGGCGGCTTTCCTGCGCATGGCGCGTCCCTGCCGGCACGTAGGCAGCCTGCGACCGGTCGAGCCGCGCGCCCCGCCCTTCGAGTTCGATGTCGAGCGAGCCGGCGAGCGGCAGCACGAGCTGGACGAAGCCGTGGGCATGGGCGTGGCCGTCCGTGCCGTAGCTTCGGATCGAGATCGCAGGCGGCGGGGTGTCGGCTTCGTTCTGGTTCATCGCTGGTGATGTCCCGAGTGAGGCGCGCATCGGGATGGCGGCGGCAGTATGTATCGTGTTCCGGGCGGAGGACAACCGCAGCGGCGCCAGCCGCCCTGCAAGCCGTCGATGTTCGGCGCCTGCACGTTTCCTCGAGCGGGAACAGCGCCTAACATGTGCGCCTTGGTCGCGGCCGGCGCACGTTCCGCGTCGTGGCACAAGCCGTTCGACCTGAAAGGAGCCATTCATCATGACCCGGACCGCATCCGCCCCTTCCATTCTCATCGTCGGCGCATCGCGAGGCATCGGCCTTGGCCTGGTGCGTGAATACCTGTCCCGCGGATGGCGGGTCATCGCCACCGAGCGCAAGCCTTCCCCCGAGTCTGCGCTGGGCCGTCTGGCGCAGGAATCGGCAGGCGCATTGCGCGTCGAAGCGATCGACATCGACCAGCCGGAACAGATCGCTGCCTTGTCGGAGCGCCTGCAAGGCACGTCGCTCGACGTCCTGCTCGTCAATGCCGGCGTGATCGACAGCCCCCGGTTGCCCATCGGCGAGGTCGGCACCGAAGAATTCGTGCGCCTGATGCTCACCAATGCCTTGAGTCCCCTGCGTGTCATCGAAGCACTGGCCGAGTGGGTCAAGCCCCGGGGCAGCATCGCCGCGATGTCGTCGGGGCTGGGCAGCATCGCCGGCAATACCGACGGCGGTTCCGAGCTGTACCGCGCCAGCAAGGCCGCGCTGAACATGCTGCTGCGCAGCTACAGCGCCCGCGCCGGCGGCGAGCGCACCGTGCTGGCATTGATGCCGGGCTGGGTTCGCACCGACATGGGCGGCCCGGATGCGGCGATCAGCGTGGAAGAAAGCGCGAAAGGGCTGGCCGACACCATTGCCCGGCAAGAAGGCTCGCGCGGCACCGTATTCGTCGATTACCGGAACACGCCGATCGCCTGGTAGGCTGGCGATGGCGCGGGCGGCAGGCCGGGGCCCGCACCTGCCCGCGGTGGATCAGTCCAGGCCGGAGAAATCCGGCTTGCGCTTTTCGAGGAAGGCCGCGAAGGCCTCGCGGGCTGCCGGCCCCTTCGTCCGCAGCACGAAAGCTTCGGCTTCCAGCGCAATGCGTGCGAGCACTTCGTCGGTATTCCTGAGCAGGGCCTTGGTCTGCAGCACGGAGCCGGCGGGCAGCCGGCTCAGGCGGAGCGCCTGCGACAGCGCGAAGTCCAGCACTGGCTGGCCGCTGACGACTCGATTGACCAAGCCGATCTCGCGGGCTTCGCCGGCGGACAGCGGGTCGCCGAAAAGCAGGGCCTCGGCTGCGCGCTGATGGCCGGCGAGCCGTGGCAGCAGCAGGCTGGAGGCGCCTTCGGGGATCAGGCCGAGGGCGACGAAGGGAAACGAGAAGCGGGCGCTGTCCTGCGCATACACCAGGTCGCAGTGGAACAGCATCGTCGCGCCCACGCCGACCGCGAGTCCATTGACCGCGGCAACCACCGGCTTCCTGATGCGGACGAGTGCATTCAGGAAATGGAAGGGCGGCGCATCCACGCTGTCCGGGGCGGATTTCAGGAAATCCTGCAGGTCGTTTCCCGCCGAGAAGGCGTCGCCCCTGCCGGTGAGCAGGATCACCGAGACGGAGGCATCCGCGTCGGCCGCGGCCAGCGCTTCGCGCAACTGGTCGTACATCGCACCGGTAAAGGCGTTCTTCTTCTCCGGCCGGTTCAGCTCGATGACTTGAACGCCATGCTGGCGGGAGCATTCGATCATCCATGTTCTCCTGGCGGGGTCACCGTCCGATGGTATCAGCGGACGGAGCCGGCCGCAGCACGGGATGCTGCGGCCGGGGCCGGGCGGTGCTTCATGCCGCTGCGTGCTTCCGCCCGGTCCGGTTTCGGCAATCCGGGTTCGGCCGCTATTGCCCGCGGGTGAATAGATAGTCGTTGTCCGCCAGCGGAATGTGACAGGAAAAGCACTGGATGCCGCCGTCCGTCACCGCCCTGGCATTCGGGTCGCCGCCCTTGAAGGCCTGGAAGCCCCAGCCGCCCGTTTCGGGATAGCGCTCGTCGTCCTTGACCATCACGGCGACGACCTTGCGCGCAGCCTGGGACAGCGAGTGATTGCCGTCCGCGGAATAGGCGAAGCGGTCCACGGCGAAGGTGGCGCCCTTGGCGAACTTGCCGCTTTTCAAGCCCTCCAGCGCGGCGGCATCGGCATAGACGTGCTGGATGCCGACGTTGCCGGCCGGCTCGTGCCCGTCGAGGTTGACGGTCGAGTGATGGTGATGCCAGCTGCGGTAGTCTTCCGGAAAGGGAATCTGGCCGGTGTCCTGCGCGGCCAGTGCAGTGCCTGCGCCGCCGAGGGTGATGGCAATTGCCAGTGTCCTGAACATTTCGTCGCCTCCTGGTCTTGTCTCGGGAACGGGTCCGGCGGTGGGTCGGGGCCCGCGTTCGTCATGGGCCATGCCCGGCTTCAGCCTACACAGCATGGGTGGCGTCCGGCATCGCCCGGATCGGCAATCGGAGATGGAGAAAATCATGATCCGGTGTTCTGCGACGCAAGCCGCCGGAGCGAGCGTCCGGGCGGTATACACCTGCTGCCAGCATGGATTTGATCCATCGCATGGAAACCCGCGGCGTTCCGCCTTAGCGTCGACAGTCATTCCGCGACCGGCCGCCGCTGCGCGGCCATCCACAGGAGCTTTCCATGTTTCTGCTCGACTGGCTGTTCGGCAGGCACCATGACAAACCGCAGGCCGCGCCTGCCCATGCCGCACCGGAGGCCGGGCCCTGTGCGCCGGGCACGTCGATCCGCTACAGCGCCGACCTGATCGAACATCTGGTGCGCGACCACCGCAGCATGCTCGACTGCGTCGGCCAGATCAGCCGTGCGGCACGCAGCGGGCGCCTGGACGAGGCCGCGCCGCTGCTGGAGCGTTTCCGTACCGACCTCCACGGCCATCTGCTGGTCGAGAACGTGCGGCTGTACGTGTATCTCGAACACACGCTGGCGGGCGATCCCGCCAGCCATGCGCTGATGCACGAGTTTCGCCACGACATGGACGAGATCGGCAAGAAGGTCGTCGCCTTCCTGGCGCGCTATGCCCGTCTCGGCGAGGATCCTTCGCTGGCCGCCAGCTTCGCCGCTGACCTCGACGCCGTGGCCGCGGCCCTGGCCGACCGCATCCGGCGCGAGGAAGAAGTGCTTTACCCGCTCTACGCGCCGGTGGCCTGAGGCGGCTGGCCGCCCCGGGCGGGGCTCACGGCCTGCCGGCGCTGGCGGCTGCTCAGGCCAGCACCTGGCCGTGCTCGCGGGTGGCGTGGAACGTGACTTTCGGCCACTTTTCCGCCGTCACTTCGAGGTTGTAGCGGCTGCTTGCCAGATACACCGGGTTGCCGTCGATGTCCTTGCCCAGCCGCAGCGCCTGTTCGCGCTCGAAGTTGCGGCGGGTGACATCGTCCGGGAAAGTCAGCCAGCGCGCGGTGTGGATGTCGGCGGGCTCGAAGATCGCGTCGACCTTGTATTCGTCCTTCAGGCGCTGGGCGACGATCTCGAACTGCAGCACGCCGACCGCGCCCAGCAGCATCTGGCCGCCTTCCAGCTCGAAGACCTGGATCGCGCCCTCCTCGCCCAGTTCCTGCAGGCCTTTCTGCAGCTGCTTGGACTTGAGCGGGTCGCGCAGGCGGGCGGCGCGGAACAGTTCGGGCGAGAAGTACGGAATGCCCTTGAAGCCGATGTTCTCGCCTTCGCTCAGGGTGTCGCCGATCTGCAGCTGGCCGTGGTTGTGGATGCCGATGATGTCGCCGGCGACGCCGTCTTCCATGATCACGCGCTCGTTGGCCATGAAGGTCAGCGCGTTGGCGAGCTTCATGTCGCGGCCGGCGCGCACGTGCCTGACCTTCATGCCCGAGCTGTAGCGCCCCGAGCAGATGCGGAAGAAGGCGATGCGGTCGCGGTGCTTGGGATCCATGTTGGCCTGGATCTTGAACACGAAGCCGGTGAAGGCCGGTTCGGCCGGCTGCACCATGCGCGTGCCTTCGGGCTGGGTGCCCGCGATGCGGGGCTGCGGCGGCGGCGCCCAGTCGATCAGTGCCTGCAGGATCTCCTGCACGCCGAAA
Organism: Thauera butanivorans; assembly: GCF_048398245.1. Lineage (NCBI taxonomy): Bacteria > Pseudomonadati > Pseudomonadota > Betaproteobacteria > Rhodocyclales > Zoogloeaceae > Thauera > Thauera butanivorans. Next base: position 111,700 of record NZ_CP183038.1, read on the forward strand.
TTGTTGATCCCGGAGCCGAAGAACACCGGTGTCTGCTGGCCGGCGAGGAATTCATCGAGCTCGAAGGGCGGCGAGGCGCCGTCGATCAGTTCCACGTCCTCGCGCAGTTGGCCGATCTCCAGCGGGAAGCGGCTGTCGAGCTCGGCATTGTCCAGGCCCTTGATGATCTCGCCGTCGCTGCGGCGTTCCTCGCCCGGCGTGAAGGTCAGCACCTGCTTCTGCAACAGGTGGTAGACGCCGCGGAAAGCCTTGCCCATGCCCAGCGGCCAGGTCACCGGCGCGCAGGTGATCTTCAGCACGTCCTCGATTTCGGCGAGCAGGTCGAAAGGCTCGCGCACTTCGCGGTCGAGCTTGTTGACGAAGGTGATGATCGGCGTGTTGCGCATGCGGCAGACGTTGAGCAGCTTGATCGTCTGCGCTTCCACGCCCTTGGCGGCGTCGATGACCATCACCGCGGCATCGACCGCGGTCAGCACGCGGTAGGTGTCTTCCGAGAAATCCTCGTGGCCCGGCGTGTCGAGCAGGTTGATGGTGTGGCCCTGGTACTCGAACTGCATCACCGAGCTGGTCACCGAGATGCCGCGCTGCTTCTCCACCTCCATCCAGTCCGAGGTGGCGTGGCGGGCGGACTTGCGCGCCTTCACCGTGCCCGCGAGCTGGATCGCGCCGCCGAACAGCAGCAGCTTTTCGGTCAGCGTGGTTTTGCCCGCGTCGGGGTGGGAGATGATGGCGAAGGTGCGGCGCTTGTCGACGTCGCGCAGCAGCTCGGGCGGGAAGGGGGTGGTCGTCATCGGGATTCGTCAGCGAAAAGAAAACCGCCTGCGCGCAATTGGTGCGAGGCGGGGCGGTGGCGATTCTACCAAGGATGCGACGGGCTGCCGTGGCGCCGTGTGGGTAGCGGCGGCGTGGAACGGGCAAGAAAATGGGCATCGGCGCCAGGCGGGGCGCCGATGCCCGAGGCGGCTCCACGGCGGGAGCAGAGGAGAAAGGAGCGGTTGGCTGGGAGCGGCCGGCGATGGCCGATGCGGTGCCGGCAGCCGAGTGCAGCCGCAGGGCCGATCCCCGGGACCGCCCCTGCGGTGATGTGGGGGCTTACTTCTTCTTGCCGACCTGATCGCCGATGACGCCGCCGATGGCCGCGCCGCCCACGGTGCCGAGGACGCCGCCGTCGGTGATGACCGCGCCTGCCACGCCGCCGACCGCGGCGCCGGTGACGGCGCTCTTTTCACGCGAGGACATGTTGTCCCAGGTCGCACAACCCGTTGCGGCGATGGTGATCAGAATGGCGGGAATCAGGCTGTGGATCTTCATGCTGTACTCCTGTCTCGTGTCCGTTGGTCGGCGGGAACACCGCGTTCCCCCGATTGCTGAGTCCATGGATGGGAACACGGCGCGGGCGGAAAACTCCGCGCTCAGCGTGACGACTTGTTTCAGCCTCGAGGCCGTGCGGCAGGCCGTGCCGGCGGCGTTCCCGCGGACACTGGCGGCAGGCGCGGCGGCTTTCGCGCCCGGCCCGCGTCCGGCGCCTTAACATTTGGACGCAGCTTGGCGGCTGGCTGCGGCGTGCCGAAAGCGGGAGTTGCGTGTTTTCGGGATGCCGGGCGCGCCTGCATGCCGCGTTTCGCCGCCGTCGCCGGTGTCCCGGCGACGCTCAAGGCTGCTTGGCCGCCTGCGCGGGAAACTCCACCCGTACCCGCAACCCGTTCGGCGTCCCTTGATGCAGGCTGATCGTCGCGCCGTGCGCGCGGCAGATCTCGCCGACGATGGCCAGGCCCAGACCCGCGCCGCTTCCCCGCGTGCCGCGCCGGTAGAAGCGCTCGAACACCCGCTCGCGGTCCGCTTCGGGAATGCCGGGGCCGTCGTCCTCCACCTCCAGCACTGCCGGTGCCTGCACCCGCAGCACCAGGTTGCTGCCGGCCGGCGTGTGGGCCAGGGCATTGTCGATCAGGTTGTTGAGCAACTCGTTGAGCAGGACGGGCTCGCCGTCCACCCACACCGGCTGGTCGGCTTCCAGTGCCAGCGCGACGCCGCGCTCATGGGCCAGCGGCGCGAGCGCCAACGCCAGTTCGCGGCTCAGCAGGCTCAGGTCGATGCGCTGTGCTCCGCCTTCGCTGATCGCCCGCGCCCCGCTTTCGATGCGGCCGAGCGAAAGCAGCTGGTTGGCGAGGCGGGTCAGGTCGTCGCCGTGCTGCGCAGCTTGTTCCAGGGTTTGGCGCCATGCTTCCGGCTGCTCGGCGCGCAGGCCCAGCGTGATGCGCGCCTTGAGCGCGGCCAGCGGCGTGCGCAGTTCATGGGCGGCTTCGGTGATGAACTGCGACTGGCGCTCGAACAGGCCGCGCAGGCGGGCATTGAACTGGTTCAGCGCAGCCACCAGCGGGTGCAGTTCACGCGGCAGCCCGGCATCGGGCAGCGGCCGCAGGTCGTTGTTCGTGCGTTCCGCCAGCGCGGTGCGCAGGCGCTCCAGCGGCCGCAGGGCGGCGCTTACCGCCAGCCACACCAGGATCAGCGCGGTCACCGCCAGCAGGCCCATGCGCCACAGCGTGCCGATCAGCAGTTCGCGCGCCATGCGTTCGCGTGCGCCCCGGGTCTCGGCGACGCGGATTTCCGCCATGCCCTTGAAGCCCGGTTCGCTGACCGGCTGCAGCAGGCTCACCACGCGCACGCCCTGGCCGCGATAGACACCATCGTAGAAGCGCGCCAGGGCCGGGTAGTCGTCGGTGCGCGGCGTGCCCGGCGGCGGTGCGGGCAGATCCTCGTAGCCGGACACCAGTTCGCCGTCCGTGCCCAGCACCTGGTAATAGATGCGCCCGGCGCTGTCGTAGGCGAAAGTGTCCAGGGCCACGTAGGGCACGTTGGCCTGCAGCCGGCCGTCGTTGCTGTGCAGGCCGTCGCCCACCGCGCGCGCCGAGGCCAGCAGGGTGCGGTCGTAGGCGGTGTCGGCGGCGCGGCGGGCGCTCCAGTACGCACTCAGGCTGCTTGCCAGCAGGATCAGCGCCAGCAGCAGCGACAGGCGCCGTAGCAGGCGCCCCCGCAGGCTGCCGTGCTCAGCCATCGGCTGCCTTCAGCAGGTAGCCCAGGCCGCGGAAAGTGACGATGTGTACGCCGCTGCCTTCGAGTTTCTTGCGTACCCGGTGGATGTAGATCTCGATGGCGTCGGGGCTGGCCTCCTCGTCGAGGCCGAATACCTGGGAGGCCAGTTGCTCCTTGCTCATCACCCGTCCGGGACGGGCGAGCAGCGCTTCCAGCACTGCCTGCTCGCGCGCGGTCAGCGCCAGCGTCGCTCCGTGCAGGCTGAAACGCAAGGTGTCCAGGTCGTAGACCAGGGCGCCGCAGCGCTGCTGGCGATTTCCTCCCTGGCGCGAACGGCGCAGCAGCGCCTTGACGCGTGCTTCCAGCTCGGACAGCTCGAAAGGCTTGGCCAGGTAATCGTCGGCGCCCAGATTGAGGCCGCGGACGCGGTCGCTGACTTCGCCGCGGGCGGTCAGCATCAGTACAGGCAGCGTCTCGCCGCGTTCGCGCAGATGGGCCAGCACCTGGAAGCCGTCGCGCCGCGGCAGGCCGACGTCGAGGATCGCCAGCGCATAACCCCCGTTGGCCAGGGCCAGATCGGCGGCCACGCCGTCATGCAGCACGTCTACCGTCCAGCCGGCGCCCTTCAGCGCCTGGGCGATGCTCTCCGCCAGTTGCGGGTGGTCTTCGACCAGCAGAATCCGCACGGCCACCTCCTGCCACGAAGCTCGTCAGAAGCGCGCAGTGTAGCGCCCGGTCCGGCCTGCCAAAAACTTTCGGATGTGAAAGCTTGGCGAAAGCCAAGGCCCCTAGCCTAGCAGCGTGTGAAAGGACGGCTCGAACTGCCCTGCACACGGCCCGCGCGGACGATGCGCGGGTATGACAAAAAAGAGAGGAGACCTGCATGACCGCTGCCCTGCGTCCGGTATTGCCGACCCTGTGGCTGAGCTGCCCGGCCACGGCTGGCACGGTGTTCGTGCCGCCGGGCGAAGCCGCTTTCGCGGACAGCGCGCCGGTGGCCCCGGAGGCCCGCAGCACCGGCATTCAGCACCCATTCCAAGCGACGCACTGACGAATTTCCAGTCTGCATGCCAAAGGCATTCAGACGGGGTTGTTTCATCTGCAAGAGTGACGGACAGCGCCCGACCATCAGATGGCCTGCCGAGCTGATGAAGCCTGGGCCACATATAAACACATAGGAGACAACATCATGAAAACTACCCTGATCCGTGCCACCCTGGCAGCCGCTTGCCTGACCATTGCCGGCCAGGCCCTGGCCTCCGAGCCGAAGCGGCCCGAATGCATCGCCCCGGCCGCCCCTGGCGGCGGATTCGACCTGACCTGCAAGCTGGCGCAGACCGCGCTGGTCGAGAGCAAGCTGCTGACGTCGCCGATGCGCGTCACCTACATGCCCGGCGGCGTCGGCGCGGTGGCCTACAACGCGGTGGTTGCCCAGCGTCCGGCCGAGGCCGGCACCATCACGGCCTTCTCCAGTGGCTCGCTGCTGAACCTGGCCCAGGGCAAGTTCGGCCGCTTCGACGAAAACGCGGTGAAGTGGCTGGCCGGGGTCGGCACCAGCTACGGCGCCCTTGCCGTGCGCAGCGACTCTCCCTACAAGAACCTGGATGACCTCGTCGCCGCGATCAAGGCCGATCCGGGCAAGGTGGTGATCGGCTCCGGTGGCACCGTCGGTAGCCAGGACTGGATGCAGACCGCGCTGATCGCCCGCGCTGCCGGCATCGATCCGCGCAAGATGCGCTACGTGGCGATGGAAGGCGGCGGCGAACTGGCCACTTCCCTGCTCGGCGGGCACATCCATGTTGCCAGTACCGACATCTCCGACTCGGTGCCGCACATCGCAAGCGGCGACATGCGCTTGCTCGCGGTGTTCTCCGACGAGCGCTTGCCGGGCGAGATCGCATCCCAGATCCCCACCGCCAAGGAGCAGGGCTACGACGTGTCCTGGCCGGTGATCCGTGGCTTCTATGTCGGCCCCAAGGTCAGCGACGAGGCCTACGCCTGGTGGAAAAATGCGTTCGACCAACTGCTGGCTTCGGAAGATTTCGCCAAGCTGCGCGAGCAGCGCGAGCTCTATCCGTTCTCCATGACCGGTGACGAACTGGATGCCTACGTCAAGAACCAGGTTGCCGAGTACAGGAAACTGGCGAAGGAATTCAATCTGATCCAGTAAGGCCGATCGGGGCAGCCGCCATCGCTGTCCGGCGATGGCGGCTGCCCCGGAATCCTGTAGCACATGGTTCCCGGGAGAGCGCGTCGTTCACGCCATCGCCATCCCGGCAGGAAATCCATCACGAGGAATCCCTCATCATGTACCAACGTATATTCGGCCTGGTGCTGCTGCTCATCTGTATAGGTCTGGGCATCGTTGCCTGGGACTATCACGCGCCGTTTTCCTACGAACCGGTGGGGCCCCGTTCCTACCCGTTGCTGTTGCTGCTGCTGATGGGGCTGGGGGCGATCTATCTGATCGCCGTCAAGCCGGCGGGCGCCCATGAGACGGCAGACGAGCATGACCATCCAATGGACCGCCATGTCCTGATCAAGGTGACGGGCTGCGTGGTGGTGCTGACAGTCTACGCCGCACTGTTCGAAACGCTCGGCTTCATTCCGGCGAGCATGCTGTTCGGCATCGTCATGGCCCGCCTCTACGAGGGCTCTTGGCTCGCCAGCGTGATTGCCGGCGTGGTCCTGGCCATCGGCCTCTACCTGCTGTTCGACAAGGCCCTCGACGTACCGCTACCGCTCGGCATCCTCGCCGGTCTGGAGAACTGAACCATGGATACTCTCAGCTACCTCGGCCAGGGCTTCGGTGTCGCCCTCAGCCCCTACAACCTGTTCACCGCACTGTGCGGTACGCTGATCGGCACCGTCGTCGGGCTGCTGCCGGGCCTCGGCCCGATCAACGGCGTGGCGCTGCTGATCCCCATCGCCTTCGCCCTCGGCCTGCCGCCGGAAAGCGCGCTGATCCTGCTCGCCGCCGTGTATCTGGGCTGCGAGTACGGCGGGCGGATTTCCTCGATCCTGCTGAACATCCCCGGCGAAGCCTCGGCGGTGATGACCACCCTCGACGGCTATCCGCTTGCGCGTCAGGGCAAGGCCGGCGTGGCGCTGTCGATCTCGGCCTGGAGCTCCTTCCTCGGCGGCTTCATCGCCACCTGCGGCGTGGTGATCTTCGCGCCGCTGCTGGCGAAGTGGGCGGTGGCCTTCGGTCCTGCCGAATACTTCGTGCTGATGGTGTTCGCCATCGTCTGCCTGGCCGGCATGGCCGGCAACAGGCCGATGAAGACTGCCATCGCCTGCTGCATCGGCCTGTTCCTGTCCTGCGTCGGCATCGACTCCAACAGTGGCGTGTATCGCTTCACCTTCGGCAGCCTGGGCCTGGCCGACGGCATCCAGTTCGTGGTGCTGGTGCTCGGCCTGTTCTCGGTCAGCGAGATCCTCGTGCTGCTGGAGCATACCCACCGCGGCCAGAAAGCCCTCGAAGCCAGCGGCCGCATGCTGTTCAACCTCAAGGAAGGCGCTTTCGTGCTGGCCACCAACCTGCGCAGCGGCGCCATCGGTTTCGGCCTCGGCATCCTGCCCGGTGCCGGTGCCACGCTGGCCAGCGCCGTGGCCTACATGAGCGAGAAGCGCCTGGCACACAAGGACAACCAGTTCGGCAAGGGCGACCTGCGCGGCCTGGCCGCGCCGGAAACCGCCAACAGCGCCTCGGCCTGCGGCTCCATGGTGCCGATGCTGACACTCGGCGTGCCCGGTTCGGGCACCACCGCGGTGATGCTCGGTGCGCTGACGCTGTACAACATCACGCCGGGCCCGCTGCTGTTCCAGAACCAGCCCGACATCGTCTGGGGGCTGATCGCCTCGCTGTTCGTCGCCAACGTCATGCTGATCGTCATGAACGTGCCGATGATCAAGGTCTTCACCAAGATCCTCGCCGTGCCTTACTGGGCGTTGGTGCCGGCGATCGCCATCATCACCTCGATCGGCGTCTATGCGGTGCATGCGACCACCTTCGACCTGTTCCTGATGATCATCATCGGCGTGGCCGGCTACATCCTGCGCAAGCTGGACTTCCCACTGTCGGCGATCCTGCTCGGTTTCATTCTCGGCGGGCTGATGGAGCAGAACCTGCGCCGCGCGCTGTCGATTTCCGACGGCAGCCTCGGCATCCTGTTCGCCAGCCCGATCACCTGGGGTGTGTGGACCCTGATCGCAGCGATGATTGCCCTGCCGATCTATCGCACCTGGCGGAACAATGCCAAGCGTGCCGGCAGGCCGGCTGTCGCCGACGCCTGATCGCCCGAGCAGTCGATCGACCGGCCCGGCCGGCGGCTCGTCCGCCGGCCGGGCCGTTTTCGTTCATGCAGGCAGCGGCGGCATCGCCGGGCGCGTCCCGACGCTCCGGCTTGTCCGCGCCGGCCTTACGCGGCAGCATGTGGGCATCTTCCGCGCCCCGTTCCCGCCATGCTGCTGCTCGATGCCTCCCTTGCCCAGTCCATCGTCGATCGCACGATGCAGATCCTGCATGCCAACGTGAACGTCATGGACGCGCGCGGCGTCATCATCGCCAGCGGCGACGCGGCCCGCATCGGCAGCCCGCACGAGGGCGCGATGGTGGTGCTGGCGCAGGGGCGCACGGTCGAGATCGACGATGTGCTGGCGCGCCGGCTGCACGATGCACGGCCGGGCATCAACCTGCCGCTGCGCGCCGAAGGCGGCATCGTCGGCGTGATCGGGCTCAGCGGCGAACCCGATGCCATCCGCCAGTTCGCCGAACTGCTGCGCATGGCTGCCGAAACCATGATCGAGCAGGCGCGGCTGATGCAGATCATCGCGCGCGATGCCCGCCTGCGCGAGGAACTGGTGCTGCAGCTCGTCGGCCTGGCCGCGCCGGCCCCGGCGCTGGAAGACTGGGCGCGCCAGCTCGGCGTCGATCCGGCACGCCCGCGCGCCGTGCTGCTGCTTGAAGCCGATCCTGCCGCCGCCGATACGGCAGTCGCCGATGCGGCTGCCCAGCTTGCCGAGCAGCAGCGTCTGCTGGGTGTGCTGGCGGCCGAGCCGGGCGTGCTGTGCGCGCCGGTGTCGCTGCGCGAAGTGGTGGTGCTGTTGCCGGTTTCAGCGGCGCCGGACGAGGTGCAGCGGCTGCGCAAGCGCGCCGAAGCCCTGCTTGCACGCCTTCGGCGCGACGGCCATCCACCGCCGCGCCTGGCGCTCGGCGGCGTGTTTCCGGGCCGTGCCGGGCTGGCGCGCTCCTACCAGTCGGCGTGCGCGGTGCTGCGCCTCGGTCGGCGGCGTGGCGGCGCCTTGCACTGCTATGCGGACCAGACGCTGGCAGTGCTGCTGGCTGGCCTGGACGAAGGCTGGCAGGCGGACGAACTGCGCCGCCCGCTGCAGCGGCTGGCGCAGCACGACCGCGATGGCCTGCTGCGGCGCACGCTTGCCAGCTGGTTCGCGCACGACATGAAGTCGGCCGCCGCCGCACGCGCCCTGGGCGTGCATCGCAACACCCTCGACTACCGCCTGCGCCGGCTCGGGGAGTCGAGCGGGCTGGATCTGGCGCGGCTGGACGACTGCCTGCTGCTGTATATCGCGCTGCAGCTCGATCCGTCCGATTCGGTTTGATCGTGAAACCGACTCCGGTTTGAAACTCCGCCGTTCAGTCGGCATGCTGGCTTCCGTCAAGGGTGGGACGTCATGCAAAGCGGGGCGTCATTATTGAATCAACATTCAACAGGGTGCAGAATCCACGGTTTGCCATACGACAATGTTTTTGCCCGTACCCGCAGGGCTCATTCAGAGGAGATACCGACATGCCCGGCCGTTCCGTCACGCTCAAGCTTGGACACGACAGCTATTTTCTCGGCCCGCGCCACGCCGTTTGCCGCGAACTGCATGCCTCGCTGCCCCGGCAATCGGCCAGCCTGCTCGACGCCGGCCTGTCGGATCCGGGGGCAATGCGTACCCTGCTCGACTTCGTCGCCGCCAACGACCCGGCACGCGATTTCGACGAGGCCCCGGAAGACCGTGAAGTGCTGCGCCGCGCCAAGCGCCTGCTGAACGGCGGCGTGCATGTCCTGGTGCGCCTGGACGGACCGGCATCCCACGCCTGCGCCGGCCCGGCCGTGCAGGTCGATGCCGCCAGCGGCACGCTGCGCCCCGATCTGGCGATCACCGCCGAGGAGGAGTCCCTCGTCGAACGAGGCGACATCCGCGCTTTCTGGCTCAGCCGCCTGCACAAGCTCGACCCCGTCGCCCGCATCGGCTTCGGCCTGTGGAGCCGCAGCGCCGAGGAATATCGTGCCGCCATCGAACGCGGCAACCCCGAGTACTGGGACCACAAGGGCTTCGCCTACTGGGAGGGCATCACCCGCACCACCATCGTCAATCTCAGCGTCGGCTTGAACAAGGCGGGATTCAGGGGGAACATGCGGCAGGAGCGGGAGAAGATACGGAATGTCGGGAAGGCTGTCGCCAGAATGCATATCGACTATGTAAAAGCAGATTATCGGTATTCTTATGGAAAAATTCGCGGCTTGTTAAGCAAGCAACAAGTTGCTGACTATCATCACGAGGCATTTGCAGAATTTCACATCCAGCCGGACAACTATGGCGGTACTTGGCTGCGTGCGGTGCCAGACGAGATGGAATTCCGCATCTACGGCTTTCTGTACTGCCACGACTGCGACAGCGACGAAGGCTACCCCGGTCCGGCACGCTGACATGCGCAACCTGATCCTGCTGCTGCTCGCCGGTCCGCTGCTCTACCTGCTCATCCCTTCATGGCAAGTCCAGACACGCCATCCCATCGGCGAATACACCTTCTGCATTCCACCGCAGTACGTCGTTTTTTCAGACCGTGATTTTCCCGGCAAGCCTGGCAGCGAATATGACGTCTCAGAGCCCGGCGGCTACGTCCGCATCACCTTTCCCCCTGAACAAATCCTGCTCCATGCGCCGGCGTTCCATACCAAAATCCCAACTCCTGCGGATTACACGGCTACAGCGTATTCTCACCAAAGCATCAGTGTCACTGTTACTGCGGCCCATACGCTTGACGGCCTCAAACGTACAATCCGGAAAGAACGTGATCAATTTCCCAGCCTGGAACTGGTTCCTGACCCGACGACCGGCATGGCGCGTCTTATGGGCAGCAGTCAAATCTATCCAGAGTGGCTTTTCATCCACCCGTCTGCAGACGGTACGCTGGATTTGCATGGTGAGCGGTGGCTGTGGGGTAGCTGTAGTGTGTGGGAACCCAAGCAGTCCGATGCCTACAAATGCCGACGGGAGCTACGCCATGCAGGGCTCTCAATGAAGTACCACATCGCCAGTGTCAACATGCCCCACTACCCTGCCATCGACCGCATGATTCTGCAGCAGTTGAAGCAGTGGGAATGCAGCAAGCCGGGCAAATCCGACGCGTGGGACGACATTTGACCTCTCGCCATGCGCAACCTGACACTGCTGCTGCTCGCCGGCCCGCTGCTCTACCTGCTCATCCCCTCCTGGCAGGTCCAGACACGCCATCCCATCGGCGAATACACCTTCTGCATTCCACCGCAGTACGTCGTCTTCTCCGAACGCAATTTCCCTGACCAGCCCGGCAGCGGATATGACGTCTCGGAACCTGGTGGCTGGGTGCTCATCACCTTTCCCCTCGAACAAATCCTGAACCATGCACCCGAATTCCAAAAAAAAATCCCGACTTCTGCGGATCACACAAGCACAGAGTATTTCCACCAAAAAATCAGCGTCATGGTCACTGCCGCGCATTCATTAGACGCGCTTAAACAGAATATTTTGGCAGGGCAAGGTACCTTTCCAAACCTGAACCTGGTTGCCGATCCAACAACCGGCATGTCACGCTTAATGGGCGACAGTCAGATTTATCCTGAATGGCTTTTTGTCCATCCGTTACCGAACGGAACGCTGGATTTACGTGGCGAACGGTGGCTGTGGGGGGGTTGCTATGCACGGGGAGCCAGACAGTCTGAGCGCTTTGATTGTTTCCGGTACTTGCGCCATGCCGGCTTATCAATGCAATACAGTATTGCCGAGGTCAACATGCCGCACTACCCCGCCATCGACCGCATGATTCTGCAGCAATTGAAGCAGTGGGAATGCAGCAAGCCGAGCAAATCCGACGGCTGGGACGACATTTGACGCCCCGTCATGCGCAATCTGATCCTGTTATTGCTCGCGGGGCCGCTACTTTACGTGCTTATTCCTTCATGGCAGGTCCAAACCCGCCATCCCATCGGTGAATACACCTTCTGCATCCCTCCGCAATACGTGGTTTTTGCCGAACGTGATGTTCCCGACAAGCCCGGATATGACGTCTCCGAGCCCGGCGGCTATGTCCGTATCACCTTTCCTTCTGAACAAATCCTGCACCACGCACCGGCGTTTCATACCCACGTTCCCGTCAAAGGTACGCTGGATGGTAAGAGCTATATCCGGGAAAGCCTGCAGGGCGTCAACGTCACCGTTACACCGGCCCATCCGCTGGACGGTTTCAGACGAACCATTACGGAAAGACGCGACCTGTTTCCCAGCTTGGAGCTGATTCCTGATGCTGTGACCAGCATGTCGCGCCTCATAAGCGGCACTGGGTCCTATTCCGCTCGCTGGTATTTTGTTCATCCCGCAGTGGATGGCACGCTTGACATGCAAGGCGAACAGTGGCTATGGGGAAGCTGTTTTAGCAGGGGCATCGAACGACCTGATGCATATACTTGTATACGCGACTTACGTTACCGGGGGTTGATGGCCGTGTATGACATCGCCGGCGCCAACATGCCCCACTACCCCGCCATCGACCGCATGATTCTGCAGCAGTTGAAGGAGTGGGAGTGCAGCAAACCGCCCAGGTCCGACGCCTGGGACGATCTCTGACACCTCCCATGCACAGGCGTCCTGCTGCTCTATCTGCTCATCTCCTCCTGGCAGGTCCACACAGCCACCCCACCGGCGAATACACCTTGCTGTCTGATAGGTAAAACTCACAAAATAGATGAAATTTTTCATATGAATTTGTGCATTTTTATGAAGACTTCAGCGCGCATCCGGCTCTAATCTGCATCTGCCGTGCAAGTGCCGCCGTGTCTTGCATCCAATCCCCCGTCTGGAGCCCGCTGCCATGAAAAAGATCGTCATCGCCCCCGATTCCTACAAGGAAAGCCTGTCCGCGCTGGAAGTCGCGCAAGCGGTCGAAGCCGGCTTCCGCGCCGTCTTTCCGCAGGCCGAATACGTGCTCGTGCCGGTGGCCGATGGCGGCGAAGGCACGGTCGAGGCGATGGTGGCCGCCACCGGCGGGCGCCGGCTGGAGCTTGCCGTCACCGGCCCGCTGGGCGACAGCGTGCCGGCTTTCTACGGTCTCACCGGCGATGGCGCGACCGCGGTGATCGAGATGGCGGCCGCCAGCGGCCTGATGCTGGTGCCGCCGGCGCAGCGCGATCCGCTGCGCACCACGTCGCGCGGTACCGGCGAACTGATCCGCGCCGCGCTCGACGCCGGCGCACGGCGCTTCATCCTCGGCATCGGCGGCAGCGCCACCAACGATGGCGGTGCCGGCATGGTGCAGGCGCTGGGCGCGCGGCTGCTGGACGCCGACGGCCGTGAGCTGGGGACGGGCGGCGGCGCGCTTGCCGAGCTGGCGCGCATCGACGTTTCCGCGCTCGATCCGCGCCTGGCCGAATGCCGCATCGAAGTCGCCTGCGACGTGGACAACCCGCTCACCGGCCCGCGCGGGGCGTCGGCGGTGTTCGGTCCGCAGAAAGGCGCGACGCCCGACAAGGTGCGCGTGCTGGACGACAACCTCGGCCGCTTCGCCCGCATCGTCGAGCGCGACCTCGGCGTGGCGGTGGACCAGGTGCCGGGCGCCGGCGCGGCCGGCGGCATGGGGGCGGCGATGCTCGCCTTCTTCGGCGCGGTGCTGAAGCCGGGCATCGAGATCGTCACCGCCGCGGTCGATCTCGACCGCCATGTGCGCGATGCCGATCTCGTCGTCACCGGCGAAGGCCGCATCGATTTCCAGACCATCCACGGCAAGACGCCGATCGGCGTCGCCCGCGTCGCCAAGCGCCACGGCAAGCCGGTGATCGGCATCGCCGGCTCGCTGGGGGCGAACGTCGGCGTCGTGCACGAGCATGGCATCGACGCGGTGTTCAGCGTGCTCTGCCGTCCCTGCTCGCTCGAAGAGGCGCTGGGCGAGGCGGCGGCGAACGTCGAACTCACCGCCCGCAACGTGGCTGCCACGCTGCGCATCGGTCCGGGCTCGGCTGCGTTACCATGAGCACCCCCTGAGTTTCCGCCCGCAGAGCCGTCTTGGACATCATCTTCGGCATCATCTTGCCGGTCTTCGGCACGCTCGGCCTCGGCTACGTCGCGGCGCGCTGCGGTGTGTTCGACGAGGCGGCCAATCGCGGGCTGTCGCTGTTCGTGTTCAACTTCGCGCTGCCGCTGATGCTGTTCCGCGCCATCGCCCGGGCCGAACTGCCCGAGGCGATGCCCTGGGGCTACCTGCTGTCGTACTACATCGGCGCATTCGCGGTGTTCGGGCTGGCGATGCTGGCCGGGCGGATGCTGTTCGGGCGCCGGCTGGACGAGCAGGCGGTGCTCGGCCTCGGCGCCGGCTTCTCGAATACCGGCATGCTCGGCATTCCACTGGTGATGACGGCCTACGGCCCGTCGGCGGCGCTGCCGCTGTTCGTCATGATCGCCTGCCACAGCCTGCTGATGCTGCCGCCGGCCACCGCGCTGATCGAGGCGGCGCGCGGCGGCCAGCAGTCGGCGGTGGCGACGCTGCTGAAGCTGGGCAAGAGCGTGCTGGCGACGCCGATCATCTGGGGGTTGAGCTGCGGGCTGGCGTTCGCGCTGTCGGGCATGCCGCTGCCCGGCCCGGTCGATGCCGTGGCCGGCGGCCTGGGGGCCGCAGCCACGCCCTGTGCGCTGTTCGCGCTCGGCGCCTCGCTGACGCGCTACAGCCTGGGCGGCAACCTGCGCGAGCCGCTGGTGCTGGTGGCATTGAAGACGGTGATGCTGCCGCTGCTGGTGTGGCTGCTGGCGACCCAGGTGTTCGAGGTGCCGCCGCTGTGGGTGGCGACCGGTGTGCTGCTGGCGGCACTGCCGGCCGGGATCACGCCCTATCTCTTCGCCCAGCGCTACAACGTCTGCCAGTCCGCGGTCGCCTCGGCGGTATTCCTGTCCACGCTGCTGTCGGTGCTGACGCTGACGGTGCTGCTGTTCCTGCTGCGGCCCTGAGCAGCATTGCCGTGGTGGCCGCGAGTGCGTAGCATGCCGCGGTTCCCGCCGCCGGGCGGCATGTGCCAGGCTGGCCGATGTCCGACTTTCTCGCGATCCTGAGCTTTTCCTTTTCGGTCACCGGGCCGATCTTCGTGCTGCTCGGCCTGGGTGTGCTGCTGCGCCGCACCGGCATGCTGACCGATGGTTTCATCGACGCCGGCTCGAAGCTGGTATTCACCATCGCCCTGCCCACGCTGCTGTTCACCAGCATCGCCAGGACGCGCATCGCCGAATCGGCCAATGCCGGCATGATCGCTTATGGCCTGGTGGCGACGCTGGCGCTCTACGTCGTGCTGGAATGGGCGGCGAAGTTCGCCGTGCAGCCCGAACGCGACCGTGGCGTGGTGGTGCAGGGGGCGTTCCGCTCCAACTTCGGCGTCGTCGGTCTGGCCTACTGTGTCAATGCCTACGGCGATGCCGGTCTCGCTGCGGCCTCGCTGTACCTCGGCCTGGTGACGATCCTGGTCAATGTGCTGGCGGTCATCACCCTCAGCCGTTCGTTGCACCGCAGCCAAGGCGTGGGCAGGATCGTGCGCGGCATCGCCACCAATCCCCTGATCATCGGCATCCTGCTCGCGCTGCCGGTGTCGGCGCTGGAAATCCGCCTGCCCGCGCTGGCGCTGAGTTCGGCCCAGTATATCGCCGACATGACGCTGCCGCTCGCCCTGCTGTGCACCGGCGCCTCGCTTGATTTCCGCAGCCTGCGCTCGGAAATCGCCAGCACCGCGCTGGCCGCGCTCGGCAAGCTGGTGGTGGTGCCGATGCTGCTGACGCTGGGCGCGGTGGCGCTCGGCTTCCGCGGCCTCGAGCTGGGCATCCTGATGTTGATGGCTTCGGCACCCTCGGCCGCAGCCGGCTACGTGATGGTGCGGGCGATGGGCGGCAACGCCACGCTGGCGGCGAACATCATCGCGCTGACGACGCTCGGTTCGCTGCTGACCACCAGCCTGGGCGTGATGATGCTGCGCAGTGCCGGGCTGATCTAGCCGGGACGGCCGGTCTCAGTCTTCGTCGAAGCGCTGGCAGGCGAGCGCCGCGACAGTGGGCGGGCTGCCTTCATGGGTGTAGTACAGCGAGCCGATTGCCCGACCGTTCTGCCACGTCTCGTGCAGCATCAGTGAGCCGCGCAGGCCTTCGAGGCCGAGCGCATCGGGCCTGAGTACGCCGAAATCCACGATTCGCAGCATGCCGTCCATATCCGCCGTGGCGCGGATGGCCACCGTGTCCAGCAGTGCCAGGTCGGGCGACACGTCGCTGCTGCCCGCAGGGAAGCGCGCAGTTTCCGGCTGGCCGGGGGCCGGCCACAGGAATTCGGGCGTGACGATTTCCAGACCGGTGATGCGGGGCGCGCCGGCGGCTTCGGCTGCGTCGCTCGCGATGCCAAGCACGATCCGGGTGTGGTCCGGGTCGTCCAGGTCGGCGCAGATGATCCGGGTCTCCGCTGCCACGGCGGAGCCGGCGGCAAGCACTGCGAGGCAGGCAATCACCGCTGCGGTCGATCGGCATGGCTGGTGCTTCGTCATCGTTCTGCTCCTCGGGAGATGCGGAACATTATGCATGCCGTGCATGGCTGGGATGTCGTCCGGCTTGAATTGCGCCCCGCGCTGAACTTTAGTAAAAGTGCGCGGATGCCTGTGGCAGGCGTTTTCAGGGGGTGCAGCATGTTGATCACACGCGAGGTGCTTACCCGGATGGGCGCGACCAGCGCCAATGCCGACCGCTACGTCGATGCGCTCAATGCCGCGATGGTGGCCCACGCCGTCGACACGGTGCCGCGCATCGCCCATTTTCTTGCCCAGGTCATGCACGAATCCGGCTGTCTGCGGCTGACCGTCGAGAATCTCAATTATTCGGCGGACGGATTGCTGAAAGTCTTTCCGCGGTATTTCGGCACGCGTGCCGAAGCGGAAGCCTGTGCGCGCAAGCCGGAGAAGATCGCTTGCAAGGTCTATGGCGGGCGCATGGGCAATGGCGCCGAGGCGAGCGGCGACGGCTGGCGCTACCGTGGCCGCGGCCTGATTCAGCTGACCGGCAAGGACAACTACCGCAGCTTTGCGCAATGGTGCGGCCAGGACGTGGTGGCCGATCCGGATCTCGTCGCCGGCAGCCTCGCGGTCGATGCCGCGGTGTTCTTCTGGCAGCGGGAGAATCTCAACGCGCTGGCCGACGTCGACGACCTGAAAGCGGTGACGCGCTGCATCAACGGCGGCCTGAACGGCTTTGCCGATCGCCGCGAACTGCTCGAGAAGGCCCGCCAGGCGCTGCGTGACCTGGGGCTGGCCGGAACTTTCGCGCCGGCGATGTCTCCGTTCGCGCCGACGCATCGTGTCCTGCCCTTGCAGCTCAATCTGCGTTCCACGCCGCAGGTGACGCCGGCAAGCCTGCTGGCGCCGCTGGTGCAGGGCACCGAAGTCGAAGTGCGCGGCCCGACGGCGGTGGCTGGCTGGGTACAGGTGCGGGTGCTGCTCAATGGCGTCGTACGTGAAGGCGTGGTGGCCGAGCGCTATCTGGAGCCCTACGCGCCGCGTCCACGCGCGCGTGGCGGCCTGCGTTCGCGTGCCGCACCGGTTGCCGAGACGCTGCCGTCGCTGCCTGCAGTCCATCTGGAGGCCGACCGGCCGGACATCACCCGCGTGCGGGATGGCGGGCGGGCCTACCCGCTCGGCGAGGCCGACCGCCCCGCGCGCAGTGGCCCCGAAGGCGCACGCGGTGCCGCCGGGCTGGCGCGGATCGTCGATTACCTCGACGTCGCCAAGGCCGATCACCTGCGCTACCAGCCGCGCGCCGGCATGACTTTCTGCAACATCTACGCCACCGATTACGCCCATCTGGCGGGCGCCTACTTGCCACGCGTGTGGTGGACCGACTCTGCGCTGCGCCGCCTGGCGCTGGGTGAGCCGGTGGAGGTGACCTATGGTCAGACGGTGCGCGAACTGAACGCCAATTCCCTGTACGACTGGCTCGACGAGCATGGCGCCGGATTCGGCTGGGCGCGAGAACTGGACCTGACCCTGTTGCAGGCGGCAGCGAATGCCGGCGAAGTCTGCGTCATCGTCGCCAAGCGCCGCGATCTCAACAGCTCCGGCCACATCACCGCCGTCGTGCCCGAGCAGGAAGGGACTGAAGCGCGGCATGCCGCCGACGGCGAGGTTTTGCGTCCGCTCGAATCCCAGGCCGGTACGCGCAACGTCACGCGCGGGGTGTCGGCCAGCGCGTGGTGGGCAGCGGAACGCTTCCAGTCCTTCGCCTTCTGGCGGCATCCGTGACCGGATGCAGGCCGCCCGTCGGCCTGCCGTCGCACTGTTGCATGGCGAAACATGCGGGCGGCGGAATCTTTTGTCCGGGCTGCGCCTCTGAGACGGTATCCTGCCGCTTCGGCCAGCCGTAGCGGCCCCGACACCTTGATGGGATGCCCCATGTATCGAGATCCGAAGTTCTCAGGCCTTTTCAACCAGTTCGGCGCCCGCGGCGGTACGCCGCCCAGTCTGCTGCAGAAGATCGTCGCCGCGATCGTCACCGTTGCCGTGTTTGGCGTCGCGCTGATGTTCTCGGTCGTCTTCTTCGCCGTCGTCGTCACCGTCGGCGCCGTGGCCTGGGGCTATCTGTGGTGGAAGACCCGCGCGCTGCGCAAGCAGATGCGTGATCATCCGCCGGCCGGGCGCGGCATGGTGATCGAAGGCGAGATCATCCGCGAAGTGGAGATCGAGGAAGGTACGGGGCGCGATGGTCCGGGCGAAGATCGCCCGCCGCGCTGATCTCCAGCGCCCCATACGCCATTGGCTTGGTGTAGTCTGTCCGTCCCCGCCGGTCCGCCGCAAGGCCGGGCGGCGGAATCCCATACCAGACAGAGGACAACAAGCATGAGCACTGTGACCCTTGGCGGCAATCCGATCGATGTCGCCGGCCGTTTTCCGCAGGCGGGTGATGCCGCCCCCGCCTTCAAGCTGACCGGCGCCGATCTGGCCGATGTCGGCCTCGACGCCTTCGCCGGCAAGCGCAAGGTATTGAACATCGTTCCCAGCCTCGATACGCCGGTGTGTGCGGCATCGGCGCGCAAGTTCAACACCGAGGCCAGCAGCCTGGCCGACACCGTGGTGCTGGTCGTGTCCGCCGACCTGCCCTTCGCCGCCGGCCGTTTCTGCGAGGCCGAGGGCCTGAAGAACGTGAAGACGCTGTCGACCTTCCGCAACCCCGATTTCGCCCAGGACTACGGCGTCGCCATCACCTCCGGCCCGCTGGCCGGCGTCACCGCGCGCGGTGTGGTGGTGATCGATGCGAACGACAAGGTCGTGTATTCCCAGCTCGTGCCCGAGATCAAGGAAGAGCCGGATTACGCCGCTGCGCTGGCTGCATTGAAGTAATCTCCGTGCCGGGGCCGCGTTCCTGCGGCCCGGAAGTGAAAAAGTCCCGCTGGCCTCAAGCCAGCGGGACTTTTTTCCGTCGAGCGGAAACCGGGTATCAGTTCCCCACCTTCAGCCGGCCGCCCTTGCCCAGGCCGCCCTTCACTTCCTGTGCCTTGTAGTTACGCAGCGAGATCACCATGTTGTTGTAGGCGTCCATGAACGCGGCGACGGTGGCCTTGCCTTCGGGCGTGCGCGAGAAGCCGCCCAGTCCGCCGGCAGCGCTGCCGCCGATGGCGCCGATGGCTGCGCCGAAGTTGGTGGCCGTGGCGTTGCCTTCGGAGATGGAAATCTGCACGCCCGAACGGATGTCGAACATGCTCAGCGTCACCACCGACACCTTGCTCTGCATGGCGCCGCCGATGATGGCTCCGGCTCTGCCGAGCAGGCCGCCGACGCCGGCAGCCATCTGGCCGGTGGCGTCGTTGTCGATGATGATGGCCGGCTCCATGAAATAGTCGGCGGCCACGCGCTGGCCCTTCTGCTGCTTGGAGCCGGCGCGGAATTCACCCGAATTGCGCTGCTTGTCCGTGATGGCGCTGAGCCTGCTTTCGGTACGATTGTTGCCGATCGAGGTGATGACGAAGCAGTTCGATTGTTGCACGGCCAGGCGGATCAGCGGCTCGATGGTGGTGATGTTGGTGGCGGCGCCGAAGCTCGCATACCACTCCTTGCCGCGGCCATCGTCCACTGCCAGCGTGCCCAGCGGCTCGTCGCAGCGTTCGAGGTTGGCGTTGGCATTGACGCTGGTGCCCCCTGCGGCTGCACCCGTGGCGGCGGTGGGGCTGTTACCCGTGGACACGAGGCCGCCGGCGCCGGGGGTCACGCAGCCAGCCAGGGCCAGCGAAGCCGCCAGCGCGGCCAGGGAGAGGGAAGTCTTGGACATGGAGAAGCCTTCTTTCGTAGCTTGTTGGAAGAAAAAACGGATGGATGTCGGCGTCAGCACGCGTGTTCCAAGGCGTTCAGCGCAGATGCCAGCCGGTCGGCGCCCAGATCCAGTAGTACGGATATCCGCTGTACCAGGCGCCCCAGGACTTGCGTTGTTCTTCACGGATGCGGTAGAGCTCGTGCTCCTCCTGCTTGGCCGCCTGGGCTTCGGCCATCAGCTGGCGGGCGTCCTTGTAGTTCACCGCGGCGGCACGGCTCAGCCAGGCTTCGGCCTCGGCGGGGTCGGAGCCCATTTCCTCGAAACCCAGCAGGTACAGGCGGCCCAGCGCGTATTGCGCCTCGGTGTGGCCGCGGTCGCCGGCCTTGCGCAGCCATTCGATGGCCTGGTAGCTGTCGCGCGTCACGCCGTCGCCGCGCAGCAGGCGCAGGCCCAGGTCGTAGGCGGCGCGAGGGTCGCGCTCGGCGATCTCCGCCAGGGCCTGCAGGCGGCGTTCGGCCTCCGGATCACCGGGATCGCCCTGGAAGGTGGCGGTATTGCGCGGCACATCGGCGCACTCACTGCCGCTGCACAGGCGGACGGTATCCGAGCGGGGTGCGATCTGCTCTTCGGGCGTCTGCGCGCAGCCGGCCGCTACCAGCGTGGCCAGCAGCATGGCCAGGGGAGTCACGATGGATGAAGCAGCGGTGCGCATGGCAGGCCTTTCTCAAGGGCAGGGGACACTGAGTATATAGAAAATTTACAATTTGGCTGCCAGCTTTTTTATGGGCACAAGGTCCTGATTCGATACGGCATTCCGTCTGGAGCCGGCATGCCCCGGCCATCGTTCCAGGCTTGGCGCAGGGATGCCGTCGCCGCGATTCGGCGTGGAGCACGATCGGCCGGGCACCCGCCCAAGGATCACTCGGCGCGCCGCACCGCGCCGTCCTTGTCGTCGTCGGCCTGGGTTTCGGCTTCTTCCGGCACCGGTGTGGCCAGGACCTTGTCGATGCGCTTGCCGTCGATGTCGACGACCTCGAAGCGCCAGCCTTCCCACACGGCGATGTCGCCGGTGCTGGGCAGGCGGCCGAGCAGCCACATCATCATGCCGGACAGGGTGTGGTAGCGGCCCTTGTCCTCTTCCGGCACATTCTTCATCGCCAGGCGGTCCTTCAATTCGAGGATCGGGATCAGGCCGTCGAGCAGCCATGAGCCGTCCTCGCGCTGCACGGCCCAGGCTTCCTCGGCGTTGTCGGTCTGGAATTCGCCGGTGACGGATTCGAGCAGGTCGTGCAGCGTGACCATGCCCAGCACCTCGCCGTATTCGTCGATGACGAACACCATATGGGTGCTGGAGGCGCGGAACTGGTCGAGCAGTTCCATGCCGGTCAGCGATTCGGGCACGTAGATCGGCGCCTGCAGCGCTTCGGTCAGGTCGACTTCGGCGCCGCGCAGGGTCTGGTTGAAGAGCTGCTTGGCGCTGATGATGCCGAGGATTTCGTCGAGGCCGCCGCGGCACACCGGGAAGCGCGAATGGGTCGATTCGGCCATCAGCGTCAGGTTGTCGTCGAGCGGGCGGTTGACGTCCAGCCACACGATGTCCGAGCGCGGCACCATCAGCGAGCCGAGCTGGCGTTCGTCGAGGCGGAACACGTTGCGCACCATCTCGTGCTCGCTCTTCTCGATGATGCCGGCTTCCGAGCCCTCGTCGAGCATCGCGCGGATTTCCTCCTCGGTCACGCTCGGGCCGTTGATCTCGCGCTGGCCCATCATGCGCAGCAGCAGCGCGGTCGAGTTCGACAGCAGATGCACGAAGGGGCGCGAGATGATCGCCAGCATGTTCATCGGCCGCGCGACCAGGCGGGCGATGCCTTCCGGGTTGATCTGGCCGATGCGCTTGGGCACCAGTTCGCCGATCACGATCGACACGTAGGTGATGACCACCACCACCAGCACCGTCGAGCCGATCTCGCTGGTGCGCTGTTCCACGCCGAGCGTCTGCAGCCAACTGGCCAGCGGGCCGGCCAGCGCGGCTTCGCCGACGATGCCGTTGAGGATGCCGATCGAGGTGATGCCGATCTGGATCGTCGACAGGAAGCGGGTTGGCTCCTCGCCGAGCTTGACGGCGACGGCGGCGGCGTTGTCACCCTCTTCGGCGAGCTTGGCCAGCCGCGCGCGGCGAGCGGTGACGAGCGCGATCTCCGACATGGCGAAGATGCCGTTGAGCAGGATGAGGGCGATGAGGACGAATATTTCCATTGAAGTGTTCGGTACGGCGTTCAGGCGTGCAGGCGCATCCGCGTCGGGGCGGATGCAGTGAGCGACGGCATTGGGGGAGCGATCCCGGCGCCGGAATCGGCGCGGAATTCGGCGCACGGCGCGGCACGCAGCGCAGGACATGCGAGCGGGGCCTGCATCAGGGAGAGGGCGTGCGTCCGACGGGCCGGATACGGCGGGACGCGCAACGGCGACCGGTGGGTGGCCGTGGCTGGCGATGCTGGATCGGGGCAAGATCGCCCGGTCGAGTCGCCGTCGGCCGAGGATTCATCCTCGGCGCGAGGCGGCTCGGAAGGGGGCGGAACGGAGTTCGACAGGGAGTGCTGACTCATAGCGCGGAGCCGTTTTTATCGGCCCCGCCTGGCCCTTGATTTGTTTGAAGAAAAATAATCATGCCGCAAGCGCCGGGAATTGTCACCTTTCGTGACGGGCGGCTTGCGGGCCTTGCCGGGAGGTGCCCGCTGGAAAACGTCATTGGAAGGCCACCTCGGCGAAGCTGCGCAGCTTGCGGCTGTGCAGGCGGTCGATGCCCTGCTCGCGCAGGCGTTCCAGCGCGCGGATGCCGATGCGCAGGTGCTGGTCGACGCGTTCGCGGTAGAACTGGTTGGCCATGCCCGGCAGCTTGATCTCGCCGTGCAGGGGCTTGTCGCTGATGCACAGCAGGGTGCCGTAGGGTACGCGGAAGCGGAAGCCGTTGGCGGCGATGGTGGCGGACTCCATGTCCAGCGCCACCGCGCGGCTCTGGCTGAAGCGCCGTTCCGGGCTGCTGTCCATACCGCGCGAGGGCAGCAGCTCCCAGTTGCGGTTGTCGGTGCTGGCGACGGTGCCGGTGCGCAGCACGCGCTTCAGTTCGTAGCCGGACAAGCGGGTGATCTCCTCCACCGCCGCTTCCAGCGCGAGCTGCACTTCGGCCAGCGCCGGGATCGGCACCCACAGCGGCAGCTCCTCGTCGAGTACGTGGTCTTCGCGCATGTAGCCGTGGGCCAGCACGTAGTCGCCCAACTGCTGGCTGTTGCGCAGGCCGGCGCAGTGGCCGAGCATCAGCCAGGCGTGGGGCCGCAGTACGGCGATGTGGTCGGTGATGGTCTTGGCGTTGGCCGGGCCGACGCCGATGTTCACCATCGTGATGCCGCTGCGGTCGCCGCGCACCAGATGGTAGGCCGGCATCTGCGGCAGGCGCGGCGGCGCGGCACCGAGCGCGTCGCGCTCGCCGGGCGGCAGGCCGCGGCGGCGGGTGACCACCTCGCCTGGCTCGACGAAGGCTTCGTAGCCGTGGCCGGAGGCGGCATCGGCCATCAGCTCGCGGCCGAGCTCGATGAATTCGTCGATGTAGAACTGGTAGTTGGTGAACAGGATGAAGTTCTGGAAGTGCTCGGGCCGCGTGCCGGTGTAGTGGCGCAGGCGGTGCAGCGAGTAATCCACCCGCGCTGCGGTGAACAGCGCCAGCGGATGCGGTTCGCCGGGGCCGGGCTCGAAGGTGCCGTTGGCGATGCCGTCGTCCATCGCGCCCAGGTCCGGCAGGTCGAAACGGTCGCGCAGCAGCAGGCGGCGGTCGGGGCCGAGCTGGCCTTCGAGATGGTCATCTTCGGCGAGGGCGAAATGCACCGGGATCGGCTGCGTGCTGGTGCCAACTTCCAGCGGCATCTGGTGGTTGCGCAGCAGCAGGCTGAACTGCTCGAAGTAATAGTCGGCGAACAGGTCGGGCCGCGTCAGCGTCGTTTCATACACGCCGGGGCCGGCGACGAAGCCGTAGGACAGGCGCGAATCCGCCCGCGCCACGGTGTTGCTGCGGATCCGTACCAGCGGATAGCAGGCGCGCACATGCTGGCCGATGTCCTCGCCGGCGACATAGCGCTGCAGCGCATCGCGCAGGTGGCGGCTGCTGGCAGCGTGGATCTCGCGCACGCGGTCGAGGGCGGCGGCGGCATCGTCGAACAGGGCGGGGGCGAAGAAGGGGGCGGTATTCATGCTCGGAGGGCCGGAAGCAGTGCAGGCGGGTGGACAGGGGCCTGGCGGCGCGTGGCGTTCAGCGCGGCGCCCTGAGTCTGTCGGGCAGGTTCAGCCGGCCTTCGTCCGAGAAGCGCACGCTGCCCAGCACGCCGCCGGCCAGCCGGCCGCGCAGGGTGTAGGGCACGCCATCGGTCATCGAGCGGCCCTCGATCATGCCGAGGGCCTGGCGCAGCACCGCGGAAGTCGACACGCTCACCGGCACGCTGACCACCGTTTCGCCGAAGCGCGGCACGGTGCCGCGCTGGTCGCTGACGCCGGTGGCGAAGGCCTTGCCGTCGAGATCGAGCTCCAGCGCCAGACCGTCGAAGTCGATCGCGGCGTCGTTCGGGTTCTGCACCCGCAGCTTCAGCGTGAAACGCATCTCCATGCCCTGTCCCGCCAGCGGCTCGAGGCCGACGACGTTGATGCGCACCGGCTCGCGGTGGGTCAGGCTGGCGCAACCGGCCAGCGTCAGTACGCACAGCAGCAGGCAGGACAGCCAGTGGAGAGGATTGCGGCGGGCGGCGTTCGGCATCGGTGGGCTCCGGCGGGTCACAGGGCGGCTTCCATTCTAACCGCCGCAATGTTGAGGTTTTCGCGTCGGGCCTGGAGACGTCTTGCGCGTCAAATGCCGGATGGGTCTTGCTCCGCTCATCCCGCCCGGACGAGGCTGTCGTTGATCCTGCCGGATGGGCCGGGCCGCGCAGGTCGCGCCGCAGGCGAAACCCATCGACGCTGCGTGGCGTCAGCGCAGCGACTCGGCGGTGCGATCCACGATGCGCTCGAGCAGGGCATCGACCGCCACACCACCCGCCGTCGACGCGCTGCGGCGGTAGCCGAGATGGATCTCCGGCGAGTCGGCCGCGATCCGATAGACCGCGATCGACAGCGGGCACAGGGCGATGTGGTGGGGCGATTCGGCGCTCAGGCGCGCGGCGGCGCTGGCGCTGCAGAAAGTGTAGATGCGGGCCTGGTCGAAGAGCGCGGGCGAATGGCCGAGATCCGGCGCGGTGCGCTGCAGCATGTCGCCGAATTGGCTGACCGTCGGCGGCGTGATGCCTTCGGCGGCGATCGCATCGACGAGCGCGAAGGCGACGTCCTCGAATTCGGCGCCGGCGATTTCCCGCGTGACGATGCCAGCCTCTGCCGCGGCCGTGCCGGCCTGCAGGGCAAGGAAAAGGGCGAAAAAGAACCCGGTACCGCGGCGGAGCAGATCCCGGTACCGGGGGTGCAGTAATCGTGTCGTGTTCACTCGGGTTCAGAAGCGGTAGCTGGCCTGTACGCCACCATACACATTTCTGCCCGGGCCGGGTTCGTAGAAGCGGCCGTTGCCATCGCCGACGATGACCGAGGCGATGTGCTTGCGGTCGAAGACGTTGTCCAGCCTCAGCAACTGGCTGAAGGTCCAGGGGCCGGATTGCTGTTCCGCGACCAGGCGCAGGTTGAGCAGCGTGTAGGACGGCGCAGCCTTGCCGGTGTTGCTGTCGTTGACCTCGACCGCGCTGCGATGCACCGCTTCCAGCGCGGTGCTGAGTCCGGCCATCGGCTTCCACGCCAGTTCGCCCCAGGCCGAAATCCTGGGTACGCCCGGAATCCGGTTGCCGCTGTCGACGGTGTCGAAGGATTCGTCGTAGATCGCGCGCATCACCGTCAGCGCGCCGCGGGCGCTGAGTTTGTCGGTGAATTCGGTCTCGACCGCGAGTTCCAGGCCCTCGCGCAGGGTCTTGCTGGCGTTCCTGTACGAGGTGCGGCCGCCGATGGCGCCCGCGCTGACGATTTCGTCCCTGGTCTTGATCTGGAAGGCGGCGAGATTGAGCCGTGTGCGCTCGCCGACATAGGCCTTCAGGCCGAGTTCGAACTGGCGGCTGGTCGAGGGTTTCAGGCCGAGGTTGAAGCCGCCGGAGCTCGAGTAGGCGATCTCGCCCAGCGTCGGCGTCTCGAAGCCGGTGCCGAAGCTGGCGTACAGGTTCAGCAGCGGCGTGGCGCGCCACAGCACGCCGACGGCCGGCGTGGTCTTGCGGTAGCGCACCGAGCCGCTGTCGTCGCCGTTCGGCCCGACGATGTAATGGTCGTCCACCTCGAAGCGCACGTTGCTGTGGCGCACGCCGAGCGACCAGTCCCAGTCGCCCTGCTGCCAGGTGGCCTGCACGTAGGGGTCGGTACTGGTGACGGTGTTGGTCTCGTCGCGCCGCAGTCGGCCCTTGACGCCGAAAGTGCTGCCGACGAAGTTCTCGTAGCCCTGGCGGTCGTCCTCGGCGCGGTCGTGGTCCACGCCGGTGGTCAGGGTCAGTTTGCCGGCGCCGATCTCGCGCTGCATGATCCAGCGCGCGCCGATGCCGTGGAACTCGCGGTCGAAATCGACCACGCCGCCGGCGTGGCGGGGATTGGCCTGCGCGGCGACGGGAATCGACTGGTACTGGGTGACGCTGCGCTGTCCTGCGTAAGCCTGGACCTGCAGCCGGTCCTCGCCGAAGCGGCGTTCGTACACCGCGCCGCCCTGCAGGTGGTCGATCGACTTGCGGGTCTTGTACTGCAGCGCGATCGGCTCGACGCCCCGCGCGTCGCGCTTGTAGGTGTTCCAGGTGACGCCGAGCGGGTCCTCGGTGTCGGGCTGGTGCAGGCTGCTGAACAGCAGCGTCAGCTTGCTGTCCTCGTCCGGCGCCAGCGTGATCTTGGCGAAGCTCTGGTCGCGGCGCGCGGCGCTGTAGCGGCGTTCGCCGTCGGTCTCGAAGCGCGAGGCGTCGAGCACGAAACCGACACCGTTCTTTTCGCCTTCCGCGCCGATGCCGATCTTGTAGGTGCCGTGCTCGCCGGCGTACACGCTGCCGCGGATGCGCGGCGCGCCCTTGCCGTCGCGCGAGAACAGCTGGATGACGCCGCCGGCATGGTTGCCATACACCGTGGCGAAGGGGCCGCGCAGCACTTCGATGCGCTCGGCGGTGTCGAGGTTGAAGGTGGCGGCCTGGCCCTGGCCATCCGGATTGCTGGCGGGAATGCCGTCGGCGATCAGCTTCACCCCGCGCACGCCGAAGGCCGCGCGGGCGCCGAAGCCGCGCACCGAGATCTGCAGGTCCTGGGCGTAGTTCTGGCGGTTCTGCACCACCACGCCGGGCACGCTGCCGAGCACTTCGGAGACGTTCACCCGCAGGCCTTCGGCGGTGTCGCCGAGCTGCACGGCGTCGATCGAATACGGCATGTCGAAGGACGAAGCCTCGACGCGGCTGCCGGTGATGACCATCGTTCCGAGCGTCTGCTCAGCGTCGGCCGCAGCGGCGGACGTTGCCGCCAGTGCGCACAGCAAGGCACAGTGCAGGTGCTTGGGCCGTGGCAGGCTGAGTGAAAAGGGGTGGGCCATGATCGAAGTCTCCTCGGGCGGCTCTTGCGGCAGCGATGGCCGCAGTCTAGAACCTGTGCCGGCTCCTGTCGCCGTGGAAAACGTGAGCGCGGCCTCATGATTTTCATTAGGCCGGCCGGCGTGAAGCCGCACCGCGTCCGGCGGTGGCGAACTCGCCGCCGGCGCGCCGGTCTGTCGACCCGTGCGCCCCGTTTCCATCGAGCCCCGCTGTGCCTCTGTTCAAGCGTATCGCCCTCGCCCTGTCCCTCATTCTGGTCCTGCCGCTGGGCATCAGCCTGGCGAACCCGCCCCGCGCCGAAGGCATGGACGGGCGCGGCTGGCGCGCGCTGCCGCGCCATTCCGCCGGCCTGGCGCCCGATCCGGCGGCCTTCGCCGGCACCGCCATCGTGCAGGTGTATGCGGCCGCAACCTACGGTTGGCGCGGCTATTTCGCCGTCCACCCGTGGATCATCTTCAAGCGCAGCGGCGAGACCGCCTACACCCGCTACGAAGTGACCGGCTGGGGCCGCGGCCCGACCGTCAGACGCAACGGCGCAGTGGCCGACGGGCTGTGGTTCGGCGCGATGCCGACGGTGCTCGCCGAACATCGCGGCGCAGGCGTCGATGACATGATCGACCGCATCGAAGCAGCGATCGCCGGCTATCCCCATGCCGATGAGTACCGCAGCTATCCCGGCCCCAACAGCAACACCTTCATCGCCCACATCGGCCGCGAGGTGCCGGCGCTGCAACTCGACATGCCGGCCAATGCGATCGGCAAGGACTGGCGGCCGCTGGGCGATCCGGTCGGGCGCGCGGTTTCCGGCACCGGCTGGCAGGCGTCGCTGTACGGCCTGCTCGGGGTCACGGTCGGCATCGAGGAGGGTCTGGAGTTCAACCTGCTCGGGCTCAACTTCGGCATCGACCTGAACCGCCCCGCGCTGCGCCTGCCCCTGATCGGCCGTCTGGGCTTCGGCAACGCCGTGCCGACGGCTGAAGCGGCACCGAATTCCGCCGGGCCGATCCCGGCAGAATCACGGCCTTGAAAGAAGTGTTTCAGGCGTGATCGGGTATCCGGCCGGGGGCGCCCTTTGGCCGGACGCCCCCGGCCGGATACCTATGAGCAGGGTGCCGGTGCCCTGCTCTTCGGCACGAGGATGGCGGCGGCCTTCGGCCACAGGTACTCGGGCGATTGCTGGGCGACGAGGCGGGAGAAGAACTCCGGGACAAGTGGGGTGAGGCGTCAATAATCGGCTTCTTTCTGATGCCTGAAGGCCAGAACGTACACTGCCTCATCGGCTGGCTCATGACGATACAAAGCCATATAGCCGGAATCCCCGAATTCGATCACCAGTTCGCGCAGCTCTTCGGGCATCTCGGGAAAGGGCCGGCCAATCTCGGGGCTTGTCTCCAGCAGACGGAGTTGCCGCTCGATGGCCTGCGCGGCGCGCCTCGCGGCTTCCGGTGCCTTTCTGGATAGAAACCGCCGGCATCGCTCCAAACCTTCGGCTGCGGCTTCAGTAACGATTACCTGTGGCATTCAGGCACTGCCTTTTCATCATCGGTGCCCCAGGTGTTCAGCCAGTCGCGCACTTCCTGCCCGGTCAGGTGACGGCCAGTTTCCTTGTAGGCAGTCCAGGAGGCCAAGGCTTCCTGCTTGAAGCTCTCGCGGGATTCTTCGCGCTCGACATACTGCTGGATGGCTTCGAGCATGATCCAGTGCGCCGAGCGGCGGCGCTGGTTGGCGAGCTGCTGGACGCGAGCTTTCAGCGCGTCGTCGATCTTGAGAGACGTTGCCATGGCGGCTCCTTATCACATAGTAATACCTCGTGATATTAGCTCCTCCATACCCTGGAGTCCATCCAAGCTGGTGCGCTGCAATCGTCGGGCTTCAGGAGTAGGGCCGCCGCACTCGGAAGTCATCATGCAAACGTTCGACAAGTTGATGATATTAAATATATTTCTTGCTAAGTCCGATTCTCAAAAAGCAACGAGAGAGGCAAAATTTGCTGGCTTCGACCAAGAGAGGCTTTCAGGCATTGGGCCTTAACATTCCCCAAGGGACTTCCCGTCAACTCCTTTCTGCAGACAGCAGCCGTTGATCATGCACGCATCTTCGTTTCCTGTTGATCACGCTTGGACGTGACCTGTTCTGGACTGCCGGCACCGCGATGGACAAGGACAGAACAGACTGCCTTTCCCCAATCGGCCTTGTTCGGCGCGTGCGCGCCGGGGCCATGCGACTCACCGCTCCGGCTGACCTCAATCAATCCCCGGCGTGAACGGGCCTGCCCTCAGGTTTCCACCAGCCCGGCCCGCACCGCGATCAGCGCGAGTTCGGCGGCGTTGCTGGCATTGAGCTTCTGCTTGATGTGGTACAGGTGGGTGCCGACGGTGCTGCTGCTCAGGCTCAGGGTGGCGGCGACTTCGTTGACGGACTGTCCGCGCGCCAACTGCAGGAAGACACTGAATTCCTTGCCGGTCAGCGTTTCGGCCGGGTGGCTGCCGCCGCCCAGCCGCGCCAGCGCGAGCTTGGGCGCGAGCTCGGGGTCGAGATGGCGGCGGCCTTCAGCGACTTCGGCGATGGCGCGCAGCAGCGCGTCGGGATGGGCGCGCTTGGACAGGTAGCCGGTGGCGCCGGCCTGCAGTGCGCGGGCCGGAATCAGGGTGTCGTCGTGGGCGGACAGCATCAGCACGCGCGCATCCGGATGGCGGGCGAGCAGGCGCTCGAGTGCACCCAGGCCGCCGATGCCGGGCATCGACACGTCCATCACCAGCACGTCGGGCTGGTGTTCGTTCCAGGTTTTGAGTGCCGCTTCGCCGCTGTCGGCTTCGGCGACGACGGTGGCGCCCGCGCCTTCGATCAGCAGGCGAAAGCCCATGCGGACGACCGCATGGTCGTCGGCCAGCACGATGCGCAGAGGGGGAAGCCGGATCGTCGTCATCAGCGCATGGCCCCGACCGGGAAGGAGGAGAAGGAAGGGCTTGCGGGGACGGCGGGCAGCGCGAGCGGCAGGCTGGCCTCCACCCGGCAGCCGCCGGCGGCGGGCCGTTCGAGCCGCAGGGTGCCGCCGAGGGCGCGTACCCGCTCCTGCATGCCGACCAGGCCGTAGCGCGGCCGTGCGTCGGCCGGGATGGCGCACAGGCCGCGGCCGTTGTCGGTGATGCTGAGCGTGACCGCCTGCGCATTCCAGTCCAGTACCACCGATACTGCATTGGCTTGGGCATGGCGGGCGACGTTGGTGAGGCTTTCCTGCAGCAGGCGCTGCAGTGCATGCGTCTGTTCGTTCGCCAGCACGGGCTCATCTGCAGCGATCCGGCAGTCGAGGGCGATGTGCGGATAGAGCCGCGACCATTGCTTGCAGGCCTCGTCGAGGATGGCCCCCACGGTCTTCGGCGCTTCCGGCGAGGGCTGGCGCAGGCGTTCGAGGATGGTGCGCACGCCGTCCTGCATCTGGCCGGTCATCGCCAGAATGACCTGGGCATTGCCGTGGATGCCGGGCTGGTCGGCGCTGCGCTGCTGGATCGCGCCGGCGATGGCGCGCACCGCGGTGATGCCCTGGGACAGCTCGTCGTGCAGCTCGCGGGCGATCAGGCAGCGTTCCGCTTCCAGGCGATCCTGCACTGCGCGGGCGAAATGGCGATCGGCGGCGAGTGCGGCGTTGTCGGCGAGCGTGTGGTCGAGCCGGTCGGCCAGGCGGTTGTAGCTGCGTGCGAGGCGGTCGAGCTCGGGGGCGCCGACTTCGGGCAGGCGGCGGTCGAAATGCCCGCGCGCGCCGCGGTCGAAAGCGGCGTCGACCGCGCGCAGCGGCGCCAGCGCCCGGCGCAGTCCCAGGTGGCAGCCGATGCCCGCCAGCAGCAGGCCGGCGAGCGCCCAGCCGGCGAAGCTGGCGAGCCTGTCCCAGGCATCGAGCACCGAGCGCGAGGCGTCGGGCAGCAGGCTGATCTGCACCGGGCCGGCGTCGAAATGGCGGATGCGCAGATGCGGCGCCAGGTGTTCGGCGAACCATTCGGGCGCATGGCGGCCGGCCTTGTAGGTGGAGGCGGGCGATGCGTACAGGCGTTCGCCGCCGGTGGCGGTGATTTCGAGCGCGTGCGCACGGATGCGGCCGATCGCGGCGAGCGCGGACATCAGCCGCGCCTGGCCCTCGGCGCCGTCGCGCCGGGTTTCGTCGATCAGCACGCTCAACCATTGCTCGGCGACGCGGCCGGCGGATTCGACTTCCTCCTGGATCGCGCTGCGCGTCTCGCGCAGCCACAGCGCGGCACCGGTGAGCAGCGCGAGCGCGAGCACGAGCGTCAGCATCAGGCTCAGCCGGGTGTGCAGGCTGGCGGAGTGCAGCGGGGGGCGGGCGCGCTTGTCCATTTGCGGTGGCCTGTCTGCGCGGCGCCGGATCAGCGGCTCCGCAGCGCGGCCTGTTCGGCCGCCGGGTAGAGGTGGATGACCGAGCGCCGGTATTCGGCGGCGGCGCCGTCCAGATCGCCGAATCGTGCGGGCACTTCCTGTTCCAGCATCTCCGTCATGTCCTGCCCCTGTTCTGCGCCTTCGCGCAAGGTCCGTTCCAGCCACGCCAGGTAGCTGCGCGTCTGGGCGATCGGTGTGGCATCGGTGGCGACCGGGCCGTGGCCGGGCACGAGCTGCTTGAACGGGATGCGTTCGAGGAGCTCGAGCGCCTGCAGCCACGACGCGATGTCGGCGTGCGGCGTGGTGGGCGCGCGATTCCGGAACACGATGTCGCCGGCGAACAGGGTGCCGCTGGCGAGATCCAGCAGCGCGAGGTCGGCCTCGGTGTGGCCTGCCAGCATGAACAGTTCCAGCCGGCGGCCGCCGACGTCGAGCGGCCCGGCTTGCAGCGCGCGCTCGGGCAGCACCGTCTCGGTGCCGCGCATCCACTCGCCGGTCAGGCGGTACATGTTGTCGAGCAGGGCCTCGCCTTCGGCTTCGAGCGCGCCGCGTGTCCCGGGCAGCGCGGCCAGCGTCGCCGGCGGGAAAGCCTGGTTGCCGAGGACGTGGTCTGGATGATGGTGGGTGTTGATCACCAGCACCACCGGTAGCGGCGTGACGGCGGCGATTGCCCGGCGCAGCTGCTCGCCGTAGCGCAGCGAGGGGCCGCTGTCGACGACGATGGCGCGCAGCGCGAAGGGCTTTGCATGCGACTTTTTCATTTTTGCTCCTTGCCTCCTGATCCTGTCTTGTAGGTATGTCGTGTGGCTTTCCGCCGCTCGGGGGGCCGACGGGCCGGATGTCCGGTGAGCTACGTTTGGCAAAGAGCGTGCCAGTCGCCGCCGAGGGGGTGAATCCCGCCATTGATGCCCTGTGGCAGCTTGGCAGACAGTGTGGCCATCAGGGAGGTGTAACGATTTGGAACAGTCGTTCCCTTCCTGAACAGCCCGGACGGACAGTTCAGCGGGCAATCGCGGATGGGCAGGTCGCACGGCAGCAGCGGATGCGGCCGGTGGCCGGCTGGCGCCCGCGCCGTGCCGCGGCCGGTGGCCGGATGCGTTCAGACGGCGGTTTCCAGCAGTTCGTCGGGAATGTCGTCCGGACGCAGCTCGGTGCTGTCGTCTCCCACCAGCGCGAGCATCAGGCGCAGGCGGCTGGCGAGTTCGCTGATGTTGCCGGGCCACGGATAGCGCCGCAGGCGGTCGATCGCCTCGGGCAGTACGCGGATCGGGCGTCCGGGACAGGCTTCGCGGACGAAGCGATGCACCAGGTGGGCGAAGTCGGTGCGCTCGCGCAGCGGCGGCAGCGTCACGATGTGCGCCCCGTGTCTTGCCAGCGTCGCCTGATCGAGGCCGTTCCCTTCCGCTTCACGGGCAAGCGGATGCCGGCTGGCGGCGACGATGCGATGGCTGGAGCCTGCAGCCTCGAACAGCCGGGAACGAGCCTCGGCCGGGAGGAGATCGACGTCGGTCAGGTAGAGCAGGCCGTTCTCCGTCTGCCTCAGGGCATCTTCGAGCTCATCGCGGCCCGCTTGCGCACGGGCGGCAAGGCTGCGGCCGTCGAGTTCGAGCAGCGGCATGCCGATGCCGTGGTCGCGGCAGTGCTGGTACAGCAGGTGGCGTTTGCCGGTGCCGGTCTCGCCGCACAGCAGCAGCGGGCCGGCGCAGCGATTGCGGTGCCATTCGGCGACCAGCGTGCCGGCATGGCCGAGGCGCGGGTCGGTGTCGGGTGCGGGCGGCGCCTCGGCACGGCCGGGAGCCTCGTCGCTTTTCGCCTGCCGGCGGCCGTGCGGCGCCCGGGGCAGCAAGAGCTCGGCCCGGGCGATGCAGGTTTGCCCGTGCAGCGTCCGCAGCGGAAAAGGCGTCAGCGGCCCGAACGCCGCCCAGGCCACCAGGTGCCGCCACTGCGTGGTGAAGCATTCGGGGTAGCTGCCCTGCGGGAATTCGCCGTGCAGTTGCAGCAGTGCGCGGGCGGCGCGATTGCTGGCCAGCAGGCGGCCTGCCTCGTCGAACAGCACCAGCCCTTCCAGCGGGCTGCCGAGCAGGTCGGGCCGGGTATGGAAGTGCAGCGACAGAAAGCCTTCGCCAAGGTTTTCGATCAGGCGGTGCTCGATGCATTCGGCGGTGGTGCGCAGCAGCGCGTCGGCGTGCGACAGGTTGGCACGGGCGTCGGTGGAAATGTCGAGAATGCCGGCGATGCCGCCGGTGGGCGAGAAGATCGGCGTGGCGACACAGGTCAGGAAGCGGTTGCGCGTCAGATAGTGCTGGCTGCCTTCGACGGCGACGGCCTTGCGCGTGGTGAGCGCGGTGCCGATCGCGTTCGTGCCCATCGCCGCTTCGCTCCATTCGGCGCCGGGGCAGAGTGCGACCCGGGTGGCGCGGTCGAGGAAGCCGGTGTCGCCGATGGCGCTCAGGATCAGCCCGTCGCAGTCGGTCAGCAGCAGCGTCGAGCTCGGGCAGCCGATCTGGCGGAACAGGTTCTCGATGACCGGGCGGGAGAAAGTCAGCAGGCGGGCATTGGCCTCCAGGCGGTCGCGCAGGTCGGCAGGGGAGACGAGCGCGTCCGACAGGGCGTCGTCCGGGCGCAGGCCGAATTCCCTGCTGCGTGCCCATGAGGCGTGCAGGTCGAGCGGCGCGAGCGTGGCCGGGTTCGGCGAGGAAGAGCGTGCGGGGTCCATGTCCTTTCCCATGCAGGAAGTATGCCTTCCGCGTGCATGGATGGGAACGTGGCGCGGGCGGAGGTGCATCGCATTGGAACAGGTGTGCGGCAATGGAACACCCGGCGAGGCCGGCTCTGAGCGGCTCCGGATGGGCTGCTCAGCCTGGGCTGTTGCCAGTTGCCTGAATGATAAGAAGAAATTGAGAATCTCTGCGCAGGCCTGCGGTTCTGGCACGCTGCCTGCAAAGGAGACGTGTGACGCACACGGCGTTCGTAACCACAAGAGAGGAGACAGCGAGATGATCTACGCAATGCCCGGCCAGTCCGGTGCCCCGGTGCAGCACAAGGCGCGCTACGACAACTTCATCGGCGGCCGTTGGGTTTCGCCGGTCAAGGGCCAGTACTTCGACGTGGTGACGCCGATCAGCGGCCAGGTCTATACGCAGGCGGCACGCTCCACCGCCGAGGACATCGAGCTGGCGCTGGACGCGGCGCACGCGGCGTTTCCGGCCTGGAGCAAGACGCCGGCGGCCGAGCGGGCCAACATTCTGCTCAGGATCGCCGAGCGCATCGAACAGAACCTGGAACGGCTGGCCTACGCCGAGACGGTCGACAACGGCAAGGCGATCCGCGAGACGCTCAATGCCGACATTCCGCTCACCGTCGATCACTTCCGCTACTTCGCCGGCTGCCTGCGCGCGCAGGAAGGCAGCATCAGCGAGATCGACGAGAACACCGTCGCCTACCACCTGCACGAACCGCTGGGCGTGGTCGGGCAGATCATCCCGTGGAACTTCCCGATCCTGATGGCGGCCTGGAAGCTCGCGCCGGCGCTGGGCGCGGGCAACTGCGTGGTGTTGAAGCCCGCCGAATCGACGCCGGTCTCGATCATGGTGCTGGTCGAACTGATCGCCGACCTGCTGCCGCCGGGCGTGCTCAACATCGTCAACGGCTTCGGCCGCGAAGCCGGCATGCCGCTGGCCACCAGCAAGCGCATCGCCAAGATCGCCTTCACCGGCTCGACCTCGACCGGGCGGGTGATCGCCCAGGCCGCGGCCAACAACCTGATCCCGGCCACGCTGGAGCTGGGCGGCAAGTCGCCCAACATCTTCTTCGCCGACGTCATGGACCGCGACGACGCCTTCCTCGACAAGGCCATCGAAGGCATGGTGCTGTTCGCCTTCAACCAGGGCGAAGTGTGCACCTGCCCGAGCCGGGCGCTGATCCAGGAAAGCATCTACGAGCGCTTCATCGAGCGCGTGCTCGAGCGCGTGGCGGCGATCAAGCACGGCCACCCGCTCGACACCGAGTCGATGATGGGCGCGCAGGCCTCGCGCGAGCAAATGAGCAAGATCCAGTCCTACCTGGCGCTGGGCAAGGAAGAAGGGGCCGAAGTGCTGATCGGCGGCGACAAGGCGAATCTGGGCGGCGAACTGAGCGAGGGCTACTACATCCAGCCCACGCTGTTCAAGGGCCACAACAAGATGCGCATCTTCCAGGAAGAGATCTTCGGCCCGGTGCTGGCGGTGACCACCTTCAAGGACGAAGCCGAGGCGCTGGCGATCGCCAACGACACGCTGTACGGGCTGGGTGCGGGGGTGTGGAGCCGCAACGGCAACGTGGCCTACCGCATGGGCCGGGCGATCCAGGCCGGGCGGGTGTGGACCAACTGCTACCACGCCTATCCGGCGCATGCGGCCTTCGGCGGCTACAAGGAGTCGGGCATCGGGCGCGAGACCCACAAGATGATGCTCGACCACTACCAGCAGACCAAGAACCTGCTCGTCAGCTACAGCGAGAACAAGCTCGGGTTCTTCTGATGGATCAGGCCCCAAACGCCGCTTGCAGGGCGGCGCGGGGGCCAGGCGTTCTCCCCCATCTCACGGAAGTGAGTTCCGGGCGGCCTTCGGGCCGCCCCTTTTTTGCCTTGAAGCAAGTCCAGGTGATGTCGAACGGCACTGGCGGGACCGGCGGCGGGAACCCGAAAATGGCCAGCGAGTGGATTCCGGCCGGCGTGACGAACCGGGTGCGGCAGCGTGCGTGACGGAAAGTACCTGCTCCGCTTTGGAACAGGTGCTTCATCATGGGACAGTGGCAGGCTCATGCGCCATGCTGGCGGGCTGAAGCCCGGGTTCAGCGGCGGCCGCTGCCGTGGCGGCCCGGCAGCATTCTCGGCAACACCGGCACGCCTTGCAGCCAGTGCAGGATCACGGCGCCGACGTGCATCACGATCAGCACCAGCAGCGTCCACGCGAACAGGCTGTGGGCGGCGCCGAACAACGCGTTCAGGGCTTCGTCCGGCCAGCCTGCCTTTGGAATGACGTAGCCGAAGAAGCGCATCGGGTACTTGGTGAAGCTGCTCGACAGATAGCCGCTCAAGGGCGTCAGCACGAGCAGCAGGTAGACGGCACGATGGCCGTAGCGCGCGAGGCGCTGCTGCAGCGTGCTCAGGCGCTCGTCCGCCGGTGGCGGATGCCGCCTGCGCCAGGCCAGGCGCAGCAGGAGCAACAGGAAGGCGGTGATGCCGAGCGACTTGTGCAGGGCGATCGTGGAACTGCGCTCGGGCCCGCTGGGCAGACCA
Source organism: Thauera butanivorans (assembly GCF_048398245.1). Classification (NCBI taxonomy): domain Bacteria; kingdom Pseudomonadati; phylum Pseudomonadota; class Betaproteobacteria; order Rhodocyclales; family Zoogloeaceae; genus Thauera; species Thauera butanivorans. Next base: position 148,582 of record NZ_CP183038.1, read on the forward strand.
TCGATGGACAGGCCGATGAAGATCAGGACGGCGATCAGAATCGCGTGGACCCAGTGCAGCGCGATTGCGCCCGGGTCATAGCGTGCGGGGATCATGGGGGGCGTCTCCTTGTGACGACGCCCCCTGCCGCGGATCGGGCGGCAGGGGGCGGCTGGGGCGCACGGCGAATGTCCGGGCGGCGAGGCCCGGTCACGATCACTCTTCGGCGACGGTCTCCAGCCAGGCGCGAATCGCCCACATGGCCTCCTGGGACAGGATACCCTCGAACGGCGGCATATAGACCCGGCCGTCGCGGGTGGCGCCGTGGCGGATGCGCTGCATGAAGATTTCGTCGCCCTCGGCGTCGTTCGGCAGGGAGCGCAAGTCGGGCGCGATGCCGCCCGAGACGGCGCCGAGGCCGTGACAGCGGGCGCAGTTCTGGTTGAATGCCGAGTCGCCGATGCGGATGGCGTCCTTGTCTTCGCTGTAGGGGTTGCGCTCCAGCCAGGCGTCGCCGAGCGGCTTCAGGGCGGAGACGTCGACGGCCTGGGGAACGACGTCGCCGTGCGCGCAGGCCAGCGACGCGCTGCCGGCGAGCAGCAGTGCGAGCGCTGCCTTGCGCAGGGGCTGGAATCTCGTCTCCTCGTTGTATTTGCTTTTCACTTTGCAGTTCCTCATGACTGGTGTCGGGATGTATCGATTTCGATGCACCGGCGGATCCGGTTGATGGGAACTCTGCAAGCGGTGTGCCATGGCGGCTTGCGCCGTTGTGTGGCAAGGAACTTGCTCTCACACAGGGCATGGCCCCGGCGGCGGTTGCTGCAATTCGAGGCAGGTGCTAAGTTTTGGGACAGCCCGCATCAAAAAAATATGACCGAGCGGGAAAACGAGGAGGAGACAGGCAATGGGCCAGCTTTTGCCCGCCGACGGACGCGAGTTGCGCGTGACCGAGGCGCGACGGCGGTTTTTCGAGGAAGGGGCTTGCCCGGACGGCGAACTGCCGAACGAGGTTCTGCGCTCGTGGCTGCGTTGCCGCGATGCAGGCGTCGACTATCTGGCCAATGGCCGCGGCGACCCCGAAGGCCGCAGCGAACTTGCCGAAGCCCGCGAGCGCAGCGAACTGCTGCTGAACAACGCCAGCGGTGTCATGGAGCATGTGTACGAGCAGATCCGCGCCTCGGGCAGCATGGTCATCCTGGCCGACGACCGTGGCGTGATCCTGCACAGCCTCGGCGATCCGGAATTCGTCGGCCGCGCGCAGCGCATCGCGCTGCAGCCCGGTGCCTCGTGGAGCGAAGGTGCGCGCGGCACCAACGCGGTCGGCACCACGTTGATCGAAGCGGCGCCGGTCGAAATCATCGGCGCGGAGCATTTCCTCGACCGCAACGGTTTCCTGACCTGCAGCGCTGCCCCGGTGTTCAGTCCGGAAGGCACGATCGCAGGTGTGCTGGACATCTCCGGCGACAGCCGCAACCCCCAGCGCCACACGCTCGGCCTCGTCAGGCTCGCTGCGCAGATGCTGGAAAAGCGCCTGTTCGAGATTCAGTACGCGCGCGAGATACTGGTGGCGATCCACAGCCGGCCGGAATGCATCGGCGGCCTGCAGGAGGGCCTGCTGGCAGTGACCCAGGACGGGCGCGTGGTCGGCGCCAACGGCATTGCCCGTGCGCTGCTGCGGCAATTGCCCGTCTGTCCCGAAGGCATCGGCTTTTCCAATGTGTTCCGGGTCTCGTTCGGTGTCTTCATGGACCGTTGCGCGCGCGATCCGCATGCGCTCCAGGCGCTGGAGCCACGCGCGGGCGAGCGTCTCTTTTCGCGTCTGCGCGCGGCGGGGCCGCTGCTCGGCATGTCCCGTGCCGGCACGCGCGACGACGAGGCGGGTGCTGCTGCGCGCGTCCAGTCCGCGCGCGGCGCCAGGCCCTGTGACCGGCGCACGGGCGAAATCACGCTGGACTGCCTGGCAACCGGCGACCCGCGGCTGCAGCTCGCGCTCGATCGCGCCGCACGGATCAGCGGCAAGGACATCCCGTTGCTGGTCCAGGGTGAGTCGGGCGTGGGCAAGGAGCTTTTCGCCCGCGCCTTCCACTTCTCCGGCCCGCGTGCCGAGGGGCCCTTCGTCGCGCTCAACTGCGCCGCGATTCCCGAGAGCCTGATCGAATCCGAACTGTTCGGCTACGTCGGCGGCGCCTTCACCGGTGCCCGGCGCGAAGGCGCGATCGGCAGGATCCAGCAGGCCCATGGCGGCACGCTGTTCCTCGACGAGATCGGCGACATGCCGCTGGGCATGCAGGCGCGGCTGCTGCGCGTGCTGCAGGAGCGCTGCGTGACGCCGATCGGCGGCCAGCGCCAGATTCCGGTCGATATCTCGCTGGTCTGCGCCACCCACCGCATGCTGCGCGATGCGGTCAAGGCGGGCACTTTCCGCGAGGATCTGTACTACCGGGTCAACGGCCTGACCATCACCGTACCGCCGCTGCGCGAGCGCTCCGACATCCGCTCCATCGTTGCCAAGATCCTCGAAACCGAACTGGCCGAGTCACCGCGGGCCGGCCAGGTGCGCATCAGCGAGCAGGTGCTGGAGTTCATCGAACGCTATCCCTGGCCGGGCAACGTCCGCCAGCTGCAGAACGTGATCCGGGTGGCGGCCGCGCTGCTCGACGACGACGAAGCCGAGATCCTGCCGGTCCACCTGCCCGAGGAACTGTTCGGCGCCGATCCGATGGACGACGCCGAAAGCGGCCGCCCGCAAGCGGCCGCCGCACCGCAGCCCGCGGCCGAAGCGCCTGCCGAGCCGTCCGCGCAGGCGCGCAGTCTGGGCGAGATCGAGCTGGAGGTGATCGCTGCGGTGATGCGCGAAGTCAGCGGCAACGTCTCGGCCGCCGCGCGCCGGCTCGGCATCAGCCGCAACACGCTCTACCGCAAGATCGGCCGCATGCATTGAACCCGGACCGTTGACGAAGCGAAGCCGGCCTCGTGGGCCGGCTTCGCGGTTGATGGAGACGAGGCGGGCTGGCCGTCAGGCGGCGCGTGCTGCCGGTTCGGTGTCGAATGCCGGCTGCAGGCGATTGACGCCGCTGACGATGGCGCGGATCGAGGCGGTGATGATGTTGCCGTCGATGCCGACGCCGTAGCGGTCGCCGCCGTTGTCGCCGGCCTGCATCAGTTCGACGAAGGCGCAGGCCTGGGCATTGCCGCCGTCCTCGCTCGCGGTGATCGAGCGTTCCTCGTAGCTGCGCACCTGCACGTCGATGCCGGCGCCGCGCAGTGCGTGCACCGCGGCGTCGATCGGGCCGTTGCCTTCGCCGACGAGCAGGTGGCGGGTGCCGCCGGTCTCGACCACGAGGCGGATGCCCTGGGCTGCGCCGTGCTCGAACAGGTGGTGCTCGACGTAGCGCACCGGCGAAGCGGAATCGACGTAGGTGCTGCGGAAGAGCTCCCACAAGGCCTCGGCCGACATCTCGCCGCCGGTGGCGTCCGTCACCTGCTGCACTTCGCGCGAGAATTCCACCTGGAGCCGGCGCGGCATGACGATGCCGTACTCGGTCTCGAGCAGGTAGGCGATGCCGCCCTTGCCCGACTGGCTGTTGACGCGGATCACCGAGTCGTAATTGCGGCCGACGTCGGCGGGGTCGATCGGGAGGTAGGGCACGTTCCACTGGGCGCCGGCCTTTTGGGCGGCGAATCCCTTCTTGATGGCGTCCTGGTGGGAGCCGGAGAAGGCAGTGAACACGAGATCCCCCACATAGGGGTGGCGTGGGTGGATGGGCAACTGGTTGCAGTATTCGACGGTGCGGGCGATGGCGTTGATGTCGGAGAAGTCGAGCTCCGGATGCACGCCCTGGGTATAGAGGTTGAGCGCGAGGGTGACGAGGTCGACGTTGCCGGTGCGCTCGCCGTTGCCGAACAGGCAGCCTTCGACGCGGTCGGCGCCGGCCATGATGCCGAGTTCGGCCGCGGCGACGCCGGTGCCGCGGTCGTTGTGCGGGTGGAGGCTGAGCACGACGCTGTCGCGGCGGGCGAGCTTGCGGTGCATCCACTCGATCTGGTCGGCGTAGATGTTGGGCGTCGATACTTCGACCGTGGCCGGGAGGTTGAGGATGACCTTGTCGTCCGGCGTCGCGCCCCATTCGGCGGTGACGGCATCGCAGATTTCCCTGGCGAAGTCGAGTTCGGTGGCGGTGAAGGTCTCCGGGCTGTATTCGAGCGAGATGCGGGTGCCGCATTCGGCTTCGATCTCGGCAGCGATCTGCTTGATGAGGCGTACCGCCGATACGGCGAGCTCGACGACCTGCGGCCTGTCCATGCCGAACACCACTTCGCGGAAGGTCGGCGAGGTGGCGTTGTAGACGTGGACGATGGCGCGCCTGGCGCCGCGCACCGAATCCATGGTGCGGCGGATGAGGTCTTCGCGCGCCTGGGTGAGCACCTGAATGGTGACGTCCTCGGGCACGTGGCCGCCTTCGATGAGATGGCGGACGAAGTCGAAGTCGGTCTGCGACGCGGCCGGGAAGCCGACTTCGATTTCCTTGAAGCCGATGTCGCAGACGGTGCGGAACATGCGCATCTTGCGCTCGACGCTCATCGGCTCGAACAGCGCCTGGTTGCCGTCGCGCAGGTCGGTGCTCATCCAGATCGGCGCCTTGTCGATGGTCTTGCCCGGCCATTGGCGGTCGGCAAGCTGGACGGCGGGAAAGGGACGGTACTTGGCGGCGGGGTTCTGAAGCATCATGGCGCGGTCCTCGTGGGCGTGGCGTGATTCGATGGACGAAAGTTTACGCGCCATGCAGCGGCAGACGATTGCGTTGTTGCGGTGCGGAAGCGGCTTTTCCGGAGAAATGATTCACAAATTGATGATTAAGTGAAATGATCTGCCGAACCGGGCAGATTCAGGAGCCGATCATGCAACTCGACCGCTACGACCGCCAGATTCTGGAAGTGCTGCAACAGGACGGCCGCATCAGCAACCAGGACCTCGCCGACCGCATCAGCCTGTCGCCTTCGTCCTGCCTGCGGCGGCTGCGGGCGCTGGAGGAGTCCGGCCTGATCCTCGGCTACCGAGCGCTGCTCGACGCGAAAAAGCTCGGCCTGTCGCTGATGGCCTTGATCCACATCTCGATGGACCGCCACACCCCCGAGCGTTTCACGCACTTCGAAAGCGAGGTGGCGAAGATTCCGCAGGTGCTGGAATGCCTGCTGATCACCGGCCAGGATGCCGACTACCAGTTGAAGGTGATCGTCTCCGACATGGACGGCTACCAGGAACTGCTGCTCAACCGCATCACCCGCATCCCCGGCGTCACCGGCGTGCATTCGAGCTTCGTGCTGCGGCGGGTGATCGACAACACCGCGATCCCGGTGCACGCAGGTTGAGTGCAGCTCCCGGAGCACGATTTCCCATGTCCTGGGAGGATTGCTAGAATCGCTATTCAAATTTGGAATAGCGAGTTCCACCCATGAAACCCCACGCCTCCGCCCCCGCTGTCTCCATCCTTTTTGCCGGCCTCTTCCTCTGCGCGCCGCTGCACGCTGCCGACCTCAGCGTGGCGGTGGCGGCGAACTTCACTGCGCCGATGCAGAAGATCGCCGAAGTCTTCGAGAAGGACACCGGCCACAAGCTCGTGCTGTCCTTCGGTTCGACCGGCAAGTTCTACGCGCAGATCAAGAACGGGGCGCCTTTCGAGGTACTGTTCGCCGCCGACGACGAAACGCCCGCCCGTCTGGAGCGTGAAGGCGATGGCGTGGCGGGCACCCGCTTCACCTACGCCATCGGCAAGCTGGTGCTGTGGAGCAAGCAGGCCGGCCTGGTCGACGATCAGGGCGAGGTCCTGCGCAAGGGTAGGTTCGAGCGCATCGCGCTGGCCGATCCCAGGCTCGCACCCTACGGCGCCGCCGCGATGCAGACGCTGAACAAGCTCGGCCTGGCCGACAGCCTGGCCAGCAAGTTCGTGCAGGGCGAGAACATCGGCCAGACCTACCAGTTCGTTGCCACGCAGAACGCGCCGCTGGGCTTCGTCGCGCTTTCGCAGGTGTATGCCGACGGCCGCGTCACCGAAGGTTCGGCCTGGATCGTGCCGGGCGAACTGTACGAGCCGATCCGCCAGGACGTGCTGGTACTGGCCAAGGGCAAGGACAATGCCGCCGCGGCCGCGCTGATGGACTACATGAAGGGTGATACTGCCAGGGACATCATCCGGTCCTACGGCTACGCGCTCTGAGCATGGCGGTGCTCGACGACGGTGCCTGGCAGGCGATCCGGCTCACGCTCGAACTGGCGAGCCTGACGACGGTACTGCTGTTGATCATTGCGACGCCGCTGGCATGGTGGCTGTCGCAGACGCGCTCGAAGTGGCGGGCGCCGATCGGTGCCCTCGTCACGCTGCCGCTGGTGCTGCCGCCGACCGTGCTGGGCTTCTACCTGCTGGTGCTGATGGGGCCGCAGGGTCCGCTCGGGCAACTGACCCTGGCGCTGGGCTGGGGCACGCTGTCCTTCACTTTCACCGGGCTGCTGATCGGTTCGATCGTGTTCTCGCTGCCTTTCGCGGTGCAGCCGATCCAGCACGCCTTCGAGGCCATCGGCCCGCGGCCGCTCGAAGCGGCCGCCACGCTGCGCGCCAGCCCGCTCGACGCCTTCTTCACCGTCGCGCTGCCGCTGGCGCGGCCCGGCCTGCTGACCGCCTCCATCCTCAGCTTTGCCCACACGGTCGGCGAGTTCGGCGTGGTGCTGATGATCGGCGGCAACATTCCGGGCCAGACCCGCGTGGTGTCCACCCAGATCTACGGCCACGTCGAGGCGATGGAATACGCCCAGGCGCACTGGCTGGCGGGCGGCATGGTGGCGTTCTCGTTCGTGATCCTGCTGAGCCTGTCCCTGCTCAGGCGCAGTGGCGGGGGTTTCATGCGATGAGCGCGGAGATGGAAGCCGGTGCGGACATGAACCGGGTGCGGCTTGCCCTGGCGCGGTCGGAATTTGCCGTCGACGTCGATCTGGATCTGCCGGCGCGCGGCATCACGGTGCTGTTCGGCGCTTCGGGTTCGGGCAAGACCACCGTGCTGCGCTGCGTCGCGGGGCTGGAGCGTGCGAGCGAGGGCTTCGTCCGCATCGGCGGCGAAGTCTGGCAGGACGATGCGAACGGCGTGTTCCTGCCGACCTGGCGCAGGTCGCTCGGCTACGTGTTCCAGGAATCCAGCCTGTTCGAGCACCTGGATGCGCGGCGCAACCTCGAATACGGCCTGCGCCGCGCCAGGATGCCGGGCGGCAGGGAGGCGCTGGAGGAGGCGATCGAACTGCTCGGCATCCGCGCGCTGCTGGCGCGCCGGCCCGCCCAGCTGTCCGGCGGCGAGCGCCAGCGCGTGGCCATCGCCCGCGCCTTGGCGACGCGTCCGCGCCTGCTGCTGCTGGACGAGCCGCTGGCCTCGCTCGACCTGCCGCGCCGGCGCGAGATCATGCCCTGGCTCGAGCGCCTGCGCGACCAGCTTGCCGTGCCGATGCTGTACGTCACCCATTCGGTGGACGAACTGAGCCGGCTGGCCGACCAGGTCGTGGTGCTGGAGCAGGGACGGACGTTGGCGGTGGGACCGGTCGGCGAGGTGCTGGCGCAGGGTGACCTGCCGGTGCTGGCCGGCGAAGACGCGGCGGCGGTGATCGAAGGCGTCGTCGGCGAGCGCGATGCGCACTGGCACCTCGCCCGCGTGCGGCTCGACGGCGAGGACGGCATCTTCGTGCGCGACGGCGGGCAGGCGGTGGGCGCGCGGGTCCGCATGCGCGTGCTGGCGCGCGACGTCAGCCTGGCGCTGGAGGAGCCGCAGCGCAGCAGCATCCAGAACCGCCTGCACGGCATCGTCGAAGCGGTGATGGAGGACGTTCATCCGTCGCAGGCACTGGTGCGGATCCGTTGCGGCGGCCAGGCGCTGATTTCGCGCCTGACCTGCAAGTCGGTGGAGGAATTGCGGATACGGCCGGGGCTGCCGGTGTGGGCGCTGGTCAAGTCGGCGGCGGTCATAGCCTGACCATGTTCGACAGGGCAGCAGCCACGGTCGGGAGAGCGGAAGGCGGCGCGCCGCCCGTCCGCGGTACGGGAAACATGCACAGAGTCAGCCTCAACTACACGCTTGGCGCCGATGCGGCACCCGCGCTGGTACGCAACCCGCTGCTCGATCTGCTGCAGGCGGTCAGTGAGCGGGGGTCGATCTCGGCTGCCGCGCGCCAGCTCGACCTGTCCTACCGTCACGTCTGGGGCGAGCTGAAACGCTGGGATGCGGAGTTCGGCCAGCCGCTGATCCACTGGGAGAAAGGCCATGCGGCCCGCCTCACCGACTTCGGTGCCAAGCTGCTGTGGGCGGAGCGCCGGGCGCAGGCGAGGCTGCTGCCGCAGATCGAGGCACTGCGCGCCGACATCGAGCGCGCCTTCGCCATCGCCTTCGACGATTCCGCCCATGTGCTGACCTTCTTCGCCAGCCACGACGAAGCCCTGATCGCGCTCGGCGAGCAGGCGCGCGCCCGGCGGCTGCATCTGGACATCCGCTTCACCGGCAGCGTCGATGCCATCCGCGCGCTGAACGAAGGCCGCTGCGAGATGGCGGGCTTCCATACCCGGATCAAGCCGGCGCGTGGTTCGCTGTCGCAGCGCACCTACAAACCGCTGCTGCAGCCGGGGCGCAACAAGCTGATCGGCTTCGCCCGCCGCACGCAGGGCCTGATCGTGGCGCCGGGCAATCCGCTCGGCCTGCGGACGGTGGACGACCTCACCCGGCGCGGCGTGCGTTTCGTCAATCGTGCGCTTGGCACCGGCACGCGCGTGCTGTTCGACGAATTGCTGGCCGACGCTGGCATCGCGCCCGCATCGGTACGCGGCCACGAGCGCGTCGAACCCTCGCATGCAGCGGTCGCGCATGCGATCGTGACCGGCATGGCCGACGCCGGCTTCGGCATCGAGGCCAATGCCCGGGTGCGTGGCCTGGATTTCGTGCCGCTGGTCGAGGAGCACTATTTCCTCGCCTGTCTCAAGAGCAGCCTCGAGCAGCCCGCCGCCCAGGCGCTGCTGGCCCTGCTGCGCATGGAGGAATGGCAGCGCCATCTGTCCGCCCTGCCCGGCTATGCGCCGATGAGCAGCGGCGACGTGCTGCCGATGACCCGCGTGCTGCCGTGGTGGCGCTTCCGCACGCCGCGCGCGGCGAAGCCATCGGCCGCCTGACACGGGTGGACCCGATGCGGCCGATCCGCGCATCATCACGGCTTCGAGCCACGATGAAGCCAAGGAGACTGCCTGATGGACCTGCCGATCCTGACCGACGCCCTACTGACTGTCGATGACCGCGTCGCCACGCTGACTTTCGACCGCGACGACTTGCGCAATGCCCTGACCGGCTCGGCGCTGATCGACGACATCTGCGCCGTCGCCGACTGGGTGAACCGCTGCGACGAGGTGTCGGTGCTGGTGATGACCGGTGCCGGCGCGGCTTTCTCGTCCGGCGGCAACGTCAAGGACATGGCCGAGCGCGGCGGCGATTTCGCCGGCGAGGTTGCCGAAGTCGCCTCCCGCTACCGCCGCGGCATCCAGCGCATTCCGCTGGCGATGCAGGCGCTGGAAGTGCCGGTCATCGCCGCGGTGAACGGCCCGGCGATCGGCGCCGGCTTCGATCTCGCCAACATGGCGGACATCCGCATCGCATCGACGAAAGCCAAATTCGGCGAGACTTTCCTCAACCTCGGCATCATCCCCGGCGACGGCGGCGCCTGGTTCATGCAGCGCCTGATCGGCTACCAGCAGGCTTTCGAGCTGACGTTGTCGGGCCGCATCATCGATGCTGAAGAGGCGAAACGGCTGGGCATCGTGCTGGACGTGGTCGAGCCGGACGAACTGCTGCCGCGCGCGCAAGCGCTAGCCGCCCGCTTCGCCGCCCAGCCGCCGAAAGCCCTGCGCCTGACCAAGCGCCTGATGAAGATGGCGCAGCGCATGGAGTTGAAGGACTTCCTCGACCTGTGCGCGGTTTTCCAGGGCATGTGCCACAACGAGCCTGAGCATCTGGAGGCGGTCGGTCGCATGCTGGCCGCGCAGCGGCGCTGAGTGGCGAACAAGGTCGGGGATCGAATAACCCGCTGTTTGGAATGCGGAATTCCGTGAAACATGGGGGCGAAACCTAGCCCTTCCGGCGTAGACGGCGTAGAATCTCGCCCCTTGTTCACGCCTTGCAGCATGGAGCGCATCATGCTCTACCCCACTCGTTTCGATGTCATCGTCGTCGGCGGCGGCCACGCCGGGACTGAGGCCGCGCTGGCCGCGGCGCGCATGGGCGCGAAGACCTTGCTGCTCACCCACAACATCGAGACGCTGGGGGCGATGAGCTGCAACCCGTCGATCGGCGGCATCGGCAAGGGTCATCTGGTCAAGGAAGTCGATGCGCTCGGCGGCGCGATGGCGGCGGCCACCGACGAGGGCGGCATCCAGTTCCGCATCCTGAACGCATCCAAGGGGCCGGCGGTGCGCGCCACCCGTGCCCAGGCCGACCGCGTGCTGTACAAGGCGGCGATCCGTAAGCGGCTGGAGAACCAGCCCAATCTGTGGCTGTTCCAGCAGGCGGTGGATGACCTGACCGTGGTTGGCGACCGCGTCACCGGCGTGGTGACGCAGATCGGCCTGCGCTTCGAGGCGCCGGCCGTGGTGCTGACCGCCGGCACCTTCCTCAACGGCCTGGTGCATGTGGGCTTGCAGAACTACGCCGCCGGCCGTGCCGGCGACCCGCCGGCAGTGTCGCTCGGCGCGCGGCTGAAGGAACTCGCCCTGCCGCAAGGCCGGCTGAAGACCGGCACGCCGCCGCGGCTGGATGCGCGCACGATCGATTTTTCGGTGATGACCGAGCAGCCGGGCGACGATCCGGTGCCGGTGTTCTCCTTCCTCGGCCGCGCCGAGCAGCATCCGCGCCAGCTGCCGTGCTGGATGACGCAAACCAACGTCAGCACGCACGACGTCATTCGCGCCAATCTCGACCGCTCGCCGATGTATTCGGGCGTCATCGAGGGCGTGGGGCCGCGCTACTGTCCGTCGATCGAGGACAAGATCCATCGCTTCGCCGACAAGGACAGCCACAACATCTTCCTCGAGCCGGAAGGCCTGGAAACGCACGAGATCTACCCCAACGGCATCTCGACCTCGCTGCCCTTCGACGTGCAGCTGCAGATCGTGCGTTCGATCCGCGGTCTGGAAAACGCCCACATCCTGCGCCCGGGCTATGCGATCGAGTATGACTATTTCGATCCGCGCAATCTCAAGGCCAGCCTCGAGACCAAGTCGATCGGCGGCCTTTTCTTCGCCGGCCAGATCAACGGCACCACCGGCTACGAGGAAGCCGCCGCGCAAGGCCTGCTGGCCGGTGCCAATGCCGCCTTGCAGGTGCAGGGGCGCGAAGCCTGGTGTCCGCGCCGCGACGAAGCCTACCTGGGCGTGCTGGTGGACGACCTGATCACGCGCGGCGTGTCCGAGCCCTACCGCATGTTCACCTCGCGCGCCGAATATCGCCTGAGCCTGCGTGAGGACAACGCCGACCTGCGCCTGACCGAGAAGGGGCGCGAACTCGGCCTGGTCGACGATGTGCGCTGGGAGGCCTTCTGCCGCAAGCGTGAGGCGATCGAGCGTGGCAGTGCGCAGCTGAAAGCGGCCTGGGCGCGGCCCGAGGCGATTCCGGCCGAAGACCAGCAGCGCGTGCTGGGCAAGCCGCTGGAGCGCGAGCAGCGCTATTTCGAGCTGCTGCGCCGGCCGGAGACCAGCTATGCCTCGCTGATAAGCCTGCCCGGTGCGCCGGAGACGGCCGAGACCGACCCGCAGGTGATCGAGCAGATCGAGATCGCCGCCAAGTACCAGGGCTACATCGACCGCCAGCAGGAAGAAGTGGCGAAGCAGGCGCAGGCCGAAGCCACCCGCCTGCCGGCGGACCTCGACTACGCCGACGTGCGCGGGCTGTCGAAGGAAGTGCAGCAGAAGCTGAACCTGCACCGGCCCGAGACCATCGGCCAGGCTGGCCGCATCCAGGGCGTGACGCCGGCGGCGATCTCGCTGCTGCTGGTGTGGCTGAAGCGCCGCGACCTGGCGGCACGGACGAGCAGTGCCGATGTCGCGGCGCGGAGGCCGGCAGCATGAGCGGACGGCTGCAGGCTCATGCCGCTCAGCTGGCTGAAGGTATTGCCGAGCTCGGCCTGGTGCTGGCCGATGAGACGGTCGAGCGCCTGCTCGCTTTCGGCGAGCTGCTGCTGAAGTGGAACAAGGTCTACAACCTGACCGCGATCCGCAACCCGCAGGAAGTCATCACCCACCATTTGCTCGATTCGCTGGCGGTGCTGCCGCAGCTGCCGACCGCCGGCTGCCTGGCCGACATCGGTTCGGGCGGCGGGTTGCCGGGCGTGGTGCTGGCAATCGTGAATCCCGGGCTGATCGTCAGTTCGATCGAGACCGTCGGCAAGAAGGCGAGCTTCCAGCAGCAGGCGAAGATCGAGCTCGGCCTCGGCAACTTCAGCGTGTTCAACAAGCGCGTGGAGCAGCTGCGGGCCGAAGACCTGCCGGGCGGCGCGGCCGACGGCGTGATTTCGCGGGCCTTCTCCAGCCTGGCCGACTTCGTGAGCCTGTCCGGCCATCTCGTCGCCGGCGGTGGGGCACTGTACGCGATGAAAGGTGTTCATCCGGCCGGCGAGATCGCGGCCCTGCCTGCGGGCTGGCTTGCAAGCGAGGTGCGCGCACTGACGGTGCCGGGGCTGGATGCCGAGCGCCATCTGGTCGTCATCCGCCGTGCCGTGGATGGCGTGGGCTGATGCGTCGCAACATTGAAGTACACTCGGGGCTCCGCGCCATGCGCACAGCCCCTGCAAACGGAACAGCCTGATTCGACCATGGCCAAGATATTCTGCGTCGCCAACCAGAAAGGCGGGGTGGGCAAGACCACCACCTGCGTCAACCTCGCCGCCGCGCTGCAACTGGCCGGCCAGCGCACGCTGCTGATCGACCTCGATCCGCAGGGCAACGCGACGATGGGCAGCGGCATCGACAAGCGCGGCCTGAAGGCGTCGATCTACCAGTTGCTGGTGGGCCTGGAAGACCTCGCCGGCGTGCGCGTCACCTCGCCGACCGGCGGCTACGACGTGCTGCCCGCCAACCGCGACCTTGCCGGCGCCGAAGTCGAGCTGGTCGATCTCGAGCAGCGCGAGAAGCGGCTGCGCAATGCGCTGGCGCCCTTCGACGCCGACTACGACTTCGTCCTCATCGACTGTCCGCCCTCGCTGTCGATGCTGACGCTGAATGGCCTGTGCTGCGCCAACGGCGTGATCATCCCGATGCAGTGCGAGTACTACGCGCTCGAGGGGCTGTCCGACCTGGTCAATACGATCAAGAAGGTACATGCCAACCTCAACCGCGATCTCAAGATCATCGGCCTGCTGCGGGTGATGTTCGACCCGCGCATGACGCTGCAGCAGCAGGTTTCCGCCCAGCTCGAAGGGCATTTCGGCGACAAGGTGTTCCGCGCCATCGTGCCGCGCAACGTGCGCCTGGCCGAAGCGCCCAGCCACGGCATGCCGGGCGTGGTGTTCGACCGGGCGGCCAAGGGCGCGCAGGCCTACATGGCTTTCGCGCGCGAGATGATCGAACGCGCCAGGACCTTCTGAATCCGGACACGACCATGAACAAACCCAGACTCAAGGGCCTCGGCCGCGGACTCGATGCGCTGCTGGCGGCCAACCAGGACGACGAACCCGAGAAGGGCGAGCTGCAGACCCTGCCCACGATCGCGCTGCAGCCGGGCAAGTACCAGCCGCGCACGCGCATGGATCCGGGTTCGCTCGAGGAGCTGGCGGCTTCGATCAAGGCGCAGGGCGTCATGCAGCCGATCATGGTGCGTCCGGTGGGCGAGGACAGCTACGAGATCATCGCCGGCGAGCGCCGCTGGCGCGCCTCGCAGATCGCCGGCCTGGCCGAGGTGCCCTGCCTGGTGCGCGAGATCCCGGACGAAGCGGCGCTGGCGATGTCGCTGATCGAGAACATCCAGCGCGAGGATCTGAATCCGCTCGAGGAAGCCGGCGGCATCCAGCGCCTGATCGACGAGTTCGACATGACCCACCAGCAGGCCGCCGATGCGGTCGGCCGTTCGCGGCCGGCGGCGTCGAACCTGCTGCGCCTGCTCAATCTCGCCAGGCCGGTGCAGGAGCTGCTGATGGCCGGCGACATCGACATGGGCCATGCGCGTGCGCTGCTGCCGCTCGACGGCGCCAGCCAGATCCAGCTCGCCAACCAGGTTGCCGCCCGCCAGCTGTCGGTGCGCGACACCGAGCGCCTGGTGCAGCAGATCCTGAACCCCCGCCAGAAGAAGCCCGCGCATCAGCCGGACCGCGACCTGCTGCGGCTGGAAGAAGAGATCGCCGACAGCATCGGCGCTTCGGTGAAGATCCGGGCCAACAAGAAAGGCGCTGGCGAAGTCACGATCCGCTTCGGCAGCCTGGACCAGCTCGACGGCCTGCTCGGACGCTTGCGCTGACCGGGGTACGCAAGCAAGGCCCCCACGCTCCGCGGGCCGCAAGAGGGGCGGTTTTGCACAGCCGGCCCGTTCCGCAGGCGCGGAGCAGTGCTCCGCGAAACCCCTGATCCACCCTCCGAGGGAGCGCTTTTGCCTTGGGACGGTCCGGCGGCAAAAAGCCGCGTGGGGCCGGGCTGTGCGGTGGCGCGATGGCGGATGGGAGGGGGCCTTCGACGTCTTCGCAGACACACACGACAGTCGAATGAAGCGGATAATTTCTATAAGATATACGACAGTTGACGGGGGCGTTTGCTGCAATGCAACTAAAGTTTGACTTTGCTGTGGATAACCCCTAGTATTCGCGGGATTTTTCGGCGGTCTCCGGCTGCCGGCATGACAATCGATGCTAAAAGCCGTTCTACTGCAGTTGTGCGCAACGATCCTCGCGGTGGCTGTTTCCGCTGCGCTGTTCGGGGTGCGGGGTGCGATCTCTGCGGCGGGTGGCGGGTTGGCGTGCGTGTTGCCGAGCTGGATGTTCGCTGTGCGTCTTGCTGCGATTTCACGCAAGGCAGGCACGGCGAGCGTGGCCGCTTTCGTCGCGGGCGAACTGATCAAGGTCGCCTCGATCGTGGGATTACTGGTGCTGGTGTGGGCCCTGTATCCGCAGCTCCACTGGGGAGCGATGCTGATCGGCCTGATCCTGGCGCTCAAGGCGAACTTATTTGCATTTTTGGTGAAGACCTGACATGGCTGGCAACGCTCCCACCGCATCCGAATACGTAATCCACCACCTCGGACACTTCAACAACACCGGACATCCGCAAGAGAGCATCGTCAATTGGGGGGTCATCAACCTCGATTCGATGTTCTTTTCGATCGCGCTGGGTCTGCTCACCGTCTTCATCCTGTGGCTGGCCGCCCGCAAGGCGACTTCCGGCGTGCCCGGGCGTTTCCAGGGCATCGTCGAGCTGCTGGTCGAGATGGTGGCCGACCAGGCCAAGGGCATCGTGCATAGCGCCGAGTCACGCAAGTTCGTCGCCCCGCTGGCGCTGACCGTGTTCGTCTGGATCTTCCTGATGAATGCGATGGACCTGCTGCCGGTCGATCTGATCCCGATGCTCTGGACCGGCGCCTATTCCGCTGCCGGCGGCGATCCGGCCCACGCCTATATGCGCATCGTCGCGACCGCCGACCTGTCGGCCGCGCTGGGCCTGTCGATCGGCGTGCTGCTGCTCTGCCTGTACTACAACGTCAAGATCAAGGGCGTCTCGGGCTGGGTGCACGAACTCTTCACCGCGCCCTTCGGCAGCCACCCGCTGCTGTATCCGGTGAACTTCGCCATGCAGATCATCGAGTTCCTGGCCAAGACCGTGTCCCACGGCATGCGGTTGTTCGGCAACATGTATGCCGGCGAACTGGTGTTCATCCTGATTGCGCTGCTGGGCGGCACGGCCACCGTGTTCGGTTTTGCCGGCCACGTGATCGCCGGCACCATCTGGGCGATCTTCCACATCCTGATCATCACGCTCCAGGCCTTCATCTTCATGATGCTGACCCTGGTGTATGTCGGTCAGGCGCACGAAAGCCACTAAGAACAAGTTTCGGCTTCATCTTCAACGTAGTACCTGGTTTTTAAACTCACCTTCCCCACTAAGGAGTTGTCATGGAAAACGTTCTGGGTTTTGTTGCTCTGGCTGCTGGTCTGATCATCGGTCTGGGTGCCATCGGTGCTTGTATCGGTATCGGCATCATGGGTTCCAAGTACCTCGAAGCTTCCGCTCGCCAGCCCGAACTGATGAACGCCCTGCAGACCAAGATGTTCCTGCTGGCCGGTCTGATCGACGCCGCGTTCCTGATCGGTGTCGGTATCGCCATGATGTTCGCCTTCGCCAACCCGTTCCAGCTCTGATCGGTTCGAGTTCATCCTTTTTTGAACCAACCTGAGGGCCAAGAACCGTGAATTTGAACGCAACCCTGATAGCCCAGCTCGTTGTGTTCTTCATTCTGGCGTGGTTCACGATGAAATTCGTGTGGCCGCCCATCGTGAAGGCACTGGACGAGCGTGCGAAGAAAATCGCCGACGGGCTGGCAGCTGCGGACAAGGCCAAGGCCGATCTGGCGCTCGCCGAGAAGAAGGTCGTCGAGGAACTGCGCAAGGCTCGCGAATCCGCGGGCGATGTGCGTGCCTCCGCTGAAAAGCAGGCGAGCCAGCTTGTCGATGAAGCCCGTGCCGAAGCCGCCCGCATCATTGCGGCCGCCCGCGAAGCTGCCGAGACCGAAGCCGGTGCTGCAGCCCAGCGCGCCAAGGAAGCGCTGCGCGACCAGGTCGCCAGCCTGGCCGTTGCCGGTGCCGAGAAGATTCTGCGCCGCGAAATCAACGCCCAGGTGCACAGCGAACTGCTTGCCAACCTGAAACAGGAACTGCAATAAGTCATGGCCGAGAACGTCACCATCGCGCGCCCCTATGCGGATGCCGCCTTCGAGCTGGCTCGCGGGGCAGGTGCGCTGGGGCCTTGGTCGGAAGCACTGGATCGGCTCGCCGCCCTGGCGGCCGATCCGGACATGCGGGCCTGCATCTCCGATCCCAATCTCAGCGCCGATCAGCTCGTGAAGCTGGTGCTGGATGTGGCCGGAACCCTGTCCGCTGAACAGCAGAACTTCGTCCGCATCCTCGTGGATAACGAACGTCTGCAGGTGCTTCCCGAGATCCGTGACCTGTTCGTTGCACTGAAGAACGAACACGAAGGTGTCCTCGAGGCTGAAATCGCCTCTGCCTTCCCCCTCGACGATGCGACCTTGGTATCGCTCAAGTCCGACCTCGAAGCCCGCTTCAAGGCGAAACTGAACATCCAGGTCCATATCGATCCCGCCCTCATCGGTGGGGTCCGCATCGCCGTCGGCGACGAAGTCATCGACGCCTCGGTACGCGGCAAGCTCGCGAACATGGCCGCTGCGCTAAAGAACTAGGAGCATAAAAGCTATGCAACTCAACCCCTCTGAAATCAGTGATCTGATTAAGAGCCGGATCCAGAACCTGCAGCTCGCCGCCACGTCGCGCAACGAGGGCACGGTGGTCTCCGTCACCGACGGCATCTGCCGCGTCCACGGCCTGACCGACGTGATGCAGGGCGAAATGCTGGAATTCCCCGGCAACACCTTCGGCATGGCGCTCAACCTCGAGCGCGATTCCGTCGGCGCCGTGGTGCTCGGCGAATACGAGCACATCACCGAAGGCGACACCGTCAAGGCCACCGGCCGCATTCTCGAGGTGCCCGTCGGCCCCGAGCTGGTCGGCCGCGTCGTCAATGCGCTGGGCCAGCCGATCGACGGCAAGGGTCCGATCAACGCCAAGCTGACCGACAAGATCGAAAAGGTCGCGCCGGGCGTCATCGCGCGTAAGTCGGTGTCGCAGCCGGTGCAGACCGGCCTGAAGTCGGTCGACTCCATGGTGCCGATCGGCCGCGGCCAGCGCGAGCTGATCATCGGCGACCGCCAGACCGGCAAGACCGCCGTGGCCGTCGACGCCATCATCAACCAGAAAGGCCAGGACATGTTCTGCGTCTACGTGGCGATCGGCCAGAAGGCTTCGACCGTTGCCAACGTAGTGCGCAAGCTGGAAGAGAACGGCGCGATGGAATACACCATCGTCGTCGCCGCGACCGCTTCCGAGTCCGCCGCCATGCAGTACCTGTCGGCCTACGCCGGCTGCACCATGGGCGAGTACTTCCGCGACCGTGGCCAGGACGCGCTGATCGTCTATGACGATCTGACCAAGCAGGCCTGGGCCTATCGCCAGGTTTCGCTGCTGCTGCGCCGCCCGCCGGGCCGCGAAGCCTACCCGGGTGACGTGTTCTACCTGCACTCCCGCCTGCTCGAGCGCGCCGCGCGCGTGAACGAAGACTACGTCGAGAAATTCACCAATGGCGAAGTCAAGGGCCGGACCGGTTCGCTGACCGCACTGCCGGTCATCGAGACCCAGGCCGGCGACGTGTCCGCCTTCGTGCCGACCAACGTCATCTCGATCACCGACGGCCAGATCTTCCTCGAGACCGACCTCTTCAACGCCGGTATCCGTCCCGCGATCAACGCCGGTATCTCGGTGTCCCGCGTCGGTGGTGCCGCGCAGACCAAGGTCGTCAAGAAGCTGTCCGGCGGTATTCGTACCGACCTGGCGCAGTATCGCGAACTCGCTGCGTTCGCCCAATTCGCTTCCGACCTGGACGATGCCACCCGCAAGCAGCTCGAACGCGGCCGCCGCGTCACCGAACTGATGAAGCAGGCCCAGTATTCGCCGATGTCGATCGCCGACATGGCCGTCGTGCTGTACGCGGTGAACAACGGCTATTTCGACGACGTCGATGTCAGCCGTGTGCTGCCGTTCGAAGCCGCGCTGCTGCAGTTCGTCAAGACCAAGCAGGCCGATCTGGTCTCCTCGATCCTGAGCAAGAAGGAACTCGACGCCGAAGGCGAAAAGACCCTGGCTGCCGCGATCGCCGAGTTCAAGAAGAGCTGGGCCTGAGGCCGGCGAGGGAGACGGAATATGGCAAGCGGTAAGGAAATCCGTACCAAGATCAAGAGCGTGCAAAACACGCGCAAGATCACCAAGGCCATGGAGATGGTGGCTGCATCCAAGATGCGCAAGGCGCAGGACCGGATGCGGGCCGCCCGTCCCTTTGCCGAGAAGATCCGCCGACTCGCCGCGAACCTGTCCCAGGCCAATGTGACCGACTACAAGCACCCCTTCCTGGTTCACAAGAGCCAGGTCAAGCGGGTGGGGCTGATCCTGGTGACCACCGACAAGGGTTTGTGCGGTGGTCTCAACACCAACGTCCAGCGCATCGCCCTCAACGCGATGAAGGACTGGGAGTCCTCGGGCGTGACCGAGATCCGTGCCTGCGCCATCGGCAACAAGGGTCTGGGTTTCATGCAGCGGATGGGCGCCAAGGTGGTGTCGAACGTCACCCAGCTGGGTGACACGCCGCACCTGGAGAAGCTGATCGGTCCGGTCAAGATCATGCTCGACGCGTTCCAGAACGACGAGCTCGATGCGGTCTACCTGGTCTACACCCGCTTCATCAACACGATGAAGCAGGAGCCGGTGCTCGAGCAGCTGCTGCCGCTCACCGGTGAAAAGCTGGGTACGCCGGACAGTTCGTGGGATTACCTCTACGAGCCGGATCCGCAGGTCGTCATCGACGAACTGCTGGTTCGCTACGTCGAGGCGCTGGTCTATCAGGCCGTGGCCGAGAACATGGCATCCGAACAGAGCGCGCGCATGGTGGCAATGAAGGCCGCTTCCGACAATGCCAAGAACGTGATTGGCGAACTGCAGCTGGTCTACAACAAGACCCGCCAGGCCGCGATCACCAAGGAGCTGTCGGAAATCGTCGGCGGCGCCGCCGCGGTGTAAGGCATTATTGATTTAAGGATATGACGATGAGTCAAGGTACGATCGTTCAGTGCATCGGCGCGGTGGTGGACATCCAGTTCCCGCGTGAAGCGATGCCCAAGGTGTATGACGCCCTGAAGCTCGAGGACGCTGCCGATTCCTTTGCCGAGCCTGGCCTGACCTTCGAGGTCCAGCAGCAGCTCGGCGACGGCGTGGTGCGGACCATCGCGCTGGGTTCTTCCGACGGCCTGCGCCGTGGCATGAAGGTTTCGGGCACCGGCAAGCCGATCTCGGTGCCGGTCGGCCACGGCACGCTGGGCCGCATCATGGACGTGCTGGGCCGCCCGATCGACGAAGCCGGCCCGATCGAAACCGACGAGCTGCGCGCCATTCACCAGAAGGCGCCGAAGTTCGACGAGCTGTCGCCGTCGGTCGAGCTGCTCGAAACCGGCATCAAGGTCATCGACCTGATCTGCCCGTTCGCCAAGGGCGGCAAGGTGGGTCTGTTCGGCGGCGCCGGTGTCGGCAAGACCGTGAACATGATGGAGCTGATCAACAACATCGCCAAGCAGCACAGCGGTCTGTCGGTGTTCGCTGGTGTGGGTGAGCGTACCCGTGAGGGCAACGACTTCTACCACGAGATGAAGGACTCCAACGTTCTGGACAAGGTCGCGATGGTGTTCGGTCAGATGAACGAACCCCCGGGCAACCGTCTGCGTGTGGCGCTGACCGGCCTGACCATGGCCGAGCGTTTCCGCGACGAAGGCCGCGACATCCTGTTCTTCGTGGACAACATCTACCGCTACACCCTGGCCGGTACCGAAGTGTCCGCGCTGCTGGGCCGGATGCCTTCCGCGGTGGGCTACCAGCCGACGCTGGCGGAAGAAATGGGCCGCCTGCAGGAGCGCATCACCTCGACCAAGGTCGGTTCCATCACTTCGATCCAGGCCGTGTATGTGCCGGCGGATGACTTGACCGACCCGTCGCCCGCCACTACCTTCCTGCACTTGGACTCCACCGTCGTGCTGTCGCGTGACATCGCCGCGCTGGGTATCTACCCCGCCGTCGATCCGCTCGACTCCACCTCGCGCCAGCTCGACCCGCTGGTCGTGGGCGAAGAGCACTACGGCGTTGCCCGCCAGGTCCAGCAGACCCTGCAGAAGTACAAGGAACTGCGCGACATCATCGCGATTCTGGGCATGGACGAACTGTCGCCGGAAGACAAGCTCGCCGTGGCCCGTGCGCGCAAGATCCAGCGCTTCCTGTCGCAGCCCTTCCACGTCGCGGAAGTGTTCACCGGCTCGCCGGGCAAGTACGTCTCGCTGAAGGACACGATCAAGGGTTTCAAGATGATCGTCGGCGGCGAACTGGACAACCTGCCGGAACAGGCTTTCTACATGGTCGGCAACATCGACGAGGCCATCGAGAAGGCGAAGAAGCTGCAGTAATTCGTCCGCCCGCGCGGTGCTTCGGTGCCGCGCGGATTTGAAAAGGAAACACTATGGCTATGACGGTTCATGTCGACATCGTCAGTGCGGAAGAGCAGATCTTCTCCGGGCTGGCCGAATTCGTCGCGCTGCCTGGCGAGGCGGGTGAACTCGGCATTCTGCCCGGCCACATGCCGCTGATGACCCGGATCAAACCGGGGGCGGTGCGGGTCAAGGTTCCGAATCAGGCGGAAGAAGAGCTTGTGTTCGTTGCCGGTGGTTTGCTCGAGGTTCAGCCGGGTCTGGTGACGGTGCTTGCCGACACCGCGATCCGCGGCAAGGATCTGGACGAGGCGAAGGCGCTGGAAGCCAAGAAGAAGGCTGAAGAGGCAATGGCCAACCAGACCGCGCGTCTGGATTATGCCAAGGCCCAGGCCGAGCTCATGGAAGCCGTGGCGCAGCTTGCCGCGATCCAGCGTCTGCGCAAGCGCGGTCACTGATCGCTTCTCCATCCTGCCTGAAGGCGGGACGGAAATGAAAAAGCAGCTCCTTGGGGCTGCTTTTTTTCGATCCATGCTTCGGAAAGAAAGGGCTTTCCCGTGATTCAGCGGCCTTGCTCTAGCCGTGAAATGCGCTTGTCGAGTCGCCCGATGGCGTCGCGCAAGGCGACGATGTCCTGCGCCAGCGGAGGAAGTGCGCCGTGCGGCACGAGCAGTGAGGCCTCTTCGGTCAGGTACTCGGCGACGTTGCCACCTGCGCGCTCGAGAGAGCGGCGGCTTTCGCCGACCAGTTGCTTGCCGCCTTCGACCAGACGGTGGGCGGCAATGTCGCCGAACAGCCGGGAGAGGTCTTCTTCCGCATCCCAGCGGAGGTGGCGGAAGACGAAGCCCAGGGCATCGGCGAGTTCGGCATTGCCTTCGATGCGCACGTGGCGCATCGCCGTTTCCAGGCCATCGACCAGCAGCTTCGGCAGGTCGGATGCGGCAAGTACCAGCAATACCTCAGGCTCGTTCTCGCCGGACCATGCAGCCAGATAGCCTTCGGCGGACACCGAGAAATCGAGCTCCAGCAGCGGCGTGACGGCGAGCCGGGCCGTGCGGCCGGCATGTGGAAGCAGGCGCGTGCGCGCCCAGCCGGATTGCGACAGCAAATGGTTGGTGGCGGACAGGAAAGCGCTGGACAGCATGGTGGCCGGGCGTGGAGAAGTGGGCGGAAAAATATGAGCCGAAAGCAAAACGGGGAGGCCTGAGCCTCCCCGTCCATGCCCCGATGTTCAGTCGACCTGCTGGATGCCGGCGATGAGCCAGCCGCCCTGGCCCTTGATCGGCTTGGTCAGGTGCCAGATTTCGTCGAAGGCCTCCGGTGCGGCGCCTTCCGCTTCACGCAGCAGACCGTTGAAGCGGACGCTGACGACGTAGCGCTCGCTGTCCTGCTCGACATCGACGACGTCGGCGTTCAGTTCGACGACATCGGTGCGCTGGGCAGCGGCGCCGCGCTCGTTGAGCTGCATGCAGATTTCGGCGAAGACTTCCGGCGTGGTGAATTCACGCAGATCGTCCAGGTTGCCGGCATCGTTGGCGGCCTGCAGGCGGATGAAGTTCAGTTTGGCCTGGCGGGCGAAGCCCTGCACATCGAAGCCTTCGGCAAGCGCCTTGTCGAGGCCCGATGCGGCCGCGGCTTGCGGCGCGGACGACATCGGCGGCATCGGGTTCAGCGGCCGTGCGTTCGCGCCCGCACCAGTGCCTGCCCCCGCGTATTGCAGGTTCTGGCTTTGCTGGTTGTTGGCGTTGCGGCGGAACAGCAGGCGGAAGATGAAGAAGGCTGCGGCTGCGAGCAGCAGGATCATCATGAACGAGGCCATTTCCTCGCCGAGGCCGAGGTGGGAGAACAGCGCGGCCAGCCCCAGCCCGGCGGCGAGGCCGGCGATGGGGCCCATCCAGGAGCGCTTCTGACCGGCAGCGGCCGCGCCGGCGGGCGGGGTGTTCTGGGTTGCGGCGGGTTGGCGGGGGGCTTGCTGGGGCGTCGCATTGCGCTTCATGCCGAAGCTGCTGCCGCCGCCAAGGCGCTTGGCTTCGGCTTCGGGGGCGCCGATGAAGCCGAATGAAAAGATGGCGACGATCAGGGTGAGGATCAGATTCTTCATCGTTGGTGGGTCTCCTGGGTTTTCAAAGCTTGTAGCCGCGATGCAGGGCAACCACCCCTGCACTGAGGTTGAAGTAATCGACACGCGAAAGGCCGGCTTGTTCCATCATGCCCTTCAATTCTTCCTGTCCGGGATGCATGCGGATGGATTCCGCCAGGTAGCGGTAGCTTTCGGCGTCGTTTGCCACCTGCTTGCCCATCCAGGGCAGCAGTTTGAACGAGTATAGATCGTAGATCGGCGACAGCGGCTTCCATACGCGCGAGAACTCGAGCACCAGCAGGCGGCCGCCGGGGCGCAGCACACGGCGCATCTCGGCCAGCGCGGCGTCCTTGTGAGTCATGTTGCGCAGGCCGAAGGCGACGGTCACGCAGTCGAACCAGTCGTCCGGGAAGGGCAGCTTCTCGGCATTGCACTGTGCGCTCGGCATGGCGTAGCCATGGTCGATCATGCGGTCGCGGCCGCGCGACAGCATGGCGTGGTTGATGTCCGTCAGCCACACCTGCCCCTTGGCGCCGACCTTGCGCGCGAAGGCCAGCGACAGGTCGGCCGTGCCGCCGGCGACGTCGAGCACGCGATCGCCTTCGCGCACGCCGGAAACCTGGATGGTGAAATGCTTCCACAGGCGATGGAGGCCGAACGACATCAGGTCGTTCATCACGTCGTACTTCTGCGCGACCGAGGAGAATACCTCGGCCACCTTCTTTTCCTTGGCTTCCTCGGCCACCGTCTGGAAGCCGAAGTGCGTCGTCTTGTCGCTCATGATCGTCTCAGTGATGATGTCCGCAACCACTCTTCGGCGCCGGTGGCGGCACCTTGGCGGGATCGCGGCTGCCGCCGGCCCGGGCAAGGCGGTCGAGGTAGGTCTGCCACAATGCGTCCTGCTGCTGGCCGATCGTGTAGAGATAGTCCCAGGAGTACAGGCCGCTGTCGTGGCCGTCGGAGAACACCGGGCGGATCGCGTAGTTGCCCACCGGCTGCAGGTCGACCACGTCGACGTCGCGCTTGCCCTGCTGCAGGGTCTCCTGCCCCGGACCGTGTCCGCGGACTTCGGCCGAGGGCGAATGGACGCGCAGGAATTCGAAGGGCAAGGTGAAACGGCTGCCGTCGTCGAAGGCGATCTCGAGCCGTTTCGACTGGCTGTGCAGCGTGATTTCGGTGGGAAGCGGGGTGTTCCGATCCAGTCCGGCCATGGCCAAAGCCTCGCATTCGGGGGCCACAATCATACCCGAATCGTCATCGTCCGGCCCTGTGCCGCGGCCGCGCGCGGTATTGCAGGCCGATGACGTGTCATCAAAACGTCAAACAGCTGCAATAGACTGTGCCCGTCAATAGCAGGGAATCGACAGCATGCCAGCGAACATCTTGCTCGTGGAAGACGAACCGGCGATCCAGGAACTGATCGCCGCCAACCTCAATCGCGCCGGCCATCACGTGGTCCGTGCCGCCGATGCCGAATCGGCCCAGCGCATCGTGCGCGAAGCGCTGCCCGACCTGATCCTGCTCGACTGGATGCTGCCGGGGGCCTCGGGCATCGAGTTCGCCCGCCGCTTGCGTGCCGACGAGCGCACGCGCGCGATCCCGATCATCATGCTCACCGCCCGCGGCGAGGAGCAGGACAAGGTCACCGGGCTGGAGACCGGCGCCGACGACTACATCACCAAGCCTTTCAGCCCGCGCGAGCTGGTCGCGCGAATCAAGGCCGTGCTGCGCCGGCGGGCGCCGCAGACCACCGAGGACGCCGTCGAACTGGGCGGGCTGCGGCTCGATCCGGGCACCCACCGCGTGACTGCGGAAGGCAAGGTGCTGACCCTGGGACCGACCGAGTTCCGCCTGTTGCACTTCCTGATGACGCACCCGGAGCGGGTGCATTCGCGCGCACAACTGCTCGACCAGGTGTGGGGCGACCACGTCTTCGTCGAGGAACGGACGGTGGACGTGCATATCCGCCGTCTGCGCTCGGTGCTCGAACCGGATGGCTTCGATGCGCTGGTCCAGACCGTTCGCGGCAGCGGCTATCGCTTCTCGACCCAGACGCCGCAGGTGCCGGCCGCGCGGTGATCGACGCCGACGTGGAATCAGCGTGATCCATCGCCCTCTTCGCTACATCACCGTCGGCATCGGCGTGCCGGTGGCCGCCGTGCTGGCACTGGCGTTGCTGGCCGGCCACTACCGCGGCAGCGACGCCGCGCTTGCCCTGGTGGTGCTGGGCTTGCTGGCCATCGCCATCCTGCTCGTGCGCCATGTACGCATGCTGGTGGAATGGGTGCGCCAGCCTGTCGGCAGCATGCCGCCGCAGGTCGAAGGCCTGTGGGGCAGCGTGTTCGACGAACTGGAGGACCGCTTCCGGCGCGAACTCGAGGTGCGCGACAAGCTGTCGGAGGAGCTGGGCCGTTTCCAGCAGGCGGCGCAGGCGATGCCGGACGGCCTGCTCTACCTGGCCGAGGACGGCAGCATCGAATGGCTCAACGTGATGGCCGAGCAGCATTTCGGCCTCGATCGCCGCCGCGACCTGCGGGTGCCGGTCACCAACCTGGTCCGCCAGCCCGACTTCGTCGCCTATCTGCAGGCCGACCGCCATGCCGAGCCGCTGATCATGCATTCGCCGGGGCGCAGGGAAAGGGCGCTGCAGGTGCAGATCATCCGTTTCGCCGGCAACCGGCGCATGGTGCTGTCGCGTGACATCTCCAAGTTGCAGCGCCTGGAAAACATGCGCCGGGACTTCGTCGCCAACGTGTCGCACGAGATGCGCACGCCGTTGACCGTCGTCGGCGGTTTCCTCGAGACCCTGATCGACGGCCTCGACGACTTCAGCCGCGACGAGGTGCTGCATTTCCTGTCGCTGGCGCACGAGCAGTCGAGCCGCATGCGGCATCTGATCGAAGACCTGCTGGCGCTGTCGGCACTCGAGACGGGGGCGCCGGCGCCGCTGGAGGAGGGGGTGGATGTGCCTGCGCTGATGCAGACCGTGCGGCGCGAGGCCGAATCGCTGTCGGCCGGCCGCCATACCGTCACGCTGGTGCTCGAAGGCGGCGGCGGGCTCAGGGGAAGCGCCAGGGAACTGCACAGCGCGTTCTCCAATCTTGCCAGCAATGCGGTTCGCTATACCCCCGCGGGCGGGCATGTCGAACTGGGCTGGCGCGTCGATGCCGAGGGCGGTGAATACTGGGTCAGGGACGACGGCATCGGCATCGATCCCGAGCACATTCCGCGCCTGACCGAGCGTTTCTACCGCGTGGATCGCGGCCGCTCGCGGGAGACTGGCGGCACCGGCCTCGGCCTGGCCATCGTCAAGCACATCCTGAACCGCCACCAGGCCGTGCTCCGCGTCGACAGCGAGCCTGGCAAGGGCAGCCGTTTTTCGATGCGTTTCCCGCCGGCCAGGATCGGCGACGAAAGCTAGCCGGGCACCCTGTCGGGCGTGACCGCCAGCTCCGCCTCGAAAGCGCACAGATCGTAGTTCGTGCCGCGCCGGATCAGGCGCTGCAGGCAGACCTGGCGCGCCGTGCCTTCGTGGTGGATTTCCACCCGCTGTCCGGCGGCATACCACTGCGATGGCAGCACGATGCAGGCAGGGATCTTGAGCGCGCTCGCCTCGGGCAGCAGGAAACCCTGCTGCCACGGCGCACGTCCGCTCCCGAGGATTGCCTGGCGTACCGAAACCATGCGGGGCATGCCGGGCAGCACTTCGATGCCGGCTTCGAGCGTGCCGTCTTCGCGGTACATCAGCCAGCTCAGGTCGCCGAGCAGGAAATGCGCGCTGTCCGGCGGGCGGATGCCGACGAGCTGGTGGTGGGCGATGCGCTCCCCGGCCGTGCGGCGCTGGACCCGGAAGCCGGCGACGGACTGGTCCAGGATCGTCCACTGCTCGTAATCCAGCCCGAGGCGCTCGGCGTCGCGCTGGTGGCGCGCCTGTTCATGCTCGGGCGTATCGACCTTCGGTACCTGTCCGCCGAAGGCCAGCAGGGAGATGTCCTCGCGCAGGCGGTGCAGCGGGCTGTCGGTGCGCGGCTGGCGGAACACCACGCCTTCGATGGCGAAACCGATGGTCAGCCAGTCGGCACTCAATTGCAGCATGCCGTCGGCACGCCGGCGCGGGAAGCGGCGGCCGGCCGTGCCGCGCCCCCAGGGCCGGTACAGCGACAGCAGCAGACGGACGCTGGCGTCGGTGGGGCAGTCCTCGCCCAGCCCCAGCGAAGCCGGCTTTGCGCCCCGCTTGAACTGCGCAAGCACGGCCTGGATCTGGTTGGCGAGCGTGCTGCCGTCGAAGCGCAGCCGTGCCGGCGCTTGCGGGACCAGGCCCAGCGGGCGCAAGCCGACGTCGCCATGGATATCCACGCCATAGTCGGTAGGCTTGGTGTTTTCATCGGCTGCGGCGAGATCGCAGTAGGGCGCGAAGCGCTGCGCCCAGCGGATGACCCAGTTCAGTTCGCGTTCGCTGCGGCCGTACGGGTTGGCGAGGTCGGTCAGCAGGATGGCGACGTAGGCCTCCAGCACGCTCTGCGCGTGCCATACCTCGTTGAGCGGATCGGGGACGCGGATGCGGTGGATGCCCGCCTGGCTCGCATCCGCATGGCTGGCATGGATTTCCGCCCAGCAGCCCGGCGGCACCTCGCGCCGCGCGCGGAAATATTCGAACAGGGTCATGCCGGCGTAGTAGGTGCGGCGCTGGGCCAGCAGTGCGCGCTGGTCGTGCAGCGTGCCGGCCGCCGCATCGAGCCGGGCGATCTGCGCATAGGAGCGGGACAGGTTGCGCCACAGTCCGAGCACCCGCTGCAGCGAGGCGTTTTCCTCGCTGTCGGGCGGCAGCGGCAGGCTGGCGTAGCGGCGCGCGATGTCGTCCTGGCTGCAGGCGACGATCTCGCGCGCGGCTTCGAGCACTTCGAGGTGCTGGTTGGGCGCCGGCGCCGCATGCAGCAGGGTCTCGATCATGTCGGTCAGCAAGGCATGCGTGCGCGGGATGTCCGTCGGGTGCAGCTTCTGCAGCAGGTCGAGGCAGACGGCCGGATTGGAGAAGTCCATGGCGGGAGGCGTGGGGAAAGGTGGATCAGGCCTGGGCGGCGAGGGCGCTGTCGATGGCGCGCGCCAGCGCGACCGGGTCGGCAGCGGCATGGACGGCGCCCTGGCGCTGCGCCGGCCCCCAGACCGATTCCGGGAAGTGGCGGTCGTCGCGATAGCGCGGAATCACGTGCCAGTGCAGGTGCGGCACCATGTTGCCGAAGCTGGCGAGGTTGATCTTGTCCGGGTGCAGCAGGGTGCGCAGCGCGGTTTCGGTGGCCAGCACGACGTCGAGCAGGTGGCGCCGGTCTGCCGGCAGCAGGTCGCTCATCTCGGTGACGTGCTCGTTCCAGATCACGCGGCAGAAGCCGGGGTGGGCGTCGTCATCGACGCGAATGACGCGGCAGCGCCCGTCCTCCCAGATGATCTGCTCGGCGGATGCGGGGCACAGCGGACAATCCATGGCGATCCTCGACGGCTTGAATGGCGGGAAACCGCGGAACTCTAGCGGCTCCGCGTGGCCGGGGCGAGGAATTGTTGCTCACAATCGGCATCGCGCCGCGGATAGTCCTGCGCCACCGTGCGGGTTTCGGCCATGTCGACCCGTTCGCCGTCATGGAAGGCGAACAGGTTGCCGGGCGGGATCTGCGTCCAGGCCTCGTTGTCGGTCAGCGGCGTGGTGGCGATCACCGCAACCCGGTCGGACGGCGTCGTGACCTGGTTGAAGTCGACGGTGACGTCCTCGTCGGCCAGATGGGCCACCGGGAAGGGCGCCTTGCGGACGATGTAGCACAGCCGCGACGAACAGTGCGCGAACAGGCGCTTGCCGTCCGACAGCAGGAAGTTGAATTCGCCGAGGCTGCCGACTTCGAGCGCCAGCTCGCGCAGGGCGGCATGCAGTTCGGCAGTGTCCTGCGTGCCTTGCGGAAAACGCTGGGCCAGGCGGTCGAGGATGCAGCAGAAAGCGAGTTCGGAGTCGGTGTTGCCGACCGGCTGGAAGCGGCCGGACAGCCTGGGGGCGAAGCCTTTCAGGTTGCCGTTGTGGGCGAAAATCCAGTAGCGCCCCCACAGCTCGCGCTGGAAGGGATGGGTGTTCTCGAGCCCGACGACGCCCTGCGTCGCCTTGCGGATGTGGGCGATGACGTTGAGCGAATGGATCGGGTAGTGCTTGACCAGTTCGGCGACCGGCGAATCCGCGCTCGGGCTGGGGTCGAGGAACACGCGCACCCCGGCGCCTTCGAAGAACGCGATGCCCCAGCCGTCCCGGTGGTGGTCGGTGAGGCCGCCGCGGGCGCGGAAGCCGGCGAAGGAGAAACAGATATCGGTCGGCACATTGCAGTTCATGCCGAGCAACTGGCACATCGGGGTCTCCGCGATGTCGGTACTGGAAACGGCAGTATAGCGAAGCGGGGGCGGCCGGTGGTCGCACGGGCCGTCGCGCGGGGAGCGGCCTGCCGCCGCTTCCCGTCTTCAGGCGCCGGGCTCGTGCTTCAGCCGAGCTTCTTCTTCAGCAACTCGTTGACCTGCGCCGGGCTGGCCTTGCCCTTGCTGGCCTTCATGACCTGGCCGACCAGCGCGTTGAAGGCCTTTTCCTTGCCGGCGCGGAACTCGTCCACCGACTTCTGGTTGGCAGCCAGCACCTCGTCGATCATCGCTTCGATCGCGCCGCTGTCGGTGACCTGCTTCAGGCCCTGCTTGTCGATGACCTCGTCGGCGCTGGCGCCCTCGCCGTTCCACAGCGCCTCGAACACCTTCTTGCCGATGGCGTTGGAGATGGTGTTGTCGGCGATGCGTGTCACCAGGCCGGCAAGCTGGGCGGCCGACACCGGCGAGGCGGCGATGTCGAGCTCGGCCTTGTTCAGGCGCGCGGCGAGGTCGCCCATGATCCAGTTGGCGCAGGGTTTCGCCAGCGCCGTGCCGGCGGCCGTCACCGTCGCCTGGTAGAAATCGGCGACTTCCTTGGAGGCCGTCAGCGTGGTGGCGTCGTAGGCGGACAGGCCCCACTCGTCCATGAAGCGGGCCTTCATCGCGCCCGGCAGTTCGGGCATCCCGGCCTGCACGCGCGCCTTCCAGTCAGGCGAGACCACCAGCGGCAGCAGGTCGGGGTCGGGGAAGTAGCGGTAGTCGTGGGCGTCTTCCTTGCTGCGCATCATGCGCGTCTCGCCGCTGTCGGGGTCGAACAGCACGGTGGCCTGCTGCACGCGGCCGCCGTCCTCGAGGGTGTCGATCTGCCACTGCACCTCGAAGTCGATCGCCTGCTGCAGGAAGCGGAAGGAGTTCAGGTTCTTGATCTCGCGGCGGGTGCCGAATTCGGTCGCGCCCTTCCTGCGCACCGACACGTTGGCGTCGCAGCGGAAGGAGCCTTCCTGCATGTTGCCGTCGCAGATGTCGATCCAGCGCACCAGCGCATGCAGCGAGCGGGCGTAGGCCACGGCTTCGGCCGAGGAGCGCATGTCGGGCTCGGAGACGATTTCGAGCAGCGGCGTGCCGGCGCGGTTCAGGTCGATGCCGGTCATGCCGTGGAAGTCCTCGTGCAGGCTCTTGCCGGCGTCTTCCTCCAGGTGGGCGCGGGTCAGGCGCACGGTCTTCTCGTAGGCCTGCTCGGCTTCGCCGACGCGGATCGTGATCGCGCCGCCCTGCACCACCGGCAGGTCCATCTGGCTGATCTGGTAGCCCTTCGGCAGGTCGGGGTAGAAGTAGTTCTTGCGCGCGAACACGCTCTTTTCCGCGACGTGGGCGCCGATCGCCAGGCCGAAGCGGATCGCGCGCTCGACCGCGCCGCGGTTCAGCACCGGCAGCACGCCCGGCAGCGCGATGTCCACCGCGCTGGCCTGCACGTTGGGTTCGGCGCCGAAGGCGGTGCTGGCACCGGAAAAGATCTTGCTGGCGGTGTTGAGCTGGGCGTGGACCTCCAGCCCGATCACGACTTCCCAATCCGTTCTGCTCATGGTCGTTTCTCTTGTTGCGGTTCGCGGCGCAGGCTCAATGGCACTGGCCGCTGGTCCGATCGACGATGATCGGCCATACGTAGTCGAAGGTGCCGCGGCTGCAGCGCCGCGCGCAATCGGAAAAGCCCACCGTCACCTGGTTGCCCTGCTCCCAGATGTTGACCGTGCAGCCGTCCTTGGCGCGCAGCTCCACGCTCGGCATGCGGCGCGTCTGGGTGAAGGGGCCGTCGAAGCGGCAATTGCCGCGGCGGGGGATGTCCACCGTGGCGCTGAAGCGCTTGACGTCGGCGTGGCTGATGTCGAGCACCGCGGTCGCGGTGTAGCCGGTCTCGTCGCGGAAGCGGCAGTCGGCCTGGACGTCGAGCGGGCGCACCGGCATCGGCTTCAGGCGGCCGGGGCGTTCGCTCGGCCGTGTTTCGCTTTCGGCCGGCCCCGGTGCCTGCCACGGCGGCGTGGCACAGGAAGCGAGCAGGCCGGCCGCGGCTGCGGCCAGACCGGCACGCAGCCGCCGGCGCGGCGGGATCGGGGGCACGAAAGGCATCATCGGCTCAAGCCGCGATCGCCGGCCTGCGCGTATGCCAGTCGGTCGCCTGCTGGAAGCGGTGGGCGGCGTTCAGCAGGCGGGCTTCGCTGAAGTAGTCGCCGATCAGTTGCAGGCCCACCGGCAGGCCGTCGCCGCCGAAGCCGCAGGGCTGCGACAGGCCGGGCAGGCCGGCGAGGTTGACCGCGAGGGTGAAGATGTCCGACAGGTACATCTGCACCGGGTCGTCCGCCATCTGGCCCAGCGCCCAGGCGGTGGTCGGCGTGGTCGGGCCGGCGATGAGGTCGCAGTGCTGCAGCGCGGCCTGGAAGTCCCGCGCGATCAGCCGGCGCAGGCGCTGCGCCTGCAGGTAGTAGGCGTCGTAATAGCCGTGCGACAGCACGTAGGTGCCGACCAGGATGCGGCGCTTGACTTCGGCGCCGAAGCCTTCGGCGCGGGTCTTGCCGTACATGTCGGCGAGGTCGCCATATTCCGCCGCGCGGTGGCCGTAGCGCACGCCGTCGAAGCGCGACAGGTTGCTGGAGCACTCGGCCGGCGCGATCACGTAATAGGCGGGAATCGCCAGCTTGGCGTTGGGCAGCGACACTTCGACCGTGGTGGCGCCGAGCGCGCGGTACTGCTCGATCGCGGCCTCGACCGCGGCGCGTACGTCCTGGGCCATGCCTTCGGCGAAGAATTCGCGCGGCAGGCCGATGCGCAGGCCTTCGAGCGGCCGTGCCGCAGCCGGCGCGGCGAGCGCGGCGGCGTAGTCCTCGGCCGGACGCTCCAGGCTGGTCGAGTCGCGCGGGTCGAAGCCGGTCATCGCCGACAGCAGCAGCGCGCAGTCCTCGGCGCTGGCGCCGAAGGCGCCGCCCTGGTCGAGCGAGGAGGCGTAGGCGATCATGCCGTAGCGGCTGACCACGCCGTAGGTCGGCTTGATGCCGGTGATGCCGCAGAAGGCCGCCGGCTGGCGCACCGAGCCGCCGGTGTCGGTGCCGGTGGCGATCGGCGCCAGGCGCGCGGCCACCGCCGCGGCCGAGCCGCCGGACGAGCCGCCCGGCACGCGGCTGAGGTCCCACGGGTTCTTCACCGCGCCGTAGAAGGAGCTTTCGTTGGACGAACCCATCGCGAACTCGTCCATGTTGGCCTTGCCCAGGCCGACCGCGCCGGCCGCCTTCAGCAGGCCGACGACGTGGGCGTCGTAGGGGCTGACGAAGTTCGACAGCATCTTCGAGCCGCAGGTGGTCAGCACGCCTTCGGTGCAGAACACGTCCTTGTGCGCGAGCGGGATGCCGGTCAGCGCGCCGGCCTGGCCGGCGGCGATGCGCGCGTCGGCGGCGCGGGCCGCGGCCAGCGCGCCTTCGCGGTCGACGGTGATGAAGGCGTTGAGCTGCGGGTCGAGCGCGTCGATGCGGTCGAGGAACAGGGTTGCGAGCTCGACGCTGGAAATCTGCCGGGCGTCGAGCGCGCGGCGCAGTTCCGGAAGGGAAGCGTGGATCATGTGTTCGGCAAGCCAGGTGAAGGCGCGGGAGCCGCGCCGCGGATCATTCGATGACTTTCGGTACCAGGTACAGCCCGGCCTCGGTCTGTGGCGCGACCTGCTGGAAGGCGGCGCGCCTGTCCTGTTCGGTGACGAGGTCCTCGCGCAGGCGGGTGGCGAGCTCCTGCGGATGGCTCATGGGTTCGACGCCGGCGGTGTCGACCGCCTGCATCTGCTCGATGAGGCCGAAGATGCCGTTCAGCTTGTCGCGGGTGGCGTCGATTTCGGCATCGGAAAGGGCGATGCGCGCGAGGCGGGCGAGGTGCCCGACTTGTTCATTTGAAAGCGACATGAGGTAACAAAACCTGCTGAATCCACAAAGGTTTGTAGGTTATCATAATCGTCTTTGCCCCGCCGGGGCTGCGCCATCGGGCGGTAGCGGGCGGGGCACTCGCGTTGCGGTGCATCATGCCTTCGTCCGGTGCGCCACGCGACTCAACCATTCCACCGGTTTCGGAAGGCCCCATGTTCGGTTTCCTGCGCTCCTATTTCTCCAACGATCTCGCGATCGACCTCGGCACCGCCAATACACTGATCTACGTGCGCGGCAAGGGCATCGTGCTCGACGAACCCTCGGTGGTGGCGATCCGTACCGAAGGCGGTCCCAACGCCAAGCGCTCGATCCAGGCCGTCGGCCACACCGCCAAGCAGATGCTGGGCAAGACGCCCGGCAACATCACCGCCATCCGGCCGATGAAGGACGGCGTGATCGCCGACTTCGTCGTCACCGAGCAGATGATCAAGCAGTTCATCAAGAAGGTGCATGATTCGCGCCTGCTGTCGCCTTCGCCGCGCATCATCATCTGCGTGCCCTGCGGCTCCACCCAGGTCGAGCGCCGCGCGATTCGCGATGCGGCGCTGGCGGCCGGCGCCTCGCAGGTGTTCCTGATCGAGGAGCCGATGGCCGCGGCGATCGGTGCCGGCCTGCCAGTGTCGGATGCGACCGGCTCGATGGTGGTGGACATCGGCGGCGGCACCACCGAAGTCGGCGTGATCTCGCTCGGCGGCATCGTCTATTCGGGCAGCATCCGCGTCGGCGGCGACAAGTTCGACGAGGCCATCGTCAATTACATCCGCCGCAACTACGGCATGCTGATCGGCGAGACCACCGCCGAGAAGATCAAGAAGGAAATCGGCTCGGCCTTCCCCGGCTCCGAAGTGCGCGAAATGGAAGTCAAGGGCCGCAACCTGGCCGAAGGCATTCCGCGCAGCTTCACGGTCTCGTCCAACGAGATCCTCGAAGCGCTGGCCGAGCCGCTCAACCAGATCGTCTCCGCGGTCAAGATCGGTCTGGAGCAGACGCCGCCCGAACTCGGCGCCGACATCGCCGAGCGCGGCCTGATGATGACCGGCGGCGGCGCGCTGGTGCGCGACCTCGACCGCCTGCTGATGGAGGAGACCGGCCTGCCGGTGGTCGTCGCCGAAGAGCCGCTGACCTGCGTTGCGCGTGGCTGCGGCATGGCGCTCGACAAGATGGACAAGCTCGCGGCGATCTTCACCTCCGAGTGAGCCGCTGCCCCGGCCTTGCCGCCGGGGCCTGCGTTCGTCATCGTCCACGCCATCGTTCTCGATCCGGTGGCTCCTGGTTTCCCGGATGTCTCTCGTCGGCCACAAGACCCCTCCGATCTTCAAGCGCGGACTGACGCCGGTCACGCGCCTGTCGGTGTTCGTCGCCATCTGCCTGCTGCTGCTGGTGGCGGACCTGCGTTTCCGCTACCTGGAGGTCGTGCGCAATGCCTTGTCGGTGGTGACTTATCCGCTGCAGATGGCCGCCGCCAAGCCGGCCGACTTCGTGCGCAACGCCTCGCGCTATTTTGCCACCCTGGTCGAAGTCCAGCTCGAGAACGCCGAGCTGCGCCGTGACCACCTGACGACCGGCGAGCGCCTGCTGCGCTTCGAGCTGCTCGAAAAGGAAAACGCCCAGCTGCGCGAACTGCTCGGCATGTCGCAGCGCATCGACGTCAAGAGCGTCGCCGCCGACATCCTCTACAACGCGCCCGACCCCTTCGCCCGCAAGGTCATCCTCGACCGCGGCGCGCAGCAGGGTGTCGAAGCCGGGCTGGCGGTGATCGACGCCAAAGGCGTGGTCGGCCAGGTCACGCGCGTGCACCCGGTGCAGTCCGAAGTCACCCTGCTCACCGACCGCAACCAGTCGATCCCGGTCAGCGTGCTGCGCAACGGCGTGCGCGGCGTGCTGTTCGGCACCGGCCGCGGCCGCCTGGAAATGCGCTTCGTGCTGGCCGACGCCGACATCCGCGAAGGCGACCGGCTCGTCACTTCCGGCCTCGACGGCATCTTCGTGCCCGGCCTGCCGGTGGCGGACGTGACCATGGTCGACCGCAGCTCCGACGCCTTCGCCCGCATCGATTGCGAGCCGCTGGCGGACATCGACACCAGCGTGCAGGTGCTGGTGATCGGCCGCACCGCCTACCCGCCGCCTCCGCCGGCACCGGACCAGGAGCGCTGAACGATGCAGCCGACCAACCGTTCCAGCCGCATCCTGCTGCCGGTCAAGCTGTGGTTCGTCTATCTCAGCCTGATCGTCGCGCTGGGGCTCGAATACATCCCGACCGGGCGGATGCCCGGCATTCCTGGCTGGGTGGCGCTGGTGCTGGCGATCTGGTGCGTGCGCGAGCCGCAGCGCATCGGCATGGGCGCGGGCTTCGTGCTCGGCCTGCTGGTGGACGTCGGCCAGGGTGCGGCGATGGGCCAGCATGCGCTGGCCTACGTGGTGCTGGCCTATCTGGCCAACGGTGCGGCGCGGCGCGTGATGTGGTTCCCGCTGTGGCAGCAGGCGCTGCATTTCCTGCCGCTGTTCCTGCTGACCCAGGCGCTGATGCTGGCGGTGCGCCTGCTGGCCGGTGCCGAGTTTCCGGGCTGGTCGTACTTCCTCTCCAGCCTGAGCAGCACTGCGCTGTGGGCGCCGCTGTCGATGCTGCTGCTGCTGCCGCAGTACCAGCCGGTCGACCGCGACGACAACCGGCCGATCTGAGGCTTGCGGCGGATGACGGAGATTCGTTCCACCGCCCGGGAACTCGCCCGCTTCCGCCTGCGGGTGGTGGTGGCGCTGCTGTTCGTCTGCGTCTGCCTGGGGCTGCTGGCGGCGCGCTTCCACTACCTGCAGGTGGTGCGCCACGACTACTACCTGACGCGGGCCGAGGACAACCGCATCGCGCTGCTGCCGAAAGTGCCGCATCGCGGCACCATCGTCGACCGCAACGGCGTCGTGCTGGCGCGCAACTACGCCACCTACACGCTGGAGATCACGCCGTCGCAGGTCAAGGACATCCAGGGCACGCTGGACGAACTCGCCACCCTGGTGGCGATCGAGCCGCGCGAGCGCCGGCGCTTCATGAAGCTGCTGGAGGAAAGCCGCAGCTTCGAGAGCGTGCCGGTGCGCAGCCGTCTCAGCGACGAGGAAGTCGCCCGCGTAGTGTCGCAGCGCTACCGCCTGCCGGGCGTCGACGTGAAGGCGCGGCTGCTGCGCGACTATCCGCAGGGCACGGTGGGGGCGCACGTCGTCGGCTACATCGGCCGCATCAACCAGCGCGACGTCGAGCGCATCGAGGAAGCGGGCGAAACCGCCAACTACCGCGGCACCCAGCACATCGGCAAGGCCGGGCTGGAGCAGTTCTACGAATCCGAGCTGCACGGCACCACCGGCATCGAGCAGGTCGAAGTCAATGCCGGCGGGCGGGCGGTGCGCGCGCTGTCGAGCATGCCGCCGACGCCGGGCAACGACCTCGAGCTGACGCTGGACATCGAGCTGCAGCGCGTGGCCGAAAAAGCCTTCGGCGAGCGCCGCGGCGCACTGGTGGCGATCGAGCCGGCCACCGGCGGCGTGCTGGCGCTGGTATCGACGCCGAGCTTCGATCCCAACCTGTTCGTCGATGGCATCTCCACCCAGGACTGGAAGGCGCTCAACGAGTCGCCAGACCATCCGCTGCTGAACCGTGCGATCTATTCGGCCTACCCGCCGGGCTCCACGTTCAAGCCCTTCATGGCGCTGGCCGGGCTGGAGACGGGCAAGCGCACGCCGGGGCAGGCGATCGCCGACTTCGGTTATTTCACCCTCGGCAACCACCGTTTCATGGACGACAAGATCGGCGGCCACGGCATGGTCGACCTGCACAAGTCCATCGTGGTGTCGTGCAACACCTACTATTACCAGCTCGCCCATGAGCTCGGCATCGACAACATCGCCAGGTTCATGGCGCCGTTCGGCTTCGGTTCGCGCACCGGCATCGACCTGCCGGGCGAGGCCAGCGGCGTGCTGCCCTCGCCGGAATGGAAGCGCCAGCGCTTCCGCCGCACCGAACAGCAGCAGTGGTTCGCCGGCGAGACGATCTCGGTCGGCATCGGCCAGGGCTACAATGCCTTCACGCCGCTGCAACTGGCCAATGCGCTGGCAGCGCTGGTCAACGACGGCAAGCTGTACCGGCCGCACATCGTGCGCTACGTCGTCGATTCGCGCACCGGGCAGCGGCGTGCGGTCGAGCCCGAGCCGCTGCGCGAGATTCCGCTCAAGGCGGGCAACATCAAGGCGGTGCGCGACGGCATGGTCGGCGTGAATGTCAGCGGCACCGGCAAGCGTGCCTTCCAGGGGGCGGAATACTCCTCGGGTGGCAAGACCGGCACCGCGCAGGTGTTCTCGCTGCGCGGCCAGCGCTACGTCGAGGGGCGGGTGCGCGAGCGCCTGCGCGATCATTCCTGGTTCGTCGCCTATGCGCCGGCCGAGGCGCCGCGCATCGCGCTCGCGGTGCTGGTCGAGAACGGCGGCTTCGGCGCGCAGTCGGCGGCGCCGATCGCGCGCCAGGTGATGGACTATTACCTGCTGCACCAGCAAGCGGGCGAACCGGCGGCAGAGGATGCCGTCGCCGGCGAACTCGAAGGCGGCGAGCAGGCCGAAGCGGCCCCGGCCGATGCCGCAGCGGCCGAAGCGCCGGCAGGGAGCCTGCGATGAGCAACTGGCGTTTCAACCCGCTCGCGCTCGTGCGTGCCTTCCTTCGGCCGATCGACCCGATCCTGCTGCTGCTGCTGGCGGTGCTGCTCGGCTATGCCTGGGTGCTGATGCAGAGCGCCTCGCCCGAGCGCCTGGACAACCAGGCACTGCATTTCGCCATCGCGCTGGCGGCGATGTGGGCGATGGCCTGGCTGACGCCCGTGCATCTGCTGCGGCTCGCGCTGCCGCTGTATGCGCTCGGGGTGGTGCTGCTGATCGGGGTCGATCTGTTCGGCGAGATTTCGAAAGGCGCGCGGCGCTGGCTCGACATCGGCATCACCCGCATCCAGCCGTCCGAGATCATGAAGATCTCGATGCCGCTGATGCTGGCCTGGTATTTCCACCAGCGCGAAGGCCAGACCCGCTTCGTCGATTTCCTCGTCGCCGGTGCGCTGCTGGTGGTGCCGGTCGGTCTGATCCTGATCCAGCCCGATCTCGGCACCAGCCTGCTGGTCGCCGCTTCCGGCCTGTACGTGATCTATTTCGCCGGCCTGTCGTGGAAGCTGATCGTGCCGCTGGTCGTCGCGCTGGTCATCGGCCTGGGTTCCATCGTCGCCTTCGGCGACACGCTGTGCCAGCCCGAAGTCGATTGGCAGGTGCTGCGCGAGTACCAGAAGCAGCGCGTGTGCACCCTGCTCGACCCGACGCGCGATCCGCTCGGCAAGGGCTTCCACATCATCCAGTCCACCATCGCCATCGGTTCGGGGGGCGTGTCGGGCAAGGGCTGGATGGAAGGTACCCAGACCCATCTCGCCTTCCTGCCCGAGCGCCATACCGACTTCATCTTCGCCGTGCTGGCCGAGGAGTTCGGCCTGATCGGCGCCGTCGTGCTGCTGGCGACCTACCTGCTGCTGATCGTGCGCGGCTTCGTCATCGCGGCCTTCGCGCCCACGCATGCCTCGCGCCTGCTCGCCGGCGCGATCACGATGATCTTCTTCACCTATGCCTTCGTGAACATGGGCATGGTCAGCGGCATCCTGCCTGTCGTAGGGGTGCCGCTGCCCTTCATCAGCTACGGGGGAACCGCGCTCGTCACGCTGTGTCTGGGCGTGGGTATCCTGATGAGCATCCAGCGCAGCCGGCTGACGGCGCGCAAGGCTTGAACGACCGAGGAGCGCCGATGAAATCCGATTCTGCCCGGGCCGATGCTCGCAGCGTCCACACCCCGGCCATGCGGCGACCGCGCTGCCGCGGGCTGGCTGGCGTGGCCGTGCTGGCATTTGCCGCCGTGCTGCTGTCGGCCTGCGGTTCCGCGCCGAAGCGCGGTGAAGGCAGCGCCGCGGCCGAACCGCCTGCGGCGAGTGCGGCGAAGCCCGCCGGCCGCGGCGGCGGCTATTACAAGGACGACGGCCCGGACGAGGTGCCGCCCGACAACCTCGATGCCATTCCCGACGCCGAGCCCCGCCTCGAGCCGCTGCACCGCTTCGCCAACCGGCCCTACAACGTCTTCGGCAAGGGCTACGTGCCCGCCACCGAGCTGCGGCCTCACCGCGAACGCGGACGAGCGAGCTGGTATGGCCGCCGCTTCCACGGCAAGCCCACGTCCAGCGGCGAACCCTACGACATGTATGCGATGACCGCCGCGCACCCGACGCTGCCGATCCCGAGCTACGTGCGCGTCACGCATGTGGCCAGCGGGCGTTCGGTGGTGGTGCGGATCAACGACCGCGGCCCCTTCCACAAGGGCCGCATCATCGACCTGTCCTACACCGCGGCCCACAAGCTGGGCTACATCAACGCCGGCAGCGCGGAAGTCGAAGTCGAGCAGATCCTGCCGGACGAACTGCCGCTGCTTGCGGCGGCGAGGCCGGTGCCGCCGGTACGCGGCCGCCAGGCCCAGGCCATCGAAGCCGCAGCGGCGCCGACGACGGCTCCGGCCGAAGTGGTGGACGCTGCGCCGCGCACCCTGCCCCCGCTGGCGCCGCCGCGCGTGGAGGCAGGCACTGCGGCCGCTGCCACCGGGCAGAGCGCCGCCGCGCGTGTGGTGGCTGCGGCAGCCGGCGCTGCAGCGGTCGAGACTGCTGCAGTCGCTGCGACGGAAGTTGGCGACGGCCTGGTGCCGCACATCGCCTCGGCCAGTGCCGGCATCTTCCTGCAGCTCGGCGCCTTCACTTCGCGCGCGAACGCCGAAGGCTTCAAGGCTTCGGTTGCGGATGAAGTCGGTGAACATGCGGAGCGCCTCGAACTGTTCGCCGACGGCGAGCGTTTCCGCCTGCATGCCGGTCCCTACGACACGGTCGATGCGGCGCGGGCGGCGGCCGAGAGAATGGGGGCGGCGCTCAAGCTCAAGCCATTCGTGATCGTGCGCTGAACGGCCGCTGCCGGCTGCTGCGCTGCCGCAGCGGGTTGAAACAAGGCCTTTCGCTTTTGGTCCGCAGCCGGGGTGGCACTTATAATCCGGCGTTCCCGCCAGCTTTTTCCCTCTTCTTTCCGGGTTCCCTCATGCGTTTCGTCCTTGCCGTCCTGATTTCACTGTTTTCCTTTGCCGCGCTGGCGCAGTCCGTGCCGCCGCCGGCGCTGGCCGCCAATACCTGGGTGCTGGTCGACCATGCCACCGGGCAGGTGCTCGTCGACAAGGATGCCGACACCCGCATCGAGCCGGCTTCGCTGACCAAGCTGATGACGGCCTACCTGACTTTCAGCGCACTGAGGGCAGGCACGCTGACGCCGGACCAGGTGGTGCCGGTGTCGACCAAGGCCTGGCGCATGGAAGGTTCGCGCATGTTCATCGAGCCGAACAAGCCGGTGACCGTCGATGAGCTGATCCGCGGCGTGATCGTGCAGTCGGGCAACGACGCCTGCGTGGCGCTGTCCGAGGCGATCGCCGGCAGCGAGGAAGCCTTCGCCGCGCTGATGAACCGCGAAGCCCAGCGCCTGGGCATGACCAACACCAACTTCACCAACTCCACCGGCCTGCCCGATCCGCAGCTCTACACCACCGCGCGCGACCTGGCCATCCTGGCGAGCGCGATCGTGCGCGACTTCCCCGAGTTCTACAACCTGTACTCGCTGAAGGAGTTCACCTACAACGGCATCAAGCAGCCCAACCGCAACCGCCTGCTGTACATGGACGCCACCGTCGACGGCATGAAGACCGGCCACACCAGCACCGCCGGCTACTGCCTGGTGTCGACCGCGCAGCGCGGAAGCCGCCGCCTGATCTCGGTCGTGCTCGGCGCCGCTTCCGACACCGTGCGGGCGCAGGAGTCGCTGAAGCTGCTGAACTTCGGCTTCCAGTTCTACGACACGGTCAAGCTCTACTCGGCAGACGAGGCGCTGTCGCAGTTCCGCGTCTGGAAGGGCGAGGACAACGAGGTGGCGGTCGGCTTCACCCGCGATTTCGTCATGTCGCTGCCCAAGGAGGTGGCGCAGAACGTCGCCGTGTCGCTGGAGAGCCGCCAGCCGCTGATCGCGCCGCTGGAGAAGGGCCAGCCGGTTGGCACGCTGAAGCTGAGCGTCGACGGCAAGTCGCTGGGCGAATATCCGGTGGTCGCGCTCAAGGACGTGCCGGTGGCCGGCTTCTTCGGCCGCCTGTGGGACGCGATCGTGCTGTTCTTCAAGAACCTCTGAGCGAATACGCCATGAGCGAACACAGCGGTGCGCAGCCGCGCCAGACCCTGATCGAATACCCCTGCGACTTTCCGATCAAGGCCATGGGCGCGCGGGTGGACGGCTTCGCCCAGGCAGTGATCGAAGTGGTGCTGCGCCACGCGCCGGACTTCGAGCCCGCCGGCGCCGAGATGCGGCCGTCGAGCAAGGGCAACTACCTGGCGGTGACCTGTACCTTCCGCGCCACCTCGCAGCAGCAGGTCGATGCGCTGTACCGCGAGCTGACTTCGCACCCGCTGGTCAAGGTGGTGCTGTGATCGTCAAGCGCCTCGGCCTGGTGGACTACGCGCCGGCGCTGGAAGCGATGCGCGTGTTCACCGCCGGGCGCACGGACGGCACGCCGGACGAGATCTGGCTGCTGCAGCATCCGCCGGTCTATACCCTGGGACAGGCCGGCAAGGCCGAGCACCTGCTGTGCAACCCGGCGGGCATCCCGCTGGTGCAGATCGACCGTGGTGGCCAGATCACCTACCACGGCCCGGGCCAGCTCGTCGCCTACCTGCTGATCGACCTGCCGCGGCGGCGCCTGAAGGT
The DNA here is from genome assembly GCF_048398245.1 of Thauera butanivorans. Lineage (NCBI taxonomy): Bacteria > Pseudomonadati > Pseudomonadota > Betaproteobacteria > Rhodocyclales > Zoogloeaceae > Thauera > Thauera butanivorans. The sequence continues at coordinate 191,158 of NZ_CP183038.1, forward strand.
GCGCGAACTGGTCCATCTGATGGAGCAGGCGATCATCGACACCCTGGCCGAGTACGGCCTCGCCGCCGAGCGCAAGGACGGCGCGCCCGGCGTCTACATCGCCGGCGACAAGATCGCCGCGCTCGGCCTGCGGGTCAAGAACGGCTGCAGCTATCACGGCCTGGCGATCAACGTCGATGCCGACCTGACGCCCTTCGGCTGGATCAATCCCTGCGGCTACGAGGGCCTCAAGACCATCCGCATGAAGGATTTCGGCGTGGATGACGGCGTCGAAGCCGTCGGCGAGCGCCTGCTGGCCCATCTGCAGCGCCTGCTGCCGCCGATCGAAGCGCGGGCTGATGCGCACAATCAGCCTGAACGGGCTGCGCAAGAGGCGCCGGCGGGGCCATAATCGCGCTCATCTACCAAGAGCGCCACACCACACAGAGAGCGGACAACATGGAAAACCCGGTGGAAACCCCCGCCCGCAAACAGCGCGGCGCCGCAAAGACGGCGCGGATCCCGATCAAGATCGTCCCCGCCGAGCGCCTGCAGAAGCCTGACTGGATCCGCATCCGGCTCGGCGCCGGCCAGGAAGCCGAGCGCTTCAACGAGATCAAGGCCACGCTGCGCGAGCACAAGCTGCACACCGTGTGCGAGGAAGCGTCCTGCCCCAACATCCACGAATGCTTCGGCAAGGGCACGGCCACCTTCATGATCATGGGCGACATCTGCACCCGCCGCTGTCCCTTCTGTGACGTCGGCCACGGCCGCCCCGAGCCGCTGAACGCCGACGAGCCGCGCGACCTCGCCAAGACCATCGCCGCGATGCGGCTGAAGTACGTCGTGATCACCTCGGTCGATCGCGACGACCTGCGCGACGGCGGCGCCCAGCACTTCGTCGAGTGCATCCGCGAGACCCGCAGCGCCTCGCCGGCGACGACGATCGAAGTGCTGGTGCCCGACTTCCGCGGCCGCATGGAAGTTGCCCTCGACATCTTCGACCAGGCGCCGCCCGACGTCATGAACCACAACCTCGAGACCGTGCCGCGGCTGTACAAGCAGGCCCGCCCGGGTTCCGACTATGCCTATTCGCTCGAACTGCTGCGCCAGTTCAAGGCCCGCCACCCGGACGTGCTGACCAAGTCCGGCCTGATGGTCGGCCTCGGCGAGACCGACGAGGAAATCCTCGAAGTCATGCGCGACATGCGCGCCCACGACGTCGACATGCTGACCATCGGCCAGTACCTGCAGCCCTCCGGCGGCCACCTGCCGGTACTGCGCTATGTGCACCCGGACACCTTCAAGATGTTCGAGACCGAAGCGCTGAAGATGGGTTTCCGCAACGCGGCCTGCGGTCCGATGGTCCGGTCGAGCTATTGGGCGGATCAGCAGGCGCATGGTGCAGGGGTCGTGTGATTTCCATCGATAGCAGCCGATGCACGGCGCTCGCTGCGAGCTCGATGCAAAGCCAGCGTTCCGCGCGTGATTCGCAGCTCCAGGCGGCGTAATCACACTCGGCTGCAAGACCTGCCGCCCCCAGTCCGGCATCGCCGCCGCTGGGGGTTCGGCATTTTCAGGTGCCGGCGAAACTGCGTCGAACGACGCTGGCATGGAAAAAACGCTGTGGACAGGGAAGAACTCACAGGCTGCATGCGGCGGAACGTCGACAATCGGAGCCTTGCCGTGCATGCGCGCGGCGCAGGCTGAGGGCGGATGGAGATGTTTTCGAGCGAGGCTGGCGTCAGGACTGGCCAGGTCCAGTCGATACGGGAGTTTTCGTTCTCCGAACGGGAGTTCGAACGTGCGCGCAAGCTGATCCACCGGCTGGCGGGCATTGCGATGACCGACATGAAGCAGGACATGGTGTACGGCCGGCTGGTGCGCTGCCTGCGGGCGAAAGGGCTGAAGAGCTTCGAGGCGTATCTCGATCTGGTCGAAGCCGACCGCGGGCGGGAACGCCAGGCCTTCATCAATGCGCTGACGACCAATCTGACCTCCTTCTTCCGCGAACCGCACCATTTCCCGATACTCGCCGAGCACGCCCGCAACCGTGGCGGCGCGGGGGCCTACCGGGTGTGGTGCGCGGCGTCCTCGACCGGCGAGGAGCCGTACTCGATCGCGATCACGCTGGCCGAGGCGCTGCCTGCGGCCCGCGTCGAGATCGTCGCCTCGGACGTGGATACCCAGGTGCTGGAAAGCGCACGGCGCGGCGTCTATGCTGAAGCGCGGGTGCGCGAGCTTGCGCCCGATCGCCTGCGACGCTTCTTCCAGCCGGCACCCGGTGCCGGGCAGGGCATGCTGCAGGTGCGCCCCGAACTGTCCGCCCGCATCGACTTCAGGCACATCAATCTGCTCGATGCCGACTGGGGGCTGCGTGGCCAGTTCGATGCCATTTTCTGCCGCAACGTGATGATTTATTTCGACAAGAGTACCCAGCGCCGCATCATCGAGCGTTTTCGTCCGCTGCTGCGCCCCGAGGGCTTGCTGATATGCGGCCATTCCGAAAGCCTGCAGAATCATTCCGATCTGTTCCGCAGCCTGGGGCGTACCACTTATGCACCTGTCCTCCGGTCGGCCTGAGGCGGGCGCCGCGATGGCCTTGCGCCAACCGCTGGCATTCAACGACAGACTGATCGCCATCGGTGCGTCGACCGGCGGCACCGAGGCCATCCGCGAAGTGCTGGCCGGGCTGCCGGCCGGGTTGCCGGGCATCGTCATTGCCCAGCACATGCCCGAACGCTTCACCCGTTCCTTTGCCGAGCGCCTCGACCGGACCTGCGCCTTGGTGGTCAAGGAGGCGGTGCATGGCGAGCGCATCCTGCCGGGCCATGCCTATGTGGCGCCGGGGCACTCCCATCTTGCGGTCATCCGCAGCGGCGGCCATTACCTGGCAGAAGTCTCGGGAAGTGCGCCGGTCAACCGCCATCGGCCTTCGGTGGATGTGCTGTTCCAGGCGGTTGCCCGGGTGGCGGGACGCAATGCGGTCGGCGTGCTGCTGACCGGCATGGGCAAGGATGGCGCTGCCGGCCTGCTCGAGATGCGCCGCGCGGGGGCCTTCACCATTGCGCAGGACGAGGCTTCGTGCGTGGTCTATGGCATGCCGCGCGAAGCGGCGGAAATCGGCGCGGCTTGCGAAGTGCTGGATCTGCGCGCGATTCCTGCGCGCATCGTCGGTGAGCTGCGCCAGACGGTGCGCTGAGGGGCGGAGAAGGTTTCAGGGGCAGCCGGTGCAGCCGTCAGTCTGGGCATTGAGGAAGATCGCCTGATCGAGATTGGCGCCGCTGAGATCGGCGTCGACCAGCACCGCGCGGGTCAGGATCGCACCCTGCAGGTTGGCGCCGGCGAGCGAGGCGCCCTTGAGCTTGGCGGCGCGCAGGTTGGCGCGCTGCAGATCGGCCCTGTCCAGCTTCGCGCCTTCGAGCCGGGCGTTGGTCAGGTCGGCGTTCGCCAGCCGGGCGCCGCTGAGATCGGCCGCCGTCAGCACGGCGTTCTGCAGCACGGCGTTGCGCAGATCGGCCTCGACCAGCGTGGCATTGGCGGCCCGCGCGTTGCGCAGGTTGATGCGCGCCATCGATGCGCTATTGAAGTTGGTGCCGGTGACGTCGGTGCTGGAGAAGTTCGCCTCGCTCAGCGTTGCGCCGCTGAGGTCCGCGCCCGACAGATCGGAGCGGGTGAATTGCGAATTGGCCAGATTGACGCCGGCGAGCTGGGCGCCGTTCAGATTGGCATTGGTGCACAAGGTGCCGCGGCGGATGTCGCAGCCGCCGACGCTGCCGGTGCGCTGGGCCTGGGCGGCGAAGGACTGGGCCAGCATGGCGATGGCGAAGAAGCAGGCGAGAGGCGCATGCAGGTGCGGCCGGCTGAGGTGTGGCCGGCGCAGGAGTGGGGCTGTTGCGAGCAATTTCATCAAAGGGTTCCGCGGGAGCATGGTGCGAGTGGATTGTCGGTGAGCAGGCGCCGGCTGTCACTCCCGCCGTTGCGCTCAGATGGGAATGTGCGGACCGGCTTCGGTGTCGTCCAGCTTGCCGTGGGAGTCGGCGAAGCGTTCGCGAATCCGGATCATTCGAGGCAGGGCACGGCGGAAAGGTTCGATCAGGCCGGGATCGAAGCGCGAACCCGCTCCCGCTTCGATGTAGGCCACGGCATCCTCTACGCTCCACGTCGGCTTGTAGGGACGGCCCGTCAGCAGGGCGTCGAAGACGTCGGCGATCGTGGCGATGCGGGCCAGCAGCGGAATCTCCTCGCCGGCCAGGCCGCGAGGGTAGCCGGAGCCGTCCCAGTGCTCGTGGTGACAGAGGGCGATCTCGCGCGCGGCAGCCAGCAGTTCGTCGCTGTGCGTGCCGATGATTTCCGCGCCGATTTCCGGGTGGCACATCATCATCGCCCACTCTTCCTCGTTCAGCGGTCCGTTCTTGAGCAGCACGGTGTCGCGGATGCCGATCTTGCCGATGTCGTGCATCGGCGAGGCGTGGTAGAGCGTCTGCACGACTTTTTCGTCCAGTCCTACCGCCTCGCCGATCAGGCGGCAGTAGTGGCTCATGCGGATGATGTGGTTGCCGGTTTCGCCGTCGCGGAATTCGGCCGCGCGGCCGAGCCGGTGGATGATCTGCTGGCGGGTGTTGAGCAGGTCGAGCGTGCGCGCGTGGATCTGGCGGGCGAGTTCGCGATTCTGGTCGTAGAGCGCGAGGTGGGTGCGGACACGGGCCAGCACGATGGCGGGGCTGACGGGCTTGGTGATGTAGTCGACGGCACCGAGCGCGAGGCCGTAGGCTTCGTCTTCGGTTTCGTTCAGCGCGGTGACGAAGATGACTGGGATGTCGCGGGTTTCCGGGCGTGCCTTCAGGCGCCGGCATACTTCGTGGCCGTCGATGTCCGGCATCCGGACGTCGAGCAGGATCAGATCCGGGTGCGGCGGCGTGGCGGCGATCTTCAGCGCCCGTTCGCCGCCGGGTGCGACACGGGTGCGATAGTGCGGCGAGAGAATGCGCCCGAGGATGTCGATGTTGTCCGGTACGTCATCGACCAGGAGAAGGGTGCTTCGCGGAGGGGCTTCGCTCATGGCTGGATGCTTTCGGGCGTGGGGGGCGGGTCGGCGAGAGCCGGGCAAGCCTGGCGCAGGGCGTCGAGGCAGTCGAGCGCTTCGTCGAAGCGGTACAGGGCAACGAGTTCGCGGAGTCGTTCGATGCGCTCCGGCTGCTCCAGGCTGTCGAGGGCGGCGGCGAGGGAGTCGAGGTGGCGGCCGCTCTCGCCGTCATCCGCGAGCAGCAGGTTTTCCAGTTGCTGCAGGCCGGCCCGGAGTGCGTCGAGCCAGGCAGGCGTTGCGGCGGCTGTCGTATCGGCGACGGTGCCGGCGGGCGCGTGGCGGGCGAGCGCTGCCCGGATGCCGCTGCCCAGTGTGGCGAGCGCGCCGGCCAGTCCGTGCAGGGCGGCCTCGGCGTCCTGGCCGTTGCGCAAGCGGCTGTCGATGTCGGCGGCGCGGGCGGCGAGGGCTTCCGCGCCGATGTTGCCGGCGAGGCCTTTCAGCGTATGGGCGATGCGCGCGGCGGTGTCCCTGTCGCCTGCGGCAAGCGCTTGCGAAATCCGCGCCGGGGCGTCGCACTGGGTGTCGCAGAAGCGGCGCAGCAAGGTGTGCAGCAGTTCGGCGTCGCCCCCGAGGCGCTGCAGCGCGGTGTCGAGTTGCAGGCCGGGAACGGCGGGCAGCGCGATGGTGTCGCTGCGGGGATCGGGCGTGCCGTCCGGCAGCGCCTGCTGGCGGGCGCGGGGCCCGATCCATTGATGCAGGCGGATGAACAGCTGCTGCACGTCGATCGGCTTGGAGATGTGATCGTTCATCCCTGCCGCCAGGCAGCGTTCCCGGTCGCCGCTCATGGCATTGGCCGTCATTGCGATGATCGGCAGCCGGGCGCAGTCTTCCATCGCGCGGATGCGGTGCGTGGCCTCGAAGCCGTCCATGACCGGCATCTGGCAGTCCATCAGCACGCCGTCGTATCGGCTGCGGGCGATCAGCGCCAGCGCCTCCGCACCGTTGTTGGCGACATCGACATGGATGCCGCTGCGGCCGAGGATGTCGACGCTCATCTCCTGGTTCATCGTGTTGTCCTCGACCAGCAGCAGACGGGCGCCGCGGAGCGCGCGCTGCGCTTCGAGAAAGTCGGCCTGCATCGCCTTCTTGCGCGGCTGGTGCGTGTCTGCTGCGCCGAAGGCGGCGAGAATGCAGTCGAGCAGCGTGGAAGGCGTGACCGGTTTCTCCAGCAGGCCGGCGACCGGCAGGTCGCCGAGGCGTGCGTGCAGTTCTTCCCGGCTGAAGGCGGTCACCATGACGAAGCAGGGCGTTTCGCCGATGCCGGGGTGGGCGCGGATCTGGCGGATGGCTTCGACGCCGCTGGTGCCGGGCATCATCCAGTCCATCAGCACCAGCCGGTAGGGCCGGCCCGCCGCACAGGCGCTTTCGAGCATCGCGATTGCGCCGGCGGCGTCGGCAGCGGTGTCGGCATCGAATTTCAGTGCATGGAGCATGCCTTGCAGGATGTCCCGCGCATTGGGGTTGTCGTCCACGACCAGCACGCGCATGCCGAGAATGTCCTCGCTGCCGATCTCGAGCCTGCGTTGCCGGTTCTGCAGACGGAACGGGGCACGGAAATGGAAGGTGCTGCCGATGCCCGGCTCGGAATCGACGCCGAGCTCGCCACCCATCAGCTCCACCAGACGCTTGCAGATCGCCAGCCCCAGGCCGGTGCCGCCGTATTTGCGCGAGGTGGATGAGTCGGCCTGGGTGAAGGCCTGGAACAGGTGCTGGCGCTGTTCCTCGTCGATGCCGATGCCGGTGTCGTGGACGGCGAAGCAGAGCCAGACGCTGTCGTCCAGGCTTCGTTCCCGGCGGATGGTGATGGTGATCTCGCCCTGCGTGGTGAACTTGAGCGCATTGCCCAGCAGGTTGTTGAGCACCTGGCCGAGCCGCAGCGGGTCGCCGCGCAGGCTGGTCGGCACGTCGACGCCGATGTCGAACAGCAGTTCCAGGCCGCGGTTCTGTGCTCTGGCGGTGCCGAGGGCGGCAAGATTGGCGAGCACGTCTTCGAGGAAGAAGTCGGTCTCCTCGAACTGCAGCTTGCCCGCTTCGATCTTCGAGAAATCGAGAATGTCGTTGATGATGCCGAGCAGGGTTGCCGAGGCCGCATGGATCTTCTCCAGGTAGTTGCGCTGGCGCGGGCTCAGCGGGCTGTCGAGGGCGAGGTGCGCCATGCCCATGATGACGTTCATCGGCGTGCGGATCTCGTGGCTCATGTTGGCGAGGAAATCGGACTTGAGCCGCGTCACTTCCTCGGCCAGCAGCTTGGCCTCCACCTGGACCTGTTCCGCCTGCTTCTGTGCGCTGATGTCGATCAGCGCGCCCACCAGACCGGCAGTCCTGCCGTCGCTGCCGCGGTGGCCGCTCAGGCTGTAGAGCACGTCGTGCACCCTGCCGTCGGCGTAGGGCAGGCGCATTTCGGCAGTGAAGGTGCCGCCTTCGCGCAGCACGCGCTCGTTGGCTTCGTGGTAGGCCAGGCGGTCCTCGGCAGGTAGCTGCATGAACTGCAGCACGCTCTTGCCCAGCAGCGTTTCCCGCTCGATGCCGAATGAATCGAGGAAGGCCTGGTTGAAACCGAGGTAGCGGCCTCTGCCGTCCTTGAAGAACATCGGATGCGGCAGGGTGTTGAGCAGCGTGCGCTGGAAGGTGAGCTGGTCGGCAATGGTCTGCTCGTAGGCCTTGTGCTGGGTGACGTCGCGCACCGTGACGCAGGTGCAGGCCGGCCCGCCACCCTGGTCGGGCAAATGGGTGAGGCCGAGTTCGACGGGAAATTCACTGCCGTCGTGCCGGGCTGCGCGGAAGCTGCCGGCGGCCTTGCCGAGATGGAGGTGGCCGTCGGCACAAGCGTTGAAGCGCGCACGCATGGCGGCATGGCGCGGGCGGATGTCCGTGGGCACGAGCTCGTCGACGCCGAGGCCGACCAGGCTGCCGGCCGGATAGCCGAACAGCTCGTGTGCCTTCGGGTTGGCGATGATGATGGTGCCGCCGGCATCGACGATGAGCATGCCGTCCGGAGAAAACTCGATGATCTGGCGGTACCAGGTTTCGGTGTGGCCGGATTGTTCGCGCTCGGCATCGGTCCTGCAGGCGGCGCGGCGATGGAAAAACTGCATGGACGCTGCGAGCATGCCCATGCCGGCCAGGACCAGGACGATCGAACCGAGTACGCCGTACTGCCCGTGAGCGAGCAGGAAGCCCAGCAGCACGCTCGACGTGGCCGCCGTCAGCAGGATGGCCGGTCCTCCGGTGAATCTCGAGCGATCGGGCATGGGTTTCAATGTGGCGTTCTTGTCCATGACAAAGTATTGCGGGGCTGCGGCCATCCCGTATTTGCGCTTCAGGCATGCGCATGTTTCCGGCCGCTTCGCAATGAAGCTCGTTCGCGGATGAATGCCCAACGTGGGGAGTTTAGTGTGCCGGGGTCCTGCTTGCCATCCCCGGCGCCGGTCCGGCCGGGCGGCATCCCGTGCCCGTTCGGCTAGAATGGCCGGCCGCCGTGCCCTCGCCTCCTGCGCCTGCCGAATCGATGTCCGCTCTCCTCAACGCGCCGCAGCGCGAAGCAATCCGTTATCTCGACGGCCCCTGCCTGGTGCTGGCCGGCGCGGGCAGCGGCAAGACGCGGGTGATCACCCACAAGATCGCCCACCTGATCGACGAATGCGGGCTGAGCCCCGCCAACATCGCCGCGATCACCTTCACCAACAAGGCGGCGAAGGAAATGCAGGAGCGCGTCGCCCATCTGATGGGCGGGCGGGCGCCGAAGGGCCTGACCGTGTGCACCTTCCATGCGCTGGGCGTGCGCATCATCCGCCAGGAAGCCGTGCATTGCGGCCTGAAGCCGCAGTTCTCCATCCTCGATGCGTCCGACACGGTGCAGATCGTCGCCGACGTCGCCGGCGACAGCGACAAGGGCATCGCCAAGCAGATGCAGTGGCAGATCTCGTCGTGGAAGAACGCGATGATCACCCCCGAAGAGGCCGCGCAGCTTGCCGACAACGAGATCGCCTCGGTCGCGGCGAAGCTGTACAAGGAGTACGAACGCACCTTGCGCGCCTACCAGGCGGTGGATTTCGACGACCTGATCTCGCTGCCGGTGCGCCTGTTCGACGAGCACCCCGAAGTACGCGAGCGTTGGCAGAACAGGCTGCGCTATCTGCTGGTGGATGAATACCAGGACACCAACCGCGCCCAGTATCGGCTGCTGCGCCTGCTGTCGGGCGTGCGCGGCGCCTTCACCGCGGTGGGCGACGACGACCAGGCCATCTATGCCTGGCGCGGTGCCGACGTCGAGAACCTGCGGCTGCTGCAGCAGGACTACCCGAAGCTGAAAGTCATCAAGCTGGAGCAGAACTACCGCTCGTCGCGCCGCATCCTCGAAGCCGCCAACACCGTCATCGCCAACAACGCGAAGCTGTTCGAAAAGCGCCTGTGGTCCGAGCACGGCGTCGGCGAACAGATCGTCGTCACCAACTGCCGCGATGCCGAGCACGAGGCCGAATGGGTGGCGACCAAGCTGTCCGCGCACAAGTTCGAGAATCGCACCCGGTTCAAGGACTACGCCATCCTGTACCGCGGCAACCACCAGGCCCGCATCATCGAGCAACAGTTGCGCAACAACCGCATTCCCTACGTGATGTCGGGCGGGCAGAGCTTTTTCGACAAGGCCGAGATCCGCGACCTGATCGCCTGGCTGCGGCTGATGGTCAACGAGGACGACGACCTCGCCTTCATCCGTGCCATCACCACCCCGCGCCGTGGGGTCGGTGCTGCCACGCTGGAAGCGCTCGGTGCCTATGCCGGCCAGCGCCACGTCAGCCTGTTCGCCGCGGTGTTCGAGGAAGGGCTGACCCAGCACCTGAACGCCAAGCAGCTCGGCGGCGTGCAGGAATTCGCCGGCTTCATCAACCGCCTGCAGTACCGCGCGCCGCGCGAGCCCGCCGCGCAACTGCTGGAAGACCTGCTCGGCGCGATTGGCTACGAAGCCTGGCTGTTCGAGCACTGCGACACGCGCGAGGCGGAATCCAAGTGGAACAACGTGCGCGACTTCGTCGGCTGGCTGGGCAGGAAGGGCGAGGAAGACGGCAAGAACCTGATCGAGCTGACCCAGACCATCGCGCTGATGTCCATGCTCGACAAGGAAGACCCGGATTTCGACGGCGTGCAACTGGCCACGCTGCACGCCTCAAAGGGCCTGGAGTTTCCGCATGTGTTCCTGATCGGCGTCGAGGAAGGCCTGCTGCCGCATCAGAGCAGCATCGACGAGGACAAGATCGAGGAAGAGCGCCGGCTGATGTACGTCGGCATCACCCGCGCCCAGCGCAGCCTCAACGTCACCTGGTGCGAGCGGCGCAAGTCCGGCCGCGAATTCCGCCCCTGCGAGCCGAGCCGCTTCATCGCCGAGATGGGCGGCGATGTCCGCATCAACGACCGCAAGACCGCGGCACCGGTATCGAAGGAGGAAGGCCAGGCGCGACTGGCCAGTCTGCGGGCGATGTTCGAGTCGCGGGCGAAGGACTGAGGGCGGGCAGCACGGCCCATGGCGGACACGAAAAAGGCAGCCGAAGCTGCCTTTCCGGAGTGCCTGCTGCCCTGACGGGCAGCACAAGCGAAACTTACTCGACCGGGGGTTCGGTGTAGCTCGCACCGGCGCTGTTGGCCAGGAAGGCCACCGCGCGCTTCACTTCGGTGTCGGTCAGGTCGCTGCCGCCGCCGCGCGGGGGCATCGCACCCTTGCCGGCGATGGCCGAAGCGGTCAGGCCGTCGAGGCCCATTGCCAGGCGGGAACCCCAGTCGCCCGCATCGCCGGTCTTCGGCGCACCGACCAGGCCGGCTTCGTGGCAGGCGGCACAGGTGGCCTTGTAGATCTGCTCGCCAGTGCGGGAGCCCGGTGCGATCTTGACGGCCTGGATCTCGACCCGTGCGACGGGCTGGATCAGGGTGGCGGTCAGCTCGGGGTCGACCGAACTCTGATTGCCACAGCCGGCCAGCCCGGCGGCTGCGATCATGGCGACAGGCATTGCGAAGCGGGTGAGAGCGCGATGGTTCGACATGCTCGGGTCCTTTGACTTGTGTTATGGCGCAAGGCGAAAGCACGAATTATAGCCATGTAAAAACCATCGTGGCAGCGCGGCATGGACTTCGCGGACAAACACGGCTATGCTTGCGACCCTTGTGCGGGTAGCGATCCGCGCAAGCCCCCGCGCCCGTAGCTCAGCTGGATAGAGTACTGCCCTCCGAAGGCAGGGGTCGGACGTTCGAATCGTCTCGGGCGCGCCACATTCCAAGCGGTCCCCCAGTTCTCTGGCGGGCCGCTTTTGCTTTGTGCTCCCAGAACGCGCGCTTGGCCGCGTCCTTCTCCCGCTCGGCGTTCGCCTGGGCGATGACTTCCAACTCGTCGATGCCGAGCAATTCCGCCAGGCGGGCGGCGGTGTAGTCGTCGATTACCCGCTGCTCTCCTTGGTCGTATCGCGTAAGAGCCGGCCGGCTCAATCCAAGCGCGCGCGCGAGTTCGGCGTTTGTTTTTGCCTCTAGCTTCCTCTTCGCTGCCTTTAGGTATTCCTGAGTGTTCATGGCTCTCTCCATCGGGACGGGGGGAACATACGTCCGCTGTTGCCGCTTGATAACGTTGTTGCCGCATGGTTACGTTCGCATCGCTGTCACTTGAAAACGATGTCATAGGTGAGTGTCATGAGCGCAAACGCAGCAGCAGCATCAGTCGCGGAACTGCCCGCAAAGAAGCCGCTTCCGATCGGCGAAGCCACCATCAAGGGACGCCTGCAGCTTTACCGCCGTCCGCAAGGCAATAGCCAGTTCTGGGAAAACCTCATCATCCTGCCGGTGCCGGACGAGTATTCATCGCCGGCCACGGTGCTCGTGCTCGCCTCGCGTCGCCTGGGCGAGCGCGACGACGATGTGACGGTGCGCGTGCGCATCGGCGGCTACCGCTCTGCCGGCGTACAGCTCACGGTCGAGCCGCGCATTTTCGAGGAACTGATCGTGGCCAAGGTCTCGCAGGAAATCAGCTCCTTCGCCGTCACCACCACCAGCGGCATCGACTCGCCGACGATGATGAAGCGCTCGGCCTCGACCGTGATCGATCTGCGCCCCGGGGAAGTCGTGGCGCTGGCCGGCCTCGATGAGACGCGCGAAACCTCGACCCGCTTGGGCCTGTCCTGGCTTCCTTTCGACTTCTCGCGCTCGGGCTCGAATGCCCGATCTCAAATTCTGCTGTTCCTGCAGGCGGAAGCAAGCTGATGGAGAAAGCAAAAGGCCCGGAACCGGGCCTTTTTGGTGACAGGTGGTGACGTTGGAACGCTGGCGCCGGCTCGGCCGACGTGGGCGCTGTCACCAATCAGGGGATCAGTCGGGCGATGGCCACGGCCAGTGCAGCGGCGGCAAGGATGGTGCCGATGTTCCACTTGATGATGTCGGCCTTCATCGCATGCATCTCGCTTCGCAGCGACTCGATGCTGTTCTTGAGTTCGAGCTTCGTGGTGGAAATGTCTTCCTTCGTAGCCAGGCTTTTCATCTCGACCAGATCGCCCAGGGCGTCGCGCAAGGCTTCCGCCTCCGCCTTGGCCTGCTTCTCGGGCAGGCCTGCGGCGGTGAGGCGCTCGACGTACTTCAGGGTATCGAAGGTGATGGCGGACATTCTGTTTTCCTCAAATTGGTGACAAATGCAGCTGCTCGATCGCGGGTTTTGTCACCAATGCGGAGTCTAGCCCATTGGTGACAGATTCCCTACCTGGTCGCGCTCCGCTGTCACCATCGACCGCGGCTGATGGCGACAGTTTCGCACCTGGTGCAGCGGCTGCCGTCACCAAGTCCAACGGCGCCAGGCGCTCCAGGTCACGGATCATCGATTCCAGTTGGTAATGCACCGCGTCGAGCGTGCGTTCGATCCGCGTTGTCTCTGCCTCAAGCGCATCATGGTTCTTCGCGTTCTCGAGCTTCTTCAGGGCCTCGGCGACGCGGGCAGGGGCTGCGCCGATGTATTCGCGCACGCGCTCGCCGTCCTGGCTGGGGTGGATCAGGTACAGATACTTGCCGGCCCGCCAGTGCGGTGTTGCGTAGATGCGTCCCTCATCAGCGAGTCGCTGAATCTCGCGTCGGTTGTAGCTGACCAACTGGATGCGGTCGAGCAGCAGTGACTGCATCCAGCGCGCCCGTTCGAGCAGTTTGGCCGCATTCTCGGCCTGCAGCCGCCTGACCGTTTCCCGCATTTCGTCCAGATCGGCCGTCACCGCGTCAGCCAGCCGGATGGCTTCGTCGCGTTCCGCCTCGATCTGGGCGCGCTCGGCCGCCCATGCATCCCGCTCTGCCTGGAACTGCTCGCCCGCGATCCGCATCGCGATCGCGAACAGGTCCGCTCCGGTCTGGACGATCCGATCCTCGAATTCGGCCGCTACCGGCGCCAGTTCGTCGCCGTCGCTGGCTTCCGGCTCGACCCATTCCTTGAGTGCGGCCGTGATCGTCGTGTATGACCCGGTGCCCAGGCGCTTCCGAACTTCGACGGCGGACGGCTTTTCCATGGGTGACAGTTCGAACGCCAGGATTGCCCCATCTGTCACCCATGGATGTCGTTGCCGTTCCGATGGCAACATATCTGCATGACATTCAACGAAACCATAGCCGAATACCTGGCAGCCCATCGACACCGGCAGCAAGATTCCAAGCGCGACAGATACACCCTCAAGCACCTGCGCACCCATTTCCAGGGCAAGCGGCTTGCAGGGCTCAAGCGCACCCAGATCAGGGCTTACATCAATGCCCGCCTGGATGCCGGCGTGAAGCTCTCGGCGGTGAGGCGAGAACTCCGCCTCTTCTGGGGGAAAACGTCGTCTGCCTGCGTTGGTTCTGAATCCTGGCGCCGGACAGTGTTCACTTGCCGTGCAACACCTTCACCACCCGCCGCAGCGTGTTTTCTTCCGGGTGGGGCTGGACCAGGAAGCCGAGGCCGTGCATCAGGCGCAGCATCTTGGCGTTGTTGCCCAGCACGTCGCCGAAGATGCTGCGGTAGCGCCGGGCGCGGGCGACTTCGATGAGGGCGCCCATCAGGCGGCGGCCCAGGCCGTGGCGCTGCCAGCCGTCGCCGACCACCAGGGCGAATTCGACCGATTCGCCGTCGGCGGCGAGGGCGTAGCGGGCGCTGCCGATCATCTGCTCGGCGCCGGCCTCGTCGGTGGTGGTGGCGATCAGCGCCATCTCGCGGTCGTAGTCGATCTGGGTGAAGCGCGCGACCATTGCCGGGCTGAGTTCCTCGATCGTTTCCATGAAGCGCAGGTAGCGGGTCTCGGTGCTGAGCGTGTCGAAGAAGGCGAGCAGCAGCCCGGCGTCCTCGGGGCGGACCGGGCGGGTGCGGATGCTGCGGCCGTCGCCGATCTGCCACTCCTGCACCAGGTGCAGCGGATAGGGGTGGATTGCCATGTGGGCGTAGCGGTCGCTGCCGGCGGGCAGGCCCTGGTCGATGGCGACGCGGGCATCGGCGGCGATGGCGCCGTCGGCATCGACGATCAGCGGGCCGATCTCCAGCGCGCGCACCCAGGGCAGTTCGCAGGCCAGGTCGGACACCGATACCAGCACCTCCTCGATCGCGCTGCGCTTGAGCACGCCGGCCGTGCCCTGCGGCCCTTGTGCCTCGGCCGGTATCGCCGAGTCGATGAGGTCGCGCGCCAGCACCGCGTTCAGCGGCGGCAGCGCGAAGGCGCGCAGCGCCGGAGCATCCTGCGGCCCCAGGCTGATGACCGGGCCGAAAGTGGCGTCGCGGTCGATGCGGATGTTGAATTCGCGTGCCTGCGGGCGGTACAGGTAGGGTTCGATCGAGACCCCGTTGATGCGGGCGCCGGGGTGGCGCAGGTGAATCGTGTCGACGATGTCGTGGTAGGCGCTCCACACCGATTCGGCGGTGTTCAGATTCAGGCGCACGCCGCCCGCGTCGGACTTGCTGGCGATGTCGGCGGCGTCGACCTTCATCGCTACCGGAAAGCCGGTCTGCTCGGCGACGAACAGGGCTTCGGTGGCGTCGCGCGCGACCGTGGTGGGTGTGACCGGAATGCCGAAGCTGCGCAACAGCGCTTTCGATTCCATCGCCGACAAAGTGTGGCGGCGCTGGTTGAGCAGGGCTTCGACCAGCACGCGGGCGCCGCCGGTGCGGCGCTGGGCGCTACTGCTGGCGCCGCCGGCGGTCTGCAGCAGCAGCGCCTGGCTGCGGTGGAAGCGCGAGATGTCGTGGAACAGCTCGATCGCCGTCTCGGGCGAACTGAACACCGGAATGCCCGCTTGTGCCAGCAGCGCGCGCGCCTCGGCCACCTGGCCGCCGCCCATCCAGCAGCAGCACAGCTTGAGCCGCAGCTGGGCGGCGAGGTCAATGATCTCCTGCGCGACCTCGACCGGTTCGACCAGCGCATGCGGCGACAGGATGACCAGCAGGTTGGACACCGCCGGGTCGTCGGCCAGCGCCAGGATGGCGTCGCGGTACAGCAGCGGGCCGGCGTCGCCGCCGAGGTCTAGCGGATTGTGGCGGCGGCGCTCGCGCCCGCCCAGGCGTTCGAGCGCGGCGATGGTCGGCGAGCCGAGGCCGACCAGCTCGGTGCCCAGGTCCTTGGCGCGGTCGGCGGCGAGGTCGGCCGGGCCGCTGCCGTTGGAGACGATCGCCAGGCTGTCCGTGCGCGGCTGGAAGCCACAGGACAGTGCCTTGGTGGCGAAGAAGAGCTGATCGATGTTCTGCACCCGCACCACGCCGGCGCGGCGCATGGCGGCATCGAACACGACGTCGGCCGAAACCGCGCGCGCGCCGTCGGCGCCGTCGCCGTGGCGGCCGGCCTTGAGCAGGATGATCGGCTTGACGCGCGCGGCCGAGCGCAGCGCGCTCATGAAGTGGCGGGCATCGTGCACCCGGTCCACGTACAACAGGATGTAGCGCGTGCGGGAGTCGTGGATCAGGTATTCCAGGGTCTCGCCGAAGTCGATGTCGACGGTGCCGCCGAGCGAGATCACCGACGAGAAGCCGACGTCGTTGGTCAGCGCCCAGTCCAGCACCACCGAACACATCGCGCCGGATTGCGAGACGAGGGCGATTTCGCCCGGCTTGACCGTGATGCGGGTGAGCGCGGCATTGAGCCCGCTGCCCGGCCGGGCGATGCCCAGGCTGCCCGGGCCGAGCAGGCGCAGCCCGGTTTCGCGCGCGGTCTCGACGATGCGGCGTTCGAGTGTGTGCCCGGCGGCGCCGACGATGACGGCGTTGCGCACGCCGCTGCGCCCGCACTGCGCGATGATGTTGTGCAGCATGCGCGCCGGCGTGGCGATGATGGCCAGGTCGACCGGGCGGCCGATGTCCTCGATCGAGCGCAGGCAGGGGTGGTCCTGCAGGCTGTCGTATTTCGGATTGACGGCGTGCAGCGTGCCGCGGTAGCCGCCGTCGAGCAGGTTGCGGAAGATGATCCGGCCCACCGAGCCGGGCGTGTCGGAAGCGCCGATGACGGCGATCGAGCCTGGATCGAAGGCGGTGCTGAGAGCGTGCGGGCTGGTCATGGTCGGCGCGGCAAGAGGAGGATGATATTTATTTGATACCAAATTACTATGTTTTGCACATGATTTGTATCATATTTCCGGGCCATGCAGCGATCCAAAAAAAGCGGCCGTCGAAACGGCCGCCGAAGGGGGTGGAACGGCGTGGTGCGCTCGTTCAGCGTTCGTCGAAGCTGATCCTGAGCTGCTTGGTGGTGGCGCGGGCCTGGCAGCTCAGCACGAAGCCCTGGGCGACTTCGGCCTCTTCGAGGGTGAAGTTCTTGTCCATGACGACTTCGCCGTCCTGCACCTTGGCGCGGCAGGTGCAACAGACGCCGGCCTTGCACGAGAAGGGCAGGTCGAGGCCGGCGTTGAGCGCGGCGTCGAGCAGGTGCTCGTCCGGGCCGATGGCGATCTCGTGTTCCTTGCCGTCGAGGACCAGGGTCATCGTGATGTCCTTGGCCGCGGTGGCGACCGCTTCGGCGGTGCTGGAGGCACCGACCGGGTGGGCGCCGGGGGGCAGGTTGACGGTGAAGCGCTCGGTGCGGATGCGGTCGGCGGGCACGCCGGCTTCGACCAGCGCGTTCTCGGTGTCGGTGATCATCGCGTCGGGGCCGCAGATGAAGACTTCGTCCATGCTGCCCACCGGCAGCAGCGCGGCGATGATCTCGCGCACCTTGGCGCCGTCGATGCGGCCTTGCAGCAGGTCGACTTCCTGGGCCTGGCGCGACAGCACGTGGATCATCGTCAGGCGGTCGCGGTAGCGGTCCTTGAGGTCCTGCAGGGCCTCGTTGAACATCACCGTGGACATGCGGCGGTTGCCGTAGATCAGCGTGAACTTGGAGTCCGGCTGTTCTTCGAGCGTGCTCGCGGCGATCGACAGGATGGGCGTGATGCCCGAGCCGGCGGCGAAGCCGACGCGGTGGATGGCGCGCTTCTTCCTGATCACGAAGCGGCCGTCGGGCGGCATCACCTGCAGGGTGTCGCCGGCCTTGATGGCGCGGGCGGCCCAGTTCGAGAACAGGCCGCCTTCGACCGGGCGGATGCCGATCTCGAGCTCGCCGCTGCAGGCGAGGCGGCTGCGCGGGCTGCTGATCGAGTAGTTGCGGCGCACGTCCTGGCCGTCGATGGTGGCGCGCAGGGTCAGGAACTGGCCCGGCTCGAAGTTGAAGCGTTCGCGCTCGGTGGCGGGGATGTCGAAGGTGATTGCCACCGCGCCGGCGGCCTCGGGGCTCACGCGCTTGACGGCGAGTTCTTGGAAACGGAGTGCTGACATGGCGTTTGGCTCCGGCGTCAGTAAGGTTTGAAGTAGTCGAAGGGCTCTTGGCAGTCGAGGCACTTGTACAGCGCCTTGCATGCGGTGGAGCCGAACTGCGAGCTCAGGGTGGTGTTGGTCGAGCCGCACTGCGGACAGGCCACCGGCCGGGTGTCGGTGCGGCGCACGAACCTGATCACGCTGGTGTCGCTGCAGGTGGTGTGCGGCGGCGCGATGCCGTAGGCGCGCAGCTTGGCCTTGGCCTCCTCGCTCATCCAGTCGGTGGTCCAGGCCGGTGCGAGCTGCGTGATCACATGTGCCTCGATGCCGGCCTGCTGCAGGCTTGCACGCACGTCGTCCTCGATCTGGCCCATCGCCGGGCAGCCGCTGTAGGTCGGGGTGATGACCACCTCGATGCCGTCGGTGGTTTCGCGGATGTCGCGCAGGATGCCCAGCTCGCGCAGCGTGACCACCGGGATCTCCGGGTCGGTCAGATGGTCGAGGGCGGCCCAGACGTCGTCGATCGTGGCGTGCATGGCGGTCGCTCCTACCAGGTGGCGCCGGGGTGGGCGCGCGCCAGGCCCTGCATTTCGCCCAGCAGGTAGCTGAGGTGCTCGGAGTGGCGGCCGTGCTTGCCTTCCGGCACGTAGCCGCGCACTTCGGGGCGCTTCAGCGTGGCTTCGGCCAGGGTGTCGGCGACGATGGCGTCCCAGGCGGCGCGCAGCGTGCGCACGTCGGTGACCGCACCGCTGGCGATGGCGGCGTCCTCGATCGCGCTCGGCGTCCAGAACTCTTCCGTGTAGGGGAACAGGTGGTCGAGCGCGGCCTGGGCGCGGGCGTGCGATTCCTCGGTGCCATCGCCGAACTTCACCACCCAGTCGGCGGCGTGGTGCAGGTGGTAGCGCGCTTCCTTCAGCGACTTGGCGGCGATCGCGGCCAGATCGGCGTCGGGCGACTTCTGCAGCGCGTCCCATACCAGCACCATCAGCGCGCTGTAGAGGAAGTTGCGCACGATGGTGGTGGCGTAGTCGCGGTCCGACGCGGCGTAGCCGACCAGGGCGCCGTGGTTGGGCAGCTCCACCAGGGTGTAGTTGCGGAACTCGGTGTCGTCGCGGAAGTAGGCCAGCGAATCCTCGGTGGCGCCCTTGCCCATGCGGGTGGCGGCGAGCTGGTACAGCAGGCGGGCCTGGCCGATCAGGTCGAGGCTGACGTTGGCGAGCGCGAGGTCTTCTTCCAGGATCGGGCCGTGGCCGCACCACTCGGCGTCGCGCTGGCCGAGCACCACGGCGTTGTCCGCCAGGTGCAGCAGGTAGTCGTTGGGTGCCGTGCTCATCACATGTGCCC
Source organism: Thauera butanivorans (assembly GCF_048398245.1). Lineage (NCBI taxonomy): Bacteria > Pseudomonadati > Pseudomonadota > Betaproteobacteria > Rhodocyclales > Zoogloeaceae > Thauera > Thauera butanivorans. The sequence continues at coordinate 210,309 of NZ_CP183038.1, forward strand.
CACTTCTTCAGGGATTTCGTAGAAGGTCGGGTGGCGGTAGATCTTGTCCGCGGCGGGGTCGAACAGCTCGCCCTTGTCGTCCGGGTTGCTGGCGGTGATCGAGGCCGAAGGCACGACCCAGATGCTCACGCCTTCCTGGCGGCGGGTGTAGACGTCGCGCGCCATGTGCAGCGCCTGCGCGGCGTCGGCCGCGTGCAGGCTGCCACAGTGCTTGTGCTCGAGGCCTTGCTTGCTGCGGACGAAGACTTCCCAGAGCGGCCAATCCTTCAGTGCGGGGGTGTTCATGCTGCCTCCTTGTCTGCGCGTGCGCGTTGCTTTTGTGCGTGTGCCAGGGCCGCGTCGCGGACCCACTGGCCATCCTTGTGTGCCTTGACCCGGGTGGCCAGGCGTTCCTTGTTGCAGGGGCCGTTGCCTTCGACGGTGTTCCAGAATTCCTGCCAGTCGATCTGGCCATGGTCGTAGTGGCCGCGTGCCTCGTTCCACTTCAGCTCGGGGTCGGGCAGGCTCACGCCGAGCACCTTGGCCTGCGGCACGGTGGCGTCGATGAACTTCTGCCGCAGATCGTCGTTGCTGATGCGCTTGATGCCCCAGCGCATGCCCTGCGCGCTGTGCGGGCTGTCGGCGTCGGGCGGCCCGAACATCGCCAGGCACTTCCACCACCAGCGGTTGACCGCGTCCTGCACCATGCTGCGCTGCGCTTCGGTGCCCTTCATCATCACCAGCAGCGCTTCGTAGCCCTGGCGCTGGTGGAAGGATTCTTCCTTGCAGACGCGGATCATGGCGCGCGCATAGGGGCCGTAGGAGCAGCGGCACAGCGGGATCTGGTTCATGATCGCGGCGCCGTCGACCAGCCAGCCGATCACGCCGACGTCGGCCCAGTTCAGCGTCGGGTAGTTGAAGATCGAGCTGTACTTGGCCTTGCCGCTGTGCAGCCCGTCGATCATGTCGCCGCGGCTGGTGCCCAGGGTCTCGGCGGCGGAGTACAGGTAGAGGCCGTGGCCGCCTTCGTCCTGCACCTTGGCGATCAGGATCGCCTTGCGCTTCAGGCTGGGTGCGCGCGAGATCCAGTTGCCTTCCGGCAGCATGCCGACGATTTCGCTGTGGGCGTGCTGGCTGATCTGGCGCACCAGGGTCTTGCGGTAGGCCTCGGGCATCCAGTCCTGCGGTTCGATGCGGCCGTCGGCGTCGATGCGGGCTTCGAACGCGGCTTCCTGCTCGCTCTGCGGCGGGGGTACGACGCTGAGTTTCTTGCCGGACTCGTCCGGAATGTCCATTGCTTGGGTGTACATCTGTTTCCTCCTTGCAAACACCGCTCCGGGGATGCCGGAACGGAATGTTGCGGGCCGCGGGTGTGGTCCGCGTTTACCTCAAACATCCGCCGCGCGCGGGGCGCGGCCGGGGTTCATGTCGCCATCCATGCCGGCGGGCGTTTCTCGAAGAAGGCGGTGAAGCCTTCGCGCGCCTCGTCGGTCGTGCGCTGGCGGGCGATGCGGATGGCGGTTTCCTCGCCCACCGCTTCGTCGATGCCGCGCCCGTCGATGGCGCTGATCAATTGCTTGGCGGCGAGCTGGGCCTGCGGCCCGCAGGCCAGCAGGGCCTGCACCAGGCGGTCGATCGCGGTATCGAGCTGGCCGGCCGGGACGGCGTCATTGACCAGGCCGATCGACTTCGCCTCGGCGGCGTCGAAACGTTCGGCACTCTGGAAGTAGCGCAATGCGTGGCGCGGGCCGATGGCACGCAGCACGTAGGGGCTGATCACCGCGGGGATGATGCCGAAGCGGGCTTCCGAGGTGGAGAAGCTGGCATCGTCGGCGGCGATCGCCATGTCGCAGGCGGCGGCCAGGCCGGTGCCGCCGCCGAGCGCGGCGCCCTGCACGCGGGCGATGGTCGGCTTGGACAGCCCGGCCAGGCGGCGCAGCATGGCAGCGAAACGGCGCGAATCGGCCAGGTTCTCCTGCTCGGTGCTGGCGGCGGCGCGGCGCATCCAGTTGAGGTCGGCTCCGGCGGAAAAATGCCGGCCGCGACCGCCGAGCACGACCACACGCACGCCGGTGTCGCCGTCGAGTTCGGCGCAGGCGGCGTCGAGTTCGGCGATCAGGCGCTCGTCGAAGGCGTTGAAGACCTCGGGGCGATCCATCCAGATCGTCGCCACCGCGCCCTTGCGTTCGATGTCGAGGGTTTCGTAGCTCATGGCTTTGTCCTCGCGCCTCACACGCGTTCGATGATCAGTGCGATGCCCTGGCCGACGCCGATGCACATCGTGCACAGCGCGTAGCGGCCGTTGCGGCGCTGCAGCTCGTAGGCGGCGGTGGTCACCAGGCGGGCGCCGCTCATGCCCAGCGGGTGGCCCATGGCGATGGCGCCGCCGTTGGGATTGACGCGGGCTTCGTCGTCGGCGAGGCCGAGGTCGCGCAACACCGCCAGCGCCTGCGCGGCGAAGGCTTCGTTGAGCTCGATGACGTCCATCTGGTCCAGCTCCAGGCCGGTCTGCGCCAGCACCTTGCGCACCGCCGGCGCCGGGCCGAAGCCCATGATGCGCGGCGCGACGCCGGCGGTGGCCATGCCGACGACGCGCGCGCGCGGGGTCAGGCCGTGGCGGGCGGCGGCGGCTTCCGAGGCCAGCAGCAGCGCGCAGGCGCCGTCATTGACGCCCGAGGCGTTGCCGGCGGTGACGGTGAGGTCGGGGCCGTTGACGCCTTTCAATTTAGACAGCGTTTCCAGCGTGGTGTCGGGGCGGGGATGCTCGTCGGTGTCGAATACGACGGGGTCGCCCTTCTTGCGCGGGATTTCGACCGGCACCAGTTCGTCGGCGAAGCGGCCGGCGGCGTGGGCGGCGGCCCAGCGCTGCTGCGAGCGCAGCGCGAAGGCATCCTGGTCGGCGCGCGAGATGCCGAAGTCCGCCGCCACGTTGTCCGCCGTCTGCGGCATCGAGTGGGTGTCGTAGAGCTTCTTCATCAGCGGGTTGATGAAGCGCCAGCCGATCGTGGTGTCGTGGATCGCGGCGCTGCGCGAGAAGGCGCTTTCGGCCTTGCCCATGACGAAGGGCGCGCGCGACATGCTCTCGACGCCGCCGGCGATCATCAGTCCGGCTTCGCCGGCCTTGATCGAACGCGCGGAGAGGCCGACGGCGTCCATGCCCGAGCCGCACAAGCGGTTGACCGTGGTGCCGGGCACTTCGATCGGCAGCCCGGCGAGCAGGCCGGACATGCGTGCGACGTTGCGGTTGTCTTCGCCGGCCTGGTTGGCGCAGCCGTAGATGATGTCGTCGACCGCGGTCCAGTCGACGTTCGGGTTGCGTGCCATCAGCGCCTTCAGCGGTACGGCGCCGAGGTCGTCGGCGCGCACGCTGGCGAGGGTGCCGCCGTAGCGGCCGATCGGGGTGCGGATGGCGTCGCAGATGTAGGCTTCGTTCATCGCCGGCTCCTCACAGTTGCTTCGGACGCTGGTCGATGACACGGCGGGCCTTGCCGGTCAGCGTGCGCGGAATGGTGTCGAACTCCATCACGTTCACCTTGGTGGTGATGCCGATGATGGTCTTGATGTTGCCCTGCAGCGTGCGGGCGATGTTCTCGACGTCGTTGCGCCCCAGTGTGCCCGACAGCTCGCGCTGCAGCTCGCAGCGCACTTCGACGTTGTCGAGGTGGCCGTCGCGGGTCAGCACGATCTGGTAGTTGCCGGACAGGCGCGGGTCGCGCAGGATCTGTTCCTCGATCTGGGTCGGGAACACGTTCACGCCGCGCACGATCAGCATGTCGTCCGAGCGCCCGGTGATCTTGCCGATGCGGCGGAAGGAGCGGGCGGTGGGCGGCAGCAGGCGGGTGAGGTCGCGGGTGCGGTAGCGGATGACCGGGAAGGCTTCCTTGGTCAGCGAGGTGAAGACGAGCTCGCCTTCTTCGCCGTCGGGCAGCACTGCGCCGGTGTCGGGGTCGATGATCTCGGGGTAGAAGTGGTCTTCCCAGATGACCGGGCCGTCCTTGGTCTCGATGCATTCGCAGGCCACGCCCGGACCCATGACTTCGGTCAGGCCGTAGATGTCGATGGCGTCGATGCCGAGCTTTTTCTCGATCTCGCCGCGCATGCCTTCGCCCCAGGGTTCGGCGCCGAAGATGCCGACTTTCAGCGAGATGTCTTCCGGCGCGATCTTCAGGCGCTCGAATTCCTCGGCGATCACCAGCGAATAGGACGGCGTGACCATGATCGCGTCCGGGCGGAAGTCCAGGATCTGCTGGACCTGCTTCTCGGTCTGGCCGCCGGACATTGGCACCACGGTGCAGCCGGCGCGCTCAATGCCGTAGTGGGCGCCGAGGCCGCCGGTGAACATGCCGTAGCCGTAGGCGTTATGCACCATGTCGCCGGCGCGCAGGCCGGCCGCGCGCAGCGAGCGGGCGATCAGGTCGGCCCAGTTGTCGAGGTCGCTGCGGGTGTAGCCCACCACCACCGACTTGCCGGTGGTGCCGCTCGACGCGTGCAGGCGGGCGATCTTGTTGCGCGGCACGGCGAACAGGCCGAAGGGGTAGTGGTCGCGCAGGTCGGCCTTGGTCATGAAGGGGAACTTGGCGAGATCCGCGAGCGACTTCAGCTCGTCCGGATGCACGCCCTGTTCCTCGCACTTGCGGCGATAGGGTTCGACGTTGTCGTAAGTGTGGCGCAGCGACCACTGCAGGCGCTGCAGCTGCAGCGCGTTGATCTCGTCGCGGCTGGCGGTTTCGATCGGATCGAGATCGCCGGGCTGGGGGTTTTTCACGGGCATGGTGTTGTCTCCTCTCCTTCTCTCTGTTGGCGCGTCCGGACTCGGGACTACTGTTGTTGTGCGTCGGGGCCGGCGATGACTTCGCCGGCGATGCGGTGGCTCTTGCCGCGGAACAGGGCGACGATGCCGCCGGCGCCGTCGCGCACGGTGATGTCATAGACGCCGGTGCGGCCCGACAGCGAACGTTCCACCGCTTCGGCGCGCAGCGTGTCGCCTTCCTTGCCGGGAGCGATGAAATCGATGCTGCAGGCCGAGGCGACGGTGCTGCGGTTGTAGGCGTTGCAGGCGTAGGCGAAGGCGGTGTCGGCGAGCGTGAAGATCAGGCCGCCGTGGCAGATGTGGTGGCCGTTCACCATGTCGCTGCGTACCGGCATGCTCAAGGTGGCGTGGCCGGGGCCGACGCTGTCGATGCGCATGCCGAGCGCCTGGGCGGCGCGGTCGCGCGACCACATGGCGGCGGCGACGGCTTCGGCGAGCGCCTGCGGATCGGTGGGGAGGGAGCGGGCTTCAGTCATGGATGTTCTTTCCGGCGAAGACGTGTTGCTGGATCAGCGGCGAGACGCGGTAGCGGTCTTCGCCATAGAAGCGGGCGAGGTTGGCGAGCACGTCGCGCACCGCCGGCAGGCCGATGCGGTCGGCCCATTCGAGCGGCCCGCGCGGGTAATTGACGCCCAGGCGCATCGCCGCGTCGGCGCCGCGCGCGTCGCACACGCCCTGGTTGACCGCGTCCGCGGCCTCGTTGGCGAGCATGGCGACGGTGCGCATCACGATCAGGCCGGGGATGTCGTTCAGGCGCGAGACGGCGAAGCCGGCCGCCTGCAGCAGGCCGATGGCAGCGCCGATGGCTGGCGCCCAGGCGTTGATCGCGGCGCCGACGGCGATGCGCGTCGCGCTGGCGTGGTCGAGCGCGGCGTCGATCAGCACCACGTTGGCGATGCCCAGGTCGGCGGCGCGCTGGGTGGCGCTGCGGCCGTCGGTGACGAACAGCACCGCGCCGCCGGCTTCGGCAATGCGGCCGTCGTCGGCCTGGCCGCGGCTGCGTTCGTCTTCGGCTTCGCTCCAGGCGTAGGCGATGCCGCGCTCGAACAGGCGGTCGGCCAGCGCGTGCGCGGCGGCCGACTGGCCGTGCAGCACGATGTCGGTCGGCGTGCTCTGCGCCACCGCTTCCTTGGGCGCGGGGCGGACGGCGCCGTCGCGGTAGTCGAAGAAGCCGCGCCCGTTCTTGCGCCCGTAGAAGCCGGCATCGACCAGTTCCTGCTGGATCAGCGAAGGCGTGAAGCGCGGGTCGTTGTAGAAGGCGTTCCACACCGAGCGGGTGACGGCGAAATTGACGTCGTGGCCGATCATGTCCATCAGCTCGAACGGCCCCATGCGGAAGCCACCGCAGTCGCGCATCAGGGCGTCGAGGGTGGCGCAGTCGGCACCGCCTTCGTTGAGCACGCGCAGCGCCTCGGCGTAGTAGGGGCGGGCGACGCGGTTGACGATGAAGCCCGGCGTCGAGCGCGCATGCACCGGCGTCTTGCCCCAGGCCTCCGCGGTGGCGAACAGGGTGTCGGCCACCGCCTTGTCGGTGGCGAGGCCGGACACGATCTCGACCAGCGCCATCAGCGGCGCGGGGTTGAAGAAGTGCAGGCCGGCCAGGCGCTCGGGGCGGCGCAGCGTCGCGCCGATCGAGGTCACCGAGATCGACGAGGTGTTGGTGCCGAAGATGCAATCGTCGCCGACGATGGCTTCCAGCTCGCGGTACAGCGTGCGCTTGGCTTCCAGGTTCTCGACGATGGCTTCGACCACCAGCGCCGCATCGGCCAGATCGCCGAGGCCGGCGGCGGCGACCAGGCGCCGGCCGGCGGCCTCGGCGGCCTCGGCCGTCATGCGGCTCTTGTCGGCGAGCTTGCGGTACTGTGCGCGGATGCCGTCGATGGCCGCGGCGGCCGCGCCTTCGCGGGCATCGACGAGCTTCACGAGGTGGCCGGCGGCGGCCGCCACCTGGGCGATGCCGGCGCCCATCGCGCCGGCGCCGACCACCGCGACGACGGCCGAGGGCTCGAGCGGAACAGCGCGCGGCGGAGTGTGCTGGGTGTCGCTCACGCTCATTCTCCGGTGAAGCGCGGCGCGCGCTTTTCCATGAAGGCGGCGACGCCTTCGGCGTAGTCGCGGCTCCAGCCGAGTTCGCGCATGAAGCCGCCTTCGAAGGACAGTTGCTGTTCCAGCGTGTGGCCCGGCGCGGCGTGCATGGCCTGGCGGGTGCGCACCAGTGCCTTGGTCGGCATCGCGGCCAGCTGTGCGGCCACGGCATCGACCTTGGCAGCGAACTCGGCGTCGTCGTAGGCGGCCCAGATCAGGCCCCAGTCGGCAGCCTTGTCGGCGGGCAGCTTGTCGGCGAGCAGGGCCAGGCCCATCGCCCGCGCCATGCCGACGCGCTGCGGCAGGAACCAGGTGCCGCCGGTGTCGGGCACCAGGCCGATCTTGCTGAAGGCCTGCAGGAAGGAGGCCGAGCGCGCTGCCAGCACCAGGTCGCAGGCCAGCGCGACGCTGGCGCCGGCGCCGGCGGCGATGCCGTTGACCGCGGCGATGGTCGGCACGCGCAGGTTCTGCAGGCGCAGCACCAGCGGCTTGTAGTTGCGCTCGACGACGTTGCCGATGTCGGGCAGGCGGCCGTCGGGCAGCGCCGCCATGTCGGGGTCGGCCAGGTCCTGGCCGGCACAGAAGGCGCGGCCGGCGCCGCTCAGCACCAGCACGCGCACCGAGGCATCGGCCTGGATGGTGTCGAGCGCGTGGCGCAGCTCGGCATGCATCTCGCCGGTGAAGCTGTTGAGCTTGTCCGGGCGGTTCAGCGTCAGGCGGGCGATGCCGTTTTCGACGCTGAAGAGGATGTTGTTGTATTCCATCGTTCCCCCTCAGGCGTGATAACGACGCTGGACGACACGGAAGCGGTTGGCGACGAAGGCCGAATCCGCATACGAGGCATTGGCCGCCGGGTTGCCGCCGGTGCCGTGGTAGTCGGAGAAGGCCGCCGACTGGTTCACGAACACGCCGCCGGTGAGGTTGATCGACAGCGCGACCTTGCTGCGCCAGGTGGCTTCGGTCATCGCGTCGATGACCTCCTGCTTCGTCGAATAGAGGCCGACGGTCAGGGCGCCGTGGGTGCTGACGACGCGCTCGGACAGGGCGATCGCGGCGGCGGTGTCGGCGACCTTGACGATGAAGCTGATCGGGCCGAAGCGCTCTTCCATGTAGGCTTTCTCGTCGCTGGCGTCGCAGGCCAGCAGCACCGGGGTGCGCACCGTGGCGGCGGGGAAGTCGGGGTTGTCGAGGCGCTGCGAGGCCAGCACGACGCGGCCGAGCTCGCCGGCGTTGGCGATGTCGATGCGTTCGGCGGTGTCGGCGGACTGGATCGCGCCGAGCACGGCATGGGCGACTTCGGGCTTGGACAGGAAGCGCTCGATCGACTTCGCCAGGTCGGCGCAGACCTCGTCGTAGCTCTTGTGGCCTTCGTCGGTGTCGATGCCGCCGGCCGGCACGAAGATCGCCTGCGAAGTGGTGCACATCTGGCCGGAGTACAGCGACAGCGTGAAGGCGAGGTTGCCCAGCATCGCCTTGTAGGCGCTGGTGGAGTCGATGACGATGTTGTTGACGCCGGCCAGCTCGGCATAGACTTGGGCCTGGCGGCAGTTGTCGATCAGCCACTGGCCGAAGACGTTGCTGCCGGTGAAGTCGATCGATTTCACCGCCGGATGGGTGGCCAGCGCCTGGGTGGCGGCGCGCTGGGGCGCGACGCACAGCGTGACGAGGTCGGGGTCGATGCCGTTCTCGGCGAGCACGGCGCGGATCGTGCGCACGGTGATCGCCGCCGGCAGGACGGCGTTGCTGTGCGGCTTGACGATGACGGCGTTGCCGGTGGCGAGCGCGGCGAACAGGCCGGGGTAGGTGTTCCAGGTCGGGAAGGTGCCGCAGCCGACCACCAGGCCGACGCCGCGGCCGACGATCTGGTAGTGCTTCTTCATGACCAGCGGCGGGTTCTTGCCCTGCGGCTTCTCCCAGCTCGTTTCGGCCGGCACGAAGCTCTGCTCGCGCCAGGCGTAGGCGACGGCCTCCAGGCCGCGATCCTGCGCGTGCGGGCCGCCGGCCTGGAAGGCCATCATCCAGCCCTGGCCGGTGGTCATCATCACCGCATGGGCGATCTCGAAGCTCTGGGCGTTGAGGCGGGTGAGGATTTCGAGGCAGATGCCGGTGCGGCCGTCGGCGCCGACGGCCTGCCAGCTCTTCATGGCTTCGGTGCCGGCGGCGATCAGTGCCTCGGGCTCGCACACCGGGTAGCTGACGCCGAGCGTGGCGCCGTAGGGCGAGGTTTCCTTGTCGAGCCAGCCGGTCTGGCCGGGCTGGTCCAGCTCGAAGTGCTTGCCCAGGTGGGCCTCGAAGGCACGCTTGCCGTCCTCGGGCGCGGTTTCGCCGTAGAGCTTGGGGCTGGGCATTTCCGGGAAAGGCGTCCAGTAGCCGCGCGTCGCGATCGTGTTCAGCGCGTTGTCGAGGATGCCGCGGTGCTTTTCAAGAAGGGGGTGGCTCATACGTCTCTCTCCGGCGGGGTGTTTTATAAACGATACGAATTAGTCCATTGAACGTCAAGAAACAGTATCGATGGATTGTCTCGAAAAATTTTCAATTTCTTCTATTCAAAATTTGTTCCGTAAATCAAAACATGTATATTTTCATATAGATACTGTGATAATAAGGGTGATTTTTAAAGTCATTCATCATTTATAAAATTTTTTCATCAATTCCTGAAAAGCCATAAACGATACTAAATTCTGAGTTTTATATGAGAATTTGTATCGTTTTAAGGCGATTCGCCGCAGCGTGGCCGGCGCCTGCGCTCCGGTGCGGTGACGGCATCGCAGCGGCAGCGGGAACGGGCTGAAGGCATCTGCGGCCGGCAAGGCATGGTCGGCTCCTGCTGCAGGGAAGAGAGGGGCTGGCTATGCGCAAACCACTGAATCCGTTAGACTTCGCCGCCTCGAACGCCATGTCCTCCGTCATCACCGTGTCCAACCCCCTGCAACAGCTGCTCGACGATTTCCGTCGTCAAGACCGTGTACATGCAGGCTCCCTGATCGTTTCGATGTTCGGCGACGCGGTCGTGCCGCGCGGCGGCCGGATCTGGCTGGGCAGCCTGATCCGCCTGCTGCAGCCGCTCGGGCTCAACGAGCGGCTGGTGCGCACGGCGGTGTTCCGCCTGGTGCGGGACGAATGGCTGGCGAGCCAGCGTTCGGGCCGGCGCACCGACTATCTGCTGACACCCTTGGGCGAACAGCGCATCGACGAGGCCGCGCGCGTGATCTACGCCGCTGCCACACCACACTGGGATCGCCGCTGGCGCCTGATCGTCACCGTCGGCGAACTGGCCGCGAAGGACCGCGAGCGCCTGCGCAAGGCCTTGCTGTGGCAGGGCTTCGGCTCGCTCAGCAACGACTGCTTCGTGCATCCGGGCGTCGACCTGATCGCCGTCTTCGATGCCCTGGTGGCCGAAGGCCTGGGCGGCCTGCTCGACCGCCTGAAGCCCCTGATGGCGGCCGACGCGGCGCCCGGCACGGCGGCGAGCGACGCCGCGATGGTGCATTCGGCCTGGGATCTCGGCCACCTGGCCGACATGTACCGCAGTTTCACCGCGCGCTACCAGCCGGTGCTGGGCACCTTGCGCGACGGTGGCTTCGAGCTGGCGGACGAAACCGCCTTCCTGCTGCGCGTGCTGCTGATCCACGATCATCGCCGCCTCCTGCTCCGTGATCCCGGCCTGCCCGACGTCCTGCTGCCGGCCGACTGGCCGGGGCAGAAGGCCCGCCTGCTGTGCCGCGAACTCTACCGCCGGCTGCTGGCCGGTTCCGAGCGCCACCTGGATGCCTGCTTCCATCTGGCCGATGGTTCGACGCCCGAAGCCTCGGCGCGTCTCCACGAACGTTTCCGCGATACCGACCCGCTCGCGCTGCCGCTCTGAGCGCCGCGGTGCTCAGCCTTCGCGCTTCCTGACTTCGACCAGCGGCACGACGCCCGGCATCTCGATGCGCTTGCGGCCGGGCTCGACCGCCGCCAGCGGCGTCGTCTCGTACAGGGTTGCCAGGCAGCGCCGCGTCAGGTCCTGGTAGGTGGCGGTGCCTTCGCCCTTCCAGCGGATCTCGTCCTCGCTCAGCGGCCGGATGACCTTGGCCGGCACGCCGGCGACGAGCACGCGCGGCGGAATCTCGACGCCGGCCTTGACGAAGGCCGATGCGGCGACGATGGCTTCCTCGCCGATCACCACGTTGTCCATGATCACCGCGTTCATGCCGATCAGCGCGTTGCGCCCGACGCGGCAGCCGTGCAGCACCGCGCCGTGGCCGACGTGGCCGTCTTCCTCCACCACCGTGTCGGTGCCGGGAAAGCCGTGCATGACGCAGGTGTCCTGCAGGTTGGCGCCGCGTTCGAGGATCAGGCGGCCGAAGTCGCCGCGCAGGCTGGCACAGGGGCCGACGTAGCAGCCGGGGCCGATGATGACGTCGCCGATCAGGATGGCCGAGGGGTGGACGTAGGCGCTCGGGTCGACCACAGGAACGATGCCGTCGATGGCGTAGACCTTCAGTTCGGGCTTGATCACGCATGCTCTCCTGTGTTTGAGTTATATATAAATAAACGATTTCTTGGATAAGGAACAAGTCCGATGAGTACGGCGAGCGAGGAGCTGGACGGCAAGCATGGGGTTCAATCGCTCGAAGTGGGCATGAGCATTCTGCGCGCGATGGTCACCGGCCGGCGCTCGATGATGCTCAAGGACATCGCCCAGGCGGCCGGCATGCCGCCGTCGAAGGCGCACCGCTACCTCGTCAGCCTGATCCGCAGCGGCCTGGTCGAGCAGGACCGCCTGACTTCGCGCTACGACCTCGGCCCCTTCGCGCTGAACCTCGGCTTGGTGGCGCTCGACCGGGTGGACCGCATCCGCCTCGGCCTGATGGCGATCAGCGACCTGCGCGACGCCACCAACGAGACGGTGGCGCTGTCGGTGTGGAGCGAGGGCGGCCCGGTCGTGGTGCGCTGGGAACGTCCGCGCCGCCCGATCACGGTCAACGTCGTCACCGGCACCAGCCTCAGCATGCTGCGCTCGGCGGGCGGGCGGGTGTTTGCGGCCTGGCTGCCCGAGCGCCAGACCGAGGCGCTGATTGCGCGCGAACTCGAAAGCGGCAGGACGCCGACCGGCATCCACGACATGGACGATGTCCGCACGCTGCTGGCGCAGGTGCGTGAAGCGGGGATGGCAGTCGTCACCGGCGACTACTTCGCGCGCGGCGTCGAGGCCGCCGCTGCGCCGGTATTCAATTTCAAGAACGAGATCACCATGACGATCGCCGTCGTCGGCGTCGAAGGCTCGATGGACCTGTCTCCGGGCGGTGCCACGCTCGCCGCGCTGCGGCGCGCGGCCGACGATCTTTCGCGGCGGCTCGGCGCCACGCCGGCGCCGGACTGAGCCTGCCGGCGGAGCGGCTCGCAGGCCTGCTCCGGTGTTCACGGCAGGCGGGTGGTGGATGTGGGGCGCGGCCTTCGATAGGCCGCGACTGCGATGGATGTCTCAAGCGATACAAAATTTCAGCTTGACGCATCGTTTTGTATCATTTCTAATAAACGAAATCTCTTCCGCTATTCAGAATTTTTCGGGTGCTTCCCGCATCCGTGCCGAAGGGCGGTCGAGGTAGGTCATCAAGTGTTGCAGGCCGGGCTGCGGGCAGAGCTGTCGAGCACGCGGTTCATCACATCTAGAAGAACGGAGGAGAAACCATGAAGCTACGTCACACCCTGCTGGCCGCCATCGGCCTCGCGTTTGCCGCCACTGCCGTCCAGGCCGAGATCAAGGTCGGTGTCGTGCTGTCGGCGACCGGCCCTGCGGCCTCGCTCGGCATTCCCGAGCGCAACACCGTGTCGCTGCTGCCGACCACCATCGGCGGCGAAACGGTGCGCTACATCGTGCTGGACGACGCATCCGACACCACCACCGCGGTCAAGAACACGCGCAAGCTGGTGGCCGAGGACAAGGTCGACGTGCTGATCGGCTCCACCACCAGCCCCCCCTCGCTGGCGATGGTCGACGTCGCCGCCGAAACCAGGACGCCGATGATCTCGATGGCTGCCTCGGCCCGCATCGTCGCGCCGATGGACGACAAGCGGTACTGGGTGTTCAAGACGCCGCAGAACGACCAGCAGATGGCGTCGGCGATCATCGAGCACATGAGCGCCAACAAGGTCAAGACGGTGTCCTTCATCGGCTTCGCCAACGCCTATGGCGAAGGCTGGTACGAGCAGTTCCAGAAGCTGGCCGACGCCGCCGGCATCAAGATCGTCGCCAACGAACGCTTCAACCCGGCCGACACCTCGGTCACCGGCCAGGCGCTGAAGCTGATGTCGGCCAAGGCCGACGCGGTGTTCATCGCCGGATCGGGCACGCCCGCCGCGCTGCCGCAGAAGACGCTGCGCGAGCGCGGCTACAAGGGGCCGATCTACCAGACCCACGGCGTCGCCAACAACGACTTCCTGCGCATCTGTGGCAAGGACTGCGAAGGCACGCTGCTGCCGGTCGGCCCGGTGCAGATGGCACGCAGCCTGCCTGACGACAACCCGGTCAAGGCCAGCGCGCTGGCCTACGTCGAGAAGTACGAGGCCGCCAATGGCGCCGGTACGGTGTCGAGCTTCGGCGCCTATGCCTGGGATGCCGGTGTGCTGCTGCAGGCCGCCGTGCCGGAGGCGCTGAAGGCCGCCAAGCCGGGCACCGCCGAGTTCCGCGCCGCGCTGCGCGATGCGCTGGAGAACGTCAAGGAAGTCGCGGGCGCCACCGGCATCTACACCATGAGCGCCGACGACCATCTCGGCCTCGACGAGCGTTCGCGCGTGATGATCGAGATCCGCGACGGCACCTGGTCGCTGCTCAAGTAAGCCCGAAAAGAACGATAGCGAGGGTGCGCCCGCAGGGGCGCACCCGGCCCATGCCGCAGGACCGGCAGGGTTCTCCCTCCCCACATTCCGACTGGCATCGGCCGATGCCCGGTGGAGCCTCTCCATGGATATGTCAATTGCACTGATACTGGGCCAGGACGGCATCACCAACGGCGCGATCTATGCGCTGCTGGCGCTGGCGCTGGTACTGGTATTCGCGGTCACGCGGGTGATCTTCATCCAGCAGGGCGAGTTCGTCGCCTATGGCGCGCTGACGCTGGCGATGATGCAGGGCGGCGGCGTGCCGGCCACCGTCTGGCTGCTGCTGGTGATGGGCGTGCTGGTCACGCTGTTCGACGGCGTCGCCGCGCTGCGTGCCGGCCAGGCGCGCAAGGCCGCGTCGGTGGCGGGCTGGAACCTGGCCTATCCACTGGTGCTGGCCGGGCTGTTCGCGGCGGCGCCGGTGGCCTCGCTGCCGCTGGCCGCGCACGTCGTGCTGACGCTGGCCATCGTCGTGCCGATGGGGCCGATGATGTACCGGCTGATGTACCAGCCGATCGCCTCGGCGCCGGTGCTGATCCTGCTGATCGTGTCGGTAGCGCTGCACATCGCCATGGTCGGGCTCGGCCTGCTGTTCTTCGGCGCCGAAGGCCACCGCACGCCCGCCTTCAGCGACGCCAGCTTCGATCTCGGCCCCTTGCTGATCACCGGCCAGACGCTGTGGGTGCTGGTGGTGTCGGCGCTGCTGATCGTGGCGCTGTACCAGTTCTTCGAGCGCACGCTGTACGGCAAGGCGCTGCGCGCGACCGCGATCAACCGCGTCGGCGCCCAGCTGATGGGCATCTCGCCGGCGCTGGCGGGCAAGCTCACCTTCTTGCTGGCGGCCTTCATCGGCGCGCTGTCGGGCGTGCTGATCGCCCCGATCACCACCATCTACTACGACACCGGCTTCCTGATCGCGCTCAAGGGCTTCGTCGCCGCCATCATCGGCGGCCTGGCCAGCTACCCGCTGGCGGCGCTGGGCGCGCTGGCGGTGGGGCTGCTCGAAGCCTTCGCTTCGTTCTGGGCCAGCGCCTACAAGGAAGTCATCGTCTTCACCCTGATCATCCCCGTGCTGCTGTGGCGCTCGCTGCGTAGCCACCACGTGGAGGAAGAAGAATGAGAACCGACCGTCTGCTGCTGGGGGCCTTCCTCGCCCTGCTGCTCGCCGTGCCGGCGATCCTGTCGCCGTACTACGTGACGCTGTTGAACTACATCGGCCTGTATGCGATGGTCGCCCTCGGCCTGGTGCTGCTGACCGGGGTGGGCGGGCTCACGAGCTTCGGCCAGGCCGCCTTCGTCGGCCTGGGCGCCTACACCACCGCGGCGCTGAGCACCGCCACCGAGCTGCCGGCCTGGCTGGCGTGGGTGGGCGCCTCGCCGTGGCTGACGCTGGTCGCCGGGCTGCTGATCACCGCCACCGTGGCGCTGATCCTGGGTTCGCTGACGCTCAAGCTGTCGGGCCACTTCCTGCCGCTGGGCACGATCGCCTGGGGCATCAGCCTGTACTTCCTGTTCGGCACCATGCAAAGTCTGGGCGGGCACACCGGCATCACCGGCATTCCGCCGATCGAACTGTTCGGCTGGACGCTCGACGACGGCAGCGAGATCTACTACCTGATCTGGGCCTTCCTGCTGGTGGCGATGCTCACCACCCACAACCTGCTCGATTCGCGCGAAGGCCGTGCCATCCGCGCGCTCAAGGGCGGGCGGGTGATGGCCGAGGCGATGGGCGTGGATACCTCGCGCGCGCGCATGATCATCTTCGTCATCGCCGCGCTGCACGCCTGTGCCGCGGGCTGGCTGTACGCCCACATGCAGCGCTTCGTCAATCCGACCCCGTTCGGCGTGCATATCGGCATCGAGTACCTGTTCATGGCGGTGCTCGGCGGCGCCGGCTACGTCTGGGGCGCGATCGTCGGCGCCGGCGTGATCACCGTGCTCAAGCAATGGCTGCAGGACTGGCTGCCGCAGCTGCTCGGCGCCAGCGGCAACTTCGAGATGATCGTGTTCGGCATCCTGATGGTGCTGGTGCTGCACCGGGCGCGCGAAGGCCTGTGGCCGATCCTGAAGAAGCGGGTGCCGGTGCCGGTGGTGCACAAGAAGATCGACGCCGCCGCCGAGCCGCTGCCGCGGCGCACGCTGCCGGCCGCCGGCGAGCCGATCCTGGTGGCGAAGGACGTGACGCGCAAGTTCGGCGGCCTGGTGGCCAACAACAACATGAGCCTGGAAGTGCGCGCGGGCGAGATCCTCGCGCTGATCGGCCCCAACGGCGCCGGCAAGAGCACGATGTTCAACCAGATCTCGGGCGTCGACACGCCGACTTCGGGCGAAGTGCTGTTCCTCGGCAAGCCGGTGGCCGGCCACGACTCGCGCGAGATCGCCCGCATGGGCATGAGCCGCAGCTTCCAGCACGTCAAGCTGCTGCCGACGATGAGCGTGCTCGAGAACGTGGCCATCGGCGCGCACCTGCGCAGCGACAAGGGCGTGTTGAGTTCGGCCTGGCGCCTGGACCGTGCGGAAGAAGCGCGCATCCTCAAGGAGGCGGCGTACCAGATCGAGCGCGTGGGCCTGAAGGACTTCATGTACGAGGAGGCGGGCAGCCTCGCGCTGGGCCAGCAGCGCATCCTCGAAATCGCCCGCGCGCTGTGCGCCGACCCCTGCCTGCTGCTGCTCGACGAGCCTGCGGCCGGCCTGCGCTTCAAGGAAAAGCAGGCACTCGCCGAGCTGCTGAAGAAGCTGCGCGCCGAGGGCATGGCCACGCTGATCGTCGAGCACGACATGGACTTCGTCATGGGCCTGGTCGATCGCGTGGTGGTGATGGAGTTCGGCCAGAAGATCGCCGAGGGCCTGCCCGAGGAGATCCAGAAGAACCCGGCGGTGCTCGAAGCCTACCTGGGCGGTGTGGAATGAGCGAGGAGAACGCGATGACACAGCAGCAAACGCAGGCCGCCGCCTCGAACGCGGGCGCGAAGAACCCGGTGCTGGAAGTCCGGGACCTGTGCGTGTCCTACGGCAAGGTCGAGGCGCTCACCCACGCCAGCCTGACCGTGGGCGAAGGCCAGATCGTGACCGTGATCGGCCCCAACGGCGCGGGCAAGACGACGATGCTGTCGGCGATCATGGGCGTGCTCGGCTCGAAGGGGCAGGTCGCCTTCGACGGCACGCTCGAAGTGGTGCCCGAGGTCGAGCGCATGGTCGCGCGCGGCATGAACCTGGTGCCCGAGAAGCGCGAGCTGTTCGGCGAGATGAGCGTCGAGGACAACCTGGTGCTGGGCGCCTTCCAGCGCTACCGCATGGGCAAGCGCGACCACGCGCAGACGCTCGAAGAAGTCTATGCGCTGTTCCCGCGCCTGAAGGAGCGCCGCGACCAGGCCGCCGGCACGATGTCCGGCGGCGAACGCCAGATGCTGGCGGTGGGCCGCGCGCTGATGGCGAAACCGAAGCTGCTGATGCTCGACGAGCCCAGCCTGGGGCTGGCGCCGCTGATCGTGCGCGAGATCTTTCGCATCATCGCCGAGCTGCGCCGGCGCGGGGTGTCGATCCTGCTCGTGGAGCAGAACGCGCGCGCCGCGCTGCAGGTGGCCGACTACGCCTACGTGCTCGAGACCGGCCAGGTCGCCATGCAAGGCCCGGCGCACGAACTGGCCGACGATCCGCGCGTCATCGAGGCCTATCTGGGCTTCGGCAGCAAGCACCAGGCGATGCTGGTGAGCTGACAGACCCGAGCAAGGAGATTCCGATGGAAGCAATGCGCATATTGATGGATGAGCACCAGTCGCTGGCGGCGATCATCCACGCCATCCGCTACATGATCAAGGAGATCGGCGAGGGCCGGCTCGAGCCGGATCACAAGCTGCTGAAGGCGATGGTCGAATACCTCGACGCCTACCCCGAGAAGCGACACCACCCCAAGGAGGATGAATTCCTCTTCGGACCGCTGCGCGCGCGCACCCAGGAGGGGGCTGAAGTGCTGGCCCACCTGGAGCGGGAACACGCCGAAGCCGACGCCCGCATCAAGACGCTCGAAGCCGCGCTGGCGCGCTACCAGTCGGGCGAGGCGGGCGGCTTCGAGGCCTTCAGCGAGGCTTTCGATGCCTACGCCGAGTTCTACCGCCTGCACATGATGACCGAGGAGCGCGAGGTCATTCCGCTGCTGATCAAGTACCTCACGCCCGAAGACTGGGCGCGAGCCGATGCCGGCTTCGCCGCCAACCGCGACCCGATGGGCGGCACCCGCAACGCCGGCGGGCAGGAGGACTTCGCCCGCATCTTCTCCAGGCTCGTCGCTGCCGCGCCGGCGCCGATCGGGTTGGGCGCGGGGCCGTACAAGGACGAATGAGGCCCGTCCCGAAACACTTGGCAAAAAAGTACCGTCATTCCCGCACAGGCGGGCATCACGCCGCTGAACAGTCCCCCAAGCGCGGCGGACAAGAATTTTGATTTGCATGCAAACTTTCTGGCTACTAGAATAGTTTGCATGCAAACCGTTTCGTCTTCGTCCGATTCTTCGCCGCTTGCCGACCCGCCGCGCACGTCCGTGCGCTTCGCCAGCCAGGTCGGCTTCATCTACCGCCAATGGCGCAAGGTGCTGAATCGGCGCCTCAAGGCCCACGGCCTCACCGACGCCAGTTGGGCGCCGCTGCTCGCCCTGTCCAAGGCCGGCCGGCCGATGCGGCAGAAGGAACTGGCCGATCACCTGTTCCTCGATACCTCGTCGATGGTCCGCATCCTCAATCAGTTGCGCGAAGCGGCGCTGGTCGACTGGGCGGCCGATCCCGAGGATCGCCGCGCCAAGTTGATTTCGCTGACGGCACGTGGGTGGGAACAGGTCAGGGAGATCGAAGGCGCGTCCCGCAGCCTCGAAGCCGAGGCCTTGCGCGGCATCGCCGCGGAGGACGTCGCCACGACCCGCGCAGTGCTTGCTCGCATCGCCGAGCGCATCGGGGAGATCGAACTCGGCGCACAGTGCGAACGCAGCGGGGAGGGCGCTGGCAAAGCGGGCGACAGCGGCTGAAACGGCCGCCGCGTCCGCTTTCCCTGGCTTCCCTTTCCCGCCTCCGAGGAGCTTCGGCTCAAATGCGCCTTCCTTCCCCTCCTTCGTTCGAGACGCTTGCCGAACGCTACGGCGAGCGCTACAAGTGGATGCTGCTGATCGTGGTTGGCATCGGCACCGTGGCCGGCGGGCTCTCCACTTCCAGCTTCAACGTCGCGATCAACGCGCTTGCACAGGACTTCGGCCTCGGCCAGGAGCGCGTGCAGTGGGCGATGACCGGTTTCATGGCGGCGATGACGCTGTCGATGCTGCCCGCACCCTGGCTACTCGACCGCATCGGCTTCCGCAAGCTCTTCATGTCCGCGCTGATCCTGCTGGTGCTGAGCAGCATCGCCGGCAGCCTGGCCACCAGCTTCCCGATGGTGGTCGCCGCGCGGGTGCTGCAGGGCTGCGCCACCGGCGTGCTCCAGCCCTTGAGTGCGCTGGTGATCCTGCGGTTGTTCCCGCCTCATCTGCAGGGCCAGGCCTCCGGCC
The DNA here is from genome assembly GCF_048398245.1 of Thauera butanivorans. Lineage (NCBI taxonomy): Bacteria > Pseudomonadati > Pseudomonadota > Betaproteobacteria > Rhodocyclales > Zoogloeaceae > Thauera > Thauera butanivorans. The sequence goes on from NZ_CP183038.1 coordinate 229,574, forward strand.
TGCTGATGCTGGGGCTCGGGCTCACGCCTGCGGTGGCGCCGGCCTTCGGCGGCGTGCTGATCGACCGTTTCGGCTGGGAGTCGATCTTCTACCTGAACCTGCCCTTCGGCCTGCTGGCGCTGCTGGCCGGTATCTTCCTGCTGCCTTCGCCGCGCGAGATCAGGCGGCATCCGTTCGACTGGCTGGGCGCGGGCCTGCTGTCGGGCGCCACGCTGGCGATGGTCGAAGGCATCGCCAGCCTGCAGCACAGCGGCCTCGTCTCGGTGTGGACGCTGGGCAGCTTCCTGCTCGCCGCGGTGCTCGTCGTTGGCTTCGTGCTGCATGCCCGGCGCGCCCGGCAGCCGATCATCAGCTTGGACATCTTCCGTTCGCGCACTTTTTCGATGGGTACGCTGGTGTCCTTCACCTACGGCTTCGGCCTGTTCGGCTCGACCTACCTGATCCCGGTGTTCCTGCAGCATGCGCTGGGCTACACTGCGACGGCGGCCGGCAGCGTGCTGATTCCGGGCGGCATCGCGCTGATCCTGTCGACGCCGGTCGCCGGCCGGATGGTCGACAAGTTCTCGCCGCAGCAGGTGACGATCTGGGGGCTGGTGCTGTTCGGCCTGTCCTTCTTCATCTTCTTCGCTCTCGGCGGCAAGGTTGATTACACCGAGCTGATCGTCGCCACCGTGCTCGGCCGCATCGGCCTGGGCCTGATCCTGCCGGCACTCAACCTCGCGACGGTCCGCGACCTGGCGGCGCATCAGCATGCGCAATCCTCGGTCGTGGTCAGCTACGCCCGCCAGTTGGGTGGCGTGTTCGGCGTGGCGGTCATCGCGGTGTTTACCGAATGGCGGGTGCAGGCGCTGGCCGCTTTGCCCGACGGCCTGCCGCTCGCCTACGCCCAGGGCTTCCTGCTCATCGGCCTGACGATGCTGGCTGCCGTCTGCGCGGCCTGGCGGATGAAGGGCCAGCCTGCCGCGCAGGCCTGATCACGGCATGTGCCCGCGCTGCGGCCCGGCTCCCAGCTTCATCGCCCACAGCCACCATGCTGCGCCCAGCAGCGCCAGCAGGCCGCCGGCCAGGCCGACATGCTGCAGCCCGGCATGCGAACTCACCTGGCTGCCGATCAGTGCGCCCGCACCGATGCCGACGTTGAACAGGCCCGAGAACATCGCCATCGCCACCATCGCCGCACCCCAGACCGAAACCAGCACATACAGCACCTAGCCGTCGCCGACGGAGGTGGTCAGCAGCATGCCCGGCAGCGACACCAGCGTCACCAGCTAGGCATAGATGGTCAGCATCAGACCGACGTGCTCGACCGGCATGCCGAAGCTGCCGCCGATGTCGCTGAGCAGCCCTGCCGGCACGAATTCGCTGGTATTGAACACAAATGCGCCCAGCGCCAGCGCGGTCACGCTGAGCCAGCGCTGGCGGTCGGTCAAGGCGGACGACGAAGGAGAAGCGGCAACGGCGTCCGCCGGGGCGGGCGGACGCGGGGAAGCGGGTGCAGGGGGCATGATGCGGGGGGGCTCAGGCCTCGCCGTCGGAATCCGCCTTGTCCAGCATGCGGCGGTGCGTCGCCTCGTCGTCCATCAGCTCGAACCACATCGCGTTGAGCACGGCGAAGGCGGCTGCCAGCGGCAGGCCGAGGAGCCAGGAAAAGTACCACATGGTTTGTCCTCCGCTGGGGGTCAGTACGAATGCCCTTCGCCGGTGGCGATGGCGACCGGATCCACCTTGCCGCGCAGGATGCGATACACCCAGGACGTGTAGGCCAGGATCAGCGGCATGAAGATCAGCACGCACACCAGCATGATGAACAGTGTCATGTGGCTGGACGACGAGTCCCACACTGCCAGGCTCACGCGCGGGTCCAGCGACGAGGGCAGGATGATCGGGAACATCGCGGCGCCGACCGTGAGGATGATGCAGGCGATGGCCGCCCCGCTGGACAGCAGCGCCAGCCACTCCCTGCGGCCGCGCATGCCCAGCAGGCTGAGCAGCGGCAGCAGCACGCCGAGCGCGGGCAGCAGCCACAGCACGGGCCGGGCGCCGAAGTTGGCCAGCCACGCGCCCGCCGTCACGGCGACCGTCTTGGCCGCCGGGTTGGACGGCCCGGCAGGGTCGATGGCGCTGGTGATCGCGTAGCCCGGCACGCCGCCGAGCGCGATCCAGACGCCGGCCAGCACGAACAGCACGCTCGTCAGCACCGCGGCGATGCCGCCCCAGCGCGCGGCGCGCGCCGACACTTCGCCTTCGGTCTTGAACACCAGCCAGGCGGCGCCGTGCATCAGCAGCATGAACAGGGACACCAGGCCGCACAGCAGCGCGAAGGGCGTCAGCAGGCCGAAGAAGCTGCCTTCGTACCAGATGCGCATGTCGTCGCCGAGGCGGAAGGGCACGCCCAGCAGCACGTTGCCCACCGCCACGCCGAACAGCAGCGCCGGTGCCAGCCCGGTCAGGCACAGCACCCAGTCCCAGGCGTTGCGCCAGCCGGGTTCCTCGCGCTTGCTGCGGAATTTGAAGGCGACCGGACGCAGGATCAGCGCGGCGAGAATGGCGAACATCGCCAGGTAGAAGCCCGAGAACGACACCGCATACAGTTGCGGCCAGGCGGCGAAAATCGCGCCGCCGCCCAGGATCAGCCACACCTGGTTGCCTTCCCAGATCGGGCCGACGGTGTTGATGACGACACGGCGCTCGACGTCGGTCCTGGCCGTGGCCCGCAGCAGCCCCATGGCGCCCAGGTCGAAGCCGTCCATCACCGCGAAGCCGACCAGCAGGATGCCCAGCAGCAGCCACCAGATGACGCGCAGCACCTCGTAGGAAATGAGTTCATGCAGGATCATGGCGAATCCCTCCTCGCTCAGCGCGTGCGCGCCAGCTTGTCGATCATCGGCTGGTAGAAGCTCAGATGCGGTTCGCTGACATGCGGCGGCCCCTTGCGGATGGCCTTGAGCATCAGCTTCATCTCGATGACGAACAGCACGGTGTAGATCAGGACGAAGCCGGCGATCGTCAGCAGCAGCGTGCCGGCGCCCAGGTTGGAGACGGCCATCGCGGTCGGCAGCACGCCTTCGATGACCCAGGGCTGGCGGCCCACTTCGGCGACGATCCAGCCGCACTCCACGGCGATCCAGGGCAGCGGAATCGACCATACGGCGACTTTCAGCAGCCACGGATGGGCATCGAGCCGGTGGCGCGCCGACAGGACGAAGAAGGTGGCCGTCAGCAGGACGAAGAACACCCCCAGGCCGACCATGATGCGGAAGGTCCAGAACAGCGGGCCCACCGGCGGCACGCTGTCCATCGCCGCCTGGCGGATCTGCTCATCGGTGGCATGACGCGGATCATCCACGTAGCGCATCAGCAGCAGGGCATAGCCCATGCGTGCGCCCTTGTCCTCGAAGCGCTGGCGTGCCTCGGCGGGGATCTCTGCATCCGTCTTCGCGGCACGAATGGCCTGCAGCGCATCGTAGGCATCGATGCCGTCGCGGATGTAGCCTTCGGCGTCATCCACGAGCTGGTTGATGCCCGGAATCTCCTGTGTCAGCGAGCGCGTGCCGATCAGGCCCATGACCCAGGGGATGTGTACCGCGTAATGGGTTTCGCGCGCCTCGCGGTCGGGGAAGCCGAAGGCGGTGAACGAAGCCGGCGGCGGCTCGGTCTCCCACATCGCCTCGATCGCGGCCAGCTTCATCTTCTGGTGCTCCGAGGACTGGTAGCCGCTCTCGTCGCCGAGCACCACCACCGACAGCGAGGCGGCGAGGCCGAAGGAGGCCGCCACCGTCATCGAGCGCTTGGCCAGCGGCACGTGGCGTCCCTTGAGCAGATACCAGGCCGACACGCCCAGCACGAACAGCGATGCCGTCACGTAGCCGGCCGACACCGTGTGCACGAACTTGGCCTGGGCCACCGGGTTGGTCAGCACGGCGAAGAAGTCGGTCACTTCCATGCGCATGGTTTGCGGATTGAAGGCCGCGCCGACCGGGTTCTGCATCCAGCCGTTGGCGATCAGGATCCATAGCGCCGAGAAGTTCGAGCCCAGCGCCACCAGCCAGGTGGCGGTCAGGTGCTGCACCTTGGTCATGCGGTCCCAGCCGAAGAAGAACAGGCCGACGAAGGTCGCTTCGAGGAAGAAGGCCATCAGGCCCTCGATCGCCAGCGGCGCGCCGAAGATGTCGCCGACGTAGTGGCTGTAGTAGCTCCAGTTCATGCCGAACTGGAACTCCATCACCACGCCGGTCGCCACGCCCATGGCGAAGTTGATGCCGAACAGGATGCCCCAGAACTTGGTCATGTCGCGCCAGATGGTCCGGCCGGTCATCACGTACACGGTTTCCATGATGGCGATGAGGACGGACAGGCCCAGCGTCAGCGGCACGAACAGGAAGTGGTACAGCGCCGTGATGGCGAACTGCAGCCGCGAGAGATCGACGATGTCGAGGTCCATGAAACCTCCTTTGCTGCGGTACTTCAAAGGGGCAATGCAGCGCCTTGGCGCGGGGTGGAACCCCGGCGTCAATCCGCTGCATCGGGTCTGAGCCGGGCCAGGGCCAACTCATATTCGCGGGTGCCGCGTTGCGCCTGCCGGGCAATGCGTCCGTCCGCGAGCCAGATAATCCGGTCGGCCAGCCGTGCCTCGCGCTGCCAGTGCGTGGCCAGCAATAGGGTACGCCCTTGAGCGGCTTGTGCAAGCCGCTGCATGACATCGGCAGCGGTGACGGCGTCGAGACCTTCGGTGGCTTCGTCCAGCAGCCAGCATCGGGACGGATGCAGAAACAGCCGCGCCAGCGCCAGGCGGCGCGCCTGGCCGCCCGACAGGCCCAGGCCGCCTTCGCCCAGCAAGGTGTCCAGCCCCTGCGGCAGGGCCTTGATGTCCCGGGCCAGTCCGGCGGCTTCGAGTGCGTTCCACAATGCGGCGTCTCCGGCATCCGGCGAAGCCAGGCGCAGGTTGTCGCGCAGGCTGTCGCGGAACAGCTCGGTGCGCTGCGTCATCCAGCAGCACGGCAGGGCGGCAGCCCGTCCCGAGGCGGCGGGCAGTTCGCCCGCGATCACCGACAGCAGGCTGCTCTTGCCGGCGCCGCTGCTGCCGATCAGGGCAATGCGCTCGCCCTCGCGGACGTGCAGATCCAGCGGCCCGAGGATTTCCGGCCAGCCCGGATGAGCTACCCGCAGCTGGTCCAGCTGCACAGCCAGGCCGCCAGCGGGCTTTTCCCGCTCGGCCGACGGTGGCCCGTCATCAGCCGCCACCGCGGCGCCGAGGCGGCGGACTGCGAGCCAGCTGCGGCCGGCTTCGGCCGCACCCCGGCGGAGGGCGGCGAACGGCTCCATCGCCGACAGCGCCAGCAGGATGCCCAAGGCCGCGACGGCGACGCCGATCCGTTGCCCTTCCACCAGCCAACCCATTGCCGGCAAGGCGGCGCTCAAGGTCAGGGCGCTCGCCAGGCCATAAGCCTGTGCCGCACACGCCTCGGCGCGGTACAGCCGGTCGTCGGCTTGCGCGGCGCGCGCATCGCAGGCCTGCACCGCCGCGACCTGCGCAGGCAGGCGGCCCGTCATCAGCAGTTCCGCCTGCCCTGCGACGAGGTCCACGCTTTTCAGGCGCAGGGTTTCCAGCGCCATCGCACGGCGGATCGCGGTCTTGCGGGTCCGCAGGCCGTGCCACAGCGCGATGCCCCAACCGGCCAGCAGCAGCCAGGCCAGCGTCAGCAGGCCCAGCCACCAGCGCATGATGCCGAAGGCCAGCGCCGCCAGCAGCGCCGCGCCGAGCGCCGCGATGCCCGGCACCAGCAGACGCAGGTACAGGTTGTCCAGCGCATCGACGTCGGCCGTCAGGCGCTGCAGCAGGCGGGCGGGGCGCAACAGCAGCAGGCGTGCAGCCTGGGGGCGGGACCAGTGGCGGAACAGCTTTTCGCGCAATGCCGCGAGCACGGCCAGCGTCGCGTCGTGCGTGACCAGGCGCTCCGCATAGCGTGCGCCGCTGCGGCCCAGTGCCAGCAGGCGGATGCCGGCCGAAGGCATGAAGACGTCGAACATCAGCGCCGTGGCCGGCACCAGGCCCGCCAGCGCGGTGGCTGCGATGAACCAGCCCGACAGCCCCAGCAGCGCCATGCCCATCAGCACGGTCAAGGCCGCCAGCAGCGCGCCGCCCAGCCATAGCCGGCGCCCGGCCATCACAGCCAGGGTGTGTAGCAGGGGTTTCATGCTGCGGCGCAGGGACGGCTTGCGACCCTTCATGCCGCCTCTCCGTCCGCCGAGGGCGGGAGCGGCCGCCATGGCAACCGGATCACCCGGTCCATGCGCTGCGCCAGCTGCGCATCATGGGTGGCGACGATCAGCGTGCGGCCGCGGGCGATGCGCAGCAGGCTGTCGATGATCTGCCCTGCGGTCACCGGGTCCAGGTGGGCGGTCGGCTCGTCGACCAGCAGCAGTCCGGCGTCCCGGTTCACCGCCAGGCGCGCCAGCGCCAGCCGCAGCACCTCGCCGCCCGACAAGCCGCTGCCGCCTTCGCCCAGGCTCGAGGCCGCGCGCGCCTGCAGCACGGCGCCCAGCGCCGCCTGCTCGGCGGCGGTCCGGACGTCGTCGGCACCGAGGTGCACACGCCCCAGCGATACGTTGTGCGGCATCGAGCCGGCAAAGACATGGGCGTGCTGCCCCATCCATGCCATGCGGGCGCGCATCGCTGCGGCCGTTTCGGCATTCAAGGGCTGGCCGTCGATGCGTATCTCGCCTCCGGCGACCGGTGCCAGGCCGGCGATCTGTGCCAGCAGCACCGACTTGCCGCTGCCGCTGGGGCTCCACAGCGCCACGTGCTCGCCTGGCTCGACGTGCAGGTTCAGCGCTTCGAGCCGCGTGTCGCTGCCGGGCGCCTGGACTTCGAGAGCCACGATGTCGACCGCTGCTGCTGTGCTTGGAGCAGGGGGCATCCGTTCGGCCTCGATGCTGCCGACGATGGATGTCGCCTGGCGGCGCAGGTCTTCCAGCGCTTCGAGCGCTGCTTCGCCGGCGGCGCGGTCGTGCCAGACGGCGGACAGTTCGCGCAGGGGTTCGAAGAATGCGGGTGCCAGCAGCAGCACGAACAAGGCCTCGCCCAGGCTCAGCTTCTGCCCCCAGGCGCCGAAGGGCAGGGTGCCGAGCAGGTGGAAGCCCACATAGACCGCCACCATCGCCACCCCCAGCGCGGAAAACAGCTCCAGCACGGCCGAGGACAGGAAGGCGATGCGCAGCACGCGCATGGTGCGCTGGCGCAGGGCTTCGGCATGCGCTCGCAGCCGCCGGGCCGAGCTTTCCACCGCGCCCAGTGCCCGCAAGGTGCTCAAGCCCCGCAGGCGATCGAGCAGGAAGGCGTTCATGCCGCCCATTTCCGCCAGTTGCTCTTCGCTGGCGGCGCGGGCGCGCCAGCCGACGATGGCCATGAACAGCGGAATCAGCGGCGCGGCGAGGATCAGGATCAGCGCGGCCAGCCAGCTCTGGCTGGCGACGACGGCCGCAATCGCCAGCGGCACGACGCGCACACGCCACATCGCGCACTGGTAGCGCGCCAGCCACGGCACCACGGCTTCGGCCTGTTCGGCAAGGACGCTGGCTGCCTGGCCCGACGATGGCCGTGCCTTGTCCAGCGGCGACGAATGGGCCAGGGCCTGCAGCGCCCGGGCACGCAACTGGCTCAACACGGTGCGTGCGGCGCGATGGGCCCGCAGCACGCCGGTACCGTCGCACCAGGCGCGCAGCATGCCCAACGCCAGCACGCCTGCGGTGGCTGCCAGCAGCTGCCGCATCGGCTGTCCGTCCGCCATCTGCTGCAGTGCCCAGGCGAGCAGGCCGGCCTGGGGCAGCCACAGCAGCGCAGCGGCCAGTTGCAGCATCGCGCCGCTGCGGGAAGAAGTGGCCATGTCCGGACCTGGGGGCGAATCCATGGGCTGTGCCGCCGGGGTGCGTGCGAGATGCTGCCCGAATCCGAGGGCGCGCGCGGGACATTCCGCGTTCCGGAGTCGGCCACCGTCGCCTTTCGATCGGCCGGCTGCTCCCTGATGCGCTTGGCTACGCAACAACGCTTTACCTCCCCGGGTTTTGACGATCTCGCCGGCATGGTATATGACGTGAATGAATCGCGACGCTGGAGGGGCGGCCGCTGGTCCGCTTTACGGCGGGGCGAATCGCCACGCGCCCGGTATTCACGGGCATCGCCACCGAAGCCGCTGCTGCGGCCCAGGGTGTGTTCAGTTGTAATTTTCGAGGAGCAATCATGAGCAGACTTCGCATCGGCGTGATCGTCGGCAGTGCCAGCCGGACCTCCATCAACCGCAAGCTGGCCCAGGCCCTGGTGAAGCTGGCGCAGGATCGGGCGGATTTCGAGTTCATCGACCTCGACCATCTGCCGATGTACAACCGTGATGACGACGCAGACTATCCGGCCGTCTTCCAGGCCCTGAAGGACAAGGTGCGCACCCAGGACGGCATCCTGTTCGTGACGCCCGAGCAGAATCGTTCGATCCCCGCGCTGCTGAAGAATGCGCTCGATGCGGCCAGCCGGCCCTACGGCAGCAGTGCCTGGGCGGGCATCCCGGCCGCAGTCATCGGCACCGCGGGCGGCGGGCCGGCCACTTCCATGGCCCAGCAGCACCTGCGCAACATCCTGGCCTACCTCGACATGCCGACGATGGGGCAGCCCGAGGGCTTCATCCGCTGGCATGACGAATTGATCGATGCCGAAGGCAATGTGGGTGCCGCCAGCCACGACTTCCTGAAGGGCTACATGGACCGGTTCGTCGCCTGGGTCGAGCGTTTGCGCAAGGCTTGATCCACCGCCCTGTGCAGCATCGGCATAAGGCGGGGGTGGTGGCTGCCTGTTGACCTTCCAAGCGTGGCAAGCCTCATGCTGCCGGACGTGACATTTCCCAAGGAGCTTCCGATGCGATTCCATATCGAAAACATGACCTGCGGCGGCTGCGCCCGCGGTGTGACCAAGGCGATCCAGTCGGTCGACGCCGACGCGAAGGTAACGGCCGATCCGCCCAACCGCCTGGTCGAAGTCGAATCGTCCGCGCCTCAGGCGCAGATCGAGGCGGCGCTGCAGGAAGCAGGTTTCCCGCCGAAGGCGGCCTGAGGCTGGTTTTTCAGCCGGGGGCTGAGCCGCGAAAACCTTCGTAGGATGGGTAGAGCGCAAGCGAAACCCATCGGTTGCGACTTGTCGGGGATGATGGGTTTCGCTGCGCTCTACCCATCCTACTTGGCTGTAGAGCTGTAGGGTGGGTCGGGCCGTGCGGGTAGGGGCCGTAGGCGAAACCCACCGCGTCAAAGCGGCTCCATGGCCGATGGGTTTCGGCTCATGCGGCCCGGCCCTTCCCGCAAGCCGGGCTGGCTGCTTTTTCCACCTCGTCCTGCTCCAGATTCGCCAGAATCGGGCAGTCGGGCCGGTCGTCGCCCGCGCAGCAGGCCACCAGCGTCTGCAAGGTGTCGGCCATCTGCCGCAGTTCGTCGATGCGCCGCTGCAGGTCGGCGATGTGCTGTTGCGCGACCCGCTTGACGTCGGCGCTCTTGCGCGAGCGGTCGCGCCACAGCCCGAGCAGGTCGTGGATCTCCGCGACCGCAAAGCCCAGGTCGCGGGCGCGGCGGATGAAGCGCAGCATATGCACGCCGGACTCGGTGTAGGCGCGATAACCCGAGTCGGTGCGCGCCGCCGGCGGTATCAGCCCGACCGACTCGTAGTAGCGGATCATCTTGGCCGAGACGCCCGAGGCCCTGGCCGCTTCACCGATGTTCATCGTCCTTCCTCCTCATGCCCGGGCGTCGGCCGCCAGCGGCGGCTGGAAGCGCCGCAGCCGCAGCGCATTGCCCAGCACGAACACGCTGGACATCGCCATTGCGCCGGCGGCGAAGATCGGCGACAGCAGCACGCCGTACGCGGGGTAGAGCGCACCCGCAGCCAGCGGGATCAGCGCGGTGTTGTAGGCGAAGGCCCAGAACAGGTTCTGGTGGATGTTGCCGATCGTGGCTTTCGACAGCGCGATCGCGTTCGGCACGCCCTGCAGGTTGCCGGACATCAGCACCACGTCGGCCGCTTCCATCGCCACGTCGGTGCCGGTGCCGATGGCCAGGCCGACGTCGGCTTCGGCCAGCGCCGGCGCGTCGTTGATGCCGTCGCCGACGAAAGCCAGCACGCCATGGGCGGCCTTGAGCCGCTGGATCGCCTGGACCTTGCCTTCGGGCAGCACTTCGGCCACCACTTCGTCGATGCCCAGCTGCGCAGCGATGGCGCGCGCCGTGCGCTCGTTGTCGCCGGTGATCATGGCGACCTTCAGGCCCAGCGCGTGCAGCGCCGCGATGGCAGCGGGCGTGCTCGGCTTGATCGGGTCGGCGACGGCGAGGATGGCGGCCAGGCGGCCGTCGATGGCGGCGTACAGCGGCGACTTGCCTTCGCTGCCCAGCCGTTCGGCGCTGACGGCGAATGTATCCACGTCCAGGCCCAGCGAGCGCATGTAGCGGTCTGCGCCGACTTCCACGCGCTGGCCGCCGGCCGTCGCCCGCACGCCCATGCCGGTGACGGACTCGAACGCGTCCAGCGCGGGCAGGGTGATGCCTTCCTGCTCGGCCGCTTCGACGATGGCGCGGGCGATCGGATGCTCGGAGCGCGATTCCACGGCCGCGACCCGCGCCAGTACCCCGGCACGCTCGAAGCCTTCGGCCACTTCCAGGTCGGTCAGTGCCGGACGGCCTTCGGTCAGCGTGCCGGTCTTGTCCACCGCCACCACCCTGGCATCCTTCAGCAACTGCAGTGCTTCGCCCTTGCGGAACAGCACGCCCATCTCCGCGCCGCGGCCGGTGCCGACCATGATCGAGGTCGGCGTCGCCAGGCCCATCGCGCAGGGGCAGGCGATGATCAGCACCGCCACCGCATTGACCAGCGCGAAAATCAGCGCCGGCGAGGGGCCGAAGGCCAGCCAGATCAGGAAGGTGGCCAGCGCGGCGGCCATCACCGCCGGCACGAACCACAGCGTCACCTTGTCCACCACCGCCTGGATCGGCAGCTTGGAGCCCTGGGCTTGCTCGACCAGGCGGATGATCTGCGCCAGCACGGTCTGGCTGCCGACCGCGGTGGCGCGCAGGCTCAGCGCGCCTTTCTGGTTGACCGTGCCGCCGACCGCTGCGCTGCCCGCGGACTTCCAGACCGGAATCGGCTCGCCGGTGATCATGGATTCGTCGACGTAGCTCTGTCCTTCGATGACTTCGCCATCCACCGGCACCCGTTCGCCGGGGCGGACCTCGACGACGTCGCCCAAGGCCACCTCGCCGATCGGAATGTCGACCGTGCGACCGTCGCGCACCATGTGCGCCACCTTGGCCTGCAGGCCGACCAGGCGCTGGATGGCCTGCGAGGTGCGGCCCTTGGCGCGCGCTTCCAGGAAGCGCCCGAGCAGGATCAGCGCCACGATCACCGCTGCCGCCTCGTAGTAGACGTTGACCGTGCCGGCCGGCAGCGCGCCGGGCAGGAAAGTGGCGACCACCGAATACGCATAGGCCGCGCTGGTGCCGACCGCGACCAGCGAGTTCATGTCCGGCGCCAGGCGGAACAGTGCCGGAAAGCCCTTGGCATAGAAGCGCCGGCCGGGGAAGAGCAGCACCAGCGTCGTCAGCACGAACTGGATGATCCAGCTCGTCTGGGTGCCCAGCGTGTGCGACACCCAGTGGTGCATCGCCGGGATCATGTGCGAGCCCATCTCGAGGATGAACACCGGCAGGGCCAGCACTGCGGCGATGCCCAGGTCGCGTTGCAGTTCGGCGCGCTCGGCATCCTTCTTCGCCAGGGCTTCGTCGTCGCCGGCCTGTGCCGCGGCCTCGATGGCGCGGGCGTCGTAGCCGGCCCTGTCCACCGCCGCGATCAACGCATCGACGCCGGCCACGCCGCGCACGGTGGCGCGCTCGGTGGCGAGGTTCACATTGACTTCGGCGACGCCGGGCACGGCCTGCAGCACTTTCTCGACGCGGCCGACGCAGGATGCGCAGGTCATGCCCTCGATCGCCAGCTCGGTGGTGCTGGCCGGCACGTCATAACCGGTCTTCTCGACCGCGGCGATCAGCGTCATGCGATCCACCGGCGCAGCCAGGCGGATGTCCGCCCGTTCGGTGGCCAGATTCACCGAAACCTGCGCGACGCCCTCGACCTTGGCCAGCGCCGCCTCGACGCGGCCGACGCAGCTGGCGCAGGTCATCCCTTCGATCGGCAGGCTGACCGCCGCCGTGACTGGCCGGGCCTGCGCTTTCGCGGATGCGTTCATGATTCCTTTCCTCGCATTGATGCCTTGACAGCATACAGGCTAGACCTTGCCATCATGGGAAGGTCAAACCGCAATGATGCCTGTTCTGAAAATGGCAGCCATCAGCCGGGCAGAGTGGATCGGGTCGCGCAGGTGGAGCGAAGCGAAACCCGATGCTCCCGTGAATGGCACGATCGGCGGGGGCTCCAGCCTGCCAGAAGTGAGCGCTTCGGCTCAGCCAGCAGCACCGTGGAAAGGCCAGAACACCGGGATGAAGATCACCCCCAGCACCCAGAAGATCAGGTTCAGCGGCAGGCCGACCTTGACGAAGTCGCTGAAGCGGTAGCCCCCGGCGCCATAGACCATGGTGTTGGTCTGGTAGCCCACCGGCGTGGCGAAGCTGGTCGATGCCGCGAAGGTCACCGCGATCAGGAAGGGCGTGGCGTCGACGTCCATCATCCGCGCGGTGGACATGCCGATCGGCGTGAGCAGCACCGCCGCCGCGGCATTGCTCATGAATTCGGTCAACAGCAGCGCCATCAGGTACAGCACCGCCAGCACCATCAGCGGCCCCGAGTCGCGCACCAGGCCGATGGTGTTTTCCACCAGGAAGGCGGCGGCGCCGGTTTCGCTCATCGCCACGCCCAGCGGCAGCAGGCCGGCCATCAGGATGATGATGCGCCAGTCGACGGCGTCGTAGACATCATCCGCATCCAGGCAGCCGGCCAAGGTCATCGCCACCGCGCCCATCAGCGAGGTGACCGCGATCGGCGCCCAGCCCAGTGCCGACACGCCGATCACCAGCGCCATCACCGCCAGCGCGAAAGGTGCGCGCCAGCCGCCCGGCTGCTGCGCCTCACGCTCGGACAGCACGATGACGTTCTTGTCCTTGCGCAGCGCCGGCATTTCCGCCTCGGGCGTCAGCATCAGCAGGATGTCGCCCACGCGCAGGCGCACCTCACTCAGCTTGTCGCGCAAGACCTGGCCGCGGCGATGGATGCCCAGCACCGTCGCGTCGTGCTGCCAGCGGGGTGCCAGCGTCGCCAGGGTGCTGCCGATCGCGCGCGAGCGGGGCGCGACCATCACTTCGGTCAGCACCTGGGCCACTGCCGCGAAATCCTGCCGGCCGAGCTTGAACTGCGAATTCACTTCGAGGCCCGCCTTCTTGCGCAACTCGTCCAATTGCGACCAGTCGCCGCGCGCCAGCAGCACGTCGCCTTCCTGCAGCGTCTGCGCCCGGGGCGACCAGACCTTTTCGTCGCCGCGCAGCAGTTCCAGCACGAAAACGCCGAACCCCTCGCCCAGCTTGGCTTCGCCGACCGAGATGCCGATCAGCGACGAGTCGGGCATCACCCGCAGTTCGGTGATGTATTTGCCCAACTGATAGTGCTCGACCAGCTCCGCGCCCCGCGTATCCGGCAGCAGCCAGCGCCCGAGCGTCAGCAGGTAGAAGCAGCCCGCTGCCATGCAGATCAGGCCGAGCGAACTGAACTCGAACATGCCGAAGCCGGGATGGCCCATGTCCCTCGCCATGGCGTTGACCAGCAGGTTGGTGGAGGTGCCCACCAGGGTGCAGACTCCCGCCATCTGCGACACATAGGACAAGGGGATCAGCGCCTTCGAGGCCGACATGCCGACGCTGGCCGTCGCCGCCATCACGATCGGCATGAACACCGCGACCACCGCGGTGTTGTTGACGAAGGGGGCGATCACCGCCAGCACCGCGAACAGGATGATCAGGAATTGCAGCGGGGACCCGGCACGCCCGAGCAGGCTGCCGATGCCGGACAGCGCGCCGCTGTTCTGCAGCCCGGCGGCCAGCACGAACATCGCGGCTACCGTCACCGTGGCCGGATTGCTGAAGCCGCCGAGCGCCTGGCCCGGGGCGACCAGGCCGGTCAGCGCCAGGCTACCGAGCACCAGCAGGGCGACCGTGTCCATGCGCAGCTTTTCCGTCGCGAACAGCACAATGGCGGTCAGCGCGATGAAGAGGACCGTCACGATTTCGATCGTCATGCCGGGTACTCCCTGGGCAGGGTGGCGGCCGGGTTAATCCAGGCTGTGGGCAAAAGATTAGCGGATCGTTGTGGCGGATGGAGCCAGGCGATGCAAGCGATAACAGGAGAAGCCTGGGCAGCAACCCCCGGATCTGGATTTTTTCCGATGAAATACCTGCTCGACACCCATGCCGTCATTGCCATTATGAAAAGCCATGACGGCATGTTGGCCCGTTTGCAGCAGCATCTGCCAGGCGACTTCGCCATGCCTTCCATCGTTGCCCATGAGCTTTGCTACGACGCCAGGCTCAGGGGCGCCCGGCAGCGGCCCGGCCTGGAGTGTCTGCTTTACAATTCCACGCCTTTTCTTTACATTTATCGGTGCCGTACTTTACAAATGAAGGGGTGCCATGGACATCGTCGATACTCTCATCCTGCGCATCATCGACAGCGGCGAGCCGCACGTTGCGAGTACGGCGGCGGCGGAGTTGGGCGTATCGCGGCAGACCATTGCCACCCGCCTCAAGCGCCTGGCCGGTGATGGCATCATCCAGGCCAAGGGAACCGGGCGCGGCCGACGCTATGCCTTGCTGCCGATTCTGTCCGTGCGCAAGACGCATGGCCTGGAAGGGCTGGACGAGCATCGGCTCTGGGTGGCGGACGTGGCGCCGCTCGTTGCCGATCTGCCGCCCAATGTCGTCGATATCTGGCGCTATGGCATCACCGAGATGGTCAATAACGCAATCGACCATTCCGAAGGCGGGCAAGTGACCGTCGCCATCGAACGTGATGCGCTGCGTACCACGATGCACGTTGCTGACGACGGCGAAGGCATTTTCCATCGTATCCAGCGTCTGCTGGGCCTGTACGATCCGCGTGAATCCATCCTGGAACTGGCGAAAGGCAAACTGACGACCGATCCTGCACGCCATAGCGGTGAAGGCGTGTTCTTTTCGTCGCGGATGTTCGATCGCTTTTCCATCGTGTCGCGCAATCTGGTCTTTTCGCACGAAGCGGCAAGTGCCGACTGGTTGATCGGCGGCGACAGCGAGGTGGCCGGCACGCAGGTAAAGATGGTGCTGGCCAATGACAGCCCGCACACGGTGAAGGCCGTGTTCGATGAATTTGCGATGCCCGAGGAATTCACCTTTGCCAAAACCGTCGTTCCCGTCCGGTTGGCGCAGCACGAAGGCGAAAAGCTGGTGTCACGCTCCCAGGCCAAGCGGCTGACGCAGCGCTTCGAGCGTTTCCAGACGGTGGTGCTCGACTTTACGGGCGTTGAAGAAATCGGCCAGGCATTCGCGGATGAAGTGTTCCGTGTTTTCCAGGCCTCGCATCCGACGCTCGAAATGACACCGGTCAACATGAGCGAGGATGTTCGCAGGATGGTGGCGCGGGTGCGGGCGGGGTAGCGTGGCGAGGAGGCAGCGCGTTGGCGGCATTGAGCCAGATGCTGCTGCCGTCGGTCAGGACGATTTCGCGGACTTCGGTGGTGCCGCTGCGGTAGCCGGCCACCCAGGCCTGGGCAATGCCGGGCAGGGTGGTGCGCCAGCCGAGCCGACCCAGGCGCTCATGCGCGATCTGCAGCAGTGATGCAGCGCCCGAACCTACAGGTGGAAATCGCCCGCGGCTTCTGGCTGATAAAGCACTTTCCTGATCCGGATATGGCAGGTTCGATCCGGAATCCGCCAGTCGAAGGCATCGCCCTCCTTGTAGCCCAGGATCGCGGTGCCGATGCCGGAGCAAACCGACAATTTCTCGGCGCTGTCGTCCGCATCCTCCGGGTAAACCAGCGCGACTTCCACCTTCTCGTCGTCCACCTCCAGCAAGGCCCTGGAGTTCATCGTGATGACATCTTCCGCCACTTGCCGCGGATCGACGACGATGGCGCGCTCGATCTCGTGCTCCAGCTCGAAAATGTCCGATTCCATACTGAGCTCGACCAGACTCTTGAGCCGGGCCCTGTCGACTTCGGTGATGTAGATGTCGCTGGCGAGAGCCGCAGGGCTTTCACGCAAGAGCCGGAGATAGCGCGCCGAATTCATGGCGAAAGACTTCATCGTGGGCGTCTCGCTTTCCAGCAGGAAGCCATTGCGCAGGAAAGCTTTCAGCGACCGCGCGTTGTCCGGGTGGATTTTGGCGATGAGCTTCTCCGCCCGCATGTCGAAGAAGGCGAGCTTCATGCCTTCGCGGATCACGCTGGTGCCGAGCTTGCGGCCCCAGTCGTCGCGGTTGCCAATGACCAGGACCATTTCGCAGTCCGGGCCCTTCTTGACGAGACGGACGAAGCCCACTGGCACGTCATGCCGGTCATAGGCCATGAAGAACCGGCCGCCCTGGTTGAACAGATGGGTCAGGATCGGCAACTGGACCCGGCCGATGACCTGCTCGATGAACCGGGAGACATGGCGCGAATCGCTCAGGTAGCGGGTAACGCCCTCGTCCTCCAGCCAGTCCATCAGCGTCAGCGCGTTTGCCCGAGTGATCTCGGGACAAAGAAAAATAAAAGGCTCGTTCATCTTCACCCCCATTGGGTTTCAAGAATGAAAGCCTTCCATGGCCTCGGCCATGACGGTTCTTTCGACAGCGCACTCGTCAAGAATTGACGTCGATCTTGGTCCGGAATGGAGAGGAATTACCCAAGAAATTGATCGCCCAGTGGCCGTCCCTGGCGTGGAGCGGGTGAAGGGAACATCACGCCGCACTCAAATCGTTGATTGATAACAGGTTTATTCCGTTTGCGCTACGGAATTAGGCCGGATTATGTACCTGTAGCGAGCCCTCGGCAACTCGGCGTGCCCGCTGCTGCCGCATTGGCTCACCCAGAGCCGTCAAGCGCTGCCCTGTGCCAGATGCAAGAGCCCCCAGCCAATCCCAGGCTCATCCAGCCACCTCACGTCTCACGCAGGGGCAACGCCGTCCGGCAGGAAGCCGCCATGTTCATCGTCATGCAGGCTGAGGTACTCAAGTCGCCATTGATCCACGCGCCGAAGGTCGGCGAGGGTCATGTGCGTATCCGGGACTGGCTCGCAGGCGTCGAGGGCGATTTCCGTTGCCGCATCGGGAGGACCGTACGCTTCGATGAAAAGCTCTCGTAATTGTCGCACTACGCTCTCGGCGGACTCACGCGCACCTGGCCCACCCTCGATGGCGTCATAAGCCACCGATATGGACAGCGCATAGGGTTCACCATCAGAAGCCTCGATGCCCCGCTGCTCGCCCAGATCGAAGAACAATCCCACCAGATGTCTGGCTTCGGGAGCGAGGATGCGGGCGATCCGGCTCTTGACGTCTCTCTTGCCGACACGCTTCGCTAGCCGGTTCTCGAAGGTGTTGGGAAATGCGGGCCGGCCATAGCGGGCCGCCAGCCATTGCTTCAGGGTGCGCTTCGATTCATCCGAAAGCGACGCTTCAAGAAACCGAGACGCGCCCCGGCCAAACTCGACTCTCGGGATGGACCTTTTCTCCGCATGCCGCAACTCCAACACCATCGAGCCTCCATCCGCCTTGTCATACGCAAGATGCAGCCGCCGGGGGTTCTTGGCATGAGAGAGTTGCGGATCCTCACGGGCATCGCCGATCAAGTCCGCCAGGATGACCTCAATGCAGGGTTCGTGCGGGTGAGGGATGTCACAGTCGTGGGAGATCACGACAGCCAAACGGCCGTCCTCCGACGATTCAATCAGCCCCAACTGTAGTGATGCATCGCTGGTCAGCAAATCTCCCTGCCGCCATGACGTTTCCCGGTCCAGCATCGCGCGATCCCCGAATCACTGCTCGGGATAGCCAGGAATGGAAGTAGCGGAACGCCAATCATCCGTTGGTGCGGCCTTGCTCTTGGCCAGTCCCGACCTTTCGTATGCCGCATCCATGGCCTGAGCCTCGGAGATCAGCGTTTGGACATGCTCCATGACAGTCTGGTTTGCAGCGATGAGATCCAAGAGAGACCTGCCGTCAAACGCCTTCATCTTCAGCATCATTGGCGCCCGTTTGACGCCTGCCTCATGAAAGGCGTCGGCCACTTGGCTGAGTGCCTGTATCCGAGCGAAGTTGTCCGCTTCTGGCGTCGACTCTCCCCCCAGCCATTTGTAGATCGCTTGCCGGGAAACACCAAAGGTCCCGGCAAGATCGGCGATTGCTGGATTGAGCACCTCACGGATGTTGGCCAGATGCTCCGAAGCGCTTCGCAGATCGGGACGAGCCGCCTCCTCGCCATCCACCTCGATTTCGACGTGAAGGGGAGTCCGCGCCTCCACCAGCCTGCGCCATTCCCCGGCCCGGGTCACATCGAACACGCTGCCAGTACCGCCAACCAACTGCGTGATCCCCATCAGGGCGAAGGCGGCCGTGGCCGCGACCCGAACGGGCACGATCGACGGCGAAGTCCTGATTGCTGGGAACGTCTCGGTGTACATGCGGGTCTCCAGTGCTACGCCCATGCCCGGCGCGCATGATCCGTGGTGGTTGCCTTGAACACGGACTTGATCGGGGCATGCAACGAGCGCAGTTGTTCTTCGAGCTTGCCGAGATCGATAGGCATGCGACCTTCACAAAAATGGTCGGTATCGAGCACACCATGCTCACGTGGCGCGGCCATGGCGAAACGCGGATTCAGTGCCAGCCCGTTCGGCAACATATCGGGAGGAAAGCCAAGCTGTGCGGTTGCCCTGTATACCCTTGCAACCAAGGTTCCGACGGGAACGAGTGGACCGACATCGGTCGAGAATACGGATTCACTCATTGCGTGCCGGCGAACCGCGTCGAATCCCACCCCATGGACTCCACCGACAAGGTACTGCTCGACGGACTCCCCGTCTGCCGGCACCACCGCATCCAGGTAGCGCAACCCAAGCCGCCCCACGTGGTCAAGGCTGACAGCCTCATGCACGGCATCCAACCCACGCAGTAATTCCGGAATGAATGACTTGTGGGTGTCGTAATGGGTCGTATGAAACGTGATTGTCGAAGAGGACAGGATGAAGCCCGCAGATCGATCGCTCCTGGTCAGGAGCCAGGATACCGTTTGCTGGATCTTTGGTTCGGCTTGTTGTGCCTGGCCTGGCCCGGACACGACCAAGTGAGTGACCTGCTGCGGCTCGAACAAGGGGTACCCTTCACGGCGCAGTCGATCTTGTATTTGGTCGACATACTTGACCATGGCCGCCACCGGATTGAAATGCGCCTGTGCCAGCGCGTAGTACACCGGCGCATTGGACATTCGTTCGCTCACAGGCCGCTCCATCTTCTCGGTTGACACTTCAGTTGCCAGTTTACACCATGGTTGACACCCATGCCAGGGAGCATTGCTCAATGCGGCTGGATCAGGGGGGGGCGGGCTCAGGCTAAGGAGAAGGCGCCGTCAAAAGCCTTCCAGTACGTCGACACCGCCGTCCGCGTCACCATCGCCGGCCCCCGACGTTGGCCCAGCCTGCTGCCATTGCCTGCGAGAAAGGCTGCGCACCCGCTGTGGCAACAACTCCCGCACCAGCTCCATGCCAAGGGCGTCCTTCTCCAGGGTCATCGCTTCTGACAGGTCATCGAGCCGACCCAGCACGTGCAGCGCGCGCAGGAAGGTGTGCAGCGCGGTGCCGGGATAGCCATCTTCCAAGCGCCTGACGGTGCTCAAGGACGTGCCGATGCGCTGAGCAAGGTCTTCCTGGCTCAGGCGGCGCATGCGCCGCGCCACCGAGATGTCCTGCCCCAGGCGGCGCAGCGCACGCGCGACAGGCTGCGGCATGGCCACCTGGGCACCGGAGCGCTTCTGACCGGAAGAGGACATGCCTTAAGCCTCAGATATGAATTTAATTCAGCAATAAGAGTTCAAATTTGAATGCATAAATATGGTCTGGTCGACAAGCCCAAGTTTGGAATCAGCAGGCCAGGAAAAAGCTGGCTGCTGTCGGTCCGTTACCCCGCTTGCAGTTCTGGGGACCGCGCTGCGCCATCGCGCTGTCCTGATCCTGCACGACGATCAGGCCACCAATGCCTAATGAGAGCCGACAGCAATCCCCTCGTCATCGCAGTCCTGTCGTCGGAACTACCGAATCGCTCCTTCCCATGAGTGCGGAACCGGACTGTCATGCTTTGTCGATCTGGAGGCAGACCTCTCGCGTCTTGCCCGAAACCTCGTCGCACCCCGTCTAAGCGGCATCACCACACCCGATTCCGCCCGAACCGCGTCTGCTGACAGACCGTCGCTGTCTTGCACGCCGGTGACAACCAGGCTCTAACGCGAGAAGACCAAATCCGTCTTTCGCCTCGATGGCGTCTGTAGCAAAACCTCGTTATCGAGCCATCCTGCCATGGGCAGTCAACCCCTCGAAGCATACCGCGACGCAGAGGCTCGGTGCTGTTGGACAAGCGCCATATCGACAGGCGGCGGCTGGTGAACATCCGTCATCCCGGCCTTTCCCACAAGCCAAGCCGCCACCGTCTCGCGACGTGAAGGCGCACCCGGCAGCGATTCCAATCAACGAGGGAAACAGATGTCCTGATTCCGGTTACCTGGGAGCAGCCATGCGAAAGCCACCTTCATCCGGCCCCCAAGCCAAGGTCTTTTACCGTCCGATCGAGGCGGCCATCCAGTGGGCGGGGCTGTCGCGCTTCGAGCGCCGCATCCTCGGTGTCGCCAAGGGGATGAACCGCTTGCCTGAGCACCCCGAACTGGCACGCTGGCCACAGCTTCGTCTCAACGCGGAACGGATCTATGACGCACTGGTGCACTTCGACCTCCCCTACGGCAAGGACGGCATCACGAGCAACGACCCCGCCTTGCTTGATGACCCCGGCCTCACGATCCGCCATGTCGACCTGAAGGCCTGGATGATCCGTTTCTATCCCGACCAGCGACCGGCCTTTTTGTTCGATGCCTTCGAGCGCCACCTGCATCCGGCCGTCAGTGTCGATGCCGTGCAGGCACTGATCATGGATCGCGAGGCGTTGAAGCTCCAGCTTGCCGACAGGGTGCAGGCCTGGGATGCGCTCTATGCCCAGTTCCAGACGCTCAGCCAGGAGCACCAGGCACGCGCGGAACGCGAGAAGCGCTCCGGGATGCCGGGCGCCCGCAGTGAGTCCACCTACCTGAACATCGTTGGCGGCCTTCTGACCCTGCTGTTGGGCAAGTCGCCCAATGGCGTTCCCTATTCGTCCTTCGAGACGCTGGAATCGGTCATCAGTGCGCTGGTTGCCCACTACGGCGACAAGTCCGGAATCAGCGAGCGAACGCTGTGGGCGAAGTTTTCGGCAGCCAAGCGTCATCTCGCCACCCAGGACCGCTGACTGCAAGTGCAGATGGCGAGCCTGCACTTGCGGTGACTGCGCGAGAACAGCGCTATTGAATACGGGGCACGTCCATCACCGTCGCTACACAGCGCCAAGGAGTGACCCTCGTGACTGCCCAGACCATCGCCACCGCGACGCCGAACGAACACCGCATCCTGCGCCGCGCGGAAGTCGAGGCCAAGACCGGCTTCAAACGCGCCCACATCTACAACCTGATCAAGGAGGGCAAGTTTCCCAAGCCCCTGCGCCTCGGGGTACGCGCCATCGGATGGGATTCGGTGGAGATCGATCAGTGGATCACCGATCGACTCAGGGAACGGGCGTGAGCCCGCGCTCCGTCGGAATCCCTTCCACGAGGAGTCGCGCCATGCAGGTGGTATCCATCATTTCGACCAAGGGTGGCGTCGGCAAGACGACCACCGCGGCGAACCTGGGCGGCTTCATCGCCGATGCAGGGCTGCGCGTGCTGCTGCTGGACCTGGACGTACAGCCCACCTTGTCGAGCTACTTCACGCTCGGCACGCATGCGCCTGCCGGTATCTACGAGATGCTGGCCTTCAACGAGCAGCGTATCGAGCAATTGGCTTCGCAGACCGCTGTGGCGGGTCTCGACCTGGTGGTCTCGAACGACCACCGCGGCGAACTGAACACACTGCTGCTGCACGCACCCGACGGCCGGCTGCGCCTGCGTCACCTGCTCCCCGCGCTGGCGCCGCACTACGACCTGCTGCTGATCGATACCCAGGGAGCGCGCAGTGTGCTGCTGGAGATGGCGGTACTGGCCTCCAGCCTGGCGCTGTCGCCGGTGACACCGGAAATCCTGGCGGCGCGTGAGCTGAGGCGCGGCACGCTGCAACTGATCGAGGACATAGCTCCGTATCGGCACCTCGGCATCGAGCCGCCACCGCTGCGCTTGCTCATCAACCGTGTGCATCCGGTTTCGTCGAACGCCCGACTGATCCAGCAGGCCCTGCGCCAGGTGTTCCAGGCGCACGCTGGCATACAGGTCCTGAACACCGACGTCCCGGCCATCGAAGCCTACCCACGTGCCGCAACACGGGGGCTGCCAGTGCATCGCGTCGAGTACCGGCAACCAGTGGGCCGTACTGCGCCTGCGGCGTTGGAGACGATGCGTGCGCTGGCTGGCGAGCTGTTCCCGGCATGGCGGGAGCGCTTCGCGTGCGTTACCGGCAGAGGCCGCGCAGGGGGAGCCAGTCATGGCGAACGCGCATGAACTGGCCCGCGGCCATGCGCGGCTGCGCGCGCTGATCGAGTTCGCGCTGGGCGAAGGTTGGCACGTGAAACGCACGCGCGGCGGGCACCTGATGTTCACCAAGCCCGGCTGCGCCGCGATCTACACCAGTTCGACCGCGAGCGATCACCGCGCCAGCCGCAACGCTCGCGCGCAGCTTCGCCGCGCCGATCGACAGGCACCGGTGGCATCTCGGGAGAGCAGCGATGGCTGAGTCGACGCCGCAGGACATGGCCGCCAAGCTGCTGGCCACCGGCTTCGAACGCAGCGGTCCTTCGGCCGCTGCCCTGACCGACCCCATCGCCGATACGCCGATGGTGGTGACGCTGGACGAGTTGCGTCCCTATGAACATGACCCACGCGTGACGCGCAACCCGGCCTACGAGGAAATCAAGGCCTCGATCCGCGAGCGCGGGCTGGACGCACCGCCCGCGATCACCCGCCGGCCGGGCGAGGCGCACTACATCATCAGGAACGGTGGCAATACGCGGCTCGCCATCCTGCGCGAACTGTGGAGCGAAACCAAGGAAGACCGCTTCTTCCGGATCGCGTGCCTGTTCCGCCCGTGGCCGGCGCGCGGCGAAATCGTGGCGTTAACCGGGCACCTGGCCGAGAACGAACTGCGCGGTGGGCTGACCTTCATCGAGCGCGCCCTGGGCATCGAGAAGGCGCGCGAGTTCTACGAGCAGGAAAGCGGCCAGGCGCTGTCGCAGAGCGAACTCGCGCGGCGGCTGACTGCCGACGGCTATCCGGTGCCGCAGTCACACATCAGCCGCATGAACGATGCGGTGCGCTATCTGCTGCCGGCGATCCCGACGCTGTTGTACGGCGGATTGGGCCGGCATCAGGTGGACCGGCTCGCAGTGCTGCGCAAGGCGTGCGAGCGCACCTGGGAGCGGCGTGCGCTGGGCCGGCCGCTGACCGTGGACTTCGCCACCTTGTTTCAGGACGTGCTGACGCAGTTCGACACACAGCCGGACGACTTCTCGCCGCAGCGGGTGCAGGACGAACTGGTCGGCCAGATGGCCGAGTTGCTGGAGGCGGACTACGACACGCTGGCGCTGGAGATCGACGACAGCGAAAGCCGCCAGCGTGCGCTGACCAGCGAACCGGCGGCGCCGAAGCCACCGGCGGCGCCTGTCGTGCCTGCTGCTCCTTCCGCACCGGTCTCCGCGCCTCAGCAGCCACCCGTGTCGTCCGGTCCGCGCGACACCACGCCGGTCTCGCCTGGGGCGTCAGCAGCGCCACCGCCTGCATCGCCCGAAGCGCCGCAGGACCAGCACGGACAACGCGACGAGCGCCTGCAAGGGCACATCGTGACGCCGGCCCCGACCACCGAGCGCCTGCAGTCCATCCAGCGGATGGTCGCGGATCAGCTCGGCGACAAGCTACCCGACTTTGAGGCAGATGCGCTGCGTGCGATCCCGGTGCAGGTTGGCGGGCTCTTTCCCATCTCGGATGTCTGGTACATCGAGCCGGGCCTGGACGTGCCGGATCGCCTGCGCGTGCATATCGCGCAGTTCGCTCGCGAGATCGCGGGGGAAGCGGCGGTGGCCGACCACATCGAAGCCAGCGATGGCGGCATCGGCTTCGTCTGCGTGACGCCGGCCGTGGGCCAGGCGAAGGCGCTGCCGGCGTTCGCGCGTGCGATGCTGACCCTGCTGCACGCGCTGAGCACCGCGCCGGCACCCGCGACCGGGCTGGACAGCGCGCGGCTGGCCGATGACCTTGGGCCGCTGCTGCATGGTCACGGCGGCTTGGTCACGCGCCTGAGCGATGCCGGGCTGGTGAAGCTGTTCCGTCTGCTGCGCCTGGCGCGCCGGTTGCTGGACCTGCAAGCCGGCGAAGCGGGCCAGGCATCCTGAGCGCGCAGGAGGCTCCCGCATGTCGGCACCGCACCCACTCAACCAGGCCGTGATCGCCCAGGCCCTGCATGACCTGCGCAACGGCCAGTTGCGCCGCTGCAAGGCCATGGGCTTCGGCGAGGAGGAGTTGGATGCGCTGAAGCACCCCGAACTCGTGAGCATGCTGGTGAATGCCACGGTGTCGTGGTGTTCGGTGTCGGTGAACCGGGAAGTGTTGAAGCGGCTGCTGAGCCAGATGCACGACGTGGAGCGGGAGATCGCTACGGTGGACCGCATGCTGCGCCTGGGGGCGAGCACGGAGATGGTCAGCAAGTTCTACGGCCTCACGCATCAAGAAGTGGCGCTGCGCCGCGACATCCTCGGGCTGCCCAAGCGCAAGGGCCGGCATCCGGTGCTCGACGAGGCGCAGGACGTGGCCTTGTGGGAGCGCTGGAAGGCCGGCGTCTCCGAGCGCCACATCGCACTGACCGACGACATGGCGATGCTGGCGCTGACCATGGAGCTGGCCGAGGCCATGACCCTGCCCATGTCGGTGATCTGGTCGGCGATACGGAACTGGATCGACCAGGGGCTGGTGTAGCCATGACCACGGGCAGCGCATCACGGCGCGATGGCCCGGTTGCGCTGTCGTCGGTGTTCGGCGAGGCGCTGCGGCACCTTGAGCCGAAGGAACCGGCGCAGGGCACGGCGCCGAACCAAGACGGTTTCCTCTACAGCGGCAACCGCCATGAGAGCGTGCCGCGCCGACTGTTCCTCGACCGACGCCTGACGCCGCTGGAGCGCAACGCCTGGCAGGTGTTTCGCCTGCAGCTCAACGACGACGGCGTGACCGCCTTTCCCACCTACGACCAATTGCGCCCTTACTTGGCCTCGATACCCTGCGCGGCACGAGCCTCGCACGAGACCGTGGCGCGCGCCCTGACGCTGCTGCGGCTGACACGCTGGCTGAGCCTGGTGCGACGACGGCGCGACCCGAATACCGGCCGCATCCAAGGCAACCTCTATGTGCTGCACGACGAACCGCTGTCGCCCTTCGAGGCGATGCAGCTCGATGCCGACTACCTCGGCCTGGTCAGCCAGGCGCTGACCCATGCCGCCAAGGCGGTACAGATCGTGGGCATGAACACACTCAAGGAGATTGCCGAGGACCCGCTGCTCAGCGGCCGCACGCTGCCGACCCGATTGCAGGTGCTGGCGCAGCGCATGGCGCGGCATGGCTGGACGACGCCAGGTTATCCACAGGAGGGTGCGGGCCACGAATCCGAAGAAGGCCAGGAAGCCCTTCTTCGGAATGGCGTGCGCCCGTCTTCGGATTCCGAAGCAGGGTTGGAATCCGCGCCAGACGGCTCTCTTCGGATTCCGAAGGAGGACCGTACAGTACGTATGAATCGTATAAATAAAGAAGTACGTACAGTACCGCGCGCGAGGGCCTTGCAGAACCTGCGGCTGCCCGAGCGCTTCCTGCGCCTGAAGGACGAGCAGCAGGCCGGCGCGCTGGTGGCCTTGCAGCAGGTGGACGAGCCCCAGCGGCAGGCCGTGCTCGACGAGTGGGAGGCGCGCTGCCGCAACAGCGCAGTGCGCAACCCGGCGGGCTATCTCTTCGGCATCATCCAAAAGGCGATCCGCGGGGAGTTCAAGGCGTGGGCGGGCGACGGTGCCACAGTAGCGCCAGCAACCCGTCCACCGCCATCCGCACCACCGGCACCGGTCCCGGCATCCCCCGAGGTGGTGCGTGCCCACCTGGCACGGCTGCGGGCGGCGCTGCGCGGCCCCTGACCGGGCGGGCTATCCCCAGGGGATAGCCGGGACAGGGAGCCTTCCGGCAGGCAGTCGGCCCGACCCTGGCTCTTGCGCGAGTCTCAATTGAGATACACAATACAGTCTGATGCACAAACAGGAGAGCCGAGATGGCCGCACAGACTTCGATGCTGCACATCCGTGTGGACGATAAGCTCAAGGCCGATGCCGCCGAGAAGCTCGCCGGGGTCGGCCTCACCGTTTCGGACGCCGTGCGCATCCTGCTGACCCGTGTGGTCAAGGAAGGCGCGCTGCCGGCTGGCCTCACGGCCGACCCGGAGGCCTACGATGCCTGGTTCCGGGCGAAGGTCCAGGAGGCGCTGGCCGACACACGGCCGCCGGTGCCGCACCAGCAGGTCATGGACGAGGCGCAGGCGCTGATCGACAGGAAGCGGCGTGCGCGTACTTGAGTGGCGGGAAGCCGCCCGCGCTGACCTGCTGGCGATTGTTGACTACATCTCGGACGACAACCCCGATGCCGCGCAGCGGTTGAAGGACGACATCGAGGCCAAGGCCGCGAAGCTGCCGGAGCGCCCGAAGCTCTACCGGCCTGGCCGCGTGGCCGGCACGCGGGAGATGGTCGTGCGTGCGAACTACGTGGTGGTCTACATGGAGGACACCCGCGCGGTGTCCATCCTGCGCGTGTTGCACGCCGCGCAGCAGTGGCCGCTGGCACAGGAGTGAAGGCGGTTTTCCTCACTGGAGATTCACCATGAATGCCAAGGAGCCTGAAGCAGCCAAACTCAAGGCGCTGCAGGAAGCAGCTTGCATGGGCTGGGCCGACATCGCCGCCGGCCGCCATGCCGATGTTGCCGACGGCCAACTCGAAGGTTTCATTGCACAGTTGGGACAGCAGGCGGCGCTTGCCGTCG
Organism: Thauera butanivorans; assembly: GCF_048398245.1. Classification (NCBI taxonomy): domain Bacteria; kingdom Pseudomonadati; phylum Pseudomonadota; class Betaproteobacteria; order Rhodocyclales; family Zoogloeaceae; genus Thauera; species Thauera butanivorans. The sequence continues at coordinate 256,883 of NZ_CP183038.1, forward strand.
CTACCCGCCGCGAGGCTATCCCCAGGGGATAGCTGGGACAGCCAGCCTTCCCGCCACCGACAAACCGGGCGCACGCCGATTGCGGTTTGTTGACTGACGGCCTTCCGGGCGGTGCCGATGCTGGCGACTCGTTCCGTTAATGCGAGTCGTCACCCATGGCCAATGAACCCCTGCAACTGAATCTCGGGTCGCTGCGCAGCGCGATGTCGCTGACGCTGCACACGCACCACGCTTCGCGCATCTGGCACGGCCGTGCGCCGACCGAGGGGCGCGCCGGCATCATCGGACTCAACGGCTTCATCAGTGCGATGAACAAGATGAAGCGCGGTTCCGAGCAGGACGATCCGTACTCCGATTTCTGGATGCTGCGTATCGAAGACAAGCTGGAGCAGACCAAGAGCACGCTGCAGGCGCTGCGCGAGCAGGTGGATCAGGCCCTGGCCGATGTACCCCCGGCGCTGTCGCTGGGCGAGAACATGAACGTGCAGCCGGTAAAGCTGCCGCTGTTCGTGAACGCCCAGCTTGGCTTCATGGCGGTGTATCTGCTGGCCGACTACGACGACCTGGCACGCAAACTCATCCTGGCGCACCACACGGCGCTGATTGACCGCAGCACCTTGGAGCGCTGGCTCAATGATGGCGCGCACGCGCTGCGGAGCCTGTTCTCGCTGGCCCAGCAGTACCGCTACTCGGGCACGACGCGCGACGACTTCGCGGCGAAGAACGCCGCGGCGCGGGCGGCGCTGGAGAAGTTCGGCGAGTTGCCGCAGGACGTGCTGGAAGGCACGCGCCGCTCGCGTTTCGCGCCACCGATCGCGCGGCGGACGACCAAGCCCGGCACGCCGCCTGCTGCGCCCGCCATCGAGCCCGATGCGACGGCTCACACGGATGGCGCAGCCAATCCAGCGACGGGTAATGAGGGTGCTGACGCATGACGGCATCGATCCCCATCAGCCACTCCACGCGCTTCGTGGCGCTGGAACAGGCGGACTTCCAGCGGCTGGAACACGCAGGCTACCTAAAAGGCCTTTTACAGCCCTTTAAGGGTAAGGGAAGTCTGGAGACCTGGGCCAGCCAGTGCGCAGCGCTGCGCGACGACCTGATTGGCCTGGCGCAGCGGCGCGTGCTGCCCCAGGCGCGGGCCTACCCCTTCAGCCTGCTCGACGTGCAACTGGCCCAGCAGGCCACTGGCGCGGGGACGACCTTCCTGCGCTGGCGCAACCTCGACCGTTCCTCCATGGGCGTGGCGTTGTGGGAGGCCCTGCTGGCCAACCCCGCGACGCCGGCCTCGATGATCGACGAACTGTACGCGATGGAACTGCAGCGCATCGTGCTGAACATGCAGATCAGCCTGACGCACAGCATCGCTCGCCAAGCCCTGGAATGCGCCAGCAAGGCCGCGCAGGCCGAAGCGGCTTACCTGCGGCGTGTCCACGGGCATACCGCGGCCGTTCCACCCACCACCAAGGAATCACCATGAGCACGCACTTCGTCGGCGAGGGCAACATCGGTTCTGTGCCGGACTACCGCGAATTCCCGAACGGCAACGACGAGCCGCGCCGGCTACTTCGCCTGAACGTCTATTTCGACAACCCGATCCCGAAGAAGGACGGCGAGTACGAAGATCGCGGCGGCTTCTGGGCGCCGGTGGAGCTGTGGCACCGCGACGCCGAGCACTGGAAGACGCTGTACCAGAAGGGTATGCGGGTGCTGGTCGAGGGCCGCACCGTTCGCGACGAATGGGAGGACGCCGACGAGAACGAGCGCGTCACATTCAAGGTTGAGGCCCGGCGCGTGGGCATCCTGCCGTACCGCATCGCGTCGGTGGCGCTCAGCGCCAAGCCGGCCGGCGGACAGTAGTTCGCCTATCGCCGTTCCCCCGAGGGCGGCTGTAGCAACTGTCATGCGCCCGCGATGCACCAGCGAGCTATCCCCAGGGGATAGCTCCAAGGTCGTCCACAGAGTTCCAGCCGCCCTCCCGAAACGACGCTCTTGCTGTGCCAGCTCCTGCGGTCTATGCGCACCGCTGCGGCAACGGACCGCCTGCCGATCACAAAGCGGCGTCTGCATCAATCGGGTTCCTTGCTGCCGGCATCTCCTGGCCCTGCCAAGCTGGCGCTCATCCGACGAACCGCACATTTCCAAGGAGGCTTCATGCGCGTGTTCCTGTGCGAGAAGCCGGCCCAGGGCAAGGACATCGCCCGTGTGCTGGGTGCCGGTCAACGCGGCAACGGCTGCTACAGCGGTGCGGATGTCGTCGTGACCTGGTGCATCGGTCATCTGGTGGAGGCGGTTCCGCCCGAAGGCTACGGCGAGCAATACAAGTGCTGGGCCATCGAGCAACTACCCATTCTTCCTGAGCGTTGGCGTGTCGAGCCCAAGGCGGCGACCGCAGCGCAATTCAAGGTCGTGCAGCAGCTCGTCGCCAAGGCGGGCGAGCTGGTGATTGCGACCGACGCCGACCGCGAGGGCGAGATGATCGCCCGCGAGATCATCGAGCTATGCGGCTACCGCGGGCCGATTCAGCGCCTGTGGCTGTCGGCGCTCAACGATGCGTCGATCCGCAAGGCGCTGGGCGCGCTCAAACCGTCCGCCGAGACGCTGCCACTGTATTTCTCCGCACTCGCCCGATCGCGCGCCGACTGGCTGATCGGGATGAACCTGAGCCGCCTTTTCACGTTGCTCGGGCGCCAGGCCGGCTACACCGGCGTGCTGTCGGTCGGGCGGGTACAGACGCCGACGCTCAAGCTGGTGGTGGACCGTGATCGCGAGATCGCGCGCTTTGTCTCCGTGCCGTTCTGGGCCATCGAGGTGGCGCTGTCGCATGCGGGCCAGTCCTTCGTCGCAAGCTGGACGCCGCCACAGGGCAGCACCGACGACGCCGACCGCTGCTTGCAGCAGCCGGTGGCGCAGCAGGCAGCGGAATTCCTGCGCGCGGCCGGCACCGCCCAGGTGCTGTCGGTGGAGACCGAGCGCGTGCGCGAAGGGCCGCCCCTGCCGTTCGACCTCGGCACCCTGCAGGAGGTGTGTTCCAAGCAATTGGGCCTCGACGTGCAGGAGACGCTGGACATCGCCCAGGCGCTGTACGAGACGCACAAGGCAACGACCTATCCGCGCTCGGATTCGGGCTATCTGCCCGAGAGCATGCTGGCCGAGGTGCCGGCCGTGCTCGACAGCCTGGTCAAGACCGATCCCAGCCTGCGGCCGCTGATCGACCGCCTGGACCGCCAGCAGCGTTCGCGGGTCTGGAACGACGGCAAGGTCACAGCTCACCACGGCATCATTCCGACGCTGGAACCGGCCAACCTCTCGGCGATGAGCGACAAGGAGCTGGCCGTCTATCGGCTGATCCGCGCCCATTACCTCGCGCAGTTCCTCCCACACCATGAGTTCGACCGGACGGTGGCGCAGTTCTCGTGCGGCAGTCAGTCGCTGGCGGCCGTGGGCAAGCAGATCGCCGTCATCGGCTGGCGTGAGGTGCTGGCGACGCCGGGGCCGGACGATGCCGATGGCGAGGATGCGCAGCGCAGCCAGGTGCTGCCCGCCCTGCATGCGGGCCTGTCCTGCCCGGTCGGAAAGGTGGATCTCAAGGCGCTGAAGACGCTGCCGCCCAAACCCTACACGCAGGGCGAGCTGATCAAGGCCATGAAGACCGTCGCCAAGCTCGTGACCGACCCGCGCCTGAAACAGAAGCTGCGAGATACCACCGGCATCGGCACCGAGGCGACACGCGCCAACATCATCAACGGTCTGATCGGTCGCGGCTACCTGGTCAAGAAAGGCCGCGCCGTCCGCGCTTCCGACGCGGCATTCACGCTCATCGACGCGGTGCCCTCAGCCATCGCCGACCCCGGCACCACGGCGGTGTGGGAGCAGGCGCTCGACATGATCGAGGCCGGCCAGATGACGCTGGACACCTTCATCGAGAAGCAGTCCGTGTGGGTCGGCCAGCTCGTGCAGCAGTACCGCGGCGCAACGCTCTCGCTCAAGCTGCCGCCGGCGCCGGCCTGCCCGCAGTGCGCCGCACCGATGCAGCAGCGCACGGGCAAGAGCGGCGCGTTCTGGTCCTGCTCGCGCTACCCGGACTGCAAGGGCACGTTGCCGATCGAGTCCCCGACGGGCCGGCGCAGCGCACCGCGCAAGCGGCGCGCTGCCTCCAAGGCGTCCTGATCCTCGCTTCCCCCTGCCGCGCCGGCCACTTCACTGGCGGCGAGGCAAACGTCCCGCACCGCGCGGGACTCCAAAGCGCGCGTCTCCTTCTGCAACGGTGTGCGCGCCCCGTCTGCCCGCCATCGGGCGACGGGGCGAGAAGGTCATTGCTCCACGAATCGCGCCCGCCGCCATTCCCTTGATCGGTGTGCCTTGCCTCGGCCACGAGGGGCTTCCTGACGCCTTGCCGCCGCGCGAGCCGTGAGGAGGCCCCTTGGGCCCAGGGTATTCCGTGCCGGTGCCCGCCGGCGGAACAATGGGCTCCCTTTGTGCGCGTATGCGTGCCAAAGGTTTCCGGCCCCAGCCACGAAACGGGCCGGGTGCGATTGCTGATGCAGCGAACGGCTTTGACGACGGCCCGCGCTGACGCAGCCCACAGGTGGTTTTCCTTCCTCTCCAGCCGAAGGCCCGCGTGGCCTTCGGCGATTAGTCATTTCACTGATGCACCTCTGTGTCCCGGGATGTCCTTGCGAGGGCACATCACAGTGACATTCGACGTCCAAGCAGCACGGCGCTCGAAGGACAAAGGCTTGCGGCCTGCCGTGTGGCAAGGATGGCCGCCGGTGCGGCGCTGCGCTCGATTGGCTTGAAGCCCGCGCGCTCGAAGAACGGCGCAGCCGTCGTGGTCAGCAACCAGGCGTCGCGCCCGCCCTCGTCGAAGGCACGGCGCAGCAGCAGTGCGAACATTCCGCCGCCGATGCCGCGATGGCGTGCGTGTGGCAGCACCACCAGGGAGCGCACGAGCACGTCTCGGCCCAGGCGCTCGAAGCCGCCGTAGCCCACGCGCTCGCCGGACACCGTGGCATAGGCGAAGAAGCTGCGCCCTGATTCGGCCAGGTCGTCCGTGGGAAGCACGGCCTCTTGCAAAGCCAGGGCGAGGTCCGGGTCGCTGCCGGCGATCGGCGTATCCACCAGCAGCGGCGTGCCATCCTCCTTGCGGTTCTCGCCCGCCGGTCGTTGCGGCAGCAGGTCGATCACCATGTCCGAGGGGCGGCACAGGCGCACGCCCGAGCGCGACACCACGATGGGCCGATTGATGAGGATCGGGTACGCCAGCATCTGATCGATCAACTGGTCGTCGCTCCAATGCGCGGCATCCAGGCCCAGTTCCTTGTAGGGCGTGCCCTTGATGCGCAACACATCCCGCACGCCCATGCCCATCCGCGCGATCAGCGCCTTCAAGGTCTCGCGGTCGGGCGGCGTCTTCAGGTACTCGATGACCGTGGGCTCGATGCCGCTGGCGCGGATCAGCGCCAGCGTGTTGCGCGACGTGCCGCAGTCCGGGTTGTGGTAGATCGTGACGGTACTCATGCCGGATGCCTCGCTGCGTTGCGCGGGGCCTGTTCGTACCAGGCGCGGGAACGGTTGACCACGCGCACCACCAGCAGCATCACCGGCACTTCGATCAGCACGCCGACCACGGTGGCGAGGGCCGCGCCGGAATGGAAGCCGAACAGGCTGATGGCCGCTGCCACTGCCAGCTCGAAAAAGTTGCTGGCACCGATCAACGCCGAGGGACACGCGATGTTGTGCTTCTCGCCGACCCTGCGGTTGAGCCAGTAGGCGAGGCCGGAATTGAAGAACACCTGGATCAGAATGGGCACGGCGAGCATGGCGATCACCAGCGGCTGTCGCAGGATGGCCTGGCCCTGGAAGGCGAATAGCAACACCAGCGTCAGCAGCAGCGCTGCGATTGAGAGCGGGCCGAGGCGCTCCAGCGCGCGGTCGAACGCGGCCTGTCCACGACGCAGCAGCGAGCGGCGCCACACCTGCGCGAGGGCGACGGGGATGATGATGTAGAGCACCACTGAGGTCAGCAGCGTGTCCCACGGCACGGTGATCGCCGACAGGCCCAGCAGCAGCCCGACGATGGGCGCGAAGGCGAACACCATGATGGTGTCGTTCAGCGCCACCTGCGACAGAGTGAATACCGGGTCGCCGCCGGTCAGTCGGCTCCACACGAACACCATCGCTGTGCACGGTGCGGCGGCCAGCAGGATCAGGCCGGCGACGTAGCTGTCGAGCTGGTCGGCCGGCAGCCAGTCGGCGAAGACGTGGCGGATGAACAGCCAGGCCAGCAGTGCCATCGAGAACGGCTTGACCGCCCAGTTGACGAACAGCGTCACGCCGATGCCACGCCAGTGCTGGCGAACCTGGCCGAGCGCGCCGAAATCCACCTTGAGCAGCATCGGGATCACCATGACCCATATGAGCAGGCCGACCGGCAGGTTGACCTGGGCCACTTCCATGCGGCCGACGGCCTGGAACGCGCCAGGCGCGAGCTGGCCCAGGGCGATGCCGGCGACGATGCACAGCAGCACCCACACCGTCAGGTAGCGCTCGAAGATGCTCATCGAGAACGATGGCGTGGCGGCGACGGCTTCTGTCTGTACGGTCATCGTGCTACCTCACTGCTTGCCGATGACGCGCAGCTCATGCTGCAGCGACATGGCATCGAGCCGTTGGAGCGGCAGCGACAGGAACAGCTCGATGCGACGCTTGAGCGTCAACGCGGCGTCCATGAACGCCTTGCGCTGCTGTTCCTCGCTGCCTTCGACGGCGGCCGGATCGGGCACGCCCCAATGGGCCGACACCGGCTTGCCCGGCCATACGGGACACACCTCGCCAGCGGCGTTGTCGCAGACGGTGAAGATGAAATCGAACACCGGCGCACCGGGCGCCACGAATTCGTCCCAGCTCTTGCTGCGGTAGCCGGTCGTTGGCAGGCGCAGGCGCTCCAGCGTGGCGAGCGCCAGCGGGTGGACTTCGCCCTTGGGGTGGCTCCCCGCCGAGTAGGCGCGAAACCGTCCCAGGCCCAGTTCGTTGAGGATGCCTTCGGCCAGGATGGAACGCGCCGAATTTCCGGTGCAGATGAACAGCGCGTTGTAGGTGGTTTCAGTCGTCATCGATGCCTCGCGTCAGCAGCAAGAAGCAGCCCGTTTCGCGGCGGCGCGACTGTCACTCGGCGCGCAGCAAGCTGGAGCTGTGCTCGGCGCGGGCTGCGGCGCTTCGTTGAACACGGGGATGTTGCCCAGCGTGTGGAAATGCTCCCAGGCCACGCCCTGCGGGTCGGTGACCCAGTGCTTCTCACTGCGTGCATAGCAGCAGGTCGTGGTGCCTTCGTCGAGCAGCGCCATGTCGGCAGCCTGCGCGCGGGCCTTCAGGGCGGTGAGTTCGTCGGCGTCATCGGTCTGGATGCCCAGGTGGTCGATGCCCGGCTTGCTGCCGCGCGTGGAGATGGCGAAGTTGACCGGCGGGTCTTCGAGCATCCACTTCGCGTAGTCGGCCTCGATGCGAGCCGGCTGCGCGGCGAACAGTTGGGAATAGAAGCCGATGCTGCGATTCAGGTCATCGACGTGCAGGTGGACGTGGAAGCGTTTCATGGAGGTTCCTTTCAGCAGGAGGCGCAGGCACGGGTGGATTCATTGGCCTCGCACACGCCACCTTGGCAGCAGTGCTCGGTCAGGTAGCCGAGCAGCCCGTTCATGTGGGCGAAGTCGGCGCGGTAGATCAGGTTGCGGCCCTGTTGCTCGATGGTGACGAGGCCGGCATGGGCCAGCTCCTTCAGATGGAAGGACAGGGTGTTGCGGGCCACGTCGAGCTGGTCGGCCAGGACGCTGGGCGTGAGCCCTTCGGGGCCGGCGACGACCAGGGCGCGGAACACGCGAAGGCGCTGGGTGTGGGCCAGGGCGCCCAGGGCGGAAACGGCTTGGGTCTCGTTCATAGTTCAATAATACAACATCTATTGAATAATTGTGCAAGCACATCGCAATAGAGGACCGGGCGCGCCCGACCCCAATCGGGGACGCCACTGCGCCCGATTGCTGCGTGACGCGGCTATCTGATAGTCCGAAGCTCACCCTCATGCGTTGCTGACCGTCGTCAGCGGCATGCCCTGGCAGTCTCGGTCTTCAAGACTGCAACGCGGTTCGCCGCGTTGACCGATCCAGTCCGCTTCGCATCGCTCACCGCGGACGCTCGCCGGCCAGGCGACGATGCACTTTTCTCAACCACCCGAGGGGAACCCATCCCCTGCGGGATGCGTGCTCCCCGACCCACCAAGGAGCACGGCATGTCTGTACCTTCCGCATCTTCCTCTGCAACCGCAGTGCGCAGTGGTGCGCTGGCGCTGGCCTGGACCGGCAAGCGTTTGCCGCTACAGGTGCTGCGCAGCGCGGCCGGCCACTACATCGGCACACAAGACGACGAAGGCCCGGTATCGCGGGAGTCCGTCGAGTATTTCCCGAACCACCTCGCAGCACAGCGCGCCCTGGATACCCATGCCTGGGCACAGCGCGCTCACCCCTGATTCCCACCCTTCAAGGAGTTCTCTCATGAATCTGTCTTTACCCGAAGACGTGCTCGATCAGATGGCGCTGGAACAGGCACACTTCGACGTTGCACCGCAGGCCTTCTTCGAGGCCTGGAAGCGCGGCGCGCAGATCGCCGGCCACGAGTGGTTCGGCGACGGCACACGCGAAGGTCTGCAGCGTGCCACCACCAAGTGGGACCTGCGGCCCAACATGCTGATGCTCAACGACGCCCTGGGCGTGCTGAGCAGCGGTCAACGCATGTTCCTGTCCGCAATGGTGAGCTTCTACAACTCCCGCGAGGGCGGCGCGATGCTCAAGCGTTGCGGCTTCGAGGGGCTGTCCGACTTCGGCGGCCTCGATCTGGAACGGCGCCAGGTCATCGCCGACCTCACGCTGCACTACAACGGCTGGTGAGCCGCGCCTGGCAACCCACCGTTCTTTCATCCCACCCCACGAGGGACATGCGTCCCCGTTCGGGGCCATGTCCCTCCTTCCTTTCGCAGGAGCGGCCATGTCCCGAATCACCATCTTCCACTGACCTGCACCGCCCGCCACCAGGGCGGCCCGACGCCGCGGCCGGCTGACCGGTTGCCACTTCATCCACTCGCTGGGGTTCAATCCCCGGCAGGGGATTGCCTCGGCCATCCTCTGCTGGAGGAATCCCATGTCTCATTCCAAAAACCCCTTCGTCCGCGGCTACGATGGCCTGTCCGTGCAGCGGCTGCTGGCGATTTCCTACGACGACGACTGCCCGCTGAGCTATCTGCCGCTGCACGTCTCGCAGTCGCATCTGCCGGCCAGCCAGGTCGAGCGCCATGCCTGCGTCTTCTGCGACGACTTCGCGCTGATCACCGAGGGCCAGAACGTGCCGCCCGATCTGGACGCGCAGTGCCCCAGCCACGGTATCGCCCGAAACTTCGTCTACGCCGTCATGGCCGAAGAAGCCGGCCAGCCACTGCACGTCGGCGATACCTACTCCGAGGAAGCCGCGCGCGAGGTGGTCCGCCGCCTGCGCTTCGAGACCGGCTTCTACAGCCGTGCCTGGGAAATCAGCTCGGCGCACATCACCGAGGAGGCCGGCCGCTTCCTCGCCGAACTGGCGGACATCGCCACGCCGAGCGGTTTCTTGTTCGTGGCCTTCCGCATTCCCTACAGCCCGGCGGTCGGCGTGAAGCTGATCGCCACGCCCTGGACGGATGCGAACCTGCAGCATGTCGAGGGCATCACCGCCGAAGAGCTGCGGCAGGAGCACCGGGCCAAGGGCGTGCCGGAGTCCCTCGTGGAAGTGTTGCACCTGGCTGCGCTCGCCGACGTTCGCATGTTGGTGTTCGATGCCGACGCGCCCGTGCTGGACGGGCTGACGCTCTACGACGACGAGTAACCCGCAACCCATTCGAGCCCCCACGTCGGGGCTCTTCTTTTTCGCGGAACGCGGTGCCGGCGCATTGCCGATTCCCAACGGACGGCCGCCGCCATGTGCCGCACGCTGGCCGCATGTTCGCTGGCGTTGCCGGCAGCATGCCCAGGCAGTCGAGACCTTCAAGACTGCGGCGCGGTTCGCCGTGCTGGTTGCTTCGTTCTCCGGGCGCACCCGCGTCCATCCACCTCACCCTCAAGGGACAGACCTCCCTTGCGGGCGGGAGTCCCTTGGTTGCCACAAGGAGTCTCCCCATGGATACCCAAGCCATCCGTGCACAGATGCCAACGCTCGTTGTCGGTCATGTGCCTTCCAACGTCCGTTCGTTCAAGTTCAACATCTTCGACGGCCAGCCCAAGGTTTCGACGCTGGGCTTTCACATCGACCCGAAGCCTTTCGAGGGCAAGGTCATCGCCACCACCGACGAGGCCATCGTCGTCAAGACGGGGCGAGCCGAGTTCGCGGTGCTCGATCGCACGCTCGTGACTGAGGTGCCCGACGAGGGCGCCAAGGTGCAGGTCGAACCCTATGTCAGACGCCGCTTCGACGGTCAGCGAGCGGACACGCCCGAGGAGCAGACCGAGTTCACCGCCGACGGCCAGCCCTACACGGTGAAGCGGTTGGTGCTCGGGTCCGCACCGGCGAAGCTGCCGATTCCCAAGCCTCGCTGCCCCGAGCTGCAGGAACTGGTCAACCAACTGGAGCAGTTGCCCGCTCCCGACGGTTTCCGGCGCGTCACCGTGCTGTATGAGCGTGGCCTCGACCTCTACGCGGTGGAGCTGCGCCGCGACGGCGAGCTGATCGAACGGGTCGATGAGGTGTTCTTCGACACCCTCGGCGAGACGCTGGAACGGCTGATCGACGACGGGAGTTGGCGGCGCATCCGCGTGCAGTGCCTGTCGTGTCGTAAGGCTATCCGGCACTGATCTCACAGCAGCTTCCCGCCCTCGCGGCGGGAAGCCGTTTTTCCTGCCCCCTGGAGATCACACTCATGACTGTTCGATTCAAAGGCACGGAGCTGCGGCCCGTGCTCGCCGAAGCGGTGGCGAATCAATGCCGCGTCATCCTGGTCAAGGATCAGGGCGTGTACTTCCTGGCCGAGTGCGGCGAGCGCCGACCCGATGGTCGCCAGAAGACCATCGCCTATGCCGCCGGTTGCAACCCGGATGTCGATGCCTTCGACGACTGGTGGGAGCTGGCGCGCGCCGAGTTCGGTGGCGACGACTTCGGCGAGTTCTTCGATCCGCAGGAGGGCGTGTTTGCGCGCATCCTGCGCAGCGAGGACGACCTCGACGTGTCCGCCTCCGCGACACACCTATCGCTGCAGGCGGTTCCTCCCACGCCCAGCGGTAACTGACCGCCCATCCCTGGCCCCCGCTCCGGGGGCCTCTTTCTTCCCGGCAATGCGGACAGCCGCGAGTGCCGATTGCCGCTCGCCTGCGCGCCGTCCTGGCGCCACGCTTCCGGCCATGTTCCGCTGACGTCCGTCAGCGACATGCCCAGGCAGCCACGATCTTCAAGGCTGCGACGCGGTTCCGACCGCGTTGATCACTCCAGTTCGCACCGGCATCCATGCGCGAACGGCCATCGGTTCTCGATGGCGATGCCTCCAAGCTGTTCCATCAACCCACGCGGGGGTTCCACACCTTCCCCGCCTTGGGTCGGGTGTGTCTCCGCCTCATTGTTCCCAGGAGATTCACCATGACCACTTCCACCGAAAAGTCCTACTTCGATCTGCACATCACCGGCCTCGGGTATCTCAATCGCATCCGCGAAGTGAAGCCCAAGAAGGGCGATGCGTTCCTGGCCTGCGACATCGCGGCTCTGAACGGTCCCAGCGACGACGTCTCGTATGTGCGTTTCGACACGCGCGTATCGGGTTCGGAAGCGCAGCACCTGGTGCGCCGCTGCATTCAGGCGGTCGACGCCGAGAAGAAGGTGATGATCGGCTTCCGCCTGGGCGACCTGTGGACCGACACCTTCACCTACTCCAAGGGGAAGCGTGCCGGCGAGCAGGGTGTGAGCCTCAAGGCCCGTCTGCTGTTCGTCAGTTGGATCAAGGTCGACGGCAAGCTCGTCTACAAGGCCGAACCCAAGCCGACCGAGACCGACGAGCGCGACCCGGAAGTCCCCGTGACGTCCGACGCGCCCGCCGCGCAGCAAGCCTCGGCACCGGAGCCTTCCAGGCCCGTCGCCGATGCTGCCGACGACGCTGCCGATGCCCCCGCATTGGCCGTTGCCGAGTCGTTCTGATCCGCAAGGCCCCATCCCCGGGGCCTTGTCTTCTCTTCGTCCGCAGGAGACCTTCATGATCACCATTCCCGGCCAACTGGCCATCAAGACCATCCACGGCAGGAACGGCGACTTCAACGTCGGCCGCCTGGCGACCTCGATCGGCGAGTTCGTCGTGAAGAACGCCGAACTCGATCAGTACCGCGAGGGCAAGTACGACGGTGATTTCGTCATCGTCGAGATTCGCCCCTCCACGTACAACGCCAACGGCCGCATGGTCATCGAGATCCGCGCCCATCTGGGCGGGATGACCCTGTCCAACATCGACGCCCTGAGCCGCGACGAAGCCCGCCGGCTGAGTCCGCAGGAAGTCGATCCAATCGACGAGGAAGCGCAGGCGCCCGCGCCGGCAACGCCCCCGGCCAAGCCGAAGGCGAAGCCGCGCAGTCCGCGCGATCCCCTGGTCGATACCACGCCGTTCGGCAGCGAACCGGCTCCCGTGTCCGCTGCGGCCTCGGCCGAGGCAGACGACGCGGCGCTGTTCGGTGCCTTGTGGCCCCTGGGCGAGACCGTAAAGCTCGATGCGACCGTGGATCGTCGTGTGCTGCGTCAGCAGCGCGACCGTCTCGACAAGCTGGGCTACGAGTTCGCTCCGCTGTCCCAGGACTGGCACCTCCAAGCTGCCTGATCCATCCGCCGCCTTGCGCGGCATTCCGCCACCCGCCGGGGTTCTCCCCCGACGGGGAGGGCTCCGGCCTTTTCTTCAAGGAGACCCTCATGGGCTGGACCTTCGTTCGTCAGACGCGCGATCAGTTGATCCGCGAGCTGCTCGCTCCGCAGGCGTCCGAACGCGCCTGCTGCGAAGTCATCGACCACACGCTGGACGGCGACGTTCTGTGGACCGTGGTTCGCGTCACCGCCAGGCAGGCGGGCGTCATGGGCCTCGCGGCCGGTGAGTCCGTCTGCTACATCGGCTGCCATCTGCTGGAAAGCTCGGGCGGCGATTGGGGCTACAAGTCCCTCGATGAGTCCGTGCATCCGTACTACTACTCGTGCCCGCTGCGCTATCTCGACATGGCGCCGGTGCAAAGCTCCGAGTGGCGCGAGCGGGTTCACCGCTTTCACGCGGGACGCGCTGTCTAGCGGCACGCATCTTCCTTCACCCAACCGGGGCGAGCACGGCCCCGCGGGCTGTGGTTGCTCCTTCTTTTCCAAGAGGACATCACCATGCCTGCACCTTCTTCCGCGAAACCGCTGTACCGCATCGACGAATGCCCCGACCTCATGGCCGACGGTTGCGTCGGTGACGAGCAGGGCAATCTCGTCTTTCTCTCGATCTGGGCGCGCGACACCGCCGTTCAGGAGTTCCTCGCCCGCCTGACCCTCGGCCGGGATGAACAGGGACTGGATCAGTTCCACGTCATCACCGAGCAGGGCGCATCCATCCCGGTCTTCGTCGGCAACGTCGAGAACCTGGAAAAGCGCATCACCCGCGCCTATCGGCGAACGCTGTTCGGTTCGCTGACGAATGTGTGGCTGTTCGATCGTCGCTGCGTGAAGCCAGACAAGGCCAACGCCAGCGCGCTGGCGCTTCTGCCCAGGGATTCCGCTCACCGGCTCGACCGGCTGTGGACGCTGGTGCAGGACACCTGCCCGCTGCCACTGCTCGACCACTGGCGCGACACCGTGCTGGAGCTGTTGCAGACACGGCGGATGCTGACCGGTCTTCCCTTGGCCCTCGGGCCGCTGGAAGGCCATCGGCTGGCCCTCGATGTCCCGGCACTGACGAAGGCGCTGGGCGAGCTGATCCGCAACGGCACCCTCGGTGCCACGCAGTACGAACTGGCCGCGAACGCACCGCTTCGGCGTGTGGCGTGAGCCATCCCCACGGGCATGCGCGCCGCGCGTGCCCGCCTTCCCTCATCCATCATCAGGAGAAATCCATGGCACTCATGTTTCCGCGCCTGGCGCGCAATTTCATCCGTAACGGCTACTTCCCCACCGACGAGCCGACGCTGGAGCGGGCCTTGTCCGCATTGGCGCCGTCTCCCGGCTCCATGTCCATCCTCGATCCCTGCGCCGGCGAAGGCGTGGCGATTGCCGAAGCCGCCCACGCCCTCGGGCGCGAGCAGGTCCAGGCCTTCGTCGTCGAGTACGACGCCGAGCGTGCCCGCCACGCACGGCAACTGGTCGATCGCTGCATCCACGGTGACCTGATGGACACGCTGATCTCGCGCCAGTCATTCGGGCTGCTGTGGCTGAACCCGCCGTATGGCGACCTGAGCAAGGACGTGAACGGCAACATCGGCTATCAAGGCCAGGGCCGTGCGCGGCTGGAAAAGCTGTTCTATCAGCGCGCGCTGCCGCTGCTGCAGTACGGTGGCGTGCTGATCTTCATCGTGCCGTCCTACGTGCTCGACGCCGAGCTGGTCGGATGGCTGACGCGCCACTTCGCCGACCTGCGCATCTACCGTGCGGTGGAAACGCAGTTCAAGCAGGTGGTGATCTTCGGTCGCAGGATTCGTCAACGCGACCAGGCGTCGGAGTCGGTCAAAGCCGTGCGCGGTCTGCTGTTGCAGATCGGACAGGGTGACGCCGAAGCCGAGGAACTGCCGCTCGAATGGCCGTTCCTGCCGTACACCGTCCCTGCCAGCCCGGCCGAGCCGGAGCACTTCTATCGCGTGACGATGGAGCCCGAGCAGTTCGCCGATGAAGTCGGCCGGCTGCAAGGACTCTGGCCGGCGCTCGATACGCACCTGGGTGGCGCGCAGCAGTCGCTGCGTCCACCCGCGCGGGCCTTGTCGCACTGGCATCTCGCCCTGGCCTTGGCCGCAGGCGCGATCTCCGGCGTGGTGACGTCCAAGAGCGGGCGCGTGCTCGTCGTCAAAGGTGATACCCACAAGGAGAAGACCCTCCAGACGGAGTACACCGAACGCGACGACGGCTCCGTGGCCGAGACGCGCATCCTCACCGACAAGTTCGTGCCGGTCATTCGTGCATGGGACTTGACGCTGGGCTCGCCCACGTGGGGCGAAGTGCTGACCATCCGCTGATCGCTGTTCCCTGACGGTTCGCCGTCGCTTTCATCCGCCCACCGGGGTCACGTTGCCCCCGATGGGTTGCCGTGGCCCCTTCTTCCAGAAGGAGAAACCACCATGGCACTCGCAATCCTCAACCTCGCGTCACAAGCACGCTTTTCGCCCGGGCAGGTGGTCATGACCGCCGGCGTCGACGAGCTGGTCCGACAGGGCCGGCTCAATCCCAGCGCGTACCTGCGCCGCCATCTTCATGGCGACTGGGGCGACCTGAGCGACGACGATCGGCGATTGAACGACGCCGCGCTGCAATCCGGCGAGGATCGTCTGTTCTCGTCCTACCAGGTCACGCGCGACCTGAAGCTCTGGATCATCACCGAATGGGATCGCAGCATCACCACGCTGCTGTTGCCCAGCGAATACTGATCCGCATCCAGCGGCCTCGTGCCGCTTCTTTCTTCCCACCCAGGGGCATGTCACCGCCCCGTGGGGGAGGTGCATGCCCCATTTTTTGGAGCATCACCATGTCCATCGTTCTCGAAACCGTTCCCGAAACCGCTGTGCAGGGCGACCTGCTCGAAGCGGCCGCTTCACCTCTCACGCTCAGCCTGCAGGACTTCGTATCGGAGTTCGGCGACGAGCTGCTCGATTCGCTGAACCGCGCCAATCCTCCGGTCTACACCGGCCAGGTGCGGGTGCATCGGCAACTGATCCTCGCCTCGCTCAAGCGCAAGCTGTTCCCGGCGCAAGCCGATGTGGTCCATGCCGTCACCGAGCTACTGGTCGACCGCGGCGAACGTGCCGCGATCGTCAACGGCGAGATGGGCTGCGGCAAGACGACCGTCGGCATCGCCACGGCCGCCGTGCTCAACGCCGAAGGCTACCGCCGCACCCTGGTGCTCTCGCCACCCCACCTGGTCTACAAGTGGCGGCGCGAAATCCAGGAGACGGTGACCGGTGCCAAGGTCTGGGTGCTCAATGGCCCGGACACGCTGGTCAAGCTGCTGAAACTGCGCGAGCAGTTGGGCGTGCCGGCCCAGGGCCAGGAGTTCTTCGTCCTGGGCCGCGTGCGGATGCGGATGGGGTTCCACTGGAAACCTGTCTTCGTTCGTCGGCGCACGCCTCACGGCGACGTGGGGGCCTGCCCGGATTGCGGGCATGTCATCACCGACCTCGACGGCGAGCCGATCAACCCGGTCGAGCTGGAAGCCGCGGAGTACCGCCGCAAGTGCAGCCACTGCCGTGCACCGCTGTGGTCGTTGATCCGTCCCAGAGGCCTGTCCGCCAGCGACCAGTCCTCGACCGTGCTCAAGGCACTGAAGCGTATTCCAACCATCGGGGAAGTCACCGCGCAGAAGCTGATGCAGAAGTTCGGCGACGCCTTCCTCGCGTCGATGCTCGGGGACAACATCCACGAGTTCATCAACCTGATGGATGGCAACGGCGAGCTGGTCTTCTCGGATCGGCAAGCCCACCGGATGGAACGTGCGATGGCCAACATGGAGTTCGGCTTCGGCGAAGGCGGCTACCAGCCGTCCGAGTTCATCAAGAGACAGCTTCCCCAAGGCACGTTCGACCTGCTCATCGCCGACGAGGCGCACGAGTACAAGAACGGCGGCTCCGCACAGGGCCAGGCCATGGGGGTGTTGGCGGCCAAGGCGCGCAAGACGCTGCTGCTCACCGGCACACTGATGGGCGGCTACGGCGACGACCTGTTCCACCTGCTGTTCCGAGCCCTTCCGGGGCGGATGATCGAAGACGGCTACCGGCCGACGAAGAGCGGCAGCATGACGTCGGCCGCGATGGCGTTCATGCGCGACCACGGTGTCTTGAAGGACATCTATTCCGAGAGCACCGGCACGGCGCACAAGACGGCCAAGGGCACCAAGGTATCGGTGCGCACGGTCAAGGCGCCGGGCTTCGGCCCGAAGGGCGTGCTGCGTTGCGTTCTGCCGTTCACGGTCTTCCTCAAGTTGAAGGACATCGGCGGCAATGTGCTGCCGCCCTACGACGAGGAGTTCCGCGAAGTCGCGATGGACACGGCGCAGGCCGCGGCCTACCGCGATCTGGCGGGTCGCCTGACCCAGGAGCTGAAACAGGCCCTGGCGAAGCGCGACACGACGCTGCTCGGTGTGGTCCTCAACGTGCTGCTGGCCTGGCCGGACTGCTGCTTCCGGTCGGAAACGGTGGTGCATCCGCGCACGCGCAACACCTTGGCGTTCGTGCCGGCTCAGTTCAACGAGCTGGAGGTGATGCCCAAGGAGCGCGAGCTGATCGAGATCTGCAAGCAGGAGAAGGCGGAAGGACGCAAGACCCTGGTCTATTCGGTCTACACCGGCACGCGCGACACCACGTCGCGTTTGAAGGTGCTGCTGGAGCAGGAAGGCTTCAAGGTGGCGGTGCTGCGCGCGAGCGTGGATGCCTCCCGCCGCGAGGACTGGATCGCCGAGCAGTTGGACCGTGGCATCGACGTGCTCATCACCAATCCCGAACTGGTGAAAACCGGCCTGGATCTGCTGGAGTTCCCGACCATCGTGTTCCTTCAGAGCGGGTACAACGTGTATTCGCTGCAGCAGGCCGCCCGGCGCTCCTGGCGCATCGGCCAGAAGCAGCCGGTGCGCGTGATCTACCTCGGCTACGCCAACTCCTCGCAGATGACCTGCCTGGGGTTGATGGCCCGGAAGATCATGGTGTCGCAAAGCACGTCGGGCGACGTGCCGGAGTCCGGGCTCGATGTCCTGAACCAGGACGGTGATTCCGTCGAGGTGGCATTGGCACGACAGCTCGTGGCGGCATGATCCATGCGTTGCATGCCGGCGGCCCTATGGTCGCCGGCATTTTTCCTGGCAAATCGGGAGCCGATGGATTCGCTTTGTTTGCTGCGGCAGAGGGCCGGCGCGGCGATGGTGATGGCTCGTTGTTTCAGGACACCGATCCATGTGCCCATCCCGCCAGCCCTTCCGTATCGCCGGACGCAGCCATCTGATCCGTTTGCCCGGCTTGCTCCTGGCCGCCATGGCCAGCGGCTGCGCGATGACGAACGCCATGCCACCGACGCCCGCATCCGAAGCCATCGACATCGCGCCCGAAGCCGTGACGGAGTTCGTGCCGGTGACACGATATGGCCGCTATACCCTGGTCGAACTCGCGCCGACGGCGGCCCAGCACGACCTGTTGCTGCAAGTGGTGGATGTGGTTATCCCCGGCACGCTGGGCGCCACCGTCGGGGATGCCCTCCGGCACCTCGTCCTGCGTTCCGGCTACCGGCTGTGCGATGAGCAGTCCGCCGATCTGTTGGCCTTGCCGCTGCCGGCGGCTCACTACCGGCTCGGCCCGCTCCTGCTGCGCGATGCGCTCTTGACCCTGGCCGGCCCCGCCTGGGATCTGCAGGTCGACGACGGTGAGCGGAAGGTGTGCTTCATCCGCAGCCTCAGGGAAGCTCGTACGCCGCACGAGCCCAAGCCACCGGAAATCAACCGTTCGGCTGAGCCCGCTCCGCTGATCCAGGAGGTTGCGCCATGACCATCCGGGACTCGGCGACGGGCCAGCGCACGATGCTGCTGCGGGTCGCGGCCGCAACCTGGTTGTTGCTCGTCAGCGCGGTGGTGCTGGTGGATCACATGGCCTTGTCCGGGCTGGCTGAACGGACCCAGGCCTTCGCGCCCACCGCGCAGGTGTCCCTGCTCGAATCCCGACTGGACGGCCTCTCGCATCGGATCGAACAACGCCATACTCAGCCCGCTGCCTTGCCGCAGGCGCGCTACGAAGAGGACACCAAGGCATTGGACCAGCGGCTGGCGGCGATCGAGCTGGCGCAGGCCCATTACGCCGCCACCGATGCGCTGCACGCATTGGAAACCCGCGTCACGCGACTGGAAGCCCGCCCGGTCTCGCGCCAGCCCAAGCTGCCCGCACCACGGCCATCCCAACCTGTGGCGGTCCAACCCAAGCCTGTTGAGCCTTCATTCCGCCTGATCGGAGTGGAACTGCGTGCGGGAGAACAGTTCGTGTCGGTGATGCCTGCCGATGGCACCGGGCTGGCCGATGTCCGCCTGCTGCGCGCCGGCGAGTCGGAGGGCGGCTGGCGGCTGGACGGCATCGAGCGCGATGGCGCCGTCTTCCGGCAGGGTGACGAGATCCGCAGGCTGCCCATCCCTCCCCGATAAGGAGGCCCACACCGATGGTCCCGCGCCACTTGACCCCGCCGTTGCTGGCCGCGTTGCTGGCCGCCTCCGCCATGCAGGCGGCGCTCGCGCAGCCCACCGGCGCAACCACCGTGGCCAGGACGGCGCCGAGCCGCGAAGCGCCTGCGGCCATCGCTCGCAGCGACGAACAGCGGGCGCAGGACTGGGGGCTGCGCACGGACGAATGGACGCGCTATCGCGAGTTGATGCAGGGGCCGCTGGGCGTCTACTCGCCCAGCCTCGACCCGCTCACGGCCCTCGGCATCGAGGCACGTTCCGACGAGGAGCGCCGCCGCTACGCGGAACTGCAGGTTCGGGCCGAAGCCCGGCGGGTCGAGAAGACGCTGGCCTACCAGCGTGCCTACGACGCCGCCTGGCAACGGATCGCGCCGGGCATGGCGCGGGTCAACCTGCCCGGTGCCAAGCCGACCGGCGCGGGCACCACCATCGCATCGGGCACCGACCGAACCGCCGTCTTCGTGAAGGACGGCTGTACCGCCTGCGACCAGGCCGTGCAGCGGCTGCAAGCGTCGGGCGTCGAGTTCGATGTCTATGTCGTCGGCAGTCGCACCGACGACGCGCGCATTCGTGAATGGGCACGCCGGGCCCGTATCGACCCGGCGAAGGTGCGCGCACGGCACATCACCCTCAACCACGACGGTGGGCGCTGGCTGTCCCTCGGCCTGCAGGGCGAACTGCCCGCCGTCGTGCGCCAGGTCGGCGGCCAATGGCAGCGGCAGTAGGCCTCGCGCGTCTCGCGCTCCTGCTGCTGGCTTGCTGGCCACTCGGCCAGGCGAAGGCCGGGGAGGTTCCGCCGCCGGCCTACCAGTTCGCGGCACAGCGTGCGGGCATTCCGGCGGCGGTGTTGTACGCGGTGGCCTTGCAGGAGAGTGGCACCCGGTACCACGACCGCCTCGTGCCCTGGCCCTGGACGCTCAACGTGGCCGGGGCATCGCATCGGTTCGCCACCCGTACCGAGGCCTGCGCCGGCCTGCACCAGGCATTGCGCGACGTGCCGCGCACCCGCATCGACGCCGGCCTGGGCCAGATCAACCTGGGCTACCAGCGTCACCGCTACGACCACCCCTGCGAACTGCTCGATCCCTATCGGAACCTGGCGCTGGCCGCGCAGATCCTGCGCGAGCAGCACGTGCCTGGCCAGGACTGGCTGATCACGATCGGCCGCTACCACCGTCCCGCTGGTGGCGCACCCGCTGCGCGCTACCGCCAAAGCGTTGGACGCCACCTGGCCCGCGTACTGGGCGAGCCAGCGCGGGGCGCGGATACCCGGAGAACCCTGCCATGAAGCCTCGAATCTTCCGTCCGGTTGTGCGGTGGCTGATCGGCTTGCTGCCGCTCGTGTCCGTACCAGCCGCCTTCGCACAATCGCCGCCCTTGATCGTCGTCGAGGATCGCGGCGGTGCCTCCGCGCTGCCTTACTACCAGGCCTTGGACCTGCAACCGCGCACCGGAAGCAGGCCATCTTCCAGGATCGAGATGCCACGCCTGCCCGAAGGGCCTTCTGGCGAGGCGGCCATGCTGCCGGTGCGCTCGGCCCATTTGACCCCTGGCGATGTGGCTCCCCGAGCGATCCAGGCGCCGGGGCTCACGCCGATGTTCCTGGTTGGTGATGACCCGCGCTCCCATGCCTGGCTGCGCCAGCGTGCCCCGGCGCTGCGCGAGTTCGGAGCCGTGGGGTTGGTGGTCCAGGTCGAGTCACCGCAGGCACTTGCGGCACTGCGTGCCCTGGCGCCCGGGCTGATGCTGGCGCCGGCGTCCGGGGACGAACTGGCCGGGCGCCTGGGGCTGCGCCACTACCCGGTGCTGGTGACCGCCACCGGCATCGAACAGTGAGAACTGCCCGATGGCCCAGCCGCACGCCGTCGAAGTCCTGCTGCGGCCAGCGGTGGAGCTATACACCGTTGCCGTATGCGCAGGCGCCGCGATGGTGTGCGTGGTGGCACCGTGGTCGCTCGCGTTGAATCCGGTACTCGGCCTCGGCAGCGCGCTGGCCTTCCTGGCCTTCGGCGCGATTCGCCTGCGCGACGCCTGGGCCATCCTGCGCTATCGCCGCCACATCCGTCGTCTGCCACGCTACGTGATGACGAGTCGCGACGTACCAGTGAGCCAGTACCGCTTGTTCGTTGGGCGTGGCTTCCGCTGGGAACAACGACACACCCATCGGCTGACGCAGACCTACAAGCCCGAGTTCCGGCGCTACGCCGAACCGACGACGTTCTACCGCCTGGCGCGCCGCCTGGAGGAGCGGCTGGAGTTCGCGCCGCCGCCGCTGCCCAGGCTGGCGCGGGCATTGGCCTGGGACAGCCCGCTCAACCCGGTCCGGCCGCTGCCGCCAGTGGGTGGCATGCCGCGCCTGCATGGCATAGAGCCGCACGAAACCGACGTCACCCTGCCGCTGGGCGAGCGTGTGGGCCACACCCTGGTGCTCGGTACCACGCGCGTGGGCAAGACGCGCCTGGCCGAACTGTTCATCACCCAGGACATCCGCCGCAAGGTCCATGGCGAGCACGAGGTGGTGATCGTCTTCGACCCCAAGGGCGATGCCGACCTGCTCAAGCGCATGTATGTCGAGGCCAGGCGCGCCGGACGCGAGGGCGAGATGTACGTGTTCCACCTGGGCTGGCCCGACATCTCGGCACGCTACAACGCCGTGGGCCGGTTCGGGCGCATCTCGGAAGTCGCCACCCGCATTGCGGGGCAGCTTTCCGGCGAAGGCAACAGCGCCGCGTTCCGCGAGTTCGCCTGGCGCTTCGTCAACATCATCGCGCGCGCCCTGGTGGAACTGGGGCAGCGGCCAGACTACCTGCTGATCCAGCGCCACGTCGTCAACATCGACGCGCTGTTCATCGAGTACGCCCAGCACTTCTTCGCCCGAACCGAGCCCAAGGCCTGGGAGGTGATCGTCCAACTCGAAGGACGACTCAACGACAAGACCATCCCGCGCCACATGGTCGGGCGAGAGAAGCGGGTGGTGGCACTGGAGCAGTACCTGTCGCAGACGCGAACCTACGACGCGGTGCTCGACGGCCTGCGCTCCGCGGTGCGCTACGACCGCACCTACTTCGACAAGATCGTCGCTTCGCTGTTGCCGCTGCTGGAGAAGCTCACCACCGGCAAGATCGCGCAACTGCTCGCGCCGAACTATTCCGACCTGTCCGACCCGCGCCCGATCTTCGACTGGATGCAGGTCATCAGGAAGCGGGCCGTGGTCTATGTGGGGCTGGATGCGCTGTCCGACGCCGAAGTGGCGGCGGCCGTCGGCAACAGCATGTTCAGCGACCTGGTGTCCGTGGCGGGGCACATCTACAAGCACGGCATCGACGATGGCCTGCCAGGGGCATCGGCCAATGCCAAGGTCGCCATCAACGTTCATGCGGATGAGTTCAACGAACTGATGGGCGATGAGTTCATCCCGCTCATCAACAAGGGTGGCGGTGCGGGCATGCAGGTCACGGCCTATACGCAGACGCTCTCGGACATCGAGGCGCGCATCGGCAATCGCGCCAAGGCCGGCCAGGTCATCGGCAACTTCAACAACCTGTTCATGCTGCGGGTGCGCGAGACCGCCACCGCCGAACTGCTGACACGACAACTGCCGAAGGTGGAGGTCTACACCACCACCCTGGTCAGCGGCGCCACAGACAGTTCCGACATCCACGGCCCGACCGACTTCACCAGCAACGCGCAGGACCGCATCAGCACATCGAGCGTGCCGCTCATCGAGCCTGCGCACGTGGTCGGCCTGCCCAAGGGGCAGTGCTTCGCCCTCATCGAAGGCGGTAACCTGTGGAAGGTTCGCATGCCGTTGCCGGCGCCCGATCCGGACGAAGCCATGCCCCGGGACCTGCAGCAACTGGCCGGCTACATGCGCCAGCACTACGCCGAGGCGGGCGAATGGTGGGAGGGCAACGGTCTGCCCCGGCTGCACGACGGCGATGCGTTGCCAGCGGATCTGGCCACGGAAGTGCAAGAAGGCACGCCGGATGAAGAGGCCCCATCGTGAAAGAGCCCGCCGCGACCGCCGAGCGACAGCAGGCGCGCCAACGCGGCCTGGTCGCCAGCGTGGTCACGCTGCCATGGCGCCTGTTCGGCATGTTGGTCGCCTCGCTGCTGCTGTCCATCGTCATCGAATGCGTCGGCATGCACCTGTTCTGGCCCGACCAGGGCTGGCGCCACGCGCAGGGCATGCTCGACTACGAACTGAACCAGCTCTCCACCCATTTCACCCGGAGCGCCGTCGTGCAGGAGCCGGGACGTACCGCGCGCTGGCTGGTGGAGGGCACCTACGAGTGGGTTTTCGTGAAGACGGGCTTGCTGGACTGGATGCGCGACGCCTCGGCGCAGGCCAGTGCACCCAGCCGAGGCGCGCACCGAGACTTCCGCTATTACGTCGCCCAGGTCTATGTCTGGACCAAGAGCTATCTGATTGCTGCCGGCTTCACCATCCTGACGTTCATCGTCCGCCTGCTGGTCCTGATGCTGACATTGCCCCTGTTCCTGCTCGCGACCTTCGTCGGCCTGGTCGATGGACTGGTTCGCCGCGACATCCGCAAGTTCGGCGCCGGGCGGGAATCGGGCTTCGTCTACCACCGGGCGAAGGCGGCGTTGATGCCGCTGGCGGTGTTGCCGTGGGTGACTTACCTGGCGTTGCCGGTTTCCTTGCACCCATTGGTGATCCTGCTGCCGAGTGCAGCAATGCTCGGGGTGGCAATGAATATCGCCGCCAGTAGTTTCAAGAAGTACCTGTAGAAAATACGTCGTGCGAAACAGTACGCATGACTCAGTTACCGATACCTCTCTGCGCAAACAACGTGAGCATGTGTGCGAGAGACTTCGGGTTAGGAAACCTTCTTCTGCCTGTCACGCAGAGACACGGCCCAGTCTTTCAAAGCCTGGATGTCCTGAAAGAGATCTGCAGGTGGTGGTGGCGCGGCATTCCTGCCGCTGGATGGATCGTGTGCGTCAACAATGTCGCAGCACTTCTTGAATCCGGCGGCGAAAGCATCGCAGTCAGCCTCGTTGAGCGCACTGACCTTCTTCAGGTCCTTGGCGTTGATGTAGTCCCTGTGGCGTTGAATAACGCGGACGAAAGCGATGTCCTCCAGGCCGCGCTCCCATGTGGCGCGCAGCGAGTTGTAGAGCTTTGCCACCTCGACCGCGTACTCGTCTTCCTGGTTGTTGTCATGCAGCAGCTTTGCCGCACGTGCCGCCTTCTCCAGCTTGTCGATGCGATCTTCGACGCTCTGGGCCTTCCAGGGCAGGCCGTCGGCCACCATACCGGCTCCCGCGGCGCCACGACTGAGCGTCGTGAGCCGCACGGCCCGCCCGGTCTTCGTCGCGTGGTCATTCAGATCGTTCACGAACACCAGATCATGCGTGAAGACGATGACCTGACGGTTCTCCGCTTCTTCCACGAGACGCTTGGCCACCTGCCCGCGCCAGCGATGGTCCAATGAGGACACCGGGTCATCGAAGACCAGAGCAGAGCGGTGCATCGCGGTGGCAAGCTCGGTCATGAAGGCGGCCAGCGCCACGCAGGTCTTTTCCCCTTCGCTCAGGATTTCGTGGACCTTGGCATCCGGCTTGGCGAAGAGGCGCACCTGATACTGCGGTGAGCCGTACTTACCGCCGGAGCGCACGATTTCGACGCGAACCTTCGAGGCCGCAAGCCGGACAATCTCTTCCTGAAACCTGTCGCGCAGCCGAGGCGTAATCACGGTGTCGGCAATGTCATTGCCCATCTTGGTGATGGTGTTCGTCGCCGTGTCGCCCGCACACTCGGTCAGAAACCGGATGGTCTTCAGCCGCTGGATTTCGTCGGTGACGACCGGCAGCATGCCGGCGAGCAGCGCTCGATCGCTCAACTCGGTGAAATCGGCTTCGAGCTTCTTGCGTTCATCCGCGTCAGCGGACTTGCGCAGCTCGGCGGCGTAATTGCGGATCGTGGTCTGAAGCTGGTCGAGATCAGGTAGCGGCGACATTGGAACGGGCGGAAGCTGTACCTCGCCGTTTCCGCCCAGGGCTTTGAGCAGAACGTGGCGCCGCAGCCGGGCTGCGGCGATGAAGCGGCGCGTCTGCTGCTGCAGCGCCTCATTCTGGAGGCCAAGCTCATCAAGACTGGCCTTCACAGCCCGCGTGCCGATTGCCCCGGCAGCTATGGCCTGACGTGCGGTCTGAGCTGCCTTCTCTGCCTCGCGTGCCAGCTGTTCCGTGTCCTTCTGGATGAAATCCTCGAAGCGTGCCATCCGTGCACGTGCCTCAGCTTCCAATGGCTGCTGGCAAAGCATGCAATGCGCGTCTTCGGCCGACGGCGGAAACGGCTGTCCGGGGTATGCAATCTCCGTCGAGTAGCGTCGAGCGGAATCCCAAAGCGCCCGCCATGTCTCGCCGCCGACGCCGGCAAGGGGTTCGCCCGTGAAGGCCTTCTCCGCGGCAAGACGTGCGGCGTCCCGTTTCGACCGTGCGTCCCTGGCGAGGGCAGCGGCCGCCAGCAGTTCCTCATCGGTGGTTCTGGCTGCAATGCTGTTCACCGCGGTAATCAGCCGCATGACGTTGTCGGCTTTGACGGTCTGTTCCGCCGCTGCCTTGGTCGGATTCTTCGACAGGTCTGCCCGCAGACGCTCAAGACGGGCGCTTTCGTCTGCCGAGAGCGCCGCCAGGGCTTCGATCTTCTTTGCGTCAGTATTGGCGTTCAGCGCGGCCAGCGCCTTTCCCACGGCCGTGGTGGCCTTCCAGGTCGGCGCCGCAAAGATCGGATGGCGGGCCTTCTCAAGCTGCTTCTGCTCAGCTGCGAGGGCGTCCTTTACCGCCTGGCAGGCTGCAGCAAGCTCATCCGGCACGTCCAGGCCAAAGGGCCGGAATGCAACTTCGTTCTTCTCGCGGATATGCACTGAGGCGCAGTCGCTATCGAACACGCTCACTGCAGACAGCGTTGCATGCGGATTTGCCCCGTTCTGCCACTGCTCGACCGGCTGCTGCACACCGCCGACCCCGTACGCGATGTTCGCGCCGACGCGCTTCGGGGGCTGATCAGCATACACATTGGGTTCGATCTTTCCGGCATGCCTTGCACGACATGCGCGCTTCAGGATGCGTGCGTAGCCGGACTTGCCCGCACCGTTGTCGCCGTAGATGATCGTGATTCCATTCGGCTCGAAGCCGAGGGTCTGACCGGCGGCAAGGTTGTTCACGCCGGTCACGTCGGCGATCGACAGAAGCGATACCGCGGCGGTCTGACCGGGGTTGGCCGGAAGGTGGTCCTTCTCCAGCGGTATCGCTTTCAGCGCGCCAACTGGTGCACCTTTGCCTTGTTTACAAAGGTCCACGAGTTCGCCGATATCGGCGTCCGTCAGACGGCCGTTTGCGATGATGCGGCGCAGGGCATCACGCTGCCAGAGTGGACGATCCTTTGACCAGTCCAGAATCGTCTCCAGGACGGTCTTCTGCTGTGCGGCGGGCTTCTGCATTTTTTGCTCCTTCGTCGGGCTCCAAGATGATGGCAAAGTGTCTCTAAGCGCCCGATTTGATTCTCTATGGAGACCTTCAAAAAAAGTTCCCATGACAGCCAACCTGCGGCACTTAGGAATCACGCACAACCACGCCCTCAGGACGACCTTTCTCCAGAATTTCTAGTAGCACCACGCTCTGCTTCTCTGTCGGGAGCTTGGAGGGAATCTGCATGGCAACCCTAAGCACGCCGTCTTCCTTTGGCGTGAGCAGATCCTTCTCAAGCAGCAACTGATGGATGCGAGCCCATTCCGCAGCGGGAACAGCCAGCACTTTTCGCTGCGCCTCGATGCCGTTGTCGATCCTCTGCGTCTGCTTCGCAGTCTTCACGATCGCTGCCTGATCATCCTGCGGAACAAGTCGATCGTAGAACTCCGGCGGGAGAAGATCGGCAATGGCGTCGGTACGAGCCTGTATCCTCGTCCAGCATGCCTCCTTCTTGCACCATTCGGAAATGTTCGAGATACCGTGTGGTGGCTTGGTGATGTCATCGTTCACCACGCCAGACACGACAGCGATGGCATCCTCCAACACGGCATCAACCATCTGTGCATTCCAGACGCCCAGGAAATCGATGCTCGCCTTTCTTCGCTTCGTGATATCGGCCAATACCGCCAGCGTGTAGGCCACGATGTTTGCTCGATACCCACCGTTGTACCAAGGTTGCGCAGAAACGATGCGCTCGGTGGCACGGAAGATCAGTCCGCGCGCGACGGCTCTCTTGAAGTAGAACTCGTTGAAGGCATCGGACGATTTTTCCCACTCGCTTCCGATTCGCGCAGCATAGCGCGCAAAGTTCTTCTGCGAGCCAAGATTGACCCATCTTGGATGGTCATCCCAGACATTTTCGAACTTTGCGAGATCCGTCTTGGTGAACATTTGCGGCTTGGGATGCTCGGCCTTGAAGCGACGCTGCTCTGCTGGTGTCAGTTTTGACTGTGCATCGGCATACTGACCGCGTGCGCGCTCGTAGAACCAGCGCGTCTCGCGGGGGGACCCCTTCTGCGCCGGCGCCCATATGCGCCGCGAGAACCCTTCCATCCGGACATGGAACGGATGATTCGAGAAGAAGTCGGCAGCATTCACCCTATTCTGGGTGTTCGCATACTCCGATATCTTCGGCACAACCATCTCGCTTTGCTGGCTGTCAATGACGGACAGCTTCATCTGAACGAATATCTGGGAAAGGTCCGCCTTGTCCCGCTTCCGCGTATGGAACAGGGATGCAGTGGTCTGCCCACCATTGACGATTTGAAGATCGACAATCCTTGTGATCGCCAGACCGGAATCCGTTGCCTCGGTTTCGACACTCTGCGCAGTGGCCGTGATCCCATTGTTGTAGGCAAAGAACATTCCCGGCTCATTCAGGATCGTTGCCCGTATGCCCTGGTTCACATTGCCACGAGCCTGCAGGAATGTCCGGACGTTCTGCTCCAGCAGGCGCGCTCCGAAACTTCCGTACAGGGTCGCCAGCACATCTGCTGGCATGACCATGAGGTAGGACTGATAGGCATCGGTTGTCAAGTGAGCGGGAAGGCAGGCGATGCCTTGGCCAAACATCTGCTCGAAGTCGAGATCGAGTGGTTCCTTGTGGCTGCGTGAACTTCGCTGACGATGAAGACGCGAAATATCCCATACGTGATAACTCGTGGGAACGCCAGCAACTTCTCCATCCGGAAGGCTCTGCACTGCCCCGCTGAGCGTGCGCTCGGAGAACAGAACAAGGTTGAGCGAGCCGATGGCACCTCTGCGATCGGCAATCTGTCTGGCAAGGCCGTATTCCGGCGATGTGACTTCCAGATCGTCCGCCAGATTCCTGTCGATACTTGTTTCGAAGAAGTTGGCAACACGCTTGAATGCCGCATCCACATCCGTCCTGGTCAGGGATGCCAGTTCGTTGCGGGACTCAAAGTCTGCGATGAAGAGGTGCAGGACTCCCTCATCATTGAACCAGTAACCGTCCACGCGCACGCCACGATGCGCCCGGAAATGACAAAGTTCGAAGCCTTCCGTGAAGCCTGTTTCGACAAGCTCTGCAGCGATGGTTTCCATGAACTCGTCGAGCTGAAACCTGCCATTGGCCTCGGCTCCCGCCAGCAGTTCCTGCCGGAAGTCGTGGAAGAACTCTTCGCCGGTTTGCTCCATCACTCTCCTCCGAAGACAGCGGCCCCGTCGCACTCGTATTGAGCAATCGTTTCCAGTCTGATGTCGTAGGCTACCTTGGCAATCCCCGTCGGCAATTGCGATCGCATAAGACGCGGAAAATCATCGACGACCCGATAGCTGCGCACGTCGCTGACGACAAAACGCGGCTCATCGTAGTCAGGGAGCGGCGCGTAGCCGTGTGCAACCAGCTTCCGGTCAAAGGCCTCGATAGCCTCTGCCTTGTCGAGCCGCGCCTGGACGGCGGCGACAAGCTCGTTGAGCGAGCGGGCACCTGCCGCGTCAGCCAGGTTGCTCAGCCGGTACACGCGCAGGAACAGTGCGTCGTTCAGCGATTCGAGCTGGTCTTCCGACGAAATGCGGATGCTGCTTCGCTCGGCGCCCGAGAGGGATTTGACCTCGACAGCCGTGTTGCCGAAGATGAAATCCTGATGTGACCGTTCCGGACCAAGCCAAGCTTCGACGACGGCGTTGCTCGGCATTTCCCGATCGATCAGTTCCGTCAAGAAGACGATTTCGGCGAAGAGGCCTCGAACATCCTCTGCGGACAGATGCTGACTTCGACCCGAGAGGAAAGTCTTCCAACGACGGATGTGCGCCAGCGAGACTGCCAGAGAGCTGGCCGAATCGGTGGCGTGCTCCAGCGCGAATGCCAGGGTACGGCACAGTCCCTCGAAAAGATCGCGATCAACCTGTCTTTCAAGAGCGAGGACCAGGTGTTGCTGCCCCTGATCTCCGGCACGAAGATCGACATCGACGCCGTTCACCGTGACCGCGTTCTTCCGGTACTGGGCTGTGTGGTCGCCGTGCAGCTCCACAATGAACAGGCAGGCACCACTGACATCACGTCCCCAGAAGCAGGGCACGGCCGTTTTCGCCGCAACCTGGCGGACATTGAAGTCCGTGCCAGGAACGGCAATTTCATCCCATGGCGAGGTTTCAGGCATCGTAGTCTTCCTCCTCGTCAGGATCGTCCACATAGCCCTGCATCTGCTGGAGCCAGACCTTGTTGACGACGACATTGATGGTTGTCGAGTAGTCCCCGTATGGGAAGCTCATGCCAAAGGCAGCGATCGGCCCCATCACGGCATCGCCCTTGGGCTCCAGACTGTGAATCATGAGGAGGGGCCTGTCCCTCACCATCCGGTAATGTGTGTCGGATACCGCCCCCGAGCCGTCGTCGTCGCCTGCGACCATTCTCGCCTCAGCGCGTTGCTCGTCGCTGAGCCCGAGCTTCTCGTCACCACGCGAAGCAACCCTGTCCTTGTTCAGGCGCCACGCAGTGCCATTCGGCTGATTCTTCCCGACGACACGCACCTGATTCCTCAAGGTGTATGGGCGTTCGCCGCCCGACCCACCCGGGGGAGAAATCAGCAGGACATCAGCAAGCGGACGCTTCGTCGCGATCCGTTCGAGATAGCTCACCACGTCTGATTTCTGTCCCGCAAAGGTCGAATGGCATTCGAATCTAGTGAGAAAATCGTCGATCACCTCGACGGGCACGTCTCTGAAGATGACGCCTTTCTCGGTGAACTCCTCCGGCCGTCCGCCGAATCCATTTCGCCAGTGATCGGCGATCAGCTCAAAGTTCTTGGCATTCACATCGGGGTCTGTGGAGACAATGTAGCTTTCACGCAGTCGCCCGCTGAAACTCTGTTCGACGGTGACTTCCTGACCAGCCCGCATCTTGTTCGCGGCCGTGATCAGCAGGCTGTCCGGATGCGAGCGGACGTAAAGCCCAAAGTCCTTTGGGCTGAGGCGATCACGTCGCATGCGCTTGACCTGCTGCACAAGTTCTTCGGCGGCATCAGCGATGTGGGAATACCAGTTGATCGAATCGCGAGAGAGGTGGACTCGGCAGAGGTCCTCGAATCCCGGTCGGTAACCGAACCAGCGCCCCATCTGCATGAGGGTGTCGTACATCTTCGTGTTGCGGTACATGTAGCTGACGGTCAGTCCCTCGATGGTCAAACCTCGCGACAGGCTCAGGCCACCGACCGCGACCGCCGTCAGCCCGATGCCTTCCTTCTCGTACCGGGTGTAGTCGAGCACTTCGTCACTCTTGCTGTTGATGACGTAGAGATGAAGGTGCTCGAAGACACCGACGAGGGCTGCCTTCACTTCCTCCCAGGTCACCCCGACATCGGCATACTCGGCGAGGAAGGCATCCTTCAGGCCTTGCATGTACATGTTCCTTGAAGAAACATCTTCCGGCATCGCGTAGTTTGCGAGAACCGCTTCCCTGATCTTCTTTTCCCTGAGGCTCAGGAAATCGCGCACAGCCTTCTGCACCGGCACGAAGCGCGACACATTGACCATCATCGAGCAATGCTTGCTGGCCTGTCCGCGCAGGTTTCGAATGGCGCGTGCAATGATGAATTCGTCGAATGCGCGATAGAGGCTCGGGGGCAGCTCATGGACAGGGGCGTCGCGCTTGTGCGAGTAGGGAATGAAATCCTCGCAATCGTCGATCGGGCTGACGATCGATTCGCTGGTCGCCTCATTTAGGAAGACCTTCTCCGCCCCGAAATAGGTTGTGGGCGCATCCAGGCAATAGATGAAGTCGCGAGGGAAAAGCTCTTCCCGCACGTCATCGCCATAGGCATCCGGATTGATGAAGATGTTGGCGAACGGGGTTGCCGTATATCCGACGTAGCAGGACTTCGCGAACAGCCCCAGGATGCGGCGAATCATCGCATTCGTCCGGGTCGGGTCCAGGTCTTCCTTGTTCGTGTTGATCGATGCGTTGTCGGCCTCGTCATCGATCAGCAGCATCGGCACATCGGAAATGCGGTCTTCCCCTTCGGCGTTCAGTGCCTTCAGCCATTTGTGCAACGCAGTGAGCGTCGTGACGTTCTTCTTAATGATCAGGATGATCGGCTTGCTGAAGTCGTTGATCTTCCAGCCACTCTTGGCGGCTGTATTCTTGTTGAAGTCCTCGTTGATGTTGGTGAGCGTTGCCGGATGCGGATATCCCGGAGCGAGACCGACACCGATGTTGCGGCGATCCTCGGGATCACTCGACCGACCGATGAAGGCCTCGTCGATTCGCTGCTGTGTCTGCCTGCGCAGGTTGTTGTGAATGCCTGCGATGACGACGATGAACTTGTAGCCCGCATCGGCTGCACGTGCTATCAGACCCGTGTAGTTGGCCGTCTTCCCTGACTGCACATGGCCGATGACCAAGCCACGGCGGTTCCAGCTCGTGCCTTCGCTCAGTGGATCCTGAAGGTGGCCAAGAATGCGGGTGGTCACATCGCTCAGCGACTGAACCATCTGTGGAGGCCAGCCCTCGTTGCGAAGAAATTCCTCGTATGCACCGGCATAGGTCCAGGTGACGTCCTCGCGCTTGTGAACCCATTGATCGTCATGCTTCGCACTGACATCGACCAATGAAATGCCTGCTCCCATGCGGGTCACAACCGATTCCATGGCTTCGGTGACAATGTTGCGGAGGTCTCCCGCATAGCCGAAGATTGAAGCAATCTGCCTTGCCTTTTCCTCCACCTGATCGCGCGTCGGCGTTTCTGCCATGTTGGCAAGGCCCGAGATGAGCGCGTTGGCGATGTTTCGTTCTGCCGTGATGGCTGTAATGCTCATGCAAAGGCCTCATTGATGAATTTTTCGACCAGATCCATCTGGCCATCGAAGAGATGCGTGGAGCGCACGATCTGAAGAAAGACCTTCGCATCGCCCGGCCCGTCGCCATACAGCACCTGGCGCAGGCTTCTCAGGCGATCCATGGTCTGGCTTTCATCCACCGATCGTTGATTGATCTCGCGCGGGTGGGTCGAGTAGTCGGAATAGATCATCTCGACCGGCAATGAGGCAGCAACCGAATCAAGCAGCGTGCGCATCAGGTCTGCGTCCTCTGGCGAGAGTCTTTCTGCCAGTGAGACGATGATCGGGTGCTGGTCGTTGATCGCGAACCGGATGCCATCATGATCGGCATAGCGCTCCCAGAACGGTGCCTGGGTTTCCTGAAACAGCTTCTGTCCGCGTCCCCGATGTACCGTCACGCTACGGTTGGTGATCTTGGCGATGATCTGGCGCAGGCGCTCACGCACCGCATGTGGGGGGCGCGCGCGCGACTTCTTGATGTCGATTGTCCAGGCTTCGTCCAGACTGTTGGGGAAGTCGATCTGCACCCGCGCCAGCTTGGTGGCCTCACCCTTGGGCACCAGCCGGAACCAGTCTCCCCACGCCATCAGACGCCCATTCCGATAGACATAGCCTCCCTGGTTGGAGATGAAGTCACTGCGATCTTGGTAGTAGTCGTACTCGGACGCGGAAAGACGGCTATGGTGTGGCAGCACATAGGGCTGCAGGCGCACTTCCGCATCGCCGATGCGGACAATTTCCTCCGGAAGAACCTGAGTGGCCGGATTCTTTCTGCAGAAAGGATCGAATGCGGCAATGGGGTGACCGTTGATGGCAAGCGTGACTCTGGGATGCCCCTTGACCTCGCCCGAAAGGAAGCGATGGAAGACGAGGGCGAGATGTCGCCCCACCACCTCAAGCTTCTCGTTCACGATTTCCTGCCGCCGATCCCCGACTTCGTCTTCGAGCATGCGATCGAGTTCTCGCCAGAGGACTGCGGTGCCGTGCCTTCCGAGGCGATCGACATAGGGCAGCGCCTGGATGTCGGCCTCATCAAGGATGCTCAGGATCCAGTCGTCTGCCGCATCGATGCGATCCAGGTTCCACTCGGCACCACAGATGGAAGCATCACCTGTACTGACCACTGTCAGGGAGCGGCACTGCGAGAACGACGCCGTCTTCAGTCCAAGACCAAAGCGCCCGAGATCCCTTGGCGAACGGTGTCGTCTGGGGCTATCGGTTCCATGACGCATTGCCGCCAGCAACTCTTCCTCCGTCATTCCCTTGCCGTTGTCGAGAATGACGACCAGAGGAAGCTCGCCGGACACATCGCAGATGATGTCGATCCTGTCTGCCCCGGCAGAAATGCTGTTGTCGATCAGATCCGCGATGGCCGTTTCGAGGGAGTACCCGAGATCCCTCATCGATGCCGAGAGGCAGGCCGCGCTTGGTGGATGTCTATGTTCCCTTGCCATCAGGATGCCCCCTCGTGATCTCTAGTGAATCGACTTCTGCTAATCTTTCAGCGTCTGCATCCCCTCTGTCCGATTGACTGACAGCGGTGTGAAGCAGCGGTTGCTGAAAATATCCAAGCTGGATGTCCCCAAGGTCATGCGCGTCCCGACCACCCCTCAGCGCAGCCGCATGATGTCGAGCATTCGCGGAAAGGATACCTGGCCGGAGCGAACCCTTCGATCGCTTCTTTTCGCCAGAGGATTTCGCTATCGACTTCATGTCAGAAATCTGCCCGGCTCCCCGGATCTTGTGTTCCCAAGGCACAGATCGGTGGTGTTCGTCCATGGCTGCTTCTGGCATCGGCACGAAGGCTGCCGCTATACCACTACCCCTCGAACCAACGAAGAGTTCTGGCAACGGAAGTTCCTGGGCAATGTTGACCGTGACAGGCGACACGTGGAGACGCTTCGGTCTCTTGGCTGGCGCGTGGCCACCGTGTGGGAGTGCGCGCTGAAGCAGTCGGTCGAGGACACTGCGCGATTGGTTGAGGAGTGGCTGCATGGCGACGAGGAAGCCTTGGTGATCGGTCAGTCGGCCTCGGCAAGCAGCGGAACCTGAGCCTGCTCGGGAGCGTTGCGCCTCGGGTTTTCCATCGGCTTGCTGTTCGCTCGGTCACTGACCTGCCTGCGCCTCTTCCTGTTCATTTCGTTCAAAAGACTCCGCACGATCTTGGCCAACTTGTGCGCCAGCAGCGGAGGAACAGCATTCCCGACCTGCGTGTATTGCTCCGTGCGATTGCCTGCGAAGAAATAGTTGTCCGGGAATGTCTGCAGGCGCGCGGCTTCCCTGACGGTGAGGCTTCTGCATTGCGAAGGGTCGTAATGAATGTAGTAATGCCCATCCTTGGCAATGTGCGCCACCACCGTTGTTGCCGGCTCGTTTTTGCACTGCACACGAAACCGATCCTTGAATGGGATGGCCTCGAACTCACTGCCGAATTGCACATTGAAGTGATCCGGCAGCAGCTTGGGCGGAAAGACATCCAGCCGAGGGGAATAACCCTGCGAATGAGCAAAGGTCGCCGCAAAAAGGTATCTGGCCAGATCGGAGGCCATGTGCGCACGTGCCTCGTGCTGGCAGATACCACCAAGGCTTCGATCATGCAGCCACTGCTGCAGTTCGGTTGGTTTCTTGGGCCTTCTGTATTCCTTCTGTATGAAGGCACCTCCGGTGCTGACACTGGTGGCTGAAGCGGCAAAGGCCCGCATCGATTCGACCATGGCGGACTCGTTCTCGGCTCTCCATCCCTTGACGTAGGCAGGTGCCGCCTGAACCGCCTTGCGCCAAGCCTCCAGAGAATCCCCTCTGGACAGTCGGCTCCGAATTCGTGGCAGGTCATCAATGGTCTGCCTGACAGTCACAGGCTTTGATACAGGTTCCAGCAATTGATGCTGTGGCACGCCCTGTCCCTTTCGAACTCCAAGCAGGATGACTCGATGCCTGCTTTGGGGTATGCCATAGCGTTCGGAATGAATCAGGTAGTCCGCAGGCTCCAGAGAAGCGCTGTTTCCCTTCTTCGTGAAGGAGCGAATTTCATACTCCAGTCCATCCGCGGGAGAAGAGAGATCCGCAATGATCTTCTCGAACATCGGATTTCCGGAGTGCTTGGACGACAGCAATCCCTTGACGTTCTCCATCACGAAGATGGTGGGCTTGTGAACCTGGATGATCCGCAGGTACTCCTTGTAGAGAAAGTGCTTCTCGTCCTTGTGGAAATCCTTGTCGTTGGCGCGCCGTGACCGTCCGGCAAGGGAATACGCTTGGCAGGGCGGACCGCCGATGAGTACCCAGGTCTCCTGCCCATTCAGTGCAGACCGGATTTCATCGTCGATGCTGGCTTCGTCGGACTTGCCAAGTTCGAGACATCTTGCTTCCTTGGCGGCATGCTCGAAGGCGCTGGCCACGGCAGGAATCCGACGGAACGAAGCTTCGTCGAGCTCACCCCGTACGTAGCTGTAGTAATGCCTGACATCCTTGGTACCGCGCAGGCGCCTGAACGCCGCTCGCAGCATCAGTGTTCGATGCGCAACCTCAGTCTTCTCGATGGATAGACCGATCTCGAAGAATGGCTGCCGCTTGTGTCCCTTGAGAGAGGCAAAGCCCTCTCCCAGCCCGCCGGGACCAGCAAAGAGGTCGATTATTGGAATCGGCATTTCTCGTTTTCCTGCTGTTCGTCATTGAGCGCATATTTGACTGTGCCGATTTCTTTGGCATTCATTCGTAACCCATCCCCAGTTCCTGAGCCTGACGGCTCAGTTCGTCCATGGCCTGCGCACTGGCCTGTTCCCTCGCGTCCTTGAACTGCAGCAGATCGGCCAGGCGAACACGCCGGTGCTTGCCTGTGCGAAGAAATGGCAGCTCACCATCCTCCAGAAGCTTCACCAGATGAGGTCTGGACACATTGAGGAGATCAGCCGCTTCCTGGGTAGTCAATTCGGCGTTTACCGACACCACCCTGATGGCGTCACCCCTAGCGAGTCCGTTGAGAACTTCTTCCACGAGGCGCAGCGTCGAGACAGGCAATTCCATCTCATGTGCCCGGTCTGCTTCATCGTAAAGCCGGATACGCCTGGTTTTGCGCTTGCCAGAAAGACAGGATGCGAGAGCCCGCTGACCTTGGGCCGCCAATTGAACCTCCTGCTCGTCAGGCAGCTTCATGCGGGCGTGCGCTGAGGTGTTCATGTGATATCTCGGTCAGTTGAAGTGCACGGCACAGCATTCTAGAACGAAACAAACGAAAACGAAACAAACGAAAACGCCAGCCATGATGCCCGTCGCTGACGTGGGCTCGCGGTCGCAGTTGGCCGGCTTCCGCTTCGGCGCACGAATCCGGAAGCTGACTGGTTCGCATTGATTGAGGTACCAGAGACTGCCTCACCGCAACATCGTGTCATTCGCTTCATGGGGATTGGCATGGCACTTCGGATCGACAGTTGCACGCATTGGACAGGCCTTTGGGTGGCGATACTGTTGATCGCACCTTCGACCTACCAATCGGCGGCCGCAGCAGACGATGCCATCGAGCGCGAGCAGCTTGCGGCCTTGGTTCGCCAGATCGACCTGATTGACCGCCAGGCCGAGCACGCCGCCCTTACCGCTCCGCAGGAGCGCGCCCGCTACCACTTCGACCATGCCCGTCTGCGCAAGGACCTCCAGCGCGTTCGGGCGGGCATCCAGGACTACCTGACGCCGCCGCGCGCCCAGCCGCGCGATCCGGTCGAGCTGTCCGGCGACTACCGCCAGTCCAGCCCGCCCTCCGAACAGGAGGCACCCCAATGAACGCCGCCCAGGTCAGCGCCTTCCAGGCCAATGGCGGCTTTGCCCCCGCCGCCGTGGCCACGGTGGTGCTCGGCCTGGTGTTCGCCGTCCTGCTCCTGTGGGGCGTTTGGGCCATGCGTACCGCCTACACGGGCTGGGCCGAGCAGCGCCTGTCCCAGCGTCAGTTCCTGGGTGTCGTCGTGCGATTCGTCGCGATGTACCTGGTGCTGACCTATTTCCTCCTGTCCTGACCACCACGAAAGGCCCGACCGCCATGAAGACCCATCCGATTCCCCATCGCATTGCCACCACCATCCTCGCGCCATTGATGCTGATGGGCTTGCCATTGGCGGCCCGGGCGCAGGGCCTGCCGACCATCGAGGACCCCTCGCGCGGCCAGGGCAGCGGCATCATGCAGACGCTGCAGAACTACGGCTACGACATCGTGCTGCTGGTCGCGCTGCTGGTGGTCGCCTCGATGTTCGTCGGTGTGTGCTACCACGCCTACACGCGCTACTCGGAGATCCATACCGGCCGCGCCACCTGGGGCCAGTTCGGTCTCACCGTGGCCGTGGGTGCGATCCTGCTGGTGGTCGGCATCTGGCTGCTGACCAAGGCCACCGGCGTGCTCTGAGCGGCGATGGCTGCCTTGAACGATATCGCGCGTGACGGGCTGGTCACCTTCCTGCCGCACAGGCTGAACCGGCAGCCCGTGGTGGTGAGGGGCCTGACCGCCGACGAACTCTGGATCTGCTCCGGCCTGTCCGCGGTGGTGGGGTTCGTCGCCGGCGTGCCGCTGGCCTGGGCCACGCACAGCGTCGCCATGGTACCGACCCTGATCGTGGCCGGCGTGGCGGCTGGCGTGTTCGGTGGTGGCGGCTTCCTGCGCCGGCAGAAGCGCGGCCGCCCGGACATCTGGCTGTACCGGCAACTGCAGTGGCGCCTGGCGCTGCGCCATCCGCTGGCAGCGTCCTGGCTCGGTGGGCACCGTCTCATCACGCGGTCTGGGTACTGGACCACCCGGCGCTCACGCGGAGCAGCCGCCTCATGAGCCGTTTCAGGAATGAAGTCCATCACCTGCAGGCCCATGTGCGCACGCTGCGCCTGGGCGCCGGTGCGTTGTTCGTGGTGGCGCTGCTGCTCGGTTTCGGCTGGTGGAGTGCGCCGAGGCAACTGACGATCCACGTGCCCCCCGATCTGCGCTCGGGCAGCACCCGCGCCTGGTGGGATGTGCCGCCCGAGAATGTCTATGCGTTCGCCTTCTACGTCTGGCAGCAGGTACAACGTTGGCCGACGGATGGCGAACAGGATTACCCGCGCAACCTCCACGCGCTGTCGGCCTATTTCACACCGGCCTGCCAGGCCTTCCTGCGCCAGGACTACGAGCACCGGCGCAGCAGTGGCGAACTGCGCCAGCGGGTGCGTGGCATCTACGAGATTCCGGGGCGCGGCTTTGGCGACAACCCCATGATGCGGGTGAAGACGGTTTCCAGCCGCGACTGGATCGTCACGCTGGACGTCAGCGCGGACGAATACTACGGCGCCGAGCAGGTCAAGCGTGCCCTGGTGCGCTATCCGCTGAAAGTGGTGCGGCTGGACGTCGACCCCCAGCACAACCCCTTCGGCCTTGCGCTGGACTGCTATGACGGCGCGCCGCAGCGGATTGAGGCACCGTCGCCGGCAGTGCCTCCGTCCGGCACGCCCGGCGGCGACCTTTCGCAGGGAGGCAATCCATGAAACACAACGTCCTCACCATCGTGGCGAGCCTGGCCCTCGGCTTCGGCCTGGTGCCGGACAGCCATGCCATCGAGATCCTGCGCTGGCAGCGGCTGCCGCTGGCCGTCCCGCTGGTCGTCGGCCAGGAGCGCGTGGTCTTCATCGACCGCAACGTGCGTGTCGGCCTGCCCCCGAGCCTGGGCGAGCGGCTGCGCGTGCAGAGCGCGGGTGGAGCCATCTACCTGCGCGCCAGCGAGGCCATCGCGCCGACGCGGCTGCAACTGCAGGACGTGGAATCCGGCGCCATTGTGCTGGTCGACATCGCAGCCACGGACGCCCGGGAAGGCGAGCAGCCGCTGGAGCCTGTACGCATCGTCCTGCAGGAGGCCGTCGCGGAGGCCGGCGGTGACACTGCCGCCGGTCCAACCCAGGCAGCGCGACCCGCGAGGAGTCGGCAAACGCCGATAACCGTTGTCCTGACGCGCTACGCGGCGCAGAACCTTTACGCACCGCTGCGCACCGTCGAGCCCGTGGCCGGCATCGGGCGCGTGCCGCTGCGGCGCCCGCTCGCGCTGGACACACTGCTGCCAACGCTGCCGCTGAAGGCGCGGGCGCTGGCGGCCTGGCGACTCGAAGACCAGTGGGTCACCGCCGTGCGCCTGACCAACACCTCACCTCACCGTATCGATCTCGATCCAAGGGTGCTGCAAGGTGACTTCGTGGCCGCGACCTTCCAGCATCCCGACCTGGGGCCGGCGGGCGCTTCGACCGACACCACGGTGGTCTATCTGGTCACGCGCGGCCGTGGCCTGGCCGAGTCCCTGATGCCGGTGCTCAGCCCCATCGATGCCGGCACGAACTTGCCGCCGGCCGCCGCTGCGGGGAGGACGTCCGATGAGGAGTAATCCCCTGTTGAAGTGGCTGCTGATTCCGATGGCATTGTTGCTGGTGTTCGTCGGTGCCAGGTTGTTCTCAGGCAGTGACGCTGCACCTGGCAAGCAGGATGTCCCGGGGCAGCTCACTCCCGAAGAAATGAAGGCGCTCGGCATCGCGGGCGACACCCCGCGCGATACCGTCGCCACCCTGGTCGCGCAGGTCAAGCAGCTCCGCACCGAGCTGCAGACCGCGCTGAGCGACAACCGCCAGCACAAGGCGGAGAACGAGCGCCTGCGTACCCGCGAGGGTGCGATCGACCAGCGCATCCAGAACGCCCTCGACAGCGAACGCCGCCGCCTGGAACAGGAGCGAACCCAGGCCGCCAGCGACCGGCAGCAGACGCAAGGGCTGATGCAGGAATTGCAGCGCCGCCTGGACGGACTGTCCGGCAAGGGCGATGCCGCCGACCTGCCGATCGGCCTTGGACTGGACGGGCATGACGGCGGGCCGCTCAAGGATGGTGGCATGCGCTGGATCGAACCGGATGACGCCCGGCCCGATCCTAAGGGCGGTTCGGCCGGCGGCCAGCGCTTGCCGGGATTTCCCTCCAGCTTCGGCCCAGCCTCGCCGGGGCTGACGGCCGCGACGGAGGCCGTCAGCGACAGGCCGGCGCAGACCGTTGCCGGCACCACCCAGGCGGTCTATACGGTGCCCACCAACGCCACGCTGATGGGCTCGGTCGCCATGACCGCGCTGATCGGTCGCATTCCCATCGACGGCACCGTCAACGACCCGTTTCCCTTCAAGGTGCTGATCGGGGCCGACAACCTGGCGGCCAACGGCATCGAGATTCCCGACGTGGCCGGTGCGGTGGTCAGCGGCACGGCCTCGGGCGACTGGACGCTCTCGTGCGTGCGTGGGCAGGTCCGCTCCATCACCTTCGTATTCAGCGACGGCACCATCCGCACGGTGCCGGAGGACGACGGCAAGCGCAGTCGAAGCCAGAACAGCACCAGTCTGCTGGATGGCCTGGGCTGGATCAGCGATCCCTACGGCATCCCGTGCGTCTCGGGCGAGCGCCGCAGCAATGCCCAGCAGTACCTGGGATCGCAGGCGTTGATCACCGCGGCCGGCGCAGGCGCCGCCTCGCTCATCAAGTCCGACAACGGCAGCGTGGCCGTGGTCGCCAACAACAGCGGTTCGCTGGGCACGGTCGGCATTTCGGGCAACGAGGCCATGGGCCGCATCCTGGCCGGTGGCGTGCGCGACATGGCCGACTGGGTCAACAAGCTCTACGGCCAGGCCTTCGCGGCGGTCTACGTGCAGCCCGGCGCCAGGGTGGCCG
Organism: Thauera butanivorans; assembly: GCF_048398245.1. Classification (NCBI taxonomy): domain Bacteria; kingdom Pseudomonadati; phylum Pseudomonadota; class Betaproteobacteria; order Rhodocyclales; family Zoogloeaceae; genus Thauera; species Thauera butanivorans. The sequence continues at coordinate 298,273 of NZ_CP183038.1, forward strand.
TGCACCTGGAGCAGCCGATCGCCATCGACCACGACGCCAAGGGGCGCCGGGTGAATCACCTCATGGGAGAAGCGCATGCATCGGACCTGGATTGACCGCCCCCTTGTCCTCCTCGCCGCCGCCGTTCTCGCGGGTTGTGCCACCAGCTCGGAAAAGCTGCTGCCCCGGGGCGAGCACACCATGCAGGACGTCTGGCAGCACGAGACTGGCGGCTACAGCGGCGGCCAGGCCGGCCGCCTGCTGCTCGACGCACGCCAGGACCTGCGCCGCCCGCTGACCGACGCTGACACCCTCGCGGCGCCCGCCCGGAACGCGGCCTACACCCGCACGGCAGCGAACGAGATCCAGCGACAATTCCATCGACTGCCGAACCCCGATCTGGTGATGTACGTCTTTCCGCACCTGGCCGGCACCGACTCGGTACCGGTGCCCGGCTACAGCACCGTCTTCCCGCTCTACCAGCGCGTGCAGTACGCGATGCCCGGCGAGCGGTTGGAGGACTACTGATGGGCTGGCGACTGCCGTGGCCACGTCGTCCGGCCTCCATGCCAGTCCAGGCCGACATCGAGCCGGACGCCTGGACGCAGCATGTCGCCCACCTTGCCGCGCACGGCATCGAGGCACCTGGCGCCGCCCCTGGGCGGCATCATCGGCGACCCGCGACGCAGGCCGACCACGCGGCGCTCTACGACGTGGCGCCGTCCTTCGCCGACCTGCTGCCCTGGGTCGAGTACCTGCCGGCCACGAGGTGCATGCTGCTCGAAGATGGCCAATCGGTGGCGGCGTTCTTCGAGTTGCAGCCGATCGGTACCGAAGGGCGCGAGACCGCCTGGCTGTGGCAGGCCCGCGATGCCCTGGAGAACGCGCTGCAGGACTCCTTCGACGAACTGGACGAGAACCCGTGGGTGGTGCAGCTCTACGCGCAGGACGAAGCCGATTGGGACCACTACCTGCGCACCCTGGGGGCGTACCTGCATCCACGCGCGCAGGGCAGCGCGTTCAGCGAGTTCTATCTGCGCTTCTTCGGTCACCACCTGCGCGCGATCGCCAAGCCGGGCGGCCTGTTCGAGGACTCCACGGTCACACGCCTGCCGTGGCGCGGCCAGACCCGGCGCGTGCGCATGGTGGTCTATCGGCGCACCCCGGACGCAGCATCGGCCCGGCGCGGGCAATCGCCCGAGCAGGCCCTGGCGACGATTTGCGACCGCCTGGTCGGCGGCCTGGCGAATGCCGGCGTCAAGGCCCGGCGCCTTGGCGCGGCGGACATTCACGACTGGCTGCTGCGCTGGTTCAACCCGAATCCCGGCGCGCTGGGCAGCACGGCCGAAGACCGGGAACGCTTCTACGCGCTCGCCCGCTACCCGGAGGAACGGGAAGAAGGTGAGATCGAACTGGCCAGCGGCGACTTCGCACAACGCCTGTTCTTCGGTCAGCCGCGCTCGGATGTCGCCCGCGGCCTGTGGTTCTTCGACGGCATGCCGCACCGGGCTATCGTCATGGACCGCCTGCGCTCGCCGCCCGCCACCGGACACGTGACCGGCGAAACGCGCAAGGGCGGCGATGCGATGAACGCGCTGTTCGACCAGATGCCCGAGGACACGGTGATGTGCCTGACCCTGGTCGCCACGCCGCAGGATGTGCTGGAGGCGCACCTCAACCACCTGGCCCGCAAGGCGGTTGGCGAGACGCTCGCCAGCGAACAGGCGCGCCAGGACGTGCAGCAGGCCCGCGGCCTCATCGGCAGCGCGCACAAGCTGTACCGGGGCACGCTGGCGTTCTACCTGCGCGGCCGCGACATGGCGCAGCTCGACGCCCGCGGCCTGCAACTGGTCAATGTTATGCTCAATGCGGGCTTGCAGCCGGTGCGCGAAGAGGACGAGGTGGCCCCGCTCAACACCTACCTGCGCTGGCTGCCCTGTCTGTTCGACCCGGCGGCGGACAAGCGGCAGTGGTACACGCAACTGATGTTCGCGCAGCACGCGGCCAATCTGGCGCCGGTGTGGGGGCGCAGCCAGGGCACCGGCCATCCAGGCATTACCTTCTTCAACCGGGGCGGCGGCACGATCACCTTCGATCCACTGAACCGGCTCGACCGGCAGATGAACGCCCACCTGTTCCTCTTCGGCCCCACCGGTTCCGGCAAGAGCGCCACGCTGAACAACATCCTCAACCAGGTCACGGCGATCTACCGGCCCAGGTTGTTCATCGTCGAGGCCGGCAACAGCTTTGGCCTGTTCGGTGACTTCGCCGCTCGGCTGGGCCTGAGCGTGCATCGCGTGAAGCTGGCACCCGGCGCGGGCGTGAGCCTGGCGCCATTCGCCGATGCCTGGCGCCTGGTCGATACACCGGGCCAGGTGCAGACGCTGGATGCCGACGCTCTGGACGAGGACGGCGACACCCATCAGGCCGACGATGGGGATGACCAGCGCGACGTGCTCGGCGAACTCGAAATCACTGCCCGGCTGATGATCACCGGCGGCGAGGACAAGGAGGAAGCGCGCATGACGCGCGCCGACCGCAGCCTTATTCGCCAGTGCATCCTGGACGCCGCCCAGCGCTGCGCGGCACAGGCGCGCACGGTGCTGACCCGCGACGTGCGCGACGCGCTGCGCGAACGCGCCCGCGACGCCAACCTGCCGGATGCCCGGCGCGCGCGGCTGTTGGAGATGGCCGATGCGATGGACATGCTCTGCCAGGGCGCAGACGGCGAGATGTTCGACCGTCCGGGCACGCCCTGGCCCGAGGCGGACATCACCATCGTGGATCTGGCCACCTTCGCGCGCGAGGGCTACAACGCGCAGCTCTCCATCGCCTACATCTCGCTGATCAACACGGTGAACAACATCGCCGAGCGCGACCAGTTCCTGGGCCGGCCGATCATCAACGTCACCGACGAAGGCCACATCATCACCAAGAACCCGCTGCTCGCGCCCTACGTGGTCAAGATCACCAAGATGTGGCGCAAGCTCGGTGCGTGGTACTGGCTGGCGACGCAGAACATCGACGACCTGCCCAAGGCCGCCGAGCCCATGCTCAACATGATCGAGTGGTGGATCTGCCTGTCGATGCCGCCCGACGAGGTGGAGAAGATCGCCCGGTTCCGCGAACTGTCGCCCGCACAGAAGGCGCTGATGCTGTCCGCGCGCAAGGAGGCGGGCAAGTTCAGCGAGGGCGTCATCCTGTCCAAGTCGATGGAAGTGCTGTTCCGCGCCGTGCCGCCCAGCCTCTATCTGGCCCTTGCGCAGACCGAACCGGAAGAGAAGGCCGAACGCTACCAGCTCATGCGCCAGTACGGCATCGGCGAACTGGATGCCGCCTTCAAGGTGGCCGAAAAGATCGACCAGGCGCGTGGCATCGCATCGCCGCCGCTGTCCCTGCCGAAATGACCGGAGCGCGTCATGCCCTCAAAGCAAACCACCTTGCCAAGCCGGTCCCAGGTCCTTCGCATGCGCGCCGGGCGCCTCCCACGACTGTCCTGGGTGGTCGCTGGCATCCTTGTAGCCGGCCTGCTGGGCTGGTTCCTGTACCGCACGCCCGGTGCGCCGGCACCGCGCACGGTGGCTGAGGTCGCGCAGGCGCATCCGGTCGGCCCACCCTGGCGCCACGGCCCAGCCGATGCGCGCTTCACGCTGACGCTGTACGCCGACCTGGAATGTCCGTTCTGCAAGGCCTACTACCCGACCCTGATGGCCTGGATCGATGCCCATCCCGAAGCCAGCCTGCGGTGGCATCACCTGCCGCTGGCGATGCACGATCCCGAGGCGAGTCGGCTGGCCCGCGTGGCCGAGTGCGCAGGCGAAGCGCAAGGCCACGAGGCCTTCTTCGGTGCCATCGCCTGGCTCTACCAAAACACCCGGGGCGATGGCCAGGGGCTGCCCACCGATCAGGCCTGGCCAGGTCTGACGACCGCCATGCGGGCCTGCCTGGAAAGCGATCGCCCCGCAGCCATCGTTCGCGCGCAGGCCGACGAGGCCATGCGCAGCGGCATCAACGCCACGCCCACCGTGCGACTGGAAGACAGCCTGACGGGAAGATCACTGCTGTTGCATGGGCCGGTCGAGGGCGATGCGCTGCTGTCTGCGCTTGATCTGGTGGCGTCGAAGGAGACCGTCGTCTCCATGAGGCCGTAAACCGATCACCCGGAGGCTGGTCCAGATGGCGGCCAAGGTGGTTGGACGCATCCAAATCCTTGGAGATGGCTTGGGACTGCGTGCCGAGGGCGGGCTCGCAGTGGCGGCCGGACTGCGTGTCCTGGCTTTTCCCAAGGAGTGCCCGACTCCACGCCTTACTCTCGCTTCATCTTTTAAATGATAATGACTATTATTGTCAACTGAGCGGATTGACTATTTCTGGCCGCATCGGTGCCGCGTCTGTCAGCCACTGGAAAGCCAGACTCGAATCGACCGCGTCAAGAATTTTCGTGCCGGAACTGCCGACCGGCGCAACCAGGCCAACACATGACGCATCTCGCTTCTTTTCCTTCATCCAGAGAAAGTTTGCGCCCGGCCATCCTGGAAGATGCCGTCGGGGCTCTTTCGACGCAGTCTCCGAACGGGCATGGCGCTCTCACGCCGACCGACAATGCCGTGATGCACGGACACTTGCTGTTGCACCCAGTGCAGGTTGGACTGAACGCGACCGGCTATGACATGCGGTACGAGGGCCACCTCCACCTGCAAGATGAGGCCGAGGACGTCATCCTGTGCAGCACGCTGATCGCCGGAAAGAGTGAACCGATGTCGGTTGACGATTGCCAGGTCACGTTCACGACTGGACACACGAATCTCATAGGCATTCCCGGACGCCGGCTTTGCCGTGGCGCATGTCTTCGGGGCGGACACAGCGTGGTTGCAGGATTCACCATGCAACGCGCATGGCTCGACCGCATGGCCGACAGCGACGCAAGCCTGGATCCATTGCGGCGCATGTTCGAAGGTGATGTTCGCATCGAAAGCATCGGTGTCTCGGCACGGTTGCAGCAGCTTGCTCGACAGTGCCTCTCGCGCAACTACTCAGGAGCACTTGCGACCATGCTCGTGGAGAGCGCCACATTGGCCACCGTGGTCGAGGTGGTGAATTGTCTCGGAATGGCTTGCAGCCTTCCGCCGGGCATGACGAAGCGGCAGGTGCGCCGTGTTCATGAACTGCGAGCCATTCTCGATGCCAGGCTGGCCGATCCACCTGGCATGGAGGAACTGTGCCGGACGCTTGCGGTGAATGCCACGACCCTGCGATCCCATTTCAAGGCGGTGTTCGGTACTACGATATTCGGCTGGCTGAGGGACAGACGTCTGGAAGTGGCGCGAATGATGCTCTTGGAAAGGAGCTTCCCGGTTGCCGAAGTGGGATGGCGGGTTGGGTTCTCCAATGCCGGCGCATTCTCCATGGCCTATCGCCGTAGATTCGGCCACTCTCCCAAGGAGGAGCGCAAGCCAGCGCATTGACAATCTTCGTCCCGACGAAGTGATCCTTCGCCGCGCAGAAGTCTGTCTGGAGTCTTCATGGAATGCTTGGGATTTGACCGTCCCTGAATTACCGAAGACATGAAGAGAAAGATCGTCCTGCTGGTGGGTGCCACATTGCTGCCCGCGCCATCCCTCTTTGCCCAGGAACCGGCGGGCGACATTCCACAATTGGGCACCATCTACGTCCACGCGAGAAAGCGTGACGAAACCGCGTTCGACGCCCCTGTCGCGGCATCCGTCAGGGAGGGTTCGACGCTGGGATTCGGTTCCATTGAGCCAGGTGCCGACCTGGCTCGCGGGACACCCAACTTCAACTTCGTCGACTTCGCCATACCCGGCAACAGCTTCGGATCGGTCCGTGGCATCGGCCCCCTCGGAAGCCCACTCAATTCGCTGGATAACACAGTCGGGTTCTCGACGAACGGCGTTCCCACCACGTCGTTCGGGTTTGCGCCCACTCTGTTCGATGTCGAGCAGGTCGAGGTGCTTCGAGGGCCACAGGGCACGATGTTCGGACGCAATGCCATGGGTGGTGCCGTGAACATCGTGACCCGACCTGCCGACGGCGTCAGGGAGGTTGTTCTGGGCGTCGAGATTGGCGAAGCGGGGACACGGAGTCTGGATCTGGCCGCCGGCAGTTGGATCGTTCCCGGCTCACTCGCCGGCCGCGCGGCGCTCAGGCTCCAGAACTTCGACGGGGACATTCCCAACGCCATCATCGGCGGTCGGGATGGTGATGCACGAGTGGCCGCCGGTCGCATCTCGCTCGCCCTTCGACCGGGCGAACCATCCAGCGCGGCGCTCACCTTCGGCCGGGATCGTGACCGCCGCAACAACCCGATCTATCTCTTGGTCGAACAGCCCGGGTTTCCCGTCAGCGGGACGGACATGAAGCAGGTCGGCGAACGCGAGATCGATCATGCGAGCCTTACGCTCAAGCATGAGTTCAGGAATTTCACCTTCCACTCGGTCAGTGGCGTCCAGGACATCAAGGTCACCACTATCACAGATGACACCGACTCCTTCCTGTTCTCACGATATCTGACCGACTACGGCATGCCGATGCCGCCCGAGGCGTTCTCTGATCCGTCGCAGGACTGGGGCGTCGTATTCGAAAAGGAGCGAGTCTTCAGCCAGGAGTTCCGTCTGAACTCCGCGGCGGGATCACCGTTCGAATGGGTTGCCGGAGTGTCCTACTTCCGCTCGGCCTTCGATATGGATCGCACGCAGCAAAGCAATTACTCACCATCCCTCAATGGCCACTACGACACGCAAATCACCAGCGAAACCTATTCTGCGTTTGGCGATATATCGGTGCCTTTCGGCGAGAAATTGACGTTTTCGGTGGGTCTGCGTGCCGCCCGGGACCGGCAAACGTTCGACACGACCTACCTTTCCAATGGCGCGGCGGGCACGGTACCAGGCCATCGGCAGCGGGGGCGATTCGCCGATAACTACCTCACGGGAAGGATGGCGGTCGACTGGCGCTGGAACGAGGAATGGATGAGCTATGCCTCGGTCGCGCGCGGCTACGCATCGGGGGGATTCGAACGATATTCGCTGAACGCCTACCTGGGGTCTGACACCCCCCCGTTCCGTCCATCGTCCTCTTGGACCTACGAAATCGGCACCAAGGCGCGGTTCTGGGATGGCAGGCTGAGCCTGGCCAGCGCGCTTTTCTACAACGACGTCGCGCGAGGGCAATTGACTGCGTTCGATGCCAGTTCACTGACGTTTTCGTTCGATAACCAGGACTACCGCAGCCATGGGGCGGAACTTGAACTCAGCGCGGAAGTGACACGCCATGCCACAGTGCGAGGGGCGCTGGGCTGGACCAAGACTCGACTTGTCAACGTACCCTTTGGGGCAACGACCGGCGCGGTGAACGGCAATCGTGTGCCCAACATGCCCGAGATGACCGCGAACCTGGGGCTGGATCTGCGGTATCCGCTCGGCGCCGGAACGGCCTTGGCATCGCTCGATATCACCCATGTCGGGGGACGGATGGCCGACATCGGCAACAGCTGGGAGATTCCTGGATACACACTGGTTGATGCCCGCGTCGGCTGGCGACGCAAGGCGATGGAGTTCTACCTCTTCGCCCGGAACCTGACCGACAAGCGCCCCATCTACTTCTCCTCGACCTTTTCGCCCAATGCCCACAGTGCCATCGTCGGTCGCGGACGCGTCATCGGGATTGGCGCGACATGGCATCTGTGAATGCTTCTCTTCCTGGAAATCGACTGGGACGGAATGAACTGGGTGCGATCTTCGCCCTGAACCTGGTCCAGGGACTGCCGGCCTATTTCTTTACAGTTGCCATGCCAGCGCTGCTGAGAGACCGGGGCGCATCGTTGGATCTCGTGGGGCTGACCTATGTCGTGTGGCTGCCCTGGGCGCTGAAATGGATATGGGCCCCTGTCTTCGATGCGCGCCCTTTGCTCAGGCTGTCTGTTCTGCGGGCCGGGCCAGTGGCGTTGGCACTCGCGTTCCTATCCCTTCTGTGGTCGCATCCGGAGCACGACGTCGCACCGGTCCTGGTCACTGCCGCCCTGGCATCCACGATCGGCGCAACGCTGCAGATCATCGTGGGAGCCGAGGTGATCCACCGTACGGATAGCGCAGCTCGGGCAATTGCCAATGTCCTTCAGGTCACTGGCATGACCCTGGGAGGTGTGATGGGTGGAGCGGTGTTGCTCGGCCTGAGCGAGCACATTGGCTGGACCTCCTCCATCGCTGCAACTGCGACGATGATCGTACTGGCCGGGTTGACTGCATTCCAGATGCGGAAAGGGTCGATCATTCCAAGCAGGCGGCCGAGTATTCGAGATGTCGTGACGAACCGGCGCATCCTTGTCCTGCCAGTGCTGGTCGGGTTCGGCAATGTGGCGGATGGCTTCCTGGGCGCGTGGCTCGTCGACCAGGGGCACGGCGCCGTGGAAGTCGGCCGGTATCTGGGCCTGTTCGCCGTTCTGGCGATGATACCCGCGTCTGCGGTGGCCGGACTTCTCCTGCGAACCATGAGACTTGGCCGGACCTTGATCCTTCTGTTCGCGGTCAAGGGTGGCCTGCTGGCTGCCATGGCATTCGTGCCCATGCAGGGGATTCTGGCCGTGGCGGTGGCCGTGACCGCCTTTGCGATGAGCGCGGCCCTGATGACCGCCGTATGGCAAAGCTACATGGCATCGGTCAGTGAGTCGGCGTCCGCGACAGGGTTCGCCTTCCTGACGTCCATGGAGGCCCTGGTCATCATGCTGGGAGGCATGGCTGCAGGCCAGGCGGCGCTGCAGTGGGGATACTCGCCAGTTTTCTGCATCTCTGTGACGGCTGTCTGCCTGGCGGCCTTGATGACGCCGATATTCTCGGCATCCAGGACCGGGGCACCATGATGTCGAGATGGCTGACCGGCTACCGCCTCGTCCTTGGCGGGGCAGCGCTTCTCGCCGTGGTGGCCACGGCATTGGGACTGTTGCCCTATATTGCAGCGTGGCAGATGACCGATGCCATTCTGTCCTCCAGCCTGGACGCCGGGTTGGTTGCATGGTGCTCCACATTCGCGCTTGTGGGAGTGATTGGCAAGGCCCTGCTCCAAGCTAGCGCCACCGGCCTGTCGCACATTGTGGCTTACCGCTTGCTCCATGAGTTGCGCCTCAAGTTGGTCTCGCGACTCGCCAGGGTTCCGCTGGGCTTCATCTCGCAGCGACCATCGGGCAGTCTCAGAAAGATTCTCATGGAGGATGTCGAGCAGATCGAGGAAGGCATTGCGCACGCCATACCCGATCTCGCTTCCGGTCTTGCGGTGCCGATCCTCTCCGGGTTGGTCCTCCTCTGGCTCGACTGGCGCCTGGGGCTGGCAGCGATGGCGATGTTCCCGCTGCTCGGAAGCGTCTATCTCCTGTCCCTGCGGGCATCCAGACCACACATGGGGGAGTATGTCGGCGCGGTTTCCAGCCTCAGGGCCATCGCGGTCCAGTATGTACAGGGCATCAAGGAGATTCGCACCTTCCTGCACACCGGTCAGGTGCTGGAGGAGTACGAGGCAGCAGTGGCTAGGATGGAGCGGATCGGCCTGGCGTTCGCGAAGGCCAGCCTGACTCCCATGGCCGTCATCTACGCGGGGCTGCGTGCGAATATCCTCGTGCTCATGCCGGTCGGCACGCTGTTGCTCGTCTCGGGGAACATAGCCACATCCGAACTGGTGCTGTTCCTGCTGCTGGGTCTGGGCATGAACGCACCGCTGCTCAAGGTGGTGTTCACGGCCGGAAACTTTTTCCTGAAGCTGAAGGGTGCGGGGGCTCAGATTGCGACCATCCTCGATACAGACGAGCAGCCACATCCCTCCACGCCCCAGGAGCCACGGGATGCTTCGATCATCCTTGATGGCGTCGGCTATTGCATTGACGGCACTGAGATTGTGTCCGGCGTGAACCTGCGGGTGGACCAGGGTACGACACTGGCACTGGTCGGTCCCTCAGGAGCTGGCAAATCTACCCTGGCACGCCTGCTGCTTCGGTTCGCCGATCCGGACGCCGGGCGGATCCTTGTAGGTGGGGTCGACCTGCGCCAAATGGCGCCGACGCAGCGAGAGCGCATGGTGACGGCCGTCCTGCAGGACGCATGGCTGATGAACGCAACGGTCTACGAGAACATTCTGTCGGGCCGCCCGGAAGCCACGCGGCGAGAGGTCGAGGAAGCGGCGCGGGCCGCGCGAGTGCTCGAGTTCGCTCCCGACCTTTCACGACAGGTCGGTGAAAGCGGGCGGAACTTGTCCGGCGGACAGCGTCAACGGGTGGCCATCGCCCGCGCCATCCTCCGCGGCTCGCCCATCGTCATTCTGGACGAAGCAACGGCCGCGCTGGATCCCGAAAACGAAGTGGCAGTGAGGGATGCGCTCGGCGCTCTGGCCCGGGGTCGGACGGTTGTTGTGATCGCGCACCGGTTGGACACAATCCGCCATGCCGAGCAGATTGCAGTGATCGAGCAGGGCAAGGTAGCCGCCCTTGGGCGCCATGAGGAGCTTCTGACAAACTCGCCTGTGTATCGCAGGCTGTGGGAAGGGTACGAAGCTGTCGAGGGTTGGCACCTGAAGCCGGGAGCCGTTCGCGCGGTGCCGAATGTGAAGGCGTCGGTGCCACCTTCGACGGGAGCAGCTACCTTGCCAGCGGGGAACTGGGCAAGGTTCCTGTGGCTGCTCGGTCCCGCGCGCAGGAAGCTCCTCATGCAAGCGTTGCCGCTGCTGTTCATCGAGGGCATGCTGGCCGGTGCGCCGGTCATCGCCATCTGGATGGTCCTTGATCGCGTGCTGGCCCAATCCCTGACGGTTCCCTTCGCTTTCCTGGCATCCGCATGGGTCGCGGTATGCAGCGGCTTGCTGGTCGTCTGCAACCGCGCATCGCATGCCGTCCTATGGCGTGTCCAGTGCAGTGCCATCAGCTTCCTGCAACGGCGCATTGCGTCACATCTGCGGCGGGTTCCGCTGGGAGTCCTGCTGTCGCGGGACACCGGCTCGGTCGAGGCGCTGATCACCCAACATGCGGCGGGCATCAATTTCGTCACACCGCCGGCCCAGGTCATGCGTGTGCTGGTCGGGCCGTGGCTGAGTGGCATCGTCCTGTTGCTGCTGGACTGGCGCCTGGCGCTGCTCGCGTTCGCGTTGCTGCCCTTATTTGCCCTGGCATTGTGGAGAGCTGACAGACTGAACGCCAAGCTGATGCAGCGTCTGGTGCTGTCGGGAGAGATGTTGTCCGCGCGGGTTCTGGACTACATCCAGGGTCTACCGACCCTGCGTAGCCTGGGCAAGGCTGAACGGTACCGACCACTGTTGCAGGCGTTGTCCAACCATCGCTTGGCATCGACCGCGACCGTCATTGCCCTTATGCCTGCGGTAGCAATGGGATGGGTGCTGCTGGACGCAGGCTTTGTCGTCATGCTCTCTGCGGGTGGCTGGATGCTCTTGGACGGGCTTATCGAGGCCCGGGCATTCGTGCTGTTCCTAGTCGTCGGACTCGTTTTCTACGCACCCATCGCCGACGCGTTCGATCTATCGGCACAGGCTAGGTTGCTACAGAAGACGATGGGGCGAGTCATCGAAGTACTCGGTCTTCCAATCCTGCCCGAACCGTTACGACCGCGGCGACCGTCGTCGATCGACGTCCGTTTCGAGGACGTGCACTTCAGCCATGGCACCCAGAAAGTCCTGCAGAACGTGAACCTGACGTTTACCGCCGGCCAGATACATGCCCTGACGGGCCCCTCGGGCGTTGGAAAGTCCACCGTCCTCCATCTCATCGCCCGATTCTGGGACGTAGAGGCAGGGCGTATCACCATCGGCGGCGTCGACGTGCGGAATATCGGTCCCGAACTCCGAAGTGCGCTCGTGACTGTCGTGTTCCAGCAAAACTACCTCTTTGACATGAGCATTGCCCGCAACCTGAGGCTGGCCGATCCGGACGCAACAGATGCGGAACTGCACGAGGCAGCGCGCACCGCCGGCTGTCACGACTTCATCATGTCCCTGCCCAACGGCTACGAGACCCGCGTAGGAGAAGGTGGCGTACGCCTATCGGGAGGCGAGCGTCAAAGGATCGCGTTGGCACGGGCGCTTTTGAAGGACTCTCCGATCGTTCTGCTGGACGAAGCGACGGCGTCCGTCGACCCCGATTCCGAGCGCGAGATCCGGCAGGCGCTGGCCAGCTTGTGCACTGGTCGTACCGTGATCGTCATCGCGCACCGGCCAAGCACACTCCAGCATGTCGACCACAAGATAGAACTGGGCGGCGAACGCGATCTACCCAGCCAGGATTGTCCTCCATGAGGATTGCCGGCACGGTACTCGTACGAGTTCCTCGGAAGCGCAGCCAGTGCCAACGCCATGCCCACCGAGCGGCTGGAAGTTCTCCTGACAGGAAAATCGCTGCTGTTGCACGGTCCGGTCGAGGGCGATGCGCTGCTGTCGGCGCTCGATCTGGTTGCATCGCCGGACAGGCCGGACGCTCGTTCAGTGGGGGCCGCCGCCGGCACGGCGGTCCGTGGTCGCCGTCATGGCCTCGCCGAGGCCCAGTAGTCGCGGAGCGCGCGCACGCTGTCCGATGGCGAAGGCATGTAGCCGCTCAGGTTGACGAGCCCGACGTTCATGCCGCGTTCGTCGGTGGTGCCCCTGAGCATCAGCCGTTGGAAGCGACTGGTGTCCAGGCCATATCGATGCGGATCATCGACTTTCAGCGCCAGTAGGTGCAGGTGCGAGTTCCAGATTCGGAACTTCGCATGTTCGATGGCCCGTATCGCCTGCCAGGGAACGAAGACCCGCTGGTGGCCTTCGCGCGTGAGGCCGAGGGCATCGGCCACGAGGTCGGCGGGTGGGTCGAGGCGACGCAAGCGCCGCACGAGTGTTCGCACGATCGCCCGTGTGAGCGCGGCGGCCAGGATGACGCCGCCCAGCGCAAGGGCGAGCACGACAGGGTCCGTCTCGTGGATGTCCCTGACGAGGGGCGGCAGCACGACGACCAGCTGAGGGAACACGATCCCCATGCCCATGACCAGCACTTCCCACCACGCGGCGCGCGCGATGGGAATGCGCAGCGTCGCCGGGAAGCGAGGCAAGGGCATGTGCCTGCGTCGCCAGCGCAGGCGGCGTCCATACTGTCGGGCCAGGACCATGAGCCCCACGACGGAGGTGACGAGGAAGACCGCAGCAGCCAGTCTGGCGGGGCCGGGGTCCGCGCGCAGGGATGACAGCAACGCAAGCAGCAGCGTCAGGCCCGACACCAGGAGCACCGGCTCCACCACGAAGACGTAGATCCTTGTCCACCAAACGCTTCCCGCTCGCTGTGTGCTCATGGCCCTCCGTCCCGATCCCGCTTTGATACCGCTCCCATGCTGGTCATCCAGTCGCCGCGGTCGAAATACACTTCGTTGCGGCGAATCTTGCCCGCATGGTCCAGTTGCACCAGGCATACGCCGACCACGGTCAACACCTCGCCGCCGACCGGGATGTCGGCGCGCCATTTGTTGAGGAAGCCATCCTGCATGGGGATGCCCTCGACCTGCGTCCAGACCCACGCTGGATTGCGCGCCAACAGGCGCTCGAAATAGCCCAGCAACGCGGGCTTTCCCCGCAGCCCTTGGGGTACGGCAGGGTCGAGATAGAAGGCATCCTCCGAATAGAAGGCAGCCAGCCGCTGGGGATCGTTGCCGGTCCAGGCGGGCAGCCACACCTGCGCAAAGCGCCGCGCCTGCTCCGCATCGAGGGCGTTCATCGTGATGTACCGGGCCGGCCCGGAACGCGCGTCATCGGTGCGCCGCCTTGCGGGTTCCGCTGCCGATGGCCTTGAGCAGCGCTGCACCAAGCACCGACTTGAGCACGCCGCCGAGGACGAAGGGGGCCACGCCCACGGCGATGGCTTTCTGCACGCCAACCATCGCGGCCAGCCAGGCGCCGCCGAGCAGCAGGCACAGGGCGTTGCCGATCAGCATCGCCGCGAAGGCCAGCGCGACGCGCCCGCCATGCCAGCCGCGTTCGACCAGCCAGCCGGTCAGCGCGCCGGCCACGGGAAAGGCCAGCAGGTAGCCGGCCGTCGGCCCCAGGAAGCGCGCCAGGCCTCCCGTGCCACCGGCGAACACCGGCAAGCCGAGCGCGCCCTGGGCCAGCCAGACGAGGATCGTCAGGCCACCCAGGCGCCAGCCGTACAGTGCGCCGACCAGCGTGACGGCCAGCGTCTGCATGGTCATCGGCACCGGCACCATGGGCACGCTGACGTGGGACGACGCGGTGAGCACGAGGGTGCCGAACAGCACCGCCAGCACCTTGGTCGCGTTGGACTGTCCGCGCAGCCAGCGGGTTGTGTCGAGGGTCCCGAGGGTTTGGGTCGAGGTTGGGGTCATGGGTTCTCCTTCATGAATGGCGGTACTGGCCGCCGAGCGCATCCTTGCGCGGACACCGGAAACGTCATCGATCCTGCTTGCCCTGCAGGCAGATCAGGGTCTGCTGGCCGAGCGCCACCTGGGCCCGTCCCTGCTCGGTGACGCCGAAGACTTCGAGCTGGCAGATGGTCAGGGTGCGTCCGGAGCGCACCACCGTGCCGACCGCTTCGAGGTAGTCGCCCTGCGCGGGGGCGAGCAGGTTGATCTTGAACTCGACGGTCAGCACGGAGCTGTCCGGGGGAAACAGCGTGAAGCCCGCGTAGCCGCCGGCCGAGTCGGCGATGGCGCTGGTGCCGCCGGCATGGAAGTAGCCATGCTGCTGGGTGAGGGTTTCGCGGAACGGCAACCGGATGCTGACCCGTCCGCGCGCAACCTCGTGCAGTTCGGCGCCCAGGTGGTGCATCAGGCCCTGGCGGGCGAAGCTGTCGCGGACGATTCGCTCGACCTGGGGATCGAGCGGCAAGGATGGGGCGGCTTGGGTCATGGTGCGGAGGTTCCTTCTCGCTGTGGGGACGCCTCGGGGTGGCGGCGGCCGATGAGGTTCATGGCCTTGAAGCTCGCGACGACTTCGCCCTGCTGGTTGATCCCCTCGACCAGGGTATGCACCATGCCGCGGTCGGGCTTGGAGCGCGATGGCGCCGCGTCGGCGATGGTCAGCCGCAGGTGCAGTTGGTCACCCGGGCGCACCGGCTTGAACCAGCGCACTTCATCGACGCCCGGCGAGGCCAGGCTTGCCACCGACGTCAGGTAGTGGTCGACGAACAGCCGCATCATCAGGCCGATGGTGTGCCAGCCACTGGCGATCAGGCCGTGGAACGGCCCGCGGGCCGCCGCCTCGGGATCGATGTGCATGGCCTGGGGATCGAATTGCCGCGCGAACGCGATGACTTCCGGCTCTTCGACCCCGATGGGGCCGTACTCGAACGATCGGCCCTTTTCGTAGTCCTCGAAGTAGCGCTGATCCCTCGGTGTCTTGAAGTCGGACAGTGGCATGGCAAGGCTCCGGTGTCAGGAATGGGGGTTGAAGCGAGGCGGCCGCTTCTCCAGGAACGCCCGCATGCCTTCCTCGCGGTCGGGCAGCGAAAGGGTGTGGTGGAAGGCGGCCCGCTCGCGGCGCAGTCCTTCGTCCATGGGCAGGCTGGCGCTGGCACGCGCGGCCTGCTTGATCAGAACCAGCACCTCGCCCGACAGCGACGCCATGTCGGCGGCGAGCCGGCGGCCCTCTTCGAGCAGGTGATCGGCGGGCACGATGCGCGAGACCAGCCCGCTGCGTTCGGCCTCGCGGGCGTCCATGCGGCGCCCGGTCAGCAGCAGGTCCAGCGCCTTGGCCAAGCCGAGCAGGCGCGGCAGGCGCTGGGTGCCGCCCGCGCCGGGCATGGTGCCGACGCGAACCTCCGGGTGGCCGAACACGGCGTTCTCGGCCGCCAGCACGATGTCGCACATCTCGACCAACTCGCAGCCGCCGCCGAGCGCAAAGCCCTGCACCAGCGCCACCACGGGCTTGGGGAACGTGCCCAGCGGCGCGCAGCAACCGGCGAAGTCGGTGGCGCGCGCCTGCTCCGCGCTGATGCCGAGCATTTCCTTGAGATCGGCACCGGCCGCGAAGTGTTCGCCTTCGGCGCGCAGCAGGACCACCCGCACGGCGGCGTCGGCCGCCAGCCTGTCGAGGTGCGCGGCCATCGCATCGGTCAGTGAGCGGCACAGGGCGTTGCGGGCTGCCGGCCGGTCGATGACCAACTCGGCATAGCCGTCTGGGTGCGACGCGCATCGAATGAAATCGGAAGACATGGGTTCTCCTGCGAGGAACCGCCCGAAGTGCCGGGCCGTCATCGATTCGGCAGCGCCGGGCAGTACCTGCGAAGTCTGCTGCGCGATGACGCTTGCGGCCAAGCGCGAATATCTCAGGTGGGACTGAAAATTTCTCGCTGGAGCCGACGCCATGCCCGGCCCAGAATCAATTCGCGGACGGGCCTCGTCTTTCCCTCAACGCCCCGGTACTCCCCGTCCCAGCGAACTCCCATGGAACATACCGCCCTCGTGGCGCTGATCGTCTACGCCTTCGTCATGTCGATCACGCCCGGTCCCAACAACGTGATGCTGATGTCCTCGGGCCTGCTCTTCGGCCTGGGCCGAACCTGGCCGCACCTGCTGGGCATCCCCGCGGGCGTGATGGTGCAGCTCGGGATCACCGGCGCCGGCCTCGGTGCGGTGTTTGCCCTCGAACCTCGCCTGCAGGTCGCATTGAAGGTCGTGGGCAGCCTCTACCTGCTCTGGCTGGCCGCGCGCCTGTGGCGCGCGGCCGAACTGGAGGAGACCGAAGCCGGCCGGCCCATCGGCTTCATGCAGGCGTTGGCCTTCCAGTTCGTCAATCCGAAGGCCTGGCTGATCTCGGTGACGGTGGTGTCCACCTTCCTGCCGCCGGGCGAAGGCTACGCACTGCGCCTGCTGGTGGTCAGCCTGGTGTTCGCCGCCATCGGACTGCCCTGCATGCTGGTCTGGGCCGCCTTCGGCGCCGGCCTGCGGCCCTGGCTGCGCGACCGCGCCGTCGCTCGCGTGGTCAATCGTGCGATGGCGACCCTGGCCGCCCTGACCGTTCTTCTCTTCTGGATGTGATGCCATGACGACACTCTCTCATGATCAACTCCGGGCCCATGCGCTGGCCTGGATCGATGACTGGAACCGGCGCGACGTGCCGGCGGTGCTGGCGGCCTATGCCGACGACGCACTGTTCGTGAGCGCGCTGGCGCAGCCCTATACCGGTGGCACGCGGGTACAGGGCAAGGACGCGCTGCGCCGCTACTGGCTGGCCGCGCTCGCCGACAGGCCTGACCTGCGGTTCGAACTCATCTCGGCCATCTGCGATGTCGAGGCGCAGACCGTCGTCGTCCATTACGTGGCGCAGGCCTGCGGCAAGCGCACGCGCATGTGCGAGATCATGCGCTTCGAGAACGGGCGGCAGGTCCATGGCGAGGCTCTGCACGGCGTCCCCGCCGAGGAGGACACGCCATGACGGCACTGCTGCGCGCCGTCCGGACCGACGACGGCAACCGCTATGACTGGGGTGAGGTCTGCCTGGGCTGGCGACTGCTGGAACTGCAACACATGCAGGTGCGGCAGGAATGGATGCCCGCAGGCGGCGCCGAAGCACCCCACTGGCACGCCAGGGCGCACCAGTTCTTCTACGTGCTCAGTGGCCACCTGCGCCTGAGCACGCCCGACCAGGACGTGCTGCTGGCAGCCCGTCAAGGCGTGCATGTCCCGGCCGGCACTCGCCACATCGCCGCCAATGGTGGCGACGAGGACGTGAATTTTCTGGTGTTCTCCAGCCCCAGCACGCAGGGCGACCGCATCGAATCGACCTCGGCCGCCGAACCGGATCGCCATCGCGACTCGGAGCCTGCATCATGACCGTTTTCGCCATTGCCCAACTCACCATCCACGACCGGACCGCCTACGACCGCTACCAGGCGCGCTTCATGGAGGTGTTCCGCCACCACCGGGGACGTCTGCTGGCCGCGGACGAGCAGCCTCGCACCATCGAAGGCACCTGGCCGCACCAGAAGCTCGTGCTCATGTCCTTTCCCGACGAAGCCGCCTTCCACGACTGGGCGGAATCGGCCGAGTACCAACGCATTGCCCAGGATCGCAAGGCCGGCGCACAGGCCGTGGTGCTGCTGGTCCAGGGTCTTGCTGTGAATGGCTGAGCCCATCGATATTCGCGCCGCCGACGGCTATGCCCTGGGTGGATTCGCCTGGCGCCGTTCCTGTGATCCACGACGCCCGCATCCGGTGGCGGTCATCAACGCGGCCACCTCGGTGCGCTGCCGGTACTACGCGCGCTTTGCCGACTGGCTCCACAGCCACGGATGGGACGTGGTGACCTACGACTACCGCGGCATCGGCGAATCGCGACACCGTGGGCTGCGTCGGCTGCAGGCCGACTGGATCGACTGGGGGCAGCACGATTTCGAGGGTGTGCTGCAGTACCTCGCCTGGCGATTCCCCGGCCAGCCGATCGACGTGGTCGGCCACTCCGCCGGGGGCTTCGTGATCGGGCTGGCCGCGTCCGCACACCGCGTGCGGCGCATCTTCACCATGGGGGCGCAGTACGCCTACTGGCGCGACTATGCGCCCGCCGTGCGTCGCGCCATGTTCCTGCGCTGGCACGTGGCCATGCCGCTGCTGGCGCGGGTGCTTGGCTACGTGCCAGCCAAGCGCCTGGGATGGATGGAGGACACGCCCAAGGGCGTGGCACTGGACTGGGCACGCATGGGTCCCCGCTTCGAGGGCACGGTGCGCCGAGGTCGGGAGACACTGGAAGGCGAGCCCGAAGCCGAAATGCTGGCACGGCGCTTCGGCCAGGTGCGCGCACCGATCCTGGCACTGGGCATCGAGGACGATCCGTTCGGCACGGTCCCGGCGCTGGACCGCCTGCTGGATTACTACACCGGCAGCGAGCGTCATCACCTGCGCTTGGCTCCCGCGGCCATCGAGCAGGCCGAAATCGGCCATTTCGCCTTCTTCCACGAGCGCTTCCGCGAGGCGCTGTGGCCCCTGGCGCTGGACTGGTTGCGTACCGGCGAGCCACCAACCCGCCCCCTCGGCGTACTGAAGCATCGACCTGCGGACGATCCGCAAGCAGCGGGAGCCACGACATGAACACGAACCTCGCCCCCTCGACAGCATCGGCAAACGAGCGCCGATCGCTCTGGATTCCGATCCTGGCCGGCGGACTGATCATGGGTTTGGCCCTCGGTGTGCGGCACGTGCAAGGCTTGTTTCTGCTGCCGGTGACGATGGATCGCGGTTGGTCGCGCGAAATGTTCGGTTTCGCGATGGCGGTGCAGAACCTGACCTGGGGTCTCGCCCAACCCTTCACCGGGATGATTGCCGACCGCTACGGTTCGGCCAAGGTCATCGCGGGCGGGCTCGTGTTCTATGCGCTGGGGCTTTTCTTCATGGTTCAGGCGCACAGCCACGTGGCCTTTGTTCTGGGCGCTGGCGTGTGCGTCGGCATCGCGCTGTCGGGCACGGCATTCGGTGCGATCTACGGCGCGCTCAGCCGCCTCGTGCAGGCTGAGCGCCGCAGTTGGGCACTGGGGCTGGCCGGCGCCATCGGTGGCCTCGGGCAGTTCGCCATGGTCCCGGTTGCGCAGGCCTTGATCGGCGGTTGGGCCTGGACGGGTGCGCTGCTGATTCTGTCAGTGGTCATGGCGTTGCTGCTGCCGCTGGCGTTCCCGATGCGCGACGCAAGCATCTCGAACGCGGTGGTCGGCACGGAGCTGTCGATGAAGGCGGCGATCGGTGAAGCCTTCCGCCACCGCGGCTTCTGGCTGCTGAACCTGGGCTTCCTGGCCTGTGGCTTCCAACTCGCCTTCATCGCCACGCACCTCCCAGCCTACCTGCTGGACCGGGGCCTGGCCGCCACCGATGCCGTCGCCGCGCTGGCGATCATTGCGCTGACCAATGTGGCCGGCACCTACCTGCTGGGGCTTTGGGGTGGCACGCTGCGCAGGAAGTACCTGCTTGCAGGCCTGTACCTGGCGCGCACGGTGGCGATGGCCCTGTTCGTCCTGCTGCCGCTCAGCACCTGGGGCGTTTACCTGTTCGCTGCATTGATGGGGTTCCTCTGGCTCGGGACGGTTCCGCTGACCAATGGCCTCGTGTCTCAGATCTTCGGCGTGCGCTACATCACCACATTGTTTGGTTTCGTCTTCTTCGGCCACCAGTTGGGATCATTCTTCGGTGTCTGGCTTGGTGGCCGCATGTTCGAGGCAACTGGGTCGTACCTGAGCATCTGGCTGCTGGCGATTGCGCTGGGCCTGCTGGCGACGGTTCTGCACTGGCCGATCGACGACAGAACCATCGTTCGCGCCGATCCACGGTTGGCGACTTCATGAGGCAAGGCCGCGAATGGTTCAGGCGCTGGGCGCCGCTGGCTGTGCTGCTGGCTGCGGGCGTGCTGGTGTTCCGCGCCTGGCTGTCGATGGAACTGCTGTGGGTGTGGTTGGAGCAATGGTCCTTCTGCGGGTGAGCGGGACCTGACGAGAACTTCGCACGACCATGAGCGCTGATCGTGTCGCTGACTGGCCAAGGTCAAGTGGCTGGCTGTTGCCTCAACCACGCGACGACATCGTCGGCATTCCGGTCCGGCGGGAACACAGGATAGAACACATGCTCGATCACGCCATCGCGCGCAATCAGGGTCAGTCGCTTGAGCAGCGCCAGGCCTTGCACCTCGAAGACCGGCAGACCGAGCGCGGTTGCGAATGAAAGGCGATGGTCGGACAGCAACGGGAAAGGCAGGTGCAGGCGCGCCACCGCCTCGCATTGGTACGCGGTGTCCTGCGTGGACACGCCGAACAACTGGGCGGCGCCCAAGGACTTCAGTTCGGCGAAATGATCCCTGAAGGCACAGGATTGCGGGGTGCAGCCCCGTGCTCCTGGAATCTCGTCCCAGCCTGGAGGCAGTGCGACATCTGGCCGGCCCGTCATCGGGAAGAGATAAAGCACCGTGCGTCCGCGCAGGCGCGAAGGATCGACACGGCCACCATCCGTCGATGCCAGTTCAAGCGTGGGCAGGCGCATGCCCGTCAGGTGGCGGGCGCCGCCATCATCCTCCGGCTGCGGAAGGCGCGACCAATCGACCTGCTGCAGGTTGTTCATGGCTTCACCACCGCTCGCTACCGGCCAGCCAAAGCACGTAGCTCTTCCAGCCGGCGGGTTCGGCGAAGCGCGCGTAGGCCCGGATGGCGTCGGGGTTGTCCTCGGGGACCAGCCAGCGCAGATGGATCCAGGCGCGTGATCGACCGATATCGGCGATGGCCGCGATGAGCCGCTGAGCGAGTCGTTTCCCGCGCGCGGCGGGCAGGACGTACAGGTCGTCGAGCTGGCCCGACCGGCCTCCGGAGATCGCCTCGGGCAGATCGAAGAACACCGCGAACGCGACAAGTTCGTCGCCGAGAAAGCCACCCAGGACTTCCGCGATCGGATCGGCGATCAAGGTATCGGCACGGGCCAGTGCATTCGCCCCGGCTCCTTGCCCGTGGCGCATTTCGTCGCCATAGGCGGCCACCAGGGAGGCAAGCGCAACGGCGTCATGGGCAACGAGCCGTCGAAGCGTCACATCGTCATCCGGCGGTGCTTTCTGGTCTTTTGGATATGCGTTACTCATACGTGTCTATGCTGTCCGCGCTTCTGGGTTCCGAGTTCCGCTTTCCGACTGACATTGCTCGCGCAGCCAGCCGCGCAGGTTATCCAGCCGTCGATCTTCGGATAGCGCCTCGGGATAGACGAGCCAGAAGCCGACGCCCGCGCTCACAGGGTGGTCGAAGACCGAGGCCAGGCGTCCGAGCCGGACGGCACTCTCGGCCAGTTCGCAGACGGCGATCGACACGCCGGCCCCATCGGCGGCCGCCTGCATCGTCAGGCCGCCCGAGTCCACGCGGGTTACGACAGCCGGCTCGAACGGTCCACCGGGCAGGCTGTCCATCCAGCGCCGCCAGCTGAGGCAATGCCGCGACACGAACAGGTTGGCGCGCGCGACCTGCTTGAGGCGTTCCCGGCGCGAGCCGGTGGCAAAGCCCGGGCGCGCGTACAGATCGATGGTGGCCTCGAACAACAGGTCGGCCTGCAGGCCGGCCCACTGGCCGTCGCCATACCAGATGCCGGCATCGGCCACGCCGGCGGCCAGATCCACGTCGTCCTGCGTGGTGGAGATGTCCAGCGAGAAGCCGCGCCGCTCGAACGGATACAGGCTCAGGCGGGGCGACAGCCAGTTGGTCGCGAAGGTCGGCAGCATGTTCACGCGCAGGGGCCCGTCGCGCCGCTCCTCGCGCAAGCTGCTCACGCCCTCGGCGATCAGGGCGAAACCCTCGTTGAGGCTAGGTGCCAGCCGGCGGCCGGCGCTGGTCAATTCCAGCCGCGTACCGATGCGGCGCAGCAGTTCGACGCCGAGCATGTCCTCCAGCGTGCGCAACTGGTGGCTGACCGCCGAGGGGGTGACCGCCAGTTCCAGGGCCGCGTCCTTGATCGAGAGATGGCGCGCCGCAGCCTCGAAGGCGCGCAAGGCATTCAACGGGACAGGGATGCGCATGGGGGATTCACCCTCCTGGAAGTCATTGGTCGTTCATGGACTCATTAAACCGGAAATCGTCGTCTCCACGCTCGCCGACACGAGGACCAAAACTCAGCATCGTCTGAGATTTGCTCACTCGTGCCGACGGCGAACCGGCCGCACACTTACGCCATCGACAACCTGTACAGCGGTGCGCACCATGCTCAATTCCCTTGACGATCGCGATGGCCTGATCTGGCTCGATGGCGAGCTGCTGCCCTGGCGCGAGGCGCGCCTGCACGTGCTCACGCATGCGCTGCATATGGGCGGGGCCGTCTTCGAGGGCATGCGCGCCTATGGCGGTCATGTCTTCCTCAATGCGCCTCACCTGGAACGCTTCCAGCAGTCCGCCGCGCTGCTGGACTACCACCTGCCGTGGTCGCAAGGCGAACTGACACAGGCCATCGAGGCGGTGCTGTGGGCCAACCAGCTCGACGACGCCTACATCCGCCCGGTGGCCTGGCGCGGCGCGGAGAGTGTTTCCATCGCTTCGCCGCGCGCCCGCATCCACGTGGCGATCGCGGCCTGGGACTGGCCCACGGCGGCGTCCCAGGGCCGCGCCGAGGAAGGCATCCGGCTGCAGCTGGCGAGTTGGCGGCGTCCCCGTCCTGACACCGCACCCACCGCGGCCAAGTGCTCGGGGCTGTACATGATCGGTACCCTTGCGCGCCATGCCGCCGCAGCGGCGGGCTGCGACGACGCACTGCTGCTCGACAGCGAAGGCCGGGTCGCCGAGACCACGGCAACCAACCTGTTGATGGTCCATGACGGGGTGCTGGTGACCCCATTGCCGACCTGCTTCCTCGACGGCATCACCAAGCGGCACGTGATGGGACTGGCGCGCCAGCGCGGGCTGCGGGTCGAGGAGCGGACCGTGACGCTGGACGAACTGCGCGCCGCCTCCGAGGTATTCACCGCCGGCACCTCGGTCGAACTGCAGCCGGTGGTGGCGCTGGTCGAGGATGCGGCGACCACCGAATGGCCCGTGGGGCCGGTGACGCGACAACTGATCCGGGACTTTCGTGCGTCCGTGACCGAGGCGAGCCAGGTCGGCCGGACGCTGCGGGAACGGGAGACCGGCTTGTTGGAACGGCGCCCGTGGCCCGCTCGCGTCGCCTCCGCCTTGCAGGCGCCGTAGCGCGCCATGGACCGGTACGCAGACGGACCCGCGAGAGGACAGGCACGATGCCATGCAGACTGGCTTCATACACGCCCCAGACAGTCGCGCAGTTGCGCGGCAAAGCGCGCCGCGTCCCCGGGTTCGAGCGTCGAGACCGTGACTCGCAGCGCGGGGGCCGCGGGCGCGATCGCGAAGGCATCGCCGGTTCGCACGGCCCAGCCGCAGCGTGCGAGGCTTTGCGCGGTGCGGTGAACGTCACGGTCTTCCGGCAACGGAATCCACACATTGAACCCGTCGCAGGGCTGCCTGGCGGCGATGCCCACGGCGCCGAGTGCATCGATCAGGGCCTTGCGACGCATGGCGTAGGCGGTCTTGGCCGCATGCAGGCGCGCCGTGGCCGCGTCGGATCCGAGCAGGCCGCGCACGGCCGCCTGCAGCAGGTGGCTGACCCAGGTCGTGCCGGGAGCCAGTCGCATGCCGAGCCTTGCGGCGGTCCCCGCATCGGTAGCGATGAAGGCCAGCCGCAGGTCCGGGCCGAAGCCCTTGGACACGGAGCGCACCAGCGCCCGCCGCGTGGTGGCCGCGGGCGCGATAGAGAAGTACGGCGTCTCGGCCAGCAAGGCGAAGTGGTCGTCCTCGATCACCAGCACGTGCGGATGGCGGGCGAGCACGCGGCGCAGTTCGCGGGCGCGCTGCTCGCTCAGGCCGCAGCCGGTGGGGTTTTGCGCCCTTGGTGTGCACAGCACCGCCTGGGCGCCATTGGCCAGCGCCGCTTCCAGCGCCTGCGGGCGCATGCCGTGCGCATCCATGGCCACGGGCACCGCTGCCAAGCCCGTGCTGTGCAGGATGTTGAGGCTGCCGAGGAAGCACGGGTCCTCCACCGCCACCTTGTCGCCGGCGACGAGGTAGGCAGCCAACAGACGCTCGATCGCATCGACCGCACCATGCGCCAGCACCAGACCGTCACCCTCCCGGAGATCCGCTCCGAACCACTGCCGCGCCAGCCGTTCGAGTGCTGGGTCGAGTACAGGCTGGCCATACAGCGCGGGCCGGTAGCCGCTGGCTGCCAGCGCCTGCAATGGATCGGGCAGCCAGGCCGGGTCCGGATTGCCGCTGGCCAGATCCGCCAGCGCCGAGCCGGGCTGCAGGCCCTCCTGCTCACCGAGACGCGCCGCTGGCCGGATCACCGTCCCGTTGCGCCCCAGCGTCTCGGCAATGCCTGCGGCCACCAGCTTCCGGTACGCGGCGGCGACCGTGTTGCGGTTGACGCCCAGTTGATCGGCCATCTCGCGCACGGACGGCAGTGTCTGGCCCGCGGCAAGCTGGCCCGCATGTGCCTCGCGGCGAATGCGCTCAAAGATGTCCGATGCGGTCTTTTCTGCCATTCCCGTTTGTCCCGTGACAATGTATATTTTGTCCTATGACAATGTTAGCAGCACGGAGAACCCCTTGTCCATGAACGCGCAGACGCATCCCTGGCCCACCGCACACAGCGTCGAGGACTTTCGGCGCAATCTGGCGGCGGTGCATCGGCGCATCGCCGATGCCTGCTCCCGCGCGGGACGCGATCCGTCCGATGTGCGCCTGCTGCCGGTCAGCAAGACCGTGCCGGAGGAGCGCATCCGTCTGGCTTACGCCGCCGGCTGCCGCGACCTGGGTGAGAACAAGGTGCAGGAGGCGCAGCGCAAGGCCGAAGCGATGGTGGATCTCGCCGACCTGCGCTGGTCGGTCATCGGCCACCTGCAGACCAACAAGGCCAAGGTCGTGGCACGCTTCGCCAGCGAGTTCCAGGCCCTGGACAGCCTGCGTGTGGCGGAGGCGCTGGACCGTCGCCTGCAAGCCGAAGGGCGCGCACTGGATGTGTTCGTGCAGGTCAACACCTCGGGCGAGGCCAGCAAGTTCGGCTTGCCGCCTTCCGAGGTGGCCGGCTTCGTCCGGGCGCTGCCGGGCTTCTCCACCCTGCGCGTGCGAGGCCTGATGACACTGGCGCTGCTGTCGGCCGATCCGGCGCGGGTCCGTCCCTGCTTCGTGCTGTTGCGCGAACTGCGTGATCGGCTGCGCCAGGAGGCGCCGGCGGGCATCGGCATGGACGAACTGTCGATGGGGATGTCCGGCGACTTCGAGCTGGCCATTGAGGAAGGCGCCACCGTCGTGCGCGTCGGCCAGGCCATCTTTGGCGCTCGCGCGACGCCGGACAGCCATTACTGGCCCGACGACGACCGGGCTGCGACATCGACCGCATCGGAGCAGACCGCATGAAGACCGCCCTGGCCCTGCGCCACATCCATTTCGAAGACCTCGGCACGCTCGAACCGCTGCTGCGCGAGCGTGGATTCGACGTGCGCTACCTCGACCCCGCGACGGACGACCTGGCCGGTGAGGAGGCCGCGGCAAGCGATCTTCTCATTGCACTGGGTGGGCCGATCGGCGCCTTCGACGAGCGGGCCTATCCCTTTCTTGCCGACGAACTGCGTCTGCTCGAACGGCGCTTGGCCAGCGGCCGGCCGCTGCTCGGCATTTGTTTGGGCGCGCAATTGATCGCGCGCCTGCTCGGCGCCGCCGTCGCCCCCATGGGCTTCAAGGAGATCGGCTTCGGCGCGCTGACGCTGACGGATGCGGGCCGCCGCTCGGTGCTGGCACCGCTGGCCGGCGTGCCGGTGCTGCATTGGCACGGCGACCGCTTCGAGCTGCCTGAGGGCAGTGAACTGCTGGCGAGCACCGAAAGCTGCGTGCAGCAGGCCTACGCGGTCGGCAACCGGGTGCTGGGTCTGCAGTTCCACCTGGAAGCCGATGCCAGCCGAATCGAACGCTGGCTGGTCGGCCATTGCTGCGAGCTGGGCCAGGCCGGCGTCGATCCGCGCACGCTGCGCGCGGATGCCGAGCGGCATGGGGCAACGCTGAAGGCTGCGGCCCACCGCACGATCGGCGCGTGGCTGGACCGGCAGCAGGACACGGGGGGGCGTCCTGAATGACGGTGACCCAACCTGTGCCCATCGATGTCATCAGCATCCAGTCCCAGGTGGTCTACGGGCGGGTCGGCAACAACGCGGCGATTCCCGCGTTGGAAGCCTGCGGGCTGCTCACGGCCGCGGTGCCGACCGCGCTGCTCAGCAATACCCCGCACTATCCCTCTGTCCATGGCGGTGCGGTGCCCGACGCGTGGTTCGCTGGCTGGTTGGATGACCTGGAGGCGCGCGGCATCCCCGCGTGCGCTCGCGTCGTGCAGGTCGGCTTCCTCGGCGCGCCGTCGCAGGCACGGATCCTCGCATCCTGGTGGTCGACGATGCGCGAGCGCCACCCGCAACTGCGCCTGCACCTGGATCCGGTCATTGGCGACTACGACCAGGGCGTGTATGCGGCGGCCGGCATGGCCGAGGCCTGGCGCACGCTGCTGATTCCGGAAGCCCACGGCCTCGTCCCCAATCGGTTCGAGCTGGAACAGGTCACCGGCAGAACGCTGCAGGGTCTGGCGGATTGCCGCGAGGCTGCCCGTGCGCTGTTGCGCGGCCCCACCCAATGGGTGGTGGTGACCAGTGTCCAGGATGATCCCGAAAGCGCCGTCGTCCAGACGCTGCTGGAGACGCGAGAGGGGGTATCGCGCCTCTTCGAGCATCCCCACGTGCCCTGCGTGGTGAAAGGGGCCGGCGATTACTTCGCCGCGCGCCTGACCGGCCATTGCCTGCTTGGCATGGGGATGCCTCAGGCCGTCGAGCGCGCCTGCGGCGATACTGCCGAGCAACTGACCCGCACCCGGCGCCTGGGCTGGGAGGAGATGGCGATACACACGATTGACGGGAGTGTCCGGCCATGAACGCCTACCGCCTCGTGATTTCCCGGCATGGCCGGCTGCTGGGTCAGTTCGACAGCGAAACGCCCTGGGCGGGCGACGCGGTCCGCGACCTGCAACAGCGACTTCCCGAATGCGATGGCTATCGCACCGAACTGTTCATCGCGCGCGAAGAGCGCCGATTGCTCGAAAGCGGTCCTGGCGGCCTGAAGGTCCTCGGCCGCGAGCCGTTGTTCCAACCCTTGCCGATCACGGCGCTGCTGTCCGGCACGGCGCCCGAGGAGCCGCTCGCGTGAATCAAGCTCCCGGCCTCACGTACGCGTAGGTGGCGCGATGGAGCTGCGACACCTGCGCTGTTTCGTGGCAGTGGCCGAGGAACTGCACTTCACGCGTGCGGCGGTACGGCTCCATATCGAGCAGTCGCCGCTGTCGCGCACCATCCGGGAACTGGAGTCCGACCTCGGCGCCACGCTGTTCGAACGCAATCGGCGCGGCACCCAGCTCACCTGGGCGGGCCAGGTGCTGCTGGAGGATGCCCGCCGCGTGTTCGCGGTGCTGGAACAGGCACGAACCAACGTCCGGGCCGCCGCCACGGGCTATCGCGGCATGCTGCGCATCGCGCTGTCGGACGGTATCGCGCAGACACGCCTCGCGGCACTCCTGGCCCTGTGCCGGGAAGAGGAGCCCGATGTGGAGATCCGCCTGTTCGAGACGCCGCTCGCATCGCAAGTGCGCGGGTTGCGCGACGACACTTTCGATGCCGGGTTCGCGCAGTCCGACGAAGCTGGAGAGGGCATTCTGTGCGAGGCGATCTGGTCCGATCCCATCCTGGTGGCCATTCCGACGCGCCATCCTTTGCTGGCCTTCAGGCAGGTCCCTCTGGATGAACTGCTGCGCTATCCCCTGATCAAGTGCCACCCGGAAGCTTGCGAGGGCGCGTACCGGCAGATCAAACGGCTGCTCCGCACGGCCGCCATCCAGCCCCGGATCGCAGAGCGGGTCGCGACACTGGAATTGATGCTGACGCTGGTGGCCGCGGGCTACGGACTGGGTTTCGCCACGGCGGCGCAGATTTCGGTCTGCCGTCATCCCGAGGTCATTGCGCGGCCCCTGTCGGACCCGTCGGCATGCATGACCACCTACCTGTTGCGGCCGGACAGCGAGCCCTCGGAACCGCTGCAGCACTTCATCGAACGCGCCATGCTCTCGCGCGAGGACAGTCCCGCCGTCGATCCGATCTAGCCCTGCGCAACCGCCTTCGTCGCAGCACAGGCCTTCGTCGGGGACGCCGCGCAGGCGCCATGGTAAGCCATGGGCGACCGAGCGGCTGAACGTGCCGCCGCGTCTACAGATGCAGGGTGCCGCTGGCGACGGTCACAGCCTGGCCTCCGACGCGCACCGTCAGTTCGTCGCCGTTTCGGGTCCATTCGACATGGATCAGGCCGTCGCGTCCCATCTCGATGCCTTGCTCCGCAAGGTAGCCACCCTGGAGAGCCGATGCGTGCCGGTGCCTTGCCAGGAATGCCGCGACACACCCGTTTCCAGACCCGCAGACGGGATCCTCGGCCACGCCTTCGCCTGGCGCGAACGTGCGCAGGCGCAAGCGTACCGGCGCCTCGGCCTCGTGCTCGGCAAAGACGGTCACGCCGACGGCACCCGATGCGCGGCAGCGTTCGGCGATGCGAGGCAGGTCGGGACGCAGCGACGCCAGGGCGGCGACGCTGCGCAGTTCGGCGATCAGCCACGGGATGCCAGTGGAGACGACGTCCACAGGCATCGCGGCCAGCATGTTCGCATCGCAGCCCAGCAGGGCCGACATTTCTCCCGGATCGATGGCCGTGTCGCGGAACTGCGGGCTGGCCTGGGTCATCCAGTAGATCGGCGAACCCTCGGTCGGAACGACTTCGACAGGCACGATGCCGATGCCGCAGGCCTGCCGCAGCAGACTTGCATCGGCCAGGTCGCCACGGTGCGCACGCACCGCGCTCGCAGTGGCGATGGTGGGGTGCCCCGCGAACGGCAACTCGCTGGAGGGCGTGAAGATGCGCACCCGATAGTCGGTGTCGGGCGATTCCGGGGCCAGCACGAAGACCGTCTCGGACAGGTTCATCTCGCGCGCGATCCGCTGCATGGTTCGCGCATCGAGGTCGTCGGCATCGAACACGACGGCAGCCGGGTTGCCCCTGAGCGGCTGGCTCGTGAACACATCGACTTGCAGGAAGGATTTGTTCATCGCTTCTCCAGGTTCGGTCGCACCGCCTGTGCTCGGTTGCGTGCGCGTGGCCGGGGACGAATCACGCGGCCAATGCCTTGGCGCCGCTCGACGGTCTCCACAAAAGAATCCATGCGGCGAATCCGAGGAAACCGATCCCCGCCAGGCGCGTCCAGCGCTGGCGCCAGACGGAGGTGCCCAATGCTCCCCGCACCCGGCTTGCAATGGCGGCATAGCCGGTCAAGGTGGCGCCGCTGAGGATCACGAAGATCGCGGTCAGGCCCATGAACTGAGGGATGAGCGCCTGGTCGGCCCGGATGAACTGGGGGAAGAAGGCGGTGAAGAAGAGGATCGACTTCGGATTGGATGTCGCCACCAGGAATCCCTCCTTCGCCAGCGCGAAGGCCTGCACCGGCCCTGCGTCAAGGGCACCGGGGTCCGGCGGCCGTGTGTGTCTGCCCTGCACAAGCAGGCAAAGACCGAGGTACGCCAGGTAGGCGGCGCCGGCCAGCCGCAGTGCGGTCATCGCGTGGGCGGAGGCAAGCAGGAACAGGCCGACGCCCCACGCGGCCGCCGCGGAAACCACGAGCAACCCCAACATGTTGCCCAGCGTCGACCACAGGCTCGCGACCACGCCCTGGCGAGCGCCATTGCGCATCGCCAGCAGGATGGCCGGGCCGGGCGTAAGGATGGACAGCCAGGCCGCCAGGACGTAGGAAATCAGGAGCGGGATATCGAACATGGCGAACTCGGGGAGCGTCCTCGTCGGTTGTGAAGGAAGTGCACTTCGACGATAGCCAAGGCCATTCGAGCTGACCATTGAGCTTTTCTCGACGCTTGCTGAGACCTTCTCACTCGGCAATTCGACGCATCGGTCCTAAGGTTTCCAGCCAGACAACCTCACCCCGGATTTCCGCGTACGCCACCATGAGCCACCTTCAGACCGTTCGCCTCTTGATGCTTCCCGGTATCGGCAATTCCGGGCCGGAGCATTGGCAGACGCGCTGGGCGTCGCGCCAGGAGCATGGCCGGCGATTCCAGCCTGCCGACTGGGACAGGCCGGACCTGGCCGACTGGCTGCGGGCACTCGATGCAGCCATCGACGAGTGCGCCGCACCCGTCGTACTGGTCGCACACAGCCTTTCGTGCCTGCTCGTCGCGCACTGGGCATCGCGGCCGGGAATCGGAGAAGACATCCAGCATCGAATCGCCCAGGTCCGGGGCGCCTTCCTCGTTGCCGTCCCTGACCCCGGCGCACCGGCGTTTCCGGGCGAGGCGAGCGAGTTCAGCCCGCCACCGACCGAACCCCTGCCGTTTCCCGCACTGGTGGTCGCCAGCAGCGACGACCCCTATGGCTCGCTGGAGCACGCCCGGCGCATGGCCATGGGTTGGGCAGCGGGATGCGTTGAAGTCGGCGCCCTCGGGCATATCAATGCCGCCAGCGGCGTGGGCGACTGGGACACCGGCTGGCATCTGCTGCAGGCATTCGGAGCGGGGCTGCGCGTCCAGATGCCGGCATCGAATCGACCGGGAGGGTGAGCATGCGCGCGTATCGCTACCTGACCGGCATCGACGACGCGGCGTTCTGCCACCGCGTCACCGCGGCCCTGAACAGCGGCTGGGAGTTGTATGGCGCGCCGAGCCTGACCTACGACGCGGCGCGTGGCGCAGTGATCTGCGGCCAGGCCATCGTCAAGACCATCGAATCGACGACGTACAGCGAGTCACTGGACTTGTCTGTGCTCTGACGGAGATCCCCTAATGGATGCATCGACTGCGATCCTGGGCTTCACGCTGACGGCGCTGCTGCTCACATTGACCCCCGGCCTGGACACGGCGCTGGTACTTCGCACGGCCGCAGTGGAAGGGGGGCACAAGGCGATGAGTGCGGGCGGCGGCATCGTGACCGGCGTGCTGATCTGGGGGCTGATCGCGGCCCTCGGGCTCGGCGCGGTGCTCGCGGTCTCCCGACTCGCCTACACCCTGCTGCAGATCGCGGGCGCGGCCTATCTGCTCTGGCTCGGCTGGAAGCTGATCTCTGGCGCGCTCAAGAGCCGGCCGGCGCTACCCGCAGATGATCCGCCGCTCGTGCGTGGCGAGCGCTGGTTCCTGCGCGGTCTGCTGACGAATCTTCTCAATCCCAAGGTCGGGGTGTTCTACGTGAGCCTCCTGCCACAGTTCGTTCCCGCCGACGTGCCGGTGGTCGGGTTCAGCGTGCTGTTGGCCGGCATCCACGCCGCGATGGGACTACTCTGGTTCGCCGCACTGGTGCTGGCCACGCGGCCACTGGCACGCTGGCTGCGCCGGCCCACGGTGCTGCGCTCGCTCGATGCGCTCACCGGCCTGGCGCTGATGGGGTTTGGCCTGCGCCTGGCCCTGTCCAGGCCGACGAGTTGAGGCGCGAGCGGCATGGACAACGGAACTTTCCTGCTGCTGGCCGGTGCCGGCATGATCGGCGGCATCTGCAATGCGGTGGCCGGCGGCGGCACATTCTTCACCTTTCCCGCGCTACTGGCTGCCGGCGTACCACCCGTGGTGGCCAACGCCACCAGCGCGGTGTCGATCTGGCCGGGGCATGCGAGCAGCCTGCTCGGCTATCGCAGCGAACTCGGGCGCCACCGCGCCGCGTTGCGGCGCAGCCTGCCCGTGGTCGGTGCCGGTTCGCTGGTGGGCGCAGCACTGTTGGTGTTCACCGGAGATGCACAGTTCAGCCGTCTGGTACCGTGGCTGATCCTCGTCGCGACCGTACTGTTCGCCCTGGGGCCCTGGCTGCGCCAGGCCATCGAGCGGCATGCGCGCGGGCAGGTGCCGCACCTGGTGGCGGCGGGAGCGGAGTTCCTGACCGCACTCTATGGTGGCTACTTCGGCGCCGGCCTGGGCATCATGCTGATGGCGATCCTGACCTTGCTGGGTGTGCGCGATGTCCAGGAGGCCAACGCCGTCAAGAATGCGATGGCTACCGTCGTGACCAGTGCCGCGGTGATGCTTTTCGTCGCCACCGGGTCCATCGCCTGGGCGCAAGGCAGTGCGGTCCTGCTGGGCGCGATCGTGGGGGGCTATGCCGGCGCGCGGCTGGCGCGCTGGATTCCGCCGCTGGCCCTGCGTTGGACGATCGTGGCGACCGGCCTGGCGCTCTCTGCGTACTTCGGGCTGAAGGCGGGCGCATGATGGATCGCTTGCAGCGGGCGCGCGACGCCCACGCCTGTGCGAACACGGCGCTCCCCGGCATCGCCAATGGCGCGCGATGCTGCTTTCCGCGCTCTGCTGCGTTTGCGGACAACGCGGCGCCGACCCTGCCACCCGCCTGGATCTGCCAACCCGACTCGACCGACGGGGTGGCGTGTCGATTCAGTTGGCGAACTTTCTGTGAGGAGTCCATACGATGAATCCACTCGATGCACTGACCGCGCTATGGTCGCTGGGCGGGCTGCCGCCGCAGGCGCTGGCCGGGATCGCGCTGACGGGCAGCGACCCGGTGTTTCCCTCGTCCTTCGCCGTCGGCACCGCCGCGCAGGCCAGCATTGCCGCGGCCGCGCTCGCCGCCTGCGAACTGGGCCATGAGCGAGGTGCTTCGCGCCAGCGTGTCGCCGTGGACATGGCCCACGCCGCCGCCGAGTGCACCGGCTGGTTTACGCTCGACGGCCAGGAGCCCGAGCTGTGGGACCCGTTCGCCGGCCTGTACCGCTGCGCCGATGGCCACGTGCGTGTCCACACCAACTTCCCGCACCACCGCGATGGCGCGCTGCGCCTGCTGGGCCTGGACCCGGCCACCGCCACGCGCGCCGACGCCGAGCAGGCCCTGCTGGGCTGGAAGGCCCTGCACTTCGAGCAGGCCGCGGCCGACCACGCACTGGTGGCCACGGCGCTGCGCAGCTTCGCCGAGTGGGATGCCACGCCCCAGGGCCAAGCCGTGGCCGCGCAACCGCTGATGACGATCACCCGGATCGCCGATGCGCCACCGCGCGCACTGCCGCCCCTGGCGGCCGATGAACGGCCGCTCGCCGGCCTGCGCGTGCTCGACCTCACGCGCATCCTGGCCGGCCCCGTCGGAGGGCGGGCATTGGCATCGTTCGGCGCGGACGTGATGCTGGTCAATTCACCGAACCTGCCCAACATCGCCGCCATCGCCGAGACCAGCCGCGGCAAGCGCTCGGCGCACATCGACCTGCGCAGCGAGGCCGGGCGCGAGGCGCTGTGGCGGCTCGTGGAAGGCGCCCACGTGTTCTCGCAGGGGTACCGGCCCGGCGGCCTGGCCGCGCTCGGCTTCTCGCCCGAGGCCCTGGCCGCGCGCCGGCCCGGCATCGTCGCCGTGTCGCTGACCGCCTACGGTCCGCAAGGGCCCTGGGCCGGCCAGCGCGGTTTCGATTCGCTGGTGCAGACGGCGATGGGTTTCAACCACGCCGAGGGCGAGGCGGCGGGCGACGGCAAGCCGCGCGCGCTGCCGATGCAGATCCTCGACCAGGCCAGCGGCTTCCTGATGGCTTTCGGCGCCGCCGCCGCGCTGTGGCGACAGTCGCGCGAAGGGGGAAGCTGGCACGTGCAGGTGTCGCTGGCGCAGACCGGGCACTGGCTGCGCGGGCTGGGGCGCATCGAAGAGGGCCTGCGGGCTGGCAGGCCGGACCTCAGCCCCTGGCTCGCCGACGAAGTCTCCGGCTTCGGCCTGCTGCGCGCCGTGCGCCCCAGCGCGCAACTGGCGCGAACACCGGCCGGCTACGCGCGACCATCGGTGCCGCCGGGAACGGATCGCTCGAACTGGTGAGCGCTTGTCCGCAAGCCGAGACTTGATGCGGTCGGCCCCCTTGAATGAGCGATATCCCAGGTCACCCGGGCGATGCATCGCGTGGCGCACCGATGCCTGCCACGTCAGCCTTGCCCTCCCATCTGCTGTGGACCATTGCCCTGGCGGCGGGCGCATCCGTGGCCAACAGCTACTACAACCAGCCGCTTCTCGGCGAACTGAGCCGGGAGTTCGCGCTCTCTGCGGGGACCGTGACCTGGCTGCCCGTGCTCACCCAGGCGGGCAATGCCCTGGGCGTGCTGTTCCTGGCACCACTGGGTGACCGCCTGGAGCGCAAGTCACTCATCCTGCGAACGCTGGCGGCGCTGGTGCTCTCCTTGGTGCTGGCAGCCGCGTCCTCCGGCTTCGTTCAATTGGCACTGGCGAGCCTCGCCGTGGGCTTGTGCGCCACCGTGGCGCAGCAACTGGTTCCCTTGGCCATCCACCTGGCGCCCTCCCACCGCAAGGGGCAGGTGCTCGGCGTGGTGACGGGCGGCATCCTGATCGGCATCCTGCTGGCCCGTGTGGTGAGCGGCTGGATGACCGAGCTTTGGGGCTGGCGGTCCGTCTTCGGTTTTTCTGCGGCACTGATGCTGGTACTGGGCTTTCGGCTGGCATGGACACTGCCGGTGGTACCACCGTCCTCCGATCTCGGCTATGGACGATTGCTGCTGTCGATGTGGCATTTGGTGCGCAAGCACGCTTCCTTGCGCCAGGCTGTGGCCGTCCAGTTCCTGCTGTTTGCCAGCACGATCGGCTTCTGGGCAACGTTCGCGCTCTGGCTGGAGCGGCCGCCGCTGCAGCTCGGCGCGGTATCCGTCGGCCTGTTCGCGCTGGTTGGCGTGTACGGCGCGTTGGCTGCACCGGCGGCTGGCCGTTTTGCCGCCCGGCGCGGACACGGCGCAGTCGTTCGTGCCGGCGCAGTGTGCACCGCCATGGCATTTGCCGTGCTGTACCTGGGGGGCTCATCGATCCCCGCACTCGTCCTCGGCATCTTCTTGCTCGACGTGGCCGTGCAGTCGGCCCAGGTGGCGAACCAGACCATGGTCTATGCATTGGATGCGGGTGCACGCAGCCGGCTGAACACCGTGTTCATGGGCACGATGCTGCTTGGCGGGGCCTTCGGCGCTGCTGCAGGCGGGTGGGCCTTCACCGCGCATGGATGGGCCGGGGTCTGCGCCTTTGGCATGCTCAGCACCACCATTGCGTGGGGCCTGTCTCTTCGGCTAACCCAATGATGACAAGTGAATTGACAAACCGTCTGCTGGTCGAAGCAAACCCTAACATGACGCCGATGCCACCTCAGGTGGTCATATCGGGGTGCTCCGGCGGCGGCAAGTCGACCCTGCTCGGGGAACTGCGGCGGCGTGGTCATGCGACCGTCGCCGAACCCGGGCGGAGGATCATCGCCGAGCAGATTCGACAGGGCGGCAACGCCCTGCCATGGACCGACATGGCGGCCTTTCTGCGCGAGGCGCTGAGCGTCGCCGCCATGGATCTCGAAGGCGCGGCACGGGACGCTGGTCCGGTTTTCTTCGACCGAGGGCTGATCGACGCCGCTGCAGCGCTTCAACGACTCTGCGGCGTATCGTTGGCGCAAAGCCTGGGCGAATCCCGCCCTTATGGGCGGCTCGTGTTCCTCGCACCGCCCTGGCCGGACATCTATGGCACCGACGAGGCGCGGCGGCACGGCTTTCCCGAGGCGGAGGCGGAGTACGCCCACCTGGA
Organism: Thauera butanivorans; assembly: GCF_048398245.1. Lineage (NCBI taxonomy): Bacteria > Pseudomonadati > Pseudomonadota > Betaproteobacteria > Rhodocyclales > Zoogloeaceae > Thauera > Thauera butanivorans. The sequence continues at coordinate 334,397 of NZ_CP183038.1, forward strand.
TGCAACCTACCGGGCACTCGGCTACGAAGTCAGGTTGCTTCCGCGCGCCAGTGTGGCCGAGCGGGCCGACTTCGTTCTCCAAGCGATTCATCGCTGCTGAAGGCGAGACCAACTTGTGGCGGCCGCCTTGGCTGTCGATCCGAACGCGGCCCCCCAGCATGCACACTCACGGGCACGGTTGTGGGATGAGCATACGATGACACGGACACGGGCAACAGTCGCGGACAAGGTGTTGAAGTCAAAGGTGTTGAAGTCAGAGGAGACGGCTGGACATGGCAACGGCCTTCCCTCAGCGCTGGCTACACGGCAACCGAAGCACCCAGCCCCGGATCTAGGAAGCCGGGCCGAAGGCGTTAGCCGAGCGAAGCGAGGGAGCGATGGAAGCCCGACAGGGGCGAAACCCGGCAGGGGGTTGATGGATAGCACGATAGCGCGACCAGCCATGTTTCTTGGCCGGAAACGCCCAGACATCAATGCTCCAGTCTTTCGTCACATCATCGGCTCACTTGCGCCATAGCCAGGCGGACTATATGATTCATATATGTTTCATATAGTCCAAAACACATGGGTATCGTGAACATCGACGACGATCTGCATGACCAATTGCGCAAGGCAAGCGCGGTGTCGTGCCGGTCGATCAATGCGCAGGCGGCCTTCTGGATCAGGATCGGCATGCTCTGCGAAATGAACCCGACACAGAGTTTCAACGATATCGTTGCTCGTGAACTGCGGGCCGCGGGCGTTGTGGCGCACCCCATCAAGATGGGGTCGGCATGACCAAGCGCCCAGAAGAAATCGCGCTGATGGCCGAGTCGGGCCGGCTGTTGGCTCAGGTGTTCGGCCATCTTGACCGATTGAACCTGATCGGCATGTCCACGATGCAGGTCAACGATCTGGTCGATGACCTCATCGTCCATGAACTCAACGCACGCCCGGCCAGCAAAGGGCAATACGGGTACGCCTACGCGCTCAACGCCTCCCGCAACCATGTGGTCTGCCACGGCGTTCCTTCCGCCGAGGACATTCTGCAGGACGGGGACATCGTCAATTTCGACATCACGCTGGAAAAGAGCGGCTACATCGCCGATTCCAGCAAGACCTATCTGGTCGGCGAGGTGTCACAGCCGGCGCGGCGACTCGTGCAAGTGGCTTATGAAGCGATGTGGAAAGGCATCCAGGCCGTCCGCCCGGGCGCTACGCTCGGCGACGTGGGCCACGCCATCGAGCGGCATGCCCGCAGGAATGGCTATTCGATCGTCAGGGAATACTGCGGCCACGGCATCGGCCGTGAAATGCACGAGGAGCCGCAAGTGCTGCACTGGGGTAAACCGCGAACGGGTCTGGCGCTACGGGAAGGGATGGTGTTCACCATCGAGCCGATGGTGAACCAAGGACGGCGTGCCGTTCGAACTGAGGACGACGGCTGGACGGTCGTCACGCGCGACGGGCAACTGTCGGCTCAGTTCGAGCATACCGTTGCCGTCACTGCGAGCGGTGTGCGTGTCTTGACGCTGCGCCCGGGCGAAAAGGCGTTGCACTGATTCAATGTAGTGGACAGGAGCACCTTGCGGTGATCCAAGGGCCGAGTGAGTCAACGATCCGCCTGGCCAGCCGCACATCGTGCGCATAGGTACGCAATCGCTTCTCGGCACGGAACGACAGGTCGCGTTCGATCAGCAGCCCCAGCCCGCCGAGCACCGTCGCCAGTTCGCCGAGACTGACGCAGCCGACTTCCGGCGCCCCAGGCCCAAGTCGCAAAAGCCAAATGCGTGGTCGTTATCATCGCCGATATCAATCTCGGTCAGCAATCAAGCCACATCGGCGCCCGATGTGAACAGCTTGGGCCACGGGGCCGGATCGGCCCATACCCATCCACTGCACACAGTCAGCTTCTGGCAAGCGCGCAGGTCCGATCAGCGAGTCGGGGCGGACAGGGATGGTGAAAACGGGGCGAGGCGGTCTCCGGTTTGTTTGTCGTGTCGAAGCCGGATTTCGGTTCGACTGTCACCGGATTGGCTTCCCTCCGGTGTTGTCCCATGGACTCTCGCGCTGTTCCTCATGCCGCTCGCGCTCGCTCAGCATGGTTTGCTTCGGGCATTGCCATCCTGGCATTGGCCACCCGCGCCGCCGCGGCGGAAGTATGGGTCGTTACCGACTCGCATCATCCGGTCCATGGCCAGGCTGACCGACACCTCATCCTGGACGCGGCCGCGGTGCTCGAAGCGGAGCTGGCCGACAACCTGCCCACCGATCCTGAGCGCGCCAGCGCCATCGTCCAGCAACGCCTGAAGCTGGGCGGTACAGACCTGCAGCGAAGGATCGGCACCGCCTACCAGGGCATTGCCGACGCCTGGAGCCTTGGCGTCCTCAAGGTTCCGGCCATCGTGGTGGATCGCCGATACGTGCTCTATGGCGAGACGGACGTGGCCCGTGCGGTAGCACGCATCGACCAATACCGGAGGACGCAGCCATGACGAGGCGTCCGTTCGCGCCATCCCGGCGCCAGCGGTTGGCCATCGCAGCGCTGTTGCTGGGGTGTTCCGCATCGTCCTTTGCACTGAACACCGCCACCATCGTGGCCTCCACCCTGTCGCCGGATTGCCTGGAGTACCGCGTCACCGGCATCTGCTACTGGCTCTATTGCACCTGGACGGGATGCACCGTGCGCACCTCGGTCAAGGTGCGCCACTACATCCCGGATGCCGTGGTGTCGAGCTACTCGAACACCGGCGAGAACCCTTGGGTCGAGGTGCGGGCGATGAGCCTGCCGAACCCGGCCGCGAAGGCCGGCGGCGACGGCACCACCAACGAGGATCACGAGAACAACCTGGCGAAGTTCAAGAACGCCGACGTCATCGGCCATCCCGGTGGCCATGTGTTCAGCCAGTTCGCCAGCGCGTCCGGCTACACCTGCGAGGGCGCAGGCACCGCCTTCATGCCCTATCTGCTGAGCACGCTCGACACGCTGGCATGGCGCTACAACATCCCCGAGGCGCTGTATCCGGAAGCACTGATTCCCGGCCGGCGCGAGATCGGCACGCGCACGGCCATGAATCTCTGGGGCAACGTCTATCCGCGTGGCGGCTTCCTGCACCAGGTGGATGACCACAAGGCCGCAGCCGTGGTCGCCCAGCGCGCGGGTGACATCGTGACGCGCCGCAACCAGATCCACGTGTACCAGCCGCTGCTCGCCAGTTCGCGCGATGGCTACTGGCCGGCCGGCGCCCTGATGGAAACCGATGCCGCCACGGGCAAGTGGCAGGAGCTGACCCCCACGCTGTCCAGCAGTTGCGCGGTATTCCCCCACGGCAATGCCAAGGTGCAGGCCCGGCAAGGCGACTACGCCTGGGCATTGTGGCGTCCCTATAGCTGCTGCCAGCGCCGCGGCCAGGTGTTCCTCGGCAGCGTCGATTTCCTGTGAGGCCCGATGCCATGACGACTTCATTTCCGAACGCCCGTCGATTTCTGCAAGTCGCATTGGCCGTTGTCGCAGCGCTGTGCTGCTCCAGCGCCGGGGCACAGACCAGCGTCAATGAGTACGGCGTCCAGCATCAGGGCAGCGTGATCGGCGATGACGTGCTCTACAGCATTGGAGGCGGCCGCGCGGTGTCCATGAGCGGTGCGGCCAACATGCACTCCATCGGTGTTGGCGTCGGCTGGAACAGCAACCTGATCTGTGGCGACATGAGCATCACCACCACGCTGCAGAACCAGTTGAACGGCATCACCAACGGCTTCCAGGCCATCATGTCCTCGGTGATCCAGAACGCCACCGCTGCCGTGGCGTCGCTGCCCGCCTTGATCATCCAGCGCGCCGATCCAGGGCTGTACAACCTGCTGACGAATGGGGTGCTGCAAGCCAGGCTGGATTTCGATCGCAGCAAGCTGACCTGCCGCGCCATCGCCAACCGCATGGCCGACATGGCAGGTGGGCAACTCGGCTGGGACCAGCTTGCCGAAGGCATGGCGCTGAAGCAGGCCGTCGCGAGCACCGATGCGGTCTCGGCGATCGACGACGCCGAGGCGAACCGTGGCAACAATGGCGTGCCGTGGGTCGGCGGAGACAACGCCGGTGGTGCGGGCCAACCTCCGGTGCGTGTGGTCGGCGACGTGACCCGCGCCGGCTACAACCTGCTCAATGGCCGTGGCGTCGGCGATGCCAGTTCCATTCCGCAAGCCAGTTGCGGCGGCAACCTGGCGTGCCAGACCTGGAGTTCGCCCGATGCCGCCGCGGCTTGGGCCGTTCGCGTGCTGGGCGAGCAGGAACAGCGCACCTGCGATGCATGCACCAAGACCGTCACCACGCCGGGCGTTGGCCTGACCCCGCTGATCCAGGAGGAATACGAGGACAAGCTGCAGGCCCTGCAGGAGCTGGTCGCCGGCAGCCGTCCGACCACGGCGCGGAACCTGCAGGCTGCGGGCAGCGCGTCGCTGCCCATCACCCGTGGCGTGATCGAGGCGCTGCGCGACGAGACGGACCAAGACATCCTGGCTCGGCGCCTGGCCTCGGAGGTCGCGCTGGCCAGCGTGCTGGAGAAGGCGCTGCTGCTGCAACGCACGCTGCTGACCGGGCGCAAGGAGCCCAACGTGGCCGCCAACGAACTGGCCCAGAAGGCCGTCACCCACGAAAGCGACATCCTCGATCGCGAGATTCACAACCTGAAGGCAGAACTGGAACTGCGCCGCGAACTGTCCAGCAACTCGCCGATGGCGATCATCCAGCGCCACAGCTCCCGTGCCGCCGGTGCGCGTGGCATCTACGAGGGTGACCCGGTACGCAATCGGGTCGATGAACTGCAGCGGCCGCCGTCCGGTGGAAGCCATCCATGAATACCGTGGGGCGGTGCCTGCGCTGGCTGTCCAGCCGGCGTGCCATCCTGGTGCTGGTGTGGGCGGTGTCGCTGCTGATCGCCGCGACCGCCGTCAATGTGGTCGGCATCCGCATCGCGGGCGGCATCGAGGGCTGGCAGCGCTGGATGGCGGCGCAATCCGGGGCCTTCCTGGCCTGGCGGTTGTTGCTCTACGCCGCCACCGCCTGGGGTTGGCTCCGGATGCGACGTCGCCTGCGCGCGCGGGAACCGGAGCGCGCTGCCGGGCAGCGGCTGCTGCGTGCGGAGGTTGCGGCCATCGTCGCCGTGATCGTGCTGGAGGCCAGCCTGCTGATGGAGGCGCGGTAGCGCGAGGTTCATCATGACGCTGTACACCACCGACTATCTGGAGTACTACCTGACGCTAGTGTCCTGGGTGGTCCACAACGGCATCTGGTCGGTGCTGGTCGCCAGCGGCATGTTCGCCGTCCCGTTCCTGGCGATCATCATCCAGGAATGGCTGAAGGCCCGCGCGGAAGGCGCGGACGAAGGCAACAAGGGGGTGCTGTCCTCGGCTCGCATCGAGAACCGCGTCTTCGTTGCCATCGTGGTGATCATGTTCGCGGGCATCCCCTTCATCGATGTCGATTTCAACACCATCAAGTACGACCGTTCGCGTTCGACCCAATGCCAAGTGAATGTCCCGGAGCCGACCGATACGGGCTGGTCGCAATCGTTCAGCACGATCAACAACCAGTCGGCCAAGGTGCCGGTGTGGTGGTTCGCCATGCACGCGACCTCACGCGCGATTACCGGCGCCTCGGTCGCGGCCATTCCCTGCGGCACCGACCTGCGGCAGATCCGCATGGACATCGACGCGACCCGCATCGACGATCCGGTGCTGGCCCAGGAGGTCAGCGACTTCACCCGCGACTGCTATGGCCCCGCCCGCGCCAAGCTGTTCATGACCCGGCCCAGCCTCAGCGAGGAGCAGATGCACGACGTCACCTGGATCGGCTCCAGCTACTTCGTCGGCACTACCGGCTTCTACGACAGCTACCGCTCCAGAACACCGCGCGATGCCTGGCCGTTCGACGCCACGCGCGACGCCGGCCTGACCCAGGTGCCCGGCGGGGGTGGCTACCCGACCTGCCGGCAGTGGTGGTCCGACGGCGGCCACGGCCTGCGGGCACGATTGCTGGCCCAGGTCGATCCCAGCCTGCTGACGCGACTGGCCGGCTGGGCGGGCTTCCTGAGCCAGGCCGAGGTCAACGACTCGGTGATCCGCGCCGTTGCCAGCCCTCGCCAGCAGAAGCTCAACCAGGGGGCGGTCTACACGGACTACGGTGGCCAGATCGACATGACGCTGCCCAACATCGTCACCCGCGCTGCTAGCGACGTGGGGCTGACCGTCGGATCACTGGGCTATTTCCCGGCGATGGACGTGGTGCGGCAGGCGCTGCCGATGGTGCTGTCCCTGCTCAAGATGGCGCTGGTCATCTGCATCCCGCTGGTGCTGCTGATCGGCACCTATGACCTCAAGACCGTGGTCACGGTGAGCGTGGTGCAGTTCGCGCTGTTCTTCACCGAATTCTGGTTTCAGCTCGCCCGCTGGATCGACTCGACGATCCTCGATGCGCTCTACGGCTGGGGGTGGGGCTGGAACCGGCCGCACACGAACTTCGATCCGCTGGTGGGCCTCAACAACACCTTCGGAGACATGCTGCTGAACTTCGTGATGGCCACGATGTTTTTGATCTTGCCGGCGTTCTGGATGACGGCATTGGTCTGGGCAGGGGTCAGGGCCGGCAATGTTCTGCAAGGACTGGGTACGGGCACTCGCGATGCGGGACAGGCGGGAAGCAAAGGCTCGGGCATGCTGATCAGTGCAGCCAAGAAAAGGTAGGGGCCATCGCAAGTCAGTCGTCTTCAAACCGCGGGTCAGGATCATCGTTGTACGACGCAGGGTGGTAGAACAGGCTTTCGCGATGATCCAGTTCTTCGGCCTTGCGTCCGAGGAAATCATCGTCACCTTGCGGCGCTTGCTCCGCCATCCTGACTGCCACAACGAGAGCGACCAGCAACAGCGTCGCCCAGACCGCGACGTACAGCAACACCCCAAGGATCGCCAGCTTGATCACCCAGATCAGCACCGCGGCACCGCCTGCGGGCAGTCCCTGCGCCATCAGCCATCGATGCACCCGACGCTCCGCGCGCAGCCAACCGCGCCATACGCCGCCCAGCCAACGGCCGAGTCGCGCTGCGGTGGTCATGCGTGCGGTGTGCTTCATGGTCGGCTACCTCATGGTCGTTCCACGGTCGTTGGGCAAGGTGGCGCCGGTCTCCTTCATGCCTGCCGCGCCGCGAACGTTTCGGCGGTCATGATCAGGCCGGGAAAGTCCTCTCGCATGGCGAGAATGTCTGCATCACCCGTGATCAACGCATCTGCCTTGCCGACATGCGCGAGCACCAGGAACACCTGATCCTTCTCGTCGCGGCAGATCGGCAGGTCTGGCCATGGCATCGGCAGTTCCACCACATCGGCGTAGGGCAGAAAGTCCGCCAGCAACTCCTGCTGTTCCAAGGTCGACAGCTTGAACTTGGGATAGGCCAGGACGCGCAGCAGTTCACTGGCCGTCTCCCGGCAGACCAGCGGCTGCAACTGCTGTTGCTGCCAGGCGTGGCGTATCCAGGCCAGGCGTCCTGCATTGAAGATCAGCGCCGACAGCACGATGTTGGTGTCGAGCACGACCCTGCGCATCAGCGCCGCGCCCAGGCCACGGCATCCTCGACGTCCTGCTCGGTGATCCCGAGTTGCTCCAGCTTCTCGCGCACGGCCTGGGCCTTCTGGACCCGCACGGGGGTCAGGACGATCCGACCGCCCTCGACGGTCACGTCGAAGTACTCCGCCGCATCCACGCCGGACACGGCCGCCTTGGGCAGCGTGATCTGATTTTTCGAAGTGAGCTTGGCAAGCATGGGAGGCCTCCGTAAGTTTCAAAGGAAATCTTACTTCCTTACTTCATTCTCGACAAGCATGCCTTCGGGTGCAGGGGTTTCAGGGCCTGCCGTGCTTTCAGCGCCGGTTAGAAACTGCCTGATCCGGTGAAAACACAGTGCCTGTTCCGTCCGATCCTGGAGCGCACGGGCTCCGCATTGATTGCGGCACACGAAGCCGACTGCCCCTATACCAAAGGGCTTGTCGAAGGCCAAAGGGCTGGGGAAGGAGCAAGGGAATGGCCTCAAGGGGAAAGGCCCTACCCGAAAAGGCCAAAAGGCTCCGCCGGCCAGCCCATCACCAGGATGCCGCCATGCTTTCGCTGTTCCAGCGCAAACGGGTGCCGCTGACCAAAGCCGCCGCGCCACCTCCCGTCGAGCCCGCCAAAGGGCTGACGCCACCGCAGTCGGCCACATCGCTGCTGGCGGAGCCGCACCGGCAGCGGCTGCTGGAACACATCTGGCAGCGCACCTCGCTGTCGCGTCGGCAGTTTCGCTCGCTGTACCTGGCGCCGCTGGAGCGCTACGCCGAGCTGGTCCAGCAGTTCCCGGCCTCGGAGGCGCATCACCATGCCTGGCCGGGCGGCATGCTGGACCACGGCCTGGAGATCGTGGCCTACGCGCTCAAGCTGAGGCAGTCCCACTTGCTCCCGGCCGGAGCCCCGCCCGAGGTCCAGGCCTCGCAAGCCGAGGCCTGGACCGCCGGGACCGCCTACGCCGCGCTGCTGCACGACATTGGCAAGATCGCAGTCGACCTGCACGTCGAGCAGGCCGATGGCGTGGTCTGGCACCCCTGGCATGGGCCGCTGCGGCAGCCGTACCGCTTTCGTTACCGGACGGATCGCGAGTACCGGCTGCATGGCGCCGCCACGGGGCTGCTCTACACCCGTGTGCTCGATGCCGGCATCCTCGACTGGCTGAGCGACTACCAAGACCTGTGGTCGGCGCTGCTGTACGTCCTGGCAGGCCAGTACGAGCATGCCGGCACGCTGGGCGAACTGGTCGTCAAGGCCGACCAGGCATCGGTGGCGCTGGCGCTCGGAGGTGATCCGGCCAGGGCGATGGCGGCGCCGAAGCATGCGCTGCAGCGCAAGCTGCTGGATGGCCTGCGCTACCTGCTGCGCGAGGAGTTCAAGCTGAACCAGCCCGGCGGCCCGTCGGATGGATGGCTGACCCAGGACGCACTCTGGCTCGTCAGCAAGACGGTCAGCGACAAGCTGCGCGCGCATCTCCTGTCGCAGGGCATCGAAGGCATCCCATCGAACAACACCGCCGTCTTCTCGGTGCTCCAGGACCATGGCATCGTGCAGCCCGCTCCGGATGGGAAGGCGATCTGGCGGGCGACCGTCACGAGCGGCACCGGCTGGTCGCACAGCTTTACCTTCCTGCGTCTGTCGCCGGCCTTGATCTGGGAGTCGGGCGAGCGTCCCGCACCATTCGCCGGCACGGTCACGACGGAAGAGCCCCTCCCTGGCGAAGATGACGCGTCGACCCCCTCCGGTATCCCGGCCACCTCACCGTCCCCTGGGGTAGCGGATTCCCCAGCCGGGATCGCGGACCCGGTCTCCGATCTGCTGTCGATGCTCGATGCGTCCGACGCAGCCACCACCAGTGCATCGTCCGCCAGCGCGGAACCGCCATCGCCATCCACCACCGCAACTACGTCTTTGCCCCATTTGACGCCGACCACTCCTGCCTCCATGCCGGCTCCCGCGAAGGCCACGCCGTCCGGGGAAGACTTCATCGCCTGGCTCAAGCAAGGCATCGAGTCGCGCAAGCTCATCATCAACGATGCGAAGGCACTGGTGCATACCGTCGATGGCACGGCGTACCTGGTCAGCCCCGGTGTTTTCCAGCGCTACGCGCAGGAACATCCGGAGATCCAGGTGCTGGCCCGGCAGGACAATCTGCACGACTGGCAATGGGTGCAGAAGCGCTTCGAGAAGCTGGGACTGCACCGCAAACAGGACAGCGGCCTGAACATCTGGACTTGCGAAGTCACCGGGCCGCGCAAGTCGCGGCGGTTGCACGGCTATCTGTTGATGGCGCCTTCGGCATTGTTCGCGGAAGTCCCGCCGGACAATCCCTACCTGTCCCTGGCGAGCGGCTAAGAGTCTCCTCGCTGCACACGGGAAGCGCACCTGCCGACCCTATGTCTTGCATCGTCGATCCCCCTCATGCTCGATGGGCGACCCAACCCTTGAAGGTGAACGCGCAATAGAAAAGGTCGATGTCCGCGAATCCAGCCTCGCGGAGCAGATCGACATCCTGCGCGGGCGAAAGCACGGGCAGCCGTTCCTTGATCGCCGCGATGCTGCCTTCGGCTTGACGCACTGGTACGCCGGAAGCAGCCGCGAACGCCGCATTGCGCGAGAGCCATCTGTCCCTGACGGGATCGTCGCCGGGAAAGCTGTGATGCGCGACGACAAGGGACGCACCGGGCTTGAGTCGCAGGTGTATTTGCTGCAGCGTCTTCAGCCGCTCGGCTGGCGGCAGGAAATGCAGTGTCAGCAGGCAGGTCGCGCCATCGAAGGGCCCCTTGGGGGCGCTGTCGATATTGCCCTCGTGCAAACGCACGTGGGGCGCCATCGGGCCCAGGATCGTGCGGGCGAGTTCGAGCATCTCTGCGGAGGGATCGACGCCGTCGAACTGCCAGCCGGGCTGCATTTCAGCAAGGGCCTTCAGTTCCAGCCCGCCACCGGCGCCGAGCACCAGGATGCGCGCGTCGGCCGGCGCGCGTTCGGCCAGCAGCACGCCCGCCATCCGGTGCAGGTCGCGCAGGCCCGGCACGATCCTAGCGGTTCTTTCCGCATAACCCGATACCGCCGTCGGGTCGGAGAACGACGTCATCAAGCGCGGCCTTCCGCTTGCGCTGGCTCGATCGTCTCGGGCCAAAGCAGTGATCGGTGAATCTGGGCGCCGGTCATGGCACCGTTGCCCACGGCCAGCGACACCGAATGCGGTGCCCGCGCGACATCGCCGCAGGCAAAGATCCCAGGCACCGAGGTCTTGCTCTCGGCATCCGTGCGGATCTGGATGCCCATGGGCGTTTCTTCCAGTGCACAGCCGATTGTCCCGGCCAAAGGGTCGGAGGGAGCGGTTCGCGTTGCAACAAACAGGCCCGCAAAGCTCAGTCGCCTTCCGTCCACCAATGTCACGTCGGCATGCCCCTCGATTTTGTCGATGCGCGCCTCTTCGATGACCACGCCTCGGCGTTCCAAAGTGGACCTGATTTCCTCGTTGAGTTCCAATGCACCGTTGACGAACAAGGTGACATCCCCCCAATCCGTGAGCAGTTCAGCCTGATGGATGGACATCGGGCTGGCACCGACGACGCCGATGCGGCCTTGTCCAAGTTCATAGCCATGGCAGTACGGGCAGTGAAAAACCGTCTTCCCCCAGCGTTGCGCGAGCCCGTCGATGGCTGGAAGCTGGTCGGTCACCCCCGTCGCCAACAGAATGCGTCGCCCCAGGTGCGACTCGCCATCAGCCGTCGTGACGGTGAATTCATCCGCCTGCCCGGCGACAGCTTCCACCCGACCTTCAAGCCAGGTCAGCGTTGGATAGGCTTGAAGCTGGCGGCGTGCGTTTGCAGCGATTTCACCTAGCGGCACACCATCCTGACCGAGAAATCCGTGTGAATGGCTGGCGAAGCGGTTGCGCCGCTGGCCCGCATCGATCACCAGCACGGACCTGCGTGCGCGCACCAGTTGCAGGGTCGCGGCCATGCCTGAGTAGCTTCCGCCGACGACGATCACATCGTGATTCATGACTGATTCCTTGAATGTCGTAAAGCCGCATGCCGGCGTGCGAAGTCAGAGGCCAGATCGGCAAGGGTGATTTCCGAGAACCGCTTCAGCAGCAGCGCCTCGGCTTCGGCAAACGTGCCTTCGAGTGCCGCATTGACCGTCTGCTCGACCAGACACTCCGGTGTCTCGTTGCGGTTGCCGATGGCAAACGTCGCCGGCTCGCCCAGGGCTTCGTGCAACTGACGCAGGGTGACGCTGCCAAGGTCGGCGTGGATACGCCATCCTCCTGAGTGACCTCGTTCGGAGGTGACGATCCCCGCTTGCCGCAGGTATCCCATCGTGCGCCGAACGACGACCGGGTTGGTTCCCAGGCATAGCGCCAAGGTTTCTGAGGTAACGGGTCCATCCTGCTCGGCCATGTGCAGCAGCGCATGCAGGACAGACGAGAGGCGGCTGTCTCTTTTCATGAAACAAATGATGTTACGAAAAAGGTCGCGTGTCAAATGCGAGGTGGCAATGAACGCCTGGCAAGTCACAACCTTGACGTACAAGAACGTTGTTGACGCCTCACCGCCATGACGGCATGGCTATTCGGCGTCGTTCTCTTCCTCGGACAGTTGCGCCTCGGTCGCGGCCATCAGTGCCGCGGCCGAGCACCCCAGCCCCTTCGCGATCCGCAGGATCAACACCAGCGTGGGCATGTGCTCGCCGCGCTCGATCTTGCCCATGTGCGACCGGGCGATGCCCGCCTGTTCCGCGAGCACCTCCTGGGCCAGCCCCTGCGCGGTCCGTGCCTCGCGCACGGCAACGCCGAAAGCGCGCGCTGGCTCGCTTTCATAGGTTCTTGTCCCTGCGGGTCTGCCGCGTTGCACCGATCGCTTCTGCATCAACAGAAGCGTCACGCGCCAAGCGAATTTAAACCACGTTAAACTTATCTCATCAACCGGTCGCGCCCGGTTTTTTCCAGTGTCGGCGTTGTACAGGTGACACGATGATCGCTTCCGAGCCCTTGAACATTGCCCTGTCGGACTGCCTGGCCTATCCCCGGTTGTCGGTGCCGATGGCGGAACATCGCCGGCGCCATCCGGACCACCCCATTCGCCTTCATAAAGAACGCCTGGAGGACCTGCATCGAGGACTGCTCGCGGGGGCTTTCGAGGCGGGCCTCTGCCAGTCGCCCGCAGCCCCTGAAGGCATCGATGTCCGCCCCGTCTGGCGCGATGCGCTGGCACTGGCCGTGTCTGCCCATCACCCCTTGCTGGCCTTCGCGTCAGTGTCCCTGGAGCAGGCCGCCGACCACCCTTGGATCGCCCTGGATGCCCGCGACTGTGTGGGCTACTGCGGGCAGATCGACACGCTGCTGACGGCGGCCGGCGTCTTCCCCTCGGACGTCACGACGGCCACATCGTTCGGGTTGATGATGACCCTGGTGGCCGCCGGCTACGGCGTCTGCCTGGCACCCGCCGCCCGCATCGAGGGCCATCGTTCCCTTGGCGTTGTCCAGCGTCCCTTGCAAGAGGGCGCGCTGACGCTCACCACCTACTTCCTGAGCCGTCGAAATACGGACAGCACCCACCTGGAGCGGTTCTTCCAATCGCTCCAGGCAAGCGCCTGACCGAACTTCGGCGCGACCCTGGCTTGATCAGTCTCCGGGCGTCGCTTCGGCGACATCGGCAGCGACGGCTTCGCGCACCAGCCGCTGCACGCTTTGCCGGACCTGCTCAGGAAACTCGGTCGTCACGACTGGCTCGCTCGCCTGCATGCACTGTGCGGCCACCAGCCGCGCGGCAAGGTGCAGGTTCGTTGGGTTGACGGCTTCGATGGCCGGCCGTGTCCCGAGGGCCTCATATGAGCGCAGGAGAGCGTGGTAGATGTCCCAGGTGTCGATGCCCCGTGGCAGTTGCTTCAGGACGGACTGGACCAGCCTGCGCTTGAGCGGATCGAGTTGCCAGTCTGGCACTCGCTGCCCGCGATGCCCCATGTGGATCGACAGCAGGTTGCCGGCCTGGATCTCGTAGGTGATCCAGCGGCGCGACTTGCCCGCGAGCCTGGCGTAGTCCGCCACCGAGAGGTTGTGCGGCGCCTCGAAGATCTCCAGCACCTGCAGGCGTTCACGCTGCGCGTCCGACAGGCGCGGCCGTGCGTACTCGGGCATGCGCACGGCCGACAGCCGCTGCACCGATGCCGGCGCTTCGGGTTTGTCGGGCGCCGGCGCGGTCACGATCAGCTGCGGCGCGGTGAGGTCGAGCACCGGCGGCTGCACCGTCGCCTGGCCGGCAATGGTCGGCAGGCCCTGAAGCGTGATGGTCAGATGCCGGCTGGCAACCTCGACCTCATTCTGCTCAAACAGGTCCAGGCGATCGGCCCAGTCCTGCATCATGACGCGGCGCTGCTCGACGTATTCGGCATGGTTGTAGGTCGCGCTGATCCTGTCTGGATCGGCATGCGAAAGCTGGGCGTCCACCCATTTCTTCGGGTAGCCGAGTTCGTTCAACGCCGTCGAGATCGTTGCCCGGATGCCGTGCCCCGTGAGTTGGTCCTCGTAGCCCATGCGCTTGAGCGCGGCGTTGAGCGTGTTCTCGCTGATCGGGTTCTTCAGGCACCAGTCGCCGGGAATGAGATGAACCTGGGCCGGCTTGAAGTTGTCGAGCAGGTGGCGAACGATCTCCTGCGCCTGCACCGACAGCGGCACGATGTAGGGCGGGATGTCGATGATGCGCTTGCGCTTCTTCCTGGTGAGCAGCTTTCGCTGCTTGAGCCTGGCCACGGGGATGATCCACAGGCCCCGGTCGAGGTCGAACTGATCGGGCGTGGCGAAGCGCAGTTCGCCAGTGCGCACACCGGTGAGCATCAACAGCCGCAAGCCCAACTGCGTGTTCAGGCGCCCGCGGTACTTGCGCAGCGTCTGCAGCATGGCCGGCAGCTCGTGCATGCGCAGGAACGGGTTGTGTTCGACCGGCGGCAAAGGCAACGCGACCACTTCCAGGTCCCTGGACGGGTTCTCGCCCATGTTGGGGATCGCCACCGTGGCGTAGGTGAACAACTGGGTGAACCAGGTCCGCAGCTTCTCGGCCACCGACAGCGAGCCGCGCTTTTCCACCTTGCCGATGATGTCCAGCAGGTGCGCGCGGGTGATCTCGTAGATGGTCAGGTGCCGCAGCGACGGGAACACGTCTTTCTTGAAGACGCGCCCGATCTGCTCCAGGCTGGTCTGCCGTCCTTCCTCCAGCGAGAGACGGCGATGGGCCAGCCATTGCTCGTAGACGGCCATGAAGGTGTGCTCGCCGGCCAGGACGATCGCGTGCCGCTTGCGCTTGCGTTCGCTGTGGGGATTGACGCCCTTGGCGAGCAGCGAGCGGGCTTCATCGCGCAGCGCGCGGGCGTCCTTCAGGGAAAGCGCCGGGTAGGTGCCGAAGGACATCCGGTCGCGCTTGCCGCCCCAAGAGAAGCGGAAGTGCCATGCCTTTGCACCGGTGGCTGAAACAAAGAGGGAAAGGCCGTCTGTGTCGGCCAGGGTGTACGGTTTGCCGGTCGCCTTGGCTTGGCGAACCGTGAGGTCCGAAAGCATGATCCCAACTCCTTGAAAGCGAGTTGAGTGCCATGTTTCCCATCGAGCCCCGGCTCCCCCAGCAACAATGCGGAATCGGGAAGCTCCGCATTGAGATGTACCACTTAATGTACCGGTTTTGACCGGCTGTCAGTAGATTTCGCTGGACGTCACTGGAACGGATTTTCTGGAAAAACCGAACCGTGACAATGACTTGCAACACTCCATGGAGGTCCTTGGAACACCGTGGAAAGTTGAAGTGGAGCGGGCGAAGGGAGTCGAACCCTCGTCATCAGCTTGGGAAGCTGAGGTAATAGCCGTTATACGACGCCCGCATGCCTGGCCGGCAGACAGAAAGGCCAGCATGAAAGAGGCGGCCATTCTATGATTCCCGGCCTTCCAGTGCAATGCCGGCATGAGCACTTCAGCCGGCCAGCCGCTCCACTGCCTCGCGGATGCGCGCCGGTTCATCGGCCTTCAGGATGCGTTGCACCTTGGGGGCGAGATCGCCGAGGTCGGCGCGCAGTACCTGCTGCTTGATCTCCAGGATGTTGCCCGGGTGCATCGAGAAGTTGCGCAGGCCCATGCCGAGCAGCAACAGGGTGTAGACGGGGTCGCCGGCCATCTCGCCGCAGACCGACACCGGCACGCCGTAGCGCGCGCCGGTCGAGATGGTGGCGCCGATCAGCTTCAGTACCGCGGGGTGCAACGGATCGTAGAGATGCACCACGGCTTCGTCCGAGCGGTCGATGGCGAGGGTGTACTGGATCAGGTCGTTGGTGCCGACCGACAGGAAGGACAGCCGGCGGATGAACATGCCCAGCGACAGCGCGGCGGCCGGGACTTCGATCATGCCGCCGACCTGCACGCCTTCGTCGAACTTGATCTTCTCGGCGCGCAGTTCGGCCTTGGCCTTGTCGACGAGCGCCAGGCACTGGTCGATTTCCTGCGCGTGCGACAGCATCGGGATCATGATCTGCAGCTTGCCGTGGGCCGAGGCGCGCAGCAGGGCGCGCAACTGGGTCAGGAACATCTGGGGTTCGGCCAGCGAGTAGCGCACCGCGCGCAGGCCGAGCGCGGGGTTCGGTTCGAAGCGGGCGTGGGCGCCGTTGAGCGCCTTGTCCGCGCCGACGTCGAAGGTGCGGATCGTCACCGGCTTGTTCGGCAGCGCCTTGACCACGCTGCGGTAGGCTTCGTACTGCTCGTCCTCGTCGGGCAGCACGTCGCGGCCGATGAAGAGGAATTCCGTTCGGTACAGGCCGATGCCGTCGGCGTTGGCGGTCTTGACCGCGGGCAGGTCCTTCGGCCCTTCGATGTTGGCGAGCAGGTTGATGGTTTCGCCGTCGAGCGTGGTGGCGCGGGTGTCGCGCAGGCGGTTGAGCTTGGAGCGCTCGATCTCGAGTTCGCTGCGGCGCAGGCGGTATTCCTCGACGATGGTCTCGTCGGGGTCGATGATGATGACGCCGCGGGTGCCGTCGACGATGACCAGTTCGTCGTCTTCCAGCAGGTCGCGCACGTGGTGCAGGCCGACCACGGCCGGGATCTTGAGGCTGCGGGCGACGATCGCGGTGTGGCTGGTGGGGCCGCCGACGTCGGTGACGAAGCCGGAGATGTTGTGGTCGCGGAAGCCGATGGTGTCGGCGGGCGACAGGTCGTGGGCGACGATGACGGTGCCGAGCCCGTCGCGGCGCTTGGGCGGCAGGTGGCCGGGATGGCCGAGCAGCACCTTGACCAGGCGCTCGACCACTTGCACGACGTCGGCCTGGCGCTCGCGCAGATAGGGGTCCTCGATCTGGCGAAACTGCTCGACGAGCTGTTCCATCTGCTGCACCAGGGCCCATTCGGCGTTGCAGCGGCGGGTTTCGATCAGGTGGCGGGCGGCGTCGATCAGCATCGGATCGGCCAGCATCATCAGCTGCAGGTCGACGAAGGCGCCGACTTCGCTGTGCGTCTGGGCCGTCGTCGCAGCGGCCTTCAGGCCGATCAGTTCGCCCTGGACGGTGGCGACCGCGTCCTCCAGGCGTTCGAGTTCGTCGGACAGGTGGCGGGGGGCAACGTGGTAGTGGTTGACCTCGAGCAGCGCGTGAGAGATCAGGTGGACGTGGCCGATCGCGATGCCTTGCGAGACGGGCAGGCCGTGCAGGGCGAAGGTCATGCCTATTCTCCCTCGCCGAAGCGGTCCGCGATCAGGTCCTGCAGTTCCTGCAGCGCTTTGTCGGCATCCTCGCCCTCGGTGTCGATGGTGATGGTGCTGCCCTTGGCGGCGGCCAGCATCATGACGCCCATGATGCTCTTGGCGTTGACCCGGCGGCCGTTGCGCTCGAGCCAGACTTCGCACGGATAGCTGCTCGCCAACTGCGTCAGCCTGGCCGACGCGCGCGCGTGCAGCCCGAGCTTGTTGATGATTTCGGCTTCGGCTCTCGGCATGCTGTTCTCCCCTGGTGTTGCCTCTGCGCTCTAGGGCGCCTGATTCGCTTCGATGTGCATCACGCCGTCGCAGCCGCCCGACACCGCACGCTTGAGCAGCGTGTCCATGCCTTGCTCGCGGTAGGTGAGTACGCGCAGCAGCATCGGCAGGTTGACGCCGGCGACGGCTTCGATCCGGCCGGGAGCGGTGAGCTTGGTGGCGACGTTGGACGGGGTTGCGCCGTAGATGTCCGTCAGGATCAGCACGCCGTGGCCGCTGTCGGTCCAGTCCAGCATCTGGCGCGCCTGCGGGAGGATGTCGAGCGGGTCGTCCTGCGCCGACAGGCCCAGTTGCGCCACCTGCGGCGGGCGCTTGTTCAGCACGTGGCAGGCGCACTGGATCAGCGATTCGCCGAGCGAGCCGTGCGTCACCAGAAAGATTCCGATCATTTCGATTCCGTCTCCATTGGCGGCGATTTTAGCCGATGGGGGCAAGGCATGGCGTGACGTACAGTCAGCCTGGCACACTATGCATAAAATATGACAAATGGAGATTGGTGGGCGCCAAACCTGCGATATGGCTGGGAAATCCGGTTTTGAGCATTGCGTCGAGACTGTTAAACTTGTTTTGTACAAATATTTGTAAGGTAATGATCGCCATGTTCCGGGCGGCCCTCAGAGAGTACGGATGACAGAAAAAAAAGACCCCATGATCCCCGACGGGGACGTCAACCCCATCGATACCGACTACCAGATCGGCCAGGACAACATCATCGTCAACGTAGGCCCCTTGGGCCTCGACATCCACAACCGCGTATTCGCCATCTCGGGTGGCCTGGTGGTGCTGTTCGTGGCACTGACGCTGGCTTTCCACGACCAGGTCGAGCCGCTGTTCAGTGGCATGCGGACCTGGCTGACCTCGAACCTCGACGGCTTCTTCCTCGTCGCCGGCAACATCTTCGTGCTGGTGTGTTTCATCGTTGCGTTCTCGCCGCTGGGCCGGGTGCGGCTGGGCGGCACCGAAGCCACGCCGGATTACACTTACCTCGGCTGGTTCTCGATGTTGTTCGCTGCCGGCATGGGCATCGGCCTGATGTTCTTCGGCGTGTCCGAACCGCTGTCGCACTTCGGCGCGGCTTTCGGCGGCACGGCGATGGAGAACGGCGTGCGCACCGATTGGGCGCCGCTCGGCGCCGCGGCCGGCGATGCCGAAGCGGCCATGCGCCTGGGCATGGCAGCGACGATCTTCCACTGGGCCCTGCACCCGTGGGCGATCTACGCCGTGCTGGCGCTCGGCCTGGCGCTGTTCTCGTTCAACAAGGGGCTGCCACTGACGATCCGCTCGGTGTTCTACCCGCTGCTGGGCGAGCGGGTGTGGGGCTGGCCTGGCCACCTGGTCGACATCCTCGCGGTGCTGGCGACGCTGTTCGGCCTGGCGACCTCGCTCGGCTTCGGCGCGGCGCAGGCGAGTTCGGGCCTGAACTTCCTGTTCGGCGTGCCGCTGGGCACCACCACCCAGATCGTGCTGATCATCGGCATCACCGCGATCGCGCTCGGCTCGGTCGTGTCCGGGCTGGATGCCGGCGTCAAGCTGCTGTCCGAGATCAACATGATCCTGGCGCTGCTGCTGCTGCTGTTCGTGATCGCCGTCGGGCCGACGCTGGACATCCTCGGCGGCTTCTTCACCAATCTCGGCGCCTATCTGCAGCACCTGCCGGCGCTGTCCAACCCGGTCGGCCGCGACGACGCCAACTTCCTGCAGGGCTGGACCGCCTTCTACTGGGCCTGGTGGATCTCGTGGTCGCCCTTCGTCGGCATGTTCATCGCGCGCGTGTCGCGCGGCCGCACAGTGCGCGAGTTCATCGTCTCGGTGCTGATCGTGCCCTCGCTCGCCTGCACGCTGTGGATGACGGTGTTCGGCGAAACCGCCATCAGCCAGGTGGTGCGCGACGGCTATGAGGCTGCGCGCAGTGCCGAGCTGCCGCTGCAACTGTTCCTGATGCTCGATGCGCTGCCGCTGGCGCAGATCACCTCCTTCCTCGCCATCGTGCTGGTGGTGGTGTTCTTCGTCACCTCGTCCGATTCGGGTTCGCTCGTCATCGACGTGATCTCGGCCGGCGGCAAGATGGACGCGCCGATGCCGCAGCGCGTGTTCTGGGCGATCTTCGAAGGCCTGGTGGCGGTTGCGCTGGTGCTCGGCGGCGGGCTGGTGTCGCTGCAGGCGATGGCGGTGTCGACCGGGCTGCCGTTCGCCGTCGTGCTGCTGGTGGCGAGCCTGGCGATCATCAAGGGCCTGGCATCGGAGCCGCGCCTGGCCAGATGACGGCGCAGGGGCGGAGATGCAGCCGGGAAGGCGGCCGGAGCCGCCGCCCCGGTGGTATGTTCGTCCCGACCGACATCCACGGACCCATGCCATGCAGGTCGAACAGCTCGAGATCCTCGACTTCCTCCGCGCCCACCCGCCTTTCGACGCCTTGCCGGAGGACGCCCTGCAGCGCGTGGCGGCGGCGGTCGATGTGCGCTACTACAAGGCCGGCGAGCAGATCATCGAATTCGGCCAACCCGCCGAGTTTTGGCACGTGGTGCGCAGCGGCGCGGTGGAGGTCTTCCGCCGCAACGGCACGCTGTACAACCGCCTGACGGCGGGCGGCTACTTCGGTGAATTCGGCCTGCTGCGTCATGGCCGCGTGCGCTTTCCCGCGACTGCGCTGGAAGATTCGCTGATCTACCTGATCCCGCAGCCGGTGTTCCTCGAACTCTTCGATGGCAACGAAGCCTTCGCCGACCACGTCGAAATCGAAGACCGCACCCGGCTGCGCCAGGTCATGTCGCGCCGCGAGGATGCCAACGACCTGTTGTCGGCCACCGTCGACACCCTCGTCGGGCGCGAGGCGGTTACACTGGGCAGCGAGGCCACCGCACGCGAGGCGGCGCAGCGCATGACGGCAGAAGGCGTCTCCTCGCTGCTGATCGTCGACCCCAACCCGGACGTGCCCGAACTGCCGCTGCTGTCCGGCATCCTCACCGACCGCGACCTGCGCACCCGCCTGCTGGCGCCCGGCCTGGGCCACGACACGCCGGTGAGCGAGATCATGAGCCCGGGCGTGGTCACGGTGGCGCACAACCAGCTGGTGTTCGAAGCCATGCTGGCGATGCTGCGCCGCAATGTGCATCACCTGCCGGTGATGAAGCACCAGCGTCCACTCGGCATCGTCGCGCTGTCGGACATCATCCGCTACGAATCGCGCAACAGCCTGTTCGTGGTCGGCGGCATCTTCCGTGCCCAGACGGTGGATGATCTGGCCGCGCTGGTACCGGACGTGCGCGCCTGTTTCAGCCGCATGGTCGGCGAGGAAACCAGCGCCCACGTGGTCGGCAGCGCGATGGCGGCGATCGGCCGCAGCTTCAAGCAGCGCCTGCTGGAGCTGGCCGAAGCCGAACTCGGTCCGCCGCCGGTGCCATACTGTTTTCTCGCGCTGGGCTCGATGGCGCGGCAGGAACAGTTGATCGTCACCGACCAGGACAATGCGCTGATCCTGGACAACCGCTTCGACCCCGCACGGCACGATGCCTGGTTCAAGGCGCTCGGCGATTTCGTTTGCGACGGGCTGGCGCGTTGCGGCTACAGCTACTGCACCGGCGGCGTGATGGCGAGCAACGAAAAATGGCGCCAGCCGCTCAAGGAATGGGAGCGCCGCTTCACCGACTGGATCGAGCGTCCGACCCCCGAATCGCTGCTGCACGCCGGCATCTTCTTCGACCTCGATGGCGTGTGGGGGCGCACCGAATGGGCCGTGCGCCTGCGCGAACTGGTCGCGCGCAAGGCCCGCGACAATTCGCGCTTCCTCGCCTGCATGGCGCGCAACGCTCTGCTGCGAACCCCACCGCTGGGCTTCTTCAAGGACTTCGTCGTCGAATCCGACGGCCGCCACACCCGGGCGATCAACATCAAGCGCCGCGGCACCGGGCCGCTGTCCGACCTGATCCGCGTGCATGCGCTGGCGATCGGCTCGCAGGCGCTCAATTCCTTCGAGCGCCTGCGCGAGATCATCGGCGCCGCCATCCTGCCGCTCGGGCGCGGGCAGGATCTGTACGACGCGCTTGAATTCATCTCGGCGGTGCGGGCGCGCAATCAGGCCCAGGACCTCGCCGCTGGCAACGAGCCGGACAACAGCCTCGACCCCGAAAAACTGTCCGAATTCGAACGCAAGAGCCTGCGCGACGCCTTCCTGATCCTCGGCAACGCGCAGAAATACCTCAAGTACCGCTACCAGCCCGGCCGGGCCAACTGAGCACGGCACGATGCTGCACCTGGGTGACATGAAAGCGAAACCGGGCCGCGCTTCGCGCCGGGCACGTGCCGCCGCGGGCATAGCCTGGCCGCAGCGTTTTGCCGCGCTTGCCGCCACCACGCGCGACCGGCGCCTGCAGTCCTTCTATGCGCAGGGCGCGCCGGCGGGTAGCAGCCTGCTGAAGGACGTGCCAATGGCGGCGCTCGACATCGAAACCACCGGGCTGAATCCCGCACGCGACGAAATCGTCAGCATCGGCGTGGTGCCGATGAGCGTGACGCACATCCAGGCCAGCGCCTCGCGCTACTGGGTGGTGCGCCCCGATGGGGAACTGAAGCCGGAATCGGTGGCGATCCACGCCATCACCCATGCGCAGATCGAAGCGGCCCCCGATCTGGACGCGATTCTCGGCGAACTGCTGGAGGCGCTGGCCGGCCGCGTCGTCGTCGTCCATTGCCGCAGCATCGAGCGCGGCTTCCTGGATGCCGCGCTGCGGATGCGCACCGGCGAAGGCATCGAATTCCCGGTCATCGACACCATGGAGCTCGAAGCGCGCTTGTACCGCCGTCCGCCCGGCTTCTTCGCCTGGCTGCTGGGCCGGCGGATGCGCACGGAGTCGATCCGCCTGGCCGACAGCCGCAGCCGCTACAAGCTGCCACGCTACCGGGCACATCACGCGCTGACCGACGCACTCGCCACGGCGGAACTGCTGCAGGCGCAGGTGGCGTATCGGTTTTCGGTGGAGACGGCGCTTGCCGAGGTGTGGGGGTAATGTGTATTCGAAATTAAAAGGGGGCAGGCTCTAGATTGAATTGCAACACCCAGCAATATTCTTTGGTTATTACGTTCTAGGTGACTCCAATCCTTTCAAGCGTGATTGAGCAGCAAAAATTTTGCTCCTTCAAGCTCCCGAATTTTTTCCACTTTACTTGAAAAATGCGAAATGGAAATTTTCTTCTCTGCCAGAAAACTCATATGAGCGGAAAAGCCTTGAAGCACCTCGTCCTTCACCAGAAGCTTGTTGGCATAATCGATCACTGAGGAGTCTCGCCCTGAAAACGTGCTGCGAACGAGCGTTGTTTTGTCAAGTGTCTTCCTGAGTTCATCGATCCATTGCACGCCGCGCTGAGTGCCGTTGACGAAGTCGAGGAATCTGATCAGATTGGCTGCAGGCAAGGACTGGACATAGCGCATATCGAGAAGATGGGCTGGATCGTCCTGGAGCAACAATTTTCCGCAATGCCTACGTGCGAGAACTCGCCATTCATGGCGGTGCTTTTCCATCTCATCCCTTGCTGCATCGCCCATACCCAAGTCACTGGTTGCCATTACGCTGCCAAGGCAGGCAAGCATGTAGCAATCTTCAGATGCGCTCAGTTCAACAATGTCTTCGATCTCGTCGAACTGAGATCGGTAATGATAGGCAAGAGTCGTAAATGACTGCTTGCTCTGTAACAGCAGATCACGCCGCATGGCTTCATCCGTCGCCCGCTGCGACAGACGCAGATGGTCAATTGCCGCCAGCAGTTTCGCCCGCTGCGAGGACTGCAGGAACCTCTTGATTGCCTTGGTCTGCTTTTCGATTGCATTGAGCTTCTGATCGATACGCCTCAGACGTGAGGCAAGAAACGTGAAGCCTGTAACGGATGTGACCAGCCCGAGGCCGGACAGCGCCGTCGCTGCCATCGAGTAATTCAGAATCTGCTCGGTTGCCGCCTTCACCGCCGCCACATTCGACGACAGTGCCTGCAACTGAATGCCGTTTACAATGGAGCCGATGGCGCCCAAGCCGGGTACTGCGTTGAGCAACCCGGCAGAGGCCGGCATGGCAAGATGAGAAACGATACGGCCAGCGGTATCGCGTATGACTCCACCATGGAGCGTCAAATTACCTGTCGCCAATCCAATTACTTGATCGACTGGTATGGAGCGCGCGATATTCAGGCCAAGGTCAGCCAGCATCGAGTCCACCTCTGTATATTTTCAGTAATTTCTTGGCCCATCAACTCCGCTTCGATTTTAATCCAAAGGAAATTTTTCCTTTGTGACATCCGTCACAAGTCCAGATTACGCTCGGACATCAGCATCGGGGCGTTCCGTCTTGCCGATTTTCTTGACCAGGCGTTCAACGATTCTGGCTTCCATTTCAGTGAACAAAGCCTCTTGATCACTGGTCGCTGATTTCGGTTTTCTCATGAATCGCCACCAATAATAGAATCCCGCACCAGCGGCGATGCACCCCACAGCAGGAAGCAGGAACGCTATAACAGCGCTGCTCGGAGTGATACCGATCGACATCAGTAATGCTTTCAACCCTGTTGCTTCAACTGTTGTTGCTGCAACGCCAGCACTTCCAATGATGCTGGAGCCGGCACCTGAAAGCACGGCTACTGCGGTCGCACCCAGTCCTGCCGCAGTGCCGGTTGCTGTAGCAACGAGTCCAGTGATCGCTGCGGTGCTCAGGTAAGTACCTGCCATGTATCCACCTGCGCCAGTAACGATCATTCCCCCTGCTGCGTGGGGCACCAAGGTGCTACCACCGGTAGTCAGAGCGGTCAGGATGGGTATCAGGGGTAGCGCCATAGGGGGGCAGATCGAACTTGACGTTGTGCTTCACGCGTGAAAATCGCTTCACCAGTTTTTCTAAAGTCATTCGCATAAATCGCACTCCTTGGGGAGTTGTTAGCCGTTTCTAATTAAGAGCGTCGAGAACGGCGTTCTCAATTACTCCCTTAGAGTTGCAAGTGACGGTTTCTGTTCTTCTGTCAAACCGCCGCATCTCTTGAAATTCTGTATTGACACTTACACTCGGACGATCCGTGGAGCGTGTGACGAAGACATTGAACGAAGCCTTGCGTCCGAATGGAGTCCACAGACCTCCAGTGCCGCAATCTGCAGCATCGTCATTGAACAACATTGATTCTGCGTAAATTACGCCACTGTCCTTTGCAATATTTTTGATCGGTATATTCCTGGACGCGAAGAATTGAACTAGTTTCTCCCAAACCTCATCGTAGCTTTGGTTGTAAGTGCGTGAGTTATCTATGCTGTAAATCGATGGCATGGTTCCGCAACTGGCAAGTGCTGTAGCGGTGGCTGTTGCAATAGCAAGGCTTCTGATGCGGCTCATCTTGTCCCTTTTTGGCTGTGAGAGAAGTAATCTTAGGCTCCCCCAAAAACACATCCTGCCATCGGGAGGCAAGTTTGCAGTTGGTGAAGTTGTTGGCGCTTTATCATATCGCGCTCGACCGTCAGGCGAGGGCTAAAAAAGAGAGAAATAACTTGGTAATAAAAATTGCTGTCTGGCAGGCTGAAGAAGTGTTGCCTGCGCAGATCATTTAAGAGTGACGGCATTATTTTTCCAGAATGTATTCTGTTCCTACACAAGTCCCTCTATTGCCCCCAACCAATTTCTCCTTCGGCGAAGATGCAATCACTCTCCATCCGTTATCAAGATAGCTCTTGAGTTCCTTGCTGAGATCGCTACATTCTTTCTCCATTTGCATTACTGCATAACTGTCTTTTTGCTTGTAGCTGATGGACTGTGCCTCAAATAAAATCTCTTGCTTTTTGCTGCATCCTACTGTTGAGAGCGTCAGAAGCGCTAAGAGCCCGAGTTTAACGATTGGCATAAAAACCTTTGGTCGAATCAACATCTGTTGCTAGCCAAAATCCAGTGGTATGACAGTAGCCGCGTAATATGGAGTTTGTGCCTTACTTGATGAGTAATAGATGATGCTGGTGTGATGATCAGTCTGAAACATCTTGGTTGATGCAGCATGCGGCGCTTCTGCGTCAACAAGCCAGGAACCATGCCTCATCTTGAGTCGGATCAGTTGTCTGGCTATGCGAATGCCGTACTCAGTCTCGGGCGCTCATCCATGAAATAATTCGTGGCGTCTTTGCACCTTCTTCCGCAATTAGGGCATCGCTTGCTCGATTGCCAAATTTCGCTGTCCATCGGGCCGAAGTTCTCGACGTAAATGGTGCAACTGTTTTCCCACGCTTTCTTGAGGTGAGCTTCCCCTGAAATTTCGCCTTCCAACCGGTCGTGTATAAACTCGACGGAAAGGAAGGGAATCAGGGATGTTCAAAGTACCGAAGCAATCGTACACGGCGGAGCTGTTACAGGCGCAGGTGGCGTATCGGTTTTCGGCGGAGAGTCCGTTGCGGGATCTGTGGCAGTGAGCATAGGCCGCTTTCGACTCATTCTTTTCAACCGGGCTGAGTAAACGGGTAGGATGGGTAGCAGGGCTGTTGTAACTATGCGAATCACATTTTCAGAAGAGGATCTATTCGCATCATTCAATAGCGATTTGCACAAAACTTGTGCAAATTAAGGCTGTTCGGGAGTGAAATATGGTCACAAAGATCGATTTCAGTTATGCCAAGTATGTATATGCGGCAACTCTGGGATGGGTAGAGCCGTAGGCGAAACCCATCAACACCGGAAAGATTTCGCGCCACGACTGATGGGTTTCGCCTGCGGCTTTGCCTACGTAGTCCGGCTCATCCTGTAAATAACTGCTCGTCGAATGTGTAGTAAGCGACGCCATTTATTTCCCTGGATACAAGCATCTTTCTGTTTTTCGATCCCCTGTTTTTCTTGTCGTAGTTCGACAAATTGTTGTTCGGATCGTCAATTCCCGCGTTTCTTATGTCGATGCTGCTAAAGATTGGAGGGAGTTCATTAGATTGAACTTTAGTCCTTAATTCTTCGATAAATGTCATGATGTAGCCCTTTCAATTTCTGCTTGATCGGAATGGTCATCGACTAGGGGGCCAGAAAGAAATGCTGATGCGATCTTTGGTGATGGGAGGGATTCCTGAGAGAAAAAGTAGAACGGCTTGGGCTCCGTTCTTTGCTTCCCAGACATCCCTAAGAATCGCCTTAGAATGCATTGATCCATCCGCTAGCTTTTTTGGGAAAAAATTCCCTATTTGTGTGGTGAGGTTCAGATAACTCTGAATGTTGACGTTGCCGCCAAAGTCTACGCTGATTCTTATGACCTTCTTAGACTTGCCAATAGAAACCTCATAGTTTTTTGTCGGTAGCCCGAATGCCGTTCCTGTCATTTCCATGTGACTGCAGTCGAGAATAATGTCTGTGTTTGAGGTTTCTGACTCATTGCAGACGAATCCCTTGGCTTCGACTTGTTTCTGTGTCATGTCAAAGGTGATGCCATTGTGGCCTTCAAATGCAATGACGTGACTGCTCAGAAAGGTAATTGCAGCAACGAGAAGCGTGTTTCCTAATTTTCTATGCTGATAGGATTTATGAGGCGTGGCGATACTCATGGAAGAGGTTCCGTAGCTGTTAGGGCGATCGCCTACAATACTACGTATTTCGTAGAGATCGAGCAAGCGAATCCTACGAGTATCGTAGGATGCGTCTCAAGCCCCCTACCTCCTGTTTTGGCCGCCGGATGCGGGAAGCCCGCAAGCTGGCGGGCATTCCGCAGGACAAGCTGGGGGTGGCGATCGGGCTGGATGAGGGGACGGCGAGTGCGCGGATCAGCCGCTACGAGACGGGCGCTCACGCGCCGCCCTATGACGTGGCGAGCAAGCTGGCCCGGGTGCTGCGGGTGCCGGTTGCATATTTCTACTGCGAGGACGAAGCGCTGGCGCGCCTCATCGTTTCTTGGGGCGAGGCGTCGGCAAGCCAGCGGCAGAACATCGTGGCTTTCGTCGAGCGAGAACTGCGGGGGGAGATACTGTCTTGATCGTCCGCGCCCTCGCGGCTGAAGCCGCTTCTACGAAAAGCTTGACCCGGATAACGGTATCTTCAGCCGCGAACAGGGCTCGGATGCTGTTTCCACGGCCGTTTCGCGGCTAAAGCCGCTTCTACGGCACGCTGGGCTGCGAGTTGGTGGTGGATGGGCCTTGGCCGCTCAGGCGGCGTCAGCCCTGCGCCCAGTCCTCGATCATCAGGCTGCCGACACGCTCGAATTCACGCACGTTGTTGGTGACGAGGATGGCTGCAATGCTGAGTGCGTGGCCTGCGATGAGCGTGTCGAAAGGGCCGATTTTTTGGCCCTTTTTCTCCAGCATGGCGCGAATCTGCGCCGCATGGTCGCAGGCAGCGGCATCGAGCGGCAGTACGTCGAGCATGGCGCAAAAAGTGCTGATGTTGTACAGCGCCTTGTGCGGTGCCATGGATTTGTAGGCGCCACTCAAAAGCTCGAAGCGCGTGACTTCGGAGATGCACATCTGCTGATGGTGCGCGTTGAAGATGGGCAGCACATGTGCAGGGCGCCGGTTGATGACGTGGATGCAGATGTTGGTGTCGAGCATGTAGCGTGTCACGCCAGCGACTCCCGCTCCTGCATGGCGGGCTGGTCGCGCTCGGGTAGCAGGGCGTCATCATCCACAGACTGTGCAAACCACGCGTCCCAAGTGTTGCCTGCCGGAGCAATGATGCGGGTGTTGCCCACGGCCACGATGGTGACTTCATGCACTTCGGGCGCGAAGGCCACTGATTTGTGAAAGCGGACGGCCTGGCTCTTGTTGTTCAGAAACAGGTTGGTGCGAATCATGTCGTGCCCCTGTGTTCGGTGTATATGTGTATTGTATATACTGCACTGGCGCTGTCAAGGTGGGGCGAGAGCGTTGCGACGGTAAGCCGGAGCGACACGCAAAGGCACCCATGCTCGATGGCAGGGTGCTTTTCGTGGAGGTGATGTGCCGCCTGGGGCAAGCGGCGTTCAGGGCTTGATCGTCAGCATGTTGTTGACCGAGGCCACGCCTTCGATGCCGGTGGTGATCACCGAGGCGCGCTCGATTTCGGCGCGGGAGTCGACTTCGCCCGTCAGCGTCACCACGTTCCTGACGGTCTCGACCTCGATGTTGCGCGCCTTGGTCAGTTCGTCCCTGGCAAGTGCGGTCTTGACCCGGGCGGTGACGGTGGCGTCGTCGATGAACTGCCCGACCGATCCGGGCTCCTTCTCCATGCTGTCGCTTTCCGCAGGCCGTGTTTCGGCCGGGGCCATGTCGGAGGCTGCAAAGGCGGCCGGCGCGGCAAGACCGATGACGGTGGCGGCGAGGGTGGTGGCAAGAATCTTGTTCATGGTCGAATCTCCTTTCTGGATCGGGCCGGTTCGCGCAACGCACGGGCGTTGCCGCGTCCGTCGTCCCTGTGGCCCATACGATAGGCAGCGGAGGCCGCCGCGTGCATAGGCGCATGCCGCTTGCGTGTGTCGGATGTCGCCGACACGGCGTAGGCCTCGGCCTACACCGGGGCTGCGGCCGCAAAACCCCCGAAAACGCCGAAGGCCCGCAGGTTTGCGGGCCTTCGGGGCTTGTTGGGGCGGCAGGGCGCGCGCGGGACTGCTTATTCCAGGCCCTGGCTGGAGAGGTATTCCTCGTAGGTGCCGCGGTAGTCGATGATCTGGCCGTCGAGCTTGATCTCGATGATGCGGGTGGCCAGCGAGGACACGAACTCGCGGTCGTGCGAGACGAAGATCAGCGTGCCGTTGAATTTGTCGAGGCCGCCGTTCAGCGACTCGATCGATTCCATGTCGAGGTGGTTGGTCGGTTCGTCCATCAGCAGCACGTTGGGCCGCGACAGCATCAGCTTGCCGAACAGCATGCGGCCCTGCTCGCCGCCGGAGATGACCTTCACCGACTTCTTGACCTCGTCCCCCGAGAACAGCAGGCGGCCCAGCGTGCCGCGCAGCAGGGTTTCGTTGTCCTCGCCGGTGGCGGCCGCGGTGATGCGGGAGTAGGGCGCGATCCAGTCGGTCAGGCTGACGTCCTCGGCGAAGTCGGCCGAGTGGTCCTGGGCGTAGTAGCCGGGCTTGGCCTTCTCGGCCCATTTGACCTGGCCCTTCTGCGGCTTCAGTTCGCCTACCAGCAGCTTCAGCAGCGTGGTCTTGCCGACGCCGTTCTCGCCGATGATGGCGACTTTCTCGCCGGCCTCGATGGCGATCGAGAACTTGTTGATCAGCGGCTTTTCCATGCCTTCGTAGCCGAAGCTGATGCCGTCGACTTCGCAGGCCAGGCGGTGCAGCTTGTCCTTTTCGTCGTAGTCGAAGCGGATCCACGGGTACTGGCGGCTGGACGGCTTGACGTCCTCGGGCTTGAGCTTGTCGATCAGCTTCAGGCGGCTGGTGGCCTGCTTGGCCTTGGACTTGTTGGCCGAGAAGCGGCGCACGAAGGCCTGCAGTTCCTGGATCTTGTCCTTGGCGCGGGCGTTGGCGGCGGACTGGCGCTCGCGCGCCATCGTCGACGCTTCCATGTAGTCGTCGTAGTTGCCCGGGTAGATGGTGATGGTGCCGTAGTCCAGGTCGGCCATGTGGGTGCAGACCTGGTTCAGGAAGTGGCGGTCGTGCGAGATGATGACCATCGTGCAGTCGCGGTTGTTCAGCACGTCTTCCAGCCAGCGGATGGTGTTGATGTCGAGGTTGTTGGTCGGCTCGTCCAGCAGCAGGATCTCGGGGTTGGCGAACAGTGCCTGGCACAGCAGCACGCGCAGCTTCCAGCCGGGGGCGACTTCGCTCATCGGGCCGTTGTGCAGCGCGGAGTCGATGCCCACGCCGAGCAGCAGTTCGCCGGCACGCGCCTCGGCGGTGTAGCCGTCGTATTCGCCGACCTTGCCTTCCAGCTCGGCGGCGTGCATGTAGTCGTCTTCGGTGGCGTCCGGATTGGCGTAGATCGCGTCGCGCTCCTGGATCGCGGCCCACAGTTCCTCGTGGCCCATCATCACCACGTCGAGCACGCGCATGTTCTCGTAGGCGAACTGGTCCTGGCGCAGGTAGGCCATGCGCTCATGCACGTCCTTGGAGACGTTGCCGGCGGAGGGTTCGAGAATCCCGCACAGGATCTTCATGAAGGTCGACTTGCCCGCGCCGTTGGCGCCGATCAGGCCGTAGCGGTTGCCGTCGCCGAACTTGACGGAAACGTTCTCGAACAGGGGCTTGGCCCCGAACTGCATGGTGATGTTGGCTGCGACGAGCACGGAAAATCCTGTTTGTCAGATAAAACAAAGCCTTGCATTATAGCGCAGGCTGTTGGTCGTGAGTGTTGCAGGACAGTGACGCACAGGGATGCCACGGCCGCCCCGACAAAGAAAAACCCTCCGGCGCCACCGGATCGGGGCGCGGGAGGGGTGAAGGGAGGACAGGATCGAGGACTGCTTACTTCAATCTCGGCTGCACGATGATCTTCACCGCCGATTCATTGTTGTGGATCAGGGTCTCGAAGCCCTGCGAAACCAGGTCGTCGAGCTGGATGCGCTGGGTGATGAAAGGCTCCAGGTCGATCTTGCCCTGCTCGACCAGCTTGATGGTTTCCTGATGGTCGTTGCAGTAGGCGATCGTGCCGCGCACGTCCAGCTCCTTCATCACCACGCTGTGTACGTTGATGGTGGCCGGATGGCTCCAGATCGACACGATCACCACCACGCCGGTGGGCTTGGTCGCGGCCACCAGGGCGTCCAGCACCTTGTTCACGCTGGTGCATTCGAAGGCCACGTCCACGCCCTTGTCGCCGGTGAGCTTCATCGTTTCCGCCACCACATCCACTTCGGACGGGTCCAGGATGTGGTCGGCGACGCCGGATTCGCGGGCCTTCTCTTTCCGCTTGGCGCTCAGCTCGGTGATGATGACGGTCAGGCCCTTGGCTTTCAGGATCGCCGACAGCAGCAGGCCGATCGGGCCGGCGCCGCCGACCAGGGCCACGTCGCCGGCCTTGGCGCCGCTGCGGCTCCAGGCGTGGTGGCCTACCGACAAGGGTTCGATCAGCGCGGCCTGGTCCAGCGGAATCCTGTCGGAGATCGGGTGCACCCAGCGGCGCTTGACGGCGATCTTTTCGGACAGGCCGCCGCCGCGGCCGCCCAGGCCGATGAAGTTCATGTTCTTCGACAAGTGGTAATTCTCGCCCGGCCCCGTGGGCACGTCGTCGGCCACGATGTAGGGTTCGACCACCACGTGCTGGCCGACCTGGATGTCGTCCACGCCTTCGCCGACGGCATACACCACGCCGGAAAACTCATGGCCCATGGTGACGGGGGCGGATTCGCCGGAAATCGGGTGCGGATGGCCGCAGGGCGGAATGAAGATCGGCCCTTCCATGAACTCGTGCAGGTCGGTGCCGCAGATGCCGCACCAGGCCACTTCGATGCCGACGGTGCCCGGCGCCACGACGGGTTCGGGGATGTCTTCGATGCGGATGTCGCCGCGGTCGTAAAAACGTGCTGCTTTCATGGGTCAAACTCCGTGCTCGTGAATTCCTGTGGTCGTCGCCGGAGCGCCTCGCCCCTCGCTGGGGAGGCGCTCCGGAAACCTCTCGCTCAGCGCAGGTGATGCACTTCCTGCAGGCCATAGACCTGCACCGGCAGATCTTCCTGGCGCGCCTTCAACTGCAGCGCCAGGTACAGCGAGTAGTGGCGCGACTGGTGCAGGTTGCCGCCGTGGAACCACATGTTCTCCTGCTGCGTGGGCTTCCACATGTTGCGCTGCTCGCCTTCCCAGGGGCCGGGGTCCTTGGTCGTGTCCGAACCCAGGCCCCAGACCTTGCCGACCTTGTCGGCCACTTCCTGGCTGACGAGGTCTGCCACCCAGCCGTTCATCGAACCGTAGCCGGTGGCATAGACGATGAGGTCGGCGGGCAGCTCGGTGCCGTCGTCCAGCACCACGGCGTTCTCGCTCAGGTGGCTGATGCCCTTGCCCGATTGCAGCTTGATGCTGCCGTCGATGACCAGGTCGCAGGCGCCGACGTCGATGTAGTAGCCCGAGGCGCGGCGCAGATACTTCATGAACAGGCCCGAGCCGTCATCGCCGAAGTCGAGCATGAAGCCGGCTTCCTCGAGCTTGCGGTAGAACTCGGCGTCGCGCTCGCGGATGCGGTCGTACAGCGGGACCTGGAAGTCCGCCATGATGCGGTAGGGCAGCGAGGCGAAGATCAGGTCGGCCTTCTTCGTCGTCACGCCGTTGGCGACGGCGCGCTCGGAGTACAGGTCGCCCAGGCCGATGTCCATCAGCGAATCCGAGCGCACGATGTGCGTGGAGGACCGCTGCACCATGGTCACGTCGGCGCCGTGTTCCCACAGCGCGGCGCAGATGTCGTGCGCGGAGTTGTTGGCGCCGATCACCACCACCTTCTTGCCGCTGTAGGCGTCCGGCCCCGGGTGCTGCGACGAATGCTGCTGCTCGCCCTTGAAGACGTCCTGGCCCTCGATCTTCGGCACGTTGGCCTTGCCGGACATGCCGGTGGCGAACACCAGGTGTTTCGGCCGGATGACCAGCGTCTCGCCGTCGCGCTCCACCGTCACTTCCCATTCCTTGCGGGTCTCGTCGTAGCGGGCGTTCAGGCAATTGGTGGAAGACCAGTAATTGACTTCCATGACCTTGGTGTACATCTCCAGCCAGTCGCCGATCTTGTCCTTGGGCGCGAACACCGGCCAGTTCGGCGGGAAGGGCAGGTAGGGCAGGTGGTCGTACCACACCGGGTCGTGCAGGCACAGCGACTTGTAGCGGCTGCGCCACTGGTCGCCGGGGCGGGGGTAGCGGTCGATGACGATGTGCGACACGCCCAGTTGCCGCAGCCGCGCACCCAGCGCGATGCCGCCCTGGCCGCCGCCGATCACCAGCACGAAGGGCTGCTGGCTGCGGCCCAGTTCGGCCGCTTCTTCCTCGCGGCGCTCCAGCCAGGTCTTGCGCCCGCGCTGGATGCCGTGCTCGGCGCCCATCGGCCGGCGCGTGTTCAGCGGCTCCTCGTGGCCCTTGAGCTCCTGGGCGGTGGTCAGTAGCGTCCAGATGCGGCCGTCCTGAATGCGGATGTGGCCATGGCCGGCGATGAGTCGGGTGTCGATGTCGATCCATGCGGAAACCACGCCATCGGCTTCATCCACCGTTTCGCCGGGGCTGAGGCTGAAGACGACCGGCGAGGCGGCGTCCAACTGCGCGTCCAGCATCTGCCGGATGGCGGCCCGGCCTTCCAGGGTCTTGAGGTTCCAGGTCAGCAGCACCAGGTCGCGCCAGTAGCATTCGTCGGCGAACAGCTCGGCTGCGGCCTGGGTGTCGCGCCTGGCCAGTGCGGCGTTGAGCTGGTCCAGCATTGCCTGGGCGCGGGCAGTGGGGGTTGAAGTCATGATGTCTCCAGAATCGTTGTTGGTGTATGCCTGCCCGGTGTGCGGGCGGAGGAGGTATCGCAAACGTCGTGCCATGCCTGTCCGGACCACTCGGGCATCGTGAAATCAATGGTTTGCCGAACGACGGCTTGAACATCTGCGTCGCGCTGGCTCATTTCGCCGCTTCAGGTGTTGCAATGGCTGCGACAGGTGTCGCATTGGCCATGCTGCGGTGCAATATCATTTCTGGGTAAACCTTCATTCACCTGCGGGTGCTTTGATTCCAGAATCCCTGGCACTTTCCACCGCGCAATGCGCCATGCCATCCGGGCAATTCGGGATTCGGGCGTGCACATGTTCCATTGCAAGCCAATCAACGGCAGGTGTGCCTGAATGAGCTGCCGTGCCGGCCGGCTGGTTTTTCCGATTTCGGCGTCATTGGTTTATCGATCGTTCAATCGTCAGGAGACATCATGAGCAAGAAAGTCGCAGTCATCACCGGTTCCGCCGATGGCCTGGGCAAGGGAATTGCCGAGCGCCTGGCGGCAGATGGTTTTCGTATCGTGCTGTCGGACATCGATGCCGGGCAGCTCGCCGTGACCGAGCAGGAATTCAAGCGCAATGGTCACGAGGTGAGCTCCTTCGTCGGCAACGTCGCCAGGCGCGACGACCAGTTCGCGCTGGTGGCTCATGCCGTGGCCGTTTTCGGCCAGGTCGACGTCTTCATCAACAATGCGGGCATCGAGGACGTGATGCCGCTGGATACCGTGCGCGAGCCGGATCTGGAAAAAGTCTTTTCGGTGAACGTCTACAGCGTGGTCTATGGCACGCAGGCCGCGGCCGAACAGATGAAGAAGCAGGGCACGGGCGGCAAGATCATCAATGCCTGCAGCATTGCCGGACATGAATCCTACGAATTCCTGGGCGTGTATTGCGCAAGCAAGCATGCAGTGCGTTCGCTGACGCAAAGCGCTGCCAAGGAATTGGCGCGGCACAAGATCACCGTCAATGCCTATTGCCCCGGCGTCGCCGCCACGAAGATGTGGGACCGCATCGACGAGGAAATGGGCAAATACCTCGGCACGAAACCGGGCGAAGCCTTCGAGCGGTTTTCGTCGGGCATCCTGCTGGGCCGCCCGCAGACGGCCAAGGACGTCGCCGATTTCGTTCATTACCTGGCCTCGCCCGATTCGGACTACATGACCGGGCAATCCATCATGATCGATGGCGGTATCGTGCTGCGCTGACTGCCGCTAAACTGCAGCGGATGGGCGATGGGCCTGCTTGCAGGCCCATCGCCCACATGCAAACACTCAACGCCAGGGTCTGCGATGCCGCCCCAGTCCTACGTCTCGCACATCAAGGAGATCGAAGCCTTCGGGCTGGGGCAGCCCATGCATGGGGGCAGCAGGGACGAGGCCGTGCTCGGCAGCTGGCGCCGCTGCCTGGACCATCACCGGCTCGATCCGGCCCGGACCTGCGAAGCCGTCATTGTTCCCGAAGGGCAGTTGCGCCAGCATCAGGAAGAATCCGAGTCGCTGATCCGCATCGCCCGCAGCGGGCTGGAGCGGCTCTACCAGCAGTTGAAGGGCCTGGACTACGTGCTGCTGCTGGCCGATCGCCATGGCGTGGCGGTGGATTTTCTCGGCCGGGAGGCCGACACTGGCGACCTGCGCCGCGCCGGCCTGTACCTGGGCGCCGAATGGCGCGAGGACCGTGCCGGCACTTCTGCCGTGGGCGCCTGCCTGGCCACCGGCGACGCCCTGATCGTGCATCAGAGCGACCATTTCGACTTCACCCATACGCGGCTGTCCTGCACTGCGGCGCCGATCTACGACCTGCGCGGCGAACTGGCGGCGGTGCTCGATCTTTCCCAGCTCAGGTCGCCCGAGGAGCGGGCCAGCCAGGGTCTGGCGCTGAACCTGGTGGTCGCGGCGGCGCGGCGCGTGGAACTGGCGAACCTGATGGCACAGTCGCGCAGGGACTGGGTGCTGCGCTTTTCCCAGTCGCCGGATTTCCTCGACGTGGACCCGGACGCCGCCATCGCCGTCGATGCGCATGGCCGCATCAACGCCATGACCCACGCGGGCGCGCGCCTGCTGGCCGCGGCGGCGCGGCTGGACTGGCGGCGGCGCCATGCGCTGATCGGCCAGCCGCTGGAGCGCTTCTTCCAGTTCGACGCGCGCCACCTGCCCAATCTGCGCGCCGACCGTCCGGCGCAGCAACGCATCGTCCGCGCCTGCGACGGCAGGGTCCTGTTCGCCCATGCGATCGAGCCGATGCGTGTGCGGAACCCGGCCTCGCGCCCGCTGACGCCCGCGCCGCTGCCTGCCGCCTTGCAGGCGCTCAGTGCCGGCGACCCGGTAATGGACGCGCTGCTGCACAAGGCCGCAAGGCTGGCGCCGCGGAACCTGCCGATCCTGGTGCAGGGCGAAACCGGCGCCGGCAAGGAGTTCCTGGCACGCGCCATCCACGGCGCCAGCGGCCGCGGCGGCGCGTTCGTCGCCATCAACTGCGCCGCCATTCCCGAGTCGCTGCTGGAGAGCGAGCTGTTCGGCTACCTGCCCGGCGCGTGGACGGGCGGCGCCAGCAAGGGTCGCCAAGGGCTGGTCGAGGCGGCCCATCGCGGCACCCTGTTCCTCGACGAGATCGGCGACATGCCGCTGGCGCTGCAGGCCAAGCTGCTGCGCGTGCTGTCGGAGTCGCAGGTCCTGCCGCTGGGCGCGCGCGAACCGCGCACGGTCGATATCCGCGTGGTGTCGGCTTCGCACCGGCCACTGGCCGAACTGGTGCAGTCCGGCCAGTTCCGCCAGGATCTGCTCTACCGCCTCAACGCCGCGGAACTGCAGCTGCCGCCGCTGCGCCAGCGCCGCGATCTCGGCGGCATGATGGACCGGATGCTCGCCGACCTGGGCAGCCAGTACAGCCTCGGCGAGGCGGCGCGTGCGATGCTGCTCGCCCACCCGTGGCCCGGCAACCTGCGCGAGTTGAACAACGTGCTGCGCTATGCCGTCGCGCTGTGCGGCGACGGGCCGCAGGCCGGCGCGGAGGCTTGGGAGTGCGTTATCGAGCAGATCCATCTGCCCGACAGCCTTCAGGCGGTCGATGTGCTGGATGCCGGGCCATCCGTGCTGCAGATGGGCAGCGCCGCAGCGCTGGACGAGGCGGGCGGCGCTGGCGGGTGTTTCCAGCCCGGCGGCGCCGTGGAGCTGGAACAGTTGCTGGCGCAGTGCCACGGCAACGTCTCGGAAGTGGCGCGGCAGCTGGGCGTGAGCCGTTCCACGGTACATCGGCGCATCCAGCGCCTGCAGCTGGGCGTGCGCTGCGCCCGCTGGAGCAAGAGACCGTCCTGACCGCCGCGCTGTTCGAGTTCAGTGCTGCGGGAAGATGCCACCAATGATCTGTTCGTCAGGGGGGAGGCGTACGGTCCATCTGGCGAAGAATGTCCATGAACATGGCTGTCGGGATAGGCCCATAAAGCTCATAAATGTTGTCGCAGCCGACCGAGTCGCATCCCTTCAGGATGACGGCGATCTTTTCAAGTTCGGTCGGGTTGCGCCAGAAACCGTACGCGACAATGTCGTTTCGTTCCGAGCGAGTGATCTTCGCTGACTGATCGAGCCCGAACAGCTTTCTCAGTCGACGCGATTCAGCGGAGTCAGGATCCAAGTCCCCGATTTTGACGAGTAGCGAATCAAAATCCTGCGTATCCTGGGCTCGGGGAAAGCCGGCGCGTTGAGCTTGTTCAAGTGCCTGAGCGGACGTTGACGCCGACATTGAGATCAGATGCTCGGGTCCGTCCTGTGTGGCCTTGAGGGATAGATGGACTCCCGGCAGCGAAGCAAACGTATTCATGCGTGCGATCCGATCTGCCGGAAAACGAATGCTCAGTTCATCAATCTGGATGCTCAGGCAGTTGGTGCATGCTGCTGCCTCCGGCCACGGCAGAGGTTCGATCATGGCGCCTGCGCCTGCGATGCATGGTGAGGTATAAACGGTCGTGAGTAGCCATGCAGCCAAGATCCAGTTTTTCATGTGTTTTCCCAAACAGGAAGTTTCCGATGGGCGATGCCCATCTCTGCAAGGTTGAGTTCACTCTGCCAGGATCGGATGACTTGCCGGGCACAAGTCATCGATAATCTGCCTAGATGTGTCTGGAATATTCCGTTCCCGAGATATGTGATCAGCCAGAATGGAGAAGGTTTTCCGCCGCTCGGTTTCGGAGCCCATGCAAAGGCACGTGAACATTTCTGTGTTTCAAACAGCATTGTTCCGAAAACCTCAGCAACACGTTGATTGACGGCTCCGTCCCACACAGGCGTTATTCCGGCAAGTCTGTAGAGCGCCTGAATCATGCCTTTGATCTCGAGCTTCTCATCTTCTGTGAGCGTCGGGGTGGTCCTTTATGCTTAAAACTGGAAGAGGGTCGTATTTTATGCGAATGGAGAAATGGCTGCAGGGTTTCATGATCATAAGCGCCTTGCAGGTCGGAGATGATCGAAGTCGTCGGCCAGGGCGAAGTCCGAACACCGGGGAGCCGTAGAGCCAATGGAGCATTCCTGCTTGGTGCCGTCGCAGAGTTGGAGCAGGACCGCCAGATTTCGCGAGTGATGGCGGCCGGCTGTCGGAATCGTCCGACGCGGCTTTCGGATCGGGCTGATGGGGAGCGTGGACGGCCTCGCCTACAGTGAGGGCGTGCTCAGGCATCGAGCAGCACCCTCAACCCCAAGGAGAGCAGCCATGAACAAGGACATCATCGAAGGCAACTGGAAGCAGCTCAAGGGCAAGGTCCAGCAGCAGTGGGGCAAGCTCACCGACGACGACTTCGACGTCATCGCCGG
The DNA here is from genome assembly GCF_048398245.1 of Thauera butanivorans. NCBI lineage: Bacteria > Pseudomonadati > Pseudomonadota > Betaproteobacteria > Rhodocyclales > Zoogloeaceae > Thauera > Thauera butanivorans. The sequence goes on from NZ_CP183038.1 coordinate 373,104, forward strand.
CCGCGGCACCGAGCTTGCCGGCCGCATCCAGGAACGCTACGGCATCAGCCGCGACGAGGCCGAGAAGCAGGTCAAGGACTGGCAAAGCCGTCTTTGAGCCCGAGGACTTCCTTGGTCGCCGGGTTCCCGCTTGCGGGCGGGCATCCGGTGGTTTTCCCGACCTGCAAGGAGAAAACCATGCTTCACTACGCAGTCGTTTTCTTCGTCATCGCCCTGATCGCGGCCCTGTTCGGCTTCAGCGGCATCGCCGCCGGCGCGGCGGGCATCGCCAAGATCCTGTTCGTCGTCTTCCTGGTGATGGCGATTGCCAGTTTCGTCGTCAACCTCCTCAGGGGGCGCTGACTCAAGTTTGATCAACTTCGACCGGATGAACCGACATGCTGCGCATCGCCATCGTCGATGACCACCAGATCGTGCGCGCGGGCTTTCGCGAGATGCTCGCCGATGAGTTGGGTTTCGCCTTCCCGTTCGAGGCGGCGTCCGGCGAAGAGGCGCTGCAGGGCCTGCGCGAGCACGAGGTGGACGTTCTGCTGCTCGATTTGTCGCTGCCCGGACAGAGCGGCATCGACGTACTGCGTGCGGCGCGCCAGCGCTACGAGAAGCTGCGCATCCTGGTGCTGTCCGGCTTCCCGGAAGAACGCTACGCACTGGCGATGATCCGCAACGGCGCCGACGGCTATCTGTGCAAGGACTGCTCGCGCGAGGACCTCATCAACGCGATCCATGCCGTCGCCCAGGGCCGGCGCTACCTTTCGCCCCGCACGGCTGAACTGCTGGCGGAGGAGTTGACCGGCGGTGGCGGCGGCGCGCCGCACGAAAAGCTGTCCGACCGCGAACTGCAGGTGTTCCTGCGCCTCGCGCGCGGCGAATCCGTGTCCGACATCGCCGCGGTGCTCAATCTCAGCGTCAAGACGGTCAGCACCTACCGCTCGCGCCTGCTCGAAAAGCTGCAGGTGTCGAGCAACGCCGAACTGGCGACCTATGCCCTGCGCCATGGGCTGATTCTCGAATGATCGAATGACCGGTTTCACGTCATGGCTGCCTCTGCGTCTTCTTCTTCGCTGCGCGTCGTGCTGATCGAGGATTCACCGATCCTCTGCGCGATGTTGCGCGACATGCTGAACGAGCTCGACGGCGTCGAGGTCGTGGCCGATGCCGATGGCGAGCAAGCGGCCGTGGCCGAACTCGAACGGCAGCAGGCCGATGTCGTCATCGTCGACCTGGAATTGCGCCAGGGCAGCGGTCTTGGCGTTCTAGCGTGCCTGCAGGCCGAGCCGGAGCGCTACGGCAGTCCGCGCGCGGTGGTGTTTTCCAACTACGGGCACAGCGCGCTGCGGGCCCGCTGCAAGGGGCTGGGCGTCGAGTACTTCTTCGACAAGTCCTTTCAGATGGACGAACTGCTCGAATTCATCCAGAGTGCTGCCGCGAGGCACTGAACCGCCCTCGGCGAGCTGCCCTCAGCGCTCCGCCGCCGCAAGCGGAATGCGCGCCACGATGCGCGTGCCGCGGCCGGGGCGGCTGTCGATGTCGAGCTGGCCGGCCAGCATCTGCACGCGGTGGGCGATGCCGGTCAGGCCGTGGCGCATCGGCTGGCGGACCGACGGATCGAAGCCGGTGCCGTTGTCTTCCACCTTCAGCACGATGCGGTCTGCCTCTGCGGCGAGGCTCAGGCGGACGTGCGTGGCCTGGGCGTGGCGGCGGATGTTGGTGAGCGCCTCCTGCGCGATCCGGTACAGTGCCAGCGACACCGGCGCCGGCAGGTCGGGCAGGGTGTCGGGCAGGTCCAGCTCGATCCGGCCGCCGTCCTCGTCCCCCGTTCCCGGCTGCGCCAGCGAACGCAGCGCTTCGACCAGGCCCAGGTCGGACAGCAGCGGCGGGCGCAGGTCGGCGACCACGCGGCGCTTGATCGCGATGATCTGGCCCAGCGTATCGAGCAGGCGGTCGAAGCGCTCGCGCAGCGGGGCGATGGCTTCGTCCGGCAGCTTGCGTGCAATCCAGGCCGCGTCCATCTTCGCCGCGGTCAGCAGCGAGCCGAGCTCGTCGTGCAGCTCGCGGGCGAGGCGCTCCTTCTCTGCCTCGCGGGTGTTGGTCAGGTAAGTGGCCAGGTTGCTCAGCGCGGCGGTGCGCATTTCCACCACGGACTGCAGGCGCTCGTTCTCGGACTGCAGCAGCATCTCGAGCCGCTCGCTCAGGCGATCCTGCCGGTAAAGCAGCACGATGATCGTCGCCAGCAGCACCAGTACGCCCATGCCGAGCACGGTGTTGGTCCGCCGCGCATCCCCCAGGTTGTGGAACGAAGCCAGGATGGTGTCGTGGATCTGCTCCATCGTCTGCGACCGCAGTGTTTCGATCAGCGCACGGATGTCGTGGGTGATCTGTTTGCCGCTTTCCGTGCCGTCGTCGGTTTCCGGGCCGGCGCTGCGTTCGATGGCCCGTGCCAGCAGCGCCCAGCGGGTTTCGACCCGCGTGGCCAGCTGTTCGACCGTGTTGCGCTGGGCGGCGTCCGGCCAGCTTTCGGCCCGCAGCGCGGCAAGCGTGATGTCGATGTCGGCGCTGCCGTCCCGGTAGGGGGCGAGGTGGGCCGGATCACCCGTCAGGATGAAGCCGCGCACGCCCGACTCGGCATCGAGCAGATGCACCAGCAGGCTGTCGAGATGGGCGACGCGGCTCGATTGCTGCTGCAGCTTCTGCAGCGCGTCGCGGCTGGTTTCGGCGTGGTGCTGCGCGGCCATCAGCCAGACGGCCCCCAGTACGAAGCCGAGCACCAGCACCACCAGTAGAAGCAAGGTGGAAGCGCGCGGCAGGCGGGAAGGCAGGCGGGGCAAGAAGCGTCTCGGCAAGTGGCGTGTCGGATCGTGGAGATGTTATAGCGGATGCCCGCCGCATCGGCCAGACGGGCCATACCCTGATGGCGCACCATGGCAAGAAGGGGGATTGCTCCCCCTTGCTTGCGCATGCCCCGACACGGATTTACGGGCGAATGGCGATGTCGTTCTTGACCGCATGCACGCCCGGCGTGTTGCGCGCGATGTCGGCGGCGCGGCTGCGTTCGGCGGCACTCTTGGCGAAGCCGGAGAGCTGGACCGTGCCTTTCAGCGTCTCGACGCTGATCGCCATGGCGCTGACGGTGGGATCTTCGGCGAACTTCGCTTTCACCCGGGTGGTGATGGTAGCGTCATCGACGTACTGGCCGACGGTGGATTGGTCGCGGGTGACGGCGCAGCCGACTGCAGTGAAGGCGAGCAGACCGGACAGGGCGAGCGTGGCGGCGGTATGCTTCATGATGCGTCTCCTTGGTATTCGCGGGCTCTCTCGGATATCCGCGACGGGCTTCATTCCCGCCTGCGGGTGCGATTCAAATGTATCCTCGGGGCCATACCGGCGCTGTCCGACAGCGCGGATTGCGTTGTAGGACGATTCTGTCAGCCGCCCCGCATTTCCATCCGGCATTCATCCGAACGCTCCAGCCGCCATGCGCTTCCTCCATTCCGCCGACTGGCATCTCGGCCGTGTGCATCACGGCGTTTCGCTGCTCGAAGACCAGGCCCACATCCTGGGCGAATTCGTCCGCCTCGCCGCCGATATGCGGCCCGACGCCATCCTGCTGGCCGGCGACATCTACGACCGTTCGGTGCCGCCGGCCGAGGCGGTGCGCCTGCTCGACCTGGTGCTGACCGAGCTGGTGCAGGGGCTGCGCATTCCGGTGGTGATGATCGCCGGCAACCACGACGGCCCCGACCGCCTCGCCTTCGGCGCCGGCCTGCTGGGCGGCGCCGGGCTGACGGTGCGCGGCCCGTTCGAGCCGCAGGCGCGGCCGCTGGTGCTGCACGACGAGCACGGCGCGGTCGCGATCCATGCGCTGCCCTATGCCGAACCCGCCGTCGTGCGCAGCGCGGTCGCCGGCCGGTACAGTGAAGACGCCGAAAATGCCGCACCCGCGATCGATTCCCACCAGGCCGTACTGGCGGTGCAACTGCAGGCCGCGCGCGCGGCGCAGCCGCAGGGCGCGCGCAGCGTCGTCGTCGCCCATGCCTTCGTGCTCGGCGGCAGCGAAAGCGAATCTGAGCGGCCGCTGTCGGTCGGCGCCAGCGGCGCGGTCGATGCGGCGCTGTTCGACGGCTTCGACTACGTCGCGCTGGGCCACCTGCACCGGCCGCAGCAAGTGGGGCAGGCGCGCATCCAGTATTCCGGCTCGCTGCTCAAGTATTCGTTTTCCGAGGCGGATCACGCGAAGTCGGTGAACCTGGTCGAACTCGATGCCGCAGGCGCCTGCACGGTCGAACGCATCGCGCTGACGCCGCGCCGCGACCTGCGCATCGTCGAAGGCCAGCTCGACGCCATCCTCGCCGGCGGCGCGGCCGATCCGGCGCGGGACGACTACATCCTCGCCCGCCTCACCGACAGCGGCGCGCTGCTCGACGCCATGGGCCGGCTGCGCGGCGTCTATCCCAACGCGCTCGCCATCGAGCGCCCGCAACTGGCCGGCGACGGGCCGGGGCGGGCGGCGGCGGACCATCGCCGCGTGCGCATGCAGGATCTGTTCGCCAGCTTCCATCGCGACACCACCGGCCAGGCGCTCGACGAAGCGGGCGCGGCCGTGCTCGAGCGCATCGCCGAGCGCCTGGAACGGGAGGCGCGCCACGCATGAAGCCGCTCAAGCTCTCGCTGCAGGCCTTCGGCCCCTTCGCCGGGCGCGAGACGGTGGATTTCACCCGCCTGCCGCCCGGCGCGCTGTTCCTGATTGCCGGCCCCACCGGCGCCGGCAAGACCTCCATCCTCGACGGCATCACCTACGCGCTGTACGGCGACACCTCCGGCGGCGAGCGCAGCGCGCGCGAAATGCGCAGCCACCACGCCGACGCCGCGCTGCAGACCGAAGTCGAACTGGAATTCGCCCTCGGCGGCCAGCGCTACCGGGTGCGCCGTGTGCCGGAGCAGACGCGCGCGGCCCAGCGCGGGGGCGGCATGGTCGATGCGCCGGCCAAGGCCGAACTCTTCCGCCTCGCCGTCGACGACCAAGGCAGCGACGGCCGGAGCTGGCAGCCGCTGGCGCAACGCACCACCGAAGTCACCCAGCAGGTCGAAGCCCTGCTCGGCTTCAAGGCCGAGCAGTTCCGCCAGGTCGTGCTGCTGCCGCAGGGCCAGTTCCGCAAGCTGCTGGCGGCGAGTTCGGCCGAGCGCGAGAGGATCCTCGAAACCCTGTTCGGCACCGCCGCCTACAAGCGCCTGCAGGACGCGCTGAAAGCCGAAGCCGCTGCGCTGCGCGAACGCGGCGAGCAGACCCGCCTGCGGCGCGACACCTTGCTGCAGCAGGCCGAGGCGGAATCGGCCGAAACCCTGTCCGCTCGTATGGATGCCCTCGGCGCCGCGCTGGCGGCGCTGGAAGCAGAGGAAAAAGCCGCCCGCGAAGCGGATGCCGCCGCCCGCGCAGCGCTGCAGCAAGGCCAGGCGGCAGCGGCCCGTTTCACCGAAGCGCAGGCCGCCGCCGCCGCGCTTGCCGTGCTGACGGCCGGGCGAGCGGAAATCGATGCCCGGCGCCAGCGCCTGGACGATGCCCGGCGTGCGCAACAGGTGTCGCCGGCTGCCACTGCATTGTCGGCCGCCCGCAGCGCCGCGGCCGAAACCGGCCAGCGCGCGCGGCAGGCTGCGGAAGCCGCCGAGCAGGCGGCCGAAGCATTGCTCAGGGCAGATGCGGCGCTGCAGGCCGAGGCCGCGCGCGGCGACGAGCGCGAAGCCGCGCAACGCGAACAGATGCGGCTCGAAGCCCTGTTCGATGCCGTTGCTCGCCTTGCCGAAGCGGAAACCGCCTTGCAGGCCCGTCAGCGCGAACGCACCGCCGCCGATGCGCGGCTCGCACAGGCGGAAGCCGCCTGCAAGGCCCTCGACGGCCAGCGCAGCCAGCTTGCCGGCCGCATCGACACCTTGCAGGCCCAGGCCGCGCAGGCGGCGGCACTGGGCCTGCGCGTGCAGCAGGCCGAGCAGCGCGAACAGGCGCAGGCCCGCCTTGCCGCCAGCGTCGGCCAACTGAAGCAGGCGCAGGCGCTGGACGAGGCGAAGCGGCAGGCGTTCGAGGCGGCGCAACAGCACATGCTGCGCCGGCGCGAGGCTTTCGACGCACTGGACGCAGACTGGCGCCGCGCGCAGGCGGCCATCCTTGCTCACCATCTGCACGACGGCGGGGCCTGCCCGGTGTGCGGCAGCGCCTCGCACCCGTCGCCGGCCCGCTTCGACGGCGAACTGCCCACCGAGCAGGCTTTGCAGGCGGCGCGCGATGCTTTGCGTGCGGCCGAAGCCGCGATGGAAACCGCCCGCCACGAGCGGGACGATGCCGCGCAGAAACGCGCCGCGGCCCAGGCCGAAGTGAACACGCGCCAGGCTGCGCTGCACGGAGGCGCTGCCGCTGATCAGCTACAGCAGGATCTGTTCGGCTCCAGCGCCGACGAGGACTTGCCCGCATTGCGGACAGCCTTGCAGGCTGCGCGTGCCGCTGCGGCCGAAGTCGAGCAAGCGCGCGGACAACTGCAGCAAAGCGAGACCGCACTGGCTGCTGCCCAGGCCGCGCTCGACGACGCGCGCAAGCAGGCTACAACGGCCGCCAGCGTAGCCGAAGGCGCCTTGCGCGTGGCCGAGGAAAGGCGCGGCGCGGTGCCCGAGGCCCTGCGCTCGCCGCAGGCGCTCGGCACCGCGCTGGCGGCGGCGCGGGCCATGCGCCAGCGCCTCGATGCCGCGCTGCAGGCCGCCCAGGAAGCACAGCGGCAAGCGCTGAACCACGATGCGTCGCAGCGTGCACAGCGCGATGCCCAGGCCCTGGCGGTTGGCGCAGCCGAAGCGCGCGTGGCCGAGGCCGCCGCCCAGTTCGCCGATGCGCTGCATGCCGCCGGCTTCGGCAGCGCCGAGCCGGATGGCGCGGAAGCCGCATGGCGCGCGGCCGTGCTGCCCGCTGCGCAAATGGACGCGCTCGCGCAGCAGATCCGCAGCGCCGACGAACAGCTCGCCGCCGCACAGGCGCGCAATCAGCGCGCCGCGCAGGCCATCGCCGGACTGACGGCGCCGGACCTCGCCGCACTCGACGCCCGCGCCACCGCCTGCCGCGAACAGGTCGAAGCAGCCGTCGCCCGCATCACCCACAACCGCAGCGAGCAGCACAAGCTGGCCCGCACGCTTTCACTGCTGGACGAAATCGCCCGCGAGCACGGCGCCATCGAAGCCGAATACCGCGTCGTCGGCCGCCTGGCCGAGGTCGCCAACGGCGACAACGGCCGCAACCTCACCTTCCAGCGCTACGTGCTCGCCGCGCTGCTAGACGATGTGCTGCGTGCCGCCTCGCTGCGGCTGAAGGCGATGAGCCGCGGCCGCTACCTGCTGCAGCGGCGCGAGGACGTCGCCGACGGCCGCCGCGCCGCCGGGCTGGATCTGGAAGTGTTCGACGACTACACCGGCCGCGCCCGCCCGGCCAGCACGCTGTCCGGCGGCGAGGGCTTCATGGCCTCGCTGTCGCTCGCGCTCGGCCTGTCCGACGTCGTCCAGGCCTACGCCGGCGGCGTGCAGCTCGACACCTTGTTCATCGACGAAGGCTTCGGCAGCCTCGACCCCGAATCGCTCGACATGGCCATGCGCGCCCTCATCGACCTGCAGCAGCGCGGCCGCAGCGTGGGCGTGATCTCGCACGTCGAGGACATGAAGCAGCAGATCGGCGTGGCGATCGAGGTGGTGCAGGGGGTGAGGGGGAGCAGGGTGCGGATGGTGGGGGTGGAGAGCGCTGGTCCGCTCATCCTGGAGGATGTGCGGATCGGACCGGCTTCCATGGGGTAGCGTCGATCACAGCAATACCAGATGCTCCGCTCGGGCGCCTGGTACGGCACTCAGCGGAATGCGCCTGTCGAAGCTGACCAGGCACCCGCTGTGGCGTATGGCCAGACTCAGCAGGTACAGGTCGGTCAATTGGCGGGGACTGTGGATGTGGGCGTGGTTGAAGCGGGCGACGTCCAGCAGGCTGATGTCGTCCGGCCAGAATGTGTGGAACGGGGTGGATGTGGAGCGGCTCAGCATCGCCATCAGGGCAGCCAGGGGCTGCGGTTGGCTATAGCCCGGCTGGGCCATGATGCGCAGACAGCCATTTTGCGTGAGCGGGCAACTGGCCCAGCCGTGCTGGATATGCGCCTGGAACCAGCCGGATGCGGTTTGATGATGCACGTGGTCGCTGTCGTGCAGCGCGATCAGCACATTCACGTCGAGCAGGGCGCGCATCGATCAAATGCCTTCTTCGTCGCGCAGTCGGTCGATGAGTTCGTTGCTGATTACCGCGCCACGCGGCGGTAGCGGATGGATGCCATAGGCGGCAAGCGGCTCGGCAAGCCTCGGCAGCGTTGGAGCGTTGGCAGTGCCGGCCGGCTGGGCGAAGGCCCGGCGCGCCAGTTCGCTGATCACCTGGCCCAGCGGTTTCTTCTCCCGGCGTGCCAGTTCCTTGGCAGCGAACAGCACGTCGTCGGCGATGTCGAGTGTAGTGCGCATGGGGATGCCTCTCATTGCAGATTTGATGTTTGATGCTAAAACATCAAGCATCATGAACGCAAGCCGCTCTCGATGCCGACTCATGCCGAGGCCGGCATGTGCTGATGGGGCGGCAGGTACGGCACCACATTCCGCAGCGCCCGCGTGATGCACTCGTCCTTTTCGCCGACGGGCGCGACGTAATGGCAGGGCGCGTTCGGCCGCTCCGATGCCGCCCAGGCGGGCCGCCATCCAGAACGCCAGGTATTGCGCGCCCAGGCAGCCGCCGGCGGTGGCGACGTTGCCTTGCGCGAAGAAGGGCTGCTCCAGCACGCGGACGCCGGCCGCCTGTACCCAGGGCCGGGTGGTGAGGTCGGTGCAGGCGGGCACGTCGCCCAGCAGGCCCAGCCGCGCCAGTACCAGCGCGCCGGAGCACTGCGCGCCCACCAGTTGCCGCGCCGGATCGAAGCGCAGCGCGTCCATCGTCGCCGGATCGTCCACGATGCTGCGCGTGGCCAGTCCGCTGCCGACGATCACCGCGTCGGCGGTGGCGGCGTCGGCGAGTGTCGCCTGCGCCTCGACGGCCACGCCGTTCATCGACGTGACGCGGCGGGCGGGGCTGGCGATCGATACCCGCCACGCAGGCTGGGCGGCCAGCCGCAGGATGCCGAGCGCGATCAGCGAGTCCAGCTCGTTGTGCAAGCAAGCGGGCTGGTCAGATTTCGCGCAGGGCGCCTGCCTTGGTGCGTGAAGGGTGTCACCTCTCCCATGCACGCGATTTTGCGCTGGCCGCAAAGCCCCCCGGTTTGTAGAATCGCCCCTTCCCTCGCGCCGGCTCCGCCGCCGGGCCTTGCCCCAAGAACCAGAAACGGAGACATCCCATGCAGAAACGCCGCTTCACCGCCCTCATCGCCGGCTTGTTCGCTTCGGCCGCGCTCGGCCTGTCGATGCCGGCCACGGCTCAGCAGTACAAGGACGAATACAATCTGTCGACGGTGCTCGGCGACGCCTTCCCGTGGGGCTGGGGGGCGCAGCGCTGGGCCGATCTGGTGGCCGAGAAGACCGAGGGGCGGATCAAGGTCAAGGTCTATCCGGGCACCTCGCTGGTGTCGGGCGACCAGACCAAGGAATTCACCGCGCTGCGCCAGGGCATCATCGACATGGCGGTGGGCTCGACCATCAACTGGTCGCCGCAGGTGAGGGAACTGAACCTGTTCGCGCTGCCTTTCCTGATGCCGGACCACAAGGCGATCGACGCGCTGACCCAGGGCCGGGTCGGTGCGAAGATGTTCGAGATCCTGGCCGCGCGCGACGTGGTGCCACTGGCCTGGGGCGAGAACGGGTTCCGCGAGGTGTCGAACTCGAAGAAGCCGATCCGCACGCCCGAGGACGTGAAGGGCATGAAGGTGCGGGTGGTCGGTTCGCCGCTGTTCCTGGCGACCTTCAATGCGCTCGGCGCCAATCCCACGCAGATGAGCTGGGCCGATGCGCAGCCGGCGATGGCGACGGGCGCGGTCGATGGCCAGGAAAATCCGCTGGCCGTGTTCAACGCCGCCAAGCTGCACACCGTCGGCCAGAAGCACCTGACGTTGTGGGGCTACGTTGCCGATCCGCTGATCTTCGTGGTTAACAAGAAAGTGTGGAGCAGCTGGACCGAAGCCGACCGCAAGCTGGTTGCCGAGGCGGCGCAGCAGGCCGCCACCGAGGAGATCGCTCGCGCCCGCGCCGGCATTTCGGCGGACGACGAATCGCTGCTGAAGGAGATCGAGGCCAACGGTGTGTCCGTGGTGCGCCTGAGCGATGCCGAGCGCGACACTTTCCGCCAGGCGACGGCCGGGGTGTACAAGGAATGGGCCGGCCGCGTCGGCAGTGACCTGGTCAAGCAGGCCGAGGAAGACATCGCCAAGCGCTGAGTGCAGTCCCGGCCCTGCCGGGCCGATGTGCGGCCAGCTTCGTCCCGTTCGGGGCGGACGCTGGCCGCATGATTTTTTCCATTGTTGATGGACCGTTTCACACGATGAGTATCGAAGTAGAAGTGCCGCCTGCCGAGGCAGAGGCCGCCGCTCCGCCGTCCTATGCGATCGAGCAGATCCTGACCGGCATCGCCATGGCGCTGATCATGCTGGTCACTTTCGGCAACGTGCTGGTGCGCTACTTCACGTCGCAGTCCTTCGCGGCGACCGAGGAGTTCTCGATCGCGCTGATGATCGTGGTCGCCTTTCTCGGTTCCTCGGTGGCCTTTGCCTTCGACCGCCACATCCGCGTGGGCTTTTTCGTCGATCGCATGTCGCCGCGGGCGCGGGCCTTTTTCGACTGGCTGTCCTTCGCCGCCACGGCCAGCCTGTTCGCCTTCATCGCTTGGTATGCCGGGCTGCTGACCTGGGACCAGTACCGTTTCGAGGAAACCTCGCCGGCGCTCGGGGTGCCGCAGTGGTGGTACACGGTGTGGATGCCGGTGCTGTCGGCGACGCTGGTGTTGCGCCTGGTGGTGAAGCGCCTGCGGAGGCGCGCATGACCGGCACGGTACTGATCGGGGTGTTCATGCTCCTGCTGCTGGCCGGCGTGCCGCTGGCGGTCGGGCTGGGGGTGGCGAGCGTGGTCGTGCTGGCGATGGCGGGCTTCGACCAGCTTGCGGTGCCGACCAACATCTACGCCGGTATTGCCAAGTATCCCTTGCTGGCGATTCCGATGTTCGTGCTGGCCGGCATGATCTTCGAGCGTTCCGGCGTGGCCGTGCGGCTGGTGCGCTTCGTCACCGCCATCGTCGGCGAATGGACGGGTTCGCTCGCGGTGGTCGCGGTGCTGGTGTCGATGCTGCTGGGCGGCGTGTCGGGCTCCGGCCCGGCCGACGCGGCGGCGGTGGCGGCGGTGATGCTGCCATCGATGGTGGCGCGCGGCTATCCCAAGGGTTTTTCGGCCGGCCTGATCGCGGCCTCGGGTTCGACCGCGATCGTGACGCCGCCTTCGGTGGCGCTGATCGTCTATAGCGTGATGGTGCCGGCCGCGACCGTGCCGGCGCTGTTCGCCGCTGGCCTGTTTCCGGGCATGCTCGCGGCGCTGAGCCTGCTGCTGCCGGCGATCCTGATCAGCCGCAAGTACGGCTTCGGCCGTGGCTACAAGGCCGAGCGGCCGCCGCTGGGCAAGAGCTTCATCGATGCGATCTGGGGCCTGCTGGCGCCGGTGGTGATCCTCGGCGGCCTGCGCACCGGCTTGTTCACGCCGACCGAGGCGGCGGTGGTGGCGGTGGCCTACGGCATCTTTGTCGGCATGGTGGTGTATCGCACCATCGATCTGAAAGGGCTGTTCCGCATCATGGTCGATGCCGGCGAGTTGTCGGCGGTAGTGATGATGGTCATCGGCATCGCCTCGGTGTTCGCCTGGGCAGGCAATACGCTGGGCATTTTCGACGTCGCCGCCAGGGCGCTGGTCGGGCTGCATTCGAGCGAATGGATGATGCTGGTGTCGATCAACCTGCTGCTGCTGGTGGCGGGGATGTTCCTCGACGCGATCTCGATCTTCCTGATCCTGCTGCCCATCCTGGTGCCGATCGCGGTGGCGATGGGCTGGGACCTAGTGTGGTTCGGCGTGATGATGACGATCAACCTCGCCATCGGCCAGTTCACGCCGCCGATGGCGGTGTCGCTGATGATCACCTCGCGCATCGCCGGCATCGGCATGGAGGAGACTTTCCGCTGGGTGACTTGGCTGCTGCTGGCGATGCTGGGCGCGCTGACGCTGATGGTGGTGTTCCCGCAGATCGCGCTGTGGCTGCCCGGACAGCTGGGCTATCTGTAAAGAGGGCGCCGCGCTCAGCGCGGCGTCGCTTCCAGTTCGTATTTCGGCGAGCGCGGGCCGTACAGGATGCCGTTGGGCATGGCGGCCGACAGCAGGCGGTGGCTGGTGATGCCGGCGATCGGGTGCGAGCGGTTGGTGCTGCTCTCGATGATCTGATTGACCACTGCGGTGATGAGCATGCCGATCAGGCCGCCGCCCGAGTCGCGGCCTTCGGCGCTCGAAGCGGTCGCCGAGCCTTGCCACAGCGTCTGTTCCGTGCGCAGGTCGATCAGGCGCGCCTGCGCCGTGACCCGGCTTTCGCTGGCGAGCACGGCATAGCTGGTGCCGTACTGCTCGATGTTGATGTACAGCGCGGCGTCTGCGCCGAAGATTTCGTGCAGCTTGGCCAGCGGCACGCCGTGCATCTCGCCCGGGTTGTGCAGGCCGTTCTGCTGGAAGGTTTCGTCGACCAGGCTGACCGGGAACACGTAATAGCCCGATTCCGCCAGCGGCATCGTGACCTGCGACAGCATGCTGTAGGTGGCTTCGACCTCCATCGAGCTGTTGAGCGGCGGCAGCACCAGGATGGAAGCGGGCCGGCTCTGCCTGAAGGCCGAATAGTCGTAGCTGGCCTGCTGCGTGGCGCAGCCGGTGGCGAGCAAGGCCGTGAATGCGGCGATGAGGCCGGCCTTCAGGCGAAGGCGGCCGGCTGTCGTGGGATGCATCGATCGGGATCTCAGTCGGATTTGACGGCCTTGCGCATCAGGAAGTCCATGTAGGCGGCGCTTTCCGGATACAGGATCTTTTCGGCCTCGAAGTGCCGCAGCATCTGGTCGGGCTGTTCGCTTTCGGCGTACAGGATGCCCAGGTGCGCGTGGTAGCCCGGCGGCACCGCCAGGCTCCTGGCGCGGGCCTTCTCGAGCCCGGCCTCGAGCGCGGCGATTTGTTCCTGCGGGCCTTGTTCCTTGGTGAAGTGGCCGTATAGCGCGGGCTGGTATTCGCCCCAGTAGTAGAGAGGCTGATGCCTGTTGCCGCTGGCGCAGCCGGCCAGCAGCAACAGGCCCGCAGCCGGCAGCGCGGCCGCGAGGCGGGCGAGGGTGCGGGACTTCATCGCAGGCTTGGTCGTCGTGGTAACGGAGGGGTCAGTGGGCAGGCTGCCAGGCGCCGGCTTCGATGCCTTCGACCAGCCGATTGACGGCCTCGCGCATGGCGAGGTCGAGCACCTTGCCGTTCAGCGTCGAATCGTAGCTGGCGGTGCCGCCGAAGCCGACGACTTCGCGGTTGTCCAGGCTGTATTCGCCGGCGCCCTGGGTGGAGAAGACGACTTCCGAGCTGGCGACATCGACGATGTTGAGGTTGACCTTGGCGTAGGCGACCTGCGACTTGCCGCGGCCGAGGATGCCGAACAACTGGCGGTCGCCGGTTTCCTTGCGGCCGAACTCGGCGACGTCGCCGGTGATGACGTAGGCGGCGCCCTTGAGCTTCTGCGCAGCGCCGGACAGTTCGGCTTCCTGCCTGATCTCCGCCATGTTGTCGCGGTCGAGCACGTTGAAGCGGCCGGTCTGCTGCAGATGGGTGATCAGGATGGTCTTGGCCTGGCTGCCGAGCCGGTCGACGTTGTCGCTGAAGATGCCGCGCATGAAGCTCGAACGGTTGTCGAACTTGCCCACCGCGATCAGGCTGCGCTGGCCGGTGTAGGGCGTGGCGACCGATGCGACCTTGGGGACTTCGAGCGTGCGGTGCTGCTCGGTGGCGCAGCCGGCGAGGAGGGCGGCGCCGATGCTCAGGGCGCAGACGGCAGCGAACTTGCGGGAAAGGGGAAGGGCGCGCATGGAGGATGGCTTCCGATTATGTCAAATGGAACGATGCGCGATTATGTCGCAAAGGGCGGGCGACAAGCCAGGAACTTGTTCTCATCTGGTGGCGGCTACCCGTTTTCCGGCTGCAGGCGTTTTCTGCAGCCGGGTGCGGATGCGGATCCCGCCCGCTTCGGACCGTCAGACCCGCCGGAGCGGGCGGGTGGCTGCGGCCCCCAGCACCGCTCCCATCAACAGCAGCAGCGAGCCGGGCTCGGGCACTTGCGAGCTCGGTACCATGGTGCCGGACTGTTCCTTCCAGATGCCGACCGTATGGTTGTCCGATTCGTATCCTGCCCCCGGGGTGGTCTGCCTGAAGACGATCTCGTCGAAGCTGGAGTCGTCGTCGGCGAAGAAGTTCAGGAAGACATAGGGTTCGTCGCGGTTCTGGTCACGGAACTCCTCGTTCGGGTTGCCATGGTAGCCCGATTTGTCGGACACCAGATCGAGCACGTCATTGGCGCTGAAGGAGAACACTTCGGTGCCGTTGCTGAAGAAGGACAGCTGGTTGCCGCCGTCGAGCGCGGACAGCCAGAAGCCGAAATAGGTCAGATCCTGGTTGAAGGAGATCGAATAGCCGGACGTGGCGTTGATGCCGGAGACCGCGTAGTTGCCGCGGCCGCTTGCGCCGCCAAACTGGTCGGCGGCCTGGACATTCACGCCGTGGTAGGTGCCGATGATGCCGAGATCATCATTGCCGAAGTTCGAGACATGGATTCCATGGACGCCGGTCGACAAGGAATCGAAGCGCTCGACGCCGACGATCTCCTCGCCCTTTGCATTGGAGCCCGGCTTGAACGAAGTGGTGGTGCTGGTCACGCCCGCCTCTTCGTAGGTGACCACGAAGGCTGCCGCAGCGGTGGTGGAGGCGGCTGCCAGCGAGACGGCCAGCAGGGCGGGTGCGAGAATGCGAGTCTTGATCATCGAGTGGCTTCCTTGGCAAGGACGTGCTGAACATTCATCCGGGTAGCTCATGCTCCGCGCGATGTTCGCGTTGAAGTGAAAATTGATAAATAGGCTGTTAATGGCAATTCTGGACCATTCCGTCCGACGGATATAAGGAAGAACGGCACAGTTCACGCATCGCCGCGCACGGGAATCCGTGCTGAATCATGTTCCGTGCGCAACTTGTCACGCACGATGCGCTCGAACTCTGGGCGCGTGCCCGGAGAAGCGGCGTGACGCAGGTGCCGGAGTTGGTATTGCCGCGGTGGCCGGACGGCTTGCCGTCATCAGGAGGAGCGATGAAGAAATCGGTGTTGGCGCAGGGCGCATCCATCATGCGGGAGGCAGCATGGATACGCTGACGCACGCACTTTCCGGTGCGCTCGCGGGGCGCCTGCTGGCACCGCGCGGCAAGCCGGCATCAGCCGCGCCGCTGCCCAGGCCCTGGCAGGCGGTGGTCGCCGGCGCCGTCGCAGCGACTTTCCCCGACTTCGACTTCGTCCTCGGCTGGGTATCGGAGCTGACCTATCTGCGCGGCCATCGCGGCGTCACCCATTCGCTGTTGCTGCTGCCGCTGTGGGGGCTGCTGATCGCCTGGCTGCTGTCGCGCTTCTGGCAACGTGGCGGCCGCCGCGGGCCGGACTGGCGCAGCCTGTATGTCGTCGTCTGCGCGGCGATCCTGATCCACATCCTGGGCGATCTCATCACCCAGTTCGGCACCATGATCCTCGCGCCGTTGTCCGAGCGCCGCTTCGGCTGGGGGACGAGCTTCATCATCGACCTGCCGCTGACCGGGATCATCGTCGCCGGCCTGCTCGGCAGCGCGCTGTGGCGGCACAGCCGGGTGCCGTCGGCGCTGGCACTGGTGGCATTGGCGGGCTGGATCGGCGTCCAGGCCACCGGGCGCAGCGAGGCGATCGATGCGGCCCATGCCTATGCCGAGCGGCAGGGCATCCGGCCCGTGCTGGTCGATGCCGCGCCACGTCCGGCCTCGCCCTTCAACTGGACGGCGATCGTCTTCGACGGCGAGCGCTACCACTACGCCCATCTCAACACCCGCCGCAGCGACCCCCTGCTCGCCAGCGCGGACGACAATTTCATCCGCCGCTTTTCCGCGCCTTACCTGCCGGTGGCGCAGGCGCAGTGGGAAGTGCGCGAGCGCTTCGGCGACAATGGCGTGCGTCAACTCGCGGAAAAGGTCTGGAGCGCCGAGGACTTCGCCTTCTTCCGCTGGTTCGCGATGTTCCCGGTGCTCGACCATGCCGAGAACGGGCCATCCGGCCAGTTCTGCGCCAACTTCGTCGACCTGCGCTTCATCACCCCGGGCCGCGACGAGACACCTTTCCGCTACGGGCTGTGCGGCCGCGAAGGCGGCTGGCGCCTGTTCGAGCGCGAACCCGGTGGCCCGCGCTGGGTGATGGACTGAACATCGTCCCTTCTCCTGTGTGCCGGGGATGTTTCGGCGTGGGCCGCTCAGGTCGGCTGGGTCTTGCGCGCGTCGCCCGCCGAGTCCAGCGGTCTCGCCTTCACCCTCAGCGAGTAGGTGGTCGGTTCGAAGCCGTGCCGGCGACAGAATTCTTCGATGGCCTCGTTCAGCACTTCGTCGGTGAGCCAGTAGTCGCGGCCGGATTCTTCGCACAGGATGTGCTGGCGGAAGTCCTTCTCGGCCAGCGAATAGTGGGATTTTCCGGCGTCGATGGCGTGAAGCGTCAGCACGCCGGCTTCGACGAAGCGCTTCAGCACGGTGTAGATCGACGACAGCGACAGGGTGATGCCGTTCTCGTTGAGGCGGGCCTGGATGTCGTAGGGCTGCAGCGGTTCATCGGCCTGGGCCAGCACCGTCCATACCGCCAGGCGGGGCACGGTGACCGACACGCCGGCCTTGCGCACGGCGTTGATGGCGGCGTTGGTCGAATCGTTACTGTGGACCAGGGAAGGTATGCGGGTTTCCGGACTCGGCATCATCAGGTTTGCGCCCATTGTCGTATCAGGTTGTGATAGGTGCCGGAGAGCCGGTTGACCTCGTCGGTGTTCTCCGTCCGGGTGGCCAGCCGCTGGATGCTGTTGTCGAGGTCGTACAGGATGGCGCGCCTTGCGTCGTCCTGGACCATGCTCCGCGTCCAGAAGAAGGAAGCCAGGCGCTGGAGGAAATCGCCAGCCGCCTCAGGCGGAGCGTGGCGCACTTTCGCGTCCGAGCGTGCCGTGCCGTGAACGCGCCGGTTCGTGCCGGCGCCTCATCCGCCCACCTCGGCCGGCGCCAGGGCGGGTGTTTGTTCATGGACGTGCCGCGAGTGCGTCTTCGCCGGGCTGGTTGAGCAGGTCGTCGATGGCGATCTGGATGCGCTGCGTGACCTTGTCGCGGTCGAGGCCGGGGTTGCGGATGGTGCGCTGGAGCAGCCCCTCGAAAAGACAGGCCAGCACCTCCACCATGCCGTCGATGGCGGCGGGGCTGTCCTGGTGGCCGCTACGGCGGCGGATGTCGCCGATGACGGTGGCGAGCTCGCGCCTGCAGATGATGTCGGCCTCGTTGACGATCTGCGCCACGCGCGGGTTGCGCGCGGCCTCGGCGACGATCTCGAGCTTCAGCCCGGCGGCGTCGGGGTCGAGCTGCCTGACGACGCCTTCGGCGGCGCGTTCGATCAGCGCGGCGCGGACGTTGCATGCCGCACGGAACTGCGCCGTCATCTCCAGCAGGCTTTCGAGGTCCTGCGCGACGATCGCCGCGATGATGGCTTCCTTGTTCTCGAAGTAGTGGTAGATGTGGCCGGGGCTCATGCCCGCGATGGCGGATATCTTGGCAATGCTGGCGCCATGGAAACCATGTTCACGGAAGCACCGCGCGGCGGCGCACAGAATCTGCTGGCGGCGGGCGGCGGCGCGCGAGGCGTCGGTGGAGGGCGTCGTATCCGTGTTCTGCATGTATTTGTCTGCCGTGGGCCTGGCGCCCGGAAAATTTTCGTTCCGCTGCTTTTGTCTCGCTGTCGCGGGCAATTTCCTTGCGGTGCAGCAAAGGCTAACATAGAATGAGCGTTCAATCTAGCAGCCTGTCGGACTTGAAGCCGGCGAACGGCGTACCGGCAGGCGGGTTTTCATGATGTGAAAAATAATCGGCATTTCAGAGCCGAAAGCGCCTTTTTCGCGTGAAATCGCCATGCTCCTGTCGTTTTTTCTCACTGCAGACGCAATGCGGCCATGCGCTTGAAGTTCCACGCGAGGCAGACCAGCGTCCATTCGTTGCGCACGTTGCCAACACCGCGCAGCAGGAACTGACGGAAACCCATCACGGACTTGATGATGCCGAACACCGGCTCGACGGTCTGTTTTCGCAGCGCGTAGGCGGCGCGACCGGCCTGGGTCTTGAGGGCGTGCTTCATCTGCTCGACGTGGGAGGTGGGCGTCGCGAGCGGTGCGGGCTCCTCGAAGCGGCTGCGCCAATCCGGATGATGCGCATCGCGCCCCACGGCGATCAGCGGCTCGACCCCGGCGTCGTGGCAGTGCTGGACGTTGCGTTCGCTGTAAAAGCCGGTGTCGGCCAGCAGCCGCGTGGGTTGATTGAGCCCATCGGGCAGTGCCTGGATGCACTCGAGCATCGGCGCGACCTGCTCCTTGTCGTTACCGGCGGTGGTGATGTGGGGCGCCACCACCAGCATCGATTCGGTATCGACCACGGCTTGCGCGTTGTAGCACTGCTCGAAACCACCGCCCGCCACCTTCATGATGCGCGAGTCTTCATCGGTCAGATTGATCTGATCCTCGGCCTGTGGCCCCGTCTGCGGGGGCTTGGGGGGCTTGCCACCGGGCTTCTTGCCCGTGCTCGCCTGCTTGGCCTTGCGCTTGGCCATCTTCGCCTCGTACTCGGCTTGCTCGCGCTCGAAACGTTCCTTCGCGCGGGCCTCGATCTTGGCTTTGGCCGTCGCGATGGCCGCCAGACGGTCTTCGCGCCGCTTGATCTCCGCCGGCAAATCCACCCCCTCAGGCACATTGCCTTGATCGGCGGCCTCGGCCAGCTTGAGCATCTCCTGCACCTCGGCTTTGAGCTGCGCTTCGATCTTCTGCGCGTGCCCGTAAGACAGCGCACTGTGCCGGGAGGCGTTGGCGTGCAGCTTGGTGCCGTCCAGGCTGACCGTGCCAAAGCGTGAGAGCTGGTTCTCGCGTGCGACCTGCAGCACTTGCACGAAGAGCTCGGCGAACTGTTCGCCGAAGCGGCGCCGGAAACTCGCCAGGGTGTCGTGGTCCGGGTGCTGGTTGCAGGCGATGAACCTAAACGCCAGCGAATCGTAAGTCGCCCGCTCGATCCGGCGGCTCGAATGCGTCCCCGTCGCGTAGCCGTAGATCAGCAGCGACAGCAGCATCGCCGGGTGGTAGGCATCGCTCCCACGCCCCGCATACGCCCGCTCCAGCGCCGACAGGTCCAGCGCCTCGACCACGTCGACCACATAGCGCGCCAGGTGCGTTTCGGGCAGCCACTCCTGTACCGAGGGCGGCAGCAGGTAGTCCGTTTGGCGGTCGATCGGGCGGAAGCGGCTCATGCTCTCAGGATCCGGGGGCGATGCGGCATTTTACAGGGGGTAGTCCGACAGGCTGCTAGAATAACCCTTCTAAGGGGCGGGGTCGAAGCGGAATGGAAAAACGCGGCGATGATCCTGTTCCTCGAATCACGAGGCTCCAATGAAGAGAATCAATAGCGCCGTCATCAAGCCCGCTGTCGTGCTTGCGCTGAGCACCCTGTTCCTCGCCGCCTGCGGCGGCGGTGCAGAGCAAGGGGGCGCTTCGGCACAGGGCGCGCCGCAGGCGCCTGCCGTCACCGTGCTGACGGTCAAGACCGAAGCGGTGCCGATGGTGTCCGAACTGCCCGGCCGCACCAGCCCCTACCTGATCGCGGAGCTTCGCCCGCAGGTTTCCGGCATCGTCACCCAGCGCGCCTTCAATGAAGGCAGTGAAGTCAAGGCAGGCCAGGTGTTGTACCGCATCGATCCCGCGCCTTACCAGGCCACCTTCGACAGTGCGAAGGCGGCGCTCGCGCGAGCGCAGGCCAATGCCGAAGCGGCGCGCCTGACGGCCGAGCGCCATGCCGGCCTGGTCAGGATCGAGGCGGTCAGCAAGCAGGCCAACGACGACGCGCAGGCCGCGCTGCAACAGGCCAGGGCCGAAGTCGCGGCGGCGAAGGCGGCGCTGGACAAGGCGCGCATCGATCTCGACTACACCCAGCTCAAGTCGCCGATCGCCGGCCGCATCGGCCGCTCGGCGGTCACGCAGGGCGCGCTGGTCACCGCCAACCAGGCGCAGGCCCTGGCCACCGTGCAGCAGCTCGACCCGATCTACGTCGATCTGAGCCAATCCAGCGTCGAAATGCTGCGCATGCGCCGCGAAGTCGAGGCCGGCCGCCTGCAGGCCAATGCCAAGGGCGACGTGCCGGTGAAGCTGATCCTGGAGGACGGCAGCGAGTACGGCGCCGAAGGCCGGCTGGCGCTGTCGGAGGTGACGGTCGACGAAGGTACCGGCAGCGTCACGATGCGCGCCCGCTTCCCGAACGCGGACGGCGTGCTGCTGCCCGGCATGTACGTGCGTGCCCGCCTGCCGCAAGGCATGCGCAACGAAGCCATCCTGGTACCGCATGCGGCGGTGTCGCACGATCCGCTCGGCAACGCGGTGGTGATGGCGGTCGGCGCCGAGAACAAGGTCGAGGCGCGGACGGTGCAGACGGCGCAGTCGATCGGTTCCAACTGGGTGGTGACCGGCGGGCTTGCCGCCGGGGAGCGCGTCATCGTCGAAGGGCTGCAGAAAGTGCGCCCGGGCGTGCAGGTGCAGGCGCAGGAGGCGGGCAGCGCGCCCGCGCCGGCGCCGGCCGCTGAAGCGAAGTGAGGTAGCGGCTCATGGCACGCTTCTTCATCGACCGGCCCATCTTCGCGTGGGTCATCGCCATCGTCATCATGCTGGCCGGCGCGCTGTCCATCCTCGAACTGCCGGTGTCCCAGTATCCGTCCATCGCGCCGCCGGCGATCGTCGTCAACGCCCGCTATCCGGGCGCGTCGGCCAAGGCGGTCGAGGATTCGGTCACCCAGGTCATCGAGCAGAAGATGACCGGGCTGGACGGCCTGCTGTACATGAACTCGAACTCGGATTCGTACGGCCAAGCCTCGGTCACGCTGACTTTTTCCGCCGATACCGACCCGGACATCGCCCAGGTGCAGGTGCAGAACAAGATGCAGACCGCGCTGCCGCTGCTGCCGCTGCCGGTGCAGCAGCAGGGCGTCACGGTCGCCAAGTCGGCACGCAACTTCCTGATGGTGATCGGTTTCGTGTCCGAGGATGGCAGCCTGGGTGGTACCGATCTGTCGGACTTCCTGGTGGCCTCGGTGCAGGACCCGCTGTCGCGGGTCGACGGCGTGGGCGAGGTTACGGTATTTGGCTCGCAGTATTCGATGCGGGTCTGGCTCGATCCCGCCCGCCTGACCAACTACAAGCTCACCTCGGCCGACGTGCGCGCGGCCATCGTCGCGCAGAACGCCGAAGTGTCGGCGGGCCAGCTCGGCGGCACGCCGGCGGTGCCGGGCCAGGGTTTCACCGCGACCATCACCGCGCAGAGCCGGCTGCAGACCGTCGGCCAGTTCGAGAACATCCTGCTGCGCAGCAGCACGCAGGGCGGCGAAGTGCGCCTGAAGGACGTCGCGCGGGTCGAGATCGGCGCCGAGAACTACGGCACCGTGGCGCGCTTCAACGGCCAGCCCGCGGCCGGGGTCGGCATCCGCCTGGCGTCGGGCGCCAACGCGCTCGAAACCGCCACCGCCGTGCGTGCGCGGCTCGACGAGATGCAGCGCTATTTCCCGGCGGGGGTGGAATACGTCGTGCCCTACGACACCACGCCTTTCGTGAAGATTTCCATCCAGGAAGTGGTAAAGACGCTGGTCGAAGCGGTCATCCTGGTGTTCCTGGTGATGTATCTGTTCCTGCAGAACCTGCGCGCCACGCTGATTCCGACCATCGCGGTGCCGGTGGTGCTGCTGGGCACCTTCGGCGTGATGGCGGCGTTCGGCTTCTCGATCAACACGCTGACGATGTTCGGCATCGTGCTGGCGATCGGCCTGCTGGTCGATGACGCCATCGTCGTGGTCGAGAACGTCGAGCGGGTGATGAGCGAGGAAGGCCTGCCGCCCAAGGAGGCCACCAAGCGTTCGATGAAGCAGATCACCGGCGCGCTGGTCGGCATCGGCCTGGTGCTGTCGGCGGTGTTCGTGCCGATGGCCTTCTTCGGCGGCTCGACCGGCGTGATCTACCGCCAGTTCTCGATCACCATCGTTTCGGCGATGGCGCTGTCGGTGTTGGTGGCCATCGTGTTCACGCCGGCGCTGTGCGCGACCATGCTGAAACCGGTCGAGAAGGGCCACGAGCACGGCGAAGGCGGCCTGTTCGGACGTTTCTTCGGCTGGTTCAACCGCAAGTTCAACAACGGCACCCAGCGCTACGAGCGGGCGGTGGGCGGCATACTCAAGCGCAGCGTGCGCTTCATGGCGATCTACGTCGCCATCGTCGTCGTGCTGGGCCTGCTGTTCGTGCGCATGCCGACGTCCTTCCTGCCGGAAGAGGACCAGGGCATCATGTTCAACCAGATCATGCTGCCGGCCGGTGCGACGCAGGAGCGCACGCTGGAAGTGCTGGAAAAGGTCGAGCAGCACTATCTGCAGAACGAGAAGGATGCGGTGCGGGCGATCTTCACCGTGGCCGGCTTCTCGTTCGGCGGCAGCGGCCAGAACATGGGCATCGGCTTCGTCAACATGCGGCCGTGGGACGAGCGCCGCGCCGCCGGACTCGACGTGCAGTCGGTCGCCAACCGGGCGATGGGCGCCTTCTCGCAGATCCGCGAGGCGATGGTGTTCGCCTTCGTGCCGCCGGCGGTGATCGAACTGGGCACCTCGGGCGGTTTCACGGTGCAGATGCAGGACCGCTCCGGCCTCGGCCACGAGGCCCTGCTGGCGGCGCGCAACCAGTTCCTTGGCATGGCGGCGCAGGACAAGCGCCTGGTCGGCGTGCGTCCCAACGGCCAGGAGGACATGGCCGAACTGCGGCTGGACATCGACCATGCCAAGGCGGGCGCGCTGGGCGTCAGCGTCGCCGACATCAACGAAACCCTGGCGACGGCCTGGGGCGGCAGCTACATCAACGACTTCCTCGACCGCGGCCGGATCAAGAAGGTGTACCTGCAGGGCGATGCCCCTTCGCGGATGACCCCCGGGGATCTCGAAAAGTGGTACGTGCGCAACAAGGCCGGCGAGATGGTGCCGTTCTCGGCCTTCACCAGCGCCTACTGGGCCTATGGTTCGCCGCGCCTGGAGCGCTTCAATGGCCAGCCGTCGCGGGAAATCCTCGGCCAGGCCGCGCCCGGGCTGTCGTCCGGCGAGGCGATGCAGGCGGTCGAGGAGATCATGGCCAAGCTGCCGGCCGGCATCGGCTACGACTGGTCGGGCACCTCCTATGAGGAACGCCGCAGCGGCTCGCAGGCGCCAGCGCTGTATGCGCTGTCGCTGCTGATCGTGTTCCTGTGCCTCGCCGCGCTGTACGAAAGCTGGTCGGTACCGTTCGCGGTGATGCTGGTGGTGCCGCTCGGCGTGCTCGGCGCGCTGCTGGCGGCGACCGGGCGCGGGCTGTCCAACGACATCTACTTCCAGGTGGGCCTGCTCGCCACCATCGGCCTGTCGTCGAAGAACGCGATCCTGATCGTCGAGTTCGCCAAGCTGCTGATGGAGCAGGAAGGCAAAGGGTTGGTCGAGGCCACGCTCGAAGCGGTGCGCATGCGCCTGCGTCCGATCATCATGACCTCGCTCGCCTTCGGTTTCGGTGTGTTGCCGCTGGCGATCTCGACCGGCGCCGGCGCCGGCAGCCAGAACGCGATCGGCACCGGCGTGCTCGGCGGCACCATCGCCGGTACGCTGCTCGGCATCTTTTTCGTGCCGCTGTTCTACGTCGTGATCAAGCGCATCTTCCCCGACAAGCCGCGCGAAGATGCCGTGGTCGCACAGGAGGCACGCTGACATGGAGAATTCAGTGACCCCAATTCGTACTCCAATCCGTACTCTCATCGCCGCGATGGCCACCACCCTGCTCGGCGCATGCTCGCTGATCCCGGCCTATGAGCGTCCGGCCGCGCCGGTGCCGGCGGAGTTTCCGCAGGCGGCGCCGACCGAGGCATCCACCCTCGCGCCGCTGGCCCCCGACATCGGCTGGCGCGACTACTTCGCCGATGCGCGCCTGCGCCAGGTGATCGAACTCGCGCTCGAAAACAACCGCGACCTGCGCATCGCCGCGCTCAACATCGAGCGCGCGCGCGCGCTGTACGGCATCCAGCGCGCCGACCTGTTCCCGACCATCGCCGCCAGCGGCGGCCAGAGCGCGCAGCGCGTGCCGGGCGACCTCAACGCCACCGGCGAGTCGGCGGTCAGCCGCCAGTACAGCGCCAGCCTCGGCTTCGCGTCGTACGAACTGGACTTCTTCGGCCGCGTGCGCAGCCTGGAAGAACAGGCGCTGCAGACCTATCTCGGCACCGAGGAAGCGCGCCGCAGTGCGCAGATCAGCCTGGTGGCCGAAGTCGCCAACGCCTGGCTGCGCCTTGCCGCCGACCGCGAGCGCCTGGCGCTGGCGCGCAGCACCTTCGAGACCCGGCAGAAATCGCACGAGCTGACGCAGCGCAGCTTCGATGCCGGCGCGGTGTCGGCGCTCGACCTGCGCCAGGCCGAAACCCTGCTGCAGACCGCACGCGCCGACATGGCGAGCTACACCGCGCTGGTGGCGCAGGACGAGAATGCGCTGGCGCTGATCGTCGGCACCGGCGTGCCGGCGGACCTGCTGCCGGAAAACCTGAACGAGGCGATCGCCAGCGTGCCGGTGCTGCCGGCCGGCGTGCCTTCCGAAGTGCTGGTGCGCAGGCCGGACATCCTGCAGGCGGAATACGCCCTGCGCGCCGCCAACGCCAACATCGGCGCGGCGCGCGCGGCCTTCTTCCCCAGCATCTCGCTGACGGCCAGCATCGGCAGCGCCAGCGCCTCGCTCGACGGCCTGTTCGAAGGCGGCTCGCGCACCTGGAGCTTCATGCCGCAGATCCGCCTGCCGATCTTCGAGGCCGGCCGCCTGCAGGCCAGCCTGGACGTGGCGGAAATCCAGCGCGACATCAACGTCGCGCAGTACGAGAAGGCGATCCAGTCCGCTTTCCGCGAGGTCGCCGACGCGCTGGCCCAGCGCGCCACGCTGGCCGAGCAGCTCGATGCGCGGCGTGCGCTGGTCGAAGCCACGGCGAAGAGCTTCGAGCTGTCCGATGCGCGCTACAAGGGCGGCGTCGACAGCTACTTCAACCTGCTCGACGCCCAGCGCAGCCTGTACGGCGCCGAACTGGAGCTGATCGCCACCCGTCTGTCGGATGGGGCCAACCGCGTCGAACTGTACAAGGCGCTCGGCGGCGGCTGGCAGTGAGTGCCGCGCCCGCTGACGGGGCGCCCGCCGGCGCCGAGGATCGCCGCATTCCGGTGACGGTCCTCACCGGTTTCCTCGGTGCCGGCAAGACCACGCTGTTGAACCACCTGCTGCGCCAGCCGGGCATGGAAGGCTGCGCGGTGCTGATCAACGAGTTCGGCGAAGTCGGCGTCGACCACCATCTGGTCGAGAAGGTCGACGAAACCCTGGTCGTGCTCGACTCGGGCTGCATCTGCTGCAGTGTGCAGGGCGACCTGGTGCGGGCATTGAAAGGGCTCTTCATGCGTGCGCTGCGGCGCGAACTGAAGGGCCTGCGCCGGGTGCTGATCGAGACCACCGGCCTCGCCGATCCGGCGCCGGTCGTCCATACGCTGATGTCCGAGCCTTTCATCGCCGAGCGCTACCGTGTCGACGGCGTGGTGGCGGCGGTCGACGTCACCCACGTCCTCGGCCAGCTGGAGGCGCATGCCGAAGCCGTGCGCCAGGTGGCGATGGCCGACCGTCTGTTGCTGACCAAATGCGATCTGGCCGGCGAGGCCGAGCGCCAGGCGGTGGCCGGACGCATCGCTCGACTGAACCCGGGCGCGCGCCAGCTCGAAGTGTCGGCGGGCGCCGTGGCGCCGGATGCGCTGTTCGATTGCGGCCTCTACGATGCCACAGGCAAGCATCCCGACGTGGCAGCATGGCTCGGCGAGGAAGCCGCGGCGGCTGCCGCGAGGCAGGCGGCCGAGCGCGCTCCGGCCTGGCGCAGGCCGGGGGCGAGGGGCGCGGCGGCCAATGCCGTCCCTGCGCCTGCCGGTGAAATCCGCGCGCGTCACGATGCGCATGTGCGCAGCTTCGTGCTGAGCTTCGACGAACCGCTGCCCTGGTACGAATTCTCGGATGCGCTCGGCCTGCTGCTGCAGCTTTATGGCGAGCACATCCTGCGCATCAAGGGCCTGCTGAACGTCGCCGGCGACCCCTTGCCGCGCGTGCTGCAATGCGTGCAGCACAGCGTGTACCCGCCGCTCAGCCTGCCGGCCTGGCCGGCTGTGCCGCCCTATGACGACCGCCGCAGCCGGCTGGTATTCATCGTGCGGCATCTGGCTGCCGATGACGTCGCGGCGCTCTTCGGCAGCTTCATCGGTCGGATGCCCGTGCAGACGGGCCGGGCATCGCCTGACTAGCGGCCGGCCGCTTCCGCATCCGGGGCGATCAGTCGCAGACCGCCCGGCAGTTCCCGCT
Organism: Thauera butanivorans; assembly: GCF_048398245.1. Taxonomy (NCBI): domain Bacteria; kingdom Pseudomonadati; phylum Pseudomonadota; class Betaproteobacteria; order Rhodocyclales; family Zoogloeaceae; genus Thauera; species Thauera butanivorans. The sequence goes on from NZ_CP183038.1 coordinate 399,851, forward strand.
GCTGCAGTCTTCCGCCTCGACGGTGCACTCGGCCTTGGTCCGATGGACCAGGCGGTGGTCGTTGTCGTAGTCGCAGATCAGGCGTGTCAGGCCGTTCTTGCGTTCGACGTGCATGCGCGTTGCCTTCGAGGCGTGGATGGAAGCCGGTGCGACGTTGCACGACAGGTAGCCGCTGAAGCGGCCGTCGGCCGATTCCCACATCGCGATGTTCTTGACCTCGCGGTAATTGTCGAAGCTGGCGCAGGTGATGACGTCGGCGCCGTAGAGGCGGGCGTTGTCGCCGCAGTAGCCCATGAAGGTGTAGCGCAGTTCCGCGTCGGTGGGGCAGGCTGCGACCTGCACCGCGTCGGCGAGATCCGGACAGGGCATCGGTTCTGCCCATGCGGGGCTGCTTGCGAGGGCGCCGCCCAGCAGCAGGGGCGGCAGCAGAAGGCTGAATTTCATGGGATGGGGCTCGTTTCGGAAGAAATCGGTTCGGCGACCTTACCAGAACTTCCACCACCACTTGCGCTTCTTCATCGCCTCCTCGACATGCTCGGACCATTGGCTGGCGCCGCCGTGGGCGAGGAAATGCGCGCCGAAGCGCTTGTCCGCCTCGTTGATGTGGCGCGTCAGCCAGACCTTGAGGAAGTGGAGCAGTTCGAAAGTGATCGCGCCCTGCCCGGAATCCAGTTTTTCCTGCAAAGCCTGGACCTGGGCGATGAGGTCTTCGTGGTTCTGCTTGTGCGCGGCGAAATCCGGGTAGTTGGACACCCGCATCAGGCTTTCCTCTACGGCGAAATGGGTACGGGTGTAGTCCGCCAGCTTGTCGAGGACCTGACGCGAAGTCGCGGAGCCGTGATGTTCCTGGATGGCGACGTGCAACTGGTTCAGCAGGTCGACGAGTTCCTTGTGCTGCTCGTCGATCTCCTGGATGCCGACGTCGAGTTCGCTGGTCCAGTGGAAAAGCTCTGTGCTCATGGATGTCCCCGCTGCGAATGCTGTAGGCCGGGAGGCTAAGCCTTTCTGAAAACGGCAGCTTGATCGCCATCAAGGTCTGTGGCGCGACAGTGCCGAAACTGGGAAATCCGGCAATGAAGGCAAGATGGCTACGGCTGCCGCTGCTGCGCGGCGCAATCGGGCCGCAAGCGCGGCGTGCTTCCACTCCCGCTTCTGCAATCGGATTGGGGCGGGTTCCGAATATGGCCGAGGCGTGGTCGTTGCTATGCTGTCCACCTTTTGCCCCTCAACCCTGCCTTTGAACGGGCCGCATCGGTCCGCGCCACCTTGACAGCCTCTACCCGTAGCTCCGCCGCTCTGACTCCATTCGAATCCCGCTGGCTGGCGGAGGTCGTGCGCCGCCATGAGGAACGCCACGGCGCCCTGGAGGATCATGCCGCAGTTGCCGCGGCGCGTGCTGCCGCGCCCGAGTTCGAGGCACGCGTGCTGCACCGGGCTCGGAAACTCGGCGTGCGCGAAGGCTGGCACGATGCGATCCTGCGCTGGCATGGCCGGGTACGGCTGCTGCTGGCCGTGGCGGCGGTGCTGGCGCTGGTGCTCGGTTTCGGCGCCGCGGCCGGCGTGCTGGGCGACGGCGGCCGTGCGGTGAATGTGGTGTGGGCGCTGGGCGGCCTGCTGGGCGTCAATCTGTTCAGCCTGCTGCTGTGGATTCTGGCGACGCTGCTGTCACGCGGCGGCCGTGGTGCCCGAACGGGTGTGTCGGGCGGTTTGTGGCTGCGGCTGCCGTCGTTCTTCGAGCGTTCGCCCGCGGCGACAGAGCTGCCGCTGGCGTTGGGCGGCCTGCCCGGCTGGAGCCGTGCCGCGAGCTGGGGCGTCGGCGCGGCCGGCCATGCACTGTGGGCGCTGGCGCTGCTTGCCGCTGCGGCGGGCATGCTGGCGCTGCTCGCCATGCGCCGCTATGGCTTCGTCTGGGAAACCACCATCCTGCCCTCAGGCGTGTTCGCCTGGCTGGTCGATGCGCTGGGCCGGCTGCCGGCACTGCTGGGTTTTCCGGTGCCGGATGCGGCCACGATCGTCGCCAGCGGTGATGCACCGATGCTGGAGGAAAGCGGGCGGCGCGCCTGGTCGGGCTGGCTGCTCGGTGCCCTGCTGGTCTATGGCGTGCTGCCGCGCGCCGTGCTGGCACTGGCGTGCATGGTGCTGTGGCGGCGATCGCTGCAGCGCCTGCGGCTCGACCTGAGCCGTCCCGGCTATGCGAGGCTGCGTCCGCTGTTGCTGCCGGACAGCGAACGCATCGGCGTGCGCGACCCCGAGCCGGCGGTGATGCCCCGCCCCGTACGCCATGCGGCACGGCTGGCGGGCAGCGGCGGGCCGGCGCTCGTCGCCCTGGAGCTGGGCGGCGACCTCGCGTGGCCGCCGTCGGCGGGCGGGGGCGGCAGCGTATCTGCCGGGCTGGCGGCGTTCGACGCCGGCCGCCTCGACAGCCGCGAGCAGCGGCGCGAGGCGCTCGCCCGTTTCGGCGCACAGCCGCCGTGCCGGTTGCTGGTGGCGGTCGATCCGCGCCGCACGCCGGATCGCGGCAACCTCGGCGTCATCGCCGGGCTGGCGGATCATGCCGTCGAGACGCGCGTCTGGGCGCTCGGTGCTGGCGACAGCAGCGGCGAGGCGATGGAAAGCCGGCTGCCGCAGTGGCGCGAAGGCCTTGCCCGGCTGGGTTTCGCGCCGGAGGTGCTGATCCTCGGCGAGACGGCCGCGCGCGACTGGCTGGAAGGCCGCGAGCTGGAGCGGATGCCATGAACGAAGTGCTGCGCGTGGCCGTCGTCGGCCACACCAATACCGGCAAGACCTCGCTGTTGCGCACGCTGGCGCGCGACGTGGGTTTCGGCGAAGTGTCCGATTCGGCCGGCACCACGCGCCACGTCGAAGGTCTGCGGCTGATGGCCGATGGCCGGCCGGCGCTGGAACTGTTCGACACGCCGGGGATGGAGGATGCCATCGCCCTGCTTGAATTCGTCGATGCGCTGGTGGCGCCCGGCGAACGCCTCGACGGCCCCGACCGGCTCGCACGCTTTCTCGAGCGGCCCGAGGCCCATGCACGCTTCGAGCAGGAAGCGAAGGTACTGCGCCAGATGCTGGCGAGCGATGCGGCGCTGTACGTGGTCGATGCGCGCGACCCGGTGCTGCCCAAGCACCGCGACGAGCTGGAATTGCTCGCCGCCTGCGCCCGTCCGCTGCTGCCGGTGCTGAACTTCGTCGCCTCGAAGGATGCGCGGGTGGCGGAATGGCGTGCCGCGCTGGCCCGGCTCAGCCTGCATGCGGTGGTCAGCTTCGACACCGTGGCGCCGGCGCTCGATGGCGAGCGCGAGCTGTTCGACACCCTGGCGACGCTGATGCACGGCCATCGCCCCGCGCTGCAGCGCCTGATCGATGCCCGTGCGTGCGAAGCCGACGAGCGGCGGGCGATGGCACGGCGGCTGGTGGCCGAACTGCTGGTCGATCTGGCGGCACGGCGCGAGCGGCTGGCGGCGGGGGAAGATTCGGAGCATGCGCTGCAGGCCGCCGTCGAGCGCCTGCGCGATGCGGTGCGCCGGCGCGAACAGGATTGCGTCGAAGCCCTGCTGCGGCTGTACCGCTTCCGCCCCGGCGATGCCCGCGCCGCCGAACTGCCGCTGACCGACGGGCGCTGGGACGACGACTTGTTCAACCCCGAGACCCTGCGCCAGATGGGGCTTCGCCTGTCGACCGGCGTCGCCGCCGGTGCCGCGGCCGGCGTCGGCATCGACCTGATGACCGGCGGCCTCACGCTCGGCGCCGCCGCCGCGCTGGGTGCGATCGCCGGCGGCCTGTGGCAGACCTTCGGCCATTACGGCGAACGCATCGCCGCCAAGTTGCGCGGCCACCGCGAACTGACGGTGGACGATCTCATCCTGCGCGTCGTCGCGCTGCGCCAGAACCGGCTGCTGGCGGCGCTGGACGGCCGCGGCCATGCCGCACTGGCGCCGATCGAAGTCGCGGAGGCCAGCGAGGCCGGTGCCGTGGACGAAGTGGCCGAGCGCTGGCGCAAGGCGGATCTGCCTCACGCGATCGAAAAGGCCCGCGCCCATCCGGAATGGGCGGCCGGACAGGGGCAGGACGAAGGCCGCGAAGCCGCGATCGCCGAACTGGCCGAAGCCCTGCAGTGAGCGGCATGCCGCGCCGCAGGCCGATGCCCGTTGCGGCGGTGGCGCACTCAAGTTTCTGATTTTTCGGCCGTTGACGGGACTTGCCGCTGATGCGCCCGGGGTCCCCCATGAAAATCGCCGCCTTCAATGTCGAACTGCAATCCTCCCGGCAGTTCTCGCAATCGTCCGAAACCAGCGAACGGCTCGAAGTGTGGGGCCGGGGCGGCGTGCCGCTGTCATCCGGCACGGGCGCCGAGGCCGCCGCGGGTACTGGAGCTGGAATGCCCGCGGCGGTGCAGATTTCCGATGCCGCGCGCCGGGCACAGATGGCCGACGCCGCCGCTGCCGGCGCGCAGTCCGCGCCTGCCGTCGAGCTGGATGACATCCTCGACAACGATGCCACCTTGTCGATGCTGATCCGCCTGATCGAAGCCATGACCGGCCAGCCGGTGCGCCGCCTCGACCTGCGCGGTCTCGGCCAGGCTTCGGCCGGGGCGGGCGCGCAGCAGCCGTCCGGCCCCGGCTTTGCCTACGATTTCAGCGCCACCTACGCCGAGTCCGAAACCACCACCTTCAGCGCCTCCGGCATGATCCGCACCGCCGATGGCGCGGAAATCCGCTTCGACCTCGGTTTCGCGATGTCGCGCAGCTACAGCGAGTCGGTGTCGGTCAGCCTGCGTGGCGGCGAGCAGCGCAGGCTGCAGGACCCGCTGGTGCTCGATTTCGGCGGCCCGGCGGCGGCGCTGTCGGACGTGCGCTTCGATTTCGACCTCGACGCCGACGGCACGCTGGACAAGGTTCCGCTGCTCGGCGGCAGCGGCTATCTCGCGCTGGACCGCAATGCCAACGGCCGCATCGACGACGGCCGCGAGCTGTTCGGTCCGATGAGCGGCAATGGCTTCGACGAACTGGCCGCGCTCGACGGCGATGGCAACGGCTGGATCGACGAAAACGATGCGGCGTGGTCGCAGTTGCGCATCTGGCGCCCGAACGCCCAGGGCGTGGGCACGCTGCAGACGCTGAAGGAAGCGGGCGTCGGCGCCTTCTACCTCGGCCGCGCCGACACGCAGTTCAGCCTCAACAATGCCGCCAACGAAACCCTGGGCATGATGCGCGCCAGCAGCATCTACCTGCGCGAGGACGGCAGCGTCGGCACGGTCAGCCAGGTCGATCTGGCGGTGTAGGGCCGACTGGACGGTTTCCTCCCGTCTTGCCTCCCGGCCTTGCGACCTGTCGGCCGCAAGGCGTTCCCGCGGGAGAAGCGTTGCTTCGCTTTTCCGGTTTTACCCTGCGAGGGGGCAGGGAGAAAGAGAAAGCCAGCCTGCTTCAGGCGTGGAGCTGGTTCAGTTGCCGCGCGATGATGTCGTGGTTGAGCCACAGCACCGGCCCCGACGGCGCCGAGGCTTCGCGCAGGATCAGCGCGCCGCTGGCTTCCAGCACCAGGCTGCTGAGCAGGTCGGTGATCAGCGCCGAGCGGTCCTTGTGCATCTGCACGATGTCTTCCGAGGTGCCGATCTGCAGGTCGGCCTGGGCCTGGCTGTTGGGCTGCGGCCAGGCGGCGAAGTCGCGGAAGCCCTGCATCACCTCGCTGCCCTGGAAGGCGGCGATCTTCTGCAGCACGTCTTCGAGCGTGCGGCCGTCGGCCAGCAGCGCACGGCAGGCCTGCCATTGCGATTCCGCCCAGGCGCCGCCGCCTTCGTGCTTCAGCGCCTGCAGCAGCGAGATCAGCGGCAGTTCGACGCCGGCGAAGACGTCGGTGGAGTTGGTGCGGATCTCCGGACAGTTGAACACCGTGGCCTTGACACCCTTGTCCCAGGCGGCCCGGGCGATGCGTTCGAGCCGCATCTTGGCGTAGCCCTGGGTGTAGTTGGTGTAGGTCTGCCACTGGTAGCGGCCGTCGATGAGGATCTCGGTGCCGTGGTAGCCGTAGGCGGTGTAGCGCACCTGGCCGCCGGCCGCCTCGATGCGGGCGCGAATCGCCGCGCTGCCCTCGATCAGGTGCTGGAAGGTGATCGCCGAGACTTCGTCGAAGTTCTGCAGGATCAGCTTGCCGAGGTCGCTGTCGAGCAGGGTCTGCGAGGGCATGAAGCGGTCGCCGCGGCCCTTGTAGATGCGGTTGGCGATCACCATGAAGACCTTGGCGCGTGGAATGCCGCCGGCCATCGTGTGGGCGAACAGCACGTTGCGGCCGTCGCCGATGAGGCCGTCGATTTGTGTCATCGCTTCGGCCACCGCGGCCTGGAAGCGGCGGGTGCCGAGTTCGCGGCATTTTTCGATGTGCGCCCAGTCCAGCTTGTCCTGCTCCCAGCTCTTCAGCGTCATCTTGTTGAGCAGCTCGGTCGGCGTGGGTTCGCCGGCCGGCGCGTCGAGGTCGAAGCCGGCCATCAGCGGCACGTTGATGATGCGCCCGCCCAGGTTGGCTTCGGCTGCCGCCAGTTCCTCGTCGTTCAGCGGCCGCAGCGCATTGTTGTCGTCGCGCCGGCCGACGGTGATGCCGACGATGTCCATGCCGGCCTTGCGTGCTTCATTGACGAGGCCGCTGGCATAGCCGCGGCCGAAGAGTTCGCCGAACAGCACGAACACGTCGCCCTTGCGGAAGATGTTGGTCTGCGGGAGCTGGGTCAGGGAGATGGGGCTGTTCATGTCGAGGTGCGCCAGGCGGCTTGGCCGAAAGTGAAGGTAGGCGCGATTGTACCCGGCTGGAACTGTGCGCATGGCGCTGCCGCAGTGCCCGGCCGTAGCGCGGATTGCCGCTTGTTAAACCGGCAATCAGATAAGAGATACCGTTCGCCCTGGGCTTGTCGAAGGGCATTGGCCCGAACAGGGCTTCGACAGGCTCGGCCCGAACGGTATTTGCTTGCCGGGCTGATGGCGGGTGCCGCTTCGGGGGCCTTGGTTTCAGGCTGGCGGTGCCAGCAGCGGCGCGCTGCGTTCCGAGGCGACCATGATCAGCTTCATCGTCGCGCGGGTGGCACCGACGAAGAGCTTGCGCATCGCCGTGTCGTCCATCGTCTCGAAGTCGATCTCGGTGAAGATGATGCAGGGCGCGGACTGGCCCTTGAAGCGGTAGACCGAGTCGATCAGCAGTTCGCCCTGCGAGTGCTCGGGTTCGCCGAGCAGGTCGTAGCGGCCGGTGAAGGCGCGCAGGCGGTGCGGGCCGAGCTGTTCGAGCGGGGTGAAGCGCGAATGCTCGCGGCCGCGGAAAGTCAGCAGCACGATCGCCTCGCGGCGGAAGCCGAGGCCGAGGGCGCGGGTGATCGCGCGCTTGGTGGCATCCATCAGGCCGGCGTCGTCGCGCCAGGCCAGTACGTCGGGGCCGCTGTCGGCCACCGGGCTGCCGGCGCGGATCGGCGCTGGCAGCGGCAGGCGGGCATTGAGCAGCGCCAGCACGTCGGCTGGGGTGCGGTAGTTGGTGTCGGCGGTGAGCCCGATCCAGCCGGGCAGCGCCACCGGCGGGCGGGCGTAGAGGTTCTGCAGCGGATCTTCCAGCCACCACGCCCGGCCGCCGGGCTTGAGCAGTGCGAGCAGGGCGTCGCGCCACGGCTCCATGAAGTCCTGGCCTTCGTCGATGATCAGTTCGTCGAACTGCCAGTCGGGATGCGGCTGTTGGGCCACCAGCGCGGCGAAGTCCTCTTCCATGCGGCGGAAGGCGCCGGGCACGCCGAAGCGGGGTGGCCGGCCGGCGGCGCGCAGGCGGCGGTCGCAGAGCTGGTGGTAGGTGGCGATTTCGCCGCCGGCCGGGGCGATGCGGGCGAAATGGTCGGCGAGCGGGCGGTTGTAGCAGACGTACAGCGGCCGGCGCCCGGCGGCGAGGGCATCGGTATGGGCGGCGAGCGCGAGCTGGGTCTTGCCGCTGCCGGCGGTGGCGGTGATGCGCAGCCGGTGCGGCGTCGCGCTGATGCGCCGCGCCCATTCGGTGAGGCCGCCCGACAGCCGGGTGGTCAGTTCGTCGGCCTGGCCGATGTGGGCCTGCACGTCCGGCACCAGTTCCAGCAGGTCGGCGAAGAAGCGGTGCAGTGCCTGCAGCCGGGCGTCGTCGGCCGGCGGGTCGCCGTCCTGCGGCGTGGTCAGCGCGCGCACGGTGGCGGCCAGGCTGTCGCGCCGCGGTGCGTCGACGATGCGCGCCGGGTCGAGGCCGGCGCTGCCGGGCTGACGCACGGTGTGGTCGGGGCAGTGGAGCAGGGTGTCGAGCAGCGGCTCGGCGCCGTCGAGCGCGGGGCGCAGGCGGGCGCGCAGGGCGTCGGCGCTGCGCGCGAGCTCGTGGCTGACGATCCGCGCGCGCTTGCCCGGGCGCACGAGCCCGTCCGCGGTCTCGTCGAGAAAGCCGGCGTGCTGCTCGATCAGCAGGATGCGGCCGCCGGGGCCGAGCACGGCGAAGCTGACGTCGCCGAAGATCGTCTGCGGGCCGTCGGCGCGGGTCCAGTGCAGGCCGTGATAGATCGTCCAGTCCGGCGGCAGCGCGTCGGCCAGCAGTGCGAGGGTGCTGCGTTCGCGGCCGCGCGCGCCGGCGGCGGGAAGCTGTCGCCAGCCTTCGGGATGAGTGCGTGCCATGGCGTTTCGTGCGCGGTGAGGAAAGGAATGGAAAAGAGATACGAAAGAAGGATGTAACCGAATGCACCAAGTGTCGACTCCGTCACACCGTCAGTGTATCAAGCATGCGTTATGCTCGCCGCGTCGCGCCATCGAGGCGTTTCGAGTATCGAATGGAGTCGCCGTTTTGTTCTTGCGCCACCCTGTCCAGTCTGCAGCCTTGGGCTTCGGCACGCTGGCCGTGTCCGTCGCTTCTGCCTGTGCATGGGCGGCGGATGCCTTCTTCGACGACGTGCCGATCGTCCTGACCGCATCGCGCATGGCGCAGTCGCCGGTGGATGCGCCGGTCGCGGTGACGCTGATCGACCGCGAGATGATCGAAGCATCCGGCTTCACCGAAATCCACGAGCTGATGCGGCTGGTGCCGGGTTTCCTCGTCGCCGACTGGCCGGACGGCTCGCCGATGGTGGCCAATCATGGCATGAGCGATGCCTATGATCGCCGCATCAAGATCATGATCGACGGGCGCACGGTCAACAGCCCGGCGTGGGGCAATACCAACTGGCATGACCTGCCGCTGAGGGTCGATGACGTCGAGCGCATCGAGGTCGTGCGCGGGCCCAACGGCGCGGCCTATGGCGTCAATGCCTTCGACGGGGTGATCAACATCATCACGCGTTCGCCGGCGACCGAGAGCGGCGTGGCGGTGATCTCGCGGATCGGCGACGATGGTTTCCACGACCACGGTTTCCGCATCAATGGCGATGCCGACGCGGCGATCGACTGGCGGCTGTCGGGTTCGCACCGGCGCGCGGTGAATTTCCGCCCCTACCGGAACGAGGATGGCGCGCTGGAAGCGCGCAAGATCGTCGAGCGTTCGGTGCTCAATTTCGGCGCCACGGCGCAGTTGTCCACGCAGGACGAACTGCAGTGGATGCTGGGCCTCAGCCGCGGCAGCACCGACCGCGGGGCGCCGGGCAGCCTGGAACATCCGCTGCGCGAGGACGACATCCATGCGCACTACGTGCATCTGGGCTGGAAACGCAGCTTCGCGGTCGATTCCGAGCTGTCCGTGCAGTTCCACCATCAGCGCGAGCGTGCGCGGGTGCCGTGGCAGGTCACGGTGCCCGGGTTGGGCCTCTTGTCCGTGGGCATGGACAGCGACGCGCAGCGGGAAGAGCTCGAAGTGCAGTACGGCGCCAGGCTGTCGCCGGCCTGGCGCTTCATGCTCGGCGCGGGCGTGCGCCGCGAGGCGGCGCGTTCGCGGTCGATGTTCGATACCGGCAGCACGATCAGCGGCGTCAGCAGCCAGCTGTTCGGCAGTGTGGTGTGGTCGCCGGTCGAGCACCTGAGGGTCGATCTGGGTGGTACGCTCGAAGACCATCACTACAGCGGTTCGCTGTTCTCGCCGCGCCTGGCGCTCGGTTATGCGCTGACGCCCGATTCGGCACTGCGTTTTTCGGCCGGCGTGTCGTACCGGACGCCTTCGCTGATCGAGTCGCATGCCATGCAGGTGATCCGCGTCGGTTCGGAGATCAAGCGGATCGGCGCCTGGGCGGGAGCGGACACGCAGCCGGAGCGGGTCAGGCATGCCGAACTGGGCTATGCGGCGATGTTCCGGGAGTTGGGGCTGGGCGTGGATGTGCGGGCCTTCTACCAGGAATATGACGACTACGTCGATGACGAGCGTTGCTGGTATCCATTGCAGCCCTGGGAAAGGCCGCCGAGGGAGTCCGCCTGGGCGTGCCCGCCGCCGCCGGTGGACTTTGCGCCGATCGAATGGGACTGGCAGGCCAGCCGGGGCCCGAGTTCCTTCGTGTTCCGGAACGTCGGCAGCTTCCGCGTGACCGGCGGCGAGTTCAGCATCGACTGGCGGCGGCCCGGCTGGGGCCGGGTCGTGCTGTCGCAGGCCATCATCGATGTCGATGTGCAGGGTGCCAGCGTCGATGAGGATTTCGAGACCAGCGCGCCGAGTTCGATCACCTCGCTGCTGCTGATCAAGGAATTGCCCGGGCGCTGGCGCGCCAGCCTGGGCTATTACCGGCATTCGTCGATGAACTGGCTCAACGATGGCGATCGCGTGCCCGAGCAGGACCGCGTCGACCTGAAGCTGTCGCGCCGCTTCGGCGGCGCCAATTCGGGCAGCGAAGTGGCGCTCGTGGCGCAGAGCGTGGGTGGGCGATACGTCGATTTCCATGCCGGACGCTACCGCCGCGAGCCCCAGCTGTTCGGCAGCCTGCGCCTGACGTGGTAGCCGTGCCGATGGTCCGGCGGTGGCGGTTCCGCCTGCATGTCTGCCTGCTGCTGATGCTGCTGGCGGGGCTGGTGCCGGCCGCGCGCGCCGGGCTGGAAGTGGCATTGGTGGTGTCGCAGCGAACCGGCCCGCACGGGGTGTTCGCACAGAACTTCAGCCGCGCCGCGGCCAGCCTGGGCCATCGCGTAGTCGATGCCGGCTCGCTGGACGAAGGCCTGGACGACGTCGCCCTCGCGCGTGCCGACCTGGTCATCGCCAGCGGCGAAGCGGCGCTGGCGGCCGTGCTGCGCCTGCATCCGCGCCCGACGCTGGCGGTCATGCTCGGCCGTGCGCGCTTCGAGAACATCCGCCGCAGCCATGCCGACCGGCCTTTGTCCGCCGTCACGCTCGACCAGCCGGCGGAGCGGCAGCTGCGCCTGCTCCAGGCCGTGATGCCCGATGCGCAGCGGGCGGGGATACTGTTCGGGCCGGAACGGCTGGGTGCCGAGTCCTTCGAGCGGGCGGCGGAGGCGCTGCAGATCGATCTGGTGGAGCGCGTGGTGAGCGACGAGAGCGGCCTGATGAAGCAGCTCGAAGCCGTGTTGCGCGAGTGCGACGGCCTCATTGCGCTGCCCGATGCGCTGCTCTCCACGCCTGTTTCGGTGCGTTCGATCCTGCTCACCAGCTATCGCTACCAGCGGCCGATCATCGCGTTTTCGCGCGCATACGTCGAAGCGGGCGCGCTGGCCGCCATTTTCACCACACCGGAACAGGCCGCCGCCGATCTCATCGCCTGGCTGCGCACCCAGGATGGCGGCCGTGTCGAGCTGCCGCCGGTGAGCGGTCCGGCCTCCTTCGAAATCGCCGTCAACCGCCAGGTCGCCCGTGCGCTGGGCATCAACGTGGCGAGCGACGAGGAGCTGTTGCGTTTCATCGCCACGGGAGTGCGTCGATGAACGTCGCCCGGATCCCGTTGCGCAGGCGCCTGCTGCTGACCGTCCTGTTGCCGATGTCGCTGCTCATCGCTGCGATGGCGGGCCTGTTCCTGGCCCGCGGCGAGCGCATGACCCAGGATGCGATCGTCGAACGCGGTCTCGCCATCGTCAGCTTCTTCGCCCCGGCCGCCGAGTATGGCGTGATTTCGGGCAATGCCGACAACCTCAACGATCTGATCGAAGCGCTGCGCAAGTTGTCGGGCGTGGCGGCCGTGGTGCTGTACGAGCGTGGGGGCGAAGTCATCGCCGCGCGCGGGACGCCGCATCTGCTCGATGCCGCGCGCATCAAGGCCGTGCACGCGCCGATGCGGCTCGAGCAATGGGGCAGCTTCAGGGGCTTTGCGGCGCCGGTGATGTCGGTGCCGATGGTGGTCGACGAGGTCGGGGGCGAAGGCGAGATACCCAGGCCGGAGCCGGTCGGCTGGGTGTATGTCGAACTCGAGACCAGCGCGCTCGATGCCGAGTGGCGGGCGACCATGATGACCACGCTCGGCCTGGCGTTCGTGATCGTGCTGCTCACCGCGCTGCTCGCGGCGCAGCTGACGAGCCAGGTCAGCCGGCCGCTGGCCCGGCTGGCGGATGCGGTCAAGCGCATTGCCGGCGGCGAGCGCGACGTGCAGGTATCCGATGCCGCCGGCAGCGAGGAACTGCACGAGCTGCAACAGGGTTTCAACTCGATGGCGCGCGCCATCGACAGTGCCCACCAGCACATGCAGGCCCGGATCGACGAAGCCACCGAACGACTCGCCTACCAGGCCATGCACGATCCCTTGACGGCCCTGCCGAACCGCCGGGCCTTCGAGCTGGCGCTTGCCGAAATGGTCGCCACCTCGCGCCGGGTGGGCGACCATGGGGCGCTGTGCTTCATCGACCTGGACAACTTCAAGACCGTGAACGACACCGTCGGCCATGCCGCGGGCGACGCGCTGCTGTGCCAGATCGCCGATCTGATCCGGCACCGGCTGCGCGCGGGCGACATGGTGTGCCGCATCGGCGGCGACGAATTCGCCATGATCCTGCGCGGCTGCTCCAGTGCCGATGCCCATCGCATCGCCAGCGGCGTGTGCGACGCGGTCCGCGAGATGCGCTTCGAATGGGATGGCCGCACTTTCCGCGTCGGCGCCAGCATCGGCTTCGCGATCATTGACCCGTCCGTCGACAACGTCACGGACGTGCTCCGGGCGGCCGACCATGCCTGCTACGCGGTGAAGCGCGAAGGGCGGGGCTACGCCATGGAGTACCAGCCCGAGCCGGCGGAAAACGGCGGCGGGCCCGTATAATCCGCGCTCGATCCGCGCGGGCGCACTTGCCGGCGCATCGCCCCTGCGCCTTGCCCGGCAGTCCCGCCATGTTCCATCTGAGTTTCTCGAACCGCTTCGAAATCCTGCTCGACAGCCTGCTCGAACGGCTCGGCGCCGAGCAGCCGGGGCCGTTCGGCCAGCGCCAGGTGGTGGTGCCGGGCAGCGCCCTGCGGCGCAAGATCGAATTGGCGATGGCCGACCGCGAAGGCATCTGCGCCAACCTCGGTTTCGATTACCTCGCCCAGTGGCTGTGGCGGCAGATCCGCCTCGTCGTGCCGGTGCCGGAACGTTCGCCCTTCGCGGTCGGGACGCTGGCCTGGCGCATCCACGGCCTGCTCGATCCGGCGCATGAAGCCAATGCCTGGCTGGCCGGCCATCCACGGCTGGCGCGCTATCTCGAGCGCGCAGACGCGCGCATGCGCTTCGAACTGGCCGAGCGCATCGCGCAGGTCTTCGACCTTTACCTGACCTATCGTCCCCAATGGCTCGAGACCTGGGCGGGCAGGCGCGGCGCGGCGCTCGGCGCCGGCGCCTCGGCGGCCGAGCGCGAGGACGAGGCCTGGCAGGCCGAGCTCTGGCGCCGCATCCACGAAGGCCTGGCGCTGGGCCAGGAACATCCGGCGCGGATCTTCCTGCGCCGCGTCACGGCGATGTCGGGCGACGAACTGGCCGCCGCCGGCCTGCCCGCCTCGGTGCACGTGTTCGGCCTGCCGGCACTGCCGCCGCTCTATCTCGACATGCTGCGCGAGCTCGCGCGCGTGGTCGAGGTGCGGCTGTACGTGCTCAACCCCTGCCGCGAGTTCTGGTTCGACATCGTCGATGCGCGCCGCCTGTCCTGGCTCGCCGCGCGCCAGCAGGACATGTTCTTCGAGACCGGCAACAGCCTGCTCGCGGCCTGGGGCAAGCAGACGCGCGCCCACATCGGCCTGCTGTTCGAAGGCGAGCACGCGGTGGAGGAAGAGGCCGCCTTCGCTCCGCACCCCGGCCGCCATCTGCTGGCGCGGCTGCAGAACGCCATCCTCGACCTGCAGGAGCTCGAACCGGCCAGCATCCGGCTGGCGGCGGCCGACCGCAGCATCGAAGTGCAGGTCTGCCATTCGCGCACGCGCGAGCTCGAAGTGCTGCACGACCGCCTGCTGGGCCTGTTCAAGGCCGGCGCCGGCACGCCGGAGGCGCTGCAGCCGGCGGACGTCGTGGTGCTGATGCCCGATCTCGAGAGCACCGCGCCGCTGATCGAAGCGGTGTTCGGCACCGTGCCGCGCGAACGGCACATTCCCTGGCGCATCACCGGCCTCGGCGGCCGGCAGGACAACCCCGTCGCCAGGGTGCTCGACCAGGCGCTGCAGCTCGCCGCCGGCCGCTTTCCCGCCAGCCAGGTGTTCGACCTGCTGCAGCAGGCGCCGGTGGCGGCGCGCTTCGGCCTTGACGAAGCGGCGCTGGAAACGATCCACGACTGGATGCGCGAAGCCGGCGTGCGCTGGGGGCTGGAAGCCGGCGGCAGCGACGATGGCGTGCTGCGGCCTGCCGGCCACACGCTGGAAGACGGCCTGCATCGCCTGTTCCTCGCCTGGGCGGCGGGCGACGCCGCGCAGCGCGCCACTTTCGCCGGCCACGTCGGCGCCGCGGCGCCGGAAGGCCAGGCCGCGCTCGCGCTCGGCGGCTTCTGGCGCTACGTCGACAGCCTGCGCGCGATGCGCGACGAACTGCAGCGTCCGCATGACGGTGAAGGCTGGCGCCGGGTACTCCATGCCGTGCTGGAGCACCTGGTCGATGACAGCGCCGAGCACGCCGACGCCTTGCGCGAAGTTCGCGCCGCCATCGCCGCGCTGGCCGACGACATCGCCATCGCCGGCTGCGAAGCCGAGTTTCCGCTCGATGTCGTGCATTGCGCCCTGGCCGCGCGGCTCGACGACCCCGCGCGCGGCGCCGTGCCCGGCGGCACGGTCACCTTCTCCGCGCTGTCGGCGCTGCGCGGCCTGCCGTATCGCGTCGTCTGCCTGATCGGCCTGGACCAGGGCGCCTTCCCCGGCAGCGACCGCCCGGCCGAGTTCGACCTGATGAGCGCCCGTCCGCAGGCCGGCGATCGCCAGCGCCGCCTCGACGACCGCAACCTCTTCCTCGATCTGGTGCTGTCGGCGCGCGAGGTGCTGCACCTGTCCCATGTCGGCCGCAGCGTGCGCGACGGCTCGGCGCTGCCGCCGTCGGTGCTGGTCGATGAACTGCTCGACACCCTGGCCAGCGCCTGTGCCGCCGAGGCCGGCGACCCGCAGGCCGTGGCGCAAGCACGTGCGCGTCTGGTGCTCCATCATCCGCTGCAGGCCTTCGCCGCCGATTATTTCGTCGCTGCCGATCGCAGCGACGCGCGGCTGGCGAGCTTCAACGAGGACTACGCCAGGGTGCTCGCCAGCCGGCTGGCGGCCGGTGCGCAGCCGGTGGCGATCGATGCGGAAGAGGCAATGGAGAATGGGGACGATGTCGAGGACGACGGGAACGAGTCCGGGGCCTTGCCGGCCGCAGCCTGGCCGGCCGCGCCCTTCTTCGTGCTGCCATTGCCGCCGCCCGAAGCCGCCTGGCGGGAAGTGGATCTGCAGCAACTGACGCGCTTCTTTTGCCACCCCGGCCGCTACCTGCTGCGCGAGAGGCTGGGGCTGGAACTGCCCGAGGCCGAAGCCGAGCTCGACGACGTCGAGCCGATGCTGCCCGACTGGCCGGCATCCCAGGCGCTGGCGCGGCGCCTGCTGCCGGTGCTGCTCGGGCCGGAGGAGGATGCGTCCGAAGCGTCCGCGCTGTGGGCGCTCGCCCGTGCCGGCGGTGAGTATCCGGCCGGCCGCCTGGGCGAGGGCGCGCTCGAACGCGAACTCGGCAGCCTGTGCACCTTCGCCCGCCGCCGGCGGCAGCTCCAGGCGGAGCCGGCTTTGCCGCCGCACGCCGCGCGCGTCGAGGCCTGCCTCGATGGCGAGACCTGGACCTTGTCCGCGGCTTTCACCGATCTGCGCTCCGATGGCCTGCTGTTCGCGCGCTACGACGACACCCGCGCCGCCGATTGCCTGGGGGCCTGGCTTGCCCATCTGCTGCTGTGCGCGGATCCCGCCCCCGGCGCGGCGGCGCGCACGCGCGGCCTGTCGCGCGACGGCGGCTTCGGCTTCCGGCCGCTGGCCCGGGCGCAGGCGCGGGCGGAATTGCACGCGCTGCTCGCGCTCTACCGCGAAGGCCTGGTCCGGCCGCTGCATTTCTTCCCCAAGTCTGCCTGGGCCTGCATGAGCAGCGGCGGCAAGGACAGCGAGGCAGTGAAGAAATGGAGCGGCGGCAAGCGGCCCGAGTTCGGCGAAGCCAACGACCCGGCCTGGCGCCTAGCGCTCAGGGGCGAACAGGGGCTGCCCGGCGAGCGCTTCTTCGAACTCGCGCGCCAGGTGCTGGGGCCGCTGTTCGAACACCTCGAGGACGCCTGACCGGACCGACGCCATGCCGCTGACACTTGCCGAACCCGTCCATAGCGAACTGATCATCAAGAAGAGCCGCTTCATCGGCTGCGTGCAGCCGATGGCCGACCGCGCCAGCGCGCAGAAGGTGGTGGCCGGCCTGTGGGCCGAGCATCCGGGCGCCCGCCACGTCTGCTGGGCCCTGCTCGCGGGCGGGCAGTCGGCGGCGGTGGATGACGGCGAACCCAGCGGCACCGCCGGCCGGCCGATGCTGGACGTGCTGCGCCACCAGGACCTGGAAGGCGTGCTCGCCACCGTGGTGCGCTATTTCGGCGGTATCAAGCTGGGCGCGGGCGGGCTGGTGCGTGCCTATACCGATAGCGTCGCCCAGGCCTTGCTGGCTGCGACCAAGGTGCCGATCGTGCGCCTGCGGATGCTCGGCTGCACCGTGCCCTACGCGCAGGAAGGCATGCTGCGCCGTGAGCTGGATGCGGCCGGCGCGGCCTTGCTGGATGTCGCCCACGGCCAGGCGGTGACGCTGCGCTTCAGCCTGGCCGAGGACGCTGCTGCCGGGCTCGTCGGCCGCCTGAACGAGCTGGGGCAGGGGCGGCTGCTGTGGCTGGACGGGCAGGAAGCATCCGGCGGGGAATGAGCCGGGGGCAGAGTGACACCGTTCCATGTGACACCGCCCCCTGGCCCCAATACTGTTCGTTCAAGCAAGTGCTCTTTGACCGTAGGAGCGGCTTTAGCCGCGAAAGCAGCGCCTGGGGGTGACATCATCAAGCCCATCGCGGCTGAAGCCGCTCCTACACCGGAAGGGAATCTCCCAAGTGGACAGCATTACCCCTTGGCCTGTGCCTTGCCGCGCCGGCCAGGGGGCGGTCTTGTCCTTGTCCGAGCGCGATTATTCTTCCAGCAGGCTGCGCAGCATCCAGGCGGTCTTTTCGTGCACGTCGAGGCGCTGGGTCAGCACGTCGGCGGTCGGCTGGTCGTTGGCTTCGTCGACCAGGTCGAACAGCGAGCGCGCGGTGCGGGCGGTGGCTTCCTGGGCGATGACGAGGTGGCGAACCATGTCCTCGGCCTTGGGCACGCCGTCGACCTCCTTGATCGAGGCCAGCTTGGCGAACTCCTTGTAGGTGCCCGGTGCCGGGAAGCCCAGCGCACGGATGCGCTCGGCGATGACGTCGAGCGCGTTCCACTGCTCGGTGTACTGGTCCATGAACATCGCGTGCAGGCTGTTGAACTGCGGGCCGGTGACGTTCCAATGGAAATTGTGCGTCATCAGGTACAGCGTGTAGCTGTCGGCCAGAAAGGCGGACAGGCCGGCGACGATCTTCTTGCGCTGATCCTCGGGAATGCCGATGTCGATCGCCGGGGTTTTCATCTTCTTGCTTGCCATGTGCGTGATCTCCTGCATGAAAGAGGATTCGGGGCCGTTCAGCGGCGTGCCGTCCGGCCTGCGATGCAAGTCGGATGTCGCCGTACGCGAATCGGCTGAGCGATCAGAATACCGCTTAAACGCATCGCTGCGTTTGATTCGGGCGATTGACGCGGGCAATCAGCGCTTGCCGGCAGGCCGGATGACCAGGGCGCCGTGCTATCGTCGCCTGTCTCCGTCCTCCGCCGTGACGGCGCTTCTTCGACCGCTTCTTTTCTCACCATGTCCGCAGCTCCGGAACTTAACGTCTTTGATTGCCCGCTGGACGGCATCCGCCTGATCGAGGCCTCGGCCGGCACCGGCAAGACCTGGAACATCTGCGGCCTGTATCTGCGACTGCTGCTGGAGCGGGAGCTGCCGGTCGAAGCCCTGCTGGTCGTCACCTTCACCAAGGCGGCGACCGCCGAGCTGTCCGGCCGCATCCGCGAGCGCATCGTCGAAACCCTGCGCGTGCTCGACGGCGCGGCGGCGGGCGACGACCCTTTCGTGCCGCAACTGCTCGACACGCTGCGGGCGCGCGGCATCGACGATGCGCGGACGAGTGTGCGCCTGCGCCATGCGCTGCAGACTTTCGACGAAGCGGCGATCTTCACCATCCACGGCTTCTGCCAGCGCGCGCTGGCCGACACGCCTTTCGCCGCCGGCCTGCCTTATGCGCTGGAACTGGTCGAGGACGATGACGCGCTGCGGCTGGAAGTGGCGCAGGACTTCTGGCGGCGCGAAGTCGCGGGCAGCGCGCTGCCGCCGCTGCTGGCGGACGAACTGCTGAACCGGGGCGACTGCCCCGCAGGCTGGGCCGGCATCCTGCAGCGCCACATGGGCCGGCCCTGCGCCCGCGCGCTGTGGGACGAGGGCACGGACGGCGGCGAAGGCGCGGCCGCGCTGCCGGCGGCCGAGGCGCGGTTGCGGCAGGCCTATGCCGCAGCACGTGCGCTGTCGGAGAGGCTGGACGAAGCCGTCGCCTGCGTGAATGGCGCGCTCGACGGCCTCAACGGCACGCGCTACAAGCCGCAGGCGATCGGGACCGCGGCCGGCCAATGGGCCGGCTGGCTGGCGGCGGACGATCCCTTGCAGCCGATTGCCGGCGAGCACGGCGACAAGTTGAGGCTGTTCGCCGCCGAGGTGCTGAAGCAAGGCATCACCGCCGCCGGCAGCAGGAAGGGCATCGCTGCGCCGTGCCATCCCTTCTTCGATGCCGCCGGCGAACTGCTGGCGGCGCGGGCGGAAGTCGATGCCCTGCTGGCGACCGCCCGGCTGAGCCTGCTGCGGCGCTTCGTCGACACGGCTGCGGACGAGTTGCGCCGGCGCAAGGCCGAACGCCGCCAGATCGGTTTCGACGACATCCTGTGGAACGCCTGGCAGGCCCTGCATGCGGGTGGACAGCCCTGGCTGGCGGCGGCGCTGCACGCGCGCTACCCGGTGGCGCTGATCGACGAGTTCCAGGACACCGATCCGCTGCAGTTCGGCATCTTCGATCGCATCTATCGCGCCGAAGGCCGCCACGGCAGCCTGTTCCTGGTCGGCGACCCCAAGCAGGCGATCTACAGCTTCCGCAGCGCCGACCTGCACACCTATCTCGCCGCGCGCGAGCGCACCGATGCGCGCTATACGCTGCGCCACAACCAGCGCTCGGCGCCGGCGCTGATCGAAGCCTGCAACCAGCTGTTCGGCGCCAACCCGGCGGTGTTCATGATGGACGGGCTGGACTACGTGCGCGTCGGCGCCGGCAGCCGGCCGCGCAAACCGCTGGCGGACGCCACGGCGCCGGCCGGCGAGGCCCCGCCGCTGCAGCTGTGGCGCATCCCGCGCGACGACACCCAGGCCGACAGCGACGAGGGCGGCGGCACCCGGCTGCCGCGCGAACAGGCGCTGCAGCGCGCCGCACGCGCCTGCGCGGCCGAGATCGCACGCTTGCTGGCAGCCGGTGCGACCGGGCAGATCCGTATCGGCGAGCGGCCGCTGGCGCCTGCCGACATCGCCGTGCTGGTGCGCAGCCACGGCCAGGGCGCGCGCATGCGCCGCGCACTGGCGGCGGTCGGCGTCGGCAGCGTGGAACTGTCGCAGGCCAGCGTGTTCCACACCGACGACGCCGAAGAGCTGGAACGGGTGCTGCTGGCGATCGCCGAGCCGCTGCGCGAGCGCCGCGTCAAGGCTGCGCTCGCCACCGTGGCGATGGGCTTCGACGCGGCAGCGCTGGCCAGGCTGGCCGAGGATGAAAGCGCGCTGCTCGACAGGCTCGACGCCTTCGTGCGCTGGCGCGAGATCTGGCTGTCGCGCGGCTTCGGCGTGATGCTGCGGCAGTGGCTGAGCGACGAGGACGTCGCCGCCCGCCTGCTCGGCCGCCCGGATGGCGAACGCCGGCTGACCAACCTGATGCACCTGGCCGAACTGCTGCAGCAGATGGCCGGCGACGCCGCGCCCGAAGTCCTGCTGCGCACGCTGGCCGCGCAGCGCCGCGAGGGCAGCGGCGGCGAAGCGGCCCAGCTGCGGCTGGAGTCGGACCGCAACCTGGTGCAGATCGTCACCATCCACCGGGCGAAAGGGCTGGAATACGGCATCGTGTTCTGTCCCTTCCTGTTCGACGGCCACGCCGGTGGCCGCAGCGAAGGCCCGATGCGCGCCTGGCACGACGACAGCGGTCGACTGGTGCTCGACTACCGCCAGGCGGCAGCGCAGGACGAAGCGATCAAGGCCCGCCTGCGCCGCGAACGACAGGCCGAGGACCTGCGCCTGATCTACGTCGCGCTGACGCGCGCGGTGCACCGCTGCTACCTGGTGGTGGGCTGCTATGCCAAGCGCGGCAAGACCATCAGCCATACCGAGAGCGTGCGCAGCCTGCTCAACTGGATGGTGGCCGGTGCCGGCACGGCTGCCGATGCCTGGGCCGGCTACAGGTCGACGCCGATGGACATCGAGGCCCGCTGGCGCGCGCTTGCCGGCGCCAGCCTGTACGAGGGCAAGCCGGTCATGCAGTGGTCGGATCTGCCGGACGGGCACGGCGAAGCACTCGCTCCGGCCGGCGGTGCCGGCCAGCGGCCGCGCGCGCTGCGGCCACCGGTGGTGCCGGCCGGCTGGCGCATCGGCAGCTTCAGCGCGCTGATCGCCGGCGCGGCCCGAGGCCAGGTGGCGCCGGAGCAGGCCGCGCTGGACCACGACGCCAATGCGCTGGATGGCGGCGAGCTGGCGGCGCTGACCGGCCTGGCTGCCGCCGTGGACGCGGTGCCGGCGCCTGCGCCGGCGGACGACGACATCCTGCGCTTTCCGCGCGGCCCGGTGGCCGGCGACTGCATGCACGCGCTGTTCGAGCAGATCGACTTCACCGACCACGGCGGCTGGGAGCAGGCGATCGCCGCCGCGCTCGCCGCCCATCCGCAGCGGGCGCCGGCCGGCTCGGCGGCCCTGTCGCGGATGCTGCGCCGCATGCTCGCGGACGTGGTGGCCACGCCGCTGCTGGCGGAGCCTCCGGGCGCCGGACTGCGCCTGGACAGCGTGCCGCGCACGCACCGGCTGACGGAGCTGGGCTTCCATCTGCCCACGCCGCGGCTGACGGCAGCGCAGCTCGACGGCTGGCTCGCGGCGCGAGGCTACCGCGTGCCCAGGCTGTCCTTCCGGGAGCTCGACGGCTACCTGAAAGGCTTCATCGACCTGGTGTTCGAGCACGATGGCCGCTACTGGCTGCTCGACTGGAAGTCCAACCACCTCGGCGACCGTCCGCAGGACTATGCGCCCGCCGGCCTCGAAGCCGCGATGCAGGCGCACGGCTACCATCTGCAGCACCTGATCTACAGCGTGGCGCTGCA
This sequence comes from Thauera butanivorans, assembly GCF_048398245.1. NCBI lineage: Bacteria > Pseudomonadati > Pseudomonadota > Betaproteobacteria > Rhodocyclales > Zoogloeaceae > Thauera > Thauera butanivorans. Next base: position 421,667 of record NZ_CP183038.1, read on the forward strand.
CCGCCACCTCGGCCGCAGCCTGCCGGACTACGACTACGAGCGCCATTTCGGCGGCGCGCTCTACCTGTTCGTGCGCGGCGTGCGGCCGGGCTGGCTGCTCGGTGGCCGGCCGGCCGGCGTGTTCCACCACCGCTGCCCGCGCAAGGTGCTCGAAGAACTCGATGCGCTGCTGGCCGGCAGGGCCGAAACCGCCATCGTGGAGCCGGCATGAACGATCTCGCCGAGGGCTTCGCCCGCCACCTTCTTGCCTGGGCCGATACGCTGCAGGCGCCGGCCGGGAGCCGCGCCGTGCTGGCTTCGGCCGTACGCCGGCTGGCGGTCGCCACCAGTGCCGGCCACGTCTGCATGCCGCTCGCTGCGCTCGCCGGCCCGGCGGACGGCGCATTCGCCGACGCCGAAAGCAGCCTGGAGGAGCCGTCCGCGCTGATGGCGGATGCGGCTGAAGCCCTGGACGGTCTGCCGCCGGGCAGCGATACCCCGCCCGGGGCGGAAGCCGATGCTGTCCGGCTCGAACGGCTGCGCGGCGCGCTGCGTGCCAGCGGCGTGGTCGCCGGCGTGGCGCAGGCGGTCGGCGGCGCATCGGCGCATCCGCTGGTGCTCGACGACGAGGACCGTCTCTATCTGCGCCGCCATTTCGACCAGGAGCACGGGCTGGCCGCGGCCCTGGTGGCGCGCGCCCAGCCCGCGGAGACGGTGGAAGCACCGGGCGCCGAACAACGGGTGCTGCTGGACAGCCTGTTTCCGCCGCGCGCCGCAGCCGCGCCCGACTGGCAGAAGCTTGCCGTCGCGCTGGCGCTGCAAGGGCGGCTGACGGTGATCAGCGGCGGACCGGGCACCGGCAAGACCACCACCGTCGCGGCCTTGCTCGCCTGCCTGCTCGAACGCGAACCAGCCCTGCGCATCGCGCTGGCCGCGCCGACCGGCAAGGCCGCCGCGCGCATGCTCGAAGCACTGCGCCAGCGGGCGCAGGCGCTGCCGGCCGGACTCGCGGCCAGGCTGCCGAGCGAGGCATTCACCGTGCATCGCCTGCTCGGCGTCACCCCGGAAGCCGGCCGTTTCCGCCACCATGCCGGCAAGCCGCTGGCGGTGGATGTGCTGGTGGTGGACGAGGCCTCGATGCTGGACCTGGCGCTCGCCGCCCGCCTGGTGGATGCGCTGCCGCCGGTGGCGCGGCTGGTGCTGCTCGGTGACAAGGATCAGCTCGCCGCCGTCGAAGCCGGTGCGGTGTTCGCCGAACTGTCGGCGCAGCGCAGCTTTTCTGCCGGCATGCGTGCCCGCCTGGCGCAGATCGACCCGGCGGTCGATACCGGGGCGGTCCATGCTGCGGCGGCCGAAGCCAGCCTGCAGCAGGACGAAGGCGAGGATGGCGAAGCAGGAGAGGGCACCGCCGCACTGGCCGATTGCGTCGTCTGGCTGACCGAGAGCCACCGCTTCCGCGCCGACTCCGGCATCGGCCGGCTGGCGGCCGACATCCGCGCCGGCCGTGGTCAGGCCGCGCTCGCCTGGCTGGCGGCCGGCGGCGATGAATCGGCGTGCTGGATCGAGGATGGCGGCGAGCGTCCGGGGGCCGACGCGCTGGCACGCATCGAAGCGGGCTATGCGCCCTACTTCGCGCTGCTGCGGGCCGGCCTGGGGACTCGGCCGGGGACTCGCCTGGATGAGGCTGCGGCTCTTCGCCCGCTCGACGTCTCCGCTGCGATGCAGGCGTTCGAGCGCTTCCGCGTGCTCGTCGCGGTGCGCGACGGCAGCCGCGGGCTGGTCGCGCTGAACGCCCATCTCGAAGCCCGGCTGCGCGCCGCCCTCGGCCTGGCGCCGGACCGCAGCGCCGCCGGGCGCTGGTATCCGGGGCGGCCGGTCATCGTGCTCGCCAACGACTACCGCCTCGGCCTCTTCAACGGCGACGTCGGCCTTTGCCTGCCCGACGAACAGGGCAGGCTGCGGGTGTTCTTCCCAGCGGCCGAAGGTGGCTTCCGCCCTGTTCCGCCGCTGCGCCTGCCGGCCCACGACACCGCTTTCGCGCTGACGGTGCACAAGAGCCAGGGTTCGGAGTTCGACGAGGTGCTGCTGATGCTGCCGGCGCAGCCGCTGCGGGTGCTGACGCGCGAACTGATCTATACCGGCGTCACCCGCGCCGCCAGGCGGGTGACGGTGGCCGGCGCCGGCGAGGTCTTCGTCGCCGGCTGCGCGGCACGCACGCTGCGCGCCTCGGGATTGCGCGCGCGCATGAGGGAGGTCGTCAAGCAATGAGCCGTCGCCTCCGCAAGTCGCCGCTGGCCCGTGCGCTGCAGCGTGCGACGGCTGCGACGACGGCGATGACGCGCAAGTCGCTCGCCGCGGGAACGCGGGCGGTGGGCAAGGCCGTCGCGCAGACGGTCGATGCGATCGCCGCGCCGCATCGGCCGCCGCCCGGTGCCGGGGACTGGATCGCCGGCCAGGCGCTCGGTCCGGCAGGCGTGCGCCGCTTCCACCTGTTCCGGCCGCCCGGCATCCGCCACGACGAGCGCCGGCCGCTGCTGGTGATGCTGCATGGCTGCGGGCAGACGGCGGCGCAGTTCGCCCACAGCACCCGGATGAACCGCATCGCCCGGCGCGAGCGCCTGCTGGTGCTGTATCCCGAGCAGGATCGCAGCGCGAATCCGCAGGGCTGCTGGAACTGGTACGACACCCGCAGCCGCCACGCCGATGCCGAGGCGGAGACGCTGATGGCGGCGATCGACCAGGTCTGCCTGCTCTACGCGGTGGACCGCGAGGCCATCGCGCTGGCCGGCATCTCGGCCGGCGCGAGCATGGCCGCGCTGCTGGCGGCGCGCCATCCCGATCGTTTCGCCGCGGTGGTCATGCACTGCGGCGTGCCGCCGGGCAGCGCCCATTCGGCCGCCACCGCGCTGGCGGCGATGGGCGGGCGGCGCACGGCGAACGCGAACCTGGCGCCGGACGGCGGACTGCCACCGCTGCTGGTGATCCACGGCCAGGCCGATCGCGTGGTCGCACCGGCCAACGGACGCGCCGCGGCCGAGCTGTGGGCGGCCGCTTCGGGCGCGCGGGCCGGCGAGCCGCGCCGCATGCAGCGCGGCGCGCGCCGGCCGATGACGGTCACCGATTACCGCGCAGGGCGCCGGCTCGCCGCGCAACTCGTCGAGGTCGAAGGGCTCGGCCATGCCTGGAGCGGCGGCGACGCGCGCCAGCTGTTCAGCGACCCGCAGGGACCGGATGCGTCGGGCATGGTGTGGCGCTTCGTTGCCGCGTCCTTGAAGCGCCGCGCGGCCACGCAAGCGTGACGCGACGCACGCCGCGGCGCGCGGGCGCTCGCTTGGCGTAATCCGGGGATGCGATCATGTCGGCCCCGAATCTCATCTGGTTGCCTTCATGACCGACAAGTCCCTGCTCCGCGCCCGCAATTTTCCTTCTGCCGAGGACGAAGCCCGCGCAGCGCAGCCGCACAGCCGCTACGGCGGCCCCGGCGGCTCTTTCCGCATGGCTTTCACCGACACCGATTTCCTGCTGCGCGAGGAACTGCGGCCGGTGCGCCTGCAGCTCGAACTGCTGAAGCCCGAGCTGATCCAGCAGGAGCAGGGCGTGGAATCGACCGTGGTGGTGTTCGGCAGTGCCCGCTTCAAGGCGCCCGAGGTGGCCGCGGCGATGCTGGCGGAAGCGCGCGCCGACGGCGACGAAGAGGCGATCCGGAAAGCCGAGCAGATGGTCAGGAATGCGCGCTGGTACGAGGAAGCGCGCCGTTTCGCCGAGCTGGTGACGCGCGAAGCCGGAGCGCTCGGCGAGCCGGTCATCGTCGCCACCGGCGGTGGCCCGGGCATCATGGAAGCGGGCAACCGCGGCGCCCACGAGGCCGGCGGGCGCAGCATGGGCATGAGCATTTTCCTGCCTTTCGAGGAAGCGCCGAACCCCTACATCACGCCCGAACTGTGCTTCCAGTTCCACTATTTCGCCATCCGCAAGATGCATTTCCTGATGCGCGCGGTGGCGCTGGTCAGCTTCCCGGGCGGGCTGGGCACGCTGGACGAGCTGTTCGAAGTGCTGACACTGACGCAGACCGGCAAGATCCGGCGCCGGCCGATCGTGCTGATCGGGCGCGAATTCTGGCAGCGGCTGATCGATTTCGACGTGCTGGTCGAGCACGGCGTGATCAGCCCCAAGGACAAGGATCTGTTCCATTACGCCGAGACGGCCGAGGAAGCCTGGGACGTGATCAAGGCTGCCTACCAGGGCGACAACCCCGCGCTGGTGGCGCGGCAGATGAGAGGGAACTAAGAATCCAGCAGGTATTCGCGCAGTGCGACGGCGTTGTTGTGCTCGGTGTCGTGCGCGGCATGGAGCAGCGTCAGCACCGGCTGGGCGGCAGCCAGTTCGCGCAGCGTTGCCAGCGCTTCGGCGGCCTCGCCGTGGTCAAGCTCCTCGGCGTAGCGGCGGCGGAATTCGTCCCAGCGCGCCGGATCGTGGTTGAACCAGTGGCGCAGTTCGGTCGATGGCGCCAGTTCGCGCAGCCAGTGGTCGAGTGCCGCGGCGTCCTTGCGCAGTCCGCGCGGCCACAGCCGATCGACCAGCACCCGGCAACCGTCGGCGGGCGAGGGCGGTTCGTAGATGCGTTGAGTGCGGATGTCCATGTCCTTGGCCTCGTGCATGAAATGGGAAGGCGGTGGATATTCGTCGTTCAGTATAGGCGACAGGCGGCTGTGTGCTGCCGGCGAGTGCCTGGTGTAAGTCGGTTCAGCATGATTATTTCTTCCGCATACCTTCCTCTATGCGACCTGATTTGAGACAATGCCTCACCCTCTGGCTGAGCTTCTTCGACACTGATTGGGAAGGTCAAGGCGAACATTGACGGCGGGTTCTTCAAGAACGCATGTGCTATCAGAATGAGCTACGTCTTGAACAAGTGCGGCGTAAGAGTCCCGTCAATAGGAGGGAAAACCGTTTCGGGTAGTGATGGGGCACAGTACATGTTTCGTGCTTATGAAATGCATCGACTTTCAGCAGAGTGCGGAACTGCTCGAAGTGATTAGAGGTTACACCAAGTAAGGGATACGCGAAGAGCGCTGAAGAACACAATTCCCATGTATCAGAAGATGCCAAGCCAGTCTTTTGGTCTTCGGGTAGGCACCCCCAAAGCGTGACCGCGAACTTGATATGACTTCAGTCGATAGGCGTAAGAGCTGCCCCCTTCCTTGATTGTTTCCCCCCGTCCTGCGGCCGGCTTGGTAACATCGCCGCCCATGTCAGCCGAACCCACATTCCTGCCCGCATCCGGCCAGTACGGCCTCGGTCTGCGCGACGTCGCCGCGCTCGGCCAGGTGTTCACGCCGGCGCCGGTGGTGCGCGCGATGCTGGCGCTGCGCCGCAATCGCGGGCGGGTGCTGGAGCCGTCCTGCGGCGACGGCGCCTTCCTGCGCCATCTGCCCGGCGCGGTGGGGCTGGAGCTGGACCCGGACCACTGTCCGCCCGGTGCGCGGGTGCTGGATTTCTTCGCCTATCCGGTGCAGGAGCAGTTCGACACCATCATCGGCAATCCGCCCTACGTCCGCTACCAGGACATTCCGGCGGCCACGCGCGAACTGATCACGCGCGGCCACCATGGGCGCTGCCTGGACGGGCGCTCGAACCTGTACCTGTTCTTCGTCGAGAAATGCCTGCGCCACCTGAAGCCGGGCGGCGAACTGATCTTCATCACGCCGCGCGACTTCCTGAAAACGACCTCGGCGGTGAAGCTGAACCGCCTGCTGGCGGAGGCGGGCAGCATCACCGATGCGATCTCGCTCGGCGATGCGCGGGTGTTCGACGATGCCTTGCCGAACTGCCTGATCTGGCGCTTCGAGCAAGGCCGCCGCGATCACGCGATGCGCTATTGCGAGATCGGCGTCGATGACGAGCTCGATGCCGCGCTCGCGGCACCGGCCTGGCAGCCGCGCCATTTCGTCGAATGCGCGGGACACCTGATGTTCGCCCGCGAGGACTACCCGCTGCGGCTGTCGCAGGTGGCTTTCGTCAAGGTCGGCGGGGTGTCCGGCGCCGATGATCTGTACACCGACCTGCTGCAGGGGAACCGCGAGTTCGTCTGTTCATCCACCGTCAGCACCGGCCGCACCCGGCGCATGATCTGGCCCGAGCCGGGCAAGCCGCCGCCCGCCGCGCTGCTGCCGCACAAGGCCCGCCTGCTGCAGCGCAAGGTGAGGGACTTCGACGAGTCGAACTGGTGGATGTGGGGGCGCATGCATCACCGCAGCGAGCGCCCGCGGGTATATGTGAATGGCAGGACGCGCGTCGCACGGCCCTTCTTCGTCCATGCATGCAAGGACTACGATGGCGCGGTGATGGCGGTGTTTCCATACCGCGAGGACGTCGACGTCGAGACTTTCCGCGATGCGCTCAACGCGGTGGACTGGGCCGACCTCGGCTTCGTCTGCGACGGCCGCTTCCTGTTCACCCAGCGCAGCCTGGAGAACGCGCCGCTGCCGGCGTCCTTCGCGGCCTTTTTACCCCAGGATTGAAGCGCCCGCTCCAGCTACGCTGGCCACTTCCAGGCGGCATGCGTGTCGCCAGCGGTATCACTGGCTCCTGAGCTGCAATCACTGCGAGCGCAAGACATCCAGATCGGCGCGGTTGCGCTCGTCGGTGTAGGGCTCGCCGGCCAGCGGCGGGTTGGCGGCGTGGCACTGCACCAGCACGTTCGACAGCGGCCGGTCGCGGAACAGCACTTCGACCGCGCAGGGGCCGTACTCGGCCTGGATGCTCGCCAGCAGGTTGCGCGCATAGGGGGTGGCGAGCTTGGTGTCGAGGATCAGATTGGCGATCAGGTGGCCGTCTTCCTTCAGCGCCTGGCGGGTGGCGCGCCAGAACTCGCGCGTCACCAGGTGGGCGGGGATGCTGGTGAGTGCGCTGTAGACGTCCACCACCACCGCGTCGTAGCGCTCGGTGCTGTTGCGCACGAAGGCGCGGGCGTCGGCGACGATGAATTCGCCGCGCACCGGCTCGCGCAGGAAGTCGCGCTCGGCGATGTCCTTGATCGCCGGATCGATGTCGACATAGGTGTAGTGGTTGAGCGGCTCGCGGTGCGACAGCGTGAAGCCGCCGGCGCCCAGCACCAGCACGCGGCGCTCGCGGAAAGCCAGTTCGTCCAGCAGCAGCGTGCGCAGGCGCTGGATGTAGCGCGCGTATTGCGGCGGTTCGGCGTTGTCGATGATCGACGCGGCGGAGTTGTTGACCCAGAACACGCGCGGATTGTCGAAGCCGTCGAGCGTGGTCGGCGCCACGCGGTAAGTGGCGTAGGCGGTCTCGGTCTGCTGCGGCAGCACCAGGTTGGCGGCGAGCGCGGCGCCGGCGGCGAGGGCGGACAGCAGCATGGCGTAGTGGCGGGCGTGGCCGGCTTCGCTCAGCAGCGGTACCAGCACCAGCAGCAGGGCGGTGCAGATCAGCACCGCGGCACCCACGCCCAGCCACTGCATCACCAGCATCGACAGGCTCACCGCGCCGAGGAAGGAACCGAGCGTGGACCAGTACAGCGCCGCGCCGCTGCGTTCGCCGGCGCGTGCATGGCGCAGCAGGTTGGTCAGGATCGGCACCGTCTGGCCGAGCAGCCAGGCCACCGGGCACAGGACGCCGCCGATCAGCGCGAACCAGGCCAGCGGCGCCGGCTGCAGATGAGTGAACAGCAACTCGGCCACCGGCCCGGACAGCCCCACCGCGATCAGCACCGCGGCGGCGAGGAAGTTGTGCCTCACCCGCGCCAGGTAGCCGCCGGCGACGCGTCCGCCGGCCTGGTAGCCGAGCGCCAGTGCGAGCAGGAAGAAGCCGATCGTCGGCGCGGTGACGGTGATCGCGCTGCCCACGTGCGGCACCAGCCGGCGCAGGGCGACGATCTCGGCGCCGAGCGAGACGAAGCCTTCGACGAAGACCAGGGCGAACAGCAGCGCGTTGGCGAGCGGCGGCCCGCCGGCGGGATCGGGGGCGAGATCGGATGGTTCGGCTGCAGCGGGCATCGGGCTCGTCGTCGCGGGTGGTGGTGGGGGGATGGTAACGCTTGCGGGTATCGCGTGCGGCTACTGCCGCGTCACGATGCGCGCGGTGAAGACGCCCGGCAGCACCAGCAGCGCGATGCCGAGCGTGGCGTAGCGCGCCGCATCGGCGATGGATTCCCCGCCTGCCGCCATCAGCGTGCCGCCGAGGGCGGAGGTGATCGACAGCGCGATGAGCTGCGTGGTCGAGATCGCCGCCGCGGCCTTGCCGCCTTCGGCAGCGTCGTGCGTGCTCATCGGGGATTCTTTCAGGAGGCGCTGCTGGCGGCGCCGAACCCATGATTCTGACGCCATCCGTCCCGGAGGTGGTGCGCGCCGGTGATGCCAGCCGCAGCGGAATCCGCTACCCTGCGCCGTGTCCCGATTTCGCACGCATCGCGTCCCCTTGCCCATGGCCCAGCCTACCCTCAAGCAGCGCAAGACGTTTGCCCTGATCCGCATTTTCGGCGGCATGGTCGCCGCCCTGTATCTGAGCTTCGTCGTCGTCACCAACCTGTTGGCAGGCCTGCCCTTCGAAGGCAGCCTGATCTTCACCGCGCTCGTCGCCGCCGTGGGCTACGCATATGCGGCCTGGTACTTGCGTGAGCTGTCGGCAGTCGCGCGCGAGGAGCGGGATGGGCGCTGAGCTGCCGCGCCGGCGCTGTGTTGCGGATGGGGCGGCGGTGTGAGCGCCGATTTCTCCCGTGCAAACCCGCCGCTCGGGTTGTCCGCCGCCGACCTCGACGAGAACGGCCTCAAGATCGGCATTTCCCCCGAGCACTTCCGCAGGGTGGCGATGCCCTTGCTGTTCGACCATCTCGACGCGCAGTGTGAAGGCACGGTGGCGGTCAACCGCCAGGCGCGCATCGTGTGGATGAGCGCCAAGTATGCCCACAAGCTCGGCATCGACGACCCCGACGCTGTCCTCGGCCGCGACATCGAGGAAGTGCTGCCGGCCAGCCGGCTGCGCGAGGTGGTGGAAAGCGGCCAGCCCAGCCTGCTCGACCTGATGCCTTTCGGCGACGAGCATTTCGTCGTCACCCGCATTCCGTTGCGTGACGATGGTGGCCTGGTGGTGGGGGCGCTGGGCTACGTGCTGTTCGACCGCGCCCGCCACCTGAAGCCATTGGTGGAGAAATACGGTCGCCTGCAGGCGCGGCTGGCCGAGGCCGAGCGTGCGCTGCTGCAGGTGCGGCGGGCGCGCTACACCATCGCCAACTTCATCGGCACCAGCGCGGTGGCCGGCGAGATCAAGCGCCAGGCGCGGCGCGCGGCCAAATTCGACGCCACCGTGCTGCTGCGCGGCGAGACCGGCACCGGCAAGGAGCTGCTGGCGCAGGGCCTCCACAATCTGTCGGCACGCGCCGCCGGCCCTTTCGTCGCGGTGAACATGGCGGCGATCCCGGACAACCTGGTCGAAGCCGAACTATTTGGCACCGCGCCGGGCGCCTATACCGGCGCCGACCGCAAGGCGCGGGTCGGCAAGTTCGAGCTTGCCAACGGCGGCACGCTGTTCCTCGACGAAATCGGCGACTTGCCGCTGCCGCTGCAGGTCAAGCTGTTGCGCGTATTGCAGGAACAGCAGGTCGAACCGCTGGGCTCGAACCAGGTGCGCGCGCTCGACGTGCGCGTGATCGCCGCCACCCACGTCGATCTCGAAGCGCGCGTCGCCGCCGGCGCCTTCCGCGCCGACCTGTTCTACCGCCTCAATGTGCTGAGCCTGCGCGTGCCCAGCCTGCGCGAGCGCCACGAGGACATCCCGGCGCTGGTCGACTACCTGCTCGACGACATCGCCGCGCGCTCCGGCCTGCGCCGGCTGGAATTGGGCGACGATGCCTTCGCCCTGCTCGCGACCCTGCCCTGGCCGGGCAATGTGCGCCAGTTGCGCAATCTGCTCGAGCGTGCCCAGCTCAGCGCCGACGACGGCCCGCTGGGGGCAGCCGCGCTCGCCGGCCTGCTCGGCGAGACGGCGGCATCGATGCAGCGGCCGGCGCACCAGCTGCACTCCGGCGCCGGGGCGGAGGGACATGGTGCCGGGGGCGAGGAGGCCGACGCTGCAGCCGAGGCCGGCGGCGCGGTGGAGCCGCTCGCCGACAGCCTGGCACGCGCCGAACGCAGTGCCCTGCTCGCCGCCCTGCACGCCTGTGCGGGCAACCGGCGGCTGACCGCCAGCCGGCTCGGCATCTCGCGTGCCGGGCTTTACGCCAAGCTGCAGCAATACGGCATCGCCCGCTGAAGCCGGGCTGCCGGCGTGAATGTCCAGAATCGTGGACGCCCTGGATTGGATTGTCCATAAAAATAGACATGTCTTGAATTCAGGACTGTTCTGGCATGCATGGATGATGCACATCCATTCATGACGAAAGAGAATAAACAGATTCGATAGCCCAATAAGCGTGCGGCTTTGCACGCACATCATGCCTCCTTCTGGTGCATCGGCACGTGCACGCCCGTCAGGCTGGCACATGCCTTGCAGAGGCTGCGGCACTGCGGCCGAGGCCGCGGCCCACATCCAAAACCACCAGGAGGAGAAACCCCATGGGCACCCTAGGCATTCTGCTGTCTCTCGTACTGCTGATGTATCTCGCCTATCGCGGCCTCAGCGTCCTGCTGCTCGCGCCGCTGCTGGCGCTGCTGGCCGTGCTGATGTCCGGCGAGGCCGCGCTGCTGCTGCCGACCTACACCCAGGTCTTCATGAAGGCGATGGGCGGCTACGTGATCCAGTTCTTTCCGCTGTTCCTGCTCGGTGCGCTGTTCGGCAAGCTGATGGACGACTCCGGCTCGGCGCGCGCGATCGCCCACGCCATCGTCGCCAGGGTCGGCAGCGAGCGGGCGATCCTCGCCATCGTGCTCGCCTGCGGCATCCTGACCTATGGCGGGGTGTCGCTGTTCGTCGTCGCCTTCGCGGTCTATCCGATCGGTGCCGCGCTGTTCCGCGAGGCAGGCATTCCGAAGCGGCTGATTCCGGGGGCGATCGCCCTGGGCGCCTTCACCTTCACGATGACCGCGCTGCCGGGCACGCCGGCGATCCAGAACGCCATCCCCATCCCCTTCTTCGGCACCGACGCCTTCGCCGCGCCGGTCCTCGGCCTGATCGGGGGGCTGATCATGTTCGTGCTCGGCACCTGGTGGCTGGGCGCGCAGGCGCGCAAGCTGATGGCTGCCGGCGAAGGCTACGGCAGCCATGCCGACGAGCCCGCCGCCGCCGACGCCGGCCCGCTGCCAGGCTTCTGGCTGGCGCTGCTGCCGATTCTCGTCGTGATCGGCCTGAACTTCCTGATGGCCAAGCAGGTGCTGCCCAACATCGATACCAGCTACCTGGCCAAGCCGGAATTCGGCGGCCTGCAGGATGCGCGCTCGCTGATCGGCATCTGGTCGATCATCGTCGCGCTCGCCGTGGCGATCATCCTGCTGGTGGTGATGCACTGGAAGCGCTGGACCGATCTGATGAAGACCGTCAACGAAGGCTCCTTCGGTTCGATGCTGCCCATCCTCAATACCGCGACCGAAGTCGGCTACGGCACCGTGATCGCCTCGCTGGCCGGTTTCGTCATCATCCGCGACCTGGTGCTGGGCATCGCTCCGGGCAATCCGCTGATCTCCGAGGCGGTGGCGGTCAACGTGCTGGCCGGCATCACCGGTTCGGCCTCCGGCGGCATGTCGATCGCGCTGAAGACGCTGGGCGCGGAGTATCTCGCCATGGCCAATGCCGCGGGGATCAGCCCGGAACTGCTGCACCGCGTCGCGGCGATGGCCTCCGGCTGCATGGACACGCTGCCGCACAACGGCGCGGTGATCTCGCTGCTCGCGATCTGCAAGCTCAACCATCGGCAGTCCTATGGCTTCATCGCCATGAACACCGTGGTGTTCCCGCTCATTGCGCTGGCGACCGTGATCGTGCTCGGCACCTTGTTCGGCAGCTTCTGACCCCGTCCGCGGAGGAGACAAGACATGTCCATCGCTCGCCATCCCATGGCCGCTTCGCTGAACGTTTCGGACAGCGGCAAAGTGGTGTCCGCCCGCGAGGCGGTACGCCTGATCCGCTCGGGCGACACGATCGCCACCGGCGGCTTCGTCGGCATCGGCTTTCCAGAGAGCATCGCCATTGCCCTCGAACAGCGCTTTCTCGAAAGCGAGGCCGCCGACGGTGCCGGCCACGGCGGGCCGCGCAATCTCACGCTGGTCTATGCCGCCGGCCAGGGCGACGGCAAGGAGCGCGGCCTCAACCACCTCGGCCACGAAGGGCTGGTCGGCAGCGTCGTCGGCGGCCACTGGGGGCTGGTGCCCAAGCTGCAGCGGCTCGCGGTCGATAACCGCATCGAGGCCTGGAACCTGCCCCAGGGCGTCATCTCGCACCTGTTCCGCGACATCGCCGCCGGCAAGCCCGGCACGCTGACGCGGGTCGGGCTGGGGACTTTCGTCGATCCGCGCTTCGGCGGCGGCAGGCTCAACGCGCGCACCACCGCCGAGCGCGTGCGCCTGCTCGAGATCGACGGCGAGGAATACCTGTTCTACAAGGCCTTCCCGATCCACGTCGGCATCATCCGCGGCACCACCGCCGATGCCGACGGCAACATCACGATGGAAAAGGAAGCGTTGACGCTGGAGGCGCGCGCCATCGCGATGGCCGCGCGCAATTCCGGCGGCATCGTCATCGCCCAGGTCGAGCGCGTCGCCGAGCGCGGCTCGCTGAATCCGCGCCAGGTGCAGGTGCCCGGCGTGCTGGTCGATTGCGTGGTGGTCGCGGAGCGGCCGGAGCACCACATGCAGACCTACAGCGAGCAGTACAACCCCGCTTTTTCCGGCGAGCTCCGCGTGCCGATGTCGGCGATCGCCGGCATGGGCATGAGCGAGCGCAAGATCATCGCCCGCCGCGCGGCGATGGAACTGCAGGCCGACGCGGTGGTGAACCTGGGCATCGGCATGCCCGAAGGCGTCGCCAGCGTCGCCGCCGAGGAGCAGGTCATCGACCTGCTCACGCTCACCGCCGAGCCGGGCGTGATCGGCGGCATTCCGGCCGGCGGGCTGAGCTTCGGCGCGGCGGTCAATACCCAGGCGATCATCGACCAGCCCAGCCAGTTCGACTTCTACGACGGCGGCGGGCTGGACATCGCCTTTCTCGGCCTGGCGCAGGCCGACCGCGAAGGCAACCTCAACGTCTCGCGCTTCGGTCCGCGGCTGGCCGGCGCGGGCGGCTTCATCAACATTTCGCAGAACGCCAAGAAGGTGGTCTTCGTCGGCACTTTCACCGCCGGCGCGCTGCAGGTGGCGGTGGAGGACGGCCGCCTGCGCATCGCGCAGGAGGGCGGCGCGAAGAAGTTCGTCGCCGAGGTCGAGCACCGCACCTTCAGCGGCCCGCAGGCGGTCAAGTGGCGGCAGGACGTGCTCTACGTCACCGAGCGCTGCGTGTTCCGGCTGTGCGGGGAAGGGCTGGAGCTGATCGAGATCGCGCCCGGCGTGGACCTGCAGCGCGACATCCTCGCGCACATGGACTTCGCCCCGGTCATCAAGCGCCCGCCGGCGCTGATGGACGCACGCATCTTCAGCGACGAGCCGATGGGCCTGCGGCGGGCGCTGCTCGAGATTCCGCTCGAGCAGCGCCTGTCCTACGACGCCGAGCAGGAACTGTTCTTCGTGAATTTCGAGGGCCTGGCGGTGCGTACCGAGGCCGACATCGCCCGCATCGAGCGTGCGGTCGAGGCCGCGCTTGCCGCAGTGGGGCGGCACGTCGATGCGATCGTCAATTACGACCGCTTCTCCATCGTGCCCGAACTCGTCGATGCCTACGTCGGCATGGTCAAGGGCCTGATGGTGCGCCACTACCGCTCGGTGACGCGCTACACCGCGAACAGCTTCCTGCGCATGAAACTCGGCGAGGCGATGGAGAAGCACCAGATCGCGCCGCACATCTATGGCAGCGCCGCAGAGGCGCAGGACCGCGTCCGCGGCGGCAGCTGAGCACCTGCGGCCGGGCGCGCCGCCGCGTACCGGTCCATGGAAGCGCTGCTGCGCCGGCCGCCAGGCGGGCGGCCGCGCCTCCAGGTCTCAGCGTCCCGAGCAATGGCCGCCCGACGCCGCCTGCCCGCTGCCGAGGGCGAAGGGCGGCGGCTCCAGGCGCACGCTGTGGGTATCGAAGGTGTCCAGCGCCACCAGCGCCAGCACCAGCAGCCAGAACACCGCGTTGACGAGGCGGAAGAGCTTCTTGCCGTTCATGGTTCTTCCTCCTCAACTGCCGATGCGGCGGCGGATGCGCACGCCGATGATCGAACCGGCGAAGGCGAGCGCGAACCACACCCAGCCGTGCAGGCTGGCCGAGGCGATGCCGCCCAGGTAGGCGCCGACGTTGCAGCCGAAGGCCATGCGCGAGCTGTAGCCCATCACCAGGCCGGCGACGCAGGCGGCGATCAGCCGGCGGTTCGACGGCAGCCTGAAGTCCGCCGGGCCGTTCCAGCGCGATGCGGCCAGCGCGCCGTAGAGCAGGCCGAGGTTGGTCACCGAGGTGATGTCGGCCAGCAAGGGCCCGGCCAGCCGGGTGGCGTGCGGCTCGACGCCCCAGAAGGGATCGCCGACCGGGCTCCAGCCCAGCGCCGAAGCGATCTTGGCGCCCCATACGCCGATGCCGTAGACGATGCCCCAGGGCTGGCCGGCGACGATCAGGTGCAGGCCGTACAGCGCCGCCAGCAGCAGCGCGCCCAGCCACCAGCGGCGTGCCCAGCGGCTGCGGCCGCGCGGTGCGTCGGCCGCGGCGGGGACGAAGCTCGCCGTGCCGGCGCGCATCACCTGTTGGGCGGCGTCCTGCGGCGTCGAGGTCTGCGACGCCATGGGCTGCGAGGCTGCGGATTGGGATTGGGCGCGGCCGGCCAGCCAGGCCACCAGGCCGCAGCCGGCAACGGTCAGCGCGAGCGCGGTGGGCCAGCCCCAGGCCAGCAGATCCACCGCCGGCAGGCCGCCGAGGGCGATCCAGCCGGGCTGGTGCGAGGCGCCGACGAAGCTGCCGAGGGCGAAGGTCGGCAGCACCGCGAAGGACAGCGGCGCCCCGGCGCCGGCCTTGTACAGCGTGCCGGAGCCGCAGCCGTCGGCCAGCTGCATCGCGGCGCCGAACAGGAAAGCGCCGAGCACCAGGCTGATCGTCAGCGGCGCCACCGCGCCGACCAGTTCGCCGCCGCTGCCGGCGATCAGCGGCAGGCTGACGGCGGCGGCGAGCACCATCAGCAGCATCTGCGCCCACAGCCCCTGCGGGTCGCGGCGTTCGATGAAATCGCGCCAGCCGGTGGTGAAGCCGAAGCGGGCGCCTTGCAGCACTGCGCCGAAACCGATCCCGAGCAGGGTCAGCAGGCCCTGGCGCACGCCGGCGGCGTAAGCCACTGCCAGCACGCCGGCCAGGCCGCCGGCGATCAGAAGCAAACGAAAGAACCAGCGCATCGCAATCACCTCTTCCGCTTACTCGAAGGCCCGCTTGAGGTCCTGCACCAGCACCGTGAAGCGCGACGGCTGGTTTTCCATCGGCAGGCCGCTCAGGCTCCAGTCGACCATCGATTCGGGGTACAGCTTCACCGCCGTGTTGCCGGCGATTTCCGACATCACGAACCAGTTCGTCGCCGCCCAGTGGCCGGTATTGCAGAAGGACACCGCCGGCCCGCTGGCGGCGCCGATTTGTGCGGCCAGTGCCTTCAGTTCCTCGGCCGGCTTCAGCGTGGTGCCGCCCTTGACGAAGAACTGGGCGTTGTCGAAGGACTGTGCGCCGGGCAGGGTGCCATAGCGCGCGGCGGCATCGACGCGGACTTCGCCGCTGAAGAAGCGCGGCGGGCGGGCATCGAGCAGCAGCGGCGCCGACGAGGACTGGATCGCGCCGGCGAGTTCCTCGCGGGTGACGATCTGGTCCTGGTCGTAGCGGTACTCGAACCGGCTGGGTGCCACTTCCGGCACGGCCTTGTCGAGCGCGCCGCCGCTGCCCGCCCACAGCCTGGTGCCGCCGTCGAGGATCGACAGGCGGTTCAGGCCGCCGACCTTCAGCGTCCAATACACCCGCGCCGCGGCACCGAAATCCGTGTGCGTGGCGCCGCCATGGACGACGACGACGTGGGTGCTGTCGTCGATGCCCGCCTTGCGCAGCAATTCGGTCAGCTTCGCTTCGGGCACGAGCTGGCCGGCGTTGCTCTGCGGGCCGCGGAAAGCACCGTAAGGGGTGTTGATGGCGCCGGGGATGTGGCCTTCGGCGTAGTCCTTGGGCGGGCGGATGTCGAGGATGCGCACGTCGGCCTGGCCGAGCAGGGGGCGCAGCTCCGCCGGCGTCAGCAGCGGCGTGTGGGCGTGCGCGGCGGTTGTCCGGGAAACGGTGGCCGGCTGGGTGCCGGCGCTCGTGTCGGCATGGACCGGTAGTGCGAGGGTGGTGCCGGCCAGCGCCAGCAGGGCGATGGTCTTGTTCAGCATGGTGCATCCTTGGGGTCGGGGCCGGCTCATTCGAGCCGTGGCCTGTATGCAGGCTCTGGTGAGACAACTGCGGATGAGGGCGGATTCTAATGGGGAGATGAATGGCAAAAAAGGTATTTGAGATTAATTATTAAGAACTGTTTGGAATTAGCCGCAGCCTGTGGCAGCGTGCGCTTCTGCATCGGGGGATTTCGGGCGATAGTGGCGCCTTGCCGGAACTGCCTGCCCATCGCCTGCCATGAATCGAAGACATTTCATCCTTGCCCTGGCGTTTGCCGTACTGGCCGCCGCCTGCGGGCGTGAGCCCAGGCTGCCCGCGCTCGCCGACGGTGCGCGGGTGCTCGCCTTCGGCGACAGCGTGACCTACGGCACCGGCGCGGGCGAAGACGAGGACTGGCCCGCGCTGCTGGCGGCGGCGACCGGCTGGGAGGTCGTGAACGCCGGCATTCCGGGCGACACCGCGCAGGCAGGGCGGCACAGGCTGCAGGGCCTGCTCGACGAATTCGCACCGGAACTGGTGCTGGTCGAGATCGGCGGCAACGACTTCCTGCGCCGCCGCACCGAGTCCGAAGTCAAGGAGGATCTGCGCCAGATCGTGCGCCTGGCGCGGGCGAGCGGCGCGCAGGTGGTGCTGGTCGGCGTGCCGGCCTTGTCGCTGGCGGGCGCCGCCATCGGCCGGCTGTCCGATGCGCCGATCTACGCCGCGCTGGCCGACGAGGAGGGCGTGGCGCTGGTGCCCGACGTGTTCGCCGGTGTGTTGTCGCAGGCCGAACTGCGCGCCGACCGCATCCATCCCAATGCGCAGGGCTATCGCCGGATGGCGGACGGCATCCACGCGCGGCTGCGCGAGATCGGGCTGGCGCGCTGAAATTGGTGGACAGGCGCTCGAGCACGGCGATCTCGTCGGCGCTTGCCCCTGCGGTGCCGCTGTTCGTAGGCGGTGTTCCAGGCGCCCTTGACCGAATCGCCGATTGCAACCGTCGTTGGTTGCTACGATATGAATACCCTTTTTACTGAGACGCGAGTTGCTTGAGGCGCGCGACCATCGACCTCCATTCTTCGTATGGAACACGTCCGTCGATCCAATCCTGTATCTGCGCCTGTAGTTCCGGCCTCGGGTAGTGCTTGAACTCATCCAGCCAGTCTTCCGGGTCCGGCATGATGTCGAAGGTCGGCAAGTGGTCGTAGTCGAAGTCGAACTTGAACTTGAACTTGCCGTCCGGCGTCAGCGTGAAAGTGGCGGTGTACCAGGCGTGGCCGTTGTCGTGCAGTTTGGCCATTTCGGCGCGGAGTATTGGAAGAGCGTCATATCCGGGGCTGTCAATTGCGAAAGTCTTGGATTTGACTTTCGCCGAATTCAGGAAATACCCTGGGCGGTTTCAAGTTTGAGGTGCAACACTTGATTTCATGCTGATGACTTCCCGCGCAAATACTTCAGCTGGGGTTTCGAACTGGAGACACTTGCGCGGCCTGTCGTTGATCTGCCTTGCAATTGCATTGAGATAGCCTTGCGAGATCGGAGCCAAATCCAGCCCCTTGGGCAGGTATTCACGAATCAGTCCGTTGGTGTTTTCGTTGGTGGGCCTCTGCCACGGACTGTGCGGATCGGCGAAATAGACGTCGATCTTCAAACGGCGAGCCAACTCTTCGTGCTTGGCCATCTCCTTGCCTTGATCGTAGGTCAGCGTTTTGCGCACGCATGCTGGAACGTGGCGAAACCTGGCAGTGAAGGCTTCCAGCACGGATTGAGCAGAACAATCAGGCAATCTAGTCATGATCAGGTAACGGCTCTTGCGTTCGACCAATGTGCCAACCGCGCTGCGATTACCCGCGCCCTTGATCAGATCGCCTTCCCAGTGCCCAGGAATGAGTCGAGCCGCCACTTCAATCGGCCTCAGGTGGATCGAAGTCATGTTCGGCAACTGACCGCGCCGATCCTGACCACGAGCACGGGGCATGCGCGTCTTGTGAGCAAAGCGCAATTGGGCAATGAGCTCTTTGCGCAGTTCGCCTCGGGGCAAGGCGTAGATCGCGCAGTAAATCGTCTCGTGGGAAACATGAAAGCCAGGGTCGTCTGGATGCATACGCCGCAGTCTGCCTGCAATTTGCTCAGGCGACCAACCTTGCGCCATCAGTGCTCGTACCCGAGCAAACAACTTCGAATCAGTCTGGAGCTTGATCGAGCCGCGGCGCCGGCGAGCCTGCGATTGATGTCGCGCTCGAAGCGCATCGTAGCTCTTGCCAACCGTGTTGCGAGCCAGTTCGCGCGTCACCGTCGAAGCAGGGCGATTGAGCAGTCGGGCAATTGCCCGACTGCTCAATCCTTCATTACGACACCGATGGATTACGTTACGCTCTTCCATGCTCAGATGCTTGTAGATTCTTACCATGCGCACACCCTATCAAAATAAGGGTGTTGCACTTCAGTCTAGAGCCCGCCCTGTTTGAACGCTATAGCACGTGATGGCCTTGTAGGAGTAGCAGGCACGAACCCAGCCCGAAGAGGGGAGTTCTCGGAGCACTGATCTTGCAATGTCTTGGTATGGATTTTGTATGGAGGCGTTTATTTTGGATTGTTGATCGTCTGAATTGATCGGTTTCCGTTGATTGTTTCGGTGACCTTGAAACTCCCCGCCCGCATCGTGTCGTCAGGATAGTTCAGTTCGATTCTGACCTGAACGGTATCGCCGGCCTTGAGGCGGTCGGCCCAGTTCTTTTCCATCTGCCCCCATTTCCCCTTTGGATAGGCATTGATTTGTCCGGCCATGGGGGTGAGGTTTTCGTAGCCTTCGTACCCGCCGAACTGTGCGCCGATCAGGTGGCCGCCGTGGTCACCGGGCGCCCGTCCGTCGTCGACGCCGACGTTGCCTTGCATGCGGTCGCTTCGGTTGGGATTGGCTCGGCACGCAATTCGCCCTCGACGGCATTGATCCGGCCGTGTTCGTCGGTGGTGTATTTGTAGCCGTTGGGCTCGTAGGTGCTGTTCGGCGCAAGCCAACCCCTCTTGACCGCCACGCCCGCCGTCCTTGCCCTGTGTGGGCACGCCGTAGTTGAGAGGCTCCGCTCCGCAGTTCAGAGAGAAAATCATGGATAGCCCGAACTGGAGGCTTCTCAGGCGTTCGTGACATTTTCGAATTCTGATTTTAATGCAGATAGGATATTATATAACGGCAAATTTTAGCCAATGCTGCTGGTTGTGTCGGCTGCGACGACGGATCAGGAATGGTTATTCTTTGTTTGGGCCTTCATGCGAAGGTAATCGAGGAAATGATTTGTACTTGGTGATACTGATGCAATACTGAATTCATCGTCATCTTCTTGTATTAGTTCATATTGCCCCTGCTCGTACATGAACAGCAAATTCCCCAGAAATTTGACAAGATTCTCGGCGGCTCTCACCCGAGTGAACTCTCGCCCTCCAAATGATATGACTTGAGCAACGTCTCCGTGAACACCAGGGTCGAAGTCCAGGCCGAGGTAGCTCCCGGCTGCATCATCCGCCAGGGGAATCCATGATTTATTCATGACAGCCTGCTTGATAGTACCAACAGGGAGACAGGTATAGTCTTGGCTCCATTTTTCCAATTCTTCTGGAGATGCTTCGTCCAAAACACTGCATTCAAAATTCAAATGCTGGATGACTTTATCGATCGACAGGAAGGGCAACCCGAAAAAAAGACCGATTCCACGGAATGCCTCGGATTGCCCATTGTGCCAACGATAAAGATCACGTACGTTCTCGGGCAACTGGGCCCCGATATTTTTCTCCAAAACTGCAATCTCGGTTTCGTTGGCTCCAAGATTCAGGCTTGCTGCTGTACTCGGAAATCGGCTGTCAATACATTTTTGCAGCCGGTAGAGAAGTTCCTTCATGTCTTCTTCCCAACCTGTTTGAGCCGTGCAACCATCGACTTCCATTCCTCATATGGCACGCGCCCATCGATCCAGTCCTGGATCTGGGCCTGCAGTTCCGGCCGAGGATAGTGCTTGAACTCGTCCAGCCAGTCTTCCGGGTCCGGCATGATGTCGAAGGCCGGCAGATGGTCGTAGTCGAAGTCGAACTTGAACTTGCCGTCCGGGGTGAGGGTGAAGGTGGCGGTGTACCAGGCATGGCCGTTGTCGTGCAGTTTGGCCATTTCAGCACGGAGATGCTCGAATGCCGTTCGGACAGCGTCCGGAATATTCAATATTCCATCGAATGTACCGTTTTTTTTCTCATATTTTCCGCCAGAAGAAGAGAACTGAGTGATCTCCTTGTAGGTGAACTCTGCCCTTTTCCAACGCCCTTCGGGCAGGCTCCCCCATACCCCTCTCGCAATCTCCGTGTGGTAATGGCTCAGGTTACTGATCATGGTTTTGGATTCCTGACGATGTTCACATTCTGAGTGACGCTTGAACCGCTTGTGATTGTCTCAGTCACCTTGAAGCTCCCCGCCCGCATGGTGCTGTCAGGATAATTGACTTCGATCTTCACGTGGACGGTGTCGCCGGCCTTGATTCGGTCGGCCCAGTTTTTTTCCATCTGCCCCCATTTCCCCTTTGGATAGGCATTGATTTGTCCGGCCATGGGGGTGAGGTTTTCGTAGCCTTCGTACCCACCGAACTGTGCCCCGATCAGATGGCCGCCGTGGTCACCGGGCGCCCGTCCGTCGTCGACGCCGACGTTGCCTTGCATGTGGTCGCTTCGGTTGGGGTTGGCCTCGGCGCGCAATTCGCCCTCGACGGTCTTGATCCGGCCGTGTTCGTCGGTGGTGTATTTGTAGCCGTTGAGGCTATACGTGCTGTTCGGTGCCAGCCGCCCTTTCCTGACGGCCACGCCGTCCTTGCCCTGTGCGGCTTCGCGCCGGGCCTGGGCGAGGCGCTGCGCGCGGGCGCGCTCGAGCACGGCGATCTCGTCGGCGCTTGCCCCGGCGGCCTTCGCGGCGGCGATCGCCTCGTCGAGCTTGTTCGCCGCCTCCATGGGCGTCCTGGCAAGGCGCACGATGTCGGCGACCTTCTCGGCCGCCCGGGCGACGCCGGCTGCGCCTTTGCCGCCGAGGGCTTCCATGCCGAGGGTGGCGAGCACCATGGCGCTGGCCCCTGCGGCGCCGTTGCGCTCGTAGGCGGCGTTCCAGGCTTCCTTGACCGAATCGCCGATTGCTCCGAAGGCCTCGCGCTGGTTCTGCTGCATTTGCTCGACCAGCGCGATCGCGTCGGGATCGCCGCTCATGTAGGCGTGGTTGATCAGCTCCGGCGGCGATCCCATCAGGGTGCCCAGCCCTTCGAGCGTGCCGATCGCGCCATCGGCGATGCGCTGGCGGGCCGCTTCGGTCGAGGCCGGGTCCGATGTGCCCGGCAGTGCTTCCCACACGGTCCTGGCGCCGTCGATCCAGCCGTCGATGGTTTCGGAGCCGACCCGTGCGGCTTCTTCCCAGGCACGTTCGTACCAGGGGCGGGACTCCGGCGAGGGGGCTGTTTCTCCTTCGGCGTGCTCGCTTGCAGGTTGCGGTGGTGGCCCCATGGGCATCGTATACACCCGGCCGAGGGTGGCGTTGTCGGCGGGGTTGACCGACTGCGGGGCGGGAGGTGGGGATGAAACCGGGCCGGAGTTCGGGTGTTTGGCGGTGAAATCACCGTGCGGACGCCCCTGGCCGTTCGGATCGAGGTAAATCTCCGGGCCGCGCAGCGCTTCCGGCAGGACGTCGCCGACCACCTGGGCCTGAACGCCCTGCGGGGTGAAGATGAACTGGACCGGGCGGCCGAACTGGTCGACCGGATGCTTGTCGCCCATCAGTCGGCCTCGGACAGGTCCACGTCCAGCGCGGCACCGCCCAGCCGGCAGTTCATCAGGCAGGCGTCCAGGTGGCGTAAGACCTTGCGGCCTTCGGCGTAGACCGTGCTCGATCCTTCGCGCATCCAGACATGTCCCGCGCCCTGCGACACGCCCGACTTGATGCCGCGTCCGGCGTTGCCCCTGACCCCTGCGGCCACGCTGTCGATCATCAGCACCGGCTCACCGCGTGCGAACACCGAGCGGGCGTACAGCGTCTTGTCCCGGTCGAGCGTGCGGGCGATGTCGAAGGGAATGATCTTCTTGCCGACCTTGCAGAAGTCGGGCGTGACGTTCAAGGCCGC
This sequence comes from Thauera butanivorans, assembly GCF_048398245.1. NCBI lineage: Bacteria > Pseudomonadati > Pseudomonadota > Betaproteobacteria > Rhodocyclales > Zoogloeaceae > Thauera > Thauera butanivorans. The sequence continues at coordinate 444,214 of NZ_CP183038.1, forward strand.
CCATTGGGCCTCGCGGTCGGCGATGTGTTTGTTAGCCATGGATTCAGTCCAGCCGAAAGCTGCGCAGCACGGCATGGCGCGCTTGCAATACATGGGGAACGGGCAGGCGCCAGGTGAGATACAGACGCTCGGCATCCAGGTCGATGTCTATGGTGTCGAGGCGCATCGGCGCCAGCTGCGCCTGCCCCTTGGCGGGCAGCAGCAGCGCTTCGAGGCGGATTGCAGGCAGGTGGCCCACGCAGTGCGCCAGGCCCCGGAAGCCGCGCAGCGCCAGTTGTTCGCCGCCGGCAAGGGGGCGTTCGAATACCCAGTCCGGATGGGCGGCGTGGAAGAAGCGCGGATCGAAGTCCGCCGGGTAGTCGGGGCCGGCGGTGCTGTCGGCCTGTCGTTGCCAGGCCTTGTCATAGGTGCCGGCAAAGCGGCTGCGCGCGTCCCAGAAGCGTGGGATCGGGCCAAGGCCGGGCACGGGCACCAATGCGCCGGGCCGCTCGCTCATCACGTCGAAGGCCTCGATCTGTGGAGCAGGGTAGTGGATTTCGCGGTCCATGCGCCGTGCATCGAAAAAGCCGATGCCGACGGGGTTGGGCTCATGCTCGATCCACCCGCCTGCATTCGGGTAGCGTCCGCCGAAAGCCAGCTCGTAGCGCAGCGGCCAGGACTCGGCAGGCTCAGGCTCGCTCAGCTGCCAGCCTTTGATGAACGACCAGCGCCATTGGCGCGGCCCGACCAGACGCGCCTGACGCTGGCGTTTGAAATTCTTGCCGGACACCTCGACGGACACCGCCCAGTGCTGACGGTACTGCTCGGGAGCCGTGACCGACCCGCGCACCCACAGATCCGTGCCGGGTTTGTGCAATACCGTATCGCCCGCCACACGCAGGCTGGTGCGCTCAGGGGCGCCGTAGTGCTCGTCGGCCAACCACAGCGGAGCGGATTCTGCCGTCAGTTCGATGCCGTCGCCGTGTCCGCGTCCTTCCTCGCCGGGGAGCAGGCGGCAAACGGCCTTGCAGATCAGCACGTCGAAGTGCCGCCGTCCCGGCCCCGCCTTTTCGAAGGAGAAGTATGTGAAGGGGGTGTAGTTCTCGACCGTTTCCAGTTGCATGAGCACGGATCAGGACAGGCTGCATGGCTCGTTCATATGATGAGGACTCATTATGCATCAATCTCCCGTCGGCGACAGGCGGAAGGCGCGCACCTCGTCGAGCTTGCGCAGTTCTTCCGCCAGCGTGCGCAGGTTGCCCTGCTGGCTGGTGCGGATGGTCATGCGGTATTCGAAGTACAGCCCGTCGTCCGAGACGCGGTAGTTCATGTTGGCCACGGTGAAATCGTGCCGGGCGAGCAGCGCGCGCACTTCCTCCTCGTTCATCGCATGGCCGCGATCGAAGCGGATGGTGTGCTGGGCATACAGGTGCGAGGGCAGGCGGATCTCGATCCAGCGGAAGGCCGCCAGGGTGCCGAGCGTGATCAGCGTGGCGAACACCGCCGGGAAGTAGAAGCCGATGCCCATCAGGATGCCGATCGCGGCCGTCATCCAGATCGAGGCCGCGGTGGTCAGCCCGCGCACGCTGAGCCCTTCCTTGAAGATCACGCCGGCGCCGAGAAAGCCGATGCCGGTCATGATGCCCTGCGCCATGCGCGTCGGGTCGGTGCGCACGGTTTCCATCGGCACGCCGGGCAGCCAGGACCACTGGTACAGCGTCACCAGCATCAGCAGGCTGGATGCTACGCAGACCAGCGAATGGGTGCGGAAGCCCGCCGGGCGGCCGTGGTAGCTGCGTTCGAGGCCGATGATGCCGCCGGCGGCGAGCGCGGCCAGCAGGTGGACGGAGATGTTCGCCAGATCGGCGTGCATGTTCGGCGGGCTCATGGCTGCCTCCTTGCCGAAGCGTTCCCGTTATTTACCGGCTCAGCCGTGGCCGCCCTCGAGATAGGCCGCCCGCACTTCCGGACTTGCCAGCAGTTCCGCGCCCGTCCCCGCGAGCGTGATCTCGCCATGCTGCAGCACGTAGCCGCGGTGTGCAACCCGCAGCGCCTGGTTGGCGTTCTGTTCGACCAGCAGGATGGTCATGCCGTGGTCGCGGTTCAGCTCCCTGACGATCTGGAACACCTTGCGGATGTAGATCGGCGCCAAGCCCAGCGAAGGTTCGTCGAGCAGCAGCAGCTTGGGCCGGCTCATCAGCGCGCGGGCGATCGCCAGCATCTGCTGTTCGCCGCCGGACAGCGTGCCGCCGCGCTGCGACTGGCGCTGCTCCAGGATCGGGAACATCGCGAACATGCGCGCGAGGTCGGCGCCGTAGTTCGCCGGGTCGGCGTGCGTCGCGCCCATCTGCAGGTTCTCCAGCACCGTCATGCGCGGGAAGATGCGCCGGCCTTCGGGCACCAGCGCGATGCCGCGGCGGGCGATCTCGTGCGTGTGCACGCGGGTGATGTCCTCGCCGTCGAAGACGATGCGCCCGGCGCTCGCGCGGGGGGTGCCGAACAGGCTCATCATCAGCGTCGACTTGCCGGCGCCGTTGGCGCCGATCAGCGTCACGATCTCGCCGACCTGCACTTCGACGTCGATGCCGCGCAGCGCGTGGATGTGGCCGTAGTGGGCGTGCACGCCCTCCATCGTCAGCATCATGCCGTGGCCCCTCCCGTCGTCACCGCAGCGTCCTGCGCATCTTCGTCGTCGTCCTCGCCGAGATAGGCCTTGATCACGTCGGGGTCGTTCCTGACCTGTTCCGGCGTGCCCTCGGCGATCTTGCGGCCGTAGCTGATCACGCCGATGTGGTCGGAGACGTTCATCACCACGCTCATGTCGTGCTCGATCAGCAGGATGGCGATGCCCAGTTCGCGGCACAGGTAGAGCAGCAGCGCGTTCAATTCGGCCGATTCGCGCGGGTTGAGGCCGGCGGCGGGCTCGTCCAGGCACAGCAGCACCGGGTCGACGCACAGCGCACGGGCGATCTCGATGCGGCGCTGGATGCCGTAGGGCAGCGCGCCGGCGGCGTGGTCGGCGAGGTGTTCGAGCCGCAGCCGCTTCAGCCACGTTGCCGCGCGCTCGATCGCCGCTTGCTCGGCCTGGCGGTAGCCGGGCAGGCCGAGCAGGCCGGCGATGGAGAACTTCGAGGCGTGCTGCAGCACGTTGTGCTGGGCGACGATGAGGTTTTCCAGCACCGTCATCTTCGGGAACAGGCGGATGTTCTGGAAGGTGCGCACGACCTGGGCGTCGCGCGCCACGCGATGGCTGGGCAGCGCTTCCAGGCGCATTTCGCCGTGCTGCGGGTGGGCCAGCCGCAGGCTGCCAGTGGTCGGCTTGTAGAAGCCGGTCAGGCAGTTGAACAGCGTGGTCTTGCCGGCGCCGTTGGGACCGATGATGCCGGTGATGCTGCCGGCCGGCACGTCCAGCGACAGGTCGTCGATGGCGACCAGGCCGCCGAAGCGCATCGTCAGGTTCTGCACCGACAGCAGCGTGGCGGCGGTGTTCGGGACGGTGGCATTCATCGTGCGGCCTCCCTGGCGGCGCCGGCCTTGCCCAGCGGGTTCAGGCGCACGGTCGGTTCGCGGTGCGACAGCAGGCCGCCCGGCTTCCAGATCATGATCAGCACCATTGCCGCGCCGAACAGCAGCATGCGGTATTCGGCGAAGTTGCGGCCGAACTCGGGGATCAGCACCAGCAGCGTCGCCGCCAGCACCACGCCCATCTGCGAACCCATGCCGCCCAGCACGACGATGGCGAGGATGATGGCGGACTCGGAGAAAGTGAAGCTTTCCGGCGAGATGAAGCCCTGGCGCGCGGCGAAGAACACGCCGGCGAAGCCGCCCAGCATGGCGCCGATGGCGAAGGCCGACAGCTTGATGTTGGTGGTGTTCATGCCCATCGCGCGGCAGGCGATCTCGTCCTCGCGCAGCGCCTCCCAGGCGCGCCCGACCGGCAGCTTGCGCAGCCGCGAGACGAAGGCGTGGGTCAGCAATGCCAGCACCAGGATCAGGTAGTAGAGGAAGATCAGCCGGTGCATCGGCGAGAAGGCCAGGCCGAAGAAGCCGGCGAAGGTCTGCTCGCCTTCGGGTGCGCTGCGGGCGAACTCGAGGCCGAAGAAGCTCGGCCGCGGGATCGAGCTGATGCCGTTGGGGCCGCCCGAGAACTCGGTCCAGTTCACCAGGATGACGCGGATGATCTCGCCGAAGCCGAGCGTGACGATGGCGAGGTAGTCGCCGCGCAGGCGCAGGATCGGGTAGCCGAGCAGGATGCCGAAGCAGGCGGCGAGCGCGCCGGACACCGGCAGCGCTTCCCAGAAGTTCCAGCCGTACTGGGTCGACAGCAGTGCGTAGGAGTAGGCGCCGACCGCGTAGAAGGCGACGTAGCCGAGGTCGAGCAGCCCGGCCAGGCCCACCACCACGTTCAGGCCCCAGCCCAGCATCACGTAGATCAGCACCGTGGTGGCGGTGTCGACCACGTAGCGGTTGTCCGAATGGAAGATCGGCAGCGCCACCGCGGCGCCGAGCGCGATCCAGCCGAGCACGGTGACCACTTTCTGCGCGCCCTGGGCGCGCTCGTCGGCGGTGGCCGGGGCGCCGGCCGCGCTGCGGGCCTGCCTGCGCTCGCGTGCCTGGTCGAGCGCCCAGCGCAGCAGCAGGCGGCCGGCGAACACCGCCGCGACGGTGGCGGCCAGCAGGCCGAAGCGGGTGTCGACCGCCAGCCGGCCGCCCACGTCCACCGTGGTCAGGCCGATCAGCGGCACGCCGAGGATGAAGCCGACGAAAGCGACCCAGCCGGCGTCGCGCAGGCGCTCGGCGGGCGTCATCGCGTGGCGGGCGAAGACGACGGTGCTCATCAGACTTTCTCCACTTCGGGCCGGCCGAGCAGGCCCGAGGGGCGCAGCATCAGCACCAGGCACAGGATGCCGAAGGTGGCGACGTCCTTGTATTCCGCCCACAGGTAGGCGGCCCAGAAGGATTCGATGAGGCCGATCAGCAGGCCGCCGAGCATCGCCCCCGGCAGCGAGCCGATGCCGCCCAGCACCGCCGCGGTGAAAGCCTTGATGCCGACCAGGAAGCCGATGAAGAAATCGACCACGCCGTAATACACCGTCACCATCACGCCGGCGACCGCGGCCAGCGCGGCGCCGAGCATGAAGGTCAGCGAAATCGTGCGGTCGACGTTGACGCCGAGCAGCGCGGCCATCGTGCGGTCCTGCTCGCAGGAGCGCTGCTGGCGGCCGAACGGCGTCTGCGTGATCATCCAGGTGAAGGCCGCCATCAGCGTCACCGTGGTGACGATGATCAGCAACTGGCTCCAGCTGATCTGCACGCTGAAGGCCGGCGCGTCCCACAGCACGAGACCGCCTTCGATGACCGGCGGGATCGGCTTGACGCGCGCGCCCTGGGTCAGCTGCACGGTGTTCTGCAGGAAGATCGACATGCCGATCGCCGAGATCAGCGGCGCCAGCCGGGTCGAGCCGCGCAGCGGGCGATAGGCGGTGCGCTCGACCGCCCAGCCGTAGGCCGAGGTGAAGAAGATCGCCACGACCAGCACGAAAGTCAGTGCCAGCGGGATGGACGTCACGTCCGCTGCCGCCAGCAGCGTGAAGGCGGTGACCGCGATGAACGCGCTCACCATGAAGATGTCGCCGTGGGCGAAGTTGATCATGCCGATGATGCCGTACACCATCGTGTAGCCGATGGCGATCAGGCCGTACATGGCGCCGAGCGTCAGCCCGTTGATCAGTTGCTGAAGTGCGTAGGCCACGATGTCTCCGTTGGGGGCACGGCGGTTTCCCGCGCTGGTCGCCGGGGCGCAGTGCGGGCGTGCCGCTGTGATGTGATCCGGCCCGCGCCGCTGCGTCGGGCGGCGCGGGGGAGGTCTGGCCAGGCCCAATACCGTTCGTTCGAGCAGGCGCCTCTTTCACCGTAGGAGCGGCTTCAGCCGCGAAAGGCGGTTGTTCGCGGCTGAAGCCGCTCCTACACCGGAAGGGAATCTCCTAAGTGAACGGCACTATGGCCGGACCAGGCGAAGCGGGGCCGGACGATTACTGGACGTAGTCGTACTGGCCGCCCTGCCAGCGGTAGACGACGAAGCCGGGCACGTTCAGGTCGCCTTTCGGACCGAAGGCGAGATCGCCGATCACGGTCTTGAAGTTGCCGCTGCGCATCGCCTTCTCGAGCTCGGCGTACTGGGTGCTGTTGGCTGCGGTCGCCACCTGCTCGAACAGCTGCATCGCGGCATAGGCGTACAGCACGTAGCCTTCCGGCTCGACCTTGGCGGCGCGGAACTTCTCCACCACCGGCGCGGCGTCGGGGTTCTTGCGCGCGTCGGGCGAGAAGGTGAACAGCACGTTGTCGGCGGCCGGGCCGGCGGCGGTGACCAGCTCGGCATTGGTCATGGTGTCGCCGCCCATCACCGTCAGCTGCAGGCCGGCGGCCTGGGCCTGGCGCAGGATCAGCGCGACTTCGGTGTGGTAGCCGCCGAAGGCCATCACGTCGACGCCGGCCTGCTTGAACTTGGCGATCAGGCTGGAGTAGTCGCGCTCGCCGGCGGTGATCGATTCGCGCAGCGCGGGCTTGAGGCCCTTGGCACTCATCGCCTTGGCCATCTCGTCGGCCAGGCCCTTGCCGTAGGCGCTCTTGTCGTCGACCACGGCGACCTTCCGGTCCTTGAAATGGTCGGCGAGGTAGCCGCCGGCCACCAGGCCTTGCTGGTCGTCGCGGCCCATGATGCGGAAGACGTTGGGCAGGCCGCGTTCGGTGACTTGTGGATTGGTCGATACCGTGGCGACCAGGATGTCGGCGTCGGCATAGACGTCGGAGGCGGGGATCGTCGAGCTGGAGCACCAGTGGCCGTGCATGTAGACGATGCCCTTGTTCACCATGGTGTTGGCGACCGACACCGCCTGCTTGGGATCGCAGGCGTCGTCGCCGATCTCCAGCTTCAGCTTCTGGCCGAGCACGCCGCCGCGGGCATTGATGTCGGCGATGGCCATTTCGGCGCCCTTGCGGATCTGGTCGCCGGCCGAGGCGTACTGGCCGGTCATCGGGCCGGCGATGGCGACCGTCAGGTCGGCCAGCGCGGCACCGGAAAAGCCGCCGAGCGCGAGCAGGGCGGCGGCGAGCAGGGTTTGCTTCTTCATGGAACGTCTCCTTTGTTGTTTGATTTGGACAGGGGGGGCAGGCCTCGGCGGTGGAGCCTGCGGCGATCCCGCCCCGTAAAGGTAAGCGAATTTTTCTTCCTTGCCATCCGTGGCGACCCTCAGGCCGGGGATCCCCGCCCGCAGTGCCGGGCGCCCAATGTCTCAAGCTCCGGGGCCTTCCCGCTCTGACCGGGATCAAAGCTCGGCTCCATTACCGGCAGGCTCGGTGCCGGGCCCGCGACGTGCTGCCGCGCGTGCCGGCTGCGTGAGCGCTGCGGGCCATGGTGTAACATCCCCGCCAATCGTTTCGCCGCCTGCCGGGCCGGCAGGGGCTCATCCAGGCCAGAGACAATCCATGGTTCCGCACCTCACTACCGCACTCACCGGGCCGCTGCTCGAACTGGAGCGCCAGTTCCTCGACAACGCCTGCGACATCGAAAAGTGGTTCCGCACCCAGTGGCAGGACCACATGCCGCCCTTTTACGGCTCGACCGACCTGCGCAACTCGGGCTTCAAGCTCGCGCCGGTCGACCTGAACCTGTTCCCGGGCGGCTTCAACAACCTCAACGACGCCTTCATGCCGCTGTGCGTGCAGGCCGCCCAGGTCGCGATCGAGCGCATCTGCCCCGACGCCGGCAAGCTGCTGCTGATTCCCGAGAACCACACCCGCAACCAGTTCTACCTGCAGAACGTGGCCAAGCTGGTGTCCATCCTGCGCCTGACCGGGCTGGAAGTGCGCATCGGCAGCCTGCTGCCCGAGATCACCGAGCCGACCGTGATCGAACTGGCCAACGGCGTCGCGCTGACGCTGGAGCCGCTGCGGCGCAGCGGCGGCCGCGTCGGCCTGGATGGTTTCAGTCCCTGCGCGGTGCTGCTGAACAACGACCTGTCGGCGGGGATTCCGCCGGTGCTGCAGGGCCTGGACGAGCAGTGGCTGATCCCGCCGCTGCACGCCGGCTGGCATGCGCGCCGCAAGTCGAAGCACGCCGAGTGCTACGACCGCGTGGCGCGCGAGTTCGCCGCCGCGATCGGCATCGACCCGTGGCGCATCAACCCCGAGTTCGGCGTCTGTGGCCAGATCAACTTCCAGGAGCGCACCGGCGAGGAATGCCTGGCGGCGCAGGTCGATTCGCTGCTGACCCGCATCCGCGCCAAGTACAAGGAATACGGTGTCAGCGACGAGCCCTTCGTCGTCGTCAAGGCCGATGCCGGCACCTACGGCATGGGCGTGATGACGGTGAAGGACGCGTCCGAAGTGGTCGGCCTGAACCGCCGCCAGCGCAACAAGATGGCGGTGGTCAAGGAAGGCCTGCAGGTGCACGAGGTCATCATCCAGGAAGGCGTGCATACCTTCGAGACGGTCGAGGACGGCGTCGCCGAGCCGGTCGTCTACATGATGGACCACTACGTCGTCGGCGGCTTCTACCGCGTGCATACCGAGCGCGGCCGCGACGAGAACCTCAACGCGCCGGGCATGCACTTCAAGCCGCTGGCCTTCGACACCTCCTGCACGCTGCCCGACATGGCGCAGGGGCCGGATGCGCCGCCCAACCGCTTCTACGCCTACGGCGTGGTCGCGCGGCTGGCGCTGCTGGCGGCCTCGGTCGAGATCGAGGAAACCGCGCCGCTCGAGGAACTCGGAGAGGCGGCATGAAGCTCGCCTTCATCCTCGATCCGCTCGACGGCCTGAAGGCCTACAAGGATTCCAGCATCGCCGTGATGCGTGCCGCCGCTGCGCGCGGCCACCAGGTGTGGACGCTGCAGCGCGGTGCGCTGGCCTGGCGCGACGGCGCGGTGGCGGCGCGTGCGCTGCCGATCCGCCTGCTGGCGGGCGACAAGCCCTGGTACGAGCCCGCCGGAGCGGAGCAGGCGCTGCCGCTGGCGGAATTCGACGCCGTGCTGATGCGCCAGGACCCGCCTTTCGACTTCGAGTACGTCACCGCCACCTGGCTGCTGGAAGACGCGATGCAGGCCGGCGCGCGGGTGTTCAACGACCCCCGCGCGATCCGCGACCACTCCGAGAAGCTTGCCATCACCGAATTCCCGCAGTTCATGGCCACGTCGCTGGTGGCGCGCGATGCGGTCGACATCCAGGCTTTCATCGACGAGATCGGCGACGTCATCCTGAAGCCGCTCGACGGCATGGGCGGCAGCCAGATCTTCCGCGTCAGGAAGGACGACCCCAATCGCAACGTCATCATCGAGACGCTGACGCAGGAAGGCGCCCGCACCATCATGGCGCAGCGCTACCTGCCGCAGATCGCCGACGGTGACAAGCGCGTGCTGATCATCGGCGGCGAAGTCGTGCCCTATTCGCTGGCGCGCATTCCGCAGGCCGGCGAGACGCGCGGCAACCTCGCCGCCGGCGGCCGCGGCGTGGCGATGCCGCTGACCGCGCGCGAACGCGAGATCGCCGAATACCTCGCGCCCATCCTGTGGCAGCGCGGGCTGCTGATCGTCGGCCTGGACGTCATCGGCGGCCACCTCACCGAGATCAACGTCACCAGCCCCACCTGCATGGTCGAGATTGCCACCCAGCAGGGTTTCGACGTCGCCGGCCTGGTCGTCGACAAGCTGGAACAAGCTTGCGCCTGATGGGGGCGAGGCCGGACTTGCCCTCCTGCTGGCTGCGCTGCCTGGGATTGATTGCCTGCGTGCTGCTGCTGGGTGCCTGCTCGCGCGCCGAAGTCTTCCATCATGAGGCTTTCGTGTTCGGCACCCGGGTCGACGTGGCGGTGTATGCCGACGACCAGGCGGCGGCCGATGCAGCGGCCAACGCCGTGCTGCGCGAGTTCGACCGCCTGCACCGCGCTTACCACGCCTGGGAGCCGTCGGAGCTCACGGCCTTGAATGCCGCCATCGCGCGCGGCGAGGCGGCGACGGTGTCCGCCGAGCTGGCGGCGATGCTGAAGGATGCCCAGCGCATTGCCGCCATCAGCGACGAGCTGTTCGACCCCGCGCTGGGCGCGCTGGTGGCGCTGTGGGGCTTCCATTCCGATACTTTCGTGCCGCTGCGGCCGGATCCCGCCAGGCTGCAGGCCCTGCTCGACGCCCGGCCGCGCATGGCCGACCTCGTCATCGACGGCAACCGCGTCGAAAGCCGCAACCCGGCGGTGCAGCTCGATTTCGGCGGCTACGCCAAAGGCTATGCGCTGGACCGCGCCGCCGCCATCCTGAAGCAGCAGGGCGTGCGCAACGCGCTGATCAACATCGGCGGCAACGTGCTGGCGCTGGGCAAGAAGGGCGATCAGCCGTGGCGCATCGGCATCCAGCATCCGCGCGAACCCGCGCCGCTGGCGGCGATGCCGCTGTACGACGGCGAGGCGGTCGGCACCTCGGGGGACTACCAGCGCTACTTCATGCTCGACGGCGAACGCTACGCCCACCTGCTCGACCCGCGCACCGGCCAGCCGGCGCATGGCACGCAGTCGCTGACGGTGCTGGTCACGCCCGGCAGCGCGGCGGAAAACCTGGGCAGCGAGGGCACCGGCACCTTGTCCGATGCTGCCAGCAAGCCCGCCTACCTGGCAGGCGATGGCTGGCGCGAACAAACGCGCCGTTTCGGCATCGAACACGCGCTGCGCATCGCCGGGGATGGCCGCGTGGAAGTGACGCGGGCCTTGCGTGCGAGGCTGCAGTTCCTGGGGCCGGTCGAGCCCCGCATCGTCGATTGAACAAGAACAGGATCAGGGGAGGGAACAAGACATGACTGAACAGACCGCATGGTTCGCCGCCATCGCCGCGGTGCTCGTCGCCGCGCTTATCGGCTTCTTCATCGGCCGCCGCTGTGGCGGCGGCAAGGCCCGCATCGAGGAACTGGAAGCCGAAGTCCAGCGCCAGGTGCAGGAAATCGAGGGCTACCGCAAGGAAGTGGAGACGCACTTCGACAAGACGGCGACGCTGTTCGTGTCGATGGCGGGCTCGTACAAGGAGCTGTTCGAACATCTGTCCTCGGGCTACGAAAAACTGTCGTCCGGCTCGGCGCGCACGCTGTTCCAGCAGCGTGTCGATGCGCTGCTGGTCGGCTCCGCCCGCGATACCGGCGAGGCGGACAAGCTGCTGGCGGGGGTGGGGGCTGCGGCGGCCGTGGCCACCGTGGCAGATGCCGCTGCCGTGGAAGCTGCGGGCGCCGATGCACCGGACGTCGATACACGGGATGCCGCCGCATCGGGCGCCGTTGCGCCCGAGGCCGACGCGGCGCCGGATGCAGCCGCCAGGACGGCAGAAGCTGCGGCTGCTCCGGAGGAAGCCATCGCCACGCAGGCCGACGCGCTTGCGGAGAGCGCCGAGGCCGAAACCCCTTCGGAAGTCGCTGAAGTGCGGGACCTGGCCACCGAAGCCTACCGGAACGAGGGGGCACAGGCCGACGATCCGCTGAGCGATACGGTCGCCGGCGAAGCCGGCCAGCACGCCGGGGCTCGCCGGGACGGCGCCGGCTGAGTCACTGCGATGCCGCCGCCCGGCCAGCCGCGCTTTCGCCTGGGTCGGGTGCGCACGGCCCGGCCGGCGGTGTCTGCATGCGCGCGAAGCTTCGTCGCCGTGCTGCTGGCGGTACTGGTGCTCGGCGGCTGCGGCGTGCGCTTTGCCTATTCCCAGCTCGACTGGCTGGTGCCCTGGTACCTGCGCGACTACGTCACCTTCGACGCCGGCCAGCGCCAGGTGCTGGACCAGCGCCTCGCGCTGCGGCTGGATTGGCACTGCCGCGTGCATCTGCCGGGCTACGTCGGTCTGCTGCGCGATGCGCGCCGCCTGCTGGCGCGCGAACGGATCGAGGCGCAGGAGCTGGCGCCTTTCCTGCGCCAGGGCGAAGCCTGGTGGGACGAGCTCCGCGTCGAACTGATGAACGATGCGAAGGTGCTGCTCGCGGGCCTGTCGGACGATCAGGTCGCCGAACTGGCGGCTGCCTTCGAGCGCCGGGACAAGGAGGCGCGCGAGGAATTCCTCGGTGGCAGCACCGAGGCGCGCCGCAAGGCACAGATCGCGCGCATGGAAAAGCGCCTGCGCAACTGGTTCGGCCGCCTCACCGACGAACAGCGCGCGCTGGTCGCCGGCTGGAGCCAGGGGCTGCAGCCGACCACCGAACGCTGGCTGGACGAGCGCCGCCAGTGGCAGCAGGGTATGCTCGAGGCCTTGAAGGTCCGCCGCGAGCCGCGGCTGTTCGCCGAACGCATCGCGGCCCTGCAGGCGCCGGCCGGCGAGGTGCAGGACGAATACTCCGAACAGGCGGCACACAATCGACAACGGACCCTGGACTTGCTGGCCGGTGTGTTCAATACCGCCAACGACCGCCAGCGGGAACGTCTGCTCGCCGAGATCGATGGGCTCACGGGGCAGTTCGACAAGCTGGCCTGCGCCGCGCCGAAAATGGCGGAAACGGGACGGGGGCTGGAGTGAATCGCATCGGCGAGGCTTAGTTTTCCTAAGCCTCAAGCACAGAAATCGTCGCTTTACGCTGCGGTTTGCGGCGGCCTACGATCTGCATGTCCGGCACGCCCGTTTTCGGCGCGGAGCCACATCTTCGGAGGTCGACCATGTCCCAGCACCACGCTGCCATCCATTGGCAACGTTCCCCGCACCCCACCGACGGCAGCACTTATTCGCGCAACCATGTGGCCGAGCTGAACGGCCAGCAGGCCGTGAATGTGTCGGCGGGCGTCGACTACAAGGGCGATCCGGCCTGTGCCGATCCCGAGCAACTGCTGCTCGGTGCGCTGGCGAGCTGCCACATGCTGACCTTCCTGGCCATCGCGGAATTCCAGGGCTACTGCGTGGAGCGCTACGAAGACCAGGCGACCGGATACCTGGAGAAAGTCGAAGGTGTCGGCATGAGCCTGACCCGGATCGAACTGTCGCCCCGGGTCAGCTTCGGCGGCGACAAGCAGCCGGACGCTGCCGTGCTCGCGCGCCTGCATGCCGGTGCCCACAAGAACTGCTTCATCGCCCATTCGATCACGGCCAAGGTGACGGTCGTGCCGGCGGCCTGAGCCGCGCGTCCATCCGGAGTTGCCATCATGCCCGCACTGCAGAACGCTACCGATACCCCGTTGCTGCGCAGCGACGCCGACGGCGTCGTGACGCTCACGCTGAACCGTCCGCAGCAATTCAACCCCCTGTCCGAAGCCATGCTGGATGCCCTGCAGCGCGAGCTGGATGCGCTGTCCTGCGACGACGAGGTGCGCTGCGTCGTGCTGGCAGGGGCCGGCAAGGTCTTTTGCGCCGGGCACGATCTGCGTGAAATGCGCAGCCAGCCCCGGCTCGGGTATTACCAGGACCTGTTCGCCCGCTGCAGCCGGGTGATGCAGGGCATCCAGACGCTGCCGGTACCCGTCATCGCCCGCGTGCACGGCATCGCGACCGCTGCCGGCTGCCAGCTCGTCGCCAGCTGCGATCTGGCGATCGCCGCGGAGACGACGCGTTTCGCGGTGTCGGGCATCAACGTCGGCCTGTTCTGCTCCACGCCGGCCGTGGCGCTGTCGCGCAACGTGTCGCCCAAGCGCGCTTTCGACATGCTGGTGACGGCGCGTTTCATCGATGCTGCGACCGCTGCCGATTGGGGGCTGATCAACGAAACCGTGCCCGAAGCCGAACTGGACGAAGCGGTCGCGCGCAAAACCGCCGAGATTCTCTCCAAAAGCCCCGTGGCGGTGCGTTACGGCAAGGCCATGTTCTACCGCCAGCGCCAGATGGCACTGAACGATGCCTATGCCTACGCAGGCGACGTCATGGCGCGCAACATGATGGAGGAGGATGCCTGCGAAGGCATCGACGCCTTCTTCGAGAAGCGCCCGGCCCGATGGAAGCGCTGACGCGCTGCCGGTGAGTGCCGTGGCGGCTGAGCTTCACGCGGCTGTCCTGACACCGTAAGCTGCCGGCCCATGTCCAAACGAGCTTGCCGATTTCCTCCGCTGCCGGCCACACCCGATGCGAGTGTGGAGGCGGCACCGGGTTGCCGGATGCAGGACGGCGTTCCGTCGCGGCCTGCGCCAGCCTCCACGCGGCGCTTGCCGCCGCTGGTGGCGCTGTCGTATTTCGAGGCTGCGGCAAGGACGAGGAGCTTTGCTGCTGCAGCCAGGGAACTGCACGTCACGCCGGCAGCGATCAGCCACCAGATCAAGGCGCTGGAGGCGCTGCTCGGTGTCGAGCTGTTCGTGCGCCATCACCGCCGGGTCAGCCTGACGTCGGCGGCCAGGCTTGCGCTGCCGGCGCTGCAGGAGGGCTTCGCCGCGCTGGCGGATGCGGTCGAGCAGCTCCGTGCCCACAGCGAGGCGCGCAACCTCATCACGGTATGCGCGGAGCCGATGTTTGCGACCAAATGGCTGGTGCCGCGCCTGCATCGCTTCTACGCCCGTTGCCCCGAGGCGGAAGTGCGCCTCCAGGCCAGTCTCAGCTCGGTCGACTCGATGCGCGGCGGTCCCGCCGGGCTGGCGGAGTTCCGCCGGGCGGGTATCGATCTGGCCGTGCGTTTCGGCTATGGAAGCTATCCGGAGCTCGAAGCGCAGCGTTTGCTGGAAGTGTCGCTGCTGCCGGTATGGGCGCCCGAGCCGGGGGCGGAGCCGCGCGTGGAGCCTGAAGCCCTGCTGGGGCAGGCCTTGCTGAGCGACGGCACGGCCTGGCGTTCGGCCGATCGTTTCGGCTGGCCGCAGTGGTTCGAACATGCGGGCGTCGCAGTGCCGGCTCCGCTGCGCGAGCAGCGCTTCGGCAACGGGCTGCTGGCGCTGGAAGCTGCGCTCACGGGGCAGGGGGTACTGCTGGCGTCCCCGCTTCTGATCCAGGCCGAGCTGCAGGGCGGCAAGCTGGCTGTCGCCTGCGAGGTGGCGATGCCCTGTCCCTTCGCCTACTTTGCCGTCTGTCCGCCGCTGGCGCTGGAGCGCCCGATCGTGCAGTCGTTCAGGGCATGGCTGTTCGAGGAGGCCGTGCCCTGCGGAGGTGGGGGTGCCGCGACGGCATGAGCATACGGCACGCCTGCTGCGCGTCAGCGCTGCTGCGCGGGCAGGCTGTCCGGACCGGCCGACCAGATGCGGTAGCGCACCTCGATGTCGCTCGGCGCGTAGATGACCAGCGGCAACTGGCTGTTGTAGCGCACCAGCATGGGCTCGCCGCCGGCCTGCACGAATGCCTGTTTGCGGCTGTCGTCCGGGCAGGCCATCATCGTGCTGACGGGCGGGCCGACCCGGTCCAGTTCGTAGTAGCTGTAGCCCCAGCCTTCGACGGTCTTCTCCTGCCATTGGCCGCCCATGCGGTGGTGGTTGCAGTCCACCTCCATCGTCTTGCCGGCGATCAGCTCCACCTTGCGTGTGCTTTCGTCGGTCAGCTTCGGCAGTTCGATGACGTGGCGGCTGTAGCCTTCGGCGGCGCGTGGCCAGGGCTTGAGCGCATCGTCGGCGGACGTCGTCGCGCAGGCGCTCAGCGACAGCCCCAGGGCAAGGGCGGCGAGACTGCTTTGAGTTTTTTTCATCGGAGTTCTCCTGTTGTTCTTGGAGGCGCCTCGCGGGCGGCGGGCTGGCATTATCGGGGCAAATTCGCCCGAAAGCGGGAAGCAGGCCTGAGGGATACCGTAAGAATATGTTGGCGAAGCGGGGCATCGAAGGTGCGAATCATGAGGGCTGCGCTCGAGCCGGAGCCCGGTGCTGCGCGTATGATTGCGCGCGCCTTTGCCGCCGTTCCCTGTTCCCGAGAATCCGATGCCGCCCAAGACCCAGCTCGACCGCCTTGCCATCAGCCTGATGCTGCTGTTCTGCACCTTGTGGGGCTTGCAGCAGGTGGCGATCAAGATCGCCAGCACGGGCATTTCGCCGGCATGGCAGGCCGGGCTGCGCTCGATCGGGGCGACGGTGCTGGTGTTCGGCTGGGCGCGGCTGCGCGGTATTCCGCTGTTCGGGCGCGACGGCACGCTGTGGCCGGGGCTGCTCGCGGGGCTGCTGTTCGCCGGCGAGTTCGCCTTGATCTTCCTCGGGCTCGAGTTCACCACCGCCTCGCGCGGGGTGATCTTCTTGTACACCGCGCCCTTCTTCGTCGCCCTGGGGGCGAAGTGGCTGCTGCCGAACGAGCGGATGCGGCGTGCGCAATGGGCGGGGATGGCGCTGGCCTTCGCCGGAGTGCTGGCGCTGTTCGGCGAGAACCTGCTGCGGCCGTCCGGGCAGGCCTGGATCGGTGACTTGATGCTGGTTGGCGCGGCGATGCTCTGGGCCGCGACCACGCTGACGGTGAAGGCGACCGCGCTTGCGCGCACCTCGGCCGAGAAGATGCTGCTGTACCAGCTGGCGGTGTCGGCGCTGGTGCTGCCGATGCTGTCGCTGGGCCTGGGCGAGCCGGGCGTGTTCGCACCCACGGCCGGGGTATGGGCGAGCCTGGCGTTCCAGACCGTGCTGGTGGCATCGGCGAGCTACGTGGGCTGGTTCTGGCTGATTCGCCATTACCCGGCGACGCGGCTGTCCTCGTTTTCCTTTCTGACGCCGGTGCTGGGTGTGCTGGCCGGCGGCGTGCTGCTGGGCGAGGCGCTGACGCCGGCGGTGTTCGCCGCGCTTGGCCTGGTCGGCGCCGGCATCTGGATTGCCAATCGTCCAGCGGCGGAGTAGCGCTGCGGCACGGCTCGGGAGCCTGCGCTGGGGCGCGTGCCGTGGCGGCGTGCGTGCGCCCGTCGGGCTATAGTGAAGAGGTCCGTTTGCCTTGGAGTCCTGCCATGTCCCGTCCCGCCGTCGAGTTCTGGTACGAGTTCGCCAGTACCTATTCCTGGTTGTCGGTGATGCGCATCGAGCCGCTGGCCGAGGTGGCGGGCGTGCAGGTCGAATGGAAGCCCTTCCTGCTCGGGCCGGTGTTCATGGCGCTGGGCTGGAACGATTCGCCGTTCAACATCTATCCGCCCAAGGGCCGCTACATGTGGCGCGACCTGGAGCGCCTGGCGGCCAGGTACGGCCAGCCCTTCCGCAAGCCGAGCGGCTTTCCGCGCGACAGCCTGCTGGCGGCGCGGGTCGCGCTGGTGGGGGTGGCGGAGGGCTGGGTGGCGCCGTTTTCGCGTGCGGTGATGAGCGCCAACTTCGCCGAGGACCGCGACATCGGCCAGGCCGGGGTGATCGCGGAGATCCTGTCGCGGCAGGGGCTGGACGCCGATGCGGTGATCGGGCGCGCCTTGTCGGACGACAACAAGCAGGCTTTGCGCCGGCAGACCGAGCATGCGACCGAGCTCGGCCTGTTCGGTGCGCCGAGCTTCAGGGTGGGCGAGGAACTGTTCTGGGGCAACGACCGCCTGGAAGATGCGCTCGACTGGGCGCGTGGCCTGCAGCCGCTGTAGGCGGGCAGGGCTGGGCGCCGGTGTCGCGGTGGCCGGCTGCCAGGTGCTGAATGTCCGTCGCCGGCGTGCCGGCCGGCGGATCGCCGCTTGCCGGGCCGATGGCTGCTATTTCTTCTTGGTGGCCTGGTCTTCTTCGTGGCGGCGGATGCGCTCCTCGTAGCGCGCGCGATCGCGCTCGGCGGCGGCGGCGCGGGCTTCGGCTTCGGCTTCGGTTTCGGCGCGCTTGGCGGCCCGTTCCGCGTCGCGCGCAGCGCGTTCGGCCTGTGCGCCGCTTGCGGCCTCACCGGCACTGCGGGCACGCTCGGCGCGGATGCGTTCGGCTTCGGGCGACGGGCCGACGTCCCCATCCGGCGCCGGTGCCGGCGTGGCCGTGGCGGCGGGCGCCGGTACATCGGGTGCCGGTACGCCGGGAGCGGGTTGTGCAGCCGGTGCGTTGGCGCGCTGGGCGGCCTGGACTTCGGCGGCGGCGCGCTGGCGCTGGGCGAGGTCGATCTGGCGGGCTTCGGCTTCGAGTGCGCGGGCGCGCTTGATCGTGTCGAGGCGCAGCTGCCTGGCCTGGTCGATGCAGCGATTGACGAGGAATTTCTGGTAGCAGCCGGCTTCGGTGGCAACGAAAGTGGCTTCGGCCTCGTTGCGCAGCACCTTGGCCTGGGCGTTGAGTTCGGCCTTGCGTGCGTCCTCGGCGACCGTCTGCGACGAGGCGCCGGTATCGGCCGGTGCTTGCGCAAGTGCGGGAGCGGACAGTGACAGCAGGACTGCGGCCGACAGCGACAGCAGTGCGCGTGCGGGTCTGGGGGCCGAATTCAGGGGGGCTGTGGGGGTGAGGCTGGGGCGGGACATGCGCGCAGGGTTCCGGAGACGATTCGCTTGGCGCGTAGAATAGCGCCTTTATTTCCGTCCGCGGCCGTCCTGGCCGTGTTTTACCTTCGTGATCAGTCTTCGCAATCTGCGCCTCGCACGTGGCGCCAAGGTCCTCGTCGAAGGGGCCACGCTGCAGATCCATCCCGGCTGGAAAGTCGGCCTGACCGGCGCCAACGGCAGCGGCAAGTCCAGCCTGTTCGCCATGCTGCGCGACCAGCTCCACCCCGACCAAGGCGACCTGGAGATGCCGCCGGGCTGGGTGATCGCCCACGTCGCGCAGGAAACCCCCGGCCTGCCGCAGCCGGCGATCGACTACGTGCTCGACGGCGATGCCGAACTGCGCGCCATCGAGGCCGGGCTGGCCGCCGCCGAAGCCAGCCACGACGGCGGGCGCATCGGCGAACTGCACGCCCGCCTGCACGAGATCGGCGGTTATGCGGCGCGTTCGCGCGCGGCGGCGCTGCTCGACGGCCTGGGTTTCCTGCCATCGGACATCGAGCGCCCGGTGGCGGACTTTTCCGGCGGCTGGCGGATGCGGCTGAACCTGGCGCAGGCGCTGATGTGCCGCTCCGACCTGCTGCTGCTGGACGAGCCGACCAACCACCTCGACCTGGACGCGGTGATCTGGCTCGAGGCCTGGCTGCGCGACTACCGCGGCACCCTGCTGCTGATCTCGCACGACCGCGAATTCCTCGACGCCTGCACCACCCACATCGCCCACATCGAGCAGCAGCGCCTGGCGCTGTACTCCGGCGGCTATTCCGATTTCGAGCGCCAGCGTGGCGAGCGCCTGCTGCAGCAGCAGGCGATGTTCGACAAGCAGCAGCGCGAGATCGCGCACATGGAAGACTACATCCGCCGCTTCCGCGCCAAGGCCACCAAGGCGCGCCAGGCGCAGAGCCGCATCAAGGCGCTGGAACGGATGGAGCGCATCGCCGCCGCCCACGTCGATACGCCCTTCAGCTTCGCCTTCCGCGACGCGCCGCCGGCTCCCGACCCCTTGCTGCAGATCGAGGACGGCGCGGTCGGCTACGGCGAGCGCATGGTGCTGGAGCGGATCCTGCTGACGCTGCGCCCCGGCGAGCGCGTCGGCCTGCTGGGGCGCAACGGCGCCGGCAAGTCGACGCTGATCAAGCTGCTGGCCGGCGAGCTTCCGCTGGCAGCGGGACGCAGGCTGGAAGGCAAGGGCCTGGCGACCGGCTACTTCGCCCAGCACCAGCTCGAAACCCTGCGTCCGGACGAATCCGCGCTGCAGCACATGATGCGGCTCGACCCGCAGACGCGCGAGCAGGAACTGCGCGACTACCTCGGCGGCTTCGATTTCCGCGGCGACGGCGCCGGCGGCACTTCCACGCCGGCGACCACGCCCTGCGGCCCGTTTTCGGGCGGCGAGAAGTCGCGCCTGGCGCTGGCCTTGCTCATCTGGCGGCGGCCCAATCTGCTGCTGCTGGACGAGCCGACCAACCACCTCGACCTGGAAATGCGCCACGCGCTGACGATGGCGCTGCAGGACTACGAAGGCGCGATGGTGCTGGTGTCGCACGACCGCGCGCTGCTGCGCGCCACCTGCGACCGCTTCCTGCTGGTCGATGGCGGCCGCATCCAGCCCTTCGACGGCGATCTCGACGACTACCGCGACTGGCTTGCCACGCGCCGCGCCGAGATCACCGCTGCCGCCGCCTGCCCCGACCAGGCTGCCGACAAGGCGGCGCGCAAG
Organism: Thauera butanivorans; assembly: GCF_048398245.1. NCBI lineage: Bacteria > Pseudomonadati > Pseudomonadota > Betaproteobacteria > Rhodocyclales > Zoogloeaceae > Thauera > Thauera butanivorans. The sequence continues at coordinate 464,189 of NZ_CP183038.1, forward strand.
GCCGACCGCGCCCAGGCCGCCGCCGAGCGCCAGGCGCGGCTGGCCGCGCGCCGCCCGCTGGTGAAGGAGATCGAGCAGATCGACAAGCGCCTGGCGGCATGGAACGAGGAAAAGGCCGAACTCGACGCTCGCCTGGCCGACCCGGCGCTATACACCGGGCCGCAGGCCGGCGAGGTGCCGGTGCTGAACAAGCGCCAGGCGGAACTGGCGGAGCGCATCGAGGAAGCCGAGTTGCGCTGGCTGGATCTGCACGAAGCGCTGGAAGCGATCCCCGCCGATTGAGTCCGGCGGCTGCGGCTGCTTTTAACCGGCAACCAAATAAACACGAGTAGGATGGGTGGAGCGTAGCGAAACCCATCACCCCTGCTCCCGGCAAACGATGGGTTTCGCCTGCGGCTCTACCCATCCTACCCTGGCTGTGCCTCACTCCGGCAGCCAGCGCGCCGGGTCGATCTTCCAGGTGTCGAAGTCCTCGTGGCCGATGATGCGGTCCTGCGAGCGCCGCAGGTCGATGGTTTCGGGCGTCAGGTAGTGGCCGCGGGTGTGGAAGATGACCTTCACCGTCGGCTGCATCAACTGGTCGGCGTTCTGCGACTGCACCACGGCCAGGCGCCGGCTTTCGAGCCGCACCAGCGAACCCGTCGGGTAGATGCCGACGGCGCGGATGAACGCCTGTACCAGTTCGGGTTTGAAGTGGAACTTGCTCCACTCCAGCAGCTTGCGCAGCGCTTCGGTGGGCGCCATGCCCTTGTGATAGACGCGGTTCGAGGTGATCGCGTCATACACGTCGACGATCGCCCCCATCTGGCCGTACAGGCTGATCTCGTCGCCCTTGAGCTTGTTCGGGTAGCCGGTGCCGTCGAAGCGCTCGTGGTGCTGTGCGGCGACGTCGAGCGCAATGTTGCTGATGCCCGGCGTGTCCTGCAGGATGATCTTGCTCTGCACGACGTGGTTCTTCATCTTGGCGAATTCGGCGTCGGTGAGCTTGGCCGGCTTGTTGAGGATTTCGTCCGGCACCCTGGCCTTGCCGACGTCGTGCAGCAGGGCGCCGACGGCGATTTCGTGGATGATCTCGCGCGGCAGCTCCAGCGCCCGCGCGAACGAGGTCATCAGCGCGCATACCGACACCGAGTGCTGGAAGGTGTATTCGTCGTGGTCCTTGAGCCGCGCCAGCGGCAGCAGGGCGTCCTGGCGGCTGAAGATCGAGTCGACGATGCGTTCGACCAGCGGTTCGATCTGCTCCATCTGGATCTGCTTGCCCAGCCGGATGTCGCCCATCACGTCGCGCACGATGCGGTTGGCTTCGCCATGCAGCCGCTGCGCGGGCTCGATCTCGAGCCTGACCGGTATCCGCGGCATGGCCGTTGCGGCCTCGCCTGCGAGCGCCTGCAGTGCCTCATCCACCTTGTGGGCGTGGTCCTCCTGGGTCGGCGCCTCGGCGACGTCGAGCCCGCGTTCGGTGTCGATCCAGATTTCGAGCACGCCCAGCGCCCGGACTTTCTCCGCGATTTCTTCCGTCCTGACGGCAAAGCGGCTGCGCAGGAAGTTGTGTTCCATCCAGCCGCAGTTGAGGTCATGGATGTACATGCCGGGTTGGAGCTTGTCGATGGGGATGAGCTTGATCATATCGGTACAGGTACGGATGCGGTCATTGTCCGGGAGTATCCCATCTGGTAGCAGCATACGCTTCCGGGATTGCCTGTCAGTCGAGAAGTTGTGCACAGGCCGGCGCTTGTCCGGCACGGCGTGCCGGACCGATACGATTCGGCGCAGCGGCACGGATGCTAGAATCGCGGCTTTGCCAAATTCTGCCCGCAGGAGCGTACGGTGCGTATCGTCTGTCTAGACCTCGAAGGTGTGCTGGTTCCCGAAATCTGGATCGAATTCGCCGAGCGCACCGGTATTCCCGAACTGCGCCGCACCACGCGCGACGAGCCGAACTACGACACGCTGATGAAGTACCGCCTCGGCATTCTGGCGGAGAAGAAGCTCGGCCTGCCCGACATCCAGGAAGTCATCGCCAGCATGGGGCCGATGGAGGGCGCGCGCCAGTTCCTGGACGAACTGCGCGACGCCTACCAGGTCGTGATCCTGTCCGACACCTTCTACGAGTTCGCCAAGCCGCTGATGAAGCAGCTCGGCCTGCCGACGCTGTTCTGCCACAGTCTCGAAGCCAACGATGAAGGTGTTCTGGTCGACTACCACCTGCGCATGCCCGACCAGAAGCGCGAGGCGGTCAAACGCTTCAAGGAACTCAACTTCAAGGTCGTCGCCGCGGGCGACTCCTACAACGACACCGCGATGCTGGGCGAAGCCCACGGCGGCATCCTGTTCCACCCGCCGGAAAACGTCGTGCGCGAATTCCCGCAATATCCGGTGGTCCGCGACTACGCCGGCCTGCGCGCCGAGATCGATAAAGCTTTTGCCAGGGCCGCCTGATCACCGCCATGCATCGCCAACGCTTCTACACACTTTCCGCCTCCTGCCCCGACCGCGTCGGCATTGTCGCCCGGGTGTCGGGTTTCATCGCCGAGCACAAGGGCTGGATTCTCGAAACCTCGCTGCATGCCGAACAGCCGCGTGACGGCGAGTCCGTCGGGCGCTATTTCATGCGCATCGAGATCAAGGCCGATTCGCTGCCCTTCCATCTCGCCGAATTCCGCGAGCGCTTCCGTCCGCTGGCCGAGGAACTGGAGATGGAATGGAAGATCACCGACTCCGCGGTCAAGAAGCGCGTCGTGATGCTGGTCAGCAAGCAGGAGCACTGCCTGTACGACCTGCTCGCGCGCTGGCAGTCGAAGGAACTGGACATCGAGATTCCGTGCGTGATCTCCAACCACGACACCCTGCGCGGTTTCGTCGAGTGGCACGGCATTCCCTTCCACCACGTGCCGGTCACGCCCGACAACAAGGCCGCCGCCTATGCCGAGGTGCAGCGCCTGTTCGAGGAGGTGCGCGGCGACACCATGGTGCTGGCGCGCTACATGCAGATCCTGTCGCCCGAGCTGTGCGCCGCCTATCCGGGCCGCATCATCAACATCCACCACAGCTTCCTGCCCAGCTTCGTCGGCGCCAAACCCTACCACCAGGCCTACGACAAGGGCGTCAAGCTGATCGGCGCCACCTGCCACTACGTCACCGCCGACCTCGACCAGGGGCCGATCATCGAGCAGGACGTGATCCGCATCGACCACTCCGACGCCGTCGAGGACATGGTCCGCTATGGCAAGGACATCGAAAAGACCGTGCTCGCCCGCGGCCTGCGCTACCACCTGGAAGACCGGGTGCTGGTGCATGGGAACAAGACGATCGTGTTCCGCTGAAAATCGCGCCGCGAACTTGCACGGGATCATGGTGACCAAGGCATGGATCGGCCACCTTCCCTGGAGCATGGAGAAATGAAGAAACAGAAGCGCCTGAAGCCTCGAAACGCTTTGATTCCGATCCTGTTCAACGAATGCGGGCACGCGGTTCACAAGAACAAGCGCCGCGAAGAGCGCGATCGGCGAGCCAGGCAGGAAATCAAGAACCATACCCGCGAAAGCGGGTATTTTTTTGCTTCGGCGACGTGGGCGGAACAGTGTCAGTGGACCCTCTCAGAGATTCTGGATTCCGGGTGCTTGCCGTAACTGCGACTGCGGATAGAAAAAGCCGAGGAGGCTTAGGTTCTTATTCCGATATCAGGGCATCGGCTCGAACAAAGACAGGTTCGATTGCTTGCATTGGTTCAGCAACGCGTCCTGCTGTAGATGTCCAGAACGGCGTCTTAATCCCTTTCATATCAGGGTATCAGTTCGAGCGATGCCCCCTTGCAATGCGGGGCTGCAAGATCACGCTATAGGCGGGCGAGACTCTCCGCCCCGAACCGGGGCAATGAGGGCATCTGCCGAAATCCCGAGGCCATCATGCAGGCGGCGAATCATCGCCAGGCTCAAACCGCGCCGCCGCGATAACACCTCGTACACTCGGTTTGGCGGGCCGATATATGGCTTCAGGTCGGCCACACTCATCCCTGCCTGCTCCATTCTGAATTTAATTGCTTCGATCGGATCAGGTGGCGCTACCGGATAGTGCTGTCGCTCGTAGGCTTCGATGAGCGTCACCATGACTTCGAAGCGATCTCCTTCGGGAGTGCCGGGCTCTGGTTCGCTGTCGAACATGGGGCTAATTTCAGCCAGTGCGGCCAAATAATCGGCCTCAGTGCGCAAGGGGCGAATATCCATAATCAAAACATCTCCACAGTGTCGGCGTTGATGCGGTCGTAGGCAGCGTGCGTGCCGATGAACTTTATATACACTGCGCCAAACTGGTAGGCCACTGCCGCGACCAGTCGGTAATCGTTGCCCTTGATGTTGAACACTACCCGACGACTCTTTAGCACGCTGGCAGTCGTGAACTGCGCAGTAATGTCGGCGGGCATTTTCCACTCTGCGCGTCCCGCTTCAGTCAACCATGCCCGCAAAGGCTGCTCGACATCCGGGTGACGTAGCCAGAAATCTCGCAGGTACTTGATCGCTATCACTCGCATAGTGCGAATGATAGTCCCAAATAGGGACTATTGCAAATTTCTGGATCACGCTGCTCAGCTCATGGCAGAGGCTCTGTCTTAAACCAATCCGGGAAATCCCCCGGCTGTGCCGGGGTGGCAGTAGAAGTTTGACTTATGCGGGAGTCCATCGATGAAACTTCCAAAGTGAGCCGCCAAGCACACTCGAAAAGGGAGTTGCCATCGCTGGCTTTGCCGAACAAGCGGCCTTCTTCGGCATGCAGCTTTTTCAGCGCATCGGTTTCGTCCTGATTGGCTCCCTTCAGCATTCGCCCCCCAGTTCAGGGCACGCCACCAGAAACGCAATGCACCCTTGAGCGAGGCATTGCGCATTTGCGTGTGATCGACCTCGTGGTTTTCACCGCCGAGAAACATGGGCGTCACGATCAGGTTGCACAGGCGTTCTTCCTCATCCAGCGGGTCGGCCACACCGACGGCATTACGGGCATCGTCCACGCCGATGACCAGCCTGCCGCCTGCCGAGTTGGCGAAAGCCACCAGCGTGCGCAACACGTTGCGCGGTGAGGACAGATCGCGCTTGAACTCCAGCGTCTTGCCTTCGGGCTGCTGGAGCGGAGGATTGCCAGTGCTCATGTGGCAGCCTCGTTGCGGACTTCACGGGTAAGGAAGGCGGGTGTCTGGAGACTGAGGTGGTAGCGCAGTGTCTTCATGGTGTGGCGTGGCCCGGTCGCATGGAATATGTTTGCCACGAAGATACCCGACTCCGATATGTCTTCCGCGCATGGCAAGCTTGCGGGTTTGACGGTGTCGACAGTGCTCCGCAAGTATCCCGCCAGCCTTCGGCTTATGTGATCGGCAACGAAGACTTTGCCCGACCGTACGCACATGGAAAAACGGCGCCCCTTGCAGGGCGCCGGTGGAGATCGAAGCCGGGGGCGGGCCGGCTTCGCAGGTGACGACGGTGGGTGTTACATGCGGTAGGCGGATTCGCCGTGGGCGCTGATGTCCAGGCCTTCGCGTTCTTCTTCTTCCGACACGCGCAGGCCGACCATCACGTCGATGAGCTTGTAGGCGACCAGCGAGACGACACCGCTCCAGACGATGGTGATGATCACGCCGTAGGTCTGGATCCACAGTTGCGAGGCGATCGAGAAGTCCGCGTCGCCGGTGCCGCCCAGGCCGGGGGCCGCCAGCACGCCGGTGAGGATGGCGCCGACGATGCCGCCGATGCCATGGACGCCGAAGACGTCGAAGGCGTCATCCACGCGCAGCATGCGCTTCAGGCCGCTCACGCCCCACAGGCAGGCCAGGCCGGCGATCAGGCCGAGGACGATCGAACCCATTGGGCCGATGAAGCCGGCGGCGGGGGTCACGGCGACCAGGCCGGCGACTGCGCCCGAGGCGGCGCCCAGCATCGAGGGCTTGCCTTTCAGCACCGCCTCGCCGGTGATCCACGACACGGTCGCGGCGCCGGTGGCGAGGATGGTGTTGATGAAGGCGAGGCCGGCGATGCCGTCGGCGGCACCGGCCGAGCCGGCGTTGAAGCCGAACCAGCCCACCCACAGCAGCGAGGCGCCGACCATGGTGAGGGTCAGGCTGTGCGGCGCCATCGATTCACGGCCGAAGCCGATGCGCTTTCCCACCATGTAGGCGCCCACCAGGCCGGCCACGGCGGCGTTGATGTGCACCACGGTGCCGCCGGCGAAGTCGAGCGCGCCGTCCTGGGCCAGCAGGCCGCCGCCCCACACCATGTGCGCGACCGGAATGTAGCTGAAGGTGAACCACAGCACGCTGAAGATCATTACCGCCGAGAACTTGATGCGCTCGGCGAAGGCACCGACGATCAGCGCGCAGGTGATGGCGGCGAAGGTCGATTGGAAGGAGATGAAGACGTATTCCGGAATGGTGCTCAGCGCCGAGGACATGGTGTCCGGCGTGATGCCGCTCAGGAACAGCTTGCTGAAGTCGCCGTAGAAAGTGCCTTCACCGCCGAAGGCGAGGCTGTAGCCGTAGATGGCCCACAGGATGGTGATGGTCGAGAAGATCATGAACACCTGCATCAGCACCGACAGCATGTTCTTGGCGCGGCCGAGGCCGCCGTAGAACAGCGCGAGGCCGGGGATGACCATCAGGATGACGAGCATCGTCGAGGTCAGCATCCAGGCGGTGTCGCCGGCGCTGAGTGCCGGGGCCGCTTCGGCGGCGTCCTGGGCGAAGGCGCTGCCGGCGGCGGACAGGGCCGGCAGGAGTGCGAACAGTTTTTTCATTTTCGTGTGCTCCCTTACAGCGCGTCCGGGCCGGTTTCGCCGGTGCGGATGCGGATGGCCTGCTCCAGATCGAAGACGAAGATCTTGCCGTCGCCGATCTTGCCGGTGGCGGCGGACTTCTCGATGGCCTCGATGGCCTGGTCGAGGATGTCGTCGGCCACGGCGGCCTCGATCTTGACCTTGGGCAGGAAATCGACGACGTATTCGGCGCCGCGATAGAGTTCGGTGTGGCCCTTCTGGCGGCCGAAACCCTTGACCTCGGTGACGGTGATGCCTTGCACGCCGATGGCGGACAGGGCTTCGCGCACTTCGTCGAGCTTGAAGGGCTTGATGATGGCTGCGATGAATTTCATGGGTTTTCTCCAGTTCTGCGGGCTGGCCGGTCAGAAGGACTTGCTGACCGACAAGATGAAGCGCTCGTCGGCGAGGTCGGAGTGCTTGATGTCGGAATCGACGTAGTGCAGGCCGAAGTCGAAGCCGCCGAATTCCTTGGTGACGCCGAGTTTCCAGTCGTCATAGTCGTCGCCGCCCTTGATGTCGTTGTAGCCGTAGTGCAGGTCGAGCTTGAAGCCGGCGCCGAGCTCGAATTCAGCGCCGAGGTCGTAGTACTGGCTGCCGTCGGAATCGCGCAGGCCGAACAGGTCGGTGAAGGCGTAGGAATACTTGAAGGAGAGGAATTCCCACGACAGGCCGATGTAGCCTTCCAGCGTGTTCGGCTTGGTCATGCCGGTTTCCGCTTTCCATACCGAGCCGTAGCTGCCGGGGTAGTAGTACTGCAGCAGGCCGACGTCGTAGCCGATCGGGCCGGCTTCGCCCGCGTAGCCGGTGTAGAAGTCGATTTCCAGGCTGTTGCCGGACGACTTGCTGGCCTCGGCGTCGTTGATCCAGGACACGTTGGTGGCCCACACGCCGGCGTAGAAGCCGCTCGGATGCGTGTAGTCGAAGCCGCCCTGCAGCGCCGGGCGCTCGTCGGTCTGGCTGATGCCGCGGTAGGCGTAGTCCGAGACGATGCTCACGTTGGCCGAGAAAGGGCTGTCCTCGGCATGCGCGATGCCGGCGCATGGAAGCGTGGCGATGAAGGCGGTGGCGACAAGCGTCTTGTGCATGGTTTTCTCCTGGCAGAGGAAGTTGGATTTCCGACGAGCACTCTTTAGCAGGCCTCGTGCCAGCCCCCGGAGTGCCAGGATTCACGCGGGTTTCAGCCTGGAGGACGCTGTGTTACCGGGTGTTTTTGTTGCGCCGCGCAAAGGAATCGGGCGCAACTTGGTGCGTAATGCACCAAAGTGGTGCATTTGGGCCGGCGCGGTGTGCCGGCGGCCGATCGGGCGGGCGTGCTAGACTTTCACCATCCATCACCGGCCATCGATACACGCTCATGTCTACTCCGCGCTTCCTCGACGAAATCGGCGCCAAGCTCTCCGAACTGGCAGCCAACAGCCCTGCCCGCGACATCGAAAAGAACGTCAAGGCCATGCTCGGCAGCGCCTTCGGCAAGCTCGATCTGGTCACGCGCGAGGAATTCGAAGTCCAGCGCGAAGTGCTGGCGCACGCGCGCCAGAAGCTCGCCGAACTCGAAGCCCGCGTCGCCGAGCTGGAACGTGCGCGCGCCGGCGAGGGCGACGAGCCGGCCTGAGCGTCGCCCCCTGCTGCCATTTTCTGGATGATGCCGGCCTAGTCTTTTGTCATCGATGCGTTCCCGCTAGACTGGCGGTTCGTCCAGTCCGGAGAACCGCATGTCTCTCGCGCTCGTGCGCAGCCGCGCGCTCGACGGCCTCGATGCACCCGAGGTCACGGTCGAGGTGCATCTGGCCAATGGCCTGCCTGCCTTCAGCCTCGTCGGCTTGCCCGATACCGAAGTGCGCGAGGCGCGCGACCGCGTGCGCGCCGCCTTGCAGACTTCGCAGTTCGAGTTCCCCCAGCGGCGGATCACCGTCAATCTGGCGCCGGCCGATCTGCCCAAGGAAGGCGGCCGCTTCGACCTGGCGATCGCGGTGGGCATCCTCGTCGCCTCCGGCCAGGTGTCCGCCAAGCTGCTCGACGATCTGGAGTTCTGCGGCGAGCTGTCGCTGAACGGCGAGCTGCGCGCGGTGCGCGGCGTACTGGCGGTTGCGCTGGCGGCCGGCCGTGGAGGGCGCGCGCTGGTGGTGGCGCCGGCCAACGCGGCGGAAGCGGCGCTGGCCCGGGAGACGACGGTGCTGCCGGCGGGCAGTCTGTGCGCGGTGGCGGCTCATCTGAACGGCCATACCGCGCTGGTGCCGCAGCCGTGCAGCAGCGTGCCGTCACAGTCTGCCTGCGGGCCGGACCTGGCCGACGTGCGCGGCCAGCTGCAGGCGCGCCGCGCGCTGGAGGTGGCCGCAGCCGGCGCCCATGCGCTGCTGCTATTCGGGCCGCCGGGCACCGGCAAGTCGATGCTGGCACAGCGCCTGCCCGGCCTGCTGCCGCCGATGTCCGAGGCCGAGGCGCTGGAAACGGCGGCGGTGAGTTCGCTGGAGGGCCGCTTCGATGCCGCGCGCTGGGCGCAGCGGCCGATGCGCGCACCGCATCATTCCGCTTCGGCGGCGGCGCTGGTCGGTGGTGGCGCAACGCCGCGTCCAGGCGAGATTTCCCTCGCCCACAATGGCGTTTTGTACCTGGACGAACTGCCCGAGTTCGACCGCCGCGTGCTCGAATCCCTGCGAGAGCCGCTGGAGAACGGCTGCATCAGCGTATCGCGGGCGCGGCGGCGGGCGGAGTTCCCTGCGCGCTTCCAGCTGGTGGCGGCGATGAATCCCTGTCCCTGCGGCTTTCTGGGCCATCCGCGCAAGGCCTGCCGATGCACGCCGGAGCAGATCGCACGCTACCGCGGGCGCCTGTCGGGGCCGCTGCTCGACCGCATCGACCTGGTGGTGGAAGTGCCGGTGCTGGAGCACGAGGAACTCGCCTCGGCTGTGCCCGGGCCATCGTCGACGGAAGTGCGGGCGCGGGTCGAGCAGGCGAGGGCGGTGCAGATCGAGCGCCAGGGCGTGGTCAATGCCCGCCTCGACAGCCGCGGCGTGGAGCGTTTCTGCATGCCGGACCAGGGCGGTGGGGCCTTGCTGAAGCAGGCGATGAACAGGCTGGACTTTTCCGCGCGGGCCTACCACCGCGTCCTGCGCGTGGCGCGCACGCTGGCGGACATGGCAGGCGCCGCACAGCCCGGCGCGGCGCAGATGGCCGAGGCGATCCAGTATCGCCGCAGTCTGGACGGGCGCTGAGCGCGGATCGGCCCGCGCCTCAGCACTGCTCCCACGGCAGGCCGTCGAAGCGCCAGCCGCTCACCGAATTGCGGTGGTGGTGTTCGTTGAGCTCGCCTTCGAAGCCGTGCTGCACGTTGTAGACGTCTTCGAAACCGGCCTCGAGCAAGGCCTGGGCCGCCACCTCCGAGCGATTGCCGGAACGGCAGATCAGCAGGATCGGGCGGCCGCCGCCGTTGCCGGCCAGCTTGCGTACGTCGCCGACGAAGTGCGGATTCACCTCCCATTCGGGGCCGTCGTTCCACGATACGTGGATCGCGCCGACCGGATGCCCGACGAACAGGTATTCGATTTCGCTGCGCACGTCGATCAGTAGCGCTTCCGGGTTCGCCTGCAGGAAGGCATGCGCTTCTTTGGGGGTGATCTGCTTCATGCGTCGTTCTCCTGAAGTGCGGGATTATATTCTGAACAACGAATGTACGAACGGCGGAAGCGCCCCGGACAGGCCGCATGAAAGCTGCATGACTGAAGGGGGGGAGGTCCGCGAAGGGGGCTTCCGACCAGGGGCGCCCGGTCAGCGGCACCCGGCGCAGCGGCGCCCCGCCATGGACGCCCCTGGCCTCAGGCGATCTCGCCCAGATAGGCTTCGCGCACCTTCGGGTCGGCCAGCAGTTCGCTGCCGGAGCCGGTGAGGGTGACCTTGCCCGACTCCATCACGTAGCCACGCTGGGCGAATTCCAGCGCCAGGTTGGCGTTCTGCTCGACCAGCAGGATGGTGACGCCGTCGCGGGCGACCGACTGCACGACCTCGAAGATCTTCTCCACCACCAGCGGCGCCAGGCCCATCGAAGGTTCGTCCAGCAGCAGCAGCCTGGGGCGCGACAGCAGCGCGCGGCCGATCGCGACCATCTGCTGCTCGCCGCCCGACAGCGTGCCGGCGACCTGGTGCAGGCGCTCCTTGACGCGCGGCAGCATGGCGTAGACGCGCTCCAGGTCGGCTTCGATGCCGGCCTTGTCCTTGCGCGTGTAGGCGCCCATGCGCAGGTTCTCTTCCACCGTCAGGCGGGTGAAGATGCCGCGGCCTTCCGGTACCAGCGCGACGCCGCGGCGCAGGCGCCGGTGGGCCGGCACGGCGTTGAGCTTGTCGCCCTGGTACAGGATGCTGCCGCCCGCGATCGGCAGCACGCCGGCGATGGCGTTGAGCGTGGTGGTCTTGCCGGCACCGTTGGCGCCGATCAGGCAGACGAGCTCGCCGGCCCACAGGTCGAGGTCGATGCCTTTCACGGCCTGGATGCCGCCGTAGGCAATCTGCAGGTTCTGCAACTGCAGCAGCGGGGACGTGGGGTTAGTGTGCATGCTTGCCTCCGCCCAGGTAGGCGGCGATGACCGCTTCGTTCTTCTGCACCTCGAAGGGGACGTCCTCGGCGATCTTCTTGCCGAAGTCCAGCACCGCGACGCGGTCGCACAGGCCCATCACCAGCTTCACGTCGTGCTCGATCAGCATCACGGTGACGCCGTCGTGGCGGATCTGCTCGATCAGCAGCTTGAGCTGGGCGGTTTCGGTGGCGTTCATGCCGGCGGCGGGCTCGTCCAGCGCCAGCAGTTGCGGCTCGGTGGCCAGCGCGCGGGCGATTTCCAGCCGGCGCTGGTCGCCGTAGGACAGGTTCTTCGACACCACCTCGGCGAAGCGGCCGATGCCGACGTAGTCGAGCAGTTCGTAGGCGCGCTGCGTGGTCAGGCGCTCTTCCTCGCGGGTGCGGCGGTTCTGCGTCAGGATGCCCCACACGCCCGCCTTGGTGCGGACGTGATGGCCGGCCATGACGTTCTCGAGCGCGGTCAGGTCGCGGAACAGGCGGATGTTCTGGAAGGTGCGGGCGATGCCGCGGCCGACGATCCTGTGGGGCTTGCCGACCGGCAGTTCGCTGCCGTTGAAGACGAACTCGCCGCCGTCCGGCGTGTAGGCGCCGGTCAGCACGTTGAAGAAGGTGGTCTTGCCGGCGCCGTTGGGGCCGATCAGGCCGTAGACCTCGCCCTTGTTGATCGTCAGCGACACGTCGGTCAGCGCCTGCAGGCCGCCGAAACGCTTGCCGATGCTGCGGGCTTCGAGCAGGGTGATCACTGCGCGCCCTCCCGCTTCATGTTCTCGGCGTGGGCGTAGCGCGCGCGGGCCGGAATCATGCCGGTGGGGCGCAGCAGCATCATCAGGATCATCGCCAGCGACAGCAGCAGCATGCGCAGCACCTCGGGGTCGAGGATCACGGTGCCGAACAGCGTCTGCTGCAGCGGAATGGCGATGTCGCGCAGGATCTCGGGCAGCATCGCCAGCACGAAGGCGCCGACGATGGCGCCGGCGATGTTGCCCATGCCGCCGAACACCACCATCGTCAGCACCGCGATGGACTCCATCAGGCTGAAGCTCTCGGGGCTGACGAAGCCCTGGAAGGCGCCGAACAGCGCGCCCGCGACGCCGCCGAAGGTGGCGCCGAGCGAGAACGCCAGCAGCTTCATGTTGCGGGTGTTGATGCCGATCGCCTTGGCCGCCAGTTCGTCGTCGCGCATCGCCGCCCAGGCGCGGCCGACGCGCGAGATCTGCAGGCGCTGGATGAACACGATCGAGCCGGCCACGCACAGCAGGAAGAAGTAGTAGTACAGGAACAGCGAATTGATCGAGAAGGTTTCGGTGACCTGCAGGTTGCGTGACAGATCCCAGCCGAACAGGTTGATCGGGTCGAGCATGTTGATGCCCTGCGGCCCGTTGGTGATGTTGATCGGATAGTTCAGATTGAGCATGAAGATGCGGATGATCTCGCCGAAGCCCAATGTCACGATCGCTAAATAGTCTCCTCGTAATCGGAGTACCGGGAAGCCCAGCATGATGCCCGCCAGTGCGGCGAAGGCCGCGCCCAGTGGCAGAACGATCCAGAACGGCAGGTGCACGTCGAAGTGCGGCGAGGCGAGGAAGGCGAAGGTGTAGGCGCCCACCGCGTAAAAGGCGATGTAGCCCAGGTCGAGCAGCCCGGCGAAGCCCACCACCAGGTTCAGGCCCAGCGCCAGCATCATGTACAGCAGCGCGAAGTCGAGGATGCGCACCCAGCTGCGGCCGAACTGCCAGGCGATGATCGGCGCCGCCAGGGCGAGGATGATGATGAGCCAGCGCGCCGCCATCGGGTTGCGCTTGCCCAGCCAGGGTACGGCGGAAACGAGTTCGTTCATGGTCGTGGGCTTCCCTTATGCACGGTCCGACACGCGTTCGCCGAGCAGGCCGGTGGGCTTGAAGATCAGCACCAGACCCAGGATGATGAAGGCGAAGATGTCCTGGTAGGACGAGTTCAGGAAACCGAAGGTGAGGTGCTCGATGTAGCCCGCGCCGAAGGATTCGACCAGGCCCAGCATGATGCCGCCGAGCATCGCGCCGCCCAGGTTGCCGATGCCGCCCAGCACCGCGGCGGTGAAGGCCTTGAGGCCGGGCATGAAGCCCATGCCGTAGTGGGCGATGCCGTAGTTGCTGGCGTACATCACCCCGGCCACGGCGGCCAGCGCCGCGCCGACGACGAAGGTGAAGGCGATGATGGCGTTCGTGTCGACCCCCATCAGGCTGGCGACGCGGTGATTCTCGGCGGTGGCGCGCATGGCGCGGCCGATGCGGGTGCGGGTCACCAGCAGCGACAGCCCGATCATGATCGCGGCCGAAGCGACGATGATGATGATCTGCACCGGGGTGATGAACACGCCCTCGATCGGCTGCAGAGGCGTGGTCGAGATGAGCTGAGGGAAGGTGTGGTAGTTGCGGCCCCAGATGATCATCGCGATCGTCTGCAGCAGGAAGGACATGCCGATCGCGGTGATCAGCGGCGCCAGCCGCGGGGCGTTGCGCAGGCGCCGGTAGGCGAGCCGCTCCATCAGGAAACCCAGGGTCATGCAGACCGGTATCGCCACCATCAAGGCGATGGTCAGCATGTAGATCGGCGACATGCCGGGCGCGACGCCCATCAGGAACATCATGGTCTGCAGAGCGGTCAGCGCACCGACCATCAGCACGTCGCCGTGGGCGAAGTTGATGAGGCCGAGGATGCCGTAGACCATCGTGTAGCCGAGGGCAATCAGCGCGTAGACGCTGCCGATCACCAGGCCGTTGATCAGTTGCTGGATGAGGGTTTCCATTGTCGACGGATAGCGCTCGCGGGAAGGATTGAATGGTCCCGCCCCCGCACGGCTGCGCGCGGGGGCAGGCTGGCGCTCAGAGCGCGACCCAGCTACCGTCCTTGAACTGATAGACGGTGACCGCGCCTTCCTTCAGGTCGCCGTGCTCGTCGAAGGAGACGTTGCCGGTCACGCCGTCGAAGTTGGTGACCTTCAGCTCGGGCAGGTACTTGGCGGGCTCGACCGAGCCTGCGCGTTCCATCGCCTTGATGATCGCCATCGCCGCATCGTAGGCGTAGGGCGCATAGACCTGCACGTCGCCGCCGAAACGCTTCTTGTAGTCCTCGCGGAACTTGGCGCCGCCCGGCATCTTCTCGATCGGCAGGCCGGCCATCGAGCAATAGGCGTTGGCGCTGATTCCGTCGCCCGCCAGCTTGATCATCTCGGGGCTGCAGCCGCCGTCGCCGGTCATGAACTTGGCGTTGATGCCGAGCTGCTTGATCTGGCGCAGCATCGGCCCGGCTTGGGCATCCATGCCGCCGAAGAAGATCACGTCCGGGTTGGCGGCGCGGATCTTGGTCAGGATGGCGTTGAACTCGGTCGCCTTGTCGGTGGTGAACTCACGTGCCACCACTTGGGCACCGGCCGCCTTCACCGCCTTGTCGGTCTCGTCCGCCAGGCCCTGGCCGTAGGCGGTGCGGTCGTCGATGATCGCCACCTTGGCCGCGCCCAGGGTCTTTACCGCGAAGTCGCCCAGCGCGCCGCCCTGCTGCACGTCGTTGGCGATGGTGCGGAACACGCCCTTGTAGTTCTGCAGCGTCAGCTTCGGGTTGGTCGAAGCCGGCGACACCTGCGGCACACCGCCCTGGTCGTAGATGCGCGAGGCCGGAATCGAGGTACCGGAGTTCAGATGGCCGATCACCCCCTTCACGCCCGCATCGACCAGACGCTGGGCTACCGTGGTGCCGGTGCGCGGGTCGGCCTGGTCATCCTCGCCGACCAGCTCGAACTTGACCTTCTGCCCGCCGATGTCGGCGCCGCCCTGGGCATTGACCGTTTCGATCGCCATCCGGGTGCCGTTCTCCAGATCCTTGCCCAGGTGCGAGATGGTGCCCGTCAGCGGCGCGGCATTGCCGAGCTTGACGACCTGCTGCGCATGGGCAGCGCCCAGGCCAATGCTCATGACTGCGAGTGCGACGATGGTTTTCTTCATGTTTGATCTCCTGCGAGCCCAAGTGATGACTGATGGTGTTGTCCGATGCATCCGCGAGGCCTTGTCTCCCCTCGTCGAGGCCAGATCCTGCCCGGCCCCTGTCCCCCTGCCACTGCTGCGCACGTCCGCCATGTGGCAAAAGTTTGCGTATTCTGCACAAAAACGGGGCGCGGATATGCCCCATTGTGGGGTGCAGGGCTGTTTTGTGATGCTGCGGCGCCGCAGTAAATGCCAGCGCCCTGTGCAGAAAGAACAAAGCGCGAGCCCCACAGGCCCATTCATGCATCGGATACGGGTGGTGCGACGCACAATTCGTGCCAGGCTATGGATAAGCCTGATCGGGAATAGGGGGTATTGATGAGGTGCAGAGGGTGAGGGTTGAGGTCATCTCGTCATACACAACTCACGCAGCCTCATCGCGTAGCGCCTGCATGGTGGTGGCGGCATCCATGACGCGCTGCAAACCCGGCCAGATGGTTTTCACGCCCGGCTCGCCGTCGCCCTTGCGCGCCAGGAAGCGGCCGAGGGTGGCGATCAGGCGCAGCCAGGGTAGGATGGGTAGAGCCGCAGGCGAAACCCATCATTTGCGGGGAGCAGGGGTGATGGGTTTCGCTACGCTCTACCCATCCTACTCGTGCTGCTCAATCCTTCATTACGACACCGATGGATTACGTTACGCTCTTCCATGCTCAGATGCTTGTAGATTCTTACCATGCGCACACCCTATCAAAATAAGGGTGTTGCACTTCAGTCTAGAGCCCGCCGAGTATCAAGCTCATGGCTGATACGTTTGGGTGTATGAATATCGCGAAGGATGGGTGATGGCGCTGGAAGCAGAAAAACTAGCAGTCAAAGAAATGATCGAGTCTTTTTATGGATTCGCAAATGTCTCGTTGCGTTGGAATGGCGAGGTGAATGAGCGGGTAGCAGAGGTTTTTGGTGTGATGCTGAATGACTACAAAGGGACTTCCCACATCCGCCGTTGGCCTGTTCGGCCCGGCATCGAAGTGCCAAGATTGAATTGCAGAAGTTCAATCTGAGTCGGTGAAAGGGGAAGTCCAAATGAATGCTACGACGATCGGGGTGGATCTGGCAAAGAACGTGTTTGTGGCCTGCGTGGCTGATGGTGCGGGGCGCGTGGTCGAGACGCGCGAGTTCAACCGCGCCGGCTTCCTGGCCTGGCTGGCAACCTTGCCGCAGGGCACTGTGGTGGCGATGGAAGCGTGCGGCGGGGCGCATTGCTGGGGACGCACGATGGCCGCCCTGGGGCTGGAGCCGCGCCTGATGGCGGCCGAGTTCGTGCGGGCTTATCGCAAACGCCAGGCGGTCAAGAACGACCGCGCCGACGCAGCAGCGATCGTGGCCGCGCTGCACGCGCCAGGCATGCGCTTCATTCCGGTCAAGACCGAAGCCCAGCAGCAGCGGCTGGCCTGGCACAGCCTGCGCCTGGGTTGGATCGAGGAGCGGACCGCATTGCTGAACCGGATTCGCGGACTGTTGGCCGAGTTCGGCATGGTGGTCGAAACGGGTGCGACCCGTTTGCGGCGCTGGCTCGCCGAGCACGAATTCGACACCGCACAACCCGCCCCGATTCGCCTCCTGATCCAGAACGTGCGTGACCAACTGGACGCGCTCGACCTTCGGATCGCCGAGTGCGACCGGCAGATTGCCGCCCAGCACGCCAACGATGCGGCTGCCCGCCGTGCGCGTGAGCTGCCCGGTGTTGGCCTGCTCACCGCCGATGCGGTGAGCGCCAGCGTTGGTGACGCCACCCAGTTCCACAACGGCCGCCAGTTCGCCGCCTGGCTGGGGCTCACACCGAGCCAGTATTCCAGCGGCGGCAAGCCGAAGCTCGGGCGCATCACCCGACGCGGTGACGATTATCTGCGAACCTTGCTGGTGCAAGGCGCAAGGAGCGTGCTCGCGGCCACCTTGCGCAAGGCCCGTACCGCGCCTGACACGCTCACCCGGCTGCAGCAGTGGATCGTGAGCCTGAACGCTCGAGTGGGCTACCACAAGACGCTGGTGGCGATCGCCAACAAGCACGCGCGTCAGTTGTGGGCGGTGCTGGCCAAGGGCGAAGCGTACAACCCCGAGGCGTGGCGCCAGTGGGGTGAAGTGGCCGAGCAAGCGGCGGCCTGACGGAATCACCAGGAATCGATACGGAAAATGACTGCGCACGAGCGATAGGCAAAACAGGTCAGACCGACCGGCTGAGAGCCTGGCTAACCTGATGGCCGACCATGAAGGGTGTCGCGGCTGATCCCCGCGCCCCGGCCGCGCCGATGAATGATTGAGGCCAGCCGGAGCGGTTAGTCGCATGGCCCCGGCACGTGCGTGCCGAACAAGGCCGATTGGGGAAAGGCAGTCTGTTCTGTCCTTGTCCATCGCGATGTCGGCAGTCCAGAAGCGGTCACGCCCAGGCGTGATCAGCAGGAGAAGAAGATGCGTGCATGATCAACGGCTGCTGTCTGCAGAAAACAGTTGACGGGAAGTCCCTTGGGGAAGCAAGGGAGTGCTCTAAAGCCATAGGGTGGGTGCCAAGGCCATCTGGTGGGAAAGCATCTATTTCGTGGCTTGCAATGCAAATGGGTAGGGGGATGTTCAATCATTATCGAGGTCAGTTATCGTTTTCGTGTGTACGCGGTGTTATCTATAAGTGAGGTAGAGAGCTTGAGATGGCATCAATAGGGCTGACCTCCAGGAGGCTTCCGACATGGGGGTGATGCGTCGAGTGAGATGGGTGTTTGGTATTTTCTTGTCGATTGCTCTGTTCAATCCGTGCTTGGCAGAGAATGGCATATCCATGGTTGAGAAGCCATGGCCGGATATTGGGGGTTGTCAGGATTGCATTTGTGTGCAATTCGGTCGGTTGGAGATGCGTATTCCTTTGTCTGTTGCTGGAAAGGTCCTTGTTACGGGCCATGGTGATTCTATATTGCATATTTTTCAGGAAAAGGATGGGAAACAAGCCGTTCATTTCCTGTCCGTAAGCCGGGATAGGCTGATGGGAATGTATGAGAGTGCAGGCTTGTTGAAGGGGCTGGATATTGGAAGCAATGAAGAGCTCTTTGATGCACTTGGCCGGCTTCCTGCTGGAAATGAAGCGCTGGCGGCATTGCGGCGTATAGAGAGTATTGATGTGGCTGACGGCTATATCAAGACCTCAAAAGGCGCCATTCACTCCTATTGGATCAAGTCTTCTCTTCCGGGTGGCGCTCAGCGCATCTATTTCGTCATGGATGATGACGATACTGTCTATATGCTTGCAGGGGATGTTTCCAAAGAGTTGTACGAGGCAGTTCTGGCAAACATGCGTATTGCAGACATCCCGTAAGTGCTGAGTGTGGAAGTGCCCAGCATTTGATGGGCGCGGAGCAGCGCGCACCACCGCTGCCCCGCTTATGCCCCCTCAGCAAATGCACTCCCACAAGCTCTGCTGGTCCTCGAACTGGTCGAGTTCCAGCCCCTTGAAGTCGCTGCGCGACACGATGCCGACGACCTTGCCGTCCGCGGTGACCGGCAGGTGGCGGTAGCCGCCGTCGCACATCATGTGCAGCGCATCGATCGCCTTGAGATCCAGGGCGATGGTATCCGGCTTGGCGGTCATGACTTCGGCTAATGGCACATCGGCTGGATTGCCGCCGCGGGCGATTGCCTGCACCGCGTCGCGGCCGGTGAAGATGCCTTCCAGCCGGGCGTTCGCGTCGGTGACCAGCACTGCGCCCACGTTGCGCTCGCACATGCGTTGACAGGCCGTCTGCACGGTGTCGGTCGGGCGCAGCATCAGGGGGTTCTGGTCCTTGACGATGAAGGAGATGTCGCGGTTTGTCATGTCTCGCTCCCGTATCGGTGTTGTGATGAGAATCCGATCACACCCTAGCCTGGAAACTGCTTGACGATCTTGACATTTGGCAAGCATCGTGAAGATGCCTGCCCGGGGCGCTTGAGAGGGCTGTAAACGGCGGCGGGGGCGTGAATCCACGCCCCCGCCGGTTTTCATGATGGTGCCGCTTACTGCACCGGCTCCCATTTGCCGTTGGCGTAGTTGTACAGGCTGACGCCGCCTTCCTTGATGTCGCCCTTGGCGTCGAAGGCGATGTGGCCGGTGACGCCCTGGAAGTCGACCTTCTGCATGGCGGGCAGGTATTTCGCCGGGTCGGTCGAGTCGGCGGCCTTCATGCCTTCGATCAGCGCGGTGGCGGCGTCGTAGGCGTAGGGGGCGTAGACCAGCACGTCGGCGTTGAAGCGCTGCCTGAAGCGGGACAGGAACTCTTCGCCGCTGGGCATCTGCGTCAGCGGGATGCCGGCCTGGGTGCAGAAGACCTTTTCGTTCATCGCGTCGCCGGCGAGCTTGAGCATTTCGCTGGTGCAGTTGCCGTCGCCGCCGAGGAAGGTGGCGGGGATGCCGAGCTGGCGCAGCTGGCGCAGCATCGGCGCGCCTTGCGAGTCCATGCCGCCATAGAAGATGGCGTCGGGCGTGCGGGCCTTGATCTTGGTGAGGATGGCGGTGAAGTCGGTGGCCTTGTCGTTGGTGAACTCGCGGCCGACGATTTCGCCGCCCAGCTTCTTGATGCTGTCGGCGAAGGAGTCGGCGAGGCCCTGGCCGTAGGCGGTGCGGTCGTCGATGACGGCAAATTTCTTCACCTTCAGCGTCTCGATCGCGTACCTGGCCATGGCTTCGCCCTGCTGCAGGTCGTTGGCGATGACGCGGTAGGTGGTCTTGTAGTTCTGCTGGGTCAGCTTCGGGCTGGTCGACGACGGCGTGATCACCGGCACGCCGGCCTGCTCATACACGCGCGAGGCGGGAATCGAGGCGCCCGAGGTGGTGTGGCCGACCACGCCCCTGACGCCGGCGTCGGTCAGGCGCTGCGCCGCGGTGGTGGCGGTGCGCGGGTCGCCCTGGTCGTCTTCGCTGAGGAGTTCGAACTTGACGGTCTGGCCGCCGATGACCAGGCCCTTGGCGTTGGCGTCTTCGAGCGCGAGGCGGGCGCCGTTCTCGCCGTCCTTGCCGAAGTGGGCGATCGGGCCGGTCAGCGGGCCGGCGTGGCCGATCTTGACGACGGTCTGGGCCTGGGCGGCAAAGCCGGCGCCGACCAGGGCAAGTGCGAGCAGGGTCTTCTTCATGTGCGTCTCCGGAAGGTGCATAGTTTGCAAAGAGTCACTGCAAGGGCGTTGCAAATCCATGGTGGATGGCAGATTCTAGCCCAGTGGCCCGTCGCCGGAAGGCCGGGCAAACCCTCGAGGAATCGATGACATGAAACGCTTGCTTGCCTGGCTGTGCGCCGTGCTGTCGGCAATCGGCATCACTGCCTGCGATTACTTCAATCTGCGCGAGCTCAAGCCGGGGGAATCGACGGCGGCGGAGGTGCGCGAACGTTTCGGCCCGCCGCAGATGGAGTGGCGCAACGCCGATGGCTCGGTGACCTGGGAGTTCACCCGCCAGCCCGAAGGCACCGAGTGCTTCATGATCACGATCGGCCCGGACGAAATACTGCGCAGCGTCGAGCAGGTGCTCAACGAACAGAACTTCGCCCGCGTGGTCAACGGCATGAGCGGCGACGAAGTGCGCCGCCTGCTGGGCAAGCCGGCGCGCAGCCAGTTCTTCCGCCTGAAACGGGAAACCGTGTGGGAATGGAAGATTTCCAACGGTCCCGATGGCACGAGCGATCCGGTGTTCTTCACCGTGTCCTTCAATACCGACGGCAGGGTGACCGGCACGGGCCGCTACACGCAATATCGACGCTGAATGGAGGCTGTCATGAGCCAGACCGCTACCCGGAGTGCGACCCCGTTCCCGATGCGCTGGCTGCGCGGGATGGGGTTGCTGCTGATGCTTGCAGGGGCGCTGCAGCTTGCCGGTTGCGCGACTTTCGAGCCGCCCCGTCCCTTCACCACCGAGGCCGAGGCACTGGCCGCCAAGGGCGAGCCGAGCCGGCGCTGGCAGAACGAGGACGGCACGACCACGCTGGAATACGCCACCCAGCCCTACGGCCATACCTGCCTGATGGTGCAGGTCGACCAGGGCGGCATGGTGCTGCGGCAGTGGGATGCGCTCGAAAGCGAGAACCTGGTGCGGGTGCAGAAGGGCATGACGCAGGAGGAAGTCGAGCGCATGCTCGGCCAGCATCGCTCGGTGCAGGTCTTCAAGCTGTCGGGCGAGGAGGTGTGGGACTGGAACATCCGCAACAATGGTCCGGGCGTCGCCACGCGCTTCAACGTGCATTTCATCGACGGCAAGGTGGCGCGCACCAGCCAGACCTATGTGTATCCGCGTGACGGATGGGTGGTCAACGGCTATTGGGGCCACGGCCGGCCGTATTACGGCTACCCCTATTACCGCCATCCGTTTTTCGCGCCTCATCCCTTTCACCCTTACTGGTGGTAGCCGGGCCGTGCCAGGCTGGGCTGTGTCTTGACCCAGGCCGCGTCAGGCCGCTATTGGCAAGCCCTGGCGTGAGCCGATACAATCGCTCTCCTGCCGAGGAGCGCTGCGACCCCGCCTGATTCTGCGAGGGCTAGGCTCGGCAACCGATCAACGGCGCTCACAAACCTTCTGCCGGTTTGTGGCGCCGTCTGCTTTCGTACCAGGCGTCACCCGGCGATCGTCGAACGACCGAGGTGATACCCGATGCAAGCCGACCGCACGACCGAACTCCGCCAGCTGCTCGCCGAGCGCATCCTGATCCTGGATGGCGCCATGGGCACGATGATCCAGCAGCACACGCTGGGCGAGGCGGACTACCGCGGCCAGCGCTTCCTCGACCACCCGCGCGACCTCAAGGGCAACAACGACCTGCTGGTGCTGACGCGGCCGGACGTGGTCGGCGGCATCCATCGCGCCTATCTCGATGCCGGCGCCGACATCATCGAGACCAACACCTTCAACGCCACCCGCGTGTCGCAGGCCGAATACGGCCTCGAAGCGCTCGCCTGGGAGCTCAACGTCGAAGGCGCGCGCCTGGTGCGCCGGCTGTGCGACGAATACACCGCGCGCAACCCGGCCAAGCCGCGCTTCTGTGCAGGCGTGATCGGGCCGACCTCGCGCACGCTGTCGATCTCGCCCGACGTCAACGATCCGGGCTTCCGCAACATCAGCTTCGACGCGCTCGCCGACGACTACTACGATTCGGCCAGGGGGCTGCTGGAAGGCGGCGCCGACATCCTGCTGATCGAGACGGTGTTCGATACGCTCAATGCCAAGGCGGCGGTGTTCGCCGTCGAAAAGCTGTTCGACGAGATCGAAAAAAGCGGTGGCCAGCGCGTGCCGGTAATGATCTCGGGCACCATCACCGACGCCTCCGGCCGCACGCTGTCGGGCCAGACCGCCGAGGCCTTCTGGAACTCGCTGAATCATGCGCAGCCGATCAGCTTCGGCCTCAACTGCGCGCTCGGCGCCGACCAGCTGCGCCAGTACGTCGAGGACCTGTCCAACGTCTGCGACACCCATGTGTCGGCCCACCCCAATGCCGGCCTGCCCAATCCGCTGTCGCCGACCGGCTACGACGAGACGCCCGAGCACCTCGCCGGCGAAATCCGCCAGTGGGCCGAAGCCGGGCTGCTGAACATCGTCGGCGGCTGTTGCGGCACCACGCCGGCGCACATCGCCGAGATCGCCCGGGTGGTGGCGGAATTCCCGCCGCGCAAGGTGCCCGAGGTCGAGAAGAAGCTGCGCCTGTCCGGCCTGGAGCCCTTCAACGTCGGCGACGACAGCCTGTTCGTCAACGTCGGCGAGCGCACCAACGTCACCGGCTCCAAGGCCTTCGCCCGCATGATCCTCGAAGGCCGCTTCGACGACGCGCTGGCGGTGGCGCGCCAGCAGGTCGAGAACGGCGCCCAGGTCATCGACATCAACATGGACGAGGCGATGCTGGATTCGGTCGCGGCGATGGAGCGCTTCTGCAAGCTCATCGCTTCCGAGCCGGACATCTCGCGCGTGCCGATCATGCTCGACTCGTCGAAGTGGTCGGTGATCGAGACCGGCCTGAAGTGCATCCAGGGCAAGGGCGTGGTCAACTCGATCTCGATGAAGGAGGGCGAGGCCGAGTTCCTGCGCCAGGCGCGCCTGGCGCGCCGCTACGGCGCGGCGGTGATCGTGATGGCCTTCGACGAGGCCGGCCAGGCCGACACCTTCGCGCGCAAGACCGAGATCTGCGCGCGCGCCTACCACCTGCTGACCAAGCCGGTGGCCGAGGGCGGTGCCGGCTTCCCGCCCGAGGACATCATCTTCGACGCCAACATCTTCGCCATCGCCACCGGCATCGAGGAGCACGACAACTACGCGGTCGACTTCATCGAGGCGGTGGCCTGGATCAAGCACAAGCTGCCCTGGGCCAAGACCTCGGGTGGGGTCTCGAACGTGTCCTTCAGCTTCCGCGGCAACGACCCGGTGCGTGAGGCGATTCACACCGTCTTCCTGTACCACGCGATCAAGGCCGGCCTGTCGATGGGCATCGTCAACGCCGGCCAGCTCGGCGTGTACGACCAGCTCGACCCGGTGCTGCGCGAGAAGGTCGAGGACGTGGTGCTGAACCGCAAGCCCGCGTCCGGCCAGAATCCGGGCGAGGTGCTGGTCGAGATGGCGCAGTCGGTGAAGGGGCAGGCCAAGGAGTCCGGCCCCGACCTCGCCTGGCGCGCCTGGGCGGTGGAAGAGCGCCTGTCGCACGCGCTGGTCAAGGGCATCACCGAGTTCGTCGTCGCCGACACCGAGGAGGTGCGGGCCAAGCTGGAAGCCGAAGGCCGGCCGCCGCTGGCGGTCATCGAAGGCCCGCTGATGGCGGGCATGAACGTGGTCGGCGACCTGTTCGGCGCCGGCAAGATGTTCCTGCCCCAGGTGGTGAAGTCGGCGCGGGTGATGAAGCAGGCGGTGGCCCACCTGATCCCCTACATCGAAGCCGAGAAGCTGCGCACCGGCGCTGCCAGCAAGGGCCGCATCGTCATCGCCACGGTGAAGGGCGACGTGCACGACATCGGCAAGAACATCGTCGGCGTGGTGCTGGGCTGCAACGGCTACGAGATCATCGACCTCGGCGTCATGGTGCCGGCGGCGAAGATCCTCGAAGCGGCGAAGGAGCACGGTGCGCAGGCGATCGGCCTGTCCGGCCTGATCACGCCCTCGCTCGAAGAGATGGCCCACGTCGCCGCCGAGATGAAGCGCCAGGGCTTCGAAGTGCCGCTGCTGATCGGCGGTGCCACCACCAGCCGCAACCACACCGCGATCAAGATCGCGCCGCACTACGACCAGCCGGTGGTCTATGTGCCTGACGCCTCGCGCGCGGTGGGCGTGGTCACCGCGCTGCTGTCCGAAGGGCAGAGCGATGCCTTCAAGGCCGAAGTCGCCGCCGACTACGAGAAGATCCGCGCGCTGCATGCCGGCAAGAAGGGCATGCAGTTGGTGAGCCTGGACGCCGCCCGTGCCAACGCCTTCCGCATCGCGCCCGACTATCGCCCACCGGCGCCCAACACGCGCGGCGTGCAGGCGATCGAGGTCGAACTGGCCGATCTGGTCGATTACATCGACTGGGGCCCGTTCTTCCAGACCTGGGACCTGGCGGGCCGTTTTCCGGCGATCCTCGACGACGAGGTGGTCGGCGAAACCGCGCGCAACGTATTCAAGGACGGCCAGGCGATGCTGGCGCGGATCGTCGATGAGAACTGGCTGCAGGCCAGGGCCGTGTTCGGCCTGTTCCCGGCCAACTCGGTGGGCGACGACGTCGAGATCTACACCGGCGAGGACCGCCGCCAGCTGGCGATGGTCTGGCACGGCCTGCGCCAGCAGCACGAGCGCCCGGCGGGCAAGCCGCACTGGTGCCTGTCCGACTTCATCGCGCCGAAGGATTCCGGCGTGCCGGACTGGATCGGCGCCTTCGCCGTCACCGCCGGCCTCGGCATCGAGGGCAAGCTCGCCGAATTCGAGGCGGTGCACGACGACTACCACGCCATCATGCTCAAGAGCCTCGCCGACCGCCTGGCCGAAGCCTGCGCCGAATGGCTGCACGAGCGCGTGCGCAAGGAATGCTGGGGCTATGCCGCCGACGAAACGCTCGACAACGAGGCGCTGATCGCCGAGCGCTACAGCGGCATCCGCCCGGCGCCGGGCTACCCCGCCTGCCCGGACCACACCGTGAAGGGGCCGTTGTTCGAACTGCTCGGCGCCCGCGAGCGCGCCGGCATGGAACTCACCGAAAGCTATGCGATGATGCCGGCGGCGGCGGTCAGCGGCTTCTACTTTTCCCATCCGGAAAGCCATTATTTCGCCGTGCCGAAGATCGGCCGCGACCAGCTGGAAGACTGGGCGCGCCGCACCGGCATGGAAGTGGACCAGGCCGCGCGCTGGCTGGCGCCCTTGCTATAAACGCGTGCCGGAGCGGAATGGGTCACGCTCCGGCAGATTCGGCCATGCTAATCTCGCCACGTTCTGATGCGTAGCGGATATGTGTGCCGTGAAGTTCCCCCGCCTGACCGATGACCGGGTCGACCCAGCCTCCTGGCATCAGGCGGTCTATCTGCTGTACCGCAATTCCATTCCGGCGCAGATCTCGCTGGTGACGGTCGCGCTGATGCTCGCGGTCGGCAACGTCGTCTTCGGTGCGGAGATGGTGCCGGCGCTCGGCTGGGCCGGGGCGATGGCGCTGCTTGCCTTCATCCGCGTGCTGTCGGTGCGGCGCTTCTTTGCCCGCGCGCCTTCGGTCGATGAAGTCGGCACCTGGTTCAAGCGCTACATGCTGGGCGCGCTGCTGGCCTCGACGGGCTGGGCGGCCGGGGCGGCGCTGTTCATGATCGGCGCCGGCTACGACGCGCGCTTCTTCACCGCCGGCATCATCGCCGCCACCATCGCCGGCGCGATGCCGACGCTCGCGCCTTCCCGCACCGCACTGGCCAGCTACACCGTGCTGTCGGTGTTGCCGGTCGCGCTGATCGCCGCGCTCGACTACCAGGGCATTCCGGACCTGATCCTGATCGTGCTGATTCCGGTCTTCAGCATCACCATCATCAACAGCTCGAACAACCTGAGCTCGATGCTGATCGAGTCGATCCAGCTCGGCCGCGAGCGCAGCCGCATGATCGCCGAACTCGAAGCCTCGCGCGACCAGGCGGAAATCGCCAACCGCACCAAGAGCCAGTTCCTGGCCAACATGAGCCACGAGATCCGCACGCCGATGAACGGCATCATCGGCCTCACCGAGCTTGCGCTGATGGACCCGCGCGACCCCGAGGTGCCCGAGCATCTGCGCATGATCCAGGCTTCGGCCGATTCGCTGCTGCGCATCCTCAACGACATCCTCGACTTCTCCAAGATCGAGGCCGGCAAGGTCGATATCGAGCACGAAGCCTTCGACCTGCACGAGACGCTGGACCTCGCCACCCGCGTACTGTCCGCGCCGGCCAAGTCCAAGGGGCTGGAGCTGAGGCTCGAACTGCCGCCGGATCTGCCGCGCAGGGTGCTCGGTGACGCGCTGCGGCTCAAGCAGGTGCTGACCAACCTGATCGGCAATGCGATCAAGTTCACCCAGCAGGGCGAAGTGGTGGTGTCGGCTTCGGTGAGCGGCAGCGGCGGCGGCATGGCCGACGTCGTGTTCTCGGTCAAGGACACCGGCATCGGCATCGATCCGCAGGTGCAGGCGATGGTGTTCGATGCCTTTGCCCAGGCGGATACGTCGACTTCGCGCAGGTTCGGCGGCACCGGCCTGGGGCTGTCGATCTCCTACCGCCTCGTCGAACTGATGGGCGGCATGCTGGGCGTGGACAGCAAGCCGGGCCGGGGCAGCCGCTTCTTCTTCACGCTGCGTTTCGAATGCGCGGCGCCGGATGCCGGCGGGGCCAAGGCAGCGCCCGCTGCCGATGCGCCGCCCGCGCCTGTGCCGGGCAAGGGCGCAGCCATCCTCGTGGTCGAGGACAACCCGATCAACCAGAAGCTCGCGGTGGCGCTGCTGACGCGGCGCGGCTACGACCTGACGGTTGCCGAGGATGGCCGGCAGGGTCTGGAGAAAGTGATCGGTGGCAGCTTCGATCTGGTGCTGATGGACCTGCAGATGCCGGTGATGGACGGCCTGGAGGCGACGCGGCGGATTCGCGCCCACGAGCGCGAAACCGGGCGGCCGAGGATACCGATCCTGGCCATGACGGCCAGCGCGCGCGAGGAGGATCGCCAGATCTGCCTGGCCGCCGGGATGGACGACTTCCTGACCAAGCCGCTCAACATCGGTCTGCTGTACGAGCGGGTCGAGGCCGTGCTGAAGGCCGGCGGCCGGGTGGCAGCCTGAGCATCGCCGCGGGCCGTTGCCGGTGATTCGTGCTTGGGCGGGGCGCCACAGTCCGGTAGCATCGGCGGTCTCGAACCCACGGAGCCCGCCGACATGGCCACCCTCGAACTCACCGCCGACAACTTCAACGACGTGCTGGAACAGAATCCGATCGTCTTCATCGACTTCTGGGCGGCCTGGTGCGCTCCCTGCCGCAGTTTCGCGCCGACCTACGAGGCGGCGTCCGACGAGAACCCCGACATCGTCTTCGGCAAGATCGACACCGAAGCCCAGCAGGAACTGGCGGCCACCTTCCAGATCCGTTCGATCCCGACCATCGCCGTGATCCGCGAAGGCATCATGGTGTTCCGCGAATCGGGCGCCCTGCCGGCCAGCGCGCTCAAGCAGGTCATCGACGGCGTGCGCGGCCTCGACATGGACCAGGTGCGCTCGGAGATCGCCGAGCAGCAGAAGCAGCAGGCCTGAAGCCGGCTGCCGCGGGTGGCACGCTGCCCGCGGCGAACAAGGAAACGGCGGCACCGGAGCATGTCCGGGCCGCCGTTTTTAACGTCTTGCCGTTGCCGGTCTTCAGCAGGGGCAGCGGCTGCCGCCGCGTTCGGTGCTGGGGAAGCGTGCCTCCAGGCTGTGGCGCTCGAACCCGGCTTCGAACGTCGGCACGGCGTCCGCCTGCTGCTCCGGCCGGGGCGCCTGGAGGATTCGGCGCAGCGTTCAGAGACTGAAGCGGCTGACATTGCCCTGCATGTGGCTGGCCATCGCGCGCAGGCTTTCGGCCGAGTGCGAGCTTGCCGTGGTGACGGCATGGATCTGTTCGGCGTTGCTGGCGATCTGTTCCACGCTGCGGGCCACCACGGTGGAAGCTTCCGACTGTTCGCGCAGGGCGAGGTCGATGTCGCCGATCAGTTCGGACACCCGGCGCGCGATCGACAGCAGCGAATCGATGCTACCGCCCGCCGCGCGGGCGTGTTCCACGCTGCGTTCGACGGCTGCCACGCCTTCGTCGATGCGCGTGACCACCTGGTGGGTGGACTGCTGGATGGTGTCGACCATGGCGGTGATCTCGCCGGTCGACTGAGTCGTCCGCTCCGCCAGCTTGCGCACTTCGTCGGCCACGACCGCGAAGCCGCGGCCCTGCTCGCCGGCGCGCGCGGCTTCGATCGCGGCATTGAGCGCGAGCAGGTTGGTCTGGTCGGCGATGTCCTTGATGACATTGACGATGGCCGAAATTCTCTTCGACTCCTCGGCCAGGCTGCCGATGCCGTCCGACGCCGTCCTGACGACGGCCGAGACCTGGTCGATGTCCTGCTCCAGCTTGCGCAGCACTTCACGGCCTTCGTGCGCCTTGGCGTCGGAGTCGCGCGCCGCGGCGCTGGCCTCGTTGGTGCGGCTCGCCACTTCGCTGATCGACACCGTGACTTCCTCGACGCTTGCCGCGATGTTCGAGGCTTCCGTGCTCTGGGCATCCACGCTGGCTTCGAGTTCGCCCACGCCCTTGCTGAGCTCTTCGGCGGATGCGGACAGGCGGGACGAGACCTCGCGCGTTTCGCCGATGGTCACGCGCAGCGACTCGCGCATCGCATCGATGGCGCCCAGCAGCGTGCCGATTTCATCCTTGCTTGCCGCCGACGGGCCGTCGGCGGTTTTGCCGAGGCGGCCGGCGGCGATCTCGTTTGCGACCGCGACGGCATGCTGCAGGCGGGTGGTGATCCGCCGCGCCAGCAGCATGGACACCAGGCCGGCGAGCAGGGTGCCGAGCACCAGCGCGCCGATCGCCATCCGTTTCGCATGGCTGGCGGCGCGGGCGATCGCCTCGCGTTGCGCTTCGGCCCGGTCGTTCGCGTGTTTCACCAGGGCGTTGGTGGCGTTGGCGACCTGCGTGCCGGCGGCGAACCACTCCGTCCGCTGCAACTGCATGGCCTGGTACTCGCGGCCGTCCTTGACCAGTGCCACGGCCTTCATCACCGTGTCGCGGTAGGCCGCCACGGCTCCGGCGAAAGTGTCGAGCAGGGCGCCGGCCTGGAGCTCGGCGGCGAGCTTGCGATAGTCCTCGATGGAGCGCGCCAGCCTGCCGTCGATGTCCACCAGCGACTGTTCGAGCTTGTCCCGCTCGGCGGCCGTTTCGGCGAGCATGAATTCCAGGCTGCGGATGCGGTAGCGCATCCGCCCCTCGCTCATGGCAGCGGTCTGCGTCAGCGAAAGCAGGGTATGGTTGGACATTTCGTCCGAGAGACTGTCCATGCGCTCGATCTGCACATAGCAGATGACGATGGCCACGATCAGGAGGGTGCTGGAAACGGCGAAGTTGAAGATCAACTTTGTCCGCAGGCTGAGGCTGTCGAACCAGTTCATATGATGTTCTCTGAGGTCTGGGAAGGGGGCGAGCCATGGTGTTATCGGCAGGCCCCGCCGGATCCTGAAGGCCTGAAACGGGAAGAGATGTCCCGGACAGGCAGGATCGCGCCCCCGGCCCCGGAGGGCCGCCCCATCTCATTCGAACAGCACGCCCACGCTCTGGCCGCTGTGGATGCGCTCGATCGCCGCGGCGAACAGCGGCGCGACGCTCAGCGAGGTGATCTTGGGCAGGCGCTTGTCCCGTGCCAAGGCGACGGTATTGCTGACCACCACCGAATCGATGGGCGCGCCGCGCAGGCGCTCGATGGCCGGACCGCACAGCACGCCGTGCGTCGCGCCGGCATGCACGCTGCGCGCGCCGGCGGCGCGCAGCGTCTCGGCCGAGGACACCAGCGTGCCGCCGGTCGAGATCTCGTCCTCGAAGATCACCACGTCGCGTCCGCGCACATTGCCCACCACTTCGCCATGCTTGACCGCGGTGTCGCTGACGCGGCGCTTGTCGATGATCGCCATCGGAATGCCCAGCCGCTCCGAGAAGCGCCCGACGCGCTTGGCGCCGCCGGCGTCGGTGGCCACCGCCACCATGTTCGACAGGTCGTGGTGGCGGCGGAAGTGCTCGGCGATGGTCGGCACCGCCGTCAGGTGGTCGACCGGCACGCTGAAGAAGCCATGCACCTGGTCGGCGTGCAGGTCCATCGTCAGCACGCGGTTCGCGCCGGCGGTCTTCAGCATGTCGGCGATCAGCCGGCCGGTGATCGAGATGCGCGGCGCGTCCTTCTTGTCCGAGCGTGCATAGGAGTAGTACGGGATCACCGCGGTGATGCGCTGCGCCGATGCGCTGCGCATGGCGTCGAGCGTGATCATCAGTTCCATGATGTGCTCGCTCACCGGCTCGGTGAAGGACTGCACCACGTACACGTCGCGTTCGCGCACGTTTTCCTGCACCTGAACGCGCAGGTTGTCGTTGGAGAAACGGGAGATGTCGAGCTGGCCGAGGCGGATGCCGAGCCGTTGGCAGATTTCGCCGGCAAGTTCCCGGCTGGCGTTGCCGGCAAAGATCTGGAGGCCGTGGCTGATCACGGGATGTCTCGCTTATGTGAATTGGCTGGAATGAGCCGGCCGGAGCCGGGGCTGCATGCGTGGCGGCGCGCACCAGGCGCGCTCTCTTTTACTCCGACTCCGGTCTTGGGGGAAGAGGGGGCGGCAGCGTACGATGCCGGCTGGAACGCTTTCCTGCCGGGTTTTGCCGATGTCCGTTCGATTTGCCGCAGTTGCCTCCGCTGCCGTTTCCCCGGCCGTCCCTGCTCCCGCGCGGCCTGTGCCCGCCCGCCGTGCCTTGCTGTATTGCCTGATTCTTGCCGCGGCGCTGGCCGCAGCCCTGCCTGCGTCTGCAGCCGATGCCGTCACGCCCGACGGCGGCATCTATCGCGGCGGCATGCGCGACGGCAAGCTGCACGGCCAGGGCCGCATCGAGTGGCGCAACGGTGCCTACCGCGAAGGCGCTTTCGTCGAAGGCCTGTCGCACGGCAGAGGCATGGCGGCCGGTGCATCGGGCTGGCGCTACGAAGGTGGCTTCGACAACGGCCTGATGCAGGGCAAGGGACGCATGCGCTTCGCCGACGGCTCGGAATACGAAGGCGAATTCCGCGCCGACGAGTTCGACGGCTACGGGCGCTACGCCCGCGCCAATGGCGAAGTCTACGAAGGGGGCTTCAGGAAGGGCCGCTTCCACGGCGAAGGCCGCCTGGAGCTGGCCGACGGCCGCATCTACATCGGTCGCTTCGAGGACGACGAGCCGGTCGGCCGCATGCTGGTCATCCACGACGATCGCCGCTACGAAGGCGAACTCGCCGATTGGGAGCCGAACGGCCAGGGCCGCTTCACCGACGCCCAGGGCAACGTCTTCGAAGGCACCTTCGCCGCCGGTGCGCTCAGCGGCAAGGGCAGGGCGAGCATGAAGAACGGCGCCCGCTACGAGGGCGATTTCGACAACTGGCGCTTCCACGGCCAGGGCGTGTTCCGCAATGCCGACGGCGACGAATATCGCGGCGGTTTCGCCTGGGGCCTGTACGACGGCGAAGGCACGATGACGTATGCGCGGCCCAAGCCGGACGGACGCGCGCGCGACAGCGGCACCTGGCAGCGCGGCAAACTGCATGACCCGGCGGCCGAGGCGCTGCGCCAGCGCAACGTCGAAACCGCGCTGTACGCCCAGCCGGCCCTGCTCGAACGCCAGCTGCAGGCCCTGCGGCCGCAGGATCCGGCGCGCATCGACCTCTATCTGCTGGCGGTGGCGGGCGACGGCCGGGAAGAAGTGTTCCGCCGCGAAGTCGAGTTCGTGCGCAGCCAGTTCGACCGCGACTTCGGCACGACCGGCCGCTCGTTGACCCTGGTCAACAGCCGCAGCAGCGTCGATGCCGTGCCGCTGGCGACCCGGACCAGCCTGCGCCGGGCGTTGCGCGCAGTGGCCGACAGCATGGACGTGGAGCAGGACATCCTGTTCCTCTTCCTGACCAGCCACGGCTCCGACGCGCACGAGCTGACTTTCAAGCTCGCCGGCATCGACATGCCCGACCTGCCGGCCGCTACGCTGGGCGAGATGCTGCGCGAGAGCGGCATCCGCTGGAAAGTGGTGGTGGTGTCGGCCTGCTACTCCGGCGGCTTCGTCGACGCGATCGGCGACGAAGGCACGCTGGTCATCACCTCCGCGCGCCACGACCGGACCTCGTTCGGCTGCGCCGACGACAACGACTTCACCTATTTCGGCCGCGCCTACTTCAAGGAATCGCTCGCGCCCGGCGTGTCCTTCATCGACGCCTTCGACAAGGCGCGCGGTCTGGTGGAAACCTGGGAGCGCGAGGACATTGCCGGCATCCAGGGCGAAGGCGGCGCGGGTGAGGAACTGGCGGAAGAGGAGCACTCGCGCCCGGTGATCGTCGCGCCGGCACCGATCCGCGAGCAGTTGCGGCGCTGGCGGGTGCAGTCAGCGGAGTAGCGAAATGGTGGCGGGCTGCGATCTGCACGATCTACCGCAACAAGGCCTCGCCTTCATCCACGAAAGCCCGCATCAGGTGATGCGCAATCGCATACGGCAGCGGCGCCGACAAGCCCTGGGCGTGGGTGCCGGCCAGCATCTCGGCGACTTCGCTGCGGCTGAACCAGCGGGCGTCGTCCAGTTCGGTGGTGTCGATGATGATGGCCGTGCCCTGCGCCTGGGCGAAGCAGCCGATCATCAGCGACGAGGGGAAGGGCCAGGGCTGCGAGGCGAAGTAGCGCACCGTGGAACAGGGCACGCCGGCTTCTTCGAGGATCTCGCGGCGCACCGCATCCTCGATCGTCTCGCCCGGCTCGACGAAGCCGGCCAGCGTCGAATACATGCCGGCGGCAAAGCGCGGCTGGCGGCCGAGCAGGCAGCGTTCGCCGTCGATCGCCAGCATGATCACCACCGGATCGACGCGCGGGAAGTGCTGGGCGCCGCAGGCGTCGCAGTCGCGCCGCCAGCCGCCCGCGACCATGCGGCTGGGTGCGCCGCACTGGGCGCAGAAACGATGGCGGCGGTGCCAGTCCAGCACCGCCTTGGCGCCGCCGAGCTCGCCCAGCAGCGCGTGGTCGAGCTCGCCCTGCATCGCCACCGCGCGCAGGCTTTGCAGCGCCAGCCCCGGCAGGCCGGCGACGACATCGACCAGCCCGGCGCCGAAATCCAGCGCGAACAGCGCCGCGCCGTCCGGCAGCCGGCCCATGAACACTTCGCACACGGGCTCGCTGAGCTCCGGTGGCAGCACGGCCCGCAGTGCGGCCAACTGCGGCGCCGAGAACAAGGCGTCGCACTCCACGCCCCGCTGCATCAG
Source organism: Thauera butanivorans (assembly GCF_048398245.1). Lineage (NCBI taxonomy): Bacteria > Pseudomonadati > Pseudomonadota > Betaproteobacteria > Rhodocyclales > Zoogloeaceae > Thauera > Thauera butanivorans. The sequence goes on from NZ_CP183038.1 coordinate 497,988, forward strand.
CAAGGGCTCGTCGCCGCCGTGGATGACGAAGCGCGTATCCGCCGCCTGCCTGGCCTGGTGCACGTAGTCTTCGTCCTGGCGCTTGTCGGACAGGCGGTCCAGCGGGTTGAAGCCGAAGCCTATGGCGGCGGAGCGGTCGTATGCGTGCATGGGAATACCGGAGCGTTCAGGCGGGATAGAGCAGGAAGGGCCGGCGGACTTCGGTCCAGGCGGCTTCGTCGGCGCGCGCCGGGCCGTCGAGGTCGGCCGGTACGGCGGCGGGGTCGTCCACCCATTCGCGCAGCAGCGGCGAACCGTTGATGAGATCGATCGCCAGGCGCTCGAACTCGTACTCGTAGCCGAAGTCGCGCCACAGCGGATAGTCCGGCCACAGCCGGCGGATGGCCTTGAACGCCAGCGCCTGCAGTCGCCACGGACGAAAGGCGGCGTGGTCGTAGTGCGCCAGGTCGTCGACGTGGATCTGCACGCCCTTGCACAGCTTGCCGGCATGCTTGTGGAAAGTCGGCTCGAACCAGCATTCGCGCAGCACGCAGCCGCGCAGCCAGTCGGGCGCGAGTGCGCGCATCTCGGCGAGCAGGGCGCGGGCGTCGAGGTCGGGGGCGCCGAACAGTTCCAGCGGGCGGGTGGTGCCGCGGCCTTCGGACAGCGTCGTGCCTTCCAGCATCACGGTGCCGGCATAGGCGCGCGCCATCGACAGGTTGGGTGCGTTGGGGCTGGGGTTGATCCAGCTGCGTTCACCCAGCGGCCAGCCGTGGCCGGGGGCGTCGTCGGGCTGCCAGCCTTCCATCTCGATCACGCGGCAATCGACGTCGAGCTTCAGCGTGGCGACGAACCAGCGCGCCAGTTCGCCCATCGTCAGGCCGTGGCGCATCGGCAGCGGGCCGGCGCCGACGAAGCTTTCCCAGCCGGCACGCAGCAGCGTGCCCTCGACTGGCCGGCCGGCCGGGTTGGGGCGGTCGAGCACCCATACCGACTTGCCGTGCCTGGCCGCTTCCTCCAGCACGTAGCGCAGCGTGGTGATGAAGGTGTAGATGCGGCAGCCGAGGTCCTGCAGGTCGACCAGCAGCACGTCGAAGCTGTCCATCATCGCCGCGGTGGGGCGGCGCACTTCGCCGTACAGGCTGAACACCGGGATGCCGTGCAGCGGGTCGGTGTAGTCGGGCGACTCCACCATGTTGTCCTGCTTGTCGCCACGCAGGCCGTGCTGCGGGCCGAAGGCGGCGGACAGGCGGAGGTCGGGCAGCGCGGCGAGGGCGTCGAGCGAATGCTCCAGCCCGCGCGTCACCGAGGCGGGGTGGGCGAGCAGGGCGACGCGCCGGCCGGCCAGCGGGCGGCGCAGCACGGCGTCGGCGAGCAGGCGGTCGAGGCCGAGGCGGATCGCGCCCATCAGCGTTTCCCGTCCGGGGCGGCGGCCCGGGTCGCCAGCGCCAGCACGAAGCCGTTGCGGGCGTGGAAATCAGGCTGCGGGGCAGGGTGGCTCACCGCCCAATATTCGAGTTCGCCGTCGCTGCGTTCGACGACCGCGGCCAGGCCGATGTCGAGATCGGTGCCGGGCGCTACCGCGGGCAGCGCGGCGGCGGGCACGCGCGCTTCCAGCCAGGCGGTGTCGCCGTCCCGCGCGAAGCGGATCGATGGCCCTGCGTCGGCCCGGAAATCCATGTTGCGCTCGCGGGGGGCGTGAAAGTCGTAGATCGCCCACTGGCCGGATGGCGAAAAGTTGAATTCGCGGTAGCCCGCTTCGCCCTGGACGCCGACGAAGGCTTCGAAACAGGTGTGTTTCCACAATTCGTCCGCGGCGCCGGGTTCGGCCTCGAGCGGGATGCGGATGGCGTCGAGCCGGCTGCCGTCGAGCTTGAACTCGAACACCGCGCCGCCTTCCGGCAGGGCGTACATCGTGGCGAGCAGCATGCCGACCGGCGAGGCGGAATCCGCAGGGGCGGCCGGCGTTGTCGAGGGGTGAGGGCGCAGGCCGACGGTGATGGTCGGCACGCTGGGGCGTTCGGGTGTGGGCAGGCTCACGATGGGATCGATGCGGGTGGGTTTGGAGCGGGCGGGGGCGGCGCCCCCGTTTGGTGCAGGCGCAATGGTAGCCGGTTCGCCGGGCGGGCGCTGGCTCCGGGTGCCCGCGCCCGGCGGTCGGCTCAGGCGCTCGTCTTCAGGTCCGGCAGCGGCACGAGGCGCTGGTGCATGTCCATCTGCGGATAGGGGATGGTGATGCCGTTTTCGTCGAAGGCGATCTTCAGCTTTTCCTTCAACTCGCACATCGTCGCGAAGTGGTCGGCGGTGGCGACCCAGGGGCGCACGTGCAGGTTCACGCTGTGCTCGCCGAGGTCGGCCACGCCGATGAAGGGTGCGGGGTCGGCCAGTACCCGCGCATCATCCTTCAGCACCTGGCCGATGATCGCCTTGACCCGGCGGATGTCGTCGTCGTAGCCGACGCGCAGCAGCAGGTCGATGCGGCGCGTCGGGCGGGTGGAGTAGTTGGTGATCACGCCGGCGTAGACGGCGCCGTTGGGAATGATGATTTCGCGGTTGTCGGCGGTGCGGAAGGTGGAGCTGAAGATGTTGATCTTCTCGACCGTGCCCGAGGTGCCGCCGGCCTCGACGAAGTCGCCGGCCTTGAAGGGGCGGAACAGGATCAGCATCACGCCGGCGGCGAAGTTCTTCAGCGAATCCTGCAGTGCCAGGCCGACCGCCAGGCCGGCCGCGCCGATCAGCGCCACCAGCGAGGTGGTGTCGATGCCGAGGCGGTTGAGTGCGGCGATGACGACGATGAGCAGCAGCACGCCCTGCAGGATCGACAGGATGAAGTTCACCAGGATCGCGTCGAGCCGGGTGTGCGTCAGCAGCCTGCGCACCACGCTGACGACGCCATGGGTGATCCAGCGGCCGATGATGAAGGTGCCGAGGGCCAGCAGCAGGTTGATGCCCCACGGCAGGGCATAGGTTTCGATCCAGTCGAGATGGGCCAGTCTTTCGAGCATGATGAGCGCGGAGATCCTTTTCGTTGTCCGGGGGGAAGGTTTGCGTCTGCCTTCGGGGATGGCAGTCTTGCCGCAGGGGCCTTACCTTATCGCAGGCCTGCGGCGGGCGCATGTTACAAGCAGTGTGAGGAAGCCGTTAAACTCGCAGTCTTTGTCCCGTTTCCGCCGGAGCGATCCATGTCCGCCAGCAAGCCTTCCGTCCAGCGCGTCCTCACCGGCATCAAGCCTTCGGGTACGCCCCACCTCGGCAACTATGCCGGTGCCATCCGCCCGGCCATTGCCGCCAGCCGCCAGGCGGGGGTGGAGAGCTTCTACTTCCTGGCCGACTACCACGCGCTGATCAGCACCACCGACCCGCTGCGCGTGCAGCGTTCGACGCTGGAGATCGCCGCCACCTGGCTCGCCGCCGGGCTCGACACCAGCCATGTGTGGTTCTATCGCCAGTCCGACATCCCCGAGATTCCCGAACTGACCTGGCTGCTGAGCTGCGTCGCCGGCAAGGGCTTGCTCAACCGCGCCCACGCCTACAAGGCGGCGGTCGACAAGAACACCGCCGAAGGCGTCGACCCGGACGCCGGCGTGAATATGGGCCTGTACATGTACCCGGTGCTGATGGCGGCCGACATCCTGATGTTCAAGGCGCACACGGTGCCGGTCGGGCGTGACCAGATCCAGCACATCGAAATGGCGCGCGACATCGCCGGCAGCTTCAACCACCTGTACGGCGAGCATTTCGTGCTGCCCGAGGCAGCCATCGACGCTTCGGTCGCGACCTTGCCGGGGCTGGACGGGCGCAAGATGAGCAAGAGCTACGACAACACGATTCCGCTGTTCTGCAGCCCGACGGAACTGAAGAAGGTGATCTACTCCATCGTCACCGACTCGAAAGCGCCGGGCGAACCCAAGGACGCCGACGGCTCCGCGCTGTTCGAGCTGTACCAGGCTTTTTCCAGCGCCGAGGAAACGCGCGCGATGCGCACCGCGTTCGAAGAAGGCATCGCCTGGGGCGAAGCCAAGCAGGCCCTGTCCGACAAGATCGAGGCCAGCGTGGCGCCGATGCGCGAGAAATACCAGGCCCTGATCGCCGACCCGGCGCAGATCGAAAAACTGCTGCACGAAGGTGCGGCCAAGGCGCGTGCGATCGCCACGCCCTTCCTGGGCGAACTGCGCCGCGCCGTCGGCCTGCGCAGCCTGGCCGAAGTCGCCCGCCCGGCGGCTGCGGCGGAAAAGACCAAGGCCGCGCTGCCGCAGTTCAAGCAATACCGCGAAGCCGACGGCCGCTTCCATTTCAAGCTGGTCGATGCCGGCGGCGGCCTGCTGCTGCAGGGCGAAGGCTTCGCGTCGCCGCGCGATGCCGGGACGGTGGTGTCGGCGCTGAAGCAGGGCAGCGCCTTCGAGGTGAAGGACGCTACTCTGTGGCTGGATGGTGCAAAGGTCGCGACGCTGGCTGAAGGCGTGGACGAAGCCACGCTACGCGCGGCGCTGGCTGCGTTCGGGGAGTGAGGCTGGACGCGACTGAAGTCGTGTTCGGCGAGGACGGCTTGCAGGCATTGGTGTGACAATTCCCTGATGGCATAATCCGTCGACATCATGACGATGTATTGCCATGCCCGCCATACCGCACGACAGCACGTACAAGGATATCTTCTCGCATCCGACGATGGTCGAAGCGCTGTTGCGCGGCTTCGTGCATGAGGACTGGGTCAGGCAAGTAAACTTCAGCACGCTGGAAAAGCAGAACACCCACTACGTCAGCGACTCCCAGGTACAGCGCAGCACCGACATCGTCTGGCGTGTGCAACTGAAGCTGCCCGACGGCAGCCAGGAATGGCTCTACCTGTTCCTGCTGATCGAGTTCCAGAGCAAGACTGATCCGTGGATGGCGCTACGCATGCTCACCTACGTCTGCCTGCTCTACCAGGACTTGATCAAGACCGAGCAGGTGAAGCCGGGTGAAAAGCTGCCGCCGGTGTTTCCGGTTGTGATCTACAACGGCCAAGCCACATGGCGAGCCTCGTTGGAAATCGCCAAGCTGATCGACGCCCCCGACAGCCTCAAATGCTGGACGCCGCGCTTCCGTCATCACCTACTCGATCAGGGACGGGTGCCGAAAGCAAAACTGAAGCAGCTGTCCGACAACCTGATGGCCTGCCTGATCGTGCTGGAAACCCATCTGCCAGATGACCCGGTCATCCTCGAAACGACCCGGGCGCTGGTCGAGCTTCTCAAGGACGACGACTTCGACGGCCTGGACCGTGCCTTTACGAGGTTTTACCGGCGCACTATCCTGTCGAAACTGAATCCGGGTCAGATGACTCAAATGCCCGAGACTTTGGAAGGAGTCACCACCGTGCTGGCTGAACGTATCGACGAATGGATGGACGGCCTTCGCCAGGAAGGAGAACGCAAGGGGGAGCAGAAGGGCTTGCTCAAGGGCAGGCAGAGCGAAGCAGCCCGCATGCTGGGCCTTCAACTCAGGCTGCGTTTTGGCCCCTTGCCCGATTGGGCCGAGGCGCGGCTTGCGCAGGCGCCGCTGGAACAACTCGAAGGCTGGATCGAAGCGGTGCTGACGGCGGAGAGCCTGGAAGGTGTGATCGGGCCGGAAGGCTGAACGTCCCCGACGTAAAAGCACACGAGAAGCTGCGCAAGTGCGCCGGATTTTCCGGCCGCTCGCGCAGCTTCTCTTTTTATTGAATTGTTTGCAGGCGTTCTTGCCGCACCGGACCGACTCCCTGCATCTGTTGCCCGCTGTCACGGCAGACCATGATCTGAAATCATGGCTGTTTCAGTGCCCGGCGTTCAGCGCTTCTCGATGATCTGATCGTAGATGCCGCCGTCGGCGAAGTGTGTCTTCTGCACCGCCGGCCAGCCGCCGAGTTTTTCATCCACGGTGAAAGTGCGGATCGGCGGGAACTTGTCTGTGTTCTGCGCCAGCACCGCGGCGTCGCGCGGGCGGAAGTTGTGCTTGGCGATGATCGTCTGTCCTTCGGGCGAGAACAGGAACTGCAGGTAGGCTTCGGCGGCCTTTGCCGTGCCGCGCTTTTCGGTCACCGACTTCACCACCGCCACCGGTGCCGAGCGACCCACCCGGAGTATGCCTGTAACCTTTTACTATATATATCTCATATGTTACCGTTATCGCTTTTCATGGATCGATACGGGAGCCACGGCCATGAATCGTCTCCTGACCGCCCACACCCCCCTTGGCGACGCGCTGTGGGCGGTGAGCCTGTCGGGCCGCGAGGCGCTGTCCTCGCTGTACCGCTTCACGGTGCGCTTCAAGTCCGAATCGCCCGAGCTGGACTGCCAGGCCATGATCGGCGAACGCTGCGCCATCGAACTGGAGACGGACCGGCGCGGCCGGCGCTGGCTGTCGGGCCAGATGATCGACTTCGCCGCGGTCGGCCACGAAGGCCGGCACTGGGTCTATGAAACCACCCTCGCCCCGCGGCTGTGGCACGCCTCGCGCCGCGCCGACTTTCGCATCTGGCAGAACCAGAGCGTGCCCGACATCCTCTACCAGGTACTGGGCGAGAACGCGGTGCGCTTCGACATGCGGCTCAAGGCGCGCTACAAGCGCTGGACCTACCTGGTCCAATACCGCGAGACGGACCTGTCCTTCATCTGCCGCCAGCTCGAACACGAAGGCATCTTCTTCTGGTTCGAGCACGCGGCCGACGGCGAGACCCTGGTGCTGGCCGACCACCTGTCGGCCCACCCGGACTGCCCCGGCTACGCCACCGTGCCCTACTACAGCGGCGTGCAGACCCGCCCGGACCGCGACCACTTCGACGCCTGGCGCCTGACCCGGCGCGTCGAGACCGGCCGGCTCATCCACGCCGACTACGACTTCGAGCGCCCCTCGTCGGACCTGACCACCGAACACGCCGACCCGCGCGGCCACCTGTTCGACCACTACACCCGCTATCACTACCCCGGCGACTACCTCGACCCCGGCGACGGCGCCCAGTACGCCGCCAACACCCTCGAGCGGCTGCAGCGCCAGCAAGAGACCATTCACCTGTCGGGCCGCGTGCGCGGCGCCGCCCCGGGCCACCGGCTCACGCTCACCGGGCACCCGCGCGCCGACCAGAACCGCGAACTCACGCTCGTCGCCGTCAGCTACGACATCGCCGACAACGACTACGAAGGCGCCGCCGGCAGCACCGCCAGCCACTTCCACGTCGACGTCGAGGCGCTGCCCGCCGAGCGCCCCTTCCGCCCGCCGCTGGCCACGCCCAAGCCGCGCGCCCGCGGCGTCGAGACCGCGGTGGTGGTCGGCCCGCCGGGCGAAGAGATCCACACCGACGAATACGGCCGCGTCAAGGTGCATTTCCACTGGGACCGCTACGGCAAGAAGGACGGCACCGACACCTGCTGGATCCGGGTCGCCTCGCCCTGGGCGGGCAGCAACTTCGGCGCCATCCACATCCCGCGCATCGGCCAGGAAGTCATCGTCGACTTCGAGCACGGCGACCCGGACCGCCCGATCATCACCGGGCGCGTCTATAACGCCGAGCAGATGCCGCCCTGGTCGCTGCCGGCCAACCGCACCCAGTCGGGCATCCTGACCCGCTCGAGCAAGGGCGGCGCGGCCGGTGCCGGCCTGCGCGACGGCGCGGGCGACGCCAACGCGCTGCGCTTCGAGGACAAGAAGGGCGCCGAACAGGTCTGGTTCCACGCCCAGAAGGACGCTCTGACCGAGGTCGAGCACGACGAATCCAAGTGGGTCGGCAACGACCGGCGCAAGGAAATCGACCGCGACGAGTTCAACACCATCCACCGCGACCGCACCGAGGTCGTCGATCGCAACGAGAAGATCGACGTCCACGGCTGGCGCACCGAGACGGTCGATCTGGACGAGACGCTGACCGTGCACCAGAACCGGACCCGCACGGTCGATGGCAACGAAGCGCTCACCATCCACAAGAGCCGGACCAAGACCGTCGACAGGAACGAGACCGACCGCATCGGCAAGAACTGGTCGATCAAGGTCGGCAAGAACAAGACCGAGACCATCGCCATGGCCTACCTGCAGAACGTCGGCCTCGGGCGCATGGAGAACGTCGGCCTGGGCTACAGCCTGAACGTCGGCCTGATGATGAACACCCTGGTCGGGGTCAATCAGAGCGCACAGATCGGCAAGAACAAAAGCACCACCGTCGGCACCCAGTACAGCCTGACCGTCGGCGCCGGGGGCGGTGGAGGCGGTGCTCCCGCCAGCGCGGGCGTGATGCATATCGTCGCCCCCAGCGGCGACGGCGCTGCAGGCGAGGGTGGCGGGGGCGGTTCCAACATCACCATGGATGCCGAATCCATCACCCTGAAGGTGGGCGCCTCCACCCTCGTCATGAAAGCCGACGGCACCGTCACGATCAACGGGAAGAACATCGACGTGGTCGGATCGGAACATGTGCAGGTCGAATCCAGCCGCATCGATCTCAATTAACGGCGAACGATCCGTATGAATCGCCCCCCCTACGTGCTGGAGTCCCCCGTACAGGCCGCGCCGCTGCCGGAAGTGCGCAACCACACGCACTTTCCCAGCCAGTACTTCCAGATGATGGACAGCGACGACAAAGTCTTCCACGTACTGGTCAGCCGCATCACCTACGATCTGAGCGAACTGGACGGAGAGGGCCGGCCCGGGCTTGCCCGCGAGCAGCAGGAACTGGTGCAGTCGGACATGTTCTACGGCCAAATCAACGCCAGCAGCATCATCCAGGAAAGCGACTTCGCAGCTTACAAGCCCCGCTGCGACGTGCTTTTCGCTCATGCCACCGCCTATGCGCCCGACGGCAAGCCCGCTCCGCGCTGGCCCATCGGCGTGCGGGTCGGCGATTGGAGCAAGCTGATGGGCGTCTGCGGCCCGCGCGTCATCCGGCCCGGCGTGCTGGGCTGGAAGCTGGGCGATCCCGAACCGGCCATCCAGGTGCCGCTGCGCTACGAACTGGCGTTCGGCGGCACCTGCCAGTGGCCCGAAACCGTCATCGGCGACGAAGAGCCGCAAATCCATGCAAGCTATGCGCCGAACCCGATCGGCTGCGGCCTGCTGCACCCGCAATGGCTGAAGAAGGCCCGCCCGCAGGCGCTCGAGGCGCCGCAGATGGAAGTGCTCGACCAGCCTTTCGACGACGCTCGGCTGCAGCGCCAGGATTATCCGGCGGTCGGCCTTGGTGCCATCGGCCGCTGGTGGCAGCCGCGCGTGGCACTCGCCGGCACTTATGACCAGAACTGGAAGGAACATCGCTGGCCCCGCCTGCCGCAGGATTTCGACTGCGCCTACTGGAACTGCGCCCCGCGAGACCAGCAGATCCCCTACCCGCAAGGCGGCGAAGACATCGTGCTCGTCGGCCTGACCCCGGGCGGCGGACGCTTCCAGGCCCGCCTGCCCGACAGGCCCCCTCATGCGCTGGCGCGCCTGCATGCAGGTCCGATCCTGCCGAGGCACATGCCCCTGGACACCCTCGTCTTCGACATGCACCGCATGACGCTGAGCTGCGTTCACCGCATGCTCATCGCCGCCGATGCCGACGTGCGCGTGCTCGAAATCCGCCGCAGGGAGGCGTGAACAATGGCCACCGAAGCCGCCGCCGCCAAGGACGCGGAGTTCATCCTGGTCTGCCTCCTGCCCGACGTATGCCTGACCCCGAACAGGAAAGGCAAGCCGGTGCCCTATCCCATCACCCATGACATGGGTGAAAGCAAGCAATGCTCGCCCAACGTGTTCTTCCGCGGCAAACCCGCCTACCTGCACGAAGAAAGCTACGTCGATAACGTCAAGGGCGACGAACCCGGCGGCGGCAAAGGCGTGGTCTCGCGCACGCACGTCAAGATCAGCCGCAGCGAGCAGTACAGCCACAATGTCTTCGTCAACGGCCGGCATCTGGTACGCACGGGCGACAAGGTCTGGATGAACCGGGCCGAACCGGGCGATGCCGGCGGCAGCGCCGCAGCCTCGGGCAAGAAAGCCCGTTGGGAATGCCGCCAGGGCCAGATCGCCGCCGCCAGGGACAAACTGTCGGAACTGCCCGACGGTGCCGACAAGGATCGCCTGCAAGCGGCCGCCGACCGTTTCGAGCGCAACAATGTGGCGGTGGAGCATGCCCGGCTTTCACGGGCTGTTTACGGTCCCGATGGCACAGCACCCGAGGGCTGGATCAACATCAGCGACAATCCGGAGAAATTACGGCAATACGGCTTGGAAACCGGAGATCTTCAGATCGAGGACTCCAATTTCCGGGCTCAGGTGTATGAACCCGATCCGGCAGTATTCGGCAACGATATGAAGCCGACCGTTGCTTTCAAAGGCACTCAGAATGGTGAGGACTGGAAGAATAATCTTGCGCAGGGAGTCGATATGCACTCGGACTACTATATGCGTGCCACCAGGATCGGATCGAAGATTGAACGGTCTGGAGCAACAGTTGATATCGCCGGCCATTCCCTGGGCGGCGGGCTGGCTTCTGCCGCTTCGCAGGCCAGCGGCATGCCGGCCACGACCTTCAATGCCGCCGGGCTGCACGGCAATACGGTGGAGCGTTATGGTGGTACGGTGCGCCAGACGGACATCCAGGCCTACCGCGTCGCTGGCGAGATTCTGAGCGGCGTTCAGGAGCCGGGCTGGGGTGGCACTGCCACCGCGGCAAGCGCTGGTCTTGCGCTGGGCGGCGTCAAGGGGGCCGCGATCGGCGCGCTGGCGCGGTGGGGGCTCGCCGCCTTGATGCCTGATGCAGTGGGTACGCCTCACGTATTGGAGGGCACAGGCCTGAATCCCATCGACCGCCACGGCATGGAGCAGGTCATCGACGGCATCGAAGCCCAGAAATCTGAAGACCAGCAAACCATCGCCTCGGCAACCGGAAAGATATGCTGATGAAAAAAACACACGTTTCAACACTCCTGCGCCCGGCATCGTGGTTGCGCAGAACCTGGCTGGCCTGGGGCGCGAGCACGCTGCTCACCGCCTGCCTGCCCGCCATCGGTCAAGGAAACCGTTTCATGAGCAAGAAATATCGCGCCGAAGAATTCTTCAAGGGCCATTACCTGCTGATGGCCCAGGCCATCGAGCACAACGACATTGCCCGGCTGAAGCAACTGGCACAGGGGCAGGACCTTGGGCTCAAGGGCGACAAGGACATGGACCTGATGTGGTTCGCCATCCTGCAGGAAAACTTCGATGCCATCACGGCGCTGGTGGCGCTGGGCGTCAACCCGGACAAGCAGACGGCAAAAGGCATTGGCAGCGCGTTGGAGTTCACTTTTATGAAGCATGATGACACGCGCTATCTCAAAGCCATGCTCGACGGCGGTTTGTCACCCAATCATCGGCATCCACGGCAAAAAATGATGCTCGAACGTGGGGTGTTTGGCGGTCTGGAGCACGTCAAATTGTTGCTGCAGCGCGGCACCCGTATCAATGACCGAAACAGCATCGGCGGAACAGCTTTGGATGAAGCTATCAGCATAAGAGCTCCCGATATTGCAATTTACCTAGTGCGACAAGGTGCGGATTTCAATACTCACTGGACCAATGGCGCCTCTACCACTTGGGGTGTTCATTTGGCCGTCAACGGCACGCGCCCCGGCAATCCTATCCATACCCAATTCCTGGAACTGCGCGATCTGTTGATCAGCAAAGGCGCCAAATGGCCGCCGGACTCCCCCATCGAAGTGCGCGACCAGATGCGCGCACGGGGCGAGAAACCTGATGTCCCGCCCGGCCAGCCACGCTGAACGCCCCACGGAAGACATCCAGGCCCGGCAACCCGAAAAAACATGCGGATGAAACCCTTTCCCTTTCCGACGCTGTGGCTGCGCAGAACTTGGCTGGCCTGGGGCGCGAGCATGCTGCTCACCGCCTGCCTGCCCGCCATCGGTCAAGGAAACCGTTTCATGAGCAAGAAATATCGCGCCGAAGAATTCTTCAAGGGCCATTACCTGCTGATGGCCCAGGCCATCGAGCGCAATGACATCGCCCGCCTGAAGCAACTGGCACAGGGGCAGGACCTTGGGCTCAAGGGCGACAAGGACATGGACCTGATGTGGTTCGCCATCCTGCAGGAGAACTTCGATGCCATCACGGCGCTGGTGGCGCTGGGCGTCAATCCGGACAATCAGGTCGCCCAGGGTTTGGGTAGCGCGCTGCATATAGCGTTCATGAAACATGATGACATCCGCTATCTCAAAGCCATGCTCGACGGCGGTTTGTCACCCAATCACCGGCATCCGCGGCAAGAAATGATGCTGCAGCGCGGGGTATCTGGCGGCCTGGAGCACGTCAAGCTGCTCCTGCAGCGCGGTACCCGTCTCAATGACCGAGATAGCATTGGCGGAACAGCTGTAACCGAAGCCGTTAGCAGAGCAAAACCCGACATTGCCATCTATCTGGTGCGGCAAGGCGCGGATTTCAATACTCACAAGACCAACGGGGTATCGGTGGCGTGGTCTGTGCATCTATCCGTTCAAGACATGCGCCCCGGCAACCCCATCCATACCCAATTCCTGGAACTGCGCGACCTGCTGATCAGCAAAGGCGCCAAATGGCCGCCGAACTCCCCCATCGAAGTGCGCGACCAGATGCGTGCGCGTGGCGAGAAACCTGCCGTCCCGCCCGGCCAGCCACGCTGAACGCCCCACGGAAGACATCCAGACCCGGAAATCCGAAGACCGCCCAAGTATCCCATCTGCAACCGGAAAATTTCCGGACAAGGAAACACCTTTTTCCACGCGTTTTTTTAGACAGTGAGCACTGCATGATCCACCGCCTTTATCTCAAATATGCCGTCATTCATGCCTTCATGCTCCTGGCGACCCTGGGGGCGGTTGCTCATGCACAGTCCGCCGGTATCCTTCAGGAGCCGCCCGCCAGCATCCAGTTTTCCGGCCGGGGCTATCATCTGGCCTGGCAGTCGAACCCGATACCTGATTACGTCAAGTACGAGTATCTGCCCGAAGGGCAGCGCTTGCCCCGCTATCAAGACATGCTGTTGCTGGAATTGCTCACCAATGGCCTCACCGTGGCCGAAGTCGTGCGCAAACAACTGGACTTCCTGCGCCAGCGCGAGGGAAGCGATCCGGTGTTCCAGCACAGGATTCTGGCCAATGAGCGCACCGGCGAATTCCTGCTGGACTTCACCCTCAGCGCCGAGGACCCGGAGAACGGAAAGATCATCGAATGGAACGCCTACCGCTATATTCCGCATCGCGCTGCGGACGGCAAGCAAGGTGTGCTGCTCTACGGCTACAGCAGGCGATCCTACGGGGACGAGGAGGGGCTGGCGTTTCTGCATGACCTGAAGGAAAGAACGCCGCGGGACATCCAGGCACTGGGCTCGGCCAGCATTCCGGTGCCAGGTGATGGCAGCCGGCCTTCAGGCAGCACAGGTTCCGCGGAACGATAAGGCACACCGCCCAGAGAGCCGTCATGTCCGGAACCACCGTCTTTGCCCATGCTCCCGTCGCCCTGCCCAATGGCACTGCCGTCGCGATCGACGCGCTGGAAAGCGGCGTACTGCTGGAAACCTTCGATCCGCAAACTCCGCAAGCAACACTGCTGAGCGAGACCCTGAGCTACGAGCAGTATGCACAATTGCGGGCGGACAATCCCGGCATCGCCTATCCGGAGCTGAGCAAGCCCGATCCCGACAGCCAGGGCGGCGGTGGCGGCAAGGAGGCCGCGCAGCAGGGCCGCATCCATCCCAACGGCTATCCTCAGCCCGGCCCCGTCGCCAACACCAACGGCATCATCGTGCCCAAGACGGAAACGGCCGCTCAGGGGGCGGGGAGCAATCCCTCCGGCGGAGCCGAAACCGAAGCAGAACAAGGCTGGTGGAAGAGCTGGGGTTCGGGCGTCCTGCATGGCGCGCTGGACATTGCCGGGCTGCTGCCCGGCCTCGGCGAAATCGCCGACCTGGCCAACGCGGCCATCTATGCAGCCGAAGGCGATTACGCCAATGCGGGCATCAGCGCCGCGGCGGCCATCCCCTTTGCGGGCTGGGGCGCCACTGCGGCCAAGGCGGGCAAGCGCGTGGGGGATGCCGTAGACGCCTCGCGCACGGCCAAGGCGGGTGCGGAAGCCGGCGCCAAGGCCGGGCGCCAGGGCGCGGAGGCCGCAGGCAACGCCGCCGCCAAACGTGCCGACGGCACGCCCTCCGGTGGCGGCAGGGTGGACGGCAACGGCAATGCCAACCCCAACAACGGCAAGGCGGACAAGCCCTGCGCCTGCTGACCCGACCCAAGTACGAGGACGAACCATGAGTACCACGCCGCCCGGCGTTCAACTTGCGACCGGCGCCTGCGTGCTGCAAGGCGAGGACGAGCTCGACTTCATGCTCGACGGCAGCTTTGCGCTGCACTGGCAGCGCACCTACCTTTCGCACAACGCCACCTGCGGCCTGCTCGGCCAGGGCTGGACGGTGCCGCTGTCGTTTGCGCTGGAACGTGCCGCCGACCACCTGCTGTTCGTCGACCTGCAAGGCCGGCGCACACGGTTTCCGCTGCTGCAGGTGGGCGAGGAATTCTTCTCCCGCTACGAGCACACCACCCTGCGCCGCACCGGCAGCGACGCCTATGAGCTGGCCACGTCCGACGGACTGCGCCTGCTGTTCGCACCGCTGGCCGATGGCCAGGCCGTCCTGCCGCTGCAGGCCATGCTCGATGCCAACGACAACGGCGTGCATCTGCAATACGGTCCGCACGGCCTGCCGCTGGTACTGCAAGGCACGGACGGCTACCGGCTCGGCTTCGCCTACGACCTCGCCCTTGCCGCCACCGCCCGCCTGGTGGAAGTCCAGCGCCTGCATGGCGAACCCGACGCCAACGGCCGTTATCCCACCCATGCCCGGCAGTTGCTGGTGCACTACCGCTACAGCGCCGAGGGCAACCTGGCCGAGGTGCACGACGGGGCGGGCCGGTGCTGCCGCAGCTTCGAGTACGCCGGCCACATCCTCACCGGCCATCGCCAGCCCTCGGGGCTCACCGCCCGCTATGCCTGGTCGGCGCACCAGCCCCATGGGCAGGTCCTGTCAATGCAGCTGTCCTCCGGCCGCCGCTGGCAACTGCACTACGATGCCGCCGCGCGCAGCACCCGCGTCCTCGAACAGGCCGAAGGGCTCGCGCGCACCAGCACCCATTACTTCGATGCGGACCATCACCTCGTCGCCCTGGTCGATGCGCTGGGCGGCACCACGCGCATCGAACGCGATGAATTCGGCCACATCCTTGCCCACACCGACCCGCAAGGCGGCACCACCCGCTACACCTACGATGCGCGCGGCAACGTGCTCGGCATCACCGGGCCCGACGGTGCCACCGACACCCTGCAGTGGGATGCCCGGCTGCGCAAACCCACCGCCGTCACCGACGCGCTCGGGCACACCACCCGCCACGACTACGATGCACGCGGCAACCTGCTGCGCAGCACCGCCGCCGACGGCGGCCAGACAACATATGAACGGGACGCGCGCGGCCTGCCCGTGGCCATCGTCGATGCCCGTGGCGGGCGCAAGACGCTGGCCTGGGACGCGGCCGGCCGGCTGCTCGCCTACACCGACTGCTCCGGCCACACCACCCGCTACGCCTGGGACATGCACGGCAATCTCGTCGCCGTCACCGATGCGCTGGGCCAACGCACAGCCTACACCTACCGCTTCATCAACCGCCAGGCCCGCCTGAGCCGGCTCGACCTGCCCGACGGCAGTTGCGAGCGCTTCGCCTACGATGCCCAGGGGCGGCTGACCGCCCATCACGATGCCCTCGGCCACACCACCTTCTATCGGCTCGACAGCGATGGCCGTCCGCTGGCGCGCACCGATGCCCTGGGCCACCATCTGGACTACCGCTACGACGGCTTCGGCCGCCTGCTCACACTGCGCAACGAGAACGGCGCCCACTACCGCTTTGCCTGGGATGCGCTCGACCGCTTGAGCGCCGAACAAGGGTTCGATGGCCGGCGCATCGACTACCGCTACAGCGCTGCCGGCCACCTGCTGGAAGCGGCCGACGGCGTGCCGGTGGGCGCGCCGCTGCTCGGACGCGGCTGCGCCGGGGTGCTGCGCACCCACTATCGGCGCGATGCCGCCGGCCGCCTGCTGGAAAAGCGCGCCGTCAAGCTCGGCGCCCGCGCGCTGCGCACCCGCTACGCCTGGGATGCCGCCGGCCAGCTGGTCCTGGCGCGCAATGCCTTCGCTCGCGTGCAACTGGCCTACACCGCCACCGGCCAGATCGCCTGTGAGCAGACCCGCAGCCGCTTCGGTCCGCACACGCAACTGCTGCACCGCTACGACGCGCTGGGCCAGCGCATCGCCACCACCCTGCCCGACGGGCGCATCCTCAACACGCTCACCTATGGCTCGGGCCATGTGCACCAGATCAACCTCGACGGCGAGGTGCTGTGCGACTTCGAGCGCGACGCCCTGCACCGCGAGGTGTGGCGCAGCCAGGGCGCGCTGCACAGCCGCTACGCGCTCGACCCGCTCGGCCGCCTGCTCGCCAGCCAGGCCGGCACGGCCGAATCACCTGCCCCCGCAGGCGCGGCGCAGCCGCACAAGGCCGCCAGTGCCAGCACCGGCCAGCGCATCGCCCGCCGCTACCGCTACGATGCCGCCGGCCAGTTGCTCACGCTCGACGATGCCCGCCTGGGCCTGACCCGCTACCGCTACGACGCCCTTGGCCGCCTGCTCGCGGCCCGCACACCCACCCAGGAAGAGCGCTTCGCCTTCGATCCCGCCCACAACCTGATCGAACCCGGCGCCGATGCCCCGGCCACCACCGCAGCGCCCGCCCCCTGGGGCCACGAGGACTGGGCCGAGCACGTGCGTACGCACCTGCCCAATCCGCACTTCAACCCCCTGGGCACTGCGGATGACGGCCACGACCCCCGGCAATGGCCGGGCAGCCAGGGCAAGCGCCTTGCGGTCTGGCAGGAACACCGCTACGCCTACGATGCCTGGGGCAACTGCATCGAGAAAAAGAGCGGCAAACACCGGCGCCAAACTTTCCACTGGGATGCCGAGCACCAACTGGCTGCCGTGGGCATCGACGACGCGCGCCAGGAAGGGCCGCACTACTGGGCCTATGCCTACGACCCCTTCGGCCGGCGCATCGCCAAATGGCGGACGGCGCAAGCGCAGCACCACCGGCGCCCCGCGCCCGACGCGATCACCCACTTCACCTGGGACGGCAACCGCCTGCTGGCCGAGCAGCGCCCCGCGCGCCATCCGCGCATGCCGGCACAGGCACGGCACACCCTGTATCTCTACGAGCCCGACAGCTTCGTGCCGCTGGCCCAGGTCACCACCACCGGCCCCTGGCCAGAGGACGCACGAGACCTGCCCGACATCACCCAGGCCAGCCAGCGCCTGCAGCAGCAATACCCCGAAGCCTGGGCCGCCAACGTGCTGCCGCTGCAGCGGCGCATCGCGGCGCGACTCAAGCACGGCCTGCCTCAGGCACCGAAAAAACCGGCGCCCACCGCCCAGGTGCTGTACTACCACACCGACCACCTCGGCACCCCGCGCGAACTGACCGACACGGACGGCCACATCGTTTGGGAAGCCCATTACAAGGCCTGGGGCGGCACGCGGCACATCGAGTATCCACCGGTCCTGCACACGTCCGCCGACGGCAACACCGTGCGGCAGTACTGGATCGAACCGCTGCGCCATGAACGCCCGGTGCAGAACCTGCGTTTCCAGGGGCAGTATTACGATGAGGAAACGGGGCTGCATTACAACCGCTTCCGGTACTATGATCCGGATATCGGGCGGTTTGTCAGTCAGGACCCGATTGGGCTTTACGGAGGATATAACCTTTATCAATATGCACCTAATCCGACGGGATGGGTAGATCCTTTTGGGTTAACGGGGGCAAACACAACATGGAAAGGGCCAAACGTACCAGGAGGCTCACAAACAGGATTGAGTACAGGAGAGGGAGGTAAGGGAATTACAAACCCTGCTGTTGATCAAGCTTACAAAAAAGTACCTGCGGATATTCAACCTCCCTTTCATGGGTTGTGTGCGGAGGCGGATGCGCTGAGCAAAGGAGCCAATGCAGCCGGAGTAAATACGGTGGAGGAGCTCAAAGAATTGGCCAAGGATTCCACTATGGATACTCAGCGAAATGACAAAAAGGGGAAGCCAATGGTCGGCTGCCCATCTTGTGCACACGTCATGAGTGAGCTTGGCATCATCGATCTGGCCAAGTGTGCAGGCAAATAACAGGATTAATCATGGCGGAATTGAACAGAGTGGATGTGGTGGAAATCAAGAAATTAGAAAAAGAGTTTAATATTAATGAGATTTCCTATGGGGACATGCATAATCTATTGTACGAATTTATTATTATGGTGCTCTTGCCCAGCGAGTGCTTGGTACGGAAAAGTTTTCCTGAAAAGCTGATGCAAGCGGTCAGGTTATTTACAAAAAAATACAAAATGTATATTAATGGACAAATTAGCCACCAAGAAGCCAAGGCGCAATGGCTGCGAATTCGAGAAATTGCTAATGAGTTTTATTCGGAAAGCCCCCCAAAGGATATTGATGAATTCATGATGCTGATCTTGATGATTCCTAATAGTGAGGTATTGGAAAAGGAGTTTAAAGGCGGCTACGAAATGGGCGATTATTTAACACCAAATTTATATCGTTCAAGGGCGCTTTGTGGTGATGAGTTTTGCCTAAAGACAGCAGATTTCATCAGGCATCACCCCTTGATGCAAAAGTATAGATGGTCCAACTTTCCGGATGTAAACTTGGAAGAGAATGATTGATGCGTTGCTCATTCTTCTCTTGGTCGTCTGGCCGAAGCGAGGGCCGATCATGCAAGCAAAAGTGACAGCGGCAAGAACTCTCCAAACCCTTGTGGGTAAACGCCACAAGCCTTAAACCATCACCCACTTCACCTGGGACGGCAACCGCCTGCTGGCCGAGCAGCGCCCCGCGCGTCATCCGCGCATGCCGGCACAGGCGCTGCACACCCTGTATCTCTACGAACCCGACAGCTTCGTGCCGCGCTCCGGGCGGGCGACGAGGACTGGGCCGAGCACGTGCGTACGCGTAAGCTCCGGCCCTGTCGCGGTGTTCAGCGCCTCTCGATGATCTGGTCGTAGATGCCGCCGTCGGCGAAGTGCGTTTTCTGCACTGCCGGCCAGCCGCCGAGTTTTTCATCCACGGTGAAGGTGCGGATCGGCGGGAACTTGTCTGTGTTCTGCGCCAGCACCGCGGCGTCGCGCGGACGGAAGTTGTGCTTGGCGATGATCGCCTGCCCTTCGGGCGAGAACAGGAACTCCAGGTAGGCTTCGGCGGCCTTTGCCGTGCCGCGCTTTTCGGTCACCGACTTCACCACCGCCACCGGTGCCGAGGCGTCGATCGAGATCGACGGATAGACCACGTCGAACTTGTTGTCGCCGAGTTCGCGGGCGATCAGGATGGCCTCGTTCTCGAAAGTCACCAGCACGTCGCCGACGTCGCGCTGGGTGAAGGTGGTGGTGGCGCCGCGGCCGCCGCCGTCGAGCACTGGCACGTTGGCGAACAGCTTGCCGACGAATTCACGTGCGCCGGCCTCGCTGCCGGTCTTGTCGAGCGCGTAGCCCCAGGCTGCCAGGTAGGTGTAGCGGCCGTTGCCCGAGGTCTTGGGGTTGGGCACGATCACCTGCAGGCCGTCGCGGGCGAGGTCGTCCCAGTCCTTGATGTTCTTCGGATTGCCCTTGCGCACCAGGAAGACCGAGGTGGTGGTGTAGGGCGTGGCTTCGTGCGGCAGGCGCTGGCGCCAGTCGGCCGCGACCAGGCCGCCGCGCTCGACCAGGATGTCGATGTCCGGCGACTGGTTCATCGTCACCACGTCGGCATCGAGGCCGGCGGCGACCGACAGCGCCTGCTTGCTCGAGCCGCCGTGCGACTGGTTGACGCTGACGGGCTCGCCGCCCTGGGCCTTCCAGTGCGCGGAAAATGCGGGGTTGATGTCCTTGTACAGCTCGCGCGACACGTCGTAGGACACGTTGAGCAGCGTGATGTCTGCGAGCGCGGCGGATGCCGACACCGACAGGACGAGTGCGGCCAGGATGCCGCGGACGGCGTTCGGTTGGCGGGAGGAAGTATTCACTGAGGGCTCCGGAGACTGGTGATGTGCGGGCGAGTCTAGGGATGGCGCACCTACAGCGGAAATAATGAAAGTAGCGTTGCTTATTCGATTTTCTGCTATCGGGCATCTACTCCCGGGATTGCCCCCCGGCCCGGCGCGGCCGGCTCAGGCTGCCCAGCGCCATTGGATGAAAGGGGCAGCGGCGGGAGCAGGGGGCGGCGTCTCCTCCTGCGGCGGATGTTGCAATATCCGCCGCAGCACCCGGTCTTCCAGTACGGTGAAGCCGGCGCTGGTCCGGTCGCGCGGGCGTTCGAGCGCAATCCGCAGATCGAGCGCGGTGCTGCCGTCTTCGATCAGCAGCACGCGGTCGGCCAGCGCGATGGCTTCGGAGACGTCGTGCGTGACGAGCAGCGCGGTGAAGCCTTGTTCGCGCCACAGCCGTTCGATCAGCGCGTGCATCTCGATGCGGGTGAGGGCGTCGAGTGCGCCCAGCGGCTCGTCGAGCAGTAGCAGGCGGGGCTTGTGCACCAGTGCGCGCGCCAGCGCGACGCGCTGGCGCTGGCCGCCCGACAGGCGTGCCGGCCACTCGTCGGCGCGGTCGGCGAGGCCGACGTCGGCCAGCGCGGCGAGTGCCGCTTCGCGTCGTTCCCGTGCCGAGCCGGGCAGGCCGAGGGCGACGTTGTCGGCCACGCTCTTCCACGGCAGCAGGCGCGCGTCCTGGAACATCAGGCGCAGTTCGTCGTGGGTCTCCAGCAGCGCCTGGCCGTCCAGCGCGATGCTGCCCTCGCTCGGCGCCTCGAGCCCGGCGAGCAGGCGCAGCAGCGTGCTCTTGCCGCAGCCGCTGCGGCCGACGATGGCGATGAATTCGCCGGCGGCGACGTCCAGGTCGATCGACGACAGCACCGTGCGCGCGCCATAGGCCTTGCCCAGCCCGCGCAGCGCGATGGGCACGCCGCTGTCGCGTGGCGGGCCGGGTTCCGCTTCGCTGCGGGCCGGTTCGGCCGGCGGCACGGGTTGGCCGAGCGCGACTTGTTCGCCGAGTTCGGCGAGTTCCTTCAGGTTGATGAAGCCCATCGGCTGTTCTCCGGGTCGTGAGGATGTGAAGCGCTGTCTAGGCGCCGGCATAGGCGTTGTTCCAGCGCAGCAGGCGGCGTTCGAGCAGCCGGGCGGCGACGTCGGCCAGCTTGCCGAGTACCGCGTACAGCAGGATCGCCAGCACGACGACGTCGGTCTGCAGGAATTCACGCGCGTTCATCGCCATGTAGCCGATGCCGGAACTGGCGGCGATGGTTTCGGCGACGATCAGCGTCAGCCACATGAAGCCCAGCGAGTAGCGCACGCCGACCAGGATGTTGGGCAGCGCGCCGGGCAGGATCACGTGGCGGAACAGCGCCCAGCCCGACAGGCCGTAGGAGCGGCCCATCTCCACCAGCGCGGCGTCGACCGAGCGGATGCCGTGGAAGGTGTTCAGATACACCGGGAAGAACACGCCGAGCGCGACGAGGAAGAGCTTGCCGCCCTCGTCGATGCCGAACCACAGGATCACCAGCGGGATCAGCGCCAGGTGGGGCACGTTGCGCACCATCTGCAGCGTGGTGTCGAACAGGTTCTCCGCGACGCGCCAGCAGCCGTTGATCAGGCCGAAGAAAAAGCCGATGCCGCTGCCGATGGCGAAGCCGATCGCGGCGCGGGCGAAGCTGGCCTGCAGATGGGTCAGCAGTTCGCCCGAGCTTGCCAGCGCCCACAGCGCGGCCAGCACGGCGGAAGGGGCCGGCAGGATGCGTGTCGACAGCCAGCCGGTCTGGGCGGCGATCTGCCAGCTGGCGAGGATCGCGGCCGGCACCAGCCAGGGGCCGATGCGGCCCGGCCAGCCGGCGCGCGAGGTGTCGTTCGAATGTGCCATGGATGTGCTCCCTTCAGCTTTGCGCCGCCTTGGGAGCCTGGGCGTAGCCGATGATCTCGCCGATCGGCGCGACGCGGCGGCGGGCGGGCTGGTGCGCGTCGTTGGCGGGGGCGTCGCGGCCGGCCAGGCTCAGGTGCGGGAACACCAGCTCGGCGAAGCGCCAGGCCTCTTCCAGATGCGGATAGCCCGACAGCACGAAGGTGTCGGCGCCCAGCGCGGCGTATTCCTCGATACGCTCGGCGATGATCTTGCCGTCGCCCACCAGCGCGGTGCCGGCGCCGCCGCGCACCAGGCCGACGCCGGCCCATAGGTTGGGCGCGACTTCGAGCTTGCTGCGGTCGCCGCCGTGCAGCGCGCGCATGCGGCGCTGGCCTTCCGAATCCATCTTGCCGAGCGACTGCTGTGCGCTGGCGATGGTGTCGTCGTCGAGCTGGCTGATCAGTTCTTCCGCCGCCTGCCAGGCCGCGGCCTCGGTTTCGCGCGGGATCACGTGCAGGCGCATGCCGAAGCGCACCTGGCGGCCCTCCTTCTCGGCGCGCCGCCGCACGTCGGCGAACTTGCGCGCCACTTCCGACGGTGGCTCGCCCCAGGACAGGTAAAGCTCGACGTGCCTGGCCGCGGTGTCGTGCGCCCGGTTCGACGAGCCGCCGAAATACAGCGGCGGATGCGGCTGCTGCACTGCGGGGAAAAGCAGGCGGGCGTCCTTCACCTTGACGTGCCTGCCGTCGTGATCGACCCGTTCGCCGGCCAGCAGCCGCTTCCAGACTTCGAGGAATTCGTCGGCGTGCTCGTAGCGCTCGTCATGGCCGAGGAAGATGCCATCGGCTTCGAGGTCGGAGGTGTCGCCGCCGGCCACCAGGTTGATCAGCAGGCGGCCGTCCGACAGGCGATCGAAGGTCGCGGCCTGGCGTGCCGCCACTGTCGGCGAGGTCGTCGCCGGGCGCAGGGCGACGAGGAACTTGAGCTTGCGGGTCACCGGAATCAGGCTGGACGCCACCACCCAGGCGTCCTCGCAGGCGCGCCCGGTGGGAATCAGCACGCCGCCGTAGCCGAGGCTGTCGGCAGCCTGCGCGATCTGTTTCAGGTAGTCGTGATCTACTGCGCGCGCGCCCAGCGAGGAGCCGAGATAGCGCCCGTCGCCGTGGGTGGGGAGGAACCAGAAGATGTCGAGTGGCTTGCGTATGCTCATGACGGGTTTCCTTTAGTGCGCGGGGCGCCACACGACCGAAGCCACGTCGAGCTTCTTCGGGATCAGCTTCAGTTCGGCCAGGGTGTCGGCCATCCGCTGCTGGTGGCGGATCACCTCGTCGCTCAGCGGCTTCACGCCGTAGCCGTAGCGCGATATCGAGACTTCGGCGATCTCGACCGGCAGGCCGATCTGAGGCGCGACGATGGCGGCGGCTTCCTTCTGGTTCCGGCCGACCCACTCGCCGGTCTCGTTGATGGCTTCGAGCGCCGAAGCGAGCACCTGGGGATGCTTCTGCGCGAAGGGCCGCGCGGCGATGTAGAAGTTGTAGTTGTTGGCGATGCCGGTACCGTCGGCCAGGATGCGGGCGTCGACCTGCGCTTCGGCAGCTGCGCCGAACGGGTCCCAGATCACCCAGGCGTCGAGCGAGCCGCGCTCGAAGGCGGCGCGGGCGTCGGCCGGCGGCAGGTAGGCGACTTCGA
This sequence comes from Thauera butanivorans, assembly GCF_048398245.1. Classification (NCBI taxonomy): domain Bacteria; kingdom Pseudomonadati; phylum Pseudomonadota; class Betaproteobacteria; order Rhodocyclales; family Zoogloeaceae; genus Thauera; species Thauera butanivorans. Next base: position 521,625 of record NZ_CP183038.1, read on the forward strand.
CGTCGCTGTATTTCAGATTGGCCGACTCCAGTGCCCTGACCAGCAGGTAATGCACGTTGGAGCCCCGGTTCAATACCACGCGCTTGCCCTTGAGATCGGCCAGTGTCCTGATCGGCGAATCCTTCGGTACCAGGATCTTCTCGGCCCGCGGCGCCGGTGGCTCGTTGCCGAAATACACCAGGTCGGCGCCGGCCGCCTGCGCGAACACCGGCGGCGTCTCGCCGACCACGCCGATGTCGATGCTGCCGACGTTCAAGCCTTCGAGCATCTGCGGCCCGGCGGGGAATTCGGTCCACGTCACCTTGACGCCTTCGGCTTTCAGGCGTGCTTCGAGATTGCCGCGCGCCTTCACGATCGACAGCGTGGAGCCTTTCTGCCAGCCGATGCGGATCGCCGGCGAATCGGCAAGGGCGAGGGGGGATGACAGCGACAAGGGGAGGGAGGCGGCGGCGAGCAGCCCCTTCAGCGCGGAACGACGAGTGACGATCATGGTCGGATGCCTCGGAATGGAAACAGGATGAGAGGACGGAAAAGCCGGCATTCGCCGCCGGCCGGTGGCGCAATGAGGCCACGTCGCCGTCCGGTCGCGAACGAAGAAAATCCGCGCTGTTTATTCGGGGCAAGCTGGATTGCTTAGCGGAATTCGAGCTTTGCCGGTGCTGAAAGGGACGGAGCGCTGCTTGAGGCGCGCACGTTGGGGAATTGTTCCGTTTTCAGCAACGATCATTCTTTGGAATCCGTCTTTTTTATTGGCGAAGATATCAATAAAGTCGGGTTTCCGCTGCCGCCTGGACCCTGGGTTCAGGCAAGCCACAGGAATCGAGCCATGAGCACACCGACGAACACACGCTACACCGCCACTGCCCAAGCCCTGCACTGGGGCATTGCCGTGCTGATCTTCGGCATGCTCGGCGTCGGCTTCTACATGACCGGCCTGCCGCTGTCGCCCACCAAGCTGCAGATCTATTCGTGGCACAAGTGGGCTGGCGTCACCATCTTCCTGCTGGTGCTGTTCCGCCTGGCCTGGCGTATCGGCCATCGCCCGCCGGAACTGCCGCAGCACATGGGCGCGATCGAACGTTTCGCCGCGCATGCCGGTCATCTTCTGCTATACGTGCTGATGTTCGCGATTCCGCTGTCCGGCTGGCTGATGAGTTCGGCCAAGGGCATCCAGACGGTATGGTTTGGCGTGCTGCCGCTGCCCGATCTGCTGGACAAGGACAAGGCGCTGGGCGACCTGCTGCAGACCGTGCATCTGAGCCTGAACCTGATCCTGATCGCCGTGCTGCTCGGCCACATCGGAGCAGCGCTGAAACACCATTTCTTCGACAAGGACGACGTACTGACGCGCATGCTGCCGCGCCACCGTTCGTGAATTCCACCCCGACTTCAGAGGATTGCCTATCATGAAACGTTTTGCACTCGCACTGTTCTCGACGCTCGCCTTCGCCTCCGCCGCCCATGCGGCCGAATACGGCAAGGTGCTGGCCGAGCAGAGCCGGATCGGCTTCGGCTACCAGCAGATGGGGGTGTCGATGGACGGCAGCTTCAAGCAGTTCGACGGCCAGCTCCGCTTCGACCCCGCCGCACCGGAAGCGGCCTCGGCCGTCGTCGAAGTCGAACTCGCCAGCATCGACACCGGTAGCGACGAAGGCGACGAGGAAGTCGCAGCCAAGACCTGGTTCAATACCGCTGCCTTCCCCAAGGCACGTTTCGAATCCACCGGCGTCAAGGCGCTCGGCGGCAACAACTACGAAGTGGCGGGCAAGCTGACGATCAAGGGCACGACCCGCGACGTCGTCGTCCCCGCGACCTTCACCGAGCAGGGCGGTACCGGCGTGTTCGACGGTACGCTGACGATCAAGCGCGGCGACTTCTCGGTGGGTGAAGGCGCCTGGAAAGCCTTCGACATCGTTGCCAATGATGTCAGCATCAACTTCCGCATCGCTGCTGCCGCACAATGAGTTGCATGAGTTCCTGTACTTTCCAACCGAGGAGAACCAATCCATGAAGCATATCGCCAAGCTCGCCGCCGTCCTGGCCGTTTCCGCCGCTGCCGCCACCCCGGTGCTGGCCGCGCCGCAGACCTACACCATCGACAGCACGCATACTTTCCCGAGCTTTTCGTACAGCCACTTCGGCATGTCGACCCAGATCTCGAAGTTCGACAAGACCACCGGCACTGTCACGCTGGACAAGGAAGCGAAGACCGGCGCGGTCGACATCACCATCGACATGAAGTCGGTCAACACCGGCTACGAAACCTTCAACGAGCACATCCAGGAGGCGGATTTCTTCGATACCGCCAACTACCCGACCGCCACCTTCAAGTCGACCAAGGTCAACTTCGAAGGCGACAAGCCGGTGAGCATCGAAGGCGATCTGACGATCAAGGGCGTGACCAAGCCGGTTACGCTGCAGGTGACGCATTTCGCCAACATGCCGCACCCGATGATGAAGAAGGACGCGATCGGCGCCAACGCCACCACGGTGGTCAAGCGCAGCGAATTCAACGCCGGCAAGTACGCACCCAACGTCGGCGACGAAGTGACGATCAGCATCAGCCTCGAAGCCATCCAGAACTGAGTTTCGTGTTGCGGGCGCCTCTACGACGAGGCGTCCGTGTGCCGTGACGGCGCTACGGCCGCAGGCCATGCCGGCATTGCGCCGCATGCATGGCGCCAATGGGCCGATTGCCCGCACATCCCGCCTTAATCGCAGGCGATGGATTTCTAAGCCGTTTTTCTTCGTTCGTTTTCCGCCGCGGATGCGCGAGCATCCGGCCTCGTACCGCTTCTTCAAGCTGGCAGAGGACGGAGGAAGGCACATGAACGACCACAGGCTGTTGCAGAGCCCGCTCGCCGAGCGGGCCCGCGCTTTCCTCGACCAGCTGCCGCTCGAACGCGAGGGCGGCAAGCAGTTGCGCCGCCTGCCGGAAGGCGGCGTGGTCGGCGACTGGTTCGGCTGCCAACTGTCGAGCGTGTTCCAGCCGATCGTGCCGCCGTCGGCGGACGGCATCTTCGGCCATGAGGCCTACCTGCGCATCCTCGGCAGCGGCGAGCGCGCGCTGTCGCCGTGGACGCTGTTCTCGGCCAATGCCGACGACGGCCGCCTGGTCGCGCTCGACCGCCTGGCGCGCACCGTCCATGCGCTGAATTTCCTGTCCTCGGTCGAAGGCGACGGCCTGCTCTTCCTCAACGTGCATGGCCGCCTGCTGGCGGCGGTCGGCGGCGATCACGGCGCGGCTTTCCGCAAGGTGCTCGACGCCCTCGGCCTGCCGCCCGAGCGCGTCGTCATCGAAACCCCGCTCGAAGCCAGCAGCCAGCCCGAACTGCTGGGCTTCGTGCTGCGCAATTACCGCAGCAACGGCTTCCAGGTGGCGATCAACGTCGATTCGCCGGCGCAGTGGCAGTCGCTCGCCAGCCGGGTGCCGGCCCAGTTCGTCAAGATCGACAATGCCCACCTATTTTTCGCCGACGACTGGCGCAAGCGCCTGGACTGGCTGGCGGGCCTGCGCGAAGGCGCGACCATCATCATCACCCGGCTCGAGCACAGGCTCGAAGGCGATCTGCCCGACGGCCTGCTGCTGCAGGGCTACGCCTACGGCCTGCCGGCGCAGCGCGCGGCGATCACGCGCGCCGAGCGCTACGTGCTGGAACGCTTCGCGCGCTGAAGCGCCTCGCGCCACAGCGTGGTGTCGAGCCTGGATGGCGAGGCTCAACCCCCGTCCGGGGCGGTGGCCGGACGCGAAAGCGCTGCCGCTGAAGCCGCGCAGTTCGCCTGCCGCCACTCAGGCCGCGACCGGGACGCGGCGCGGCCTGGCGATCGGCCTGCAATCCAGCGCCGGCCGCCCGATCAGGAAGCCCTGCAGCCAATCGACACCGAGTTCCTTCGCGTGCTGGAGCTGTTCGGCGTTCTCGATGTGCTGGCCGACGACCTGCATGCCGCGGCGGCGGATTTCGGCGACCAGCGCTGCCGCGATGTGTGCGGCCGGCGCGGGGGGGCGGGACAGGCTGCGGTCGAGCTTGACGATGTCGGGCGCGAGCGCTTCGAGCCGGCCGAGTTCGGACGAATGGCGGCCGAAGTTGTCCAGCGCGATGCGATAACCCCGTTCCTGGTATTCGGCGATGGCGGCGGCCAGCGGCGCCGGCTCGGAGAGGCCGTCGTCGGCCAGTTCGAGCACCACCCGGTCGGGCGTCAGTCCGCAGCGCGACAATACGCTCTCGAATACCTGCCCGTGCCGGTCGGGCACCGCGCGGACGAGCCGCGGGTGGACGTTGAGCGCCAGGATGCCGCCGGCCTGCCCGCGCTGCAGCAGGAAGTTCAGCGCGTGGAGGGTGCGCACCAGGCGGTCGAGCCGCACCAGTGCCTCGTCGGTGCGCGCATCGAGGAAGACCGCCTGCGCGGGCAGTGCCCGTCCGCTGCCCCAGGCCTGCAGATGGGCTTCATGGCCGAGCACCCGGCCGCCGCGTTCCGCCAGCGGCTGGAACAGGCTGCCGAGGATGTGGCCGGCGAAGCGGGCATATACGCGCTGGCCATCGAATTCGAGGGTGTCCTCCTCGGTGCCGGCGCGGGCGAATTGCCTGCGCTTGTTGAAGTAATGCACCAGTTCGGTCAGGGGCACGGCGGTCTCCAGGGCTTGCGGGGGGCGGAATTCGGACGATCAGGGCCGTCACCTTAGCGGCAGGAAAGGGATCGGCAAACCAAGATTTCATGCGATCGTTATGCATGGACGCCGCCTCCGGCGCGGCGGGCGCGCTTGGCTTGCGCCGGGCGACGCGCTAGCCTGTCGCGCCTGCGCTTGCGCAATCTGGCCGCGCCGCGGCGATACCGACAGGAACCCGACATGAGCTCACTCGAAACCCTCACCGTGCATGGCCTCGGCCGTGTCGCCGAGCCCTACCGCGACATCGTGCCGCCCATCCATCTCGCCAGCACCTTCGAGCGCGCGGCCGACGGCAGCTATCCGGGCGGGCGGCTGTATGCGCGCGACGGCAGCCCGGCCTACATCGAGGCGGAAGAGGTGCTGCGCCAGCTCGAAGGCGGCGCGCAGGCGCTGCTGTTCGCCTCCGGCCATGCCGCGGCGACGGCGGTGCTGCAGGCGCTGGATGCGGGCGACCGCGTCGTCGCGCCGCGCTCGATGTACTGGGCGCTGCGCAAGTGGCTGCTGGACCTGGCCGGGCACGGCCACATCCAGCTCGCGTTCTACGACAACACCGACATCGACGGCCTGCGCGCGCAGCTCGCCGCGGCGCCGACCCGCCTGCTGTGGATCGAGACGCCCGCCAACCCGACCTGGGAAGTCACCGACATCCGCGCTGCGGCCGCGCTCGCCCGTGAGCAGGGAGCGATGACCGTGGTCGATTCCACCGTGGCGACGCCGGTGCTGTGCCAGCCGCTGGCGCTCGGTGCCGACATCGTCATGCATTCGGCCACCAAGTACCTCAACGGCCATTCGGACGTGGTGGCCGGGGCGCTCGTCACGCGCGAGGATTCGCCGCTGTGGCAGCGCATCCGGGTCATGCGCAACCTCGGCGGCGGCATCCTCGGGCCGTTCGAGGCCTGGCTGCTGCTGCGCGGCATGCGCACCCTGCACCTGCGCGTGCGCGCCGCCTGCGCCAATGCGCTGCGGCTCGCCACCGAACTCGAAACCCATCCCGCCATCGCGCAGGTGCTGTACCCCGGCCTGCCCTCGCATCCGGACCATGCGGTCGTCGCGGCGCAGATGCGCGGCGGTTTCGGCGGCATGCTGTCGATCCGCCTGAAGGACGGCGAGGCCAAGGCCCGCGACGTGGCCGCGCGCGTGCAGGTGTTCAAGCGCGCGACCTCGCTCGGCTCGGTGGAAAGCCTCATCGAGCACCGCGCCAGCGTCGAAGGGGAAGGCAGCCGCTGCCCGCCGGATCTGTTGCGGCTGTCGGTGGGCATCGAGCCGGCGGACGATCTGCTGGCCGACCTGGTGCAGGCGCTGGCGGGCTGAAGGCACCGCAGCTCATTGATAGCGCTTCTTGCTCGCCGGATATCCGGCGTGCGCCGCGCGATTGGTGCTGCCTGGACGTCAGGGACGGTTATTCGTTGCCGGCGAGACCGGCGAGCCGGCTGCCTCTTCGGCTTGCGCACGCAGTCTTGTTTCCAGTTCCGTCTGGTAGCGCCGTACGATGTCCTGCAGTTCGGCGCTGTACATGAGATCCACGCATTTCATGACGGTCAGCTCCGTATCGGCGTGCTTGCCGAGATAGCTTTTCTGCAGATACCGCTGCGCCAGTTGCTGCGCTTCGCAGTAGGCCTCCGCATCGTATGCCCCAAGTTCGACATAGCCCCCGGCTGCGGCCAGCGCTTCGCGCTCAATTGGCTGTCGGGGAAAGCCTTGTGCCAGGCAGGTGCTCAAGGCGTAATTCACGAGATGCTGCGCCGGCGTATAGGAAGAGGATCTCGCGTGGACGGATGTATCCGTCTGCGCCGACGGCGCTTGCGCCTGGCCATGGGCAGGAATGGCCGTAAACATTGCCGGCCATGAGGAATATGTTCAGTCCAGAAGCCATGGATACGCCTCTTGGAGTACCAACGGTGCAGTTGTGCATGACGAGACGGGATTAAGCTCGTCACGGAGATTTTCCCAACTCCCGGCTTCCGTAATCAATGTTACTCCAGCCTTGATCGCCATGTGCTTAGTTGCATCTTAATCTGTATTCTTCTGTGTCAAGCCATGAATCAGGTGATTTGCAGGGGTCATGTTTTTCATAGATGGCACGAACATCTGCGGAGTTACTGAGATCAATGCACTTCATCAGGATATTTTGGGTTTCATCTTTGCTGCGATAGTCCTTGTCCAGCCAGTTTCTTACTGTGGCGCGTAAATCATCGTATGCATCAGGGGATATGTTCGAGAACTCTCTGTAGCCATTGATTGCCTGGCTGAATTGATCGGTAAAATAGCCGGATTTTTCTTTGTAACCCATCCCCAGACACATCGACAGAGATGTGTTCTCAAACAGCGTTATTTCTTTGGCGTTCTTGAATGCATGCTCTCCGGTGCTGTGAGCTGTCGTCCAGAAAACAAGGGCTGTTGCTCCAATCAGTTTTCTAATATCCATACGTGCACCCTTTTCGCCTCTGAAAAATAGCATTGATCGGAGCAGTTGACGCCATTCCAAATGGTGGCATGGCCACTTGAATCGACCCACTGGCTAACCTCAAAAACCACGATTCCTTTGTGTTTTGCCAGTTTCGATGCCGTCGGGTCGTCAATAACATAATCGGGTTCGCCAAATTTTCTCTTCAAATATTGAATGAGTGTCGAAACCCTGAAAATATACCAATTTCCATTTTCTCCGGATACTGTCTGGCCTGCAATGGAGGGAATTCTGTATCCTGTTTTATTCAATACATAACTCAATCTAATCGCGCAGGCGTTCTCGAATCGACCTTCTTCTTTGGTAAGCTTGTTAATGTTGTAATCGAATTTTCCGCCGATGAAAGATCCAACTTCGGATACCGATTTATTGACGTCGCTAAATGCGTAGAATGCCTGAGATAGTGTTGGTCTATTCCCCATGTCGTCCTCTTTGAATCAAGTTTTCCGCATGGCGGAAAGCTTCGACCGGTGGCCGCGAGCGTAGCGAATCAGGCTGGCTCCAGGCGTCCCGTCGAATCAGGCTTCGGGATCGTCGGATATAGTGATACCCGCTGCTCCGGCTGTTATTGACCATCGATAACAAGCGGTTGGTCGGGGAGCGAAGGAATCGTGCCGGCCGCCGACACGGCGGCTTGAGCGTCGCTGCTTCGCGTGGAAGTGACTAGATCGACCATCCCGTTGTGCTTTTGTGCTGAAACCGGGGAGAATAATCCGCGAGCATGATGAATGCAAGTTGGAAGATTCTTGGAAAACCGATGCGCGCGAGGCTTCGTGGCATGCTGACACAAATTTTTAGTCGGCCATGAAGTATTCAGTTTTTCGCAGCTCTCCGCCTGCTCTCGATAGACGTGCCACTTGCCGTCGGCTCCTGACGAGCTTGTCCAGCTTCCATTGACGGCCTGCTGGCCGACCTGATGCAGGCGCTGGCGGGCTGAAGGCGCCGGCACGCATATCGATATCACTTCTTGTTCGTTGGACATCCGCGGCGCGGCGCTTAATCTCGCCTCGCTCGCCGGCGCCTGCCGGCGTCATGTTCCGCAATGCAAATGGAGTTCCCGACATGAAGAAACTGCGCCTGGCGACCCTGGTCGCCCTGTCCCTGCTGTCCGGCCTCGCCCAGGCCGACCGTCTGGACGACATCAAGAAGAACGGCGTGCTGCGCGTGGCTGCTTTCGACAGCAATCCGCCGTTCGGCTTCATCGATCCGCAGACCCGCCAGATCGCCGGCCTGGACGTCGATTACGCCAGGGAGCTGGCGGACCGGCTCGGCGTGAAGCTCGAACTGGTGCCGACCAACCCGGCCAATCGCATTCCGCTGCTGGCCGCCAACAAGGTCGACATCGTGCTGGCCAACTTCACCATTACCGAAGAGCGTGCCAAGCAGGTCAATTTCAGTATTCCCTATTTCGCCTCGGGCCAGCAGTTCATCGTCCGCAAGGGCACGCTGGCTTCGCCGGACCAACTCGGCAAGCTGCGCATCGGCGTGGACAAGGGCACGACCAACGAAATCGTGCTGCGCGAGAAATACCCGACCGCCACGCTGGTCGCCTACGACGACACCCCGTTCGCCTTCACTGCGCTGCGCAACGGCAACGTCCAGGCGATCACGCAGGACGGGCCGAAGCTGGTCGGCCTGCTCGCCAACGTGCCGGACAGGGAAAAGTACGAGATTCCGCCTTTCTCGATCTCCGACGACCTGATCGGCGCCGGCCTGCCCAAGGGCGAAACGCGCCTGACCGAGTTCGTCAATGATTCGCTGCGCGAACTGGAAGCCAGCGGCCGGGCGCAGGCGATCTACGACACCTGGTTCGGTCCCGACTCCAGGACGCCGCTGGCCCGCATCTTCCGTATCGGTGACAAGTAAGCTGCCGCCGCTTCTTCTGCTTCCGCCCCCGCCCGCCTCGCTGGCCGGCGGGGGCGTTTCCATTGCCGGTTTCCGCCACGCCATGCCTGCCGACCATGCTCGATGAACTGCTCGCACCGAAATACCTGGGCTGGCTGATCGGGGGCTTCGGCGTCACGCTGCTGCTGTCGGCGCTGGTGTCGGTCGCCGCCAGCGTGCTCGGCCTTGGCCTGTGCCTCGCCCGCGTCGCGCATTCGCCGCTGTGGTCGTGGCCGGCGCGCGCCTGGCTGTCGGTGTTCCGCAACACGCCGCTGCTGGTGCAGTTGTTCTTCTGGTACTTCGGCGCCAGTGCGCTGATGCCGGAGAAACTGCTGATCTGGCTGAACACGCCGCATGAGTGGGACCTCAAGCTGTTCGGCGTGCGCTGGCCGTCGTTCGAATACCTCGCCGGCTTCTTCGGCCTGACGCTGTATACCGCAGCCTTCATCGCCGAGGAATTCCGTTCCGGCGTGCGCGGCGTACCCGCCGGTCAGGTCGCCGCCGCGCAGGCGCTGGGCTTCACGCCGCTGCAGGTGTGGCTGAACGTGGTGATGCCGCAGGCCTTCCGCATCTCGCTGCCGCCGCTGCTCGGCCAGTATATGAACGCGGTCAAGAATTCCTCGCTGACGATGGCGATCGGGCTGGCCGAGCTGTCCTATGCGTCGCGCCAGGTCGAGACCGAGACCTTCAAGACCTTCCAGGCCTTCGGCATCGCCACCACGCTGTACATCGCCACCATCATCGTCATCGAACTCGCCGGGCAGTGGCTGCAGCGCAGGAAGCCGGCGCCCGGCGCGAGTCACTGAGAGCGGTTCCGAACCATGGACTTCAGCGTCATCGCCAACAACTTCGGCTATTTCATGCTGGGCGCCTGGCCCAACGGGCCGCTCGGCGGCGCCGCGCTGACGCTGGTGCTGAGCGTGGTGTCGGCAATCGCTTCGGGGGTGCTCGGGCTGGTGTTCGGCATCGCGCTGGCAATGACGCGCGGCGCCGCGCACAGCGTGCTGCTGCTGGGGCTGGGCTTCTTCCGCGCCATTCCGGTGATCATGCTGATCTTCTGGACCTATTTCCTGCTGCCGATCCTGTTCGGCATCGACGTGCCGGGTACCGGCACCGTGGTGGTGGCGCTGTCGCTGATCGGCGGCAGCTACCTGGCGCATTCGGTCCATGCCGGCATCGCCAGCCTGCCGCCGGGGCAGTGGCAGGCCGCCGCCGCGCTGGGCCTGAGCCGCGGACAGGCGCTGCGCCTGGTGATCCTGCCGCAGGCGCTGCCGATCATGGTGCCGTCCTTCATCAACCAGTGGGTGGCGCTGGTCAAGGACACCTCGCTCGCCTATGTCATCGGCGTCGGCGAGCTGTCCTTCGTCGCCACCCAGGTCAGCAACCGCGAAATGGTCTATCCGACCGAGATCTTCCTGTTCGTGGCGCTGGTGTATTTCATCTTCTGCTCCACGCTCGAACTGTGCGCCAACCGCGTGGCCAGGCGCTTCGGAACGGTGGAGGGCTGAGCGGCTGCGCCATCCCGTGCTTCGTGCACGATATCCGCTGCCGGGCGGGTCTGTAGAGGCTGGGATTGCAAGAAGGCGCGCAGCTCATTGATGATCGACGCAGTCTCTCGCATCGGGCGTGCGCGCTCGGGAATGATCCGGGCAACAGGCTGACCACGGCGCGTGATGACGATTTCCTCGCCCGCGATGACTTGGTCGACGACGGCGGAGAAATGCGATTTCGTTTCGGCAAGCGTAAGAGTTCGCATGGCCTCGTCCTCGTGACTGATTGACCGGGAGAAGGATAGCAGACGCATGAGGGGCCTGCGATCGTCTCGGCGATGGCGGGCTGGATGCTTGTGCAGCGGCTCAGCCCTTGTGCAGCCAGTGCTGGTAGAGCCAGCGCGCGCCGTAGTCGAGCAGGAAGCCGAGCGCGCCGATGATGAGGATCGCCGCCATCAGGTCGGGGTAGGCGAGGCGGTCGCGGGCGTCGAGGATGAAGTAGCCGAGCCCGGCCGATACGCCGAGCATCTCTGCCGGCACGAGGATGATCCAGATGATGCCGATCGCCAGCCGCACGCCGCTCAGGATGTGGGCGACGATGCCGGGCAGCACGACGCGGAAAAGGGTTTCGGCGCGTGTCGCCGACAGGCTGCGCGCCAGCATCAGCCAGTTGCGGTCGAGCTGGGCGACGCCGGCCGCGGTGTTGAGCAGGATCGGCCACACTGCGGCGAAGGCGAGCAGGAAATACACCGGCGCGTCGCCCACGCCCAGGACCATGACCGCAATCGGCATCCACGACAGCGGCGAGATCATGCGCAGGAACTGGAACAGCGGCGTCGTCGCCTGCGCGAACACGTGCGACACCCCGGTCAGGACGCCCGCCGGCACGCCGATCGCCAGCGCCGCGGCGAGGCCGACGGCCACCCGCTGCAGGCTGACGCCGATGTGTTCCCACATCACCGGATCGATGGCCAGCCGCGACAGCGCGCGGAAGGCCTCGGCGGGTGCGAAGTTGGCCAGGATCGGCGTCTCGTTCGCCAGCAGCAGCGTGGCTGCCGCCCACAGCGCGGCGGCCAGCGCGAGGCCGAGCAGGGGCAGGATCAGCGTGGCGGGCATGCGCGTCAGACCGCGATGGTTTCCTGCCGCAGCAGGTCGGCGGGCAGGCCGAAGGCCTGCGGGCCGCCCACCCGTTCGATCGCCGTGCGCACGAAGCGGTCATCGACCAGATCGCGGGCGACGAAGGCCGGGTCCAGCGCGGCGAGGAAGGATGCGTCGCCCTCCACCTTGGTGGCGAGCAGGCTGCGCACCAGCTCCTCGGTGTAGGACGGGAAGGGGTAGGGCTGGAAGTCGATGCGGCGCTGGTGCCAGCCCTTGTTGCGGGCGACGCCGCTCGCCTCGTAGCTGGCGTAGTCGGTGGCGGACAGCACTTTCGCCAGGACTTCGACCGAGTGCGGGGTGTAGCGCTTGTCGCCGCTGGCGGCCAGCAGCTTGGCCGCATCGAGCTGGTTGCTGCGCGTCCACAACTGGGCCTTGACGATGGCGTCGGTGACGCGCTGCGCCCATTGCGGGCGTTCGGCGATGTCGCGCTCGGCGAGGAAGGTCACGCAGCAGGCATGGTCCTTCCACACGTCGCCCGAGAAGCGCAGGATCTTGCCGACCTTGTTCAGCTCGGCGGCGGCGTTGAACGGGTCGGCGACGATGAAGCCGGCGATGCCCTTGCCGGCGAGCGCCGACACCATCTCGGCCGGTGGCAGCACGATCAGGTTGACCTCGCTGGCGGCGATCGCCGTGCCGCGCGGGCGGGTCACGGCGGTGAGGCCGCTGGCCACCAGCAGCTTTTGCAGCAGGATGTTGTGGATCGAATACCAGAACGGCACCGCCACCGTCTTGCCGCCGAGGCCGGCCACGCTGTCGATGTCGTGCGCGACGGTCAGCGCGGAGCCGTTCATGTGGTTCCACGCCACCACCTTGGCGGGGAATTTCGTGCCGTAGCGCACCCACAGCGTGGTCGGCGACAGCAGGTGGATGACGTTCACCTGGCCGGACACGAAGGCCTCGACGATCTGCGCCCAACTGCGGAACAGGCGCGGCGCCTCGGTGCGCAGGCCTTCGGCCTCGAACAGCCCGCGCGCATGGGCGATGAGCAGCGGCGTGGCGTCGGTGATCGGCAGGTAGCCGATCTTCACCGGCAGGTCGTCGCCCCTGGCCGCCTGCGCCGCGGCGTCGCCCGCGCGCAGCATGGGCACGGCCAGGCCGGCGCCGGTCAGTGCGGACAGGCGCAGGAAGTCGCGGCGGTTCATGCCGCAGCCGCAGGCGGACGACTGGCAGATGTGCGGGCGGGAGGAAGGCGTGGGACGGCTCATGTGGAGGGTTCCTCGTCGGGAGTGGGGGAAGGCGGTACGCCGGTGGCGCTGGCTTCGCGCAAGGCGGAGAGGATGTTCAGCCGCAGCGCGGTGACGGCTTCGGCGTGGGCGTCGCGTGGATGGGGGATGCCGACCGTCCATTCGCGCTCGATGCGGCCGGGCCGGCCTGCCATCAGCAGGATGCGGTCGGCGACCAGGATGGCTTCGTCGATGTCGTGGGTGACCAGCAGCACGGCGGCGTGCCAGCGGCGCACGACGTCGACCAGCAGAGCCTGCATCTCGGCGCGGGTGATCGCGTCGAGGGCGGAAAAGGGTTCGTCGGCGAACAGCAGCTCGGGTTCGCGCGCCAGCGCGCGGGCCAGCGCGACGCGCTGTGCCTGCCCGCCCGACAGTTCGGCTGGCCAGGCCCGTTCATGCGCTGCCAGGCCGACCGCCGCCAGGGCTTCGCGCACGCGCGCCTTGCGTGCGGCGGCATCCGCCGCCGGCTGGTGCTTGAAGTCGAGGCCGAAGCCGGCGTTGTCGAACACGTTGAGCCAGGGCAGCAGGCTGGCTTGCTGGAACACCAGTGCGCTGCGCGGATGCGGCCGCGCCAGCGGCTGGCCGAGAAAACGCACCGTGCCGGCAGCCGGCGCTTCGAGGCCGGCGAGCACGCGCAGCAGCGTCGATTTGCCGCAGCCGCTGCCGCCCAGCAGGCAGACGATCTCGCGCCGGCCGATGGCGAGCGAAACCTCGCCGAAGCCGGCGCCCGAGCGGGCGTAGGCGAAGGACAGGCCCGCGGCATCGAGCACGGCGCTGCTGCCGGTGGCTGCCGCCGGGGCGGGTGCTGTCGTGGCCGGGCGTGCGCTCATGCGGTGACGGTTCCTGCCGGCGGTGCGGCGTGTTTTGCCAGTTCGCCCTGCAATTGGGTAAGGCTGGGGGTGATGACCGGAATGAAAGCGGCTTCGAGCCAGCGGCGGGCGAAACCGGCATTGTGTGCATTCAGGTAGGCGCGACCGCCGGTGGCGTCCAGTTCGAGGCCGAGCGCGGTCTGCACGATTCCGGCGAGGCGGATGCGGATGCGGAACAGGGCGGCGGCCCGGGTGGTGAAGTGTCCGCCGGCGAGTCCGGCGCGCAGCTCGGCGGCCAGCGTTTCCAGTTCGCCGGAGGTGGCGTCGATACGCGGTATCACCAGCGCGTGTGCGCCTTTCGCCTGCGCGCCCGCGCTGCGCAGCGCGATCCGCGCCAGGCCGATCGACATGCCGAGTTGCAGCGCGAGGAAGGCCGGGCGTACCTGCGGGCAGAAACTGCGCGCATCGGGGTGGAGAATCTGGCCGTCGCCGATCGAGGCGGCTTCGATCGCCACCGCGGCGGTATTGCTGCCGCGCAGCGCCAGCAGGTCGAGATCGGCGCTGCGGCTGATGCCGGGCTGGCTGTCGGTCAACGCCACCACCATCGGCGTGGCGTCGGCGCGCTGTACGGCGGCGGCGACGACGAAGCCGGCCTTGCGCAGATTGGTGACCCACGGCAGCGTGCCGTCGAGCTGCCAGCGTCCCCGGTCGGGCGTCGCGGCGATCTGAAGGGATTCGATGCCCGACAGGAACTTCATCGCGTTCGACAGCCCGCTGGCGCCGGCGAAGCTGCCGTCGAGCAGCGCGGCGAGCCAGCGTTCGCGGGCGGTGTCGTTCGGCGTCTGCAACAGGAATTCGATGAAAGTGCGCTGGCCCCAGAACACGAAGGCGGCGCTCAGCGAGCGTTCGGCGACGGCGGCGATCGCTTCCACCGCATCGAAGCCGTCGCCGCCGTCGCCGCCCAGCGCCTGCGGCACGCCGATGCGGAACAGGCCGCGCCGGCCCAGCTCGGGCACGACCCGTTCGGCATCGGCGTTGCCGCGGTTCAGCGCCTCGGCATGGGAGTCGAACCAGTCGAGGGCGGTAGCGTCGACGCGCGCATTCATGCTTGCAGCACTCCGGGGCGGAAATCCTGCAACTGCGGGTTGATGTCGTTGCGGGCGAGATTGTTGGCGAAGTTGCACAGCGTCGCCAGGCTGACGCCGAGCACCACTTCGAGCACCTGGGCGGGCGTGAAGCCGGCGTCGGTGAAGGCTTTCAACTCGCCGTCGCCGACTGCGCCCCGGCTGGCGACGAGGGCGCGGGTGAAGGCCGCGAGGGCGTCGAAGCGGGCATTGCCGGTCGCGCCGCGCTGTTGCAGGGCGACCACGGCGGCGGTGTCGAAGCCGGCTTTCTTCAGCGCGATCGCCGAATGGCCGCTGACGCAAAATTCGCAGCCATGCAGGCTGGCGGCGGTGATCTGCACGACTTCGCGCTCGGCCAGCGTCAGGCTGCTGCGGGCGTTGATGTCGCCGACGGTGAAATAGGTTTCGAGCGCGGCGGGGGCGTTGGCCAGCACGCCGATCAGATTGGGCACGAAGCCGTTGGCGGTCTGCGCGCGCTCGATGAAGGGGCGGCTGGCTTCGGGTGCGGTGTCGAGGGTTTGCAGTGGGAGCCGGGACATGGAGTTCGATCCTTGGTGTGGGTTGCGCCATTGTCCGAAGGGCGGTGTGGCGGCGCTATGCGCGTCTGTCGCTGTTTCTTGTTCGATCGTCCAGCGCGCGGGGGGCGAGACGTTCAGTGCATGCCGTGCGCGGCCTGCCGGCGCGCGCGCTGGTAGGCGCCGGGCTGCTCGCCGATCACCTTGTGGAAGGCGCGCGTGAATGCCGCCGGCGACTGGTAGCCGACGCGCTCGGCGGCGCGGGTGACGCTGTCGCCGTCGCGCAGGTGGCGCGCCGCGATGGTCATGCGCAACGACAGCAGGAACTGCGCGGGCGGCTGGCCGCTGGCGTCGACGAAATGCTTGAAGAAGCTGGCGCGCGACATGTTGGCGATGCGCGCCATGTCGTCGACCGACCAGTCGCGGCCGGGCTCGTCGAGCAGCCGTTCGAGCAGCGGCGCGAACTGCGGCCGGCCCGCCACGGCCCACAGGCCGGCCTCGATCCGTTCCTGCGCGGCCATCTCGCGGATCAGGTAGAACAGCAGCAGCTCGGTCAGGCGCGCGATCAGCGGGGACGCCGCCGGGGTGTCGCGGTCCGCTTCCGCGCGGATGAGGTCGAACAGCGGCGCCGCGGCGCGCAGCGTGCCGGAGCCCGCGCGCAGCACCAGCAGGTCGGGAAAGGATTCGACGAGGAAGGCCCCCGCCGGCCCGCGGAAGTCGAAGAAGCCGCAGGCCAGGCTGGTGCCGTCCGGCTGGACGGGCTGCATCGGCCGCATCGGGCGCGGCACGCAGTCCGGCCCCGGATGGCGTCCGGGCGTCAGCGAGTGGGGGCGGTCGCGCAGCAGGAACACCGCGTCGCCTTCGCCCAGCGGCAGCGGCCCGGCCCCGCCGCCGAGGTGCAGGAAGCAATCGCCGCGCAGGATGAGGTGGAAGCTCGCGCGTGCGCGGCCGGCCGTCGAGGCGCGCCATGCGCCGCAATACTGGCCGACGTGGAAGACGGTGGTGTCGAGTTCGAGGCCGCTGACCAGCCAATGGACGAGTCGGTCGGTATCGGGCTTCATGCGCGGTCGTCATCTGCGTGAATCGGTGGCGCGATTGTCCGCATGGGCCCGGGAAGCGGAACCAAGAAAATCAGCTTAGCTTTCCATCGGCCGCAAGGGGCTGGCGATGCGGCGCCGGGCGGGCATCATTCCGTGCCGCGCGCAAGAACATTTCGGCGGAACCGAAAAAATACGAATCAAATGATGGTTTGCACACAGCGAGCGAATGAAGCGATGATTCGGGGAACCGGTTCCATCGCGCAAGGCCAAGGAGATCATCGTGTTCAAATATGTCAGGCAATTTCTTCCGGGCGTGTGCGTGGCGCTGCTTGCGCTGCCGGGCCATGCGCTCGAAGTTGGCGACCAGGCCCCTGATTTCGATCTGCCCGGCTCCGACGGCAAGCACTACAAGCTGGCCGACTATCGCGGCAAGCAGGCCGTGGTGCTGGCCTGGTTTCCGAAGGCCTATACCTATGGCTGCACCATCGAATGCAAATCGCTGGCCGAGAACGGCCATCTCATCCGCGAATACGACGTGAGCTACTTCATGGCCAGCGTCGATCCCCTGCTCGACAACAAGGGCTTTGCCAAGGAAACGGGTGCCGACTTTCCCCTGCTCAGCGATGAGGACAAGTCGGTGGCCAAGGCCTATGGCGTGCTGCACGACAGAGGCTACGCAAAGCGCCACACTTTCTACATCGGCAAGGACGGCAGGATTCTGCAGATAGATGACAAGGTCAGGCCCGAGACTTCCGCCGAGGACATGGCGGCAATGCTGGGCCGGCTCGGCGTGGAGCGGCGCTAGCGCAGGTCCGCGCCGTTGGCGGCCGGCCAGACGCGGCCGGGCTCGTCCAACGGCGGTGCTTCGTGCGCGCGATTCAGGCGGCTGCTTTTTGCGATGCGCTCACCGTGCTGGCGTCGAAGGGGCCGCCGGTGATGACCTGGTCCTGGATCGTCACCGGCTTCTTGCCCGGCAGCAGCGGGAACACCAGCTCGGCGAAGCGCCAGGCTTCCTCCAGGTGCGGGTAGCCCGACAGCACGAAGGTGTCGACGCCGAGGTCGGCGTATTCCTTCAATCGTGCGGCCACGGTCTGCGGGTCGCCGACCAGCGCCGTGCCGGCGCCGCCGCGCACCAGTCCCACGCCCGCCCACAGGTTGGGGCTCACTTCGAGCTTGTCGCGGCGTCCGCCGTGCAGTGCCGCCATGCGGCGTTGGCCCTCGGAGTCCATCGAGGCGAAGCGCGCCTGGACCTTGGCGATGGTGTCGTCGTCCAGCCGGCTGATGAGCTTGTCGGCTTCCGCCCAGGCCTCCTCGTTGGTTTCGCGCACGATCACGTGCAGGCGCACGCCGAAGCGCGGCTTGCGTCCCCGCCGGGCGGCACGGGCGCGCACGTCGGCGATCTTTTCCGCCACCGCGGCGGGCGGTTCGCCCCAGGTCAGGTAGGCATCGACCTGCTCCGCAGCCAGATCGTGCGCCGCATTCGACGATCCGCCGAAATACAGCGGCGGGTGCGGCTGCTGCACCGCCGGGAAGAGCAGTTGGGCGCCTTTCACCCGGTGATGCTCGCCGTCGAAATCGACCGTCTCGCCCTGCAGCAGCCGGCGCCAGATGCTCAGGAATTCCCCGGCCTCGTCGTAGCGCGCGTCGTGGTCGAGGAAGATGCCGTCGCCGGCCAGTTCCGCCGAGTCGCCGCCGGCCACCACGTTCAGCAACAGCCGGCCCCGGGTCGCCTGGTCCAGCGTCGCCGCCATGCGCGCGGCGGCAGTCGGCTTGGTCAGCGCGGTGCGCAGCGCCACCAGCAGCTTCAGTTTGTGCGTCACCGGAGCGACGCTGCCGGCGACGACCCAGGGATCGAGGCAGCCGCTGCCGGTGGGGATCAGGATGCCGTCGTAGCCGAGCTTGTCGGCGGCGACCGCGATCTGCTGCATGTAGTCGATGGTGACCGGCCGGCCGGAATTGGATTTGCCCAGGTAGCGGGTGTCGCCGGAAGTGGGTAGGAACCAGAAGATGTCGAGGCTCATGGCGTGTGTCCTCGCTCAGGCGGCGGCGCGCACGGACTTCGGCGCCTCCGCCGGGGCGTGGGCCCGCTTGCGCAGGAAGGGGCGGGCGCGCTTGGCGGCGAGCTCGATGCGCGCGCGCAGCGAGGGGCTGTCGACCTTGTAGTCCCGGATCTCGGCTTCGTTGGCATAGACGCCGATCGGCAGCGTGTGGGCCTGGAAGAAGCTGAACAGCGGCCGCAACTGGTGCTCGATGACCAGCGCGTGGCGGTCGCTGCCGCCGGTGGCCGCCAGCAGCACCGGCACGTCGATGAGGGCGTTCTGATCGACGAAGTCGAACAGGTGCTTGAACAGGCCGGTGAAGGAGGCCCGATAAACCGGGCTCGCCACCACCAGGAAGTCGGCCGACTCGATGGCGGCGATGTCGGTCTTGATGTCCTCCGGCAACTGGGACGGATAGAGGGCGCCGGCCAGCCGGGGGCCGATGCTGCCGAGTTCGATCAGGCGGGCACTGATCGGCGCCTGTTCGGCCAGCGTGTCGATCAATGCCTCGACCACGCTCAGGGTGCGGGACGGGCGTTGCAGGCTGCCGGATACGGCAACGACTTTGATGGGGGGGCTCAAGGGAAATCTCCTGTCGTGTTGGATGCGGGTCGTGCCGCCGGAATGGAAATGCCGTGCGGTTTTCCGCTTGCCTCGAAGAGTCTAGGGACAGGCGCAAAAAGCGAGAACGAATCTTTATCGATAAGAATTGCTGGATTTCATCGTTGCTGGATCGGGCGGGGCGTCGATCTGCAGCGGATTGACCGATCTCCCTGGAGCGTCAGCGTTTTGAAGGCGCCGCGGCGAAAGCATCACACTGGAACCGGAAAATGCAAATCCGATTAACTTGGTTCGCGTTTCGCCGGTTCTTGCCTATCTTTTCTTCCCGGCATCCATGAATTGCCCGGCTTGCCCCGGAATGGGAAACGGAAATGCGGAAACGGAAATGCTCGGGGCATTCCGGATGGAATTCCGCCGAGCCGGGGCACGCATGGATCGATATCCCATGTCAGCGGAGAAAGGAAAATGAGAGCACTCGTGGTAGGAGCGGACCGGGTGGACGCGATCAGGAACGAACTCATCCACTCGGCGCATCTCGGCATCACCTGCGCCGAACATTGGTCGGGACGCCATGTGCATGAGAACCGCAAGCCGATTCCCATCGATACCCGCGTCGTCGTGGTGCTGTGCAACCGGGTCAGCCACGACCTGCTGTACAGCATCAAGCGCCAGGCGGCGAGCCGCGACCTGGTGCTGGTGTTCTGCCGGCACTCGGTGGTCGATCTGCGCGACAAGCTGTCGCGGGTGGCTGTTCGCGTCCATTGACGGGTTCCTTCGGCGGGGTGCCGCTTTGCCGCCTGGACTACGCCTGCCGGTGTTCTATGATTGCCTGATAAAGGCGGCGCGGGCTCGGCTGGGTGAGCGCTTCGACTGGCAGGAGAGCAGATCATGACCACGCAGTCCGACGAACCCGTTTCCGGCACCGTGCACTCCGAAGCACTGGCGCTCGAGAAGATACTGGCGGTGATCGAAGTTTCGCTCCATGTTCCGAGCGAGGATTTCAGCGATGCGCAGGTTGCCGCGAGGGGCTTTCAATATCTGCTGGCGCGGGAATTCAAGCGGCAGCAGCCGGCGCTGGCACTGCTCTACGATCTCGAGTTCGTAGGAACCGGATTGCGGCGCGGAAGCTACATCTTCGACTGGAAAGTTCTGGTCAAGGCAAAGCAGCGCGTGGCCTCCGCGCTGGCCGACCCGGCGACGGCCGTCATGCTGACGGCGGTCCTGGCGCTGCCGGGCGCGATCGAGAACTCCATCGGGCTATGGGAGCGGCTGTTCCCGCCGGTGCAGCAGCACTTGATGGATGACTTCCCTCATGCTCCGCCAGTCGTGACCATCGTCGTGATCCGCAAGCCGGATGGCCGGGATACATTCACTCGCCGTGGCGGCGAATTCGACCTGGATGATGTATGACGGTTGCCCGCCATGCGGGATGGAGGCACGGCATTTCCCGCATGGCCTTCAGGCGTAGAGCTGGGGGTCCGGCGCCTCGCCCTTGAGCGACCAGCGCCCGAGCATGTTGAGCTTGTAGTCGAGCGGGTCGTGCAGGGTATGGGTGCGCACGTTGCGCCAGAAGCGGTCGAAGCCCAGGCTCGCCTTGGTGCCGCGTGCGCCGGTGACGTCGAACAATTCTTGGCTGACGAAAAGGCCGGCGCGGTGGGCGAGGATCTTCGATTCGGCGACGGCGACGGCAACCTCGGCGCGCTCCGCCGCGGTCAGCGCCGGGCCGCGGACAAAAGCACGGTCGACATGTTCGGCGGCGCGTTCGGCCAGCGCGCGGGCGCCGGCGAGATGCACGTGCATCTCGCCGAAGCGGTTCTGGGTGAAGAGGTCGTCGACCGCGTGTTCGGCGCTGGAAGCCAGCCAGGGCCGGGCCTGGGTGTGCGCGTAGGTTCTCGCTTCGGCGAAGGCACCCTCGGCGATGCCGAGGTAGAGATTGGTCAGCACCAGTTGGGCGAGGCAATTGCGCAGGGTATGGAAAGGCGTCTGCTCCTGTTCCGGCCACAGCAGGATGTCGCGCTCGGCCACGGCCACGCGATCGAAGGACACCGAATTGCTGTCGGTCTGGCGCTGGCCGATCGGGTCCCAGTCGTCCAGGATGCGGACACCCGCCTGGTCGCTGGGCACCACCGCCAGCAATTGGCGCGGTGCCGCGTCGAATACCGCCGACAGCGTCATGAAGTGCGAACCGACCGTGCCGGAGCAGAACGACTTGACGCCATCGAGCTGCAGCCCGTCCGCAGTGCGCTGCGCCGCCAGGCGACGGTCGCGCGGGTTCATGCCGTTGCCCCACCAGCACTGGTGCTCGATGGTGTGGCTGAGCAGGCGTGAGATCTGTTCCGGCTTGCCGTAGATGAGCACGGTCGCTACCTGCAGATGGTGGAAGGCGAGCACGTGGCCGAGCGCGCTGTCGACTGCTGCCACCTTGCGCACGGTGGCGTAGATTTCCTGCCAGCTCAGTTCGTCGCCGCCGCAGGCGCGCGGAATCGACAGGCGCAGCAGGCCGGCGTCGCGCAGCAAGGCCTTCTCGGCCGCCGCATGGCCGCCGCGCGCGTCGCGTTCGACGGCGGTGCTGCGCAGGTGGGTGAGGATCTCGTCCAGCGAAGTGTTCATGGTTCCTTTGCGGGTCTCAGGGCTTGTCTTGGGGGGGCGGATGGCCTGCGAGCGTCAGCGCCGCATGCAGTTCGTCGCGCTCGATGCAACTGGGGCCGGTGCACAGCAGGTTCAGGTAGCGCAGATTCCGGTGTGCCGCCTCGATGTCGCCGATGGCGATGAAAAGTTCGCCTTGGTAAGCGAGCGCCGGGCGGTGGCCAGGGTCGAAATGCAGCGCTTCGCGGTACCAGCGTCCGGCCTCGTCGTGGCGGCCGAGCTTGCGCAGGCTGTAGCCGAGCAGGTTGTAGAGGTCGGCATGCTGGACGGTGGTGCTCAGCGCCTGCAGTTCGGCGGCCGCAGCGGTGAATTCGCCGGCGTAGATCTGCGCCCGGATGGGGGCGAGATCGGGCAGCTCCGTCGCCGGCGGAATGTCGGCGGCCGCGGCGCTGCTGGCCAGCGTGAGGCCGGCCAGCAGCACCGCGGCGCGCAGGCAGTGGCGGCTGCGCTTCATGCGGCCAGCGCCTCGGCGTGGATGCTGTCGCCCATCGCTGCCAGGATCTCGCCTTTCAGCTCGCTGAAGGCGTGGCTGCTGCGCTCGCGCGGGCGGGCGATGTCGACTGCGAATTCGCGCACGATGCGCCCCGGGTTGGCGCTCATGACGACGACGGTGTCGCTGAGGAAGATCGCTTCATCCACGTCGTGGGTGACCAGGATCATGGTCACGCCCTCGACTCGCCAGATGCGCTGCAGTTCTTCCTGCAGGCGCAGGCGGGTGAGGGCGTCGAGCGCGCCCAGCGGTTCGTCCAGCAGCAGGATCTCGGGCTGGCCGACCAGCCCGCGCGCGATTGCGCCGCGCTGCGCCATGCCGCCCGACAACTGGTGCGGCCAGGCTTTCTCGAAGCCGTTCAGGCCGACCAGGGCGATGTGCGAACGGATCGCCTCGGCGCGCCTGGCCTTGCTCCAGCCGCTGTTCTCCAGGCTCAGGGCGATGTTGTCTTCCAGCGTCAGCCAGGGCAGCAGGCGATGGTCCTGGAAGACGATGCCGCGCGACAGGCTGGGGCCGGTGACGCGTTCGCCGTGCAGCAGGATGTCGCCGCGGTAGTCGCCGTCCAGGCCCGCGACCAGGCGCAGCAGCGTGGATTTGCCGCAGCCGCTGGGGCCGACGATGGAGACGAAGGCGCCCGCTTCGACGCTGAGCTCGATGTCGGACAGCACGTCGAGGCGCTGCTGGCCGCGTTGTTGGCCAGGCTGCTGGCCGATGAGGTTGTAGCTTTTCGAAACCTTGCGGATTTCCAGGCGCGAAGCTTCGGCCATGGCGTGTTCTCCCGGAGAAGTCGGTTGTCGGAGGCGGGGCGGAAAGGCGCAGTGCCGGTTCAGCCTTCGAAGCCCTGCTTCCAGCGCAGTACCCGGCGCTGCAGCAGGAACATGCTGCGGTCGATGACGAAGCCGACGAGGCCGATGATCGCCATGCACACGAGGAGCTGGTCGGTCAGCAGCAGGCCTTGTGCGCGGAAGATCAGGAAGCCCAGGCCTTCGAGGCCGCTCAGGCCTTCGGCGACCACGACCAGCGCCCAGGCCAGGCCGGCGGCATAGCGCAGCGACACCATGACGCTGGGGATGGCCGACGGGATGACGACCTTGCGCACCAGCTGCCAGCGGGTCAGGGTCAGCGCCTGCGCCAGTTCGATGTGGGCCTTGTCCACGTTGCGGATGCCTTGCAGGGTGTTGAGGAATACCGGGAAGAACACCGACTTGGCGATCACCAGGATCTTGGCCGGCGCGCCCAGGCCCAGCCACAGCACGATCAGCGGCAGCCAGGCGATGCCGGGAATGTGGCGGATGGTGTCGAAAGTCGGCCCAAGGAAGCGTTCGAAGCGCTGCGACAGGCCGGCGGCGATGCCGAGGACGACGGCGGCGAGCGAACCGTAGATGAAGGCCTGGCCGACGATGGTGATGCTGGCGACGAAATCCAGGGCCAGGTTCTGCTCGCTCAGCATCTTCCAGAAGGCCGCCACGACGACGCGCGGTTCGGGCAGGAAGACCGGGTCGATCCAGCCGCGCGAGGACGACAGCTGCCACACCGCCAGGATCAGCGCCGGCAGGATGAGGCCGATGGGGTCGAAGCGGGCGAGGGCGGCCTGGATGCGCGCTTTGCGCGCGCGGCCTGGCTTGGCGACGGCAGGCCCGCCGTCGATGACTTCTGCTGTACTCATTGGAAGGTCCCTGAGATCGGTCGAGGCGGGCGCGGCGGCCCGCCGTGGGGCTTATCGATAGATCGAGTACTGGCCGCCGACGAAGAAGCGCTCGTCGATGAAAGCGTGGATCTGGTTGTCGCTGAGCCTGCGTTCGGACAGGATGTCGTCGCCGTTGGCGATGTGCCATTCCTGGAAAGTCCTGATCGCGTTGCGCGCGCGCTCGGCGTTCGGTTCGCCGGCCATGAATTCCCACTGGCCCGCATGGGTGATCTGGAACTTGGCGACTTCGACCGGCACCCGGGTTTCCCGCGCCACGATCCTGGCGGCTTCATCGACGTTGTCGAGCGTCCATTCCAGCGTGCGCTCGCGCGCGGCGAGGAAGGCCTGGACCACCTGGGGATACTTGTCGACGAATCCGCGGCGGGCGAAATAAGTGACGCGGCCGGCGTGATTGACGTACACGCCGTCGTCCGGCGACTGGCCGATGACTTTCAGCTTGCCCGACAGCCAGGCACCGGTGAACTGGCTTGCCGCCAGATGCGCGGTGGTGGCATCGGTCGCGCCAGACAGCACGGCCGAGATCGCCACCACGCCGTTGTCGATCGATTCATAGCGCACGCGCCCCCGCTTCTCGCGCGAGTCGAAGGGCAGGCCGGCCTTGTTCAGCTGTTCGAAAGGCGATGACCAGTAGCAACTGATGCGGCTGCTGCCGAATTTCCTGCCGTCGAGGTCGGCCACCGTCTTGATGCTGTCGTCGTCTGCACGCGTCAGGATCGGCGCCCGGTAGCGGTTGGAGGGCTCCGAAGCCCAGACGACGACGCCGTCCAGCCCGTTGGCGCGGTGCACCGTCGCCGGATAGATCATGCGCTGGGCGATCGCGATCGCGCCGTTGTTGACCGCGGCGGCTTCGGCGCCGAGCAGTTCGGCCGCGCCGGAGGCGATCAGGTTCACCCGTGTGGTGCCGACCTTGTCGAACTCTTCCTTGAAGAAACCCTTGTCCCGTGCGATCACCGACCACGGCGACAGTTGCAGGTTGATCTCGGGCAGCGCCTCGGTGGCGGCGGTGGCCGGGGCGAGCGGCAGCAGCAGGGCACCGGCCAGCAGCGCAACAGCGGTATTGCGCTTGACGGCAATGCCTTTGCGCTCATCGAGTGTTTTCATTTCGTCTCTCCGGGGTTGATTCAAGAAAAATTCCAGAATGGGTTTCGTCAATTCCTGGATCGATGAAAATTCTATGAGCGGAGAATGAGGCGGGGAACGAATCTTTGGCGATAAGGATTCCTGAATTTCTTATTCCTGGAATGAAGCGTGGTGATGCTAATTTCCGATTTCCTATTACGGAATGGCCTTGTTTGCCGGGGCGAAATGCATTTTCATTTTTTACGTGATCGCGACGGCTCCGTGCCCTCGTCGCCGGTGGCTGCCGGAGATGATTCGGCTGAACACGCGGGAGCCGCGCGTGGCCGCCATCCTCGGCGGCGCGTCCGCCGGGTTGCCGCGGGCGGCGTGCTGCTCGCTGCGATCGGCCTCGGGCTGGCGCAGGCGCATTTCGGCCTGCCTGGAGGGCAGGCGGTCCGCCCCGGTCATGGCGAGGCGCTCCGTCTGCCTGCCGGAACCCGCCTGAAGATCGGCCTGGCCGGCATGGCGCAGCCGCGCAGCGATAGCCGTGACTACACTGCGGACGGCCTGCACATCGGCCTGGCCGAGGAAATCGGGCGCCACCTGGGCGCCGAGCTCGAGTTGCTGCCGCTGGCGCCGGAGCGGGCGCATGCGGCGCTCCGTGACGGCGAGGTCGATGCGCTGCTGATGCGCGGCCTGCCGCCGTCGCTGCCGCCGCAGGCGGTGACGGTGCTCGACACCGGTTTCGCCTCCGGTCTGAACGTGCTGATGCGCTCCGACACCGGCTTGCGCCACTGGCGCCAGTTCGACGGGCAGGTGCTGTGCGTGACCGTGGCCAACACCGGGGCGCAGGCGCTGGCGCATGTGCTCGGCGCGCGCGTCGAAGTTTTCGAGGCGCCTGCGCAGGCGCTGATCGCGATGCGCACCGGGCAGTGCGATGCCGCCGTGCACGATGCGGTGCTGGTGGACGCGCTGCGGGTGAAGGCGGAGTGGAGGAAGTTTTCGGCGACGCTCGATGCGCGGCCGCCGACGCCGCTGCAGCTCGCGCTGATGGCGGACAGGCCCGAGCTCGAAACGGCGCTGCACGCGGCGCTGGTGGCGCTCGACAGTTCCGCGAACTGGCGCCGGCGGGTCGACAAATGGGCGTCCAACGTCGCTTTCGAAGTTTTTTTCGACCAGATCGGGCCGGACTGCCATTGATCGCGCCTTCCGTCTGCCGCGTGCTGGCGGGTGTGCTGGCCATGCTGTCGCTGTCCTGGCCGGTGGCGCCTGCTGCCGACGAGGAGGCGCTGCCTGCGCTGCACGCAGCGTACCGGCAGCCTCCCGGGCGCTGGCCCGCGCCATGGATCGATGCGGAGGTGGCTTTCGTCGAGCTCGGCGCCCTGCCGCCTGCGGTGCCGGAGGCTGGCTCGGCAGCGGACGGCAAGGCCGCGCTGGGCCGGCGCCTGTTCCATGACCCCCGCCTGGCGGCCGATGGCGCACCCGCCTGCGCCGGCTGCCATCATCCGGAACATGGCTGGAGCATCCCGGCGGCGGTGGCGGAAGGCCATGGCGGGCGGCGCGGACGGCGCAATCCGCCGGCGCTCCACACCGCTGTCCGGCAGCCGCGGCTGGGCTGGGACGGCAGCGGCGCCGAGCTGGTGGCGCAAGTCCTCGCTCCGCTGACGCTGGCGCATGAAATGGGCAACCGCAGCCTCGACCAGGTGCTGGCGCGCATCCGCGCCGACGCCGGGCTGGCGGCCGGTTTCCGCGAGCATTACGGCGATGGCGGGATCAGCGCGGCAGCGCTCGGCGATGCCCTCGTCGCGTTCCTGCGCACGCTGGACAAACCGAGCCGCTTCGACCGTTTCGTCGCCGGCGACTACGGCCAGTTGTCCGATCTCGAGATCGACGGGCTGCACCTGTTCCGCACCAGGGCACGCTGCGCCAATTGCCATTTCGGACCGCTGCTGGCGGACGGGCGCTTTCACAACCTCGGCATTTCCTTCTTCGGCGAACCGTCGGAAGATCTCGGCCGCTACCACGTCACCGGCCGCAGCGCCGATGCCGGCGCCTTCCGCACCGCGAGCCTGCGCCATGTCGCCGACAGCGCGCCGTACATGCACAACGGCCTGTTCCGGACGCTGGAGGGCGTCATCAACCTGTACGACCGTGGCGGCGGTGAAACCTGGGCGCGCAGCGCGGCCGAAGCGGCCCACCCCTTGTATGCCGCCGCCGCGCGGAAGTCGCTTCAGTTGCGTCCGCTGCAATTGACGGACGGGGAGAAGGCCGCGCTGCTGGCGTTCCTGAAAACCTTGTGACGGAACGGCCGGGCCTCAGCCCTGGTGCTGCGGGCCTCAGCGGCGCTCGGTGAGCCGTTCCAGGCTGCCTTCGCCCAGGCCGAACCACAGCAGGGCGGGTGCGGCGAGGATCTGCGCATGGCACGTCGCATGCGGGGTTTGCAGCGCGATTCGGCGGCAGCGCCGATCAGAAGGGCGCGTCTCCCTCGATGGTCGTCCTGTAGAGCTTGCGCCGCAGGTGGTCCGGGGTTCCCGCCGCCAGGTGGATGATGGAACGGTTGTCCCAGAACACCAGGTCATGGGCTTGCCAGACGTGCCGGTAGATGAATTCGAGGCGGGTGCTGAACGCGAACAACTGCTCGAGCAATGCCCGGCTGTCCTCCTCGGCCAGTAATGTCCTGCATCCCCCAGCCCGATCGGCGCCCCGTTCTCCTTGATGTTCGAGATGATCATCACTTCCGGATGGGCGGGGAGGGCGAACTGGTGCAGCACGTGTTTCTGCAGCGGGCCGAAGCGCCGGCTGAAGGCCACTTGCTGCGCCGGCGAAATGCGCTGCTCGCGGAACACCAGCACGTGGTGCTCCAGCAGCGCCCGGCGGATGCGCTGGAAGTCAGGCTCGGAAACGGGCCGGGTGAGGTCGAGACCGATCAGTTCGGCGCCCAGCGCAGGGCCGAGGCTGCGGATCTCGAAATTCTGCCTGGAAGGAGATCGGGCGCGAGCAGCGGTGAGAGCAGTGTCCATGGTGTTCTGCGCCGGGGCGCGTCCGGTAAGTGGATCGACGTGAACTCCACTCTAAGAAAATGATGCTGCGGCATGAACCATGAATTTCTACGATTGATATGAGGCGGAAGAATGATGCCGGTTCGCCTTCAAGGCGATGACCGCGTTGCTCAGCCTTGCCGTGCCATAGCGCTGTCTGCGGCCTCGGTTTCGTTCTCTGGCATCGATGCCACCGGAGGGAAAAGAAGCGGGGGCTGCTCCGAATTCAGCAGGGCCGCGCGAATGTGTTGCTGACGCAGCATTCCTGTTCGGCGAAATGCAGATCGCCATTTTTCAGACTGCCCTCCGGGGCTGCCCAATCGATTGATTATTCGTGCTTTCGGGTTTTTTTCGTGCTTCAGGCACGCGGGTTGCTATTGAGAAGCCTTGCCTGGCCGCCGCCGGGAGAACGGCATGCAATCGGGCTGCGGCAGGCATTCGTGGAGAAACGGAAAGTATGAGTTATGCGGAACAAGGCGCTCCGTCGCGTGCTTACATGATCGGGCTGGCCGCGGTCCTCGGCTTGCATGTCCTGCTTGCATGGGGCCTGGCCAGCGGCCTGGCGCGTTCGGTGGTGCAGGTGCTGAAGGCGCCGCTCGACGTGGCATTGATCGAGGAGATCAAGGAGGCGCCGCCTCCGCCGCCGCCCCCACCACCGCCGCCGCCGAAACCCAAGGTCGTCAGGGCCGCGCCCAAGGCGCCGCCGCCGGCCTACGTGCCGCCGGTCGAGGTGCCGGTGGTGGCGCCCCCGCCGGTGATCGTCGCCACCGCGCCCGAGCCGCCGCCGCCAGCCAAGCCCGTTCCCGCGCCTGCGCCGGCCGCACCGCCGGTCGTCAACATCGCCGTCACCTGCGCGAACCACGTCGCCGTGCGCAGCGCGGTGCCCTATCCGTCGCAGGCCGAGCGCCTGGGGCTGTCGGGCGATGTCGTGGTCGATTTCACCGTCGATGCCAGCGGCGCCGTCAAGAACGTGGCGGTGGCGCGCAGCAGTAATCCGATCTTCAACGCCGCGGCCACCGCCGCGGTGGCAAAGCTCAAGTGCACCGGGCAGGGCCAGGACGTGCGGGTGCGCGTGCCCTTCGCCTTCCGCTATGAAAGTTGAGCGTGCGGCATGGCCGCGCGCGTTCCCTTCCAGACAATACGACTCAGGAGTATTCAGATGATCCGCAGACCTTCCTTCGCCACCCTCTGGCCGCGGCTGCTGCTTGCCGCCGCCGTGCTGGCCTCGCCCCTGGCCCATGCCCAGGCGGATGAAGCCACCGTCGTGGAGAACCCCTACGGCCTCGAGGCGCTGTGGGCCGCCGGCGATTTCGTTGCCAAGGGCACGCTCGCCATCCTGGTGCTGATGTCGGTCGGGAGCTGGTTCATCATCCTGACCAAGCTGTTCGAGCAGTCCCGGCTCCTGCGCCAGGGCAGGAAGGCGAAGCGCACTTTCTGGGCCGCGGGCGATGTCGAGAAGGGGCTCGAGACCCTCGATTCCCGCAGCGCCTATCACTACATCGCCAGGACCGGCAGCGAGTCGACGGCGCACCACGTCGGCCTGCTCGGCTTCATCGACCTCAACGACTGGATCCAGCTCTCCATCCAGCGTTCGATCGAGAAGGTGCAGAGCCGCCTGCAGAGCGGGCTCGCCTTCCTGGCCACGGTAGGCTCCACCGCGCCTTTCGTCGGCCTGTTCGGCACCGTGTGGGGCATCTATCACGCGCTCACCGCGATCGGCGTTTCCGGCCAGGCGTCGATCGACAAGGTCGCCGGCCCGGTCGGCGAGGCCCTGATCATGACCGCGATCGGCCTGGCCGTCGCGGTGCCCGCGGTGCTCGGCTACAACTGGCTGGTGCGCCGCAACAAGGCGGCGCTCGACGACGTCCGCAACTTCGGCGCCGAGCTGCATGCCGTTCTGCTCGGCGCCCAGGCGGCGCGCTCCGCGGCGCAGGCGCCCCAGGCCGCGCCGCGCGAGCTGCATGCGGTGCGCGTGGCGGCGGGCTGAGCCATGGCGATCGCCTTTTCCAGCGGAGACGAGGACGAAGTCGTCTCCGCGATCAATACCACGCCGCTGGTGGACGTCATGCTGGTGCTGCTGATCATCTTCCTGATCACGGTGCCGGTGGTGACGAACACCGTGCCGGTCTCTCTGCCGAAGGAGCTCAACCAGCCACGCCTTGCCGCGCCGGAGAACATCAACATCGCCGTCGATCGCGACGGCAAGGTGTTCTGGAACGAGCTTGCGCTCGCCGATCACGATGCCCTGCTTGCCCGGCTGAAGGACGTCTCGCAGCAGACCCCGCAGCCCGAGGTCCAGATCCGCGGCGACGAGGCCGCCCTGTACGAGCATGTGGGGCGCGTGGTGTTCGCCTGCCAGCGGGCGGGCATCCTCAGGCTCGGCTTCATCACCGAGCCGCCGCCCCGTGGCTGACGCGGGACTCCAGGAGCCAGAAACATGGGAATGAACCTAGCCGCAGCCAGTGCCTCGGCCGATCCCGAAGTCCTCGTCGACATCAACACCACGCCCTTGATCGACGTGCTGCTGGTGCTGCTGATCATGTTGATCATCACGATCCCGATCCAGCTGCACTCGGTGAACATGAACATGCCGATCGGCGACCCGCCGCCGCCGGAAAGCCCGCCGGAGGTCGTCCGCATCACCATCGACCCGGCCGGCGTCGTGTTCTTCGACGGCGAGGTCGTGGACGGCGGCGACGCGCTCGAGCTGCGCCTGGCGGCGATCGCGGCCGCGCCCGTGCCGCCCGAATTGCACGTCAGCCCGGACAAGGCCGTGCCCTATAGCGCCGTGGTGACGGTGATGGCGGCGATCCAGCGCAAGGGCCTGACCAAGGTCGGGCTGGTGGGGGCGGAACAGTTTCTCTGAACGAGGCGCGGCGCCCCTTCCGGCGGCCGCTCCATTCCCGCTTTTCCGCGCCGCCGTCCGGCGGCGCGGCGGCATAACTTCCCGTATTCCACGACCCATGATTGAGCTAGTTCTCGAAGACCGCTGCATCCAGTGCGCGAAATGCGCGAAGGCCTGCCCCAACGACGTTTTCGATGCCGAGCCGGGCGAACTGCCCGTGATCGCGCGCAAGGCAGACTGCCATACCTGCTTCCTGTGCGAGCTGTACTGCCCGACCGATGCGCTCTACGTGTCTCCATTCCGCGAGCCCGAGGCCGGCCTGCGGCTCGCTCCGCTGATCGAGAACGGCACCGTCGGCAGCTATGGGCGCATCTCCGGCTGGAAGCGCGGCGCGCCGCAGACGGTGCCGGCATGAGGCCGGGCGCCGCCCTCCCGCCTTCCCCCCGCGCGGCACTGCCGGCCGCGGCGGGGCTTTGCTGTGCAACGAAACGGAGAATCTTCTGACATGGCACGCTATCCGACCAGCAATCAGGTGGACGACGACAGCCACGACCTCCAGCACCGCGCCGACGTGCTCGTCATCGGCGGCAGCATCGCGGGGTGCTGGGCCGCGCTGACCGCGCGGCAGGCCGGTGCGAACGTGGTCTTGGCCGAGAAGGGCTACGTCGGTACCGCCGGCGTGGTCGCCGCGGCCAGCGGCGGCGCCTCGCATACCGTGCCGGGGCAGGCCGAGTACAACCAGCGCATCATCCGCGACCGCCACGACGCGGCCTGCGGCATCGACGACCTGGCCTTCATCGAGCATGTCTTCGGGCAGAGCTACGAAATCGGGCTCAAGCTGAAGGCGTTCGGCTTCCTGCCCAACCAGGGCCGCCCGGGCGGGAACCGCCTGCCCGGCACGCCGGAGCGGCTGACCACGTTCCGCGGCGCCTACACCTTGCACTTTCTGCGCACCCAGCTGCGCAAGGCCGGTGTGCGCATCCTCGACCACAGCCCGGTGCTGGAACTGCTGATGGCCGACGGCCGGGTCGCGGGCGCGGCCGGGGTGAACCGCCAGAGCGGCGACACCTGGGCCGTGCGGGCGGGGGCGGTGATCCTCGCCACCGGCGGCAATGCCTTCCGTTCCGGGGCGATGGGAACCAACGGCATCACCGGCGACGGCCACCTGATGGCGGCCGAGGCCGGTGCGCATTTCGTCGGCATGGAATACAGCGGCCACTACGGCATCGCCCCGCAGGGCAGCCCGACGACCAAGGGCTTCTGGTACGGCAGCGCCACCTTCTACGACGCCCACGGACGCGAACTGCCGATCAACGGCTGGGCGGCAGTGCCGGACATCGCGCGGGCGATCATGGAAACCGGCGCCGCCTATGCGTCGATGAACCGTGGTGCTGCCGGCTTCAGCACCTTCGCCCGCAACAATGCCAACGTGTTCCAGTATTTCGACCGCATCGGGGTCGACCCCTTCACCCAGCGCTTCCGTGTCGAACTGCTGTACGAGGGCCTGGTGCGCGCCACCGGCGGGCTCGTGGTGGACGAGCGCGCCGCCACCGGCATCCCGGGGCTGTATGCGGCCGGCGACGTGACCGAGCGCACGCGCCTGACCGGTGCCGGCATGAGCGGCGCGGGGCCCGCCATCGCCTGGTGCCTGGTATCCGCCGAGTGGGCGGGCAGCGCCGCCGCGGCCGATGCCGCCGCGTACCGCCGCCCGCGCGGAAGGCTGGAAGCCATCGGCGGTCTCGGCCTGCGGCCGCGGGCGAAAGGCAGCGTGTCCGCGGCGGCGGTCGGTGCGGGCGTGCAGGCCGAAATCCTGCCCATCTCCAAGAACGTCTTCCGCTCGCTGGACAGCCTGCGCGACTCGCTGGCCGCACTCGACGGCTTGTGGGATTCCGCGCGCGCCGGACTGCAGGGCGGCGGCGACCTGCGCGAGGTGCTCAAGGCCCGCGAAGCCGCATCGATGCTGGCGGGCGCGCGCTGGATCTACCGCAGCGCCCAGGCGCGCACCGAGACGCGGGGGCTCCACCGCCTGGCCGACCATCCCGGAACCGATCCGGCCCAGCAGGACCACATCGTCGTCGGCGGCGTGGACGACGTCGTCCTGCGCCGCGCGCCGCTGACGCGTTTCCAGCCGCTCGGCCAGGCCGCCTGATGCCGCCCGGCCTTCCATTTCCAACCGGAACCGATCCCCGATGAACGACCGACAACGCAGCATCCGCCACGAATCTCGCCTGCGCCAGCTGCTGGTGCTGGCGGTGGAACAGCCCTCGCCCCGCCTGCGGCGCATCACCCTGGGCGGGGCCGATCTGGCCGGCTTCGCCAGCGACGGCCATGACGACCACGTCAAGCTGTTCTTTCCCGACGGCGACGGGCAGCGCCCGGTCCGCGGCGCGGACGGACGCCTGGCCTTCGCCGAGGGCGTGCGTCCGCCCGCCCGCGATTACACCCCCCGGCGCTACGACGCCGCGCGCCAGGAACTGACGATAGATTTCGTGCTGCACGAGGGCGGGCCCGCCACCGAGTGGGCGGAGCGCGCCCGTCCCGGAGACAGCCTGCTGGTCGGCGGCCCGCGCGGTTCGCGGATCGCCGGCAACGATTTCGACTGGTACCTGCTGATCGGCGACGAAACAGGCCTGCCGGCCATCGGCCGCCGGCTCGAAGAGCTGCCCGGCGGCGCACGCGCCATCGTCGTCGCGGAAGTCGATGGCGCCGCCGACCGGCAGGTGCTGGATAGCCCCGCCCATGTCGAAGTGCACTGGGTGCATCGAAATGGCGCCGCCCCCGGCACGCCGGGACTCCTGCTGCGCGCGGTGGCAGCGCTCGAGCTGCCTGAGGGCGAGGGCCACGCCTGGGTCGCCGCCGAATCGGCGGTCGCACGCGCGCTGAGGCGCCATCTGGTCGATGTGGCCGGACTGGCGGGCGCCCACGTCAGGGCCGCCGGCTACTGGAAGCTGGGCGCCGTGGCCAGCCACGAACGGCACGAGGATTGAGGGGCGCATGAGCATCAGCGGGCAGGCCGACATCCTTCTTGCAGCCGACGTCCTCGTCATCGGCGGCGGCCCGGCCGGCGCCTGGGCGGCCTGGAGCGCGGCCCGCGCGGGCGCCCGGGTCGTCGTCGCCGACAAGGGCTATCTCGGTTCCAGCGGTGCCACCGCGCCGGGCGGCACCAACCTGCTCTACCTGCCGCCGGACGCGGCGCTGCGCGACGCGGCGGTCAGGCAGCGGATGGAGGGCGGGGGCTACCTGTCCGAGCCCCGCTGGATCCACCGCGTGCTCGACCAGGTGTACGAAAGCCTGCAACTGGTCGAATCCTGGGGGTATCCGTTCCGCCGCGACGAGAACGGGGTGGCGATGCGCGACCACCTGCAGGGGCCGGAGTACCTCAAGATCATGCGCAAGGCGGTGCACCGCGCCGGGGTGAAGATCCTCGACCAGTCGCCCGCGCTCGAACTGCTGGCCGACGCCGATGGCGTGGGCGGCGCGCGCGGCATCTGCCGCCTCGATGGCAAGCGCTGGGAGGTGCGTGCCGGCGCCGTGGTCGTCGCCACCGGCGGCTGCGCCTTCCTGAGCAAGGGCCTGGGCTGCAACGTGCTGACCGGCGAAGGTCTGCTGATGGCCGCCGAAGCGGGCGCGAGCCTCTCCGGCATGGAGTTCAGCCGCGCCTACGCGCCCAGCGCCGCGTTCGGCACCAATACCCGTGGACGCATGCTGGGCTGGGCGACGTTCAGCGACGGCGACGGCAACATCCTGCACGCGGGCGGCCCGCGCTCGCGCGACTTCCTCGCCGAAGCGCTGCTCAGGGGGCCGGTGCATGCGGTGCTCGACCGCGCCGACACGCCGGAGAAGCGGGCCATCCTGCGCCATGCCCATGCGATCTTCTTCCTGCCGCTGGAGCGCGCGGGCTTCGATCCCTTCACCCAGCGCTTCCCGATCACGCTGCGCTACGAAGGCACCTTGCGCGGCACCGGGGGCTTGCGCCTGAGCGGCGACGATTGCGCCACGTCGGTCGCCGGCCTGTACGCGGCGGGGGATGCCGCCACGCGCGAGCGCGTCTGCGGCGGCCTGTCCGGCGGTGGGGCCTTCAATGCTTCCTGGGCGATCAGCTCCGGAATCTGGGCCGGGCAGGGCGCGGCCCGCCATGCCCGGAATGCCGGCGGCGCCGGGCGCAGGCTCCGTCCCGCCGGCGGCGCCGGCGTCCGGCCGCTTGCCGGCACCGGAGCCATCGACAGCGGCGGGCTCATCCATGCCGTGCAGCAGCAGGTGCTGCCGCTGGAGATCAACTACTTCCGCAGCGAGCACGGGCTGCGGCAGGCGCTGCAGCGTGTCGACGCGCTGTGGCCGGAAGCCTGCGGCGCCCCGCCGGCCGGCACGCCGCAGGAAATCCTGCGCGCGCGAGAGGCCGCCGCGCTCACCGCGACCGCACGCTGGATCTTCAATGCCGCGCTGGCGCGCAAGGAAACCCGCGCCTCGCACACGCTGGCCGAGTATCCGGCCACGGACCCCGCCCAGCAGCATCGCCTCATCGTCTCCGGCATCGACGTCATCCGCACGGCGCCCGAGGCCGTACCTGCCTGACGTCCGGCGCCAGGCCACAGGAAACCGAACATGATCGAACTCGTCAGTGAAAGCCGCTGCATCGAATGCGGCTTGTGCATCCGCGTCTGCCCCACCAACGTCTTCGACGACCGTGGCGGCGGCTTTCCGGTGATCGCCCGCCAGGACGATTGCCAGACGTGCTACATCTGTGAGATCTATTGCCCGGTCGACGCGCTCTACGTCGCCCCTTACGGCGAATACAGCGTCGCCGTGGACGAGCGGGCGCTGGAAGGCAGCGGCGTGCTGGGCAGCTGGCGCAGGACCGTCGGCTGGGGCCGCAAGCGCCCCACGCTGGCCGAACTGGACACCACGCCCTTCATCGACCGCATCCTGCCGTCGCAGCCGCAACTGTCGGCGGACGAGCTGGCCTTCATCCTCGGCAAGGCCGCGCCGGCACTGGACGGGAGCCCGGACACCCGGCCCTGAGCCCGGTCGGCACGGCCGCCGGCCGCGCCCGGCGGCCGGTGTGAAGGGCCGGGCGCGGGGCGGCGCTCAGACGATCTCGGCGACCTCGGCGAAGCCGAGGCGGCCGGCGCGCGGCGCGGGCGAGTCGGGGATGCCGTAGCCGAGATTGGCGATGAGGTTCACCTTATAGCGGCCGTCCGGGAAGAAGGCCTGGTCGAGGGCGCCGGCGTCGAAGCCGCTCATCGGCCCGACATCCAGGCCCAGCGCGCGCGCGGCCAGGATCAGGTAGGCGGCCTGCAGCGAGCTGTTGCGCGCGATGGTCGGCTCGACCAGGTGCGCATTGGCCTCGAAGTTCTCGCGGACCTTGGGGTTGGCGACGTGCTCGAAGAAGCGCGTGTCCTGCGCGACGATGACGGTGACCGGTGCGGCCAGGGTCTTCTCCTTGTTGCCGGGCGACAGCGCGGGCTCCAGGCGGGCCTTGGCTTCGGCGCTGCGCACGAAGACGTAGCGCGCGGGCTGCGAGTTGAAGGCCGTCGGCCCCCACTTGAGCAGGTCGTAGAGTCTTTGCAGGGTGGCGTCGTCCACCGGCGTGGATTCGAACTTGCCGTAGCTGCGGGCGGCGAGGAACAGCTGGTCGAGTGCTTGCTGGTTGAGGGGGGTTCCCATCGATTTGCTCCTGTTGCTTGGGGGTTGAAAACCTGTGGCGGGCGAACGGCCGGCGGCCGCTACGCCAGCGCCTTGCCATGGGCGGCCAGCAGGGCCCGCCCGTTTTCCTTGAGGATGAGCGCGCGCTCCGCGGCGGACAGCGGCGCCCGTTCGATTTCGTCGATGACCGGCCGCACGCTCGGCGCCGGGGCATAGTCGGTACCGAAGACGATGCGGTCGGCGCCGAGCACGTTCGCCGCCAGGGCGATGGCCTGGCCGCCGCGCCCGGCCGCGCCGGTGTCGAACCACAGCTGGCGGAAGCGCGCGCGGACATCGTCGATGCCGTAGCGGTCCGCGTTCAGCGCGACCTGCTCGGCCACCGCGGCGATCACGCTGGAGCCGCCGAGCATGGCGATCTGCACAGTCACGTCCGGATAAGGGCGCAGGAAGTCGCTGAACGCAAGCGTGATCGTGGCGGCGGCGAAGCTCCACGCGGTGTCCAGCAGGCCGCGGATCGCGGCGCTGTCGCCGTGCAGGTGCAGCGGAGGCTGGCCCGGCACCGCCGGGTTGGCATAGCCGGTATGCAGGTAGATGTGGCTGCGGTGGCGCTGGGCGGCCTCGAACACCGGGCGGAAGCGCTCGGCCCCGGCCAGGCTGGCAAAGCCGTTGACCGGCAGCACGCCGCCGAGCAGGCCGAGCTCGCCGTGGGCGCGCTCCAGCTCCCGGACGGACCAGCCGATGTCCGAGGTCGACAGTGTCGCGACGCCGCTGAAGCGGGCAGGGTGCCTGCGCGCCAGTGCCGCGAGTTCGTCGTTGTAGTCGCGCCACAGGGGCAGGGTGTCCGCGGCCGGCAGGGCGGCGTCGATGCCGAGCGTGGTCGGCCATGACAGCAATTGGTGCTGGATGCCGTTGGCGTCGAGGTGGTCGAGCCGCGCGTCGATGTCGAACCACTGCGGGCCCAATGCAAAGGCGTCGGCATGGCCGTGGGCCGTGCCCGGGCCGGCGCGGTGAAGCCGGATCGTGCCGGAGGGGTCGGCGACGAAGCGCGGCGGGACGGCGCGGGCGCCCAGCCGCTCCACCGCGCGCGGCGAGAACCAGTGGCTGTGCAGGTCGACGAGGCCGCTACCGGCGGCCTGTGCGGCGGCGATGGCCGGATCATCGGGATGGCCCATGTGTGGCGTGCTCCTTGTGCATGTCGAAAGATGCCGTCCGGCGCTCACAGGCTCCGGGGGCGGTGGAAAACGTCGCGCAGCATGGCGCGCTGGGTGTCGAGTTCCCGCAGCAGGGCTTCCGGCGGCGGGCGCGGATGGAAGCGGGCGCGCTCCGCCGCCGCCTGCGGGTAGAAGGGCG
This sequence comes from Thauera butanivorans, assembly GCF_048398245.1. Lineage (NCBI taxonomy): Bacteria > Pseudomonadati > Pseudomonadota > Betaproteobacteria > Rhodocyclales > Zoogloeaceae > Thauera > Thauera butanivorans. The sequence continues at coordinate 559,377 of NZ_CP183038.1, forward strand.
GCGAAGGGGCGTCGGGCATGGTGCCGAGCATGCAGGCCTTGCTTGCCAGCGCCGCCTGGCCGCGCGGCGAGAACAGCCAGCTCTTGAGCAGGCGCGCGGCCAGCGGGTGAGGCGCGCCGCCGATGACGCCGAAGCCGAATGGCACGTTCAGCGAAAAGTCCGGGACGAAGCGGATCGCGACCGGCGCGCCCAGTTCGCGCTGGCGTGCGACGACCGCGAGATAGGACCACAGGTTGAGCGCCAGCCGCCCCTGGCTGACGTAGGTGACGCCGGCATCGGGGCCGGTGAACAGCCCCGCGCGGTGCAGCCGCTCCAGCCGGGCGCGGTCGAGCGCGCCCTGGCGCAGCAGCACGGCGAAGGCCACGTCGGTGGTGCCGACCGCCGTCACCGGCTTCACATATGAGAAGCGCTCGTGCCAGCGCGGCTGCAGCACGTCGTCGAAGCGCGTGGGCAGCTCTTCCTCGCGCACCAGCCGGGTGTTGTAGGCCAGCCCGAAGACCTTGCAGAAGGGGTAATGGACGAAGGCCCCGGCGTCGCGGTACTGCGCATCGAGCCCCTCGGCCGTCGCCGGCGAGAAGGCTTCGAAGTAGCCGTGCCGCGCGATCAGGGGCATGACGTTGACCGGCTGCATCATCAGGTCGCCCTGGCGGTTGCCGGCGCGGGCCTCGGCGTCGATGCGCGGCATCACCTGGGTCGGCGACACATGCATGTACACCACCCGCATGCCGGGGAAGTCCGCCTGGAAGTCGAGCCACAGCGCTTCCCATTCGGCATCGACGGCGGCGCCGTACACGACGACGGTGTTCTCGCCCGCGTCGCGCACCTGCCCGTACAGCGCGAGCAGAGCCTGCTGCGCGGCCGGCGAACCGGACACCCGGGGTTCGCCGCCGGCCGGAAAGCCGCCGCCGGTGCCGGGGCCGCAGCCGGCCAGCGGCCACAGCAGCCCGCCGGCGCCGAGCAGGCGCAGCAGGGCGCGGCGGCGCTGGAAGGCGGATGCGTGCTGCGTGTTCATGCGGCCTCCGCCAGGGCGTCCTCGCCGGCCGCGTCGGGCAGGATGACGACATCGCCCGGCGCGACGCCGACGTGGGCATGGGGCCAGTGGGGCAGGTGGTGCAGGTCGCCGCGCTCGTTCCAGCCTTCCAGCGGCAGGCTGGCGAACAGGCGGTGGCCGGCGACCTCCACTTCGGCCTGGAAGCGTTCGCCGAGGTAGGTCACCGGCCCCGCCGCCGCGGCGAAGCTGTTGACCTGGCCGTGGGGCGCCTCGCCGCGCGCCAGGCGCAGGTTGGCGCTGCGGATGGCGGCCACGCCGCGCTGGCCGGGGCGCAGCGCGGCCGGCGCGCGGCCGGCGATCTCGCCGCTCCAGCCGTCGGGGCGGAAGGCCGCCTGGCCGGCTTCGCGGGAGATCACGGTGCCGGGCAGCAGGTTGTCGAAGCCGACGAATTCGGCGACGAAGCGCGTCGCCGGGGCCAGGAAGATCTCCGTCGGCGTGCCCAACTGTTCCAGCCGCCCCAGCCTCATCACCGCGACGCGGTCCGCCAGCGCCAGGGCCTCGGCCTGGTCGTGGGTCACGTATACCGAGGTGCGCCCGGCCTCTTCATGCACCCGGCGCAGATCCTGGCGCAGGCGCAGACGCAACTGGGCGTCGAGATTGGACAGCGGCTCGTCGAACAGCAACAGGCGCGGCCGCGCGGCAATGGCGCGGGCGAGGGCGACGCGCTGCTGCTGGCCGCCCGACAGTTCGGCCGGCGCGCGCCCTTCCAGCCCGGCCAGGCCGACCAGCGACAGCGCCTCGCCGGCTTCGCGGGCGATCTCCAGCCGCGACAGGCCGCGCCGCCTATGCCTGACCGGATAGGCGACGTTGTCGAACACCGTCATGTGCGGCCACAGCGCGTAGCTCTGGAACACCATGCCGATTTCCCGCTTGTCCGGCGGCACGAACACGCGCGCCGCGGTATCGGCAACGACCGCGCCGCCGATCTCGATGCGTCCGGCGGACGGCTCCTCCAGCCCGGCGATGCAGCGCAGGGTGGTCGTCTTGCCGCAGCCGCTGGGGCCGAGCAGGACGAAGAACTCGCCGTCGCGGATGTCCAGGTCGAGGCCGTCGATCGCGCCCCGCCTGGGCGCGGTGGTCACCGTGTCGGCGGTGAAGTACTTGCGCAGTCCGTGCAACGCCACGCCGCTCATCTGTCCATTCTCCTTGTCGTTTCTTTCAGCCGGCGGCCGGTGCGAAGGGCTGGCCCGCGCGCCATACGGACAGGTCGTCGAGCGCCCGCCGCTGGCGCTGCTCCGCCAGCCGGCGCCACAGCCGGTAGAGCCCCAGGCCGGTGCACCAGACCGCGGCCTTGGCGAGCAGCAGGACCACCAGTAGCGCCGACGCGGCGGAAAAGTCGCCGGACGAGTGCAGGCTGTACACCACCATCGCGATCGGCGTCTGGCCCGGCGCCTTCAGCAGCAGCGGCACTTCGAGATTGCCGGAGACGATGATGGCCGCCATGAACCAGCCGGCGAGGAAGCTGGGGGCGATCAGGCGCAGCACGACGTCGGCCAGCGCGCGCGGCGCCGATGCGCCGCCGATGCGCGCCGCTTCCTGCAGTTCGGGCGCCAGCTGCACGGTGGCGGCGTTGGCCACCTGGATGGCGAAGGGCGTGACGACCACCACCAGCGCCAGGAGCACCAGCCAGACCGTGCCATACATCTGCTTGAGGCCGGGAAGGCTGACGACCGCCCAGGAGATCGCCAGGGCGGTGACGACGCCCGGCATCGCCAGCGGAATCAGCGTGACGAAGCGCAGCAGCGCGGCGCGGCGAGGCGGCAGCGTGCGGCCGATCTGCGCGACCGACACCGCCAGCAGCATGGCGGCGAAGCCGGCGGCGATGGCGATGGCGAAGGTCACCCGGATGGCGTCCAGCACGCGCGGCAGTTCGAGGATGGCGAGGTAGTGGCGGAAGGAAAAGCCGTCGTAGATGCCGGGAAAGGGCTGGAAGGACGAGAACGCCACCGAGCCGATCGGCAGCAGGGCGGCGAGGAACAGATAGGCCGCGATCAGCGCTGCGAGAGGCCAGCGCGCGCGGCCCAGGCCGATGCGCCGGCGGCCGCCGCTCTTGCCGCCGATGGTGACGAAGCTGCGCTTGCCCAGCAGGCGCGACTGCAGCACGCACAGCAGCGCCACGATCGCCAGCAGCGCGATCGACAGGACGCTGGCGCGAGCGTAGTCGGGCGGCGCGGAGCCGTTGATGAAGTTCATGATCCGCGTCGCGACGACGTCGATGTCCTGCGGCCAGCCGAGTATCAGCACCATGTCGAAGGCCTGCAGCCCGCCGACGATGCCCAGCAGCGCGGCGCCGGTCAGCGCGGGCGCCAGGATCGGCAGGTTGATGCGGAAGAAGGTGCCCGCCTGACTGACGCCCGACACCAGCGATGCGTCGTCGTGGCTGGCGTCGAGGGCGCGGAAGGGGCCGATCAGGAACAGGTAGATGACGGAGACCTTCTTCAGCACCATCACGGTGACGAGGCCGCTCCAGGTCTCGATGTCGAGCCATGCCGCGCCGCTGCCGAACACCCATTGCAGGAGCCGGTTGGCGGAGCCGGTGTAGGCGTTGGCGAGCAGGGCGTAGCCCAGCGCGTAGAACAATGCCGGCGTCGCGAACATCAGCATCAGGCAGGGCGTGACCGCCCGCCGCAGGGGCACGTCGGTGCGTTCGGAGAGGAAGGCCAGGCCGGCCGCGAGCAGCGTCGCCGCGAGCGTGGTGACGAGCGACAGCAACAGGGCGTTCGACATCGCCCGTCCGGTGCCGGGGCTGTCGAAGGTGCTGGTCCATGCCGCCAGGGTCCATTCCGCGTCGAAACCGGGTGCGGCGGAGCGGAACGAGCCCGCCACCAGCATCAGCACCGGCCACACGAGGATGCAGAACAGCGCCAGGTAGAGCGAGACGCGCAGCAGCCCGCCGGGGCGGAGGTGCGCGCGGGGAACGGTGTGCCCGTTCATGGGAACCTCGATCGAAGCGTGGGCGCAAGCGCCTGCGGGCAGGCGCTTGCGCGGGACGACGGCCGCCAGGCCGGCGGCGGTCAGAAGAGAAGGCTGGCGCCGGCGTACACGAAGCGGCCCGCAGCGCCGTTCGGGGCGATGAACGAGTACGGGTTGATGCCGCTGGCGCGGTTGGTGGTGTCGTACTTGTCCGGGTACTGGTTGAACAGGTTCTGCGCGCCCAGTTCGAGGCGCAGGTGGTTGTTCACGCGATAGCCCAGGTTCAGGTCCACATACCATTCCGGATCGAAGGTCTGGTCGTGGTTGCCGTTGGCGGCGCCGGCGGCGGCGTTGTAGGTGTACTTGCCGTAGCGCGTCACGGTGGAATCGACCGTCCAGTCGCCGTAGCTGTAGCGGGCGCCCAGCACCAGCTTGTTCTTCGGGATGCCGGTCTCGATGTCGCGCACGCGGAAGTCGTTCACCACGGTCACCGTGGTGCCGTTGACCGTCTGCGTGTTCTTGACCTTGCTGGCCTTGGTGTTGAGGAAGCTCAGGCCCAGGCTCAGGTCGAGGGTGCCGGCGCCGTCGAGGCGCAGCTTCTTGCGGCCGACGAAATCGATGCCGGTGGTGGTGGTGTCCCAGCCGTTGAAGTAGTAGCTGGCCTGGGTGAAGCCGGGCAGGCCGACGCTGGTGAAGGCGCTGGTCACACCGTCCCCGCGCAGGGCGTCGGTGATGATGACCTGGTCCTTGATCTTCAGGTAGTAGGCATCCACCGTCAGCGAGGTGTCGGTGTCGGGGGTCAGCACGAAGCCCAGCGAGAAGCTGTCGGACTTCTCCGGGTCCAGCGGCTTGGCTCCGAACACGGCGGCGCGGGGATCGTTGGGACGGAACAGGCGGGTCTGCCCCGGAGCGGCGAGCCCCAGGCCGGTGTTGTTCCAGTTGCTGGTGAACGCGGTGGTCTGGGTACCGAGCTGGCCCAGGCTGGGCGCATGGAAGCCGGTGCTCACCGTGCCGCGGAAGGCCAGGGCGGAGCTGACTTCGTAGCGGCCGGACACCTTGCCGTTGAGGGTGTCGCCGAAGTCGGAATAGTCTTCCAGGCGGGCGGTGATGCCGATCTGGAATCGCTCCGTGACGTCGGTTTCGGCGCCGACATAGACCCCCTTGACCCTGCGCCTGACCGTGCCGCCATCCACCGCGCGCAGGCCGGAGCCGCTCGCCGCGGTGATGGGAATGCCGTTGCCGGCGTTGGACAGGCCGCCGTTGGTATAGCCCGCCTCGTCGCCGAACTCGCTGACGCCCCAGCTTTCGCGCCGCGACAGGACGCCGGCGGAAACCAGCACCGGCGCCGAGGCCCAGGCGGGGCTGAAGCTGCGCACGTAGTCGGCGGTGATGCTGAGCTGGCTCGAACGCCATTCGCCGTAGTCGAACTTGGTCGGGCTGTCCGCCCCCCAGCTCGGGTTGGACGTGTGCCAGCCGCTGATCGAGGTCCGGTTCTGCCCCCAGCTCGCGCCGACGTCGAGCTTGCCGGTGCTTTGCTCGCCGAAGCGGTAGCCGATCGCGCCGGCCCAGTCGGTGGAGTAGTAGCTGCGGCCGGGCTGGTAGCCGTCGGGGTAGAGCGCCAGGTTGTTCGAGGTGTTGTCGCGGATCGGGTCGCCGGGCAGGCCGGTGCCGATCACCAGGCGTTCGGGGTTGACGTAGTTGCTGGTGCGCTTGTCGGCATAGTTGAGCCAGCCATAGGCGGTGCCGTCGCCGATGCCGAGTTCCGAGTTGGCGAGGACGCTGATGTTCTCGCGCGCGGCCTGGCCCCAGGTGCCGTGCTTCTGGCCGAGGGTGTCGTTGCGCGGATCGCCGGAGGGGAAGCGCTGGCGCCAGTCCGCCTCGCTGCGGTCGACCTGGCCGCTCTTGAGGTAGTCGAGGCTCAGGTTGACGAAGCCGGCGTCGCCGAGCGCCAGGCCCTTCCAGCCGTTGACCGCCTTGGTGGCGCCGCCGCCGTCGCTGTAGCTGCCGTAGCGGACGCTGGCGCCGCCGCCGTCGGCGGCGTTGTTCAGCACGATGTTGATCACGCCGGCGATGGCATCGGAGCCGTACTGCGCGGCGGCGCCGTCGCGCAGCACCTCGACGCGCGCGATCGCGCTGATCGGGATGGCGTTGAGGTCGACGACGTTGTTGGCCGGCCACGGATCGGTGCCCTGCAGCAGCGCCTGCGTGTGGCGGCGCTTGCCGTTGACCAGGATGAGCGTATAGGCGGGACTCACGCCGCGCAGCGACGCGGCGCGCGTGGCCTGGCCCTTGACCGCGTTCTGGCCCTGGGCGAAGTTGAACGACGGGTGCAGCTTCTGCAGCGCCTGGTTGAGCGTCACCGCGCCGGTTTCCTCCAGCTGGCGGGTGCTGATGACTTCCACCGGCGCGGAGCTTTTCAGCGCGGTCCGGTCTTGCCTGGACGAGCCCAGGATCACCACGGTGTCGAGATTGGCGGCGTATTCACCGGCGGCATCCTCGGCCCCGGGAGCCTGCTGGGCCTGCGCCACGGGCGTCAGGGCGCCGCAAAATGCCGCGATCGCGGTCAGCGCGAATTTCTGCATGGAACTTCCTTTTCTGGGATTGTTTTTTTATCCGGCAAGCTCCGTCGCAGCTGCGCCGACGAAGTGCCGGAGGGGTGGCACAAGACACGGCCGGCCACATGGCCGCCGTCTCGCTGGAGGTTCTCAAGCAAAAACGGGGCCATGTTGAAAACTTTTTTGTTTTCAATTGTTTGCTTTGATTTTCTGCGCGAATCTGCGCAGCGTTTGCTGCATCGGCAGCGCTGCTGCTCCGGATGGGGCAGCCCGCTGCGCGCAGCGGTGCAGGCGGGCGGCTCAGTCCGGCCGGGCGTGGGAAAACTGGCTCTGGTAGAGCGTGCGATAGAGCCCGGCCCGGCGCAGCAGGGCCCGGTGGGTGCCGGACTCGACGATGCGGCCGCCGTCCATCACGACGATCCGGTCGGCGGCGGCGATGGTGCTCAGGCGATGCGCGATCACGAAGCTGGTGCGGCCTTCGAGCAGTGCGTCCATCGCCTGCCGGAGCAGGGCTTCCGTGCGGGTGTCGATGTTGCTGGTGGCTTCGTCGAGGATCAGGATCGCCGGGTCGGCCAGCAGGGCCCGCGCGATGGCCAGCAGCTGCCGCTGGCCCTGGCTGAGCCTGGCGCCGTTTTCCGCCAGCAGGGTGTCGTAGCCCTGGGGCAGGCTGCGGATGAAACCGTCGGCGCGCGCCAGCACCGCCGCCCGTTCGACCTCCTCCGCACTGGCGTCGTCGCGGCCGAAGCGGATGTTGTCGCGGACGCTGGCCGAGAACAGGTGCGTATCCTGCAGCACCATGCCGAAATGGCGGCGCAGGCCGTTCTTGTCCAGCGTCCGGATGTCGTGGCCGTCGATGCGGAGCGTGCCGCTGTCGGCGTCATGGAAGCGCGTCAGCAGGCTGGCCAGCGTGCTCTTGCCGGCGCCCGTCGGGCCCACCAGCGCGATCATCTGCCCCGGTTGCACGTGCAGGTCGATGTCGCGCAGCACCGGACGCTCCGCCTGGTAGCCGAAACCCACGCCTTCGAAGCTCACTTCGCCGCGCACGCGGTCGAGCCGGGTCCGCTCGCCGGCGGCGTGTTCGCTGGGCTCGTCGATGATGTCGAGCACGCGTTCGGCGCCGGCGAGGGCGGATTGCGCCAGGTTGAACTGGTTGGCGAGGTCGTTGATCGGCCGCTCGATCTGGCGCGTGTAGTTGAGGAAGGCCACGACCACGCCGATGCTGGTGGCGCCGTCGATCGCCAGCCATGCCCCGATTGCGGCCATGACGGCGAAGCCGAGGTTGTTCGTCGCGTTCATCGACGGCCCCATCATGCCGGCGAGGATCTGCGCGCGCGTCGATGCCGTGCGCACCTGCGAGTTGATGGCGTCGAACTCGCGCAGCGCGCCGGCCTCGCGGCGATAGGCCTGCACCACCTTCTGGCCGGACAGGGTTTCCTCGATGAAGCCGTTCAGCTCTCCCAGCCGGCCCTGCTGGGCCGAGAAGTGGCGCCGCGTGCGGCCCGCCACCTGACGCGTGACGACGATCGCGAGCGGCACCGCGAGCAGCGCCAGCAGGGTCATCGGCGGGCTCATCCACAGCATGACGAGCAGCGATCCGGACAGCAGGACGACGCTGCTCATCAACTGCGGCAGGGCCTGGTTCAGGAACAGCGCGACCATCTCGACGTCGTTGGTCGCGCGGCTCATCAGATCGCCCTGGCTGCGGCGGGCGAAGACGGACAGCGGCAGGTCCTGCAGCGCGGCGAAGAAGTGCTGGCGCAGGACCCCGACCGTGCGCTGCGAGACGCCGATCATGATGAAGGACTGCAGCCAGTTCATTGCCGTCGCCGCCAGGTACACCAGCAGCAGCACGGCGCAGGCGCGCGCCAGGCCGTCGCCGTCGCGCGGCACCACGTGCTGGTCGATGATGCGGCCGATCAGCCACGGCCCCAGCAGCGCCAGCCCGGTTCCGCACAGCGTCAGCGCGCAGGCGGCCAGCAGCGCAGGGCGCTGGCCGCCGGCACAGGCCCACAGGCGCCGCAGCGTGCTGCCCGGGCCATGCGGGCGCTCCGCCGGCCCGCCGCCGGGAAGAGGGGGCAGGCCGGCCTGCGGTGATGCGGAAGCCTGCCTAGTCATGGGATACCGTGCCCATGGCGGCCTGCGAGCGGTGGATGTCGCGATAGGCCGCCGATGATTCGAGCAGCTGCGCATGCGTGCCGTGGGCGACGACGCGGCCCTGCTCCAGGACCACGACGAGATCCGCGGCTGCCGCCGCGGACAGCCGCTGGGCGATGAGCAGGCAGGTCGTGCGCGGCAGCAGGGCGCGGATGCCGCCGAGGATGCGCGCCTCCGTCGCCAGGTCGACGGCGCTGGTGCTGTCGTCGAGGATCAGCAGCGAAGGCTGCAGCAGCAGGGCGCGGGCGATCGACAGGCGCTGCTTCTGGCCGCCCGACAGGTTGATGCCGCGCTGGCCCAGGATGCTGTCGTAGCCGTCGGGCAGGCGGCCGATGAAGTCGTCCGCCTGGGCTGCCCGCGCCGCGGCGGCGATGTCCTCGTCGCTGGCGCCGGCGCAGCCGAAGCGCAGGTTGTCGCGGACACTGCCCGAGAACAGGATGGTTTCCTGCTGCACGTAGCCGATGCGCCCGCGCAGCGCATGCGGATCGAGCGTGCGGATGTCGTGGCCGCCGATCCGCACCGTGCCGAGGTCGGGGTCGTAGAGGCGGGGCAGCAGCGCGGCGAGCGTCGACTTGCCCGCGCCGGTGCTGCCGAACAGCGCGACCGTGGCACCTGCCGGCAGGCGCAGCCAGACGTCTTCCAGCGCGGGCCGGGCCGCGCCTTCGTAGCGCAGCGACACGCCCTCGAAGGCCACTTCGAGCGGCCCCGGGGACAGCGTCCGGGCTGGAGCGGGGCGGTGCGCGGGGATGGGGGCCGCCGCGGCCCGGGAGGGGGCGTGCTCGCGGGATGCGGCGTCGAACACCTCGTTGATGCGGGCGGCCGCGACCTGGGCGCGCGAGAAGCCGGTGAGCAGCATCCCGACCGAGCTCAGCGAGGACAGAATCACGGTGACGTAATTGACGAAGGCCACCAGTTCGCCCGCAGTCATCGTGCCCGCGATGCTGCGCTGGCCGCCGGCCCACAGTACCGCGACGATGGTGAGGTTGAGCGCGAGGCTGAGCGCCGGCATGTTGAGCGTGACGATGCGCCAGGCGCGGATCGCGGCGTCGGCGTAATCGCGGCTGGCATCGCCGAAACGGGCCGCCTCGCGCCTGCCGCGCACGAAGGCCTTGACGGTGCGGATGCCGGCGAGATTTTCCTGCAGCATCATGTTGAGCCGGTCGAGCTGGCGCTGGACGCCGTCGAACAGGGGAACGGAGCAGCGGACGAGCAGGAAGAGCACGCCGAACAGCAGGGGCACGACGCCGAACAGGATGAGCGCGAGCGACGGGCTGATGGCGGTCGCCATGGCGACGCTGCCCACCACCAGCAGCGGGGAGCGCACGAAGGCGCGCAGCAGCATCATGACGAACTGCTGCAATTGCGCCACGTCGCTGCCCAGGCGCGTGATCAGCGAACCGGGGGGCAGGCGGTCGAGTTCGCGGAAGGACAAGGCCTGGGTCGCGGCAAACAGGTCGCGGCGCAGGTCGGTGCCGAAGCCGACCGCGGCCTTGCTCGAGTACACCGTACACCCCGCGCCGCCGATGAGCCCCAGCGCGGCGCACAGCAGCATCAGCGCGCCGGTGGCGCCGACATGGGCGAGGTCGCCGCGCATCACGCCATCGTCGATGATGCTGGCCATCAGGCGGGGCTGCATGAGGTCCATCGAGACCTCCAGCAGCATCAGCAGGGGCGCGAGCGCACTCGCGCCCCGGTAGGGGCGCAGATAGGAGAAGAGCTTGAACATGGAGTGGAGCCGGGTGCCCCCGGGCGCCGGGTCGCGCCGGGGGTGCGTTCAGGATTCGGTGGTTTCCCCGACCGGCGCCTGCCAGCCGCCCTGCAGCAGGCCGAAGCGCTTGAGCTGGGCGCGCAGCACGTTGCGCGAGATGCCCAGGCGCCTGGCGGCCTGCACCTGGTTCTCGCGCGAGAATTCGAACGCCGCCCTGACCAGTTCTTCCTCGACCCGCTCGTACAGGCGCTCATGCCCTTGTTCGAGCAGGCTGCGGAGGATATGGGCGAGGCGGAACTCCGTGGCCGCGGCGTCCTCGCCGGCCTGCTTCCCGGCGGGGGCGGGCCCGTCCATCCTGCCGCTCTGCAGGCGCAGGTCGCTGGTGTCGATCCGGCCGTTGGTGCATACGATCAGGCCGTAGTGGATGACGTTCTCCAGTTCGCGTATGTTGCCCGGCCAGTCGTGGGCGAGCAGCGCCCGCTCGGCGTCCGGCGTCAGCGTCACGGCGTCGAGCGCCAGCTTCTTGCGGTAGCGGTCGATGAAGTGCCACACCAGCGGCAGGATGTCGCCCGGGCGCTCGCGCAGCGGCGGCAGCGGCACGGAAGCCACGTTCAGACGGTAGTACAGGTCCATGCGGAAATTGCCGGCGCGCACGGCGCGAGCCAGGTCGATGTTGGTCGCCGCCACCAGCCGCACGTCGATGGGAACGGGCTTGCGCGCGCCGATGCGCACCACACAGCGTTCCTGCAGCACGCGCAGCAGCTTGACCTGCATCGCCTGCGGAAGATCGCCGATCTCGTCGAGGAACAGCGTGCCGCCATTGGCGGCCTCGAACCAGCCGGTCCGGGCCTGCGTCGCGCCGGTGAAGGCCCCCGCTTCATGGCCGAACAGCTCGGCTTCGACCAGGCTTTCGCTGAAGGCACCGCAGTTGACGGCCACGAACGGGCCCGGGCGCCCGCTCTGCTGGTGGATGTAGCGCGCGATCAGTTCCTTGCCGGTGCCCGTCTCGCCGATGATCAGCACCGAGGCGTCGCTGGCCGCCACCCGCCCGACTTCTTCGAGCAGGCCGACCGAGCGCTGATCGTGGAACACCAGTGCGCGGGCGCGGATGGAAAGCGAATGCGCTTCCGGGGAGGGAAAGGTCAGCAATGGCGCGGAACCCCTTCCATCCTCGCGTCCTTCGCGAAGGTGATATGTCGCATGGTCCATGAACGATCCTTTTCGATGATTTCGCGGCAAGGTTTGCATAGTGCACTGCAGAATCAAACCAAGAATATTTGCTTTCGTGCGCATGAAACCGGATATCGACCATAGCGTGGGTCTATTCCAGGGAATCGCCGCCGGCGGCCTGTTCCTGCCGCAGCAGCGTGCCCGCCCGCCTGCTCGAAACGCAGCAGATCCACCCGCATGCCCGGCGCGCCGCCGCGGCGCGGCGCGGGCGGGAAGGGTGGAACGGCAATTGCTACGGGGCGTGGTCCGTCCGTCCTCTTGCCCGGCTTCCCGCTTGCTTCCATCTCATGCCCCCTGCCCAGCCTCCCGCGCGCCATTTCGTCCTTTTCAGCATCGGCCATGGCGTTTCGTCGGTGGGGGCATGGGCGCAGAAGACCGGTGTCGGCTGGCTGGCTTGGGAGCTGACGCAGTCTGTGGCCTGGGTGGGCACCATCGCCATGGCCGACCTCATCGCGGCGCTGTGGGTGGCGCCGCTGGCCGGGGCGGTGGCGGACCGCAGCAATCCTTGCCGGCTGTTCTGCCTGACCCAGACGCTCATGCTCGCACTTGCGCTGCTGCTGTGCCTGGCCACCGCGGCCGGGGTGCTGACGATCCACTGGCTGCTGGCATTCGCGGTCGCGGAGGCGACGCTGCAGGGATTCAACCAGCCGGTGCGCATGCTGCTGACCAACATGCTGGCGCCGCGCGAGCGCTTGTCGCAGGCGGTGGCCGCCAATGGCATCGCCATCGCGCTGGCGCGCAGTATCGGCCCGGCCCTGGCCGGGGTGACGATGTACTTCGGCAGCGTGGCGCTGGTGTTTGCCATCAACGCGGTGTCGTTCGTGGCGATCCTGGCCGTGGTGTTCCGCCTGCGCGCATGGCTCGACCGCGTGCCGCCGGCGCGCGGGACCGCGCTGATGCACGACATGGCGGAAGGCTTCCGCTATGTCGCGCGCTCGCCGGAAATCGCCACGATCATCTTCCTGTCGGTCGCGTTCGCGGTGCTGGCGCGGCCGTTCTCCGAACTGCTGCCCGCCTTCGCCGGGGATGTGTTCGGCGGCGGCCAGGGCGTACTGTCGATGCTGATGAGCGCGCAGGGGCTGGGGGCGCTGCTGGGTTCGGCGCTGATGCTGCGTTCGCGCGACAGCCGCGCCCTGGTCCGCAGCGTGCTTGCCACGGGGCTGGGGCTGGCCGTCTCGCTGCTGGCCTTCACCGCCGGGGACGCACTGACGCTGGCGCTGCCGGCACTGTTCGCCGCGGGCCTGTTCCACGTCGTGTGCAACATCGCCATGCAGTCGCTGTGCCTGCTGCGGAGCGAGCCCGCGCTGCGCGGGCGCGTCGTTGCCCTGTACGGGCTGATCTTCCGCGCCGGGCCGTCGGTCGGCGCCTTCTGCATCGCCCAGGCCGCGCAGTGGGCGACCCTGGGCACGCTCGTCGGCGCCTGCGCCATCGCCTATGCCGGCCTGCTGGCATGCACCCTGCCGGCAGCGCGCCGCATCGGCCTGCCGGTGACCGCCGATGAATGAACGTTCTTCCATCTTGCCCGACAGGAAAGCCGCCTTGCCGAATACCATGCCTCCCGCGTCCTCCGCATCCTCGCCGGTGCTCATTCCGCTGATCGTCGCCAGCGCCTTCTTCATGCAGGTGCTGGACGGGACCATCATCGGCACCTCGATGCCGCAGATGGCCGAATCGTTCGGCGTCCAGGCCGTGGACCTGAGCCTGGGCATCACCGTCTACATGCTGTTCGTGGCCGTGTTCATTCCGGCCAGCGGCTGGCTGGCGGACCGCCACGGCGCGCGCAACGTCTTCGCCCTGGCCATCGGCGTATTCACGCTGGCCTCGCTGGCATGCGGCGCGGCCGAGAGCCTGCCGCAGTTCATCGCCGCGCGCGCCCTGCAAGGCATCGGCGGCGCGCTGATGACGCCGGTGGGACGCCTCGTGGTCCTGCGCAACACGACCAAGGCCGGCTTGCTGCAGGCCACCGCGTTGATCACCTGGCCGGCGCTCATCGCGCCGGTGTTCGGGCCGGCGCTGGGCGGCTTCATCACCACTTATGCGTCGTGGCGCTGGAACTTCCTCCTCAACATTCCGATCGGCCTGGCCGGCATCGTGCTGGTGCTGCGCTACATCCCCAACGTCCGCGACGTGCCGCGCTCCTTCGATCTCAAGGGCTTCGTGCTGAGCGGGGGCGCGCTGGCCTGCCTGCTGTACGGGCTGGAATCGGTCAGCCATGCCGCGGCCGCCCCGGCGCATGCCGCCGCGCTGTGCGTGGCCGGCTGTGTGCTGGGGGTGCTGGCGGTACGGCATTTCCGCCGCGCGGCCACGCCGCTGCTGGATCTTTCGCCCTTTGCCTTCGCCACCTTCACCCAGTCCACGCTGGGCGCGGGCTTCGGCTGCCGCATCGCCATCAGTGCCACGCCTTTCCTGCTGCCGCTGCTGTTCCAGCTGGGATTCGGGCTGACGCCCTGGGCCAGCGGCCTGCTGCTGCTGGCCTATTTCGGCGGCAACCTGGGCATGAAGACGGTGACCACGCCCTTGCTGCGGCGCTTCGGCTTTCGCCGCGTGCTGGTCGGCAACGGCGTTGCCGGCGCGCTCGCCATCGCCGCCTGCGGCATGCTCACGCCGGCCACGCCCCACTGGCTGATGGTGGCGGTGCTGGTGCTCGCGGGCCTGACCCGATCCATGCAGCTCACCGCCCTGAGCACCATCACGTTCGCCGACACCACGCCCGCGCAGCGCAGCGCGGCGTCGACCCTGTCGAGCATGCTGCAGCAGGTGTCGATGGTCCTCGGCGTGGCCGCGGGGGCCTTGCTGCTGCGCCTGCCCCAGGCGTGGCAGGTGGAGGGTCAGGTTCCGCTGGTGGAGGTCCACTTCCGCATCGCTTTCGCGGCCGTGGGGCTGATCGGCCTGCTGTCGGCGCTGCATTTCCTGCGCCTGCGGCCCGATGCCGGCGCCGAGGTCAGCGGCCACGCGGTGGCGAACTGATCGCGCGGCGGTGTTGCGCCATCACCAGCCGCAGCGCCGGATTGCTGCATGAGCAACACCCGGGCCGCCGCCGGCGCCGCCGAGAATCCCTTCCGGCCCGCCATTCGCGGGCGATCGGGGCGCGGTGGCGGTCGTGGTACGGCTCTTGCTGTTGTTCCCGCATCGTTGTTCAACCGAGGCCCGCGCGCACGCCGCCGGGCAATGACAGACAGCCGGTGCGCCGGCGATGCGAGGAGAACCATGAACCGTCCCGCGACTCTTTTTCCCGGCCGCGTCCTTTGCCGGGCGGCATGCCCGCTTGCGGGGAGGGGCGGGCGATGAGCGGCGGCGCGGGTAGTGCCGTTTCCTCGCTGCCGCCGTCCTCCGTCGTCAGCGGGCTTGCCGGCGGGCGCGGTGAACGGGGCGCCGCTCCGCGCCTGGCCCGCGGCCTGCCGGTCGCTTTCCAGTACGCGGTGTTCCCGCTGTCGGTGCTGCTGCTCTGGTGGCTCGCCAGCGGCCTGGAGTGGGTGCCGCCGAACATCCTGCCCGGCCCCGGCGCGGTGGCCGCGAGCTTCGTCGAGCTGCTCGCCGGCGGCGAGATCGCCGAGCACCTGGGCATCAGCCTGTGGCGCGTGGCGCAGGGTGCGGCCCTGGGGCTGACGATCGGGCTGCTGCTCGGCGTCGCGCTGGGGGCCTCGCCGGCCTTCGAGAGCTGGATCGGGCCGAGTTTCCGCATTCTCGTCCAGGTACCGTCGATCGCTCTCATCCCGCTGCTGATGATGGTGCTGGGCATCGACGACAGGCTCAAGCTGTTCATCATGGCCAAGGCCTGCGTGGTGCCGCTGGCGCTCGTCACCGCCGACGGCATCCGCAACATTCCGGGCGCCTATCTGGAGGTGGCGCGGGCGATGAAGCTCAGCCGGTGGACCCTGTATCGCCGGGTGATCCTGCCGGGTGCGCTGCCGGCGATCGCCACTGGCGTGCGTCAGGGCGTGGCCCATGTGTGGGTGGCGCTGGTGGCGGTGGAGGTCATGGCCTCGGCCGAGGGCATCGGCTACCTGATGACCTGGAGCCGGCAGATCTTCCAGCTCGACGTGGTGCTGGTGTGCGTGGCGCTGATCGGCCTGACCGGCTTCATGCTCGACCACGTCTTCCGCCGCGCCGAGAACCGGCTGCTGAAATGGCGGGTGCGGCCGTGAGCGCGGCGTCCGTGCTCGGGGCGGTGTGGCGCAGCCGCCACTTCCGCGGCATGGTGCCGCCCGCGATCCTGCTGGTGCTGTGGTGGCAGGCGACCACGCACGAATGGGTCAGCAGCCTGGTACTGGTGCCCTTCGGCCAGTTGTTCGACGCGGCCCGTGATCCGGCGATCTTCTCCAGCCTCGCCGAAGGTCTGCTGTCCACGTTCGCGCGCCTGATCCAGGGCTGCGCGATCGGCATTCCCGCCGGCCTGGCGCTGGGCATCGGCATGGGGCTGTCGCACGTCTTCGACCGCGTCATGGGGCCGAGCTTCCACGCCATCCGCCAGGTCGCGATCCTGGCCTGGATTCCGCTGCTGACGGTGTGGTTCGGCACCGGCGACCTGTGCAAGATCGTCTTCGTCGCCATCGCCGCCTCGAAGCCGGTGGTGATGGGGACCTTCGAGGGGATCCGCAGCACGCCGGCGCAGCTCGTCGAGGTCGGCCGCGTGCTGATGTTCTCCCGCGCCCGGCTGCTGCGCTACGTGGTGCTGCCGTCGGCCGCTCCTTCCATCGTCACCGCGCTGCAACTGTCGCTGATCTATTCATGGTTCGCCGCGATCGGCGCGGAGTACGTGATCGGCGTCATGTCCGGCGGCATCGGCTCGGTGGTCATGGGCGCGCAGGAGCATTTCCGCACCGACATCGTGCTGCTCGGGGTCAGCCTCATCGCCTTCACCGGCATCACCATGAACAAGGCGCTGCGCCGCATTCCGCGGTACCTGTTCCGCTGGCGGGGGCAGGGCTGAGCGGCGCGGCGGCCGTTTTCCCATCCATCATCCATTCACATCGGTTCGACATGAAGACAATCCATCGCATTCTCGCGCGCATGGCCGTGGCCTTGCTGGCAGGCGTGGCGCTGCAGGCCGCCGCCGGCCTGCCCGACAAGATCCTGTTCGGCGAGGTCGGCGGCACCAACGTCGCCAATTCGGGCGGCAGGCCCGTCAGCACCGGCATCGTCGCCCTGGCCGAGCACCTGGGCTATTTCGAGGAGGAGTTCGGCAGCAAGGGCCCCCGGATCGAGCAGATCTTCTTCGCCGGCACCGGCCCGGCGCAGAACGAGGCGCTGGCGCAGGGCTCCATCGACTTCGGCACCTATGGCGGCGTGCCCAACGTCATCGGCCTGGTCGGCGGCATTCCGGCCCGCATCGTCGCCACGCGCCGGGCCAGCGGCACGGGCACCTTCTACCTGGGGGTCCGCAACGACTCGCCGTTCGAGAGCATCAAGGATCTGAAGGGCAAGCGCATCACCGTGCAGAAGGGCACCAATCCCTACCGTTCATTGATCCTGCTGCTGGAGTCCAGGGGCCTTCAGGAAAAGGACGTCACGCTGGTCAACCTGCAGGGCGCCGAGGCGCTGGTCGCCTTCAACGCCGGTGCGGTGGACGCGGTGTTCGGCACCCTCAACCTGCTGATCCTGCGCGACCAGGGCAAGCTGCGCGTTCTCGAAGACACCAAAACCTCGCTCGACGATGGTACCCAGAGCGGCATGCTGGTGTCGGAGAAGTTCGAGAAGGCCTACCCGGAGGTGGTGCAGAGGGTGGTGAAGGTGCTGCTGCGCGCATCGCACTGGGCGTCGCGCGAGGAGAATCGCGAGGCGCTGCTGCGCTTCGTCGCCGAGCGCAGCGTGGCCTACGAGTACGTCGAGGAGGATTATGCCGGCTCGCTGAAGGAACGCTTCAATCCGCTCATCGACGAGAGCTCGGTCCTGGCCTACGACGAACTGGTGAAATTCGGCGTCAAGCACAGGCTGATCCGCAAGGGCGTGGACGAAAAGACCATCCGCACGTGGTTCCGCCCGCAATACCAGCAACAGGCCTTGCAGGAGCTGGGATTGGAAGGCTACTGGTAGGCCCGCCGGACCCCGGCGCCGGAGCCGTCCTCCGGCGCGAAGCGCATCCGCCCTCGATCGCAGGGCGGATGCGCTTTTTCTTTTTTTGCCGCCGGGCCGCCCCAAGGCAAAAAGCGCCCCCCGGGGGTGGAGCAGGGGTTTCGCGGAGCATTGCTCCGCGCCTGCGGAACGGGCCGGCGGTGCAAAGCCGGCCCTCTTGCGATCGGTGCAGCCTGGGGGCTTTTCGTCCGCGGGGGCGGCGTGCCGGGCGGGCCGCATCGCAGCAGCGGGACAGGCGGGATGTTGCCAAATCACCAGCCAGGCCCCGCAGCGCCGGGCAACCTTTCCGCAGTGAATACCGCTGCGGAAAATAAATACGATTGTTTTCAGTGGCTTGCGTTGTTTTCTGTTTTCTGCCCAGCCCCGTTCGGCCGCTGGCACGCTTTCTGCGAAAGGGTGTTCGACCGGTGCAGGTTTCCTGCCCGGGCGGAAACACCTTTCCTTCTTTCGACACGCCATGCCTGCCGCGCCGCCCAGGGCGGCGCCGGCAGTCGTGGCCCAGTGTGGAGCGTGCACATGGCAAGCGGAAACATCATCAATTTTCCCGATCCGTCGGGACGCAGCGTCTTCGACGTCGATCTCGTCGCCGATGTCCTCGTGATCGGCGGCGGTCCGGCCGGCGCCTGGGCCGGCCTTGCGGCAGCGCGGGCCGGCGCCCGCGTGGTCGTGGCCGAGAAAGGCTATCTCGGCACCTCCGGCGCGCAGGCGGCGGCGGGCACCGGCGCCTACTACATCAAGCCGGACGACCCGGTGCACCGCGAGGGCATGATCAAGGCGCGCATGCCGATCGCGTTCGGCTTCGCCGACGAGAGCTGGATCGAGAAGGTGTACGACCAGAGCTTCATCAACCAGGACCTGATGTCGCGCTGGGGCTACGCCTTTCCGAAGACCCAGGACGGCAACAAGGAACGCTGGGGCGGCATGCGCGCCGCCGACGCGGTGCTGTTCCTGCGCAAGCAGCTGGAAAAGCACGGCGTGACCATCCTCGACCACAGCCCGGCGCTCGAACTGCTGATCAGCGACGGCGTGGTGGCCGGCGCCACCGGCTGGAACCGCCGCAACGGCACGCGCTGGCAGGTGCGCGCCGGCGCCGTGGTGCTCGCCACCGGCGGCACGGCGTTCCGTTCGGGCATCGCCGGCGGCAACAACAATACCGGCGACGGCTACCTGCTCGCGGCCGAGGCAGGCGCGCACTTCTCCGGCATGGAGTTCAGCGGCCAGTACGGCATCGTGCCCAAGGGCAGCGCTTGCTCCAAGACCGCGGTCTACGGCTCCGCCACGCTGCGCGACGCCAATGGCGAGGTGGTCTCGCGCGGCAAGGGCACCACCGTCGCCGAGATCCAGACCGGCCACGTGTACTGCAAGCTCGACAAGTACGACGACATCGGCCGCGAACGCATCCAGGCCAGCCAGCCGATGACCTTCCAGTACTTCAAGCGCTACCTGCCGCTCGACCCCTTCACCGAGGAATACGAGGTCGAGCACATCCTCGAAGGCACCATCCGCGCCTCCGGCGGCATCGAGGTCGGCGAAGGCGCGTCGACCAGCGTGCCGGGCCTGTTCGCCGCCGGCGACACCACCTCGCGCGAAAAGCTCGTCGGCGCCAACCAGTCCGGCGCCGGCCCGGCCACCGCCTGGGCCCTGGCGTCCGGTTCCTGGGCGGGCCATTCCGCCACCCTGTTCGCGCGCCGCTACGGCGGCAACGTCGCCACGCGCAAGGTCCGCGCCATCGGCACCGCCGGGCTGCGCCCGACCGGGCAGGTCCGTGCCGACCTCGACGTGAACGAACTGATCCGCGGCGTGCAGGAGGAAACCCTGCCGGTCGCCAAGTTCTACCGCCGCGAAGGCACGGTGATGCAGGCGTCGCTGGACAGGATCGACGGCCTGTGGCGGGACGCGCGCGAAAGCCTGGGCGGCGACACCCGCCTGGGCGGCGCCGACCTGGCCCGCTCGGTGGTGCGCGCACGCGAGGCGGCGGCGCTGATCGCCTCGGCCCGGCTGATCTTCACCAGCGCGCTGGAACGCAAGGAAAGCCGCGGCCTGCAGCGCCGCGCCGACTACCCCGTCATCGACGAGCGCGAATTCAGCCACGTCGTGGTCAGCGGCCTCGACCAGCTCCAGGTCGAACGCAAGGCCATCGGCGGCGGCGAAGTGCGCGAGCAGGCGAGGGCAGCGTCATGATCGAACTGGTTCTCGACGACCGCTGCAACGCTTGCGGCGCATGCGAAGAAGTGTGCCCGACCAACGTGTTCGACCTCGATGCGCGCGGCATTCCGATCATCGCGCGGCAGGCGGAATGCCATACCTGCTACCTGTGCGAAGCCCACTGCCCGACCGACGCGCTGTACGTCGGCCCGCTGCGCGCGCCGCACCCGGTCACGCGCGAGACGGTGCTCGCCAGCGGCGTGCTGGGCAACTTCCGCCGCGCGCTGGGGTTCGATCGCTACGAGCCGGGCAGCTTCTGCTACGCCGGTTCGGAAGAACGAGCCGACAACCCCGAAGCCAAGCGCGTCAAGGGCAGCCCCAACAGCCCGGACGCGGCCATCTACGCCAGCCTCGCGATCGCCCGCGAACACGGGCTGGTGGACGTGAGCCAGCGCGCGCCGCTGACGCGGGAGATCGTCATCTGAACGCCGCCGCCTGCGTGCGCTGCTGCCTGCCGTTGCGGCCGTGTCCGCAACGGCAGGGCGTGCCGCGCGCGCACGCCGCGCCGGCAACGGTTCCGCAACCCAGGCAGCACGGCCCCCCTTTCCCTTGAACCACAGCCGCAAGACGAGTTATCCACATGACCAAAACATCACATCCCCCGGCAGTCCCCGCTCTCCGATCCACCCATCCGCGCTTTCCCGGCCGCAGGCGCCTGCTCTCCGGCCTCGTCGCCCGCACACTGGTGGGCGGCATGCTGTCGGCAACGGCCTTCGCCGCCGCCGCCCAGCAGGGCCCCATCTCCCCGGCCGCCGAACTCGATGCCGAGATCGGCCAGCTCGAACAGGCCCTCGAAGAAGCACGCAAGCGCCGCGCCGGCCTCGCGCCCGCTGCCGGCACCGACGGCGCCGGCAGCACGTCGCCCGCCGCCGGGGCCGCGGATGCCGCCGACGACGACGTCGTCAGCATCGATGCCGTGGTCGTGCGTGCCCGCAACCGCGAGGAACGCCTGCAGGACGTGCCGATTCCGGTATCGGTCGTCAGCGGCCGCGAACTCGAACGCGACCATGCCGTGAACATCAGCGACTTCGCCCGCCGCGCCACCAACGTGCAGGCCGCCGAACTCAATTCGCGCCGCTCCAGCGTGTCGATCCGCGGCGTCGGCAAGAATGTCAACGGCGAAGAGTACGAGGCCCCGGTGGGGGTCATCATCGACAACGTCTTCCAGCCCTACGTCGGCGCCTCGTGGACCAACTTCCCCGACCTCGAATCCATCGAGATCGCGCGCGGTCCGCAAGGCACGCTGCTGGGCAAGAACACCACGCTGGGCGTGCTCAACATCTCCACCCGCAAGCCCAGCTTCACGCCGCAGTATTCGGCCGAAGCCACCGTCGGCAGCCGCGACCTCAAGCGCATCACCGGCACCCTGAGCGGCCCGCTGGTCGAAAACGCGCTCGCCTACCGCTTCTCGTTCTTCAACGAAACCGGCGAAGGCAGCATCGATGGCCAGGGCCAGAACAAATCCACCTGGTACGACCGCAACCGCTCCGGCGCGCGCCTGCAGTTCCTGGCGCTGCCGGCGGACGACGTCTCGGCCCGCGTCATCCTGCATCACGCCCGCGCGCGCGAGAACATCAACATGAGCCCCAACGTGAGCGACCCGGCCGCCTTCCTGGACGGCGCGCCGCGCGGCATCACCTTCACCAGCCGTATCACGCGCGGCTGGTTCGGCGGCTACCAGCCGCTGTTCGAGAAGTTCAAGGTCGATGCCGACTACGTCACGCCGTCGATCGACGAGCAGAAC
Organism: Thauera butanivorans; assembly: GCF_048398245.1. Lineage (NCBI taxonomy): Bacteria > Pseudomonadati > Pseudomonadota > Betaproteobacteria > Rhodocyclales > Zoogloeaceae > Thauera > Thauera butanivorans. Next base: position 581,009 of record NZ_CP183038.1, read on the forward strand.
GGCGCCTCGGTGGAAATCAACTGGAACCTGGCCGGGCACACGCTGACCTCGATCACCGCGTACAAGGACAACCGCTTCGTCGCCGACAACGACTTCGACAAGACCCGCTGGGACATCCGCCGCGGCGGCGGCGCACGCACCGCGCAGCGCCAGTTCTCCGAGGAGATCCGCCTGACTTCGCGCCAGGGCGGCAGCTTCGACTACCAGACCGGCCTGTACGCGCTGTACAACGGCTTCAACAACGAAACGCACACCGTCTTCGGCCGCGATGCCGGCGCGTTCTACGCCAGCAATCCCCAGTACGCCACGCTGAGCCAGAACGCCGCCGGGCGCGAACTGCTCGCAGCCTCGCTCGACGGCACCTACACCGCGCAGAAGCGCTCGCCGGAAACCACCAGCTTCGCCGCCTTCGGCCAGTTCAACTGGCGCTTCACCGAGCAGGCCACGCTGACCGCCGGGCTGCGTCAGACCTGGGAGCGCAAGAAGAACACGTGGTCCTACCTGCTGTACGGGCCGGGCGCCGATCTCGATGCGCTGGGCGCCGCCAACGGCGCCAGCGCCGCCCAGATCGCCGCCGCCAAGGCCATCCGCGGCGGGCCGACCGGCACCGGCGCCGGGCAGATCGGCTCGCTGGCGCGCTTCGGCCCCAAGCGCCATGCCGACAACAGCGACACCGCCACCTCGGTGCTGCTCAGCCCCAGCTACAAACTCGATGATGACACCCTGCTGTACGCCTCGGTCGCGCGTGGCGTGAAGTCCGGCGCAGTGGGCTGGAACACGGCCGACGGCACGCCCAACGTCACCGACCCCGAAGTGGCCATCGACTTCGAACTCGGCACCAAGCTGTCGCTGCTCGAGCGCCGCCTGATCCTGAACGTCAATCTCTTCAACACCGACATCAAGGACTTCCAGACCGACCAGGTGGTGCCGGACGCCGGCACCGCCACCGGCGTGCGCAACATCATCGGCAACGCCAGGAAGGTCCGGCTGCGCGGCGTCGAGTTCGACGGCGCCTTCGCCGTATCGCAGGCATTCACGCTGCGCTTCGGCGGCGCTGTCAACCACGCCAGATACAAGGACTACAAGGACGCCCCTTGCCCGTCCGACCTTGCCGCATCGCTGCCGCTGCAATGCGATTTCTCCGGCAGGCAGCTGCCGGGCGCGCCGAAATACACCCTCAACCTGGGGGCGGAATACCGGCAGCCCGTCGGCCAGGGGCTGATCCTCAGCGCCCACGTCAACAACAGCTATTCCTCGAAGCAGAACGTCGCGCTCAACCTGTCCGAGCACGGCTGGGAATCGTCGCGCAACATCACCGACGCCGGCATCGGCTTCGGCCCCGCCTCGGGCGCATGGCAGATCAGCCTGTTCGCCAAGAATCTGTTCGACGTCGAGTACGCGGTCGATACCTCCACCTTCACCGGCAACAGCGCTGTCAGCAAGCGCTGGGGCGAGCGGCGCTCGGTTGGCCTGAGCTTCCGTGCCAGCTTGTGACGCGTTCCGGCCGTCCAGCGGCTAGCCTGCGTCCTGCCTGTCGCTGTCGACCAGGCCGTGCCGCTTCAGCAGGGTGCGGACCACGTTGCGCGTCACGCCGAGCAGTTGCGCGGTCCGTACCTGGTTGAAGTGGCTGTGGGTGTAGGCGCGCTCGATGATCAGCGCTTCGAGGCGTTCCATCAGGCGCTCGGCGGGGGCGTCGAACAGGCGGGCCAGTTGCAGCGCGATGGCGTCGATGGGTGCAAGCTCCGCCTCCGGGCGGATCGCCGGAAAGCCGCCGGCAAACTTCAGGTGCTCGGGCAGGATGGGCCCGTCATCCGACACCAGCAGGGCGAAATGGATGACGTTCTCCAACTCGCGGATGTTGCCTGGCCAAGGGTGCGCCATCAGCGCCCGCTGTGCGGTGGGCGACAGGATGGGTGGCGGACGTCCCAGGCGCTGCGCGTAGCTGCCGAGGAAGTGGGTGGCCAGCGGCAGGATGTCCCCCACCCGTTGGCGAAGCGGGGGCAGGTCGAGGCGGGCGATGTTCAGGCGGTAATACAGGTCGTGGCGGAAACGCCCCGCCGCGACCGCGCGTTCGAGATCGACGTTGGTTGCCGCGATCAGGCGGACGTCGATGTGGATCGGCTGGCGCGAACCGACGCGCACGACCTGGCGCTCCTGCAGCACGCGCAGCAGCTTGACCTGCATCGGCAGCGGCATGTCGCCGATCTCGTCGAGGAACAGGGTGCCGCGGTCGGCGGCCTCGAACCAGCCCGCGCGCGGCGCGCGCGCGCCGGTGAAGGCCCCGGCCTCGTGGCCGAACAGCTCGGCATCGACCAGGCTTTCGCTGAACGCGCCGCAGTTGATCGCCACGAACGGCCCTTCCCGGCCGCTGCGGTCGTGGATGTGGCGGGCCAGCAGTTCCTTGCCGGTGCCGGTCTCGCCCATTACCAGCACGGTCGCCTCGCTTGGCGCGATGCGTTCGACCTGCGTCAGCAGGCGGTAGGACAGGGGGTCGCTGAACGCCAGCGCCTTGGCGCGGATGGACAGGGCCTGGGCGCCCGAGTCCGGTAGCGTGAGCACGGGCTGGTGCTGTCCGCCGGCCGGGGAAAGGCTCGCCGCCTGCCTCCCGTGCGGCGCGTTCCAGTCCGCGGAACGCTGGCCTTCGCTGGAACCGTGCATCTGACTTCCTCCACAAACCGGGGCCGGTCGTGACGCACGATCCATGCCACGGGGAGAAGGACCGGTACCGCCCCGGCCGGCGTGCGCGGCGGATGGTGCGAAACACGCGCATCCGCCGCCGGGCGCCGTTCTCCGCCGCCCACGGCCCGCGCCGGCCCCTGCGGCGATGCCTGTTGATCCAGGGGCAGCGGCAGCGCCCGGGTGCTGGGATTCCACCAGTCCGCGGCGCGGCGGGCCGCTCCGTGTGCCATCGGCAGCGGATGCACCGGCCTGCTGGCCTGGCAGCAGGCGGGGGCGCGGGCCTGCACGCGGTGCACCATCCGCCGCGCCGGCCGCCTTATGGATCAAGGTCTTGATGGCAGGCGCGGAATTTGCTTGAGCCGTCCTTGCCCGGTGCGACCGACACCGGCCACCGCCCATCGCCCTTTCGCCGAGGATCCCAGTTCATGAACATCGAGCGCCACCTGCATGCCACCGGACGCGGAACATTGCCCTACCTGTTCGCGCCCGCCGCCGACGCCTTGCCATCCATCCCGCTGGTCGTGTTCCTGCATGGCGCACGCGACCGCGGCAGCGACCCTGACCTGCTGCTGACCCATGGCTTGCCGCGCCATGTCGCCCATGCGGCCGAATTGCCGTACCACTTCCTGGCCCCGCAGATCCCGGAGGGGAGCGCCTGGGCCGAGTGGCGCGCCGAATTGCTGCAACTGATAGACGAGATTGCGGACCGCCACCGGGCCGACCGCCGCCGCATCGTGCTGGCCGGCTTCAGCGCGGGTTCGGCTGCGGCCTGGGAACTGGCCGCGGCCGAGGCGGAGCGCTTTGCCGGCCTGGTGCTCGTCGCGGGCCGCGTCCCCGACGCTGCCGGTGACGCGGCTCTGGGGCGGCTCGGCCATACCCCGGTGTGGTTCTTCCACGGCGGGCGCGACGACAGGGCGCCGGTGGCACCGGTCAAGGCCGCCGTCAGCCGCCTGCACGCCCTGGGCGTGCCGGTACGCTTCACGCTCTACCCCGATGCCGGCCATGCCATCGCCGACGCCGCCTACGGCGACTCCACGCTGCAGCGCTGGCTGGCGACCGTGCCCCGCCGCTCGCCCAGCGCGCCGCGCGTGTCCCAGCGCGAGGTCGATCCGCTGTTCCTGAACCGCTGGTCGCCGCGCGCGCTCCGTGCCGATCCGATCGACGATGCGAGCCTGCTGCGCATCATCGAAGCCGCACGCTGGGCGCCGTCCGCGAGCAATTCCCAGCCCTGGCGCTTCCTGTACGTGCGCAATGGCGCCCCCTTGTGGGACGAAACGGTCGAGCTGCTGTCGGGCAACAACCGCCTGTGGGCGCCGCAGGCATCGGTGCTGATCCTGCTGCTGTCCAAGACGACTTTCGTGCGGCAGGGCGAGCACCTGCCGTCGCCGGCCAGCAACCACAGCTTCGACAGCGGTGCGGCATGGGCGCATCTGGCCCTGCAGGCCACCCTGTCGGGATGGCATACCCGGGCCATCGCGGGGTATGACAAGGAGGCTGCCCGGGCGCTGTTCAAGGTACCGGACGAGTACAAGCTGGAAATCCTCATCGCGCTGGGGCGCCTGGGCGACGACAGCGTCTTGCCCGAGCCCTTGCGCGAGCGCGAGCTGCCGACGCCGCGCAGGCCGCTGGCCGACCTGGTCGCGGCGGGCCATTTTTCCTTGCCGCGGGACTGAGCGCGTGCCGTGGCATCCGCATGGCCCGCACCCTCTGCGCGGGTCTGATCCGATTCGGGGCGCCCGCAGTGTGCGGGCCGCCTCATCCGTATGAAAAGGAGTTTCTCCGTGACTGCAGCAGTCCAGCGGCCCGTGCCGCCTTCCACGTCCTCGGCCCGGCCCGGTGCCGCGCGGCCGGATGCCATTCTGGCGCTCGACGGCGTGGGCAAGACTTTCCAGGTGGACGGGCAGGCGCTGGAGGTGCTGCGCGGCATCGACCTGGAGGTGCGGCGGGGCGAGTTCGTCTGCCTCGTCGGCGCCTCGGGCTGCGGCAAGTCGACGATCCTGCGCCTCATCGTCGGCCTGGACACGCCGACCGTCGGCTCGCTGGCGATCAACGGCGCGCCCGTCACCGGCCCCGGGCTGGACCGTGGCATCGTCTTCCAGGAGCACCGCCTGTTTCCCTGGCTGACCGTGGAGCAGAACGTGTTGCTGGGCCTGGATGCGGCGGATGTTTCCGACGCGGAAAAGAAGCAGGCGGTTGCCGAGCATATCCGCCTGGTGGGGCTCGAAGGCTTCGCCAAGGCTTTCCCGGGGCAGCTTTCCGGCGGCATGTCGCAGCGCGCCGCGATTGCGCGCGGGCTCGTGGCCCGGCCGGAGATCCTGCTGCTGGACGAACCGTTCGGCGCGCTGGACGCGCTGACGCGCACCTATCTGCAGGAAGAGCTGCTGCGCATCTGGGAGAACAACCGCATCACCACCGTCATGGTCACACATGACGTGGAAGAAGCCGTCTATCTGTCCGATCGCATCGTCGTGCTCGACCCGCGGCCGGGTCGCATCCGCACGGTCGTCGACGTCGATCTGCCGCGCCCGCGTGCGCGCGGAAGCGCGGACTTTGCCGCGGTCAAGGACAGCGTACTGGGCGAACTCCGCCATTGAGGCGGAGCGCCGGCGGGGCGCTCGCGGCCGAAGTCGGCGATGGCGGGCGGGCGAGGATTTCCGCCCGCCCGCCCTCAGTCGGCGGGCTGCCAGTGGCTGAAAGGCGTGTCCTCGTAGGCCTTTTCGCGCACGTAGCGCGCCAGCCGGATCCACTGCGCGGCATCTCCCGCACTGCCCAGCTGGCGGGCGACCGGCAGGCCGTCGAGGTCGTAGAACACCAGGGTCGGCAAGGCGAAGACGCGCTCGCTGCGGGCGAACTCGGCCTGCTGCGTGGCCTGGTCGTCGAAGTCCCTGAGCGGCAGCGGCTGGTCGGCCATCAGGCTGGCCGTGACGAAATCGCGTTCGTAGGCCTTGCGCAGGCCGCTGTCCCTGAAGGTCGTGGCGCGCAGCTTTGCGCATTCGCCGCAGCCTTCCATCTCGAACAGCACGGCAACGCCCTGGCGTCCGCTGCTGCGGGCCTGTTCGAGCGCCGCGGCGAGGTCGGCACTCGGCGGGAAGAAGCCGTCATGCTGCTTGCCGGCGGGCGCCGTGCCTGCCTGCAGGGAGCCGGCGACGATGCACAGCGCCAGCAGGATGGCGATCGTGACGGCGGACCACAGCCGCGGCTGCGCCCGCGTGCCGGCGGCGTCGATCCGGGGCGCGGCGGGGCAGGCAAGGATTCCGTGGCGAGGCGGCAGGGTTTTCATGCCGGAGCCCTCAGCGCAGCCAGAACAAGCTGCGGTGGCGCAGCTTGTCCAGCAGGGTCATCGCGCCCCAGGTCACGGCGCCGGTGTACAGGATGCCGGCCACCATGCGCGGATAGTCGGCGAAGTCGGCGTAGTACTGCACGAAGCGGCCCAGCCCGGCATTGGCGCCGAACAGCTCCGCCACCGTGAGCAGGATGAAAGAGAAGCCCAGGCCCACCGCCATGCCGGAAAAGATGTGCGGCAGGCTGGCCGGGAAGACCACTTTGCGCAGGTACTCGAGGTGCGTGAAGCCGAGCACGCGCGCGTTGTCGCGGTGCCGGCCTTCCACCGACAGCGCGCCGGCGGCCGCATTGTGGAAGATGGGCCAGAAGGCGCCGAGGAACACCACGAAAGTGGCCGACAGATGGAAGGTGGGCAGCACCGCGATGGCGTAGGGGATGAACACGGTGGGCGGAATCGGCGCGGCCACCTTGGCGAAGGGGAAGAAGGTGCGTGCCAGCCAGGGAGTGGTGCCGGCCAGCAGGCCGAAGGCGATGCCCAGCACCAGCGCCCCGGCATAGCCCGGCAGCAGGATCAGGAAGGACGAGACGGTGCCGCGACCCAGTTCCGGCAGCGAGTCCCACAGCGCCTGGAACACCACGGCCGGGGGCGGCAGCAGCGGGTTGCCTTCGCCGGACAGGGCGCTGCCGCCGATCTGCCAGGCCAGCAGCAGGGCGGCGGCAAATGCCCACGGCTCCCAGACGAAGCCGGCGGGAAGTCGTGGGCGGGAGGCGGTGCCGTGTTTGCCGCCTGCATCGGCGGGCAGGGTCAGGGCCTTCTGTGGGGCGCTCATGATCGTGGTTCCTGGTATTCAGATTGCATCTTGGCGATGAGGCGGCGTTCCCGCCGGAGCGGGAACGCTGGAGCGTGTGCGCCGGGCCCTCAGGCCGCTTCCAGATGGGCCAGCGTGTCCGCGTCGAGGGCTTCGGCGATCTCTTCGCGCAACTGGTGGAAGGCGCCGTCCTTGAACAGCGCGGTGCGCTTGCGCGGGCGCTCGAAGGGCACCGCGTATTCGCGGATGATGCGTCCCGGATTTGCGCCCATCACCGCCACGCGGTCGGCCAGCAGCAGGGCTTCATCCACGTCGTGGGTGACGAACACCACCGTGCGGCGCGGCGTGCTGCCCTGCCACACGTCCACCAGCAGGTCCTGCAGCCGCGCGCGGTTGACCGGGTCGAGCGCGCCGAAAGGCTCGTCCATCAGCAGAAAGGGCGATTCCAGCGCCAGTGCGCGGGCGATCGCGGCACGCTGCTGCATGCCGCCGGAGAGCTCGAACGGATGCTGCCCGGCGACTTCACCCAGGCCGACGCGGGCGAGGTGCTCGCGCGCGAGCGTGCGCCGTTCCTTGCGCGACAGCGTGGGGTGCGCCTTGGCGATGGCCTCGGCCACGTTGTCGCCCACCGTCATCCATGGGAACAGGGCGTAGTGCTGGAACACCACCGCGCGGTCCGGGCCGGGGCCGGCCAGCGGCTTGCCCCCGGCGGCGAGGCGCCCGGCCAGCGGCTGTTCCAGCCCGGCGATCAGGCGCAGCAGGGTGGACTTGCCCGATCCGCTCGGGCCGAGCAGGGCGAGGAATTCACCCTCGGCCACTGCCAGGTCGATGCCCTGCAGGATCGCGCTGCCGCCGTAGGCGAAGTCCAGCGATTCGACCAGCAGGCTGTGGCGGCCCTGGCTCACAGCGTGTTCCGTGCGGCGGATGCCTGCAGCAGATTCTGCCAGAACGGCTCCGCCGGGCTCTCGGCCGCCAGGCTCTTCAGCGCGCGTTCATAGATGTCGAGCGCGAAGATCGGCTCCAGCGGGCGCTGGCCGTCGATGAATTCGGCTTGCACCAGCGTGTCCCAGAACGCCCTGGTGCCCCGCGCATTGGCGTCGGTGCCCTGTTCGAGGTGCAGCGAGTAGTAGCCGGCTTCCAGGATGTCGCGATCGAGCTTGACGTACTTCTGGATGGCGTCGAGGGTTTCCGCGCGGTTCGTGGCGGCGAACTGTTCGGCGCGCAGGATGGCGCGCAGGAATTTTTCCAGCGTGGCCGGGTTCTTGAGCTTGTCGGACTTCACCACCAGACGGCAGCAGGGGTGGCCCGGCTGCAGCTCGCTGGAACGGATCACCACCTGCAGGCCCTGGCGTTCGGCGCGGATGTCGTGCGGGCCCCACACCACGCCGGCATCGACCTGGCCGGACTTCACCGCTTCGAGCACTGCCGGCGGATTCTTCAGCTCGAAGATCTGCACGTCCTTGCGCCAGTCCAAGGCCGCCTGGTTGAGCGCCCCGCGCAGGACCGCATCGCCGGTCGCCAGGCGGATGGTGGCGATCTTCTTGCCCTTGAGGTCGCCGATGGTGCGCACGCTGGCGGCGTTCTCGGGCTTGACGATGATCGCCGCGTCCTCGCCCATGATGCCGCCGATGATCTTCAGGTCGGCGCCGCGGGCGTAATGCACCAGCGGGGCGGTGGTGCCGAAGGCGCCGATGTCGAGCTTGCTGGAGACCACCGCATGCAGGCCGTCGGCGGAATTGACGAATTCCACCAGCTCCACCTCCAGCCCTTCCTGCTTGAAGAAGCCGCGTTCCTGGGCAACGAAGAACTTGGCATGGCCGGTCACCGGCAGGTAGCCGACGGCCAGTTTCTCCGCATGCGCCACGCCGGTGCTCACGGCAAGGGTCAGCGCAGCCAGGCTGGCGCGGAGGAGGCGGGTTGCTTTCATCATCGATCCTCTGTGTCTGGAAGAAGCGCACGCTGCACGCTGCAGCGCAACAGAGGGCAATGTTAGAAAGCGGAGCCGCCGCCGCGAACCAAGAAAATTTCAGTTGGAAAGCAGAAAACGGGAAAAGGGGGCGTCAGGCCCTGCTCAGCGCCTGGTCGATGTCCCACAGGATGTCGTCCAGGGTTTCCAGGCCGACCGACAGGCGGATCAGGTCGGGCGGCACGCCGGCCGCCACCTGCTGCTCTTCGGAGAGCTGGCGGTGGGTGGTGGAGGCGGGGTGGATGACCAGGGTCTTGGCGTCGCCGATGTTGGCGAGGTGGGACAGGAATTCGACCGAATCGATGAACTTCTGCCCGGCGGCGGCACCGCCCTTGATGCCGAAGCTCAGCACCGCGCCGGCGCCGCGCGGCAGGTATTTCTTCGCCAGGTCGTGGTAGCGGCTGCTTTCCAGGCCGGGGTAATTGACCCAGGCGACCTTGGGGTGCGATTCCAGATGGCGGGCCACCGCCAGCGCGTTGGCGCAGTGGCGGTCCATGCGCAGCGGCAGGGTCTCGACGCCCTGCAGCAGCTGGAAGGCGGCGAAGGGCGAGAGCACCGGGCCGAAGGTGCGCATGCCTTCCATGCGGCACTTCATCGTGAAGCCGAAGTCGCCGAAGGTCTCGAAGAAGCGCACGCCGTGGTAGCCGGGCGAGGGATCGGTCATGCTCGGGAACTTGCCGTTGTCCCACGGGAACTTGCCGGACTCGACGATCACGCCGCCCATCGTGGTGCCGTGGCCGCCGAGGAACTTGGTTGCCGAATGCACGCTGATCGCGGCGCCCCATTCGAAGGGCCGGCACAGGTAGGGACTGGCGAAGGTGTTGTCGATGAACAGCGGCAGGCCGGCGCCGTTGGCGATCTGCGCCACCGCCTCGATGTCGAGCACGTTGAGCGAGGGGTTGCCCAGGGTTTCGGCATACACGGCCTTGGTTTTGGGCGTGATCGCGCGGGCGAAGTTCTCCGGCTCGTCCGGATCGACGAACACGGTGTCGATGCCGAGCTTGCGGAAATTGACGTCGAGCTGGGTGTGGGTGCCGCCGTACAGCGTGCGCGCGGCGACGATCTGGTCGCCGGCCTCGCAGATGTTGAGCAGCGCGATCATCTGTGCCGCCATGCCGCTGCCGGTGGCCAGCGCGGCGCGGCCCGCTTCGAGCGCGGCGATCCGCTCCTCGAACACCGCGACGGTAGGGTTGGAGATGCGGGAATAGACGTTGCCGAAGGTCTGCAGGTTGAAGAGGCTGGCCGCTTCTTCAGGGCTGTCGAAGACGTAGGAGGTGGTCTGGTAGATGGGGACGGCGCGGCTGCCGGTGGCCGCGTCGGGAATCTGGCCGGCGTGCAGGCACAGGGTGTCGAAGCCGTATTGATGGTCTGCCATGTTCGGAATCCTGCTCAGGGAAGCCAGCGGGGGCGGCGGGCGGAAATCACCTTGGTGTTGACGCCGAACCAGTTGAGGCCGCCGAACAGGCGGGCGTATTCGATCTTGACGCAGCGGTCCATGATCACGGTGAGCCCGGCCGCCTCGGCCTTGCGCTTGGCTTCCTCGTTGATGACGCCGATCTGCAGCCACAGCGTGCGGGCGCCGATGGCGATCGCCTGCTCGGCCACGGCCAGCGCATCGCCGGGCTTGCGGAACACATCGACGATGTCGACCTTGTCCGGGATCGAGGCGAGGTCGGGATAGCTTTTCTCGCCAAGGATTTCGGGGTACTTCGGATTGACCGGGATGATCCGGTAGCCGTGCGCCTGCATGTACTTGGCGGCGAAGTAGGACGGCCGGAACCAGTCGGCCGACAGGCCGACGACGGCGATGGTGCGGGATTCGTGGAGAACCCGGCGCAGGGTCTGGATGTCGCTCATGCTCGTTCGGTCCGCTTGCTGGAGTTACCGGGGCGGGACGCATGATACCGAGTGTGGTGACGATTGCCGATGGTCCATGCGCTCGAAGCTGGCGGCCAGGCCACTGATTTCGGTGCGCATGAAATGTCTGATTCGAGAACCGGTCACGCTCAGGTGTGATCAGCGGGAAAAGAAGATGGGGGCATGATCAACGGCGCGTCGCCTCGAAGCTGATGATTTGATCGCCTTGGTGCGGTGGACGTCCATGCTGGTAATCGCCCGACGCCACCACGTCCACGAAGCCAGCCTCCCGCAACGCGAACGCCAACTCCGCGACGCCCCACCAGCGCAAGTGAAACAGGTCGAGTTCGGTACCCAGCAGCGCACCATCCCGCCAGTGTTCGTAGCGCAGATGAGAAAGGGTCGTTTGCCTGATGTGATCGATCCCGGCCCGCTGACTGATCAGCGTAAGCAGTTCGTTCTCTTTCACCATCCAACTGCGCGCGGAACCCGAGTCTTCCATGATGCTTTCGATGGGGTCGATGTCCAGGATCAGCCTTCCACCAGGCAGCAGATGATCGTGAAACCGCCTGAGCACGGCCATGGCCGAAGTGGCATCCGTGATCAGCTGGAACGACCCCGCCGGCAGGATGATGTCTGCGAAGCGTCGTTCGTAGTGGAAGTTATCGAATGTCTGGCATGTCAGCGGCGTGGGCAGGCGTCGCTTCAGACACTCCTGCTGGCAATATTCGATCATGTCTTGCGACGCATCGAAGCCTTCGATAGCCAAACCCGCCTCCAGCAGCGGCACGAAGATTCGGCCATTGCCGACGGCAGGTTCCAGAACAGCGCCATCGCATCCGGTCAGACGCTGCCGGTAGTATTCCTGATCGCCGAAGGAGTGACCGATGGGTTTGTCCAGGTGATAGACCCAGGAAGCGAGTTTTCCGTATCTGTTATGCATGTTGTTTCCGTGTTGGGGTGAGTACCTAAAGAGTTCTTCGTCGCGAAGCAGCGTTGGAATTGTTAGGTCTTGATATATGCATGCTGATAGACATAAAAGCTATTGCAGGAGTAATGAATAGAACGCATGTGCCGATTGTTGGAAGCCACGAAACGACCTTGGTGAAGCCTGAGGCATTGGACATGCCTCCCAGAACGAATTTGGAAAATAAAATCCAAAATGGGATGCCGGCAAGGCAACTAAACATGACCTTGCTGCTCAACGTGTCAAGCGCCCTCATGATTTTCCATGACCCTGCTATCAGCGGTAGGTATGCGATAAACGCCGTGGAAGTGATAACGATCTGGAGAAGTTCAGATGAGTTTATGGTTGTCATGGCCTGACGAATGAAAACTAACCGATGCTGCGTGGCTTTATCGCGCAGCGTCCGCGTTGAGCCGGCAGTTAGACCTTGCTGAGATATGCATCAACTATGGCCCAAGTAGTGGTGAACAGCTCTGCGCGATCGATAGCCTCAGTGCCAGGTTCGCCATGACGTAGTGGATCTGCTGCGGCCTTGATGAGTCGAATGGATGTCTCCTCAACGCCAGAGATATCACGAAATGCTTGCCACTGCTGAACCTTGTTTGCTTCTCGGAGGTTGTTCCGAGCTGCACAGTGATGGCGCAGTGACTCTATAGCCCTGTAGCAATAAAAGCCTGTGTCATCCGCGTGCTTCATTGCTGAGGTTAGATCGTCAAAGCACCGAAGGAGGAATACTCCGTGTTCACCGGTTGTTTTCTGTCTCAGTTGAAGTAGCGCCTCATTGAGGTCAACGTCCTGATTTCGGTTCGTGATACACGGGATATCGATTCCAAAAACGTAGTCGATTTCTCTTTCGCGAGAAAGAACTCGCGTGATTTCAACGTCGTACGCATAACCCTTGAGATACCCAATCATCGCCAGATGTCCTTGGACAATGTTCTTGACGACATTGCGTAAGTCAAAGATGTTCCAGTTATGCTCACTAGTTACCCATACCGCAGCTTGGTTAAGGACTATGCTGACTTGTGCTTCAGCATTGACCCCCCAGGGCTCCCGCAGCTACGTGTTCCGCATGAACGCAAGACGGTCGGCGGGATGGTCACCTGACGTGTTATCAACGATTTGCCAGAACCAGGCGGCCACATTCTGCCCGCACTTCAATTCCATTCGCGTAGCTGCGGTAGCCCTGATTGACCCCCGTAGAAGCGTGTTCGAACTTGAGAGAATATTCTAATGAAAGTTGGGCTCGTTCTGGAAGAATTACGCCGTGAAAGAGATATGGTTCCATTGCTTATTAGGTCTAACGAATGAAAGGGACTTCCCCGTCCCGGTCTGACCGCATTGCGGCAATGAGCACCTGAGTGCCACGATGGGAAGTGCGAACTCTCATCAATCCGTCCGAAAGGGGAAGTCCATGAGCATTGTGACCGTTGGCATCGATCTCGCCAAGAACGTGCTTGCCGTGCATGGCGTCAATGAAGCCGGCCGCGCCGAGTTGGTGCGCTCGCCGGTGCCGGGTGAGAAGCTGCATGAACTGATCGCAAGCTTGCCGTCATGTGTGATCGGCATGGAGGCGTGCTCGGGTGGCCCCGGCACGTGCGTGCCGAGCAAGGCCGATTGGGGAAAGGCAGTCTGTTCTGTCCTTGTCCATCGCGATGCCGGCAGTCCAGAACCGGTCACGCCCGGGCGTGATCAGCAGGAGAAGAAGATGCGTGCATGATCAACGGCTGCTGTCTGCAGAAAACAGTTGACGGGAAGTCCCTTGGGAGTTGTTAGGCTTTGCCCCGATTTTCAGGATGGACTAACTCTTTCAGAATGCTGACAAGACTTTGCGCGGAGAGTGATTGATAGTGCTGCTTTTTAATGATTGGTTCATATATAGAAAGCATTCGGTTGTACGCTTCGACCATAGGGTAGTGCGAGTTAAAGTACCTTTCTTTGAACTCTGAAAACCTATCCAGTTCATTAACGAGGAAAGAAGCTGTTCCCATGTATTCTGCTTCATTGTTTCCATCGAAGCCCCGAAACTTTGGGTCTTTTCCAAAAGGAGTTGCCTCTGCTTCTACAAAAGCCTTTTCATCATCTGTAAGTTCGCCGTAACTTCTTTCGATAAGGCTCCACATATCAAGTATGTTCAACACCTCCTTTACGATTTCAGGTGTGTCTTGTTCATCGAAGGGGATGCCGGCGTACTTCCATGGAATACTCCATGTGTTATTGCTGAAAATTGCGGACCTTATGAAGTCGGGTTCAATTTCACCTCTGACTTCCAACTTCTCGTATAGCTCACTCAGCATCAAAATTATCAGTTTCTCGCCGTTTGTGATTTTCATTCTAATTCCTTAATTCCCGGTTACGATGGTTTCTTTCTTCTCGTCTGCCAGGTTCTTGGCAACAGGGAGAAAGCTATTGATCTTGTGATAAATTCGAGTGCCGATTTCTTTCTTTTCGTGTTGTTGTGTTGCGTCAGCTAGAGATGTTATGTCGTCGTTGAGGTCGCTGCATAATTTTAATGCATGATTCTTGAATAGCTCAGAGTAATGAGTGCTGTGCTCATTTATCAGTCTGCAATACTCTTCAACATCTTTTGCAATGCTGCTACAGTCAATGCCGGTTAATAAATTTAGGCTGGAAGATGGACCTATCCTTGAAACAATACCAAGGATTCTTTTTGTCTCAGTGTGTATTTGAGATATTTCGACCATTTCCCTGCGGGTTACAAGTTCACTTCTTACTCTTTCGGCTCTTGATGCAGATTTTGATGCTTTGCGGGCCTCAATAAATGCCCATACGGCACCACCAATGGACGCAAGGGAGCCTATTATTGATATCCATGTTTCTGTAGTGCCCACTATTATGGATTCCTTATGAGCCTAACTTCGAAATTCAGCGGGCGGCGAAGCCGTCCGCTGGAATGGCAGGTTGTACCGCACGCGCATCACTGCACTTTCAAATGGGCAGAGAGGCGCTTTACGAACTCACGCAGTTCGGCGAGTGCAACTTCCGCGTGCAAACCACGATCATTTGTGAATTCGAATGCTTCAACCTCGCCCTCGCTTGGAATCGGCTTGATTCTGAAATGTGCAACTGAGTGGCGCATGTTAAAGACCAACCCTCTCAAGGTGTTTGGATCTGGATCGTTCTTTCCCTTTGCCTGGCCCGTCGCCTTTATGGACGAAGGCTCGATGCCCCATTTCTTAAGTTCAGAAAGTGGCGTATCCGGAATCGCATGCAGCATGGTCTCCTTAGGAACGACAAGCAGTCCAAGTAGGCAGTTGATCAAGAGCGTCGCGTCGTACTCACCTGAGTAACCTTCTTCGACAATAGCAAGAGTGTGCTCGCTGAAAGATCGTTCAAAGTTGGAGAGGTAGCTCATCGGCAATTCAGTGCTGTACAACTATTAGTAGACGACAAATGTCGGCGTAAGGATGTTATCCGACATCGAAAGATTCGAAAGAGGCCCTCGCATCATGTTGATTCCCTTCATTTGATGCATAAGTTTCACCGTCATGTTGTCGCCTAACATGTTTGGCACGATCGCCGCCCGTGCCGTGCTTGTCCGATGTGCACTCACACCAAGCAGGATCACCCGCACACCAAGAAAGCACACATCATCCGCATCAAAAGATACATTCTTCCCCACGGCAATCGCCATCCATACAACATGCCTTGTGTGACATGGGTCATACGAGCATGCTGATGGGAAGAAGAGTCTGCGGCTGCTTGCTATCGCCCGGAGCTTGTTCCCGACCAGCAGCGTGGTGTTCGTCGCCATCAACGGCCTGGTGAGGTTGTGCTGGCGACGGAGAAATGAAAAAGAGCCATGGTGCGACCCATAGCTCTTTTTCATCCGTTGCCCGGCGAGGTACCGGGTGCGTGGCTCAGCGTGGTGGCGACGTTCTGCCCGATGCCAGCCGCTGCAGCACGGCCACCAGGGTGTCGACTTCGCCGCAGGTGTTGTAGAACGCCAGCGAGGGCCGTACCGTGGCTTCCACGCCGAAGCGGCGCAGGATGGGCTGGGCGCAGTGGTGGCCCGAGCGCACGGCGATGCCTTCCTCGTTGAGCGCGCGGCCGACTTCCTCGGTGGTGTAGCCGTTCAGCACGAAGGACAGCACGCTGGCCTTGTCCGCGGCGGTGCCGATCAGGCGGATGCCGGGGACGGTGAGCAGGCCGTGCGTTGCGTAGGCGAGCAGGTCGTGCTCGTAGCGCGCGATGTTCTCCATGCCGATGCGCTCGACGTAGTCGATCGCCGCGCCCAGGCCGACGGCGTCGGCGATGTTGCCGGTGCCGGCCTCGAAGCGGGTCGGCGGGCCGTGGTAGATCGTCTTCTCGAAAGTGACGTCGGCGATCATGTTGCCGCCGCCCTGCCACGGCGGCATGTCCTCCAGCACTTCGCGCTTGCCATACACCGCGCCGATGCCGGTCGGCGCGAACACCTTGTGGCCGGAGAAGACGAAGAAGTCGGCGTCGATGTCCTGCACATTCACCCGCATGTGCGACACTGACTGCGCGCCGTCGACCAGCGCCTTGGCGCCGGCCGCGTGGGCCATGGCGACGATCTCCTTGACCGGCACCACGGTGCCGAGCGCGTTCGACACCTGCGTCACGGCGACGATGCGGGTGCGCGCGTTGAGCAGCTTGCCGTACTCGTCGAGCAGCACCTGGCCGCTGTCGTCCACCGGGATCACCCGCAGCTTCGCGCCCTTGGCGGCGGCGAGCTGCTGCCAGGGCACGATGTTGGCGTGGTGTTCGAGGTGGGAGACGATGATCTCGTCGCCCTCGCCGACGTGCTGTGCGCCCCAGGTCTTGGCGATCAGGTTGATGCCTTCGGTGGCGCCGCGCACGAAGATGATCTCCTCCGCCGAGGCGGCGCCGAGGAAGCGCGCCACCTTGCTGCGCGCGCCTTCGTAGGCGTCGGTCGCGCGCGCGGCCAGTTCGTGCGCCGCGCGGTGGATGTTGGAGTTCTCGTGCTCGTAGAAGTACGCGAGC
The DNA here is from genome assembly GCF_048398245.1 of Thauera butanivorans. NCBI lineage: Bacteria > Pseudomonadati > Pseudomonadota > Betaproteobacteria > Rhodocyclales > Zoogloeaceae > Thauera > Thauera butanivorans. Next base: position 597,558 of record NZ_CP183038.1, read on the forward strand.
CGGTCGATGACGGCCTGCGGCTTGTGCGTGGTGGCGGCGTTGTCGAGCCAGATCAGCTGCCGGCCATTGACGCGCTCCTGCAGGATGGGGAAATCCCTGCGCACCGCGTTGACGTCGAAGGGCGGATGCGCGCTTGGCGCCACCGCCGGCGCCGGTTGTTCAGCCTCCGGGTCGAGGAAGTAGAACGCCGGGCCGCTGGCCGGGGTGATGGTGGATGTGGGGACCGGGCTGTGCCGCCCGACCTCGATGCCGCCGAGCAGCTGGTTCAGCTCCGCTTCGCCCGGCAGGCCGAACGAGCGCGCGGTGACGCGGTCTTCGCGGGGCAGGCCGGCGCTTTCCGCTTGAGACGGCCAGGCGCTGGCTTCGCCGAGGAAGTAGTAGGGCGAGGAGGGCGCGCCCGGCACGCTCGAAGCCTGCGGCGGCGCGACCGGCGGCAGCGCCGCGGCATGGGCCTCGGGCACGCCCAGCACCGGGTTGGCCGCCCGGCCGAAGGCCGGGGCGGCATCGACGGCTTCGTCGGGCGCGGCAGCGGGCGTGCCCGGCAGCGGCGCCAGCGCAGGCGCGCGGTTGCCGAGCGCGATCTCGGTCTGCGCCGGCTGCGGCGGTGCGCCGAAGGGAAGCTGCGCATCCGGCGCGCCGGTCGGCAGCAGGGCGAAGAACTCGCCCGCGAGCCGGCTCAGCAGTGCTTCCTCGGGCAGGCCCGCCGGCAGGCCGGGAGGCAGGCTCGGAGGTGGGGGGCCGCCGACGGCGGCCAGCCCCTCACTTGTAGGTATCGAGTGCGGAGTAGTCATGGTACTTGCCCACTTCAACGTCATCGAGCACGGCCAGGGCGTCGTCGGAATGAACCACCAGCGAGCAGTACAGCGAGATCAGGTAGGAGGCGATCGCGTTGCGGCTGATGCCCATGAAGCGCACCGACAGGCCCGGCCCCTGTTCGCCGGCGACGCCGGGCTGGAACAGGCCCGACACGCCCTGGCGCTTCTGGCCGACGCGCAGCAGCAGGATCTTGGTCTTGCCGTCCTCGACCGGCACCTTGTCCGACGGTACCAGCGGGATGCCGCGCCAGGTCAGGAACTGCGAGCCGAACAGCGACACCGTCGGGGGCGGCACGCCGCGGCGGGTGCATTCGCGGCCGAAGGCGGCGATACCGAGCGGGTGGGTGAGGAAGAAGGCGGGTTCTTTCCAGACCTTGGTCAGCAGGTCGTCGAGATCGTCCGGTGTCGGTGCGCCGGTCAGCGTCGAGATGCGCTGCTCGTCGGCGATGTTGGCCAGCAGGCCGTAGTCCGGGTTGCTGATCAGCTCGGACTCCTGGCGCTCCTTGACCGTCTCGATGGTCAGGCGCAGCTGTTCCTTGATCTGGTCGTGCGGGCTGCTGTAGAGGTCGGAGATGCGGGTGTGGACGTCCAGCACCGTGGTGACGGCGTTGAGGAAGTACTCGCGCGGCTGGTCCTCGTAATCGACGAAGATCTCCGGCAGATCGCCTTCGTCCTCGCGCTGCGAGCAGGATACGCGCACGTCCTGCGGGTTCTTGACCTTGTTCAGGCGGTAGATGCCGGCCTCGACCGGCAGCCACTCCAGGAAGTGCACCAGCCAGCGCGGCGTGATGGTGGAAAGCTGCGGAACGGTCTTGGTGGCGTTGGCGAGCTGGCGGGCCGCCGTATCGCCCAGCGCATGGTGCACTCTTTCTTTTACTGCCATGGTCGACTCCTTTCTGTCAGAAAGCATATGGGATGGAAAGCGGGACGCGCCAAGTGTCCTGCCCCGGGCGGGGCGGCCTCAACCGGCTATCGCCATCAAATTCAGGCGCGGTATGCGCCGGAGGGGTCGTGCTCGCAGACTGCGATCAGCGCCGACAGCGGGGTCTGCAGCGCGGCGGCGAGCTTCTGGGCGGTCAGCAGCGAAGGCGTCACGTCGCCGCGCTCGATCTCGCCGATGTAGCTGCGGTCGAGGTCGGCCAGTTCGGCCAGGCGCTCCTGCGACCAGCGCTGGCGCTGGCGCAGGCTGCGGACGACCGGGCCGAAATTAGATGTTGGCCCCATCCCGCCCCTCCAGCCGTTCGTGGTGCAGGCCGGCCTGGGTCACGTTGCTGCCCGGCGGCACGCTGCGCGTCAGCCACACGTTGCCGCCGATGCTCGATCCGCGCCCGATCGTGATGCGGCCGAGCACGGTGGCGCCGGCGTAGATCACGACGTCGTCCTCGACGATCGGGTGGCGGGCGCCGCCCTTGGCGAGGTGGCCGTCGCTATCGACGTCGAAGCGCCGGGCGCCGAGCGTGACCGCCTGGTACAGGCGGACGCGCTGGCCGATCACCGCGGTCTCGCCGATGACCACGCCGGTGCCGTGGTCGATGAAGAAGCCGGCGCCGATCTGCGCGCCGGGGTGGATGTCGATGCCGGTGTCCGAGTGCGCGAGCTCGGCCAGGATGCGTGCCACCAGCGGCACGCCGAGCTCGTACAGCGCATGGGCGAGGCGGTGGTGGATGACCGCCAGCACGCCGGGGTAGCACAGCAGCACTTCGTCCACGCTGCGTGCGGCGGGGTCGCCCTCGAAGGCGGCAATCACGTCGGCGTCGAGCAGTGTGCGCAGCGCCGGCAGGCCGGCGGCGAAGCTGCGCACGATGCCGGCGGCGCGCTCATCGACCTGGGGCGCGAGCGTTTCGTCGTGGCGCGCCTGGTATGCCAGTTCGAGCCGCACCTGGGCCAGCAGGCCGGTGAGGGCGCGGTCCAGGGTGTGGCCGACGTAGAAATCCTCGCCTTCGACGTGCAGGTCCGGCGGCCCGAGCCGCATCGGGAACAGCGCGCCGCACAAGTCGGTGGCGATGCCGCGCAGCGCGTCGCGCGACGGAAACTCGCGCGCGCCGCCCTCGCCGCCGCGCTTGCGCAGTGCGCGCCAGAGGTCCCGCGCCTCGTGCAGGCCGGCGACGATGCCCCGCAAATCGAGATGGGGTATCGAAGAGGGCGCTGCCGCCGACAGCGGCGCGAGGCTTGCGGGACGGTCGCTCACGCCGGCAGCCCCGCTTCGTTGAACAGACCTTCGAACAGCACCGAGCTGAGGTAGCGCTCGCCCGAATCCGGCAGGATCACGACGATGGTCTTGCCGGCATTCTCGGGTTTCTTCGCCAGGCGGGCCGCCACGGCCACCGCCGCGCCGCTGGAGATGCCGGACAGGATGCCTTCCTCGCGCGCCAGGCGGCGGGCGTAGTCGACCGCGTCCTCGTTGCTGACCTGCTCGATGCCGTCGACCAGCGCCAGGTCCAGCACCTTCGGCACGAAGCCGGCGCCGATGCCCTGGATCTTGTGCGGGCCGGGCTTGAGCGGCTCGCCATTGCGCGTCTGCGTCAGCACCGGGCTGGCGGCGGGTTCGACCGCGATCGCCTGGATGGCCCTGCCCTTGGTCTGCTTGATGAAGCGCGACACGCCGGTGATGGTGCCGCCGGTGCCGATGCCCGACACCAGGATGTCGATCGCGCCGTCGGTGTCGTCCCAGATCTCCGGGCCGGTGGTGGCTTCGTGGATGGCCGGGTTGGCCGGGTTGTTGAACTGCTGCAGCAGCACGTACTTGTCCGGCTCGGCGGCGGCGATTTCCTCGGCCCTGGCGATCGCGCCGGGCATGCCCTTGGCGCCTTCGGTCAGCACCAGCGTGGCGCCGAAGGCGGCCAGCAGCTTGCGCCGCTCGATGCTCATGGTCTCGGGCATCGTCAGCGTCAGCGGAATGCCCTTGGCCGCGGCGACGAAGGCCAGCGCGATGCCGGTGTTGCCGCTGGTGGGCTCGACCAGCTCCTTGCCGGGGCCGAGCAGGCCGCGTTTCTCGGCATCCTCGACCATCGCCGCGCCGATCCGGCACTTGACCGAGTAGGCCGGGTTGCGGCCCTCGATCTTGGCCAGCACGGTCGCGGGCGCGCCGTCGATGATCCGGTTCAGGCGCACCAGCGGCGTATGGCCGATGGACTGCGCGTTGTCGGTGTACCAATGCGACATGATGTGACTCCTGTTTCCGTGTGATTAGTCCTGGGCCCAGGGCAGGCCGGCGTGTCGCCAGCCGTTGAAGGAGCCACGGCGCTGCTGGTCGTCCAGGTCGCCCTCGAAGCCTTCGCGGATGTTGAACACATGCTTGAAGCCTGCCCTTGCGGCGGCCTCGGCCGCCTGGGCCGAGCGCTTGCCGCTGCGACACAGTAGCAGCACGACCGCGTCCTTGCCGGTCTTGCTTTCCAGGTCGCGGACGAAGCGCGGATTACGCGTCAGCGAGGTGCCGGTGGCCCAGGGCACGAACAGGGATTCCGGTACGTGGCCGACGAACTTGCGTTCCTCGCCGCTGCGCACGTCCACCAGTACGGCTTCGCCGGCCGACACAAGTTCCCAAGCCTCGGTCGGCGTCACGCCGCCGGCGTAGGGCAGGCCTTCGTCGGCCGCGTGTGCCAGGGCGCGCTCGAGAATCGGGTGGAGCGGCGCCTGCTGCGAGGCGGCGGGGGTGGTGGGTGCTGCGCTTACGCTGATGGCCATCTTCCTTCCTCCTGTGTCTTCGGGCGTTTTTGCCCTGCGTCGATATGCGCAAACCTTACGCTTGCCCCGCCTGCATCCGAACCAACAAAAATTCCAATGGATTCCCGTGCGGGGAATAAGAATCCAGCGCTCCCGCCAGCCGGATGGCGGGCATGTGGTCGAGTTCTATGGCCGGCTCGCTACGCGGGCCTCGCCGTTGATCAGGCGCCGGGTCTGGTGGCGCAGCCGGGCCAGTGCGCCGGTGCGTCCGCGCCGGCCTTCCTTGCGCGACGCGATCGCGCCGAGCGGGGTGTCGGCGGCCGCGCGCAGCTGCGCCAGCAACTCGAGCGCCTGCGGCCATGGCCCGTGGCCGGAGTCGGTATTGATGTGGCCGGCGTCGCCGACGTCGATCAGGCGGCTGCCCCAGCGCTCGGCCCAGGCGCGGGCGGCGGGCATCCTGAGCCAGGGATCGCTGCGGCTGGCGACGAGGATGCTGGGACAGTCGAACGCGGTGCGCGGCAGGTAGTCGGCCAGGCTCTGGCCCTGCCCGGCGTCGTGGCGCAGGCCGAGCGGATCGAAGCGTTCCGGGTCGGCGGGCGCCACCAGCAGCAGCCCGGCCACTTTCTGTGGCCGGTCCGCCGCGGCGACGACGCTGGCGAGGCAGCCGAAGCTGTGCGCCACGATCCATACCGCGCCGGCGGCGTCGTCGATCTCGCGCCTGACCTCGCCGGCCCAGCGCGCCAGCAGCGGGTCTTCCCAGTCGATGCCGCCGACGCGGCGCGCGTCCGGCAGCTCGCCTTCGAGCCAGGTCTGCCAGTGCCCGGCGCCGCTGCCGTGGTAGCCGGGTACGGTCAGTATCGTGTGGCGCACGGTGGGCTCAGAGCGTCGCGATCGACACTTCGGTGGATTTGACCAGCGCGACGACTTCGGAGCCGGGCTTCAGCCCCAGCTCGTCCACCGAGCGCGTGGTGATCACCGAGGTGACGATGCCTGAAGGCGTCTCGACGTCGACTTCGCTGACGACGTCGCCGCGGATGATTTCCTTCACCCGCCCGCGGAACTGGTTGCGGACGTTGATTGCCTGGATTGCCATGGCGGGCCTCCCGATCACTTGGCGTAGAGCTGGTCGAACACGCCGCCGTCGGCGAAGTGCTTCTTCTGCGCCGCCTGCCAGCCGCCGAGGTCGTCGATGGTGACCAGCTTGACTTCGGGGAAGCGGGCGATGTCGGCCGGATCGGCATGTTCCGGCGCGGACGGCCGGTAGTAGTGCTTGGCGGCGATCTTCTGGCCGACCGGCGAATACAGGTATTCCAGGTAGGCCTGGGCGACCTTGGTGGTGCCGCGCTTGTCGGCGACGCCATCGACCACGGTGACCGGCGGTTCGGCGAGGATCGAGATCGAGGGCACGACGATCTCGAACTTGTCCGGGCCGAGTTCGTTGATCGACAGGAAGGCCTCGTTCTCCCAGGCCAGCAGCACGTCGCCGATGCCGCGCTGGACGAAGGTGTTGGTCGAACCGCGCGCGCCCGAATCCAGCACCGGCACGTGCTTCAGCAACTGGCCGACGAATTCCTTGGCGCTGTCTTCGTTGCCGCCCGGCTGCTGCAGCGCGTAGGCCCAGGCGGCGAGGTAGTTCCAGCGCGCGCCGCCCGAGGTCTTCGGGTTGGGCGTGATGACTTCGATGCCGGGCTTCACCAGGTCGCCCCAGTCTTTGATGCCTTTCGGGTTGCCCTTGCGCACCAGGAAGACGATGGTCGAGGTGTAGGGCGAGCTGTTGTGCGCCAGGCGCTTCTGCCAGTCGGCGGGGAGCTTGCCGGTCTGTTCGGCGATGGCGTCGATGTCGTAGGCCAGCGCCAGCGTGACGACGTCCGCTTCCAGGCCGTCGATGACCGCGCGCGCCTGCTTGCCGGCGCCGCCGTGCGACTGCTTGATGGTGAGGGTTTCGCCGGTCTGCGCCTTCCAGTGCTTGGCGAATTCGGGGTTGAACTCCTGGTAGAGCTCGCGCGTCGGGTCGTAGGACACGTTGAGCAGCGTGGTCTGGGCCTGGGCAGCGCCGGCGAAGCTGGCGGCGACCGCCAGGGCGATCAGGCCGCGGCGAGTGGACCGAAGGGGATTGAAGGCCATCGAGGTTTCTCCATGTCGTGTCGATTGCGATGGCGGAAATCTAGCCTCCCTGCTTCATAACCTGAACTTAGAAAAAACGGATTGCTTATTCCATTCCTGGCAGGGGCGCTTCGAATCGCCGCGCCCGGCTCTGTGGCGCTTCTGTAACAGTGTCATTTTCTTGCGTCGAAAAACGCATAATCGTGGCGATGCCATATCGATTCGTCCTGCCCTGCACCCTGATGTGAATTCCGAAGCCGAAGCACCCGCCGCACAAGAAACCGATGCTCCCTTTGTCCGGCGCCGCCTGCGTCCCTGGCGTCTGTTTGGTGCCGGGTTGTTCATCCTGGTATTGGCCGTACTGGTGGCGGGCGCCGTGCTGCTCGTCCACGAACTGCACAGCTCGCGCCTGCAGGCGCGCGAGATCTCGCGTTTCGCGGCGAAGCTCGACTACCAGCGCGTCGCCGGCCGCAGCGAGGCCTTGCGCTACCCGACGCACGGCCCCTTCGACCAGCGCCTCGGCTACACCGAACTGCCGGATTTCATCGAACGGCTGCAGGCGCGCGGCTTCGAGCTGGCGGCGCAGACCCGCTTCAGCCCCGAACTCATCGACTACGTCGATCGCGGCCTGTTTCCGCCTTACCGCGAGAAGACCCGTGCCGGCCTGGATGTGCTCGACTGCCGCGGCGGATCGCTGTACGACTTCCGCTACCCGTATCGCGGCTATGCCGACTTCGCCGCGGTGCCGCCGGTGGTGGCGCAGGCGCTGCTGTTCATCGAGAACCGCGACCTGCTCGACGACAGCCGGCCGACGCTGAACCCGGCGGTCGACTGGGTGCGCTTCGCGCGCGCGGCGGCGGCGCAACTGGGGCGCATGGTCAAGGAAGACCTCGACGCCCCCGGCGGCAGCACGCTGGCGACGCAGATCGAGAAGTACCGCCACTCGCCCGACGGCATCACCGTCGATGCGCGTGAAAAGCTGCGCCAGATGGTGTCGGCCAGCGTGCGCGCCTACCGCGAAGGCGAACGGACCCTGCCGGTGCGGCAGCGGCTGGTGCTCGACTACCTGAACACCGTGCCCTTGTCGGCGGCGCCGGGGCATGGCGAAGTCAATGGCCTGGGCGACGGCCTGTGGGTGTGGTTCGGCGCCGATTTCGATCGCGTCAATGCGCTGCTGTCGGCGCCGCCGGGGCAGGGCGGGATCCTGCGTGAACAAGGGCTGGCGCTGCGCCAGGTGGTGGCGCTGATGATCGCCCACCGCCGGCCGTCGTGGTACCTGGCGCGCGGCCGCGACGAACTGGCGCGCAGCACCGATGCCTACCTGCGCCTGCTCGCCGAGGCCGGCACCATCGACGCCGCGCTGCGTGATGCCGCGCTGTCGCAGCGACTGGTTTTCCGCGACCTGGCGGCCGACCCGGCGCTGTTGCCGGCCCGTCCGGGCAAGGGCACGACCGCGGTGCGCACACGGCTGGCGGGCATGCTGGGCATTTCGCTGTACCGCCTGGACCGGCTCGATGCCGAAGTCGGCACGAGCTTGCACGGCGGGCTGCAGCAGGCGGTCGGCGATTACCTGGGCCGCCTGGCCGATGCGGACTTCGCCCGCAGCCAGGGGCTGGTCGGCGATCGCATGCTGAACCCGGCGACGCTCGGCGCGGTGCGCTACAGCTTCACCCTGGTCGAGCGCACGCCGGGCGGCAACCGCGTGCGGGTGCAGACCGACACCTCCGACCAGTTGTTCGACATCAACGAAGGCAGCAAGCTCGAACTCGGCTCCACCGCCAAATTGCGCGTGCTGGCGACCTATCTGGAAATCGTTGCCGAACTGCACGGACAACTGGCCGAACTGGACATGCCGGCGCTGCGCCGGGTTGACATCGCCCGCCAGGACAACCTGACGCGCTGGGCCATCGACCACCTCGCCACCGCGAGCGACCGCAGCCTGCCGGCGATGCTGGACGCGGCGCTGGAGCGGCGCTTCGCCGCCAGCCCGGGCGAAGGCTTCTTCACCGGTGGCGGGCTGCACAGTTTCGGCAACTTCAACCGCAGCGACGATGTGCGCATGCCGACGCTGCGCGAAGCGCTGCAGGCCTCGATCAACCTGCCTTTCGTGCGGCTGATGCGCGAGATCGTGCGCCACACCATGTACCAGGTGCCGGGCAGCACCGCGCAACTGCTGGAAGACGCCCAGGATCCGCGTCGCGCCGAATACCTGGCGCGCTTCGCCGACCGCGAGGGCCAGGTCTTCCTGCGCCGCTTCTGGCGCAAGTACCAGGGCCTGGGCGCGGAAGACATGCGCGCGCTGTTGCTCGACGGCCTGCGTCCCGGCGCCGAGCGCCTGGCCGCGGTGTTCCGCTATCTCGAACCCGATGCGCCGCCCGAGGCGCTCGCCGCCTTCCTCGGCCAGCGCCTGGGCGAGGCGCTGCCATCCGAATCGCGCATCGCCCAGCTCTACGGCCGCTACGCGCCGGAGGCTTTCGACCTGCCCGACCGCGGCTACGTCGCGCGCCTGCACCCGCTGGAGCTGTGGCTGGTCGGCTACCGCATGCGCAACCCGCAGGCGAGCCTGGGCGAGGCGATCGCCGCCAGCGAGGGCGAGCGCCAGGCGGTGTACCGCTGGCTGTTCCGCACGCGCTCGCGCAGCGCGCAGGATTCGCGCATCTTCACGATGCTGGAAGTCGAAGCCTTCCTCGAGATCCACCGCCGCTGGGCGCGGCTGGGCTATCCCTTCGGCCATCTCGTACCTTCGCTGGCGACGGCGCTCGGCAGTTCGGGCGACCGCCCGGCGGCGCTGGCCGAACTGATGGGCATCATCGTCAACGACGGCCTGCGCCTGCCGATGCAGCGCATCGAGCGGATCGATTTTGCCGTCGATACGCCGTACGAAACCGCTTTCACGCTGCGCGCCGGGGGCGGCGAACGGGTGATGGCGGCGGAAGTCGCCGCGGCGCTGCGCAGCGCGCTGTCCGACGTGGTCGAGAGCGGTACCGCGCGCCGGCTGGCGGGCAGCTTCCGCCTGGCCGACGGCAGCGAGCTGGCGCTGGGCGGCAAGACCGGCACCGGCGACAACCGCATCGTCATCGGCGGCCGCGCCGGCACCGCGCTGAACCGCACCGCGACGTTCGTCTTCTATCTCGGCCCGCGCCATTTCGGCACCCTGACCGCCTACGTCACCGGTCCCGGCGCCGCCGCCTACCGCTTCACCTCGGCGCTGCCGGTGCAGATCCTGAAGTCGATGGCGCCGGTGCTGGTGCCGTACCTGGAGCCGGAAACCGGCGCAGCCTGTCTTGACGCGGCGCTGGAATGCGCCGAGAAAGCGGTCGAGCGGAGCAAGGAATGAAACCGTCCGGGCATGGGCGGAGGGGCGCCCGTGCCCGGACGGCACGGAGGGTTCCGCCGCCGTGGGTGCCGGGCAAGTTGCGCTACATCCGCTCGAAGACGCCGGCCGCGCCCATGCCCGTGCCGATGCACATGCTGACCATGCCGTATCTGCCGCTCGTGCGCTGGAGGCCGTGCACCAGGGTCGCAGTGCGGATTGCGCCGGTGGCGCCCAGTGGATGGCCGAGGGCAATCGCGCCGCCTTGCGGATTGACTTTGGCCGGGTCGAGCGGAATCTCTTTCAATACCGCCAGCGCCTGTGCGGCGAAGGCTTCGTTGAGCTCGATCCAGTCCAGATCTTGCTGGTGAATTCCGGCTTGCTGCAGCGCTCTGGGAATTGCCGCGACGGGGCCGATGCCCATGATTTCCGGCGGTACTCCGGCGACCGCGAAGCTGCAGAAGCGGGCCAGCGGGATGAGGTTGAACTGCTTCAGCATCCGTTCCGAGACCAGCAGCACGGCGGCCGCGCCGTCGGACATCTGCGAGGCATTGCCTGCCGTCACCGAGCCCCCGGCGTGGAAGACCGGACGCAGGCTGCCCAGTGATTCGAGCGTGACATCGGTGCGTGCGCCTTCGTCGTCGGTCGCCAGGCGGCGGCGTTCACGCACCGTGCCGTCTTGGCCGCCCGGCAGGCGCTCGACGATCTCGTAAGGGGTGATTTCGGCCTGGAACCGGCCTGCGGCAATGGCGGCGCAGGCACGGCGGTGGGATTCGACGGCGAAGGTATCCTGCGCCGCGCGGCTGATCTGCCATTGTGCCGCCACCTTCTCGGCGGTCAGGCCCATGCCGTAGGCGATACCCCGGTTCTCGTCATTGGCGAATACTGCCGGGCTGACCGTGACCTTGTTGCCCATCATGTTGTTCATCACCGTCATCGATTCGATGCCGGCGGCGATCATCACGTCGGCCTGGCCGAGGCGGATCTGGTTGGCGGCGTCCGACACCGCCTGCAGGCCGGAGGAGCAGAAGCGGTTGATGGTGACGCCGGGCACGCAATTGGGCAGGCCGGACAGCAGCACGCCGATGCGCGCGACGTTCATGCCCTGTTCGGCTTCCGGCATGGCGCAGCCGACGATCACGTCGCCGATCAGGGCCGGATCGAGTGCCGGTGCTTTCGCAACCACCTCGCGCAGCACATGCGCCAGCAGATCATCCGGGCGGACGTTCCTGAACATGCCCTTGCGCTTGGCGACCGGTGTGCGCACCGCGGCGACGATGTAGGCGTCTTGAATCTGTTTGCTCATGGGTCGTTCTCCGTCGCGCATCAGTTGCGCAGGGGCTTGCCGGTGTCCAGCATGTGGCGGATGCGGGCCTGGGTTTCAGGGGTCTGCAGCAGTTCGAGGAAGACGCGGCGCTCGACGGCGAGCAGCCAATGCTCGTCGACCAGTGTCCCGGCCTCGACTTCGCCGCCGCACAAGGCTTCGGCAACCGCGCGGGAGACGCGGTGATCGTGGGCGGATATCATGCCGCCCTCCTGCATATTCACCAGCGTCATCTCCATGGCCGCAATGCCGGCGCGGCCCAGGACGGGCACGCTGCGCACGGGCTGCGCCGGGGCGTGGCCGATGTCGGCCAGTGCCCGCGCCTGCTTGAGCGCCGCAAACAGCAGTTCGCGTGGATGAAGGCGGATCGGATCGCTGCGCTCGCCGTAGCCGAGGTCGATCGCCTCGAAGGCATTCTTCGCGACCCTGCCCGTGGCCACGGCCAGGAAGGCCGGGGTCAGGCGCGGCAGCAATTCGCTGGCGGTGCCCGTTTCGGCCGCCCAGCGGGCGCAGCGCAGCGCCAGTTCCTTGCACCCGCCGCCGGCCGGAATCAGGCCGACGCCCACTTCGACGAGACCGAGCTGGCTTTCCAGAGCCATCACCCGGCGCGCCGCATGCATGGCGAACTCGCAGCCGCCGCCCAGCGCAAGTCCCTGCACGGCGGCGACGACCGGTACTTGTGCGTACTTGATTGCCATCGTCGTTTGCTGAAAGCGTTCGACGTAGGCTGCCAGTTCGGCCGTTCGCCCGGCCTCGAGTGCGGCGGCGATTTCCTTCAGGTCGGCGCCGATGGCAAAGGGCGCGTCGTGCCAGATCACCAGGCCGTCGAGTTCGGCTTCCGCCTTGATGAGCGCAGCCTGCATGCCGTCGAGCACGCTGCTGCCCAGCGTGTGCATCCGGGTCTTGATGGAGACGATGCCGATGCCCGGATCGATTTCCGGCAATCGCCACAGGCGCAGGCCTTCGTTCTCGAACAGGGTCTCGCCGCTTGTTTCCGGGCGGGCGCCGGCTTCGCCGAGCAGCAGTTCGGGAAATAGCTGGCGTTGATAGACTGGCAGCGTCGAACGCGGCGCATGCGCGTTTCGGCGTGCCGACCAGGATCCCTCGGCGGTGTGCACGCCGCCGCGGCCGGCGTCCATGACCCAGGCGGGCAAGGGGGCGCCGCTCATGCTCAGCCCCGATGCGATGTCGGCGGCAATCGCCTCGGCGGTTTCCCGCCAGCCGGCGGCCTGCCACAGTTCGAACGGCCCTTGCGCCCAGCCGAAGCCCCAGCGCAGCGCCAGATCGAGGTCGCGGGCGTTGTCGGCGACTTCGCCCAGCTGCACGGCGCAGTAGTGGAAAAGGTCGCGGAAGACGGCCCAGAGGAATCGAGCCTGCGGATGGTCGGAGTTACGCAGTGCCTGCATGCGCGCCGCCGGGTCGCGCATGCCGAGCGTGGCGGCGACCTCGTCGGCAACGTCATCGCGGCTGTCACGGTAGTCGCCGATGGCCGGGTCGAACACCTGGATCGCCCTGCCCTGCTTGCGGAATACGCCGCGCTTGCTCTTTTGCCCCAGCGCGCCTTCCTCGATCAGCCTCTGCAGCCAGACCGGGAGCTGGAAGCAGGCATGCCACGGGTCATCGGACAGCGTGCCGTGCATGGTGGCGACGACGTGCGCCAGCGTATCCAGGCCGACGACGTCGCTTGTGCGGAAGGTGGCGCTTTTCGGGCGGCCGATCTTCGGGCCGGTCAGCGCGTCCACCGTGTCCGGTGCCAGATCGTGGGCGGCCGCATGGCGCATCACCGTCAGGAGCGAGAAAACGCCAATGCGGTTGGCGACGAAGTTCGGGGTGTCGAGCGCCCGGATGACGCGCTTGCCGAGGCGGGTGGTCAGCCAGGTTTCCAAGCGGTCGAGCATCGCAGCGTCGCTATTCGGCGTCGGTACGATCTCGACCAGCGGCATGTAGCGCGGCGGGTTGAAGAAGTGGATGCCGCAGAAATTGCCGCGCAACGCTTCGGGCAGCCCCTCGGCCAGGGTAGAAATGGACAGGCCGGAGGTGTTGGACGCGATGATTGCAGTGGCGGGCAGGAAGGGGGCGATCCTGGCATAGAGCGCGTTCTTCCAGTCCATGCGCTCGGCAATGGCTTCGATGATCAGGTCGCAGTCGCGCAATTGCTCAAGATGGCTGTCGTAGTTGGCAGCGTCGATGTATTGCAGGCGGTCGTGCTTGACCGCCGGCGCGGGCTGCAGCTTCTTGAGGCCATCGAACGCCTTCTTGACGATGCGATTGCCATCGCCTTCCGGCCAGGCCAGATCGAAGAGCGTCACCGGCACATCGGCGTTGGCGAGATGCGCCGCGATTTGTGCGCCCATTACGCCCGAGCCCAGCACAGCGGCCTTTCTGATCGTGAAATTCATGGTCTTCTTTCCTGGGACGAATCAGTTCGCGAGTTGCCGGCGCATCGCCTTCTTGTCCAGTTTGCCGACGCTTGTATGGGCCAGGCTGTCGACGAAGCGCACCTGGTCGGGGATGGCGAACTTGGAGATGTGTCCTTCATCGGCGAGCTTCTGGACGTGGGCGCGAATCTCCTCCGGCGTGGCGGTCCTGCCCTGGTGCAGCACGATCATCGCCAGCGGGCGTTCGCCCCATTTGTCGTCCTTGACGCCGACAACGGCCACTTCATTGACTGCCGGGTGCTGCGAGATGATGCTTTCCAGTTCCAGCGACGACACCCATTCGCCGCCGGTCTTGATCACGTCCTTGAGGCGGTCGGTCACGGTCAGCATGCCGCGTGGGTCGAGCACGCCGATGTCGCCGGTGTGCAGATAGGAACCCGCCCAGAGCTCTTCGGATGCTGCCGGGTTGTGCAGATAGCCCTGTGTCAGCCAAGGGGCGCGCACGATGATTTCGCCGCTGCTGTGGCCGTCACGCGGAACGTCGAGCATTTGCATGTCGACGGTGCGCAGATCGACGAGAGGAATGCTGTAGCCGGTGCGGATGCGTTCGGCGGCCTGCGCGTCGGCGTCCGGCAGTTCGTCGCGGACGTGGGCGATGGTCAGGATCGGGCAGCTCTCCGACATGCCATAGCCGGTGAACACGTCGATGCCCCGTGCCAGTGCCGCCGCCGCCAGACCCTTGGGGAAGGCGGCGCCGCCGATGATCATCTTGCAGCGTGACAGATCGACGTTTTCCGAGGCTTTGCTCGAGAGCAGCATGTGCAGGATGGTCGGAACGCAATGCGAGAAGGTGACGCCTTCGGTCCGGATCAGCTGGAGCAGGGTGTCGGGCGCATAGCGGCCGGGATACACCTGCTTGAGTCCCAGCATCGTGGCGACGTAGGGCAGGCCCCAGGCGTGCACGTGGAACATCGGCGTGATCGGCATGTAGACGTCCTGCCGATGCAGCCGGCCTTGCCCGGCGGCGCTGCCCAGGGCGGCGGTGACGGCCATGGTGTGCAGCACCAACTGGCGATGGCTGAAGTAAACGCCCTTGGGCAAGCCGGTGGTGCCGGTAGTGTAGAAGGTGGTTGCCCGCGTGTTCTCGTCGAATTCGGGGAAGTCGTATTCCGGGGCGGCCGCGGCGAGCAGGGCTTCGTATTCGCCCGCGTAAGGTACCTTGAAGCTGCTCATGGTCGAGCCGTCGTCGCTGATCAGGACGAATTTCTTCACCGTCTCCAGTTGCTCGCGAATGATCGCCAGGATGGGGATGAACTCGACATTGACGACGACGATGTCGGCCTTGGCATGGTTGAGCGTGTAGAGGATCTGCTCCGGCGACAGGCGCACATTCACCGTCTGCAGCACTGCGCCCATCATCGGCACAGCGAAGAAGGCTTCGAGGTAGCGATGGCTGTCCCAGTCCATGAAGGCGACGGTGTCGCCCTGGCCGATACCCTGGGCGCGCAATGCGTTGGCCAATCGCCCGATGCGCTCGAAAAACTGGCGGTAGGTCAGGCGCGAGCGGTCGCGATAGACGATTTCCTGCCCGTCCGCCGTCGCCCGCGCCGAATGCAGCAGCTGCTTGACGAGCAGCGGGTAGGTGTAGGCGGATGGCGCGACTTCGATGGATTGCAATGGCATTTCCGGTCCCCTCGTCGTTGTTCGAAGAGGGCGAGCCTAAGCAGGCTCCGGCGTACCGTCAGCCGGAAACTTCCCGAAATGTTGTAGGAACTTTCCGATACTTGCGCCGGCGGAGCATGCCTCAGTCGTCGATGCCGTGTTCGATGCAGTAGCGCACCAGTTCAGCATTGCTGACGATGGCCAGCTTGCCGAGCAGACGGCTGCGGTAAGTGCTGACCGTCTTGACGCTCAGGCACAGACGGCGGCCGATTTCGGTGAGTGAGACGCCGGCGACGATCAGGCGCAGGATCTGCCATTCACGCTCGGTCAGCCTGGCATGGGCGGCGTGCGGCACGGCGGGGCGGTGTCCGGGGCGCAGGCCCGCCGGAAGATGGAATCCGCCGCTCGCCGCGATGCGGATGGCGTCGATCAGCTGCGCGGCATCGCGGTCTTTGGAGACGTAGCCGTTGGCGCCGGCATCGAGCGCGATCGCGGCATATTGTTCCTCCGGGTACATCGAAAGCATGACCACCGGTTGCGAAGGCCATTCCGCGTGGATGCGGCGCAGGGTGTCGAGGCCGCTGCCTCCGGCCATGCTGACGTCGAGCAGCACGACCCCGAAAGGACGGTTGCGGAGCCGTTCCAGCGCTTCGCGGCCATTGCCGGCCTCGGCGACGATGCGCATGTCGGGCTCGTCCGATAGCAGGCGGCGCAGGCCGCTGCGGAAAATCGCGTGGTCGTCGACCATCAGGATTTCGATCATGCCGTGTCCTCCTTGGGCAGGCGCAGGATCAGGCAAGTGCCCCCGGCCTGGCCGCAGCGGAAACTCAGTTCGCCGCCGAATTCCTGCGCCCGTTCCGCCATGCTGAGCAGGCCCAGGCTCTTGCCGGTCGGCGTCTGGCTGTGCAGGCCTCTGCCGTCATCCTCGATTTCCACCTGCAGCCAGCCCGCGGTGCTGCTCAGGCGCACATGCACCTGCCGGGCCTGAGCGTGGCGGGCGATGTTGGTCAGGGCTTCCTGGCAGATCCTGTACACCGCGGTTGCGCGCGCTTGCGGCAGGTCGATGTCGGCATCGCCGGCCGCCAGGACATACCTCAACTCGGTGCGTTCGGAGAAGCGGCGCAGCATCGCGTCCAGCGCGGCGCGCAGCCCGAGGTGGTCGAGCGCGCTGGGACGCAGATCTTCGGAAATGGTGCGTACGGTGTCGATGCTCTCCTGCGCCAGGACCAGCAGGTCGCCGACGATACGCTGCATTTCAGGGTCGCTGGCGCGCCGCTGGATGCGCTGGATGTCGAGCTTCATCGATGTGAGCATGCCGCCGACGACATCGTGCAGTTCGCGCGCGATGCGCGCCCGCTGTTCCTCCCGCACGGTATTGATGTAGGCAGCCAGTTCGCGCAGGCGCTCCCGTGACAGGCGCAGGGCTTCCTGCTGCTGGCGCTGCTCGGTGATGTTGATGCCGACCCCGACCACCGCGGGCCGGCCGCGAAACATCACGCAGGAGCCATGCACTTCCAGATACACGGGCTCCCGGTTGCGGTGCCAGCCGATGGTCGTGTAGCGGATGCTTGGTATCTCATCGCTGATGCGCTTGTGGAAATTGACGATCGTCGCTTCCTGCATCTCGGGATAGACCGCCTGGCGCAGGTGCATGCCTTTCATTTCTTCCGGCGTGTAACCCAGCATGCTGGCGAACGTCGCGTTCACGTACTGGAACAGCTCGTCCTGGATCACGTACATGCCTGCCAGCGACTGCTCGACGATGCCACGAAACGGAATGTCGGCCTCTATGTTCGATCGGGGACGCTCGTGTTCCCGTTCAGGCGGTGGCGGAGAAGGCGGTGGATGCGTCATGGGGGATGCGCGCTCGGACAGGAGTGTGAGGGGCTTTGTGCCACCCCGATTACAGCTTGAAGCGGGCCGCGAGTTCGGAAGAGGGAGGCGTTCACCGACGTGGCCGCGCAGCCCGGTCCGTCGCGGCTACCGCCTTCTGGCTCTCGTCCCGATGGGCGACCACGAAGGCCGGCCGACGTGCAGAGTGCGATGCCGCCGCGGGTGTCCGTTTCCCAGCTAGTATAGATGCCGAGCAGGCCGGGAACATGCCCGAGCGAGGCAAGGAGTGAGCTGCGGCTTGCCGGAGACGTGGCCGGCGGTCATTGAGTCTTCATTTTTTGGAAGCCATGCGCCGGGCGCACGTGTCCGCCAGTTCACCCCGAAGTGGGTAACTCCAGACGCCCGCCAGACAGCCCGTCTTTTGCCATCCGGGTAGCATCCATCCGGTACCGGACGATCGAGTCCAGTGCGGCTTTCGACGTGCGCACCGCCAGGCTGGGCGGGCACATCGCCGATCTGCGGGCGCTGGCCAGCCATTTCGTCAGCAAATCGAGCCGCTGAGTCGGCGCGCATGGCTCACTCGAGCGGAGAGAGAAAGGAATGAGGGTGCTGGATGCGAGTGTGTACGGGATGCTGCTCCCGGCGCTCGAGCAGTCGATCATGGCGGCAGTGCTGGTCGATGAGAACAATTGCGTGCGCTATTTCAACCCCGCCGCCGAACGGCTGTGGGGCTATGCGCGCGAAGAGATCATGGACCGGGACATGCAGCCGCTGTTGCCGAAGGCGCTGCAGGCCGTCCATGGCGGCTACATGCGCAGCAACCGGGAAGGCGGCGAGCCGCGGGCCGTCGGCATGAACCGCGACCTGCTGGTGGAGCGCAAGGACGGCCGGCAACTGTGGGTGTCGTTCTCGCTGTCGAAGATCGACCTGTCGGGCCGCATCCACTACCTGGCTTTCGCGCGCGACGTGTCGGACGAGGTGGCCCGGCGCGAGCAGAATCGCCTGCTGCTGCTGGCGGTCAACCATACCGAGCGCCCGCTGTTCGTCGTCGATGGCGAGCGCCGCATCGTGCAGATCAACCGTGCTTTCAGCGACCTGTTCGGCTATACCGCCGCCGAGGCGGTCGGCTGTCTGCCGAGCGAACTCCTGGCCAGCCTGAACACGGATGCCGAGACGCTGGCGCGATTGCGCAGCAAGGCCTGGAGCACGGAGGGATTCAACGAGGAGATTCTGGCCAGGAGCAAGGACGGCCGGGACATATGGGTGAAGGCTTCGGTCAATCCGATCTTCGACGAGGACAGCGGACAACTGCGCAATCAGGTCATCGCCCTGTCCGACATTACCGAGGCGCGGCGGATCAGGGATCTCGAGCGCGACGTGCTGGAGGCATTGACCAGCAATCTGTCCTTCATCGGGCTGGGCAACTTCATCTGCCAGCGCATCGAGGCCATTGCGCCGGGCGTGCTGGTCTCGGTGTTCAAGGTTGTCGGGCGCAGACTGCGGCACTGGGCTGCGCCGAGCTTCCAGACTTCGTATGTGGCCGGCTGGGAGGGCGTCGAGATCGGCGACGGCGTGGCAGGAGGCTACGGCACCTGCGCCCATCGCGGCGAACCAGTGATGCTGGCCGACATCACGGCGGAACCGCTGCGCTCGGCCTACTGCGGGAGGGTGCCGCCGGCCGGATGCCGGGCGTGCATGGTTTATCCGGTCAAGCGGCGCGATGGCGGCGTGATCGGTATTTTTGCGCTCTATCTCCGCCGGGGCGCCCCGCAGGACGCCTACCTGAAACGGATCGCGGATGTCAGCATGTACTTGTGCGCGCTGGCGATCGAGCGCGAGGAAAGCCGGCTGCGGCTCGACGAACTGGTTCACCACGACGCGTTGACCGGATTGCCGAACCGCAACAATTTATATCGGTACACCGACGATCTGCTGGCTTCCGGCGTGGAGCAGGAAGTTGCCTTCTTCTGCGTCGGATTGCTCCGGTTCAAGGACGTCAACAACACGCTGGGCCACAGGGTGGGTGACCAGATGCTGGTCGAGGTCGCCAACCGCCTGCGATCCCGTCTGAGCGGCGGCGCCTTCCTTGCGCGGCTCGAGGGCTGCACCTTCGTGCTGGTCGTGCCCGACTGCAGCCCGGCCCGCGCTGCGCAGGTGGCTTCACGCATCCAGCAGGTCATCAGCGAACCGCTCGACATCGCCGGTGTGCTGCTGGATCTGTCGGCCTGCATCGGCGTCAGCCATTATCCCGACGGCGGCTGCCGCGACCGTGATGGATTGCTGCAGAGCGCCAAGAGTGCGATGGACGAGGTCAAGGCGTCGAATGGCGGCGGCATCCTGTTCTTCGATGCCGGCATGAACGAGCTCGCGCGCGAGCGCCTGCTGCTCGGCACGGCGTTGCGCCGGGCTGTCGCAGGGGCGGGCTTGCGCCTGGTGTATCAGCCGCAGGTGCGTTCGGAGGATGGCGAACTGTACGGCGTGGAGGCGCTGGCGCGCTGGCACGACGACAATTTCGGCGAAATCCCGCCGGGCAGGATGATCGCGCTGGCCGAGGAGATCGGCGAGATCGAGGCCATCGGGCGCTGGGCCCTGCGCAAAGCCTGCCGGCAGATGGCGGCGTGGCGCAGCCAGGGCGTGCATGTGCCGGTGGTGTCGGTCAATCTGTCGCCGCGCAGTTTCCGCAGCCGCGAGCTGCCGGATTTCGTCGCCGGGCTGCTGCAGGAGCATGCGCTGAGCGGCGACAGCCTGACCATCGAGATCACCGAGAGCGCGGCGATGGTGCTGACCCCGGAAATGCTGGAGATCGTGCACGGCATCCGCGCGCTGGGGGTGGGCCTGTCGGTGGATGATTTCGGCACCGGCTTCTCCAGCCTGTCCAATCTGGCCAGCCTGCCGGTGACGGAGGTCAAGATCGACCGCAGCTTCATCGACAGATGCCTGCAGGAAAGCCGCCTGCAGGCGCTGGTGACGGCGGTCATCGGCATCGGCCGGAGCCTGAACCTGGCGGTCGTTGCCGAAGGCGTGGAAACCGCGGGGCAATGCGAGCTGCTCAGGCGGCAGCGTTGCCCCGTCGTGCAGGGCTATCTGTTCTCCCGCCCGCTCGAACCCCGGGACATCCCCTCGTGGCTCGAACGCTTCCGGGCGGCTGCCGCTGCGCCGGAAGCCGTGGAAGCCCGCCCGGGGATGGGTGGATGACATTCCTGCCGGATGCGCTGTTCACCCGCATTCTCGATGCGCTGCCCGTCGCCGTGGTGGTGGCCACCATGCCCGATGCCCGGATCCGCTACAGCAATCATGCCTTCGACAGCTTGCTGGGCTGTCCGCCCGGCCAGTTCAGGACAGCGCGGCAGTTGATCGCGAGAGCCTGCGTCCATGAGCGGCAAAAGGCCTTGCTGCTGCGGCACTGGGATGTTTCCCTGCGGCGCCCGGCTGGCGGGGACGTGGGCGTCGTGCCGGACATCGAGATCGACATCCACTGCGGCGATGGCCAGGTTCGCACTGCCCTGCACTGCGGCCTGGTCCTGCACGAGCAGAAGCTGGCCGTCGCCATCTGCAAGGACATCACACGGCTGAAGCGCGACAGCCTGCTGTTCAAGGAATTCGCGTTTCTCGACCCCCTCACCGGCATCGCCAACCGGCGGGGCCTGGAGCAGCACTGGCGCGAGGCGACCTCCGATCCGCTGCAGCGGCGCCTGGCCTTCCTGATGCTGGACCTGGATGGCTTCAAGCCGATCAACGATACCCACGGCCACCTGGTGGGCGACGCGGTGCTGTGCACGGTCGCGAAGCGCCTGAAGCGGGTGGTGCGCGACTCCGACCTGGTGTGCAGGCTCGGCGGGGACGAATTCGGCCTGCTGCTCGAGGTGCCGGAAAAGCTCGAGCGGATGGACGCCATCTGCCAGCGCATCATCGACCTGGTCGGCGAGCCCATCGTGCTGGCGGACAGAACGGTCCATGTCACGGCGAGCATGGGCGCCTGCATCCATCCCGATCAGGCGGCGGACCTGCATCAGCTGCTGCAGCGGACCGATCTCGCGCTGTATGAAATCAAGAAATCGCGCAAGGGGCAGTGGCAGTGGTGGACGCCCGCCCGTTGAAGCCTTCGATGTCGATCGGGCGCTTCCGGCAGGCTCCGCAGATGCGGAGCCGCCCTGAATAATTCATGACCGTTCGGACTGAGCCCTTCGACTTCGCTCAGGACAGGTTTGTCGAAGTCCCCGATTATTCAGGAAATGCCCTTCGACAGGCTCAGGGCGAACGGATTTGATCAGCGTTTCCCCTAGAGCTTGAAGCGGCCGACCAGTGCGCCGAGATGTTCGGAGGCGCTGCCGATCTGCGCGAGCGTCTGCGAAGTCTGCTGGATCGCGTCGTCGGTGCTCTGCACCACGCCGGATGCCTGCTCCGCGGACTGGGCGAGCGCGGTGGCGGCGGCGGACTGCTCCTGCGTTGCTTCCGCGATTTCGCGCACGCGCCCGGCGGCGCGCTGCATGCTGGCCTCGATGGCGGCGATTTCGTCGGCCACGTGTGAGGCGCGTTCGACGCCGGTTTCCACCGCTTCGCGCGTGGCATGCATGCTGCTGACCGCCTGTCCGGTTTCACCGCGCATGGCTTCGATCATGTCGCGGATTTCGGTGGTGGCGCTGCTGGTGCGTTCGGCGAGCTTGCGCACTTCGTCGGCGACGACGGCGAAGCCGCGGCCCTGTTCGCCCGCGCGTGCGGCCTCGATCGCCGCGTTCAGCGCCAGCAGGTTGGTCTGGTCGGCAATGTCGCGGATCACCTGCACGATGCCGTTGATCTGGGTCGAGCGTTCGGCCAGGCCGTTCAGCGACGTGGCCAGCGCTTCCATGTTGCCGGCGATGTCGCGCATGTGGGTCTGCATGTCGCGCACCGCTTCGCCGCTGCGCTGCGAGGCGGCGCAGGTTTCCAGCATGACGCCGTTGGCTTCGTTGGCATTGCCGGCGATATGGCCGATGGAGACGGTGATCTCCTCGATGGTGGCGGCGTTGTCGCCGGTGGTGGCCGCCAGCGTGTGCGAGCTGCCGGCGATGCGGTCGGTCGCGTTCGAGACTTCGCGGATGCCGTCCACCAGCGTGTGGCTCTGGTCGCGCACTTCGATGAACATGCGCTGCAGGCTGGCAAGGAAGGTGTTCACCGAGCTGGCGACACGGCCGAGTTCGTCGCGGCTGCGGGTTTCCGGCAGCCGGCGCGTCAGATCGCCTTCACCGCCGGCCAGTGCCTGCATCGCGCCGGCCAGCGTCGCCAGCGGCCGGGTGAGGACGGCCAGCAGCAGGGACAGCACCGCGGCGGTCAGCAGCACGCTGACGGCGCCCATGACGATGGCGGTGGTGCGCAGCGTATCGGCCGAGGCGGTGATGATGCCTTCCGGCACCGATACCACGCTGCTCCACCAGGCATCGCTGTCGCTGAGCGATACGCGCTGCAGGAAGTGGAGCACGCCGGCGCCGTCCTTCCAGTGCATCGCACGGCCTTCGCGCAGGGCGGCCAGCGCTTCGGCCGGCAGCTCGGATGCCGGCTTGCCGATGCGTGTCGCGTCCTGGTGCGCAACCACCAGGCCCTTGGGGGTGTACAGCGCGACGCTGCCGACGCCGAAGGGCTTGATCCGGCCCAGCCGTTCGGCCAGTTCGTCCAGCGCCACGTCGACGCCGGCGATGCCGGCGAAGCGGCCGTCGATCTGCAGCGGCTTCACCAGCGAGGTGATCAGCAGGTTGCGCCCGCCGGCGACGTATTCGTAGGGTTCGGCGAGGTAGGCACGGCCGCTCTGCTTCGGCTGCTGGTAGTAGTCGCCGGCGCCGGGCTGGTCGTAGTCGACCAGCGGCTCCAGCACGACGGTATTGCCGCTGCGGCTCCAGTACGGCACGAAGCGGCCGCTGGCGTCATGGCCCGCATGGCCGGCGAAATCGGCGTCGCGGCCGTCGAAGGCATCCGCTTCCCAGCCGGTATAGACGCCCAGCAGGCCGGGGCGCCCTTCCAGCACGCGCTGCAGCACCTTGTTCACCGTGCTCCGGTCCGGCACGCTGCCGGTGCGCAGGCCGTCCAGCGACAGGGCCAGCGTGGATGAAACCGCCATGGCTTCGTCGAGGTGGGCGCCGACGCCGTGCGCGACCGATGCGGCTTCGCCCTCGGCGCGCGCCATGCCCTGTTCGAGTACCGCCTGGTGGCTGCGCCAGGCCAGCACGCCCAGGGTGATGGCGAAGCACAGCAATACGGTGATGACCGTGGCGGACAAAAGCTTCGCGCGGAAGCTCAGAGCGTTCAGGCGCATGATCGACCTCGTGCGTTGGGAATCCAGGTTGACGGCGATCATGCGGCATTCTTTAAGGTCAAGTGCGGACGCATTCCGCACCTGTCCTGCATCCGATCTGCCCGCGGAACGGGCGCGGGCGGATCGGGCTGCGCTGCGACGGCCTCAGTGTCCGCCCAGCGCCAGCGGGTTGAACGGCTTGCCATTCACCGTCAACTGACCCTGGCGGAAGGCTGCCTGAGTCTTGACGATGCCGTCGTTGCGCTGCAGGTAGCCTTGCGCTTCCAGCGCTCCGAGCTGGGCGTCGAGCTGCGCCGCCGCGAACGCCGCTTCGTCCTCGTTTTCGGCCTGGCCGCTGCCGAAGGCCTGCAGCAGGGCCTGCGGCACCGACAGATCGGCCGCCGCCTGCAGCTTGGCGATCAGCATCATCGGATTGGCCAGTTCTTCGGGCTGCAGGCCGTCGAGGCTGAGCTGCGCCGACAGGTCGGTCTTGCCGTGCGGGCTGGTGAAGCTGATGCGGTCGATGCTGAACGCCGGGTTGTGGCCCAGCAAGGCCATCGCCGGCTCGGCCAGCGGCGCGAACACTGCCGTGGGGTCTTCGGCCTGGGCGGCAAGCGCCGCGGGGTCGGAGCTGATCTCGATCAGCTTGCGCCACAGCGTGACGAGAGTGCGTCCGTGCAGGTGCGTGAGCGAGAAGTCGTAGTGGGCGGGGCCATAGTCGGCATCGCCGATGCGCAGCACGTCGGTACCGATCAGCGCCTTGATGTCGACGTAGTCGCCCTTGGCCGGAGCGTCGATGTCGTAGCTCATGCGTTCGAGCTGGAAGGCCATGCCGTCGAGCTCGCTGTCTTCCTTGCCGCTCACGTCCATCGACGCCACCGTCGCGCGCTGCCTGCCGACATGCAGCCAGGGCTCGTCGTCGAACAGGCGGCGCTGGTCGCCGTCGAAGACCAGCCCGGACAGCGTGATGCGCATGTTGGGGTCTTCCATCGACATGCTTTCCGCGCTGCCCTTGGTGGTGTAGCTGCGCAGGCCGGCGCTGAAGGCGACGTCCGCCTTCAGCCCGCCCAGGCCGATGCGCAGTTCGTTGCCGCTGCCGTCGGGCATGCCGAATTCCAGTGCGGGGCTGTCGACCGCCGAGTGGCCGCTGCCGTCGAACTGGAACACCGTGCGGGCCGTCAGCGGCGCCTTGCCGGCCAGCGTCGCTGCCAGCCTTTCGCCCTGTTCGCCGTCGATCACGAGTTCGGTGTCCATCGTTGCCGCGGCCAGCGTCGACAGGCCCAGCAGCGGGCCGTGCTTGATCTGGTTGACGGCATGCATGCGGAACGGCTCGCCCGCCTGCAGCGTGCCGTCTTCGGCGACGGCCGGCATCGCCATCTCGAAGCTGACTTTTTCGGTGCTGGCGAACACGCCGCGCTCGTAGCTGCGTTCGGTGATCTTCAGCGTGGGGTGCGACTGCATCTCGGCGTACTGTTCATCCAGGATGGTCTGGATCTTCTGGCCGGCAAACCAGGCGGCGGCGGGGTAGCTCAGGGCGATCACGGCAAGCGCGGCCGCGATCTTGGTGGGGCGGTTCATCCGGGGGGGTCCTTTTTCCGGTCAAGAGGTCGTGGCGGGCCGCAGGTGGGCGCCGCCGTATGTACAGGCCATCGTGTCCATGTCATTGATGCATCGCAAAACGGCGCACAGTATATGTGAGTGGGGTGATGGCCGGGAGTAGCCGTCCGGCCGGTTGCTCAGAAATTCGGCGAAGGGGCAGTCCTGGGCGCGTCGGCCGTTTCGACGAAGGGCTCGGCAGCGGCGTCCGTGGTGCCGTCCGCGGACGCGTCGAGGGGGGCGCTGGCGGATTGATCATCAGTGTCGGGTTGCGCCTTCGTGCTTGCTTCCGCATCCGGCGACACCATGTCCAGCGCCGTGGGCGAGGTGCGCAGCATGGGCGAGAAGTGCGCGGCCTCGTCGACGATCTCGTCGCTTCCGCGCCGGGCCTGCAGCAGCGCGAAGACCGCCAGCGGCGCGAAGGCGATGGCGAAGTGCAGCGGCAGGCCGGCAGGGCCGGCGAAGCCGAGCAGCGCACCGGCGATCATCGGGCCGATGGCGGCGCCGACGCCGTGCAGGAACAGGACGCCGGTGTTGCCGGCGAGGATGTCCTGCTGGTGCACATGGTCGATCAGGTGGGCGACGGTGACCGGGTAGATGGTGAAGGCGGCGGCGCCGAAGATGAAGAAGCCCGCCAGCGCGACGGCTTCGATGCTGCCGGTGACGCCGCCCAGCGCGGCCATGACGGCGCCGGTGACGGCCGCCGCGGCGGCGACCAGGCCGAGTGCGCGGCGGCGGTCGCCGCTGTCCGACAGGCGGCCGATCGGCCATTGCAGCAGCGCGCCGCCCAGGATGGCGCTGCTCATCAGCATGGCGATGCCGGCCGGGTCGAGGCCGATGCGCTGGCCGTAGATCGGCCCCAGGCTCCAGAACGCACCCATGCCGATGCCGGACGACAGCGCGCCGACGAAGGCCGCCGGCGCGGCGCGCCACACCATGCGCAAGTCGAGCCTGGGCGTGTGCCCGAGCTGCGGCTGGGGCAGGCGGGTCATGGTCACCGGCAGCAGCGACAGACAGGCGAAGATGGCGGCGACCGCGAACAGGGTGAAGTTCCCCGGCCCGTCGAGCCGCAGCAGTTGCTGGGCGCCGGCCAGCGCCAGCAGGTTGACCACCATGTACACCGCGAACACCTGGCCGCGCCGGTCGGCGGTCGTCTGCTCGTTGAGCCAGCTTTCGATCACGGTGTAGAAGCCGACCAGCGCCACGCCGGTGATCACGCGCAGCACCATCCAGAATGCCGCGTGCACGACGAGCACGTGCAGCAGCATGCAGGCGGCCACCGCTGCGCCGAAGAAGGCGAAGGCGCGGATGTGGCCCATGCGCCGGATCAGGCGCGGCGCGACGAAGGCGCCGAGGAAGAAGCCGAGGAAATACGTTGAGCCGATCAGCCCCAGCGTGGTGTCGGAAAAACCTTCCAGGCCGCCGCGCAGGGCGACGATGGTATTGAGCAGGCCGGAGCCGAGCAGCAGCAGGGCGATGCCGGCGAGCAGGGAGCCGATCGGCAGCAGGGTGGGGAGCATGGGCGGAATCTCGAAGACCGGCGATGCCGGCACAAGCACGTCTTGACGACTATTCGGGCAAATAGTTTAGCCGGCGTGCGTTGCGGAACGGGAGCCGCCCATGTGGCACTTTGTTACTCGAAGGATGGCAGGCTCGGCTGCTCGACCGGCTTGCCGGCGGCTGCCCACGCATCGAAGCCGCCGACGATGGCACGCACCCGTGTGTAGCCCATGTCCTGCATCGCGCAGGCGGTCAGCGCGGCACGGGATGAGAATCAGTGATGGCTTATATTTTGGCAGCGTGATGCCGCACCCGCCGCCGCGTGCCACGCTTGCCAGAAGTGAGGGGGATTTGCTAAAAGGTTCGCTGGTCCACGCCAGTGGGCCTCGTGTTCCGACGCGGGGACGGCCCCGCCCGCCATGCGCAATGACGCAGCGACCGTCGGTTACCCACGGGACGACCCGTGCTGACGGCAACCCCCTGGGTTCAACCCTCGGGGTCGCACCTTCATTGCAGGATTTCACCGTGTCTTCAAAACCCAAACTTCGCTCGCTGGGCGACCGACTGCGCCAGATCACGATGTTCGAGGTCGGCGGGCTGCTGATCGTCACGCCGCCTTTCGCCTGGGGCAGCGGCGTCCCCATCACCGAATCGCTCGGTCTGCTGGCGCTGCTGGCGCTGATCGCGGCGATCTGGAACGGCTGTTACAACACCAGCTTCGACTGGATCGAAGGCCGGCTTACCGGCCGCCGCGCCGACCGCCGGCCCTTCCGCCTGCGCTGCATCCACGCGGTCGGCTTCGAGTTGGGCCTGTTCTGCATGACGCTGCCGATCATCGTCTGGTGGACCGGCATGGGCTGGATCGAGGCGGCGATCGCCGATATTTTCCTCGCCATCACCTATACCGTGTACGCGTTGCTGTTCAACATGGGCTACGACCGCCTGTTCCCCATCCCCGACACGCCTGCCGCCCCCGAGCGCGACACGGCGAGGCTGGAGCGCTGACATGCCCGCCGCATCGCCGCGCATCGAGACGCAGGCCGACCTGTCCGCGCTCAACACTTTCGGCCTGCGCGCGCGCGCGGCACGGCTGCTGCGGCTGCGCTCGGCGGATGAGATCGGCGCCCTCATCGCCGCGCCCGATCGGGCGCCGGAACCGCGGCTGGTGCTCGGCGGCGGCAGCAACCTGGTGCTGCGGGGCGACTTTGCCGGCACCGTGCTGAAGGTGGAGATCGCCGGCCGCCGCCTGGTGCGCGAGGATGCCGAGGCCTGGATCGTTGAGGCCGGCGCGGGCGAGCCGTGGCACGGTTTCGTGCGCTGGACCTTGGAGCAGGGCTGGCCCGGACTGGAAAACCTGTCGCTGATCCCCGGCACTGCGGGTGCGGCGCCGATCCAGAACGTCGGCGCCTACGGCATCGAGACCGCCGACCGCTTCGACTCGCTCGACGCGGTGGACCTCGAAACCGGCGAATGCCAGGTCTTCAGCCTGGCGGACTGTGCCTTCGGCTACCGCGACAGCGTGTTCAAGCGCAACCCGGGGCGCTGGCTGGTGACGGCGGTGCGCTTCCGCCTGCCGAAACCCTGGCAGGCGGTGACGCGCTATGCCGACGTCGAACGCGAGCTGGCCGCCGCAGGCATCGCCACGCCGACGCCGCTCGACATCTCCGACGCCGTCGTCGCCATCCGCCGCCGCAAGCTGCCCGACCCCGCCGAGATCGGCAATGCCGGCAGCTTCTTCAAGAACCCCGTGGTCGACGCCGCCCACTGCGCCCGCCTGCTGGCAGCGTACCCGACGATGCCGCATTACCCGCAGCCCGACGGCCGCGAGAAGCTCGCCGCCGGCTGGCTGATCGAACAGGCCGGCTGGAAAGGTCGCGACCTCGGCCCGGTGGGCTGCTTCGAGCGCCAGGCGCTGGTGCTGGTCAATCGGGGTGGGGCGACGGGGGCGGATGTGGAGCGGATCGCGCGGGCGATCGTGGCCGATGTGGAGGGGCGCTTCGGCGTGGTGTTGGAGGCGGAGCCGGTGTTTGTGGGTGGGGACAGTCGGTAGTAAGCTGCCTCGGGCCGCCGCTGTCGTGCGGCACGACTTGAAGCCTCGTTCAAACAATGCAGTGGCTCGAGACAAAAATTCCACCGCCGATCGTCATGGTGCTGCTTGGTGCTGCCGCATATGGCGTCGCACCTTTGCTGCCCGTGCTCTCCTTTGAATTTGCGCTGCGCACCACTCTCGCGATTGCGCTGGCCCTTGCAGGCCTGGCGTTGAATATCCTTCCTGCACTCGCCTTTCTGCGCGCGGGTACGACCTTCAATCCGCTCCGGCCCGCTTCGGCCACGCGTCTGGTGACATCCGGTATTTATCGCCATACCCGGAACCCGATGTACCTCGGTGACTCCGTAATCCTGCTGGGATGGACGCTATGCCTCGGCAATGCCGCGGCTTTGGTGGCTGTTCCGGCTTTCGTGCGCTACATCACGCGATTCCAGATCCGGCCGGAGGAGCGGCATCTATCCGCTCGCTTCCCGGAAGCGTACGCCAGCTTCTGCAAGCGAACCCGGCGTTGGCTGTGAACCCTGGCAATCGAAGCATGGCAGGCAAGTAGATCACCAGCGGCATCGCCGGGCTGTGCGCCATGTTCTTGCTTGATGATCGCGGCCTTGGTGTTGCTGTGCCTGTTCCCCTGCATCGCTACCTGCTTGCCCGGCAGGATGTAAGTGTAAGCTTGTTCGCCATTGAACCCCGGAAAGGAAAAAACCGCCATGTCCACACCCGAATCCGCCCTGCAACGCCGCCACGTCGGCACGCGCCTGTCCGAAAGTGCCGTGTTCAACGGCGTGGTCTATCTGGCCGGGCAAGTGCCCGAGAACAGCCCCGGTGCCGACATCGCCACGCAGACCCGCGAGGTGCTGGGCCACGTCGAGCGCTTGCTGGAGGAAGCCGGTTCCAGCAAGCGAAGCATCCTGCAATGCCAGATCTTCCTGGCCGACATCAGCGAGATCGGCGCGATGAACACCGTCTGGGACGAGTGGGTCGTGCCCGGCCACACGCCGCCGCGCGCGACGGTGCAGGCGCAATTGGCCAACCCGGCCTACCGGATCGAGATCGTGGTGGTCGGCGCGGTCGAGTGCTGACGCCCCCGGTCGCCCACGCGATTCTGGTGCTCGCGCAGGTGGTCGGCAGCATCAATTCATGAAAAACGCGACCAGCAACGTTCAGCGCTTGACCTGTGCCCGTTCGACGATGATGTCCGCCTGCGCCTGAGTCACGCCCGGGCCCAGCGAGCCGAACATGGCGCCCCAGCTGTTCATGCTTCCGCCCAGCCGGGTCTTCATGAACACGTCGATCACCTCCGGCGTCGAATGGCGCAGCAGTTCGGCGCCCTGCAGTGAGCGGGCGATCGCTTCGGATGCGGGGCGGGCGAGGAATTCGTCCTGCAGCATGGCGTCCAGCAGCGGCCCCATCGCGGCGACGTAGGCGTCGAAGCGCGTGTCCTGGCCGCGCACGTCGGCCAGTTCGGCGAACAGGGCGTCGCGGCAGCTGGCGTCCTTCAGCATCGCGCGGCGGACGTCCATGCACATCATGTTCGCCGTGCCTTCCCAAACGCTGTTGAGCGGCGCTTCGCGGTACAGGCGGGCCATCGGGCCGTCCTCGACGAAGCCGTTGCCGCCGTGGCATTGCAGGGCTTCGTTGGCGACGGCGACGACGCGGGAGCAGTTGAAGTACTTGGCCATCGGCGTCGTCACGCGAGCGAAGGCCTTTTCCTGCGGATCGGTGTCGATATGGTCCGTCGCCCTGGCGATGCGCAAGGCCATCAGCGTCGCGGCCTCGACTTCCACCGCCATGTCGGCCAGCACGTTGGCCATCATCGGGCGCCGGGCCAGGCTGGAGCCGAAGCCGTTGCGGGTGGTGGCGTGGTTCAGCGCCAGCGTCAGCGCCTGGCGCATCAGGCCGGCGGAGCCGACGGCGAAGTCCAGCCGGGTCAGGTGGGAGTGGGAGAGGATTTCCCTGAGGCCGGCGCCTTCCTCGCCGACGCGGATCGCCAGGGTGCCGCTGTATTCCACTTCGCTGCTGGCATTGGAGCGGTTGCCGGCCTTGTCCTTGAGCCGCTGGATGAAGAAGCGGTTATGGCTGCCGTCGGGCAGCGTGCGTGGCAGGAAGAAGCAGGTGACGCCGCCATCGACCTTGGCCAGGGTGAAGAAGCCGTCGGACTGCGGCACCGAGCAGAACCACTTGTGGCCGGTCAGCTCGTACCAGTGGGCCGTGGCACCGTGATAATCGGCCGTGTGCGAGAACACCGCGGTGGTCTGCGTTTCGCGCAGGTCGGAGCCGCCCTGTTTCTCGGTCATCGCGTAGCCGATCACCACCGAGGGCTTGTCGGCCACTTCGCGGCGGCTGTTTTCATAGACCGTGCCGAGGCTCTTCTCTGCCCAGATCTTCAGCGCCGGCTCGTGGCGGAAGCCGGCGTAGGACGCATAGGCCATCCCGGTCGGGCAGCCGGTGCCTTGCTCGACCTGGTTCCACAGATAGGAGAGCACGGCGCGGGCGAAATGCGGCTGCTTCTCCTTGCTGGTCCACGACAGCGTCGGCACTTCGTGCTTCCAGGCCAGCGACATCAACTCGTGCCAGGCGGGATGCAGTTCGACCCAGTCGATGCGGTTGCCGAAGCGGTCGTGGGTCTTCAGTTCGGGAGCGTTGCGGTTGGCCTGGCGGGCGAGCTCCTGCACTGCGTCGTCGCCGGCCAGCTTGCCGATGGCCGAGCAGCGCGACGCGGCCCATGGCGCCTCGCGTTCGATGGCGGCCTTCAGCACCACGTCGTCGTCGAAGGCGTTGAAGCCGGTCGGCATCGCGGCCTGGTTTCTGACGACATGGGTGGAATGGCGGTCGGATGCCGGCTTGAGCGCATTGCTCGAGGGAATCGGGGCGTTCATTTCTGTCTCCTTCGGGTGGCGTCGAATGAAGCAAGCTTGCCGTTCTGTGTGGCGACTGCCGCGCAGCAGACATCGGCAATCTGGCTTGCCAGGGCGTGAACCGCGTCGGGCGTCCGTTTGCCCGAGCGGTCGAAATCGGCGTTGAGGGGCGAAAGCGGACCGATCAGGCTTTCCATGAAGCCGCCCACGATCACCGTGGCGGCAATGCTCGGGTCGAGATCTGCACGGAAGTCGCCCTGCGCCTGGCCATCCTTGACGATGCGCATGATCTGCTTGCTGATGGCATGGCGATACACCAGCCGGGCTTCATCGAGTTCCCGTTCGCAGGGCTCGGCGATCAGGGCATAGGCCAGCCGCCGGTTGCGCATCGCACGCTCGACGAAAGTCGAGACCGCGACGTGGAGGGTCTGCCAGGGCGCGTCGTCGCTCTCCGCGATGGCCTTCAGCACGTCGACTTCGCGCTGGGACACGACGGACAGCACTTCGACGAACAGATCCACCTTGGACGGGAAGTAGCGATACACCGAACCAGTCGCCACGCCGGCGGCGGAGGCGACGTGGCCGATCTGCGCCTCGGCCCAGCCGCCCTCGGAAACCAGCCTGCGCGCGGCGTCCAGGATGCGCTGCCGGTTGTCGGCAAGGCGTGCTTCGATGCGTTCTGTCTTGCGATAGGCCATGATGAAGTGAACAGAGATTCATTTTGTGAACGCTAATTCACTTCATCGTGGAATGCAAGCATGTCGATCGGGATGGCGATGACGCTGCAAGTTGATCGTGCAGTATGCGGCCAGACGTCGATGTGGCCTGGCCTTCAATTCCCGGAGCCAGATTCTGCCGCTTTGGCCACCCGTTCGCGCAGGCTTTGGAAGTAAGCGGCATCGGCTGGCGAAGTGGGCGCAGAAGCAGCGCCTGCCAGCAGCAGGCTGCGCACATGCTGGCGATCCCGATCCTTGCGGATCAATTCGCGCACGTACTCGCTGCTGGTGCCGTAGCCGCGTTCGTTGACCTGTTCATCCACGAAGGCCTTCAGGCTGTCGGGCAATGAGATGTTCATCGTGCTCATGGCCTGAGCTTAGGCGGCATGGCAAGAATTGGTAATGCCGGTTCCAGCAAGGCCGCTCCCGGGCCGCAGCCTGAAGGTGGCGCCCGCTTTCAGCCGCTTCTGCCGACCTTCGGCAGCGGCACCATCACCGGCTGGCCGGGCTGGCTGCAGCCGGCGTCGCAGCAGCGCCCGGGCTGCTTGTTCCTGCTGATCGAGCGGCCGTCCTCGGCCAGCACGCCGCGTTCCAGCAGGCGCTCGACCAGCTCGACCTTGTTGCCCACCGGGTAGTTGCGCCAGATTTCCTGCTTCAGTGCGGTCGGCGAGCCGCCGCCGTGCAGGCTGATCAGCGAGTACCAGCCGCCCTGGTAGGAAGCGGTCAGGTCTTCGATGAAGCGGGACACTTCGATCCGCTTGTCGTAGGGGATGGCCGGGTTGGCGCGCAGCACTTCGGCCAGCGTCGCCGCCGTGGCCGGGTTGTGGTCCTCGTCCGGTCCCGGCAGGGCGACGATCAGGCCGCCGGAGACTTCGTGGGCGAGCCGGTGCATGTCGTAGATCTGGGTGGAGAGCAGCAGCTTGCCGATGTTCGAATACACCGGCTCGGGCATGAAGCTCTTCGAGTACGGGTCCTGCACCGAATAGACGCTCGCGGCGACGCCGCAGGCGTAGAAGCCTTCGGTGATCTTGATCAGCTCGACCATCGGGTCGCGCAGATTGGCCTTCTTGTCCGGATCGAGGCCGTTGGCTTCGCACATCAGGGCGCCGGCGCCGATCAGCAGGTCGCCGAAGCCCGCCCGCGCGCCGATGCAGCTGTGGCGGTGATGGGTGGCGTAGTTGTAGGTGATGTCGCCGGAAAACTCCCATTCGCCGGCCAGGAACACGCGCTCCCAGGGCACGAAGACCTTGTCGAAGATGACCACGCCGGTCGATTGGCCGTACTTGCGCGAGAACAGCGGCGCGCCGTGCTCGGGCTTCTCGCCGGGGCGGCCGGCCGGCCGGGCGACGATGGTGATGCCCGGCGCGTCGACCGGCACCGCACAGCAGAGGGCGAAGTCCTTGTCGTCTTCGCGCATGTTGCGCGAGGGCATGACGAGGAATTCGTGCACGTAGGGCGCGCCGGTGACGATGGCCTTGGTGCCGGAAATGATGATGCCTTTGGCATTGCGTTCGACGACATGGACATAGACGTCCTGGTTCAGCTGCTGGTTGGGGCGCTTGCTGCGGTCGCCCTTGGCGTCCGTCATCGCGATGCCCAGCGTCAGGTCTTCGTCCTGCACCTTCTGCAGCCAGGCGGCGAACTTCGCGCGGTATTCGGTCGAACCCCTGGCATCGTCCAGCTTGGCCATCGCCTGGCCGATGCCGTTGAGCGCGTCGTGCGCCAGATAGCGCTGCGCACAGCCCGTCTCCTGGCAGAGCACGCGGACCGCTTCGAGCTTGTTGAGCAGGTCGCCGGCCGATTCGTTGACGTGCAGCATGCGGTTGACCGTCCTGCCCGAGGCCGTCTGCTTCGCGAGCATCAGCGGTGCCAGCGCGGGGTCGTGGGCGAAGTCGTAGGTGACGGCAAGGGCATTGATGCCGGGCTGCAGCGAAGGAGCATCGACGACCGATTCGATCCGTTGGCCATCGACATAGACGACGGGCTCGTACTTCCGCAGGGATTCCCGGAATTGCCGGCCGTCCATCAGGCCGCTGGTGTTGGTGGCAGACATGGTGGCTCCTTTTTGAGTGGCGTTGACTGTATTGAACAGTGTTCAATATGTCGCGCAGTGTAGAATTCTGCTCATGTCCAAGTCAACGACCGCCCGCCAGAGTCCGCCTCGATCACGCGCCCGTGCGGCCGCTGCCGGAATGGCAGCCGAGTCGCGGACGGAATCGAGGGCAATCAGGGAAAACACGCTCAACCAGGCGCGCCGTGCGCTGATCCTGGATGCGGCGCGCTCGGCCTTCTTCGAGCTGGGACTGGACGGGGCGAGCCTGCGGGAGATCGCCAAGCGGGCGGGCTACACCCCCGGTGCCATCTACAGCTACTTCGCCAACCTGGAAGAGATCTACGGCGCGCTGCTCGGCGAGTCGCTGCAGCGCTTGAACGGCGTCGTCGATGCGGCAGGGGCGGACGCGGCCGGGCCGGTCGAGCTGCTGCGGGCCAAGGCCACCGCCTTCTACGTGTTCTACCGCGA
The DNA here is from genome assembly GCF_048398245.1 of Thauera butanivorans. NCBI lineage: Bacteria > Pseudomonadati > Pseudomonadota > Betaproteobacteria > Rhodocyclales > Zoogloeaceae > Thauera > Thauera butanivorans. The sequence goes on from NZ_CP183038.1 coordinate 632,149, forward strand.
CAACCCGAAGGAGCTGGACCTGGGCTTCTACCTGTTCGACGGCGTCAAGCCGCGGGGCCTGACGCCGGAGCTGAACCAGCAACTGAACGAACGGCTGATGGCCGCGCTGCGACCGGTCGAGCAGCAATTGAAGACCTTGGGCCTGGATGCCGACGAAGCGGTGGCCGAGACCACCGCCGCATTCGCCCACATCGTCGGCGTGCTGGTGCTGAACAACACCGGGCGGATCCGGCTGTTCAGGCAGAACCCGGACGCGCTGTTCGAGCGCTACATGGATTCGCTGGTCCGCCGGCTGCCGGCGAGCTTGAGGTGTGTGCGGGGCTGACGTCGCTCATGTGGGGCATCAGCCCGGCGATCGCATGCACCCGGTTCGACCGCGGTGCAGGTATTCACCTGCCCCGTCAGTATTCATCGTCCTTTTCCGCTGCGCAGAATGGAGAGCAGCAGCCATACGCCGCCGACCATCGCGCCGAGGAAGCCGATGAGGCCGAAGACCGGCAAGCCCAGGAGCGTCGGTCCTCCCGGCACGGTCATGACGATGGACGAACCGACGATGAGCGCGGCGACGACGACTCCGATCACGAGGCGGTTGGCGGCGCGATCGAGTTGATCGCCGAGCCGTTTCAGATGGGGGATGTCGATGTGCATCTCCAGCCGGCCGCGACGGGCAAGGCGCAGCAGGCGGGAGAGATCCTGGGGCAGGCTCGCCAGCAAGGAGAAAACCTCGCCTGCTGACCGTTGCCCCCGTTTGAGCAGCGCAGCCGGGGAGTAGCGCGCCTGCATGGTACGCTCCAGCAGGGGCAGGGCCTGGTTGGCCATGTCGAAACCGGGGTCGAGTTCGCGGCCCAGGCCTTCGAGGGTGACGAAGGCCTTGACCAGCAAGGCCAGATCGTTGGGCAGCACGAGATGGTGGCGTCGCGGGATCGCCACGAGGTCGCTCAGCAGTTCGCTCAGGCGCAGCTGCTTCAGTGGCACGCCGTGGTAGCGGTCGACGAAGGACTGGATTTCCAGCAACAGCTCCTGTTCATTTGCCGCACCGTCGTTCGCCCATTCGAGCATGACGTCGACGACGCTGCGGGCATCGTTCTTCACCAGCCCCAGCATCAGCCGGATCAACTCGTCGCGGCGTTCTTCCGAGAGTCGTCCGACCATGCCGAAGTCGATGAAGGCGATGCGATTGTCCGGCAGGTAGAACACGTTGCCCGGGTGAGGGTCGGCGTGGAACAGCCCATCCTCGACGATCATTTTCAGTACCGCATTGGCGCCGCGCCGGGCGAGAATTTTGCGGTCCAGGCCGGCCTGCTCTACGGCTTGCAGCCTGCGCCCGGAAATACCGCCGATGAATTCCTGCACGCAGACCCGCTCGCCGGTCCATTGCCAATGGACGCGGGGAATGACGATGATGGCCGGGGCACTGGCGGGGTCCGGCTCCCCGCTGCCGGAAACGGCGGGGGCAGAGTCCTGATCGGCATAGCCCGCGAAGTTTCTTGCGATGCGATCGGCGTTGCGGCATTCGCCGGCGAAATCGAGTTCGTTGCGCAGCGACCGGGCGAACTGGCGCACCATCTCGCGTGGGTGCAGGACACGCCATTCGGGGCTCTCGGCCTCGGCGAGTTCGGCCAGGCGTGCAAGCCAGCGCAGATCGGCTTCCAGAATCGGGCGAATGCCCGGCCGCCGCACCTTGACCACGACTTCGCTGCCGTCGTCGAGGCGGGCCCGATGTACCTGTGCAATGGAGCCGGCTGCCAGCGGCTCGGGTTCGAAGGCCGCGAAAACTTCCTCGGGCGGGGCGCCGAGGTCTTCGCTGAGCTGCTGATGCACGGCAGCCCAGGGGGCGGGCGGCGCGCTGTCCTGCAGTTTCCCGAACTCGGCGATCCACTCGGGTTCGAGCAGATCGACCCGGGTGGCGAGTACCTGGCCGAGTTTGACGAAGGCCGGCCCCATGTCTTCCAGCGCCCGCCGCACCCGTTCGGGCGGCGTCATGTGGGCGAAGTCGGCCGCTTCACGCCAGTGCAGCGCCGTCCCCGCGCGTTCCAGGGCGTTGGCCAGCCCCATCCGCCGCACGACGTCGCCGAATCCGTAACGGACCAGGATCGAGGCGATTTCGTGCAAGCGCCCCAGATCGCGCATCGTGGTCAGAGCCTGCCAGAACATCGCGTTTCCTCACACGGGAGCATCATTCAGGACGAGCGGGGCTGCTCGCATGGAATGGCATCCGGCAAGCTGGACGCCCGCTTGATGAAGCGCTTGTCGAACGTCAGCAGCGCCGTGCAGGATGCGGCGCGGCTCAGGTGCAGCGCATCGGCAAAGTCCAGCCCCTGCTCGAAGGCCTGCAAGGCCGCCAGCACGCGGGCACGGTCCTCGACGACGACGTTGCCATACGTGCATAGTGCGCTCAGGGCGCGGTGGATGGACGCACGCGGCAGTTCGTAGAAGCCGCGCAGCACCCATTCCAGCTCCAGCAGCACGGTGACGGAAACGAACACACGGCCCCGCATCGCCTCCAGCGCGGCAGGGCGCCGGCGCGCGGCTTCCAGATCGTCCGGGTCATCCACGAAGAAGCGTGCCAGCACATTGGTGTCGACGGCTTTCATGGCCTGGCTTTGGCAAGCAGACCGGCGGCATCGAAATCCGCCAGGCGCCGCGGCTTGCCCCTGGATCGAGGCTTGAGCATGCCGTAGCCGGACTCCACGTCTGCCTGGGGCGCGGGATGGGGAACGATCAGCCGGATGCCGTCCGGTTCCTCGACCAGTTCGAGCCGGCTGCCGGGGACCAGGCCAAAGTGCTGCCGCACCTCGGCGGGCAGCACCAGTTGGCCCTTGGATGAGAGAATGACCGTGGTCATGGCGTACTCCGAGGGGGCCTGTCGGCCATCCTATCCGTGTCTTACTGGTAAGACAAGGCGGCATCCACGCCTGCAGCCCTTTCAGGTCGCGAATCGATTCGCCGGCCTCGATTGCGCCTGGCGTGTCCACGGTGTCGGCGCTCCGCATCTCGCCTCATCGCGAGGCTTGCCCCACCCGCCGTTCGCCTAGCTCTAGGCTATATCGCCACCAGGCTCCGGATGTTTTTCTCCTGCATCTCGCTGCCCGGCCCCTGGGCGATGACTTCGCCGCGTTCCATCACCAGGTAGGCGTCGGCCAGTTCCTCGGCGAAGTCGTAGTACTGCTCGCACAGCAGCACGGCCATGCCGCGTTCCTTGGCGAGCATGCGGATCACGCGGCCGATGTCCTTGATGATGCTGGGCTGGATGCCTTCGGTGGGCTCGTCGAGGATCAGCAGCTGCGGCCCCGGCGCCAGCGCGCGTGCGATCGCCAGTTGCTGCTGCTGGCCGCCCGACAGGTCGCCGCCACGGCGCTGCAGCATCTGTTTCAGCACCGGGAACAGTTCGTACAGGTCGGGCGGTATCGGCGTGCCGGCGCGCTGGTAGGCCAGGCCCATGCGCAGATTGTCCTCGACCGTGAGGCGGCCGAAGATCTCGCGCCCCTGCGGCACGAAGCCGATGCCGGCGCGGGCGCGTTCATAGGGCGCGCGGCCCGACAGCGACTGGCCCTGCCATTCGATCGTGCCGTCCCTGATCGGCACCAGGCCCATCAGGCTCTTGAGCAGGGTGGTCTTGCCGACGCCGTTGCGGCCCAGCAGCACGGTGATCCGGCCCGGCTCGGCGGTGAGGCCGACCCCGCGCAGGATGTGCGAGCCGCCGTAGTACTGGTGCAGGTTGTGGACTTTGAGCATGGTTCGGTCTTTATCGCTTATCCATCGGGAGAGGGCATGCCGGGGCTTCAGCGCCCCAGATAGACTTCGATCACGCGCTCGTCGGCCTGCACGTCGTCGAGCGTGCCTTCGGCCAGCACCGCGCCGTCGCACAGCACGGTGACTTTTTCCGAGATGGCGCGGATGAAGTGCATGTCGTGCTCCACCACCATCAGCGAGTGCCTGCCCTTCAGGCGCAGGAAGAGTTCGGCGGTGCGCGCGGTTTCCTCGTCGGTCATGCCGGCGACGGGTTCGTCGAGCAGCAGCAGCTTGGGGTCCTGCATCAGCAGCATGCCGATCTCCAGCCATTGCTTCTGGCCGTGGGAGAGTTCGCCCGCCATGCGGCGCATGCTGCCGGCGAGGTGGATGGTGTGCAGCACCTCGGCCAGGCGATCGCTCTGCGCGCTGTCGAGCTGGAAGAACATCGAGTGCTTCACGCCTTTGTGCGTCTTCAGCGCGAGTTCGAGGTTCTCGAACACGCTGAGCTGTTCGAACACCGTGGGCTTCTGGAACTTGCGGCCGATGCCGAGCTGCGCGATGCCGGGCTCGTTGTGGCGCAGCAGGTCGATGGTCGAGCCGAAGAACACCGTGCCCTTGTCGGGCCGGGTCTTGCCGGTGATGATGTCCATCATCGTGGTCTTGCCCGCGCCGTTGGGGCCGATGATGCAGCGCAGCTCGCCGGGGGCGATGTCCAGGTTCAGGCCGTTGATGGCCTTGAAGCCGTCGAAGCTGACGTGCACGTCTTCCAGGTACAGGATGCGGCCGTGGGTGACGTCCACCTCGCCGGCCAGCGCGTGGCGGGCATAGCCGGCGCTGCGGCCGCCCGATTCGGTGAGCGCGGCGCGGCGCTGGGCCTCGCGTTCGAGGTGGCGTTCGAAGCGGGCCGTGCCCGCCTTCATCAGTTCGGGAGTCATGCGCGCGTCTCCTCTTTGGCAGCGGGGCTGCGGCCTTCCGCCTGTGCGCCTGCAAGGGGCCGGGCTTCGCCGCCGCTGCGGCGCAGCTTGCGCGCCAGGCCGGCGATGCCTTGCGGCAGGAACAGCGTGACGGCGATGAACAGCGCGCCGAGGAAGTACAGCCAGAACTCCGGCGCCACCACCGTCAGCCAGCTCTTCGCGCCGTTGACCAGGAAGGCGCCGGCGATCGGCCCGATCAGCGTGCCGCGCCCGCCCACCGCGGCCCACACCGCGATCTCGATCGACGCGGCCGGGCTCATCTCGCCGGGGTTGATGATGCCGACCTGCGGCACGTACAGCGCGCCGGCTACGCCGCACATCATCGCGCTGATGACCCAGATCGTGAGCTTGTAGGGCAGCGGCGAGTAGCCCGAGAACATCACCCGGCTCTCGGCGTCGCGGATCGCCTGCAATACGCGGCCGAACTTGCTGCGAACCAGCCAGCGCGCCAGCAGGAAGAAGCCCAGCAGGGTGCAGCCGGTGAGCACGAACAGCAGCATGCGCATTTCCTGCGTGGCGAGCGGCTGGCCGAGGATGCGCTTGAAGTCGGTGAAGCCGTTGTTGCCACCGAAACCGGTCTCGTTGCGGAAGAACAGCAGCATCGCCGCGTAGGTCAGCGCCTGCGTGATGATGGCGAAATACACGCCCTTGATCCGCGAGCGGAAGGCGAACCAGCCGAACACGAAGGCCAACAGTCCGGGGACGGCGACGATCAGGATCAGCGTGGCGGCGAAGCTGTCGGACAGCATCCAGTGCCAGGGCAGTTCCTTCCAGTCGAGGAAGACCATGAAGTCGGGCAGGTCGCTGCCGTAGTTGCCTTCGGTGCCGATCTGGCGCATCAGGTACATGCCCATCACGTAGCCGCCGAGGGCGAAGAACAGGCCGTGGCCCAGCGACAGGATGCCGGTGTAGCCCCAGATCAGGTCCATCGCCAGCGCGCAGATCGCGTAGCACATGATCTTGCCGAGCAGCGCCACCGCGTAGTCCGACAGGTGGAAGGCGCTGTCCGGCGGTACCCACAGATTCAGCACCGGCGCGAGCGCGCACACCGCCAGCAGCGCGGCGCAGAACGCGCCCCAGCCCTTGCGCGTCAGCAGCGGCCTGCGGCCCGGGAGTTGTACCGCGGGTACGGCAGGAGTCGAAGAAGTGGTAGCTTGCATGTCATGCCTCCGCACTGCGGCCCTTCATTGCGAACAGGCCCTGCGGGCGCTTCTGGATGAAGGCGATGATGAATACCAGCACGGCGATCTTGGCCAGCACCGCGCCCGTCCAGCCTTCGAGGAACTTGTTCAGCACGCCCAGCCCCAGTGCCGCGTAGACCGTGCCCGCCAGTTGGCCGACGCCGCCCAGCACCACGACCATGAAGGAATCGACGATGTAGCTCTGCCCCAGGTCCGGGCCGACGTTGCCGACCTGGCTCAGCGCGCAGCCCGCCAGCCCGGCGATGCCGCTGCCGAGCGCGAAGGCCATGGTGTCGACGCGCGCGGTATTGACCCCCATGCACGAGGCGATCGGGCGGTTCTGGGTGACGCCGCGCACGAACAGGCCCATGCGCGTGCGCGAGATGATCCAGGCCACCAGCGCCAGCACCGCGAAGGCGAAGCCGATGATGACGATGCGGTTGTAGGGCAGCGTCAGGTTGGGCAGCGCCTGCCAGCCGCCGCTCATCCACGAGGGGTTCTCCACCGCCACGTTCTGCGCGCCGAACACGGTGCGCACCAGCTGCATCAGGATCAGCGAGATGCCCCAGGTGGCCAGCAGGGTTTCCAGCGGGCGGCCGTACAGGAAGCGGATCACGCTGCGTTCGAGGATGGCGCCGACCAGCGCCGAGGCGAGGAAGGCGGCCGGGACCGCGGCGAGCAGGTAGGCGTCGAAGGCGCCGGGGAAATACTGCCGGAACACGCCTTGCACCAGGTAGGTGGCGTAGGCGCCGATCATCATCAGTTCGCCGTGCGCCATGTTGATGACGCCCATCAGGCCGTAGGTGATGGCCAGGCCGAGCGCCACCAGCAGCAGGATGCTGCCCAGGCTCGCGCCGGTGAAGACCACGCCCAGGCGCTCGCCCCAGGCGAGCCTGTCGTCGATCTTGCGCAGCGCGCGCTGCAGCTCGCTTCGCACCTGGTCGTCGGTTTCGGCGGCCATGCGCTCGCCGAGCAGCAGGCGGGTGGCGGGGCTGGCATCCCCGGCCAGCGTGGCGATCGCGGCCAGCCGTTCGGCGGGCAGTTCGGCATTCAGGTGCACCGAGGCGCGGATCTGTTCCAGCGCCTGCTTCACGCGCGCATCCGTTTCCTGGGCAAGGGCTTTATCCACCAGCGGCAGGCGCTCGGCCGATGCCCCCTGGCGCATGGCGTGTGCGGCCTGCAGGCGCTTGCCGGCATCGGCGGCGAACAGGTCGAGCGCGGCCAGCGCGGCGTTGATCGCGCCGCGCATGCGGTTGTTGTTCATGACGCCTTCCGCGCTCGCTGGCAGCGGCAGGGTTTCGCCGCTGACGGGATCCTGCGCCTGGCCGTTGCGCACGATCAGGGCGCGGCCGTCGGCGACCGCCACTTCGTTGGCGGCCAGTGCGCGCAGGAAGGCGGCGGTGCGCTCGTCGGGGTCGTCGGCGATGGCCGCCTGCATGGCGGCGATGCGGCTGCTGCCTTCGCCCCGGGCCATCGCCAGCGCGGCTTCGGGCGTCAGCGCGTGCGCCAGGCAAGGCAGTGCCAGGCAGGCCAGCAGGGCCAGCGTTCGCAAGTATCCAGTCATGGGGAAACACTCGAAAGAAACGGTGCGGCTTGCGCCTGGCGGCACGCGAATTGCAGCGAGTGGCGCGGCACGCACCGGTGTCGGACGCAGGGGGCCGCGGACACGGCGCACGCCGTGCCCGGGCGATCCGCCAGGGCGAGGGACGGAAGAGGAGGTTTACTGCTTTTCCGGCTCGTCCTTCTTCTTGTCGTTGCCTTCGATGTAGGGGCTCCAGGGCTGGGCCTTGACCGGCGCGGGCGTCTTCCACACCACGTTGAACTGGCCGTCGCCGCGGATCTCGCCGATCAGCACCGGCTTGTGCAGGTGGTGGTTCTTCGCGTCCATCGTCAGTGTGAAGCCGCTGGGCGCCTCGAAGCTCTGGCCGGCCATCGCGGCGATGACCTTGTCGGGCTCGGTGCTGCCGGCCTTCTCGACCGCCTGCTTCCACATGTGGATGCCGACGTAGGTGGCTTCCATCGGGTCGTTGGTCAGCGGCTTGGTCGATTGGCCGGGCAGGCGCTTGGCCTTGGCGTAGTCGCTCCACTGCTTGATCCAGGCGTCGTTGGCCGGGTTCTTGACGCTCATGAAGTAGTTCCACGCCGCCAGGTGGCCTTCCAGCGGCTTGGGATCGAGGCCGCGCAGCTCTTCCTCGCCGACGCTGAAGGCGACCACCGGCACGTCGGTGGCCTTCAGGCCGGCGTTGCCCAGTTCCTTGTAGAAGGGCACGTTGGAGTCGCCGTTGATGGTGGACACCACCGCCGTCTTGCCGCCCGCGGCGAAGCGCTTGATGTCGGCGACGATGGTCTGGTAGTCGCTGTGGCCGAAGGGCGTGTAGGTCTCCATGATGTCCTTGTCGGCCACGCCCTTGGCCTTCAGGAAGGCGCGCAGGATCTTGTTGGCCGTGCGCGGATAGACGTAGTCGGTGCCCAGCAGCACCCAGCGCCTGGCCTCGCCGCCGTCCTCGCTCATCAGGTATTCCACCGCGGGAATGGCCTGCTGGTTGGGCGCGGCGCCGGTGTAGAACACGTTCTTGGACAGCTCCTCGCCTTCATACTGGACGGGGTAGAACAGCAGCGCATTGTTTTCTTCATAGACCGGCAGCACCGACTTGCGGCACACCGAAGTCCAGCAGCCGAAGGTGACGGCCACCTTGTCCTGGCCGATGAGCTGCTTGGCCTTTTCCGCCGCCAGCGGCCAGTTGGAGGCGGTGTCGATGACGACCGGCTCCAGCTTCCTGCCCAGCACGCCGCCCTTGGCGTTGATGTCCTCGATGGTCATCAGCGCCATGTCCTTGAGCGCGGTTTCGGAAATCGCCATCGTGCCGGAGAGCGCATGCAGCACGCCGACCTTGATGGTGTCCGCAGCCTGCGCGGAGAAGGACAGGGACAGGCCGGCCGCGGCGACGGCGGCAGCGAGAGTCTTGAGGCTGAAATGGCGCGGGCTCATGGTGAAGATGTCCTCCGAAGGGCTGAATGCCGCCGGATTGGCGGGTTTGTCGTCCCTTTAGCAAAGGCTGTGCCATTCGCCCGGAAGCCCTTGACTGCGGCGGTTCAGCAGGATTTTGCGGCTCGCCCTTTCACGCTCTCGAACGGTGCATTGCGCTGAAAAAGCGGTGCGGCGCACCAATGTCGTGCGCAATGCGAACGCCTGCCGAGCCCGTCGGCATCAGTTGTGTGCATGGCGGCTGTCCGGGGGCCGTTATGTCTGCTAGCGGCCAGGCTCTCCGGCACTGCCTTGGGGCGTCAACTGCTGTCCACCACCCGCGCGCAGGTGTCGCGCAATGCGCTGGCGAGCCTGTGTGCGTCATCGATGATGCGGTAGCTGCCGCGGCCGAAGATGCGGCGCACATAGGCTTCGGATTGGCGGTCCAGCGTCAGGCAGAAGCAGCGGATGCCCTTGCGTCTCGCTTCGCCGACGGCGAAGGCGGCGTCTTCGACGAGATGGCGCTCATCGAAGACGTCGATGTCGGAGGGGGCGCCGTCCGAAAGCAGAAGCAGCACCCGGGTGTCGTTGCGCTCCGTGGTCAGGCGGGATGTGGCGTGGCGGATGGCTGCACCCATGCGCGTCGACAGGCCGCTGCGCGCGAAGGCGAGGAGCGACGCCGGTTCGGCTGGAATCGGCTGGCCGAAGTCGAGCAGGCGCAGGTAATTGATTGCCTGGCGTCCGTCGGAGTCGAAGCCGGCGACTTCCAGCCGGTCGGAACCCGCCCGCAGTGCCGCCATCAGCATGCCGGCGGCTTCGTGTTCGAGCGCGAGCACGCTGCGGCCGTCGGTCAGCAGATCGGCGGTCGAGGCCGACAGGTCGAGCAACAGCAGGATGCTGGCGTGGTGCGGGGCGCGGCCGGCGCGGCGGAACAGGCGGGGATCGGGGGCAAGGCCGAGGCGGCGGTCGATGAAGACTTCGGTGGCGGCGTCGAGGTCGATGTCCTCGCCTTCCCACTGGCGGCGGATGCGTTCGCGGCGGTCGAGGCGCAGGCCGCGTTGCAGGCGCAGGTTGTCGCTCGTCCGTATTCCGGTTTCGTCGGGGGCCGGAGGCGGTACGGCGCGTTCGATCACGGTGCACCAGTTGCTGCGTACACGTGCCAGTTGATGGTGCCACTCGGGATAATCGTGACGGGCGATTTCGGGCAGGGCCACCGTTTCAGGCGGCGAGGCCGATGTCTGCGCAGCAGCGGCGCCGGCCTCTCCGGCCGGTGGCGGCGGGCGGCGCAATGGGATATCTGCTTGCTCGGCGTCGGCGGCGTGCGCCCACAGGTGGCTGTTGTCGTCGTGCCAGGGAAAGGGCGGAGCATGGGTCTGCAGGTTCATGCGCACGCGCAGCTGGCCGAGGTCGTAGGCGAGCACGTCGATCATGGGCTGGAAAGCCTCGGCGTCGTCCAGCTGGTCCGTCTGCTCCTCGAACAGCGCGCGGCCCTTGATGACCCAGATGTCATTGTCGCCGGCCCGCGGATCGAGCAGCACGCGCTGCAAGCGGGCGATGCGGGCTTCGAAGCCGACTTGCGGCAGTTCGTTCTGGGTGCGGATCAGGTGGCGGATCAGCCGCGCGATGCCCGGATAGCGGCGCATCAGCAGGCGGTCGACGCGCACGTCCTCGATCGCCGCGGCGAGCGCCAGCCCCATCGGTTTGCGCTTGCCCGTCGGCTGCCGGCGCGGCGAATACAGAAGGTGGCCGATGGCGTGAAGTGTGGCGGCGAGGTGGCAGTGGCCACCATCGCCGTGCCAGCCGCTGGGAACGGCCGGCAGCAGCAGGGTGGCGCCGTGCAGCACCGGGCGTGCCGGCGGGCCGTCCTGCGGCGGGCGCTCTAGCAGCTGGACTTCGCCATCATCGACGCCGAAGGCGTGGAGCAGGTGGGTCAGCCGGGTCAGGTGCGAGGCAGGGGCATCGCTGGTCGGCGCCGAGGGCATGGCAGCTCGCCGTGTCAGAACGTCGCTTCCAGGATCGCGTCCAGCGCGGCCTGCATGTCCGGATCGTCGGTGATCGGTGCGGTCATTGCCATGCGGCAGCTGTCGATCGGCGGCAGGCCGTCGCGGATCAGGATGCCGGCATAGATCAGCATCCGGGTGGAGATGCCTTCTTCCAGCCCGCGCTCGCGCAGCCGGCGCGACTTGACCGCGATATCCACCAGGCGCGCGGCGAGTGTCGGCTCGATGCCGGCCTCATGGGCGACGATGTCGGTTTCGGCCGCAGCGGCGGGATAGCCGAACTCCAGCGCGGCGAAGCGCTGGCGGGTGGATTGCTTCAGGCTCTTGCTGTGGCTCTGGTAGCCGGGGTTGTAGGACACCACCAACTGGAAGTCGGGGTGGGCGGTGACGATCTCGCCTTTCTTGTCGAGCGGCAGGATGCGGCGGCTGTCGGTGAGCGGGTGGATGACCACGGTGGTGTCCTGCCGCGCCTCGACGACTTCGTCGAGATAGCAGATGGCGCCGTGGCGCACCGCGGTGGTGAGCGGACCGTCGTGCCAGCGGGTGCCGTCGGCGTCGAGCAGGTAGCGGCCGACGAGGTCGGCGGTGCTCATGTCCTCGTTGCAGGCCAGCGTGATCAGCGGTCTGCCGAGGCGCCAGGCCATGTACTCGACGAAGCGCGTCTTGCCGCAGCCGGTGGGGCCCTTCAGCACCAGCGGCAGGCGGTGGGCATAGGCGTGCTCGTAGAGCGCGATCTCGTGGCCGGTCGGGTGGTAGTAGGGCTCGGTGGCGATGCGGTAGGAAGAGAGGTCCATGTGCGGCTCGGCAGGGGGGGGCGTTCAGCGGTGCCGGGTTTCCTGGTTGGGAATGCCGTCGATCGGGCATTCCGCCGTGCCCACCGTCGAGCGGGTGATGGCTTCCACTTTCTTGCGCGTGCCTTCAGGGTCGTTGATCCACTCGCCGTAAAAGCTGTAGGGGCAGGCAGCGACGCCGGCAGCATCCTCGCCGGAGTTGATCTTGCCGGTGTAGCCGCGGTGCAGCAGCTTGAACAGGTGGTTCTGCGACTGCGCGTTCTTGCGGAAATCGCGGATCAGGCCGGTGGACAGTTCGGCATACTGGATGCCCATGTCCTCTTCGCCGCATTCGCCCAGTGTGCGGCCGTCGAAGCCGATGATGGCGGAATGGCCGAAATAGGAATACACGCCGTCGAAGCCGGTGGCATTGGCGACCGCGACGTAGCAGTTGTTCATCCAGGCCATCGCCTTCGACACCATCACCTGCTGGTCCTTGGCCGGGTACATGTAGCCCTGGCAGCGGACGATCAGTTCGGCGCCCTTCATCGCGCAGTCGCGCCAGATCTCGGGGTAGTTGCCGTCGTCGCAGATGATGAGGCTGATCTTCATCCCCTTCGGGCCGTCGGAGACATAGGTGCAGTCGCCCGGATACCAGCCTTCGATCGGCACCCAGGGCATGATCTTGCGGTATTTCTGCACGATCTCGCCTTGGTCGTTCATCAGGATCAGCGTGTTGTAGGGAGCCTTGTTGGGGTGCTCCTCATGCTGCTCGCCGGTCAGCGAGAACACACCCCAGACCCTGGCCTTGCGGCAGGCGGCGGCGAAGATTTCGGTTTCGTCGCCGGGCACGGTGGCGGCGGTGTCGTACATCTCCTTGGGGTCGTACATGATCCCGTGGGTGGAGTACTCGGGGAAGATCACCAGGTCCATGCCGGGCAGGCCCTGCTTCATGCCGACCACCATGTCGGCGATCCTGCGGGCATTGTCCAGCACCTCCGCCCGGGTATGCAGGCGGGGCATCCTGTAATTGACGACGGCAACGCCCACGCAATCGGCGCTGCTGGAAATGTCTCCGTGTCTCATCGGCTGGGTCTCCGGTGTAGGGCGGGTGGTCGAAAGGCCTGGCGCCATTGTGGGAAGGATTGTGCGATGCACAAATACGTCGTTTGACGTATTGGGGGCAGTGCCGGATGAGGTCGTAGGGAGCCGCTGCATCAGTGCGTTCAGTGTTTGAAGACCGCGACGGACAGACCGGCGCAATCCTTGGTGTTGCGCGCCACCGGCGCGAGGCCGTGTTCCGGGGCGGTTGCTGCGAGAGCACGGGATTCCCGGGTCTGGAGTGCCAGGCGAAGGTCTTGCGTGAGATGCCTCAAGATAGAATTCTCGAATGCCACCTTAACGAGACGCCGGCCGTATGAGCGAACTGATCCTCTACACCACCGAAGACGGGCGCAGCCAGATCAAGCTGAGGGCCGAGCAGCAGACGGTCTGGTTGACCCAGCTTGAAATGGCCGAGTTGTTCGACGCTACCAAGCAGAATATTTCGCTGCACTTGAAGAACATCTTTGGGGACGGGGAGTTGGACCCGGCGACAACTGTCAAGGAATCCTTGACAGTTCAAACCGAAGGTTCCCGCCAGGTGCGGCGCAGCGTCACGCTCTACAATCTGGATGCCATTCTGGCCGTGGGCTACCGGGTGCGCTCGCCGCGCGGGGTGCAGTTTCGCCGCTGGGCGTCCACGGTGCTCAAGGAGTACTTGCTCAAGGGCTTCGCGATGGATGACGAGCGGCTGAAGAACCCGGATGGCCGCCCGGACTACTTCGACGAGATGCTGGCCCGCATCCGGGACATCCGTGCCTCGGAAAAGCGCTTTTATCAAAAGGTTCGCGATCTGTTTTCCCTGGCGAGCGACTACGACAAAACCGACAAGGCCACGCAGATATTCTTTGCCACGGTACAGAACCTGTTGCTCTGGCGCTGTTCAGATAAAACGTGGATGAACCCTGACCCGACCTGCGCCCGCCCGCCGCCAGTCTTGACATGAGCCAACTCCGTAGCTATATTCAGAGCTAATTAAGGAGCTGAGCTATGCAAACGATTCTCACGGACATCACGGTCAGCATGTCGGAGTTCAAGAAGAACCCCGCTTACGTGCTGCGCGAAGCGAACAGCCGCCCGGTGGCGGTCCTCAACCACAACAAGGCCGCCTTCTACATGGTGGAGCCGAAGCTGTTTCAGGCGATGGTAGAGGAGCTGGCCGACCAAGACCTGTATCGCACGGTGTTGGCTCGGGTTGCCGAGAAGGAGCAAGCCGTCGAGGTCGACATTGACGAAATCTGAGCCGTCGAGGAAATACAAGTACCGGCTCTTCTTCATCCCCTCTGCGTTGCAGGAGTGGCGTGACCTCGACGGTTCGGTGAAGGAGCCGTTGCGCAAGCTCCTGCGCAAGCGGTTGAACAACCCGCATGTCCCCGGCGGTGCGCTCCACGGGGAGCTTGAGGGCTACTACAAGATCAAGCTCAGGAAGCAGGGGTATCGGCTGGTCTACGGCGTGGAGGACGACGCGCTCATCGTAATGGTCATGGCAGTCGACAAGCGAGAGGACGGAGCGGTCTATCGCTCGGTTCTCGCGCGGCTCGCCGAAAAGGCCACCGAGCTGGCGAAGGCCGTCAAGGAAAGGCTCATCACGTAGGCGCCCTGCGGCAACGGCCTGTTCGCCCTCGGATCAGGTGTTGACGACCTGCCTGCCGAGGGCGGACGCGATGACCTCCTCGGCCGAAACGCCGGTCTTGCCCCAGCTCATGAGCCGCTGCCAGGCGAGGTAGTTGGGTAAGTACTTTGTGGCTACGCCCCTGAGCCTGCGCTGTATCCACGACTTGAGGCGCTCGTGGTAGTGGTTGGCGGACTGAACGTGATAGACCTTGTCGAGGACGGGCCCGTGGTAGCTCGCGACGAAGGACTTGGTTTGCACGCCGAGCGTGCGCTGCAGGTGGAGAAAAGCGGAGTGACCGTCGGTGCAGAGAATGGTCTCGCCGGGCGTGACCGCCTCCTTGAGCGCGTCTGTCACTTCGACACCGGTCAGCCGACCAAGCACGCGGTCGGCAGTGAGGGCCTGACCTCGCGCCCGCCCCACAAGAACGGGAATCCAGTCTTTGTTCCTGCGCCCGCGCCCCTTGGCCTTGCCGCCCCGCTTGCGCGGCGGGCGGGTGAGCTTGCGAGAACCCTTCTGCGATTCACGGAAGTAGGTCTCATCCACCTCAAGGATGCCGGTAACACCTTTGGGTTGATGAGCGACAACCTCGCTCAGGAAGCGGTGACGCCACCGGAAGGCTTTGTCCAGCGACAGCCCGACCTCAGCCGCAGCCTGCCGCACGGTGTATCCCTTCCGCATGCACTGTGCGTAGGCCTCGAACTGGTCTTTGTCCCGCAGTCGCGAAAGCGGTGTTCCGGTCGCTGCGTTGAAGGTCTTGCCGCATGCGCGGCAAAGGAAGCGTTGCAGGCCGTTCTGGACACCGTTCCGCACCACTTTCTCGCTACCACACCGGCGACAGGAGCAAGGGCGCGCAGCCTCGATAGCTCGGTAGCTTGCCCGCACCGTCTGCTCGGAAGCGAGGGCGCTGCGAACCTGCTCTAGTTGCCCAGCCGTAAGCTTCGTGACTGATTCGAGGAATCGCTTGAATTGACGGGCGTTCATGGCTCCCCCTGTCATATCGACTACGCTACTCTACCACTCATCCACGCTTAACCTGAACAAAGCCGTTGCTCTACGCCGTGACGCAGCAGACCGCGGCGGAACTGATCGTGGCTCGTGCCAACCCCGACGACAGATACTTCGGCCTGTTGCATTGGCCGGGCGACAAGGTGCGCAAGCAGGACATTCTGATCGCCAAGAACTACCTGACCGAGGACGAGATCGACACCCTGAACCGACTGGTGGTGATCTTTCTGGAAACGGCGGAGCTGCGTACCAAGCGCCGCGAGGAGATTCGCATGAGTTTCTGGCGCCAGAACGTGGACCAGATCATCAGCAGCAATGGCTTTCCTGTGCTCACGCATGCAGGCAAAGTGAGCCACGCGCAGATGGAGCGCACCACGGGCTTGCGCTACCTGGACTATGACCGGCGCCGCAAACAGGACGAGGCACGTCAGGCCGACGAGCAGGACGAAGCCGAACTGAAGGCTCTGGAAAATGCCCTGAAGAAACGCCTGAAACCATGACTCGTGACAGGGCTGTTTGGGAGGCGGAGCAATGACGCGTCTTGCTTGATGCGTACGGGCTTGATGCTGGCAGCCGTGTTGTGCGCTGCTTGTTCCTCGCTGTCTACGGGAGCGGCTGCCCTGGCTCGTCGCCCGGCGCCTGCCGGAGAGCATCGCGCTCTATTCGGCGGTTGCTCATACCGCGGTTTCGCCGGGCCTGCTTCACTTCCACGATCTACTGGCCACGCTGGGCCCGATGAACGACGGACAGGTGATCGCCGGCTGGAGCCTGCTGCCGGGATCGGGACTGCTGGCCGAAGTGAAGTCCGACCATTGGATTTATGTGCTGCTGCTGTCGGGACACCCCAGCCTGCTGGTTCGTACCATCGCTTCGTCTGCCGACTTTCCGCGCGCGGCATTCTTCCGTGCCGTGGTGAAAAGCGTGGCGGAGGATCTGGGGCGTTGACGCAGTCGAACTGCGGGCTGCGTGTCCGGTCGTGGCTGGATTCTTCAGTGGCTGATCATCCACGGCCGCTTGGTCGGAAAGGCCTTCGAGCCGTCGGGTGCACGCAGGGTGGCTTTCGAGGGCTTGCCGCCGCAGCATCCGCAGCCCGGCCCGTGCTTGTGGCGCGCGGCGTATTCGGCGCTCGTCATCGGTGTGTGGGCGGCGCGTTCGTTGGTGGCGTGGGCGCTGCGGCTGGTGCTGTCCATTGTGGCCAGCGTGGGAGCGCTCAGCATCACGCGGTAAGCGGCGGTGCCGCAGTGGGGGCAGGGGCAGGCTTCGTTGCGGGCGCTCATCGGACGCAGCGCGGAGAAGTCGCCGCAGTCTTCGCAGAAGTATTCGTAGGTTGGCATGGTGTGCTCCCGGCACGGGCCGCCGCGCCAGGGCGGCGACCCGTCTGGCGTGTGGCGGTCAGGTCTTGTCGTAGGCGATCGGCATGTCGACGGCGCCATCGATGAACCGGGTCGGGCCGGCGGCCGCCGGGTTGATGTCGAACTCGAAGATTTCGGTCGGTAGCCACAGCGTGGCGCAGGCGTTGGGGATGTCGACCACGCCGCTGATGTGGCCCTGCACCGGCGCGGTGCCGAGGATGGAGTAGGCCTGGGCGCCGGAGTAGCCGAACTTCTTCAGGTATTCGATGGCGTTGAGGCAGGCCTGGCGGTAGGCCACATGCACGTCGAGGTAGTGCTGCTTGCCCTGTTCGTCGACCGAGATGCCTTCGAAGATCACGTAGTCCTTGTAGCTCGGCGTGATCGGGCTGGGCTTGAAGATCGGGTTTTTGATGCCGTACTTGGCCATGCCGTCCTTGATCAGGCTGACGCGCATGTGCACCCAGCCGGCCATCTCGATGGCGCCGCAGAAGGTGATTTCGCCGTCGCCCTGCGAGAAGTGCAGGTCGCCCACCGACAGGCCGGCGCCCTTGACGTACACCGGGAAGAACACGCGCGCGCCGCGCGACAGGTCCTTGATGTCGCAGTTGCCGCCATGTTCGCGCGGCGGCACGGTGCGGGCGCCTTCGGCGGCGGCCTTGTCGCGCGCCTCGCCCTTGAGCTTGCCCATGTGCGCGGTCCTCGGTGCCGGCGGGTTGGCCAGCGGCGGCACGCGGTCGGGCTGGGTGGCGATGAAGTCCACTTCGCGCTCGTTCCAGGTGTCGAGCATCTTCTGGTCGGGCAGGCAGCCGATCAGGCCGGGGTGGATCAGGCCGGCGAAGCGCACGCCGGGGATGTGGCGACTCTTGGTGAACATGCCTTCGAAGTCCCAGATCGACTTCTGCGCATGGGGGAAGTGCTCGGTCAGGAAACCGCCGCCGTTGGTCTTGGAGAAGAAGCCGTTGAAGCCCCACAGGCTCTCGTCCTTGGCACCGATGTCGAGCAGGTCGACCACCAGCAGGTCGCCGGGCTCGGCGCCTTCGACGCCGACCGGGCCGGACAGGAAATGCACCGTCGACAGGTCGACGTCGCGCACGTCGGCGGCATCGTCATCATTCTTGATCGCGCCGCCGGTCCAGTCGTAGGTTTCG
This sequence comes from Thauera butanivorans, assembly GCF_048398245.1. Taxonomy (NCBI): domain Bacteria; kingdom Pseudomonadati; phylum Pseudomonadota; class Betaproteobacteria; order Rhodocyclales; family Zoogloeaceae; genus Thauera; species Thauera butanivorans. The sequence goes on from NZ_CP183038.1 coordinate 649,992, forward strand.
AGCACGAAGTCGTCGCCCGGCTTGACCCAGCACGCCATCGGGATGTCCGGGTGCCAGCGGTTGTGCACCATCTCGTTTTCGTAGGGGGACTGCTTCAGATCGACCTTGATCAGGGTTTCAGGCATGGCACACCTCTTTCTTGATGGGTTACACGGAGAGGAACTGCTTGATGTGGGCTTCGTCGGTGTCGGCGCGCGCGCTTTCATGGACGAGGCGTCCGCCTTCGATGACGAACAGGCGGTCGGCCACGTCCATCGCGAAGGACAGAACCTGTTCGGACACGACGATGGTGATCCGGCGGATCTTGCGGATCTCGTTCAGCGCTTTCGCGATGTCCTTGATGATCGAGGGCTGGATGCCCTCGGTGGGCTCGTCGAGCAGCAGCACCTTGGGCTCGGTGACGAGCGCGCGGGCGATCGCCAGTTGCTGCTGCTGGCCGCCCGACAGGTTGCCGCCCTTGCGCCGGCGCATGTCCCACAGCACCGGGAAGAGGGCGTAGATTTCCTCGGGCACTTTCTTGACCCTGGCGTTTTCCAGCCCGGTCTCGATGTTTTCCTGCACGGTGAGAGTGGGGAAGATCATCCGGCCCTGCGGCACGTAGGCGATGCCCTTGGCGACGCGGCGGTAGCTTTCGTCCTTGCCGACTTCGACGCCGTCGACCTCGACGCTGCCGGACTTCAGCGGCAGCACGCCCATCAGCGACTTGAACAAGGTGGTCTTGCCCATGCCGTTGCGGCCCATGATGGCGACGGCTTCATTGCGCTGCGCGGCGAACGAGATGCCGTGCAGGGCCTCGCTCTGGCCGTAGTTCACGACGAGGTTGGATACCTTGAGCATGGTGTTCTCCATTGGGGGGTGTGGCCGGAATCAGTGGCCCAGGTAGACGTCGATGACCTTGGGGTCGGACTGCACCTTGTCCATCGCGCCCTCGGCGAGGATCTTCCCCTGGTGCATCACCGTGACCTTGTGGGCGATGCGGGCGACGAACTCCATGTCGTGCTCGATGACGATCACCGAGCGGTTCCGGCAGATGCGCTTGAGCAGCTCGGCGGTCAGTTCGCGTTCGCGCGCGCTCATGCCGGCGATCGGCTCGTCGAGCATCAGCAGCTCGGGGTCCTGCATCAGCAGCATGCCGATCTCCAGCCACTGCTTCTGGCCGTGCGACAGCAGGCCGGCTTCGAGCTCGAGGCGGTCGGCGAGGCCGATCATGTCGGCGATTTCGTCGACCTTGGCCTTCACTGCCTCGTCGCACTTGAAGCCGAGCGCGCCGAACACGCCGCGGCCGCGCGGGTAGGAGACTTCCAGGTTCTTGAACACGCTGAGGTTTTCGTAGATGGACGGGGTCTGGAACTTCCGCCCGATGCCGGCGCGCACGATCATGTGCTCGGGTAGCCTGGTCATTTCCTGGTTCTTGAACTTGATGCTGCCGGCCGAGGCCTTGGTCTTGCCGCAGATGAGATCGAGCAGCGTGGTCTTGCCGGCGCCGTTGGGGCCGATGACCACGCGCAGCTCGCCGCGATCCACATAGAGGTTGAGGCTGTCGATGGCCTTGAAGCCGTCGAAGGAGACCGTCAGGTCTTCCACCGCGAGGACGAAGTCGGTGTTGCTCATGATGTCTGTCTCCCTGTGCCGTCAGGCCGACTGGCTGCTGACCTTGGTGCCGATGCCGAGGCCGCCGTCCGCCGCGACTGCTTGCGTGGAGTGGGAGGCCGCGGGGCTGGACGAAGCCGGAGCGCTTGCCTGCTGGCCGGCTTTGCCCGGCGTGCCGGCAGGCGGCTCGCCGGCCTTGGCGGCGGCGCCCTTGCGCCGCGCCAGCCAGGGCTTGACGTGGCTCTCGTACAGGCCGGCCAGGCCGTTGGGGAAGGCCATGACGACGCCGATGAACAGCGCGGCCATCAGGAACAGCCACAGGTCGGGGAAGGTCTCGGAGAAGTAGGTTTTGCCGAAGTTGACCAGCAGCGCGCCATACACCGCGCCGACCAGGCTCATGCGCCCGCCGACCGCGGCGAAGATCACCATCTCGATCGAGGGCACGATGCCGATCAGCGTTGGCGACATGAAGCCGACCTGCAGCGTGAACATCGCGCCGCCGATCGCCGACAGCGCCGCCGCCAGGCAGAAGGCGAAGACCTTGAACATCGACACGTCGTAGCCCGAGAAGCGCACGCGGTCTTCCTTGTCGCGCATCGCCAGCAGCAGCGTGCCGAGCTTGCTGAGCTGGACCCAGCGGCACAGCAGCACCGAGGCCAGCAGCAGCGCGGCGGTGACGAAGTACAGCACGGTCTTGGCTTCGTCGCTGCGGACGTCCCAGCCGAGCAGGGTCCTGAGGTCGGTCATGCCGTTGACGCCGCCGGTGTAGCCCTGCTGGCCGATGATCAGCACGGTCAGGATCAACGCCACCGCCTGGGTGATGATGGCGAAATACACTCCGCCGACACGGCGCTTGAACATCGCGTAGCCGATGATGAAGGCCAGCAGCACCGGCACCGCGACCACCGCGAACAGCGTGAAGCCGAAGGAGTTGAACGGCTCCCACCACAGCGGCAGCGCGGTGAGCTGGTTCCAGTCCATGAAGTCGGGGATGCCCGGCGTCGACTGGATGGCGGTGCTTTGCGGGTCGGACGCTTCCAGCTTCAGGAACATCGCCATCGCGTAGCCGCCGAGGCCGAAGAACACGCCCTGGCCCAGGCTCAGCACGCCGCCGTAGCCCCACAGCATCACCAGGCCGACGGCGACGAAGCCGTAGCTCAGGTACTTGCCGACCAGGTTCAGGCGGAAGCTGTCCATCGCCAGCGGGAACACCACCAGCAGCAGGACGGCGAGGATCGCGATGCTGGCGAGGCCGCTGCGATCCAGCCAGGTTTTGAATGCATCCATGATTGGCTCTCCGTTGGTTCGTGTGTCAGGGCGCCGGATCAGCGGCGTACCTTGGATGCGAACAGGCCTTGCGGGCGCAGCATCAGGATGGTCACGATCAGCAGCAGGGTCAGCACCTTGGCCATCGAGCCGGACAGGAAGAACTCCGAGATCGACTGCGTCTGGGCGATGCCGAAGGCCGACACCACGGTGCCCCAAAGGCTGGCGGCGCCGCCGAAGGTCACCACCAGGAAGGCGTCGACGATGTACAGCGAGCCGCTGGTCGGACCGGTCGAGCCGATGGTGGTGAAGGCCGCGCCGGCAACGCCGGCGATGCCGCAGCCGATGGCGAAGGTGACGCGGTCGGTGCGGGTGGTGTTGATGCCGGTGGCGTTGGCCATGGCGCGGTTGGCGACGGTGGCGCGCACGCGCAGACCCCAGCGCGATTTGTAGAGCGCCAGCAGCACGCCGCCGGTGACGAGGACGGTCAGGCCGAGCACGAACATGCCGTTGATCGGGATGTCGAGGCCTTCGGTGACTTCCCACGAGCCCATCAGCCAGTCGGGCAGTGTGGGGCTGACTTCCTTCGGCCCGATCAGGGTGCGGAAAGCCTGCTGCATCGCCAGCGACAGGCCCCAGGTGGCGAGCAGGGTGTCGAGCGGGCGCTTGTACAGGTGCCGGATCAGCGCCCATTCCGCCAGCCAGCCGAAGGCGAAGGCGACGATGAAGGCGCAGAGGATGGCGAAGGGGAAATAGGCCTGCATCAGTCCTGGCGCATGGCTTTCGGTCAGGCTGGACAGCAGGAAGATGGTGTAGGCGCCGATGGTCATGAACTCGCCATGCGCCATGTTGATGACGCCCATCTGGCCGAAGATGATCGCCAGGCCCAGACCCATCAGCAGCAGCACCGCGAACAGGCTCAGGCCGGCAAAACCCTGCATCAGGGTGATGTTGTAGATTTCGTCGAAGGACATGGCGCTTCTCCGGGGAAGGTCGGATGGGGCAGCGCCGCCGCACCGTGAGCGGCGCGGCGGCTGGCGGGGCTTACTGGTAGCCCTTGGGGAAGGGGTCCGGAACCATCAGCTCGGGCGATTCCGCCACCACCTTGAAGCTGCCGTCGGGCTGGCCTTCGGCGATGCGGGCCTTGCTGTACAGGTGGTGGTTCTCGTGGATCTTCACGTAGCCTTCGGGCGCGGTCGGCAGCTCGATGCCCGGCGAGGCAGCGACAACCTTGTCGACGTCGAAGCTGCCCGCCTTCTCGACCGCTGCCTTCCACAGCCAGGGGCCGAGATAGGCGGCCTGGGTGACATCGCCGATCACCGCCTTTGGCCCGTAGGCCTTCTTGAAGGCTTCGACGAAGGCCTTGTTGTTCGCGTTGTCGAGCGACTGGAAGTACTTCATCGAGGAGTAGAAGCCGGCGAAGTTTTCGCCGCCGACGCCCAGCATCTCGTCCTCGGTGACCGACAGGGTCAGCAGGAACTGCCTGGCGCCGGTGATGCCGGCCGCCTTCAACTGCTTGTAGAAGGCCACGTTCGAGCCGCCCACCACGGCGGCGAAGATGCAGTCCGGCTTGGCGATCTTGATCTTGTTGATCAGCGAGTTGAAGTTGGTGTGGCCGAGCGGGTAGTACTCCTCGCCGACGATCTTGCCGCCCTGGAAGGCTTCGACGTGCTTGCGCGCGATCTTCATCGAGGTGCGCGGCCAGATGTAATCGGAGCCGATCAGGAAGAAGGTCTTGGCGCTCTTTTCCTGCTTGGCCCAGTCGAGGCCGTACAGGATCTGCTGGGTGGCTTCCTGGCCGGTGTAGATGACGTTCTTCGACTGCTCCAGGCCTTCGTAGAAGGTCGGGTAGTAGAGCAGGCCGTTTTCCTTCTCGAAGATCGGCAGCACCGCCTTGCGCGAGGCCGAAGTCCAGCAGCCGAACACGGTGGCGACCTTGTCGTTGACCAGCAGCTTGCGCGACTTCTCGGCGAAGGTCGGCCAGTCGGAGGCGCCGTCTTCCTTGATGACGCGGATCTTGCGGCCGAGGATGCCGCCCATCGCGTTGATCTGGTCGATGGCGAGCTGTTCGGCCTGGATCGAGCCGGTCTCGGAGATCGCCATGGTGCCGGTGGCCGAGTGCAGCTGGCCGACCACGACTTCGGTGTCGGTGACGGCCAGGCCGGTGGTGTTGACCTGGGCAGTGGGCAGCGCGGCGGCATGACCGATGCGGGACATCGCCAGGGCGAGCGGGAGGGCAGCGGCGCCGAGCATGAACTTGCGGCGCGGGGAGGAGGGCAGGTGCTGGTCGGACATGGATCGCTCCTTGATGGGTGGGCGGCGGTGCGGGAGGCGGGACGGCTTGTCGTCTCGCTGCGGTGCACAAATTACCCATCGGGTGCGATGCGGCGAATACGTCAAACGACGTATGGGGATGCGTGGGCGGCGGCGCTATGGTCTTGTGCAGCGCACAGCCGCGATGCCGCGTGCCGGTGCATGGGCATCAACGGCATGCACCGGCGCGGTGCATGCGCGGCGGACGCGGTGCCGCCCTGGGGCCGCAGCTGCAGGATGTGCCGGACAGGAATGCCTTTTGCTGAACCTCGGGGCCGACCCGATTTTTCCATTCGCAGCCCATCGCCGTGACCGCTCCCGCCACCCAGCGCATTCTCCCCATCCGCCGCGAGTACAACGCCTGGGTCGCGGACGAGACGCTGGAGGACTACGCACTGCGCTACGCGCCGCTCGGCTTTCGCAAGTGGTCGTTCTCGCGCATCGCCAATACCGCGCTCGGCGCGGTGTCCTTCCTCGCGCTGGAAGCGATCGGCGGCACCATCGCGCTGAACTGGGGCTTCACCAACGCGGTATGGGCGATCGGCCTGGTGGCGCTGGTGATCTTCCTCACCGGCCTGCCGATCAGCTACTACGCCGCGCGCGAGGCGCTGGACATGGATCTGCTGACGCGCGGCGCCGGCTTCGGCTACATCGGCTCGACCATCACCTCGCTGATCTACGCCTCCTTCACCTTCATCTTCTTCGCCATCGAGGCGGCGATCATGGCGCTGGCGCTGGAGCTGTGGTTCGGGCTGCCGCTGCAGTGGGGCTATCTGCTCAGCTCGCTGGTCGTGATCCCGCTGGTGACGCACGGCATCACCTGGATCAGCCGCCTGCAGGCGTGGACCCAGCCGGTGTTCGTCGTGCTGCTGCTGGCGCCCTTCTTTTTCATGCTGGTGCGCGAACCCGGGCTGTACGCCGCCTTCACCGACTTTGGCGGCCGCCACGGCGGCAATACCTTCGACTGGCTGGCGGTCGGCGCCGGCTGTACCGTGGCGGTGGCGCTGATCTCGCAGATCGGCGAGCAGGTCGACTTCCTGCGCTTCCTGCCGCCGCCGGGCAGGCGCAACACGCTGCGCTGGTGGGCTTCGGTGATCGCCGCCGGTCCGGGCTGGATCATTCCCGGCGCGCTGAAGATGCTGGGCGGCGCCTTCCTCGCCTTCGTCGCGCTGCAGGCGATGGTGCCGCCGGACAAGGCCTTGCAGCCGACGCAGATGTATCTGGCCGGCTTCAGCCACGTGGTGGATGATCCGCGTGCGGCGGTGGCGCTGGCCTGCATCTTCGTCATCATCTGTCAGGTCAAGATCAACGTCACCAATGCCTATGCCGGCTCGCTGGCATGGTCGAACTTCTTCTCGCGCCTCACCCACAGCCATCCGGGGCGGGTGGTATGGCTGATCTTCAATGTGCTGATCGCTTTGATGCTGATGCTGCTGGGGGTATTCGAGGCGCTGGAGCAGGTGCTCGGGGTGTATGCCGCCGTGGCGGTGGCGTGGATCGGCGCGGTGGTGGCGGATCTCGTCGTCAACAAGCCGCTCGGCCTGTCGCCGCGCCGCATCGAGTTCAAGCGCGCCTACCTGTACGACATCAATCCGGTGGGCGTGGGCTCGATGCTGGCCGGTTCGGTGCTGGGCATCGTCGCCTTCGGCGGCCATCTGGGTGCCGCGGCGCAGGCTTTCGCGCCCTTCATCTCGCTCGGCACCGCCTTCGTGCTCGCACCGCTGCTCGCCTGGGCCACCGGCGGCCGATACTACCTCGCCCGGCCGCGCGAGACACAGTGGCGGCCGGCGCAGTTGCTGCGCTGCGTGGTGTGCGAGAACCGCTTCGAGTCCGAAGACATGGCGCAGTGCCCGGCCTACGGCGGCGCGATCTGTTCGCTGTGCTGCACGCTGGATGCGCGCTGCCGCGACCGCTGCAAGCCGGCGCCCAGCCTGCTTGGGCGTCTGGCGCCGCTGGTGGCGGGCTGGATGCCCTCGCCGGCCTCGGCGCGGGTGGCGCGGCGGGTGGGGCAGTTCCTGCTGGTGTTCTCGGTCTGCTGCCTGGTGCTCGCCGCAGTGGTGGCACTGGTCTACCAGCAGGAGCTGATCGCCGCCGAAGCCGGCGAGACCGATCTCGGCATCGCCTTCGTGCGCATCTTCGCGGTGCTGGTGCTGCTGGCCGCGTTGGGCATCTGGTGGCTGGTGCTGGTCAATGAGAGCCGGCGCGTGGCGCAGGAAGAGTCCGAGCGCCAGAACCAGCTGCTGCTGCGCGAGATCGAGGCCCACCGCGACACCGATGCCAAGCTGCAGCAGGCCAAGGAAGATGCCGAGGCCGCCAACGCGGCCAAGAGCCGCTACGTGCGCGGCATCAGCCACGAGCTGCGCACACCGCTCAACACCATCCTCGGCTATTGCCAGATCATGCTGCGCGACACCGACCTGCCGCGGCGGCGGCGCGATGCGATCTCCACCATCCAGCGCAGCGGCGAACACCTGCTGGGGCTGATCGACGGCCTGCTCGACATCGCCAGCATCGAGGCCGGCCGCCTGCAGTTCAGGCGCGAGGAAATCCGCTTCGGCGAATTTCTCGCTCACATCGAAAAGATGTTCCGCCTCGAAGCGATGAAGAAGGGGCTGGATTTCCGTACCGAGTCCGGCGACGGCATGCCCGAAGTGGTGCAGGGCGACACCGGCCGCCTGCGCCAGATCCTGATCAACCTGCTTGCCAACGCGGTGCGCTACACCGAGCGCGGCGAAGTGCGGCTGAAGATCGCCTGGCGCAGCGAGACCGCGGTGTTCGAAGTCTGCGACACCGGCTGCGGCATCGCGCCGGAGGACATGGAGCGCATCTTCCTGCCCTTCGAGCGCGGCGCCGGGGCGGATGTGGCCAGCGTACCGGGCACCGGCCTGGGGCTGACGATCACCCGCCTGCTGGTCGAGCTCGCCGGCGGCCAGCTCACCGTCAGCAGCACGCCGGGGCGCGGCAGCGTGTTCCGCGTCAAGCTCCACCTGCCGCGCGTCGCCCGGCCGAGGCTGGCAATGCGGCCCGAGCGCGAGATCCGCGGCCATGCCGGCCGCCGCCGCTGCCTGCTGGTGGTGGACGACCAGCCCGGCCAGAGCCGCCTGATCGCCGACATGCTGCGGCCGCGCGGCTTCCTGGTGCATGAGTGCAGCCAGCCGGACGAAGTGCCGGGCCTGCTCGACAGCCTGCGGCCCGATCTGGTGTTCCTCGATGTGTCGATGCCGCTGCTCGACGGATGGACGCTGTGCCGCCGGCTGCGTGACGCCGGTCACGGCATGCCGATCGTGATGGTATCGGCCAATGCCTACGAGAACCTGCTGCAGCGGCGTGAGGCGGCAGGCTGCGACGATTTCATCGTCAAGCCGGTGCTGGAAACCGAACTCTTCGCGCGCCTGAGCGCCTGGCTGGGACTGAGCTGGATCTATGCGGACGCGCACGGTGCAGGCGCCGGGCAGGCCATGCCGGTACAGGCATCGGCGTCGGATGCACTGCGGCGGGGCGCGGGAGAGGCCGGCGAAGCGTCGCCGCCGGCCGCTGGTCCGCTCGCCGCCGCACCGGCCCCCGGGCTGTCGGGACTGTCCGCACGCGTCCGCGCCGAACTGCGCGACTTCGCCGATCTCGGCCACCTGCAGGGCCTGGTCCGCCGCCTCGACGAACTCGAGGTCCTGCATCCCGAGCTGCAGGTGCCGCTGGGCTCGCTGCGCGAGATGACGATGGCGCTGCGCTTCGACTCCCTGCTTCGAGTGCTGGATGAGGCTGCCGATGACTGAACTGGATGGCACGCCGCGTGAGCGCGCGGTCGTGCTGCTGATCGACGATGCGCCCGACACCGTGCGCATGATCGCCGAGGCGCTCGACGATGCCGGCTATACCGTGCTGGTGGCGACCGATGGCGCCACCGCGCTGAAGCGGGTCGAGCGCGTCATTCCCGACGCGGTGCTGCTCGATGCCTGCATGCCGGGCATGGATGGTTTCGAGACCTGCCGCCGGCTCAAGCAGGTCTCGGGCATGCGCACCGTGCCGGTGATCTTCATGACCGGGCTGGCGGAAACCGAGCGCCTGGTCGAAGGCCTGTCGGCCGGCGGCATCGACTACCTGGTGAAGCCCGTGGTGCCTGACGAACTGGTTGCCCGGCTGCGGGCCCATCTGCGTGTCGCGCGCGAAATGAACGCTGCGATGCAAACTCGTAGCAGCGAGGCTGCGGAGGAAGGTGCGCCGTCGAGCCCGCTTCCCAATCCGCTGACCCCGCGCGAAATGGACGTGCTGGAATGGGTGGCGCGCGGCAAGACCAATCGCGACGTGGCGGAAATCCTCGACATGAGCCCGCGCACCGTCAACAAGCATCTCGAGCACATCTACGAGAAGCTCGGGGTGGAAACGCGGACCGCTGCGGTCGCCCAGTTTGCTCGGCTCTCCCGCCCCTGAGCGGCGTTCAGCCGCCCTGCATCCTGCGCCGCGCCTCGTGGATTTCCTGCGCCTCGACGCTCAGCGTGGCGGTCGGCCGTGCCAGCAGGCGGGGAATGCCGATCGGCTCGCCGGTGTCCTCGCACCAGCCGTAGCTGCCGTTGTCGATGCGGACCAGGGCCTCGTCGATCTTGTGCAGCAGCTTGCGCTCGCGGTCGCGCACGCGCAATTCCAGCGTGTGGTCTTCTTCGAGCGAGGCGCGATCGGAAGGGTCGGGCGTGCTTTCGAACTCCTGCAGGTGCAAGGTGGTGCGGTGGGCGGACTCCAGCAGCGCGTCGCGCTCGCGTTCCAGCAGGGCGCGGAAAAAAGCCAGTTGCCGGGCGGACATGTATTCCTCGGCGGGGGCCTGGCGAATCTCGGCTTCGCTGGGCAGGGAGTCGGTGGCGGTCGCATTCATTGTGTTTCCTCCTTATGGCTGCGCTGCGTGCCGAACCTGGGTTCGCGCGCCTTGCGGTCGAAAAGCCCCGTCACCATACACGTCTATCGAGCCGCGTGGATGTGGGAAATTCCCTCGACAGGGGCGCTTCGTCCGTGGATGGCAGCGCAATTGCATATTGCATGTGCGATTGGCATGGTTTGTGCGTTGCAGCGGGATGCACGGTATCAGGCAAGTCTGATGCGGGCTATCACGGCTGTGTGATTTCCGTACGCGAAGTGTGCTGTTAACTTGCAAAAAGCGCACGCAAAGTCGTTCGCCAGCCTGTTTGCATCGATCTGTCCGATTCTCGTTCCGCTTCCTTCCCCTGCCATCCGAACCTTTCTCCGGAGCCCAAAATGATAAAGAGACAACTTCGCGGTAAAACGCTCGCCACCGCCTGTGCCTTCGCCGCCCTGCCGGCCGTCGCCCAGGCGGCGACCTGGAGCGACACCTTCATCGGCTATCGCTACGGCACCGACTTCCGCGAGCCCAACAACACCGAGAAAGTGCGCAAGCATGTGCTGCAGCTCACCCATGCCAGCGGCTATTCGATCGGGCAGCATTTCGTGAACCTCGACGTCTTCCAGTCCGACGACAAGGATCCGACGACGCGCAACGGCAGCAACGGCGCCACCGAGTTCTACCTGACCTACCGTCACCAGTTCCATCTGGGCAAGATCTTCGACCGGCGCCTCGCCTTCGGTCCGGTCAAGGAAGTCGCGCTGACCGCCGGCTTCGACCTCAACACCAAGAACACCACCTTCGCGCCGCGCAAGCGCCTGCTGGTCATCGGCCCGACGCTGAAGTTCGACGTGCCGGGCTTCCTCGACGTCAGCCTGCTGTACGGCAAGGAATGGAACCACTGCGGCCTCGGCTCGCCCGCCTGCCCGAAGAGCGACATCACTTTCGACCCGCAATGGATCCTGAGCGCGGCCTGGGGCATCCCCTTCAATGCCGGTCCGGTGCCGCTGAAGTTCCAGGGCTTCATCAACGTCAATAGCGAAAAGGGCAAGGACTACGCCGGCGTCGAGACCAAGACCGAAACCCTGATGCGCACTTCGCTGATGGTCGACGTCGGCCAGATGGCCTGGGGCAAGAAGAACACTTTCCTGATGGGCGTGGGCTACGAATACTGGCGCAACAAGTTCGGCAACCATGCCTTCGCCAATGGCGACCAGAAGCCGGGCATCAAGACCACGGCGCCGATGTTCCAGATGGAACTGCACTTCTGAGGAAGTCCGCGGCGATTCGAACGAAAACGGGGCCATCGTGCCCCGTTTTGTTTGTAGACTCGGCGCTGGGCGAGGGCGGCCGGCGAGGCAGGCCGGCAGCAGGCTTCGTTCCGATCATGAAATCAGATGGTGGGATCGCACCCGCCACGCTGCCGCCCCTGCGGCTGCCGGCTTCGAGGAGACACGGTCGATGAATGGAAACGAGGCGGCGGCATCGCAGGATGCAGCCGGAGCGGCAAGGCAGGCCATGCTCATCGTCCTGCTGACGGCCGCCACCATGCTGGCTTTCGCGGCCAATTCGCTGCTTACCCGGCTGGCTTTGCAGACCACGGCCATCGACCCGACATCCTTCATCGTCGTCCGTCTCGCCTCGGGTGCGGCAATGCTGGCGCTGATCGTGATGCTCCAGCGCCTCGGGCTGCCGTCGCTGCAGAAATCCTGGCCGTCCGCCGTGCTGCTGTTCATCTATGCGGTGGCTTTTTCCTTCGCCTATCGCGGCATCGACACCGGTGCGGGGGCGCTGCTGCTGTTCGCCAGCGCGCAACTGACGATGATCGCCTACGGCTATGCCCGCGGCGAGCGTGCCAGCCTGCCGGGCGTGCTGCTGGCACTCGCCGGTCTGGTGGCCTTCCTGGCGCCGGGCGCGTCGGCGCCGGCGCTGCTGCCTGCCGGGTTGATGACGATCGCCGGCATCGCCTGGGGCGGCTTCTCGCTGCTCGGGCGCTTCAGCCAGGACACGCCGGTGGGCAACACCGCCAGCAGTTTCATCTGGGCCCTGCCGCTGGCGCTCGGCCTGATGTTCCTGCAGCGCGACGCCATCCGGCTGGACGGCGTCGGCGTGGCCTATGCGTTGTTGTCCGGCGCCGTGATGTCGGGGCTGGGCTATGCGGTGTGGTACTGGGTCCGGGTGCGGATGACCGCGATCGCCGCCGGTTCGGTGCAACTGAGCGTGCCGGTGCTCAGTGCCCTGCTCGGCATGATGATGCTCGGCGAGCACCTGGGCGCGGAGCGCTGGCTGGCGGGCGCGGCGGTGCTGGCCGGCGTGGCGATCACCACCTTGTCGGCGGCCAGGCGTGCCCGGCAGCGCAAGGGCTGAAGTCTCCCTGCCGGCATCCGCCGCGGTCTGCCCGGTGTGCCGGGGTGCCGGCGCGCGTTCTTTCATGTGTGTCGAAGGGCGGGACTATCTTCGCTGCGGACGCTGCGAGGCGACTTTTCTGCTGCCCGCGCAGCGCCCGGCGGCGGCGGCCGAGCGGGCGGAATACGCGCTGCATTGCAACGATGCCGCCGATCCGGCTTATCGCCGCTTTCTCGGCCGTCTGGCCGCGCCGCTGCTGGCCCGATTGGCGCCGGCGAGTACGGGGCTGGACTACGGCTGTGGCCCCGGCCCGGCACTGGCCGGCATGCTGCGTGCAGCCGGACATGCGGTGGCGCTGTACGACCCCTTCTTCGCGCCGGATGCTGCGGTGCTGGCGCGAAGCTACGACTTCATCACCTGCACCGAGGCCGCGGAGCATTTCCATGACCCGGCAGCCGAATTCGCCCGCCTCGACGGCCTGCTGCGGCCCGGCGGCTGGCTGGCGGTGATGACCTGCTTCCAGGCCGACGATGCCCGCTTCGCCGGCTGGCATTACCGCCGTGATCCGACGCACGTGGTGTTCTACCGCGAGTCGACCTTCCGCTGGCTGGCGGATCGTTTCGGCTGGCAGTGCGAAGTGCCGTGCAAGGACGTGGTGCTGATGAGGAAAGCGCAGGGCGGCGAAACGCCGTAAGGCAGGGCGCCGGCCGCTGCGGCTTCAGCCTGCGGGATCGGGGCACGGCAGCAGGTTCGATGCACTCGGTGGCCTTGCCTCGAGACGCCGATCGAGTTCATGCACCGAGATGGTGCAAGTCTTCGAGTGCAGACCGTCCGATTGCCTGCCATCGACCGCTCCGGTGCCGGAGTGGCGCTGAAATTTCCTTGATCGACAAGCAGATACGGCCTTCATGCCAGTGCTGGAACGCCGTTTGCTTGTCGTCCGGCATGAACGCCGTAAGCACGCCCGAAACCCATGCCCTGGCCGAGCAGCCCGCCGGCCGTGGCTGGCGGGCCGAATTGCGCCTTGGCTATGAGCGGCGCGGCGGGCGGACGGTGCTGGCGCGCCGCGAACATGTCGGACCGCTGGTGGTGCAGCGGGCGCTGTATCCCGAAGGGGAGGCGGTGTGCCACACCATTCTGGTGCATCCACCGGCGGGAATTGCGGGCGGCGACCGCCTGAGCGTCGATCTCGACGTCGGTCCGGGCGCGCATGCGCTGGTGACCACCCCGGGCGCGGGCAAGTGGTACCGCAGTGCGGGGCAGGTGGGTTCTCTGGTGCAGCGCATCGAAGTCGCTGCCGGCGGCGTCTGCGAATGGTTGCCGCAGGAGAGCATCGTCTTCGACGGCGCGCTGGGCGAGCTGTCCTCCGAAGTGCGCCTGCATGGCGACGCCTGCTTCATCGGCACCGAGATGCTGTGCTTCGGGCGCACCGCGTCCGGCGAGCGCTTCGGCCATGGCGAACTGGCGATGCGCACCCGGATCGAGCGCGACGGCCGCCCGCTGTGGCTCGAGCGCGGTGTGCTGGCGGGCGGCAGCGCTTTGCTCGGCGCGGCGGTGGGCATGCAGGGACAGCCGGTCGGCGGCAGCTTCGTCGTCGCCTCGCCGCACTGTGATGGTGCATTGCTCGAATGCTGGCGCGGCATCGAAACCGAGGCGGGCGAGGGCGCGGTGACGCTGCTGCCCGGCCTGCTGCTGGCGCGCTGGCTGGGGCCGGCATGCGAGCCGGGGCGGGCGTGGTTCGCGCGCCTGTGGGCGGCGGCGCGGCCGGTGGTGGCCGGGCGGCCGGCGCAGACCCCGCGCATCTGGAATACCTGATCAATTGTGTTGCAGGCGGCGCCCGGCGCCGCGGAGAGGACGATGGAACTGACGCCACGCGAGAAGGACAAGCTGCTGATCTTCACCGCCGGCCTGCTGGCCGAGCGGCGGCGCGCACGAGGCTTGAAGCTGAACTACCCGGAGGCGGTGGCGCTGATCACCTGCGCGATCCTCGAGGGCGCGCGCGACGGCCGCACGGTGGCCGAACTGATGAGCCACGGCGCGACGCTGCTGACGCGCGAGGAGGTGATGGAAGGGGTGGCGGAGATGATCCCGGACATCCAGGTCGAGGCGACGTTTCCGGATGGAACCAAGCTGGTGACGGTGCATGCGCCGATCGTGTGAGGAGAAAAGGATGATCCCAGGAGAATTCTTCGTCGCCGACGGCGACATCGAGCTCAACGCCGGCCGCGCCACGCTGAGCCTGGCGGTGAGCAATACCGGCGACCGCCCGATCCAGGTCGGTTCGCACTACCACTTTGCCGAGACCAATGACGCGCTGGTATTCGACCGCGCGGCGGCGCGTGGCTTCCGGCTGAACATCGCGGCGGGCACGGCGGTGCGCTTCGAGCCGGGGCAGTCGCGCACCGTCGAGCTAGTGGCGCTGGCCGGCGAGCGTGAGGTGTATGGCTTCAACGGCCAGGTGATGGGAGCACTGGGCGAACCTCCGCGCGCATTGCATTCGCTGCCCCCCATGGGGACGCGGGCCTCCCTCGGGGCGGCCCGGCAGGAGGCCTGAGATGGCAATGATTTCGCGCCGCGCCTATGCGGAAATGTTCGGCCCGACGGTGGGCGACCGGCTGCGGCTGGCGGACACCGAGCTCGTGATCGAGGTCGAGAAGGACTGGACGATCTATGGTGAGGAGGTGAAGTTCGGCGGCGGCAAGGTGATCCGTGACGGCATGGGCCAGGGCCAGGACGTGTCGGCCAACGTGGCGGACACCCTCATCACCAACGCGTTGATCATCGATGCGGTGACCGGCATCGTCAAGGCCGACGTCGGCCTCAAGGACGGGCGCATCTGGTGCATCGGCAAGGGCGGCAACCCGGACATCCAGCCGGGGGTGACGATTCCGGTCGGCGCCGGCACCGAGGTCATCGCCGGCGAGGGCATGATCCTGACCGCCGGCGGCATCGACAGCCACATCCACTGGATCTGCCCGCAGCAGATCGACGAGGCGCTGAGCAGCGGCGTCACCACCATGCTGGGCGGTGGCACCGGGCCGGCGACCGGCACTTTCGCCACCACCTGCACGCCGGGGCCGTGGCACATCCATCGCATGCTGGAGGCGGCGGATGCCTTTCCGATGAACATGGGTTTCTTCGGCAAGGGCAACGCCAGCCTGCCGGCGCCGCTGAAGGAGCAGGTGGCGGCGGGCGCGATCGGCCTGAAGCTGCACGAGGACTGGGGCACGACGCCGGCGGCGATCGACAACTGCCTGACGGTGGCCGACGAGATGGACGTGCAGGTGGCGATCCACTCCGATACGCTCAACGAGTCCGGCTTCGTCGAGACCACGCTGGCCGCGTTCAAGGACCGCACGATCCACACCTTCCACACCGAAGGCGCCGGTGGCGGCCATGCGCCGGACATCATCAAGGCGATCAGCCGGCCCAACGTGCTGCCGTCGTCCACCAACCCGACGCGGCCCTACACCGTCAACACCATCGACGAGCATCTCGACATGCTGATGGTATGCCACCACCTCGACCCCGCGATCGCCGAGGACGTCGCTTTCGCCGAGTCGCGCATCCGGCGCGAGACCATCGCCGCCGAGGACATCCTGCACGACACCGGCGCGTTCTCGATGATGTCCTCGGATTCGCAGGCGATGGGCCGCGTGGGCGAGGTGGTGATCCGCACCTGGCAGACCGCGCACAAGATGAAGCTGCAGCGCGGCCCGCTGGCCGAGGATGCAGGCAGCGGCCATGACAACTTCCGCGTGCGCCGCTACATCGCCAAATACACCATCAATCCGGCGATCACGCACGGCATCGCGCACGTGGTCGGTTCGATCGAGGAAGGCAAGCTCGCCGACCTGGTGCTGTGGCGGCCGGCCTTCTTCGGCGTCAAGCCGAGCCTGGTGCTGAAGGGCGGCATGATCGTGGTGGCGGCGATGGGCGACCCGAATGCGTCGATCCCGACGCCGCAGCCGGTGCATTACCGGCCGATGTTCGGCAGCTTCGGCCGCGCGCTGAGGACCTCCGTCACCTTCGTGTCGCAGGCCGCGCTGCACAACCCGGCAGTGGCGGCGCTCGGCCTGCACAAGCCGCTGGTGGCGGTGAAAGGCTGCCGCACGGTGCAGAAGCGCGACATGGTGCTCAACGGCGCCACGCCGGACATCGAAGTCGATCCTGAAACCTACGTCGTCCGCGCCGATGGCGAGCACCTGGTGTGCGAGCCGGCGGACACGCTGCCGATGGCGCAGCGCTATTTCCTGTTCTGAATCCAGCCATGACGACTACCCTGACTCCAGACACCGGTGCGCCGGCCGCCGGGATGCCGGCCAACGATACCCTGGTCGAAACCGCTGCGGTGTTGCTGATCGAATCGCTGCACGAGGGCGCCGAAGTGGCGGCCGAGGTGCTCGAACTCGATTTCAACTACCGCACCAAGAGCCGCCTGCGCGCGAAGCTGGCGTCGGGCGCCGAGGCCGGGCTGTTCCTGCCGCGCGGCACCATCCTGCGCGGCGGGCAGAAGCTGCGCGCGAACGACGGCCGCATCGTCGAAGTCCGCGCCGCGCCCGAAGAGCTGATCGAAGCCCGCTGCGCCTCGGCGGTCGAGCTTGCGCGCGCGGCCTACCACCTGGGCAACCGCCACGTCGCGGTGCAGGTCGGCAGCGATGCCGGCGGCGGCTGGCTGCGCATCCAGGCCGACCATGTGCTCGAAGGCATGCTCGCCGGCCTGGGCGCGCAGCTCGTGAAGCTGCATGCGCCGTTCGAGCCCGAGGCCGGCGCCTATGCCCATGGCCACCAGCACCCCGGCGACGGCAGCGGCGCGCGCATCCACCTGATGGCGGGGCGCTGAAGGTGGCCGTGCCGCTCGTTCCGGGCGCCACCGGCATGGGCTTGCTGCCCTTGCTGCGCCTGCTGCAGTTGAGCAGCCCGGCGCTGCCGGTGGGTGCCTACACCTATTCGCAGGGGCTGGAGTGGGCGGTGGAAAGCGGCGCGGTGCGCACCGAGGCGGAGGCCGCGGCGTGGATCGGCGGCCTGCTGGAATGGAGCCTGGCGCGCTTCGAGGCGCCGTTGCTGGCCTGCCAGCTCGCGGCCTGGCGCGCAGGCGACGATGGCGAGGTGCTGCGCCTCAACGACGACTTCCTCGCCAGCCGCGAAAGCGCCGAGCTGCGCGCCGAGAGCGTGCAGATGGGCTGGTCGCTGGTGCGCCTGCTGGCCGAGCTGGACGCTTTCGCCGCGCTGCCCGGCTGGCGCGAACGCCTGCTCGCCGTCGATACGCCGGCCTTCCCGACCGCGTGGTCGGCCGCCGCCGCGGCCTGGCGGGTGCCGGCCGAGCAGGCGCTGGCGGCCTACCTGTGGGCCTGGGCCGAGAACCAGGTGATGGCGGCGGTGAAATGCGTGCCGCTGGGCCAGAGCGCCGGCCAGCGCCTGCTCGCCGCGCTGGGCGAACGCATCGCGCCGCTGGCGGGCACGGCGCTGTCTCTGCCCGAAGCGCGCTGGAGCAACCACACCCCCGGCCTGGCGATCGCCAGCAGCCGGCACGAAACCCAATACACGAGGCTTTTCAGATCATGAGCACGCATGTCCCCAATCAGCGCGGACCCTTGCGCGTCGGTATCGGCGGTCCGGTCGGTTCGGGCAAGACCGCGCTGACGCTGGCGTTGTGCCTGACCCTGCGCGACAAGTACGACATCGCCGTCGTCACCAACGACATCTACACCGCCGAGGACGCGCAGTTCCTGGTGCGCAACGAGGCGCTGGCGCCGGAGCGCATCATCGGCGTCGAGACCGGCGGCTGTCCGCACACCGCGATCCGCGAGGATGCGTCGATCAACCTGGAAGCGGTGGATCGCCTCAACGCGCGCTTTCCGGGGCTGGACATCATCTTCGTCGAATCCGGCGGCGACAATCTGGCGGCGACCTTCTCGCCCGAGCTGTCCGACCTGACGATCTACGTCATCGACGTCTCCGCCGGCGACAAGATCCCGCGCAAGGGCGGGCCGGGCATCACCCGCAGCGACCTGCTGGTCATCAACAAGATCGATCTCGCGCCGCTGGTGGGGGCATCCTTGGACGTCATGGAGCGCGACGCATGCAGGATGCGCGGCCCGCGCCCCTTCGTCTTCTCCAACCAGAAGACCGGGCAGGGACTGGCCGAGATCATCGGCTTCATCGAACGCCAGGGCATGCTGGTCGCCGCCTGATGCGGCTGCAAACCAGGGACACCAGAAAGAACGACACCCGATCACAGGAGCCATCGCCATGAAGAGCCGTTTCGCACTTGCCGCAATCCTTGCCGCCGCCTCGGGCGCGGCACTCGCCCATCCCGGCCACGAAACGGCCGGCTTCCTTTCCGGCTTCGCCCATCCGCTGGGCGGCCTCGACCACCTGTTGGCGATGCTGGCCGTCGGCCTGTACGCCGCACGCCAGCCGGGCGCGGCGCGCTGGATGCTGCCGGCCGGCTTCGTGCTGGCGATGCTTGCAGGCGCCGGGCTCGGCGCCCTTGGCGTGGCGCTGCCGGCGGTCGAGGCGGGCATCGCCGCCTCGGTGCTGGTGTTCGGCCTGCTGATCGCATTTGCCGCACGCTTGCCACTGGCGGCCAGCCTGCCGCTGGTCGCCGCGTTCGCGCTGTTTCACGGCCATGCGCACCATGCCGAAATGGGCAGCGCCAGTCTCGCGGCCTATGCGCTGGGGTTTGCGCTGGCGACCATGCTGCTGCACGGCACCGGCTATCTGATTGCGCGCTGGATGCCGGAAACGCCCGTCGCGCAGGGCATCAGGCGGGCGCTGGGCGCGCTCGTCGCGGGAACGGGGGCGGTGTTGCTGGGGGTGTGATCCGGTGTGTCGGTGCCGCCGAATTCGGGCGTCGCCGCGAAAGTTGTGCCAGAGTACGGCCCGAAAAGCTGTTTCTCGCTGACACGGAGCAAGCGCGCATGAAAGAAACGCCCCGCATCGTCGTGATGGCCGGCAGCAGCCGGCGGGATGCCTTGTCGCGCAAGCTTGCCGCCGCCTGCGTCGCGCCCTTGCAGGCAGCCGGCGCCGAGGCGCGCCTGATCGAGCTTGCCGATTACCCCGCGCCGCTGTACAACGGCGATCTCGAAGCCGAATTCGGCCTGCCGCCGTGCATCGTCGAGCTGCAGCGGACGCTGTATGACAGCGATGGCCTGCTGGTGGTGAATCCGGAGTACAACGGTTCGATCACGCCACTGCTGAAGAACACGCTCGACTGGTGCTCGCGCCCGAATGCGGCCGATCGGACACGTTCAGGCGGCGCGGTGTATGCCGGCCGGGCGGCGGCGGTGCTCGGCACGTCGGCCGGTGCGCTGGGCGGCATGCGCGTGCTGTTCCACGTGCGCGACATCCTCGGCTATCTCGGCATGCAGGTGATTCCGCAGCAGCTTGCGATCGCCCATGCGGACAGAGCAATCGGCGACGACGGCAGCCTGTGCGACGCGGCGCAGCGCACAGCGCTGGACAGGCTGTCGGCGGCCCTGGTCGATACCGCGCGGCGGCTGCGCGGCTGAAGCGCCGCGCAGGCCGGGTGCTGCCTCAGCTACCCCAGGTGACCGGCACCGCTTCTTTCTGCGCGGTTTCGAGCATGTCGAGCAGCGGCCAGGCGCGTTGCGCGAGCCCGACCGGCGCCGCCATGCCGCTGCGGCCGGCCTCGCGGTCGGCGGCATCGTCCTTTTCGGTGCGCTGGCGTTCGAGCTCGGCCTGGCGCGCGCGGTCTTCCTCGATCGCGGCGCGCAGGCGGACGATCGCATCCGGCAACTGCTCGACCGTGACGATGCCCTGGCTGTCGGCAGCGTCCTTGCCCATGATGGCGATGAGCTTCTTCGCCGAGTTGCCCAGCATCAGCACGTCGGCGCTGGCGGAAGACTTGAAGGTGTAGAGCATGGCGAGTCTCCTGGTGGTCGGGGTCGGTCTTACAGGCCTTTGACGGCGTAGATGCCCGGGGCATTGCGCCAATAGCCCTTGTAGTCCATGCCGCAGCCGAACAGGAAGCGGTCGGCGACGTCGAGGCCGCTGAAATCGGCACGCATGCCGGGGCTGGCCTTGCGTTCGTGCAGCTTGTGTACCAGCACCGCGGACAGCACTTCGGCGGCGCCTTCGTGCTTCAGGTGTTCGACGATGGCTTTCAGCGTGTGGCCCTCGTCGAGGATGTCGTCCAGCACCAGCACGCTGCGGCCGCGCAGGTCCTGCGTCGGACGCACGCGCCAGTCGAGCTGCGTGCCCTGCAGCGCATGGCCGTAGCGGGTGGCGTGCAGGTAGGCGACTTCGAGCGGGAACTGGAGGCGCGGCAGGATGCGTCCGGCCAGGATGAGGCCGCCGTTCATCACCGCATAGACCAGCGGATTGCTGTCGGCCAGGCGCGCGGTGATGGCCGCCGCCATGCGGTCGAGCGCCGCATCCACGGTTGCGCCGTCGGCGAGGCAGTCCGCTTCCTCGCGGGCGCGTTTGATTTCTTCCAGATCTGCTTGCATGTCGATGAGCCGCGGAGCCATGCCTGGCGAATGTTCAGGCCTGTCATTCTAGCGCCGAACCGGAAACGGCGCCGGGTGCCGTGTGTTCTTGTGCGCGCTTCGGCGGCGCGGTAAAAGAGGCAGGTCTTTGCCCTGCAGCCTGGAACCGCCATGCCCATCCACGAAATCCGCCACCCGCTCGTGCGCCACAAGATCGGCCTGATGCGCGAAGGCGATGTCAGTACCAAGAAATTCCGCGAGCTCACGGCCGAGATCGCGCGCCTGCTGGCCTACGAGGCCTGCAAGGATTTTCCGCTGGAAACGGTCGAGATCGATGGCTGGGCGGGTCCGGTCCGGATCGAGCGCATCAAGGGCAAGAAAGTCACCGTGGTGCCCATCCTGCGCGCCGGGCTGGGCATGCTCGACGGCGTGCTCGACATGGTGCCGAGTGCCAAGGTCAGCGTCGTCGGCATCGCGCGCGACGAGGAAACCCTGCAGCCGGTGCCGTACTTCGAGAAATTCGTCGGCCAGCTGGACGAGCGGATGGCGCTGATCATCGATCCGATGCTGGCCACCGGCGGCTCGCTGGCGGCCACGGTCGATATGCTCAAGCGCAAGGGCTGCAGGCAGGTTCGTGCGCTGGTGCTGGTGGCGGCGCCAGAGGGCATCGCGCTGATGAACGCGCAGCACCCGGATGTCGACATCTTCACCGCCAGCATCGACAGCCACCTCGACGGCCAGGGCTACATCATTCCCGGGCTCGGCGATGCGGGCGACAAGATCTTCGGTACCCGCCACGACTGATCTGCGGTGTGCCGCGGCGGACCTTGCTTCCGGGCAATGAGGCCGCCGGCCGGCGGCACGTGGGGAATGATGGCGCCGTTCAGGCCGACAGCGCGCGCTTCAGCGAGCGCAGCAGGCGCCGCAGCACCGGGACGGCAAACGGCAGCAGACGGCTGCCGCGAGCCTGGCGCAGCAGCAGCCAGCCCAGCCAGGCGCGCCGGGCCAGGCGCAAGGTGAGGCGTGGCTTGAACAGCAGCACGGTGATCACGCCGATCGACAGCAGCGGCACCTTTTCCTTCGCCCACGACAACTGGTCGCGCACGGCATCGAGGCGCGACAGGCCGGCTTCGATGCCGGCCAGGCGCGCCGCCATGTCTTCGCGCTGGGCCTCGGCGCGAAGCTGCAGGCGCTGCTTGCGCAGGGCGATGTCGACGAGTCGCGGGTCCATGGCGGAAAGCCGTTCAGCCGTCGTCGTCGGGCGCGCGCAGGGCATCCCGGTCGCGGGCGAGTTCGGCGAGGCTGGCGGCGAACAGCCGGCTGCCCTGCTTGAAATCGCGTGCCACGTTGGTGGCGGTGAACAGCGCACCGCCGAGGCAGATCGCGGTGGACAGGCCGAGTGCGAGCAGGCGGTGCTCCTCCCAGAACAGCACGGTCAGGAACACCATCAGGAAGACCAGGCCGAAGCCCAGCAGCAGCCCGCACAGCACGATGTTGATCGCCAGGCGGGCGAGGCGCAGCTTTTCTTCCTGCGCCTCGAGTGCCAGCAGTTCGAGCCGCGTCTGCAGCGTCTGCAGCGCGGCATCGGCGATGCCGCGCAGGCGCCCGGCCAGGCGAGGCTTGCGGGCCTGCTCCATCTTCGGCGTCAGCGGCGGCTGGCGAGCAGGCCGAGCAGGAAGGCGACGCCGGCGGCGACGCCCAGCGACTGCCAGGGGTGCTCATGCACGTAGTCGTCGGTGGCGCGGGCGGCCTTCTTGCCCGAATCGATCAGCGCGGCTTCGGCGTCGGACAGCTTGGCCTTGGCTGCGGCGAGGCGTTCGGTGATGCGGCCGCGCAGGTCGCCCAACTTGTCGCCGGTCTGGTCGGCGGTCAGGGCAAGCAGATCTTCTGCGTCGGTGATGATGGCCCTGAGATCATCGACGAGCTTGTCTTTCGAGGGGACTGCAGCTTTGGCCATGGTATCTCTCCTTGTTCATCCGTCATGAATGATCGCGCTTCTGCGCGCCCATCCACAGGCTAACGCCGCCGGGGGGCAAAGGCAATGCAAAAGCGGGTAACAAAAAATGGGTGCGTACCCTGAAATGGGCGCCAGTGCTGGCGCCGGAGGGTTTGTGCGGCGCAAAACCGCGTATAGTCCGACGAAGACCAACAGCCTGACGGCATCGTCCGGATACGCCATCCGTGTGGCGGGCGGCCAGCCAGGCAGCGATTCCCTTTCCCTCTGCCCGATGAGCATACGTACCGAATCCGTGCCGCAGGCCGGTAACAAGGCGTCCGGCGCGAAGCTGCCGGAATATCTGCGCCGCACCTATACCTGGGCCTACCTGAGCCCGCGCACCATGCCCTGGCTGGACCGGGCGCCGGTGGTGTCGGCAATCCTGTGGGGCAACGCCGGCCGCCTGATGCGCTGGGCGGCGGCGCAGTTCGCGCCGGGCGAGCACGTTTTGCAGGCGGCCTGCGTGTATGGCGATTTCTCGCCGATGCTGGCGCGGCGCGTCGGCCCGCAGGGGCGCCTGTCGATCCGCGACGTGGCGCCGATCCAGATCGACAACGTGCGGCGCAAGCTCGCCGGCCTGCCGCAGGCCGACGCCGAAGTGGCCGATCTCGTCGATCCACTGCCCACGCGTTATGACGCCGTGTGCTGTTTCTTCCTGCTCCACGAGGTGCCCGAGGCCGAGCGGCGGCGCATCGTCGCCAACCTGCTCGCGGCGGTGAAGCCCGGCGGCCGCGCGGTGTTCGTCGATTACCACCGGCCGCGCCCCTGGCATCCGCTGGCGCCGGTGATGGCGGGCGTGTTCCGTTGGCTGGAGCCCTTCGCCGAATCCCTGCTCGACGAGCCGCTGGGGACCCTCGCCGACGAGGCGGGCGACTTCGAGTGGCACAAGCAGACCCGCTTCGGCGGCCTCTACCAGCTCGTGGTGGCGCGCCGCCGCTGAGGCTGTGCGTGGCCTGCCCTACAGCGCCCAGTCGTAGTCGACCGTCAGCGGCGCATGATCCGAGAAGCGCTGCTCCTTGTACACCGCAGTGGCCAGCGCCGTGCCCGCGATGGCGGGCGTGGCGATCTGGTAGTCCAGCCTCCAGCCGACGTTCTTCGCCCAGGCCTGGCCGCGGTTCGACCACCACGTGTAGCAGGCATCGGTGGCCTCGGGGTGCAGGCGGCGATAGACGTCGATCCAGCCCTGCTCGTCGAACAGGCGGCTGAGCCAGGCGCGCTCCTCGGGCAGGAAGCCCGAGTTCTTCTGGTTCGATTTCCAGTTCTTCAGGTCGATCTCGCGGTGGGCGATGTTCCAGTCGCCGCAGACGACGACTTCCTGGCCGCTGGCGGCGAGCGCGGCCATGCGCGGCAGGAAGCGGTCCATGAAGCTGAACTTGATCTGCAGGCGCTCTTCCGAGCTCGATCCCGAGGGCAGGTACAGCGACACCACCGACAGCTTGCCGAAATCGAGCTGCAGGAAGCGGCCCTCGGCGTCGATGTCGGCGATGCCCAGGCCTTCGACGACGCGGTCCGGCTCGATGCGGCTGTAGATGCCGACGCCGCTGTAGCCCTTCTTCTCGGCATGGTGGAACCAGCCTTTCATGCCTTCCGGGCTGCGCATTTCCGGATTCAGGTCGCCGGCCTGCGCTTTCAGCTCCTGCATGCAGACGATGTCGGCCTGCTGGCGGGGCAGCCAGTCCAGGTAACCCTTGCTGACTGCGGAGCGGATGCCGTTGAGGTTGAGGGAGATGATGCGTAACATGGATGCTTTCCAGAAATGCTGCACAGCAGCCGGACAGCCGTGGATTTTAGCCGGGATTTCATCGCTCTCGCCTGTCGCAAGGGGGTGCTGCGCTTCGGCGCCTTCGTGACCAAGGCGGGGCGCAACTCGCCGTATTTCTTCAATGCCGGTCTGTTCGACGACGGTGCCTCCTTCCGCGAGCTGTGCGGCTACTACGCCCGCGCGATCCGCGCTTCGGGCGTGGCCTGCGACATGCTGTTCGGGCCGGCCTACAAGGGCATCCCGCTGGTCGCCGGCACGGCGATCCGCCTCGCCGAGGACGGCATCGACCTGCCGTTCGCCTTCAACCGCAAGGAAGCCAAGGACCATGGCGAAGGCGGCACCCTGATCGGCGCGCCGCTGAAGGGCGGCGTGCTGATCCTCGACGACGTGATCTCGGCCGGCACTTCGGTGCGCGAGTCGGTGGAGATCATCCGTGCCGCGGGCGCGACGCCGGCAGGCGTGGTGATCGCCCTCGATCGCATGGAGCGCGGCAAGGGGGCGCTGTCGGCGGTGCAGGAAGTACGCGAGCAGTTCGGCATTCCGGTGATCGCGGTGGCGACGCTCGAAGACCTGATCGCCTACCTGGCCGACAGTCCCGAGCTTGCGGCGAACCTGGGTGCAGTGCAGGCCTACCGCGAACAATATGGCATTGCGTCGAACTGAGCAGCCGTCCGGCAGGGGCGTGCTGGCGGGCGTGCTGGCCGCTGCGGCGCTGATGGCCGCCGATGGGGCGCTGGCCCAGGCGCAAGGCGGGCGCGTGATCTATTGCTGCGACGTCGGCAGCCAGGCGGTCTGCGGCGACATCCTGCCCCCTGTCTGCTATGGCCGGGCCTATCGCGAGATGAATCCATCGGGTACCGTGCGCCGCATCGTGCCGGCACCCTTGACCACCGAGGAAATCGCCCGGCGCAATGCGCTGGAACGGGAGCGCCGCGCCCAGGAGGCGCTCCGCCTGAAGCAACTGCGCATGGACGAGGCCCTGCTCGAAACCTATCGCAGCCTGCAGCATCTCGACGAGCGGCGCGACCGGGAAATCGGTGCGCTGGACAAGTCCATCCAGATCCTGCGCCAGCGCGAGGCCGAACTGATCGAGCGCCAGCACGAGCTGATCGAGGATGCGTCGCGGGCGGGCGAGGGCAATGCCGACCCGGTGATCGAGGAGAACATCCGCAGCCTGGACGGCGAGATCGTCGCCCAGCGCAGCGTGATCGATGCCAAGATGCGCGAGCGCTCGGCGATACTCGACCGTTTCGACGAGGACCGGCAGCGCTACATCGAGCTGACCTCGCCCGCCTCTTCCGCCCCGCAGCCCGGGGCGCGCTGAGTTCCTCGAGCCATGTACCGCGATCATCCGGATCCCGAACTGGACCGCGTCGCCACGCTGCTGGCCCGGGCGCAGCGCATCCTCTTCATCACCGGCGCGGGCATCTCGGCCGATTCCGGCCTGCCCACTTACCGCGGCATCGGCGGCCTGTACCACGAGCGCCTGACGGCCGAAGGGCTGACGATCGAGGAAGCGCTGTCGGGCGAGATGATGGCGCTGCGGCCCGAGGTCTCGTGGAAATACATCGCCGAGATCGAGGCCAACTGCCGCGGCGCCCGCCCTAATGCCGCGCACCGCCTGATCGCCGCGCTCGAGCAGGAGAAGCCGATGGTCTGCGTGCTGACGCAGAACGTCGACGGCCTGCATGCCGATGCCGGCTCGCGCAACCTGATCGAGATGCACGGCACGGTGCACCGCCTGCGCTGCGACGACTGCATGAATGCGCGCCGGGTGGCCGATTACGCCGGGCTGCAGATCCCGCCCGAATGCCCGCGCTGCGGCGGCATCATGCGGCCGGACATCGTGCTGTTCGGCGAGCAGTTGCCGCAGCGTGCGCTGGAGCGCCTGGAGCACGTATTGCAGCAGCAGCTCGACCTGGTGATCTCGATCGGCACCACTAGCGTCTTTCCCTACATCGCCGGGCCCGTCGTATGGGCGGCGCAGGACGGCGTGCCGACGGTGGAGATCAATCCGGGCGATACCGAGGTCAGCAGCATCGTCCGCCATCGCCTGCGCATGACCGCGAGCGAAGCGCTGCGCGCGCTGTGGGACCGAACCCATCCCAGCGAAGCTGCCGAAGGCTGAAGCTGCGCTGCCCGGCGTGATGGCTGGGTCGTCCGGCCTTGCTGTAGCGGGGTCGAATGCAAAGGGCCGGGGTCTTGCGATCCCGGCCCTTTGCTTTGCTGCGTCGCCTCCGCCTACAGCAGCACGCGCTCGATGCCGCCGTTGTTGGCCTTGCCGACGTAGTCGGGCAGCCAGTTCTCGCCGAGCAGGTGGCGGGCGAGTTCGACCACGATGTAGTCGGGCTCGACGCCGCCGGCGTCGTTGGCGTAGCGGTGCATGCCCTGCAGGCAGCTCGGGCAGGAGGTCAGCAGCTTGATGCGGGCGTTGGGATCGTCCTCGCGCAGCCTGGCCGCGCCCTTCTCGATCTCTTCCTGCTTGCGGAAGCGCACCTGGGTCGAGATGTCGGGGCGGGCGACGGCGAGCGTGCCGGATTCGCCGCAGCAGCGGTCGGACAGGTCGACGCGCGTGCCCATCAGCTCGTTGGCCACCTTGATGCCGGAATGCACCTTCATCGGCGTGTGGCAGGGCTCGTGGTACATGTACTTCACGCCTTGCACGCCGTCGAGCTTGACGCCCTTTTCCATCAGGTACTCGTGGATGTCGAGCAGCCGGCAACCGGGGAAGATCTTCTCGAACTCGTACTTCTGCAACTGATCCATGCAGGTGCCGCAGGACACGATCACGGTCTTGATGTCGAGATAGTTCAGCGTGTTGGCGACGCGGTGGAACAGCACGCGGTTGTCGGTGGTGATCTTCTGGCCCTTTTCGTCCTCGCCGGCGGCGGTCTGCGGGTAGCCGCAGCACAGGTAGCCCGGCGGCAGCACGGTCTGGGCGCCGACGTGGTAGAGCATGGCCTGGGTGGCCAGCCCGACCTGGCTGAACAGGCGCTCGGAGCCGCAGCCGGGGAAGTAGAACACCGCTTCAGACTCGCCGTTGACTTTCCGCGGGTCGCGGATCACCGGGATGACCTTGTCGTCCTCGATGTCGAGCAGCGCGCGGCTGGTGCGCTTGGGCAGGTTGCCGGGCATCGGCTTGTTGATGAAGTGGATCACCTGGGCCTTGATCGGCGGCTTGCCGAGCGTCGCCGGCGGTGCCTTCAACTGCTGCTGGATCAGGCCGAATTTCTTCGCCATGTCGTGCGCCCAGCGCTGGGCCTTGTAGCCCCAGCCCATCATGCCGACGCGCATCGCCTTGATCGTGGCCGGGTCCTTGATGGTCAGGAAGGCCATCGCCGCCGCCTTGCCCGGATTGAACGACTTCTTGCCCTGCTTGCGCAGCAGGTTGCGCATCTTGATCGACACGTCGCCGAAGTCGATATCCACCGGACAGGGCTTCTCGCACTTGTGGCAGATCGTGCAGTGGTCGGCGACGTCCTCGAACTCGGCCCAGTGCGCCAGCGACACGCCGCGGCGGGTCTGTTCCTCGTACAGGAAGGCCTCGATCAGCAGCGAAGTGGACAGGATCTTGTTGCGCGGGCTGTACAGCAGGTTGGCGCGCGGCACGTGGGTGGAGCACACCGGCTTGCACTTGCCGCAGCGCAGGCAGTCCTTGATGTCGTGGGCGATGTCGCCGACGTCGGTCTGCTCCATGATGATGGACTCGTGTCCCATCAGGTTGAAGCTGGGGGTGTAGGCGTTGTCCAGGTTGCCCTTGATCGGCCCCTGGCGCATCAGCTTGCCGCGGTTGAAGCGGCCTTCCGGGTCGACTTTCTGCTTGTACGCCCAGAACTCGCCCATTTCCTCGTCGGTCAGGTAGTCGAGCTTGGTGATGCCGATGCCGTGCTCGCCCGAGATCACGCCGTCAAGGCTGCGCGCCAGCGCCATGATGCGGTCGACCGCGCGGTTGGCGGTCTGCAGCATCTCGTAGTGGTCGGAGTTGACCGGCAGGTTGGTGTGCACGTTGCCGTCGCCGGCGTGCATGTGCAGCGCGACGAAGACGCGGCCGCGCAGCACTTCGCGGTGGATGTCGGCGATGCGGGCGAGGATGCGCGCGAACAGCGCGCCGTCGAAGACCTGCTCGAGCAGCGGGCGCAGCTCGGTCTTCCACGACACGCGGATCGAGTAGTCCTGCAGGCGGTGGAACAGCACCGGATCGGCGGCGCGGTTGCTGAGTTCGCCGGCGTCGATGCCGTAGTCGGCGAACTGCGGCTCGGCTTCGGCCAGCGCCAGGTCGAGGTTGTCGAGCAGCCACTGCCAGCGCCGCCGCACCGCGGCGACGTAGGCCAGCGCCTGGGCGCGGTGGTCGGCGATCAGCGTCTCGCGGTCGACGATCTCGTCCTTGACGTCGAGCGGCAGTTCGCCGCGCAGGAAGGTTTCCAGCGTGTCGCACAGCTCGATCTTGTTCTGCAGCGACAGCTCGATGTTGATGCGCTCGATGCCGTCGCAGTACTCGCCCATGCGCGGCAGCGGGATGACCACGTCCTCGTTGATCTTGAAGGCGTTGGTGTGGCGCGAGATCGCCGCAGTGCGGCTGCGTTCGAGCCAGAAGCGCTTGCGCTGCTCGGGGCTGACGGCGATGAAGCCTTCGGCGCCGCGGCTGTTGGTCATGCGCACGACGTCGGAGGCGGCCTGCATCACCGCGTTCTCGTCGAAGCCGACGATGTCGCCGATCAGCACCATCTTCGGCCGGCCGTGGCGCTTGGCCTTGGTGGCGTAGCCGACTGCCTTGACGTAGCGTTCGTCGAGGTGTTCGAGGCCGGCCAGCAGCACGCCGGCGAGGTTGCCGGCGCCGCCCGGCTTGAAGTAGTCGGTGA
Organism: Thauera butanivorans; assembly: GCF_048398245.1. NCBI lineage: Bacteria > Pseudomonadati > Pseudomonadota > Betaproteobacteria > Rhodocyclales > Zoogloeaceae > Thauera > Thauera butanivorans. The sequence continues at coordinate 679,420 of NZ_CP183038.1, forward strand.
TCTCGACGATCGCCGGCACCGCCTCGCGCACCTGGCCGAAGAACTCCAGGCACACGGTGCGGGTGATCGGCGGCATCTTGTGCAGCACCCAGCGCGCGGCGACGATCAGGCCGTCGGTGCCTTCCTTCTGCACGCCGGGGATGCCGCCGAGGAACTTGTCGGTGACGTCCTTGCCCAGGCCGTCCTTGCGGCAGTGCGCGCCGGGCATCGACAGCACCTCCTCGCCCAGCGGCTTGTAGCTGAGGCCGTCGAAGCGGCGCAGGCGGAAGCGCGCGGTGTGCTGCTCGTGGATCTTGCCGAAGTTGTGGTCCAGGCGCTCGACTTCCAGCCAGTTGCCGTCCGGCGTGACCATCTTCCACCACGCCAGGTTGTCGAGCGCGGTGCCCCACAGCACGGCCTTCTTGCCGCCGGCGTTCATGGCGATGTTGCCGCCCACACAGGAGGCGCTGGCCGAGGTCGGGTCGACCGCGAACACGCGGCCGGCCAGCGCCGCCGCCTCGGACACGCGCTCGGTGACGACGCCGGCGCCGGTGCGGATCGTCGCGTAAGGCGAATCCATCGGCCTGCCTTCGGCATCGGGCAGCACCATGTCCTCGACCGCGCCGATGGCGATCAGCTTCTCGGTGTTGATCACCACCGAGTCGGCGTCCAGCGGCACGGCGCCGCCGGTGTAGCCGGTGCCGCCGCCGCGCGGGATGATGGTGAGGCCGAGCGTGATGCATGCGCGCACCAGCGGCGCCATTTCCTCCTCGGTGTCGGGGTAGAGGACGACGAAGGGGTACTCGACGCGCCAGTCGGTGGCGTCGGTGACGTGCGACACGCGGGCGTGGCCGTCGAAGCAGATGTTGTCGCGGCGGGTGTGGCGCGACAGCGCCTTGAGCACCGACTTGCGCCGCCGCGCGGTGGCGTCGAACCAGCTCTCGAAGCTGGAGATGGCATCGCGCGTGCGTGCGATCAGCAGGGTCACGCGGTCGTTGCCCTGGCGGCGCTTCTCGATCTCGGCCAGGCGGTGGTTCAGCGCGCCGATCAGCGCCTCGCGCCGCTCGCGGCTGTCGAGCAGGTCGTCCTCGAGGTAGGGGTTGCGGCGCACCACCCAGATGTCGCCGAGGACTTCGTACAGCATGCGCGCCGAACGGCCGGTGACGCGCTCCGCGCGCAGTTCGTCGAGCACCGCCCAGGCTTCGCTGCCGAGCAGGCGCATGACGATCTCGCGGTCCGAGAACGAAGTGTAGTTGTACGGAATTTCGCGCAGGCGTTGGGTCATCGGGATACCGGGAGAGCTGCTGCTGGGGAACGTGCCATTTTAGCCCACCGCAGTGCACCATGCAGCAAAAAACAAGACCTTACCGGGAGCGTGGGCACGCGTCGGCATGCTGGAGCCGGTTCAGCGTGCGGTGGGGATCAGCCGCTCACCAGCTTCGCCACGCCGGCGCCGATCATCACGACGTCCACGGTCTCCATGCGGAAGGGGCTCCTGTCGGTTGCGCGGCTGCCCGGGCCGCAGGGCTACTCGGTTGTACGGCGGCCGGCGGGCCTGCGCGGCCTGGTTTTTCCGCTCGAGGCTTTGCCGGTTCCGCCTGCCGCCGTCGTTCCTGCGGCAGCTCCCGTAGTTGCCTGGTGCGCTGCCGCTTCGAATGCATCCAGCATCTGCCGAAGGCGCTCGGCTTCGCCGGCCGACAAGGGATCGCCGTGTCCGGTCATCGATTCCAGCACCTGGGCTGCGCTGCGGATGTCGTCCGGCGCCGCCTGCGCGAGCAGTTGCGGCAATGCTGCCAGCGCAGCCTGCGCGTTGCGGCGTATCAGCAGGGCCTGGCCGCGGACGTGCTGGCGGAATGCCGCGAAGTCGAAGCCGGGCTGGCTCACCCGCGGCTGGAGCAGGCTCCAGGCGTGGCGGAAGAGCCGCTCGTCGCTGCCGCCGCGCTCCTGCAGCACGTAGAACAGCGCGCGTTGCGTCGCTTCGACCAATCCGCCCGTCGTCATCTCGGCGTCCTGGCGAGCGAGCTCGCGGGCGAGATAGTCCCTGTGCTCCGGGGAACTGCCCGGATGCGATCGTGCCGGGGAGGCGTCATGCTGGCTGCGGCCTGCCAGTGCCTGCACCGCGGGCGAACCGTAGATGGCATCGAAGACCCGCGCATACATGAGGTCGCGCTGGTCGCGGTAATGGTCGAGGAAGCGCTCGATCGCACTGGACACCGCTTCCTGCACCTGCAGGAAGGGGTTGTCGGCTGCGGCCGGCTGCCGATGCCCGCGTACCCATTGCGCCTGCGCAGCCACCGGAGCGGCGAGCGGATTGCGGTCCGACCACGACTCGTAGCCGACCCGCAGCGGATGAAAAAGCTGCTGCCAGTGTGCGCCCAGCGGCGTCGCCAGCGTCTGGACCCAGGGCTGCATCAGATTGCGGTAGAACGCCAGGTTGATCTCCGAGATCCGCGCCGCTGCGGCGAAGCGGGCGTCGCGCCGGGGATCGGGTCTGACGATGCCGCGCACCTCCTCGACGCCACTCTTGCGCAGCCGCATCAGGTATTCGTCACCGGCCAGTTCGTCCGCCGGCATGCCGTCGGGCCGGTCCTCGACGGTGGCGCAGTAGATGCCGGCCGGCAGCAGGTCGATGATGTCGATGTTGCCGGCGAATTCGTTGTGTTCCTTGCGGCCGACGCTGCCCGAGACGAAGATGCCCAGGTGGCCGATGCTGTCGTGGGTGGCGAAGACGATGGTCTGGTCGTGGCCGACGACGTCGTCGTCGTCCCGGTAGAGGTCGGTGATCCAGCCCAGCGCCTGCCCCGGTGGCGTGATGTTGTCGCCGTAGGAGCAGAACACCACGATCGGCGAGCGGATGTTGCGGAAGTCGATGCGCAGGCCGTCGGAGGTGGTCAGCTCGGCGTTCGACAGGCGGTTGCCGATGAACAGATTGTCGACGATGTATTGCATCTCGCCGCCGTCCAGGAACACATGCCCGCCCCAGTATTTCTCGAACTCCAGGTAGCGCGGGCCCTCGGTGTCGACCTTGGCGTAGACGCCGTACTGCTTGGTCCACAGCGTGTTGGCCGGGTCGAGCTGCTCGAAGTTCTGCACCAGCCAGGCGCCGTCGAAGCGGCCGTTGCCGAGGTCGCTGGTCATCGCCGTCAGCCAGCTGCCGCCCATCAGGCCGCCGGCGTAGCGCATCGGGTTGTCGCCGGCCCAGTAGGACAGCGGCGTGCCGGCGACGATGATCGGGCCGAACAGCTCCGGCCAGATCGATGCCGTCATCAGCACCTGCCAGCCGGCCTGGCAGTTGCCGATCACCGCCGGCTTGCCGACGCTGTCCGGATGCAGTTCGGCGACCTTGCGCAGGAAGGCGGCTTCCGCGCGCATGACGTCCTCGATCGTCTGGCCCGGCACCGGATCGGGCAGGAAGCCGACGAAGTAGCACGGGTGCCCGGCCTTCAGCGCCGCACCGATCTCGCTGTCCGGCTTGAAGCCGCCGATGCCCGGACCGTGGCCTGCACGCGGATCGACGACGACGAAGGGGCGCTTGCGGGGATCGATCCGGATGCCGGCGGGCGGCACGATGCGCGCCAGTCCGTAGTTCGCCGGCTGCGGCAGGCTGAGCCCGGACATTACCAGCTCCGCCTCGAAGTGGAGCACGTTGGGCACCCTCTCCAGCATGTGCGCGCGGTACTGGTTGCCGCGCTGGCGCCGGATGTCCGCATACAGGATGGAGCGCTGCCAGGCGTCGGTGGCGTATTCGGTCGCTGCCGTTGCCAGTGCGAACGGATTCATCCAGCGGCTCCAGTTCGGCACGATGGCCGCGACGGCTGTCTTTTCGGGTTCGTTCATGCGGATGCTCCTTGGATGGTCTTGCCCGGTTGCGGTCGGCAAGCCGGCGCTCGTCACTCCTGACCGCTTGAGGCCGTTGACCGTTCCTGAGTGCCGGGGACCTTGCCCACGGCCTTCTGGATGGCGACGTAGCGGGTATTCAGCCGCCTTCGGCTTGCAGGTCGCGGCGGGCCTGCAGATGGCTGCGCTGGCTGCCGAGCACGGCGGCGAGGCCGGCGGTGCCGCTGCCGTAGCGGGCCTGTGCCAGTTGCCAGGCATCACCGGCGCTTCGCACGCGGAGCGCCAGTCGGTGAGTCTTTTGCTGCTCTGCAGTATAACTGCTCAGGGCGCCGCCGATTTCCCGCCAGGCCTCGAGCACGGTCGGCTGGCAGCTCACCGCGGCTTCCTTCCAGTTCGCGCAGTTGCACCACGCTCTTGCGCCGGCCGCACGTCGCCGGCATGCGCGGCGCCAGCTCTCACGCCATCAACCAGGCGATCGCGCCGTAGCGCAAACCTTTCCCCAAGGCCATCCAGGCCATGCAGGCGAGCCAGTTCAGGCGCAGCACGCCTGCCGCAGCGCACAGCGCGTCGCCGATCAGCGGTACCCAGGACAGCAGCAGGATCAGGCTGCCGTGGCGGCGCACCAGTTCGAGCCGCGGCGGCAGCTCCTTGCGTGGCAGCAGGCGGCCGAGGGCATACGTGCTCATGCCGCCCGCGGTGTTGCCGAGGGTCGCCAGTACGAGTGCGGGCAGGCTCAGGTCCGGCCGAAGGACGACGAGGCCGGCGAACACCGCTTCCGAGCCGCCGGGCAGCAGCGTTGCGGCGAGGAAGGCGGCAAGCGTCAGCGAGCCGAGCAGGGCGAGATCGGTGTCAGCGCCCATGGCAGGGGCGGCAGTGCGCCGCCGATGATGACGTTCGATTCAAATAAATTGACATTAGAATATGACGAAAGCAGAATCGGGCCGCAGCCTTGCTGCGTATCCCAGAGGAGATTCGATGATGAAGAACACATTGCACGCTTTTGTCGCCAGCCTTGCCGTCCTGATGCTGGCTCCTGCCGATGCATTGGCCAATCCGCAGCACGAGCGCATGAGGAATTGCAATGCCGAAGCCAAGGCGCAGGCGCTGAAAGGCGATGAGCGGAAAGCGTTCATGAGCACTTGCCTGAAGGGCAAGCACGCCGCGGCGGAGACGGGGGCTGCAGCCGCCGCGCCGGTCGCCGCCGAGCAGCCGGTTTCCCAGGCCGCGGTGCCGGATGACGGTGCCGACAAGAAGAAGGTCTGCAACCAGGCGGCGACCGAGCAGTCGCTGACCGGCGCCAAGCGCAAGGCCTTCATTGCCGAGTGCACCAAGGCCTGACGGGTTCTTTCTGGACATGCGCCGCCGACTCGCCAAGGGCGGGGAGGCGGCGCAATGCTTCGCGGGCGCCGGGAGATGGCGTGGCGGGGACTCGATCTCAGACGATGTCGAAGAACACCAGGTCGCGCTCGATTTCATCGGCGGAGAAGCCACAGCCGATCCGGCCAGGGCCGCGCAGCACCAGCTTGTCGTGACGGATGCGGCGCTCCTCGCCGCCTTCGATCGACACGAAAGTGCCGTTGGTGCTTTCGTCGATGAGGGTGAAGCCCTCGCGCTGCCGCTCGATGCGCGCATGCTGGCGCGAGGCGCGAGGGTCCATGATCACGATGTCGTTGCCCAGTTCGCGGCCCAGCAGCAGGACCGGCCGCTGTTCCTCGACGAACACGACGTCCTGCTGGTGGCGCAGGCGCAGGCGCTGCGACAGCCGTGCGGTGGGCGGGATGGACGTCACCGTGCCCATGCGCTGGCCGATGGCGTAGATCGGCCAGTCGAGCGCCTGCAGGGCCGGTGCCTGCAGCGGATGGGCGCTCGCGGTGTGGCGGGCGGCGGGCGTCAGCAGCAGCACTGCGGTGCTGCTGGCCAGTGCCTGTTCCGATTCGGCGTGGGCGGCGATGCGCTGGGCGATGTCGATGCCTTCCCCCGTTCCCTGCGATGGATCGACGATGCCGTAGTGCAGGCCGATCCGCACCGGTTGGCGCAGCCCGTTCATGCTCGGCAGGTTCCTGATCCGGTCGAGCATGTCGCTTGCCGCGAGCACGCCGGTGTCGCAGCGCTCGAAGGCCGCCACGATCGAGCCGCCCTGCTGCTGCAGCACTTGGCCGCCGTGTGCGGCGATTGCGCGCTCGATGCGGTTCAGGCAGCGTTCGGCCGCATGGCTGGCTTCCGTGCTGCCGAGGCGTGCGACGAAGCTGTCGTCGGCAAGCGCATTGGCGGCGAGCACGCAGAGGTTCTTGCGGTCGGGCATGGCTTCGATGTCGTCTGGATGCAGGGAGCGTGCGTGGCAGCGTCCAATGATGTTGAAATGCGGCCTGTTGCGCAAGCCCTCGCCGGGGCAGCGGCTTCAGTCCGCATCCTGCAGCCGCGACACGATCTGGACGGCCTGCGGCACCAGGCGCGGCAGTTCGGGCGGATCGAAGGCGGTGTCGCCTTCCTCCACTTCCGTCTGCTGCGTGAGACCGGTGAAATCGAACAGGCGCTGATCGGCCAGGTGCGAGGGCACGACGTTCTTCAGCGAGGTCGCCAGCGATTCGATGCGGCCGGGGAAGTCGCGTGCCCAGCCCTGCAGCATCGCCTTGATCTGCTTGCGCTGGGCGTTTTCCTGCGAGCCGCACAGGTTGCACGGGATGATGGGGAAGTCCATCGCGCGGGCGAAGCGGGCGATGTCGGCCTCGGTGCAGTAGGCCAGCGGCCGGATCACGACGTGGTTGCCGTCGTCGCTGACGAGCTTGGGCGGCATGGCCTTGATCTTGCCGCCGAAGAACATGTTGAGGAACAGCGTCTCGAGGATGTCGTCGCGATGGTGGCCGAGCGCGATGCGGGTGGCGCCGATTTCCTTCGCGGTGCGGTAGATGATGCCGCGGCGCAGGCGCGAGCACAGCGAACAGGTGGTCTTGCCTTCCGGGATCTTGTCCTTGACGATGGAATAGGTGTCTTCGGTGACGATGCGGTAGTCGACGCCGATCGATTCGAAATAGCCCGGCAGCACGTGGTCGGGAAAGCCGGGCTGCTTCTGGTCGAGGTTCATCGCCACGATGCGGAAATCGACCGGCGCGCGTTCGCGCAGCGCCAGCAGGCAGGACAGCAGCGTGTAGGAGTCCTTGCCGCCCGAGATGCAGACCATCACGGTGTCGCCGTCGCCGATCATGCCGTAGTCGCCGATGGCTTCGCCGACGCTGCGTTCCAGCTTCTTCTTCAGGCGCAGGAAGGTGTTCGAATGGCGGGCTTCCGGCCCGGCTCCGGTGGCATCGGCGGCGGGAGCAAGGGTTTCAAGCGGGGCGGTGGCTGCGTTCACGGGGCGGCTCGATCAGTGAAAAAAAGCGAAGAATTATACACTTGGCGCTGTCCGCCGGACCTAGAGGTGGGCGCTGCGGCCGCCGTCGACGGCGATGATCTGGCCGGTGACGTAGGGGGCATCGAAGATCAGGAAGCGCACCGTGCGGGCGATGTCCGCTGCCGAGCCGGTGCGCTTGAGCAGGGTATCGCCGATGATCCGCTGGCGTTCCTCGGCGGAGAACTGGCCGTCCTCCGGCCATTCGATCGGCCCCGGCGAGATGCCGTTGACGCGCGCTTCGGGCGCCAGCTCGATCGCCAGCGCGCGCGTCAGCCCGGCCAGTCCGGCCTTGGCCGCGCTGTACACCGGGTAGTGCGGCAGCGGCCGTTCGGCGTGAATGTCGACGATGTTGACGACGGCGCCGTACCGGCGCCGGATCTCGGGCGCCAGCGCCTGCGACAGGAACAGCGGACCCATCAGGTTCGAGCCGACCAGTTCGTCCCAGGCGGCGCGGTCGATGCGGCCGAGCGGCGTGGGGAAGAAGCTGGAGGCGTTGTTCACCAGTCCGTCGATGCGGCCGAAGTGGGCGAGGGCGGCGGCGGCGACTTCGTCGGCGGTGCCGAAACGGGCGAGATCGCCGCCGACGGTGGCGGCCGAGGCGGCGCGTTGCGTGTTCAGTTCCGCCGCGAGCCTTTCAGCCTCGTCGCCGCTGTTGCGGTAGTGCAGCACGACGCGGGCGCCGGCGGCGTGCAACTGGCGGGCGATCTCGGCACCGACGCGGCGGGCGGCGCCGGTGACGAGGACGACGGGGGCGCTGCCCGTGGCGGGCGCGTTCGGATCGGTCTTGGAAGGATCGAGAAGCGTCATGTCGGATCGAAGTGTCGAAGGTTTTGGTCTGCCCACGGCATGAGCATGGACGATCGGGCTTGCCGGTACAATCCCGCACTTCCGTTTCACTGCCTGCCGCGCCCATGTCCTCATTGCCCCAGCCCTCCGCCGATGCGCTCGATCAGAGCTCCCGCCTGCTCCGACTCGTCGAGGCCGACATCGATGCGGCCGGCGGCTGGCTGCCGTTCTCCCGCTATATGGAGCGGGTGCTGTACGCACCGGGCCTGGGCTATTACAGCGGCGGCGCGCGAAAGTTCGGCCCCGGCGGCGATTTCATCACCGCGCCCGAACTCACGCCGCTGTTCGGCCAGGCGCTGGCCGCCCAGGTCGAACAGGTGATGCGGGCGAGCGCGCCGCAGGTGATCGAAGTCGGCGCCGGCACCGGCCTGCTCGCCACCGACCTGCTGCTCGAGCTGGAGCGCCGCGGCTGCCTGCCCGAGCACTACGGCATTCTCGAACTGTCGGGCGAACTGCGCGAGCGCCAGTTCGACACCCTGGCGCAGAAGGCGCCGCATCTGGCCGCGCGGGTGCGCTGGCTGGACGAACTGCCCGGGTGCTTCAGCGGCGCGGTGGTGGCGAACGAAGTGCTCGACGTGATGCCGGTGCATCTGCTGGCTTCGCGCGCGGAGGGCCTGTTCGAGCGCGGCGTGGGGCTTGCCGACGACGGCGCCGGCGGGCGCCGCCTGTGCTGGGCCGACGTGCCGGCGGCAGGCGCGGTGTGCGAGGCCGCGCAGGCGCTGGCGCTGCCCGCGCCCGCCAGCGGCGAGTACGTGACCGAGCTGAATCTGGCCGGAGGCGCCTGGGTGGCGGCCTGGGCCGAGCGGCTGGAGTGCGGGGCGATGCTGCTGATCGACTACGGCTACCCGCGCGCCGAGTACTACCTGCCTTCGCGTTCAGGCGGCACCTTGCTGTGCTACTACCGCCATCATGCCCACGGCGATCCCTTCCTGTGGCCGGGGCTGAACGACATCACCGCCTTCGTCGATTTCACCGCGGTGGCGGAAGCGGGCTTCGCGGCGGGGCTGGACGTGCTGGGCTACACCTCCCAGGCCCATTTCCTGTTCAACTGCGGCGTGCTCGATTGCCTGGCGCGGCGCGGCCCGCAGGAAAGCGCCGACTACATCCGCGCCGCGCGGGCGGTGCAGCGGCTGACGGCGCCGCAGGAGATGGGCGAACTGTTCAAGGTGCTGGCGCTCGGCCGCGGCATGGCCGAACCGCTGCAGGGCTTCGCCCGCGGCGACCGGCTGCACACCCTGTAGGCGTGCCGCCGGCGGCACGCCGCTTCAGCAGCGCTGCGCCTGCAGCCAGGCGGCGATGCGCTCGGCGACTTTTTCCCAGTCGCGCTCGAGCATCAGGCCGTGCCCCATGCCGGGGAAGATCTCCGCCTCGCGGCCATAGGTCATGGCGGTCATCCGTACCTGGTCGGGCGGGATCAGAGTGTCGTGTTCGGCGCCGAGGATCAGCATCGGCACCTTGCGCACCTGCATCGGGTTGGGCAGGTTGAACAGCGTCATGTCCCAGATCGCGCGGTGCGATTCGGGCTGGCACAGGCTGTAGTAGCGCTGCAGGTCGCGGGCGTCCACCGGCTGGTGGAACAGCGCCTCGCGCAGGCTGTCGATGTCGATGTCGTTGCCGGCCATGATGCGGTTGAGGTCGCTCATCAGCGTGGGGCGCTGCATCATCAGGCCGAGCGCCGAACTCATCAGCCCTTGCGGCGGCACCGAGGACATCAGCACGGCTGCGGGCGCGTCGTGCCGCTCGAGGTATTTCTGCACCACCAGGCCGCCCATCGAGTGGCCGACCAGCACCGGCGGCGCCGGCAGCGATGCGGCCACTTCGGCGACGTCGCGCACGTAGTCGTCGATGGAGTAGGTGTCGAGATGTTCCGGCTGCCGGCTGTAGCCGTGGCCGGACAGCGACACCGCGTAGGACGTCCAGCCGCGCGCGGCGAACCAGGGCAGGAAGTGCTCTTCCCAGCACCAGGCCGACACGTAGGCGCCGTGCACGAACAGCAGCGGCGTCGCATGGACCGGGGTGGCGGGCGAGTGGCAGAGGACTTCGAGGTCACCGAAGCGGCGAGTGTTCATTTGGGCTCCTGGGGAAGAGGGCGGCAGGCGCGGCACGGGGGCGTTCGTGCTCGGCGGAGAAGAGACGTGATGCGCTTTTTGTTCTTGAGGGGTGTCGTATCCGCTGTTGTGTCTGAAGTCGCAGGCCGATTTTTGCACGCAGCCTGCCGCGGCGCCAAGCCGAGTGGTTCACGTTCGCGTAATGTTTGCTGGATTCGGGCTGGCGGCAGAAGCGCGGAGGCCGAGCGCGCGCACCGCGTCGACCCGGGCGGCGTGGATGGCCTGCGGTATCCGGTCCTTGTTGGCGCAGCTGCGCGCGATCGCGCCGGCGTCGAGGCTGCGCACCGCGTCCAGCGCCGCCAGCCAGGCCGCGCGCGGCGCCCATTCGGGCCGCGGGCCGCCGCCGCGGCCGAAGTAATCGCAAGCCGCCGCATCGAGCGCGAGCGCGAAGCGTTCCGGCCGCCGCAAGGCGTCGCAGCGCTCCAGCACCTTGACCATGGTCTCGGGCCGCAGGATCGCCGCCTGGCCGAAGATGCCGTGCTCGCGCGCGACCATTTCGGCCAGGTCGCGGCAGTCGGCCGGCGCTTTCAGCCGCATCGACACTTCGCGCGCGCGCCGCGCGCTGGCCTGCTCGTGGCCGTAGTGGTGCGGCAGGATGCCGGCCGGCGTGTCGCCCTTGCCGAGATCGTGCAGCAGGCAGGCCCAGCGCACGGCGAGCGGCTGCCGGGTGGCGGCGGCATGGTCGATGACCATCATGACGTGCTCGCCGGTGTCGATCTCCGGGTGGTGCTGGGCGGGCTGGGGCACGCCGAACAGCCTGTCCACTTCCGGCAGGATGTGGGCGAGGGCGCCGCAGTCGCGCAGGCTGCGGATCATGCGCGATGGCTTGTCCTCCATCAGGCCGCGGGCGAACTCCTGCCATACCCGCTCGGCGACGAGGTGGTCGACTTCGCCGGCCTCGACCATCCGGCGCATCAGCGCGAGCGTTTCCGGCGCGGTGCCGAAGTCGGCGTAGCGCGCGGCGAAGCGCGCCACCCGCAGGATGCGCAGCGGGTCTTCGGCGAAAGCCGGCGAGACATGGCGGAACACCCGGGCTTCGAGGTCGCGGACGCCGCCGTAGGGGTCGATCAGGCTGCCATCGGCGTCGCGCGCGATGGCGTTGATGGTCAGGTCGCGGCGCAGCAGATCCTCTTCGAGCGTGACCTCGGGCGAGGCATGGCAGACGAAGCCGGCATAGCCCTTGCCCGATTTGCGCTCGGTGCGGGCGAGAGCGTATTCCTCCTGGGTCTGCGGATGCAGGAAGACCGGGAAATCCTTGCCCACCGGGCGGAAGCCCCGGGCCAGCATGTCCTCGGGAGTGGCGCCGACCACCACCCAGTCATGGTCGGTGACCGGCAGCCCGAGCAGGGCGTCGCGCACCGCGCCGCCCACCACGTAGCACTGCATCAGTCGTACAGGTCCTCGGCCGGGATCGATTCGGTCTCGGCGCGTGCCGCCGCCGCCCAGTCCTGCATGTGCGGATTGGCCAGCATCGTGGCGAGGTACTCGCCGGCAGCGCCGTCCGGCTGCACGCCATAGGTCTGGAAGCGGAAGCAGACCGGCGCGAAGGCGGCATCGGCGAGGCTGAAGCGGCCGAACAGGTAAGGGCCGCCCTGGCCGAAGCGGGCGCGGCAGCCGTTCCAGATCGCGGTGATGCGGGCGATGTCGGCATCGACTTCCGGCGTGTGGCCGAAGCCGCGGTAGTCCTTGCGGATGTTCATCGGCATCTTGCTGCGCAGGGCCTGGAAGCCGGAGTGCATTTCCGCGGTGACCGAACGGGCGGTGGCACGCGCGGCAGCGTCGGCGGGCAACAGCGCGGGCTGCTTCTCGGCGAGGTATTCGCCGATCGCCAGCGAATCCCATACCAGCACGCCGTTGTCGTTGAGGCAGGGCACCTTGCCCGAGGGCGAGTGCGCCAGGATGCGTTCGCGGCTGCCCGGGATGAACAGCGGGATGTCGATTTCCCCGAAGCTGAAGCCGCCTTCGCGCGCGGCGAGCCAGGCGCGCAGGGACCAGGACGAGTAATTCTTGTTGCCGATGATGAGCTTCATGGCCGACTCCGGGTGGTTTGTGTGGTTAGCGGCAATGCTGTTCACTCAGGAGATTCCCGCTTGGCGTAGGAGCGGCTTCAGCCGCGAAAGGCGCTTGTTCGCGGCTGAAGCCGCTCCTACGGTGAAAGAAGCTCCTGCTTGAACGAACGGTATTGGGCTTAGCGGCGCGCGTGGCGCCGGAAGGGATAGTAGCGCGAGCGGACGGTTCCATCGCCCAGCCAGCTCGGCACCACCGCTTCGATGGCGGTCGGCTGCAGGCCGAACGGTAGCGGCGCGCCGTCGGTGACGACGTTGTCGACACGCATCGAGCGGACATTGTCGCGGCTCATCAGCGGCTGGGGCGCGAGCTCCAGCAGGCTGGCCTGCAGCATCGCCAGGCCTTCCGGCAGGCCGATCACCGGGCGCGGCTTGCCGATCTGGGCGGAAACGTATTCGACGAGCTGGCGCAGGGTGTAGACCCGGGGGCCGGCGACGTCGAAGATCCGGCCGGCCGCGCCCGGCGTGCTCAGGCTGCGCCAGACGACTTCGGCGACGTCCTCGACGTAGACCGGCTGGAAGCGGGTATCGGCGCCGGCCAGCGGCAGTATCGGGAAAGCCGAGGCGAGATCGGCGAACAGGTTGAGGAAGCGGTCGTCGCGGCCGAAGATCACCGAGGGCCGCAGGATGACCCAGTCGAGGTCGGCGCCGGTACTGCGGATCGCCGCTTCGCCCGCGGCCTTGGAGCGCTGGTAGCCGGAGGGGCCGTCGGCACTGGCGCCGAGCGCGCTGATGTGCACCAGCCGGCGTATGCCGGTGTTGCGGCAGGCGGTGACGATCTTCTTCGGCAGTTCGACGTGGGCCTGGGCGAAATCGGGGCCATAAGGTTCGCCGCCGCGCGAGTGCAGGATGCCGACCAGATTGACCACCGCGTCGGCGCCGGCGAGCAGATGTTCCAGCGTGGCGGGATCATGCACATTGGCTTCGACGGCCTCGACCGTCGGCAGCAGCACGACGTGGCCGGCACGGCTGCGGCGGCGGGTGGGGACGACGACCTGGACGCCGGCTTCGACGAGGCGGTTGGCGACGGCATGACCGACGAAGCCGGTGCCGCCGATGAGGACGACGCGTTTGATGTTCATGGCAGGGACTCGCTGTTGTTGCTCGATCGGAAAAGCTGTGTTCATTCGCTGGCCGGGCGCGGGCCGATCACGCCCAGCCGTGCTTTCAGCGACTGGGGCCGGTGCTCGAACATCGCGCCGTAGATGACTGCATTGACCATCACCTTCTTGACGTAGTCGCGCGTCTCGTTGAAGGGGATGGTCTCGATGTAGATGGCCGCTTCGAGCGGCTTGTCGTCGCGCCAGCGGCGGGCACGCCCCGGGCCGGCGTTGTAGCCGGCGCTGGCCAGCACCGGATGATCGTCCAGGTCGTTCAGGATCAGGCGCATGTAGCTGGTGCCGAGCAGCACGTTGGTGCTGGGGTCGTTCAACTGGCGGGGATGGTAGCCGCGCAGGCCGATCTTGTTCGCCACCCATTTCCCGGTCGCCGGCATCACCTGCATCAGGCCCTGGGCGCCGGCGCTGGAGCGGGCCGGGACGACGAAGCGGCTTTCCTGGCGCATCAGGCCGTACACCCAGCCCAGGTCGAGCCCCTGCATATGCACCTGCGGCTCGATCAACTCACGATAGGGGGTCAGGAAGCGCAGCGCATAGTTTGCGCGCGGGTTCGACAGTTCGGCGCTGTTGATGGCGCGGTCGTAGAGCTCGTTGCGCAGCGCGAGGTGGGCGGCGGCAAGGCGGAAGGTTTCGTCGCGGCCGCGCAAGGCCCAGGTCCATTCGCGGGTCGCTTCGGTGCGCAGGCCGAGCCGGTACAGCGCGAGGGCGCGGCGCAGCGCGGGATCGTTCTCGGCCTCGTCGAGCGGGGGCACGGCAAGCGAGTCCCCGCTTGCGGGAAGCGCAAAGGGCCGGCCGAGTTCCTCGGCGGCGAGGATGCCGTAGAAATGCGGTTCGGCGGCAATATGGCTGAACAGCGCCTCGGCGTCGCCGGCGCGGCCGGCGGCAGCATGCGCACGTCCGAGCCAGTATGTCCATTCGGGCTGCTGGCGCTCGGATTCCGGCATCGCTTCGATGGCCGTGCGGACGGCGGCCCAGTCTCCGGCCCGCAGCGCGGCGCGCACGCGCCAGGCACGCTGCAGCGGCGTCAGCTCGGCATTGCCCACCGCTCGGTAGAAGGCCATCGCCTCGGGCATCTGGTCGATGGCGGCATGCATGGCGATGACGGCCTGGATGTCGCCGCGCTCCTCGCTGCCAAGGCGGTCCTGCAACTGCAGCAGGCGGGCATGGGCGAGGCGGGCGTCCTGCCAGGCGATGCGTGTCAGTGCGGCGAGGACGAGCTCCCGGCCGGCGCGGGTGACGGCGAAATTGGCCGGCAGGCGGTCGAGCCAGGCGGCGGAAGAGCGCAAGGCCTGTTCGGCATCGGCGGCGGCCGGCGCGATTTCGGCGGGCAGCCAGTTCCAGCTCAGCAGCGCATCGTCGGGTTTGCGCGTGTCGGCCTGGCGGCGCGCACGGCGCCAGAGCGCGTCGTCATCGACCCTGCCGGTGGCATGGGTGGCACGCAGCGCGGTGTCGCAGGCCGCCGGCGCATTGTCCAGCGTGCGCCATTCCAGCGCGACTTCGTCGAGCGCGCGGGTGTCGCCGGTCATCAGGCGGGCGGTCCAGGCCGTGCAGCGCGTTTCGCGGTCGGGATTCAGCAGGCCGGGATAGAGCGCCGTGAAGCGCGTCCAGTCGCCATCCGTCGCCAGCCGGCGCAGCCAGTCGGCACGCAGGCGCTCGGCCAGCACGGTGCCGGCTTCCCGCTGCAGGAAAGCCTCGAGCTCCCGCGCCGGGGGAGGCAGTTCGGGGCGCGCCAGCACATTGACGAAGCGCCAGTAGCGGACGTAGGCATCCAGCACGTGCGGGCTGGACTCGGCGGCGAGCACGTCGAGCGTGTCGCGGTCCCCCTTGCGCACCGCCTCGTGAGCGGCGACGATGCGATCGTCGCCGAAAGCCCGCGGCACCTGGGCCGGCGCCGTCGCCGGCAGCAACATCCCGGCGACGCAGAGCGCAGCCGCCATCAAGCCCGTTTTCATACTTCCCCTGCTCTCCATTGCAAGCAACCATACCACAGTGACGAAGCCTGTTTCCGACCCCGCCGATGACATCGAGAAACGCCGCAGATTCCTGCGGCAGCAGGCAATCCAGGCCCGCGAGGCGCTGGACGAGGCGCAGCGGGCACGGCTCACCGCGCGCCTGTCAGCCCATCTCGGCGGCGTGATCGACGAACTGGCGCCGCGTACGCTGGGTTTCTGCTGGCCTTTCCGTGCCGAACCCGATCTCAGGGACTGGGTCCGGCACTGGCTGGCCGGCGATGCGCTGCGCGTGGCGGCCTTGCCGGTGGTCGTCGCAGCAGGGGCGGCGATGCATTTCCGCCGCTGGACGCCGGGGGCCGGGATGGTGTTCGACCGCCATGGCATCCCGCATCCGGCGACGCCGGAGGAGGTGGCGCCCGAGGTCGTGATCGTGCCGCTGAACGCCTTCGATGCGGCCGGTTACCGCCTGGGTTACGGTGGCGGCTATTTCGACCGCACGCTGGCGGGGATGGACGTGATTGCCATCGGCGCCGGCTTCGAGCTGGGCCGCGTGCCGAGCGTGCTGCCGCAGCCGCACGACCGGCCGATGGACTGGATCGTCACGGAAGCGGGGGCAGTCCGCGCTGGCGCGGTACCCATCGGCACGGCCCGCGCCAGCCGCTGAAACGCGCGCAGCACACCGCCGGAAACCCGGCGGAAGAGCGTCAGGCGGCGAGGAACAGCCGGTAGGCGGGGTTGTCGGTCTCGGCCACGTATTCGTAGCCGAGCCGTTGCAGGAAGTCCTCGAAGGCTTGCGTGTCCTCGGGCGGAACCTGCATGCCGATCAGCACGCGGCCGTAGTCCGAACCGTGGTTGCGGTAGTGGAACAGCGAGATGTTCCAGTCCGAATGCAGCTTGGAGAGGAAATTCATCAGCGCGCCCGGCCGTTCGGGGAAGACGAAGCGGTAGAGCACTTCGTTCTTGGCCTGCGGCGAGCGGCCGCCGACCATGTAGCGGCCGTGGGTCTTGGCCAGTTCGTCGTCGGTCAGGTCGATCGCCGGCAGTTCGTGGCGTTCGAGCATTTCCACCAGGCGGCCGGCTTCGTTGCGGTTGTGCACCGTGACGCCGACGAAGATGTGGGCCTGCTCGGGGTCGGCGTAGCGATAGTTGAACTCGGTGATGTTGCGGTTGCCCAGCAGGCTGATGAACTTGCGGAATGCACCCGGCCGCTCCGGAATCGTCACTGCCAGCACGGCTTCGCGCTGTTCGCCGAGCTCGGCGCGTTCGGCGACGAAGCGCAGGCGGTCGAAGTTCATGTTGGCGCCGGAGGCGACGGCGACCAGGTTCCTGTCGCGCAGCTTGTGGCGCTTGGCGTATTCCTTGGCACCGGCAATGGCGAGCGCGCCCGAGGGTTCGAGGATCGAGCGGGTGTCCTCGAAGACGTCCTTGATCGCGGCGCAGATGGCGTCGTTGTCGACGACGATCATCTCGTCCACGTACTGCTGGCACAGGCGGAAGGTCTCGGCGCCGACCTGCTTGACCGCGGTGCCGTCGGCGAACAGGCCGACCTGTTCCAGTGCCACGCGCTTGCCGGTGGCGAGCGACTGCGTCATCGCGTCGGCGTCGACGGTCTCGACGCCGATGATCTTCGTCTCCGGGCGCACCCGCTTGACGTAGGCCGCCACGCCGGCGAGCAGTCCGCCGCCGCCGACCGCACAGAAGATGGCATGGATGGGCCTGGCATGGGCGCGCAGGATCTCCATGCCGATCGTGCCCTGGCCGGCGATGACGTCCGGGTCGTCGTAGGGATGGACGAAAGTCAGCTTCTCGCTCTTTTCCAGTTCCTGCGCATGGGCGTAGGCGTCGGAATAGGATTCGCCGGCGAGCACGACTTCGCCGCCGCGCGCCTTGACCGCGTCGATCTTGATCTGGGGCGTGGTGCTGGGCATCACGATGACGGCGCGGGTGCCGAGCCGTGCCGCCGACAAGGCGACGCCTTGGGCGTGGTTGCCGGCCGAGGCGCAGATGACGCCGCGCTTCAGGGCCTGCGGCGACAGCCGCGCCATCTTGTTGTAGGCGCCGCGGATCTTGAAGCTGAACACCGGCTGCATGTCCTCGCGCTTGAGATGGATGCGGTTATGCACGCGCGCGGACAGGTTGGCGGCGAGATCGAGCGGCGTCTCGACGGCGACGTCGTAGACGTGGGCGTTGAGAATGCGCTCGAGGTAATCCGTGGGGGTGCTCATCGAAGGCTCGCGGGGCAGCAAAGCCGTCGAGGTTAGCAGCCGATGCGGCACTGCGGCAATAGCACCGCCGATAGGCCGCTTGCCGGCCGGGGCGTGCTTACGCCGCGCCGTCGCCGTCGGCGGCGCTCATCGCCTGCATCTGGCGGTCGATGAATTCCTGCATCGCGTCGATGCCGCGCAACTGCAGGATGGTCGAGCGCACGGCGGCTTCGAGCAGCACCGCGAGGTTGCGGCCCGCGGCGACGGGCAGCACCACGCGCATGACCTTGACGCCGAGGATGTCCTTCACTTCCTGCTGCACCGGCAGCCGGCTCGGGTCGCCGTCGCCGGGCTGGCGGCGTTCGAGATGGCAGACCAGGCGCAGGCGCATCTTCCGGCGGCAGGCGGTCTCGCCGAAGATGGTGCGGATGTTGAGGATGCCGAGGCCGCGGACTTCGATGAAGTCCTGCAGCATCGGCGGACAGCGGCCCTCCAGCACGGTCGGGGCGATGCGCGAGAACTCGACGACGTCGTCGGCGACCAGGCCGTGGCCGCGCGAGATCAACTCGAGCGCGAGCTCGGATTTCCCCGCGCCGGAGTCGCCGGTGATCAGCACGCCGACGCCGAGCACGTCCATGAAGACGCCGTGCAGCGAGATCTTCTCGGCCAGCTCGCGCGACAGGTAGAGCCGCAGCTGGTCGATGACGCTGGCCGAAGGCTGGGGGGTGGTGAAGAGCGCGACGTCGTGCGCTTCGCAGACGCCGCGGATGATGTTCGACACCGCGCAGCCGTCGGCGACGATGATCGCCGGCGGCTGGCTGGACAGGATCTCGTTGAGGTGGTGGGCGACCTTGTCGGTGGTCTGGCGCTGGGCCCAGGCCAGTTCGGCGGCGCCGACGATCTGCAGCCGGGAAGGATGGATCAGGTTCAGGTGGCCGACGAGGTCGGCCGGCCAGATCCGTTCTTCGGCCACCGCCAGCACGGCATCCAGCCGTCCGCTGACATGGCTGAGCTGAAGGAGCTCCCGTTCAGCCTCGAACAGCCGCGCGACGCTGGTCTGCCTCATTCATCGGCGCCCCAGTTCACGAACAGCTTGTGGATGTGCGCGGCGTCGGGTGCGTCCAGCAGGGCCTCGCGGAATTCGCGGTCGCTGAACATCTGCGCCAGTTCGGACAACAGCTGCAGATGGGTCTCGTTGGCCTGTTCGGGCACCAGCAGCACGAACAGCATGCTGACCGGCTTGCCGTCGGGCGAATCGAACTGAACCGGCGCCGCCAGGCGGAGAAAGGCGCCCGCCGCGTCCTTGAGGCCCTTGATGCGGCCGTGGGGAATGGCGATACCCTGGCCGAGGCCGGTGGAGCCGAGCCGTTCGCGGGCGAACAGGCTGTCGAATACGAGGCTCTGGGCGATGCCTTGGTTGTTCTCGAACAGCAGGCCTGCTTGTTCGAAGACGCGCTTCTTGCTGCTGGCGTCCAGATCGACCACCACGTTCGACAGTGGCAGGAGTTGAGATATCAGGCTCATTCGCTATGGAGCTTGCGCAGCGCCGTTACCGCTGGCGCCACGTTGGGCGACGGGGGTTGGACCGGGGTGCGTTGAAGCCGCGTCTTGATAAACGCGCGCATTATAACCACACCCCGGAAGGAAAGCCGCAAGAGACGATCCACCGGTTCGCCTTCGAAGCGATGACCGCGTTGCCCAGCCTTGCCGTGCAATGAGCACCGTCTGCGGCTTCGCGTCTTGTCCTCGCTTCGAATGCAAGCCGGTATCAGGCCTCGGGCGGCGCCTGGTGCTTCAGGGCTTCGTGGTTGTGGTCGGCCATTTTCTGCTTGTACTTCTGGACCTGGCGATCGAGCTTGTCGGCCATCGCGTCGATGGCGGCGTACAGGTCGGTATCCTCGCTTTCGACGAAAATGTCCTTGCCGCGCACGTGCAGCGTGACTTCGGCCTTCTGCTGCAGCTTTTCGACCGAGAGGATCACCGCCACGCTGGTGACGTTGTCGAAGTGGCGGATGACGCGGTCGAGCTTGGCGCCGACGTAGTCGCGAATGGCCGGCGTGACTTCGACGTGGCGCCCGGTGATGTTGAGATTCATGCTAACTCCTGTTGTTGTCAGATCGATTTGCGCAAACTGACCGGCGGGATATTGAGTGATTCGCGGTATTTCGCGATGGTGCGACGTGCGACCACGATACCCTGCTGGCCCAGAACTTCTGCAATTCGTGCGTCGGACAAGGGTTTCTTCCTGTCCTCTGCGTCCACCAGCTGGCGGATCAGTGCGCGGATTGCCGTTGAGGAAGCTGCTCCGCCGGTGTCGGTGGAAACGTGGCTGCCAAAGAAATACTTGAGTTCGAACACGCCACGCGGTGTCGCCATGTACTTCTGCGTGGTGACGCGTGATACGGTGGATTCGTGCAGCTCGAGCTGGTCTGCGATCTCCCGGAGGGTCAGTGGCCTCATCGCCACGTCACCATGATCGAAGAACTGTCTTTGCTGGTCAACGATGGCCTGGGACACGCGCAGGATGGTGTCGAAGCGCTGCTGCACGTTCTTGATCAGCCAGCGTGCCTCCTGGAGCTGGCCGGTGAGTCCGCCGCCCTGTCCCCTGTTCTGCTGCAGCAGGCTGGCGTACAGGCGATTGACGCGCAGGCGCGGCATCGCCTCCTGGTTCAGGCTCACGCTCCAGCGCCCGCGGACCTTGCGCACGACGACGTCGGGCAGCACGTAGCGCGTTTCGGAAGCCGAGTGGCGCAGGCCGGGATGCGGGTCCAGGCTGCAGATCAGGGCGTGCGCGGCGCGCAGTTCGTCGTCGTTGCAGCCGGTCAGCTTCTTCAGGCGGACGAAGTTGCGTTCGGCCAGCAGTTCGAGGTGCCCGTCGACGATCTCGAGCGCCAGCATCTGGATCGAGCTTTCGGGCATCGCGCGCAGCTGCAGCGCCAGGCACTCCTGCGGCGTGCGGGCGCCGATGCCCGCCGGGTCGAGGTTCTGCACG
Organism: Thauera butanivorans; assembly: GCF_048398245.1. Classification (NCBI taxonomy): domain Bacteria; kingdom Pseudomonadati; phylum Pseudomonadota; class Betaproteobacteria; order Rhodocyclales; family Zoogloeaceae; genus Thauera; species Thauera butanivorans. The sequence goes on from NZ_CP183038.1 coordinate 699,910, forward strand.
TGGCGCAGCGCGATCGACAGATCGTCGAGGTCGATCTCGAGCTCGGGCGGCAGCAGTTCGAGCAGTTCCTCGAGCGGCTGGTACAGGTAGCCGTCGTCGTCGAGCGCTTCGATGATGAAGCGCACCAGTGCGCGGTCGAGGTCGTTCAGCGGCGACAGCGCGACCTGCTGGTCGAGGTGTTCGCGCAGCGACAGCTCGGCGGCCTGGATTTCCTGGAAGTCGACGTCGTCGTCATCGTCGCGCTTGGCCGAGGTGCCGGTGCCGACGTTCGACCAGTCGATGCCTTCGTCGCCGCCTTCGCGCTCGGCTGTACCGCCGTTGTCGCCGTCGCCGCCCCCGTCGGTGTCGGCTTCGCGCTGCTGTTCACGCTCGCGCTCGGCCGGCGAGGAACTGGTTGAGGGTTCGAGCCTGGGCGGCGGCTCGTCGAATTCCTCGCGCTCCAGCATCGGATTCTCGAGCAGGAAGCGCTCGATCTCCTGGTTCAGCTCGATCGTCGACAACTGCAGCAGCTTGATCGACTGCTGCAGTTGCGGCGTCAGCGTGAGGTGCTGGGAAAGCTTGAGCTGGAGACTGGGTTTCATCCTGGACTAGAGGCGGAAATGCTCGCCGAGGTAGACCTGGCGGACTTTTTCGTTGGCGATGATCTCGCCCGGCTGGCCGCTGGCGAGCACGCGGCCTTCGCTGATGATGTAGGCGCGGTCGCAGATGCCGAGCGTCTCGCGGACGTTGTGGTCGGTGATCAGCACGCCGATGCCGCGTTCCTTGAGGAAGCGGATGATCTTCTGGATGTCGATCACCGCGATCGGATCGACGCCGGCGAAGGGCTCGTCGAGCAGGATCAGGCGCGGGTCGGTGGCCAGCGCGCGCGCGATCTCGCAGCGGCGGCGCTCGCCGCCCGACAGCGAGATGGCGGTGTTGTCGCGCAGATGGCTGATGCCGAGCTCTTCGAGCAGCTCCTGCAGGCGCTCGTCCACCTGGCGGTTCTCGAGCCCCTGAAGCTCCAGCACGGCGCGGATGTTCTCGGCCACGGTGAGCTTGCGGAACACGCTCATTTCCTGCGGCAGGTAGGACAGGCCCAGCCGCGCCCGGGCGTGGATCGGCAGGTGGGTCAGGTCCTTGCCGTCGAGGCCGATCTGGCCGCCGTCGGCGCGCACCAGGCCGACGATCATGTAGAAGCAGGTGGTCTTGCCGGCGCCGTTGGGGCCGAGCAGGCCGACGACCTCGCCCGAGCCGACTTCGAAACCGACGTCATGTACGACGGTGCGTGCCTTGTAGCGCTTTTGCAGGCCAGCGACCTTAAGCAGACTCATCGTGGGGCTCTTTCAGCAGCTTGCGGATCAGGTCGGGTGCGAAGCCGCGGGTTTGCAGGAAGCGCGCCTGCCGCGCCCATTCGCGGGCATCGGCGGGCGGCGTGGTGAAGCGGCTGCGCAGCACGCTGCGCGCACGCTCCGATTCCGATTCTGCACATTCGCTGGCGATTGCCTCGTCGACCAGGTCACGGTCGAGGCCACGCCGCGCCATTTCGCTGCGCAGGCGGCTGGCGCCGAAGCGCGCCGCCTTGCTGCGCACGAAAGCCTGGGCGAAGCGTTCGTCGGACTGCAGGCCGAGCTCGCCCATGCGTTCGATCACCGCCCGGATCTCGTCCTCGTCGCCGTAGGCCGCGAGCTTCTTCGCCAGTTCGGCGCGAGAGTGGTCGCGGCGGGCGAGGTGGCGCAGGGCGCGTTCGCGCAGGCTCGGTTCAGCCATGGCAGCCGCTGGTGTCCCTGTCAGGCCTCGTCCGCCGCGACGGCCGGGGCTGCGCCGCCCGACGGCATTTCGGGCAGGCTGACGGCGGCACGGACCTTGTTCTCGATCTCGCGTGCCAGCGCCGGGTTGTTGCGCAGGAACTCGCGCGAGTTGTCCTTGCCCTGGCCGATCTTGTCGCCGTTGTAGGAATACCATGCGCCGGACTTGTCGACGATCTTGTGCACCACGCCGAGGTCGATGATCTCGCCTTCGCGCGAGATGCCTTCGCCGTACAGGATGTCGAAGTGCGCTTCCTTGAACGGCGGTGAGACCTTGTTCTTGACGACCTTGACGCGGGTCTCGGAGCCGACCACCTCGTCGCCCTTCTTGATCGTGCCGGTGCGGCGGATGTCCATGCGCACCGAGGCGTAGAACTTCAGCGCGTTGCCGCCGGTGGTGGTCTCGGGGCTGCCGAACATGACGCCGATCTTCATGCGGATCTGGTTGATGAAGATCACCAGCGTGTTGGTGCGCTTGATGTTGGCGGTCAGCTTGCGCAGCGCCTGCGACATCAGGCGGGCCTGCAGGCCGGGCAGCTGGTCGCCCATCTCGCCTTCGATTTCGGCCTTGGGCGTCAGCGCGGCGACCGAGTCGACGACGACGATGTCGACGCCGCCCGAGCGCACCAGCATGTCGGCGATCTCGAGCGCCTGTTCGCCGGTGTCGGGCTGCGAGATCAGCAGGTCCTCGATATTGACGCCGAGCTTCTCGGCGTAGCCGACGTCGAGCGCATGCTCGGCGTCGATGAAGGCGGCGGTACCGCCGAGCTTCTGCATCTCGGCGATGACCTGCAGCGTCAGCGTGGTCTTGCCGGAGGATTCAGGACCGTAGATCTCGACCACGCGGCCGCGCGGCAGGCCGCCGAGGCCGAGTGCGATGTCGAGGCCGAGCGAGCCGGTGGAGACGGTCTGGATGTCGCGCTCGACGTTGCCGTCGCCCATGCGCATGATCGAGCCCTTGCCGAACTGCTTTTCGATCTGCGAGAGCGCGGCGGCGAGTGCCTTGGCCTTGTTGTCGTCCATGAAAACTTTTCCTGAGTGATGGGCGGATTATGGCACAGAGCTTGCAGGGATTTTCGGCGGCGAGCTGTCGCAGCCCTGAACAAGGTCTCTGACGGCGTCAGCTTAGCATCTGTATTTATATACAGCAAATATGTCATGCAATATCCGCGCCAGCCAGTTCGATCAAGCGGCGCAGCGCCTGGATGACGGTCTGGCGCCGCACTGCCTCGCGGTCGCCGGCCAGCTGCAGCGTCTGCACCAGCGTGGCCGCGCCGCGCCGCGCCCAGGCCACGCACACCATGCCGACGGGCTTTGCCGGCGTGCCGCCGCCGGGGCCGGCGACGCCGGAAACGGCGATCGCGACGTCTGCCGTGCTGTGGATCAGCGCGCCTTCCGCCATTTCGGTGACGGTCGCTTCGCTGACGGCGCCATGCGCTTCGAGGGTCGTGGCGGCGACGCCCAGCATGTCGGTCTTGGCCGCGTTGGAATAGGTCACGAAGCCGCGGTCGAACCAGGCCGAGCTGCCGCTGGTGGCGGTGACGGTCGCCGCGATCCAGCCGCCGGTGCAGGATTCCGCGGTGGCCAGCAGCCAGCCCCGCGCGGCCAGCGCGGCACCGGCCGCGGCCGAGAGTTCGTTCAGTTCGCTATCCATCGTTCGCATGTGTGCTGAAGGGGGGACCGGGGCTGGTCAGCGGCCGAACAGCTGGACCAGGATGGCCAGCACGAGCAGGGTGTAGCCGGCGGCGATGATGTCGTCGAACATCACGCCGAAGCCGCCCTTGAAGCTGCGGTCGGCCCAGCGCACCGGCGGCGGCTTGACGATGTCGAAGAAGCGGAACAGCGCCACCGCGACCGCCTGCCAGCCCAGCGTCGCCGGCGTGAATGCCAGCACCAGCCAGATCGCCACCATCTCGTCCCAGACGATGCCGCCGTGGTCGGGCACGCCGAGCGTGCGGCCGGTGCGTTCGGCGGCGAGCACGCCGACGATGAACAGGCTGGCAAGAAAGGCCAGGAAGACGAACTCCGACAGCGGCGCGCTGAGCAGCGGATACAGCGCCCAGCCCAGCAGCGTGCCCGCCGTGCCCGGCGCCCATGGCGACAGGCCGGAGCCGAAGCCGAGCGAGATGAAGTGGGCGGGGTGGCTCATCATCAGTTTCAGAGTGGGGCGCATCGGCTCGCTCCGGAAGGTCGGGGAGGGGGGGGCGGAAGAACGGGCGTGACGGCGGCGGCGATGTTCATGCGAAGTGATCGTAGCCGCTCGGATGCAGGACCTGCTCCTCGCCGTCGGCCGTGCGCAGCAGGCATTCGCCCGCCCGGCCGGTGATCCGGCCGATGCGGTGCAGCGGCAGCGCGAGCCGGCGCGACAGCGCGTCGATGTCGGTGCGCGCGGAGGCCGCTGCGGTGAACAGCAGTTCGTAGTCGTCGCCGCCCGCCAGCAGGCAGGCGCGGGCCTTGTCCTCGGGCGCGCCGGTCGCGAGCAGCGCCGCCAGTGGCAGGGCCGCGCTATCGATGACGGCGCCGGCACCCGACTGCGCCAGGACGTGGGCCAGGTCGCCGAGCAGGCCGTCGGAGACGTCGAGCATCGCGCTGGCGAGCCCGCGCAGGGCCAACCCCAGCGCCACGCGCGGCTGCGGGCGCTGCAGCGCGGCGATGCAGCCTTGGCGGCCGGGCGGGTCCAGATCGACTTCGCCGCGCAGCGCGGCGAGGCCGAGCGCAGCCAGGCCGGGCTGGCCCGAAACCCACAAGTCGTCGCCGGCGCGGGCGCCGGCGCGGCCGATCGCTGCGCCCGCCGGCACTTCGCCGATGATCGTGACGGACAGGTTCAGTGGCCCGCGGGTGGTGTCGCCACCGGCCAGGTCCACGCCGAAAGCGTCGGCGCAGGCGTAGAAGCCGCGCGCGAAGGCGGTGATCCAGTCCTCGTCGGCCGCCGGCAGCGCCAGCGCGAGGAAGGCCCAGCGCGGTTCCGCGCCCATCGCCGCGAGGTCGGACACATTGACCGCCAGCGTCTTCCAGCCGAGGTCCTGCGGGTCGGTGTCGGCGAAGAAGTGCGTGCCGGACACCAGCATGTCGGTCGACACGGCCAACTGCATGCCCGGCCGCGCACTCAGCAGTGCCGCATCGTCGCCGCCGGCGAGATCGGTATGCCGCGTGCCGCGGCTGAAATGCCGCCGGATCAGGTCGAACTCGGATGGCGGCGCAGATGCGGGCCGTGGAAACGTGGCGGGCGAGGCGGATTCGGTCGGGCGGGGCATGGCGCGGGCGCGGCAGCGAAGCGGGGGCGCAAGCTTAACGCAGATGCTGCCGGCTCGCCTGCCATCCCCATGGCCACTGTCGTTTGCGCGAGGCCATCATCGGTCCGCGAGCATTCTCGCGCCGACAGCCCGGTTCTTCGTAGGAGCGGCTTCAGCCGCGAATGGGGCTGAGATGCCGTTTCCACAGTTGCTTTCGCGGCTGAAGCCGCTCCTACGGATAGCGTCAGCGGCCGAGGCCCAGCTTTGCCTTCAGCGCATCCCAGTCGACCGCGTCGAGGGTGTTCTTGACCAGCAAGCCCAGTTCGGTATCGCCTTCCATGCGCAGGCGGCGGCTGAAGAACAGCGTGTCGGGGTCCTCCTCGCGCAGGGCCAGGGCGATGAAGTCGCGCGTGGTGGCGGAAATGACCAGATCGGGCTTGCCGTCGCCGGCAGCCGGCGCGGCGCGCTGGAAGCCCTTGTCGCCCAGCGTGAAGTCGAGCCTGAGGCCGGCATCGAGCACCCGCATCTGCAGGTGGCGGCCGTTCAGCGGCGCCAGCGTGTCGCGCGGCAGGATGCGGTCGAGCGCCAGGTTCAGCGCCAGCGTCAGCGCCATCGTGGGCGGCTGCTGCGGCAGGCGGCCGGCCAGCTTCGCCAGTGCGGCGGGCACGGTGAAGTCCGGCACGCGGAAGTGCTCCAGGCGCTCGCCGATGCGGCGGCGCAGGTTGCCGGGCAGCAACACGGCCGGCGGCGGGAAGGGCAGGGAAGGCAGGGCGGGCATGTTCGGGCTCCGGATGTTCTCAGGGCGGATATGCGGCAGGAAGCGGGGCGATGCGGGCTGCCGCGCTCACGCCGCCACGTACTGTTCGGCGCCGGCGCGGCCGTGCCAGAAGCCGTTGCACGGCGCTTCCACCATCAGTTCGCGGCTGGCGGCGAGTGCGGCGGCCGGTGTCTGTGCATCGTCGAGGGCGGCGCGGAACAGTTCGACGACACGGCGGGTGTCCGAACCCTGCGGGCTGATGCGCAGCACTTCGGCGTTCTGCCGTACCGCCGGCAGGTCGCCGAGCAGGTTGTGCACGCGGGCCGACTGGGTCTGCACGCCGTTCAGGGTCAGGAAAGGCTCGCCCTCGCGGGTGCGCAGCGTGATGCCGTCCATGATGGCCAGGCAGCGGAACTCGCAGGTGTCCTTCTGCAGGTTGAAGTGGCGTGCGGTGAAGCAGCGCGCCGAGTGCGCCAGCGGCAGGCGGCCGTAGGCGAAGACTTCGGTCTCGACCGGTGCGGCGAGCGCGGCGCGCACGGCGGCGAGCGCCTCGCCCGACATCTCGGGCGCGACCGCCCAGCGCGTGGCGCCGGCGTCGATCATCAGTTGCAGCGTCGCCGGGTTGAAGATGTTCAGCGTCGGGCCGGCGACCCAATCAGTGGCGCCGGCTTCGCCGAGCAGGCGCACCGCGCCCATGTCGTTGGCTTCGACGCGGAAGCCCGGCGCGCCGTCCGCGCTCTGGCGCACGATGCGGCGCAGCACCTTGAGGTCGGATTCGGATTCGATCAGGCCCTGGGTGCTGATCACCACTTCCTTGTCGGCGGCGGCGAGCATTTCGCCGACTTCGAGCCAGTCGTCGAGGCGCAGTTCGTGGCGGCGCGAACACACTGTTTCGCCGAGATAGACGCTATCGACAGACGTTTCGGCGATGTCGGCGTAGAAGTCGAGCACGCTCTGGCGCGGCCAGTAGTAGAGCAGGGGGCCGAGGGCGAGTTTCATCGGGCGGGTTTCCATCATTTCCACGGACGGTAGTAGGCGCCGAGCGTGTGGCTCTGGCCTTCGGATACCTTGTTGAGTTCGGCCATCCAGCCCGGCAGCACGCTGAAGGCGTCGGCGCCGCCGGCGGCGAGTTTGTCGAGCGCGGCGCGCCACACCTGTGTGACCTGGGCGACGTAAGCCGGGCTGCGCTGGCGGCCTTCGATCTTGATCGCGCGGATGCCGATGCGCGCCAGCTCGGGCAGCAGTTCCAGGGTGTTGAGGCTGGTCGGCTCCTCGAGCGCGTAGTAGGTCTCGTCGTTGACCTCGAAGCGGCCCTTGCACAGCGTCGGGTAGCCGGCGCGCTCGCCGTCGGCGAAGCGGTCGATCAGGATGCCGTTGAGGCGGGTTTCCATGCCTTTCGGGGTCTCTTCCCAGCGCACGTGCTTGCCGGGCGAGCAGGCGCCGTTGCAGTTGGGCGATTCGCCGGTGGCGTAGGCCGACAGCGCGCAGCGGCCTTCGACCATCACGCACAGGCCGCCGAAGCCGAAGACTTCGATCTCCACCGCGGTGTTGGCGACGACGTGGGCGACCTGGGGCAGCGACAGCACCCGCGGCAGCACCGCGCGGCGGATGTCGAAACGCTCGGCGTACCAGTTGATCGCCTCGTAGCTGGTGGCCGAGCCCTGCACCGACAGGTGCAGGCGCAGCTGCGGATGCGTACGGGTGGCGTAGTCCATCAGGCCGGGGTCGGCCAGGATCAGCGCATCGACGCCGAACTCGGCGGCGCGGTCGATGGCCTGCGTCCAGCTCGGCCAGTTGTCCGCCTGCGGATAGGTGTTGAGCGCCAGCAGCACCTTGCGGCCGCGGGCGTGGGCATAGGCGACGCCTTCGCACATCTGCGGCGGGTCGAAGTTCAGGCCGGTGAAGTTGCGCGCGTTGGTCGCATCCTTGAAGCCGAGATAGACGCAGTCGGCGCCGTGGTCGACGGCGGTCTTGAGGGCCGGCAGGCTGCCGGCGGGGCAGACGAGCTCGATCGGGGCAGGCACGATGATGGTGTCCGGAACGGGAAAAACTCCACCACCTTAGACGAGCGGGGCGGGCCGTTCGTTGATCACCATCAAAGCCGGGCGCCGGGAGCGCCGGCGAGGCGGGCTGCGCTCGCCGGCGCTGCCCGCGGTTTTGCTCAGTGTGCGGTGCGATGGGCGCCGGATGCCGGGTGCGGGCCGACGAGGCCGCCGATCAGCATGCCGAGGGCGCTGGTGCACAGGCCGTAGAGCTGAGGCTCGATATCGCCTTCGGCGACGAAGATCTCGCACAGGATCCAGGTGCCCAGGCCGAGGCCGACCGCCAGCGCCGCGCCCAGATTGTTGGCCCGCTTCCAGAACAGGCCGGCGGCCAGCGGCACGAAGGCGCCGGCCAGCGTGACGCGGTAGGCGTTCTCGACCATGTGGTGGATGGAGGCGTCGGTGCCGGTGGCGTACCAGGTCACCAGTGCGGTGAACACGGTGATGGTGATGCGGGTGCTCCACAGGAACTGATGGTCCTTCATGCCCGGGATGAAGCCGCGCAGCACGTTCTCGGTGAAGGTCACCGACGGCGCCAGCAGCGTGCCCGAAGCCGTGCTCATGATCACCGACAGCAGCGCGCCGAAGAAGATGACCTGGGCGTAGAAGGGCATGTACTGCAGCACCAGGGTCGGCAGGATGAGCTGGGAGTCCTGCTCCATCAGGCGCTCGACCATCGCCGGGTCGATGATGTTGGCGGTGTAGGCCAGGAACAGCGGCACCGCGGCGAAGAAGAAATAGCTGACGCCGCCGAGCGTGGTGGCCCAGACGGCGACGAATTCGTTCTTCGACGAGTTGACGCGCTGGAACACGTCCTGTTGCGGAATCGAGCCCAGCGCCATGGTGGCGAAGGCGGCGATCCAGCCGATGATGTCGAGAAGGTCCAGTGTCGGCAGGAAGTCGAGCTTGCCTTCGGCGGCGGCCTTCGACACCACGACCTCGAAGCCCCCCGCCATGTCGCCGGCGAGCCAGGTGACGTAGAGCAGGCCGAGCACGATGACGATCATCTGCACGAAAGTGGTCACCGCCACCGACCACATGCCGCCGAACAAGGTGTAGAGCAGCACCACCGAGGCGCCGATCAGCATGCCCTGGTTCATCGACACCGCGTCCGCCGACAGCACGTTGAACACCAGGCCGAGCGCGGTGACCTGCGCCGCGACCCAGCCCAGGTAGGACAGCACGATGCAGATCGACAGCACCAGCTCGGTCGTGCGGTTGTAGCGCATGCGGAAGAAGTCGCCCAGCGTCAGCAGGTTGAGCCGGTACAGCGGACGGGCGAAGACGAGGCCGAACAGCACCAGGCAGACCGAGGCGCCGAGCGGGTCGGAGATCAGGCCGCGAAAGCCTTCCTCGAGAAAGGTGGCCGAGATGCCGAGCACCGTTTCGGCGCCGAACCAGGTCGCGAACACCATTGCCAGCACCACTGCCATCGGCAGGTTGCGGCCGGCGGTGACGTAGTCCCGGGCGTTGTGCACCCGGGTGGCGGCGATGAGCCCGATCGCGATGGACACGACCAGGTAGGCGACGACGAGCCAGAACATCATGTTGGGCGTCTCCAGGCGGCGGGTAGGGGGCCGGGGGAAAGGGGGCGAATCCGGTGGAACGACGGCAAAACCGGCGAATTCTAGCAACGAATCGGCCGCGTGTTGCAGTGCAATTTGCCTCTGTTCGAGCGGTTGCCCGATGGAGTACCGGAGAAGGCGGGGAGGGGGGCGCGGCAGGCCACCCGGAAACGACCCCGGAGCGGGCCCGGCACTGCTGTGCCGCACCCGCATGGCCGTGCCGGCGCCGTCAGTCCGACAGGCTGGCCAGCGTGTCGATGACGACGTTCGCGCCTTCGCGCAGCACCGCTTCGTCGATGATCAGCGGCGGCGCCAGCCGCAGCACGTTGCGGTTGGTGTCGCGGGTGGCGATGCCGCGTGCCAGCAGGCATTCGGCGGCGCGAGCGGCGCTGAAGGCGGGGTCGAGCTCGATGCCGACCAGCAGGCCGCGCCCGCGCACCTCGCGCACGCAGGGCGGCGCGGCGGCGCGCAACTGCATGCGCAACGCTTCGCCCAGCCGTTCGGCCGGCTCCCAGGGCCGGGTTTCGGCCAGCAGCGCGAGCACTTCGGTGCCGACCGCGGCCGCCAGCGGATTGCCGCCGAAAGTCGAGCCGTGGTCGCCGGGGCGGAACACGTCCATCACCGCGCAGTCGGCGAGGAAGGCCGAAACCGGCAGCAGGCCGCCGCCGAGCGCCTTGCCCAGGATCAGGCCGTCGGGGCGCACGCCTTCGTGTTCGCAGGCCAGCAGGCGGCCGGTACGGCCGAGCCCGGTCTGGACTTCGTCGGCGATCAGCAGCACGCCGTGGCGGTGGCAGATCTCGGCACAGCGTGCCAGGTAGCCGGCCGGCGGCACGACGATGCCGCCTTCGCCCTGGATCGGTTCGACCAGGAAGGCCGCGGTGCGCGGCGTGATCGCCGCTTCCAGCGCATCCGCGTCGCCATAGGGGATGCGGCGCAGGCCGGGCGGGAAGGGGCCGAAGCCGTCGCGATACTGGCGATGGGACGAAAAGCCGACGATGGCGATCGAACGGCCGTGGAAATTGCCGTCGCAGGCGATGATCTCGGCTTCGTCCTCGGCGATGCCCTTGACCTTGTAGCCCCATTTGCGCGCCGCCTTCAGCGCCGTTTCGACGGCTTCCAGGCCGGTATTGACCGGCAGTGCGCGTTCGTAGCCGAAGGTGGCGCACAGGCGTTCGAGGAAGACCGGCAGGCGGTCGCTGGAAAAGGCACGCGAAGTCAGCGCCAGGCGCTGCGCCTGTTCGGTCAGTGCGCGCACCAGGCGCGGGTGGCTGTGGCCGAAGCTGACGGCGGAATAGGCGCTCATCATGTCGAGATAACGCCGCCCTTCCACGTCCCACAGCCACACGCCCTCGCCGCGCTGGAACACCACCGGCAGCGGCGCATAGTTGGCGGCGCCATGACGCCGTTCGCGCTCGCGCAGTTCGCTGCTGTCCGGGCCCAGCGCCGCTGCGGCGAATTCGAGCGCCCAGTGCGCGCTGCGGCCGTCGGCATCGAGATCGGGGCGGTATTCGACGATCTCGAGGGCGAGGAAATCGTCGCAGCTGCGCAGCGCCAGCAAGGCGTCGGCGAGCTCGCGGGGGTCGAGGCCGCCGGCTTCCGGGCAGGTCACGGCGGGCACGGCCTGCGGCTCGAGTGCGTCGAGATCGAGGCTGAGGCCGAAACCGCCCCCGCCCGCGCGTGCGATCGTCAATGCGTCGCGGAACGCCGCTGTCAGGCCGCGCCGCCTGATCTCGGCCATGTCGAAGATGCGCACGCCGCGCCGCTGCAGCAACTGCAGCTCTTCCACTTCCCAGGCACGCGCGCCGACGATGCAGACCCGTGTCGGATCGAGCCGCGGGCCGGGGATGCCGGCCAGGGCCGGATCGCCTTCGCCCAGCAGCGCCGCCAGCGGCATGCCGTGGATGTTGCCGGAATGGGTGGTGGTGGCGGTATGGCTGTCGAGATGGGCATCGACCCAGATCAGGCCGGGAGCGTGGCCGGCGCGCCGGGCGATGCCGCGCCAGGTGCCGGTGGCGACGGCGTGGTCGCCGCCGATCACCAGCGCGGTGGTGCCGGCCGGCAGCGCGGCGAGCTGGTCGGCGAGGCGGCGGGCGAAGTCGCCGTTGGCCTGCAGGCGCGCATCCATGCCGGCAGCGGCCGACGCGGCGGCAGGCGCTTCCAGCGTCGTGCTCCATTCGACGGTGAGCCCGATCGAGGCCAGGCGTTCGGCCAGGCCGCCTTGCCGCAATGCGTCGGGCGCGGCGGCGCTGCCGGAGTGAGGGGCGCCGAGCGCGGAGCCGGCACCGATGATCTTCAGCGGGGAATGCGGCGCGGACGGCCGCAGGGCTGTCTTCTCCATGGCACACCTCCCGTCCCGCTTTGGCGCGGGCGCCGCAGGATTGTTCTGGCAGGGCCGCTTTGCGGAATTGGACGGAGGCAGGCGGGATTCGTTCAGCCGAACAGGCGGTACAGCTCCAGGCCGAGCAGCGCCGCGGCCAGTGCGCCGATCACGGCCAGCATGCGTCCCTGCAGGCGCTGGCCGGCGGCGAGCTGGTCGAGGCGCTGCTGCTGGGCGGCCTGCTGCCTGCCGGCGTCGGTCAGGTTCTGGTGGATCAGGCGCGGCAGCTGCGGCAGCGCGCCGGCCCAGGCGGGGGCTTCTTCCTTGACGCCGTGCACCAGCGCGCGCCAGCCCATGCGCTCGTCCATCCAGCGTTCGAGGAAGGGCTTGGCGGTCTTCCACAGGTCCAGCTCCGGGTCGAGCTGGCGGCCCAGGCCTTCGATGTTGAGCAAGGTCTTCTGCAGCAGCACCAGTTGCGGCTGCACTTCCATCTCGAAGCGGCGCGCGGTCTGGAACAGGCGCAGCAGGGTCTTGCCGAAGGAGATGTCCTTCAGCGGCTTGTCGAAGATCGGTTCGCAGACGGTGCGGATCGCCGCCTCGAACTCATCCACCCGGGTCTTCGCCGGTACCCAGCCGGCTTCGATGTGGGCCAGGGCCACACGCCGGTAGTCGCGCTTGAAGAAGGCGAGGAAGTTCTGCGCGAGATAGTTCTTGTCCACCTCGTTGAGCGTGCCCATGATGCCGAAGTCGAGCGCGATGTAGCGCCCGTCGCGATGCACGAAGATGTTGCCCGGGTGCATGTCGGCATGGAAGAAGCCGTCGCGGAACACCTGGGTGAAGAAGATCTCGACGCCGGCGCGCGACAGCGCCTTCAGGTCGTTGCCCTGGGCGAGCAGGGCCGGCGTCTGCGAGATCGGCACGCCGTGCATCCGCTCCATCACCATGACCCTGTTGCCGCACCAGTCCCAGTGCACTTCGGGCACCAGCAGCAGCGAGGAATCCTTGAAGTTGCGCCGCAGCTGCGAGCAGTTCGCTGCCTCGCGCATCAGGTCGAGCTCGTCGTGCAGGTGCTTGTCGAACTCGGCCACCACTTCGCGCGGCTTCAGCCGCCGGCCTTCCGGCCAGACCTTTTCCAGCAGCATCGCCGCGGCTTCGAGCAGGGCGAGGTCGTGGGCGATGACGCGGTCGATGCCCGGCCGCAGCACCTTGACCGCCACTTCGGTGCCGTCCGGCAGGCGGGCGAAATGGACCTGCGCCACCGAGGCCGACGCCACCGGCGTGCGCTCGAAGTCGCGGAATACCTCGTCGATCGGCCGGCCGTAGAAGCCTTCCAGCACGCCGAGCGCCTGCTCGATCGGAATCGGCGGCACGCGGTCCTGCAGCAGCGCGAGTTCGTCGGCGAGGTCGGGTGGCAGCAGGTCGCGGCGGGTGGACAGCATCTGGCCGAACTTGACGAAGATCGGCCCGAGCGACTCCAGCGCGAGGCGCAGCCGCACGCCGCGCGGCTGGGCAAAGCTGCGCCAGAAGAACACGGCTTGCCAGACCCGTGCCAGCCGGCCGCTGCTGTCGGCGTCGAGGATCAGGCGGTCCAGGCCGAAGCGCAGGCTGACGGAAACGATCTTGATGAGGCGGAAGAGGCGCACGGCGGAAGGGGGGCGGCGGCAAAGGCCGGACTTTAGCCGGAAAGCGCCGGGCGGGGAACGGGTGAGCCTGGGCGTGGGCGCGTGACCGCCGCGTTCTAGCGGGTTTCCGCCTGGTGCAGCGACTTGACCAGATCCCTGACGACCTGCTGATGGGCGTCGCTGAGCGCCGCGATGTCGCGCATCAACTGATAATCGAACGCCGCCCCCGGCTCCCTGGCGCTGAAAGCCGCATTTCCCGCGCCGAAGCGCAACCATTCGGCGCTGACGCCGAGCCAGTCGGCCAGCACGCGCAGCTTGTCCTGGGCCGGGATGGCGTCGCCGCCCAGCCACTTGCGGGCGGCATGCAGCGTCACCGGCTCTCCGGCGTAGCGGCGGTTGAATTCGCGGGCCAGCGCTGTCGGCCGTGCGGCATCGGGCGCGACGCGCACGAGGGCTTCCCGCAGGCGGGTGCTGAAGGCGTCGCGTTCGAGGTAGGGTTGCATGGATGCAACGCTAGCAACCGCGATGCCGTCTGAAGGTATATTTTTTTTCGTCGACCGGAAGTATAGTTCTGCGGCATATGCGGAATGCTTGGCCGCGGGAGTGTCGCGGCGGCTGGGGATGTCAAGGAACGAACGACGATGGCAGGCAAGCAGCGGCCTCCCTACTTCAGGGTGGTTTTCCCGGGGCCGGTGAGGTCCGTGACGGGAGAGATGGCGTGGGAAGGGCACTGGCGCAGCCGGGCCTATATCGATTTCGGGCGGTACCGCTTGGGGGACGTCGTGACCTGCCCTCGGATGGATCGTGTGCTCGATGAGTGCGGCAGCGATCCCGACGCGGTCGTCAGACTCGGGCATTTCCTGATCTGGCGCTGGGTGCTGTCGGTCAGCAGCGGCGGGCAGATCGAGCGCCAGGGGCTGCTGCCCTTCGCCCTCAGCCTGCTGCTCATCACTGCCACGTTCGCGGTCGGCGGCTTCGTGTGCCTGTTCATCAGCATCGGCGTGCTGGAGATGGCCGATGGCGTCTTGCCCGGCCTGGCGCTCGCCGTGCTGTGGGCGGTGCACATGGCGATGAATCTCAAAGCCTGGCTGGGCGCCTGAGCGCCGCGGGGCGCGAAGTGGAACGATCACCCGCCGCCCATGGGCGGCGGGCCGTGTGGCGGTCAGAAGTCCAGCCTGACGCCCACCGTGACGTTGCGCCCGACCAGCGGCGCGGCGTGCTTGATGAAGGAGCTGTGGTTGTAGGCGAGCTTGTCGGTCAGGTTGTTGGCCTTGACGTAGAGCAGCCAGGGCATGCCTTCGTATTTGCCGCGGTAGCTGGCGCCGAGGTTCAGCATCGTGTAGCCGGCGGTTTCGCTCTCGAATTCGGCGACCTTGTTCTGCCGGCCGACGCGGTAGATCTCGGCTTCGCCGCTCCATGCGTTCCAGCCGGCGTCCAGCCGCAGGCCGATGCGGTGGGCGGGAATGCGCGGCAGGTCGCGGTTGCCGCCGCTGTCGAGGCGGGCGCGAACGTAGTCGCCGAACACGGTGGCGCCGAAGATCGGGTTCAACTGCTGGCGGAGCTGGCCTTCGATGCCGGTGAAGCGGGCGTCGCGCTGGGCGTACTCGATCAACTGGAAACCTTCGTGCACATCCAGGGTGTTGGCATAGATGTAGTCCTTGACCCGGTTGTGGAAGACACCGACCGAGAAGGTGGTGGCGCCTTCGGTCTTGCGCAGCGACAGGTCGATGTTGCGCGAAGTCTCCGCCTTCAGATCGGGGTTGCCCACTTCCCAGGTGCTGGTCGCCAGGTGGATGCCGTTGGCGTAGAGCTCCTCGGCGCTCGGCAGCCGCTGGGTGCGCGACAGCGACAGCCCCAGCGCGTACTGCGGGGCGAAGTTCCACACCGCGCCGAGCGACAGCGAATTGCCGCGGTGGCTGCGGTCGCGCTGCGCCGAGTCGACGTCGATGTCCTGCCATTCGTGACGCAGGCCGGCTTCGAAGCGCCAGTCGCCGAGCGCGTATTCCTCGACCAGGAAGACGGCGTGCTTCCTCGTCAGCGTCGGCGGGACGTAGGCTTCTTCGCCATTGGCGCTGAAGTCGCGGCGCGAGGTCTGCAGGCCGACGACGCCGCGCCAGCCGGCGAGCGGGGCGTGTTCGAGCTCGAGGCGGCCGTCGTGGGCCTTGCTGCGGAAGCGGGTGGAGATGTGGCGCTCGCCGTCTTCCTTCTCGATCTCGTCATGCACGTAGTCGGTGTGCGCGGCGCGCAGGCGCAGCCGGGTGAAGCCGGGCAGCGGGTCGAGCAGTTCGCCGCGCAGGTCCCAGCGCTTGCTGTCGAGTTCGACGTAGGGAATGCCGTGCGCGTGCCCATGATCGTGATCGTGGTCATCGTCGTCGTGGCCATGGCCGTGATCGTCGTGGCCGCCGCAGTGCAGGTGGTCGCCGTGCGGGTGGCAGTCCTCGTATTCGTGGCTGTGGCCGGGCAGGCCGTATTCGTTGCGCTGGCGGCTCCAGGCGACGCCGAGGTAGCCGCGCTCGCCGACCCAGGACAGGCCCAGGCTGCCGCTGTCGGTGGTGTTGTAGCTGCCGTCGACGCGGCGGCCGTCGTGCCAGCCGTCGCCGACGCGGTATTCGTTGGCGTCGCGCTTCAGGCCCTCGGCGTGGACGGCGACGTTGCCCGATCCGGCGGTGATCGCGAAGGCGCCGGCGCCCTCGCGGGCAGCGCTGCCGGCACGCAGCTCGATGCTGCCTTCGACGCCTTTTTCCGGTACCGCGGTCGGCACCCGGTCGTCGAGCACATTGACCACGCCGCCGATGGCGCCACCGCCGTAGGCGAGCGCCGACGGGCCGCGCAGCACCTCGATCTGGCGGCTCAGCATCGGCTCCAGCGCGACGGCATGATCGGGGCTGATGCTGGAGGCATCCATGATCTCGGCGCCGTCGGACAGCACCTTGACGCGCGGGCCGTCCATGCCGCGGATGATCGGCCGGCTGGCGCCGGCGCCGAAGTGGCTGGCGGCGATGCCGGGTTCGCTGGCGAGGGTGTCGCCCAGCGTGGCGCCGCGGCGCAGGACGAGGGCGTCGCCTTCGAGCACGCTGGCCGGCGTGCTCATGGCGTCGGTGCCGAGCGTGAGCGCGCTGGCGGAGACGGTGACCGGTGCGAGCGTGGTGCCGCCGTCGCTCGCCTCGTCGGCGAAGGCCGGTGCCTGGGCGAAGGCGAGCAGCAGGCCGGCGGCGAGAGGGCGGCGGGCGAGCGGGTGCAGAGCGGGGAAGGCGGAGCGAGGCTTGGGATGAAGCATGGTGGACATCGGAGTTCCCTTGTTGCTTTCAGTCCGGATGGGGTGTGCGCAGGTGCCGGACGGGTCCGACGGGCCGCAGCAAGCCCCACCGGCCGGCGGTGCCGGCAATGGAAATGCCGCGGCCAGGCGAAGTGCGGGCGCGGCGGGCGTTCAAGCGGAGTGGCGGTTCAAGCCAGCAGGGCGGACAGGGAAGGCAGGGGCGGGGCGCGGCAGCGCGGCCGGAGCGGGGGCGCGTCAGGGGCGGGAAGAGCCGCGGCCTCCGGTGGCCGCAGCAAGGTCGCGTGATGGGTGCGGGCGGGAGAAAGGCCGCCCAGCGGCAAGTCGATGCCGGTCAGCGCCAGGCATTCGAGGCAGGCGCCGGCAAGGTGCTCGCCATCGCCTTCGGCCCGGTCGGTAGCGCTCCCGCCTTGCAGCAGCTCCCCGGCATGGCCGACGAGGTGGATCCTGGCCTCGCCCTGCACCGCAAGCAGGGCCAGCGCCAATGCCAGTGCCCACATCAGCCGGGCCATGGCCGTGTCCGCGCGGGCCCGCGAAGCGGCACGGCGGAGTTGTGTGGCGGCGCGGCGGGGGTGGGATAGTGTGGCCGGGGCGGAAGGCATGACCGGATTCTATGGGGCTTGCCCTTTATTCGCAACATTGTTGCGATAGAGGGGCTGCTTTCGGCGCGCTGCAATTCGCGCTCACATGCCAGCCGCGGAGCGTGGAAGGCGATCCGCTATAATCCGACGTTTAGATTTCCAGCCGAGTGCCATGAGCGCCGACCCCAAAGCCCTGCTGACCGACCTGCTGAAAACCGCGCTGAAGAGCGTGGCACCGGATCATGCCGATACCCCCGTCCTGCTCGAGCGCCCGAAACAGGCGAGCCACGGTGACTTCGCCACCAATCTCGCGCTGCAGCTCGCCAAGCCGCTGAAGCGCAACCCGCGCGAGCTGGCGGCGATGCTGCTGGCCGAACTGCCGGCGTCGAAGCTGGTGGCCAAGGCCGAAGTGGCGGGCGCGGGCTTCATCAACTTCGCGCTGGCCGCCGATGCCAAGACCGCGATCGTCGCCGGCGTGCTGGCGAGGGGTGCGGACTTCGGCCGCGGCGCGGCCAAGGGCGTGAAGGTGCTGGTGGAATTCGTCTCCGCCAACCCGACCGGGCCGCTGCACGTCGGCCACGGCCGCGGCGCGGCCTACGGCGCCTCGCTGTCGGACGTGCTGGCCTTCGCCGGCTTCGACGTCACGCGCGAGTACTACGTCAATGACGCTGGCCGCCAGATGGACATCCTGGCGCTGTCGACCTGGCTGCGCTACCTGGCGCTGTTCGGCATCGAGGTCGCCTTCCCGCCCAATGCCTACCAGGGCGACTACGTCACCGAAATGGGCCGCGACATGCGCGATGCCCATCAGGACCGCTTCGCCCGCGTCACTGCCGGGCAGGTGCTGGCCGGCACGCCGGGCCTGCCGCCCGCCGAGCGCAACGACGACGAAGCCAGGCAGCAGCGCGAGGAGCACCTCGACGCGCTGATCGCCAACGCCAAGCGCCTGCTCGGCGACGACTACGCCTGGGTGCATGGCTTCGCGCTGAACGAACAGCTCGGCGACGGCCGTGACGACCTCGGCGAGTTCGGCGTGCGCTTCGACAAGTGGTTCTCCGAGCAGAGCCTGTTCGATACAGGCCTGGTCGAGCGCGCAGTCAAGCAGCTCGAGAAGCAGGGCCACATCTACGTCCAGGACGGCGCCAAGTGGTTCCGCTCCAGCGCCTTCGGCGACGAGAAGGACCGCGTCGTGCAGCGCGAGAACGGGCTGTACACCTATTTTGCCTCCGACATCGCCTACCACCTGAACAAGTACGAGCGTGGCTTCGACCGCATCATCGACATCTGGGGCGCCGACCATCACGGCTACATCCCGCGCGTGAAGGGCGCCATCGCCGCGCTCGGCCTGCCGCCGGAAAAGCTGGAAGTCGCACTGGTGCAGTTCGCGGTGCTGTACCGCAACGGCCAGAAGACCTCGATGTCGACCCGCTCGGGCGAGTTCGTCACGCTGCGCGAGCTGCGCCAGGAAGTCGGCAACGACGCCTGCCGCTTCTTCTACGTGCTGCGCAAGTCGGACCAGCACCTGGACTTCGATCTCGACCTGGCCAAGAGCCAGAGCAACGAGAATCCGGTCTATTACGTGCAGTACGCCCACGCCCGCGTGTGCTCGGTGCTGAACCAATGGGGGGGCGAAGCGTCCGAGCTGGCAGGTGCCGACCTCGGCCTGCTGCAGCACGAACGCGAGCTGGCGCTGTGCGCGCGGCTGGCGGCTTTCCCCGAGCTGGTGCAGAACGCCGCCGCCGACCATGCGCCGCATCAGGTGGCTTTCTATCTGAAGGATCTCGCTGCCGATTTCCACGGCTGGTACAACGCCGAGCGGATGCTGGTCGAGGACGAGGCGCTCAAGCTCGCCCGCCTGGCGCTTGCCGGGGCGGTGCGCCAGGTGCTGGCCAGCGGCCTCGCGCTGCTCGGCGTGTCGGCGCCGGAATCGATGTGAGTTTCGGAGAGTTTCGTGAGTCGTGATCGCAAATCTGCCCGCAAGCCTGCGCGCGCGCCGTCGCGCAGCGGCGGCAGTACCCTGATCGGCATCTTCATCGGCCTGGTGTTCGGTGCGCTGATCGCCGCCGGCGCAGCCTGGTACTTCACCCGCGCCAATCCCTTCCAGTCGGCGCCGACGGCTTCGCGCATGCCGCCCAGCGAGCGCCAGGCGCCGGCCGCGCTGCCCGGCAAGCCGGGCGACCGCCCGGTGGCGAAGCAGGATTTCGAGTTCTACAAGATCCTGCCCGACGGCGACAACGTGCCTGCGCCGGCCGAGCCGCCGGCGCGCCCGCAGCGGCCGCCAGTGGTGAACGTGCCTGCGCAGCAGGCGCCGGCGCCGGTGCAGGACGTGTCGGTGAAGCCGGCCGAGCGCCTGTACCTGCAGGTGGGGGCGTTCGAGAATCCGGGCGAGGCCGACAACCTGAAGGCGCGCCTGGCGCTGGCCGGCATCGAGGCCAGCGCCCAGCGGGCGCAACTGGCCGACGGCCGGGTCGTGCATCGGGTGCGCATCGGCCCGTTCTCGCGGCCGGAGGACATGAACCCGACCCGCGCGCGGCTGGCCGAAGCCGGCTTCAATGCTTCGGTGAGCCGCAGCGCACCGTGATGCCCGATACTTTCCGGATGGCCGGGAACGCGAAGGCGTTGCCGGCGTCTGAAGGCCGTTATCGAACCTGGAGTGAGCCTGAATGAACCGTCGTGATGCCCTGAAGCAGCTTGCCGCCGTATCCGCAGCCCTGCCGCTCGCCAATCTCGCCTGGGCCAAGGATCCGTTCGTGGTCCTGAATCCGGCCCAGCCGACCGACGATCCGTCGAAGATCGAGATCATCGAGTTCTTCCACTACGGCTGCCCGCACTGCCGCGACTTCGACCCGCTGGTCGCGGCCTGGAGCAGGAAGCTGCCGGCGGACGTCAGCTTCCGCCACGTTCCGGCGATCTGGAACAACCCGCAGCTCGCCGCGCTGGCGCGGCTGTTCTACGCCGCCGAAGCCTCGGGCGACCTGAAGACGCTGCATGAAAAGGCGTTCGTCGCCGTGCAGGATGAACGCCGGCCGCTGCATACCGAGGAAGGCGTGCGCGAGTGGATCGACGGCAAGGTGGCCGATCCGGCCAAGTTCATGGATGCCTACAAGTCCTTCGGCGTCAATTCCAAGCTGCAGCGGGCCGATCAGCTCGCGCGCGCGATGAAGATCCAGGGCGTGCCGACGGTGGCGGTGGATGGCCGCTTCCTGACTTCGGCGTCGATGGCGGGCAGCCACGATGGCGCGCTGCAGGTCGTCGACCAACTGGTCGAGCGGATCCGCAAGGAGCGCGGCGGGAAATGAGCGGGACGCGCGCCGCGCCAGTGCCGCCCGAAGCATCGGTCGAGCGCCGGGGTTGCCAGCGCTTCGTCGCCCGGCGCAGGGGTGAGCCCTGCTTCTGGGTGGTGATGGACGGCGCACGCATCCCGCTCAACGATCTTTCCGCCGACGGCTTCTCGTATCCGTCGGCGACACCGCCCGCCAGCGGCCAGGCCTTCGACTTCGTGCTGCAACGCGATGGCGTGCCGGACGAGATCCGCGGCCGCGCCGTGGTCGTGAATTTCCTCGCGGGGTCGGCGCAGGCGGGTTGTTCCTTCGTCAGCCTCGACGGCGATGGTGCCGAGCGCCTGCGTGACTGGCTGATCGCCCACGTGCTGATGACCGCGACGGTCCGCATCACCGAAAAGGACGCGGCCGCGATCGTGTCGGGGCCGTCGCTGATCTAGGCGGGGCAGGGATGAGCAATCGCCGGACCAACGTCGATGCCCTCGGCCATGCGCACGCGCCGGCGGGACCCGGGGCCCGCATCGTCTCGCTGGTGCCGTCGCTGACGGAGCTGATCTTCGACCTGGGCCTGGGCGAGCGGCTGGTGGGCCGCACCGGCTTCTGCATCCATCCCCGCGACGCCCTGCGCGCAGTGCCCAAGGTCGGCGGCACCAAGGACGTGAAGGTCGATGTGCTGAAGGCGCTCGCGCCGACGCACCTGATCGTGAATATCGACGAGAACCGCAAGGAAACGGTCGATGAGCTGGCGGCATTCGTGCCGCATGTGATCGTCACGCATCCGTGCACGCCGGCCGACAACCTCCAGTTGTATCGTTTGTTCGGCAGCGTGTTCGATTGCGAAGCCGCAGCGGAAAGGTTGTGCACCGCGCTGCAGTCCGCGCTGGACGATGCCGCCGCGCTGCGTGCGGGCCTGGCCGACGAAGCGGTGCTGTATCTGATCTGGCGGCAACCGTGGATGACGGTGGCGCGCGGCACCTATATTGCGGCGATGCTCGAAACCGTCGGCTGGCGTACCTTGCCGGAGGAGGCGCAGACGCGCTATCCGGTGTTCGAGTGGCCGCTGGCGGAACAGGCCGGGCGGGTGTTCCTGTCGTCCGAACCCTATCGTTTCAAGGAAAGCCATCTGGCGGAAGTCGAGGCGCTGGGCAAGCGCCCCGCGACGCTGATCGACGGCGAGATGGTGTCGTGGTATGGCAGCCGGGCGGTCGCCGGGCTGCGCTACCTGATCGCGCTGCGCCGCCGCCTGGCCGGCCTGGTGGCCGATCAGCGTTCCGGCGCCGCTGCCGGAGCGAGTGTTTCGGCGCTGAAGCGCTCGGGCGTCATCACCCGATAGCGGCCGCGCAGCAGGCGGTGCCGGCCGGCCCGCAGCAGCAGCTTGTCGCGCGTCAGCAGGTGGCTGGCGCCGGCGTCGAAGGCGATCTCGAGGAATTTCTGGTCGTCGCCGTCGCGGCAGACGGGGAGCGCGCGCGTTTCGCCTTCGGCCATTTCCGGCAGGACCTCGACCTGGTTGCGATAGTCCGCCAGCAGCGCATGCTGCGCATCCTCGCCGAGCCCGAACCGGGAGTAGGCGAGCACGTGCCGCAACTCGGTCAGCGCGTCCTCGCGCGACGCGAGCGTGCAGGCACCGCCCTCGATCCAGCCGCGCAGCAGCGCGAGGCGGGGGTCGCGGAACATCCACAGTGCGAGAATGGTGTTGGTGTCGAGGACGAGCCGGGGGCGCATGGAGGGCATGGCAGGCGGCGGCAACGAAAAACGGGGAGGGTCGCCCCTCCCCGCTCGCTTCCGGCCGCTTCGCCGCGATCAGGCCGCTTGCGTGGCGTCGATGCGCATCTTGACGAAGGAGCCCGGGGCGTCTTCCAGCACCTTCAGCTTGCCCTTGGCGGGGTCGCGCGGCTCGGCCTGCTCGCTGTCCATGGCGGTCAGCCACGCCTGCCAGTCGGTCCACCACGAACCCGGGTGCTGCTGCGCGCCGGCCAGCCAGTCGTCGGGGCTGCCGGGCAGCTTGGCGGCCGGGTTGATCCAGTAGCCGTACTTGTTGGCCGCCGGTGGGTTGACGATGCCGGCGATGTGGCCCGAGCCGCCCAGCACGAAGCGCACCGGGCCGCCGAAGTTGCGCGCACCCAGGTAGGTGCTCTTCCACGGCGCGATGTGGTCTTCGATGGTCGAGATGAAGTAGCACGGCGTCTTGATCTTGCCGAGGTCGATCGGCACGCCGTCGACGCTGATGCCGCCCGGTTCGACGAGGCGGTTTTCCATGTACAGCTTGCGCAGGTAGAAGCTGTGCATCTTGGCCGGCATGCGGGTGGAGTCCGAGTTCCAGTACAGCAGGTCGAACGGGAACGGATCCTTGCCCAGCAGGTAGTTATTGACCACGAAGGACCAGATCAGGTCGTTGGCGCGCAGCATGTTGAAGGTGCCGGCCATTTCCGAGCCTTCCAGGTAGCCGCGCTCGAACATCTTCTTTTCGAGGCTGGAGACCTGGCCTTCGTCGATGAACACGCCGAGTTCGCCCGGATCGGAGAAGTCGGTCATGGTGGTGAAGAAGGTCGCGGCCGAAATCCGGCCGGACTGCTTCTTGGCGGCCAGGTAGGCCAGCGTGGTGGCGAGCAGGGTGCCGCCCAGGCAGTAGCCGGCGGCGTTGACCGACTTCTCGCCGGTCTGCCGTTCGATGGCGTCGAGTGCGGCGATCGTGCCTTCCAGCAGGTAGGAGTCGAACAGCTTGTCCGTATGGCGCTCGTCCGGGTTCACCCACGAGATGACGAACACGGTGTGGCCCTGGTCGACACACCACTTGATGTACGAATTCTTCTCGCGCAGATCGAGGATGTAGAACTTGTTGATCCACGGCGGCACGATCAGCAGCGGCTTCTTCAGCACCTTGTCGGTGCTCGGCGTGTACTGGATCAGCTGCATCATGTCGGTCTGGAACACGACCTTGCCCGGCGTCGTGGCGACGTTCTTGCCCAGTTCGAAGGCAGTGGTGTCGGTCATCTTGACGCGCAGCTGGCCACCGCCGTCCTCGACGTCGCGCAGCAGGTTGTTCAGGCCCTTCAGCAGGTTCTGGCCGCCGCTCTTGACGGTCTCGCGGAAGACC
Organism: Thauera butanivorans; assembly: GCF_048398245.1. Taxonomy (NCBI): domain Bacteria; kingdom Pseudomonadati; phylum Pseudomonadota; class Betaproteobacteria; order Rhodocyclales; family Zoogloeaceae; genus Thauera; species Thauera butanivorans. Next base: position 723,460 of record NZ_CP183038.1, read on the forward strand.
TCGGGGTTGGTGACGGCGAAGTTCGACGGCGACAGCGCGTCGATGTACTGGCGGGTATAGAAGTTGACCTTCTTCTGGGTCTGTTCGTCCAGGCCGTCGACGCAGCACACGGTGTCATGGATGTGGCGGGCGGCGATCAGGTAGGACTGCTTGATGAAGTCGAACAGGAAGTGCTGTTCCCATTCTTCGTCCTTGAAGCGCTTGTCGGTCTTCTCGGGGGCGGCGATCGGCGAGGCGTTGAGGCCGGCGAAGCGCATCATCGAGTGCTGCCACAGCGAGAAGTAGTCCCACACCAGGTTCATCTGGGCCTGGGCGAGCTTGTACGGGTTCGACAGCAGCTTGGCCATCATGTCCATGAAGGCCTGGGCGATGCCCAGTTCGTCGGCGGGGGCGGTGATGCCCTTCTTCAACTGGCGGTTCACGTGATCGCTGATCAGGTGCGAGGCACGGCGGGCAACGTCGGCGTAGGTCTTGGCGACCTCCTGCGGATCGGGCAATTCGGCGCGAGGGGTTTCGGTGGAAGGTGCAGCCATCTTGTTTGAACTCCTGGTTGGCGACCGGAATGTCTCTCCGGCAGGTTTTTTCATTGTTTGCTATCGATGAAACGGATCAGGCCATCCGTGCCGATTTCCCGGCGGAGCTCTCCTCGCTCCTCCAGGTAGTTGAGGTGGGCAATGGCCTCCCCCATGGCAAACATGACCTGATGGGTGTCCAGCTCGCGCGGAAACAGTGTCGCCAGCACTTCGCCTGCCGTTCGTGCGCTGCGGCACTCGGCCTGCAGTGCGGCGCAGCGCTCGCTGTGGTGGGTGACGAGCTGCGCCACTCTCGACCGGATACCCGTGAAAGGTCTGCCGTGCGATGGTAGCACGAGCGTCTCATCGGGCAAGTTGCAAAGTTCCTGGATCGAGTCGAGAAAATAGCCGAGGGCGTCGTCATGCGGCGTTGCAGCATGGACGCTGACGTTGGTCGAGATGCGCGGCAGCAGCATGTCGCCGGAGATGAGCACGCCGAGCTCGGCGCAGTACAGGCTGGCGTGCTCGGGAGCGTGGCCATAGCCGACGATGACGCGCCATTCCCGTCCGTCGATCGGCAGGATGCTGCCGTGGCGCAGGCGCTCGTAGCGCGAAGGCAGCTCGGGGATGCCGCGGCGGTAGGCGTTGCCGCGCGTTGCCAGGGCCGTCGCCGGGGCATCGTCGAGGCCGTGGGCGCGGAACTGCGCCACCATGTCCTGCACGTTGTATCCCGGCAATTGCTGCCAGATGGCGTGGCCGAGGAGATATTCCCCCAGCGTCATGTGTATGCTGGCGCCATTGCGCACGGCCAGCCAGGTCGCCAGGCCGACGTGGTCCGGATGGTGGTGGGTGACGACGACGCGCGTGACCGGGCGCGGATCGGCATCGAGCACGCTGGCCCAGGCCTGGCGGGTTTCGTCCGAACCATAGCCGCAGTCGACGATCACGCGTTCGTCGCCGTCGTCCAGCAGCCACAGGTTGATGTGGTCGAGCGCGAAGGGCAGGGGCATCCGCAGCCAATGCACGCCGGGCGCGACTTCGGCGGCCTGGGCCGTGGCGGGGAGGTCGGGAAAGGGGTAGTGCAGTGGGGACATCGGTCTGTCTTCCTCGTGGGGCTGTGCGGGAGCGGGCTTGTGGCGGCCTGGCGTTGCTCAAACCGCCGAAATCTGCTTAACTCTCGCTGTTTTGTTTAATTTTTGGCTTATAAAACAATATCTTGCTGTTTGTGCCGCGCCTCATGCGGTGTCAGCGGCCATCCCGGACCACTCATGGGCGACGAACAAACCTACACCATCACCGAGCTCGCACGCGAATTCGACATCACGCCCCGTGCGATTCGTTTCTACGAAGACCAGGGCTTGCTGACCCCGGCCCGCGCCGGGCGTGCCCGCATCTACACCAAGGCCGACCGCACCCGCCTCAAGCTCACGCTGCGAGGCAAGCGCCTGGGCCTGTCGCTTGCCGAGATCCGCGAGCTGCTCGACATGTACGGCGGTGTGCGCAATTCCGCTTCACAGCTCGAACTCTTCCTCGACGTGCTGAAGGAGCGCCGTGCGGCGCTGGAACAGCAGCGGCTCGACATCGAGGCGGTGCTGCTCGAGATCGACATGCTCGAACAGCAATGCCATGCTCTGCTCGGCCACAATGCCGCAGGCGCTGCGGCGGCGAGGGCGAAGCTGGTCAGGCATATCGACGGCGTCGGTACCGGCCGGGCCGACACCGACTGAGCGGTGCGGCGCGATTCCGTTGAATCCAATATTACGTTGACGTAAACGTAAAAACAAAGAAAATACGCCCCGGAATACGAGAACACCGCCAGACCACGCCCGCCCAGGAGACCGCCATGCGCCCGGAAATGCCGCAGTTTCAGCCCAGGGACCCCGGTTATGCCGCGCGTGTGCGGGCGAGCTTCGAGCTCCAGCAGGCCATGGCGCTGATCGGTGCGCAACTGGCCGTGATCGAGCCGGGCTATACCGAGGTCCACCTGCCCAACAAGTCCGAGATCACCCAGCAGCACGGCTACATCCACGGCGGCGTGGTCGGGATGATCGCGGATTCCGCCGCCGGCTATGCCGCCAACACGCTCACGCCGGCCGACAGCAGCGTGCTGACGGTGGAATACAAGCTCAATCTCGTCGCCCCGGCCGACGGCCAGCGCCTGGTGGCGCGCGGCGAAGTCATCAAGCCCGGCCGCACGCTGATCATCACCAGGGCCGAAGTGTTTGCGATCCGCGACGAGCGCTGGACGCTGTGCGCGATCATGCAGCAGACCATCATGGCCATGCAGGGCAAGAACGAGCGCCAGGGCTGAGGGTCGAAGACTGACGCCACCACCATCCGAGGAGCTTGCATGTCCCTGAACCTGCGTGCATTGACGCCGTCCGATACGGCCGAACTGGAGCAGGTGCGCCAGTTCTTCCGCAACTACGCTGCCTGGCTGGGCGTCGATCTCAGCTACCAGGGTTTCGCCGACGAGGTCGCGAACCTGCCGGGCGCCTATGGCGAGGCCGACGGGCGCCTGTTCTTCGCCGAACTGGACGGCCGCCCGGCCGGCTGTGTCGGCGTGCGGCGCTTTTCCGACGGTGTCTGCGAGATGAAGCGGCTCTACGTCGACCCCGAGGCGCGCGGCCACGGGGTGGGCCGCAAGCTGGCGCTGGCGGCGATCAAGGCGGCGCAGGCGCTGGGCTACCGCCGCATCCTGCTCGACACCCTGCCGGCGATGCGCATCGCGATGAAGCTGTACCGCGAGCTGGGTTTCACCGAGGCGCCGGCCTACTACCCGAGCCCGATCGAAGGCACGATCTTCCTCACCCTCGACCTCGCGCAGTGGTCCGAGGAGCAGGCGAACAACGAAAGCCTGCTGCACCTGTTCGACTACAACCAGGCCTGGTCGCGCCAGATGCAGCAGCTCGACCCCGCCTTCTTCGAGAAGCTGTCCCACCTGCAGAGCCCGGAATACCTGTGGATCGGCTGTTCCGATTCGCGCGTGCCGGCCAACCAGATCGTCGGCCTGCTGCCGGGCGAAGTCTTCGTCCACCGCAATGTCGCCAACGTCGTCGTACACACCGACCTGAACTGCCTGGCAGTGATCCAGTACGCGGTGGATGTGCTGAAGGTGAAACACATCATGGTGGTCGGCCACTATGGCTGCGGCGGCGTCAAGGCGGCGCTCGACCGCGCCCGCGTCGGCCTCGTCGACCTGTGGCTGCGCCATGTGCAGGACGTGCATGTGCGCCACCTGCAGGCGGTCGATACGCTGCCGCCCGAATTGCGCCCTGACCGCCTGTGCGAACTGAACGTGCTCGAACAGGTGGTCAACGTCGCCCAGACCGTGGTCGTGCAGGACGCCTGGCGGCGCGGCCAGCGCCTCACCGTGCATGGCTGGATCTACGGCCTCAAGAACGGCTTGATCCGTGACCTGGGGCTCAATGTGGGCCGTCCGCAGGATCTCATGCCGCGCTATGTCGCGGCGCTCGAAGCGCTCGGTCAATGAGCGCGGTTCGCAACAAGGTATCAAAACAGGAGAATGGAATGTCCGATCCCGTCGTCATCGTTTCCGCCGCCCGCACCCCGCTGGGCGGCTTCCAGGGTGAGCTGTCCAGCCTGGGCACGCCGCAGCTCGGCGCCGCCGCCATCAAGTCGGCGGTCGAGCGCGCCGGCCTGGCGCCCGAGCAGGTGCAGGAAGTGATCATGGGCTGCGTGCTGCCCGCCGGTCTTGGCCAGGCGCCTGCCCGCCAGGCCGCGCTCGGCGCCGGCCTGCCGCTGTCGGCCGGCTGCACCACGATCAACAAGGTGTGCGGTTCGGGCATGAAGGCCACGATGCTGGCGCACGACCTGATCCTGGCCGGCACCAACGAGGTGATGGTCGCGGGCGGCATGGAGTCGATGTCCAACGCCCCCTACCTGCTGCCCAAGGCGCGCGCCGGCTACCGCCTCGGCCATGGCCAGACGCTGGACCACATGTTCCTCGACGGCCTGGAAGACAGCTACTCGAAGGAGAACAAGGGCCGCCTGATGGGTACTTTCGCCGAGGACTGCGCGGGCCACTTCGGCTTCAGCCGCCAGGCGCAGGATGAATTCGCCATCGCTTCGACCACCCGCGCCCAGGCCGCGATCAACAACGGCGATTTCAGTTGGGAAGTCGCGCCGGTGACGGTGTCCGGGCGCAAGGGCGATGTCGTCGTCGACAAGGACGAGCAGCCGCTGAAGGCGCAGATCGACAAGATCCCGGCGCTGAAGCCGGCTTTCCGCAAGGACGGCACGGTGACGCCGGCCAACTCCAGCTCGATCTCGGACGGCGCCGCGGCGCTGGTGCTGATGCGCAGGTCCACCGCCGACAGGCTCGGGCTGAAGCCGGTCGCCACCATCGTCGGCCACGCCACCCATGCGCAGGAGCCGGCCTGGTTCACCACCGCGCCGGTGGGGGCGATGCAGAAGGTGCTGGACAAGGCCGGCTGGCGCACCGAGGACGTCGATCTGTGGGAGATCAACGAAGCTTTCGCCGTGGTGACGATGGCGGCGATGCACGAGATGAAGCTGCCGCACGACAAGGTCAACGTCAATGGCGGCGCCTGCGCGCTGGGCCACCCGATCGGCGCTTCCGGCGCCCGCATCCTGGTGACGCTGATCGGCGCGCTGCGCAAGCGCGGGCTGAAGCGCGGCGTCGCCAGCCTGTGCATCGGCGGCGGCGAGGCGACGGCGATGGCGATCGAGGTCGACGCCGCGGTCGGCTGCGGCGGCTGAACCGGGCCGAGGCTGTCCGCTGCGGCGTCCGTGCGGTTCTGGCGATTCGTGCCCTGAACCGCCGGCCACGCCGGGGATTTGCTCCGCAGTCTGCGGAACTCGCTCCCTGCGGTCGCTCGGACAGTCCCCGACTGCTCCACAAACTCCCGACACGGCCGATTCGGCAGTGTCGCAGATCCGATAGGCAATGGGACGGCTGAGGCCGTTCCGGAAGAGGTTTGACATGATTCTTACCCAGGAACAGGAACTCGTCCGCGACTCGATGCGCGCTTTCGCCCAGGAGCGCCTGGCGCCGTTCGCGGCCGAATGGGACCGCAACCACACCTTTCCGCGCGAAGCGCTGAAAGAACTGGCCGAACTCGGCGCGCTCGGCATGGTGGTGCCGGAGGAATGGGGCGGCGCCGGCATGGACTACATGAGCCTGGTGCTGACGCTGGAGGAAGTCGCCGCCGGCGATGGCGCGACCTCGACCATCCTCAGCGTGCAGAACTCGCTGCCCTGCGGCATCATCAACCGCTTCGGCACCGAGGCGCAGAAGGAAGCCTGGCTCAGGCCGCTGGCCCGGGGCGAGAAGCTGGGCTGCTTCTGCCTCACCGAGCCCCACGTCGGTTCCGACGCCGCCGCCATCCGCACCACGGCGATGCGCGAGGGCGGCGAATGGGTGCTGAACGGCGTCAAGCAGTTCATCACCACCGGCAAGCATGCCGACGTCGCCATCGTCTTCGCCGTCACCGACAAGGCGGCGGGCAAGAAAGGCATCACCTGCTTCCTGGTGCCGGCGGATGCGCCCGGCTACCAGGTGGGGCGCATCGAGGAGAAGATGGGCCAGAAGGCTTCCGACACCACGCAGATCCTGTTCGAGAATTGCCGCATTCCGGCGGATTCGGTGATCGGCGCGGAGGGCGAGGGCTACAGGATCGCGCTGTCCAATCTGGAAGCCGGCCGCATCGGCATCGCCGCGCAGTGCCTCGGCATGGCGCGTGCCGCGCTGGAAGCGGCGGTCAAGTATGCGCAGGAGCGCGAGAGTTTCGGCAAGCCGATCTTCGAGCACCAGGCGGTCAACTTCCGCCTCGCCGACATGGCGACGCAACTGGAAGCGGCGCGCCAGCTCGTGTGGCATGCCGCCAGCCTGAAGGACGCCGGCCGGCCCTGCCTCAAGGAGGCGTCGATGGCCAAGCTGTTCGCGTCGGAAATGGCCGAGCGCGTGTGCTCCGACGCCATCCAGGTGCATGGCGGCTACGGCTACGTCACCGACTTCCCGGTCGAACGCATCTACCGCGACGTGCGGGTATGCCAGATCTATGAAGGCGCCAGCGACATCCAGCGCCTGGTGATCGGACGCGCGCTGGCGGGCTGAGCGCTCGCTCCCTGCTTCACCGTCAGCCTGACCGCCAAGGCCGGCCCCTCGATTCGAGGGAGCCGGCCTTGGCGTTTTTGGGGTCTTCTGTGTGATGAGAAAGCGAATCTGTCGTCTTTTTGGTAAGACCAATTCGATAATAATTGCTAATGGGTGCCAATAGCTGTGTTTTTCAGCCTTGTCGACATGCCTGCTCCAGGGCTGGCTCCATATAATCGCGCAGCGCGGCAGGCGTGTTTTGGTATGACCAATATGATCGGCGCGGGAGCGGGTTCTGCCCAATGCGGCGAACTGCCCTCGGCAACTGGCGCGCAGAAGGGGCCAAGCTGGAGAGCGATAACTTCAGAGGCCGTGTTCATCGACCAAGGAAGGAAAAATGGAACACATCTGGCAACAAAACTACGATCCCGCCGGGAACGTATGGATTTCGGCGCTGGTTGCGCTGATACCGATCATCTTCTTCTTTCTGGCACTGACGAAGCTGCGACTGAAGGGCTACGTGGCCGGCACCATCACCGTGGTGCTGGCGCTGGCCGTGGCGCTGATCTTCTACCGGATGCCGGTCTCGGCGGCGCTGGCCTCGGCGGTATACGGCTTCTTCTACGGCCTGTGGCCGATCGCGTGGATCATCGTTGCCGCGGTGTTCCTGTACAAGGTCTCGATCGCGACCGGACAGTTCGACATCGTCCGCTCGTCGATCCTGTCGGTCACCCCTGACCAGCGCCTGCAGATGATCCTGGTCGGTTTCTGCTTCGGCGCCTTCCTGGAAGGCGCGGCCGGTTTCGGCGCGCCGGTGGCGATCACCGCCGCGCTGCTGGTCGGCCTGGGCTTCAAGCCGCTGTACGCCGCCGGCCTGTGCCTGATCGGCAACACCGCGCCGGTGGCCTTCGGCGCGATGGGCATTCCGATCATCGTCGCCGGCCAGGTGTCGGGCGTGGATGCGTTCGCGATCGGCCAGATGGCTGGCCGCCAGTTGCCGTTCATGACCATCATCGTGCTGTTCTGGCTGATGGCCATCATGGACGGCTGGCGCGGCATCAAGGAAACCTGGCCTGCCGTGCTGGTCGGCGGCGGCTCGTTCGCGATCGTGCAGTTCCTGACCGCCAACTACATCGGCCCCGAACTGCCGGACATCACCTCGGCGATCGTGTCGCTGGTGGCGCTGACCGCCTTCCTCAAGGTGTGGCAACCCAAGCGCATCTTCCGCTTCGAGCTCGAGGACGGCACGCCGCCCCCGAGCGCGGCAGGCGCTGCAGCCGGGCTGGACAAGCCGCCGGTGGACTTGACCGTCGGCACGGTGCTCAAGGCATGGTCACCGTTCATCATCCTGACCGCGATGGTGACGCTGTGGAGCCTGAAGCCCTTCAAGGCCTTGTTCGCCGCCAATGGTGCGCTGTCCGACTGGGTCATCAACATCCCGGTGCCGCTGCTGCACAACCTGGTCGAGAAGATGCCGCCGGTGGTCGCTGCGGCCGCGCCGTATGGCGCGGTGTACTCGTTCAACTGGTTCTCCGCGACCGGTACCGCGATCATGATCGGCGCGCTGCTGACCATCGTCTTCCTGCGCCTCAAGCCGGCCAAGGCGATCGAGACTTTCGCCGATACGCTGAAGAGCCTGGCGTGGCCGATCTACTCCATCGGCATGGTGCTGGCGTTCGCCTTCATCGCCAACTACTCCGGCCTGTCCGCCACGCTGGCGCTGGCGCTGGCGCACACCGGCGATGCCTTCGTGTTCTTCTCGCCCTTCCTGGGCTGGATCGGCGTCTTCCTGACCGGCTCCGACACCTCCGCCAACGCCCTGTTCGGCGCGCTGCAGGCCACCACGGCGCAGCAGCTGGGCCTGCCCGAAGTGCTGACGGTGGCGGCCAACACCACGGGCGGCGTGACCGGTAAGATGATCTCGCCGCAATCCATCGCAATCGCGTGCGCGGCAGTGGGCCTGGCCGGCAAGGAGTCCGACCTGTTCCGCTTCACGGTGAAGCACAGTCTGATCTTCGCCGCCATCATCGGCGCGATGACGACGCTGCAGGCTTACGTTTTCCCGTGGATGATCCCGGTCGTCCATGCGGCACACTGAGTAGGATAGGAGGCACGCAATGCGCCTGGCTGATCAGATCGCCGAGCAACTGCATACCCTCGTCCGGCAAGGCAAATGGCAGCCGGGCGAGCGCTTGCCGGCCGAAAGGCTGCTCGCCGAGCAACTGGGGGTGTCCCGGCCTTCCCTGCGGGAAGCCATCCAGAAGCTGGTCAGCCAGGGCGTGCTCCACAGCCGGCGGGGCGCGGGCACCTACGTTCAGGAGCGCAACCGGGGTTTTCTGCTGTCGGGCACCTTCGAGCCTCTGGCCAACCTGCTCACTGCGGACCCCGAATACCGCTACGACGTGCTGGAAGCCCGCCATGCGCTCGAAAGCAGCACTGCCTGGCATGCCGCGCTGCGCGCGACGCAGGCCGACAAGGACCGCATCCGGCGCTGCTACGACGTCATGGTGCGCCACCAGCAGAGCGGCCACGCCGAGCTGTCCGCGCGCGCCGATGCGCAGTTCCACCTCGCCATCGCCGAAGCCTCGCACAACGTGGTCCTGCTGCGCGTGATGCACAGCCTGTTCGAGCTGGTGTTCTCCAACGTCATGCACAGCCGGCGTACCATGTTCACGCTGAGCTCACCGGAAACCATCAACGAACTCACCGACCAGCACCGCACACTGATGCAGGCCATCCTCGACGGAGATGCGCCGCAGGCGCGCGCACTGATCGAAAACCACCTCGATTTCGTGCGCGACACCGTTCGCCGCTTCGACGACGACGACGCCAGGCGCGCCCGCTACGGCCGCCTGCCCGAGGAAGCGCGCGTGCCCACCTTGATTCCCGATGAACCGGGCTGACGCTTCGCCAGCCCGCTCCAGATACCCAGGAAGACAAATCCATGATCATTTCCTCTGCCAGTGACTACCGGGCTGCCGCGCAAAAGCGCCTGCCGCCCTTCCTGTTCCACTACATCGATGGCGGCGCCTACGCCGAAAAGACCCTGCGCCGCAACGTCGACGACCTCGCCGAAGTCGCGCTGCGCCAGCGCGTGCTCAAGGACATGAGCCAGCTCGACACCAGCATCGAACTGTTCGGCGAAAAGCTCTCCATCCCGGTGGCGCTGGCGCCGGTCGGCCTCACCGGCATGTATGCGCGCCGCGGCGAAGTGCAGGCCGCGGTGGCGGCCGACAAGAAGGGCATCCCCTTCACGATGTCCACCGTGTCGGTGTGTCCGATCGAGGAAGTCGCGCCCAAGCTCAGCCGCCCGATGTGGTTCCAGCTCTACGTGCTCAAGGACCGCGGCTTCATGCAGAACGCGCTCGAGCGCGCCCAGGCCGCCGGCTGCTCGACGCTGGTGTTCACCGTCGATATGCCGGTGCCCGGCGCCCGCTACCGCGACGCCCACTCCGGCATGAGCGGCCCCAACGCCGCCCTGCGCCGCTACATCCAGGCCGCGCTGCACCCGCATTGGGCCATCGACGTCGGCCTCAAGGGCAAGCCGCACACGCTGGGCAACATCTCCACCTACATGGGCAAGGACATCAACCTGGAAGACTACATGGGCTATCTGGGGGCCAACTTCGACCCCTCGATCTCGTGGAAGGACCTGGAATGGATCCGTGAGTTCTGGAAAGGGCCGATGGTGATCAAGGGCATCCTCGACCCCGAAGACGCCAAGGACGCGGTGCGCTTCGGCGCCGACGGCATCATCGTCTCCAACCACGGCGGCCGCCAGCTCGACGGCGTGCTGTCGTCGGCACGGGCCATGCCCGCCATCGCCGACGCGGTGAAGGGGCAGATCAAGATCCTGGTCGACTCCGGCATCCGCAATGGCCTGGACGTGGTGCGCATGCTCGCGCTGGGGGCCGACTGCACCATGATCGGCCGCGCCTTCATCTACGCGCTGGCGGCCCAAGGGCAGGCGGGCGTGACCAACCTGCTCGATCTGCTGGAAAAGGAAATGCGTGTGGCGATGACGCTGACCAGCGTCAAGAACGTTGCCGAAATCACCGGGGATTTGCTGGTGCAGGGAGGCTGAAAGCGGCGCCGGGTTCGGCGCGGATTTGAGGTTTCGGCGAACGGCCGGTACTGCTCAGAGAGGGTAGTGCCGGCCGTTTGTTTGTGGCGTACGTTACGTGTGTTGTGTGTGGCGATGCTGTTTTCTGCAATTTCCATCGTCGAGCACTCGAACTGCCGGATGGCATATGCATGATGGAGTGCGATCTGGCCGGTGTTAGACTCCATGCGTTAACCACGGGGTCTGATTCAGTCCTGGTAACCACATGAACAAGACACAAGCAGACGCCGCCGCCCGTGCGGTGCTGGAGCCGGGCATCCGCGCCCAGCAGGAAGCCCGCCGCAAACGCCACGAGCAGGAGTTCATCGAGGCAAGGCGGCGCCAGGTCAGCCGGTTTGCCTTTGCCGGTTTTGGCATTGGCGCGGCGCTTGCCTGTTTCCACTTCAGGGACGAATATCCTCTGGTCGTTGGTAGTGCGCTGATGGGCAGCCTTGCCGGCACCGTTCTCGGCTGGATCGTGGCCTGGTGGCGTGGCAGGTCGCGTGCGGGCTGACGGTCTTTCTGCTTGATTTTACGAGACGATCGGTTTAATGTCGCTGCATGGACGTCGAACAACAAGCCCCTCGTCGCCGCGGCAGGCCGCCCAGGCAGCGTGAGAACCTGATCGAGACACGCGAGCTGTTGCTGCGCGCGGGTCTGGAAGTGCTCACCGAGAAGGGCTTTTCCGCCACCGGCATCGAGGAAGTCCTCGGCCGCGTCGGCGTGCCGAAAGGCTCCTTCTATCACTACTTCAGCAGCAAGGAGGCTTTCGGTCTCGACCTGATCGAGCGCTACGGAGTGTTTTTCGCCCGCAAGCTGGATCGCCATCTCGGCAATTCGTCGCTTGCGCCGCTGGACCGCCTGCGTTCTTTCGTGGCCGATGCGACGGATGGCATGGTTCGGTACGAATTCCGCCGCGGCTGCCTGATCGGCAATCTCGGCCAGGAGATGGGTGCGCTGCCGGAGAGTTTCCGCGACCGGCTCAAGGAGACCTTCGAGGATTGGCAGGTGCGTCTGGCGGCCTGCCTCCGCGAAGCGCAGAAGGCCGGGGAAATCGCCCCGGATGCCGACACCGAACAGCTTGCCGCCGTGTTCTGGATCGGCTGGGAGGGCGCGGTGCTGCGTGCCAAGCTCGAGCGCAGCGCGAAGCCGCTCAAGGTGTTTGCAGGGTTTTTCTTTGCCGGCCTGGCAGCAGGCTGATTTTTTTGATCGTAACTAGACGGTCGGTCTAAATTAAGGAGGGTGAGATGTTCAAGGGTATTCTGATCGAGAAGGACGAAGCGGGTTACCGCGCCGGGGTAAAGGACATCGACGAAGCGCAACTGCCCGAGGGCAACGTCACGGTCCGCGTCAGCCACTCGACGATCAACTACAAGGACGGCCTGGCGATCACCGGCAAGGGGCCGGTGGTGCGCAAGTTCCCGATGGTGCCGGGCATCGACCTGGCGGGCGTGGTCGAGGAAAGCTCGCATCCGGAATACAAGGCCGGCGATGCGGTGCTGCTCAACGGCTGGGGCGTCGGCGAAACGCACTGGGGCGGCTTGGCGCAGAAGGCGCGGCTGAACGGCGACTGGCTGGTGCCGCTGCCCGCGGCATTCTCGCCGCAGCAGGCGATGGCGATCGGCACCGCGGGCTATACCGCGATGCTGTGCGTGCTGGCCCTGGAACGGCACGGCGTGAAGCCGGCGGACGGCGAGATCCTCGTCACCGGCGCGGCGGGCGGCGTGGGCAGCGTCGCCGTCGCGGTGCTGGCGAAACTGGGCTATACGGTGGTGGCAATGACCGGCCGGCCCAAGGATGCCGATTACCTGAAGGCGCTCGGCGCGAAGGAAGTGGTGGACCGCGCCGACTTCTCGTCCCCCGGCAAGCCGCTGGGCAGGGAGCGCTGGGCAGGCGCGGTCGATGTCGCCGGCAGCCACGTGCTCGCCAACGTCTGCGCGACGACGAAATACCGCGGCGTGGTGACGGCCTGCGGCCTGGCGGCGGGCATGGATCTGCCGGCGAGCGTCGCGCCCTTCATCCTGCGCGGCGTCACCCTGGCGGGCGTCGACAGCGTGATGTGCCCGCGCGCCGACCGCCTGGTGGCGTGGCAGCGCCTGGGCAGCGACCTGGACGTCGCCAAGCTCGGCCGGATCAGCCGTGAAGTCGGCCTTGCTGAAGCGATCCCGCTGGCCGAAAGCATTCTGAAGGGCGAAGTGCGCGGCCGCGTCGTCGTGGACGTCAATCGATAAAAACCTGCAGATCCCGAAATCTGCTTCATCACTCGAAGGAGAAGTACATGACTCAAGCACAACAGGCCGCAGTGAGCCGTTTCCCGGTCCCCGCACTCGAGGACATGCCCGAGGACATCCGCGAGCGGATCGTCGCCGTCCAGGAAAAAGCCGGCTTCGTTCCCAACGTGTTCCTGACCCTGGCCCACCGTCCGGACGAGTTCCGCGCCTTCTTCGCCTACCACGACGCCTTGATGGAAAAGCCCGGCAACCTGAGCAAGGCCGAGCGGGAGATGATCGTGGTGGCGACCAGCGCGGTGAACCAGTGCCAGTACTGCGTGATCGCGCACGGCGCCATCCTGCGCGTCCGCGCCAAGAATCCGCTGATCGCCGACCAGGTCGCCACCAACTACCGCAAGGCCGACATCACCGAACGCCAGAAGGCGATGCTCGATTTCGGCATGAAGGTGTCGCAATCGGCTCATCTGGTAGGCGATGCCGACTTCGAGGCGCTGAAGGCGCACGGCTTCACTGACGACGACATCTGGGACATCGCCGGTATCTCGGCTTTCTTCGGCATGTCCAATCGCATTGCCAACGTGACGAGCATGCGGCCCAATGCGGAGTTCTATTCGCTGGGCCGCTGAGTTTTTCCGGCAGCGGTTCGTTCAAACCCGGCCGGCCTCGAAAACATGCAGGCCGCGCCGGCAGGTGCGCGATGAATGGCATTCCGATGAGCCACATACTCGTTTCGCTTTGGCCCCTCTTCGTCCTGATCGTGGCCGGCCATGCCATGCAGCGCTCCGGCTTCCCAGGGGCCGGGTTCTGGCCGGGCGCGGAGCGGTTCAACTACTTCGTGCTGTTTCCGGCGCTGCTCTTCAGCAGCCTCAGCGCCGCGCCGCTGAACAACCCGGCGCTGCCGCGACTGCTCGCTGCCCTGGTGATCGTGCTGGGCGTGGTCACGGCCGGCCTGCTCGTCGCCCGCCGCATCAGGCAGTGGCCCGCAGCCCGCTTCGGTGTCCAGCTCCAGGGCCTGCTGCGCTTCAACACCTATCTGGGCATTGCCGCCGTCAGTGGGCTGTACGGCAAGGAAGGCATGGTGTTCGCCGCGGTGATCCTGGCGGTGCTGGTGCCGGCCGTGAACGTACTGTCGGTGCTGGCATTGTCGGCCGACAGGAGCAGGAGCGTGATGTCGCTGCTGGTGCCGGTGATCAGGAATCCGCTGATCCTGGCCTGCCTGGCAGGGGCGCTGTTCAATCTTTCCGGGCTGGAGCTGAAATGGGGCACGGACAGGCTGCTGACCCTGCTGGCGAACACCAGCCTGCCGCTGGGCCTGCTGTGCGTGGGGGCGGCGTTGAAGCTCGACGAATTGCGCGGGCAGGGTGGCGCGCTGCTCGGCAACAGCCTGATCAGGCTGCTCGTGGTGCCGGCGGTCGCGTTTCTGAGCGCACGGCTGCTGGCGCTGCCTGAGATCGAGACGGCCGTCGTGGTGGTGTTCTTTGCCCTGCCGACTGCGCCGTCGGCCTACGTGCTTACGCGCCAACTGGGTGGCGACAGCCATCTGATGGCCGGTCTCATCACCTTTCAGACCTTGCTGTCCGCAATCAGCCTTCTGCTGGTGATGGCGGCGCTTGCGCAAATGTAGAGCGACCCGATGGGTCTCATGCCGGAGAAAACGAAATGAGCATTGCATTCCAGGATTTCTATGCCGAGAAGTTCAGCCATTGCTATGGATGTGGCAGAAACAATCCGGCAGGGCATCATCTGAAGAGCCATTGGGATGGCGACGAAACGATTGCCCGCTTCCTGCCGAAGCCCGAATACAGCGGCGGCGTTCCGCATCACGTCTATGGCGGCCTGATCGCCTCCCTGCTGGATTGCCACGGTGCGGCCTCCGCGGCGGCCTTTGCCCATCGGGCCCGGAACCGTGAGATGGGGGCGGAGGGCGAGCCTATCCGGTACGTCACCGCATCCCTGAAGGTCGACTTCCGCCGGCCCACGCCGATGGGCACCGAGCTCGTCATCAAGGGGAAGCTGCGCAGCATGGAAGGCCGCAAGGTGTGGGTGGACCTGACACTGTCGGCAGATGGCGAGGTGTGCGCAACGGGGGAAATGCTGGCGGTCCGGTACCAGCAATGAAGCCTTCCTTCGGCAGCTCCATCACGGCTGGGCAACCCTCGTCGGCGCCGTCGCCGCAGGTGATCATCCTCATCGGCCTGGTCGCGCTGGCGATTGCGATGGGCGTCGGCCGGTTTGCATTCACGCCGATGATGCCGCTGATGCTGCGCGACGGGAGCCTCGATGCGGTGACGGGCACGGAGTGGGCCACGGCCAATTACTTCGGCTACCTGCTCGGCGCGCTGAGTGCGTCGTGGTTCGCGGGCAGCCCGCGGCGAGGGCTTCAGATCGGGCTGATCGGCGTGGCCGTGACGACGCTCGGGATGGTCTGGGGCGATGCCGGGCTGCCGTGGCTCGGCATGGCGCTTCGGGCCAGTGCGGGCATTTTCAGCGCCTGGGTGCTGGTCTGCGCCAGTGGCTGGTGCCTGCCCGAACTGAGCCGCCGGCATGCGACCTCGCTCGGCGGGTGGATGTATACCGGGGTCGGCCTGGGCATCGCGGGAACGGGTGTCCTGACCTGGCTGGGCGGCGGGCAGAGCGCCGTGGTGCTTTGGGCGGAACTCGGGCTGCTCGCCGTCCTTGGTGCTGCGTATGTGCTGCGGCAGCTTCCGGAGTCGTCCGCTGCGGCGGCGCCATCGGGTGCTTCCGCTCCGCCAAGGCCGGCGGCGTCGACAGCCGGGCGCGGCAACCTCGGCGTGGTGCTGTGCTACAGCGCGTTCGGCTTCGGCTACATCATCCCCGCGACTTTCCTGCCGACGATGGCACGGCAACTGGTGGCCGACCCGCTCGTCTTCGGGCTCACCTGGCCGATCTTCGGCACGGCGGCGGCACTGTCGGTCGCCTTTGCCTCGCGCTGGCTGCATGGCTGGTCGCGCCGGAAGGTCTGGGCGATTGCCCAGGGCGTGATGGCCGTGGGCACCTTCCTGCCCTTGCTGCAGCAGTCGCTGTGGGGGCTGGCGGGCTCGGCGGTGCTGGTTGGCGGCACCTTCATGGTGACGACCATGGCGGGCCTTCAACTGGCGCGCGAGCGCATGCCCGACAATCCGACGGCTCTTCTCGCGCGCATGACCGCCGGTTTCGCGGCAGGCCAGATCGCCGGCCCGCTGCTGGTGCGGCTCATCGGCGACGCCCGGGTCGCCGGCTGGGATGCCCTGAGCTGGGCCAGCGCCATTGCCACCGTGCTGCTGGCGGGCACGGCGCTATGGCTGTGGCTTGGCAGCCGTCACAGCGACCGTCCGGCCATCACGAGCCCCAGCAGCAGGAAGACGCCATAAAGCACGCGCTGGAACTGCATCGGCTCCAGGCGACCCCGTAGCCGCGCGCCCGCCCACAGCCCCGCAAAGGCGGCGACGAATGCCGTCGCGCATGCCGGAGCGTTGGCGGCCCAGTCGGCCAGGTCTGCGCTCCCCAGCCTCAGCGCGGGCTCAAGCCTTCGTCCGCCTGCTGCGGCGCTTCGCCCTCGGCAGCGGGCTTCAGCTTGGCGGCGAGGAAATCGTCGAAGCCCTTGGAGACCAGTTCGTAGGTCTTCATGATGCCGTTCTCGATGTCGCTGCCGCCGAGCACACCCAGCCCGTCCAGGATGTCGCGCGCTTCCTTGAAGCCCTTTTCGAAGCCGCCCCGCACCAGGTCAGTGAAGTTGCGGGCGAGTTCTTCGGGGGCCTTGCCGGGGTGCTGCGCCGCATAGGCGTCGAAGAAGCCGGTGGCGAAGCTCAGGATGCGTTCGGCGGTGGCTTCGGGCGAGTTGTCCTGCTCCATGGCCTTGCCGATGACGTCCACGTTCTGCCCCGGAGCCAGCACTTCGTTCAGGTGGTCGATGGCCGAACGGTAGAGCAGGGCGAGCGAATCGTTGCCGGCCTTGATCGACACCTGCAGCGATGCGCTGATGATCGCGGCGTTCTGCTCGTGGCGCACCGTTTCCGCGCTTGCCATGCGGCTGGTGCTCTCGCTGCGTTGTACGCCCTTTGCCGCCTGGGGGGCCTGCGTTGCGCTGCTTGCCGCTGTCTGGTTGATGCCGCTGCCTGTCGTTGCCATGGTGCTCTCCTTCGTCCGCTTCGGGCGTGACTTCAGCCGTCGTCACAGTAAAGGCTTAACGGCCGGCTGCGGGGAAACTTGATGCCGGGGTTTGAGCTGATTTGGTCGAGGTGGATTTCCTGACTGCCTGCACGGCGGCAAACCTGGAAGGCGGGGACGGTGCTGCCGTCGGGGACTTCTCAACCGCCTGCACGGCGGCAAACGATCTCTATCACCACTTTGCCGGGCTTCGATGCTTCTCAACCGCCTGCACGGCGGCAAACGAAAACAGTGATGCGTTTCGCAGGCCCTCATACTTCTCAACCGCCTGCACGGCGGCAAACGGATAAATCGCCCGCGATCTGGATGGCGGCGTCTTCTCAACCGCCTGCACGGCGGCAAACTACAGACGAAAACAGAAACCCACTCCCCGCGTCTTCTCAACCGCCTGCACGGCGGCAAACAGATGGGGCTCGGTTTCGACCCGCTCGCGGCTCTTCTCAACCGCCTGCACGGCGGCAAACGCCGCCGCCGAAATTCGGCGCTTGATGATCGACTTCTCAACCGCCTGCACGGCGGCAAACGAGCCGACGGCCACATCGCCCCCCGACGTCGACTTCTCAACCGCCTGCACGGCGGCAAACCGTGGCACCCCGGCTGCGGGAGCTTCGCACGCCTTCTCAACCGCCTGCACGGCGGCAAACGCACCCCGATCCGCTCCGCGGACGCCCCACAACTTCTCAACCGCCTGCACGGCGGCAAACGAGTGGGTAGCAGAGCGCCAGCCGCGTGTGCACTTCTCAACCGCCTGCACGGCGGCAAACGTCGGGCGGGTGCAATGATTTATCTGCACACTCTTCTCAACCGCCTGCACGGCGGCAAACCGGGTCCGGGCGAAAAAGAGAGTTGCCCGGAACTTCTCAACCGCCTGCACGGCGGCAAACAGCATGATCACGGCGCCGAAGAAGCCGACGATCTTCTCAACCGCCTGCACGGCGGCAAACTACAAGCTGATCGAGGACGGGCAGGTGCTCGTCTTCTCAACCGCCTGCACGGCGGCAAACGGAAATCGCCGAACTGAACGCCAGCATGGCGACTTCTCAACCGCCTGCACGGCGGCAAACTCGAGGAAGCGCCAGAAGGTGTATTCGTCGATCTTCTCAACCGCCTGCACGGCGGCAAACCTCGTGGAGATCGACTTGCTGAACATGGTCGACTTCTCAACCGCCTGCACGGCGGCAAACCGCAGCCTTGGGCGCAGAGCTGCCGCGCAGTTCTTCTCAACCGCCTGCACGGCGGCAAACGGCGTTCTGATCGAGAACAACCCGGCAATCGACTTCTCAACCGCCTGCACGGCGGCAAACGGGCTGTCGGTGATCGCCAGGCCTTCCAGGTACTTCTCAACCGCCTGCACGGCGGCAAACGCGCCGGTCGGGGTTCGCCAGCAGCTCGTGCTCTTCTCAACCGCCTGCACGGCGGCAAACTGAATGATTTTCGCGGAAAACCATTCCTGAACAACACCTTATCCAGAATTTCAGGGGCCAGACTTCGTTTTTCCCCCTACCTCCCAATACATTGAATTCAAAGCTGTTTTTCCGCAAGCTGTTTGACGAAGCCAAACAGGAAGTCCAGCGCGTCGGCATCTTGCAGGGTTTCGATGAGGCGGGCGCGGAAGGTGTTGTCCTTGGTGCGCGGGTCGGCACCGCACTCGAAGGCCAGGGGCATGACGTAGGCGTCCTTGATCAGGTCGGCGACGTCGAACACCAGCGCGCCGCGCCGGGTCTTGCCGTGGAGCAAGGGGAAGGCGTAGCTGATGCCCAGCCCGTTGAGGGCGACGGCGGCGAGGCCGTAGGCGATGTAATTGCCGTGGTCGAGGAAGGCGTTGACGCGTTCTTCCTTGGTGCCGCGCGCACCGGCACCTTCCTGGCGGGTGAAGGAAAGGCCGTAGCCGCTGGAGAGGGCGGCGTACAGGGCGCGCGCCCATTCGGCCTCGGCCAGCAGCAGGCCCTGGGTGTCCGGGACGGCTACGGCGCGCCGGTGGAGGGTGTCGGCGGCGCTGGGCGGCAGGGCGATGCGTTTTTGCAGGAGTTCGCCGTTCTTGCCCCAGGTTTTCGCGGTGAGGGCGATGCGCTCTGCGATCAGCGCCTTGGCCAGTTCCAGGCGGTGGGCTTCGTTGGACCACAGGCGTACCCAGGCCTGCATGTACTCGGTGGGGCGGTATTCGCTCTGCGGGGTGAGGAATACCGGGTCGGCGCTGGCGAAGAGCGGCGAGCCGCCGCTGCCGCAGAAGCCGACCAGCACGTTGGATTCGGCCAGGCGGCGCATGGCCGCGTCGGTGATCGAGGTGCCCTTGCCGAGCAGGAGCAGTGCAGTGTTGCGCTCCGGCAGGTTGAAGTATTGCTCGACGTCTTCGCCGCTTTCGGTGAGCCAGACGATGCGCTCGTCCTTTTGCAGTACCCGCGCGTGCTCCAGGTAGAAGATGTTGGCGCGTTTGGAGAGCAGGATCTGGCGGGGCTTGGGGCGCGCCTTGCTCATGGCAGGTGGGGCACGCCGAAGGGCCGCGAGGCGGTGGCCAAGCCGTAGGCGTCGGGTTCGGCCTCGTCGGTCACGGTGGTGGCCGGCTGGGCTTGCACGTACAACCGCCAGATCTGCCGGTTGCTCTGGCTGTGCAACACGAAGTACGGCAGGCCGGCGGTGTCGGCCGCCTGCATGCGGCGCAGGCGCAGGTTGGCGTCGGGGTTGCGCTCGGCCTTGCGGCTGGGGATGCGGTAGCGCCGGTAGCTGATCCAGGGGCCGGCGAAGCCGTCCGGCAGCGTCTTCGGGTAGCTGTATTCCACCAGTCCACTGAAGCCGGCGTGGCTGTCGGTGGCCGCCACCAGCCGGTCCAGCGCTTCGCGGGAGCCGGCGAACACCCGCAGGCGCGGAAAGCTGCGCGGGTAGTCGGGCAGGGCCAGGGCGTACTGGCCGGGGTGCTGGCGGAACACGCCGTGCAGCACGCCCAGCGCGAGGGCCGCCGCGGTGGGCGCGGCGCGCGGGCCGAAGCGCAGGTCGACGTAGCAGCGTGGTTTCACGATTCCTTGCCTCCGGAGAACACGCCGCCGCGGATCAGGCTGGCGATCATGAACATGCCGCCGGGGCTGGCGGGGTCGAGGGTGTTGAGGCGGCGGGCGAATTCGAAGGCGGAGGTTTTCTTGTCGCGGAAGAATTCCTGGGCTTCCAGGCTGGCGCCGTTGGGCTCCACCGGCAGCGGGCGGCCGTGTTCGGCATAGCGCGGGTACCAGGTGTCGATCGTACGCAGGGCGTTGCCGATCTTCTGGTCGCGCAGCGCGGCGTGGCCCATGATGCGGGTGCTGTCGAAGCCCATGCCGCTGTCGCGATCGAGCCGCTCGGCGGTGCCCAGGCAGTACAGTGGGCGGGCGAAGCCGCGCGGTTTGTTCTCGACGTAGTTCTGCGAGGGGAAGACTTCCAGCGCGCCGCGCACGCCGAAATCCAGACGTGCTTCGATCTCCAGCCCCGCGTCGTCCAGCCCGCGCAGGCCGGCCGCGATGTGCTCGGCCAACTGGCGTTCGGCGTCGGTAATGTCGTCGAAGTGGTTGAGCGGGGTGGCCAGCGCGTCGAAGCTGGCCAGCAGTTGGCCGGCCACCGTCACGTTCACCGAGACGCTGCGCGCGATGCTGCGGTTGCGCCACAGCCAGCGGCCGTTGGCGATGTTGCGGGCGAAGCGCGCGGCCACTTCATCCAGCCCGGTCGAGTCCTTGGTGCGCTGGATGAAACCGGCCACGCTGTCGCGGTAGCTGCGCACGAGGTCGTCAGCGTCGGTGGCGGAGGGCGCGCAGGCGAACAGCACGTTGTCGAGGTCGAGAAAGCGCAGGCTGAAGCGCACCGCAAGTGCCTTGGCGTGCTCGTCCAGCTTGGCGGTGTCGGTGGTCTGGATGTTGGAGACTTCCTGCCGTTTGGCCTCGGCCGCGGTGCTCTTTTCCGCGTCGCCGTTCTTGTTGATGTTCTGGGTGCCGCGGATGCCGTGGCGCACGACCATGACCGGGCTCTGGCCGTCGTCGAGCACGTTGAAGAAGGGCGCGTCGGTGACCACGATGCCGCGCTGGAAAGCCAGTACGCCGGGCAGTTTCTTGAATTCGGGTGCGTTCATGGAGAGGGCTCCTTACAGGGATGGCGGGGCAGAGGAAAGCTGTACGGGGGCGGACTGGCGCACGACGAACACGTCGTCCTGCAGCCAGGTATGCTCCCAGAACGGAACGGGGCGCGGGCCGAAGTCCCCGGTAGAGACGTACTGGACCACGCCCAGCAGCGGTTCGCAGAAGGCGTGCAGCGGGGTTTCCGGCTGGCCGCCTGCGCCGGTCTGGCGTACGCCCGCGCGCCGGGCGAATGGCGTGGTGGCGGCGTAGCCCAGCACGGTGGCGGCGAACCAGGATTCGGGCAGTGCCTGCAGGGTGTCCGCCGCCTCCGCCCGTGCCGCCTTCCGGGGCGTGTCGGTCTTGCGCGACTTGCGCCCGAGCAGGCCGACCAGGGCATCGACCGGGTTGGCGCCGGTGTCCAGCAGATCGCTGCGCTCGATCAGCCAGAAGCCCTTGGGCAGTTGCAGGCCGTCGAGTTCATTGGCGGACTCGGGCTTGCCGAAGCCATCCACGCAGCCGCCCGCGATGCGCGCGCTGCGCAGGAAGTCGAGGACCCGGTCGAGCTTGATGCGGCCGTCTACTTCGATCAGCAGCGACAGGGTGAGGTGGCAACTGGCGGTGGGCTGCAACGAGAGCGCGTGGCGGTTTTTGGAGGAGTAGTCCACGTCGTCGATGAAGCTGGCGCCCCGGCGCTGCTGGGGGTGAAAGTCGTAGAAGCCGTCGCTGCCGTATTCGCCGAGCAGTTGCGCGTCGTGGTGCAGGATGGCCACGCGCAGCGGGTGGCATCCGGTCTTCAGGCCGAGGTTGTGGGTGAACAGGCTGACGGCCATCACCGGGGCCGCCTGTACGGCATAGTTGCCCGCCATGGCGTTGGCCGCGCGGACGCGCAGGCGGGGCAGGAGCAGGTAGGTCACGGTACAACCCTCCTGTCGCTGCGCGACATCCTCCCCGTGGGAGGAAGAGCGCCCTCTTCGGGCGGCCGGGCGAGAGCGCTCATCGCACCACCTCCTCGATCATGTCCTGGATGGCGTACAGATCCGCCTGGTCGAAGTGGAACTCCTCCCGGCCGTCGTCGAAGCGGTAGTCGGCGATCAGCCGCGCGAGCCGTTCGGCGAAAGCGCGCGGCCAGTGCCGTTCCCGCAGTTCGGGGGCGATCAGGCCACGCGCCACGGCATCGGCCTGGGCGCAGACCAGCGGCGTGCCGCCGGCCGGCAGCATGTCGCGGTGGTCGAGCAGGCGCCGCCGCGCCTGGGCGCCCTGGGCCAGCACGGCGCGGGCGATGACGCGGACGTGTGCGATCTCTTCGTCCCGCGTGCGCATGTCGGTGGCGATCCGGCCGCCGTTGCGCGCCCGGCAAGCGGTGCTCCAGGCACGGAAGGCGTTCATCGGCTCGCGTGGCAGGCGAATGCCGAGCCCCTGGAAATGCAGCGCCAGCGCGACCTTGATCTGACGGTTTTCGGCAGGGGCGAAACACACCAGCGGGCGCTGCATGTCGCGGACCAGCGAACCCACGTTCTGTGGGTTGGAACCGCCCAGGCCGAGTATCGCCAGCGGAATCCGCTGCAAGTGCTCGCTGCCCGGCGCTTTCTCCCGCTGCAGTTCGTGCACCCGTTCGTTATGCGTGCGCACGGTTTCGCGAATCCGGCGGCTCACGCCACCCGCGCTCAGGGGGGTGACGGCACGGTAAGCGCCGTCCGGCCCCGGCAACAGCAACTGCCGGGCGCGCATCGAAACCTTGTGAGTGGCGATTTCGCAGCCCTGCGCAGTGGCCTCGGCCAGCATCGCCAGCAGTTGGCGGGCTTCGTCCGGCGGGGCCGTGGCGCTGCCTTCGCGGAGTTGGTTGAGCTGCTTGACTGCGGTGGCGGTCTTGCCGGCATTGGCCACGTAATCCAGCGCAGGCGTTTCACCGGCGCCGAGCAGCGTGCGGGCGGAGACGTAGGGGAGTTTCAGCGCCTGCGAGGCGGACAGGCGGATGCCGCCGGGCGGCGCATTGGAGTTGGCGGTCTTGTGGGAGAAGGTGACGAGCCGGGCGCAGGTTTCGGCGTACAGCGCGTGGGGAAGGACGATCCATTCCGGCGGGGCTTCCGCAGCGGCTTTCCGGGGGCGTGCCAAGGTATGCTCCTGCAATGGTCAGCGGTGATGCTGGAACCATAGGCTTGCTCAAGGCTGGAGTCAATCGCTTAATAAACTAAATTAAACAGGGAGAGGTTACGTGGCAAGATGTGCGCAGATGGCTTTCCGGTATGAAATCAGGCGGATGGGATGTCGCCTCATTGGGATGATCTGGCGTTTTTCCCGAAATGGTAGGCGATGCCCAGTATTTTGGGCGTTTATGCGAAATACGCTCGCTTGAATGTGCAGATTTCAAATGCTGCATGGTGGCGAGCGTGTTGAAGAGGTTGGAGCGTACGAAGGGTACGGAGTTTTTTAACCGCCTACACGGCGGCACACAATCGTTATTTAGTAAAGCAAACACTTCTAAACCACCTGTGCGGTGGCCACGCCAAGCCTATCACGGACACGAGCCCACTTCGATGCACGTTACCCTGATCTCCGACTGTCAGCGCCGCGCAGTGAAACGCAGCCGGGCGATTCTGGACAGCTACGCGATCCGCACCGGCGTGCGCTCGTGGGCCACGCCGATCACGCTGGAAGGCTTGCGCGAACTGCGCGGCCTGCTGAAATCCTCCGCCACGCGGCAGACGGCGGTGGCCTGCTACCGCAACGAAGGGCGCGAGCGCATGCGCCTGTTGTGGGTGGTGGGCGCGCGCGACAGTTTCGGACCGGACGGGCATTACCCTGCCGGGTACACCCGGTGCAAGCCGCCGCTGCCGGCGTGGCTGCGCATCGTCGGCCTGCTGGCCCACGCGGGTGGGCTGGGGCACGACCTGGGTAAGGCGGGCAGTTTCTTCGCCGACAAGCTTGCCCGTGCGGTCAGCAAGCCCGGAGAACGGGGCGAGCGTGATCCGGTGCGGCACGAATGGCTCTCCATGCGCCTGCTGCAGCAACTGCGCGGCGGCCAGGATTGGGAGCAGGCCTGGCAGGCACTGGCCTGGCCCAAGCCCCTGTGCGTGATCGGCGCGCTGGAGGATGAGGGCATCCGCACGGCTGTGGATGCCCTCGATTATCTGGTGGTCACCCACCATCGCCTCTTCGGGCCGGCCGCTGCGAACCAGGTGTCCGCACCCACGGCCGAGCGCCATGTCGAGGATGCCGGACGTGCCCGTGAACTGCGGCTCGCGGGCGCCTTGCCGCCCGACATCCTGGAGTTGCTGGCACGTGTGCAGGTCCGTCTGGCACGCAAGGCCGGCGAGCGCGGCCCGGCCTTCTGGCGCGGCGCTGCGGTGCTTGCGCGGGCCGCGCTGATCCTGGCGGACCACGAGGTGTCCGCCCGGCCCCGGCCGGAAGGGCTGGCCGGCTGCGGCCTGTTCGCCAACACCAAGAACGGCGCCTTCGACCAGCCGCTATGCTGGCATCTGCGCACGGTGGGCGCCCGTGCGGCGGATTACGCCTGGCGCATCGCCACGCTGCGCCTGCCCGGACTGGCCACCGAGACGGTGGAGCACATCCTCTCCCTCGCCGACGAGCACGGGCGCTTCGCGTGGCAGAACCGTGCCGTGGCGGCAGTGGCCGCGTTGCGCGAGCGTTCCGATGGTGGCCTGCTGGTATTCAACATCGCGGCCACCGGCGCGGGCAAGACCATCGCCAACGCCAAGCTGGCCTGCACCGTCTCCACCCGGCCGCGCTTCGCCATTGCGCTCAACCTGCGCACGCTGACGCTGCAGACCGGCGACGCGCTGGGCGAGGACCTGGGCCTGGGCGCCGACGAACTGGCGACCGTCATCGGAGATCGTATCGCCAGCCGTCTGCACGCGGCAGGCAAGGCAGAAGACCTCGCCCAGGCTGGAGCCTTCGAAACCGATGGCTTGGCCACCGAGTACGACGCCCATGGCGGAGAAGTCGAACTGCCGGAGTGGATGCGGGTGCTCACCGAGCGCCGGCCGGTGCTGCGCAGTGTGATCGGTGCGCCCGTACTGGTCTCCACCATCGACTACCTGATCAACGCCGGCGAGCCGGGGCGGCAGGGCCACCATGTCTCGGCCCTGCTGCGCGTGGTGGACAGCGATCTGGTGCTCGACGAAGTCGATTCCTACGAGCCGGACGCCCTGATGGCGGTGCTGCGGCTGGTGCAGATGGTCGGGCTGATGGGACGCAGCGTGATCTGCTCGTCGGCGACCTTGCCGCAGCCGGTGGCCGAGGCGGTGTACCGTGCGTTTCGCAGCGGCATGGAGATGCGCTGCGCGCTGGAAGAACGGGAGGCGCGCTTCGGTGTGGCCATCGTGGACGACCGCACGGCACCGACCCTGCTCGACAGCGCCGACGACCTGCCCGCCCGCTTCGGCCAGCATGTGCGGGTGCTGCTGAGCCAGCCCGGACGGGCGGTACGACGGGCCTGGGTGCAGCCGGTCACGGCGCGCAGCACCGAAGCATTCATGAGTGCGGTGGCCAACGCGGTGACGCGGCTGCACGCGGCGCACGCCTGGCCGGGCGCGGGGGGCAAGCGCCTGTCCTTCGGGCTGGTGCGGGTGGCCAACATCCGCACGGCCATCGCCACCGCCCGCGCGCTGGCCGCGGCGTTTCCGCACGCGCGGGTGGCCTGTTACCACGCGCGGGACTTCCGCATCCAGCGCCATCTCAAGGAAAAGCGGCTGGACTTCCTGCTCAAGCGCAAGCGGGGTGATGCGCACATCCTGCGCGACGAGGAAATCACCACCCTGCTGGCGCGCAGTGCGGCGGACTCGGTGCCCTTCATCGTCGTCGCCACGCCTGTCGAGGAAATCGGCCGCGATCACGATTTCGACTGGGGCGTGATCGAGCCTTCCAGCGCGCACTCCATCGTGCAGACCGCCGGCCGCATCAACCGCCACCGCCTGCGGGAAATCGGCGAACCCAACATCGCCGTCCTGCAGTACAACCTGCGCGCGTTGGAGAGCCGCGTGGGCGAGGCCTGCTTCCGCTGGCCCGGGCTGGAGTCGAAATCGCCCGAGCACCGCTATTCCAGCGCCGATCTGTGCGCCTTGCTGGAAGATGCCGATCTCGACGCGCTGGACGCCCGTCTGCGTCTGGGCGGGGGGCGCATGGCGAGTGACGAGGACCGCATCGTCTCCGTCCGCCTGAAGGAGCCACTCGCCATGCTCGAAGCCGGCGCACGCTATCCGTCTGAATGGATGACGCAAAGTTTCTATGCCACCCATGCCTTGCGCAATGCGGAGCCTCTCGAAGCCTGGCGTGTCCGTCTGTGCGATGGTTTTTGGGTCTTCGAACGGCAGGCACGGCCTCATGAGGATGAGCCTTGGTTGAAACTCGAATTGGGAACGGAAGTTCTCCGGGTCGCCAACGACTGGTTGTGCTGGGAATTGGAGACGCTTGCGGATGCATGCGATGAAATGGGGATCTCACGCGATCGAGGACTGGAACTCCAGGTGCCGTGCCGCAACGAGCAGTTGCGGCTGTCTTGGGACAGATCTTTTGGATTCCAGATGATGAGGCGAAGCTGAGCGGTGTTCGTTTCAGCGCTGGAACGGCTGCGCCTTACCCCAGTTCCACCGGCGCCTCTGCCCTGAATGCGCTCGGTGCCACCCCCGTCCAGCTCCGGAATGCCCGCGCGAAGCTCTTTTCGCTGTCGAAGCCGACCGCGGCGGCGATCTGCTTGATGGGCCTCTTCGTCTGCAGCAGCAGGCGGATGGCGTGTTCGCGGCGGGCTTCGTTCTTCAGCCGCTGCAGCGACACGCCTTCGTCCTTCAGTTGCCGGTGCAGGGTGCGCACCGACAGGTTGAGCCGGGCGGCGAGGTCTTCGGCGGTGTGGGCGGCGCCGGGCGCGGCGTTCAGCAATTGCGCGACGCTGTGCACCAGCAGGCGGTCGCGCCGGTATTGCAGAACGGTGAGCGGCAGCGCGCGCTGCAGCATCGCCTGCAAGGCGCGTTCGTCGCGGCGCACCGGCAGCGACAGGTAGCGGGAGTCGAAGCCGAAGCCGGCGGCGTCGGCGTCGAAGCGCAGCGGACCGGGGAACAGGTAGGGGTAGGCATCGGCGTGGCGCGGAGCGGGGAAGGGAAAGCGGGTTTCCGCCAGCGCGATGCGCGAATCGATCAGCCAGCTCGTGTAGCCCAGCAGGTAGCGCAGCGTGGTGACGAGGCAGAATTCGCGCAGCTCGCCGAGCGCCGCGTGCTCGGTGACGCGGACCGTCGCCGTGCCGCGCTGCTGGTCGAATTCGAACACGATGTCCTCGGTCAGCAGGCGGTGGTGGCGGCACCAGCGCTTGAGCGCCACTTCCAGCGTGGGCGAGGTGAGCGAGGCGCGGCACAGCATGCCGTAGCTGCCCCACGGCAGGCGGCGCGAGAACCAGCCCAGCGCTTCGTCGTCCAGCGCCTGCATGGCGATGCCGGAGATCGCCTCCATCTGCGCGGCGGTGACGCGCGCATCGGGGTCGTCGAGCAGGCTGGCGGGGATCTGCGCCTGGCGCAGCGCGCTGGCCGGATCCATCCCCCGGCGGCGGTACGCGGTGACGATCGCGCGGATGAAGGCGATCGGTGTGGCGGCGCGGCCCAGCGTGAGCTCGGCGGGCGAGGGGGTGAGGATCTTCATGGCTGGAAATACTAGTCGACGTGGCACGATCTGCAACCCCGATGGCAGTTGTCGGGCGCCGCGCGGGGCTAATCTCGCTTCATCTCCGGGCGTGTGCCGTCCATCATTGGAGCGTGCGGCCTGCCTGGCGCCAGAAAAAATCGACAAGGAGACACCCCATGAACGTGCCCAGCCTGAACTTCAACCTCGGCGAGACCATCGACGCGCTGCGCGACACGCTGCAGGCTTTCTGTGCCGCCGAGATCGCGCCGCGCGCGGCCGAGATCGACCGCGTCAATGAGTTTCCCGCCGACCTGTGGAAGAAGCTCGGCGACCTCGGCGTGCATGGCATGACGGTCGGCGAGGAATACGGCGGCACCGACATGGGCTACCTCGCCCACATCGTGGCGATGGAGGAAATCTCGCGCGCTTCGGCTTCGGTGGGGCTGTCCTACGGCGCGCATTCCAACCTGTGCATCAACCAGATCCGCCGCAACGGCACCGAGGCGCAGAAGCACAAGTACCTGCCCGGGCTGATCTCCGGCGAACAGGTCGGCGCGCTGGCGATGTCCGAGCCCAACGCCGGTTCCGACGTGGTGTCGATGAAGCTGCGCGCCGAGCGCAAGGGTGACCGCTTCATCCTCAACGGCAGCAAGATGTGGATCACCAACGGCGGCGACGCCGACACCTTGGTCGTCTACGCCAAGACCGACATCGACGCCGGCCCGAAGGGCATCACCGCCTTCATCATCGAAAAGGGCATGAAGGGCTTCTCGCACGGCACCCACCTCGACAAGCTCGGCATGCGCGGCTCCAACACCTTCCCGCTGTTCTTCGACGACGTCGAGGTGCCGGTCGACAACGTGCTCGGCGGCGAGGCCAACATCGGCCGCGGCGTGCAGGTGCTGATGTCCGGCCTCGACTACGAGCGCGCGGTGCTGTCGGGCGGCCCGCTGGGCATCATGGCGGCATGCATGGACGCGGTCGTGCCCTACCTGCACGAACGCAAGCAGTTCGACACGCCCATCGGCGAATTCCAGCTCATGCAGGGCAAGGTCGCCGACATGTACTCCACCTGGTCCGCCTGCCGCGCCTACGCCTACGCCGTCGGCCAGGCCTGCGACCGCGCCGACCACGCCCGCACGCTGAGGAAGGACGCCGCCGGCGTCATCCTCTACACCGCCGAGAAGGCCACCTGGATGGCCGGCGAGGCGATCCAGACCCTGGGCGGCGTGGGCTACACCAACGAATACGCGGTCGGCCGCCTGTGGCGCGACGCCAAGCTGTACGAGATCGGCGCCGGCACCAGCGAAATCCGCCGCATGCTGATCGGCCGCGAACTGTTCTCCGAGACGCGCTGAAGCACGGAGGGGGGAGGGCGGCGGCTACTCGCCCCTCCCCTCCCGCAGTTGTTCCAGCAGGCGTACGGCTTCGCCCATGCTGTCACGGGTGTCGAGCCTGCCCGAAAAGGCTTCGAGCGGCCCGATGGGGGGAGGATCGAGGGCGAACACTCCGGGCTTGTCCGGGATGGGTTCGAGTCGTGCTCGGCGCTCAGGAGAAAGATCTGATTTGCGCATCGCATGCTTTGACAGGATTCGATTTTATTGAATCTTACTCCGTAAACTTTAATAAGAGTCGTGCTTGTCAAAGGATGTCAGCGAAACCCTGTCTTTGGGTGATCGAGTGCCCGGCCTTGCTTTCCTGAAGGAGAGCGTCACCGCTCGCCTGGGTGGCCGCTGCCCTCGCCGGAAATCATGAGACACTTGGCCGATGCCCTGGCGGAGGCGCCGTGGGGACGGAACTGACGGAGTGACGAAAAATGACCGAGCCGATCGATTTCTACTTCGACTTCTCCTCGCCTTACGGCTATTTCATGGCCGAGAAGATCGATGCGCTGGCGGCCGCCCATGGCCGCAGCGTGTGCTGGCGCCCCATCCTGCTGGGGGCGGTGTACAAGGTCACGGGCGACGTGCCCTTGCCCCTGAAGCCGCTCAAGGGCGATTACTCGAAGCGTGACTTCGAGCGCTCGGCCCGCTTCCTCGGCCTGTCCTGCCGCATTCCCGATGTTTTCCCGATCGGCACCCAGGTTGCCGCGCGCGCCTTCTACTGGCTGGACGACCACGATCCCGTCGAGGCCCGCCGCTTCGCGCTGGCCGCCTTGCGCGCCTACTTCGTCGACGGACGCGACATCTCGCAGGAGAGTGCGGTGCTGGACATCGCGGCGGCCCAGGGCGCCGACCGCGCTGCGCTGGCCGAAGCGCTGGCCGGCGACGCGGTGCGGAATCGCCTCAAGGACGAATGCGCGCAGGCCATTGCCCGTGGCGTGTTCGGTTCGCCCTTCGTCATCATCGACGGCGAGCCCTTTTGGGGCGTGGACCGTATTCCGCAGCTCGAGCGCTGGCTGGAAACCGGCGGGTTCTGAGTTTCAGACGCGCAGCCTCCCGGTCTGCGTCATACCCGCCGCCATGTAGCCGCCGTCGACGACCAGGGTTTCGCCGTTTACATACGAGGCTGCGGGCGAGGCCAGGTAGGCGATGGCGTCGGCAATGTCTTGCGGCGTGCCGCGGCGGCGCGCGGGCACCATTGCAAGGATGTTGTCCCAGGTTTCGTCGGAATAGGTGCCGAGCGTCATCGGCGTCTCGATCGCGCCGGGGGCGATCGCGTTCGCGGTCACGCCAAGCGGCCCGAGTTCGAGTGCGAGCTGCCGGGTCAGGCCGATGATGGCGGCCTTGGAGCTGCCGTAGGCGGCACGCCCGACACCGGCGCGCAAGCCGGAAACCGAGGTGATGTTGATGATCCGACCATAGCCGCGTTCAGCCATGCCCCGTGCGGCACGCTGGCTGGCAAGAAAGGTGCCGGTGACATTGACGCGCATGACCCTGTCCCAGCTCTCCGGAGAAAAATCCAGCAGCGGCTCGACCAGCATCAGCCCCGCGCTATTGACCAGCACGTCGGTTCCGCCGAACGCGGCCTCGGCGTGGTCGAAGCCGGCGGCAATCGAGCTTGCGTCGCCGACATCCATCGCAACACTCGTCGCCTTGCCGCCGGCCGCGGCGATTTCTTGTGCAACCGTGCTGGCGCTGCGGGCGTCCCGGTCGGTCACGACGACCTGGGCGCCGCGCCGGGCGAGCGTCAGCGCGGCAGCCCGCCCGATGCCCGATCCGCCTCCGGTCACGAGAGCCGTGCCGTAATCTTCGCGCATGTTTTCCATCCTCCCTGTCTCAGCGTCCCATCATCGTGTCGGGCAGCCAGGTCGTGATCACGGGGAATGCGAACAGGATGGCCACGGTGAACAGTTCCATGATGACGAACCACTGCGCGCCACGGAAGATGTCGGTCAGCGAGGTGCTGCGGTCGATGCCGGCGATGACGAAGCAGTTCAGGCCCACCGGCGGCGTCATCAGCCCGATCTCGCACATCTTCACGCACAGGATGCCGAACCAGATCGGATCGAAGCCGAGACCGGCAACCGTCGGGAAGACGATCGGCAGCGTGATGACCATCATCGAAAAGGCATCGAGGAACATGCCGAGCGGTATATAGACCAGCAGCAGGACCGCGACGATCAGCGTGGGCGAAATACCGCTTTGCACGATCGCTTCCGAGATTGCCTGCGGGATCTGCACCAGCGTCAGGAAGTAGCTGAAGATGCCGGCGCCGATCATGGTGAACAGAATCATCACCGTGGTCGTCGCGGTGCTGCGGAAGCTGTCGAGCAGCCGCGTGCCCAGCGTCGCACGGGCCACGCGCGAAAAGACCAGCATCAGCAGCGCAGCGAATGCCCCGACAGCCCCCGCCTCGGTCGGCGTGATGAGGCCAAGATAGATGCCGCCGAGCACGAGCAGAAAAAGAACGAGCACTTGCCAGGCTTGCCCGGTCGACCGGATCCGTTCCCCCCATGGCGAACGTGGGCTGCGTGCTTCCCTGTTCATGCCGCGGCGGCCGATGATCGCGACGCCGGCCATGAAGACGAGCGTGGTCAGGATTCCGGGCACGAAGCCGGCGATCAGCATCTTGCCGGCCGAAACTTCGGTCAGCGCGGCGTAGAAGATCAGCAGCACCGACGGTGGAATCAACACGCCGAGCACGCCGCCGGCAGCGACGGAGCCTGCCGAGAGGCGCGGATCGTAGCCCGCCTTCTTCATTTCGGGGATGGCGACCGCGCCGACGGTGGCCGCGGTGGCGACCGATGATCCCGAAGTGGCGGCAAAGCCTGCCGAGGTGAGGATGCTGGCCATGGCGAGACCGCCTGGCAGGTGGCCGACCCATTTGCGTGCAACGTCGAAGAGCCGTTTGCCGACCTGGGCGTGGTGGGCGAAAGCGCCCATCAGGATGAAGAGGGGGATGACGGTCAGCGTGTAGCTTGCCGTGGTCGAAAAGGGCAGGGATTTCATCCGATTGAGAAGGAAGTCGAGATTTTCGACCATGACGATGCCGAACGCGCCCGACAGCGCGAGAGCGGCAAATACCGGCGTGCCGAGCGCCATGAGCAGAAGGATCAGCCCGACGGCGATAGTGGTGATGAGGGTGACGTCCATGACGGTTCCTGGGGTGCTTGATGCCACCGGGATGTGGTGCGGCGGGTGCGCGGGACCCTTGGGATCCCGCGCCCGCCGTTCAGTGGGTGACGGAGGTGGCGCTCACGCGGCGCTGCGGGGGCAGGCGGTCGAGCGCGATGAGGGCGGCGTGGATGAGCGCCTGCAGCGCGGCGAACCAGAGTCCGACGGCGACGATGACCTTGGCCCACCAGATGGGCATCTGTACCGCGCCCCAGCGGAACTCGAAGATCGAAACCGAATAGGCGGCTTCTTTCGTCGCAGGCCACGCGAGCAGGGCAAAGGTCAGTCCCGCAAAGACCCAGCCGAGCGCAGTGAATTGACGGCCGAGCGGCTTCGGCAGCCGGTCGGTCAGCAGGGTCACGCGGATATGCCCATCGTCGAGCAGGGTCGCGCCCAGCCCCATGAAGACGACCAGCGCCATCGACAGCTCCGAGAGTTCGAAGAGGCCCGGAACCGCGCGCCCGCTCAGGGCGCGGGCAAGGACATCGATGGTGATGGCCAGCATCATGAAGGCGAGGGAGGCGAGCGCCACCCAGCTCATCGCGTGAGCGACGCGCGTCAGCAGGCGGTCGAGGACGGACATGATTACAGGCCCGTCGCGATTTCGATCGGCCGCTTGAGCTTGCCCGAGGGCGCATGCCTGGCGATCGCCTGCTCGATCACGTCCTGCATGGCCTTGCCGTCGATGCGATTGGGTTTGGCAACCTCGTCGATCCACTTGTCGACCTGGGCAGGCTGGACGATGGCGCGCGCGCGCTCTTTCTCGGCACCGGGAAGCGAAGTGAACTTCACCCCTTCGGCCAGTGCCTTCTTCACGTAGTCGGTCAGCACGTTTTCGTAGATCTCGGCGAATTTGCCGGCATACAGCTCGTTGGCGAGATCGGTGCAGATCTGCTGATTGGCCGGGGACAGCTTCTCCCATGTCCGCTTGTTCATCACCGTGAGCGCGGGGGCATGTGCGCCGTCGCCGATGTCGTAGAAGTTGGGCGCGATCTCGTGCAGCTTGTAGGCGACGGCCGTGACGAAGTCGAAACCGTAAACGCCGTCGAGCACGCCGCGTTCGAGCGACTGGTAGACCTCGCCTGCCACCATCGGCACCGCGATGCCGCCGAGCCGCTCGATGACGTCGGTGGCAACGCCGTAGGCGCGGATCTTCTTGCCCTTCAGGTCGGCCAGCGACGAGATCGGCCTGCGCATCACCAGGGGGGCGTAGTTCCAGTTGGTCCAGTACAGCACCTTGCACCTGTGGCGCTGTTCCCACTCCTGCCGCAGCGGTTCGAAGTTGTCGTAGGTGTCGCGGCAAACCTGTTGCAGGGTGTCGGCGCGATCGACGCGGAAATACCATTCGAGGCCGCGCGTCACCGGCATCTCGGCCTGGTAGTAGCCCGGCGAGATGATGGTGATCTCCGAGGTGCCGTCGCGGACTGCCCCGAGATGCTCGCCGGCCTTGTTGAGGCTGCCGGCCCAGTAATACCTCACCGCGACGTCGCCGTTGGAGCGCTTCTGGAGCTCGTCGAGGAACCAGCGGTCGATCCACGAAGGCCCCGCGCTCTCGGTGACGTAGCTGTCGAACTTCATCGAGGTACGGGCCTGGGCCAGGCCCGGCAGGCCCAGCATGCCGGCGCCGGCAAGCGCGCCGCCGGTCTTCAGAAAATCACGTCTTTTCATGGTCTCCTCCTTGGTTGTTGGTGCGGGGGTCTTTCCCGTCGGTCGTTGTCAACGTGTGCTTCGAAGGGCTGCGTGCCGTAATTCGGTCTTCAGGATCTTGCCGTAGCTGTTCTTGGGCAGTTCCGTGGCGAAGACGTAGCGCTTCGGCCGCTTGAACGAGGCGATCTGCTGCCGGCACCAGCTGTCCAGCTCCGCTTCGGTCACGTTCTGGCCCGGCTGCGGCACGATGTGGGCGACCACCTGTTCGCCCCATTCCGGCTCCGGTTCGCCGATCACGGCTACCTCGAAGACGGCCGGATGGCGCAGGAGCGCTTCTTCCACCTCGCGCGGATAGATGTTGGTGCCGCCGGAGATGATCAGGTCCTTGGAACGGTCGGTCAGGTACAGGAAGCCGTCTTCGTCGAAATGGCCGAGGTCGCCGGTGTGCAGCCAGCCGCCGTGCAGGGTCTCCGCGCTCGCTTCGGGGTTCTGCCAGTAGCCGAGCATCACCGTCGGCCCCTGCACGCAGATCTCGCCGGTATGGCCCGCAGGCAGTTCGGCGCCGTCCGGGCCGAGGATCGCGAGCCGCACGCAGCCCGCGGCATGGCCCACGGAGTTCCGGCGGGCGCGCCAGCGCGAATGGCTCTGGTCCGCGACCAGCTTGCGCGGCAGGACCGAGATCGTCATCGGGCTTTCGCCCTGGCCATAGATCTGCACGAAACGCGGCCCGAACACCTCCAGCGCCTCGTCGATGTCATTGGCGTACATCGGGCCGCCGCCGTAGGTGATCGTGCGGATGCCGGAGCCGTCGTAACCCGTCGCCCGGGCCGCGGCGATGAGGCGCTTGATCATGGTGGGCGCGGCGAAGAACACCAGATTGCCCTTGCTCTGGGCGAGCTGGATGATCTCGGCGCAGTCGAAGCCCCGCGATGCGGGCACCAGATGGGCGCCGGCCGCGCGGATCTGCGCGAACATGTAGAGCCCCGCGCCGTGCGACATCGGCGCGGCATAGAGCATGTGGTCTCCGGCGGCGGGCGTATCGACGTCCAGGCTGTAGCACAAGGTCATGTTCCGCAGGTTCTCATGGCTGAGCATGACGCCCTTGGGCTTGCCGGTCGTGCCCGAGGTGTAGAACAGCCAGGCGATGTCCTTGTCGCCGGCCGGGCGTGGCGCCGTCACCGGCGCGCCCTTGGCGACGGGGGCCGAGAGCGCCTCCTCGACGAAACCGGAGTGGCCGGAAAAGGCATCGCCCTGGTCGGTGAGGACGAGGCGTGCGCCCGAGTTGGAGATGATCCATTCCGCCTCGGCCGGATGCAGCTTGTAGTTGACCGGCACCACGACCGCGCCGATCCACCAGCAGGCGTGCAGCACCTCGATGTATTCCGGCGCGTTCTGGCTGAAGAGCGCGACCCTGTCTCCGGGGCCGATCCCGTGCCGGTCGGCAAGATGGCGTGCGCGGTCGCACACCGCCTTGAGCAGCCCCGCGTAGTTGTGGGCCAGGCGGACGCCGTCGAAGATCGCGGGGTTGTGCGGCCAGGCGAGCGCCGCCTGATGAAGCCAGTTGGCGATGTTCATGCGAGCCTCAGGCGCGATCGGCATTCAGCAGCGAGGCGTAGTTCGCCACCGCCGTGCCGCCCATGTTGAAGGCCAGGCCCCATTGCGCGCCCTTGCGCTGCATGGCGCCGGCCTGCCCGGTGAGCTGGCGGAAGGCAAGGGCGTGCATCGAGACCCCCGTGGCGCCCACCGGATGCCCCTTGGCCTTGAGCCCTCCCGACAGGTTCACCGGGGTGCGGCCGTCGGCGAACACCGTGCCCTCTTCGAGCACCCGTGCGCCCTGGCCTTGCGGCGCGAGTCCCATGGCCTCGTACGTCAGCAGCTCGGCAGGGGTGAAGCAGTCGTGCACTTCGGCGAAATCGAGATCGCCCACGCCGATTCCCGCTGCCGCGTAGGCTTGTGCGATCGCGCGCCGGGGGCCTTCGAAGGCGAGGAAGTCGCGCCGCGACATCGGCAGGAAGTCCGAGACGTGCTCGGCGGCGGCGATGCGCACGCGGCGCTTCGCGCTGGCCGCCGCATCGGCCGAAGACAGCACGATCGCCGCCGCGCCGTCCGAGATCAGCGAGCAGTCGGACAGCCGCAGGGGCGGTGCGATGAGCGGGTTCTTGTCGCTCACTTCGCGGCAGAACTCGTAGGACACGGCCTTGCGCATCTGCGCAAGGGGATTGTTCAGCGCGTTGGCGTGGTTCTTTGCCGAGATGCGCGCCATGGCATCGAGCGGATCGCAGTAGCGCTCGGCGTAGGCTTTCGCGGCGATGGCGAAAACCTGCGGAAAGCTCAGCGCCGCTTCCGCGGGATCGTTCTGGTAGCCGGCGCCGGCCAGCGCCGTGGTGACGTCGCCGGTCGACCGGTGGGTCATCTTCTCCGCGCCGACGACGAGCACCTGCCGCGCCCGGCCGGCGCGGATCATGTGCAGCGCGGCGTGGATTGCCGCCGAGCCCGAGGCGCAGGCGTTCTCGCAGCGCATCGCGGGGGTGAAGCGCAGCGCGGGATCGGCCTGGTGGATCAGCGATGAGGCGAAGCCGTCGGGCACCAGCGCCGAGTTGAAGTGTCCCAGGAAAACCGCATCGATTTCCGATGCGGCGATCGCGGCCTCCGACAGGGCCTCCCGCGCGGCCTCGACGATCAGTTCTTCCAGCGTCTGTTCCAGCCGGCCGAAACGGGTATGGCCCGAGCCTGTGATGTAGATGTCAGGTGTCATGTCTCTCCTCCTGCCAAACAGTTTGGCTTTTGCGGGGGGCTGGCGGCTATGCGTCAAACTACGTAGATTCATACGTAGAAATTACTTAGATGCGCCCAGGACGCGGCATGAGCTACAACAATCTTCCGGACGAGACCCTGAATCTGACCGGCTTCATGGATGCGCCGGTCGGCATCATGGTGACGTCCAACCGGACCATCCTGAGGGTGAACACCGAGATCGAACTGCTGTTCGGCTGGAACCGGGTGGATCTCGAAGGGCAATCGACCCGCCTGCTGTACCCCTCGAACATCGACTTCGAGAAGATCGGCTCACGCTGGAGCCGCTGGCTCCTCAATTGCCCGCGCTACGAAGACGAACGCTTCATGCAGCGCAAGAACGGCGAGATCATCTGGGTTCGTGCGCGCGGCCGTACGCTGGTGGCGGCAGAGCCCTTCCTGCTGATGGTGTGGACCTTCGAGCACCTGAAGGACCGGACACCGAGTTCTTCGGCCTTGACGCCGAAGGAGCGCGAGGTCGCGCGCCATATCGTCAATGGCCATACGAGCAAGGAGATCGGACTGGCGATGGGGATATCTCCGCGGACGGTCGAGGTGCACCGCGCGGCGATCATGCGCAAGCTGGGGGTTCATAATGCTGCCGAGCTCGTGACGCGGATGATCATCGCCCGCTAGGCAGGTCCCTGGCCGGATCGATTCCCCGCGCGGCTCGCCTGCCGGCGGTCGGATTCATGTGCGCAGGCATGGCGGTGCATAGGCTGCGAGCGGAGCGGGGGGCGCTGGCTGCCGGATTTCCGCAATGCATCGCTCCGCCCGGTGATGGCATGAATTGCGACCTTCTTGGCACTCGCGGCACGGCCTGCGGCGCTAGTCTTGCGCAGTGTGCTGGCTGCGGCGCCTCATAGACAAGATGGACAAGACACGAGGACGAGGGGACATGAGTACGATCAAATCTGCCATCAACGTGCGCAGTGAAGAATTCCAGGCCAATGCGGCCAGCCTGCGCGGCCTGGTCGACGACCTGCGCGCCAAGGCGGCGCAGATCAGCCTGGGTGGCGGCGAGGCGGCGCGCACGAAGCACACCGCGCGCGGCAAGCTGCTGCCGCGCGACCGCGTCGGCCACCTGCTCGACCCCGGCACGCCCTTCCTCGAAGTCGGCCAGATGGCGGCTTTCGGCATGTATGGCGACGAGGCGCCCAGCGCCGGCGTCATCACCGGCATCGGCCGGGTGCAGGGCGTCGAGTGCATGATCGTGGCCAACGACGCCACGGTGAAGGGCGGCACCTACTACCCGATGACGGTCAAGAAGCACCTGCGCGCGCAGGAGATCGCCGAGCAGAACCACCTGCCCTGCATCTACCTGGTCGACTCGGGCGGCGCCTTCCTGCCCAAGCAGGACGAAGTCTTCCCCGACCGCGACCACTTCGGCCGCATCTTCTACAACCAGGCCAACATGTCGGCCCAGGGCATCCCGCAGATCGCGGTGGTGATGGGTTCCTGCACCGCCGGCGGCGCCTATGTGCCGGCGATGAGCGACGAGACCGTCATCGTCAGGAACCAGGGCACCATCTTCCTCGGCGGTCCGCCGCTGGTGAAGGCCGCCACCGGCGAGGTCGTCAGCGCCGAGGATCTCGGCGGCGGCGACGTGCATACCCGGTTGTCCGGCGTGGCCGACCACCTGGCCGAGAACGACGCCCACGCGCTCTACCTCGCGCGCCGCATCGTCTCCAACCTCAACCGGACCAAGCCGGTCGGGCTGGCGCTGGGCCAGGGCGAAGAGCCGCTGTACGACCCGGAAGAAATCTACGGCATCATCCCCACCGACACCCGCAAGCCCTTCGACGTGCGCGAGATCATCGCCCGCGTGGTCGACGGCTCGCGCTTCGACGAATTCAAGGCCCGCTACGGCAGCACGCTGGTGTGCGGCTTCGCCCAGCTCTACGGCTATCCGGTCGGCATCGTCGCCAACAACGGCATCCTGTTCGGCGAGTCGGCACAGAAGGGCGCGCACTTCATCGAGCTGTGCGGCCAGCGCGGCATTCCGCTGCTGTTCCTGCAGAACATCACCGGCTTCATGGTCGGGCGCAAGTACGAGAACGGCGGCATCGCCAAGGACGGCGCCAAGATGGTCACCGCGGTCGCCACCGTGCAGGTGCCCAAGATCACCGCGCTGATCGGCGGCAGCTTCGGCGCCGGCAACTACGGCATGTGCGGCCGCGCCTACAGCCCGCGCTTCCTGTGGATGTGGCCCAACGCGCGCATCAGCGTGATGGGTGGCGAGCAGGCCGCCAGCGTGCTGTCCACCGTGCGCCGCGACGGCATCGAGGCCAAGGGCGGCAACTGGAGCGCCGAGGAAGAGGAAGCCTTCAAGGCGCCGATCCGCGACCAGTACGAAGTCCAGGGCCATCCCTACTACGCCACCGCGCGCATGTGGGACGACGGCGTGGTCGACCCGGCGCAGACCCGCCGCGTGCTCGGCCTGTCGCTGTCGGCGGCGCTCAACGCGCCGATCCAGCCGACCCGGTTCGGCGTGTTCCGGATGTGATGCGCGAGAGCGTGGACTAAGATAGCCATGTCAATGGCTATTTTCGAGGTGCGCGATGATTTCGATTGCCGATGCAAGGAACCGCCTGCCCGCGCTGGTCCATCAGGCCGAGGCGGGCGAGGCGGTGACGATCACCCGCCGCGGCAAGCCGGTGGCGGTGGTGATCTCGTTCGAGGAATACGAGCGCGTGCGCGGAGCGGCAAGTTCCTGGATGAGCCGGCTCGACATCTGGCGCACAGGCCTGCCGGATGGGATCGAAGGTCTCACCGATGCCGAGCTGGACGCGGTGCGGGATTGCGCGCCTTACGTGCCGCGGGTGGATTTCGGCGCGGCCGAGTACGCCGATCTCGATGCCGCGCAGGGCCTGCGCGTCGCGGAAGCGGAATCCGCAAGCGGGTTCGACCGGAAGCAGGGGCGCAGGCGGTGAAGTATCTGCTCGATGCCAACGTGTTGTCGGAACTGGTGCGGCCGAGGCCGGACGCTGTCCTGGCCGCTGCCGCGCGGACGCACGAGGCTGCATGCGCGACCTCCAGCGTCGTCTATCTGGAGCTGTGGTCGGGCGTGGCCTTGCTCGGCGACACCGCGCGCGGCCGCTATCTGCGGGACGGCTACGGACAGATGTTCAAGGGCGGTGGCCTGCCGGTGCTGCCCTTCGATGCGGAGGCAGCGTACTGGCTGGCTTGCGAGCGTGCGCGCCTGGCCGCCATCGGGCACCCGCCGCCCTTGCTCGACGCGCAGATCGCGGCGACGGCCGCCACCCGCAACCTGACCCTGGTCACGCGCAACACCCGTGACTTCGAATGCTTCCGGGGTTTGCAACTGGAAAACTGGTTCGACGCGGAAAAGAGCTGAAACCGAAAAGGGGCCGAAACGCCCGCGAGGCAAGGAGACATGATGTACGAAACGCTCGAAATCCAACGCGACGGCGGCGTGGCGACGATCTGGATGAACCGTCCGGACGTGCACAACGCCTTCAACGCGCAGCTCATCGCCGATCTCACCGCGGCCTGCCTGGCGCTGGATGCCGACGACGCGGTGCGCGTGATGGTGCTGGCCGGGCGCGGCAAGAGCTTTTCCGCCGGCGCCGACCTCAACTGGATGAAGGCCGCCGGCGAGGCGAGCGAAGCGGACAACTTCGCCGACGCGATGAAGCTGGCCGGCATGCTGCGCACGCTGGCGGGCATGGCCAAGCCGACCATCGCCCGCGTGCATGGCGCGGCGCTGGGCGGCGGCATGGGGCTGGCGAGCGCCTGCGACATCTGCATCGCCGGCGACAAGGCGGTGTTCGCCACGTCCGAAGTCCGCTTCGGCATCATCCCGTCGGCAATCAGCCCCTACGTCATCCGCGCCATCGGCGAGCGCCAGGCCTATCGCTACTTCCAGACCGCCGAGCGCATCGACGCCCGGCGCGCGGCCGAGCTGGGGCTGGCGCACGAGGCGGTGGGCGGCGACGAACTCGACGCCCGCGTGCGGGCCGTCGTCGAGGCCTTGCTGCAGGGCGGGCCGAAGTCGCAGGCCGCGGGCAAGGAACTGATCCGCGCGGTGGCGAACCGGCCGGTGGACGATGCGCTGGTGCAGGACACCGCGCGCCGCATCGCCAGCCTGCGCGTCACGCCCGAGGCCCGCGAAGGCCTGGACGCCTTCCTGTCCAAGCGCCCGGCGGCCTGGGTGCCGCGGCAGCAGGGCTGAGCGGCGCCGGAGGCGACGCAGGTGGACACCCTGTCCGGATGGTTTGCCGCGCTGGGCAGCCTGACGCCGCTGCTGGACTGGAGCGGGTTGCCGCTGGACGTGGCCTCGCTGGCGGTGCTGGCGGCCGGATTGGGCTGGGCAAGCGGCCTGCGGCTGTATGCGCTGGTGTTCGTGCTCGGAGCGCTGGGCCGCTGGGGCGGTGTGCATCTGCCGGGCGGGCTGGAGGCGCTGACCCATCCCTGGGTGCTCGGCCTGTCCGGCCTGATGCTGTTCACCGAATTCTTCGCCGACAAGCTGCCCTGGCTCGATTCGCTGTGGGACGCGCTGCACACCTTCATCCGCATCCCGGCCGGCGCGGCGCTGGCCGCCGGCGTGATGGGCGACCAGGGCGCCGCGCTGCAGCTTGCCGGCGCGCTGCTGGGCGGCTCGCTGGCGGCCAGCAGCCATTTCGCCAAGGCCAGTGCGCGGGCCGCGCTCAACACTTCGCCGGAGCCGGTGAGCAACCTGATGGCCTCGTTCGGCGAGGACGGGATCTTCATCGGCGGCCTGTGGCTGATGTTCAACCACCCGCTGTGGTTCGCCTTCGGCCTGGTGGTGTTCGTGCTGTGCGCCATCGTGCTCATCGTGCTGCTGTGGCGTTTCCTCAAACGCATTTTCCGGCCAAGGCCCCGGCCTGCCGCAATGTGACCGACCGCGACATGAAGACCCAAACCTGGGGGAGACAAGATGTTCGACAAGATATTGATTGCCAATAGAGGCGGCCAGCCGCGCAGCGGCGCAGCGACGAAGTCAAATCGCCTTGCATGCGCAGCATGCCCGGGCGGTTGCACCATGGAGAGCACACATGTTTGACAAGATCCTTATTGCCAACCGTGGCGAGATAGCGTGCCGGGTGATCAAGACCGCCCGCCGCATGGGCATCAAGACCGTCGCGGTCTATTCCGAGGCCGACGCCAAGGCCCGCCACGTGCGCCTGGCCGACGAGGCGGTGCTGATCGGGCCGGCGGCGGCGCGCGAGAGCTACCTCGTCATCGACAGGATCATCGCCGCGGCGAAGCAGACCGGCGCCCAGGCCATCCACCCCGGCTACGGCTTCCTGTCCGAGAACGAGGACTTCTGCGAGGCCTGCGAGCGCGAAGGCATCGTCTTCATCGGCCCGCCGGTGTCGGCGATCCGCGCCATGGGCTCCAAGTCCGAAGCCAAGAAGCTGATGGAAGCGGCCGGCGTGCCGCTGACGCCCGGCTACCACGGCGACGACCAGACGTCCGAACTGCTGCACCGGCAGGCCGACGCCATCGGCTACCCGGTGCTGATCAAGGCCGCGGCCGGCGGCGGCGGCAAGGGCATGCGCCTGGTCGAGAAGGCGGAAGACTTCATCGACCTGCTGGCCTCCTGCAAGCGCGAGGCGGCCTCCAGCTTCGGCGACGACCACGTGCTGGTGGAAAAATACATCACCAGGCCGCGCCACATCGAGATCCAGGTCTTCGGCGACAGCCACGGCAACGTGGTCTACCTGTTCGAGCGCGACTGCTCGGTGCAGCGCCGCCACCAGAAGGTGCTGGAAGAAGCGCCCGCGCCCGGCATGACGCCCGAGCGCCGCGCGGCGATGGGCAAGGCGGCGGTCGACGCCGCCAGGGCGGTGGGCTACGTCGGTGCCGGCACGGTGGAGTTCATCGCCAACCAGGACGGCTCCTTCTACTTCATGGAGATGAACACCCGGCTGCAGGTCGAGCACCCCGTCACCGAGATGATCACCGGGCTGGACCTGGTCGAATGGCAGTTGCGCGTGGCCGCCGGCGAGGCCTTGCCGCTGGCGCAGGAGCAGTTGCAGATCCGCGGCCATGCGCTGGAAGCGCGCATCTATGCCGAAGACCCGGCCAAGGGCTTCCTGCCTTCCACCGGCAGGCTGATCCATCTGGCGCCGCCGGCCGAAGGCCTGCACGTGCGCGTCGACACCGGCGTGGA
Source organism: Thauera butanivorans (assembly GCF_048398245.1). NCBI lineage: Bacteria > Pseudomonadati > Pseudomonadota > Betaproteobacteria > Rhodocyclales > Zoogloeaceae > Thauera > Thauera butanivorans. Next base: position 766,404 of record NZ_CP183038.1, read on the forward strand.
AGAGGGCGACGAGATCAGCCCGCACTACGACCCGATGATCGCCAAGCTCATCGTCTGGGACGAGGGCGGCGAATCGAGCCGCGCCCGCGCGCTGGCGCGCATGCTGCAGGCGCTGGCCGACTACCGCGTGGCGGGCGTGGCCAACAACATCGACTTCCTGTCGCGGCTGGTGGCCTGCCCGGCGTTCGCCGGCGCCGATCTCGACACCGGCCTGATCGAGCGCGAAAAGAGCTACCTCTTCCCCGAGGACCTGGCGCTGCCCGACGAGGTGCTGCAGATCGCCGCGCTGGCCGAACTGCTGCGCGAGGCGGCGCTGGCCGGCAAGCGCGCGCAGCGCAGCGCCGACGCGCATTCGCCCTGGCATGCGCGCGACGGCTGGCGCATGAACGCCACCGCGCACCGCACGCTGCTGTTCCGCCACGGCGAGGCCGAGCACGCGGTCGAAGTCGCCTACCTGCCCGGCGCCTGGCGGCTTGCGCTCGGTGGCGAAGGAGGCGAACGGCGGGTGGTCGAGGCGCGCGGCGAGCTGAATCCGCGCGGCCTGCTGCGCGTCGAGCTCGACGGCACGCGCATGGATGCCACCGTGATCGCCGCCGCCGGCCGCCGCCACGTCTTCGTCCGCGGCCGCGCCTGGCAGCTTGCCGCGGTCGATCCGCTGCACCACAGCGGCGAGGGCGGCGGCGCCGAAGGCGGCCTGCTGGCGCCGATGCCGGGCAAGGTCATCGCGCTGGTCGCGGCCGAAGGCGCCCGGGTGGAGAAGGGCGCGCCGCTGCTGATCCTGGAGGCGATGAAAATGGAGCACACCATCACCGCGCCCGCCGCCGGCACGGTCAAGGCCTTCCGCTTCGCCGTCGGCGACCAGGTGGGCGACGGCGCCGAGCTGGTCGAGTTCGAGGCGGCCGCGGCCGCCTGAGGATTCCGGACCCGGGGAGTATCGAGCGCTGCCAGCCGGCCTCCAAGAGCCGGCGCAGCCATGAGGATGAAAGGAGACGAAGATGACGAGCAACATCCCGAGTTACGTGCACGGTTCGACCGGCAAGGAACTGATCGGCCAGACTCTCGGCCGTTATTTCGACGAGGCCTGCGCCCGCCACGCCGAGCGCGAGGCGCTGGTGGTGCGCCACCAGAATCTGCGCCTGAGCTATGCGCAGCTGCGCAGCCGCGTCGATGCGCTGGCCTGCGGTCTGATGCGGCTGGGCTTGAAGCCGGGCGAGCGCATCGGCATCTGGTCGCAGAACAACGCCGAATGGGCGCTGACCCAGTTCGCCACCGCCAAGGCCGGCCTGACGCTGGTCAACATCAACCCTGCCTACCGCCGCGCCGAGCTGGAATACGCGCTGAACAAGGTCGGCTGCCGCGCGCTGGTGCTGTCGCCGGCCTTCAAGAGCAGCGACTACCTGGAGATGATCACCGACCTCGCGCCCGAACTGGGCCACTGCGAGCCGGGCCTGCTGCGCAGCCACCGCCTGCCGACGCTGGAGATGGTGATCCGGATGGGCGCCGAGAAGTCCGCCGGCATGATCAGTTTCGACGACCTGCTGGCGCCGCCGGCCAAGGATGAACTGGCCGAACTGGAGCTGCTGGGCGAGCGGCTGCAGTTCGACGACCCGATCAACATCCAGTTCACCTCGGGCACCACCGGCCACCCCAAGGGCGCCACGCTGTCGCACCACAACATCCTCAACAACGGCTTCTTCGTCGGCGAGGCGATCAAGCTCGTGCCGGGCGACCGCCTCTGCATCCCGGTGCCGCTGTACCACTGCTTCGGCATGGTGATGGGCAACCTCGGCTGCCTGACACACGGCGCCACCATGGTGTATCCGTCCGAGGCCTTCGAGCCGCTGGCGGTGCTGGAGGCGGTCGCAGCGGAGAAATGCACCGCCCTGTACGGCGTGCCGACGATGTTCATCGCCATGCTCGACCATCCGCGCTTCGCCGAATTCGATCTCTCCAGCCTGCGCACCGGCATCATGGCCGGCAGCTCCTGCCCGATCGAGGTCATGAAGCGCGTCATCGACAAGATGAACATGGCCGAAGTGACCATCGCCTACGGCATGACCGAGACTTCGCCGGTCAGCTTCCAGAGCGGCACCGACGACCCCATCGACCGCCGCGTGTCCACCGTCGGCCGCATCATGCCGCACCTGGAGGTGAAGATCGTCGATGGCGAAGGCCGCATCGTGCCGCGCGGCATGCGCGGCGAACTATGCACCCGCGGCTATTCGGTGATGCTCGGCTACTGGGGCGACGAGGCCAGGACCCGGGAAGCGATCGACGCCGCCGGCTGGATGCACACCGGCGACCTGGCGGTGATCGACGACGAGGGCTTCTGCAACATCGTCGGCCGCATCAAGGACCTGGTGATCCGTGGCGGTGAGAACATCTACCCGCGCGAGATCGAGGAGTTCCTGTACGCCCACCCGCAGATTCTCGACGTGCAGGTGGTCGGCGTGCCCGACCAGAAATACGGCGAGGAACTGTGCGCCTGGATCATCCTGCGCGAGGAAGGCTCGATCAGCGAGGACGACGTGCGCGCCTTCTGCCAGGGCCAGATCGCGCACTACAAGATCCCGCGCTACATCCAGTTCGTCGACAGCTTCCCGATGACGGTGACGGGCAAGATCCAGAAGTTCCTGATCCGCCAGAAGATGAAGGAAACGCTCGGGCTCGAAGAAGTGAAGACCGCCTGAGGGGGGCTTTGCCCGTCGTCGGACGCTTCGTCTGCGCGTTCCGGACTGCCGCTGTGGATGGACGATGAAGCGGAGCCGAAGAGGACGGGCAGTCGGAGGCTCAGTCGCTGAAGAGCTCGTCGCAGTCGTCGCAGGCGAAGTGCCATTCATTCGGGCCGCAGCGAATGAAGCCGGTCGCTGCTGCGGTGATGCGCCAGTCGCAGCGTTCGCCGTCCGCGAGCAGGGTGCCCTCGACGAAACACGGGGCGACCGGGTAGTTGTCGGCGATTTGCCGTGAGCTCAGTACGCGGGCGCGGCTGAAGAAGGTCGCGGCTTCCGTGTGGGTGAGGGCAACGTCGGCCGTGGTGCAGTCGAGCGGAGCAATGGAACGGAAATCCTTGACGAAAACCTCGTCGAGATGCCGAGGGGGATTCGAGTGAGTCGGAAGCCCGGCGCAGCCAAGGAGCGATGTCACGAGAAGGGTACCGAGAGCGAGCTGGATCAGCATTGCTTGTGCGGCCTCATCGGGAAGCGGCTCAGGATAGGATATGTGAATGGTCTTTGCAATGTTGCGAGAGCACTTGCCCATATGAAAACGTGTTGCTTGGATGGGATGAAATGAAACAGCTTCCACGGAAAGTCCGCATCGTCGAGATGGGGCCGCGCGACGGGCTGCAGAACGAAAAGCGGCTGGTGTCCACCGACACCAAGGTCGAGCTCGTCCGCCGCCTGGAGGCGGCAGGGCTGAAGGCGATCGAGACGACCTCCTTCGTGTCGCCCAAGTGGGTGCCGCAGATGGGCGACAACACCGAAGTGCTGAGCCGCGTGCTGGCTGCCGCCGCGCCGGGCGTCGCCTATCCGGTGCTGACGCCCAACCTGAAGGGCTTCGAGGCTGCGCTGGCCGCCGGTGCGACCGAAGTGGCGGTGTTCGGCGCGGCGTCCGAATCCTTCAGCCGCAAGAACATCAACTGCTCGATCGCCGAATCGCTCGAACGCTTCCGCCCCGTCACCGAGGCGGCGCGGGCGGCGGGTGTCAGGGTGCGCGGCTACGTGTCCTGCGTGGCCGGCTGTCCCTATGAAGGCGAAGTGGCGCCGCAGGCGGTGGCCGAGGTAGCGGCGACGCTGAGCGAGATGGGCTGCTACGAGATATCGCTCGGCGACACCATCGGCACCGGCAATCCGGCCAGCATCGCGCGCATGCTCGACGCGGTGATGCGCCGGGTACCGGCCGAGCGGCTGGCGGGGCACTACCACGACACCTACGGCATGGCGGTGGCCAACATCCACGCCTCGTTGCAGATGGGCGTGGCGGTGTTCGATGCCTCGGTCGGCGGTCTGGGCGGCTGCCCGTATGCGGCGGGTGCGTCGGGGAACGTCGCCACCGAGGACGTGGTCTGGCTGTTGAATGGGCTGGGCATCGATACCGGCATCGACCTCGACGCGCTGGTCGACGTGGCGGCCTGGATCAGCGCACAGCTGGAACGCGAGCCGGCGTCGCGCGTGGCGCGCGCGGTGCTGGCCAAGCGGGCGAAGGCGGCCTGCATGTAGCACCGGATGCCCCCGCCCCTTGTGGAAGAGGACGCCCGGTCAGGGGCACCCGGCGCAGGGATGCCCGGCCAGGGGGGGGGCGGCGTAGGGATACCCGTTTGGAACTTGGGAAAGGCGGGCCGCGACGGCGTTTCGGCCCGGCCTGCGCCGACTCGGTCATAATCCGGCCTGCCGCCCACGAGACGGCGCACACGCATGCGCCGTCCGCGCCCCACTGAGAGAGCCGCCATGAGTCTTGCTTCGCCCTGTATCAACGTCTGCCGCATGAGCCCGGAAACGGGCTGGTGCGAAGGCTGCCAGCGCACGATCGAGGAGATCGCGCGCTGGAGCCGCGCGACGAATGAGGACCGCCGGTCCATCCTCGCAGCCGTGGCCGAGCGCCGCGTGTGGCTGGAGGAGGCCGGCCAGCCGGTGGAGGTACGCGAATGAGTGGCGATCCGCTGTGTGTCGGCGTCTGCATGATCGACTGGGAGTCGGGCGTTTGCCTGGGCTGCGGCCGCACGGCCGACGAGATCCACGGCACGACGGACACGCCCGAAGCCGAACCGCAGGCCGGCAAAGCGCCCGGGAATGAGGCGCCGGCGGCTGAATCACCGGCAGCCGCTGCAGCGCCTGCCGGAGAGGACGGGCCTTGAGCACGCCGCGCCTGCCCGATACGCTGCGCGTGCTCGAACGCGGCTGGCTGTCGGCCAACAACGTGCTGCTGTTCGACGGCGACGAAGCCACGCTGGTCGATAGCGGCTACGTCACGCACGCCGAACAGACCGTGGCGCTGCTGCGCGCCGCGCTCGAAGGCCGGCAGCTCGGCCGCCTGGTCAACACCCATTCGCACTCCGACCACATCGGCGGCAACGCCGCCGTGCAGCGCGCCTTCGGCTGCAGCATCACGGTGCCGAAGGGCATGGCGCAGGCGGTGGCGGACTGGGACGAGACCGCGTTGCTGCTCAGCGTCATCGACCAGGCCGGCGAGCCTTTCCGGGCCGACGCCACGCTCGCAGCGGGCGGGCGCTTCGTCGCCGGCGAGCTGGAATGGCAGGCCATCGCCACGCCCGGCCACGACATGGACGCACTGGCCTACTACAACGCCGAGCGCCGCATCCTGATGTCGGGCGACGCGCTGTGGCGCGACGGCTTCGGCATCCTGTTCGCCGACGTGCTCGGCACCGGCGATGCGCTCGGCGAGACGCGCCGCACGCTCGAAGCCATCGGCCGGCTGGCGGTGGACGTGGTCGTTCCCGGCCACGGTGCGCCCTTTGCCGAATTCGACGATGCGCTCGAACGCGCCTTCGCCCGCCTGCGCGCCTTCGAGGCCGACGGCGCGCGCATGGCGCGCAACGCCATCCGCGCCTGCATCACCTTCAGGCTGCTCGACGTGCGCAGCATGGCGCTCGACGAACTGCCGCGCCATCTCGACGAGACGCCGCTGTACCGCGAGGCCAACCAGCGCTTCCTCGGCCTGACCCCGGATGCGCTGGCTGCCTGGCTGGTCAAGGAACTGGAGCGGGCCGGCGTGGCGCGGCGGGAGCACGGCGCGCTGGTCGCAAGCTGAATCATGCGGCGGCTGAAGGGCGATGTGGCGGAGCTCTCCAGCGCTTCGCCGTCGACAGCCTGTTCGCCGCGGTCAGCAGCGTCATCGGCCTGGTCGGTGCGCTGGTGTTGATGCTGAGCCTGTCGTGGCAGTTGTCGCTGCTGGTGCTGGTATTGGTGCCGCTCGAGGCGGCCTGGCTGCGCTGGATGCGGCGCAAGGTGGAAGCGCGCACGCGCACGGTGCGCGAGCGCGCGGCGGACGTGTCGAGCTTCCTGGTCGAGACGCTGCCGGCGATGAAGTTCATCCAGGTGTCGCGGCGCGAAGCCGACGAGCGCGTGAAACTGGCGACCCACAACCATAAGCCGCTGTACCAGGGATCACTGCATCTGCTAACCGGCCCGCACCGCGTCGAAACTAAGGCGCATAGGTGCTCGGTTTGCGCCAGAGGCTTCCGCGCCGATCAGTGCCCCGGGGTGATGGAAATACAGGATGTCTTGCGCAGGGTCGCAGATGGCAGTTCACCAAACAAAGCTTTGTAATAGGCGGAAAACATGCCCATGTGCCAGAATCCCCACTTACAAGCTATCCTATTTACCGAGCCCTCGGGACCCGCCATCAGCAGATCCTTTCTCGCTCCATGAAGCCTGACGTAGCGCAAAAAAGTGACAACATTGATGCCCAGCACGTTCATGAAGGCATGATGCAGCCCTCGCCGACTCATTTTGAGCCAAGCACTCAGTTCAGTGACCGTCGGCGGACTCTGCCTGTTGGCAAGAACATACTGCCGGGCGCGCTCGACGATGGCGCGCTGCACGAAATGGCTGCTGCGCGCCACCTCACTTTCGGCCGAGCGTGCCAATACCGCATGTAGCGCAGCGCCCAAGATGGTCTCGACCATCGCCTTCATTGAGTTTTCATGCTCCAACACTTCCGGCGTCGATACTGCTGACGATAGAACTTCCTTCAACGACATCCGCAAAGGACGGATCATTGCTTCCGGAAGCTCGCGTGTATGTGAACCAGCAATCGGCAATGGCGTATCCCGTCCAGTGGTATCGCGCGAGAAAGCGTCAAACACGCCAGAGTCGATGACCACGACCAGAATCGTCGACTTCTTCGGCGTGCGGAAATGCAGTTCCTCGTTGGGGCGCAGCATCATCAGCGAATCGCGTGCCACGCGATAGCCCTGCCAGTAGCCGCCTTCCTCCATGTAGACCGGCACGCCGACCGTGTAGCTGTTGCGCCGCGGGTTGGCCTTCTCGTCCACGCACTGCCAGATCGTCTCGCGGAAGATCTGGATCGGGCCGATCGTCGTTTCGATGATCTCGCCGAGAAAGCGCCCCGCCGACAGCTGCAGGTAGTCCTGCATCCAGTCGCGAAGGCTGGCCGCATGCACACAGGGATCATCGGTGGGGATGACGGAACATCGCTCGGTCGACCGGCGCGATGCCGCTTGGCCCAAGGGCAGGCCAGTGTTCATCATCTGGATTCGTCTCCTCAAGCGCCGCCGCGTGGATGCGGCCTCCTATACGCACGTTCACTCGCCAGGGGGCGGTTATTCCGCCGGCTTCTTCAAGATTAGGTCCGCGGTCGGGGCGTCGCAAGAGCAAGCGGCGCCTCGCTTCGGCGTCTGGCCGATTCTTGATAGCGCAGTCCGGGCACTCTGGCCGTTTCACGATATGCCCTGCTCTTCCTCAGCCCTAAGATGCCATCCGGAATTTGCATCGCAGCTGGATGCGCCGGCTCCATCGACCGGCCCTTTCCCGCCAACGAGAATTCGGCCCGCATCGGACGGGTCAGCACCGGGGACAGATAATCATGGCCGCAACGACACCGATCGCCGAAAGTGCCGAACCGCAAGGATTCGGGAATGGCTCACTCGAGCTTGCGGTATCGATGGTCAATCCAATGCCGCTTTCCGGAGCCGGCAACATCTCCACCAGACGTGCCTATTGGCAGACCGCCTTCAGAGACCCCGAACTGGCTTCATGGCTCGCGAATTTCGCGCCCACTCATCTATATGTCGGTAGCGAGTTCTGCGAACACCTTCTGCCTGGGCTACGGACCTGGGAGAAAGCGATCACCCACGCACAGGCTGTGCAATGCCGTGTGTCCCTGCTCACGCCGATCGCTTCGCCACAGCTCATCCGGAACCTCGGCAGACTGCTGCCATCCATCCCCGATGGGAGCGAGGTGATCGTCAACGACTGGGGTACGGCACATTTCGTCCACGAGCGTTTTCCGGCACTCCATCTGATCGCCGGCCGGCTGCTATGCCGCATGATGAAGGATCCGCGGCTCGGCCAAGCGGCCCAGGCAGCTGCATTCAGGTTCGATCCGCGCCCATTGCGGGCGATGTTCGCCCGTCTGGGCATCCGCCGAATGGAAATCGACGCGCCGCTTTCCACCGATGCCGGCACGTTTTCCACATTGCCGCTACCAACCAGCGTCCACGTTCCATTTGCCTGCGTTGCCAAGGGAAGGATGTGCCGGATCGGGTCGAGTTCGATCCGGGGACCGGAGCGATTCGCCGTCGGGCGCAAATGCAGGAAAGAATGCCTGAAAGTCAGTGCGCAGCTCGAACGTCCCAGCTTCCGCGACACGCGAGATATATACCAGATCGGCAATTCCATCATCAGCAGGCATTCGGCGGCGATGTCCGGTGTCGTGAAGAGCGCAGTCGAACAAGGTTTCATCAGCCGGATCGTCGTGCCGGGAGAAGCACTATGAAGATCGTCGCACCCATTGCCAGCGTGGAGGAGGCCGAAGCTCTGGCACGCGCCGGGGCCCGGGAATTCTATTGCGGCTTCGTCCCGGACGAATGGATCGGCAGGTTCCGTGCAGTGAATGCCAACCGGCGGCCATCGGGCAATTTTCGCGATCATGCCGAACTCCATCGCGCCGTTGACGTCGCGCACCGGCGCGGAGGTTCGATCTCGCTTGTCCTGAATGCACAGACCTACACCGACGAGCAGATCGCCGCCACCATCACGATCGCCGAGTCTTTCCTGAAAATCGGGGGAGACTCGCTGATCGTTTCCGATCTTGGACTGGTCGGCGAATTGTTCCAGCACGTGCCGCTGTCGCGCATCCACGTCAGTTCCGTGGCGACCTGCCGCAACGGCAGTGCTGCCAGGCTTTGCAAGGAACTGGGCGCGTCACGGATGATTCTGCCGCGCGACGTGACGATAGGCGAGGCCTGCGAGATCGCCGCCGAAGTGCCAGGCATCGAAATCGAAGCCTTCATCCTCAACGATGGCTGCGTCTTCGAAGAAGGCGCCTGCGCCACGCTCCACCTGCCACAGAACCTGGGCGGTCCGATCTGCCTGGACAATCACACCCCTCACTACAGGCGGCGTGGCAGCGGAAAGCTGGACGGCCCCGCCCTCGACAGGCTTCGGGACAATGACGAGGAATACCGGAAATGGCTCTGGTATCGCTTCTCCTGCGGGTTCACGACGAATGCGGCGGGAATGCCCTTCGGCCCCTGCGGACTGTGCGCGCTGCCACTCCTTCTGAGAGGCGGAATCGCTGCCGTGAAGATCGCCGGCAGGGAAGCGCCCACGGCCAGGAAGCTGGCCAGCGTGCGCATGGTCAAGGCGGTTCTCGACCGCGCCGAAGCAGGAGAAGACGATGAATGCATCATGCAATTTGCGCAGGCCTTGAGGCCCTCCGAGCAGCACTGCCGAACGGGATACATGTGCTACTACCCGGAGGTGCTCGGACATTAGATACCAGTTGCCCTCCCGATCGTTTCTACAGCACCCGTGAAGATGGAGCGGGGGCTGCGACGCGAACACTTGTCCAATCACCACCATCACTTCCACCAGGAGACATCGAGATGCTTTACGCACACCCCGGCCAGTCCGGCGCCCCGGTCCAGCACAAGGCGCGGTACGACAATTTCATCGGCGGCCGTTGGATGGCGCCGGTCAAGGGCCAGTACTTCGACGTGGTGACGCCGATCAGCGGCCAGGTCTACACACAGGCGGCGCGCTCGACGGCCGAGGACATCGAGCTGGCGCTGGACGCGGCGCACGCGGCGTTTCCGGCCTGGAGCAAGACGCCGGCGGCCGAGCGGGCCAACATTCTGCTCAGGATCGCCGAGCGCATCGAACAGAACCTGGAACGGCTGGCCTACGCCGAGACGGTCGACAACGGCAAGGCGATCCGCGAGACGCTCAATGCCGACATTCCGCTCACCGTCGATCACTTCCGCTACTTCGCCGGCTGCCTGCGCGCGCAGGAAGGCAGCATCAGCGAGATCGACGAGAACACCGTCGCCTACCACCTGCACGAACCGCTGGGCGTGGTCGGGCAGATCATCCCGTGGAACTTCCCGATCCTGATGGCGGCCTGGAAGCTCGCGCCGGCGCTGGGCGCGGGCAACTGCGTGGTGTTGAAGCCCGCCGAATCGACGCCGGTCTCGATCATGGTGCTGGTCGAACTGATCGCCGACCTGCTGCCGCCGGGCGTGCTCAACATCGTCAACGGCTTCGGCCGCGAAGCCGGCATGCCGCTGGCCACCAGCAAGCGCATCGCCAAGATCGCCTTCACCGGCTCGACCTCGACCGGGCGGGTGATCGCCCAGGCCGCGGCCAACAACCTGATCCCGGCCACGCTGGAGCTGGGCGGCAAGTCGCCCAACATCTTCTTCGCCGACGTCATGGACCGCGACGACGCCTTCCTCGACAAGGCCATCGAAGGCATGGTGCTGTTCGCCTTCAACCAGGGCGAAGTGTGCACCTGCCCGAGCCGGGCGCTGATCCAGGAAAGCATCTACGAGCGCTTCATCGAGCGCGTGCTCGAGCGCGTGGCGGCGATCAAGCACGGCCACCCGCTCGACACCGAGTCGATGATGGGCGCGCAGGCCTCGCGCGAGCAAATGAGCAAGATCCAGTCCTACCTGGCGCTGGGCAAGGAAGAAGGGGCCGAAGTGCTGATCGGCGGCGACAAGGCGAATCTGGGCGGCGAACTGAGCGAGGGCTACTACATCCAGCCCACGCTGTTCAAGGGCCACAACAAGATGCGCATCTTCCAGGAAGAGATCTTCGGCCCGGTGCTGGCGGTGACCACCTTCAAGGACGAAGCCGAGGCGCTGGCGATCGCCAACGACACGCTGTACGGGCTGGGTGCGGGGGTGTGGAGCCGCAACGGCAACGTGGCCTACCGCATGGGCCGGGCGATCCAGGCCGGGCGGGTGTGGACCAACTGCTACCACGCCTATCCGGCGCATGCGGCCTTCGGCGGCTACAAGGAGTCGGGCATCGGGCGCGAGACCCACAAGATGATGCTCGACCACTACCAGCAGACCAAGAACCTGCTCGTCAGCTACAGCGAGAACAAGCTCGGGTTCTTCTGACGGATCAGGCCCCGCGCCGCTTGCACGGCGGCGCGGGCGCCAGGCGTTCTCCCCCATCTCACGGAAGTGAGTCTTCAGGCGGCCTTCGGGCCGCTTTTTTTGCCTGCCCTCCGAGGCTCCCCCGGTCCCGTCCCCGCTTCCATCCGCACGCGCGGCGGGGTATTTCGGCGCCCGACGGCCCCCGCTGCCAGGCATGGAAACACGTGGCCGATTCTTGATATGGCGGCCGCCGCCTCTGGCCGTTTCCCGATAAGTCCCGGACGCCTTCCCTCCTATAGTCGTTTCGCGGCGCCCGGTATGGGCCGTGCCACCACGCGATACCGAAGCCGCCCGCTCATGCGCGGCCACGCCAATCAAGATTCACGAAGGAGACAACCCAATGGAGAAAGTAAACGGGAGGAAACCCCGCCTGCTCGCGCTGGCCGCGAGCCTGGCGGCACCGCTTCTCGCCGCCCCGGCACAGGCCGCGCCGCAGGGCGAAGCCCTGGTCAACAGCAAGTGCATCACTTGCCACGCGCCGGCCGAAGACGGGCAACTGGCCCGCATCGGCGACAGCCGCCGCACACCCGAAGGCTGGGACATGACGGTGGCGCGGATGATCATCAGCCACGGCGTGAAGCTGAGCGCCGACGAGCGCGCCGCGGTCGTCAAGCACCTGGCCGACACGCGCGGTCTGGCGCCCCAGGAAACCGACGGCTACCGCTACCTGATCGAGCGCGACTTCAACCGCGTCGAAAGCGTGCAGGGCGAAGCCAAGTTGGCCTTCGACACGTGTGCGCGCTGCCACTCCTACGGCCGCATCGCGCTGCAGCGCCGCACCGAGTCCGACTGGGCCAAGCTGCCCCACTACCACGTGGGCCAGTACCCGGTGATCGAGATCCAGGCCGGCGGCCGCGACCGCAATTGGTGGGAGCTGGCGACGACGCAGGTACCGGCGATCCTCGGCAAGCTGTACCCCAACGACAGCGGCGCCTGGCAGCAATGGCAGCAGCGCGAGCGGGCCAGCGCCGCCGGCACCTGGCGCTTCGTCGGCCACCGCCCCGGCCGCGGCGCCTACGAAGGCGTGGCGACGATCGAGGCCGACCGCGCCGGCGCCGACCGCTACAAGGTGAAGTTCCAGTTCGACTATGCCGACGGCCAGCGCGAAACGGCCGAGGGCGAAGCCATCCTCTACACCGGCTACGAGTGGCGCGCTTCCGTCAAGCAGGGCGGCATGGACGTGCGCCAGGTGTTCACGCTGTCGCCCGACGGCCAGACGCTGTCCGGCCGCTGGTACGAGAACGGCAACGACGCGATCGGCGGCCGCCTGCTCGCCGCCCGCAGCGGCAATGGTTCGGCCGAGCGCCTGCTGGCGGTCGAGCCGACCCACATCAAGGCCGGCACGACCCAGCGCGTCACCCTCTACGGCAACGGCCTGTCGGGCGACGTCAATCTGGGCGACGGCATCACGGTCGCCAGGGTGGTCGAGCGCGCCGCCGGCAAGGTGGTGGTCGAAGCGCGGGCCGATGGCGCAGGCAAGGATGGCGTGCGCGCCGCAGCGGTGGGCAACGCCCGCCTGCAGCAGGGACTCGCCCTCTACCGGAACGTCGATTACGTGGCCGTCGAGCCGGAGCAGGCGATGGCCGTGGTCGGTGGCGGCAAGGGTCCGCTGCCGAAAGTCCCGGTCCAGTTCGAGAGCGTGGGCTACGCCTTCGGCCCCGACGGCAAGCAGGGTACGGCCGACGACATCCGCCTGGGCTACTTCCCCGCCACCTGGTCGATGGCCAACGCCAATGCCTTCGCCGAAGAAATGCAGGACACGACCTACGCCGGCACCCTGCGGACGGACGGCCTGTTCATCCCCGGCGACGCCGGCCCCAACCCCAAGCGCAGGTTCGGCACCAACAACGCCGGCGAGCTGGTGGTGACGGCGACGGTCGACGACGCCGGGCGCAAGCTCAGCGCCAGCAAGCACCTGATCGTGACCCTGCAGCGCTGGAACGACCCGCCACTGCGCTGAGGCACGCAAAGGAGCCGCCCCCATGACCACCTTGTTCGTCAACCGCCACAGCTTCCACGACGTGAAGCTGCCCGAGCGGCGGATGCTGTTCCACATCCCATCCAGCGGCCTGTTCGAGCTGGACGAGGTGGGCGGCTCGCTGCTCGACTTCCTGAAGGAAAACGATCGCGTCTCGCTCGATGGCGTGCGTGAACGCTTCGACGGCCGCGTCACGGCATCCGACCTGGCGCAGACCTTCGAGAGCTTTCGCGAGCTGTCGATCCTGTGCGACGCCCCCGCCGGCCCCGACTTGGGCCTGCGCACGGAGATCCGTTCCTTTCCGATCAGCACCGTGGTGCTGAACGTCAACACCGGCTGCAACCTGAGCTGTACCTATTGCTACAAGGAGGATCTGGACGTCCCGTCCAAGGGACGCCGAATGAACTTCGACACCGCGTGCAAGAGCATCGAACTGCTGCTCGCCGAAGGGGCCGTCCACGACCGCATCAACGTCATCTTCTTCGGCGGCGAGCCGCTGACCAACCTGGCGCTGATCGAGCAAGTGGTGGACTACACCGAGCGGCGCTGCGCTGAGGAAGGCAAGCACGTCGATTTCTCGATGACTACCAATGCCACGCTGCTGACCGAGGAAATCGTCGACTACCTCGACCGCCACCGCTTCGGCCTGTCGATCAGCATGGACGGCCCCGAGGCGGTGCACAACCGCCGCCGGCTCACCGTCGGCGGCAAGGGCACCTACTCGGTGGTGGCGTCCAAGGCGCGGATGCTGCTGGAGCGCTACCGTTCCAAGCCGGTCGGCGTACGCGTGACGATGACCGCGGGCTATACCGACGTGCCCGCCATCCACCGGCATCTGAAGGGCGAACTGGGCTTCTTCGAGGTCGGGTTCGCGCCCGCCACCTCGGGACCGCTGACGGCGTTCAACCTGGACGCGGATGAGCTGCAGGCGGTCTTCGACGGCATGAAGGCGCTCGGCCGCGCCTACCGCGACGCGGCGCTGCGCGGGGAAAACAACGGTTTCTCCAACATGCACCAGTTGATGAGCGACCTGTACGAGGGGCGCAAGAAGGCCCTGCCCTGCGGCGCCGGCGTCGGCCTGCTGGCGGTGGACCACAAGGGCGACCTGAACCTGTGCCACCGCTTCACCGGCTCGGACATGCCGCGCTTCGGCAACGTCGACGAGGGCATCGCCAGGGAGGCGCTGGGCGCTTTCCTGGAGAAGGCCACCGACCGCGCCGACAAGGGCTGCTCCACCTGCCGCATCCGCAACCTGTGCGCCGGCGGCTGCTACCACGAGTCCTATGCCCACTTCGGCGATCCCTTGTCGCCGACCTACCACTACTGCGACCTGATGCGCGACTGGGTGGACTTCGGCATCGAGATCTACACGGAAATCCTGGTCAAGAACCCGGGCTTTTTCAGACAACACCTGAGCACGAGGAGTATCCAGCTATGAAGCACATGAAAGCGATGAACGCGAAGGCCCACCAGGTCGAAGTGGCGATCGGCAAGGGCGGCAGCGAGGCGGAGGAAGTGATGGCGATGCAGACGGTGGTCGGCTGCGCCACGACCTTCGACCCGGGCTGGGAAGTCGACGCCTTCCTCGGCGTCGCCGGGCTGTGCCAGCCGATGGAGGCCGACCTCTACGGCTGCGCCGACCCCTGCTGGTGGCCCGCGCAGGTGCCCGACACCCTGCACAACTACACCGACTGGGCCACCGACAAGGATGCCGCCGTGCAGGACTGGACCAAGCTGCAGTCGGTCTTCCCCAAGTAGAACCCGGTCAACGAATCCCGCCAATGCATTCGACGCGGCGGCCCAACCGCTGCGTCAGGAGACTCCCACAATGAAAAACAAGCAGCAATCCACCCTGCGCAAGGCATTTGCGCTCGGCATCGTCGGTCTAGGCATGAGCCTGCTCAGCCAAGCCGGCCTGGCCGCCAAGGACTACCTCGTCACCGCGGTGCGTCCCAACAAGCTGGTCGTCATCGATGCCGAGGCGCGCCAGGTGGTCAAGACCCACGAGATACCAAACACCGCACCGGGCAACAGCGTCGCCGGTATCGCGGTATCGCGGGACGGCAAGGTAGCCTACGCCATCCACAATCGTTGGGAAAGCGTGTCCGGTATCAACCTGGAAACAGGCAAGGAAGTATTCCGCGCCGAACTGTCCTCGCCCGACATCCGCGCCAAGGCGCATTTCGCCATCGACGTCAGCCCGGACGGCAAGGAGCTGGCGGTCTATGTCAATCCGACCCGCCTGAAGCCGGGCGAATACGAGGTGCTGGACCCGTACATCGCCATCTACGATACCGGCGCCGGCGTCCACGCCCAGCCGGTGCGCAAGCTGCCCGCCCCGCGCCGGGCGACCACGCTGGCCTACTCGCCCGACTACAAGCGCCTGTACACCTTCACCTGGGACATGCTGGTGCTCGACCCGAAGACCGGCGAGCAGATCGGCTCGCACCCGTGGAAGAGCTGGAAGCGCGAGGGCTACGGCGAACCCGACTCGCTGTCGGTGTCGCCGCAGTTCGAGCAGGCCAACGAGTTCGCCACGCCCTACTTCATTTCGCACAAGGACAAGGACGGCAAGGAGTCGCTGCGCGCCGGCATCTGGGCGCTGGACATCGAAAACGACAGGGTGCGCTTCTCCGAGTTCGAGGACGCGACGGTGATGTTCTTCTCCACCGCCATCAACCCGGTGCGCCGCAACGAGGCGTACACGGTGTACACCCAGCTCACCAAGACCGACCTCGACACCAACACGCTGGTCAAGCGGGTGGATCTCGACCACACCTTCTACACCGTCAACGTCTCGTCCGACGGCAAGGAGCTGTACATCGGCGGCACCATCAACGAAATCGTCGTCCATGACAGCGACACGCTGGAGAAGAAGGGCACCATCATCGTCGGCAACGGCGACCAGGTGCTCAGCTCGATGCGGCTGGTGCGCCGCTGAGGCAGGCCGGCGCCATGCAAGCCCATGCCGCACATGGCGCCGCGCCGGGCGCGGCGCCCCCTCCGGAGCCAAGCCATGCATGACCACCGAACGGACGCCCACCCGGCGATCTGGCTCGCCCTGCCGGCCGCCGTGCTGTCGTGCGCCGCGCTGCCCGCCGTCGGTAACCTGGCGGTGCTGGGCGCCGGCCTTTGCGCGCTTGCCGCCGGCCTGCGGCAAGACGGCCGCGCGGCCTGGGCACGGGCCGCGGCGGCGCTGCTGTGGGGCGCGCTGCTCGGGCTTGCCCTGCTGCTGCTCGGTGACCGTTTCGAGGTGCGCTACGTCTGGCTGTACAGCGGCGCCGAACTGCCGCTGCACCTGAAGCTGGGCAACCTGTGGGGCGGCGACGAAGGCACGACGCTGCTGCTGGCGGCCTTCTGCGCCAGCCTGGCGGCACTCGGCCGCGGCCAGCCCATGCGCGTCGACGCCACCGCGCTCATCGCCGCCGCCATCGCGCTGCTCGCCGCCTGGCTGGGGCCGTTCTCCGCCACGCCCGCCGAGCTGCTGTCGCAGGCGGCATCGCAGGGCATGAACGCCCACCTGATGAAGGTCTGGATGCTGCTGCATGCGCCGCTGGTGCTGGCGGCCTACGCGTGGACGCTGGCGCTCGCCGCGCCGGCCCTGGCCGCGCTCGGCGGCCACGCCGCGCAGTGGCCGCACGATGCGCACATGCGCGCGCGCCGCGCCTGGATGCTGCTCACCGCCGGCATCGGCTTCGGCATGGTGTGGGCCTTCGAGGACGCGATGTACGGCCTGGTCTGGCACTGGGACCCGGTGCAGACGGCGGTCTTCGCCGTCTGGTGCCTGCTCGGCGCCCACCTGCACGGCGTCCCCGGCTGGCGGGCGGGACGGCCGGCATGGTGCTGGATGCCGGCTGCCGCGCTATTCGCGGCGGTGCTCACCCTGGTCGCCATGGGCGTGACGCGGCACGAGGCGCTCGCCAGTTCGCACCGCTATGTCGGCGCGGCCAGCGCGCCGGTGTATTTCGCCCTCGCCGCGCTGCTCGCGGCCGCCGGCGCGGCAATTGGATGGCGCGGACGCACCCGCGTCGCGCCGGTGCCGCTGCGCCAGGGTTTCGCCGCGTGGGGCCTGCGTCTCACCCAGTACGCCTTCGCCGTCATCGCCGTGGCCGCCGCCGCGCAGCTTGCCTGGGCCTTCCATGCCAGCGCCCAGGAACTGCCGCGGCCGGACGACCTGAAGCCCTTCTTCGCCACGCTGGCCGGCTGGGCGCGCGGCAACGAGTTGCCGGCGCTGCGGGCGGCCTTCTCGCAGTGGGACGTGAACGGCTACGCGCTGGCGCGGGCGGCGCTGTATCCGCTGATCCTCATCGGCCTGCTCGGCGGCTGGTTCTTCATGCGCCGCCTGTCGCCGCGGCTGGGCTGGGTGTCGCTGGCGCTGGCGGCGCTCGCCTGCGGTGGCGTCTGGCTCGAAGGCGGCCTGCTGACGCGCGAATACACTGGCACGGGGGTGCTGTCGCAGCGGATCGTCGCGGTACTGCCGCGCATCGACGCCAGCCTCGTGGCGGGCGCCTATCTGGCCCTGGCGGCGAGCGCCTGGAGCATCCGGACGGCGAGGACGGCCGCCGCGGGCCACGCCCTGGCCGTCGGGCTGGTGCATGTGGGGGCGATGCTCGCGCTATGGGGCGCCCTGCTGTCGACGGCGCTCAACGGCTACTCGCAGCACGTGGTCGCCCTGTCGGACGACTGGCGGCGCGACCACCACGGCTACGCCTTCCGCATCACCGGCGTCGATGTCGAGCGCACGGCCGACGGCGGCCGCGCGGACGGCGACGGAGGCTTTCGCGCCTTCGCCCGCATCGAGCTGCTGACGCCGTCGCAGAGCCTGGCCAGCGGCCAGACCCTGTACCGCGACGGCCGCAGCGCCATCGAAGGCTACGACGGCCCGATGCGCGAAATCTGCGAGATCCTCGATTACCGTTACGCGCGCTACGCCGATTCCCCAGGCTACGTGCTGCACCCCTTCATCGAACGCGGCTGGGCGCGCGACGTGCAGTTGTGGGTCTCCCCCGCCGCCGCCGTGGCCGCGCTCGAAGGCGGTCCGCAAACGCCGCAGGCGACGGTGGTGCTGCGCTACTTCCCGTTCATCTCGCTGCTCTGGCTCGGCCTGGCGCTGACCGCGGCGGGCGCGCTGTGGCTCGCGTTCGCGCCGCAACGCGCCCGCCGGGGAAAGTCCGTACAAAGCCGCACGTAGCCTCCGCTGCCAAGCTTGCGCGAGCCCCCGGGGTGCCTGTAAGCAAGACGTCGGAGGCGCGCGCATCCGTATGCCGCGCCCCGGCGTGACCGCAGGCGTGCAACCCGGCGCTCCCCAGCGCCTCGAACCGGCCCCGCCGGCCCATGACTCAAGGAGACATCCGAAGTGAAGCCATACATCAAACGCACGGCCCTGAACACCCTGCTCGCAAGCCTGCTGGCCGCGGCCTCCGCCGTGCATGCCACCGACACGGCCACATCGCCCTTCGCCCTCAACGCGAACGTCAGTCTGGTTTCGCAGTACGTGTTCCGGGGCATTTCGTATTCCCAGGAAAGGCCCGCCATGCAGGGCGGCTTCGACCTGGCGCATGGCAGCGGACTCTACCTCGGCGTGTGGGGCACCAGCGTCAGCGACGACGCGCTCAACGACGCATCGGGTGAAATCGACGTCTATGGCGGCTACGCGAACACCATCGGCGACTTCGGCTACGACATCGGCCTGCTGCAGTTCATCTTTCCCGGCGGCAGGATCGACGGCACGCGCGAAAAGTACGACACGCTGGAACTCTACGCCGGCATCACGTGGAAATTCCTGAACCTCAAGTACTCGCACACCCTGGGCGACTACTTCGGCTTCAACGACAAATCCTTCGGCCTGGGGCGGGGCGATTCGAAGGGCTCGTACTACGTCGAGGCCAATCTGGCGCATGAATTCCTGCCCGGCTGGATCGTCAGTGCCCACGTCGGCCACCAGTACGTGCGCAACTATGGCGAATACAATTTCACCGACTGGAAGATCGGCCTGGAGAAGAGCTTCGGCGGCGGCTGGCAGGCGGGACTCGCCTGGGTCGACACCGACGCCGACAAGCCGCTCTATACCGTGTGCGACGACGGCCGGCACTGCAAGAATACGGCGTCGGGCAAGTGGCTGGTCCACCTGACGCGCAGCTTCTGACTCCTCAGGCGAGGCGCCCGCCTGCGTGGCCCGTCCCGCAAAATCGGCCGCCGCAGCCTGGAAGCGCTTCGCCAGTCCACGGCCGTCGTCCCTGCTCGCCTTTGATGTGTATTCAGGTGGGTGAGCGTCCATGGCTCGCAGCCTAGTGCCTGCCGGTCGTTGCGCTGATGTCGGCGATGAGTTTATCTATTGTTGTTTAGAAACCGGTTGACATGCATGCTGATCCCTTCACGCGCTTCGGAAAGCACCACGATGAGTCTGCTTCGCCCTATATCGATAGTTGCCGAATTAACCTGGAGCTTGGGCGGTGAGAAGGGTGCAAGAACCTGCGAATGCTCGCCAGCCTCTCCTCGGGCTTGACCTTGGTGATTTGGTTAATCGGAGAAATGGAACGGGCCAAAGTGGTCCGCCGGTCGCAAGGATGGGTCATGCAACTGCTGGAGGGCGTTCCGTGCTGAGCCGCCTGGTCCACACCGAGCGGCCGGACGAACTGCGCCGCGGCCTGCGCTGGCTGTACGGCTTCGTGCGGCCGCAGCGGCGCGCGATCGCCGGACTGCTGCTGCTGTCGCTGTGCGCGACGCTGCTGGTGCTGCTGCAGCCGTGGCTGACCAAGATGCTGATCGACGACGGCCTGCTCGCGCGCGACTATCCGACCCTGGTGGCGGTCGCCTGCGGCATGGTCCTGGCCGGCATCGCCGGCACTGTGCTGGCCGGCGTCAACCGGCAGCTGCACACCCGCCTGTCGGGCCGCATCCTGTTCGCGCTGCGCAGCGATCTCTACCGCCACCTGCAGACCCTGTCGCCGGCTTTCTACGGCCGCCAGCGCATGGGCGACCTGATGTCGCGGCTCGACGGCGACGTGGCGGAAATCCAGCGTTTCGCCGTCGACAGCCTGTTCGCCGCGGTCAGCAGCCTCATCGGCCTGGTCGGCGCGCTGGCGCTGATGCTGAGCCTGTCATGGCAGTTGTCGCTGCTGGTGCTGGTGCTGGTGCCGGTCGAAGCGGTCTGGCTGCGCTGGATGCGGCGCAAGGTGGAGGCGCGCACGCGCACCGTGCGCGAGCGCGCGGCGGACGTGTCGAGCTTCCTGGTCGAGACGCTGCCGGCGATGAAGTTCATCCAGGCGTCAAGGCGCGAAGCCGACGAGCGCGCGCGGCTCGACGGCCTGGGCGGGCGCTACCTCGACGACTTGCTGCGGCTGCAGCGCACCGAGTTCTTCACCCAGGCCGTGCCGTCCACGCTGACTTCGCTGACGCGCGCCGCGGCTTTCCTGATCGGCGGCTGGTGGGTGATCGAAGGCAGTTGGCAGCTCGGCGCGCTGATCGCGTTTTCCACCTACTTGGGCATGGCGACCGGCCCGGTCAACAGCCTGCTCGGGCTGTACGTCGCCATCCAGCGCATGAGCGTGAGCCTGATGCGGGTCAGCGAGTTGCGCGAGGCGCATGCCGATGTGGTGGATGGTGCGGATGGGGCGCTTGCGGCCGGCCGTCCCGCGGCGCAGCCGGGGCCGCGTCCATGGCGCGGCGCGATCGAGTTCGACGAGGTGGTGTTCCGCCATGCGGAGCGGGCCGACGCGGTGCTCGACGGCGCCAGCCTGTCGATTCCGGCCGGCGCGAAAGTGGCGCTGACCGGCGCTTCGGGCGCCGGCAAATCGACGCTGATCGACCTGCTGCACCGCCACTACGATCCGGCCGGGGGCGCGATCCGGCTCGACGGCACCGACCTGCGCCAGCTCGGGCTCGGCGAGCTGCGGCGCGCGGTGGCGGTGGTCAGCCAGGACATCGTGCTGTTCCGCGGCACGCTCGCCGACAACATCCGCTACGCCGCGCCGCAGGCGGGTGACGACGCGGTGCGCGAGGCCGCGCAGCGGGCGCGGCTGGACGAACTGGTCGAGCGCCTGCCGCAGGGCCTGGACACGCCGCTGGGCGAGCGCGGCCAGCAGCTTTCCGGCGGCCAGCGCCAGCGCATCGCGATCGCGCGCGCGTTGTTGCAGCAGCCCTGTGTGCTGGTGCTCGACGAAGCCACGTCGGCGGTGGACGAGGTGACCGAAGCCGGCATCATCGCCGAAGTGGATGCGCTGTTCACCGGCCGCACCCGCATCCTCATCAGCCATCGCCCGGCGACGCTGGCCGGCTGCGAGCTGCGGGTGCGCCTGCAGGCGGGACGGCTGGCGGTGCTGGCGGATGCCGGAGACATTGGATGAATCAGGACTGGACGAGCGCGCGGATACGCATCGGCGTGGTCGATAGCGGCCACGCCGCCGCCCAGGTGCCGCACGTGGCCGCGTCCGCTGCCTTCGTGCTAGACGGCGGCGAACCGCGCCGCGTGCCTGCCGAGCCGGACAGGCTTGGGCACGGCAGCCGGGTCGGCGACGGCCTGCTGCATTGCCTGCCGCAGGCCGAATTGCTGGTCGCCCAGGTGTTCCGCGAGCGCCTGGCGACTTCCGCCGCGCAGGTGGCGGCGGCGATCGACTGGCTGGTGGACGAGGATGCGCGGCTGATCAACCTGAGCCTGGGCCTGCGCGAGCCGCGGCCGGTGCTGGCGGCGGCCTGCGCGCGTGCGCTGGCGGCGGGCGTGGTGCTGTGCGCCTCGGCGCCCGCGCGCGGCCAGCCGGTCTATCCTGCGGGCTTTCCCGGCGTGCTGCGGGTGACCGGCGATGCGCGCTGCATGGTGCCGACCGAGATCGCCGCACTCGGCGCCGCGCATGCCGACTACGGTGCCCATGTGCGGCCGCTGGACGGCAGCTTGGACGGCGCCGGGGCCAGCATGGCCTGCGCCTGGCTCAGCGGCATGGCTGCGCGCCACCTGGCGGCCGGCGGCAGCGCGGCTTCGCTGCCCGGCTGGCTGGCGGCGCAGGCGCGCTACCATGGCGTGGAAGACCTGGAGAGCCTGAAACGGGAGAAGTTGAAACATGGCCACTGACGGAATCGTCGTGATCGGCGCCGGCCCGGCGGGCGCGGCGGCGGCGATCGGGCTGGCGCGCATGGGCGAGCCGGTCACGCTGGTGGGCGAATCGCGCCGCTTCGCTGCGGTGGAAGGCGTGTCGGCGCGCGTGCTCGAAGCCTTGCGCGGGCTGGGGCTGGAGCAGGCCCTGCGCGCCTTCGCGCCGCCGTCGCCGCGCCGTGCGCTGTGGAACGGCGCGCTGTCCGAGGCGAATACCGAAAGCCTCGTCGATCGCCAGTTGTTCGACCGTGGCGTGCTGGACGACCTGCAGCGGCTGGGCGTGAAGGTGGTGCGCGGCCATGTCGCCGAAGCCGCATCCGCGCCGGGCCGCCACGAGATCCGGGTCGAGACGGCGGACGGCGTGCGCACCCTGGTGGCGGATTTCCTCGTCGAGGCCCGCGGCCGCGCCGCGCCGGGCGGCGGGCTGCCGCGGGTGCGCGGCGCCGAAACGGTGTCGCTGCTGCAGTACTGGCAGGGGCCGCCCGGCAGCGCGCATTCGGCGGTGCAGAGCTGCGAGGACGGCTGGGCGTGGATGGCGGCGCTGGCCGACGGCCGGCGCTACCTGCAGTTGACGCTGGACGTGCGCAGTGCCGCGCTGCCGCCGAAGAAGGCGCTGGCCGATTACTGCGCCGCGCGTTTGCGCGGCATCGATGCCGCCGCGCCTTTCCTGCGGGACGCCGAGCCGGTCGGCGAACCCCATGCGCGGACCAGCACGCCGGTGCTCAACGAAGTGCTGGCCGGCGACGACTGGATCCGCGTCGGCGATGCGGCGATGGCGGTCGACCCCCTGTCGGGCAACGGCATCTTCCAGGCCTTGTCGTCGGCGCTGCAGGCGCCGGCGGTGGTGGCGACGCTGCGCCACGATCCGGCGCGTGCGCAGCTTGCACGGCAGTTCCACCGCCAGCGCATCGAGCAGCTGTTCTACCGCTTTGCCCGCATCGGCCGCGACTTCTACGCCCAGGAGACCTGCTGGCCGCAATCGCCGTTCTGGGCGGCGCGGCGCGGCTGGCCCGACCGCGCGCCGCTGCACGCCGAGGTCAGGCCCGACACCGTCGAAGTCGCCCGCCGGCCGGTGGTGAGCGGGGGCCGCATCGTCGAGGCGGAGGTGGTGGTGACGCCCGACCAGCCGCTGGGCGTGTGGCATCTGGACGGCGTGCCGCTGGCGCCTTTGCTGAAGGCGGTACAGGCGGCGCCGGGCAGGCCCGCCGAAGCCGTGCTGCAGGGCCTGGACGGCCTCGGCGCCGAGGCCGCGGCGCGAATCGCGGGCTGGATGCGCACGCAGAAGTGGATTTTCTGAGGCCCGGATTGCCAATTTGGGCTAATGGTCGAATAAATTCGTTGTATGTCATCCGCTGCGGCGCAGGGTTTCCGACGGCAGCTCGCCGAACATGGCCTTGTAGTCGGCCGAGAAGTGCGACAGGTGCCAGAATCCCCAGCGTGCCGCAATGTCCGCGACGGTGGCGCGTTCGTTGCCGCCGGCCTGCTTCAGGGCGCGGCGCACGGCATTGAGGCGGATCGCGCGCAGGAATTTCACCGGGTTCAGGTCGAGCACGTCCTGGAAGCTGTATTGCAGCGTGCGGCGCGAGACGCCGAGCTTCACGCACAGGTCGGCGACGGTGATCGGCTCGTCGATGTGCGTTTCCATGTATTCGCGCGCCCGCGCGACGATGAACTGGCGGGTTCTACAGGAAGGCGCGAGGCTGGGCGAGGCCGCTGCCGGCGGCAGCGTGTTGAGCAGGGTGGCGAACAGCGCCTGCTCCATCGCCGTGCGCATCTGCGGGTGGCGCAGCAGGTCCGGCGTGGCGCGCAGGCTGGCCATCATGGTCGTCAGCAGGGCGCCGAGATCCGCCATCTGCTGCGGGCTGGCCGGTACCGTCGTGCGCCCGGAAAGTTCGGCTTCGAGGTCGCGGTGCTCCACCTGCAGCGCATAGGTGTTGAGCGCCGTCGTGTCCGCCGTACAGGCGACGATCTCGAGCCGGCGCGGGGTGCGGAAGTCGAGCTCGTCGCTGCTGCCGAGTGTCAGCATGGTGTCCGCGGAATACGTTTCGCCGCCGAACCAGCCGGTGCCTTCGATGACCGTCGGCACCGCGACGGTGCGCGAGCCCGGCCAGGCGATGCCGGCCTGGTGCACCGACTGGTTGAGCGCCTCGCGGAACAACTGCACCCTGCCGAAGCAGAACTCCTCGAATTCCCCGGCGAAGAGGCCGGCGCTGAGCTGATCGTACTGCTGCTGCCAGTTGCTCAGGCAGGCGGCATGCTCGTCGGCGTCCAGCGTGTCGCGCAGCGTGTAGGAGAAAGGGGCCGTGGTGCCGGGAGCAGCGGTGCTTGCGATCGGGCCGCCCGCATCCATAGGCTTGGCGGCCGCGCTCATTGCCCTCGCCTTTCGGGCGTGTGCAGCGTGGCGAACATGTCTCGTTCTCACTCGATCGATGGGCGATCGTTCTTGTCGTTATGCGCCCCTGGCTGCGGGGCGTAAGGACGGGCGCGATTCATCGCTTGCCCGTCTTTCAGGCCAGCATGGCACGCAGGGGCAGCTTGTGCAAGCCGGTAGCGTTCCGGCTGCTTGCCGTTTTCGGCTAACGCCGGTCGCCTTGCCGCGCCTAGGATTTGTCCAGCCTCCGCGTGACTCCGGCAGCGATCGGGGCAGGCGGGTGGTAGATGTCGATGTTGCGCAGGCCCTCGCAGAAGGGCTGGAGGCCGGCCCCGTGCCGCGCCCCGGTGGAGAAAGGAGATGCAGGATCGGCTCGCCCGCAGCGAGCCGGCCGGTGCTTGTCCTCGGCCCGCGCAGCGTTGCGGTGTCCTTCGTATGGCGAACGGCCTGGCCGCGCTGCCGGAGGATGCTTCATCCACGGGTACCAAGAGGAGATCCGGTCTTGAAGATCACGAAAATTGCCGCCGCGATGAGCGGCGTGGCCGCAGTCGGCCTTGCGCTGGCGTCCTCGCCGGCAGTGGCCGCCGCTTCCGCCGAGGCCCTGCTGCGCGCAAAGTGCCTGGCCTGTCACACCGAAACCGATGCGGGCTTCAGCCGCATCGCCGACCAGCGCAAGTCGCCCGAAGGCTGGCTGATGTCGATTGCCCGCATGCAGATCGTGCATGGCCTGAAGATCACCGACGAGGAGCGCCGCGCGGTCGTCAAGCATCTGGCCGATACCCAGGGCCTGGCGCCGTCCGAAACCGAAGGGGCGCGCTATGCGCTCGAACGCCGGCTGAACACCATGGAGGCCTTCGAGTCCGAGCAGTTCACGCAGATGTGCGCGCGCTGCCACTCGGGTGCGCGGGTGCTGCTGCAGCGCCGCCCGGCCTCGGAATGGGAGCACCTGGTGCATTTCCACCTCGGCCAGTACCCCACCGCCGAGTTCCAGGCCTTCGGCCGCGACCGCGACTGGCTGGGCATCGCGCTCAAGGAAGTGGTGCCCGATCTGGCCGGCAAGCTGCCGCTGGAGTCGGAAGCCTGGAAAGCCTGGCAGGCGCGCGCGCCGCAGGCGGTCGATGGCGAATGGAGCCTGAGCGGCCACATGACCGGCCGCGGCGGCTTCTCCGGCGTCATGAAGGTATCGGCCGGCAAGGGCCAGGATCTCCATGCGCTGAGCTTCGAGGGCCGCTGGGACGACGGCAAGCCGATGGCCGGCAAGGGCCAGGCGCTGATCTACACCGGCTACGAATGGCGTGCCGACCTCGTCGTCGATGGCACGCCGATGCGCCAGGTGTTCGCGCTGGAGGACGGCGTGCTGCGCGGGCGGATGTTCCTGCGCGACCACGACGAGGTGGGGGCCGACGTCGTCGCCAGCTTGCAGCGCGACGGCAACGCGCGCGTGCTGGCGGTGCATCCCGCCTACCTGAAGGCGGGTGAGGAAGGCGAACTGCGCATCGTCGGCTCGAAGCTCGACGGCGAGGTCGGCCTGCCGCCGGGCGTGAGCCTGCTGGAAACCGTGAAGCGCTCGGCCGGCGAAGTGGTGCTGCGGGTGCGCGCGGAGGCGGCTGCGCGCGGCGTGCATCCGGTGACGGTGGGTGCGGCCAGCGGCGGCAGCCTGGCGGTGTACGAGCGCATCGGCAAGATCGAGGTGCTGCCTGCCTATGCCGTGGCCCGCATCGGCGGCAACGGCACGCCGACCCCCAAGGTCGAGGCCCGCTTCGACGCCGAAGCCTGGGATGCGGGGCCGGACGGCCAGCCCGGCACCAGCGACGACTTCCGCATCGGCGTGGTGCCGGCCAGGTGGTCGGTGGAGCCGTTCGACGAGGTTGCGGTGCGCGACGAGGACGTGAAGTTCGCCGGCCTGATGGACGAAGCCACCGGCGTCTTCGTGCCCGGCGGCGCCGGCCCCAACCCCATGCGGCGGATGTCGGCGAACAACGTCGGCAACCTGAAGGTGGTGGCCGAAGTGGAGCAGGGCGGCACGCCGGTGCGCGGCGAAGGACAGTTGATCGTGGCGCCGCAGCGCTGGAACAACCCGCCGATTCCGTGAGCGGCCGCGTGCCGTGTTCCGCGTCCCGGCGGGCGATGTCCCGCCGCCCACGATCCCGATGATTGAGGAGGCTCCGATGGGTGCCGTCTTGAACCTGGTGCAGCACAACCTGCACGAACTGCGCGTCGACGACACGCGCATGTTGTTCCACATTCCGAGCAGTTCGCTGTTCGCGCTCGATCCGCTGACCGAAGCCTTGATCGACCGCATCCGCCGCCAGAGCCTGACCGCCGAGGCGCTGATCGACGGCCTGCGCACCGAGTTCGACGCCGACGACGTCGCCGGTGCGATCCGCGATCTGGTGGCGCTCGAGCTGGTCGACGACGGCCGTCCGGCCGGCGCCGCGGCGGCCGGGCACGTGTTCGAGCGCTTTCC
The DNA here is from genome assembly GCF_048398245.1 of Thauera butanivorans. Taxonomy (NCBI): domain Bacteria; kingdom Pseudomonadati; phylum Pseudomonadota; class Betaproteobacteria; order Rhodocyclales; family Zoogloeaceae; genus Thauera; species Thauera butanivorans. Next base: position 793,451 of record NZ_CP183038.1, read on the forward strand.
GCTGACGACGGTGGTGCTCAACGTCAATACCGGCTGCAACCTGAGCTGCACCTACTGCTACAAGGAGGATCTCGACAAGCCCTCGGCCGGCCGCAAGATGGCTTTCGACACCGCGCGCGACTCGATCGAGATGCTGCTGCGCGAATCGCCCGACGAGCCGCGCTACAACGTGGTCTTCTTCGGCGGCGAGCCGCTCAGCAACCTGCCGCTGATCAAGGAGGTGGTGGCCTACTGCGAGGAGCGCTTCGCCGCCCTGGGCAAGCAGGTCGATTTCGTCATGACGACGAACGCCACGCTGCTTTCCAACGACACCATCGACTGGCTCGACGCCCACCGCTTCGGCCTGTCGATCAGCATCGACGGCCCGAAGGCGATCCACGACCGCAACCGGCTCACGGTCGGCGGCCAGGGCACCTACGAAACCGTGCGGCGCAAGGCCGAGCGCCTGCTGTCGCGCTATACCGCGCGGCCGGTCGGCGCACGGGTGACGCTGACCCATGGCACGACCGAAGTCGAGCGCATCTGGGACCACCTGTTCAACGAGCTGGGCTTCGCCGAAGTCGGCTTCGCGCCGGTGACCTCGGGCGACATCAGCACCTTCAACCTGAGCAACGAGGAAGTGGCCGAGGTCTTCGACGGCATGAAGCGGCTCGGCCGGCGCTACCTGGAGGCGGCGCTGGAGGGGCGCAACATCGGCTTCTCGAACATGCACCAGCTGATCACCGACATGCATGAAGGCCACAAGAAGCTGCTGCCCTGCGGCGCCGGGCTGAAGATGCTGGCGGTCGACCACAAGGGCGAGCTGAACCTGTGCCACCGCTTCACCGGCTCCGAACTGCCGACCTTCGGCAACGTCAGGGACGGCATCGAGCGCGAGCAGCTGGGCGACTTCCTGTCGCAGCGCCTGGACCGCAGCGGCACCGGCTGCGCGAGCTGCCGCATCCGCAACCTGTGCTCGGGCGGCTGCTACCACGAGAGCTACGCGCGCTACGGCGACGCCACGCACCCCACCTACCACTACTGCGATCTGATGCGCGACTGGGTGGATTTCGGCATCGAAGTCTACAGCCGCATCATGGCCGGCAACCCGGCCTTCATCGAACAGCACATTTCCCCGAGGAGGGCGTCATGAAACATCTGAAGGCAATCAACAACAAGGCGAAGCTGCTGGAGCAGGCCGTCGGCGAGGACCGCGTCGAGGAAGTGGTGGCGATGAGCGCGATCGCCGGCTGCACGGCGACGGTGGACCCCGGCTGGGAAGTCGACGCCTTCGGCGGCGTGGCCTCGCTGTGCCAGCCGATGGAGTCCGACCTCTACGGCTGCGCCGACCCCTGCTGGTGGCCCGCCCAGGTGCCGGACACGATGATCACCTATCCGGACTGGAACAAGGATGCGGCCAATACCCGCGAAGACTGGCGCAACCTCGGCTCGGTGTTCCCGGGCGACAAGCTGTAAGGGGGCAGACATGAAGAACACGATGATCGGCGGCGCGCTGCGCCGCAGTGCACGCGCCGCCGCCGTGGCCGCCTGTGTCGCCGGCAGCACGATGCCGGCCGCCGCGGCCAACGAGTCGCTGGCGCTGCAGCCGGGCAGCGAGTACCTGATGGTGGCGAACTACCCGAACAACCTGAACGTGGTCGATGTGGCGACCGCCAGCGTCTACAAGACCTGCACGCTGCCCGATGCCTTCGGTCCGGGCCTGACGCAGATCTCGCCCGACCGGCGTACCGCCTACATCCTGAACAACCGCTTCGGCACCATCTACGGGATTGAGCTGGATTCCTGCAAGGTGACGTTCCGCGCCGAGATGTCGCTGGCCGACAACGAACGGGCGAAGTCCATCGCGTCCTTCACCGTCAGCGCCGACGGCAAGGAGCTGTACGCGGTGCAGAACCCGACGACGATCAACCGCGACCATTACCGCGTCGGCGAGCCGCGCTTCGTGGTCTATGACAGCAGCGCGGGGCTCGATGCCCGCCCGGTGCGCATCTTCCCGGCGCCGCGCCAGTCCACCATCATGCAGGCGGCGCCCGACGGCACCCTCTACCTTGCCGGCCAGAACCTGTACACGGTGGACGTGAAGACCGGCGAGATGAAGGTGAAGCTGCCGATCCGCGACTGGAACCGCAGCACCCACGCGCCGCTGGACGTGCTCTACGTCTGGCCGGTGCAGACGCCGCAGCGGGACTTCACGATCCTCTACACCACCGCCGAATACCAGGACGGCAAGCAGGACATGGAGACGGCCGAATACCAGTACGGCTACCTCAACGTCAACCTGCTGAGCGGCGAGGCCGAGGCGCGCGAGTTCGGACCGCTGACCGAGATCTACTTCACCGGGCTGCGCTCGCCGAAGGACCGCAACATCATCTACGGCCTGCTGCACCGGCTGACCAAGTACGACATCGCCGAGCGCAAGCTGCTGCAGGCGGTGGAACTGGAGCACACCTACTACACCCTGCTGACCAACCACGACGGCAGCCGGCTCTACCTCACCGGCACCTTCAACGACATCGCCATCTACGACGCCGATTCGCTGGCCAAGCTGGGCAAGGTGCAACTGCCGGGCGGCGACATGTCGCTCGGTACCGGGCAGGTCTTCATACGCTGAGCCGAAGGCCCCGTTCCGCGGGGCCGTGCGGCCGCAAGCGCCGCAGGGATATGCACCAAAAAATACATGATCGAGGAGACGACGGAATGCGTATTCGGACGAACGCGGTGGCCGTGCTGGCCGCCGGGCTGACGGCCCTGGGGCCGGCACACGCGCTGGACCTCTACCAGGGCGAGCGGGGCTCGCTGGGCCTGAGTGTGGACGGCATGGCGGGGGCCTTTTCCACCCGTGAGGACTATCTGGGCGAAGGCGGCAAGAAGTGGCGCGAGGCCTTCATTCACGGCGTGCTGACCGGCAGCACCCGTGCCGGCGACGGCGAGCTGTACGGCGGCCTGGGCGCCATCGCGCAGGGCACCTGGGGCGACGGCGATGCCGGCGGCTACACGACCGGGCGCGAGCGCGATGTCGATCTCGAAGATGCCTACCTCGGCTGGCGCAGTGCGGGCGGGGTGTTCGACTTCTCCTTCGGCCGCCAGCAGTTCCAGCTCGGCGACGGCTTCCTGATCGCCGCCGACCGCGTCAACCTCGGCAAGGGGCTCGACGTGCTCGGCGTCGACGTCGATCGCGGCGGCTCCTATTACCTCGCGGCGAAGAAGAGCTTCGGCAACACCGCGATCCTGCGCATCGACCCGGCCGGACCGTGGCGCGGCGACGTGTTCTGGCTGAAGTCGAACAACCCCTACCAGCAGGACACCGAACTGGGCGGGCTGAACCTGGAGTACGTGTCCGAAACCCATGGCACGCTCGGCCTGAGCTGGATGAAGGTGCTCGGCGTCGACAAGGGCGCCGGGCTGGGCATCTTCGACCAGCGCGACGGCATGCGTATCGCCAACCTGCGCGGCCAGGGCAGCCTGGGCGTCGACAACCTGTTCGTGGCCTTCGAATACGTCGACCAGCGCGGCGGCGACACCGCGGTGAAGAACGACGCCGATGCCTGGTTCGTCGAGGGCGGCTGGACCTTCGCTGACGCCGCCTGGAGCCCGACGCTGAACTACCGCCATGCGCGCTTCTCGGCCGACAAGGCTTCGACCACCCGCAACGAGGCCTTCGATCCGCTGTTCTTCGGCCTCAGCCGCGGGCTGGGCACCTGGTTCCAGGGCGAAGTCGCGTCCAACTACGCCGGCCCGGCCAACAGCGGCAACAAGGTGGATCGCCTGGAACTGACGCTGGCGCCGCGCGAGGATCTGGCGGTCACGCTGCAGTACTGGGACATCCGTTCGATCGGCGACGCGGCCGACCTGGACGGGCGCGAGATCGACCTGTTCGCCTTCTGGGAGATCAACGACAAGCTCACCTTCGTGCCGCTGCTCGGCATCTACGAGCCGCGTGGCAAGGACGTGAAGAGCCTGCAGGGCAACAGCAGGCGCAACGTCTATCTGCAGGCGGTGCTGCTGTTCAACTTCTGAAGCCGCCGCTACCCACATCAAGGACACATACGGAGACAGACCATGGATGCTCACACGAGTGAACTGCTGCACGAGAACACCCGGCGTTTCCTTGCCCAGCCCAAGCGCCTGCTGATCGGCGGGGCCTGGGTGGAGGCCAGCGACGGCGCCACGCTGGACGTGTTCGACCCGGCCACCGGGTTGGCCTTCGCCAAGGTGCCGGCCGGCGGCCAGGCCGACATCGACCGTGCGGTGGCCGCCGCGCGCCAGGCCTTCGAAGGCGGCGACTGGGCGGCGATGCGCCCGGTCGATCGCGAGCGCCTGCTGATGAAGCTGGCCGACCTGGTCGAAGCCAACGCCCAGGAACTGGCCGAACTGGAAGCGCTGGACAACGGCAAGCCGGTGACGGTGGCGCGCTTCGCCGACGTCGCGCTGGTGGTCGACTCGCTGCGCTACATGGCCGGCTGGGCGACCAAGCTCGGCGGCGAGACCATGCAGCCCTCGGTGCCGATCATCCGCGAGCGCGAATTCTGGGGCTTCACCCGGCGCGAGCCGGTGGGCGTGGTCGGCGCCATCATCCCGTGGAACTTCCCGCTGCTGATGGCGGCGTGGAAGATGGGTCCGGCGCTGGCCAGCGGCTGCACGATGGTGCTCAAGCCGGCCGAGGAAACGCCGCTGAGCGCGCTGCGCCTGGCCGAACTGGTGCAGGAAGCCGGCTACCCGGCCGGCGTGTTCAACGTCGTCACCGGCCTGGGCCATGTCGCCGGCGCGGCGCTGTCCTCGCACCCGGGCATCGACAAGCTCGCCTTCACCGGCTCGACCGAGATCGGCAAGCTGGTGGGCAAGGCCGCGCTCGACAACATGACGCGCATCTCGCTGGAGCTGGGCGGCAAGAGCCCGATGATCGTGCTCGACGACGCCGACGTCGACGCGGTGGCCGCCGGTGCCGCACACGGCATCTTCTTCAACTCCGGCCAGGTCTGCACCGCCGGCTCGCGCCTGTTCGTGCACAAGAAGAAGTTCGACCAGGTGGTCGAAGGCCTGTCCAACATTGCCGCCGGCATGAAGGTCGGCGCCGGCCTCGACCCCGACACCCAGCTCGGCCCGCTGGTCTCGGCGGTGCAGCAGGAACGGGTGATGGGCTACATCCGCAGCGGCTTCGAAGAAGGCGCGCGTGCCGCGGTCGGCGGCGAAGCGGGCGAAGGCGGCGGCTACTTCGTCAAGCCGACGGTGCTGGTCGATGCGCGCGACGACATGCGGGTGGTGCGCGAGGAAATCTTCGGCCCGGTGGTGGTGGCGATGCCGTACGACGATCTGGACGAGGTCGCGCGCCGCGCCAACGACACGCCCTACGGCCTGGCGGCGAGCATCTGGTCGAACGACCTGACGCGGGTGCATCGGCTGATTCCGCGGATCAAGGCCGGCACGGTGTGGGTGAACTGCCACACGGTGCTGGACAACTCGATGCCGTTCGGCGGCTTCAAGCAGTCGGGCATCGGCCGCGAGATGGGGCGCGCGGTATTCGACCAGTACACCGAGATCAAGTCGGTGCTGATGGCCTTGTGAGTGCCGTGCGCGCTGCCGCAGGCCGGCAGCGCGCCGGTTCTTCCGATGCGGTCTGTGCGCGGCCCGGGGCCGCAAGGACGAAATGCAATGGAGACCCCCGAGCTTGCGGTGGCGGCGACCCGTCCCATCGCCCTCGACTGGACCGCGGCGGCGCCCGCCGTGCGCGAACGCCACTGGCAGCGCGTCCATGGCGATGCGTCGCTGGCCGCCTGGCTCGCCCCGCTGGCGCCGACGCATCTGCACTTCGGCAGCGAGTTCTGCGAGCACCTGCTGCCGTCGCCGCGTGCCTTGCGCGAGGCCGTGCGCCAGGCCGGCGCGCACGGCCTGCGTTTCGCCCTGCTCACGCCGGTCGCTTCGCCCGGGGTGATCGAGCGGCTCGATGCCTTGCTGCCGATGCTGTCGGACGGCATGGAGGTGGTGGCCAACGACTGGGGCGTGGCCCATCTGGTGGCGACGCGCTTTCCCTCCCTCGGGCTGGTGGCGGGCCGGGTGCTGTGCCGCATGACCAAGGACCCGCGCCTCGACGCGGGCTGGGCCGGCCGCTGCGGCCATGCCCTGGCGGCGCCGACGATGCGCGTGCTGTTCGAGCGCCTCGGCATCCGCCGGCTGGAACTCGACATGCCGGTCTTCCCCGCCGAGGAAGCGTTCGACGGCCTGCCGCTGCCGGCGGGCGTGCATCTTCCCTTCGTGTATGTGGCCAAGGGGAGGATGTGCCGCGCGGGGAGCCTGTCGATGACGGGGCCGGAACGCTTCGCCGTCGGCCGCCGCTGCCAGAAGGAGTGCCTGCGCATGTCGGCGGCAGCCTCGCGGCCGGGGCGGGACGATGCCTGCAGCGCCGTGCAGCTCGGCAATACCTTGTTCAGCCGCCATTCCGATGAGATGGCGGATTCCCTGAGACGTGCGGCCGGCATGGGCCGCGTCGCGCGCCTGGTGGTCGCGGGAGAGTCCTTGTGAGAATCGTCGCCCCGGTGTCCCGCCTGTCCGAGATCGCCCTGCTGGCGCAGGCCGGCGCCAGCGAGTTCTATTGCGGCCTGGTGCCGCCGGAATGGCTCGGCCGCTTCCATGCGCTGAGCGCCAACCGCCGTCCGTCCGGCAACCTGAAGAGTTACGCGGATCTGGCCGCTGCGGTCGAGCTGGCCCACGCCCATGGCGCCATGCTGTCGCTGGTGCTGAACGCGCAGAACTACCCGGCCGCGCAGTCCGAGGCGGCGGTGGAGATCGCGCAGCGCTTCGCCGACATCGGCGGCGATGCGCTGATCGTCAGCGATCTCGGCCTGGTCCATCTGCTCGCGGCGCGCTTTCCCGCCCTGCGCGTGCATGTCAGCTCGGTGGCGACCTGCCGCAATGCGGCGGCGGCCCGCTTGTGCCTCGAGCTGGGCGCGCGCCGCCTGATCCTGCCGCGCGACGTGAGCATCGACGAAGCCGCCGGCATCGCTGCCGAAGTGCCGGACATCGAGATCGAGGCTTTCATCCTCAACGACGGCTGCGTCTTCGAGGAGGGCGCCTGCCATACGATCCATCTGCCGGGGCAGATGGGTGGGCCGATCTGCCTCGACCGCTACCAGTATCACTACCGCCGCCGCGATGGCGGCGAACTGCCGGCGCGCGTGGCGGCGCGCCTGCGGGAGAACGACGAGGCCTACGAGCGCTGGCTGTGGTACCGCTTTTCCTGCGGCTTCAGCACCACGCCGGAGGGCCTGCCGTACGGGCCTTGCGGCCTGTGTGCCATCCCCGCGCTGCGGCGTGGCAAGGTGGCGGCGATCAAGATCGCCGGGCGCGAGGCGCCGACGGCGCGCAAGCTGGCGAGCGTGCGCATGGTGAAGTCGGTCGTCGACCGTGTGCGCGGCGGCGCGGACGATGCGGCGGTGCGGGATTTCGCCATGGCCTTGAGGCCTTCCGAAGCGCACTGCGCCACCGGCTTCATGTGCTACTACCCGGAAGTGCTGCGGGCGGAGGCGAACTGAGATGGGTGCCTCATTCCCTGCCGTGCCGGCCTGGGCGGCCGCCGTGGCTGCCGCGGCGCTGATTGCGGGCTGGGCGGCGGCGGGGCAGGCGGTGCTCGTGGCCGCGGCCGCGCTGGCGCTGCATGCGGTGTTCAGGCCGGCCGGACGCCCGCGCGTGCTGTCGCTGGCCGCGGCGCTGGCATGGGGATGCGTGCTGGCGCTGGGCTGGCATTTCGCCATGGACGGCTTCGCGCTGCGTTACGTCTGGCTGTACAGCAGCGCCGAACTGCCCCTGCATCTGAAGCTGGCCAACGTGTGGGGTGGCGACGAAGGCACGACGCTGCTGCTGGCGGCCTGCTGCCTGAGCCTGGCCGCGAGCGGCGCGCGCGCCGGCGCGGATGCGGCCCGCTGGTCCGTCGCCGCGGCGATCGCCGCCTGGTATGCGCTGACCGCGGCGTGGCTGGCGCCGTTCGCGGCGACGCCGGCCGAATGGCTGGCGCAAGCGCCGTCGCAGGGCATGAACGCCCATCTGATGAAGATCTGGATGCTGTTCCATGCGCCGCTGGTGGTGCTGGCCTATGCGTGGACGCTGTCGCTGGCGGCGCCCGCGCTGGCCGCCCTGCGCGGCGCGCAGCCGGCCTGGCCGGGCCTCGCCCGCGCACGGGCGCGGCGGGCCTGGGCGGTGCTGACCGCCGGCATCGGCTTCGGCATGGTATGGGCCTTCGAGGACGCGATGTACGGTCAGGTGTGGCACTGGGATCCGGTGCAGACCGCGGCCTTCTGCCTGTGGTGCTTCCTCTGCGCGCATCTGCATGGCGTCGCCGGCTGGGCGCCCGGGCGCAAGCGCGGCTGGGCCGTGCCCTGGGCGGCCTTGCTTGCTGCGCTGATGGCGCCGCTGGCGATGGCGGTGACGCGCAATCCGATGCTCGCCAGTTCGCACCGCTACGTGGGGGCGGATTCGTGGATCGTCCATTTCGCGCTCGGCATCGTGTTGCTGCTGGCCGGGCTGGGGTGTGCGCTGGTACGGAGCGGCCGCGGCGGAAAGGATGCCTCGCCGCGAGCGGCGTCCGGCATCGGGCTGTGGCTGGCCCAGCTCGGCCTCCTGGCGGCGGGCGTCGCGGCGCTGGCGCAACTGGCTTTCGCCTTCGGCGCCCAGGCCGGGGGGATGCCGCGGCCGGAGGAGTACAAGCCTTTTCTCGCCATGCTGGTCAACCTGATGCCCAACGGCAGCGAGCTGGATGCCTTGCGCCAGGCCTTCGACCAATGGGACGTGGATGGCTACGTGCTGGCCCGCCTGCTGCTGGCACCGCTGGTGGTGCTCGGCGGCGTCGGCGGCTGGTATTTCTTCCGCCGGCTGTCCAAGCGCGCGGGCTGGGCGTCGCTGGCACTGGCGGCAGCGCTCGCGATGCTGGGGGCCGAGTTCGGCGGCCTGCTGACGCGCGGCTATGCGGGCATGGGCATCCTGTCGCAGAGCATCGTTGCGCTGCTGCCGCTGCTCGACGCCAGCCTGGTCGCAGGGGCCTACCTGGCGGCGGGCTGCCTGGCCTGGGCCGGCGTGACGGCATGGCGCCTGGGCTGGAAAGGCGTGTCGGTGTCGGCGCCGCTGGCGGCGATCCATGCCGGCGTGGTGCTGATGCTGTGGGGCGGCATGATGGCGATCGCGCTCAACAGCTATTCGCAGCACGAACTGTTGCCGGAGGGCGGGCTGGCCGAGGCGGCGACCGGCTGGGTGAAGGACAGGCATGGCTATACCTTCCGCCTGGCCGGGGTCCGCTTCGGCGATGCCGACGACGGCGCCCGGCGCGGCGAAAACGGCATTCGCGCAGTGACGACGGTGGAAGTGCGCGGCGCCCGCGGCGAGATCATGGACGGGCAGACGCTCTATCGCGACAGCCGCAGCCTGCCCGAGCGTTACGACGGCCCGATGCGGCAGGTCTGCGAGTTGCTGGACTACCGCTATGCCCGTCACGTCACGACGCCGGGCTATCTGCTCGACCCCCTGATCGACCACGGCTGGGGCCGCAGCGTGCAGTTCTGGATCTCGCCCGCGGCGCTGCTGGAAGCGGCGGCTGCAAATGGCGAGCCGCCGGTCGTGGTCGCGGTGGTGAAGGTCTTTCCGTTCGTGTCGCTGCTATGGACCGGCCTCGTGGTGGCGGCGCTGGGCGGCCTCTGGCTGGCCTTGCTGCCGCAGCGTGAGGTGAGCGCGGCGCGGGGCAGCCAAGCCGGATCTTTTCGCGCACCGTGAAAAGACGCCGTCCCCGGCGGGAATGAGCCCGGCTGCGGACGGCGGCGGACTGCCTTGCAGCTTCCGCTTCGCGGCCGGCATGACGAATTCGGCGCTGGTGCCGATGTGCTCCATCTAGCCGGATTGAGAGCCCCTGGCGTCCGCATCGCGGCGGACGCCGGGAGCTCTTGTTCCGGTAATCGGCCTTGAGCTGGGCCGGCCGGGCTCATGTGAACCGCAGCACCTGTGCCGCGCCGCGGGCCTTGGCGGCCTGCGGGTTGTCGAAGTCGGCCAGCAGTTGCGCCTGCCTGGCCTTGGCGAGCGCCATGTGGCGCTCCTTGACGTGGCCGTAGCCGCGTACCTCGTCCGGCAGGCTGGCGAGCTTGACCGCGATCGCGAGCTTGTCGCGATCGAGCTTGTCGCACAGCGTGTCGAGCAGGCGGTCGTAGTCCTCGATCGCCTGGCGCTCCATGCGGCGCTCTTCGGTCTTGCCGAAGATGTCCCACTTGCCGCCGCGCAGGTGCTTCATCTTCGCCAGGTGGCGGAAGGCCTTCAGCATCCAGGCGCCGTACTTCTGCTTGATCGGTTCGCCGGTCTGCGGGTCGCGCTTGGTCAGCAGCGGCGGGGCGAGGTTGTACTCGACCGTGTAGCCGTGCGGGAACTGCGCGTCCAGTTCGGCCAGGAAGGCCGGATCGGAATGCAGGCGGGCGACCTCGTACTCGTCCTTGTATGCCATCAGCTTGTAGAGGTGGCGCGCGGCGGCTTCGGCGAGCGCCGAGCTCTCCGGCGCAACGCGCTTCTCGGCTTCCATCACCTGCCTCACCTTGGCCGCGTAGCGGCGTGCATAGGCGGCATCCTGGTAGCCGATCAGGTCGGGCACGCGGATTTCGAGCAGGCGGCGTACTTCACCCGTGGCGCCGACCGAATCCACGATCTGGCGTGCCTCTGCGGTCATTTCGGGCAGCTTGGGCGCCTTGGCCTCGTGCTTGCGGATCTCGGCGTGGACGTAGTCGAGGTCGATCACCGCCATGCGGCCCCACTTGAAGGCGAGCAGGCTCATGTCCACACCGACGCCGGCCTGCTCGATCGCGGTCTCGAAGGCCTCGGCGCCGATCGGCAGTGCGCCGGCCTGGTAGGCCACGCCGACCATGAACATGTTGGTCGCCATGCTGTCGGCGAACAGGCCCTCGGCCAGCGTCTGCGCGTCGAGGTAGACGTTGTCGTTGCGGCGCGTGACGCGGTCGATGCCCTGGGTGAGGCGATCGACGTTGGGGAACTGCACCGACTTGTCCGACACCATGTAGCCGGTCGGTGCCTGGCCGGTGGACACGATCGCGATCGTGCGCCCGGGATGGCACTTGTCCAGGTTCTTGCCGTCGGTGGCGTTGAGGATGTCGAAGCCGAGGTAGAGGTCGGTGCTGCCGTCGGAGATCTTGTTGGCGCCATCGAAGGGCCGGGCGGTGATCTTGATGTCGGAGATCACCGCGCCGCCCTTCTGGGCGAGGCCGGTCTGGTCGAGCCCGACCGCCCATTTGCCGTCGAGGCGCGCGGCATTGGCGATGGTCGCCGCCACCGTGACCGAGCCGGTGCCGCCGATGCCCATGACGTGGGCGCCGAAGTCGTCCGGGTTCACCTTGAGGACGGGGTCGGGCAGCGTCCGCTCGAGCGCGGGCAGGCGGCCCTGCTTCTTTTTCTTGCCACCGTCGGCGCTCTCCGGCGCGGCCTTGGGCGTGATGGTCAGGAAGGACGGGCAGAAGCCCTTCACGCAGGAGTAGTCCTTGTTGCACGAGGGCTGGTGGATGCGCGTCTTGCGGCCGAACTCGGTCTGCACCGGCTCGACCGACATGCAGTTGGACTTCTCGCCGCAGTCGCCGCAGCCTTCGCACACGCGCTCGTTGATCACCATCACCGCTGCCGGCTCCCACGCCTTGCCGCGGCCACGCTGGCGGCGCAGTTCGGCGGCGCACTCCTGGTCGTGGATCAGCACGGTCGTGCCCGCCGTCCCGGCGAGCAGCTTCTGCGCTTCCATGATGCGGTCGCGGTGCCAGATTTCGGTGTTGCCCGCGAGATCGACCGCGTTGTAGCGCGACAGGTCCTCGGTGGTGACGATGATGCGCTTGACGCCGTTGGCGACCAGTTCGGCCACCAGGTTGCGCACCGGCTCGGCGCCCATGATCTGCTGGCCGCCGGTCATCGAGGTGTGGCTGTTGACCAGGATCTTGAAGGTGATGTCGGTGTCGGTCGCCGCACAGTAGCGCACCGCCAGGCTGCCGGAGTGGGCGTAGGTGCCGTCGCCCATGTTCTGGAAGATGTGCCGGGTGTCGGTGAAGGGCTGCATGCCGATCCACTGCGCGCCCTCGGCGCCCATGTGGGTGCCCATCACCACGCCGCGGTTCATCCACATCGCCATCGTGTGGCAGCCGATGCCGGCCGACACGATGCTGCCGTCGGGGGCCTTGGTCGAGGTGTTGTGCGGACAGCCCGAGCAGTACCAGGCCGAGCGCGTCAGCGTGGCCGGCGCGTGGCGGCCGTGGATCTCGTCCAGGCGGCGGATCCAGGCTTCGGCCGATTCCAGCTTCGTCTTGCGCGACAGGCGGGCGTGCAGCGCGCGGGCGATGATGTCGGACTCGAATTCGCCGTGGAAGGGCAGCAGGTCGCGGCCTTCCTCGTCGCGCTTGCCGACGATGCGCGGCGCGTTGGCGGTGCCGTAGAGGATTTCCTTGGCGAAGAGTTCGATGAAGGGGCGCTTCTCCTCGACGACGAGGATTTCCTCCAGGCCGCGCGCGAAGTCGCGGATGTCGTCCGGCTGCAGCGGGTTGAGCATGCCGATCTTGAGGATGCGCACGCCGGCGCGGCGCAGCGCGTCGTCGTCGAGGCCCATTTCCATGCAAGCCTGGCGCAGGTCGTGGTAGGTCTTGCCGGCGGCGACGATGCCCAGCCAGGCGTCGGGGTTGGGGAGCGTGAGCTTGTTGAGGCCGTTCGCGCGCGCGTACTGGCGGGCGAGTTCGAGGCGCGCGTAGTACAGGGTGCGCTCCATGTCGAGCGCGTCCTTGCGCACGTTCATGCCGAGGTTGACCCCGGGCGTGTAGGGGCGGCCGTCGAGCTCCACCACCGGGGTGACGAACTGCAGGCGGTCCGGGTCGACGAGCGCGCTGCCGCTGCCGTCGGCGACGTTGGTGACGATCTTGAGCCCCGCCCACAGGCCGCAGATGCGCGACAGGTAGTAGCCGTGCAGGCCGAAGTCGAGGATGTCCTGCACGTTGCCCGGGTACAGCGAGGGGATGCCGACGTGGTAGAACATGGCCTCCGACTGGCTCGGCAGCGAGGACGACTTGCAGCTCGGGTCGTCGCCGAAGATGGCGAGCACGCCGCCGTTCTTGAGCGTGCCGGTGTAGTTGGCGTGCTTGAGCGCGTCGCCCGAGCGGTCCACGCCGGGTGCCTTGCCGTACCAGGTGCCGACCACGCCGTCGAACTTCTGCCCGCCGACCGTGTGCATCATCTGGGTGCCCCACACGGCGGTGGCGGCGAGGTCCTCGTTGAGGCCGTCGACGAAGTGGATGTTGTGCTGCAGCAGCAGCTTCTGCTGCCTGATGAAGTTGGCGTCCAGCATGCCGACGGGCGAGCCGCGGTAGCCGGACACGAACATGGCGTTGTTCAGACCGCGGCGACGGTCGAAGCGGATCTGGTCCATCGTCAGGCGCACCAGCGCCTCGATGCCACCGATGTGGATGATGCCTTCTTCCGCGGTGAATTGCCGGGTCAGGTCCTGTTTGGACGACATCGTGGGTTCCTCTGTCTCTGTGCTGGCTTGGCGCCTGTCATGGGTCGGGGGGCGGGGGCCGGGGCACCTACTCTCGTGCGCCGCCGGCCTGGCCGTGCACCGTGTCCTTGTGCTCAGACGAAGCGCACCGAGCAGTCGCCGATGCCGGCGACGGTCATGCGCAGGTTGTCGCCGGCCTGGGCGGGCACCATCGCGCCGAGCGCGCCGGACAGCACGATCTCGCCCGCCTCGAGGCCGATCCCCAGGCGGCCGAGGGTGTTCGCCAGCCACACGACCGCATTGACGGGCGAGTTCATCGTCGCTGCGCCGGCGCCGGTGACGACGACCTCGCCGTTCTTTTCCAGCACCATGCCGCAGGTGACGAGATCGAGGTCGCGCACGTCGATCAGCCTGGAGCCGAGCACGAAGACGCCGCAGGAGGCGTTGTCGGCCACGGTGTCCTGGATGCGGATCTTCCAGTCGCGGATGCGTGAGTCGACGATCTCGAAGCAGGCCATCACGCCTTCGGTCGCCCGCAGCACGTCGGCTGCGGTCACGCCCGGACCCATCAGGTCGTGCTTGAGCACGAAGGCGATCTCACCCTCGGCCTTGGGCTGGATCAGCGACGACGCTGGAATCGGGTCGCCGGCGCCGTACACCATCGCGTCGGTGAGCATGCCGAAGTCCGGCTGGTCGACGCCGAGCATGTTCATCACCGCCTTGCTGGTGACGCCGATCTTCTTGCCGACGATGCGCTCTCCCGCCTCGATGCGGCGGGCGATCATGCGCTGCTGGATGCGGTAGGCATCCTCGATGCGGATGTCGGGATGGCGCTCGGTGAGCGGTGCGATCGGGCTGCGGTCCCGCAGTGCCGAGTACAGCTCGTCGCCGCAGTGCTTGATCGTGTTTTCGTCCATTTCTGACTCTTGTCCCAGTGTTTCGTGTGGAATGCGGCCGATGGCTGGCTCAGTGCGCCAGGAAGTCGAGCGTCATGCGGTTGAACTTGTCCGCATGCTCCCACTGGGCCCAGTGGCCGCAGCGGTTGAAGATGTGCAGCTCGGCGTTGGGCATGCCCCAGATCAGGCGCAGGCCGACGTCCATCGGCACGAAGCGGTCGTCGCGGCCCCAGATCACCAGCGTCGGCGCGGTGATCTCGCCCAGGCGCGAGCCCTGGTCGGGGAACTGCCTGGGGTTGGCGGCCAGGCTCTTGACGAAGTTCTCGAGGTGGTCCTTGCGCGCCAGCATGTTGTCCAGGCGGGCCTGGAACAGCGCCTCGGTCATGCTGCCCGGGTCGAAGACGAAGACGTTCATCATCTTTTTCAGGTTCTCGATCGTCGGCTCGCGGTACAGGCCCTGCAGCAGCTTGATGCCTTCGGTGGGCATGGGCACGAACTGGCTCGGGCCGCCGGTGCCGCCACCCATCAGGATCAGCTTGCCGACGCGGGCCGGGTTGGAGAGCGCGAAGGCGACCGCACTGTGACCGCCCATCGAGTTGCCGACGATGTGCACCTTGTCCAGTTGCAGGGCGTCGAGCAGCGCCTTCAGGGTCTGGGCGTTGAGATCCGAGCGCGAGCCGGTGCACACGATCGGGTCGCTCTTGCCCCAGCCGAGGCAGTCCAGCAGCAGCACGCGGTAGCCGGCGCCGACAAAGGCGTCGACGTTGCGGTGGAAGTTCGCCCAGCCGGTGGCGCCGGGGCCCGAGCCGTGCAGCATGACGACGGTTTCCGCGCCGGCACCGCAGTCGTTGTAATGCACCTGCACGTCGAGTTCATTCACCTCGAGGCGGATGAGGTGGCTGGTGGCGGCTTCGGTCAGGGGGGCAGTCTGAATGGTCATCGTTGTCGGTCCTGTTGGTGTCGGGTGGGCGGCATGTGTCTGCCGTGGTGGTCGTGGGCGTTCAGCCCTTGTATGGTCCGGTTCCAAGCCCGATCGGCGCCGGTGCGGCGGCGACGAGCCTGGAGAAAATCTGTGCGAAGTCCTCTTCGCCGGTTCTTGCGGTCGCCCGCGTGCCGCTGAGCGGATCGTCGGCGATGAAGCCGGCGTTGGCCTTTTCCCAGTCCTCGGCGGTGAAGTGCTTGCGGATCAGCGGCAGCACCTCGCGCTCCTCGGTCATCATGTGCAGGCGGTAGAACTCGGCGTAGGCATCGAAAGCCTCGCTGAAGGCCTCGAAGCCGCCCACCTCGCCCGACTGGTAGCGCGCCAGCGCGGCTTCGAGCGTCTTGATGCGGGCGTCGGCTTCGGCGTGTTCCCGCTCCAGGTGGGCCAGCACTTCAGCCCCCTCCTGGGTGCGCGCGCGCAGCGGTCCGAAGAGGAATTCATCCTCCTTGGGGTGGTGTCGCTTCTCGGGGTAGGCGTCGAGGTATTCGACCATCGCCTTCAGCAGCTTGTGATCCGGCTCGAGCCGGCCCTCGCCGATCTCCTTGATCATGTAGCGGATGGCGTGGATGATCGCCGCCAGCGACTGGTGCTCATCCATCAATATGCGCATTGCTTCCATCGGAATCTCCTTGCTCGGGTCTGTCAGCTCACCAGCATCGCCTGGTGCTTGCTGCCGAAGCCCAGATAGGCCTCGATGACGCGCGGATCGTCGGCCAGTTCGTGCGCCGGGCCTTGCATGGCGACCTGGCCGGTCTCGAGCACGTAGGCGTAGTCGGCCACCTGCAGCGCGGCGCGCGCGTTCTGCTCCACGAGCAGGATCGACACCCCGCGCCGGCGCAGCTCGGCGATGATGCGAAAGATCTCGCGCACGATCAGCGGCGCCAGCCCCAGGCTGGGCTCGTCGAGCATCAGCAGCTTCGGTTTCGCCATCAGCGCGCGGCCCACCGCCAGCATCTGGCGTTCGCCGCCGGACATCGTGCCGGCGGCCTGGTCGCGGCGCTCCTTCAGGCGCGGGAACAGCGCATAGACTTCTTCGAGCGTCTGCGCGTGGTCGCGCTTGCCCATGCGGTAGCGCTGGAAGGCGCCCAGCACCAGGTTGTCCTCGACGCTCATCTCGCCGAACAGCTCGCGCTTCTCGGGCACCAGGTTCATGCCGCGCGCGACCATGCGCTCGACCTCGGGCACCACTTCGAGCGTGCCGTCGAAGGCGACCTGCCCCTTCGAGCCGAGCACGCCCATGATCGCCGACAGCATCGTCGTCTTGCCCGCGCCGTTGGGGCCGATCACGGTCACGATCTGGCCTTCGCCCACGGTCAGGCTGGCGTGGGTGAGCGCCTCGACCTTGCCGTAGGACACGCACAGGTCCCGGACTTCCAGCACCGGGTTCTTCGCGCCCGCGTTCGAGGCGGCGGCCTGCGTTTGCTGCTGTGTCATCGCGTTCTCCTCGCTCATTCCACACCGCCCAGGTAGGCTTCGAGCACCGCCGGGTTCTTCTGGATCTCCTCGGGCAGGCCCTCGGCGATCTTCTGGCCGAACTCCATCACCACCACGCGATCGACCAGGCCCATGACGAAGTCCATGTCGTGCTCGACGATCAGCGTGGCCATGCCCTCGGCGCGCAGCTTCTTCAGCAGCTCGGCGAGTGCCTGCTTTTCCTTGAAGCGCAGGCCGGCCGCAGGCTCGTCGAGCAGCAGCAGGCAGGGGTCGGCGCACAGCGCGCGGGCGATTTCGAGGATGCGCTGCTGGCCCAGCGCGAGGCTGCCCGCCTCCTCGTACATGAAGTCCTTCAGGCCCACGCGCTCGATCTGGTACGCCGCCTCCTTGAGGATGCGCGCTTCTTCCGCACGGTCCAGGCGCCAGGCCGAACTCAACACGCCCTTGTCGCTGCGCAGGTGCGCGCCGATGGCCACGTTCTCGAGCACGCTCATCGTCGGCAGCAGCTTGACGTGCTGGAAGCTGCGGCTCATGCCCATGCGGGCGATCTCGCGCGAGTCGTGGCCGGCCACCGGCTTGCCGAGGAACAGCACTTCGCCCGAAGTCGGCGTGTCGACGCCCGAGATCTGGTTGAACATCGTGCTCTTGCCGGCGCCGTTGGGGCCGATCAGCGCGAGGATCTCGCCCGCGCGCACTTCCAGGCTCATGTTGTTGTTGGCCACCAGGCCGCCGAACTTGCGCGTCACGTCCTTCGCCACCAGGATCGGCTCGCCGGCGGCCGGCAGCGTGCGCCGCGGCAGCGGCTCGGCGGCGGCGTCGATCTTCTTGTGCACCACCGGCACCGGCACCCGCTTCTTCAGGATCGGCCACAGGCCTTCGCGCGCCCGGTGCAGCACCAGCACCATCAGGATGCCGAACACGATCATCTCGAAGTTGCCGCTGGCGCCGAGCAGCTGCGGCAGCCAGTCCTGCAGCCATTGCTTGAGCACGGTGATCACGCCGGCGCCGACGATCGCGCCCCAGACGTAGCCGGCGCCGCCGAGCACCGCCATGAACAGGTACTCGATGCCGATATGCACGCCGAACGGGGTCGGATTGACGAAGCGCTGCATGTGGGCGTACAGCCAGCCCGCGGCACAGGCGTGCAGCGCGGCGATGACGAAGATGATCATGCGCGCGCGCGAGGTATCCACGCCCATCGCCTCGGCCATCACCCGCCCGCCCTTGAGCGCGCGGATGGCACGGCCTTCGCGCGAATCGAGCAGGTTGTGGGTGGTGAGCATCGCCACCAGCAGGAAGGCCCAGATCAGGTAGTAGATCTCGCTGCCGTCGTCGAGCGTCCAGCCGAACAGTTCGATCGGCGGAATGCCGGTGATGCCGGTGTGCCCGCCCAGACTTTGCATGGTGCCGAACAGGAAGTACAGGCTGATGCCCCAGGCGATCGTGCCCAGCGGCAGGAAGTGGCCCGACAGCTTGAGCGTCAGCGAACCCAGGATCAGCGCCACGGTGGCGGTGATCAGCAGCCCGGCGACCAGCGTCAGCCACGGCGAGGCGCCCACCCACGCCAGCCAGGCCGGCAGCTCGGTGGCGGTGCTCAGCGCCGCGGTGGTGTAGGCGCCCAGGCCGACGAAGGCGGCCTGGCCGAAGCTCGTGAGCCCGCCCACCCCGGTCAGCAGCACCAGGCCGAGGGCGACCATCGCATACAGGCCGATGTAGTTCAACAGCGTCACGTAGTACGGCGACAGGATCGCCGGCACGGCGAGCAGCAGGGCGAGGAAGGCCCCCAGCAGCAGACGGTCGGTTCTCATTCTTCTTCCTCCACGTGGTGGCTACGCAGCGAGCGCCACAGCAGCACGGGGATGATCAGGGTGAAGACGATGACTTCCTTGTAGGCGCTGGCCCAGAACGAAGCGAAGGCTTCGAGCAGCCCCACCGCCAGCGCGCCCAGCGCCGCCAGCGGGTAGCTGGCCAGGCCGCCGATGATGGCGGCGACGAAGCCCTTGAGCGCGATCAGGAAGCCGGTGTCGTAGTAGATGGTGGTGATCGGGGCGATCAGCACGCCCGACAGCGCGCCGATGAAGGCCGCCAGCAAGAAGGTGAGCTTGCCCGCCAGCGCCGGCGAGATGCCCATCAGCTGGGCGCCGACGCGGTTGATCGCGGTCGCGCGCAGCGCCTTGCCGTACAGCGTGCGCTCGAAGAACTGGTACAGCGCCACGATCAGCAGCGCCGACACCACCAGCACCCACAGCGTCTGGCCGGTGATCAGCAAGGGGCCGAGATCGAAGCTGGCGTCGCTGAAGGCGGGCGTGCGGTGGCCTTCGGCGCCGAAGAACAGCAGGCCGAGCCCGACCATGGCGATGTGCAGCGCTACCGACACGATCAGCAGGATCAGCACCGGCGCCGAGGCGATCGGCTGGTACATCAGCCGGTACATCATCGGCCCCATCGGCACGACGATGGCCAGCGTCAGCACGACGTGCGCGGCCAGCGGCAGCGAGGCCACCGGCGCCGCCGCGAACAGCCCGGCCAGCACCAGTGGATAGGCCAGGTTCCAGCCCGCCACCGACGCGGCCTTGCGCGCCTGGCCGGCACGCAGCGCGGCGACGCCGTCGAACAGCGTGACCAGCACGCCCATCACCAGCAGCAGCCAGACGGTGGCCGGCACGCCGCCGCCCTGCATCATCGCCAGCGTCAGCGCGCCATAGGCGACGAACTCGCCCTGCTGGATGAAGATCACCCGCGTGACCGCGAATACCAGTACCAGCGCCAGCGCCAGCAGCGCATAGATCGCGCCGTTGGTGATGCCGTCCTGGCCCAGTATCAGTGCAACAGTTGAATCCATCTCGTCCTCCTTTTCCCCGCCCCCGATGCGGCGCGGCGGAACCGCGCAGGCGCTTCCGCCACGCGGCATGCTTTCGGCTGCCGATGGGGGCGTGGTGGAAAAGCGCGGCCCGGCCCTGAACACGGGCATCGGCGGCGCGCACTGGGGTCCGACCGCTTATTTGACGAGCGACCACTTGCCGTTGACGACCTCGATCAGCACGACCGCCTTCGGGTCGTAGCCACCGTGATCCTCGGCACTCAAGGTGTAGGTGCCATTGACGCCAACCAGGCCGGAGGTGCTTTCGAGGGCGTTGCGGATCCCTTCACGGAACTCCGGGGTACCCGGCCTGGCGGTCTTGACCGCTTCCTTCATGGCGTTCTCGAGCAGCAGCCAGGCGTCCCAGGCGGCGCCGGCGAAGGTCGAGCGCGAGTCGGCGCCGAGCTTGCCTTCGAGTTGCTGCAGGAAGGCGACGCCAGCGGCCTTGTTGGGATGGCCGTCGGCCATCTGTTCGGCCACCAGCACCGGCGCGACCGGCAGGCGGGCGCCTTCGACGTTCTTGCCGCCCAGGCGCAGGAACTCGCGGTTCGCTACCGCGTGCGACTGGTAGATCGGGCCCTTGTAGCCGCGCTCGCGCAGCGTGCTCTGGGGCAGGGCCGCCGGGGTGCCCGAGCCGCCGACGAAGACCGCGTCCGGACGGGCGGACATCACCTTGAGGGTCTGGCCGGTGACCGAGGTGTCGGTGCGGGCGTAGCGCTCGGTGGCGACGATCTTGATGCCGGCAGCCTGGGTGGTCTCGGTCAGCGCCTTCAGCAGCAGCTCGCCCCAGGAGTCGGAGAAGCCGATGAAGCCGACCGTCTTGACGCCCTTGGCCTTCATGTCCTCGACCACGCGGCCGACCATGATGTCGGCGGTGGGTTCGACGCGGAAGGCCCAGGCGCGCTTGTCGGCGGCGGGGTCGATCGGCGCGATCGACAGCATCGGCACCCTGGTCTCGTTGGCGACGTCGACCATCGCCATGCCGTTGGTGATCAGGTTGGGGCCGATGATGGCGTCGACCTTGTTCTCGCCGACCAGCTTGCGGGTGTTCTTGACCGCGTTGGTCGGGTCGGTGGCGTCGTCCAGCACGACGTAGTTAATCTTTTCGCCGCCCAGGGTGGCGGGCATGAGTTCGAGCGCCTTGCGCGTCTCGGCGCCGAGCGAGGCGGCCGGGCCGGTGAGCGAGAACACGACGCCGACGTTGATGTCGGCGACGGCGTGGCCGGCCGACAGGGCGAGGGCGATGGCAGCGAGTTGGGTCTTGATGCGTAGCTTCATTTTCATCTCCTGGTCTCTCTGATTGTCAGGATGTTGCGTTGTATGGCGAAGGTGCGTCGTGGGTGATTCGGGGTTCAGCGGGAGCGGCCGCTGAGGGCGCCGAAGCCGGCGATCCACTCCGGGATCTCGCGGTAGTAGCGTTCCTCGGCCTGCCAGGCGCCGGCGCAGGCGGCGTCCATCGCGGCCACCGCCGCGACCCAGGTCTTGGCCTCGTGCGCCGAGCCGCCGGCGTCGGCGGTGATGTCGGCGTTGCGGTAGGCGTCGATCGCCGCCCAGTCGCGCGCGGCGAGCCGTTCCATGAGCTTGCGGTCCCACTCGGCGTTGAGCGGATGCAAGGTGCTGGTGCCGGCGGTGAAGGCTTCGGCGGCGGCGATCGTGCGCGCCTGGCGGGCGGCACGGGCTTCGGGCGAAGGGTTGCGGTTGTCGATCAGGCGGGCGATGACTTCCGGATCGGTCGCAGTCGCCATCTGCGGCACCGGCGGGTTGTGCGACAGGCCGCCGGAGCCGATGAACAGCGCGCGCTGGCCCCGCGCGCGGGCGAAGCGGCCGACAGCCTCGCCGAGCAGGCGGGCGCGCTGGAAGCTCACCACCGGTGGCGCCACCGAGTTGATGAAGATCGGCACCACCGGGTAGCGATCGAGCGCGCCGGTGAGCTCTTCGAGCGGCTGGGCGCAGCCGTGGTCGACCTGCATGCGGTACGAGAAGCCGAGGTCGATGCCGGCATCGACCACCGCCTGGGCGCAGGCTTCGGCCAGCGTGCGCGGCACGTTCAGCGGCCCGGCGGAGGACTGGTAGTCACCCACCGACTCGGCCGCCATGCCGATGCAGAACTGCGGCATCAGGTCGAGGAAGAAGCCGTTGAGGTGATCGGGCCAGAACAGGTAGATCACCTCGGGGCCGAAGGCCTCGACCTCCGCGCGCAGGGTATCGACCAGCCCGGCCACTTCCTTGACGATGGCGGCCTCGGGGTCGAAGCAGCCTTTCAGCGGGGTGTGCGAGAGGCACTGCAGGCGCGCTTGCATCAGGCGGCTCCCTTGCCCACGTTCAGGCCCATCTTGTCGGCGACCTGGGCGAGCAGCTCGTTGATCCTGACCGGGTAGGCGAGGCCGGCGACGAAGCGGTCCGGGCGGATCACCGCCACCGCGCCCCGATGGCTGCCGAACCACTCCTTGAGGCGCATCTGCTCGTCGCCGACGACGATGGCGTCGGGGCCGATCGCCTGCTCGCGGTGGATCTGCACCACCGGTTTGACGGTGATGATGCGCCCGCCGAGCGCGGCCAGGATGTCGCGGCTCTTCTGGTTGAGCCAGAAGCTGGGATCCACGCCCCAGCACACCAGCGCGAAGCCGCTGCCCATGACGTCGTCGAGCAGCTTGACCTCGCCGTCGCGGGTGCGCACTTTGGGCTGGATGAAGAGCCTGCCGACCGGCGAATTCCTGCCCACGCGCGTGGCCGGCATCAGGCGGCCGAGCAGCGGGGTCTTGCGCGCCAGTTGGCAGAGCAACTGCTTGACGCCGGGCTCGGTGTCGATCTCGGCTTCGGAGACGACCAGGCCGGTCTCGTACCTGGGCATCGGCTTGAAGCGCATCTCGGTAAAGTAGCGCTTGGCCGGCGGCACCAGGTTGAGCACCCAGGTGGCGAAGTCGCGCGCGGCGACCACCGCCGGGTTGCGCGGCGAGAAGATGCGGCCGGCGGTCACCGACAGGTCGATCATCGCCTTGGCGTGCGGCGGACGCTCGAGCTGGTAGGTGTCGAGCAGCTTCTCGGAGGCGATGCCCTTGACCACGTAGGCCAGCTTCCAGCCCAGGTTGGCGGCGTCGCGCATGCCGGTGTTGTAGCCCTGGCCCTGCCACACCGGCATGATGTGCGCAGCGTCGCCGGCGAGCATCACGCGGCCCACTTTCCAGCGCTCGGCGATGCGCGCGTTGTGGGTGTAGACGCGCTTGCGGATGTAGTCCAGGCTGGTGGCATCGACGCCCGGCGGCAGCACCTTCGCCATCAGCATCGCCATGTTGTGCGGCTGGGTCATTTCCTCTTCGTTTTCGTTCTCGAAGATCATGAACTCGAAGCGGCGGATCGAGTCGGGCAGGGCGACCGACACATACGGACGCGAGGGATCGCAGTGCATGTAGATGTTGGGAATGCCGAGCGGGTCGTTGCGCACGTCCACCACCAGCCACTTGGAAGTGTCGGTGAAGCCGCCGAAGCCGACGTTGAGCGCGGTGCGGATCGGGCTGCGGCCGCCGTCGCTGCCGACCAGCCAGCGCGTGCGCAGGGTGTAGACCGTGCCGTCGCTGCGCTTGACGTCGAGGCTGACGCCGTCGGTATCCTGTTCGAAGCGCAGCACGTCGCTACCCAGGCGTACGTCGACGTTGTCGAAGCGCTCGAGGCCGTCGAGCAGCACGCGGTCGACCAGCGGCTGGTTGAAGGCGTTGCGGCGCGACCAGCCGAATTCGTCGGTGCGCGGCTCGATCGAGGCGAAGCAGCGCCCGCTCTTGGTGACGAAGCGCATCCAGTGGTGGGGGGTCAGATGCGGCAGCACCGCCTCGGCCATGCCGATGCCCTGCAGCGTGCGCAGGCACTCGTCGTCCATGCCGACGGCACGCGGGTAGTCGATCAGCTCGTCGCCGCGCTCGAGCAGGATGGCCTTGACGCCGTGCAGGCCGAGCATGCTGGTGATGGCGAGGCCGACCGGGCCGGCGCCGGCGACGACGACGTCGGCATCGAAGCGGGTGTTTTCGTTCATGTTGCAGACTCCTGAGGTGCGGGGCTGCGCTGGATCGCCGTTTTTCCGGGCGATGCGCGTCGGATGGTTCGGGTAAGAAATATTCTTTATGCTGCGATTAGTTGGGCAGAGTCTAAAAATTCTTGAACCTCTGGACAAAAACACTTCGATCACCGTCCACAGGGCGCACAACATTGTTTGTAAAGGGTTTTATCGCATGAGACCTGATACGGGCGCCGACTATGGGGCCGTGCGCAGCCTTGCCCGCGGGCTGGATCTGCTGCGAGTGCTGAACCGGCACGACAAGGGGCGCGCCTCGCTCGCGCAGCTTGCCGCCGGCACCGGGCTGCACCGCACGACGGTGCGCCGGCTGCTGGAGACGCTGATCGAAGAGGGCTATGTGAAGCGCAGCGCGTCGGACGACCGCTACGTGCTGACCTTGAATGTCCGCGCCTTGTCGGAAGGCTTCAAGGACGAGGAGCGCATCTCGATGGTGTCCGGCCCGGTGCTCGCCCAGTTGCTGCAGCAGGTGCGCTGGCCGTCGGACCTATGCACGCCCGACGGCGGCTCGATGCTGATCCGCGAATCGACGCACCGCTTCAGCTCGCTGTCCTTCAACCGCGCGATGGTGGGCGAGCGCCTGCCGATGCTGCTGACCGCGGCCGGGCGCGCCTATTTCTGCTATTGCGCCGACGCCGAGCGCGAGGCCCTGCTGGTGCTGCTGCGCCGCGACCCGGTGCAGGCTGCGCTGGCCAGCGACGAGAGGTTCATCGCCAACCTGCTCGAGCAGACGCGCAGCCGCGGCTACAGCTCGAACGAGGGCGACTGGAGCGCGGAACGCAAGATCGGCGCGATCGCGGTGCCGGTGTTCCAGAGCGGCAAGGTGATCGCGAGCATCAACGTGATCTACCTCGTGCGCGCGGTCTCGCATGCCGAGGCGGCCGCGCGCTACCTGCCGGCGCTGGTCGAGTCGGCGCGCCATCTGGAAGCGGCGCTGAACGAGCCGGAGGCATGAGGCACCAGCACCGAAGGCGGGGGCGGATGCCGGATCGGGCCGGCAATCTGCCCACGGCGGCCGAGGCTTCAGCCCGCTCGGCTATGAGACGCCAGCCATGCGCCAGGGCGATTTCCTGGCAGATGGCCAAGCCCGGTCCCGCCCCGTAATCCCGCAGATGGTCGCACTTCGGCTTGGATCGAATGGTTCACCAAGGCACCACGGGGCCGAATTGTTGACCTGAGATGCCTGATTTCGAGGGCCTGCCGGACGTGGTGTTCTTTCTCGATGCGGAGCTCGGAAGAATCCGGGCGGAACGCAATGCAGCCGACGTACGCATATTCCTGCAGCGTGCCCCCGCGACTGGATTTTCACCTCCTATCACGAGCACGCCATGCGGTTGAAGGTACGCGAATTGCTGTACGCGGAGCTTGGGCGAACGCGGGAAGATGTTCCGGGCAAGCTCCACATGTCCTCGCGCACCGTGATCCGCAGGTTGCAGGACGAAGGGCTGTCGTTTCAGGGTATCAAGGACGAGCTGCGCAGGGATCTGGCCATCCTGAACCTCACGCACCAGGACGTCTCGCTGGCCGAGATTTCTTACTCATTGGGGTTCAGCTCTCCCGCCGTTTTCCACCGCGCCTTTCGCCACTGGACCGGCATGACGCCAAGGGGCTATCGGGCCGTCCAACAGAAACTGCGTGGCGCGAATATGGAGGTTGAAGGCTAGGCCGCAACAAGCAGATACAATCGCTGTTCCCGGACCCGCAAGAATGCGCCGGAAGAGATCCGCGCGGAACGGAGTTCGCTCACGCCGGCAGGCCGCCCATTCCGACTGGCGCCTGCCGGAGGATCGAAATGCCGATCCGCGGGTCGAAGGGGCTGAAGCGCGCCCGTGGCTTGCGCGCCGTTTCCAGATGAAGAGGGACCATGCAGATCGTATTGATAAGCGGCTTGTCGGGGTCGGGCAAGAGCATTGCGCTCAACGTGCTGGAGGATGCCGGCTACTACGTCGTGGATAACCTGCCGGCGGCGCTGCTGCCGCAACTGGTGACGCACCTGCGTGGCGGAGGCTGGGCGCGCGCGGCGATCGCGGTCGACATGCGCTCGGGCGCGAGCATCGCGGCCTTGCCGAGCCAGGTCGAGCAACTGCGCGATACGGTCTCGGACCTGCGTTTCATCTTCCTCGACGCGCGCGACGACACGCTGATCGCGCGCTTTTCCGAGACGCGCCGCCGCCACCCGCTGGCGGGCGACGGCGTCACCGTGGAAGAGGCGATCAAGCGCGAGCGCGATGCGCTGGCGCAGATCGCCGAACTGGCCCATCGCATCGACACCAGCGATCTGCACCCGAACACGCTGCGTGCCTGGGTCAAGGATTTCATCCGGGTCGAGGAAAGCCAGGGGCTGACGCTGATGTTCGAGTCCTTCGGCTTCAAGTACGGCATCCCGCTGGATGCCGACCTGGTGTTCGACGTCCGCTGCCTGCCCAACCCGTACTACGATCCGCGCCTGCGGCCGCTGACCGGATGCGACGAGCCGGTCAAGGAGTTCCTGCGCAAGATCCCCGAAGTCACCCGCATGAGCGAGGACATCCGCCGCTTCATCGCCAACTGGCTGCCGGCCTACATGCGTGACAATCGCAGCTATCTGACGGTGGCGATCGGTTGCACCGGTGGGCAGCACCGCTCGGTCTATATCGCCGAATGGCTGGCGGACTGCTTCCGCGACCAGCTCAGCGTGATCGTTCGCCACCGCTCCGCAGCGCGGCGGGCGGCGGATCGCGGCGCCGCGGCAGTGCATGCGCCGGTGGCCGAAAAACAGCCGTGAGCTTCCCGCTTGCCGCCTGGCGGGCGCTGCTGCGGCCGGGCGACGTGCTGATCGCGGCTGCCGGCCTTGCCGTGTGCGTCCATGCCGCAGCGGTACTGTGGCAGGGCGGGCGGCCCGAAACTGCGGTGGTGCGTGCCGGCGGCAAGGTCGTGGCCGAGGTCGCGCTGTCGGCGCCGCGGGTGGTCGAAGTGGCAGGGCCGCTCGGCACCACGCGCATCGAAATCCAGCCCGGCCGCGCGCGCGTCGCCGCGGACCCTGGCCCGCGGCAGTATTGCGTGCGCCAGGGCTGGTTGACCCAGGCCGGCGCGGTGGCGATCTGCGCACCGAACGAAGTCAGCCTCAGCCTGACCGGCCGTGGGGCCGACTATGACTCACTCAACTATTGAACTCCTTCCTTCGCCGAAGGACCGCCGCATCGCGCGCCATGCGGCGGCGGCGATCGTGCTGACCGTGGCCGAGGCGGCGATTCCGCTGCCCCTGCCGGGGGTCAAGCCCGGATTGGCGAACATCGTCACCCTGATCGTGCTGGCACGCTGGGGCTGGCGCGAAGCCGTATGGGTGGCTTTGCTGCGGGTCTTCGCCGGCAGCCTGCTGCTGGGCCAGTTCCTTGCGCCGGGGTTTTTCCTGAGCCTGTCCGGCGCGCTCGCCAGCCTGGTGGTGCTGGGACTGGCGATGCATCTGCCGCGGCGCTGGTTCGGCCCGGTCAGCCACAGCATTCTGGCGGCATTCGCGCATATCGGTGCGCAACTGGTGGTGGCGCGGCTGTGGCTGGTGCCGCACGACGGGGTGTTCTACCTCGTGCCGGTGTTTGCGCTGGCCGCGGTGGTGTTCGGCCTGGTCAACGGCCTGGTGGCGGCACGGCTGCTGGAAGAGCTTGGCGGCGGGACGCCGGGAGACGACAAGGGCAAGGAGGCCGTGCGGCCTGCTTGAGCCGGGAGCCGGCGTTCCTCCGGCGGCTGGAGTGCTGGCCGCAGGAGGAACGCTGGTCCCTGGAACGTCCGGGCGCCTGCCTGCGTCCAATCCGCATTGCGAAGTGCCGCGAGCGGGTGGGGCGAAGCATGAAGGGGCGCTGGAGGAAATACCTGTCGGCCTTGCTGGCGGCGATCTGCGGCATTGCCTTCGGCTGGTTTGCCGGCCTCGGCGTGGCGCGCGCCGAGGCCGGCCGTGTGACGGCGGGCGCCCCTGCCACCCATGCGGCCGAGGCGCCCGCTGGCGATCACAGCTTGGCCGAGAACCACTCCAGCAGGCGCTTCCAGCCGTCTTCCGCTTCAGTCTGGCGATAGCTCGGCCGATAGTCGGCATGGAAGGCGTGGGGCGCGTCGGGATAGACGATGATCTCGCTCGGCTTGCCGGCCGCATCGATGGCGGCGCGCATGGCTTCGACGTCGTCGAGCGGGATGCCCTGGTCCTGGCCGCCGTAGAGGCCGAGCACCGGCGCGTGGAGCTGCGCGGCGACGTCGATCGGATGCGCCGGCTGGTTGTCCGAAGGGGCGCCGTCCAGCCGGCCATACCAGGCGACGCCGGCCTTGAGCTTCGGGTTGTGCGCGGCGTACAGCCAGGTGATGCGCCCGCCCCAGCAGAAACCCGTGATCGCCAGCCGCGACGCGTCGCCGCCCTTCGTCGCGGCCCACTCGGCGCAGGCGTCGAGATCGGCCATGACC
This sequence comes from Thauera butanivorans, assembly GCF_048398245.1. Classification (NCBI taxonomy): domain Bacteria; kingdom Pseudomonadati; phylum Pseudomonadota; class Betaproteobacteria; order Rhodocyclales; family Zoogloeaceae; genus Thauera; species Thauera butanivorans. The sequence goes on from NZ_CP183038.1 coordinate 821,600, forward strand.
TGGGCGTCCGACACCTTGGGCACGATGGACGACAGGATGTCGGCGACGTTTTCGAGCTTGGATGGGTCGCCCTGGCGGAAGAACAGCTCCGGCGCGATGGCCAGGTAGCCTTGCTTGGCCAGGCGGCGGCAGACGTCGCGGATGTGCTCGTGTACGCCGAAGATTTCCTGTATCACCAGCACCACCGGCAGTTTGTCGCTCCCGGCGACGCGGGCGAAGTACACCGGCAATTTGCCGTCGGCAGTCTGGACGGTGCTCGTGCCGGCGTCCAGGCCTCGTGCATCGGTGCTGATCACCGTGCTTGCCTGGACCGGGAGCACGGCAAGGGCGAAGCCGGTGGCGGCGATCGTCGTGACGAAGCCGCGGCGGTCCACCCGCGCGGCAGGCAGCAGGCTGTCGAACTCGGTCGTCGAGGTGTCGTGTGCATCCATCTTCATCTCCATCCGTGGGGGTGTGATTCGTGTGCAGCCCTGTGATGACATCCGCAGCGAGGGTGATGTTCCCATGTCGTTCGATGCAGGTACAGGCCGTTGCGAGCGGATGCCGGCGTCAACGAAAAAGCCCCTGCCGATCCGGCAGGGGCTTCGAAGGGCTGAACGCTCAGCGGCGGCGGGGCGGCGGGGCCGACGCGGTGCCGGCCGGACGGCCCGGCAAGTGGCGGAAAGTGATGCGGCCCTTGCTCAGGTCGTAGGGCGACATCTCGAGCGAGACGTTGTCGCCGGCGATGATGCGGATGTGGTGCTTGCGCATCTTGCCGCCGGAGTAGGCGATGAGGTTGTGGCCGTTGTCCAGGGTGACGCGGTAGCGTCCATCCGGCAGGACTTCGGTAACGGATCCGTGCATTTCGATGAGTTCTTCCTTGGCCATGTTCGGGCTCCTTGTCATTGTGCCGGAGCGCATGCCTCGGGCGCGCAGCGGCGATTTGCCCACCTCCGCCGGGGAAGGGCATCGGGCCGGGGGCTTGTGCGCGTGGCGCAAGGGGCGGACCGGCCGGGCCTGCGCAAAAGTGACAGGCCGCTTCAAAGCTGGGGCGATTGCACACCCGCATCATTCGCACGGGTGCGAGCCGTGCGCCGGATGCAAGCCGGCGCGCAGCATGAGAGCGGTCCGGAACGCTTGTCGGGCGCGAAGACCACATCGGCCTGCAGCACACGGGTGCCGCAGCTTGTGTCTCGGAAAAACCGGGCGAACCCGCCAAAGGGCTCACCGGACGACACGGTAGGTCATTGAAGGGGAAGGGCCGCCCCTCGCATGCGCCACGGCGTCATCCAGGCCATGGGCGGGTGAGGCGGTCATCGGCTCGATGTTTCCGGGGCCACGGCAACAGCGGCGCCGTGGGGACGGAAGCGGCTTCGCCAATCTTCAGTGGCGGGCATGATACCTGCTTCTCGGGTGGCCTGTCCAATCGGGGTGTTGTAATCAAGTGCGGTGGGCGGGCGTCCGGTGTGCTTCGCCGCCGTCATCGCAATGGAAGCGGCAGCCGCTTCCGTGCCGGGCGGCGTGCCTGCCGCCTCGCTCCTTCGGTGGTCTTCCGCTGTCGGCGGTGACGACGACTTCCGGCAGCAGCCATTCCGTTTCGGCGGCCTGCATTGCGAGCAGCCCGCTCCGGGGTGTTTCGTTGCGGGGTTGGCTGGTGGCCGCAAAACCCAGCGCATGCACCGCGATGACGCCGGTGGCGATCAGTGCCTTCGTCCATGTCTTCATGTGCCTGCTCCTCGGATCGAGATGCCCGCCGTTCGGGCCGTGCTGCCATTTGAACAGGCGGATGTATCCTGGATTTTTCCAGGGCGGACGGATTTGCAGAGGCATGTATCCCGATACGGGTTGGACAATTCGGGATACATGCCGGGGCTTGGGTTGGCCGGTGCTGCGGGGGAGGCGAAAAAAACAAAACGCCAATCCTTTGACAGGATTGGCGTTTCATTTGAATTTGGTAGGCCGTGCAGGATTCGAACCTGCGACCAACGGATTAAAAGTCCGCTGCTCTACCAGCTGAGCTAACGACCCAAAAGAGAGGCGGAATTCTAGAAGCTGGAGGCAGCCACGTCAACAACGCACTGCCGTCTCCCGGCCTGGTTCAGGCTTCCCGCATCAGCAGCCAGTACTGGATCTTCATCGCGATGGCGCAGCCTGTGATGATGGCGGCGGTGGTGATGAAGGCGCCGACGGCCAGGGTGGACAGTCCGGTGATGCCCTGGCCGATGGTGCAGCCCAGCGCCGTCACGCCGCCGAAGCCCATCAGGATGCCGCCGATCATGTGGCGGGCGAGGTCGGGGGCGTCGCGGAAGCCTTCGAGGCGGAAGCTCTTCGACACCACGGCGTAGAGGGCCGAGCCGGCGATGACACCGAGCACGCTGGCGATGCCGAAGGTGACGATGCGGCTGGTGTCGCTCCAGAACATCAGCAGCTCGAGCGTGAAGGCCAGCGGCCCGACGAAGGTGAGGGATTCGGCGCGGCCGCTGTTGGTGGCGATGAAGGCTTCTTCCAGGGTTTCGGGGTGTTCGGCGACGTAGCCGATGTGGCCGGAGACGTACCAGCCGGCGATCACGGTGGCGCCGACGACCACGCCGCCGAGCCAGACGTCGACAGTGCGCGCATCGCGCTCGGCGACGGCCCACAGCAGCAGGATGATGCCGATCAGGCCGGCGGAGATCGCCAGTGCGCTGGCCGGCTCGATGCCGGCGGCAGCGATGAAGGCGGGAATGTCCTGGGTATGCGGCAGCTCTGCGGCGACGGTATCGAGGATGTTGACGCGCCAGACGGCGAACAGGCCGCGCAGCGTCATGTAGGCGCTGATGGCGAGGAAGACGAAGACCACCAGCGACTTGAGATTGCCGCCGCCGATGCGGATCAGGGTCTTGCTGCCGCAGCCCGAGGCCAGCGTCATGCCGACGCCGAAGGCGAGGCCGCCGACGATGTGCGACAGCCAGGTCAGTTTGCTGCCGGTGTAGATCGAGCGGGTGACGTCGATGAGTCCGGCCAGTTGCAAGGCGGCGGTGCCGAGGATGGCGACCGCGATGGCAACGACCCACATGCGCATGCGGCTCCAGTCGCCCATGTTGATGATGTCGGACACCGCACCCATGGTGCAGAAGTTGGTCCGATTGGCGACGAAGCCGAACACCGTGCTGACGGCGAAAGCGAGCCAGGCGATGGTGGAGGCGGAGACGATCGTTTCTTCCATGGTGCAGCCGGCAACGGGATGGCCGGCCATTCTAGGCGAAAACCCCGGCAGCGTTGAGCCGAAGGCTGCAGGGACGGTGCCCCGTGGCCGGGTCAGGCGTTGCGCAACTGGTAGGGCGTGGGGTCCGTCACGCCTGCGCCGGCGAAGCCTGCGGCGCGCAGGCGGCAGGCTTCGCAGCGGCCACAGGCGCGGCCGGCCTCGTCGGCCTGGTAGCAGGTGACGGTGATGCCGTAGTCGACGCCGAGCGCGATGCCGCGGCGGATGATGTCGGCCTTGCTGAGGTCGATCAGCGGTGCGTGGATGCGCAGGCGGGCGCCTTCGACGCCTGCCCGGGTGGCCAGGTTGGCCATCGTCTCGAAAGCCTGGATGAAGGCCGGGCGGCAGTCGGGGTAGCCGGAATAGTCCACCGCATTGACGCCGATGAAGATGTCGTTGGCGCCGAGGACTTCGGCCCAGGCCATGGCGATCGACAGCATCACGGTGTTGCGGGCGGGCACGTAGGTGACGGGGATGCCGGCGCTCTCGCCGTCTGCGGGCATGTCCTCGGGCACCTCGATGGACGGGTCGGTCAGCGCGGAGCCGCCGAACTGGCCGAGGTCGATGCGCGCGAGCCGATGCTCGCGGGCGCCCAGCGCCTGGGCGACGCGCAGCGAGGCCGTCAGCTCTGCGGTGTGGCGCTGGCCGTAGGCGACCGACAGGGCGTAGGCGTCGAAGCCCTGGTCGCGGGCGATGGCGAGGCAGGTTGCGGAGTCGAGGCCGCCTGACAGCAGGACGACGGCGCGTTTGGCTTGAGTCATCGGGAAAGCTTCCGATCTGTGGTGCCGGGGACGGCTGTGCCGCGGCTCAGCGGCCGCGGGCGTCGTTCCACAGCACTTTGTGCAGTTGCAGTTGAAAGCGGACCGGCAGGCGGTCGCGCACGACCCATTCCGCCAGCCGGGCGGGGTCGAGCGAGCCGGCGACCGGCGACAGCAGCACGGTACAGCGCTCGGCGATGCGGTGTTCGGCGATCTGGCGCTTGGCCCACTCGTAGTCCGCTTCGTCGGCCAGCACGATCTTGACTTCGTCGTGAGGCGTGAGCAGGGCGATGTTGGCGTACAGATTGCGTTCGACTTCGCCGGAGCCGGGCGCCTTGAGATCGACGACGCGCGACACGCGCGGATCGACCTTGCCGATGTCGAGCGCACCGCTGGTTTCGAGCGACACCGAGTAGCCGGCGTCGCACAGTGCGCGCATCAGCGCCAGGCAGCTCTTCTGCGACAGCGGTTCGCCGCCGGAGACGCAGACGTGCTTGAGGCCGTGGCCTGCGACCTCGTCCATGATGTCGTCGAGGCTGCGCGACTCGCCGCCGGTGAAGGCATAGGCGGTGTCGCACCAGGTACAGCGCAGCGGACAGCCGGTGAGGCGCACGAACACCGTCGGCAGGCCGACCCGGGTCGATTCGCCCTGCACCGAGGCGAAGATCTCGGTGATGCGCAGTTTGACGGCTGCTGCCGTCACTGTTTCGTTTGCCGTCACGCCGGCCTCAGCGCTGGCCGAGGCGCTGCCTGGCGACCTGGGCGGCGTTGCTCTGCGGATAGCGTTCGACCAGCGTCTGCAGCGTGCGGCGCGAGGTGGCTGCGTCGCCGATCGACTGCTGGCTGTTGGCCAGGCCGAGCAGGGCGTCGGGAGCGACGTTCTCGTTGGGCCACTTGGTCAGCACGGTGTTGAAGTGCTTGGTGGCGGCGTTGATGTCCTTGGCCTGCAGCGCGGCATTGCCTGCCCAGAAATGGGCGCCGGCGCTGAAATCGCCCGCGGGGTACCTGGCGACGAAGGCGTCGAAGGCGGCCAGTGCCTCGCGATGCTTGCCTTCCTTGAGCAGATTCAGCGCAGCCTCGTAGTCGGCGGATTCGGCGGCGGGGTCGCCGCCGCCGGTGGCCGTTGCACCGCCTGTCTCGATCTGGCGCAGACGGGTGTCGAGGTCGACGTAGAAGTCCCGCTGCCGCTGCTTGAGGGTTTCCACCTCGTTGACCAGCAGTTCGATCTGGCCGCGCAGGCGGGCGACTTCGGCACGCAGCTGTTCGTTCTGGTTGGCGAGCTCGAGCTGGCCGCGGCTGGTGGTTTCCAGCCGGCCCTCGATGTCCTGGCGCATGTCGGTGATCTGCCGGCGGGCCTCGTTGTCACCGAACAAAGCCGCTTGCGCGGCTCCGGCCGATGACAGGACGAGGATCACCGCCAGCGGCAGCAGGCGCTTCATCTCAGAACTCGCCCGAGTAGAGCATGTCGCCGCGGCGGTTCTCGGCGAAGCACGCTTCGGTGGGCGCGTCGCAGCGCGGCTTTTCCTCGCCCAGGCTGACGGACTCGATCTGCGCTTCGCGGGCGCCCAGCAGCAGCAGCGCCTGCTTGACCACGTCGGCGCGCTTCTGGCCCAGCGCGAGGTTGTACTCGCGGCTGCCGCGCTCGTCGGTGTTGCCCTGGATCAGCATCTTCATCTGCGGGTTCTGCACCAGGAAGCGGGCGTGGGCTTCGATCAGCGGCTTGGCTTCCGGCTGGATGACGTAGCTGTCGAAGTCGAAGAACACGCTGCGCTTGGACAGGATGTTGTTCGGGTCGGTCAGCGCGGCGATGCCCGAGCCGGCGGCGCTGTCGGCGGTGACGGTGGCGACGCCGGTGCCCGACGAGCGGTCTTCGACCTGGGCTGCAGTGTCGGTGGGGCCGGTGCTCGAGCACGCGGCCAGGATCAGCGACAGCAGGGCGGGGATTGCAAGCTTCTTCATGTGTGATGCTCCGGTATGTCTGGTTTTGAGACAGCAGTGGTTGTTGCAGCTTTGTTATTGCCGTGGCTGCGGACCCCAGGCGGGTTCGCGGACATCGGCGGCCTTCACCGTCAGGCGTTGCTTGATCCGCCCATCCGACGACACCGCCGACAGCACGCCCCGCCCGCCGCTTTCGGTGGCGTAGAGGATCATGCGGCCGTTGGGGGCGAAGCTGGGCGATTCGTCGCGTGCCGAATCGGTGAGGATCGTTGTCTGGCGGGAGGCGAGGTCCTGCACGGCCACCTGGAAGCGGCCGCCGTTGCGGGTGATGAAGGCAAGCAGCTTGCCGTCCGCCGACAGGCGCGGACTGACGTTGTAGTTGCCGTCGAAGGTCACCCGCTGGGCGCTGCCGCCGCCAGCGGAGATACGGTAGATCTGCGGACTGCCGCCGCGATCGGAAGTGAAGTAGATGTTGTTGTCCCGGCCCCAGAAAGGCTCGGTGTCGATGCCGGACGAGCTGGCCAGGCGACGCACGCCCGAACCGTCGGCGTTGAGCACGTAGAGCTGCGACTGGCCGTCCTTGGTCAGCACCACCGCGAGCTGGCTGCCGTCGGGCGACCAGGTGGGGGCGGAGTTGGAGCCCTTGAAATTGGAGACGACGCGGCGCTGGCCGGTGGCGAGCGTGTGCACGTAGATGATCGGCTTCTTCTGCTCGAACGAGACGTAGGCCAGGCGCTGGCCGTCCGGCGACCACGCGGGCGAGATGATGGGCTCGCGCGAGCGCAGCGCGGTGGCTGCGTTCATGCCGTCGGCGTCGGCGACCTGCAGCTCGAAGTTGGGGCCGCTCTTGACCACGTAGGCGATGCGGGTGGAGAAGTAGCCGGGCTGGCCGGTGAGTTTTTCGTAGACGAAGTCGGCGATGCGGTGGCCGACGAGGCGGTTCTGCGAGGCCGTCATCGGCAGCGCCATGGCGCCGAGTTCGAGCTGGGTCTGGGTGTCGAACAGGCGGAAGCGCACTTCGTAGCGGCCGCTGCCCTGGGCGACGACGCTGCCGGTCAGCACCGCGTCGGCGCCGCGGCCGCGCATCGCCGGCAGGTCGGGCATGACGGATTCCGGCAGCGCCAGCGGGCCGAGGTCGACCAGGCTGAACAGTCCGCTGCGATCGAGGTCGGCGCGTACCACGTCGGTGACGCTGTTGGGCAACTGGCCCTCGTGCTCGAAGATCGGGATGATCACCGGAAAGCGCGAGGCGCCGGCGCCGGTGATTTCGATCGAAAGCTGCGCGCGCGCGCCCAGCGCGAAGCCGGCCAGCACGATGGCCAGCAAGAGTCGGAAGAGGGTCAGGGTTCGTGTCATGTGAGGCCGCTCCAGCCGCAGATTATATCGATGGATTAAGTAGATAAGGCATGCTTAGTTGTCGGCCAGCGGACGGAATCTGAGTTCGAGCGTGCGCTGGAACAGAGCCGGGTTCGAAGGCGTGGGCAAGGGGTCCGAGGCCAGGATCGCGCGCTCGATGGCCTGGTCCAGCGCGGGTACGCCGGACGAGCGCTTGAGCCGTACGGCGAGCACGACGCCGGTCGGAGTCTGATCGACCTCGAAGACCGCTTCCGGGTTTCCCGACAGCCCCGGCGGCGGCAGGAGCTTGCCGCGTACCTTGGTGCGGATCGCATTCACGTACTTGTCCATTTCGCCCTGCGCGCCGGCGCGGGCGGCCTCCTGCCGCAGCATGCCTTCGAGCCGGGCGTTCTGCGCGGCCTGCGTTTCCTTTGCCAGCAGTTCCTTCATGTAGTCGTCCTGCGCAGGCTTGGGCTGAGGCTTGGCCGGGGGTTTGGGCTCCGGTTTCGGCTGAGGCTTGGGCTCCGGCTTGGGTGCGGGCTTCGGCTCCGGTTTGGGTGCGGGCTTCGGCTCCGGCTTGGGTTCCGGTTTCTTCGGCTCGGGTTTCTTCTGTTCCGGTTTCGGCTGAGGTTTGGGCTCCGGCTTTTTCTCCGGTGCCTTGGTGGCGATCTCGGGCTTGGCCGCCGGCTTGGGCGGTTCGGGTTTCGGCTCCGGCTTGGGAGGCGGAGGCTCCGGTTTGGGCTCGGGTTTCGGTTCCGGCCTGGGTTCGGGCTTCGGTGCCGGTTCGGGCTTCGGCGCCGGCTTCGGCGCCGGCGCGGCCGTTTCGGGTGCGCTGACGAGTCCGACTTCGAGCCCGGCCGGCGGCGGGCTTTGCCAGCGGACGCCGAAGAACAGGAACAGGAACAGGCCCAGATGGACCGCGATGGTCAGTCCGAGCGACTGCCATTTGCCCGGTGCCTTGCGCGGCGGTACGACGCGATCCCTCATTGCCGTGGCGTGCTGCTCTGAGTGATCAGGCTGATCTTGCGCACGCCGGCGCCGCGGGCGACTTCGAGCACGTCGATCACCTTCTGGTAGTCCAGCGTGCTGTGGGCGGCGACGAGGAAAGCCTGTTCCGGATTCTTCTCCAGCGCTTCCAGCAGCGCGGGCTGGAGCTGGTCGTTGCGCAGGGCGCGGGACGTGCCGCTGCTGCTGGCCCGCAGCCCGAGCTTGCCGTCGGCGGCCACTTCGATGACGAGTGCTTCGGCCTGCGGCGGGGGGGTGCCCGCGCTGGCCGAAGGCACTTCGATGGTGCCGTGCTGGATCATCGGCGCGGTGACCATGAAAATCACCAGCAGCACCAGCATCACGTCGATGTAGGGGACGACGTTGATCTGGTTCATCAGGCGGCGTTGACGCATGGCGGTCCTCCGTGTCCGTCAGCGCAGGTTGCGCTGCAGGATGTTGGAAAACTCTTCGATGAAGCTCTCGAAGCGGATGCCCAGGCGGTCGATGTCGTGCGCGAAGCGGTTGTAGGCGACGACGGCCGGAATCGCCGCGAACAGGCCGATCGCGGTCGCGACCAGCGCCTCGGCGATGCCGGGGGCGACCTGGGCGAGCGTGGCCGCGCCGACGCTGGAAAGCCCGCGGAAGGAGTTCATGATGCCCCACACGGTGCCGAGCAGGCCGATGTAGGGCGACACCGAGCCGACCGAGGCGAGGAAGGCGAGATGGGCTTCGAGGTCGTCGACTTCGCGCTGGTAGGTCGCGCGCATCGCGCGCCGCGCGCCGTCGAGGATGGCCGGGTGGTCGTGGCCCTTGGCCCGCAGCTTGGTGTATTCGCGGTAGCCCGATTCGAAGATGCGCTCCATGCCGCCGTTTTCGTTGCGGGTGGCGGCATCGAACAAGGTGTTGAGGTCGCCGCCGCTCCAGAAGTCGCGCTCGAACCCGTCGGTCTGGGTGCGCGCGGCGCGGATCTGGAACGACTTGCGGAAGATCCAGTACCAGGACACCAGCGACAATGCCGCGAGCAGGGCCATGACGAGCTGGACGAGGACGCTGGCCTGGCTGATGAGGCTGAGGATGGAAAGGTCGTGGGTGACGGTCATGCTAGGCTTTCGAGGTGGGCATGGAGATGGGCGTACAGCGGGGCCGGAATCTGCACCGGCTTCTGCCGCCGATGGTCGATGCAGGCGATTAGGACTTGGGCGGTGAACAGAAGTTGCCCGTCGCGCCGGATTTCCTGCTCGAACACCAGGCTGGCGCGGCGCAGGGTGGCGATGTGGCTGACGACCTGCAGGACGTCGTCGAGGCGGGCGGGCTGCAGGTAATCCGCCTTCACCGAGCGCACGACGAAGGCGATGCCGGCCGAATCCAGCAGCGCCTGCTGCTCGACGCCGAGCGCGCGCAGCCATTCGGTGCGCGCCCGCTCGCAGAAGCGCAGGTAGTTGGCGTAGTAGACGACACCGCCCGCGTCGGTGTCTTCGTAATAGACGCGGATCGGCAGGGCGAACGAAACCGCCGGGGACGGAAGGCCCTGCGGCAGGCGCTCCTGCGGTGGTGAGGCAGCGGCAATTTCTGGTTGCATCGCAGCATTCTATCCGAGCCTGTGAGGTCGTCCAGTGGCGCGTGAAGATGCGGACATTTACAAAACGTAATCCCCGCGAACGGCCGTGCGCGGGCCTGTTTTCGCAGGCGGATTGCGGGAAATGCTATCCTCCGTCCGGGTTCCTGGAGTCCGTGGCAAATACTTGGGACGAAGCACAGCGTGGCACTTTCCTTTTTCGGCCGGAAACGGCCGGGCGGTGAGCGGCAGACCGGGCCGGCCGAGGATGTCGGCGAAACCGGGCGCCCGTCGCCGACCGTGCTGTCCGAACTCGATTTCACCGGCACCGGGGCCGATCACGGCCTCTCCATGGCCGTGGGCGGCGTCGAGGTCCAGGAAGTCGGGGCCGGCATCGGTGCGGTGTTCGAAGAGGCGGCGATCCTGTACGCCAATGGCGGCGTGGCCGAAGCCGAGCAGGTGCTGACGGCGACGCTCGACGACCCGAAGGCGGCGACGGGCGAGGGGCTGTGGATGATGCTGCTGGATCTGTACCGCCTGACCGGCCAGCGCGAGCGCTTCGAGGCGCGCGTGCTCGACTACGCCATGCGCTTCGAGCGTTCGCCGCCGCCGTGGGTGGATTTGTCGCCCAAGGGAGGGCGCACGAGCGGGGAGCGCATGCCGGCGGTCGGCCTGTCCGGCAACCTGGCCGCCCAGGGGGAAACCCAGCTCGCCCAGATCGCTGCCGTCGCGCGTCGCAGCGGGACCGTGCGCATCGATGTCGGCAGGCTGCGCAACGTTGCGGATGCCGGCTGTAGCGCCTTGCTGACGCTGCTCGAAAGCCTGTTGGCCGAGCGTGTCAAGGTCAGCCTGTCGAGCGTCGAGCCTTTCATCGAGGATCTGGCCCGGCGGGCCGTCGCGGGCCAGGCGGAAGGGCGCGACACCTGGCTGCTGCTGCTCGAATTGTTGCAATTCACCGGCGATCAGCAACGCTTCGAAAACCTCGCCATCGACTACGCGGTCACGTTCGAGGAGTCGCCGCCGTCGTGGAAAGGCATCGCGGCGGCCGTGCCGAAGTGCGCCGAGCCGGAGGCGGACGCGGTGGCGGGTGACGTGCCCCGGCTTTGCGGCGAGCTGTGCGGGGCCGCGAACGAATCGCTGAAACGGCTCGCCAGCCTCGCGGCGGAGCGCAGGGAACTGAAGGTGGACTGTGCGCAGCTGCACCGGGTCGATTTCGTCTGCGCGGGCCTGCTGTTCAACATTCTCGCCACGGTCAAGGCTCAGGGTAAACTCGTGACCCTTTTCAACGTCAATGCCATGGTGGCGGCGCTGCTGCGCGTCATGAGCGTCGACCAGGTCGCGCACGTCACGCTGCGCCACTGAATCTATATAGCAACGCCGGCCGCGAGCCGGCGGGGAATCGTCATGGAACAATATCGCGGTACAACCATCCTGTCGGTGCGGCGCGGCAATCGGGTCGCCCTCGGCGGCGACGGCCAGGTCACGCTGGGCAACATCGTCATCAAGGCCTCGGCGCGCAAGGTGCGCACACTGTACGACGGCCAGATCCTGGCCGGTTTCGCCGGCGGCACGGCCGACGCCTTCACGCTGTTCGAGCGCTTCGAGGCCAAGCTCGACAAGCACCAGGGCAACCTGCTGCGTTCGGCGGTGGAGCTGGCCAAGGACTGGCGCACCGACCGCATGCTGCGCCGGCTCGAAGCCATGCTGGCGGTCGCCGACCGCGACCATTCGCTGATCATCACCGGCAACGGCGACGTGCTCGAACCCGAGCAGGGCATCGTCGCCATCGGCAGCGGCGGCGCCTACGCGCAGTCGGCCGCGCGCGCGCTGATCGAGAACACCGAACTGGCGCCGGCCGAAGTCGTCTCCAAGGCGCTCGGCATCGCCGCCGACCTCTGCATCTACACCAATCACCATCACACCATCGAAGTGCTGGATTGAGAGCGAACGCATGACCCAGATGACCCCGCCGGAGATCGTCTCCGAACTCGACAAGCACATCGTCGGCCAGGACAAGGCCAAGAAGGCCGTCGCCATCGCCTTGCGCAACCGCTGGCGCCGTGCCCAGGTGGAAGAGCCGCTGCGCAGCGAGATCACGCCCAAGAACATCCTGATGATCGGCCCCACCGGCGTCGGCAAGACCGAGATCGCCCGCCGCCTGGCGCGCCTGGCCAACGCCCCCTTCATCAAGATCGAGGCGACCAAGTTCACCGAAGTGGGCTACGTCGGCCGCGATGTGGACACCATCATCCGCGACCTGATGGAAATCGCCATCAAGGATGGCCGCGAGCGGGCGATGAAGCGGGTGCGCGACCGCGCCCTCGACGCCGCCGAGGACCGTGTACTCGACGCCCTGCTGCCGCCGGCGCGGGCGATGGGCTTCAATGCCGAGCCCGAGCCGACGCAGGATTCGGCCACGCGGCAGAAATTCCGCAAGAAGCTGCGCGAAGGCGAGCTGGACGACAAGGAAATCGACATCGAGGTGGCGGCGCCGTCGATGCAGGCCGAAATCTTCGCCCCGCCGGGCATGGAGGAACTGACCCAGCAGATCCAGGGCATGTTCCAGAACCTGGGCGGCGGCAAGAAGAGGCAGCGCAAGCTGAAGATCCGCGAGGCGCTGAAGCTGCTCGCCGACGAGGAAGCCGCGCGCATGATCAACGACGAAGAGGTCAAGCTCGAAGCCGTGCGCTCGGTCGAGCAGAACGGCATCGTCTTCCTCGACGAAGTCGACAAGATTGCCGCCCGCAGCGATGCGCACGGCGCCGACGTGTCGCGCCAGGGCGTGCAGCGCGACCTGCTGCCGCTGGTAGAAGGCACCACGATCTCGACCAAGTACGGCATGATCAAGACCGATCACGTCCTGTTCATCGCCAGCGGCGCCTTCCACCTGTCCAAGCCCAGCGACCTGATTCCCGAACTGCAGGGCCGCTTCCCGATCCGCGTCGAACTGGAATCGCTGTCGGTCGAGGACTTCGAGCGCATCCTCACCAGCACCGACGCCTGCCTGACGCGCCAGTACGAGGCGCTGCTGGCGACCGACGGCGTCGAGATCGATTTCACCTCCGACGGCATCCGCCGGCTGGCGGAAATCGCCTACCAGGTCAATGAAAAGACCGAGAACATCGGCGCCCGCCGCCTGTACACGGTGATGGAGAAACTGCTCGAGGAAGTCTCCTTCGAGGCGGGCAAGGCCACGCTCGGCAAGGTCGTGGTCGATGCGGCCTACGTCGACGGCCGGCTCGACATGCTGGCTCAGCGGGAAGACCTGGCGCGCTACGTGCTCTGAGCGCTCCTCCACTGCATGCGCCCCGGAAGCGGATGAAGTCCGCCCCCGGGGCGTTCCCGTTCATGGACGTGGCTTACTTTCTGCGAATTTCCCATGCTGATCCGAATCGTCGAAATCCTCTTCCCGCTCTTCGCGATCACCGCGCTGGGCTATTTCGTCGGCCGCCGCGTCAAGCCGGAGCTGTCCCACGCCAACAAGCTGAACATGGACGTGTTCGTGCCGGCGCTGGTGTTCGCGGCGCTCGCCAACAAGGCTTTCGACGTCAGCGCCTACCTGCCGCTGGTCCTTGCCACCACGCTGATGGTGGTCGGCTCCGGCCTCGTCGCCTGGGCCGTGGCGCGGGTGGCCGGCATCGAACCGAAGACCCTGGTGCCGCCGATCATGTTCAACAACTGCGGCAACCTCGGCCTGCCGCTGGCCGTGCTCGCCTTCGGCGAAGCCGCGCTGGCGCCGATGGTGGTGCTGTTCATGGTGTCGAACCTGATCCACTTCTCGTTCGGCGCCTGGCTGTTCGACCATCGCGTCAATGTGTTCACGGTCTGGAAAGTACCGTCGGTGCTGGCGACCTTCCTGGGCATCGCCGTCAGCCTGACCCAGTTCGAAGTCTGGCCGCCGCTGCTGACCGCGATCCGCATGCTGGGCGAAATCTCGATTCCGCTGATGCTGTTCGGCCTCGGCGTGCGCCTGGCGGGCTCGCGCATCGGCTCGATCGGCTTCGGGCTGTTCGGCGCCGTGCTGCGCCCGGTCGTCGGCATGGCGCTGGCGTGGGCCATCATGCTGGTGATCGAGCTGCCGCCGCGCGAGCAGGCGCTGCTGCTGGTATTCGGCGCGCTGCCGCCGGCGGTCCTCAACTACATGTTCGCCGAGCGCTACGGCCAGGAGCCGGACAAGGTGGCCTCGATGGTGCTGATCGGCAACGTCGCCGCCGTGCTGTTCCTGTCGATCGCGCTGGCCCTGGTGCTCGACTGACGTGAGCGCCTTCCGGCCCAGGCGGGGCAACCTTTACGCACCGCTGCCCGCGGCGGGCGCCGACGAGGATTTCCACACCCTGTTCGCCGGCGCGGCCTGCCGGGTCGAACGCATCGTGTCGCACGGCCACGCCAGCCCGCCGGGCTTCTGGTACGACCAGGCCGAAGACGAATGGGTCGTGCTGCTGCAGGGCGAGGCCGAACTCGGCTTTGCCGACGGCCAGCGCATCAGGCTGCTGCCGGGAGACTGGGTGGAAATCCCCGCCGGCTGCCGGCATCGGGTGGAATCGACCGCGCCGGCCACCGTATGGCTGGCCGTGCATTGCGCGCGCGGCGCGGATTGATCGGCCAGGCGGGCGAAGATTCGCCGGATCAGGGCAGGGGCCGGCCGGCGCCCTGCGCCTGTTCGGTCAGCGCCTGCAGCACCACTTCGCGCTCGATGCCGTCGAGCACCGCCTCCAGCGCGGTGGCGTCCAGCGCAGGGCGCGCCGGGTCTTCGAGAAAACGCAGCATGTGCGCGGCGGTGGCGTGGCCGCGCCGTGCCGCCTGGGCGATCCAGTCGATGCCCACGGCCTCGTCCGCCGCCACGCCGGTGCCGGCGACATGGCAGCGCCCCAGCCAGTGCATCGCCTCGGGGTACAGGTTCTGCGCCGCCTTGCGCAGCCAGGCCACCGCCTCGGCCGCCTGATCCTGGCCCAGCAGCAACAGCGCCAGGTCGCACTGCGCTTCCGGCCCGCCGGCATCCGCATCCTCGATCAACGCCCGGTCCTCGGCCGCCAGCTTCAGCGGCGACAGCGCAAGCACGTCATCGAGCGCAACACGGGTGGCCGCCCCCGGGGGCATTTCCCTGCCGCCGCCCTCCTGCCGCAGACTGCCATCGGCAATGCGCCGCCACAGCGTGCGGCGGCTCAAGCCGGTGATCGAAATCGCGGTGTTCAGGGAGATGAAGGACATGGCACCGGCCTCGCGGGGGAAGATGTTCGTGGGAAGGGCTGTCGGGAGCGCGGCAGCAGGCGCCAGGCCGGAAGCTCGCCGCCCGCTGATGCCGTGAAGCAAGAATCGTGACGCCGCCAGCACCATCGATGCGGCGCAGCCGATCCGGAATTGTAAACCGAGAACCCGAAGGCCCCGCCTGATCGCCTGGAGCTTGCTGGCCCAAGGCGATCCCTCACGCACTGCAAACACTGAAGCACGCCAGACGCGAATCTCGCCGATGGCATACAGACGCGGCAAGCCTTGGCACAGCAAGCCGTGCCAGCACTTGCCAATGGCGCAGCCCGCCGCGCCAGCCCCGGCCGTGGCACGGGCCGGCATGCCAGGGAAACGCCAAATAAATCACGGATTCAAGCCCTTTCAACCCTGATTCCGTCTGGCACGGAGGTTGCGAAAGGATGTACGGAAGGCGCCGTATCGATGCATGCGGCATCGGATTCCCATCTTTTCATCGTGCAAGGAGCAGGATCATGAAAAAGGCTCAACAGGGTTTCACCCTGATCGAACTGATGATCGTCGTGGCGATCATCGGCATTTTGGCGGCTATCGCCATTCCGCAGTATCAGGATTACGTCGCCCGTTCGCAGGTTTCCCGTGTGATGAGTGAGACCGCTTCGATGCGTACGGCGGTGGAAACTTGCATCATGGACGGTAAGACAACAATCACTCTCCCTGGTGGGACACCTGATGCAGATGAATGCCAGCTTGGTTGGACGAACAGCAATCTACTGGGTGATGACGCTGGCGGCGACTTTACAGTTCAGGATCCCGGTCTCGTCGTTACCATGCCTGCAGGTGCCGATGATGACACCGTTATTACTGCAACCTTTGGACAAGCTGCTGCGACCATTCTTCGTACAAAGCAATTGGCTTGGACGCGCACTCCGACAGGCGTGTGGGGTTGCAGTACTGATGTGGCCGTAACTTATCGGCCGGCTGGTTGCAAGGCTGAACTTGGTGCAGACCCTGAGGATACTGATCCCCCCGCCGGTGGTTGATCCTTAACAAAGAAATTTTCCAATAGGGCGTTTGGAGATTTTCTCCCGATGAATCCGGTGTTGGCAAACCAAGGTTTGACGACACCGGATTTGACAGAGCGGGTGACGGTGTCGGAGCGCTTTTTTTTGCCGCACTGTCAATTTTCATATTAATTTTCTCCAAAAAATTGAAGCGGTAATCAAGCAGAACAGAAATGGAGTGGCATCGTGATTAAATCCGTCATTCGGTTCTATGGTGTTCCTCCGGAGAGGCAGGAGGAGGCTGGTTTGCTTGATCAGCTCGGCGATGAAGTACAGACTTGTTATAGCTTTTGGGTGGTGGCATCTCCTGGGCTGACCTGTAACAGTGGTACCGCTTCCATTCTTCCGATTACATCTGATTCAATTGACTTGCGTGATATCAGTAAACATCATCACGATATGTCGGGGGGAGAAGCTGCAGCCTATGCCAAGGCAATTGAATTCTTAAAATCTCATGACTCGCTGTCTGGTCTTAGATTTTTCGAGCACAAAGAGCCGTAGTTCAGTCTGGTAAGCAATAACGGTAAGGTTGAGTGCGGAAATAGGAAACGTGTGAGCCAACTTTGGCAGATGGGTAGGGAGTGCGGTTCGATTCCGCAGGTATCGGTGTCAGTGGACGTTGCTGTGTCATTCAAATTCAGCTTTCCGGTTTATCTGGGTTTTTACATGCAGCAAAGGAGGTCGAAATGAATACATACACGTCTCGCAGTTCTGATGAAGCAAAGGAAATCAGCAAGACCGTTCGTCGTCGGTTTGTAGCATCACTGGTTGCAGCGGCGTCCTTTGCACTGGTACTCGGCCAAGGTGGCCCCTCTGCCAAAGCTGGTTCGTAGCAAACTATCCGGGCAGCACTCTGGCAAACCTCTCTTTGCCACCGCGATGCGCAAAAACCTTAGGCTTTTCCTGGCGGCCCTCGTCGGCTGCGTCGTCATAGCGCTGTTCGCTCACTTCTGGATCACCGACCGCCTCGGCGTGCAGCGCCTGCTGTACCCCGCCCAGGCGCTGCTGACCCAGCCGACCCTGCAGTGCTCACCACATGCGCCGGCCTGGATGCAAACGGCAATGCACACCGCCTTGTGGGACAACGCCTCGCCGGCCAGCCAGATCGCCTATTCCGCTCCCGACGGCAGCTTGCACCATTGCGAGCACGGCTGGCAGGACCAGCCTCTGCTGTCGCCTCGCGTCAACGAGCACAGCCGTTTCCGCTATGCGAGCATGACCAAGTTGCTGACGGCCGACGCCGTGCTGCGCCAGCAGCAGGCGGGGGCGTTGGCGCTGGACACGCCGATCCTGGCCTGGCTGTCGCCCATCCCCGCGCTGCGGGACGAACGCATCGCCCGCATCACGGTGGAAGACCTGTTGCGCCATAGTGCGGGTTTCGACCGCCTGCGTTCGCCGGACCCGATGGTCATCCACGCCACCCGGCCGTGGTGCCCCGGCGAGCTTGCGCAACTGGCCCGCGCCCGGCTGGATTTCGACCCCGGCACGCGCCATGCTTATTCCAACCTCAATTACTGCCTGCTCGGGGTCATCCTGGAACAGGCCACGCACACCGGCTTCCGCGATCTGCTGGAAAGGGAATACGGCCTGGCGGCCAGGGGCATCCGCTTCGTCGACGGCCCTTATCTTGCGGACGAGGTCCGCTACGATTTCCGCAACAGCGATTTCTACGGCCCGGACTATTCGCGTCATTTCGACTTTGCCGCGCTGTCGTCCTCGGCCGGGCTGTCCGGCAGCGCCAGCGCGCTGGCCGCACTGCTGGCGGAATTGCATCGGCAGGGCAAGGGCCTGCTGACCCGTTACGACGTCGCAGCGGATTGCAGGCAGGACGCATTGCGCGACTGCTACGGCCATGCGGTGTTTCCGTACAAGGCCGGCGATGGCGATCTGCGCGTCCATGTGCAGCCCGGCTTCCTGTATGCCGCTTCGTCGGTCGCCATTCTCGACGAGCGGGGCGGGGTGACGGTGTGGATCGGCAACGGCATGAAGCGCGGCGGCAGTTCCACCGACGACATGACGCTCGCGCTCTACCGCGCCCTGGACGCGCACTATGCGCGGCCCGGCGCTGGATCTGGCACCGCTGCCGTACTCGCGCCCGTCGGCGCCGATTGACGCACCGCCATGCCCTATACCGCTTCGCTCGACGGCATCCGGGCCATCGCCGCGCTCGTCATCGTTGCCTACCATGCGCGGATTCCGGGCTTGCCGGGTGGCTTCTTCGGCGTGGATGTGTTTTTCGTGCTGTCGGGCTATCTGGTCACCCGCCTGCTTGCCGAGGAGCATGCGCAAAGCGGCACCATCCGCTACCGCGCCTTCATGCGGCGCCGCATCCGCCGCCTGAGCCCCGCGCTGCTGACGATGCTGGCGGCCTATCTGCTGGCTGCGCCGTGGCTGTTCGCGGAAGTGCCGTTCGCGCGCCATGTGCGCGACGCGTGGTGGTCCGCGCTGTATCTGCTCAACTACGCCAGCGCCTTCGGCGAGCCGGTTGCCATTCTGGGCAATGTCTGGAGCCTGGCGGTGGAGATGCAGTTCTATCTGCTGTGGCCGCTGGTGCTGCTGATCGTACTGAAAATGCCGCGCCCCGCCGCATTGGCCACGCTGGCGGCGCTGTACCTGCTGGCCACCGCCTGGCGCGCGGCCAGCCCGGAACACCTTGGCGATGTCTGGGCGTTCTACATCCGCACCGACACCCATTGCAGCGGCCTGCTGCTGGGCAGTTTCATCGGCCTGCTGAACCCGCCCGCACCCGAGCGCCGCACTGCGGCCTGCATGGCGATGGCAGGCATCGTGATACTGGCTTTCGCCCTGACCTTCTACAGCACGAAGTGGATCGTGACCGTGCAATACGGCTTCACCGTGGCCGAAGCCGCCGCCGCGCTGCTGGTCGTCGCCCGCCCGTCCTGGCTGGGCGGCGCCGTTCTTGCGTGGCTGGGCAGGATGTCATATGGCCTGTATCTGTGGCATTACCCGATCATGCGCGCGCTGCGCGAGCAGGGCTGGGAAAACCACGACTGGCCCGCCATCCTCGCCGTCGGCGGCACGCTGGGGTTGATGTGCGCGGTGGCGAGCCATCATTGGGTGGAGGGGCGGTTTTATCGGCGTGGGGGAGGGTGGCGGTCGTGTCAGCGCAGACCTGGCAGCAGATATCGGGAAGGAGCAGCTTGAGGAAACGGTCTGACAAGGACAGGAGTTCGGCCACTGCTGCTGTTGGGTATGTGACGAAGCTCAGGCGGCAATGCGGCGGTCAACGGCCGTTCAGCCGCCGAGGCAGGTCAATGACCGCTGGTCACTTCGTGCTACTGCCGGACCCGACCCAAAGCGGAAGTTTGACTCATCACTAACTTTCAGCGGGAGTGGACAGGGTGCGAATTTCCTCCCATGGAAACTTTCTCTCCGGATCCACCTTCTTTGCTGAGCTCAAAAAACTTAGAGTCGAAAAGCAACGTCAGGTTTATGAGTCAAGTGAATACGATCTTAGCCACTTCTCAACTAAGCCCTGATGCCTCAAATCAGTCGTGTAAACATATTGATCTGCATGTTGGACCAGCCTAGTATTCGTTACTTTCGTCATCCAATCATGATTCATGTGAGCAAATTTTTCGATGTATTTACCACTCGAACATACGAAGAATTGGCGAGGAGATATAGGCAGAACTAGCGCAAATGCATCTTTAAAGAAGTCGCCAAAATAGGCAAACGGTAGATCGCAGATCAATGCGTCCTTCCATCCAGATGGCACTTTAAATACCGTCCATTCGGCGGAGCGAATTTTTCTGTTGTACTTTTGTGAACCTATCGCCGCTACAAAGAGCTTTAGCCCTTCGTCCAGAGCATCGACATGAGAAGCCGCCGCCTCCCCGTTTTTAGCGCGAACCCTTTCTCGCCCCAGATGCCGAAAATGATTGATCATAAAGGGCAGGCGGAACATGCCGGCGAGCAGTAGTCGTGACCAAATGAAACGCTGATCATCCGATAGATTTACTACGCCGTGAGATAGGATGTGTTGATGTACCGGTGCGGCAATGTCATCTACGTGTGGGCCCAGAATATCCTTTTCGATGAAGACGTCAGGTTGAGATGCCCCCCGTCGAATGGAGTACAGATGCTTCACCTTCGCGACTGCTTTGGGGGAATGCCGATCAAACCTCACCGCGCCACTAGGTAGCCGCCTAAAAACGCCAAGTTTCCCGTCTTTATCTGCCCATTCCGCAAGAAGAAAACGCGGAACAAAGTGATGGTTTCTGTGGCTGTTGTTATTACTCATAAGTGGTTTAAATCGATTGATTTTCCTGACTCAAATAATATCCCGCATATTCTTGGCAAGGATCTTTAATTAAAATATGGCAAAACTTCACCTTACTTCAGATAGCTTCTTCCCGAACCTCGAATGACCGATCCTGGCCGATTGTGCGTCGCGAGCGAACGGCTGCTACTGGCCGATAGTACGCTGTGGGCATCTTCCCCGATAGCCGCCGCACGCCACGGGCACAAGAATCAGACTCCGATCAACAGCAAGGAGTCTGTCATGGAAACCCGAGAACATCCGTATCGGGAAGCCTGGAACAAGGGGAAGCTGGTGGGCCAGAAGGCACCGCTCAAACCCAAGGACATCTGGGCCATCCGTATTCATCTGCAGAACGCGCACGAAGTGCGCGACCTCGCCATGTTCAACCTCGCGATCGACAGCAAGCTCCGAGGATGTGACCTCGTCAGTCTGCGGGTGCGCGATGTGACGCATGGAAGCCAGGTGCTCTCACGCGCCATGGTCGTGCAGCGGAAAACGCAGCGGCCTGTGCAGTTCGAACTGACAGAGCCGACGCGCACGGCTGTGGCTGCCTGGATCGCGAAGGCCGCCTTGAGGTCGGAAGATTTCCTCTTTCCGAGCCGCCTGCACGACTCTCCGCATGTCTCTACCCGGCAGTACGCTAGGATCGTCGAGCACTGGGTGGTGGCCGCTGGCTTGGATCCTTCCGCCTACGGTACGCACTCGATGCGGAGGACGAAGGCGACATTGATCTACAAGCGCACGAAGAACCTGCGAGCCGTTCAGCTCCTGCTCGGCCACTCCAAGCTTGAGTCGACAGTGCGGTACTTGGGCATCGAGGTCGATGATGCCTTGGAGATCTCTGAGCAGATCGAGATCTGAGCCCGGCGTGGCTGCCCGCCAAGCGCCTTTTGCCGGCGGGCGGCTGCTTACGGCGATGATGCTGCGGGGGTACTATCGGCCAGAAGCTGCCGGTCACCCATACGGCCTGGCTGATGTTCAAGCGGCAGCTCCACTCTGAAGCCGGCCGGACAGCCTGCGCGAACTCGTCGGCCTGAGTTGACTCCGGGCCGCCGACCGACCCGAACTGGGCGGCCATGCGCCGATCACTCTCACCAGCCGCTTAGTTGCTGACGGGGGTACTGTCCGCTTGTCTCGGCCGCGTAACCCCTCTTCTTGGACTCCCACTTCCTGCCCGCAACTTTCATAATTGTTGATGTATCATCGGCGGGTTACCAATCTAATACATGGTTGTGGCACCTTTAACCCCGGAAAACATCGAGTCGGAACTCAGCTATGCCTATCTGCATGCAGTAGCATCGAAGGCTGGCGTCTGTTGCGAGGTTGCTGGTAGGCACGAGGACAACGCCGGTGTCGACGCTCGTCTCGTAGGATGGGGGCCATTCCCTAATGGTGGGTGGCGGCAGGAGGTCGATCTCAAGATTCAGTTGAAGGCGACGGTTAAGCAGCCAGCGACTGTCCAGGATTCGCTTTCCTATAGCCTGTCGGGGATTCCCCGTTATGACGATCTACGCTCTCAGGCGGTAGCCACTCCACGGATATTGGTTGTGCTTTTTCTGCCAGACAGAGCTGAAAACTGGATCACGCATACCGATGACGCTTTATCGCTTCATCGATGTGCTTACTGGGTCAGTTTACGAGGGGCAAAGTCTTCCACGAATAAGACGGCCCAAACCATCTATCTGCCCAAAGCGCAGCGATTTGATGCAGATGGTCTGACGTCTTTAATGGCTGCATTGTCAAGGAATGAAATTCCGACATACCAAGAGATAGAAGCGTGAACGCTGACCAGACAATTACCCCAATTGACCTAAGGGATTTCCTGAAGTCTCAGGGCTGGTCTGTTTTCGAGCAGGCCTTGGCCGATCGTCTCTTTGTCTTCAGTAGTCCAGCCTTCCCGCGTCGTCAGCTTGTTTTTCCAATGGATTTGACGGCACCCGACTACGCTGAAACTGTAGATCTAGTTGTAGGAAAAATCGGCGAATTAATGGGAGTTTCCCGTACTTCGTTGATAGCTAGGCTATTTTCCATTCGCGATGATGTCCTGCGCCTCAGGGTATTTAACGGCGCGAATGACTACGATCTTCCACTCAGCTTTGCCAGCAGCCTCATTACCAATGCAGAGAAGCTGCTGAAGGCGGCTGCTTGTACCGTTCTGCGTCCTCGTCCCCATCACCCCCGCCTCTCCCTTAGCGAAGCTAATCAGTTAATCGAAAAATCGCGCTTCGGGCAGACAGAGCGGGGAAGCTATGTGGTGAGGGTGTCGTGCCCACTGAATGCGCTGGAAGTGCAAGGTAGCCTAGAACTGGACGACTCCGATGCTCCGTTTGTTCGGCAAGTCACCCTATCGCTTAACCAAGCCCTACAGCAATTGACGTCTGCTATAGAAGCGGACTCTATTGATAGTCTTGTTAACAGCATTCGTACCTCTGCATCACCACTCGTTTCTTCTAACTTATGCGAGGCGCTATCTGGCATGCACGATGACCAGATGAACAATTCGCTCGACCTCACTTTTGACTGGTCCGTGCTCCGGCACCTTCCCCCGCAGACTCGCACCCAGCCTATCCGTATCCAGCGCGATTATTTCGCTAGGGTTGAGGAAATCCGCCGGGAACTTCGCTCTGTAGAACGTGAGCAACAGGATACGTTTATTGGCACGGTAGAGCGCCTTGATGGAGAAATGGGGGATGACGGTCGCCGTTCCGGCGTCGTTGTTCTGGCTGTACTTTTGGCTGAAGAAGGTGAATCTGTTCGTGCTCGCACCGTATTGACGCCGGAACAGTACGCCATCGCTGACCAAGCACACATGACTAACGGCGCCTACGTACGCGTGACAGGCAAGCTGCGTCCCGGTCGTCAGCCTCGCCAGTTAGCCGACATTACAGACTTCAGTATCGTACGTAATTAAGTCACGACCTCCGTCCATTTCCGATCCTTGATAGGCAGGGGTGTGTGGAATTTGCGTAAAGCATCCATTACACATCTCATCGTGGAAAATCCGCCCAGGGCGACGAACACCCGGCTACCAAGTCACCGGATGACTGCTGCAATCAACTACCTGCCAGTAGACGGTCGAGGTGACGAATGACCGCAACGGGTCGGTACTTCCAGTTGGCAGGATGGAGAAGCCGCCGTTCGCCCTCGCCTGACGCTCGAACGGCAGGTGACCAGCACATTGCTGCCTGACTGCGCCATAAAGGCACCGGCAGCTGAGGCCGAGGACCGGAAGTCGGCCGTTGCCGCCGGCCAGCCCGCGCCAAATGAGCGGCGGCAACGCAGCCTACACCTGCCGCACCGCGATCCATACGAGTTGAACGGCAGGCCACGATCCTTCGAACTCACCGTATCGACCCGAAGCGGAAGTGGCGGGAGGTGGATCTGACCACTGAAAGCAGACATTCGAGGCTTTGGCGTGCGGACTGCGTCTTCCAGCGCCGTTGCCATCCTTCGTTACAGGCCGAAGGTCCGCCCGTACCGACGTCACAGTAACCCAGTATCATTGCGCAGCCAGCACACCGACACGAAACCATAGATCGGTACATGGGAGGACCAACCTTTGCGCATCAACCACGCCGCGCGGATCTGCGCGCTTTCGCCGTCAGAGCTTGAGGATTTCGTCGACGACTGGGTCGCTCAGCGCTGCAAGGACTACCATGCCCACGAGCTATGGCGTGGCACGGGCGACATGGGACGCGATGTGACGGGCTACGTGACCGACCGCCGCCTGGAAGGTCCATGGGACAACTTCCAGTGCAAGCAACTCAGCTCAAAGCTGTCCGAACACTCGACCTTCGTCGAACTCGGCAAGATCTTCAAGAATTCGGCCGACGGCGCGTTTTCATTGCCGCGCGCGTACACCTTCGTCGCGCCGTACGGTCTTGTTCGGAACGCGCGGGACTACATCGCACATCCCGAGAAGTTCAGGCAGGCCTTCCTGGACCGGTGGGATACTTACATTGCCAAGGACCTCGTGGAGAACCAGGTCGTCAATCTGACCCCGGAGATCGAGGCCAAGATCCGAGCGTTCGATTTCAAGAGGGTCGACTGGCTCGACGCGGCGCGCCTCGCCAAGGATCCCGCGTGCAAACCGGCGCTCGTGGCATGGTTTGACGCTGATCCAGGCCCGTGGCCCAGGGGCGCTGTGCCCGATGAGATTCAGGCCAGCGAGTCGGCATACATCAGCCAGCTCCTCAAGGTCTACGACGAGAAGGGCCCGGGGACCTACCCCGATGCTGCCGCGGCGCTCGCCTGTCCAGAGATCGGCCCGCATCTGCGTATCCAGCGCACTCGCTTTTTCGATTCCGTGGCCTTTGATCGGTTCTACCGGGATTCCACGCCCGATGGGACCCTGAAGAATTTCAGGGATGAGATCTACCACGGGGTTGTCGATGTGCATCACGGCGCGCACGCCAGCCGCTTCACTAGGCTCGGGCAAGTGATGCAGCAGGCGGCTGTCCTACATCCTTCCGGGGTGCTCGGCAAGCACGCGGGCCCGCAGGTCAAACAAGGCACTTGCCACCTATTGGCGAATGAGGGGCTGCTGCCGTGGGACCGGTAGAGCTCAATTCATCGGGCGCGCACCCCTTCAACAGCACGCTCGAGACGGGAATCAGGGCGCTGGTGGTGCTGGAGGCCTTCTACCCGCGGCGGTGCGATCTTCTGGAGATGACCTGGCTCGATCACCTAGTCGTGCACACCGGCGATCTCGACGGCCAGGACGTGCCGGAAAGTCTGCATCCGGACCTCCCCAATCGTGCGGGCGAGTTGCTCGTGCGCCGCCAACTGGTCGAGAGGAGCCTGCTCCTGATGCAGCAGGTGCATCTCGTCGAGGTGTTCGAAACGGAGGACGGCATCGCGTTCAGCGCTACCGAGGACGCGCCCAGCTACCTGGACCTGCTGCAGGCGCCGTATTCCCTTGCCCTCAAGGAGCGCGCCAAGTGGATGGCGGACCGCTTCGCGGGCATGCAGACCGCGGAGATGCGAGCGCTGATCGCGGGCCGGATCGGACGCTGGACCGCTGATTTCCGTGTCGAAGAAATGCCTGCGAGGCTTCCGAAATGACCGGTATTCGCCTGCGCCACCTGGTTTTCACTGGCCCGAAAGTTGAGACCGCCGAACTGGAATTCGACGATGGCCTGAACATAGTTTTCGGCGCCTCAAACACCGGGAAGTCCTTTGCGTCGAAGACCATTCTCTTCATGCTGGGCGCGTCCGCGAGCTTGCCTGAGACCGAGGAGATCGCGGCTTACGACGGTGCCTGGCTCGGCATCACCCTGGCTGACCAAGGCGACTTCACGCTCTATAGGGCGACACGTGGTGGCCACCTCAAGCTCTATGCAGGACTGCACAAGGGCGCGCCCCTGGGCAATGGGGAAGTGCTGCGTGAGAAGCACGACCACAAGCGCACGGATACCGTCTCGCATCGACTGCTTGATGCGATCGGCCTGGCCAACAAGTGGGTTGTGCGTGACGGCAACGGTAAGAAGGATTCGCTGTCCATCCGTCTGCTGTCGAAGTACGCCGTGGTGGCCGAGGACGACATCATGTCCGAGACCAGTCCTGTCTATCTGTCGGGAACTCCGTCAGAGCGCACCTTCGAGCAGAACCTCTTCAAGCTCCTCCTCACTGGCAAAGATGATGCGGCCGCCGTGACGGTCCCGAAGGAGACGGAGCGCAAGGCCGCCAAGGCCGCGAAGCTCGAACTGGTCGACGAACTGCTTGCTCAGATTGATGCTGAGCTCGGTGAGCAGCCTCCGGACGAGAAAGAGACCCACGAACAGCTTGAGCGACTCGATCAAAGTGCCGACGGCTTGCTCGCACGGTTGCAGACTGCGCAAGGCGAGCTGGACAGCCTCGTGCTTGAGCGCCGTGCCACGTTCGAGCGTTACCGCGAACTGCAAGAACGCATCGGCGAGCTGGAGCTGACACTTGAACGCTTCGCCAAGCTGCAGGCGGTCTACACCTCTGACCTGCAGCGTCTGCAATCCATCGAGGAAGGCGGTTACGTGCTGATGGCCATGGCTGGGCGGGACTGCCCGGTCTGCGGCGCTCGTCCCGATGCCCAGAAACACAACCACGCAGCGGACGAGATATCGCTCGCGCACACCGCCGCTGCCGCTGAAGCCCGCAAGATCGAACGTGAGCAGCGAGAACTGGCGCACGTGATCGCCTCGCTTGAGGCCGAAGCCACCGGACTGCGCAAAACCGTCGCCAAGCTCACGACCGATACTGAAAATCTTGACAGGTCCATCCAGGGACTGCGTCCCCAGGAAGCGTCGCTTCGGGAGAGCTACAAGACGTACAACTCGAAGCGCATCACGATCCTCAAGGTACTCGAACTCTATCAGCGGCGCGCAAAGCTGGCCGAGCGACGGGCGGAGATCGGCGCCATGCCCACTAGGCGCGAGGGCGAAAAGCCAGCCGTCGGCCCAGACTCAACTACGTTGTTCGACTTCGGCGAGACGGTGAAGACGGTGTTGAAGGCCTGGAAATTCCCCGACGCTGACAAGGTCCAGTTCGATGGGAAAGCCAACGACATAACCGTCGGCGGCAAATCCCGGGCGGCCAATGGCAAGGGGGTCCGGGCGGTGCTCCACGCGGCATTCAACGTCGCGGTGATCGTCCACTGCATCGAAAACAACCTGCCGCATCCTGGCTTCCTGGTTCTCGACACCCCGCTGCTCACCTACCGCGAGCCGCTTAAGTCCAAGTACGGCGACTTGTCGCAGGACGAGGCTGACCTCAAAGCGACCTCACTCGCAGAACACTTCTACAAGTACCTTGCGAGCCTCGCGCAGCACGTGCAGGTCATTGTGATCGAGAACTCGGATCCGCCTTCAGCCATCGACGGGATGGCCCGCATCGAGACCTTCACTGGCAACCAGGGCAACGGGCGGCCTGGGTTGCTCGCAAGGCCCGCCTGACCCTTCATGCCGGGCGACGTCCGAGCATCGCACCCCATGCGGAGTGCGGCCCACGCCAACCCGCCCGAGATGCAGCTACACAGTCGTCCTTCAGCTGTCCGATCACGGGCGCGATTCAGATTCTGCGCGGCCAGATTGTCATCGTTGATGAGCGGGGTAGATTTGAGATCATTGGCGACGCAGTGAGAATGAGCGGGCCAAGGGGATAGGGATGAGCGCGAAACGGGTGATCAAAGGAGACGAGGCGAAGGCGCTGATCAAGAGCCAGCTTGCGGCACATGGGGGTGGCGTGCTCGCCATGCTGGCCCGGTATCGACGCGATAATGCTGTGGCGGCTTGGCACGAGACGATCCGGGGTGTAGAGGAATTCATCAACCTGCCTCAGTTTGGCATATCCGATAAGCGACTGCGGGACTGGCTCTACACCATCCGCCTGGATGGCGGGTTTCTGGCCAATCCCGGTCCGACATGGTTGGCGGTGCGAAATGCGCTCACCCACCATTTCGAACCTGCGGTGATCGGGCGATTTACTAGGATCATGCTCTACGCGAGCGCGATCGGGAACGCATTCGCACAGCATGACCAAGGTGGTCATAGGCCAGCGATCACGCTCGATACGATCAGAGGTGCGGTCGATTACTTTCAATCGCGCCGGCGCCACATCGTCTCACTTCTCTACACCATGCCTTACGCGTGCGCGGGCGCCGAGGTCCTCAAGCCATATGACGCGCTGACCGTGCTCTTGCCGCAGATCGAGCACAGTTGCACCGCCATCACCGGTTTCCATCACAAGCTGGCGCTGCTCGATGCGCTACCAGACTTCACACTTGAGGTCGATGACATCGGGGCGATGGCGAGCCACGGCTTTGATACACTGGACGATTACTTTCTCGAGCCGGAGCGCGCATCCATTCATGTGATGGAAGAGCTGCGCGGCGGTCAAATCGTCAGGCCGGTGATGGAGCCTCTCGATCCCAGAAAGATCTTTTCGACGGCAGAGCTGCGCAACTCTATCAAACTTATTGGTGCGACCTATGAGGCGTTCGGGCTGAAGGACTCTGATTTCTCGGCGATGGGCATGCTGGTGATCGCTTTTGCCCGCCATGCACGGGATGAGTATTTCGTCGAGATCGACAAGACGAAGTTTCTCGCGATACTCCGCGCTCAAAATGAACTCGATCCAGAAGAGCTGGAACGGCTTCTTGTGAACGAGCCATCAGACTACGCAACCAATACGAATGCCTATCAACCTTTTCTGGATCTCGGCGACCGAGTGGTGTCGAATATCAACCTGCTGTCGCGGTTGCTGTATTCTTTCAAGAATGTCCACTTAGGGAGCCGCCGCCGCTTCCAGATTCACGCTGGTTTCATATTCGAGGACATGGTGAAGCGAGATCTGAGCCGGATGGGGTTCCAAGTGAGGGATATCAAGCGCATCAACCGAAAGGAATTTGACGTCGTCGCGACCGACCAGGGCGTCATTTTCAACATTCAGTGCAAGAACAATTGGATCGACTTCTCAAAGATTGAAACGGAGCGCGATCTGTTCGTTCGATACAATCGACGGCTTGTCAGTTACTATGCAAGAGCATTGAAAAAGGAGCTCGGGCGCGAGCAATTGCTCAAAGATAAGTTGGGCCTGGAGCGGGTCGTCCACTATGTCGTCAGCCGGTTTCCCGTTATCGGCGCGGACCCGGCAGTTATCAATTACAACCAGATTGAGCGGCTTCGGTCTGCGAGGGTAACCGCGTGACGAAAATGCCTTCCTATATGATTCGGTTGGGGCGTAGGTCTGACTTCAAGGTTATCGCCGCCATCGCGATCATCGAGGAATCGCCCACCGATAAGGATGCCGATGAAAGTTGAGTCTGTGGCTAGCACAAAGCAAATCGAAAGATACAATCTGGATAGCCGTCAACTCGCCCGGATCGAATCTGTTCATCGTGGCTTCCTCTACCAACATCTCTATGCCGTGGCGTGCCTGTTTCGGGCCGCCAGCGCCGGCGTTACCCACATCGTCGTCGAGAATGACGAAGACGTGGAACTGGTGCTCCCGGACAAACGCATCTACGCGCAGATCAAGACCCGCCGCTCGCATCTGATTTTCAGTGACATCAGCGGCGCTCTTTCGCGGTTCGATGCGATCAGGACCGAGCATAAGGACGGCCGCAGGAGCGGCACAGCTGAATTCGCGATCGTTTCGAACAGTCCGCCCGGTCCGGAATTATCTGAAAGGCTCAGGAGCGAAGCCTGGCCGTCTGACGTCCCATTGTTCTGGCCCGGCAAAATGCCCGCGGCAGAGCAGTCGCTTCCCGCACCATGGGATGATGTCTCCGGCGGCTTCGCCGCCTGCCGCGCCGCAGCCAATACGTTGCCTTTTTCGATCCTGGCGCCGGAAACGCTGGTCTGGAAGCTAGCGGGCCGAATCATGGCAGCCGCTGCGGGCATCGAGCCGAACGCTAATCACACCTTCGTCGTGCATGACCTCCCAGCGCTCTTCGAGCAGTTGGTGATACAACTACAGGACTTTCCGGCACCGCCCCTTAGATACCGGCCTCAGGATAAGGAACCGCCACTCGTCACGACGCATCGAGTGCGACTGGTCACCGGCTTCTCGGGAGCCGGCAAATCCTCTTGGGTCTCCCAGACGGCCCTGCATACGAGCGATAGGCTGGCCTATTACGACGTGGCGGACATCTCCGGACCGGCCCTAGCCAGCGCTGTCGCCCGCGAACTCGCGGCACGCTTATTCGGGAAGACCGGCGGCAAGCTCGGCGAGATCCTGTTGCCCGGCGCCACCGGGACGGAAATCCTCTTCGCAATCGGGCGCCACCTTGCGGAAAGCAACCTCACGGCGACCCTGGTGCTGGATAACGCGCACCGCGTACCGGCAGCCGACCTGGTCGCGCTGATCGAGGTGTCACCACATCTGCATTTCGTTTTGCTGGCACAGCCGAACACCGCAGTCGCTCGCATCGAGGCAACGCTCGGCGTTCAGGCGGAACCGCTTCTTGGCTGGACCAACGAAACCGCCGCCGCAGAAGGTTCGTCCCTTGGATGTCGAGGTGACTATTCGGCCTATGAGCGGCTGCTGAAGCTGACGGGCGGGTTGCCGCTCTATACGCAAAACGCGCTGAAGATCGCGGCCGATAATTACGACGGAGAGGTAGACCGGCTCTGCGCAGCTCTCGAGGAACGCACGCACATCGTCGAGACCGCTCAGGAACTGATCCTCGCTGACGTATTCGACGGCTACAATGATGACGAGCGCCGTGCCGTCGCCGGGCTCAGCCTCAGCGACGTCCCTCTCAATCAATCCGAAGCCAGCGACGTCCTGAAGGCAACCTTCGGGCTGGAAAAGCCTGCGGCAGCCGCCGCATTTCGACGATTGCGCTTGAGTGGCGCGATCCAGATCTTTGGGGACGACCGCTTCAAGGTCCACGATGCCATGAGGCCGCTGGGTCGCGGTCACCTCGATGTTTGCGGAGCTGAATTCGTCCGGAAGGCGCAAGAGGCGATCCGCGATCTCCTCATGGCCGCGCTTCCCAGGGATCACGATCGTCAGCGCGTCTTCCTGCTGCTGCGGATGTTCGTTGCGCTCGGCAACATCAAGCCCCTTGTCGAAATGGCGACTGACGAAATCTTCCATGAGTTGGGCTACATGGACGAAATTTCCGAGTATCTGCATCAGGTCGCTGCATCAGAAGAGGTCCCTGCGGAGGATCGGTTTTGGGCGTTGGACGGGCTGGTCTTTGCTCATTTCAAGGACGGCGATAACGCCGACATCCGCAACATGCTCGATCGGATGGACGAACTGGTGCGTCAGAACGATCTCGGGCTATCGGAACGCCTCGCCGTTGGCATGAAGCGCATGATCTTTGCCGCTCGTGCGAAAGACGTTGCCACCGTAAAGACGACGATGAACGAGCTCAGCCGCCTGCTGCCCCAAACGCCGCAGCACCTTCGCGTGGCAAAGTACAACTATGCGCATGCGCTCTTCGAACTTGGGATGATGGACGACTGCGTTACTGCGACGCTCGATCTGATCGTCGAGTACTACGACCTGCTTGGCCTCACGCTCGCCGACGTGATGGGGCAGAATCCGGACAAGATATTCCCTCTTCTGAAAGGCGATCACAGCCATACCGACGATCTCAAGCACCTCGCGGATTCTCTTGATCTGCAGGCGAAGGCGATCAAGGCCATGGGAAATCATCCCGGCCTTGCCCACGTCCATGCACTGAAATTCTACTCGATGGCGCACTCCTTAGACTCGTTCGTGAGAGTCGGTCAGGAGTTGGTCGACGACTTCGTCGAGCGGCACGACTACATCGGCGCGCGGGACGTCATCGAGCGAAATTTGATGCCCACCATTCTGGGCCTGAAGCTGGCAGGCCGCGTCATCCCCATCCGCAGCCAGTATGCCGTCGTTCTTGCCTACTGCGGGGCGTTCAAGGAAGCCGAGGCCGAGATGGCGCGCCTGCTGCCATATGAGAGTGGGCTCGGTCCACGCGGACGAAAGGAGCTCCAGGATCAGCGCGCGCTTATCGCCGAGTTGAAACTGAACCCTCCGCCGCCACAGTGGCAAATGCCAGCACGGCTCCGCGACTCTATGCGTCGAAATCAAGGCGAGCCGCAGCAGCCATAAGCTTCACCTCTGCAGCTCTAGGAGGCGATCCACCGGCGTAGAAAGTAATCGACTTCAGACCTGCTTTTGCAATGATACGTATTGCGGATCATCTCCCTTAGCGTCTCGCCGCCCGGTCCGATGCGATTCTCTCCCTGCGCAAGGTCGACGGCGTCCAATTCCGCCTGAGAGAACCCTTCCATCGGCATGGGATTCACAGTCCAAATCTCGTTGAGGTCCGCGATGGCACCGTTCGAGAACCCTATGCAGCTCAACAGCCTCGGGAGACGATTCTCCAGACCATACAGCCTAGCGGCGCCCAGCTTCGTGCTGACCCGGACATCCAGGATTGGTTTTCGCCGGTAGAAGGTGATGTCCGTCGGCTGCCCGGACATTGACAACATGCTAAGCGTGTGAGTGAGCATTCCCTCGCGAGAGCCGAAATGCTGTTCCAGGCGCCTCATCGCCTCTTGCGGGGTAATGTCTACGCTCACGGTGATAACCTCATCAATTGCGGGGCGACGACATTCTCGCGGCAACGCGGCTTAGATTCAATTTGCTTCGGAAAGCTGCGCACCAACAGTTCACGGGGCAAGCGTATTGAACGTCTGCTGTAGATCCCATTGCTACCGTTCGCTCGACCTCAGCCCAACGTCGGGTCTGGCCGAGTTGCTTCCGTAGGGTACCCGACAGATTACAGAACGGACCTACCGTTCCAATGACAGTTCTCTTGCATTGGCGTGCGGTTCAGTTGGCTGATAGTACGCGGGCTCTGGCCGCTGGTGCTGCGCGTGCTGAAAATGCCGCGCCCCGCCGCATTGGCCACGCTGACGGCGCTGTACCTGCTGGCCACCGCCTGGCGCGCGGGCAGCAATGTGGTGGAAAGTGCCGCGTGGCAGCCCGCAGAGGCGCATCGCCAGACTTCATTCTTTTTGCATATAATCCCGTTTGTCATGAAAACGGGGTGATGCGATGCCGCCATCGAGCCACGACCAGAACTTCAAGAACCTGATCCTCGACTACCCGCGCCAGGCGCTGGAGTTCTTCGCCCCGGCCGAAGCGCAGGGCATCGATGACAGCGTGCGCATCACCCCGATTCGCCAGGAACAGCTCAAGGAGCGGCTGGGTGACCGCTTCCACGAACTGGACGTGCCGCTGCTGGTGGAATGGCCCGACGGCCGGCGCGAGGCGCTGCTGTTCGTGCTGGAGGAGGAAAGCGATCCGGCGCGCTTTTCCATCCATCGCCTCGGCCATTACTGCCTCGATCTGGCCGAGCTGTGCAAGACCGACCGCGTGGTGCCGGTGGTGATCTTCCTGCGCAGCAGCGGGCGCATCCGCAAACGCCTGGAGCTGGGCAGCGAGCAGCATGCCTATCTGCGCTTCGATTACCTTGCCTGCACGCTCGCCGACATCTCGGCCGAGCCTCACATGGACAGCGGCAACCTGGTTGCGCGGCTCAATCTGCCCAATATGCACTGGCCGCGGGACAAGAAGATCGAAGTTTACGCCCAGGCCATCCGGGGTCTGTTGACGCTTGAACCGGAAATCGAAAAACGCCTCAAATACATGGACTTCGTCGACATCTACAGTGCCCTTGACGATAATGAACGTCGGCTTTATACCGAGCGCTACCCGCAGGAGAACCGGAACATGGCTGGATTGACAGAGCGATTGCTGACCCAGGGCCGGCAGCAGGGAATGGCACAAGGCATGCAGCAAGGCGAACTTGCCATGCTCACCCGCCAGCTCTCCCGCCGCTTCGGCCCGCTCGACGCCCGGACCGTGGAGCGTCTGCAGAATGCGTCCAGCGCCGAACTCGAACGCTGGGCCGACAACATCCTGGATGCACGTACGCTGGACGAAGTGTTTGCCGCCCATTGAACTTGGTGTGCGCTTGCTCAGAAATTCCGATCGATTCGCGCTTTCGGCGCTGGTAACAGAAATAGTGCCGCATGGCAGTCCGCAGAGGTGCATCGCCAGGTTCCAGTCTTTTTGCATATAATCCCGTTTGTCATGAAAACGGGGTGATGCGATGCCGCCATCGAGCCACGACCAGAACTTCAAGAACCTGATCCTCGACTACCCGCGCCAGGCGCTGGAGTTCTTCGCCCCGGCCGAAGCACAGGGCATCGATGACAGCGTGCGCATCACCCCGATTCGGCAGGAACAGCTCAAGGAGCGCCTGGGCGACCGCTTCCACGAACTGGACGTGCCGCTGCTGGTGGAATGGCCTGACGGCCGGCGCGAGGCGCTGCTGTTCGTACTGGAGGAAGAAAGCGATCCGGCGCGCTTTTCCATCCATCGGTTGGCGATCTACTGCGCCAGCCTGGCCGAAACGTGCAAAACCGATCGTGTGGTGCCGGTGGTGATATTTCTGCGTAGCGGCACGCGCATCCGCAAACGCCTGGAGCTGGGCGGCGAGCACACCTCCTATCTGCGCTTCCACTACATCGCCTGCGTACTTGCCGACACCCCGGCCGACGATTGGCTGGACAGCCCCAACCTGGTCGCCCGGCTCAACCTGCCCAACATGAACTGGCCGCGGGACAAGAAGATCGAAGTTTACGCCCAGGCCATCCGGGGTCTGTTGACGCTTGAACCGAGTATCGAAAAACGCCTCAAATACATGGACTTCGTCGACATCTACAGTGCCCTTGACGATAATGAACGCCGGCTTTATGCCGAATGCTACCCGCAGGAGAACCGGAACATGGCTGGATTGACAGAGCGATTGCTGACCCAAGGCCGGCAGCAGGGAATGGCACAGGGAATTCAGCAAGGCATGCAGCAAGGCGAACTTGCCATGCTCACCCGCCAGCTCTCCCGCCGCTTCGGCCCGCTTGACGCCCGGACCGTGGAGCGTCTACAGAATGCGTCCAGCGCCGAACTCGAACGCTGGGCCGACAACATCCTGGATGCACGCACGCTGGACGAAGTGTTTGCCGCCCATTGAACTTGGTGCGCGGGTGCTCGGGCAGGCCCGCTCCCGCCGGCCAGGCTGACGCTAGAATACCCCCTCGAGCCATCGGCGAGGCTGCTTGTTCCAATGATCCGGGTATCGGCCGCCGTCTGCCCGGGGCAAAAGGGGGGAATGAGAATGAGCGATCACATGCCTGACGACCTGTCTGCCGCCGGCAGGGACTTGAGGGCCTACACCGACACGTTGCGTCCCCGGCACGGGGTGGTGCGCAACATCCATGGCGAGTGGGTGCTGCTGAGGCACGGACTGGTGGTGGAGGCGGCGCTGGACGATGAGCGGTTTTCCAGCGCGGTGTCGAGCCATCTGCAGATCCCGAACGGTCTGGATGCGGCCGAGCACACGGCATACCGGCAGGCCCTCGACCGCTTCCTCACCCCGGAGGCGCTGGCTCCTTTCCATGAGGAATTCCGCCGGGTGGCGGCCGATCTGGTGGCGTCGCTGCCGCGGGGCGTTGCCGTCGACGCGGTGTCCGAGGTGGGCGTGCGCTTTGCCGTGCGGGCGCAAAGCGCGTGGCTGGGCTGGCCGGCCGATCTCGAGGATCGTCTCGTGACCTGGGTTGCCGAGAACCATGCCGCGACGCGCTCGGGCGACAAGTCGTGGACGCTGAAGGTGGCGGAGGCTTTCGACGAGCTGATCCGCTGCGTGCTGGAGCCGCGCCGCAGTGCCGGGCGCGAGGGTGGCGCCGATGCTGATGATGTCACTGCCCGGCTGATGCGTACCGAAGTAAATGGCCGGCCGCTGACCGATGCGGAGATCGTGTCGGTGCTGCGGAACTGGACGGGCGGAGACCTGGGTTCCATCGCGCAGTGTGTCGGCGTGCTGCTCCATTACCTGGCGACGCATCCTGAACTGCAGGATCGCCTGCGCTCGGGCGTTCCCGAGGCCGAGCTCGATGCCCTCATCGACGAGATTCTTCGGATCGACGATCCTTTCGTGTCCAATCGCCGCGTGACGACCTGTCCGGTGACGATCGGCGGCGTGGCGTTGCCGCAAGGCGCGCGCGTGAAGCTGAACTGGACTTCCGCAAACCGGGACGAGGCGGTTTTCGGCGACCCGGACGCCTTGGACCCGGCGCGCAACGCCAGCCGGAATCTGGTGTACGGCATCGGCAGGCACGTATGCCCCGGGCGCTTGCTGGCAACGCTGGAGCTGCGCATCGCCTTGCAGGAACTGCTGACCGCAAGCTCGTCGATCGTGCTCGATCCACGGCAGGCGGCCGAACGGGCGGTGTCTCCGGTCGGCGGCTGGCGCACGGTGCCGGTGGTGTTGGCGTAGGTTGACTTTTTTGCGCTTGACTCGTACGGACAGGTGGCGTACATAAGAAGGCCATTCATCCTCGAACAGCATCAAGGAACACCATGCAGCACACGCCAGAAACCACTGACAAGGCCCGTAATGCTCGGCTGGAGGCGCGCGTGTCCGGCGCACAGAAGGAATTGTTCCAGCGTGCGGCGGCACTGACCGGGCGAACCTTGAGCGAGCTGGTGATCGAGAGTACGCAGGAAGCCGCTACGCGCATCGTGCAGGAGCATGAGTTGATCCGCCTGACGCGCACCGAACAAGCGGCCTTTGTCGCGGCGATTCTGAATCCGGCACCGCCCGGCACGCGTTTGCGCAGCGCCGTGGAACGCTACCGCCAGCAAACGGGAGTGTGATTGTCCCTCTCTCTCACGCTTCAGGCCATTGTGCCCCTTGAGAGAGCGCACGAGCGCTCGGCTTTCGATTGCGGCAACGAGGCATTGAACCGCTATCTCAAGCTGCAAGCCCGGCAGGACATGCAGCGGCATGTCGCGGCTACTTTTGTCCTGCTCGATGACAACCGCGTGGTGCGCGGCTTTTATTCGCTGTCGGCCTCCCTGATTCCCATCGCGGAACTGCCGCCCGCATTGGCCAGGAAGTTGCCCCGTTATGACCATCTGCCCGTGACCCTGCTGGGGCGCCTGGCCGTGGATAGGTTCGTCCGCGGTCGGGGCGCCGGGCAATTCCTGCTGGTCGATGCGTTGCGGCGCAGTTTTGAAGGTGCGCAGCATGTGGGTGCAATGGCCGTGATCGTCGATGCCAAGGATCAGCAGGCGGAGAGCTTCTACAGGCATTTCGATTTTCTGCCCTTCCAGCAAACACCGTTGCGCTTGTTCCTGCCCATGGCGCAGGTCGCGCAATTGTTTTCCGTACCAAGGGCAAGCGCCTGATCCTGCTTCTTTTTTTGAACGTTGAACGTGCGCGGGCGTGAGCCGCCGGCGCTCTAGAGCCCGCTGAAACGGTCGATCCGGCGGCGGTCGCGCTTGGTCGGGCGGCCGTGCAGGTCGGCGCCCGGCGTGGCGGCGAGCTTGCGCAGGTCTCGCGCCTTCTCGCGTCGTTCGGCGCTTTCCGGGGTTTCTTCGTACAAGGTCTGCGCGATGGCGGCGGAGCCGCGCTTGTCGGCGATCGCCCGCACGACGACGGTACGTGTTTCCTCGCCGATCGTGACGTCGATGCGGTCGCCGGGCTTGACCTCGCGCGCGGGCTTGGCCGCGAGGCCGTTGAGCTTGACCTTGCCGCCATCCACCGCTTCCGTCGCCGCGGTGCGATGCTTGAAGAAACGGGCGGCCCACAGCCATTTGTCGAGGCGGGTGCGGGCGGTGTCGACGGCAGGACGATCAGGCATGGCGGTTGCGGAGATTTGAAAAAGGACGCGGGGCCACCGGCATTGTCGATGGCCCCGCGTATCGGGGCAAAGGCCCGAGGCTCGGTTGACTACGCGGCCCGGCTTGGCTTGGCTTATCCGATCATCCCGGCGCCGACGGTGTTGTTGGTGCTCTCGTCGATGATGATGAAGGCGCCGGTGGCGCGGTTGTCCGCATAGCGGTCGGCGACGATGGGCTGGGCGAGCTTGAGCGTGACGCGGGCGATGTCGTTCATCGCCAGGCCGGTGGCGGCTTCCCGTTCCAGCGTGTTCACGTCCAGGCGGTAGTCGATCCTGGCGAGCTTGGCCTTCACTTCGCGCGTGGTGTGGCGCACGAGGTAGGTGCGCGCCGGCGACAGCGGCGCTTCGGCCAGCCAGCAGATGGTGGCGTCGATCTGCTTGACCGGCTCGGGCGCTTCGGCGGACTTGACGATGAGGTCGCCGCGCGAGATGTCGATCTCGTCTTCCAGCAGCAGCGCCACCGACTGTTCGTGGATCGCGCGCTCCAGCGGCACGCCGCCGATCTCGATCCGCCTGACCTTGCTGGTGGCACCCGAGGGCAGCACCGTGACGGCGTCGCCGACGGCGATCTCGCCCGATTCGACCCGGCCCATGAAGCCGCGGTAGTCGTGCAGTTCGGGGTTGGCCGAATCCTGCGGGCGGCAGACGAACTGCACCGGGAAGCGGAAGTCCTCGGCCTGCTCGGTGTGGGCGGCGGGGGCGTTCTCGAGGATGTCGAGCAGGGTGGGGCCGTCGTACCAGCCCAGGCGCTCGCCGCGGTCGACGATCATGTCGCCGGCCAGTGCCGAGATCGGGATGAAGCGCACGTCCTCGATGCCGAGCTTGTCGGCGAAGGCGAGGTAGTCGGCCTTGATGCGCTCGAACACCGCCTGGTCGTAGTCGACCAGGTCCATCTTGTTGACCGCGACCAGCAGGTGCGGGATGCCGACCAGGCTGGCGAGGTAGGAGTGGCGGCGGGTCTGGGTCAGCACGCCCTTGCGCGCATCGACCAGGATGATGGCCAGGTTGGCGGTGGAGGCCGCGGTGACCATGTTGCGGGTGTACTGCTCGTGGCCGGGGGCGTCGGCGATGATGTACTTGCGCCGGCCGGTGGAGAAGTAGCGGTAGGCGACGTCGATGGTGATGCCTTGCTCGCGCTCGGCCTGCAGGCCGTCGGTGAGCAGCGACAGGTCGACCGCGCTCATGCCGCGCTTGGCCGAGGTCTTCTCGATGGCGTTGAGGGTGTCGGCGAGGATGGTCTTGCTGTCGAACAGCAGGCGGCCGATCAGGGTGCTCTTGCCGTCGTCGACGCTGCCGCAGGTCAGGAAGCGCAGCAGGCCGTTGTCGATCTCGGGCAGTTGTTCGGGTGCGGACATGGTCATGATTCCTTCAAGCTTTCTTCAAGATTTGGTCGCAGTCGTGGCCGTGGGTCGGGTGCCTGCGAATCGCCGATGGCTGCGTAGAATGGGTAGAGCGCAGCGAAGCCCATCGTTCGTTCTCAAGAACACCTTAAAAACTCAGAAATACCCTTCCTTCTTGCGCTGCTCCATCGAGGCTTCGGAAGTCTGGTCGTCCATCCGCGTTGCGCCGCGCTCGGTGATCGTCGTCGTTGCCGTCTCGGCCAGGATCTTCTCCACCGTGTCGGCATCGGATTCGACCGGCGCCGTGCAGGTGATGTCGCCGACGGTGCGGAAGCGCACCTGGACGTCTTCGACCTTGTCGCCCGGCTTGGCCGGCGTCAGCTCCGTCACCGGCTGCAGCAGGCCGTTCTTGCGCACCACCGGGCGGACGTGGGCGAAATAGATCGACGGCAGCTCCAGCTGCTCGCGCTGGATGTACTGCCACACGTCCAGCTCCGTCCAGTTGCTGATCGGGAAGGCACGGATGTTCTCGCCCTTGTGGCTGCGGGCGTTGTACAGGTTCCACAGCTCCGGGCGCTGGTTCTTCGGGTCCCACTGGCCGAACTCGTCGCGGAAGCTCATGATCCGCTCCTTGGCACGCGCCTTTTCCTCGTCGCGGCGGGCGCCGCCGATGCAGGCGTCGAAACCGAATTCCTCGATCGCTTCCAGTAGCGTCACCGACTGGTGCTTGTTGCGCGACTCGCCGGCATGCTTCAGCACCACGGTGCCGCGCGCCATCGAATCCTCCACCGAGCGCACGATCAGGCGCTCGCCCAGCTCGGCGGCGCGCTTGTCGCGGAAATCGGTCACTTCCTTGTAGTTGTGGCCGGTGTCGATGTGCATCAGCGGGAAGGGGAAACGGCCCGGGCGGAAGGCCTTCTCGGCCAGGCGCAGCAGGCAGATCGAATCCTTGCCGCCGGAGAACAGCAGCACCGGGTTGGCGCACTGGCCGGCGACTTCGCGCAGGATGTGGATGGCTTCGGCTTCGAGCCAGTCGAGATGGGAAAGCGTCTGTTTGGTCAGCGTCGACATGATGTGATTACCGTTTCGATTGCGTGTTCGGGGGCGCGTGAGGGCGTCGGTTTCAGCCCTTCTTGGCGTGCAGGCCGCATTCCTTGGTTGCGGGGTCTTCCCACCACCAGCGCCCGGCGCGGACGTCCTCGCCCAGCGCGATGGCGCGCGTACAGGGGGCACAGCCGATGCTGGGATAGAACTGGTCGTGCAGCGCGTTGTAGGGTACCTCGTTGATACGGATGTAGGCCCACACCTCGGTCTCGCTCCAGTCCGACAGCGGGTTGAGCTTTTCGAGGCCGTTGCCCTGGTCGAACTCGCGCAAGGGCAGGCCGCTGCGGGTCACCGACTGGGCGGCGCGCAGGCCGGTGATCCAGGCCTTCTTGCCGGCCAGGGCGCGGCGCAGGGGTTCCATCTTGCGCACGCCGCAACAGGCCTTGCGCAGCTCGATCGAGTCGTAGAAGGCATTGATGCCGTGGCTGCGGACGAAATTCTCCACCGACGCGGAGTCGGGGAAGAAGACTTTCAGCCTGGTGCCGTAGCGTTGCTCGACCTCGCCCATCAGCGCATAGGTCTCGGCCGGCAGGCGGCCGGTGTCGAGCGAGAAGATCTCGATCGGCAACGCGCTCGACAGGATCAGGTCGGTCAGCACCATGTCCTCGGCGCCGAAGCTGTTGGCGAAAGTGAGTTCGCCGGCCGTGCCGAATTCCGCCACCGCCTCGCGCAACAGGGCGAGGGCGGCGGCGGCCTTGGCGCCGGCCGTGGCGCGCAGCGCGTCGGTCAGCTCGGGGCGCGTGGCCGGGTTGCCGGCGGGCGGGCGCAGCGGGGAGACACTGGCGTTCATCAGGCGGCGTCCTTCTGCAGCGGGGTGCGCGGCTGGCGGCGGAACAGCGGCTCCGGGCGGTCGACCGCGCCCTGGTAGGGATTGGTGAAATCCTTCAGGCTGGCGAGCGCGGCTTCGAGCTGGGCAGTGGTGTATTTGCCTTCGCGCGGCTGCAGCACGCTGAAGCCGCAGCGCAGCATGAAGAAGAACTGGTCGCGCAGCACGTCGCCGATCGCGCGCAGCTCGCCGCCATAGCCCAGGCGGGTGCGCAGCAGCGTGGCGATCGAGTAGCCGCGGCCGTCGGCGAACTTGGGGAAGTCCACCGCGACCAGTTGCAGTGCCGACAGGTCGGCTTCGAGCGCGAAGGGGTCTTCGCTGCCCGCCAGCCAGACGCCGAGCACGCCGGCTTCGGCCTTCGGCAGCAGTTCGTCGCGGCGAGCCTGCCACACGGCCAGCGGCACGATGACGCGGCCGGCCGGCAGCGCGGCGTCGGCGGCGGCCTCGCCTTCGGCCAGGCGCAGCACCTGCCAGTCGTCGGACTGGATGAGGCCGTTCTTGATGATGTCAGACATTGGCGGTCTCCCGGGCTTCGAGGCGCGCGGCGCGCTCGGCATAGACGCGGGTCTTGAACGAGTCGATGCCGATGCGGCGCACGGTGTCGATGAAGCGTTCGTCTTCGTGGCGGTTGTCGATGAAGTTGTTGATCAGCGAAGTGATCACGTCCGGCATTTCGGCGGCGGCGAAGGACGGGCCGATCACCTTGCCCAGCGCCGCCTGGTTGCCCTGCGAGCCGCCGATCGTCACCTGGTAGAACTCCTGGCCGTTCTTGTCGACGCCGAGGATGCCGATGTGGCCGACGTGGTGGTGGCCGCAGGCGTTCATGCAGCCGGAGATGTTGAGTTCCAGTTCGCCGAGGTCGTACAGGTAGTCGAGATCGGTGAAGCGGTCCTGGATCGCGTTGGCGATCGGGATCGACTTGGCGTTGGCCAGCGCACAGAAGTCGCCGCCGGGGCAGGAGATGATGTCCGTCAGCAGGCCGATGTTCGGCGTCGCCAGGCCCAGTTCGCGTGCCTGCTGCCAGACCTCGAACAGGTCGGCTTCGCGCACGCTGGCGAGCAGCACGTTCTGTTCGTGGGTGTTGCGCACTTCGCCGAAGGCATGGCGGTCGGCGAGGTCGGCGATGGCGTCGAACTGCTCGGCGGTGAGGTCGCCCGGCGCCACGCCATAGGGCTTGAGCGACAGCACCACGCTGGCGTAGCCCTGCACCCGGTGGGCGCGCACGTTGCGCCGCGCCCAGGCCGCGAAAGCCTTGTTCTCCGCCAGATGGGCGCGGTAGCCGGCGTCCTGCGGCAGCGGCGCCAGCACCGGATCGTCGAAGCGGCCGGCGACGCGGTCGATCTCGGCCTGCGTCAAGGTGGACGGGCCGTCCTTGAGATGGACGAACTCGGCTTCGACTTGGCGGGCGAACTCTTCCACGCCCAGGGCCTTCACCAGGATCTTGATGCGCGCCTTGTAGGCGTTGTCGCGGCGGCCGTGCAGGTTGTAGACGCGCAGGATGGCGCTGCAGTAGTTGAGGATCTGCTGCCAGGGCACGAAGGCGGAAATTTCCGCGCCGATGATCGGCGTGCGGCCCAGACCGCCGCCCACCAGCACGCGGAAGCCCAGCTCGCCGGCCTCGTTGTACACCAGGTCCAGGCCGATGTCGTGGGCCTGGATCAGCGCGCGGTCCTGCTTGGCGCCATTCACCGCGATCTTGAACTTGCGCGGCAGGAAGGCGAATTCCGGATGGAAGGTGCTCCATTGGCGCAGGATTTCGCACCACGGGCGCGGGTCGGCGATCTCGTCGGCGGCAACGCCGGCGAAGGGGTCGGAGGTGACGTTGCGGATGCAGTTGCCCGAAGTCTGGATGGCGTGCATCTGCACGCTGGAGAGCAGGCCGAGGATTTCGGGCACGTCTTCCAGCTTGGGCCAGTTGAACTGGATGTTGTGGCGCGTGGTGACGTGGGCATAGCCGCGGTCGTAGCAGCGGGCGATGTGGCCCAGCATGCGCAACTGCTTCGAGTTCAGGTTGCCGTAGGGCACGGCGATGCGCAGCATCGGTGCATGGCGCTGGATGTAGATGCCGTTCTGCAGGCGCAGCGGGCGGAATTCGTCCTCGCTCAGTTCGCCGGCGAAGTAGCGCCGGGTCTGATCGGCGAATTGGGCGACGCGCTCATCGACGATGCGCTGGTCGTATTCGTCGTACTTGTACATAGGATTCGTCTCTCTGGGGGTTCATGTATTCGTTGCGTTGAGCCCGGGACAGGCCGGGCTGCGTGCCAGTGGCTGGCGGTCAGTGGCTGATCAGCTTGGCGCCGACCAGCACCAGCATGGTGGCCAGGATCGGGCGCAGGAAGTGGTCGGGTACCTTGGTCGAAATGTGGCTGCCGAGCCAGATGCCGGGCAGCGAGCCGACCAGCAGGCTGCCCAGCAGCAGCCAGTCGACGCTGCCGAGCATCCAGTGGCCGATGCCGGCGACTGCGGTCAGCGGCACCGCGTGGGCGATGTCCGAGCCGACGATGCGCAGTGCGGGCATCGTCGGGTACAGGAACAGGAGGGCGGTGACGCCGAGCGCGCCGGCGCCCACCGACGAAATCGACACCAGCGTGCCCAGGATCGCGCCGGTCAGGATGGTGAGGCGCGCGGTGCGCACCGGATCGGGCTTGCCGCCGAAGCGGGCGAGGGCGAAGGCCTGGATGCGCTTGCGGAAGATCAGGGCGACGGCGGTCAGCAGCAGCGCGACGCCGAGCGCCACCTGGATCAGGCTGGCCGCGCCTTCGATGCCGCCCGGCGCGTAGCGGCCGACCAGGAACAGCGTGAGCGCCGCGGCCGGAATGCTGCCGGTGGCCAGCAGGCGGGTGATTTTCCAGTCCACCGTGCCCTTGAGGCCGTGGGCGAGCGTGCCGCCCGCCTTGGTGATGGCGGCGTACAGCAGGTCGGTGCCGACCGCGACCGACGGATGGATGCCGAACATCAGCACCAGCAGCGGCGTCATCAGCGAGCCGCCGCCGACGCCGGTCAGGCCGACGATGGCGCCCACGGCGAATCCGGCAATGGTGTACGCAAAATCCATGAAGGGCATCCTTTGAAGTGCGCGGATCGTAGAGGTTTGGCTTAGCCATAGAAAGCGGTTTGCGGTTAGACTTTTAGAATTGAAAGTTATATGAGGCGGAGGGGACAATGAGGAGGGGACAATGAATCTCCAGCAGCTTCGCTACATCCATGAAGTGGCGCGCCGTGGGCTCAACGTCACGGAAGCCGCCGATGCACTGTTTACTTCCCAGCCGGGCGTCTCGAAGCAGATCCGGCAGTTCGAGGCCGAGCTGGGCATCGAGATCTTCGAACGCCATGGCAAGCGCCTGGTCGCCGTCACCGAGCCGGGGCGGGCAGTGCTGGCGATCGCCGAACGGGTGCTGCGCGACCTCGACGATCTGCAGCAGGTGGGCAGCGAGTTCGCCAACGAGACGGTGGGCAGCCTGAGCATTGCCACTACCCACACTCAGGCGCGCTACGTGTTGCCGGCCGTGGTACGCGACTTCATGCGCCGCTACCCGCAGGTGAAGCTGTCGCTGCACCAGGGCAACCCGCGCCAGGTGTGCGAAATGGTGCTGGATGGCGCCGCC
The DNA here is from genome assembly GCF_048398245.1 of Thauera butanivorans. Taxonomy (NCBI): domain Bacteria; kingdom Pseudomonadati; phylum Pseudomonadota; class Betaproteobacteria; order Rhodocyclales; family Zoogloeaceae; genus Thauera; species Thauera butanivorans. The sequence continues at coordinate 866,035 of NZ_CP183038.1, forward strand.
GATATCGGCATCGCCACCGAGGCCATCGCCGATTACGACGACCTCGCGATGCTGCCCTGCTACCAGTGGAACCGCTGCGTGGTCGCCACGCCGCGCCACCCCATCCTGCATGAATCGCCGCTGACGCTGGAGGCGATCGCCCGCTATCCGATCATCACCTACGACGACGCCTTCACCGGCCGCAGCCTGATCAACAAGGCCTTTCTCGGGCGCGGACTGAGGCCCAATGTCGTGCTGTCGGCGATCGATTCCGACGTGATCAAGAAATACGTGGAAATGGACCTGGGCATCGGCATCCTGGCGCGCATGGCCTACGACGCCGAAGAGGACAGGCGGCTGGGCATGGTGGATGCGTCGCACCTGTTCGAGTCCAGCACGACCCGCATCGGCCTGCGCAAGCGGGCCTGGCTGCGGGCCTACGTCTTCGCCTTCATCGAGGGCTTCGCGCCGCACCTGTCGCGGCGCATCGTCGAAAGCGCGCTGATCGGCGGCGGCAGCGACCCGGGGCTCTGAGCGGAGAGGGCGTCAGACGCGCTCGAACCAGCGCTTCAGGCGGGCGCCGCGCAGTCCGGCGCCGAGGCCGGCGATCAGGCGCACGCGCGCCTTCAGCGGATCGAGCGTGCGGCACTGCAGCCAGTTGCCCGGCCGATCGGCGCGATGTGCGGTCGCACCGGCGCCGCAGCGGCTGGCCAGCACGACCGGTAGCGCAGGCGGAAGGTCTTCGGCGAGCACCGTTTCCCAGCTTGCGGGCAGGCTGGCGTTGCCCGGCAGCGCCAGCACCAGGCCGGCACGCCCGGCGACCTGGCTGGCGCGGGCCAGCGCGCGCACCACGGCTGCGGCCAGTGCCGGCGAACTGCCTGCGCTCGCCGTCAGCAGTTCGACCGGCGGTAGCGCCTGCACGCCGTCGGGCAGGTCGATGCGGTGATGGCGGGGGGATGGAAGGGCCTGCAACTGGGTGTCGCTGGCGTCGATGCTCAGCGCGCCGGGCGAACTGAAGGCATCGACCGCGGACGGGTGGCGCTTGGCGAGATGGACCGCGGGCAGGATGCGGTCGCCGAGCACCGCGAGCACGCCGGCGCGGCCCGCCGCCGGACGGCAGGCGAGTTGCACGGCCTGGTAGAGGTTGAGCGGACCGTCGGCGGACAGCGCGGTGGCCGGGCGCATCGCCGCGGTCATCACCACCGGCTTGGCGGTGGCGAGCGCGACATGGAGGAAATAAGCGGTTTCCTCCAGCGTGTCGGTGCCGTGGGTGACGACGACACCGTCGATGTCGCCGTCATCGGCCAGCGCCTGCACGCGCCGCAGCAGCGGCAGCCAGTGGGCCGGGCCCATGTCCTTGCTGTCGATGTTGAACAATTGCTCGGCGTGCAATTCGGCCAGCGCGGACAGCTGCGGCACGGCACCGAGCAGTTCTGCGGCGCCCAACTGCCCGGCGGTGTAGCCGGTGGTGTCGGTCGGCGAGGCGGCGGTGCCGGCGATGGTGCCGCCGGTGGCGACGAGGGCGATGCGGGGTCTGCGCATGTTCGGGCTGCGGGCCTGGGCGGTTCCTGAATAGATGAGGGCCGGAGGCACGGAGCCCGCCAGCCTGCCCGCGATTCTACGGGATGGCGCGTTTGCCGGTGTGGCTTCGAGCGCGTGGTGAATATGCCATCGATGTCGTTTGCGTCGACAATGACGAATTCCACGGAGGCCTTTCGGTATACCCCCATATACTCGCTCCACCCTCCCGAAACCGGACGACCCCTTGCCCATGAAACGCCCTGCCCGACTGCTGGCCCGTATGCTCGCCACCGGTGCCGTCTCGCTGCTCCTGTCCGTGCCTGCGCTGGCCGACCCGGCGGCGGCCAGCCGCTATTACGAGGACGGGCTGAAGCGTTTCGAGGCGCAGGATGTCGCCGGTGCCATCATCCAGCTCAAGAACGCCCTGCAACAGGACCGCAACATGCTGGCCGCCCACCTGCTGCTGGCGCGCGCCTACCTCAGCGACGGGGACGTCGGCCCGGCGGAAGTCGAATTCCGCGAAGCGCTCCGGCTCGGCGTGAGCCGCGCCGAAGTGGCGGTGCCGATGGCGCGCATCTATCTGCTGCAGGGGAAGCCGGCGGTGCTGCTGCAATCGATTCCGGCGGAAGGCCTGCCGGCCGGCGTCCGCCTCGATGTGCTGACGCTGCGCGGCGTGGCCCATGCCGCGCTGGGACAGCGTGCCGAGGCCGAGCGCAGCTTTGCCGAAGCACGTGCGCTCGATCCGGCTTCGCCCGTCCCTCTTGCGGCGGAAGTGCCGATGCTGATCGGAAGGGGAGACCTGGCTCGTGCACGGCAGCTTGCGGAGCAGGCGGTGGAGCACGGCCCGGAATACGCGATGGCCTTCAATGCGCGTGCTTCGGTGGCGCATGCCACCGGCGAGCTGGCGACGGCGCTGATGGACTACGAGCGCGCGATCGCGCTCGATCCCGCTCTGATCGATGCCGCCGTCGCACGGGCCGGCATCCTGGTCGACCTGGGGCGTGATGACGAAGCGCGGGCCGCGCTGGCCGCCATCGGGGCAGGGCCGATCGAGCCGCGGGTGTCCTACCTGCTTGCCCTGCTCGCCGACAGGCAGGGCAAGCGTGCGGAGGCGGCACGCCACCTGGCAGAGGCGGGCGGCCTGGTCGATGCCCTGCCCGCGGAATGGGTTGCCGGCCACGAGCAACTGCTGATGGTCGGTGCGCTGGCGCACCACGCCGGACGGCAGCTCGAGAAGGCCAAGAAGTATCTCGAAACGACGGTTTCCCGCTACCCGAACAATCTCGGCGCGCGCAAATTGCTGGCCTCGGTCTATCTGGACATGAGCGACTACGCACGCGCGACCGGCATGCTCGAGCATGTGCTCCGGCTGCAGCCGGAAGACCCGCAGGCGCTGCAGTTGCTGGGGCGCGTCAACCTCGCCCAGCGGCGCTATGGCAAGGCGAGTGAATTGCTCGAAAAGGCCGCGCAGGGCGGGGATGTCGGGGCGCAGGCCGCACTCGGATTCAGCCGCCTGGGCGGTGGCGACACGGCGGCTGCGATCGAAAGCCTGCAGGCCGTGTTCGACAAGACGCCTGGCGACTTCGTCGTCGCCAACGCGCTTGCGAACACCTTGATGCGGCAAGGCGAAGGCAAGGCCGCGCTGGCCGTCGCCCTGCGTGCCGCCGAAGCCGCGCCCGGCAATCCCGCGGTGCTGAATCTGCTGGGGGCCATCCAGGTCGCCAGCGGAAATCCGGTCGAAGGGCGCAAGGCCTACGCGGCGGCGCTGGCGAGCGACGCGAACTTCATGCCTGCGCGCCTGAACATGGCGCGTCTCGACGTTGCGGAAGGGCGCCTCGACGAGGCGCGCCGCACCTATGCCGCAATGCTGAAGCAGAACCGCAACGACACCGTGGCCATGTATGAGTCGGGCATGCTCGAACAGGGGGTCGGCAATATCGGCGAGGCGATTCGCTGGTTCGAGAAGGCGGTGGCCGAACGCCCGCGGGACCCGCGCTTCGGGGTGGCGCTGGTCAAGGCGAGGGCGGCGGCCGGCGATAAGGCGGGCGCCCTCGATGCGGCGAAGGCCCTGGCGCCGCAGTGGGGTTCCGACCTGCTGGTGCTGGCCACGCTGGCCGAGGCGCAGATCGACATCGGCGACAACAAGGCGGCCCGGCAGACCTTGCGCGAAATGACCGTGCTTGCCGAATACGACGTATCGCGGCTGGTGAGCATCGGCTATCTCCAACTCCGGGCGGCCAATCCCTCGGGGGCGAGCTATGCCGCGCAGAAGGCGCTGCAGGGCAGGCCCGGGGACGAGGCTGCGATGGTGCTGGAAACGGAGGCGGCCCTTGCCGATCCGGGCGTGGAGCCGGCGACGATCGACGGCCTGGTGGCGGCGCTGCGCAAGGAGCATCCGGCCAGTGCGAGCGGCCTGCGCCTGGCGGGAGATCTCGCGGTGCGCCGCAAGCGCCTCGCCGAAGCAGCGCAGCTGTACCGCGACGCCTTCGAGCTTCAGCCCTCGTTCGATGTGCTCCAGCGCCGCGCCAGCGTTGCCGTGCTGCAGGGCGAGCCGAAATCTGCCGTGCCGGTGCTGAGGCGCTGGCTGGAGGAGAAGCGGGGCGAGGAAGCGAGCGTGCGGGAAATGCTGGCCGAACTCTGGATGCGCGATGGCAACTGGAAGGCCGCGCGGGAGGAGTACGAGAAGCTGGTGGCCGAGGGCCGGGCCGGGGCGAACGTCCTCAACAATCTGGCAAACGTGCTGCTGGTGCAGGGCGAGGGCGACCCGGTGCGCCTGGCGGAGCAGGCCTTGGCTCTGGAACCGGGGAACGTCGGCATCGCCGATACCCTGGGTTGGGCGCTGGCGCAGGCCGGCCGCTTCGACGAGGCCATGCGCCACTTGCGCGATGCTCGCCTGCGCGCGCCGGAAGATCCCGAGATCCGCTGGCATCTCGGCTATGTGCTGGCGAAGCTGGGACGGGCACAGGAAGCCCGGGCCGAGCTGCAGTTCGCATTGAAGGCGTCTCCGGCTGCCTCCTGGGCCGGGGAGGCCAGAAAGCTGCTGGAGCAGCTCGGATAGTGTCGGAAAAATTGACGCACGTGCTGCGGGTATCCCTGCCGAATTATGTAACTAATTGATAAATATGGTGCGAAGAAGATTGGCTCGTTTTTTGCTGAAAAGGCAAAAAAGCAAGCCAATTTAAGGAATGACCATGAAAACGATAATTTCGAAGTCCGCTCTTGCCATCGCTCTGTGTGCCGCTTCGCTCTCCGCGATGGCGGCGACCAACTGGAACCTGACCAACTCCGCCGCCAACGAGCCCCAGGTGACGGGCTGGAAGGCTACGGGCAATACCTCGGATATCTACAAGACCTCGGTCGGATACTGGGCGGGCAATGGCATCGGCGTTGGCGGGGAGTCCGCGACCGGCAATCAGCATGCGCTCGACAACAAGGACGGATTCGAGGTCGCGCTGCTGAGCTTCGACGAAGCGGTCCGGCTGGAGAGCGTCAGGGCGGGCTTCGCCACCACCGATTCCGACATTTTCGTCATGGCGTTTACCGGCTTCGGTTCGCTGACGGCAACCCAGTCTCTCGATGGCGGTACGTTTGCCAACCTCACCAGCCGCGGCTGGACGCTGATCGGCAACTACGCGAACATCGGCACCGCCACCAAGGATCTGGGCACGGCTGCGGGGGACATCTATTCGAGCTTCTGGCTGATCGGGGCGGGTGGGTATCTGGCCAACTCCGGCGTGAATTCGGGAGACATCAGAAATGGTTCCGCAGTCGGTTTCGATAAATGCTCTGGAACGGGTAAAAACCAGGTGTGCGGGAAATACGACTACCTGAAGCTGGCCAGCGTCGGCGGCACGATCAAGCCCAACAATGGCGGTGGCAACGTGCCCGAGCCCGGTTCGCTGGCACTGGCCGGCATTGCCCTGCTCGGCATGGTCGGCATGCGCCGCCGCAAGAACGCGGCCTGAAGCTCGGGCGGATCTTTTGCCAAGTGCGGCGCCGAAAGGCGCCGTTTTTTTTCGCCTGTGCTCAGCCGGGCGTGGCGTCCGTGGCGGCCTCCTCCTGCTGCAGCAGCCACATCTGCGCGTAGGCGCCGCCGCTTGCCAGCAGGGCGCCGTGCCGTCCGCGTTCGACGATGCGGCCGCCGTCGAGCACGATGATTTCGTCCGCATCCATGATCGTCGACAGCCGGTGGGCGATGACGAGCGCGGTGCGGCCTTCGGCGGCGCGTTCGATCTGGGCCTGGATGGCTTTCTCGGTCCTGGAGTCCAGCGCCGAGGTGGCTTCGTCGAAGATCAGGATCGCGGGGTTCTTCAGCAGCGCGCGGGCGATCGCGACGCGCTGTTTTTCGCCGCCCGACAGTTTCAGGCCGCGCTCGCCGACGCGGGTTTCGTAGCCGTCCGGCAACTGGCGGATGAAGTTTTCCAACTGGGCGGCACGCGCGGCGGCTTCGACTTCTTCCCGGCTTGCGCCCGGGCGGCCGTACTGGATGTTGTAGAACAGGGTGTCGTTGAACAGCACCGTATCCTGCGGCACGATGCCGATCGCCGCGCGCAGGCTGTCCTGCGACAACTGGCGGATGTCGTGGCCATTGACCCGGATCGCGCCCTGCTGCACGTCGTAGAAGCGGTACAGCAGGCGCGCCAGGGTCGATTTGCCCGAGCCGGAATGGCCGACGACCGCCACCGTGCTGCCGGCGGGAATGTCGAAGCCGAGGTCGAACAGGATCGGGCGCTTGGCGTCGTAGGCGAAGCCGACGCCCTCGAAGCGCACGCTCGCCGGACCGGGGGGCAGCGTGAGCGCATCCGGTGCGTCGGCGATTTCGCGGTGCTGGTTCATCAGCCCGAACATGCGTTCGATGTCGGTCAGCGCCTGGCGGATTTCGCGGTAGATCACGCCGAGGAAGTTCAGCGGAATGTAGAGCTGGATCAGGAAGGCGTTCACCAGCACGATGTCGCCGATCGTCATCTCGCCGCTCGCCACCCGGATCGCGGCCTGCCACATCATCGCCGTGACGGCGACCGCGATGATCGCCGCCTGGCCGATGTTGAGGCCGGACAGCGAATACTGGTTGGTGATCTGGGCCTGCATCCACTTGCCGAGCTGTTCGTCGTAGCGGCGCGCCTCGAATTCCTCGTTGTTGAAGTACTTGACTGTCTCGAAGTTGATCAGGCTGTCGATCGCGCGCGCGTTGGCGGCCGAGTCGAGTTCGTTGGTGCGCCGGCGCAGCAGCGTGCGCCAGTTGGTGACCTTGACGGTGAAGGTGACGTAGGCCGCCAGCGCCGCCAGCGTGATCAGCGCGAACACCGGGTCGTACTGCACCAGCAGGATGCCGATGACGAGGCCGATCTCGATCAGCGTCGGCAGGATCGAATACAGCGTGTAGCTGATCAGCGAGCCGATCGAGCGGGTGCCGCGCTCGATGTCGCGCGTCAGGCCGCCGGTCTGGCGCTCCAGGTGGAAGCGCAGCGACAGCGCATGCAGATGGCGGAACACGCGCAGCGAAATCTCGCGTACCGCCTGCTGGGTGACGCGGGCGAAGACGATTTCGCGCAGTTCGGTGAACAGCGAGGTCGAGAAGCGGAACACGCCATAGGCGAGCAGCAGCGAAGCGGGCACGATGATGAAAGCCTGTTCGCGCGTGATGCTCAGGTCGTCGATCAGGTGCTTGAAGACGATCGGCACCGTCACGTTGGCGCCCTTGGCCGCCAGCAGACAGCCGAGCGCGAAGATCACCCTGCCCTTGTAGGCCCAGATGAAGGGAAACAGGCTTTTCAGCGTCTGCCAGTCATGGCGCTCGGTGGGTTCGGGGCCGGGCAGGGCGGTGGCGGAGGAGCGTCTCATGGTTTCGTCGGGATGGGCGGCAAGCGCGCGATTCTGTTGCCCGGGCTGCGGCGAGTCAAACCGAAGGCCGGTTGATGGATCGGGCTTGACACAAAATAAATTGAACGTATGATTAAAACAATCGTTTGAATTGAGGGCGCCGATGTCCACCGAGCCACACCTGCCGCAGTCCGAAACGCGCGATCGCATCCTCGATGCCGCCGAACGGCTGTTCATGGAGCACGGCTTCGAAGGCACGTCGATGCGCCTGATCACCGGTGCTGCGAATGCCAACCTGGCTGCGGTGAATTACCACTTCGGCAGCAAGGACGCGCTGATCCAGGCCGTGTTCCGCCGCCGCATGACGGCATTGAACGAGGCCCGGCTGGCAGCGCTCGATCGTCTGGAGGCGGAAGCCGGCGGCGAGGCGGTCAAGCCCAGCCGCATCGTCGAGGCCTTCTTCGGCACTGCACTGGAACTGGCCGCGGACGCCGAGCATGGCGGCAACACTTTCATGCGCCTGCTCAGCCGCACCTACAACGAACCCAACGCCTTCGTGCGCCAGTTCCTCGCCGAGGAATACGCCGAGGTGATGGACCGCTTCCTGGGGGCGCTCTTCCGCGCGCTGCCGGGGGTGCCGCGCGACGAGATCATGTGGCGCTTCCACTACATGATGGGGGCGATGTCGTTCGCGATCGCGGGTATCGAAAGCGTCTATGCGACGGCAGGCCTGCCTTGCACGGAAGAGGAGCCGTCGCGGATGCGGCCGCGACTGATGAGCTTCCTGCTCGGTGGCTTGCGCGCCCCGCTGCCGGACTTCGGCGCGGCGGCAACGGATTGATTGGAGAACGGCCGGGGCGGCGCCCGGCATGAGGAGAACGTGATGGTCTGGTTGCTACTGGTTTGCCTCCCTCCCTTGGCAGGTGCGCTCGCCTACGGGCGAGCGCCACTTTTTGCCTGGCTGCTGGCGGGGCTGGTGTGGATCGCGGCATTGGGCTGGGCCGGCGACTGGCCGGTGCTGCTGACCTTGCTGGTGCTGGCGCTCTATGCGGGGGCGATGAGCGTCTTCCTGGTCGATTCACTGCGCCGCCAATGGGTGACGGCGCCGATCTTCAAGGCTTTCCGCAATGCCCTGCCGACGATGTCGCAGACCGAGAAGGATGCGCTCGAAGCCGGCACCGTGTGGTGGGAGGGCGAGCTTTTCAAGGGCAACCCGGACTGGCGCAAGCTGGACGGCTATCCCTGGCCCAGGCTGAGCGAGGAGGAGCAAGCCTTTCTCGACAACGAAGTCGAGGAACTGTGCCGCCTGACCGATGACTGGGATTGCACCCAGCGGCAGGACATGCCGCTCGAAGTGTGGCAGCACATCAAGGACAAGGGCTTCCTGGGCATGATCATTCCCCGGGAATATGGCGGCAAGGGCTTCTCGGCCTATGCCCATTCGCAGGTCATCACCAAGCTGTCGACCCGCTCGTCGGCGCCCGCGGTGACGGTGATGGTGCCGAACTCGCTCGGCCCGGCCGAACTGCTGCTGCACTACGGCACGCCCGAGCAGAAGCAGCACTACCTGCCCGGCCTCGCCAGCGGGCGGGAGATTCCGGCCTTCGCGCTGACCAGCCCGTGGGCGGGGTCGGACGCGGCTTCGATTCCCGATGCCGGCGTGGTGTGCAAGGGCATGTGGCAGGGCGAGGAAGTGCTCGGCATGCGCGTCAGCTTCGACAAGCGCTACATCACGCTGGCGCCGGTGTGCACCGTGTTCGGCCTCGCCTTCCGCCTGTACGACCCGGACGGGCTGCTCGGCGGCGAGCAGGATGTCGGCATCACCTGCGCGCTGGTGCCGCACGACCACCCGGGTGTGGACATCGGCCGCCGCCATTTCCCGCTCAACGCGGTGTGGATGAACGGCCCGGTGCGCGGCAAGGACGTATTCATGCCGCTGGACTTCATCATCGGCGGGGCGGCGATGGCCGGCCAGGGCTGGCGCATGCTGATGGAATGCCTGGCGGCCGGGCGCTCGATCTCGCTGCCGGGCTCCAACGTCGGCATGCAGAAGCTCACCGCGCGCACCGTGGGTGCCTATGCCCGCGTCCGCTACCAGTTCAGGACGCAGATCGGCCGCTTCGAAGGGGTCGAGGAGGCGCTGACCCGGATCGGCGCCAACACCTATCTGTGCGACGCGGCGCGCACGATGACTGCCGGTGCGGTCGATCTCGGCGAGAAGCCAGCGGTGGTGTCGGCCATCGTCAAGTACCACGTCACCGAGCGTGCGCGCCAGGTGGTCAATGACGGCATGGACGTGATCGGCGGCAAGGGCATCTGCCTCGGGCCGCAGAACTTCCTCGGCCGCGCCTACCAGCAGATTCCGGTCGGCATCACGGTCGAAGGCGCCAACATCCTGACGCGCAGCCTGATCCTGTTCGGCCAGGGGGCGATCCGCTGCCATCCCTTCGTGCTCGCCGAAATGGATGCGGCGCAGCGCAACGACGAGGGCGGTTTCGACCATGTCCTGCGCGAGCACGTCGCCTTCACCGTCAACAATGCCGGCCGCGCCTTCGTCATGGGGCTGACCGGCTCGCACTTCGTCAAGCTGCCGATCGATGTCGCGCCCGAGACGCGCCGCTACTACCAGCAACTCACCCGCTTCTCCGCCGCCTTCGCCTTCATCGCCGACATTTCGATGGGCACGCTGGGCGGCGCGCTGAAGCGCAAGGAAAAGCTGTCGGCGCGGCTGGGCGACATCCTGTCGCTGATGTATCTCGCCACCGCCACGCTCAAGCGCTACGAGGCCGAAGGCCGCCAGGCCGCCGATGCGCCGCTGATGCACTGGGCGATCTGGGACTGCATGTTCCGCATCCAGCTCGCCTTCGAAGGCGTGATCGCCAACTTCCCGAACAAGCTGTACGCCTTCCTGCTGCGCCGTCTCGTCGTGTTCCCGCTCGGCCGCCCCTACGTGGTGCCGTCCGACCGCCTGGGCCACGAGGTCGCAGCCCTGCTGATCGGGCCGTCGGCCGCGCGCGACCGCCTCACAGCCGGCGTCCATCTGCCGGAAGACGTCGAGGAGCCGGTCGGCGCGCTGGAGGCGGCGCTGCTGGCGACGATCGCGGTCGAGCCGATCGAGGACAAGCTCAAGCAGGCGCAGCGTTCCGGCGCCTTCGAGCCGGGCCTGATGACGGGCGGCGACGTGGATGAAGTCTGGCGCCGCGCGCGTGACGCCGGCGTGATCACCGACGCCGAATACCTGCTCGTCGAGCGCCGCAACATGCTGCGCGACAAGGTCATCCGCGTCGATGACTTCCCCTACGACTTCGATCTGGGCAAGGCGGTGGAAAGCATGCCGGCGGTGTCGCCGGCACGCGGGGAGGCCGCATGAGCAGGGATGTGTTCGTCGTCGATGGTGCGCGCACGCCCTTCCTGAAGGCGCGCACAGGGCCCGGTCCCTTCACCGCCGCCGACCTGGCGACGGCGGCCGGCACGGCGCTGCTGATGCGCCAGCCCTTCGGCCCCGGGCAGCTCGACGAAGTGATCCTGGGCTGCGCCAGCCCTTCGGCCGACGAGGTCAACATCGGCCGCGTGGTGGCGCTGCGCATGGGCTGCGGCAATGCCGTGCCCGGCTGGACGGTGATGCGCAACTGCGCCTCCGGCATGCAGGCGCTGGATTCCGCGATCGCGAACATCCAGTGCGGCCGATCCGGCCTGGTGCTGGCAGGCGGCGTCGATGCACTGTCGCATGCGCCGCTGCTGTTCTCCGACAAGATGGTGCGCTGGCTGGCGAACTGGTACGCGGCAAAGAAGCCGGGCCAGAAGCTGGCGGCGCTGAAGGATTTCCGCCCCGGCAACCTGGCGCCGGTGATCGGCATCATGAAAGGGCTCACCGATCCGATCGTCGGCCAGTTGATGGGGCAGACCGCCGAGAACCTCGCGTTCGCTTTCGGCATCAGCCGCGAGGAGATGGATGCCTTCGCGCTCGAGAGCCATCGCCGCGTCGCGGCGGCGCAGGACGCCGGGCATTTCGCCGCCGAACTTGCGCCGCTGATCGGCCGTGACGGCAGCGTCCATGGTGCCGACGACGGCGTGAGGCGCGATGCGTCGATGGCAGGGCTGGCCAAGCTGAAGCCCTTCTTCGACAAGAAATACGGCCGGGTGACGCCCGGCAACAGTTCGCAGATCAGCGACGGCGCGGCGTGGCTGCTGCTGGCTTCGGCCGAAGCGGTCGAGCGCCACGGCCTGCAGCCGCTCGGGCGCATCGTCGACAGCCAGTGGGCGGCGCTGGCGCCGGAGCAGATGGGCCTCGGCCCGGTGCATGCGGTGCTGCCGATCCTGCAGCGCCATGGCCTGAGCCCGGCCGACATCGACGCCTGGGAACTGAACGAGGCTTTCGCCGCGCAGGTGATCGCCTGCCTGCGCGCCTTTGCCGACGACGCCTACTGCCGCACCCACTTCGGCCTCGATGCCGCGCCGGGTGCGCCGGACGGGGCGAAATTCAACATCGACGGCGGCGCGGTGGCGCTGGGCCATCCGGTCGGCGCCAGCGGCGCGCGCATCGTGCTGCATCTGCTGCAGGTACTGCGCCGCAGCGGCGGCAGGCGCGGGCTGGCGTCGATCTGCATCGGTGGTGGTCAAGGAGGAGCGATGCTGGTGGAGGCCGTGCAATGAGCCAACGGAACTGGACGCACTGGACACTGCGCCGCGAGGCGGACGGCCTGGCCTGGCTGGAGATCGACTGCGCCGGCGCCGCGGCCAACACCTTGTCGGCCGAAGTGATGGCCGAGTTCTCGCAGGTGCTCGACGAGCTCGATCGCCAGCCGCCGGCGGCGCTGGTCATCGCCTCCGCCAAGCCGGCCGGCTTCATCGCCGGCGCCGACATCGAGGAGTTCTCGCGGCTGGACTCGCCGGCGGCGGCGCGCGCGCTGGTCGAGCGCGGCTGGAGCCTGTTCAACCGCCTGGCGGCGGTGCGCTACCCCACGCTGGCGCTGATCCGCGGCCATTGCCTGGGCGGCGGCCTGGAGCTTGCGCTCGCCTGCCGCCATCGGCTGGCGGTCGATGAGCCGTCGACCAAGCTCGCGCTGCCGGAAGTCATGCTCGGCATCGTGCCGGGCTGGGGCGGCATGCTGAGGTTGCCCGAGGCCATCGGCCCGGCCGCGGCGCTGGACATGATGCTGACCGGCAAGAGCGTCGATGCGCGCAAGGCGAAGCGCCTGGGCCTGGTCGACGACTGCGTGCCGCCGCGCGTGATGGCGTCCGCCGCACGCATCGTCGCGCTGTCCGGCGCGCCGGCGCGCAAACCCGCGCTGAAGGAGCGCCTGCTGCGCCGTGCGATGAACGGCCCGCTGCGCAGCAAGGTGGCCGAGAAGGCGCGCAAGCAGACCGAGGCCAAGGTCTCGCGCGACAACTATCCTGCGCCTTTCGCCATCATCGAGATCTGGGAGAAATACCAGGGCAACGCCTTGGCGGTGCCGGCGGGCGATCCCGCCTCGCTGGAAGCGATCTTCGCCTCGCCGACGACCAAGAACCTGGTGCGGGTGTTCTTCCTGCAGGAGCGCCTGAAGGCCTTCGGCAAGGGCATCGATTTCGCGCCGCGGCACGTCCATGTGGTCGGCGCCGGCGTCATGGGCGGCGACATCGCCGCGGTGTGTGCGCTGCGCGGCATGCGGGTGACGCTGCAGGACCAGTCGGTCGAGCGCATCGCGCCGGCGATCAAGCGCGCGGCCAAGCTGTTCGAGCGCCGCAGCAAGGGCGATGCGCGCGCGGCGCGCTTTGCCCTCGACCGCCTGATCCCCGATCCGCAGGGCCATGGCGTGGCCCATGCCGACCTGATCATCGAGGCCATCTTCGAGAACCTGGAGGCCAAGCGCAGCCTGTTCGCCGATCTCGAACGCCGCGCCAGGCCGGATGCGGTGCTGGCGACCAACACTTCCAGCCTGCGCCTGGAAGACATCGCCACGGCGTTGCAGCAGCCGTCGCGGCTGGTCGGCATCCATTTCTTCAACCCGGTGCCGCAACTGCCGCTGGTCGAAGTGGTGCAGGGCGAGGCGAGCGACGAAGAGATGCTGCGCCGTGCGATCGGTTTCGTGCGTGCGATCGACAAGCTGCCGCTGCCGGTCCAGAGCGCGCCGGGCTTCCTGGTCAACGCGGTGCTCGGCCCCTACATGCTCGAAGCGCTGCGCTGCGTCGAGGAGGGCCGCTCGCCCGAGACCGTGGATGCGGCGCTGCTGCGCTTCGGCATGCCGATCGGGCCGGTGGAACTGGTCGATACCGTGGGCCTGGACATCGCGGTGGCCGCCGGCGAGGCGCTGACCGGCGATGCCGCGTCCGGCCAGCCTGTGGCGCCGCCGCAACGCCTGCTGCAACTGGTCGAGGCCGGCAAGCTCGGCCGCAAGAGCGGCGAAGGCTATTACCGCTGGGTCGATGGCAAGGCGCAAAAGGGCGAGGCAGGTGCCTTCGATGCCGCGCTGGTGGAGCGCATCCTGGCGCCGCTGCTGGCCGCCGCCGAACGCTGCGTGCGTGGTGGCGTGGTCGCCGATGCCGAGCTTGCCGATGCCGGGGTGATCTTCGGCACCGGCTTCGCGCCGCACACCGGCGGTCCCCTTCACTATGCCGCCAGCCTGGGGAAAACCCTGATTGGCGAGGCCGGAAACGTGGCTGAACGTGTGGCCGAAGCCTGAACGATGACGAGGAGATACGGATGAGCGAATCTGGTGCCAGCGCGACTGCGCTGCCTCACGACAGGCAGCCGGCATTGCGCGTCATGCCGATGCCGGCCGACCTCAACCCCGCCGGCGACGTGTTCGGCGGCTGGGTGATGTCGATGGTGGACATCGCCGGATCGATCCCGGCCAGACGCAGGGCGCGCTCGCGGGTGGCGACGGTGGCGGTCAACTCCTTCGTCTTCAAGCAGCCGGTTTCGGTGGGCGATCTCGTCAGCTTCTACGCCGAGGTGATCGCGGTCGGGCGGACCTCGATCACCGTGGATGTCGGGGTCTTCGCGGAACGCGATCCGGAAAACCCGGTCGTGGTCAAGGTGACGGAGGCGCAACTGACCTATGTCGCACTGGATGACAAGGGGCGCAAGCGGCCGCTGCCGGCCGAGTAGCGTTCCTTCATGGGATTGGCGCCAGGACCGATGTTCGAAGGCGTCTGTCGAGGGCGCCGGGGCGAAGGCTCCGGCAGGTTGGTGAGTACAACACATCCACATCATTTGTGAGAGGGGACGTCAAAATGCAGAAAACCACGATTGCACGCCTGTTGCCCGCCGCATTGCTGGCCCTGGCCAGCGGAAGCGCCAGTGCGGCCGGCTTCCAGCTTCTGGAGCAGAACGCCAGCGGCCTGGGCAATGCCTACGCCGGCTCGGCCGCGGTGGGCGAGAACGCCAGCACGATCTACTTCAACCCGGCCGGCATGACGCTGCTGCAGGATCGCGAGTTTTCGGCCGGCCTGTCGATGGTGAGGCCGAGCTTCAAGTTCAAGGACAAGGGCTCCAGCACCGGCATCCTGACCGGCAAGGCCAGCGACGCCGGCGGCTGGGCGGCGCTGCCCAATGCCTATCTGTCCTGGGCGCTGGACAAGGACCTGTACGTCGGCGTGGGCATCGGCGCGCCTTTCGGTCTGGTCACCAAGTACAACCGCGGCTGGCTCGGTTCGGCGCATTCGATCGAGTTCGACATCAAGACCATCAACATCAACCCGTCGATCGCCTGGCGCGTCAATGATACGGTCTCGCTCGGCTTCGGCCTGAACTGGCAGCGCATGGAAGCCGAGTACCTGCGCCGCGCCGGCACCGTCAATGCGCCGGGAATGCCGCTGGCGTCGACCTTTGCCAAGCTCAAGGCGGACGACGATTCCTGGGGCTGGAACGTCGGCGCGCTGTTCACACTCACCGATGCCACCCGGCTCGGCATTTCCTACCGCTCCAAGATCAAGCACAAGCTCGACGGCGACCTGACCGGCAAGGGGCCGATAGCACCGTTCAACGCGGCGATTTCGTCCGACGCGAAAGCGACGGTGGAACTGCCCGACACCTGGATCATCAGTGCGGTGCATAAGCTGGATTCGCGCTGGGAATTGCTCGGCGACGTCTCCTGGACCGGCTGGAGCAGCATCGACAAGGTGGACATCAAGCGCACTTCGGGGCCGATGGCGGGCGCCATCGCGCAGACGCTGGATACCGATTTCCGCGACACCTGGCGCGTCGCGCTGGGCGCCAACTACCAGCTCAACGATGCCTGGAAGCTCAAGTTCGGCATCGCCTGGGACCAGACGCCGGTCCGGAACGCCGAAAAGCGCCTGACTTCGCTGCCGGACAACGACCGCATCTGGCTGTCCTTCGGCGGCCAGTGGAAGCCCAGCCGGGCATCCACGCTCGATCTCGGCGTCGCCTACCTGCATGTGGATGACACCAAGATCAACAACGGCGACGCCGCCGATCCGCAGAAAGGCTTGGTCAGAGGCGAATACGATTCCAGCGTCTGGATCCTCGGCGCGCAGTATTCGCAGGCTTTCTGAAGCCGTCTCCCGCCGCGGCCCGCGCCTGGCGCGGGCCGTGTTTCCCCAATCCCGGCAGATGCCGGGATATTCGTGACTCGGAGAAGCGCATGAGTCGTCTCATCATCCGCAAGGTTGCCGTGCTCGGTGCCGGCGTCATGGGCGCGCAGATCGCCGCCCACTGCGCCAACGCCGACCTGCCGGTGATCCTGTTCGATCTCCCCGCCGGCGAAGGCGATGCCAACGGCGTCGTCACCAAGGCGCTCGCCGCGATGAAGAAGCTCGATCCCGCGCCGTTCGCGGCCAAGGATCGCGGCCGCTTCGTCGAAGCGGCGAACTACGCCAGCGATCTCGCCCGCCTGGGCGAGTGCGACCTCGTCATCGAGGCCATCGCCGAGAAGATGGAGTGGAAGCTCGACCTGTATGCCAAGGTCGCGCCGCACCTGAAGCCGGGCGTGGTGTTCGCGTCCAATACCTCGGGCCTGTCGATCCACGCCCTTGCCGCCGGCATGCCGGAAAGCCTGCGCAGCCGCTTCTGCGGCATCCATTTCTTCAATCCGCCGCGCTACATGCCGCTGGTGGAGCTGATCCCGGCCGCCGAGACCGATCCGGCGATGCTCGATGCGCTGGAAGCCTGGCTGACCACCCGCCTGGGCAAGAGCATCGTGCGCGCCAGGGACACGCCCAACTTCGTCGCCAACCGCGTCGGCGTGTTCTCGATCCTGGCCGTGCTGCATCACACCGCCCGGCTCGGGCTGGCCTTCGACGAGGTCGACCTGCTGACCGGGCCGCGCATCGGCCGGCCCAAGAGCGCGACCTTCCGCACCGCGGACGTGGTCGGCCTGGACACCCTGGCGCACGTCGTCGGCACCATGCAGGCGACGCTGCCCAACGACCCCTGGCACGCTTATTTCGAATCGCCCGAATGGCTGCGGGCGCTGATCGCCAAGGGTGCCTTGGGGCAGAAGACCCGCGGCGGCATCTACCGCAAGCAGGGCAAGCAGATCCAGGTGCTGGATCTCGGCATGCAGGACTACCGCGACAGCGGCGGCGAAGTCTTCCCCGACGTCGACGCGATCCTGAAGCTGAAGAACCCGGCCGAGAAATTCGCCCAGCTTGCCGCCCACCCGCATCCGCAGGCGCAGTTCCTGTGGTCCATCTTCCGCGACGTGTTCCACTACTGCGCGGTGCATCTGGGCGACATCGCCGACAATGCGCGCGACGTCGACCTGGCGATGCGCTGGGGCTTCGGCTGGGCGCAGGGGCCGTTCGAGACCTGGCAGGCCGCCGGCTGGAGCGAGGTGGCGAAGATGATCGACGACGACATCCGCCACGGCCGCGCGATGTCGAGCGTGCCGCTGCCGCCCTGGGTGTTCGAGCGCGACGGCGTGCATGCGCCGGAAGGCTCCTGGAGCGCGGCGCAGAACGTGCTGAAGCCGCGTGCGCGCCTGCCGGTGTACCAGCGCCAGCTCTACCCGGACCGCGTGTTCGGCGAAGCGCCGGACGATCGCGGCGAAACCCTGTGGGAAAACGCCGGCGTGCGGCTGTGGCGGCGTGCCGACCAGGATGCGCGCATCGGCATCGTCTCGATCACGTCCAGGATGCACACCATCGGCGAGGAAGTCATGGACGGCATGCTGGAGGCCATCGCCCGCGCCGAGGCCGATCTCGACGGGCTGGTGATCTGGCATCCGGCGCCGTTCGCGGTCGGTGCCAACCTGCAGCAGGTGGGCGAAGCCTGCCGCGCCGGCCAGTTCGAGCTGCTGGAAAAGATGGTGGCGAAATTCCAGCAGACCTCGATGGCGATCAAGCATGCGCAGGTGCCGGTCGTGGCCGCGGTACAGGGCATGGCGCTGGGCGGCGGCTGCGAGTTCGCGATGCATGCGGCGCACCGGGTGCTGGCGCTGGAAAGCTACGTCGGCCTGGTCGAAGCCGGCGTGGGCCTGATTCCGGCGGGTGGCGGCAGCAAGGAGTTCGCGCTGCAGGCGCACACGATGGCCAGGCGTACCGCGGGCGGTGACGTCTTCCCGTTCATCCAGACCGCGTTCCAGACCATTGCCATGGCAACGGTGGCGAAGAGCGCGATCGAGGCCGCCGAGCTCGGCTTCGCCCGCGCCTCGGACGACGTCGTCTTCAACGCCGCCGAACTGCTCCATGCGGCCATCCGTCGCGCCCGGGCGCTGGCCGAATCGGCCTGGCGGCCGGCGCTGATCGATTCCGCGGTCAAGGTGGCGGGGCGCGACGGCATCGCCACCTGCGAACTGATGCTGGTGAACATGGCCGAAGGCGGCTTCATCTCGGCGCACGATTACCGCGTCGCCAAGGCTGCCGCGACGGCGCTGTGCGGCGGTGAAGTGAACAGCAACAGCCGGGTGGGCGAGCAATGGATTCTCGACGTCGAGCGTGCGCAGTTCGTCGAACTGCTGAAGACCGAAAAGACCCAGCAGCGCATCGCGCACATGCTCGAAACGGGCAAGCCGCTGCGCAATTGACGGAGAACGGACGGAATGAGCAAACAGATTCAGGACGCCTACATCGTCGCCGCGGTGCGTACGCCGGTGGCCAGGCGCAACGGCGCCTTCCGCCATGTGCGGCCCGACGACATGCTGGCCGCGGTGCTGCGCGAGCTGGTGGCCCGCGTGCCCAACCTCGACGGCAACGAGATCGGCGACGTCGTCACCGGCTGCGCGATGCCGGAGGCCGAGCAGGGCATGAACGTGTCGCGCATCGGCCTGCTGCTGGCCGGGCTGCCGGATGCGGTGCCCGGCATCACGATCAACCGCTTCTGCGCCTCGGGCCTGCAGGCGGTGGCGGATGCCGCCAACCGCATCCGGCTCGGCGAGGCCGACGTGATGATCGCCGCCGGCACCGAGAGCATGAGCGCGATGCCGCAGATCATGGGCAACAAGGTCAGCCTCAACCCGGAGATCTTCGCCCACGCCGAGAACGTCGACATCGCCTACGGCATGGGCCTGACCGCCGAGCGCGTCGCCAGCCAGTGGTCGGTGAGCCGCGAAGACCAGGATGCCTTCGCGGCCGAATCCCATCGCCGCGCCTGCGCCGCGATCGCCGCCGGGCAGTTCGATGCCGAAATCATGCCTTATGCGGTGAAATCCTGGCTGCCGGGCGAAGGCGGCACGGTGCGCATCGCCGAGCGCGTGCTGTCGCAGGACGAAGGGCCGCGGCCGGACTCGACGCCGGCAACGCTGGCGAAGCTGAAGCCGGTGTTCGCCGCGCGCGGCTCGGTGACGGCGGGCAACAGTTCGCAGATGTCCGATGGCGCTGCCGCCGTGCTGCTGATGAGCGAGGTCGCGATCAAGCGCTACGACCTGGCGCCGATCGCCCGTTTCGCATCCTACGCGGTGGCCGGCGTGCCGCCCGAGGTGATGGGCATCGGCCCGGTGGAGGCCATTCCGCGCGCACTGCGGCGGGCCGGGCTGGGCATCGACGACATCGGCTGGACCGAGCTCAACGAGGCCTTCGCCGCCCAGGCGCTGGCGGTGATGCGCCAGCTCGACCTGGATCCGGCGAAGGTGAATCCGCTCGGCGGCGCGATCGCGCTCGGCCATCCGCTGGGGGCGACCGGCGCGATCCGCACCGCGACGCTGATGGCCGCGATGCAGCGCGACCCGGGGCTGCGCCACGGCATGATCAGCATGTGCATCGGCACCGGCATGGGCGCGGCGGGCATCTTCGAGCGGGTCTGACGGTTTTCCTCCGGTGGCGGCGGGAGCCGCCTCGGGGAAAGCCCGCTCAGCGCGACAGGCGGTAGGCGAGCCGCCCCAGCGCTTCATGCAGGGCGAACCAGCCGGCGTAGGTGCTGTGCGGGTTGGGCAGTTCCGCCAGCCAGCTGTTTTCGGCCGCCGGTTCGTTGTGGTTGCCGAGCCAGCCGGTCGGGGCCGGCTGCACGGTCAGCCCCGCCGCTTCGAATTCGGCCTGGGCGCGAGGCATGTGGGCGGCGTGGGTCACCAGCAGGATGCGCCGCATGCCGGTCGTGCCGAGAATCGCGCTGGCGTAGCGGGCATTCTCCCGGGTGTCGCGCGCACGTTCTTCCACCCATCGCACCGTGAGGCCGAAGTCTTCTTCCAGCGCGGCTTTCATCAGTACCGCTTCCGCTGTCTTGCCGGGGCCGGCGCCGCCGCTGACCAGGATGGGCAGCCCGGTCGCGCGCGCCAGGTGTGCGCCATAGCGCAGGCGTTCCAGCGCCAGGCGGCTCACCGTTTCGCCGCCGAATTCGGGTGCATAGGCGCGCCGGCCGGCACCGAGGATCACGATGGCATCGGCGTTCCTGATGGCGTCGGCCGACAGGGGCGCGGGATCTTCGACTTGCGCCACCAGCCAGCCCACGCTTGCAGGAGCACTCAGCAGCAGGCCGAGGGCCAGGCCGCCCCAGCCCAGGGTTCGCCCCAGGCGCGGAAAGCGGCCGAGCAGCGCCAGGCCGAGGGCAATCGGCAGCAGCGGCAGCAGCGGCGGCAGGGCGAAGGCGGCAGCCAGTTTCTTGAGCGAGAAGAGCAGCAGGGAAAGATCCATCGGGGTTCGGGTTCCTGGTTCGTGCCTGGGTTTGTGGTCGGCAGAGGCGGGCAGTATTATCGGGCGAATTCCGTTCCAGGCCGTGTTTGCCGATGATGCCTCTCCTGCCGATGCCAGCATGTACCGCATGCCTGCCCGATTTCGGTGCTGCCGCTGCCGGCGATTCGATGCCGCCGGGCAGGAGGGTGGCCGGATGAGTCTGCGGCAGGCCTTGTGGATTCTCGTCCTCCTGCTGCTGTTGCTGGCCGGCTGGCAGTTCCTGCGTGCGGTGTGGCTCAGCCGTGATCCGATGTCCCCGCCCGAGGCCACGGCTGCTTCGGCCACGGCTCCCGGGCAGCAGGTGGTGGCTGCTGTTGCTGCAGGCGAGGAGGACGACGGCGAAGGCTTCGACCATGCGCCAAGGCTGAATGCGGCCACAGCCGATAGCGCTGCCGGGAACGAGCCGGAAGCATTCCGTTCGACATTGGAAACACAGCGCTTGCGGCGCCTGCTCGACGGTCAGCAGGCGCTGGTCGATCGGCAGCGGGCCGAGATCGAGACGCTGCAGGCCGAAGTCGCCGGGCTGAGGCAGCAGCTCGAAGAGTCTCTGCATGCGCAGTCGCCACAGTCGATGGCTTCGCCCGAATACGCCGAAGCCACGCGCCTGGCCGAGCAGGGCCTGGACGCCGAAGAGATTGCGGCGCGCTGCGGCATCAGCATTGCCGAAGCGGGCTTGCTGGTGTCCCTTGCACGCAGCGGAGGCCGCCAGTGACGGCAGCGCGGCGAAGCCAGCGCAATGCCGCGCTGCGCATGGCTGGCGCTGCCCTGCTGGCGGCGGTTGCCGCCCTGATTGCGGCGCTGTCGCTCGAACAGCGTCTGCCTGGCGATGGCGCCCGCCCGATGCCGGATGCTGTCGCGCCGGCGCCCTCGCTCGGCAGCGGCTTGTTCGCACCGATGGAGGCGGGTATCGCCGCGGCAGGCGATTCAGCCGCCGTCCGCGGGGCCGCTCCGGAGCCGGCGCAGACGCCTGAGGAGACGGCTATGTCCGTGCCCTCGCCCGCAAGCAGCCCGGCAGCCGAAGCCGCGGAGCCGATTTTTGCCGACGCACCGCCGGCGCCGGCGGATGGATACCGCATCCAGCTCGGTGTGTTCGGCGATCCCGCCAATGCGCTTGCGCTGCAACGGGCGCTTGCAGCCCAGGGTTTGCAGGCCGGCATCCAGAGCCGCGTCGTGCTCGGCCCCTTCGCCGACCGCGAGGCTGCGCAAAAAGCCCAGGCTGCACTGCGCGCGGCAGGGGCCGAGGCGGGTATGCTACTGGCACCAGAGAAGAAAAGGCGCTGAAGCCCGATCTGGCTCGATCCATTCCATTTAGGGGAGCATCCATGCAAATCAGGAGTCCGGAGTTCGGTACCGTCGAGGTCGCCGACGATCGCATCATCGAGTTTCCCGCCGGCCTGCCCGGTTTCGAGCAATGCCGCCGCTTCGCGCTGGTGCATGAAGAAGGGCACGAGGCAGAGGTCTTCCTGCTGCAGTCGGTGGATGAGCCCGAGGTGGCATTCTCGATCACCGCGCCGATGCGGCTCGGCGTGAACCTCGAATTCGCCCTGAGCGACGAGGAGGTGGCCTTGCTGGCGCTCGAAGGCGTCGACGACGTCGCGGTGGCGATCATCGTGCGCTCTCAAAGCGCTGAAGAAGCCGGGCCGGCCAGCGCCGGGCTGAGCGCCAACTTCATGGCGCCGCTCGTCTTCAATACCCGGGCCCGCAAGGGGATGCAGAAAGTGATCAACCGCCTCGGCTGCGAGATCACGCTGCGCCAGCAGGACTGAACGAAACGCCGGCCGGCCTGCGGGAGGCTGGCGTGCGGTTTAGAATGTGGGCCTTTATCCAACGAGGTTGAACCATGGCCCGCAGCATCATCTCCACGCCCAGCGCTCCCGCCGCCATCGGCCCGTATTCCCAGGCCGTCAAGGTCGGCAACCAGGTCTTCCTGTCCGGCCAGATCGGTCTCGATCCCGTCAGCATGGAACTGGTCGAAGGCATCGAGGCCCAGGCCGTGCGCGTGTTCGAGAACCTGAAGGCGGTGGCCGAGGCGGCCGGTACGTCGTTCGCCGAAGTGGCCAAGATCACCATCTATCTGACCGACCTGGCCAATTTCGGTGTCGTCAATGAAGTGATGACGCGCTATTTCGCCGAGCCCTATCCGGCCCGCGCCACCGTCGGCGTGCGCGAACTGCCGCGCGGCGCGCTGGTCGAGGCCGATCTGACCATCGTGCTCGACTGATACCGGCTCCGCAGTGGCCCGCGCGAAGCAAGCCGCCGCCCGGACCGATGCCGCCGATGCAAAGCCCGGCCGGGAGGCGTCATCTCCCGCCCGGCCTCCCGCGCCGCAGCCGTGGCCGGGCGTGGGGGCACAGCTCGCCGGACTGTTGGCCAAGCTCGACATCCGCAGCCCGCGGGACCTGCTGCTGCACCTGCCGCTGCGCTACGAGGACGAAACCCGGCTGACGCCGATTGCCGACGCCCGGCCGGGTTTCCTCGCCCAGGTCGAAGGCGAGGTGGCGTCGTGCGAAGTGGTACTGCGCCCTCGGCGGCAGCTCGTCGCCCGCATTCGCGATGCTTCGGGCGTGCTGGTGGCACGCTGGCTCAATTTCTACCCCTCGCAGCAGAAGCAGCTTGCCGTGGGGCGCCGGGTGCGCCTGTTCGGCGAGCCGCGCGTCGGCTTCTTCGGCGTCGAGATGGTGCACCCCCGCGTGCGCCCGGTGGAGCAGGGCGAGCCGCTGCCCGAAGCCCTGACGCCGGTCTATCCGGCCACCGCCGGGGTGGGGCAGGCGACGCTGCGCAAGCTGATCGACCGCGCGCTGGCGAGCGAGCCGCTCGACGATCCGCTGCCGCCGGACGTATTGCGCAAGCTGCACCTGCCGGGCTTCGCCGAAGCCTTGCGCGCGCTGCATCATCCGGCGCCCGATGCCGACCCGGCGGCGCTCGAGCTGCGCGAACACCCCGCCTGGCGCCGCATCAAATTCGAGGAACTGCTGGTGCAGCAGATGTCGCTGCGGCGCGCCTACAACGCCCGCCGCGCGCGCCGTGCCGTGCCGCTGCCGGTGCAGGACCGCCTGCCGCGAGCCCTGCTCGAAACGCTGCCTTTCCAGCCCACCGGCGCGCAGCGTCGTGCCGCGGCCGAGATCGCCGCCGACCTCGCCGCGCCGCATCCGATGCAGCGCCTGCTGCAGGGCGACGTCGGCAGCGGCAAGACCCTGGTGGCTGCACTGGCGATGCTGCAGGCGGTGGACAACGGCTGGCAGGCGGCGATGATGGCACCGACCGAGATTCTCGCCGAGCAGCACTGGCGCAAGCTGTCCGACTGGCTGGCGCCGCTCGGCATCGAAGTCGCATGGCTGTCGGGCAGCCGCAGGAAACGCGAGCGCGAAGCCGTGCTCGAACGCCTGCACAGCGGCGAGCTGCTGCTCGCCGTCGGCACCCATGCGCTGATCGAAGACCCGGTGACGATGCCGCGGCTGGCGCTGGCGGTGGTCGACGAACAGCATCGCTTCGGCGTGCGCCAGCGCCTGGCCCTGCGCGAGAAAGGCGAGGAAAACCGCCGCCCGCACATGCTGATGATGTCGGCGACGCCGATCCCGCGCACGCTGGCGATGACGCACTACGCCGACCTCGACGTCTCGGTACTGGACGAACTGCCGCCCGGACGCACGCCGATCCGCACCAAGCTCGCATCCGACGCCCGCCGCGACGAAGTGGTCGAACGCGTGCGCCAGGCCTGCCTCGGTGGCCGCCAGGCCTACTGGGTGTGTCCCTTGATCGAGGAGTCCGAAGCTCTTCAATTGCAGACGGCAGTCGAGACCTTCGAGGCACTGGCCGAAGCGCTGCCCGAGCTGCAGGTCGGCCTGGTGCATGGCCGGCTCAAGGCCGACGAAAAATCGGCAACGATGAAAGCCTTTGCAACTGGGGAAATCGACGTGCTGGTCGCCACCACCGTCATCGAAGTCGGCGTCGACGTGCCCAATGCCAGCCTGATGGTCATCGAACACGCCGAACGCTTCGGCCTCGCCCAACTGCACCAGCTGCGCGGCCGCGTCGGCCGCGGCCGCGCCGAATCGGTCTGTATCCTGCTCTACGCCCAGCCGTTGTCGCAGACCGGCCGCGAACGCCTGAAAGTGATCTACGAGAATACCGACGGCTTCGAGATCGCCCGCGCCGACCTGCGCATCCGCGGTCCCGGCGAATTCGTCGGCGCCCGCCAGAGCGGCCTGCCGCTGCTGCGCTACGCGAGCCTGGAGAACGACACCGGCCTGATCGAACCTGCGCGCGAACTCGCCGAGCGCATGCTGCGTGACATGCCAGAGGCCGCAGAACTCCTGATGCAGCGCTGGCTGGGCGGGCGCGAGGCGCTGCTGCGGGCGTAGCCGGAAGAGCGTACCGGAATCTCCCCCTCGAAACCTGTCGAGCGGGTTCACCACGCCAAGCCCGCCGCCATTGCGCGAGGCATGCAGGCGGGCTCCAGTTTCACTACACTTCGGGCATGGAAAGCTCGGGAGCGAAGCCATGACGACACTCGAACGGCTGGCCGATCAACGCGAAAAACTGCTGCACGCAACCGCCGCGCATCGGGGGCGTAATCTGCGCGTATTTGGCTCCGTCGCCCGTGGCGAGGATGGTCCCGGCTCCGATATCGACTTTCTGGTCGAATTCGACCCTCAGGCTTCGCTGCTCGATCTCATCGGCCTCCAGCAAGACCTCGAAGCCATCGTCGGCAGGCGGGCCGACGTCGTTACGCCGAACAGCATCAGCCCCTTTCTGCGTGAGCGGATCCTCAACGAGGCTCGTCCGCTGTGAGCCGTGACGCGCGCGTTTTCCTGAACCACATCCTGCTCTGTCTGGAGCGTATCCAGGCATATACCGGCGAGGGACGAGAGGCATTTCTTTCCGACCCGAAGACTCAGGATGCGGTCATCCAGAATCTTGAAATCATCGGTCAGGCAGTCAAGGACCTAGAGGCAGCGAATGGTTTGAGGAGCGCGCGCCGGGCATGCCTTGGCGGCAGATCGGCGGATTGCGCAACGTGCTTGCCCATCAGTATCCGGGGGTCGATCTCGAACTTGTCTGGAATGTCGTTTCTGAACACCTGCCAGATCTTGAAAAGGCCGTCGTCGCGCTGCTGCAAAATTTCTGACGGCAAGACTCCCGCCCGAGAGCGCCCCTCAAACCCTGTCCAGCGGACTCACCACCCCCAGCCCGCCGCGGTTGAGCACATGGGTGTAGATCATCGTCGTCTTCACATCGGCATGGCCGAGCAGTTCCTGCACGGTACGGATGTCGTAGCCGCCCTCCAGCATGTGGGTGGCAAAACTGTGGCGCAAGGCATGGCAGCTCACCGGCTTGTCGATACCCGCCGCCTTCGCCGCAGCATGAACCGCCTTCTGCAAGCTGCTCTCATGCAGGTGATGACGCCTCACGGTGCCGTCGCGCGGGTCGGCCGCCAGCCGACTGGCGGGGAAAACATACTGCCAACCCCATTCTCGCGCCGCACCCGGATACTTGCGCGCCAGCGCATCAGGCAGATACACGGCCCCGGCCCCCAGCGCGAGGTCGTCACGATGCAAGGACCGGACCTTGTCCAGATGG
The DNA here is from genome assembly GCF_048398245.1 of Thauera butanivorans. NCBI lineage: Bacteria > Pseudomonadati > Pseudomonadota > Betaproteobacteria > Rhodocyclales > Zoogloeaceae > Thauera > Thauera butanivorans. The sequence goes on from NZ_CP183038.1 coordinate 891,982, forward strand.
CGCCGCAGCGGCTCAATCAGGCGCTGCGGTAGCGGAACCACGCGATCCTTCTGGCCCTTGCCGTCGCGCACCACGATCTGGCCATAGGCAAAGTCGACATCCTTGATCCTCACGCGCAAGCATTCCATCAGGCGCATTCCGGTTCCGTACAGCAGCGCAGCCATCGTCGCCGGCATGCCCTGCAAAGCCGCCAGCAGTCGCCTCACCTCGTCCGCCGTCAACACCACCGGCAAGCGCTGCGGACGCTTCGCGCGCGCAAAAGCGCCCAGCTCGCCCAAGGGCTGTTCCAGCACCTGAGCGTAAAAGAACACCAGCGCATTGAGCGCCTGATTCTGCGTATTGGCCGCCACTTGCCCTTGCACCGCGAGTGCCTGCAAAAAAGCCTTCACCTGCGCCGCCCCCGCCTGCGCGGGATCGCGACCGCCGATGAAACGTAGATAGCGTTCAAGCCACCCAAGATAGGCCTGCTCAGAGCGGATCGAATAATTGCGCTGGCGGATCACCGCCACCAGGCGGCCGCCAGGGGACTGCTGCGGCACGCAGCCGCCATCGCAGGGGGGCGGACTGCTCATTGCGCGCGCAATCGTTGGATGACTTGCCCCCAGGGGACGGCCCCCTTCGCGCCAGAACGCCCAATCCACCTCGGTCGCCGCAGGTGCCCCCGCCATCGTCAACAAGTGGCGCACCGCATCCACGGCTTGCGTGAATTGCCACGTCGCCATTCCGTCTACCCTGCCCAGCTCTCCCAGCCAGGACTCCACTGTGGCTACCGAGTGAGTGGCGAGGCGCTGTCCGTCGGCAGCCTTGACGTAGGCTTCGGCGTGGCGGGCGTACCACTGCACCGCCGACGGCTTCACACCAGATTCGGTGAGTGTAAACCGGTACTTACGCCAGAAGCGGACTACCGTATCGGAATGGTTTGACAAGGTCATGAGTCTGGATTAACGTCATCGACGATGTAGTTGGAATCTACAGGATTGAAATGCTAATAGAATAATTCAGGGTGGGCAATATGTGGATTCCGTCTACTCATCCATCGGCCCGCTCCGTCTACTACACTGTTAGCCTGCTTTTTATTCCTGCTCATTTCAGCCCATGAATATTCAAGCGCCATTTACCCTCGCAAGCGTTTATCCGCTGGGTGTTTGGCGTTCGCTCGGGCTTCGCCTGCGTGGGTTGCGACAGTTTCAAGCCTTTTTGGCCTCTAGCCCTTGTGCAGCAAGCGCAAGCAGCTATTGTTTTCGTAGTCCGTGGCCTGTGCGGTCACTTTCGTTTTTGCGCTTTGGGTCTAACCCGGCGCTCAAGCCGACCCGCATACTGCGGGCGGCTTATCTTGGCCGTTAGGCGTTAGAAGCATGCGTGTTTGGCTAATTGTGCGATGGGCACTCATTACTGCGTCAGCGGTTGGCGCATTCTTCGTGCCGCTTGGTCCTCAGGCATCGCCACCCATCGGGTGGAGTGCGTTGCTGGCCATCTTTGAGGTGCCCTACGTTTTCCGCCTTCCAACTGACCGTCCTCATGCTGCCATTTCTTGCTGATCCTGTCTCTCGATCCAGTTCTGCAAGAACGTGGTCGGCGACAGATATCCCAAGCTGGAGTGGCGGCGGCTCCGGTTGTAGAACACGGCAATGTATTGGAACAGATCGCTCATGGCCTCGTTTCGGGTCGCGTAGCTCACGCCATGCACCCGCTCATTCTTGAGGCTGTTGAAGAAGCTCTCAGTCGGTGCGTTGTCCCAGCAGTTACCCTTGCGCGACATTGATCCGCGCATGGCGTACGTGGCCAGGCGGGCCTGGTAAGCCTGGCTGGCGTACTGACTTCCCCGGTCGGAGTGGAACAGCACGCCCGGTCCTGGCCGCCGGCGAAACCATGCCATCGACAACGCATCGATCACCAAGTCGGTCGTCATCCGTGGTTTGATGGACCAGCCGATCACTTCGCGGTTGAACAGGTCGATCACCACCGCCAGGTACAGCCAACCCTCGGCGGTGGCGATATAGGTGATGTCGCCTGTCCAGACGCGATTGGGCGCCTCAGGCGCGAACTGGCGCTCGAGCACATTGTCGGCCACCGGCAGGCGATGCCTGGAGTCGGTCGTCGCCTTGTAGCGCCGCCTGTGCCGTGCCCGGATGCCATTCTCGCGCATCAGCCGCTCGATGCGCGGCAAGCCGAGCCGGTAGCCACGCCCACGCAACTCGGCGTGGATGCGTCGTGCCCCGTAGGCCTGCCGGACCTCCTGATGAACCGTACGAATCAGCACCAGGGCCTGCGCATCGGTCAGTCGCTTGCGGTCCGGCGTTCCGCCTCCCCGCCAAGCCCGAAAGCCGCTCTGGCTCACCGATAAGGCCTCGCACAGGACAGGCAACGGAAAGGATCTGCGCTGCGTCTCGATCCAGGCATATTTCACAGCAGATCCTTCGCGAAATATGCCGCCGCTTTTTTTGTGATCTCCAGCTCCATCTCGAGCCGCGCGACCTGAGCCCGCAACCGGGACAGCTCCATCTGTTCGGCAGTGATCTGCTTGGCGCCGGCCGGATTCAGCTTGCCCGCCTTCGCCGCCTTGACCCAGTTGCGCAGCGTCTGCTCAACCAACCCCAGTTCCTCGGCAACACGGCCGATGCCGCCGACCTCGTCAGCTCGCTTGACGGCCTGCTCCTTGAACTCAGCCGTGTATTCCTGTTTCGGGATGCGCTTCACGTCGTTCTTCCTCTCGTTGTGTCGATCCTACGACGACTACGTTGGAAGACGAAATTCGTGGGGCAGCTCACTTCGCTTTCTGCCCAATCGGCCTGCTGTTCGTTCTCGGACTTCAAGTCATCAACCCACGCTCAGCAAAGGCGTGGCTTCACCCTTCATGGCACCTCAACCCGTTCAACTTTCGGCAGCCCCTTCAGTTCTTCCATTTGGGCGCTTACGTCTGCTTGGCACAGGCACTTGTCGGTTTAGTTCGTCTGGTCGTCTCACAAACCTCGTTCTATGTTGAGGCACTGGTGCCTCTGGCCATGGCCGCCGGCGTCCTCCTTGGCCTTAAGCTAGTCATGTTGGTGTTCCGCGCAAAAATCGAGCGTTGCGCCTAACATCTCCCCAAGGGACTTCCCGTCAACTGTTTTCTGCAGACAGCAGCCGTTGATCATGCACGCATCTTCTTCTCCTGCTGATCACGCCTGGGCGTGACCGCTTCTGGACTGCCGACATCGCGATGGACAAGGACAGAACAGACTGCCTTTCCCCAATCGGCCTTGTTCGGCACGCACGTGCCGGGGCCATGCGACTAACCGCTCCGGCTGGCCTCAATCATTCATCGGCGCGGCCGGGGCGCGGGGATCAGCCGCGACACCCTTCATGGTCGGCCATCAGGTTAGCCAGGCTCTCAGCCGGTCGGTCTGACCTGTTTTGCCTATCGCTCGTGCGCAGTCATTTTCCGTATCGATTCCTGGTGATTCCGTCAGGCCGCCGCTTGCTCGGCCACTTCACCCCACTGGCGCCACGCCTCGGGGTTGTACGCTTCGCCCTTGGCCAGCACCGCCCACAACTGACGCGCGTGCTTGTTGGCGATCGCCACCAGCGTCTTGTGGTAGCCCACTCGAGCGTTCAGGCTCACGATCCACTGCTGCAGCCGGGTGAGCGTGTCAGGCGCGGTACGGGCCTTGCGCAAGGTGGCCGCGAGCACGCTCCTTGCGCCTTGCACCAGCAAGGTTCGCAGATAATCGTCACCGCGTCGGGTGATGCGCCCGAGCTTCGGCTTGCCGCCGCTGGAATACTGGCTCGGTGTGAGCCCCAGCCAGGCGGCGAACTGGCGGCCGTTGTGGAACTGGGTGGCGTCACCAACGCTGGCGCTCACCGCATCGGCGGTGAGCAGGCCAACACCGGGCAGCTCACGCGCACGGCGGGCAGCCGCATCGTTGGCGTGCTGGGCGGCAATCTGCCGGTCGCACTCGGCGATCCGAAGGTCGAGCGCGTCCAGTTGGTCACGCACGTTCTGGATCAGGAGGCGAATCGGGGCGGGTTGTGCGGTGTCGAATTCGTGCTCGGCGAGCCAGCGCCGCAAACGGGTCGCACCCGTTTCGACCACCATGCCGAACTCGGCCAACAGTCCGCGAATCCGGTTCAGCAATGCGGTCCGCTCCTCGATCCAACCCAGGCGCAGGCTGTGCCAGGCCAGCCGCTGCTGCTGGGCTTCGGTCTTGACCGGAATGAAGCGCATGCCTGGCGCGTGCAGCGCGGCCACGATCGCTGCTGCGTCGGCGCGGTCGTTCTTGACCGCCTGGCGTTTGCGATAAGCCCGCACGAACTCGGCCGCCATCAGGCGCGGCTCCAGCCCCAGGGCGGCCATCGTGCGTCCCCAGCAATGCGCCCCGCCGCACGCTTCCATCGCCACCACAGTGCCCTGCGGCAAGGTTGCCAGCCAGGCCAGGAAGCCGGCGCGGTTGAACTCGCGCGTCTCGACCACGCGCCCCGCACCATCAGCCACGCAGGCCACAAACACGTTCTTTGCCAGATCCACCCCGATCGTCGTAGCATTCATTTGGACTTCCCCTTTCACCGACTCAGATTGAACTTCTGCAATTCAATCTTGGCACTTCGATGCCGGGCCGAACAGGCCAACGGCGGATGTGGGAAGTCCCTTTGTAGTCCTTCAGCCGACCGTCAAAAAGCTGCGCTTTTTGCCGTCGGCTGAGCTTGCACGTTAGGCATCTACACATGCATCCAGTGGTGGCAAAACCACAATTCTGAATGCCCTGGCGGAGCGTGGGTATCGCGTCGTGCCGGAGTCGGCCCGTAGGATAATCAAAGAACGGTTGGCAGCAGGGTTAACACCTCGGCCAGATCCGGGCTCTTTCGCCCAGGAGATCCTGCGTTCCGATATTGGGAAATATCGGGAAGCAAGTGCCTACGACCATACCGTGTTCTTTGATCGTGGGGTGCTAGACGCGCTGTACATGCTTGATGTGGAGAGCGCGTTAACTCGTCATGAAATTTCGCAGTACGTTCAAAAGTTTCCATATAACGGCGTTGTATTTTTGCTTCCTCCATGGAAAGAAATCTATGCTACGGACTCAGAGCGCGACCAAGATTTTGAGGAGTCCGTAAGGGTTTTTGAAGGTATGAGAAAGTGGTATTCGGAATGGGGTTACGAGACGCTGGAAGTCCCGCGCGGCAAAATTGATGAGCGTGTATCATTCATTCTGCAGTGTGTAGATATCCCCTGGAAATCACTGTTGGCGGACAAGCTTTTCGCCGCTTCGAGGCTCCAAGTTTGCCGCAAGGTTCAGCGTTAGCCTTCATCGAGATCAGCATGCCATTAACCGTCCGCCAAGAGTCCCCGTCAGACATCCCGGCAATTCATGCGCTGATAAAAGCGGCGTTCCTTAATGCACCTCACACAGCCCACACAGAGCATTTCATCGTAGATGCCCTGCGTGAGGCAGGTGCCCTGGCCATATCGCTGGTCGCTGAAGATGACGGAGGTATTGTTGGGCACGTGGCTGTCTCTCCCATATCCATTTCAAATGGTGTCGCAGGCTGGTATGGTCTCGGGCCAATCGCTGTGTCTCCAGATCGTCAGAGACAAGGCATTGGCTCAAAGCTCATGCGCTCAGCCCTGCAAGACCTGGAGGGGAGAGGTGCTTCTGGCTGCGTGCTTGTGGGAGATCCGGCCTACTACAGCAAGTTCGGGTTCAAGCATCAAGATAGCCTTACCTACCCGGATCTGCCGCCCGAGTACTTCCAGGTCATTGCTTTCTCGCATCCCGTGCCGCCCGGCATTGCAATATTTCATCGGGCATTTGATGCGAAAGGCTAACAATTCCGAAGGCCTGGAGCGCGGGCGTCAGAGCGCCGAGCGTCTGTTCGGCATTCCTCCATCGGAGCTTGGCTGACGGTCGGCGCTCCGGCAAGGAATCGTTGTTCGTGGGCAATGCGGATTAGAATGCCGCCTGTTCCCGCAAGAGATTCCATGCTTCCCTGTCCCCATCGCGAAACCTGGTCATCGACGCCGCCGCGTGCCACGGTTCCGTCAGCCCTGATCCCTTGGCTCACCGACCCTTCGTCGCTCACTGCCCGCATCCGCCGGCGCTGTGGGCGTTTCGGCGTCGAGGTGCTGTACCAGGGGCTGGGGCAGAGCGTGCGGGACGAAGCCGTGCTGCTCGGCCTGCGTGCGGGTGAGCGGGTGTGGGTGAGGGAGGTTCTGCTGATTGCCGACGGCGTGCCGGTGGTGTTCGCGCGCTCGCTGCTGCCGCGCCGCAACGTGCGGGGGGCGTGGAACCTCTTCCACGGCTTCGGCGCGCGTCCGCTCGGCGCCGCGCTGTTCGCCGACCCGGCGATCGAACGTGCGCCGCTGGCCTGCGCCCGGCTCGATGCGCGCGATGCGCGTTATCATCGGGCCCGTTCCGTGCTGTCGGCGCGGCAGCCGCCGGTGGCGATGGAGCGCGAGCTGTGGGGACGCCGCTCGCTGTTCCTCCGTCACGGCCGCGCGCTGATGGTGAGCGAGTTCTTTCTGCCTGCGATTTTCGAGCTGCCCCGATGACCGAGACCATGCGCTTCAGCGACAAGCTTCCCCATTACGCCCGCCTGATGCGGATCGACAAGCCGATCGGCACGCTGCTGCTGCTGTGGCCGACGTTGTGGGCGCTGTGGTTCGCCGCCGAGGGCTGGCCACCGTTGCACATCCTGGCGATCTTCGTCATCGGCACCTTCCTGATGCGTTCGGCCGGCTGCGTCATCAACGACTACGCCGACCGCGACTTCGACGGCCACGTCGAGCGCACCCGCAACCGTCCGCTGGCGACCGGCATGGTCAGTGCCCGCGAGGCGCTGTTGCTGGCAGGTGGCCTGTCGCTGCTCTCCTTCCTGCTGATCCTGCCGTTGAATTCGCTGGTTCTCTGGCTGTCGCTGCCGGCGCTGTTCCTGGCCGCCAGCTATCCCTTCACCAAGCGCTTCCTCGTCATTCCGCAGGGTTATCTCGGCATCGCCTTCGGCTTCGGCATTCCGATGGGGTTCGCCGCCATCCTGGGCGAAGTGCCGGCCATCGCCTGGGCGATGCTGCTCGCCAACGTCTTCTGGGCGATCGCCTACGACACCGAGTACGCGATGGTCGATCGGCCCGACGACCTCAAGATCGGCATCAAGTCTTCGGCCATCACCTTCGGCCGCTTCGACGTCGCCGCGGTGATGCTGTGCTATGCGGCCACGCTCGGCCTGCTCGCCGCCGTGGGTGTCGCCGCCGGGCGAGGGCCAGCTTGGTTCGCCGGCCTGCTGGTGGCGGCGGCGATTGCCGGCTATCACTACACCTTGATCCGTGATCGCGACCGCGCCGGCTGCTTCAAGGCTTTCCGGCACAACAACTGGCTGGGTGCGGCGGTGTTCGCCGGCCTGTTGATCGACGACCTGCTGCGCCGCGTCTGAACACCGCCGGTCTTTACACCCCTGAACCTGTTTCCCTCTGGATGCCGACATGCATTTCATGACCGCCCTGAAAGCCGCCTGGCAGCAGCGCAACAGCCTGCTGTGCGTCGGCCTCGATCCCGATCCGGCCCGCTTTCCCGCCCATCTGCAAGGCCGTCCGGGCGCGATCTTCGAGTTCTGCAGGCAGATCGTCGATGCCACCGCCGACCTGGTGTGCTGCTTCAAGCCGCAGATCGCCTACTTCGCCGCGCGCCGCGCCGAGGACCAGCTCGAAGCGCTGATCGAGCACATCCATGCCCGCCATCCGGGCACGCCGGTGGTGCTCGATGCCAAGCGCGGCGATATCGGCAGCACCGCCGAGCAATACGCCGTCGAAGCCTTCGAGCGCTTCAAGGCCGACGCGATCACGGTCAATCCCTACATGGGCCGCGACTCGGTCGATCCCTATCTCGCTTACCCGGACAAGGGCGTGATCCTGCTGTGCCGCACCTCCAACCCGGGCGGCTCCGACCTGCAGTTCCTCGACGTCGGCGGCATGAAACTGTACGAGCACGTCGCCCGGCTGGTGGCGCAGGACTGGAATGCCAGCGGCAACTGCGGCCTGGTAGTGGGGGCCACTTTTCCTGCCGAGATCGCCCGCGTGCGCGAACTGACTGGCGGCATGCCGCTGCTGGTGCCCGGCATCGGCGCCCAGGGCGGCGACATCGCCGCGACCATGGCAGCGGGGCGTACGGCGGACGGCAGCGGGCTGATGATCAATTCCTCGCGCGCGATCCTGTACGCCGGCGAGGGCGAGGATTTCGCCGCCGCCGCGCGCCAGGTCGCGCTCGATACCCGCGACGCGATCAACGCGCAGCGCTGATCCTGGGGCAACCGCATGAAATACGACGACCTGCGCGACTTCATCAGCCAGCTCGAAGCCCGCGGCGAACTCAAGCGCATCACGCTGCCGGTCGACACCCATCTGGAGATGACCGAGATCGCCGACCGCGTGCTGCGCGCCGGCGGTCCGGCGCTGCTGTTCGAGAAGCCGGTGACGCGCGGCGTGCCGCAGGCCATTCCGGTGCTTGCCAACCTGTTCGGCACGCCGCAGCGGGTGGCGATGGGCATGGGCGAGGACGTTGCCGACGGCGACTGGAGCACACCGCTGCGCGAAGTCGGCAAGCTGCTGGCCTACCTGAAGGAGCCGGAGCCGCCCAAGGGCCTGAAGGACGCCTGGGACAAGCTGCCGGTGCTGAAGCAGGTGCTCAACATGGCGCCGAAGGAAGTGCGCTCCGCGCCCTGCCAGCAGGTGGTGTGGGAGGGCGCAGGGGAAAACGGTGTCGACCTGGCGAAGCTGCCGATCCAGCACTGCTGGCCGGGCGACGCCGCGCCGCTGATCACCTGGGGCCTGGTGGTGACGCGCGGGCCGCACAAGAAGCGCCAGAACCTGGGCATCTACCGCCAGCAGGTGATCGGCCGCAACCGCGTGATCATGCGCTGGCTGGCCCATCGCGGCGGCGCGCTGGATTTCCTCGAGCACCAGCGCGCGCATCCGGGCGAACCATTCCCGGTATCGGTGGTGCTGGGCTGCGATCCGGCGACCATCCTCGGCGCGGTGACGCCGGTGCCGGACACGATCTCCGAATACCAGTTCGCCGGCCTGCTGCGCGGCGCCAAGACCGAGCTGGTGAACTGCCTCGGCAACGATCTCCAAGTGCCGGCATCGGCCGAGATCGTGCTGGAAGGCGTGATCCAGCCCGGCGACATGGCGCCGGAAGGCCCTTACGGCGATCACACCGGCTACTACAACGAAGTGTCCGAGTTCCCGGTGTTCACGATCGAGCGCATCAGCATGCGGCGCGAGCCGATCTACCACAGCACCTACACCGGCAAGCCGCCCGACGAGCCGGCGATGCTGGGCCTGGCGCTGAACGAGGTCTTCGTGCCGCTGCTGCAGAAGCAGTTCCCCGAGATCGTCGATTTCTACCTGCCGCCGGAAGGCTGCTCCTACCGCCTGGCGGTAGTCAGCATCCGCAAGCAGTACCCCGGCCACGCCAAGCGGGTGATGTTCGGTATCTGGAGCTTCCTGCGCCAGTTCATGTACACCAAGTTCATCATCGTGGTGGACGACGACGTGCGCATCCGCGACTGGAAGGAAGTGATCTGGGCCATGACCACGCGCGTGGATGCGACCCGCGACACCACGCTGGTCGACAACACTCCGATCGACTACCTCGACTTCGCCAGCCCGGTGGCGGGCCTGGGCAGCAAGATGGGGCTGGATGCGACCAACAAGTGGCCGGGCGAGACCAGCCGCGAGTGGGGCACGCCGATCGTCATGGACGCCGAAGTCAAGGCGAAGGTCGATGCGATGTGGGGCGAGCTCGGCCTGTGACGGCCAACACTGCAGCGTGATACCGCGCCGCGGTGGAACACCCGCTTACGTTTGATCTTGCTCCAGTGCCGAACGCTGCGGCGCCGGGGGAGTCGAAGTCGCCGTCACGGATGCCGCCAATCCCGCGCGGCAGCCGCAACCGAGGAGAATCGATGAGCAATCCCGTTCCCGCCCCGCTGGCGATCGGCCAGCCGTCCGAGAACATGGTCACCGTCACGCACCTGGTCTATGCGCTGCATGCCTTCGCGGTGTTTTCCGCCGTCGTCGGCTCGACGATGATCATCTTCGGCTTCATCGCCAGCCTGCCGTCGATCGCGGCGGTGATCCTGAACTACTGGAACCAGACGACGGTGCGCGGCACCTGGCTCGAAAGCCATTTCCGCTGGCAGATCCGCACTTTCTGGTTTGCGGTGCTGTGGGTGGTGATCGCCGGGCTGATGGCGGTGACCTTCATCCTCCTGCCGTTCGCGTTCGCGTTGATGCTGCTTGCCGGGCTGTGGATTCTCTACCGCATCGTGCGCGGCTGGTGGGTGCTGACCCAGCGCGCGCCGCTGCCGATGCCGCCGCAGGGCTGACATCGGGATGCCGGCCGGTCCCTTCAGGGCTGGCCGGCCCAGACCCACTCCAGCAGCGCGTCCTGCGCGGCGGCACTGGCGGCCGCTTCGGGGTGGTTCACCATCATCACCAGCGCATGGCGCCGGCCGTGGCGGTCGAGCAGGTAGCCGGCGATCGCGCGCACGCCGTTCAGCGTACCGGTCTTGATGTGGGCCTGGCCGCCGGCAGGGCTGTTGCGCAGGCGGTTGCGCGCCGTGCCGTCGAGGCCGGCGACAGGCAGCGCCGAGATGAATTCCGGCATCCACGGCCGCTGCCACGCGAGCAGCAGCAGCCTGCCCAGGGTGTCGGCGCGGATGCGCTCGATGCGCGACAGGCCCGAGCCGTTTTCGATCACCAGACCATCGACGTCGAGGCCGGCCGCAGCGAGCTGCGCGATCGTGGCGCGGGCGCCCGCGGCGACCATGTCCGGCGCATCGCTGGCCGGGCCGGCGAGGAAGGCGCCGAGATCGGCCAGCAACTGGCGGGCGATGACGTTGCTCGACCATTTGTTCATGTCGCGCACGATGTCGGCGAGCGGTGGCGATTCGTGGCTCAGCAGGGTGCGCACGCCGGGCGGGGCGATGCCGTCGCGTACCTGGCCGTCGAGCCGGCCGCCGGCTTCCGACCACAGCGTGGCGACCAGCGCGGCGCCGTATTCGGCCGGCGGCAGCGGTGCCGCGCTCCAGGTGCGCGGACCGCAGGCTGCCGGCAGGCTGCCGCTGAGCACGAGGCGGCGGCCGGGCTCGATCCGCGCTTCGAGATCGCGGTACCAGACGTCGCAGTTGCTGGTGGAAGTCTGCAGACGGTTGTCGATGATGACACCGGCCAGCGGCGGTTCGGCGACCACGGTCACCGATTCATTGTTGCCGTTGCCGGGGAAGAGCGCGAGCTGCAGGGTGTTGTAGTGCATCAGCAGGCCGTGCGGGCCGCTGTTGTAGGGGCGCAGGCCGCGGCCGTCGAAGGCGTCCGGGTCGTGCGGCGGCAGTTTCAGCACGGAGGCGTCGAGCACGATGTCGCCGCCGATCCGGTCGATGCCGAGTCCGCGCAGGCGCCGCAGCAGTTTTGTGATCCTCTCCTGGTCCAGCACCGGGTCGCCGCTGCCGACGACGTACAGGTCGCCGTCCAGCATGCCCCCGGCGACGGTGGCGTTGCTGGCGAGCCGGGTCGTCCAGGTCCAGGCGGGGCCGAGCCGGTCGAGTGCGGCAAAAGCGGTGACGAGCTTCATCACCGAGGCCGGATTCATCGCTTTGCCGGCATTGAAGGTCATGCCGGGTCGTGCCGCGTCTACCGGCTGTACCCAGACCGATACCGCATCCTCGGCGATCCGGGCGCGTTCGAGCGCCAGTTTCACCGACGGTGGAAGCCTGTCGGCGGCGAAGACGGGTGGTGCGAACAGGATCAGCGCGCCGCAAAGCAGGCTCAGATAGTGGCAGAATCGCTGGAATAGTGCACTGCAGCACGGTGGGCGCCGGAAAGGGCGGAGGCGTGCTGCTGCGTGACGATAGAATGGGGCTGATGGAGACTGCGATGAAAACAGGATACGCCTGTGGGATTTCATGGGTACAGGTGCCGGGAGCATGTGCTCCGGCTTGATTGCTGAGTATCGAGAATGAGTGGATTCGGACATTATGCGCGCACGGCCGACGAGCTCGAGCGCGAAATCTACAAGCGCGGCCTGGCGCTGGGGCTGGACTGGGACGACCAGACCCGGATGCGGGAACTGGCCCGCCAGGCGCTGAGCGCCGAACCGGGGGGCGTGATGAAGCTCCTGCGCAGCCCGGTCCGCCAGGACAAGCTCACGGGCGAACTGTTTGCCCTGGCCGATCTGATGCTCGACACCATGCGCCAGAGCGCGCAGATCGGTGTGCATACCAGCGGTGGCAGGGCCTGGAAGGCCTTCGGTCGGGCACTCTATCAGGAGTCCGAAGGCCTTGGCGAGGGGACGGCCGAATCACTGGGAACACCGTCCCGGTAGGAGCGGCTTCAGCCGCGAAAACAGCGCGTGGGCAACAATCAGACCCTGTTCGCGGCTGAAGCCGCTCCTACGTGGCTCGTCCGATCACTTGGTCTTTCAGGCTAGCGGCTTCTCGTCTGCGAACAGCGCGGCGACGGTTTCGCGCGCGCGCACCAGATGCGCCTGCTCGCCATCGACGATGACTTCGGCGGCACGCGGCCGGGTGTTGTAGTTGGAACTCATCGTCATGCCGTAGGCGCCGGCCGACAGGATGGCGAGGAGGTCGCCTTCGGCCACGGCGAGCCGGCGTTCGCGGGCCAGGAAATCGCCGCTTTCGCAGATCGGGCCGACGATGTCGTAGATCTGCGAATCGGCGCAGGGCGCCGCGACTTCGACCACCTCGTGCCAGGCGTCGTACAGCGCCGGGCGGGCGAGGTCGTTCATGGCGGCGTCGACGATGGCGAAGTTCTTCGTCTCGCCGGGCTTCAGGTATTCGACGCGGGTCAGCAGCAGGCCGGCGTTGCCGACCAGCGAGCGGCCGGGCTCGAAGCACAGTTCCTCGCTGCGGCCTTCGAACACCTTCAGCAGCGGCGCCAGGTAGTCGGCCACCACCGGTGGCGCTTCGTCGCGATAGCGGATGCCGAGGCCGCCGCCGAGGTCGATGTGGTCGAGCGTGATGCCGTCGCTGGCGAGGCGATCGACCAGGTCGGCGACTTTCTGCGCGGCTTCGGCCATCGGCGCCGGGTCGAGCAGCTGCGAGCCGATGTGGCAGGCGACGCCGCAGATGCGCAGGTTCGGCAGCGCCGCGGCGCGGCGGTAGAGCGTCTGCGCGTCGGCGAAGGCGACGCCGAACTTGTTGCCCTTGAGCCCGGTGGAGATGTAGGGGTGGGTCTTCGGATCGACGTCCGGATTGACGCGCAAGGCCACCGGCGCCAGCACGTCCATCTCGCCGGCGATCGCGTCGAGGCGCTCGAGTTCGGTGGCGGATTCGACGTTGAAGCAGCGGATGCCGGCTTTCAGTGCCTGGCGCATTTCGTCGCGGGTCTTGCCCACGCCCGAGAACACCACCTTGCTCGCCTGGCCGCCGGCGGCCAGCACGCGCGCCAGTTCGCCGCCGGAGACGATGTCGAAGCCCGCGCCGAGGCGGGCGAACACCGACAGGATGCCCAGGTTGGAGTTGGCCTTCACCGCGTAGCAGATCAGCGAGCGGTGGCCGGCCAGTGCCTGCTGCCAGGCTTCGAAGGCGGCGGTCAGCGCGGCTTTCGAATAGACGTAGGTCGGCGTACCGAACTTTTCGGCGATCTGCGCCAGCGAGCACCCTTCGAGAGCGAGGATGCCGTCCCGGGCGTGCAGGGTCGGCGTCGGCAGGGGACTGGGGGGGGGGGTCGAAATGCTCATCGCGTCGGGCTCATTGGATCGGCGTGTATTGGCCCGGCTGTTCGTCCGGGGCCGGTGGCTGGGAGGGTTTGCTATGATCGGCGCCCTGCACGGGCTGGCCGGAAGCGCCGGTGCCGGGCGCGGGCAGGTGAAGCGGGCCCTTGATGCCACAGGCCGACAGCAGCGCGCAGGCAAGCGCGATCACGGTAAGTTTGGCTCGCATCGCCATCATTCACGAAAAACCGGAATGCTATCAGAAGGAATCCGCATGGAAGAGTCCGCATTCAACATGCTGGCCGAGGCCGAACTGGCGCGCATCGAGAACGCCTTCGATGCCTGTGGCGCCGACATCGACATCGAGCCCAAGCCCGGTGGCGTGCTCGAGATCGAATTCGACAACGGCAGCAAGATGATCATCAACCGCCATACGGCTGCCCGCGAGATCTGGGTCGCAGCCAGGTCAGGGGGCTTTCACTTCCGCCCGGTGGAGGGCGCCTGGCGCAATACCCGCGACGATGGCGAACTGTGGGCGATGCTGGCGGTGCTGGCGAGCGAACAGGCGGGCGAGGCCGTCACCCTGGTCCGCCCGTACTGAAGCCGGGGGCGCCGAGCCGGGGGCGCTGAAGCCCGCGATGCTCAGCGCCGGATCGGCACCGGCATGCGGTCTTCGACCGGGGCAGGGGCCTGCGCGGCCGGTATGGGCGGCGGCGGGATGGCCTCTTCCGGCGCTTCCAGCGCCGGCCCGTGGTCCGACGCGAACATCTGCCGCAGCCAGTCGGGTGCGAGCGGCGGTTCGGGCGGATCGTATTCGGCGTACTGGTAATCCTGGCGGCTGCCGTCGCCGGCCTCGATCTGGATCAGGCCGCCGGGGCGGGGGCGCTGGATTTCCGGCGTACCTGCGAGCGCAGTGCGCATGTAGTCGATCCAGATCGGTAGCGCCGCGGCGCCGCCGGTCTCGCCCCGGCCCAGATTGCGCGGCTGGCTGAAGCCGACCCAGGACACGGCCACCAGGTCGGGGTTGTAGCCACAGAACCAGGCGTCCAGGTAGTCGTTGGTGGTACCGGTCTTGCCGGCGAGGTCGTTGCGCTTGAGGCTGCGGGCACGCGCGGCAGTGCCGCGCGACACCACGTCCTGCAGCATCGAATCCATCAGCCAGGCATTGCGCGGATCCAGCACGCGCGGTGCGCTCTCGCTCGCGACCGGCGGATCGGTGCGCGCGATCAGCTTGCCGTTGCCGTCGTAGATTTCCTTGACCACGTAGGGATCGACGCGGAAGCCGCCGTTGGCGAACACGGCGTAGCCGCCGGCCAGTTCCCAGGGCGTGACGCTGCCCGCGCCCAGCGCCATCGGCAGGTAGGGCGGGTTCTTGGCCGAGTCGAAGCCGAAGCGGCCGATGTAGTCTTGGGCATAGCGCGGCGTGATGTCCTGCAGGATGCGGATCGACACCATGTTCTTGGAACGGGCGAGGGCGTCGCGGATCGTCATCGGCCCGGCGTACCTGCCATCGTAGTTCTTCGGTTCCCAGGCCTGGCTGCCGGTGACGCCAGGGGGGAAGTACAACGGCTCGTCGTCGACGACGTGGCCCGGGCCATAGCCGCGCTCGAGCGCGGCGGAGTAGATGAAGGGCTTGAAGCTGGAGCCCGGCTGGCGCTGGCCCTGGGTGACGTGGTTGAACTTGCTGCGGTTGAAATCGAAGCCGCCGACCAGGGCGCGTACCGCGCCGTCGCGCGGATCGATCGCCACCAGCGCCGATTGCACTTCGGGAACCTGGCTGATTTCCCAGCCGTCCTTGCCGGTATCGCGGATGCGGACGATGGCGCCGCGGCGGATGCGCCGCGTCTGCGGCGCCTTGTCTGCAAGCATCGGCGCGGCGAAGCGCAGGCCATTGCCGCTGATCTCGATCTCTTCGCCACGGCGATAGACCGTGACCTGCTTGGTCGAGGCCTGCAGCACCACCGCGGCGAGGAGGTCGTCGTAGTCGCTGCGGCCTGCCAGCAACTCGTCGAGCTGTTCGGGCGCGGCATCGTTCGGCGGCAGCTCGGCGAAGGCTTCCGGGCCGCGGTAGCCGTGGCGCCGGTCGTAGTCCATGACGCCCTTGCGCAGCGCGGCGTAGGCGGCTTCCTGATCCTTGCGGGTGACGGTGGTGAAGATGCGGATACCCAGTTCGTAGGCCTTGTCGCCGAACTGCTCGACTGCGATCTGGCGTGCCATTTCGGCGACATAGTCGCCATGGATGCTGCTTTCCTGCGGTTTTCCTGCGGCGGTGATGTCGCGCCGGTTGCGGGTCGGCGTGGCGGCGGCGATGGCGTTCTCGAAGTCGCTCGGCGTGATGATGCCGGTCTCGACCATGCGGCGCAGCACGTATTGCTGGCGCAGCGCGGCGCGCGCGGGGTTGACGACGGGATTGAAGGCGGAGGGCGCTTTCGGCAGCCCGGCCAGCATCGCCGCCTCGGGCAGGGTCAGTTCGTCCAGGGTCTTGCCGTAGTAGGTTCGTGCCGCCGCGGCAAAGCCGTAGGCACGCTGGCCCAGGTAGATCTGGTTGATGTAGAGCTCGAGGATCTGGTCCTTGCTCAGTTCGTGCTCGATCTTGAACGAGAGCAGGATTTCATAGAGCTTGCGGTTGTAGGTCTTCTCGCGCGTCAGGAAGAAGTTCCGCGCCACCTGCATGGTGATCGTCGACGCGCCCTGCCCGCGGCCGCCGGTGGTCAGGTTGGACAACGCGGCGCGGGCGATGCCCACCGGATCGACACCGGCATGCTCGTAGAAGCGCTCGTCCTCGGCGGCCAGGATCGCATGCTTGAGCAGCGCCGGAACCTCGGCAATGCGAACCACATCACGGCGCTCCTCACCGAACTCGCCCAGGAGGTAGCCATCCGATGTATATACTCGCAACGGGACGCGGGGCTGGTAGTCGGTCAGGGACTCCAGCGAAGGAAGATTGGGCCAGGCGAACAGCGTGATCGCTGCCAGCGTGGCAAGGCCGAGAACCACCAGCGCCAGCAGCGCCGCGATCGGATAGAGGACCCAGCGCATCAGCAGTCCAGGAAACGTCGTTTGGGGTGCGCATTATACGAGATGGTCCCGAGGCTGGCGGTTTCCAGCGGTTTCCTGGTGTGAAGCGTGATGCAGTTTGCTTTGCACAAACTGAAACTTATTGATACGATTTCAGGGCAAAAATCAAGTTTTGCTCGTAACATGAAGAAATGTAAGGACTTTCTTTGTGATTGAACTCCCCTTCTTCGGTTCTGCGGCAAGCCAGCTGGCAGGGCTCGATATTTCATCTTCATCGGTCAAGCTCGTCGAGCTGTCCGGGGGGGACAAGGAAGCTTACAAAGTCGAGCGCTACGCCATCGAGCCCTTGCCGCGCGACGCCGTCGTCGATGGCAACATCGCCAATCTCGAGGCGGTCGGCGAAGCGGTGCGCCGCGCGTTCAGGCGCTTCGGCGCCGGCATCAAGAATGTCGCCATGGCGCTGCCGGCCTCGTCCGTCATCACCAAGCGGATCATCCTGCCCGCCGGTTTGCGCGAGCAGGAGATGGAGGTCGCGGTCGAGTCCGAGGCCAATCAATACATCCCGTTCGCGATCGACGAGGTCAATCTCGATTTCCAGGTCATCGGCCCGGCAGCAGGCAGCCCGGGCGAGCTCGAAGTGCTGGTCGCCGCATCGCGCAAGGACAAGGTCGAAGACCGCGTCGCCGTTGCCCAGGCCGCCGGCGTGAAGGCCACGGTGATCGACGTCGAGTCCTTCGCGATCGAGGCGGCGCTCGGGCTGGTCAGCAGGCAGTTGCCGAATGCCGGCCAGGACAAGGTGATCGGCCTCATCGACGCCGGTGCGAACGTGATGAACGTCAGCGTGTTCCGCAACCGGCAGCAGGTCTATGTGCGGGAGCAGGCCTTCGGCGGCAACCAGCTGACGCAGGACATCGCGCGGCAGTATGGCATGAGCGTCGATGAGGCCGAGGCGGCCAAGCGTGCGGACTCGCTGCCCGATACCTATCGCCGGGACCTGATGCGCCCCTTCCTCGACAACCTGGCGCTCGAGATCTCGCGCGCGCTGCAGTTCTTCTTCACCTCCACCCAGTACAACCGGGTGGACCATCTCGTGCTGGCAGGCGGCTGCGCGATGATGCCTGGCCTGGCCGACGTCGTCGCTGCGCGTACCCAGGTCGAGACCATCGTCGGCAATCCCTTCGCCGGCATGACCATCTCGTCCAAGGTGAGGCCGAAGAACCTGCTGGCCGACGCGCCGTGCCTGATGGTCGCCTGCGGGCTGGCCCTGCGGAGGTTCGACGAATGATCCGTATCAACCTGCTGCCGCACCGCGCGGAGAAGCGCAAGCAGCGCCGCACGCAGTTCTACGTGCTGTCGGCGGCGATGATCGTGCTGGGGGCGCTGATCGGTCTGCTGGTGCATTCGATCTACGCCGGCTACATCGAGCGGCAGGAGTCGCGCAACGCTTTCCTGAAGGCCGAGATCGCCAAGCTCGACCAGCAGATCGCCGAAATTCGCCGCCTGAAAGAGCAGATCGACGCCTTGCTGGTGCGCAAGAAGGTCATCGAGGATCTGCAGAGCACGCGCGCGGAGTCGGTCCATCTGCTCAACGAACTGGCCAGGGGCATACCCGAGGGGGTATATCTGAAGTCGGTCAAGCAGACGGGCAGCCGCATCACCCTGGTCGGCTATGCCCAGTCCAATGCGCGCGTATCGCATCTGATGCGCAACCTCGAGGACTCTCCGTTCCTCGAGCGGCCGACGCTGGTCGAGACCAAGGCGGCGACGGTCGATCAGCGGCGTGTCAGCGAATTCAACCTCGGTATCGGAATCGAGCGGCCGAAGCTCGAAGAGCCGGCTGCCGAGGCCACCAGCAGCGCCGCGCAGGCGAACAGGAGGCGCAAGTGAAAGCGGCCGGCACGCTCAAGGGGGCGCGGAAGATCGATTTCAAGCGGCTGGCGCAGGACTTCAAGGGGCTCGATCCGAACGACCCCGGCATGTGGCCGCTGGCGCCGAGGGTGGCCGTCATGGCCGGGCTGCTCGCGGCGGTGCTCGGCGCCTTCTGGTGGTTCGACTGGCAGGAGCAGGCGGACACCCTGGCCCAGCGCGAACAGGAAGAAGTGCAACTGCGCGACAGCTGGGTGGCGAAGAAGCGCCAGGCCGTCAATCTCGATGAACACCGCCGTCAGTTGGCCGAGATCGACCGGCAGTTCGGTGCCCTGCTGAAGCAGCTGCCGAATCGCGCTGAAATGGATTCGCTGCTGTCCGACATCAACCAGGCGGGGCTGGGCCGTGGACTGCAATTCGAGCTGTTCAAGCCGGGCAACAACGTGGTCAAGGAGTTCTACGCCGAGATGCCGATCGACATCCGCGTCACCGGCAACTATCACGAGCTGGGCGAGTTCGCCGGCGACGTCGCCCGCATGCCGCGCATCGTCACGCTGAACAACCTCGCGATCAACACCGACAAGGACGGCCGGCTCAAGCTCGAAGCCAAGGCGATCACCTACCGCTATCTGGACGAGGACGAGATCGCCAAGCAGCGCCAGGATGCCAAGGCTGCGTCAGCCAAGGGGAGGAGACGATGATGCGTGCGTTGGTCCTCGCCTGCGCCGCCGCCATGCTCGGGGCGTGCAGCAGCGGTGAGCAGGAGGATATCCGTGCCTGGATGGACGAGCAGGCCAGGGGCATGCGCGGCTCGGTCAAGGCGCTGCCGGAGATCAAGCCGTTTCCCGTCGTCGAATACGTCGGCAGTGCTGCGGACGACCCCTTCTCCAAGGGGCGCATGGAAGTCGAGAAACGGGTGAGCAGTTCGCTGCGGCCCGATCTCGAGCGCCGCAAGGAGCCGCTCGAGGCCTATCCGCTCGAGTCGCTGCGCATGGTCGGCGTGCTGTCGCAGGGCAAAAGCAACCGCGCGCTCGTGCTTGCGGGCAAGAACCTGCATCAGGTCAAGGTCGGGAATTACATGGGACAGAACTTCGGCGTGGTCACGAGCATCGGCGAGAGCGCGATGACCCTGAAGGAACTCGTCGAGGATGTGCAGGGCGACTGGGTCGAGCGGATCAGCACGCTGACCCTGCAGGAGCGGCAGGAGGCCGGGAGATGATGAAACACATTCGAGTTTGGGTGCTGGCCACGGCTTTTGCGGGGCTCGTGCCGATGCCTGCCGCATTGGCCCAGGACGCGGTGCAGGCGCAGAGCCGGACGAACCAGATCGAGGGGCTGGAAGTCGCGCAGCACGACGACGGGATCTACCTGCGCCTGACGATGAAGGAGCCGCTGGCGAGCCCGCCGCCGAGTTTCAGCGTCGCCAGCCCCGCCCGCATCGCCTTCGATTTCCGCGACACCGGCAATGCGCTGGGGCGCAGCGTGCAGAGCATCGAGCAGGGCGATCTGCGCAGCGCCAACATCGTCCAGGCCGGCGACCGCACGCGGCTGGTGCTCAACCTGGCCAAGCTCAGTCCGTATGAGACGCGCATCGATGGCCGCAACCTCGTCATCGCCATCCGTTCGGGCAATGCGCAGGATGCGCGCGGCTCCGTGGTGGCGCAGGCGCAGGGCAACTTCGCCGAATCCCGGGTCGCTGTCGGCGGCGGCATGGCGGTGCGCGACATCAACTTCCGCCGCGGCATCGAAGGCGAAGGGCGGGTCGTCGTCGACCTGTCGAGCCCGGATGCGGGCATCGACATCCGCCAGCAGGGCGGCAACCTGGTCGTCGAGTTCCTCAAGACCTCGCTGCCCGAGCACCTGCGCCGACGCTCCGATGTGATCGACTTCGGCACGCCGGTGACGGCGATGGCCGCGCAGCAGGCGGGCGACAACGTGCGCCTGACGGTGGTGCCGAACGGCTTGTGGGAGCACAACGCCTACCAGAGCGACAACCGCTTCGTGCTCGAAGTCAAGCGCGTGCTCGAGGACCCCAACAAGCTCGTCCAGGGCGCGCGCGGCCAGTACCAGGGCGAGAAGCTGTCGCTGAACTTCCAGAACATCGACGTGCGCTCGGTGCTGCAGGTCATCGCCGATTTCACCGACTTCAACATCATCACCTCCGACTCGGTGCAGGGCAGCCTGACGCTGCGCCTGAAGGATGTGCCCTGGGACCAGGCGCTGGACATCATCCTGCAGGCCAAGGGCCTGGACATGCGCAAGAACGGCAACGTGATCTGGATCGCGCCGGGTGATGAACTGGCGGCGCGCGAGAAACTGCAGCTCGAGGCCAGGGCCCAGATCATCGATCTGGAGCCGCTGTCCACCGAGAGCTTCCAGATCAACTACCACAAGGCCAAGGAAATCTTCGATTTCCTCAAGGGCAAGGACCAGACCATCCTGTCCAAGCGCGGCAGCGTGGTGGTCGACGAGCGCAGCAACAAGCTTTTCGTCACCGACGTCGGCACCCGCCTGCAGGCTTTGCGCCGGCTGGTGCAGGAGATCGATTTCGCGCCGCGCCAGGTCATGATCGAAGCGCGCATCGTCGAGGCCAGCAAGACCTTCTCGCGTGACCTGGGTGTGCGCATGGGACTGGGCAGCCTGGGACTCGCGTCGGTTGGGCGGTTGGGGAAAGTCGGCTTCGGCAAGGGTGTGTTCGGCGAAACGACGGTCGACGAAAATGGTGTGGCGACATTCGAACCCGCTACGGGCAGCGGGGATAACATCAACTCGATCGGCCGGCTCCTGACTCCTGGCGGCGATGCGAACAGCGGGCCAGGTGGTGTCACCAGCGGTTTCGGCAATCTGAACCTGACCCTGTTCAACAACAAGTTCACTCGATTCCTGAACCTCGAACTCCATGCGCAGGAAACCGACGGCCGCATCCGCCTGGTGTCCAGCCCGCGCGTGCTGACCGCGAACCAGGTCGAGGCGCTGATCGAACAGGGCAATGAGATTCCCTACCAGGAGGCGAGCAGCTCCGGCGCGACCAGCGTGTCGTTCAAGAAGGCCGTGCTGTCGCTGAAAGTGACGCCGCAGATCACGCCCGATGGCCGGATGCGATTGACGATCGAGGTGAACAAGGATTCGCGCGGCCCGACGACCAACGGCATTCCGTCGATCGACACCAAGAAGGTCAAGAGCGAAGTCCTGATCGAGAACGGCGGCACGGTCGTGATCGGCGGCATCTATGAAGAGGTCGATTCGAACGATGTCGAGCAGGTGCCGCTGCTGGGCGACATCCCGGTGCTGGGGCATCTGTTCAAGACCCGGCAGAGAGTCTCCGACAGCCGCGAACTGCTGGTCTTCATCACGCCGCGCATCGTTGCCGACACGCTGACGCTGCGGTAAGCCGCTGCGCTGCTGATACAATGCCGGGGCGGGCATCCTGCGTGGATGCCCGCCTTTTTACCTTTCGTGTTTCCCTTTCCATTTCGACTTCCGGCGAATCGCGCGTGAGCTGCTTGATACTGATCGGCATGATGGGAGCCGGCAAGACCACGGTCGGCAAGGAGCTTGCGCGCCGGCGCAAGGTCCGTTTCGCCGATTGCGACCAGGAGATCATCGCCCGTACCGGGGTGAGCATTCCGACCATCTTCGAGATCGAGGGCGAGGAAGGCTTCCGCCGCCGCGAGACGCAGATGATGGACGAATTGTCGCAGGAGCCGGACATCGTCATCGCCACCGGCGGCGGTGTCGTCACCACGCCGGCCAATCGCGGCCTGATGCGCGAGCGCGGCGTGGTGGTCTATCTCGACGTGCCGCCGGCGGTGCTGTACGAGCGCACCCGCCATGACCGCAACCGCCCGCTGCTGCAGGTCGATAACCCGCGCCAGCGCATCGAGGAGCTGTACCGGCAGCGTGACCCGCTTTACCGCGAGGTGGCGCACCTGATCGTCGAAGGGGGCCGCGGCAACCCCGGCACCATGGTGCGCATGATCGAGAATGGCCTGCAGAAACTCGCCCGGCAGAAACCGAAGAGCACTCCATGCGAACCCTGAATGTCGCCCTGGGCGATCGTACCTACCCCATCCACATCGGCCGCGGCCTGCTCGACCGCGCCGAGCTGATCCTGCCGCACCTGAAGACGAAGCGCGTCGCGATCGTCACCAACGACGTCGTCGGGCCGCTGTATCTCGGCCGCTTGCGGACCACGCTGGAAGCGGCCGGCGTGCGCGTCGCCTCGGTCGTGCTGCCCGACGGCGAGGCGCACAAGGACTGGCCGACGCTGAACCTCATTTTCGACATGCTGCTGCAGGAGCGCTGCGAACGCTCGACCACGCTGGTCGCGCTCGGCGGCGGCGTCGTCGGCGACATGGGCGGCTTTGCCGCCGCCTGCTACCAGCGCGGCATGCCTTTCATCCAGATACCGACCACGCTGCTGGCGCAGGTCGATTCCTCGGTGGGCGGCAAGACCGCGATCAACCACCCGCTGGGCAAGAACATGATCGGCGCCTTCTACCAGCCCAAGCTGGTGCTGGCCGACATCGACACGCTGGCGACGCTGCCGGCGCGCGAGCTGTCCGCCGGCCTGGCCGAGGTGATCAAGTACGGCCTGATCCGCGATACCGCCTTCCTCGACTGGCTGGAGCGCGATCTCGAACGCCTGACGGCGCGCGAGCCCGAGGCGCTGGCCCACGCGATCGAAGTCTCCTGCCGCAACAAGGCCGAAGTGGTCGCCGCCGACGAGACCGAGCAGGGCGAACGCGCGCTGCTGAATCTCGGCCACACGTTCGGCCATGCCATCGAGACCGGGCTGGGCTACGGCGAGTGGCTGCACGGCGAAGCGGTGGCCGCCGGCACGATGATGGCCGCCGAGCTGTCGCGCCGCCTGGGCTGGCTGGACGAGGCGGGCGTTGCCCGCATCGCCGCCCTGTTCGAGCGCGCGGCGCTGCCGGTGCGCGGGCCAACGCTGGGTGCGGAGCGTTATCTGGAACTGATGGCGCACGACAAGAAGGTCGAGGCCGGCAGGCTGCGGCTGGTGCTGCTGCGCGCGCTTGGCAAGGGCGTGATCCACGGCGAGGCGCCGCAGGCCGACATCGCGGCGGCGATCGAGGCTTGCTGCGGCTGAGTACGGCAGTTTCCCGAAGCGAGGATGAAGCGATGCTGCAGCTTGCGCCCCATGCCGTCACCGAAGGCAATTCCCGCGGCCGCGTCCATGACGAACCGGCGCCGGTGGCGCGAGGCAACTTCCAGCGCGACCGCGACCGCATCGTCCATTCCACCGCCTTCCGGCGCCTGGAGTACAAGACCCAGGTCTTCGTCAATCACGAAGGCGACCTGTTCCGCACCCGCCTGACGCACAGCATCGAGGTCGCCCAGATCACCCGCGGCATTGCCCGCGAACTGAGCCTCAACGAGGATCTCGCCGAAGCGATCGCGCTGGCCCACGATCTCGGCCACACGCCTTTCGGCCATGCCGGCCAGGATGCGCTGAACGCCTGCATGAAGGCGCATGGCGGCTTCGAGCACAACCTGCAGTCGCTGCGCACCGTCGATGTGCTCGAAGACCGCTATGCCGGCTTCGACGGCCTGAACCTGATGTTCGAGACGCGCGAAGGCATCCTCAAGCACTGCTCGCGCACCAATGCCGAGCGTCTGGGCGAGATCGGCCAGCGCTTCCTCGACGGCACCCAGCCTTCGCTCGAAGCGCAACTCGCCAACCTTGCCGACGAGATCGCCTACAACAACCACGACGTGGACGATGGCCTGCGCTCGGGCCTGATCACGCTCGAGCAGCTCGACGAGGTGCCGCTGTTCGCCACGCAGCGGCGCGCGGCCGAGGCGCGCTGGCCAGGCTTGTCCGGGCGCCGGCTGGTCAACGAGACCGTGCGCCGCATGATCCACCTGATGGTGATCGACCTGCTGGAGCAGACCCGCGCCAACATCGCCGCCGCCGGTGTGGCCTCGCTGGACGACGTGCGCGCCGCGCCGCGGCTGGTGGCCTACTCCGAGGCGCTCCAGCCCCGCCTGCGCGAGCTGAAGCTCTTCCTGCGCGAACAGCTCTACCGCCATTATCAGGTGCTGCGCATGACCAACAAGGCGCGGCGCATCATCGGCGAGCTGTTCGCCGCCTTCATGGACGATCCCCACATCCTGCCGCCGCAGTATCAGGCGATGGCGCGCGAGGACAAGCCGCGGGCCATCGCCGACTACATCGCAGGCATGACCGACCGCTACGCGATGAAGGAACACCGGCGGCTGTTTGCCGTCGGCGAGATCCACTGAGGCAGGCTGTCTTGCTGCTCCAGAAGAGTGCTTTTTCTGGCCCGATTCCTGCTTGAAAAGGGCATGTCGCAGCGCAAAAAAATTCTTGAAGCCAGTGTTTCCGGGGCGTATAGTTTTTTTGTCAAGCTGATTTTCGATACTGATTACCAAAATGGTGCATGCAATAGTTCCATTGTGGTGCATCGGTCGATAAAGCAAGGTTTTTTGCACCAATATGGTGCGGGACATGAAGCCGGTGCGCACGCGCCCGGCTTTTTTGTGCGCGCTCGGTTTGTCTGGCGAACTTCGAATGAGAGGCCAGCGCGTGATTTCTTCTGTCGTTTTTGAGGAAAAGAAGATGGAACTGCCCCAAAAGCAGGGTCTGTACGATCCGGCCAACGAACATGATGCCTGTGGCGTGGGTTTCATCGCCCACATCAAGGGCAGGAAAACCCATGAGATCGTGCTCCAGGGCCTCGAAATCCTGAAGAATCTCGACCACCGCGGCGCGGTCGGCGCCGATCCGCTGCAGGGCGATGGCGCCGGCATCCTGATCCAGATCCCCGACCAGCTCTACCGCGAGGAAATGGCGAAGCAGGGCGTGATGCTGCCGCTGCCCGGCGAGTACGGCGTCGGCATGGTTTTCATGCCCAAGGAAGCCGCGTCGCGCCTGGCCTGTGAGGAAGAGATCGAGCGCGCCGTCGTCGCCGAAGGCCAGGTCGTGCTCGGCTGGCGCGACGTGCCGGTCAACCCCGAGATGCCGATGTCGCCGACGGTGAAGGCCAAGGAGCCGGTGATCCGCCAGATCTTCATCGGCCGCGGTGCCGACGTGATGGTCACCGAAGCGCTCGAACGCAAGCTCTACGTCGTCCGCCGCCGTGCCGCCAACGCCATCGGCGCCCTTGCCCTGAAGCACGGCAAGGAGTTCTACATGGTGTCGATGTCGGCGCGCACGGTGAACTACAAGGGCCTGCTGCTGGCCAACCAGGTCGGCGAGTACTACCTCGACCTGGTCGACCCGCGCACGGTGTCGGCGCTGTCGCTGGTGCACCAGCGCTTCTCCACCAACACCTTTCCGAAGTGGGACCTGGCCCACCCGTTCCGCTACATCGCCCACAACGGCGAGATCAACACCCTGCGTGGCAACTACAACTGGATGCGCGCGCGCGAGAAGGGCGTGCATTCGCCGCTGCTGGGCGAGGACCTGCAGAAGATCTGGCCGCTGATCTACCCCGGCCAGTCCGACTCGGCATCGTTCGACAACGCGCTCGAACTGCTGGTGATGAGCGGCTACTCGCTCGCCCACGCGATGATGATGATGATTCCCGAAGCCTGGGAATCGCACGCGCAGATGGACGAGAAGCGCCGCGCCTTCTACGAATACCATGCGGCGATGATGGAGCCGTGGGACGGCCCGGCCGCCGTGGCCTTCACCGACGGCCGCCAGATCGGCGCCACGCTCGACCGCAACGGCCTGCGTCCGGCGCGCTACCTCGTCACCGACGACGACCTCGTCGTCATGGCCTCCGAGTCCGGCGTGCTGCCGATTCCCGACAGCAAGATCGTCAAGAAGTGGCGCCTGCAGCCGGGCAAGATGTTCCTGATCGACATGGAGCAGGGCCGCATCATCGGCGACCAGGAGCTCAAGGAGTCGCTGGCCAACGCCCGCCCCTATGCCGACTGGCTGCGCCGCATCAACATCAAGCTCGATAGCCTGGCCGCCCCGCTCGGCAGCGTGGCCGACGCCGAAGGCGGGCGCGTGGCGCCGCTGCTCGACCGCCAGCAGGCCTTCGGCTACACTCAGGAAGACATCAAGTTCATCCTCGAGCCGATGGGCAAGGCCGGCGAGGAAGCGACCGGCTCGATGGGCAACGACTCGCCGCTGGCGGTGCTGTCGAGCAAGAACAAGCCGCTGTTCAACTACTTCCGCCAGCTCTTCGCCCAGGTCACCAACCCGCCGATCGACCCGATCCGCGAGCAGATGGTGATGTCGCTGGTGTCCTTCATCGGACCCAAGCCCAACCTGCTCGAAATCAACGAGATCAACCCGCCGTTCCGCCTCGAAGTGAGCCAGCCGGTGCTGGACTTCGACGGCATGGCCAAGATCCGCAACATCGCGCGCTACACGCAGAACAAGTTCCGCTCGGCCGAGCTCGACATCTGCTACCCGGTCGAGTGGGGCAAGGCGGGCGTCGAAGCGCGCCTGGCCTCGCTCTGTGCCGACGCCGAGAACGCGGTGCTGGGCGGCTACAACATCCTGATCGTGTCCGACCGCAAGCTGGCCGCCGAACGCGTCGCCATTCCGGCGCTGCTGGCGCTATCGGCGATCCACCAGCACCTGGTGGCGAAGGGCCTGCGCACCCGCGCCGGCCTGGTGGTCGAGACCGGCTCGGCGCGCGAAGTGCATCACTTCGCGGTGCTGGCCGGCTACGGCGCCGAGGCGGTGCACCCCTACCTGGCGCTCGAGACCCTGCAGCACCTCGCCGGTGACACCGAGTCGGCTGCCAAGTACGTCAAGCACTTCGTCAAGGCGATCGGCAAGGGCCTGATGAAGGTCATGTCCAAGATGGGCATCTCGACCTACATGTCGTATACCGGCGCGCAGATCTTCGAAGCCGTCGGCCTGCAGCAGGCGCTGCTCGACAAGTACTTCACCGGCACCACCAGCCAGGTCGAAGGCATCGGCCTGTTCGAGGTCATGGAAGAGGCGATCCGCCAGCACGAGGCCGCCTTCAGCGCCGACCCGGTGCTGCACGACATGCTCGACGCCGGTGGCGAATACGCCTTCCGCATCCGCGGCGAAGAGCACATGTGGACGCCGGACGCGATCGCCAAGCTGCAGCATTCGACGCGCGCGGGCAAGTTCGACACCTACAAGGAATACGCCCGCATCATCAACGACCAGGGCAAGCGCCACATGACGCTGCGCGGCCTGTTCGAACTGAAGACCGCGACCACCCCGGTGCCGCTGGAAGAAGTCGAGCCGGCCAAGGAGATCGTCAAGCGCTTCGCCACCGGCGCGATGTCGCTCGGCTCGATCTCGACCGAAGCGCACACCACGCTGGCAGTGGCGATGAACCGCATCGGCGGCAAGTCGAACACCGGCGAGGGCGGCGAGGACCCGATGCGCTTCAAGCCGCTGACCGAGGCGATCAGGCTGTCGCAGGTGATCGGCGAGAAGCGCATCGCGCGCGACCTCGAGTTGCAGGCCGGCGATTCGCTGCGCTCGGCGATCAAGCAGGTCGCCTCGGGCCGCTTTGGCGTCACCACCGAATACCTAGTCAATGCCGACCAGATCCAGATCAAGATGGCCCAGGGCGCCAAGCCCGGCGAAGGCGGCCAACTGCCCGGCCACAAGGTGTCGGAATACATCGGCTTCCTGCGCCACTCGGTGCCGGGCGTCGGCCTGATCTCGCCGCCGCCGCACCATGACATCTACTCGATCGAGGACCTGGCGCAGCTCATCCACGACCTCAAGAACACCAACCCGGCCGCGAGCATCTCGGTCAAGCTGGTGTCCGAGATCGGCATCGGCACGGTGGCGGCCGGCGTGGCCAAGGCCAAGGCCGACCACATCGTCGTCGCCGGCCATGACGGCGGCACCGGCGCCTCGCCGTGGAGCTCGATCAAGCATGCCGGCTCGCCGTGGGAGCTCGGTCTTGCCGAGACCCAGCAGACGCTGGTGCTGAACCGCCTGCGCTCGCGCATCCGCCTGCAGGTCGACGGCCAGATCAAGACCGGCCGCGACGTCGTCATCGGCGCGCTGCTGGGCGCCGACGAGTTCGGCTTCGCCACTGCGCCGCTGGTCGTCGAAGGCTGCATCATGATGCGCAAGTGCCACCTCAACACCTGCCCGGTGGGCGTGGCGACGCAAGATCCCGAACTGCGCAAGCGTTTCTCCGGCCAGCCCGAGCACGTGGTCAACTTCTTCTTCTTCGTCGCCGAGGAAGTGCGCGAGCTGATGGCGCAGCTCGGCGTGCGCAGGTTCGACGAGCTGATCGGCCGCGCCGACCTGCTCGACATGAAGGCCGGCATCTCGCACTGGAAAGCGCAGGGCCTGGACTACTCGCGCATCTTCTACCTGCCGCCGGTGCCGGCCGAGGTGCCGCGCCTGCATACCGAAGGCCAGGATCACGGCCTGGACGGCGCGCTCGACCAGCAACTGATCGCGCTGGCGAAGCCGGCGCTGGAGAAGGGCGAGAAGGTCAACATCGACCTGCCGGTGCGCAACATCAACCGCACCGTCGGTGCGATGCTGTCGGGCAAGGTGGCGGCGGCCTGGGGCCATGCCGGCTTGCCGAACGACACCATCCACATCCGCCTGAACGGCACCGCCGGCCAGAGCTTCGGCGCCTTCCTCGCGCGCGGCATCACGCTCGAACTGGTGGGCGAGGGCAACGACTACGTCGGCAAGGGCCTGTCGGGCGGCCGCATCGTGGTCAAGCCGAAGGCCGAATTCCGCGGCGATACCGGCAGCAACATCATCGTCGGCAACACCGTGCTGTACGGCGCGACCGAAGGTGAAGTCTATTTCGCCGGTGTCGCCGGCGAGCGCTTCGCGGTGCGCAACTCCGGCGCCACCGCGGTGGTGGAAGGCGTGGGCGACCACGGCTGCGAATACATGACCGGCGGCACCGTGGTGGTGCTCGGCCAGACCGGCCGCAACTTCGCCGCCGGCATGTCGGGCGGCGTCGCCTACGTGCTGGACGAGGACGGCAGCTTCGAGCAGCGCTGCAACATGGCGCAGGTCTCGCTGGAGCCGCTGCCGGACGAGATCGCCGCGCGCCAGGGCTCGGAGTCGGGCGACGAGCTCGAATCCCACGGCCGGGTCGACATCGATCACCTGACGATGGGCGACGAACTGATCCTCAAGGGCCTGATCGAGCGCCACGTCCGCTTCGCCGGCAGCGTCCGCGCCCGCGAGATCCTGAACAACTGGGCCGTCTGGCGGAAGAAGTTCGTCAAGGTGTTCCCGCATGAGTATCGTCGCGCGCTGTCCGAGATGGCGGAGCAGCGCGAAGCTGAGAAGGAGGCCGCATAAATGGGCAAGCCAACCGGATTCATCGAATATCAGCGTCTGTCCGAGGCCTACGCGCCGGTCGACAAGCGGCTGAAGAACTACAAGGAGTTCGTCGTCCGCCTGACCGACGAGCAGGCCGCGATCCAGGGCGCGCGCTGCATGGACTGCGGCGTGCCGTTCTGCAACAACGGCTGCCCGGTCAACAACATCATTCCGGACTGGAACGACCTCGTGTATCGCAACCATTGGCGCGAAGCGATCGAGGTGCTGCATTCGACCAACAACTTCCCCGAGTTCACCGGCCGCATCTGCCCCGCGCCCTGCGAGGCCGCCTGCACGCTGAACATCAACACCGATCCGGTCGGCATCAAGTCGATCGAGCACGCGATCATCGACAAGGCCTGGGACGAAGGCTGGGTCGTGCCGCAGCCGGCGGACGTGAAGACCGGCAGGAAGGTCGCGGTGGTCGGTTCCGGCCCCGCCGGCCTGGCCGCTGCCCAGCAACTGGCGCGCGCCGGCCATGAGGTGACGGTGTTCGAGAAGAACGACCGCGTCGGCGGCCTGCTGCGCTACGGCATTCCCGACTTCAAGATGGAAAAGTGGCTGATCGACCGCCGCGTCGAGCAGATGCAGGCCGAAGGCGTGCGCTTCCGCACCGGCGTGCTGGTCGGGGCGAAGGAAATGCCCGCCGGCATCGTCAACGACGCCACCGAAGTGATCAGCGCCGAACAGCTGCAGCAGGATTTCGACGCTGTCGTGTTGACCGGCGGCGCCGAAGTGCCGCGCGACCTGCCGGTGCCGGGCCGCGAACTCGGCGGCGTGCATTTCGCCCTCGAGTTCCTGATTCCGCAGAACAAGCAGGTCGCCGGCGACAAGCCCAACCCGATCTCGGCCAAGGGCAAGCACGTGGTCGTGATCGGCGGCGGCGACACCGGCTCGGACTGCGTCGGCACCTCCAACCGCCACGGCGCGGCGAGCGTGACCCAGTTCGAATTGATGCCGATGCCGCCGGTGCAGGAGAACAAGCCGCTGACCTGGCCCTACTGGCCGACCAAGCTGCGCACCTCGTCCTCGCACGAAGAGGGTTGCGAGCGCGACTTCGCCGTCGCCACCAAGGAATTCATCGGCAAGAACGGCAAGGTCAAGGCGCTGAAAGCCTGTCGCCTCGAATGGAAGGACGGCAGGATGGTCGAAGTGCCGGGTTCGGAGTTCGAGATCAAGGCCGACCTGGTGCTGTTCGCGATGGGCTTCACCAACCCGGTGGGCGGCGTGCTGGATGCCTTCGGCGTGGCCAAGGACGCGCGCGGCAACGCCAGCGCCGCCACCGATGGCGAAGGCTGCTACGCCACCAACGTGCCCAAGGTTTTCGCTGCCGGCGACATGCGCCGTGGGCAGTCGCTGGTCGTGTGGGCGATTCGCGAGGGTCGGCAGTGCGCACGTGCTGTCGACGAGTATCTGATGGGTGAAAGCCTGTTGCCGCGCTGACGGAATCGCCCGCAAGGGGAGTTGACGATTGCGGGCCGGCTGGCCCGCAAGGCGCGAAGGCCGGCAGTGCGCGTCTGCTGTCGATGAGTTCCTGATGGGCGAGAGTCTGCTGCCGCGCTGAGCTTCGGCGCTCATCGGTGATTGGGGGGCGGCCTGCGGGCCGCCGCCTCGTTTTTGCCGGCGTCGGGCGTAATGCCTTGTCGCAATTGAGCCTGTTGCATTGCCGCAAGCGCGGGGCGGATTCCGATTCACAGTGATGTTACAGCGGTATTATTGCCGGCCATCCAGTCCGGGAGTATCGCCGTGTCCCGTTCCGCCCTGTTCCATTCCATCACTCCACCGTCAACCCCGTCGCTCACGATGCTGCGCGGCTGGGCCTGTGCGATGGGTATCGTGGTGGCATGGTACGTGGCTGCACAGGCCGGTATCGCCTTTGCCATCGGCGTATCGCCGGGGCAGGACGCCTGGCTGCGCGACCTGGCTGCCCATCTGCTGGCGGGGACGGCGCTGTTCCTGATGGCGCGCAGCCTGAAGCGCTTTGCGCTGGCGATGGCGATCGTGTTTTCGGCCTTCACCGTGTCCAACGCGATCAAGCTCGCGGTGCTCGGCGGGCCGGTGATGCCGGACGATTTCATCGCCGCAAAGAATCTCTTTTTGTTGCTCGAAGGCTGGCAATTGTGGGGCAGCGTGGCCATGCTGGCGGTGCCGCTGGCGGGCCTGCTGTGGATGTTCGCCTGGCGGCAGCCGCGGGCCTGGCTGGCGCTGGCCGGCGTGGTGCTGGCGGTGATGGCGGTGGTGCGGCATCCGGCGCCGGTCGTGAGCTGGATGGACGCCCGTTTCGGCGACTGGGTGTGGAACCAGCGCGGCAACTACGAGATGCGCGGCCTGCCCATCCACCTTGCCCAGGAGGCCGCACGCAATCTGTCTCGCCGCCTGCCGCCGCCGCAGGCCGGCGAAGTCGATGAGGCGCTGGCACGGCTGGGGGCCAAGCCGCCCAGCGGTTTCTTCAAGGCGGCGCAGCAGTCGAGTGGCGGTGCCGGCCGCAACGTGCACATGATCGTGCTCGAATCCTTCTGGGACCCGACGCCGCTGAAGGCGGCCGGGCTGTCGGCCGACCCGCTCGACCCGGCTTTCCGCAAGCTGTGGAAGGCCACCGGCAATGCCAGGGCGCTGTCGCCGGTGTTCGGCGGCTATACCGCCAATGCCGAGTTTGAGGCCTTGTGCGGTTTCCCGGTGCGGGCCGACGCGGTGTTCTTCGAAGGCAGCCTGCGCCGCGACGTACCTTGCCTGCCGCGTCATCTCGGCGAAGCGGGCTATCGCAGCATCGCCTCCCATCCCAATTCCGCGCCGTTCTGGAATCGCATCAACGCCTACGGCCGGGTCGGCTTCGGGCAGTACTGGTCCGACCGCGACTTCGTGCTCGACGACATGAACCGCGAATTCCTCAGCGACGCCTCGCTCTATCGCCAGGTGCTGGAGCGCATCGGCCCGGATCTGGAGAACGGCCAGCCGCTGTTCAACTACGTGCTGACCTATTTCGGCCATCTCGACTATCCGCTCAACGAAGCGCGCCCGCCGGTCATCGAGGCCCGCAGCGAGAACGAACTGGTGGCGGCGTATGCCAATACCGTCTACTACAAGTCGCGCGAGCTGATGGCCTTCCTGCGCGAACTGCGCGAACGCGACCCCGAGGCCATCATCGTGCTGTTCGGCGACCATCTGCCGTCGCTGGGCTGGAATCATGGCGGCTATGCCGAATCGGGCCTGCTCGCCGCCAGCCGCAGCGAGTTCGACGACGCCATGTTCCGCACGCTGGTCGCCACGCCGCTGGTCGTCATCGACGGCCGCCGCGGCCCGGTGCGTACCGGCGATCTGCCGATCTATGCCTTGCCGGCGCTGATTCTCGACCTCCTCGGCGACGAGCGCGACAGCATGCTGCGCTTCGTCGCCCAGGCCGACGACGAGATCCGTGTGCGGCCGCTGCCGGGCATGCATTTCACGCTGGAGGGGAAAGCGCTGACGGTCTGCCGCCAGGGCGGGGATAAGCCGGCCTGCGAGGCGTCGAATGCCTGGATCGAGGCCGTTTCGGTGCTCGAGCGCGATATCTTCAGCGGCGCGCAGCATGCCTTGCGGGCGCCCATGCGTACGGACATGCTGCAGACCGTCGAACTCGAACTGGACGGCATCGGCGGCGGGCTGCTGTCCGATGTGCTGGCGGCCGATAGCGACAACGACGTGTGATCGCGGCCCGCCGGCGTTTCAGGCCGGCGCGGGCAGGCCGGCGTTTTCGGCCTCGATGGCGGCCAGGGCATCGACGGCCCGCCGCAGCGCGGGCAGCGAGTCGAGGGCGTTGTGCTCGGTCATCCGCATGATCGGCGCCTGGATCGCGATCCCCATGTTCGAGCGGCCCGTGGGCGAAGGCACCAGCATGGCGATGCAGAACAGCCCGGGCAGGAATTCCTCGTTGTCGAAAGCGTAGCCGACGTGGCTGACATGCTCGATTTCCGCTTCCAGCGCATCGATTTCCACCAGCGTGCGTGGCGTGTATTGCATCAAGGGGGCGTGCGCCAGCAGGCGGCGGCGCTGGGTGGGCGTCATCTGCGCCAGGAAGAGTTTGCCGCTCGCCGAACAATGGACCGGGACGCGCGACCCCGGGTGCAGGTAGAAGCGTAGCGGGGCGGCCGTCTCGACCCGGTCGAGGTAGAGCACTTCGCTGCCCGACAGCGCGGTGAGATTGCAGCTTTCGCCGATCTCCTCGACGAGCTGGCGCAGCACGGTGTGGCGTGCGCCGTGCAGCGTGTCGTTGAGCAGCAGATTCTCGGCCAGGCGGCGCAGGCGTGCGCCGGTACCGTACTGGCGCCCGTCGCTGTCGCGCTGGAGCATGCCGGCCGCCTCGAGCTGCTGCAGCATGCGGTGGACGGTCGGTTTCGGCAGTCCGGTCTCCTCGACCAGCCCTTGCAGCGTCACCAGTTGATCCTTGGCGGCGATCACTTCAAGCAGCGCAAGCAGGCGCATCGTGGGTGTGTCGCCGTCGAGCCTGGCGTGTCCGGGACGCTCGTTCATGTCGATGCCTTCATTCCGTTCCATGAAAGGGTAGGCATCGTACCGTTTTTTGCTTTATCGAGCCCGTGCCGTGGCTGGCCTCAGGCTGCGAACAATACTTCCTGCATCGTATCCGCGGCGATGCGCAGATGGCCCAGGTTGGCGTGCAGGTCGTCCAGCGAGAGGCGGGCGGTCGGGCCGTGGCAGGCGATCGCGGCGACGGGCCTGGCGCTCTTGTCCACTATCGGCACCGCTATCGCGATCATGCCGCGCACGAACTCCTCGTTATCCACGCCATGGCGCTTGGTCGCCAGCCGCGCCAGCTCCGCTTCGAGTTCCTGCCGGTCGGTGATCGTATGCGGCGAATGACGGGTCAGCGGCATATGGGCCAGCAGGCTTCGGCGTTCGAGCAGCGGCATCGTGGCGAGGAACAGCTTGCCGCTGGCGGTGCAGTGCATCGGCACCCAGGTACCGGGAGGCAGGTGCATGCGAAGCGGTTCATGGGTTTCCACACGCTCGACGTAAAGCACGCGGCCGGCGTCGGGAACGGTGAGATTGCAGGTTTCGCCGAGTTTGCGCACCAGGTTGCGCAGCACGGCGCGGCATTCGCGCCTCAGGTTCGGACTGCGGAGGATCTGCAGCGCAAGCGTGGTTGCGCGCGGACCGACGACGAAGCCTCGCTCGGCAGGCATGTGCAAGACATAGCCGTGCGCTTCCATTGCGCGCAGCAGGCGCATCAGCGTGCTTTTCGGCACCCGCATCAGGCTTCCGAGCTGGGCCAGGGTCAGGGGCTGCCGCGATTCGTTCAGATGTTCGAGGAGGATCAGCGGCCGCAGGCGCCTGATGTCCTCCGCCTGCCCGGGAAGCGTGTCCCCGTCCGGTGCGTCCAACTCGGTCTCGCGGTCCTTTTGGTCCGCTTCCGCCAGCTTTCGTTTCACTTTCGCGGCCTCGTGCAGATTTTCATTGGTTTTGCAAATGGATCGATCGATAGTGATTATGAAGCAAATTTCGGAATGAATCGTTTCATTTTAAAAAATTTTTGGCGGCTGGCAGCGTGTCGCTTCTGTCCGCCGAGCGCCCAAGGGAGGTTTTTCAATGTCGATGGAATTCGATTACATCGTGGTCGGCGCGGGTTCGGCGGGATGCGTCCTGGCCAACCGCCTCAGTGCGGATCCGGGCAACAGCGTGCTGTTGCTCGAAGCGGGCGGGGCCGACCGCAATCCGTGGATCCACATTCCGGTCGGCTACTTCAAGACCATGCACGATCCCGAACTCGACTGGTGCTATCGCACCGAACCGGACGAAGGCATTGCCGGACGCCAGTTGCAGTGGCCACGCGGCAAGGTGCTGGGTGGTTCGAGCTCGCTCAACGGCCTGCTGTACGTACGTGGCCAGCGCGAGGACTACGACCGCTGGGCGGCACTCGGCAACAAGGGTTGGAACTATGAGGAAGTCCTGCCCTACTTCAAACGCTCGGAGGATCAGGAGCGCGGCGCCGACGAGTGGCACGGTGTCGGCGGGCCCTTGAAGGTATCGGATCTGCGCCTGCGCCGTCCGATCGCCGATTACTTCATTGCTGCCGCTCAGGACATCGGCATTCCCTATAACGACGACTACAACGGTGCCTCACAGGAGGGGGTCGGCTACTTTCAGCAGACCGCGCACAAGGGATTGCGCTGGAGCACGGCGAAAGGTTTCCTGAAGCCGGCCAGGACGCGTGCCAATCTTGCCGTGGAGACGAAGGCACAGACGACGCGCGTGCTGTTCGAAGGCAGGCGGGCGGTCGGGGTCGAGTTCCTGCAGGGCGGTGTGCTGCGCCAGGCACGTGCGCGAGCCGAGGTCGTTCTCGCTTGCGGCGCGATCGGCTCGCCGCAGATCCTGCAGAACTCGGGGGTCGGCCCGGCCGATCTGCTGCGCAGGGTCGGGGTGGAGGTACGTCACGCGCTGCCCGGCGTCGGCCAGAATCTGCAGGACCATCTGCAGGTACGCCTCGTATACAAGACTCGTGCGCGCACGCTCAACGACGAGGTCAACAGCCCGATCCGCAAGCTGTGGATCGGGCTGCAGTACATGCTGTCGCGCACCGGGCCGCTGACCCTGGCCGCCAGCCAGGTCGCAATCTTCACGCGCTCCGCGCCGGATGTGGAGCGGCCGGACATCCAGTTCCACATGCAGCCGCTGAGCGCGGACAAGCCGGGCGAAGGGGCGCACCCGTTCTCGGCCTTCACCGCCTCGGTATGCCAGTTGCGTCCGTACAGCCGGGGGCAGGTCGAAATCCGCTCGGCCGATCCGCTGGCCTATCCCGCGATCCATCCCAATTACCTGTCCGACGAGCGCGACCACCCCGTCGTCGTCGGCGGCATCAAGGTGGCGCGGCGCATCGCTGCGGCGCCCTCGCTCGCGCCCCACATCCTGTCCGAGTTCGTGCCGGGCAGCGGCTTTGCGACCGATGATGAGCTGCTCGACGCTGCACGGCGCTACAGCCAGTCCATCTACCACCCGGTCGGGACCTGCAAGATGGGCCAGGACCCGATGGCGGTGGTCGACGAGCGCCTGCGCGTCCATGGCGTCGACCGCCTGCGCGTCGTCGATGCTTCCATCATGCCCGAGCTGGTTTCGGGCAACACCAACGCCCCGACCATCATGATCGCCGAAAAGGCGGCGGACATGATTCTCGACGATGGCGCGCTTCTCCATTGAAACCCCAACCGACAGGAGTGCCGAAGCCACCCCCATTCTCCATCCTCGTAGCTGTTCCGCATCACGAAAAGATAACTATTCTGGAGACAAGAACATGCATGATCCGACCAAGAAGGGCAAAGACCCGAAGGAAGCACGGCGCGTAGTAACGGCGAGCCTGATCGGCGCCACCATCGAGTGGTATGACTTCTTTCTGTACGGTGTCGTCGCCGGCATCGTTTTCAACAAGCTGTACTTTCCGGTCGACGATCCGATGGTGTCGACGATGCTCGCCTACGGAACTTTTGCCGTCGGTTTCATCAGCCGGCCGCTGGGCGGCGTCATCTTCGGCCACTTCGGCGACAAGATCGGACGCAAAAGCATGCTCGTCATGACGCTGATGATCATGGGCGTGGCGACGGTGCTGATCGGTCTTGTGCCGACCTACGACCAGATCGGCATCTGGGCGCCGATCCTGCTGCTCGTCCTGCGCGTGGCCCAGGGCATCGGCCTCGGCGGCGAATGGGGCGGCGCGGTGCTGATGGCCTTCGAGTATGCGCCGAAGGAAAAGCGTGGCCTGTATGCGAGCATCCCGCAGATCGGCCTGGCGCTCGGCCTGTGCATGGCGTCCGGTGTCGTCGCTCTGCTGTCGTCGATGCTGAGCGATGAGCAGTTCCTGTCCTGGGGCTGGCGCGTCGCCTTCCTGCTGTCCTTCCTGCTCGTCGTCGTCGGCATGTACATCCGCCTGAGCGTGATGGAAACGCCCGAGTTCGCGAAGGTCAAGGCTTCGGGCCAGGAGGTCAAGCTGCCGATCAAGGAAGTGATCACGAAGTCGCCGGGCAACGTGCTGGCGGGGATGGGGGCACGCTACATCGACGGCGTGTTCTTCAACGTCTTCGGCGTGTTCTCGATCGCCTACCTGACGCAGACGCTGAATCTGAGTCGCACCGATGCGCTGCTCGGCGTCATGGCCGCCGCGCTCGTGATGGTGGTCACGATCCCGCTGTTCGGCAGGCTGTCCGACCGCATCGGACGGACGCGGATCTACTTCTGGGGCTCGCTGCTGACCGGCCTGTCGGCCTTCATCGGTTTCTGGTTCATGAAGCACAGCGACGGCAACATGCTGATCGTCTGGCTGTCGATCATCATCCCGTTCGGCGTCTTCTACGCTGCCGTATATGGTCCGGAGGCCGCGCTGTTCTGCGAACTGTTCGATGCACGGGTGCGCTACACCGGCATTTCCTTCGTATATCAGTTCTCGGGCATCTTCGCCGGCGGCCTGACGCCGATCATCGCCACCTACCTGCTCTCGAAGGGGCATGGCGAGCCCTGGCTGATCTGCGCCTACGTCATGTTTGCCGCGGTCGTCAGTGCGCTGTCGGCGTCCTGGATCGGGCGCAGGCAGCAGGCGGCGGTGCAGCCGCTGCAGTCGAGCGCACGCCGCGCCTGAGCGCGCGTGTCCAGCCGGGGCCGGCGACGCTTGCGTCGCCGGCCCCGCGTCGTGCCGTTCGCGTTTCTGGAGTCTTTTTGCAGGCCCGGATGACGTGATGCGGCGCACGACACGCCCTTTCTGCCTTGATCTCTTGTTTATATTCCGAAAAAACATACATTTTGATTCGATTTTTGGAATTTGTAGTTGACGCGATGTACGCGCGGCACTAGAGTTCCGATCATGTTTCGTTTATCGGAACTTTTTGTACCGTTTAAATCAATACCGAATCGCACCGAGGAGACCCCCATGAGCCAGCCGCAATCCCTTTCCGATGGCCGCACGATCCCGAGCGGCCCGACCAAGATGACGCCGTCCGAAGCCTTCGTCGAAACCCTGGTGGCCAACGGCGTCACCGACATGTTCGGGATCATGGGCTCGGCGTTCATGGACGCGATGGACATCTTCGCGCCGGCGGGGATCCGGCTGATTCCGGTGGTGCACGAGCAGGGCGCGGGCCACATGGCCGACGGCTATGCGCGGGTGTCGGGCCGTCACGGCGTGGTGATCGGGCAGAACGGCCCGGGGATCAGCAACTGCGTGACGGCGATCGGTGCGGCCTACTGGGCGCACAGCCCGGTGGTGATCGTGACGCCGGAGACGGGCACGATGACGATGGGGCTGGGCGGCTTCCAGGAATGCAAGCAGTTGCCGATGTTCCAGGAGTTCACGAAGTACCAGGGCCACGTCACGCACCCGGCGCGGATGGCCGAGTACACCGGTCGCTGCTTCGACCGGGCGATGAGCGAAATGGGCCCGACGCAGCTGAACATCCCGCGCGACTACTTCTACGGCGAGATCACCTGCGAGATCCCGAAGCCGGCGCGGCTGGACCGCGGCGCGGGCGGCGAGCACAGCCTGGACGAAGCGGCCGAGCTGCTGGCCAAGGCGAAGTTCCCGGTGATCATCTCGGGCGGCGGCGTGGTGATGGCCGACGCGGTCGAGGAATGCAAGGCGCTGGCCGAGCGTCTGGGCGCGCCGGTGGTCAACAGCTACCTGCACAACGACTCGTTCCCGGCGAGCCACCCGCTGTGGTGCGGCCCGCTGGGCTACCAGGGTTCGAAGGCGGCGATGAAGCTGATGAGCCAGGCCGACGTGGTGGTGGCGCTCGGTTCGCGGCTGGGCCCGTTCGGCACGCTGCCGCAGCACGGCATGGACTACTGGCCGAAGAACGCCAAGATCATCCAGATCGACGCGGACAACAAGATGCTGGGCCTGGTGAAGAAGATCTCGGTGGGCATCTGCGGCGACGCCAAGGCGGCGGCGGTGGCGCTGACGTCGCGGCTTGCGAAGCGCACGCTCGAGTGCGATGCGAGCAAGGCCGAGCGCGCGGCCAAGGTGGCGGCCGAGAAAGCGGCGTGGGAAAAGGAACTGGACGAATGGACGCACGAGCGCGACCCGTTCAGCCTGGACATGATCGAAGAGAACGCGAAGGAAAAGCCGTTCTCGGGCGGAGAATACCTGCACCCGCGCCAGGTGCTGCGCGAGCTGGAAAAGGCGATGCCCGAAGACGTGATGGTGTCGACGGACATCGGCAACATCAACTCGGTGGCCAACAGCTACCTTCGGTTCGAGAAGCCGAGGAGCTTCTTCGCGGCGATGAGCTTCGGCAACTGCGGCTACGCGTTCCCGACGATCATCGGCGCGAAGGTGGCGGCGCCGCACCGTCCGGCGGTGTCGTACGCGGGCGACGGTGCGTGGGGCATGAGCCTGATGGAGACGATGACCTGCGTGCGTCACAACATCCCGGTGACGGCGGTGGTGTTCCACAACCGTCAGTGGGGCGCGGAGAAGAAGAACCAGGTGGACTTCTACAACCGCCGCTTCGTCGCGGGCGAGCTGGACAACCAGAGCTTTGCGGAGATCGCGCGGGCGATGGGTGCGGAAGGGATCACGGTGGATCGTCTGGAGGACGTGGGTCCGGCGCTGAAGAAGGCGATCGAGCTGCAGATGAACGAGGGCAAGACGACGATCATCGAGATCATGTGCACGCGCGAGCTGGGCGACCCGTTCCGTCGCGATGCGCTCTCGAAGCCGGTGCGCTTCCTGGACAAGTACAAGGACTACGTCTGAGCGGCAACGCGCCGTGAAACAAACCCCGCCTGAGAACGGCGGGGGTGGATTTACCCTCCCTCAATTCCGACCCCTCTCCCCTGATCGGATTGAGATTGGCCGGCATCGCACGCTTGTGGGGCTGTGATGCCGGCTTTTTTTTTGTGCCTTTTTCGATGTGCCGCCGGACACGGCGGCCATGAGGATGCCGAAACATGAAAGCGATCAACCGGATCATCGACCGTGCCCGCGCCAGGCCCGGGCGCGTCGTGCTGTGCGAGGGCGACGACCCGCGCGTGTTGCAGGCTGCGCTGCGCGCCACGCGCGAAGGCACGGCGCACATCCTGCTCGTCGGTGAGCGGCAGCGGATCACCCAGCTGGCCGAGGACGAGGCCATCGACCTCGGCGGCATGACGCTGATCGATCCGGCGGATTCGCCGCTTGCCGCCGGCTATGCCGAAACCCTGTTCCGCCTGCGCGAGAAGAAGGGCATGACGCTCGCCCAGGCCCAGCAGGAAGTGCTCAAGCCTCTGGTCTTCGCCAACATGATGGTGCGCGCCGGCGATGCCGACGGTTCGGTGGCCGGTGCGGTGCATACCACGGCCGACGTCGTGCGCACCGCGATCCAGGTGATCGGCACCGACCCGTCGTTCAAGCTGGTGTCGAGCTTCTTCCTGATGATGATGTGCGAGCCCTTCCACAGCCTGAAAGGCGGCCTGATCTTCTCCGACTGCGGCCTGGTGGTCGAGCCGAATGCGGAAGAGCTGTCCGAGATCGCGATGGCGGCGGCCGACAGTGCGCGCACCTTGCTGGGCGAGGAGCCGCGGGTGGCGATGCTGTCGTTCTCGACCAGCGGCAGCGCCAAGCATGCGGCGGTCGACAAGGTCACGGCCGCCGCCGAGCGGGTCAAGGCGATGCGCCCGGGGCTGGCCATCGACGGCGACGTGCAGCTCGATGCCGCGATCGTCGCCGAGATCGCCAATCGCAAGCTGCCCGAATCCCAGGTCAAGGGCAAGGCCAACGTACTCATCTTCCCCAACCTGGAAGCGGGTAACATCGGCTACAAGCTGGCCGAGCGCGTCGGCGGCGCGGTGGCGATCGGACCCTTGCTGCAAGGGCTCGCCAAGCCGGCCAACGACCTGTCGCGCGGCTGCAGTTCGGAGGACGTGTTCCACGTCATCGCCGTCACGGTGGTGCAGGCACACGAAGTTGCGGCGAAGGCCGGCGGCTGAGCGCGGCGCCGGGCGCCGGGACGCACTGACATGGACATCGAAACCACCGCCGCCCTGCTGGGCGTCATCGCTGTCGGCACCTATTTCCAGACCGTGACCGGATTCGGGCTGGGGATGATCGTCATGGGCATCACCAGCGGTTTCGGGCTGGCGCCGATCACCATGGTCGCCGTCCTCATCAGTCTGGTGACGCTGGTCAACAGTGCGGTGGCGCTGCCAGGCAAGCTGCACCACATCGACTGGCCGGCATCACGCGCCGTGCTGCTCGGCGTGGTGCCCTCGGTGGTCTGCGGGGTGTTGTTGCTCGAGTATCTGAGCGCGGCCGCGGCACTGCTGCTCGAACTCCTGCTCGGCATCACGATCATCTACAGCGGCATCGTCTTCATGCTGCGGCCCACGCCGCTGAGCGAGCGCTCGTCCAGGGGCAGTTTCTTCGTCAGCGGCTTCTTCTCCGGCCTGTTCGGTGGCCTGTTCGGCATGGCCGGCCCGCCGGTGATCTTCCACTTCTACCGCCAGCCCTTCAGCCTGGAGACGATCCGCAACATGCTGTTGCTGACCTTCGCCTTCACGTCCGGGGTGCGCACGATCTTCGCCGGCACCCAGGGCACCTTCACCCAGGAAGTCTGGGTGCTGGTCGCCTTCACCGTGCCGCTGGTGACCCTGGCGACGCTGGCCGGGCGCCGCTATCCGCCGCCGTTCTCGGCGATCACGATGCGGCGCATCGCCTTCGGCGTGCTGATCCTGATCGGCGGTGGCCTGGTCTTCAATGCCGTGAGTTCGATGCTGCGCTGACTGCGGCCACGGGCAGGGGGGCGTCGGCCCGGTGCTTTTTGCGCACCCGAGCTGCTTATAACTATTGGTTTTATCGATAGGGGTGTCAAAAAACATCGAGATCACTATTCTCTCGAAACATCGACGCATGTGCTGGCCGTCCGCCGGGGTTTTTGCCCGGTGCCGTTTTCGAGAGGAGATTCCGATGTCCGAGACCCTGTTCGCTTTCATCGCCCTGCTTGCGGTGCTGACGCTTGCCTGGTTCAGGGGGCGGGCCAAGAAGCAGGACGCCATGTCGCGCATCGAGTCCGCGCCGCAGGAGGTCGAGCGCCTGTACCTGCGGCACGCGCCGGACGTCGACGCCTACTGGTTGCACGTGCGCTTCAACGACGGCAAGAAGCGCGTGCTGGCCGCGCCGTGGGAAATCGAAGCCGTGCTGGCGCGGCTCGAAGCGCTCGGCCTGCGGCTTCGCGCCGAGGACGAGGCGCTGCTGGCGCAGCGGGCCGATGCCGCGGCACCGGCTGCGGTACGCACTGCGCAGCAGCGGCACAAGGCCGAGGGAAAGTTCGGGCTGTCGACGCGGGTGGCCTGAACACCGGGCATTCGAACCCGGGCGCTCCCGGCCCGGGTTCGCCTCGGAATGGCGGCCTCAGCGTTCGGCAGCGGCACTGAGCCGCCAGGCGCCGGCTTCGATCGGCAGGAAGGCGGCAATCGCCGCGGTGGCGACGATGTGGGTGGTGCCGGCTTCGGGATCATGGACGTCGAGCCCGCCGAACACCGCCTTCACTTCGGCGCGGCCGCGCGGCAGCGTGGCGGCGACGGCGGCGGTATCGACCTTTTCCGGCGCCTGCACGCCGATCGTCACTTCGACGCGCATGTCGAGGTGGTCGTAGCCGAGCGATCGCAGCAGCACGAGCGAGGAATGGTGCAGGGCGTCCTGCACCGC
Organism: Thauera butanivorans; assembly: GCF_048398245.1. Taxonomy (NCBI): domain Bacteria; kingdom Pseudomonadati; phylum Pseudomonadota; class Betaproteobacteria; order Rhodocyclales; family Zoogloeaceae; genus Thauera; species Thauera butanivorans. Next base: position 935,528 of record NZ_CP183038.1, read on the forward strand.
GCGGCAGGCCGCCTTGGTGTAGTCGCCGCCGTAGAGATCGTTGCCGCTTCCCATTTCGAGGATGATGCGCTTTTCAGTCATGGGCCTGCTCCATGTCGAAGTAGACGACCAGCGCCGCATTCACCATCACGGAGCTGCTGCTGCCATCGGGTTTGGCGACTTCCAGGCCGCCTCTGGAGACGCGGATCGTCGCCTGCCCATAGGGGAAGATCGGCAGCAGCGCGGCGCAGTCCACCGCTTCCGGGCAGGGCACGCCCAGCTCCACGTCGATCTGCATCGCCTCGCGCGGAAAGCCGAAGGCGTCGGCGACGTTGAGCGAGTTGTGCCACAGCGCGTCGCGGATCGCGCGGGCCGCAGCCTGGGTGTAGTCCCGGCTGCGGATCGAGGTGCCCTGGCCGAACTGGACGGCCAGACGTTTCCTTGCCATGTGTTTTCTCCTGTCGAATGCCGCGCCGCCTGGCCGGCACGGAAAGCTGCGCGCGGGCCGGCGCGCTACGGGTTCCGGCGGGCGCCGTGCAGACGGCCGCCGAGCATCTGGGCAATCTCGAAGAACAGCGTGTTGTCCAGCGCCTGGCTCATGTCGGTGGCCAGGCAGCGCCGGTAGAAGGGGCTCAGGTCGAGGCCGACGCCCAGGCCGATGATCTCGACCGCGCCCTGCTGCGTGCGCCGCGCGACCACGTCCTTCAGGTGGTTGTCGAGGTAGAAGGCGTCGTTGGCGAGGCCGGTGGCGCTGTCGGCCGGGCAGCCGTCCGAGATCACCACCAGGATGCGGCGGCGCTCGCCGCGCGCCAGCAGGCGGTTGCAGGCCCAGTCCACCGCCTCGCCGTCGATGCCTTCGCGGAACAGGTCGGCCTTCAGCAGCGCGGCGACATCGGTGCGTGCCCGCCGCCAGTTGCGCTCGGCGTCCTTGAACACCATGTGGCAGACCTCGTTGAGCCGGCCGGGCCGTGGCGGACGGCCCTGGGCGAGCCATTCCCGCCAGGCGCGGCCGCCATTCCACGCAGAGGTGGTGAAGCCGAGCAGCTCGGTGCGCGCGCCGGTCATTTCCAGCGCGCGCAGCAGCACGTCCAGCATCACCGCCACCGCTTCGATGTGGGTCTTCATCGAGCCCGAGCAATCGACCAGGAAGGCGACCACGCAGTCGGCGTGTGGACGCAGGCGATCCTGGCGGAACAGGCGGCGCTCGGTGGGGGAACTGATCAGCTGCGCCAGCCGGCGGCCGTCCACCCGGCCTTCCTCCTCGCCAAACAGCCAGCCATCGTGCCGGGGTTCGGCCAGCGCCGCGCCAAGCATGCGCGCCAAGCGGGCGAGGTTGAGGCCTTGTTCGGCGATGCGCTTGTCGAGCCGCTCGCGCAGTTCGCGCAGCAAGGCCTTGCGTACCAGGCCGGCTGCGGCGACTTCGCTGTCGAAGCGGGTGGTGAATACGCGATAGGCATGCTCGGCCTCGTCGAAGACCTTGCTGGTGCCGGTCGTGGCGGCGGCGATGCCGTCGTCGTCGCCGTCCTGGTCGAAATCGAGCAGCAGGGCGAATTCGCGCAGCGTCTCGTCGTCGCTTTCGTCGCTGTCGTCGGTGTCCGCGGCGGCGGCCTGCTCGGCGCGCACGCGCTCGCCGACGATGGCGGCGATGGCGAGCGCATGGACGGCGAACGCGCGCTGCTCGGCCCGGCTGCGGCGGAGGCCCGCCAGGTGCGTGCCCAGTTCCCCGGCCAGCGAGAAGCGCATGCTCTCGATGTAGTCCTCGGTTTCCTCCAGCACGCGCAAGCTGGTCAGGCGCGACCAGCACATCTGCGCCACGGTGTACAGCAGCATGCCCAGCGTGCTGTCGGTGAGGCCGGAGCGGTAGAAGGCCAGCGACCAGTTCTCGAAGCGGCGATGCAGGTTGTCGGCCATGCCCGCCATGTCCGCGGGCACGAAAGTCTCGACCCGCAACTGCTCGAGCAGCTCGAACACCAGGCGCTCGACCGGGTCGGCGGGGCACAGGCTGCGGTGCAGCGCGGGGTCGGAGTGGAGCAGGCGCAACGCCATGCCGTCGGCCGCGGCGCGGCAGTCGCCGAAGCCGCTTTCGCCGGCATCGACGCGCAGGTGCGGCGCGTGCATGGCCAGCGGCCGCTCGCCGGCATACAGGCGGCGGCCGCGGTAGTGCAGCCGGCGGTCGCCGGTCAGCGCGCGCAGCGTGGCGGCGCACAGCTCCTCGACGCGCTGCTGGCGCCTCGCCTTTTGCTGGGCGCTGGACATCACTGCGCTCCGGGCGCGCGCATCCAGGATTCGTCCAGTTCGGTGCCGAAGCAGCGCTGGTAGTACTCGGCCACGATCGGGCGCTCGGCCTCGTCGCACTTGTTGAGGAAGGACAGCCGGAAGGCCAGTGCCGGATCGCGGAAGATCTCGCAGTTCTCCGCCCAGGTGATCACGGTGCGCGGCGACATCAGCGTCGACAGGTCGCCGGCGGCGAAGCCCTTGCGGGTCAGTTCGGCGACCGTGACCATGGCCGAGATCAGCTTGCGGCCCCTGTCGTCGTTCTTGGCCGGCACGCGTGCCAGCACGATCGCCATCTCTTCGTCGTGCGGCAGGTAGTTCAGCGTGGCGACGATGTTCCAGCGGTCGATCTGGGCATGGTTCAGCACCTGGGTGCCGTGGTACATGCCCGACAGGTTGCCCAGGCCGACGGTGTTGGAGGTGGCGAACAGCCGGAACCAGGGGTGGGGGTGGATCACCCGGTTCTGGTCGAGCAGCGTGAACTTGCCGTCGCGTTCCAGGATGCGCTGGATCACGAACATCACGTCCGGCCGGCCGGCGTCGTATTCGTCGAAGATCAGCGCCACCGGGCGCTGCAGTGCCCACGGCACGATGCCTTCCTGGAACTCGGTCACCTGCAGGCCGTCGCGCAGCACGATGGCGTCCTTGCCGACGAGGTCCAGGCGGCTGATGTGGCCGTCGAGGTTCACCCGCACGCAGGGCCAGTTCAGCCGCGCCGCGACCTGCTCGATGTGGGTGGATTTGCCGGTGCCGTGCAAGCCCTGCACCATCACCCGGCGGTCGCGGCTGAAGCCGGCCAGGATCGCCAGCGTGACGTCGGGGTTGAAGCGGTAGGCGTCGTCGATGTCCGGCACGTGGTCTTCGCGCTCGGCGAAGGCGGGCACCTTCAGATCGGTATCGATTCCGAACACCTCGCGCACCGACACCATGCGGTCGGGGCCTTGCAGGACGAATTCCGTCACCTCTGTCTCCTTGCTTCCTTTTTTGCACTTGCCGGTCCGGCTTGCCGTGCCGCGGGTCGGAGTGCGCATGTGTGGGGTCAGGTAATCTTATTTTAATTCCGAAAATTTGTACATAAAGTTCCGATTTTTGTTTTATTGCTTGACGCCATGCGCGCGCGGCACTAGAGTTCCGATCATGTTTCGTTTATCGGAACTTTTTGTACCGTTTAAATCAATACCGAATCGCACCGAGGAGACCCCCATGAGCCAGCCGCAATCCCTTTCCGATGGCCGCACGATCCCGAGCGGCCCGACCAAGATGACGCCGTCCGAAGCCTTCGTCGAAACCCTGGTGGCCAACGGCGTCACCGACATGTTCGGGATCATGGGCTCGGCGTTCATGGACGCGATGGACATCTTCGCGCCGGCGGGGATCCGGCTGATTCCGGTGGTGCACGAGCAGGGCGCGGGCCACATGGCCGACGGCTATGCGCGGGTGTCGGGCCGTCACGGCGTGGTGATCGGGCAGAACGGCCCGGGGATCAGCAACTGCGTGACGGCGATCGGTGCGGCCTACTGGGCGCACAGCCCGGTGGTGATCGTGACGCCGGAGACGGGCACGATGACGATGGGGCTGGGCGGCTTCCAGGAATGCAAGCAGTTGCCGATGTTCCAGGAGTTCACGAAGTACCAGGGCCACGTCACGCACCCGGCGCGGATGGCCGAGTACACCGGTCGCTGCTTCGACCGGGCGATGAGCGAAATGGGCCCGACGCAGCTGAACATCCCGCGCGACTACTTCTACGGCGAGATCACCTGCGAGATCCCGAAGCCGGCGCGGCTGGACCGCGGCGCGGGCGGCGAGCACAGCCTGGACGAAGCGGCCGAGCTGCTGGCCAAGGCGAAGTTCCCGGTGATCATCTCGGGCGGCGGCGTGGTGATGGCCGACGCGGTCGAGGAATGCAAGGCGCTGGCCGAGCGTCTGGGCGCGCCGGTGGTCAACAGCTACCTGCACAACGACTCGTTCCCGGCGAGCCACCCGCTGTGGTGCGGCCCGCTGGGCTACCAGGGTTCGAAGGCGGCGATGAAGCTGATGAGCCAGGCCGACGTGGTGGTGGCGCTCGGTTCGCGGCTGGGCCCGTTCGGCACGCTGCCGCAGCACGGCATGGACTACTGGCCGAAGAACGCCAAGATCATCCAGATCGACGCGGACAACAAGATGCTGGGCCTGGTGAAGAAGATCTCGGTGGGCATCTGCGGCGACGCCAAGGCGGCGGCGGTGGCGCTGACGTCGCGGCTTGCGAAGCGCACGCTCGAGTGCGATGCGAGCAAGGCCGAGCGCGCGGCCAAGGTGGCGGCCGAGAAAGCGGCGTGGGAAAAGGAACTGGACGAATGGACGCACGAGCGCGACCCGTTCAGCCTGGACATGATCGAAGAGAACGCGAAGGAAAAGCCGTTCTCGGGCGGAGAATACCTGCACCCGCGCCAGGTGCTGCGCGAGCTGGAAAAGGCGATGCCCGAAGACGTGATGGTGTCGACGGACATCGGCAACATCAACTCGGTGGCCAACAGCTACCTTCGGTTCGAGAAGCCGAGGAGCTTCTTCGCGGCGATGAGCTTCGGCAACTGCGGCTACGCGTTCCCGACGATCATCGGCGCGAAGGTGGCGGCGCCGCACCGTCCGGCGGTGTCGTACGCGGGCGACGGTGCGTGGGGCATGAGCCTGATGGAGACGATGACCTGCGTGCGTCACAACATCCCGGTGACGGCGGTGGTGTTCCACAACCGTCAGTGGGGCGCGGAGAAGAAGAACCAGGTGGACTTCTACAACCGCCGCTTCGTCGCGGGCGAGCTGGACAACCAGAGCTTTGCGGAGATCGCGCGGGCGATGGGTGCGGAAGGGATCACGGTGGATCGTCTGGAGGACGTGGGTCCGGCGCTGAAGAAGGCGATCGAGCTGCAGATGAACGAGGGCAAGACGACGATCATCGAGATCATGTGCACGCGCGAGCTGGGCGACCCGTTCCGTCGCGATGCGCTCTCGAAGCCGGTGCGCTTCCTGGACAAGTACAAGGACTACGTCTGAGCGGCAACGCGCCGTGAAACAAACCCCGCCCGAAAGGGCGGGGCATTTTCCCCGATCACGCACAGAGGGACGAGCGCGCTCGCGCGCCTTTGCATCATGACTGCCCAGACCAATGCCATGCCTGCCTCGATGTTCGCCGACGCGCGCAAGCTGCTGCCCGGATTCATGCTGTGCACGGTGATCGCGATCACCGCCGCCTTCGTCTCCGATCACTACGGCGGCCCCAAATTCCTTTACGCGCTGCTGCTCGGCATCGCCTTCCATTTTCTCTCGGACAACGACAAATGCATTCCCGGGATCGAGTTCTCGGCGAAGAAGCTGGTGCGCATCGGCGTCGCGCTGCTGGGTGCGCGGATCGCCTTCAGCGACGTCGCCGACCTCGGCCTGGCCGGTGTCGGCGCGCTGGCCGGCGCGGTCGTGCTGACGATCGGCTTCGGCATGCTGATGGCGCGCATGCTCGGCCTGCCTTCGATGCTCGGCCTGATCTCGGGCGGCGCGACCGGCATCTGCGGCATTTCGGCGGCGATGGCGATTTCCGCCACGCTGCCGCAGACCAAGGAGAACGAGCACTACACCCTGCTGACCGCGATCGGCGTGGCGACTTTCTCGACCGCGGCGATGATCCTCTATCCGCTGGTGGTGTCCGCCGGCGGGCTTTCGGTGGGCGAGGCGGGCATGTTCCTCGGCGGCTCGATCCACGACGTCGCCCAGGTGGTCGGCGCCGCCTTCATGATCTCGCCGGCGGTCGGCGATGCGGCGACGCTGGCGAAGATGTTCCGCGTCGCCATGCTGGTGCCGGTGGTGATGGTGCTCGCGTTCGGCTTCCGCGCCCAGTCCGCCCAGGCGGCCGGCGGCAAGAAGGCGCCGCTGCTGCCTTTCTTCCTGATCGCCTTTGCCGCGCTGGTGGTGGTCAACAGCCTGGGCTGGATTCCGGTCCAGGTGGTCGAGGTGAGTTCGGACGTGTCGCGCTGGTGCCTGGTGATCTCGATTTCCGCGCTGGGCGTCAAGACTTCGTTCGAGAAGCTGGCCGCGCTGGGCTGGAAGCCGATCGCGCTGCTGTCGAGCGAAACCCTGTTCATCGCCTTCTACATGATGGCCATCGTGATGCTGATGCGCCTGCTGTCGGCCTGAGTTCGCGGGCCGGCACGACAAGCAGAAAGAGGAGACAGACATGCAGGATACCTTGACCATCGCCGGCAGGCCCTACACGTCCCGCCTGCTGGTGGGCACCGGCAAGTACAAGGATTTCGACGAAACGCGGCGGGCGATGGAGGCGAGCGGGGCGGAGATCGTCACCGTCGCCATCCGCCGCACCAACATCGGCCAGAGCGCGGGCGAGCCGAGCCTGCTCGACTACCTGCCGCCGGCGCGCTACACCTATCTGCCGAATACCGCCGGCTGCTACACCGCCGAGGATGCGGTGCGCACGCTGCGCCTGGCGCGCGAACTGCTCGACGGCCACGCGCTGGTCAAGCTCGAAGTGCTGGGCGACCCGAACAACCTCTACCCCAACATGCCCGAGACGCTGAAGGCGGCGCGGACACTGGTGAAGGAAGGCTTCGACGTCATGGTCTATTGTTCCGACGATCCGATCCAGGCCCGCATGCTCGAAGACATCGGCTGCGTCGCGGTGATGCCGCTGGCCTCGATCATCGGCTCGGGCATGGGCATCCTGAACCCGTGGAACCTGCGCCTGATCATCGACAACGCCAAGGTGCCGGTGCTGGTCGATGCCGGCGTCGGCACCGCGTCGGATGCCGCGATCGCGATGGAACTGGGCTGCGACGCGGTGCTGATGAATTCCGCCATCGCCCATGCGCGCGATCCGGTGCTGATGGCGAGCGCGATGCGCCATGCGGTGCGCGCCGGGCGCGAGGCCTTCCTCGCCGGGCGCATGCCACGCAAGCTCTACATGGCGGAAGCATCGTCGCCGGCCACCGGCATGATTTCCCCGCTCGGCAAGGCGGCCTGAGCCCGTCCCCCAAACCTTCCCGGGAGTGATACCCTCGCGCCTCTTCTTTTTTGCTGCCGGGCCGCCTCCAAGGTAAAAGCGCTTTACCGAGGGGCGGCAGCAATTCTTGCTGGGCCGCGCCCGGACATGATCGAAAGGAATGATTCCGGCGATGAGCGTCAAACTGACCGGCACGATGTGGCAGCAGTTCTTCCAGCGTTCGACGTCTCCGGGTTTGAGCTTGCAGGGGCAGATCCGCGAAATGCTGGTGAGTGCCATCCTCGATGGCCAGCTGCCGCTCGATGCGCCGATACCGTCCAGCCGCGAACTGTCGGCGCAACTGGGCGTCGCGCGCAACACCGTGGTCATCGCCTACCAGCAACTGGCCGACGAAGGCTATCTGGTATCGCACGAGCGCAAGGGCCATTTCGTCAACCCGGCGATGCTCGAAGGGCGGGCGCAGCCCGCCGGCGCCACGCCGCCGCCGGCCGAAACGGCGCCCACGCCGAGTGCGCGCTCGCCGGAGTGGGGCCGGCGCTTCCGCTTCCGCCCGTCCCTGCAGCGCAACATCGCCAAGCGCGCCGACTGGCAGAGCTACCCCTATCCCTTCCTGTACGGCCAGTTCGACCCCTCGCTGTTCCCGACCTCGGACTGGCGCGAGTGCTGCATGAAGACGCTGAGCGCGCTGGAGATCGGCGAGTGGGCGCAGGACCGCATCCTGCGCGACGACGAATCGCTGGTGCGCCAGATCCGCACCCGCGTGCTGCCGCGCCGCGGCGTCTGGGCGTCGGACGACGAGATCGTCGTCACCGTCGGCGCGCAGCAGGCGCTCTATCTGCTCGCCGACCTGCTGGTGGGCACGGACACGCCGGTGGGCATCGAGAATCCCGGCTATCCCGATGCGCGCAACATCTTCAGCAGCCGCAGCTCGCGCATCGTCGACCTCGATGTCGATGCCGACGGCCTGGTCGCGAATGCCTTGCTGCGGATCTGCGACTACGTCTACGTCACGCCCAGCCATCAGTGCCCGACCACGGTGACGATGCCGGTGGCGCGGCGCGAAGCCCTGCTGGACATGGCCGACGAGGCGGATTTCGTCCTGATCGAGGACGACTACGACAGCGAGAATCCGTTCGAGGGCGAGCCGGTGCCGGCACTGAAGAGCCTGGACCGGCACGATCGCGTGATCTACGTCGGCAGCCTGTCGAAGAGCCTCGCCCCCGGCCTGCGCATCGGCTACATCGTCGGTCCCGCCGAGCTGATCAGCGAGATCCGAGGCATCCGCCGCCTCAACCTGCGCCACCCGACCGCCTTCATGCAGCGCGCCTTCGCGCTGTTCCTGTCGCTCGGCCACCACGATGCCCTGCTGCGCCGGCTGTCGGCGGCGCACCACGAGCGGGCGGCATGCCTGATGCAGGCGCTCGACCGCCATCTGCCGGAGTTCCGCTACCGGCCGGTGTCGGGCGGCTCGGCCTGCTGGGTCGAAGGCCCGGCCTGGCTCGATGCCGCCGAGCTGGCGCGCGAAGCCGAGGCCGAGGGGGTGCTGATCGAGCCGGGCAGCGTGTTCTTCAACGTCGAGTCGCCGCCGGCCAACTGCTTCCGCCTGGGCTTCTCGTCCATCTCCGCCGGCGACGTCGAAGCCGGCATCCGCCGGCTCGCCACGGCTTTCCGGCGCCTGGAGCCAGCCGGCCGCGCCTGAGCAGCCTTGCTGGTCCAAACGATTGTTCCCAACTGGTCCTACGCAGCGCTTCGATGGTTTTCTAATCTTGAGCCTCGACACCGCCACGGCCCTGCGCCGGCGGCGGCCGACAACAGACGAGCCAAGATACAGGAGACCCCCATGACCCAGCCTACCGTCGAGTTCCTGCAAGCCTTCAGCGATGCCTGGAACCGCCACGACATCGACGCCCTGATGAGCTTCATGGCCGACGACTGCTCCTTCCATGCCGTGGCCGGTCCCGACCTGCTCGGCCGCAGCTTCGTCGGCCGCGATGCGGTGCGCGAAGGCTTCCAGCTTGCCTGGCAGACCTTCCCGGATGCCGCCTGGCTCGACGCCGACCACTTCGTCGTCGGCGACCGTGGCGTCAGCGAATCCACCTTCTCCGGCACCAAGGCCGACGGCACGCGGATCGAGGCCCGCATGGTCGACATCTTCACTTTCCACAACGGCAAGATCGCGGTGAAGAACGCCTACCGCAAGGATCGCCCGCCGGTCGCCGCCGCCTGATTCGGACACGACCCCAACCGATACGGAGTCCGGACATGGATGCAGCAGTCTTCAATCAATCTGGCGGAGCGGGGCGGGCCACGGCACCGTCGGCGCCCTACGATCCGGCCTACGACCCGCTGGTATCGCCCACACCCGGGCACGGACGCGACTACGCGCCGACCTACTGGATCGGCACCGCCGGCGAACCGCCGGAGGACGATGGCCCGATCACCCGCGACATCGACGTCGACGTCGCCATCATCGGCTCCGGCTTCACCGGCCTGACCACGGCGATCTTCCTGGCCCAGGAGTACGGCATCAAGGCCACGGTGCTGGAAGCCAACCGCAGCGCCTGGGGCTGCAGCGTGCGCAACGGCGGCCAGGCGCAATGCGCTTCCGGGCGCCTGAAGCGTTCGCAGTGGATCGAGCGCTGGGGCCTGGACACGGCGAAGAAGATGCACCAGGAGTGCCTGGATGGCATGGAGAACTTCAAGGAGCTGATCAAGGACATCGACTGCGATCCTCAGCCCGGCGGCCACCTGTACATCGCCCACCGCGACAAGGTGATGCCGGTGCTGGAGAAGGAAGCCCGCCTGCTGCGCGAGACCTTCGGCTACGACGCCCGCATCCTCGACGCCGAAACGGTCAAGCGTGAGTACGTCGACGACAAGGAAGCCTGCGGCGCGATGCACGAACCGGAAGGCATCGGCATCCACGCCGGCAAGCTCGCCTTCGGCTATCTCCGCAAGGCGCGCGCACTGGGCGCCACGGTACATCCGGCCAGCCCGGTGCAGGGTTGGGAGACGCGCAACGGCGTGCATCACCTGCGCACGCCGGGCGGCATCGTGCGCGCCCGCGCGGTGGGTATCGCCACCGGCGGCTACACTTCGAACAGCCTGCATCCGGAGCTGAAGAACCGGCTGCTGCCCATCCTGTCGAACTCCATCGTCACGCGTCCGCTGACGGCGGCCGAGATCGAGGCGTGCAACTTCCGCACCACCCAGGTCATCACCGATACGCGCGTGCTGCGCCACTACTACCGGCTGATGCCCGACAACCGGGTGCAGATCGGCAGCCGCAGCGCCATCACCGGCATGGATGCGCCGCAGAAGAAGTACGAGGACTTCCTGATCCGCGACCTGCACCGCAAGTTTCCGGCGCTGGAAGGCGTCCAGATCGACTACTCGTGGTGGGGCTGGGTGGATGTCAGCCACGACATGATGCCGCGCATCTACCAGCCCGATCCGGCGCAGACGATCTATTACGCGCTGGGCTACGGCGGCAACGGCGTGATGTATTCGGCCCAGGCCGGGCGCCGGCTGGCGCAATGGATCGCGGGGCGAGGCCGGGAGCTGGAGCTGCCGATCTTCAAGTCGAGGCTGCCTTTCCCGAACGTGCGCGAAATGGTCGAAGCCGAGATGTTCGCGCCCTTCCGCCGGTTCGGCCAGTGGTGGCTGTACCGCTGGTACCACCTGAAGGACGAGGTCCTCTGAGGAGCGCCCGCGAAGACAACGACAACGACGGGACGACAGGGGGCGCCCGCATGCCCCGGAGCCCGCTTTGCATGAGCAGTCGAGTTTGCAGCACCTTTTCAAACCTATAAGGCCACTTCAAGGGGCCGAGGAGACAATCATGAACATCCGCAAAACCGTACTGATGCCCGTACTGGCCGCCGCCAGCCTGATGATGGCCGCGCCCGCGACCATGGCCGCGACCTTCAAGATGGCGATCGGCGATGCCGCCGGCGGCACCCAGTGGGAGCTCGGCACCAGCTTCGCCAAAAGCTTCAGCGACAAGACCGGCGGCAAGCACAAGGTGGACCTCTTCCCCAACGGCCAGCTCGGCGACGAGCAGGACACGGTGAACAACGCCGGCATGGGGGTGCTGGACTTCTCCATCGTCGCGATCAACAACATCACGCCCTTCTCGCCGACGGTCGGTGTGCTGACGCTGCCCTACGTGATCCAGAGCGCCGAGGAGGCGAAGCTGCTGACACAGGGCGACATCGGCAAGGAACTGGTCGAGAACACCATCCGCGATGCCGGCGTGCGCATCATCGGCTGGTCCTACTCGGGCTTTCGGGTACTGACCAATTCCAAGCGCCCGATCAAGACCCTGAACGACCTCAAGGGCGTGGTGATCCGGGTGCCCAAGAACGAGATCATGATCGCCACCTATCAGGCCTGGGGCATCAACCCGACGCCGATGGCCTGGTCCGAGACCTTCACCGCGCTGCAACAGCGCGTGGTGGATGGCCAGGACAATCCCTACATCACCGTGTCGGCGATGAAGTTCAACGAGGTGCAGAAGTACATCACCAACATCCGCTACCTGTTCTCGCTCGAGCCGCTGATCGTCAGTGAGCAGGTGTTCCAGTCGCAGAAGCCGGATGTGCAACAGGCGATCCTGGAAGCCGGCCGCGAGGCGACCGAGCACAGCTACCGCTTCCTGCTCGAATCCGAGGAGAAGATCCGCGCCGACCTAGCGGCGAAGGGCATGGAAATCTCCGATCCGGCCGACGGCGAGAAGGAATGGATCGAGAAGGCCACGACCGCCGTGTGGCCGAAGTTCCACAAGAGCATCGGCGGCAAGGACAAGCTCGACGCTGCGCTGAAGGCACTGGGCCGCTGATCCTGCCAAGGCCCCCGCGGGCCGGAGGCGGCCAGCGCACCGATGGTGCCGGCCGCCTCCGGCCCGCGGAGGAAAACCCCCGCATCTCCATCCCAACCCGTACCTGCACGGCTTCTCCGCCGCCACAGGGCCGCTGCCTGCAGCGGCCGGGCGAGCCGTGCCCGAGGTGCATCAGACAGGGAGAGTCCGCCGTGTCCGCCAAGCGCGTCATCGTCAATTTCTTTGCGAACATCGAAGAGTACTTTTGTGAAGCGCTGCTGGCGTTCTTCGTCGTGCTGCTCTTCGTGCAGATCCTGCTGCGCCAGTTCTGGGGCTACACCATCCCGTGGGGCGAGGAACTGGCGACCTACATGTTCGTCTGGTTCGCCTATCTCGGTGCCGTGGTCGCCGCCAAGATGTCGGCCCACAACCGGGTGTCATTCCATTTCCGCTACTTCCCGCCGATCGTCAAGAAGGTCAGCGAGGCGATCGCCGACCTGCTGTGGGTGGGCTTCAACCTCTACATGGCCTGGCTGAGCTACGACTTCGTCTTCAACCGCATGAACCTGTTCTGGAAGTCGCAGACCATCGGCCTGCCGATGAAGTACTTCTACATGATCCTGCCGGTCGTCTTCGTGCTGATGTCGATCCGCATCCTGTGGAACAACTACCTGACCCTGGTCAAGGGTGTCGAGATCCTCGATCCGGAAGCGAGGGAAATCGAGAACATCAAGCGGGTGGCTGCCGCGAGAGCCCAGCAAGGCTGATTGCCGCCACGCGGAGGAGACATGACAATGGAAGAATATCTGATCCCCATCCTGTTCGGCGGCTTTCTGGGCCTGATGCTGCTGGGGGCGCCAATCACGGTGGCGCTCGCGGGTTCGGCGATGGTCGCCTTTCTGGCGCTGGACAAGAACCCGATCGCCTTCGTGCAGATCGCCTTCACCTCGGTCGGCAGCTTTCCGCTGATGGCCCTGCCGGCCTTCGTGCTGGCCGGGGCGCTGATGGAAGCGGCCGGCATCTCGAAACGCCTGGTCGATCTCGCCGAGGCCCTGGCCGGACCGATCACCGGCGGGCTGGGCGCCGCCACGGTGCTGGCCTGCCTGTTCTTCGGCTCGATCTCGGGTTCGGGGCCGGCGACGACCGCCGCGGTCGGCATGCTGATGATTCCGGCGATGGCCAAGCGCCACTACGAGAAGAGCTACGCCTCCGCGGTGACGGCCGCGTCCGGCGGGCTGGGAATCATCCTGCCGCCGTCGATTCCGATGGTCATCTTCGGCATTTCCGGGCTGGGCATGGTGCCGCCGGCCGAGGCGGTGGCGAAGTTCGGCGAGTTCGACACGCTGTCGATTCCCAAGCTGTTCATCGCCGGCGTGATCCCGGGCCTGATCATGGCCGTCAGCCTGATCGTCATGAACTATGTCATTTCGAAGAAGCGCGGTTACCGTGGCCTGACCGAAAAGTGGTCGTTCGAGGACATCGGCCTGGCCGTGCGCCGCGGCGTGTGGTCGCTGCTGGCACCGCTGGTGATCCTCGGCGGCATCTACACCGGCATGTTCACGCCCACCGAGTCGGCCATCGTGGCGATCTTCTACACGCTGTTCGTCGGTTTCTTCCTGCACCGCGAACTGAAGTTCTCGAAAGTGCTGATCTCGCTGCGCACCACCACCTGGATCACCGGCCGCGTGCTGCTGATCCTGTTCGCTGCCACGGTGTTCGGCCGGCTGATGGTCGAGCAGCAGATTCCGGCCACGGTCGCTGCCTCGCTGCTGAGCCTGACCGACAACATGTACCTGATCTGGACCATCCTGATCCTGTTCCTGCTGTTCTTCGGCATGTTCATGGAAACGCTGGCGGCGATCATGATCCTGGTGCCGGTGCTGCTGCCGATGATGTACATGCTGGGTGCGGATCCGACCCACGTCGGCATCGTCGTCATCTGCGCGCTGTCGATCGGCTTCATGACGCCGCCGCTGGGTGAGAACATCTTCGTCGCCTCGGGGATCGGCGGATCGAGCGTGGAGCAAATCGTCGCCCGCATCCCGCCCTTCGTCCTCGCGCAGACCATCGCCCTGTTCGTGATCGCCTTCTTCCCGGTGATCAGCCTGTGGCTGCCACGAATGATGGGCTACTAGATCATTGGGAGAGAGAACATGATGAAATCGCTGGTTTCTTGCCTGAAACCCCTGATCCTGGGGGCCATGCTCGCCACGATCGCCGCACCTGCGCCCTTGCTGGCGGAGACGGTCGATGCCCCGGTGGCCAGGAGCGCGCTGCAGGCACGCGCGGAAGCCCTGCTCGACATCGCCGCCCGGCACGTTGCCGAGAAGGGCGAAGCCGGCGCGCTGGACTTCGCCCGCCAGTCGGCCTTCGTCGACCGTGACCTCTATGCCTACGCGCTGCGGACCGACGGCGTCTTCCTGGCCAGCGGCGGTTCGTCCGCGGCGCTGGTCGGCGACAACGTGCTCGACTACACCGATACCGACGGCAAGGCCTTCTTCCGCGAGATGATCGAGATCGCCAGGCGGGACGGCCAGGGCAGTATCGAATACCGCTGGTTCAATCCCGCCGACAGCCGGGGCGAACCGAAGACGACGCTGTTCCGCAAGGTCGGCGAAGTGATCGTGGCGGTGGGCTACTACCCGCCCCGCGCCACCGCGCTGGAAGCCAGGGCCATGCTGCGCACCGCGCTGCGGGCGCTCGATGGCGGCAAGGATGCGGCGCTCGCCGAGTTCCAGGACCTGAACGGCCGCTTCGTGCGCAACGACCTGTACGTCTTCGTCGTCGATGCCGAAAGCGGCCGCTTCCTCGCCCACGGTGCGACGCCGGCGATGGTGGGGACGGACGGCTTCGAACTGCAGGACCCGCGCGGCCAGTACATCATCCGCCAGATGCTGGAGATCGCCCGCAAGGACGGCAGCGGCGAGCTGGACTACTTCTGGCGCAACCCGACCACCGGCAAGGTGGAAAGCAAGCACACCCTGTTCCGCCTGAGCCACGGGCTGCTGGTGGCAGTCGGCAGCTACAACCGATGAAGGCCGGCCGGCGGGCCGTTCAGCGCAACTGCCCGCCGGCCAGTTCGCCCAGCGTCATCAGCGCATGCACGTGGCGGTCGCTGAAGGGATAGCAGCCCGACAGGCGCAGGTGGCGGTCGTAGCGGCCCGAAGGTGAATAGAGCTTGCCCGGCGTCATGCCGATGCCGCGGCGCAGGGCGAGGTCGAACAGGCGGTTGGTGTCGCAGCCTTCGGGCAGCTCGACCCACACCAGGAAGCCGCCGCCGGGCCGGGTGGCGCGCGTGCCCGCGGGAAAGGCGTCGTGGATCAGGCCGCGCAGGCGCTCGGTCTGGGCGGCATAGGTGCGGCGCAGGCGGCGCATGTGCTGGGCGTAGCCGCCGCTCTCGAGGAAGCGGCCGATCGCTTCGCACAGCAACGCCGGCTGCGCCACCGAGGCACAGAACTTGAGTTCGGCCAGTTCGCGGCCGAAGCGGCCGCCTTCCATCCAGCCCACCCGCATGCCGGGCGCCAGGGTCTTGGTGTAGGACGCGCAGACGATGATCCAGCCGTCCCGGTCGAAGGCCTTGGCCGTCGGCTGCAGCGGCGTGCTGAACTGCAGTTCGGCGTACAGCGCGTCCTCGATCACCGGCACGCGGTAGTCGTGTGCCAGCCTGGCCAGGCGGCGCTTGTTGGCCGGGCTCATGCTGGTGCCGAGCGGATTGTGCACCGTCGGCATCGTCACCACTGCCTGCAGGCGCTTTTCCGACAGCAGCAGCTCGAGCGCGTCCAGCGACAGCCCGCCTTCGGGATGGGTGGGGATCTCGATCGCCTTCAGGCCCAGGCGGTCGAGCAGCGGAATCAGGTTGAAATAGGTCGGCGACTCCAGCCCCACGGTGTCGCCGGGCCGGGTGGTGGCGCGTAGCGCCAGTTGCAGCGCTTCCATGCAGCCGTTGGTCAGCAGGATGGCGTCGGGCTGCAACTGCATGCCCAGCTCGGTGGCGTGCCGGCAGATCTCCCGGCGCAGCAGCAGCGAGCCGGGCGGCAGCGAATAATCGGTGAGCAGTTCCGGGTGGCGGCGGGTCAGCTCGGCGACGATGCGGCCGAGCTTTTCGCCCGGGTAGAAGTCGCTGCCCTTGGGGCAGGCCAGCGACAGGTCGATGGTGTCCGGCCGCGTCTGCGCCGCCAGCACCGCGGCGATGCGGCTCAGCACGGTGCTCTCGGCGGCGATCGCGGAACTCGGTTCGGCCGCTGCGGCTTGCGGGGCAGGGGGCACGGCCAGCCGGGCGCGCACGAAGTAGCCGGCCTGCGGCCGCGCGTCGACCAGGCCCTGGGCTTCGAGCTGGCGGTAGGCGGCGATCACGGTGTTGATGCTGATGCCGCGGCTGGCCGCCGCTTCGCGCACCGAAGGCAGGCGCGCGCCGGCGGCGAGGCGGCCGTCGCGGATCGCTTCGCGCAGCTCCTCCGTCAGCGCCTGGTAGAGCGGTGGAGGCGGGAGGTCCGGAGAGTGGAGGTCTGGGGTCACAGTACACGCTGCCTTTCATGGATACAGATGGTTTTGAAGCTCATCTGTAACCACTATAAAACCATTTTTCTGGCTCTGTAACCATAAAGCGCCGATTCGTATAGTTCTTCCTCGATACCCATGAGGAGAACGCCGTGATCGACCTGCCGCTGATGACCTACGTGGCCACGATGTCGGTGACGCCGGGGCCGAACAACATCATGCTCGCCGCCAGCGGGGTGAACTTCGGCTTTCGCCGCACGCTGCCGCACATGCTCGGCGTCAGCGTCGGCAGCAGCCTGCAGATGCTGATCGTCGCCAGCGGCCTGGCCTGGGCCATGGCCTGGTTCGATGCGCTGCGGCCGCCGCTGGTGGCGGTGGGCTGCGGCTACCTGCTGTGGCTGGCCTTGCGCCAGGCCCGCGCTGGCCAGCCGGGCCGCGGCGGACGGGCAAGGCCGCTGGGTTTCCTGGGGGCGGCGATGTTCCAGTGGGTCAATCCGAAAGCCTGGATGATGGTGCTCAATGCCGCGATCCTGTTCCTGCCGCCGAACGCGGGCTGGCAGGCGGCGGCCGGGCTGGCACTGGTCTGCCTGGTGGTCAATCTGCCCTGCATCGCGCTGTGGGCGGTGGCGGGCGCGCGCCTGCGCGAATGGCTGCAAGGGCCGGCGGCGCTGCGCAGCTTCAATTACACGATGGCGGTGCTGCTCGCCGCGACCGCGGCATGGATCGCCGCGGACGAGGCCGGCCTGTTCGCCTGACTTACTGCTTCTGCACGATGGCGCTGCCGCCGCCGTGGCGTAGCGGCTCGCTGACGGCGGTGACGGTGCCGTCGGCATTGAAGCGGATGCCGCTGGCGGCGCCGATCTGATCGGTTTCGCGCCATGCATGGCCTTTCGCTTCCAGTGCCCTGGCCTGTGCGCTGCCGGGGAAGTCCAGCAGCGTTTCGACTTCGGTGGTGCCGGCATTGCGCTGGCTCATGCGCGGCGCGGCGAGCGCGTCGGCCAGGCTCATGCCGAGATCGACGTGATTGACGATGGTCTGCAGCACGGTGGTGATGATGGTCGAGCCGCCGGGCGAGCCGATGGTGAAGGCGGGGGTGCCGTCCTTCAGCACGATGGTCGGGCTCATGCTGGAGCGTGGCCGCTTGTGGGCTTCGGGCACGTTGGGGTGCGGGCCGCTGAAGTCGAAGTCGGTCATCTCGTTGTTGAGGATGAAGCCGCGCCCCGGCACCACGATGCCGCTGCCGCCCCAGGATTCGATGGTGAAGGTGTAGGCGACGACGTTGCCTTCGCGGTCGGACACTGTGAGGTGGGTGGTGTGCATCGACTCGTGTGCGAGCGGCTGTGGCGCCGGGCGCAGCGGCACCGACAGGTCGTGCTGGAACGCGTAGGGATCGCCTGCCTCGACCTTGCCCGACGCGGCAGCGGCGCCGATGGCCCTGGCGCGTTCACGCGCGTAGTCCCTGGACAGCAGGCCGTCGCGCGGGACGTCGATGAAGGCCTCGTCGGCGACGTAGGCGTTGCGGTCGGCGAAGGCCAGGCGCGAGGCTTCGAGGTAGAGGTGCTCGACTTCGGCGCGCGGCAGGCGGGGGAGGTCGAAGGTCTCCAGCATGTTCAGCGCCTGGGCGATGGCGATGCCGCCGCTGGACGGCGTCGGCATGCCGTGGATCTCGTAGCCGCGATAGCTGGAGCGGATCGGCTGGCGGACGCGGGCTTCGTAGTCGGCGAGGTCGGCCATGTCGAGGTGGCCGGGAATGACGCTGACGCCCGGATTGGCCGGCGGGTGGTTGACCGCGGCGACGATGCTGGCGCCGATCGGCCCTTCGTAGAAGGCCTTGACGCCGCCGCGGGCGATGTCGCGGTAGGTCTGCGCCAGGTCTGGATTGCGGAAATGGGTGCCGACCGGCAGCGCCTTGCCGTCCTTCAGATAGAGCGCGGCGGTGCTGGAAAAGCGCGCGAACTTCGCTTCGTTGCCCTGGTTGAGGCGGTGGAAGTTGTCGTCGATGGCGAAGCCTTGCTCGGCGACGCGGATCGCCGGCGCGAGCACCTGCCCGAAGTCCATCGTGCCGTAGCGCGTCAGCGCGTCGTGCCAGCCGCGCACGGTGCCGGGCACGCCGACCGACAGGCCGTTGGGGACCGCGGCCGCCCATTCCATTTCGCTGCCGTCGGCATTCAGGAAGACCCCGGGATGGAAGCGGGCGGGGGCCGTTTCGCGGTGGTCGAGCGCGATCACGCGCTTGTCCCGCGCCGAGTAGATCAGCATGAAGCCGCCGCCGCCGATGCCGCAGCTGAAGGGGGCGGTGACGCCGAGCGTGGCGGCGGCGGCGACCGCGGCGTCGATGGCGTTACCGCCGGCATCGAGGATTTCCATCGCCGCCAGGCTGGCGTGGTGCGAGATGGTGGCGACGGCGCCGCCGTGGCCGGTGTCGACAGCCTGTTTCGCCCAGGCGCCGAAGGCGGCCATCATCAGGGCGGTGGCGAGAAGCTTGCGGGCGGGGATCATGTCCTTGCTCCATCGTGCTGGAGCAATGACATTAGCACCGGGCGGAAAGCCGCCTCAAGGCGGGAGAACCCCAGGCGGGTAGCCCCGGGTGGGTAGCTTCCGCAGGACGACCCCGCCCCGCCGGGCGCAGGGGCGCAGCCGGGCAGGCTGCGCCCGCGCCAATGCTGTTTACTTGGGAGATTCCCTCTTGGTGTAGGAGCGGCTTCAGCCGCGAACAGCCACCTTTCGCGGCTGAAGCCGCTCCTACGGCGAAAAGAAGCGCCAGCTTGAACGAACAGTATTGGGCGCCCGCGCCGCGATCACAGCCTCAGGGCTTCGGCCGTGTAGCGCGCGATCATGCGTTCTTCATTGGTTGGCACCACCGCCACGGCGACACGGCTGTCGGCGGCATCGATGCGGCGGGCATGGTCGGCATTGGCCGCAGCGTCGATCTTCACGCCCATCCAGGCCGCCAGTTCGGCCACCTTCTGGCGGACCGGTGCGGCATGCTCGCCGATGCCGCCGGTGAACACCAGCGCGTCCAGGCCGCCGGCCGCTGCCGCCAGCGAGCCGAGTTCGCGGGCGATGCGGTAGCAGAACAGGTCCACCGCTTCCTTCGCCTCCGGGGCGTCGGCGGCGAGCAGGGTGCGCATGTCCTGGCTGATGCCGGAGACGCCGAGCAGGCCCGACTCCTTGTACAGCAGGCGGGTCAGCGCGCGCGCGTCCATGCCTTTTTCTTCCATCAGGTAGAGCAGCACGCCGGGGTCGATGCTGCCGGTGCGCGTCCCCATCATCAGGCCATCGACGGCGGTGAAGCCCATCGTCGACGCCACGCTCTTGCCGTCGCGCAGTGCCGTCATCGAGGCGCCGTTGCCGAGGTGGGCGACGACGACCGCGCCCTTGGCACGCTCGCCGATGACTTCCGGCAACTGGCGGGAGACGTAGTCGTAGGACAGGCCGTGGAAGCCGTAGCGCTTGATGCCGCCCTGGGTCAGCCGGCGCGGCAGCGCGAAAGCCTGGGCGATGGCGGGCTGGGTGCGGTGGAAGGCGGTGTCGAAGCAGCCCACCTGCGGAATGGACGGCATCAGCGCGGTCACCGCATGCACCGCCCGCAGGTTGTGCGGCTGGTGCAGCGGCGCGAGCGGGATGAAGTCTTCCAGTTCGTCGATCAGCTCGGCGTTCAGCACCACCGGCGCGCTGTAGCGGTCGCCGCCATGCACGATGCGGTGGCCGGCGGCAACGATTTCGAGGCTGGGGTTGTGCGCCGCCAGCAGCTTGAAGACGTGGTCGAGGGCGTCGCGGTGCTGTTCGCCCTGGCTGCCCGTGGCATTCACCGCTTCCTGGATGCGCTGGCCGTCGGCCGTCTTCAGCGTGATTTCGGGCGTGGCGCCGATGCCTTCGACCTGGCCGGAGACGGCCGGTGCCGCGGCGACTTCGCCGTTGATGGCGTAGAGCGCGAACTTCAGGCTGCTGGAGCCCGCATTGAGGACGAGGACGGCTTTCATGCTTTCAACATCTCCCGCTTCTTGTGCACCATCAATTGGACCACGGCGCACGAGGCGGCGCGGGTTTCGGCGGTGTCGGCACGGCTGGTCAGCACGATGGGCACGCGCGCGCCCAGCACCACGCCGGCCATCAGCGCGTTGGCGAGGTATTCGAGCTGCTTGGCGACCATGTTGCCGGATTCGAGGTCGGGCACCACCAGGATGTCGGCATTGCCGGCGACCACCGACTTGATGCCCTTGGTCTTGGCCGCGACCAGCGACACCGCGTTGTCGAAGGCGAGCGGGCCGTCGAGCAGGCCGCCCTTGATCTGGCCGCGGTCGGCCATCTTGCACAGCGCGGCCGCTTCGAGGGTGGAGCGGATCTTGGAGGTGACGGTCTCCACCGCCGACAGGATCGCGACCTTGGGTTCGGGCAGGCCGAGCATGTGGGCGAGCTCGATCGCGTTCTGGATGATGTCGACCTTGTCCTCCAGCGTCGGCTCGATGATCACGGCGGCGTCGGTGATCATCAGCGGGTGCGGGTAGGTCGGCACGTCGGCGAGGAAGACGTGGCTGATGCGGCGGCCGGTGCGCAGGTTCTTGACCACCTGGCTCATCATCTCGTCGGTGTGCAGCGAGCCCTTCATCAGGGCTTCGGCCTCGCCATCGCGGCACATCGCGACCGCGGTGGCGGCCGAGGCGTGGCTGTGCTCGGTATCGACGATGCGGAAGCCCTTGATGTCGATGCCGTGTTCTTCGGCCACGGCGCGGATCTTGTTCTCGGGGCCGACCAGGATCGGATCGACCAGGCCGGCCCTGGCCGCCTGTACCGGGCCGGACAGCGACTCCTTGTCGCAGGGATGCATCACCGCGATCGGGATCGGCGACAGGCCGGCCGACACCGACAGCAGGTGGCGGTAGCGCAGTTCGCGGTCGGAGATGGTGACTTCGGGCAGCACGATGCGCGCGCGCTTGATCTTCTGCGTCGGCGCCATGACTTCGGCGATGCCGTCGATGACCTTCAGTCCGTCCTGGTTGACCGCCAGGCAGTCGAAGATGATGTGGTGGTTGTGCTCGAACTTTTCCTTGCAGGTGACGGTGATCGTCAGCGTGTCGCCGATCGTGATCGGGCGCCAGAAGTTGAGTCCCTGCGAAACGTACACCGTGCCCGGGCCGGGGAATTCGGTGCCGAGCACGGTCGAGATCAGCGTGCTGCCCCACATGCTGTGGCCGACCACTTCACGGAACTGGCTGGAACGGGCGTACTCGACGTCGACGTGGGTCGGGTTGACGTCGCCCGACATGGCCGCGAACAGATGGATGTCTTCCGGGCGCAGGGTACGCACCAGCTGGGCGAAGTCCCCGACCTGGATCTCGTCGAAGGTGCGGTTCTGTATGAACTGGGTGTCGGAATGTTCCATGGCGGATCCCTGATTTGTGTGTGCAGTGCAACATGCAATTCTAGCCGCTGCCCGTGACGAATATAAGCGGAAAAGCGCCGCATTTGTGCAATGCGTCAATCTGTGCGGGATTTGCTGGAAAAACGCCGCCGTTTTCACGCATCTGCCATGCATTCGCTCACATTTCATGCTGTGCCGCGGTGGTACACTCCGCGCTACTCGTCAATCTGCTGGAAGATTTCCATGGAAGTCGTCGTTCTCGCCGCCGGCCAGGGCAAGCGCATGCGCTCGGTTCTGCCCAAGGTTCTGCAACCCATCGCCGGCAAGCCGATGCTCGCCCACGTGCTCGATGCCGCCCGCACGCTCGATGCCCGGCGCATCTGCGTGGTCTATGGCCACGGCGGTGAAGCGGTGCGCGAACACCTCGACGCTCCCGACCTGGCCTGGGCGCGGCAGCAGCCCCAGCTCGGCACCGGCCATGCAGTGCAGCAAGCCCTGCCGCACCTGAGCGACGGCGACATGGCGCTGGTGCTGTACGGCGACGTGCCGCTGATCGGCGTGCCCACGCTGCGCCGCCTGGCCGCCGCTGCCGGTGGCGAGCGCCTGGCGCTGCTGACGGTGAGGATGGACGATCCCACCGGCTATGGCCGCATCCTGCGCGATGGCGCCGGCCGCATCACCCGCATCGTCGAGGAAAAGGATGCCAGTGACGAAGAGCGCAAGGTGCAGGAAGTCAACACCGGCATCCTGGTGGCGCCGGTCGCCCGGCTGCGCGGCTGGCTCGGCCGCATCGGCAACGACAACGCCCAGGGCGAGTACTACCTCACCGACATCATCGGCCTGGCCGTGGCCGACGGCGTCGAAGTCGTCAGCGAGCAGCCCGACGCCTTCGCCGAGACGCTGGGCGTCAATAACAAGATGCAGCTCGCCGAACTGGAGCGCCTCCACCAGGGCAACATCGCCCGCCGCCTGATGGAAGAGGGGGCGACGCTGATCGATCCCGCGCGCATCGACGTGCGCGGCAGCCTGAGCATCGGCCGCGACGTCGAGATCGACGCCAATTGCGTGTTCGAAGGCACGGTGGAACTGGGCGACAAGGTCCGCATCGGCCCCAACTGCGTGATCCGCAACGCGCGCATCGGCGCAGGTTCGCGCATCGAAGCCTTCAGCCACGTCGACAGCACCACGATGGGCCAGGCCTGCGTGATCGGCCCCTACGCCCGCACCCGCCCGGGTACCGTGCTCGGCAGCGACGTGCATCTGGGCAATTTCGTCGAGATCAAGAACAGCGTCATCGCCGACCACTCCAAGGCCAATCACCTGGCCTACGTCGGCGACGCCGACGTAGGCAGCAAGGTCAACATCGGCGCCGGCACCATCACCTGCAACTACGACGGCGCCAACAAGCACCGCACCATCATCGAGGACGAAGTCTTCATCGGCTCCGACACCCAACTCGTCGCGCCGGTGCGCGTCGGCCGCGGCGCCACGCTGGGCGCCGGCACCACGCTGACCAAGGATGCGCCGCCGGAGCAGCTCACCGTCACCCGCGTCCGGCAGCTCAGCCTCGCCAACTGGAAGCGCCCGGTCAAGCAGCCGCGCTGAGCGCCTGCTCGCCGCCGACGCCAACGAATCACACTTTCAAGGAAGTCTCGCCATGTGTGGCATCGTCACCGCCATTGCAACGAACAACGTCGTTCCCGTCCTGCTGGAAGGTCTGCGCAAGCTCGAATACCGCGGCTACGATTCCGCCGGCCTCGCCGTGCTGGCGGGCGAACTGACCCGCCTGCGCTCGGCCGGCCGCGTCGCCGAACTCGCCGCGCTGGCCGACGCCAGCAAGCTTTCCGCCACCACCGGCATCGCCCATACCCGCTGGGCCACCCATGGCGTGCCGTCCGAGCGCAACGCCCACCCGCACATCTCGGGCGGCCTGGCGGTGGTGCATAACGGCATCATCGAGAACTTCGAGAGCATCAAGGCCGAACTGCAGGCGCGCGGCTACGTGTTCACCTCCGATACCGACACCGAAGCCATCGCCCACCTGATCCACAGCAAGCTGCAGGGCGTGCCCGACCTGTTCGAGGCGGTGCGGCTGGCGACCAACGAACTCGTCGGCGCCTACGCCATCGGCGTGCTGGCCGAAGCCGATCCCTTCCGCGCCATCGTCGCCCGCCGCGGCTCGCCGCTGCTGCTGGGCGTGGCGGACGACGGCATGTATGCCGCGTCCGACACCGCCGCGCTGCTGCAGGTCACGCGCAAGGTCGTGTACCTGGAAGACGGCGACCTGGCCGAACTGCGCCGCGACGGCTACCGCGTCGTGCTCGCCGACGGCACCCCGGTCGAGCGCGAAGTGCATCTGTCCAGCCTGTCCGCCGACGCGGTCGAACTGGGCCAGTTCCGCCACTACATGCAGAAGGAAATCTTCGAGCAACCGCAGGCGCTGGGCAACACGCTGGAAATGATCACCGGCGGCGGAGGGGCCGCGTCCCAGCATTTCGGCGCGCGCGCGCCCGAAGTCTTCGACGGCGTGCGCCGCGTGCTGGTGCTGGCCTGCGGCACCAGCTACCACGCCGGGCTGGTGGCGCGCTACTGGATCGAAGCCATCGCCAGGCTGCCGGTGACGGTCGAGATCGCCAGCGAATACCGCTACCGCGAATCGGTGCCCGACCGCGACACCCTGGTCGTCGTCATCTCGCAGTCGGGCGAGACCGCCGACACCCTGGCCGCGCTCAAGCACGCCAAGTCGCTCGGCATGGAGCGCACGCTGGCGATCTGCAACGTGCCCGAATCCGCCATCGTGCGCGAAACCGCGCTGCGCTTCATCACCCGCGCCGGCCCCGAGATCGGCGTCGCCTCCACCAAGGCCTTCACCACCCAGCTCGCCGCCTTCGCGCTGCTGACGCTGGCGCTCGCCAAGATCAACGGCCGCCTGACCGAAGCCGACGAGGAGCGCCACCTGGCCGCGCTGCGCCACCTGCCGGTCGCCGTGCAGAAAGTACTGGAGCTCGAGCCCGAGATCGAGAAGTGGGCGCAGCGTTTCGCCGGCAAGGAGCACGCGCTCTTCCTCGGCCGCGGCAGCCACTGGCCGATCGCGATGGAAGGCGCGCTCAAGCTCAAGGAAATCTCCTACATCCACGCCGAAGCCTACGCCGCCGGCGAACTCAAGCACGGCCCGCTGGCGCTGGTGGACAAGGACATGCCGGTCATCGCCGTGTCGCCGGCCGACGAACTGCTGGAAAAGCTCAAGTCCAACCTGCAGGAAGTCCGCGCCCGCGGCGGCGAGCTCTACGTCTTCGCCGACGCAGGCAGCGAAATCCCCGAGTCCGAAGGCGTGCACATCCTGCACATGCCCGAGCACTACGGCATGCTGTCGCCGGTGCTGCACGTGATCCCGCTGCAACTGCTGTCCTACCACGCGGCGCTGGTCAAGGGGACCGATGTGGACAAGCCGAGGAACCTGGCGAAGTCGGTGACGGTGGAGTGATCGTATCGGGCTTGATGTTCGGTATCACATGAGCCATATTGAACAGGTCATGTGATACTTGGACGTCGGCCATGCAACTCGTCACCCCTGAACAGATCGCTGCCGTGATGGCCCTTGTGCCGGCGCCGCATTCGTTTGCCGAGCTGGATGAGCAGGTTGCCGAAGGGCTGCCCAAAAACGCCCTGAAGGCCGGGGTCGAGCGGCTGGGGCGCAATGTCGACGAGCGCCGGGCATTGCTGCGTCGCGTCGTGCCCGAGGCGACGTTCAAGCGCCGCCGTGATCGCCTGAGCGCGGCCGAATCCGAGAAGACGGAGCGGCTTGCCCGGGTCTACGCAACGGCCCGTCATGTGTGGGATTCGGACGAGGAGGCGCTCGCCTTCCTGCACACACCGCATGCGATGCTCGATGGGCGGCCGCCGCTGGAGGTCGCCATGACCGAACTGGGCGCACGCCGCGTCGAGACCTTGTTGTGGCGGCTCTTCTACGGCATCGCCGCGTGATGCGCATCTACCGCATCGCGGACAAGCGCCATCCGATCTGGGACGGAACGGGCGCTGCCTTGCTGGGCGGCCGCTGGAACAGTCCCGGCCACCCTGCCATCTACGGCTCGCTGAGCCATGCCTGCGCGATGCTCGAAATCCTTGCGCATGCCGGTATCGGCCGCATTCCTGCGATGCAGCAGTTCGTCACGGCCGAACTGCCTGACGACGCTTCGCTGGTCGAGCGCCATGAAGCATCGGCTTTGCCGGACGGATGGGACGGCGAAGACAGCAGGGTTGCTCGGCGTTTCGGCGATGCGTGGCTCGGGTCGCGCCGCAGCCTTGTTCTTGTCGTGCCGTCCGTGGTCGCCAGGCTGGAGTTCAACGCTGTGGTGAATCCGGCGCATCCCGATTTTTCGACACTGAAGATGAGTGCGCCGGAGCCGGTCGTGTGGGATCGGCGTTTGTTCAGGTGAGCTGCGCGTGACCTCGGGCCGGAATCGTCACCTCGTCCGGCCTTCCTGTTCGCGCCGGATGAGCGCGCAGACCGTATCCACGCGATTGTTCTCGCAGCAGAGCGCGAGACCCTCGGCAAAGGCGGCGTGCGTGAGTCCGGTGAGGACTTCGCGGCTGGGCATCTCGACGGCCAGCCGGGCCCCCCGCTCCCAGGCGAGCTTGGCGGTGTCGAGCCAGTTCACCTGCATGGCGACGTTGCCGGCGAGATCGTCGGCAATGCGAGCGGGGTCTCGGAGCACGCGCGCGGCGCTGCTGCTGAGGAAATGAATGCGGGGCCGCTTCGTGGCCACGCCGGCGAATGCGTTCTTCATCGCATGCGCGACGGGTGCCAGCAGCTCGCAGTGCGAGGGAACGCTGGCCGCCAGGCGCTCGCAGCGAGTCGCCCCCTGTTCGAGCGCGGCACCGGCGACCGCCTCCATCGCCGCATCGGCACCGGCGACGATGGTCTGGCGTTCCGCATTCAGGTTGGCGATGAAGACCGGTTGCGATGGCGAATGGATCCGGGCGACGATCCGCTCCAGGTGGGAGAGCTCGATGCCGATCACCGCCGTCATGCCGTAGCTGGCCGGGAAAGCCTCTTCCATCAGGCGGCCTCGCAGAGCGACGAGGCGCAGCGCATCTTCGTAGTCGAGCACGCCGGCGACGACTGCCGCCGGATAGGCGCCCACCGACATGCCGGCAACCATGTCCGGCCGGGCGCCGCGGGCAATCAGCACGCGCGCCATCGCGACGCCGGCAATCAGCAGGGCGAGCTGCACGGCCACCGTGGAGCGGAGCGATGCCTCGGTATCCAGTTCGCCCGGATCACGGCCGAGGACTGCATGCGCCTGTGCGAAGGTACGCTCGACTTCGACATCTGCGGGCAGCCGCGACAGCATGCCCGGCGACTGCGAACCCTGGCCCGGAAAGGTGAATAGGACGCTCATGATCGATCCTCGTCTGTTTGCGCTTGCCATGGGTTGCTCACGAGCCGGGGGCCATGCGGGGTTTTCAGCAACACGGTGCGGCGCCCGGACAGCCATTCGTCGAAGGCGAAGCCGCCATGGCCGGTGTCGACCTGGATGTCGAGCCGGCAGCTCGCGTGCGCTTTGAGGGATTTCAGCAAGGCGATCTCGTTCCCGTCGAGCGGGCGTTCGGTCCGCAGCAGCAGGTCGAGATCGCTTGCCGGATGCAGGACCGTGGCGCCGCAGGCGAGTACGAATCCCACGGCGCCGGCCGGCCCCCACGCCAGCCCGGCTTGCTCGAGCAGGGGAGCGATGCGGGCGAGTGAGTCGAGGCAGGCGAAGCTGCCGCCGGGGCGTCGCGTCCATCCGCGTTCATTCGCCAGTGCTTCCGGTGTACGACAATGGATCACCTGCGCAGGCGCCACCCATGCAGCATGGCGCTGGTTGCGGTGGCGGCCGCGCAGCCCGACCGGGATCAGGCCCCGTCCAGCTCGCGGCGCACGCCGGACGACCACCGGCCAGTCCGGCTCGGCCCAGTCGGGCAGGGGCACCCCGTCGGCCCAGGTGCCGGGATGGAGCCACAGCAGATCGTGAGCTTGCATGGGGCATCCCTCCCGGTTGTCAGTCGACCAGCGCCTGGGTGGCGAGGAACAGCAGCGACGGTCCCAGCAGGCAGCCCAGACCGGTATAGAAGGTCGAGGTCATCGCGCCGTAGGGGACGAGCTTGGGGTCGATCGCCGCGAGCGCGCCGCAGACGCCGCTGGTCGTGCCCATCATGCCGCCGAAGACCATCGCCGTGCGGGGGTTGTCGAGCCCGATGCGCGGCGCGAAGAAGGGGCTGGCGATCATGACCAGGATGGCTTTCACCAGCCCGGCGGCGATCGAGAGCGCCATGACCTCCGAACTGGCGCCGATCGCCGCGCCCGTCACCGGACCGACGATATAGGTCACCGCGCCGGCGCCGATCGTCGTCATGCTCACCGCGTCGGTATAGCCGAATGCCGCAGCCACCGCCGCGCCCACCACGAAGGACAGAATCACGCCCACCAGCAGCGACACGACGCCGCTTGCGCCCGCCTTGCGGATCTCCTGGAAATGCACGCCGAACGCGGTGGCGGTGATCGCGAAGTCGCGAATCATCGCCCCGCCCAACAGGCCAACTCCAGTGAGCAGCGGCACGTCGGCCACGCCTTTCTGGCCACCGGTGAAGAGCCCGCTCACGTATGCGAGCGCCAGCCCGAGCATGATCGCGATCGCCGACCCGTGCAGTTTGCCGCGGGTGAAGCGGCTCGACAGCCAGTAGGAGACCAGCATGGTGAAGCCGATGACGGCAAAACCGGTGAGTAGTCCGTTCTTGGTCAGGACGTCGAGAAGGATGTCTTCCATGGTGGCTTACTCCGCAATGGTCTGTGCATCGGTGGTCGGCCCCTTGGTGCCGATTCGCGCAATGGCGGGGATGAGTGCGAAGCAGACGGCGGTGGCGAGCACACCGGCGAGAATCGCCGCCGGTCCGCCTTTCACTGCGGCCACCACATTCTGCTGGGCTGCCATGGCAACGACGACGGGGATGTAGATCGCGCTCCAGAAATGCACGCCCTCCTTGGTCGGCGTGGGCAGCAGGTCGCGCTTGCGCAGGTATTCCGAGGCGAAGATGAGCAGGAGCATCGAGAAGCCGACGCCGCCGACGTTGGCTTTGACGCCGATCGCCGAGCCGAGGACGTCGCCGATGAAAAGTCCGATGAGGACGCAGGCCGCCAGCAAGGCGGTGCCGTAGATGGCCATGGTGTTGTCTCCTTTGGTGTTCCGGCCGTTGTGTGCGGCCGTGTTGGTATCGGTGGGCGGCGCAGGGCGTCTTTCCCGCGATCGCCGCCTGGGTGGATCGATCAGATGTCGGTCATGCCTCCCAGCCTGCCCGCAGGCGTTCCCGTACTTCGAGCGAGAGGCGGCGGTCGGGCTGTCCCAGCCGGCTCGAAAGGTCGCGGCGCTCGTCCGCGCGGATGTCGTCCAGGGCCTCGGCAAGGCAGCGCTCGACGCGGTCGATGTCCGCCGCATCGGGCGCGTCCGGCCGGGAGACCGGGAGCAGCCGCCACAGCAGGCCGAGCCTGGCGAAGCTGGCGATGTCGTAGGCCATCGGCGGTATCTTCTCGGCCAGTGCCTCCAGTTGCTCGACCGAACGCAGCGTCACCCGTGCCGCGGCCGCCTTGCCCATCGCATGGACCATGACTTGCGGATCGTCGAGGGCGATCAGCCGGTTGGCCTGGTAGCCGTGTGCGAGCAGTGCGCCGGACATCGCCTTGCCGACGATCAGCCCGATCACCGGATGCCCGGCAAGGCGTGCGTCGGCGTAGGCCGCGGCGGCGCTGGCAAGCGCCTGGTGGATGCCATAGGCTTCCTCGCGCCGGCCGTAGGCCTGGCTGGTCACGTCGATCACCGCCACGATCGGCCGGCGCCTCGAGGTGCCGGCATCGGCGGCGACGACTTCGCGCACCGCGCGCGCGAGTGCCCAGCCCTCGACCAGGCCGACTTCGCCCCGGCGGGCCCGTGGGAAGGGGTTGCGGGGATCAGGCACCACCGCGATGAATCGCGCCGGCTCGCCGGCCAGTGCGGCATCCACGACCTGCACCGAGGCCGGATGGCCGGCAACGGTCGCTGCGCCACCGGTCGTCGCGCCATCCCGTGCGAGTGCGGCGAGCCAGGCCGCGCCGCGGCTGATTTCGGTTTCATGTGCCATGTTTACAGTCCCTTCTGGTAGATGGCGCGTACCGTCTCGGGCCGCGCCTGTTCGGCGGCATCCACACGCTCCATGCAGGCGAGGAAGTCCGCCTCGCGGTCGCTGCGATGCCGTGCCGGAGCGCCCATGCGGATGAACTCGTGGACGCTGGCGCGCATGGCGCCGACGTCGTCCTCGAGGTAGGCATCGACGAGCTTCGAGGCGAAGCGCTGCTCGCCGCCCGTGATGCTCCAGATGAAGGGGCGGTCTCGCGAGTCGTATTCCTCGATGCCCGCTTCCTGCTCGATGACCTGCGGCCCGTTGAGACCGAGGCGGGCCTCGCGGGTGACGATGAGATAGCTGCACAGGCCGGCGGCGATCGACATGCCGCCGAAGCAGCCGACGGTGCCCGCGACGATGCCGATCACTGGCTGGTAGCGGCGCAGGTCGGCGATCGCGGCGTGGATCTCGGCGATTGCGGCAAGACCGAGATTCGCTTCCTGCAACCGCACGCCGCCGGTCTCGAACAGGATCACTGCGCGGGTCGGGATGCCGCGGCGGTTGTTTTCGGCTGCCAGTTCGAGTGCTCCCGCGATCTTCGCGCCGCCCACCTCGCCCATGCTGCCGCCCTGGTATGCGCCCTCGATGGCGAGCACCACCGCGGGCTGCCCGGCGATGCGGCCACGGGCGACCACCACGCCGTCGTCGGCCTGGGTGACCACGCCTTGCGCGGCCAGCCAGGGCGAGGTCAGCCGGTCGAAGGGGCCGATCAGTTCGCGGAAGCTGCCTGGATCGAGCAGCGAGCGGGCACGTTCCCGCGCTCCGAGTTCGATGAAGCTCTCGCGCTTGAGCAGCTCTGCGGTATTCATCATGCTTCCCTCCCACTGCCGGTGAGTTCCTCGAACGCCTGCTCGATGCGCATGCGCACCACGCCGGGCGTCGCGCCGAAGTCGTTGATCTCGATCTTCGTGGCGGGCAGCGGCGTCGCCGCGAGAACCCGGGTGAGCACCGCTTCCCAGACGCGGCCCATGCCGGTCACCGAGGTCGTGACCGAAACGGTGGTCGTCCCCGCGGCACCGGGTTCGGCGAGCACTTCCAGGTCGCCCGAGCCGACCACGCCGGCCAGCGCCCTGCCGGATGCCGGGTCCAGGGCCGGGAAGGTGAAATTCAGTTGTTCCATCCTGGTTCTCCTTTTGGTTGAATGGGGTCTTCCGTCTCGAATCGATCGAGGAACAGCGCCGCGGCGAGCAGATCGGCGGCGCCGCCCGGTGAAACGTTCCGCGCGATCAGTTCGCGCTCCAGCGCGTGCAGCGCCGCGCGCCCCGCGCGCGTCCCTGCGCCACCGGATTCCAGTACGGCCCGGGCGCCTGCCTGCGCGCAGGCGAGCGCCGCCGGGCCGCCGCGCGACAGCACGCAGGTGTCGTCGAGCTCGGCCATGACGGCGAGCAGTGCATCGAGGCGCGCGGCATCTTCCGTCGCACCTACAGCCCGGGACTGGCGCAGCTTCGGCAGCGCGACGTGGACGACGTGCGGAAAGCCGGCATGTGCCTGTCCGCGGGCGCCGCCGACGCCGTAGGCGCGGCAGGCCAGTTCGCCCTTGTTTCCGGTGAACCCGGGCGCATGGCGGTCGGGCAGGCGGGCGAGGCCGCCGGCCCGGGCGGCGACGCGGGCGGGAGCCCGCTCCGATGGGGCCATGGCCGCCGCGGTGACGAGCAGCCCCAGGGCCCAGATCGCACCCCGATGCGTATTCACGCCGCCGGTTGCCGCCAGCATCGCCGCCTCGCCATTGCGGCCAATGGCACCGATGGATTCACGCAGTGCCGGACTCGAGGCCGCGCCGGCGCCGGCTTCGGCCAGCGCGGTGAAAGTCGGCTGCAGCGTGCGCGCCGAATGGCACATCAGCGACCAGTCGAGATCGCGATGGGCGCCCCGGCTGCGGATATCCACCAGCCCCGGCTTGGGTGTCAGGGTGACTTCGTCGATGAGTGCGGCCACCGCCAGATCGGCCAGGCGATCGGCCATGCCGGACCGGCGCGTCCGGCATGTGCCGCCCCTGGGCGTCAGCACCGGATCCATCACCAGCTCCTGAATTTTGCGGGCGGATTGTAGAGGCCGCCCGACCAGGCAACCAGGTCGGCGACGCTTTTCGCGGCGAGCAGGGAGCGGGTCGCCTCGGCCCGATGCACGCCGAGATCTTCGGGCAGCGCCACCAGCCCGCCGCGGCGCAGCGCCTCGGTACGGCGCGGGTCATGGGTGAGCCCGATCGGCGTCACGCCGGAAACCGCGGCGATCATCGCCTTGCGTTCCTCGACCGAGCGCGCCTTGTACAGGTAGGCGATGCCTTCCTCGGTGAGCACGTGGGTCACGTCGTCGCCATAGATCATCACCGGCGCCAGCGGCATGCCGCTCCCCTTGCCGACGTCGACCGCATCGAGCGATTCGACGATGCAGGGCTTGCCGCCGGCCTGGAAAGTCTCGACGATCTGCACGACGAGCTTGTGCCCGCGGGCGAGCGGATCGTCCGTCTCGATCAGGTCGAGCCATGCCGGCGTCGGATGCCTGCGCCCGCGCGGGTCGTGGCCCATGTTGGGCGCGCCGCCGAAGCCGGTGAGCCGGCCGCGGGTGACGGTGGAGGAATTGCCCAGCCCGTCCATCTGCAGGGTCGAGCCGATGAAGAGATCCACCGCATATTGGCCGGCGAGCTGGCACAGGGCGCGATTGGAGCGCATGGAACCGTCGCGGCCGGTGAAGAACACGTCGGGCCGGGCCGCGACGTAATCTTCCATGCCGAGTTCGCCGCCGAAGCAATGCACGCTTTCGACCCAGCCCGATTCGATCGCCGGGATCAGGGTCGGGTGGGGGTTCAGCGTCCAGTTGCGGCAGATCTTGCCCTTCAGGCCGAGGCGCTCGCCATAGGTCGGCAGGATCAGCTCGATTGCCGCGGTATTGAAGCCGATGCCGTGGTTGAGCGACTGCACCTGGTGGCGCTCATACACGCCGCGGATCGCCATCATCGCCATCAGCACCTGCATCGGCGTGATCAGACGCGGATCGCGGGTGAATAATGGCTCGATGAAGAAAGGCTTGTCCGCCTGGACCACGAAGTCGATCCAGGCGCCGGGGATGTCCACCCGGGGCAGTTCGCCTGCATCATCGACGATCTCATTCACCTGGGCGATGACGATGCCGTCGTGGAAGGCCGCGGCTTCGACGAGGGTGGGCGTGTCCTCGGTGCTCGGACCGGTGTAGAGGTTGCCCTGGCGGTCGGCGGTGTAGCCTGCGACCAGCACGACCTTGGGAATCAGATCCACGAACAGCCGGGCGTAGAGCTCGATGTAGGTGTGGATCGCGCCGACTTCGAGCAGTCCGTCCTGCAGGAACTGCGAGATGCGCAGACTCTGTCCTCCGGCGTAGGCAAAGTCCAGCCTGCGTGCGATGCCGCGCTCGAAGAGATCGAGATGTTCCGGGAGGCTCACGCTCGGCATGATCAGGTTGATGCCATGAACCCGCTCGGGATCGACCCGGGCGAGCGCGCGGGCGAGAAAATCGGCCTGCTTCTGGTTGTTGCCTTCGAGCACGACCCGATCTCCCGGGCCGATAAGTCTTTCCAGCACCTCGACGATCGAGCCGGTCCTGAGCACGGCCCCGTCGGCGAATTCCCGAACCTGGGCGAGGCGGCGCTGCTTCTCGGTCCGGCGCCGGGTCCAGCGCGGGTCTGGTTGAGCCTTGGCTTGCATGTTCACTCCGTCAGTTGAGACCTGGTGGAGGCAAGATAGGCGTGCGCTCGCAGTGCTTCAATCAAGCAAAACGTCTGTTTATTACTCCATGAGTAATAATGATGGCAATGAGGATCACGGCGACCGGCTGGCGGCAAAAGGGGGAGCAGGGCATGCAGATCGATGAGCAGATCACTTTCCGCAAGCTGGAAGTTTTCCTCAGCTTCATCGAACTGGGCAACATGGCGCGGGTCGCCGAGGCGCTCGACCAGAGCACGGTCAGCGTGCACCGCGCCCTGCATTCACTCGAGGAAGGGCTGCGCTGTCCGCTGTTTCGCCGCGACGGCCGCAAGCTGATTCCGCTGGCGGCGGCCTACGTGTTCGCCGAGCATGCGAGGCGGTCGGTGGCGGAATGCACCGTCGGCATCCAGAAGGCCCGCGAAGCCGCCGGTTTCGGGGCGGCACGGCTGCGGATCGGCACGCTGTACTCGCTCACCGTGCGCACCATCCCGCGCCTGCTGATCGGGCTCAAGACCCGCCGCTCCGAGCTCGATGTCGACCTGACCATGGGCTCCAACCGGGATCTGCTGCACAAGCTCGAGGACGGCCGGCTCGATGCGATCGTGATCGCGGTCGACGAGGCGCCGCTGCATCCCGAACTGCTCATGGTCCCGATGTTCACCGACGAGATCCTCTTCGCCGCGCCGCTCCACTCGCCCTATGCGGCGAGCCGGATGATCGATCTGAGGGACCTGCAGGACGAGAGCTTCGTCAGCCTGAGCGACTACTTTGCGACCTATCGCGACTTCAGCCGGGCGTTCGAGCTGGCTGGTTTCAAGCCCCGCATCGCGATGCGGGTCGGCGACATCTTCTCCCTGATGAACCTGGTCAGCGGTGGTGTCGGCTACTCGCTCCTGCCCGGCCGCGTCGCCGATTTCAACCCCCAGGTCCAATTGATACCGATCGTGAAGCCCTACGTCGTGACCCAGCGGATCGCTCTTCTCCTTCCCCGCAACCGCGAGCGCGATCCCAATCTGCTGGCGCTGATGGCCGAATGCAGGATGTTCAAGCGCAATTCATCGCCAGGCTGAGTGCCGGCGCCCACCCGCCTCTGCTGGTCTGTATGCTGCTCCATAGCGAGCACCTGCTCGACGACGGCACATCCGTGCGTGACGGCGTGTTCTCCCTCGTTGTCACCGGCAGGGATCGACTGGCCGGCGGCGCCAAGCGCAACCTGTTCCGGCCTCCTCAGTGCCCGGCCATTCCCCATGCCAGCACCGCCAGCCCCAGCAAGGCCGGCGCAGCGAAGCGCAACGGACGCGGCCGGTAGCTCAGCATCAGGCCGATGGCGACGCTGGCGAGCGACAGATAGCCCAGCCAGGCCAGGCTGCCGATGGAGGGGCCTCGCGCGGCGAGCGCCGGCAGCAGCGAGGCGAACAGCAGCAGCCAGCCGGCCACGGTCAGCGTGTGCCGCGCCGCCAGCGCGGGGAGCCGGCCGAACACCTGCTTGGAATGGCGTTCGGTGCTCAGGGCGATGGCGCTGAAGGCGGCGAAGCT
Organism: Thauera butanivorans; assembly: GCF_048398245.1. Lineage (NCBI taxonomy): Bacteria > Pseudomonadati > Pseudomonadota > Betaproteobacteria > Rhodocyclales > Zoogloeaceae > Thauera > Thauera butanivorans. The sequence continues at coordinate 970,843 of NZ_CP183038.1, forward strand.
CAGCGCGAAGGCCAGAAAATCCAGGGCCAGGGGGTTCATCCGGCTTGCTCCGTGGTCAGCAGCGCAGGGGAAGCGGCAGGGGGGCCTGGGCGGCGGTGGCTTCCGCCGGGCGTGGGGAACGGGTTGCCGGCCTGGCGGCCGGAGCGGCCTTGCCGGGCCGCACGCGCGGAACGTGGCGGATGACGCCGCGGGCGGCGAAGAACAGCAGCAGACCGCAAGCGAGCGCCGTCAGGTCGAAGCCGGCCACTTGCCACTGGCCGCTCGCCAGGCTGTGGCCCAGATGCGCGCCGCCGCTGAAGGTGTTGAGCAGGGGCAGGGCGGCGAACAGCGCGCCGGCGGCGACGAGCTGCTCGATCCAGGCTCGCTTGTGGCGGCGCAGCAGGGCATGGATCAGCGTCAGTCCCCATGCGCTGAAGAACGTGCGGATTTCCCACAGATTGCGCTCGGCCTGTTCTACCGGAACCAGGCGGTTGGCCCAGAAGTAGGCGGCGATGGCGATCATCAAGCCGGCGACGGCGGCGATGTTGAGCACCTGCACCAGGCGGTGGCCGCGCGGAATGGGGGCAAGCGAGGGCTCTGCCGAGGGCGCGTCCTTGGCGCGCGACACCACCCACAGCACCAGGCCGCTGGCGACCATCAGCGAGCCGAGCACGCCGGACAGGAATAGCAGCCAGCGCGGCAGCGGCGACGCGAAACGCCCCAGATGGACCGCGCTCAGCACGTTCTGGATCGCTCGCACGGTGGAAGGCTCGGCGGCCGGCGGCGCATCCAGCAGCTTGCCGCTGACGCCGTTGAACAGCAGGCGTTCGGTGGCGGCGCGGTTGGCGAGGCTGTCGCCGCGCGCCTGGCGCAGTTCGATGATGGCGCCGGCATCGCCGGGGTGGGTGACGACGATGCTGCCGACGCCGGCGTCCGGCCAGCGCCGTTCGCCTTCGGCCAGCAGCGGGGCGATGGCGGTGAGCGGCGCCGCCTCGCCGGTGGCGCGGGGCGCCGGCGCGGCGTTGCCGAGGCCGCGCAGTTCGCGGCCGTAGGCGGCGCTGTCCTCGGGATAGGCGGACGATACCGCCGTGGGCATCAGCATCGAGCCCAGCAGCACCAGGCCGGAAAAGGTGATGACGAGGTGGAAGGGCAGCGACAGCACGCCGCTGGCGTTGTGTGCATCCAGCCACGAACGCTTGCCCTTGGCCGGGCGGAAAGTGAAGAAGTCGCGGAAGATCTGGCGGTGCACGATGACCCCGGTGATCAGCGCCACGAACATGAACATGGTGGCGATGCCGACGATCCAGCGCCCCCAGATGCGATCGATGCCGTATAGCTCGAAGTGGAAGCGGTAGAGGAAATTGCCGCCGGCGGTCTGGCGTGCCTCGATCAGTTCGCCGGTGGCGGGGTCCATGACGGCGCGGTGCAGGCCGGGCTGCTGGCGCCCGCCGCCGCGGCTTTGGGAGCCTTGCGCCTGCTCGGGCTGGGCTTCGCGCCAGCTCAGGTTGACCACGTTGCTGCGCGGGCCGGGCAGCGAAATCGTCCATTGCTGGGCGCCGCTACCGACGCGCTCCAGCGTGCGCAGCGCGTTGGCGGCGGCGTGGCCGTCGTCGTGGGCGCGATGCAGCTCGGGCTGCATCCACAGCGTGATCTCGTTGCGGAAGAAGGACAGGGTGCCGGTCACGAATACCGCGAACAACAGCCAGCCGAGCAGCAGTCCAGCCCAGGTGTGCACCCAGGACATGGACTGGCGGAAGGTGCGTGGTTTGTCGAATCTCATGCTGCACCTCCGGGTGCGGCGAGCCATTGCCAGGCGGCGAAGGCGCCTGCGCCGATCGCCAGGCCGGCGGCCGAGCGCAGCAGCGTGGCGGCGGCGAAGACCCAGATCACCGCCACGGTGTAGACCAGGAAGGCCAGCATGATGGCGGCCATTACCGCGTCGGTGCGCGGCAGCGGCAGGCCGACCGCGAATGCGGCGGCAGCCAGCGCGGCAACGCCGTAGCCGCCGAAGACGGCCATGACCGAGCGCAGGGTGATGTTGAGGCTGGGCCGGTGGTCGGCAAAACACGTGGAATAGGGAGTGTCGGGCTTCATCGTGCTGTCTCTGCCATCCAGCGCAGGGTGTGGCCGAGCGACGCGGGCAGCATGGGGCCGTGCTCCAGGCCCGGCAGTTCGCGGTATTGCGCATCGAGCCCGGGCACTTTGCCCAGGCGGGAAACGAGGGCCGGCACGGCGTCGGTGGGCAAGGCAGCCGTTGCACGCTCGCGCTCGGCCAGGCGCGCCGCAGAGGATGGGGGGCGCGCACGACGGTCTTCGGCGTCGCCGCGAAGGACCAGCAGCCGGGTGTGATTGCCGGTGAAGTTGCGGCCGAACGCCTCTTCGAGCGTCAGCAGGTGGCCGTCGCGCCACCACAGTGCGGGGCTGGCGGCAGCGTAGTGGGTGAATGCGGCGGGCTGCGTCAGCAGGGTGTGGAGCACGAACAGGCCGCCGTAGGAATGCCCCCACACGCCCTGGCGCTTGGCGTCGAGCGGGACGCGCGCGGCGACTTCGGGCTTGACCCGGGTCTGGATGAAATCGAGAAAGCGCTTGGCGCCGCCGTTCGTCCGCGTGGGATCGAGGGGGTCGGTCTGCGGCCCTCCGCCGGGCAGCGGTGGCGTGTAGTCGTGGGCGCGGGCGACGACGTCGAAGCGCAGCGGCGTGTCGTAGCCGATGGCGACGATCACCGGTGGGCCGGCTGTGGCCAGTTCGCCCAGCAGTTCGTCGTCGAGCGCTTCGATGGCGGCATTGCCATCGAGCAGGAAAATGGCCGGATAGCCTGCTGCCGGCGGCGCCAGACGAGGGCGTGCGATCTGGACGCGGTAGCGGCGTTCGCCGCCGGGTGCGTCCAGCATCAACGTCTCGAAGCTGTAGTGGATCGAGCCCCGTTCCGAAATGTCCGGCCGGGGGCCGCGCTCCAGGCTGGGCTGGGCGGCGGCTGTGCCGCCGTACAGGGCCAGGATGGCGGACATGAGGACGAGGACGAAGCGTGTCGTATGCATGCAGGGCAGCCGAAAATCAAGAAGCGTCCGGCTTTTGCCGGACGCGGGGACAGCGCAAAAGGCCGTGGGCCTTGCCGCTGCCGCTTCAGAACGGGGCGGTCAGCGTCGCGTAAAAGCTGCGGCCGGGTTCGTTGTAGGTGTCGGCGCCCTGGCCCTCGGCGAGCGTGGCGTCGGCCTGCTGGGCGAATGCGCCGTGGGAGGGAAGGCAGGCGAGGCCGATGGCCGCGACCAGCGGCCTGAGGCGGCGCGAGGTGAGAGGGCTGGGGGAAGAGCGAGGCATCGTTGTTCTCGTCGGGCAGGAGTCGAAAACGCCGCACGGCAACGCCACCGGCATGACTGCAGGTAGAATCGCGTGCTTGGATTAGCAATAAAACAAGAATCATAATCATTAACAATTGTAATTGTTTGTCGAAATATGGAAAATGTGTGGCATGCCTGCGCCATTGCACGATGAGACGCCCGTCCGCGGGCAGGGCGTCGGCACGCTACCCGCGAATACTCATGAACGACCCCATTTCCCCACTCGCCCGCGCTTTCCCGAAACCGGCTGCGGCACGGCATTCCGGATGAATCATCGTGCCGACCGACGCTCCCCGCATCCTGCTCATCGATGACGACCCCGAGATCCGCGCTTCGCTGACCACCTATCTGGGCCGCTACGGCATGGAGGTGAGCACCGCCGCCGATGCGGGCAGCGGCCGCAGGCTGCTTGCGCGCGAGCGTTTCGACCTGGCGCTCGCCGAGGTCATGCTGCCGGACGAGGATGGGCTGTCGCTGTGCCGCTACCTGTACGAGCACCTGAGGCTGCCGGTCATCCTGCTGTCGGTGCTGGCCGATCCGGCCGACTGCGTGGCGGCGCTGGAACTGGGTGCCGACGACTACATCATCAAGCCCTTCGATCCGCGCGAACTCGTCGCCCGCATCAAGACCGTGCTGCGCCGGATGCGCAATGCGATGCGTGGTGCGGAGGCCGCTGCGCCTGCAGTGATGGGCGAAGCCCGCTATCTGAGCTTCGACGCCTGGACGCTGGATATCGGCCAGCGCGCGCTGTCGCATCGGAACGGCCGCATCGTCGAGCTGAGCGCGGTCGAGTTCCGCCTGCTGCTCGCCCTGGCCGAGCATCCCAACACCGTGCTGAGCCGCGAACGCCTGCTCGATCTCACCCACCGCGACGAACACGGCGTCTTCGACCGCAGCATCGACACCCAGGTCAGCCGCCTGCGCAAGAAGATCGAGGAAGATCCGCGCCGCCCGCGCCTGCTGCGTACCGCCTGGGGCGACGGCTACCTGCTGTCGGCCGAGGTGACGCGCCGGGGGGCGTGAAACCCGTCTTCGCCGCTGCCGGGGCCGTCCGCCGCTTCGAGTCTGCTGAAGCGAGTGTTCGGAAATGATGAATCTGCCGCCGGCGCGATAAAACTAAACTGCTTCCGCTCGAGCATATGTCCGGGCGCCAAAACAAGGAGGAAGACATTGAAGATCCTGGTACCCGTGAAACGCGTCGTCGACTACAACGTGAAGGTTCGCGTCAAGGCTGACGGCAGCGGCGTGGATATTGCGAACGTCAAGATGAGCATGAACCCGTTCGACGAGATCGCGGTGGAAGAGGCGGTGCGCCTGAAGGAAGCGGGCGTGGCCACCGAGGTGGTGGCGGTGAGCTGCGGGGTGGGGGCGTGCCAGGAGACGCTGCGCGCGGCGCTGGCGATCGGCGCGGACCGCGCGATCCTGGTCGAGACCGATGCCGAGCTGCAGCCGCTGGCGGTGGCCAAGCTGCTGAAGGCGGTGGCCGACCGTGAGCAGCCGGCGCTGGTGATCGGCGGCAAGCAGGCGATCGACGACGACGCCAACCAGACCGGGCAGATGCTGGCGGCGCTGGCGGGCTGGGCGCAGGCGACGTTCGCCTCGAAGCTGGTGATCGCCGATGGCAAGGCGCAGGTCACGCGCGAGATCGACGGCGGTCTGGAGACGCTGTCGATCGTGCTGCCGGCGGTGGTCACCACCGACCTGCGGCTGAACGAGCCGCGCTACGCGACGCTGCCCAACATCATGAAGGCGAAGAAGAAGCCGCTCGACACGGTCAAGCCCGCAGAGCTGGGCGTGGATGTGGCGCCGCGGCTGCAGACGCTGAAAGTGGCCGAGCCGCCCAAGCGCAGCGCGGGCGAGCGGGTGGCCGACGTCGCCCAGCTGGTCGACAAACTCAAGAACGTTGCCAAGGTGATCTGAGATGACTACCCCCACATTTGCGGCTGAAGCCGCTGCATGCAGGGCCGGCTTTGCACAGCCGGCCCGTTCCGCATGCGTGGAGCAGTGCTCCACGAATTCCCTGCTTCACCCCCCCAAGGGGGCGGACACCCACCTTGGGACGGCCCGGCGGAGGGTGTCATGAGCATTCTCGTCATTGCCGAACACGACAACCAATCGCTCAAGGCCGCCACGCTCAACACGGTGACGGCGGCAACCAAGCTGGGCGGCGACATCCACGTGCTGGTGGCCGGTGCCGGCTGCGGCGCGGCGGCCGAGGCGGCGGCGAAGATCGCCGGCGTGGCCAAGGTGCTGGTGAGCGACGCGCCGCACTACGAAGCGCAGACGGCCGAGAACGTGGCCGAGCTGGTCAAGGGCCTCGCCCCGAACTACAGTCACGTGCTGGCGCCGGCGACGCCGAACGGCAAGAACATGCTGCCGCGGGTGGCGGCGCTGCTGGACGTGGCGCAGATCAGCGACATCGTCGCCATCGAAAGCGCCGACACCTTCGTGCGCCCGATCTACGCCGGCAACGCGCTGGCCACGGTCAAGAGCGCCGATGCGATCAAGGTCATCACGGTGCGCACCACCGCCTTCGATGCGGCCGCAGAAGGCGGCGCCGCCCCGATCGAAGCGCTGGCCGCGGGTGCCGACCTGGGCGTGGCGGCGCTGGTCGGCCGCGAGCTGACCAAGAGCGAGTGCCCTGAACTGGGTGCGGCCAAGGTCATCGTCTCGGGTGGCCGGGGCGTGGGCAGCGGGGAGAACTACCACACGCTGCTCGAGCCGCTGGCGGACAAGCTGGGCGCGGCACTGGGCGCGAGCCGTGCGGCGGTCGATGCGGGCTTCGTGCCCAACGATTACCAGGTGGGCCAGACGGGCAAGATCGTCGCGCCGCAGCTGTACATCGCGATCGGCATCTCGGGGGCGATCCAGCACCTGGCGGGGATGAAGGACTCGAAGGTGATCGTGGCGATCAACAAGGACCCGGAGGCGCCGATCTTCCAGGTGGCCGACTACGGCCTGGTGGGCGATCTGTTCGAGGTCGTGCCGGAACTGACCGCGGCGCTCTGAGCCGGGCCGGGGACGGCGCCGGCACGGCTGTCCCCGCGTACCGTCGATGGTTTTTTCGTCCGGAGATCGCTCCTCTCCCCTCCTGCTGATTTCCGGAACGAATTGCGGCTTGGCTGACCCATGGTTCGCCAGGCCGTTTTTTTTTTTGACTCCATCCCGGCACTTCACTGGACTGCGTCGTAGCTCGACACAGCAGATTTATCGAGAACTTGCACGCAGCCGAAGGAGACGCCGAAGTTCTGACCGTGGAGAATGTCAGCACTCGGTTTGTGCTACGCTGCACTTGTTCTGTAACACATGAGAGTCATGCCATGAGCGAGGCTACGTTTACCTTCCGGGTGGATCAGGAACTGAAAAACGAATTCACCATGGCTGCCAAGTCCCGCGACCGCACGGGCGCGCAATTGCTGCGCGACTTCATGCGCGATTTCGTGCGCCAGCAGCAGGAAGCGGCCGCACATGATGCTTGGTTTCGCCAGCAGGTGCAGATCGGCCTGGACTCGGCCAATGCGGGCGATCTGATTTCGGCGGCAGAGGTAGAAGCCAGGTTCGCGGCCAAGCGGTCGGCCACCCGTCGCCGCCTTGAAGCAGCCAAATGATGGAGCTGTTCTGGACGCCAGAGGCGACCCAAGACCGTGACGAAATCTACGACTACATCGAGGCCGACAACCCCGTCGCCGCCCTGGCTTTGGATGAGTTGTTTGCCGAGAAGGCGGGCCGCCTGCTCGATCATCCCGGCTTGGGTCGGCCTGGCCGCATCGCCGGCACTCGCGAACTGGTCGCGCACCAGAACTACATCATCGTTCATCGTCTATGACCTGGCCGGCGACCTGGTGCGCGTGCTGCGTATCCTGCACGCTGCTCGGCAGTGGCCGCCGCTCCAATCCTGACCGCCGGCTGGCTGCTGGAAAAATCCTTCGCTGAACTGCTCTGCACGCCGCGCAGGATCGCGCCATCAGCCACTCCCGCTTCCTCCATCCATGCTCCCATGTGGGAAACCCCGCAGCCGACGCGGTCCATGGCTGGCGATACGCGAGGGGCTGCTACGTCAGGAAGCCCCGCCGGAGGGCGGGAGGATGCCCGCCCGGCTCTCCGCATGGCCGGGGTAGTCCATGATGCTTTCGATCAGTGCCAGCGTATGGCTCGGCAGCGAGTCGCCGCAGCGCGACAGCACGTGGCGCTCGCGTAGCGCCCAGTCCTCGTCGAGCGTCTTGATCGAGATCGCCATGGTCTTGCTGTTCCGCCGCGCGGCGGACTCGGGGACGATGCCGACGCCGACGCCGGCTTCGACCATGCGGCAGACCGATTCGAAGTTGCTCACCTGGACCCGGATGTGCAGCCGCTTGCGCGCGTTCTGCATCAACTGGTCGACGAAGGCCTGCAGGGTGCTGCCCTGGTGCAGGCCGATGTAGTCGTAGTCGATGATGTCGGCGAAGCGAACCTTGTCGAGCGCTTCGAGCGGGTGTCCCGGGGTGACGGCCAGCACCAGGCGGTCGGTGCTGAAGGTATGGAGTTCGAGTCCGTCGGCGGTGATCGGGCCGGAAGTGATGCCCAGGTCGGTGGTGCCGTCCAGCACGCCGCGGATGATTTCCGAAGTGGGGCGCTCCTGCAGATTGACGTCGACCTTGGGATGGGCGGCGAGGAAGGTGGCGAGCACTTCGGGCATGAACTCGGTGACGGCCGTGGTGTTGGCGAAGATCCGGATGCTGCCCTGCACCCCTTCGCCGAAGCGCTGCAACTCCGATTTCATGTGCTCGATCTCGCTCAGCACCGTGCGCGCATGCCGCAGCAGGCTCTGGCCGGCCGGCGTCAGCGCGACGCCGCGCGGCGTGCGGTACAGCAGCCGCACGCCGGCATTGGCTTCGAGGTTCTTCACGCGCGCGCTGACTGCGGGAAGCGACAGGTAATTGCGCTCCGCAGCTTTCGTCAGGCTCTTGGTTTCGGCGATGAGACTGAAGAGGGTCAGGTCGCGCAGATCGATGTTCATGCCGTCGTTCCGGTCATTATCCCCTCGAATGTTATGGCTTCGATGGGCGTTCGGGGCTTCGATTGTCGTTAAGGCAGGGTAAAGGAATGGCGAATTGTGATCGTTCGGCACCGGGCGGATCATGTTTCGCAGAAAAACATATGTGTGGAAAAGGAGAGTTTATGGAGACTGGGGCCAACAGCACGAACGCCGATCTGGCAGCGTGGGTGGGGCGGGAGGAAGTTCGCAGCGACCGCGTCGATCTGCGCATCGCCCAGGCGCTGGCCGCCACGTTCGACCATGAGCCGTCGGCCATCGCCGACGGTGATGCGCTGCCGCCGCTGTGGCACTGGGTGTATTTCACGCCCAATGCGCGCGCCAGCGAGATCGGCCCCGACGGCCACCCCCGGCGCGGCGGCTTCCTGCCGCCGGTCGAACTGCCCAACCGGATGTGGGCGGGTGGGCGGCTGCGCTTCGAGCGGCCCCTGCGCGTCGGCGAAAGCCTGCGCCGGGTGTCCCGCATCCTGAGCTGCGAGCGCAAGAGCGGCCGCAGCGGCGACCTTGTGTTCGTCACCGTCGAGCACACCATCTCGGGCGCCGACGGCGCCGCCGCGCTGGTCGAAGAGCACGACATCGTCTATCGCAACGCATCGCCCGGCGGCGGCAAGCTGGCGGGCGAGGCGGTGCCGGCGCAGGCCGACTTCCGCCGCAGCATCGATCCCGACCCGGTGCTGCTGTTCCGCTATTCGGCGCTGACCTTCAACGGCCACCGCATCCACTACGACCATCCCTATGTGACCCAGGTCGAGGGCTATCCGGGCCTGATCGTGCATGGCCCGCTGATTGCCACGCTGCTGCTCGAAGCTTTCCGCCAGGCCCACCCGGACAAGCGTATCACCCGCTTCTCGTTCCGCGCCGTCGGGCCGCTGTTCGACATCCACCGCTTCGACGTCTGCAGCCGCATCACCGGGCCGGATTCGGCCGAATTGTGGACCGACGAGAACGGGCGCCTGACGATGAAGGCAGTCGTCGGCTTCGAGTAAGCCGCTTCTCTTCCACTTCCGCTTCACCGACCGATGCGCTTCGGCAACGAAGCGCAGGGGCGCGCCTTGGCCGCGATTTCCCCGCTTACCACCACAGGAGACAAGCATGTCCACTCTGAACGCCCCCGACCAGCACCAGGACATCCGCGACGCCGTCCGCAGCCTGTGCGCGGAGTTTCCCGATGAATACTTCCGCAAGATCGACGAGCAGCGCGGCTACCCCGAAGCCTTCGTCGACGCGCTGATCGGCGCCGGCTGGCTGTCGGCGATGATTCCCGAGGAGTACGGCGGCTCCGGCCTCGGGCTGACGGCGGCGTCGGTGATCATGGAAGAGATCAACCGCTCGGGCGGCAATTCGGGCGCGGTGCATGGCCAGATGTACAACATGGGCACGCTGCTGCGCAACGGCAGCAAGGCGCAGAAGGAGAAGTACCTGCCCGACATCGCCGCCGGCAAGCTGCGCATCCAGTCGATGGCGGTCACCGAGCCGACCACCGGCACCGACACCACCAAGATCAAGACCGTGGCGGTGAAGAAGGAGGGCCGCTACGTGGTCAACGGCCAGAAGGTGTGGATTTCCCGCGTGCAGCATTCGGACCTGATGATCCTGCTGGCGCGGACCACGCCGCTGGCCGAGGTCAAGAAGAAATCCGAAGGCATGTCGATCTTCATCGTCGAGCTGAAGGACGCCGTCGGCAAGGGCCTGACCGTCAGGCCGATTCCCAATCTGGTCAACCACGAAACCAACGAGCTGTTCTTCGACAACCTCGAGATCCCCGAGGAAAACCTGATCGGCGAAGAGGGCAAGGGCTTCAAGTACATCCTCGACGGCCTGAATGCCGAGCGCACGCTGATCGCCGCCGAATGCATCGGCGACGGCTACTGGTTCATCGAGCGCGCGGCCCGCTACGCCAACGAGCGCATCGTGTTCGACCGCCCCATCGGCAAGAACCAGGGCGTGCAGTTCCCGATCGCCGACGCCTTCATCGAGATCGAGGCCGCCAACCTGATGCGCTTCAAGGCCTGCGAGCTGTTCGACGCCCACCAGCCCTGCGGCGCCCAGGCCAACATGGCCAAGTACCTCGCCGCCAAGGCCTCGTGGGAGGCGGCCAACGTCTGCATGCAGACCCACGGCGGCTTCGGCTTCGCCAACGAGTACGACATCGAGCGCAAGTTCCGCGAGACCCGCCTGTACCAGGTGGCGCCGATCTCGACCAACCTGATCTTCTCCTACGTCGCCGAGCACCTGCTCGGGCTGCCGCGTTCGTTCTGAGTCCGCCCTGGGAGTTCGCGCGATGATCGATCAGAACACGCCCGCCGACGCGCTGTGCGCCTTCGTCGCCGGCCTGCGCTACGAGCAGTTGCCCGTGCCGGTGGTGGAGCGCTGCGAAGAACTGTTCCTCGACTGGATCGCCTCCGCGCTGGCGGCGAAAGGCATGCATCCGCTGCCGCAGTTCGAAGCCTTCGCCCACGCCATGGGCCCGGCCGGCGGGCCGGCGGAAGTGCTGGCCAGCCGCGGCCGGACTTCGCCCTACTTCGCCGCCTGGGTGAATGCGGCGTCCTCGCACCTGGTGGAGCAGGACGACCTGCACAACAGTTCGGTGCTGCATCCGGCGACGGTGGTGTTTCCCGCCGCGCTGGCGGCGGCGCAGGACGTTGGCGCTTCGGGCGCCGAGTTCATCGCCGCCTGCGTGGCCGGCTACGAGGCGGGGATCCGCATCGGCGAATTCCTCGGCCGTTCGCATTACCGCATCTTCCACACCACCGCCACGGTCGGCACGCTGGCGGCCGCCGTCGCTGCCGGGCACGTGCTGAAGCTGTCGCCGGAGCAGATGCGCAACGCCATCGGCTCGGCCGGCACCCAGGCGGCGGGGCTGTGGGAGTTCCTGCGCGACGCTGCCGATTCCAAGCAGCTCCACACCGCGCACGCGGCGGCCAGCGGGCTGGCCGCCGCCTATCTGGCGCGTGGCGGGGTGAGCGCGGCGCGGCGCATCCTCGACGGCGAGAAAGGCATGGCCGCAGGCATGTCGTCCGATGCCGATCCGGCACGCCTCGGCGACCGGCTCGGCAGCCGCTGGGCCTTGCTCGAAACCTCGTTCAAGTTCCACGCCTCCTGCCGCCACACCCACCCGGCGGCGGATGCGCTGCAGGCCGTGATGCAGCGCGAGGGGCTCGCCCATGGCGACATCGAATCGGTGCTGACGCGCGTGCACAAGGGCGCGATCGACGTGCTCGGCGTCGTCGATGTGCCGACGACCGTGCATCAGGCCAAGTTCTCGATGGGCACGGTGCTGGGCCTGCTCGCGGTGCACGGCGATGCCGGCCTCGAGAGCTTCCGCGACCATGCGCTGAGCGACCCGGCGGTCGCCGCCTTCCGCGACAAGGTCGGCATGACGCTCGACGACGAGGTCGATGCTGCCTACCCCAAGCGCTGGCTGGGCCGGGTCGAGGTCAGGACCAGGTCGGGCGCCTGCTTCCAGGGGGCGATCGACGACCCCAAGGGCGATCCGGGCAACACCTTGTCGCGCGCCGAGCTCGCCGACAAGGCGCGGCGCCTGGCGGCTTTCTCCGGCGCCGCCAGCCCGGCCGAGATCGACGCCCTGATCGGGCGTGTGTGGCAACTGCGTACCGCGCCCCGCATCGGCGCGCTTCTTCCATCTTCCTGAGAGTGGGACCATGACTGCGACCCTGACCGATACCCACAAGCCGCAAGCCGGCTCGCTGCCGCTCGAAGGCGTGACCGTCGTCTCGCTCGAGCACGCCGTCGCAGCGCCCTTCGCCACCCGCCATCTGGCCGATCTCGGCGCCCGCGTGATCAAGATCGAACGCCCCGGCGTCGGCGACTTCGCCCGCGCCTACGACCACCGCGTCGATGGCATGGCCTCGTATTTCGTCTGGGCCAACCGCTCCAAGGAAAGCCTGACGCTGGACGTCAAGCAGCCCGAGGCGCAGGAAATCCTGCACAAGCTGCTGGCCAAGGCCGACGTGATGGTGCAGAACCTCGCGCCTGGCGCGGCCGCGCGCCTGGGGCTGTCCTACGAGGCGCTGTCGCCGGCAAACCCCGGTCTGATCGTCTGCGACATCTCCGGCTATGGCGAAGGCGGCCCCTACACCGAAAAGAAGGCCTACGACCTGCTGATCCAGAGCGAGTCGGGCTTCCTGTCCACCACCGGCACGCCCGAGGAGCAGGCCAAGGCCGGCATCTCGATCGCCGACATCGCCGCCGGCATGTATGCCTATACCAACATCCTCGGCGCGCTGATCGGGCGCGGCAGGACCGGCCGCGGCCGCCGCATCGAGGTCGCGATGATCGACGCCATGGTCGAGCTGATGGGCTTCCCGATGTACTACGCCTACAAGGGCCAGGAGCCGCCCAGGCGCTGTGGCGCGTCGCACGCCACGATCTATCCCTACGGACCCTTCCTTGCCGGCGATGGCCGCACCGTGATGATGGGCCTGCAGAACGAGCGCGAATGGGCGGTGTTCTGCGACAAGGTGCTGGGCGATTCCGGCATCGCGGCCGACGCGCGCTTTGCCAGCAATGCGCAGCGCGTGGCCAACCGCGACCCGCTCCGCGCCGTGATCGAGCAGGCCTTCGCCGGCTCCAGCGCCGAGGAGGTCCTCGGCAAGCTCGATGCGGCAGGCATCGCCAATGCCAGCGTCAATACGATGAGCGACATCTGGGCCCACCCCCAGCTCCAGGCGCGCAAGCGCTGGACCACGGTGGATTCGCCGGTCGGCCCGCTGCCCGCGCTGCAGCCGCCCGGCATGGGCGGCGACCATCCGGCGCGCATGGACCCGGTGCCCGCGCTCGGCGCCCATACCGACGCGATCCTCGACGAACTCGGCTACGGCGGCCGCATTGCCGAGCTGCATGCAAGGAAGGTGGTGTGATGGAAGAAAAACTCGATCTGGCGCGGGCGCGGACCTTCCTGTTCGTGCCGGCGAGCCGCCCGGAGCGCATCGCCAAGGCCGTCGCCACCGGCACCGACGCCGTCATCGTCGACCTGGAGGACGCGGTCGCGCCCGCCGACAAGCCGGGCGCACGCCAGGCGCTGCTGGCCTGGCTCGACGCCAATCCTGCGCAGGCCGTGGTCGTCCGCATCAATGCCGCCGGCACCGACTGGCACGAGGACGACCTGCTGGCCTGCCGGCATGCGGGCGTGGCCGGGGTGATGCTGCCGAAGGCCGACAGTGCCGCCCAGTTGCGGCATGCCCGCGCCAGCAGTGGCAAGCCGGTGCTGGCGATCATCGAAACCGCGGTCGGGCTGGATGCGCTGCGCGAGATCGCCGGCGCCGAAGGCTGTGCCCGCCTGGTGTTCGGCAAGCTCGACCTGGCCGTCGAGCTGGATCTGGTGCCGGACGAAGCCGATCCCGAGGAACTCGTCTTCCTGCCCTGGCGGGCGATGCTGGTGCTCGCCAGCCAGCGTGCCGGCTTGCCGGCGCCGGTGGACGGCGTGTTCACGGTGATCAGCGACGCCCAGGCGCTGCAGCGCTATGCCACGCGCGCGCGCCGGCATGGCTTCGGCGCGCAGTTGCTGATCCATCCCTGTCAGGTGCAGGCCGTGGCCGCGGCCTTCACCCCTTCGGCCAGCGAGATCCAGTGGGCGCGCGCGGTGCAGCAGGCCGCGGCGGCCGCGGGCGGGGGCGCTGCGGTGGTCGAGGGTCGCATGATCGATGCCCCCGTCATCGCGCGCGCCGAGCGTGTACTGGCCGTCGCCGCCACCTTCGGCCTTTGATCAGCCGTTTTTTTGCAGTCGTTCTTACAACAAGCAGGAGGAGACCATGAGCAAATTTTCCCATCTTCGCCGTACCCTGATCGGCGGCGCGCTGTCGCTGGCCCTGGCACCCTTGTCGACGCTTGCCGTCGCCGCCGAGCCGATCGTCATCAAGTTCAGCCACGTCGTCGCGCAGGACACACCCAAGGGCAAGGGGGCCGACAAATTCAAGGAACTGGCCGAGAAATACACCAATGGCGCGGTCAAGGTCGAGGTGTATCCCAACAGCACCTTGTACAAGGACAAGGAGGAAGTGGAAGCGCTGCAGCTGGGCGCGGTGCAGATGCTCGCGCCGTCGCTGTCGAAGTTCGGTCCGCTGGGCGTGCGCGAGTTCGAGGTCTTCGACCTGCCCTACATCTTCGACAGCTACGAGGCCCTGCACAAGGTCACCAAGGGCCCGGTCGGCCAGCAGCTGCTCGACAAGCTGGAGCCGCGCGGCATCAAGGGCCTGGCCTATTGGGACAACGGCTTCAAGGCGCTGAGCGCAAACACCCCGATCCGGACGCCGGCGGACCTGCGTGGCAAGAAACTGCGCATCCAGTCGTCCAAGGTGCTCGAAGAGCAGATGCGTGAAGTGAGGGCCTTGCCGCAGGTGATGGCCTTCTCCGAGGTCTATCAGGCGCTGCAGACCGGCGTGGTGGACGGCACGGAAAACACCTTGTCGAACTACTTCACGCAGAAGGTCCATGAGGTGCAGAAGCACATGACGATATCCGACCATGGCTACATCGGCTATGTGGTGATCACCAACAAGCGCTTCTGGGACGGCCTGCCCGCCGAGGTGCGCAGCCAGCTCGACAAGGCGATGGACGAGGCGACCGACTACGCCAACCAGATCGCCAAGGAAGAGAACGACCAGATGCTGGAAGCGGTGCGCGCCTCGGGCAGGACCGAGATCCACATGCTGAGCGACGAAGAGCGTGCGGCCTTCATCAAGGCGCTGCTGCCGGTGCACAAGAAGATGGAATCGCGCGTGGGCGCGGCGACGATCAAGTCGATCTACGAAGCCACCGGCTTCGATCCGGACAAGTTCTGATCGCTGGCCGGCTGATGCCCTGCTGCGCCCGTCGGGGCGCGGCGGGCCTCATGGGGGAGTCACCATGGTACTGAAACTACTCGATCGCCTGGAAGAGGTGCTGGTCGCCTTCTTCATCGGGGCGGCGACCGTGATCATCTTCGTGGCGGTGGTGCACCGCTACCTGTCCGGGTTCGAGATACCGGGGCTGCAGGACATGCTGCTGGACATCAACCTGGGCTGGGCGCAGGAGCTGTGCATCATCATGTTCGTGTGGATGGCCAAGTTCGGCGCGGCCTACGGCGTGCGCACGGGCATCCACGTCGGCGTCGATGTGCTGATCAACCACCTGTCGGACGCGGTGCGCCAGAAGTTCATCATCTTCGGTCTGCTGGCCGGAGCGCTGTTTACCGGCATCATCGGCACGCTGGGCGCGCACTTCGTGTGGGAGAACGGCATGGCCTACGCGGTGCTGAGCACGCTGGGCGCGGACACGGGCCACTTCTTCGAAGGCCCGGTCACGCCGGACCTGGAATGGCCGACGTGGATCGTGTATTCGGCGATTCCGCTGGGCTCCTACCTGATGTGCTTCCGCTTCCTGCAGGTCACGGCCAGCTTCTGGCGCACGGGCGAGCTGCCGCACCACGACCACGGCCACGTCGACGGCATCGACGAGGAAGGGCACGTGCCGGTCGATGTGAACTACTTCGAAATGGACGACGACCTGCACCCGCACGACCTCAAGCACAAGCACCCGCCGTACGACAGCGACGACAAGCGCAATGGCAGCCATCGCAACGGCGGCCAGGGAGGCAAGCCATGACCGCCGCGATCATCTTCGTACTGCTCACGGTCCTGATGCTCACCGGCATGCCGGTGTCCATTTCGCTGGGCCTGACGGTACTCACCTTCCTGTTCTTCTTCACCGACGTCCCGCTCGAATCGGTGGCGCTGAAACTCTTCACCGGCATCGAGAAGTTCGAGATCATGGCGATCCCGTTCTTCGTGCTGGCGGGCAACTTCCTGACCCACGGCGGGGTGGCGCGGCGCATGATCGACTTCGCCACGGCGATGGTCGGGCACCTGCGTGGTGGGCTGGGCATCAGCTCGGTGTTCGCCTGCGCGCTGTTCGCCGCGGTGTCGGGCTCGAGCCCGGCCACGGTGGTGGCGATCGGCAGCATCATGATCCCGGCGATGATGAAGGCAGGCTACCCGAAGCCGTTCGGTGCGGGCGCGGTCGCCTCGGCCGGGGGCCTCGGGGTGCTGATCCCGCCCTCGATCGTGATGGTGATGTACGCGGTGTCGACCAACAGCTCGATCGGCGCGCTGTTCATGGCCGGCGTCATCCCGGGGCTGCTGTGCGCATTCATGCTCGGCTTCACTACCTGGTGGGTGGCGCGCAAGGGCGACTTTCCGCGCGAACCCAAGCGCAGCTTCGCTGACGTGTGGGTGGCGTTCCGGCGGGCGATCTGGGGGCTGGCGCTGATCATCGTGGTGATGGGCGGGATCTACTCGGGCATGTTCACGCCGACCGAAGCGGCGGCGATGAGCGCGATGTACGCGTTCTTCATCGCGATCTTCGTGTACAAGGACCTGAAGCTGTCGGACGTGCCGAAGGTGCTGCTCAATTCGGCCAACATGAGCGCGATGCTGCTGTACATCATCACCAACGCGGTGCTGTTCTCGTTCATCCTGACCAACGAGCAGATTCCGCAGGGGATCGCGCAGTGGATCATGGACTCGGGGATGGGGATGATCGGGTTCCTGATCGCGGTCAACATCCTGCTGCTGGTGCTGGGCAGCTTCATGGAGCCCTCGTCGGTGATCCTGATCACGGCGCCGATCCTGTTCCCGATCGCGATGACGCTGGGGATCGACCCGATCCACTTCGGCATCATGATCACGGTGAACATGGAGATCGGTCTGATCACGCCGCCGGTGGGGCTGAACCTGTACGTCGCGAGCGGCATCAGCAAGCTGGGGCTCACGGCGATGGCCAAGGCGGTGTGGCCGTGGCTGGTGACGATGCTGGTGTTCCTGATGTTGATCACCTACGTGCCCATCATCTCCACCTGGCTGCCAACCGCGCTCGGAATGATGTAAGGGAATGCCTGACCAGGCCGTTCGCCCTGGGCGTGCCGCAGGGCCCGGTCCGAACGGCCATGAACAAAGCATGGAGTTTGTCCGATGAAGATCGACGCACTGGACCATCTGGTCCTCACGGTGGCGGACATCGACGCCACGATCGCCTTCTATGCCCGCGCGCTGGGCATGGAGGCGGTCACCTTCGGCGAGGGCCGTCGGGCCCTGTCGTTCGGCAGCCAGAAGATCAACCTCCACCCCGCCAGCGCGCCGATCCGGCCGCATGCGCGCACGCCGCAGGCGGGCTCGGCGGATCTGTGCTTCCTGACCGGCGTGCCGCTGGATGAAGTGATCGCCCATCTGCACGCCTGCGGGGTGGCGATCGAGGAGGGACCGGTGCCGCGCACCGGCGCGACCGGGCCGATCCGCTCCGTTTACTGCCGCGATCCCGACGGCAATCTCGTCGAGGTGGCCAATGTCCAGTCCGCCGCCTGAGCGAGCGCCCCGGTCCGGCGAGCCGGCTGCGCAGGACGGCGGCGAAGCGGTGTCGGCACCGCCCAGCTTCCGCAACCCCTTTCTCGACCTGCTCGGCGCCGTCGATGACGGCGTCGGGCCGGGATGGGCGCGGGTCGCGCTCGACTCGCGGCCGGAACTGACCAACATGCACGGCAAGGTTCATGGCGGCGTGCTGATGACCTTGCTCGACACCACGATGGCGCGGGCGGCGATGGCACGCCAGGGCTTCCGGCTGTCGGTGGTTTCGATCGGCGTGACGGCAAGCTTCCTCAGTCCCGGCAGCGGCCGGCAGCGGGTCCAGGCGCGCGCCATCGGCGGCGGCCGCTCCACCTGCTTCTGCGAAGCCGAGATACTCGACGCCGAAGGGCGGATCGTCGCCAAGGGCGTCGGCACCTTCAAGTACCGCAAGCCGCCGCAGGGCGGTGCGACGCCGCCGGAATCGATCGAATGAATGGCGGCGCCCGCAACAGCGAGGGGGCGATGCTCATCCCCCTGAGCATCACCCTGGCGATCCAGATCCTCGCCACCATGGCCGCGCTGACCGTACCGGTGCTGGCGCCGGAAGCGGCCCGTACCACCGACCTGCCGGGTGCCCTGGTGGGGGTGTTCATCGCCCTGGTCTATGTCGGCGCGATGCTGTCGACGCTGGCGAGCGGCAATCTCGTCGGCCGCTACGGCGCGATTCGCGTCAGCCAGGCCTGCCTGCTGCTGTCCGGCGCGGGGCTGGCTTTCGCCGCCGGCGGAACGGTGTGGTCGATGACCGTCAGCGCGCTGCTGATCGGTTTCGGCTACGGACCGATCACGCCGTCGAGCTCCCACATCCTCGCCCGTACCACGCCGGCGCACCGCATGGGCTTCCTGTTCTCGGTCAAGCAGACCGGGGTTCCGCTGGGCGGCGCGCTGGCCGGCCTGGCCGTGCCACCGCTGGTACTGCTGTCGAACTGGCAGGGCGCCGCGCTCGCGGTGGGCGCCGCCTGCGCAGTCATGGCGCTGATCGCCCAGGTGGTGCGCACCGGCTTCGATGCCGACCGCGACCCTCGGCGCAAGGTGTCGCTGGGTGGCGTGATGCGCCCGCTGGCCCAGGTCTTCGCCCATCGCGACATCCGCAACCTGGCGTTCTGCACCTTCTTCCTGAGCGCGATGCAGCTGTGCCTGACCACCTACCTGGTGACCTACCTGACCGCGGAATACGGTGCTTCGCTGGTCACCGCCGGCTTCGTGCTGTCCTTGTCCCAGTTCGCCGGCGCGGGCGGACGCCTGCTGTGGGGCTACGCCGCCGACCGCTGGAAGGCGCCGAACCTGGTGCTGTGCCTGCTCGCGTTCGCGATGGCGGCAGCTTCCTTGATCACCGCGCTGTTCGAGCCGGACTGGCCGCTCGTCGTCGTCATCGCTGTCAGCATGGTGTTCGGCGCCACCGCGATCGGCTGGAACGGCGTCTATCTGGCCCGCGTCGCCCAGCTCTCGCCGCCGGGCCAGGCCGGCATGTTGACCGGCGGCACCCTGTTCTTCACCTATTTCGGCGTCGTGCTCGGCCCGCCGGCCTTCGCCGCGCTGGTCGGCGCCACCGGCTCGTTCGCGGCCGGCTACGCGGGGATCGGCGGGGTGATCCTGCTGGTCGGCGTGGTACTGCTGTACGCGGAGCTGAAGGGGAAGGGCAGGCAATAGTGGCGTGCGCGGCGCGGTCCTTCGTGGTGCCGGCTCGTGTGCCGTCGGGGATACCTTCGGCAACAGGAGAGCAGAATGGAACGCGACTCGATGGAATTCGATGATTCCGTGGCAGAAGCGCGAAGGCTATCCGGGTGCCTTCGCTGCTGCGGCCACGGCTTCGTCGGCGACCATCGCGGGCCTGATCCCGCCGTCGATCCCGCTGATCCTGTTGTTGAACCTGATCATGGTGACGGTGGGGATGTTCCTCGACCTGCCGGCGGCGATCCTGCTGCTCGGCCCGACCTTCGTCGCCATCGGCAATGCGATCGGCCTCGACCTGATCCAGCTCGGCATCATGATGGCGGTGAACCTGAGCATGGGCCTCTTCACTCCGCCGGTCGGCACCACGCTGTTCATCGCCGCGGCGATCTCGCGCGATAGGGTGGGAGCGGTCGTGCGAGAGCTGTGGCCCTTCTATCTGGTGGCGATCACGGTGTTGGCGCTGATCTCCTTCGTGCCGGCCTTCACCCTTTACTGACCCTGTGCGGCCCCTGCGCCGCAGGGGCCGCCACTTGGACAAGGACGTTTCATGAACACGATTGCATTTGCCGGGCTCGGTTCGATGGGCCTGCCGATGGCAAGAAATCTGCTCGCCGCCGGGCACCGCGTACGCGGCATCGACCTGAATGCTGCCGCGCTCGCCACGCTGGCGGCGAGCGGCGCCGAGCCTGCCGTCGATGCGGCCGGCGCCGCTCGTGGCGCCGAGGTGCTGATCCTGATGGTGGTCAATGCCGCCCAGGCCGAACAGGTGCTGTTCGACGACGGCGCGCTGCAGGCGCTGGACGAGGGCGGCATCGTCTGCCTGATGGCAACCTGCCCGCCGGCCGCGGTCGAGCGCATCGCCGCGCGCGTCACCGCCAGCAAACGCCGCTTCGTCGACGCGCCGGTTTCGGGCGGCACGGCCGGCGCGACTGCCGCCTCGCTGACCATCATGGCGGCCTGCGATCGCGCCACCTTCGACGCGATGCAGCCGGTGTTCCAGGCCATGGGCCAGCGCATCTTCCACGTCGGCGAGCGTGCCGGCCAGGGCGCCACGGTGAAGACCGTCAACCAGCTGCTGTGCGGCGTGCATATCGCCGTCGTCGCCGAAGCCTTCGCGCTGGCCGCCAAGGTCGGCGTCAGCCTCGACGTGCTGCTCGACATCATGGGTGGTTCGGCGGCGTCGAGCTGGATGCTGAAGGACAGAGGCCCGCGCATGTTGCAGGCCGAGCCCGAGGTCAGCAGCGCAGTCGACATCTTCGTCAAGGATCTCGGCATCGTGCTGGAGGCCGGGCGTGACGCCAGGGCAGCGCTGCCGATCGCCGCGGTCGCGCACCAGCTCTTCCTCGCCACGTCCGGGCGCGGCGACGGGCGTGCGGACGACAGCCAGGTCATCCGCAGCTACTACGCACTGAACGGCACCATGTCGGCAGCCCGGTCCTGATCCCGCATCCTGCAAAGAGAATCGCCAATGTTCGTCCAGATCGTGAGCATCGTCTTTCCGGTGTTCACCGTGATTGCGATCGGCTACCTGTATGGCCGCAAGCATCGCCCCGACATGATCGCCACCAATCAGGTCAATATGGGCATCTTCGTGCCCGCATTGATTTTCTCCGCGCTTGCGGGGAAGTCGGTGGATCTGGCCGAAGTGCAGATGATTGCGATCGGCGGCCTGCTCATCGTCCTCGGTTCGGGGCTGCTGGGGTGGCCGATCGCACGCCGGATGGGCTACGCCCCGAAGACGCTGTTGCCGCCGATGATGTTCAAGAACGCGGGCAACATGGGGCTGCCCCTTTCGCTGTTTGCATTCGGGGAGAAAGCGCTTCCCGCCGCGGTCGTCCTGTTCCTGGTCGAAAACGTCCTGCACTTTGCGGTCGCCACCTGCTGGCTCGGCCGGAATGCGAAGCTGTGGCTGATCTTCCGCGAGCCGGTCGTGCTGGCGGGCGTCGCAGGCGTGCTGGTCAGTCTTTCGGATCTGGCGCTGTGGCCGCCGTTTCTGTCGGCGATCAAGATCATCGC
Organism: Thauera butanivorans; assembly: GCF_048398245.1. Lineage (NCBI taxonomy): Bacteria > Pseudomonadati > Pseudomonadota > Betaproteobacteria > Rhodocyclales > Zoogloeaceae > Thauera > Thauera butanivorans. The sequence goes on from NZ_CP183038.1 coordinate 992,274, forward strand.
GGACGTCTCCACCGGGCTGATGCTGTTCTCGCTCGGCGTCCGGCTGACTACCGCGCCGTTTGCACAGTGGCGCATCAGAGTCGTGGGGGCGGTGGCGACACCACTCACGGGAATGTTGATCGCCTATGTTTTCTGCCTTGCATTCGGCGTGTCCGCCCACGAAACGAGCATGCTGCTGATATTCGGCGCACTGCCGCCCGCCATTCTCAACTTCATGTTTGCCGAGCGTTATTCCCAGGAGCCCGAAAAGGTGGCGGCGATCGTGATTCTCGGCAATCTTTTCGCACCGCTTTCGATTTCACTGGCGCTGGCATTCAGTCTGGCATCATGAGTGCGGCTGGCCACAAGTTGAAGAGGAGTGAACGGAGCAGGTGCTCCGCCTCCTTCATATCTTTTTCTGCAACTCGCCCATGACCATGTCTGGCCAATGGCACTTACCACTCCACGCAGATCTTGCCGAAATGCTGCCCGCTCTGCTGGTGGGCGAAAGCCGCGGCGAGATCCGTGTATGAGAACACCTGGTCGATGATCGGCCGGGCTTCCATCAGTTCGAGCGCGCGGACGAAGTCCTGCTGGTCCCGCCGGCTGCCGACGATCAGGCCTTCGATCCGGGCGTGCCTGGTGAGTGCCAGCAGGATCGGCAGATTGGCGTCGATGCCGGACAGCAGGCCGATCATGGCGATGTGGCCGCCGACCTTGAGCGCGGTGAGGGATTGCGCCAGCGTCGCCGGGCCACCGACTTCGATGACGTGATCGACGCCGAAGCCGCCGGTGAGCTCGAGCGCCTTCCTGCCCCATTCCGGTTCGCGCCGGTAGTTGATCGTCAGGTCGGCGCCGAGCGCGGCCACTTTCGACAGCTTCTCGTCGGATGACGAGGTGGCGATCACGCGCGCACCCATCGCCTTGGCGAGCTGCAGCGCGGCGATGGAGACGCCGCCGGTGCCCTGGACCAGAACGGTTTCGCCGGCCTTCAGCCGGCCGTTGACGACCAGCGCCCGCCACGCGGTGAGGCCGGACGTGGTGATGGTCGCGGCCTCGCGATGCGTCCAGCCGCGCGGTGCATGGGTGAAGGCGCTGGCGGGGCGCACGACATGTTCGCAGGCCATGCCCTGGATGCCGTCGCCAGGGGTGTGCAGGAAGCCGCCCACCTGCGGCGTCGCCGGCCCGGCAGGCCAGACCGGGAAGAAAGTGGAAACGACATGGTCGCCGGGCCTGAACTCCGTCACACCCTCGCCGACTTCTGCCACGGTACCGGCGCCGTCCGACAGCAGGATGCGGCCATCCTCGGTGGGGACGGCGGCGCAAGCGACGAGCAGGTCGTGGTAGTTCAGTGAGCTGGCCTTGATCGCGACGCGGATTTCGCCCTTGCCAGGGCGTCCCGGGTCTGCGACCTCGGCTTCGGCGATGTTGACCAGGCCGCCCGGGGCTTTGAGCGTGATTGCCTTCATGTCTTCCTCACAGGCTTGGAGTGGAAGGCAAGCTTAGCCCGGATCATGGCCGTGCGCCGCCCGTGTTTCACTCCCAGGCCAGTGCGCCGCCGGTCTGGTATTCGGTGACGCGGGTCTCGAAGAAGTTCTTTTCCTTGCGCAGGTTGGCCTGCTCGTCCAGCCAGGGCAGCACGTTCTCGGCGCCGGGGAAGGGCTCGGGCAGGCCGAGCTGGCGGGCGCGGCGGTTGGCGATGTAGCGGAACTGGCCCATGTGCTGGGCGGCGGAGTAACCCAGCATCGGCTCGCGCAGCAGGTAGCCGGAATAGGCGGCTTCGGCCGCTTCCGCTTCCTGCCACAGCAGCGAGACCGCCTGCGGGTCGAGTTCCAGCTCTTCCTCGGCGATCAGCGTGCGCACGGCGCGGATGCCGAAGGCGCAGTGCAGCACTTCGTCGCGCATGATGTACTGCAACTGCTCGGCCGTGCCCTTCATCAGCCCGCGCCGCTGCAGCGCGAAAATCGGCGAGAAGCCGTTGTAGAACCAGCAGCCTTCGAAGATCGCGGCGAAGAACAGGTAGGAGAGGGCGAATTCGTGCAGCTTGTCGCGGTCGCCGAGATCGAAGTCGGCGCGCATCACCCGCTCCAGGCGGCGGTTGGCGAGCGCGATCTTGCCGTGGATCTCGGGCACGACGCGGTAGCGGTTGTAGATTTCCTGCTGGTCGAGGCCGAGGCTCTCGATGCAGTGCTGGTAGGTCCAGGTGTGCAGCGCCTCTTCGTAGACCTGGCGGGCCTGGTAGATCTGCAGCTCGGGCGCGGTCATCTTCTCCATCACCGCCAGGCCGATGTTGCGCATCGCCAGGATGTCCGAAGTCGTCAGGTAGGACAGCACGTTCTCGAACACGTGGCGCTCTGCCGGCGTCAGGCGGTGGTGGTAGTCATGGACGTCCTGCGCCATCGAGATTTCCAGCGGCGTCCAGTGGTTCTTGTTGGCGTTGAGGAAGAACTCCCAGGCCCACGGATACTTGAAGGGCGCGAGCTGGTTGATGTCGCCCTGGCCGTTGACGATGCGCTTGTCGGAGACGCGCACCGGCGCCAGCGCGCCAGGCCGCGCCTCGGGCGCGAGCATCGCAGGGGTGCGCGTGGCGTTCGTGCCCAGGCCGGGGCGCGGCGCAGGGGCGGCAGCCGTCGCCGGGGTAGGCGCTGCTGCTGCCATCGTTGTCGCAGTAGCCGATGCGGGGGCCGAGCCTGTCGGCGTGGGCACGGACGACGGTGTGCGCGGGGCGGGCGTGTCCCAGTCGTTGAAGTTGAATGCGCTCATTATTGGCAGGCCTCGCAGTCGGGATCGAGGATGGAGCAGGCCTTGGGTGCGGCGCTGCCGTAGGCGGCTGGGGCAGCATCGGGCTGGGTAGCGCCGGTGCCGGTGCTGGCGCCAGTCTTTTCCATTGCGGTCGCGCCCAGGGTACGCAGGTAGTAGGTGGTCTTGAGGCCGCGCAGCCAGGCCAGGCGGTAGAGTTCGTCGAGCTTGCGGCCCGACGCGCCGGCGACGTAGAGGTTCAGCGACTGTGCCTGGTCGATCCACTTCTGGCGGCGCGAGGCGGCTTCGACCAGCCACTGCGGCTCGATCTCGAAGGCGGTGGCGTAGCGTGCCTTGATGTCGGCCGGGATGCGCTCGATCGGCGCCAGCGAGCCGTCGAAATACTTCAGGTCGGAAGCCATCACCGGGTCCCACAGGCCGAGCACCTTCAGCTCGCGCACCAGGTGGGCATTGACCACGGTGAATTCGCCCGACAGGTTGGATTTGACGTACAGGTTCTGGTAGTCCGGCTCGATCGAGGCCGACACGCCGACGATGTTGGAGATGGTGGCGGTCGGCGCGATGGCGACGCAGTTGGAGTTGCGCATGCCGTGGCGGGCGATGCGTTCACGCAGCGGCCCCCAGTCGAGAGCGGACGAGCGGTCCACTTCGAGCAGCGCGCCGCCTTCGCTGGCGCGGCCGCGCGCTTCGGCGAGCAGGGCCAGGCTGTCCTGCGGCAGGATGCCGCGATCCCACAGGCTGCCGCGGAAGCTGGAATAGCGGCCGCGTTCCTCGGCCAGTTCGGTCGAGGCCCAGTAGGCGGCATGGCAGACCTGCTCCATCGAGCGGTCGGCGAATTCGACTGCGGCGTCGGAGGCGTAGGCCAGTCCCATCACGTGCAGCGCGTCGGCGAAACCCATGATGCCCATGCCCACCGGGCGGTGGCGCAGGTTGGCGGCGCGGGCCTTGGGCGTGGCGTAGTAGTTGAGGTCGACGACGTTGTCGAGCAGGCGCATCGCGGTGCGCACCGTGCGCTGCAGCTTGCCGCTGTCGAGCTGCCAGGTGTGGCCACCCTCACCGTCGGCGCTGCGCACCAGGTGGGCCGGCAGGTTGACCGAGCCGAGGTTGCACACTGCGGTCTCGTCGTCCGAGGTGTTCAGCGTGATCTCGGTGCACAGGTTGGAGCTGTGCACCACGCCGACGTGCTGCTGCGGCGAGCGCAGGTTGCAGGCGTCCTTGAAGGTGATCCACGGATGGCCGGTCTCGAACAGCATCGTCAGCATCTTGCGCCACAGCTGCACCGCCGGCAGCTTCTTGCTCAGGCGGATCTCGCCCGACGCCGTGCGCGCTTCGGCGGCGAGGTAGGCGGCCTCGAATTCCTGGCCGTACAGGTCGTGCAGCTCGGGCACGTCGGAGGGCGAGAACAGCGTCCATTCGGCGTTGCCCAGCACGCGCTTCATGAACAGGTCCGGAATCCAGTTGGCGGTGTTCATGTCATGGGTGCGGCGGCGCTCGTCGCCGGTGTTCTTGCGCAGTTCGAGGAATTCCTCGATGTCGAGGTGCCAGGTTTCCAGGTAGGCACACACCGCGCCCTTGCGCTTGCCGCCCTGGTTGACCGCCACTGCGGTGTCGTTGACCACCTTCAGGAAGGGGATCACGCCCTGGCTCTGGCCGTTGGTGCCCTTGATGCGGCTGCCCAGCGCGCGCACCGGCGTCCAGTCGTTGCCCAGGCCGCCGGCGAACTTCTGCAGCATGGCGTTTTCCTTGATCGACTGGTAGATGCCCTCCAGGCTGTCGGCGACCGTCGTCAGGTAGCACGACGACAGCTGCGAATGGCGGGTGCCGCTGTTGAACAGCGTCGGCGTGCTGCTCATGAAGTCGAAGGAGGACAGCAGCAGGTAGAACTCGATCGCGCGCGCCTCGCGGTCGATCTCGTTCAGCGCCAGGCCCATCGCCACGCGCATGAAGAAGGTCTGCGGCAGTTCGATGCGGCGGCCTTCCACGTGCAGGAAGTAGCGGTCGTACAGCGTCTGCAGGCCGAGGTAGTCGAATTGCAGGTCGCGCTCGGGTTTCAGTGCCGCCGCCAGCCGGCTCAGGTCGAAGTCGGCCAGCCGCGGGTCGAGCAGCTCGGCATCGATGCCGAGCTGGATTGCTTGCGTGAAATGACTGACGTATCCGCCTGAAGGGGCGGCCATGTCGGCCTGCGAGGCTTCGTGGCCCAGTACCTCGACGCGCACCGCGGACAGCAGCAGGCGCGCGGCGACGTGGCTGTAGCCGGGCTCGCGTTCGATCAGCGTGCGTGCCGCCAGCACCAGCGACTGGCGCACGGCGGCGACCGGCACGCCGTCGTAGAGGTTGTGCAGCGCATGTTCGAGCACGGTGTCGGCGGACACGTCGGCCAGCCCTTCGCAGGCTTCGCGGCAGGTCGCGAGCAGCGCGGCGCGGTCGAGCGGCCGGCGCTGCCCGCCATCGACGACGTGCAGCACCGGCGCGTCGCCTGCGGCGTCCATGCCGGCGGCCTTCTGCGCGGCGCGTTCGGCGGCGCGGCGTTCGCGGTAGAGCACGTAGGCGCGGGCGACGTCGTGCTCGCCCGAACGCATCAGCGCCAGTTCGACCTGGTCCTGGATGTCCTCGATGTGCAGCATGCCGCCGTCGGGCAGGCGGCGGGTCAGCGCGCCGACGACGGTTTCGGTCAGGCGGCCGACGAGATCGCGCACGCGCGACGAATCCGCGCCCTGGCGGCCCTCGACGGCGAGGAAAGCCTTGCTCATGGCGACGGCGATCTTGCCCGGGTCGAAGGCCACCACGGCGCCGTTGCGGCGGATGACTTCGAAAGCGGTCAGTTGCGGGTCGATGCGATGGAGGGAGTCGGGGAGTCGGTCCACGGGATGTCCTGTCTGGAAGTGAGTGTGTGGAGGTGTTCAGGCGGCGGCGCGGCTGCGGGAGAGGCTGGCAGGAGCCGGGCTCGGCAGTTGCAGCGCCAGCGGTGCGGCGGGGTTCCCGCCGCTGCGGCGGAAGCCGTGGAGGCCGGCCATGTGCAGCACGGCGGGGCTGATGCTGTAGCACAGGACGCGTGCTGCGCCGCCGCGCTGCGCCATGGCAATGACGTGGCTGAACAAGGCATGGCCCAGGCCCTGGCCGCGGTATGGGCGCGTCACGCTGAGGCCGAAGTCGACGTCGCCATCGTGCATCGCGATATGTGCGAGGGCCACGATGTCGCCGCGGGCGTCGTTCAGGCCGTGGACGTGGTCCCGGACGTAGTCGAGGCGGGCGACGTAGCTGGCCAGTCCTTCGTCGCGGATGCCGTGGCCGAAGCGCAGCATGCGGTCGTCGGTGTCGAGCATCAGCAGGTGGGCGAGGATGCGGGGCGCGTCATCGGGGCCGAAGCGCGTCATCGGGCTCAGCGCAGGAGCGGGGCGAGCGAGGTCTGACATGGCGGAGATCCGGTACGGGCAGGGCGGATCTCCGGCGGCTGGACGCGGCGCATCGCCCGCATGGACACGCCATGCGGTGCTGCCCGGCCGTCAGGAAAGCGAACAAGTGAAATGGTCTGAGCCATGCCTCTTGTCAGGGACACCCCGCCCCAAACTGTTGAAGGTGATGTGCATGGCAGGTCTCCTGACTCACGGGTCGTCGCCTTGCGCCAGCCTTCCCGGAACGTGCTGCTGTTCCAGTGGCGTGAGGGGGCGCAGGACTCGCCGATTACAGTTGCGGGGGCAGTTCCGGGTTTCGCGCGCGGGCGCGGCACCGGATTCCCTTTTCATGCCTGCCGGTGTCGGCAGGCAACCATGAACAGGGGCGCAGATTAGCCCTGGCCCCCCGGGCTGTCAAACTTCCGATCCAGCCCCAGCAGCGGCAGGAGCGTTCCTGCCAGCAGGAGCCCGGAACCGAACAGCAGTGACTGGCGCAATGTCTGTTCATCGGCAATCCAGCCCGCCGCCACCGGGCCAATCGCCTGGCCGACTGAAAACACCACCGTGAAGAGCGTCATGCCCTTGGCGAGCTGCGGCGCGGGGAGTTTCTGGCGTACCAGCACTGCGATGGCCGACGGCGCGATGAACATGCCCAGGCCAAACACCAGGGCGGAAGCCAGCAAGCCGGCCGCATGGGCATTCAGCAGCGGAATCACGGTACCGGCCCAGGTGGCGGTGCAACTGGCCGACAGCGTCAGCGCCGGCGGCCAGTGTTCCAGCGCGCGGCGCCATGCGAAAGGCGACAAGGACACGCCGATGCCCAGCACGAGCCACACCAGCGTGCTCAACTGCCATGAGCCATGCTGGGTGTGCAGCCAGGCCAGGATGAAGGTCATGTAAACGATGTAGCCGGCAGCGAAGGCGAAGTAGCCCAGCAGCGCCATCCGCATGCCCCGCAGCGACAGGGCGCCGCGCGCGGGGGCGTTCGAAACGCGCTGGACCTTCAGCGCCTCTTTCAGCGGCCAGACGGACAGGAGCAGCGCCAGTGCGCCCAGCCACAGCCATGCGGCAGGCCAGCCCTGCGAGCCGGACCATGCCAGCAAGGGATTCACCACCAGGCCCGACAGGCCGATGCCCAGACCGGCGCCGGCAAAGAACACGCCCATGGCGGTTCCCCGGCGGCCATCGGTTTCCGGATATCGCGCTGCTATCAGCGCGGTGCCGCAGGAGAAGACCCAGGCTGCGCCGATGCCTGCCGCCGCGCGAGCCGCGGTCAGGGACGCCAGCGAGCCATGCAGCCCGGTAAGCGGCAATGCCGCCAGCGTGAGCCATAGCCCCCAGGAAAACAGACGCGCCGGGGAGGCGTGCCGCAGCAAAAAGTAGCCGCTTGCCGCACCAAGGATGTAGCCGAGGGCATTGGCGGTGTTCAGCCAGCCTGCCTGGGCGTAGGTCCAGGCCAGGTCCTCCCGCATGGCGGGCAGCAGCAGGGCATAGGAGAAGCGGGCCAGCCCGTTGCCCACGGCGATCGCCAGGCCCAGGCCGAACGCCGGCCATAGCGATGCTGCATTCGGCATTGCCGTTGTGGTGCATTTGGGCGAGTGTCGCATGTCACATTCCCGTCCTGTCGTGATCGAGGGCCGCCCTGCAGCGGGCGTGGCGCTGCCCAATCTAGAAGGTTTCGAGCGGATGTCCAATTGTCTAAAATGACAATGAAAAATCCATTTTGGACAAACCATGCCGGACTTTGTCATTGCCGTGCCCGAGGGGGCGCTCGCTGCCAGCGTCGGCGCGACCCTGGATGTGTTGAGCATTGCGGGCCGCAGTGCCGCGGCACGAGGCCGCAAGCCCATGGAATGGCGGGTGGTGTCCACCCGCCGGCAGATTCCGCTGTCGGGCGGCATGACGCTCGCTGCCGAACGCCTGGACCGGGTGGCCATCCAGCCGCATGCCGTCGTGGTGATTCCTGGAATCGGCCTGGACCACCCGAAGCTGGATTCGGGGGGCAATATCCGCGACCGCTATCGCGAAGACAGGCTGCGCCAGCGCATGAACATGCCGGACATGGCTGCGTTTGCCGCCATGGCGGCCGAGCACGGTGCCCATGGCGGCAAGGTCGCGGCGTCGTGCTCTGGCGTTTTCGTGCTGGGAATGGCCGGTCTGCTCGATGGACGGACCGCAACCACGCACTGGCAGCTCGGGGATTTCCTCCAGCGTTGTTTTCCCCTGGCCCGGCTGGATGTGAATCGCATGCTGGTGGATGAGCGCGGCGTCATCAGCGCCGGCGCGGCCATGGCGCAAATGGATCTGATGCTGTACTTGATCCGCCACCGGGCCGGCAGGGATGTCGCCGATCTGGCCATGAAGTATCTGCTGGTCGACAGCCGCACGACGCAGGCCCGCTACCGGGTATGGGATCAACTGCAGACGGACGAAGAGGGCGTCGCAGCCCGTTTCGAGGCCCTCATCGAGGCCAGCCTGCCCATGCCTCCCAGCATTGCCGAGGCAGCCAGCCAGTTGCACATGACGGCCAAGACCCTGTCCCGGCACATTGCCCGGGCAACGGGTTCCACGCCGATGAACCTCGTCCACACCATCCGCATGCGGCATGCGCAACGCCTGCTCGCGCTGGGAGAGCTGTCGCTGGACGAGGTGGCACAACGGCTGGGCTATGCCAACGCCACCTCGCTGCGGAAGCTCACGATGAAAATGGCCCGGTTGCCGCCGGCCATGTTCAGGCATCCCGTTTCCGGCGGCAGCCAGTAGAGCATCTGCCTGATCGTCGCCCGCTCGCGGAGCGGGCATGCGGTTTCAGGGTGCCAGCCGCTGCCGCTGCCAGCTGCCGTCGTCCTGCAGCCGATAGGCGATGCGGTCGTGCAGGCGGGATGCGCGGCCCTGCCAGAATTCCCAGTAGTCGGGCACCAGGCGGTAGCCGCCCCAGTGCGGCGGGCGGGGCGGATTGAGGCCGAACTTGAGCCCGTAGTCGGCCGCGCGCGCGACGATCGTGCCGCGTCCGTCGATGATCTCGCTCTGCGGCGAGGCCCAGGCGCCGATGCGGCTGGAGAGCGGGCGACTGGCAAAATAGCGGTCGGCTTCTTCCGCCGACACTTTCTCCACCCGGCCTTCGATGCGCACCACGCGCTCCATCTCCACCCAGTGGAACTGCAGCGCGGCAAAGGGGTGGGCTTCCAGCTCGCGGCCCTTGCGGCTGTGGTAATTGGTGTACCAGACGATGCCGCGCGCGTCGCAATCCTTGATCAGCACGATCCGGGTCGATGGGCGGCCGCTCTCGCCCACGGTGGCGACCGTCATCGCGTTGGGCTCGGGAACGCCGCGCGCGAGGGCTTCCGACAGCCAGCCCTCGAATTGCCGCAAGGGCTCGCTGGCCGATTCGTGCTCGTCCAGCGCACCCTGCTCGTAGCTCTTGCGCAGGTCCGACAGGGGGATGTGATTGCTCATGCCCGATCTCCGAGCTCGTGAATGAAGCCGGGCCGGCCGGAGAAGGCCGCCGGAAGGGCGGGATTATACGCCGGGGCCGGCGTATCACGGCCTGGATGCCGGATAATCGCCCCTTCTTCAGACAGCACAGGCGCCACCCGGCCCCGCGGCCGCCTGGCATCCGCCGACATGACTCTTGCCATCGTCTCTCCGCCCGCAGCTCCCGGCCGCGCGCGCCGTCCGTGGCTGCGCTTTGCGTTGCCGCTGCTCGCGCTATCCGTGCTGATCGGCGCCATCGGCGCCGTCGGTTATCGTTATCTGGGCGACGAGATCCGGCGCGAGACGCACCGTACGCTGGCCGTCATCGCCGAACAGAAGCGCCAGCACATCGAAGATTGGCTGCACAAGGCGCAGGTCGATGCCGAGCTGCATTTCTCCGGGCATTCGCAACTCGAAACCCTGTTCGGCCGCTGGCTGGATGGCGGGCGCCAGGATGGCGGGGCGCTGGCACGCATGCAGGAACTGCTACGGGAGGCCGCCGCTGCGCGCGGCTGGGCAGGCGTGGCGCTGGTCGATGCTGATGGAGAGCAGGCTTTTGCGGTCGGTGATGCCGATGGCAGGGCGCACATCGCAGCCATCCGCGATGTGCTGCGTACGCCGCGCGTGGTGCTGGTCGACTTGTACCTGAATGCGCAGGGCGAGGCGCGCTACGGCGTGCTGGCGCCGGTCGGCCGCTCCGGTGCCGCGCCGCGCGGCGTCGCTTACCTGACCTGGCGTGCCGACGAGACCTTGTTCCCGATGGTCGAAGCCTGGCCGGTGCCCACCCGGTCGGCCGAGACCTATCTGGTGCGCCGGGACGGTGCCGGTGTGCGCTTCCTGACGCCGCTGCGCCACCAGCAGGATGCCGCGCTGGTGCTGACGCTGCCGCTGGGAGATACCCGCGTGCCGGCGGTGTGGGCTGCGCAGGGGGAGTCGGGCATTCTCGCCGGCGGGCGCGACTATCGTGGGGTGCCGGTACTGGCCTATGCCGCCGCGGTCGGCGGTACGCCCTGGCTGATGCTGGCCGAGATCGACGAGCGCGAAGCCTATGCCGGCATCCGCACCATGAGCTGGGCCACCGCGCTGGTGATGGCGCTGGGCCTGCTGCTGGTGTATTCGGCGGGGTATCTGCTGTGGCGGCGCGACCTGCAGCGGCAGGAGCTGGCCGCACTGCATGCGCAGCGCGCCGCGGAGGCGCGCTTCCGGGTGGTGTTCGAGCAGGCGCCGCTGGGCGTGGTGCTGCTCGATTCGCGGAGCGGCCGCATCACCGAGGCGAACCAGCGCTTTGCCGACATCGTCGGCCGCTGTCCGGCAGCGCTGGCGGGCCTGAGCCCGCTCGCCCTTACCCATCCAGACGACATCGAAAAGAGCAAGACCCAGCTCGCCCGCCTGACCGCTGGCGAGATCGCCGGCTACAGCCTGATCAAGCGCTACCTGCGCCCCGACGGCTCTGTGGTGTGGGTGAGCCTGAGCTTCGCGCCGGTCAGGGTCGAGACCGAGCAGGCGCCGCGCCATCTCGGCATGGTCGAGGACATCACCGCGCGCAAGGAGATGGAAGAGCGGCTGCGCATCAGCGAAGCCCGCCACCGCCAACTGGCGGACGAAGCCGCGGCGGCCAATGCGGCCAAGAGCGAATTCCTCGCTCACATGAGCCACGAGATCCGCACGCCGATGAACGCCGTGCTCGGCCTCGCCCAGGTGCTGGCGCGCGACGCGCTGTCGGACAATCAGCGCGACATGGTGGGGCGGATTCGCAGCGCCGGCCAGTCGCTGCTCACCATCCTCAACGACGTGCTCGACCTGTCGAAGATCGAGGCCGGCCAGTTGCGCATCGAGCCCTGCGCCTTCGATCTCGCGGCGCTGCTGGCGAACCTGGACAGCCTGATGGGGCTGGAGGCACACCGCAAGGGTCTGGTGCTGCGGGTGCAGATGCCATCGCCGCCACTCGGGCCGCTGAGGGGTGACGGCCTGCGGCTGGAGCAGGTGCTGTTCAACCTGGTCGGCAATGCGATCAAGTTCACCGAACGCGGTGAAGTCGCCTTGAAGGTGAGCGTGCCCGAGGCGGATGCGGAACGGCTGCGCCTGCGTTTCGAAGTGCGCGACACCGGCATCGGTATCGCGCCCGAGGCGATCGGGCGGCTGTTCGCCCCCTTCAGCCAGGCTGATGCGGACATCGGGCGCCGCTTCGGCGGCACCGGCCTGGGATTGTCGATCTGCAAGCGTCTGGTCGAGCTGATGGGTGGCACGATCGGTGTCGACAGCCAGCCCGGTATCGGCAGCACCTTCTGGTTCGAGCTGCCGCTGCAGCGGGCGGCCGAAGGCGAATCACCGGCGTTCGGCGAGACACGGCCGGCAGCGCCCGCCGGGCCGCGCTTGCAGGGCGCGCACGTGCTGGTGGTGGACGACAGTGCGATGAACCGCGACCTGGTCGAGCGTGCGCTGGCGCTGGAAGGCGCCACGGCCACGCTGGCCGCCGATGGCCAGCAGGCGCTGCAATTGCTGAAGACCCGGCCCGAGGGTTTCGACGCGGTGCTGATGGACGTGCAGATGCCGGTGATGGACGGCCTCAGCGCCATGCGTGCGATCCGGCTGGAACCGGGTCTTGCCGGACTGCCGCTGATCGCCTTCACCGCCGGTGTCAATGACGCCCAGCAGGCGGCGGCGCGCGATGCCGGCGCCGACGACGTGCTGGCCAAGCCGATGGATCTGGACGAGATGGCGGTATTGCTGGCGCGCTGGATCGGTCCGGAGGTGGCCCGGACGAGCGCGGCCCGATCGTCATCCGGCATGCAACTGCCGCCGGTGTACGCGGTGGAAACGGCGGCGACGGAAGACGGTGCTGGCACCGGCGCGAACGCGGACGCGGATGCGGACGCCTTCCCCGTCATTCCCGGTATCGATCACGGGCGTGCCGCGCAGCGCCTGGGGCGGGACAGGGCGATGTTCATCGGCCTGCTCGAATTCTTCATCGAGGACAATGCCGATGCCGCAGAGCAGGCGCGCCGCGAACTGGCCGCGGGCGAGCGTGAGGCCGCCGCCCGGCGCATGCACACGTTGCGAAGCAATGCCGGTTTCATCTGCGCGATGGAACTGATGGAGGAAGCGGGCGCGCTGGAGAAGGCGATCGAGCAGGGCGAGCCCGGCGTCGATGCGCGGCTGGCGGCGCTGGGCGAGCGCATCGCGGCGCTGATCGAGGCCAGTGCGCCCTGGCGCTGAATCCGCTGGCCGCCGGAAACGCGGCCAGCACACAGCTGTGCGGCGACTCGCGGATAATGGCGGCGCCCAACCCACCTTCTTCCCGCAGGAGCCGACCATGGAAAAGATCGTCTTTCTCGACCGCGACACGCTGGCGCCACAGATCCGCGTGCGCCGCCCCGGCTTCGCCCACGACTACGTGGAATACGCGCGCACCACGCCCGCCGAGCTGGCCGAGCGCCTGGACGGGGCGACGATCGCGATCACCAACAAGGTGCCGCTGCCTGGCGAGGTGCTCGAACGCTTGCCCTCGCTGCGCATGGTCGCGGTGGCGGCGACCGGCACCGACCAGGTCGACAAGGCCGCCTGCCAGCGCCTCGGCGTGGCCGTGGCCAACATCCGCGGCTATTCGGTGAATACCGTGCCGGAGCACACTTTTGCCCTGATCCTGGCGCTGCGGCGCAACCTCGTCCCGTACCGCGACGACGTGCTGGCGGGCGAATGGCAGAAGTCCGGCCAGTTCTGCTTCTTCAACCACCCGATCCGCGATCTGCACGGCGCGCGGTTGGGCATCATCGGCGAGGGCGACCTCGGCCAGCGCGTCGCCGGCATCGCGCGTGCCTTCGGCATGCAGCCGCTGTTCGCTGCCCGCAAGGGCAAGACGGGCTGGGGCAGGCTGTACACGCCGTGGGACGAAGTGCTGGCGAGCAGCGACATCATCACGCTGCACTGCCCGCTGACGCCGGCCACGCGCGGCATGATCGGGCTGGCGGAATTCCGCGCGATGCAGCGCAAGCCGCTGCTGATCAACACCGCGCGCGGCGGCCTGGTGGACGAGGACGCGCTGGTGCAGGCGCTGGACGAAGGCCTGATCAGCGGCGCGGGCTTCGACGTCGCCGATGGCGAACCGCCGGCGGCGGACAGCCCGCTGATGCGCATCGCCGGCCGCCCCAACGTGATCCTGACGCCGCACGTGGCCTGGGCATCGGACGAGGCGCAGCAGACGCTGGCGGACCAGTTGATCGACAACATCGAGAATTTCGTCGCCGGCAGGCCGAGCAACCTGATGCAGGCGGCATAGCGGCGGAACGCCGCTGTTTTGAGGCTGGAAATCCGGCCATCGGCGCGAGGCTGCCGATGCCCGCGCAAGGGCTGCACGCGCTGCAAGGGCGCGGACCCCCGCGCACGATGATCCCGGTACGCTGAACCGGCCCCCGGGTCTGCCCGGCAGATTCGGGGCCCGCGCTGCCGCCGGGATATGCCACTTTCCGTCTGTTTGCATGCATGCATTGCAAGAATGCATTCTTTCGCATGCCGGTCGCTTTGTGCGGGCCGAATTGGTGCGCAATTCGCGCATCCTCTTTTTTATTCTTTTTTGTCCATATAAAACAATTGGTTGATTTCTGTTTTCATGCGCTCCGATGGTGCGCCGTGAGGCGGTTTCACGCCAAATCCGTGCATGTGCTGTCAAGCGACACGCAGATTTGACCCCCTGACGACATCTGGAATTGACCCCCTGGGTTAATCAACTCTCCGACGTGATCGGGGTGGGGGCAGCGGCCTTCTGCAGAAGGCCGCTGCGGCGCTTGTCGCGCAGCCGGTAGCTGTCGCCCCGGATCGTGATCACCTGGCTGTGATGCAACAGCCGGTCGAGGATGGCGGTGGCGGCCACGGCATCGCCAAACACCTGTCCCCACTCGCCGACTGGCCGGTTGCTGGTGATCAGCATGCTGGCGCGCTCGTAGCGTCGCGACACGAGCTGGAAGAACAGGTGCGCGGCGGCCGGCTCGAGCGGCAGGTAGCCCAGTTCGTCGATGATCAGCAGCTTGGGCTTGGAGAGCTGCAGCAGCTTCTCCTCGAGTCGCCCGTCGGAGTGCGCCTTCGTGAGCCCTGCCATCAGCGCTGCTGCCGAGGTGAAGAGCACCGTGTAGCCGCGATCGACCGCTTCACGCCCGAGTGCGACCGCCAGGTGCGTCTTGCCCACGCCGGGCGGGCCGAGCAGCAGCAGGGCCTGGCCGTGGCCGATCCAGCGGCCGGTGGCCAGATCCCGGATCTGCCCCGGATCAATCGAGGGTTGAGCGTCGAAGTCGAAGCCGTCGAGCGTGCGCACGCACGGGAAGCGGGCGAGCTTCATGCCCATCTGGATACGCCGGGTGTCGCGTCGGGCGACCTCGCGTTCGGCCAGGAACAGTAGCGCCTCGCGCAGCGTCATCTGCGCCCGGCTGGCTTCATCGAGCAGGCTGTCGAGCTGGTCGCGGATCGCCGTGAGCCGCAGCCGGGTGAGCAGTTCGTCGAGTCGGTCGGTGTCGAGCATCACCAGCCCCCTCCGACGAGTGCTTCGTATTCGGCCAGCGGACGCAGCAGCGCATCGGTGCGTGGCGGCACCGCGATCTCGGCTGGCGGCGGAGAGCCGCCCAAGAGATGGCTGCGCTCGATGCTGCGCCCGCGACTACCGGAGAGTTCCGCGTGGCGTGCGACTTCCTCGCCGGCGTACTCAACCACCACGGTATCGGCGCTAACGACGACCGTGACGGTCTCGCCAATCAAGCGCCACGGCACACTGTAGGCGTTGGTGTCCAGTTCGATGCAGCCCTCGGCATTGACCCGGCGCACGAGCTCGCGCACCTGCAGGAAGGGGGTGACGCCGGCGATGGGGCGCAGGTGATCGCGCTCCAGCTCGAAGCGCTCGCGTGGGGCAACGCCCGTCGTGCCGTGGATACGCACGTCGGCCACCTCACGTTGCCAGCGCGCCAGGTGCGCTTCCATCGCCGCCCAACTCTCGAAGGCGTGGCCGGCGATGGCGTTCTTCTTCACGTAGCCCACGCCGTTCTCGGTCTTGCCCTTGGTGCGGGCGCGAAACGGCGCGCACGCCCGGGCAGCGATGTCCCAGTGCCGGCAGAACGCCTCGAAGCGGCTGTTGAACCGAACCTGGCGCGTGTGCGCGTCGTGCTTGTCGACCAGCGCCTTGGCGTTGTCGACGAGGAGCGTCTGCGGTCGTCCGCCGAAGTGGGCGAACGCGGCTTCGATGCCAGCGAACCAGGCGCTTTGGCGCTCGTGCCGGAACGCGCAGGCGAACCCCCTGCGCGAATGGCCCAGCGTCGCCACAAAGAGGAACACCCGCACCGACTCGCCGCCGATCAGCACGCGCGTCTGGCCGAAGTCGATCTGCATCTGCTCGCCGGGCGCGGTCTCGAAGCGGATCGTCGCACGGCGGCTCGCTTCGAGTTCCTGGCGGAACCCTCGGCACGCGCGCTCGACCGTGCGCAGGCTCGTGTCGATCCCGAGCTCTTTGCTCAACTGCTGGCGCACCACGTCGCAGTTGCCCCGGTGCTGCAGAAAGCGCTCCCGCAGCCATGTTTCATGACCGCCGAGCACACTGGCACGTTGCGGCTGCTGGTAGGGCACCGGCCCGCCCGCATTCAGATACCGCTTCGCTGTGTTGCGCGCGATGCCCAGCGTCCTGGCAATCCGCTTCGCACCCCACCCCGACTGCCCCAACCGAACGATCGTCGTGACCGCTTCCGGCTCCAACATCTCCTGCACTCCGCAAACCACACGGCGCACAGGATTCACCTTGATGTGCTTCGTTTCCAACGATGGCCTCCTTGCGAACGAGGGGGTCAGTTCCTCGTGTCGCTAGGGGGTCAATTTACGGTGTCGCCTGACATGTGCCGGAAACGTGCCGTTGAATGCATTTCTGCATAGCAAGGTTGTCAATTTATATCTTCTCGAACTTTGGTCGCATTGTTAGTCTGCGATTGGGAGATGTCTGTTTGATAGAGATATTTATTGAGTTTATTTACCTGGGGGTTTCATGGAAACGAAAGGCGGTGCTTGCGATGCGCTTATGTCGGACCCGAGATTCCGGGCTCTTGTCAGAAGGAAGAGAGGTGTCAGCCTTGTTCTCTTTGGAATATCGATGGCCCTGTTTTTCTCCATTCCACTGATATCAAGCTATTTCCCTGAATTTTTCAATGTACGTATTTTCGGAGAGGTCAACGCAGGGCTGGCCTATCTGATTCTCCAGTACGTCGCGGGCGGATTCATCGCCTGGAAATACGCGGTGCTGTTCGGCAGGGTGGATCAGGAAACGGCGGCGCTGGTTGCTGAATTCACCCGCAAGCGTTGATTTGCCATTCGATGGCCCCGAATCTGGAGATGGAAATGAAAGATATCATCGGCAAAAAACCGAAAATCCTGTTGCCGGCGGCGCTGCCGGCATTCATGTCGCTGAGTGGCAGCGCCCATGCCCAGGCGGCGACGCTGGTGTCCGAAAAGAACCAGCTGATGACCGTCGTGGTCTTTCTGGCGCTGTTCGTCCTGACCCTCGTCATTACCTTCATGGCCGGCCGCAAGAACAAGACGGTCGGCGATTTCTATACCGCCGGCGGGGGGATCGCGCCGCGAACCAATGGAATCGCGATTGCGGGGGATTATCTTTCCGCGGCGGCCTTCCTGGGGGTTTCCGGCCTGATCGCGCTTTACGGGCTGGACGGCATCACGTACGTGGTGGGCTTCTTCGTCTCCTTCATTCCCGTTCTGCTGCTGGTCGCGGAGCCGTGCAGGAACCTCGGCAGATATACGCTCGGCGACGTGCTGGCGTACCGGAACAGCTTTCGCGTGACGAAGACCGTCGTTGCGGTATCCAGCATCCTGGTGGCGCTGTTCTACATGGTTCCCCAGATCGTCGGCGGCGCGGTGATCATTCGTGCGCTAGTGGGAATTCCGTATGAGATCTCCGTCATCGCGGTCGGCAGTTCGATGCTGGTGTATGTGATGTTCGGCGGGATGCGGGCAACGACCGCGGTGCAGGTGCTCAAGGCCTGCCTGCTGATTTCGTTCTGCTTCGTGCTGGTCGTGCTTTCCTGGGTGCCGTACGGCTTCGACATCGGCGGTTTCTTCGGCGCGGTGGTTGGCAACGCCGGAATCCAGACCCACGTGCTCGAAACCCTGCTGGGCGGCAAGTCGGGCCTGTCGGTCGCCGAGGCCGGGCAGCGTTTCATGGATCCGGGGCTTTACCTGAAGAACCCGGTGGAGCAGGCCTCGCTGGGGCTCGCCCTGGTGCTGGGAACCGCCGCCATGCCCCACATCCTGATGCGCTTCTTCACCGTGGCCGATGCGCGGGGCGCCCGCACGTCGGCGCTGTATGCAATGGCCGCGATCGGCTTCTGCCACATCCTGATCATCGTGATCGGTTTCTCGGCGGCCCTGAATGTCGGCCCGAAGGAAATCATCGCCATGGACAAGGGCGGAAACCTCGCCGCGCCCATGCTCGCCCAGTTCCTCGGCGGCGGCCCGGACAGCATCCTGGGCAATTTCATGCTGGCGTTGGTTGCATCGGTGTCTTTCGCGACGATCGTGGCGGTCGTTGCCGGGCTGACGCTGGCGGCCGCTTCGGCATTGGCGCATGACGTCTATGTCGGCGCGATCAAGAACGGCGACGCGACCGAGCGGCAGCAGGCGGGCGCTGCCCGGATCGCGACGATTGCGATGGCGGTGATCTCGATCGGAGCAGGCATCGCCGCCAAGGGCCAGAACGTCGCCCATCTCGTCGGGCTGGGTTATGCGGTGGCGGCTTCCGCCAATCTGCCGGCCCTGGTCCTGACCCTGTACTGGAAGCGCTGCAGCACGGCCGGCGTGGTTGCGGGCGTGGTCGGCGGCACCTTGCTCAGCATCGGCCTGGTGCTGGTGTCGCCGAACATGACTTATCCGATGCAGGTCAAGAAGGCGGCCATCGCTGCGGTGGCGGATATCGAGCCGAAGATTCTGAAGATGGAGCAGGAGCAGCCTGGCACCGGCACGCCGCAACTCGGCAAGTTGAAAGCCGACCTGGCAGTGGCAAAGACGGCCGTCTCGTCGATTCCGGATGGCGCGACCAGCATGGTCGGCCTGAGCGAACCGTTGATTTCCCTGCGCAACCCCGGGTTGATCTCGATTCCGGTCGGGTTTGCGCTGGTCATCGTGTTCTCCCTGCTGATGCCCAGCACCTATTCGTCGTCGCGCTGGGCCGAACTGGCCGTCCGCCGCGAAACGGGATATGGCGCGGCGAAAGCCGTCGCCCATTGATGAAGCAATCGAAACCACCCAAGGAGCAACACATGAATCTGCCCATCGTGAAAGTCGCCGCTGCCCATGTCGCACCGGTTTACATGGACAAGGCCGCCAGCGTCAAGAAAGCCGTTTCGATCATCGGCGAGGCGGCACGCCACGGCGCGGAACTGGTCGTGTTTCCGGAATCCTTCATTCCCGGCTTCCCGGTCTGGGCCGCATTGTGGGCGCCGATCTACAACCATGAATGGTTCAAGCGGATGACCGCGAACAGCATCCTGGTCGATGGCCCGGAAATGGCCGAAATCGCCAGCGCCGCCCGCCAGCACGGGGTATTCGTCTCGCTCGGCTTCAGCGAATCCACGCGGGTGAGCGTGGGCTGCATCTGGAATTCGAACGTGCTGATCGGTGACGATGGAAGCATCCTCAATCACCACCGCAAGCTCGTGCCGACGTTCTATGAAAAGATGGTCTGGGCGGCGGGGGACGGCCACGGGCTGCGCGTTTCCGATACGCGGATCGGCAAGATCGGCGCGCTGATCTGCGGGGAGAACACCAATCCGCTGGCGCGCTATGCGCTGGCGGCCCAGGGGGAGCAGATCCACATTTCGGCCTGGCCGGCGATCTGGCCGACCCGGAAGCCGGGCAACCAGAACTTCGACAACCTCTCGGCCAACCGCATCCGGGCCGGCGGCGCGTCGTTCGAGGCCAAGGCATTCGGTGTGCTGAACGCCGGCTTCATGGACGACACGATGCTGAACATGCTGCTGGACGGGGCGGACAGCGAAGCCGTCGAAGTGCTGCAAAGAACGCCTCGCGCCGCCACCCAGTTCCTGGATCCGACCGGGGCGGCCATCGGCGACATGCTGCAGAACGAAGAGGGCATTGCCTACGCGACCTTCGATCTCAACGCCTGCGTCGAGCCGAAGCAGTTCCACGACATCGTCGGCTACTACAACCGCTTCGACGTGTTCGACCTGGAGATCGACCGCCGCAGGCTGATGCCGACGCGCTTCAAGGACGACCACGACGCCGAGCCGGGCCTGCGCCGGAGCGTCCAGCGGCAGGAGGAGTGCCGGCAGGAGGAGTGCGGGAGCGCCGGCGCGCAATAGGACGCGGCGCTGAACGCAGCGTGAAGCCAGTCAGGCTTCCGGCCCCGGGAACGTGCCTTGGATGGACGTTTCCCGGCCGGCCGGCGCCTGGTGCCAGGAGCGGCTGCGGCGCAGCCACTCTACATCCGGATGGGATATTCCCGACAACGCCATGAATTCATCGGAAGCCAGATCGTGGGACAGCCTGCGTGAGAATCGCTCCCGGCGCCTGGAACGGGCAGCCAGCGCCGGGATCGGCAGGGAGGTTCCCTGCGATCGGATCATCGAACTGCTCGAAGCGGTGATGCAGCCGGGGGACCGGGTCTGCATCGAGGGCAACAACCAGAAACAGGCGGATTTCCTCGCCGAATCGCTGGCCGCGTGCGATCCGGCGAGGCTGCACGATCTCTCCCTGGTCCAGTCGGTCCTGGCCTTGCCGAGCCATCTGGATCTTTTCGAGCGCGGCTTGGCAAGCCGGCTCGACTTTTCCTTCAGCGGGCCGCAGGGCGCCCGGCTGGCGAGGCTGGTCAATGAGAAACGCATCAGGATCGGTGCGATCCATACCTACCTCGAGCTGTACGGACGCTATTTCCTCGACCTGACCCCGAACGTGGCGCTGATTGCGGCGCAGGCGGTGGATGCCCGCGGAAATCTGTACCTCGGGCCGAATGCCGAGGAAACGCCGACGATCGTCGAGGCGACGGCTTTCAAGGCCGGGGTGGTGATCGCGCAGGTCAATGAGCGCAGGGAAACGCTGCCCCGGGTCGACGTGCCGGCGGACTGGGTCGACTTCACGGTGCGCGCGCCGCGGCCCAATTTCATCGAGCCGCTGTTTACCCGCGATCCGGCCCAGATCACCGAGGTGCAGGTGCTGATGGCGATGATGGCGATCAAGGGGATTTACGCCGAATACGGCGTGACGCGGCTGAACCACGGCATCGGCTTCGACACCGCGGCGATCGAGTTGCTGTTGCCGACCTATGCGGCCGAACTCGGCCTGAAGGGCAGGATCTGCACGCACTGGGCGCTGAACCCTCACCCCACGCTGATTCCGGCCATCGAGTCGGGCTTCGTCCACTCCATCCACAGCTTCGGCTCGGAAGTGGGCATGGAAGCTTATGTCGCCGCCCGCCCCGACGTGTTCTTCACCGGTCCGGACGGCAGCATGCGGTCGAACCGGGCTTTCTGCCAGACGGCGGGGCTGTACGCCTGCGACATGTTCATCGGCTCGACCCTGCAGATGGATCTCGCGGGCAATAGCTCGACCGCGACGCTGGGGCGCATCACCGGCTTCGGCGGCGCGCCGAACATGGGTTCGGACCCGCACGGGCGGCGGCACGCAAGCCCGGCCTGGCTCAAGGCCGGGCGCGAGGCGGGCGGCGCGAATGCGACCCGGGGGCGCAAGCTGGTCGTGCAGATGGTCGAGACGTTCCGCGAGCACATGGCGCCGGTGTTCGTCGAAGAGCTGGATGCCTGGAAGCTGCAGAAGGCGATGGGGGCGGAACTGCCGCCGATCATGATCCACGGCGACGACGTCAGCCATGTCGTCACCGAAGAGGGCATCGCGAATTTGCTGCTCTGCCGCACGCCGGAGGAACGCGAGCAGGCGATCCGGGGCGTGGCCGGATATACCCCGGCCGGGATGGCGCGCGACAAGGCGGCCGTGGAAAACCTGCGGGACAGAGGCGTGATCAGGCGGGTGGAAGACCTCGGCATCGACCCGCGCGATGCCACGCGCGACCTGCTCGCGGCGCGCTCGGTCAAGGACCTGGTCAGGTGGTCCGGCGGACTGTATTCCCCTCCCTCACGTTTCAGGAACTGGTGATTGCGATGGAAGAGCTTGTCTATCGATTTTCTTCGCCGGCCGTGCCGGCCGGTCCGGCTGCGGTGCTGTGCGGCGTGCCCGCTTCCGGCAATCTGGAAATCCTCGCCCGACCGGGGCGGGAGGCGGAAACATGCGGCTTCGTCGTCAGGACGTCCGCGCGCGGCTTTGGCGACACCTGGCAGGCCGTGCTCGGGAACTTCGCCGCCGCCCATGCCGCGGGCGGCATCGATTTCAGCATCAACGACATCGGCGCCACGCCCGCGGTGGTTTCGCTGCGGCTGTCGCAGGCGCTTGCCGAATACCGGGGGGAGCACAGATGACATCCATGCCGATTTCGCGGCGAAGCTGGTTCGAGGCCAGCGCCCGCGCCCGCCTGGCCGGGCTGCTCGACGCCGGCAGCTTCAGGGAGTTCCTGCCGCCGGCCGCGTCGCAGCCCAGCCCCCATCTGGCCCGGCTCGACATTCCCGGCGCTTTCGACGATGGCGTCGTCGTCGGCGCGGGGCGCCTGTCGGGGCGGGAAGTGTTCGTGATCGCCCAGGAGGGGCAGTTCATGGGTGGGGCGGTCGGCGAGATCCACGGCGCCAAGATCGTCGGTCTGCTGCGTCGTGCGCTGGCCGAGAAGCCCGGCGCGGTGCTGTTCCTGATCGATTCGGGCGGCGTGCGCCTGCACGAAGCGAATGCCGGGCTGATCGCCATTTCGGAAATCATGCGGGCCGTGCTGGACGTCCGCGCCGGCGGCATTCCGGTGCTGGCGCTGGTGGGCGGCAGTTGCGGCGCATTCGGCGGCATGGGCATCGTCGCCAGACTGTGTTCCGCAATCCTGATGTCGGAGGAAGGCCGGCTCGCCCTTTCGGGGCCGGAGGTCATCGAAACGGTCGCGGGCGTGGAAGAGTTCGACTCCAGGGATCGCGCCCTCGTCTGGCGAGTGACCGGCGGCAAGCACCGCTACCTGATGGGGGACTGCGCCGAACTGGTGGATGACGATCCGGCCTCGTTCAGGGAAGCCGCGGCTGCCCGCGTCGCCGCCAGCGTGGAAGACGCGCCGGCGCTCGAAGCCTTGCAGGCGAAGCAGCGCAGCCTGGCGCAACGCATCGAGCGCTTCGCCGGTTTGGCCGACGGCCTGGAGGTCTGGCGAACCCTGGGCATCGAGCAGCCCGAAAGTGTGCCGATGCTCGAGCGGGAAGCGCTGGCGGCAATGAAAAGGAGACTGGAAGCATGATGCTGGAGACGATCCTCGATGCGCTCTTCCCTGACGGGCACGATGTCCGGCTCGATGGAAAAACCATCACCGGAGAGGCGGCCACGCCGCTCGGCACGGTCGCGGTGCTCGGCACCGCCGATGCCGCGGCGATGGACCACGCGATTGCGCTGGGCCTGTCTGCCTTCATCCTGGAAACGGTGGCGCGCCACCCCGGGCGGCCTTTCGTGTATCTGGTCGATACCAGCGGGCAGGCGCTGTCCCGCAGCGAGGAGCTGCTCTGCCTGAATGGCTCGCTGGCCCACCTGGCCGAATGCGTCGACCTGGCGCGCCGCCGCGGCCATCCGTCGCTCAGCCTGGTGACCGCGAATGCGGTGAGCGGCGGCTTCCTGTCCTACGGCCTGATGGCGGACCGGGTTTTTGCCCTGAAGGATGTCCAGGTCAGGGTCATGGACCTGCGGGCGATGTCCAGGGTGACCAGGATCGAGCACGAAAAGCTGGTCGAGCTGGCCGGCCATTCGCCGATCTTTGCGCCCGGCGCGGAAAACTACCTGCGCATGGGCGCCATCGAAGCGGTCTGGGACGAGCCTTCGGCGAGCCGTCTGGTGGATGCGCTGACCAGCCTGCAGCGTGGCGTTGCGGCGGGCGACCATCGGATGAAGCTGGGCTGCGGCCGGGGAGGGCGCATGCTGGCGGAGCCCGTGGCGCTGTCGGTTCAGGCCGCTGGCGGCGGAGTGTGACGATGCACCGGCACGATCGAGCCTGGCTGCATGCTTCCGCCGCTTTCCGCAGCGATTGCGCGCCGGCGGATGGCTTCCACTGGCAGCAGGTGCGGGAGTGGATTCGCCGCGGCAGGCCGCTGGTCGTGCCGCGGCAGGCCGCTTCCGCGGCGGTGGTGTCGCTGGGTCTGGTCCTGCCCGCGCATTGCGGCGGCAAGCGGCTGAGCATACAGGTGGAACGCAAGGGCATATCGGCCATTTTCCCGCCGATGCCGCTGGCGAAGTGCCTGCCGGCCGTGTCCGGGCACGATCGGAGCCATCTCGCGCGGCTGGACGAGGCCATGCACGGCGCGGGCGTCCGCGTCGGCGTCTATGGCTCGATGGCCTGGGAGCTGGCCAGCGGGGAAACGTACCGGCACGAGGATTCCGATCTCGACCTCATCTGCGACCTGGCCGAGCGGAGCCAGGCCGGCACGGTGCTCGCGGCGCTGCAGAAAGCCGCGGCCGGGCTTTCCTTTCCGCTGGATGGCGAAATCCGCTTTCCGGGCGGGCAGGCCGTCGCCTGGCGAGAACTGCTCGCCGCCCGGAACAAGCCTGGCGCGGACGTGCTTACCAAGGGCGACGAAGAGATTGCGCTGGTGGCGATCGAGGCCTTGATGGATGGCTTCGGGGGAGAAATGGCGTGATCGAAGCGTCTTCGTTCGTGGCTTCCGGGCGCCTTGTCCCGGATCGACATGCGCTGCCGGCGCGGCGGATCGGCAGGTTCGCGCTGGCCTGCCTTTACCGCGAAGTGGCGCTGGCGCACAAGCCGGGCCTGGTGACGCCCTGGAGCCGGGGCAGCCACGAGGACATGGATTTCTCCACCTTCCTGCGCAGCCTGCAGTCCCTGCGCCATTACTTCCCGGAGATCGCCGCATGCGGCTGCGGCAGGCCGGACTTCGGTGCGCTGCGATCGCTCGGCATCGACGCGGAGCGGCACATGCTGCGGGCGACCGGCGGCATCAATACGCACCGGGGCGCCATCTTCAATCTCGGCCTGCTGTGCGCGGCGGCCGGCGTGGCCGCCGCCGGCCGGCAGCGGCTGGAGCCGGCTTCGGTCTGCGCGCTGGTCAGGGAATCGTGGGGCGCGTCCATGCTCGCTGCGCCGGCGGGCGGGCATGATGAAGCCGGCCTCAGCCACGGGCAGAAAGTGGCCGTGCGCCATGGCGTTGGCGGCGCGCGGGCGGAAGCGGCCGCGGGTTTCCCGTCGGCCATGGCGGTGGGCTTGCCGGCCTATGTTTCGGTGCTGGAAACGACCGGCGATGAGACGCGTGCGGAAACGCAGGCGCTGTTTGCGCTGATTGCGTCGGTGGATGACACCAACCTGTTGTGGCGCGGCGGCGCGGCCGGGCTGGCGCATGCGAAACGGAGCGCGGCGGATTTTCTCGCGCGCGGCGGTGTGCTCGCGAGAGACTGGAGGGGGCGGGTCGATGCGATCGACGCCGATTTCAGGTCGCGCCGGCTGAGCCCCGGTGGAAGCGCCGACCTGCTGGCGGTCACGCTCTTCCTTGCCGGCGTCGGGGCGCTTGGCTGAGATGCGGCTCGCCCTCGTCTTCAGTGGCCAGGGCGGGCAGCGCGCCGAGCACTGGCGTCAGGTCGAGGCAGGCGCCGCCTGCGGCTTCCCGTCCGTCCTGGACGCGCCGGAACGGGCGGAAGGAAGCGAGGGCGCCATTACCAGGAACAGCATCGCCCAGCCGCTGATCTTTGCCCACCAGATGCTGGTCTGGAACCAGCTCGGCCCGCTTCTGCCGCGCCCGGTCTGCGTCGCCGGCTATTCCCTGGGCGAAGTGGCGGCATGCTGCGTGGCGGGGGCTTTTGCCGCTGACGAGGGCATCCGGCTGTGCATCGAGCGGGCCCGGCTGATGGACGCCGCCGCGCCTGCCGGCAGCGGCATGCTGGCGGTGATCGGGCTGGGCAGGGCGCAGGTGGAACAGGCGGCGGCGGACCTCGGCCTCGCGATTGCCATCATCAACGGCGACCGGCACTTCGTCGTGGCAGGGCGCTGCGACGGCCTGGCCCTGGCAGAGGCGCGCTTCCGCGACCTGGGTGCCGCACGGCTGGTCCGCCTGGCTGTCGAAACGCCGTCGCACACGCCGGTCATGGCGGCCGCATCGGCGGATTTCGCAAGGCGCCTGGCCAGGATTCCCGACGGGCGGCTAAACTGTCCCGTGCTCAGTGCGATCGACGCCCGCGCAAACATCCGGGTCGGGCCGGCGCTGGATGCCCTGGCCCGGCAGATCAGCCAGCCGATGAACTGGGCCCTGTGCATGGAAACGATCCGGGAGCTGCGGCCGGACGCAGTCCTCGAAATCGGCCCGGGGAACGCGCTGGCGCGATTGTTCGCCGAGTTCGAACCGCAGCTGCCGGTACGTGCCAGCGATGATTTCCGCAGCATCGGCGGGCTTCTCGACTGGCTCGGCCGCTTCGGCTGACGGCGGCCGGGCCGGATCATTTCCGCATCGGGGACCAGGACACGCCACACCCATGAAGAAGATTCCTCTTTCCAGTCTGGATTGGGACGATGTAAGGCTATTCCTGAGCATCTACCGCGCCGGCAGCCTGCTGAAGGCATCGCGGCAATTGTCGCTGGACCAGTCCACCCTCAGCAGGCGCCTTTCCCAGCTCGAACTGTGTCTTGGCGGGGCCTTGTTCGAAAGACAGCGCACCGGCCTGAAACCGACCGACCTCGCGCATATCCTGGCCTCCCCCGGAAACGAGATGGAGCGCGCCATCGTTTCCCTGCAGGAAGCATTGGGCAGCACCGGCCCCGACCCGACCGGCACGGTCCGGATCGCGATGATGGAGGGCATCGGCACGATGTTCGTCGCCAGGCACCTGCAGCCGCTGCTCGGCCGCTATCCGGATCTGCACGTCGAACTGGTGACGTCTTCGTCGCTGGTCAACGTGAGTCGGCGGGAGGCCGACGTCTTCGTCAGCTTCTTCAAGCCGGACGGCAGGGGCATGGCCTGCCATTACGTCGGGGATTTCCGGCTCTATCTGTACGCCGCCACCGATTACCTCGAAAGCGCCGGCATCCCGCAGTCCATCGAAGACCTGAAGGACCACAGCTTCGTCGGCTATCTGCAGGATCTCATCAAGCTCGACGTCGTGCGCTGGCTCGACGAGATCATCACCCGCCCGCGCATGGCCTTCCAGTCCAACAGCATGCTGGCGCAGATGTCGGCATGCTCGTCCGGCCTCGGGCTCGCCCTGCTGCCGAAATTCTCCGTCATCAACGAAACGAATCTGGTCCCGGTCCTGCCTGAAACGGCCTGCGTCAAGCGCGAACTCTGGGTGAGCGTCCATCAGGACCTGCAGTTCTCGAAACGGGTTTCGCTCGTGCAGAACTTCCTGCGCACGCTGTTCACCTCTCATCTCGACTGGCTCAACGGGCCGCCCGACGCCGAACCCCGCGGCAGGCGGTCTTTCGTCTCCCCGTCCGCGATGCGGAAATGATCCGGCCCGGCGGGGTTTGTCCGCGGCTCAGCTGCCGGCGCCCGTGTCGCCGGCAAAGAAGCGCCCTTCCAGTTCTTCCAGCCCCAACGTCTGCAGCATGGCGCGCAGGCGTTCGGCGGCGCGGCGGCGCGGCAGGTCCTTGTAGCTGGCGATGATGAGCTCGTTCTTCATCGAATGCTCCCAGCCCACCAGTTCGGTGACGCTGACCTGGTAGCCGTGCGATTCGAGCTGCAGGCAGCGCAGCACGTTGGTGGCGTGGCTGCCGAATTCGCGCGTGTGGATGGGGTGGCGCCATAGCTCGGCGAGGCTGTCGCGCAGCGCCTGCTGCTTGTTCTTGCGCAGCACGGCGGCGACTTCGGCCTGGCAGCAGGGCACCAGCACGATGAAGCCCGCCCGTTTTTCCAGCGCGAAGCGGATCGCGTCGTCGGTGGCGGTGTTGCAGGCGTGCAGCGCGGTGACGACGTCGATGCGTTCCGGCAGGCGGTCCGAGCCGATCGATTCGGCCACCGTTAGCTTGTGGAAGCGCATGCCGCCGGAAAAGCCCAGCTTGTCGGCCAGCCGGCGCGAGCTCATCACCAGCTCGTCGCGCGTCTCGATGCCGTGGATGCGGCCGGCGGGTGCGTGCAGCTTGAAGAACAGGTCGTACAGGATGAAGCCGAGGTAGGACTTGCCCGCGCCGTGATCGACGAGCTGGATGTCCGGCCGCGCGGCCAGCGCTTCGGCCAGCAGCGGCTCGATGAACTGGTACAGGTGATAGACCTGCTTGAGCTTGCGCCGGCTGTCCTGGTTCAGTTTGCCGTCGCGGGTCAGGATGTGGAGCTGCTTGAGCAGCTCGATCGACTGCTCGGGGCGGATTTCGGGGTGCTGGGCGTTCATCGGCGGGGCGGGCGCGGGGGCCGTGCTGCGGTGGAGCGCGCAAATGTACCCTGGTCCCGCGGCGTGTCCAAGCATCGCCTGCTTGCCGCTTCAACGCCGCGCCCGTGGCCGGCGGTGCGCGAACGGGGGCGGCAGGTCGGATGCGGTCGGCGGAGCGTCATGGGGGCTGGGCGTCGTCCAGGCACTGGCGCCGTGCGCCGCCCGCCGCCGTGGACTAGCATGAAGCAAGGCGGGAGCGGGCCTGGTTGTTGCCTGCCGATACCGGTTTGCCGACGTGCCGTGGGGGAGGGGGCGAACATGAATGCGTTCGATGCTTGCCGAATGTCTCGCACTTCGATTCCGCCTTCTCTTGGCAGGGCCTGTCGGGCGGGCATGGTGCTTCTGCTGGCGGTGTTTTTGTTGTCGCTCGCCGGGTGCGGTGCGCGCGAGGAGGCGCCAATGAGTGCGCCTCCGCCGGCGGGGGAAGCGCCATCCGCGCCGGACCCGGGGGATAGCGGAGAGCCGCCGTCTGCGATGGAGCCGCCACCTGCGGCGGAATTGCCGGCCACGGCGCCGTCCGCTGGCCGGGAGACCTTGCCGCCGACCGCAAGGCCGCGGCCGAGCGCGAACGGTGGGCCACCCGCGAACGGCGGACCACCCGCCGCCGCGCTGCCCGGCTTCCCCTGGCCGCCTCCGCGCTATTCGGCGTTTTCTCCCATCGAGCGCGCATGGCTGGCGGAGGGCGAAGCGCCGGTGCTGGGCGACGTGGCCGTGCGCCTGGAGCGTGCATTCGATGCCGCCGGCTACGGCGAGCGCAGCTATTACCGGATACCGGGCGGCTTCGCGCTGGTGTCGCGCATCGAGCGGATACGGGAGGATGCCTCGTCCTTCGAGCCGCCCGCGCGCTGGACCGTCGAGGCCGCCCGGGTGCGCGAAGGTTTCATCGACCACATCCGTGCGCTGTTCAATGCGCCGCCCGGTTTTTACCGGGTCATCGTGTTTGCCGTCACCGACGAGGATTTTGCCGCGGCCGAGCGTGCGCCGACCTCCGCCGAGGCGCGCGAATGGGTAACGGGCGGTGGCCTGCGTCTGCCCGAGGGAATTGCGCTGCAGCCCTACGGTGCGCGCCACTATACGACCGCCCTGATCTATGAATTCGAGCGCCGGGGCGAGCAGCCGCAGGCCAGCGTGCGAATGCCGAGTCCCGCGACAGGGCGGATGCATCTCGAGAAAGCGGGTTTGTGGCAGGCTCTGGCGGTGCGCTGAGATGGACAGCACGAGCGTGGATGCGGGGTGGAGCGTGTTGCGCCGGCTGGCGCAGTTTTCCCTGTCGTTCGCGCTCGCCAGCCTGCTCGCCACGGCGGCGACCCTGGCCTGGCTGCCCAATGCCGCCGCGCTGGGGGAATGGATCGTGATTTCGACCGGAGGCATGGTCGGGCTGCTTGCCTTCGCGTTCGGCACCATGATCAGCCTGCGCAAGCCGCATGCGCGCAAGCTGGGCTTCGTCACCGTCGCGGCGTCCTTCCTGGCTGCGGTGCTGTTCGGCCTGCTGGCCATTGCGGTGCCCGAATCCGCTGTGCAGTTCATCGCCTGGCTGGCGGTATTGCTGGCCTACGCGGCATATGCCACGCATCGCCTGGTGCGCTGGCCGACCGGGGTGCTGGCGGACGAGCCGAAGTCCAGCCTCGGCATTTTCATTTCCTACCGCAGGGACGACAGCCGCGAGAGCGTGGGCCGCATTCACGACTACCTGAGGCAGGGCTTCGAGGATGAGCATCTGTTCCTGGATGTCGATCGGCAGGCCGCGGGCGAGGACTATCGGACGGTCATCGGCCGTGCGCTCGACGCGGCCGAAGTGGTGCTGGTGGTGATCGGCGTGCGCTGGCTTGCGCCGGCCGCGGCCGATGGCGGGCGCCGCATCGACGACCCGGAGGACATGGTCAGGATCGAGATCGAGACCGCGCTGGCGCGGGGCCGGCGGGTGGTGCCGCTGCTCGTCCAGGGCGCGGCCATGCCGGCCGAAGCGCAGTTGCCTCCGTCATTGAGCGAACTGGCCTACAAGACTGCGCTGCCGGTCAGGCCGGACCCCGATTTCAAGCCGGACATGCAAAAGCTCATCGCTGCGCTGCGCGCCTGAGGGCAGGCAGGGCCGCCAACCGCCGTTCATTGCCTGACGTCGCTCCATTCGGCGACGGTCAGCGCCTGCAGTTGCGCGGGGCTGAGCGGGAACACCGAGAAGGGCGTGCCGGCGGCGGCCCACAGCCGGGTGAAGCGCTGCAGGTCCGTGTCCAGCAGCAGCCTGACCGGCCGGGCATGGCCGATGGGGGCAACGCCGCCGATGGCGTAGCCGGTGGCTTCGCGCACGAAGTCGGCGTCGGCGCGGCCGATCTTTTCGCCGACTAGCGCCGCGACCTTGGTTTCGCTGACGCGATTGTCGCCGCTGGCGACGACGACGACCGCCTGGCCGCTTTCCTTGCCGCGGAACACGACCGACTTGGCGATCTCGGCCACGCTGCAGCCGATGGCCGCGGCGGCTTCGGCGCTGCTGCGGGTGGGCTGTTCGAACTCGACGACCTGTGCCGTCACGCCGGCGTCGGCAAGGTATTGCTGGGTGCGGAGGGCGGTGGGGTGCTGAGCGGGTTTCATGTGAGGCGTACGGGGTGATTGGCGAAAGCGTGCAAGGATAAGGCGAAATGCCGCGCGCTTCAGCTGGCCGGCCGGTCGGTGCCGGAAGGTGGACGCGCCGCATCCGGTTCCCGCGCGTCCGGCTGGTGGCCGCCCAGGTCGGAATCCTCGATCCATTCGCGCCATACCGCCATCAGCACCGCCAGCACCACCGGCCCCAGGAACAGGCCCACGAGGCCGAACGCCGCCAGGCCGCCGAGCACGCCGAACATCACCAGCACGAAGGGAATGCGGGTGGCGTTGCTGATCACCAGCGGCCGCACCAGGTTGTCGACCCAGCTTACCACCAGCGCGCCCCACAGCAGCAGGCCGATGCCGGCCGCGGTTTCGCCGCTGATCAGCAGCCAGGCGCCGATCGAGCCCCACGCGAAAGGCGTGCCGAAGGGAATCATGGCGATCAGCGCGGTGATGGCGCCGAGCAGCACCGGCGCCGCCACGCCCGCCCACCAGTAGCCCAGGCCGGCGACGAAGCCCTGCGCGAGCGCGGTGGCGACCAGCCCCCAGACGACCGCCTTGGTCATCGAGCCCACGGCCGCCAGGTAGTCGTCCACCCGCTTGCCGAGGAAGCGCTGCAGCAATCGATGTACCTGCTGCAGCAGGCGCTCGCCGTCGCGATACAGGAAGAACACGGTGATCAGCGCGAAGCCGAGCTTGGCTGCGTTGCGCCCGACGTCGCCGATCAGCGCCACCGCCACGTCCGCGCCCTGCCGCACCCAGTCGGTCAACTGGACGCGCAAGGCTTCGGGGTCGTGCGTCAGTTCGTCGAGCAATTGCTGCAGATCGTCGCCGATCCAGGGCAGGTTGCGGACGAACTCGGGCAGGGCGAGCGTGCCGTGGCGGACTTCGGCGGTGATGGCGGCGATCGCCAGCCCCAGCTCGTTGCGCAGCAGGCTGGCCAGCCACAGCGCGGGCAGCACGACGGCGGCGCTCAGCAGCAGGCTCATCAGCAGCGCGGCCAGGCCCGGGCGGCGCGGCATGCGGCGCTTCAGCCGGCGATGGAGCGGCCAGGTCGCATAGGCGATGATGACCGCCCAGGCGACCGGCACGATGAAGGGCTGCAGCACCGCATAGCCAAGTACCAGCAGCCCGCCGAGCAGCAGGCCGAGGATGATGCGGCGGATGATTTTCTCGGCGACCTGGTCGATCATCTGGACTCCATGGAACCCTGGATCGCGAGGAGGCGATGGCGCGCGCAACGCTCGCCGCCGTCCTTGCCGTCTCCGGACGGGGTGTCGGACGATGCGAAGACAACTGCGACATTACATGCTTCCCGCGGTACTCGCATCTGTGCTGCCGAGGGGGCCTGCGAGCGGAGATTCAATCGACCGCGCGTGCGCCTGCGAACTCCCCCGGCGTCGTGCCGAAATGCTCGCGGAAGCTGGCGATGAAGGCCGACACCGAATCGTAGCCGCAGACGATGGCGACGTCGGTGACCCGCTCGCCGGCCTCCAGCATCGGCAAGGCGCTGATCAGGCGCAGGCGCTGCCGCCAGCGGCGGAAGCTCAGGCCGGTGTGGGCGCGGAACAGCCTTGCCAGCGTGCGTTCCGAGCAGCCCAGACGCCGTGCCCAGACGGCCAGCCCGTCGCGTGAATCGGGTTCCGCCTCGAAGGCTTCGCATACCCGGCGCAGGCGCGGCTCCTGCGGCAGCGGCAGCATCAGGCCGAGCGCGGGAGCGCCTGCGACCTGGTCGAGCAGGACGGCCGCGAGCCGCCCGCCAGGGCCTTCTTCTTCGTATTCGGCCGGCAATTCACCGAAGGCGCGAACCAGTTCGCGCAGCAGCGGGCTGACCGCGAGCACGCGGCAGCCGCCTTGCGAGTCGGGCAGGGCAGAAGGTTCGATGTAGAGGCTGCGGATCACGGTGTCCGCCGAGCCGCGCACCTGATGCACGACCCCGGCGGGAATCCACACGGCACGCTGCGGCGGCGCGATGAAGCGGCCCGCGTCGGTGCGCACGTCGAGCACGCCGGCCGTGGCATGGGCGAACTGGATCCACGGATGGGCGTGGGGGTAGCCGAGCGCGCGGTTGGTCAGCGATTCGGCATGGCCATAGATCGGCCGCGGCAGGCGGGTGAGTGTGGCGAGGTCTTCCGGAGGGCAGGGTGGCATGTCCGGTCAGCGACATCGGTCGTTCGATTGGCGTTAGCCGGCAGTATCGCCAGCCGTTAGGCTTGCATGCAAGCATGCCGCGTGTCCGATCCCGGGCCTGCTGCTCTCCCGATCCCACCACTCCGCCGAACAAAAAATGAAATTCCTGCAACTGCTGTTCGATCGCTTCACCCTCATTCTCATCGCCGTCGTCGTGCTCGCCACGATCCTGCCGCCACAGGGCCGGTACGTGGCTTTCTTCGACGGGCTGACGCATGCCGGGATCGCGCTGCTGTTCTTCCTGCACGGCGCGCGTCTGTCGCGCCGCGCGATCATCGACGGCGCGATGCACTGGCGCCTGCACCTGCTGGTCTTCCTATGCACTTTCGCGCTCTTCCCGCTGCTCGGCATGGCGCTGCAGCCGCTGATGAAGCCGCTGCTGGGCGACGCGCTGTGGCTCGGCATGCTCTACCTGTGCCTGCTGCCGGGCACGGTGCAGTCGGCGATCGCCTTCACCTCGATCGCGCGCGGAAACGTGCCGGCGGCAGTGTGCGCGGCATCGGCATCGAGCCTGGTGGGCATCGTGGTCACGCCGCTGCTGGCCGGTCTGGTGCTCGGCGGCACCGGTGCCGGCATGCCGCTGGGCGAGTCGATCCTGAAGATCGGCGTCCAGCTGCTGCTGCCTTTCGTGGCCGGGCATGCGCTGCGGCCGTGGATCGGCGCCTGGGTGGCGCAGCAGCAGCGCTGGCTGCGCTACGTCGATCAGGGTTCGATCCTGCTGGTGGTGTATACCGCCTTCGGCGCGGCGGTGCTGGAAGGGTTGTGGCGCACGGTCCCGGTCCCGGCGCTGGCGCTGCTGACAGGGTGCTGCATCGTGCTGCTCGCACTGATCCTTGCCACCACCACCTGGCTTGCCCGCCGATTCGGCTTCAATACCGAGGACGAGATCACGATCGTCTTCTGCGGTTCGAAGAAGAGCATGGCGACCGGCGTGCCGATGGCCCAGGTCCTGTTCGCCAGTTCGACCGTGGGCCTGGCGATCCTGCCGCTGATGGTGTTCCACCAGATCCAGTTGATGGTGTGCGCGGTGATGGCGCGGCGCTATGCGGAGCGTGATGGCAGCGAGGTGGTGGTCATAGCGCGCTGACCGAGGGGTTTTACGCTGGGTGGAGTACCGCGTCGGTGGTTTCCAGCCGCTCATGCGGTCAACTGGCGTTTGGTGTCCACTGGGAGATGATGGCGGGTATGAGCGCCGATTCCGAGCTTGGGTCAATCCAGATAAGGTGCCACAAGGGTTCTCCACTCCTTGCCGTCATAAGCTTTGACGACCTCGGGGCTGGCGATGACAAGCAGGCCGTCGTGGGCGTCCATATGGCCGTAGATTGGTATTTGCTGGCCGTTGTGAGTGATGGGCTGGAGTTGCTTGCCGTCCCAGGTGCGTGCCTGATAGTCGGAGGCGAGCCAGAGCTTGCCGTCGAACCACAGTACGTCATTCCACAGAATGGAGGAGGCGCCCTGATAAATGAGCTCCCATGTGGACAGTTTTCCGCGCCACAGGCTGCCACCTTCACCGGAAATATAGACTTGGCCATCTCCGGCGCAGGTGACCGTGGCCAGCTGTACGTTGCTGGGGAAGCCTTGCTGGGTCCACAGCTTGCCGTCGAAGTGCCAGACATCGCCGTGGCCGCCGACGGCATACATGTCGGTTTCGCTAAAGGCATCCATGTCGTTGAAGCCTTGGGCGGTATCGGCCTCGACTGCGGGGAAGCCAGCGTCGATCTTGATCCATTTGCCGATATCCTCCCGCTTATAGATAGCTCTTCCCCCTCCGACTGAATAAGCATAGTCGTTGATGCACTTCACCCGTGCGGTCATGGGGACTTTGCCGGGGGCAATGAATTCATCAGCAGTATCAACGCCGCCACCCATAATATTCACTTGGCCGTCATTGTTACGCGAAACAAGCAGGCCTTGAGGAAGTGGTTTGCGGGAAACGCCGACTCTGGGTTTATTGTAACCTTCGAGTGTAGTGGCTCCGAACCTATCTCCTGTGGGAGAGGATAGGCTGAGCACGAATAGTTTACTTCTTATGTCATGATCAAAAATTAATGATGCTTCCTCAGGAGATGTTTTTTTTCTAAGGCAAAAATAGACGACGCTTTTTTCGCGAACTGCGCAGTCAGTGATGTGCCATGACTGGAAATGTTTAGCCCACAAATCTTTCTTTATGTATGTCATTTTTGCCTCGATGGGATTAAATCGATCCGCCGCTTCCGTCTGTCTCAACGGGGTTTCCATTCTTGTTTGCTGCTTTAAGTCTACTGCCTCTACACATTTGCGAGTAGTATGATTCCAATTGTGCTTTGATGCATTTCTTTGAGCACTTTGAAAGTGGAAACGCTTCGGCATGAGAGTTCGCAGCAGCGTTTATTGCGTCATCCACACTCATGGTGCCGTCGCCTGAGACTTTACCGTTCCTTGCCAGAGCTCCGACCTGTCTATCCATTGCGTCATGCACACGTCCATGGCTGCCAAAATTCTGGCTGGTGCCTTCCACGCAGACCGTTGGGGCTACATTGTGGTCGTAATTGGGACATGCGCCACGAGCCATGGCCCCATAGATCAGATGGTGTCCTGTTTGTCCTTTGCAGCATCCACCGCCTCTCGCGGACTCGACGTTCGAGCGTCTTCTGCCACCAGTCGGGTTGCCGGCACCGTCAGCACTATAGGGTACGAGGTTGCACTTTCGGGCGCGGGTGCAGGCATTGAGAGTGGCAAGCATGTCCTGTCCCGCGGTGGCAATTTCTTGTGCTTTGGAAAGTTGTTCGTCTGGTGGAAGACTCTTTAAGTTCTTGAAATTGTCCGCCAGGGACTGCAGATCGTTTCCTTTTTGCCGCAGAATGTCCAATTGCTCTAATGCTTCGTTGGCTGTGGCCTTTATTTCAGCAACGTCGCCAATTGCAATTGCGGCGTCTACGGCACTCCATACGCCCATGGCGGCATTGCCCAGGACGGGCAGGGAAGAACCTGCCAATTGCTTGACAGCGGCTTTGGCGCCTACTTTGGCTGCCGCTCTCATGGCGGCGTTGGTTGCTAGATCCGTCAGGACGGACTCCAGAACATTCATGGCGTTGAGTTCATCGGGCAGAGCTAGAAAAAGATCGGCCAGTTGGTCAGCGTACTCCTTGGCCTTTTCAATGGAGTCCAGACTGACTTCCAGCCCTGCGCAGTGGTCGTCCGTCCAGTGCCAGCCACTGCCGTCGCGGCGCCCAACGTCGCTGCGCTGCTTGCGGCCCTGCAGGATTCTTGAAATTTTGCTTTTCCCTTGAATCTCTTTTTTAGTATCCGAACTTTCCTTGTCAGGCTGGCAGGCGCGTGCGATACGTTTTTCTTCTTTTGCGCAATCATGGTTCCATATCCAGCTGCGAGAAATATAGGGGAACACCGGCGTGTTCGATGGCATGGAGCCATGATTGTGGCTGACCATGTCGGTATGCCGATCCACGCCTAGTCCTTCAAAAACGACATCCAGGGACCAGGACCTGAAATAGGCTTTCCCCTTGATGACGCTGGTTTTGTCACCTTTGGCAAATGCTTCGGTAGCAGGTTCATTGCCTGTACTGGTGGAAAAGTAGGCCTTGTCCTCGATGGCTACCGTCTCGCCTGCAATGAATACCGTGCAGGTGCCGTTGGTGATGTCCGGCGCGAAGGCGACATTGCCGTAGGGAACGAGTATCGGCCCGCTTTTGGGAGGAGGAGGACTCCAGCACGGATCGGGGAAGGCGGTGGTTGCCACGCCATCGGTCGATTTGCAGGCGATTTCCAGGTCGTTGGCGTAAACGTGCGTGCCCATGGCGCGTCATTTCCTTTTAGCGGTGATGGATGGCCAGAGCAGCACGCTGCCCGTTCTCGTTGCCAAGATGCAGTAAGCCTCGAGTGCCGAGGTCATCGGGCGCCATTTCAGCGCCGATCCAGGACAGGATCAGCGGACCAAAGGCCGCACCGATTTCGCCAACCGATTGAGCGGCAACCCTGTGGGGAAAGTATGCCACTTTCCGCGTCATGACCCGGTCCATGGCCAGTGCGGCCTCCTTGAAGTACCACTGCTCGCCGCCAATGGCGCTGGCATGGAACAGGAGGTCATCAGCGCTCCAGTTCGCGCTTTGCAATGCGTTACGCAGCGCCTTCGTCAGGCCCATGGCGCGTAGCGACGTAGCTTCATCAAAGGGGCTGGCCGGCTCATGGGCGGTGCCAACGCCTTCAATCCAGAGGGCGTGTCCGCTTGACTGCCGAGGCGTCAGCGCAATGGCGGCCGCGGCTTCTCCCGGAATGAACCCGTCCGGATTGATCGAACAACGGATGCGCTCTTGCGCCAGAAAATGTTCAATGCTTGCCGCATCCAGGAAACTGTCCACACCAATGATGATGACGTATTCCGGCGGTGCTTCTCCCGCAAACATACTGCCGGCACCGAGGAGTGCATCTGCGATGCCGGCTTTGCCCAGGCAGCCGAGGATAGTACGAGGGTCGTAATCCTCCTCTGGGCGATTGCTCACCAGGAGGTCGATGATATCGCGATGAAATCGGGTACCGCGCTCCCGCTCCGCACCGATGAGAATGATGGGGGAAGCTGGTCAGAAGTTAAAGGCAAGCCGGCAAGACATTCGGTCATGGCAGAGCGGTACATGTGTTGCAGGCGCGACTGCCCCCAGGTGGGAACGTCATAAAGCATTGCAACATTGATCGGTTCACCTGCCGTATCGACGAAGCTGCCTTGGCGGAAATGATTCAGGCGTGCCCGGATGGCAGCTGACGTCGACGCCGTGTCATTGCCCACCGAGCAGCAGACACCGGCCGATGCAACACGCAAGGGCATGAATCGCGATTTATTGGTTTGAGAGATGACGCTCATGCGGCCTCCTGCACTTGTCCGCAACCTGGGCAGCCCGCGCCGTCCAGCCCCAGGCGTCGGGCGTCCCACCAGGCCGGATCGACGTTGCCGACCGCGACGGTGTCGAACTCATGGATGCGGCGGCGTATGGGGGTGCTGGCACGCCAGACGGCCGAGAAGCGGCCTGCCTCGGTTTCGAAGAACAGCGTATCGACCGGTGGCGAGAGGATTTCGGTGCTGTAATCGGTGCGCAGGATACGCACCCTGAGTGCGTCGAAGCGGGGCAGGGTGAAGCTCAATGTGGGGTGGCGGGGCAGCAGATGGGTGAGCGTGACTGTTTCTCCGCCAGCAGGATAAGGAATCTGTTGATCCGTCGGCGCGCACTGAAAGAACCGTTCATCGAAGTCTTCCGGCAGAAACGGGGCAAGCTCGCGCCTCCAGGCGTCGTCATAGGTTCCCCCATACTGGTTGCGGGGGGCCCAGTGCCGGGCGATGGCACTGAGTGCAGTCGGCATCAGTGCATCGTCGTTGGGCTTTTTGATGGGCTTGCCCGGTGCGTGGAGATTTGCGATCGGCTCGCCTGCCAGGGTGTGCCATGTCTTCGGCCCACCCCAGCCGATGCCGGCGAGGTTGTGCTCGAAGGCTTCGCAATGAACGTGTTTGCCGTCCTGGTAATGGCGCATGCCACCGAAAGCGTGCCCATGGTGAAGCGGCAGCGTCGTGAAAGGCGCGGGCTCGGAAGGCGTCAGGCCGAGCACGCCCCGTTGCCACTGGCGGTTTCCAGTGACGCAGACGGTCTTGTGCCAGGCGCCGATACGCACTTCGGCTTCGAGATATTTGAGCGGTCGCTGGTCGGGTGCATGGGCGCAGGCGTCGAAGAGCAGGTCGCAACGGGGTTTGTGCCGTACGAAGTCGTCGCCATAACGCATTGCGCTTTCGCCCGGGGCGCCGTAATACTCGTCGCTGACGACCAGCGGGCACGGCGACAGGGGGCGTGGGCGCTGGCCAGGCTCGGGAATGCGCCAGGTGGCCTTGGCAACGACGACCAGGTGTTCGCGGCCAGTGACGTCCAGCGCGGTCGACAGGGCCACGTCGAGGTGTTTGGAGAGGCAGACGAGTTCCATGCGCGCTGCTCAGTTGATCTGCACGGAGCCGCCGCGAATGCGCTGCCCCGCCTCGGCGTGGCTGGTGATGTAGCGGCCACGCAACTGAATGCGCCCGTCGGCTTGCAACAGGATCACGGCTTCTCCGCAACGAAGTTCGAGTTCCTCGTCCGCTTGCACAACGACTCGGCGTGGGGACGATTCGGTGCGGGCTTCCGTCGATTCAGGGGCAACTGGCGTATCCGCAGGCGGCACCCAGACCCGTCCCAGAATCACGGGTTTGCGGGGGTTGCCATCCTGAAAGCCCAGCACGAACCGTGTGGCCCCGACATCTTCCTGCCTGAGCGGGACCATGGAGAGGGCAGGAAAGGGGCCTTCCTTGAAACTGTCCGCTTGTACCTGCGCAAGACCTGTGTCGTCGAGATGGTGCAGCGTACCGATCGTCAACCCATCGATCTGGCTCGGCAGGCTGTGCCGGAGGCTTTCACGTTCCAGCAGCACTTGCAGCGTGCTTTCGGGAGGCGTCGCTGCAGGCAGCGGCGATGCTTCGGCATGCGGATCAGTTTTCAAGGATCTTGGCTCCTTTCATCGTGATGTTGCCATCGGCCTTGACGACTTGTTCGCCCGTCATCGTGATCGTGCAGTCATGTCCATTGATCGTGATGGTGCCGTCGGCTTTCATGACGAGGGTGGAGGCGCCGACCTTGAGGGTGATGGATTCGCCCGCCTGCAGGGTGAGGTTCTGCCCCACGGTGGTGGTCTTGTCGATGCCGATCTGGCTGGTCTGGCTGAGCCCCACGAGGGTGTTCATGGCCATGCCGACGTTCAGGCTGTAGCCCAGGCCGACGTTCTCCATGCGCCCGAGGCCGACGTTCTGCATATAGGCCATGGCGATGGTCTCGGTCTTGTTCTTGCCGACCTTGATGGACCAGTTCTTGCCGATGCGGTCGGTCTCGTTCTTGTCGACGGTCTTGTTGCGGCTCTTGTGGATGGTGAGCGATTCGTTGCCATCGACCGTGCGGGTCCGGTTCTGGTGCACGGTCAGCGTTTCGTCCAGGTCGACCGTCTCGGTGCGCCAGCCGTGGACGTCGATCTTCTCGTTGCGATCGACGATCTCGGTGCGGTCGCGGTGGATGGTGTTGAACTCGTCGCGGTCGATTTCCTTGCTGCGGTCGTTGCCGACCCACTTGGATTCGTCGTTCTCAACCTCGGTCAGGTAGTCCTTCTGGGCGTGGAACCAGACCTGCTCGGCGCCCTTCTTGTCCTCGAAGCGCAGCGCGTTGGCGTCGCCCGCGCCGTCGCGCAGGCCGGCGCCGGCCGCCCCGCCCTTGCTCGAGCGGGTGAGGATGCCCGACTGGGTCTGGTTGGCCGGCAGCGCCCAGGGGGGCATCTGCTCGGCGTTATAGACGCGCCCGGTGATGATCGGGCGGTCCGGGTCGCCGTGCTCGAAGTCGACGATGACTTCCTGGCCGATGCGCGGCAGGTGGATGGCGCCGAAGCCCGAGGCCACTCAGGGTGAGGTGTGTAAAAGTGAGTTCCCCAGCATACGGAGAATTTGGTCTTTGCATAATCGACTACAAAGAAGAAGTGAGCTCGAAACTACTGAGCCGGCACCCATCCGATGAAACTGTCCGGAAACTCCTGCCGGAATCTGACAATGACCTGATCGAGCAGCGGGGTGGCTGGCACGTCCAGCGGCACGGGCGCTGGCAGTTGCGCCAGCGGCTGCTGCATCAAGGGATGATCGAAACGCTTGGGATTCTCCAGTCCCGCCCATTCACGGAGGCGTAGCCAGCATAGGATTTCGTAGGGGAACAGCATGACGTCTTCGGCATCGAACTCGTCGATTTCGTCATGGGCGGTATTACGGGCCTCTTGGACATGGAAGTCGGCCATCGCGCATACCCAGTCGTGCACCTTGCCCGGATCGGTAGTGAGCCAGTCGTCGAGCACAGTCGCATACGGGCTCATATCGGGAGGGTAGGAGTAGAGCGAGGTGTCGAATTTCGGCCCACCGGCTTGGGCATAGAGGCGCAGGATGAACCAGAAGTGGCGGTAAATTTCCCCTGCGCGGTGCCGATCCGTATGCCGCAAATCGAGCAGGGAGGTGTCGAGGCCGCGAATCAAGGCTTGACCGATCCGGCTCGCGGCATCTTTCCAGCCAGCTATGACGGCAAGGGAGAAATAGAGTACGGCTTCATTCTGGAGCACTGAACCGCCCCCATTGAATTCTGCGAAGGCCGTCTCGAAGTGGATATAGGCTTCGGCATGGCGCACAGCAAGAGCTAGGTCTGTGTATCCGTTGCTGCCTTCGTTCAACACTGCGTGCTCGTAGTGGACAAGATGCCGGAAATAAATTTTTCGAGCACGGCTACCGAGAAGAGAAATTTCATCTTCACCGGCCAGATAGGCCTCAAACAAACCGGGGGGTCTATCCCTGAAGTTTCGGATCAGGGTTGGATTGACAATCCATTGCTTGAGCCATTTGCTGACATTCTTCTGCAACTTGACGACTTCTCTCTTGCTATCCATGTATCAATTCCTTATTCATTGGCAAGCCAGGGTTTTGAGCGGGAAGGTTTGTTCGGATTCTTCGCGCATCCCTTCGAGATGTCGTCGATAAAGACTTCACGTTTTTGGTAGGCTACAGGCTTTCCTGCCTCTTTCGCTTCGTTTATCCATTCGCGCGCGGTCTTGGCATTTTTTTGCTTCCGGTATTTTCCCATAGTTATCTTTGCCATCAGCCACTCGTGTCAAGCGGTCATTCGTATATTTTTCCTCACCCATACCGGCCTGATCTCTGGAGAGAGAAGGCGCGCTGCTCCCTTCCTAGGGCGTTGAGAGTTGGTCACACCAATTGTTTCCGTCTTGGCCGGGATTCGAAAAGAAAAATTCCCTGCATGGCTTATCACCATGCAGGGAGTCGGATAGGTGGCAGGGCTGGAAGTTTATGATGATCGCGTGATGTAAATGGCGAAAACCACGGCTGCGACTAATTCAGGGTGATTACCTGCGGCGGCTCCATCTGCTGCGCGATGTGATGGTAGACCTCCAGCTTCACGATATCCAGATTACTGACGACTTCCTTTCCACCCAGGGCCGGACGGTGCTTGTAGCCATACATCTCGTCACTCTTGAGTTGACCAAGGGCCTTGAGTGCTCGGGTGAACATCGGGCTCTCTGATTCGTCTGTTTCGTCAAAATATTCAATATCGCTGTGTCCCCAAAAACGTTGAAGCTTAATTGCTTCCCGAGCGTCGTCGAGTGGAGTGGAATCGTTCAGAGGGTCGTAAAAAATGATATTCAGATTAGGGTCTATAATAATAGCCTTACCTTTGGATTTACCCCATACGTAAAGGCATCCAAAAGCATTTCTGGCAATCACGCTCAAATCGTTGCGGTTCTCAAACGGGCTTCCATCCAGCCACATGTCCAGTAAGTCCTGATATTCAGCAGGGTTGGTCATCCATACAAGACCATTGTGGAAACCACAAGCGCCTACTGCTCGCCAATACACGAAGAGTTGCTCGGGAAGCTTGCCGCGGTATGTTTCAATCACCGACTCCGGGATGGGTGTGCTGTCGTGCGGCTCACCAAAGTCTTCCAGAAAACCGTCAAAATCTTCATCGAAACGGTAATTTGTCATCATCATTTCCTTGGGCTGGGTTTGCATCCGGCTGCCCGGGCTTCACGTTTACCGCAGGCGCGCAGCTCCACATTCATTTTCTCATTACCTTCACCGGCCTGTTTCCGTCGGCAGGCCTCGGCATCCATTGAATTGATCCGATCGCCTCGCCACTGACTGCCAATATGTTGGTTGGTATCGCTGAAGCCGAAATCGGCATCGCTCAACACACCGTTGTCACCGATTACATCCCTGCCGCCAGCAACCATATCTTGATTGTGCAAGGGATTTGTCTGGTCGCGTTCGCGTTTGGCTTTGGCTGAGCCCATCCGCTTGGCATCGCTACGCCCAAGGCCTTGATCACGAAACTGATCAGAATATCGCTGTGTCTGCTCTTTTTGTCGCTGATTCTTTGCCTTCCTTGTGACAGAAAGATCACGCCCAGGTGCCTTCGCGACACTTTGCCCCGTGCAAGGGTTTGTTCCGGTAAAGCCACCGCGCTGGGCAAGATACTCATCGACGCTCATGGCGTTGATGCCGTCCTGTTGGTGCTTGAGCTGGCGATCATACTCATCACGTCCACCTTTGGCTCGGTCTTGGGGGCAGAAGCATTTGACGCGTTGCCTTCGACCTCTCGCCCTATCCTTCCCGCCGCCGCTACCTTGAGTCTTCTTTGCCCCCTGCTGGGATGCCTGCTGGGCGGTCTCTTTGCCGACAGCCTTGCCAGTGCCCTCGACGGCGGCGCCGACAGCCCGCTTGCCGACCTTGGCGCCGGTGGCGGCCATGCCCAGCCCGGGCACCATCGCCGCTGCGCTCAGGGCGGCGTTGACTGTGTCACCCTCGGCCAGATAGATCAACGCATTGGCCCCGTCGGCTATCTCGCCGACCACCGGGATGAGGCCGACGACGTCGAGCACCCCGTGAGTGACGGCGCTGCCCCAGCGCCCCCACCAGCCGGTTTCCTTGGCGGTGGCCTGGATGGGCGGTGCGCTGTTGCCGTGCGGATTCGACCCGGTATCGGGGACGATGATCCCCTGGGTGTTGCCCATCGGCCCGGGGGTGGGCTGAGCATTGGGCTTGACCTGGGCGGAGACGGTGGGGCGCTTGCCGCTCATGGCTTCTTCCAGTTCATCCATACCGAATCGCCGGTACGCACGATGGGCTGGCCATTGACAAAGACGTTGCTGCTCTTGTCGATGTTGTGGCTGATGGTGGTATGCGTGCCCGAGACGACGCCTTTGCCCGCGCCGGGTTCGTCGCCCTTGACCTTATCGACGAAGCTCTCGTTGTGCAGATAGACGGGCTTGCCCTGCAGGAAGACGTTCGGCGAGCACTGCTGGCTCTGGTCCATCGTATGGGTGATGGGGTAGGGCACCGGAGAGCCTTTCTTGCTGGGAGTGATGCACACGTCGGGTGCCAGGCTGACCAGACGGAAGCGGCCATCCTTGGAGACGATGTTCTCATCGGCCATGCGCCGTCTCCGGTGTGTAATACGCCTGTGTGCCTGGCGGCCAGGTACCGAGTTCGAGTGCCCGTACTCCGGTGCGCGCGCTGACCGTGGCACGGCGAACCACCGAAAGGGTGGCGGCTGTTGGATCGATGATGACCGTGTCGATGTGCATCGGTGCGAACAACAGCGGACCGGCCTGCAGGCGCAACAGCAACTGCAGGTCTTGCCGGGGCAGGGCGAAGCGGATGCCGCCGCCGTTGGCGGGCGGGTCTGGCGTCAGATTGGCCAGCGCGATGATTTCGCCGCCCTGGGGATAGTCGATCTGTTGATCCTGGGGCGCGCAGTTCCAGTAGCGATAGTCGTGGTCGAGCGGCGACTTCGGCCACTGCGTGGCTTTCCAGGTCTCGTCGTGCGTGCCGGCCAGTTTGAGGCGGGGTTGCCACCAGCGGCCGATCGGTCCCAGCCCCAGTGCCGGATAGTCGTCCTGGCCCTTGAATGGCTTGTCGGGTAGCTCGATTTGCGGTGCTATGTGCAGGGCCGCTTCGACTTGTTCCCAATCGGGAGCGGACGGGTGCTGCACGTCGCGGACCATGCCAACCGCCTCGAGCACCTGTGCTGGATTACGGCCGCAGCCGATGGGATTGACCGCG
Organism: Thauera butanivorans; assembly: GCF_048398245.1. Lineage (NCBI taxonomy): Bacteria > Pseudomonadati > Pseudomonadota > Betaproteobacteria > Rhodocyclales > Zoogloeaceae > Thauera > Thauera butanivorans. Next base: position 1,036,794 of record NZ_CP183038.1, read on the forward strand.
TCGTAGGCGGGCATGCGTGCCAGGGCGCGGGCAACCTTGTCCCTGTCCGCTTCACTCAGGCCCGGGGCATCTTCGAGCCGTTCCAGTACGTTCTGGAGGGCGATGGAATTGGGGCCGCCGCAGGCCAGCTCGTAGAGGATGGGGACTTGCGTGGCGGGCTCGGGCGCGGTGAGCGACCAGCCCAGCATCCCCTTTGTCTGGTGGCGCGGGCCGGTGACCTGGAGGACCTTGTAAATCGCATTGCCGAAGGCGAAGCCGACCGCCCAGCGATCCTTGGGTCTGCCGCCGGGGCTGTAGGCGTGCGCGTTGACGACGAGGACGTCGCACTTGGGTTTGTACGGTGCGTAGTCGCTCTCCTGGATGAGGCTGGAGGTGTTGACGCCAAGGCGGAATTCGTCCGATTCGCACAGCGGGGCCTGTTCTTCGGGTGGAAGCAGTTCCGGCACGGGGACGGCGCCCGCGCCGGCGTCCAGCGTGCGCAGGCTGTAGGTCGTCCGGCACACCATGACGTGGAAGAGCTCGCCCTGCGGGTCGACATGCTGGAAATACTGACTCGGCCAGGGGGTGTGGTTGCTCACCTCCGGCAGCGGGGCGCTCGCCAGGGGGGCGGGAAGCGTGTTGTCCGGGCCGTTCATGGTCAATTGATGTCGATCCGCTCTGAGTCGAGGCCGATGTGTTCGCTGCCGACGACATCGATGCTTTTGCCGTTGATCGTGATGGTGCCGTCGGCTTTCATGACGAGGGTGGAGGCGCCGACCTTGAGGGTGATGGATTCGCCCGCCTGCAAGGTGAGGTGCTGCCCCACGGTGGTGGTCTTGTCGATGCCGATCTGGCTGGTCTGGCTGAGCCCCACGAGGGTGTTCATGGCCATGCCGACGTTCAGGCTGTAGCCCAGGCCGACGTTCTCCATGCGCCCGAGGCCGACGTTCTGCAGGTAGGCCATGGCGATGGTCTCGGTCTTGTTCTTGCCGACCTTGATCGACCAGTTCTTGCCGATGCGGTCGGTCTCGTTCCTGTCGACGGTCTTGGTCCGGCTCTTGTGGATGGTGAGCGCTTCGTTGCCATCGACCGTGCGGGTCCGGTTCTGGTGCACGGTCAGCGTCTCGTCCAGATCGACCGTCTCGGTGCGCCAGCCGTGGACGTCGATCTTCTCGTTGCGATCGACGACCTCGGTGCGGTCGCGGTGGATGGTGTTGAACTCGTCGCGGTCGATTTCCTTGCGCCGGTCGTTGCCGACCCACTTGGATTCGTCGTGCTCGACCTCGGTCAGAGCGTCCTTCTGGGCGTGGAACCAGACCTGTTCGGCGCCCTTCTTGTCCTCGAAGCGCAGCGCGTTGGCGTCGCCCGCGCCGTCGCGCAGGCCGGCACCGGCCGCGCCGCCCTTGCTCGAGCGGGTCAGGATGCCCGACTGGGTGCGGTTGGCCGGCAGCGACCAGGGCGGCATCTGCTCGGCGTTATAGACGCGCCCGGTGATGATCGGGCGGTCCGGGTCGCCGTGCTCGAAGTCGACGATGACTTCCTGGCCGATGCGCGGGATGTGGATGGCGCCGAAGTTGCTGCCCGCCCAGGGCGAGGCGACCCGGATCCAGCAGGTGTCGGTGCCGTCCTTCTTGCCGTAGCGGTCCCAGTGGAAATGCACCTTGACGCGGCCGTATTCGTCGGTGTGGATCTCTTCGCCCGGCGGGCCGACCACCACCGCGGTCTCGACGCCGCGGGCGCGCGGCTTGGGCGTGGCCAGCGGCGGGCGGAAGGGGCGCTCGGCGGGCAGCGCCTCGACGTCGACGTGGAAGTGGCTGGCGGTGCTGCCGGCGGCGCCTTCGTAGTCGTTGTCGGCGATGTCGTAGCTGACGGCGACGAGCGTGAGTTCGCGGTTCTGGTCGGCGCGCGGGTGCCCGGTGAGCGTGAGCCGGTGGCCCGGGGCGGCGCCGCGCACGCGGCCCGACAGGTGAATGGTCTCTTGCTGGCGCTGCAGCCGCTCGAGGGTGTTGGCGGCGTACTGGGCGCCGTCGCCGGGGTCGAGGTAGTCGCCGGGGTAGTGATAGCGGGTGTAGTGGTCGAACAGGTGGCCGCGCGGGTCGGCGTGTTCGGTGGTCAGGTCCGACGAGGGGCGCTCGAAGTCGTAGTCGGCGTGGATGAGCCGGCCGGTCTCGACGCGCCGGGTCAGGCGCCAGGCGTCGAAGTGGTCGCGGTCCGGGCGGGTCTGCACGCCGCTGTAGTAGGGCACGGTGGCGTAGCCGGGGCAGTCCGGGTGGGCCGACAGGTGATCGGCCAGCACCAGGGTCTCGCCGTCGGCCGCGTGCTCGAACCAGAAGAAGATGCCTTCGTGTTCGAGCTGGCGGCAGATGAAGGACAGGTCCGTCTCGCGGTATTGGACCAGGTAGGTCCAGCGCTTGTAGCGCGCCTTGAGCCGCATGTCGAAGCGCACCGCGTTCTCGCCCAGTACCTGGTACAGGATGTCGGGCACGCTCTGGTTCTGCCAGATGCGAAAGTCGGCGCGGCGCGAGGCGTGCCACAGCCGCGGGGCGAGGGTGGTTTCATAGACCCAGTGCCGGCCTTCGTGGCCAACGGCGGCAAAGTCGATCATCTGACCCGACAGGTAGCGACGACCGCGACGGTCCGTCTCCAGTTCGATGGCGCAGCGTTCGCCGATCATGGCCTGGCAGTCCAGGTCGGGCGAGGCCGACTTGAACCGTACCGTGAAGCGGTACAGCGAGGACAGCGCCTCGCGGCCCGACAGGCTCACCGCCCACAGCGCGTCGCCCAGCGGCGTGTGGGCGATCAGGAGACGATTCATGGTTTGCTTTACTCGTTGTCGGTTTCGGTCGTGGCCTCGGCTGCATCGTCAGCCGTCTCGGCGTGTTCATCGTGCTGAGCGTGGCCGGTGCCGTCTGGCTGGTAGACCGAGATCAGCAGATCGACGCGGCGATTGACGGCACGCCCTTCGCGCGACGCGTTGGGCGCGATCGGTTCCGCGTCGCCACGGCCTTCGAACGAGACCCGGCTCTCATCGAGTCCCAGCGACACCAGTGCGTCGTGCACGCTTTCGGCCCGGCGGGTGGAGAGGGTCAGATTCTGTTGGGGATTGCCGACGTTGTCCGTGTGCCCGATTACAAGCACCGCGAGCCGGGGATGCGCGCCGAGCGTGGAGGCGATGTGCTCGAACACTGGGCGCATCTTCGGGTTGATCTTCGTGCTGGACGTTCTGAAGATGTCGCCGGAGCGGACCTGGACGACGAAATCGCCGTTCTGGTGTTCGGTGACGCTGAGATGAGGGCTCTGGCGCAACTGCTGGATGGCCTGGTTACGCTGCTCGAGCCACGCAGTGTGCTGCTGGGCTGCCTGCATTTCGGCAATGGTTTCGGCCGATGGCTCTGCAGGCTGCTCCGGCACGGTGGCACAAGCGCCGAGCGTGAGCAGAAGAGCCAGGATCGGCAGGGGATGGAAGGGGGTATGGGACGACATCGTGTGTTCCTGGGAAGTTGTTAGTTGACCGGGATCAGGTGTTGCAGCGGGAGGTAGCCATCTGTCGTATCGCGTGATGGCGTGGGATGCGGCAGGGTTCCATCGCGACGAACGCGGACTTGAACCCAGTCGCCGTCGATGGTCTGAAGCTTCAGAACGGGCTGTCCGGCGTCCAGTACGGTAATGCCGGGGGCTTGTTCATCCGGTTGCGCCTTGAGTTCGGCTCGTCCGGCGTCGCCGCTGATCTGGTAGATCTCCAGGTAGGGCGGAATGCCGCCGCAGTCGGCGGCGCTTTCGGCTGACGAGATTTCCTGGCGAAGTTGAACAGGATCTCGCCGGGTGGGCGATGGTTCCATTGCTGCGAAATCGCCAAAGAACAGGCGCTTGTCGCATTCGATGAGGGCAGACAGGTGCTCCATGCGCAAGGTGACGGCGGCCACTGCGTCGCCCTCCTTGTAGCGGAAGAAGTTCGACGGCACGTGTGGAAACAGGCGATCGAGCAGCGGAACGGCTGTTTCGAGCGGGAATTCGGTGGCGAAGGTGCCGTCTGCCAGTGGTGCGTCGCGGTAGATCTGGATGCTGGTGGGCTGACTGGCAGGGCGTTCCGTTTCTTCGATACGAGGCAAGCTGCGTAGCGATTGCGCGTCGGGGAAGAAACGCATGAACAGGGTGCGCTGCTCGGTACTGCCATCCGGCCACGAGGGGACCCAATACACTTGAAGTACGCCCGAAAGTGTGATCTTGCCGGCATATTCGAGCCGTTGTGTCCGGGCCGATCTTTCCACGTCGGGCGCCAGGCCCTGGGGAGCCGCCAGTGCCGCGCCCAGCGCGAACAGGGTGCCGATTGCACCGAGGCGCAGGAGACGGGAAAATGGACGACGGGTGCTTGCTGGGTTTCTCATTGCATTTCTGAAAGGCGAAAGGCTTACTGGTAGTCCGAGGATAATGGATGGCGTGGGGAGCTGCTGTTGTGGATCACGCTTTGCTCCTCAGCCGGAACCGAGGCATCGAAAGCTATCGCGTAGAACACTGCGGCTGTCTTTGCGGATAAGAAACTCGACCCCCCAACGCCAAACTTCTTCGCCGTATGAATGGCCGATCATCACCCGGGCGCGCCATACGAGTGCTTCCGGAATGGATGGATCGTCCAGGATCGTGGTCTCGATCAGATTTTGTGCTTCCGGGTTGTCGAGCGCGGCGATAAAGCCGCTGATGTATTCACCGATGGTTCGGTCGTCGGGGTGGGTGCCTGCCTTGTGGCAGGAAGGGTCGACGATGAGAGGAACGTCCGTATTGAGAAGCAGGAGATGAATGATCTCCCGAGGCTCGGGTGCTGCAGTGGACGGAGTCACACCGGGGGAGGCCGCTTCAGGGCTCATGGTCGCGCATCCGCCGGCCATGATCGACATGCTGGCTGCCACCAGCAACGCCCGGAGGCGATAAGCTGCCGAAGTGCGCATCAGAGCTTGCTCCCGTGAGGTAGCTCTCCCCAGAACATGGCGTTATCGGGTTCTCGATAATGGCGGCTGAACTGTTCCGGCGTCTGGCGTACGACCTTGTTGCGAGAGTTCGAGTAGTGCCAGATATTGCGTTGATCCCCGCAGAAAATGCCTACATGCTTGCGAGGAACGTTGACCATGCCCTTGTTCTGCAAGTCGACGTGGTTGGCATTCAGAATGAAAACCAGTCCCGTGCGCACTGTGTCCGGCAAGTCAGCCCAGGTGCCGACACGTGGACAGTGGGGAAATATTTCCTGGACCCGAATCGAAGCCGCCGCACCCGAGCCGTGCACCATCGAGCGGCAGGTAATGCCGTATCGCAGTTCGAGGACATGGCTGACGAAATGCGCGCAATGGTTATCGGAGTTACCGTGGAATCCTACAGGGCAAATACTCGAGATGTGCTGTTCAAGATAGCTGTTCAGATCGGCTTCTATCATGGCTTGTTGTGCTCAGGAAAATGGACGGTGGGTGCTTGCCCGGTATCTCATCGCATTCCGGAAAGGTGAAAGGATCACTGGTAATCCGCGGATATTTCGAGGAATACGTTGTCGATGCCCGCGTCGTTCAGGTAATCCTTGACCTTGCGCAGCATCGAGACACTGGAGTTCACCACATTGCTGCCCTTCGTTTCGCCGACGAGAAGGCATCCATCGGTATTGGAGGGGTAGTTGCCATTGTGGATCAGGATGTAGCGGCCCTCTGAAACCGTGCTGTTGTATAGCAGTGGCACAGGGTTGTAGGGCTTGACCGTGGGGATGTTGCTGTTATGCCATTTGAGCCGGTAGGTGCCTTCCGGGATGCGCAGCCGCAGCCCCGACTGTGCGGTGTCCGGGCCAGGGCGTTCGAGCACGTAGCCTTTCAGGATACCGTTGTTGCTGCCGAGTTCCGAGATTGTGGCCGTTTCGCTCTGCCATTTGCGGACGATCTGGATCTTGCCCATGATTTTATTCGATTGAACCTTTTTGGCTGTTTAATTAGGTCCCACTGCGTGGGGGCAAAATGAGGATCAGCTGATTTATGGAAAATGTATCCTGCCATGATGGCTGGAGTGGGCTTCCCAGCGTGGGCTTCCTGTAATCAGAAAGCGGCGTTTACTCCCGGGTGGCCGATGTACGCCCGCCGGTTCGGAAAGAAACGGTATCCGGAACGCCGGCTTCTGCAGCACCTGAAGTGTCCAGATCGTATCTCCCATGAATCGGAACGATATTTTGTCGGGTTGCTGTACCTGCAGTTTCTCGAAACGTCCTGTGGAGTACATGCCGCCAATGCGTGCACTATCTTCAAGTGTGCCGGAGAAGCTGACAAGATGGATATTCAGCGAATCCTCATGAGGAATGTCGTCAGTCAAAAAAAGAAGATAACCGGCATCACATTCGAGTGCAGCCTCCAGCACGCACCCTTCGATACGTTGGCCTGTTGGTTTGCCGCCGACAACCAGTTCACAACTCGGTGGTGTTTTGTCGGAAGCTTGGCGTAGGGCTCGGGCGGTGATGGTTTCGGTTTGTTGTAGCATTGACCATATCCGGATGTTTTCAGGTGAGGGAAGCTCCGCGGGTGTCAATGCTCGTGATCATTTCTTTCGTTGCCGCCAAACCTCGGCTTTCCTGCATTTTTCAGAAGAAGTGCAATGACAACGAGTAGCATTGCCACGAAGGCATACTGACCCAGAAACTGGAAGGTCGCCCAAGCCAGCGCTGCAAGAGCAATGCACGCTGTCAAAAAAGCATCCTTTGTCATCATGCGTACTCGAAGCGAGGGGAGACAGGAAACCCGGGCCGAAGCCCGGGTGAAACCGCATCAAGCCTTGTTCTGCTTGACGTCCCAAGTGCCGGTCACGGCAGCGCCCATGGAACCGTTGGCGTTCTGTTCCTTCACCTCGACCTTGATCTTGGAGTAGGAAATGCTGACGGTTTCCTTGACGCGGGCATCATCGGTGGAGCCGGAGGGGCCTGCGTGGGTGATGATGCAATCGGTCAGGGTGATGCGCATGTATTCCTGCGAGCCGTCGCCGACTTTGCAGCACGACACTTCGACCGTACCGATATGCTTGCCGGACGCGCAGTACTGCATCAGGTTCGGCGTGGCCTTGTCGACGTAGTGGGTGAACGACAGGGCATCGAAACTGGCCTTGCCGACCCCGCCGCCGCCGCCGGTGAAGGTCGAGGAGGACTGGGAAACGCCGTAGTTGAAGGACAGGACGTCGATCCAGCCGGCGTGCTTCGAGTCCTTGGACTCACCGTCGATGCCGGCGATCTTGATGAAGAAATCTTGTAGGGATGCCATTGATATCTACCTTCCTATGTGTTGAAAAAAACAGGTGGTTTCACCGTCAGGATGTGGAGCCTTCCTTGACCGACGGCAACTTGGAAACCAGACGAAGGCTCATGGTCAGGCCCTCGAGCTGGTAATGGGGGCGCAAGAAGAATTTGGCCGAGTAGTAACCGGGGTTGTCCGCGATTTCTTCGACGACGACTTCCGCGGCGGCAAGCGGCTTGCGGGCCTTGGTCTCCTGGCTGGAGTTGGCCGGGTCGCCGTCGACGTAGTTCATGATCCAGTCGTTGAGCCAGCGCTCGACGTCGTCGCGTTCCTTGAAGCTGCCGATCTTGTCGCGCACGATGCACTTGAGATAGTGGGCGAAGCGGCAGCAGGCGAAGAGATAGGGGAGACGCGCGGCCAACTGGGCGTTGGCGCTCGCGTCCGGGTCGTGATATTCGGTGGGTTTCTGGAGGCTTTGCGCACCGATGAAGGCCGCCGTGTCGGTGTTCTTGCGGTGGATCAGCGGCATGAAGCCGTTCTTGGCAAGTTCGGCTTCACGCCGGTCCGAGATGGCGATTTCGGTGGGGCACTTCATGTCCACGCCGCCGTCGTCGGTGGGGAAGGTGTGGCAAGGCAGCCCTTCGACGACGCCGCCGGATTCGACACCGCGGATGGAGGTTGCCCAGCCGTAGTGCTTGAAGCTCCGATTGACGTTGACGGCCATGGCATAGGCGGCGTTGACCCACAGGTAGCGGTGATGGTCGGTGCCGTTGGTGCTTTCCTCGAAATCGAAGTCGTCGACCGGATTGGTCTGGGCGCCATAGGGCAGGCGGCCGAGGAAGCGGGGCATGGCGAGGCCGATGTAGCGCGAGTCGTCCGCGTCGCGCAGGCTGCGCCATGGCGCGTATTCGGTGTTCTCGAAGATCTTGGTCAGGTCGCGCGGATTGGCCAGTTCCTGCCAGGAGTTCATCTGCATGACGCCTGGGTCGGCGCCGCCGATGAAGGGGCAGTGTGCGGCTGCGGCGATCTTGGCCATTTCGCCGAGCAGTTCGACGTCCGGGGCGGTGTGGTCGAAGTAGTAGTCGCCGACGAGGCAGGCGTAGGGGGCGCCGCCCAACTGGCCGTATTCCTCTTCGTAGATGCGGCGGAAGATCGGGCTCTGGTCCCAGCCGACGCCCTTGTGCCGGCGCAGGGTGCGATGCAGGTCCTTCTTCGACAGGTTGATGACCCGAATCTTCAGCATCTCGTCCGACTCGGTGTTGTTCACCAGGTAGTGGAGGCCGCGCCAGGTCGATTCCACCTGCTGGAAGTCGGGGTGGTGGATGATGTGCTCGATCTGCTCGGAGAGCTTGCGGTCGATTTCACCGATGATGGCCTGGATGGAGCGGTAGGCGTCGCCGGAAAAGTTGAGGCTGGATTCGAGTGCCTGTTCCGCCAGGGTGCGCACGGCGGATTCGACCGCACTGCGCTGTTCGTCGGTTCGGGGCTTGAATTCCTTTGCCAGCAGGCCGGCGAACTCCGAGTCTTCGGCCGTTGCAAGGGCGGACTCGGCGAGCTGTGACGATTGTGTGTTCATGTCGGGTCAGACCTCCTGGTTGGGGGTGCTGGGGGTTTCACCCTGCTGCCGGGTCTCGTCGGCTTTGGGCTGCGATGCCAGGGCCTTGAGGATGCTTGGGTCGCGCAGGACCTCGGCCAGTAGATTTTCCGCGCCGCTCTTGCCATCCATGTAGCTGAGCAGGTTGTTGAGCTGGGTGCGGGCTTCGAGCAGGCGGCGCAAGGGCTCGACCTTGTTGGCGATCGCGCCGGGGCTGAATTCGTCGATGCTGTCGAAGCTCATGTCGACAGGCAGTTCGCCTTCTCCGGTCAGCGTGTTGGGCACCGTGAACGCCACGCGCGGCTTCACCGCCTTCATGCGCTCGTCGAAGTTGTCGATGTCGATCTCGAGGAACTTGCGTTCGGCAACCGGTGGCAGGGGTTCGGCGGGTTTTCCGGACAGATCGGCCATGACGCCCATGACGAAAGGCAATTGCACCTTCTTGTCCGAGCCGTACAACTCGACGTCGTATTCGATCTGGACGCGCGGTGCGCGATTGCGGGCAATGAACTTCTGGCCACTTTTGCCCTTCGGCACGTCGTTTCGGGTTGCCAATTCAGGACTCCTTGCTTGGTCGGGTGGATGGATCGGGGGGCGGGTGTTTCAAGTCAGGTGGAGATTTGTTCGCCTGCGATCTGTCTGAGCTGGCCGAGCCCGTCGGGGGTCAGCTCGGAGATGATTTCCGCAAAACTGAGGCCTTCGAGCTTTTCGATGCGCTGGATCAGGAGCGGCGCAGGATGGGAAGGTTCGTTGTGTTCGAAGTACTGGCGGGCAAGCGCCAAGGCGCGGAATGCATCGCGTCGGTTGTCCACGGCGTCGGGCAGGGCCGGGGCAGGCAAGCCGGCCTGACGGACTGCCGGATGTGTGCTCTGCCGCGAGGCTGGTTCCGCGTCGGCGCCGTGCGGTTGCGTGCCGTCGGCCATGCCTTGGCGTGGCGGGGCGGCCAGATCGGCGAGCCTGACCAGAAGATCCCTCAGGCCGTCGAATTCCGGCCAGAATTCTGCTTCCAGCCTGTTTTTCCAGAGTGTCTCGATCTGTTGCAGCAGCGAGGCGGCTTCGCTCAGCGATGCGAACGTTTCCGCATTGCGTTCGCGTTCGTCGGCGATCAGGCGGGCCAGTTGCTCGGGTGTGGCGACCACTGCAGCGCTGCCGGCGGTACGCCCCTTGATGATGTTCTCCGCATCGCCGACATGCAGGGCGCCCACGCGGCTCTCCAGCAGGCGAGCCTGCCTGGCTGCACCGAGGCAGCCGTGGGCGTCGTACACGTAGGACAGGGCGTTCGTCCTCATCAGGGGGTCGTGCTCGCCATCCAGCGTGAGCGCCGGATGCAGTGTCTCCCAGTGCGCCGAGAGCCAATCGAGAATCAGCGCCAAGCCGTCGGCAAGGCCGCGCAAGCCATGGATCTGGGTGGCCGCATGCGTCAAGACGACTGCGATTCTCAGGTCGCGGGTCTCGCCTGCGAGCGTCATGCCGGATTTCAGGACGCTGCGCCAGTCGGGCTCCTGCGCAGGAATGATGGCGTCACCGAGTTGCTGCTCTTCCTTGCCCTTTGCGCTCGCCATGAAGTCGAGGAAGCGCGGCGCGTATTCGAGGTCGGGTCCGCATGGACCGCCTTCAAGCGCCGGTGATGCGGCCGTCAGGGTGGAGAACAAGGATGGTGCTGGTGGCATTTATTCTTGATCTTCAATGCATTATTGAGCGATGGATTGCTTGATGAGTGTGGTCTACAGGGGTTATGCTTGTCAAGTATGCTATATTTCTTGACTTGCTGAGGTCATTGCATGAATTGTCAGGGGCATGTTTTTTCATCATGGTGCGTGCTTGTGTGATGGCGGGGGTGGTGGGCTTGGCCGCTGCTTTGTCGGTGGGCGGCTGCTCGTTGCCGGCCAGGCAGGAATTGCCTGTTCCCGTGGAGATCTCGATTGCAGCCTCGGAGTCGCTGAATCCGACCGAACAAGGGCGTCCGTCGCCCGTGCTTCTGAGGATCTATGAGCTCTCGGGGCGGGCTTTTTTCCAGTCGGCCGATTTCTTCACCCTGTTGGGCGAGATGGAGAGTGCACGGCACGCGGAGGTGATCGAGATACACGAGTTCGTGCTGATGCCCGGCGAGGTCCGGGTGATGCGCCGCCGTACCGAGCTGGGGACCCAGTTCCTGGGTGTGGCTGCTGCCTATCGCGACCTGCAGGGGAGTTCGTGGCGCTCGCTGGCATCGGTGCCGCCGCCGCATCGCGCGGGGCGTTTGTGGTCTTCCGAGACCTCGCCGGAGCGGCGATATCGCGTCGTCGTGGGCGAAAGAAGCGTTGCAATTGACGAAGTGGGGCGATGAAGTGCCGAACGTTGAGTGTCGAGACCGCATGCAGGTGGGCTGCGGGGAGTTTGCATGAGCGGTGAGCGCAAGGTTGTCTGGTCGGAGGGAATGTTCCTGCGGCCCCAGCATTTCCAGCAGCAGGAACGCTATCTCGAGTCATTCACCCAGCGGCGCATTGCCTATGCGGACGAACTGTACTGGGGCTTCCATTCGCTGGAGTTCGACGAGGATGCGTTCTCGCTCGGCAGCGTGGTGCTCAAGTCGGCCCGGGGCGTGATGCCGGATGGCACGCCTTTTTCGATTCCCGGAGACTGCCCCGGCGGGCTGTCGCTGGATGTGCCGGCCGAAGCCAGGGATGCCTTGGTGTGCCTGGCGCTGCCGACGCTGCGAAGCGGTGTGAATAGCGTCATCTTCGAGGAGGACCGGCGTAGTGCGGCGCGCTGGGTCAGCACCACGGAAGAGGTGCGGGACGTCAATGCGATCGGTTCGGTCCCGGCGGAAGTGCAATTGGGGGAACTGCGGCTGCGCTTGTTTCTGCAGCAGGACATGCCTGCCGGCTGGCGTTCGCTCGGTGTCGTGAGGGTGCGGGAACGCCAGGCGAATCAACGCCTGAGCCTGGATGACGGCTATGTTCCGCCGGTGCTTTCCTGCAAGGGGAGCGTCGTGCTCAGCGGCTACATGCGCGAGCTCGCGGGCTTGCTGGGGCAGCGTGCCGATGCGTTGGTCGAGCGAATGTCCGGCGGCGGACGCGGCGGCGTGTCGGATGTCGCGGATTTCCTGCTGCTCAAGCTGGTGAACCACTGGCTGCCTGTGCTGCAGCATCTGGAGCAGCGCCAGATCGTCCACCCCGAACGGCTGTACTCCGAGCTGTTGGCGCTGGTCGGCGAGCTGGCGGTGTTTTCGAGCCACCGGCGCGCCAAGGTGTATCCGCCCTACCAGCATGACGACCTGCAGGCGACCTTCGCGCCGGTCATGGTCGATCTCAGGCAGGCGCTGACGGTGGTGATGAACCAGGCGGCTGTCCGCATCGACCTCGAAGAGCGCAAGTACGGCATTCGCATGGCCATGGTGCCCGACCGGCAACTGCTGCGAAATGCGTCCTTCGTGCTGGCCGCACAGTCCAATCTGTCGCCCGAGCAGTTGCAATCCCAGTTCCCGGCCCAGGTCAAGATCGGGCCGGTCGAGAGGATCCGCGATCTGGTGAATCTGCACTTGCCCGGCGTCAAGCTGAAGCCCTTGCCGGTTGCGCCGCGCGAGCTGCCGTATCACGCGGGGTATCAGTATTTCGAGCTGGATAGCCACCATGAGCTGTGGCACGAGATGGATCGCAGTGCGGGCGTCGCGATCCACATCGCCGGGGATTTTCCCCAGCTTGAACTCGAGTGCTGGGCGATCAGGCGATGAGTCAGGGGTCCGGGGTGAATGCCATGTCGGGCTTCGATCTGCTTGCGGGTTTGAACGGTGAGGCTGGCGGGCAGGCGGACGGTGCGCGGGTGCCGCCGAGGAAGGAGGCGCTGCAGCCCTTGCCGTCCTGCAGCGACAACCCGCTCGTCAAGGCCGCGACACGGCTGCTGAATCTGATTCCGCGCATTCGTATGACGAGCGCGCTCGGCGAGCCGGCGGATCTGCGCAGTTCGTTGATCGACGAGATCCGTTTTTTTGAAGAGCAGGCCCTGGCGGCGAACGTGTCGCGCGATGAAATCGTCGGGGCCCGCTATTGCCTGTGTACCGCGCTCGATGAGGCTGCGGGGCAGACGCCGTGGGGTGGCAATGGCGTGTGGGCACGCCACAGCCTGTTGGTGACCTTCCACAATGAAACCTGGGGAGGTGAAAAGTATTACCAACTGCTTGCGCGGCTGGCGCAGTATCCGGAGCGCCATCGTCAACTGATCGAGCTGCTGTATTACTGCAACATGCTCGGTTTCGAGGGCAAGTTCCGCATCGCCGAGAATGGCCATGCCCAGCTGGAGATTCTCAAGCGGCGCATCGCGACATTGCTCAATACCGCGCGCAACGGCTATGAAGGGCGGTTGTCGTCACACTGGCGGGGCGAGGAGACCAAGCGCGAGGCCTGGCGAATGATCCCGCCCTGGGTGGTGGCGGCTTCCTGCGCGCTGATTGCCTTCGCGATCTACGTCTGGCTGAGCTTTTTGCTGGGGCCGGAGTCCGACAAGGTCTTCCGCCGCCTGGTGACGCTCGAGCCGCCCAGCCCGGTGGTCGCCGAACAGAGGCCCCGTCCGGTGGAGCCGCGCCTGCGGCGCTTCCTCGAGCCCGAGATTCGTGCCGGGCTGCTGGAAGTGCGCGATCTGTCCGATCGAAGCATCATCATCCTGAAGGGCGATGGCTTGTTCGATTCGGGTAGTGCCGAAATCCGTGCAAATTACCTCGGCGTGCTCAACCGCATCGCGCATGGCCTCGATGACATCGACGGTAGCGTGGTGGTGACCGGTTATACCGACAGCGTGCCGATGCGCAGTGCGCGCTTCCCCTCGAACTGGCATCTTTCGGAAGCGCGCGCGCGTGCCGTTGCCGCGTTGGTGTCGGGACAGATGCTGCGCCATGACCGGGTACGGGCCGAAGGACGGGGAGAGGCTGAGCCGGTGGCCGGGAACGACACCGCCGAAGGGCGGGCGCGCAACAGGCGTGTCGAGATCACGCTGATGCTGTCCGGGGACGAAATCCTGCGCCAGTTGAATCCGCCGGCAGCTCGGCAGACGAGGGAGATCCGGCAATGATCTCGTCCTTCCTGCGGCGTGTGATGGACACGCTGCTTTCGCGTGCCTTCTGGGTTTGTGTCGGCTTTCTGATCATCGCCGTGCTGATCTGGTTCGTCGGGCCGCTGTTCGCGATCGGCGACAGCCGGCCGCTGGTGTCGGTCGGCGCGAGGCTGTGGACGATTGCTGCGCTGGCGGTTTTTCTGCTGGTGCGTGCGTTGTGGCGCCGCTGGCGCCGTGGCTCGGCCAATGCCGGAGTGACGGAGCGCCTGCGTGAGCTGCTGCAGACGAACTCGCGTGGCGGCGAAACCGAAGAGGTCAAGCTGCTGCGCTCGCGCTTCGGCGAAGCGCTCGAAATATTGCGCCGTGCGCGTTTCGGCACGGGCGCGCGCGGCCCGACGAGGTTGTTTTCGAGAGGCCGCTATCTCTACGAGCTGCCGTGGTACATCATCATCGGCGCGCCGGGCGCGGGCAAGACGACCGCGCTGCTGAATTCCGGGCTGGATTTCCCGTTGGCGAAGTCGCTTGGCAAGGGCGCCGTCAAAGGAGTCGGTGGCACGCGGAATTGCGACTGGTGGTTCACCAATCAGGCGGTACTGATCGACACCGCAGGCCGCTACACCACCCACGACAGCGACGCCGAAGGAGATCGTGCGGAATGGCGCGGCTTCATGGGGCTGTTGCGCAAGAGCCGCAGCCTGCAGCCGATCAACGGTGTGCTGTTGACGGTCTCCGTCACCGAACTGCTCGACAGCACTTCCGAAGAGCGTCGCCGCCATGCCGAAACCCTGCGCCACCGGCTCGATGAATTGCGGGAGGATCTGGGGGTCCGTTTCCCGGTTTATCTGCTGATCAACAAGTGCGACTTGCTGTCCGGCTTCGACGAGTACTTCGCATCGCTCGACCGTGCCGGACGGGAGCAAGTATGGGGTTTCACGCTGCCTTGGACGCCTGATGGCGGAAACGGCTATGCCGACGATGGGGTCGAGCGCGAACTGGCGCTGCTGCGCCAGCGCATCCATGCCGGGCTTCCGGATGTCCTGTTGTCCGAGCCGGAGCTGGCGCGACGCGCGCTGATCCATTCCTTTCCGCAGCAATTCGCTTTGCTGTGCGAGGCCTTGCGGGAAGTCGGCGCGCAGTTGTTTGCCGATTCGCGCTTTTCCTCCGCGCCCTTGTTGCGGGGCATGTACTTCACCAGCGCGACGCAGGAGGGCACGCCGCTCGATCGTGTCATCCGCGCGATGGATGCACCGCAAGGGGTGCGCGCACCTGCGCTGCTGCGCGGCACCGCGAAAAGCCATTTCCTCAACGAGTTGCTGGCCAAGGTCGTGTTTGCCGAGGCGCATCTGGTCGGGCACAACCGCAGTGCGGATCGGCGTGTCCGCATGCTGCATCTGGCTGCCTACGCAGTGAGCGCGCTGTTGCTCGTAGCCGGGGTGGCTGCCTGGGTGACCAGCTATCGCAACAACGAGACCTACCTGACCGAGGTCGACGGCAAGGTGGATCGGCTGGCGCGCAAGCTGGATGAACTGCCGCCGATGGTCGATGGAAATGTGTACCCCCTGCTCGCGCCGCTGACCGAAGCGGAAACCGTGTCGGACAGCGTGCATTTCCGTGCGGCCGATCCAATGCGGGCATGGACTTTCGGGCTGTATCAGGGCGACAAGCTGATGGCGGGATCGCGGCCCCTTTACGAGAATCTGCTGCGCACCCGGCTCGCGCCGGCGATCGAGGCCCGTCTGGAGTGGTTGCTGCGGACCGTGGCGGTGGAGGATCTGGAATTTTCGTATGAGATTCTGAAGGCCTACCTGATGCTGCACGACCGGGCGCGTTTCGATGGCGAGGCGTTCAAGGCTTTCGTGCTGGCCGACTGGGACTACAACATGCCGGCTGGCGCGGCACGCCAGGAGCGCGATGCACTCGAGCGCCACGTCGAGGCGCTGATCGGGATCGGCGGCATGCAGGCGTCAAAGCCGGTCGACAACACCCTGGTGGATGCGACACGTGCCAGGTTGACCCAGTTCTCGTTTGCACAGCGCACGTACCGCAGACTGGCGAGGGCGCTCGAACACAACAATCTGCCGGATTTTTCCATCGGTGCCGTCGTCGGCCCGAGTGCGCCGGCCGTCTTCAAGCGCTCGAGCGGCCAGCCGCTCACGGACGGCGTCAGCGCCTTGTATACCTATCGCGGCTATCACGAGCTGTTCGCGCCGGAAGTGGATAACGTCGTGCGGTATGTCGGGCGTGATGACGCATGGGTGCTGGGCAGCTCCGACGTTTCGGCGCGCGAGCAGGCCCAGGCGATTGCAACCGGCGAACTGGCGCTGGAGGTCAAGCGGCTGTACATGCGGGACTACGTGGCGGCGTGGGAGCGATTCATCGACGATATCGACCTGATTGCGCCGCGTTCGCTGGCGGAGGCGGCCGAACTGGTCAAGGGCTTGTCGGCGGTGGATTCGCCGCTGGCAAGGTTGATGAAGGCGGTGGTCGAGGAGACGACCTTGCTGAAGTCCGCGCCGGGTGGCAACGCGAATGATGCATCGCTGCTGGAGCGGGTGAAGCGTTCGGCTCGTGCGACACAGGACGATGTGACGCGGATGATCGGGCCCAGCGCCTTGCCTGGCCGCCTCGGTCCGGACGAGAAACCGGAACTGATCGTGGATCGGAGATTCGAGGCTCTGCGGCGTTCGGTTGGCAGCGGTGACAGTGGCGCTCCGCTGGCGGGCACGCTGCAGTCGCTGTCGGAATTGCATCTGCTGCTGAGTTCGGTCGAGGCGGCTCGCGCAGGCGGGTATCCGCCGCCTTCCAGCGACTTGCCTGCGCGCCTGAAGGCGGAGGCCGGCCGTCTGCCGTCGCCGAGCAGGCGCCTGCTCGAAACGCTGGCTGCCACGGGCGGCACGCTGGTGGCGCGGGAGGCGCGGGCGGCCAAGAGCGTGCAGATGGTCGGTACGGTCACCCGGGCGTGCCGGGAAACGATCGAAGGCCGCTATCCCTTCAGGCCCGGTGCAACGCGGGAAGTGGCGAGCGAGGATTTTGCGAGGATGTTCGGTCCGGGCGGTATCGCCGACAGTTACTTCCAGCGGGAACTGGCTGCGGTGGTGGATACTTCGGCGAGTCCGTGGCGCTTGATCCCGGGAGCGCGTGGCGGGCTCGGGGACGGTGGCGTTCTGGGACAGTTCGAGCGTGCGGCGGTGATCAAGGATGTGTTCTTCCGCAGCGGCGGCGGGGCGCCGGCGGTTACGGTGCTGATCAAACCCCTCGAGATGGATGCCACGATCACCCAGATGCAGCTCGACATCGATGGTCAGGTGGTCCGTTACCAGCATGGCCCGCAGGTTGGCCATACGGTGCGCTGGCCGGGTACTCGCGGCAGCGGGCAGGTCCGCTTGTCACTGGAGCCGGCGCTGGGCGCAGGCACCGATGGCCTGGTGCTGGAAGGGCCGTGGGCACTGCATCGCTTGTTCGACAAGGCGCGTATCGCGCCGGGCAACAGCCCGGAGCGCTTTCAGGCAACGCTGGACGTCGGCGGACGCAAGGTGAGCTTCGAGGTGGTGGCCGGCAGCGTGAAGAATCCCTTCGCGCTCAAGGAAATGAGGGAGTTTGCATGTCCCGCGGGCCTGTGAGCCGATATGGAACGGCGGCACCGGTGGGGGAAGCGTGATGGACGAGCGCTTTCTGGACTACTACAACCGTGAGCTTGCCTACCTGCGGGAGCTGGGGGGCGAGTTCGCGGCTGCGTTTCCGAAAGTGGCCGGCCGCCTCGGCATGCAGGGCGAGACGGTGGCGGATCCTTATGTGGAACGCCTGCTGGAGAGCTTCGCTTTCCTCGCCGCCCGGATTCACGTCAAGATCGATGCCGAATTCCCGCGCTTTTCGCAGCGTCTGCTCGAAGTCGTCTATCCGCACTATCTGGCGCCGACGCCCGCCATGGCGATCGCCTGCCTCGATGGTGCAAGCGTGGATGGCGGCAGTGCCGATGGCGGTGCCGGAAGGCTGCCGCGCGGCACCCGCATGACGTCCAATGCCGTGGCGGGCGGACGGACGGAATGCAGCTTCGTGACTGCGCACGACATTGATGTGTGGCCGCTGGAAATCCTGGAAGTGCGGACCGATCTGCCGGGGGATCGATTGCCGCTCGGCGCCCTGGCCGGAAGGAAGGCAGTCAAGGGGGTACTGCGCATCCGCTTGAGGTTCACCCGTCCCGAGGCCGCGCTCGGGCCCTTGCCGGATCGCCTGTGCTTCCATATCGCGGCCGATGAGCCCGATGCGGGCCTGCTCTACGAGGCCGTGCTGGGGCACGGGATCGGGGCGGTGATCAGCGAGCCTGACGGCAACGGGGCACAGCTGCTCGCTGCACCGGACACCTTGCGCGCGGAGGGCTTCGATGCAGCACAAGCCTTGCTGCCGACGGATGCGCGCGTGTTCCAGGGCTACCGCTTGCTGCACGAGTACTTCGCATTTCCGGCGCGCTACCTGTTCTTCAGCATAGGCGGTGTTGGCACGGCGCTGTCGCGCCTTGAAGCGGAGAGCTTCGAAATCGCCATCCTGCTCGATTGCGATCCTGCGGCGGTCGCCCCGGTGGTGGGCAACCGCTGCCTGCTGCTCAATTGTGCGCCGATCATCAACCTCTTTCCGTCTTCAGGCAAACGCTTGCCGGTGAGTCCGGGGGCGCTCGAGCATCACATCGTGCCGGATCGAACCCGTCCGCTGGACTACGAGGTTTATCAGGTGTTCGGCATCGATGGTTTCGATCGCAGCAACAACGCCGTGCGCTCCTTTGCGCCGTTCTACAAGCACGTCGGCGAAACGACTCGCGCTTCGGAGGCCTTCTTTTCGGCACGCCGTGAGCCGCGCCGGCTTTCGGAAGTGGGCAGGCGGGATGGCGGCCGCTCGGGTTATCGCGGCTCGGAGGTATTCGTGTCGCTGGTGGATACACGCGAGGCGCCCTGGCCCGAGCATGTCGAGCAGATTGCCGTCGACATGCTGCTGACGAACCGGGATCTGCCGTTGTTTCTGCCTGCAGGCGCCTCCTTGCGTGTCGATACCCGCCTGCCGCTGCGCGGCGCCACGATCGTGAAAGGGCCATCCCGTCCCCGCCCGCAGGTGGCCGAGCGGGAGATGACGTGGCGGCTGATCAGCCATCTTTCGATCAACTACCTTGCGCTGCGCGACATGGATGCAGGCAGCGGTGCGGCATTGTTGCGTGAATTGCTCGGCTTGTATGCCGCGCTGGCCGATCCGGTGGTGGCACGGCATGCGGAGGCCATCGTCGCCACCCACGCCCGTGCGGTGAACCGCCGCCTGCCGGTTGCCGGCCCGCTGGTTTTCGGGCGCGGGGTCGCGGTGGACGTGACGGTCGACGAGCGGCCTTTCGCCGGTGGAAGCCCCTATTTGTTCGGTGCCGTGCTCGAGCAGTTCCTGTCGCGCCATGTTTCGATGAACATGTTCTGCGAGTTGAACCTGCACAGCACCACGCGCGGCAGGCTGGCCGCATGGCCGCCGCGCTGGGGAGGGCGTCCGGATGCGTGACGCGACTGTCGTGCCGCTGCGCGAATTGCTCGAAGGATCGCCCTGGGAGGTCGATTGGTTCAACGCCCTGCGCTGGTTCGAGGCCAGGAACCCGCAGGCTCCGCGCCTGGGCAGGGCGATGCGCGCGAGCGAAGAGGTGCTGCGGGTCAGCCAGCCGCCGTCGATGCGCTTTGCGCCTGCCGCGCTGGCAAGCTACGACGAGGACTACTTCGGGCGTCCGCGCCTTGGCCAACTGGGCTTCGGCCTCTTCGGCCCGAACGGTCCCTTGCCCTTGCACCTGACCGAGTATGTGCATAACGCGGTGCATATCGACAAGGACGAGGGGCTTCAGGCCTTCTTCGATATTTTCCAGCATCGCGCGGCGCTGCTGTTTTATCGGGCGTGGTCCAGCGCACAGGCGGCCACCAGCCTGGATCGCCCCGACGATGACGCCTTCAGCCGCTACGTCGGCAGCCTCACGGGTCATGGCGAGGCGTGCAACGAGGGGCTGGATCGCGTGCCGGGTCATGCGCGACACCACATGGCGGGCCATCTGGTACGGCTGACGCGCAATCCTGAAGGCTTGACGGCGATCCTGACCGGCTTCTTCGGATGGACGTTCCGGGTTGAAGAATGGGTCATGAACTGGCTGGAGCTGTCGCCGGAGGACCGGAGCGAGCTGGGGGGCCATGGCGATGCATCGCGACTCGGTGTCGGCGCAGTGTGCGGCGTCGCGGTGCCGGATCGCCTTCATCGCTTCCGCATTCACGCGGGGCCGCTCGATCTTGCCGCCTATGAACGCTTCCTGCCAGGAGCTGACTGGCACGACATGCTGCGTGACTGGGTCAGGAATTACACCGGGTTCGAGCTGGCCTGGGATATTCGCCTGATCCTCCGCGCCGACCAGGTTCCCGCCGTAAGGCTGGGGGGGCAGTCCCGGTTGGGGTGGACGAGCTGGCTGGGTGTGTCGGCGCAGAAGCAGGATCGTGGTGATCTGATCCTGGACTGCGAGGGGCAGTCGGCCAACCCACAATATTCTCAAGCATGAGGTCATCATGAGTACGATCAGCCGGGTATCGTTGTTCGGCAAGCTCAATCCGACGCTGTACAAAAGTATCGAGGGCGCGACCGTTTTCGCCAAGCTGCGCGGTAATCCGCTGGTCGAACTGTGCCACTGGCTTTACCAGCTGCTGCAACTCGACGACAGCGACGTCCATCGCATCCTGCGCGATGCCGACGTCGAGCCGGGGCGTCTCGTCGCCGAGCTGCAGCGCGCACTGGAGCGCCTGCCCAATGGTGCGAACGGCATCGAGGACCTGTCATCCGATATCGATACCGCGGTCGAGCGGGCCTGGATGCAGGCATCGGTAAACTTCGGTGCGGCGACGGTGCGCAGTGGTCATTTGCTGCTCGCCGCGTTGGGCGACAAGCGCTTGCGCAGCGTGGTGCTGAAAAGTGCGCCGCAGCTGGAACGCATCGACGTCGATCGCCTGGGGGCAGAGTTCGGTCGATTGCTGGCCGACAGCCCCGAAGCCTCGTCGGAAACGGCTGCCAGTGCCTATGGCGATGCGCTCGCCGCGCCCGGGGAAAGCTCCGGGGCAATGAGTCCGGCTGCGCTGGGCAAGGCCGAGGCGCTGAAAAAATACACCGTCGACCTGACGGCGCGCGCACGTGCGGGCGAAATCGACCCGGTGACCGGCCGCGATGACGAGATCCGCCAGATCATCGACATCCTGATGCGCCGGCGGCAGAACAATCCGATCCTGACCGGCGAGGCAGGCGTCGGCAAGACCGCCGTGGTGGAAGGTTTCGCGCTGCGCATTGCCGCGGGCGAGGTGCCGCCCAGCCTGGCGCAGGTCGAACTGCGCAGCCTCGATATCGGCCTGCTGCAGGCCGGTGCGAGCATGAAGGGTGAATTCGAGCAGAGGTTGAGGCAGTTGATCGACGAGGTGCAGCACGCTGCCAGGCCGGTGATCCTGTTCATCGACGAGATTCACACCCTGGTCGGCGCGGGAGGCGCAGCCGGTACCGGGGACGCGGCCAACCTGCTCAAGCCGGCGCTGGCGCGCGGTACCTTGCGCACGGTGGGGGCGACGACCTGGAGCGAGTACAAGAAGTACATCGAGAAGGATCCTGCGCTGACGCGCCGGTTTCAGGTCGTTCAGGTGCATGAGCCGGACGAGGCTCGCGCCATCGACATGCTGCGCGGAATCGTCGCACCGCTGGAGCGGCATCATGGCGTAAGCATTCTCGACGATGCGGTGCGCGCCGCCGTGAGCCTGTCGCACCGCTACATTCCCGCCCGCCAGTTGCCCGACAAGGCAGTGGCGCTGCTGGATACGGCCGCGGCCCGGGTTGCGATCAGCCAGCATGCGACGCCCGGGGAACTGGAGGATCTGCGGCGCCGGATGGCCTTGCATCAGGATGAGCGCACGCTGCTGCTGCGCGAGCAGGCGGCAGGACAGTCGCACGCGGAGCGCATAGCCAGGCTCGATGGGGAGATCGTCGGGCTGGAGGCCCGGGTGGCGGAGCTGGAGGCGCGCTGGGAAGAAGAGCGTGCGCTGGTCGCGCAGATCGTCGAGTTGCGCGGCGCCTTGTTCAAGGACGCGGCCGGGCCGAGTGCCGGAGAGAGCGGCGGCAATGCCGATGAGCAGGCGGAAGCCGTGGAAAGTATCGAGGCCGGTGAGTACGAGGAAGCTGCGGAAAGCACCGAGGCCAGGCGGGCGCGTCTGGTCGAGCTGGAGCAGCGTCTGCAGCAGTGCCGCGGTGAGCAGCCCTTGGTGACGGCGGCGGTCGATGAGCACGTCGTCGCGTCGGTGGTTGCCGACTGGACGGGTATTCCGGTCGGCAGGATGGTGCGTGACGAGGCCCGTGCCGTGATCGAGCTGGCCGACAGCCTCGGGCGCCGCGTCATCGGCCAGCGCGAGGGCCTGGAGGCGATTGCGCGCCGCATCCAGACTGCGCGGGCGAAGCTGTCGGACCCGCGCAAGCCGGTCGGCGTGTTCATGCTGTGCGGCCCTTCCGGCGTTGGCAAGACCGAGACGGCGCTGGCGCTGGCGGAGAACCTGTATGGCGGTGAGCAGAACCTGATCACCATCAACATGAGCGAGTTCCAGGAGGCGCATACCGTATCGACGCTCAAGGGCGCGCCGCCGGGTTATGTCGGCTATGGCGAAGGCGGTGTGCTGACCGAGGCGGTTCGCCGCCGTCCCTACAGCGTGATCCTGCTCGATGAAATCGAGAAAGCGCATCCGGATGTCCACGAGATATTCTTCCAGGTGTTCGACAAGGGGCGGATGGAAGACGGCGAGGGGCGGGAAATCGACTTCCGCAATACCGTGATCCTGCTGACCTCGAACGTCGGTACCGAGATCATCGACCATCTGTGCGCGAACGGGCCGCAGCCCCCCAGCGCCGAGGCACTGGATGGGGCGCTCCGGCCGGCGCTGCTGGAGGTGTTTCCGCCTGCCTTGCTGGGGCGCCTGGTGGTGGTGCCCTATGTGCCGCTGGCAGCGGAAACCTTGTCGGCGATCGTCCGCCTGCAACTGGAGCGGGTACGCGCGCGCATCGAGCGCAATCACGGTGCGGTGCTGGAGTATGACGACGAAGCGATCCGCTGCGTGCTCGAGCGCTGCCATGTCAGTGATTCGGGCGGACGGATGATCGATGCGGTATTGACCAATACCGTGCTGCCCGAGATCAGCCGGCATGCGCTCGAGGCGATGATTTCCGGACGTACGCTCGAACACGTGCGCCTGTCGGCCGAGGGGGGCGCATTCGTGGTCGATGTTCGTACGCGGCCAGCCCAGGGGAGTACTGCATTGCAAAATGCTCCTTCGGAGGTCAAGACGGAGTCACCGGAAGCCACGATGTTTGATGCAATGGAAGATTGAAATGCCGGCCTTTGAAAGAGGTTTCATGTTCTTGTGGCTGGTGTTTCTCAGTATCGCATTTGCGGCAGTCTGGCTGAGGGCGCCTGCGCTTTGGTTCATTACCATCCCGGATTCTGCGTGGAATCTTTTGGCAGATTTCCTGGGCGCAGATTGTTGTGAAAGTACAGCGGATCTGGAAGTTGCCGTTGGTCTCGGTTTGGGGCTCGTCCTGGCGAGCATTATTCTTGCAATGGTTCTTTTCATCAGAAATGGAATGAAGAGGCCAACAGATTCGAGCGGATCGCCTCCGGCCTCCGTCAGGCGTTGAATATGGATACGATACAGTCGCGTGGCGCCGCTCAGCGCCTGGCTCCGGTAAACGCGCTGCCGGTCGGCGCGCGCGTGCAGGAATACGAGATCAGGTCGGTGATCGGCGAAGGCGGATTCGGCATCGTGTACCGGGCCTATGACACCTTGCTCGAGCGTGAGGTCGCGATCAAGGAGTACCTGCCGGTCAGCCATGCCACGCGCCGGGATGATGGGCTGGTGGTTGCCAGCTCCGAGCGCCAGCGCGAGACCTTCGAGAAGGGCTTGCGCTGCTTCGTCTCGGAGGCGCGCATGCTGGCGCGTTTCAAGCATCCTGCGCTGGTCGAGATCCTGCGTTTCTGGGAAGAGCAGGGCACGGCCTACATGGTGATGCCGTTCTACCTTGGGCGGCCGCTGAGCGAACTGATCCAGGAAGGCTTCCGCATCGAGGACAGTGCCGGCCTGGAAGCATTCCTGATGCCGCTGCTGGATGGCCTGGCGCAGTTGCACGGTTCGGACTGCTATCACCGCGACATTTCCACCGACAACATCCTGATGCTCGAGAATGGCCAGCCCTTGCTGCTGGATTTCGGTGCGGCGCGCAGCATCCTGGTCGACAAGTCGGATGTTTCCACGGTCATCCTGAAGCCGGGGTTTGCGCCGATCGAGCAATACAGCGAGGACCACAAGGTTGCGCCACAGGGCGCCTGGACGGATTTGTATGCACTGTCTGCCGTCGCCTACCAGGTCGTCACCGGGATCATGCCTACCGTATCGGTCGCACGCATCATCCGCGATCCGCTGCTTCCTTTGGTGAAAAATGCACCGCCAGGAATCTCGCCTGCCTTACTGGCTGCGATCGATCTGGGCTTGCGAGTCTCGCCCGACCAGCGTCCGCAGTCGGTACAGGCTTTCCTCGAGCTGATGCATGCTGTCGAGCCCGCCGCCGACGAGCGCATGCTGGCGCTGGAGGCGGTCATGCCTGCCGAGGAGGACGCCATCCTCCCCGCTTCTGGTGATGCGGGGATGGGGCAGCAGGCCGGGGATCGCGAGAGCGATGTGCTTGCCGGTCTCATCCCGTTGCCGGAGGGGGCACTGCAGGAGTCCGGGAAGGAGGTGGACCAGGCCGCGCCGGTTTCCCGGACAGAGAAACAGCAGGACAGGCGGACGCCCGCCGGTGATGCCCATGAGCCAGCGCCCGCTGCGTCCACCGCTTCCCCCGTCGGCGAGCTGAAATCCGAGGTGCCGGCACGTAAGCGTAACGGGCTGCTGGTCGGCGTGCCCTTGCTCTTTGCTGCGCTCATCGGGATGTATTTGTTCACTCGATCTGGTGATGACGATCTGCATGGGCTGGAGCCGGCAGCCAGCCCGGCGGCGTCGGCACGAACAGCGGCAAGCGGTTCTCCGCCGGCCGGCATGCCATTCGCGCTTGGCGGCAAGGAGGGCAGGGAGGCTCCGCAAGCCGTTTCGGCTGCGCCAGCCTTGCCGGAGGCGGAAGTGCTCCACGACGATGAGCAGCAGGCTGACGCACAGATGGCGAGTGACGGCCCGCCTGCCATGCCGTTGCAGGCGGCCGAGGCGCCGGAGGTGGTGGAAACTCCTTCCTTGTCACAGGCCGTTGAAGCCCATCATGGCGCTGGCGGCGAGGGTGCCGGCGTGGGGCAGGAGTCCCCGATGGCGGCAGCGCCTGCCTCCGATCCGCCGATGATCACGGATCAGCCAATGATTGCCGGTCAGCCCATGGCTACGGATCCGCCGATTCCCACCGTGGTGGCTGA
Organism: Thauera butanivorans; assembly: GCF_048398245.1. Taxonomy (NCBI): domain Bacteria; kingdom Pseudomonadati; phylum Pseudomonadota; class Betaproteobacteria; order Rhodocyclales; family Zoogloeaceae; genus Thauera; species Thauera butanivorans. The sequence continues at coordinate 1,062,094 of NZ_CP183038.1, forward strand.
TGCCGGCGGGGATGAACATGGGATCGCTCCGGTCTCCAACGCCCAGAATGCCGTGCCGGAAACTCCGGTGGTTGCCGAACAGCAGCAGGGCACGGTCGATGTCCGCGTCGAGCCATGGGGCAATGTGTTCGTCAATGGGGAACTGGTCGGTGTCACGCCGCCGCGGGTCCGTTTCCAGGCCGATCCGGGCCAGATCGAAATCGAGATACGCAACGAAACCCATCCTGCAAAGCATGTCACGCTGGACATAGAGGCCGGTCGTACCTACCGGATCAGGCATGTCTTTGGAAACGATTGAAGCGCGGACGCCGTCCAGGCCGGCATATGCCCGGTGTCTTCTGCCGTGCTTGTATGGCGCGGTGATGCTTGGTGCGGCGAGTGCATGTTCGACCCTGTTCGACGCGCCGTCATTCGAGCGTGCCGCTTCAGGGCAGGTGGATCAGGTGCTCGAAGAGGCTGTGCGGGAGCGGATCGAGGCGCTGCAGCAGCAGGGCAGGGAGCGAATCGGCGATTGGTCGATGGCCGGCAAGGAGGCGTTGCAGCGCGTCATCGTCTTTCCGAAGCCCAGTGGCGCAGTCGGCATAAGCGACCGTGGCTGGCCGGTGATGCGTATCGATAAGGTGGCGGCTCAGAGGCAGCCGCAACTGGTCCTGGAAGCTCCGGTGCGCGGCGTCGTGTTTCTGGATGAACGTGAAATTGGCTTGGTACAGGATGGCAGCGCACGCATCGTCACACTGGTGCCGGGAGAGCACCGGATCCGAATCGAACATCCTCTTACGCCTCCCATGATGGCGCAGTTCTATATCGAAACGGGCGAGCGCATCACCTTGCGCTGGGAGTCGCGCTGAATACGGCGTTGTGGAGAAAGATCATGCTTGAAGTAGCAGCAATCAAATACAACGACATTGCTCCGGTGTTTCCGATCATCCGCCAGCTGCCGGAAGGGGGCGGCAGTGTCGGGCGCGGTGATGACAACGCCGTGATGCTTCCCGACCCCATGCGCTTGCTGTCCAGGCGGCATCTCATGATCGAGCCGGATCGGCATGGAACTTACCTGCTGACGAACGTCAGTGCGTCCAACCCGGCGTTGTTGAATGACGTTCCCGTTGCCCCGGGGGAAAGCAGGACCTTGAACCATGGCGACCAGATCTGTATCGGGGGCTATTTGCTCGAGGTGCGGATCACCGCGCAGCGGGAACAGGGTACCCGTCCGGAAATGGCTGCGAACTTGCCGGGAGATGAAACGCAGGACCCGCATGCAGCGGATATCAATGCCATTCTCGACAAGGGGAGCACACGCCCGCTGATGTCCGACGATCCGCTCGGCCTTGCATCCATCAGAAACACGATCAGGCTTTCCGATCTTGCAGGGAGCGGCAAGCAACTGTTGAGCGGTCTTGACCAGGAAAGCCGCTCAGGGCAACTGGCGCATGAGTTGACCAAGGACCCGTTATCGGAAAGCGGCAACCCGTTGCTGGAGGAGGGGGCGCTGGATCCGCTGGCGATTTTTGGCGGCGATGAAGAGGCCGTGGAGGACTTGTTCGGTGTGCCGGGCGATCGAAACGCAGAGCCCGGCGGCGCGACTCCTTCTCGCCCCGTCAGCGAATTGCATTCGCCCTTTTCTCTAGATTCGCTCGATACCGATAGGCCTGAAATGGCTTCCTCGGAGACCGGGCCCGACGCTCCCGCCATGCAAAGCGAGCAAGCTCAAGGGGAGGAAGGAGATGTGGCGGAAACCGAAAATACGCTCCTGATCCCTGAGGATTTCGCCCTGGACGAACTGCTGAGTGATCGGAGTGCCCTGCCGTCGAGTTCCGATGCGCCGGACATGGGCATGTCGTCGCAGCATGCTGATGGGCATCGGAATGGTGGCGCTGCCGTTTCGCCGATTCCCGCAGAGGCAAGCGAGCTGCAAGGCTTTCAAGCGCCTTCTCCCGCGCCGGAAGCCGAATCTGACCCAGCGCCTTCTGGCGTTCGCACGCAGCAGAGCGTGGCTGCGCACCCAGTCGAGGCAGGGGCGGCAACGGGGGCGGGTGATGCGGTGAATCGGGAGGTGGCGGCACTGCATGCAGCGCTGCTGGAGGGGCTCGAGCTGGATGATTTGCCGGAGCATCGGAAGCTGGACGCCGATTTCATGCGCACACTGGGTGCTCTGCTACGGACGTCGATCGACGGCACGATTCGGCTCATGGCCGCGCGGGCAGCCGTCAAGCGCGAAGTGCGCGCCAATGTCACGGTGATATCCCCCGATCGTAACAATCCGCTGAAATTCTCCCCGGATGCCGATGTCGCATTGATGTATCTGCTCGGCCGTGAGTATCCGGGCTTCATGGGGGCGGAGGATGCGGTGCACGAAGCTTTTGCCGATCTGCTGAGCCATCAGATCGGTGTGGTTTCAGGCATGCGGTCTGCACTGTCTCTGGTGCTGGAGCGTTTCGATCCGGAGACGATCACACGCAATGCCGATACCCATGGCATGATCGACAACCTGCTGTCGATGGGGCGCAAGGCGCGGCTGTGGGACGCTTACGGGCGCTATTTCGAGAACACGCGGGAACAGGCGGTGGATCGCTTCCAGGAGTTTTTCGGTGCCGCGTTCGTCGACGCCTATGAGGAGAACGCCCGGGCAGGCGGAAAGCAGAAACGCGAGGCGCTCTGATGAAAGATCCCATGATGCACTTGTCCATCGCCCACTGCACGGAACTGGGGAGCCGAGAGAACAATCAGGATTTCATCGGTTTTTGCGCCAATGAACATATTGGTTGTTTTGCTCTGGCGGATGGCGCTGGTGGCTACGAGGGCGGAGCTGAAGCGTCTCGGGCGGTAGTGAGCGAAGTGCTGCGCTGCTTCCAGACTGCGCCCGCCGCTCGCTGCATGGATGCGGCCTGGCCGATCGCGGTTGCGCGTGGCGCACTTGCAACGGCGCGTGAGCGTCATCCCGGTTGCGGCGAGATGAATACCACGGTGGCAACGCTTTTGATCAGTACCGAGACTGGGCGTGCAACCTGGTGCCAATTGGGTGATAGCCGCATTTACCTGTTCCGAAACGGCAGGGCGCACAAACTGTCGCACGACCACAGCGTATTGCAGGCGATGATCGATGCCGGGTTCGTGCGGGGAGATCTGCGTGGCCGGCAGGAGCGCAATGCACTTTATGCTGCCGTGGGGTCGCCGGAGACGCCACCGACAGCCGTTTGCGATTCGCCGCTACCGGTATTGCAAGGCGATGTCTTCCTGCTTTGCAGCGACGGGTTTTGGGACGCATTGCCTGAAGCGGTCATGGAAGAGGAACTGAGGGGAGCAGCCACTCCCGAAGAATGGGTGAAACGCATGCTGTCGCGTATCAAGCGGCCAGCGTGCGAGTCGGACATGGATAACTTCAGTGCTTTGGCCGTCTGGGTAGGGAAGCGCATCGAAGTCACTCGCATCCTGGACTTGGGAGAGAAGGACGTGGGACGGGTCGCATGGCAGGCATGAGCTTTTCCTCGATGCGCTGGGGCAAACCCCCGCTGGTGGGGTGGTTTGGCAAACTGCCCGTGCTCGGAGATTTTGCGGGACGGGGATTGCCACTGGCGCTTCGCGAGCATGTACATGCATGGTGTGCGGGGGGGATGGGGCGCTTGACGGAGAGGCATGGGGAGGCCTGGAAAGCCGCATACCAACTGGCACCGGTATGGCACTTCGCCATGAATGCACATATCTGGGATGCACGCCCATTGGTGGGTTGCGTCGCGCCCAGCGTGGATCGAATCGGCCGTTGCTCGCCGGTGCTGGCTCTGCGCTCGGTGGACGGAGCAAGGATGACGGAGCACCTGCCGCCCCGGAGCCGCTGGCTGTTCGAGGTGGAAGCCTTGTTGAGGCAAGTCATTCGAGGCGATTTGAGTGTCGATGCGATCCAGTCCGGACTGGAGGCAGCTTTGGAGGCAGACGGTACCCAGAGGCGGGAAGGAGACTCTGCCGGCGACATCCTGGCCGACCTGGGGATTGCGACAGGCGCCAATCCGAACTGGTTTTCCTGGCCGGATCTGGCCGAACGTTTCACCGAGCGCAAGGGGCGCAGCTTCTGGTGGGCGGAGCCTTCGCCCCGTCAGCCGCCCCGCCAGATCATCCATAACGGCGCTCCGGATGAGGATTTGTTCGAATTGTTGATGGCTGGCTGGGCCGAAAGGCCAGGACGGCATCGGGCGGACTGGGAGTAAGGCCCCGGATGAGCCGTAGCGATCGCTTCTTGCCGACATTGCTCGACCGTCTGGTCGAATCGCCTGAAAACGGAAAAGGAGGGATGTCCAGGCAGGCGTATCAACAGTCGGTGCTGCGGGACTTGCAGTGGCTGCTGTGCAGCGTGGCGCCCAGGGAGCAAACGTCGTTCGCCAAGCATGCCGAGGCCAGCCGTTCCGTGCTGAACTACGGCATCCCCTGCAGCACCGGCATGACGCTGACCGAGCGGGAGTTGACGAAGTTGGCCCAGGACATCGAGAAGGCAATCCTCACATACGAACCGAGGGTGCTGCCTGAAAGCCTGTCGGTGGCCTTGCTGGCGGATAGCGAACAAGCCGTTCGGAGCCAGCTGGTATTTCGAATCCGGCTGGCGTTCTGGTTCGAGCCGTATCCGCTGGAGCTATCCGTGCGCGCGCAGTGGGATATCGAAAACGGCCTGGTTTCGCTGAGTGGGGAGTAGGGGTGGGGCATGAAAACCTCACGTGGCGCGTTTTGGGAGTTGCCATGAGGAGAACAATATTGCCGCTGCTGTGTTCGGTCGTGGTGGGTTGTGCAGCCAGAATGGAGCCCGTCGACTCCTCGCGTCCGGGAGTGCTGCGCGATATTGAAGGCTACGCGATAGCCAGTTGCCTCGCGAGTCAGAGCGACCCGTATCTCAAGGATCAAGGCGATGCATGGGCGTCCGCTATCATTCAGCGCATGAAAGGTGATATCGATGTTCTGGATGATGTTCTTGACCAGGTAAAGAACGAAAGCGCGAAAGGTGAAATGGCCGTGATTCGTGACGAAACGGGTCCGGGCAAGGACAAAGTGTTGTCCATACTTTACTGCGCAGAGATCATTGATGGATATTCAGTTCGTGCTGCAATTCAGAAGGCGGTGGCAGTACTCAATTCAGCCTATGAACAATGATATCCGTCTGTCGGTACACCGGCTGTTCATCAGTTGCTCCGGCGTGCAGGATGCACCCGTCAGCTGAACGCAAGCTCTGCTTGGCGTTTTGATGGACTGCAGCTGTCTCTCAACCGCCCCTCATTCCGGATCGTCCCTCTTTCCATGCTCTCCAATAGAAAAAACCGATTGTTCCATACTCTGTTTCTCGCGCTGCTGGCCTTGTCCGTCACAGGCTGCGCCCATCTCTTCGGTGATCACGGTTCGGCCCGGGGAGCAGCAACGCCGATCGACGATGGCGCCGCGACCCCGGACAGGCATGGCCAGGCGCCCGGTTACTTCAGAATGCGGCTGGGACGGTTCACGTTGACGGCACTGTACGATGGCAGCATTGAAATCCCCAGCACCCAGCTCAAGGGGGCGTCTCGGGCCGCCATCGATCGGGCCCTGCGCATCGTCAAGCAGCCTGCGAACGTGTCGACCGCGGTCAATGCGTTTCTGGTCGACGATGGCGAGCGCGTCATCCTGATCGATTCTGGTGCGGGTGCCATGCAGGGCGACACGCTTGGAAAGCTCCAAGCCAACCTTGCCGCCTCCGGTTACGCGCCCGAAGACGTGACGGCCGTCCTTCTGACGCACCTCCACCCCGATCATGCCGGGGGCCTCATTGCCGAGCATGGGCTGGCCTTTCCCAATGCGGAGCTCTACGTGGCCCAGGCCGAAGCCGATTTCTGGCTTTCCGGCGACCGCCTCAACACCGACCAGCCCTACGACCAGGGGTTGCGACGGATCATCGCCGAATACCAGGCCCGCGGCAGCTTCCATACTTTCGCAGGCGGCACGCCACCCATCGAAGGCATCGAAAGCGTCGTATTGCGAGGCCATACGCCGGGCCATACCGGCTATTTCATCAACGCGGATGGTGAAATGCTGCTGTTCTGGGGGGACATCGTGCACAGCCCCGGTACCCAGTTCGCCAATCCCGATATCACGGTCGCCTTCGATGTAGACCAGAAGGCCGCGCGCGTCACCCGTAACAAGCTTTTGCGTGGCGCGGCTCAGACTGGTATCTGGGTCGCAGGCGCCCACATGCCGTTTCCTGGCATCGGACGCATCCTATCGGTAAGCAACACCAGCTATCGCTGGCTGCCGGTCGATTATTCGCAGGCGCTGGCTGGGCCTGCCCAGCGTCAGGCTGCAGGGCGCTGATAGAGCAGTGCCAGACGCCGCGTCAGACTGACAAATGCATGCCGCGCGGGATTCATCCTGCTCGGCCAATACGTTGCAGGGCGAGTCTCGGGCGCCAGAGCGGTCGCTTGCGAGGCAGGCTTATCCTTGCTGGCGTGGATTTTGTAAGGATGGATTGCCAGTTATGAGCGCGCCCGCCACGAAGCGGGGCGGAGGCACTTATCGAACGGTCGCCAGAGGTAGGAACAAGGCCAAGGAGGACGCCGACAGCTCCATGAAGCCATGATGTCGGTAGAAAGCGGCTGCCTGGTCATCCTTGGCGTCTACGACAAGAGCGAAGGCGGCAATCTCGGAGCGGGCGGCCCGCCGCAAGGCGTCGTATAGCAGCGCCCCGCCCAGACCCTGCCCCTTGAAAGCTTGATCGATCGCCAGGCGGCCCATGCGGACCGCCGGAACGGCCGCATAGCGGGGCAACTTGCAGGTGATATCGGATGGAAGGTCGGCCAACGGCACGCTGGCCGTTGACAAGGTGTAGTAGCCTGCAACGCTCCGTCCACCAGCCAGGGCAACAAAGCAAGCTGCTATTCGGCGGCGGATGTCCTGTGTGACTTGCTCGCGCAGGTAGCGGTTGAGCGGTCCGGAGCCGCAGTCGAAGGTCGAGCGGTCATACGCTGCATCGAAGGCAACGATGCTGGACGGCGCGGCCCTCATTCAGCGCCAAACAGCTCGGCGTGGCGGGCCTTGGCACGCAGCAGAGCATCCGACGGCGGCGGCGGCGATAGCAGTGCCTCGGCAAAACGCTTTTGGTCCGCTAGCGACAGGCGGATGACTTCAGCCTGTTCAATGGCCCGCTGAGCGGCCTCCTGCACGGCAGACACTACGAAATCCGTCATGGTTCGTCCTTGCAACTCCGCGGCACGCTTGAGCATCGCGTGGAGATCGGTGCTGATCCGGGCTTCGAGTCGGGCAGTGGAAACGGCTGGTGGCATGGTCTAATCCTCCTTTTGTTATTGTACGGCAGTTTGCCGTAAAAACAAGGTGCTCGGGTAGGTTGCAAAGCCTACAAGCGCAGGGGATGACAGCAAAGCCGATATGTAAGATGTTGTATGTTGTAATACAACGACATACAACATTACAAGACTAGATTAGAAAAATCTTTCGCGTGCGAAAGTTCCAGGTGCCTACGGCAGATAGTCAAGCTATTTGCCGCTGTAGAAAGCTTTCGCCTGAGCCAAACTGCTGAACCACTGCCTTGGCGATGACCATGCGGTACGCGCATTTGGCGCCAGACCATCTCAAGGAAGCCCGGGATTTCAACCCGTCGGCACTTTGCCGTCGCAGAAACGACCAAGGCCGGCATGAGCCGGCCTTGAGTCATTGATTCGTTGGTGGTGATGGGCAGAATCGAACTGCCGACCTACGGGTTATGAATCCGTCGCTCTAACCGTCTGAGCTACATCACCAACAGAGCGCGCAAATATAGCGGGTCGAACGGGAAGGCGTCAATAGGCGTGATCTGCGTGATCGTAGGCCGCGCAGGCGGCCGTGTCGTGCCGCCGTACCTTTTCTGTCTGCGTAGCGTTTGATTTATAAAGGGTTTTGCGTTGACATGGCGCTCTCCATGGGTGAAAATCCTGCGCTTGTTCACGTAGCCTGCCGGTCATTGCCGGCTGATGTTTTGCGCAAGATTCCCTTCTCACTTCTGTTGCTGTCGCTGGCGGGCGCGCCCGGCTCGGCGGCGCACGCCGCGCCATCGCGGGCGTTTCCGGAAGATGCCCGCAAGACCACGATGACCTTCGCCTCCGCGGGAACCGTGCTGGTCGATGACCAGCCGGCCGCGCTGAGTCCGGGCGCGCAGATCCGCAACACCTACAACCGCATCGTGCTGCCTTCGCACATCCGGGGCGAATACAAGGTGCGCGTCAAGTTCGACAAGTATGGGCAGGTGCATCGGGTGTGGATCCTCACGCCCGAAGAGGCTGCCGTTCCCGATCCCAAGCGCTAGCGTCATCGCATTTGACGCCGTGACTGAATTTTCTCGATGAAGAAACTCTACATCCGCACCTTCGGGTGCCAGATGAACGAGTACGACTCCGACAAGATGGCGGACGTGCTCGCGGCCGGCGAAGAGCTGGTCAAGACCGACAACCCCGAAGAAGCGGATGTGATCCTGTTCAACACCTGCTCGGTGCGCGAGAAGGCGCAGGAGCGGGTGTTCCACGACCTCGGCCGGGTACGGCTGCTGAAGCAGGCGCGGCCCGACCTGATCATCGGCGTGGGCGGTTGCGTGGCGAGCCAGGAAGGCGAGGCCATCGTCAAGCGCGCGCCCTATGTGGACGTGGTGTTCGGCCCGCAGACCCTGCACCGGCTGCCGAAGCTGATCGAGGCGCGCCGCCGCACCGGCCGCTCGCAGGTCGATATTTCCTTCCCCGAGATCGAGAAGTTCGACGCCATGCCGCCGGCGCGGGTCGAAGGCGCCAGCGCCTTCGTGTCGATCATGGAAGGCTGTTCCAAGTACTGTACCTTCTGCGTCGTGCCCTACACCCGCGGCGAGGAAGTGTCGCGCCCGCTGGACGACATCCTGGCCGAGATCGCCGGCCTGACCGCGCAGGGCGTCAAGGAAGTGACCCTGCTCGGCCAGAACGTCAATGCGTGGCGCGGCGAGCTGGTGCGCGAAGCGGGCGAGGAGGGCGACTTCGCCTTCCTGCTCGAGTGCGTGGCGGAAATGCCCGGCATCGAGCGCATCCGCTATACCACCTCGCACCCGCGCGAGATGACGCAGCGCCTGATCGACTGCTACGCCACCATCCCCAAACTGGTGTCGCAACTGCATCTGCCGGTGCAGTCGGGCTCGGATCGTGTGCTGGCGGCGATGAAGCGCGGCTACTCGGTGCTGGAGTTCAAGTCGGTGGTGCGCAAGCTGCGCGCGGCGCGGCCCGACCTGTCGCTGACTTCGGACTTCATCGTCGGCTTCCCGGGCGAGACCGAGGCGGACTTCGACAAGACCATGAAGCTGATCGACGACATCGGCTTCGACGGTTCCTTCAGCTTCGTCTACAGCGCCCGCCCCGGCACGCCGGCAGCCGACCTCGAAGACACGGTGCCGCAGGAGACCAAGCTCGCCTGGCTGGCGCGGCTGCAGAAGCGCATCGACGAGCAGTACCAGGCCAACAGCCAGGCCATGGTCGGCAGCGTGCAGCGCATCCTGGTCGAAGGCGCGGCGCGCAAGAACGCCGACGAAGAGCTGATGGGCCGCACCGACAACAACCGCGTGGTCAACTTCGCCGCGCCTTCGCTCAATCGCGGCCGCCTGATCAACCAGTTCATCGACGTGCGCATCACCGCCGCGCTGCCGCACAGCCTGCGCGGCGAGATCATCACCCGGGAATCCTGAATGGCGAAAACCCTGGATGTCTTCTTCGAGCCGGCGGACAACGCCCGGCTCGCCAAACTCTGCGGCGCGCTCGACGAGAACCTGCGCCAGATCGAGAACGCTTTCGACATCACCATCGCCCGCCGCGGCGAGCAGTTCACCCTGAACGGCCATCCGGCCCAGGTGCTGCGCGGCGAGATGGCGCTGAAGCATTTCTACGAACGTACCGAGAACGACCTGTCCTTCGACGAAGTCCAGCTCGGCCTGGTGGAGATCGCCAACCGCGGCGAAGCCACCGTGGCCTCGCCGGTGCTGATGACCCGCCGCAGCGAGCTGCACGGCCGTACGCCGCGCCAGGTGGAATACCTGCGCAACATCCAGGAGCACGACATCACTTTCGGCATCGGCCCTGCCGGCACCGGCAAGACCTACCTCGCGGTGGCCTGCGCGGTCGATGCCTTCGAGCGCGAGCTGGTCGAACGCATCGTGCTGACCCGCCCGGCGGTCGAGGCCGGCGAGCGCCTGGGCTTCCTGCCGGGCGACCTGGCGCAGAAGGTCGACCCCTACCTGCGCCCGCTGTACGACGCGCTCTACGACCTGATGGGCTTCGAGCGTGTCGGCAAGCTGTTCGAGCGCAGCCTGATCGAGATCGCACCGCTGGCCTTCATGCGCGGGCGCACGCTCAACAACGCCTTCATCATCCTCGACGAGGCGCAGAACACCACGCCCGAGCAGATGAAGATGTTCCTCACCCGCATCGGCTTCGGCGCCAAGGCGGTGGTCACCGGTGACCTCACCCAGGTCGATCTGGTGCGCGGCCAGCGCAGCGGCCTGAAGGAGGCCCAGCAGGTGCTGGCCGGCGTGCGCGGCATCGCTTTCACCGAATTCCGCAAGGAAGACGTCGTCCGTCATCCGCTTGTCGCACGCATCGTCGAAGCTTACGACAATGAGGCCGCCCGCCTGGAGCGCGCGAAGGCGGTGGCCGGTGCCCAGGCTCAGGATGAGGAAGACAAGGATGCCGAAAGCGGCGAACGAAAAAATGGGTAAGACCAGGATTCTTGCGGTCGACGCCGATGGCAGAACGACGCGGATCAAGGCCGAGCGCCTGGAGATCGAACTGGGCGACGGCCGTCGCCTGCTGCTGAGCCTGCCCGGGGAGCCCTGGGGCGACCTGGAAATCGAAGCCGACTGCGCCGGTGAGGATGCCGTGCCGCTGCTGTCGCTGCAGCCCGCCGCCTGCAACGTGCTGACGCTGCGCGTCGATCTGCAGCACGGCCTGCTGCCGGTCGAGGAGGCCGAGCCGATCGATCTGCCGCAAGGCGACAGTCCGCCGGTGCTGAAGCTCGCCGTGCAGAAGGCGGTCGAAGGCGTCGACAAGGCCAACGCACCCAAGAAGCACGCCATCCGCCGCTGGGCGCAGGCGGCCCTGCTGCGTGATGCCGAAGTCACCGTGCGGCTGGTGGGCGAGGCCGAAGGGCGCGAACTGAACCGCGGTTTCCGCGGCAAGGACTACGCCACCAACGTGCTCACCTTCGTCTATGGTGAAGGTGAGGCGATGCCCGCTGCGGGCGAGGGCAGCGAGGGTGGTCATGGGCCGCTGGCCGGCGACCTGGTGCTGTGCGTGCCGGTGGTGGTGCGCGAGGCGGCCGAGCAGGGCAAGACGCTGGAAGCGCATTTCGCCCATCTGGTGGTGCATGGTATGTTGCACCTCCAGGGCCATGACCACGAGAACGAGGCCGATGCCCTGGAAATGGAAAAACTCGAGACGGATATCCTCGGTGGTCTCGGCTACGCCGATCCCTATGCCTGACTACATGCCGGGCGATGGCGGGTCGGCAGGCGCCGCCCGCGGAACCGCCATCCACCGACATGGATAGTCCTGGAAAACCTTCATTCATCGAGCGCGTCGCCGCGCTGCTGTCGCGTGAGCCGGAAGACCGCGACGACCTTCTCGCCCTGCTGCAAGCCGCTTTCGAGCGCGACCTGCTCGACGCCGACGCCTTGTCGATCATCGAAGGTGCGTTGCAGGTTGCCGACATGCAGGCTCACGACGTCATGGTGCCGCGCGCGCAGATGGACTGCGTGCGCCTCGACAGCCCGGTCGAGGATATTGCCGGCTTCGTCGTCGACACCGGGCATTCGCGCTTTCCGGTGATCGGCGGCGGCAAGGACGACATCGTCGGCATCCTGCTGGCCAAGGATCTGCTGCGCCACTTCGCCGGGCGCGAGTTCGACCTGCGCGGCCTGCTGCGGCCCGCCGTCTTCATTCCCGAATCCAAGCGCCTCAACGTGCTGCTGCGCGAGTTTCGCGCCAGCCACAACCACATGGCGATCGTCGTCGATGAATACGGCGGCGTCGCCGGGCTGGTGACGATCGAGGACGTGCTGGAACAAATCGTCGGCGAGATCGAGGACGAGCACGATCTGGACGACAGCGGCGACAACATCCGCCTGGCCTACAATGGCCACTACCGCGTCAAGGCCACCACCGCCATCGAGGATTTCAATGAGGCTTTCTCGACGGCGTTCTGCGACGATGAATACGACACGGTCGGCGGCCTGTTGATGCGCCGCTTCGGCCGCCTGCCGCAGCGCGGCGATACCGTCGAGCTGGCGGGGCTGCGCTTCCAGGTGCTGCGCGCCGACTCCCGGCGGCTGCACTCCGTGCTGGTCGACGTGCTGCCGCCGCTTCCATCATCGTCCGAAGCCGGAGCGACTGACGCCTGATGCGGGCCCGCCTGGTATCTGCCCTGCTGGCGGGCGCGGCCAGCGTGCCGGCGTTCGAGCCGTTCGGCTGGTTTCCGCTGATGTTCGCCAGCCTTGCCGTGCTGGCGGGCTTGCTGGCACGCGCCGGGCGGACGCGCGACGGTTTCCTGATCGGCTTCGCCTGGGGCTGGGGCGCCTTCATTGCCGGCGTGTCCTGGCTGTATGTCGCGCTCGAGCGCTATGGCGGCATGCCGGCGCCGCTGGCCGGGCTGGCGATCGCGCTGTTCTGCGCCTATCTCGCCCTGTACCCGGCGCTGGCGGGAGCCCTGTTCGTGCGGCTGCGCGGCCTGGCCTGGCGGCCGGGGGCAGGCACGCTTTCCGCCGCAGCCGTGTTCGGCGCACTCTGGCTGCTTGCCGAATGGCTGCGCGGCGTTGCCCTGACCGGTTTCCCCTGGCTGGCCGTCGGCTATTCGCAGACGCCGCCCAGCCCGCTGGCGGGCTGGCTGCCGGTGCTCGGCATCTACGGCGTCGGCGGACTGCTGGCTTTCCTGTCCGCGCTGGTGGCGCTGACCGATTGGCGGAAGGCAGCCCGGCGGCAAGGGCTCGGTGCCCTGGCCGTGGCGGCGGCCCTGCTGGCAAGCGGCGCAGGCCTGCGCGGCCAGGCCTGGACCACGGCTGTCGGCCAGCCTGTGGACATTGCGCTGGCGCAGACCAATTTCAGCCAGACCCTGAAATGGGATGCCGGACGCTTCACCGACGTGCTGCGCGACAATTTCGCGCTGGTGCGCGACGAGTTCACCCGCACCGATCCGCCCGCCATCCTGGTGCTGCCCGAAACCACGCTGCCGACCCTGCTCGACCTGCTGCCCGAAGGCTATCTGGAGGCGCTGGCCGGCTTCGCCGCCGATGCGGGCGGCGACCTGGTGCTCGGTGCCTTCCGCCGCGACGAGGCCGGACGCATCTACAACGCCGCGCTCAGCCTCGGCAGCGCGCCGGTGCAGCATTACGCCAAGCAGCACCTGGTGCCTTTCGGCGAATACTCGCCGCCGCTGTTCGGCTGGTTCTACCGCCTGGCCAGCATCCCGATGTCCGACCAGACCCGCGGCGCCGCCGACCAGCCGCCGATGGCGCTCGGCGGGCAGCGCATCGCGCTCAACATCTGCTACGAAGACCTGTTCGGCGCCGAGATCATCCGCGCGCTGCCGCAGGCGACGCTGATGCTCAACATCTCCAACCTCGCCTGGTACGGCGACTCCTTCGCCCAGCCCCAGCATCTGCAGATCGCCCGCGCGCGTGCGCTGGAAACCGGCCGTCCCATGTTGCGCTCGACCAACACCGGCATGACCGCGCTGGTGCAGCCCGACGGCCGCGTGACGGACCTGCTGCCCGCGTTCGAGCGCGGCGTGCTGCGCGTCAGCGTGCAGGGCTACGAGGGCATGACGCCGTACGCCCGCTGGGGAAATGGTGCGGCGCTTGCACTGGCAGCGCTGCTGCTTGCGTTCGCCTTGTTCCGCAGAGTGCGTATGCGAGTGTGATTTTTTCACGGTGAAGGCGGTTTCATTGCTGCGCCCGCGGCAGTCCCCTCTGGCTATGCGGCTACAATTATCTTAAAATTTTTCCCTGGCCTTTCGTCATAAACGGGCCAGGGTTTGAAGATGCCTTTGATCCAGGGATAAGCAGATGGCTCAGATGAATCGAACATACGTGACAGGGGAAAGCGCACCGCCCTCCAGGCCGTGGCGCTGGTTGGCGGTGCCGGTGGCGCTGGCGGTGATGGGGGCGGAAGTGTTGGCTCAGGAGATACCTGACGTACTCGTCAACCATGACGGCCTCTATGCTGGCGCGGATGCAACCGAAGGCCCCGCTGGCGGCACCTTCACCTACCGGGCCAAGGTCAAGCTCAATGTGGGTACCAGCGCCAGCAATGCTGTGGTCATCCAGCAGCTGCCCGAAGGGGCCATCTACCAGGGGCGTAGTTTTTCCCCCGACGCCGGGACCATCAGCTGCACCGGCCTGCCGTCTGCAGGCACGGTTTTGACCGCATCCAACAATACGTCCCGCTGCACGATCGCCACGCTTGGTACGACCTTCAAGTGGATCGACTACAACGTCATCCTCCCCTCGGTCGCGTCTGACTGGACAGCTACGGCCAGCGCGGAGCTTCCGCCGCCTACGGGTGTGGCAGACGGTGACGGCGGGGTCAACAACACGAACCTCCAGCGCCAGTTCACTACCAATGAGGCGTCGGACCTGGGTATCACCCTCGTTTCCAGCGCGGCCAGTGTCAATAATGGGGACAACTACTCTTACACGATCACCGTCACCAACCACGGCCCGTCGGAGATTCCGGCTGCAGGCCGGGCACAGGTGACCTTCGAGGTGCCGGCGGGGGCGTCGGTCATTTCCCAGCCCGGTGGTCCTGGGTGGACATGCCTCCCCGCAGCAGGCGGGTTCCCGGTCACAAGCGGCACTTATACCTGCACGCTCTCCGGGGCGCTGGCCGCGACGGGTACGCCTGGTACCCCCATGCCTTCCATCACGGTGCCTGTCCTGGCAACCGCCAGCGGCCCGATCGGTGCGGCGGCCAGCGTGGAAGGCTTTGCCGATGCCACCACACGTCGCCCGGACGGCCAGTTGAACAACAATACGGCTGCGGTAATCGTGACGGCTGCGGGGGATGATTGGGCCGACATGTCGCTGGCCAAGTCCGTGTCGCCGGTGCAACTGGATGCGAACACCGCTTCCTCCCCGGTGACCTACACCCTGACGCCCAGATTCGAGGCCGGCGGACTCGTGCCCGCGGATGTCCGGGTGGAGGACGTGCTGCCCACAGGGGTGACCTTTGACGCTTTTGGCGCTCTCAATGCCAACTGGAACTGCTCGGCAAGCACTACGACCAAAGTGGATTGCTCGTGGAATGGGGCGTACACGGGGAACCCCGGCACCAACATGCCACCGATCACCTTCACCGCCAGCGCGGCACCGCCGGGGGGAGTTGGCTCAGCCGGTTCCATCGTCAACACCGGCCGGGTGTCGCTGCCGGGCCAGAACGAGCCGAACACCACCAACAACACTGCCACCGCGGTGCTGGGCTTCAGCAACACGGCGCAACTGTCGCTCAGCAAGAGCGGCCCGCAGCGGCCGGCGAAGAAAGGCGAGCCTTTCCCCTACACCCTACGGGTGACCAACGAAGGCCCCATGCCTATCGCGGCTGGCACGGTCATTACCTTGACCGATACGCCGACTGCCCCGCTCAAGCTGGTGGGTATGCAGACCAGTAGCAATTGGGCTTGCCCGACAGGAGGCACATCATTCGGAACTGAAGGTGCTCAGGTACAGTGCCAATACACCGTTCCGGCAGGCGGGATGGCGGTGGGCGCTTCGACCTCGCTGGTGCTGAATGCTCAGGTGGACACCATTACGGGTGAGTTTACCGTGTTCGGCAACAGCGCCACGGTTGGCCCGGTTCCAGAGCGCGCAGGCACTGCGGTCAGTTCCAGTGCCAATGTGACGGTGTCCGACACGCAGGCCGACCTGGTGGTGTCGAAGACCGTCATCTCGGGGACCGCCCCGTTGCGTACCGGCGACCCGATCACCTATCGCATTACCGTGACCAATAAGGCGGGTAGTTCCCAGACAGCGCAGGCGGTCCGCATCGAGGACATGCTGCGCGATCTGGTGACCGAGCATGACGGCGGCGGACCGACCGGCACTTATCCCGGTGGCGGTTTCGTGTCGGCGGTAGAGGGCTCGTTCTCGGGCGGCACACCGGTTCCAGGGCAGACCATCACCTGCAACGCGCCAACAGGGGAGCAAAACTCCAGAGATCGTACTCTGGTCTGCACCGCCAGCCACCTGAGCCCGGGTCAGAGCGTATCTGTCGACGTGACCATCAAACCCCGCGTCGCGACAGCCAGCCCCGCCGATACGGGCGTCACCGCCTACACCAACACGGCCAGCGCGTTCTCGCCTCACATCCACGATGAGACTCCGGCGGACAACACTTCCAGCGTCCCGATCGACATGACGCCCTATACGGACCTCGCCGTGCTGAAGGCGGTGACGCCCGATCCGGCCGCCGCAGGCGAACCGGTGAGCTATACCGTGACGGTGCAGAACCTTGGCCCGTCCTCGGCGCAGGACGTCAAGCTGGTGGACCGCCTGCCTGCCAACCTCATCCTGGTCGGCCCGGCAACTGTTCCCGCCCAGCCTGCTGGCGGAAGCTGCTTCCACAGTACCGATGCCACTGCCACCTCGGGCGATCCGCTGGATGGAAAGCAGGGCGGCTACCTGATCTGCACCTGGACGGGAGCATTGGACAAACCCGCCAATGCCGTCGGCCAGATCGCGGTGCAGTACAAGGGGCGCTCCGTGGGTACGCTGCCGGCAAGCACCGTGCTGGGCAACGATGTCGAGGTGAGTACCGTCACCCCTGAACGCGATTACACCAACAACGACGACGACGCCCAGTTCACCCTCAAGAAGGCCGAACTGGACGTGCAGGTGCAGATGCGCCACTCCGACGACGGCCTGCTGCTCGGAGAGGAAACGGAGTACACGATCACCATCCGGCATGCGCAGGATTCGCTGTCCTATGCCACGCAGGTGAACATGCGGGATGTGTTCCCGGCCACGCTGATCGACAGCATCACCGGCGCCAAGCTCAATTCGTCCGCCACCTTCAGCTATCAGGGCGGCCTGAGCGTGACGCCCACGGCCACGACCAAGGCGGGCTACACCTCCGGCGTGACCGGGGCAACGGGCGGCACGGCGGTCGACACGAGCATGTGCACGGCGCCTTCCGTCGGCGCGACCTCGGGTGCGCTGGATTGCACCTTCCCGCTGATGGCGCCGGGCGACACGGTCACCATCAAGTTCAAGATGAGGGCCGAATCGCTGCCTGCCGGCGCCACCACCGGCACGATCTTCCACGACGTCAGGGTGAGTGCTGCGGAAGAGGAGTACATGAGCGGCTACGATGCTGCGCTCAACAACGCCACCAGCGACCGGACGTCCACCAGTAACCGTGCCGGTCCGCGGCCGGCAGTTGACCTCGGGTTGCAGAAGCTTGGGCCGACCGGCCGTCCGCAGCCGGGCACGACGGTGATGTACACCATCACCGTGAGCAACTACGGCACCGATGCCAACTCGCCCGCGGGGTCGATGATCGACACCTTGCCGGCAGGGCTGAGCTTCGTCAGTGCGAACAGAGACGGTGCGTCTGTGAGCTGCACGCCTGCCGCCAATGTGGTCACGTGCCCGGTGCCCTCCCTGCCAAGGGGCGGAAGCACGGTCTTCGTCCTGGAAACGGAAGTGAATGACCCGTTTGACGGCAGCTACCCGCTGATCAACAAGGCCCGTGTGTCGGTATCTGGCGATGGTGATCCGGACAATGACGAAGATGGAACCAGCACCCAGCCTCCGCCGCCGGCTTCCATCCCGGTCGACAACCCGCTGGCCCTGCTGGCGCTGATCTTCGGCGTCGGCCTGGTGGCCCGCTGGCAGCACGGCCGCCGCCGGCATTGAGGCCGGGGTGAGGCCGCCGTGAAGCCGCGATCAGGCCGTGGCAAGGGGTGAATGATGGACGGGGAGCTTTGGCTCCCCGTTTTTTCGCATCGACCTGGCATGCCGATGCTGGCGAGCCTGCCATAATCGCGCCACCCCATCGTTTCGATCCGGCGTAGCAACGCCTTCACCCATGAATAAGAGAATTGCCCGTACTGCCGTATCCATTGCCGCACTGGCGCTGGTGCCGATGCTGTCCTTGTCCGGTGCGTTCTCCGCCGGTGCCCAGGACGCGGCGCCGGCGCCGCGTCCGGCCCTGACCGTGAGCGTGGCGCAGCCGGAACGCATGCAGTTACCGCAGCGCCTGGTCGCCAACGGCGACGTCGCGGCGTGGCAGGAGGCCAGCGTCGGGGCGGCGATCGGCGAGCAGCGCCTGGTCGAAGTGCGTGCGGACGTCGGTGATACGGTGCGAGCCGGCCAGGTGCTGGCGGTGTTCGACGACGAGATGCCGCGCGCCGAGGTTGCGCAGGCGCGGGCCGCGCTGCTCGAAGCCGAGGCGGGGGCTGCCGAGGCGGTGGCGAACGCCGACCGTGCGCGCAGCCTGCGGGCGAGCGGGGCGATGAGCGAGCAGCAGGTGATCCAGTTCCTGACCGCCGAAAAGACGAGTGCGGCACGCATTGCATCGGCCCGCGCGACGCTGGCCGCACGCGAACTGCGCCTGCGCCATACCCGTTTGCTGGCGCCGGACGATGGCGTCATTTCGGCGCGCAGCGCCACCGTCGGGGCAGTGGTGGCGAACGGTACCGAGCTGTTCCGCATGATCCGCCAAGGCAGGCTGGAATGGCGGGCGCGTCTGACCGAGACTGAAATCGGCCGCGTCCGCGCCGGCCAGACCGTGGCGCTGACGCTGGCCGACGGCAGCCGGCTGCATGGCAAGCTGCGCATGGTGGCGCCGACGGTCGATGCGCAGACGCGCTTCGGCCTCGTCTATGTCGATCTGCCGATGCGTGGCGCCGAGGCCGGACTGGCGAAGGCGGGCATGTTCGCGCGCGGCGAGTTCGAGCTGGGCGAGGCCGAGGCGCTGACCGTGCCGCAGCAGGCCGTGGTGGTGCGCGAGGCCTTCAGCTACGTGTTCAGCGTCGGCGGGGACGGCCGCGTCGCGCAGTTGAAGGTGCGCACCGGCCGGCGTGCCGGCGACCGGGTCGAGATCCTCGATGGCCTGGCGGCCGGGGCGCGGGTGGTGGTGGCCGGTGCCGGTTTCCTGAACGACGGCGACCTGGTGCGCGTGGCCGAGCCCGCTGGTGCAGCGGCTGCCGATGCCCCGGCGGCCGGCGTTCCGGCGGCGCGCTGAGGGCCGCGGGCGATGAACGTTTCCGCGTGGGCCATCCGCAACCCGATTCCGGCGGCGATGCTGTTCGTGCTGCTCAGCTTCGCCGGTCTGCTGTCCTTCGGCGCGATGAAGATCCAGAACTTTCCCGACATCGACCTGCCGTCGGTGACGGTGTCGGCGGTGCTGCCGGGGGCGACGCCGTCGCAACTGGAGAACGACGTCGCGCGCAAGATCGAGGATTCGATCGCGACCCAGTCCGGACTCAAGCACATCTATACCAAGGTGCAGGACGGCAGCGTGCTGATCACCGCCGAGTTCCGCCTGGAAAAACCGGTGCAGGAGGCGGTGGACGACGTGCGTTCGGCGGTCGCCAGCGTGCGCGCCGACCTGCCGGGCGATCTGCGTGACCCGGTGGTGAACAAGGTCGATCTCGCCGGCACGCCGGTGCTGGCTTTCACCATCCGCTCGCCGCGCATGGACGACGAGGCGCTGTCGTGGTTCGTGGACCACGAAGTGTCGCGCAAGCTGCTGGCGGTGCGTGGCGTGGGTGCGGTCAACCGCGTCGGCGGCGTGACGCGCGAGATGCGCGTCACGCTCGACCCGCTGCGCCTCGAAGCGCTGGGCGTGACCGCGGCCGAAGTGTCGCAGACGCTGCGCGAAGTGCAGACCGAGAGCGCGGGCGGGCGTGCCGACCTGGGCGACGGCGAGCAGCCGGTGCGCACGCTGGCAACCGTCGCCGACGCCGAGGCGTTGGGCGACATCGAGCTTGCGCTGGCCGGCGGCCGCACGCTGCGCCTGCGCGAAGTGGCGAAGGTGGAGGACACTGTGGCCGAACGGCGCTCGGCGGCCTTGCTCGACGGCAAGCCGGTGGTCGGCTTCGAGGTGTCGCGCAGCCGGGGCGAGAGCGAGGTCGAGGTCGGTGCCGCGGTGCAGGCGGCGCTGGCCGAGCTGCGAGCGGTACATCCGGACGTCGAGATTACCGAGGCCTTCAACTTCGTCACCCCGGTGGAGGAGGAATACCACGGCTCGCTGAAGCTGCTGTACGAAGGCGCCGCGCTGGCGGTGATCGTGGTGTGGCTGTTCCTGCGCGACTGGCGGGCGACGCTGGTGTCGGCAGTGGCCTTGCCGCTGTCGGTGATCCCGGCCTTCCTCGGCATGTACCTGCTCGGCTTCTCGATCAACGTCGTCACGCTGCTGGCCTTGTCGCTGGTGGTCGGCATCCTGGTGGATGACGCCATCGTCGAGGTCGAGAACATCGTGCGCCACCTGCGCATGGGCAAGACGCCCTACCAGGCGGCGATGGAGGCGGCCGACGAGATCGGCCTGGCGGTGATCGCCACCACCTTCACGCTGATCGCGGTGTTCCTGCCCACCGCCTTCATGAGCGGCGTGGCGGGCAAGTTCTTCAAGCAGTTCGGCTGGACCGCATCGCTGGCGGTGTTCGCCTCGCTGGTGGTGGCACGGGTGTTGACGCCGATGATGGCGGCCTACCTGCTCAAGCCCATCGTCGACAAGCATGCCGAGCCGCGCTGGCTGGTCTGGTATTCGCGCTGGGCCGAACGCTGCCTGCGCCATCGCGCGCTGACCATGCTGGCCGCGGCAGCCTTCTTCATCGGTTCGGTGATGCTGATTCCGCTGTTGCCGACCGGCTTCATTCCGCCCGACGACAATTCGCAGACCCAGGTCTATCTGGAACTTCCTCCTGGCGTGACGCTGGCGCAGACGCTGGACGTGGCCGAGCAGGCGCGCCTGCTGGTCGGCGGTGTCGAGCATGTGCGCAGTGTCTACACCACGATCGGCGGCGGCAGCGCCGGCGGTGATCCGTTCGCGCCCAAGAGCGCGGCCGAAGTGCGCAAGGCCACGCTGACGGTGCTGCTGTCGCCGCGTGCGGAGCGGCCGGTCAAGCAGGTGATCGAGCAGGATATCCGCGCCGTGCTGGAAACGCTGCCCGGCGTGCGCAGCAAGGTCGGGTTGGGAGGATCGGGCGAAAAATACATCCTGGTGCTGTCCGGCGAGGATGCGGTGGCGCTGCAGTCGGCGGCGCTGGCGGTCGAGCGCGACCTGCGCACCATCCCGGGCCTGGGCAGCATCGCGTCGACCGCCAGCCTGATCCGTCCCGAGATCGCGGTGAGGCCGGATTTTGCCCGCGCGGCCGACCTGGGCGTGACCAGCCGTGCCATCGGCGACACGCTGCGCGTGGCGACGGTCGGCGACTACGACATGGCGCTGGCCAAGCTCAACCTGTCGCAGCGCCAGGTGCCGATCCTGGTGCGGCTGGACGAGTCCGCGCGCGAGGATCTCGCGCTGCTCGAACGCCTGGCGGTGCCGGGTGCGCGCGGGCCGGTGATGCTCGGTCAGGTGGCGACGCTGGAAGTGGCCGGTGGCCCGGCGGTGATCGACCGCTACGACCGTTCGCGCAACATCAACTTCGAGATCGAGCTGTCGGGCGTGCCGCTCGGCGAAGTCACCGCGGCGGTGGCGCAACTGCCGTCGGTGCGCAGCCTGCCGCCTGGCGTCAAGATCGTCGAGATCGGCGATGCCGAAGTCATGGGCGAGCTGTTCGCCAGCTTCGGCCTGGCGATGCTGACCGGCGTGCTGTGCATCTACACGGTGCTGGTGCTGCTGTTCAAGGACTTGCTGCACCCGGTCACGATCCTGGTCGCGCTGCCGCTGTCGCTCGGCGGCGCCTTCGTCGCGCTGCTGGCGGCACAGAAGAGTTTCTCGATGCCTTCGCTGATCGGCCTGATCATGCTGATGGGCATCGCCACCAAGAACTCCATCCTGCTGGTCGAATACGCCATCGTCGCCTACCGCGATCGTGGCCTGTCGCGCGCCGAAGCGCTGATCGACGCCTGCCGCAAGCGCGCCCGCCCGATCGTCATGACGACGATCGCGATGGGCGCCGGCATGATGCCGATCGCGATCGGCTCCAGCGCCACCGACAGCAGCTTCCGCTCGCCGATGGCGATCGCGGTGATCGGCGGCCTGATCACCTCGACCGTGCTCAGCCTGCTGGTGGTGCCGGTGGTGTACACCTATGTGGAGGGCTTCAAGAGGCGGGCGGTGAGCTTGTTGCGGCGTTCTTGAACGGGGGACTTTTTCGGCCGTGGCGTCGGGCACGATGGGGCCTGATGAGGGGCGGATGGGGAACAAGTGCGGGGCAAGTGAGGGGGATGTGCGCCCCTGAGGCCGGAATCCCAGTAAAATCCCGGACTTTGCGTTCTTCGTGCGGCCTTTGCCGCCCCCACCGATCAAGGCGCCATGTCCGTTCAGAAACCCACCTTCCAGCAAGTCATCCTCACGCTCCAGCATTTCTGGGGCGAACGCGGCTGCGTGCTGCTGCAGCCCTACGACCTCGAAGTCGGCGCCGGCACCAGCCATACCGCCACCTTCCTGCGCGCGATCGGCCCCGAGCCGTGGAATGCCGCCTATGTGCAGCCTTCGCGCCGGCCCAAGGACGGCCGCTACGGCGAGAACCCCAACCGCCTGCAGCACTACTATCAGTTCCAGGTGGTGCTGAAGCCCTCGCCGCTGGACATCCAGGAGCAGTACCTGGATTCGCTGCGCGCGCTGGGCATCGATCCGATGGTGCATGACATCCGCTTCGTCGAGGACGACTGGGAGAACCCCACGCTGGGCGCCTGGGGGCTGGGCTGGGAAGTGTGGCTGGACGGCATGGAAGTCACCCAGTTCACCTATTTCCAGCAGGTCGGCGGGCTGGACTGCAAGCCGGTGCTGGGCGAGATCACCTACGGCATCGAGCGCCTGGCGATGTACCTGCAGGGCGTCGAGAACGTCTATGACCTGGTGTGGTCGATCGCGCCCGACGGCCGCAAGGTGAGCTACGGCGACGTCTACCACCAGAACGAGGTGGAGCAATCCACCTTCAACTTCGAGCACAGCAACGTCGACTTCCTGTTCTCGCTGTTCGCCAGCTACGAATCCGAAGCCAGGCGCGTGATGGAGGTTGGCCTGGCGCTGCCGGCCTACGAGATGGTGCTGAAGGCCGCCCACACCTTCAACCTGCTCGACGCCCGCGGTGCCATCTCGGTCACCGAGCGTGCCGCCTACATCGGCCGCATCCGCAACCTGTCGCGCGCCGTGGCGCAGGCTTATTTCGAATCCCGCGAAGCCCTCGGCTTCCCGATGCTGAACGCCGGCAAGGAGGGCGTGTGATGACCAGCGCGACCCTGCTCGTTGAGCTGCTGACCGAAGAATTGCCGCCGAAGGCCCTGCCGCGCCTGGGCGAGACCTTTGCCGGCAAGATCGCCGAAGGCCTGAAGGCAAAGGGCCTGGCGCCGGCGGATGCGGCTTTCCGCGCCTTCGCCAGCCCGCGCCGCCTCGCCGTGACGGTGGCGAATGTGGCCGCCGAAGCGGCGGCGAAGGAAGTCACCGAGAAGCTGATGCCGGTGTCCGTCGCGCTCGATGCCGATGGCAGGCCGACGCCGGCGCTGCTGAAGAAGATGGAAGCCAAGGGCATTGCGGCCGATGCCGTGGCCGGCTTCGAACGCCGCATGGATGGCAAGGCCGAGGCGCTGTTCCACACCGCGACGGTGCCGGGCGCGAAACTCGCCGACGTGCTGTCCGCCATCGTCCAGGACGCGATCAAGGCGCTGCCGATCCCGAAGGTGATGCACTGGGGCGATGGCGACGCCACCTTCGTGCGCCCGGTGCACAAGCTGACCATGCTGCGCGGCGCCGAGGTCGTGCCGGGCCGCGTGCTCGACCTGGATTCGGGCCGTACCACCCGCGGCCACCGCTTCATGAGCCGCGGCGACATCGACATCGCCACTGCCGACGCCTACGAGCCGACGCTGCTGGCCGAAGGCAAGGTGATCCCGAGTTTCGCCGAGCGCCGCGACGACATCGAACGCCAGTTGCTGGCCGAAGCGGCGAAGCAGGGCGCGCTGCTCGGCGAATACGCCGACCTGCTGGACGAGGTCGCGGCGCTGGTCGAGCATCCGACGGTGTATGTCGGCGAGTTCGAATCCGAATTCCTCGCCGTGCCGCAGGAATGCCTGATCCTGACGATGCGCGCCAACCAGAAGTATTTCCCGCTGTTCGACGGCACCGGCAAGCTGCTGAACCGCTTCCTGATCGTTTCCAACATGCGGGTGGCCGATCCGTCGAACATCATCGGCGGCAATGCCCGCGTGGTGCGGCCGCGCTTGTCGGATGCGCGCTTCTTCTTCGAGCAGGACAAGAAGCAGCCGCTGGCTGCCCGCCTGCCGCGCCTGGCGCCGGTGGTGTATCACAACAAGCTCGGCAGCGTGCTGGAGCGCGTCGAGCGCCTCGAAGCGCTGGCCGGTGCGATCGCCGCGCAACTGAAGGCCGATGTCACCGCGGCGAAGCGCGCCGCGCGCCTGGCGAAGGCCGACCTCGTTACTGACATGGTCGGCGAGTTCCCCGAGCTGCAAGGCATCATGGGCCGCTACTATGCGCTGGCCGACGGCGAGGGTGAAGTCGTCGCCGATGCGATCCAGGCCCACTATCAGCCGCGCTTCGCCGGCGATGCGCTGCCGGCCGGCAATGCCGCCGCCGCCGTGGCGCTGGCCGACAAACTCGATGCGCTGGTCGGCTTCTTCGGCATCGGCATGGTGCCGACCGGCGACCGCGACCCCTTCGCGCTGCGCCGCGCCGCGCTTGGCGTGCTGCGCATCCTGATGGAAACGCCGCTGCCGCTCGAACTGCCCCGCCTCATCGAGCTTGCCGCCGCCGGCTTCAAGCCCGGCCTGCTCGGCGCCGAAGGCTTCGCCGCGCAACTGCAGGACTTCATGTTCGAACGGCTGAAGAACCTGCTGCGCGAGCGTGGCCGCGACGGCGCGGTGATCGACGCGGTGCTGGCGCTCAGGCCGGCCCGCATCGACCTGGTGCCGGCCAAGCTGGCAGCGGTGGAGGCCTTCCGCGCGCTGTCCGAAGCCGAGGCGCTGGCGGCCGCCAACAAGCGCATCGTCAATATCCTGAAGAAGGCCGGAGGCGAGCCGGGCGAGCCCGACATCGCGCTGCTGCAGGAAGAGGCGGAAAAGGCGCTGTTCCAGCGTGTGGTCGAAGTCGCCCCGCTGGTCCGCTCGCACGTCGCCAACGAGGACTACACCGAGGCGCTGCGCGTGCTCGCCGGCCTGCGCGGCGCGGTCGACCAGTTCTTCGAGGACGTCATGGTGATGGCCGAAGAGCCGCTGACGCGCCAGAACCGCCTGGCCCTGCTGGCCCAGCTTGCCGGCTTGATGAACCAGGTGGCCGACATTTCGCGCCTGTCCGCCTGACGCTGCAGGGACCGCCCGCCATGCCGATGAAGCTCATCATTCTCGACCGCGACGGCGTCATCAACGTCGACTCGGACCAGTTCATCAAGTCGCCCGAGGAGTGGAAGCCGATCCCCGGTTCGCTCGAAGCCATCGCCCGCCTCAACCAGTGGGGCTGGCGGGTGGTCGTGGCCTCGAACCAGTCCGGCGTCGGCCGTGGCCTGTTCGGCATGGACACGCTGAACGCGATCAACGACAAGATGGTGCGCAGCCTGGCCCAGGTGGGCGGGCGGCTGGATGCGATCTTCTTCTGCCCCCACGCCGCAGATTCGACCTGCGACTGCCGCAAGCCGAAATCCGGCCTGTTCCGGCAGATCGCCGAGCGCTTCAATGTGGATCTGAACGGCGTGCCCTGCGTGGGCGACAGCCTGCGCGACCTGCAGGCGGGGGTGCGCCTGGGCTGCGAGCCCTATCTGGTGCTGACCGGCAAGGGCGAGGCGACGCGCGAGAGCCCGGACCTGCCGGCCGGCACCCGGATCTTCCCGGACCTCGATGCCGTGGCCACGGCGCTGACTTCTTCGCGCTGAGCTTCCCTCGTACCGGCGCCAGTGCGCCTTCCCGATCCGCCCGCCGGCGCGCCGTCCGGCGGGGCCATTTTCCGAGTCCCGACCGTGCACCTGATCCGCTCCTCCGTCTTCGCCATCCTGCTTGCCCTGGTCACGATCCCGTACGCGCTCTTCGCGATCCTGATCTTCTGGTTGCCGCCGATGACGCGCCACCGCCTGATCACGTCCTGGGTACCGATCATGATGTGGATCATCAGGCACGTGCTGGGCATCCGCTACCGCATCGTCGGCGCCGAGAACATGCCGGCGGGGCCGGCGGTGGTGCTGTCCAAGCACCAGTCGGCATGGGAGACGATCGCGCTGCAGCAGATCTTTCCGCCGCTGTGCTACGTGCTGAAGAAGGAAGTGCTGCGCATACCCTTCTTCGGTTGGGGGATGGCGAGCATTCCCGGCATCGCCATCGACCGTTCGGCGGGCAAGGATGCGCTGGCCCAGGTCGTGGAACAGGGACGCAAGCGCCTGAAGGAAGGGCTGTGGGTCGTGGTGTTCCCCGAAGGCACCCGCGTGGCGCCGGGAAAGACAGGCCGCTACAAGCCGGGCGGGGCGATCCTGGCCAAGCGCGCGGGTGTGCCGGTGGTGCCGGTGGCGCATAACGCCGGCGAGTTCTGGCGCCGCAACGCCTTCATCAAGCGTCCAGGCGAAGTCATCGTCAGCATCGGCCCGGCGATCGAGGTCAAGGGCGTCAAGGCCGACGAGATCAACAAGCGCGCCGAAGCCTGGATCGAGGCCGAGATGCGGCGCCTGTTCCCGCATCATTATGCTCGGCCCGCTCCGGGATCGATCCAGTAAACAGGCATTCTCCAGGCGCTCTCCGGCCGGGCTTCGGCCCGCAGCTACGGCATGGTCTTCGTCGCGGCGGGAACGGGCGGAGCATCGCCGTCAATCGGGATAGGGGCGGCCAGCTTACCCGGCCGACCCCTCCCACACCACCCGGCATGCGGGTCCGCACCGGGCGGTTCGAGTCGTTGAGGTTATGAGAGCCGAGGGACGCCGAGTCGGTCGAAGTAAGCGACAGGCATCGCGCGGTTCAATCGCATGCGGCTGTTACGCCACCAGCACCGACTGTTCGCCGCCACCTTGCGGGCATCCTCTTCCGAGGCGCCCATCGCTTTCAACTCCCGGTACATCGTCGTACCCCGACGCCAGTGCTTGAGCTGCACCGCACGCAGCCGGTGTCTTATCCACTTGTCGAGTTTGCGGAACACCTTGGGTGTCTGCGCAAGCTGGAAGTACGTCTTCCAGCCCGGCATGTAGGCCCGCAGCCGTTCGGCAATCTCGGTCAGGTTGCGCCCACCCGAGCGACGCGTGAATTGCCGGATGCGTTGCTTGAAGGTCTTGAGCGCCTTGTCGGCCACCCTGCACTTGACCTGTCCGCCCGGGCCGTACCAGAAGGCGTAGCCCAGAAACTTGCGGCCCGAGGCCGGCGCAACGGCCGTCTTGGCGTCATTGACCTTCAGGTGAAGTCGTTCGTAGAGCTTGGTCAGGCCCGCCAGCACCCGTTCGCCTGCGCGACCACTGCGTACATATACATTGCAGTCGTCGGCATAGCGAACGAAACGGTGGCCCCGTCGCTCCAGTTCCCGATCCACCTCGTCAAGCAGCACATTGGCCAGCAGCGGCGACAGTGGGCCGCCTTGCGGCGTCCCCTCGTAGCGCGCCATGGCCACGCCGCCATCCATGATCCCGGCCACGAGGTAACGACGGATCAGCCGCAGCACGGCCTTGTCCTCGATTCGCCTCGACAACCGTTCCATCAGGATGTCGTGATTGACTCGATCGAAGAATTTCTCCAGATCCACATCGACCACCACCCGGTAACCGTCCTGCACGTAGCGCTGTGCATCGAGCACCGCGTCGTGGGCACGGCGTCCCGGCCGGAAGCCGTAGCTGTGTTCAGAGAACGTTGGATCAATCCTGGGCTGCAAGACTTGCAGCAGGGCTTGCTGGATCAGCCGATCCGTCACCGTCGGAATCCCCAATTCGCGCACCCCACCATCGGGCTTCGGGATCTGGACACGGCGCACCGGCAGGGGCCGGTAGCTGCCATCCAGCAAGGATTCCCGAATCCGGGGCCAGTGCGCTCTCAGTTGCTCCGCCGTCTCGGTGATCGACAACCCATCCACCCCAGCACTGCCGCGATTGGATTTGACGCGTTTCCACGCCGCCTCCATGTTCGCGCTCGCGAGCACCTGCGCAAGCAGGTCATCTCGCCCCGGGCTTCCAGTTCCATGCCGCGCCGTCCGTGCTTCATCACGCACTGCTTCGGACGCGGCTTCACCGAGCCCTCCCGCATTGCGCCCCGGCTCCCCGAGCTTCTGATGCACTTCACGTCCGAGCAACACGGCCTTCGGCCCTCCTACTCGTTCGGCCCTTCGCCCCAAACCAGCGGCTACTACGGCCTCTGCTGACTTCTCGCTCCGGTTAAGCGCCGTCGCCCTTTCAGGCACAAGGCGAGACCTCCCCAGGTAAGAACGCACTCCTTCGCTGCACAACCGCCGGATCTACGCCACTTCGCCTTGATCACGAGAGCTTCGCGATTACGTGCTCGCTCGCCCTGCTCCGCAGCGCCTTCTATCCGATTCTTGTCCATCGGCTCGCAGCTTATGCTCCACGCTTCCTCCCCACGCTCGGTCACCCTCACGCAGTTGCGCTTCACTTCGTTCGCTGTGATCAACTTACGGCGGGACTTGCACCCGCAGGAGGGCGCCCATGCTGGGCGCACACACAAAACGGCCCCGCATCGCGGGGCCGTTTCGTGAAACCGTGAAGCTGAAGACTTAGGCGGCCTTCTTGGCAGCGGTCTTGGTGCTGGTGCTCACGGCCTTGACGGTGGCGTTGGTCGCGGCGGCCACGTTGGCTTCGGCGATCTCGGCGACTTGCTTGGCAGCCTTGCTCATGCTGTCGTAGGCGCTGTTGGCGGCGGCGATGGCCGACTTGACGGCGGCGACGGCAACGTCCGAACCGGCGGGAGCCGACTTGGCAGCCTTGTCCAGGGCGGAAGCGACGCCCTTGTTCAGCTCGGCGACCTGGCCTTCGAAGACCTTCGACACTTCTTCCTGGCTCTGCGAGGTGATCTCGTAGACGCTACGGGCGTAGGCGACGGCCTTTTCGACGATCGGCTGGGCCAGCGAAGCTTGCAGGTTGACCAGCTCTTGCACGTCCTTGACGGCCAGCAGAGCCTTGGTGTTGGCAACGCCGTCTTCCAGGATCGAACGGGCGGTGTTCAGGTTCAGGGCGGCCAGGCGCTCGGCGCTGGCGAAAGCGGCGTTGGCCAGGGTCAGCAGGGTTTCGACGTTGGCTTTGTTGGTGGCGGCGAACTGCTCGGGGGTGACGAAGGCGGACATGAATGACTCCTAGTAAAGAATGAGGTTATGCAGAAACATCGGACTTTCTCGCTTGCCGCGATGTTGCATTGCAGCATGGACTGAATTATAGGGATGCCACTTTCCCTGTCAAGAAATTTTTTGTGCATTGCACAATAGTGATGCGATTATTTTCATCTATCGCCATCGATGGCTATCCGGTCATCGCGTCCGGGGCCGACGGCATCATGCCCCGCAGAGTTTGCGCGAGCATGACGGCCGGAGGCGGGAGCCACGGCGGCGGCTGTCCGGCAGCTTCGGCAGGACCGGGCAGGCCGTTAACGCGAAACGACCGCCCGGGGGCGGTCGCATGTTCCGCGGCATTGCGGCCGGGACGGCTTCAGTCGTGCCTGAAGCTGGGCTTGCGCTTCTCGACGAAAGCGGCCATGCCTTCCTTCTGGTCGTTGAGCGCGAAGGAGGAATGGAACACGCGGCGCTCGAACAGCAGGCCTTCGCCGAGGCTGCTCTCGAAGGCACGGTTGACCGACTCCTTGATCATCATGACGACGGGCAGCGAGAAGCTGGCGATGGTTTCGGCGGCGGTCAGGGCTTCTTCCAGCAGCTTGTCGGCGGGAACGACGCGGGACACCAGGCCGGCCTTTTCGGCTTCGGCGGCATCCATGAAGCGCGCGGTCAGGCACAGATCCATCGCCTTGGCCTTGCCGACTGCGCGCGGCAGGCGCTGGGTGCCGCCGGCGCCGGGCAGGGTGCCGAGCTTGACTTCAGGCTGGCCGAAGCGGGCGCTGTCGGCGGCGATGATGATGTCGCAGGTCATCGCCAGCTCGCAGCCGCCACCCAGCGCAAAGCCGGCGACCGCGGCGATGATCGGCTTGCGGCAGGTCTTGACGCGCTCCCAGTTGCGCGTGATGTAGTCGCCCTTGTAGGCGTCCATGTAGGAGTAGTCCGCCATCGCGCCGATGTCGGCACCGGCGGCGAAAGCCCTGTCGGAGCCGGTGATGACGATCGCGCCGATGCCTTCGTCGGCCTCGAAGGCGTCGAGCGCAGCGCTGATTTCGTCCATCACCTGGTCGTTCAGCGCATTCAGCGCCTTGGGCCGGTTCAGGGTGATCAGGCCGACACGGCCGCGGGTTTCGGTGAGGATGAGTTCGTGGTTCATACTGTCTCCAGGCAGGTGGAAGAGGTCGGCCGGCTTACGGCTGTGTGGTCGTCTTGCTGTCGTTCTTGGGCTGGATGACCGCGCGCACGCGTCCGTCGCCGTTCGGCTTGCCGCCCGGCGCGTTCTTGGCGAGGTAGTTCTCGGTGATCGCGTCATACTCGATGTAGGCGCCGCGGACTTCGTCGCCGCCGCTGGTGACGCGTGCGCGATTGAACAGCCGCGCCTTCTCGTTGCGGCTGTCGTACTCGATGCGCTCGGCTTCGCCATCGACGTATTCGTTGGTGCCTTCGCGCTTCTGGCGGAAAGTGGCGAGCTTGTTGCCTTCCGCGGTGGCGACACCGTTCTGGAAGCCGGCGGCGTCCTGGGTGACGACGAGCTTGTCGCCCTTGATCAGCAGGCTGCCCTGGGTCAGGACGACGTTGCCCTCGAACACGTGCACCTTGTTGCGGTCGTCGACCGTCATGCGGTCGGCTTCGATGTTGACCGGCTGCTGGCGGTCGGCGCTTTCGGCGAGCGCGGGCCGGGCGACGGCGCCGAGGGCGAGGAAGAGCAGCGGAACCAGTGAGCGGAGGGTCGGAGCGTTCATGAAGCGGATCCTTGGCGGCGCGGCATGTTGACGTGTACCTGGCCGATGAGTTCGAGCGTGCCGAACAGGTTGTCGGCGCGCATGCCCTGCGCATCCGCGCGGGTGCTGCCGCGCGTCAGCTGCACGGGCGAATCGGTGTGCGCCCGATGGGTGTCGGGCCATACGGTGAGGGTCTCGGAATCGAGCGCCAGGGCGGGGTCGTCCGCCACCGCAGGGCGGCGCACGCGCACCTCGCCCTGCATGTCGACCTGTTCGCCGCCTGGCGAGACTTCGGCATGCAGGGCGGTGATGTGCGTTTCCCGGCCTTCGTTGATCATGCGCAGGCGCGGCATGTCGAGCCGGGTGATGTCGCCCTGCGGAAAGTGGCTGAGGCGGTCGGCGAACAGTTCGTAGCGCTGCGCGCCGTTCGCGCCATAGCCGACCACGCGGGTGTGCTCGGCGATGAAGTCCGGCCCGGTCTGCTCCGCGGCTTCGGCGGCAGGTTCATCGACGCGGGTGACGCGCTCCAGCCACACCGAGGCGCCGGCCAGTAGCGCGAGCATGATGATGGGGTAGAGGCGATAGCTGTTGACCACTCAGATTACCTTGGCCTGCATCAGGTCGTGGGTGGTGAGCGCGCCGACGAGGCCGCCGTCCGCGTCCAGCACCAGCAACTGGCTGATCCGCATGCGCTCCATCAGTTCCGCCGCTTCGGCGGCGAGGGCTTCCGGGCCGATCGAGCGCGGGCTGCGCGTCATCACCTCGGTCAGCTTGGTGCTGCGGACGTCGCAGCCCTTTTCCAGTGCGCGGCGCAGGTCGCCGTCGGTGAAGATGCCGATCGGGCGCGAATTCGCGTCGCATACCGCGGTCATGCCCATGCCGCCTGCGGTCATCGCCAGCAGGGCCTGGGTCAGCGGCGCATCGCTTGCGACCATCGGCACGGCTTCGGCCGGGCGCATGACGTCGCCGACGTGGGTCAGCAGCCGGCGGCCGAGGGCGCCGCCCGGATGGGAGCGGGCGAAGTCGTCGGTGCCGAAGCCGCGCGCGTCGAGCAGGGCCACGGCCAGCGCGTCGCCCAGCGCCAGCGCGGCGGTGGTGCTGGCTGTCGGGGCGAGGTTGAGCGGACAGGCTTCCTCGGCGACGATGGCCTCGAGATGGATGTCGGCCTGCTGCGCCAGCGGCGACTCCGGCCGGCCGGTGATCGAGATCAGTTGCGCGCCCTGGCGCTTGACCAGCGGCACGATGGTCAGCACTTCCTCGCTGGTGCCCGAGTTCGACAATGCGATCACGACGTCTTCGGGCGTGATCATGCCCATGTCGCCATGCGCGGCTTCGGCCGCATGGACGAAGTAGGCGGGGGTGCCGGTACTGGCCAGCGTGGCGGCGATCTTGCGTGCGATGTGCCCCGACTTGCCGATGCCGGTGACGATGACGCGTCCGCGCCGCTGCAGGATGAGCTGGACCGCGCGCTCGAATGCCGTGCCGAGGCGGTCGGCGAGCGCGGCGACGGCGGCGGCTTCGATTCGGAGCACGCGGCGGGCAAGCGCGAGCGTGGGGCTGTCGGCGGCTGAGGTCATCGGAAGGATCGGGAGGCCTGGATCGGTTGCGGATTCCGCCGGCACGGTGGCGCGCCGGCAGGGACTCGCAATTGTATAACAGTCGGTGGGCCGCCCGACGGCTGTGGCGGCGCGCCCGGAAGCCCGGGCCGGGCGCGCCGTTGCGGCACGGATGCCCGCTGCCGGGGGCTACAGGCTCGCGCACACGGTATAGCTGGTGTCGTCGTCCAGCGGAGCCGCGCTGGAGACCGGCGTGAGCGAGCCGGTGCCGCTGTCGGTGCCGGCCCGCATCGAGCCTGCCGCCGGATCGCCGTCGTCCAGTGCCAGGTCGAGCTGGCGCACGAGCTTGCCCAGGATGCCGCCCGAGCAGGTCAGGATGCTGCCGCGCAGGCCGAGCAGGCTGCCGCTCTGCACGCCGAGACGGCCGCCGACCGTGTTGCGCGGCAGGTAGCCGGCATTGCCGGTGTCGCTGCTGCCGGTGGCGAGGCCGGCGAGGCGCACGTGCTGCCAGAAGCGGAAGGCGTCGCTGTCGGTGTCGTCGTCCCAGTTGCCGTCGATCGTGCCGTTGCCGTTGCCCGCGCTGGTGCAGTCGTCGCCGCTCGGGCACAGGTGCAGGCGGGCACGGGCATCGTCGCCCGGCAGCGCGCGGAAGCGATCCTGGTAGGCGTGGGTCAGGGCCGGCAGGCTGCGGAAATCCTGGGCCAGATTCTTGACCCTGGCGCTGTCGATCAATTCCTGGCCCTTGAGCACGCCGCCCAGCAGCAGGCCGACGATCAGCAGGACGACGGCGATTTCCACGAGGGTGAAGCCTTGTTGATGGGTTTTCATCGGTATTGCCTCCTTGTTGCGTGGGTGGAAAAAGCGGGGGGCCGGCCATCCGGGGGCCGGCTGTCCGGGGCCGAGCGGTGCTGCCTCACAGGCGGCCTGCTTGGGCAAGGCGGGCGATCAGCAGCGGACGCCCGATCCAGATCAGGATGTCGTCGAAGTCGGCGGTCGGTTCGCCGGCCTGGTAGGCGGGGCCGGTGGCGGAGTAGGTGGCGTTGAGGCCGTCGGCGCGGCGATTGGCGCCGGTCGAGAACACGATCGCGACGGCCTGGGAGTCGCTGACCGTGATGCGGCGGCCGTCGTGCGCGTGGATCTGGAGATTGCTGGCCGGCACGCTCGCCGCAGTGATGGGCTGGTCGGCGAAGCTGCGGTCGACCCGGTAGCGCCAGTGGCCTTGCCAGGGGGCGTCGGCGCTGGCGCGCGTGCTGCCCCAGGGGTCGGTGGCGGGCATGCCCAGCGTGCGCCACGGCAGCAGGCCTTCGACGGCGGTGTTGCAGGGCGGCGGCGTTTCCTGGCCGTAGTCCGGGTGAGCCGGGTCCGCTTCGATGCTGGGGCAGGGCAGGCGGCCGTGGATGATGGCGAAGCCGGTCAGCGCCTGCTGGATGTCGCGCAGGCGGTCCAGCGTCGCCTGGCGGTCGCGGGCTTCGATGCGGCTGGCGAGCGGGACCAGCATGCTGCCGGACAGCAGCGCGAGGATGATCAGCACGACGGCGAGTTCGGCCAGCGTGAAGCCGCGCAGGCGGCACAGGGGCGGTGGGCGCATGGCGGCGGCGAAGCGGGTGGGAGGGTTCAGCTCAGACATCGGACGACGTCCTGGCTGGCGGGGCGCTGCGGGTCGGTGATGCGGAATTCGGCAGTGCCGTGGAATTCCGCGATGCCCAGCACGAAATGACGGGGGTTGTCGCCTTCGAGGTATTGCGCGACATCGGCCCGTTCGGCCGCCGTGCCGCGCCGCTGATGCCCGTCGCCGCTGCGGATCCGCTCGCCGCCGAACAGCAGCACGGCACGGCAGGTTTCGGTGCGCGGCAGGTCCGGATCGATGACGGTGATGCAGTCGCTGCCGTCCTTGCACAGGGCGACGTGGAACTGATCGCGCCAGTTGTCGTGGGCGGTGCCGGCGGGAGCGGCGATCCCGAGCTCCGGCGCGGTGGGGAGCCTGCCCGTCAGCAGCCGTCCATGCGGCGTCTCGTGCAGGTGGCGGGCGACGAAATCCGCGTCGCTGAGCGGCGAGGCCAGATGCAGCGCGGCAGTCTCGCCGATGTGATCGATGCGGGAGGCGAAGTCGCTGCGCCGGCGCAGTGCATCGTAGATGTCGTCGATGCCCAGCCAGGCGATCAGGTCGTTGCGCGTGGTGCTGCCGACCTGTCCCTGATGAATGTCCGACACCGCGATGGAGGCCAGGCTGCTTCCCGTTTCGACGAATTCGCCGAACTCGCCGGCCGTGCAGGGGGCGTGACCGTCGCTGTGGCGATGCTGGCCGTCGAGTACGGGCCCCGGGGCGAACACGACCGCGATGGCAAGGCCGTCCGGCGCAGCGGCAGGCAGGCTGCGGCCGTCGCCGCGCCACAGTTTGAACTGCCCCGGACTGTCCCAGTTGAGTGCGAGCGCCTTCGGGTTGTGCTTGACGCTGCCGGACACCGCGTACCACAGGCATTCGCCCCAGCCGTCCAGCAGTTGCGGCAGGGCCAGGGTCCGCCATGGCAGCCGGCCGCTTGCGGCGGCGCCACGGGGGCCGCAGGCACCGAGCGCCGTCGAGCCGGTGTTGCCGGTGTCGGGGCAGGGCAGGTAGCCCTGGCCCTGGCCTGAGTGGCTTTCGTCATAGCTGATCGCATAGCCGAGCAGGGCTTCGCGCGCCTGCGAAAGCGCCGCGATGCTGCGGGCCTGGGCACGGGTGCGGAAGCGGGTTTCGAGCTCGCCGTGGGCGAGCAGCCCGCCGGCGCCGAGCAGGATGGCGAGCGCAAGGGCGGCGACCAGGCCGTGGCCGGCGGCTTCCACGCGGGTGGGCTTCATTCCGGTCGCTCCGGGGGTGTGTCCGATGCTGCCTGCCAGCTGTCGCCGGTGCGCAGGCGCTGGTGGGGGGCGTGCACCGGGATCAGCTCCAGGGCCGGGAAGGGCGCGGCATGCAGGCTCGCCGGCAGCGGACCGGGCACGCCGTCCAGCCATAGCGTCGTTTCGCCGCTCGAATGGCGCAGGAAACCGTCGATGCGCCGGGGTGCCGCGCTCGGGGGGCTCGCCGGCATGGCGGCTTTGGGGGGAGGCGCCGGCGGCGGGGGTTGATCCAGTGTGCGGCGTTCTTCCGGCGTGAAGAACAGGCGGCCGAAGGTGGTATCGGCGGGCTGAACGATCATCGGGGGATTGCCGTGGGCATGCGCCATGCCGGGGTCTGTTGCCGCCAGCGTGCAGGCGAGCAGCACAAGCAGGTCGCGCCGTGGCCGCTGCGCGGTACATGCGCACGGCGAGGGGCGAAGCCGGGCGGGTGTCCAGATCGGCATCATTTTGTGTTTGTGCCGGACGGTAGCGAAATCGTCAGCCAGTCGAACCGGCAGTGGGCATGCACGCGCCCGGCCGTGCCGAGGTCGACACGGCTCAGCGTGCAGTTTCGCGGCAGCACGAGCGCGCCGGGAACGGCGGCCAGCGTGGAGACCAGCGCCGGCAGCCGGCCTTCGTGCTGCAGCGGGGTGTCGATCTCCAGGCTGTGGACGAGGATGCGCGGAGCGTTCGGATCCGCCCCGTCGGCCACCGGCCGGGGTGGCGTGAAGTGCAGTTCCTTGCCGGCGATGTCCTGCCGCTCGAGGTTGCGGGCAGCCTGGGCGGCCCATGCGGTGGGGGCGGGCGGCTGCATCACGCCGAGTGCGGCGAGGGCGTTCCAGTGTTCGAGCGCGGCATCCAGCTCGGGCTGCTGCTGTCGCAGCGTGTCCAGTTCAGCGGCGAGACGGGCGTGCTGGCGCTGCGCTGCCGACAGTCTGGCCAAGGCTTCGTCGCGCATGCCGGACGAGGCGACGAAAGCGCCGATGCCGCCCGCCGCAAGCACTGCGGCAAGCAGCAGCGCGGCGACGCTGCGGGTGTCGACGGCGATCGGCATGGCTTTCATTGCGGCGCTACCCGGGCGGGATGAGATGCCAGCAGCAGTTCGACGTGCGTATCGCCGCCGGCATCGGTGTGCGTGTCGATGAGCCGTGCGCCGCGCCCGGCGAGATGGGCAACGATGGTTTCGATGGCTGCGTGCGCGCTGATGCTGCTTTGCAGGAGCGTGCCGGCATCGGGCGAGAGCTTCATCTTCACGCGGGCGAGCGCAGGCTCGGCGCCTGCCGGGGCCGGCGACCATTCCAGGGTCTGCAACGCAAGTCCGGGCGCGTGGTCCAGGCCGTCCGCGATCGGGCGAAGAACGTCCAGCGGCGTGATGACCCTGCCTCTTTCGTTTGCGACCTGCTGGATCGTGCCGATGATCCGGGCGGGCGGCGCGTCGAGTCCGGCGTGGGCGGCTGTGAACTCCGCCAGTTCGTGCTGCAGACGGGCGGTTTCACGCTGCAGCGCGGCATGGCTTGCCTCGGCGTTCTGCGCCGTCTGCCAGTGCATGGCGGCGATGCCGGTGCCGCCGGCGAACAGCAGCACGCCGGCGCCGAAGGCCAGCTTGCGGGCGTGGCGCAGCGGAAATGCCGTGTCCGGCGAGGGGCCGGGCCAGCCGAGCTTGTGCGGAGCGCGCGACAGCCAGGCCAGCAGCAATTCGCTGCTGTCGGTGGCGGCTGCGCTGGGCCGAGTGGAATCGGTCCCGGTCGGATCGAGGGGGTGTGGTTGTGCTTCGGCCGCGTGGGGCGACCCGGCAGCGAGCACGGCGACCTGGAGATGCCCGCCGGAATGTTCGGCGGCAGCTTCGCCTGCCTGCAGCTGCAGCTTGTTCGCGTACTGCAGCGTGCGCTCGATCTCGTGCTGCCATTCCGCGTTGCCGGGGTGGCCAGTGCTTTCCACCAGGCGTGACAGCCGTGCCGTGTGTCCAGCGACCAGCGTCAGGCGCATGCCGGCGCGGCTATGGCTGACGATCAGCCGCGCAGGGCCGGGCAGCGCGTGGGCGATCAGTTCACTGGCCGGAACCAGCCGTTCGCAGCTGCATCCCGCATCGCGCAGGGCCTTCGTCCAGACATCGGCGCCGGCCGGCCGGGCGAGGCCGCTGAACAGGATCTGCTCGGTATTGGCCTTGCGGTCGATGGCCAGGGTGTCGGCCCTGGCATAGCAGGCTTGCGGATACCAGGCGGCGAGGCGGCGGCCGATCAGGGCGCGGCGGTCGGCGCCGCGGGTGCGCGGCAGGGTTTCGGTTTCGTGGCATTCGTCGGCCAGGTCCACCAGCATGCGGTAGCGGGCCTTGCGGGGCTGGCGCCGAAGCCAGTCGATGAACGCGTCCCGCTCGCCGGCGGCGAAGCTGGCGAGGCGGGCCGGCGGGCTTTCGCCGCCCTGGAATGCTTCGAGGCCGAGGGCGTCGATGCGGAGCAGGATGGTGTTCGGCATGGCGGGCTCCGCGTCAGGCCGGGAGGCGGGTGATGATGTCGTAGATGGGGCCGAGCACCGCGCTGGCGATCCACAGCAGCAGTGCGCCCATCGCCAGCGTCAGCAAGGGCTCGATGGCAGCCTGCAGGCGGCCGGTGGCGTCGGCGACGTCGCGCCGGTAGAGCGTGGCGACATTGCCGAGGGCGCGGTCCAGGCCACCCGTCTGTTCGCCCACTCTGAGCATGCGTTCGACCAGGGGAGGGAACAGGCCGGTCGCTTCGAAGGCGGCCGATACCGCGTGACCTTGCTCGATCCGCTCGGAGGCTGTGTGCAGGGCCTTGCGCAGGGCCAGGTTGCCGGTGATGTCCCGGGTGATGCGCAGGGCGTCGATGATCGTGATGCCGGCGGCGTATAGCGTCGCGAGTACGCTGGCGAAGCGCGCGAGGGCGAGCTTGCCCAGGATCTCGCCAACGACGGGGAGTCGCAGCAGCAGATGGTGCAGGCGGGTGCGAGCGGCATCGGAACGGCTCAGGAACCCGTGCATGCCGGCCAGCCCCAGGGCGATGCCGCCCGGCAGCAGCCAGCCGGCCTGCGTCACTGCGTGCGACAGGCCGATCAGCAGGCGGGTCTGCAGCGGCAGGGTCTGGCCGCTGCTGCGGAACAGCTTCTCCAGTTCGGGTACGACATGGACCAGGGCGACGGCCACGGCGAGCAGCATCAGGCTGGCGACGATGGCCGGATAGATGGCGATGCGGCGGGCGTAGGCGGCGAGTTCGTCTTCGTGCTCGAGCGCGGCGCCGATGTCGCGGATGGTTTCGGGCAGGCGGCCTGCCTGTTCGCCGGCGCGCAGCAGGGCGACGGTGGCGGGTGGGAACACGCCCGGCTGGTGGGCGGCGGCGTCGGACAGCGGCTGGCCGCGCTCGATGTCGGCAAGCAGTGTGACGACCGCCGTGCGCATGCGCGGATGGGTGGTGGCGTCGCGCAGCGCGGCGAGGCTTTCGAAGGGCGGCACGCCGGCCGCCAGCAATTGCTCGAGGTGGAAGCAGAAGTGGATCAGCTCCCGGCGCGGCACGCGCCTGCGCGGCAGGTCGAAGCCGGGCCTGGCTTCGCCGTTGATGAAGGCGAGGCCTTGTTCCCGCAGCCGCTGCTCCAGGTCGGCGAGGTCGGCCGCGTCCAGCCTGCCGCGCAGCAGGCGGCCGTCGGTGCTCATCGCGCGGTAGCTGTAGGTTTTCATGCGGCGTGCTCCGCTTCGGCCGCATCGCAGGTGAGGCTGCCGAGGTCGACGACGCGGGCCAGTTCGGCCAGCGAGGTGCTGCCGTCCAGTACCCGGCGCAGGCCGTCGCCGGCGAGGCCGGCATGGCTGCGGCGACGCAGGAGGGCGCGCAGCACGCCGGGACGGGCGCCGGCGCCGATCTGCTCGTCGAGCTCCGCGTCGATGTACAGCAATTCCATGATGGCGATGCGGCCGCGGTAGCCGCGAAAGTCGCATTCGGCGCAGCCGGACGGGGCAAACAAGCGCGGCGCCCGTTCGGCAGGCAGGCCGAGCAGGCGGCATTCGGCAGGGGACGCGGGGGTTTCGATCCGGCAGTGCGGGCACAGCCGCCGCACCAGGCGCTGGGCGATGATGCCCGACAGGTTGCCGGCCAGCAGGTCGGCGCGCAGGCCGATGTCGAGCAGGCGCGGTATGGCGCCGAGCGCGGAGTTGGCGTGCAGCGTGGCGAACACCTGATGGCCGGTGAGCGCGGCGCGCAAGGCCATCTGCGCGGTGTCGGCGTCGCGGATCTCGCCGATCAGCAGGATGTCGGGGTCCTGGCGCAGCAGTGCGCGGACGCCGTCGGCAAAGCCGAGACGGCTGGCGTCGCCGATCGGGGTCTGGCGGATCTGGGCGAGCGGGTATTCCACCGGGTCTTCCAGCGTCATGATGTTGACGGCTTCGGTGTTGAGGTGGCTGAGGACCGAATACAAGGTGGTCGTCTTGCCGCTGCCGGTGGGGCCGGTGACGAGGATCAGCCCTTCCGGGCGTGCCAGCATGCGGTCGAGCGTGTTGCGCTGCATGTCGCCGAGGCCGAGCGCATCGAGCGGGACGATGCCTTTTTCGCGGTCCAGGATGCGCAGCACGATGTTCTCGCCGTGCAGCGTGGGCTGGGTGGCGACGCGGAAGTCGATCGGCCGCCCGGCGACGGCCAGCGAGATGCGGCCGTCCTGGGGGCTGCGCGATTCGGCGATGTCGAGCCCGGCCATGACCTTGAGGCGTACCGCCAGCTCGGGCCAGAAGGATTTGTGCAGCGCGCGGACCTGGCGCAGCGTGCCGTCGATGCGCTGGCGGATGCGCAGGTAGCCGGCTTCGGGTTCGAAATGGAGATCGGAGGCACGGTTGGCCACGGCTTCGGCCAGCATCGCGTCGACCAGGCGGACGACGGCCGGGCCGTCGTCCCGGCTGCCTGCAGCGGCATGGCGGGCGCTGCGCTGCTCGATCTCGCGCACGATGTCGTCGATGGTGATGGCCTGGCCGTAATGGCGTTCGATGGCGCGTTCGAGCTGCACGTCGGCGGCGACCCGCAGTTCGAGGCGGGTGCCCGGGCCGAGTTCGGCGTGCAGGCGATCGAGGGCGATGACGTTGTCGGTGTCGGCGATGGCGACGACCAGCGTGCGCTCGGCGGCGCGGTATTCCAGCGGCAACAGCCTGTGCCGCCTGGCAAGGGCCTGGGGGACGAGTGACAGGGCGGCGGGGTCGGCCAGCGTGCTGGCGAGATCGACGCTGGGGTGGCCGCAATGGGCGGCGAGGGCGTCGCGCAGCGCGGTGTCGCTGATGAAGCCGAGTTCGACCAGCACCTGGCCGAGCGGGCGTTTGCGCTGCTGCTGCTCGTGCAGCGCGATGCGCAGCTGGTCGGCGCCGATCAGGCGGGCGTCGAGCAGGAGCTGGCCGATCGGCAGGGCGGCGTTCATGGGCGGTGCTCCGTTTCACTGCCGCCGTGGCTCGGCACCAGCAGCGGGCGCATCGGCATCGACGGGAAGTTGCGCAGGCCGGGCGAGGGCCGGGAAACGAGGAAGTCCGGCCCGGGAAGCTGGCTGGCATAGCCGGCGTAGTCGCCGCGGGTGCTCGGATCGTCGATCAGCAGCGGCCGCAGGAAGATCAGCAGTTCGGTGCGGCGCACGGCGTTGTCGCGGCGGGTGAACAGCTCGCCCAGCACCGGGATGTCGCCCAGCAGCGGAATGCGGCCGGTGTCGTGGTCCACGCGGTCTTCCATCAGGCCGCCGAGCACGGCGATCTCGCCGCTGCGCAGGCGCAGCATCGATTCGATCTCGCGGGTGCGGATCTGCGGCACGCGGTTGGGGATGTCGCGCAGCGAAGGATTGGGGTCGTCCCTGAAGCCGGAGATGCCGGAGATGGTCGGGCGTACGTTCAGCGTGATCTCGCCGTTGGCGCTGATCTGCGGCGTGACCGACATCACCATGCCGACCGACACCGACTGGGGCGTCGTCGTCGCGGTGACTTTCTCGCGCTCGCTGTCGCCGTATTCGGTGGTGGTCGCATCGACGAGGAAGTACACATATTCCTCGACCACCTTGAGCATTGCAGTTTGATTGTTCAGCACCGACAGGCGCGGGCTGGACAACACCTTGACGGTGCCGAAGGTCTCCAGCAGTTCGAGCCTGAAGTCGGTGTCGGCCGAAGCGTAGCTCAGGGTCGGCGCGCCGCTGCCGGCGTTGTTGCGCGGGTTGATGTTCCAGCCCGGCAGGCCGAGGCGGCTCCAGTCGATGCCCTGGACGTAGCCGTTGGCCAGCGTGACTTCGACGATGGTGGCTTCGATCATGACCTGCCGGCGCGCGGCGCGCTGCACCTGATCGATGAAGGTGGCGAGTTGCTCGTGCTGGCGGGACGTGGCCCGCACCATGACGATGCCGCTCTCCCTGTTGACCATGATGTCGCCGTCGTGGCAGTCGTCCTTGCCGGCGCAACGGGACGGAGCGCCTGCGCCGTCGCCGAGGATGGCGCGGATGTTGGCCTGGATCGATTGCCAGAAGTCGTTGCTCGAGCGGGTTTCGATCTGGGTCACCGAAGTGTTGCCGGCGGCATCGCCATGGCTGCCTGCGCTGCTGGAACTGGTGGAGATCTGCGTGCTGGTGGCAACGGTGCCGCGCATGCTGCGGCTGAGGTTGACGTAATCGAGCGTGTAGCTGTGCAGGAAAGGCATGTCCGGCCGCACGCTGAGGTGATTGCCGGCGATCTCGTAGCGGATCGGGGTCTGGCGTGCGATGCGGGCGAGGATCTCGCCGAGCGGCTGGTCGACGGCGTTGAGCGTGACGCGGCCGTCGATGCCGCCGTGCAGGTCGAGATCGAGCCGGGCGTCGCGGCCGATCGCGAGCAGCAACTGGTGGACGGGAATGTCGTGTACCGAGATCGAATAGGTCTTTTCCCGCCTGGCCGGTGCCGGCGTTTCGGCAGGCGCAGGGAGCTGAGGCTCGGCAACTGCGGGCGGCAGGCCCGCGGTCACCGCCGATGGAGGCGGAAGCGGGGCGGAGAGGTGGCCGGCCGGAGTCTGGTGAACGCCGAGCTGCGTACATGCGCCCAGTAGCACGATGAATGCAAGTGGCACTGATGGGAGAGTGTGGGCGGCTCGGCGGTTCATGCATTCATGCTAAACTAAATTATGACGTAAGAAAATACATGCATGACATTTTCCGGGGCTGGCGCAGGATGCCGGCTGCTGTGCCGGCATGGGCTAATCGACTGTTGCATTGCGACAAATTGCCGGGAAGCTGCGTTGGCGTCTGTTAGAATGCCCGGTTCCCGAACAAAAGAATCTGCTTCCGTGGCCCCTGCAGCCGAGCGCGATGTGCCTCTCGTTTCCCTCCGCGACGTCCGTTTCGCCTATGGCGAACGGTCGGTGCTGCGCGGCATCGATCTGGATGTGCATCGCGGCCAGGTGGTGGCGATCATGGGCGGCAGCGGTTGTGGCAAAACCACCTTGCTGAGGCTGATCGGCGGCCAGTTGAAGGCGAATTCGGGTGCGGTGGAAGTCGCTGGCCATGAGGTCGGCAAGCTCGGCAGGGCCGAGCTCTATGCGATGCGCCGGCGCATGGGCATGTTGTTCCAGTTCGGTGCGCTGTTCACCGACATGAGCGTGTTCGACAACGTCGCCTTCCCGCTGCGTGAGCACACCGATCTGCCGCCGACCATGATTCGCGACCTGGTGCTGATGAAACTGCAGGCAGTGGGGCTGCGCGGCGCGGCCTCGCTGCGGCCGGGCGAGCTGTCGGGCGGCATGGCGCGGCGAGTGGCGCTGGCACGCGCGGTGGCGCTCGACCCGATGCTGATCCTGTATGACGAGCCTTTCGCCGGGCTGGATCCGATTTCGCTCGGCATCATCGGCCAGTTGATCCGGCGCCTGAACGACGCGCTCGGCGCCAGCTCGGTGATGGTCACGCACGACGTGCATGAATCGCTGGAGATCGTGGACTACATCTACTTCGTGTCGGACGGGCGCATCGTCGCGCAAGGCACGCCGGACGAGATCCGTGCCTCGGCGGACCCCTTCGTCCACCAGTTCGTCAATGCCGAGGCCGACGGCCCGGTGCCTTTCCATTATCCGGCGCAGCCGATCGACAGTCTGCTGGGCGGGAGGAGCGCATGAACGGCCTGTTCGCCGGCCTTGCCGCCGGGCTGCGCCACGTCGGCAAGCTGACGATAGACGGCATCTGGCGGCTGGGTTTCGCCACCCGTTTCATGTTCGCGGTGCTGCTGGCCTCGGGGCAGTCGCTGACCCGCATCCATCTGACGATCCGGGAGCTTTACTTCAGCGGCGTGCTGTCGCTGCTGATCATCACCGTGTCCGGCCTGTTCGTCGGTCTGGTGCTCGGCCTGCAGGGCTACGACATCCTGCAGCGCTACGGCTCGGCCGATGCGGTGGGGGTGATGGTGGCGCTGTCGCTGCTGCGCGAGCTGGGGCCGGTGATCGCGGCGCTGTTGTTCGCCAGCCGCGCGGGGTCGGCGATCACCGCCGAGATCGGCCTGATGAAGACCACCGAGCAGTTGAAGGCGATGGACATGATGGCGGTGAACCCGATCGCGCGCGTGGTGGCGCCGCGCTTCTGGGGCGGTGTGCTGTCGATGCCGCTGCTGGCTGCGCTGTTCTCGGCGATGGGCGTGTTCGGTGGCTGGCTGATCACCGTCGTCGTCATCGGCGTCGATGACGGCGCTTTCTGGTCGCAGATGCAGGCGGCGGTCGAGTTCGACTACGACGTGCTGAACGGAATCATCAAGTCCATGGTCTTCGGTACCGTGGTGTCGCTGATCGCCGTGTTCGAGGGTTACGATTGCGAGCCCACCGCCGAAGGCGTGTCACGCGCGATCACCCGCACCGTCGTGACCTCGGCGCTGGCCATCCTGGCGCTCGATTTCGTGCTTACCTCTTTCATGTTCCGGGGTTGATGATGAGTCGCACCGCACTCGACCTGTGGGTCGGTATTTTCGTTGCCATCGGCTTCGCCGCACTAGTCTTTCTGGCGATGAAGGTCGGCAGTTTTTCCGGCATCAACGGTAGCGAGAGCTATCGCGTGGAAGCCGCTTTCGACAATATCGGCGGGCTGAAGGTGCGCGCACCGGTCAAGAGCGCCGGCGTGCTGATC
The DNA here is from genome assembly GCF_048398245.1 of Thauera butanivorans. Classification (NCBI taxonomy): domain Bacteria; kingdom Pseudomonadati; phylum Pseudomonadota; class Betaproteobacteria; order Rhodocyclales; family Zoogloeaceae; genus Thauera; species Thauera butanivorans. The sequence continues at coordinate 1,106,707 of NZ_CP183038.1, forward strand.
GGCCGCGTGCAGGGCATCCGCTTCGACACCGACAGCTATCGTGCGGTCGTGCAGCTGGATATCGACAAGCGCTTCGAGTTTCCGGCCGACACCTCTGCGTCGATCCTGACTTCCGGCCTGCTCGGCGAGCAGTACGTCGGCCTCGAAGCGGGCGCCGACGTCGAGCCGCTGAAGGAGGGCGATCGCCTGATGATCACGCAGTCCGCAGTGGTGCTCGAGAAGCTGATCGGCCAGTTTCTGTTCGACAAGGCCGCCGAGCCGGCCGCGCAGTGAGGAATGCCGTGGAGTTCGCTGGAGAACGATGACATGAACGCCGGAATCCCCAACCTTCCTGCCGCCCTGCGCCGACCGCTGGCGGTCGCCACCCTGTCGGCGCTGCTGCTCGGGGGCTGTGCCACGGCCGGCAACCCGGTCGATCCGCTCGAAGGCTACAACCGGGCGATGTTCAGCTTCAACGAGCAGGTCGACAAGGCGGTCGTCAAGCCGGTGGCGCAGGCCTACGAGTTCGTGCTGCCGGACGTCGCCCGGACCGGTTTCGGCAACTTCATCGCCAACCTCGAAGACCCCTGGATCGCCATCAACAGCTTGTTGCAGGGCAAGCCGGCCGATGCCTTGTCCGGCCTGATGCGCTTTGCCTTCAACTCGACTTTCGGCCTGATCGGCCTGATCGACATCGCCACGCCGATGGGTTTGCCCAAGCATGACGAGGATCTGGGCCAGACGCTCGGCAGTTGGGGCGTGGGCGAGGGCGCCTACGTCGTGCTGCCCTTCTTCGGGCCGCGTACCGTGCGCGATGCAGTGGCGCTGCCGGCCGATTTCCTAGGCGAGAATCCGTGGCTGATCCACCACGTGGCCACGCGCAACAGTTACATCGCATTGCGCTTCACGCACATTCGCTCGACCTTCCTCGGCACCGACAGGGCGGTGGATGAGGCGACGATCGACAAATACGCCTATATCCGCGATTTCTACCTTGAACAACGCCGTTACAAGGTTTCGGATGGCAACGTGATGCGCGAGTACGAAGATTTCGAGGATTGAACGGGCGCGGCGGCGATCGTCCCGCCAGTGTGCAACCCCAGACGGAAACGCGACATGAACTTCTTCAACAAGCCACTCATCCTGTTCTGCTTTCTTGTCGCCGGGCTGATGCCGGCGGCCCAGGCCGCCGCCCAGCAGGGGCCGGACGTGCTGGTGCGCGACGTGACCAACGAGGTGCTCGAGATCGTGCGCGCCGACAAGTCCATCCAGGCCGGCGATCCGCAGCGGATCAGGGAGCTGGTGGATGCCAAGGTGTTGCCGCACTTCGATTTCCGCCGCATGACCATGCTGGCGGTCGGCCCCGACTGGCGCAGTGCGTCGGCCGAGCAGCAGGCGCGCCTGACCGATGCCTTCCGCACCCTGCTGGTGCGCACGTATTCCAATGCGCTGACGCAGTATCGCGACCAGACGATCGAGTTCAAGCCGACCCGCTTCGGCGAAGCCGACAAGCGCGTGCAGGTCCGCACCGAAGTGCGCCAGACCGGCGCCCAGCCGATCGGCATCGACTACATGCTGGAAAAATCCGATGCGGGCTGGAAAGTGTTCGACGTCATCGTCGCCGGTGTCAGCCTGGTCACGAACTACCGCAGCAGTTTCGCCCAGGACGTGCGCAGCGGCGGCATCGACGGTCTGATCAAGTCGCTCGAAGCGAAGAACCGCGCACTCGAAGCGGAGCAGCAGCGTTCATGAGCGATGCAGGTGCGGTGGCGGTGTTCGCGCCGCAGGGGTCGTTGACCATGCACAGCGCCGCGTCGGTGCTGGAAGAGGGGCGGCGGCTGGCCAAGGCCGGCGCCCTGGTGGTCGATATGGCGGCGGTGCCGACTGCCGATTCCGCGGCACTGGCGCTGGTCCTCGACTGGCTGCGCACCGCGCGCGAGGCAGGCCACGACATCGTGCTGCGCAGCCTGCCGCCGGGGCTTGCCAGCCTTGCCGCGCTTTACGACATCGACGCCCTGCTGCCGCTGGAGAACGGTGCATGACGGTGCCGGCCATCAGGGTCAGCGCCGTCACCAAGCAGTACGGAACGCTGAAGGCGCTGGGCGGCGTCGATCTCGAAATCGGCCAGGGCGAATTCTTCGGTCTGCTCGGGCCGAACGGTGCCGGCAAGACCACGCTGATCTCGGCGCTGGCCGGGCTGGTACGGCCCGACGGCGGTTCGCTCGAGATCATGGGCCACGACGTCGTGCGCGACTACCGCAATGCGCGGCGCAATCTCGGCGTGGTGCCGCAGGAACTGGTGTTCGATCCCTTCTTCTCGGTGCGTGAGCTGCTGCGCATCCAGTCGGGCTATTTCGGCATCCGCGGCAACGACGACTGGATCGACGAGATCCTTGCCAGCCTGGACCTGACGCACAAGGCCGACGCCAACATGCGCATGCTGTCCGGCGGCATGAAGCGGCGCGTGCTGGTGGCGCAGGCGCTGGTGCACCGGCCGCCGGTGATCGTGCTCGACGAGCCTACCGCCGGCGTCGACGTCGAACTGCGCCAGGGGCTGTGGCAGTTCGTGCGCAAGCTCAACCGTGACGGCCACACCATCGTGCTGACCACGCATTATCTCGAAGAGGCGGAAACGCTCTGCGGCCGCATCGCAATGCTCAAGGCCGGCAAGGTCGTCGCCCTCGACACCACCGAGAACCTGCTGCACCGCTTCGCCACCCACAGCCTGCGCGTCAGCGTGGACAGGGCCGAGGCGGCCGTCGCGCTCGGCGGCATGGCGGTCGAGGACGGCTGGGTGGAGTTCGCCTTCGAGGGCTACGACAAGCTCGAGGCGCTGCTGGCGCGCCTGCGCGAGGCCGGTGCCGGGCTGCGCGAGATCCAACTGGGCGAGCCGGATCTCGAAAGAGTCTTCGTGGAGGTCATGCACCGTGCCTGAAACGCGCCGTGGCGCGACGCCGCCGCGTATCGAGCCGATGGCCGCCGATGCGCCGCTGACGGGTTTTCGTACCCTGCTGTACAAGGAAGTGCTGCGCTTCTGGAAAGTGGCTTTCCAGACTGTCGCCGCGCCGGTACTCAACGCGCTGCTGTTCCTGCTGATCTTCTCGCACGTGCTCGACCGCCACGTCACCGTGTATGGCGACGTTGCCTACACCAGCTTCCTGGTGCCCGGCCTGGTGATGATGTCGGTGCTGCAGAACGCCTTCGCCAACAGCTCGTCCTCGCTGATCCAGAGCAAGATCACCGGCAACATCATCTTCGTGCTGCTGCCGCCGCTGTCCTATCGCGAGTTCTATGCCGCCTACGTCATCGCCGCGACGCTGCGCGGGCTGTTCGTCGGTGCCGCCGTGCTGCTGGTGGCGATGCCCTTCGTCGAACTGAGCATGGCCAGTCCGTTGTGGGTGCTGGCGTTCGCCGTGATGGGTGGGGCGATCCTGGGCTCCTTCGGCGTCATCGCCGGTATCTGGGCCGACAAGTTCGACCAGCTCGCCGCTTTCCAGAACTTCCTGATCCTGCCGCTGACGATGCTGTCCGGTGTGTTCTACTCGATCCATTCGCTGCCGCACTTCTGGCAGGATGTATCGCATTTCAACCCGTTTTTCTTCATGATCGACGGGTTCCGTCATGGCTTTTTCGGCCAGTCGGACACTTCGCCCTGGCTGTCGCTCGCGGTGGTGTCCGGCTGTTTCGTATTGCTCGCGGCCTTGACCCTGGCTCTGCTCGCACGGGGCTACAAGCTGCGCTCCTAAAGGATGAATCATGTTTGAAGCTAGCGAAATCAAGCGCCTGATCGAACAGGGCATGCCCTGCGAATTCGTCGCCATCGAAGGCGACGACGGGGTGCATTTCACCGGCATCGTCGTCAGCCCGGCCTTCGAGGGCAAGCCGCGCGTGCGTCAGCACCAGGCGGTGTATGCCACGCTCGGCCGCCTGATGGGCAACGAGATCCATGCGCTGCAGCTGCAGACCTTCACTCCTGCGCAATGGGAAGAGGGCCGTGGCGAACTGGGCATGTGAGGCCGCGATGGACAAACTGCTGATCGAAGGCGGCAGCCGCCTGTCGGGCGAAGTCGCCATTTCCGGTGCCAAGAACGCCGCGCTGCCCATCCTGTGCGCGGCGCTGCTGACGGCCGAACCGGTGACCTTCACCAACGTGCCGCAGCTGAAGGACATCGGCACCCTGCTGGCGCTGCTGGCGCAGATGGGGGTCAAGGTGGCGCGCGAAGGCGACAGCGTCACGCTCGACGCGTCGGGCTTGAACAATCCGGTCGCACCCTACGAGATGGTCAAGACCATGCGGGCGTCGATCCTCGTGCTCGGCCCGCTGGTGGCCCGCTGCGGCGAGGCGCGGGTGTCGCTGCCCGGCGGCTGTGCGATCGGCGCCCGTCCGGTGGACCAGCACATCAAGGGCCTGCAGGCGATGGGGGCGGAGGTGAAGGTCGAGCATGGCTACGTCCATGCCAAGGTACCGCGGCTGAAGGGCGCGCGCCTGTTCACCGACATGGTCACCGTGACCGGCACCGAGAACCTGATGATGGCTGCCGTGCTGGCCGACGGCGAAACCGTGATCGAGAACGCTGCGCGCGAACCCGAAATCGTCGATCTGGCGAACTGCCTGGTGTCGATGGGCGCGCGCGTGTCGGGCGCCGGTTCGGATGTCATCCGGATTCGCGGTGTAGACCGCCTGCATGGCGCGAACCATCGCATCATGCCCGACCGCATCGAGACCGGCACCTACCTGTGCGCCGCCGCAGCCACCGGCGGCTCGGTGCGGCTGACCGGCACCAGTTCGAGCTACCTGGATGCCGTCATCGACAAGCTGATGGATGCGGGCTGCGAGATCCTTGCCGAGCGCGATGCGATCCGCCTCGATGCGCCGGCCCGGCTCAATGCCGTCAGCCTGCGCACCGCGCCGTATCCAGCTTTCCCGACCGACATGCAGGCCCAGTTCATGGCGATCAACTGCGTCGCCAAGGGCGTCGCGATGATCCGCGAGACCATCTTCGAAAACCGCTTCATGCACGCGGTCGAGCTTCAGCGCCTGGGCGCGGACATCCGCATCGACGGCAACACCGCCGTCGTCCAGGGCGTGGACAGGCTGCAGGGCGCGACCGTGATGGCGACCGACCTGCGTGCTTCGGCCAGCCTGGTGGTGGCCGGCCTGGTGGCCGAGGGCGAGACGGTGATCGAGCGCATCTATCATCTCGACCGCGGCTACGAACGGCTGGAGGCGAAGCTGGCCGCGCTCGGTGCCAAGGTGCGGCGCCTGGCCTGAACGGGCAGGCGCCTGCAGCGGCGATCAGACGCCGCCCACGGGGTGCCCGGAGGCCGCGGAACCTGGAGAGCGCTCGGAGATCGCGTTCAAGGATCGCTCAGAGATCGAACTGGCCGTTGGCTTCGGGCTGCCAGGTCACTTCCAGCACCTTCAGGTGCAGTTCCTTGCCGTCCGGCGTGGTCCAGTCGATCGACTGGCCGGTGGCCAGTCCGAGCAGGGCGCTGCCGGCCGGCGAGAAGATCGATACCCGGCGCGCTTCGGCGTTGGCGTCCTTGGGGTAGGCCAGCGTCAGCTCGTATTCGCGGCCGGTGCCTTCTTCGAGGAAGCGGGCGCGGCTGTTCATCGTGATGACGTCGGCCGGCATCTCCTCGGGTTCGCGCACGTCGGCCCGTTCGAGCTCTTCGCGCAGGCCGTCGAGGTCGCTGCGGCTGCGGAAGGCGGGGAGGGTCAGCAGGCCCTCGAGGCGTTCGAGGTCGCTGCTGGAAACGATGATTGGCGGCTTCATGATGTCGTCCTGCGTGATGTCCTGCGCGGAAGACCTTGCGGAGCGCGCGGACATGCAAAAGAAAAGGCCGAACTGCCGCTCGCAGTTCAGCCCATTGGGTGTGCCCAGTCGGACGAAGGTTAACAGAAGCGGTGCCGGGTTACAATGTCGGCCCGTTCGACCAAGGCTTTTCACGTGTCCAGCATCACGCTCGCCCTGTCCAAGGGGCGCATCTTCGAAGAGACGCTGCCGCTGCTCGCGGCCGCCGGCATCGTGCCGACCGACAACCCCGAATCCTCGCGCAAGCTCATCATCGGCACCAACCGGCCGGACGTGCGCCTGGTCATCGTGCGTGCCACCGACACGCCGACCTACGTGCAGTACGGTGCGGCCGACCTCGGCATCGCCGGCAAGGACGTCCTGCTCGAGCATGGTGGGGCGGGCCTGTACCAGCCGCTGGACCTCGACATCGCCCGCTGCCGCCTGTGCGTGGCGGTGCAGAAAGGCTTCGACTACGCTGCTGCCACCCGGCCCGGCGGGCGCATCCGCGTCGCCACCAAGTACATCAATGCCGCCAAGGCGCACTTCGCCGGCAAGGGCATGCACGTCGACCTGATCAAGCTCTACGGTTCGATGGAACTGGCGCCGCTGGTCGGGCTGGCCGATGCGATCGTCGACCTGGTGTCCACCGGCGGCACGCTGCGCGCCAACAACCTCGAAGAGGTCGAGGACATCATGCCGATCAGTTCGCGCCTGATCGTCAACCAGGCCTCGCTGAAGCTCAAGCGCGAACTGCTGCAGCCGGTGCTCGATGCCTTCGCCGGCGCGATCAAGCCCTGAGGAACCGATCATGAGCCAGACGCCCATCCGCCGCCTCGACGTGCGCGAGCCCGAATTCCTGTCCACGCTGGACGCCCTGCTGGCCTTCGAGGCCGAGGCCGACGAGCGCATCGACGGCGCGGTGACCGAGATCCTGCGTGCGGTGCGCACCACCGGCGACGCCGCGGTGGTCGAATACACCCGCCGCTTCGATGGCCTCGAGGTGAATTCGATGGCGGCGCTGGAACTGCCGAAAGCCGAGCTGCACGCCGCGCTCGACGGCCTGTCGTCGGCCCAGCGCGAGGCGCTGACCGTCGCTGCCGACCGCGTGCGCATCTACCACGAACGCCAGAAGGGCGAGTCCTGGGAGTTCGAAGAAGCCGACGGCACCCGCCTGGGGCAGAAGGTCACGCCGCTCGACCGCGTCGGCCTCTACGTGCCGGGCGGGCGGGCGTCCTACCCGAGCTCGGTGCTGATGAACGCGATCCCGGCCAAGGTTGCCGGCGTCGGCGAGCTGATCATGGTCGTGCCGACGCCGCGCGGCGAGAAGAACCCGCTGGTGCTGGCGGCGGCGGCGATCACCGGCGTCGACCGGGTGTTCACCATCGGCGGCGCGCAGGCGGTGGCGGCGCTGGCCTACGGCACGCAGACCCTCCCGCAGGTCGACAAGATCGTCGGCCCGGGCAACGCCTACGTCGCCGAAGCCAAGCGCCGGGTGTTCGGCACCGTCGGCATCGACATGGTGGCGGGGCCGTCCGAAGTGCTGATCATCGCCGACGGCTCCGGCCACGCCGATTGGGTGGCGATGGACCTGTTCGCGCAGGCCGAGCACGACGAACTGGCGCAGTCCATCCTGCTGTGCACCGATGCGGGTTTCATCGATGCCGTGCATGACGCGATCGACCGCCTGCTGCCGACGATGCCGCGGCGCGAGACCATCGCCAAGTCGCTGGCCAACCGCGGCGCGCTGATCCGCGTCGACAGCATCGAGCAGGCCTGCGCGCTGGGCAACCGCATCGCGCCCGAGCACCTCGAGCTGTCGCTGGAGGATGCCGAAGCCTGGATCGACCACATCCGCCACGCCGGTGCGATCTTCGTCGGCCACTGGGCGGTGGAGGCGCTGGGCGACTACTGCGCCGGGCCGAACCACGTGCTGCCGACGATGCGCAGCGCGCGCTTCTCGTCGCCGCTGGGCACCTACGACTTCCAGAAGCGCACCAGCATCGTCAACATCTCCCAGGCCGGCGCCCAGCACCTGGGCAAGGTCGCGTCCATCCTGGCGCATGGCGAGGGCTTGCAGGCCCATGCACGCTCGGCGGAGATGCGCCTGAAGGTCTGATGCTGTCCGCCACCATCCATGACCGATGGTGGCGGTGCCATTTCTCAACGCCCGAGGATTTCCCTCAGGGCTTCGATCAGGATGGCGCACTGCTCGTCCGTCCCCACCGTGATGCGCAGGAACTGATCGATGCGTGGCGCCTTGAAGTGGCGCACGATGATTGCGCGCTTGCGCAGTTCGGCGGCCAGTTCGGCGCCGTCGCGCTGCGGATGGCGGGCGAAGATGAAGTTTGCCGCCGAGGGCAGCACCTCGAAGCCCAGGGCCCGCATCCGGCCGACCAGCGTTTCGCGGGTCGCGATCACCTTGCGGCAGCTTTCCTGGAAGAACGCCTCGTCCTCCACCGACGCCACCGCGCCGGCCAGCGCCAGGCGGTCGAGCGGATAGGAGTTGAAGCTGTTCTTGACCCGCTCCAGGCCCTCGATCAGCTCGGCGTGGCCGGCGGCGAAGCCGACGCGCAGGCCGGCGAGCGAGCGGCTCTTGGAGAAGGTGTGCACGACCAGCAGGTTGGGGTACTTGTCGACCAGCGTGATCGCGCTGTCGCCGCCGAAGTCGATGTAGGCCTCATCCACCAGCACCACGGCGTACGGGTTGCCGGCGACGATGCGCTCGACGTCGGTCAGGCTCAGCAGGCGGCCGGTGGGGGCGTTGGGGTTGGGGAAGATGATCGCGCCCGGCCGTTCGCCGCCCTGCGGAAGGTAATCTTCGACACGGATCGAGAAGTCGTCGGCCAGCGGCACCACGCGCTGCCCGATGCCGTACAGGCCGCAATACACCGGGTAGAAGCTGTAGGTGATGTCCGGAAACCACAGCGGCCGGTCCTGCTTCAGCAGCGCCATGAAGGCGTGCGCCAGCACCTCGTCCGAGCCGTTGCCGACGAATATCTGCTGCGGCTGCAGGCCGTGGCGGCGGGCCAGCGCAGCCTTCAGCGCGTCGGCGTTCGGGTCCGGGTAGAGCCGCAGGCTGTCGTCGGTGGCGGCGCGGATCGCGGCCAGCGCCCTGGGCGAGGGGCCGTAGGGGTGTTCGTTGGTGTTGAGCTTGACCAGCTTGTCGAGCTTGGGCTGTTCGCCCGGAACGTAGGGGGTCAGGCCGTGGACGACGGCGCTCCAGAAGCGGCTCATGTTCTGTCTGCTGTGCGGGGTTCGAAGGCGGGGGGAAACATCTCGCGCCGTGGCTGTCCACGCTGCGAGCTGCACGCTACTGCCGACCTGATGAGTGGTCATTCGAGGCGGCCATTTTGCCGGGCGATGTTATCATGGCCCGAACCTGCAACTCTTGAGTCTCACCAGCATCCATGCGGCAAGCCGAAGTCACTCGCAACACCCTCGAAACGAAGATCTCCGTGCGCATCGACCTCGACGGCACGGGCAAGGGCAGGCTGGATACCGGCGTCCCCTTCTTCGATCACATGCTCGACCAGATCGTGCGCCACGGCCTGATCGACCTGGACATCCACTGTGAGGGCGATACCCACATCGACGACCATCACACGGTCGAGGACGTCGGCATCACGCTGGGACAGGCCTTCGCCAAGGCCCTCGGCGACAAGAAGGGGCTGCGCCGCTACGGCCACGCCTACGTGCCGCTCGACGAGGCGCTGTCGCGCGTCGTGGTGGATTTCTCCGGCCGGCCCGGCCTGCATTACTTCGTCGATTACACCCGCGCCCGCATCGGCAACTTCGATGTCGACCTGGCGCGCGAATTCTTCCAGGGTTTCGTCAATCACGCCGGCGTCACACTGCACATCGACAACCTGCGCGGCGACAACGCCCACCACCAGTGCGAGACCGTGTTCAAGGCCTTCGCCCGCGCGCTGCGCATGGCGGCCGAGGTCGACGAGCGCGCGGCGGGGACGATTCCTTCCACCAAGGGCGCGCTCTGAGCAAAAACCTTCCGCGGCCGTGCGCAACGGCCGCCATCCTGCACGAAAGCGAGTCAAGCCGATGACCATCGTGGCCATCATCGATTACGGCATGGGCAATCTGCGCTCGGTCGCCAAGGCGATCGAGCACGTGGCACCCGGCCATGAAGTCTTCGTCACCTCCGATCCTGCGCGCGTCGCGGCCGCCGAGCGGGTCGTCTTCCCGGGGCAGGGGGCAATGCCCGACTGCATGCGCGAGCTCGATGGCCGCGGCCTGCGCCAGGCGGTGCTGGATGCGGCGGCGAGCAAGCCTTTCCTGGGGATCTGCATCGGCCAGCAGATGCTGTTCGAGCACAGCGCCGAAGGCGACGTGCCCGGTCTCGGCATCCTGCCGGGAGACGTACAGCGTTTTCCCGAGCAGAAGATGCTGGCAGCGGACGGCAGCCGCCTGAAGGTGCCGCACATGGGCTGGAACGAAGTGTGGCAGCGCGGCCCGCATCCGATGTGGGACGGCATCCCGGACGGCGAGCGCTTCTACTTCGTGCACAGCTACTTCGTCGTGCCGGCCGATGCTGCGCTGGCCGCGGCGGACACCGACTATGGGGTTCGCTTTACCAGTGCGGTAGCGCGGGATAATATCTTCGCGGCCCAGTTCCACCCCGAGAAAAGCGCTGCGGCCGGCTTGCGCCTGCTGGCGAACTTCATCCGCTGGCAGCCCTGAGCACCGGCACAGGCTGCCTCATTCCTTAGTCCCATCCATTCCAGAACCGGTATGCTGCTCATTCCCGCCATCGACCTCAAGGACGGTCACTGTGTTCGCCTGAAGCAGGGCGAAATGGACGACGCCACGGTGTTTTCCGAAGATCCCGGTGCCATGGCGCGCCACTGGCTCGACGCCGGCGCCCGCCGCCTGCACCTGGTCGACCTCAACGGCGCCTTCGCCGGCAAGCCGAAGAACGGCGCCGCGATCCGCGCGATCACCGACGAAGTCGGCGAGGACGTTCCGGTGCAACTCGGTGGCGGCATCCGCGACCTCGACACCATCGAGCATTATCTCGACAACGGCATCAGCTACGTCATCATCGGCACCGCGGCGGTGAAGAACCCGGGTTTCCTGCACGATGCCTGCGGCGCCTTCCCCGGCCACATCATCGTCGGCCTGGACGCCAAGGACGGCAAGGTGGCGGTGGACGGCTGGTCGAAGCTGACCGGGCACGACGTCGTCGATCTCGCGAAGAAGTTCGAGGACTACGGCGTCGAAGGTGTCATCTACACCGACATCGGCCGCGACGGCATGCTGTCCGGCGTCAATGTCGAAGCCACCGTGCGGCTGGCGCAGGCGCTGCGCATTCCGGTCATCGCCAGCGGCGGCATCACCGACCTGCGCGACATCGACGCACTGTGCGCGGTCGAGGACGAAGGCATCATGGGCGCGATCACCGGCCGGGCGATCTACGAAGGCACGCTCGACTTCGCCGCCGCCCAGGCCCGTGCCGACGAATTGAGCGGCACCACCGAATGACCTTCTCCATCGAGTACCGCTGATGCTGGCCAAGCGCATCATCCCCTGTCTGGACGTGAGCGCCGGACGCGTGGTCAAGGGCGTCAATTTCGTCGAACTGCGCGATGCCGGCGATCCGGTCGAGGTCGCCCGCCGCTACGACGAGCAGGGCGCCGACGAACTCACCTTCCTCGACATCACCGCGAGTTCCGACGACCGCGACATCATCCTGCACGTCGTCGAGCATGTCGCCGAGCAGGTCTTCATCCCGCTCACCGTCGGCGGCGGCGTGCGCGCGGTCGAGGACGTGCGCCGCCTGCTCAATGCCGGCGCCGACAAGGTCAGCATGAACACCGCGGCGGTGAATAACCCGCAACTGGTGCACGACGCCTCGAGCAAGGTCGGCAGCCAGTGCATCGTGGTGGCGATCGACGCCAAGCAGACCGCGCCGGGCAAGTGGGAAGTCTTCACCCACGGCGGGCGCCGCAACACCGGGCTGGATGCCATCGCGTGGGCGCGCAGGATCGAAGCGCTGGGCGCGGGCGAGATCCTGCTGACCAGCATGGACCGCGACGGCACCAAGAGCGGCTTCGACCTGGCGCTGACGCGCGCGGTGTCGGACGCGGTGCGCATCCCGGTGATCGCCAGCGGCGGCGTCGGCACGCTCGACCATCTGGCCGACGGCGTTTCCGAAGGCCGCGCCGACGCGGTGCTGGCGGCGAGCATCTTCCATTTCGGCGAACACACGGTGCGCGAAGCCAAGGAGCTGATGCGCGCACGCGGAATCGAGGTGAGACTGTGAGCATGAACGCGGCCTGGCTGGACGAGATCGAGTGGGACGAGAACGGCCTGGTGCCGGTGATCGCGCAGGAAGCGTCCAGCGGCGACGTGCTGATGTTCGCCTGGATGAACCGCGAGGCGCTGCAGCGCACGGCGGAAACCGGCGAAGCCATCTATTGGTCACGTTCGCGGCGCAAGCTGTGGCACAAGGGCGAGGAGTCCGGCCACGTGCAGAAGGTGCTCGACATCCGCATCGACTGCGACAACGATGTCGTGCTGCTGAAGATCGAGCAGGTCGGCGGCATCGCCTGCCATACCGGACGCCACAGCTGCTTCTTCCAGAAGTATTTTGCCGACGGCCGCTGGGAAGCCGTCGAACCGGTTTTGAAAGACCCGAAGGAGATCTACAAGTGATCGATATCGAAGTGCTGCGCCGTGTTTCCGATACCCTGGTCGCGCGCAAGAAGGCGGACCCCGACGCCTCCTACGTCTCCAGCCTGTACGCCAAGGGTACGGACGAGATCTGCAAGAAGGTCGCCGAGGAGGCTGCCGAGACCATCATGGCGGCCAAGGACCAGGACAGGCTGCACCTGGTGTGGGAAGTCACCGACCTGTGGTTCCACTCGCTGGTGCTGCTGGCCCACCACGGCCTGTCGGTCGAGGACGTGCTGGCCGAGTTCCGCCGCCGCGAAGGCGTGTCGGGCATCGACGAGAAGAAGTCGCGGACGGCGCAATGAGCGAGTGCATCTTCTGTCGCATCGCCCGCGGCGAGATTCCGTCGAAGAAGGTCTATGAGGACGAGCACGTCTTCGCCTTCCACGACATCAATCCCGCGGCGCCGGTGCATGTGCTGGTGATCCCCAAGGTCCACGTCGATTCGATGGCGCAGCTCGGTGAGGAACACGAGGCGGCGATGGGGCGTCTGATGGTAGCGGCGGGGCGCATTGCGCGCGAGCAGGGCTGCACCGACGGTTTCCGGACCATCGTCAACACCGGAAGGGTGGGACTGCAGGAGGTGTATCATCTGCACCTTCATATTCTGGGTGGCCCCAATCCCCTGCCGCCCATGTTGAAGCATTGAGGAGAGCGGTATGGGTTCATTGAGCATCTGGCACTGGCTGATCGTGCTGGTCATCGTCCTGCTGGTGTTCGGGACGAAGAAGCTGCGCAACATCGGCTCCGACCTGGGTGGCGCGGTCAAGGGCTTCAAGGAAGGCATGAAGGAAGGCGACGCCGACGCCGCCGCGCAGCAGAAGATCGCCGAAGGGCAGACGATCGAAGGCGAGGCGCGGGAAAAGGTCGACAAGTCCGCTTCCTGAGTCTTGCGTCCGGATGGAGGGGGCGCCCATCAGGGAGCGCCCCTTCGTTTTCGTGCGGCACATGCATGATGTGCCTCCATAGCGGCGAAACATGTTCGATTTCGGCTTTTCTGAACTCGTTGTGATCGGGGTGGTACTCCTGATCGTGGTCGGCCCCGAGCGCCTGCCCAAGGTCGCGCGTACGGCCGGGCACCTGCTGGGACGGCTGCAGCGCTACGTGTCGGACGTCAAGTCCGACATCCAGCGCGAGATGCAGCTCGAGGAACTGAAGAAACTGCAGGAGCAGGTCAAGCAGCAGGCGCAGGAACTCGAAAGCTCGGTGCGCACCGGCGTGTCCGATGTCGAGAACCAGATCGGCAGCACGGTCGATGATCTGCGCTCCAGTCTGCCGGATGCGGCGTCGCTGAAGGCATCATCCGAGTCTGCCGCTGTCCCCGCGGAGGCGAGCGAAGGCCAGCTCGAACTCGGACTCGATGCCAAGCGCCAGGCCGGCGCGGCGGACAAGACCCAGGCATGAGCACCCAACAAGAAACTTTCATCTCCCACCTGATCGAGCTGCGCGACCGCCTTATCCGCGCGCTGCTCGCGCTGGTGATCGTGTTCGTCTGCCTGATGCCGTGGGCGGGCGACATCTACGACATCCTCGCCAAGCCGATGATGGATACCCTGCCGGCAGGCACGAACATGATTGCCACCGGCGTGGTGACGCCGTTCTTCGTGCCGGTCAAGGTCACGATGATGGTCGCCTTCGTGCTGTGCCTGCCCTGGGTGCTGTACCAGGCCTGGGCCTTCATCGCGCCGGGGCTGTATGCGCACGAGAAGCGCCTGGCGCTGCCGCTGGTGGCCGGCAGCACGCTGCTGTTCATCGCCGGCATGGCCTTCTGCTATTTCTTCGTGTTCGGCATGGTGTTCAAGTTCATCGCCGAATTCGCCCCCAAGAGCATCGTGCCGGCGCCGGACATCGAACAGTACCTGTCCTTCGTGATGTCGATGTTCCTCGCTTTCGGCATCACTTTCGAAGTGCCGGTGGTGGTGATCGTGCTGGCCAAGGCCGGCATCGTCAGTGTGGCGAAGCTGCGCGAGGCGCGCCCCTACGTCATCGTCGGCGCTTTCGTGGTTGCCGCCATCGTCACCCCGCCGGACGTCGTCTCGCAGCTGATGCTGGCGATTCCGATGTGCCTGCTCTACGAACTGGGCATCATCCTTGCCAACTGGATGGCGAAGCCTGCGCCTGCCGCTGCCGAGGACGGCTACGTTCCACCGTCTATCGAGGACATGGACAGGGAGCTGGACCGCATCGAAGCAGGCGAGGGCGCCGACAAGCGCTGAGTGCGCGGCCACCGATCAAGGCGAAGCCGGCACCGATTCATCATCGGGTAGCACGGGAATACCGGAGCTTCAGCCGCGAACACTGCTGCTTTCGCGGCTGAAGCCGCTTGCGAAAGTTCAGCGATTGGCAGGAGTGGGACGGCGGCCGACGGTCACTTTCAGCTCCACTTCCTTGTCGCCGCGCAGCACGCGGAAGTCCGCAGTGTGCCCGGGCGGCAGCGCGGCGACCATGTCGAGCATGGAACGCGGATCGCGGACGCTGGTGCCATCGACCGCGATCAGCACGTCGCCCGGCCGGATGCCGGCACGATCGGCCGGGCTGGCACGCAGCACGCCGGCGATCAGCGCGCCCTGCGTGCCGCGCAGGCCGAAGGATTCCGCCAGTTCGGGGGTGATGTCCTGGATCTCGACGCCCACCCAGCCGCGCGTGACCTCGCCGGTGGCGACGATCTGTTCGAGCACGTTGCGGGCAATGGAGACCGGGATGGCGAAGCCGATGCCGAGCGAACCGCCGGAACGCGAGTAGATCGCGGTGTTGATGCCCACCAGGTTGCCGGCGCTGTCGACCAGCGCGCCGCCCGAGTTGCCGGGGTTGATCGCGGCATCCGTCTGGATGTAGTTCTCGAAGGTGTTGATGCCCAGCTGGCTGCGTCCCAGCGCGGAGATGATGCCCATCGTCACGGTCTGGCCGACGCCGAAGGGATTGCCGATCGCCAGCACGACATCGCCCACGCTCAGGGCGTCGCCGCCGGCCAGGGTGATGACCGGCAACTGGTCGTCGGTGTCGATCTTCAGCACCGCCAGATCCGTCTCGGGGTCGCGTCCGATCTGGCGTGCGCTGAATTTGCGCCCGTCGTTGAGCGCGATCTCGATCTGGTCCGCGGTCTCGATGACGTGGTTGTTGGTGATGATGTAGCCGTCGGGGCTGACGATCACGCCCGAACCCAGGCCCGAGGGGCGCTGGCTGGGGCCGCTGTTCGGACGTTCGCCGAAGAAGTGGCGGAACATCGGGTCGTCGAACAGCGGATGGCGGGTACCGGCGCCGGCCTTGCTGGTGAAGATATGGACGACCGCGGGCATCGAGCGCTGCGCGGCTGCGGCGTAGGAGCCGGAGGCGGCGGCACGCGTGCCGCTGTCGGCGGGCGCCTCCAGGATGGCGACGACGGAAGCGGGCGCGGTGTCGCGCAGCCACTCGGGCTTGAGTGTGCTGAGGACGAACAGGCCGGCGACGCTGATGGTCACGGCCTGGGCGAAGATGAGCCACAGACGGCGCATAATGTGATGGGTTCGAAAGAGGGTGGAGCCTGGCGGGCGGGATGCCCGGCCAGGCCGGAACGACAGGAGGCCGCATGCAACTCGGTGAGCTCACGGCGCGTCTGGACGCACTGCTCGACGCGACGCGTTTCAAGGATTATTGCCCAAATGGTCTGCAAGTGGAAGGACGTGCCGAAGTGGCGCGGGTGCTGTGCGGAGTGACCGCCAGCCAGGCGCTCGTCGATCTCGCGGTGTCCGGTGATTATGACGCCGTGTTTGTCCATCACGGTTATTTCTGGAAGGGCGAGGACGGGCGCGTCACCGGCATCCGCCGGCAACGGCTGAAGGGCCTGCTGGCCAACGACATCAGCCTGCTCGCCTATCATCTGCCGCTGGATGCCCATCCCGAGCACGGCAACAATGCCCAGCTGGGCAAGCTGATGGATTGGGTGCCGGAAGGGCGTTTCGCCGACCAGGATCTTGGCTGGCTCGGCCGTCCGGCCAGGCCGGCCGAGCCAGCCGGGCAGATCGCCCGCGCGTTGGCCGAGCGGCTGCAGCGCGAGCCGCTGCTGGTCGGGGATGCGTCGCGGCCGGTGCGGCGGGTGGCGTGGTGCACCGGTGGTGCCCAGGGTTACTTCGAGCAGGCGATCGCGGCGGGCGCCGATGTATTCGTGTCCGGCGAGATTTCCGAACAGACGGTGCATCTGGCGCGCGAGACGGGTATCCCGTACATCGCCGCCGGCCACCATGCGACCGAGCGCTACGGCGCGAAGTCGATCGCGGCCTGGCTGGCGGGCGAGCTCGGGCTGGCGGCGGATTTCGTCGATCTGCCCAATCCGGTCTGAGCCTTCCGTGCGCGATTGGTTAGAATCCGCTTCTCCATACGTCCGCGTACGTGAATAGAAGATGCCTCTGCCCGCCAGTTCCGCGCCCCGCCGGCGCATTCACACCCGGCGCATCGAAGTCGAGGGCTTCCTGCGCGAGGACGGCCTGTACGAACTCGATGCCTCGCTGACCGACGTCAAGGATGTCGATTATCCGATTGCGTCCGGCATCCGCCCTGCGGGTGTGCCGGTCCATCTGATGCGGCTGAGGATCGTCTTCGACACCACCTTCAACATCCGCGACGCGGTGGCCTGTTCGGATGGCGTGCCCTATCCCGGCTACTGCGACACCATCGGGCCGGCGTACCGGCAATTGATCGGACTGAACCTGGTGCGTGGCTTCCGCCGCACCATCGGCGAGATGTTCGCCGACGTCCGGGGCTGTTCGCACATGACGGAGATGCTCAATTCGCTGCCGACGGCGGCGATCCAGACCATCGCCACTTTCATGCGGGACAACGAGGACAACGGCGAGAAGCCCTTCCAGCTCGATCGCTGCCATGCCCTGGATACGTCGGCGGAAGCCGTGCGCCGCTACTATCCCAAGTGGTACCGGAAGCCCGGTGCGGCCGGCTGATCCGCACCCGCAGTGCACTGCGCAAAACTGGTTATAATTACGGAGTCTTGCGGCAGGCGAGCGCTCGCGCGTGCATGTCACGAGGCCGGGCCGGCTCTGCTGGCCGAAGGCGGCGGGCGGCGGTCGAGGGAGACGACGCCTGCCGTGGAGCGGGACGCTCCGAAGCATGCCATCAACCTGTTTGCGACGGGCCTGCCGTCGTGACTTCGAACGAAGGGCAACCATGAAGATTCATGAGTATCAGGCAAAAGAAGTTCTAAGAAAGTTCGGCGTCGTGACGCCCCGTGGCATCCATTGCACCAGCGTAGAGGGCGCGGTGAAGGCTGCCGAAGAACTCGGCGGCAATTTCTGGGTGGTCAAGGCCCAGATCCATGCCGGCGGCCGCGGCAAGGGCGGCGGCGTCAAGCTCGCCAAGTCGCTCGACGACGTCCGCAAGTACGCAGGCGAAATCCTCGGCATGCAGCTGATCACCCACCAGACCGGCCCCGAAGGCCAGAAGGTGCGCAACCTGCTGATCGAGGAAGGCGCCGACATCCAGCATGAGTACTACGTTGCCGCGCTGACCGACCGTGCCACCCAGAAGGTCGCCATGATGGCCTCCTCCGAAGGCGGCATGGACATCGAGGAAGTCGCGCACAACACCCCCGAGAAGATCATCAAGGTCTTCGTCGATCCCGCCGTCGGCCTGACCGACGAGCAGGCCACCGAGCTGGCCAAGGGCATCGGCATGCCGGCCAACTCGATGGCCCAGGCGGTCGACACGCTGAAGAAGCTCTACACCTGCTACATGGAAACCGATGCCTCGCTGGCGGAAATCAACCCGCTGATCCACGAAAGCAACGGCACCGTGAAGGCGCTCGACGCCAAGTTCAACTTCGACTCCAATGCGCTCTACCGTCATCCCGAGATCGTCGCCTACCGCGACCTCGACGAAGAGGATGCCGACGAGATCGAAGCTTCCAAATTCGATCTGGCCTACATCAGCCTCGACGGCAACATCGGCTGCCTGGTGAATGGTGCCGGCCTGGCGATGGCCACCATGGACACGATCAAGCTGTTCGGCGCCGAGCCGGCCAACTTCCTCGACGTCGGCGGCGGCGCCACCACCGAGAAGGTCACCGAAGCCTTCAAGATCATGCTCAAGAACCCCAAGGTCAAGGGCATCCTGGTCAACATCTTCGGCGGCATCATGCGTTGCGACACCATCGCCGAAGGCGTGGTTGCCGCGGCCAAGGAAGTGAACCTCTCCGTCCCGCTGGTGGTGCGCATGAAGGGCACCAACGAGGAGCTCGGCAAGAAGATTCTCGCCGAATCGGGCCTGCCGATCATCGCTGCCGACACCATGGCGGACGCCGCGACCAAGATCGTCGCTGCGGTCAAGTAAGGAGAGCTTCGAATGTCCATCCTGATCAACAAAGACACCAAGATCATCACCCAGGGGATCACCGGCAAGACCGGCCAGTTCCACACCGAGAAGTGCATCGAGTACGCCAACGGCAAGAATTGCTTCGTCGCCGGCGTGAACCCGAAGAAGGCCGGCGAGAAGATCTTCGACGTGCCCATCTACGCCTCGGTCAAGGAAGCTGCCGCTGAAACCGGCGCCACCGTGTCTGTCATCTACGTGCCGCCGGCAGGTGCTGCCGACGCCATCTGGGAAGCCTGCGAAGCCGACCTCGACCTCGCCATCTGCATCACCGAAGGCATCCCGGTGCGCGACATGCTGGTCGTGCGCAACAAGATGAAGGCCAAGGTTGCCGCCGGTGGCAAGGAAACCCTGCTGCTCGGTCCCAACTGCCCCGGCCTGATCACGCCGGATGAAGTCAAGATCGGCATCATGCCCGGCCACATCCACCGCAAGGGCCGCATCGGCGTGGTGTCGCGCTCCGGCACGCTGACCTATGAAGCCGTGGCACAGCTCACCGAAATCGGCCTGGGCCAGTCCTCGGCGGTCGGTATCGGCGGCGACCCGATCAACGGCCTCAAGCACATCGACGTGATGCGCATGTTCAACGACGATCCGGACACCGATGCGGTGATCATGATCGGCGAGATCGGCGGTCCCGACGAAGCCGAAGCCGCCCAGTGGTGCAAGGCCAACATGAAGAAGCCGATCGTCGGCTTCATCGCCGGCGTCACCGCGCCGGCCGGCAAGCGCATGGGCCACGCCGGTGCGCTGATCTCGGGCGGTGCCGATACCGCCGATGCCAAGCTCGCCATCATGGAAGAGTGCGGCTTCAAGGTCACGCGCAACCCGTCGGAAATGGGCAAGCTGCTGAAGGCGATGCTCTGATCGCCTGATCGTCCGATCCGAAAAACGCCGGCCTGTCCGGCGTTTTTTTTGCTTTAGAATGTCCCCGGACGGCCGGTGGAACTGCGGGCCGCGAACATCAAAGCGGGAACAGGCAATGCCGAAGTTGATCCTCAGCATGGACGGGCTCGTCCTCAAGGAGATCGAGCTCGACAAGGAGCGGATTTCGATCGGGCGCAAGCCGGACAATGACATCCAGATCGACAATCTGGCAATCAGCGGCCATCATGCGGTGATCACCTGCATCCTCAACGATGCCTTTCTCGAAGACCAGAACAGCACCAACGGCACCTACGTAAACGGCCAGCCGGTGAAGAAGCATGTGCTGCACCACAACGACGTCGTCGAGCTCGGCAAGTACCGGATCAAATATCTCGTCAGTGCGCCGCCGGCCGGCCAGGCGGCTGCCGAAATGATCGATACCGCTGCGCTGAAGGCTTTCGAACTGCCTCCGGCCGAAGCCGGCATCGAGCCCAGGCCCGGCCCCAGCGAAACGCAGATCGCCGCCGCCGGGGCGCTCGAACGTGCGGAAAAGGCCGTTGCCGCCGGTGCCGGCCGCGTCGGCGTGATCCAGGTATTGAGCGGCGCCAACAGCGGGCGCGAACTGGAACTGACCAAATCCCTGACCACGCTGGGCAAACCGGGCAGGCAGGTGGCCGTCATCACCCGCCGTCCGCATGGCTACTTCATCACCCATGTCGAAGGGGGCGCCTTTCCCACGGTCAATGGCAAATCGATCGACGTCCAGGCACATCCGCTCAAGGACCACGACATCATCGATCTCGCCGGCGTGAAGATGGAATTCTTCCTGCGTACCTAGCCCGGCAGGCGGCCGGAGGGCCGTGATTTTTTGCCTATCGATGCCCCCGGCGGAGTGATAAGGTTTCCTCCGACGACACAACTGGGAATCGTAGCGGCGTGCGCCCTGACAGGCGCGCCGTGATCGGGCATGGAACTGACGGTGCTGGGGTGCAGTGGCGGTATTGGCGGGGTGCTGGCGCGCACCACCGCACTGCTCGTGGACGATGACATCCTCATCGACTGTGGCACCGGCGTGGGGGATCTGCCGTTCGAGGCGTTGTGCGGAATCGATCACGTCTTCATCACCCACGCCCATCTCGACCACATCGCCTCGCTGCCGCTGTTGATCGACTCCGTCGGCGAGCTGCGGACGACGCCGCTGATCGTGCATGCGCTGCCTGAAACCATCCGCATCCTGCACTCGCATATCTTCAACTGGCTGGTGTGGCCGGATTTCTCGGCGATACCGGACAGGAACCATCCCTTCATGCGCTTCCAGCCCCTGAAAGTGGGGGAAACCACCCGGCTCGGCGCGCGCGCCGTCACTGCCTTGCCGGCCCAGCATACCGTGCCGATGGCTGCCTTCTGCCTCGACAGCGGCGAAGGCCAGCTCGTGTTCTCGGGCGATACCGCCTACTGCCCCGAGCTCATTGCCGCCATCAACGCGCAGCCGGCGCTGCGCCATCTGATCATCGAGACCGCCTTCGCCGACGAGCAGCAAGGGCTTGCGCTCGCCTCGCGCCACTTGTGCCCGAGCATGCTGCTCGAAGTGCTGGCGGAGCTGACCGGGCAGCCGGAAGTGCATGTCACCCATCTCAAGCCGGGCGTGGACGATCGCATCATGGCCCAGATCGAGGCGGGCGATTCGCCGCTGAAACCCCGCCGCCTGCTGCAGGGCCAGGTGCTGAACTTCTGACTGCTGCGGCTGGCGGTTAGAATCCCGGTTCGAACGCCTTCCCGGAGATTCCCATGTACCGCATCGCCCCCAGTCTGCTGTCCGCGGACTTCGCCCGCCTCGGTGAAGAAGTCCGCAACGTCGTTGCGTCGGGCGCCGACTGGATCCATTTCGATGTGATGGACAACCATTACGTGCCCAACCTGACGGTCGGGCCGCTGGTCTGCGAAGCCATCCGTCCCCATACCAGCGCACCGATCGACGTCCATCTGATGGTCAAGCCGGTCGACCGCATCATTCCGGACTTCGCCAGGGCCGGTGCCAACATCATCACCTTCCACCCCGAAGCGTCCGAGCACATCGACCGCAGCCTCGGCCTGATCCGCGACTCCGGCTGTCAGGCCGGCCTGGTGTTCAACCCGGCCACCCCGCTGCACCACATGGACCACGTCATGGACAAGCTCGACGTGGTGCTGCTGATGAGCGTCAACCCCGGCTTCGGCGGGCAGAAGTTCATCCCCGAAACGCTCAACAAGCTGCGTGCCGCGCGCGACAGGATCGATGCCTACGAAGCGCGTAGCGGGCGCCGCATCCTGCTCGAGATCGATGGCGGCGTGAAGACCGACAACATCGCCGAGATCGCCCGTGCCGGAGCGGACACCTTCGTTGCCGGTTCGGCGGTGTTCGGCGCCGGCAGGGACGAGGACCCCAACCGCTACGATTCGATCATCGGCGCGCTGCGCGGCGAACTGGTCAGGGTGGCGGCATGAGCGGGGCGGCACGCTTTTCGCCGCGGGCGGTGCTGTTCGACCTCGACGGCACCTTGCTCGACACCATCGGCGATCTGGCCGATGCCGCCAACCTGATGCTGGCCGAGCTGGGCCGGCCGCAGCGATCCCAGGACGAGATCCATCGCTTCGTCGGCAAGGGCATCCCGAACCTGGTGCGGCGCTGCATGACCGAGGGTAGGACTGCGAGCGAGACCGAGATCGACGCTGCCGTCGACGTCTTCCGCCGCCACTACGCGGTGGTCAACGGCAGGCGCGCCAGCATCTATCCCGGCATCGAAGAGGTGCTGCGGGCGCTCGATGCCCGCGCCATCCCGCTCGCCGTGGTGACCAACAAGGCCGAAGCCTTCACGCTGCCGCTGCTCGAACGCATGGGCATCGCCGGCTACTTCGGCACCGTGGTCAGCGGCGACACGCTGCCGGTCAAGAAACCCGATCCGGCCATGGTACGGCTGGCCTGCGAGCGCCTCGGCGTCGTCCCGGCCGAAGCCCTGATGGTCGGCGACTCCGCCAACGATGCGCTGTCGGCGCAGGGCGCCGGCATGCCGGTGCTGCTCGTCAGCTACGGCTACAGCGAAGGCGTGCCGGTGGACACCATCGAATGCGATGGGCTACTATCGGACGCGCTTCAACTGCTGGATCACATCGTTCCGGCACAGTAGCCGGCCCGGGCTTCCGATGGGCCGGTCCAGGCGAGTTTCGCCAGGCACTCCACTCATGCTCGACATCGTGATGCTCGCACTCCGGGATCGCTTCCTCGCCGCTTCCGCAACCGTCCAGCTGGGCTGGCACGGCGGCTGGCGTTGGCCTTTGGGCCACTGACGCGACCTCCCCCCGCGGGGTGTCGGCTGCGCCTTGCGCACCGCCCCGCCTGCTGCAGCACCTTCCGATCGAATCGACCCACGTGGAGCCCCCATGCTCGAACAGGAATTCAATGCCCTCGCCTCGCAGGGCTACAACCGCATCCCGGTCACGCTCGAGACCTTTGCCGATCTCGACACGCCGCTGTCCATCTACCTGAAGCTCGCCAACGAGCCCTATACCTATCTGCTCGAATCGGTGCAGGGCGGCGAACGCTTCGGCCGCTATTCCTTCATCGGCCTGTCGTCGCCGACCCGCATCGAAGTCTATGGCCGTTCCGCGCTGCTGCTCACCGGCAACCGCCTGGTCGAGCGCCGCGACTACGGTGATCCGCTGAACTTCGTCGCCGAGTTCATGAACCGCATCAAGGTGCCGCCGCGCGAGCACCTGCCGCGCTTCGCCGGCGGCCTGGTCGGCTGCTTCGGCTACGACACCGTGCGCTACATCGAACCCAAGCTGGCGCAGACCGAGAAGGCCGACACCATCGGCACGCCCGATATCCTGCTGCTGCTGTCCGAGGAAGTCGCCATCGTCGACAACCTCAGCGGCAAGCTGACCCTGGTCGTCTATGCCGAACCGGAAGTGCCTGGCGCCTTCAAGCGCGCCCAGAAGCGCTTGCGTGAGCTGCTGGCGCGGCTGCGGGCACCGGTGCGGATACCGGAGGAATGCTGCGCCGAGCCCGCGGAGGCGGTGTCGAGCTTCGGCGAGGACGCCTTCAAGGACGCGGTGCGCCGCGCCAAGCAGTACATCGTCGACGGCGACGTCATGCAGGTCGTGCTGTCGCAGCGCATGAGCAAGCCCTACGCGGCCAGTCCGATGGCCTTGTATCGCGCGATCCGCTCGCTGAATCCGTCGCCCTACATGTTCTACTTCAACTTCGAGGACTTCCACGTCGTCGGCGCTTCGCCCGAGATCCTGACCCGGCTCGAGGACGAGGTCGTCACCGTGCGCCCGATCGCCGGCACGCGCAGGCGCGGCGCCACGGTGGCCGAGGACGTTGCGCTGGAGCACGAACTGCTGGCCGATGCCAAGGAAATCGCCGAGCACGTGCAACTGCTCGACCTCGGCCGCAACGACGCCGGCCGGGTGTCGCAGACCGGCACGGTCAAGGTTACCGAGCAGTTCACCATCGAGCGCTACTCGCACGTGATGCACATCGTCTCCAACGTCGAAGGCCGGCTCAAGGACGGGCTCAATGCGCTCGCCGTGTTGCGCGCCACCTTCCCGGCGGGCACCGTGTCGGGTGCGCCCAAGGTGAGGGCGATGGAGATCATCGACGAACTGGAGCCGGTCAAGCGCGGCATCTACGCCGGTGCGGCCGGCTACCTCGGCTTCCATGGCGACATGGATCTCGCCATCGCGATCCGCACCGCGATCGTCAAGGACGGCCAGATCCACGTCCAGGCGGGCGCCGGCATCGTCGCCGATTCCGACCCCGACGCCGAATGGCAGGAAACCCGCAGCAAGGCGCGTGCCATGCTGCGTGCCGCCGAGATGGCCGAAGGCGGGCTGGACACTCCCAACTGACGCGGGATTCCGTGCATGCCGGCAAGGCGGAAGCCTGCCGGCATGCACGGCCCGTGCTGCGCACACGCCTGCCGGCCACGGGCCTGCGCGAACAGGGCGTTCGGGCCGCTTCACGCCGAGCCGCTGTCCTCGAGCCATACCAATCCGCGTTCGAAAGCATGGAAGCTGTCCGGTCAACTCCGCTCACCGACCGGGCATCGTCCGGCCATTGAATGCAAGTTGCTATCAATGGCCGCTTCATGCCAATTAATGCATTTACGGTCGTTCGCGACTCCCCCATGATGGGCCTCCCCGAAAAACTCACGACGGTCCATGTTCATCGAGCTTGCCAAAGGTGTCGCCCTGCTGCTGGCGCTGTGTTTTCTGCACGGCTTCAATGTGAGGCTATGGCGTCAGCGCCCGCTTGCGGGGCAGTTCGTCTCCGGACTCATCTTCGGCGGCGTCTGCGCGGTGGGCATGCTCACGCCGCTGGTGCTGGTGCCGGGCGTGATCTTCGATGCGCGCTCGGTGGTGCTCAGCATGGCCGGACTGTTCGGCGGCCCGCTGGTGGCCGGCGTCGCGGCGCTAATGGCGGCAGGGGTACGGCTGTGGCTGGGCGGACTGGGAACGGAGACGAGCCTGCTGGTGATCATGCTGTGCACCGCGTCGGGCCTGGCGTATCATCAGGCTCGCGCGCGCGGGTGGCTGGGGGTGAAGGCGACCACGCTGGCATGCTTCGGCTTCCTGCTGCACCTGGCGGTGGTGGCCCTGTTCCAGTTGCTGCCCCCCGACGTGGTACGGAGCGTCAACGAGACGGTCGCCCTGCCTTTCGTGCTCACCTTCACCGTCGCCACGGTGGTGCTCGGGCTGCTGCTGCGCGACGTGGAGGAGCGCCTGGCCACCGCACAGGCCCTCGCGGACACGGCGGCCCGGCTGCGCGCGATCACCCAGGCCATTCCCGACGTGCTGCTGGTGCTCGATGACCGCGGGCGCTGCGCAGAGGTGCTGTCGGCCGATTTGCCGCAACTGGCCGGCAAGTGCCTGCATGACGTGCTGCCTGCCGCGCAGGCCGACCGTTTCAGGGCGCTGGTCGGCGACACTCTGCGCTCGGGCCGCATGCATGGCATCGAGTACGAGATACGGACGCATGCGGGTGTGCGCCACTACGAGGGGCGTGCCCAGCCCCTGGGCACGCTGGTGAACGGCCAGGCTGCGGTGGTCTTTCTGGCGCGCGACATCACCGAGCGCAAACTGGCCGAGAGTGCCCTGCGTGAGTCGGAGCTGCGTTTTCGCTCGGTGCTGCGCAACATCCCGTCCATCTCGGTACAGGGCTACCTGGAGGATGGCACCACGACCTACTGGAACAAGGCGTCGGAGCGGCTTTACGGCTACACGGAAGAGGAGGCGATGGGCAGCAAGCTGCTGGATCTGATCATTCCGCCCTCCATGCACGACGCGGTACGCGCGGAAATGCGCCGCATGTTCGCCACCGGCGAGGTGGCTCCGGCGGGAGAGGTGCAACTGCAGCGCAAGGACGGCTCGCTGGTGGATGTGCTCTCCAGCCACGCCTTCATCCACGTGCCCGGCCAGCCGCCGGAGGTGTTCTGCATCGACATCGACATCTCGGGCCGCAAGGCTGCCGAGGAGGAGGCCCGCTACCTGGCGTTCTACGATGCGCTCACGCAACTGCCCAACCGTCGCCTGCTGGTGGATCGTCTGCAGCAGGCGACGGTCAACGGCATGCGTTCGGGGCTGAGCACTGCGGTGTTCTTCGTGGACGTGGACAACTTCAAGACCCTGAACGACACCCGGGGCCACGAAGTCGGCGATCTGCTGCTGCAACAGATCGCCGACTGCCTGTGCGAGTGTGTGCGCGAGCAGGATACCGTGGCGCGCCTGGGGGGCGACGAGTTCGTGGTGGTGGCGCAGAACCTGAGCGGCGAAGCGCCCGAGGCCGCTGCCCAGGCCCGCATGCTGGGCGAGCTGATTCTGGCCCGGCTGCGCCAGCCCTGGAACCTGGCCGGGCGTGAACATCATCTCTCGGTCAGCATCGGGGTGACGCTGCTGAGCGGCCGCCCGGAGCCCGTGGATGAAGTACTCAAGCAGGCGGACATGGCCATGTACCGGGCCAAGGACGCCGGGCGCAATACGCTGAGCTTCTTCGACCCCGACATGCAGCAGGCGGTGAACCGCCGCGCGATGCTGGAGGCCGAACTGCGCAACGGCCTGCGCCAGTCGCAGTTCCTGCTGCTCTATCAGCCCCAGGTGGACCAGGATGGACGGGTGATCGGCGCCGAGGCCCTGGTGCGCTGGCAGCATCCGCTCCATGGCATGGTGTCGCCCGCCGAATTCATCCCGCTGGCCGAAGGGTCCGGCCTGATCCTGCCGCTGGGCCATTGGGTGATGGAAACCGCGCTGCGCCAGCAGGCCTGCTGGCGCAATGATCCGGCGCTGGCGCACCTGCACCTGGCCATCAACGTGAGCGCGCGCCAGTTCCTGCAGGAAGACTTCGTGGCGCAGGTCCTGGCGCTGCTGCGCGATACCGGCGCCGATCCCGCACGGATCAAGCTGGAGCTGACCGAAAGCATGCTGCTGCACAGCGTGGACAACGCCATCGCCACCATGAGCGCGCTCCAGGCCCATGGCCTGGGCTTCTCACTGGACGACTTCGGCACCGGCTACTCGTCGCTGAGTTATCTCCAGCGGCTGCCGCTGGACCAGATCAAGATCGACCAGGGCTTCGTGCGTGACGTGCTGCTGCATCCGAGCGATGCGGCCATCGCACGCACGATCATCATGCTGGCAGACAGCCTGGGCCTGGATGTGATCGCCGAAGGGGTGGAGACGGCGGCGCACCACCGGTTTCTGCTGGAGCACGGCTGCACGTCCTTCCAGGGCTACCTGTTCGGGCGTCCGATGGCGCTGGAGGCGTTCGAGCGGCAGGCGCGCGGGGATGGCTGACAGGCGGAAACGCCGCTCGCCTTCCAGCTTGGCCAGGAGCGCCTGCAGGGCGCACTGAAAACGCCGAACCGGGGGGCGAGCCGGCGCGGCTCAGCGCCGAAGCTCTTCCGCGCCTTTGCCCGTCCAGCGCTTCAAGGCCCTGCGGAAGTTCGCGGCATCACTGAATCCCAGCAGCATCGCAATGTCGCTGGTGTTCATCCGGGTGGTCTTCAGGTATTTCAGCGCGAGCGAGCAGCGCACGTCATCGACGATGGCCTGGAATGAAGTCCCCTCCATTTCCAGGTGGCGCCGCAGCGTCCGGACGGACATGTTCAGCATGCGTGCGATGGTGTCCATGGATGGCGATTCGCCCGGCTTGCCCACCAGGATCTGGTAGACCTTGGTCGACAGGTCCGCAGGTTCCATGGTCTGTCCGATCAATTGATCGCACATTTCCTGAACCAGTGCCGCGGTGAGCCGATGCGCCATATGTGGCTTTTGATCCAGGATCGAATTGTCGTAGATCAGTTCGCAGCGCGGCTGGCCGAAAAGGCACGGGCAGCCCAGGTATTTCGGATAGATATGGGCATGTCGGGGTGGCGGATAGGAGAAACAGGCCCGCAAAGGGGTGTATTTGCAGCCTGCAACCTCTTGCAAATGGGTGATGTTGACGCTGAATTGCAGCTCGATCAGGAATTCACGCAATTCACGCGACGGATTCGAGACAAAGACCTCTGGAAATGTCCAGACGACGGTGTCGGCATGCTCCGCGAATTCGATCATGGTGGGCGGCGTGGTCAGGCGGCGGTATTTGACGGCGAGCCTGAAATAATCGCGCAGCGACATGCAGGACATCAGCGCATAGCCATATATCCCATATGCCGAAAGATGCAGGCGGGCTCCCGCCTCGAAAGCAATGGCAGGATCGCGGGACAGGGAAATCGCATTCTCGCAAACGGTCAGATACTGGCTTACCGACGTCAATGCGAATGCATTGGAGAGGTCTTCGACCGTCACCTGGCTTCCCCTGAGGCAGTCCTCGGGAGAAATGCCCTGCTCCGCAAGAATGTCGACGATCACACCGATCTTGTAGGGAGGATAAATGCGCTCATCGGGTAGCGGAAGTGATGGCTTCATGGCTGCTCTGCAATATGACCGTTTAAGACTCGTTGATGGCCGGAATTGATCTTTCGAAATTAAGAATCTCTATCGTAGCATCATCGGCACAAGAGTAGCGCCGGCACGAGCGCGCCAATGAAAACTACAGGAGACAATCAATGAGCCAAGCCCGCCACGACTGAATATCCATTCTTCGCATGATTGGTCAACCGTCAGTTGTACATGGAGGAGGAATCCAAAATGGGGATTGCACTACTTTTCTGGGGCGCGAGCATCGTATTCTGCATCGTGCTCTCTCTTTATCTCTGCAGCAAGATCGAGGCCTCCGGCGTACGCCGCTGGGGCGCCAGCGGCAGTCTTCTCGGCTATAAGGAGAAGACAAAATGACCTTCTGGCACTACATTGTCGCTGCGGCCTACATGGCCTTTTTGATCTGGGGCTGCCTCAAGAGCCTTGGCCAGGTCGAATCGCTGTCCGACTTCACCACCGGCGGCCACCGCATGGGGCTGCTGCTGGGCGTCGGCACCTCCGTCGCGACCTGGGTCAGCGTGGCCTCGGTCATGGGTGTGCCGGGCCAACTCTACAGCAACGGCATCGCGGCGATCATCGGCTGGGTCGCGGGCTGGTTCATGGCCACGGCGGTCATGCCGCTGCTGGCCTGGAAGGTGCGCCGCCCCGAACTGCCCGCGCGCACCTTTCCTGAGTTCATCCGCATGCGCTTCGAGCCGTTCGACCGCATCAGCAAGCTGCAGCTGATCGTCGCGGTGTTGATGTTCATCGGCTATTTCATCTTCTGCCACTTGCAGGTCGTGGGCTTCGGCATCGTCTTCAACACGATCACCGGCATTCGCTATGAGTACGCGATCTTCGCCTTTCTGATCGTGCTGCTGCTGACCTCGATCGGTGGCTTCTGGTCGGTGGCGGCCACCGACATGCTCAACGCGGCGATGATCCTGATCGGGGTGATGCTGGGTGCCGGCACCATTCTTTACGCGACCGGCGGCATTGGCCCGATCATGGAGGCTGTCGCAACGACGACCGCGCCGACCAATGTCGGCGGCCCGCCGCTGGAGCCGGGCGTCCTGCTGTCGCCGGCCGGCACCTTCGGTTGGTCGGTGCTGATGGGCATCTTCATGGCGAATGCCATCGGCGCCTCGGTCGCGCCGCACTGGATCAACCGCTTCATGGCGCCCAAGAACAGCAAGGCGGCGGTGCTGCAGATGATGTGGACGCTGATCCTGCTGATTCCGATCTTCGCCTGCCTGATCGTCATCGGTCTCGGGGCCAAGGCGCTGTTCCCCAGCCTGCCTGAAGGCAAGACCACCGACTACATCATGCCGCTGATCATGCAGGACTACGCGCCGCCCTTCGTCGCCGCCGTGACGCTGATCGCGCTGCTGGCCGCAGCGGTGTCCACGGCGAACTCGATGCTGCTGAACTGCGCGACCTCGATCTACTACGATCTCTACCGCTCGCTCTATCCCGACCGCGAATTCGACGATACCCGCGCCACGCGCCAGTTGCGTTTCTCGGTCATCGGCCTGGGCGTGCTGTCGGTGATCAGCGCAATCAAGCCGCCGATGCTGCTGGCGATGGGCTTCACCTATGTCTATGGCGCTTTCGGCGCGGCCTTCATGTGGCCGGTCTGGTTCGGGCTGTTCTGGAAGCGGATGAACCGTGAGGGCGCCTATGCCGGCATCGCCGTCGGCGCCACCGCCTTCATCGTGGCCAAGGTGATGGGGGCGGACAATCCCTTCCTGATCGGCGCCACCCTCTCGCTGGTCGCGACCCTGGTTACGGTCCGCCTGACGGCGCCGCCGCCGAAGGAGGCCTACGAGGCTTATTTCGATGCCGAGGTCAGTGCTTCCACCCTGGCCGTGGCCAGGCGCATCCGTCGCGACAGCGACCATGCGCATGGGCCTGCGGCGCATGCAGCCACTCCCATCCATCCCATCGCCAAGGAGGCCAATACATGAAAGCAGCAATCATAGGAGCGGGTTCGCTCGGCACGATCATCGGCGCATTGATGGCGAAAGGGGGGAGGCCGGTCGATCTGATCGACACCAACCGCGAGCATGTGGATGCGCTGAACCGCGAGGGCGCCCGTGTCATCGGCGAGATGGATCTGCTGGTGCCGGTCAATGCGCTGACGCCCGACGAGATGAGCGGCAAGTACGATCTGGTCTTCCTGCTCAGCAAGCAGACCGCCAATCAGGCCGTGTTGTCGAACCTGCTGCCGTTCCTGCATGAGGAAAGCATCGTCTGCACGCTGCAGAACGGCATTCCCGAGCAGTCCGTCGCCGCGGTCGTCGGTGCGTCGCGCACCATCGGCGGTGCGGTGGGCTTCGGTGCGACCTGGATTGGCCCAGGGGTATCGAAGCTGACCACCACCGCCGAGGCGGTGAGCAAGTTCGCCTTCGAGATCGGCGAGCTGGACGGCGTGATGCGCCCGCGCCTGACCCAGGTGCAGGAGTATCTCGCCTGCGTCGGCCGCACCGAACTGCTGGACGGCCTGATGGGCATCCGCTGGTCCAAGGTGCTGATGAATGCGACCTTCAGCGGCATGTCTGCCGCCTTGGGCTGCACCTTCGGCGACGTCATGGACGACCCGCGCTCGTTGCTGTGCGTGGCCTTCATCGCCGACGAGACGGTGCGCGCCGCCCATGCTGCGGGCCACCGCATGGCCCACATGCAGGGCGAGGATTTCGAGCGCTTCCTGCTGGCTTCGCCTGCATCCGTGCCCGAGGTGATTCCGCTGATCCGCACGATCTGGACCCGGCACCGCCAGTTGCGCGCCTCGATGCTGCAGGACCTGGAAAAGGGCCGTGATACCGAAATCAACTTCATCAACGGCATCGTCTGCCGGACCGGGCGCGAGCACGGCGTGGCGACGCCCTTCAATGACCGGGTGGTCGAGTTGGTCAGCGAGGCGCAGGCCGCGCGCAGCGTCCCCGACTTCTCGAACGTCGAACGTTTCGACGATCTGCTGCGTCCGCACCAGGCGCTTCTCAACCCGACCGTGTGAGGAAATCATGGCAAAGAAACAACCCGTCATCATCTCTTGCGCCATTACCGGCGCGATCCACACTCCGACCATGTCGGATGCGCTGCCCTATACGGCCGACGACATCGCCAACCAGGCGATCGCGGCGTCCGAGGCTGGAGCGGCGATCCTGCACCTGCATGCGCGTCGTCCCGAGGACGGCGGCGTCACCATCGACCCCGACGCCTTCGCTACCTTCCTGCCCCGCATCAAGGCAGCGACCGATTCGGTGATCAACCTCTCGACCGGCGGCAGCCTGATGAACACCATCGACGAGCGCATCGCTCCCACGCTGCGCTTCTCGCCCGAGATGTGCTCGATGAACATGGGCTCGATGAACTTCAGCTTCCATCCGCTGGCGAAGCGCTACAAGGACTGGAAGTTCGACTGGGAGCGCGACTACGTCGCCAACTCCGACACCTACATCTTCCGCAACACCTTCGCGGACCTCGAGAATGCGGCCAGTCAGCTCGCGCCCCACAACGTCAAGTTCGAGCATGAATGCTATGACGTCGGCCACCTCTACAACCTGCGCTTCTGCATGGACATCGGGCTCTACAAGGCGCCGGTCTTCATCCAGTTCATCTTCGGCATCCTCGGCGGCATCGGTCCCGACATCGACAACCTGATCTTCATGAAGCGCACGGCCGACCGCCTGTTCGGCGACGACTACCGCTGGTCGGTGCTGGGGGCGGGCGGGGCGCAGATGCCGTTTGCCACCACCGCCAGCCAGATGGGCGGCAACGTCCGCGTGGGGCTGGAGGATTCGCTGCTGGTCTCGCGCGGCAAGCTGGCTGAATCCAACGCCCAGCAAGTGGCCAAGATCCGCCGCATCGTCGAGGAACTGGGTGCGGAGATCGCCACGCCCGATGATGCGCGTGAAATCCTGCAGCTCAAGGGGAAGCAGAACGTGAAGTTCTGACAAGGCGGGTGCCTGCAGGGCGCATGCCTGTCACGCCTGTAATTCCGGCCCCGGCCGCCGCGGCCGATCGGCGGCCGGATCACGGCTGGCGTGCGTGCGGACCCGGCACGGGAGCCCTCGGGTGCGAAGGACTGCGGCTGCAGGATGCAGAGCGCAGCTTTCAGTGCGAAAGAAAAGCAGAATTCAAAAAGGAGTGCGTTCCATGGTGCAAGGCAAAGTTGCCCTCGTCACCGGCTCGACCAGCGGCATCGGCCTGGCGGTGGCCCGCCAGCTCGCCGGTTCGGGCGCGGCGGTGATGCTCAACGGCTTCGGCGATGCCGCCGAGATCGAGAAGCTGCGCGCGGGGCTGGCGCAGGAATTCGGCGTGCCGGTGCGCTACAGCGGCGCCGACATGAGCCAGCCCGAGGAGATCGTCGCGATGGTCGAGGAGACCGAGCGCGAACTCGGCGCGGTGGACATCCTGGTCAATAACGCCGGCATCCAGTTCGTCTCGCCGGTGGATGAATTCCCGCCGGCCAAATGGGAGCAGATCCTCTCGATCAATCTTTCCTCCAATTTCTACACCATCCGCGCCGCGCTGCCGGGCATGAAGTCGCGTGGCTGGGGCCGCATCGTCAACATCGCCTCGGCCCATGGCCTGGTGGCCTCGCCGTTCAAGTCGGCCTACGTGGCGGCCAAGCACGGCGTGCTGGGGTTGACCAAGACCGTGGCGCTGGAAGCCGCCGAGGCTGCGATCACCTGCAACGCGATCTGCCCCGGCTACGTGAAGACGCCGCTGGTCGAAGGCCAGATCCGAGACCAGGCCAAGGCCCATGGCATGAGCGAGGACCGCGTGGTGCGCGAAGTGATCCTCGCCTCGCAGCCCAACAAGCGCTTCGTCGAATCGCAGGCGATCGGCGACATCGTGCTGTTCCTGTGTTCCCCGGCGGCCGATTCCATTACCGGCATCGCATTGCCGGTGGAAGGCGGCTGGACCGCGCGCTGAAAGGATACCGCCATGGCTGGTTTGCAAAGAGAAACGGTCGCCGGGCTCTCCAAGGGCGACTCCAGCAAGGTCGTTTCTGCCGCAGATGCCGTGCGCCTGATCCGACCCGGCAATACGGTGGCCACCGGCGGCTTCGTCGGCATCGGCTTTCCCGAGGCCGTCGCCGCCGCGCTCGAAGAACTGTACCTCGATCCCGCAGTGCCCGCCGACGAGAAGCCCGGCGGCCTTACCCTGCTGTATGCCGCCGGCCAGGGCGGCGGCAAGCTCAATGCGCGCACCACCGAAGACCTGGTGAGCCTGATGCAGGTGCGCGGCGAGGAATACCTGTTCTATCCGGCCATGCCGATCGACGTGGCCATCGTGCGCGGCTCCACGGCCGACCCCGACGGCAACATCACCATGGAACGCGAGGCGCTGACGCTGGAGACGCTGTCCATCGCCATGGCCGCGCGCACAGCGGCGGCCTGGTCATCGTGCAGGTGGAGCACCTGGAGATCAAGACGCCGCAAGACGTGGATGCGATTGGCGCCCGGGTCGCACAGGTCTGCGAGCCCTTGATCCGGCAGGGCCGTCGTCAATTACGAAGGCTTCGTGCTCGACCGCGACCTCGAGGACCGCTATGCGGAGATGGTGCGCGGCTGCGTGCAGCGCTATTACTCCAGCGTCACGCGCTTCACCACCAGCGCCTTCATGCGCGCCAAGCTGGGCGAAACGCTGTCGCGGCGCAAGCTGGCGCCGTATATCTTCGAGAGTGAAGCGGAGGCGGTGGAGAGCCTGGCGGCCATGCAGACGGCTGCCCATGGCGGATGATTTCCATGCCCACGCGGTGCCAGTCCGTTTTGGCCCGGGAGGCAGCAAATCATCCAGTAAATACGGATCTGCATTCGGTCGGACAAGGGGGCGGGAAACCGGACACCGTGCTGTCGCATGGCAAGGCGACCCAAGTGCCCCTGGGCGGTTGAAGGCAAATCCGTAGCGACCACCATGCCGGCCAAGGTGCGGCCTTGGTGCCAGCGCCTCGCGCCGGGCAGTTCGAACAGATGATGATTCTGGCTCCCTGCCGCCTGTGCAGTGCGCGTACATAGTTGGATCGGGGCGGCTACTGCAGCCGACTCGCCGTAAGCCACCGACGGACTTGCCCCATCGTCAGGCGATAGCGTGCGTAATTCTCCGATCAGCTCGGATCAACTCATATCTGGCTCATTTGTAGGGCTGATTGACTGACGGTTTGTGCGATGGACGATACGTGCGAAAATGCGGCGCTTGCTGCGGGCAGCTGGATCATCGGCGCGGGGTATCGAACGAAAAAGCGGGTATCCACGTGGGTATCAACCGCGAATGAGCGGCACAAGCCCTAATGAAATCAAGAGGATAGACCGCTTATGCTGCTGATGATCGACAACTATGACAGCTTCACCTACAACCTGGTGCAGTATTTCGGCGAGCTTGGCGCCGAGGTCAAGGTGTTCCGCAACGACGAGATCACGCTCGAGCAGATCGCGGCAATGAAGCCCGACCGGCTCGTGATCTCGCCCGGGCCATGCTCGCCGGCCGAAGCCGGCATCTCGGTGTCGGCGATCAAGGCTTTTGCCGGCAAACTGCCCATTCTCGGCGTCTGCCTCGGCCACCAGAGCATCGGCGCGGCTTTCGGCGGCCGGGTGGTGCATGCGCAAAAGCTCATGCACGGCAAGACTTCGCCGGTGCGCCACCATGGTGCCGGCGTGTTCCGCGGCCTGCCCGATCCGCTGGTGTGCACGCGCTATCACTCGCTCGCGATTGAACGCGACAGCCTGCCCGATTGTCTGGAAGTGACGGCCTGGACCGAAGACGGTGAAATCATGGGGGTGCGCCACAGGACGCTCGACGTCGAGGGCGTGCAGTTCCACCCCGAATCGATCCTGACCGAGCACGGCCACGAGCTGCTGCGCAACTTCCTCGACCGCAGTGCGCCCGTGCCCGCTGCCGCCTGATGCCGAACGAAACGATGCCCGACATGATCACGCCCCAGCAAGCCCTGCAACGCACGATCGAACACCGCGAAATCTTCTTCGACGAGATGCTGTCGCTGATGCGCCAGATCATGGCCGGCGAGGTGTCGCCGGTGATGACCGCCGCGATCCTGACCGGTCTGCGGGTCAAGAAGGAAACCATCGGCGAGATCGCCGCCGCCGCCATCGTCATGCGCGAAATGTCGACCAAGGTCGAGGTCGCGCCGCCGCACGAGCATTTCCTCGACGTCGTCGGCACCGGCGGCGATGGCGCCAACACCTTCAACATTTCCACCACCACGATCTTCGTCGCCGCGGCGGCAGGCGCGCGCGTCGCCAAGCATGGCGGGCGCGGCGTGTCGTCGAAATCCGGCGCGGCCGACGTCATCGAGGCGCTCGGGGTCAATCTCGACCTCACGCCGGCCCAGGTCGCCGCGTGCATCGAAGCCACCGGCATCGGCTTCATGTATGCGCCGGCCCACCACAGCGCGATGAAGAACGTCGCCCCGGTGCGGCGCGAGATGGGCGTGCGCACGCTGTTCAACATTCTCGGCCCGCTGACCAATCCGGCTGGCGCGCCCAATACGCTGATGGGCGTGTTCCATCCGGATCTCGTCGGCATCCAGGCCCGCGTCATGGAGCGCCTCGGCGCCAACCACGTGCTGGTCGTGCATGGCCTGGACGGCATGGACGAGGCCAGCCTCGGCGGCGCCACGCTGGTGGGCGAACTCAAGGACGGCAAGGTCAGCGAATACGAAATCCACCCGGAAGACTTCGACATCCCGATGGCCAGCAGCCGCAACCTGCGTGTCGGGAATGCCGTCGAATCGCGCGAGATGCTGCTCGGCGTGCTCGACAACCGCCCCGGCCCGGCACGCGACATCGTCGTGTTCAATGCCGGCGTGGCCTTGTACGCCGCCAATCTGGTGGATTCGATCGGCGCCGGCGTCCAGCGTGCGCGCGAAATCATCGCCAGCGGCGCGGCACGCGCGCGGCTGGATGAGTTCGTGCGCTTCACCCAACAGTTCCGGAACGTGCAATGAGTGACATCCTGAAGAAAATCTGCGCGGTCAAGGTCGAGGAGGTCGCTGCCGCCGCTGCCGACAGGCCGCCGTCCGTCGTCCGGGCTGCGGCCGAGGCCGGGCCGGCCGCGCGCGATTTCGTCGGCGCCATCCGCGCCCGCCATGCCGCCGGGCGGCCGGCGGTGATCGCCGAGATCAAGAAGGCCAGTCCATCCAAGGGCGTGATCCGCGCCGATTTCCGTCCCGCCGACATCGCCCGCTCCTACGAGCAGGCCGGCGCGGCCTGCCTGTCGGTGCTGACCGACCGCGAATTCTTCCAGGGCGCGCCCGAATACCTGCAGGCCGCGCGCGCCGCCTGCGCCTTGCCGGTGCTGCGCAAGGACTTTCTCGTCGATCCCTACCAGGTGTTCGAAGCCCGCGCGATGGGGGCCGACGCCATCCTGCTGATCGCCGCCTGCCTGGATCTGGCGCAGATGCGCGACATGGAAGCGATCGCCGGTGAACTCGGCATGGCGGTGCTGGTCGAGGTACACGATGCGGACGAACTGGAAAACGCCTTGCGGCTGCAGACGCCGCTGATCGGCATCAACAACCGTAACCTGCGTACTTTCGAAGTCTCGCTGCAGACCACGCTGGACCTGCTGCCGCGCATCGCCAGAGCAGGCGCCGGCCGTATCGTCGTCACCGAATCGGGCATCCTGAAACCCGAGGACGTTGCGCTGATGCGCGGCAACGCGGTGCAGACCTTCCTCGTCGGCGAGGCCTTCATGCGTGTCGACGAGCCCGGCGAGGGCCTGCGCGCCCTGTTCGGCTGAACCGCGCCCGGTCGCCGAGGGGGCGCTGGTCGCCGCCTCCGGTGGTGCATCGGTGCCGGCCCGGCTGGTCCTGGGCCGCAGCGGCGGCAGCATGTGTCCCACCAAACCGTCAGTCTGAAAGTTCATGGACAAACCGGAACAGTCTTCGACCAAGGTGCAAGCGGGGCCGTCGCCGGCGGCCGGCCGCCGGCGCGGCCTGCGCGCCTGGCTGGTCGGCGGGCTGATCACCGTGCTCGCCGTGGTGGCGCTGGTGCTGGCCGCGTCCGCCTGGCTGCTCGGCACGCGCTCGGGGCTGGATGCCGCGATCTCCCTCGGCCAGCGCGCGAC
Organism: Thauera butanivorans; assembly: GCF_048398245.1. Classification (NCBI taxonomy): domain Bacteria; kingdom Pseudomonadati; phylum Pseudomonadota; class Betaproteobacteria; order Rhodocyclales; family Zoogloeaceae; genus Thauera; species Thauera butanivorans. The sequence continues at coordinate 1,144,422 of NZ_CP183038.1, forward strand.
GGATGGCGCGCTGCGGATCGAAGGCGCGCGAGGGCGTCTGCTCGGGCCCCTGAAGATCGATGCGCTGCATTACCACACGGAGGATCTGCGCCTGGACCTGCAGGCGCTGGAGCTGGCCTGGCAGCCCGCAGCCCTGCTCGGGCGCAAGCTGGTCGTCGATCGCCTTGCGGTCGAACGCATCGATTTCGCCCAGCGCAACGAGGAAAAGGACGATGCCGAGCGCGCACCGCTGGTGTCGCCCGAGGATTTGCAGATTCCGCTCGCGATCGAGCTGGGCCGGCTGGAGCTGGGGCGTTTCGAGCTGCACGAATGGGCGCCGGAGCCGCAGGAGGGCGATGCGCCGCCCGCGGAAGGTTTCTGGATCGCCGAACTGAGCGCTGTGCTCGGCAGCGACGGCAGGCACCACCAGGTACGCGAACTGGCGCTGAAACTGCCGCAAGGCCAGGTCATGCTCGAAGCCGCGCTCGACGGCCTCAAGCCTTTCGCGCTGACGGGTGGCATCCGTTTCGATGGCGTCATCGAAGAGCGCCCGCTCGAGGCCAGGCTTGCCGCTTCCGGCACACTGCTCGCACCGCACGTCGAGCTCACGGCCGCAGCCGAAGGCCTGAACGCCCATGCGGTGGCCGAAGCCGCGCCCTTCGAGCCGATGCCGCTGCGTGCACTGAAGCTGGAAGCGGGCGAAATCGATCCTTCGGCTTTTGCCGAAGGCTTGCCGCACGCCGTGCTGCGGCTCGAAGCCGAACTCGTGGCTGTCGCCGAGGACGGCAGTCTGCCGGCCGAGCCGCAATCGGCCGGGCCTAACCTGGCCGGGCCGTTCCGCCTGCTGAATCGCAAGCCGGCAGCCGTGGATGCGGGCGGCATTCCGGTCGCTTCAGTGTCCGGCCGGCTGGACCTGAAACCCGCCGCGATCAGCGTCGACGCGCTCGACATCCGCCTGCCGGGCGATGGCCGCATCGGTGGCCGGCTTGCCTGGCAGCCGCCGGCTGCCAGCGATGCGGGCGCGGAGACGGATCGAGCAGGGCAGTCCAGGATGGCGGACATCGGGCAGCTCGTTGCCGTGCTCGAGCTTGCCGGCATCGATACCCGCGCCCTCGATACCCGCCTGCCCAGGCAGCGCCTGGCGGGCCGCATCGACGCCGAGGCGGATGCGCAGCGCCAACAGGCAGAGCTGGCGCTGACGCTCGGTACAGCCAGGATCGATGCGCGAGCCGAACTGCTTGCGCAGGCGGCAGGAGGAGCCGTGGCCGACGCTTCGGCGGCCGGCAAACCGGCGACCGCCGGCGGCGCTCCGGCCGCAGGCGAAACCGTTGCCGCTGCGCCCCCACGGCGTTTTTCGGTCAACGCCCGCCTGCGCGAAGTCGACCCGCGCGCGCTGCTCCCTGAAGCGCCGAAAGCACGCCTCAATCTCGATCTCGATGCCTCCGGCGAACTGCCGGAAGCCGGCCTGCCGCAGGCGGTACGACTCGTCTTCCAGATTCCCGACAGCCGCCTCGAAGATCTCGCGCTCGGCGGCAAGGGCCGCTTGAGGCTGGAGGGCGAGCGTCTGCCCGAAGTGGCGCTCGATCTGAACATCGCCGGCAATTCTCTGGTGGCCGAAGGCGCCTGGGGCGCCCCCGGCGATGTGCTCAAGTTCGCTCTCGACGCCTTGAAACTCGACGCGCTCGGCCATGGCCTGGCCGGCAAGGCCAGTGCCAGCGGACAACTGGGCGGCACGCTGGAGCTGCCGTCGGGCGAACTGCAGTTCTTCGGCGAGGCGCTGCGGCTGCCGGGCGGCGTGCGCCTGCTCGGCGTCAATGGTGTCGGCCGGCTCGATGCCGGCGCCGATGGCCCGTTCCAGCTGTCGATGGGGCTGTCCGGGCTGGGGCCGACCGCAAGGGACGCCGATGGCAGGGTGCAGCCCGACTGGCTGGCCAATGCCCGCCTGTCCGCCTCGGGCACCCGGGCGCGCCACGACATCGAGCTCGATCTCGCCACGCCGGAGCTGGACGGTGCCGGCGACACGCTGAAGCTGAGCCTGAAGGGGGGCGTGCAGACGCCGACCGCGCAGCGGCCCGGCCCGCGCTGGCTGGGCGAACTGAGCGCACTGGAGAGCGCCGGCCGCTTTGCCGCCCGGCTGCTGGCGCCGGCACGGCTCGATCTGTCGCCCGAGGCCGCCAGCATCGGCGAGGCACGGCTCGATCTGGGCGAAAAGGGCCGTCTGCACCTGCAGGAAACCGCCTGGTCGCCGCAGCAGAGTGTGACGCGCGGTACGCTGACCGGCCTCGCCTTCGGTCCGTTGACCCGCGCCGATGGCCAGCCGAGGCGGGGCCCCGGCCCGCTGGTGCTCGGTGCCGACTGGAACCTGAGCGTCGGCACGACACTGGACGGCCAGGCGCGCGTGTTCCGCGAGTCGGGCGACATCACCATCGAAGGCGAAACCCGCACCCGGCTCGGCCTGGAGACGCTGGAGGCGGTGCTGAAGGCCAGCGGCAACCGCCTGAGCCTGACGGCCCAGGCGCGCGGCAGCGAAATCGGCAGCGTGCAGGCCAGTGCCGGGCTGCAGGCGCAGCGCGGCGCGGACGGCATGTGGTCGCTGCCGCCGGACGCTGCGCTGTCGGGCGCGGCCGAACTCGACATGCCCTCGATCAGCTGGCTGGGCCGCCTGACGCCCGAGAGCGTCGAGGCGGGCGGCAGCCTGAAGGGCCGTGTCGAACTGGGCGGCACGCTGGCCGCGCCGCGCGCTTCCGGCCGCGTCAGCGGCCGCTCGCTGGAGATTGCGCTGATCGATCAGGGGCTGCACCTGTCCGGCGGCGAATTCGATGCCAGCTTCGACAACGATCGCGTGCGTCTCGAACGGCTGGCCTTCGTGTCGCCGAACCGCGTGCGCCCGCGCGAGAAGCGCATTCCCTTCGATCGCCTGACCGCGACGCCGGGCAGTTTCAACGCCAGTGGCGAAGTACGGCTCGACAGCGGCGACGGCGATTTCAGCTTCCGCGCCGACCGCCTGCCGCTGCTGCAGCGCGACGACCGCTGGATGCTGCTGTCGGGCGAAGGCACGGCGCGCAGCACCTGGACCTCGCTGGTGCTGAATGCGGATTTCCGCGCCGATGCCGGCTACATCGAATTTGCCGAAACGCCGCCGCCCAGCCTGTCGGACGACGTCGTCGTGCTCGGCCGCGACGAGGAGCCGAAAGAGGGCGGCTTCGCGCTCAGTGCCGACGTCGGCGTCAGCCTGGGCAATGCGCTCTACCTGTCGGCGATGGGGCTGGAGACCCGGCTGGCGGGCGAATTGAAGCTGCGCCTGCGTCCCGGCCTGCCGATGTCGGCGATCGGCAGCATCGCCACCGTCGGCGGCTCCTACCGCGGCTACGGCCAGAGCCTCGTCATCGACCGCGGCGTGGTCAACTTCCAGGGGCCGCTGGATGCGCCGGGGCTGGACATCGTCGCGCTGCGCAAGGGGCTGGCGGTCGAGGCGGGCGTGGCCGTCACCGGCAGCGCCAAGCGGCCGCAGATACGACTGGTGTCCGAGCCGAACGTGCCCGACCCCGACAAGCTGTCGTGGATCGTGCTCGGCCGCGCGCCCGATTCCGGCTCCGGCGCCGACCTCGGCCTGCTGCTGCCGGCTGCGCAGGCCCTGCTTGGCGGTCCGGGCGGCGGCATGACGGAGGAGTTGTCGCGCAGCCTGGGCTTCGACAGCTTCTCGATCGGGCAGGGCGAGCTCAACAGCACCTCGCGCGCAGCCAGCAGCCGTGTGCTCGGCAGCGGCTCGACCGTCGCCAGCGATCCGTCGGTGGCCGGCCAGGTGCTGAGCGTGGGCAAGCGCCTGAGTCCCGAGCTGTTCCTGTCCTTCGAACAGAGCCTGGGAGGTGCCGAAACCCTGGTCAAGCTCAGCTACCAGTTGTCGCGGCGCTTGTCGGTGGTGGCGCGCGGCGGCACCGATACCTCGCTGGACCTCCACTACGGTTTTTCCTTCCGCTGAGCGTGCCGGCGGGTCTGCCAGGCAAGGGAGCATGATCATGACGACTGAAACGAATGCGAATCCGGGCTTCGAAACCGCCATTTTCGGTGGCGGCTGCTTCTGGTGTCTGGAAGCGGTCTTCCTCGAAACCGAAGGCGTCCACGCCGTGATGTCCGGCTACTGCGGCGGCCATGTCGACTCGCCGAGCTACCGCCAGGTCTGTACCGGCACGACTGGCCATGCCGAGGTGGTGAAAATCGACTTCGACCCCGCAGTGATCACCTACCGCGATTTGCTCGAAATCTTCTTCGCCATCCACGACCCGACCACGCCGGACCGCCAGGGCAACGACCGCGGCCCGCAGTACCGCTCGGCGATCTTCGCCACCAGCGGGGCGCAGCGCCAGGCCGCATCGGCGATGATCACCGAACTGGAAGCGGAGCACGTCTTCGCCGATCCGATCGTCACCACGGTGGAAGCCGCGCCTGCGTTCTGGCCGGCCGAAGCCGAGCATCACGACTACTACGCCCGCAACGGCGAGCAGCCGTACTGCCAGTACGTGGTGGCGCCCAAGCTGGCCAAGTTCCGCGCCCGCTTCGCCGGCCGCCGCCGCGACAGATAGCCTGCGGCGGCTGGAAGGCCGCACTGGCAGGTAGAATCCCAGCCTTTATCCCCCGGAGCAGGAGAAGAGCATGACCCAGACCACCACCGCCAGCGGCCTCGTCATCGACGACCTCGAAACCGGCAGCGGCGAAACCGCCGTCAAGGGCAAGATGGTGTCGGTGCATTACACCGGCTGGCTGACCGATGGCCGCAAGTTCGATTCGTCGAAGGATCGCAACGACCCGTTCAACTTCCCGCTCGGTGCCGGCCACGTCATCCGCGGCTGGGACGAAGGCGTGCAGGGCATGCAGGAAGGCGGCAAGCGCAAGCTGACGATTCCGCCGGAGCTGGGCTATGGTGCCCGCGGCGCCGGCGGCGTGATCCCGCCCAACGCCACGCTGGTGTTCGAGGTCGAACTGCTGAAAGTGCTGTGAGTTGCAGCCGGGCCGGCCTTGCCGGCCGCGGACGGGGACCGGCGCAGGCCGGTCGATGTGGAGAAGAAAGGGGGAGAACATGAAACTCGACCAAGCGCAGCGCCAGATCCTCACCCTGCTGCAGAAGGACTCCACCCTCAGCACCCAGTCGCTGGCAGAGAAGGTCGGCATGTCGCCCACGCCATGCTGGCGGCGGGTCAGGGAAATGGAAGAGGCCGGCCTGATCCGCGGGTATGTCGCGCTGGTCGACCGGCAGAAGCTGGGATTGGGCACCTGTGTGTGGGTCAGGGTCAAGCTCAAGCAGCACGGCGCCGATGTGCTCGAACGCTTCGAGCGCGTGGTCAAGGCCTGCGACGAAGTCGTCGAATGCTACGAACTGCTGGGCGAGACGGATTGCCTGCTCAAGCTCTACCTGCCCAATCTCGAAGCCTTGTCGGTGTTCATGCACAGCTTCCTGCTGAAGATCCCCGAGATCGACGTCACCCATTCCAGCGTGGCGCTGCGCGAGATCAAGAACGAAACGGCGCTGCCGCTGTGAGGCGGCAGCGCCGTCCGGGATGGCCCGCGGCGGTCTGTCAGAGGTTGTGCCAGAACACGAACAGCACGGCGATCGGCGCCACGTAACGCGTCAGCAGCTTCCATATCGCAAAGCCGCCATTGCCCAGGCGCAATTCCCGGCGCACGCTTTCCTGCTCCAGTTTCCAGGCAACGAAAACGATCGCGCCGAGGCCGGCGAGCGGCAGCATGAACTTGCTGGTGATGTAGTCGAGCAGGTCGAAGATGTTCAAGCCGGCGAACTTGACGTCGCCCCACAGATTGAAGGACAGCAGCGCGGCGATGCCCAGGGCCCAGATCGTCAGTCCGGCGATGACGGTGGCGCCGATGCGCTTGAGCGGCGTGCGCTCTTCCAGCAGTTCCACCACCGGCTCCAGCAGCGAGATCGAAGACGTCAGCGCGGCGAAGGTCAGCAGCAGGAAGAACAGGGTACCCAGTACCAGACCGCCGGAGATGTTGCCGAAGGCCAGCGGCAGGGTGACGAACACCAAGCCGGGGCCGGCGGCCGGGTCCAGGCCGTTGGCGAACACGATCGGGAAGATCGCCAGGCCGGCGCACAGGGCGAAGGTGGTGTCGAGGATCACCACGGTGCGGGCAGCGCGCAGCAGATTGACCTCCTCGCCGAGATACGAACCGTAGGCCATCATCACGCCCATGCCCAGCGACAGCGTGAAGAAGGCGTGGCCGAGCGCGGCCAGCAGCACCTTGCCGTCGAGCTTGCTCCAGTCGGGATTGAACAGATAGGCCACGGCCTCGCCGAAGCTGCCGGTGGTGATGCCGTAGCCCACGAGCACGATCAGGATCAGGCCCAGCGCCGGCATCATCAGCTTGGAGCCGCGCTCCAGGCCGCCGGTGACGCCCAGTGCGACCACGCCGATGGTCAGCAGCATGAACAGCGAATGCCAGACGAGCAGTTCGCCCGGGCGGGCGAGGAAGGCGTCGAAGGCGGCGCCGATCGCGGCCTTGTCGAGCCCGCTGAAGCCGCCGAGGGCGGCATCGCGGATGTAGGCCAGCGCCCAGCCGCCGATCACGCTGTAGAAGGACAGGATCAGGAAGGCGCCGAGGATGCCGATCGCCCCCACCAGCGCCCAGTTGCGGTGGTGGCCGTGCTCGCGGGCCAGGGCCGACATGGTGTTGATCGGATTCTTCTGCCCGCGGCGGCCGAGCAGCCATTCCGAGACCAGGATGGGCACGCCGATGAAGGCGATGCAGGCGAGATAGACGAGCACGAAGGCTGCGCCGCCGCTCTGCCCGACCATGTAGGGAAACTTCCAGATGTTGCCCAGGCCGACCGCGGAACCGGTGGCCGCGAGGATGAAGCCCAGCCGCGAAGACCATTGGGCGTGGGGAAGTGCTGTCGTCGCCATGTCATCGCCCCCCGGCCGGGCTGATGGAGCAGGATGGACGGGGCCTTCCGGACGGCCGGCAGGAACGGGCGGCAATGGGAATCATGGTGGTCTCCTCGTTTTATTGATGGCGCTCGTGGCGCGAAGTGGTCAGGGCTGAATGATTTCCCGCGCCGGTATGGCGCTGGGAGCCGGGCGATGTGTGCCCACGCCCTGTTCCGGGGCCTTCCCGGCCGCAGGTGGCGTGGCCGGGGCGGTGCTGAATAGTATTTGTGATGAGTGAAAAAATTTTTCTTATTGATCGGGTTTTGGCGTCGATTCAGGAAAAATTTTTCTTCGCTGCTCCGTAGCATGCGGAGCTGGCGTTCGGTGCTGCGAACGTGCCAAACCAACCATTCATCAAGGAGACAACGCCGACAGGCCGCTTGCGCACGCCATCAGCGTGGCGCACAAGCCTGCGGCGGTTCACGCCACCATGTCGAACACACTGCCCCCCGTCACCCTCGACGACAAGTACACCCTCGGCACCGGCCGCGCCTACATGACCGGCATCCAGGCCCTGGTGCGCCTGCCGATGATGCAGCGCATGCGCGACCAGGCCGCGGGGCTGAACACCGCCGGCTTCGTCACCGGCTACCGCGGTTCGCCGCTGGGCAACGTCGACCAGGAATTCTGGAAGGCGAAGAAATTCCTCGAGCCGATGCACATCCGCTTCCAGCCAGGCCTCAACGAGGACCTGGCGGCGACCGCGGTGTGGGGCACGCAGCAGGTCGATCTCGACCCCGATGCGCTCTACGATGGCGTGTTCTCGATCTGGTACGGCAAGGGCCCGGGCGTGGACCGCACCGGCGACGTGTTCCGCCACGCCAATGCCGCCGGCACCTCGAAGCACGGCGGCGTGCTGGTGATCGCCGGCGACGACCACGCAGCCAAGTCGTCCACGCTGCCGCACCAGACCGAGCACGTGTTCAAGGCCCTGATGATGCCGGTGCTGGCGCCGGCCGGCATCCAGGAATACCTGGAATACGGCCTGCACGGCTTCGCGCTGTCGCGCTATTCGGGCTGCTGGGTGGCGTTCAAGGCGCTGACCGACACGGTGGAGACTTCCGCCTCGGTGGATGTCGATCCGTTCCGCGTGCACACCGTGATCCCGAACGCGGACGAATTCCCGCTGCCGGCCGACGGCCTCAACCTGCGCTGGCCCGATCCGCCGCTGGTGCAGGAAAAGCGCCTGCTGCACCACAAGCTGTACGCCGCGCTGGCCTACTGCCGCGCCAACGGCCTGAACCGCAGCGTGATCGACAGCCCCAGCGCCCGGCTCGGCATCATCACCAGCGGCAAGAGCTACCTCGACGTGCGCCAGGCGCTCGAAGACCTCGGCATCGACGATGCGGTCGCCGCCGACATCGGCCTGCGGGTCTACAAGGTCGGCATGGTGTGGCCGCTGGAGGCCGAAGGCGTGCGCCGCTTCGCCGACGGGCTGGAAGAGATCCTCGTCATCGAGGAAAAGCGCCAGTTCCTCGAATACCAGCTGAAGGAAGAGCTGTACAACTGGAAGGAGGGCGTGCGCCCGCGCGTGATCGGCAAGTTCGACGAGAAGGGCGAATGGGGGCTGCCGCACGGCGACTGGCTGCTGCCGGCGGCCGGCGAGCTGACGCCGGCGATGGTGGCGCGCGCGATCGCCGCGCGCATCGCCCGCTTCTACACCTCCGACCGCATCAAGGCGCGGCTCACCTTCCTGGAAGCCAAGGAAGCCGCGCTGGCGAGGCCGCGGCTGTCGATCCAGCGCGTGCCGCACTACTGTTCCGGCTGCCCGCACAACACCTCGACCAAGGTGCCGCAGGGCTCGCGCGCGATCGCCGGCATCGGCTGCCACTACATGGCGACCTGGCTGTCGCCCGAATCGACGCAGACCTTCTGCCAGATGGGCGGCGAGGGCGTGCCCTGGGTCGGCCAGGCGCCGTTCACGAAGACGCCGCACGTGTTCGCCAACCTGGGCGACGGCACCTACATGCACTCGGGCATCCTCGCCATCCGCGCCGCGGTGGCGGCGAGGGTGAACATCACCTACAAGATCCTCTACAACGACGCCGTGGCGATGACCGGCGGCCAGCCGCACGACGGCACGCTGTCGGTGCCGATCATCGCCCGCCAGCTGCTCGCAGAGGGCGTGGGCAGCGTCGTCGTGGTCAACGACGGCACGGCGCGCGCCTACGGCCCGGCCGACCTGCCGCACGGCGTGCCGATCCGCCACCGCGACGAGATGGACGCGGTGCAGCGCGAACTGCGCACCGTGCCGGGCGCCACCGCGATCATCTACGATCAGACCTGCGCCGCCGAGAAGCGCCGCCGCAGGAAGCGCGGCAAGTTCCCCGATCCGGCCAGGCGCGTGGTCATCAACGACCTCGTGTGCGAAGGCTGCGGCGACTGCAGCGAGAAGTCCAACTGCATGTCGGTGGCCTCGGTCGAGACCGAGTTCGGGCGCAAGCGCACGATCGACCAGTCCTCGTGCAACAAGGACTATTCCTGCGTGAAGGGCTTCTGCCCCAGCTTCGTCACCGTCGAAGGCGGCAAGCTGAGGAAGGGCAAGGCCGTCGGCGGCACCGCGGCCGCGTTCGCCGACCTGCCGCAGCCCGTGCTGCCGGATACCGCGGCGCCGTGGGGCATCCTCGTCACCGGCGTCGGCGGCACCGGCGTGGTCACCATCGGCGCACTGCTGGGCATGGCCGCGCACCTGGAAGGCAAGGGCGTGTCGGTGCTCGACATGGCCGGGCTGGCGCAGAAGGGCGGCGCGGTGTGGTCGCACGTGCGCATCGCCGATCGTCCCGATCAGCTCTACGCCGCCCGCGTCGCCGCCGGCGAGGCCGATGCGGTGATCGGCTGCGACCTCGTGGTGGCGGCGAGCGACGAGTCGCTGGCGAAGATGCAGCACGGCTTCACCCGCGCCGTCATCAACCGCGACCAGACCATGACCAGCGAATTCGTGCGCGGCTTCGCCGCCCAGTCGCGCAGCGGCGACGTCGGTGCCAACCCCGACCCGCAGTTCCCCGCGCATTCGATGGAGGCGCAGATCGTCGACGCCGTCGGTGCCGGCCGCGCCGAATTCCTCGACGCCACCAACATCGCCACCGCGCTGCTGGGCGATTCCATCGCCACCAACCTGTTCATGCTGGGCTACGCCTGGCAGAAGGGGCTGGTGCCGCTGACCGGCGAGGCCATCCTGCGCGCCATCGAAATCAACGGCGCCGCGGTCGAGGCCAACAAGGCCGCCTTCCAGTGGGGCCGCCGCGCCGCGGTCGACCCGAAGGCCGTGGCCGACGCCGCGAAGCCGCAGCACGGCACGCCGGAACACCACCGGCTGTCGACCAGCGTCGACGAGGTGATCGCCCGCCGCAAGACCCACCTCGCCGACTACCAGAACGCCGCCTATGCCGGGCGCTATGCGAAGCTGGTCGCGCGCGTGCAGACGGCCGAAGCGCGCGTCGCCCCCGGCATCACGCTGCTCACCGAGGCGGTGGCGCGCGGCTACCACAAGCTGCTCGCCTACAAGGACGAGTACGAAGTGGCGCGGCTCTACACCGGCAGCGACTTCCTCAAGCGCGTCGAGGAGCAGTTCGAAGGCGACTACAAGCTCGTCTTCCACCTCGCCCCGCCGACGCTGGCCGACAAGGACCCGCAGACCGGCGAGCTGCAGAAGAAGACCTACGGCCCGTGGATGCTGAAGGCGATGCGCGTGCTGGCGAAGTTCCGCCACCTGCGCGGCTCGGTGCTCGACCCCTTCGCCCGCAGCCACGACCGCAGGCTGGACCGCGAGCTGATCGCCGACTACGAGCGCGTGGTCGACGAGATCCTCGCCGGGCTGGAACCGGCCAACCACGAAACCGCGGTGGCGCTGGCTTCCCTGCCCGAGGAGATCCGTGGCTTCGGCCACGTCCGCGAACGCTACCTGGCCGGCGCGCGCAAGCGCCAGGCGGAGTTGCTCGACGCCTTCCGCCGCCGCCAGCCGGCCGCCGGGCCGGCAGTGGTCGTCGGCCGCAAGGTCATTCCGGTGCTCGCCGGCTGAGCCGGCCCGCTGCGCCGCCATCCACCGATTCAAACCGCTGGCCGTTGCCGGCGCCGCCATCAGCGGTGCCGGCGCGGGCGGCACATTTCGACGTTCCCATGAGGAAGGAGACAAGCATGGCTGTTTTTTCACTGAGCGATTTCGCCGACCACGAGCAGGTCGTATTCGTCAGCGACGACAGGAGCGGACTGAAGGCGATCATCGCCGTCCACAATTCCAATCTCGGCCCCGCGCTGGGCGGCTGCCGCATGTGGCCCTATGCCACCGAGGAGGAAGCGATCCGCGACGTGCTGCGCCTGTCGCGCGGCATGACCTACAAGTCGGCGATGGCCAACCTGAAGCTGGGCGGCGGCAAGTCGGTGATCATCGGCAACCCGCGCACGCAGAAGACGCCCGAACTGCTCGCCGCCTTCGCCCGCGCGCTGCAGCAGCTCAACGGCCGCTACATCGCCGCCGAAGACTCCGGCACCAGCGTCGCCGACATGAAGTACATGGCGCAATTCACGCCGCACGTCGCCGGCATCGTCGACAAGCCTTCCGATGAAGGCACCCGCAGCGGCGACCCGTCGCCGGCCACCGCCTACGGCACTTTCATCGGCATCAGGGCCGCGGTGAAGGACCGGCTTGGCCGCGATTCGCTGGAAGGGCTGCGCGTGGCCGTGCAGGGCGTGGGCAACGTCGGCTTCGACCTCGCCCGCCAGCTGAAGGAAGCCGGCGCCAGCCTGTGGGTGACCGACATCCACCGCGACGCGCTGACCCGCGCGGCGAAGGAACTCGGCGCCACCGTGGTCGCGCCGGAGGATATCTTCGGCCTCGACGTCGACGTCTTCGCCCCCTGCGCGCTGGGCGCCGTCCTCAACGACCAGACCATTCCGCAACTGAAGGCCGGCATCGTCGCCGGCGCCGCCAACAACCAGCTTGCCGAAGCCCGCCACGGCGTCGAACTGATGACGCGCGGCATCCTCTACGCGCCCGACTACGTCATCAACGCCGGCGGCATCATCGACGTCTACCACGAGCGCATCGGCTTCGACCGCAAGGCCCTGCTCAGCCACATCGAAGGCATCCACGACAACCTGATGGAAATCTTCGAGCGCGCCCGCAAGGAGGAACGCCCCACCGGCGAAGTGGCCGATGCGATCGCGGAGGAACGCTTCAAGCGTTGATTGCCCGCGGTGCGCATGCTATCGACGGGGGCCGGTCCGGCTCCCGTCTTTGCCTGCACGGCCTGCAGCCCGGCACGACGGACGCCATCGTCGGCGCCCGGCGCCGCATCTATTCCACCCGGATCGTGACCGGCTGTGGCGTGCCGGGCCGGCTCTTGGGCATCTCCACCCGCAGCACGCCGTTGCGGTAGCTGGCGCGGGCGGCATCGGCCAGTACCGGCACGGGCAGTGCCACCACGCGCCGGAAGCTGCCGTAGGCGCATTGCATCACGCGCCAGCGGCCCTCGGTGCTCTCGCGCTCGAAGCGCTTTTCGCCTTCCACGACCAGTGAATCGCCCTGCACCCGGATGTCGAGGTCTTCCTTCTCCAGCCCGGGCACCTCGAGCTTCACAACCAGCCGCTGCCCGTCCTCGAACAGTTCACCGCCCAGGATCGCCCAGCCGCGGGTGGGCAGGTAGGACAGATCGTCCACCTCGGCCTTCGCTGGCAGGTTCGTCTGCTCTCCGGCCTTGAAGCGGGTCAGCGCGCTGGCGGCGAAGCGGGTGAGGTGGCGCCAGCCTTCGGCGAGATTGTCCAGCAGCGAACCGACGTTTTCCTTCAGGGATTCCAGTTTCATGTTCAGCCTCCTGGGCGGGACGCACCCGGTGCCCCGCCGTCGTGTTGCCTGCCCCTCAGGCGACCTGCACCTCGATGCGCCGCGGCTGTGCATGCTCGGCCTTCGGGATGCGCAGCGTCAGCACGCCGTGGCGGAATTCGGCGCTTACCTTCCCGGTGTCGAGTTCCTTCGACAAGGTGAACACCCGCCGGTAGCGCGGCAGCTTGACTTCCGCGTGGCTCGCTTCCATGCCTTCGGGCAGATCCAGGGCCAGCGTGCCCTCGATGGTCAGCGTGTCGGCCTCGACCTGCAGCGAGAGATTGTCCTTCGGCACGCCGGGCATGTCGGCATGCAGCGTGATGCCGCTCGCGTCCTCGATGACGTCCACCGCCGGCAGCAGGGCCGGTTCGGTGCGCGGGGTTTCGTCCGTCGTCCGGGTGAGCTTGGTGTTGTCGTTCATGGTTCGTCCTCCTCGCTTACTGGATGGCGATGCGCCGCGGCTGCGCTTCTTCCTTGCGCTGGATGCGGATGTGCAGCACGCCGTCGCGGTACTTGGCCTCGATCGCATTGGGATCGACGTCGTCGGGCAATGACACGACACGGCGGAAGCGCCCGGCGAAACGCTCGTCGATGTGGACCGCTGCCTTTTCCGGCACCTCGGCCGCCTTGCGCTCGCCGGCGATGGCGAGCGTGCCTTTCTCCAGCTGGACATCCAGCGTGGCCGGGTCCAGTCCCGGCGCAAAGGCGTAGATATCCACCGTGAGCGGCGTGCCGCCCACGTTCAGCGCCGGAAAGCCGCGCGTCAGCCCGCGGATGTTGGGGCCGACATCGAAAGCCTGCTGCATTTCGCGTTGCAGCCGGTCCAGTTCCGCGAACACGTCGCGGGGAAACAGGGAACGGTAGTACATGCTTGCCTCCTTTCGTCAGAGCCACGGGCGCCTTGCGCCGACGCCCCGATTGGCTATTTAGGGCATCGGAGAGAAATTTCAAGGTCTTGATTCGGAGCGTGTTTTTCGCCATCTTCAGAAGAGATGGGCAAACTCACGCAAGCGGGGTTCTTGTCATGAAATACCAGGATTACTACCAGATCCTCGGAGTGAGCCGGGACGCCGGGCCGGAGGAAATCAAGAAGGCTTTCCGCCGGCTGGCGCGCAAGTACCACCCGGACGTCTCGAAGGAAGCCGACGCCGAGGCGCGTATGCAAGAGGTCAACGAGGCCTACACCGTGCTGTCCGATCCGGAAAAGCGCGCAGCCTACGACCGCCTCGGCCAGGGCTGGCATGCCGGCGAGGAATTCCGCCCGCCGCCGGACTGGGGCGGCGAGTTTCACTTCGGCAGCCACGGTTTTTCGCCCGACGAAGCAACCGAGTTCAGCGATTTCTTCAGCCAGCTGTTCGGCGGCCTGGGCGGCTTCGGCCGCCAGCCGCGCGGCTTCCGCAGCCGCGGCGCCGACCATCGTGCCCAGGTGCTGCTCGACATCGAGGATGCCTTCACCGGCGCCACCCGCCAGCTCAGCCTGCAGCAGCCGCAGGCCGATGCCCAGGGCCGCGTCACGCTGGCGACGCGCACGCTCAACGTGAAAATTCCGCCGGGCGTGCGCGAGGGCCAGATCATCCGCTTGGCGGGGCAGGGCGAGCCGGGCACCGGCGGTCCGGCCGGCGATCTGCTGCTGGAAGTGCGTTTCCGCCCGCACGCCCGGCTGCGGGCCGAGGGCCGCAACCTGCACATGGCGCTGCCGGTGGCGCCGTGGGAAGCGGCGCTGGGCGCGGTTGTGCCGGTGCAGTTGCCTGCCGGTACGCTCAAGGTGCGCATCCCGGAAGGCTCGCAGAGTGGCCGCCAGCTGCGTGTGCGCGGCAAGGGCATTCCGGGTTCGCCGGCGGGTGATCTGCTGCTCGACATCCAGGTGGTGCTGCCGCGCGCCGACACGCCCAAGGCACGCCAGCTATACGAAACGATGGCGCGGGAGCTCGCATTCGACCCGCGCGACGCTGGGAGGGCCTAGGCCATGCGCGACGAAGACGTCCTGATCGGCAGTCTGCTGGAAGAAACCTGGATGACCCTGGAGCAGCTCGCTGCCGCCTGCGCGGTGGAGCCCGACTGGCTGCGCCACCACCTCGACGAGGGGCTGTTTCCGCACACCGAGAGCGTGTCCGGCGTATGGCGGTTTTCCGCCGCCGCGCTGACGAGGGCGCGTCGCATGCGCCGGATCGAGCGCGACTTCGAGGCCGTGCCGGAACTGGCGGCGCTGGTGGCCGATCTGCTGGAAGAGCTCGATGCGGCGCGTGCGAGGCTGCGCCGCGCGGGCCTCGATTGAAGCGCAGCCCTGCCAGCGCAACCGGCCGGCACCTTCTTGCGCTGACGCTCGGCGCGCCGGAGGATGAAGACTGTGCCGTTTCCCTGCGCTGTTTTCATCGCCCCTGCCCATTTGGAGGATCGCCATGGAGATACTGCAAAGCATCATCGCCCAGGTCGATACCGTGCGGCTGCCGCTCTACGCAGTGACGGTCACCGCGCTGCCGCGGCCGGACACGCCGCTCTTGCTGATACTGCACTGGCACGGCTTTCGCCGCGACGAGCGGATGCCCGCCGGCGACCCGCTGACGCGCCGGCGGCCGGTGCCGGGGTCGGCGCTGCAGCTCAATGCGCGCTGGCGGGCGCTGGAGGAAATCGATGCCGCGATGCTCGATGCGGCCTGGCAGCTCGGTGCCTGGGACATGGAACGGCACGCCCGGCGCGCCTGCGCGCGCGTGGGTGCGCCCGAGCAGGAGACGGTCGAATGCCGCCAGGCTTTCGGCGCCAATCCGCTGGCGCCCGGCGACGAATCGCATCTGCTGGCCGAGGCCCCCGACCGCAGCGAGATGATGCATTTCGCCGCGGCGAAGGGCTATGTGCGCTGGCTGTTCCGTCCGGTGCGCGGCGGCGTGTGGCGCACGGTCGCCGAGGACGACACGCTGCGCCCCGACGGCGGCCGCGAACCGCCGTGCCCGGTGGCGCCCAGGTCCGGCCAGGGCCGGCGCGGCGTGCCGCTCGTGTATCGCCTCGGCAGGGTGACCCGCATCGTCCTGCCCTGATGCCCATGCCGCAGGCCGGGCGCCGGAGTCTGCCGCCTGGCCAGGCCTTTCGCATTTTCCATGCAGCCCCTCTTGAAATCGCTCCGACACGTCCCCAGATCGATTTCCGCCGGCGGGCAGCCGGCCCCGGATCGGCCGCTCCGCTGCGGATGCGCGCAGCCTTGGAGCGGCCGATCCCATTGGTGATATGAACTCGTAAAGGAGATAGAGATGCACATTCGTCCCCTCCGCGACCGGATTATCGTCAAGCGAATCGAAGCGCAGCGCACGACGGCATCCGGCATCGTGATTCCCGACTCCGCGGCCGAAAAGCCCGAGCAGGGCGAGGTCGTCGCCGTCGGCCCCGGCCGCCGCGACGACAAGGGCGAGCTGATCCCGATGGAAGTGAAGGCCGGCGACCTGGTGCTGTTCGGCAAGTACGCCGGACAGACGATCAAGGTCGATGGCGAGGAACTGCTCGTTATGCGCGAGGACGACGTCATGGGCGTCGTCGAGCGCGAGGCCGCGGCGCTGAAGAAGGCCGCCTGATCCCCACACGCATTGCAGGAGACCAACAGACATGGCAGCAAAGATCGTCCAGTTTCATGACGAAGCCCGCGAACGCATCGTGAAGGGCGTCAACACCCTGGCCAATGCGGTCAAGGTCACGCTTGGCCCGAAGGGGCGCAACGTGGTGCTCGATCGCAGTTTCGGCGCGCCGCTGATCACCAAGGACGGCGTCTCGGTGGCCAAGGAAATCGAGCTGAAGGACAAGCTGGAGAACATGGGCGCGCAGATGGTGAAGCAGGTCGCGTCCAAGACCGCCGACATCGCCGGCGACGGCACCACCACCGCGACCGTGCTGGCCCAGGCCATCGTCGCCGAGGGCATGAAATACGTGGCCGCCGGCATGAACCCGATGGACCTGAAGCGCGGTATCGACAAGGCCGTCGCCGTTACCGTCGACGAGTTGAAGAAGCTGTCCAGGCTCTGCTCGACCAACAAGGAAATCGCCCAGGTCGCGTCGATCTCGGCCAACTCCGACGGCGCGATCGGCGACATCATCGCCGAGGCCATGGCCAAGGTCGGCAAGGAAGGGGTGATCACCGTCGAGGACGGCAAGTCGCTGGAGAACGAGCTCGACGTCGTCGAGGGCATGCAGTTCGACCGCGGCTACATCAGCCCCTACTTCATCAACGATCCCGACAAGCAGGTCGCCGTGCTCGAAGAGCCGCTGGTCCTGCTGTACGACAAGAAGATCTCCAACATCCGCGACCTGCTGCCGGTGCTGGAAGAAGTGGCCAAGGCCGGCCGTCCGCTGCTGATCATCGCCGAGGACGTCGATGGCGAGGCGCTCGCCACGCTGGTGGTCAACAGCATGCGCGGCGTGCTGAAGGTGGCCGCGGTGAAGGCGCCGGGTTTCGGCGACCGCCGCAAGGCCATGCTGGAGGACATCGCCATCCTGACCGGCGCCACGGTGATCTCCGAAGAAACCGGCAAGCAGCTCGAAAAGGCGACGCTGGCCGACCTCGGCCGCGCCAAGCGGGTGGAGGTGCACAAGGAAAGCACCACCATCATCGACGGCGCCGGCGAAGAGGACAGGATCAAGGCCCGCGTGGCGGCGATTCAGCGCCAGATCGAGGACACCACCTCCGACTACGACCGCGAGAAGCTGCAGGAGCGCGTGGCCAAGCTCGCCGGCGGCGTCGCCGTGATCAAGGTCGGCGCTGCCACCGAAGTCGAGATGAAGGAGAAGAAGGACCGCGTCGACGATGCGCTGCACGCCACCCGCGCGGCGGTGGAAGAAGGCATCGTGCCGGGCGGCGGCGTCGCGCTGCTGCGCGCCCGCGCCGCGATCAAGGCGCTGAAGGGGAGCAACCACGATCAGGATGCCGGCATCAAGATCGTGCTGCGCGCGCTCGAAGAGCCGCTGCGCGCGATCGCGGCCAACGCCGGCGACGAACCCTCGGTGGTGGTCGCCAAGGTCGAGGCCGGCCAGGGCAACTTCGGCTACGACGCGGCCAGCGGCGAATACGGCGACCTGGTGGAAACGGGCGTCATCGACCCGACCAAGGTCACCCGCACCGCGCTGCAGAACGCCGCGTCGGTCGCCGGCCTGATCCTCACCACCGATGCCACGGTGGCCGAGGCGCCGAAGGAGGCCAAGGCCGCGGCGCCGGCCATGCCCGACATGGACTATTGAGCGTCTTGCCCCCCGCCCGTGGGCGGCGGCGGGCGTGAAGTCCTGCGCGACCCGGGACGGGGTTTCGGCCCCTCCCGGGTTTTTTTGTCCGTGCGGGCACCTGCAAGGCCTGCGGTGCGCGTGCATCTCCCGTGCGCAGCGGCCGGCAGGGTTCAGGTCGTCTCGGCGACGATGCCGAGGATGGCCTCGCCGTAGGCTTCCAGCTTGCGGTCGCCGACGCCGCTGATGCCGGCCAGTTCGGCCAGCGACTGCGGCCGGGTGATGGCGATCTCGCGCAGCGTGGCGTCCTGGAAGACGACGTAGGCCGGTACGTTGCGCTCTTTTGCCGTTGCCACGCGCCAGGCGCGCAGGCGGTCGAACAGCGTGGTCGGGATGCCGCCCGGGATGTCGAGCGGGGCGGCGCTGCGGCGCTTGCCGCGGCTGCGGCTCTTTTCGCGTTCCAGGCGCAGGTGGAACGCGGCTTCGCCGCGCAGCAGCGGGCGGGCGGCGTCGGTCAGGCGCAGTGCGTTGTAGCGCTCGTGGTCCACAGCGATGAATTCGCGCGCGACCAACTGGCGGAAGATCGTGCGCCAGCGCTTTTCGTCCAGATCGCTGCCGATGCCGAAAGTGGTGATGTCCTGGTGGCCGCGTTCGACGACCTTGTCGGTCAGTTCGCCGCGCAGCACGTCGATCAGGTGCCCTGCGCCGTAGCGCTGGCCGGTGCGGTAGACGCAGCTCAGCGCCTTGCGCGCGGCCTCGGTCGCATCCCAGGTCTGCGGCGGATTCAGGCAGTTGTCGCAGTTGCCGCAGGGGCCGGAATCCTCGCCGAAGTAGGCCAGCAGGTGCTGGCGGCGGCAGGTGGTGGCCTCGACCAGGCCGACCAGCACGTCGAGCCGGTTGCGCGCCAGGCGCTTGAATTCCTCGCCGGCCTCGGACTCGTCGATCATGCGGCGCTGCTGCACCACATCCTGCGCACCCCAGGCCATCCAGGCCTGCGCCGGCAGGCCGTCGCGGCCGGCGCGGCCGGTTTCCTGGTAATAGCCCTCGATCGAGCGCGGCAGGTCGAGGTGGGCGACGAAGCGCACGTCCGGCTTGTCGATGCCCATGCCGAAGGCGATCGTCGCCACCATGATCAGGCCGTCCTCGCGCAGGAAGCGGGTCTGGTGTTCGGCGCGCACGTCCTGCGTCATGCCGGCGTGGTAGGGCAGGGCCTTGAGCCCCTGCTCCTGCAGCCAGGCGGCGGTCTCCTCCACCTTGCGCCGCGACAGGCAGTACACGATGCCGGCTTCGGCGGCGCATTCCTCGCGGATGAAGTGCAGCAGCTGGCGGCGCGGGTCGTCCTTGTCGACGATGGTGTAGCGGATGTTGGGGCGGTCGAAGCTGGAGACGAAGCGGCGCGCATGCTGCAGGTTCAGCCGCTGGGCGATCTCCTCGCGGGTCTGGCGGTCGGCGGTGGCGGTCAGCGCGATGCGCGGGATGGCCGGGTAGCGTTCGGGCAGGATCGACAGCTGCAGGTATTCGGGGCGGAAGTCGTGGCCCCACTGCGAGACGCAGTGCGCCTCGTCGATGGCGAACAGTGCGAGCCGGCCGGTGTCGCGCAGGTGGTCGAGGAGGTCGAGGAAGCGCGGCGTCATCAGCCGCTCGGGCGCGACGTAGAGCAGGTCGAGTCCGCCGGCGTACAGCGCGCGCTCGACTGCGCGCGCGCTGTCCATGTCCTGGCTGGAGTTCAGGAAGGCGGCGCCGACGCCGGCTTCGACCAGGGCGCTGACCTGGTCCTGCATCAGCGCGATCAGCGGCGACACCACGATCGCCGTGCCTTCGCGCAGCAGCGCGGGGATCTGGAAGCACAGCGACTTGCCGCCGCCGGTGGGCATCAGCACCAGCGCATCGCCGCCGGCGGCGACCTGCTCGACGATGGCCTGCTGCTCGCCGCGGAAGGCGGCATAGCCGAAGACGTGTTCGAGGACGTGCAGTGCGGTGCCGGGATGGGCAGGGGAAGAAGGCGCCGGAGAGGAGGCGAACGCGGTGTCCATGGCGCGCATTGTACCGGCTTCGCAGCCCCGGACCGGCAGCGCGGCGGTGCATTTCCTTGTGCCGCGGAGCGCTCCGCCATGCCGTGGCCAGCGCTGCCGGCTGGCGCAGGCATGCCCTATCTGGCTGCCTTGCCGGCTTTTTCCTGATGTTCGCCGATTTCCTCCCAGCCGGTGATCATGGCCTTGATGTGGGCAAAGACGGTATGGCCGGTGGTGGTGAGGTAGACGTGGGCGACGAAGAAGGTGGCGATCATGAAGGCACCCGCGGTATGGGCGATGGCGACGGCTTCCAGTGACAGATGGGTGTCGAGCCCCAGGCTGGCCCAGCTGCCATGGAACAGGTAGAGCAGGCCCGAAATCCAGATCAGCGGCGAGATCAGGGCCAGCAGCGCCAGGTAGGCCAGGCGTTGCAGCGGGTTGTGCTTCTGCACCGCGCTCTTGCGGAAGGGATGGGGGGCGTTGGAGAAGATTCCGATCGTGTAGTACCTGACCATGGCCAGCACGTTCTTCAGCGAGGGCAGGTACTGGCGCCATTCGCCGGTGGTGAATTGCCAGAAGATCGTGAATGCCCACAGCACCAGCAGGCTCCAGGCCGCCAGCGTGTGCAGGTCGACGGCCCGGCCGAAGCCGAGCAGGGTGTAGCTGCCGTGCACTTCGAAGCCGGTGATCATCATGACGATGATCAGCAGGGCCTGCGACCAGTGCCAGAAACGCTCGTAGCGCTTGTAGATGTAGATGCGCGTGTTCATCGTTCATTTCCCCTGCGGTGACGGGTGGCGATGCGGACCAGGCCATGGAGCAGGCTGACGGCGAAGGCGGCAGCCACTGCGAGCCAGCCCAGGGTGTCGACCCAGGCGTTGCGGTCGCGGCCGGGCAGGTAGATGTCGGTGATCGCGGCAAGGCGGCCGTCGGCGCTGCGGGTGTGGCATTCGCCGCAGCGCACGGCGTCTTCCTTGGGCGCGACCATGTGGGTGATGAACCAGTTCATGCGCGTCTCGATGAAGGCGAATTCGCCGCTGTACGGCAGGCCGGCGTAATCCATGCCGGCCTTGATCGATTTCGCGTAGTCGAAGTTGCCCCAGAAGGCAGTGTCGTCCTTGCCATAGACATGATTGACGACCAGCGTCTTGTTGACCGGATCGTAGGGCTGCCTGCCGTGCATCACCTTGAACGGCCAGATGCGGGCGTTCGGGTCGGCGGCCGAGCCTTCGACCCGATTCAGCTCGAGTATCCCGCTGTCGTCGATCCTGTCGGTGATGGCGATCTGGTGCACGACGCCGTTGTACCACTTGTATTCCGGGCGGACGTTCTCGCCGTATGCGAAATCGCCCTTCTCGGCCGAGTAGACCAGGCGGCCGTGCTCATCCTCGATGAACAGCGGCTTGCCGTCCGGGCCTCGCCGGCCGCCGGTCGACCAGTCCCACAGCATCTTGGTGGCGACGCCGCCGCGGGCGAATTCGGGGATGTGGCAGGTCTGGCAGGCGACCCTGCCGGTGTGGTCGTTGATCTTGGCCTGATCGTGCGGCGTGAAGCCGTGGCAGGATTCGCAGGTCGCCCGGTTGCCGTCGTCCCTGGGCAGATCGAAGCCGTGGCTGTCCTTCGCCGTGGCCGCATAGCGGCTGCCGGAAGGCTGGTGGGCATTGAAGGTGTGGCAGTCGGCGCAGACCATGTCGGCGCCGTCCCTGGCCATGTGCACGTCGAGCGGCTTCGGCGGATCGAGCAGCGAGGAGTCGAGGTCGCCGTGCTTCACCGCATCGCCGCCGCCGCCGTTGAAATGGCAGGCACCGCAGTTGCCCCGCCCGGGCTTGCCGACGTGCCGGGCGATGTGGGCGAGATCGGGGGGCTGGACGAGCTTGCCGCTGCCTGCGGGAATTTCGCGGGCTTCGTAGAGCGGGTGGCCGGCATCGGTCGAGATCTTCCGATAAGTGCCGGTCGTATCGTGGCAGGCCAGGCAATCGACGTTTTCCTGCCGGGTGAAGTCGTAGCTGCCGTCGGTCCAGCCGTAGCCGGCATGGCAACTGGTGCAGCGCGGCTCGTTGGACAGGATCGAGCCGCAGAAATTGTTCGCGGCGTGCTGCTTGCCCAGTTTCTTGCCCGTCGTCGGGCTGATCGTTTCCCAGCTCCAGTGGATACTCTTCATCACCTGATGGGCCGCCATGTTGTGGCAGTCCAGACAGGCCCTGGTGACTTCGGGGCCGCTGCTGAAGGGGCCTTGCAGCGCATCCATGCGGCTGTGGTCCGCAGTCGAGGCGGGCAGCCCGGCCGCATCGGCTGCGTTCGTGGCGGCATGAGCGCCCAGGCCGATACAGCACAGCAGGCCGATGATGCCGAGCAGCCGGCACGCTTTCGAATACATGTGCTCCTCCATGATTCTGGTTCTTGTATTCAGGAGAGCATAGCAAGTACCGGACCAGTGACTGCCTGCGTGGCAATGCCGCGCCGTGCGGCGATCCGGCCGAGGCACGGGCCCGGCATGCGCTGCCAAAGGCAGGCATTGCCGGCAAGCTGGCGGTGTCGTGGCGGTGAGTGGCAGTTCCCCTGCGCCGGCCGGCCCGAGGGCCGGTGATGCGCTGCCGGCATCCCGCAGGCGCCGGCGCATTCCGGCAAGGCAGCGGATCGCGCCGCCCGCCCGCGCGGCTCAGTCCGCGTTCTCTTCGGCTTCCTCGCTCCGTGCCGCCTCGGTGGCCGAGGTGCCTTCTTCCAGCGCGGCGATCATGCGCGCGGCCTTGGCCGCCTGCTTGGCGGCCCGGCGGGCGATGCTCGCCAGCCGCAGCCAGTCCTGCATCGCGCGGATGTCCAGGCGGGCATGCGCGCCGGCGAGGAACAGCGCCTCCTTCAGGGACTGGTAGCGCCTGTCGACTTCGTCCAGGAGAACGGACACTGCTCCGGGGCTGAAGCCCTCGCGCCGGGAGTCGGATGCGGCGGCCAATTGCGCGACGGCTTCGCGGAAGGCTTCGATTTCGCTGCCGAAGTCCTGCGATGACGGCTCGGGGAGATTCCTCACCAGGCCGGCCACCTCCTGTATCAGCACGGCAGCGGTTTCCTGGTAACGCAGCGTGCGCAGGCTGTGGGCGAGCTGCTCGACCAGTGCCTGCGGCAGGGGGGCGGCGCTGAGCCGATGCGCATAGTTGCCGATCGCGGGCGCCAGCGCCTGCAGCGCCGCAGTCTCGCGCATCAGGGCAGGGCCGTCCGCCGGCTGCTGTGCCGCCGCGCTCAGCGCCGCCACGGCGAAACCTTGCGCGCGCGCCAGCTCCAGCCGCAGCGCATGCATGGCCAGGTCGGGAATCGCCAGCGAGTTGGCGTCGAGGTGCTGCGGGCGGGCCACTTCTTCCTCGCGCGTGCGGAACATGCGGCCGAGCAGGCGCAGCATGCCGGGGGCGAGCGGTACCATCAGCAGCACGCCGAGGACGTTGAAGGTGGTATGGAACAGCGCGATCATCAGCGCCGGCGTCGCCGGCTGCTCGAGCACTCCGCGCAGCCAGTCGAGCAGGCCGATCAGCAGCGGCAGCAGCAGCAATGCCGCAGCGCCGGTCACGAGGTTGAAAATGACGTGCGCCGCGGCCAGCCGGCGGGCATTGGAGGTCGCGCCGATGGCTGCCAGGATGGCCGTCGAGCTGCCGCCGATGTTGGTGCCGATCACCACCGCGCAAGCGGCCTCGATCGAAATCAGCCCGCCTTGCGCCGCCGTGATGACGATGGCGATGACGGCGCCGGTGGCGCGCATGATGAAGGTCAGCACGACGCCGATGCCGATCAGCGCGAACCATCCGGCCAGGCCGGGCGCGATGAAGTCCTGCAGTTCGAACAGGCCGCCGGTGTCCGAGAAGCTGTCCTTCAGGACCTCGATGCCGAGGAACAGGATGCCGAAGCCGGCCAGCGCCTGTCCCAGCGAGCGTGAGCGCAGCGTGCGGCCGGCGAACATCAGCAGCGCGCCGATGCCGACGAAGGGCAGCGCGAAGACCTCGATCTTGACGCTGAAGCCGAGCGTGGCAACCAGCCAGGCGTTCATCGTCGTGCCGACGTTCGAGCCGAAGACCACCCACAGTGCGTTCTTCAGCGGCAGCAGGCCGGTGTTGACGAAGCCGATGCTGGCCACCGTGACGGCGGTGGATGACTGCACCAGCGCGGTGATCAGGTAGCCCGCCGCCAGGCCGCGCGGGGCGGTGGCGGTGCCGCGTTCGAGCAGGTCGCCCAGCGCGCGGCCGGCGGCCAGCTTTAGTCCCTCGGTCATCATCTGCACGCCGATCAGGAACAGTCCGAGCCCGCCGATCACGGCGGCGAACAGGGCGAATGGGGTCGAGGCGGCGGTTTCCAGGGCGGTTCTCCGGCGTGGCTTGCGGACAGGCAAGCGTAATACCGATACCGCTTGCGGCAAAGGGTGTGCGCATGCACTGGAAGCAGCCTCGTCCGCGATGCCGCAGGGGGCGTTTGCGCAGCCGCATTGCTGCGCCGCCAGAAACACCCCTATGGGAAAACCCCGAAGCAGCCGCCGAAGCATAGATGCGTCGCGGTCTTTAGCAGATATTGCAACGCAATATATTGACTTTTATCAGAAAACCGTGTTGCGAGCGTGTTTTTTGCTATGGCAACATCGTCCGCACAGGCCAAAACTACATGCGTAGGGGGTGGTCATGGGACGTGCCAGTCGCAGTGCGGGTGCCTTGTCGGTTGTCGGCGCTGTCTGGCCTGCGTTCGCGCAGGACGCGCCGGCGCGCTACAACCTCCAGGCTCCGGTCACCGGCATTGCCGAGCAGATCAACGACATGCATACGCTGATGCTGGTGATCTGCCTGGTGATCTTCATCGGCGTGTTCGGCGTGATGTTCTGGGCGGTGCTCCATCACCGCAAGTCCAGGGGCGCCGTCGCCGCCAACTTCCATGAGAACACCGCGGTCGAGATCGCGTGGACCATCATCCCCATCCTGATCCTGCTCGGCATGGCCTGGCCCGCGACCCGGACCGTGATCGAGATGAAGGACACCTCCAATCCCGACATCACGGTCAAGGCCACCGGCTACCAGTGGAAATGGGGCTACGACTACCTGCAGGGCGAAGGCGAAGGCATCCGCTTCCTGTCCAGCCTGTCCACGCCGCGCGAGCAGATCGAAGGCGGTGCGCCCAAGGGCGAAGCCTATCTGCTGGAAGTCGACAAGCCGCTGGTGGTGCCGGTCGGCAAGAAGGTACGGGTGCTGCTGACGGCCAACGATGTCATCCATTCGTGGTGGGTGCCGGCTTTCGGCGTCAAGCAGGATGCCATTCCCGGCTTCATCCGCGACACCTGGTTCCGTGCCGACAAGGAAGGCGTCTACCGGGGCAACTGTGCCGAGCTGTGCGGCCGCGATCATGGCTTCATGCCGATCGAGGTCCACGTGGTGTCGGCCGAGAAGTACACCGAATGGGTACGCCAGCAGCAGGCCGCGACCGCCGGCGTGGAGCAGGCATCGCTGGCGCCGCAGCCGCCGGCCCTGTAGCCGCTGTCCCGCCGCCGTTTGACAGGAGGACCTTCGCATGGCCGCCGTCACACATGATCAGATCCAGGCCCATCACCCCGGCCCGACCGGCTTGATGCGCTGGCTCACGACGACCAACCACAAGGACATCGGCACGCTGTACATGATCTTCAGCTTCATCATGTTCCTGTCCGGGGGCGTGATGGCGCTGACGATCCGCGCCGAGCTGTTCCAGCCCGGCCTGCAGGTGGTGCAGCCGGAATTCTTCAACCAGCTCACGACCATGCACGGGCTGGTGATGGTATTCGGCGCCATCATGCCGGCCTTCGTCGGCTTTGCGAACTGGATGATCCCGCTGATGATCGGCGCCAGCGACATGGCTTTCGCGCGCATGAACAACTGGAGCTTCTGGCTGCTGCCGCCGGCCGCGATCCTGCTGCTCGGTTCCTTCTTCGTGCCCGGCGGCGCTTCGGCCGCGGGCTGGACGCTGTACGCGCCGCTGTCGGTGCAGATGGGCATGGGCATGGACATGGCGATCTTCGCCATCCACATCATGGGCATCAGCTCGATCATGGGCGCGATCAACATCGTCGTCACCGTGCTCAACATGCGCGCGCCCGGCATGACGCTGATGAAGATGCCGATGTTCTGCTGGACCTGGCTGATCACCGCCTACCTGCTGATCGCGGTGATGCCGGTGCTGGCCGGCGCGGTGACGATGATCCTGACCGACCGCCACTTCGGCACCAGTTTCTTCAACGCCGCGGGCGGCGGCGATCCGGTGATGTACCAGCACATCTTCTGGTTCTTCGGCCATCCGGAGGTGTACATCATGATCCTCCCGGCCTTCGGCATCGTCAGCCACATCATCCCCGCCTTCGCGCGCAAGCCGCTGTTCGGCTACGCCTCGATGGTCTATGCCACGGCTTCCATCGCCATCCTGTCCTTCGCCGTGTGGGCGCACCACATGTTCGCCACCGGCATGCCGGCCGCAGGCCAGCTCTTCTTCATGTACGCGACGATGCTGATCGCGGTGCCCAC
Source organism: Thauera butanivorans (assembly GCF_048398245.1). Lineage (NCBI taxonomy): Bacteria > Pseudomonadati > Pseudomonadota > Betaproteobacteria > Rhodocyclales > Zoogloeaceae > Thauera > Thauera butanivorans. The sequence goes on from NZ_CP183038.1 coordinate 1,170,877, forward strand.
CGGCGTGAAGGTGTTCAACTGGGTGGCGACGATGTGGCGCGGCGCGATGAGCTTCGAGACGCCGATGCTGTGGGCCACCGGCTTCATCTTCGTGTTCACGATCGGCGGCTTCACCGGCCTCATCTGTGCCATCGCGCCGATCGACATCCAGGTGCAGGACACCTATTACGTCGTCGCGCATTTCCACTATGTGCTGGTGGCGGGGTCGCTGTTCGCGCTGTTCGCCGCTGCCTACTACTGGCTGCCCAAGTGGACCGGCCGCATGCCCAGCGAGCGTCTCGGCAAGCTGCATTTCTGGTGTTCGATGGTGTTCTTCAACATCACCTTTTTCCCGATGCACTTCCTCGGCCTCGCCGGCATGCCGCGCCGCATTCCCGACTATGCGCTGCAGTTCGCCGATTTCAACGCCATGGCTTCGGTGGGTGCGTTCGGCTTCGGGCTGTCGCAGCTGATCTTCATCGCCGTGGTGCTCAAGTGCGCGCGCGGCAGTGGCGAACGTGCGGCAGCACGTGCCTGGGAAGGTGCCGAGGGGCTGGAATGGACGGTGCCTTCGCCGGCGCCGCACCACACCTTCGAGGAGGCGCCGGTCGTGAAGTGAGCCGGCGCCGCATGGACAGGGTTCGGGGTGAGCGGAGAGCGAGGGTGGAGACGACCGGGAGAGGGAGGCTTGCTCTCCGCCTCACCGCCAGCATGACGAGGATGGACGACATGACGCGCAGCGACGACCGCAGGGCAGCCAACCGGCGCACCGGCCTGGTGCTGGCCGCGGTCGCTTTCGCCTTCTTCGCGTTCGTGATCCTCAAGTACAAGGTGTTCGGCCAATGAGTGCGCATGCGAACCGCCGCCTCGCCGCGGACAACCGCCGCCTGTTGTTGCGCCTGGCCATATCGGCGGTGGTGATGTTCGGCTTCGGTTTCCTGCTCGTGCCCTTCTACGAGAAGATCTGCGAAGTCACCGGCATCAACAATTTCCTGCGCCCGGAAGCCGAGCAGGGCGCGCGCGCGGTCAATACGCAGGTCGATGCCAGCCGCAGCATCCTGGTCCAGTTCGACGCCAATCTGCACGATCTGCCGTGGCGTTTCCAGCCGTTGCAGCGCTCGATCGAGGTGCATCCGGGCCAGTTGGTCCAGGTCGAATACGAAGTGTCGAACACGCGCGACGTGCCGGTCACCGGCCAGGCGGTACCGAGCTACGGCCCGCAGGTCGCCGGGCGCCACTTCAACAAGCTGGACTGCTTCTGCTTCGCCCAGCAGACGCTGGCGCCGGGCGAGCGCCGCGTCATGCCGGTGGTGTTCGTCATCGACCCCGCGCTGCCGGAGGAGGTCACGGTCATCACGCTGTCGTACACCTTCTTCGAGCTGCAGGGGCGCAACACGACGGCCGCGGTGCCGGGCAGCGCAGCGGCAGCACCGGTGCCGGGAGGCTGAGCGGTGGGCGCGGGGCGCGACGGAGCCAGGCCTGGAACGCCGCGCCAGGCCGGTTTCTGGGCGACGATGCGTGCCGTGCTGTGGTCCTTCTTCGGCGTGCGCAAGCGGCAGGCCTGGCTGGACGATGCCGGATCGCTGAATCCGCTTGCGGTCGTCGCCGCCGGCGTGCTGGCGGGGGCGATCTTCATCATCACCATCGTCGTCGTCGTGCAGGTGGTGCTCGCCTAGCGGCACCGAACGGGGTTCGAACAGGGAGAAAGCCATGAGTCAGACAACAGCCGCTCGGGGGTTCGACCACTACTTCGTGCCCGAACCGTCGACCTATCCCCTCTTCGGCTCGGTTGCGCTGCTGCTGTTCGGCGCCGGGGCCGCGCTGTGGCTCAACGACGTACCGTCCGGGCCGTGGATTTTCCTTGCCGGCGTGGCGGTCCTGATCTACATGCTGTTCGGCTGGTTCGGCCAGGTGGTGCGGGAATCCGAGTCCGGCCGCTACGGCTGGCGGGTGGGCAAGTCCTTCCGATGGTCGATGGGCTGGTTCATCTTCTCGGAAGTGATGTTCTTCGCCGCCTTCTTCGGTGCGCTGTTCTACGCCCGCGTGCTGTCCGTGCCCTGGCTGGCCTCGGGCGACAACGAGGCGCTGCTGTGGCAGGGCTTCAGCAGCGCCTGGCCCACCGCCGGGCCTTACACGCCGAGCGGCGCCGAGGCTTTCACGCCGATGGGCGCCTGGGGCATTCCGGCGATCAACACGCTGATCCTGCTGACTTCGGGCGCCACGCTGACCTGGGCGCACCATGGCCTGCGCGCCGAGCGGCGCGGCCAGCTCAAGCTGGGGCTGCTGCTCACCATCGCGCTCGGCCTGGTGTTCCTCGGCCTGCAGATCTATGAGTACGGGCATGCCTATGCCGAACTCAACCTGCGGCTCGACAGCGGCATCTACGGCACGACCTTCTACCTGCTCACCGGCTTCCACGGCCTGCACGTCACCGTCGGCGTGATCATGCTGACGGTGATGCTGGGCCGTGCGCTGGCCGGCCATTTCAGCCCGCAGCGCCACTTCGGTTTCGAAGCCGCAGCCTGGTACTGGCATTTCGTCGATGTGGTGTGGCTGATCCTGTTCGTCGTCGTCTACCTGCTGTAGCTGCCCGGGAGCCGATGCGATGCCTGCTGCTGCCCGCCTCCGCCTGTTGCTGCCCTTGCTGGCAGGCGCGCTGGTGGCCGCCGTCACGCTGGCGCTCGGCAACTGGCAGGTGCGCCGTGCCGAAGAAAAGCAGGCACTGCAGGCCGTGCTCGACGCCGCCGCGCAGCGCCCGGCGCTGGTGCTCGACACCCTGGCGGAAGGCGCGGGCGTGATGCCCGGCCAGCGCGTCAGGCTCGAAGGCGAATGGCTGCCGGCGGCGGGCATCTTTCTCGACAACCGCACCCATGCCGGCCGCGCCGGCTATCAGGTGCTGATGCCCTTGCGGCTGGCCGACGCTTCCGGGGTGGTGCTGGTCAACCGGGGCTGGGTTCCGGCCGGCGCCGATCGCGCGATCCTGCCCGTGGTGCCGGCCGGATCGGGCCGTGTGACGCTGGAAGGGCGGGCGCAGATACCGGAAGCAGGCGCGTTCACGCTGGCACGGGACGGCGAGTTCGAGCAAGGCCGCTTGTGGCAGGTGCTGGACATCGCCCGACTGGCCGCGCGGACGGACATCGGCGGCGGCGTGACAACGCTGACGGAGCGTCCGGGCCTGCCGCTCTGCGGCGCGCGGGCAGGGGAAAGGGGGCAGGCCGGGGCCTGCTTCGCCCCCTGGCTGGTGCTGCAGACCTCTGCAGCGGCCGATGGCCTGGTGCGCGACTGGCCGGCGCCGTCGGCCGGCGTCGAACGCCATCACGGCTACGCTTTTCAATGGTACGCGCTGGCCGCGCTTGCCACCGTGCTGAGCTGCGCCTACGCCCGGCGCCTTTTCCTGCGGAGACCCGACGATGAACGGAAGCCTCGCCTCGCCGGACGCTGAGCACGGCCGCTCCGCGCTTGCGCCCAAGGAACGAAGCAGGGCACGCCGGACCCTGCTGCTGCTCGCGCTGGTCTGTGTGCTGCCGGTGCTCGCGTCCTACCTGATGTTCTACGTCTGGCAGCCGGAGGGGCGGGTGAACAACGGCACGCTGCTCGAACCGGTGCCGCTGCCGGATTCCCGCCTGCAGGGCGTCGACGGCCAGCCGGCGCTGGGCCGCGCCGATTTGCAGGGGCGCTGGACCCTGCTGCTCGCGGCGCCGTCGATCTGCGACAGTGCGTGTGCCCGTGCGCTCTACGTGTCGCGGCAGGCCCGCCTGGCGCAGGCCCGCGAGATGGAGCGTGTCACCCGCGTATGGCTGCTGACCGACGACGGCAAACCCGCCGAAGGGCAGTTGCCCGGTTCCTCGCTGGCCGATGCGCTGCACGTCGTCCGCGCCGATGCCGGTTGGCTGGCTGCGCTGCCGCCGCCGGCGTCCGGCAGTCTGACGGGGACGATCTATCTCGTCGATCCGCTGGGCAAGGTGATGATGCGTTTCGACGACCGGCTCGACGTCACCGAAGCGGCGCGTGCGCTGACCAAGGATCTGCAGCGTCTGCTGAAGTACTCGGCGCTGGGCAGGGGAGAGCGGCTGTGATGGCCATGCTCGCCTGGTATCGCCGGCTCGCGCTCGGTGCGCTGCTGCTGACCTTCGTCGTCGTCGTCTTCGGCGCCTACGTCCGCCTGGCCGACGCCGGCCTCGGCTGCCCGGACTGGCCGGGTTGCTATGGCAAGCTGACGCCGGCCCATGCCGCCGATGTCATCCGCGACGTGCATGCCGCCGAACCCCACGGGCCGGTCAGCCTGGCGAAGGCGTGGAAGGAGATGATCCACCGCTATCTGGCCGCCAGCCTCGGCCTGCTCATCCTTGCCATTGCCGTGCTGGCATGGCGTCTGCGCGACCATCCGCGCGCCGCGCCCGGGGTGGCGCTGGCGCTGGTCGGCGTGGTGGTGTTCCAGGGCCTGCTCGGCAAATGGACGGTGACGCTGCTGCTGAAGCCGGCCATCGTCACTGCACACCTGCTCGGCGGGCTGACCACGCTGGCGCTGCTGGCCTGGCTGGCGCTGCGCGCCTGTGGCGCGGGGCAAGCCCATGCAAGGGCGAGCCGGGAAGGCCCGGGACGCATCGGCCCGGGGCGCGATGGCCTGCGATCTACGCCAATGCTGTCGGTCGGGGCGCGGCTGGCTTTCGTGCTGCTCGTCATCCAGGTTGCCCTCGGCGGCTGGACCAGCACCAATTACGCCGCGCTCGCCTGTACGGACTTCCCGACCTGCCACGGCAGCTTCGCGCCCGAGACCGATTATGCCAATGCCTTCCACGTCGTGCGCGAGCTGGGCATGACGGCCGATGGCGAACTGCTGTCGAACGCCGCGCTCACCGCCATCCACTGGTCGCACCGCATCGGCGCGCTGGTGGCCGGCGGGGCTCTGCTGCTGCTGGGTTGGGCGCTTTGCCGGCGGCAGGACACTTTCGATGCCGGTGCGACGCTGCTGGCGGCGCTGGTGCTGCAGATCGGGCTGGGCATCGCCAATGTGCTGCTGTCGCTGCCCTTGCCGCTGGCGGCGGCGCACAACGCGGGTGCCGCCCTGCTGGTCGGCATCATGGTGTGGGTGAATTTCCGGCTGGCTGCGCCGGGTGTCGTGGCGCTGCCGGCGCGGCGGAGTCATGGCACGCTGCCGGTCGTGTTCGAGGAGGGGAGACCATGAAGACATTTGCCCTGGGAACGGCGCGTGCCGGCCGTCTGCGAGCTTTCTACGTTCTGACCAAGCCCAAGGTGAACACGCTGATCGTGTTCTGTGCGGTGATCGGCATGTTCCTCGCCGTGCCGGCGGGGCTGCCGGATGCGCTGACCGTGTTTGCCGCCACGCTCGGCATCGCCTGTGTGGCGGGTGCGGCGGCGGCGATGAACTGTCTGATCGAGCGCCAGATCGACGCCCGCATGGCGCGGACCCGGGGCCGTCCACTGCCGCGCGGCGACCTTGCGCCGGCCGAAGTGCTGCTGTTCGCGGGCATGCTGGGCGGCTTCGGCCTGATGGTGCTGCACCAGGCGGTCAACCCGCTGACGATGTGGCTGACGCTCGCCACCTTCATCGGCTATGCGGTGGTCTATACGGTGCTGCTCAAGCCCCATACGCCGCAGAACATCGTCATCGGCGGCGCCTCCGGCGCAATGCCGCCGGTGCTGGGCTGGGCCGCGGTGTCGGGCGAAGTCAATGCCGATGCGCTGCTGCTGTTCCTCATCATCTTCGCGTGGACGCCGCCTCATTTCTGGGCGCTGGCGCTGTACCGCACGGCCGACTACGCGCGCGCCGGGCTGCCGATGCTGCCGGTGACGCACGGCGCCGAATTCACCCGGCTGTCGGTGCTGCTGTACACGCTGATCCTGTTCGGCGTCACGCTGCTGCCCTTTGCCACGCGCATGAGCGGCGCGCTCTATCTCGGTGTGGCGGTGGGGCTCGGCCTGCGCTTCATCCTTCATGCCTGGCGCTTGTACCGCGATTACAGCGATGCCCTGGCGCGGCGCACCTTCCGCTTTTCCATCGTCTATCTGTTCGGACTGTTCGCGGCGCTGCTGATGGATCACTACCTGCCCTGGTGATGCGTCCGGGTGCGGCAGCTTGACGCATGGGCCGTGCCCGGTGTGCCGCGAACGTCTATCATCGGGGGCTGACCGAACAAGCAGCATCAAGGTGCCCGATGTCTCTTTCCCTTGCCCGTTTCCTGCGCCCGCTGGCCGCGCCCCTGCTCGCGCTCGGCCTGCTCGCGGCCTGTGCGCCGCCCGAACCCGTCTTCCACAGCACCGACATCACCGGCGCGGAGTACGGCCAGAAGCTGCGGCTCACCGACCATCATGGCCAGGAGCGCACGCTGGCGGACTTCAAGGGCAAGGTCGTGACGATCTTCTTCGGCTACACCCAGTGCCCGGATGTCTGCCCGACTGCGCTGTCCGACATGAGCATGGTGATGCAGCAACTCGGTGCCGATGGCGACAAGGTCCAGGTGCTGTTCGTCACCGTCGATCCCGAACGCGACACGTTGGCGCTGCTGGCGGAATACGTGCCGGTGTTCGACGAGCGCTTCCTCGGGCTGTACGGTACACCGGAGCAGATCGCCGCGGTTGCCAAGGATTTCCGCGTCTTCTACCGCAAGAGCGGCGACCCCGACGGCCACTACACCGTCGACCACTCGGCCGGCACCTACGTGTTCGATCCGCAGGGCCGGCTGCGCCTGTACATGAAGCATGGCGAAGAGCCGGCCAAGGTCGCGGCGGACATCGGGGCGCTGCTGGCGGGGAAATGAATCTGCCGGGCGTCAGCGGAGTTCGATGATGGATTCGCCTGCCTCAACTTGCAGAACCAGCTTGGCTTCAGTTTCAAGCCGAATGCGTGTCTGGCTCTGATCGTCGAATGGCCGATTGGAGCAGCATACGTCCAGATAGATCTTCATGCCGCTCAGACAGCGTCGGCCAGCATGCCGCGCATCTTCTGCATCGCCTTGGCCTCGATCTGGCGGATGCGTTCGGCAGAGACGCCGTATTCCGCTGCCAGTTCGTGCAGCGTGGCGCTGTCGCCTTCGCTCAGCCAGCGGCGCTGGACGATGTTGCGGCTGCGGTCGTCGAGGCTGGCCAGGGCATTGCGCAGGCCGACGTCCTGCATGTGGGCGAGCTGCGTGCGGGCCAGCGCTTCGGAAGGTTCGGCGTGCGGATCGGGCAGGTAGGCGATCGGCGCGAAGCGTTCGTCCTCGTCGTCGCCGCTGCCTTCCAGCGGAATGTCGCGGCCGCCGAGGCGGGTTTCCATCTCGACCACTTCCTCGGGCTTGACGCCGAGCTGGGTGGCGATGGCATCGACTTCGACCGGATTCAAGGTGCCGGCGTCCTGCTTCAGGCTGCGCAGGTTGAAGAACAGCTTGCGCTGGGCCTTGGTGGTGGCGATCTTGACCAGGCGCCAGTTCTTCAGCACGTATTCGTGGATCTCGGCCTTGATCCAGTGCATCGCGAACGAAACCAGACGCACGCCGCGCGTGGGGTCGAAGCGCTTCACCGCCTTCATCAGGCCGACGTTGCCTTCCTGGATCAGGTCGGCGTGCGGCAGGCCGTAGCCCAGGTAGCCGCGTGCGATCGCGACCACCACCCGCAGATGCGACATCACCAACTGGCGCGCCGCGTCGACATCCCCCTGCTCGCGCAGGCGCGTTGCCAGTTCCACTTCCTGCTGCTCGCTGAGCATGGGCATGCGATTGACGCTCTGGATGTACTGATCCAGGCTGCCGGTGGCGGGAACGGGAAACGACAGGGCTTGAGACATAGGCTTGTGTCCTCCTTGTGTGCTCGATTTTAGCACTCGCGCCTTGAGAGTGCTAAACGCGGGAGGGAGTTCCGTGCTGTTCTTGGCAGGGCGCCGATCATCCGGCACCCCGCCGCCATGCGGATCAGAACAGGTTCAGCGGATAGTCGACGAACACGCGGATCTCGTTGCCCTCGCTGTTATAGGCGCGGGCGTCCTCCGAAACGCGCAGGAAGGACGCGCGCAGGCGGATGCTCAGGTCCTTGGCTGCACCGCTCTGCACCTTGTAGCTCAACTGGTTGAACCATTCGCGTTCCTTGCCGCGGCTCGGCGCGCCGGCGTCGATGTTGTCGCCGCGGACGTAGGCGACGACGTAGCTCAGGCCGGGCACGCCGTACTCGGTGAAGTCCACCGCGTAGCTCAGTTGCCAGGAACGCTCGTCCTTGGCGTTGAAGTCGGACCAGAAGGAGTTGGCGAGGAAGATCGTGCTGCCGCCGTTGCCCACCCAGCCTTCGCTCTGGTAGAAGCCGTAGTTGAAGCCGACGTCGCCGCTGCTGCGCTGGTGTGCCACGGTGAAGGCGTGCGGGCCGGTGGCATAGGTCGCGGCCAGGCTCCAGATGCGGTTCTTGCCTTCGTCGGGGTCGAACTTCTTGTCCTGCCTGGTGTTGTAGCCGTTGAAGTCGAGCGTGAGCGAATCGCCCTGCGCCAGCGGGCGCACGTAGTTCAGGTTGATGTACTGGCGCTCGAGCACGTCCTCGATGTCAGATGCATACAGCGCGCCGCTGAACACTTCGTTGAACTGGTAGCGGCCGCCGATCAGGTCGATGGCCTTCAGCCTGCCGCCGTCGCGGCTTTCGTCGCTCTTGCGTGCTTCGGCATGGAAGCGGCCGGCGTGCAGCGTCAGGCCTTCGATCTCGTTCGAGGTGATCATCGTGCCGGTGAAGCTTTCCGGCATCAGGCGCGAGGCGTCGTGGTTGAGCACCGGCAGCGTCGGCCGCAGATCGCCGTAGGCGAGCACGGTGTTGGAAAAGCGCAACTTGACCGAGCCGCCGGCCCTGGCGACGTCGTGCTCGACCTTGCCGTCATTGCCCACGTGGAAAAAGTCGATACCCGCTGCGCCTGCACGTCCCCGGCCGCTGTCGAGGCGGACGGCATACAGGCCGAAGGCATCGACGCCGAAGCCGACCGTGCCCTGGGTGAAGCCCGAAGTGAAGTTCAGCACCGCGCCCTGGCCCCATTCGGCCTTGTCCTGCCTGCCCTGCTTGTAATCACGGCTGATGTAGGCATTGCGCAGGAACAGGTCCAGCGAGCTGTCCTCGATGAAGCCGCGCGCTTCGGATTGGCCTGCGCCCATTGCCGGGGCCGTGGCGGCCAGGCTGAGGGCGATCGAACACGCCCATTTCTTCGACGTCATTGTTTTTTCCTTGCTGTTGTTTGATGTGTGGCGGATGCGTTGCATCGAATGCAGCCGCGATCTCCCCGGCGCGGATTTTCGCATGCTTCACCGTTGCCGGATCGGATGTTTAGGCTCCCGGCCTTCTTTGATGACGCCAGGAGCCTGAAGTGAAGAACATGAACATGGGACAGTGCCACGTGATCGAGCAAGCGCCGGCCGCAACGGCTGCTACCGACGCCTATGCACTGCTGTTCGAACTGTGGCAGCGCTCGTCGCCCGGCCGCCGGGCAGCGACGGTCGCCAAGTACCGCAAGGTTCTCGATGCCTTCGCCGCCTTCACCGGCGGAATGCCGCTTGCGGATGTGCGCCGCAGGAATCTGCTGGCTTTCCGCGACCACTTGCTCGCATCGTGCCAGAGCCCGGCCACCGTCAGGCACAAGCTGGGCATCATCAGGACCCTGTTCGGAACGGCGGTCGATCATGAACTGGCCGCCTCGAATCCGGCTGCCGAACTCAGAATGCAGGAAGCGGTGCGCCGCAAGGCCCGCATCGCATTCACCGCGGACGATCTGAACCGCCTGTTCCGCGCTGAAATCCACATTGCAGGCAGGCGCCCGAAAGGCGGTGGCAGGGAGGCCGCGTTCTGGCTGCCGCTGCTGGCCCTGTTCACCGGGGCACGGGTCGAGGAACTGGCGCAACTGCTGGTCAGCGACGTCCGCCGCGCCAAGGGTCTGGGGCACTATCTGCACATCAGCGACGACGCCGGGCATGCGCAACTCAAGAATCCGGCTTCGCGCAGGCGGATTCCGCTCCATGCGACGCTGCTGGACTGCGGTTTCCTGGATTACGTTGCCGGCCTGCAGGGGGCGGGGTTGTTGTTTCCCGATCTTAGGGCGAATCCGCGCGGCAAGCTCGGCGGCTATTTCAGCACCTTCTTTTCGGGCTATCTGCGCAGAAAGGTCGGCATCGGCGACGGCCGCAAGGTCTTCCATTCCTTCCGCCATACTTTCAAGGACGCCTGCCGCGCCGTGGGCATGGAGGAGGAAGTGCATGATGCGCTGACCGGCCATGTCGCGCCGCGGGCGAGCCGCCGCTACGGCAACGAGCAGTATCCGCTCGAACCTCTGTTCGAGGCCATTGCCCGTTTCGACATCCCCGGCCTCGACATCGGGCACCTCTACACCAGGGTGCCCGCGCGGCCGCGCTACGGTGCCGCTCTCCGGCCGGTCTCGGCGTATTACGGCATCGTCATCGCCTTCGCTCCACCCAGGTCGAGGCAGGACAGCGCGCCGTTCGTGCTTGCCATCTGGCAGGGGCTGGAAGTGGGCTTCGACATTGCGTCGAACGAGCTTTTCTTCGGTGAACTGCCGCGCAACAAGCGGGTTCTCGTCGATGCGTGGATCGAGATCCACAGGGAAGAGCTGATGGCCAATTGGTACTTGGGCAGGCAGACCGGCGAGTATTTCCGGGTCGAGCCGCTGCGGTGAAGGGGAGGCGGAGTGGAGCGAAGGGCGTGGACGAAAAAACGGGCGCCGAAGCGCCCGTCTTGCTTTCAAACCTGTCTGGGAGACAGATCAGAAGGTGTGGCGGATACCGACGCCCAGCAGGTCGGCGTTTTCGCCGCCGAAGGTCGAGCCAGCCTTGTGGCCGTAGTTGACCAGACCTGCGACCTCACCGTCGTCGTTGTCGGTACGGTTGTAGGCGACATAGGCGGTGGTGCGCTTCGACAGGGCGTGGGTGTAAGCCAGGGTGTAGGACTTGACCTTGGTATCGCTCGCATTAGGAATGTCGAACTTGACTTGAGCGTAGGACAGATGGACGTTGCCGGCCGCACCGACCGGAACGCCCAGGCCGACGGTCCAGAGGTCTGCATCTTGGTCCTTCCAGCCGCTCAGGTTGTCAGCCGACTGGTAGGAGGCGTTCAGCGCCACGACACCGAAGTCGTAGCCAGCGCCCAGGCCCCATTCCTTCTGCTTCTTTTCATCGTTGATGATGTTCTTGGAGACTTGGTAAACACCGCTGACCTTCAGCGGGCCGTTGGCGTACTCCAGGCCCACACCGTAGGCGTCGTCTTCGCTCGGCTTCTCGCCGGTTTCAACACCCTTGGCCGAGTAGATGGCACGGGCAGTCAGGCCGGAGAAGCTGCCGGTGTAGGTCACCGAGTTGTTCCAGCGGGCGGGGCTGTTCGGGGTGATGGTCATGCCGGCGTAAGCCGACAGGATGGACTGCGGGCCGACCGCAGCGCCAGCCAGGCCGTCGTGGTTGAAGAAGTAGCCGGGAGCGTATTGACGACCCAGGGCCACGGTGCCGAAGGAGCCGGCGAGGCCGACGAGGGCTTGACGCTGATAGCCCGAACCCATTTCTTCGCCGGTGTCGATGTTGAAGCCCTGCTCCAGCACGAACACAGCCTTCAGGCCGTTGCCCAGGTCTTCGGTGCCGCGGAAGCCGACACGGCTGCCCGACAGCGCACCGGAACCGACGCCGCGGAAGTCGTTTTCACCATGCTTGCCGAAGCCGACGTAGGCGTCCGCCACACCGTAGATGGTGACGTTGGACTGCGCGAAGGCCGGGGCCGAAACCAGGCCGGCGATGGCCAGCGCGATCAGTTTCTTCTGCATTTGTTTCTCCTCAAATTGAAGTTGAGACCTTGGCATCTGCCTTGGTCCTACTCACCTCTCTGGCGAGAAGTTGGAGCGATTCTGCAAATCTGCCGCTGCCCTTGCAAGCTTCGCAGCGCGAAAACACCACATTCAGGGCAAGTCTGTTGCGGACGTGCAACAAGGCTGGCAAATCAGCGCCGCGCATCCAGACGAGGCAGGGGCGATTGCCAGGCCAGCAGCTTTTCGTCGGCAGTCATCAGGGTAGCGTTGCGTGCCATCGCAGAGGCAGCAATGAAACGGTCGGCGGGGTCACGGTGCAACTCGAAAAAACCCGCAGCAAGCAAGCTGATGCGCCCGTCGAGCGGGATCTCGACTAAGCCCGCTGCCAGAAATTCCGCTCGCCATACTTCGATTGCAACGGGTAGCACGATCCGTCCTCGTTGCTCCAGCAGCGCACATTCCCAGAAACTGATCGCGCTGACGGCGACGCGACCAGAGCGCCATTCCTCGGAGATGCGTTGTCGTGCCTGAGGGCCGAGAGCGGGGTCGTCCGCATCCATCCAGATCAGGGCGTGAGTGTCCAGAACGATCAAGCCAGCGCCTCCCAGTCATCTGCGGCAAGTGGCGACACGATGTCCCCCTGGATGCGTAGACCAGGGTGAAGGCCGAAAGGAGAACTTCTGTTCTTGCCCGCGTACGGGTGGAGTTCGGCAACAGGCTTGCCGTTCTTGGTTACGACGATGACCTCGCCCGACTCGGCGACCTGATCCATGATGGCAAGGCAGCGAGCCTTGAACTCGGAAGCCTGAATGGTCTGCATGGAGAGCTCTCCTGGCGGAAAATGAATGACCATAATCATGACCATGGTCAGATTGATGGTCAAGTCATGATGAAACCTTTGATTTGCCCAGAAATCGGATTTCTGGACGTTTCATGCAGAAGAAACTGATCGCGCTGGCCATCGCCGGCCTGGTTTCGGCCCCGGCCTTCGCGCAGTCCAACGTCACCATCTACGGTGTGGCGGATGCCTACGTCGGTATCGGCAAGCATGGTGAAAACGATTTCCGCGGTGTCGGTTCCGGCGCGCTGTCGGGCAGCCGTGTCGGCTTCCGCGGCACCGAAGACCTGGGCAATGGCCTGAAGGCCGTGTTCGTGCTGGAGCAGGGCTTCAGCATCGACAACGGCAGCGAAATGGGTTCGGGCTATCAGCGCCAGGCCCTCGTCGGCCTCGGCGGCTCCTTCGGCACCGTCAGCCTCGGCCGTCAGTACGCGCCGGGCTACTTCTTCAACTACGACGCCCTGTCCGGTGCCGCCATCAGTCCTCAGTCCATCCTGTCGGTTGGCGCTGGCATGACCATCACCCCGAACACCCCGGCTCGCTGGAGCAACTCGGTGGCTTACACCGGCAGCTTCTCCGGCCTGACTGCCCGCGCCATCTATTCGACCGGCGCGGACTATACGGAAGGCCCCTTCGGTCCCCGCCCTGCTATTGAAACGGCAGGCAAGCCGAGCGAAGACGACGCCTACGGCCTGGGTCTGGACTACAGCAACGGCCCGCTGAAGGTTGGTGGTGTCTATCAAGTGATCAAGAACGATTACGCGGTTGCCGGCTTGGACGACAAGCAGAAAGAATGGGGCTTGGGCACCAGCTACGATTTCGGTGTCGTGTCACTGCATGCCTCCTACCAGTCGGTTGACAACATTTACGGCGCGAAGGATTTTGATGCCGATCTGTGGCAAGTCGGCCTGATCGTTCCGGTCGGCGCAGCCGGCAACGTCCACCTCGCATACGGCGAAGTTGAATTCGACCAGCCGGGCCGCGATCCGGAAGTCAAGTCCTACACCCTGGCATACACGCACTCGCTGTCGAAGCGCACCACTGCCTACGCTGCCTTCAACCGCACCGACAACGACAATGGCTTGACCATGGGTCTGGTCGGCTACGGCCACAAGGCTGGCTCGACCTTCGGCGGCGACAACGCCGATCTGTTCGCCATCGGTGTTCGCCACACCTTCTGATCTGTCCTCCCGACAGGTTCGAAAACAAGACGGGCGCTTCGGCGCCCGTTTTTTCGTGTACGCCCAGCATGGGCGCCCTCCTGCGGGTGCAAGTTCCGCCGTAAGTTGATCACAGCGAACGAAGTGAAGCGCAACTGCGTGAGGGTGACCGAGCGTGGGGAGGAAGCGTGGAGCATAAGCTGCGAGCCGATGGACAAGAATCGGATAGAAGGCGCTGCCGAGCAGGGCGAGCGAGCACGTAATCGCGAAGCTCTCGTGATCAAGGCGAAGTGGCGTAGATCCTGCGGTTGTGCAGCGAAGGAGTGCGTTCTTACCTGGGGAGGTCTCGCCTTGTGCCTGAAAGGGCGACGGCGCTTAACCGGAGCGAGAAGTCAGAGGCCGTAGTAGCCTTTACAATCGCGATCTTTGACTCTTTTGCCGCGCATTCCATGCGGTGAGCATCCGTCCTTCAGCATGTCGACTTACGCCATCGGCGACATTCAGGGCTGCTACGCGCAACTTGCGCGCATGCTCGAACGCGTCGCCTTCGATCCTTCGTGCGACCGCCTGTGGCTGGTCGGCGATCTGGTCAATCGCGGCCCCGATTCCTTGCGGGTGCTGCGCCTGCTGCGCGAGCTGGAAGGCGCGGCGGACGTGGTGCTGGGCAACCACGATCTCTACCTGCTGATGGTGGCGGCCGGCTACAAGCGGCGCGGCAGCGACGACACCCTGCGCCAGGTGCTGGAAGCGCCCGACCGCGACGAACTGCTGCACTGGCTTGCGCGTCAGCCCCTGCTGCGGCTCGAAGGCGAGCACGTGCTGGTGCATGCGGGGCTGCTGCCGGGCTGGACGGTGGCGCAGGCGAAAGCCCTGTCCGACGAGGTGGGTGCGGCGCTGGCCGGGCCGCAGGCGCGCAAGTTCCTGCTCGAACTGGCAGGCAACGAGCCGGAGCGCTGGAGCGACAAGCTCAAGGGCTGGGACCGCCTGCGGGTGATCGTGAATGCCTGCACCCGGATGCGTTTCTGCACGGCCGACGGCCGCATGGCGCTGCGCGCCAAGGGGCCGCCCTCGCAGGCGCCGGCCGGTACCTTGCCGTGGTTCCGCGTGCCCGAGCGGCTCAGCCGGACGCATACCGTCGTCTGCGGGCACTGGTCGGCGCTGGGCTTCCATCGCGAGCCGGGGCTGATCGCGCTCGATTCGGGCTGCGTGTGGGGCGGCAAGCTGACCGCGCTGAGGATCGAGGACGGTGCGGTGTTCCAGGTGCCGGGCTGATCAGCCCGGCTCGCCGTCCGCGCGCTCAGGCAGGCAGCCGATGCTGCGCATGATCGTGGCACGTGCCGTTTGCGCCAGGCTGCGGCGGTCGCCACCGTCGCGGGTCTCGATCGGCGGTGCCGCGCTGACGCAGGCGACGGTTTCGCGTTCGGCGACGATGTTGGCAAGGCACTGGCCGAGCGTCACTTCGCCGTCGTAGGCGGGGGCGCGGCTGTAGCTGCCGTCCGGCTTGCGATAGCTCAGCGCCAGCGGCTGCACGGCGTGGCCGCAGGCGATGGCTGGCTGAAGCAAGGCGGCATGGAAGTGGAGCACGTGGCTGCCGTCGGTGGTGGTGCCTTCCGGGAAGATCGCGACATTGTCGCCGGCATCGAGCAGTGCGGCGATCTCGGCATTGATTATGCGGGCGTGGCCGCGGCTGCCACGCCGCAGGAAGATGGTGTCGCTTCTGGCCGAGAGCCAGCCGATCACCGGCCAGTTGCGTACTTCGGCCTTGCTGACGAAGGCGGACGGTGCGACGGCATTGATGACGAAGATGTCCACCCAGGAAATGTGGTTGGCGATCAGCATCGTGCCGGGCGCGATCGGAGCGCCCTGCAGTTGCAGGCGCAGTCCGAGGATGCCGAGCAGGCGCCGCGACCAGCGCCGGCGCAGGCCGAGCAGGGTGGGGCGGGCGCAGAAGGGGGCAGCCAGCAGCAGCGTCAGCACGCCGCCCAGCAGGTGCAGGGCCAGGCGCAGGTAGCGCCAGGCACGCAGCGCGGCAGGGGCGGGGCGCAGCGCCCTGCTTGCGGCCAGGGAGGGAGCGAAAGGGCGGGTGAAGGGATCGGGGGCCGGCTCCGTGCAGGCACCGGGATGACTGGCGTGTTCCATGGCCTGCCCCGATCGATCCATCAGTCCTTGCGTTCCATGAAGTGCCGCGCGTAGCGGTCGTCGACCTTGCTCATCGGCATCAGGATGGGCAGGTCGGCGGTGTTGAAGTCGGGGTCCCAGGCAGGGGCGCCGCAGATCCAGGCGCCGGCGCGCAGGTAGCCCTTGATCAGCGGCGGCGCTTCGGCGGCGAGATCGGCGCGCAGTGCCGCCAGCGGCAGCGGGCAGCGCGGGAAGACGTGGTATTCCGCAGGCGCCAGGTGCTGTTCGCGCAGGCGATTATACAGGCTGGCCGCGGCGTGCCCGCCGTCGGCCATGCTGACCGAGGCGCAGCCGACGAGGTAGTCGTAGCCGTTGTCCCGCATGTAGCGTGCCAGGCCGCCCCACAGCAGGGCGATGACGGTGCCGCTGCGGTATTCCGCGTCGATGCACGAGCGGCCGATCTCCACCAGGCGGGGGCGCAGGTGCTGCAGGCGGGTGAGGTCGAATTCGTTTTCGGAATAGTAGCCGCCGACCTTGCGTGCGGCGGCCGGCGACAGGATGCGGTAGGTGCCGACGATGCGGCCGGCGTCTTCGTCGCGGACGATGAGGTGTTCGCAGAAGGGGTCGTAGAGGTCGCGATCGACGCCGGGAGTGCGGGTGGCCAGGCGAGCGCCCATTTCGTCGGCGAAGACGCGGTAGCGCAGCTTCTGCGCTTCGAGGATTTCGGTTTCGCAATTGGCGAGGCCGACTTGGAGCCTGCGGTTCTTGCGGGCGGCGGTCTCCTGGCGTGGCTGGCGGTTCTCGAGCATGGCGTGGCTCCGTTCCGTTGGGACGGAAGCATTCTCGAAATTCCGTGTTGCGCTACGGTGACGGGCGGGTTACGGCCGCGTGACCGGGCGCTGCCAGGGCAGGGCGGAAGGCCGCGCCGGGGAATGGCGGCCTCGTATAATGACGGTTTTTTCCCTTCCTTGCCGGGCCATTCCCTATGTCCATTCTCGTCTGCGGGTCGATCGCCTACGACTCGATCATGGTGTTCCCGGATCGTTTCAGGAATCACATCCTGCCCGAGCAGATCCACATCCTGAACGTGTCCTTCCTGGTGCCCGACATGCGCCGGGAGTTCGGCGGTTGCGCCGGCAACATCGCCTATTCGCTGAAGCTGCTGGGCGGCGATCCGCTGATCATGGCGACGGTGGGCGAGGATGCCGCGCCTTACCGCTACCAGTTGCAGAAGCTCGGCTTGCGCCAGGACCACGTGCGCGAGGTGCCGGGCACGTTCACCGCGCAGTGCTTCATCACCACCGACCTGGACGACAACCAGATCACCGCCTTCCATCCGGGCGCGATGCTGCATTCGCATCTGAACGACGTGGGCGACGCCAAGGGGGTGAAACTGGGCATCGTCTCGCCCGACGGGCCCGACGGCATGCTGCGCCATGCGCGTGGATTGGCCCGGCTCGGCGTGCCCTTCGTGTTCGATCCGGGCCAGGCGCTGCCCGTGCTCGGTAGCGAAGCGTTACTGGAATGCCTGCAACTGGCCCGCTACTGCACGGTCAATGACTACGAGGCCCGCCTGATGTGCGAGAAGACCGGCCGTAGCGAGGCCGAACTGGCGGCGATGGTGGAAGGCTTCGTCGTGACGCTGGGTGCGGAGGGTTCGCGCATCCACCGCGGCGGCGAAGTGCAGAACCTGCCGGCCGTGGAGCCCGACGCGATCGTCGACCCCACCGGCTGCGGAGATGCCTATCGCGCCGGTTTGCTGTACGGACTCGCGAACGGCTGGGACATGCTGAAGGCGGGCCGCCTTGCCGCGGTGATGGGGGCGCTCAAGATCGCGCATCGCGGCGGACAGAATCACATGCCGGCGCGCGACGACATCGCCGCGCGCTATCGGCAGGCGTTCGGAGAAGATGCATGGTGAATGAGAGGTCGATGAGTCTGCGTGCCGTCACTGCTGCGCTCGCCGCAGTGCTGCTGCTGGGCGGCTGCGCCCAGGGGCTGGGCGGCGGGGCGTATTCGCGCACCGAGGCGCGGCGGGCGATGACCGTGCAGTTCGGCACCGTCGAGTCGGTGCGCGCGGTGCAGCTCGAAGGCACCAAGACGCCGATCGGCTCGGTGGCCGGCGCGGCGGTCGGTGGCATTGCCGGCAGCTCGGTCGGCGGCGGCCGTGGTGCCGCTGCGGCGGCCGTCATCGGCGCGGTGGCCGGCGGCGTCGCCGGTGCGGCGATCGAGGAAGGCGCGACACGGACGCGCGGCGTGGAAGTGACCGTGCGGCTCGACAACGGCCAGTTCCTGGCGGTCGTGCAGGCCGACGAAGGCGAGACTTTCCGCGCGGGTGAGCGGGTGCGCGTGCTGCGCGATGCCGGCACGGTGCGGGTGTCGCGCTAGGCGCCGGCTTCGGCGCGGCCGGATGATCAGGGGTAGAACTTGCCGACCCGATAGCCCGTCGGGGCGAGATCGGGGGCGGCGAAAGCGATGCGGGCATTGACCGCGCTGCGGCTGGCGAAAGTGTCGCCATGCTGCGCAGGCGGAATCCATTCGTGGGGGGCGAGCACGCGGCGCGCGACCGGCGTGTCGCGCGCATCGGTCAGGGTCAGTTCCAGATGGGGCCAGGCCTGCGCGTATCCGGCGCGGTTGCTGATCGTGGCGTACAGGATGTACTGGCCGGGCTTGCCGGGCTCCGATTGCAGATCCGAGAGGTCGACGCTGATCAGTTCCACGTCGCGCGGAAAGGGGACCGTGCAGTTGAGTGCGGCGCACGCCGTTTCCAGCAGCGGACGCAGCCCCGGCAGATCGCGCGCGATTTCCATGCGGTAGAGATAGACGCACTGCGCAGCCAGCAGGCCGCCGAGCAGGCCGACCGTCAGGCTGGCCAGGGCGCGCTGGCGCGGGCTGGCGGGTGACTTGGGGCGGCCGTATTTCGCATCGAGCTGTTCGATGTCGATGTGGGCTGCTTCGGGGGCTTCTCTGGCGGCTGCCCGAGGGGCCGGCTGGGGCGCGGCCGGCCTGAGCAGCGAGGTGTGGTCCTCCTGCTCGCCGGTGCCTGTGTTCGTGGTTCCGGCGGTGTCCGAGGCTGGCGTGCCAGAGGCAGGAGGCTCAGCTTCAGGCAGTTCCGCATCGTCGGCATCGGCGCCGATGTCGGCGCTGTCCTCGGTGGTGCGTGAGCCGGTGACGCTGTCTTCCCGGCCGGGCCGCGAAAGGCTGGGCCGGGTATCGGACGCCGTGCCGGCTGCTGCTCGCCGGCCACTTCGAAGCACTTCGGGCAGTACCGGAGGCGCGTCTTCCGCTGTCGCCTCCTCCTCGGTCGTGTCCGAACCGTGAGGCATGGGCAGGGGGGGAGGAGGAGGGAGTTCGCGCGGATCGTCGAGGACCGGATCTTCGGTGGCCGGCGCCGCTGCCGATTTTTCTTCCAGCACGATGAAGCCGGCGTCTTGCGGATGGTCATCCGCCGGGAGTCCGTCCTGATGAGGACCGGCCTCCCGATGGGTGATCTCCTGTGGTTCAGCCTCTCGCGGCCCGGCCGGGCCATGAGCGGCTGAACCACGCGGGGTCTGATGCGGCCAAGCCCGGTATGAAGCGGGCGATGGTGCCGGATATGCGTCCTGCGTCACCCGGGCTGCATGGGTGGCGCTGGAGGGCGGGACGATCTCGTGCTCGAGTGCGTTGAAGGGGTGGAAGCAATGACCGCAGCGGACTTCGCCCTGGCGCGCGCGCAGTTGCTCCGGTCCGAGCCGGAACGTCGTCTGGCAGGCGGGGCAGCGTGTCAGCATCATGCTGCGGAGCGTTGCCCCTCCAGCCGGATCCAGCCGTCGTGCGCCGCGCCGACCTGCAGCGCGATGAACGGCGCCCAGGCTTCGATGACCTGGCCGGCCTGGGTTTCGAGCACGCCGGAGAGGGCCACGCGGCCGCCCGGCGCGACGCGTGCGGCGATGGCGGGGGCGAGCACGCACAGCGGGTTGGTCAGGATGTTGGCGACGACGAGGTCGAAAGTGTCGCCCAGCGGCACGCCGGAGTGCTGCAGGCGGATTGCCGCGGCGTTGCGCTCGGCATTGTCGCGCGCGGCGTCGACGGCTTTTTCGTCGATGTCGATGCCCAGTACTTCGGCCGCACCCAGCTTGGCGGCGGCGATGGCGAGGATGCCGGAGCCGCAGCCGTAGTCGAGCAGGCTGCAGCCGGGCGTGACGGTGTCGCACAGCCATTCCAGGCACAGCCGGGTGGTTGGGTGCGAGCCGGTGCCGAAAGCCATGCCGGGGTCGAGCTCGATGTTGATCGCGTTGTCGTCCGGCGCTGCGTGCCACGAGGGCACGATCCACAGGCGGTCGGTGATGCGGATGGGGTCGAACTGGCTCTGTGTCAATTGCACCCAGTTCTGCTCCGCGACTTCCTCGACGGTGTACGGCGGGACGCCGTCCAGCCCGGCGGCCTGCGCGGCTTCGGCCAGCAGCGCCTCGAGGGCGCCGCTGCCGGTGCTGCCGTCGATCAGCGCGATCACCCGGCTGTGATCCCACAGCGCGGCCGGCAGGTGGCCGGGTTCGCCGAATTGCGGCGTTTCCGCGTCGGTGCCGGCGTCGGCGTCCTCGATGGACACCGACAAGGCGCCGACCTCCATCAGGGCGTCGGACAGGACTTCGGCGCGGGCGGCGTCAGCCTGCAGGGTGACCGAGATCCACATCGGCTCAGCTCTTCACTTCGTTGCGGTCGGCCAGCTTGTTTTCCAGGTAGTGGATGCTGGTGCCGCCTTCGATGAAGCGCGGGTCGAGCATCAGGGTCTGGTGCAGCGGCACGTTGGTCTTGATGCCTTCGACCATCATCTCGGACAGGGCGATGCGCATGCGGCGGATGGCCTGGTCGCGGCTGTCGCCGTAGGCGATCAGCTTGCCGATCATCGAGTCGTAGTGCGGCGGCACGGTGTAGCCGTTGTATACATGCGAATCGACGCGGATGCCGGGGCCGCCGGGCGTATGCCAGTTGCTGATGCGGCCGGGCGAGGGGGTGAACTTGAAAGGGTCCTCGGCGTTGATGCGGCATTCGATGGCGTGGCCGTGGAAGCTGATGTCGCGCTGGCCGAACCACAGCTTTTCGCCGGCGGCGATGCGGATCTGCGCCTGCACGAGGTCGATGCCGGTGATGTATTCGGTGACCGGGTGTTCGACCTGCAGGCGGGTGTTCATCTCGATGAAGTAGAACTCGCCGTTCTCGTACAGGAACTCGAAAGTGCCCGCGCCGCGGTAGCCGATCTTGCGGCAGGCTTCGGCGCAGCGCTCGCCGATCCTGGCGATCAGCTTGCGATCGATGCCGGGTGCGGGCGCTTCCTCGATGACCTTCTGGTGGCGGCGCTGCATCGAGCAGTCGCGCTCGCCCAGATAGACCGCGCTGCCGTGCTGGTCGGCGAGGACCTGGATCTCGACGTGGCGCGGATTCTCGAGGTACTTCTCCATGTATACCACCGGGTTGCCGAAAGCCGCCTGGGCTTCGGCGCGGGTGGTAGTGACGGCGTTGAGCAGCGCGGCTTCGGTGTGCACCACGCGCATGCCGCGCCCGCCGCCGCCGCCGGCGGCCTTGATGATGACCGGATAGCCGATGGCGCGCGCGATCCTGATGATTTCCTTGGGCTCTTCGGGCAGGGCGCCGTCGGAGCCGGGCACGCAGGGCACGCCTGCGGCCTTCATCGCGTCCTTGGCGGAAACCTTGTCGCCCATCAGGCGGATGGTGTCTGGGCGCGGGCCGATGAAGACGAAGCCGGACTGTTCGACGCGCTCGGCGAAGTCGGCGTTTTCGGACAGGAAGCCGTAGCCGGGATGGATGGCCTCGGCATCGGTGACTTCGGCCGCCGAGATGATCGCCGGTACGTTGAGGTAGCTCAGCGTGGACGAGGCCGGGCCGATGCAGACCGATTCGTCGGCGAGGCGGACGTACTTGGCCTCGGTGTCGGCCTCTGAATGCACCGCGACCGTCTTGATGCCCAGTTCGCGGCAGGCGCGCAGGATGCGGAGGGCGATCTCTCCGCGGTTGGCGATGAGAATCTTCTCGAACATGGTGCGATCAGCCGATGACGAAGAGCGGTTGGCCGTATTCGACCGGCTGGCCATTTTCGACCAGGATGGCCTTGACCACGCCGGAGAACTCCGACTCGATTTCGTTCATCAGCTTCATCGCTTCGATGATGCACAGCCGGTCGCCTTCGGCGACGGTCTGGCCGATGTCGACCAGGGGTTTGGCGCCGGGCGCCGAGGCACGGTAGAAGGTGCCGACCATCGGCGATTTGACGATGTCGCCTTCGGGCAGCGTGTCCGCGGCAGGTTCGGCTGCTGCCGGCGCAGAGGCCGCGGCGACCGGGGCCGGTACGGCGGCCGGCACCGGGGGGAGGTAGGCGGCCGGTGCGGCCACGCCCATGTGCTTGGCGATGCGGACCTTTTCCTCGCCTTCGGTGACTTCCAGCTCGGAAATCCCGGATTCCTGGACGAGGTCGATGAGTTTCTTCAGCTTGCGCAGATCCATGCTATTTCTCCATGCTTGACGATGCAGCCCTGCGGGCGGTGCTCGTCGGCGATCAGTGTTCTCGTTTCCGCAGGCATGCGCGGGCCCTTGGGCCGGCAGGCTGCGGTGCTTCGATGGGGCGAGGATGGTGCAAGGGCGCGCCTTGCGAATCTGGACGGGCAGAGGGGTTCGGCCTGCGTGGCAAAGCGAGGCTGCAGCGGCTGCTCGGACGCCTTGGGAAGTGGTGCAGCGGGCGCTTGCAGAGAGTTGCCTGTAGTGCCACGGGGCCGCGTTTTCTGCGCTTCATGGCGGCAAGTTTGCAGCAAATCGATGCAAATTGTCTACATTGGCGTTGGCCCGGCCGGTGTCTCAGGACGGCAGCAGTGCGCGGATTCTGCTCTCGAGTTCGTCCCGTTTCAAGGTGCCCAGCTTGATGTGGCGTGCCTTGCCATCGCGATCGATGATGACGGTGAAGGGCAGCGCACGGGCATTGTTGCCGAAGTCTTTCGCCAGGCTCAGGGTTTCGGGGCCGGCGATCAGCAGCGGGTAGGGGACGCCGAATTCCGCACCGAAGGCGCGGACCTTGTCGAGGCTGTCGATGCTGATGCCGACGAATTGGACCGGCTGGCCGGCAAATGCCTGGCTGGCGGCGGCGAAGTCCGGAATCTCCTCGCGGCAGGGCGGGCACCACGTCGCCCAGAAATTGGCGACGACGATCTTGCCGCGCCATTGTTCCAGCGCCTGCGGTTGCTCTTCGGTGTCCGGCAGGGTGAGGGCGAACAGGGCGTCGATCGCCGCGTCGGGCACGACATGGGTCTGGCCGGCCGGAGCGCTGCCGCGATTGGCGAAGTAGCCGGCGACGCCGGCCAGGACGGCGACGGCGAGGATCAGCAGGGTCTGGAAAGTGCGGCTCATCGGTGTGTCCTTCAGGCGTCCGTGACAGGAGGGGCGTCCTTGCCCTCGGCTTCGAGCAGGGCTTCGACCTGGGCCAGCCGCGCCCGTTCCTGGCCGCGCCGGTTGTTGCGTTCGGCGCCGGCCGGATAGATCGACAGTCGCACCGGGACTTCGTCCCAGTCGAAGCTCAGTATCGCTTCGGGGCTGTTCGGCGCCGGGCGGCGCGGCTCGCGGTGCTCGTAGTGGAAGTCCTGGTTGAGGAAGAAGATTTCCACTTCCTTGGCGCTTTCGGGGAAGAGTTCGATCTCCAGTTCGGAATAGCGCCCCGCGGTGCCGTCCAGCGCGCCACCGGTCAGATAGGGGCGGAAATCGGCCAGCAGGCGCATCACGTCGACCGCGGCGCTGCGCATCTCGTGCAGGCGCTCGGGCTGCTCCTCGTCCTGGTACAGCGCCTGCCAGGCGCGCAGTTCGGCCTCGATTTCGGCATTCGTCGGCAGGGCGTCGGAGTCGGCCGCGCCGAGTTGCTTGGCTGCCTTGCGCTTGGCGAAGCCGAAGTCGCTGATGCCGTCTTCGGCCATCATGCGGGCTGCCAGCGCGGCGATCTCGCGCCGCAGAGTGCCGTTGGGGGTCGCGTGTGAGTGCATGATGGGGGTCGGGTAGAATGCGGGCCCATTCTACACGGGCCGGTTTCATCCGGATGACGGCCTCCCGGAGCTTCTTCGCCATGCACATCCACATCCTCGGCATCTGCGGCACCTTCATGGGCGGCGTGGCGCTGCTCGCGCGTGCGGCCGGCCACGTCGTCACCGGCTGCGATGCCAACGTCTATCCGCCGATGAGCACCCAGCTCGAACAGCAGGGCATCCGCCTGATCGAAGGCTACGATGCCTCGCAGCTCGATCTGGCGCCGGACGTGTTCGTCGTCGGCAATGCGGTGTCGCGCGGCAACCCCCTGCTCGAAGCCATTCTGGACCGCGGCCTACCCTACGTGTCGGGGCCGCAATGGCTGGCCGAGCACGTGCTGGCGGGGCGCTGGGTGCTGGCGGTGGCAGGTACGCACGGCAAGACCACGACGACCTCGCTGCTGGCCTGGATGCTGGAGGATGCCGGCCTGAACCCCGGCTTCCTGGTCGGCGGCGTGCCGCAGAACTTCGGCGTGTCGGCGCGGCTGACGGAGTCGCCGTTCTTCGTCATCGAGGCCGACGAGTACGACACCGCCTTCTGCGATAAGCGCTCGAAGTTCGTCCATTACCGGCCGCGCACCGCGATCCTGAACAACCTCGAGTTCGATCACGCCGACATCTTTGCCGACCTGGCGGCGATCGAGACGCAGTTCCACCATCTGGTGCGCACGATCCCGGCGAGCGGCAGGGTGATCGCCAACGGCCGCGAGGACAGCCTGAAGCGGGTGATCGAGCGCGGCTGCTGGTCCGAACTGGAATGGTTCAACGATGCGGCGCAGTGGCAGGCCGGAACGGGTGCGTCGGAGGCCGAGGCGGTGTTCAGCCTGGGCGGCAAGGAGCTGGGGCGGGCGGAGATGCCGCTGGCGGGAAGCCACAACCGCGAGAACGCGCTGGCGGCGATCGCGGCGGCGCGACACGTCGGCGTCACGCCGGCGCAGGCCATCGCCAGCCTGGCGCGCTTCGGCGGCATCAAGCGCAGGCTGGAGCTGCGCGGCACGGAACGAGGGGTCCGTGTCTACGATGATTTCGCCCACCACCCGACGGCGATCGCGCTGACCGTGGGCGGGCTGCGGCGGCGGGAGCCGCAGGGGCGCATCCTGGCGGTGCTGGAGCCGCGCTCGAACACGATGAAGCTGGGCGTGATGAAGGCGCAGCTACCCGCCAGCCTGGCCGAGGCCGACGCGGTGTTCTGCTATGCGGGGAATCTGGGCTGGGATGCGGCGGCGGCGCTGTCGCCGCTGGGCGGGCGGGCGCGGGTGCATGAGTCCCTGGAGCGCCTGGTGGCGGACGTGGCCGCGGCCGCCCGGCCGGGCGATCACGTGCTGGTGATGAGCAACGGCGGCTTCGGCGGCGTGCACCAGAAACTGCTGGATGCGCTTGCCGCCGCTGCCTGAGGGAACTTGTCCGAGGGGGGCGCCCGAAGGGCTTACTTGCGCGCGCTGGTCGGATTGTCGAGCCGGCGCGCTTCTTCGTCGCTGACGTACTCGAACACGCGCACCACCTTGCTGACGCCCTTGCTGGTGCGGGCGATTTCGGCGGCGGCGTCGGCTTCGGCGCGGGTGACGATGCCGAGCAGGAAGACGACGTTGGCCTCGGTCACGACCTTGACGTTATGAGCAGCGAAGCGTCTGGCGTCGAGGAAGCGCGCCTTGACGTTGGAGGTGATCAGGGCGTCGTTGCCGCGCGCGGTCAGCGTCGAGTTGGGGCCGACCGCCACTTCGTTGATCACGCCGCGGACGTTTTCCACCCCGGCAACGATGCTGTCGAGCTGGCTGCGCACGGTGTCGTTCGATGCCTCGCCGGTCAGCAGCACGTTGCGGTTGTAGGAGGTGACGTTGACATGGACGGCGTCGCCGAAACGTTCGCGGATGCGGCTGGCGACTTTCCATTCGATGCT
The DNA here is from genome assembly GCF_048398245.1 of Thauera butanivorans. Lineage (NCBI taxonomy): Bacteria > Pseudomonadati > Pseudomonadota > Betaproteobacteria > Rhodocyclales > Zoogloeaceae > Thauera > Thauera butanivorans. Next base: position 1,196,681 of record NZ_CP183038.1, read on the forward strand.
TTCGTCCTCGACGTAGGCACCACTGGTGCGCCGGTCGGCGACCATCGCGGCGCCGGCGCCGACGCCGGTGGCGACCACCGGGAAGCAGCCTTGCAGCAAGGGCAGGGTGCCCGCCGCGGCGAGGCCGAGCAGGAGACGGCGGCGGGACGGGCTGGGGGTGTCGTGCGTAGGGCGCATCAGTCTTCCACTCCAAGTAACAGACAATCGATGCCGTCGCACAGGCAATGCAGGATCAGCAGGTGCAATTCCTGAATGCGCGCCGTGCGTTCGGCGGGGGCGCAGATGTGGATGTCTTCGGGGCCGAGAAGTTCGGTCGTGGCCTTGCTGTCGGCACCGGTCAGGGCGATGACCCGCATGTCGCGCTCGTGCGCGGCGCCGATGGCTTCGAGAATGCGGGGCGAATCGCCGTGCGCCGACAGCGTCAGCAGGATGTCGCCGGGCTGGCCGAGGGCGAGGATCTGGCGCGACAGCAGGCCTTCGGGCGAGGGGTCGCCGGCGATGGGGGCCAGCGTCGAGGCGTCGGCGCTGAGCGCGAACGCGGCCAGCGAGGGGCGTTCGAGTTCGAAGCCATTGACCAGTTGGGCGGCGAAGCGCCGTGCGTCGCCGGACGAGCCGCTGCCGCCGCAGACCAGGATCTTGCCGTTGTCGAGCAGGCTGGCGGTGATGGTCTCGATCGCGCCTGCGATCGGCGCGGCCAGCATTTCGAGCGCATCGAGCGTGGTGCGTGTGTTGTCCTGGAACTGGCGTGAGATGCGCGCGATGAGATCCATGTCGCAAGAGTCGTCCGCTGGGCTGGGAAGTCTAGCATGCCGGCTCAGCCGGCATCGAAGGCGCCGCGCAGCCAGGTAATGCGGGTGTCGTCCAGGCCGTCGAGCAGCACGGCGTCGAAGCGGCAGGGGGCGGTCTGGAAGCGGCGGCCCGGACCATTGAGCCACCAGCGCGCCGCCAGCAGCACGCGGCGCTGCTTGGCGGCGGTGATGCTCTCGCCGGCGCCGCCGAATCTGGCGTTGGTGCGCAGCCGCACCTCGACGAAGACGATGCCGCCGCGCTCCATGCAGATCAGGTCGACCTCGCCGCCGCGGCAGCGGACGTTGCGGGCGAGGATGCGCAGGCCCTGCGCTTCGAGATGGCGCGCGGCCAGCTCTTCGGCAATCCGGCCGCGCGCTTGCGCCGGTGTCGCGCGGGCACCGACAATGTCGTCCGTCGCGGCGGGCGCGCGGCTCGTGCGACTGCCTGCCGTCATTCCTGAGTCCTCGCCAGGCGGCGCCCGCGCGCCGCAGCCATCGCCATGAATACCATCATTCCCCGCTCCAGCGTCGCGCTGCCCGAAAGCCCGCTGTCCAGTACGCCGTCATTGTATGTGGTGGCGACGCCACTCGGAAACATCGGCGACATCGGCCTGCGCGCGATCGCCGTGCTGAAGGCGGTCGACGTCGTTGCTGCCGAGGACACCCGCCACAGCCAGCGCCTGCTCGATGCCTTCGGCGTGGATACGCGCATGCTCGCGGTGCATCAGCACAACGAGCAGGAGGCGGCCGGGCGCCTGATCGCGCTGCTCGAAGCCGGGCAGCAGGTGGCTTTCATCACCGATGCCGGCACGCCGGCGGTGTCCGATCCCGGCGCGCGGCTGGTGGCGCGGGTGCGCGAGGCGGGGTTTGCAGTGGTGCCGGTGCCGGGGGCCTGTGCGGCGATCGCGGCGCTGTCGGTGGCGGGGCTGGCCGAAGGCGGCTTTCGCTTCGTCGGCTTCCTGCCGGCGAAGTCGGCGGCGCGGCTGGCGGTCTTGCAGCCGCTGCGCGACGAAGCGGCTGCGATGGTGTTCTACGAGGCGCCGCATCGCATCGCCGAATGTGTGGCCGACTTCGAGAAGATCTTCGGCGGCGAGCGTGAACTGTTGATCGCGCGGGAGATGACCAAGCTGCACGAGCAGATCGTGCGCATGCCGCTGGCCGAAACCGCGGCATGGTTCGCCGCCGATCCGAACCGCAGCCGTGGTGAGTTCGTGCTGGTGCTGGCGGGCAAGCCGCCGGGCGCGGGGCTGGATGCCGAAGCCGAGCGGGTGCTGGCGCTGCTGCTCGGCGAGCTGCCGTTGAAGAGCGCCGCCCGGCTTGCCGCCGACATCACCGGAGCATCGAGGAACGCGCTGTATGCGCGGGCGCTGGCCATGCGCGAGGGGAGCGGAAACGAATAATCGGCGGCGCAGCGTGATGCATGGCCGCAGCATGCGATTCCACCCGCGCCCAAGCCTGATGCGAGAGCCTATAATCAGTGCTCCGGCTTCAAGGATTCGCACAATGCAATCGATCACCCTGGTTCGTCCCGATGACTGGCATCTCCACGTGCGCGACGACGCGGCGCTTGCCGCCGTGGTTCCGCATACGGCCGAGCGCTTCGGCCGGGCGCTGATCATGCCGAACCTGAAGCCGCCGGTGACGACCACCGGGCAGGCCCTGGCCTATCGCGAGCGCATCCTCGCCGCAGCGTCCGGCACGCGCTTCGATCCCCTGATGAGCTTGTACCTGACCGACAACCTGCCGCCCGACGAGATCGACCGCGCCGTCGCGTCCGGCCATGTCGTCGCCGCCAAGCTCTATCCGGCCGGTGCCACGACCAACTCCGATGCCGGCGTGACCGCGGTCGACAAGATCTATCCGGTGCTCGAGCGCATGGAAAAGCGCGGCCTGGTGCTGTGCGTGCATGGCGAGGCGACCGGCGCCGACGTCGATGTGTTCGACCGCGAACGGGTCTTCATCGAGCGCACGCTGTCGCCGCTGGTGCGGCGCTTCCCGGGGCTGAAGATCGTCTTCGAGCACATCACCACCGCCGAGGCGGCGCAGTTCGTGCGCGCGGCGGGCAGCCACGTCGCCGCCACCGTCACCGCGCACCACCTGCTGCTCAATCGCAACGCCATCTTCCAGGGTGGCATCCGTCCGCACCATTACTGCCTGCCGGTGCTCAAGCGCGAATCCCACCGTGAGGCGCTGCTCGCAGCCGTCACTTCGGGCAGCACGCGCTTCTTCCTCGGTACCGATTCGGCGCCGCATTCGCGCAGCGCCAAGGAAAACGCCTGTGGCTGCGCGGGCTGCTATACCGCCCACGCCGGCATCGAGCTTTATGCCGAAGCGTTCGATGCGGTCGGCGCGCTCGACAAGCTGGAGGCCTTCGCCAGCCTCAACGGCCCGGCTTTCTACGGCCTGCCGCCCAATGCCGACACCATCACGCTGCAGCGCGAGGACTGGGCGGTGCCGGCGGCCTACCCCTATCTCGGCGAAGATCCGCTGGTGCCGCTGCGCGCCGGCGAGACGATCGCGTGGAAACTGTTTGCCTGAGGGAGCAATTCATGGTGACTCGTATCGCCCGATTCGGCCGAGCGCTGGCTGTGCTGGGCGTGTTGCCGGTGCTGGCGGCCTGCGAGAACAGCGCGACCGCCTACATGATCGACGGCAAGGATCATGCGCTGATCCTGGTGCGCGAGCAGAAATTCTTCTGGGATGACGAGCTCAAGCAGGCGGTGATCGCCTCGCGCCTGCCCAAGTGCCAGAAGCGCGTGTCCATCCATCCGGGTTCGACCACGCTGGTCGAGATGCGGGTGTATGAGGCGGGCGACCACCTGTGGGCGCTGCAACAGGGGCCGCGCTGGTATCTCGCCAGCACCGAAGTGTGCCGTGTGCAGGACTGGGACAACGCGGCCGGCAAGCCGCCGGGCCCTTGGGTCGGCAGTTTCGTGCTCAAGGACGGCGCGCCGGCTTTCGTTGCCGCGCCGGCCGACCAGGACTGAAGTCCCGTATAATCCGCCGCAGGAAGTTCGCCAGGCAGTCGCTGCGCACCTCGTCGTGCGTGGAGGAAAGTCCGGGCCCCGCAGAGCAGGATGCCGGCTAACGGCCGGGCGCCGTGAGGCGACGGAAAGTGCAACAGAGAGCAGACCGCCGATGGCGCATGCCGGGGAGCTTGCTCTTCGACGGCGCACAGGCAAGGGTGAAACGGTGCCGGGGTATGCGCAAGCATGCCGCGGGCCGATGCGAAAGCGTCGGCGGGTAAGAGCCCACCGCAGGACTGGCAACAGGACTGGTACGGCAAACCCCATCCGGGGCAAGGCCAAATAGGGGAGCATCGGCGTGGCTCGCGTCGCTCCCGGGTAGGCTGCTAGAGCGCCACGGCAACGTGGCGCCCAGAGGAATGACTGCCCGACGACGCCGGCTTGCCGGCGGCGTTCGACAGAACCCGGCTTATCGGCGAACTTCCTTTTCCCCCTTCGTTCCCCGATTCGGGCAGGCATGACCGCAGCCCGCGAGCGCAAGCCCGCCATTCATGGCGGGTCGGCGAGACGAGCGTGCCTGGAGGAGCCGAAGGCTCCACAAGCGCGTGGCGAGGAAACCCCGGCTGCTGGCAGGCAGCGTGGCCGCTGCGCCCGCCTTTTCCGCTCATGGGCATGCCTGCGGCACCCGCCCGGCCTTCGCTGCGGACGTTTTCCCCCACTTTCTCCCACTTGTCCCCGGTCCGGGCGCAAGTTCACCTGTTTTCGCATATCGATACATGATCTCCCTTGATTTTTCAGGGTTTATCCGATCTTTGCCGATGCGGTATAAGTCATTGTGTCACAAAGAAATTCCTGATTCGTCAGCTTGACCGGGTAAATCCTTTCCACTAAAGTGGGGCTAAGTGGAAAAAAGTGGGGAAAAGTGTCGATCAGGCGCTGCCCCAATCCAGTCAGGGGGGTCAATGTTCCAGGGGGCCGCTGCGCTCAATCTCGATGCCAAGGGTCGCCTCGCGATTCCTGCACGGCATCGTGATGCCCTGGCCGTCGAAAACGGCCAGGTGGTGCTGACCGCCCATCCCCATGGTTGCCTGCTCGTCTACCCGGTGCCCGCCTGGGTGCCGATTCGCGACACGGTGCTGGCCGCGCCCGGCCTGGATCCGACTTCCGCCATGCTCAAGCGCCTGCTCGTGGGTTTCGCCCAGGAGGAATCCCTCGATGCTGCCGGCCGTGTGCTGGTGGCGCCGTCGCTGCGCCAGTTCGCCAAGCTCGACAAGCAGGTCTGGCTGGTGGGCCAGGGCAGCCACTTCGAACTGTGGTCCGACGAAGGCTGGCAGAAGCAGCAGGAGGCCATGCTGGCGCTGATGAACGCGGGCCTGCCGCCCGGTTTCGAGAGTCTGGCGCTGTGAGCACCGCGATGAATGCTGCCGAAGTGCCTGCTGCCCACGTCACCGTGCTGCTGAAAGAGGCGCTCGATGCGCTCGACGTCAAGCCGGGCGGGGTGTACGTCGACGGCACTTTCGGCCGTGGCGGACATAGCCGCGCCGTGCTCGAACGGCTCGGGCCGGCGGGGCGGCTGATCGCCTTCGACCGCGATCCGGCGGCGATTGCGGCGGGCCGGGCACTGGGTGATGCACGGCTGACGCTGGTGCATGAGGCTTTCAGCTCGCTGGACGCAGTGCTGGGCGAGCTGGGTGTGGTGCAGGTGGATGGGGTGTTGCTGGATCTCGGGGTGTCCTCACCCCAGCTCGACGAGGCGGCGCGAGGCATGAGCTTTCGCTTCGATGCGCCGCTGGACATGCGTATGGATACCAGCCGCGGGCAGACCGTGGCGGACTGGCTGGCGGAAGCGTCCGTCGGCCGGATGACGGAGGTGATCAGGGATTATGGCGAGGAACGGTTTGCTCATGCGATTGCAAAGGCGATTGCAACTGCTCGGACAGGGGGGGCTGTTGCAACCACTGGACAACTTGCCGCGATCGTGGAAAAAGCGGTCCGTACACGCGAGCCGGGGCAGCACCCGGCGACACGCACCTTCCAGGCTCTACGGATTTTCATCAATCAGGAGCTCGAGGAGCTGACGCGCGTGCTGCCTGCCTGCGTGAACCGTCTCGGTACGGGCGGGCGGCTGGTGGTGATCAGCTTCCATTCCCTCGAAGACCGCATCGTCAAGCGTTTCATGCGTGACGAATCCCGTCCGCCAGTGCTGCCGGCCCGGTTGCCGATCCGTGCCGCCGAGCTGCCGCCGCCCCGCCTGCGCCTGATCGGCAAGGCGCTGCGGCCGGCTGCCGCGGAAGTGGCGGCCAACCCCCGTTCGCGCAGCGCGGTGATGCGGGTGGCCGAACGCGCCGGGAGCGAAGCATGAAGATGCGCTTCGATGCCGTGCTGGTGGCGCTGACGGTGGCGAGTGCGCTGGGGGTGGTCTCCGCCCAGCACCAGGCCCGCAAGCTGTATGCCGAGTTCGAGCGCGAGCAGGCGCGGGCGCACAGCCTCGAAGTGGAATGGGGTCAATTGCAACTTGAACAAAGCACCTGGGCAGCGCATGCCCGGGTGGAAAAGCTCGCGCGGGAAAGGTTGGGCATGCGCCCGCCCGTGCCGGGCCAGGTCCTGGTGGTGGAGCCGTCATCATGAAGAAGAACCAGCGCGCGGTCACCTTCAATCACAACCCCTTGCTCAAGCGCGAGCTGCCGATGTGGCGCCCGCGCTTTCTGCTGCTCGCGCTGCTGGCGGGGTCGATGACCCTGGCCGGGCGCGCCCTGTATCTGCAGGGCGTCAATAACGATTTCCTGCAGGCCAAGGGCGAGTCGCGCTATGCGCGCACGATCGAGATTCCGGCCACGCGCGGCCGCATCACCGACCGCCACGGCGACATGCTGGCGGTCAGCACGCCGGTGCGTTCGGTATGGGCAATGCCGGCCGACGCCAAGCTCGAACCCGCGCAGGTGCGCGAACTGGCGCGGATGCTGGAAATGGATGTGCGCGAGCTCAACGAGAAGCTCGCCAGCCAGCGTGATTTCGTCTACCTGAAGCGCCAGCTGTCGCCGGAAGTGGCCCAGCGCATCGCCGATCTCGAACTGCCCGGCATCCACCAGCAGCGCGAGTTCCGCCGCTACTACCCGGGCGGCGAAGTGATGGCGCACATTCTCGGCTTCACCAACGTCGAGGACCGGGGCCAGGAAGGCATCGAACTGGCCTTCGACAAGCAGCTCGCCGGCGAGCCCGGCCTGCGCCGCGTGATCAAGGACCGCCGCGGCCAGATCATCGAAGGTGCCGAGGCCGTCCGCCCGCCGCGCGAAGGCGAGGAGGTGGCGCTGTCGATCGACGGCAAGATCCAGTACCTCGCCTGGTCGGCGCTGCGCGACACGATGAAGGAGCACAAGGCCAAGGCGGGCGCGGCGGTGGTCATCGATTCGCGCAGCGGCGAGATCCTCGCGATGGTGAATGCGCCGACCTTCAACCCCAACAACCGCCGCAACCTGACCGGTGAACAGTTGCGCAACCGGGTGTTCACCGACAGTTTCGAGCCGGGCTCGATCATGAAACCGTTCATTGCCGGGTTGGCGCTCGACCGCGGCAAGGTCAGGCCGACGACGATGATCGATGCGACTGCTGGCCGCATGACCATCGGCACGGCGACGATTTCGGATTCGCATCGCCATGCCAAGCCGATGACCGTCGCCGAGGTCATCCAGAAGTCCTCCAACATCGGCACGGTCAAGCTCGCCCAGCATTTCACGCCGACCGAGATGTGGCAGCTGTTCGACGACCTGGGCTTCGGCAAGCCGCTCAATCTGGGCTTCCCGGGTGAAAGCGGCGGGCGGCTGCGCCCGGCCAAGAGCTGGAAGCCGATCGAGCAGGCGACGATGTCCTACGGCCACGGCATTTCGGTCAGCCTGATCCAGATGGCACGCGCCTATCTCGCCTTTGCACGCGATGGCGAACTCGTTCCGCTGTCGTTGACCCGCCTCGAAGGCAGGCCCAGCAATGGACGGCGGATCTTCTCGGTCGAGACCGCGCGGGCGATGCGCACGATGCTGGAGTCGGTGACCCAGACCGGCGGCACCGCGACCAGGGCCCAGGTGGCCGGCTACCGCGTCGGCGGCAAGACCGGCACCGCGCTGAAGATCGAGAACGGCCGCTACGTCAAGCGCTACATCGCCTCCTTCGTCGGCTTCGCGCCGGTTTCGAACCCGCGCCTGGTCGTCGCCGTGATGATCGACGAGCCGAGCGCCGGCAGCTACTACGCCGGCACCGTGGTCGGACCGCTGTTCTCGCGCATCATGGAAGGCTCGTTGCGCTCGCTGGGCGTGGCGCCGGACGCGCCGCTGACGCCGCTGCATCTTGCCCGTCGCCAGAGCGAAGAAAGCGAGGCGGCCGGCGTGGCGCAGGAGAGCATGTAAATGGGCAGGGTCGCCTCGATCCTGGCCTGCCTGCGTGCGGCGGGCGTGCAGCCTGCCGGCATCACCGCCGACTCGCGCAAGCTCGGCGCCGGCGAAGTGTTCGCGGCATGGCCGGGTTTTCGTACCGACGGCCGCCGCTACCTGGCTTCGGCGATCGAGGGGGGGGCTGCGGCCGTGCTGTGGGAAAGCGCCGACGGCTTCAACCCGGGTCACCTGCCGGTGCCGTCGCTGCCGGTCGAAGGTCTGCGCGAGCTTGCCGGGCATCTCGCTCACGAGATCTACGGCCATCCGTCCGAAAAGCTCTGGCTGGCGGGCGTGACCGGGACCAACGGCAAGACGACGGTGAGCCAGATGCTCGCTGCCGCGCTGCAGGGCCTGGGGACGTGCTGCGGCATCGTCGGCACGCTCGGCAACGGCTTTCCGGGGGAACTGGAGAGCGCGCTCAACACCACGCCCGACGCACTGGAACTGCATCGGCTGCTGGCCGGCTTCGTTGCGGCCGGCGCGGGCGCGGCGGTGATGGAAGTGTCGTCGATCGGCCTCGACCAGGGCAGGGTGAACGGCGCCTGCTTCGATGCGGTGATCTTCACCAACCTGAGCCGCGACCACCTCGATTATCACGGCTCGATGGAAGTCTATGGCGAGGCCAAGTCCCGCCTGTTCGCGCTGGGCAGCAGCGCGGCCGCGATCATCAACATCGACGATCCGTTCGGGCTGATGCTGGCGCGGCGCCTGGCCGGCGAAGGCCGCGAGGTGATCGCCTGCACGCTGTACCAGGCCAATGCCGATGCCGTGCCCGGCGCGCGCGTGCTGTTCGCCGACCGGCTGCAGTCGTCCGCCACCGGCTTCCGCTTCGCGCTGCACTGGGACGGGCGCACTGTGGACGTCCAGGTGCGCGTGGTCGGGCATTTCAACGTCTCCAACCTGTTGCTGGTCGCCGCGGCCCTGCTCGTCCACGGTCTTCCGTTCGACGAACTGGCACCGCATCTGGCGCGCCTGCAGCCGCCGGAAGGGCGCATGCAACTGGTGGGCGGCGTCTGCGAACCGCTGATCGTGATCGACTACGCGCATACGCCGGACGCGCTCGCCCAGGTGCTCGAATCCCTGCGGCCGACGGTGAACTCGCGCCAGGGCAGGCTGGTCTGCGTGTTCGGCTGCGGCGGTGATCGCGATCCCGGCAAGCGGCCGATCATGGGCGAGGTGGCGCGCCGGTTGGCCGATCGCGTCATCGTCACCAGCGACAATCCGCGTACCGAGGATCCGCAGAAGATCCTCGAAGCGGTTGCGGCCGGGGCGGGGCCGGCAGCCGAGTGCATCGTCGATCGCGCCCGGGCGATCGGCTTCGCCGTCGCCGAAGCGGCGGCGGACGACGTGGTGGTGATCGCCGGCAAGGGCCACGAGCCTTACCAGGAAATCCATGGCCGGCGCCTGCCGTTCTCCGATCTCGAACAGGCCGATCTTGCCCTGCGCGCCTGGCATGCCCGAGGTGCGCAGCGATGATGAGCCTGCAGGATGCGGCCCGCGCGCTCGCCGCGCACGGCGCGCATGCCACCGCCATGGTGCGTTTCGGCAGTGTCGGCAGCGACAGCCGGGCGCTGGTGCCGGGCCAGCTGTTCGTCGCTCTGCGGGGCGAGCGCTTCGACGGCCATGCTTTCGTCGGCACCGCGGCCGAGGCCGGCGCGGCGGCTGCGCTGGTGGATGCGCGCTGGTTCGCCGAAAACCCCGCGCCGGCGCTGCCGGTGGTGGTGGTCGACGATACCCGGCGCGCGCTCGGCACGCTGGCCGCGGCCTGGCGCGCGCGCTTCGCACTGCCGCTGATCGGCATCACCGGCAGCAACGGCAAGACCACGGTGAAGGAAATGTGCGCCGCCATCCTGCGCGCCCAGGCCCGCCGCGAGGGCTTCGGCGACGAGTCGGTGCTGGCGACGCAGGGCAACCTGAACAACGACATCGGCCTGCCGCTGACCCTGCTCGGCCTGCGCGACTTCCACCGCGCCGCGGTGATCGAGATGGGCATGAACCAGCCGGGCGAGATCGCCTATCTCACCGGGCTGGCGCAGCCGACGGTGGCGATCGTCAACAATGCCCAGCGCGCGCACCTGCAGGGCATGGGCACGCTGGACGAAGTCGCGCAGGAGAAGGGCGCGATCTACGGCGGGCTCGGTACGGCCGGCGCCGCCGTGATCAATGCCGACGATCCGCATGCGGACGGCTGGCGCCGCCTCAACGACGGGCGCCGGATTGTGACATTCGGTATCGACCGCGCTGCCGACGTGCGCGGACAAGCTACCCTTCGCGGCCTCGGCTCGCGGGTGGGACTCGACACGCCGCAGGGCCGCATCGAATTCGCGCTGCAGGTGCCCGGCCTGCACAACGTGCGTAACGCCGTCGGCGCCGCCGCGGCCTGCCTGGCGGCCGGTGCGACACTCGAAGCGGTGGCCGAAGGCCTGGCTGCCTTCGCCGGCAGCCGCGGCCGCCTGCAGCGGCGCGAAGGCTTGAGCGGCGCGGTGATCCTGGACGATTCCTACAACGCCAATCCCGACTCCGTGCGTGCCGGGATCGACGTGCTGGCGGCGATGCCGGGCCATACCTGGCTGGTGCTGGGCGACATGGGCGAAGTGGGCGAAACCAGCGCCCAGGTGCACGACGAGATCGGCGGCTACGCCAAGAGCAAGGGCATCGACGGCCTGTTCGCGCTGGGCGACATGACGGCGGTGGCGGTGCGCAATTTCGGCGAGGGCGGACACCACTTCAACTCGCCCGAAGCACTGGTCCGGGCGCTGTCGGCACGGCTCGATGCGGACTCGGTGGTGTTGGTGAAAGGCTCGCGCTTCATGCGTATGGAAAGAGTGGCGGATGCGCTTGCGGCAGTGCACAATCCTGCCCCTTCGAACGGAACCGGCTCCTGACATGCTGTTGGAAATCGCACTCTGGCTAGGCCAGGACATTCGTGGCTTCAACGTCTTCGGCTACATCACGCTGCGGACGGTGCTGGCCGCGCTGACCGCGCTGGCGATCTCGCTGATCGCCGGCCCCGGCGTCATCCGCTGGCTGGCGGCCAAGAAGATCGGCCAGGCGGTGCGCGACGACGGCCCCAAGTCGCACCTGACCAAGGCCGGCACGCCGACCATGGGCGGCGCGCTGATCCTGATCTCGATCGGCATCACCGTGCTGCTGTGGGGCGACCTGAAGAACGACTACGTCTGGGTGACGCTGCTCGTCACCCTCGGCTTCGGCGCCGTCGGCTGGGTGGATGACTGGCGCAAGGTCGTGCACCGCGACCCCAAGGGGCTGGCCAGCCGCTGGAAGTATTTCTGGACCTCGGCGATCGCGCTGGCGGCGGCGATCTACCTCGGCCTCAGCGCCGACACGCCGGCGCAGACCGAGCTGATCGTGCCCTTCTTCAAGGCCGTGGCCTATCCGCTGGGCATCGTCGGCTTCGTCGCGCTGACCTATTTCGTCATCAACGGCACCAGCCACGCGGTCAACCTCACCGACGGCCTCGACGGCCTGGCGATCATGCCGACGGTGATGGTGGCCGGCGCGCTGGCGATCTTCGCCTACGTCGCCGGCCATGCCGGCTTCGCCAAGTACCTCGGCGTGCCCTACGTTGCCGGCGCGGGCGAACTGGCGGTGTTCTGCGGCGCGATCTGCGGCGCCGGGCTGGGCTTCCTGTGGTTCAACGCCTATCCGGCCGAAGTGTTCATGGGCGACGTCGGCGCGCTGGCGCTGGGCGCGGCGCTGGGCACCATCGCGGTCATCGTGCGCCAGGAGATCGTGCTCTTCATCATGGGCGGGCTGTTCGTCGCCGAGACCCTGTCGGTGATGGTGCAGGTGCTGTACTTCAAGGCCAGCGGCGGCAAGCGCATCTTCCGCATGGCGCCGCTGCACCACCACTACGAGCTGGGTGGCTGGAAGGAAACGCAGGTGGTGGTCCGCTTCTGGATCATCACCATCATGCTGGTGCTGTTCGGGTTGTCGACGCTGAAACTGAGATGAGCGAACTGACGGGCAAACACGTTCTGGTGCTCGGGCTCGGCGAATCGGGCCTGGCGATGGCGCGCTGGTGCGCGCTGCGCGGCGCGCGCCTGCGCGTCGCCGACAGCCGTGCCGTGCCGCCCGGCCTCGAGGCGCTGCGCGAGGACGCGCCGCTGGCCGAAATCGTCAGCGGCGGCTTCGGCGCCGAAGTGCTCGATGGCATCGATCTCGTCGCTCTCAGCCCCGGGCTCGATCCGCGCACCGGCGTCGCCGCCGAAGCCTGCCGCCGCGGCCTGCCCGTCACCGGCGAAATGAGCCTGCTGGCGCAGGCGCTGGCCGAACTCGGCGTGCGCGGGCGCAGCCGCATCCTCGCCATCACCGGCACCAACGGCAAGACCACGACCACGGCGCTGACTGCCGCGCTGGCGCAGTCGGCGGGCATCGACGCGGTCGCCGCCGGCAACATCAGCCCGGCGGCGCTCGACGTGCTGATGGAGCGCCTGGAACTGGGCATCGAGCTGCCCGCCTGCTGGGTGCTGGAGCTGTCCAGCTTCCAGCTCGAGACTCTGGACGGCCTGGATGCCGAGGCGGCGACGGTGCTGAACGTCAGCGACGACCATCTGGACCGCTATGCCGGCGTCGAGGCCTATGCCGTGACCAAGGCCGCGATCTTCCAGGGGCAGGGCGTGCAGGTGCTGAACCGCCAGGACGCGCGCGTCGCGGCGATGGCGCTGCCGGGCCGCCGGGTGATCCGCTTCGGTGTCGACGCTCCGCACGGCGCCGAGACGGATTACGGCATCGCCTGCCACGACGGCGCCGACTGGCTGGTGCGCGGCCACCAGCCGCTGCTGGCGCTGGCCGAGCTGGCGCTGGCCGGGCGTCACAACGCCGCCAACGCGCTGGCCGCGCTGGCGCTGTGCGAAGCCGGACTGGACATGGCACCCGCGCAGTTGATTGCCGGCCTGCGTGCCTTCCGCGGCTTGCCGCACCGTGTCGAGCTGGTCGCCGAGCGCGCCGACGGCGTGCGCTTCTACGACGATTCCAAGGGCACCAACGTCGGCGCGACGGTCGCCGCGCTGGACGGCTTCGACCGTCCGGTGGTGTTGATCGCCGGCGGCGACGGCAAGGGTCAGGATTTCTCGCCGCTCGCGCCCGCGGTCGCCGGCAGGGCGCGCGCGGTACTGCTGATCGGCCGCGATGCGGCCCTGATCGAAGCTGCATTGGCAGGTACAGGTGTTCCGCTGGAGCATGCTGCCGATCTCGAAACCGCGGTTGTTCGTGCCGCTGAACTGGCGCAGCAAGGGGATGCGGTGCTGCTGTCCCCCGCCTGCGCCAGCTTCGACATGTTCCGCGGCTATGCCCATCGCGCCGAAGTGTTCATTGCCGCGGTGCGGCGCTTGCCGGAGGTCGACGCGCGATGAAACTCGGCTCCAGCCTGACGAACATGTTCTCCGCCGTTTCGGGCAAGTCCGCGGCGCCGAGAGGGGGCGATCGCTTCGCGCGCGGCGGCAACTCGATGCGCGAACTCGATCCGCTGCTGATCTGGTCGGCCATCGGCTTGCTGCTGCTCGGACTGGTGATGGTGTATTCGGCTTCGATCGCGATCGCCGAAGGCAGCCGTTTCACCAACTACCAGCCCTATTACTTCGTCGCGCGCCATGCGGTGTTCATGGCCGTCGGCATCGGCTGCGGGCTGCTCGCCTTCCAACTGCCGATGGCGCGCTGGCAGCAACTGGCGATGCCCTTGTTCGTGGCCGGTGTGGTGCTGCTGATCGTGGTGCTGATTCCGGGCGTGGGGCGCGAAGTCAATGGCGCGCAGCGCTGGCTGTCGCTCGGGCCGGTCAACCTGCAGCCGTCGGAGTTGATGAAGATCTTCGCCGCGCTGTATGCCGCCGACTACACGGTGCGCAAGCTCGACGCCATGAGCAGCTTCAAGCGCGGCTTCCTGCCGATGATGGCGGTGATCCTGTTCGTCGGCTTCCTGCTGCTGCGCGAGCCGGACTTCGGCGCCTTCGTCGTCATCACCACGATCGCCTTCGGCGTGCTCTTCCTCGGCGGCATCAATGGCCGCGTGTTCGCGCTGCTGGCGATCGCCGCGGTGATCGGTTTCGTCATCCTGATTCTGGTGTCGCCCTACCGCCTGGAGCGCGTGCTCGGCTTCATGGACCCGTGGAAGGATGCCTTCGGCAAGGGCTACCAGCTGTCGCACGCGCTGATCGCGTTCGGCCGCGGCGAATGGTTCGGCGTCGGCCTGGGGGCGAGCGTGGAGAAGCTGTTCTACCTGCCCGAGGCGCATACCGATTTCCTGCTCGCGGTCATCGCCGAGGAGCTCGGCTTCGTCGGCATCATCGCGGTCATCGCCATGTTCGCGGTGCTGGTGCAGCGCGCCTTCGTGATCGGCCGCGAGGCGATCCGGCTCGAACGCTACTTCGCCGGCCTGGTGGCGCAGGGCATCGGCCTGTGGATCGGCGTGCAGTCCTTCATCAACATGGGCGTCAACATGGGCCTGCTGCCCACCAAGGGCCTGACCCTGCCGCTGATGAGCTTCGGCGGCTCGAGCATCGTCGCCAACTGCATCGCGCTGGCGATCCTGCTGCGCTGCGACTGGGAAGTGCGGCAACTGAAGCGCGGGGTCCAGCCATGAAGACGCTGATGGTCATGGCCGGCGGCACCGGCGGCCACATCTTCCCCGGCATCGCGGTGGCCGAAGCCCTGCGCGAGCACGGCTGGCGCATCGTCTGGATGGGCAATCCGGACGGCATGGAAGCCCGCATCGTGCCGGCGCGCGGCTACGACACCGCCTGGGTGCGCTTCGGCGCGCTGCGCGGCAAGGGCCTGGTGCGCAAGCTGATGCTGCCGCTGAACCTGCTGTCCGGCTTCTGGCAGGCGCTGCGCGCGCTGCGCCGCAGCCGGCCCGACGTGGTGCTGGGCATGGGCGGCTACATCACCTTCCCCGGCGGCATGATGGCGGCGCTGCTCGGCCGTCCGCTGGTGCTGCACGAGCAGAACTCGGTGGCGGGGCTGGCCAACCGCGTGCTGGCCGGCGTCGCCGAGCGGGTGCTGACGGGTTTCCCCGAGGTGCTGGGGAAAGGCCGCTGGGTCGGCAACCCGGTGCGCGCCGAGATCGCCGCAGTGGCGCCGCCGGGCGAGCGTTTCGCCGGCCGCGAAGGGCCACTGAAGCTTCTCGTCGTCGGCGGCAGCCTCGGCGCGGCGGCGCTCAACGACGCGGTGCCGGCCGCGCTCGCCCGCCTGCCGGCCGACGCCCGGCCGCAGGTGCTGCACCAGGCGGGCGAGAAGCAGATCGAGGCCTTGCACGCCGCGTATGCGAGCGCGCAGGTGGAGGGCGATCTACGTCCCTTCATCGACGACATGGCGAGCGCCTACGCGGAGGCCGACCTGGTGATCTGCCGCGCTGGCGCGCTGACGGTGTCCGAACTCGCTGCGGTGGGGGCGGCCAGCCTGCTGGTGCCCTTCCCGTACGCGGTGGACGATCACCAGACCGGCAATGCCCGCTTCCTCGCCGATCGCGGCGCGGCCTATCTGCTGCCGCAGACCGAACTCAACGCCGAACGGCTGGCCGGCATCCTCGCCAGCATCGACCGTCCGCGCCTGCTGCAGATGGCGGAGAACGCCCGTGCCCTGGCCTGCCCGCAGGCGGCTGCCGAAGTGGCGCGCGTCTGCGAGGCACTGGCCGGCGGAGACAGGACATGAAGCACAAGCTCGGGAACATCCATTTCGTCGGAGCATGGGCTCGCGACGCCAAGGCGCCGTTCGGGGCGCTGCTCGACCGCCATGAGGAATATGGCCGTGAAGCATAAGGTCAGGAACATCCACTTCGTCGGCATCGGTGGCTCCGGCATGAGCGGCATCGCCGAAGTGCTGGTGAACCAGGGCTATGCGGTGAGCGGCTCCGATCTCGGCGACAACGCCGCGACGCGCCGGCTGCAGAAGATGGGCGCTCGCGTCATGCGCGGCCATTCGGCTGGCAACGTCGCCGGCGCCGACGTGCTGGTGGCTTCCACCGCGGTCAAGCCGGACAACCCGGAAGTGGTGGCGGCGCGCGAGCGCAACATCCCGGTCGTGCCGCGCGCGCTGATGCTGGCCGAGCTGATGCGCTTCAAGCAGGGCATCGCCATCGCCGGCACCCACGGCAAGACCACCACCACCTCGCTGGTGGCGAGCATCCTCGCCGAAGGCGGCATCGACCCGACCTTCGTCATCGGCGGCCGGCTCAACGCTGCCGGCGCCAACGCGCGCCTCGGCAAGGGCGAGTACCTGGTGGCCGAGGCCGACGAGTCGGATGCGTCTTTCCTGCTGCTGAGCCCGATGGTCGCGGTCGTCACCAACATCGACGCCGACCACATGGACACCTACGGCCACGATTTCGGCCGGGTCAAGCAGGCTTTCGTCGATTTCCTGCAGCGGCTGCCGTTCTACGGCGTCGCCGTGCTGTGCGAGGACGACGCCAACGTGCGCGAGATCATGCCGCAGGTGTCGAAGCAGATCGTGCGCTACGGCCTGTCGCCGAGCGCCAGCATCCGCGCCGAGAACGTGCGCGCTGACGGCGGGCGGATGCTGTTCGACTGCGTGCGGGTCAATGGCTCGACCACGCGGCTGCCGATCGAGCTCAACCTGCCCGGCATGCATAACGTGCTCAATGCGCTGGCGGCGATCGCGGTGGCGACCGAAGTGCAGGTGCCGGACGAAGCCATCGTCAAGGCGCTGGCGGACTTCAGCGGCGTCGGCCGCCGCTTCCAGCGCTACGGCGAAGTGCAGTTGGTCGATCTGGACGGCGACGAGGCCGGCAGCTTCACGCTGGTGGACGACTACGGCCATCACCCGGTGGAAATGGCGGCGACGATCGCTGCGGCGCGCGGCGCTTTCCCGGGCCGTCGCCTGGTGCTGGCCTTCCAGCCCCATCGCTACACCCGCACGCGCGACTGCTTCGAGGACTTCGTCAAGGTGCTGTCCTCGGTCGATGGCCTGCTGCTGGCCGAAGTCTATGCCGCCGGCGAAGCGCCGATCGTCGCCGCCGACGGGCGCTCGCTGGCGCGTGCGATACGCGTCGCCGGCAGCGTCGAGCCGGTGTTCGTCGAGGACATCGCCGACATGCCGAAGATGATTTTGTCCACCGCGCGCGACGGCGACGTGGTGATCACCATGGGCGCGGGCAGCATCGGCGCGGTGCCGGGCAAGCTCGCATCGATCGAGGACGTGACGTGAAGGCGCGCTTCGGCAAGGTTGCGGTGCTGTTCGGCGGAACATCGGCCGAACGCGAGGTGTCCTTGATGTCCGGCGCGGCGGTGCTGGCCGCGCTGCAGGGCGCCGGCGTGGATGCGCATGCCTTCGATCCGGCCGAGCGCGACCTGCACGCGCTGAAGGACGAAGGCTTCGAGCGCGCCTTCATCGCCCTGCACGGCCGCGGCGGCGAGGATGGCACGGTGCAGGGCGCGCTGGAACTGATGGGCATTCCCTACACCGGCAGCGGCGTGATGGCTTCGGCGCTGTCGATGGACAAGTGGCGCACCAAGATGGTGTGGCTGGCCTGCGGCCTGCCGACGCCGCGCTACGCCATTCTCGATGCCGGCACCGACTGGGATGCGGTGGTGGCCGAGCTCGGCCTGCCGATCTACGTCAAGCCGGTGCATGAAGGCTCGAGCATGGGCGCGACCAAGGTCGTTGCCGCGGAGCAGTTGCAGGCGGCCTGGGAGCTGGCGGCGCGCTACGACAGCCTGGTGATCGCCGAGGAATTCATCGAAGGCCAGGAGCTGACCGCGCCCTTCCTCGAAGACCAGGCACTGCCGCTGGTGCGCATCGTCGCGCCGGACGGCAACTACGACTACCAGCACAAGTATTTCACCGACGACACCCGCTACGACTGCCCCTGCGGCCTGCCGGCCGGGCAGGAGGCCGAACTGCGGGCACTGGTGATGAAGTCCGCGCGCGTGCTCGGCTGCCGCGGCTGGGGCCGCGGCGACCTGATCCTGACCGTCGAAGGCAAGCCCTACCTGCTGGAAATGAACACTTCGCCCGGCATGACCAGCCATTCGCTGGTGCCGATGTCGGCGCGTGTGGCCGGGCTGGAGTTCGACGCCCTGTGCCTGAAGATTCTCGAAGGAGCCCGTCTTGGCTGAAGTCGGTGCCCGGCCCGCGGCCGTTCGTCCTGCCGCCATCCGTTCCGCCCGACCGGCGGCGCGGGCGGCCGCGGCGCGCGACGGCAAGGGGCTGTGGCACAGGCCGGCGCTGCTGAACCTGATTTCCGACCTGCTGACGCTGCTGGGGGCGGTCGGCCTGGGCTGGGCGCTGGTGATCTGGTTCGTGTCGCGGCCGCTGTTCCCGATCGGCGAGGTCGTGGTGCTGACGCCGCCGGCGCAGGTCACCGGGGAGCAACTCGAGTACGCCGCGCGTACCGCGATCGACGGCAATTTCTTCACCGTCGATCTGGAGGCGGTGAAGGCGACCTTCGAGAAGCTGCCCTGGGTGCGCAAGGCCGAGGTGCGCCGGCGCTGGCCCGATGCGCTCGAACTGCGCATCGAGGAGCACCAGGCGGTGGCCTACTGGACGGTGTCCGACAGCGGCGACGCGCGGCTGGTCAATGCGCAGGGCGAAGTCTTCGTCGCGGCCAGCGACGCCGACATGCCGCATTTCGACGGGCCGCAGGGGACCTCGGGCTGGCTGCTGGCGCGCCATGGCGAATTTTCCGAACTGCTGCAGCCGATGGGCGTGCGGCTGGTCGGACTGGTGCTGTCGGCGCGTGAAGCCTGGCAGCTCAAGCTCGACAACGGCCTGGTGATCATGCTCGGCCGCGAGCAGGAACGGTCTCTACTCGCCGACCGGCTCAAGCGCTTCATCGCGGTGTGGCCGCGAGTGCGCGAGCAGGTCGACATCGACATCAAGGTGGCGGATCTGCGCTACCCGAGCGGGTTTGCGCTGACGCCGACCGACGGCACGGTGCTGCTGCAAGCCGCGCCGCAAAGTGGCAGAAAGGGCAGGTAATGAGCAAGGAATACAAGGAACTGATCGTCGGACTCGACATCGGCACGACCAAGGTGACCTGCATGGTGGCCGAGGTGCGGCCCGACGGCCGGCTCAACGTCGTCGGCCTGGGCACCCAGCCCACCAACGGCCTCAAGCGCGGCGTGGTGGTCAATATCGAAGCCACGGTGGATGCGATCTCGCGCGTGCTGCAGGAGGTCGAGCTGATGGCCGAATGCAAGATCCACGACGTCTATACCGGCATCGCCGGCAGCCACATCAAGAGCTTCAACTCCAGCGGCACCGTGGCGATCAAGGAGAAGGAAGTCACGCCGACCGACGTCGATCGGGTGATCGAGGTCGCACGGGCGATGCCGATTCCGGCCGAGCAGCAGATCCTGCACATCCTGACCCAGGAATTCATCATCGACGGCCAGGGCGGCGTGCGCGAGCCGATCGGCATGAGCGGCGTGCGCCTGGAGGTGAAGGTGCACATCGTCACCGGCGCGGTGTCGGCGGCGCAGAACGTGATCAAGTGCGTGCGCCGCTGCGGCCTGGAAGTCATGGACCTGAGCCTGCAGCCGCTCGCTTCCAGCTATGCGGTGCTGACCGAGGACGAGAAGGAGCTGGGGGTCTGCATGGTGGACATCGGCGGCGGCACGACCGACATCGCGGTGTTCACCCAGGGCGCGATCCGGCACACCGCGGTGATTCCGGTGGCGGGCGACCAGATCACCAACGACATCGCCATGGCGCTGCGCACGCCGACCGCCGAGGCCGAGGAAATCAAGATCCGCCACGGCGTGGCGATGCACCAGATGGCCGACCCGGAAGAGATGATCGAAGTGCCCGGCGTGGGCGACCGGCCGCCGCGCAAATTGTCGCGCCAGGCGCTGGCCGACGTCATCGAGCCGCGCGTGTCCGAGCTGTTCGAACTGGTGCAGGCCGAGCTGCGCCGCAGCGGCTACGAGGAACTGCTGTCGTCCGGCATCGTGCTGACCGGCGGTTCGGCGGTGATGCGCGGCATGGCCGAGCTGGGCGAGGACGTGTTCCACATGCCGGTGCGCGTGGGCGCGCCGCAGTACGACGGCGGCCTGGCGGACGTGGTCTGCCAGCCGCGCTACTCCACCGCGATGGGCCTGGTCATGGAAGGCGCGGCGCAGCGCCGGCGGGGTTTCCAGGCACGCGACACGCGCAGCGTGAAACAGTTCTTCGGCCGCATGAAGTCATGGTTCGAACGCAATTTCTGAGCGGACGCGAAAAGTCCAGGAATTTTGTCATGGTGTCATTTTGTATGAAGGCCGATTTGGCAGCCCGTATTTAGTATTACACTTTCCGAAATTTACTAGATGCAGGCGGATCGGCATTCGTTGTTGAGCAGGGCCGTTAATTCAGGAGGCGAGGCAAATGTTTGAAATCGTTGAGAAGGAACCGTCCGGTACGGTCATCAAGGTGATCGGTGTCGGTGGCGCGGGTGGCAACGCCGTCGACCACATGATCCGTGAAGGGGTGAAGGGGGTGCATTTCATCACCGCCAACACCGACGCCCAGGCGCTGAACCGCTGCCTGGCGTCCCACAAGGTCCAGCTCGGCAGCACCGGCCTCGGCGCCGGCTCCAAGCCGGAAGCCGGACGTGCCGCGGCGCAGGAGTCGCGCGAGGAGATCGCCGCCGCGCTGGAAGGCGCGCACATGGTGTTCATCACCGGCGGCATGGGCGGCGGCACCGGCACCGGCGCTGCGCCGGTGGTGGCCGAGATCGCCAAGGAGATGGGCATCCTGACCGTCGCCGTGGTGACCAAGCCATTCGACTTCGAGAACCGCATCCGCGTCGCCGAAAGCGGCGTCGAGGAGCTGACCCGCCATGTCGACTCGCTGATCGTCGTGCTCAACGACAAGCTGCTCGACGTCTATGGCGACGATGCCGGCTTCGAGGAGTGCTTCCGTTCGGCCGACAACGTGCTGCGCTCGGCTGTCGGCGGCATTGCCGAGATCATCAACGTCCCCGGCCTGGTCAACGTCGACTTCCAGGACGTGCGCACCGCGATGGCCGAAATGGGCCGCGCGATGATGGGCTCGGCCGAAGCCGCCGGCATGGACCGCGCCCGCATCGCCGCCGAACAGGCCGCGGTGTCGCCGCTGCTCGAAGGCACCGAGCTGTCGGGCGCGCGCTGCGTGCTGATCAACATCACCGCCAGCAAGTCGCTGAAGATGTCCGAAGTGCGCGACGCGGTGAAGACCGTGCAGGCCTTCGCCGCGCCCGAGGCCTTCGTCAAGTACGGCACGGTGTTCGAGGAAAGCATGGAGGACCGCATCCGCATCACCGTCGTCGCGACCGGCCTCGGTGCGCCGCGTTCGGCCCGCCAGCCGATCATGGAAGTGGTGAAGGGCACCGGTACCTACGGCCCGGCGATGGGCGGCAGCGGCGCGGTCGACATGAACAGCCTCGACGTGCCGGCGGTGATGCGCACCGGCCGCCGCACCACGGTCGAAGCGATGAGCACCAGCGGCGTCGGCACCTACGACATTCCGGCTTTCCTGCGCCGCCAGGCCGACTGACCGCCGTCTGCGCCGATGCCGGGTGCCGCTTCGCGGTGCCTGAGGTCCGACGGACATCTGCCGTGAACCGCCGCCTCCGGTTCGCGGCAGATGCCCGTTTCGTCCTGGGGCGGCAGTGCTTGCATGCCTGCTCCCCGTTTCCATGGCCCATCCCGCGAGTGGGGGAGAGGAGCTGAGCGGCGGCGGGGGTGTCCATGCAACAGCTTTGCTGCATTGCACCCATAGTCCGTACCGTCGGCGGGTGCGTGCTAAACTGCTGGCCGATATAAGGAATTTAACAATGATCAGGCAGCGCACCCTCAAATCCATCGTCAAGGCCACCGGCGTCGGTCTGCACGGCGGGCGCAAGGTGACGCTGGTGCTGCGTCCGGCGGCACCGGACACCGGCATCGTCTTCCACCGCGTCGATCTCGATCCGCCGCTGACCCTGCCGGCCGATCCCTACGCCGTCTGCGACACGCGGATGTGCTCGGGCCTGGAGAAGAACGGCGAGAAGGTCGGCACCGTCGAGCATCTGATGTCGGCGCTGGCCGGCCTCGGCATCGACAACCTGCACGTCGATGTCGATGCGCCCGAGATCCCCATCCTCGACGGCAGCTCCGCGCCCTTCGTGTTCCTGCTGCAGTCGGCAGGCATCGAGGAGCAGAAGGCGCCGAAGAAGTTCCTGCGCGTGAAGAAGCCGGTCGAATACCGCGAAGGCGACAAGTGGGTGCGCCTCGACCCCTACGACGGCTTCAGCCTCGAATTCTCCATCGTCTTCGACCATCCCGCGATCGACCGCACGGCGACCTCGGTCAAGGTCGATTTCGCCACCCACTCCTACATCCGCGACGTCGCCCGCGCGCGCACCTTCGGCTTCATGCAGGACGTGGAGTTCATGCAGTCCAACGGCCTCGCACTCGGCGGCAGCCTCGACAACGCGATCGTGATGGACGAGTACCGTGTGCTCAACGCCGAGGGGTTGCGCTACGCCGACGAATTCGTCAAGCACAAGGTGCTCGATGCCATCGGCGACCTCTACCTGTGCGGCCATCCGCTGCTGGCGTCCTATACGGCGCACAAGGCCGGCCATGCGCTGAACAACCAGATCCTGCGCGTGCTGCTCGAAGACCGCGAAGCCTGGGAGATCGTCAGCTTCGAGCAGCCCAGGGCCGCGCCGCCGGCCGTCGTCCACCAGTTCGGCGACGCCCTGCCGGCCCGGGCCTGATGCCGGCCACGATCACGGAGCGACGGCGATGCTGATCATGCGTCTGCTGCTGTTGCTGGCGGTGCTCGCCATCGGCGGCTCGGTGATCCTGTGGCTGATCACCGGCAACCCGCGCTTCAAGCTGTGGGCGTGGAAGGCTTTCCGCATCGTCGTCGTGCTGCTGCTGGCCGTGCTGGCCTTGTTCGCCATCGAGCGCGTGCTGGTGCCGATGATCTGAACGGCCTTGGGCCGCCTGTTTTCGCGCCCGCCACTTTTCCCGCTGCTACTCGCGCCCGCGCCTGACCAGGCGCTCGAGAGATTCGCGCAAGGGTGAATCCGGTGGCAGCGAGGCGGCGAACTCCGACAGATTGGCCTTGGCATCGGCCGAAATGTGGCGCTCCGTCGCGGGTGGGCGCCAGGCCGTCTGTTCCGGCGTCCCGACCTTGACCCTGATCGTACCCAGCGCGTGGCCGGCGCGCAGGAAATGCTCCTGCAGGCTGGGCAGCATCTGCTTGAGCCGCACCGCGGTGGCGCCGTTGCGCGTGCTGATGACCAGCACGTCGTCCTTCAGGTTGGCCACATGGCACTGCTCCGCCAGTTGCAGGGGCAGCGCGGCTTCCAGCGTGCCCTGCAGCCGCCGCAGGCGGGCGGCGTGGTCCTGCAGGCGGGCGAGGGATTCGGCGCTGCCGAGAAAACGATGGAGAAGGCGGCTCATGGGGCGTGGGAAAGGAGGAATGCGGAAGGTCGTGCCGTGGTGCGCAGTGGGGCGCCCTGCGCGGCATGATAAACTCGCGCCTTTGCCGAATCGACGTCCACCTCCAACATGATCTCCGGCCTGCTCAAGAAAATCTTCGGTAGTCGCAACGACCGCCTCGTCCGCCAGTATTCCCAGACCGTGCGCAAGATCAACGCGCTCGAGCCGGAAATCTCCGCATTGTCCGATGAGGAGCTGCGCGGCAAGACCGCCGAGTTCAAGCAACGCGTGGCGAACGGCGAAGCGCTCGACATGCTGCTGCCCGAGGCTTTCGCGGTGGTGCGGGAGGCCGGCAAGCGCGTGCATGGCATGCGCCACTTCGACGTCCAGCTGGTCGGCGGCATGGTGTTGCACCATGGCAAGATCGCCGAAATGCGCACCGGCGAGGGCAAGACCCTGGTCGCCACGCTGCCCGCCTACCTGAACGCGCTGTCGGGCAAGGGCGTGCATGTGATCACGGTGAACGACTACCTCGCCAGCCGCGACGCCGAGTGGATGGGACGGATCTACGGCTTCCTCGGCCTTTCCACCGGCTGCAACCTGTCGCGCATGTCGCACGACCAGAAGCAGGCGGCCTACGCGGCCGACATCACCTACGGCACCAACAACGAGTTCGGCTTCGACTACCTGCGCGACAACATGGTCTATGCGGCCAGCGAGCGGGTGCAGCGCGCGCTGAACTTCGCCATCGTCGACGAGGTGGACTCCATCCTGATCGACGAGGCGCGCACGCCGCTGATCATCTCCGGCCAGGCCGAGGACCACACCGAGCTCTACCTGAAGATGAACCAGGTCGCGCCGCTGCTGAAGAAGCAGGAAGGCGAGGGCGACAACATCACCGAGCCGGGCGACTACACCGTCGACCTGAAGTCGCACCAGGTGCTGCTGACCGAGGATGGCCATGAGAATGCCGAGCAGATCCTGATGCGCATGGGCCTGCTGGCCGAAGGCACCAGCCTCTACGATCCGGGCAACATCCTGCTGGTGCATCACCTGTACGCATCGCTGCGCGCCCATGCGCTGTACCACAAGGACCAGCACTACGTGGTGCAGAACGGCGAAGTCGTCATCGTCGACGAATTCACCGGCCGCCTGATGGCCGGCCGGCGCTGGTCCGACGGCCTGCATCAGGCGGTCGAGGCCAAGGAAGGCGTGCGCATCCAGGCCGAGAACCAGACCCTGGCCTCGATCACCTTCCAGAACTACTTCCGCATGTACGGCAAGCTGGCCGGCATGACCGGTACCGCCGACACCGAAGCCTTCGAGTTCCACTCCATCTACGGCCTCGAAACGGTGGTGATCCCGACCAACAGGCCCACCCAGCGCAGGGACGAGAACGACAAGGTCTATCGCACCGCGAAGGAGAAGTGGGACGCGGTGATCGAGGACATCCGCGACTGCGTGCAGCGCGGCCAGCCGGTGCTGGTGGGCACCACCTCGATCGAAACCAACGAATTCCTCTCGAACCTGCTGAAGAAGGCCGGGATCGAGCACCAGTTGCTCAACGCCAAGCAGCACGACAGCGAAGCGCAGATCGTTGCCCAGGCCGGGCGTCCGGGGGTGGTGACCATCGCCACCAACATGGCCGGCCGTGGTACCGACATCGTCCTCGGCGGCAACATCGAGCGGCCGGTCGCCGCGGTGCGCGACGACGACAGCGTGCCGCAGGACGAAAAGGAAGCGAAGATCGCCGCGATGCGCGAGGACTGGGCCAAGGTGCATGAGCAGGTGATCGCCGCCGGCGGCCTGCACATCATCGGCACCGAGCGCCACGAGTCGCGCCGCATCGACAACCAGTTGCGCGGCCGTTCGGGCCGCCAGGGCGATCCGGGCTCCAGTCGCTTCTACCTGTCGCTGGAAGACCCGCTGATGAAGATCTTCGCCGGCGAGCGCCTGAACGCGATCATGGTGCGGCTGAAGATGCCCGAAGGCGAGGCCATCGAGCACGGCATGGTCACCCGCTCGCTCGAATCGGCGCAGCGCAAGGTCGAGCAGCGCAACTTCGACATCCGCAAGCAGTTGCTGGAATACGACGACGTCGCCAACGACCAGCGCAAGGTCATCTACCAGCAGCGCAACGAACTGCTCGAGACCGAGGACATCTCCGACACCGTCCAGGCGATGCGCCAGGGGGTGCTGAATGACGTGCTCCGCCGCTACGTGCCGCTGGACAGCGTCGAGGAGCAGTGGGACATCCCCGGCCTGGAGCTGGCGCTGGCCGCCGAGCTGGCGCTGAAGCTGCCGGTGGGCGAATGGATCAAGGCCGAGCCGAGCCTGGACGACGAGGCGATGCTGGAACGTATCATCGCCGCGGGCGAGGAAGCCTATGCCGCCAAGATCTCGCTGGTCGATGTCTCGGCCTGGCATCAGTTCGAACGCAACGTGATGCTGCAGAGCCTGGATACCCATTGGCGCGAGCACCTCGCCGCGCTCGACCATCTGCGCCAGGGCATCCACCTGCGCGGCTATGCGCAGAAGAACCCCAAGCAGGAATACAAGCGCGAAGCCTTCGAGCTGTTCGAAACCCTGCTCGACGCGATCCGCGCCGACGTTACCAAGATCCTGATGACGGTCCAGGTGCGCACCGAAGCCCAGCTCGACGAGGCAGAAATGCCGCCTGCGCTGGAAAACGTGCAGTACCACCATGCCGACCAGGACGAAGTGCTGGCTGCCGCCAATGCCGCGCAGGCGGCGAAGGGGCCGCAGCCTGCGCAGGCCGGGCCGCGCGTCGGCCGCAACGATCCCTGCCCCTGCGGCTCGGGCAAGAAATACAAGCATTGCCACGGCCAGTTGAATTGAGCCTTTTCCGGAGAAGCACATGGCCGTCAATCTGAATACTCCGAATCCTGCCGATCTGCTGCCGGTTGCCGGCGTCCGTCTGGGTGTTGCCGAAGCTGGCATCCGCAAGGCCGCCCGCCGCGACCTGACCGTGCTCGAACTCGCCGAAGGCAGCCGCGCGGCGGGCGTGTTCACCCGCAACCGCTTCTGCGCGGCACCGGTGCAGGTGTGCCGCGAGCACCTGCCGTCCGGGGCGATCCGGGCGATGGTCATCAACACCGGCAATGCCAATGCCGGCACCGGCGAGCCCGGCCTGGCCGCTGCGCGTGGTACCTGCGCGGCGCTGGCGAAGGAAATGAACATCGCTGCCGGGCAGGTGCTGCCGTTCTCGACCGGCGTGATCCTGGAGCCGCTGCCGGTCGACCGGCTGATCGCCGCCCTGCCGCGCGCGATCGCCGATCTGCGCGCCGACGGCTGGTTCGACGCCGCGCACGCAATCATGACCACCGACACGCTGGCCAAGGCGGTGTCGAAGCAGGTGCAGGTCGGCGGCAGGATCGTGACGCTGACCGGCATCAGCAAGGGCGCCGGCATGATCCGGCCGAACATGGCGACGATGCTTGGCTTCCTCGCCTGCGACGCCGCCGTCGCCCAGCCGGTGCTCGATGCACTGGTCCGGGAAGCGGCTGACCTGTCCTTCAACAGCATCACGGTCGATGGCGACACTTCGACCAACGATTCCTTCATCCTGATCGCCACCGGCCGGGCCGGCAACGCCGAGATCGCCGCCGCCAGCGGCGCCGACTACCAGGCGCTGCGCGATGCGGTGGTCGAGGTGTCGATCGCGCTGGCGCAGGCCATCGTGCGCGACGGCGAGGGCGCGACCAAGTTCATGACGGTCGCGGTCGAAGGCGGCCGCGATCGCGACGAGTGCCGCAAGGTCGGCTATGCGGTGGCGCATTCGCCGTTGGTGAAGACGGCCTTCTTTGCCTCGGATCCCAACCTCGGCCGCATCCTGGCCGCGATCGGCTATGCCGGCATCGACGACCTGGAGGTGTCGAAGCTGCGCGTGTGGCTCGGCAATCCGGACGAAGCCGTGCTGGTCGCCGAGCACGGCGGCCGGGCGGCGTCCTACGTCGAAGAAGCGGGCGCGCGCATCATGCAGCACGCCGAACTGTCGGTGCGCATCGACCTCGCCCGCGGCCAGGCTGCCGCGAGGGTATGGACTTGCGACTTCTCGTACGACTACGTCAGGATCAATGCGGATTACCGCTCCTGAGATCCTGCTCGAAAACGACTGCTGCCTGGCGTGCCACTCGCGCGACATCGAGGCTGAGCGCGAGTCCTGATTCATCCAGCTCGTCGAGCTCGAACCACCTTGCTTCGAGTGCGTCGTCTCCGGCGATCGGCTGGCCCGACTGCCACTTGCACAGCACTGCAATCAGGACGAAGTGCCGGCGCAGCCTGCCGTCGCCATCGCGGTCGAAGACATCGACCGCGGTGAAGACCCGATGCGCCTCGGCGTGAACGCCGGTTTCTTCGAGCAGTTCGCGGACTGCCGCATTCTCGATCGTCTCTCCGGCGTCGATCTTTCCGCCCGGGAAACCCCATCGTCCGGCATCGGGCGGATTGGCTCGCCGCACCAGGAGTATGCGGCCGTCGAGAAACACCGCGGCGATGGTCGCTGCGATCGGCCGGAGCGGCGGCTCGGCGGGATGTGAAGGGGAGGTTCTTTCCGGCATGGCATGCTCCCGGGATGAGGCCGGCAGACAGGCGGTATTCCAGCGCCTACCTTTGCCGGGATGGAAACGATAGCTTGGGTTTCCGGCCGCAAGGCATCCGATTATGCCGGTTCTGCCTGTGCCTGGCGGCGGCAGCGACTCATCCGAAGCTCGCGCAGGCATCGCGCAGGGCCGCTCGCATTGCCGGTTCGAAAGGATCGTGCCCCGCGTCGTCCACCCACGCCAGCCGGCTGGCGGGCAGGTGCCGGTGCAGCGCGAGCGCGCCTTCCGGGCGGCAGACCGCGTCCCGGCGGCCGTGCAGCAGGACGATCGGCAGGCCGGCGAGCGCGGCGGCCTGGCGCCGCCATTCGCCCTCGGCCAGGAAGCAGTCGTGGCGGAGGTAGTGGGCCTGCACCCGGTACTTGTCCAGCATGCGTGCGGCGCTTGCCGCGTCGAGTTGCGGCAGCGGCGCCGGCTGGCCGCGGGTGAGGCTGTCTTCCCATTGCATCCAGTGGCGGACGACGTTCAGCGCCAGGCCGTGGCCATTCTCGAGCACCGCGTCGCAGATCCGTTCCGCCAGCCGTCCATTGCCCGGCACGCAGGCGGCGAGCCGGGCATGTGCCGTCGGCTGCAGCGCGGCCGCACCGTCGAAGAACCAGTCGATGTCACTGCGGCGGGCGAGGAAGATGCCGCGCAGCACCGCGCCGAGGCAGGCTGCGCGATGCTGCGCGCTCCAGGCCAGTGCCAGCGTCGAACCCCATGAGCCGCCGCTGACCAGCCAGCGTTCGATGCCGAGATGGCGGCGCAGGCGCTCGATGTCGGCCACCAGGCCGGCCGTGGTATTGGCGGCCGGCGCGCCGCGCGGCGTGCTGCGGCCGCAGCCGCGCTGGTCGAACATCACGATGCGGAAGCGGCTGGCATCGAACAGGCCGGGATGACGCGGACTGCAGCCGCTGCCCGGGCCGCCGTGCAGGAACAGCAGCGGAATGCCGCCCGGGTTGCCGTATTGCCCGAACCAGATCGCGTGGCCGTCGCCGACTTCCAGCATGCCCTGCTGCCAGGGCCGCGAGTGGTCTGCGAAAGAGGCTCCGGAACGGACTTCGTCGGGGGCAGGGTTGTCGTTCATGGTGGCCATGCTACTGCTGCACGGCGGGGCCCGCGCCGGCGGCACACCAGCTTCATGAAAATCTTGAGGGCGGCTTCAGGGCTTTGCCGATGCCCGCGGTCGCGGGCAGGCGCAGGCTATGCACCGTGCCCCGGACGCTTCGTCCCGCACCGCACCGGGCGAACCGGCAAACCCCCGACCACGACAGGAGACACACCATGAAATGGGAAACCCCGACTGCCACCGACATGCGTTTCGGCTTCGAAATCACCATGTACATCGCGAACCGCTGATGCCGTCGCCCGGGAGCTGCGCGGCAGCTCCCGGCCAGGCAGGGATGGAGGGCTGCAGGTGAAAGTACGTGTTCTCGGCTCGGCTGCCGGCGGCGGATTCCCGCAGTGGAACTGCAACTGCCGCAACTGCGATGGCCTGCGCCGCGGCAGCGTGCGTGCCCGTGCCCGCACCCAGTCGTCGATCGCGGCGAGTGGCGACGGCGAGAACTGGGTGCTGTTCAACGCTTCGCCCGACATCCTGCAGCAGTTGCGCGAGACGCCGGAGCTGCAACCGGCACGTTCGCTGCGCGACACCGCGATTCGTGCCATCGTGCTGATCGATGCGCAGATCGACCATACCACCGGCCTGCTGATGCTGCGCGAGCACCGCCAGCCGCACGTGCTGTGGTGTACCGCGCCGGTGCGCGAGGACCTGAGCACCGGCAACCCGCTGTTCGGCGTGCTCGGCCACTACTGCGGGCTGGACCTGCACGAGATTCCGCTGCAGGGCGGCTTCAGCATTCCCGAACTGCCGGGCATCGGTTTCGCCGCGCTGCCGATCAGCAGCAATGCACCGCCGTATTCGCCGCGGCGCGACCGCCCGCAGCCGGGCGACAACATCGGCGTCACGCTGAATTGTGCGGACAGCGGCCGCCGCCTGTTCTACGCGCCCGGCCTCGGCGAGATGACGCCCGACGTCTGGGCGGCGATGCAGGCCGCCGACTGCGTGCTGGTCGATGGCACCTTGTGGACCGACGACGAGATGATCCGTCTCGGCGCTTCCGGCAAGACCTCACGCTCGATGGGGCACCTGCCGCAGAGCGGCCCCGGCGGCATGCTGGAGTGGTTGGAGCAACTGCCGGCCACTACCCGCAAGATCCTGATCCACATCAACAACACCAATCCGATCCTGGACGAGGACAGCCCCGAGCGTGCCGAGCTGGATGCACGCGGCGTGGAAGTCGCCTGGGACGGCATGGTGATCGAACTCTGAGCGGCTGTGCTGCAGCCTGCCGAGGATTGCCCGATGGGAGCGACCGATGGACGCTGAACTGATTGCCCCGCCGCCTGCCGCCCCTGCCGTCGATGACGGGGAGGCGCCGCTGCCGCACGAGGAATTCGAAGCGCGGCTGCGCGGCAAGAGCACGCGCTACCACATCCATCATCCCTTCCACGTGATGATGGCCGAAGGGCGGCTGACGCCGGCGCAGCTTCGTGGCTGGGTTGCCAACCGCTTCTACTACCAGGTGTCGATTCCGCTGAAGGACGCCGCGATTCTCGCCAACTGCCCGGAGCGCGAGATCCGCCGCGAGTGGATCCAGCGCATCCTCGACCATGACGGCCGCGGCGCCGACGACCCCGGCGGCATCGAAGCCTGGATCCGGCTCGGCGAAGCGGTCGGGCTGACGAGGGAGGACGTCACCTCGCTGCGCCTGGTGGCGCCGGCGGCGCGCTTCGCGGTCGATGCCTACGTCAATTTCGCCCGCCGACAGCCCTGGGAGGAGGCGGTCGCTTCCAGCCTCACCGAGCTGTTCGCGCCGCACATCCACCAGCAGCGCATCGACACCTGGCCACAGGTCTACCCCTGGGTCGATCCGGCGGGGCTGCAGTATTTCCGCAACCGCCTCACCCAGGCCAGGCGCGACGTCGACCACGGCCTGCGCTTCACGCTCGAGCACTTCAGCCGCAGCCGTGCCTTGCAGGAGCGTGCGCTGGAAGTCCTGCAGTTCAAGCTCGACGTGCTGTGGGCGCTGGCCGACGCGATCATGCTCGATCAGTGCGAGATCGAGATACGGGGAGCGAAGGCATGAGCCGGGAAAATGTCGCGGAAGCTGCCGGGCCGCTCGCCGGCGCCTGCCCGAAAGTGTCGCGCCGCTTTCGTCTGCAATGGGAGGAGGCGCAGCAGTCCTGGGTACTGCTCTACCCGGAAGGCATGGTCAGGCTCAACCGGAGCGCCGGCGAGATCCTGCGGCGCTGCGACGGCACTCGCACGCTGGAGACCATCGTCGGCGAACTGGAGCAGAGCTTCGGTGCCAGTGATCTGACCGCCGACGTCAGTGCCTTCATCGACATGGCGCGCCAGCAGCAATGGCTCGAAGCCAGGGCAGGCCGGCCATGAACGCGCCGCTGCCAGTTACGCCGGTTGCCTCGCCCGGCCCGCCGCTGTGGCTGCTGGCGGAAGTGACTTATCGCTGCCCGCTGCATTGCGCCTTCTGCTACAACCCGGTCGATTTCGCCCGCCACGATAGCGAACTGGCCACCGAGGACTGGCTGCGGGTGCTGCGCGAAGCGCGTGCCGCCGGCAGCGTGCAGTGCGGCTTTTCCGGCGGCGAGCCGCTGATGCGCGACGATCTCGAAATCCTGGTGGCAGAAGCGCACCGCCTCGGCTTCTACACCAACCTGCTGACCTCGGGCGTCGGCCTCGATGCCAGGCGCGCCCAGGCCTTGCGCGAGGCCGGGCTGGATCACATCCAGTTGTCCTTCCAGGACTCGACCCGCGAACTCAACGATTTCCTCTCGCACACCCGCACCTTCGACCTCAAGCAGCGCGTTGCCGGCCTGATCAAGCACAACGGCTGGCCGATGGTGATGAACTGCGTGATCCACCGGCTCAACATCGACTACGTCGAGAACATCATCGACATGGCGGTCGAGCTCGGCGCCGAATACCTGGAGCTCGCCAACAGCCAGTACTACTCCTGGGCACTGCTCAACCGCGACCAGTTGATGCCCTCGCGTGCCCAGCTCGAGCGCGCCGAGCGTATCGTCAACGAATGCCGGCAGCGCCTCGGCGACCGCATCCGCATCTTCTTCGTCGTGCCCGACTACTACGAGACGCGGCCCAAGAAGTGCATGAATGGCTGGGGCGAAGTCTTCCTGACGGTGACGCCGGACGGCACGGCCTTGCCCTGCCATACCGCGCGCATGCTGCCCGGGCTGGACTTTCCCAACGTCCGCGACATGGACGTGAAGTCGATCTGGTACGGCTCGGAAGGCTTCAGCCGCTATCGCGGCGATGCCTGGATGAAGGATCCGTGCCGAAGCTGTCCCGACAAGGAAAAGGACCGCGGCGGCTGCCGCTGCCAGGCCTGGATGCTGGCCGGCGATCCGGCTGCGGCCGATCCGGTCTGCGACAAATCGCCCCACCACAGCAAGGTCGTGCAGGTGGTGGAACGGGCCAGCGACCCCGGCTGGAAGGGCGGTGCGAAGCCGCTGATCTTCCGCGATCCGCGCCGCTCGCGGGAACTCGGGGCGCTAGAAAAGAGTGCGGCGGACGGCTGAGCCGTCGCCGATGCCGTCATTCAGCCGATTCGGTCCAACACTCCATGTACCGTATCCGTAGGGACGGCTTCAGCCGGGAGCGCCTGGCGGCGAAAGCAGCCGTGGAAGCGCGGCGCAGCCCCGTTCGCGGCCAGGCGCCCCGGGCCAAGCCGCTCCTGCAATGACTGGGCCGTCGTCGGTACGGTGTCATGGCTTCAATGCAGCACATGCGGCATTGCCAGCATGAAAGGCGGAATCGCCGCATCGAAACGATGGCCGTCGGCCGCCACCATCTGGTAGCTGCCATGCATGGTGCCGACCGGCGTTTCCAGCACACAGCCGCTGGTGTAGCCGAAGCTCTCGCCGGGCGCCAGCAGTGGCTGCTCGCCGACCACGCCCTTGCCGCGCACGTCCTGCACCTTGCTGTTGCCGTCGGTGATGATCCAGTGCCGGCTGATCAACTGTGCGGGCAGGCTGCCGGTGTTGCGCAGGCTGATGTGGTAGGCGAACACGTAATGCCCTTCGTCCGGGCGGGATTGCGCGGCGATGTATTCGGCCCTGGCCGATATCTCGATACGGTAGGGGGGCGCCGGGGTGTCTGGGGTATTCACGTCTCTGCCTCTCCTTGGTCTTGTTGTGCTCTGTTTCGCCGGGGCGAAGCGGTAAAATAGCACTTTTGCCCGGAACCGCCGCCATGTCCCAAGTCGTACCGTCTCCGCTCACCGCCCTGTCTCCGCTCGATGGCCGCTACCACGGCAAGGTCGCGGGCCTGCGCGACCACTTCTCCGAGCACGGCCTGATCCGCAACCGGGTGAAGGTGGAAGTCGAATGGCTGAAGGCGCTGGCCGCCGAGCCGGCGCTGGCGGAGATCGCGCCCTTTTCGCCGGCCACGGTCGCGGAACTCGACGGTGTCGTCGCCGCCTTCTCGACCGCGGACGGCGAGGCGGTGAAGGCGATCGAAGCCACCACCAACCACGACGTCAAGGCGATGGAATACTGGCTGAAGAAGCGCCTCGGCCACAACGCCGAAGTGATGAAAGTGTCCGAGTTCATCCACTTCGCCTGCACCTCGGAAGACATCAACAACACTTCGCATGCGCTGATGCTGGCCGAAGGCCGCGACCAGGTGCTGCTGCCGGCGCTCGATGCCGTGATCGCCCGCTTCCGCGAACTGGCCCACGCGCTGGCTGAGCTGCCGATGCTGTCGCGCACCCACGGCCAGCCCGCCAGCCCGACCACGCTGGGCAAGGAGATGGCCAACATCGCCGCTCGCCTGATGCGTGCCCGCGCGGCGATCGCCGGCGTGGCGATGACCGCCAAGTTCAACGGCGCGGTGGGCAACTACAATGCCCACCTGTCGGCCTGGCCGGCCTTCGACTGGGAAGGCTTCAACCGCCGCTTCATCGAATCGCTCGGCCTCGCCTTCAACGAATACACCATCCAGATCGAACCGCACGACGCGATGGCCGAACTGTTCGACGCCGTCGCCCGCGCCAACACCATGCTGATCGACGCCTGCCGCGACATCTGGATGTACATCTCGCTCGGCTACTTCAAGCAGAAACTCAAGGAAGGCGAAGTCGGCTCGTCGACGATGCCGCACAAGGTCAACCCGATCGACTTCGAGAACGCCGAAGGCAACTTCGGCATCGCCAACGCGGTGCTGAAGCACTTCTCCGAGAAGCTGCCGATCTCGCGCATGCAGCGCGACCTGACCGACTCCACCGTGCTGCGCAACATGGGCGTGGGCTTCGGCCACACCGTGCTGGCGCTCGACAGTTGCCTGCGCGGCCTGGGCAAGCTCGAAGCCGATCCGGCCCGCCTCGCCGCCGATCTCGACGAATGCTGGGAAGTGCTGGCCGAGCCGGTGCAGACCGTGATGCGCCGCTTCGGCATCGAGAACCCCTACGAGCAGCTCAAGGCGATGACGCGCGGCAAGGGCATCACCCGCGAAGCGCTGCAGGACTTCATCCGCACGCTGGCGATTCCCGCCGAAGCGCGCGACCACCTGCTGGCGATGACGCCGGCCAGTTACGTCGGCAAGGCTGCCGAACTGGCGCGCCGCATCTGAGTCCCGCAGGCGAGGATACGCAGGATGCGGACGGCATCATGCCGGCCGCATCCTGACAATGAAAACGAGCGCCACCTGCGGGTGGCGCTGTGCCGTAAGCAAGGAGCAAGCACATGGCTTTTGCCGACAACCTGAAAGCGATGCCCGGCGTGTCGCATCTTTGCGCCCTGAACCTGATCGACGCTGCCGACAGCACCGTCGCCACCATCGAGAACAAGCCGGGCCAGGCGGGCTCGCTGGTGGTCTACAACCACCTCGCCCAGCTCTATGGCGCGATCACGCCCGAGGCGGCGAAGAAAGGCCTGGAGCTCTACGCCGAGCACACCGAGGATGCCCGTACCAACCCCGGCAAGCATCCCAACATCGACCGCCTGATCGGGCTGATGGAGCGGGGCGAGACCCTGCGCGTGAAACAGGTGTTCGCCGTCTGATCGTCTGTGGCCCTCGTCTGCGGGCGAGGGGGCGTTCAGGCTTTCCGGGCGAGGAAGAAGGCGGTGTCCACAGTGAAACTGCCATCTTCCTCGATCTCGAAGCATTCCTTCACGGCAGGCGTAGCCTGATCCTGCAGCGAGCGGATCGCGGCGACATGCGGTGCCGGCGTGTTCATGCGCGCGACCCAGGTGGGAAAGGCGAGGCGCAGGCGGAAGGTCCTGCATTCCTCGATGGCGAAGCCCGCGCGCGCCAGTGCCGCCAGCCATTCGGCGGCCGAGGCGTTGCGCACGTGGGAAGGGTCGCGCAGCAGTTCGAGGCTTTGCAGCCAGGTGTCGAGCAGGAAGCTGCCGGGCGACACCACGTCCATGAAGATGGCCGTGCCGCCGGGCTTGAGGACGCGCTGCATTTCGGCCAGCCCGCCGTCGAAGGCGGGCCAGTGATGGGCGCCGAAGCGCGTTGCCTGCTCGAATACGTGCTGCTGGCAGAAGAAGCGCCGAAGCCGCGTCGCATCGGCGGCGCCGGCCGCGTCTGAGCCAGGCGTATGGAAAGGGCTGCGGGAGACCCGAAGGTTCGGAGCCGAAAGCACGGCCGGTTCAGCAAGGGGTGTTGTACAGCGCGCTCGAAAGTATCTCTATACGGTACTTTTGCTCAGTATGAAGATTGAAAGTGTTTTCAGGACTATGCTGCGAACCCTGTCATCACTTCCCGAATTTCTACGCCATGAGCACTTCCGCCGATCTCGTCGCCGCGCTGAAAGCCGAACTGCGCGAGGCCCGCATCACCTATGCCGAGCTGGCCGAGCGCATCGGCCTGGCCGAATCCAGCGTCAAGCGCATGTTCGCCCAGGGCGGCGACATGCCCTTGTCGCGCGTCGATGAAATCTGCCGCGTGCTGCGGCTGGACTTCGCCGATCTCGCCCGCCGCGTGGCGGAGCGCCAGCCGCTGCTTGCCGAACTGACGCTGGAACAGGAACAGGCGGTGGTGGCGGATCGGCGCCTGCTGCTGGTGGCGACCTGCTGCATGAGCCAGTGGAGCGCCGAGCAGATCGTCGCCACCTACCGTATCGACGCAGCCGAATGCACCGCCCATCTGCTGCGGCTGGACCGCCTCGGCATCATCGAGCTGCGGCCGCTCAACCGTTACCGCTTGCGCGTGGCGAAAGGCTTTCGCTGGCGTCCGCACGGCCCGGTGATGAGTTATTTCCGCAGCGAAGTGCTGGACGAGTACTTTGCCGGCGGCTTCGACGGCGAAGCCGAGATGCTGAGCGTGGTCCATGGCCAGCTCGGCGTCGGCGTGGCCGAAGGCTTCCGCGAACGGCTGATGCGCATCGGCGAGGACTTTTCCCGCCAGCACGTGGCCGACCAGAAACTGCCATCCGCCCGGCGCCGTCCCTACACCTTGGTGATCGCGATGCGTTCGTGGCTGATGTCGGCGTTCCGCGACCTCAAGCGCGACGACGTCGCCTGGCCGGATGCAGGCTGAAGCTTCATCTGGCCCCTCATCTGGTCGAATCCTGCCGCTTGCCGGGCTTCATTCCTTTCCCCGTTTTCCTGTCCGGACCCGACATCATGTTCCGTTCCCTGCTCAAGACCGTGCTGCGCGCCGCCGCACGGGTGCTGTTCCGCGTCCGCGTCGAAGGTCGCCTGCCCGCGCAGCCGTCGCGGCTGCTGGTCATCGCCAACCACGAGTCCTTTCTCGACGGCCTGCTGCTCGCGCTGTTCCTGCCTTACGACCCGGTGTTCGTCGTCAATACCCGGATCGCCGAGCATCCCTTCTTCCGCCTGCTGCTGGCGCTGGTCGATCACCTGAAAGTCGATCCGAGCAGCCCGATGGCGATGAGGCAGGTGGTGCGCCTGATCGAATCCGGCCGCCCGGTGGCGATCTTCCCGGAAGGGCGCATCACCACTACCGGCAGCCTGATGAAGACCTACGACGGTCCGGCCTTCGTCGCCGCCCGCACCGGCGCCACCTTGCTGCCGGTGCGCATCGACGGCGCCGCGCGCACCTATTTCTCCCGCCTGGGCGGGCGCTATCCGCGCCGCCTGTTGCCGCAGATCAGCCTGTTCGTGCAGCCCGCCACGCGCATCGACATGCCGTCGGCGCCGACCGCCCGCGAACGTCGGCGCAAGGCGGGCGAGGCGATGCGCCGGGTGATGCAGGAGATGATCTTCGCCAGCCGGCCGCGCCAGACCCTGTTCGAAGCGCTGCTCGACGCCAGCGCCATTCACGGCGCCCGGCGGCCGGTGGTGGAAGACGTCAAGCAGCAGGAATACAGCTACGGCGAAGTGTTGCGCATGGCGCTCGGCCTGGGGCGGCTGGTGTCGCGCCATACCGAGGCGGGCGAGAACGTCGGCGTGCTGCTGCCCAATCTGGCGCCCACGCTGGCGCTGGTGTTCGGTTTGAGCGCGCAGCGCCGCGTGCCGGCGATGCTCAACTACACTGCCGGCGTGGACGGCATGCAGGCTGCCTGCACTGCCGCCGGCATCCGCACCGTGCTGACCGCCCGCGCCTTCGTCGACCAGGCCAGGCTGGGCGACAAGCTGGCGGCGCTGCAGGGCGTGCGCGTACTGTACCTGGAAGACCTGCGTGCCGGCATGTCGCTGGCCGACAGGCTGTGGCTGGTGCTGTGGGCGGTACGCTTCCCGCGCCTGGCCAGTCACATCGGCGATGCAGAGGATCCGGCGGTGATCCTGTTCACTTCGGGTTCCGAAGGCAAGCCCAAGGGCGTGGTGCTGTCGCACCGTGCGCTGCTCGCCAACATCGCCCAGATTCGTGCGGTGGTGGATTTCTCGGTGGATGACAAGGTGCTGGATGCGCTGCCGCTGTTCCATTCTTTCGGCCTGACGGCCGGCGGCCTGCTGCCGGTGCTGTGCGGCGCGCGGGTGTTCCTGTATCCCAGCCCGCTGCACTACCGGGTGATTCCGGAACTGGCCTACGATCGAGGCTGCACTGCGCTGCTGGGTACCTCGACCTTTCTCGGCAATTACGCCAAGCACGCCCACCCTTACGATTTCCATCGCCTGCGCTACGTCATCGCCGGCGCCGAGAAGCTGGCCGAGCCGGTGAGGGAGGCCTGGTTCGACAAGTTCGGCATCCGTATCCTCGAAGGCTATGGCGCCACCGAAACCGCCCCAGTGATTGCGGTGAACACGCCGATGGCCTTCCGCCGCGGCACCGTCGGCCAGATCCTGCCCGGCCTGCATGCGAAGCTGGTGCCGGTGGCGGGCATCGACGATTTCGATGGCCGGCGCGGCATGCTGCACGTGCAGGGGCCGAACCTGATGAGCGGCTACCTGCGCGCCGAAGCGCCGGGTCTGCTGCAGCCGCCGGTGTCGGAGCTGGGCGAAGGCTGGTACGAAACCGGCGACGTGGTGGAGATCGACGACGACGGCTTCGTGCGCATCGTCGGCCGCGTCAAGCGCTTCGCCAAGCTTGCCGGCGAAATGGTCAGCCTGGAGGTGGTGGAGAAGATCGCCGCACTGGCTTCGCCCGCTGCCCAGCATGCTGCCAGCAGCCGTGCCGATACGGCGCGCGGCGAGGCGCTGGTGCTGTTCAGCACCGACCCGGCGCTGGGCCGCGAGGCGCTCACCGCCGCGGCGCAGAAGGCCGGCATGGCCGAACTGGCGGTGCCGCGCCTGATCGTACCGGTGGCGGCACTGCCGCTGCTGGGCACCGGCAAGACCGACTACGTCACCCTCAAGCAATGGGCGGAGGCCGCATGATGAAACCCGTCCCGAAGATCGCTTCGCCCGCGCGCCGACGCTGGCTGCGCGCAGGGCTTGCTGCCGGCGTGCTGGCAGCGGGTGGCGGCGTGGCTGCCAGGATGGCCCAGTCCCGGCTGCTGAATCCCTGCCTTGCGGCATTGCCGCCGGAATGGGCCGAGCATCCGCTGGTGGCGGCTGCGTGGCAAGGGCTGGACCCGGCACAGGTGTGGGACTGCCATGTGCACCTGGCCGGCACCGGCGATGGCGGCCATGGCATCGAGATGTCGCCGGACATGCTGAGCCCCTTGAATCCGCTGCAATACCTGCAGCGTCTGTTCTACCTCAATGCCGGCTGCGTGCATCAGGCGCCGGGCCGGGTGGACGACAGCTACGTCGAGCGCCTGCTGAACCTGAGCGACGGCATGGCGCCCGGTTACAAGAGCATGCTGTTCGCCTTCGACCGCGCCCATGCGGCGGACGGTACGCCGATGCCCGAGCACAGCGCGCTGTACGTGCCGGACGCCTATGCCCGCAAGCTGGCGCAGGCGATGCCGGAGCGTTTCGAATGGGTGTGCTCGGTGCATCCCTACCGCACCGATGCCGAGGACGCCTTGCAGCAGGCGGCGGAGCAGGGCGCCCGTGCAGTGAAGTGGCTGCCGCCGGCGATGGGCATCGACCCCGCCGATCCGGCCTGCGATCGCGTCTACCGGATGCTGGCACGGCTGGGGCTGCCGCTGATCACCCATGTGGGCGAGGAAAAGGCGGTACACGGCGTCGGCCGGCCGGAATGGGGCAATCCGCTGCGCCTGCGCCGCGCGCTGGACCTGGGGGTGCGGGTGGTGATGGCGCATTGCGCGACGGTGGGCGAGGATGTCGATCTGGACCGGGGCGAGGCCGGCCCGCGTGTGCCGAGCTTTGCATTGTTCGAGCGCATGATGGTGGAGCCGGCCTGGCGGAGCTTGCTGTTCGGCGACATCTCGGCCGTCGTGCTGCGCAATCGTGAGCCTGAACGCCTGCGCGTGCTGATCGAGCGCGAGGACTGGCATCCGCGCCTGCTGTATGGTACCGACTACCCGCTGCCCGGCATCCTGCCGCTGATCTCGCCTGCCGCGCTGGCGCGCGAGGACATGCTGGACGAGAAGGCCGTACCCTTGCTCGAAACGATTCGCGAGCACAATCCGCTGCTGTTCAGTTTCGTGCTGAAGCGCCTGCTGCACAGCAAGGGTAGCCGCTTTTCGGCAGCAGTGTTCGAAACCCGCCGTTTCTTCGACCGGAATCCTGTATGAGCAGCCAGTTCAAGCTGATGGAGCAGCGCCGCTTCCTGCCTTTCTTCCTGACCCAGTTCCTCGGCGCCTTCAACGACAATTTCTACAAGAATGCGCTGGTGGTGCTGATCACTTTCCAGGCCGCCCGGCTTACCGAGCTGTCGCCCGGCGTGCTGGTGAATCTGGCGGCGGGGCTGTTTATTCTGCCTTTCCTGCTGTTTTCCGCGATTGCCGGGCAGTTCGCCGACAAGTTCGAGAAGAGCCGGCTGATCCGCTGGACCAAGCTGCTGGAAATCGGCCTGATGCTGCTCGCCGCGCTCGGCTTCGCGCTGATGTCGCTGCCGCTGCTGCTGGCGACGCTGTTCCTGATGGGCACGCAGTCGGCGATCTTCGGCCCGGTGAAATACGCCATCCTGCCGCAGATGCTGGACGAAACCGAACTGGTCGGCGGCAATGCGCTGGTGGAATCGGGCACTTTCCTGGCGATCCTGCTCGGCACCATCGTCGGCGGCCTGCTGATCGAGGCGCCGAACGGCGTGGCCTGGGTGTCGGCCGGCACGCTGGCGGTGGCGGTGCTGGGCTATCTGAGCAGCCGCGCGATTCCGCCGGCGGCCGCGGTCGATCCGCAGATGAAGATAGCCTGGAGCCCGGTCCGCCAGACCTGGCAGATGATCCGCTTCGCCGCCGACGAGCGCACGGTGTTCCTGTCCATCCTCGGCATCTCGTGGTTCTGGTTCTACGGCGCGATGTTCCTGTCGCAGTTTCCCGGTTTCGCCGCCACCGTGCTGGGCGGCGACGAGAAAGCGGTCACCCTGTTGCTGGCAGTGTTCTCGCTCGGCATCGCGCTCGGTTCGCTGCTGTGCGAGCGGCTGTCGGGCAAGCAGGTCGAGATCGGCCTGGTGCCTTTCGGTTCGATCGGCCTGACCCTGTTCGGCCTGGACCTGTGGTGGGCGAGCGCGGGGCTGGAAGCCGGCGCGGCGATGCGTCCGCTCGCCGAACTGCTGGCCGAGCCGGCGGTGTGGCGCATCCTGTTCGATCTGGTGATGCTGTCGCTATGCGGCGGCTTCTACATCGTGCCGCTGTACGCGCTGGTGCAGGGCCGCTCCGCGCCTTCGCACCGTTCGCGCATCATCGCTGCCAACAACATTCTCAATGCGCTGTTCATGGTCGCGGCGGCCGGTCTGGGGGCAGGGCTGCTGGCGGCCGGCGCCAGCGTGCCGCAACTGTTCCTGGTGACGGCGCTGCTCAATGCCGCGGTGGCAATCTACATCTACACCCTGGTGCCGGAGTTCCTGCTGCGCTTCATCGTCTGGCTGCTGGTGCATACGGTGTACCGGCTGCGCGTCGAGGGCATCGAGCAGGTGCCGGAGAAGGGCGGCGCGGTCATCGTCGCCAACCACGTGAGCTTCGTCGATGCGCTGATCATCATGGCGGCCTGCCGGCGGCCGATCCGCTTCGTCATGGATCACCGCATCTTCCGCTGGCCGATCCTGTCCTTCATTTTCCGCACCAGCCGCGCGATTCCGATCGCGCCGGCCAGTGAAGACCGGGCAATGATGGAGCGCGCCTTCGACGAAGTGGCGCGGGCGCTGGAAGCCGGCGAACTGGTGGGCCTGTTTCCGGAAGGGAAGATCTCCGGCGACGGCGGGATGTCGCCTTTCCGCCCCGGCATCGCACGCATCGTCGCCCGCACGCCGGTGCCGGTGGTGCCGATGGCCTTGCGCGGGCTGTGGGGCAGCTTCTTCAGCCGCAAGGGCGGCGCGGCGATGACGCGGCCTTTTCGCCGCGGTGCCTTCAGCCGCATCGAGCTGGTGGCGGATGCGCCGATCGAAGCCGCCGAGGTTTCGCCCGAAGCCTTGTATCAGCGGGTGGCAGCTCTGCGCGGCGACCGGGCTTGAGTGGCGGGCCGGGCGGATTGGCACGACGGCAACAAGGAAAACGCGCGGCGCTATCTGGCCTGGGAGACGGACTTGGTCGGCCAGCTCGATGAGCAGGAGCCGGCGTCTTTCCGTCTGCCTGCCGGCCCTGCTGCTTCGCACAACGCCTGATCGGAGGACTGTGCCCTGTCCGGGCGTTTCGCCGCGGTGACGGACCTGCCATGCCGGGATTCGGCGCAGTCCAGCGGAACCCGGTGCCGAAATGAAAAAGGCGCCCGGGTGGGGCGCCTTTTCCTCAGCGTGTCGGGCCGTATCAGACCACCGCTTCTTCTTTCTCCTTCTTCACCTTCACGAACTGCTCGCGCTTCATGCCGAGCCAGATCGCCAGCGGGCTGGCGACCAGCACCGAGGAGTAGATGCCGAAGCAGATGCCGATGGTCAGCGCCAGGGCGAAGTAGAACAGCGTCTCGCCGCCGAAGATCAGCATCGACAGCACCATCATCTGCGTGCTGCCGTGAGTGATGACGGTACGCGAGATGGTGCTGGTGATGGCATGGTCGACCACCTGCTCGGTGGTGTAGCCGCGCTTCTTGCGGAAGGTTTCGCGCACGCGGTCGAAGATGACCACCGATTCGTTCACCGAGTAGCCCAGCACCGCCAGCGTCGCCGCCAGTACCGCCAGCGAGAATTCCCACTGGAAGAAGGCGAAGAAGCCCAGGATGATGATGACGTCGTGGAGGTTGGCGACGATGGTGGCGACGCCCAGGCGCCATTCGAAGCGCAGCGCCAGATAGACGATGATGCCGATGATCACCAGCAGCAGCGCCATCGCGCCGTCGCTGGCGAGCTCCTTGCCGACCTGCGGACCGACGAACTCGACGCGGCGCAGTTCCGGCGCCGGCGTGTCCATCTTGTGCAGCGTGGCCATCACGCGGTCGGCGATGCCGTTGCTGTCGACGTCGTCGCGGTTGGGCAGGCGGATCAGCACGTCGCGCGCGCTGCCGAAGTGCTGCACCAGGATGTCGGTGTTGCCGTCGGCCGCGAGTGCGCTGCGGATCGGCTCCAGTTGCTGGGCTTCGGCGTAGGTGACTTCGACCAGCGTGCCGCCGGTGAACTCCACCGACAGGTGCAGGCCGCGGGTGGCGATGAAGAACACCGCGAGCAGGAAGGTGGCGAAAGAGATCGCGTTGAACACCAGCGAGTGGCGCATGAACGGGATGTCTTTCTTGATGCGGAAGAATTCCATGATTGTGCGTTCCCTTGTCCCGCGCTCAGTTGCTGTCCGGTTTCCAGACCTGGCCGATGGACAGGCTGTCGATCTTGCGGCGGCGGCCGTAGATGAAGTTGATCAGCATCCGCGACACCAGGATGGCGCTGAACATCGAGGTCAGGATGCCGAGGCAGTGCACCACGGCGAAGCCGCGCACTGGCCCCGAACCGAACACCAGCAGCGCGATGCCGGCGATCAGGCTGGTGACGTTGGAGTCGAGGATGGTGTTCCAGGCGCGGTCGTAGCCGGCGGCGATTGCGGCCTGCGGGCTGGAGCCGTTGCGCAGTTCCTCGCGGATGCGCTCGTTGATCAGCACGTTGGCGTCGATCGCCATGCCCAGCGTGAGCGCCATCGCGGCGATGCCGGGCAGCGTCAGCGTGGCCTGCAGCAGCGACAGCAGCGCCACCAGCAGCAGCAGGTTGGCGGCCAGCGCAATCGACGACACGACGCCGAACAGCGCGTAATACAGGCACATGAACACGGCGATGGCGACGAAGCCCCACAGCGTCGAGTTGAAGCCCTTGGTGATGTTGTCGGCGCCGAGGCTGGGGCCGACGGTGCGCTCCTCGATGATTTCCATTGGTGCGGCGAGCGAGCCGGCGCGCAGCAGCAGGGCGACGTCGTTCGCTTCGGTGGTGGTCATGCGGCCGGAGATCTGCACGCGGCCGCCGCCGATCTCGGTGCGGATCACCGGCGCGGTGACGACTTCGCCCTTGCCCTTCTCGATCAGCAGGATCGCCATGCGCTTGCCGACGCTCTCGCGCGTGACGTCGCGGAAGATGCGGGCGCCGGCGGCGTCCAGCGTCAGATGCACCGCGGGTTCGTTGGTCTGGCCGTCGAAGCCGGGCTGGGCGTCGGTGAGGCGGTCGCCGGTCAGCACGACCTGCTTCCTGACCAGCAGCGGGCCGCCGCCACGTTCCGAATACAGTTCGGTGCCGAAGGGGATGTTGCCCGCCAGTGCCGAT
The DNA here is from genome assembly GCF_048398245.1 of Thauera butanivorans. Lineage (NCBI taxonomy): Bacteria > Pseudomonadati > Pseudomonadota > Betaproteobacteria > Rhodocyclales > Zoogloeaceae > Thauera > Thauera butanivorans. The sequence goes on from NZ_CP183038.1 coordinate 1,241,002, forward strand.
TCGAGCGCGCCGGGGGTGTCGTCCACCATGCGCACTTCCAGCGTCGCGGTGCGGCCGAGGATGTCCTTGGCCTTGGCCACGTCCTGCACGCCCGGCAGCTGGACGACGATGCGATCCGCGCCCTGCTGCTGGATCACCGGCTCGGCGACGCCGAGTTCGTTGATGCGGTTGTGCAGCGTGGTGATGTTCTGCTTGATGGCGAAATCGCGCATCGTCTGCTGCGCCTGCGGCGTCAGCGTGGCGACCAGGCGCAGGTCGTCGGCGCCGGCGTCGCGGTCGCTCAGTTGCAGATCGGCGGTGTTGTCCTGGATGGCTCGGCGGCCGGCCTCGCGCTGGGCGGCCTCGCGGAAGCGGATGACGACGGTGTTGCCTTCGCGGCTGATGCCGGCGTGACGGACGTTCTTGTCGCGCATCAGCGTGCGCAGGTCGCCGGTGGTGGAGTCGAGGCGCTTGGTCAGCGCGCCCGGCATGTCCACTTCGAGCAGGAAATGCACGCCGCCGCGCAGGTCGAGGCCGAGGTACATCGGCAGCGCGTGGATCGCGGTCAACCAGGCGGGCGAGGCCGGCAGCAGGTTCAGCGCGACGACGTAGGACGGGTCTTCGGCGTCCGGGTTGAAGGCGCGCTCGATGACGTCCTTGGCGCGCAGCTGGATGTCGGTGCTGGCGAAGCGGGCACGCACGCTGCCGGCGTCGGAGAAGATGCCGTCGTGTTCGATGCCGGCGTCCTTCAGCGCATTGGCGACGCGATCGGAGGCGGCAGCGGGGTCGAGCCTCAGCGTGGCCTTGGCGCTGGACACCTGGACTGCGGGAACCTCGCCGTAGAAGTTGGGCAAGGTGTAGATCAGACCCCACAACAGCACGAGGCCGATCATGAGGTTCTTCCAGAGGGGATAGCGATTCATCGTCGGCGGCAGACAGTATGGTGCCGGGCCGCGACCATCGCCTGGGGCGGTGGCGGGCGGGGCAGCCGGGATTGCGCAAAACCGGGCAAGCCTCTGGGGAGGACACCCGGCTCCACGGCAAATGGGATCAAAGGGACTTCAGGGTGCCCTTGGGCAGCACGGAGGCGACGGCCTGCTTCTGCACCGCGATCACGGTGTTGGCAGCCACTTCGACCTGCACGAAGCTGTCACCGACTTCGGTCACGCGGCCGGCGATGCCGCCACCGGTGATGACTTCGTCACCCTTGGCCAGGGCTTCGACCATGGCCTTGTGTTCCTTGGCGCGCTTCATCTGCGGGCGGATCATCAGGAACCACAGCACCACGAACATCAGGATCAGGGGCAGCAGGCCCATCAGGCCGCCGGTCGGGTCGCTGCCCGCAGCTTGGGCATAGGCATTGGAAATCAGCACGTTGGTTACTCCGGGTTAGCGAAAAAGCGCTCGATTATAGCAGTTGCCGGCGAGTGCTCCGGCCGGGTGAGACGTTGCCGGGCGCGCGGGGTTCAATGCGCGCCTCGTGCGCGTTCCTCGCGGAAGCGGCGCACATGGGCCTCGAAAGCCTGGCCGGCGATGGCTTCGCGCAGTTCGGCCGTCAAGGTCTGGTAGTAGCGCAGGTTGTGCACCGTGTTGAGCATGCTGCCGAGAATCTCGCCGGTACGGTGCAGGTGGTGCAGGTAGGCGCGGCTGAAGTTGCGGCAGGTATAGCAGTCGCAGGATGGATCGAGCGGGCGGGGGTCGGCCTTGTGCACCGCATTCTTGATCTTGACGTCGCCGTAGCGGGTGAACAGCCAGCCGTTGCGTGCGTTTCGGGTCGGCATCACGCAGTCGAACATGTCGATGCCGGCGGCCACGCCTTCGACGATGTCCTCGGGCGTGCCCACGCCCATCAGGTAGCGCGGCTTGTGCTTCGGCAGGCGCGGCGCGGTGTGGGCGAGGATGCGCGCCATGTCTTCCTTCGGCTCGCCAACCGACAGCCCGCCGATGGCGAAGCCGTGGAAGCCGATGTCTTCCAGCGCGCCGAGCGATTCGTCGCGCAGGTCCTCGTACATGCCGCCCTGGACGATGCCGAACAGGGCGTTGGGGTTCTCGAGGCGGTCGAACTCGTCGCGCGAGCGGCGCGCCCAGCGCTGCGACAGCCGCATCGACTTCGCCGCCTCGTCGCGGCTGGCGGGGTAGGGCGTGCATTCGTCGAAGATCATGACGATGTCCGAGTTCAGCACGGCCTGGATCTGCATCGAGATTTCCGGCGTCAGGAACAGCTTTGCGCCGTCGATCGGGCTGGCGAACTTCACTCCTTCCTCGCTGATCTTGCGCAGCGCGCCCAGGCTGAAGACCTGGAAGCCGCCCGAGTCGGTGAGGATGGGCTTGTCCCAGGCCATGAAGCGGTGCAGGCCCTCGTGCGCGCGGATGATGTCCAGCCCCGGGCGCAGCCACAGGTGGAAGGTGTTGCCGAGGCAGATCTGCGCGCCGATGTCGGCGAGCATGGACGGCGTCATCGCCTTGACCGTGCCGTAGGTGCCCACCGGCATGAAGACCGGTGTTTCGACCGTGCCGTGGTTCAGCGTCAGGCGGCCGCGGCGGGCGCCGCCGTCGGTGGTGAGGAGTTCAAACTGCATCGTGTTCGGCGTTTTCGTTGCGGGTGAGGAACATCGCGTCGCCGTAGCTAAAGAAGCGGTAGCGCCGGGCGATGGCGTGGGCGTAGGCACGGCGGATCTCGTCCATGCCGGCGAAGGCGGAGACGAGCATCAACAGCGTGGACTTGGGCAGGTGGAAATTGGTGATGAGCGCATCGACGACCTGGAAGTGGAAGCCGGGCAGGATGAATATCTCGGTCTCGCCGCTGCCGGCGGTGAGCGGGCCGTCCTGCGCAGCGGCCTCCAGCGCCCGCATGCTGGTGGTGCCGACGGCGATGACGCGGCCGCCGGCGGTGCGGGCGGCCGCGATGGCATCGACCGTCTGCTGCGGGATCACGTAGCGCTCGCGGTGCATGCGGTGTTGACCGAGGTCGTCGACGCGCACCGGCTGGAAGGTGCCGGCGCCGACGTGCAGCGTCAGCCAGGCGCAGCGCGCGCCCTTTGCCGCGAGGCGGGCGAGGGTGGCTTCGTCGAAATGCAGGCCGGCAGTCGGTGCGGCGACCGAGCCGGGCTCGCGCGCGAACACGGTCTGGTAGCGGCTTTCGTCGTCGTCACCGGCGGCGCGCTGGATGTAGGGCGGCAGCGGCAGCTTGCCGTGGCGTTCCAGCAATTCGAACAGGCCTTCGCCGGCGGGAAAGCGCAGGTGGTAGAACTCGCCGGCGCGGCCGAGCACCTCGACCTCGAAGGCATCGGCCAGGCGCAGCGTGCTGCCGGTTCTGGGCGACTTGCTCGCGCGTACCTGGGCGAGCGCTTCGTGCGGGCCGACGGCGCGCTCGATCAGCACTTCGACCTGGCCGCCGCTGGCCTTGACGCCGTGCAGGCGGGCATGGATCACGCGGGTGTCGTTGAACACCAGCAGGTCGTTCGGGCCGATCAGCTCGGGCAGATCGGCAAAGTGGCGATCGAGAAGGGGCACGTCCTTGTCCGCGGGCACGACCAGCAGGCGGCTTGCGCTGCGCTCGGCGAGCGGCGCCTGGGCGATCAGTTCCGGCGGCAGGGGATAGTCGAAATCGTTCAGCGTGAGCTGCATGTGATCAGGGGATGATGTTGAATGGAAGGCTGCAGGCGCAGCCTGCGCTCGGCCCTCGGCGTCCTGCTTGCCGCGGCGAGCAGTATTCGTGGATAATGCGCGCCTTCCTTGCCGGGATGGCGGAATCGGTAGACGCAGCGGATTCAAAATCCGCCGCCGCAAGGTGTGTGGGTTCGAGTCCCACTCCCGGCACCATGAATGAAATCAAAGGGCTGCCTGACTCCGGCACGGCGAAAGCCGGCCATTCTAGAGTTTTTGCTGCAAGTTTGCAGCACCAAGCCCGGTTTCCTCCTCCTCTGGCCCATATCTGGTACCACAGCGCTTCGGCGGCATTCGCTGCAGGCGCGAGGATGTCATGGCGCTCAATCTCGAGCGGCATGCACCTGCCATCGAGCGACCCCAGGCACCATTCTGGTGATCCGGGCACCGTTGTAGTGCGTCGGTCGTGGGCGGCCTGAGCCCTTGCTCCCCGGAAACACGCTCATTTCTCCCTGATTTCATTACTGGCACGAGACCTGCTTTATAGCCATTGCTCGCCAGCAACGGCGCTGCGAGCGAGAACCTCCGCCAATGACGGTGGATGCTGGTGGACATGGCCCTGCTTCGGTCCGTGTCGGCCACGGAATCCATCTGATTTCGAACCGCGTTCCGCGGAGGTCTTCATGCTTGCGCCGGGTCGAATCCGCTGCGCCGGTATCGCCAGCCTCCCGGGGCCCGAATGAGTGATACCCGCATGAAGATCGTTCTCGTTGGCCACGGTATGGTCGGCCACAAGTTCCTCGAAGCGCTCCGGCAGTTGCAGTTTCCGGCAGCCGACGTCACCGTGTTGGGCGAGGAGCCGCGTACGGCTTACGACCGCGTACATCTGTCGGATTTCTTTGCCGGCAAGACGGCGGAAGACCTGTCGCTGGTCGAGCCCGGTTTTTTCGCCGACACCGGCTTCGATCTGCGTCTGAACAGCCGTGCGGCGGCCATCGATCGCCGCGCGAAAACGGTGACGACGCAGGACGGTGTCACCCTCTCCTACGACAAGCTGGTGCTGGCCACCGGGTCCTATCCTTTCGTGCCGCCGGTCAAGGGTAGCGACCGTGGGCAATGTTTCGTCTATCGCACGATCGAGGACCTCGAGGCGATGAAGGAGGCCAGCGCGATCTCGCGCAAGGGCGTCGTGGTGGGCGGTGGGCTGCTTGGCCTGGAGTGTGCCAAGGCCTTGCGCGACCTTGGCCTGGAGACCCATGTGGTCGAGTTTGCGCCGCGGCTGATGGCGGTGCAGGTCGACGACGATGGCGGGCGCATCCTGCGCAGCAAGATCGAGGCGCTGGGCGTGCAGGTGCATACCGAGCGCAACACCCTGGAGATCACCGACGGCCGCCAGGCCCGCCACCGGATGGTGTTCGCTGATGGCAGCCATCTGGAAACCGACATGATCGTGTTCTCCGCCGGCATCCGCCCGCGCGACGAACTGGCGCGCCAGAATGCGCTCGCGGTCGGCGCCCGCGGCGGTATCGCGATCGACGACCAGTGTCGCACCAGCGACCCGGACATCTACGCCATCGGCGAATGCGCGGCCTGGCGCGACCAGACTTTCGGTCTGGTCGCGCCAGGCTACGAGATGGCGCGTATTGCCGCGCGCCAGCTTGCGGGTGAGGCCGGGGCGGTTTTCGCCGGCGCCGACATGAGCACCAAGCTCAAGCTGATGGGGGTCGATGTGGCCAGCATCGGCGACGCCCACGGTCGGACGCCGGGCTGTCGCAGCTTCCGTTATACCGACGAATGCAAGCAGATCTACAAGAAGATCGTCGTCAGCGCCGACGGCAAGCACCTGCTCGGCGCAGTGCTGGTGGGCAATGCCGACGAATATGGCACCCTGCTGCAGATGGCCCTGAACGGCATCGCGCTGCCGGAGGCTCCGGAGTTCCTGATCCTGCCGGCAGGGGACGGCAAGGCCCGGCCCGGCCTCGGTGCGCATGAGCTGCCCGACAGTGCGCAGATCTGCTCGTGCAACAACGTCAGCAAGGAGCAGATCTGCACTGCGGTGGCCGAGGGCGCAACCAGCATCGGCGAGATCAAGGCCTGCACCCAGGCCGGCGCCACCTGCGGCGGCTGCGTGCCGCTGGTGACGCAGATCATGAAGGCCGAAATGGCCAAGCTCGGCATGGCGGTAACCGACCACCTGTGCGAGCATTTCCCCCATTCGCGCCAGGAACTGTATCACCTGGTGCGCGTCGGCGGGATCCGCAGCTTCGATGAACTGCTCGCCCGCCACGGCCGCGGTCTGGGCTGCGACATCTGCAAGCCGACCGCGGCCTCGATCTTCGCCTCGTGCTGGAACGACTTCGTGCTCAAGGGCGAGCTTGCCAGCCTGCAGGACAGCAACGACTACTTCCTCGGCAACATCCAGAAGGACGGCAGCTACTCGGTGGTGCCGCGCATGCCCGGTGGCGAGGTGACGCCCGACGGCTTGATCGCAGTCGCCCAGGTGGCGAAGAAGTACGGCCTCTACACCAAGATCACCGGTGGCCAGCGGGTGGACCTGTTCGGCGCCCGTGTCGAGCAGTTGCCGTTGATCTGGGAAGAGCTGATCGCCGCCGGCTTCGAATCCGGCCATGCCTACGGCAAGTCGCTGCGCACGGTGAAGAGCTGTGTCGGCTCGACCTGGTGCCGCTACGGCGTGCAGGACTCGGTGGGCTTGGCGGTCGAACTGGAGAACCGCTACAAGGGCCTGCGCGCACCGCACAAGATCAAGTTCGGCGTCTCCGGCTGCACCCGCGAATGCGCAGAGGCGCAGGGCAAGGACGTCGGCATCATTGCCACCGAGCGCGGCTGGAACCTCTACGTCTGCGGCAACGGCGGCATGAAGCCGCGCCACGCCGAGCTGATCGCCAGCGATCTCGACAAGACCGCCCTGGTGCGTCTGATCGATCGCTTCCTGATGTTCTACGTGCGCACTGCCGACCGCCTGCAGCGCACCAGCACCTGGCGCGACAACCTCGAAGGCGGGCTGGATTACCTGAAGGCGGTGCTGATCGACGATTCGCTGGGCATCGGCGACGAACTCGAGCGCCAGATGCAGCACGTGGTCGATACCTACCAGTGCGAGTGGAAGACCGCGGTCACCGACCCCGGCGTGCGCAGGCGCTTCCGCAGTTTCGTGAACGACCCGCAGCCCGACGCGCGCATCGTCTTCGTCGAGGAGCGCGGCCAGATCCGGCCCGCCCGCGCCGACGAGCGCGTCCCGGCGTTGGCGGCAACTGCCGAACTGAGCACCTGAATCCACCGAGGAACACCCCATGAGTACCAAGAAACCGCGCTGGACCGCCGTCTGCAAAATCGGCGACATCTTGCCCGGCACCGGCGTCTGTGCGCTGGTGGAGGACCACCACGTTGCTGTCTTCCGCCTGGGCGAGGACGGCTTCTACGCCATCGACAACATCGACCCCCGCTCCGGCGCCAGCGTGCTGTCGCGCGGGCTGATCGGGAATCTCGGCGAGCATCTCGTCGTCGCCTCGCCGCTGTACAAGAACCACTTCGACCTGCGCACCGGCGCCTGCCTGGAGGCGCCCGAGCATTCGGTGCGTGCGCACCGGGTGCAGGTGCGCGGTGAAGCGGTCTTCGTTTCCCTTTCCACCCTTTCCTGATCCAAGACCATTTTCCGAGAGGTCCTTCATGGCATACCTGGCTCCTGCCGAATTCGTCACCAAGATGATCGACGCCGGCGAATCCAAACTCCTGATGTCCACCCGCGACACCCTGATCCGTGCCTACATGGCCGGCGCCATCCTGGCATTGGCTGCGGCCTTCGCCGTGTCGGTGACGGTCAACACCGGCAATCCGCTGCTCGGCGCGCTGCTCTTCCCGGTCGGCTTCTGCATGCTCTACCTGCTCGGCTTCGACCTGCTCACCGGCGTGTTCACGCTGGCACCGCTGGCGGTCTTCGACCGCCGGCCCGGCGCCACCTGGGGCGGGGTGATGCGCAACTGGTCGCTGGTGTTCATCGGCAACTTCGGCGGTGCGATCACGGTGGCGGTGTTCATGGCCATCATCTTCACCAACGGCTTCACCGAGGCGCCCAACGCCATCGGCCAGAAGATCGGCCACATCGGCGAAGGCCGCACCGTCGGCTACGCCGAGCACGGCGCGGCCGGCATGCTGACCCTGTTCGTGCGGGCGGTGATGTGCAACTGGATGGTGTCGACCGGTGTGGTCGCGGCGATGATGTCCACCAGCGTGTCGGGCAAGGTGATTGCGATGTGGATGCCGATCCTGGTGTTCTTCTACATGGGTTTCGAGCACAGCATCGTGAACATGTACCTGTTCCCCTCCGGCCTGATGCTCGGCGGCCAGTTCACCTTCATGGATTACATGTTGTGGAACGAGATCCCGACGGTGCTGGGCAATCTGGTTGGCGGCCTCACCTTCGTCGGCGCCACGCTGTACTCCACACACTACAAGACCGCGCCCAAGCGCAAGGTCGCCTGAGCGCCGCCGGCTGCCGATGCGCAAGCCGCCACGCGTATCCGTCGGCCAGCATTCGCTGGTCGGCGCCCATCCCGTCAACCAGGATTTCCACGGCGCCATGCTGCCGGGCGGAAACCTGCTGGCCACCAAGGGCATCGTGCTGGCGCTGGCCGACGGCATCAGCTCGAGCCGCGTCAGCCATCTGGCCAGCCAGACCGCAGTCCACTCCTTCCTGGAGGACTACTACGCCACTTCCGAAGCCTGGACGGTGCGCCGCGCGGCGCAGTGTGTGCTGGGCGCGACCAACGCCTGGCTGCATGGCCAGACGCAGCGCGGCGAGGGCTGCTTCGACAAGGATCGCGGCCATGTCTGCACCTTCAGCGCGCTGGTGCTGAAAGGGCGTGATCTGCACCTGCTGCACGTCGGCGATTCGCGCATCTATCGGCTGCATCCGCAGTCGCTGGAGCAATTGACGGAGGACCACCGGATCCGCCATTCGTCGGTCGAGAGCTATCTCGCCCGCGCGCTCGGCACCAGCCCGCACGTCGAGATCGACTACGCTTGCTGGGAGGCCGAGCGTGGAGAAATCTATGTGCTGGCGACGGACGGGGCCTATGAATATCTCGACGCCACACTCGTCCATCGCGGTATCGCCCGCCATCCCGACGATCTCGATGCAGCGGCCGCGTGGCTGGTGGCGCAGGCGCGCGCGGCCGGCAGCGAGGACGACGCCACACTGCAATTGCTGCGGATCGACGAACTGCCGCAGGACGAAGCGCCAAAGGCGCAACTGCGGCGGGAAGGGCTGGCCCTGCCGTCGGTGCTGACGCCGCGCGCGGTGTTCGAAGGTTTCACCATCGTGCGCGAGCTGCAGGTGAGCGCGCGCAGCCACGTCTTCCTCGCGGTGGATGAGGACAGCGGCCGGCAACTGGTGCTGAAGACGCCGTCGATTGATCTGCGCGGGGATGCGGACTATCTCGACAGTTTCGTGCTGGAGGAGTGGGTGGCGCGTCGCGTCGATAGTCCGCACGTCATCAAGGCCTGGCCGGGCGAGCGCCGGCGTGCTCATCTCTACGTGGCGATGGAGTACATCGAGGGGCAGACGCTGGCGCAATGGATGATCGACCATCCGAAGCCGCCGCTCGACGTCGTGCGCGGAATCGTCGGCCAACTGGCGCAGGGCCTGCAGGCATTGCACGGCCGCGACATGCTGCATCGCGATCTGCGCCCCGAGAACGTGATGATCGATCGCGACGGCACGGTCAAGCTGATTGACCTGGCGAACGTGCATGTCGCCGGACTGGCCGAGGGGTGGCGCGAGCCGGCGCATACCATCCCGCCCGGCACCCTGCAGTACATGGCACCGGAATGCCTGCTCGGCCAGGCGGCCGGCGTGGAGGCGGATCTGTTCTCGCTGGCCGCCATCTCCTACCAGATGCTCTGCGGCCAGCTACCTTACGGCCTGAGCGCAGCGCGCGTAAGGACGCTGCATGATCTGCGCAAGCTGCGCTACGTGCCGCTGCGCCACTTCCGGCCCGAATTGCCGCCGTGGCTGGATGCGGTGCTCGGCAAGGCGCTGCATCCGGTGCCGGCGAAGCGGCAGCAAGTGATTTCGGAGTTCGTGCACGACCTGAGCGCGCCGGATGCGAGTTTCCTGCGATCACGGCGAACGCCGTTGGCGGAGCGCGATCCGGTGCTGTTCTGGAAGTGCCTTTCGATCGTGCTGGCGCTGCTCGTCGTGGCGCTCGTGTTCTACATCGACATGGGGCGGCATTGAGCCGGCGGATGGGTGAGGGCTTCTGTCCGCGCGGCTTACGCCGACTGCTGGCCTTCGTTCGCCGCGGCGCTGATCGCGCGTACCGCAGGGTGGGTCAGCCGGCGCTCCACCGAGATGGCGTAATAGGTTTCGACGACGCCGTCGGCCGTGCCCAGATGCACCATCGCATCCTGGCGGCAGAGCTGCTCGCCGACCGCCTGGGCGCTGGGGAAGATGCCGGCGCCGGCTTCGGCGAAGGCGCGCATCAGCGCGCTGTCGTCGAATTCACCGACGATGTGCGGCTTCAGCCCGGCGGCGTCGAGCCAGCGCAGCAGCGGGCCGCGTACCGCGGCTTCGCTGCCCGGCAGCAGCAGCGGCGCGCCGTTCAGGCTGTGCGGAAAGTCGCTGCTCAGGGCCTCGGCCAGGCTGGGCGCGGCGAAGAAGCCGATGGTCGATTCGCTCAGCTTGTGGCTGTAGCCGCGCACGTCCATGTTCGACGGCATCGGGCCGTCGGCGAGTACGACGTCGAGCTTGTGGATCGCCAGTTCCCCGAGCAGGGCGTCGAACTTGCCTTCGCGGCAGACGATGCGCATCGGCTCGGCCAGCGTCATCGACGGCGCCAGCAGCAGCCAGGCGATCGTCTTCGGCACCACGTCGGCGACGCCGACCCGGAAGGGAACCGCACGTCCGCTGGCGCGGCTGCGGATCGCTTCTTCCAGTTCGTCGCCAAGACGGAAAATTTCTTCGGCATAATCGAGGGCGACGCGCCCGGTGTCGGTCAGCGCCAGCCCGCGCCCCTGGCGCTTGAACAGGCTGACGCCGAGTTCGGCTTCGAGTGTGGCGATCTGGCCAGACAGGGTTTGTGGTGCAAGTCCGGAACGTTCTGCGCCGCGCACGATCCCACCTGCTCGGGCGACGGTCCAGAAGTGATGCAACTGCTTGTAGTTGATCATGGCTGGCTCCCGGGTGTCGTGAATACTTCGAAAAAATCGGATGCATATTCTGTTGAACCGAGATTCTATCGAAGCGTCTGAGGTTTAGTATCCGGCAGGCGTCCAGCCTGGCGGTGATGCGCAACTACCAATAAGGAGACTCGAGATGCGAATCGATCTGCATTGTGAGGGCGTCGAAGCCGCGCCCGTCCTGCGTGATTACGTGACCCGCCGGATGGGCTTCGCAATCGGACGTTTTCGTGACCACATCCAGTGGGCGCGCGTGAAAGTGGCCGACGTCAATGGCCCGCGCGGCGGCCAGGACAAGCGTTGCGTGGTACAACTGCGCCTGCGCAACCTGCCCGACGTGGTGTTCGCCATCACGCAGCTCGACGTCCGCGCTGCGATCGACCAGGCTGCCGAGCGTGTCGCCCGTGTGCTTGCCCAGCGCGTGCGTCGTGTCCAGCGTCCGAACCGGGCCCGCATCGCGTCGATGCAGGTACAGCCGGCCTGACGTCATAGTACTGAGGCCGGGCCATCCCGATACACCCAAAACAAAACCCCCTGACCGGAGGAAGCAAGACCATGGAAAACCGCCTTTCGACGACGACTCGCTCCGAAGCATCGGTGCTGTCGACCAACAAGGTCATTCGCAACACCTACATGCTGCTGTCGCTGACGCTGGCCTTTTCCGCACTGACGGCCGGGCTGTCGATGGCGATGGGGCTGCCGCACCCGGGGCTGATCATCACCCTGGTCGGCTATTTCGGACTGCTGTTCCTGACCAGCAAATTCCGCAACAGCGGCCTGGGCATCCTGTTCGTGTTCGCGCTGACGGGCTTCATGGGCTTCACGCTCGGCCCGATCATCTCGGCCTACCTGTCGCTGCCCAACGGCAGCAGCATCGTGATGCAGGCGATGGCCGGTACCGCAGCGATCTTCCTCGGCCTGTCGGCCTACGCGGTGACGACGAAGAAGGACTTCTCCTTCATGGGCGGCTTCCTGATGGTCGGCATCCTGGTGGCCTTCCTGGCCGGCCTGGGCGCGATCTTCTTCGAGACCCCGGCGCTGTCTCTGACCGTTTCCGCCGCCTTCGTGCTGCTGATGTCGGGCCTGATCCTGTACGAGACCAGCAACATCATCCATGGCGGCGAGACCAACTACGTGATGGCGACGGTGACGCTGTTCGTGTCGATCTTCAATCTCTTCACCAGCCTGCTGCACCTGCTGGGCTTCATGAACAACGACTGATCGCCGGCACTGCCGGAGTCGTGTGCGGGGTGGTTGCCGGAAGGCGGCCACCCCGCTTGTTTTGGGCGTTCAGGCGGGCACCCCGGACATGTTCGTCCGAATGTGATGGGCACGGTCCGGGCCGTGTGGCGCTACAATGGCGCACATTTCTCAGTGGGAACGGTTGGATGAAGACCACTTTTCTGGATTTCGAACAGGCGGTTGCCGAACTGGAAGCGAAGATCGACCAGTTGCGTTTCGTGGCGGACGACCCCGCCGTGGACATCTCCGAGGAGATCGCCCGTCTCGAAGCCAAGAGCCAGTCGCTGACCAAGGATATCTACGCCAAGCTGACGCCATGGCAGATCGCGCAGGTCGCGCGCCACCCTCAGCGGCCCTACACGCTCGACTACGCCCAGCACATCTTCACCGACTTCGAGGAGCTGCACGGCGACCGCGCGTATGCCGACGACAAGGCCATCGTCGGCGGCCTGGCGCGTTTCAACGGCGAGAGCTGCGTCGTCATCGGCCACCAGAAGGGCCGCGACACCAAGGAAAAGATCGCACGCAACTTCGGCATGCCGCGGCCCGAGGGCTATCGCAAGGCGATGCGGCTGATGAAGCTGGCCGAGAAGTTCGGCCTGCCGGTGTTCACCTTCATCGATACGCCGGGCGCCTATCCTGGCATCGGTGCCGAGGAGCGCGGCCAGTCCGAGGCCATCGGCCACAGCCTCTACCTGATGGCCGAACTGCGCGTGCCCATCATCGCCACCATCATCGGCGAAGGCGGTTCCGGCGGCGCGCTGGCGATCGCGGTCGGCGACCAGGTGCTGATGCTGCAATACTCCACTTATTCGGTGATCTCGCCCGAAGGCTGCGCGTCGATCCTGTGGAAAAGTGCCGACAAGGCGGCCGAGGCGGCCGAGACCATGGGCATCACCGCGGCGCGGCTGAAGTCGCTCGGCCTGGTCGACAAGGTCGTCAGTGAACCGATCGGCGGTGCCCATCGCGATCACCGCGCGATGGCGGCGTCGCTGAAACTGGCGTTGGCCGAATCGCTGCGCCAGCTGGAACATCTGTCGCCTTCCGAACTCGTGGCGCAACGCTACGAGAAGCTGATGAGCTACGGCCGCTTCAAGGAACAGGCGGCCTGAAGCCATGTTGCCGGAGGCCGCTTCCCGCAGCTTGAAGGCAGCGGGAGTCGGCCCGGGCGCGCGGCTGTGCTGCGCGCTGTCGGGCGGCGTCGATTCGGTCGTGCTGCTCCATGTCCTGCATGTCCTGGCGCCGCGCCTGGGGTTTTCCCTTCAGGCCGCCCACGTCCATCATGGCCTCAGCCCGAACGCGGATGCGTGGGCCGAAGCCTGCGGGCGGCTCTGCGCACAGTTGCAGATTCCCTTCTCCTCGTTCCGCGTGACCGTGCCGCGCGACGATGCCGCCGGGCTCGAAGCCGCCGCCCGGCGCGAGCGCCATGCGGCGCTCGATGGCGTCGATTGTGACTGGCTGGCGCTGGGCCACCACCTCGACGACCAGGCCGAAACCTTGCTGTTCCGGTTGTTGCGGGGCAGCGGCGTGCGCGGTGCGGCGGCGATGGCGGCATGCGAGCCGCCGCAGGCCGGCCGGCCTGGGCGGCTGCGGCCGCTGCTCGACTGCCGCCGTGCCGGGATCGAAGCCTGGGCGCGGAGCCACGGGCTGAGCTGGGTCGAGGACGAAAGCAACGCCGTGCTGGATTACCGCCGCAATCATCTGCGCCATCGCGTGCTGCCGGTGATCGGTGAGCGCTTTCCGGCGGCAACTGCGACGCTGGCGCGGGCGGCAGGGCATTTCCGCGAGGCGAGCGATCTGCTCGACCAGCTTGCCGAACTGGATCATGCCGCCTGCGGTGGGCGGGCGCTGAAGCGCGAGCGCCTGCTGGCCCTGCCCGATGCCCGCATCGCCAATCTGCTGCGCTGGCTGGCGCGGCGGCAGGGCTTCCGTGCGCCCGGTCAGGTTCGGCTGGGCGAAGCGCTGCGCCAGTTGCGTGCGGTGCCGGCTTCCCGTCCATTGCGCCTCGAACTGGGCGATCTGGCCTGCTGCATCTACCGGGGCGAACTGTGGCTGGAGGAGAATTTCGCCGGCCGTCCGCAGCCGCAGCTCTGGCAGGGCGGCGCCCGCCTGCCGTGGGGGACGGGCAGCGTCGATTTCCGTCCCGCGGTCGGTGCAGGCATCGCCCGTGCCGCAGTCGATGGCCTGGCGCCGGTCGTGCTGGATGCGTATCGGTCCGGCCTGCGCATGCGCCTGGGCATGGGGCGGCCGCGGCGCAGCTTCAGGAAGCTGTGCCAGGAAGCGGGGATTCCGGCCTGGATGCGCGAGCGCTTGCCCGTGCTGTGGATCGGCGGCGAAGCGGCCTGGATCGGCGGCATCGGTGTCGCCGCGGACTTCGCCTGCGAGGCCGGTGGCGCCGGCCTGGTGCCGGAGTGGAGGCCGGGGGGAGAAAGCCGGTGACAACCGGCCCGCAGCAGCTTCAGTCGCGCAGGTCGGTCAGGATCTGTACCAGTTCCACCGCCGAACGGACGGCCATCTTGTCGAAGATGCGGGAGCGGTGCGCTTCGACCGTGCGCATCGAGATCGAGAGCTCGTCGGCGATGACCTTGTTGTACTTGCCTGCCAGGATCAGGTCCATGACTTCGCGTTCGCGCTGCGTCAGCGTCGCCAGCCGGGCTTCGATCGCTTCGCGGCCGGCCGCGGCGCGCAGGCGTTCGGCATCGAGCGCGAGCGCCTTTTCCACCAGTTCGACCAGATCGTGGTCGTTGAAGGGTTTCTCGATGAAATGGAACGCGCCTTTCTTCAGCGCGGCCACCGCCATCGGCACGTCGCCATGGCCGGTGATGAAGATCACCGGCAGGCGACAGCCGCGTGCCAGCAAGGCGTCGAAGCATTCGAGCCCGCTCATGCCTGCCATGCGGATGTCGAGGACGATGCAGCCTTGCCATTCTGCCTGCCAGGCGGCGAGGAATTGTTCGCCGCCTTCCCAGGCCCGGCAAGCGACGTTGCGGGTCTTGAACAGCCACTGGAGGGCATCACGGATGGCGTCGTCGTCGTCGATGATGTGCGCGAAAGCCGGGTTCATGCGTTTTCCACGGGGAGCGTCAGGGTGAAGATGGTACCGCTGCCGGGCGTCGTGTCGAAAGTGAGACGGCCGTGGTGAAGTTCGGCGATCGAGCGGCAGATGTTGAGCCCCATGCCCATGCCTTCGCTCTTGGTGGTGAAGAAGGGTTCGAACAGGCGGGCGGCGGTGTCGGCCGGAATGCCGCAGCCGTGATCGGTGACGCGGACCGCGACCGATCGGCCTTCGAGCCGGGTGGTGACGAGGATCTTCCGCTTGGCGGCCGGTGTGTCGCGCATTGCGTCCATGCCGTTGCGCACCAGGTTGACGACGATCTGTTCGATCATCACCGCGTCGGCCGTGACCTGGGGAAGGTCCGGGGCCAGATCGAGGACGAGTTGCATCCGCCGCTTGCGGACGTCGGCTTCGGTCAGGCCAGCGGCGTCGCGCACGACGGCATTGAGATCGAGCGGACCGAGTCGCGGCTCCGAGCGGCGCACGAAGTCGTGCACCCGGCGGATGATCTCGCCGGCGCGGCGGGCCTGGCGCCCGATCTTGCGCTGGATGTCGAGCAGATCGTCGCGGTTGGTGTCGGCTGCTTGCAGGTGGTTCAGGCAACCGTCGGCATAGCTTGCGATGGCGGTGAGGGGCTGGTTGAGCTCATGCGCGAGGGTGGAGGCCATCTCGCCCATGGTGACCAGGCGTGACGTGGCCTGCAGCCGCTCGTTCTGCTGGCGTGCCAGTTCCTGGGCCTGTTTCTGTTCGGTGATGTCGAGGACCGATCCCATCCAGCCGGTGTGGCGGCCGGCGGCATCGATCAGGGGGGCTTCGAACAGCAGCACGTCGACCATCTCGCCATTCTTGCGGCGGAAGCGCAGTTCGATGCCTTCGGGTGTCGAGCCGGTGTCTTCCAGGCGGTCGAGCAGTTGCTGGCGCTGTTCGGTGTGGTTCGGCAGCCAGTAGGGCAGCGGGGGCTCGAGGCCGACCAGTTCGTCGGCGCTGTAGCCGGTCATGCGGCAGA
The DNA here is from genome assembly GCF_048398245.1 of Thauera butanivorans. Taxonomy (NCBI): domain Bacteria; kingdom Pseudomonadati; phylum Pseudomonadota; class Betaproteobacteria; order Rhodocyclales; family Zoogloeaceae; genus Thauera; species Thauera butanivorans. The sequence goes on from NZ_CP183038.1 coordinate 1,257,087, forward strand.
AGGCGGAGTTCACGTAGGTGAGGCGGCCGTCGAGGTCGCGGGCGCGCATGCCGGTCAGCATCGAGTCCTCCATCGCCTTGCGGAAAGCCGATTCGGCGCGCAGTGCGATCTCGGCCTGCTGGCAGCGGGCGAGCTGGCGCCGGAGCTGGGCCACGCTCCAGACGATGACGCCGCCCAGCAGCACGATCGAGGCGGTCAGCAACACGGGGATCCAGCGTGTCTCGGGCCGGTACGCGGTGATCTGCAGGCTCAGGCCGTGGCCGGGCGGCTCGAAGGGAATCTGGTAGTCGAGCTGCGACGACAGCGGTGCGACTTTCGATTTGGCGGCGATCTCGCGCCCGTCGCCATCGAGTACCGCGACCCGGTAGCGCGCCGAGAACCACCAGGGCAGATCGCGGACGACGATGTCGTTCAGCGAGTAGACGCCGGTCACCAGGCCTTTCAGCGCGCTGTCGGACCAGACCGGGATGTGCACTTCGAAGCGATGCTTGCCGTTGCCTCCCGGATAGGGCGGGCCGTAAGTGGGGCGACCGATGTTGCGTGCGAGCTGAAAGGGCGTGTCGGTGAGGGAAGGCTCGGTCGCCTCGTCCGGATTCGGCGCAGGCAGTGGCGGCATGGCGCCGACCAGGGTGCCGTCGGGTGTGCGCCAGAGGATGCGCACCAGCCCCCGACCCTGGGTCAGCAGATGCGCCAGCCGGGCCTCGGTTTGCTGGTGCCGCTGGGGAACGAACAGATCCGGGCCGAGTTGCTGGAGATCCGCTTCGTTGCGATCCAGTTCGAAGCGGAGGTTCTGCTCCATCCACAGCACGTCGCTGATCAGCGTCGATCGTTGCTCGTCGGCGTCGTACTGGCGCGTCAGCCACACGAGTGCGGCGATCGCAGCCAGGAACAGCGGCAGGGCGAAATAGGAGACCCGGCCTACCCAGCGGGCGCGTCCGGCCGTGGCCTGGGGGAGGGTGTCGTCGGCGTGGGTCATGAGGCTTGGGGCGTGGAGTCTGTGGATGGATGGAACCCGGCTGGAACTGCGGATTTCCACAATAGAACCTGTTGGCGGGCACAAAGGATACTGATGGGGCTGTGCAGAAAAACTTATCGGTGCAGTCAGCCGCGTTGGGCACCATCGTCCGGCGGGGGAATGGAAACGTCAATATGAACGCTGTTCGTTCGGAGGAGAGAAATCCATGAAGATCCGTGCACTTCTGGTGGGTCTGGTCGCTGTCGGCCTGTCGGCTGCCGCTGTCGCCGCAGACCCGATCGTCATCAAGTTCAGCCACGTCGTCGCGCAGGACACGCCCAAGGGCAAGGCTGCGGAGAAGTTCAAGGAACTGGCCGAGAAATACACCGGCGGTGCGGTCAAGGTCGAGGTGTACCCGAACAGCACGCTGTACAAGGACAAGGAAGAGATGGAAGCGCTGCAGCTGGGTGCGGTGCAGATGCTGGCGCCATCACTGGCCAAGTTCGGTCCGCTGGGCGTGCGCGAGTTCGAGGCCTTCGACCTGCCCTACATCTTCGACAGCTACGAGGCCCTGCACAAGGTCACCAAGGGTCCGGTCGGCCAGCAGCTGCTCGACAAGCTGGAGCCGCGCGGCATCAAGGGCCTGGCCTACTGGGACAACGGCTTCAAGTCCTTCTCGGCCAACAGCCCGATCACCAAGCCGGAGGATCTGCGCGGCAAGAAGATGCGCATCCAGTCGTCCAAGGTGCTCGAAGAGCAGATGCGCCAGATCAGGGCCTTGCCGCAGGTGATGGCTTTCTCCGAAACCTACCAGGCCTTGCAGACGGGCGTGGTCGACGGCACCGAGAACCCGCACTCCAACCTGTACACGCAGAAGATGCATGAAGTGCAGAAGCACCTGGCGCTGACCGACCATGGCTATCTGGGCTATGCGGTGATCACCAACAAGCGCTTCTGGGACGGCCTGCCCGCCGAGGTGCGCAGCCAGCTCGACAAGGCGATGGACGAGGCGACCGACTACGCCAACCAGATCGCCATGGAAGAGAACGACAAGGCGCTGGAAGCGGTGCGCGCCTCGGGCAAGACCGAGATCCGCGCCCTGAGCGACGAAGAGCGTGCGGCCTTCATCAAGGCGCTGCTGCCGGTGCACAAGAAGATGGAATCGCGCGTGGGCGCGGCGACGATCAAGTCGATCTACGAAGCCACCGGCTTCGATCCGGACAAGTTCTGATCGCTGGCCGGCTGATGCCCTGCTGCGCCCGTCGGGGCGCGGCGGGCCTCATGGGGGAGTCACCATGGTACTGAAACTACTCGATCGCCTGGAAGAGGTGCTGGTCGCCTTCTTCATCGGGGCGGCGACCGTGATCATCTTCGTGGCGGTGGTGCACCGCTACCTGTCCGGGTTCGAGATACCGGGGCTGCAGGACATGCTGCTGGACATCAACCTGGGCTGGGCGCAGGAGCTGTGCATCATCATGTTCGTGTGGATGGCCAAGTTCGGCGCGGCCTACGGCGTGCGCACGGGCATCCACGTCGGCGTCGATGTGCTGATCAACCACCTGTCGGACGCGGTGCGCCAGAAGTTCATCATCTTCGGTCTGCTGGCCGGAGCGCTGTTTACCGGCATCATCGGCACGCTGGGCGCGCACTTCGTGTGGGAGAACGGCATGGCCTACGCGGTGCTGAGCACGCTGGGCGCGGACACGGGCCACTTCTTCGAAGGCCCGGTCACGCCGGACCTGGAATGGCCGACGTGGATCGTGTATTCGGCGATTCCGCTGGGCTCCTACCTGATGTGCTTCCGCTTCCTGCAGGTCACGGCCAGCTTCTGGCGCACGGGCGAGCTGCCGCACCACGACCACGGCCACGTCGACGGCATCGACGAGGAAGGGCACGTGCCGGTCGATGTGAACTACTTCGAAATGGACGACGACCTGCACCCGCACGACCTCAAGCACAAGCACCCGCCGTACGACAGCGACGACAAGCGCAATGGCAGCCATCGCAACGGCGGCCAGGGAGGCAAGCCATGACCGCCGCGATCATCTTCGTACTGCTCACGGTCCTGATGCTCACCGGCATGCCGGTGTCCATTTCGCTGGGCCTGACGGTACTCACCTTCCTGTTCTTCTTCACCGACGTCCCGCTCGAATCGGTGGCGCTGAAACTCTTCACCGGCATCGAGAAGTTCGAGATCATGGCGATCCCGTTCTTCGTGCTGGCGGGCAACTTCCTGACCCACGGCGGGGTGGCGCGGCGCATGATCGACTTCGCCACGGCGATGGTCGGGCACCTGCGTGGTGGGCTGGGCATCAGCTCGGTGTTCGCCTGCGCGCTGTTCGCCGCGGTGTCGGGCTCGAGCCCGGCCACGGTGGTGGCGATCGGCAGCATCATGATCCCGGCGATGATGAAGGCAGGCTACCCGAAGCCGTTCGGTGCGGGCGCGGTCGCCTCGGCCGGGGGCCTCGGGGTGCTGATCCCGCCCTCGATCGTGATGGTGATGTACGCGGTGTCGACCAACAGCTCGATCGGCGCGCTGTTCATGGCCGGCGTCATCCCGGGGCTGCTGTGCGCATTCATGCTCGGCTTCACTACCTGGTGGGTGGCGCGCAAGGGCGACTTTCCGCGCGAACCCAAGCGCAGCTTCGCTGACGTGTGGGTGGCGTTCCGGCGGGCGATCTGGGGGCTGGCGCTGATCATCGTGGTGATGGGCGGGATCTACTCGGGCATGTTCACGCCGACCGAAGCGGCGGCGATGAGCGCGATGTACGCGTTCTTCATCGCGATCTTCGTGTACAAGGACCTGAAGCTGTCGGACGTGCCGAAGGTGCTGCTCAATTCGGCCAACATGAGCGCGATGCTGCTGTACATCATCACCAACGCGGTGCTGTTCTCGTTCATCCTGACCAACGAGCAGATTCCGCAGGGGATCGCGCAGTGGATCATGGACTCGGGGATGGGGATGATCGGGTTCCTGATCGCGGTCAACATCCTGCTGCTGGTGCTGGGCAGCTTCATGGAGCCCTCGTCGGTGATCCTGATCACGGCGCCGATCCTGTTCCCGATCGCGATGACGCTGGGGATCGACCCGATCCACTTCGGCATCATGATCACGGTGAACATGGAGATCGGTCTGATCACGCCGCCGGTGGGGCTGAACCTGTACGTCGCGAGCGGCATCAGCAAGCTGGGGCTCACGGCGATGGCCAAGGCGGTGTGGCCGTGGCTGGTGACGATGCTGGTGTTCCTGATGTTGATCACCTACGTGCCCATCATCTCCACCTGGCTGCCAACCGCGCTTGGAATGATGTAGGCGACTGACGCAGCAAGCGAGGAGCGACGAAGCCCGGCGATGAGCCGGGCTTCGTCTTTCGTGTGCGCCCAGCATGGGCGCCCTCCTGCGGGTGCAAGTCCCGCCGTAAGTTGATCACAGCGAACGAAGTGAAGCGCAACTGCGTGAGGGTGACCGAGCGTGGGGAGGAAGCGTGGAGCATAAGCTGCGAGCCGATGGACAAGAATCGGATAGAAGGCGCTGCGGAGCAGGGCGAGCGAGCACGTAATCGCGAAGCTCTCGTGATCAAGGCGAAGTGGCGTAGATCCGGCGGTTGTGCAGCGAAGGAGTGCGTTCTTACCTGGGGAGGTCTCGCCTTGTGCCTGAAAGGGCGACGGCGCTTAACCGGAGCGAGAAGTCAGCAGAGGCCGTAGTAGCCGCTGGTTTGGGGCGAAGGGCCGAACGAGTAGGAGGGCCGAAGGCCGTGTTGCTCGGACGTGAAGTGCATCAGAAGCTCGGGGAGCCGGGGCGCAATGCGGGAGGGCTCGGTGAAGCCGCGTCCGAAGCAGTGCGTGATGAAGCACGGACGGCGCGGCATGGAACTGGAAGCCCGGGGCGAGATGACCTGCTTGCGCAGGTGCTCGCGAGCGCGAACATGGAGGCGGCGTGGAAACGCGTCAAATCCAATCGCGGCAGTGCTGGGGTGGATGGGTTGTCGATCACCGAGACGGCGGAGCAACTGAGAGCGCACTGGCCCCGGATTCGGGAATCCTTGCTGGATGGCAGCTACCGGCCCCTGCCGGTGCGCCGTGTCCAGATCCCGAAGCCCGATGGTGGGGTGCGCGAATTGGGGATTCCGACGGTGACGGATCGGCTGATCCAGCAAGCCCTGCTGCAAGTCTTGCAGCCCAGGATTGATCCAACGTTCTCTGAACACAGCTACGGCTTCCGGCCGGGACGCCGTGCCCACGACGCGGTGCTCGATGCACAGCGCTACGTGCAGGACGGTTACCGGGTGGTGGTCGATGTGGATCTGGAGAAATTCTTCGATCGAGTCAATCACGACATCCTGATGGAACGGTTGTCGAGGCGAATCGAGGACAAGGCCGTGCTGCGGCTGATCCGTCGTTACCTCGTGGCCGGGATCATGGATGGCGGCGTGGCCATGGCGCGCTACGAGGGGACGCCGCAAGGCGGCCCACTGTCGCCGCTGCTGGCCAATGTGCTGCTTGACGAGGTGGATCGGGAACTGGAGCGACGGGGCCACCGTTTCGTTCGCTATGCCGACGACTGCAATGTATATGTACGCAGTGGTCGCGCAGGCGAACGGGTGCTGGCGGGCCTGACCAAGCTCTACGAACGACTTCACCTGAAGGTCAATGACGCCAAGACGGCCGTTGCGCCGGCCTCGGGCCGCAAGTTTCTGGGCTACGCCTTCTGGTACGGCCCGGGCGGACAGGTCAAGTGCAGGGTGGCCGACAAGGCGCTCAAGACCTTCAAGCAACGCATCCGGCAATTCACGCGTCGCTCGGGTGGGCGCAACCTGACCGAGATTGCCGAACGGCTGCGGGCCTACATGCCGGGCTGGAAGACGTACTTCCAGCTTGCGCAGACACCCAAGGTGTTCCGCAAACTCGACAAGTGGATAAGACACCGGCTGCGTGCGGTGCAGCTCAAGCACTGGCGTCGGGGTACGACGATGTACCGGGAGTTGAAAGCGATGGGCGCCTCGGAAGAGGATGCCCGCAAGGTGGCGGCGAACAGTCGGTGCTGGTGGCGTAACAGCCGCATGCGATTGAACCGCGCGATGCCTGTCGCTTACTTCGACCGACTCGGCGTCCCTCGGCTCTCATAACCTCAACGACTCGAACCGCCCGGTGCGGACCCGCATGCCGGGTGGTGTGGGAGGGGTCGGCCGGGTAAGCTGGCCGCCCCTATCCCGATGTGCGCCCAGCATGGGCGCCCTCCTGCGGGTGCAAGTCCCGCCGTAAGTTGATCACAGCGAACGAAGTGAAGCGCAACTGCGTGAGGGTGACCGAGCGTGGGGAGGAAGCGTGGAGCATAAGCTGCGAGCCGATGGACAAGAATCGGATAGAAGGCGCTGCGGAGCAGGGCGAGCGAGCACGTAATCGCGAAGCTCTCGTGATCAAGGCGAAGTGGCGTAGATCCGGCGGTTGTGCAGCGAAGGAGTGCGTTCTTACCTGGGGAGGTCTCGCCTTGTGCCTGAAAGGGCGACGGCGCTTAACCGGAGCGAGAAGTCAGCAGAGGCCGTAGTAGCCGCTGGTTTGGGGCGAAGGGCCGAACGAGTAGGAGGGCCGAAGGCCGTGTTGCTCGGACGTGAAGTGCATCAGAAGCTCGGGGAGCCGGGGCGCAATGCGGGAGGGCTCGGTGAAGCCGCGTCCGAAGCAGTGCGTGATGAAGCACGGACGGCGCGGCATGGAACTGGAAGCCCGGGGCGAGATGACCTGCTTGCGCAGGTGCTCGCGAGCGCGAACATGGAGGCGGCGTGGAAACGCGTCAAATCCAATCGCGGCAGTGCTGGGGTGGATGGGTTGTCGATCACCGAGACGGCGGAGCAACTGAGAGCGCACTGGCCCCGGATTCGGGAATCCTTGCTGGATGGCAGCTACCGGCCCCTGCCGGTGCGCCGTGTCCAGATCCCGAAGCCCGATGGTGGGGTGCGCGAATTGGGGATTCCGACGGTGACGGATCGGCTGATCCAGCAAGCCCTGCTGCAAGTCTTGCAGCCCAGGATTGATCCAACGTTCTCTGAACACAGCTACGGCTTCCGGCCGGGACGCCGTGCCCACGACGCGGTGCTCGATGCACAGCGCTACGTGCAGGACGGTTACCGGGTGGTGGTCGATGTGGATCTGGAGAAATTCTTCGATCGAGTCAATCACGACATCCTGATGGAACGGTTGTCGAGGCGAATCGAGGACAAGGCCGTGCTGCGGCTGATCCGTCGTTACCTCGTGGCCGGGATCATGGATGGCGGCGTGGCCATGGCGCGCTACGAGGGGACGCCGCAAGGCGGCCCACTGTCGCCGCTGCTGGCCAATGTGCTGCTTGACGAGGTGGATCGGGAACTGGAGCGACGGGGCCACCGTTTCGTTCGCTATGCCGACGACTGCAATGTATATGTACGCAGTGGTCGCGCAGGCGAACGGGTGCTGGCGGGCCTGACCAAGCTCTACGAACGACTTCACCTGAAGGTCAATGACGCCAAGACGGCCGTTGCGCCGGCCTCGGGCCGCAAGTTTCTGGGCTACGCCTTCTGGTACGGCCCGGGCGGACAGGTCAAGTGCAGGGTGGCCGACAAGGCGCTCAAGACCTTCAAGCAACGCATCCGGCAATTCACGCGTCGCTCGGGTGGGCGCAACCTGACCGAGATTGCCGAACGGCTGCGGGCCTACATGCCGGGCTGGAAGACGTACTTCCAGCTTGCGCAGACACCCAAGGTGTTCCGCAAACTCGACAAGTGGATAAGACACCGGCTGCGTGCGGTGCAGCTCAAGCACTGGCGTCGGGGTACGACGATGTACCGGGAGTTGAAAGCGATGGGCGCCTCGGAAGAGGATGCCCGCAAGGTGGCGGCGAACAGTCGGTGCTGGTGGCGTAACAGCCGCATGCGATTGAACCGCGCGATGCCTGTCGCTTACTTCGACCGACTCGGCGTCCCTCGGCTCTCATAACCTCAACGACTCGAACCGCCCGGTGCGGACCCGCATGCCGGGTGGTGTGGGAGGGGGCGGCCGGGTAAGCTGGCCGCCCCTATCCCGATGCGCCGGCCGCGAGTGTTTCATCGTGCATCCTGCAACATGCAGGAGCGCGCGCTCGGGGTAGAATCCCGCGCGCCCCGCCTGCTCGGAAACCTCATGGAATACATTGCCCTGCTGGTCGACCTGCTGCTGCACGTCGACCGCCACCTTGCCGCCTTGCTGGCCGAATACGGCAACTGGATCTACGCGATCCTGTTCCTGATCGTGTTCTGCGAAACCGGTCTCGTCGTCACGCCCTTCCTGCCCGGCGATTCGCTGCTGTTCGTGGCCGGCGCGCTGGCCGCCGGCGGCGGCATGGACCCGGCGATCCTGATCGGCGTGCTGTTCGTTGCCGCGGTGCTGGGCGATTCGGTCAATTACTCGATCGGCAGGCATTTCGGCGGGCGCATCTCGCAGTGGCCGGACAGCCGCTTCTTCAACCGCCGCGCGCTGGAGTACACCCGCACTTTCTACGAGCGCCATGGCGGCAAGACGATCATCATCGCCCGCTTCATGCCGCTGATCCGTACTTTCGCCCCCTTCGTCGCTGGCATGGCGCCGATGGATTACCGGCGTTTCGTCGTCTTCAACGTGCTCGGTGCTGCGCTGTGGGTCGGCCCGCTGGTGATGCTCGGCTACTGGTTCGGCAATCTGCCGGTGATCCAGAACAACCTGACGCTGGTGATCCTGGGCATCATCGCGCTGTCGCTGATGCCGTTGTTCATCGGCTGGCTGCGCCATCGCGCCGGGGCGGCGCGCGCGCGCGCCTGAGTTCGAGGCAGGGTCTCGGCCGTTCCGCGCCAGCGGCCTGGCGACTGCGGCTGATCTCCCGTGTTCAGCCTGGTCTCCGAGCCGAGGTGGAAACCTGCTAAAATTCCCTGTTTTTCTCAAACACCGCTTGGAGCTTTTCATGGCAATCGAACGCACCCTTTCCATCATCAAGCCCGACGCCGTGGCGAAGAACGTCATCGGCCAGATCTATGCCCGCTTCGAAGCCGCCGGGCTGAAGATCATCGCTGCCAGGATGGTGCACCTGTCCGAACAGGAAGCCGGCCAGTTCTACGCCGTGCACAAGGAGCGTCCGTTCTTCAAGGATCTGGTGTCCTTCATGACCTCCGGCCCGGTGATGGTCCAGTGCCTCGAAGGCGACAACGCGATTGCCAAGAACCGCGAGCTGATGGGCGCCACCGACCCGAAGAAGGCCGACAAGGGCACCATCCGCGCCGATTTCGCCGATTCGATCGACGCCAACGCGGTGCACGGCTCCGATGCGCCGGAAACCGCTGCCGTGGAAGTGGCTTTCTTCTTCCCCGGAATGAACGTTTACTCGCGCTGAACGGTCCCTTCCCACGGCCCGTCGCGCACGCCGCGGTGCTCAGGCGCCGCGCGCGGCGTGGTCGGGCCGTTTGCATTACAGGACTGAAGTTTCAGGCATGAGCATTTCCAAGCCGCCATCCCGGTCGATCTCCAAGCCGGTCAATCTGCTCGATTTCGACGTCGACGGTCTCGTCGCCTGGTTCGCCGGGCTGGGCGAGAAGCCGTTCCGCGCCCGCCAGGTGATGCGCTGGATGCATCGCGAAGGCTGCGCCGACTTCGACGCGATGACCGACGTCGCCAAGGCCTTGCGCGCCAGGCTCAAGGAGTCGGCGGTGATCGCGCCGCCGGTGCCGGTGCGCGATTCGGTGTCGGCCGACGGCACGCGCAAGTGGCTGCTCGACGTCGGCAATGCCAACGCGGTCGAGACCGTGTTCATCCCTGAAACCCACCGCGGCACGCTGTGCGTGTCCTCGCAGGCCGGCTGCGCGCTCGATTGCGCTTTCTGTTCGACTGGCAAGCAGGGCTTCAACCGCAACCTGTCGGCGGCCGAGATCATCGGCCAGCTGTGGCTGGCCAACACCTTGCTCGGCGCGGCGCGGGACGAGGGGCAGGTCGGGGGGCAGGACCTCGAAGCCGGCGAGAAGGACAACGGCCGCATCATCAGCAACGTGGTGATGATGGGCATGGGCGAGCCGCTGGCCAACTTCGACAACGTCGTCACCGCCTTGCGCCTGATGCTCGACGACCATGCCTATGGCCTGTCGCGCCGCCGCGTCACGGTATCGACTTCGGGCATCGTGCCGGCGATGGACCGGCTGCGCGACGAATGCCCGGTGGCGCTGGCAGTGTCGCTGCATGCCTCCAACGATGCCTTGCGCGACCGGCTGGTGCCGATCAACCAGAAATACCCCTTGCGCGAGTTGATGGCCGCCTGCCAGCGCTATCTGGAGCGGGCGCCGCGCGACTTCGTCACTTTCGAGTACGTGATGCTCGACGGCGTCAACGACAGCGAGGCCCATGCGCGCGAACTCGTCGCGCTGGTGCGCGACACGCCGTGCAAGTTCAACCTGATTCCGTTCAATCCCTTTCCGAATTCGGGTTTCCTGCGCTCGCCGGCGGAACGCATCCGCCGCTTTGCCGCTATCCTGATCGACGCCGGCATCGTCACCACCACGCGCAAGACGCGCGGCGACGACGTGGATGCGGCCTGTGGGCAGCTTGCCGGACAGGTCCAGGACCGGACCCGGCGCACGGTGCGCCTGAAGCAGGCAACGGAGGGACGTTCATGAAGCAAAACCTTGCGCTGGCCGGTGCGCTGCTTGCAGCCATGCTCGCCGCGGGCTGCGCCACGGCGCCCGGGACGCGGGGGGCGGGCGATGCGGCGGTCAGCCGGCCGATGTCCGACACATCGCCTTCGACGCCGGCCGAAACCCGTGCCCGCGTGCATGTCGATCTCGGCATGGCCTACTTCGAGATCGGGCGCAACGACGTGGCGCTGGACGAAGCGCGCATCGCGCTCAACGACAGTCCCGGCTATGCGCCTGCCTACCATCTGCTCGGGCTGGCCTACATGATGATCGAGGAGAACGGTCTGGCGCGGCAGAATTTCGAGCTGGCGCTGCGCCATGCGCCGGGCGATCCCGAGTTCAACAACAGCTATGGCTGGTTCCTATGCACCCAGGGCGAGGAGGTGCGCGGACTGGAGCGGCTCGCCCAGGCGGCCCGCAATCCCTATTACCGGCATGCGACGCGTCCCTACACCAATGCGGGGCTGTGCCACCTGCGGCTCGGCGACCTTGCCGCGGCCGAAACCCAGTTTCTCGCCGCCGTGCAGGCCGACCCGTCGAACAACCAGGCGCTGTACCAGCTGGCGGACATCGCCTATCGTGGCGGGCGCTACGATCAGGCCAGTGCCTTCCTGATCCGCCTGCATCGGCAAATCAATCCGACCGCGGCCTCGGTCTGGCTCGGCCTGCGCGCGGAACGCCGCCTGGGCAACCGGGATGCCGAGGCCAGCTATGCCGCGCAGCTCGAGAGCCGCTTCGGTTCGTCCGAGGAATACCAGAAGATGACGCAAGGGAAGTACGAGTGAGCAGCATTCAATCCCAAGCTTCCGCTACGCCGGAGGCCGAGTCCGCCGCGATCTCTCCCGGCGCCCGTTTGCGCCAGGCACGTGAGCAGCGCGGCGAGTCGGTGAGCGAGGCCGCGTTCGCGCTGAAGCTGAATCCGCGCCAGGTCGTGGCGCTGGAGTCGGACGACTTCGCCGCGCTGCCGGGCATGGCCTTCGTGCGCGGCTTCATGCGCAACTATGCGCGCTACCTCGGGCTCGATCCCGCGCCGCTGCTGGATGAGGTGCAGCGCCTGAGCGGTGGCGCCGCGGTCGATCTGACGCCGATCCGCAACGCCGAAGGGGAAATGCCGAACGGCAGCGGTTCGAAAGCGCGCACGGCGCCGATCGGCGGGATCGTGCTCGCACTGCTGCTGATGGTGCTGGTCGGCTGGTACTTCGACTGGTTCCAGACCGAGCCCTCGACCGCCGAGGCCACGCTCGAAGCGCCGGTGATGGGCGGTGTCCGCGTCGAGCCGGCGCCGCCGCCTGCAACGATGACACCGCAGGCCGTCATGCCGCCGGCAGCGGCCGAGCCGGCTCCTGCCGTGGCGAGCGAGGCCCCGGTGGCCGGCGTCCCGGCGACCGACTCTTCGGCCGCCGATGCAGCGCCGTCGGAGCCCGTTCCGCCAGCTGAAGGCGGTGCGGACGCGAGCGTGGCCCAGACCGATTCCGGTGCTGCCGAAGCCGGCTCGGCCGGCAACGGGGTACTCGCTTTCCGCTTCAACGGCGAGTCCTGGATCGAAGTGCGTGATGCCAGCGGAAGCATCGTCTATTCGGGCATCAATCGTGCCGGTGCCACGCGCAACGTCCAGGGCAGGCCGCCGTTCGCGCTCGTCGTCGGCAATGCGGCAAACGTGAGCCTCGAATTCGATGGCAAGCCGGTAGACCTGGCTGCCCACACCAAGGTTTCGGTGGCGCGCCTCACCGTCCAGTAAACGATGCCGATCAACATGATCCAAGACGATAAGTCCTTCTCATTCGCTGCCGGGCCACGTGGCCGGCATCCGACGCGCCAGGTGGCGATCGGCCGCGTGCGCGTCGGCGGCGATGCGCCGGTGGTGGTGCAGTCCATGACCAATACCGATACCGCGGATGTGCTCGGCACCGCGATGCAGGTCGCCGAACTGGCGCGGGCCGGTTCGGAACTGGTCCGGATCACGGTGAACAACGAAGCCGCGGCCAGGGCCGTGCCCCACATCCGCGACCGCCTGCTGGCGCTGAACATGGACGTGCCGCTGGTCGGCGACTTCCACTACAACGGCCACAAGTTGCTGACCGATTTCCCGGCCTGTGCCGAGGCGCTGGCCAAGTTCCGCATCAACCCCGGCAACGTCGGTGCCGGCGCCAAGCGCGATCCGCAGTTCGCCGCCATCGTCGAGCTTGCCTGCCGCTACGACAAGCCGGTGCGGATCGGCGTCAACTGGGGCAGCCTCGACCAGTCGGTGCTGGCGCGGATCATGGACGAGAACGCCCGCCGTGCCGAGCCGAGCGACGCCGGCGCGGTGATGCGCGAGGCGCTGGTGGTGTCGGCGCTCGAATCCGCTGCCAAGGCCGAGGAATACGGCCTGGCCGGCGACCGTATCATCCTGTCGGCCAAGGTCTCGAGCGTGCAAGACCTGATCGGCGTCTATCGCGATCTCGCCCGCCGCAGCGACTATGCGCTGCACCTGGGGCTGACCGAGGCTGGCATGGGCAGCAAGGGCATCGTCGCGTCGACCGCGGCGTTGTCGGTGCTGCTGCAGGAAGGCATCGGCGACACCATCCGCATCTCGCTGACGCCGGAGCCCGGCGGCAGCCGCACGCAGGAAGTCGTGGTCGCGCAGGAGATCCTGCAGACCATGGGCCTGCGCGCGTTCACGCCGATGGTCACGGCCTGCCCGGGCTGCGGCCGCACCACCAGCACTTTCTTCCAGGAGCTGGCGTCCGGCATCCAGGACTACGTGCGGGCGCAGATGCCGGTGTGGCGGGAGCAGTACGATGGCGTCGAGAACATGACGCTGGCGGTGATGGGCTGCGTGGTCAATGGGCCGGGCGAGTCCAAGCATGCCAACATCGGCATTTCGCTGCCCGGCACCGGCGAATCGCCGGCCGCGCCGGTCTATATCGACGGCCAGAAGGCCGTCACGCTGCGCGGCGACAACATCGCCGCCGAATTCAAGGCCATCGTCGATGACTACGTGGTCAGCCATTACATGAAGAAGGGTGCCTGAACCTGCGGCGCCCGGCACGGCCGGGCGTCAGGTAATCTCCCAAATCCAGCCAGCAACGACAATGCCTCCGGGCGACACCGACAAGACCAAGCACTCATGAGCCAGACCCTGCAAGCCGTGCGCGGGATGAACGACATCCTGCCCGACGACGCCGAAACCTGGGAATACTTCGAAGACATCGTGCGCGACTGGCTGCAAAGCTACGGCTATCGTCCGATCCGCATGCCCATCGTCGAACCCACGCCGCTGTTCAAGCGTGCCATCGGCGAAGTGACCGACATCGTCGAGAAGGAGATGTATTCCTTCGAGGACGCGCTGAACGGCGAGCACCTGACGCTGCGCCCCGAAGGCACGGCCTCCTGCGTGCGTGCGGCGATCCAGCACAATCTCGTCGCCTCGGGCGGCCCCCAGCGGCTGTACTATTACGGCCCGATGTTCCGCCACGAGCGCCCGCAGAAAGGGCGCTACCGCCAGTTCCACCAGATCGGCGTCGAGGCGCTGGGCTTCGCCGGCGCGGAAACCGATGCCGAACTGATCCTGATGTGCGCCCGGCTGTGGGAAGATCTCGGCCTCGAGGACGTCGCCCTCGAGATCAATTCGCTGGGTGCGCCGGAAGAGCGTGCCCGGCATCGTGCCGCGCTGATCGCCTACCTGGAGCAGTACCAGGACAAGCTGGACGAGGACGGCAAGCGGCGCCTGTACACCAACCCGCTGCGCATCCTCGACACCAAGAACCCGGATCTGCAGCCGATCGTCGAAGCCGCGCCCAGGCTGGCGGACTACCTCGGCGAGGAGTCGAAGGCGCATTTCGAGGCGGTGCAGATCTTCCTGAAGGATGCCGGCATTCCGTTCCGCATCAATCATCGCCTGGTGCGCGGCCTCGACTACTACAACCGCACGGTGTTCGAGTGGGTGACGACGCGGCTGGGCGCGCAGGGTACGATCTGCGCCGGCGGGCGCTACGACGGCCTGGTCGAACAGCTCGGCGGCAAGCCCCAGCCGGCGGCCGGTTTCGCCATCGGTATCGAGCGCCTGCTGCTGCTGTGGAAGGATTGCGGCGGCGAGGCCGAGCGGCCGGTGGTCGATGCCTATGTCGTGCATATGGGCGATGCCGCGGCACGGCTGGCTTTCCGCGCCGCCGAGGCCTTGCGTGCGCATGGCTTTGCCGCGATCCTGCATTGCGGCGGCGGCAGCTTCAAGTCGCAGATGAAGAAGGCCGATGCCAGCGGCGCGCCGGTGGCGCTGGTGATCGGCGAAGATGAAGCCGCCGCGGGCGAAGTGGGCCTGAAGCCGATGCGCGGCCCGGGTGCGCAGCAGCGCGTGGCGCTCGATGCGCTGCCCGAGGCGATGGCGCAGCTGCTGTATGGCGGTGATGACGAAGAAGGGGCTGAATGATGGCGGTATATGATCTCGAGGAACAGGAACAGATTTCCGAGCTGAAAGCCTGGTGGGCGCAGTACGGCAATCTGGTGGCGACGATCGCGGCGCTCGTAGCGCTGGCGTCGGTTGGCTGGCAGGGCTGGCAGTGGTACCAGAACCGCAATGCCGCCGAGGCCGGCGCGCTGTACCACGCCGTGCAGAAGGCGGCGGACGGCAATGAGGCGCAGCAGGCGCGCGACGCCGCCGGCCGCCTGATCGGCGACTACCCGGGCACGACTTACGCGCAACTGGGGGCGCTGTTGTCGGCAGGCACCCAGTTCAGGGCCGGCGAGCTGGACAATGCGCAGGCGCAGCTCGAATGGGCGGTGGACAAGGGCCAGGATCCGGCATTGCGCGATCTGGCCCGTCTGCGCCTGGCCACGGTGCTGCTGCAGAAGGGCGAATTCGACGCTGCGCTGGCCCGCCTGCAGGCGGCGCCGGTGGAGGCGTATGCCGCGCGCTTCTCCGACCTGCGCGGCGACGTGCTCGCCGCGCAAGGCAAGGCGGCGGAGGCCCGCAATGCCTATCAGGCCGCGATCGACGCGCTCGCCCGCGAAGGCGAGCAGGCCGTGACCCTGCGCGAAGTGGTGCGGGTGAAACTCGAATCCCTGGAAGGCTGACCGATGAAGCTCGCTTCCCTGCGTCTCATACCGCTCGTCGCAGCAGCCGTGCTGGCTGCCGGCTGCTCGTCCCTCAACCCCTTCGCCAGCGACAAGCCGAAGCCGGCACCGCTGGCCGAGTTCAAACCCACTGCCGAGCTGATCCAGCTGTGGCGTGCCGACATCGGTGAAGCCGGCCCCTATCTGTTCGAGCCCGCGGTGGTCGGCGACAGCGTCTATGCCGCCGGCGAGGACGGCGACGTCGCCCGTTTCGAAGGCGGTCGCGCGGTGTGGCGGGTGGATGCCGACACCCGGCTGTCCGCAGGCGTCGGCGCCAACCGCAGCCTTGCCGTGGTGGTTACCGCGAGCGGCGTCGCGATTGCCTACGATGCCGACAGCGGCAGCGAGCGCTGGCGTTCGAACATCGGCGCCGAAGTGCTGGCGCAGCCGGCGGTCGATGGCGATCTGGTCGTGCTGCGTGCCTCGGACAACCGCCTGATCGCATTGAACGCACGCGACGGCAGTCGGCGCTGGATCTACCAGCGCGCCAATCCGCCGCTGGCGCTGCGCAACTTCTCGGGTGTCGTGCTCGAAGGCAACGTCGTGCTCGCCGGCTTTCCGGGCGGCAAGCTGGTCGTGATCAACGCGGTCAACGGCGGTGCGATCACCGAGCTGTCGGTGGCGAATCCGAGGGGCTCCACCGAGCTCGAGCGCGTCGCCGACGTCGCCGGCACGCCGATCGCGGGCCGCCGCGAAGTGTGCGCGGTGACCTACCAGGGGCGCATGGTCTGCTTCGACACCAGCAACGGCAATGCGCTGTGGGCGCGCGACTTTTCGAGCAGCGTCGGCATGGACCGCGATGCGCGCTTTGCCGTTGCCACCGACGACCGCGATGCAGTGCATGCGCTCGACGTCTATAGCGGCGCCAGCGTGTGGAAGCAGGATGCGCTGGCGCGGCGCGCGGTGTCGCGGCCGCTGATCGTCGGCGACCACATCGTCGTCGGCGACATCGAGGGCTATGTCCACGCGCTGGACCGCGACACGGGCGCCTTCTCCGCGCGCAGCCGCGCCGGCGACGGCCCCTTGTCGGCGGCGCCGCGGCCCTACGGGCGCGGCTTCATCGTGCAGGGGCGCGACGGCACGGTCGCGGCCTATGAACTGCGTTGAGGCGGGCGCCCTGAAGTGAAACCTACCATCGTTCTGGTCGGCCGGCCCAACGTCGGCAAGTCGACCCTGTTCAATCGGCTCACGCGCACGCGCGATGCCCTGGTGGCGGACCAGCCGGGCCTGACGCGCGACCGTCATTACGGCGTCGGCCGGGTCGGGGAGCGCGACTACCTGGTCGTCGATACCGCCGGCTTCGATCCTGTCGCCAAGGACGGCATCATGCACGAGATGGCCCGGCAGGCCGAGCAGGCCATCGCCGAAGCCGACGTGCTGCTGTTCCTCGTCGATGGCCGCGCCGGCCGCACGCCGCACGACGAGCAGATCGCCGCCCGCCTGCGCCGTGCCGGCCGGCCGGTGCATCTGGTGGTCAACAAGGCCGAAGGCCTGGACCGCGCGATCGTCGCCGCCGATTTCCATGCCCTCGGCCTGGGCGATCCGCTGCCGGTGTCGGCGGCGCACGGCGACGGCGTCAAGCAGCTCGTCGAGATCGTGCTGGCGCCGTTTACGCTCGAAGACGAAGCGGAGGCTGCAGAAGACAGCGGCCCCAAGGTCGCGATCGTCGGCCGTCCCAACGTCGGCAAATCGACCCTGGTCAACACCCTGCTCGGCGAGGAGCGGGTGATCGCCTTCGACCTGCCGGGCACCACGCGCGATGCCATCGCGATTCCGTTCGAGCGCGGCGGCAGGCGCTATACCCTGATCGACACCGCCGGCCTGCGCCGCCGCGGCAAGGTCTTCGAAGCGGTCGAGAAGTTCTCGGTGATCAAGACCCTGCAGGCGATCCAGGAGGCGAACGTGATCGTCCTCGTGCTCGACGCCGCGCAGGACATCTCCGACCAGGATGCGCACATCGCCGGCTTCGCACTCGACGCCGGGCGCGCGCTGGTGGTCGGCATCAACAAGTGGGATGCGGTCGACGACTACCAGCGCGACCGCCTGAAGGCGGACATCGCGCGCAAGCTGGCCTTCCTGGGCTTTGCCCGTTTCCACCAGATCTCGGCGCTCAAGTCGCAGGGCATCGGCGGCCTGCTGAAGTCGGTCGATGCCGCCTATGCGGCGGCGACCTCGAACCTGTCGACGCCGCGGTTGACGCGCACGCTGCAGCAGGCCGTGGCCCGCCAGGCGCCGCCGCGCCACGGCCTGTCGCGGCCGAAGATGCGCTATGCG
Organism: Thauera butanivorans; assembly: GCF_048398245.1. Classification (NCBI taxonomy): domain Bacteria; kingdom Pseudomonadati; phylum Pseudomonadota; class Betaproteobacteria; order Rhodocyclales; family Zoogloeaceae; genus Thauera; species Thauera butanivorans. The sequence goes on from NZ_CP183038.1 coordinate 1,275,063, forward strand.
CACCAGGGCGGCATGAACCCGCCGGTGATCGTGATCCACGGTACCGCGCTGGAGGCCATTCCCGCCTCCTACGTGCGCTACCTGGAACGCTGCTTCATGGAGGCTTTCAAGCTGCAGGGCACGCCCTTGCGCATCCAGTTCCGCACCACGCACAATCCGTACGCTGCACGGGACTGAGCGCGTGGACGACGAGAACCTGTTTCCACACCCGGATTTCGATGCATACTGCCATGTGGCGGTGCAGCATCAAATCCATTACATTCTTACAAACAGAAAATAAAGAGGTTCATACATGAGCAACAAAGGGCAACTTCTACAAGACCCGTTCCTGAACACGCTGCGCCGGGAACACATCCCGGTGTCGATCTACCTGGTCAACGGCATCAAGCTGCAGGGCCAGGTCGAGTCCTTCGACCAGTACGTCGTGCTGCTGAAGAACACCGTCACCCAGATGGTCTACAAGCACGCCATCTCCACCGTCGTGCCGGCCCGTCCGGTCGTCATCCAGCAGCAGGAAGAAGGCAACTGAGCATCGTAGCCATCGTTCGCAGCCGCGCGCGAGCGGCTGCCGGGAGCGCCCATGTTTGAGCGCCCCGCAGCGGGAGAGCGCGCCGTCCTCGTCCAGCTCGACCTCGGCCAGGGGCTCATCGACGAACGCCTGTCCGAACTGAAGCTGCTGGTCGGCAGCGCGGGCGCATCGATCGAGGCCGTGGTCCAGGGCCGGCGCCAGGCGCCCGATCCGAAGCTGTTCGCCGGCAGCGGCAAGGTGCAGGAGATCGGCGAAGCGCTGCGCGCGCATTCGGCCGACATCGTGATCTTCAACCACGCGCTGTCGCCCGGCCAGCAGCGCAACCTCGAGCGCGAACTGCAGTGCATGGTCATCGACCGCACGGCGCTGATCCTCGACATCTTCGCCCAGCGCGCGCGCAGCCATGAAGGCAAGCTGCAGGTCGAACTGGCCCAGCTCGAGCACCTGTCCACCCGGCTGGTGCGGGGCTGGACCCACCTCGAACGGCAGAAAGGCGGCATCGGCCTGCGCGGCCCCGGCGAGAAGCAGCTCGAAACCGACCGCCGCCTGCTCGGCCATCGGGTCAAGATGCTGAAGTCGCGCCTGGCCCAGATCGAGAAGCAGCGCAAGGTTCGCCGCCGCGCCCGGGAACGCCGGGAGGTGCTGTCTGTCTCTCTGGTCGGTTACACCAATGCGGGCAAGTCGACGCTGTTCAATGCATTGACGAAGGCGGGCGCCTATGCGGCCGACCAGCTCTTCGCCACGCTCGACACCACCTCGCGCCGGCTCTACGTCGGCGGTGCGAACGTGGTGCTGTCGGACACCGTCGGTTTCATCCGCGACCTGCCTCACGCCCTCGTCGCCGCGTTCCGCGCGACGCTCGAGGAAACGGTGCAGGCCGACCTGCTGCTGCACGTCGTCGATTCGGCAAGCGAGGATCGCGATGCGCAGATCGCTGCGGTGAATGAGGTCCTTGCCGGGATCGGCGCGGCCGACGTGCCGCAGGTGCTGATCTGGAACAAGATCGACCTCACGCATGCCGTGCCGGCGGTCGAACGGAGTGACTGTGGTAACATTCGGCGCGTTTTTTTGAGCGCCAGAACGGGCGAAGGTCTTGATCTGCTTCGCGAAGTGCTCGCGGAAGTGGCTCAGCAGGCCTTTCATGAAGATGCCGACCGGGAGTCCGGTACGGTGGAAGAGCTTCCTATTCAATCGTGATTACGGGCATTCTCATGTCACTTAACGACCCCCGCTGGGGCGGCCAGGGCGGCGACGATGATCGCGACCGCGACGATGGGCGGCGCGGCAACGACAATCGCGGCGGTAACGACAACCGTGGCGGCAATCAGGGGCCGCCCGACCTCGAGGAGGTTTGGCGCGACTTCAACCAGCGCCTGTCCGGCATGTTCGGCGGCAAGCGGCAGAACCGCGGCTCGTCGGGCGGCGGTGGCGGCGGCAGGCCGCAACTGCCCGAGTTCTCGTTCAAGCAGTTCGGCGGCGGCCTGGGTGCGCTTGTCGCGCTCGTCGCCGTGGTGTGGGCCGCGAGCGGCTTCTACACCGTCGACGCGAACCAGCGCGGCGTGGTGCTGCGGCTGGGCGAGTACGTCCAGACCACCGAGCCCGGTCTGCGCTGGCGCCTGCCGTATCCGTTCGAATCGCACGAGATCGTCGACCTGACCGGCGTGCGTACCGTCGAAGTGGGCTACCGCGGCTCAGAGCGCAACAAGGTGCTGCGCGAGTCGCTGATGCTGACCGACGACGAGAACATCATCAACATCCAGTTCGCGGTGCAGTACGTGCTGAACAGCCCGGAGAACTACATCTTCAACAACCGCTATCCGGACGAGTCGGTGGCGCAGGTGGCCGAAACCGCGATGCGCGAGATCGTCGGCAAGAGCCGCATGGACTTCGTGCTCTACGAAGGGCGCGAGGAGATCGCCGCGACCGCGCACGAACTGATGCAGCGCATCCTCGATCGCTACCAGACCGGCATCCAGATCAGCCGCGTGACGATGCAGAACGCCCAGCCGCCCGAGCAGGTGCAGGCCGCGTTCGACGATGCGGTGAAGGCCGGCCAGGACCGCGAGCGGCAGAAGAACGAAGGCGAGGCCTATGCCAACGACGTCATCCCGCGGGCACGCGGTGCCGCGTCGCGCCTGATCGAGGAAGCGAACGCCTACCGCGAGCGTGTCGTCGCCAACGCCGAAGGTGAGGCGAGCCGCTTCGACCAGGTGTTCACCGAGTACCAGCGTGCGCCCGACGTGACGCGCGAACGCCTGTACATCGAGACCATGCAGCAGGTGATGTCCAACACGTCCAAGGTGATGATCGATGCGAAGGGCAACGGCAATCTGCTGATGCTGCCGCTCGACAAGCTGATGCAGCAGGCCGGCGCCGCGTCGCGGCCGGCTGCGGGAGCCGCGCCCGCCCAGTCGGCGGCCGGATCGAGTGCATCCACGCTGGCATCGGATCCGCGCAACAGCCGCGACCTGATGCGCAGCCGTGAGCGGGGAGAACGTTGATGCGTGACAAGCTGTCTCTGATCGGCGGCATTATTCTGGTCGCCATTGTGATCGCCTCGGCGTCGCTGTTCACTGTCGACCAGCGCCAGTATGCGATCGTGTTCCAGCTGGGCGAAGTCAAGGAGGTCATCTCCGAGCCCGGCCTCAACTTCAAGCTGCCGCTGATCCAGAACGTGCGCTATTTCGACAAGCGCATCCTGACCCTGGACACGCCCGAGCCCGAGCGCTTCATCACTTCCGAGAAGATGAACGTGCTGGTGGATCACTTCGTCAAGTGGCGCATCGTCGATCCACGGCTCTACTACGAGTCGGTGGCCGGCGACGAGGCGCGTGCGCGCACCCGCCTGACGCAGACGGTCAATTCCGGCCTGCGCGAGGAATTCGGCCGCCGCACCATGCACGACGTGGTGTCCGGCGAGCGCGACCGCATCATGGACCAGATGCGCGAGCGCGCCGACCGCGACGCCCGCAGCATCGGCGTGCAGATCGTCGACGTGCGCCTGAAGCGGGTCGACCTGCCGAACGAAGTGTCGGAATCGGTGTTCCGCCGCATGGAAGCGGAGCGTACCCGGGTGGCGAACGAACTGCGCTCCCAGGGTGCCGCCGAAGCCGAGAAGATTCGCGCCGACGCCGAGCGCCAGCGCGAGGTCATCATCGCCGAGGCCTACCGGACTGCCCAGCAGCTCCAGGGTGAAGGCGATGCCAAGGCCACCGCGATCTATGCCGAGGCCTTCGGCAAGAGCCCGGATTTCTACGCCTTCTACCGCAGCCTCGAAGCCTACCGTGCCAGCTTCGCCGGCAAGGATGACGTGATGGTGGTCGATCCGAGCTCGGATTTCTTCCGCTTCATGAAGGACATCGGGGGCGCACAGCGCAATTGAGACCCTGATGGGCGCCTCCCTGTTGACCGCCTTCGCGCTGATGCTGATCATCGAGGGCATCCTTCCCTTCGTCGCGCCAGCCGCCTGGCGCGAAACTTTTTTGCGCCTCGCCAGCATGGCCGATGGCCAGATCCGCTTCGTCGGGCTGACTTCGATGCTGGGGGGTGTGTTGCTCCTTTTCGTCCTGAACTGAACGCTCATGCGCTGGGTATTGCCCGACCACATCCAGGACGCGCTGCCGTCCGAAGCCCACCAGCTCGAAACGCTGCGCCGCCGGCTGCTCGACGCCTTCCGCGTCCGCGGCTACCACCTGGTGATGCCGCCGCTGCTCGAATATCTCGACTCGCTGACCACCGGAGCGGGGCAGGACCTCAAGCTGCGCACCTTCCAGCTCGTCGACCAGTTGTCGGGGCGGACCATGGGCGTGCGCGCCGACATGACGCCGCAGGTCACCCGCATCGACGCGCACCTGTTGAACCATCGCGGCGTGTCGCGGCTGTGCTACTGCGGTAGCGTGCTGCACACCCTGCCGTCGACGCTGACGGCGACGCGCGAGCCGCTGCAGCTCGGCGCCGAGCTCTACGGTCACGCCGGCATCGAGGCCGACGTCGAGATCCTGCGCCTGCTGGCCGAAGTGATGCGCCTGGCCGAAGTACCGGCTTCGCGCATCGACATCAGCCACGTCGGCCTGTTCCATGCGCTGGCGGCCCGCGCCGGTCTGGTGCCGGGACGCGAGGAAGAGCTGTTCGATCTGCTGCAGGCCAAGGACGTGCCGGCGCTTCGGACGATGCTGGCCGATGCCGCCGAGCCGGTGCGCGCCGCCCTGCTTGCGCTGCCCGACCTCTATGGCGGGCCGGAAGTCCTCGAGCGCGCGGCGGCCTGTCTGCCGCGGGACGAAGAAATCACGGTACTGCTGGACGAGCTGCGCCAACTGGCCGGCGTGCTGGCCGACCTGCCGATCAGCTTCGACCTGTCGGACCTGCGCGGCTATCACTATCACAGCGGCATCGTCTTTGCCGCCTATGGCGCCGAGTCGCCGGCGGCGCTGGCGCTCGGCGGGCGTTACGACCGGGTCGGCGAGGCCTTCGGCCGCGCGCGGCCGGCGGTCGGCTTCAGCCTCGATCTGCGCGAACTGGTGTGGCATCTGCCGGCGCCGCTGGCGCATCCGGGCGCGGTGCTGGCGCCCTGGGTGGGCGATGATGCCGAGCTGGCTGCCGAAGTGGCGGCGCTGCGTGCGCACGGCGAGATCGTCGTCACGGCATTACCCGGGCATCAAGGAACTTGGAACGAGGCCGGTTGCGACCGGCAACTGGTCAGGCGGGACGGTCGCTGGGCGATCGTGCCGTTACAGGGAGAGTGAGAAATGGCAAAGAACGTCGTCGTCGTCGGCACCCAGTGGGGTGACGAAGGCAAGGGCAAGATCGTCGATTGGCTGACCGACCACGCCAAGGGGGTCGTCCGCTTCCAGGGCGGCCACAACGCCGGCCACACGCTGGTGATCGGCCAGACCGAATACAAGCTGAACCTCGTGCCCTCGGGCATCGTGCGTGAAGGCGTGGCCTGCTTCATCGGCAATGGCGTGGTGCTCGACGCCCATCACCTGCTGTCGGAAATCCGCACGCTGGAAGCCGGCGGCATCGAGGTCCGCGACCGCCTGCGCATCAGCCCGGGCTGCCCGCTGATCCTCGGCTATCACAGCGCGCTCGACCGCGCGCGCGAGGCCGCCAAGTCCGCCGGCGACAAGATCGGCACCACCGGCAAGGGCATCGGCCCCACCTACGAGGACAAGGTCGCCCGCCGCGCGCTGCGCATCTATGACCTGTTCGACCGCGAGCGCTTCGCCGCCAAGCTGAAGTCCAACCTGGAATATCACAACTTCGTGCTGACCCGGCATCTGGGCGCCGAAGCGGTCGATTTCCAGACGGTGTTCGACGAAGCGATGGCCGATGCCGAAGAGCTGCTGCCGATGGTGGCGGACGTCTCGGCCGAGTTGTACGCGATCAACAAGTCGGGTGGTTCGCTGCTGTTCGAAGGCGCGCAGGGCACCCTGCTCGACATCGACCACGGCACCTATCCCTTCGTCACCTCGAGCAACTGTGTCGCCGGCCAGGCCGCGGCAGGCTCGGGCGTCGGTCCCAGCCGCCTGCACTACGTGCTGGGCATCACCAAGGCTTATTGCACCCGCGTCGGCGGCGGCCCCTTCCCGACCGAGCTCGACATCGACACCAAGGGTGCGCCCGGCGAGCAGATGTCGACCAAGGGCCGCGAATTCGGCACCGTCACCGGCCGCAAGCGCCGCTGCGGCTGGCTGGATCTGGCCGCGCTGAAGCGCTCGATCATCATCAACGGCGTCACCGGCCTGTGCATCACCAAGCTCGACGTCCTCGACGGCCTGGAAGAACTGAAGCTGTGCACCGGCTACATGCTGGACGGCAAGCGCATCGACCTGCTGCCGATGGGCTCGGAAGAAGTGACGCGCTGCGAGCCGATCTACGAGACCATGAAGGGTTGGAGCGGCACCACCTTCGGTGCGCAGAGCTGGGATGCGCTGCCGCAGGAGGCGCGTGCCTACCTGCACCGCATCGAGGAGATCTGCGAAATTCCGATCGACGTGATCTCGACCGGCCCCGAGCGCGACGAAACGATTCTGCGTCGCCATCCGTTTGGTGCCTGAGCGCAAGCCGCAGGCGGCGAAGGCGCCATACGGCCGCTTTCGCCTGCCTGCCGGAAAGACGGCGCTGTCCGTATCTCCGGCCACCTTGTGTGGCCGTGGCGCGGGCGGTGCCGTTTTCTTTTGGGCAGGCACGGCTGGCGATGTAAACGAAAAAAGCCGACTGAAAGCCGGCTTTTCCCTGCAGCTGGTGCCCAGAAGAGGACTCGAAGATTAATTATAATCTATTGATTTATTTGAATAAATAATTATTCGATAAATCTAGTGTACTCACTGATGTACTCAAGACGGGCTGGCTTCCGAGTGCCTTTGATGGTTGCCAGTGGACAGCATCCAGTCGCCATCGAGCGCTAGATGGGTGACATGAAGATTTACATTAATCCGAGTTCCGGAGTTCGTCGCAGAGCGGAAGGCACATTCCGATAAGGTGCCAGAAGTTACTGTTTCTATTGATATAATCGCCGGATGATGAGATCTGAACTCATCGACCGGTTGGCACGGCGGTTCCCGCAGCTTGTTGTGAAGGACGCCGAGGAGGCAGTGAAGGTGCTCCTCGGGGCGATGATCGATGCGCTCATTCAGGACAGCCGTATCGAGATTCGGGGCTTCGGCAGCTTCTCACTGAACTACCGGCCACCGCGGGCGGGCCGCAACCCCAAGTCCGGTGAGACGGTACATGTGCCCGGGAAGCATGTGCCGCACTTTAAGCCCGGGAAGGAACTGCGGGAGCGGGTCGACTTTGCACCTGCACCCGTGGTCACCCGCAAGAAGGCCGCTTGAACGGTGTCTGATCCGGACCGGCGGCAGGGTGTGTTGCCGCTGCTTGAGCGTGCGGAATAAATTGCGCCCCACGAGGCCTATGCTCGGGATTCATTCCAGTACACAGAGGTAGGGATTGTTTGGCGGTATCTCGTCGAACAGGTGCTTGGGGTCTTGTAGCAAGTAGCCGTGCAATCGCCGTGACTTGCGCGGACCGACCACTTCGCAGGTCCAGATGTTCAGGCCGCTGCCCTGCTTGCGGTGCAGATGCAGCCGTTCGAAGCGTTTCTGTACCCACTGCCAGTCCGGCAGCTTGTCCTGCTTGGCGAGAAGCCCCGTTTGCGGGTGCTCCTGAGCGTAACGCTGGAATACGCCCGGGCTGACCAGGTAAACAGTATCGGCGACGGTATGCACCAGCGCCTTGGCATCGTTGATGACCAGCTTGCGGGTGGCGATGCTTTGGCGCAACCAGGCGACGAAGTGTTCGCCCGAGGGTGCGGCATCCGCCCCGTCCGGCGCCTGCTGTGCTGTGTCCGCGGCCGCTCCGGAAGGTAAGTTCGCCTGCGGCGGCTCGACAGAATCATGCGGCTCGAGGGCCGAGGCTGGCACGGCATCCGGCGTACCGAGCAGTTCCAGCAAGGCACCGACACCGTCGTTGTGGGAGGCCGATGCAGCATCAGGCATGGGGGAGGGCGGTGGGGACTCGGAGTCGCCCGATGGCGTGGTAGTCGTCTGCGCGCGCTCGCCAGCATCCTCTGCGATGTCTACGGAGCCCGCAAACGGAGGGGGACGTTCTCCGCTTTCCCAGATCAGGGCTGGTGCCAGCCGCAGGAGCGTGAAGGTGTGCGACCAGCCGGCCTCGCTCGTGACGGTCGCCCGCCAGATCGCCTTACCGTCGGGCGTGGGCTGGAGCATGCCGTGGTCCTGCAGCACGTTGAAGACGGCCGTGTTGCTGGCAGGGATGCCTTCGATCCCCTGGGACAGCAGATGTGCGCGCAGCTTGTCCGAGACGGTCTTGCTGACCAGCCACAGGGCGTCCTGCGTCAGCCAGCCGTCCGAGGCCTGGGGTTGGTTGAGTTTCAGCTCTTCCTTGAGCAGGTAGCGCAGGCCATCGAGCAGCTTGCGTTGCAAGGCATGCTTCGGTGCGGCCATCGCCTTGGCCGGATCGCCGCCGAGTGCCTGGGCGACCGAAGCCCGGTCAGCCTGAACGACCAGTTCGCCGAGCACGCCGGCGTGCTCGTACTGGCCGGCGAGCATATAGAGGAGGGCTGACCAGGCTTCGGCGTAGCCGCTGAGCCAGTCGAGGATCTCGCGGTCCAGCAGCCGATGGTAGAGCAGCCCGGAGGCCGCGCTGTGCAGGCGGTACGCGCGATCCGGGCGATAGCGGAAGCGGTAGTGCTGCCGCAAGGGGCCGTGCCAAGGGTGCCAGGTGCTGCCGTCGGCCAGTTCGACGTGCAGGTCGACGGCGATCTTGCCAAGGTCGTGCAGCAGCGCAGCGTAGGCCGTGGCCGCGGTCCAGGCCTCCGATTGCGCGTCCTGATCCTCGGGCATGGTGCCGGTGGGCAGCAGATACGACTGGCGCAGTTTCAAGGCGTAGGCGACGATTTCCAGCCCGTGATCCAGCATGCCTCCCGGATAGGCGTGGTGGTGGCTCTCGGAGGCCGGGAACTGTTGGACCAGTTCGGCGTAGCGTTCCAGTGGGGTGAGGTAGAGTGCCGCGAACTGCCGGCGCGACAACGAGGTGCGCTGCCAGATGTGTTCCAGCAGGCGCTGCCGCCGTGGCGTCGCCAGTAGGGTGGCGGCCGGCTCCGGGCGCAGCAGCCCTTTGCCGTTTTCGTCTTCGGCAGGAAGTGCTGGTGGCGCTGGTGTGGTGCGTTTTCGCTGGAATAGCGTGAGCATCGGTTTCTCCTGGTGCTGCGGCAGATCGGAGCGCCTTTTCCTCTCCGGGATTGGGTGCCTTATGGAAGCCTTTGGGTATAGGGCAACCTGGGATGCAGGCTCCACCGTCAATATGAGGTGGCCTCTGCTCAGATTGAAAGGGCGTCGCTGATTACTGTCACGACTCGCGGTATTTGTGATTTGACATTGTCTGATTTTTTTTACTATGATCTGACAAGGAGGTCGGATCATGAGTGATGGACCACATAGAAGTCTTCCGATGCGAAAGCCTTGGAAAGAGCTGGCCAAGCGCGGGGATCAGCGCACTTACGACGTCGAGGAGGTGGCAGAGGCTGCAGCGGGCGCGCTTGCTAGCGACTTCAAGAACGAGGTCAAGTGGTCGCTGATCGAAGCTTTGAAGTCCATCTTCACTGGCCGTGACAACTCCTTGAGGTTGCCTGAAATCGCCCTGCAGGAGCTGGAGGATGCTAAGGCGTTGGCTGCTGGTTCTGTATTTGGAATGAACGCAGTCGCGTGGAGTATTGAACTCATCAGCGACGGCAGATTTGGTTTGGATGCTTTGCATGATGCGATTGGTCTCGCGGCCAAGATGCGAGGTTTCGCAAACATACGGTCGGTTGAAGAACACTACCTTCGGGAATCAAACCAGCGGCGGGCAGATCACGTAAGTAAGAGAATCTATAGCGCCATCTCCGGCCTTTCAGAAGGCAAGCTGGGTTCGATGCTTGTGGCTCCTGAATCTACCGGAGCCCGTCGCCCCAAGAAGAGGACCCATCTTGATGAGGGAGTGCCTTTGCGATGAGCCTATTACCTCTCAAGGAGCTAGTGGTCGATGTGGTCGAGGCTGGTGCACGTCGACGCAAAGGAGCGGTCCCCTGCAGGCTTGAGCGAAACATTAATTTTGACCTTGAAGCCCTTGAATCCTTTTCGTCGCTCAAGTGGCAACCAACGGTGTATGATGCACTTGTCGTAGCTGCAGCCGTAGAGTTCTGCGATCGTAGTCTTGCCCGTAGTGCAATGAATTGGGGACGGAAGTTCTCCGTGTATATTCCCGTTCATGATCCAGACAAATGGTCAGACAAGGCGGTAAATCGGGTTCTGGTGGAGGCATTGAACCTGCTTACCGGAGACGACTGGTACTTCGAATTCCGTTCTCGCAAGGCATCAGCAGAGCCACCACTTCAGGATCGCATGAGGTTCCCCTCCAATGCGGAGGCCGTCATCGCCTATAGCGACGGAATGGATTCGTATGCGGTTGCAGGACTCGAGAGGAAGCGTCTTGGTAGTCGATTGGTGCGGGTGAGAGTGGGCAGAAAGCAGCGCGATATCTCAAAAAAGGAGCGCCTTCGGCTTCCTTTTGTTGCTCTTCCGTATGTCGTAAAGCTTGACAATGGTAGGAATGCCGAAAACAGTGCACGCAGCCGGGGATTCAAATTTAGCGTCGTATCTGCAGTGGCAGCATACTTGATCGATGCTCCATCGGTCATTGTCCCTGAAAGTGGACAAGGAGCGTTGGCACCGGTGCTACTTCCTGTTGGACAGGGCTATGAGGACTATCGGAGTCACCCGGTCTTTACTGCATTGATGCAACGTTTCTTCAATGCTTTGCTCGGGTATCAGGTTCAGTACCAATTTCCGCGCTTGTGGATGACGAAGGGTGAAACCCTGCGCGAATTTGTTGATAGTTGCGGCGGTGATGCACGTTGGGCAACGACCAGATCATGCTGGCAACAATCTCGACAGGTGGCCGTCTCGAGTGAAAGGCGGCAATGCGGAGTTTGTGCGGCCTGTATACTCCGCCGTCTGAGTGTTCATGCCGCCGGCTTGAATGAGCCGCCAGAAAATTATGTATGGGAGTCACTGAAGGCCGCTATCTGGGAGGAGGGCGTGGCCAAGGATTTCGGCAGTTTTACAGCGGCTTTGCGTGAGTATTCCATCGCGGGAGTGCTTCACTTTGAGCACCTCGCGGCAATTCGGGAGTCTGTGCAGTATGAACTGATCAAGCGCCGAAGAACTAATGAACTGGCTCGTTCCCTGGCGGTGTCGCCACTAGCTGTGGAGCAGAACCTTGATCGGCTTTTGCAACAACACGCCATGGAATGGTCAGCATTCACTGACGATCTCGGACCAGAGTCGTTTGTGAGGCAATGGATAGATGAAGCATCATGACCAAACCAACTTATGATTTGAGCCCGCTAGAGCTAGGCGAGAGATTGAAGGTCGCGCGGGAGACTGCGAACATCACCCAAGACGCTGCTGCCAAGGCAGCAGGCATCGCCCGTACTACGCTCGTCTCCATTGAAAAAGGCCAGCGTACTGCGAGGCTCGAGGAGATCCAAACGCTGAGCTGCCTTTACGGTATATCCGCCAATTCGCTGCTGCGTCGAGAGGCTGTGCATGTGGACTTGGTTCCACGCTTTCGATCACTTCCGGAAACCGGCGACGCCGGTATAGGGCAGGCTGCGCGGATGCTGAATGATCTCGTCAGGGCTGAAGTGGAGCTTGAGAACATCCTCGGTATCCAAAAGCCGTACAATTACCCTGCAGAAAAAACTATCCTACCAGGGGACGTCCGCAAACAAGCGGAGCATGATGCGCAGAGCTTGCGCAATTGGCTGGGACTTGGGGAAGGGCCGGTCCAAAACCTGTTTTCGCTTATGGAGCTGCAACTCGGGATGCGGATTTACGCCCGGAAACTCGACCCCAAAGTCTCAGGTCTATTTGCCTTTGATGACGCGGTTGGGGCCTGCATTCTGATCAACGCCAGCCATCGAAAAGATCGCCGAACCCTGACTGGCGCCCATGAGCTTGGTCACTTCATTGCAACGCGTCGCCGGCCGGAGATCTATCAGGACGAGAAATATGAAAACTCTCGCGAAGAGCGCTACGCGAATGCATTCGCAAGTGCATTCCTTACGCCGGCCCGTGCTGTCATGGAGAAGTTCAAGGAACTGACCATTGGGTCAACCCATCTGACGCGCAGGCATATTATCCTGCTTGCCAACTTTTTTGGGGTATCTCGCCAAGCGATGGTGCTACGGCTTGAGGAACTTGGCCTGACGAAGAAAGGAACCTGGGATTGGTTCATGGACAATGGAGGTATCACCGACGAACAAGTCCACCAGGTTCTTGGCTCAGCAGCACACGATCCAACTCCCATTGATGGAGCGCAATCATCGAGACTTTTCCTGCTGGCGATCGAAGCGTGGAAAAAAGATCTGATCAGTGAGGGGCAGATGTCGGAGATGCTGAAGCTTGATCGGGAAAAGGTTCGCCAGCTGCTCGATGAGGCAGAAGAGGACGAAGTAGATGACCTTTTCAAGTTGCCTCACTAATCACGACCAAGCTCTCGTCCTCGACGCCAGCGTCATCATAAATCTGCTGGCAACGGGAAGTGTGGGCGCTATTCTGCAAGCGTTGGATGTTCGGCTAATCGTGACGGACAATGTCGTTCGCGAGATCGGGCAGGGTGAAGTCAATGGCCGCCAAGAACCCAAACTGCTGGCAGAGTTAATCGGCAATCAGATATTGAGAGTGGAGGAGCTTGCCGGCCCATCACTAGAGAACTTTTTCGATATGATCTCTGGCCACACCTCGAACTCTCTCGGCGACGGTGAGGCTGCCACTATCGCGTTCGCGCACAACAATGGATTTTCTGCCGCTATCGATGAGAAGAAGGCAGCCAGGATCGTTGGAGAACGTTTTGGGGCGCTGAAGCTGGTCACAACCGTTGATATCCTTGCCTATGGGCCCGTGCAGGCATCGCTGGGACATGAGACTCTATCCAATGCGACGCTTCGAGCGCTGCGACATGCAAGAATGCAAGTTCGGGATCATCAAGTCGACTGGATCGTTCAATTGATTGGGGTAGAGAATTTGATGGCGTGTTCGAGTTTGAAGAGGCATGCGAGGAGCAAGGTGAAATCATTAGGCCCCGCCACCATAGCTTGTGGAGATGCCATCAAATAGCACAAGCACTCCTTTGCCGGACCACACATACGGTACAGGTAATACTCATGAACAAGAACGAACATGTTGGTATCGCAAATTGCTCTGGACGTTGGTTCGGCAAACTGCCGGCGGGAGAGTGACATGCGTTGCTAGATGTGTTCCAGCAGTAGCTGTCGGCGCGGCGTCACCAGCAGCGACGGGGCCGGCTCCGGCCGGAGCTGCCGTTTGTCGTGTGCGCCCAGCATGGGCGCCCTCCTGCGGGTGCAAGTCCCGCCGTAAGTTGATCACAGCGAACGAAGTGAAGCGCAACTGCGTGAGGGTGACCGAGCGTGGGGAGGAAGCGTGGAGCATAAGCTGCGAGCCGATGGACAAGAATCGGATAGAAGGCGCTGCGGAGCAGGGCGAGCGAGCACGTAATCGCGAAGCTCTCGTGATCAAGGCGAAGTGGCGTAGATCCGGCGGTTGTGCAGCGAAGGAGTGCGTTCTTACCTGGGGAGGTCTCGCCTTGTGCCTGAAAGGGCGACGGCGCTTAACCGGAGCGAGAAGTCAGCAGAGGCCGTAGTAGCCGCTGGTTTGGGGCGAAGGGCCGAACGAGTAGGAGGGCCGAAGGCCGTGTTGCTCGGACGTGAAGTGCATCAGAAGCTCGGGGAGCCGGGGCGCAATGCGGGAGGGCTCGGTGAAGCCGCGTCCGAAGCAGTGCGTGATGAAGCACGGACGGCGCGGCATGGAACTGGAAGCCCGGGGCGAGATGACCTGCTTGCGCAGGTGCTCGCGAGCGCGAACATGGAGGCGGCGTGGAAACGCGTCAAATCCAATCGCGGCAGTGCTGGGGTGGATGGGTTGTCGATCACCGAGACGGCGGAGCAACTGAGAGCGCACTGGCCCCGGATTCGGGAATCCTTGCTGGATGGCAGCTACCGGCCCCTGCCGGTGCGCCGTGTCCAGATCCCGAAGCCCGATGGTGGGGTGCGCGAATTGGGGATTCCGACGGTGACGGATCGGCTGATCCAGCAAGCCCTGCTGCAAGTCTTGCAGCCCAGGATTGATCCAACGTTCTCTGAACACAGCTACGGCTTCCGGCCGGGACGCCGTGCCCACGACGCGGTGCTCGATGCACAGCGCTACGTGCAGGACGGTTACCGGGTGGTGGTCGATGTGGATCTGGAGAAATTCTTCGATCGAGTCAATCACGACATCCTGATGGAACGGTTGTCGAGGCGAATCGAGGACAAGGCCGTGCTGCGGCTGATCCGTCGTTACCTCGTGGCCGGGATCATGGATGGCGGCGTGGCCATGGCGCGCTACGAGGGGACGCCGCAAGGCGGCCCACTGTCGCCGCTGCTGGCCAATGTGCTGCTTGACGAGGTGGATCGGGAACTGGAGCGACGGGGCCACCGTTTCGTTCGCTATGCCGACGACTGCAATGTATATGTACGCAGTGGTCGCGCAGGCGAACGGGTGCTGGCGGGCCTGACCAAGCTCTACGAACGACTTCACCTGAAGGTCAATGACGCCAAGACGGCCGTTGCGCCGGCCTCGGGCCGCAAGTTTCTGGGCTACGCCTTCTGGTACGGCCCGGGCGGACAGGTCAAGTGCAGGGTGGCCGACAAGGCGCTCAAGACCTTCAAGCAACGCATCCGGCAATTCACGCGTCGCTCGGGTGGGCGCAACCTGACCGAGATTGCCGAACGGCTGCGGGCCTACATGCCGGGCTGGAAGACGTACTTCCAGCTTGCGCAGACACCCAAGGTGTTCCGCAAACTCGACAAGTGGATAAGACACCGGCTGCGTGCGGTGCAGCTCAAGCACTGGCGTCGGGGTACGACGATGTACCGGGAGTTGAAAGCGATGGGCGCCTCGGAAGAGGATGCCCGCAAGGTGGCGGCGAACAGTCGGTGCTGGTGGCGTAACAGCCGCATGCGATTGAACCGCGCGATGCCTGTCGCTTACTTCGACCGACTCGGCGTCCCTCGGCTCTCATAACCTCAACGACTCGAACCGCCCGGTGCGGACCCGCATGCCGGGTGGTGTGGGAGGGGTCGGCCGGGTAAGCTGGCCGCCCCTATCCCGATTTTCCACTGCATTCGGCAGTACTGCCGACGCAGCGCGCTTTCGCTGGAACAATGCAAGCATCGGCATTTCCTGTTGTTGTGGCAGGCTGGCACCTTTTCCTTTTCGGGCAGGGCCTTTCCCCTTGCTCCCCGTTCCCTTCCCCTTCCGGTATTTGCCTTTATTGGACACCTTGGATATAGGGGCAACCGGGCTTGCGCTACGATGGATGCGGGATTGAAAGATTCGTAATGAGCATTGAATGTATTTGGGCTCTGTCACCGACCGGCACATTGGAGCCATTTGATGATCGGCACAATGGAGCCACCGCGTGATCGGCACATTGAGGCCAGTCCGTGATCGGCATATAGGAGCCAGTCGCGGATCGGCGTAATGGAGCCACTTCCACTCTGACAGACGTCTCGACCTTGACCGGTCCATCGCTACCCTGCTGCCTTTTTGTTCGGCAGGAGGTAGGCGGTGGCCCGAAGGAGTATCGAGATGTACGAGTACCGCCAGGCCCTGATGCGCATGCGCCAGGGCGATTCCGAGCGCGAGATTGCGCGCTCCAAACTGATGGGGCGCAGCAAGGCGGCCCGGTTCCGCGAGTTGGCTCGCACCCAGGGTTGGCTCGATCCCGAGCGCCCCCTGCCCAAGGACGCCGAGATCGCTGCCGCGCTCGGACAGCCGAAGTTGCCGGCGACGGCCCAGTCCTCGATTGCCGCGTACCGGCCGCTGGTCGAGCAGTGGCTGACGCAGGGCGTCTGCGGCGTGGTGATCCACACCACGCTCAAGCGCGAGCACGGCTTTGCCGGGCACTACTCGAGCGTGCGCCGGCTGATCGCACAGATCGGCCGCGAGCAGCCCCCCGAGACCACGGTGCGGTTGAGCTTTGCGCCGGGCGAGGCCGCGCAGGTGGACTTCGGCGCGGGTCCGCAACTGGTCGATCCGGCCACGGGTGAGATCCGCCGCACCTGGGCGTTCGTGATGACGCTGTGCTTCTCGCGTCACCAGTACGTGGAGTTCGTCTGGGACCAGAGCGTGCGGACCTGGCTCGGCTGCCACCGTCGCGCCTTCGAGTGGTTCGGCGCCGTGCCCGCGCGGCTCATCATCGATAACGCCAAGTGCGCGATCACCCGCGCGTGCATGCACGATCCGCAGGTGCAGCGCGCCTACGCCGAGTGCGCCGAAGGGTACGGCTTCCGGATCGACGCCTGCCCGCCGCACGACCCGCAGAAGAAGGGCATCGTCGAGGCCGGCGTCAAATACGTGAAGGGCAACTTCCTGCCCACACGCAGCTTTCGTGATCTGGCCGATCTCAACGCGCAGGCGCGCGAGTGGGTACTGAAGGAAGCCGGGCTGCGCATTCACGGCACCACCCGCGTGCGCCCGCTCGACACCTTCGCGGTCGAGCGCAGCACCTTGCTGGCGCTACCGGCGGTGCCGCCGGATCTGGGCACTTGGCACGCGGTGACGGTGCATCGCGACTGTCACGTCAGCTTCGAGCGTGCGCTGTACTCGGTGCCGTTTGCGCTGGTGGGCAAGGCATTGTGGCTGCGGGCCACCGACGCCGTGGTCAGCGTCTATCACGACTTCAAGCCCGTCGCCACGCATGCCCGCGCGCGGCGCCCCGGTGAGCGTCGCACCGTCTCCGATCATCTGCCGCCGGCTGCCCAGCGCTTCTTTGCGCACGACCGCAACTGGTGTCTGCAGCAGGCCCGCGAGATCGGAGACGCCTGCGCGCAACTGATCGGGCAACTGCTCACAGACCGCGTCAGCGAGCGCCTGCGCGCAGCCCAAGGCGTTCTCGCGCTCAAGGGGAAGTACGGCACCGCGCGCCTCGAGGCCGCGTGCGAGCGGGCCATCGCCCACGACAGCCCGCACTACCGCACCGTCAAGACCATCCTCGCCGGCGGTCACGACCTCGCCCCGGTGAGCACGATCACCCCCGAGCCCTATGCCGGCCGTGCCCGCTTCGCGCGCGCCACCGCGTCGCTGTTCGAAGACGACGGCCCCACGTTTCACTGACCCGGGCGCAGCACGCGCCCACTTCACCCAAGGAGCCTCACCATGAACCCCGCCACCGAACTGGCGCCGCAGCTCAAGCAGTTGCGCCTCTCCGGCATCCTCGACTCGCTCGACACCCGTAACCGCCAGGCCATCGACGCCAAGCTCGCCTACACGGAATTCCTCGCCCTGCTGATCCAGGACGAGATCGCCCGGCGCGAGCAGAAGAAGTTTGGCACCCGGCTGCGCCGCGCGGCCTTCCGCGCCACCAAGACGCTCGAAGGCTTCGAGTTCGACCGCCTGCCCTCGACCAACCGCGCCCTGGTCCATGACCTCGCCACCGGGCGCTACATCGACGAGCGCGCCCCGGTGCTGATCGTTGGCCCCTGCGGCACCGGCAAGAGCCATCTGGCGCAGGCGCTCGGACACTGCGCCGTGCGTCAGGGGCACGACGTCATCTTCGCCTCCTGCGCGCAGTTGCTCGCCAGCCTGAACGCCGCCTGCGCGGTCGGCACCTATGAGCGAAAGCTCCAGCAACTGGCGCGCGTGCCGGTGCTCATCATCGACGACTTCGGCCTCAAACCCCTGCGGGCGCCCGCCGACGAGGATCTGCACGATCTCATCGCCGAGCGCTACGAGCGTGCTGCCACCATCGTCACCAGCAACCTCGACTTCACCGAGTGGGATCAGGCCTTCCCCGGCAACCGGCTGCTCGCCTCGGCCACCGTCGATCGCCTGCGCCACAACGCCTACTGCCTCACCCTCGACGGGGCCTCTTACCGTGCGCCCCGACAGGGGCCGAATCGGGTGAAAAGCGCCCTTGCCAGCACCCCGAAAAACATCGATTCTTGACCCCCCAACGACGTCCGTCAGAGCACGGTTCGGGTGGCTTCTATATGCCGATCATCGGTGGCTCTATTGTGGCGGTCAGTGACAGGGCTCTCCAATACGCGAGGGGCTACTTTCGTTTGCAGAAGTCGAACGCTTGTGTTTCGAGCTGTTTCCTCGGGAGAAGGGCGCAAGGGGGCACAGCAATACGGCAGCTGAAATCTCGCGGGGGCCTTGCTGTAGCCCACTGCATCAGCTAAGCTAGTCCCCCGGTGTTCGTCGCATGCCGTCCGTCCGCATCGGAGAAGCAGCCACAGCGACGTATTTGGTATTTCGATTTCTTCCCAGACACTTCTTCGCGGGCGTTTGGCGAGCGGACCGTCCATGTCAATGCCTGCACGGAGAGATCGTGTCTGCATACAATGCGAATGCTTCGTCATTCGACGGGGCGGCCGGGGCGCTCGACCTCGGCATGGAATCGTTCTGGTTCAACTACTATCCTGCGAAATACTGCGGCCGTCTGGCTGAACGCATCAAGCTCACTGCCAAACTGCTTGCCAGGAGCACTGGGCTTCAGCAAAGCAAGGCGCTCGAAGCGGTTGCACGGGCTGTTCACTTTCCGTCGTGGCATGATCTTTCGGCCCACCTTGCGCGTGGCACTGGTGCAGAAAGGGAACAACTTCCCAACCACTGGCTCAACGCATTAAGTGAAGCATTTGTGCTGATGGTGGAAGCTGAGGACGAAGTTGCATTGCCCAGTGTTCAGCTTGATGCGTTCGAACGCTTTGGCGGGGTATTGACCACGTTGACCGGCGCCCCGAAGCAGTTGGTGCTGAATAGTGTGTGTGCCGTGCTTTGTGGCGGACCGTCATGGGAGGACGTGCGGGCCCGAAGCCCATTGAAGGCGAGACAGCCGCTGTACGAGTTCATCGTGCCGAATGAGAGAATGGACGCACAAGGCGATGGGTTCTTCGCTTCGAGCCCAGCCTGCCGGCAACTGACTGGGGAACTCGACGAGCGCTGGCAAGGCTACGAGCAATTCACCAAGGCACAGAAGCGAAGAGCGCGCCAGTGGGTGGAAAGTGCGCTGGCGGCACAGCCCGGCTTCCTTGAAGGCGGTCTTGCGCTTGCATGGATGCAGCATGACGCGCATGAGCCGGAGTCTACCTCAACGGTCAATCGATTTATCAAGCAAGCCGACGCTTTGATTCCCCCAGGGTACAAGGGGCGCATTGTTTGGGGGCACCTGGGCAACCGCATCTATCACCGGCTATTGTGGCTGAGCCTGAAGCTCCATCACGAAGCCTGGGATTTGCCGGCGGCTGCGCGCGTGGCCCGAAAGCAGTTGAAGCTGAATCCCAACGACAATCTCGGTGTCCGCTACGCCTTGCCGTTGATTCTCCTCGAGCGGGGAGAGCATGCGGCGGCACGGAGGGCAATGACGTCCTTCAAAGGGGAGGCTGGATTGACGGCAGCGGCCATTCGCGCGTTCGTTGAATATGCTCTCGGCAACGGCCGGGCATTCCGGCGTGAGCTGGCCATGGCGCTGTTCACCTTACCTTGGATGCGAATCTTCCTGCTCAACCAGCAGGCCCCTCTACCGGATGGTGACGATGGGTTCCGGGGTGTGCACCCTGACCTTGAAACATTCGTCGAGTTTGCGTGGCCAGCGTATGGCGCTGTGCCGGGCTTGTGCAAAGCATGCGAGGCGTTCTTGGCTGAGCCGGAGGTGCGGCAGGCTGAGGGAGAGCTGAGGCAGTACTGGAAAGGGTTTTGGCAAAGGAGGGACGGCCAAGCTGTCGGAACCCATTATGGATGGGGTGCGCTTGTGCGCACATGGGCCGACAGGTTTGCATGAGGCTGTTGAAGGCGGGCAGCCACTTGATTGGCGGTTAACTGAAGCCCATCTTCGCACGCAATGAGGTCTTCTTAGGCCACAAAGGTGTATTGGCACCACACACCGCCAAACCGCGTGTGAAGATGGGGCTGCGCCGCCCGGTACTTCTCGGCCAGTGCCGGAATTGGCCGTATGCTTTTCGGCAAATGCCTTACTGCAGCGACACGCCGTATCGTTTGAAAAGCGCATCGAAAAAGGTTTTCACGTCGGCCTTGGCTGTGGAAGGCTGCAGTTCCGTCGCACCGAACCGAAAGACTTCGTAGCCTGAAAGCTTTAACTCCCTGTCGGCCGCGACCATTCGGGCATACCGTGAAGCATCCGCCTGGCCAGTGGCATCCGCGTAGTGGTGCTTGCCATCCACCTCGATGACGATGCGCACACCCTGGGGCAAGAGGAGGAGGAAGTCCATGCGAAAACGCAGCAAGGCATCCCGGCCCCGTTCCGTGACGGTTCGGTGATCCCAGTGCAGCCAGACCTCCGGCAGCAGCGCGGGTAACGGCGGCACGGCGCTGCCGTAGCCTTCGTAGAAGGCGTCGAACAACGTCCGCTGTGGTGGTGAACTTGCCGGTAGGCTCGAGCGCAGACGACGGTAGAGGGAGCGCTTGGCAAATTCGGTTTCCGTGATGTTCTCGGTCTCGCTCCACCAGCGCTGTAAGTCATCCCACCGAAGCCCTTCGCTGCCGATGGGGCGGTCGTATACAAGCACCTTGTCGGCGTTCGTGACGATCTCGATGTCATTGTCTATGGCATCCCGAAAGCGGAGATCGGGTTTGTTGGATGAGGCGAAGATGAGATTCTTCGGCCGCCCTCTGGGGGTGGTGTGTAGCGAGATCAGGGTGAAGACGGGATAACCGCCTTCCGTATCGGTTTCGCGCAGTTCGACGCCACAGCCTTGCAGGGGAACATTGACGCAAGTGACGAAACGGCGCTGCGCGGCTTCATCCGGACGAACATCTGCAGAGGCGAGGCCCTCCAGGAAAAGGGCGAATCGGTAGTCCGATGCATCATAGACACCCAGCCGGTCAAACAGCAGTTCGGCGCTCCAATCCCCCGGATTGCGGTGGACATGTTGCTGGATTTCAGCACGCAGGCCTGTGTCTTGTCCGAGCAGGCCAGCCCAGGGATCGGTATCCAGAATCCAGAGCTGATCCAGCAGTTCGTCAAATTTACGGGCGTCGCCATACAGCTCGTCGCATTCGATGGCACGCGCCACCTCTCGCCGGAATCGTTTCGGAATGGGAGGGGCGGCAGACTCGCTCCAAAGGATATCCTGGATCTGATTGCGGATGGCTGCTTCCGGAGGGTGCTGGTTCAAGAGCCGTCGTGCCACGCTGGGCAGGTCGACGTCGGCTACAGCGTTGAAACTGCTTTCGATACGTTCTCGCTTTACACCTGCTTCGTCGGGTGAGGGGAGGCCCAGTTCCGCACAGAACGAAGAAAGCTGTGCATGGGAAACCATGTCCTTCTGGCTGATGATGAGGGAGGCGAGAATGTGGCGCAGTTGGATCAGATCCATGTGACAAGGCGATCTCATTGTGATTACTCGGGCCGACGACGGCGAATCGAGTATAGCGTGGTCGGTAACTACCTCTTGAACAAGTGCTTCAGCATGAAAGAGCCGCGCAATGCGCGGCTCCAATGGCAGGGTTTCAGTAGATATTGAATCCACCGCACTCCCGTAGGAAGGCTTCGAACTCACGCACGTTCTCGACCGAGAACGGGTAGTTGGTCTCGAAGTTCGGTCTGCGGCCGGCACCGTTGCAGCCGTTGCAGAGCAGTGGGCCGGGGCCGGTGTGAGGCGGTTCGGCGCGCCTGCCTGCCCCGCCGCATATGGTGCAAGGCTCCTCTGGAAGTGCTTCGAGATAGGCCGCGTAGCTTTGCGCATACTGTTCCGTTTCGCCGGAGGCCAGTGCAGCGGCCAGGCGGTCGGCCAGCTTGCGTGCGCCACGGCTGCCGAGTCCCCAGCCGTCGTTGGAATGGCCGAGGTTGTTCAGCGGGATGATGTCGGGAGCGATGCTCTCGCAGTATGCCCACAAGGGACGCCACCACCATACGTTGTTGCGGAAGTACTGGCCCCGTTCAGAGATCGGGGATCGTCCAAAAACGTCCATGCCCATGATCGATGCTCCTGGAACACGGAGCAAACCGTCTGGATCGGGCGGATACCGCCGTCCGGCTGGGCCGGGATAGGAAAGACGGATGCTCCTGAGTAGAAAAAAGGGGCATCCGGGCCGGCAGGGCACGAATGCCCCACCGGGGAGAACAACGATTCCGGAAACTCGCCGTGGTTGATCGACGAGCCGCAGCCGCGCCAGGTTGGCGCCGGATGAAGCTGCATGGGTGTCGCCCCAATGGGCGGCGGAAGGGTCGCGCGAGGCGAACCGACAGCATGAGCATCAAAGCACGCACCGAAAGTCCGAGGTGCCGTCAATTGGAAAGGGCGCCTATCCGCATTCACAAAGGGGGCGGCGTCACCAGGGGCCAAGGATGTGGGAGAGGTCGTGCAGGCCAGTGGGTGGATGTTTGACGTTGTAAGGAATATTCCTTACTATGGGGCTGTAGACGCAGGAGGCTATGCCATGCCGACCATCCACGAACTCGCCACGATCACATCCAAGGGTCAGATCACCCTGCCCAAGCCCATCCGCCAGGCGCTCGGGGTCGACGTCGGTGGCAAGGTCGCGTTTGATCTGCACGAAGACGGCCAGATCGTCGTCAGCCGTGCGGACGCGGAGCATGAAGACCCGGTCATCGGCGCGTTCCTGGATCTGCTGGCGAAGGACATCGAAACCGGTCGCCACGTCCAGGGGCTGCCGGACGATCTGGCCCGTGCGATGCTGGCGCATGCGGGCCACAAGGTGAGCCTGGGCGATGATTTCGATGAGGATGTGGAAATCTGATGCAACAGCATGGCTGGACGCTGCTGTTCCACGACTGCGTGATCGAGCAGTTGCAGAAGTTGCATGTGGCCGCCCAGCGTGCTCAGCAGACTGATCCAGTGGGGTTCGAATCCAATGCGAACGTCAAACTGTTCCGGGCGTTGAGTCAGTGGATGCTGGAAGGGGTGCCGAGCGACCCGTCGCGGGACGAGTACCGCCAGGGCAACACCCTGGGGCCGGCCCATCGCCACTGGCGGCGGGCCAAGATCGGGAGACGGTTCCGGCTGTTGTTCCGCTACGACTCGAAGGTCAGGGTGATCGTCTATGCTTGGGTCAACGACGAACAGACGCTGCGCTCGTCGGGCAGCAGGTCCGATCGGCATGCGCTCTTCGAGAAGATGCCGGGGCGAGGCCATCCGCCTGACGATTGGAACGCATTGATGGCTGCCAGCCAGCAGGATTGGAGCAAATTGGAGTAACCGAATCACGTACGTAGCAGGTGACGCCCATGGGTACGAAGACCCGTATCAGCAATGCAGAGCGCTTCGGCCGCTGGCTGGGCGGGGTGTGGCGTGGCTATGTGCGTCAAGAGCGCCGGGTCGCCGGCTGGTTGTTGTCACAGGGACTGCCCCCAGGAGGGGCCACCGTCTTGCTGTGGGGTATCAAGTTGGTTGTCCTGGGGATGCTGCTGTACGCCGCATTCTGGTTGGCGTTGTTGCTCTTGTGCATCGCCATTGTGGCCTGGGGACTGCGCAACGGTGATCATGATGAGGCAGAGGAATGGGCGGTCGGTGAGCAAGCCGAGCACAAGAACAATCCTGGCTACCATCCGGTGCTTTATAACGACGCACCCGATTCACGCTACGTTGATCCGCGGTATGACGATGATTAGTTTGCTTGGATCTCGGGTTGGCGGTTCATTTGAGCTTGCCTGATACCATTCCCGGCGCTTTGCCTCCTGCTTGACCTGCTGGCCGCGTGCCATCCGAGAGTCCTTGGAGGAGGCCCCCGGTGCGTACTCCGACCCAGGACAAGGCAGCAACCCAAAATGCAGGCAGCGCGATGAACATCGTCGCCATGACGAAGTTCAGCAGCATGTCCCCGAAAGTGTTGTTCAGCCCGATCAGCGAATCGAAGTTCGTGTGAGGCCGGTTCCATCCCCAGCCCCAGCCGTAGAGCGCATCGAGAATTGTCGAATCGATCCAGCGCGCCAACTGGAACCAGAACTCCA
This sequence comes from Thauera butanivorans, assembly GCF_048398245.1. Taxonomy (NCBI): domain Bacteria; kingdom Pseudomonadati; phylum Pseudomonadota; class Betaproteobacteria; order Rhodocyclales; family Zoogloeaceae; genus Thauera; species Thauera butanivorans. The sequence continues at coordinate 1,299,145 of NZ_CP183038.1, forward strand.
CGAAGAACAGGGAGAACTGCACCACGCTCACCGTGACCACGGTCTTCAAGTCGTAGGTGCCGATCACCAGCACCAGCGGGATGCAGATTACGAGGGCCATCTTGAGCAGTGACAGCACCATCGGCAGCGCCTGGCGCACGGCATCCATCGCCGGAAAGTAGGCGAGGGCGCCCAGGGCCAGCCCCGCGTCGCTGGCGGCGCGGGTGACGACGTTGGGCAGGGTCATCTCGATCTGCCCGCCGTAATCGGTGTAAACCGTTCCCTGGTTCAACTTCTGCTGCCGGGGCGAGGCAATCGCACGGATTACCGAGTCATTCACCCGCTCCTGGCTCAGGAAACCCGCCCACTGGCCAAACCGGGCCAGCAGGCCGGGATCGACCTGGGCCAGCAGGCGCGCGCGCAGCCCGTCTCCATCGGCCCACCACTGCCGGCAGGTCGGGTAGCCGGCGCCGCTGGGTGCCTCGGCCAGCCCGGCGTCGCGGGTGCCGTCGTAGGGCCAGCCTTCGCGCGGGGTGCGGGAGCGGTAGGTGTCGTAGAAGCCCGGCGTGTCGAGGAAGAAGCGCGAGCCGATCCAAGTCACGTCGTACATCTGTTCATCGTTCAGGCTCGGCCGGTTCATGAACAGCCTGGCGCGGGCCGGCCCGTAGCAGTCGTGGGTGAAATCCGCCACTTCCTGGGCCAGCACCGGATCGTCGATGCGGGTGGCGTCGATCGCCATGCGCATCTGCCGCAGGTCCGTACCGCACGGGATCGCCGCCACCGAGGCGCCGGTGAGCGCACGCGAGATCGCATGCATGAAGAACCACCACACCGGCACCTTCGCCGACTGGTTGTTGAGCGTGCTGAAGGATTGCGACCAGCCTGTGTCCGCGGGCAGGGAGACATTGACCTGGCACTGGACCGAGCGTGAGCGATCGAACCGGAGCGTGTTGAAATCCACGTCGATGAACGGTACTCCCGCGAACAGGACCACCACGATGGCGACCCAGACGCGGTTCTCGATGCGCACCGAACTGAGCACGCCCTTGTTGCCCTCGTCGGCGCCTTCGGCGCGTGCCCGGAGCCATTCCTGGATGATGATCGCCAGGAACGGCAGGGCGAACACGCCACTGGCGATCAGGGTCGCCCAGATGCCGTTGTGGACGATCCAGGCGACCAGGGTCAGGTAGTACTCCAGGTAGTCGGTGGTGTAGAGCGTCATGGCGGCCTTCTCCTCATCCGGCCTGCGCGAACCGGCTGATTTCCAGCGCGACGATCGCCAGCACCGCCCCGAGCTCCGTCCGCAACAGGCGCTGACGCGGGCCGGCCCCCGGTTCCCGCGCCAGCAGGCGCCGACGCATCCACAGCCAGCCCCAGGCGGTGCCGGCATAGAGCAACAGGCGCCAGGCGAGGAAATGGCCGGCATGCGCATCCATCCACTGCTGCCAGCTCTCGATGCCGCCGGCCAGCCGGATACCGACGAGGTTGGCGGCGATCGTCGCGGCCAGCAGCAGGATCGTCCATAGCAGCACCGGGCCCAGACGCTGCCCCCATCGGCGGAGCACGGCCCGCTTCACGGCCGTGCGCTCCCGTTGTAGCCCAGTGGTTCGGTCGGGTGGCTCTCGATAGCCGCCATGTCCAGATTTCCGGTGATCGACGCAGCCTGCAGTTCAGCCGCATCGGCGTGCGGCCGCGACAAAGAAAGGGGACGCCGCCGTTTCCGATTCCGGGAGGCGGGAACGAGTGGACGTGACAGTGTGGGTTATTCTGGTTATATTGAATCGATCAGATTCTTGATAATCGACTGGAGATCGCCATGAGCGCCGTACATGATTCGCCTGCCTTCTCCGCGCTGGTCGGAACGCCCCGGGAAGTGCGGAGCCGGCTCGACAAGTCCAAGGCCCGGCAAGTCATCGTGCTGCCGGTGGAAGAGGTGGACTCGAAGCACGCCGACCTGCTGGTCCAGACGTTGAACTCCGTTGCAGCTTTCATCACCGTGAAGCTGAGGGAGCAGGACGAGCAGGTTTTCAAGGCTTTGGTCAACGCCGTGGTGCCCAAGGCGCCGCCCTCGCCGAACCTGGTCAAGGAGGCGGTGATGGTGGCGCGGGCGCGCAAGGCCGTGCTGGAAGGCGCGGACTGGCTGACCGCCGCCCAGGTTGCCGAGGTGGCGGGCCTGAGCGCGAGCAACCCGAGCACACAGCCCAACAAGTGGAAGCGTCAGCGGCAGATCTTCGCCATCCACCACAACGGCGTCGACTACTTCCCCGGCTACGGCCTGGACCCCGAAGCCGGCTACCGGCCACGCAAGGCCCTCAAGCCCATCCTCGAAGTCTTCGGCGCCGAGAAGGACGGCTGGGGCCTGGCGTACTGGTTCCTCTCCGCCAACAGCTTCCTGGGGGGACGCAAGCCGCAGGACGTGCTGGCGAGCGAGCCCGAGCAGGTCCTCGCCGCGGCCAGGGACGAGATCGAAGAAGTGGCCCATGCCTAGGCAGAAGAAACCCGCGCCGGCGCAGACCCGTCCGCCGCCGGCGGCCACTGATGACCATCTGACCCCCAAGCCGCCGGCCACGCTCCACGTCACGTCCGTCACCCTCGCCCGCGGTCAGGCGCTGCACCGGGTGCATTCGAACGAGTACAACGGCGACCAGTTCAATCCCGGCCTCAAGGGCAATGCGCGTTTCAGCCCCATCCGCAAGGCCAAGGGCGATCTGATCCCGACCCTCTATGCGGCCGCTACCTTCGAGGCGGCCCTGATGGAGTCGGTGTTCCACGACATTCCCCATACGCCCGGCTTCAAGCAGTTCGACAAGCGCAAGCTGCAAGGGCAGATGCATTCCGAGGTCCAGGCCACGCAGGACCTGAAGCTCGCCGACCTCAGCAGCAAGCCTTTGCGCAAACTGGGAGTGACACGCAAGCAATTGATCGATACGGAGAAGGACCAGTACCCGAAGACGCGCGAGTGGGCGCAGGCCATCCACGCGCAGCACCCCGACGTCCAGGGGCTGTACTGGACCTCGCGCCAGGATGACTCCGCCCGTGCGGTGATGCTGTTCGGCGATCGGGTACCCAAGGGCGTGCTGAAGCAGGTGGGCGATTCACGCAGCCTGCTGGGCGAGCAGGCCTACGGCGAGGTGCTGGACCTGGCCGAGGTCATCGGCGTCGATATCGTGTCCGGCAAGGGCAGCAGGTAAAGGCCGGCCGGGATCATGCGGATGCCGGAAACCCGGCCATCCGCATGTTTTCGTATCGATTCAAGGGCTGCCACCGGGTGGCTGTTGCAACTGGTCGAGGCGGTCGCGCACCGGATCGCCTTGATAGATGCCGCGCGAGCCCGCGGCACGTGTGCTGTGGCGCTGGATGATGGCCGTGGGCGAATTGCCGGCGAGTTCGCGGCGCAGTTCGAGCTCGGTCTTGAGGTTGTGGATCTCGCGATCGAGGATGTCGCTCTCGTGCGAGATCGCCTTCTGGGCCAGCTCATTGGCGGCCACGTTCGGCTCCTTGCGCCCGGTGAGCAGCATCCGCTGCAACAGTAGGGCCTTTTCGAGCACACTGGCGAGCGCCACTTCGGACACAAGACGCCGAGCCAGGATGTCCTGGTCGGGTTCATCGCGCAGCGCCTCGATCACGCCGCGGGTGATCGGCAGCGAGACGCTGCCGGCCGCCTGCAGGTTCTCGAAGGTGGTCGGCCGGCTGCCGGCGACGAGTTCCTGCAGGACCTGCAGCTTGTCTTCATACTCCTCCTGGATCAGCGGCGTCAGGCCCACGCCCGGCGTGGTCACGGTCTTGGTGCAGGCCTCGCAGGTGCGCTGCTCCTGTTCGCCCAGCACCCGGATCGCCCAATCCGCGGCATCCCCGGGAGAACGCCAGGTCAGGCACGCCAGGTTGCCGTTGCAACTGGCCGGATCGAGGGGGCCGGTATCCGCGACGGCGCGGCCGTTGAGCAGGTTGTAGCCCGCACGCGTGACGTCGCCGACGATGCGTACCGGGGGCTGCCCGGCGCCACCCGCGCTGTCGCCGCCGACCCAGGGCACGCCGTTGTTGCCCCGGTTCGACTCGGCCTGATCGACGGCCGAGACGGCATCGTTGCTGCCGACCGCGTCCCGCAGCGCGATGCCTTCGGCGAGCTGATCCCAGCCGAACTGGCCGCCGGCCATGTCGGCCATCCGCTCGGCCATCGCGCGGCAGGTGAGCTTCGAGCGGTCGAAGTCCAGGCGGGCCTGCAGTATCCCGTTGGTCAGCAGGTTGTACAGGCCCGGATCGGCGCGCTGGATGATCAGCGCCGGCAGCGAGGCGACCGCCGCCGTGGCGTTCTGGATCACCGACGACATGATCGTCTGGAAGCCGTTGGTGATCCCGTTCAACTGATTCTGGAGGGTGGTGGTGATCGACATGTCGCCGCAGATCAGATTGGCATTCCAGCCGACCCCGACGCCGATCGAGCGCATGCCGGCCGCGCCACCCATCGACACCGCGCGGCCGCCGCCAATCGAATACAGCACCTCGTCGCCGATGACGGAACCCTGGTGCTGCACGCCGTACTGATTGACGCTGGTCTGGGCGCCGGCGCCCGTGCATGCCAGTGCCAGAAGCGCAGCCAGCAGGGCCGGGCTGTGAGGGGGGGAGAATGCTAAACGGATCATGATGGCGGACCTCAGTCGAAATCGATGCTGCCCAGGAACGCCTGGCCGCGCTGCCGGCAGCAGGCATAGGGGCGCCACAGCGCCCAGGCGTAATCGCCGCGCTGCGCCTGCTCGCGCGTGTCGGCGTGGGGAAAGACCGTGCACGAACTGGACAGCGTCGGTGTGAGTTCCTGCCACTTGCCGGTCGAGGCGTCGCTCTCGACGAGTTCGCCGGCCGGCCAGTAGCCGTCGCGGGCATCGGCCAGCAGCGGCTGGTACACGTGGGGCTGGCTGCGCCGGGTGACGACGTCGCCGGCGCGCTGGGCGACCACCGCGCCGCTCATGTAATCGTCGGCCTGATGCAGGAAGCCGCCGCGCGGATAGACATTGCCCCACAGGTTGCGGTCCGAGCGCGTGCCGATCTCGCGCCGGCCGGGCATCAGGGCTTCCGGGTAGGCCATCTCCGGCACGTTGTAGCGCCATGCGACGGTGTCGAGGGTGCTCAGCAGATACGGCATGAAGGCCGTGCCGGCGCCTTCGCAGCTATAGCCGAAGGATGCAGCGAATTCGCTGAAAACCAGGCTGGCGGGATGGCCGATGACGTCCGCGTTCTTGAACCTGGCGAGATTGTTCTCGTGCTCCTCGTTGGTGGTGCCGTCGCCGCCGGCCCGAGCCGTGGCATTGGGCGGGCTCATTGCCCGCACCTCGGTCCAGGGGGATTCACCGGTGTTCGAGTAGCTGGAGACGACGGCATCGGGCACGTAGTGCCGTACCTTCACCGAGGTGCGCACCGAGCAGCCGCCATAGGTGCAGTAGAGCCAGTAGCAGATGCCCACGACCCGGTATTCCAGGCAGTCGGGCGACAGTGCCGATGACACGATGGTCGCGGTGTCGAGCGCGAACGACGACGGTGCGCCCGCCAGCAGGGCGGCGGCGATGCCGGTGCGCAGGCGGCGGGCGGGTTTCACCGTTGCGCCCGCCGGTAAGTCTCGATGCGGGCAACCGACTTGGCCACGTCGGGTTCGCCATAAACCACGTAGCGCCGGTCCACGACCACCGCAGGAAGGGTGGTGACGCCCAGACTCCACGCATCGGCCACGCCCTGGTAGGCCGCCCCGATGCGCTGCTGCAGTGCGGTGCCGCCTGCCTTCAAGCGCCGCCGCACGACTGCGGCCGCCTCGCCGGGACCGGCCGGCAGGTTCGCCGCCAGTTCGGCCTCGATGCGCGCCGGGCCGTCGAGTTCGATGACTCGGGCATGGGGCGGTGCTTGCACCGGGCGGCGGCTGTCGGTGACGACGATCAACTCGCCCGCCAGAGCGCGCGCGCTGAGCAGCACCGTGCCCAATCCAAGAACGAGCGGGTTTCGCCAGGCAGCGAAGGGGTGAGGGCGCAGAGCCGGCATATCGAACCACCGTGAAATCGATGGGTGGCAGTCGACACCCAGGGCGGTTCTGAAGCGACAAGGAAACGGAAACCGGTCCGCCCGCTTTGTCGGGAGGCGGGAGCCGAAGCTCCCGCGGGGATCATGTTGCGGCGGCCAGCAGCGCCTTGCGGGCATGTTCGCGCCAGCACCTGTCCACCAGCCGGCCTTCGAGAAGACGCGCCCGCCGACACAACTCTTCAGCGGTGCAGAAGTTGTCCCAGCCGGTCTCGTAGGCGGCTTCGTCGTGCAGCTTGCCAGCTTCCCTGATGACCTCTTCGGCCTCGAGATCCGAGGCGACCGGCGGACACCAGCGGACACGGCCCTCCCGGGCCTCTCCGGCGAGAACGTGGCGTCCGTCACGATCCCGGATGACGAACAGCGCGGGCGCGAAACTCAGGGCATCGCAGTCGTCGCCGCAGGCGGGGTCGTCCTGTGACAGCCAGGCCTCGGCCAGCGCCATGGCCTCCTCGATCAGGCCGCACTGGCCGACGTCGACGACACAAGGCGCCCGCCAGGTACCAAGGGCGGGGTCGTCTTCGAGATATTCGGCCTCCCCCCGGCAGATGACGTTGAACTGGCGCCAGAACACGTCCTCCCGGAGGTAGGAGCCGGCACGATAGGGATTGGCCACGAAGCGCACGCCGTCGAAGAGATGAATCCTGGGTTGCATGATGTGCTCCTTGGAAAGGGAGCGGACGCCGGCCGACCCGTGCGGGCCTGATGGATGCCCGTACGGGTTGGAGGGGATGCGCCGGGCGCGGCGCGGTGGTGAGTACGGCTACAGCAAGCCGGTCTCGGCAAACGAATACGGGGTGCCCCGGCCGATGATGAAGTGGTCCAGCACGCGGATATCGACGGTGGCCAATGCATCCTTGATCCGGCCGGTAAGTGAAATGTCGGCGGGGCTGGGCTCGATCACCCCGGAGGGGTGGTTGTGGGCGAGGATCACGCAGGCGGCATTGAGCGCCAGGGCGCGCTGAACGACCACCCTGGGGTACACCGTGGTCGTGTTGATCGACCCATTGAACAAGGGCTCGCAGGCAATGACCTGATGGTGGGCGTTGAGAAAGACGACGGCGAAGACCTCCCTGGGCTCGGCCATCAGCTTCAGGCGCAGGTAGTCGCGCACCTCGGCGGGGCTGCCCAGCGCAGGCCCCGTCTTGAAGAGGCGGTTTTCCAGCAGGGCGATGGCCTGCCGGATGATCCAGTCATCGCTCGGGGAGATGGGATGGATGTTCGATCCCGCACGGGAATCTTCGGCGGTGAGCACAGGGGACATGGCAACCTCCAATGGATGAAATCGGAGGCGCCCCCGGGAGGACGAGTCCTCCGAAGGATGGCGAGAAGATGAAACGGGTGAAGAGCGGGCATCCGCCACCTGGCGGTGGCTGTTCGCGCGAGGGATGCGGGGCGAACGGGGGTGACCAGCACGCGCGAAAGCGGTGCCGTAGCCTTGAAGATCGTGGCTACCTGGGCATGTCGTCGACGGGGTCGGCAGGCATGGCTATGGATTCTGTGGAGCCGGATGAGTGGGCGATGGCCGGTGCATCGGACGCAAGCGGATCGGGCACTGACAGCAGCGCATCACCCTGGATCAAGCCGTGCAGCAGCGGCTGACCGGCGGGCGTTTCCAGGCACACGTTGATGCGCAAGTCGAGCATGCCGGCAGAGCCGTATGGGCCAACAATCCGGCACGGTGCCATCCCGGTTGTCGTTCGGCTTCCGGGCGCGAGAAAGGCACCCCATCCCGACGCCTCAAACGGACGCCGAACAGGCCTGCTTTGACTCGTTCTCGCCAGCGGGAGCGGGACGGGTCTCGACCAGTTGCTGCCCATGCGGCAGGAGACTGGCGGGTCCCTTGAAGGTGAAGTCGCATTCCGGACAGACCCAATAGTCGCTGGTCTCTCCGAACGCACGCTCGAACCGGTCTATGGCGACCGGGGTATGGCAGCTCGGGCAGTTGAAGTGGGTCGTGCTCATGATAGTTCCCCTTGGGCTGTAATTTTATACACTGATCGAGGCTGCGCAAGCTGGACCTGTTCAATCGGATGCTCCTTGCACGGCCGGCACGCGCGCTGAATGATCACGCGGGGATGGACTTTGACGCTGTCGAGCGTGCTTTCTGAACCGCGTTTCTCAGGCACGGCCCCGGTTTTGCATGGCTTGCAGGTTGTTAGATTTTTATGGAGAATATTAAACAGAATGGAGGTCATGATGAGCACCGCCCAGGCCATACGCGAACGCATCGCGGCACACCCCGCCGGCGAGCCCTTCACCCCCGCCCTGTTCGCGGGGTTGGGGTCGCGTGCGGCCATCGACCAGACCCTGATGCGGCTCACCCAGGCCGGCCGGATCGAGCGCATCGGGCACGGCCTGTACAGCGTGCCCAAGGCGGGGCGCTTCGGCGTCAAGGCCATGCCGGCCCCCGAGAAGGTGGCGCGGACGGTGGCGGCGAACGAGGGGGCGACCATTGAGGTGCATGGCGCCGAGGCCGCGCGGCGCTTCGGCTTTTCGACGCAGGTGCCGGCACAGCCGGTGTTCTGCACCTCGGGGTCGTCGCGCACGGTGCGTCTGGGTAGGATGGTGGTGCGTCTGCAGCACGTGGCACCGCGCAAGCTGGTGCTGGCGGGACGGCCGGCGGGGCAGGCGCTGTCCGCGCTGTGGTATCTGGGCCGTGGCCAGGTCACCCCGGCGACGTTCGGGCGCATCGCCGAGAAGCTGCCGGCGGCCGAGTTCGAGGCCCTGCGTGAGGCCAAGTCCTCGATGCCGGCCTGGATGGTGGCAGCGCTGGCCGGCTATGAGCGCGGCGAGCTCAGGCATGGCTGAGCCCCCCGTCCGCTACTTCGATCTCGCCCCGGCGGAGCAGGCCGAGCTGCTGTACGGTCTGGCGCCGGTGCTGGGGCGCCGCGCCGAAATCCTGGAAAAGGACATCTGGCTGTGCCTGGCGCTGGGCATCCTGTTCAGCCTGCCAGGCCGCCGGCCGATGGCGTTCAAGGGCGGCACGTCGTTGTCCAAGGTCTATCAGGCCATCGAACGCTTTTCCGAGGACATCGATGTCACGGTCGATTACCGCAGCCTGGTCGAAGACGCGCCCGATCTGGCGGCGCTCGCCAGCAACAGCCAGCGAAAGAAGCTGTCCGATGCGCTCAAGGCGGCGCTGGCGGAGCACGTGACTGCCGAACTGCTGCCGGCGCTGCGCGAGGCCCTGGCGCAGGCCCTGCCGGGGCAGGAGATCGCCGTCGAGATCAGCGAGGACGCGGAAAAACTCTGGCTCTATTATCCGAGCGCCGTGGAGAATGCAGACGCCTACCTGCGTCCGAGCGTGCTGATCGAATTCGGCGGGCGCAATGCCACCTTGCCGCAGGACACCCTGGAAATCGTGCCCGATGTGGCCGTGCATGTGCCGGGTCTGGCATTTCCGGCCGCGCAGGTCGCGGTGCTGTCGCCCATGCGTACTTTCTGGGAAAAGGCGACGCTGATCCATGTCGAATGCCATCGCCCGGATCTTCGGGCGGGGGCCGAGCGGCTGTCGCGGCACTGGTACGACCTGGCGCGGCTGGCCGACCACGAGGTCGGCCGCAAGGCCATGGCCGATGTCGAACTGCTTCGCGACGTGCTGAGCATCAAGGAGACGTTCTACCGCAGCGGCTACAGCCGCTATGACCTTTGCCTGACGGGGAGCCTCAGGTTGATCCCGGCGCCGGCGCAGCTCGACGTTTTGCGGGAGGACTACCAGGCCATGATTTCCGCGCAGATGTTCTACGGCGACCCCCTGCCGTTCGAGCGCATCGTCGAGCGCCTGGCTGCCCTGGAGCAGGAGATCAACCAGGGGCGGTGAGCGCATCCGGATCGGTGTGCAGGGCCAGCGGTTCGATGCCGCGGGCGCGGTCGATCATCTCGGCGATCCTGAGCGCCGCGTCCAACTCGCCAATGCCGTACTGTTGCATCAGGCGGTAACGTTTCCCACGACCCGGTATTCCAGGCTGTCGGGCGACAGGGCCGAGGACACGATGGTCGAGGTGTCGAGCGCGAACGAGGGCGAGGCGGCCGTCAGCAGAATGCTGGCGATGCCGCTGCGCAGACGGCGAGCGTGGTTCATCGCTGCGCCCTCCGATAATGCTCGATGTGGGCGACGGCCTTGGCCACGTCGGGTTCGCCATAGACCACGTGACGCCGGTCCACGACCACCGCGGGAAGGGTGGTGACGCGCAGATCGGCGGCGGCGCCCCGGGTGAGGCGGTAGGGGAGCGTCACGCCCGGCTTTCCCGGCGCAGCACGTCATTGGCCACATCGGCGATGCTGGCTTCCACCAGCTCGCCGCGCTCGGCTTCGGCGATGCGCTCGGCAAGCAGGGCTTTCAGCGCCTGGAGCGCCTCGTCCTCCCCCTGGGCCGAAGGGAACAGGCGTTCCAGCGTGTATTGCTTGATGCTCTTGCCTTCCAGTGCGGCCTTGGCCTTGAGAGCCTGGTGCTGCTGCTCGGTCACCTCGATGGTCAAGCGGCTCATGGGGGTTCTCCATCGGTCGGCTGCCAGGGTGTCCAATATCGCACAAATGTGGGTATGTAAAAAATCACAATGGCCCTCTTCGCTTTCGCCGATATGCGTTTCAACTGGTGAACAAGGGAAGAGGGCGCGCCTGGTGAGGGCCGGATGCGCACGGCCGCCAGCAGCGAATCGGGCGGAAAGCCGCTCCAGGTTTGACGTTCCGCGCCCACGCTGTCGCGCAGCTTGGACGGGCAGCGGGCTGCTTCAGATGCACCAGGAATAACTCATTCGTCGTTTAGAAGAAAAAATCTTAGAGGGGTTGGAGTTTGTCAATGGCATAAAATATAAGTGCGAATCACCCTCAGTACGACAACTTTGCGACGTAATCGACCGCGACAGTTGCGCCGTGGCCAGTTCGTGAAGGGCCGCCCTGGAGCGGGGCGGGCAAGACGCTCCATGCGTTCTTAATCCCTCAATTCGATGCGACACTGGCGCCTTCCGGGCTTGTTGATTCTCGTATCGCCGATACGATAATTCCGGCGCGGCAGTCTTCTCAATCGTAGGCATCCCCTGCGTTCCGGCGTCGGGCTTACGAGCTGCCTGCCGGGAAATCCCAGACAGCGTCTCGGAATTTCACCTTCTCCGAACTGGCGTAGGTCTTCACGCTGCTGCATCAGCAGTAGCTGATCTGGCCTTTGTAAAGATGAAGCTCAATGGCGGAGCGTTGCCTACATTGGACAATGAAGCGATCTGGTTGGGGTCAGCGTTTCTCGGCATTGCCCTGATCTATGCAGCGGTAGGTCAGGCCGGGGCATCGGGCTACATTGCAGCGATGGCGCTGCTCGGCTTCGCACCGCTGGCCATGAAGACGACAGCGCTCGCCCTGAACCTACTCGTCGCGGCGATAGGCACCTTCTATTTCTTCAGAGCCCGGCGGTTGTCGTGGCGGAATGTCTATCCTTTCGCCGTGCTCGGGTTTCCCTTTTCTTTGCTTGGCGGTGCGGTCCAACTGCCCGAAGCGGTCTATTTTCCGGTTGTCGGGGTGATCCTCATCCTCTCGTCGCTCCAGATGGCGCGAACTGCCATCGGGAAGGGGGCAACAAGTGCCGCTTCGCCGTCAGCGCCACCGTTCTGGGGAGCCCTGGCGACAGGGGCGGTCATCGGTTGCGTATCCGGAACCACGGGAACCGGGGGCGGCGTATTCCTCGCTCCTGTGATCCTTGCCATGAACTGGGGAACAGCACACCAGACCGCTGCGACGACGGCTGTCTACAATCTCATGAATTCGGCCGCCGCCTTGTTGGGTGCCTATGCCTACTGGGGGCAGATTCCCGCATCCCTGCCAGGATGGCTCTTGGCTGTTGCCGTTGGGGGGTCGATAGGCGCGTTCGTCGGCAGTCGGTATCTCTCGGAGCGCTGGCTTCGTGGCATCCTCGCTCTGCTGTTGCTGGTTTCCGGGGTCAAACTGGTGTTGTAGGGACTTCAGGCGTGTTCCTGGGGCAGTCGTACTTGCGTGCGACCGTGTTCTCGAACCGTGCTGCCGGATGCCGAGCTGGGGCCACGACGAGGTGTTCGAACCGGGCAAGCCCGGCATCGTCGCGCCGCAGGTCGAGCACTTCGTCGAGCCCCAGGGGCCGATGCGCATGTACGTCGAGTTCCACGCGCTGCCCGAGCAGGGGCCGGCCGAGCCGCACACCCCGCGCGGGAAGGAGTGAGGAATGCGCCGCCGGGGCGGCGGCGCCCGTCGATCAACGGAGTCCTCAGACGATGGTCTTCCCGTCCGGGACGTCCTTCGATAGCAAGGCTTCGCGCTGTTCCGCCCATTGCAGCATCGCATCCAGCGCAGGACACAGGGCTTGCCCCCATTCTGTTAGACGGTACTCGACCTTTGGGGGTACCTGCGGATACAGCTTTCGCGCGACGATTCCATCGGCTTCCAGTTGCCGCAACTGCTGGGCCAGCATCTTCTGCGAAATGCCTGGGATCAACTTCTCCAAGTCCGAATAGCGCTGCACTTTTCCATCGAACAGGTGGAAAAGAATGATCAGCTTCCATCGACCTTCCAGTAGCCGAAGCGCTTCCTCGACGCCCAGTGCAGCCGTTGCCGGCGTGTATGTCTTCCTCATGCCTCAGTCACTTACTTTTTGGTGCGTTCTTGATGAGTGGATAGTCTATGACGAAAATACCTGTACAGAAAATCCAGCGAGAACGCGACCATGACCCTCTCTCTGCCAGATCCCGTTTCCACCTATTTCGAGGTCAGCAATGGCTCGGACATCGCTCGACTCACCCGTTGCTTCGCGCCCGATGCGGTCGTGGTTGACGAGGGCCGCACCTACCGGGGCCACGACGCCATCCAGTCCTGGCAGCGTGAAGCACAGAAGAAGTTTCAGTACACCGTCGAGCCTGTCAGCATCTCCCGAGACGGTTATCGGCTGACGGTCACGGCACAGGTCGCCGGCAACTTCCCTGGCAGCCCGGCGCGACTCGACCATGTGTTCGTTCTGGCGGGAGACAGGATCGCGTCACTGGAGATCGGCTGATGTCCATGCACTTGGAACTGCAAGGCAAGCGCGTGCTGGTGACCGCGGGCACCAAAGGTATCGGAAAGGCCGTCGTCGACCTGTTCCGCGAACTCGGGGCGAGGGTGCTTGCGACGGCACGGGAGCAGCCGGCCGATGCGTCAGCCGACCGCTTCGTGGCGGCTGACCTGACCACGGTAGAAGGTTGCGACCGCGTGGCGAGCGCCGTCGCTGCCCACTTCGGAGGCGTGGACATCATCATCCATGTCCTGGGCGGCTCGTCGGCACCTGGCGGAGGCTTCGCGGCATTGGGTGAAGACGAGTGGCAACGCGAACAGAATCTCAACCTGCTGCCTGCCGTTCGCCTCGATCGCGCGTTGCTGCCCGGCATGCTGGCGCAAGGCGCAGGCGTCATCGTTCATGTCACCTCGATCCAGCGCGAGCTTCCCCTGCCGGAATCGACCACCGCCTACGCGGCTGCGAAGGCCGCGCTCTCGACATACAGCAAGAGCCTGTCGAAGGAAGTCTCGCCCAAAGGCGTTCGCGTCGTCCGGGTAGCGCCTGGGTGGGTGGAGACCGAGGCATCTGTGGCCATGGCGGAACGACTCGCCTTGCAGGCAGGCACCGACTACGAGGGCGGCAAGCAAATCATCATGAATTCGCTGGGGGGAATCCCATTGGGACGGCCATCGAAGCCCATCGAGGTGGCAAACCTCATCGCCTTCCTGGCATCCCCGCGCGCGGCAACGATCACCGGAACGGAGTACGTGATTGATGGGGGCACGATTCCCACCGCATAGCCGGGCCGGCCGCCGGATCAGCTCAGGTGGTTGTGGATGAGCCCGTGCTGCGCCGGCGTCAGGAAACACACCGGCTGTTCTTGCAGCACGACGGTTTCACCGTTGAACCACACCAGATCGGCCAGGCCATCGCCCCAGTGCAGCCGTGCTTCGCGGAATACGAGGACCTCGCGCTGCTCGTGACCGGTATCCACATCCTGCAGGCTGGACACGGCCCGCGCGGTGATCCAGAGCCATTCCCTGGCCGGCGCAGCCGGGCCAGCGAGGGGGCGTGGCGCCGGATCTCGACGAGGCAACCGCGGGGCGAGTGAAAGACGCGTGCAACGTCGTAGCTGTTCGGGTTCATGCCTGACCACCCCAGTGCCCGGCGCGAGTCATGGTTGGGATTCCTGCAGATTGGCGAGGGGAACCCAGCCCGATTCCGAGCGGGCGGGGTCTTCGCACCAGGCCCACCCGTTGAGCATTCTTGAACCGAGAAGCACGTCTCCCACGCGCACATCGAGTTCTCTCGCCGTGTAGTCCTCGCGCGCACGTGCGTTGGCGCCACCGATGAACTCGATGATCTGGGCCGGCACCCAGCCACCTTGCTGCCCTGGCGTGTTGCAGAAGAACCAGTTGTTCCAGCCCTCCGGCCCCTCATACTTTTCGCCGACGCTCAGAGGGGCGCCTTTGGTGAAGGTGATCGGTTCCGGGTACTCGCTTGCATGGTCTTGGGTGACAACGAATCGTTTGGTTTCCATCAGCACAACCCCCAGGTTAACCGTCGATTCTTAGGAAATGTCGCGGGGTTGTCCACACTCCGTTTCTCCTGAAGCTGGGTTTCGATTTCTGTGAATGAGCGTGTCTGCAGGCTTACCACAGCGCCGGGGTTTCGATTCCCCGGGAACGGTCGATCTGCGCGGCGATGCGGATGGCGGCATCCAGTTCGCCGATGCCGTATTGCTGCATCATCCGGTAGCGCTCGGCTTTCTCTTCGGGTTCCGTTTGCGCGAGTGCGAGGTACAGGCTCGGCGGCACTGCGCGGAACAGCAGTTCCATGCTGCGCGAGAGAATGACCCCCTCCGAGAACTTCCCCGATTCCTTCCTGGCCGAGCGCATCAGCGCCTTTTGTGCCGGCGTGAGTTCGCGGAACCGTGCGATCTTGTCGACTTCGTCCGGCGGCATGCTGAGGCAGATCCACCACTCGATCATGTTGAGCAACACTTCCGCCTCGCGTGGCAGATCGTCCAGGTTCTGCGTCGCCAACCAGAACCACGCGCCCAATTTCCGCCACATTTTCGTGATCTTGACGATGTAGGGGGCCAGCAGCGGGTTCTTGGTGATGATGTGGCCCTCGTCGGTGACGGAGAGGATGGGGCGTCCCAGGAACTGGTCGCGCTCGGCGATGTTGTTGATGGTGTTGATCAGGCTGATGTACGCGATCGAGAGCTGGGCGTTGTAGCCTTCCCTGGCATACGTCGCCAGATCGACGATGGTGATGTCCGCTTCCGGCCACGGCGTGCCCGGGCGGTCGAACATCTCGCCGTCCGCGCCCTGGGTGAAGATGTCCATCGCATCGGCCATCTCCAGCAGCCGGGTGCGGCGGATGTCCGGCAGGCTCGTGTCGGCCCCGCGTTCGCGTAGCGCGTCGCGCACGTCGCGCGTCAGCACCGAGTGCCGGGCATCGTGGCAGTGCCGGGCGGCGTCGAGGATGCACTGGCGGATCAGGCTGCGGTCGGCGCGCGTCATGCGGGCTTCCTCGCGCTCTTCGCCGCCGGTGATCATCAGCCGCGCGGTGATCTCAAGCTCGCCGAGCACGTCGCGCTGTTCGTCGCCTTCGGTTTCGTCGTCTTCGTCGAGCGCGTCGGCGTCGAGGGTGTGGACCTGGGCGGGCGTGTCGACCAGGCGCCAGGCGTCGGCGAACGGGGCCAGGCTGACGCCCGAGCCGGGCGCCAGTTTCACGCGATGGACGGTGAGCCCGAGCCGGGAGGCGAACTCGCCGAACAGGCCGAACGAGTTGCCGGCCTCCACCACGAAGAGGCGCGGCCGGTAGATCGCCACGACCTGGATGAGCAGGTTGTTGAGCGTGGCGCTCTTGCCGCTGCCGGTGGGGCCGAACAGGAACAGGTGCGCGTTCATCTGCCGGTCCAATCTGTTCAGCGGGTCGACGGTGAGGATTCCGCCGCCGCGGTTGAACAGGGTGTTGCCGGGGTGGCCCGTGCCCTGGCTGCGGCCCCACAGCGCTGCCAGGTCGACCGCGTGCTGGACCCACATCAGTTGCGTGTACCACTGCCGCCGGTCCTTGGCCGGGTCGTACACGCACGGCAGCCAGCGCAGATAGGTGTTGAGCGGTGCGACTTCGTCTTCTTCCCGGACGGGCTGCAAGCCGGCGTTGAGCAGCACGTTGCCCAGTTGCAGGCCGCGCGCATCGAGCTGGGCCGGATCGCGCCCGCGCAGGTAGAAGGTGAGTGCGCCGCGATACAGCTTGTGTGCGCTGCCGATCAGGCTGCGGGCCTGCTCCACGTCGTGGCGGGCCTGCTCCGATGCCAGGGTTTCACCGACTGCCTTGCGGGCGAGGTGGTTCAGGTGCGCTTCGAGCACATCCTGCGGCGTCACCACGAGCGTGAGGCACATCACGGTGTCTTCCGGCATCTGGTCGAACACGGCATTGATGGCGTCGCCGCCCTTGCGCGTCTCGCCGGTGAGATGTCCGGTGGAGGGCGGCGCGCGCAGGCGGTCGACCGCGATGGCGCGATGGGGCAGGCCGTCGAAGTACCACAGGCCTTCGGCGGCATCCGATCGCGGCTGGCCGAAGAACAGGCGCTGGGCAAAATCGGTGCCGCTGGCCAGTTCGATCTCGCCGGGCTCGGTTTCCTCCGGATAGCGCGTCAGCGCATGGAAACGTTCGCGGTCCTCGGCGGCCGGGCCGAGCAGCGTCGGGTGGGGGTTGAACCAGCGCAACAGCCATTCGTGGATGTCGGCCGCGCCCAGGCGCCGCGCCTTGACGCCGGCATTGACGAGCCCGCCGACGAGGCGGTCGCAGACCGTGTTCAGTGCCTGTTCGGGGGACTGCCCGCGGCGGGCCGGCGTCTGGCCGACGCGCCGATAGACGACCATGCGCGTGCGCCGGGTCTGGCCGCGCCACCGCAGACGGGAGACGGTGTTGTCCTCGAACAGCCCGCCGGGTTTCGAGATGGCGCGCAGGTGGTGCTCGAAATGGCGCAGGTAGAACTCGGTGAAGGCACTGCCTTTGGCACGGGGATGGATGTAGTTGCGCAGACCTTCCAGGTAGCGGTCCCAACGGGTTTCGTCCTGCGCGTAGAGCTGGATCACCCAGGGGTTGTCGTCCAACTCGTCGAAGGCATCCTGCAGCGCGTTTTCCAGCGTGTCGCGCACCTGCAGCAGCCACTCGGGTTCGCGGCCTTCGGTGCCGACCGGGACCAGTTCGAAGAACGCAGCGACCGAGGCGCCGTCTTCGAGCAGCATGCAGCCGGAATCGGGGAGGTATTCGACCCATGGCAGCAGGTCGGCGAAGGACGGAGCGACGTGGTACAGCGCCTGTTCGTCCGCGGCGGTGGCGGGTCGGCGTGCGGGGTCGCGCACGGTGCCGGGCTCGGGGATGCCGTGGGCGCGCAGCTCGGCGACGTGACGCGTCCAGGCGTCCGGCGGCGCCGCGTCCGCTTCCGGGCGGCGGCGCGGCTTGAGCAGCGGCCAGGCCACCTCAGTAGTCCTCGGTCCGTTCGCCGGGCAGGGCGTACTGCACCCGCTGGTACAGCGGAAACACGGTGCTGTAGCCAGGCACCGGCACTGGGTCCGTGCCGGCCAGATGCGGGAACACGTAGATCACCAGATCCGGGTTTGGCAGGCGGTGGAACTGGCGATGAATCTCGTTCTGCGCAGTCCGTGTGTAGCGGGCCTGCTCGCCGGGTGCAGCCTGCACGTCGGTACCGGTCAGGGGCCGGCGCAGGGACTGGCGGGCGTCGAGCAGTTGCCGGGCGGCCAGGCCGCCCGCGCCGCCGCCGGTCTCGACGTTCCAGATGTCGCGCATCGTGCGATCGTCGTGGGTCAGCAGTGCTTCCTTGCTGGTGGCGCAACCGCCCAGCGCGAGGGCGAGGGCCAGGGCCAGCACCGCGAGGCGGTCAGTCCAGATCAGGCGCATGGGAGGGACCTCCAGGGCGGTGATCGACGCGGCGCCCGGCCGGGTCGTAGTCGATGGCAAGCGGTTGTTCGAGATGGACGGCGACGCGGGCGCCGGGCTTGACGTAGATGGCGGCAAACGCCTGCCCATAGAGTTTGTTGACCCACTGCGACATGTCCTGCACGCCGCCGGCGAGGATGCGGCCCATGGCCTCGTTGCCCGTGATGCCCACGGTGCCGATCGAGCCGTCGGCCCCCACATAGGCCATGCGGCCGCTGTCCGAATCGATCAGCGAGGCGGCGCCGGCACCGGCGGCGGTGATCAGCGCATGGGTGCCGAGATACTGCCGGGCATTGCTGCGCCGCTCGCCGGACACGCAGGGAATGCCGTAGGGGTCGCTGATCCAGCCCAGACCGTCGGTGGTGTTGCTCTGCCGGCGGCGGCTTCCTTCGCTGTCCTCGGGAATGGTGAGGATGGTTCCGTCGTTGAACACGAACGTGACACTGCGAATCTGGCCGCGCACGCACGAGAGCGTCCAGTCGCCGGAGGCCGTGCCGCTCATCACCGCTCCGGCGACATCGGGAATGTCGATGCCGTTCGCGGTGAGATTGTCGGCGCCGATCAGCACTTTGAACGGGAACGGGTCATTGACCGTGCCGTCCACCGGCACCCGGCCGATCAGCGCAGTCATGGAGATCGAGCCCATCAGCGTGCTGTTCGTCGGCACGGTGTAGACCGCCTGGGCGGCCGGGGCGCCGACCGCGCGGCGATCGGCTTCCACCGCCGAGCCGGCGGCGGTTTCCAGCGTCTTCTGCGCCGGCCCGAAGCGGGTCGGGAAGCTGAAGCTGCCGCCGGAGTCGCGGCGCCTGCCGTCTTCGCGTGCATCGTCCGGTTCGATCCAGCGCACGGCCTCGCCGCCGAAGCCGGCGCCGTCGCCCGGTTCGAGCCCGAGGCCGACGGGCAGCTCGGCGTCTGCGCGGCCGATGCCGTCGAGCCGCTGCTGCAATTCCTGCAGCAGCCCCTGGGTACGCTGGCGTTCGGTGGTGACCTGTTCGCGGTCCTGGCGCAACTGGCTGCGCTCGGTTTCCAGCGCGCTCTGGATGCGCCGGTCGATGGCACCTTCGCGCTGGCGCAGGCGTTCGTTCTCCTCGCGCTGGGCCTTGTTCTCGGTCAGTGCGCTCTGCAGCTCGGTGCGCAGTTGCCGCACCTGGGCGACGAGGGTCGCCACGGTGTCGCGCGGGGTGTCGCCCTCGACGCCGAGAAGCTGGGCTTCCTCGGGGGTGAGGCGTGCCCCCGCATCACGGGCGGGCGGCTGGCCGCCGCCGGAGAACAGCTTGACCGCGGCGAAGACGAGCAGCAGTGCAAACGGGATCAGCAGCCATTTCAGCAGGCCGTTACTTTGCATTTCGGCCTCCGTCGTCGAAGCCGGGCACCGGCAGGTTGAGGGCGGCGTCGACCGGGGCGATGGCCGGCAGCAGGGCCTGGGCCAGGCCGTGGCCGCGGGTGACGAGATAGACGACAGTGGTGTCCTCCGGCGTGCCGGCCGGACCCAGCGTGGCGTGCTGGAAGGTGGCGGTCATGAAGCTGCCCTGCAGCGCGCGCGGATCGAGGTCGAGTCCGTGCGCGGCAGTGTTGCGCAGGCGCACGGCGCTGACCCACAGATCGTCCAGCCGCCACGCCGCCAGCCCTTCGGCCCGCACCGGCAGGGTCGGCAGCAGGCTGTGCAGCGGCAGGTCGCGGCGCAGGTTCACCCGCGTGATGCCCGGCACGGGTTCGATGGTGCGCAGGGGGGCGTACAGGCTTTGCGCGGCATGGCGGGTCAGCACCACGGGCACCGGCGTGGGGCGCTGCGGTGGTGTGGCGGCCGTCCCCGGCGTGTCCGCGGCCGGGTCGCCATGGCCGGGCGGCCCGTGCTCGATGATACGCACCGGTTCCAGCGGAGGCCGGCCTTCCTGCGCCGGCTCGGCGGCGATGTCGATCAGGATCACCGTGCCGGTGTCGGCGTCCTGCAGTTGCAGGCGAGTCGGTTCGATCGGTTCGCTGGCGCGCAGGTAGACCGTGCCGGCGGCGCTCTGCACGCGCAGGCGCGTACCGATCGATGCGGGTACGCCCACGCGCACGTTGCGGTCGATGAAGATCACCCGTTCCTGGTCGACGACGAGCGGTACGGCCAGCGGCAGCCGCTCCCAGCGCAGAATTTCCACGGCGTGGCCCGCGGTGGCGAGCAGGGCCAGCGCAAGCGCCACGAAGGCGTGCGGTACGAGGCGCTTCATGGTGTGTCTCCCTGGAGCGGGGCCAGGTCGGCCGGTGCGGCGATGCGCTGGGGGGCGCCTTCGTAGCAGTCGATCATGAGACCGAACGGGTTGCGCGCCGGGTCGACGTCTACGCGTGCGACCTTGAGGGGATAGCGCACGAAGGCGCGTTTCACTTGTTCGCTGGCGTAATACTCGTCGGCGGTGACGTCGAGGGTGACCACCCACTCGCGGTTGGAAACGGTGCGCACGCGCAGCGCGGGATCGTCACCGTAGCCTCGGCCGGGGATTTCGTAGATGCCGCGCACGCGCCGGCGCAGCTCGCCGGCATTGCGGCGGTATTCGTAGTCGTGCTGGAGGAAGACCCGGCACGCGGGGGTAAGGTACGGCGAGAGCACGTGGAGGTTGCGCGGATAGTCCTCGTCGCCATTGGTCGGCCAACGCTGCACCTGCTGCCAGACATAGAAGGTGAACGCATAGACCGACTCGGGTGGCACTTCCCACCATTTCCGGGTGCTGCCCGAGCGCAGGTCAGGCGGCACGTGGATCGTGAGATCGCGCGGCGCGCTCCACCAGCCGCCGCCCATCACCAGCGCCAGCACGAGCAGGGCGCAGGCGCCCGCGCGCAGGGTCCGGATGTGCGCCTGCAGGCGCTCGACCTCGTTCTTGAACCGGCTCACGGTGCCGTGCTCCTGCGCGTGCTCCACCGGCCGGAGCGGGTGATCAGTGCGTGGCCGCCAATGAAGGGGGCGAGCAGCGGCTGGCGCAGGGCCACCCGCCACTGGAGTTGCCGGTACAGCCAGGTGTCCGGCCGGCCCCGCTTGAGCCGGCGCAGCGCACCGCCGCCGGCGAACACACCGACGGCGACCGCCAGCACGATGGCGGTCGGGGCGACGGCGATGGTGGCAAGCGCGATCGCCAGGGGCACGCCCGCAGCCAGGCCGAGCACGCTCGACAGGCCGGTGCAGATCCACAATTCGTCCGCGGTCAGGCCGCGCACCACCACCGGGTGACGGTTCAAGCGGTGCGGCAGGAACGCCACCGTCCCGTCCGGGCGGATGTCCTGGTCAGTCATGGCGTGCCCGTCAGAGGATGCCGGTGGCTTCGGTGAGCAGCCAGATGCCCACGACCAGCAGGATCGCGCCCACGGCCACGGTCAGGCCGAACTGTCCCCAGGTGGCGCGGCCGGTGTGGATCTCGGCGTAGCGCGTGTAGGCGTGGTAGCACACGCCGACGAACATCGATGCGACCACCAGCAGGGCGATCAGCATCACGATGTCGTAGCCGTAGTTGCGCAGCGTTTCCATGATGCCGCTGCCGGTGCCGCGGGAAGGGTCTTCGAGGGTGGGCAGGCCCTGGGCTCTGACAAGCGGCGCCAGCGCGGCGAGTGCGGCGAGTGCGGCCAGATGCGCAGGGCGGGGAAGGCGGAGGAAGCGGGCAGCGCGATTCATGATGACGACCTCTACGAGAGCAGAAAGAAAGTCAGCACCAGGTACAGGGCGGCGAAGCGCACCACGACACCGAGGAACTGACGTTGGGAAAGCCGTTCTTCCGCCCAGCTGACATAGGCGGTGCGCATCGCCCACACGCCCCACACCAGCAGGACGGCGAACACGGCACCGATCAGCACGACCGACACGGCGGACGGGGTGAAGCCGCCGTTGGCCTGGAAGGCGGCGGTCTGGGCGGCGTTCATGGGGTGTGCTCTGGGTCGGTGGCCGGGGCGGCGGGCTGGCGGTAGTCGCCGAGCAGCACGGCGGGGTCGCGCGGCTGGGCGCGCGACGGGCTCAGGTAATCGCGGATGCCGGCGTGCACGCGCGCCAGGTCGGCGGTGAGGCGCGCGTAGTCGAAGTGGTAGCGGGCGCGGTCGTCGCGGGGGTGCGCCATCTCCTGCGCGACGAGCCGTTCGACGGCATCGAGCTGGCGCAACGCGACAGCCAGGCGGGCGTGCTCGGGCATCGGTTCGGCGATCTGCCGGCGTTTCGCCGAAGCGGGCGCCGCGGTGGCGGTGTTCGACATCGACCGGAATGCGGCGGAAACGGTGGCGGCCGGCATCCGCGATGCGGGCGGCAGGGTCGGCGCCTTCGAGGTGGATCTGACCAGCCAGGAATCGGTGATCGCCGCGGTGCGGGCGGCCGAAGCCCAGCTCGGCCCCACCGACGTGCTGGTCAACAACGCCGGCTGGGACCAGGCCGGGCCGTTCCTCAAGACCGACAAGGCGCTGTGGGAGAAGATCGTCGCGGTCAATCTCTACGGCGCGCTGTACATGCACCACGCGGTGCTCACCGGCATGGCCGCGCGCGGCGCCGGGCGGGTGGTCAATATCGCCTCGGATGCGGCGCGCGTGGGTTCGTCCGGCGAAGCCGTGTATGCCTTCTGCAAGGGCGGGCTGGTGGCCTTCTCCAAGACCATGGCGCGCGAGCTGGCGCGCAAGCAGATCAGCGTCAACGTGGTCTGCCCCGGCCCCACCGACACCGCGCTGTTCCGCGACTTCGCCGGCGAAGGCGAGCAGGGCGAGAAGCTCAAGGGCGCGCTCACCAAGGCCATCCCCTTCGGCCGCCTCGGCCAGCCGGACGACCTGCCCGGCATCGTGGCCTTCCTCGCCAGCGACGAGGCCGCCTTCATCACCGGGCAGATCATCAGCGTGTCCGGCGGCCTGACCATGGCCGGTTGATCCCGAAGAACGACACAGGAGCACAGCAGACATGGAATACCAGGACATCCTCTACACCAAGGCCGACGGCACCGCCACGGTCACCATCAACCGCCCCAAGCAGTTCAACGCCTTTCGCGCGCAGACCTGCGAGGAACTGATCCACGCCTTCAAGGATGCCGACGCCGACAAGAGCATCGGCGTGGTGGTGCTCACCGGCGCGGGCGAGAAAGCCTTCTGCACCGGCGGCGACCAGGGCACCCAGGACGGCGGCTACGGCGGGCGCGGCGTGATCGGCCTGCCGATCGAGGAAGTGCAGAGCGCCATCCGCGATCTGTCCAAGCCGGTCATCGCGCGGGTCAACGGCTACGCCATCGGCGGCGGCAACGTGCTGGTGACGATCTGCGACCTGGCCATCGCCTCGGACAACGCCCAGCTCGGCCAGGCCGGCCCGCGCGTCGGCTCGGTGGACCCCGGCTTCGGCACCGCGCTCCTGGCGCGCGTGGTGGGCGAGAAGAAGGCGCGCGAGATCTGGTACCTGTGCCGCCGCTATACCGCCCAACAGGCGCTGGAGATGGGCCTGGTCAACGCCGTGGTGCCGCAGGACCAGCTCGACGCCGAAGTGAAGAAGTGGTGCGACGAGATCGTCGAGAAAAGCCCCACCGCCATCGCCCTGGCGAAGAAGTCCTTCAACGTGGATACCGAGATGATCCGCGGCATGGGCGGGCTGGCCATGCACGCGCTCAAGCTCTACTACGAGACCGCCGAGTCGGCCGAGGGCGGCAATGCCTTCCGCGAGAAGCGCAAGCCGGAGTTCTTCAAGTACGTGAAGTAAAGCCCGGTCGCCGGTGCGCCGCGCGCGCACCGGTCCGGCCCATCGTCCCTTGCCCGGAGCAAGCGCCATGATCAGAGACCAGGAAACGCTGAACATCCTGCTCGACACCGTTTCCCGTTTCGTGCGCGAGCGCCTCGTGCCGAACGAGTCGCGCGTCGCCGAAACCGACCACATTCCCGACGAGATCGTCGCCGAAATGCGCGAGCTCGGCCTGTTCGGCCTGTCCATCCCGGAAGAACACGGCGGCATGGGCCTGACGATGGAAGAAGAGGTGCTCGCCACCTTCGAGATCGGCCACACCTCGCCCACCTTCCGTTCCCTGTTCGCCACCAACAACGGCATCGGCGGCCAGGGCATCGTCATCGACGGCACGCCCGAACAGAAGGCGCACTGGCTGCCGAAGCTGGTGACCGGCGAGGTCATCGGCTCCTTCGCCCTCACCGAACCGGACAGCGGTTCGGACGCCGCCAGCCTGCGCACCAGCGCGATTCGTGACGGCGAGCACTACGTGCTCAACGGCACCAAGCGCTACATCACCAACGCGCCGGAAGCGGGGGTATTCACCGTGATGGCGCGCACCGACCCGGCGAAGAAGGGCGCCGACGGCATCTCGGCCTTCATCGTCGAACGCGGCACGCCGGGGCTGTCCCTCGGGCCGCCCGACGAAAAGATGGGCCACAAGGGCTCGCACACCTGCGACGTGATCTTCGAGGACTGCCGCGTGCCCGCCGCCAACCTCATTGGCGGGCGCGAGGGCGTGGGCTTCAAGACCGCGATGAAGGTGCTGGACAAGGGCCGCATCAACATCGCCGCGATTTCCGTCGGGGTGGCCGAACGCATGCTGGCCGACGCGCTGCGCTACGCCTGCGAGCGCAAGCAGTTCGGCAAGCCCATCGCCGAATTCCAGTTGATCCAGGCCATGCTGGCCGACAGCAAGGCGGAGATCTACGCCGCGCGCTCGATGGTGGTCGACGCCGCGCGCCGCCGTGACGAAGGCCGCGACGTGGGCACCGAGGCGGCCTGCGCCAAGATGTTCGCCTCCGAAATGTGCGGCCGGGTGGCCGACCGCGCAGTGCAGATCTTCGGCGGCGCGGGCTATCTCGCCGAGTACGGCATCGAGCGTTTCTACCGCGACGTGCGCCTGTTCCGCATCTTCGAGGGCACCACCCAGATCCAGCAACTGGTGATCGCCCGCAACATGATCCGCGGCTTCAACGGCTGAGCGTCCGCGCGCATTTCCCTAAAAAAATCGAGGAGACAAGACATGTCATTCCAGTGGAACGACCCGCTGCGGCTTGATTCGCAGCTCAGCGAAACCGAACGCCTGGTGCGCGACACCGCCTACGCCTACAGCCAGGAAAAGCTGCTGCCGCGCGTGCAGCAGGCCTTCCGCCACGAGCGCACCGACCGCGAGATCTTCAACGAAATGGGCGAACTCGGCCTGCTCGGCCCGACCATCCCCGAGCAGTACGGCGGCGCGGGCATGAACTACGTCAGCTACGGCCTGATCGCGCGTGAAGTGGAGCGGGTCGATTCCGGCTACCGCTCGATGATGAGCGTGCAAAGCTCGCTGGTGATGGTGCCGATCTTTGAGTTCGGCACCGAAGCGCAGAAGCAGAAATACCTGCCGAAACTCGCCAGCGGCGAATGGGTGGGCTGCTTCGGCCTCACCGAGCCCAATCATGGCTCCGACCCCGGCGGCATGGTCACGCGGGCGCGCAAGGTCGACGGCGGCTACAGCCTGTCGGGCAGCAAGATGTGGATCACCAACAGCCCCATCGCCGACGTGTTCGTGGTGTGGGCCAAGGACGACGAGGGCAAGATCCGCGGCTTCGTGCTGGAAAAGGGCTGGAAGGGCCTCAGCGCGCCGGCCATCCACGGCAAGGTCGGCCTGCGCGCCTCGATCACCGGCGAGATCGTCATGGACGAGGTGTTCGTGCCGGAAGAAAACGCCTTTCCGGCCGTGCGCGGCCTCAAGGGCCCGTTCACCTGCCTCAATTCGGCGCGTTTCGGCATCGCCTGGGGTGCGCTCGGGGCGGCCGAGGCCTGCTTCGACACCGCGCGCCAATACACCCTGGACCGCCGGCAGTTCGGCCGTCCGCTGGCGGCCAACCAGCTCATCCAGAAGAAGCTCGCCGACATGCTCACCGAGATTTCCCTCGGCCTGCAGGGCTGCCTGCAACTGGGCCGGCTGAAGGATGCCGGCGATGCGCCGGTGGAACTCACCAGCATCATGAAGCGCAACGCCTGCGGCAAGGCGCTGGACATCGCCCGCACCGCGCGCGACATGCTGGGCGGCAACGGCATCTCGGACGAGTTCTGCGTGGCCCGCCACCTGGTGAACCTGGAAGTGGTGAACACCTACGAGGGCACCCACGACATCCACGCCCTGATCCTCGGCCGCGCCATCACCGGCATCGCCGCGTTTTCCGGCTGAAGCCCCCGCCCGCCAAGGAGAGGAGACCATGACGGACAAGACTGCGGCAGCAGCGCCGGACGACGACACGCCGATACTCGAAACCACGGGACTGGTGAAGGAGTTCCGCGGCTTCGTGGCGGTGGACGGGGTGAACCTGAAGATCCGGCGCGGCCACATCCACGCGCTGATCGGCCCCAACGGCGCCGGCAAGACCACCTGCTTCAACCTGCTCACCAAGTTCCTGCAGCCCACCCGCGGCACCATCCGCTTCAACGGGCGTGACATCACGCGCGAATCGCCGCAGCGTATCGCCCGCCTGGGGCTGGTGCGCTCATTCCAGATTTCCGCGGTGTTCCCGCACCTGACCGTGCTGGAGAACGTGCGCATCGCCCTGCAGCGCGGCCTGGGCACCACCTTCCATTTCTGGAAGTCCGAGCGTTCGCTGGATTGCCTGAACGAGCGTGCCATGGCACTGCTCGCCGAAGTCGGGCTTGAGGATCATGCGCGCATGGTGGCGGTGGAAATGCCCTACGGGCGCAAGCGCGCGCTGGAAGTCGCCACCACGCTGGCGCTCGACCCGCAGTTGATGCTGCTCGACGAACCCACCCAGGGCATGGGCCACGAGGACGTGGACCGGGTGATGCAGTTGATCAAGAAGGTCTCCGCCAATCGCACCATCCTGATGGTGGAACACAACATGAAGGTGGTGTCGGGCATCTGCGACGCCATCACCGTGCTGGCGCGCGGCGCGGTGCTGGCCGAAGGCGACTACGCCACGGTGTCGGCCAATCCCGTGGTCGTCGAAGCCTACATGGGAAGCGAGGCGGCGGCCTGCGCGGAGGGGGCCGTCCAGTGAGCGCGACCGAATACCTGCGGGTCGCCGACCTGCACGCCTTCTACGGCGAATCCCACATCCTGCACGGCATCGACTTCACCGTGCGGCGCGGCGAATGCGTGAGCCTCTTGGGGCGCAACGGCGCCGGGCGCACCACCACGCTGCGCGCCCTGATGGGGCTGACCGGGCGGCGCACCGGCTCGGTGATGATCAACGGGCGCGAGGCCATCGCCATGGCGCCGCACCGCATCGCCCAACTCGGCGTGGGCTACTGCCCGGAAGAGCGCGGCATCTACGCCAGCCTCACCACCGAGGAAAACCTGCTGCTGCCGCCGCAGGTGGGCAGCGGCGGCATGAGCGTGGAAGAACTCTACGAGATGTTCCCCAACCTGGCGGAGCGCCGCCACAGCCAGGGCACGCGGCTGTCGGGCGGCGAGCAGCAGATGCTGGCGCTGGCGCGCATCCTGCGCACCGGGGCGCGGCTGCTGCTGCTCGACGAAATCTCCGAAGGGCTGGCGCCGGTGATCGTGCACAAGCTCGCAGAGGTCATCGCCGAGCTCAAGCGGCGCGACTACACCATCGTGCTGGTGGAACAGAACTTCCGCTTCGCAGCACCCCTGGCCGATCGCCTGTTCGTCGTCGAGCACGGCCAGATCGTCGCCGAGATCGCCCAGCACGAGCTGGCCGGGCGCATGCCCTACCTGCAGGAACTGCTGGGGGTATGACGGCCATGCGATCCGCACGCCCGCAGTTCCTGAACATCGAGGACTCCCACCCATGAACGAACTCTTCGGCATCCCGCTCGCCGCGCTGCTCGGCCAGCTCATGCTGGGCCTGGTCAACGGCTCCTTCTACGCCCTGCTCAGCCTCGGCCTGGCGATCATCTTCGGCATGCTGCACATCATCAACTTCGCCCACGGCGCGCTCTACATGATGGGCGCGATGCTGGCCTGGATGGCGCTGCACTACCTGGGCATCAACTACTGGTGGGCGCTGGTGCTGGTGCCGTTGGCGGTGGGGGCGTTCGGCGTCGTCATCGAACGCACCCTGCTGCAGTGGATCTACAAGCTCGATCCGCTGTACGGCCTGCTGCTCACCTTCGGCCTCGCGCTGGTCATCGGCGGCGCCTTCCGCCATGCCTTCGGCGTCGGCGGCCAGCCCTACGCGATTCCGCCGCAACTGGCCGGCGCCATCGACCTGGGCTTCATGTTCCTGCCCAAGTACCGCGCCTGGGTCATCGGCGTGTCGCTGGCGGTATGCCTGGCGAGCTGGTACCTGATCGAGAAGACCCGCCTGGGCGCCTACCTGCGCGCGGCCACCGAGAACCCGCAGCTCACCCAGGCCTTCGGCATCAACGTGCCGCTGATGGTCATGCTCACCTTCGGCTTCGGCGCTGCCCTGGCCGGGCTGGCCGGCGTGCTCGCCGCGCCCACCACCCAGGTCAGCCCGCTGATGAGTTCCAACATGATCATCACCGTGTTCGCCGTGGTGGTGATCGGCGGCATGGGCTCCATCCTCGGCTCGGTGCTCACCGGCCTGGGGCTGGGCCTGATCGAAGGGCTGACCAAGGTGTTCTATGCCGAAGCCAGCTCCACCGTGGTGTTCGTGGTCATGGTCATCGTGCTGCTGCTGCGCCCGGCCGGCCTGTTCGGCAAGGAGAAATGAGCGATGAACAACAAAGCCGTCTCCGTCGCCTGGCTGCTGGCGCTCGCCGCACTGCTCGCCGCCCCCGCGCTGGTCTATCCGGTGCTGGTCATGAAGGTGCTGTGCTTCGTGCTGTTCGCCTGCGCGTTCAACCTGCTGCTGGGCTACACCGGCCTGCTGTCCTTCGGCCACGCCGCCTTCTTCGGCGCCGCCGCCTACGTGGCCGGCCATGCCATCAAGGTGTGGGAGCTGTCGCCGCTCGCCGGCATCGCCGTCGGCACATTGGCGGCCACCGCGCTGGGCTGGGCGGTGGGCGCGCTGGCGATCCGCCGCCAGGGCATCTACTTCGCCATGATCACGCTGGCGCTCGCGCAACTGATGTACTTCATCTTCCTGCGCGCGCCCTTCACCGGCGGCGAGAACGGCCTGCAGGGGGTGCCGCGCGGCACCCTGTTCGGTCTCGACCTGGCCGACGACTACACCCTGTACTACGTCTTCGCCGCACTGTTCGCCGCCGCCTTCTGGCTGATCCGGCGCACCATCCATTCGCCCTTCGGCCAGACCCTGAAGGCGATCCGCGAGAACGAGGCGCGCGCCGTGTCGCTGGGCTACGACGTGGACCGCTACAAGCTGCTCGCCTTCGTGCTCTCGGCCGGTCTGGCGGGGCTGGCCGGCGCGCTGAAGACCCTGCTGTTCGGCTTCGCCACGCTTACCGACGTGCATTGGCACACCTCGGGCGAGGTGGTGCTGATGACCCTGCTCGGCGGCATGGGCACGGTGTTCGGCCCGGTGGTCGGCGCCTCGGTGGTGGTGTTGCTGCAGACCGAACTGGCGGACAAGGCCGGTTCGATGGTGACCGTGATCATGGGGCTGCTGTTCGTCTTCTGCGTGCTGGCCTTCCGCCGCGGCATCGTCGGCGAGGGCATGGCCCTGTACCGCCGCATGATCGGCGTGAAGACGCGCTGAACCGCCATGAACCCGGAAAAAGGACAACACGCATGAGCGCCATCGAGGGTTTTTCCGACGCCGACATCGTCGGCCGGATCATCGCCGGGCGGCGTTCCATCCGCGCCTTCCTGCCGCGCGCGGTGGACGAGTGCGAGCTGGACGCCATCCTGGCAATGGCCGCGCGCGCGCCGTCGGGCAACAACATCCAGCCGTGGCGCGTGCATGTGCTGCGCGGCGACACGCTGCGGCGGCTGACGGCGGCGGTGTGCGCCGCCTTCGACGCCGCCGACGGCAGCCACCGGCCGGAATACGACTACTACCCGGCCGAATTCTTCGAACCCTACCTGGGCCGCCGCCGCAAGGTGGGCTGGGATCTGTACCGCCTGCTCGGCATCGAGCGCGGCGACACGGCGCGCATGCGGGCGCAGGTGCGGCGCAACTTCACCTTCTTCGGCGCGCCGGTGGGCCTGATGTTCACCATCGACCGCCGGCTGGCGCAGGGAAGCTGGCTGGACTACGGCATGTTCCTGCAGACCCTGATGCTGGCCGCCGAGGCGCGCGGGCTGGCGACCTGCGCCCAGGCGGCGTGGATCGACTACCACCGCGTCATCGAAGAGACGCTCGCGCTGCCGCCCCACGAGCAGGTGGTGTGCGGCATCGCGCTGGGCCATGCGGACCCGGCTGCGCCGGAGAACACCCTGGTCAGCGAACGCGCGGCGCTGGCCGAATTCGTGGTGAAACACTCATAAAACCAGCGGAGACGCAGACATGAAGATACTGGTGCCCGTCAAACGGGTGATCGACTACAACGTGAAGGCCCGCGTGAAGGCGGACGGCAGCGGGGTCGACCTGGCGAACGTGAAGATGTCGATGAATCCGTTCGACGAGATTGCGCTGGAAGAAGCGGTGCGGCTGAAGGAAGCCGGCGCGGCCACCGAGGTGGTGGCGGTGAGCTGCGGCGTGGGGGCCTGCCAGGAAACCCTGCGCGCGGCGCTGGCCATCGGCGCCGACCGCGGCATCCTGGTGGAGACCGATGCCGACCTGCAGCCCCTGGCCGTGGCCAAGCTGCTCAAGGCGCTGTGCGAGCGCGAGGCGCCGCAGGTGGTGATCTGCGGCAAGCAGGCGATCGACGACGATGCCAACCAGACCGGCCAGATGCTGGCCGCCCTGCTGGGCTGGCCGCAGGCGACCTTCGCATCCAAGGTGGCGCTGGCGGATGGCAAGGCCGCGGTGACCCGGGAAATCGACGGCGGCCTGGAAACCCTGGAGCTGCGCCTGCCGGCGGTGATCAGCACCGACCTGCGCCTGAACGAGCCGCGCTACGCGACCCTGCCCAACATCATGAAGGCCAAGAAGAAGCCGCTCGACACCGTCAAGCCGGACGAACTCGGCGTGGATGTCGCCCCCCGCCTGGCCACCGTCAAGGTCGAGGAGCCGCCCAAGCGCAGCGCCGGCGTGCGCGTGCCGGACGTGGCGCAACTGGTGGACAAGCTCAAGAACGAAGCAAAGGTGATCTGAGATGGCAACTCTGGTTATTGCTGAACACGACAACGCCAGCCTGAAGGCGGCCACCCTCAACACCGTCACGGCCGCTGCCGCGCTGGGTGGGGAGGTCCATGTACTGGTCGCCGGCAACGGCAACGAGGCCGCCGCCGCGGCCGCCGCGAAACTGGTGGGTGTGGCCAAGGTGCTGAGCGTTTCCGCTCCCCACTACGAAGCCCAACTGGCCGAAAACCTGGCCGCCCTGGTGGTGGCAATTGTGGCAAATGAGGCAGGCGGCTACAGCCACATCCTGGCGCCGGCCACTTCCTTCGGCAAGAACGTCGCGCCGCGCGTGGCCGCGCTGCTGGACGTGGCGCAGATCTCCGACATCGTCGCGGTGGAGTCGGCCGATACCTTCGTGCGCCCGATCTACGCCGGCAACGCGCTGGCCACGGTGAAGAGCGCCGATGCGGTGAAGGTGATCACGGTGCGCACCACGGCCTTCGAGGCGGCCGGCGAGGGCGGGGCCGCCCCGGTCGAAACCCTGGCCCCGGCGGCCGACCTGGGGCTGACGAAGCTGGTCGGGCGCGAGCTGACCAGGTCCGAGCGCCCGGAGCTGGGCGCGGCCAAGGTCATCGTCTCCGGCGGCCGTGGCCTGGGCAACGGCGAGCAATACCACGCCCTGCTCGAACCGCTGGCCGACAGGCTCGGCGCGGCGCTGGGCGCCAGCCGCGCGGCGGTGGATGCCGGCTATGTGCCCAACGATTATCAGGTCGGCCAGACCGGCAAGATCGTCGCGCCGCAGCTCTACATCGCGGTGGGCATCTCCGGGGCCATCCAGCATCTGGCCGGCATGAAGGACTCCAAGGTGATCGTGGCGATCAACAAGGATCCGGAAGCGCCGATCTTCCAGGTGGCCGACTACGGCCTGGTCGGCGATCTGTTCGAGGTGGTGCCGGCGCTGACCGGCGCACTCGGCGGATGAGAGGTTCCGCCAGCCGGGCCGCGG
Organism: Thauera butanivorans; assembly: GCF_048398245.1. Lineage (NCBI taxonomy): Bacteria > Pseudomonadati > Pseudomonadota > Betaproteobacteria > Rhodocyclales > Zoogloeaceae > Thauera > Thauera butanivorans. The sequence continues at coordinate 1,331,166 of NZ_CP183038.1, forward strand.
CCCGGTTGCGTGTGATCCCGGCGATGGCTTTCTCCCTGCTCTCCTCTTGGTTGTCGCCGGAGCTTTCCCGGCGCGATGCGCAAGCATTGCGCCGGTCTTTTCAGTAGGGGAACCGCAATGCAGGAAGTCATCATCGAACGCCCGACCCCGCACGTGGCGGTGGTCCGGCTCAACCGCCCGGAGGCGCGCAACGCGCTCGGGCAGGCGCTGCGCGCGCAGCTCGCGGCGCATTTTCTCGCGCTGGGTCAGGACGACGGGGTGCGCTGCATCGTGCTGACCGGTGGGGAGCAGGTCTTCGCCGCTGGCGCGGATCTGCGCGCGCTGGCCGACAGCGGGCCGATCGAGGTTCTGCTGCTCAACAACCAGCGCATGTGGCAGGCCATCGCCGCCTGCCCCAAGCCGGTGATCGCCGCGGTCAACGGCCATGCGCTGGGCGGCGGCTGCGAACTCGCCATGCACGCGGACATCATCGTTGCCGGCGAAGGCGCGAAGTTCGGCCAGCCGGAAATCCGCGTGGGCATCATGCCCGGCGCCGGCGGCACCCAGCGCCTGGTGCGCGCGGTGGGCAAGTTCAAGGCCATGCGGATGCTGCTCACCGGCCAGCCGGTGAGCGGACGGGAAGCCTTCGACATGGGGCTGGCCAGCGAGGTGGTGGCCGACGAGCGGGTGCAGGCGCGCGCGCTGGAACTGGCCGCCGAGATCGCCGCCATGCCGCCGCTGGCCGCGGCGCAGATCAAGGAAGTGCTGCTCGCCGGCCAGGATGCGCCGCTGGAGGCCGCGCTGATGCTGGAACGCAAGGCCTTCCAGTTGCTGCTGGCGAGCGAGGACAAGCAGGAAGGCATGCGGGCTTTCCTCGACAAGCGCGCAGCGGTCTTCAAGGGAGCCTGAACATGCCGGACATGAATCGTGGCGACCTGGTGATGGGCATCGTCGGCGCCGGGCTGATGGGGCGCGGCATCGCCCAGGTGGCGATCCTGGGCGGACTGCGGGTGCGCCTGTGCGACGCGCGCCCCGGCGCCGCCGCCGAGGCCGGCGCGGAGATCGGCGCCACGCTGTCGATGCTGGTGGGCAAGGGCCGTCTGGCGCGCGAGGCAGCGGATGCCGCGCTGGCGCGTCTTGCTGCGGTGGAGGGGCTGGCGCAACTGGCGGGCTGCCACGTGGTGGTCGAGGCCATCGTGGAGAACCTGGAGGCCAAGCGCGCGCTGTTCGAACGGCTCGAAGCGGTGGTGGGCGACGGCTGCCTGCTCGCCACCAACACCTCGTCGCTGCCGGTCACCGCCATCGCCGCCGCCTGCCGCGTGCCGCAGCGGGTGGCGGGTCTGCACTTCTTCAGCCCGGTGCCGCTGATGAAAGTGGTCGAAGTCATCGACGGCGCGCTCACCGACCCCGCCGTGGGGGATGCGCTGGCGGCGCTGGCGCGGCGCCTCGGCCACACCCCGGTGCGCGCGCAGGATACCCCGGGCTTCATCGTCAACCACGCCGGGCGGGGCTATCTCACCGAGGCGCTGCGCGTGCTCGGCGAGGGTATCGCGGAGCCTGCGCAGATCGACCGCATCCTGCGCGCGTCGGCGAGTTTTCGCCTCGGCCCCTTCGAACTGCTCGACCTCACCGGGCTGGACGTGTCCTGCCCGGTGATGGAAACCATCTACCACCAGTATTACGAAGAACCGCGCTACCGGCCGTCGCCGCTGCTGCGCCAGCGCCTGGCCGCCGGCCTGCTCGGGCGCAAGAGCGGGCGCGGCTTCTATGCCTACGCCGATGGCCGCGCGCAGCTTCCCGAGGCGCCGCCGGTGCCGCCGGCCAGCCCGCTGCCGCTGTGGGTCGGCTCGCCGGAATGCGGTGCGCGCGAGAATCTGCTGCGCCGCCTGCAGGCCGGCGGTGCGCATCTGGATAGCGGGGCGCGGCCGTCGCCCGAATCGGTATGCATCGTGCTGCCCATCGGCCGCGATGCGAGCAGCACGGCCGTCGACGAGGGGCTCGATCCCGCGCGCACGGTGGCGGTCGACCCGCTGTTCCTCGACCTGCACGCCACGCTGATGTGCACGCCGCTGACCGCCCCGGCGGCACGCGACGCGGTCTGGGCCGCACTGGCGGCGGATGGTACGGCGGTCAGCGCGATCCGCGACAGCGCCGGCTTCGTCGCCCAGCGCGTGGTGGCGATGATCGTCAACATCGGCTGCGACATCGCCCAGCAGCGCATCGCCACGCCGCAGGACATCGACCGCGCGGTGACGCTGGGCCTGGGCTATCCGCTCGGGCCGCTGGCGCTGGGCGACGCGCTGGGCGGCGCCACCGTGCTGGCCATCCTCGACGCGCTGCAGGCGTTCTACCGCGACCCGCGCTACCGCCCCAGCCCCTGGCTGACCCGCCGCGCCCGCCTGGGCGTGTCGCTGCTGACCCCCGAGCCCTGAGCGGGCCGGATCACTGATTGGAGACCCTTACATCATGTTGGACGCCTATATCTACGCCGGCCTGCGCACGCCCTTCGGCCGCCACGGCGGCGCCCTCGCCGGGGTGCGCCCCGATGATCTGGCTGCGGCGGTGATCCGCGAACTGGTGAGCCGTTCGGGTTTCGACGCCGGGCAGGTCGAGGACGTGATCCTCGGCTGCGCGTCCCAATCCGGCGAGGACAGCCGCAACGTCGGGCGCCACGCGGCCCTGCTCGCTGGCCTGCCTCCCACCGTACCGGGGCAGACGGTCAATCGCTTGTGCGGTAGCGGGCTGGCGGCGGTGCTCGACAGCGCCCGTGCGATCAGCGCGGGAGAAGGTGAACTCTACGTCGCGGGCGGGGTCGAGAGCATGACGCGGGCGCCCTTCGTCGTCGGCAAGTCGGACGCGGCCTGGGGGCGCGACTTCAAGGCGTTCGACGCCACGATAGGCGTGCGCTTCCCCAATCCCCGCCTGATCGAACGCTACGGCAACGACTCGATGCCGGAGACCGCCGACAACGTGGCGGCCGAACTGGGCATCAGCCGGGAAGAGGCGGATCGCTACGCGGCGGCTTCCCAGGCGCGCTACGCGGCCGCACGCGCGACGGCGTCCTTCGAGGGCGAAATCCTGCCGATCGAGGTGTCCTCCGGCCGCAAGGCGCCACCACGCCTCATCTCCGAGGACGAGCATCCCCGTCCGGAAACGACCTATGAATCGCTCGCGGCACTGAAGCCGCTGTTCGGCGGCGTGGTGACTGCGGGCAATGCCTCAGGCATCAACGATGGCGCGGCAGCGGTCATCGTCGGCAGCGCCGCCGCCGGACGGCGAGCCGGCGCCGAACCGCTCGTCCGCATCCTTGCCGGTGCGGTGTCCGGGGTCGAGCCGCGCATCATGGGGATCGGCCCCGCGCGGGCCATCCCGAAGGCACTGGAGCGTGCCGGGTTGACGTTGGCGCAGATGGACGTGGTCGAAATCAACGAGGCGTTTGCGTCCCAGGTGCTGGGCTGCCTCAAGCTGTTGGAACTGGACGCCCGTGACGAACGGGTGAACCCGAATGGCGGTGCGATCGCCCTCGGCCATCCGCTGGGCGCTTCCGGTGCCCGCCTGGCCCTGAGTGCAACGCGCGAGCTGCAGCGCCGCAACGGGCGCTACGCGGTGGTCAGCCTGTGCGTCGGCGTGGGGCAGGGCATTGCGCTGGTCATCGAACGCTGCTGAACGTTGGTCGAACACATTTCTTAAGGGCGACGGAGTATGGAGCGCGAGTCGATGGAATTCGACGTGCTGATCGTCGGCGGCGGCCCCGCAGGGCTCGCGGCAGCGATCCGCTTGAAGCAGGTGGCCGAGGCCAAGGGTCAGGACATCTCGGTATGCCTGATTGAGAAAGGCGCCGAGATCGGTGCCCACATCCTGTCGGGCGCGGTGATGGACCCGTGCGCGCTCACCGAGCTCTTCCCCGACTGGAGGGAGCGCGGCGCGCCGCTCAACACCGCGGTGACCGAAGACCGGGTGATCTTCCTCGACGAGACCGGCGGCCGCCAGATCCCCAACGGCCTCCTGCCCGACTGCTTCCTCAACCACGGCAACTACATCGTCCGCCTGGGCAACGTCGCCAAGTGGCTGGGCGAACAGGCCGAGGCGCTCGGCGTCGAAGTCTATCCGGGCTTCGCCGGTGCCGAAATCCTCTTCGACGAGGCGGGCGCGGTAAAGGGCGTGGCCACCGGCGACATGGGCCTGCTGCGCGACGGCACGCCTGGCCCCAACCACCAGCCGGGCATGGCGCTGCATGCCAAGTACACCCTCTTCGCCGAAGGCTGCCGCGGCCATCTCGGCAAGCAGTTCGAAGCGAAGTACCAGTTGCGCGACGGCGTCGATCCCCAGACCTACGGCATCGGCCTCAAGGAGCTGTGGGAAGTGCCGGTGGAACGCCACCGCCCCGGCCTGGTGGTGCATACCGCCGGCTGGCCGCTGCCGGCCGATACCTACGGCGGCGGCTTCGTCTATCACCTCGAGGACAACCTGGTCGCGGTCGGCTACGTGGTCGGGCTCAACTACGCCAACCCGCACCTGTCGCCGTTCGAGGAATTCCAGCGCTACAAGACGCATCCGAAAATCCGCAAGTACCTCGAAGGCGGCAAGCGGCTGGCCTACGGCGCGCGGGCGATCGCGGCCGGCGGCCTGCAGAGCCAGCCGCGGCTGGTGTTCCCGGGTGGCGCGCTGATCGGCGACGACGCCGGCTTCCTCAACGCCGCGCGCATCAAGGGCAGCCATGCGGCGATCAAGAGCGGCATGCTGGCAGCCGAAGCCGCGTTCGAGGCGCTGGCACAGCAGCGTCAGCGCGATACGCTGACCGCCTACCCGGCGGCCTTCCGCGAGTCCTGGCTGTACGCCGAACTGCACAAGACGCGCAACTTCAAGCCCTACATGAAGAAGGGCCTGTGGCTGGGCTCCTGCCTGTTCGGCGCGGAACAGAAGCTGTTCAAGGGCAAGGTGCCGTGGACGCTGCACAACAGCGCCGACCACACCGCGCTCAAGCCCGCGTCCCAGTGCCCGAAGATCGACTATCCCAAGCCGGATGGCAAGCTCAGCTTCGACCGCCTGTCCTCGGTGTTCCTGTCGAACACCAACCATGAGGAAGACCAGCCCTGTCACCTGCAGTTGAAGGACGCCGGCGTGACGATCACGGTGAATCTGGCGATATACGACGCGCCCGAGCAGCGCTACTGCCCGGCAGGTGTCTATGAAATCGTCGGGGATGGAGAAAACAACGCCCCGCGGCTGCAGATCAACGCGCAGAACTGCGTGCACTGCAAGACCTGCGACATCAAGGACCCCACCCAGAACATCAACTGGGTGGTGCCCCAGGGCAGCGAAGGACCGATCTACCAGGGCATGTGAGCGATGCATGCCTGGAAATCGCTGATTTACAAGGGGATGTCATAAGCGTCAAGGGTGTCTTTTCGTCTCCCTCTCCTCCTTCCCTTTACGTGACATCCCCTTTTTTCTGCAACCTCGTCAGTGCAAGGCTGAACCGTGCCACTCTCGATTGGTATCACAAACGCAACAACCCCAGAGGAACGGCGGCTGCCGGTGGTGCCTGCTGGCGGCCTACTGGGTAAGACGATGGGCAATGCAAGTCCGGAAACTTGTGTTGGTGGACGCTGCGGTACCTGATGGACATGCAGGATGGAACTGCGCCATCTACGCTGCTTCGTTGCAGTTGCTGAGGAGCTGCATTTCACACGAGCAGCCGAACGTCTGCACATTGAGCAATCGCCTCTTTCCCGCACCATCAAGGAACTGGAGGACGATTTGGGTGCCTTGCTCTTCGAAAGAAACCGTCGAGGAACCCGTCTCACTCAGGCGGGAGTTGTCTTCCTGGAGGGCGTGCGGCGGCTGCTCACGATGCTGGAGCAGGCCCGCGAGAACGTAAAGGCCATCTCCGCAGGCTATCGAGGCAGCTTGCGCATTGCGGTATCCGATGGTGCCGTAGATCCCCGGCTATCCTCCTTTCTTGCCCGCTGCCGCGAAGAAGAGCCTGAAGTCGAAATTCGTCTGACCGAAGTCCCGCTCGCCGAGCAACTGCGCGGACTGCGAACGGGCATCTTCGAGATCGGCTTTGCACACACAGCCGATCTCGGCGAAGACATCATTGCCGAACCCGTCTGGCAGGATCCGATCGTTCTGGCCATACCAACGCACCATCCTCTGCTTGCTCTCAAGGAAGTTCCGCTTGAAGAACTGGCCCGCTATCCGTTGGTCATGTGCGATCCGCAGGTGTGCGAGGGCTACTGCCGGGAGCTGACCCGGCTGCTGCGCACACTGGAACGGGAGCCGACCATCGTGGAGCATGTCGCCTCGGCGGACATGATGTTGACGCTTGTCGGGGCGGGCTATGGCATCGGATTCACCAGCGCAGCGAGGGTGGCAATATGCCACCACCCCGACGTGGTGGTCCGCCCGCTGGCCATCGCCGATGCGGTACTGACGACTTACTTGCTGCGATTGGACAACACGAGTCCTTCGATGTCCTTGGATCGCTTCACTGCACGCTTGCATGCCCATCCAGCAGAGTAGGCAGGTGGAACGCCCGTTGGCTACTCCTTGAGGCCCGAACGCTGATTGACTTCTGCCGCGGCCATCGGGTCGGCAGAGCTTCGGGGCAAGGCAACCGCGATCCTGAGAATCAATGCCAGCGTAGGCATGTGCTCGCTGCACATGGTGATGGACGTGGGCTCTTCCCCTGGATGAGGGCTTGGGATCAATGTGCGGGCCGATTCTTGGTGGAAGCCTGTTCGAGGCGTACGTAGGCATTGACGCGCTGGGCGAATGCCTCGGACTGAGCCGGGGTCAGTCCGGTTTTCAGCGCATCAAGGTAGTCCGCATACCACTGCATCATGACTCTGCGCTGCGGCAGGTAGATTGCGTGGTTGTAGTCGCCTGCAGTCCCTTTCTCCTTGTGGGATAGTTGGGCATCCACAAACTGCTTGTCCCAATCATGTTCCCGGAGCAGCGTGCTGGCGGTGTGGCGGCTGCCGTGGCCCACCATGCGGCCTTTGTAGCCGATGAGCTGGAACACCTTATTGATGGTGTTCTCGCTGATCATCGGATTCTTGGTACCAATCCCGGGAAAGAGGTATTGGTGCTGGCCGGTGATCTCGTGGAGCACTTTGAGCTGGGCGACCAACTGGGTTGGCAGTGGTGTGACGTGCTGGCGGCGCATCTTCATCTTCTCTGCCGAGACGGTCCAGGTTCCGTGAGCCAAGTCGATCTCCGACCACTCCGCAAAGCGAATCATGCCCGGCCGGCAGGCGGTCCAGATCTCCATCCAGGCCGCGATGCGGTTGATCGGGCGACTGGTCGACGCATCCAGCGCCCGCAGAAAATCCGGAAGCTCAGGTTCGAGCAGATGAGGGTAGCTCTTGGCCTTGGGGGTGGGTTCGGCAATGTAGCTCAGCTCGGAAGCCGGGTTGTGCTCGCACCGTTCTTTTGCGATCGCCCGGCTGAAGATCTCCCGCAGCCAGCCTCGTACCTTTTTGGAAACGTTCAGGGCGCCACGCTTCTCGATGCGGGTCTGTACGGCGGTGCAGTCCGTCCGTGATACACTTGGCAGGTACTTATCACCGAGTACCGGGAGAATGTCCTTGTCAAGATAGGTCCGCATCTTGTTCAGGGTTTCCTCTGAACGGCCGGCCTTGATCTTGCCCTGATACCAGTCCTCGGCAGCAACCTTGAACAGGTTGGTCTGTGTCTCCACGGTTTCGCGTTTTTCTGCCTTGCGCTGCTGCCCGGGGTCGATGCCGCGCGCAACGAGCGCGCGTGCCTCGGCGGCCTTCTCACGAGCCAACTGAAGGGAGACGGTGGGGTAACCCCCGAGCGAGATGCGAGGCTGCTTGTCGTTGAGGCGGTAGCGGAAGTGCCAGTACTTCTGCTCCAACGGCGTGATCCAGAGGGTCAGGCCGCCGCCATCAGCGAGGCCATAAGGCTTGTCCTTGGCCTTTGCGGCCTGGACTTCTCGTGCGGTGAGGAGCATGGTGAGTACACTTTTGATCTCGAACTTTCAATGTACTCAAAAATGTACTCGTTTGCATGTCGCTTCCCGCAGAACACGCTGGTATCCGCTGGAATGAAAAAGCCCGCTTTCGCGGGCCTTTTCAACAACTTAGAGACTTCAGTAGATGTCTCTGGAACTTAAGATGGTGCCCAGAAGAGGACTCGAACCTCCACGCCTCGCAGCGCTAGTACCTGAAACTAGTGCGTCTACCAATTCCGCCATCTGGGCAGGGAGGCGCATAATAGCAAAGGCTTCGGCATTTGCAAAGGTTTTCCCCCATTTTTCTTTTTTCCGCAAGCTGTCGCCGAAGGGCATCCGCTCGAAAGGAAAGCAGAAGAATACGCGGCAGAAAAACAAAAAAGCCGCTCCGAAGAGCGGCTTTCCTGTGAAACTGGTGCCCAGAAGAGGACTCGAACCTCCACGCCTCGCGGCGCTAGTACCTGAAACTAGTGCGTCTACCAATTCCGCCATCTGGGCAAGAAGACGCGCATTATAAGCACTCGAAGAAAACTGTCAATGACTCGCAGAACAAAAAACACCACAAGAAACACTCAAGCACGCGCGACGGCCCCGGCAGGCTCGCGCTCCCGCAACACTTCAGCCCAGGGACCGGCGACCGCCAGGCCGCAAGCGGGCGGCCATGCTGCCGCACCGACGGCCGGCCGCAGCCGTGCCGCGCGCAAGAGCGCAGCCCGGCAGAACGCTGCCCGGCAGAGCCCCATCCGCCTGGCCGATCCTTTCCATGAGCGCGAAGCGCAGAAATACGAACAGCCGCTGCCCAGCCGCGAATACGTGCTGCAGGTACTGGCCGAGCGCGGCGTACCGATGCCTTTCGACGAACTGGCGACGGCGCTCGACATCCAGGCTTTCGAGCGCGAGCACTTCGACCGCCGCCTGCGTGCGATGGAGCGCGAGGGCCAGGTCGTGCGCAATCGCCGCGACGCCTATCTGCTGCCCGACAAGGCCGAACTGATCAAGGGCCGCGTCGAAGGCCACCCCGATGGCTTCGGCTTCCTGCGCCGCGACGACGGCGGGCCGGACGTCTTCCTCGGCCCGAAGGAAATGCGCGAACTGCTGCACGGCGACCGCATCCTGGCGCGCATCGCCGGCCAGGATCGCCGCGGCCGCCCCGAAGGCCGGCTGGTCGAAGTGCTGGAGCGCGCCAACAGCCGCGTCGTCGGCCGCATCATCAACGAGCATGGCGTGATGATCGTGGTGCCCGAGAACCGCCGCCTGGCGCAGGACATCCTGATCGCACCCGGCGGGCGCAAGAAGCCGGAGCCCGGCCAGATCGTCACCGTCGAACTGGTCGAGCAGCCGACCAAGTTCGCCCAGCCGATCGGCCGCATCGTCGAAGTGCTCGGCAACTACGCCGACCCCGGCATGGAGATCGAGATCGCGCTGCGCAAGCACGACCTGCCGTTCGAGTTCTCCGCCGAAGCCAAGGCGGAGACGCGCAAGCTGCCGGCCGTCGTGCGCAAGAAAGACTGGGCGGGCCGCGAGGACCTGACCAGGCTGCCGCTGGTGACGATCGACGGCGAGACCGCCAAGGACTTCGACGACGCGGTGTATTGCGAGCGCCAGGGCAAGGGCTATCGCCTGATCGTGGCGATCGCCGACGTGTCGCACTACGTCGAGGCCGGCAACGGGCTGGACAAGGATGCCTACGATCGCGGCAACTCGGTCTATTTCCCGCGTCGGGTGATCCCGATGCTGCCGGAGAAGCTCTCCAACGGCCTGTGCTCGCTGAATCCGGAAGTCGAGCGCCTGGCGATGGTGGCGGACATGAACATCTCCGCCACCGGCGAGATCAAGACCTACCGCTTCTATCCGGCGGTGATCTGGTCGCATGCGCGCCTGACCTACACCCGGGTGGCGGCGACGCTGTACGAGCAGGATGCCGCGGAGCGCAAGGCGCTCGGCAAGCTGCTGCCGCATCTCGAGAACCTCGACGAACTCTTCCGCGTGCTGCTGAAAGCGCGTGCCAAGCGCGGCGCGATCGACTTCGAGACCACCGAGACGCGCATGATCTTCGACGACAACGGCAAGATCGCGCAGATCGTGCCCGAGGTGCGCAACGACGCCCACCGCCTGATCGAGGAGTGCATGCTGGCGGCCAACGTCTGCGCATCGGATTTCCTCGCCAAGCACGAACATCCGACGCTGTACCGCGTGCATGACTCGCCGTCCGAGGAGAAGCTGGCCAAGCTGCGCGAGTTCCTGAAAGAGTTCGGCCTGGGCATCGGCGGCGGCGACGAGCCGCGCGCCGGCGATTACGCGGCGCTGCTCGCACAGGTCAAGGACCGCCCGGACGCCCAGTTGCTGCAGACCGTGATGTTGCGCTCGCTGAAGCAGGCGATGTACAGCCCCGACAACGTCGGCCACTTCGGCCTGGCCTACGAAAGCTATACCCACTTCACGTCGCCGATCCGGCGCTACCCCGATCTGCTGGTCCACCGCGCGATCAAGGCGGTGCTGGCGGGCGCGCAGTACAAGCCGGGCGACTGGGAGCAGATCGGCCTGCACTGCTCGGCGACCGAGCGTCGTGCCGACGAGGCCACGCGCGACGTCGTCGCCTTCCTGAAGTGCTACTTCATGCAGGATCGCGTCGGCGAAACCTTCATCGGCAGCGTATCGGCGGTCGTGCCTTTCGGCCTGTTCGTCGCCCTCGACGACATCTTCATCGAAGGCCTGCTGCATGTCTCGGAGCTCGGCACCGACTACTTCCATTACGACGAGACCCGCCATGCAATGCTCGGCGAGCGCAGCGGCAAGCAGTTCCGCCTGTCCGACCGGGTCAAGGTGCAACTGGTGCGCGTCGACATGGCGACCAACAAGATCGATTTCCGTCTGATCGAAGGCCCGCTGCCCGTCGAAAAACCCCAGCCTGCTGCCGTCGTTGCACCTGCCGAGGCCGTCGTGGCGGCTCTGGTTGCCGAGCCGGCGGCAGCCGACGCTGCGGTGGACGAAGTCGCGGCACCTCCGGAGAAGGTGAGACGCACCCGCACGCGCAAGGCGAAGCCCGTGGCCGAAGCTGCGGCAGCCGGCGCTGCCGAGCCGGCCGTTGCCGAGGCATCGCAGGCAGCCGAAACCTCCGCTGTGGCTGAAGTCGCTGCTGCGCCCGAACTGAAGCCTGCTGCTGCACCGAAGCGGCGTTCCCGCACCAGCGCTTCCGCTACCCCGAAAACAGCGACGCTTCCTGCAGCCGAGGAGGGTGCCCGCCCGGCGCCGGCCAAGGCCACCCGCGCCGGCGCCAGCGTGCTCGACGACATCTGGCAGAAGGCGGTCGACCAGGAGGCCGCGGCGATCAAGTTGGCTGCCGAAGAGGCTGCGGCCACCAAGGCGCGCAAGACTGCCGCCGGCAAGGGTGGCAAGGCGGAGAAGAAGGAGAAGGCCGGCAAGAAGGACAAGGATGCTGCGGACAAGGGCAAGAAAGCCAAGACCGTGAAGGCGAAGACCAAGGCCGGCAAGGCCAAATCGACCGAGAAGGCAGAGAAGAAGGCGAAGAAGACCGGCAAGAAGGACAAGGCGGAAAAGGCCGGAAAAGCGAAATCGGCCAAGCCAGCGAAGACCGCCAAAGCCGCGGTTGCTGCCGAGCCGGTAGAATCGCGCGCCTCGAAACCGGCCGCGCGTTCTGGCGGCAAGACCTCCGCGAAGGAAAAACGCCGTGCCTAAGACGACCGCAAACACGAACACCAGCGCCGCCAGCCGGCTGATCTACGGTTTCCATGCCGTGTCCGCCAAGCTGCGGCATGCGCCGGACTCGGTGCTGGAAGTCCATCTGTCGGCCGACCGCAAGGACGCGCGGGTGAAGAAGTTCGTCGCCCAGGCCGAGGCGTCCGGCGTCCGCATGCTGTATTGCGAAGGCGACAAGCTCGATGCCATGGTCGGCACCCGCCGGCACCAGGGCGTGGTGGCGAAGGTCGATGCGACGCGGCGCGACATCAAGCTCGCCGACGTGCTCGACAGCCTGGAGGAGAACGCGCTGATCCTGGTGCTGGACGGCGTGCAGGACCCGCACAACCTCGGCGCCTGCCTGCGCGTCGCCGATGCGGCCGGCGCGCACGCGGTGGTCGCGCCCAGGGACCGCGCCGTCGGCCTCAACGCCACCGCGGTCAAGGTCGCCAGCGGTGCGGCCGACACCGTGCCCTACATCACCGTCACCAATCTGGCGCGCGCGCTGCGCGAGATGCAGGAGGCCGGCGTGTGGGTGGTCGGTGCCGCCGGCGAGGCGGAGAAGTCGCTGTACGACATCGACCAGAAAGGACCCGTGGCCTGGGTGCTGGGCGCCGAGGGCGACGGCTTGCGCCGCCTGACGCGCGAGACCTGCGACGAACTGGCGCGCATTCCGATGCACGGCAGCGTCGACAGCCTGAACGTGTCGGTGGCGAGCGGCATCTGCCTGTTCGAGGCGCGCCGCCAGCGCGGATGAGCGGTGGCGGCCGAGGGAGTCTGCGCTGCGGGAAGGTGGAACGGGCTGCGCGGAGCCGAGGGCGAAACTCATCACCCCCGGCGTGTGCCGCCGTCGATGGGTTTCGCCACCTTCCACATCCGGCTCGCCGAGCGGTGGCGGCGTACCTTGCCGGCCGCAGCTTGCCAGCCGCAGCGCGATTCAATACGCTTCACGTCTTTCGAGCTTCGGGGTGCCCGCGCCTGCGCGGGAGAATCGGGAAAGCGGTGCAAATCCGCTGCGTGCCCAGCGCCGTGAAGGGGACTGTCCGGGCAAGGTTTGCCCAGCCACTGGCCTGCAAGGGCCGGGAAGGCGCCCGGACGGGATGATCCTCAGCCGGAAGACCGGCCCCGAAGCGTCCAAGCAGCCGTCTGGTCGGCGGCTGCCCACTGCTTCACGCCAAGGGGACGACTCCGTGAGCAGCCATGCACAAACCATCCAGACCGATTCATCCTTCAGCGTCGCCGAGCGCGCCGCCGTTTACCGCGCGATCCATACCCGGCGCGACGTGCGCGGGCAGTTCCTGCCCGATCCCATTGCCGACGAGGTACTGGCGCGCGTCCTGATCGCCGCCCACCACGCGCCCTCGGTCGGCTTCATGCAGCCCTGGGACTTCGTCATCGTGCGTTCGCGCGAGGTGCGCGAGCGGATCCACCGCGATTTCCTCGCCGCCCATGCCGAAGCCGAACAGATGTTCGAGACCGGCAAGCGGGGCACGTATCGCAAGCTGAAGCTCGAGGGCATCCTGGAAGCGCCGCTCAACCTCTGCATCACCTGCGATCGCAGCCGCAACGGCCCGGTGGTGGTCGGCCGCACCCACATGCCGGAGATGGACATCTACAGCGCGGTCTGCGCGGTGCAGAACCTGTGGCTGGCGGCGCGTGCCGAAGGGCTGGGCGTGGGCTGGGTCAGCATCCTGCACCCGCAGGCGCTGCGCGAGACGCTCGGCATTCCCGACGGGATCGTGCCGATCGCCTACCTCTGCATCGGCCATGTCAGCCATTTCCATGAGCGCCCGGAGCTGGAATCGGCCGGCTGGCTCAAGCGCATGCCGCTGACCGAGCTGCTGCACTTCGATCGCTGGCAGGGCGAGGCGGACGAAGCGGGCGAGCGTTTCGCCGACGCCGTCTCCCGCGCCATGCCGACATAGCCGGGCCACCATTCCGCTTCTTCGGCCTTCGCGCAGCCGCCGCCCGGTATGGCGTGCACAGGCTTGCACGGCAATTGCTTGTCGTTGTCGCCATGGCCATTCCGGCTGCGGCGACGGCAACGAGGATTGCGGAGAGAGGATGAAGACGGCGCTCGCATTTCTGCTCGCAGCGCGCCGCTGCGAAATCGACGATCTCGAACGGCTTGCGCTCAGCTGCGAACTGGTGCAGGCGGTCAGTGAACTCGTCCACCAGCTCCAGCGGGAACGCGGCGCTTCCAACGTCTTTCTCGGCTCGGAAGGCGCCCGTTTCGGCCCCCAGCGCGAAGCGCAACTGCTTGCCAGCCGGGCTGCGGAGGCCGGGGTCCGGAGTTGGCTCAAGCGCCCGGAACTGGGCGGCGAGAAGTCGGGCGGCGCGGTGCATGGCGGTGCGCGCCTGCTGACGCGCATCGCGCTTGCACTGCATGCGCTGGATGGCTTGCCCGGGCTGCGCGGCGACATCGCCGCCCGGCGCTGCCGGCCCGATGCGTCGACCGCGCGCTACGGCGAGATCATCGCGGCCTTGCTCGCGCTGGTGTTCGAGGCCGCCGACGTGGCGGTCGATCCCGGGGTTTCGCGGCTGCTGGTGGCGCTGTTCAACCTGATGCAGGGCAAGGAGTTCGCCGGCCAGGAGCGCGCCCTGGGCGCGGCGCTGTTCGCTGCGGGCCATCCGGCGCCCGAGCGCGTGCAGGCCATCCTGCACCTGATCGATGCGCAGGCGCAGTGCTTTCGGCGCTTCGAAGGTTTCTGCGGCGACGAGGTGCTGCGTCAGTGGCGGGCGCTGCAGTCCGTCATGCCGCTGGCCGAACACGAGCGCCTGCGCCGGATGCTGCTGGCGTCGACGCTGGGTTCGGCGCTCGATCCCGCGCTGGCCGAGGCCTGGTTCGACTGCTGCTCGCAGCGCCTCGACCAGATGCACGAAGCCGAAGTGGCGCTCGCCCGCGGGTTGGGCGAATCCTGTGCGCGGCGGATCGCCTCGGCACGGACCGAGGCGCAGGACCAGGCTGCTTTGCTGGAGGCCTTGTCCACCGCAGCGGAGATCCGGGCGCCGCTCGACATGCTGATCGGTACCGAGATGGCCGGGGAGGGCGCGCCGGCAGAGCCTGCCCAGGGCGATGGGCCCTTCGGTCCGCAACTGCGGCGTTCGATCGTCGATCTGCTCCATGCCCAGTCGCAGCGCCTGCAGGCGATGAGCGACGAACTCGACGCGGCGCGTGCGGCGCTGGACGAGCGCAAGCTGATCGAGCGCGCGAAAGGCCTGCTGATGGCCTGCCGCGGCTTGTCCGAGGACGAGGCCTATCGCCTGCTGCGCCAGACCGCGATGAGCCAGGGGCGGCGCCTGGCCGAGGTCGCCGCGGCGACGCTGGCGCTGGCTCCGGTGCTGGGCAGGCACTAGGCGGGACGGCGCACCAGGGATGTGCAGGCAACTGTCGATGCTGCACTGCAGCAGTGCATCCGGCCTCGCCGCGTCGCCATGCAGCCAGCTGGCAAACCGATGAAATGCAAGGGAAACGAATCGATCCTGAAAACTGGCACGCTTGCTGCATAGGCTAGGGCAAGACTGGGCCAACGGCGGCCCTGCATTCGATCTTCCGACTCGAACACAGGACAACGGCGTCCATTCCCCTTCGCGCTGCGCGAAGCGGGGGATGGGCGCCTTTTCGTTTTTTCCATGCTTTCCAAGGAGCACATCATGAAGACGCTCAAGACCGGAACCACGGTGCTGTCGCGCCGCGGCTTCATCAAGGCGGGGGCCGCGGCCGGCACGGCCGCGCTGCTGCCGGGCCTGTTTCCCGGCGGCGCCTGGGCCGCCGGTTCGGATGCGCCGGAAAAGAAGGAGATCAGGGTCGGCTTCATCCCGCTGACCGACTGTGCCTCGGTAGTGATGGCGGCGGTGAAGAAGTTCGACGAGAAGTACGGCATCAGGGTCGTGCCGAGCAAGGAAGCGAACTGGGCCTCGGTGCGCGACAAGCTGCTGTCGGGCGAGTTGGATGCCGCGCACGTGCTGTACGGCCTCGTCTATGGCGTGCATATGGGCGTCGGCGGGCCGAAGCGGGACATGGCGGTGCTGATGACGCTGAACAACAACGGCCAGGCCATCACGCTCGCATCCCAGTTGAAGGAGAAGGGCGTGGCCGATGGCGCGTCGCTGAAGAAGCTGGTGGCGGCGAACGAACCGGGCAGCTACACCTTCGCCCAGACCTTCCCGACCGGCACCCATGCGATGTGGCTGTACTACTGGCTGGCGGCGCACGACATTCATCCGTTCAAGGACGTCAAGAGCATCGTCGTGCCGCCGCCGCAGATGGTGGCCAACGCCCGCGTCGGCAACATGCACGGCTACTGCGTCGGCGAGCCCTGGAACCAGCGCGCGGTCATCGACGGCATCGGTTTCACCGCGGTCACCACCCAGGACATCTGGACCGACCATCCGGAGAAGGTGCTCGGCACGAGCGCCGCCTGGGTCGACAAGCATCCCAACGCGGCGCGGGCACTGACCGCCGCGGTGCTCGACGCCTCGCGCTGGATCGACGCCTCGGAGGCCAACCGCAAGGAGACGGCCAAGGTCATCGCCGCGCGCTCCTACGTCAATACCGACGTCGACGTCATCGAAGGCCGGGTCCTCGGCCACTACGACAACGGCCTCGGCCGCAAGTGGCAGGACGCCAACGCGATGAAGTTCTTCCGCGACGGCGCCGCGACCTTCCCCTGGCTCTCCGACGGCATGTGGTTCCTGACCCAGCACCGGCGCTGGGGCCTGCTCGACAGGGACGTCGATTACCTGGCGACCGCCCGCGCGATCAATCGCCTCGACATCTACCGCCAGGCGGCGACCGCGGCCGGCGTCGCCCTGCCCGCGGGCGAGATGCGCAGCAGCACGCTGATCGACGGCGTGGTGTGGGACGGCACGGAGCCGGCGAAGTATGCCGGCAGCTTCAAGCTCAAGGCCTGAACCGGAGGACGGAAACATGACTGCAGCAATGATCGCGGCGCGGCCGGGAAACATGACCGGAACCGACGCCACCGAAGCCGATGCCGGCAGGACGGCGGTGCCGATCGACGAGACAGGGAATGAGCTGCCGGCGACGGCGAGCGCAGCCAAGGTGGAAGGCGGTGTGAAAGAAAAGGCGGGAAAAAGCGTCAGCCCGCCAACCGAACCGCTGGCCGGCCGGATCGGCGAGTGGGCCAGGGCCGCACTGCGCACGGTGCTGCCGCCGCTGGCCGGGCTGGCGCTGCTGATCGGCATCTGGCATCTCGCCACCTTCGGCGGTGGCGGCATTCCCGGCCCGGGCCAGACCTGGGATGCGGCGGTGGCGCTGTTCTCCGATCCTTTCTACATCGACGGGCCGAACGACCAGGGCATCGGCTGGAACGTGCTCGCCTCGCTCGAACGGGTCGGCATCGGCTTCGGCATCGCCGCATTGGTCGGCATTCCGGCGGGCTTCCTGCTTGGCCGCTTCGCGCTGCTGTCGCAGATGCTGAACCCGATCATCAGCCTGCTGCGGCCGGTGTCGCCGCTGGCCTGGCTGCCGATCGGCCTGCTGGTGTTCCAGCGTGCCGATCCGGCGGCGACCTGGACCATCTTCATCTGCTCGATCTGGCCGATGATCCTCAACACCGCCCAGGGTGTCACCCGCGTGCCGCAGGACTATCTCAACGTCGCCCGCGTGCTGAACCTGTCGGAGTGGAAGGTCTTCACCAGGATCCTGTTCCCGGCGGTGCTGCCCTACATGCTGACCGGCATCCGCCTGTCGATCGGCACAGCCTGGCTGGTCATCGTCGCCGCGGAGATGCTCACCGGTGGCGTCGGCATCGGCTTCTGGGTGTGGGACGAATGGAACAACCTCAAGGTCGAGCACATCATCATCGCGATCTTCGTCATCGGCATCGTCGGCCTGATCCTCGAGCAGATGCTGATGCTGGTCGCCCGCCGTTTCAGTTACGAGAACCGTTGAGGAGACCCATCATGACGAAGAAGATCGTCCAGATCGAGAATGTCGGCCAGAGTTTCGACACCAAGAAGGGCAGGTTCGTCGCCCTGCGCGACATCGATCTCGACATCCACGAAGGCGAGAGCATCGCGCTGATCGGCCATTCCGGCTGCGGCAAGTCGACGCTGCTGAACCTGATCGCCGGGCTGACCCGGCCGAGCAGCGGCGTGATGCTGTGCGGCGGGCGCGAGATCGCCGGCCCGGGGCCGGAACGCGCGGTGGTGTTCCAGAACCACTCGCTGCTGCCCTGGCTGACCTGCTTCGACAACGTCTATCTCGCCGTCGAGCGCGTGTTCGCGGCCAAGGAGGGCAAGGCCAGCCTGAAGCGGCGCACCCACGAGGCGCTCGAACTGGTCGGCCTGGCCCATGCCGAGACCAAGTTCCCGCACGAGATCTCGGGTGGCATGAAGCAGCGCGTCGGCATCGCCCGGGCGTTGTCGATGCAGCCGCGCATCCTGCTGATGGACGAGCCTTTCGGCGCCCTCGACGCGCTGACCCGGGCCAACCTGCAGGACGAGCTGATGAAGATCCTCGCCGCGACCAAGGCGACGATGGTGATGGTCACCCACGACGTCGACGAGGCGGTGCTGCTGTCGGATCGCGTGGTGATGCTGACCAACGGCCCGGCGGCAACCATCGGCGAGATCCTCGAGGTCGGCATCGAGCGGCCGCGCGACCGGCTGGCCCTGGCGCATGACGCCCATTTCGGCGAATGCCGCGCGGCGATCATGGAATTCCTCTACCACAAGCAGTTGAAGCGCGCCGCCTAGGCGCCGCAGACAGCCACGGCTTGCACGGCTGCCGCGACGCGGCAGGCTGCTGCATCGCCGTGCCCATGGCCTGAAGGAGAACCTCATGCATCAGCAAAGACTCGTGGTGGTCGGCAACGGCATGGTCGGCCACCGCTTCGTGCAGGAACTGCTCGCACTGCACCCCGACCTGCCGGCCGCCGGCCTGGCCGTCACCGTGCTCGGCGAGGAGCCGCGCCCGGCCTACGACCGCGTGCATCTGTCCAGCTTCTTTTCCGGCACCCGCGCCGAGGAACTGTCGCTGGTCGAGCCCGGCTTCTATGAGCGGCCGGGACTGACGCTACGCCTGGACGCGCGCGTCGCCAGCATCGAACGGCGTAACAACACCTTGCAACTGGCCGACGGCGAAGTGCTGGCCTACGACAAGCTGGTGCTGGCCACCGGTTCCTACCCCTTCGTGCCGCCGGTGCCGGGCCGCGACCGCGACGCCTGCCACGTCTATCGCACCATCGAGGACCTGGAAGCGATGCAGGCCAGCGGTGCCCGTTCCAGCAGCGGCGTGGTAGTCGGCGGCGGCCTGCTCGGGCTGGAATGCGCCAAGGCGCTGCGCGACATGGGACTGCGCACGCACGTGGTCGAATTCGCCCCACGGCTGATGGTGGTGCAGGTCGACGACGGCGGCGGGCGCGTCCTGCGCAGCCGGATCGAGGATCTGGGCGTGCAGGTGCATACCGAGCGCAACACGGTGGAGATCATCGACGGTCGCCAGGCGCGCCACCGCATGGTGTTCGCCGACGGCAGCTGGCTGGAGACCGACATGATCGTGTTCTCCGCCGGCATCCGTGCCCGTGACGAACTGGCGCGTCAGTGCCTGCTCGCGGTCGGTCCGCGCGGCGGCGTGGTGATCGACGACCACTGCCGCAGCAGCGATCCGGACATCTACGCGATCGGCGAGTGCGCGTCGTGGAACGAGCAGGTCTTTGGCCTGGTCGCGCCCGGCTACGACATGGCGCGGGTGGCGGCCCGGCACCTCGGCGGCGTGGCCGATGCCGTCTTCGCCGGCGCCGACATGAGTACCAAGCTCAAGCTCATGGGCGTGGATGTCGCCAGCATCGGCGATGCCCAGGGCAGGACGCGGGGCGCGCTGTCCTGCGTGTTCACCGACGAGCTCAAGCAGATCTACAAGAAGCTGGTGGTCAGCGCCGACCGCAAGCGGCTGCTGGGCGCGGTACTGGTGGGCGACGCGGCCGAATACGGCACGCTGCTGCAGATGATGCTCAACGGCATTGCCCTGCCCGAAGCGCCCGAGCAGATGATCCTGCCCGCCGCCGACGGCACGGCCAAAGCCGGCCTTGGCGTGGATGCGCTGCCCGAGGGTGCGGTGCTGTGCTCGTGCAACGGCGTCACCAAGGGCCAGCTGTGCGCGGCGGTGGCCGACGGCGCGCACAGCATCGGTGAACTGAAGTCCGCGACCCGCGCCGGCACCTCCTGCGGCGGCTGCGTGCCGCTGGTGACCCAGGTGCTCAACGCCGAGCTGAAGCGCCAGGGCGTGGAAGTCAGCAAGCACCTGTGCGAGCACTTCGCCTGGTCGCGCCAGGAGCTGTACCACCTGGTGCGCGTGGGCGGGATCCGTAGTTTCGCCGAACTGCTGCAGCGCCACGGCAAGGGCCGCGGCTGCGACATCTGCAAGCCGGTCGCGGCCAGCATCCTGGCAAGCTGCTGGAACGACTTCATCCTGAACCGGGACCAGGCACGGCTGCAGGATTCGAACGACTACTTCCTCGGCAACATCCAGAAGGACGGCAGCTACTCCGTGGTGCCGCGCGTGGCCGCCGGCGAGATCACGCCGGAGCAGTTGATCGCGATCGGCCGCATCGCCAGCAAGTACGGGCTGTACACCAAGATCACCGGCGGCCAGCGCATCGACATGTTCGGCGCGCAGGTGCACGAGCTGCCGCTGATCTGGCGCGAACTGGTCGATGCCGGCTTCGAGAGCGGCCATGCCTACGGCAAGTCGCTGCGCACGGTGAAGAGCTGTGTCGGCTCGACCTGGTGCCGCTACGGCGTGCAGGATTCGGTGGGCATGGCGATCCGGCTCGAGAACCGCTACAAGGGCTTGCGCGCGCCGCACAAGATCAAGTTCGGCGTCTCCGGCTGCACCCGCGAATGCGCCGAGGCGCAGGGCAAGGACGTCGGCGTGATCGCCACCGAGCGCGGCTGGAACCTCTACGTCTGCGGCAACGGCGGCATGAAGCCGCGCCACGCCGAGCTGATCGCCAGCGACCTCGACGAGGCCACGCTGGTGCGCATGATCGACCGCTTCCTGATGTTCTACATCCGCACTGCCGACCGCCTGCAGCGCACCAGCACCTGGCGCGACAACCTCGAAGGCGGGCTGGACTACCTCAAGGCGGTGATCCTCGAGGACAGCCTCGGGCTGGCTGCCGAACTGGAAGCCGAAATGGCCCAGGTGGTCGGCAGCTACGCCTGCGAATGGAAGAAGGCCATCGAGGACCCGGCGGTGCTGCGGCGCATGCGCACTTTCGTCAACAGCGACGCGGCCGACGACAACATCGTCTTCGTGCGCGAACGCGGCCAGATCCGTCCGGCCACCGAGGCCGAGAAGCGCGAGCGCTTCAAGGGCATTCCGGTCGTCGCCGAAACCGTCTGAAGGAGCCTGCCATGACCGTCATGACCGCCCCCGCCGCCGCCGTGGCGGCACACGTTCCCGCGGCAGCGCCTGCCGTTGCCGCCACCGCCGGACCGGTGTGGCAGCCGGTCTGCGCGCTGGACGACATCTGGCCCGACACCGGCGTGTGCGCGCTGCTGGGCGGCCGCCAGATCGCCATCTTCCGCCTCGCCGACGACAGCCTCTACGCCATCGACAACCACGACCCCAACAGCGGTGCCAACGTGCTGTGGCGCGGCATCGTCGGAGACCTCGGCGGCGAGCCGGTGGTGGCTTCGCCGATCTACAAGCAGCACTACCGGCTGCGCGACGGCGGCTGCATCGAGAATCCGGACACGCCGCTCGCCACCTGGGCCGTCGAACTGCGCGGCGGCACGGTATGGGTCGAAGCCTGAGGTTGCTGCGATGACGACGGCGGCCAGCGTGGTGAAATCCGTCTGCCCCTACTGCGGCGTCGGCTGCGGCCTGCGCATGGAGGTGGCGGACGGCAAGGTGGTGAAGGTCAGCGGCGACAAGTCGCACCCGAGCAACTTCGGCCGCCTGTGCACCAAGGGCAGCACCTGCGCCCAGCCGATCGGCGATCCGGGGCGGCTGACCCACGCCTACCTGCGCAGCCGGCGCGAGCAGGACCCGGTGCCGGCCGCGATCGACCAGGCCATCGCCGAAACCGCCGGCCGCCTGCGCCGCATCCTGGAGCGCGACGGGCCGGACGCCATCGCGCTCTACGTCTCCGGCCAGATGTCGCTGGAAGCGCAGTACCTCGCCAACAAGCTCGCCAAGGGCTGGATCGGCACCCGCAACATCGAGTCGAACTCGCGCCTGTGCATGGCCGGCGCCGGCAGCGGCTACAAGCTCTCGCTGGGTTCGGACGGTCCGCCCGGCTCCTACCAGGACTTCGACCGCGCCGAGCTGTTCTTCGTCATCGGCGCCAACATGGCCGACTGCCATCCGATCCTGTTCCTGCGCATGATGGACAGGGTCAAGGCCGGTGCGCGGCTGATCGTCGTCGATCCGCGGCGCAGTACCACGGCGGAGAAGGCCGACCTGTTCCTGCAGATCCGGCCGGGCACCGACCTGGCCCTGCTCAACGGCCTGCTGCACCTGCTGGTTGGCAACGGCCGCATCGACGAAGCCTTCATCGCCGAATTCACCGAGGGCTGGGAGGCGATGCCCGGCTTCCTCGCAGACTATCCGCCGGCGACCGTCGCCCGCATCACTGGGCTTGCCGAGGACGACATCCGCAAGGCCGCCGACTGGATCGGTCAGACGCCCGAGTGGATGAGCTGCTGGACCATGGGCCTGAACCAGAGCACGCGCGGCACCTGGCACACCAATGCCCTCTGCAACCTGCACCTGGCCACCGGCGCGATCTGCCGCCCGGGCAGCGGACCGTTCTCGCTGACCGGCCAGCCCAATGCGATGGGCGGGCGCGAGATGGGCTACATGGGGCCGGGCCTGCCGGGCCAGCGCTCGGCGCTGTCGGCGCCCGACCGCGCTTTCGTCGAGCAGGCGTGGGGTTTGCCGGCCGGCGCGCTGCGCGCGGAAGCGGGCGGCGGCACGGTGGCGATGTTCGAGGACATGGCTGTCGGCCGGATCAAGGCTTGCTGGATCATCTGCACCAACCCGGTGGCCACCGTGCCCGACCGCGGCAAGGTGATCGCCGGCCTGCAGGCGGCCGAACTGGTGATCACCCAGGACGCCTTCCTCGACACCGAGACCAACCGCTACGCCGACATCCTGCTGCCGGGCGCGCTGTGGGCCGAAGCCGACGGCGTGATGATCAACTCCGAACGCAACATGACGCTGGCGCAGCAGGCCGTGGCGCCGCCAGGCGAAGCCCTGCCGGACTGGCAGATCATCGCCCGCGTGGCCTGTGCGATGGGCTACGGCGACGGCTTCGACTACGCCTCGGCAGCCGAAGTGTTCGAGGAGATCAAAGGCTTCTGGAACCCCAAGACGGGCTACGACATCCGCGGCGCCAGCCACGAGCGCCTGCGCCGGGGCCCGCTGCAATGGCCTTGCCCGCCGGACGGCGAACGGGACCGCCAGCCGCTGCGCTACCTCAACGACGGTGTGAGCCAGGCGCTGAGGCAGGCGCCGGATGGCCGGCGGCCGCGGCTGGCCTTCGCCACCGACAGCGGCAGGGGCGTCTTCTTCGCCCGGCCGTGGCTGCCACCTGCCGAACTCCCGGACGAGGATTTTCCCTTCGTGCTCAATACTGGCCGCCTGCAGCACCAGTGGCACACGCTGACCAAGACCGGCAGGATCGCCACGCTGAACAAGCTCAATCCCGGCCCCTTCATCGAGCTTCATCCCGAAGACGCGAAGCGGCTCGGCATCGCGGCCGGAGACCGGGTGGAAGTGCGTTCGCGCCGCGGGCGCGCGGTGCTGCCGGCCAGCATCTCCGACCGGGTGCGTGCGGGCAACTGCTTCGCTCCCTTCCACTGGAACGACGTGTTCGGAGAGAACCTGGCGATCAACGCGGTCACCAGCGATGCGGTGGATGAGGCATCGCTGCAGCCCGAATTGAAGTTCTGCGCCGTCACGTTGATGCGAGTGATGGGGGAAGCGGTGGCTGCGCCGGAAGCAGGCGCTGCCGGCAGCCGGCGCGAGGCCCGGGCCATGCCGCATGCGGCGGCAACTGCAACTGTGCTTGCAGGCATGGACGCGCAGGGCCAAGACATCGAGGAACTGGACATGCAGCACATCGACGCCCTGGCCGGCTTGCTCGGTCTCGACGACACGCCGCCGCTCACGCTGGACGCCCATGAGCGCCTGTATCTGCAAGGCTATCTCGCTGCGCTGCGCACCGAGGCTGCGCGCAGCGGCGGCGGTGTGCCGGTACTGCCGCCCAGCGCTCCTCTTGAGACGTCGAAACGCCTGTTTCTCGACGGCATGCTGGCTGGGCTCTTCGCCCGCAGCCGGATCGGCGAAGCCTTGCCGGCGGCCGCGGGCAGCGGTGCCGGCGATATTGCTGCACGCCAGCCGGTGCTGGTCCTGTGGGCATCGCAGACCGGCAATGCCGAGGCCTGGGCAGCGCGCTGCGCCGGGCGTCTGGAGCAGGCAGGCCACGCCGTCACCGTGCTGGGCATGGACGCTGCCAGCCCGGACCGGTTGGCTGCGGCGCCGCGTGTGCTGCTGCTGGCCAGCACCTTCGGCGACGGCGATCCGCCCGACAACGGCAGCAGCTTGTGGGAGAAGCTGCAGACCGATGCCGTACCCCGGCTCGATGGCACCGCCTTCGCCGTGCTCGCATTCGGCGACTCTAGCTACGACCAGTTCTGCGGCTTCGGCCGCAAGCTCGATGCCCGCCTGGAGGCGCTCGGCGCGCGCCGGCTGCTGCCGCGCGTCGACTGCGAGCCGGACGACGAGGACAAGGCAAGGGCATGGCTGGAAGCTGTCGTCGAGGCCTGGGCCGAGGCGGCTGAGCCGGTAGCCGAACCTGCCGCTGCATTCGCCGGAGCGGCGGATGCCGGCGAGTCGGCGTCCTTGCCGGCTGTGCCCCAGCCGGCAGCCGTGCCTGCCCCGCAGACCGATCGCATCGCGTCAGATCGTGCCGCACCCGGCCTGTCGCGGCCCGGCCGGGCCTCACCGCAGCCCGTCCGCCTGAAGCTCGACCGCCTGCTCAGCGGCGCCGGTGCGGGCAAGGAGGTGCGGCAGTTCGTGTTCGATCTGTCCGGCACCGGCCTGGCTTACGAGGCCGGGGACGCGCTGGGTGTGTGGCCGGGCAACTGCCCGGAATTGGTGGCGGAACTGCTGGCTGTGCTGAATCTGCCCGCGTCGGCCCTGGTGAGCGTCGACGGCCACGGCGAAATGACACTGGCCGACGCGCTGGTGCGCCACTTCGACATCACGCGCATCACGCCGGATCTGCTGCGCTTCGTCTGCGAGCGTTCGGCCAGTGCGGAACTCGCCCGCCTGTTCGGCGACGATCGCCGGGAGGCGCTGAAGGAGTGGCTGTGGGGCCGGCAGATCACCGATCTGCTGCTGCAGTTCCCGATCGAGGTCGAGACCGGCGAATGGCTGTCGCTGCTGAAGCGGCTGCAGCCGCGGCTGTATTCGATTTCGTCCAGCCCCAAGGCCTGCCCCGACGAGGTGCATCTGACGGTCTCGACCGTGCGCTACGCCTGCGAGGGCCGGCCGCGCGGCGGCGTGTGCTCGACCTTCCTCGCCGACCGTGCGCAGCACGCCGAGGTGCCGGTCTTCGTGCAGCGCTCGGCCCATTTCCGCCCGCCGCAGGATCCCGCCGCGCCGATGATCATGGTCGGTCCCGGCACCGGCATCGCGCCCTTCCGCGCCTTTCTGCAGGAGCGCCGCGCCACCGGTGCAGGCGGGCGCAACTGGCTGTTGTTCGGCGAGCGGCATGCGGCCACCGGTTTCTACTACCGCGACGAACTGGAAGGCATGCTGCGCGACGGCAGCCTGCATCGGCTCGATACCGCTTTCTCGCGCGACCAGGCGGAAAAGGTCTACGTCCAGCAGCGCATGATCGAACACGGAGCCCGGCTGTGGGCATGGCTGCAGGAGGGCGCCCATTTCTACGTCTGCGGCGATGCGGCACGCATGGCGCGCGACGTCGATGCGGCGCTGAAACAGGTGGTGGCCATCCACGGCGGCATGAGCGCCGAGCGCGCCGCCGAATGGGTGGCGGCGCTGGGCCGCGACCGGCGCTACCTGCGCGATGTGTATTGAGCGCCACCGGCGCGGACCGCGCGATCCATCATGCCGCCCGCTGCGCCCGAGCCGCGGTGCAGGCCGTGCTCACACCATCGCCAGGAAATCCTGCCACTCCTCGATCGGCAGGGGCTTGCCGAACAGGTAGCCCTGGAAGAGTTCGCAGCCGCGCAGGCGCAGGAACTCGCGCTGGATCGGCGTCTCGACGCCTTCGGCAACCACTTCCAGGCTCAGGGCGTGGCTCATCGACAGGATGGCGATCACGATGGCCTCGCTGCCTTCGTCCTCTGCCATGTCGTGGATGAAGGAGCGGTCGATCTTCAACTGGGCGAAGGGCAGGCGCTTGAGGTAGGACAGCGAGGAATAGCCGGTGCCGAAGTCGTCCAGCGCGAACTGGATGCCGAGTTTGCGCAGCTGGTTCATGCGGGTGACGCTTTGGTCGAGATCGTCGAGAATCGCGCTCTCGGTCAATTCGAGCTTCAGCCGGGACGGATCGGCGCCCGCGCGCTCGATCGCGCTGCGCACGAGGCTGACGAAATCTGCCTGGCGGAACTGCCGTGCGCTGACGTTGACCGCGATCGACAGGTGGCGGGTCGCCGCCGACTGCTGCCATCGTGCGAGCTGCGCGCAGGCGGTGTCGAGCACCCACTGTCCGATCTGCACGATCAGCCCGGTGTCCTCGGCGAGCGGAATGAATTCGGCTGGCGAGATGGTCGTTCCGTCCGGGCCGGACCAGCGGATCAGGGCTTCGGCGCCGGCGGGCCGGCCCTGGCGATCGACCTGGGGCTGGTAGAGCAGGTGGAAACCGCCGTTGTCGAGCGCCGCGCGCAAGCCGATCTCCATGCGCGTGTGCGCATCGACCACGGCCTGCATCGCCGGGTTGAAGAAGCGGATGGCGTTGCGGCCGTCCTCCTTTGCCGAGTAGAGCGCGACTTCGGCCTGCTTCAGCAGTGTTTCGGGTGAGGAGGCGTGGCCGCGGAAGAGGCTGATGCCGACGCTCAGTGTCGCGTAGTAGGGGCCTTTCTGCGCGCCGCCCAACTGGTAGGGGATGTCCAGTTCCTTGTGCAGCTTCTTGGCGATCAGCTCGGCACGGGCAATGGCGTCGGCCTCGCCGGCGCCGATGTTCTCGATGATGATGGCGAAGTCGTCGTCGCCGTGGCGGGCGACGGTGTCGTCCTCGCGCACGGCTGCCTGCAGCCGCTCGCTGAGCACCTTCAGCAACTGGTCGCCGCTGCTGTGGCCGAGGGAGTCGTTGAGCTTGCGGAAGCGGTCGATGTCCAGCAACAGCAGCATGCCCCAGACTTCGTTGCGGCTGCTGACGCGGATCGCCTGCTCGAGGCGGTCGCGCAGCAGGGCGCGGTTGGGCAGCCCGGTCAGCGCGTCGTAGTAGGCGAGGCGATGCAGCAGGGCTTCGGACTGCTTGCGCTGGGTGATGTCTTCCTTGACGGCGACGTAGTGCGTGATCGTGCCGTCGGCCTGCTTGATCGGCGCGATCGTGGCCAACTCGAGATAGCCTGAGCCGTCCTTGCGGGAGTTGTGGAATTCGCCGCGCCAGACTTCGCCGCGGGTCAGCGTGTCCCACAGATCCATGTAGGTTTCTTTCGGTGTTCTGCCGGTGTTCAGGATGCGCGGATTCCGGCCGATGATTTCCTCGCGGCTGTAGCCGGTGATGCGCAGGAAGGCGTCGTTGACGTATTCGATGCAGGCGTTGGTGTCGGTGATGACGACGCACTCCGGGCTTTGTTCGATCGCCATCGACAGCCGGCGCAGTTCGGCGTCGCGCCGCTGGATTTCCGCGGCCATGTGGTCGATGCCGGCGCTGACCTCGTCCAGCTCCTCGACTTTCGCACCGTGGCCGGCACGGGTGTCCAGCTCGCCGGCGGCAATCCGTGCCACCGCGTTGCGGATGCGCGAGGTCCATACCTCGATCGACTGATAGATGTACAGGCGGGCCACCAGTGCCGACAGCAGGGCCACGGCGGCGAAGATCGCCAGGTGGATCTGGAAGCGCCGGTCGACTGCGCTGAGCGAGCGTTCGAGCGGGGAGCCGATCGCGATGAGATCGTTTGCCGAGGTGAAACCCGGGGAGGTGACGCCGTACAGCCGCCGTTTGCCGTCGGGGCCGGCCAGTTCGGCGATGCCGCCTGCCGCCGTCAGCGTGTGGCGCAGTTGAGCCAGTTCATCCGGAGCGAGGACGTGGTTCTGCCACTGCTCGGGATTGGGGTAGTGCGCCAGGACATGGCCGCGCTGGTCGACCAGGCTGGCCTCCCAGCCCGGCGGAAGCTTGAAATCTTCGATCAGGCTGTTGAGCCAGTCCAGTGACAGCGTTGCGAATACGAGGCCATTCGTCTTGCCTTCGGGGCTACTCAGCGGATAGCCGAACGTCAGTACGGGTTTGTTCGATATGCGGCCGATGTAGGACTCGCCGTGGGAGATGCCGTTTCCGTCGAGGGTGGCCTGGAACCAGGCGCGGTCGGCGATGTTGGCGGTTTTGCGTCCGGGCAGCGCGCTGCAGAAAATCTCGCCGTCCGAGCGGGCCGCGCCGATATTCATGACGTCCTCCATCGACGCGAGCACGCGCCGGGCGATGTCTTCGCAGGCGGTGCTGTCGTTCGAGCGCAAGTCGTTCGAACGGGCCATCAACCGCAGTGCGAGGCCCACGTTCTGGTGGGCTTTGTCCGCCTCCCTGCGGGCGGCGGACAGATACTGACGGATTTCCTCGTGCGCGCGCTCGATGGTTAGCGTGCGCTGCTGGCGGTAGTCCGCCAGTGCGAACATCAGCACTGGTGCCAGGGCGAGGCCGATCGTCAGCCACAGCCGCAGGCGCAGCGAATTGCGGATCATCTTGCCTCTTGGGAAACGTTGGTCGGCAGGCCGGGGGCTGGCCCGTCGCGGATGTGCGCAATATGCCCCAAAATGGGTAATCCTGTCTTGCCGGGACTACCCTGGGCTGTCGAGTGCATCACGGTCTGCGGCCACTCGCTGTGCCTGCCTCCCGCCTCGTATCCCTACTTGAGCTGGAAGCCGCGTGCACGCAGCGCCTCGACCAGGCGGTCGCGGCCGGACAGGGTCTGCGGGCCGGCGATGCGCTTGGCCGAATGCACGGCCCAGGTGCCGCGCACGTTCATGCGCTGCTCGTCGTAGAAGCGGGCCATCGCGGCGTTGTAGGCTTCGATGCCGCTCTCCTGCGCTGCCAGCGAGTATTTTTCGTGGTGCAGTACGACCGATTGCGGCGGCCGCGGCTTGACTGCCGCGTAATGTGCGGGGTCGGGGTGGCCGACACACATGCCGAACACCGCGACCACGCGCTGGGGCAGCGCCAGCAGCTCCGCGACCTTCTCTGGCTGGTTGCGCATGCCGCCGATATAGACCATGCCCAGCCCCAGCGACTCGGCCGCGGCGGCGGCATTCTGTGCCGCGAGCGCGGCATCGATGACGCCGACGAGGAACATCTCGGTGTAGTCGAGCGCTTCAGCCGGGCGCCCGGTGGTTTCGGCGACATGGGCCAGGCGGGCGAGGTCGGCGAGCCAGACCAGCTGCAGTGGCGCGTCCCTGACGTGGGCCTGGCCGCCGGCGCATTCGGCGAGGGCAGCGCGCGTGGCCGGGTCGCGCACGGCGATGACGCTCCAGGCCTGCAGGTTGGACGAGCTGGCCGCCGACTGCGCGGCAGCAATGATGGCTGCCAGCATGTCGTCGCTGACGGGATCGGGCAGGTAGCCGCGCACCGAGCGGTGGTCGAGAAGCTGTTCGATCAGCGGGGTGCAGGCGATCTCGAGGGGGCCGCCCGCGTCGTTGCCATAGCGGGCGTGAAGGCGTTGCTGGACGAGGGACATCTTTACTCCGGTCGTTGTCGCAAGGCCGCAAGTATGGCGCTGCGGTTGCGCTTCGGCGAGCCGTTCGGCAAGTCCTTCGGCAGGCATCTTCGAAAGTGCGGGGCAGGGATGCCGGCCGCCGTACTCCCCGCCCTGGTGCCGGCGAGTGCTATCGTTTGATTTCAGGCGTTTATTACGTTAACGTCAACGTAATAAACGATAAGAGCAGGCATGCAGCAACATGCCTGTCGACAGCTTTCGACGACAACCAGGAGGAGAGGCACCATGAGTGCTGCTGAATTCATCGCCGCGCGCGATTTCCTGCTGCAACACCGCAGCGACTACGCCACCGCCTACGCCGGCTTCAAGTGGCCGGAACTGACGGAGTTCAATTGGGCGCTGGATCACTTCGACGCCCTCGCGCAGGGCAACGACGATCCGGCGCTGTGGATCGTCGAAGAGGACGGCCGCGAGTCGAAGCTGAGCTTCGCCGAGATGTCGGCGCGTTCGAACCGTGTCGCCAACTGGCTGCGCAGCCAGGGCGTCGAGCGCGGCGACCGCATCCTGATCATGCTCGGCAACGAAGTGCCGCTGTGGGAAACCATGCTGGCGGCGATCAAGCTCGGTGCGGTGGTGATTCCCGCCACCACGCTGCTGACGCCGGACGACCTGGTCGACCGGGTGGAACGCGGCCAGGTCAGGCACGTGGTCATCGGTTCGGCCCATACCGGCAAGTTCGAGAGCCTGCCGGGCGAGTTCACCCGCATCGCCGTGGGCGGCGCGCCGGCCGGCTGGAAGGCCTTCGAGGATGCCGCCGCCGAATCCGACGCCTTCACCCCGGAAGGCGTCACCCGCGCGGACGACCCGCTGCTGCTGTACTTCACTTCGGGCACCACCTCCAAGCCCAAGCTCGTGCTGCACACCCACCAGTCCTACCCGGTCGGCCATCTGTCGACGATGTACTGGATCGGCCTGAAGCCCGGCGACCGCCACATGAACATCTCCTCGCCGGGCTGGGCGA
Source organism: Thauera butanivorans (assembly GCF_048398245.1). Lineage (NCBI taxonomy): Bacteria > Pseudomonadati > Pseudomonadota > Betaproteobacteria > Rhodocyclales > Zoogloeaceae > Thauera > Thauera butanivorans. Next base: position 1,361,720 of record NZ_CP183038.1, read on the forward strand.
AGCATGCCTGGAGCTGCTTCTTCGCACCCTGGAACGCCGGGGCCTGCGTGTTCCTGTACAACTACGGCCGCTTCGACGCCAGGGCGCTGCTCGACGTGCTGGTGAAATACGAAGTCTCCACGATGTGCGCACCGCCGACCGTGTGGCGCATGCTGATCCAGCAGGATCTCGCCGCGGTGAAGACCCGCCTGCGCGAGCTGATCGGTGCCGGCGAGCCGCTGAACCCCGAAGTCATCGAGCAAGTGAAGAAGGCCTGGGGCATCACCATCCGCGACGGCTACGGCCAGACCGAGACGACCGCGCAGATCGGCAATACGCCCGACCAGCCGCTCAAGCCCGGCTCGATGGGCAGGCCGCTGCCCGGCTACAGGATTGCGCTGCTCGACGCCGACAGCAACCCCGTCGATGAGGGCGAGATTTCGCTGGTGACGGGTGAGCACCGCCCGACCGGGCTGATGGTCGGCTATGCGGGCGACGAGGCCAAGACCGCCGAAGTGATGCGTGACGGCCACTACCGCACCGGCGACGTCGCCAGCATCGATGCCGATGGCTACATCACCTATGTCGGCCGTGCCGACGACGTGTTCAAGGCTTCGGACTACCGGATCAGCCCGTTCGAACTGGAAAGCGTGCTGATCGAGCACCCGGCGGTGGCCGAGGCCGCGGTGGTGCCCAGCCCCGATCCGGTGCGCCTGGCCGTGCCCAAGGCCTTCGTGATCCTGGTCGCCGGGCAGCAGCCGAGCAGGGAACTGGCCAGGGACATCTTCGCCTTCACCCGCGAACGGCTGGCACCGTACAAGCGCATCCGCCGCCTGTCCTTCGCCGACCTGCCCAAGACGATCTCGGGCAAGATCCGCCGTGTCGAGCTGCGCAAGGCCGAAGAGCTCCGCGCCCAGGAGGCGCGTGGCGAACTCGAGTTCTTCGAGGAGGACTTCCCCGAACTGAAAGGCTGAGCCTCGGGCCCCACACGGCCGGCATGCTGCTACAATGCCGGCCGTGGCGGGTCTCCCCGCATTGCAGCGCGGTGAATCTGGTCAGGGCCGGAAGGCAGCAGCCACAGCCGTTTCCTGCAAGTGCCGGGGGTCGGGCTCGCCACCCCGAATCTGGAAAGCCGAGGATGCTCCGTTGCGGAGCGCCTCGGCTTTTTCACTTTCTGAACCGGGAAGCCTGCGAATTTCTCCCTGGCGCCGCCGTGAGGGCCCGGTTTTCAGCCGAGCAGGCCGTCCAGCAGCATCATCGTGACGAAACCGAGGATCAGCCCGCCGGTTGCGAGGGTTTCGCGGCCCCGGCGATGCGATTCCGGAATGATTTCGTGGCTGACGACGAACAGCATCGCCCCTGCTGCCATTGCCAGTCCCCATGGCAGGATCTCCGCGGAAGCGGAAACCGCCATCGAACCGGTGATCGCGGCAATCGGCTCGATCAGGCCGGACGCGGTGGCGACGACGAAGGCGAACATGCGGCTGTAGCCGGCCGTGGCGAGAGCGATGGCGACGATCAGGCCTTCGGGCACGTTCTGCAGCGAGATGCCGGTGGCGACGGCGCTGCCGCTGCCGGCCTGCAGTTCGCCGAGCCCGGATGCCACGCCGATCGCCAGGCCTTCGGGAATGTTGTGCACCGCGATCGCGAACACGAACAGCCACGCCGAGGTGCCGTTGCGCACGTCGCTGGATCCTGCCCGGGCGGGCGTGTGCGAATGGGGCAGCAGGCGGTCCATTGCCAGCAACAGCAGGGCGCCGCTCAGGAATCCGGTTGCCACCAGCATGCCGGCGCCGGATGGCCCCCGACCTTGAGCCTGCGCCGCCTCGAATGCCGGCAGCAGCAACGAGAACAGACTGGCGGCCAGCATCACGCCGGCACCGAAACCGAGCAGCATGGCTTGCATGCCGGCGCCGATCCGGCGCAGCGTCAGCACCGGCAGCGCCCCCAGTGCAGTGGCGCCCGCCGCCATCGCACCGCCGGACAGCGCAGCGGCGAGCGGCAGCTCGAAACCGTCGATGCCGCGCAGCGCCTGGGCCGCCAGGACGGCAAGGCCGGTGAGCGTGATCATCCAGCCGGCGAGCGCACGTGCGACGCCGGAGGGGCTGGCGGGCTGGAGGTGCAGACGGGCGACTTCGGCAACCATGGATGGATTCCTTCTGATCGATGCTTCGGGTGGAAACCGCACGGCCGATCAAGTGCGGCCGGCCGTGCATGGCGCTAGAGCGTCTGCGCGAACTCGGCGCACACCTGGCAGAACAGTTCGAACAAGGCGCCGATGTCGGAGCGGGATGGGTTCATGTCCGGTTCCTCCTGGATTCCTTGGGTTCGATACAAGGATAGGTTCGGGAGATTGATAGCTCAAATTGATAAGAAAAATAACGTCAATTCTTTTTTGCTATCGATCGGCATTTCGGCCGCTCGCGCGATCGGCACCGGACGGGGCCTCCCGCTCTGCTAGAATCGGGCGCCATGAGCTATCAGGTCCTTGCGCGCAAGTGGCGGCCGAAGTCCTTCGGTACGCTGGTCGGTCAGGAGCACGTCGTGCGGGCGCTGACGCATGCGCTCGCCACCGGCAGGCTGCACCATGCCTGGCTGTTCACCGGCACCCGCGGCGTCGGCAAGACCACCATCAGCCGCATCCTGGCCAAGGCGCTGAACTGCGAGACCGGCGTCACCGCCGAGCCCTGCGGCGAATGCGAGGCCTGCCGGGCGATCGACGCCGACCGCTTCCCGGACTACGTCGAGATGGACGCTGCCTCCAACCGCGGCGTCGACGACATGGCGGCGCTGCTGGACAAGGCGGTGTATGCGCCGGTGCAGGGCCGCTACAAGGTCTACATGATCGACGAAGTGCACATGCTGACCGGCCACGCCTTCAACGCCATGCTGAAGACGCTGGAAGAGCCGCCCGAGCACGTCAAGTTCATCCTCGCCACCACCGATCCGCAAAAGATTCCGGTCACGGTGCTGTCGCGCTGCCTGCAGTTCAACCTCAAGCAGATGCCGCCCGGCCACATCGTCGACCACCTCACGCGCATCCTGCAGGCCGAGGCGGTGCCGTTCGAACCGGGCGCGCTGCGCCACCTCGCCAAGGCCGCCAGCGGCTCGATGCGCGATGCGCTGTCGCTGCTGGACCAGTCGATCGCGCATGGCGCCGGCAAGGTCGAGGAGGAGCAGGTCACGCACATGCTCGGCACGGTCGGCGACGACCACCTGTATGCGGTGCTCGATGCGCTGGCGGCCGGCAGCGTGGCCGGCCTGGTGGCGGTGGCGGACGGCATGGAGGCGCGCAGCCTGTCCTTCGATGCGGCGCTGCAGTCGCTGGCGAGCCTGTTCCATCGCATCGCGCTTGCGCAGCATGCGCCGGAAGCCATCACGGACGAAGTGGAACGTGCCCGCATCGTCGCCTACGTTGCCGCTTTCGACGCCGAGTTCCTGCAATTGGCCTACCAGATCGCCATCCACGGCCGCGACGAGCTGCCCTTGGCACCGGACGAATACACCGGCTTCGCGATGACGCTGCTGCGCCTGCATGCCTTCCGCCCGGAGCAGCCGGCCGCGCTCGGCAGCCCTGGCGTGGCGCCTGCCGGCAGCGGCCAGGCCCGGGGCCCGGTGGTGCCGGCTGCCGTCCAGCCGCCGGCGGCATCGCCCCGGGCACCGGCCGGCGAGGCGCCCGAACCGGCGAAGCCGTCGGCGGGGCCGGTTCCGGCAAGCGCGGCCACCGAACCCGGGAAAGCGGGCGGCGCAGCGCCGCTGCGCGTTGCCGAACTCCGCGTTCCGCGTGCGGCGCAGGCTGCTGCCCCGATCGCCCCTTCCGCGCCGCCTGCGGCCGGCTCCCGGCCTGCCGAGCCGCCCCCGCCGTCCGCGGACATGCCCCGGTGTGCGGAGCTCGGTGCCGTGCCCGTGCCCGCGCCGGCGCCGTCGGGCGGCGACCATGACGTGCCGCCGTGGGAAGAACTGCCGCCCGAGGCCTATGCCGGGGACTATCCCGCCTCTGCGCTTGTGCCGCCGGCCGTGCCGGTCGGTGCCGTGGTGGCGGGCGCGCGCGAAGCCGGGCCTGCGTCTGCCGTGGCGGCGGTGCAGCCGGGCGAGCCTGTCGCGACCGCGGAGCCGGAAGTGCCGCTGACCGCCGGGGCCGCAGTGCCGACGGCAACCGGCGGCGACGTGGCCGCCCTGCTGGCGATGGGCGACTGGCGCGGCCTGATCAGGGCGCTCGGCTTGAGCGGCCTGATGCGCGAACTCGCGCAGCATTGCGAATGGCTCGATTTCGACGATGGCGAGCTGCGTCTGCGGCTGTCGAATGCGCATCGCCACCTGTTCGACATGAACCGCGCGGCGGCTGAGCGGCTGCAGGACATGCTCGGCAATGCGGCCGGGCGGGCGCTGCGGGTGCGCATCGAAGTCGGCGACATCGCCGGCGAGACGCCGGCCCAGCGCGACGAGATCGAGCGCCGGGCACGCCATGCCGAGGCGGTCGCGGCGCTCGAGGCCGACCCTTTCGTGCGCGAGCTGATCGAGCGCTTCGATGCGACGCTGGTCGAGAACAGCGTGAAACCCTTGTGAATGGCGGTGGCTTGCCGCCTTCCTTCCCCCAGTTTGAACGATCAATTCCAGTGGAGTAGCCAGCATGATGAAAGGCGGAATCGCCGGGCTGATGAAGCAGGCCCAGCAGATGCAGGAAAACATGAAGAAGATGCAGGAGCAACTCGCTTCGGTCGAAGTCGAGGGCCAGTCCGGCGCCGGCATGGTCAAGGTGCTGATGACCTGCAAGTACGACGTGCGCCGCGTGTCGATCGACGATTCGGTGATGGACGACAAGGAAATGCTGGAAGATCTGGTCGCCGCCGCGCTGAACGATGCGGTGCGCAAGGTTGAAACCACCACCCAGGAAAAGATGTCGGGCTTCACCGCCGGCCTGAACCTGCCGCCGGGCATGAAGCTGCCGTTCTGACGGGAGCGGGTGGATGTCGCCTTCCAGCCTCGACGAGCTGATCGAAGCTCTGCGCTGCCTGCCCGGCGTCGGGCCGAAGTCGGCGCAGCGCATGGCCTACCACCTGCTGCAGCGCGATCAGCGCGGTGCCGCACGGCTGGCCGGTGCGCTCGCCCATGCGCTCGACGTGCTGCGCCACTGCGAGCGCTGCAACACCTTCAGCGAGGAGGCGGTCTGTGCACGCTGCGCCAACCCGCGCCGCGACGCTTCCTTGCTGTGCGTGGTCGAGATGCCGGCCGATCTGGCGATGATCGAGCAGACGCAGTCATACAGCGGGATGTACTACGTGCTGATGGGGCGCCTGTCGCCGCTCGACGGCATCGGGCCGAGGGAGCTGCGGCTCGACAAGCTGATCGCGCGCGCGAGCGACGGCAAGGTCGGGGAGGTCATCCTCGCCACCAACTTCACCAACGAAGGCGAGGCGACTGCCCACACCGTCGCCAGCCTGCTGTCGGCCCGCGGGCTGAAAGTCAGCCGCCTGTCGCGCGGCGTGCCGGTTGGCGGCGAGCTCGAGCATACCGACACCGGCACGATCGCGCAGGCGCTGATCGAGCGGCGCTCGGTCTGAGGCAAGTGGATCGAACGGGTTTTGCGATGCAGCAAAAATGCCGCCGGCGATGGCGCCGCGTCGCATGGATGCCACGCGGAAAGCCTTGTTCCCATTGGCGATCCGGCCTTCGTGCTTTCTCTGCTGCGGCGACTTCGCTATAATCCCGAAGTTATTTGTATCCAGGTCTTTCGTTTTCCTTTCAGGGAAGAGGGTCATGAGCGTTGATCAAAAGATGGACAGCAGCCGCCGCACCCTGCTGCTGGCGACATCCGCCGCGGGCGGTGCCGCCGCTGTGGCAACAGCGGTGCCGTTCGTTGCCAGCCTGACGCCGTCCGAGCGTGCCAAGGCAGCCGGTGCGCCGGTCGAAGTGGATGTGGGCAAGCTCGCTCCGGGCGAGATGATGACGGTGGAGTGGCGTGGCAAGCCGGTGTGGATCCTGCGCCGCACGCCCGAGATGCTGGCGTCGCTCGACAAGACCGACGAGAAGGTCAGCGATCCCGCGTCCGACAAGCCGATGCAGCCGGAGTATGCCAAGAACAAGTACCGCTCGATCAAGCCCGAGTATCTGGTCGCGGTCGGCATCTGTACTCACCTGGGCTGTTCTCCGTCCGAGAAGTTCAAGATGGGTGCCGAGAGTGGCATGGGCGCGGATTGGCCCGGTGGCTTCCTGTGCCCCTGCCACGGTTCGCTTTTCGACTTGGCCGGCCGCGTCTATAGCAGCATGCCGGCGCCGGACAACCTCGAGATTCCGCCGCACCAGTACCTCGCGGATACCACCATTCTTGTTGGCGAAGACGGGAAGGCATAAGCGATGACGACCAAATCCCAGGCTGTGCTGAACTGGATCGACGAGCGTTTCCCGCTGACGTCGTCCATCAAGGGGCACCTCACCGAATACTACGCCCCGAAAAACTTCAACTTCTGGTACTTCTTCGGTTCGCTGGCGCTGCTGGTGCTGGTGATCCAGATCCTGACCGGCATCTTCCTGGTCATGCACTACAAGCCGGATGCGTCGCTGAACGCCGCCGGCGTGCCGGTGGCCTTCGCCAGCGTCGAGTACATCATGCGCGAGGTGCCGGGCGGCTGGCTGATCCGCTACCTGCACTCGACCGGCGCCTCGGCCTTCTTCATCGTCGTGTACCTGCACATGTTCCGCGGCCTGCTCTACGGTTCCTACCGCAAGCCGCGCGAGTTGATCTGGATCTTCGGCACGCTGATCTTCCTGGTGCTGATGGCCGAAGCCTTCATGGGCTATCTGCTGCCCTGGGGCCAGATGTCCTTCTGGGGCGCGCAGGTCATCGTCAACCTGTTCTCGGCGATTCCCGTCATCGGTCCGGACCTGTCGCTGGTCATCCGCGGCGACTACGTCGTTTCCGACGCCACGCTGAACCGCTTCTTCTCCTTCCACGTCATCGCCGTGCCGCTGGTGCTGATCGGCCTCGTCGTCGCGCACATCATCGCGCTGCACGAAGTCGGCTCGAACAACCCCGACGGCGTCGAGATCAAGAAGAAGAAGGATGCCAACGGCATCCCGCTGGACGGCATCCCGTTCCACCCGTACTACACCGTCAAGGACATCGTCGGCGTCGTCGCCTTCCTGTTCTTCTTCAGCGCGGTGGTGTTCTTCGCGCCCGAAGGCGGCGGCTACTTCCTGGAGTTCAACAACTTCATTCCGGCCGACCCGCTGAAGACGCCGCCGCACATCGCGCCGGTGTGGTACTTCACGCCGTTCTACTCGATCCTGCGCGCGGTCACCTACCCGCTGTTCGGGCTCGACGCCAAGTTCTGGGGCGTGGTGGCGATGGGCGCGTCGGTGGTGATCATCGCCTTCCTGCCCTGGCTGGACCGCAGCCCGGTGAAGTCGATCCGCTACAAGGGGCCGATCTTCAAGATCGCCGTGGCGATCTTCGTGGTGTGCTTCTTCATCCTGGGCTACCTGGGCGTGCTGCCCCCGACCCCGGGCCGTACCCTGGTGTCGCAGATCTGCTCGGTGCTGTATTTCGCGTTCTTCCTGCTGATGCCGTGGTACAGCAAGCTCGACAAGTGCAAGGCCGAACCGGAAAGGGTGAACTTCAAATGAAAATGCGCGTGATCAATTTCGTCAAGCGTGCAGCAGCCGTGCTGCTGTTCGCCCCGGCGCTTACGCTGGCGGCCGACGTCTCGGTGAACCTCGACAAGGCGCCGGTGAGCACCGAGCCGGCTGCACTGCAGCATGGCGCCAAGCTGTTCGTCAATTACTGTCTGAACTGTCATGGCGCGTCCTACGTGCGCTACAACCAGCTGGAGAACATCGGCCTGTCCGAGCAGATGATCCGCGACAACCTGTTGTTCACCGGCGAGAAGGTCGGCGATCTGATGAAGATCAGCATGAGCCGCGCCGATGGCACGACCTGGTTCGGCGCAGCGCCGCCGGATCTGTCGGTGATCGCGCGTTCGCGCGCTTCCGGCGACGGCAGCGGTGCGGACTGGCTCTACACCTATCTGCGCCAGTTCTACCGCGACGCCGAGCGTCCGACCGGCTGGAACAACGTGATCTTCGAGAACGTCGGCATGCCGCACGTGCTGTGGGAACTGCAGGGCGAGCAGGTGGCCAAGGTCACCGAGAACGCCGACGGTTCCAAGCATGTCGAGCTGACGCTGGCCAAGCCCGGCAAGCTGTCGGTCGAGGAGTACGACAAGGCTGTGGCCGATCTGGTCTCCTTCCTCGTCTGGATGGGCGAGCCGGTGGCCGAGAAGCGCAAGGCGATCGGTACCGTCGTGCTGATCTTCCTGGCAGGTTTCTTCGTGCTGGCCTATGCCCTGAAGAAGAACTACTGGAAGGACATTCATTGATCGGAACCGCAGCCGGCCGCGAGGCCTGTTGATCTAGTCCCATCCCAGACGCACCACGCGATCTCGCGTGGTGCGCTTTTGCTTCTGCATCCCCGGAGTGGCAACACCATGATGAATCTGTATTCCGGCACGACCGATCCTTTCAGCCATCGCTGCAGGATCGTCCTGTTCGAGAAGGGCATGGACTTCGAAGTCATCGACGTCGATCTCTACAACAAGCCTGAAGACATCGCCGTCATCAATCCCTACAACCGCGTGCCGGTACTGGTCGACCGCGACCTCGTGCTGTACGAGTCGAACATCATCAACGAATACATCGACGAGCGCTTTCCGCACCCGCAACTGATGCCGCCCGACCCGATCATGCGCGCACGTGCCCGCCAGCTGCTGCACACTTTCGAGCACGAGCTGTTCTCGCACCTCGAAGCGCTCGAGGCCAACCAGAAGGGTGTGGACAAGGTGCGTGCCCACGTCCGCGACCATCTCACCCAGCTGGCGCCGATCTTCACCAAGCAGAAGTTCATGCTCGGCGAGGAGTTCTCGATGCTGGACGTTGCCATCGCGCCGCTGCTGTGGCGCCTGGAACATTACGGCATCGAGCTGCCCAAGGCGGCAGCGCCGCTGATGAAGTACGCCGAGCGCATCTTCAGCCGCCAGGGCTTCATCGATGCGCTGACGCCTTCCGAGAAGGTCATGCGCCGCTGACCGTTCGACCCGCGATGCCCCGTTTCCGGCGCGGGCATCGCCTGATGGAAAGACCATGAGCACAATATCGACCAAACCCTATCTGCTGCGTGCCATCTGGGAATGGTGCGTCGACCAGGGGTTCACGCCCTATCTCGCCGCCATCGTCGATGGTCAGACGCGCGTGCCGCCCGGCTATGCCCGCGACGGCCAGATCGTGCTCAATCTGTCGTCCGAGGCCACCGGCCATCTGCAGATGGCCAACGACTACATCAGCTTCCAGGCCCGTTTCGGCGGTGTCGCCCATTCGCTGGTGATTCCGGTCGCCAACGTGATCGCGATCTATGCCCGTGAGAACGGGCAGGGCATGGCTTTCGAGCCCGAACTCGAGGAAGGGGACGAGAGCGCACCAGCGCTGGCATCCCTGGACGGCGACGCCCAGGAGCCGGAAGCCGCCGAAGACATGGGCGAAGCGGCGGCAAAGGCACGCGAGGAAGCGGCGAAACCCGGCGATGGCTCACCGCGGCGCCCGCGGCCTTCGCACCTGACCGTCGTCAAGTAAGGAGACACGATGTCCAGCCTGGAATGGAGCGAAAAGCTCGAGAATGGTCTTGCGCGCATGGACGACACCCATCGCGAGTTCGTCGAGCTGTATACGGCCGTGGCGAGCGCCGCGCCGGAGAACTTCCTCGCCGCCTACGACGCTTTCGTCGCGCATACCGAAGCGCACTTCGCCCAGGAGAACCGCTGGATGGAAGCGGTGGATTTCCCGGGCTGCCACCGTGCCGAGCATGAGCGCGTGCTCGCCGTGCTGCACGACATCCGCAAGCGCGTGGCCAATGGCGACATGTTCTTCGCCAGGCGCCTGATCCAGGAGCTGCCGGCGTGGTTCGAGAACCACACCAACGGCATGGATGCGGCGCTTGCCTTCCATCTCGACAGCGTCGGCTACGATGTCGAGGCGGAACGTTTCGTGCCGGGCGAAGACGGCGGCGAAAAGTCTGCCGCGGGCTGCGCCTGTGCCACGCTGACGGCCGAGAACAAGACCGCCTGCGCCTGAAGCGGCAGGGATTTCCCTGCCAGAGCTTTCCCGGTGCTGCCGGGCGATCAACCGAGGAAAGGGTAGGCGACCGGGGCTTGTTCGCCGCGCATCAAGGCCACGAGCGCACTGGCCGAGCCGCAGGCGAGCGTCCAGCCCAGCGTGCCATGACCGGTGTTCAGCCACAGATTCGTGTTCGTGCTGCTGCCGATCAGCGGCAGATTGCCCGGCGTGGCCGGCCGCAGGCCTGCCCAGGGCTCGATGCTGGCCTCGTCGATGAGGCCGGGGAGGTTCTGCCGGGTCCAGTCCAGCAGCGGGCGGATGCGCTCGGGCCGGATGCGGGTATCGAACCCCGCCAGCTCGGCCGTGCCGGCGACGCGCAGGCGATCTCCCAGGCGGGAGCAGACGATCCGCCGCGACTCGTCGGTCAGGCTGACTTCCGGCGCCCTGGCGGGCTTCGTCAATGCTGCGGTGATCGAATACCCCTTCACCGGATAGATCGGCAGCCGCATGCCGGTCGGCGCCAGCAGTGCCGCGCTGTGGCTGCCGAGGCAGACCACGTATGCATCGGCGATCAGCGCACCTCTGCGGCCGGCCCCGTCCGCGATGTCGATGCTGTTGATCGTGCCGTTGCCGTGATTCAGCTGCAGTACCTGGGTGTTCCAGTGGAAGCGCACGCCCGCTTGCGCCAGCCGTTCGGCCAATGCCCGGGTGAACAGGTGCGCATTGCCCGATTCGTCTCCCGGTGCATGGATGCCGCCGGCCAGCGGGCTTTGCCGGGCCGCCAGTGCTGGCTCGATGGCGATGCAATCGGCTGGCTGGCAGACACGCGCCTCGATGCCGAAATGCGCCAGTTCCGCCACTCGACGAGATGCCTGGGCGAATTCCCGGGGCGTATTGAACAGGTGCAGGATGCCGCGCCTGCGCTGTTCGTATTCCAGCCCGGTTTCGTCCCGCAGCCGGCCCAGGCAATGCCCGCTCCAGACGGCGAGCGCGGCGATCGCCGCCGTGTTGCGGCGTGTGCGCCAGGGCAGGCACTCGCGCAGGAAGGCGAGCACCCAGCGCCACTGGGCCGGGTCGGCGGCCGGGCGGATCTTCAGCGGCGCGTCGGCGCGGCCGAGCCAGCGCAGGGCGAGCCAGGGCGCCGAGGGATTGGCCCAGGGCTCGGGATGGCTGATGGAAATCTGGCCGCCGTTGGCGAAGCTCGTTTCCATGCCTGCGCCCGCTTGACGGTCGACGAGGCTGACTTCGAATCCCGCCTGTCGCAGATACCAGGCGGTGGTGACGCCGGTGACGCCGGCGCCGAGAACCATGACGTGCATAAAGATGGAGGTGCTGATGGACGGTGGCGCGGAGCGGGGATTCGAACCTCCGTGCTTGGGCCGAGGCAGGGATGATAGCCATCCATCCGGAGAGCGGTGAAACTTTTTTTGCCGTGCGCTGAGTGCAAGGAACCGGGATAATCCGTTGCTGTCAGCATCAATCGCATTCACGGAGTCCCTTCATGCGTCGCGTCACCCTTACCCAGTTCCTGATCGAGCAGCAGCGTGCTGGTCGCATCACCGCCGACCTGCGCTTGTTGATCGAGGTCGTTGCCCGCGCCGTCAAGGCCATCAGCGTCAATGTCTCCAAGGGGGCGCTTGCGGGAGTGCTGGGTGAGGCAGGCACCGACAATGTCCAGGGCGAAGCGCAGAAGAAGCTCGATGTCATCGCCAACGAGATCCTGCTGCAGGCCAACGAATGGGGCGGCCACCTGGCGGCGATGGCCTCGGAAGAGGTCGAGACCGTGCACCAGATCCCCTTCGATTATCCGAAGGGCGGTTTCCTGCTGTTGTTCGATCCGCTGGATGGTTCGTCGAACATCGACGTCAATGTGTCGGTGGGTACCATTTTCTCGGTGCTGCGCATGCCGCCGGGTGGGGCACCGGCGACGGAAGAAAGCTTCATGCAGCCCGGGCGGGAGCAGGCTGCCGCAGGCTACGCGATCTACGGCCCGTCGACCCAACTGGTGCTGACCGTCGGCAACGGCGTGCATGGCTTCACGCTCGACCGCGAGATGGGCAGCTTCATCTACACCCATCCGTTCATGACGATTCCCGAGGAAACGCGTGAATACGCCATCAATGCCTCGAATGCGCGCTTCTGGGAGCCGCCGGTCCAGCGCTACGTCGAGGAACTGCAGCGCGGAGCGGATGGCCCGCGCGGCGTGGATTTCAACATGCGCTGGGTGGCGTCGATGGTGTCGGACGTGCATCGCGTCATGACGCGCGGCGGCATCTTCATGTATCCGATGGACGAGAAATGCCGCGCCAGGGGCGGCAAGCTGCGCCTGATGTACGAGGCGAACCCGATGGCGATGCTGGTCGAACAGGCCGGCGGCGCAGCAAGCACCGGACGGGAGCGGATTCTCGACGTGCTGCCGACCGAATTGCATCAGCGCGTGCCGGTGATCCTCGGTTCGAAGGCCGAGGTGGAGCGCGTCGTCGAGTACCACCGGGCGCACTGATCGTCTCGCATGCGGGTCTGTCGGCGTTTCACCGCTTCGCTGCTGCTGGGCGTGTTCTTGTCGCTGGCCCTGCCTGCTGCTGCCCAGCAGGCGCTGGATGTGAGCCTGGAGGCGCCGGGCGAGGTGCGCGAACTGCTCGAGCGCCATGTCCGCCTGCTCAAGGGTGAGCAGGTGCTGCCCGCCGCCGCGGCCGATCGCATCGCCATGTCGCGCCGTGCGCGGCGCGAGGTGGAACAGTTGCTGGCGACCGAAGGCTATTTTTCGCCATCGGTCCGCACCGACCGCAGTGAAGCGGGCCGCTGGCTGCTGAAGGTCGAGCCGGGGCCGCGGACGACCGTCGGGCAGGTATCGATCGTTTTCGAAGGCGAGGTCGCGACGGCGCAGGGCGGCCCGGAGGCGGGGGGGGCGGCTTATCTCGAAGCCTTGCGCAGCCGCTGGAGCCTGCCACAGGGCGCGCCTTTCCGTCAGGCCGACTGGGATGCCGCCAAGCAGGCGCTGCTCGATGCCGTGGCCGCCCGCCGCTATGCGGCCGCCCGCATCGTCACCAGCCGCGCCGAGATCGATCCCGACACGGCGTCGGCGCGTCTGAGCGTGACGCTCGACAGCGGTCCCGCGTTCTACCTCGGCGCCCTCGAAGTCAGCGGCCTGCAGGCACTGCCTGCCGATCTGGTGCAGCGCTACAGCCGCCTGGAAGCGGGGAAGCCCTACGATCGCGAAGCCTTGCTGGCATTCCAGACCGGTTTGCAGAACACGCCGCATTTTGCTTCGGTGATCGTTGCCATCGACCGCGACCCGGCCCTGGCAAAGGCCGTTCCGGTCAGGGTGCAGGTGACCGAGGCCAATCCCAAGTACCTCGGCTTCGGCGCCGGGGTGTCGAGCAATACGGGCTTCCGCGTCGAGGCCAGCTATCGCGATTCCAATCTGCTGCGCCGCGCCTGGGAATTGTCGACGGGGCTGCGCATCGAGCAGCGCCGCCAGTCGGCCTACGCCGACATCTTCCTGCCGCCTTCGGGGCGGCATCGCGACAGTTTCGGCGCGCTGATCGATCGCAGCGATCTCGAAGGACTCAAGATCAGTTCGCAGGCCGTGGGCGCGACGCGCAGCACGGTGCGGGGCGACATCGAGACTCAGCTCGCGCTGCGGCTGCAGCACGAGCGCATCCAGCCCAGCGGCGCGGACGAGAGTTCGCAGAATACGCTGACCCTCAACTGGACCTGGCTCCGGCGGGCCGTCGATGATCTGCTCGACCCGACGCGCGGTTACGTGCTGGAGTTCCAGGTCGGCGGCGGTACGGCGGTGGCGCTGGCCGACCAGGATTTCGTCCGCCTGTATGGCCGCGCGGTGCGCTACCAGCCGGTCGGCGAACGCGACGTCTTCATCCTGCGCGGCGAGGCCGGCGTGACGCTGGCCGATTCGCGCGAAGGCATTCCGCAGGACTTCCTGTTCCGGACCGGGGGTGCGCAATCGGTGCGCGGCTACGCCTACCAGAGCCTCGGTGTCAGCGAAGGCAGGGCGACCGTCGGCGGACGCTACCTCGGCACCATGAGCGCGGAATACGTGCGCTGGTTCGAGCCGCAGTGGGGAGCGGCGGTGTTCGTCGATGCGGGCGACGCGGCCGATACGCGCGGCGATTTCGATCCGCACACGGGCTATGGCGTCGGCGCTCGCTGGCGCAGCCCGGCCGGGCCGCTGGCAGTCGATCTCGCCTGGGGGCACGACGAACGCAAGCTGCGGCTGCACTTCGGCGTGGCGATCGCCTTCTGATCCGGCTGCCGGGCCCGGTGCTCCGGCCTCAGGCTTCGCGCCGGAAGATCAGGCTGAAGTTGTTGGCCGGCATTTCGATGACTTCGTCGAGCCGGAAGCCATGCTCACGGGCTTCGGCCTCCACCGCTTCCAGGTCGCGCACGCCGAAGCCGGGATCGACGTCGTGCAGCCATTCGTCGAATGCGGCATTGGACGGCGCCGTATGCGCGCCGTCGCGACGGTAGGGGCCGTAGCAATAGACGATGCCGCCTTTCGGCAGCACACGGGCTGCGCCACGAAACAGCGCCGCCGTGCTCGACCACGGCGAGTAGTGCAGCACGTTGATCGCCACCACCGCATCGGCGTGCCGGACCGGCCAGGTTTCGCTGTTCAATTCCAGTTCGAGCGGCGTCTCGATGTTGGGCAGGCCGGAATGCGAGATCCAGGCGGTGATGGAGTCGATCGCGGCCGGATCGCCTTCGGTCGGCTGCCAGTGAAGCCAGGGCATGTGGGCGCAGAAATACACGGCATGCTCGCCGGTTCCGCTGCCCACCTCCAGTACCGAGGCCGCGTCGGGCAGGATGCGCTGCAGGACCGGCAGGATGTGGCCGCGGTTGCGTTCAGTGGAAGGGGAGAACATGCGTCGATCGTTGGGCATGGGGCGGGGAGAGGCTGATGTATCGGGTCGTTGGACTGTCGAGCGCGGAGTGTGATCCAGACCGCCATGCCGGGCGAGCACCGACAGTCGTCGACCGTGAATTTTTCCCCGCTCCATGTGTATGTCCTGATTGTTGGCCGAGCCCATGCCGGAGAACGGGGGCGTCCGGCAACGGGAAGCTTCAGCGCACCAGGAAAGGAAGGTTGGCTGTTGCCGCTTTGCCGTGGCGGTCGCGCGCGGTGATGAACAGGCGATAGGCCCCCGGCTCGGCAGGTGCCAGCAGGCGCACGCTGGCGGCATCGGCGTGCAGGATGCGCGTGGCGATGCGAGCGGGCGGGGATTCGTGGTCACCGCCTTTGCGCAGATCGGTGGCTTCGGCAAGGATCTTCCATTCCGTCTCCAGCGCCGTGCCATCGGCATTGACGGCATCGATTCCGGCCGAAATCTCCGCCCCGGGGGCGAACGCGTCGGCGGCGATGCCGATGCCGCGTACGACCGGCGCGGGCCTCTCCACCGGCCGGCCCCAGAACGAGGCCAGTGCATCGCTCATCGCGGTGCCGCTGCCGTCGGCCAGCAGCAGGCCGTGCCAGGTTTCGGTCTGTTCCTGCTTGGCGCCCCACAGGAAGGGGAATACGCCGCGAATCTGCGGCTGGCGCGCGAGATAGCCGAGGGCTTCGGTGAAGAAGCGGGCTTTCTCGCTGCTGGTCGGTTCCACCGGCGCTCCCCAGGGTTTGCGGCCGGCCTGCCACTGGCCGAGCGGCCCCAGCTCGGTGATGACGACCGGCTTGCCGATGCCGGCGTCGCGCAGCCGCCGAGGCAGATCGAATACCGCGCCGGCATAGACGTTGATGCCCAGCAGGTCGACGTTCGGGCAGCAGTCCGCCAGGCTGCGGAAAGCGTCCATGCCGGTATCGGCGACGACCATCAGCGTCGGGTGGACCGGATCGATCCGCTTGATCGCCGCAGCGAGGCGATCGACCTCGCGCCATAGCGGCAGCGGGTTTTCCACCGCGGTCTCGATTTCGTTGCCGATGCCCCAGGCGAGCAGGGCGGGGTGTCCCCGGTGGTGCCTGACGAATTCGAGGATGGCCCGCTCCTGCGCCTGCACGGCCTGCTCGTCGTCATAGCTGAAGCCGTGGCGCGGATGCTCCAGCCATAGACCCATGACCACCTTCAAGCCGAGCCGTTGCGCTTCGTCCAGCACCCAGGCATCGGTCTGCCGATAGACGCGTACCGCCTGGGCGCCGGCGGCGGCCAAGCGGGCGAGGCCGGCTGCATCGCCTTCGAAGGCGGCGCCCTGCCACTGTGTTCCCGGCGTTGCCTGGCCGGCAGCGGAGCACAGGCCGCTGACGCAGACGGAGAGAGCGAAAAGGGTGTGCCGGAAGGCTGCCGCAAGAATGTTCATGTCGATCCACTGTTCGGAGCGGTGCCTGTGCCCCGTGCTCCATTCCCCAAGGGTCTGTCCTGCCTTGGGGCGGCCCGGCGGCAGAAAAGTTCAGCATCCGATGGCGCTTTGGGCGGCAGAGCAGAAATCACGTGGGCTGCACTTGAAATCCCGGAACCCCGTCCCTATTATTAGCACTCGTTGGCAGTGAGTGCTAACAAGCCCGGAGCGGCGCAGTTGCTGCATTCGGGCCACTGCGAATTTTCCGCGGGGCAACCCGCAAGCCATCAACCCAAACAGTCGAACCGAAGATAGGAGTGAACTCGATGAAGATTCGTCCCCTGCACGATCGCGTGATCGTCAAGCGTCTGGAAGCCGAGCGCAAGACCGCCAGCGGCATCGTGATCCCGGACAGCGCAGGCGAGAAGCCCGATCAGGGCGAAGTCCTGGCCGTCGGTAACGGCAAGATCCTCGACGACGGCAACGTGCGTCCGATGGCCGTCAAGGTGGGCGACAAGGTGCTGTTCGGCAAGTACGCCGGCCAGGCCGTCAAGGTCGAAGGCGAAGAGCTCCTCGTGATGCGCGAGGAAGACATCATGGGCGTGGTCGAAGGCTGAGCCTTCTCCCGTTCCTGAAGCGCTAATCCTTAAAAAATTCCGGAGTTCTGAAGAATGGCAGCTAAAGAAGTCAAGTTTGGTGATTCCGCCCGCGAACGCATGGTCGCCGGCATCAACATCCTCGCCAACGCGGTCAAGGTGACCCTGGGCCCGAAGGGCCGCAACGTGGTGCTGGAGCGTTCGTTCGGCGCCCCGACCGTGACCAAGGACGGCGTGTCGGTCGCCAAGGAAATCGAACTGAAGGACAAGTTCGAGAACATGGGTGCGCAGATGGTCAAGGAAGTCGCTTCCAAGACCTCGGACATCGCCGGCGACGGCACCACCACCGCCACCGTGCTGGCGCAGTCGATCGTGCGCGAAGGCATGAAGTACGTCGCCGCCGGCATGAACCCGATGGACCTGAAGCGCGGCATCGACAAGGCCGTCGCCGCCACCATCGAAGAGCTGAAGAAGCTGTCCAAGCCCTGCTCGACCAACAAGGAAATCGCCCAGGTCGGCTCGATCTCGGCCAACTCCGACAGCGACATCGGCGACATCATCGCCAATGCGATGGACAAGGTCGGCAAGGAAGGCGTGATCACCGTCGAAGACGGCAAGTCGCTGAACAACGAGCTGGACGTCGTCGAAGGCATGCAGTTCGACCGCGGCTACCTGTCGCCCTACTTCATCAACAACCCGGACAAGCAGGTCGCGATCCTCGACAACCCGTTCGTGCTGCTGTTCGACAAGAAGATCTCCAACATCCGCGACCTGCTGCCGGTGCTGGAGCAAGTCGCCAAGGCCGGCCGTCCGTTGCTGATCATTGCCGAGGACGTCGAGGGCGAAGCCCTGGCCACGCTGGTGGTGAACAACATCCGTGGCATCCTGAAGACCTGCGCGGTCAAGGCTCCGGGCTTCGGCGACCGCCGCAAGGCCATGCTGGAAGACATCGCCATCCTGACCGGCGGCCAAGTCATCGCCGAAGAAGTCGGCCTGACGCTGGAAAAGGCCACGCTGGAAGACCTGGGCCAGGCCAAGCGCATCGAGATCGGCAAGGAAAACACCATCATCATCGACGGTGATGGCCAGGCCGATCGCATCGAAGCCCGCGTCAAGCAGATCCGCGTGCAGATCGAGGAAGCGACCTCCGACTACGACCGCGAAAAGCTGCAGGAACGTGTGGCCAAGCTGGCCGGCGGCGTTGCCGTGATCAAGGTCGGCGCCGCGACCGAAGTCGAAATGAAGGAGAAGAAGGCTCGCGTCGAGGATGCCCTGCACGCTACCCGCGCTGCGGTGGAAGAAGGCATCGTGCCGGGCGGCGGCGTTGCGCTGCTGCGCGCCCGCGCCAACCTGGGCGGCCTGAAGGGCGACAACCACGACCAGGACGCCGGCATCAAGATCGTGCTGCGCGCGATGGAGCAGCCGCTGCGCGAGATCGTCGCCAACGCCGGCGACGAGCCGAGCGTGGTGGTGAACAAGGTCGTCGAAGGTTCGGGCAACTACGGCTTCAATGCGGCCACCGGCGAGTACGGCGACATGGTCGAGATGGGCGTGCTGGATCCGACCAAGGTGACCCGCACCGCGCTGCAGAACGCCGCTTCGGTCGCCGGTCTGATGCTGACCACCGACTGCATGGTCGGTGAGCTGGCCGAAGACAAGCCGGCCGGCGGCATGCCCGACATGAGCGGTATGGGTGGCATGGGCGGTATGGGCGGCATGATGTGATGCCCGCCTGCGGCAAGCCTGTTTCGGCAGGTTTGCCGCTTGCCGTCTGACCAGGAAGGCCTCGCGCAAGCGGGGCCTTTTCAGTTTGCGGCAGGCGCTGCACAGGCTCTTTCGCCCTTGCTGCCAGTGTAGTCAGAATCCGTGGGATAATTGGTTGCTTCCGCTGCATCCAGCGACCGAGCAAAGGAAGTGCATTCCAGTAAATGCTAGGTGCATTCGCTTACGCACAACTTACATCCCGGAATTCCATGCGTATTCTGCTGGCAGAAGATGATCCCGTGATTGCCGACGGCATCGGCCGCGCCTTGAAGCGCAATGGGTATGCCGTCGATCATGTCGACAACGGCATCGACGCCGACGCGGCGCTGGCGTCCCAGTCCTACGATCTGCTCATTCTCGATCTCGGCTTGCCGCGGTTGCCGGGCATCGAGGTGCTCAAGCGCCTGAGAGCGCGCAAGTCGGCGCTGCCGGTGCTGATCCTGACGGCGCAGGACGGCGTCGATGACCGTGTGCGCGGGCTCGATGCAGGGGCGGACGACTACATGGCCAAACCGTTCGCCTTGCCCGAACTGGAGGCGCGTGTGCGTGCCCTGACGCGCCGCGGCACCGGTCAGGCGCGCTGCCTCGAACTGGGGCGCCTGTCCTACGACCAGGCCGACCGTGTCGTCAAGGTGGACGGCCAGGTACTCGAGCTGTCGGCGCGCGAGATCGGCTTGCTGGAAGTCTTTCTGCTGCGCGTCGGGCGGCTGGTGAGCAAGGATCAACTGGTGGATCACCTCTGCGGCTGGGGGGAGGAAGTCTCCAGCAATGCCATCGAAGTCTACGTACACCGTCTGCGCAAGAAGCTGGAGGACAGCGGCGTGCGCATCGTGACCGCTCGCGGGCTGGGCTATTGCCTGGAGAACTCGGATGCGGCGCCGACGGCGAAACCTTGACAGGGCCGTATCGAGTACGAAGCGCCCGGGGCCGCCGAATTCCCTGTTCGGCGAAATCCTCGACTGGTTGCTTGCGCCCTTGCTGTTCCTGTGGCCGATCTCGATCATCATCACGCACAACGTCGCCGACAACATCGCCAATCAGCCCTATGACCTCGCGCTGGCCGATGGTGTCAGGATGCTGTCCCGCATGGTGGCGTTCGATGAAGGGCAGGTCGTCGTGCGCTTTCCCGCGCCGCCCCGTGCCCTGTTCCGTGCGGACCAGGATGACGTGCTGTATTTCCAGGTGGCGGATGAGCATGGGGTGATCGTGGCCGGTGATGCGGACATTCCCAGGCCCCAGGGGCTGCAGCCGCCTGCGGGTGAGGAAGTGCTGTTTCGCGACGAAACCATCCATGGCGAGGAGACGCGGGTCGCCTACCGGCTGCTGAAGGCGGGTGAGGGCGAGGATGCGCCATTGGTCTGGGTGCAACTGGCCGAAACTCGCAACAAGCGCGGCGACCTCGCTTCGCGCGTCGTCACCGGCGTGCTGCTGCCGCAGTTCGCCATCATTCCGCTGGCGGTGCTGCTCGTCTGGGTCGGCCTGTCGCGCGGCATCACGCCGCTCAACCGCCTGCAGAGTCTGATCCGCCGCCGGCGGCCGACCGATCTTTCTCCCGTCCAGCCGGCGAGCGTGCCGGAGGAGGTGAGGCCGCTGATCGTCGCCTTCAACGACATGATGGCGCGCCTCGAAGAAAATCTGCAGGCCCAGCAGCGCTTCATCGCCGATGCAGCCCATCAGATGCGCACGCCGCTGACCGGGCTGAAGATGCAGACCGACCTCGCCCTGCACGAGAGCGACCCCGAGCAGCTGCGCCAGTCGCTTGCCCACATCGCCGAAAGCACCGATCGCGCGTCCCACCTGATCAACCAGTTGCTGTCGCTGGCGCGGGCCGAGGCGAGTTTCGAGAAGCTGTATGCGGTCGAACC
The DNA here is from genome assembly GCF_048398245.1 of Thauera butanivorans. Lineage (NCBI taxonomy): Bacteria > Pseudomonadati > Pseudomonadota > Betaproteobacteria > Rhodocyclales > Zoogloeaceae > Thauera > Thauera butanivorans. Next base: position 1,382,313 of record NZ_CP183038.1, read on the forward strand.
GGTGAACCTGGCCCTGGTCGTGCGCGAAGTGGCGCTGGAACTGTTCCCGCGCGCGCAGGTGAAGGAGATCGACCTCGGTGCGGAGGGCGGCGACGGGGAGCTGCTGGTCGAGGGCAACCCGGTGCTGCTGCGCGAAATGGTCAAGAACCTGGTCGATAACGCGGTCAAGTACACGCCCCGTGGCGGGCGCGTGACCGTGCGGACGCGCTTTGCCGGCTCGCCGATTCTCGAAGTCGAGGATACCGGCCCGGGCATTCCCGAGACGGACCGGGAGCGTGTGTTCGAGCGCTTCTATCGCGTGCTGGGAAGCGGCGCCGACGGCTCCGGCCTGGGGCTGCCGATCGTGCGTGAAATTGCCGAACTGCACCGTGCCATCGTGACGCTGGATGCCAATCCGGCAGGGCAGGGGACGCTGGCGCGCGTGGTTTTTCCGCGCAGCCATCTGCATGCTCCGCCTCCGGTGCAGGGCGACGTCTACCCCCTTGGTTGAGTGCCGCCGCACACCGTCCTGCCATGGTTCGCTGTCCGGATCGTTTGATGGCGATCAATAGATATTCGAAAATTCGCCATAAGAGAAACTTTTTGACGACATGTAAGCACACCGTAAGTGTCATCGCATACTTTTGAGCTCAACCGGTGGATGCCCGGTTTGTTCAAACAAGTAGGAGGGAGACATGGAAAGCAATACGGTGGCGAAAATCGTCGCCAACCCCAAGTATCAGAAGCTGGTCAGTACGCGTACACGCTTCGGCTGGACGCTGACGATCATCATGCTGCTCGTGTACTACGGCTACACCGCGATCATCGCCTTCGACAAGGAGCTGTTCCATCAGCGCCTGGGCGAAGGCGTGATGACGCTCGGCGTGCCGGTCGGCTTCGGCGTGATCCTCTTCACCATCATCATCACCGGCATTTATGTGCGTCGTGCCAACTCGGAGTTCGACGCCCTGACCGAGGAAATCGTCAAGGAGACCAGCAAATGATGAGTCCTTATGCACGCCTGGGCGGCGGACTCGCCCTTGCACTCCTGTCGGCGGCGGCGCTGGCGGCCGGCGGTGATCTCGGCCAGGCCGAAAAGCAGGCCACGAACTGGACCGCGATCATCATGTTCGGCGCCTTCGTCGCCGGCACGCTGTACATCACCAAGTGGGCGGCGGCCAAGACCAAGTCGGCAGCCGATTTCTACACCGCCGGCGGCGGCATCACCGGCTTCCAGAACGGTCTGGCCATCGCCGGCGACTACATGTCGGCGGCATCCTTTCTCGGTATTTCCGCCGCGGTCATGGTCAGCGGCTACGACGGCCTGATCTACTCGATCGGCTTCCTCGTCGGCTGGCCGATCATCACCTTCCTGATGGCGGAAAAGCTGCGCAACCTCGGCAAGTTCACCTTCGCCGACGTGGCCGCCTACCGTTTCGAGCAGACCCCGATCCGCGCCTTCGCGGCCTCGGGTACGCTGGTCGTGGTGGCGTTCTACCTGATCGCCCAGATGGTCGGCGCCGGCCAGCTGATCAAGCTGCTGTTCGGCCTCGAGTACTGGATGGCAGTGGTCATCGTCGGTGCGCTGATGATGGTCTACGTGCTGTTCGGCGGCATGACGGCAACCACCTGGGTGCAGATCATCAAGGCGGTGCTGCTGCTGTCAGGTGCGTCCTTCATGGCCTTCATGGTGATGCTGAACTACGGCTTCTCGCCCGAGCAGCTGTTCGCCGCCTCGGTGAAGGTCAAGGCCGATGCCGCGATCGCGGTCGGCAAGTCGCCGGAAGAAGCCAGCGTGCTCGCCCAGGCGATCATGGGGCCGGGCTCCTTCATCAAGGATCCGATCTCGGCGATCTCCTTCGGCATGGCGCTGATGTTCGGTACCGCGGGTCTGCCGCACATCCTGATGCGCTTCTTCACCGTGCCGGATGCCAAGGAAGCACGCAAATCGGTGTTCTGGGCCACGACCTGGATCGGCTATTTCTACATCCTCACTTTCATCATCGGTTTCGGTGCGATCGTGCTGGTGTCGAACAATCCGGAGTTCCTGGAGCCGAACGGCGTACTGAAGGGCGGCGGCAACATGGCGGCGATCCACCTCGCCAATGCTGTCGGCGGCAACGTCTTCCTCGGCTTCATGTCGGCGGTGGCCTTCGCGACCATTCTCGCGGTAGTGGCAGGCCTGACGCTGTCGGGCGCCTCGGCGGTGTCGCACGACCTGTACGCCACGGTGTTCAAGAAGGGTAACGTCGATTCCGCCTCCGAACTGCGCGTGTCGCGCATCACCACCATCGCGCTGGGCGTCGTCGCGGTGATACTGGGTATTGCGTTCGAGAAGCAGAACATCGCCTTCATGGTGTCGCTGGCCTTCGCCATCGCCGCGTCGGCCAACTTCCCGGTGCTGTTCATGTCGGTGCTGTGGAAGGATTGCACCACCCGCGGTGCAACCATCGGCGGCTTCCTCGGCCTGATCACCGCAGTGGGCCTCACCGTGGTGTCGCCGTCGGTGTGGGAAGCGACGCTCGGCAACCCGGCGGGTTCGGCGCTGTTCCCCTACACCTCGCCCGCGCTGTTCTCGATGAGCGCCGGCTTCCTCGGCATCTGGCTGTTCTCGATTCTCGACAACAGCGCCCGTGCCAAGGCGGACCGCGCCGGCTACCTGGCTCAGCGCGTGCGCTCCGAGACCGGTATCGGTGCTGCGGCGGCTTCGAGCCACTAAACCCCGAAACCCTGGTCCATGCCCCTCCTTCACCGAGGAGGGGCTGGCGGAAGGCAATACGACAGGCGGTGGGCTCGGGCTCGCCGCCTGTCGGTTTTTGAACGGCCTGATTCAGGCGCAGGAAAAAAGAGGGGTGGCTAACAGGTAATGCTTGACCTCGGGTGGATTCAGGCTATAATGCACACCTCTTCGGCCAGGTAGCTCAGTTGGTAGAGCAGCGGATTGAAAATCCGCGTGTCGGCGGTTCGATTCCGTCCCTGGCCACCAGAATTCAAGCCGGTTCCCGCTAAATTGCGCGAACCGGCTTTTCTACAAATACGCGGCCCGTTTCTACAATTCCGATTTCCGTAGTGCAGCGCGGCGCGATAAATGGCGCCGTTTTGCGTGATAAATGGCATCGCGATCGTTTGCGCTATGCTCAAGAAATTTGAGCAGGGCAAGAAACCTAGATAAATGTCGTCGGAACCCAGTCCTGTACGACAGTTTGCGTGAACGGGTCATGCAAATCTGCTCGATGACCTGTTGTGCCTGGGCGGCGGCGATGCGGTTGCGCTTGCACGCGGTGCGGGGCACGTTGGCGAACTCCAGTTGCCAGAGTGCCGGGACGACCGCCCGGTCTTCTTCGAGTCGCGTGGCGATGGCATCGGTGTAGGGCGTCGCCTGGTCTTCCAGGAACCATCCGGCGACCACGGAGTTATCCAGCACGAAGGGCATCAGTCGCGGCCCTCTTCGATGGCCTCCCGAAGATCCATGCCCAGGCTCACGCCCCGGCGGAGTTCGCGCAGCCGCGCGAAGGTGCCGGCGACCCGCTGGCGCCGCGCCTGCGCCGACTCTTCGACATCGACGGCCGCAACGATGCGGGCGACCGCCCGACCACGCCGGGTGATGGTCACCTGTTCGCCGTGCTCGACTGCGGCGAGCAGCTCGGAAAACTTGGTCTTTGCTTCATACACGGGAACGGTCCTCATGGCGACGCATCCTGATCGAGTTGGTTAGCCCGATTATAGGTGCGATCCTACAAGCGCGTCCGGGCAGGGGAGGGCAGGCCTGTTCCAAGGCTTCTCTGATCAGGCGATGTACGAGTTGCCGGCGGAGCAGGGAAAACTGGCTGATTCCGCTCAATTTTTGCCCGTAGACCTGGGTGCTATAATGCGCACCTCTCCATCGAAGTGTGCTGAACAGCCTGATCCCGAATGCAGCTTTACGCCCTTGGCCTGAATCATCACACAGCGCCGCTCGCGATTCGCGAGCGCGTTGCGTTTCAGCCGGACAGGCTGGGTCAGGCGCTGCACGATCTGGCCCATGCGGATTCGGTGCGGGAGGCGGCCATCCTGTCGACCTGCAACCGTACCGAGCTGTATTTCGCCGCCGAACAGCCCCAGCATGCGGCGGACTGGCTGGCGCGCTTTCACCAGGTGGCGCTCAACGACGTTTCACCCTATCTGTACGCCTATCCGCAGCGTGATGCGATCCGCCACATGTTCCGCGTCGCCAGTGGCCTCGACTCGATGGTCATCGGCGAGCCCCAGATCCTCGGCCAGGTCAAGGATGCCGCGCGCCGCGCCGAAGAGGCGGGCACGCTGGGCACGCTGCTGCACAAGCTGTTCCAGAACACCTTCGCCGTAGCCAAGGAAGTACGTTCGACCACTGCGATCGGCGCCAACACGGTGTCGATGGCGGCGGCGGCGGTGCATCTGACCGAGCGGATCTTCGAGAGCGTGAGCGATCAACATGTGCTGTTCATCGGCGCAGGCGAGATGATCGAGCTGTGCGCAGCGCATTTCGCCGGTGCGCAGCCGAAATCCATGACGGTGGCCAACCGTACGGAAGAGCGTGCGCTGGCGCTGGCTTCCCGTTTTGGCGCGCAGACCATGCGCATCGACCAGATCGGCGACATGCTGTCGCGCTTCGACGTGGTCGTGTCCTGTACTGCGGCGCCTTTGCCCATCGTCGGCCTGGGTATGGTCGAGCGGGCAGTGAAGGCGCGCCGCCACCGCCCGATGGTGATGGTCGACCTTGCCGTGCCGCGCGACATCGAGCCGGAGATCGTGGGACTCGACGACATCTTCCTGTATACCGTCGATGATCTCGCGCAAGTGGTCGATGCCGGCATGGAGTCGCGCCAGCAGGCGGTGGTCGAGGCCGAACAGATCATCAACATGCGCGTGGATGGCTTTCTGCACTGGATGTCGGCGCGCGAGACCGTGCCGGCCATCCGGGCGCTGCGGGAGCATGCCGAAAGCCTGCGCCAGGCCGAACTGGAGCGTGCGGTGCGCCTGCTGGCCAAGGGCGACGATCCACAGAAGGTGCTCGAGGCGCTGTCGCATGGTCTGACCAACAAGCTGATGCACGGCCCGACCCGCTATCTGAACCAGGCGGAAGTCGCCCACAAGGCCGAGGCCGGCCGGTTCGTGCGTCAGCTTTTCAATCTTCCCCACCAGGGCTAGCGCAGCGCGTCTGCGCCCGGGCCCGCATGTACGGGCCGACAGCCGTCATCCAGCCATGAAACAGAGCATCCGCGACAAACTCGAACACCTTGCAGCACGTCTGCAGGAACTGGACCGTGCCCTGGCGGCCGAGGATGGTGCGCGCGACATGAATGCCTTTCGCGACCTGTCGCGGGAGCGCGCCGAGATCGAGCCGGTGGTCGTGCTGTATGCGTCCTACGTACAGGCCGAAGCGGATCGGGACACCGCGCGCGAGCTGCTGGCCGATCCTGAAATGCGCGAGTTGGGGGAGCTGGAACTGGAAGCGGGCGAAGCACGCATCGCGACGCTCGAAGACGAACTGCAGCGCGCCTTGCTGCCGCGTGATCCCGACGACGAACGCAATCTCTTCCTCGAGATCCGTGCCGGTACCGGCGGCGACGAGGCGGCGCTGTTCGCCGGCGACCTGCTGCGCATGTATTCGCGCTACGCCGAGCGCCAGCGCTGGAAAGTCGAGATCGTGTCGGCGAGCGAGTCCGACCTGGGCGGCTACAAGGAAGTGATCGCCCGCATCGCCGGCAACGGCGCGTTCTCGAAACTGAAGTTCGAGTCGGGCGGCCATCGCGTGCAGCGTGTGCCGGCGACCGAAACCCAGGGGCGCATCCATACTTCGGCGTGCACCGTCGCCGTGCTGCCCGAGGCGGACGAGGTCGCGGCGGTCGAGATCAACCCGGCCGATCTGCGCATCGACACGTTCCGGGCTTCCGGGGCGGGCGGCCAGCACATCAACAAGACCGACTCCGCCGTCCGCATCACGCACATCCCGACCGGCATCGTCGTCGAATGCCAGGACGACCGCTCCCAGCATCGCAACAAGGCCCAGGCCATGTCGGTGCTGGCGGCGCGGCTCCACGATGCCAAGGTGCGCGCCCAGCAGAGCGCGGAGGCGGCGCAGCGCAAGAGCCTGATCGGCAGCGGCGACCGCTCGGAGCGCATCCGCACCTACAACTTTCCGCAGGGCAGGGTGACGGACCACCGCATCAACCTCACGCTGTACAGGCTGGAAGCGGTCATGCAGGGGGAGCTCGACGAACTGGTCGATGCCCTCACACTCGAACACCAGGCCGAATTGCTGGCCGCGCTGGCTGAAGAGTGATGGCAGAAGGCGTGCAGGGGGCCGCTCCCGACCGTGCCGATATCGCCGGTGCGCTGGCATGGGCGAGGACGCATATCGATCTGATGGATGCGCGCGTCCTGCTGCGCCACGTGCTGCAGTGCCCGGCGGCGCGGCTGGTGGCCTGGCCGGAGCAGGCGCTGGATGGAGAGGACTGGGCGGCGTATCGCGCGCTGGTCGAGCGCCGCGCGGCCGGCGAGCCGGTCGCCTATCTCGTCGGTGCGCGCGAATTCTTCGGCCGCGAGTTCATGGTCACGCCTGCGGTGCTGATTCCCCGTCCGGATACCGAACTGCTGGTCGAGTTGGCGCTTGCGCATTTTTCCGACCGGAAGGCCGTTCGCGTGCTGGACATGGGCACCGGCAGCGGAGCGCTGGCGATCACGCTGGCGCTGGAGCTCGACGAAGCGGATGTCAGCGCGATCGACCGTTCGCGCGAAGCCCTGTGGGTGGCGATGGCCAATGCCGCCCGCCTTGGCGCCAGCGTGTCCTTCGTCCAGAGCGACTGGTTCGCGTCCCTCGGCGACGAGCGCTTCGACCTCATCGTCGCCAATCCGCCCTACATCGCTGCGGGCGATCCGCATCTGGACCAGGGCGACGTGCGCTTCGAGCCGCCGGGCGCGTTGGCAGCGGGTCCGGCCGGGCTCGACGATCTGCAGGAAATCGTCATGCAGGCACCTGCCCGCCTGGCAGACGGCGGCCGCCTGTTCCTCGAACATGGCTATGATCAGGCCGCCGCCGTGCGCAGCCTGCTGGCGGATGCCGGCTTTGCGGAAATCGCCTCATGGAAGGACATCGCCGGCATCGAGCGGGTCTCGGGTGGCCGCTGGCTGGGGCGTGGCTGAGTCCACGAAGTGCTGCGGCACGCCCATTATGGGTGCATTGACGCTGAACACCGCCCATCCTAAAATTACCCGACTATTAAACTCAACTTTTGATGGCCCAAATCATGAGCATTCAAGACGTCATTCGCGACCAGGTCACCAACAACGACGTGGTTCTCTACATGAAGGGTTCGCCGCAGTTCCCGCAATGCGGTTTCTCGTCCGCCGCCGTTCAGATCCTGAAGGCCTGTGGCGTGAAGGAAGTGCTGGCGGTCAATGTGCTGGCCGATGACGGGATCCGCCAGGGCATCAAGGAGTTCTCCAACTGGCCGACCATTCCGCAGCTCTACATCAAGGGCGAGTTCGTCGGTGGCAGCGACATCATGCGCGAGATGTACCAGAACGGTGAGTTGCAGCAGATGCTGAAAGATGCAGGCGTGGTGCAGGACGCCTGACGAAGGCATTCTCGGGATATGCATGCGTGCATGTCCCGACGGTTTCTGGCGGCTGTCGGTGCTTTTTACACTGGTGGCCGGGCCAGGCCGCAGGATGGGCGGCGCAGGCCGGCAGGTTATTGAAAGAACGACGCTTTGTGGGTATGGGTCATTTCTGGTTTGATTCTTGCTTTTATTGCTCAATGTGACGAAATTCCGGTACTTGGGAACTCCGCCTGATTAAGCTGTGTCCCTCGTCCGACATTGGGCAAAGAGGTTTTCATGTCAGCTGATGACAAATCCCGCAATGAAGGGCGCAGGCGCCTGATCAAGTCGGCTGCCGCTGCGCCGGTCGTTTTTACCCTGCCGAGTGGCGCTGCACTTGCCGCGGCCAGTTCGAGCTGCGAAGCGAACAGCCTTGAACTGTTCAACACGGAGCGTCCGCTCGCGGTGACAGCGAGCAGCGACAAGTGGGTGCGCGCCCGACTCCAAGCGTGGAAATTCAAGGCCGTGAAAGTAGGCAGCAACGGGTCCGAGAACGTAGACGGTTTCAAGTACAACGAGGTCTACTACAAGGTATCGGATGGTCGTGCGGAAGAAGTGGCCTTGAAGCCGGGGAGTAAGCCGGCTGTTTACCCTAGGCAGTATTACTACGTCCTGATCAACTATCCCGGCCGCACGTTGATACTCGATGCCTCGGCAACAGACGTGACGCCGATGGCGGGTGCGTCGTGCTGGAATTCCCTGATGCCGGGTGACAACCTCTCCGGCGACAACACCATCATCATCCCCTGATCTGCGACACGGTGCTTCGCCCCCGTTCAATCGTCCGCCCTCTGGGCGAAGCAGCGGTCGTGTTCGATCCCCTGACGTGGCAGACGCATCTGCTGCCCGCCGAACTGGCGGCGGTGGCGTCGGTTGCGGAAGAACTCGCGGTCGATGGGCCGGTCACTGCGGCACGGCTTCGGCAGGCGCTTGCTGCCGAAGCGGATGAGCCGGAAGCGGCGTTCGACGATGTAGTCGCAGCCTTGGCCGATGTCGGCCTGGTGGAGACATGACGGCCGGTGATCCGTTGTTCACCACAGTGGGTGAGTGGTCGCAGGAGGAGCTTGCCCGTAGCCTGTACGGCGATGGTCTTTTCATCGACTACGGTGCCTGTACGGTCCGGGTGCGCAGCCGGGCGCCAGGCTTCACCGCTGCCTTTCGGCAGGTGTACCGGCATTTCGCGCCGGTACGAAACGCCGATTTCACCGATTTCCACGTGGAAATCGACCCCGGGAAGGGCGTGCGGCGCTGGCTGAAGCCGCAGTCCCGCTTTCTGATCGATCGAATCCAGCCTTTCGAACCCTTTGCTGCCAGCCACGCCCTGCCGCATTACGAATGGGGCCTGAACTGGAGCTTCGGCCAGCGCTTCAATCAATATGTACTGCTGCATGCCGGCGTGCTCGCACACGCGGATCGCGCACTGCTGCTTCCTGCCACGCCTGGTTCGGGCAAGAGCACGCTGACCGCGGCGATGATGCTCGCCGGCTTTCGCCTGCTGTCGGACGAGTTCGGCGTATTGCGGCCCCAGGCTGGCGATCTGCTGCCGATGCTCAAACCGGTGGCGCTCAAGAATGCGTCGATCGGCGTGATCCGCGATTTTTCGGCGCAAGCCGAACTGGGCCCGACATTTACCGCCACGCGCAAGGGCGATGTCGCCCATCTGGCGCCGGACGCGGCGAGCGTTGCGCTGGTTCGCCGTCCGGCGCGCCCGGCGCTGATCGTCTTTCCGGCCTGGCGTCCGGGCGTACCGCTGCAACTCGAGCCGCAAGCGCCCGAGCAGGCTTTCATCCGCCTTGCCTTCAACAGCTTCAACTACGGCGTGCTCGGGCGGATTTCGTTCGAGGCGGTGGCCGATCTCGCTGCAGCCTGCCCAGCCTATCAACTGGTCTATAGCCGGCTCGACGAGGCCGTGGCCTGCCTGCGGCAATTGCTCGACGACCAGGGCGGGCCGGCATGAGCGCCAGCCTGCAGAACGCCGTATCCCGCCTGCTCGGTGTGCTGCGCGAGCCGGCGAGCGTTCATGGCCTGGGTCTGGGCGATTGGGAGGAACTGATCCGTCTCGCGCGCGCGGCGCGCCTGCATGCGACGCTGGGCCGCCGCCTGATGGCCGATCCGACGCTGTGGGCGGCGGTGCCGGAGCAGCCGCGCGGCCACTTGCAGGCGGCGATTAACTTTGCCGCCCATCGCCGTCATCTGCTCGAACTCGAACTGCGTACGCTTGCCGATGTGCTGCCGCCCGGCATCGATGTCGTGCTGCTGAAGGGCGCGGCCTACCAGATGCAGGGCCTGCCGAATGCCGACGGGCGGATCGCCGCCGACATCGACCTGCTGGTGCGGCGTGCCGATCTCGATGCGGTGGAAGCGGCACTCGCGGCACAGGGCTGGGCGTCGACGGTCAGCGATGAATACGATCAGCGCTACTACCGCGAGTGGAGCCACGAACTGCCGCCAATGCGCGCAGATGGTCATGCGCTCGAACTCGACCTGCACCATGCGATCGCACCGGTGACCAGCCGGTGCACTCCGGATGTGGAGAGGCTGTTTGCTGCCCTGCTGCCTTTGCCGGGTTCGCGTTTCAGCGTCCTGAGCCCGGCGGATCAGCTCGTGCATGCAGTCGTGCATTTGTTCCAGGATACCGAGCTCGATGGGCGCCTGCGCGATCTCGTCGATATCGATGGCTTGCTGCGCATGCTGCCTGCCGACGATGGCTCGATGCGTTCCCTGGCCGCGCGCATGAGGCACCACGGCGCCGATCGCCTGTTCTGGTACGCACTGCATTACTGCGAGCGCTGGCTGGGCACGCCGGTGCCGGCCGTGCTCTGGCCCTCGCCGCCGCCACGGCCGATACGACGGGTGATGGACTGGATGCTGGTGCGCACCTTGCTGCCGCATCTGCCGGAAGCCCGGAGTGCCCCGGACCGGAGATTTGCGGGTGAACTGGCCCGCCTGCGCTATCACCGCATGCGCATGCCCACCCCCCTGCTGCTGCGCCACGCGGCAATCAAGATCTGGCGAAATGCGCGAGGGCTTCCACGGCGCGGGTGAGCGCGTATTTTCTCAGTCTCGCCGCAGCGCAAGTGCCTGATTCAAGCGTGTAGCCAGGCGCAGGGCTTCGCCCAGATAGCCTCGTCCGAACAGGTTCAGATGGTTCAGCATGTGGTACAGGCTGTAGAGCTGCTTGCGGGTTTCATAGCCTTCGTCGAGCGCCCAGCCGGTACGGTAGCGCGCATAGAAGCTGCCCGGAAAGCCGCCGAACAGTTCGCTCATGGCGAGGTCGGATTCGCGGTCGCCGTAATGCACCGCGGGGTCGTAGATCGTTGGCGTGCCATCGGCGAGCACCGCGGCGTTGCCGTGCCAGAGGTCGCCGTGCAGCAGGCTTTCGCGTGGGCGGTAGTCGAGGAACAGCGCCGGCACGCGGTCGAACAGGCGCTCGCCCTGTTTCTGGAGTTCGCCGCCGAATCCTCTGCTGCGGGCAAGGGCGAATTGCGGGCGCAGGCGATGTTCGGTGAAGAACAGCGCCCAGTTGTCGGCAAAAGTGTTGCATTGCGGCGTACTGCCGATGAAGTTGTCGCGCCGCCAGCCGAAATGCGGCCCGGTGGTCTGGTGCAGTGCGACCAGGGCATCGGCGAAGCGGCTGCCGTGTTCGGCGGACTGCAGTGGATGCAGCTCGAGATGTTCCAGTACCAGGAAAGCGTGCGCGCCGCCGTCGCCGCCACTGGCGATCGGCGTCGGCGTGCGGAAGCTGCCGGCGGCGGCGAGTGCGAGCAGGCCGTCGATTTCGGCTTCGAACATCGGCAGCCGGTCGGCGCTGCCGAGTTTGACGAAGAAGCGTTCGCTGCCATCCGCGATGATCGCGGTGGTGTCGATGCCCGCGCCTGCCGTCTGACTGTCGCGGATATGGAAGCGGTTGCCGATGCGCTGGCGGATCGCGGCTTCGACCGCGGGCAGGGCTGGATGTGTCACAGGTTGGCGATCCGGGCGCTGGCCAGCGACAGGCGGGTGGCCAGGACTTCGAGAAAGGCTTTGTAGAAGTGCATGCGGCAGATGTCGCTGGCGCGGCGCAATGCGCGGGCGCGCAGCGTGACGAGGCTGGTCGTCGTGCTTGCCGTGACCGAGGCCGAGCGTACGCCCGCGGCGGCCGAGAAGACGGCGATTTCGCCGAAGCATTCACCCGCCGTCAGTACGTTGAGCAGGCGGCCGCGCTTCTTGACCTGTGCTTCGCCGTCGATGATGAAGCAGATCGAGTCGCCGCCTTCGTCTTCCTTCATGATCACCGTGCCGGGCTGCACCTGGCTGAATTGCGACAGCCGGAGCACTTCCCACAGCTCGGCGTCCGAGAACTCACGGAAAAAACGCATCGCGCGCAAGGCCTCGAAGCGTTCGGTCTCGGGTATCGAGCCGCGTGCGACTTCCACGCTGCGGTTGCGGAACGCGAGCGCCAGATCGTGCGAGAACTCGGCCCAGCTCTGGTAGCGGTGATCGACATCGCGCTCGGTGGCGCGGCGGACGATGGCGTCGAGCGCCTCAGGGACCTCGGGGCGCAGTTCGGACGGGCGCGGCACGACGTCGTGGGCGATGCGGTACAGCAGGCTGTAGTTGTTGCTGGTTTCGAAGGGCAGGTGGCCGGTCAGCAGCTCGAACATCACCACGCCGAGCGAATAGATGTCGGTACGATGGTCGAGCGGCACTTCCCGTACCTGCTGGGGCGACATGTAGGCCGGCGAGCCGACGCCCGATATCTGCGTGGTCTCGCGTGCCGTGGCCAGTGCCGAGCCGAAATCGGAGATGCGGATGTCGCTGCCTTCCGGCGTCATCAGCAGGATGTTGGCCGGCTTGATGTCGCGGTGGGTGATGCCCTGGTGGAAGGCGTAGTCCAGCGCGCGGGTGGCCTTGAAGACGATTTCGATGATGCGTTCGAAGCTGGCCAGCGAGCCGGGGCGAGCCAGCCGCTCCAGCGTGCCGCCGGGCACGTAGTCCATGACGACATAGGCGTTGTCGTCGTCCACCGCGGCGTCGTGGATCTGGACGATGTGCGGGTGGTGCAGGCGGCCGGAGAAGGCGGATTCGTTGAGGAAGAGCTGGCGGTAGAGTCGCCCGCGGTTGCGATCGTTGAGCACGTCGCGGCGCAGCTGCTTGATCGCCACTTCCCGCTGATTGAAGGGGTCCCAGGCCAGGAAGACGACGCTGGTGGCCCCTTCGCCGAGTTGGCAGCGAATCTCGTACTTGCCTATCCGCTCCGCCACCACGGGGCTGCTCAGCTTCGCAGCTTGCGCGCGCGCGCGATCGCTGCCCGCACCTGTTCCGGCGCGGTGCCGCCGACGTGCTTGCGCGAGGCGAGCGAACCTTCGACGGTCAGCACGCCGAACACGTCCTCGGCCAGGCGCTCGGCCGCGCCCGGCACGTGCGCCATGGCGATGCGCAGTTCGTCGAGCGAGAACTGCGGCAGGTCGCAGCCCTTGACGTCGGCGGCGCGCACCGCCAGCGCCACGGCTTCGTGGGCGTCGCGGAAGGGCAGACCCTTCTTGACCAGGTAGTCGGCGAGGTCGGTGGCGGTGGCGTAGCCCTGCGACAGCGCGCCGCGCATGGCCTCGGCCTTGACCCGGATGCCGGTGATCATGTCGGCGTAGATGCGCAGCGTGTCGATGACCGTGTCGGCGGTATCGAACAGAGGCTCCTTGTCTTCCTGGTTGTCCTTGTTGTAGGCCAGCGGCTGGCCCTTCATCAGCGTCAGCAGCGCGATCAGGCTGCCATTGACGCGGCCGGTCTTGCCGCGCACCAGCTCGGGCACATCCGGGTTCTTCTTCTGCGGCATGATCGAGCTGCCGGTGCAGAAGCGGTCGGCGAGGTCGATGAAGCCGACGCGCGGGCTCATCCACAGGATCAGCTCTTCGGACAGGCGCGACAGGTGGGTCATCAGCAGCGCGGCGGCGGCGCAGAATTCGATCGCGAAGTCGCGGTCGCTGACCGCGTCGAGCGAATTGAAGCAGACTTCGTCGAAACCGAGTTCGGCGGCGACGGATTCGCGGTCGATCGGATAGCTGGTGCCGGCCAGCGCAGCGGCGCCGAGCGGCAGGCGGTTGACGCGCTTGCGGCAATCGGCGAAGCGCTCGGCGTCGCGCCGGCTCATCTCGTAGTAGGCCATCAGGTGGTGGCCGAAAGTGACCGGCTGAGCGACCTGCAGATGGGTGAAGCCGGGCATCGGCGTGTCGGCATTGGCTTCGGCGACGTCGAGCAGCTTGTCCTGGAATTCGGCGATCAGCGCCAGGATCTGGTCGATCGCGTCGCGCAGCCACAGGCGGATGTCGGTGGCGACCTGGTCGTTGCGGCTGCGGCCGGTGTGCAGGCGCTTGCCGGCGTCGCCGACCAGTGCGGTCAGGCGCTTCTCGATGTTGAGGTGAACGTCTTCGTCGTCGAGGTTCCAGGCGAATTCGCCGCGCTCGATCTCGTCCTGGATCTGCGCCATGCCGCGTTCGATGTCGGCGAGGTCGGCGGCGGCGATGATACCCTGCCTGGCCAGCATCCTGGCGTGGGCGAGCGAGCCGCGGATGTCCTGGCGGGCCATGCGCTGGTCGAACATGACCGAGGCGGTGTAGCGCTTGACGAGGTCGGAAACGGGTTCGGTGAAACGGCCGGACCAGGCCTTGGCGGGTTCGCCATTGCCGGCAGCCGGCATCGTGTTGTCTGTCATAATGCGTGTCGGAAGATGTCGGCCCGCGCATCGGGCGGGTTCTGCATGGGGGAGTCGTCTTGCTTGGGAGCGATCGCTGGCGCGGCGCCGATAAACGATGGAAAGTATAAATCAAAAGCCCGTGCCGCTCGGCGCCCCGGCGCTGCCGGATTTCCGCAATCTCGGCGTCATCCTGCGCGTGCTGGTGCTGGTGAACCTGTTCGCGCTGGCGACCTTGCTGGTGCGCGTCGACGAGGGGGAGCGGCTGCTTGCCGAGATCGTGCTGATGGCCGGCCGCCTCGAACTGCCACTGCTGCTGGTCGTGCTGCTGCTGTATCTCGCTTCGCCCGGGCTCAGGAAGACGTCCCCCCGCATCGCGCTGGGCGGCCTGCTGGCGCTGGTGGTGTTCGCGGTGGCGCTCAGCTATCCGCTGACCGAAGGCGGCAGCCTGTTTCGCCGTCTTGCCTGGGCGATGGCGGCGGCCATGATCTGCCTGACTTACTTCGACTATCGCAGCCGGCGCTATTCCCCGGCGCTGGCCGAGGCGCGGCTGCAGGCGCTGAGTGCGCGCATTCGCCCCCATTTCCTGTTCAACAGCCTGAACGGCGTGCTGGGCGTGATCCGTTCCGACCCCCGGCGGGCCGAGCGTGCGCTCGAGGAACTGGCCGACCTGTTCCGTGTGCTGATGCGGGAGAATCGCGAACTCGTTCCGCTGGGCGATGAAGTGGCGCTGTGCGAACGCTATGTCGACCTCGAGCGCCTGCGTCTCGACGAGCGCCTGGCGGTGCGCTGGGAGCTGCCGGCGCCAGGGACGCCCGCGCACGCCGAGCTGATGCGTGCCCGCGTGCCTGCGTTGCTGCTGCAGCCGCTGCTGGAGAATGCCGTCTACCACGGCATCGAGCCGTCCAGCGAGCCGGGGGAGGTCGTCGTGCGCATCGAGCGCCGCGGAGGCGAACTGAGGCTGGAAGTCGATAATCCGGTGTGCGATGCCGAGCGCCATCGCGCCGGCAATCGCATGGCGCTGGACAACATCCGCGAGCGCCTGATGCTGTTCTTCGATCTGGAAGCGGGGCTGGACAGCGAATGCGGCGAGGGCCGCTATCGCGTCCGCATCCGCCTGCCCTACAGGAGCTCGAAAGCATGAATCTTGCTGCCGGCCAGCCGGCCGCACTGCGGGTACTGATCGTCGATGACGAAGCGCCTGCCCGTTCCCGCCTGCGCGACCTGCTCGGCGACATCGCCCGGACCTGCCCGAACGCCGTCGCCGGCATGGCCGCCAATGGCGTCGAGGCCTTGCGCCTGCTCGAGACCGAAGAGGCCGACGTGGTGCTGGCCGACATCCGCATGCCGGCGATGGACGGCGTCGAGCTTGCCCGCCATCTGGCCCGGCGCATGCCGCCGCTGCCGGTGATCTTCGTCACCGCCTACGACCAGTATGCGGTCGAGGCTTTCGAACTGGCGGCGGTGGATTACCTGCTCAAGCCGGTGCGCGCCGAGCGGCTGGTGGCTGCGCTGGGCAAGCTGCGCAGCCACCAGCCGCCAACCGATCCGGTTTTGGCGAGCCTGGCGCCGAACGAGCGCCGCCATTTCAGCGTCAGCGAGCGCGGCCGCATCCTGCTGCTGCCGGTGGCCGACGTGCTCTACCTGAAGGCCGAGCTGAAATACGTCACCGCGCGCACCGCCGAGCGCGACTACCTGCTCGACGAATCCCTGGTGCAGCTCGAACAGGAATTTCCCCAGCGCCTGCTGCGGGTGCACCGCAATTGCCTGGTGGCGCGCGAGGCGGTGCTGGGCGTCGAGCGTGCCGGCGAAGCCGATGGCGAAGGGCGCTGGGAAGTGCTGCTGAGAGGGCTGGATGGCCCGGAAGGGCGCCTGCCGGTCAGCCGCCGGCAATGGCCGGTGGTGAAGCAGGCGCTCGGACGCTGATCAGCCGCTGTTGCGCAGGCCCGCGGCGATGCCGTTGATCGAGATGTGGATGCCGTTGCGGATGCGCGGATCTTCCCCCTGTTCGCGATGGCGGCGCAGCAGCTCGACCTGCACGTGATTGAGCGGATCGAGATAGGGGAAGCGGTTGCGGATCGAGCGCTTCAGCAGCGGGTTGCCGTCGAGCAGTTCGCGCTGGCCGGTGATCTGCAGCAGCGCGTCGACGGTGGCCTGGTGCTCGGCGCGGATGCGGCCGAAGATTTCCTCCCGCAGCACGACGTCCTTGACCAGGCCGGCGTAGCGGCTGGCGATCGCCAGGTCGCTCTTGGCCAGCACCATGTCCATGTTCGACAACAGCGTGGCGAAGAAGGACCACTCGCGGTACATGCGCTGCAGCAGTGCCAGGCCGTCGTTCGGATGCTTTTCCAGGAAAGCGCGCACCGCGCTGCCGAAACCGTACCAGCCCGGCAGCATCACCCGGCACTGCGACCAGCTGAACACCCATGGAATCGCGCGCAGATCGTCGATCGCGGTGCTCTTCTTGCGCGAGGCCGGGCGCGAGCCGATGTTCAGCGCGGCGATCTCGCTGATCACGGTGGATTCCCAGAAATAGCGCTCGAAGCCTTCGGTGTCGTAGACCAGGCCGCGATAGGCGGTGAAGGCGGTGTCGGACAGCGCCTGCATGGCGTCGAGGAAGGCGGCCGGAGTCGGTTCGGCGTCGGCCGGGCGCAGGCTGGTTTCGAGCGTCGCGGCGACCAGCACCTCGAGGTTGCGGCGGCCGACTTCGGGATTGCCATATTTGGCGCCGATGACTTCGCCCTGTTCGGTGAGGCGGATCTGGCCCTGCACCGCGCCGTCGGGCTGGGCCAGGATGGCCTGGTAGCTCGGCCCGCCGCCGCGGCCGACCGAGCCGCCGCGGCCGTGGAACAGGCGCAGGCGCACGCCGTGGCGGGCGAACACGGCGACGAGTTCGCCTTCGGCCTTGTACAGCGCCCAGCCCGAAGTCAGGAAGCCGCCGTCCTTGTTGCTGTCCGAATAACCCAGCATCACTTCCTGGGTCTGACCGCGCGCGGCCAGCAGTTCGCGGTAGATCGGCAGCGAGAACAGCCGGCCCATGACGCCGGCGGCGTTCTCGAGATCGCCGATGGTCTCGAACAGCGGCACGATGTTGACGTCGAGCGCCTTTTCCAGCGGCCGCAGCAGGCCGGCTTCCTTCAGCAGCACTGCCAGCTCGAGCAGGTCGGAGACGTCGTCGGTCTTGGAGATGATGCAGTTGCGGATCGCTGCCGTGCCGTAGCGCAGATGGGCGCGGCGGGCATTGCGGAAGATCGCCAGCTCGCTTTCGGTTTCTTCCGAATAGCGCAGATGGGGCGAGGCCAGCGGGCGGGCGGTGGCCAGCTCCTCGAGCAGCAGCGCACAGCGCCCGGCTTCGTCGCGGGCGCGATAGTCGGTGCCGGGGCTGGCAGTCTCCAGCAGTTCGGCGACGACGCGTTCGTGCACGTCGGAATTCTGGCGCAGGTCGATCGGCGCCAGGTGGAAGCCGAACACCTTCACCGCGCGGCGCAGCTGGCGCAGGCGGCCGCGGGTGAGCGCGGCGGAGCCGTTGGCGAGCAGCGAGCGGTGCAGGATGTCGAGATCGTCCGCCAGTTCCGCCGCATCGGCATACGGCGCGGCTTCGGCGACGGCGTGGCGGGTGGGTTCGTGGCCCAGCAGTGCGCGATAGGTGGCGGCCAGCCGGGCATAGATGCCGGACACGGCCAGGCGATAGGGTTCGTCGCTGCGGTGCGGCGAGTTGTCCGGCGAGCCTTCGGCCAGTGCCAGCAGCGCGTCCGAGGCGCCGGCGAAACCGTGGCTCATCGACAGTTGCGAACCCAGGCGGTGCAGTTGGTCGAGGTAGTGGTCGAGCACCACCGTGGCCTGCATCGACAAGGCCTTGTCGAGCACCTCGGCGGTGACGAAGGGGTTGCCGTCGCGGTCGCCGCCGATCCAGCTGCCGACCTGCAGGAAGGCGGCGAGTTCGACGCCGCCGAGGGCGGCGTCCGCCGCGGCCAGGCGGTCTTCGAGGCTGGCGTAGAGCCGCGGCAGTTCGTCCAGGAAAGTGGTGTCGAAATAGGACAGGCCGTTGTTGACCTCGTCGATCACCGACAGCTTGGCGGTGCGCAGCATGCGCGTCTGCCACAGCGTGAGCACGGCGCGGCGCAGGGCCTCGAGGCTGGCTTCGGTTTCCTCGGGGGTCAATTGCATGCGGTCGCGCTTGTCGAGCAGGCGCGCGATCACCGTCTCGCAGTTCAGGATGCTCTTGCGCTGGACTTCGGTGGGGTGGGCGGTCAGCACCGGCGACACCAGCGCGGTGTCGAAGAATTCGGCCAGCCCGGCGGCGTCGGTGGCACCGCTGTCCAGCACGCTGGCGACGGCGTGGGCGAGGCTGCCTTCGCGCGGCGCGGAGCCGGCGATCAGGTGGGCGCGCGAGCGGCGGATGTGGTGCTGGTCCTCGGCGATGTTCGCCAGGTGCGAGAAGTAGCTGAAGGCGCGCACGACCTGGATGGTCTGGTCGCGCGACAGGGCGTCGAGGATGTCCTCGAGTTCGCGGCGCGCGGCGGCATCGTCGTCGCGGTGGAAGCGGACCGAATTCTGCCGGATGCGCTCGATCAGCTCGAATGCGGCGGCGCCTTGCTGGTCGCGCACGGTGTCGCCGAGCAGGCGGCCGAGCAGGCGGATGTCTTCGCGCAGCGGTGCGTCTTTGTCCTGGTTCATGTCGTTTCTGCTTGTTAGGAGTGGGCGGGGAGGTGGAACGTGCGACAAGCGGGGAGGGATCCGCCGCCGCACGGTGCTGCGAGAAAAAGAACGAGTGGGTGCCGTCAGTCTGGCGCACCCATGCGACGACGCGCGGCAGCGAGTGCGTCATCGACGTACAGGCCGTAGAAATCTTCCACGCCGATGCCGACGATGTCCTCGCCCAGCGCGCGACCGTCCGCGTCGAAGAACCTGACGGTCGGCGCGAAGCGCACGCCCTGCGCCGCCGCCACCTCGCGGTGGGTCGAGCGCCTGCCGGAGAAATCCACCAGTGCCGCGCCGGAGTCGATGTCGATCTGGCGGAACAGGACGTGCTCGTTCGCAGCCGACATCGGCACCAGGTAGCGGCGCGCGGTGTCGCAGTAGCTGCAGTCGGCCTGGCTGAAGAGCACCACCATCGGCACCTGCCTGCTGCGCATCGCGGCCTTGTCCTGCGCCAGGTCGCTTGCCGCCGGCAGCGCGCCGGGCGCCGCAGGGAGTGCAAGTGGCACGCATGCTAGAATCGCGGCCAATCCACGCACCATTGGTGCGAACCCTGATGCTGCGGTGCGGCGAAAATCGAGTTTCCCCGGCATCGTCGAATCCTGTTCTTGAGTGATCCCAACCGTGAGCCAAGCGAACCCCGAGCGCATCGTCATCGCCACCCGTGAAAGCCGCCTCGCCCTGTGGCAGGCCGAACATATCAAGGCCCGTCTCGAAGGATTGTATCCCGGCTGTCGCGTCGAGCTGCTGGGCATGACCACCCGCGGCGACCAGATCCTCGACCGGCCGCTGGCCAAGGTGGGCGGCAAGGGCCTGTTCGTCAAGGAGCTCGAAACCGCCCTGCTCGACGGTCGCGCCGACATCGCCGTGCATTCGATGAAGGACGTGCCGATGGAAATGGGCGGGGAATTCGTGCTGCCCTGCATCACCGAGCGCGAAGTCCCGCTGGATGCCTTCGTCTCCAAGCGCTACGAAAGCCTGGCCGACATGCCGCCGGGCGCGATCGTCGGCACCTCGTCGCTGCGGCGCGAATCGCAGATCCACGCCCAGTATCCCTTCCTCGGCGTGACCAGCCTGCGCGGCAACCTCGACACCCGCCTGCGCAAGCTCGACGAGGGCCAGTACGACGCCATCATCCTCGCCGCGGCGGGCCTGACCCGGTTGGGGCTGGGCGAACGCATCCGTTCGGTGATGCCGGCCGAAGTCTCGCTGCCCGCCGCCGGCCAGGGCGCACTCGGCATCGAGTGCCTGGCTTCGCGCGCGGACGTGATCGGCTGGCTGCAGCCGCTGGCCGATGCCGACACCTCCGCCTGCGTGCTGGCCGAGCGTGCCGTGGCCCGCGCGCTGGCCGGCAGCTGCGAAGTGCCGCTCGGTGCCTATGCGCTGATGCGCGAGGGCAGGGTCTGGCTGCGCGGTTTCGTCGCCCGCCCCGATGGCAGCGAAATCGTGCGTGCCGAGCGCGAAGGCCTGCCGGCCGAGGCCGAAGCACTGGGCCGGGCGCTGGCCGAGGATCTCCGGGCCCAGGGCGCCGAAGCGATCCTCGCCGACATCGGCTGAATACGCGGCTGAATGCGCGGCCGAACGAGTGGCTCAACGACAGATGCGGCAGCCGTCATGACACAGGATTCGCAGACCAAGGACTGTGCCCTGCCGCTGGCCGGACGCCTGCTGGCCGTCACCCGGCCGCTGGAGCAGGCCGACGGGCTGTGCCGCCGCATCGAGGCCGCCGGCGGCAAGGCGATCCGCTTCCCGGTGCTGGGGATCGGGCCGGCGCCGGATCTGGCGCAGCTCGAAGCGATCGTGCCGCGGCTGGACGAATTCGATCTCGCCTTCTTCGTTAGCCCGAACGCCATTCATCATGCGCTCGAATTCATCCTCGCGCGCCGTGCCTGGCCTGCGACGCTGCGGGTGTCGACCGTCGGCAAGGGCAGCGAGAAAGTGCTGCGCCAGCGCGGCTTCGCCGCCCCGATCGTGCCCGAGCACGGCTTCGACAGCGAGTCCGTGCTGGCCTTGGCGGAATTCGCCGCCGACGCCGTACGCGGCCGCAAGGTCGTGATCTTCCGCGGTGACGGCGGACGCGATCTGATCCGGAACACTTTGTACGAACGCGGCGCGCAGGCCGAGTACGTGACCTGCTACCGGCGCTACTGCCCGGCGCCGGATCCTGCGCTGTTGCTGAAGCCTGCCGCCCGGGGCGAGCTTGCCGGGCTGCTGCTGACCAGCAGCGAGGGGGTACGCAATCTGGCGGCCATCCTTGGTGACGGGGGGATGCGTGCGCTGGCGGGGATCCCGGTGTTCGCATCGCATGCGCGCATCGCGTCACAGGCGCGCGGGGCCGGTTTCGGCACGGTGATCGAGACTGCGGCCGGTGATGAAGGCCTATTGCAGGCGTTGGCAGGATACTTTGGTTAAACTCTCCGGCATGAATACTGAACTTCCTGCCCTGACCCAGCCGCCCGGGGCGGCCAAATCCTCCAGCAAGGACGGTGCCATGCCCGAACAATCGACCGAACAAACATCGCCGCCGCCGGCTGGATCGGCGGCCCCCCGCCAGACCGTCGCCTGGTGGGCGCTGCTGCTGGCGCTTGCCGCCTGTGGCGCCGCGGGCTGGTCGGCTTGGCAGGCGCGCGATGTCCATGGGCAGTCGGCGCAGTTGCGCGAGACGCTCGCCAGCCGCCTGGCCGAAAGCGAAGGCCTGGCCGGCGAGGCGCGGGGCATCGTGCGCCAGCAGCAGGAAACCCTCGCCGCGCTGCAGGGCAAGCTGGGTGCGCTCGAATCCAAGGTCGAGGCCACCGAAGGCCAGGCCGCCGCGCTGGAAGCCCTGTACCAGGAGTTTTCCCGCTCGCGCGAGGATCGTGTCGTTGCCGAAGTCGAGCAGGCCGTCGCCCTGGCGGCGCAGCAATTGCAGCTCGCCGGCAATGTCGAGGCGGCGCTGATCGCCCTGAACCAGGCCGATGCCCGCCTCGCGCTTTACGATCGCGGCCAGTATGCGCCGCTGCGCCGCGCCCTGGCACGCGACATCGAAGCGCTGAAGCTGCAGCCGGTGGTCGATGTGCCCGGACTCGGCCTGCGTCTGGAGCGCCTGCTCGAACGCGCGGACGTGATGCCGCTGGCCTTCGAGGGCCAGTTGCCGGCGCCGCAGCTTCCGCCCGAGGACCACACGGCCGTCCCGCCCGGCGGCGACTGGATGGCCAGGGGGCTCGGCTACGCGCGGGAGCTTGCCGCCGACGTCTGGCGTGAGATCCGCGGCCTGGTCCGCATGGAGCGGCTCGACCAGGACGATCCCGTGCTGCTGGCGCCGGCGCAGAACACTTTCCTGCGCGAGAACCTGAAGATCCGGCTGCTTACCGCGCGTCTCGGGCTGCTGGCGCGGGATGCGCGCACCTATGCCGCCGATCTCGCCCAGGCGCGCGCATGGGTCGAGCGTTTCTTCGATCTGCGGGACGAGCGCGTGCAAATGGTGCTGGAAGAACTGAAGGCGCTGGAGTCGGTTTCCATCCGTACCGAGCTGCCCACGCTGACCGAGAGCTTCGCCGCCCTGCGCGTGATGCAGGCGCGCGGCGAGCGTCCGGCGGCCCAGGAACCGGCGGCCGCCGTGCAAGCGCCCTCGCAGCCGACGCCTGCCGAGGAGACTCCTTCTGGGCAGGCCCCCGCCGAGCCGCCGGCCGCCAACCCCGTAGCCGAGGACGCGCCGGACGCGTCTCAGGCGCAGTGAGGGGACGGCGATGCGGACCCTGATCTGGATGATCGGCATCTTCGCCGTCGCGGTGGGCGTGGCGATGGTGGCCGGCCTCAACGACGGCTACGTTCTGCTGGTGGCACCGCCGTGGCGCGTGCAGTTGTCCCTGAACCTGCTGGTGGTCATCGTCGTCGTCGGCTTTGCGCTCGGCTATGCGCTCGTCCGTGTCGTCAGCCGGACCCTGCAATTGCCGACCAGGGTGGCGCAGTGGCGCGAGCGGCGCCGGCGCGAACGTGCCGGACGCGCGCTGACGGATTCCGTCAATGCGCTGTTCGAAGGCCGCTTCTCGCAGTCGCTCAAGTCCGCATCGCGCGCCTACGAGACGGGCGAGGGGGCGTCGATGGCAGCGCTGGTCGCGGCGCGCGCCGCACATGCGATGCAGGACGAGCCGCGCTACCGCGAATGGCTCGGCAATGCGGCGAAGAAGGAAGCGAACGGCGATGTCGCGCGCCTGATGACCGAAGCGGAACTGGCCGTCGACGCCGGCCGCTTCGACGAGGCCGCGGCGCGGCTGGCGACGCTGCGCGAAGGCGGCCATCGCCATATCGCCATGCTGCGGCTGGAGGCGCGCGTGGCGTCGGCGCTGCGACGCTGGGAAGAACTGATCGGCACCGTCCGCCAGTTGCGCAAACACAAGGCATTGACCGATGAGCAGGCCGTGCCGCTGCTGCGCCGGGGGCATGTCGAGCGCATGCGCGAACTCGCCGGCGACAGCGAGGCGCTGGTCGATTACTGGAAGAACATTCCAGCCGGTGAGCTGCAGGATCGCGGCCTGATCGAACGCGTGCTGCCGCTGCTGGCGAAAGCCGGGCGCGGCGAACTCGCACGCCGCCAGGTGGAGCATCTGCTCGACGAGCGCTGGGACTCCGATCTGGCGCGGCAATATGCGTACTGCGCCGAGAGCGAAGGCGAAAGCAGCGTGCGCGCCTGTCTGCAGAAAGCCGAAAGCTGGCTGCAGCAACAGCCGCGTGACGCGGGGCTGCTGTTCGCGCTCGGCCAGCTTTGCGTCCGTGCCCAGTTGTGGGGCAAGGCGCAGAGCTATCTCGAATCGTCGGTGAAGTACGGTCCGAGCGTCGACGCCTATCTCGCCCTGGCACACCTGCTGGAAAACCTCGAACGCAATGCCGAGGCCCAGCCCTACTATCGCGCAGCGGCCGAAATCGTTGCCGCCGGCGGACAGAAGAACGCCGTGGCGCTGCTGCCCGCCTGAGGGGGCTGCGCCACGCCGCGCTGCCGGAGCGGCCTGCCTGCACCGGCGGCGCGGCCGGTGGCTTTCAGGTGGAAGCCGGAGGGCAGGCACCCATCTCGACCAGGCCGCTGAAGCCGCCCCAGAACATCCGCATACCGTCGAAAGGCATGTCTTCCGGCTTGGTGCAGGTGATGCGGGGATCCTTCATCACCAGCGCGTTGATGCGGTCGCGCTCGGCGCGCGAAGCGTAGACGATCCACGAGAACACGGCCACTTCGTCGTCCTTGAGCTGTACGGCCTGCGGAAACGAAGTGATCTTGCCGGGCTGCACGTCGTCGCCCACGCATTCCCAATACTGCAGTGCGCCGTGTTCCATCCAGACCTCGCCGGCCTGCTGCGCAAGTGCGCGATAGGCATCCAGCTTGGCGCGGGGTACGGGCAGCACGAATCCATCGACGTAGTGCATGAGTCTCTCCTTTTGGGGTTGGGAAGGCGGCTTCAGCCATGGGGCGGAGAGGCCATGTGCCCATCCGCCGCAAGTGCTTCGGCCGTCGTCAGGCCTGCATGGCGACGTTGACCATCCAGGGGGTTCCGAAGCGGTCCCTGGCCATGCCGAAGCCGGGTGACCAGAAAGTCTCGGCGAAGGGCATCATGCACTGTCCCCCTTGCGCCAGGGCATCGAAAAGGCGCCGGCCCTCCGCCACGTCGGCGGCCTGGATCGATATCCACAGGCCCTGGGCCGGCTGGTAGCCGCCGCAGCTGCCATCGGCGCCGGGCATGGCATCGGAGCCCATCAGCGACTGCTGCCCGATCTGCAGGTGCACATGCATGATCCCGTTTCTGGCCGGTTCGGGAACCGGCGGCATGCCTTCCATGGCGGGCATTTCGCCGAAGGTGGATTGGTGGACGATGCGGCCGCCGAACAGGTCGGCGTAGAAGGCGAAAGCTTCGGCGCAGTTGCCGTCGAAATTGAGATAAGGCGTGAACTCCATTGCTGTCTCCCGGGGCGAGGCTGGGGCATGGGCTGCCCAAGCGCGTGGTGAGCCGCCGCAAAGAGTGTGTGTGGACGGCGTGCACATAGGTTAGAATTCGATGTGAACGTTGTCTACATGAATCGTGCTTCGCGCTTGTAAATAAATATTCCCTGCTGCCGAGAATTGCCCATGTCCATCGCTGCCCGCTCGACCTATCACCATGGCGACCTGAGGACGGCACTGGTCGAGGCCGGCATGGCGCTGGTGCGCGAGGGCGGGCCGCAGGCGCTGGTGTTGCGCGAGGCGACGCGTCGTGCAGGCGTGACGCCCAATGCGGCCTATCGCCATTTCGCCAACCACCAGGCCTTGTTCGAGGCGGTGCGCGCAGCGGTGCTGGGCGTGCTGGCGGCGGCGATGGAAGCCGAACTGCGGCAGGCGGAGGGACTGAGGGACCCCGCCGAGCGGGCACGTGGCATGCTGGCGGCCGTGGGGCGCGGCTACCTGGGCTTCGCGCAGGCCGAGACGGGGTGGTTCCGCACGGCGTTCGCGTTCGGCGTGCACGACGTCGAAGTGCCTGCCGACCCGGCGCGCACTGCTGCCAAGGGGCTCAATCCCTTCGAATTGCTGGGCCATGCGCTGGATGCGATGGTGCATGCCGGCGTGCTGCCTGCCGAGCGGCGGCCCGGTGCGGAGTATCTGGCCTGGTCGGCAGTGCATGGCATGGCGCTGCTGATCATCGATGGGCCGCTGCGGAACGCATCAGCCGAGCAGCAGCAGGTGCTGGGCGCCCGTCTGCTGCGCATGGTCGAACTGGGTTTGTGAATCCTGCAGCTACGGCGCGGAGAAGGCGGTGCGGAGGCCCGGGCGGTCCGGAATCACGCCGCGGCGCCGGGCAGCAATGCCTCGACCAGCTCGGCCGGGCGGCACAGCCGCACACCGCGCGGCGTGATGACGATGGGCCGGTTGATCAGTACGGGCGTGGCCACCATGGCGGCGGCCAGCTGGGCATCGGTGAGCGAAGGATCGTCCAGACCTTGTTCGAGGTATTCTGGCTGCTTGGTGCGCAGCAGCGCACGCAGCGGTTCGCCGGTGGCCTGCGCCAGCGCCTGCAGTTCGCCGGGGGAAGGCGGCGTCTTCAGGTACTCGACGATGTTCGGTTCGGCACCGCTGGCCCGGATCATCTCCAGCACGGTGCGTGAAGTGCCGCAGCGCGGGTTGTGGAAGATCGTGATGTCGCTCATGCCGTTTCCAATGAATCGAAGTCTGCGCGGGGCTGTTCAGGCCCTGGTTTTTACGCCCACTCGCGCGGTTTGAGGAATTCGTCGTACAGCCGCGCCTCGGCCGAACCGGGCTCTGGCTGCCAGTCGTAGCGCCATTTGACGATCGGTGGCATCGACATCAGGATGGATTCGGTACGTCCGCCCGACTGCAGCCCGAACAGCGTGCCGCGGTCGAAGACGAGGTTGAATTCCACATAGCGCCCCCGGCGATAAGCCTGGAAGTCGCGCTCGCGCTCGCCGTAGGGCGTGTTCCGGCGGCGCTCGGCGATCGGCAGGTAGGCCCCGAGGAAGGCGCCGCCGACCGAGCGGGTGAGGCCGAAGGCGGTGTCGAAGTCGGTCTTGCCGTCGGCACCGAGGTCGTCGAAGAACAGCCCGCCGACGCCGCGCGGCTCGTTGCGGTGCTTGAGGAAGAAGTAGCGGTCGCACCAGTCCTTCAGGCGGGCGTATTCCGCCTCGCCGCCGAAGGGCAGCACTGCCGCCTTGCAGGCGGCATGGAAGTGGCGCACGTCCTCTTCCACCGGATAGTAGGGCGTCAGGTCCATGCCGCCGCCGAACCACCATACCGGCGCCTTGCCTTCGGCCAGGGCGACGAAGCAGCGCACGTTCATGTGCACCGTCGGGCAGTGGGGATTGCGCGGATGCAGCACCAGCGACACGCCCATCGCCTCGAAGCGCCGGCCGGCCAGTTCGGGGCGGTGCGCGGTGGCCGATGCCGGCATGCCGTCGCCCATCACGTGGGAGAAATTGACCCCGCCGCGCTCGAAGAAGTCGCCTTCCTCGATGACGCGGGTCAGGCCGCCACCGCCGCCGGGCCGTTCCCAGCCGTCCGCCGCGAAAGGCTTGCCGTCGAAGGCTTCCAGGCGGCTGACGATATCTTGCTGGAGATCGGTGAACCAGGGTTTGACGGTGGCAGGATTCATCGTGGGTCAGCTCTTGTCGTCGATCGGAGCCTCGGCGGCACCGGCCTTGGTGGCGGCGACGGCGGCTGCGCAGGCGGCGGTATCGGCGAACATCGGGCTGGTGCCGACGATCTGGCCGTTGCTCGCTTTCAGGTTGAAGTAGGGACGGCCGTCGGAAGCCGTCTTGATGTCGTAGCGTTCGTCTTCGCCGGCGTTCCTGCGCACCGACTCGATGCCGTTGGTGCAGCTGGCCTTGGCGTTGTAGCCTTCGCTGCGAACCAGGGTCTTGCCGTCCGCGTTGAGCAGCTTGAAGTGGAACTCGCCCTTGTCATTCCTGGTGATCTCGAACCTGACGGACATCTGCGCCTCCATGGCATCGGGTTGTGGTGGTGAGCGCCGGACCGGCGCGCGCCTAGCATAGCCCGGAAGCACGCTCTTGTCCGTGGCCGATGGTACGGGCGTGCGGGATGATCGGCCTCCCGCCGTGCCGGCGAGAGGTCGATCAGGTCTTGCGGGCGAGGGCGCGGTGGCCGATGTCGCGGCGGTACTGGCGGCCGTCGAAGGCGATGCCGTCGGCCACCTGGTATGCGTTTTTCTGCGCGGTGCGCACGTTGTCGCCCAGCGCGGTCACGCACAGCACGCGTCCGCCGGCAGTGACGACCGTGCCATCGCGCTCGGCGGTACCGGCATGGAAAACGTGCGTGTTCTCGGCGTCGTTCGCGGGCAGGCCGCTGATCGGGTCGCCCTTGCGCGGACTGGCGGGGTAGCCGGCCGCAGCCAGCACGACGCCGAGGGCGAAGCGCCGGTCCCATTCGGCTTCGGCCTGGTCGAGCTTGCCGGCGATGGCGGCTTCGACCAGGTCGGACAGATCGGTCTTCAGGCGCATCATGATCGGCTGCGTCTCGGGGTCGCCCATGCGGCAGTTGAACTCCACCACGCGCGGATGACCTTCACCGTCGATCATCAGGCCAGCGTACAGGAAACCGGTGTAGGGCAGGCCGTCGGCGGCCATGCCGGCCAGCGTCGGATCGATGATCTCGCGCATCACCCGCGCGTGGACTTCGGGGGTGACGACGGGAGCGGGAGAATAGGCGCCCATGCCGCCGGTGTTCGGGCCTTCGTCGCCGTCCTTCAGGCGCTTGTGGTCCTGGCTGGTCGCCAGCGCCAGGGCATGCCTGCCGTCGGCCATGACGATGAAGCTGGCTTCCTCGCCGGCCATGAATTCCTCGATGACCACGCGGGCGCCGGCTTCGCCGTAATCCACGCCCAGCTGGTTGTCCAGCAGCATCATGTCGATCGCGGCGTGCGCTTCGTCCGCTGTCATCGCCACCACCACGCCCTTGCCGGCGGCGAGGCCGTCGGCCTTGATCACGATCGGCGCGCCTTCGGCGTCGATGTAGGCATGGGCCGCGGCGGCGTCGGAGAAGGTCTGGTACTTCGCCGTCGGGATGCCGTGGCGGACCAGGAACTGCTTGGCGAAATCCTTCGAGCTTTCGAGCTGGGCG
The DNA here is from genome assembly GCF_048398245.1 of Thauera butanivorans. Classification (NCBI taxonomy): domain Bacteria; kingdom Pseudomonadati; phylum Pseudomonadota; class Betaproteobacteria; order Rhodocyclales; family Zoogloeaceae; genus Thauera; species Thauera butanivorans. The sequence continues at coordinate 1,410,862 of NZ_CP183038.1, forward strand.
GCAGCCCTGGTCGGGCCGAAGATCGCCAGCCCGGCGGCGCGGAAGGCGTCGACGACGCCGGCCGCCAGCGGCGCTTCGGGGCCGACCACGGTGAACGCGACCTGTTCGCGGCGCGCCAGCTCGACCAGTTCGGCCACGGCGGTGGCGCCGACATCGACGTTCTGCACCTTGGGCTCGCGCGAGGTGCCGGGGTTGCCCGGCGCCACCAGCACGCGGGTGACCTTGGGCGACTGGGCGAGCTTCCAGGCCAGCGCGTGTTCGCGGCCGCCGGAACCGATGACGAGGACTTTCATGGATTGCTCCGAGTTTCTGCTGGGTTGGTGCGTACCGGCCTGCCGCCGAAGCGATGACGGCGCAGCCCGGTCTTGCCGCGCTACGGCACTGTCTGCGGCTTCGCGTCTTGTTCTCGCTTCGAATGCAAACCGGCTATGTATCAGTGACGGAAGTGGCGGAAACCGGTGAACACCATCGCGATGTTCTGCTCGTCGGCCGCGGCGATCACTTCGGCATCGCGCATCGAGCCGCCCGGCTGGATCACCGCGGTGGCGCCGGCCTGGGCGAGCACGTCGAGGCCGTCGCGGAAGGGGAAGAAGGCATCCGAAGCGACCACGCAGCCCGAAATGACCAGGCCGGCGTTCTCGGCCTTGATTTTGGCGATGCGGGCGGAATCGACGCGGCTCATCTGGCCGGCGCCGACGCCGATGGTCATGCCATCCTTGCAATAGACGATGGCGTTGGACTTGACGTACTTGGCCACGCGCCAGGCGAACAACATGTCGCGCAGTTCGGTTTCGGTCGGTGCGCGCCTGGTGACGATCTTCAGGTCGGCGAGCTGGATGCGGGCCTCGTCGGCGCTCTGCACCAGCAGGCCGCCGCCGACGCGCTTGTAGTCGAAGGCGCCGGCGGGCTGGCCGAGCGGGCAGCTCAGCACGCGCACGTTCTGCTTGGCGCGCAGCAGTTCCAGCGCCTCGGCGGTATAGGACGGGGCGATCAGCACTTCGAGGAACTGTGCCGACACCGCTTCGGCGGCGGCGCGGTCGACTTCGCCGTTGAAGGCGATGATGCCGCCGAAGGCCGAAGTGGGGTCGGTGGAGAAGGCCTTCTTGTAGGCTTCCAGAGGGTTCGCGCCCAGTGCCACGCCACAGGGGTTGGCGTGCTTGACGATGACGCAGGCCGAGGCCGCGCCGTCGCGATCGAAGGCCTTGACGCATTCCCAGGCGGCATCGGCGTCGGCGATGTTGTTGTACGACAGCTCCTTGCCCTGCAGCTGGGTGTAGCCGGCGATGCCGCCTTCGGCCGCGCCCGGCTGGCGGTAGAAGGCCGCGCTCTGGTGCGGGTTCTCGCCGTAGCGCAGGTCCTGCACCTTGTCGAAGGCCAGTTGCAGGCGCTCGGGATAGGTCTGCAGCGAGACGTCGCCGGCCTCGTTGGTGACCAGCGCGGTGAGGTAGTTGGAGATCGCCGAATCGTAGCGCGCGGTGTGGGTGAAGGCCTTCACCGCCAGCGCGAAGCGGGTCTTGTGGCTGAGCTTGCCGCCGTTCGACTTCAACTCGGCGACGATGCCCTCGTAGTCCTCGGGATCGGTGACGATGCCGACGCCGCCTTCCTCGTTGCCGTGGTTCTTGGCCGCGGCGCGGACCATGGTCGGGCCGCCGATGTCGATGTTCTCGATCGCGTCTTCCAGCGTGCAGTCGGGCTTGGCGACGGTCTGCTGGAAGGGGTAGAGGTTCACCACCACCAGGTCGATGCGGCCGATGTCGTGCGCGGCGATGGTGTCCATGTGCTCGGCCAGGTCGCGGCGGGCGAGGATGCCGCCGTGCACTTTCGGGTGCAGGGTCTTGACGCGGCCGTCGAGCATTTCCGGGAAGCCGGTGTGCTCGGATACGTCGGTGACGTCGAGGCCGGCTTCGCGCAGCAGGCTGGCGGTGCCGCCGGTCGACAGCAGCTTGATGCCGAGGCCGGCGAGTTCGCGCGCAAAGTCGAGCACGCCGTGTTTGTCGGAGACACTGATCAGGGCTTGGGTGACGTTCATCGTGGGATCGGAAGCGAAGAGGGGAAACGTGGGAAGGGGGGCGGCTGAGCGGGGGAGGCGGGCGGCCGTCGTGATGCATGGCGGCCGTGCTTCTCACAGCAGTTCGTAGTCGGTCAGCTTGCGGCGCAGCGTGTTGCGGTTGATGCCGAGCATCTCGGCGGCGACGGTCTGGTTGCCGCCGGCCTGTTGCAGCACGAACTGCAGCATCGGGCGCTCGACGTTGCGGATCACCATGTCGTGGATGGCGGCCGGTTTCTCGCCGTCGAGGTCGCGGAAGTATTGATCCAGCGTGCGGACGACGGCGTCCGCGATCTCGTTGCTGCGGCTGGTCATGCTGCGAGTTCCTGCGGAAGTTCGGCCTCGTAGCTCAGGCGGGCGTCGGTTTCGGCGAGCTGGCCGAAGAACGCGTCGACCGCGGCGAGCTGCGCGGGAATGTCGGGAATCTGGTTCATCGCGCGGCGGAAGGCGGCGGAGCCGACCAGGCCCTTGGTGTACCAGGATATGTGCTTGCGGGCGATCTTGACGCCGCGGTCCTCGCCGTAGAAACCGTACAGGTCGGCCAGGTGTTCGCGGCAAACGCGGTGGATTTCGCTGACGAGCGGCGGCGGCAACAGTTCGCCGGTGTTCAGATAGTGCTCGATCTCGCGGAAGATCCACGGCCGGCCTTGCGCGGCGCGGCCGATCATGACACCGTCGGCGCCGGTGTAGTCGAGCACGAACTTCGCCTTCTCGGGTGTGGTGATGTCGCCGTTGGCGATCACCGGAATCTTCACCAATGTCTTGACCTGGGCGATGGTGTCGTATTCGGCTTCGCCCATGTACTGGTCGGCGCGCGTGCGGCCGTGGATGGCGATGGCGCGGATGCCGGACTCCTCGGCGATACGGGCGATGACCGGCGCATTCTTGTTCTGCCGGTTCCAGCCGGTGCGGAACTTCAGCGTCACCGGTGTGTGCGGCACGGCCGCGACCACGGCTTCGAGGATGCGTGCGACCAGCGGCTCGTCCTGCATCAGCGCCGAGCCTGCCATCACGTTGCACACCTTCTTGGCCGGGCAGCCCATGTTGATGTCGATGATCTGCGCGCCGCGGTCGGCGTTGTGGCGTGCGGCTTCTGCCATCATCGCCGGGTCGGCGCCGGCGATCTGCACCGAGATCGGATCGACTTCGCCGTCGTGGTTGGCGCGGCGCTGGGTCTTCTCGCTGCCATAGAGCAGGGAGTTGGAGGTGACCATCTCGGACACGGCGACGCCTGCGCCGAGCTTCTTGCACAACTGGCGGAAAGGGCGATCCGTCACTCCGGCCATCGGAGCGACGAAAAGATTGTTACGCAGAGTGAAGCCGGCGAACTGCATGCTGGGGTCGAGCGGGGGAAAACGGCGCATTTTACCCTATCGCTCAAGGCTCTGGCGCGTTGGTGTCGTTCGTAATATGCGCGCATGGGCGCGAGGTCCGGCAGAGGGAGGGGGCGTCAGGTGCTGCACGGAAGGGGGTCGGCCGATCCGCGTGCTTCGTGCACGACCCAGTTGTGCACGGTGGCGATGCGCGGATCGGCCAGCGCGCCGCTCGAGTAGACCAGGCAGTAGCGCTTGCCGGTGGGCACGGATTGGTGGAAGGGCGCCACCAGGCGGCCGCTGTCGAGTTCGTCGGTGATCAGCGTGCGCCGCGCGATCGCCACGCCCATGCCGGCAATCGCGCACTGCAGGGTGATGTGGTTGCGGTTGAACATGTAGCCGCGGCGCACCTCGACCTGCGGCGCGCCGGTCGCCTTCAGGTAATGTTCCCATTCCGCATAGGGCGAGCTGCCGCGCCAGGCCGTCATGTCGTGCAGCAGCGGGTAGTGGCGCAGATCCTCGGGCGAGGCGAGCGGCGGGCGGCCCTGCAGCAGCAGCGGCGAACACACCGGAAAGATTTCCTCCTCCAGCAACACCGTGCTCTGGAAGCCGGGGTAGGTGCCGTCGTTGAGGTCGATGGCGAGATCGAAGTCGCCGTCGCGAAGCGAATGCGTGCTGTCCTCGGCCTCGGCCTGCAGCTCGATCTGTGGAAAGCGCTGCAGCAGCCCGGGCAGGCGGGGCACCAGCCAGGTGGTGAGGAAGGACGGCAGCGCGCGCAGGCGGACCACGCCGCTCAAGGCGCCGCTGCGCAGACGGCCGATGGCGAGATCCACCGCCGAATAGGCCGGGGCGACGGCGGCAAGCAGGCGGTTGCCGGCGTCGGTCAGCTCGATGCGGCGGGGCAGGCGGCGGAACAGCCGCTGCCCCAGCCAGTCCTCCAGCAGCTTGATCTGCTGGCTGACGGCGCCAGTCGTGATGTGCAGTTCTTCACCCGCGCGGGTGAAGGAAAGATGGCGCGCGGTGGCGAGGAACACCCGTAGCCGGGTGTGGAGTTGGGCGGGGGCGGCGGGTGTCACGGTTTAGATTTTCTAAATTTTGAATCAAAAACAATCGATTGAATCGTTTGTTCAGGGCATAGAAAATGCACTCATGTAGAGATAAGTATTTTATTGCTTAGATTGGTTAAAGCGCTACCAAAAAACCAAGCCCTGGCAAACCACCCCAACCCGGAGCCATCCATGTCCATCAGCGTCCTCGATTTGTTCAAGATCGGCATCGGGCCGTCCAGCTCGCACACCGTCGGGCCGATGCGCGCCGCCCATGATTTCGCCGCTGCGCTGGCAGGGCAAGGGCTGCTCGGCAGCGTGCAGCGCATCGAAGTGAAGCTCTACGGTTCCTTGTCGGCGACCGGCATCGGCCATGGCACCGACCGCGCGGCCATCGCCGGGCTGATGGGCGCCCGGCCGGACGAGGTCGATCCCGATTTCGTCATCGAGGCGGTCGATCTCGTTCGCCTCGATGAGGCGCTCCCGCTCGCCGGTACGCACAGCGTACCGTTCGTGTGGAATCGCGACATGCGCCTGCTGCCGGTCAGCCTGCCCTACCATCCGAATGCGATGCGCCTCATCGCCCATGGCGAGGCGGGCGTGGTGTACGAGAACACCTATTATTCGATCGGCGGCGGCTTCGTCGTCGATGAGGCGCAGGTGCAATCCGGACTGTCGGCCGAGGCCGAACTCGCGCTGCCCCATCCTTTCGACTCCGGGGCGGCGCTGCTGGCACAGTGCCGCCGGCACGGCCTGAGCATCAGCGAACTGATGCTCGCCAACGAGACTGCGTGGCGCAGCGAGGCGGGGACGCGTGCCGCGCTGCAGCGTATCTGGGCAGTGATGCGCGGCTGCGTCGCGCGCGGCATCATCCAGGAAGGCGTGCTGCCGGGCGGCCTGAACGTGCGTCGCCGCGCGCCGGCCCTGCACCGCAAGCTCAGCGAGCGTGCTGCTGGCCGCAACCTGATCAGCGATACCATGGCGGCACTCGACTGGGTGAACCTGTATGCGCTGGCGGTCAATGAGGAGAACGCCGGCGGCGGGCGTGTCGTCACCGCGCCGACCAACGGCGCCGCCGGCATCATTCCGGCCGTGCTGCACTACTACATGGAATTCATGCCCGGCAGCAGCGACCGGGACGTCGATCGTTTCCTACTTGCGGCCGCCGCGGTCGGCGTGCTGTGCAAGAAGAATGCCTCCATCTCCGGTGCCGAAGTCGGCTGTCAGGGCGAAGTCGGCTCGGCCTGTGCGATGGCGGCGGCGGGCTTGACCGAAGTGCTCGGCGGCACGCCGGAGCAGGTCGAGAATGCAGCGGAGATCGGCCTGGAGCACAACCTCGGCCTGACCTGCGATCCGGTCGGCGGCCTCGTGCAGGTGCCCTGCATCGAGCGCAACGCAATGGCCTCGATCAAGGCGATCAACGCCGCCCAGCTCGCCTTGCGTGGCGACGGTGCGCATACGATCTCGCTCGATCAGGCGATCCGCACGATGCGGGATACCGGCCGCGACATGCTGGACAAGTACAAGGAAACCTCGCGCGGGGGGCTTGCCGTCAGCTTCCCCGAGTGCTGATGCTGGCTGGAATGCGCAACGAACCGCTTCCCCCTGCGCGCAGCGCGTTCCTGCTGCGACGATTTCCCATGCCTACCCGGGCACCCTCCGACCCCATCCGTCATCAACGAGGAGACATCCGATGACTACTGCAGAACTCACCCTGTTCCAGCGCCTGAGGCGCCTGAGCCTGATTTCCCAGATCGCGATCGGCCTGGTGCTGGGCATCGTCCTGGCCCTGGTCGCGCCCGAGGCGACCAAAGCGGTCGCATTGCTGGGCGACCTGTTCATCGCCGGCCTCAAGTCCGTTGCGCCGGTGCTGGTTTTCGTACTGGTGATGGCCGCCATCGCCAGCCATGAACATGGCCAGCCCACGCATATCCGCCCCATCCTGGTGCTTTATCTGATCGGCACGCTGGCCGCGGCGCTGGTGGCCGTGATCGCCAGCTTCGCCTTTCCCACCACCCTGGTGCTCAATGCGCCTCCGGTCACCGGTGCCCCGCCGGGCGGCATCATCGCCGTGATCAAGAACCTGCTGCTGAGCGCCATCACCAACCCGGTCAAGGCGCTGATGGAGGCCAACTTCATCGGCATCCTGGCGTGGGCGATCGCGCTCGGTGTGGTGCTGCGCCATGCCAGCCCGGCCACACGAACGATGCTGAACGATCTGTCCGACGCCGTCTCCAGCATCGTGCACGTCGTCATCCGCTTTGCGCCGCTCGGCATTTTCGGCCTGGTGGCGGCCACGCTGGGCGATTCCGGCCTCGATGCGCTGCTCGGCTACGGCCGTCTGCTGATGGTCATCGTCGGCTGCATGCTGTTCGTCGCACTGGTCGTGAATCCGCTGATCGTGTTCTGGAAGCTCCGCCGCAACCCCTATCCGCTGGTATTTACCTGCCTGCGCGAAAGCGCGGTGACGGCCTTCTTCACCCGCAGCTCGGCGGCCAACATCCCGATCAACATGGAACTGTGCAAGCGCCTCGGCCTGCACGAAGACACCTATTCCATCGCCATCCCGCTCGGCGCCACGATCAACATGGCCGGCGCGGCGATCACGATCTCGGTGATGACGCTCGCCGCCACGCACACGCTGGGCATTCCGGTGGACATGCCGACCGCGCTGCTGTTGTGCATCGTGTCTTCGTTCGCCGCGGCCGGCGTGTCGGGAGTGGCCGGCGGCTCGCTGCTGCTGATTCCGATGGCAACGGCGCTGTTCGGTATCTCGACCGACGTGGCGATGCAGGTGGTGGCGATCGGTTTCGTCATCAGCGTGGTGCAGGATTCGGCCGAAACCGCCCTGAATTCCTCCACCGACGTGCTGCTCACCGCTGCCGGCTGCGCTGCCGCAAGCGGCGAACCGCTCAACCTGGAACGCGCCTGACCCATGCGGGCCATGCAGCATTTCGCCAGCGACAACTACGCCGGCATCTGCCCGGAGGCCGCAGCGGCCTTCGCGGCGGCCAACGCCGGCCATGCCCCCGCCTACGGCGAGGACGACTGGACGCGCAGGGTGTCGGATCGCCTGCGTGCGCTGTTCGACACCGACTGCGACGTCTATTTCGTCTTCAACGGCACTGCGGCCAACTCGCTCGCGCTCGCCGCGCTGTGCCAGAGCTACCACAGCGTGGTGTGCCACGAACTGGCCCACGTCGAGACCGACGAATGCGGCGGGCCGGAGTTCTTCTCCAACGGCTCCAAGCTGCTGCCGGCACGCGGCGGCAACGGCAAGCTGACGCCCGCCGCGGTGCTGGAATTGATCTCGCGCCGCAGCGACGTCCATTATCCGAAGCCGCGCGTGGTGACGCTGACGCAGAGCACCGAGGTCGGCACCGTATACCAGCCGTACGAGGTGGCGGCGATTTCCGCCTGCGCGCGCGAACATGGCTTGCGGGTGCACATGGACGGCGCGCGCTTCGCCAACGCAGTGGCCGCGCTCGGCGTGGCGCCAGCGGACATCACCTGGCGTGCCGGCGTGGACGTGCTGTGCTTCGGGGGCACCAAGATGGGCTTGCCGGTGGGCGAGGCGGTGGTGTTCTTCGACCGCACCCTGTCCGAGGATTTCGCCTACCGCTGCAAGCAGGCCGGCCAGCTCGCGTCGAAGATGCGCTTCCTGTCCGCGCCCTGGCTCGGCATCCTGGAAGGCGAGGTCTGGCTGAAGCATGCCCGCCACGCCAATGCGATGGCACAGCGCCTGGCCGCCGGCGTGCAGCAGGTGCCGGGGGCGAAGCTGCTGTTCCCGGTCGAGGCCAACGGCGTGTTCTGCGAACTGCCGGAACACGTGCTCACCGGCCTGCGCGAACGCGGCTGGCGCTTCTATACCTTCATCGGCGCCGGCGGTGCGCGCTTCATGTGCGGCTGGGACACGCTGCCGGACAGCGTCGACGCGCTGCTCGCGGACCTGCGCGCGCTATCGGCCTGATGGCGCGCGCGGCGGTCGTGCCGGCCCGGGTTCGGGGCTGATCCGGGGTCGGAATCAGGGCCAGGCGCGGGCGCCGAACATCATGCGGCGGGCGACGAAGTTGCGCAGCGGCGGGAACACGTCGAGCGCCAGCAGTGCCGCGCCGCGCGCATGGCGCAGCGGGGCGAAGTCGTTGCTGAACACGCGCACCAGGGTGTCGGTGAAGCGGATCGTACCGAGGCGGTCGAGTCCGCGGCTGCGCGCATAGGCGGCCAGCACCGCGGGGGCGCCGAGGTCGCACGGCGAGGTGGACGCAGAGGGCGAGGTGGACGAAGCCGTTGAAGCGGCACGCGCGCTTTCGTCGCAGTGGCGCAGCAGCGTGTCGGCCAGCGCCCAGACGTCGCGCAGTGCGAGGTTGAAACCCTGTCCTGCGACCGGATGCAGGGTCTGGGCGGCATTGCCCAGCCACACCGTGCGCGTGCCGACCGCCGATTCTCGGTAGCGCAGCAGCAGCGGATAGCGCAGGCGCCTGCCGACGCCGCTCAACTGCACGCGGCTGCCGACATGGGCCTGCAGGTGGGCGAGATAGGCCTCGTCGTCCAGCGCCAGCAGGGCATCGGCGCTGTCGGGGCGGACGACGTGGACGAGCGCGTAGCCCTCGCCCTTGGGCAGCAGCGCCAGCGGGCCTTCGCGGGTGAAGCGCTCGAAGGCCGTGCCGCGATGGCCGCCGGCGACGGCGACCTGGGCGATCAGCGCATGCTGGCGGTAGTCGTGCTCGACCACGTTCGGGTCGCCGGCGCGCAGCCCGCCTTCGGCGCAGGCGGCCAGGCGGGCGCGCAAGGTGGCCGGCGGCCGGCCGGGCGCGGCCAGACTGGCGATCACGTCGTCGCTGCCGGGGGCCAGATTGGCGACTTCGGTTTCGTCCAGCACCGGAATGCCGGCGGCGTCGACGGCGGCGCGCAGCGCGGCGGCCAGCGCGCCCGCCGATGCCACGTAGCCCAGCGCGGGCAGATCATGTTCCGCTGCATCGATCAGCGTGCGGCCGAGCCCGCCTTGCTGCGAGATGTGGATGTGCTCGATCGGCGTGGCCGACAGCGCATCCCACACGCCCAGGGTCTGCAGCGTCAGGCGGCTGCCATGCGCCAGCGCGAGGTCGCGCGGGTCGTCGCAGACCGCTGCGCGCGGCCGGGCGTCGGCTAGCACGATGTCGAGGCCGGCATCCTTCAGCGCCAGCGCGAGCGCCAGGCCGACGGGGCCGGCGCCGACGATCAGCAGGTCGTGGGTGTGCTGGGCGGCGACGTCAGCCATCGCGGGCCTCCCGCATCAGGGCTTCGATGTCGGCGACGGTCTTGGGGGCGTCTGCGGTGATCAGTTCGCAGCCGTCGGCGGTCACTACCGCGTCGTCCTCGATGCGGATGCCGATGTTCCACAAATGCTCGGGCACGTCGTCCGCCGGGCGGATGTAGCAGCCCGGCTCGATCGTCAGCACCATGCCTTCGGCCAGCGGGCGCCATTCGCCGCCGAGCTTGTATTCGCCCGCGTCATGCACGTCCATGCCCAGCCAGTGGCCGGTGCGGTGCATGTAGAAGCGGCTGTAGGCATTGCTTTCGATCACGCCGTCGAGGCTGCCCTGGAGCAGGCCGAGGTCGATCATGCCCTGGGCGAGCACTTTCACCGCGGCTTCGTGCGGCGCGTTCCAGTGCGCGCCGGGGCGGGTCGCCTCGCGCGCGGCATGCTGCGCGGCCAGCACGGTTTCGTACACCTCGCGCTGTGCGGTGCTGAAGCGGCCGTTGACCGGGAAAGTGCGGGTGATGTCCGAAGCGTAGCCGTCGAGCTCGCAGCCGGCGTCGATCAGCAGCAGATCGCCGTCGCGCAGCAGGTGGTCGTTGTCGATGTAGTGCAGTACGCAGGCATTGGCGCCGCCGGCGACGATCGACGTGTAGGCGGGCGCTTGGCTGCCCGCGCTGCGGAAGGCGTGCAGCAGTTCGGCCTCGATCTCGTATTCGAAGCGGCCCGGGCGGGTGGCGCGCATCGCGCGGCAGTGGGCGGCGGCGGAAATCTGCGCGGCGTGGCGCATGGTGGCGAGTTCGGCGGCGTCCTTGACCAGGCGCATCTCGTCGAGCTCGGCGCGCAGGTCGCGGATCGAATGCGGCGGCACGATGCCGCTGCGCGCCTTGCCGCGCACGCTGTTCAGCGCGTCCAGCACGGTGGCGTCCCAGGCGCTGTCGTAGCCCAGGCTGGCCCAGACAAGGGGCTGGTCGGCCAGGTAGTCGGGCAGGCGCTTTTCCAGGTCGCCGATGGTCCAGGCTTCGTCGAAACCGAAGACTTCGCATGCTGCGTCCGGGCCGTAGCGGTAGCCGTCCCAGATCTCGCGCTCCTCATTCTTCTCGCGGCAGAAGAGTATCTGCTGCGGCTGCTCCCCCGCCACCAGCACGACGACGGCCTCGGGCTCGCGGAAGGCGGTGAGGTAGTAGAAATAGCTGTCGTGGCGGTAGAGGTAGTGGGCGTCGCGGTTGCGGATGCGCTCGGGCGCGGTCGGCAGGACAGCGACGCCGCCGCCCGCCGCCTGCATGCGCGCGAGCAGGCGTTCGCGGCGCGCGCGGAAGGGCGCGAGGTCGGGCACCTGGGCGAAATCGGGACGGGGCGAGGCGGGTGGGGTCGGTGCGTTCATTGTGTGATTATCGCACTGTCGCAAGTCCGGCGAGCGAGTCCGGGAGCTTTGCGAACGAGAGTCGATGATGCTTCCGGTCGTCGAACCACTGCTCGCGGCGCGGGGCGAGATGCGCGTCCAAGCGCGCAAGTCGGATGATGCGCTGGAATGCGCATCACGCGCCGATCCGGTCTGCAGGCTCTTCCACACGATCTCAGGTGTAAGGGGCACTGGCCACGCTCGCGTTCAAGGCGAGCATGGATGATTTCAGGCGCCTCGAACGCTCCAGGCTGGCACCCGCTCATTCTGACCTGACGCCGAGGGGCTGTCAGTCCGTCTCGATTCCCGACCGGCCAACTGCTTACAACGGGATGCAAGCGAATATGACGACCAAAATGGGTAGGGATTGGAGCGATGCTCCAGATACCCGTTCATGCTGAAATGGCGATTCACTCGGCGACCATGAAATCGAATGGTTCCGCAGGGACGAACTGGTCCGACGCTTCCCCGACAAGCACGCGGCTCATGTCCACCCCGAGATCCAGTTTGCGGATCTGCGCGCTTTCGGAGAAGTCGAGCTTTTTCATATCCACCCAGAAAATATTGGGCGATGTCGCCGACTCCCCATAGAAAAGCATGGCCTTCTGATCCGCCACCACGCGCCAGCGGGTTGTGGACAGGTTCGGCGCATCGGGAAGGCTCACGCCATAGGGGGCCGAAGCGTTGCGGATCACGCTGAATACCGCAGCGGCGGCAATGCGGGGGTCGTCGCTCTGGGTCACCGCGTTGACGTAGAAGCCGGCGCGCACGAAGCGATCCTCGGAGCGGCCGCTGCCAGGAAGGAAGTTGAGGGCGTCGACCGCGCTCCAGTATCTCTGGTTGGCAAGCTGGATGTCATAGGGTGGGTCGTTCGTCACCACCTGATACGAGCGGTCATGATGGATGTTGAGCTTGCCATCGATCCACTCGAGAACGGCGCTGTCGCCGGTCGCATCGGATAGGGTCAGGTGCAGCGGCGCGAGGCTGCCGGGGCGGCCGGGCACTTCGCCGCTCACGACCTGTACGGGGTGGTTGCGCGTGTATTCGACCGCTTCCGAGACCGTTGCAAACTGGTCGAGATAGAACTGCGCCCAGATTGCCAGCGACATGCGAGGCGTGGTCTTGTCGTCTTCGGGGAAGCCTGTGGCGTTGAGCCATAGCAGGCTGGCGTTGAGGCCGGCTTCGTTCAGGCCGTCGACCGTCGAGATGTCATAGCCGGAGACGGCCAGGCTGCCATACTTCGATGTCCATTCCAGCGAGCGCGGACCGGCGGCCCCGTTGCGCTTCACGCCGCGGGGAAAGACCCAGAAATTGCTGACCATCGGGTCCTTGAAATCCATGTTGCGGCCTGTGAGAGTCCGCCCGGCAGGCCCGTGATAGACGATCCGCGTGCAGGCCTGGGCCTCGGCTGCGAGCAGCGCTGCAACAGCGGTCAACGCGGCGAGTATGCGTGTGAAGCGGGACATATCGAACATCATCCATAAGAAGACTACGAAACCTTCGTCGGTCAGAACCGATAGGTCATGCCGAAAACCGGGCCGCTGAGGCGTGTGTCATAGATGTGATCCTTGTGATCGTAATCGACGTCGAGCACCTTGTAGCCCACGGAGGCGGAAAGGCGATCGCCGAGGACGTAATTGACCGTCGCCAGCGCCGACCATGTGAGATCGGAACCTGCGCCGAAGCCGCCAATGTCGGCTTGCGCCTGCACCGACAGCCTGTCGGTGACGGGAAGGAATGTGCGCATGCCGACCACGGGGTCCACCCAGCCAAAGTCTTCGCCATGGCTGGCTTTCTGGATTCCGATAGCGGGGTGGTTCGCCGTGACCGTCACATCGTTCGAGATATGCCAGAAGCGCATGCCCGCCAGGGCGTCGAGCGTGAACTGCGGTGTGTCGAGCACGCGGTAGCCGCCCTGCAGGGTCGCCGTGAACTGTTTCGTGTCGACCTTCGCGCCGACGCTCGCGCCTGGCGGTATCGTGGTGCCGAAGCCCGGTATCTGCAACGCCGGTAGCGGACCGTTGCCATGGCCGTCCGTCGTGTTGACATACATGATGTCGCCCGAGAAGACGAAGCGGCCATGACGCCCCCAGACATTGATGAACCCTCCGAAGTTGAGGTCGTCCATCACATCGGAAAATGATTTCCTGGCACTGATCTTCGGAGCACGGCGGCCCGGCGAGATGGGGGACGCGCTCCGTCCAGTCGAGGCATTGCCGCGCGAGACCGTGCCGGGTTGGCTTGATGGAGCGGACATCCATGCCGATGCTGTCGAACCATTCGGTTCCGGCAGCGGTCACGACGAACTGCTTGTCGTCCGATGGCCGGATGTAGTCGCGATCCTGCAAGGCGCGTGTCACCTCCACGCCGACCTGTCCGGCCAGATGGTCGTAGCAGCGACGGCAGAAACGCAGATGCTGATGCTGTGGGCTGGCCATGCTTTATTCAGGCTGGCCTGGCCCGCAGGCTGCGATCGAGCGCCGCGAGCTGGGCGGGGGTGCCGACGTTTTCCCAGTGGCCGTCGTGGCGTTCGCCGGTGGCGTGGCCGGCGGTGATGGCGCCGCGGTAGTAGGGGGTCATCGCCACTTTTTCGCCGCGGGCGATGGCGCTGAACAGGCGGGTGTCGTAGAGGCCGATGTTGCCGAAGGTGAGGCGTTCGCCGCCGTCCAGCGACAGCCGGCCGTCGTCGCCGAGGGCGAAGTCGCCGGCCGGGTGGAAGGCCGGGTTGGGCACCATGACGAGGTGCATGCACGGTTCGGCGCTGCCGGCCATCGCGGCGGCGCGCGGCAGCAGGCGGCGGTAGTCGTAGTCGGTGTGGATGTCGCCGGAGACGGCGAGAAAGATGTCGCCGGCTTCGTTTGCAGGGTCGGCGACGAGCAGCGGCAGCGCCTGGGCGATGCCGCCGGCGGTTTCCAGCGCGGTCGTTTCCGCCGAGTAGCGCAGGCGCACGCCGTAGCGGCTGCCGTCGCCCAGTGCGGCTTCGATCCGGTCGCCGAGCCAGGCATGGTTGATGACGATGTCGCCGATGCCAGCGCGCGCGAGTGCTTCGATCTGCCACACGATCAGCGGTTTGCCGCCGGCTTCGAGCAAGGGCTTGGGGCAGTGGTCGGTCAGCGGCCGCATGCGTTCGCCGCGGCCGGCGGCGAAGATCATCGCTTTCACTTCAGAAGGTGTAGCCGACCTGCGTTTCCTCGGGTTCGAGGCGGTCGAGCAGCTTCAGCAGCGGGCCGAGCTCGCGCCAGCGCTTGCAGGCGCGGCGCAGATGGTCCATCACCAGCGGCATGTCGGCCAGGTAGCCGTCCTTGCCGTCGCGGTGGCAGAGGCGGGCGAAGATGCCCAGCACCTTCAGGTGGCGCTGCACGCCCATCCATTCGAAGTCGCGGTGGAAATCGGCGAACTCCTCGCGCACCGGCAGGCCGAGCTTCCTTGCCGTTTCCCAGTAGCGGATCAGCAGGTCGAGGATGAATTCTTCGTCCCAGCGGATGTAGGCGTCCTTGAACAGCGACACCAGGTCGTAGCTGATCGGGCCGTAGACCGCGTCCTGAAAGTCGATGATGCCGGGGTTGGCGCCGAGGCCGTCGCCGGCTTCGAGCAGCATCAGGTTGCGCGAGTGGTAGTCGCGGTGCACGAAGACCTTGGGCTCGGCCAGGTTGACCGCCAGGATGCGCTCGAAGGCGGTGTTCAGCAGCGCCGTTTCGGCCTCGCTCAGCGCGACGCCCTTGTGGCGGGTGACGTACCACTCGGGAAACAGCATCATCTCGCGCAGCAACAGGGCGCGGTCGTACTCCGGCAGCACACCGGGGCGGCTGGCGTGCTGGATGGCGGCGAGCGAGCCGAGCGCGTCGGCGTACAGATGGGCGGCGCGATGCGGGTCGGCGCCGCTGCCTGCCTTCAGCGCAGCCAGGTAAGTCGTCGAGCCGAGGTCGGACAACAGCAGGAAGCCGTGCTCGAGATCCTGCGCCAGCACCTCGGGCACGTGCGCACCTGCGGCGCGGAACAGTTCGGCCACCTGCAGCCAGGGGCGGATGTCCTCCTTGCCGGGCGGGGCGTCCATGACGATGCGGGAAGGGCTGCCGTCGGCGAAGGTGGCGCGGAAGTAGCGGCGGAAGCTGGCGTCGGCCGAGGCCGGTGCGAGATCGAAGGACCGGCCGGGCAGGGTGGCGGCGAGCCAGGCGCGCAGTTGTTCGAGGCGTTGCAAGAGGAAGTTCTCCACGGGTGTTCGTGTACAATTCGCAAGTTTATCAACACGGTCGTGCGACAGGGGATCGCCCTGCGAACGATGGAAAGCGTTTGCCTTCATGCCCCTGAATACGCGCATGCGTCTGATCCCCTTCCTGCTGTGCTGGCTGTCCGGCACGGCGCTCGCGGCCGGCCTGCCGCCGCTGGTGGTGTCGCCCGACCTGGTGCGAACCCCGGAACCCGCTGCCGGTGCCGCCACCGGTGCGGCGCCGAAGAAGCCGGTCGATGCCCCTGCCGCCGCAGCTTCCCGGCCCGTTGCGCCGCCGGCCGTCCAGCCTGGTTCCGCCGCACAGGCGGGCGGAGGGCGTGTTTCCTCCACGCTGCAGCCGGCCCCTGCCGGCACCGCAGAGCCCTCACCGGCGGCGCAGCGCCGGGCCGCGGCCGAAGAGGCAAGCGAAGGGGCCGCGGCGCTGCCGGCGGGCAGCACTTCGGTGAAGGCGCTGAGGATTCTCGGTGCGCGCAGCATCGAGCTGGTCGCCGATGGCGATGCCGAGCTGCAGCGCGACGACATGATCCTGACCGCCGACCGCGTCACCTATCGCGAGCCGATCGACGAGGCCGTGGCCGAAGGCAACGTCGAGTTGCGCCAGGGCGATGACACCATCGCCGGCCCGAAGGCGACGATGGTGATCGGCGACAGCACCGGCAGCTTCGAGTCGCCGGTCTACCAGATTTCGCGCCAGCGCCAGCCCAGCTTCACCGGCGAGGCGCCGCGCACCGTGTCGGGCAGCGGCGAGGCCGACCTGCTGCGGCTCGAAGGCGAGAACCAGTACCACCTGCAGAACGCGACCTGGTCGACCTGCGAGGCCCGAGATCCCGACTGGTACATCCGTGCGCGCGAGCTCGACCTGGACTACGACCGCGAGGTCGGCACCGCGCGCGACGCGTCGATCGTGTTCAAGGACGTGCCCATCTTCTGGATGCCGTGGGCGGAGTTTCCGCTCACCGCCCGCCGCCAGTCCGGCCTGCTGCCGCCGACGTTCGGTTCGTCGAACAAGACCGGCGTGGATCTCGCGCTGCCGTATTACTGGAACATCGCGCCCAACTACGATGCCACGATCACGCCGCGCTTCATGAGCCGGCGCGGCGTCCAGTTCGGCGGCGAACTCCGCTATCTGGGCGAAAGCTACCGGGGCGAGTCGCGCGTCGAATGGATGCCGAAGGACCGGCTGACGGGCGAGGATCGCACCCTGGCGTCCATCCAGCACCAGCAGCGGATCACGTCGAGCCTGTACGGCTCGCTCGATTTCAACTCGGTGTCGGACGATCGCTACTTCGAGGATCTGTCGTCCCGTATCGGCGTCGCCTCGCGGATCAACCTGCTGCGGCAGGGGCAACTCACCTACCGGGGCTCGAACTGGTGGAGCGCGTTCGTTCGCGCGCAGAGCTACCAGACCCTGAACCCGGACGAGGAATCGAGGAACGTCTCGCCCTATCGCCGTCTGCCGCAGGTCCTGGTGGAGGGCCGGCGTCCCGATCTGCCGGGCGGGCTGACCGGGGCCCTCACCACCGAATTCGTCAGGTTCGAGCACCCCGATGCCGACAAGAACAAGGACGAAGGCACGCGTTTCGTCGCCTATCCGCAGCTTTCGCTGCCCCTGGCCGGCGCGGCATGGTTCGTGACGCCGAAGGCGGGCCTGCACTACACCAGCTACGACCTCGACCGTTCGCCGCTGCCGCAGAACGCCACCAAGCCGAATTCGATCACGCGTTCGGTGCCGATCTTCTCGGTGGACTCCGGGCTGTTCTTCGAACGCGAGACGACGATCTTCGGCGGCAGCTATCTGCAGACGCTGGAGCCGCGCCTGTACTACCTGAGGGTGCCGTCGCGGGACCAGCAGGACATCCCGAATTTCGACAGCAGCCGTTTCGACGTCGGCTTCGCGCAGATGTTCTCCGAGAACCGCTACTCGGGCAGCGACCGGATCGGCGACGCCAACGACCTCACCGCCGCGCTGACGACGCGCTTCATCGATGCCGAGACCGGCGTCGAGCGCCTGCGCGCGATGGTCGGCCAGCGCTATTACTTCTCCGACCAGGACGTCTACCTGTTCAATCGGGACGAATTGCGCGACGCCGGCCGCGGCACCGAAATCCTGCTCGGCCTGGGGGGGCGCCTGTCCCGCGAGTTCTCGCTGAACTCCTACCTGCAGTACAACACCGAGACCAGCCGCACCGAACGGGCGAACTTCAACCTGCGCTACCAGCCCGACTACGCCAAGGTGCTGAACTTCAGCTATCGCTACGCGCCCGAACTGCGCATCGCCGAAAACCTGGTCGGCCTCGAGGACATCGACGTGTCGGGCCAGTGGCCGCTGGGCGGCGGCTGGTACGGCGTCGGCCGCGTCACCCATTCGCTGCTCGACAACCGCATCACCGAAGCGATCGGCGGCCTCGAATACAACGGCGGCTGCTGGGTGTTGCGCGTCGCGGTGCACCGCTTCGCGCTCGAGCGCGACGACGTTTCGAAAGCCATCTACGTGCAGCTCGAACTGAACGACCTGGCCGGCATCGGCTCCAATCCGCTCAACCTGCTGACGCGCAGCGTGCCCGGCTATGGCAAGATCAACGATTCTTCGGCCGACCGCGTGTTCGGCATGGATTGAAACCCCGCGAGCAACCCATCAGATAATGATCATGAATCGTCCCCTGTCCCGTTCCCGTTCGCTGCTCGCCGTCGGCATCGCCAGCCTGGTCCTGAGTTTTCCGCTGCACGCCGCGCCGCAGGCGGTGGCGGTCGATCGCATCGTCGCCGTCGTCAATGACGAAGTGATCACGGCGCTGCAGCTGCGCGCGCGCGTCGATCAGGTCGTGCGCCAGCTCCAGCGCCAGGGCGTCGAACTGCCGCCCCGGGAGGTGCTGGAGCAGCAGCTGCTGGAGCGCCTGATCATCGAGCGCGCGCAGCTGCAGCTGGCGCGCGAGACTTCGCTGCGGGTGGATGACGCCATGCTGGAGCGCGCGATCGAGCGCATCGCCGCGAACAACCAGCTGAGCATCGACCAGCTGCGCGAGACGCTGGAGCAGGACGGCGTGTCGTGGTCGCGTTTCCGCGACGAGATCCGCACCGAGATTCTGCTGACCCGGCTGCGCGAGCGTGAAGTGGAAAGCAGGGTCGTCGTCACCGACGCCGAAATCGACAACTTCCTCGCCAGCAATCCGGATGCTTTTTCGGGCGAGGAGTTCGAGGTCGCGCACATCCTGCTGCGGGCGCCCGAACAGGCTTCGCCGGAGCAGATCGAGGCGCTGCGCGGGCGTGCCGAAAGCGTGATGGCCCGTCTGCGCTCGGGCGAGGATTTCGCCCGCGTCGCGGCCGAAGTGTCGGACGCCCCCGATGGCCTGTCGGGCGGCAGCCTGGGCTGGCGTCCGCTCGACCGCCTGCCGGCGCTGTTCGCCGACGTGGTGCGTGATATGCGCCCTGGCGAGACCTCGCCCATCCTGCGCAGCGCCTCGGGCCTGCACATCGTGCGCCTGGTCGATCGCCGCGGCGGCGGCGACACCGCCGTGGCCCAGATGGAACAGACACGCGCCCGCCACATCCTGATCAAGACTTCGGAAGTGCTGTCCGACGCCGATGCCGAGGCGCGCCTGATGGGCATCCGCGAACGCGTCGTCAATGGCGCCGATTTCGCCGAGCTGGCCAGGGCCAACTCGGCGGACCTGTCCGCGGCCAAGGGCGGCGATCTCGGCTGGCTCAACCCGGGCGACACCGTGCCCGAATTCGAACGCGCGATGGACGCGCTGCAGCCGGGCGAAGTCAGCATGCCGGTGGAGTCGCCGTTCGGCTGGCATCTGATCCAGGTCGTCGAGCGCCGCGTGCAGGACGTCACCGACGAACGCAAGCGCAATGCCGCCCGCGCCGCGCTGCGCGAACGCAAGGCCGACGAGGCCTACGAGGACTGGCTGCGCCAGTTGCGCGACAGCACCTACGTCGATCTGCGCCTGGACCGCGAGTGAGCGCTGCCGGGGCTTCCAGGCCGTTCGTCGCCATCACCAGCGGCGAGCCGGCCGGCATCGGACCGGAACTGTGTGCCCGCCTGGCCGAGCGCCAATGGCCGCTCCGGCCGGTCGTGCTCGGCGACCTCGACCTGCTGCGCGAGCGTGCGGGCGCCTTCGGCAGTGCGGCTGCGTTCCGGCCCTGGCAGCCCGGCATGCAGTCGGATGTGCCGGAAGGGACCATCGACGTGCTGCATGTGCCGCTCGCCCGGACGGCCGTTCCCGGTGTGCTCGATGCGGCCAATGGCGCCTACGTGCTCGGCCTGCTCGACCGCGCGATCGCTGGCTGCGTCAGCGGCGAGTTCGCCGCGATGGTCACCGCGCCGGTGCATAAGGGCGTCATCTGCGAGAGCCTGGGTGCGGCCGACGCGCTGCCTTTCAGCGGCCATACCGAATACCTGGCCGAGCACACCAAGACGCCGCGGGTGGTGATGATGCTGGTCGGCGGCGGTCTGCGCGTCGCGCTCGTCACCACCCATCTGCCGCTGGCCCGGGTGCCGGCGGCGATCACCCCACAGGCGCTGGAGGAAACGCTGCGCATCCTGCACGCCGACCTGGTGCGCCACTTCGGCCTTGCCGCGCCGCGCATCCTCGTCGCCGGCCTCAACCCGCATGCAGGCGAGGGCGGGCACATGGGACGCGAGGAAATCGACGTCATCGAGCCGGTGCTGGCGCGGCTGCGCGCCGAAGGCATGCAACTCGTCGGCCCGTTGCCGGCGGATACGCTGTTCGTGCCGCACACGCTGGCGCAGGGCGACGCGGTGCTGGCGATGTACCACGACCAGGGGCTGCCGGTGCTCAAGCATGCGAGCTTCGGCGGCGGCGTCAATGTCACGCTCGGCCTGCCGATCATCCGCACCTCGGTCGACCACGGCACCGCGCTCGACCTTGCCGGCAGCGGCCGGGCCGACCCCGGCAGCCTGTTCGCCGCGCTGGAGCTGGCGGCGACGATGGTCGCGGCCCGCGCAGCCCATGCTGCAGCCTGAGCACCGCCGGCGCACGACGAGGACCCCGATGCAAGACCGCGAAACCGACGGCCACCGCGCACGCAAGCGCTTCGGCCAGAACTTCCTGTCCGACCCCAACATCATCCGCCGCATCATCGACGCCATCCGTCCCCAGGCGGGCGAGGCGATGGTCGAGATCGGTCCCGGCCTGGGGGCGATGACCGCGCCGCTGATCGAGCGTCTCGGCCACCTGCACGTGGTCGAGATCGACCGCGACCTGATCGCGCGCCTGCACGAGCGCTACACGCCTGCCCAGCTCACGGTGCATGAAGGCGACGCGCTGAAGTTCGATTTCAGCAGCCTGTGCGCCGATGGCGGCCAGCCGCTGCGCGTCGTCGGCAACCTGCCCTACAACATTTCCACGCCGATCCTGTTCCACCTCGCCGGCTTCGCCGACCAGGTCAAGGACATGACTTTCATGCTGCAGAAGGAAGTGGTGATGCGCATGGTCGCCGAGCCGGGCACCGAGGAATACGGCCGCCTGTCGGTGATGCTGCAGTACCGTTTCCGCATGGGCAGAATGTTCGACGTGCCGCCCGGCGCCTTCCGCCCGGCGCCCAAGGTCATGTCCAGCATCGTGCGCATGGCGCCCCTGCCCAGGGAACAGCTCGGCGCGCAGGACGAGGCACTGCTCGGGCAGATCGTCACCGCCGCCTTCGGCCAGCGCCGCAAGACGCTGAAGAACACGCTGCGCGAGTTCATGAACGATGCCGATTTCGACGCGCTGGGCATCGATGCCGGTCTGCGCGGCGAGAAGCTGTCGGTCGCGCAGTTCGTCGCGATCGCCAATCATTGCAGCGCGCGAGGGTGAGGGAAGGCTTGTCCTGTTTTTTCAGGACAGGTGGTCTCGCAGGTGGAGCCAGTCGATCCCGGCAAAAAGCAAACGGCAGGATTCCAATGGTGAAGTCCCGCCGTTTTTCCTTGCTGCGGCGACCGGAGGTTTCCGGGTCGCCAAGCCGCGCTGCCTCAGCTCACTTCTTGCTCAGCGGGCAGGTACTGAAGCCGAGCAGCGGATAGAGCGGGCACCAGCCCATGGCACCGGTGGCCAGCGGCACGATGCCGATCCAGGCCCAGACCGGTCCGCCCATCAGGGCCCAGGCGATCAGCGCGATGCCGGCCACGATACGCAGGATCCTGTCGATACCGCCTACGTTCTTCTTCATGATGTTCTCCTTGCAAGGATGGGATAGTGCTTCGATTGGAGCATGCCATTCCATTCGCGGTCTGTAACCATGGTTACAGAGCGGGCTGGTCAAGGAGAAAGAGCCCGTCGGGGCCTCGGCTGCCTCAGGCCTTGGTCGAGCCTTCTGCCGCCAGTTTGCGCAGGCCTGCCGGATCGAGGATTTCCACCTGTTCGCGAGACAGGCGCACCAGGCCCTGATCGGCGAAACTCTTCAGCAGGCGGCTGACGATCTCGCGTACGCTGCCGAGTTCGTCGGCCAGTTGCTGATGGGTGACGTGCAGCGTGCGGCCCTTGCCCAGCAGCAAGGCAGCCAGGCGCTGGTCGAGCTTGCGGAAAGCCACTTCCTCGATCAGCTGCATCAGGTCGGCGATGCGTTCGGCAAAAAGATGGAAGATGAAGTCGCGGAACGGGCGCTCGTTCATCATGTCGTCGAACACCGTCTTCGGCAGCAGCATCAGCAGGGTGTCGGTTTCGGTGACGCCGCGGGCGTTGTAGTCCTCGTGGCCGAGCAGGCAGGACGAGGAAATGATGCAGGTTTCGCCCGGTGCGACGCGGTACAGCGGCAGTTCGCGCCCGTTCGGCGCGCACTTGCTGACGCGCACCGAGCCTTCGACGATGAAGGGAAAGCCTTCGCAGGCCTGGCGGTCGTCGAACAGCATGGCGCCGGCTGGAACGCGCATCCAGCGGGCGCTCCGCAGGACGCGCAGGCGCGCATCCGCGGACAGCTTGTCCAGGATGGGATAGCAGGCCGAGAGGCGATCGGTTTCGGTGGCGTCCATGGTCTCAAGCAAGTTCGAGCACGACCGGGGCGTGGTCGGAAGGCCGTTCGAGGCGGCGGGGTGCCTTGTCCACCGTGCAGCTGCGGCAGGCTTCGCGCAGCGCGGGTGAAACCAGCAGGTGGTCGATGCGCAGGCCGAAATTGCGCCGGAAAGCCATCATGCGGTAGTCCCACCACGAGAAAGCACGTTCGGGCTGCTCGAACAGGCGGAAGGCGTCGATCAGCCCCAGGTCGAGCAGGGCGCGGAAGGCCTCGCGTTCCGGCACGGAAACGTGGATCTCGTCCTTCCAGTCCGGGTGGGCGTCGCGGTCCTCGGGGGCGATGTTGAAGTCGCCCGCCAGCAGCAGGCGTTCGTGCGTCTTCAGTTCCTCGCGCAGCCAATCGGTCAGCGCAGCGAGCCATTTCAGTTTGTATTCGAACTTGTCCGAGCCCACCGCCTGGCCGTTGGGGAAATAGCCGCACACCACCCGCACGCCGTCGATGGTGGCGGCGATGATGCGTTTCTGCTCGTCCTCGAAGCCGGGGATGTTGCGTACCACCGTTGCTTCGTCGATCGGCCGCGGGCTGAGGATGGCGACGCCGTTGTAGGTCTTCTGGCCGATGAACACGGCGTGGTAGCCGGCGGCCTCGAGTTCGGCGACAGGGAAAGCCTTGTCTTCGAGTTTCAGTTCCTGCAGGCACAGCGCGTCGGGCGTGTTGGCGGCCAGCCAGTCGAGGACCTGCGGCAGGCGGACCTTGAGGGAGTTGACGTTCCAGGTGGCAATTTTCATCTGATCGGGATTTCGTTTCTATAGGAGTCCGCTGGCGGCTCCGTGCCAGCGTGACGGTATGGCCGCAAGTTGCGGAGAGCAGTCCGGCAGCCTTGCGGCAGCGGACCATTCAGCCACGACTTGCCGCATAACACAACCCGCACGGCAGATGCGGCGCCGCGGGCGATGAGGCGATGGCTGGAAAGAGTCTTTACCGTTTGCCACTTGAACAAAAATCATTCTCATTTATAGTATCGGCTTATCTTCTTTGTCACTCGCCATGACGAAGCGTCCCGATCATCGCACTCCCCGTGTGCGCAAGACTTGTGAGGCCGACCGTGGAATACGCCAGCCATGACTTCGATCAACTCGCCCAGGAACATCGTGCGCTGATACACGACTATGGCCGTGCGCAACGGCGCTGCACCGAACAGCTGCACGCGCAGGCGCGCGAGCTGGAGCGCCTGCGGATGAAGGTGATGCATCTGCAGGCCGAAGTCATCATGCGGGAAACCGCGCTGGCCTGGGAGCGGGAAGATCGTGCCACGCTGGAGGCAGCGATTCCCGGCCTGTCCAAGCGCGTCACGCTGGCGCGCCATGTGGAGACGCTGGTCGCGCGCATCCAGATGCTGATGCGCGAGCGCCTGCAGCGGGAAAGGCCGCGGGGCAGAGTGCCTGGCCAGTGGGGTGGCGGAGAAGGTGACGGCGCGCCGACCGTCGCAGTCGTCGGGGAGTCGCCTGCGTCCGGTGCGGTGCTGCAAGCAGCCGATCCCGAGGCGCTGGAAGCGAGCCTGCGTGCTGCCGACCTGGTGATCTGCCAGACCGGCTGCCTGAGCCACGGCGATTACTGGCGGGTGCAGGACTACTGCAAGCGGACCAACAAGACCTGCGTGTTCGTCGAGCAGGCCGGCGTGCCGGACAGCGCTGGTGCGCAGAAGATCGGTGCCGGGGAGTTGCGCGTGCTGAGTCTGGCGGGCGACGTACCGGGCAGGCGGACATGAGCGGCCGATCCTGTCGTCCCCAGTCCTGTAGCCGTTTCTCTTCAGTTTCCCCAATTCTTCCGGTAGATCGACATGCCCCATACCTTGCCTGCATTGCCCTACGCCTACGACGCCCTGGAGCCGCACATCGACGCGCAGACGATGGAGATCCATCACACCAGGCATCATCAGACCTATGTGAACAACCTCAACGCGGCACTGGAGGGCACCGAACATGCCGGACTTCCGGTCGACGAACTGATCGCGCAGCTCGAGTCGCTGCCTGAAGCCCTGCGTGCGCCGGTGCGCAACAACGGCGGCGGGCATGCGAACCACAGCCTGTTCTGGACGATCATGTCGCCCACCGGCGGCGGCAAGCCGGACGGCGATCTGGCGCGTGCCATCGATGCCGATCTCGGCGGCTTCGATGCCTTCAAGGAGGCTTTCACGAAAGCTGCGGTGAGCCGCTTCGGCAGCGGTTGGGCCTGGCTGACGGTGGACAAGTCCGGCAGGCTGGCCGTCGAGAGCAGCGCCAATCAGGACAATCCGGCGATGAAGGGGATCGGCTCGGGCAACACCGCGATCCTCGGGCTGGATGTCTGGGAGCACGCCTACTATCTTAAGTACCAGAACCGGCGCCCCGAATACATCGCCGCGTTCTACGAGGTCATCGATTGGGCCGAGGTCGCCCGTCGCCATGCCGTGGCGCGGGGATAAGCGGGACGATCATCACATGGACGAGACGCCGACACTGGATTCACCACCGCCCTGGTGGCGCGGCCGGCGGCCGAGGCAATGGCTCGGCCTGGTCATTTGCCTGGCGGGCGCGCTCGTCCTGCTCGTGCAGAGCTGGCGCTTCGTCCAGGGCAATCAGATGGTGCTGAACGCGCTGATCGGCGGCTCGGTGGCGGCGCTGGCGACCGCGCTCGGTACGCTGCCGGTGCTGTTCTCGCAACGCCTGTCCGAACGTGTGCAGGACAGCCTGTTCGGTTTCGGTGCCGGCGTCATGCTGGCGGCCAGCGCGTTTTCGCTCGTCATTCCCGGTCTGCAGGCGGCGCAGGATGCCGGCAGCTTCGGCGGCGGGCCGTGGGCGGCGGGTGCGGTCGTCGGCATTGCGGTCCTGCTGGGTGGCGTCGTTCTGCTGGCCATGGATCGCCTGCTGCCGCACGAGCACTTCATCAAGGGCCGCGAAGGCGCGGTGGCGCAGAAGCTGCGTCGCACCTGGCTGTTCGTGTTTGCGATCGCGCTGCACAACCTGCCCGAAGGGGTGGCGATCGGGGTCGGTTACGCCGGCAACGAAGGCATGCGGGCCAACGCGCTGGCGATGGGCATCGCGATCCAGGACGTGCCGGAAGGGCTGGTGGTGGCCGTCGCGCTGCTGGCGGCGGGCTATCGGCGCGCGGTCGCGGTCGGGCTGGGGATCGCGTCCGGCCTGGTCGAGCCGGTCGGCGCCGTACTGGGCGCCGCGGTGGTCGGCTACTCGGCAGCGCTGCTGCCGTGGGGGCTGGGTTTCGCTGCCGGCGCGATGCTGTTCGTGATCAGCCACGAGATCATCCCCGAATCGCACCGCAAGGGGCACGAGGCTTATGCCACGGCGGGGCTGATGATCGGTTTCGTGCTGATGATGGTGCTGGACACCGCGCTGGGCTGATGTTGCCGAATGCCGCTGCCCGGTCATGGGCGGCGGCATTCGGCCATCAGGCTTTCATTCAGGCGTCCACCATGCCGCTGTGGCGCAGCAGGGCGTCGACCTTCGGCTCGCGGCCGCGGAAAGCCTTGAAGGATTCCAGCGCCGGGCGGCTGCCGCCCACGGCCAGGATCTCGCGCCAGAAGCGCGCGCCGGTCTCGGGATCGAGCAGGCTGCCCCTGCCGGCGCCGGCCTCCTCGAAGGCTTCGAAGGCATCGGCCGACAGCACTTCCGCCCACTTGTAGCTGTAGTAGCCCGCTGCGTAGCCACCGGCGAAAATGTGCGAGAAGCTGTGCGGGAAACGATGCCAGGCGGGCGGGATCATCACCGCGACTTCCTTGCGCACTTCGTCGAGCAGCGCCATCACGCGTTCGATCGGCACGGGGCCGGCGGCGGCATCCAGCTCGCCGTGCAGGCGCAGGTCGAACATCGAGAACTCGAGCTGGCGCACGGTCTGCATGCCGCTCTGGAAGTTCTTCGCCGCGATCATCTTGTCGTACAGCGCGCGCGGCAGCGGCTCGCCGGTATCGACATGGGCGGTCATGCCTTGCAGCACGTCCCATTCCCAGCAGAAGTTCTCCATGAACTGGCTGGGCAGTTCGACCGCATCCCACTCCACGCCGTTGATGCCGGACACCGCCAGTTCGTCCACCTGGGTCAGCAGGTGGTGCAGGCCATGGCCGCACTCGTGGAACAGCGTCAGCACGTCGTCGTGGGTGAAGGTGGCGGGCTTGCCACCGACCGGGCCGGGGAAGTTGCACACCAGATAGGCGACCGGCGTGTCGCTGCCCCAGGTGTCGCGGTGGCGGCTGCGGGCCGAATCCATCCAGGCGCCGCCGCGCTTGGTCGGGCGTGCATGCAGGTCGAGATAGAAGTGGCCGACCAGCTCCCCTTCCTTCTCGATGCGGAAGAAGCGCACGTCCGGATCCCATGCCGGCGCTTCGTCGGGCAGGATGTCGACGCGGTACAGGGCGCGGATCACGCCGAACAGGCCGTCCAGCACCTTGGGTTCGGGGAAGTACTGCTTCACTTCCTGGTCGGAGTAGGCGTAGCGCTGCTGGCGCAGCTTTTCCGAGGCGTAGGCGACATCCCAAGGCTGCAGCTCGGCAAGGCCGAGTTCCTGGGAGGCGAAGGCACGCAACTCTTCCAGGTCGCGCTCGGCGAAAGGCTTGGCCTTGGCCGCGAGGTCGCGCAGGAAGCCGAGCACCTGCTCGGGCGTGTCGGCCATCTTCGGCACCAGCGACACTTCGGCGAAGTTGCGGTAGCCGAGCATGCGCGCTTCCTCGTCGCGCAGCGCGAGGATGCGGCCGATCAGCGGGCCGTTGTCGAGTTCGGCATCGCCCAGCTCGGAGGCGCGGGTGGCGTAGGCGCGGTACATGCGCGCGCGCAGCTCGCGGTCGTCGGCGTACTGCAGCACCGGCAGGTAGGAGGGCATCTGCAGGTTGAACTTCCAGCCCGGCCTGCCTTCGGCTTCGGCGGCGGCGCGGGCGGCTTCGCGCGCGTCGTCGGGGATGCCGGCAAGCTGGGCTTCGTCGCCGATCCATTCCGCATGGGCGTTGGTGGCGTCGAGCAGGTTTTCGGAGAACTTTGCCGCGAGCTGCGACATTTCCTCCTGGATCGCCTGGAAGCGCGGCTTCTGCTCGTCAGGCAGTTCGGCGCCGGACAGGCGGAAGTCGCGCAGCGCGTGTTCGAGGATGCGCTGGCGCACCGGCGACAGGGTGGCGAATTCGGGGCTGTCGCGCAGCGCCTTGTACTTCTCGAACAGCGCCAGGTTCTGGCCGACTTCGGCATAGAAGCGCGAGATGTCCGGCAGCATGGCGTTGTAGGCTTCGCGCCATTCCGGCACGTCGAACACGCTGTGCAGGTGGCCGACCACGCCCCAGGCGCGGCCCAGGCGTTCGCCGGCCTCGTCCATCGGGCCGACGAAGCCGTCCCAGGTCGGCGTCGCCGGATCGGCGGTGAGGCGTCCGATCAGGCGTCGGTTTTCATCGATCAGGTGCTCGATGGCGGGTTCGACGTGCTCCGGCTTGATGTCGGCAAAGCGTGGCATGCCGGAAAAGTCGAGCAGGGGATTGGCAACGGCATCGTTCATTGGGCTGAATCTCGGTGGCGGTTGTGAATTGCGGGCCAGGGCGGGCTATTGTGCCGGAAAAAATGCCACGGGCGCCGCAGCCGGCGCCCGTGCATCCCCATGCCGGTACGGCAGTCAGTCGATCATGTCGCGGTAGGCATGCCAGGTTGCATGGCCGAGCAAGGGCAGCAGGACGATCATGCCGACCATCATCGTGGCGAAGCCGGCCGCGACCAGCGCGACGATCAGCGCCGCCCACAGCGCCATGGCGCCAAGGTTGACGGCCACTGCGCGCAGGCTGGCCATGGCTGCGGTGATCGCGTCGGTGTCGCGGTCCATCATCATCGGGATCGCGATTGCCGACAGCGCGAACACCACCGCGGCCAGTATGCCGCCCGTCGCCATGTAGGCCAGGACGAAGGAAAGGTGTTCACCGGACAGGAAGATGTCGCGGAAGAAATGCGTCACTTCCGGCAGTTCCCTGCCGTAGAACAGCGCGAACAGGATGGCCGACATGCGTTCCCAGCCGATCAGGGTGATGGCGAGGAAGGCGCCGAAATAGGCCATGCCGTCGCTGTGGCGCCACAGGCCGCGCAGTGAGTCGGTCAGCGAGGCGGGTTCGCCGCGTTCGTGGCGACGGGATATTTCGTACAGCCCCGCCGCTGCGATCGGGCCGATCAGCAGAAAGCCCGAGATCGCCGCGGTAAATAGATAAGGCGTGGTCGCGGCGTAGGACAGGATGGCGTAGCCGATCGCGGCGAGGACGAGGCCATAGCTGAGGCTGGCCCCCAGGTTCGCACGCATGTCGCTCCAGCCCATGCGCAACCATTGGAAGGGGCGTGATGTATCGACTTCCCGTATGCGGGGCAGGTGGAAATGCTGTTCCAGCGAGTTGAACGGCTTGTCCATGGCAACCTCCGGTGATCTGACGTGGGTCGAACACACCGCACCGCCATGCCGGACGGCACATGGCGGTGTCGGGTTGCCTCTGAGACCAGGAAAAGAACCGCGAGTTCGGGAATGCGAGTCGTTCGCGTCGCGGCGCCGATGCCGGGCTGGCGTCGGCGCCGGCAGGCTTCAGTCGAGCTTGTAGCCCGTCAGCCGCTGGTAGGCGTCGCGGTATTTTTCCGCCGTATGCTCGATGACGTCGGGCGGCAGCCTGGGGCCGGGGGCGGTCTTGTCCCAGTCGAGCGTTTCCAGGTAGTCGCGCACGTACTGCTTGTCGAAGGAGGGCGGGCTGATGCCTTCACGGTAGCTGTCGGCAGGCCAGAAGCGCGAGGAGTCCGGCGTCAGCGCCTCGTCGATCAGGTGCAGGGTGCCGGCGCCGTCGATGCCGAACTCGAACTTGGTGTCGGCGATGATGATGCCGCGGCCGGCGGCATAGCTGGCCGCTTCCGAGTACAGCGCGATCGCGGCCTTGCGGGCCTCTTCGGCGAGCTGGGCGCCGGTCTTGCCGGTGCCGGCGAGCACGTCCTTCAGCATCGTGTCGCAGCGTTCCTGGGCCTGCTCGAAGGAGATGTTCTCGTCGTGCTCACCGGCCTCGGCCTTGGACGAGGGCGTGAAGATCGGCGCCGGCAGCTTCGCCGCCTGCTGCAAGCCGGGGGGCAGGGCGATGCCGCAGATGGTGCCGGTGGCCTGATAGTCCTTCCAGCCCGAGCCGATCACGTAGCCGCGCACCACGGCTTCGATCGGCAGCGGCTTCAGGCGCTTGACCACCAGCGCACGGTCGCGCACCTGGTCGCGCTCGTCGGCGGCGACCACGGTTTCGGGGTCGATGCCGGTGAGCTGGTTGGGCAGGATGTGGCCGAGCCGCTCGAACCAGAAGTTGGCCAGCGCCACCAGTACGCGGCCCTTGTCCGGAATCGGATCGGGCAGGACCACGTCGAAGGCCGACAGGCGGTCGCTGGTGACGATCAGCAGCTTGTCGTCGTCGATGGCATAGATGTCGCGTACCTTGCCGCGGCCGAGCAGCGGCAGGCTGGTGATGGAAGTTTCGAACAGGGGAGTTGCCACGGTGGGGCCTCGCTTGCTGGCAAAGCGGGAATTATAGGGGAGTGCCGTGCGCTGCGCGCCGTCGTGGGCGATGCGGCGGGATGTGATCGGCGTCACCCGGCAAATCCGGTCCCGAGGCCGGGCAGCCTTCCGCTCCACCGCCGGCCAATGCCGTGCCCGAGCCCGGGTCGCCCGCGCTGTCCTTCGCAGCGCTCGGCTTGCTGGCGCTGGCCCGTCGCGGCCGGGTGTGCAAGGGCCGAGGCTTGCCGCGGGCCGGCGGCACGCTACACTTCGGTGGAATACGCCGTGCCTGCGAGCCCTTCATGAGCCATCCCGTCTTCTGGCGCGATCCCGCGCTGCCCCATGTCGAACTGAGAAAAGTGGATGACGGCCGGACCGTCTGCTATGCGCCCCATGCGCATGCGGAATGGTCTCTTGGGGCGATCGTCGGCGGCGAGAGCAGCTTCGTCTGCGGGCGGCGCAGCTACCACGTCGAAGCCGGCACGCTGGTGCTGATCAATCCGGAGTCGGTGCATGCCTGCAACCCGGTCGAAGGCCGGCCATGGGCGTATCTGATGCTGTATGTCGATGCGAACTGGCTTGCCGGTCTGCGCTGCCGGCTCGGTTTCGCCCGCACCCGGGTATGGGAAGACTTGTCGCCGGATGTGTCGCGCGAGCCCGCTGTCTTCGATGCCTTCACCGGGCTTGCGGCCTGCCTGCTCGATCCTGCGCTGTCCGCGAGTGCCAAGAACGCCCGCCTGGTCGCTTTCCTGGCGGGCCTGATGCCTCGCCTTTCGGCTCGTGGCGCGGCGAGGAAGCCGCCTGCGCAGCTGCGCGCGGTGGCGGACTATCTGGATGCGCATTGCGCCGAGGAGGTATCGATCGATGCCTTGTGCAGGCAGGCCGGGCTCAGCCCCGGCCATCTGATCCGCTGCTTCAAGCAGCATTTCCGGCTCACGCCGCACGCTTATGCGATCAATCGCCGCGTGCAGCTCGGCCAGCGCGCATTGCGGCGCGGGCAGCCGATCGCCGATGCCGCGCTCGAAAGCGGCTTCGCCGACCAGCCCCACTTCCAGCGCGTGTTCAAGCGGCTGCTGGCGGCCATGCCGAGGCAGTATCGCCGGATTTCAGTCGACCAGCAGGAAGATGCAACTGCCCGCGAGCAGGACGGCGAGCACGCGGTTCAGCGTGCGTAGCACGGACGGACGGGCGACCTGCCGCCGCAGGAAGGCGCCGGCATAGACCCAGCAAGCGAGCGAAACCCAGCAGATCGGGGCGTAGAGTGCGGCGAACAAGGCCAGTTCGCCCGGCGCCGCGCCGCTGGTGTAGGCGCCGATGCCGGAAGCGGCAGCCAGCCAGGCTTTCGGATTGAGCCACTGCATGAGCGCCCCGGTGGTGAAGCCCGGCGGCGCTTCAGTGCCGCGGTCGGCCAGCCTGCCATCGTCCTTCACGAGCTGCCAGCTCAGGTAGAGCAGGAAAGCGACGCCGCCCCAGCGCAGCAGCAAGGTCAGCAGCGGCAGTTGTGCCATCGCCGCGGCAAGCCCCAGGCCGACGGCGGCGAAGAGCGCGATGAAGCCCGCCGTCGCGCCGCTGACGAAGCCCAGGCTCGCCCGTATCCCGTAGCGTGTGCCGCTGCCGAGGCAGACCATGTTGACCGGGCCCGGGGATATCGACGCCGCGAGCGCGAACGCGGACATGGGAAGGATGACTGCTGCAAGGCTCATTCATGGGCCTCCGTTTGCTCGAAGGCTGTGAATGTCGCAGCGTCTGCCGTCCGCGGTATTGAACGGAATTGATGTCGGCGGCGGTTGTGTGGCACAGGCCAAATGCTGCAGCAGGAAAGTCCACCCTTTGCTGCGGGGGACGCCGGGGGCAGGTCCGATGGGACGGTCCAGGGAGCGATTCTGCCGGAAGCCCGGACGCCTTCCGGGTCCGGCCCGAAACCACGCCGTGAATTTCGCTTCCTCCAGTGAGGCACCGCCGCCCCGGTTTCTGCGTTTACGGGCTCTTCGCCGTACGCCGCCCTGCGCGGGGGAGGAAGTGCTCGACGTGGGCGGTAGGGGGTATTGGGCCGGAATTATCAGCGGGTAGAATCCCGGGATTCATTCACGCAGCCATGCTGCCGGACGATGCGTCTCCGGGCAGCCGCAAGGCGTTGCCCTGAGCCCCGAATACCAGCCGGTGAATCATGAGATCCTTCCTGACAAGACTTCTCGAATGTGCGACGGACAGGGCGCCAGCCGTCGGTTCGCGGGAAAGGACGCCAGTGATCTACAAGTTCAAGCGCGACGTGCTCTTGATCGTGGCGAAGCTGAACAATGGGGTCAGGCATCCTGATTGCGCCACGATCAAGCGACAGACCATGTTCGTGCAGTCCCAGCTCTTCCACAGCATCTATCACGACCCCGTGGTGCCCGAGGACACGAAGAAGCTGCTGATGGAATACCACCTCAAGAGCGTGCGGGCAACGATCGGCGATCTGCGCGGATCGCGCTCTCGCGACGAGGCGCAAGGGGCTGCGCCGCACGAAGTGCGTGATGCTGCTCGGGGGGAGCAGCCCGCCGCGGGCGAGGGCGAGCTGCGGCGTCCGGCGGAGCGCCGGCGCAGCCGGCAGTCCTGAGCGGCACCGGACCCTCGGTGCTCAGCCGTGGCCCTCGCCGTTGCCCAGCAGCTTGCGCATCCGCTTCAGTCCCATGAACACGAAGCCGGCGATCAGCGGGATCGACACCGCGGTGATCAACTCCGGCGTGGCAGGGAGGATGAAGTCCTTGGCGCCCTTGGCGACGTAGTTCACCAGTTGTGAGGCGTAGTAGGTGATCGCCACCACCGACAGGCCTTCCACCGTCTCCTGCAGGTGGAGCTGGATCTTGGCGCGGCGGTTCATCTGCGCCAGCAGTTCCTGGTTCTGGCGTTCCAGTTCGATATCCACGCGGGTGCGCAGCAGTTGCGAGTTGCGCGCGATCCGTGCCGACAGGTCGTCCTGCCGGCGGGCGATCGAGGTACAGGTGTCGATCGCCGGCACCAGGCGGCGGTCCATGAACTCGCTGATCGGCGAGAAGCCCGGCAGGCGCTCCTCGCGCAAGTCTTCGATGCGCTGGCGCACCAGCCGGTAGTAGGCGGCGGCGGCGCCGAAGCGGAAGGTGGTGAGCGCCACCGAACGTTCGACTTCGGCGGCGAGCCGCGACAGGCGGGCGAGGATCGCGCGGTCGTCCCCGGCACTGCGTGCCCGGTCCATGCCGACCATCAGATCCGCCAGTTCGTCCTCCGCGCGCGACACCAGGCGGCCGACCTCCTTTGCCACCGGAAAGGCGAGCAGGGCCATCACGCGGTAGGTCTCGATTTCGACCAGGCGCTGGGCGATGCGGCCAGCCTGGCGCGGCGTGAGATGCTCGTTCAGCACCAGGAAGTGCGAGAAACCGTCGTGCAGGTGAAAATCGGTCAGCACCCAGCCGGCGCCGCCGGCCACTCTCGAGGCGACCAGGGGATGGCCGTAGGGCGACTGCTGCTGCAGCACGGTTTCCAGGGGCAGGTCGGCGGCCCGGCGCATCTCGATGTGCGTGGCCGCGATCAACTGGCCGGGGATCGCGTCGAGCCAGGCGGTGGGCACGTTCAGCAGCGCGTAGTCGCCGTTGCCGGTGGTGGCCGGATCGATGCGGCGGAAGAAACAGTAGCTGGAAAACTCATTGTGCCGTTCCCATTTCAGGCGGAAACCACCCGTGCCGTGTGCGCCGACGCTCAGTTCGATGTGGCCGGAACCGGGGTCGGGCATGGGCAGGGCGAGTTGTTCGGCCAGTGCCCGCAGGTGGCCGGCTTCGCGTTCGGCGCTGCCTTCGTGGTGAGTGAAGGCGAGATAGGTGACGAAGGCCGGCGTATCCAGCGCGACCGGCGGCCGGGCGTGGATCTCGCCGCTGAGACTCCAGCGCAGGGGGTGTTGTTCGAACTGGGGCATGGCGTCCTGGAGCTTGGTTTTGCCCGGTTGCGGGGCTTGGGGGCACAATCTTGCCGATCGGCGCCGGACATGACAAGCACGCCCGTGTGCAAGCCCGGCCGGCATGCAGCGGCGCGATCGTTCGCCTATGCTTGAACTTTGGTGCCGCCCTGGCTTTCGAATAGGCACGGACATGCAAGGGCACCGGCGGAGGTCATGGCATGCGGGAACCCAGGGTTTCATCGTTCGGATGGCTGATGTGGGGATTGCTGGCTGCGCTCGTGATCGCTCTCGGCGGTGCCGTGGCCAGCGCCCAGGACAAGCGGGTGGTCGTGCTGCGTGTGGATGGCGTGATCGGTCCGGCCACTGCCGACTATCTGCACCGTGGGCTGGCACGCGCGGCCGAGCAGGGGGCGGAGCTGGCGGTGATCGAGATGGACACCCCCGGCGGGCTCGATACTTCGATGCGCCTGATCATCAAGGACATTCTGGCCTCGCCGGTGCCGGTGGCGACCTTCGTCGCGCCCGAAGGCGCCCGGGCCGCAAGCGCAGGCACCTACATCCTCTATGCCAGCCATGTGGCGGCGATGGCGCCGGCGACCAACCTCGGTGCGGCCACGCCGGTGGCGATCGGCATCGGCGGTGCGCAGCCGAGGCCGCCGGACACCGAAGCGGGTGCCGAATCGGACTCTGGAGCGGATGCCGCCAAGCCGGCCGGCAAGAACGATGAAGCCGGTGCTGCGCCGGCGCGGAAGCCATTGGCCGGCGGCGATGCGATGAGCGCGAAGTCGGTGGCCGATGCCGCCGCCTACATCCGCAGCCTGGCGCAGCTGCGCGGGCGCGATGCCGACTTCGCCGAGCGGGCGGTACGCGAGGCGGCCAGCCTGTCGGCGGACGAGGCCTTGCAGCAGGGCGTGATCGATCTGGTCGCCGCGGATCTGCCCGATCTGCTGGCCCGCCTCGATGGCCGGGAAGTCAGGCTCGGCAGCGGCACCGTCACGCTGGCGACGGGCAACGCGGTGATCGAGCGCCACGAGGCGGATCTGCGCAATCGCGTGCTGGCCGTGCTCGCCCATCCGCAGGTGGCGCTGATCCTGATGATGATCGGCATCTACGGCCTGTTCTTCGAGGCTACTTCGCCCGGCTTCGGTGTGCCCGGCGTGGCTGGTGCGATCTCGCTGCTGATCGCGCTCTATGCTTTCCAGCTGCTGCCGGTGAACTGGGCCGGCGTGGCGCTGATCGCGGTCGGCGCCGGCTTGATGCTGGCCGAAGCCTTCCTGCCGAGTTTCGGCGCCTTCGGCATCGGCGGCGTGATCGCCTTCGTCGTCGGCGGCCTGTTCCTGATGGATGCCGAGGCGCCCGGCTTCGGCGTGCCGCTGGCGCTGATCGTCGGCCTGGCGCTGGCCAGCGCGGCGATCCTGCTGGCGATAGGCGGTTTCGCCGCGCGCAGCTTCAAGCGGCCGGTGGTCAGCGGGCGCGAGGAAATGGCCGGCGCCGTCGGTACGGTAATCGGTCCGGCCGGCAGAGGCGACTGCTGGGTGACGGTGCATGGGGAGAGCTGGCGGGCGCGCAGCGAGGCGCCGCTGGCGGCTGGCACCAGGGTGCGCGTCGTCCGCCTCGACGGCCTGACCCTGGAAGTCGCCCCCGAACCCGTTTCCATCGATGCGAGGAGTAATGCGCCATGATCGACCTTCAACTGGGGTTCGCTCCCCTCATCATCCTGCTGCTGTTCGTGCTCGCCTCTTCGATCAAGATCCTGCGCGAGTACGAGCGCGGCGTGATCTTCCTGCTCGGGCGCTTCTGGAAAGTGAAGGGCCCCGGCCTGGTGATCGTGATCCCCGGCCTGCAGCAGATGGTCAAGGTGGATCTGCGCGTGGTGACCATGGACGTGCCGGCGCAGGACGTGATCTCGCGCGACAACGTCTCGGTCAAGGTCAATGCCATCGTGTTCTTCCGCGTGGTCGATCCGCAGAAGGCGATCATCCAGGTCGAGAACTACCTCGTCGCCACCAGCCAGCTCGCGCAGACGACGCTGCGCGCGGTGCTCGGCAAGCACGAGTTGGACGAGATGCTGGCCGAACGCGAGCGCCTGAATCTCGACGTCCAGCAGATCCTCGACGCCCAGACCGACTCCTGGGGAATCAAGGTGACCAACGTCGAGATCAAGCACATCGACCTCAACGAGAGCATGGTCCGCGCCATCGCTCGCCAGGCCGAGGCCGAACGCGAGCGGCGGGCCAAGGTGATCCATGCCGAAGGCGAAAAGCAGGCGGCGCAGACGCTGAGCGAAGCGGCCGAGATGTTGTCGCGCGAGCCGGCGGCGATGCAACTGCGCTATCTGCAGACGCTGACGCAGGTGGCCGGCGAGCACAATTCGACGGTGGTGTTTCCGGTGCCGGTGGAACTGCTCAGCGCACTGGCCGGCGGCCGCAAGGCGGCGGGCGGGGAATAGATTTGGACCGGATCGCCCAGGTGTATCGAATGCCCGGTTGCGCCTGGCCGCGTCGGGGCGTTCAAACGAAGAACGCGCCCTGAGGCGCGTTCTCGCGGTACTGCGGTGGGGGAGGCTCAGCGCACGATCTGGGCCAGTTCGCCGGCCTTGTAGCGCGCGGCCATCTTTTCCAGCGGGACGGCCTTGATCCTGCTGGCCATGCCGGCGCTGCCGAAGGCTTCGAAACGGGCCTTGCACACCAGCTTGGCGGCTTCGCGCGCGGGCTTGTTGAATTCGCGCGGGTCGAACTTGGATGGGTGCTCGACCAGGAACTTGCGCACCGCGCCGGTCATCGCCAGGCGGATGTCGGTATCGATGTTGATCTTGCGCACGCCGTACTTGATGCCTTCGACGATTTCCTCGACCGGCACGCCATAGGTTTCCTTCATGTCGCCGCCGTACTGGCGGATGATTTCGAGCAGCTCCTGCGGCACCGAAGACGAGCCGTGCATCACCAGATGGGTGTTGGGGATGCGGGCGTGGATGGCCTTGACGCGCTCGATGGAAAGGATGTCGCCGGTGGGCTTGCGGCTGAACTTGTAGGCGCCGTGGCTGGTGCCGATGGCGATGGCGAGCGCGTCGCAGTCGGTCTGCTTGACGAAGTCGGCGGCCTGGTCGGGGTCGGTCAGCATCTGCGAATGGTCGAGCGTGCCTTCGGCGCCGATGCCGTCTTCCTCGCCGGCCTGGCCGGTCTCGAGCGAGCCGAGGCAGCCGAGCTCGCCTTCGACGCTGACGCCGATGGCGTGCGAGAACTTGACCACTTCACGGGTGACGGCGACGTTGTAGTCGTAGGAGGAGGGGGTCTTGCCGTCTTCCAGCAGCGAGCCGTCCATCATCACGCTGGAGAAGCCGGAGCGGATCGCGCCCATGCACACTGCCGGGCTCTGGCCGTGGTCCTGGTGCATGACGACCGGGAGGTGCGGATAGGTTTCGACGGCGGCGTCGATCAGGTGGCGCAGGAAGGCTTCGCCGGCATATTTGCGGGCGCCGGCCGAGGCCTGCATGATCACCGGGCTGTCGCATTCGGACGCCGCTTCCATGATGGCCTGGACCTGTTCGAGATTGTTGACGTTGAACGCGGGCAGGCCGTAGCTGTG
Organism: Thauera butanivorans; assembly: GCF_048398245.1. Classification (NCBI taxonomy): domain Bacteria; kingdom Pseudomonadati; phylum Pseudomonadota; class Betaproteobacteria; order Rhodocyclales; family Zoogloeaceae; genus Thauera; species Thauera butanivorans. The sequence continues at coordinate 1,448,101 of NZ_CP183038.1, forward strand.
TTCGGCGGCATGGTCGAGCAGCTGGCGCATGGAAACGAGGGGCATGTAGGTTCTCCTGGTGGCGGGCGATGGTCGAAACTAACCCTGCATTCTAATACACGAGCCGATGATGCGTTGCGTGCGGGCGATGGCTTCGGCATGCCATGGTGTTACAAATCCTGTGGCGCCGAGGCTCCCGCGGCGGGATGGTCGCCGACGCGCACGATCTTGAGCGTGTTGGTGCCGCCCGCGGCGCCGATGGGCTCGCCGATCGTCAGCACGATCAGGTCGCCGTAGTCGACCACGCCCTGTTCGAGCAGGATCTGCTCGGCCTCCCACAGCAGCACGTCGCGGTCCTGGTGGGTCTGGCTCATCAGCAGCGGATAGACCTCGCGGTACAGTGTCATCTGGTTGCGGGCGCCGACTTCGGGGGTGAGCGCGTAGATCGGCACGCCGCAGTTCAGCCGGCTCATCCACAGTGCGGTCGAGCCGGTCTGCGTCAGCGAGGCGATGGCCTTGACCTTCAGGTGGTAGGCGGTCCACATCGCCGCCATCGCGATCGACTGGTCGATGCGGGTGAACACGCGATCCAGCACTTCGCGGTCGAGCGTGACCTCGCCCGACTTCTCCGCCTCCAGGCAGACCCGGCTCATCGCCTCGACGACTTCGACCGGGAAGCGGCCCGAGGCGGTCTCGGCCGACAGCATCACCGCATCGGTGCCGTCGAGTACCGCATTGGCGACGTCCGACACCTCGGCGCGGGTCGGCACCGGGCTGGTGATCATCGATTCCATCATCTGCGTCGCGGTGATCGTGAGTTTGTTGCGGTCGCGTGCCGCGCGCAGCATCCGCTTCTGCAGTGCCGGCACGGCGGCATCGCCGACTTCGACCGCGAGGTCGCCGCGCGCGACCATGATGCCGTCGGAGGCGTCGAGGATCCCGTCGAGGTTGGCCACGGCTTCGCTGCGCTCGATCTTGGCAATCAGCAGCGCGTCGCCGCCGCCCGCGGCGCGCATCAGCTGGCGCGCCATGTACATGTCGGCCGCGCTCTTGGGGAAGGACACGGCGACGAAATCGACGCCGATCTGCGCCGCGGTGCGGATGTCGTCCATGTCCTTGGCCGTCAGTGCCGGCGCGGTCAGGCCGCCGCCCTGGCGGTTGATGCCCTTGTTGTTCGACAGTTCGCCGCCCACCCTGACGATGGTGTGGATCTCGTGGCCGGCCACACGCTGCACGCCGAGCTTGAGCCGGCCGTCGTCGAGCAGCAGCACGTCGCCCGCTTTGACATCCTTGGGCAGGTCCTTGTAGTCCAGTCCCACGCGCTGCGCATTGCCGAGCTCGCAACGGGCATCGAGGATGAAGGCCGCATCGCGTTCCAGCGTGATGCGGCCTTCGGCGAACCGGCCGATGCGGATCTTGGGGCCCTGCAAATCGGCCAGGATGCCGACCGGGCGGCCGACGAGCGCCGCAGCCTGGCGGACGGCTTCGGCGCGGGCGATGTGGGCCTCGGCGGTGCCGTGGGAAAAGTTCATGCGCACGACGTCGACGCCGGCGCCGACCATGCGCTGCAATACTTCGAGATCGGACGAGGCAGGGCCGAGGGTGGCAACGATCTTGGTGTGGCGTGGCATGGGGGCTCCCGGAGGCGTGTTCCTGCGAACTGCGGCATTGCCGTGCATTCTAAACCGGAGTCGGGCGACGGCTGCTGCTGCGGGGCTTCCGTCCTGTGCGATGGCATCGCCGCCGGAATGGAAAATCCAGTTTTCGGTGACTAGACTGGAAGTCGGCGCACAAGCCTGGGGAAGGATCATGGAATTTGCAGTCGTGCTCGCCCTGATCGCCGGCGTGCTGGCCGGCTGGCTGCTGCTGCAGCGGCGGGCGCCACCGGCGCCAGCGCGTAAGGAGATGCCGAAACATCCATATCATTGCGTGGTGCTCGAAGTCCGCGGGGACGGCTGCGAGGCGGTGCGCAAGCTGACGGGGCAGTGCTTCCTGGCCGCGCATGCTCCGCACCTGCCGCTGGCGGACTGTGAAAGCAGCCGTTGCGAGTGCATCTATCAGCACCATGAGGACCGCCGCCACCACAATCGCCGGGACCCTTACATCCTTGCTCGGCGCATGCAGTTCGTCGATGCCCGGCAGGACCGGAGAAGCACGCCCGGCCGGCGCAAGACCGACCTGATGCTGCACCCGATACCCTGAATCCGTTCTGGCCCGGTAACGAGAAAGGGGCGCCGCGCGGCGCCCCTTTTCGTGTGCGCCCAGCATGGGCGCCCTCCTGCGGGTGCAAGTCCCGCCGTAAGTTGATCACAGCGAACGAAGTGAAGCGCAACTGCGTGAGGGTGACCGAGCGTGGGGAGGAAGCGTGGAGCATAAGCTGCGAGCCGATGGACAAGAATCGGATAGAAGGCGCTGCGGAGCAGGGCGAGCGAGCACGTAATCGCGAAGCTCTCGTGATCAAGGCGAAGTGGCGTAGATCCGGCGGTTGTGCAGCGAAGGAGTGCGTTCTTACCTGGGGAGGTCTCGCCTTGTGCCTGAAAGGGCGACGGCGCTTAACCGGAGCGAGAAGTCAGCAGAGGCCGTAGTAGCCGCTGGTTTGGGGCGAAGGGCCGAACGAGTAGGAGGGCCGAAGGCCGTGTTGCTCGGACGTGAAGTGCATCAGAAGCTCGGGGAGCCGGGGCGCAATGCGGGAGGGCTCGGTGAAGCCGCGTCCGAAGCAGTGCGTGATGAAGCACGGACGGCGCGGCATGGAACTGGAAGCCCGGGGCGAGATGACCTGCTTGCGCAGGTGCTCGCGAGCGCGAACATGGAGGCGGCGTGGAAACGCGTCAAATCCAATCGCGGCAGTGCTGGGGTGGATGGGTTGTCGATCACCGAGACGGCGGAGCAACTGAGAGCGCACTGGCCCCGGATTCGGGAATCCTTGCTGGATGGCAGCTACCGGCCCCTGCCGGTGCGCCGTGTCCAGATCCCGAAGCCCGATGGTGGGGTGCGCGAATTGGGGATTCCGACGGTGACGGATCGGCTGATCCAGCAAGCCCTGCTGCAAGTCTTGCAGCCCAGGATTGATCCAACGTTCTCTGAACACAGCTACGGCTTCCGGCCGGGACGCCGTGCCCACGACGCGGTGCTCGATGCACAGCGCTACGTGCAGGACGGTTACCGGGTGGTGGTCGATGTGGATCTGGAGAAATTCTTCGATCGAGTCAATCACGACATCCTGATGGAACGGTTGTCGAGGCGAATCGAGGACAAGGCCGTGCTGCGGCTGATCCGTCGTTACCTCGTGGCCGGGATCATGGATGGCGGCGTGGCCATGGCGCGCTACGAGGGGACGCCGCAAGGCGGCCCACTGTCGCCGCTGCTGGCCAATGTGCTGCTTGACGAGGTGGATCGGGAACTGGAGCGACGGGGCCACCGTTTCGTTCGCTATGCCGACGACTGCAATGTATATGTACGCAGTGGTCGCGCAGGCGAACGGGTGCTGGCGGGCCTGACCAAGCTCTACGAACGACTTCACCTGAAGGTCAATGACGCCAAGACGGCCGTTGCGCCGGCCTCGGGCCGCAAGTTTCTGGGCTACGCCTTCTGGTACGGCCCGGGCGGACAGGTCAAGTGCAGGGTGGCCGACAAGGCGCTCAAGACCTTCAAGCAACGCATCCGGCAATTCACGCGTCGCTCGGGTGGGCGCAACCTGACCGAGATTGCCGAACGGCTGCGGGCCTACATGCCGGGCTGGAAGACGTACTTCCAGCTTGCGCAGACACCCAAGGTGTTCCGCAAACTCGACAAGTGGATAAGACACCGGCTGCGTGCGGTGCAGCTCAAGCACTGGCGTCGGGGTACGACGATGTACCGGGAGTTGAAAGCGATGGGCGCCTCGGAAGAGGATGCCCGCAAGGTGGCGGCGAACAGTCGGTGCTGGTGGCGTAACAGCCGCATGCGATTGAACCGCGCGATGCCTGTCGCTTACTTCGACCGACTCGGCGTCCCTCGGCTCTCATAACCTCAACGACTCGAACCGCCCGGTGCGGACCCGCATGCCGGGTGGTGTGGGAGGGGTCGGCCGGGTAAGCTGGCCGCCCCTATCCCGATCGTGCGGGAACGCAGATGCCTTTCAGTCGGCGTAGCGTGCTTCCAGCGCGGCGATCGCCGGCAGGGTCTTGCCTTCGAGGAATTCGAGGAAGGCGCCGCCGCCGGTCGAGATGTAACCCACGTCGTCGGCGATGTTGAACTTGGCGATGGCCGCCAGGGTATCGCCGCCGCCGGCGATCGAGAAGGCTTCGGAGTGGGCGATGGCCGAAGCCATCATCTTGGTGCCGCCGGCGAACTGGGCGTATTCGAAGACGCCGACCGGGCCGTTCCAGACGATGGTGCCGGCGTGGGCGATGATGTCGGCGAGCTTGGCCGAGGACTTCGGGCCGAAGTCGAGGATGCGGTCGTGCGGGCCGACCTCATCCACCGGGATGCGGTTCGCACGCGCCAGCGCGGAAACCTCGTCGGCCACCACCACATCCACCGGCAGCGGCACTTCGGCGCCGCGTTCCTTCATGATGTCCATGACCTGCTGGGCCTCGCGCACCATCTCCGGCTCGGCCAGCGATTCGCCGATGCGCTTGCCGGCGGCGAGCAGGAAGGTGTTGGCGATGCCGCCGCCGACGATGAGCTGGTCGACCTTGGCCGCCAGGGTCTTCAGGATGGTCAGCTTGGTGGACACCTTGGCGCCGCCGACGATCGCGACCAGCGGTCGCTTCGGTTCGTGAAGGGCCTTGCTGAGCGCGTCGATCTCGGCGCCCATCAGCATGCCGGCGCAGGCCACCGGGGCGAAGCGGGCGATGCCGTGGGTGGTGGCTTCGGCGCGGTGGGCGGTGCCGAAGGCGTCGTTGACGTAGATGTCGCACAGCGCGGCCATCTTCTTCGCCAGCTCTTCGTTGTCCTTCTTCTCGCCCTTGTTGCAGCGGCAGTTCTCCAGCAGCACGACTTCGCCCGGCTTGACCGTGAAGTCGCCGTCGACCCAGTCGGCAATCAGCTTGACCGGCTTGTTCAGCAACTGGCCCAGGCGCACGGCGACCGGCGCCAGGGTGTCGTCGGGGCCGACCGTGCCTTCGGTCGGGCGGCCGAGGTGGGAGGTGACCATCACCGCCGCGCCCTTGTCCAGGCAGTACTGGATCGACGGGATGGAGGCGCGGATGCGGGTGTCCTCGGTGATGTTGCCGGCTTCGTCCTGCGGCACGTTGAGGTCGGCGCGGATGAAGACCTTCTTGCCGCGCACGTCGAGTTCGTTGAGCTTCTTCACTTTCATGATGGTTTCCTGGGTGTCGTTGCAATCGTCAGCCCCACCGGCTCGCCAGTGATTGCCCGGAAAGCAGCACGGCACGACACCAGGCCCGATGGCATGGCGTGCGCGGCAAGCCACGGCCGATGCGCGAGTGGCGGATTGAAGGGCGAACCGAGCACGGAAGGGCAGGTCAGGGCAGAACGGCGGGATTTTACCGCAGAGTTGATCGGGTAATTCCCACGCAGGGCGTTCGGCGGTTTTGCGCCGGCTTCAGCCCTGGCCGAACACATCCTCCAGCGTTTGCGCATCGAGGATGTTGTCGGCCCAGTGTTCGAGTTCGGCCGGGGTGGCGTTTTGCAGGCGCTCTCGGGTCGCGGCGTCGAGCGGGCCGAAGCGGCGGGTGAGCAGGCGGGTCAGCACGGTAAGTTCGCCTTGCTGCAGACCGCGTTCCATACCTTGCAGGATGCCCTGTTGAATCCCCTTCTGCATGCCTTCGCTGCGCATGCGTTCGCTCCAGGTCATCATGGTCTGGTCCTCCTGCGGGTAGTGCTGGGCAAAAAGCAGTCGCTCATTATCGTCGAGCCTGCTGTAGATGTCGATGAAGTCCATGTATTTGAGGCGTTTTTCCGGATCCGGTTCGAGGTTCAGCAGGCCGCGGAAGGCCCAGGCGCAGACATCGATGATGCGCTCGCGCGGGTAGGCCATGTTGGGCAGGTTCAGGCGGGCGACGATGTTGTCGCTGTCCTGGTACTGCTCGGCGGGCAGTTCGTCGAGAATGCAGAACAGGTAGCTGAAGGACAGAAAGGCGAAGCGCTCGCTGCCCAGCTCCAGGCACTGGCGGATGGTGCTGCTGCCGTGCAGGAAGATGACGACCGGCACGACGCGGTCGGTCCTGCACAGCTCGGCCAGATCGAGGCAGTAGTGGCCGAGCCGGTGGATGGAGAAACGGGCTGGATCGCTCTGTTCCTCGACGATGAACAGCAGCGCCTCGCGCCGGCCATCGGGCCACTCGACGAGCAGCGGCACGTCGAGTTCGCGGAAGCGGTCGCCGAGGCGACTTTTCAGTTGCTCCTGGCGGACCGGCGTGATGCGCACCGATGCATCGATGTCCAGCGCTTCGCTGGCGGCGAAGAAGGCCAGTGCCTGGCGCGGGTAGTCGAGGATGAGGTTCTTGAAGTTCTGGTCGTGGCTGGCCGGCGGCATCGCGCAATCCCGTTTGCATGGCAGGTGGGATTATATGTCAATGTCGTCTGCGCCAGAGGGAAAACCATGCTTGTGTTCCGTGCCCCCGCCCGGCGGATACAGCAGCGTCCAGGCTTCAACCTCCAGCGCCGCGGCCAGGCGCTCGATGTTCTGCAGTGAAACGTTCCAGCGCGAACGCTCCACCGCAGAAACATAGGTGCGGTCCAGCTCGCTCTCCAGCGCCAGCCGTTCCTGCGGCCAGCCTTTTTCCACCCGATGCAGGCACACCCAGTAGGCCAGCACGTCGCGCAGTGAGGCGCCTTGGGACGGAGGCTGAGGTGTGCGGAATTTGGCAGACATGTCCGCATGGTGTGATTACGATGTGCATGCATCTACGGAGTTTGCTTCTCATGTTTTTGGGGTGTGCTGAATGCATGAGAGTTTGAAGAGTCTGTCTAGCCATGAAAAAGCCCGCCGGGCCGAAGCCGGGCGGGCTTTTTTGCGCTTGCCCTTGCGGGCCGCGGCTTACTTTGCGGCGACGAAGGCGCGGGCGGCGTCGAGCATGCGGCAGGAATAGCCCCACTCGTTGTCGTACCAGGCCAGCACCTTGACCAGCACCGAGCCGTCCTCGCCCTTGATGACGCGGGTCTGGGTGGCGTCGAAGGTGGAGGAGACGGTGGTGTGGTTGAAGTCGGAAGACACCAGCGGCTCGGTGTTGACCGCCAGGATGCCCTTCAGCGGGCCGTTGGCCGCGGCTCTCATCAGCTCGTTGATCTCTTCCTTGGTGGTGGCGCGCTCGGCGGTGAAGGTCAGATCGACCAGCGAGACGTTGATCGTCGGCACGCGCAGGGCGAAGCCGTCGACCTTGCCGGCCAGTTGCGGCAGCACCAGGCCGACGGCCTTGGCGGCGCCGGTCTTGGTCGGGATGATGTTGGCGGCGGCGGCGCGGGCGCGGCGCAGGTCCTTGTGGCGGACGTCGACGGTGACCTGGTCGTTGGTATAGGCGTGGATGGTGGTCATCAGGCCCTGCTTGATGCCCACGCTGTCGGCCAGGATCTTGGCCACCGGGGCCAGGCAGTTGGTGGTGCACGAGGCGTTGGAGACGACGGTCATGCCGGCCTTCAGCGCGTCTTCATTGACGCCCATGACGATGGTGGTGTCCACGTCGTCGCCGCCCGGCGCCGAGATCAGCACGCGGCGGGCACCCTGGTCGAGCAGGGCCTGGGCCTTGGCCTTGGTGGTGTAGGCGCCGGTGCATTCCAGCAGCACGTCCACGCCGTGGCTGCCCCAGTTGACGCCCTTCGGGTCCTTGGTGGAGTAGAAGGGGATCTTCTTGCCGTCGATGATGATGACGTTCTCGCCTTCGGTCTCGACCGAGGTGGCGAAGCGGCCGTGGGTGGTGTCGTACTTCAACAGGTGGGCATTGGTGGCCAGATCGCCGGAAGCGTTGATGGCGACCACTTCGAATTCGTTCTGCAGTCCCTGCTCGTAGATGGCGCGCAGCGTGCAGCGACCGATACGACCGAAACCGTTGATGGCGACCTTGATGCTCATCGATGCTTCTCCCTCTTCATGGATATACGAAACCGATCGCTCGCATCAGGCGAGCGCTTTCCTGACCGCGGCCACGACGGCCTCGGTGGTGATGCCGAAATACTTGAACAGCTCGCCGGCGGGGGCGGATTCGCCGAAACGGTCGATGCCGACGACTTCGCCTTCCAGGCCCACGTACTTGCGCCAGCCGTCGCTGACGCCGGCCTCGACCGCCACGCGCGGCAGGCCCTTGGGCAGCACGTCGGCCTTGTACGCCTCGTCCTGGCGGTCGAAGACGTTGGTGCTCGGCATCGACACCACGCGGACGGCGATGCCTTCTTCGGCCAGTTGCCGCTGGGCAGCCAGCGCCAGCGCGACTTCGGAGCCGGTGGCGAGGATGACGGCACGGGCCGCGCCATCCGCTTCGGCCAGGACGTAGCCGCCGCGGCGGATGTCGGCCACCTGCCCGGCGCTGCGGGGCTGGAAAGGCAGGTTCTGGCGCGAGAAGCACAGGCTGCTGGGGCCGGTGCTGCGTTCGATGGCGCTTGCCCAGGCGACGGCCGATTCGGTGGTGTCGCAGGGGCGCCAGACGTCCATGTTGGGGATCAGCCGCAGCGTGGCGATCTGCTCGACCGGCTGGTGGGTGGGGCCGTCCTCGCCGAGGCCGATCGAATCGTGGGTGAACACGAAGATCTGGCGGATCTTCATCAGCGCCGCCATGCGCAGGGCGTTGCGCGCATATTCGCTGAACATCAGGAAGGTGGCGGTGTAGGGGATCAGGCCGCCGTGCAGGCTGACGCCGTTGGCGATCGCGGCCATGCCGAATTCGCGCACGCCGTAATACACGTAGTTGCCGCCGCCGTCGCGGCTCACGCCCTTGGCGCCCGACCATAGCGTGAGGTTGGAGCCCGCCAGGTCGGCCGAGCCGCCGAGCAGTTCGGGCAGCTTGGGCGCGTAGGCTTCGATGCTGTTCTGGCTGGCCTTGCGGGTGGCGATGGTTTCGGCCTTGTCGGTCACCTTGGCGAGCACGGCGGCGACGTGGGCGTCCCAGTCGGAGGGCAGTTCGCCGGCCATGCGGCGCTCGAATTCGGCGGCGAGCTCGGGGTGGGCGGCGCGGTAGGCGGCGAAGCGGGCGTTCCACTGCGCTTCGGCTTCGGCGCCCTTGGCGCGGGCGTCCCAGGCGGCGTAGACCTCGGCCGGGATCTCGAACGGCGGGTGGGTCCAGCCGATGTGGGCGCGCGCGGCCTCGATTTCGGCGGCACCGAGCGGGGCGCCGTGCACGTCGTGGCTGCCCTGCTTGTTGGGTGCGCCGGCGCCGATCACGGTCTTGCAGCAGATCAGCGTGGGCTGCGTGGTGTTGCCCTTGGCCTGCTGGATCGCGGCTTCGATGGCGGCCGGGTCGTGGCCCTGCACGTCGCGGATCACCTGCCAGCCGTAGGCTTCGAAGCGCTTGGGAGTGTCGTCGGTGAACCAGCCATCGACGTGGCCGTCGATCGAGATGTTGTTGTCGTCGTAGAAGGCGATCAGCTTGCCCAGGCCCCAGGTGCCGGCCAGCGAGCAGGCTTCGTGCGAGATGCCTTCCATCAGGCAGCCGTCGCCGAGGAAGGCCCAGGTATGGTGATCGACCACTTCATGGCCGGGGCGGTTGAAGTCGGCAGCGAGCAGCTTTTCGGCCAGCGCCATGCCGACCGCGTTGGTGATGCCCTGGCCGAGCGGGCCGGTGGTGGTCTCGATGCCGGGGGCGTAGCCGTATTCGGGGTGGCCGGGGGTCTTGCTGTGCAGTTGGCGGAAACGCTTGAGCTCGTCGATCGGCAGGTCGTAGCCGGTGAGGTGCAGCAGCGCGTAGATCAGCATCGAGCCGTGGCCGTTGGACAGCACGAAGCGGTCGCGGTCGGCCCACTTGGGATTGGCCGGGTTGTGCTTCAGGTGGTGGCGCCACAGCACTTCGGCGATCTCGGCCATGCCCATCGGCGCGCCGGGATGGCCGGAGTTGGCCTGTTGCACGGCGTCCATCGCCAGGGCGCGGATCGCGCCGGTAACGGGGTTGAAGACCGGGAGCTTGACGTTGCGGGTCGACTGCATGCTGTGTTCTCGGGCCGGAGGCCGCTATCGGAAAAACCGCAATTATCCCTTAAAAGCCCTTGCCGATGCCAATGCCGCAATGGCGTATGAGCCTGTCCGGCGCTCCGTTGCGGGTATTGCCGCAGCGCTCATACCGACTGCCGGCGCCGCTCCATCAGCTTCCAGATCAGCGGTGTCAGGATCAGCTGCATCGCCAGGTCGAGCTTGCCGCCGGGAACGACGATGGTGTTGGCGCGGCTCATGAAGGCGTTGGGGATCATGTTCAGCAGATAGGGGAAATCCACCCCGCGCGGGTCCTTGAAGCGGATCACCACCATCGATTCATCCTGCGTCGGCACGTCGCGGGCGATGAAGGGGTTCGAGGTGTCGACGATCGGCACGCGCTGGAAGTTGATGTGGGTGCGGGCGAACTGCGGCACGATGTAATGCACGTAGTCGTGCATGCGGCGCAGAATGGTGTCCTGCACCGCGTCGGCCGAATAGCCGCGGATCCGGGTGTCGCGGTGCAGCTTCTGGATCCATTCGAGGTTGATCGTCGGTACCACGCCGATCAGCAGATCGACATGGCGCGAGACGTCGACATCGTCGGTGACGACGGCGCCGTGCAGGCCTTCGTAGAACAGGCAGTCGGTGCCGACCGGCAGGTCTTCCCATTCGGTGAAGGTGCCCATCGGCAGGTTCCAGCGCATGGATTGCGCCTCGTTGTGGATGTAGTGCCGGCGGCGGCCGGTGGCGGCTTCGCCGTAGGCGCGGAACAGGCTTTCCAGGTCGGAGAACATGTTGGCTTCGGGGCCGAAATGGCTGATGCCGCGCTCTCCGGCGCGCTCGGCTTCCTCGATCCGCGCCTTCATCTCCGCCCGCGTGTAGCGATGGAAGCTGTCGCCTTCGACGATCGCGGCATTGACGTGTTCACGGTCGAAGATGGCTTCGAAAGTGTGCTTCACCGTCGTGGTGCCTGCGCCGGAGGAACCGGTGACGGCGATGATCGGGTGCTTCATGGACATGGTGGTCTCCGTGCTGCACGGAAAAATGCGTGGCGTGCAGTATATTGCGGCGCAGCAACGCAGGATAGATCGTGGAGCGGGCCGTTCTGCGAGGTGCTGGACGGCCGTCTCGTGCGCTCAGGATCGTGTCTTCACCCAGGCCGACCATTCGCTGAACAACCCCGGATTGACGGCGGCGATGACGCCGCGCTTCAGCGCCGGGCCGGACATCAGCGAGCCGCCGTCCAGCGCTTCGGCCACGCCGCCCGCTTCGGCCAGGATCAGCCGGCCGGCGGCGTAGTCCCACAGCATCTGGCCGCCATGCAGGTAGACGTCCAGCCGGCCGGCGGCGACGAAACACCATTCCAGCGCGCTGGAGCCGAAGTTGCGCTGCGAGTAATAGGGCGGGCGCACCGCCAGTTCGTCGCCCAGGTGGTGGCTGATGCGCTTGAAGTCGACGCCGGCCACCGCATCGCGCAGGCTGGACGCACCTTCGCGCAGCGGCAGTTCGGTGCCGTTGAGAAAGGCGCCGGCGCCGCGCGCGGCATAGAAGGATTCGTCGGTGATCGGGTTATAGACCACGCCCAGCACCGGTTCGTGCTCGATCAGGTAGGCGATCGACACGGCGAACAGCGGAATGCCGTTGGCGAAGTTGGTCGTGCCGTCGATCGGGTCGATGCACCACAGGCCGCGCCCGCCTTCGTTCCACAGGTGGGCCTGTTCGGTGGCGGTCATTTCCTCGCCGAGCACCTCGCCGGCGAGGAACTTCGGCAAGGCTTCGCTGAAGCAGCGCTGCGAGGCCAGGTCGGCTTCGGTGAACAGCGAGCCGTCCGGCTTGCGGTTGCGCGCCGACTTCAGGTAGCGGGGCAGGATTTCGTCGCGCGCGATGTCGCGTACCAGCGATTCGAGGGCTCTGGCACGGGCGAGGCGTTGGGCTGCGGTGGGCATGCGGGCTCCTGGCCGGTCGGCTGCTTGATGCGAGGCCTATAATCTTACGATGATTTCACGTTTCCATTTCCCGGGCCGCCTGCCCGATGGCGGCGAAGTCGCGCTGCCCGACGATCTCGCCCATCACGCGCTGCGCGTGCTGCGCCTGCGCGACGGCGAGCCGCTGGTGCTGTTCGACGGCGAAGGCGGCGAAGTCGAGGCCCGCCTGGCGGTGCGCGGCAAGGCCGGTTTTGCCGTGCTCGGCGAGCGGCGCCCGTTCGATCGCGAATCTCCCTTGCGTGCGGTGCTGGTGCAGGCGCTGGCGGCAGGCGACAAGATGGACTGGGTGGTGCAGAAGGCGGTGGAACTGGGGGTGGCGGCGATCCAGCCGGTGCAGGCCGAGCGTTCGGTGCTGCGCCTGGCGGGCGAGCGCGCGGACAAGCGGCGCGCACACTGGCAGCAGGTGGCGGTGTCCGCCTGCGAGCAGAGCGGGCGCAACCGCATTCCGGAAGTGGCGCCGATCCAGCCGCTGCTGCAATGGCTCGCTGCCGCGCGCGGGCAGGCTGCCTGGGTGCTGGCGCCGGGCGGCGGCGACGGCTTGCCGGCAGGCGAGCGGCCGGAGGGCGTCGTGCATGTGCTGGTCGGCCCCGAAGGCGGCTGGACCGAGGGCGAGCTTGCCGCCTGCGATGCGGCAGGCGTGCGGCGGATGACGCTGGGGCCGCGGGTGCTGCGGACCGAAACCGCGGGACTGGCGGCGCTGGCGGTACTGCAGGCGCGCTGGGGAGATTTCTGACTGAACCATGCGGTGCTGCAAGGACGGGAGGATGGGATGTTCGAATCCGCGGAGCTCGGCCACAGGACCGACAAGGAAGAGTACGACGCCGCCGTGCCGCCGCTGCGCACGGCCTTGCTCGATGCACAGTACGAAATCCTCGAGCTGAAGCAGTTCGCCGTCGCCGTGCTGATCAACGGCATCGACGGTGCGGGCAAGGGCGAGACCATGAATCTGCTCGACGAGTGGATGGATTCGCGCCACATCGAAGGCTGGGCCTTCGACCAGCCGACCACCGAGGAAAGCGAGCGTCCGTTCATGTGGCGCTTCTGGCGCGCGCTGCCGCCGCGCGGCAAGATCGGCGTGATGTTCAACAACTGGTATTCGCAGCCGATCCGCGACCGGGTCGAGCGCATCGGCAGCAAGGCCCGCTTCGAGCAGCGCCTCGGCGAGATCCGCCGCTTCGAGGACATGCTGGTGCAGGAAGGCGTGCTGCTGGTCAAGTTCTGGTTCCACCTGTCGAAGAGCGGGCAGAAGAAGCGCCTGCGCGAACTGGAAAAGGATCCGCGCACGCGCTGGCGCGTCACCGAGCGCGACTGGCATTTCTACGAGCAGTACGCGCGCTACCGCGACGTCGCCGCACATGCGCTGCGCCAGACCAGTACCGGCAACGCACCGTGGATGATCGTCGATGGCAGCGATCCGTACTTCCGCGCGCTCTTCGTCGGCCGGACGCTGCTCGCGGCGCTGCAGAAGCGCCTCGAAGCCGCCCGTCGCAAGCACGCGCCGCGCCAATTGGCGCCGCCGCTGCCGCCGATCGCCCGGCGCAACCTGCTCGACAGCCTGGCGCTGCGCCATGAAATGGGCAAGAAGGAATACGAGGAGGCGCTCGAAAGCCTGCAGGGGCGGCTGGCGTTGCTGACGCGCGAGGCGGCGTTCCGCGGCAAGCATTCGCTGGCGCTCGTGTTCGAGGGCGTGGACGCTGCCGGCAAGGGCGGCGCCATCCGCCGTGTCACCGCGGCGCTGGACATCCGCCAGTACAGCGTGGTGCCGGTTTCGGCGCCGACCGAGGAGGAGCGCGCGCAGCCCTATCTGTGGCGCTTCTGGCGCCACCTGCCGGCGCGCGGCAAGACCGTCGTGTTCGATCGTTCGTGGTATGGCCGGGTGCTGGTCGAGCGGGTCGAGGGCTTCTGCTCGGAGGCCGACTGGATGCGGGCCTACGCCGAGATCAACGACTTCGAGGACCAACTCGCCGACGCCGGCATCATCGTGATCAAGTTCTGGCTGGCGATCGGCAAGGAAGAACAGCTGGCGCGTTTCGAAGCGCGCGAGGCCGAGCCGCACAAGCGCTTCAAGATCACCGCGGAAGACTGGCGCAATCGCGAGAAGTGGGACGACTATGTCCGTGCCGTGTGCGACATGGTCGATCGCACCAGTACCGAGCGCGCGCCCTGGACATTGGTCGAGGCAGAGAACAAATATTTTGCACGGATCAAGGTATTGCGCACGATTTGTGAACGCATCGAAGCGGCGTTGACCTGATTTGTGCGCGGCGATGTCGCCGCGCGCACGCATCCGCTAGAATCCCGCCATCCGAAATTCCGTCGGCCCGGGTGGCATCGGCTACCGCTGGTCCGGCTCCTGCCGCGGTGACTGCGTGAACGCTGAATCGACCTCTGCCGTACCGGCGCCCGACGACCCCACTTCCCAGTTCGTCGCCTGGGTGCGTGGCGCCGCGCCTTACATTCACGCCTTTCGCGGCAAGACTTTCGTCGTCGGCTTCGGTGGCGAAGTGGCGGCGGGCGACCGCGCGCAGCGCCTGGCCTACGACTGCAACCTGCTCGCCGCGCTCGGCATCCGCCTGGTGCTGGTGCATGGGGCGCGGCCGCAGATCGATGTCGAGCTGGCGCGCCGTGGGCTGGCGCCGCGTTTCCACCATGGCCTGCGGGTGACCGATGCCGAGGCGCTGGAGTGCGTGAAGGCGGCAATGGCAGTGACCCGCTTCGAAGTCGAGGCGCTGCTGTCGCAGGGTTTGCCGAATACGCCGATGGCGGGCAGCTACATGCGCGTGACCGGCGGCAACTTCATCACCGCGCGTCCGGTCGGCGTCGTCGATGGCGTCGATTACCAATACACCGGCGCGGTGCGCAAGATCGTCGCCGAGGAGATCAACGCCGACCTCGACCAGCACAACGTGGTCCTGATCACGCCGCTCGGCGTTTCGCCCGCGGGGGAAATCTTCAATCTGGCGATGGAAGAGGTCGCCGAGGCCGTGGCGGTGGCGGTGAAGGCGGAAAAGCTGATCTACCTGTGCGATGCGCCGGGACTGCTGGATGCCGACGGCGGCTTGATCGAATCGGTGACGGCGGACGAGGCGCAAGCCAGGCTCGCGAGTGGGGATGGCCTGACCGAAGATCTGGGACTCTTCCTGCCGTGTGCGATCCGCGCGGTACGCCGCGGCGTGGCGCGCTGCCACCTGATCGATCACGACAAGGACGGCGGGCTGCTGCTCGAGTTCTTCACCCACGCCGGCGTCGGCACCGTGGTGTCGCGCGACCCCTTGTTCCGCCTGCGCGAGGCGACGGTCGACGACGTCGCCGCGCTCGTCTCGCTGATCACGCCGATGGAGGCCGACGGCACGCTGGTGCGCCGCGGCCGCGAGCTGCTCGAACAGGAAATCGAACGCTTCACCGTGGTCGAGCACGATGGCGTGCTGGTCGGCTGTGCTGCGCTGTACCCGTTCTCGGAGGACAACGCCGCCGAACTCGCCTGTCTCGCGGTGACGCCGGAATACCGTCGCGCCGGCCTGGGCGACCAGTTGCTGAAGCGCATCGAGCGCCGTGCCCGCGTGCAGCGGCTGGAGCGGCTGTTCGTGCTGACGACGCGCACCGCGCACTGGTTCCGTGAACGGGGTTTCAGCGAGATCGGCCCCGAAGCCCTGCCGCGCAAGAAGCGTGAGTTGTACAACCTGCAGCGGCGCTCGAAGGTATTCGTGAAGCTCTTATGATCCTCTGGCCCAGACGTGCGATGCGGCGGCAGGCCGATGTCGAACTGGCGCTCCTGCGACAGGTGGCAGAGGGTGTCCACGGTATCGAAGCGGTGTTCGATCGCAATCTGCGTCTGTTGTGGATCAGCCCCTCGATCGAGCGCGTCACCGGGCTGGAGCCGCGGGAGTGCATGGAGGCCGAGGACGCCCTCGACTTGCTGGTGCACGAATCGGACCGTGCCTATTGCCGCCGCATGATCACGCAGATGGTGGTGGACGGCGTGGCGCAGGATTTCGAACTGCGGCTCAGGCGGCGGGATGGCGAGGCGGCCTGGGTCGCCTCCCACTGGCGGGCGGTGCCGGATGCCGCGCCGGGGCTGGCCGCCCTGCGCCTGTCGGCCGAGGACATCCAGTCGCGCAAGGAAACCGAATACAAGCTGCTCGAGACGGTCACCGAGCTTCGCCGCGCCCAGGCGCTGCGCGAGCACTACCTGCTGAGAAGCAACGACGAGCGCCAGCGCCTCGCCGCGCTGCTCAACCTGATCCGGCTGGGCATCCTGTTCATGGACCAGGAACGGCGGGTGCTGTACTACAACCGGGCGATGCTCGAAATCTGGGGCTATCCGGAGGATACGCACCTGATCGGCATGCGCGAGAGCACACTGCAGAGCAAGGCGGCAACCCTGCTGGAAGATGCCCAGGCCTATTTCGCCCACGTCGCCGAAGTGCTGGACGCCAAGCAGCCGATGAGCGACGAGTACGAATTCCGTTTCGCCGATGGCCGCGTGATCACGGACCGCTCCGCGGTGGTGGCCGGGGCGGGCAAGGATCAGCGCATCGGCCGGGTCTGGATCTACGAGGACGTGACCGAGGCCCGGCGCATTTCGGCACAGCTGATCTCGATGGCGGAGCGTGACCCGCTGACCAACATCTTCAACCGGCGCCGCTTCCACGAGGAACTGGAGCGCATGCTGGCCGATGCGGCACGGCGCGGCACTTCGGTCGGCTTGCTCGGCATCGACCTCGACGGCTTCAAGCCGATCAACGACGCCTTCGGCCATCAGGCGGGCGACGAGGTGCTGGTGAAGCTCGTCGAGCGGGTCGGCGGCGTGGTGCGCCGTAATGAAATGTTCTTCCGGGTCGGCGGCGACGAGTTCTCCATCCTGGTCCCCGACACGAAGGCAGCGGCGCTGGCCGAACTGGCCAATCGCCTGTGCGAGTCGATCGGCAATCTGGTGTTCGAGTTCGATGGACGCAGGACGGGCGTCACGGCAAGCATCGGCATCGCCCTGTTTCCCGAGCATGGCTGTGACGAGGAAAGCCTGATGGCGGCCGCCGACGAGGCGATGTACCGCTCGAAGGCGGAAGGACGCAATCGTTGGAGCCTGTCGGCGAGAGGCGGGGGTGAATCCGCTAGAATGCCGGCTTCGAGCTCCGATGAACCCGTTAGCAGAGAGGATTGAACATGGCTCGCATGGTGAATTGCGTGAAACTCGGCCGTGAGGCGGAAGGGCTGGATTTCCCGCCGGTGCCGGGCGCGCTGGGCAAGCGCATCTTCGACAACGTGTCGAAGGAAGCGTGGCAGCAATGGGTCAAGTACCAGACCATGCTGATCAACGAGAACCGCCTGAACCTGATGGACGCCCGCGCGCGCAAATATCTGGCCGAACAGATGGAGAAGCATTTCTTCGAGGGCGGCGCGGACCAGGTGAGCGGCTATGTGCCGCCCGCGCAGTGACGCAGCTTTCCTGTAGGTTTCTTTAGCCGCGAAAGCCGCCCCTTGGGCGGCAGCAAGGCCGTATTCGCGGCTCGGCGCCCCCCGGCCAAAGCCGCTCCCAGCGGTACGGTGGCCGATGGGTCGGGTCGCGTAGCCGGCGCGTAGCGAAACTCATCGAGTGCAGTGAAGCGGCACATACGAAAAAGGATGGCCTGGCCATCCTTTTTCATGTGGAGCGGCCCTCCGGATGCTCAGTTGCCGCTGCGCTGGGCCTCTTCCGACTTGCTGTAGCGCACATCCTCGCCCTGGGCCAGGAAGACCACGTACTCGGCGATGTTCATCGCATGGTCGCCGATGCGCTCGATCGCCTTGGCGTTGAACAGCAGCTCGAGGCTGCTGGTGATCGTGCGCGGATCTTCCATCATGTAGGTGATCAACTGGCGCATGATCGCCTTGAAGCTGGCATCGACCTCGGCGTCCTCGCGCTCGATGCGCGGCGCGGCGGAGGCGTCGGCACGGGCAAAGGCGTCGAGCGCCGAATGCAGCATCGCCAGCGCGGCCCGGGCCGACGGCGACAGGTCGATGCGGGGGGCGAAGCTCAGTTCGGCCGAGTGCAGGCGCTTGGCCGACTTGGCGATCTTCTTGGCTTCGTCACCGATGCGCTCGAGATCGGCCACCGATCTGATCACCGTCATCACCAGGCGCATGTCCGCCGCGGTCGGTTGGCGCAGGGCGACGATGTGGTTGCAGGCGTCATCGAGCTGCTTCTGCATCAGGTTGATGCGCTGGTCGCCTTCGATGACCTGGTTGAGCAGGGAGAGGTTGCCGGTGCGCAGGCCTTCGAGCGCGTCAGCGGCCTGCGCTTCGACCAGTCCGCCCATGCGCAGCACGCCGCTGCGGATTTCTTCCAGTTCGGTGCTGAACTGCTTGTAGGTGTGTTCCGTCATCTTCGCCGTGATCCTGTCGATGGAAGCACGCAGGCTAGCACCCGCAGATTACGGTTTTGTTGCATGTCACACGGCGGCCGACGATCGGTTCCGGGCGCTCAGGCGCGCTGCAGGCGTTCCACGCCGGCGGCTCCGGCCAGCAGCAGCAGATCGGCGCCGCGGGCGGCGAACAGGCCGTTGGTGACCACGCCGACGATCTGGTTGATGCCTTGTTCGGTGCCGGTGGGATCGTCGATCGCCAGGCCGTGCACGTCGAGGATCAGGTTGCCGTTGTCGGTGACGAAGCCTTCGCGCAGGCGCGGCTCTCCGCCCAGGCGGGCGAGTTCGCGGGCGACGTGGCTGCGCGCCATCGGGATCACTTCGACCGGCAGCGGGAAGCGGCCCAGCGTCTGCACGCGCTTGCTGGCGTCGCAGATGCAGATGAAGCGCCGGGCGACTGCGGCGACGATCTTCTCGCGCGTCAGCGCGCCGCCGCCGCCCTTGATCATGGCGAAGCTGCCGTCGATCTCGTCGGCGCCGTCGACATAGACCGGAATGCTGTCGATGTCGTTGAGATCGAACACCGGAATGCCGTGCGCGGCGAGCCGCTTCGAGCTGGATTCGGAACTGGAGACCGCGCCGCGGATGCGCTCGCGCATGCCGGCGAGGCCGTCGATGAAGTGGTTCACCGTGGAGCCGGTGCCGACGCCGACGATGCTGCCGTCCTCGATATAGTCGAGGGCGGCGAGCGCGGCGGCTTTCTTGAGTTCGTCCTGGGTCATGATCGTTTCCCGGTCATCAGACCAGGCCGTGGAAAGGTTGGATGAAAACGGTGTCGCCGGCCTGCACCGAAGTGCAGTCTTCCGGCAGCACGATGAAGCAGTCGGCTTCGGACATCGAGTGCAGCATGCCCGAGCCCTGTGCGCCGGCCAGCGTGACGCCGAGCGCTGCGCCGTCCCGCAGCAGGCGCCCGCGCAGATATTCGACGCGGCCTGCCGGCTTGCGCAGGGCGAAGTCGGCGCGGGCGGCGAAGCGTGCGGCCGGAGGCAGCGGCGTCACGCCCATCAGGCTCAGCAGGGCATCCTGGACGAACTGGTAGAAGCTCACCATCGTCGCCACCGGGTTGCCGGGCAGGCCGAACAGCACGGCATCGCCGATGCGGCCGAAGGCCATCGGCCGCCCGGGCTTGATCGCCAGCTTCCAGAACGAAACCTCGCCCATGCGTGCCATCAGCTCGCGAATGAAGTCGGCGTCGCCGACCGAGACGCCGCCGCTGGTGATGACGACATCGGCTGTGCCGGCCGCTTCGGCGAAAGCGGCTTCGAGCGCGGTGGGCCGGTCGGGCACGATGCCCAGGTCGAGCAGCTCGCAGCCCAGCCGCGCCAGCGCGCCGGCCAGGGTGTGGCGGTTGCTGTCGTGGATCGCGCCGGGTTTCAGCGGCTGGCCGATCGGGGTCAGCTCGTCGCCGGTCGAGAAGAAAGCGACGCGCAGGCGGCGGCGCACCGCGACCTCGCCGATGCCGAGCGAGGCGATCAGCCC
This sequence comes from Thauera butanivorans, assembly GCF_048398245.1. NCBI lineage: Bacteria > Pseudomonadati > Pseudomonadota > Betaproteobacteria > Rhodocyclales > Zoogloeaceae > Thauera > Thauera butanivorans. The sequence continues at coordinate 1,468,005 of NZ_CP183038.1, forward strand.
GAGTTCGGCAGGGCCGCAGCGTCTGCCGGCGGGCAGGGCGACGCTGCCGGCAGCGAGATCCTCCCCGGCGCGCCGCAGGTTGCGGCCTTTCTGCTGGCCGGCGGGGATGAAGATCCTGTCGTCCTCGCGGCGAACGATTTCCTGCATGACGACCGTGTCGGCGCCGTCCGGGATGACCGCGCCGGTCATGATCCGCACCGCCTCGCCCGGGCGGAGGCGTCCGGCGAAAGGATGGCCGGCCAGGGCACTGCCGACTACCTTCAGCCTGGTTTCGCTGCCGGCGCCGCTGTCCAGGTCTTCGGCGCGCACCGCATAGCCGTCCATCGCCGAGTTGTCGTGCATCGGCACGTCGAGCGGGGCGATCACGTCCTGCGCCAGCACGCGCCCGAGGGCGGCATGCAGCTCGACGCGTTCGCCGCCTGTGACCGGAGACAGGCTGTCGAGGATCAGCCGGCGCGCGTCGGCGGCCTTCAATACGTCCTGCGCCGTGCTGCTGGGGGGTGGATGAGTCATCTGCTGCGAGCCAGGGGAAACTGGAAGTTGCCGGGGCAGACCGGCACGGCTGCCATTTTCACACAAGGGGAGGGCACATGAAAAACGGCCTCCACGCTCCCCCGTTGCGTGAGGTCGCTGCCTCCCAAGGGGGCGTTTTTCATCTTGGGACGGCCCGGTGATGAAAAAAGGGGTGGATCGCTCCACCCCTCGTCCCTGTCGGCATCGACAGCCGGCAGTGCTCAGCGCAGGCCGGCGGCGAAGTCCGCAACGGCCTTCATTTCGGCGTCGGTCATCTTCAGCGCGATCATGCGCATCATGCGGTTCGGGTCGTTCTCGCGGCCACCGTCGCGGAAGGCCTTGAGCTGGGCTTCGGTGTATTCGGCGAACTGGCCGGCGATGCGCGGATATTGCGCCGGCAGGCCGGCACCGGCAGGACCGTGACAGGCGGCACAGGCAGGAACGCCCTTGGACGCGATGCCGCCGCGCCAGATGCTCTGGCCGAGTTCGATGGTGTCGAGGCTCTTCGCCGGCTCGGGTTGCAGTTCGAAGGAGGCGAAATACTGGGCCAGCGCGCGCATGTCGGCTTCTTCGAGGCTGTCCACCATTGCCGTCATGACCGCGTTTTCGCGTGCCGGGGGCTCGCCGTTCCAGCCCTTGAACTCGCGCAGCTGCTTGTAGAGGTAGTCCTCATGCTGCCCCGCGATCTTCGGGTTGGCTGACAGCTGGCTGTTGCCATCCGTGCCGTGACAGGCGACGCAGAGGGTTTCGACAGTCTGTTTCGCCTTGGCGAGGTCCGGAGCCTGTTCCTGGGCCTGCAGGCCACCGGTGACGAGCAGCAGGGACGAGAGCAGCAGGGAACGCTTGGTCATGATGTCCTCGGAAAGCCGTGAGTGATTGTTTCAAACGCGGTATTCTATAACAGGAAACCCGCCTTGCGCGACGCGATGTGGGCTTTGTGGCGCATCCGCCCGGTCTTTTGTCCTCTTTTTTCATGCCCATCTTCCGCAACGCACAATTCGAGATATCGATCGCCAAGCCGTCCGGCCTGCCGCCGCCTTCCGGGGCGGAAATCGCCTTTGCGGGGCGCTCCAATGCGGGCAAGTCGAGCGCGATCAACACGCTGGCCGGGCATGTCCGGCTGGCTTTCGTGTCGAAGACGCCGGGGCGAACCCAGTTGATCAACTTCTTCCGCCTCAACAGCGGCGCCTTGCTGGTCGACCTGCCGGGCTACGGTTATGCCGCGGTTCCCGAGAAGGTCCGGCGCGAGTGGCAGGGCCTGATCGAGCACTATCTGCGCAAGCGGGAAAGCCTGATCGGCCTGGTGCTGATCATGGATTCGCGTCATCCCTTGACGCCGCTCGACCGCCAGATGATCGACTGGTTCGCGCCGTCGGGGCGGCCGATGCACGTGTTGCTGACCAAGAGCGACAAGCTGTCGCGCGGCGCGGCCAGCGCGGTGCTGCAGGACGTGCGGCGCCAGCTCGCGCCGCTGGGACCGCAGGTGACGGTCCAGCTCTTCTCCAGCCTGAAGAAAACGGGGGTCGAGGATGCCGAACGCGTCATCGGCGGCTGGCTCGGTCTGGCCGGGGCGGATGCCGGGCTGGCGGCCCCGTCCGGGGACCGGGCGGAGGAGGGGCAAATAAAAACCCCCGACCAGGGGAGTAGCCGGGGGTGAAAAATGCCCCGCTGGCGCGAGGCACCCGCTCAGGGAGGTGAAGCGGGAGACGAAGCAGCACGCGAGCGTGCCACCGTCTGCTTGCTAAGATAAGACACTTTGCCCGGAAGTTCCGCTGCCAATGCGTTACTTCATGTGTTTCCGGCGTGTGCGGACACGCCGGCCAGGGCCGTTTCGAAACCGACAAGCGAGATCCACAGATGCGACCGACCGGAGCTTTCCCTTCCACCCGCATGCGCCGCATGCGCCGTGACGATTTTTCCCGCCGCCTGATGCGCGAGAATGTGTTGACGGCCAACGACCTGATCTATCCGGTGTTCGTGCATGACAAGCCCGGCCGCGAGGCGGTGGCGGCGATGCCCGGCGTGGAGCGGCTGTCGATCGACGAATTGCTGAAGGTGGCCGAGCAGGCGCTGGAGCTCGGCGTGCCGGCGGTCGATCTGTTCGGTGTCCCCGACCCGGCGGCAAAGACCGCGGACGGCGCCGCCGCGTGGGACGAGGACGGCATCGTCCAGCGCGCGATCCGTGCGCTGAAGGCGCGCTTTCCCGAGCTGGGCGTCATCACCGACATCGCCCTCGATCCCTACACCACCCACGGCCAGGACGGCTTGCCCGACGACAGCGGCTACATCCTCAACGACGAAACCGTCGATGCGCTGGTCAGGCAGTCGCTGTCGCATGCCGCGGCGGGCGCCGACGTGGTGTCGCCCAGCGACATGATGGACGGTCGCATCGGTACCATCCGCGCCGCGCTCGAGGATGCCGGCTTCATCCACACCCGCATCCTCGCCTACAGCGCCAAGTACGCCAGCAGCTTCTACGGCCCCTTCCGCAGCGCGGTCGGCTCGGCGGGCAACCTGGGCAAGGGCAACAAGTATTCCTACCAGATGGACCCGGCGAACAGCGACGAAGCCTTGCGCGAAGTGGCGCTCGACATCGCCGAAGGGGCGGACATGTTCATGGTCAAGCCCGGCCTGCCCTATCTCGACATCGTGCGCCGCGTGAAGCACGAACTCCAGGTGCCGACCTACGCCTACCAGGTCAGCGGCGAGTACGCGATGCTGAAGGCGGCCGCGGCCAACGGCTGGCTCGACGACCGGGCCTGCGCGCTGGAAGCCTTGCTGTCGTTCAAGCGTGCCGGTGCCGATGGCATCCTGACCTATTACGCGCTGGAAGCTGCACGCTGGCTGAAGGCCGGCGCGTGATCGTGCCGGGGGCTCCGGCGTTGCCCGCCGTGGGGCTGCGGACGATGCGGAGCAGCGATCTCGATGCCGTGCTCCGCATCCAGCGCGAGGCCTATGGCGATGCCTACCAGGAGTCCGCCGACGTACTCGGACGCAAGCTGAGCTTCGCGCCCGAGGCCTGCTGGCTGGCCGAGCGCGGCGGTGAGGCGCTCGGCTATGTCTTCGCCCATCCGTGGCAGGCCGGCGTACCGCAGCTGCATGCGCTGATCGACCACCCGCCGGGGCAGGCGGACCACGGTTTCCTGCACGATCTCGCGGTGTCGCCGCGCGCTCGCGGCATGGGCGTGGGCCAAGCCTTGTTCGGCAAGGTCCGAGTCTGGTCGGAACAGGCCGGGCACCGCGCCTTGACCCTGGTGGCACTGGCCGATGCGGTGGCCTACTGGCGAGGGCTCGGCTTCGTGCCGCAGGCCCTGGGCCTGCCCGACGGCTACGGTGCCGGTGCGGTGTTCATGCGGCGCAGCCTTGCCGTGCGGGATTAGCCCGCCAGCCGTCCACCGAGCAGCCGGCCGAACTGGCGGCGAAGGTCCAGGATGGAAGCCAGCTTCATATCCACATAGGCCGGCGTGCGCAGATTGCGGCCCACCAGCACGGTGCGCATTCCCAGCCGCTTCGCCGTGCGCAGATTGACGGCCGAATCTTCCAGCATCACGCAGCGGGCCGGGTCCAGGCGCCGCGAGGACAGCAGCTTGCGGTAGCCGCGGATGCCGGGCTTGGGGTGGTAGTCCAGATCCTCGATGGCGATCACGTCCTCGAACAGCTCGTGGATGCCCATCAGCCCCAGTACGGCCACGGCGTAGTGGCGCGGCGCGTTCGAGAACACGAAGCGACGGCCCGGCAGCTTGCGCAGCATGCCGCGCAGCGCACGATCGAACACCATCATCTCGTGCAGGCGGTCGAAGCGATGCGTCTCGACCAGGAAGTGCGCCGGGTCGGTGCCGTGGTGGCGAATCATGCCGAGCAGGGTGGCGCCGTAGCGGCGCCAGTAGTTCATCCGCAGGGCGTTGGCGTCCTCGGGGGACAGCGACAGGTGCTGTTCGAGATAAGCCGTCATGCTGCGGTTGATGTGCGGAAAGATGTGCGGGCTGGCGTTGTGCAGCGTGTTGTCGAGGTCGAACAGCCAGACGGTGCGGTTGGGCATGGCGGTGTCGGTTCAGCGCGGCGTGGGCCGGGGCTGGAAGCGGACGATGCTGCGGCCGTCCTCGGTGGTCTTCGGCGCGGCTTTCCAGGCATGGCCCTGGATGATCTCGAAGGTGGCGGGCAGCCGTCCGTCCCGGCGCAGGGTTTCGTAGGCGGCGCGCGCCTGCGCCCAGCCGCTGCGGCCGGACAGGCCGCGTGGGCGGCCGACGGCGGCATTGGCCGCCCCGGTGGCGCGCAGGTCGGACAGCAGGCCATCGAGTTCGGAATAGGTCAGCGTCAGCATCTCCATGTCCATCACCGGATCGGCGAAGCCGGCCTTGACGAGGGCGTCGCCCAGATCGTGCATGTCGATGAAGCGGTGCACGCGTTCGCCCGCCGTGCGCGGCAGGGCGTCGCGCAGTTCGCGCAGCGAATCGGGGCCGAGGGTGGAAAACATCAGCAGGCCGCCGACTTCCAGCGTGCGGTGGATTTCCTGCAAGGCCGGCAAGGGATCGTCCAGTGCCGGCAGCATCAGGTTGGACCACACCAGGCCGAGGCTGCCGCGGGCGAAGGGCAGGCGGCGGGCGTCGGCGGCGACGTGGGGCAGGGGCGCAGGCTTGCCGCCGAGCAGGCGGCGCAGCAAGCCGGGAGCGGGGGCGCCGTCGCGCAGGCGCTGGCCGGCGCGGGCCAGCATCGGCATGGCGAAATCGGCCGCCAGCACGCAGGCCTGGGGGAAGCGTTGCGCCAGGCGGGGCAGGTCGGCGCCGGTGCCGCAGCCGAGGTCGAGCACGCGCTTCGGCTCGATGCGGATGTAGTCGAGGCGCTCGTCCATCCGGCGTGCGATCTCGCGCGCCAGGACGTCGGCGCCGTCGGCCGTCGCCGCGGCGCGGGCGAAGCGGCGGCGCAGCAGGCCGTGGTCGAGCGCGAAATCCGCGTCGTTGCCGCCCGTTTCGCTCATCGCGCGCTCCGTGGGCGAGCAAGGCCCGTGGCCTTGCCGTCGCGGGCGGTGGCCGTGCCGCGTCGGTGCGCTGCACGGTCGGCTTTGATCGAAGTCATTGTCATTTCCGGCGCCGGGGGCTGTAATAGCGAACCCCGAATGTTCTGCCATTGATCAAAATCTTGTCAAACCGAACCCGAGACCTGCGTCGCCTGCTGGCCCGCGTGCTGGACGTGCTGATGCCGCAGGACTGTCTCGTCTGCGGCGAGGCGGCGCGGGCGTGCGGCGTGTGCGCCGCCTGCCTGGCCGAAATGCCGCGGCGGCCGCCCAGCGCGTGCCCGGTCTGCGCCCTGCCGGGGCTGGATGGCGGGCCCTGCGGGCAATGCCTGCGCCAGCCGCCGGCCTACGATGCGACGCTGGCCTTGTTCGACTACGTGTTCCCGGTCGATGTGCTGGTGCTCGCGCTCAAGTATCGGCACCAGTTGAGCGTGGCCACTTTCCTTGCGACCGAGCTGCGCGTGCTCGGCGAGCAGATCGCGGCCGATGTCGATTTCATCCTGCCGATGCCCTTGCATGCGCGCAGGCTGGCCGAACGCGGCTTCAACCAGGCGGTGGAGCTTGCGCGTCCGCTGGCTCGCGAGCAGGCCTTGCCGATGGAACTGGCCTGCGTGCGCAAGCTGCGCGACACGCCGCCGCAGGCTTCGCTGAGCCGCGACGAGCGCCTGTTGAGTCCGGCCGGTGCCTTCCGCTGCGACCGTGCACTGGATGGCCTGCACGTGCTGGTGGTCGATGACGTGATGACCACGGGGGCGACGCTGGACGAACTGGCGCGCTGCCTGAAGGCGCAGGGCGCGGCGCGGGTCACGAATCTGGTCGTCGCCCGCACGCCGGCGCCGGCCTGAGCTACAGTGCCGGCTTCGCGCCTGCCACTTCCGTCCCGATGTTCGAGATCGTCCTCTACCAGCCCGAGATTCCGCCCAACACCGGCAACGTCATTCGCCTCGCCGCCAATACCGGCAGCCGCCTCCACCTGATCGAGCCGCTGGGCTTCGACCTGTCCGACAAGCAACTGGCACGCGCGGGGCTGGACTATCACGACCTGACCTGCGTCACCGTGCATCCGGATTGGGCGCAGTGCCACGCGGCGCTGGCAGGGCGGCGCTTCTTCGCGCTGTCGACCCGGGGCACACGGCGGCACGACGCTGTGGCTTACCGCGACGGCGACGTGTTCGTGTTCGGACCGGAGAGCCGCGGCCTGCCGGCGGAGTTGCTGGCAGCTTTCGAGCCCGAGGCGCGCATCCGCATTCCGATGCGGCCGACCAACCGCAGCGTCAATCTGTCGAATGCGGTGGCGGTGGTGGTCTATGAGGCCTGGCGCCAGCAAGGATTTGCCGGCGCAGCCCAGGCGGAGCCGCCTCAGGCGGGGGCGCTTTGAGCGGGGGCTGCCCCAGCAGGCAGGGCGCTCTATTCGTGGCGCGGGTCGCGCGCCAGCAGTTTCTCGACGGCGCCGCGCGCATCGAGGCCGTGATGCAGCAAGGCATCGACGGCTTCGCAGATCGGCATCTCGACGCCATGGCGCCGGGCCAGGCCGACGACTTCGCGTGCGGTGGAGACGCCTTCGGCAACGTGGCCGAGGTCGCGCAGGATGTCGGCCAGCGTGCTGCCCTTGGCGAGCTCCAGGCCGACGCGGCGGTTGCGCGAGAGGTTGCCGGTGCAGGTCAGGATCAGGTCGCCCATGCCGGTCAGGCCCATCAGCGTTTCGCTGCTGCCGCCCAGGGCGGTGGCGAGGCGGGAGATTTCGGCCAGGCCGCGGGTGATCAGCGCGGCACGGGCATTGAGGCCGAAGCCCATGCCGTCCGAGACGCCGGCGGCGATGGCCATGACGTTCTTGACCGCACCACCGATCTCGCAGCCGACGACGTCGGTATTGGCGTAGATGCGCAGGCGCGGCTGGTGCAGGGCCGCCACCCAGTGGTGGGCGAAGGCCGCATCGGCGGCGGCGAGGGTGATCGCGGTCGGCAGGCCGCGCGCGACTTCGGCGGCGAAGCTGGGGCCGGTCAGCACGCCGCTGGCGGCCGCGTCGCCGAGCTCTTCGGCGACGATTTCGTGCGGCAGCCGCCCGCTTCCGGCTTCGAGCCCCTTGCAGGCCCACAGCAAGGGCGTGCCGGGCTGCAGGCGGTGGAGCGCGCGCGCGGCGTCCCGCAGGCCGGCCAGCGGCGTGACCACCAGGTGGAGGTCGGCGCCTCGTGCCGCATGCGAGAAATCGGTTTCGAAGTGCAGTGCGTTGCTGAGGCGGATGTCGGGCAGATAGCGGCGGTTCTCGTGCGTCAGGGCGAGCGCCCGCAGGTGTTCCGCATCCCGCCCCCACAGGCATACCTCATGGGCGGCGCTGAAGGCCTGGGCCAGCGCAGTACCCCATGCGCCCGCGCCGAAGACGGTGATGCGGCGGCGGCCGCTGTGTTGCTTGTCGGGCGTGGCGGTCACAGCCCCCAGACCTCGTTGATGCGGATGTAGCCTTCGTCGCCGTCCCGATGGCGCACCTTGGCCCAGCCGAGCGAAGGCGCTTCGACCAGGTGGAGCACGACGTTGCGGACCGCCTCGAAGCTGGGTGCCGCGTCGTCGCGGGCTTCACGCCGGATGACGGCGCGTTCCGCGGTGACGAGCACGGTGCGGCGGTTGGAAAGCACACGGCTTTCCAGCCAGTTCAGGGAGCCGCCGGGCTCGCGTACCTTGACCCACTTGTCGAGCCTGACGACGACTTCGACCGGGGTCCCCGAGCGCAGGATGAAAAGGCGCTTGCCCTGCTCCGAAGGGGTGTCGTACAGGATTGCCTGCTCGGTCAGCGAGCGGAACTCGATCGCCTGCGCCAGCACCGGCCCCGCCACCACGCCGGCGAGCAAGGCGAGCATCGTGATCAGGCGGGGCAGCATGGAGCGGCGCAGGTGTGTCATGGCGGCAGGCCTCGTCACTGGATCGGCGTTTCGCCCTGCTGCACGGCGGCCTGCTGGCGCTGCGACTGGTACAGCGCCTCGAAGTTGACCGGCGACAGCAGCACGGGCTGGAAGCCGGCGCGGGTGACGGCGTCCGACACGGCTTCGCGGGCATAGGGGAAGAGGATGTTGGGGCAGCCGATCATCATCACCGGCTCGAGGTCGGCTTCGGGTACGTTGCGGATCTGGAAGATGCCGGCCTGGGCCACTTCGACCAGGAACAGTGTGCGGTCTTCGCCGATGGTGGCGGAGACGGTGACGGTCAGCGTGATCTCGTAGACGCCGTCGTCGATGTTCTTGCCTTCGGTACGGAGCTGGACATTGACTTGCGGCGCCTCGCGTTCGAGGTAGATCTGCGGTGCACCCGGCACTTCGACGGACAGGTCCTTGACGTACAGTTTTTCGATCGAGAAGACGGGTTGGGTGTTTTCAGACATGGGATGGGTATCCGGTGAGTGAGGATTGGATTGCAGGAAAAAGGACCACGGGAAGGAAGGCTCAGGCGGGTTCGCCGCGCAGCATCGGTTCGAGCTTGCCGGCGCGGTCGAGCGCCATCAGGTCATCACAGCCGCCGACATGGTAGCCGCCAATGAAGATCTGCGGAACCGTGCGGCGCCCGGTTTCCTCGATCATGCGCCCGCGCTGGGCGGGGTCGAGATCGGTGCGGATCTTGTCGATTTCCGTCACGCCCCTGCTGCGCAGCAACTGTTCGGCGTGGATGCAGTAGGGGCAGGTCGCCGTGGCATACATGCGGATCGCGGCGGGCATGCTCATTTCCTCTTGCGGCTGACCGGCTGGCCGGCCTTCTGCCATTCCATCATGCCGCCGCGCAGGTTATAGACCTTCTCGAAGCCGGCCTTGCGCAGCTGCGTGGCGGCCGAGGTCGAGCGTGTGCCGGTGGCGCAACACAGGATCAGCGGATGGTGCTTCCACTTGTCCAGTTCGCCGCCGCGGCGCTCGAGGTCGCCGGCGGGAATGTGGCGGGCGTTGGGAATGTGGCCCTGGGCGTATTCGCCCTGGTCGCGCACGTCGATGACGACGGCGTCTTCACGGTTGATCAGCATCGTGGCTTCGACGGGGGAAAGCTGGCCGTTGCCGCCCCGGCCGCGTGCCAGGTCGACGAGCAGCCAGCTGCCGCTTGCGGCGGCCAGCGCCGCCCAATACCAGTTCTGTTGCAGGAATTCCACGAAAAACGGTGCTCCGGTAGGGGGAAGGGAAATCAGCCTTGCTCGTCATCGACGCCGCAGAACACTTCGCGCATCAGCGCGATGAGCTGCAGCGTGCGCGGATCGCCGACACGGTAATAGACGCGGTTGGCATCCTTGCGCGTCTGCAGCACGTCCTTGTCGCGCAGGATGGCGAGATGCTGCGAGATGTTGCTCTGCGAAGTGCCTACCGCATCGACGATGTCCTGCACGCAGACCTCGTCGTCGCCGAGCACGCACAGAATCTTCAGGCGCAGCGGATGGGCGATTGCCTTGAGCGCGCGCGCGGCGGTTTCTATGTGCTCGTTCTTGTCGATGAGCGTGAAGATGTCGTCTTTGTTCACGATAGGGCCGACGGGGCAAAGCGCTAGTATAAAATAGGCGCCTCCGTCTTGCGCGCTCGGGAAGATGCCGGGTCGCCGCAGGGCGCGGATCCGATCTTCGTTCGTGCCCGCTGGCCTCGTTCGGCTTTCTTCCTGCAACCTCGCTCATTCCCTTGAATCGGAATTCTCGCTTCATGCGTATCGCTGGCCGTGGCTATCTGGCTGCTTTCGTCCTTGGCTGCATGCTGGCGTCGGCAGTGGCGCCGAATGCCGTCCGCGCGCAGGCCACGGGCGACATCGCCGACAAGCGCTCGGACCTCGACGACCTCAAGAAGCGCATCCGCGACCTGCAGCAGGAAATGTCGCGTACCGAGGCGAACCGTTCCGATGCGGCAAAGGCGCTGACCGAGTCGGAGCGCGAAGTGTCGCGCGCGCAGCGCCGGGTATTGCAACTGCAGCGCGAGCGCGCCGAGGCCGATGCGCGGCTGGCCGAACTGGAGCGGGAGCAGCAGCAGGCGGGCGCGCGCATCGATGCCCGCCGCGGAGAACTGGCCGAGTGGCTGCGCCGGCACTACATGCATGGTGCGGCGGATGGCGTGGCGCCCTTGCTGTCGGCGCGCGATCCGAACCAGATCGCGCGCGACGCCTATTATCTCGAACAGCTCGGCCGTGCCCGCCTGGGCCTGATCGAGCGTATGCGCGCCGATCTGCGCGAGACCGAGCTGCGCGCGCAGGAAATCGGCCGCCGGCGGGACCGCGTGGCCGAGCTCGAAGCCCGGCAGCACGAGCAGCGCAAGCAGCTCGAAGCCAGCCTGCTCCAGCGCAAGGCCGCGCTGGCCGAAATCTCGAAGCAGCTGCAGAGCCAGAAGCGCGAAGTGGCGACCTTGCGCGAGGACGAGCAGCGCCTGGCGAAGGTGATCGACACCCTGGTCAAGCGTGCCCGCGAAGCGGCCGCGCGCGAGGCAGCGAGGAGGCTGGCGGAACAGCGTGCGGCCGAGGCGCGTGCCGCCGCCGCGGCAGCCCAGGCGAAGGCGGCCGGGAATGCCGCGCCGTCGTCCGCTGCGGCCCGTCCGCCGGCACGGCGCGCCGAGCCGGTCATCGGTGAAGCACGCAGCAGCGCAGGGGCGACGCCGACCGGCGTGCGCTTCGCCCAGCTTCGCGGCCAGTTGCGTTTTCCGGTGCGTGGCGAACTCGTCGGCCGCTTCGGCGCTCCAAGGGCGGAAGGCGGCACGACGTGGAAAGGCGTGTTCATCCGGGCGGGTACCGGAGCGGACGTCAAGGCGGTCGCAACGGGCGAAGTCGTGTATTCGGACTGGTTGCGCGGCTACGGCAATCTGATCATCATCGACCATGGTGGCGACTACCTCACCGTGTATGGCAACAACGACACCTTGCTGAAGGAAGTGGGCGATGCGGTGTCCGGCGGCGACGCGATCGCCAGCGTGGGCACCAGCGGAGGGGGCGGAGAATCGGGTTTATACTTCGAACTCCGCCATCAGGGCCGCCCGCTCGACCCGATGCAGTGGGTGCGACTCAACTAGATCAAATGGTGCGAAGGGCAGGAGCCGCTTCCCCGATGGAGTTCTCATGCGCAGCAAGCTGAAACAGCTCGGCCTCGTCATGACCGGCGTGTTCGCCGGCGTGGCGCTCAGTCTCAATTTTTCCGCCAATGCCGACCGCACGACCCAGATGCCGCTGCCGGTCGAGGAATTGCGCGCCTATGCCGACGTGTTCAATGCGATCAAGCAGGGCTACGTCGAGCCGGTCGAGGACAAGAAGCTGATCGTCGATTCGATCAGCGGCATGCTGTCGGGACTCGATCCGCATTCGGCCTACCTGGACAGCGAAGCCTTCAAGGAGCTCCAGGTCGGCACGCAGGGCGAGTTCGGCGGGCTCGGCATCGAGGTCGGCATGGAAGACGGCTTCGTCAAGGTGATTTCGCCGATCGAGGACACGCCGGCCTTCCGCGCCGGTGTCCAGGCCGGCGACCTGATCGTCAAGCTCGACGACACGCCGGTGAAGGGCATGAGCCTGAACGATGCGGTCAAGCGCATGCGCGGCAAGCCCAACACCACCATCGAGCTGACGATCATGCGCAAGGGCGAATCGCGGCCGATCGTGCTCAAGCTGACGCGCGAAGTCATCAAGGTGCAGAGCGTCAAGTCCAAGCTCGTCGAGCCGGGCTACGGCTATCTGCGCGTCGCGCAGTTCCAGGAGAACACCGCGGCATCGGTGGTCCAGCACCTGAACAAGCTGAATGCCGAAGGGCCGTTGCGCGGGTTGGTGCTCGACCTGCGCAACGATCCGGGCGGCCTGCTGCATGGCGCGGTGGGCGTGTCCGCGGCCTTCCTGCCGCTGGGGGCGATGGTGGTGTCCACCGATGGCCGCACCGAGGACGCCAAGCGCGAATACCGCGCGATGCCGGAGGACTACCTGCGCGGCACGCGTGACGATTTTCTCGACCGCCTGCCCGCGGGGGCCAAGGACGTGCCGATGGTCGTGCTGGTCAATGCCGGTTCGGCTTCGGCGTCCGAGATCGTCGCCGGCGCGCTGCAGGACCACAAGCGTGCCGTCGTGATGGGAACGCAGACTTTCGGCAAGGGTTCGGTGCAGACCATTCTGCCGCTCAACAACAGCACCGCGATCAAGCTGACCACGGCACGCTACTACACGCCGAACGGCCGCTCGATCCAGGCCAAGGGCATCGAACCCGACATCGTCGTCGAGGAAAGCGCCAACGGCTCGAACCGCCGGGTCCGCGAAGCCGATCTGCAGGGCCACCTGGGCAACGACAAGGATCCCGAAGCCGAGATCAGGGCGCGGGAGGCCGGGAAGGGAGACGGCGGCGCCGACGAGGCCGAGCCGGTGCGCTTCGAGCTTGCCGGCAAGGACGACCATCAGCTGCAGCAGGCGATCAACCTGCTCAAGGGCCTGCAGATCGTCCAGGGCAAGAAGCCCGAAGCCGGGCGCCCAGAGCCGAAGCCCTGAGCCGGACCCGGACGACTCCGAGCCGGACGCCCATGATCTGGGCGGCCTTGCGCCGGGAGGTCGGAATGCGCCGGATGCCTGCCCCGGATGGCAGGTATCCGGCCTTTTCGCGAGCCGTGCCAATCCACGCATTTTTCTTCATATGAACGACGATCAGTTGCTGCGCTACAGCCGCCACATCCTGCTGCCCGAAATCGGCGTGGAGGGGCAGGAGGCGCTGCTCGGCGCGAAAGTCCTCATCGTCGGTGCCGGCGGCCTCGGCTCGCCGGCAGCGATGTATCTCGCCGCGGCCGGTGTCGGCTCCCTGGTGATTGCCGACGACGACGACGTCGACCTCACCAACCTGCAGCGCCAGATCCTGCATTCGGCCGAGACGGTCGGCCGGCCCAAGGTCGAATCGGCGCGAATCAGCCTGCAGCGCCTCAACCCGCTCGCCAGGGTCGTGCCGCTGCAGGTGCGGCTCGATGGCGATGCGCTGGACGAGCAGGTGGCGGCGGCCGACGTCGTGCTGGACTGCTGCGACAATTTCGCCACCCGCCATGCGGTCAACCGCGCCTGCGTGAAACTGCGCAAGCCGCTGGTATCGGGTGCCGCCATCCGCTTCGACGGGCAGGTGTCGGTGTTCGACCTGCGGCGGCCCGAGGCGGCCTGCTATCACTGCCTGTTCCCGGAAGGCGAGGACATCGAAGAAGTACGTTGCGCGGTGATGGGGGTGTTCGCGCCGATCGTCGGCCTGATCGGTACGACACAGGCCGCCGAAGCGCTCAAGCTGATCGTTGGCTGCGGCACGCCGCTGGTCGGGCGCCTGCTGCTGCTCGACGGCCTGGCGATGGAGTGGCGCAGCATCGGCTTCGGCCGTGATCCCGGCTGTGCCGTCTGCGGCGGCGCGGGTTGAGCGGGCGTAGGATGGGTTGAAGGCGCGCAGCGCCGATACCCATCGGGGAGCGGTGCCCGGGAACGATGGGTATCGCGCTTCGCGCTCAACCCATCCTACGCGGGCTATCGCTTCGCCGGCAGATCGGCCGCGAAGCGCGCGAGGATGCGGATGTCGCGGCCGACCTGGCGCAGGTCGCGGATGTCGAGCCGGGCAGCGTCTTCCAGCCGCGTCAGCGCGGCGAGATTGAACAGGCCGTGGGCGGCGTCGCCGGCCAGCATCGGCGCCAGATACAGCAACAGCTCATCCACGCAGCCTTCACGCAGCAGCGAGCCATTGAGCTTGAAGCCGGCCTCGGCGTGGACTTCGTTGAGGCCGAGCATGCCGAGTTCGCTCATCAACTGCGGCAGGTCGACCTTGCCGGCGGCGTTCGGCAGTACGATCAGCCGGTGCCCGGTGGCCGACAGGCTGGCGATGCGTGCGTCGTCCTCGCTGGCGGTGGCGATCAGGATCGGTTCGCCCTGCAGGATGCGGGCGCTGGGCGAGACGTCCAGCCGGGCATCGATCAGGATACGCAGCGGCTGGCGTTCGCAGGCGACGTCGCGCACGCTGAGCTGCGGGTCGTCTTCCTTCACGGTGCCGATGCCGGTCAGCACCGCGCAGGCGCGCGCGCGCCAGGCGTGGCCGTCGCGACGGGCCTCGGGGCCGGTGATCCACTGGCTGACGCCGTTTTCCAATGCCGTCTTGCCGTCCAGCGTGGCGGCCGCCTTGAGCCGCAGCCACGGGCGGCCGCGGGTCATGCGCGAGACGAAGCCGAGGTTCAGCTCGCGTGCTTCGGTTTCCAGCAGGCCGTGTTCGGTGGCGATGCCGGCAGCGCGCAGGCACGCCAGCCCGCGTCCGGCGACGAGCGGGTTGGGATCGTCCATGGCGACGACGACGCGGGCGACGCCGGCCTCGACCAGGGCATCGGCGCAGGGCGGCGTGCGGCCATGGTGCGAGCAGGGTTCGAGCGTGACGTAGACGGTGGCGCCGCGCGCGGCTTCGCCCGCCTGCCGCAGCGCGTGGATTTCGGCATGGGGCTCGCCGGCGCGGCGATGCCAGCCTTCGCCGACGATGACGCCGTCGCGCATCAGTACGCAACCGACGCGCGGATTGGGGGACGTGGTGTTCAGGCCGAGCGCGGCGAGCTGGAGGGCGCGCGCCATGGCGGCATGATCAGCCGCCGAAAAGGTCATGGCCGGATTCCTGTTCGGGCTTGGCAGGCTTGCTGCGGCGGGAGCGGGGCTGCACTTCGCGGATCAGCTCGGAGAACTCATCCACGTCGGCGAAGTTGCGATAGACCGAAGCGAAGCGGATGTAGGCGACCTTGTCGAGCTTCTTCAGCTCCTTCATCACCAGTTCGCCGATCTTCTCGCTCGGCACTTCCTGCTCGCCCAGCGACAGCAGGCGGGCTTCGATGCGGTCCACTGCGGCGTCGACGGCATCGATGGTGACGGGGCGCTTGCGCAGCGCCAGCTTCATGCTGCCGGCCAGCTTGTCGTGGTCGAACTCGGTGCGGCTGCCGTTGCGCTTGACGATGTGCGGCATCTTGAGATCGATGCGCTCGTAAGTGGTGAAGCGCTTGTCGCATTTCGGACAGCGGCGGCGGCGCCTGACGACGTCGCCATCCTCGTTCTCGCGCGTGTCGGTGACCTGGGTGTTGGGGTCAGCGCAGAAAGGGCATTTCATGGCCGGAAGGCGCTGCGGGGCGGGCGTGGTCGGCTCGCCCCGCGTTCGGGCTTACTTGCCGTACACCGGGAACCTGGCGCACAGCGCGGCGACCTTGTCGCGCGTGCGGCCGATCACCGTCTGGTCGTGCGGGGCATCCAGCACGTCGGCGATCAGGTGGGCGACCTGTTCGGCCTCGATCTCGGTGAAGCCGCGGGTCGTCATCGCCGGCGAGCCGATGCGGATGCCGGAGGTGACGAAGGGCTTCTCGGGGTCGTTCGGGATCGAGTTCTTGTTGACCGTGATGTGGGCGCTGCCCAGCACTGCCTCGGCTTCCTTGCCGGTGATCTTCTTGTTGCGCAGATCGACCAGGAAGACGTGGCTTTCGGTACGCCCGGAGACGATGCGCAGGCCGCGTTCCTCGCCCAGCACGCGGGCCATCACGCGGGCGTTGGCGATCACCTGCTCCTGATAGTTGCGGAAGGCCGGTGTGGCGGCTTCCTTGAAGGCGACCGCCTTGGCGGCAATGACGTGTTCCAGCGGGCCACCCTGCAGGCCGGGGAAGATCGCCGAGTTCAGCGCCTTCTCGTGCTCGGCCTTCATCAGGATGATGCCGCCGCGCGGGCCGCGCAGGGTCTTGTGCGTGGTCGAGGTGACGACGTCGGCGTGCGGCACCGGGTTGGGATAGAAGCCGGCGGCGATCAGGCCGGCGTAGTGGGCCATGTCCACCCAGAAGATGGCACCGACTTCCTTGGCGATCCTGGCGAAGCGCTCGAAGTCGATGCGCAGCGAATAGGCCGAGGCGCCGGCGATGATGATGCGCGGCTTGGTCTCGCGCGCCAGCGCTTCCATCTTGCCGTAGTCGATCTCTTCCTTGTCGTTCAGGCCGTAGGCGACGACGTTGAACCATTTGCCCGACATGTTCAGCGACATGCCGTGGGTGAGGTGGCCGCCTTCGGCCAGGCTCATGCCCATGATCGTGTCGCCAGGCTTGGCGAAAGCCATCAGCACCGCCTGGTTGGCCTGCGAGCCGGAGTTCGGCTGCACGTTGGCGGCTTCGGCGCCGAACAGCGCTTTCAGGCGGTCGATGGCCAACTGCTCAACCACGTCGACATGCTCGCAGCCGCCGTAGTAGCGCTTGCCGGGGTAACCCTCGGCGTACTTGTTGGTGAGCTGGGAGCCCTGGGCTTCCATCACCGCCCGGGAAACGTAGTTTTCCGAAGCGATCAGTTCGATGTGGTCTTCCTGACGCTTGTTTTCGGCCTGGATGGCGGCCCACAGCTCGGGATCGACTTTGGCGAGAGTGTCTTGCGAAGAGAACATGGACGGAACCGGTAAAAGGAGTGGCGTTAAAAGCGGATGTTACCACGCGCCTGTTGGCACGCGTCCCGCTGCAGCGCACGGGCTGCCGGCCGGGGCATGCGGATATGCCTGCCCCGGCCGGCGGCCTTCACCACCCGCTGCTGCCGCTGTCTTCGTCGCTGCCCCAGCTGCCGCCGCTGCCGTCGTTGACGTTGATCTCGATGGTGTCGAGATCCACCGCGACCGCCTTGTCGAACACGCTCGTGACCAGGCCGGGGAACAGGATCAGCGCCACGACCATGATGAGCTGCATCAGCACGAAGGGGATCGCGCCGCGGTAGATGTCCATGGTCTTCACGCCGGCGATCCGCTTGCTGGTGATGCGGTCGACGAAGTCCTTGGCCGGCGCCACGCTGCGCAGGTAGAACAGTGCGAAGCCGAACGGCGGCGTCAGGAAGGAGGTTTGCAGGTTCATCGCCACCAGTACGCCGAACCAGACGAGGTCGATCCCCATCTTGTCCGCCACCGGCGCCAGCAGCGGAATCAGGATGAAGGCGATCTCGAAGAAGTCGATGAAGAAGCCGAGGACGAAGATCACCGTGTTGACGAAGAGCAGGAAGCCGATCTCGCCGCCGGGCAGCCTGTCGAACAGGTGCTCGACCCAGATCTGGCCGTCGACTGCGGTGAAGGTGAAGCTGAAGATCGTCGAGCCGATCAGGATGAAGAGCACGAAGCAGGACAGGCGCGAGGTCGACTCCAGCGCGTGCTTCAGCAACGGCATGTCGAGCTTGCCGCGCATCAGCGCCATCACGATGCCGCCGACGGCACCCATCGCGCCGCCTTCGGTCGGTGTCGCGACGCCCAGGAAGATCGTGCCGAGCACGAGGAAGATCAGGGCCAGCGGCGGAATCAGCACGAAGGTCACGCGTTCGGTGATGCGCGACAGCAGACCCAGTCCGAGCAACCGGTTGATCTGGGCGGCGATGAAGGCGAGCGCCGAGCCTGCGGTCAGGGCGACGACGATGGTCTCGTCCAGTGCCGGGTCGATTTCCTCGCCCTTGAACGCGCTGAGGATCTCGCCGTAGTACATGCCGAAGGCCACCGCGACGATGGTGACGAGCAGGCCGAAGATGGCGAGCGAGCGCATGCCGCTCGAACCGTCGGCTTCACGGTAGCTGCGCGCTTCCGGCGGCAGGGCCGGTACGAGCTTGGGCTTGAAGATCGCCAGCGCGATGATGAAAAGCGCGTAGAGGCCGATCAGCGTGAAGGCCGGGATGAAGGCGCCCTTGTACAGGTCGCCGACCGAGCGGCCGAGCTGGTCGGCGATGACGATCAGCACCAGCGAGGGCGGCACGATCTGTGCCAGCGTGCCCGAGGCGACGATCGCACCGCTGGCGACAGCCGGGCTGTAGCCGTAGCGCAGCATGATGGGCAGCGAGATCAGGCCCATCGAGATCACCGAGGCCGCCACCACGCCGGTGGTCGCCGCCAGCAGCGCGCCGACGAAGATCACGGCAAGCGCGAGGCCGCCGCGGATCGGGCCGAACAGCTGGCCGATGGTGTCGAGCAGGTCCTCGGCCATGCCGCTGCGTTCGAGGATCAGGCCCATCAGCGTGAAGAAGGGGATGGCCAGCAGCGTGTCGTTCTGGATGATGCCGAACACGCGCAGCGGCAGCGCCTGGAACAAACTCGGCGGCAACAGGCCCGCTTCCATGCCGAGGAAGCCGAACAGCAGGCCGCAGGCGGCAAGCGAGAAGGCGACCGGAAAGCCGGTGAGCAGGAACAGCATCAGCGAGCCGAACATCAGCTCGGGTGCGTGGGCGGAGAAGAATTCGATCATTTTTGTGCCTCTTCGCCGTGGATGTCATCCTGTCCGTCGTGGGCGCCCTGCAGCAGCGGGTTGGGCCCCTTGCCCTGCAGGAAGGCAAGGCGTTTGATCAGTTCCGAGATCGCCTGCAGGCCGAGCAGCAGGAAGCCGGCCGGCACCAGCGCATAGACCGGCCAGCGGATCAGGCCGCCGGCGTTGGACGACACTTCGCCCGAGACATAGGCCGCCATCACGACCGGCCAGGCGAAATCGATCATGAACCAGCACATCGGCAGCAGGAAGACGAGGATGCCGACGATGTCGATGTACATGCGCGTGCGCATCGACAGCCTGCTCGCCAGCACGTCGATGCGCACGTGGGCGTTCTGCAGGAAGGTGTAGCCCGCGCCGAGCAGGAACACGGCGCCGAACAGGTACCACTGGATTTCGAGAAAGGCATTCGAGCCGATGTTGAAGGCCTTGCGGGCGATTGCATTGGCGGCGCTGATGATCGTCGCGGCGAGGATCAGCCATATCACGAATTTGCCGAATAGCCGGTTCACCGCATCGATGACGCCGGACAGGCGAAGGAGGATTTCCATGGCGTGTGTGGAACCTGTGGAGCACGAAAAAGCCCCGCAGGGCGGAGGGTGCGCCCGGCGGGAAGCTGAGGATGCCGCGTGATCCCCGGTTTGCCGGAGACGCGGCGAGCGTCTCCGGCAGCGCAGGAATTACAGTTTCTGTGCGGCCATGTACTGCGAGTAGTTGCTCTCCGCGACGGCCTCCCACTGGACCTGGTCGGCGAGGAAGCGGCTGTAGTCGGGGTAGATCTTCTGCCAGTTGGGGTTCTTTTCGAGATCGGCGTAGACTTCGCGCGAGGCCTTGAACGCGGCGTCCATGAAATCCTTCGGGAAGCGCGACAGCTTGGCGCCTTCGGCGACCAACTGCTTCAGTGCACCGGGGTTGCGGGCGTCGTAGCGGGCCTGGCAGTTCAGGTGGGCGGCACGCGAGGCCTGTTCGATGATGGCCTTGTACTCGGCCGACAGGCCGTTCCACTGCTTGTCGTTGATGTAGAGCGAGAACTGCGTGCTGCCTTCCCACCATGCCGGGTAATAGTAGTTCTTGGCGACCTTGTGCAGGCCCAGGCGCAGGTCGTCGTAGGGGCCAATCCATTCGGCCGCGTCGATGGTGCCTTTCTCCAGCGCCTGGTAGATTTCGCCGGCCGGAATGTTCTGCGGCACCACGCCGAGCTTGGCCAGCACGCGGCCGCCGAAGCCGCCGACGCGGAACTTCAGGCCGTCGAAATCCTTGACCGACTTGATCTCCTTGCGGTACCAGCCGCCCATCTGCGCCCCCGAGTTGCCCATCGGGAAGTTGACGATGTTGAACTGGGCGTAGAACTCGCGCAGCAGCTTGGTGCCGTTGCCCTCGAACATCCACGCGGTCATGGCGCGCGAACTCATGCCGAACGGGATGCAGCAGTCGAGCGCGAAGGTCTCGTCCTTGCCGAAGAAGTAGTACGGCGCGGTATGTGCGCAGTCGATCGTGCCTTGTTGGACCGCATCGACGACGCCGAAGGCGGGAACGAGTTCGCCACCCGGGTGGACCGAGATCACGAACTTGCCGCCGGTGGCGTCCGAGACGTACTTGGCGAAGGCTTCGCTGGCGCCATAGACGGTTTCGAGCGATTTGGGGAAGCTCGATGCCAGCCGCCAGCGGATCTGCTGCTGGGCATGGACGATGGCCGGTGCCGTACCGGCGGCCAGAATGCCGGCCATGCCGGCGCCTTGCAGGAATTTGCGGCGTTCCATGTGCGTCTCCTCTGTTGAATATCGAAAATTTGTATCTGATTATAGGTGCAATTATTCAACGTCCGGAAACCACGGAAAACCCTAATATTTCACGGAATCGCTGATTTTGCTGCGCTCGTCATATGTTCGGCAGTTCGTCCAGCGCACCGCCGCCAAGGTGGCCTTCGTCGGCCCAGGCAAGGAGGCGCCAGCGTTCGCCGGTGCGCTCGATCCAGTTCAGTGCGGCATTGGGGATGGGAAAGTTGCGTGCTGCCTCCAGCGGCGCGCTGCTCGCAAGCCGGTGGGCGATGTCCAGCACGCCGCCGTGGGTGACCACCAGCACGGCCTGGCCGGCGTGGCGCCCGGTGATGTCTTCAAGCGCTGCATGGACGCGCGAGGCGAAGCCGATCAGGCTTTCACCGTGTCCCGGAAAGCCGAAATCGGGCTCCCGCGCCTTGAAGCGCCGATAGAGCTCGGGGTGCCGATGCTCGGCTTCGTCATAGGTCAGGCCCTGGAACAGGCCGTAGTGGCGTTCGCGCAGGCGTTCGTCGTGGACCACCTCCAAGGTCTGCTGACGGGCGATGGCTGCAGCGGTCTGGCGCGCGCGTGTCAGGTCGCTGCAGTACAGGGCGGCGAAGCCGTGGCCGAGCACCTGCAGCCGCCTCGCCGTGGCCGCGGCCTGGGCCAGCCCGGTCTCGTTGAGCGGGATGTCGAGATGCCCCTGCAGGCGGCGTTCGGTGTTCCAGGCCGTTTCGCCGTGGCGGACGAGGCAGAGACGGCATGTTTCAGGCAGTATCGATGAGTTTTCCATATAAGACGTTTTGATGAAAGGTGTACGCGCGAGAAATGGAGGCTGTGAAATAATGCCGGGCTTTCAATGGGTTTGCTTGCGCGCGCATGTGTGCAGACGCGGCGATCGTTCAGGTTGCTGCGCGTTTCTGGAGTTTTCCCCGTGTCCTTATTGCTGCGAATTGCCCGCTTGATCGACTGGATCAACGAGCGGGTCGGGCGTAGCGTGATGTGGCTGGTGCTGATCGCGGTCGTGATCAGCGCAGGCAACGCGCTTGCCCGCAAACTGTTCAACATGAGCTCGAACGCGCTGCTGGAAATCCAGTGGTACCTGTTCGCCGCGATCTTCATGCTGGCGGCAGGTTACACCTTCCTGCGCAACGAGCACGTGCGTATCGACATCCTCACCAGCCGGTTGTCGCCGCGCGGACAGAACATCGTCGATGTGATCGGCATCCTGTTGTTCATGCTGCCGATGGCGGTACTGATCCTGTGGCTGTCGCTGCCGATCGTGATGACGTCGATCCAGTCTGGCGAGGTGTCGCAGAACTATGGCGGCCTGATCCGCTGGCCGGTCAAGCTGTTGCTGCCGCTGGGTCTGAGTCTGCTGGTGCTGCAGGCCTTCTCGGAACTGATCAAGCGCATCGCCTTCCTGACCGGGCACGGGCCGAATCCGCTGCTCAGGAAATCCGCCGGCGCCGGAACCGAGGAACTGGTTGCCGCGATCAAGGCCAACAGCGGCAAGGCTGAGCAGGAGCGTGAGCAATGACCGGGTTCATCATCGCCAACATGGCGCCGCTGATGTTCGCGTCCATGATCCTGTTCCTGCTGTTCGGTTTCCCGGTGGCATTCGCGCTGGCGGCCAACGGCATCCTGTTCGGGCTGATCGGCATCGAGCTCGGCCTGCTGCATGGCGCGCTGTTCCAGGCCCTGCCCGAGCGGGTGTTCGGCATCATGGCCAATGACACCTTGCTGGCCGTGCCCTTCTTCACCTTCATGGGCCTGATCCTCGAGCGCAGCGGCATGGCCGAGGATCTGCTCGACACCATCGGCCAGCTGTTCGGCCCGATCCGCGGCGGCCTCGCCTTCGCGGTGATTTTCGTCGGCGCGCTGCTGGCGGCGACCACCGGCGTGGTGGCGGCCTCGGTGATCTCGATGGGCCTGATCTCGCTGCCCATCATGCTGCGTTACGGCTACGACCATCGTCTGGCGAGCGGCGTCATTGCGGCCTCGGGCACGCTGGCGCAGATCATTCCGCCCTCGCTGGTGCTGATCGTCATGGCCGACCAACTCGGCCGTTCGGTCGGTGACATGTACCAGGGTGCGCTGGTGCCGGGGTTGATGCTCACCGGCATGTATGCGGCCTACGTCGCCGTCGTGGCGATCGTTCGCCCCTCTCATGCACCAGCGATGCCGGTCGAGGCGCGCACCTTGCGTGAGGATGATGGGTCGAGCGGCTTGCGTTCGCTCGCCGTTCTGGCGGCCTTGTCGGCGGGCTGTGCGTGGTTGTTTGCCGGCTGGTTCTATGGCGAAGGCGCGCCGCGCGACGAAGTGGTCGTGGTGTCGGCGATGGTGGCCATCGGCATCGCCTTCGTCGTCGCGATGATCAACCGCCTGTTCGGCCTCGGTCTGCTGTCGCGCATGGCCGAGCGTGTGACCTTCGTGCTGATCCCGCCGCTGGGCTTGGTCTTCCTGGTGCTCGGCACGATCTTCATCGGTGTCGCCACGCCGACCGAAGGCGGCGCGATGGGTGCGGTCGGTGCGCTGCTGATGGCGGTGTCGCGCAAGCGCCTGTCGATGACGCTGCTGAAGCAGGCGATGGACTCGACGACCAAGCTGTCGTGCTTCGTGATCTTCATTCTGATCGGTTCGAGCGTGTTCGGCCTGACCTTCCGCGGTGTCGATGGAGATCTGTGGGTCGAGCACCTGATGACTTCGCTGCCCGGCGGCGAGATCGGCTTCCTGGTCGCGGTCAACGTGCTGGTGTTCCTGCTCGCCTTCTTCCTCGACTATTTCGAACTGGCCTTCATCATCGTGCCGCTGCTGGCGCCGGTGGCCGACAAGCTGGGCATCGACCTGATCTGGTTCGGCGTGCTGCTCGCGGTCAACATGCAGACTTCCTTCCTGCACCCGCCTTTCGGCTTCGCGCTGTTCTTCCTGCGCTCGGTAGCATCGGAGAAGGTGAAGTCGTCCTCGATCTACTGGGGCGCCGTGCCTTTCGTGATCATTCAGCTCTGCATGGTCGGCCTGATCATCGCTTTCCCGGGTTTGGTGTCCTATGGCGACGGGAGTCCGAAAGCGGGAGAGCAGCAGGAACTGAAGCTCGACGAGCTGCTGGGTGGCAGCGCGTCGCCGGCGGCGGACGATGCCGCCTCCGACCTGCTGCGTCAATTGCAGGGCAATTGAGCCCGGGGAAGAGCAGCAGTACCGGTGAAATGGCCCGCGCATCGAGCGCGGGCCATTTTTTTCGCCTCATCCGGTCCGGCTCGAGGCCGGACGTCGGCAGATTCGCTCAGCGGATCGTCTGCATGAAGCGGTCGTAGCTGCCTTCCGCGACGCCGAACCAGGCGTTCTGCGCCCTCCGGTATTTCTCGAACTCGGCATAGATCTTGGCCCAGGCCGGATTCTTCGCCGCTTCCTCGGCATACAGTTCCTGCGACACTTCGTAACCGCGCTTCATGATCTCGTTCGAGAAGGTCTGCAGCTTCACGCCCTGCGACAGCAGACGGGCCAGCGCCTGCGGGTTCTTGTGGTCGTAGCTTGCCGTCATCAGGATGTGGGCCTCGCGCGAAGCGGTGCGGAACGCGGCCTGGTATTCCTTCGGCAGCTTGTCCCACTCGGTCTTGTTCACATAGAAGTGGACCACCGGGCCCGGCTCCCACCAGCCCGGCGCGTAGTAGTTGGGCGCGACCTTGTGGAAGCCCAGCTTCTCGTCGTCATAGGGTGCGACCCATTCGGCGGCGTCGATCGTACCTTTTTCCAGCGCGGGGTAGACATCGGGGCCGGCGAGCTGCTGCGGGATGGCCCCCATGCGGGCGAGGATTTCGCCGGCGATGCCGGCGATGCGGATCTTCAGGCCCTTGATGTCTTCGAGCGAGTTGATCTGCTTGCGGTACCAGCCGCCCATCTGCACGCCGGTGTTGCCGCCGAGGAAGGAATAGATGTTGTAGTTGCTGTAGAACTCGTCCAGTAGTTCCTGGCCGCCGCCGGCGATGATCCAGGCGTCCATCTGGCGTGCGTTCAGGCCGAAGGGCACGGCGGTGCCGAAGGCGAAGGTCTTGTCCTTGCCGACGTAGTAGTACGAGCAGGTGTGGCACATCTCGACCGTGCCCTGCTGCACGGCGTCGAGCGCCTGCAGGCCGGGGACGATTTCGCCGGCCGGGAAGATGCGGATGTCGAACTTGCCGTCGGTGATTTCGCGCAGGCGGTTGGCGAGCATTTCGGCGCTGCCGAACAAGGTGTCGACGCTCTTCGGAAAGCTCGAGGTCATGCGCCACTGGATCGACGGTAGGCCGGTCTGAACGGCCGGTGCGGCGGGGGCTGCTTGTTGTTCGGACTTGCCGCAGGCCGCGAGGCCGAGGGCGGCGCCAGCCGCAGCGCCGGCGCCGGCCTTTTTCAGAAATGAACGACGTTCCACTTGAACTCCTTCAGGGCAGGGGTTGAAGAATCTGTGTATACGGCGGGCCTGCGTCAGCGGCCCGCCACCTTCATGCGCTCGATCAGGACCGAGCCGCAGTGCTTGGCCCCGCGCGGCAGCGCGTCGTTGCCGATGGCGACGATGTTGCGGAACATGTCGCGCAGGTTGCCCGCGATGGTGACTTCTTCCACCGCGTGCTTGATCCTGCCTTTCTCCACCCAGAAGCCCGCCGCGCCGCGCGAGTAGTCGCCGGTGACGTAGTTCACGCCATGGCCGAGCAGTTCGGTGACCAGCAGGCCGCGATCCAT
The DNA here is from genome assembly GCF_048398245.1 of Thauera butanivorans. Classification (NCBI taxonomy): domain Bacteria; kingdom Pseudomonadati; phylum Pseudomonadota; class Betaproteobacteria; order Rhodocyclales; family Zoogloeaceae; genus Thauera; species Thauera butanivorans. The sequence goes on from NZ_CP183038.1 coordinate 1,493,192, forward strand.
CTGCCGGATCAGGCCGGCCAGATCCTGCTCGCCTGGCCTGACGACCAGGTTGTGCGAGCCGCCGGCGTTGCCGGTGGTCTGCATGCCGAGCTTGCGAGCGGAATAGGTGGACAGGAAATAGCCGTTCAGCACGCCGTCGGTGACGACTTCGCGGTCGCGGGTGGCGACGCCGTCGCTGTCGAAGGGGCTGGAGCCGAAGGCTTTCTTCAGGTGCGGCCGTTCCGAGATGCCGACCACGGGCGAGAATACCTGCTGGCCCAGGCTGTCGAGCAGGAAGCTCGCCTTGCGGTAGAGCGCACCGCCGCTGACCGCCTGCACGAAGCTGCCGATCAGGCCGACCGCCAGCGGCGCCTCGAACAGCACCGGCACTTCGCAGGTACGCACCTGCTTGCCGCCCAGGCGCGCCAGCGCGCGTTCGCCGGCGATGCGGCCGATGTCCTCCGCGCTCATCAGCTCGGCCGGATCGCGCCGCGAGTCGTACCAGTATTCGCGCTGCATGCCGTCGCCCTCGCCGGCGATCACCGAGCACGACAGGCCGTGGCGGGTGCTGGCGTAGCCGCCGATGAAGCCGTGGCTGTTGGCCGAGACGAAATGCGATTGCTGGATCGAGGTGCTGGCGCCTTCGGAGTTGCTGATCTTCGGGCTGACTGCGAACGCCGCCGCCTCGCAGCGGCGGGCCAGCGCGATCGCTTCGTCGACGCCGATCGCCCAGGGATGGAACAGATCCAGCTCGGGCATGTCCTTCTCGCGCGCCATCAATGCGGCGTCGGCCAGGCCGGCGCAGGGGTCGGGCGCGGTGAAGCGGGCGATCGACAGCGCGGCATCGACGGTGGCCTTCAGCGCCTTCTTCGAAAAGTCCGAAGTGCTCGCATAACCGCGCTGCTGGCCGATATACACGGTGACGCCGACACCCTTGTCGCGGTTGTACTCGATCGTCTCGACTTCCGCCTTGCGCACGCCCACCGACTGGCCGAAGCCTTCCGAGACATCGGTTTCGCAGGCGCTGGCGCCGTGCTTCTTCGCGTACTTGAGGATGTCGGTGGCGATTTCGCGCAGATGCGCATGGGAGAAGGAGAAGCCTTGGTCGGACATGGGCGGGCTGCTGTCGGGCAAAGGCTATAATCTTAACCCGTCCAAGCCCCGAGCCACCCGCAATGCGTTCAGATTCGCGCCCCTCCCACGATGAAGACGATTTCGTCGAGCCGCCCAGCAAGAGCAGCCTCAAGCGCGAAATGCACGCCTTGCAGGCACTCGGCGAACAGCTCGTCGCGCTGTCGCCCGAACGCCTCAGGAAGGTGCCGCTGCCCGATACGCTGTACGAAGCGGTCCGCGCCGCCCAGGGTTTCAAGATGGAAGCCCGCCGCCGCCAGATGCAGTACATCGGCAAGCTGATGCGCAAGATCGACCCGGCGCCGATCCAGGCACAGCTCGACATCTTCAACGGCAACTCGGCTGCCGAAGTGGCGAAGATGCACCGCCTCGAACGCCTGCGCGAGCGCCTGCTGGAAGACGAGCAGACCATCGGCGCCATCGCCGAAACCTGGCCCGACGCCGACCTGCAATACCTGCGCACGCTGCGCCGCAACGCGCTGAAGGAGCGCGAGGCCGGCAAGCCGCCCAAGGCCTTCCGCGAAATCTTCCGCGTGCTGCGCGAACTGCAGGAGGCGCAGGACGCGGCCGCCGAAGCCGGCCGCGCCGAAGCTGCGCATGACGATGCAAGCGAGGACGGCCGGGACGACGGTGGCGATGCGCGCGCCTGATGCGCAAAGCGTGCTCCGCACCCGGCTTCCCCGTATAGCGAGACGATTCCCATGAGCGAACCCATCCGTATCGGCCTGGTGTCGATCAGCGACCGCGCTTCCGACGGCACTTATGAAGACCAGGGCATTCCCGCGCTGCAGGACTGGCTGGGCAGGGCGCTGACCTCACCCTGGAGCGCCGAGACGCGGCTGATCCCCGATGAGCGGCCGCTGATCGAACGCACACTGACCGATCTCGCCGACCACGCCGGCTGCAGCCTGGTGCTGACCACCGGCGGCACCGGTCCCTCGCCGCGCGACGTCACGCCCGAAGCCACGCTGGCCGTCGGCGACAAGGAAATGCCCGGCTTCGGCGAGGAAATGCGCCGCATCAGCCTCAACTTCGTGCCCACCGCCATCCTGTCACGCCAGGTCGCGGTGATCCGCGGCCGCTGCCTGATCATCAACCTGCCGGGCCAGCCCAAGTCGATCCGCGAAACCCTCGAAGGCGTGCGCGATACCGACGGCGCGGTGCGCCACGTCGGCATCTTCGCCGCCGTGCCTTATTGCATCGACCTCATCGGCGGCCCTTACGTCGAAACCGACGAGTCGGTAATCAAGGTATTCCGGCCGAAGAACGCCATCCGGCCGAAAGTGGTCTGAAGCGGGTTCCGGGGGAAACGATCGGTGCGAATCGAGGCGGGCAGAGTGAGCCGGACGGGATGAGCGAACAAGGATTGCTGCTGCACTGGACCGAGGGCGAGCGGCCGCACAGCGCACACTGGCGCTCGGAAAACGGCCAACCGCCGCCGAAGCGGGTGGTGGTGGCCGACGACAGCCTGAGCGCCGACACCGCCTGGCGCCTGGCCTGCGAAGGCACGGCGCTGCTGTGGCGGGGCGACTATCACAACGCCCGCCAGTTGTTGCAGGCCATGGCCCGCCGCGCCGACCGGCCGCGCAAGGGCGCGGCGCCGAAGGGCGGCAAGGGCAAGGCCGTCGAACGGCGCTCGGCGGCGGAAGCCTTCCACCTGCACCGCATGGCGCAGGCGCAGCGCGCGCGGACGCTGGGCATGCTGCTGATTCCGGTCGAGGCTGGTGGATGCATCGCGCTGCGCCGCGCCCCCGACGTTTGCGACGCGCTGGCCGAAGCTTTCGGCGACGAGCACGCCGCCTTGCTGGAAGCCCCTTTCGTGCTGTCGCTGCGCGAACTGCTCGGCCTGATCGGCGCGCACGAATGGCGGCGCAAGGGCGTCATGGTGCCGGCGCTGGGCGAGCGCATCCATCCCTGGTACGGCGTGTTCTCGCCGATCCGCGGCGAGTACCTCGACCTCGTCGCCCGCGTGCCCTTGCCGGCGAAGACGCTCGCCTTCGACATCGGCACCGGCACCGGCGTCATCGCCGCGCTGCTGGCGCGCCGCGGCGTACAGCGCGTGGTGGCGACCGACCTGTCGCCGCGCGCGCACGGCTGCGCGCGCGGCAATCTCGCCCGGCTGGGCTTGTCCGCGCAGGTCGAGGTGGCCGAAGCCGACCTCTTCCCCGCCGGCCGTGCGCCGCTGGTGGTGTGCAACCCGCCCTGGGTGCCGGCCAAGCCCACTTCCGCCGTCGAGCACGCCGTCTACGACCCCGGCAGCCGCATGCTGCGCGGTTTCCTGCAAGGCCTTGCGGCGCATCTGGAGCCGGGTGGCGAGGGCTGGCTGATCCTGTCCGACCTCGCCGAACACCTCGGCCTGCGCAGCCGTGCCGAATTGCTCGGCTGGATCGGCGATGCCGGCCTGCAGGTGCTCGGCCGCGAAGACATCCGCCCGCAGCACGCCAAGGCCATGGATGCGGACGATCCGCTGCACGCGGCGCGGGCGGCGGAGGTGACTTCGTTGTGGAGACTCGGCCCAAAGCGGCACGGCTAAAAAAGGCAGGCCAGTTGCCTGGCCTGCCTTCGGTACTGAGAGTGAGCGATTCGGGCTAGAACGCTGGCTCGCAGTTCAAACCCGACGCCGACGCCCTGCAAGTGCGCCCGCGGCAAGGCCGAGACCCAGCAGCGCGAGCACTCCGGGCTCGGGAACCTGCTGGATGAAACGCTCGGTGGAGATCGTGAAGCCGAACGCCAGTTGGTTCGATTCGCCTTCGATCGTGGTAAAGCCAAGGCAGCCGTTTCCTGCTCCCGCTGCGGCACATGCGGCATTCGAGAGCGTCTGCAGGACGCCGCCGGCGATCGGGAAAATGTTGATGAAGTACTCGTTATCGTCGTACGTCAGCGTTTGGTTGAGGAACCCTCCCTGCTGCACGAATATGTCGTTGCAGGGGTTTCCGGGAGGGCTGGCTGCGGCACAGGTCCCCGCGGTGTTTGGCGTCTCGGTGAACAGGATCTGGTAGGCGAGGGGGGGCAGTGCGCCCGGGCCCCCGAGGGCTGCATCCGCAGGAGCTGCTGCGGCGAGGTTGAGTGTCGCGGTCAGAACTGCACTGGTCAGGCTGGTGCCCGTGATGGGACGGTTGTTGTGCGTGAGTGTGACGCCAGCTGCGGTGCTGCCGGGCTGCGGGCTGTCGCCGCTGATCTGGGTGATCACCGTTCCGTCAGCTGCGGGATCGGTGATCACCAGCGACGATGGGCCGGAGCTGCCCGAGCCCCACGAGAGGGTTTTCTGGTCGCCGGAGATGTTAACACCGGAGGGCTGATAATCGGACCAGACAGCGGTCAGGGTATAGGTCCAGTCAGTAACCACTGGTGCTGCCTGCACTGTCGCAGCGCTTGCCAGACCTACCAGTAATGCCGTGACCGCCTTCAGGGATGGGCGTGATTTCATAGCGGGTCTCCTCGTGGATGGTAAGACGCGGTGTGTGCGTCTCGTGTGAAAAATCATCCGGTAATGGAGAAAAAGCAATACTCGGGCCATGAATTCAAAAAAACGAAAAATTCTTCAAATTCATATAGGTAAGAAATGGCCCCGGCGCGGCGAAGTTTGCTGCGTAAAGAAACTGTAAAAAAAATCGACGCACTTCATCGGCTCCCCCTGGAACTTCATCTCGGGACAATGTTGCTTCCATGGGCATGCGCCGCCGAGCCAGAGCCGGTTGCTGGTTTTGTCGTTGAGCTTGCGATGGAGACTGGTGTACCGGGGGGGGGATTCGGCGTCTGGTGGCCGCCTGCCCGTCCGTCTACTACTTCTGCACGATCCGGATCACCGGCCTTTCCAGGTGCTTCGCCGGTGGCGGCACCGACAGCTGGCGCCGGCGTTCCTGTTCGCGCCACCAGGCGCGCAGGCCGAGCAGGGCGGCGAGGATCAGCACGTAGATGAAGGGCTTGAGCAGATCGGCCTTCACCAGCCACCAGAAATGCACCACGGCGAGGATGGCGATGGCGTAGGTCGAGCGGTGCAGCGACTGCCAGCGCCGGCCGCCCAGGCGGCGGATGGCGGCATTGCTGGAGGTGGCGGCGAGCGGGATCAGCAGCACGAAGGCGGCGAAGCCGACGGTGATGAAGGGGCGGTCGAGGATGTCGCGGGCGATCGCCTGCCAGTCGAAGAACTGGTCCAGCCAGACATAGGTGGTGAAGTGCGCGGCGGCGTAGGCGAAGGCGAACAGCCCGAGCATGCGCCGCAGCCGAATCAGCCAGTGCAGCCCGGTGTAGCGCCGCAGCGGGCTGACCGCGAGCGTGATCAGCAGCAGGCGCAGCGTCCATTCGCCGCTTGCACGGGTGATGGTTTCGATGGGGTTGGCGCCGAGAGTGTCGTTCTGCCAGCCCAGTGCGAGTTGCGCGGCAGGAACCAGACAGGCCAGGAAGACGGTGGCCTTGACCAGGGCGATCTGCGTGCCCGAGGGCGCGCGCAGGAAATTCGGCATGTCGGGGGGCTTCTCTCAGTAATACGTGCGCAGGTCCATGCCCTGGTACAGGCTGGCCACCTGTTCGGCATAGCCGTTGAACATCAGCGTCGGCCGCTTGCGGATCTCGCCGATGCGGCGCTCCGTGGCCTGGCTCCAGCGCGGGTGCGAGACTTCCGGATTGACGTTGGCGTAGAAGCCGTATTCGTGCGGCGCCGCACGGCGCCACGACGTCGCCGGCTGCCGTTCGGTGAGGCGGATGGTGGTGATCGACTTGATGCTCTTGAAGCCGTATTTCCACGGCACCACCAGGCGGATCGGCGCGCCGTTCTGGTTCGGCAGCACTTCGCCGTACAGGCCCACGGCCAGGATGGTCAGCGGATGCAGGGCTTCGTCCAGGCGCAGGCCCTCGGCGTAGGGCCATTGCAGGACCGGACGGCGCAGCATGATTTCCGGGTCGTAATGGCTCAGGAACTCGACGTACTTCGCGCTGCCCAGCGGCTCGACCGCCTTCAGCAGCGCGGCCAGCGGAAACCCCACCCAGGGGATGACCATCGACCAGCCCTCGACGCAGCGCAGGCGGTAGATGCGCTCTTCCAGCGGCGCCAGCTTCAGCAACTCGTCGATGTCGAAGCGGCGCGGCTTGCCGGCCAGGCCTTCGACCGCGACGGTCCACGGCCGGGTGAGCATGCGTCCGGCGTTCTGCGCCGGGTCGCCCTTGTCGGTGCCGAACTCATAGAAGTTGTTGTAGCTCGTCACCGCCTTGCGCTCGGTCATGGCTTCGGTGGTGCTCAGCGGCGAGGCGATCGTGGCCAGGCGCTCCGATGCCGCCCTTGCCGTCCCGCCCAGCCCCTGCCACAAGGCTGCGCCGGCGGCGATTCCGAGCCCGCTGCGCAGCAGGAAGCGGCGCCGCTCCTCGAACAGCGGGCGCGGTGTGATTTCGGCAGGGCGGACGTCGGCGGGGCCCGATGTGGATCGGATCAGCATGTGGGATATCCAGGCGGAGGCGGTTCCGGATAGACCGTCGAAACGGCCGATGGGTTCAGCAGGGGCGTGGAAGAGGTGGCCGTTGCCGCATTCACGGCACCGTGCCCGCCGGGCTGCAGCGGAGTGCGCGCCCAGACGATGCGGTTGCGGCCGGCGTGCTTGGCCTCGTACAGGGCGCGATCGGCGGCGAGGAACAGCTCCTTGCTCACCTCGGGCGTCGTCGGCACATGGCTTGCGCCTCCCAGGCTGAGCGTGAGCTGCAGCGGCCTGCCGTCGGTGGTCTGGAACGGCATCGAGGCGATGCGCTGGCGCAGGGCTTCGGCGAACTCGGCGGCGCCATCCTCATCGACACCCGGCAGCAGCAGCACGAATTCCTCTCCACCGTAGCGGCAGACGAAGTCTCCGGGGCGCTGTATCGCCCGTTTCAGCGCCTGTGCCACGCTGCGCAGCGCTTCGTCGCCTTCCGCATGGCCGTAGGTGTCGTTGATGCGTTTGAAGTGATCGACGTCCGCCACGATCATCGACAGCGGAAGCGCATGGCGCAGGCAGCGCCGCCATTCGTGCTCCAGGGTTTCGACGAAGCGCCGCCGGTTGGGGATGCCGGTGAGATTGTCGAGCATGGCGAGCTGTTCGAGCAGGCGGCGCTGTTCCACCAGGCGCAGGTGATTGCGGACCCGGACGCGGACGATCGGCGGGTGGAAGGGTTTGGTGATGTAGTCGACGGCGCCCAGTTCGAGGCCGACCTTCTGGTCATCGAAGGAGTCCAGCGCGGTGATGAAGATCACCGGCGTGTCGCGCGTGCGGTCGTCGTCCTTGAGCTGGCGGATCACCGCATGGCCGCTCATGTCCGGCATCACGACATCGAGCAGGATCAGGTCGGGCAGCAGTTCGCGCGCCAGCGTCAGCGCCTGTTCCCCGTTCTTGGCCAGGAGCAGGCGGCATTCGTGCTGCAGCAGTTCGGTGAGCAACTGGCGATTGTGCTTTTCGTCGTCGACGACGAGTATGATGGAGTCGGCGTTCATGTCGGTGCCTGGATCATGTCCTCGCGCAGGGCGGCCAGCAGTGGCAGGGCGGTTTCGTATTCGACATCTTCGATCAGCGCGCGTATCGCTTCCGCGTGAGTCTGCCAGATCGAGCCTTGCAGCAGGCTGTCCAGCCTGCGTATTTCGCCTTCGGCGCGAGCGTCACGACAGGCCAGCAGCGCCAGCGTTCCGTCGATCAGCGGCAACGCCTCTTCCACTTGCCGCCCGGCCTCCACCGCCGATGGCGCTCCTGCTTCGGGCGCTCGGGTGCAGGGCAGGGCCGCCAGTGCCGAACATACGGCATGCAGGCTTGCGTCCAGCGCCTGCAGATCGGTCTCGCCGGGTGCCCGGCCAGCGCGCAGCCAGTGTTCCAGTTCGCGCGCCTGCGCTGCCAGTCCGGCTGCACCGATGGTCGCCGCGCCGGATTTCAGCGAGTGTACCCAGCGGTAAGCGGTTTCGGTATCCCCATGTGCCAATGCCTGGTGCAGCCTGGCGCTTCCCGTGGCGAAAGCCGCTGCGAATTCATCGAGGATGCGGCGATACAGGGCCGGGCGGCCAAGGTGGTTGGCCAGGCCGCGGACCATGTCGATGCCGGGCAGCTCGGCGGGCCAGTCTGCCGTGCCCGGTGCCTCGGCCTGGCCTGCCGGCCGGCTGTCCGCCGCTGCCGCAGCCGGGATCGATGCGGAGTGGGCCGGAGAAGCGCCGGCTTCGCGTGCCGGCAGCCAGCGCAGCAGCGCGGCGTACAGCATGCCGACGTCGATCGGCTTGGTGAGATGATCGTTCATGCCGGCCTCGAGGCTGCGCTGGCGGTCGCCTTCCAGGGCATGGGCGGTCATCGCGATGATCGGGATGTCCGGGCAGCCCGAGCCGGCGCGGATGCGCCGCGCCGCCGCCAGGCCGTCCAGTACCGGCATCTGCACGTCCATCAGCACCAGGTCGCAGTGCTGCTCCGCGAGCCTGGCCAGCGCCTCCTCGCCATTGGCGGCCTCGGCGACCTGCAGGCCGGCATCCTGCAGAAAGGCGCACGCGATTTCACGGTTGAGCGCCATGTCATCGACGACCAGCACCCGGGCACCGCGCAAGGATGCCAGTCCGGCCGGCAGGGCGGCCGGGTCCGGAAGCCGGGCAACGGAATCGGCATGGGGTGTTTCGGCGCGCGCCTCGTCCAGTGCGGCCCGCAAGGTTCGCGGCAGGGCAGGCTTGACCAGCGTGGCGTCGATGCCGGGAACCTGCAATTGCCCGTCCATGCCGGCGTAGCCGGTGTTGCCGGTCTGCAGCACGACTTTCGGGAAGGGCACGCCCGCGGCGGCGAAAACATTGCCGAACCGGCTGCGCAGCTGCCTTGCCAGCGCCAGGCCGTCGCTGCCGCCGATGCGCCGGTCCAGCAGGATCAGGTCGAAAGCGTCGCTGGCGTCGAGCCCTTCCTGCAGCAGCGCGATCGCCTGGCCGGCGTCCGCGCAGGCACGCGCGCGCAGCCCCTGCTGGGTGCACAGCGTCGACAGCACGTGGCGGACGGACGGAGTTTCGGCGACCACCAGCGCATGGCGGAAGCCTGTCTCGGCCGGGGTTGCCTCATCGGCCGGGGCAACGGGCAGCTCGAGCTCGACGTGGAAATGCGCGCCTTCGCCGGAAACGGACTCGACGTCGATGCGTCCGCCCATCATGCGCACCAGTTGTGCGCAGATCGACAGCCCCAGCCCGGTGCCGCCGAAACGGCGGGTGATGGAGTCGTCGCCCTGGGAGAAAGGCTGGAACAGCACGGCCTGCTGGGCGGCCGTGAGGCCGATGCCGGTGTCGTGCACGCTCAGGCGCAAGGCCGCCTTGCCGGCCGGGGCCGCACCGCTGCGCAGGCCGACGTGCAGCATGACTTCACCCCGTTCGGTGAACTTCACCGCGTTGGCCAGCAGGTTGATCAGGATCTGGCGCAGGCGCAGCGGGTCGCCGACCAGCCGCGCCGGCAGGTCTTCGTCGGGCAGCAACAGCAACTCGACGTTCTTTTCTTCCGCCCTGAGCGCCACCACGCTGAGCGCCTGCTCGCACAGGTCCAGCAGGTCGAAGGGAATCGACTCCAGCGGCAGCTTGCCGGCCTCGATACGGGAGTAGTCGAGCACGTCATTGATCACGCCCAGCAAGGCTTCGGACGAAGCCAGCATCTTGTCGAGCTGGTCGCGCTGCCGGCGCGTCAGCGTCGAGCGGCGCAGCAGCCCGCCCAGGCCGATGATGGCGTTCATCGGGGTGCGGATCTCGTGGCTCATCCGCGCCAGGAAGTCCGATTTCGCCTGGTTGGCGCGGTGCGTTTCGGCCATCGCCGACGCCAGTGCGTGGGTGCGCTGCTCGACCAGTTGTTCGAGATTGTCCTGGTAGGCAGCCAGTTCGGCGTCGCGCGCCTGCACGGTGTCGATCAGTTCGTTCAGGCCGCGCCCCAGCGCGGCGATTTCGGTCCCCCCGCCGGGTTGCGCGCGTGCCCTGAGATCCGGGTTGTCGGTCAGCCGCTTCAGCAGATCGCGCAGCGCATGGACGGGCGCCAGCAGCCGGCGCATCACGCGCGACATCGACGCCAGCGTCACGGCCAGTACCAGCAGCAGGACCGTGGCCGCCTCCAGCGCCGAGCGCCGGAAGACCTTGTCGAGATGATCCAGCGAGGCGACCAGCTCGAGCCGGGCCGCCTGCCGCTGGCCTTCCAGCACCGGGGCCCAGACGGTCAGTCTGCCGTCGCCGAAGCGGTGGCCCGCCGCCTCGCCGGGCGCATCGCGTGCGTCGGCGGAAGGGCTGCCGTTGCGCGCATAGGCCGCCAGCAGGCCGTTGTCGGGCAGTATCAGCCGGGCTTCGAGGATCAGCGGGTTGGCCGCCAGTGCCTGCAGCAGGGCGTCGGCCTCGCGGTAGTCGGCAAAGACCACGGCCGCACGGCTGTTGCTGGCGATCAGGGCGGCCTGGGCGGAAAGCGAGGCCACCCATTCCGTCTGCAGCAGGCGCTGCTGCTGGAACGACATCAGGGTGAACACCAGCAGGGTCGCCACGCTCAGGGCGACGGTGCCGAGCAGCTTGAGGCGCCCGCCCAGGGTGGCCGGCAGCCAGGCTGCCAGACGCTCGGTGCGATGTCGCGGCTGCGGGCGCATCGGCTAGTCTTCCGGAGGGCGGGCGAGGCGCAGCAACTGGGCGCTGAAGCTGACGCCCCGTTCGCGTGCCACGCGCTGATTGATCACGATGTCGATGCCCGTGCCCTCGCTCCGGACGAGCAGTTCGACGATGCCACCGGACTGGGCGAAGCCCTTGATGTCGGACACCGTCACCTGTGGGCGCCGGTGCAATTGTGACAGGATGGCCCCCAGGCGATGCCGTTCGGAGCTGCCGATGAACACCATGTCGCAGTCGACGGCCTGGGCGGCATCGTCCAGGTAGCGCACGCTGAACGTGCGTTCATCGGTGACGGAGCGCTGCAACTTGGCCAGCGCATCCTCCAGGCCGCTTCGCCCCAGATGGCAGATCGACGGCGAGGGGGCGTTTTCGAGCGGCGGTTCATAGACGAACAGCGGCAGCTTGAACAACAGGACGGCTTTCAGGGCCTGTTCCGAGGCGGCATGGGGGGCCGGCGGCTGTGCCGCGGCCAGGCCGCAGCACAGCCCGGCAAGCAGGCCTGCGAGGACGCGCGCGCATCGCCGCCACATTTAGAAGCGATACTCCAGCGTCGCCATCCAGCTGCGCGGCTGCTGCGGCATCGTCAGCAGGGTGCTGTCGGCGGCACCGTGGGCGACGTGGTAGCGCCGGTCGAACAGGTTGTCGATGTCCAGCCACAGCGTGGCACGCCCGTCCAGCAGGCGATGCCAGCCCACGTGCAGGCTGGCGGCCCACCAGGCATCGGCTGTCAGGTGACGGCCCGGCCGCGCGGGATTCCTGCGTCCGGTGGTGGTCTTGCCGACCCAGGTCAGGCGCGGCGTGATCGTCAGCGTGTCGCCGTAGCGCCAGGTGCTGCCGAGCTTGAGCTTGTGCTTCGCGACATAGGGTAGATCCCAGTTCCGGTCGTCGTCGCCTGCCTGGAGGGTGCCGTCGATGTAGCTCAGGCTGCCCCAGACCTCGCCGTGCCAGGCGCCGGCGGTACGGAATTGCCACTGGCCGCTGATGTCGAGGCCGGTATGGTGGCCCTTTCCGGCATTGCCCTTGATCGTGGTTTCGCTCAGCACCGCGCCGGGGATGTACTGCGTCGGCACCTTTTCGTTGAGCGTGGCGATCAGGTTGTTGATGTGGCTGTGGTACAGGTGGGTGACCAGGTTCAGCGACGGCGTTGGACGCCAGTCCCAGGTCAGGCCGAGCGTGCGTGTGCGTTCGGCTTCGAGCTTTTCGTTCGGTGCGCGGAAACCCCTGCCGATATAGCGTCCCTCGGCATCCTTGGCACCGCTGAAGGCGCCGTATGCCGACAGCGATTCGTCGTAGGAAGGCGCGCGGAATGCTTCGCCGTAGGACAGCTTGAGGACGTGCCGGTCCGCTGGCTGCCACACCGCGCCCAGGCGCGGGTTGAGGCTGCTGCCGTAGCCCGAGTGGCGATCGTGGCGCACGCCGATCATGGTGGTGAACTGCGGTGTCCACTGCGCCTGCCATTGGAGGTAGCCGAATTCGTTGTGGTGGCTTGCCGAGGGGATCAGGATCGGCAGATCGGTGTTGGCGTAGTTCAGGCCCTGGTCGTGCGTCCCCAGCGATCTCCGGTAGGGGCGCGGCAGGTTGGGCGTCAGCATGCCCTCGTAATCCTGGTAGCCGATGCCGATCTGCAGGTCGTGCGCGGCGTCGATGCGCCAGTGCAGCGTGGGCTGGATGCCCGTACGAGTGGCCTTGGCATAGTTGTAGCCGCGGGTGCCGAAGCCGGTGTATTTGTTCAGGTAGTTGGAGTGGGGGTCGGCTTCCTGGCGCGCATGGTCGATCAGCAGGCGGCCCTCGATGTCCTCCGTCAACTGGAAGCGTGCCCGTGCGTACAGGGTCTCGGAGACCGTTTCCCAGCGCGCACGGCGGTCGTACAGGGCCATGTCGGTACGGTCGCCCGTGCTGGTCGGCTGGCCGAAGCCGTTGCGGTAGTAGCCCAGCGTCAGATGTTCGGTGAGGTCGGCGCGGGCGAACAGGCTGTGGCTTTCGATGCCATCGACGTGGCGGCGGCGGGCCTGCGCCGGCACGACGATCGTGCCGTCGTAATCCTGCGCATCCGCCGCCGGAAAATCGTCCGGGTAATAATGATCGAGCGGCGCACGGTCGCTGCGTTGCTTGTGCCCGCCCAGGGTGAAGCGCACGTCCTCGGCCGGCTTGAGCTTGAGCAGGAACTGCGCTTCGCGGCTGTCGAAGCGCCCCGCACCCACCGAAGCCCAATTGTCGCCGGCCTGCCCGCCCTGGTCGGTGATGATGTTGATGACGCCGGCCACCGCGTCGGCACCGTACAGCGCCGCCGCCGGCCCGTAGACCACTTCGACCTGGCGTGCCATGTACAGCGAGAAGTTGCGGGCCACGGCGATCTTGCCGCCGGCTGGGTCGTCGACGCGGACGCCGTCGAGCATGATCAGCAGCTGGTTGTTGCTGTTGAAGCCCTGCAGGCTGAAGTTGTTGAAGATCGACGAACGGCTGCCCGCCATGAAATCGACGCCGGGCAGATCGCTCAGCAACTCGCCCAGGTCGCGATAGCGGCGGGCCCTGATCTGCTCGCGGGTGATCACGATGACGTGGGCGGGCGTGTCGTCGCGCCGCTCGACGCGGTGCGAGGCGGTGACGATCGGCGTCTGGATGAGTTCTTCCAGCGACAGCGGCAGCAGGCGCAGCACGTCCTCGCTCGCGCCTGCCTGCACCGGCATGCAGCATGACGCCACGAATCCCGCCACACAGAGGGCTCGGCATTTCGGCCGGTGTCCGAGCACAGTCAGCGCCATTTCTCACCCATGAGTTCCACCTACCCGATCGAACCGGCGATGATCCCACAACAGGTCACGTATGTGACATGTCGATGTGCCGGATCGGCAACAAACTACGGCGACTCATGGAAAAGATCACGCATTTGGGATAGGCAGGGCAAACCGGGCGCTGTATCTGCTCCGCCTGTTGCGGGAAATGCGAGCTAGAATCACAAGCTGTTTCCAGCCAGAGATGCCGAGTTTTGCCATGCCCGCTTCCACCAAGATCCACATCGACGACGTCCGCATCCAGGAAATCAAGGAGCTCGTGCCGCCGGCGCACGTGCTGCGCGAGTTCCCGGCCACGCCCAGGGCGGCGACCGTCGCTTACGAGGCGCGCCAGTCCATCCATCGCATCCTGTTCGGTGCCGACGACCGTCTGCTGGTGGTGATCGGCCCGTGTTCGATCCACGATCCCGCGGCGGCGATGGAATACGCCAGCCGGCTCAAGGCCGAGGCCGACCGCCTGAAGGACGATCTGCTGATCGTCATGCGTGTCTATTTCGAGAAGCCGCGCACCACCGTGGGCTGGAAGGGCCTGATCAACGACCCCGGCCTCGACAACAGCTACCGCATCAACGACGGCGTGCGCCTGGCGCGCAAGCTGCTGTGGGAAATCAACGAACTCGGCCTGCCGGCCGGCACCGAGTTCCTCGACATGATCACGCCGCAGTACATTGCCGATCTCATCTCCTGGGGCGCGATCGGCGCACGCACCACCGAAAGCCAGGTGCATCGCGAGCTGGCCTCCGGCCTGTCGTGTCCGGTCGGCTTCAAGAACGGCACCGACGGCAACGTGCGCATCGCGGTCGATGCGATCAAGGCCGCGCAGTCGCCCCACCACTTCCTGTCGGTGACCAAGGCCGGCCATTCGGCCATCGTCACCACCCGCGGCAACGAGGACTGTCACGTCATCCTGCGCGGCGGCAAGGCACCCAACTACGATGCCGCCAGTGTCGATGTTGCATGCAAGGAACTCGCCGCCAGCGGCGTGCAGGGCAAGGTCATGATCGACTTCTCGCACGCCAACAGCCGCAAGCAGCATCGTCTGCAGATCGACGTCGCCGACGACGTCGCCCGCCAGCTCGCCACCGGCGAGGACCGCATCATCGGCGTGATGGTCGAATCCCATCTCACCGAAGGGCGCCAGGACCTGGTGCCGGGCAAGGAGCTGGAATACGGCAAGAGCATCACCGACGCCTGCATCGGCTGGGAGGACAGCGTGAAGGTGCTCGACACGCTTGCCGAAGGCGTGCGCCAGCGCCGCGTGGAGCGCGCCACCCGGTACGAGTAAGGCGCTGAGCCGCATCAGCGACTGGATACACCAATCAACGGAGGCCGTGCCATGCAACTGACCGATTCCGCGCTGCTGCGCACCCAAGCCTATATCGACGGCGCCTGGCGCGATGCGACCGACGGCAGCCGCTTCGACGTGAACAATCCGGCCGACGGCCGCGTGCTGGCGAGCGTGCCGGACATGGGGCGCACCGAGACCCGGCAGGCGATCGAGGCCGCAGCCGCCGCCCTGCCGGCCTGGCGGGCGCGCACCGCCAAGGAACGCGCCGCCGTGCTGCGCAAGTGGTTCGAACTGATGCTCGCGCACCAGGAAGACCTGGCGCTGCTGATGAGCTCGGAGCAGGGCAAGCCGCTGCCCGAAGCGCGCGGCGAAGTGGCCTATGGCGCCTCTTTCCTCGAATGGTTCGCCGAGGAAGGCAAGCGCATCTACGGCGACGTGATTCCCGCGCACGGCGCGGACAAGCGCATCGTCGTGGTCAAGCAGCCGATCGGCGTGGTGGCGGCGGTGACGCCGTGGAATTTCCCCATCGCGATGATCACGCGCAAGGCCGGCCCGGCGCTGGCCGCCGGCTGCACGATGGTGATCAAGCCGGCCGAGGACACGCCGCTGTGCGCGCTGGCGCTGGCCGAGCTCGGTGAGCGCGCCGGCCTGCCCAGGGGCGTGCTCAACATCGTCACCACCGCGAGGGCGGCCGAAGTCGGCGGCGAACTCACCGCCAATCCGCTGGTGCGCAAGATCTCCTTCACCGGCTCGACCGAAGTCGGCAAGCTGCTGATGCGCCAGTCCGCCGACACAGTCAAGAAAGTGTCGCTCGAACTTGGCGGCAATGCACCCTTCATCGTCTTCGACGATGCCGACCTGGATGCCGCTGTCGCCGGCGCGATGGCCTCGAAGTACCGCAACGCCGGCCAGACCTGCGTCTGCGCCAACCGCCTGATCGTGCAGGACGGCATCCATGACGCCTTCGCCGCCAAACTGGCCGAAGCGGTGGCGAAGCTGAAGGTCGGCCCGGCACTGTCGGGCGATGTCCAGCAAGGCCCGCTGATCAACGAGGACGCGGTCGCCAAGGTCGAAACCCTGCTCGCCGATGCGCTCGACAAGGGCGCGCGGCTGGTCTGCGGCGGCAGGCGCCATGCGCTCGGCGGCACCTTCTTCGAACCCACCATCGTCGCCGACGTGACGCCGGCGATGCGGGTGGCGCGCGAGGAAATCTTCGGCCCGGTGGCGCCGCTGTTCCGCTTCCATGCCGAAGAAGAGGCGATCCGCATGGCCAACGACACCGAGTTCGGCCTCGCGGCGTACTTCTACGCCCGCGACATCGGCCGCGTGTGGCGTGTCGCCGAGGCGCTGGAATACGGCATCGTCGGCATCAACGAAGGCATCATCTCGACCGAGGTCGCACCCTTCGGCGGCATCAAGGAGTCGGGCATCGGCCGCGAAGGCTCGCGCTACGGCATCGAGGACTTCGTCGAGATCAAGTACCTGTGCATGGGCGGCATCCGTTGAAGTTCCCGCGCCGCCGGTGATGGTGTTGATTTCGGTGCGCTGTCCGACGTCCGGCCAGCACGCCTGAGCAGGTACTGCTGCGCCCACCTCACTCCGCCGTATCCCTCAGCGCCCCCAGAATCACCTTCTGCTCGATCCTGTCCAGCACCGCCTCCAGTTCCGCGCCTTCCAGCGCGGGGCCGGGGTGGGCGTCGAGCCAGGCCACCATGTGGCTGGCAGTGGCATGGCCGCGTGCGGCGGCGCGGCGCAGCCACATGATGCCGGCCTCGCGGTCGGGCGCCACGCCCCAGCCGGAAATCAGGCAGCGGCCCTGCCACTGCATGGCCTCGGGGTGAAAGTGCCGCGAGGCCTTCTGGAACCAGCCGAAGGCCTCCGCCTCCATGCCGTGCGACAGCAGCAGCAAACCGAGGTCGCACTGCGCTTCTATATCGCCCTCATCGGCCGCGCGCACGCACTCGAGGTCGTCGTCCTCCAGCTTGAAACGTGCCCATGGAGCGACCTCGGAGAGCTTTACACGGGTTATTTCGAGGCTACCCCCCCTCTCCCCCCCCCCCCCCCCTTGAATGCCATGAGGTTACCGGCGGCAATGCGGCGCCATAAGGTGCGCTTGGTCAGGCCCGTCAGCGACGCGGCGGTATTGAGGCTGATGAAGGACATGTGAATGCTCCGGGCGGATGTCGAATCAGGAGGTGGGCAAGGCCGTGCGGCGTGCGGCACGTCACTCCCGCGTATCTGCCCGCGAGTGTAATGGCAGACGGCTCCGGGGGAAAACAGCCGTCGCGCCTGTCACACCTGCCCGGGACATGATCGGGTGCGTCACGCCCCCATGTCCCGGGTCGGCGGGAAAGAGGCTGGATGTCGCGTGATCCATTTAACGGAAAAACGCCTTTTCGATGCTTTTGCGCGCTGGCACGGCGGTTGCGATAGGAAAGCCGGAAGGCGGCAGACGCATTCGCCGCCGGACGGTTCCGCAGTTTCCAACCATGAAGGGGAAAATCATGAAAAAGGCTCAACAGGGTTTCACGCTGATCGAACTGATGATCGTCGTGGCTATCGTCGGCATTCTGGCAGCTGTGGCGTTGCCGGCGTATCAGGACTATACGAAGCGCGCGAGAGTAACGGAAGGCATCTCGCTGGCGACTTCTGCAAAGACGGCTATTGCTGAAAATGCGGCGAGTGCGGTTGAATATGACGCTGGCTGGACCGCTCCCACCGCGACTGACAATGTACTGGACGTTGCGATCGATAATACTACCGGGGAAATTACGATTGAATACGCCGCACCAGTTGCTGCTACTGGTAGCAATGAATTGATCCTCTCTCCCTTTACCGGCGCACCTGGCTCAGAAGCAGCACTGCCTGACTCTACAACAGCTTACACTCCGCCTACTGATGGCATCCAATGGCAATGCTTGGCTGCCGGCGCTACTGCAAAAGTTACTGGAGCAACAGTAGGCACTCTTGAAGCCAAACTGGCGCCTTCCAACTGCCGTTAAGCTGAAAGTAGGATGCAGGCTGCTACATGAAGGCGGTCTGCATCCCACAGAAAAACCCGGAAACATGTACCTCGGGCGTTTCGGTGCTTTTTTTCATTCATCGCCACTCAATAATGAAAGATGAAAGCGCAGATTGCCCAATCTGCAGTTCATTGCCTCCACCCGATAAATCATGCGCTGTTCATCCGCGATGCGCCGTGACCAGACGCGGGGTGCTGGCCGGGGGACGCAGCAGGTAGGCCGTTTCTTCGAGCGCCTTGTAGTCTTCCAGCGATAGCATGACGATGGAGTGCCTGCCGTTGCGGCTGATCATGAGCGGTTCGTGGTCTCCGCAGGCGCGGATTATGGTGCTGGTCAGATTGGCACGGGGGGTGGTGTAGGTGATGGTGCCCATGGGGATTCCTGTTTTTCATGTACGTGTTCGCTATCCACTTGTCCAACTGATGCCCATCGTCCATCAACGCGCCCGCGCTGCCATCCGCGCGGCGCTTTTCCATTTTCTCGGCTCGCTGCTGGCTGCCGCGATGGCGGCGGCGCTGGTGCTGTGGGTGTGGTTTCCGCATCCGTATGATCTGCTCTCGGGCGGGCGCCAGCTATTCCTGATCGTGGTGGGCGTGGATGTAGTGTGTGGCCCCTTGCTGACGCTGGTGCTGTTCAACCCCCAGAAGTCGCGCCGGGAGCTGATCGCCGATATGTCGCTGGTGGTACTGATGCAGCTTGCGGCGCTGGCCTATGGCCTGCATACGACGCATGAGGCGCGGCCCTTGTTTCTGGTTCATGAAGTGGATCGCTTCCGCGTCATCACCCTGGGTGACTATGGCGGTGCGGACGTGGGCGAGGCCATCGCCCTGCTCGATGCGCCGCTGCGCCCGCACTGGCTGAAGGGGCCGGCGACGGTGGGCATCCGCGACCCGCGTGATGCCCAGGAGCGCCAGACTGTAATGCTGGAGTCAGTATTAGGCGGGCGCGATTATTCCCAGCGCCCCGAATTCTATGTGCCTTACGACGCCGCCTACCAAGCCAAGGCGCTGGCGCGCGCCAAACCCCTGCGGGCCTTCATCGCCCGCTATCCCGCCACGGCGGGCGACGCTGCCGGTTTGCTGAATGGGTACGGAGTGACCGCGGATGATGTGCTGTTCCTGCCCGTGCTGCACAGGCAGGACTGGGTGGCGGTGCTGGACAGGTCCGCGGGCATTCTGGGCTTTTTGCCGGGGGATGGATTCGAGGTGCGTGAAAGGAAACTCCGGATCGATGCGTCCGGATGATGCTACACGGTGGATGTGCGCCTGGATGCGCTTTTCGGCCCGCTTGTCGTGATGCTCTCACGGCTGGTGCGTGCTACTTTGCTGTGCGCGGTAGCGAGCCATCATTGGGTGGAGAGGCGCTTCTACCGGCGCAGGGCGGGGTGAGTCTCCGATCAGGCTTGGGCGTCGCCGCTGTGGCGGGGCCTCATGGATGGCCCGTCGCCCGTCCCGCTTGCAGGTCCACGTCCTCGTACAAGGCTTCGATGGGCAGGCGCAGGTCCACGCTGTCGAAGGCCACGGTCTGCCCGGCTTCGGCGGGGTAGAGTGCCCAGTGGCCGTCTTCGTGGCGGCGAAACAGGTCGACGCTGAGGCGCTCGGGGTCGATCAGCACGTATTCGCGCAGCGTGGGCAGCTTGCGGTACGAAGCGAACTTGCCGCCCCGGTCGTAGGCACTGGTCGATGGGGAGAGGACTTCCACCACCAGGCTGGGGGCGCTCATGTACTGGTCCTGCGCGCGGTCGGATTCGGCGCAGGTCACGAATACGTCGGGGTAGTAGAAGGCCTTGTCCGCCTGCACGTGCAGCTTCATGCCGGCAATGAACACACTGCAGGGGCCGCCGCGCAGGTGGTTGCGCAGGGCCATGAAGATGTTTCCGGCCACGGTTGCATGCGCCCTGGAAGCGCCCGCCATCGCGAACACCTCGCCGTCGAGGTATTCGTGCCTTTCGGTCTGGCGGGCTTCCCGGTCGAGGTAGGCGGCGGCGTCGAAGCGGGGCGAGGGGGCGGCAAGTGGCATGGGGAGACTCCCGGGGCGAGGATGGCAGCGCAAGCGCGCCGTGTGCTGTGCCATGTATTCCGATACGGTACACCATACGGAGTTCATCGCCTTGGGCTTACGCGGCTGTTCCTTCCAATGTCCTGATCAGCGTGTAAACGGCGCGATGGACCGGCAGCTCGAGGCCGGCTTCGTCCGCCAGTTTCAGCAATACGCCGGTGATGGCGTCGATCTCGGTGCGCCGTCCGGCCAGCACGTCCTGCAGCATGCTGGCGCGGTTTCCGGCCGTTGCCGTCGCCACCGCATGGACGCGGGCATGGGCGGCGGCTTCGTCCAGTGCCAGCCCCTGCGCATGCAGCACCGGCCAGGCCTCGTGCACCAGGGTGTCGAGCAGCAGGCGATGGGGCGGCTGCAGCAGCGCGCCGTTGGGCACGCGGAACAGCGCCGCGAGCGGGTTGATTGCGACATTGACCAGCAGCTTGGCCAGCCGGGCGGCGGCAATGTCCGGCGCCACGCGGGCGACGAAGCCCGCGGCCACCAGCAATTCGGCAACCGGCTCGAAGCCGGGCGGCAACAGCGTCTCGCCGGCGCCGGCCGGGTGCACGCCATGCGCATCGCGCCAGGCGCCTTCGGTGGTCACGCCCTGGCCGGCCAGCAGCGCCGGGCCGGCGGCGGGCAGCAGGTCTTCCACCAGCCCGTTCTGCAGCGACAGCACGCCCCTGGGCCGCATCGCCAGCGCCGTGGCCGCCGCGGTGGCGGTGTCGCCGGTCTTGACCAGCACGATCACCCAGTCCGCCGCGGGCGCTTCGTTCGGCCCGAACACGTCCAGCCGCCGCAGGCGGGCGCCGACGGGGACGCCCTGGCGCAGGGCTTCGGCGCGCTGGCTGTCGCGTGCGATCACCGCCACCGGAACGGAGTCGGCAAGGCGCGCCGCGAACGCGAGGCCGAGCGCGCCGGCGCCGATGATGGCAAGCGGATAAGGATGGGGCGAGGGAGGGGCAGAGGTATCCATGATGGCGAGTGTCCGCCATCGGCATGGCTTGCGGCAAGAGGCCGGGTTAGGCGCTCAGCCGTAGCGGCGCGCGGCTTCCACTGCCAGGCCGGCGCCGATGCTGCCGTAGAGATCGCCTTCCACGGCGCGTGCCGACGGCAGTTCGGCGGCGATGCGGGTACGCAATTGCGGTACGCCGCTGGCGCCGCCGGTGAAATACACCGTATCCACTTGTTCGCGGCGGATGCCTGCATCGTCGAGCAGTTGCGCCACGCAGCCGCCGACGCGTTCCACCAGCGCCGTCGTTGCGGCGGTGAAGTCCGCCGACGTGATCGCGTGCCACAACCCGTCTTCGAGCCGGCCGAGATCCAGGGCCGCCGTGGCTGCGGTCGATAGATCGATCTTGGCCTGTTCCACCTGCAGCGCCAGCCAGTGGCCTTCGCGCCGGCTCAGCAAGCGCGCCAGGCGGTCGAGTCCGGTGCGCTCGGCGGCATCGCGGTAGATGTTCTGGAAATCGTTCCAGGCCTGGCGGCTGTAGGCCGCGTTGATGGTGTGCCAGGTCGACAGCTGGAAATACAGGCTGGCCGGGACGTGGGCGCCGTTCTTCATGAGGCCGCGGTGGCCGAGCAGGGGCATCACGCAATCCAGGCTCAGGGCGCGGTCGAAGTCGGTGCCGCCGACGTGGATGCCGGCATTGCCCAGCAGGTCGCCGCCGCGCTCGTCGTGGCGGGCGCGTTCGGGCGACAGCCGGACCAGCGAGAAGTCCGCCGTGCCGCCGCCGATGTCGGCGACCAGCACCAGTTCCTCGCCCGACAGCGATCGCTCGTAGTGCAGCGCCGCGCCGATCGGCTCGAACTGGAAGCTGACTTCGGCGAAGCCCACCTGGCGCGCGATCGCTTCCAGCGTGTCCTGCGCCTTGCGGTCCGCGGCTTCGTCGTCATCGACGAAATGCACCGGACGGCCGAACACCGCATGGTCGAAGCCGCGGCCGGCCTGCGCTTCGGCGCGTTGCTTGAGTTCGCCGATGAAAGCGGCCAGCAGGTCGCGAAAGCGCAGCGCGCGGCCCTGTACCTCGGTCTGGCCGTCGAACAGGCTGGAGCCGAGCAGGCTCTTCAGCGCGCGCATCAGGCGGCCCTCGTAGCCTTCGAGGTACTGTGCCAGCGCGTCGCGGCCGAAATGGGTACTGTCCTCGTCGGCATTGAAGAACACCGCCGACGGCAGCGTCGGCCTGCCATCTTCGAGCGCCAGCAGCGGAGCCGCATCGGGCCGCAGCCAGCCGGCAGTGGAGTTGGAGGTGCCGAAGTCGATGCCGCAGGCGCGGGCGGGAGCATGCATGGAGGCGGGCGGCGCAGGGCCGTGCTGCGGAAGCGGCCGCGCATGTTAGCCGACGGAAGGGCGATGTTCCACCGTACCTGTGTCCGCATGGCCGGCAATGTCCGTCTGCCCGCTCCGTTCTCGGCTCCGCGGCGAGCCGGGCGGAAATGTATGGGGCTGTTTCGCAGAAGGCTTGCGCATGTACCGGGGATGGGCGATGTTTTACCATTCGTATCCGTTCTGCCCGACGAGCCCTGCAGCCGTCCATGCCCCCAGCCGCCTTTCGCCTTTCCCTTGCCGGTGTTTCCGTTCTGCTGGTCGCGGCCTGCGCCTCGCCGCCGCCGGTGTATGACATGGAAACCTTCCAGCACGAATCTCCGTTCGCCACCTGGAGCACGCGCGAGCCCGCCGAGGCATGCGAACTCGGCAAGCGCGCCTTGCTGAGCCAGGGCTATCGGATCGAGGGCACGGACATGGTGCGGATCAGGGGCGAGAAGCTGTTCCAGCCCCAGCCGGACGAAGGCGTCACGCTCAACATCACGCTGGTGTGCCTGCCCAGCAACGTCGGTGCGGTGATCTACGCCAATGCGCTGCAGACGCGCTATGCGCTGAAATCGAGTTCGACCAGCACCGGCCTCAGCGTGACCGGCCTCGGTTCCATCTCGCTGCCCTGGACGGCGGCCAAGGAGTCGCTGGTCAAGATCGGCGAGGAAACGGTCACCAGCCCGACCTTCTACCGCCGCCTGTTTTCGCTGATCCAGACGCTCGACGGCACGCGGATCGATGGCATCGAACTCGACAGTGCCGATACGGGCTCCTGAGCCCAAAAGGCATCCTCGTCGATTGTGACCTATAATCCGGTCCTGGCTTTTCCCTGGCGCTGCCCCTCCATGATTTTCCTCCGCCCCGACGAGTTTTCGCCCGCGCCGCATGCCGCGGGCCGTCGTGTGGGCCGCGGGCGGGTTGTTCCCTCATTCCAGCGCGGCCTCGTGCTGGCGCAATCCTTCAAGACGACGGGGTCTCCCGCCGTGCTTTCCCCGGCCGTGCGGGGCCGGAACCGGGACTGATCCCAGGCCACCCCGCACGGCACCTTGCCCAGGGCGCTTCAGCGTGCGCCCTGATCAACGTGCAGCCAGTGCGGGACGCCGGATGGCCGGATTCTTCCACCTTGCGCTTTCAGGCAGGGCGTTTCCACTCCCAGGCTGCAGTCACGATGCCACGCGATGCGTGGCGAGGCACTTGCACATGGGGTGATGAGATGGTTCTCACAAGAAGCTTCGTTCGGGCCAAGCGCCCGTGCACCGATGGATTCCGCTGGTTCGTGCGCCAGTTCGGCGAAGGCGGCAACTACCAGGAACTGCTCGACCGGATGGTGGCGGCCGGGCGGGTGGGCGATGCCTGCTGGCTGCTCGAACAGTTCGGCCCGACCGGCGAGCTGCGCGTCGTCGATGCGGTCGAAGCCGATGCCATCGTGTTCGCCGGCACGCTGGAAGTGCGGGGCAATGTCGATGTCGAAGGCAGGCTTCACGTCGGCGGTGATCTGCGGGCCGGGGGCGGTGTGCGCGTCGGCGGCGAACTGGTCGTCGGTGGCGACTTGCGGGTGGAAGGCGGCGTGCGGGCGGCAAGCCATGCCGATGTCGGTGGCGACATGCGCGTGGGCTGGGGCGTGGATGCGCTGGGCGATCTGCGCTGCGCAGGAGAGCTCCGCGTGGCTTGGGACCTGCGCTGCGAAGGGCGCATGCGGGTGGAGGGCAATGCCGGCATCGGCACCGATCTGTGCTGCGAAGGCGAACTGCGTTGCCGCAAGGGCCTGCAGGCCGGAGGCGACATCAGCGTGGCGGCGAATCTGCGCGTGGATCAGGGTATCGTCGCAGGTGCTTCGATCGAGGCCGGCATGCACCTGGAAGCCGGCTGGGGCATCAAGGCGGGGGGCCTGATCCGTGCCGAGGCGGCCATCCGGGCCGGCGAGAGCCTGCAGGCAGGCGAGGGGATCCGGGCCGGCGACGGCTATGGCGTGTATGCCGGGCTGGACGTGCAGGTGGAGTCCTGGGAAAGCAGCGCCCGCGTCAGCGCGCCGGTGAAGCCCGACAGCCTGATGAGCGGCTGGTGGGCCGGGCCTGCAGTGTGCTGAGGGCGGGGCGGCTCAGGCGCCGGTGGCCGTGCGGTCGGTGCCCGTCTTTTCCTTGTCCGCCACGTGTTCCTTGCGCAGGTCGCGATAGACTGCGGCGCGCATGATCATCATCGCCACCACCGGTGCGGTCATCAGCACGAACACGCTGATCAGCAGTTCGTGGATCACCAGCCGGGACTGCGTCGCGGTGAAGTAGATCATCGATGCGATCAGGATGCAGCCCGCGCCGAGCGTGACGGTGATGGCCGGGCCGTGGATGCGCTGGTAGAAATTGGCCAGCCGCAGCAGGCCCAGGGCGCCGACCAGCGAGATCAGCCCGCCCAGCACGAGCAGGAAGGCCACCGGCAGTGCCGCCCAGGTCGGCAGGGTTTCGGCGATGTTCATTCGATCACCTCGCCGCGCATCAGGAACTTCGCCAGTGCGACCGTCGATACGAAGCCGAGCAGCGCGATCATCAGCGCTGCCTCGAAATAGATCTGGCTGCCGTGGCGGATGCCCAGCATCAGGGCCAGCAGCATCGCGCACATCCACAGCGTGTCCAGGGCCAGCACGCGATCCTGCGCGGAGGGGCCGATCAGCAGGCGCAGGGTGCACAGGATCATTGCCAGCACCACGCAGACGAGTGCGAAGACGATGGCTGCCGACAGCAGGCTCGTGGTTGTCACGTCGTTTTCTCCCGTTCGGAATGCCTGGGTTGCTCGAACACCTCGATGATCGGTTGTTCGTAGTGCGATTTGATGGTGTCGATCCACCATTGCTCGTCGTGCAGGTCGAACACGTGGAGCAGCAGTTCGTGGGTGTCGGGCACGATTTCCACCCATACCGTGCCGGGCGTCGAATTGATCAGGCAGGACAGCAGGGCGAGGCCGTAGGGGTCGCGCAGGTCGAGGGGAATGTGGATGAACTGCGAATTGACCCCTTCGGTGCGGCGGAACAGGATGATCCGGCTGACGTTGAAGCACGAGCGCACGATCTCGATCAGCGACAGCCACAGCAGGCGGAACAGCACGAACGGCCGCGAGATGCGCGGGTAGCCCTGGGGCTGCAGCGGGCGGGCGAGCACCGGCGCGACGATGCCGAGCACGGCACCGAGCAGCAGGTGGGCGGGCTCGATGGTCTGGTTGAGCAGCAGCCACATCAGCAGCAGGCACAGCGACAGCAGCGGAGAGGGGAGCCAGCGTTTCATCGTTCCGCCTCCTGCTGGGGCATGCGCGTCACTGCGGGCTCGTGCAGCACGCGTTCGCCATAGGTGGTGGTCTGCGTCAGCCCGGCGACGGTGCGGTCCAGGTAGTCGAAGACCGGCCCGGCCTGCACCGTGAGCAGCACGCAGAAGGTGACCAGCGCGGTGATCGGCGCCGCTTCGGTGAATTGCAGCCGCGGCGGCGCGATGTCGCCCGAGGCCCAGAAGATGCGCACGCCCAGCCGCATCAGGGCGATGATGGCGGCCAGGCCGCCGACGATGACCAGCGCGATGAAGCCCCAGGTCAGCCCCGGAATGCGGCCGTCGGTGGGCAGGACGTCGAGCAGCGCGTGGAACAGGCTGAACTTGGCGACGAAGCCCGACAGCGGCGGCATGCCGCTGATGACCAGCGCGCAGGCGGCGAAGCTCAGGCCCAGGAAGGCCAGCGTGCCGGGGATGCCCTGGCCGACCGGGTCTTCGGGTTTGTCCTCGATGGCGAAGGCTTCCATCGTGATCGCGATCAGTGCTGCGCCGGGCGGGCGGATGCGGTCGGTGAGTTCGACCAGCAGCATGAACGCCGCCATCGCCAGCGTCGAGCCGAGCAGGTAGTACAGGCCGGAGGCCAGCACCGGGCCGCCGGCCAGGCCGATCACCGCGAGCAGGGTGCCGGACGAGATGATGGCGCCATAGCCGGCCATGCGCCCGCCGTCCTGGCTGGCCAGCATGCCAACCGCGCCGAAGAACAGGGTCGCCATGCCGCCGATCGTCAGCGCGGTGAAGCCGAAGCCGGCCAGCGCCCCGGCGCCGTCGCCGAACACCGTCATCCATACCCGCAGCACGGCATAGACGCCGACCTTGGTCATCAGCACCAGCATCGCCGCGACGGGCGCCGAGGCCGAGGCGTAGGTGCCGGGCAGCCAGAAACCCAGCGGCCACATCGCGCCCTTGGTCAGGAAGGCCAGGCCGAGGGTGGTGACGCCGATCGCCAGCAGCCAGGTGTCTTCGGTGCCGAGCAGGGCGACGCGCATGCCCAGGTCGGTGAGGTTGAGCGTGCCGCTGGCGGCGTAGATCAGCGCCACGCCGATCAGGAACAGGAAGGAGGCGACCAGGTTGATGGCGATGTACTGCATGCCGGCCCGGATGCGCTGCAGGTTGTAGCCGTGCAGCACCAGGCCGTAGGAGGCCGCCAGCATGACCTCGAAGAAGACGAACAGGTTGAACAGGTCGTTGGTCAGGAAGGCGCCGTTCAGGCCCATCAGCAGGAACTGGAACAGGGTGTGGAACTGGATGCCCACCCGGTCCCAGCGTTTGGCCGAGAACACCAGCACCGCCAGCGCGATGGTGGCGGTGAGCAGCAGCATCAGCGCGGTGAGCCGGTCGACGAGCAGGGCGATGCCGAACGGCGCGGGCCAGTTGGCGGCGAGATAGACGCCGATGCCGTCGGGCCAGTAGCCGCCGTCGGCCATCACCAGCAGCGCTGCGGCCAGCAGCCACAGCAGCACCGTGCTGGTGACGCTGAGGGCGAACTTGAGCGTGTAGCGGCTCTGCTTGACCGGGATCAGCAGCGCGCCGGCCAGCAGCGGCAGCAGGATCGGCAGGACGATGAAGTGCTGCAGGAAGGGCAGGGCGTTCATTCGCGCGGCTCCTTGCCGTCCACGTGGTCGCTGCCGGTCAGGCCGCGGGCGCCGATCATGATGACGAGATAGAGCGCGGTGGTCGCGAAACCGATCACGATGGCGGTCAGCACCAGGGCTTGCGGCAGCGGGTCGGCGAACTGGGCGGGGTCGATGTCGGGGCTGAGGGTGATCGGCGGACGGTCGACCGACAGCCGGCCCATGGCGAAGATGAAGATATTGACGGCGTAGGACATCAACAGCAGACCGGTGATGAGCTGGAAGGTGCGGGGCCGCAGGATCAGCCAGATACCCGAGCCGAACATGACGCCGACGGCGAGCGCGATGACGATTTCCATTACAGCGCTCCTTCGCTGGCGGCGGGCATGGCCGCATCCGCGGCCTGTTCGCTCGCCTTCTTGTGCGCACGCAGCGACTGGTGCGCCAGCGCGACCAGCATCAGCATCGTCGTGCCGACCACCACCGCGAACACGCCCAGGTCGAACACGAAGGCGCTGGGCACGTGCAGTTCGCCGAGCACCGGAAGATGGAGGTGCGCGGTGTGCGAGGTCAGGAAGGGATGGCCGAAGGCCCAGGAACCCAGGCCGGTGACGCCGGCCAGCAGCAGGCCGAAGCCCAGCCAGCGGTGGGGCCTGAGGGTGATGTGGGCTTCGACCCAGGTCGCGCCGGCGAGCATGTACTGGACGAGGATGGCGACGGCGAAGATCAGGCCGGCGACGAAACCGCCGCCGGGCAGGTTGTGCCCGCGCATGAAGAAGTAGGCCGCGATCACGCCCATGAAGGGCAGCAGCGTGCGCAGATAGACGCCCGGCACGAACAGGTAGCCGCTGTCGGCCTGCTCGGATGGCGTCTGCCGGCTGGCCGGGTCGAAGGCGTGCAGTTGCTGCTGCGGCACTTCGGCACTGTCGGGCGCCGGGCGGAAGCGGCGCAGCAGGGCGTAGACGATGAGCGCGACGATCGCCAGTACGGTGATCTCGCCCATCGTATCGAAGGCGCGGAAATCGACCAGCAGCACGTTCACCACGTTGCTGCCGCCGCCACCGGAGAGCGCGTTGAGCAGGAAGAAGTCGGCGATGGTGTCCGAGGCCGGGTGCACCAGCACGGCGTAGGTCAGTACCGTCATCACCAGGCCGCCGGCCACGGCGAGCATCATGTGCAGCGCACGCCTCGTCCAGTCGCGGCGGGACGCGGCAGCCTGCATCTCCGCCGATTCGATGCGGGGTGGCAGCCAGCGCAGGCCGAGCAGCAGCAGCACGGTGGTGACGGTTTCGACCATCAACTGGGTCAGCGCGAGATCGGGTGCCGACAGCCACAGGAAGGTGGCGGCGGTGATGATGCCGGTGCCGCCGACCAGCACCAGGGCGGTCAGGCGATGGTACTTCGCCATCCATGCGGCCGAAACCGCGCAGGCGCCGCCGATCAGCCAGATGCCGGCGAACAGCGGGTCGAAGCCTTCCAGCGGCAGTATCGTCCAGTCGGGCGGCAGTCCGGCGAGCAGCAGCGGGACGATCAGCAGCATCAGCATCAGCATCAGCAACTGCTTCTGCAGCTTGGAGGTGCCCAGGCGGCGGACCAGCCATTCCGCTGCGCGGGTCAGGGACTGCATCGCGGTTTCATAGGCCTGGGCGCCGTTGAAGTGGCTGAGCAGCGGCGCGCGCGTGCGCTCGCGCAGGTTGAAGCGCCAGCGCAGCACCGCGTACAGCGTGATGCCGCCGAACAGGGCGATGATGCTCATCACCAGGGGCAGGTTCCAGCCGTGCCAGGTCGCCAGGTTGTAGTCGGGGGTGTGTTCGCGCAGGCTCGCCGCCACCGCCAGGTCGAGGACGGGGCCGATGCTGATGGCCGGCGCGATGCCCACCACCAGGCAGGTGAACGCCAGCAACTCGACCGGAAAGCGCATCCAGCGCGGCGGCTCGTGCGGGTCGCGCGGCAGCTCGCCGGCCGGCTTGCCGAAGAAGATGGAGATGAAGCGCAGCGAATAGGCGACGCTGAACATGCCCATCGCCACCGCGGCGACCGACATCCACCAGTTGCGGTCGCCGCCGACATGCAGCGTTTCGGCGAAGAACATCTCCTTGGACAGGAAGCCGTTCAGCAGCGGCACGCCGGCCATCGCCGCGCTGGCGACGATGGCCAGCGTGGCGGTGACCGGCAGCTTGTGGCGCAGCCCGCCCAGCAGGCGCAGGTCGCGCGTGCCGGTTTCGTGGTCGATGATGCCGGCGGCCATGAACAGCGAGGCCTTGAAGGTGGCGTGGTTCAGGATGTGGAAGATCGCCGCGACCATCGCCAGCGGCGTACCGATGCCGATCAGTACGGTGATCAGGCCGAGGTGGCTGATCGTCGAATAGGCCAGCAGGCCCTTGAGGTCGTGCTGGAAGATGGCGATGAAGGCGCCGATCAACAGCGTACACACGCCCGCGCCGCCGATGATCCAGGTCCATTCCGGCGTGCCCGCCAGGGCCGGCCACAGGCGCACCAGCAGGAACACGCCGGCTTTCACCATCGTCGCCGAATGCAGGTAGGACGACACCGGCGTCGGAGCCGCCATGGCGTGCGGCAGCCAGAAGTGGAAGGGGAACTGCGCGCTCTTGGTCAGCGCGCCCAGCGCGATGAGCAGCAAGGCGGTCAGGTACAGATCGTCGCTGCGGATGAGTTCGCCGGCCGCCAGCACGATGTCGAGGTCGTAGCTGCCGACGATGTGGCCCAGCACGAGCACGCCGGCGAGCAGGCACAGGCCGCCGGTGGCGGTGACGGTGAAGGCCATCCGCGCGCCGCGCCGGGCGTCGGCGCGGTGGTGCCAGTAGCCGATCAGCAGGAAGGAGGTCAGGCTCGTCAGTTCCCAGAACACCACGAGCTGGACCAGGTTGCCCGACAGCACCACGCCCAGCATCGAGCCCATGAAGGCGAGCAGGAAGGAGAAGAAGCGGGGCACCGGGTCGTTCGGTGACATGTAGTAGCGCGCGTACAGCACCACCAGCAGGCCGATGACGAGTACCAGCAAGGTGAACACCCAGGCCAGGCCATCCATGCGCAGCAGGAAGTACAGGCCTTGCGCGGGCAGCCAGTCGAAGCCCTCGCGCAGCACCGTGCCTTCCGACATCTCCGGATAGAGCGAGATCGCGACGATGAGCCCGTAGACCGCCACACCGGCCGCCAGCCAGAACTCCCGGTTGCGGGCGTCCTGTGGCATCGATGCTGCGATCAGGCTGGCGATGAAGGGGACGAAGACGAGGGAGGCAAGCAGCATCGGGCCGTGGCTGTCGGGGAGGGGGACGGCCACGAAGATACCACAGCAAATACCGCGCCAAGATGTGTCCGATCGACGAAATTTCCTTCTTTTTGCTGCTGTTGGCTGGCTTTGCGGCGAGGCCGGAATGTCGATAAGGAGCTTCCCTAATGGAGCATGGGGCATGCATGCCGGATTGCTCCATATGCTCATATTTATGGAGCAGTTGTTCCGTACTGACATGCTCCGCCCATGACGCCGCTCCCGATGTGCAGCCGGTTTTTACCGTAACTGCTTGAAGGGAAATGGGCTTGCCATGCTGGCACGATGCCTGCTGGAGGTGCGTGGTGGCGGTCGACGCCCATGAACACCAGAACGAGGAGACAGCGAGATGATCTACGCAATGCCCGGCCAGTCCGGGGCCCCGGTGCAGCACAAGGCGCGCTACGACAACTTCATCGGCGGCCGTTGGGTTTCGCCGGTCAAGGGCCAGTACTTCGACGTGGTGACGCCGATCAGCGGCCAGATCTATACGCAGGCGGCACGCTCCACCGCCGAGGACATCGAGCTGGCGCTGGACGCGGCGCACGCGGCGTTTCCGGCCTGGAGCAAGACGCCGGCGGCCGAGCGGGCCAACATTCTGCTCCGGATCGCCGAGCGCATCGAACAGAACCTGGAACGGCTGGCCTACGCCGAGACGGTCGACAACGGCAAGGCGATCCGCGAGACGCTCAACGCCGACATTCCGCTCACCGTCGATCACTTCCGCTACTTCGCCGGCTGCCTGCGCGCGCAGGAAGGCAGCATCAGCGAGATCGACGAGAACACCGTCGCCTACCACCTGCACGAACCGCTGGGCGTGGTCGGGCAGATCATCCCGTGGAACTTCCCGATCCTGATGGCGGCCTGGAAGCTCGCGCCGGCGCTGGGCGCGGGCAACTGCGTGGTGTTGAAGCCCGCCGAATCGACGCCGGTCTCGATCATGGTGCTGGTCGAACTGATCGCCGACCTGCTGCCGCCGGGCGTGCTCAACATCGTCAACGGCTTCGGCCGCGAAGCCGGCATGCCGCTGGCCACCAGCAAGCGCATCGCCAAGATCGCCTTCACCGGCTCGACCTCGACCGGGCGGGTGATCGCCCAGGCCGCGGCCAACAACCTGATCCCGGCCACGCTGGAGCTGGGCGGCAAGTCGCCCAACATCTTCTTCGCCGACGTCATGGACCGCGACGACGCCTTCCTCGACAAGGCCATCGAAGGCATGGTGCTGTTCGCCTTCAACCAGGGCGAAGTGTGCACCTGCCCGAGCCGGGCGCTGATCCAGGAAAGCATCTACGAGCGCTTCATCGAGCGCGTGCTCGAGCGCGTGGCGGCGATCAAGCACGGCCACCCGCTCGACACCGAGTCGATGATGGGCGCGCAGGCCTCGCGCGAGCAAATGAGCAAGATCCAGTCCTACCTGGCGCTGGGCAAGGAAGAAGGGGCCGAAGTGCTGATCGGCGGCGACAAGGCGAATCTGGGCGGCGAACTGAGCGAGGGCTACTACATCCAGCCCACGCTGTTCAAGGGCCACAACAAGATGCGCATCTTCCAGGAAGAGATCTTCGGCCCGGTGCTGGCGGTGACCACCTTCAAGGACGAAGCCGAGGCGCTGGCGATCGCCAACGACACGCTGTACGGGCTGGGTGCGGGGGTGTGGAGCCGCAACGGCAACGTGGCCTACCGCATGGGCCGGGCGATCCAGGCCGGGCGGGTGTGGACCAACTGCTACCACGCCTATCCGGCGCATGCGGCCTTCGGCGGCTACAAGGAGTCGGGCATCGGGCGCGAGACCCACAAGATGATGCTCGACCACTACCAGCAGACCAAGAACCTGCTCGTCAGCTACAGCGAGAACAAGCTCGGGTTCTTCTGAGACGGCTCTCCTCCCGCGCCTGCTTGCGGGCGCTTGGTCGGGGGCAGGCGACTGCCCCCGACACTTGTACTGCGGAGCAGACAATCATGGTCAAGCGCGTCATCGCCACACCTGCGGCGCTCGAACTGATCGACCAGCTCAAGGCCGAGCATGGATCCGATCTGATCTTCCACCAGTCCGGCGGCTGCTGCGACAACAGCGCCGCCAACTGCTACCTGCCCACCGATCTGACGATCGGCCCGTACGACGTCCATCTCGGCGAGATCGGCGGCGTTCCGTTCTACATCAGTGCGTCGCAATACGAATACTGGAAGCACACGCAATTGATCATCGACGTGGTGGAAGGAACGGGTGGCACCTTCTCGCTGGAAGGCGGCACCGGCAAGGCCTTCCTGACCCGCTCGCGGCTGTTCGACGACGACGAGATGGCCGAGGTGGAAGCCGAGGATCGCGCCTGCGGCCGCTAGCTGCGGCAGCCCTTCCCGCCGAGGGATGCAGTGTTCCCATGGTGTTCCTTTTCGCCCGGCGAATTTTTTCTGCTTTGTTTTCTGCTTTGCTGCAGCAGCTTTTGCTTTAATAGTCCCGGTGAGCCGGCATGGTCCGGTGCTGGAGACGAACGACGATGGGGCGGATCTTTACGCGCGCGCCGCTGGCGGACTTGCCCGTGCCTGCGTCGAAGCGGCCTTGCGACCCCGGGCGGACCGCCGGCGAGAGGCTGCATCGTCTTGCGCTGGAGCCTGCCGCCGACGGGCGTGTGACGCTCGCCCGCCTGGCTACTGGCGATGCCGGTCTGCAGCGGGTGCTCGATCGTGCCGGCAGGGTGGTGGGGCGCAACATCCCGTTGCTGATCCAGGGCGAATCCGGTGTCGGCAAGGAATTGCTGGCACAGGCCTGCCACAACAGCGGGCCGCGGGCCGATGGCCCTTTCGTCGCCCTCAACTGCGCAGCGATTCCCGAAAGCCTGATCGAAGCCGAACTCTTCGGCTATGTCGGCGGCGCCTTCACCGGCGCACGGCGCGAAGGCGCGGTGGGGCGCATCCAGCAGGCCGACGGCGGCACGCTGTTCCTGGACGAGATCGGCGACATGTCGCTGTCCATGCAGGCGAGGCTGCTGCGCGTGCTGCAGGAGCGCCGCGTGGTGCCGGTCGGTGCCCGGGAGGCGCTGCCGGTCGACATCGCGCTGGTGTCGGCGACGCACCGGACGCTGAACGAATCGGTGAAGAACGGCCTGTTCCGCGAGGACCTCTACTACCGCATCAACGGCCTGACCGTCCACCTGCCGCCCTTGCGTGCGCGCACCGACATGCGTGTCATCGTCGGCCTGTTGATCGAGGCGGAGTGCGCCGGCCGGCCGTGCGATGGTGTGAGCGTGTCGGAAGAAGTGATGCACTTCTTCGAGGCATATGCCTGGCCGGGCAACATCCGCCAATTGCAGAACGTGCTGCGGGTGGCGTTGGCGCTGCTCGATGACGATGAACGGGTGATCCTGCCGCGGCATCTGCCGGAGGAAATCTTCGATGCCGAAGCTGTGCCGGTTTTCGTCACATCTCGGGCAGGAGCAGAGTCCAGGAGGATGCTGTCCGTAGCAGCCCGACCGCGTGGCCGTCCCCCGCTGGGTCTGGACGAGAGCCTGATCCAGCGGGCGCTGGCCGAACACGGCGGCAACGTGTCAGCTGCTGCACGGGCCTTGGGCATCGCCCGCAACACCTTGTACCGCAAGCTGGGCCGCAACTTTTGAATGGAGAATGGATGCATGTCCGCTGACCACCGCCGGATGCCGATGTCGGCGCTCGTGCTTTTCGTCCTGGCGGCGCTGTGTCTGGTGCCGGCAGTGACGTGTTTCGCCGGTGCCGGTGACCGGCTTCATCCGGCACTGGCAGAGCCGATGGCGGGACTGGCGTTTCTGGTGTCGGCCATCGCGCTTGCCGGGTCGGGTGCCTTTCCGCTGGTGATCTCGCGCCTGGCGGCAAAGGACGGCGCAAAGCAAGCCGTCCGGTAAACAGTCGTCAGGCCTGCCAGTGCCCCGACTTGCCGCCGAGCTTTTCCAGCAGGCGAATGCCTTCCATGCGCATGCCCCGGTCCACCGCCTTGCACATGTCGTAGATCGTCAGCAGGCCGACGTTGACCGCGGTCAGTGCTTCCATCTCGACGCCGGTGCGGCCGACCGTTTCGGCGGTGACGGTGCAACGCACCGCGTGTTCGCTCCCTTCCTGCGCGCCTTCCTCCAGCGCGAACTCGACCGCCACCCGCGTCAGCGGCAGCGGATGGCACAGCGGAATCAGTTCGCTGGTGCGCTTCGAGGCCTGGATGGCGGCGATGCGGGCGATGCCGAGCACGTCGCCCTTCCTGGCCGTGCCGGCGCGGATCATGCCGAAGGTATCCGGCAGCATCAGGATGCGGCCGGTGGCGACGGCGACGCGGCGGGTTTCGGCCTTGGCGCCGACGTCGACCATGTGGGCCTGGCCGTCGGTGTCGAAATGGGTCAAGGCGGGGGTGTCGGAGTTCGCTGCGTCGGTGCTCATCGTGCTTCGGCGGTCATGAAGAGAGGGCGCGTGCGCCGCGGCCGGGGCCGGCTACAGCCGGATACAGGCATGCGGGAACGCTTTGATGCGGCCGGGTATCATAGCACCCGATGATGCGACGACCTCTTGCCCTGCTGCTCAGCCTCGCGCTGGCTTTCCCTGTCCACGCCTACGATCTGCCCGATCTGGGAGACGTTGCCGCGACCGAGCTTTCGCCGGCCGCCGAGCGGCGCATCGGTGAGCAGATCATCAGCCAGATCCGCTGGCGCGATGCCAGCTACCTGGACGATCCGGAAGTCGAGGAGTACGTCAACCGCATCGGCCACAAGCTGGCGGCGGTGAGCAACAATCCCGGGCTGGATTTCGATTTCTTCGTCGTCAGCGACTCGACGCTCAACGCCTTCGCGCTGCCCGGCGGCTACATCGGCGTGCATACCGGCCTGCTGCTGGCAGCGCAGACCGAATCCGAGTTCGCCTCGGTGCTCGGCCACGAAATCGCCCACGTCACCCAGCGCCACATCGCGCAGATCGTCGGCAAGCAGAGCCAGTCGGCGATGCTGATGATGGCCTCGCTGCTGGTGGCGGTGCTGGCGGCGCGCAGCAATTCGGACGTCAGCCAGGCGGCGATCGCTGCCGGCCAGGCCGGCGCGATCCAGTCGCAGCTCGGCTACACCCGCAGCTTCGAGCGCGAGGCGGATCGCGTCGGGCTCGAGACGCTGGAGAGTGCCGGCTTCGACGTGCGCGGCATGCCCGGCTTCTTCGAGCGCCTGCAGCGCGCCACCCGCATGTACGAGAACAATGCGCCGGCCTATCTGCGCACCCACCCGCTGACGACCGAGCGCATCGCCGACATGGAGAACCGTGTCAACTCGATGCGCTACCGCCAGGTGGTCGATTCGCCGGACTTCAACTTCTCCCGCGCCAAGTTGCGTGCCAACGCCGGCCTGGCCACCGATGCGGTCAGGGACATGGAAAGCCAGCTGGCGCAGACGCCGGCCGACCCCGCCGCCGGCTATGGCCTGGCGCGCGCCCTGTTCCGCGCCGGCCGGCTGGACGAGGCAGCGCAACGGCTCGAGGCCGTGCGCGCCAAGGCGCCGCCGTCGCCGTGGATCGAAACGCTGCGCGCCGAGATCGCACTGGCGCGCAAGGACGGCGCGACCGCGATCAAGGTGCTGGAGGCGGCGATGCGCAGCTTCCCGTCCAACCACGCCCTGGTCTATGCGCTGGCCAATGCGCGCATCCTCGGCGGCCAGCCGCAGGCGGCGGTCGATGGCGTCCGCCGCGCACTGGACAACCGCCAGTCCGACCCGCGCCTGTGGCAACTGCTGTCGCGGGCCTATGCGGACCTGGGCAAAGTCACCGCCCAGCACCGCGCCCAGGCCGAAGTCTATCGGCTGCGCGGCAGCCTGCCGGCAGCGATCGAGCAACTGGAGATCGCAAGCAGGGCGGGCGACGGCGATTTCTACGAGCTCTCCGCGGTGGATGCGCGTCTGCGCGAACTGAAGCAGCGCCTGATCGAGGAAAGGCGCGACCGCAAGGATTGAGTTCCCGCCGTGACGGATTCGATGGGCGGGCATCGCCTGCCCTGCTGCGCATTCTTTCGGGCCGGGCGGGCATCCACTAGAATGGCGAGCCATTCAAAAAACTGATATCGACGCAAGCGAGGACACAGGATGGATTTCGACAAGGAAGTGGATGCGCGCGGCCTGAACTGTCCGCTGCCGATCCTGCGCGCAAAGAAGGCGCTGGCCGAGATGCAATCGGGCCAGGTACTGCGCGTGGTGGCGACCGACCCGGGCTCGGCCAAGGATTTTCAGGCCTTCGCCAAGCAGACCGGCAACCCCTTGCTGCAGCAGGGTGAAACGGCGGACAAGGCTTTCGAGTTCTTCCTGAAGCGCAAGTAAAGCTTCCACTTCAGGCTGCTGAATGCGGAACGGGCTGGCCGGTGATGCGGCCGGCCCGTTCCGTTTCCATGCCCAGAACATGCCCCGTGCGGCCGAAAACGAAATCGCGCTTGGCTTGCTGCAGCCGCTCGGACGGTGTCCATGATGAAAGGGCCGTCCGCCGAGCAAGGCAGGTTCGACAGGCTCATCGCCCTGCGCAGTCACGCGAATCCGTGTGCCGTCGCTCGGCAAGCCCGGGTCGCCCACATGCAGATGCTGGCCTCGACCTGACTTGTGCTATGTAAAGCGAGGGGTCGGCCTGCGCATCGACTTCAGTTGCAGGCCCTGGCGCCTGCTCAAGGGCTGTTTGGTATGCAGGATGCCGCACCCGGCGTATGGATGAAGTGCGTGTCGCCCGGCCCCAGGGCGGTCGCGGAAACCCATGCCAGCTCCAGCACGCCGATGTTGACGATGCGCTGCTTTCAACATGGATTTCCATCTTTTCATCGGCTCTGAAAGCTGCTTGCGGTCGATGTAACACTATGATACATAAACCACGAGCCGCAGTTTCCGAGTGCCTTGCCCGGCCTGCTGTCTTGTCTTCCACTGCTGTATCTGTGCCAGCGGAGAGTCCCCATGACAAACAATCTACGTGCTTGCCCTGCGATTCAGATACGGCTGGCTGGACGAACCCGATTCAGTGATACGACGATCATCCGTCGCTGGTTCCGGAGACTTGCTTTCGGAATAGGCGTGCTGGGTCTTGCGGCCTGCGGCAAAAGCGGCCCTGACCTGAAATCGCAGTTCGCCGCAGACATCCCCAATGCCTGGCAGGTCGAGAGTTTCAAGATCGAAGCCGAAGACGATGTCGGCACCAAGGTCGAGCCGCAGCGCCGCTACCGCTTCCGTGCGGAGGTTTCTCCAAAGGCTGATCTGTACGAGAGCCTGGGCACGCTTGACGAGCATGTGATCCTCAAGCGCATCGCCAGGAAAGGTGATGATGCTCTTGTTATCGGCGTAGCCAGCTCAGTTCTCCGTGGGGAGGAATGGATGAGCATGTTCTCGCACGAACAGGCTCCCAATTTCTTTGCCGGGAAACCTGCTGATGCTCATGGAGCGAAACATGTCATTGTCGGCAGTTCGGACTACAAGCGTCTGGTGGCCGCTGCCGAGGCATCGCTTGAAAAACGTGCAGAACAGATTGGCGCCGATGAATCCCGGTGGCAGACGATGATTGGGGAGTGGAACGCGCTGAACCAGAAGATCCAGGAAGAGAACCGGCAAGTGATGGCAGCGCTGAATGACGAGCAGCAGCGCATTCATCAGGAACAGACAGTGTTGCGCAACAAGGCTAACCAGGAAAACCAGGCTGCCGGACAGGAACTGCAGGCTGCTCTCAGGGAAAAAGGCGCTGAGCCCAAGAAGGAGCTGGATGCACGTATTGCGGAACTGGACAAGGATTACCGGCTGAAGGTTGCTGAACTGCAGGCGCAGGGAAAGGAGCTGCAGCAGGCTGCAGCGGTCCAGCGCAAGCAGTTGCGCGACGCATACAATACGGACATTTCCGCGGCGCGCAAACGCCAGAGTGCGGCGGATTTCACCCGTTACAAAGCCAGTGCCGATGAAACGCTACGTACCGAGTTGGCGGGGCTGGAGGCTTCATTCCGCGAACGCCAGGCACAGTTGAGGGAACAGGAAGCGGCGTTGTCCAGCCAGCGCAGGGAGCTGATGGCGCAGGCCAATACGGTTTACCAGGAGAAAATCAGCGCCATTCGCCAGGAACTGGACGCCACACATAGGAGCAGCCGTGATGGCATAAGCGGGCAGTTGAATGAGGCGATTGAAGCACTGAACGCCGAACTGCAGAAAAAGCGCCAGGAGCAACAGAGTGTGTTCAGGGCCAATAACGAGCAGTTGGCTGCCAAGCGTCGTGAGATCGACAATCTCGGGGCGCAGATACAGCAAAGCCGGCGCGAAGGTGCGCAGCAGCAGCGGTTTCTCGCCGAGCTGAAAGCCATGGAAAACTGAGCACAGGGTTCAGATGGAACGAAGGCGCGCTACAGGCGTCCGGGTGCCGGCGTAAATGCTCGCATTGGCTTGATCGGGCGAAAAATCATGCCTCTGCATGGCGCTGTCGCCTCCTGGGAGCAAAGCAGAAACGGCAGCGAAATCAATCTCGCTGCCGTTTCCGTCAAGCCCTGAAGCCGATACGGCTCAGCCGCCCAGCTTCGCCAACTGCGGTTTCAGCTTGTCTACCGTGGCCTTGAAGCCGGCCAGGCGGTCGCGTTCCTGCTGTACGACGGCGGCAGGGGCGCGGTCGACGAAGCTGGCGTTGCCGAGTTTGCCTTCGGCCTTGGCGATCTCGCCTTCGAGCCGGGCGATTTCCTTGCCCAGGCGTTCGCGCTCGGCGGCGACGTCGATTTCCACCTTCAGCATCAGGCGGGTTTCGCCGGCGACCGCGACCGGTGCGAGCTCGTCGGCACCGATCTCGTCGACGATCTGCACCTCGGCAAGCTTGGCGAGGCCGGCGAGGTAGGGCGCGTACTGCGCCAGCACGACCTTGTCGCCGGCGGCGACCAGCGGCAGGCGCTGGGCGGGCGAGATGTTCATCTCGCCGCGCAGGTTGCGGCAGGCGTGGATCAGCGCTTTCAGTTCGGCGACTTTCGCTTCCGCCGCTTCGTCGATGCGAGCGGCGTCGGCCTGCGGGTAGCGGGCCAGCATCAGGCTGTCGGTGTCCTTGCGTGCGGCCAGCGGCGCCACGGTCTGCCACAGCTCCTCGGTGATGAAGGGGATCAGCGGGTGGGCCAGGCGCAGCACGGTTTCGAGCACGCGCAGCAGGGTGCGGCGGGTGGCGCGTTGCTGGGCCGGGGTGCCGGTCTGGATCTGCACCTTGGCCAGTTCCAGGTACCAGTCGCAGTACTCGTCCCAGACGAATTCATACACCGCGCGGGCGACGAGGTCGAAACGGTAGGCTCCGAACTGGGTGGCGACTTCGGCTTCGGTGCGCTGCAGGCGGGAGACGATCCAGCGGTCGGCGAAGGAGAAGTCGAGCACCTCGGGCGTGCAGGCGAGGCCTTCGCCCAGGCCGCAGTCCTGGCCTTCGGTGTTCATCAGCACGAAGCGGGTGGCGTTCCACAGCTTGTTGCAGAAGTTGCGATAGCCCTCGCAGCGCGACAGGTCGAACTTGATGTCGCGGCCCGGGCTGGCGAGGCTGGCGAAGGTGAAGCGCAGCGCGTCGGTGCCGAAGGCGGGGATGCCGGTGGGGAATTCCTTGCGCGTCTTCTTCTCGATGCTCTGCGCCTGCTTCGGGTTCATCAGGCCGAAAGTGCGCTTGGCGACCAGTTCGTCGATGCCGATGCCGTCTATGAGGTCGATCGGATCGAGCACGTTGCCTTTGGACTTGCTCATCTTCTGGCCTTCCGCGTCGCGGATCAGGCCGTGCACGTAGACGTGCTTGAACGGGATCTTGCCGGTGATGTGCCTGGTCATCATGACCATGCGGGCGACCCAGAAGAAGATGATGTCGAAGCCGGTGACGAGCACCGTGGACGGCAGGTAGAGGTCGAGCGCGTCGTTGCTCCTGGCCGGCCATTCGGGCGTCCAGTCCAGCGTCGAGAATGGCCACAGCGCGGACGAATACCAGGTGTCGAGCACGTCCTCGTCGCGGCGCAGCGCGCCGGTGTAGCCGTCCTTGTCGGCCAGCGCGCGTGCTTCGGCTTCGTCGTGGGCGACCCAGCATTGGCCGTCGGTGCCGTACCAGGCCGGAATCTGGTGGCCCCACCACAGCTGGCGCGAGATGCACCAATCCTGGATGTTGTTCAGCCACTGGTTGTAGGTGTTGACCCAGTTCTCGGGGTAGAACCTGATCTCGCCCGAGGACACGCATTCCAGCGCCTTCTGGGTGATGCTCCTGCCGTCCGCGCCCGCCTTGCTCATGGCGACGAACCACTGGTCGGTCAGCATCGGCTCGATGACGACGCCGGTGCGGTCGCCGCGCGGCACCATCAGCTTGTGCGCCTTGGCTTCGACCAGCAGGCCGGCAGCCTCGAGTTCGGCGACGACCTTCTCGCGTGCCGGCACGCGGTCCAGCCCGGCGACCGAGGCCGGCATGGCGATGTGGCCCTTGGCCTGGCCGGCGGTGTCGAACACTTCGGCTTCGGCCGGCACCGCGCCGGCCAGCGTCAGCACGACGATCATGTCGAGGCCGTGGCGCTGGCCCACGGCGTAGTCGTTGAAGTCGTGCGCGGGCGTGACCTTGACGCAGCCGGTGCCGAATTCGCGGTCGACGTAGTCGTCGGCGATGATCGGGATGCGGCGGCCGGTGAGCGGCAGTTCGACGGTCTTGCCGACCAGCGCGGCGTAGCGCTCGTCTTCCGGATGCACCATCACCGCGACGTCGCCGAGCAGGGTTTCCGGGCGGGTGGTGGCGACGGTGAGGCCGCGCAGTCCGCCGGCCGGGCCGTCGGTGAAGGGGTAGAGGATGTGGTAGAGCTTGCCGTCCTCTTCTTCCTGCACGACTTCGAGGTCGGACACGGCGGTGCCGAGCTTGGGGTCCCAGTTGACCAGGCGCTTGCCGCGGTAGATCAGGCCTTCGTTGTAGAGGCGGACGAAGGTTTCGGTGACGGTTTTCGACAGGCCGGCGTCCATCGTGAAGCGTTCGCGCTTCCAGTCCGGGCTGGTGCCGAGGCGGCGCATCTGGCCGGTGATGCTGCCGCCGGAGTATTCCTTCCACTCCCAGACCTTCTCGAGGAACTTCTCGCGGCCAAGGTCGTGGCGGCTGATGCCCTGGGCGTCGAGCTGGCGTTCGACGACGATCTGGGTGGCGATGCCGGCGTGGTCGGTGCCGGGCTGCCACAGCGTGTTGTCGCCGCGCATGCGGTGGTAGCGCGTCAGCGCGTCCATGATCGTCTGGTTGAAGCCGTGCCCCATGTGCAGCGTGCCGGTGACGTTGGGCGGCGGCAGCAGGATGCAGAAGGCGTTGGGGTTCGACTTGTCGAGGCCGGCGTCGAAGTAGCCGCGGGATTCCCATTCGGGGTACCAGCGACGTTCGATGTCGGCGGGCTCGAAGCTTTTGGCCAGTTCCATGTTGTTTTACGCGCGTGAAGGCAAAGCGCGGATTATAGCGGATGCGCCCGCCGCGCCCGGCGGGCGCGTGGGGTGGCGGGTAGTGGGGGTAGGATGGGTAGAGCCGCAGGCGAAACCCATCATCACCAGCCGGGCCCTCATGCCGCCACCGATGGGTTTCGCTTGCGCTCTACCCATCCTACGGGGACTACCCATCCTGTGGGGAGGGTTTCGCTCGCTGGAGGGCGGCGGTTCAGCTTCGCAGCGGCGGCGGGAGATCCGGACTGCGTTCCATCTGGCGGCTGATGTGGGCCGACAGCTCGGGCTGCAGCGTGGCGCGCAGGTGGGCCTGGAGTTCGACCTGCAGGCGCTCGCTGAGGTTGTCGAGTTCGCGCTGCAGAATCTGCGGAAATTCCTGATCCATCCAGTCGTTGATGCTGCGTGCGATCAGGGTATCGAGCTCGATCAGGCGTTCGGCGATCTGGTAGGCGACGCGATCTTCGGTCGTGACTGCCGATTCGGCCGCTGAGAAGGCGGGGGCAGGCGGGGGGGGCGCATGCGCCGGGGACGGGGGGGCTTCGACTGGCGCTGCCTTTTCTGCGGGCGGCGAGTCGAAGATCAGGGGATCGGGATCCCGTTCGCTCCAGCCCAGCGGCAGCTCGGATGGATCGACGACCTCGGTGAGGATGGGAAGATCGGTGGAATCGGCGTCTGCGGGGCTGGGCGGGGTAGGGGCGCCGGCTTCATTCGCTGGCCTGGCCGCGCGATGGCGGCCCAGCAAGGCGTCCGCCTGGTCCAGCAGGTCGTCGGCGCGTTCGAGTTCTTCGTCGGGGGGCAGCGGCAGCCAGTCCTTCATAGCGCCACCCTGCGTTCGGCGTCGAAGGCCTTCGGCTCCAGTCCCTGTTCGCGGTACTGCGCCCAGCGGGTGCGGGCGGGCTGGCGTTCGGCTTCGGTCTTGCCGACGATTTCGATCACGATCCTGAAGTCCTGGTAATCCGGCGGCAGATCCGGCGCGAGGTTGAACAGCGTGTCGGCATGCGGCCAGGGGGCGGCGGGAACGGCTTCGCCGATGACGACCGGCGTTTCCGCGGCCAGTTCGGAGTCGCGCAGCACGTGCGGGACGAAGGCGAGGGTGTCGCGCAGCCACAGCATGCGGTCGAGTTCCCGCGCGCTGTTGCCGTCGGGCATGCGCACCGCCACCTTGCGCCCGCTGCCGTAGGCGCGCCCGATCAGCTCGCAGGCGAGCGCGAGCCGGTCGGGCGTGTTGTGGTAGAAGCGGACGCTCGGCGCCATTCCGCTGCCGTTCAGTCGCCGCGTGTGCGGCCGACGAGGAACTCGGACAGCAGCGGCACCGGCCGGCCGGTCGCGCCCTTGGCGTCGCCCGACAGCCAGGCGGTGCCGGCGATGTCGAGGTGGGCCCACTTGTAGGCCTTGGTGAAGCGCGCCAGGAAGCAGGCCGCGGTGATGGTGCCGGCGTAGCGCCCGCCGATGTTGCCCATGTCGGCAAAGTTGCTCTTGAGCAGTTCCTGGTACTCGTCCCACAGCGGCAACTGCCAGGCGCGGTCGCCGGAGTCGGTGCCGCGCTTGAGCAGTTCGGCGGCGAGTTCGTCGTCGTTGGCGAGCAGGCCGCTGGGGATCTTGCCCAGGGCGACGACGCAGGCGCCGGTCAGCGTGGCGATGTCGATCACGCATTCGGGCTTGAAGCGCTCGGCGTAGGTCAGCGCGTCGCACAGCACCAGGCGGCCTTCGGCGTCGGTGTTGAGCACTTCGATGGTCTGGCCCGACAGCGAGGTGACGACGTCGCCCGGTTTGGTGGCGCCGCCGCCGGGCATGTTCTCGGTGGCGGCGATCAGGCCGACGACGTTGATCGGCAGGCCCATCCGGGCGATGGCCTTGAAGGTGCCGAGCACGCTGGCGGCGCCGCACATGTCGTACTTCATCTCGTCCATCTCGGCGGCCGGCTTCAGCGAGATGCCGCCGGTGTCGAAGGTGATGCCCTTGCCGACCAGCACGATCGGCCTGGCCCTGGATTTGCCGCCCTTGTAGTTCATGACGATGAACTTGGGCGGCTGGTGCGAGCCGCGCGCCACCGACAGGAAGGAGCCCATGCCGAGCTTTTCCATGTCGGCGCGTTCGAGCACTTCGACGTCGAACTTGTACTGCTTGCCCAGCGCCTGGGCGGTGTCGGCGAGATGGGTGGGGGTGCAGACGTTGCCCGGCAGGTTGCCGAGGTCTTTCGCCAGCGCCATGCCGGTGGCGATGGCGTGGCCGTAGCGCACCGCGGTGTCGAGCTCGGCGCTCGGTTCGGTTGCGGTCAGCAGCGTCAGCTTGCGCGCGCCGCGTTCCTTCTTGTCTTTCTTGTCCTTGCCGGACTTGAGCGCATCGAAGCGGTAGGCGCCGTCGGCCAGGATGCGGGCGGCCTGCTGCATCTTCCAGCTCAGCGGGCGTTCGCCGACGGCGAGGTCGGCCAGCGTGACGACGGCGTCCTTGGCCGGCGTCGCGGCCAGCGCCTTGGCGGCGGCGGTCAGCGCGTCGCGGTAGGCCTTGTCGCCGAATTCGTCCTGCTTGCCCAGGCTGACCAGCAGCACGCGCTCGGCGTGGGTGCCGGGCAGTTCGGCCAGCAGCAGCGTGGCGCCGGCCTTGTCGTCCAGGTCGCCGCGCTTCAGGTAGTGGGCGATGCGGCCTTCGGCGGCGGCATCGACGGCAGCGGTGGCGGTGGGCAGAACCCCGTCGGCAAAGGCGCCGAGCACCAGCAGGCCGGCCTTGGACTTCGCCGGCGAGCCGGTCTTTATGGTAAATTCCATCAGCTTTTTTC
This sequence comes from Thauera butanivorans, assembly GCF_048398245.1. NCBI lineage: Bacteria > Pseudomonadati > Pseudomonadota > Betaproteobacteria > Rhodocyclales > Zoogloeaceae > Thauera > Thauera butanivorans. The sequence goes on from NZ_CP183038.1 coordinate 1,537,661, forward strand.
CTTGGAATGACGCGTCTTGCGAACTGCCGCCGATTATGGCGCCTTCGCCCGGAACCCGTCAAAAAGCCTTCCGGCCGGGCCCTTCCCGCCGGCGGCTGCAACCTTCATCACAACCCTCTCTTGCCCATCGGTCCTATCGCGCGATGATCTTCCGCCGCGCCCTTCAGCGGGAATTCACCCACGCCGCCGCCGCGGTTTTCGTTGCACTGTTCGCGATCCTGATCTCGACCGTGCTGATCCGCCTGCTCGGCCAGGCCGCCGGCGGCCGCGTGCCGGCCGAAGCGGTGCTGGCGCTGATCGGCTACGGTGCGCTGGCGCAGTTGCCGACGGTGCTGACGCTGACCTTGTTCATCGCCATCCTGGTGTCGCTGTCGCGCAGCTACCGCGACTCGGAAATGGTGGTGTGGTTCGCGGCCGGCGTGCCGTTGACGTCCTGGATACGGCCGGTGCTGACGTTCGCGCTGCCGCTGGTGGTCGTGATCGGCGCCGGTTCGCTGTACCTGACGCCGTGGGCGCAGCAGCAGAGCAGCGAATATCGCGACCGTCTCGACAGCCGCGACGATACCCAGCGTGTCGCGCCCGGCGTGTTCCGCGAGTCCTCCGGCGCCCAGCGCGTGTTCTTCGTCGAGATCGGCGCCGGCGAGGATGGCCGGGTGCGCAACGTCTTCGTCAGCGAGGAGACGCGCGATGGCGGCCTGGTCGTGATCGCGTCGGCCGAAGGCTACATGCGCAGCGACGAGGAAGGGCGCCGTTTCGTGGTGCTGGAGAAAGGGCGGCGCTACGACGGCCGGCCGGGTACGCCGGAATACCGCGTGATGGAGTTCGAACGCTACGAAGTTCTGGTGGAGCAGAAGCCGGCCGTCAGCCAGCCGTCGCGCACCCGCGCGCTGCCCACCGCGCTGCTGCTGGCGCAGGGCGACAAGCGCAGCATGGGCGAACTGCTGGGCCGCATCGGTGCGCCGCTGTCCGCGTTGCTGCTGGCCTTGCTCGCCATTCCGCTGTCCTTCGTCAATCCGCGCGCGGGGCGGGCCAACGGCTTGCTGATCGCGCTGCTGACCTATCTCGTCTATAGCAACGCCATCTCGGTGTTCCAGGGCTGGGTGGCGCAGGGGCGGATGAGCTTCGGCGTCGGGCTGTTCCTGCCGCACCTGATCGTGCTGGCCATGCTGGCGCTGCTGTTCTACAAGCGGCTGGCGGTGTCGCCGTTCTGGCGGGCGAGGTCGTCATGAGCATCCTGTTCCGCTATCTCGCGCGGGAGATCTACTCGGCCACGGCGCTGGTGCTGGTGGCTTTCCTGGGCCTGTTCGCCTTCTTCGACTTCATCAACGAACTGGAAGACGTCGGCAAGGGCGACTACCAGATCGCCGATGCGGCCGTGTATGTGGCGATGATCCTGCCCGGTCGCGTTTATGAACTGTTCCCGGTCGCGGTGCTGATCGGCACCTTGTATGCCCTGGCGACGCTGGCGCGCCATTCCGAAATCACCGTGATGCGCGCCTCCGGGATGTCGAACGGCGCGCTGGCGCGCATGCTGGCGCTGATCGGCAGCGTGCTGGTGGCGCTGACTTTCCTCATCGGCGAATACGTGGGCCCGCCGGCCGAAGCGGCCGCCCAGGAATGGAAGCTGACGGCGACCCAGTCCACCGTGTCGCAGCAGTTGCGCTCCGGCCTGTGGGTCAAGGACGGCCGGCTGGTGATCAACGTCCGCACGATGCTGCCCGACCGCACGATGCAGAACGCGCGGGTGTATGAATTCGACGACGACTACGGCCTGCTGTCGATCAGCGAAGCCAGGCGCGGCGTGCACGACGGCAAGGAGCATTGGCGCCTGCTGGAAGTGTCCCGCACCCGCTTCCTCGATGACCGTACCGAAGTCGAACAGGTGCCGGAAATCACCTGGCGCTCGGATCTCTCGCCCGAAGTGCTGGGCGTGCTGATGGTGGGGCCGGAGCACATGCCGGTGGGCAGGCTGTGGACCTACATCCAGCATCTTCGCGACAACCAGCAGAGTTCCGACCGCTTCGAGATCGCGCTGTGGAAGAAGCTGATCTATCCCTTCGCCGTGCTGGTGATGATGGCGCTGGCGCTGCCTTTCGGCTTCATCCACGACCGCATGGGCGGCGCCAGCGCGCGCATCTTCATGGGGGTGATGCTGGGCGTGGGCTTCCATCTGCTGAACGGCTTGTTCTCCAACCTCGGCATGATCAACGCCTGGCCGCCGATCATGGCGGCGCTGACGCCCAGCCTGATCTTCCTGGCAGCTGCGGCAGGCATCCTGCGCTACGTCGAGCGGCGCTGAAGCGCCGGCCTCCTTTGGAGAGGCGGCTGCAGCGCGGAGCCGGCTGAGGCCGGAAACGAAAAACGGACCCGAAGGTCCGTTTTCCGTGCGTCACCGCGAGAGCGATCAGCCTTGCTGCTTTTGCTCTTGCTGTTGTTGCAGGGCAGCCTTCTTGGCAGCGGCGGCCTTGTAGTCCAGCTTTTCCTTGATGCGTGCGGACTTGCCCGAACGCTGGCGCAGGTAGTACAGCTTGGCGCGGCGGACGTCGCCGCGGCGCTTCACTTCGATACCGGCCACCAGCGGCGAGTAGGTCTGGAACGTGCGCTCCACGCCTTCGCCCGAGGAAATCTTGCGGACGATGAAAGCGGAGTTCAGGCCGCGATTGCGCTTCGCGATCACCACGCCTTCGTATGCCTGCAGACGTTCGCGGTTGCCTTCCTTGACCTTGACCTGGACGATCACGGTGTCGCCGGGGGCGAATTCCGGGATGGCCTTGCCTTGGGTCAGGCGGGCGATTTCTTCCTGTTCGAGCTGCTGAATCAGGTTCATTGCGGATACTCCATCGATGTTGTCGGCCTCTGTCTTTGCATCGGCCTGGCAGCAGAGCAGGTCGCCACCTGGTGCGTGCCGTTTATGTACGGGCTTTCAGACGATGCTGCCGTCTTCCGCCCCGGCTTGCTCCTGCCTGAATTCCTCAAGCAGTTTCAATTCGGTCTTGCTCAGTTGCCGCCCGGCCAGCAGATCCGGCCGCCGCAGTGCGGTGCGGCCCAGGGACTGCTTCAGCCGCCAGCGGCGGATTGCTGCATGGTTGCCCGACAGCAGCACCTCGGGCACTTTGTCTTCTCCCAGCACTTCCGGCCGCGTGTAATGCGGGCAGTCGAGCAGGCCATCGACGAAGGAATCCTCCTGCGCCGAATCGGCGGTGTTCAATGCGCCGGGCAGTTGCCGCACGATCGCGTCGAGCAGCACCATCGCCGGCAGTTCGCCGCCGGACAACACGAAGTCGCCGAGCGACACTTCCATGTCGACCGCGCGTTCGATGACGCGCTGGTCGATGCCTTCGTAGCGGCCGCACAGCAGGATCAAGCCCGGCTGCGCCGCCAGTTCCATCACCGCCGCCTGGTCCAGCCGGCGGCCTTGCGGCGACAGGTAGAGCACCGGGCCAGCAGCCCCGATCTCCGTCTGCTGGGCCACGCGCGCCGCTGCGATCGATTGCAGCAGCGGTTCGGCCAGCATCACCATGCCCGGCCCGCCGCCGTAGGGGCGGTCGTCCACCGTGCGGTGCGGATCGTGGGTGAAGTCGCGCGGGTTGTGGAAACCCAGCGCGTACAGCCCGCGATCCTTCGCCCGGCGGGTGATGCCGCTGCCCGTCAGGGCGACGAACATCTCGGGGAAGAGGGTGATGAGGTCGTAGCGGCGCAGGCCGCCCGCGATCGTCACCTCTGCCTCTTCCTGACTGCTCCCGGCTCCGGCGTGATCGCTCACGCCTACCAGTCCTCGCCCCAGGCGACGCGGATGCGCCGTGCGGCGAGATCGACATCCAGCACGTAGGCCGCGACGAAGGGAATCAGCCGCTCGCCGCCGTCCTGTGCCTCGTCCTTCACCTGCAGCACGTCATGGACGCCGGTGGACAGCAGGCCATCGACCACGCCCAGCCGCGTGCCGGCTTCGTTGAAGACTTCGAGGCCGACGAGGTCGCCCCAGTAGTATTCGTCTTCGGCCGGTTTCGGCAGCGCTTCGCGCGGTGCGCCGATGTACCAGCCGTCGATCGCCTCCGCCGCGTTGCGGTCCGGCACTTCGCCGAAGGCGGCGACCAGTCCCTTGCCGTGCGCCCGGCACGCTTTCAGCGTATAGGGCTTCCAGCGCTCGGCGGGAGCGCCGTCCTCGGCGCAGAGCCACCATTGCGGCATCTTGCGCCATTCGACCGGGTCATCGCCGAAGGGATGGATCTTGACCCAGCCCTGAACGCCGAAAGGGGCGACAATGCGCCCCAGTACGATCATGTGCCTGTCCGCCTCTTCAGGCCGTGGCCGGGATCGTCGCTGCTCAGGCAGCGGCCTTGGCGGCCTGCTTGGCCAGGCGGGCAACGGTCGGCGACAGCTGGGCGCCGTTCTGCTGCCAGTAGGCCAGGCGCTCGGCGTTGATCACCAGGCTCTGCGCGGCGCCGGAGGCAACCGGGTTGTAGTAGCCGACGCGCTCGATGAAACGGCCATCACGGCGATTGCGGGAATCGGCGGCGACGATGTTGAAGAACGGGCGCTTTTTGGCGCCACCACGGGCAAGGCGAATGACGACCATCTGATTTTCCTGATCGGTGGATGCGAAAAACGGCGAATTCTAGTGCAAAACGCTGCCGGGATCAAGCTGCGCGTGTTTTGTCGAACAAGAGGAAGCATGGCGGGCGAGCACTTGCGGAATGATGCCTGTTCCGGCACGTTCCGAGTTGCTCGAAGAGAAAAGTCGTGCATTCTCAAATATGACTAAAATGCAATAAATGAACATCTGCAACGTTTTCTGTCCATGATCCAGGCTCCACTTTCTGCTGTTGACGACGAAGCGGGCGATTTCCTGCGCTGGCTGGAATCCGAACCCGCCGACGAGGTCGTCGACGACCTGGAAGGCTTGCGTACCCGCCTCGGGGAACTGCCGTGCGGCAGCGGGCTGGCGGATGAGGTACTGCGCTGCTGCCTGGAGGGGGGCGCGGCGCGGGGGTTGGACATCAGCAGCCGCATTCGTGCGCAGTTGCAGGAGGCCAGCCTGCCTTTGCCGCCCGTCCTGCATCGAGCGTCGATCGACATTTCCGCCACCCTGGCGGAAATGGCACGGAGGCTGGAAAGCCTGCAGTCCGCGGCTGCGCCGGATTTGCGTGCCTGGAAAGACGGCCGGCGCCTGGGGCTGGTGCTGTGCTGCGAAGCTTTCGTCGTGGCGGCGATGTCCGCTGCCAATGCGCCGCCTGGCTTGTGGGCGCTCGCCAACCGCGTGGCGGCCGAGCTCGAAGGCGATGCGTCCTATTTCACCATGGCGGCGATCGCCGCCGCGTCTCCCGAGAGCCTGACGGCCCGCCAGTTGGCCTGGATCGCCGATTTCCTCGGCAGCGGCCTGCCCGAGCTGCAGTTGCAGGCCGAGGGCGAGTCGCTCGTCGGTGCCTGGTGGATCGTACTGGGGACGGATACGGCGCCGGTATCGGTGGCGCGTGGGCTGGCGCCCGCGGGAGGCGACGTGCGCCACTTCAGCCTCGTACCGCTTGCGCGCGTGCTCGGCGAGCATGTCGAGCACCTGGAAACGGTGATCGCTGCCGCGGAGAACACCGGCGACACGCTCGAAGTGGAGCTGCTGGATGCAGGGGATGAGGAACTGCCGCCGGGCCTGACGCCGGTCGAACTGCTCGCGTTGCTGCGCACCCTGCGCGAACGCTGGGTGAGCTCCCCGCTGCGGATACAGCCCCGGCGGCCCCAGCACTATGCGATCCAGGTTTGTCTGGGTCTGCGCGGGCTGTGGGAGCTCGGGCGAGGGCGCAGCGAGGGCGGACGGGTGCTGGAATGGCAGGTGCTCAACGAAAGCCCGGGCGGCTACGCGATCATGAGCATCACGGAAACCGGGGCGGGTACCGGCCGGCCGGCGGAAATCGTTGCCGGTATCGTGCTCGGAGTCAGACGCCAGGCGGATGAGGCCTGGGCGGTGTGCGTGGTGCGCTGGGTGCGCAGCGAAGCGTCCGGCCGGATCGAACTGGGGCTGCAGATGCTGGCGCCGTCCTATCACGCGGTGCAGGTGGCTTTCCGCGGGGCCACGCTGCGGGGGGTGGTGCCTGCGCTGGCGCTGCCGGCCATGGAGCCGATGCGCCGTCATCCGGCTTTCCTCGCACCCGCCGGAACCTATGCTTCGCGCCGTTTCGTCTTCGTGCGCGAAGGCGCGCGCGTGTATGTGGCGCAGGGGCGCGCCCTGGGACTGGACATGCAGACTGCCAGTGTCGAACTGTTCCGCTACGAGATCGATCCCTACCCGATCTGATGGCAGGCCGGGCCGCGTGGATCGGGCCGCGCTGGCACGGATCGGCGTGATGCAGGTTGGCGTGCCTCGACTTGGGCGGCAAGGCCTGCGTGGCGCGGCCGGTGCGCCCCCAATGGTATGATCCGCGCCTCCCGATTCTCGCGCGCAGCCATGCAGGAAATACTCGTCCTTTACTACAGCCATCGCGGTTCGGTCCGCGCGCTGGCCGAGCAGATCGCCATCGGCATCCATCAGGTGCCCGGCGCCGTGGCACGGGTACGGACCGTGCCACGGGTGTCGACCGTGTGCGAGGCAGTGGAAGACGAGATACCCGCCGACGGCCCGGCCTACGTCGAGCCGCGCGACCTGGTCGAATGCGCCGGCCTGGCGCTGGGCAGCCCGACCCGCTTCGGCAACATGGCGGCGCCGATGAAGTATTTCCTCGACGGGCTGGCGGGAGAATGGGCCAATGGCGCGCTGATCGGCAAGCCCGCCTGCGTGTTCTCGTCATCCGCCAGCCAGCATGGCGGGCAGGAGAGCACGCTGCTGACGATGATGGTGCCGCTGCTGCACCACGGCATGATGCTGCTCGGCATTCCCTATTCCGAAACACGGCTCAACACCACGCGCAGCGGCGGCTCGCCCTATGGTGCGACCCACGTCGCCGGCATGGACGGCCTGCCGGTGCTGACGGCCGACGAGATCGAACTGGCGCGCGCCCAGGGGCGCCGCCTGGCCGAAGTGACGCTGCGGCTGGCGGGTGAGCGATGAGTCCGCGCCTGCTCAACCTCGTTGCCAGCATCAGCCTGCTGGCGCTGATCGCGCTGTGCGTGCTGTGGGAAGGCTGGCTCGCGCCGCTGCGCCCCGGCGGCTCGTGGATGATGCTGAAGGCGGTGCCGCTGCTGCCGGCGGTGTTCGGCATCCTGCGCGGCAAGCGCTACACCCATCAATGGGTGTCGATGCTGTCGCTGCTGTACTTCACCGAAGGCGTGCTGCGCGCCAGTGATCCGGGTTTGACCGGGGTGCTGGCGGGCGTGGAGATCGCGCTGTCGGTGCTGCTGTTCCTCGGCACGATGTACTATGCGCGCAACACCGCGCCGTCGCGGCAGGTGCCCAGGGAATAGTGGGCTGATGGGTTTCGCTGTGCCCTGGCTGCACGGCCCGCCCCATCCTGCGCGACGATCACGGGCAGGATGGGGCGGGCCGAAGGCGAAACCCATCATTCACGCTCAAACCTGCGGATTCAGCCGCGGGGCAGTGCTCTGCAGTTTGTTCAGCGCGTTCAGATAGGCCTTGGCCGAGGCGACGATGATGTCGGTGTCTGCGCCCTGGCCGTCCATCACGCGGCCTTCCTTGGCCAGGCGCACGGTGACTTCGCCCTGGGCATCGGTGCCGGTGGTGATGGCATTGACCGAATACAGCAGCAGCTGGCTGCCGCTGTTGGCAACGCCCTCGATGGCCTTGAAGGCGGCATCGACCGGTCCCGAGCCTTCGGACTGGGTGCGGTGCTCGGTGTTGCCGATGACCAGCGTCAGCTCGGCCAGCGGCGTTTCGCCCGTCTCGGAATGGAAGCGGCTCGACACCAGGCGGTAATGCTCGGTCTCGGGCGTGATCGCTTCGTCGCGCATCAGCGCGTGCAGGTCTTCGTCGAAGATCTCGTGCTTCTTGTCGGCCAGTTCCTTGAAGCGCGAGAAGGCGTGGTTCAGGTGCTCCTCGCCGGCGATCTCGATGCCCAGTTCCTGCAGCCGCGCGCGGAAGGCGTTGCGGCCGGAATGCTTGCCCAGCACCAGCTTGTTGGCGCCCCAGCCGACGTCCTCGGCGCGCATGATCTCGTAGGTTTCGCGGTGCTTCAGCACGCCGTCCTGGTGGATGCCGGACTCGTGGGCGAAGGCGTTGGCGCCGACGATGGCCTTGTTGGGCTGCACCGGGTAGCCGGTGACCTGCGATACCAGCTTGGATGCCGGCACGATCTGGGTGGTGTCGATGCGGGTCTCGACCGGGAACACGTCGCCGCGGGTGCGCACCGCCATGACGATTTCTTCCAGCGAGGCGTTGCCGGCGCGCTCGCCCAGGCCATTGATGGTGCATTCGACCTGGCGCGCGCCGGCGTGCACGGCGGCGAGCGAGTTCGCCACCGCCATGCCGAGGTCGTTGTGACAGTGCACCGACCAGATCACCTTGTCGGAGTTGGGCACGCGCTCGATCAGCGTGCGGATGGTGCCGGCGTACTGCTCCGGCACGTTGTAGCCGACGGTGTCGGGCACGTTGATGGTCTTCGCGCCGGCCTGGATCACGGCCTCGAAGATGCGTACCAGGAAGTCGATGTCGGAGCGGCCGGCGTCCTCGGCCGAGAACTCGACGTCGTCGGTGAATTGACGCGCCAGCGCGACCGACTTCACAGCCTGCTCGATGACCTGGTCGGGCGTCATGCGCAGCTTCTTCTCCATGTGGATCGGGCTGGTGGCGATGAAGGTATGGATGCGGCCGCGGGCGGCCGGCGCGATGGCCTCGGCGGAGCGGCGGATGTCGTTTTCGTTGGCGCGCGCCAGCGAACAGACGGTGGATTCCTTGACCGCTTCGGCGATCGAGCGCACCGATTCGAAGTCGCCGTTGGAGGCGGCGGCGAAGCCCGCCTCGATGACATCGACCCGCATGCGTTCGAGCAGGCGGGCGATGCGCAGCTTTTCCTCGCGCGTCATCGATGCGCCCGGGCTTTGCTCGCCGTCGCGCAGGGTGGTGTCGAAAATGATCAGTTGGTCTTTCATGTTCAGCTCCTCGGGGAGGCGTCGTCATCGGCCGCGGCGGGAGGTTCCGTGCCGTCGGCCTGGGGGGCAGGTGCGGCCGGGGCCATTGCGCTGGCCCGCTTGTCCTTGCGCCGCTTCCAGCGCAGCACCCACATCACGTAGCCGGAAGCGGCATAGGCCAGGAACAGGCCGAACAGGATGCCCGGCGGATAGCTGGAAATCAGCGCGAAGACCAGTACGAAGGCGATCAGCACGATGAAGGGCACGCTCTTGCGCAGATTGATGCTCTTGCCGCTCCAGAACAGCACGTTGCTGACCATCGACACGCCGGCGAAGATCGTCAGCACGCAGGCGTAGCCGCTCAGCTCGTCGCCGGTGAAGCCGTTGTCGATGCCGACCCACACCAGGCCTGCGGTCAGCGCCGCGGCGGCGGGACTGGGCAGGCCCTGGAAGTAGCGCTTGTCGACGACGCTGATGTTGGTGTTGAAGCGTGCCAGCCGCAGCGCGGCGCCGGCGCAGTAGATGAAGGCCGCGATCCAGCCGAGCTTGCCGAGGTCGCGCAGCGCCCACTCGTACATCACCAGGGCCGGCGCCGCGCCGAAGGACACCATGTCGGCCAGCGAATCGTATTCGGCGCCGAACTCGCTCTGGGTGTGCGTCAGGCGCGCGATACGCCCATCCAGGCCGTCGAGCACCATGGCGACGAAGATTGCCACTGCCGCGATCTCGAAGCGCTGGTCCATCGCCTGCACGATCGCGTAGAAACCGGCGAACAAGGCGGCGGTGGTGAACAGGTTCGGCAGGATGTAGATGCCGCGGCGGCGCTTGTCGGGCGTGATCAGGGGCATGCGGTCGGGATCGTCCATGTGGACACTAATGGTTCTGCAGGAATTCGATTCTAGCAGTCCGCCGCCCGCGCTGCGCCGAATCGCTGCTGGGCGCTGCCGATCAGCTCCTGGCGAGGGCGTCGCGCAACTGCGCAGCGTAGCCCTGCAGCACGTCGGCCGGCGGATCCTTGCGCGGCCATGACAGCGCGATGCCGTCGTCACTGTGGCGCGGCACCACGTGCATGTGGAAATGGAACACCGTCTGATCGCCTTCGCGGCCGTTGGCCTGCAGCAGGGTCAGGCCGGGCGGGTCGAAGGTGTCGCGTACCGCGTGGGCGACACGCTTCACCGTCCGTGCCACCGCGGCGGCTTCGTCCGGCGTGATGTCGAACAGCGTGGCGGCATGGCGCCTGGTGGCCACCAGGACGTGGCCGGGATTGACCTGGCCGATGTCCATGAAGGCGATGGTGAGTTCGTCCTCGAAGACGCGGGCCGAAGGAATCTCGCCTGCGACCAGGCGGCAGAAGATGCACTGGCCGGGCGGCGAGGTGTCGATGAACATGGGCATGAAGAAAACCTCCTTGGGCGTGAAAACCGGCCGCGTGCGAAAAGCTGCAGCCGGTTGCAGGGAGGCAGTTTAGCCGTGCCGCCGGCGGCGGGGAAACCGGCGCCGGCCGAGGGGGGCTTCAGTCGGCCTCAGTCGACAATGGCCGCTTCGTCCGGTACCACCACCGCGAACAGGTCGCCCAATGCCGCCAGTGCGGCCGCCTGCAGGCTTTCGGCGCTGACCACCGAGCCGTCCGGTGCGGCCAGCGGCCGGGTCGCGGTGGCGGCGGCCGGCACCGTCACGGCGTAGCCGAGGTTGAAGGCGCCGCGGGCGGTGGAGTTGATGCACATGTGGGTCATGAAGCCCGTCACCACCAGGTTCTTGACGCCGGCGGCCTTCAGGCGCTCGTCCAGGTCGGTACCGATGAAGGAGTTCGGATAATTCTTGACCACCACCGCCTCGCCGTCTGCGGGCGCGACCTTGTCGGCGATGGCGCCGATTTCGGCACGCACGTCGTAGGGGGTGCCGGGGCCGGCGTCGTGCTGGATGTGCAGCACCGGAATCTTCAGTGCCCGCGCGCGGGCCAGCAGCGTCGCGCACTGATCGAGCGCCGGCTCGACGCCGGTCAGTTGCATGATGCCTTCGCGATAGGTGTTCTGGGCATCGACGATGATCAGCGCCGATTCGGACAGGGGGGCAGGGGTGTCGGGCTGGCCGGTCAACTGGCGCAGGGTGGTGGATGCGGTGCTCATGTGTCGTCTCCTGATGATGTCGGCGTCGCCTGGCGCTGCAGATGCGACGGTGATGGGAGGCTATACTTTGCCGCTGCCTGCGTGAATAGGCATTTCTGCCGGAAATCCATGCAGATTTGCAGGGCGAGAGGGCTTCCGAACAAGGGCGTGCCGAGTCGCCTGATGCGAGCCGATGCGGATCAGGAGGCCGGAAAAGGGGTTGCCGTGGCGATGAACTGGGATGATCTGCGTTTTGCCGTGATGCTGGGCCGGGAGGGCACGCTGGCAGCGGCGGCGCGCCGGCTCGGTGTCGACCAGACCACCGTCGCCCGCCGCCTGAAAGCGCTGGAAACCGCGCTGGGCGCAAGCCTGTTCGAGCGTGGCGACGGCCACTGGCAGCCCACGGCGGTCGGCCTGCGCGTGCTGGAACGGGCCGGCCGCATCGAGGAGGACATGGCCGGCGTGGTGCGCGTCGCCGAGGCTGGCGCGGGCAAGGTGGGCGGCGTGGTGCGCATCACCGCGGTGGCTGCCATCGTCGGCGAATGGCTGGTGCCGCGACTGCGGGATCTGTGCGCCCGCCATCCCGAGCTGTGCGTCGACGTCATCGCCAGCAACGACAACCTCAACGTCGCCCGGCGCGAGGCCGACATCGCGATCCGCCTCGCACGGCCGGCCAGCGGCGACTTCCTGATCCGCAAGCTGGCGGACGTCGGCTTCGCCGTCTATGGCGCTGCACGGGGCGATTTGCCGGTACGGACCGGAGACTGGGTGGCCTACAACGAGGATCTCGCCCACACGCCGGAAATGCGCTATCTGCAATCCATGCTCGGCAGCGGCCGCATCCGCCTGCGCTCGAACAGTCTGAGGGGGCTGGCGCGCGCGGTGGCCGATGGCGTGGGCCACGGCGTGCTGCCGTGCTTCCTCGCCGATGCCGTGCCCGGCCTGGTTCGTCTGACCGGCGCCCGGCCGGTGCTGAGCCGGGAGCTGTGGATGCTGATCCACCCGGATGCGCGCTCGCAGGCGCGGGTCGCGGCGACGGCGGACTGGCTGGTGGAACGTTTCCAGGCCGAGGCGGCGGGTTTTGCGGGGATCCTTGCGTAAATGGTGCGTCTCTGCGGCGGAGGAAAATTCGACCGCAAGATTCGGAGTGCCCGTAGTCGGATGGCAGCCTAAGCTGGCACCATGATCAAGTGTCGCAGGACAAAGCCATGAACGCGAATCTCCAGACTCCATCGCCTTATGCAAGCGAAGCCTCGCGCTGGCAGGCGGTGCAGGCGCGTGACCCGGAGGCCGACGGCCATTTCGTCTACGCCGTGCGCACCACGGGCGTGTATTGCCGGCCGAGCTCCGCGGCCCGGCTGCCGCGGCGCGAGAACGTCGAGTTCTTCGATTCGGCCGAAGCCGCCGAGGCTGCCGGCTACCGCCCCAGCCGCCGCGCGCATGGCGACAGGACGACCGCTGCGGCCGAACGGGCTGCGCTGGTGGCGCAGGCCTGCCGCCGGATCGAGGAAAGCGAACCGCCGCCCGGACTCGATGCGCTGGCCGCCGAGGCCGGCATGAGCCCCTGGCATTTCCACCGCATTTTCAAGGCCGAGACGGGGGTGACGCCCAAAGCCTATGCTTCCGCCCGGCGGGCCGCCCGGTTGCGCGAGGAACTGGGCGAGCCGGCGGCCTCGGTGACGGATGCGATCTATGGCGCCGGCTTCAGTACCAGCAGCCGCTTCTACGAGACTTCGAACCAGCGCCTCGGCATGCGCGCGCGGGACTACCAGGCCGGCGGCACCGGAACCGAGATCCGCTTCGCCGTCGGCCAATGCACGCTGGGTGCCATCCTGGTCGCACAGAGCCGGCGCGGTATCTGCGCCATCCTGCTGGGCGACGATCCCGATGCCCTGGTGCGCGACCTGCAGGACCGCTTTCCCATGGCCGAACTGGTTGGTGGCGATGCCGATTTCGAACGCCTGGTGGCGCAGGTCGTCGGCTTCGTCGAGATGCCTGTCATCGGCCTGAACCTGCCGCTGGACGTGCGCGGCACGGCTTTCCAGGAACGCGTGTGGCAGGCCTTGCGCGCGATTCCGGCCGGCGCCACGGCCACCTATGCCGAGATCGCCGAGCGCATCGGCGCGCCGCGTGCAGCAAGGGCCGTCGGTGCGGCCTGCGGCGCCAACCCCATCGCCGTCGCCATTCCCTGCCATCGTGTCGTGCGCCGCGACGGCGATCTGTCGGGTTATCGCTGGGGCGTGGAGCGCAAGCGGGAATTGCTGCGGCGGGAGGCCGAGCCCGCGGCGGTAGTGGAAGCAGGCTGAAAAGAAAAAGGCCGGAGCCGCATGATGCGGTTCCGGCCTCTGTACGCCGCAAGGGCGCGCGAAGATCAGTTCTTCGACTTGTCGACCAGGGCCTTGGCCTTGATCCAGGGCATCATGTCGCGCAGCTGGGCGCCGACCTTCTCGATCGGGTGCTCGGCGTTCAGGCGGCGGCGAGCGGTCATGCTCGGGTAGTTGCTGCGGCCTTCCTGGATGAACATCTTGGCGTATTCACCGGTCTGGATGCGCTTCAGGGCGTTGCGCATGGCGGCGCGCGACTGCTCGTTGATGACTTCCGGGCCGGTCACGTACTCGCCGTACTCGGCGTTGTTCGAGATCGAGTAGTTCATCGTGGCGATGCCGCCTTCGTACATCAGGTCGACGATCAGCTTCAGCTCGTGCAGGCACTCGAAGTAGGCCATTTCGGGCGCATAGCCGGCTTCGGTCAGGGTTTCGAAGCCCATCTTGACCAGCTCGACGGCACCGCCGCACAGCACGGCCTGTTCGCCGAACAGGTCGGTTTCGGTCTCTTCCTTGAAGTCGGTCTCGATCACGCCGCCCTTGGTGCCGCCGTTGGCCGCAGCGTAGGACAGGGCGATGTCGCGGGCCTTGCCGGACTTGTCCTGGTACACCGCGATCAGCGAGGGCACGCCGCCGCCGCGCAGGTATTCGGAGCGGACGGTGTGGCCGGGGCCCTTCGGCGCGACCATGATCACGTCGAGGTCTTCACGCGGCACGACCTGGTTGTAGTGCACGTTGAAGCCGTGGGCGAAGGCCAGCGCGGCGCCTTGCTTGATGTTCGGCTCGACGTCGTTCTTGTAGACCTCGGGGATGTTCTCGTCCGGCAGCAGGATCATGACGACGTCGGCGTCGGCGACGGCTTCCGCCACTTCCTTGACCTGCAGGCCGGCACCTTCGGCCTTGGACCACGAGGCGCCGCCCTTGCGCAGGCCGACGGTGACCTTGACGCCCGAGTCGGACAGGTTCTGGGCGTGGGCGTGGCCCTGCGAGCCGTAGCCGACGATGGTGACCTTCTTGCCCTTGATGAGGGAGAGGTCGGCGTCCTTGTCGTAATAAACCTTCATGTTCGTCCTTTCGTTTGCGGTGTGGGGTGGGTCAGAGCTTGAGCACGCGGTCGCCGCGGCCGATGCCGCACACGCCCGAGCGCACGGTTTCGAGGATCAGGGCGGGCTCGATGGCGCCGAGGAAGGCGTCGAGCTTGCCCTGGTTGCCGGTCAGCTCGACGACGTAGGAGGCGTCGGTGACGTCGATGATGCGGGCGCGGAAGATGTCGACGGTGCGCTTGATCTCCTCGCGATCCTTGCCGGTGGCGCGGATCTTGACCAGCATCAGCTCGCGTTCGATGTGCGCCGCCTCGGAGATGTCGACCACCTTGACCACCTCGACCAGCTTGTTCAGCTGCTTGGTGATCTGCTCGATGATGTCGTCCGAGCCGGTGGTGACGATGGTCATGCGCGACATCGAGGCGTCTTCGGTCGGTGCCACGGTCAGCGACTCGATGTTGTAGCCGCGCGCCGAGAACAGGCCCGAGACGCGCGACAGCGCGCCGGATTCGTTTTCGATCAGAAGGGAAATGACGTGACGCATGGTGTGTTCG
The DNA here is from genome assembly GCF_048398245.1 of Thauera butanivorans. Classification (NCBI taxonomy): domain Bacteria; kingdom Pseudomonadati; phylum Pseudomonadota; class Betaproteobacteria; order Rhodocyclales; family Zoogloeaceae; genus Thauera; species Thauera butanivorans. The sequence goes on from NZ_CP183038.1 coordinate 1,552,696, forward strand.
GTCCTGGATTAGAGGTCTTCGGCGGACAGGATCATCTCGGTGAGGCCCTTGCCGCCCTGCACCATCGGGTAGACGTTCTCGGTCGGGTCGACCTGGAAGTCGAGGAACACGAGCTCGTTCTTGTGCGTGGTGAAGGCCTCGCGCAGCGCACCTTCGACATCCGAGGGCTTGTCGACGCGGATGCCGACGTGGCCGTAGGATTCGGCCAGCTTGGCGAAGTCGGGCAGCGAATCCATGTAGGACTCGGAGTAGCGGCCGCCGTGGAACAGTTGCTGCCACTGGCGCACCATGCCCAGGTAGCGGTTGTTCAGGTTGCAGATCTTGATCGGCAGGCGGAACTGCTTGCAGGTCGACAGCTCCTGGATGTTCATCTGGATCGAGGCTTCGCCGGTGATGCAGGCGACCTGCATGTCCGGGTGGGCGAGCTGCGCACCCATCGCGTAGGGCATGCCGACGCCCATCGTGCCCAGGCCGCCGGAGTTGAGCCAGCGGCGCGGCTTGGTGAAGGGGTAGTACTGCGCGGCCCACATCTGGTGCTGGCCGACGTCGGAGGTGACGATGGCTTCGCCGCCGGTCACTTCCCACAGCCTCTGCACGACGAACTGCGGCTTGATGATCTCGTCCGAGTTCTTGTAGACCATGCAGTTGCGGCCGCGCCATTCGTCGACCTGCTTCCACCAGGCGGCGAGCGCCTCGGGGTTGGGGCGGGCCTCGCCGCTTTCGAGCTGGCGGATCATCTCCTCCAGCACTTCCTTGACGTCGCCGACGATGGGCACGTCGACCTTGACGCGCTTCGAGATCGACGACGGGTCGATGTCGATGTGGATGATCTTGCGCGGCTCTTCGGCGAAGTGCGAGGGCAGGCCGATGACGCGGTCGTCGAAGCGGGCGCCGACGGCCAGCAGCACGTCGGAGTAGTGCATCGCCATGTTGGCTTCGTAGGTGCCGTGCATGCCCGGCATGCCGAGATACTGGCGGTCGCCGGCGGGGTAGCCGCCCAGGCCCATCAGGGTGTTGGTGACGGGGTAGCCGAGCAGGCGGGTGAGCTTGGTGAGCTGTTCGGCCGCGTTCGACAGCACCACGCCGCCGCCGGTGTAGATCATCGGCCGCTTGGCGCCGAGCAGCAGCTGCACGGCCTTCTTGATCTGGCCCGAGTGGCCCTTGACCACCGGGTTGTACGAGCGCATCGAGATTTCCTTCGGATACTCGTACTCGCACTGGTGCATCGACACGTCCTTGGGAATGTCGACCAGCACCGGGCCGGGGCGGCCGGTCTTCGCCAGGTAGAAGGCTTTCTTGATCGTCGACGCGATCTCGCGCACGTCCTTGACCAGGAAGTTGTGCTTGACGCAGGGCCGGGTGATGCCGACGGTGTCGACTTCCTGGAAGGCGTCCTGGCCGATGGCGGCGGTGGGCACCTGGCCGGAGATGATCACCAGCGGAATGGAGTCACAGAAGGCGGTGGCGATACCGGTGACGGCATTGGTCGCGCCCGGACCGGAAGTCACCAGCGCGACGCCGACCTGCTCGGTGCTGCGCGCATAGCCGTCGGCGGCGTGCACCGCGGCCTGCTCGTGGCGCACCAGCACGTGGCGCACGGATTCCTGCTGGAACAGCGCGTCGTAGATATACAGTACTGCACCGCCGGGATAGCCGAAGACGTACTCGACCTTTTCTTCCTGAAGGCACCTGATTACAATTTCGGCTCCGGTAAGCACCATCGCAAACTCACTCGACAAATCGTTTGAAGAAACGCGCAACGTTACCGGCCATGGCGGGTTTGGTCAAGGCGGACAAGGGCTTGTTCCGGCGCCCGTACCGCTTCGCACATCGATCGACCCTCCGGACTTCTTTCTCCATGAAGCGCAATCCCGAACGTCCTGCCGCCGCCGCCAAGGCCTCGACCGCGTCTGCCGGTGCCGTCGAGCGCCCGCGCGTCGAACTGGCGGGTCTGCGCAGGCGGCTGGCGAGCATGCTGTACGAATCGATGCTGCTGCTCGGCGTGCTGGCGCTGACCTTTCTCGTCCCTTACCTGATGCTGGGGGTCGGCTTGCAGATCGCGCCGCCGGGCTGGTTCGCCTGGCTGCACATCTTCGCCGTGCTGGGCGCCTATTTCGTCTGGTACTGGCGCCGCCACGGCCAGACCCTGGCGATGCAGACCTGGCGCCTGAAGCTGGTCGATGCCGCCGATGGCCGCAGCCTGCCGCTGGGCCGCTGTTGGCTGCGCTATGCGCTGTGCTGGCCGTCGGTGCTGCTGTTCGGCGTCGGCCTGCTGTGGGCGCTGATCGACCGCGACCGCCAGTTTCTGCACGACCGCCTGGCGGGCTCGTGCATCGTGCTGCTGCCGCCCGCCGCCAAAGGCTGAGCGGGCCGAAGACGGCATCCAGCATCGCGCCGGCGGAACTTTTGCCACGCTGGCGGAGTAGCATGGCGCATGCGATCCACTTCGTGGCGCTGGATGTCCGCTGGACAAGCGGGTATTCTCGCCCTGGCAAACCATGTCATCTGCACTTCCTTCCGCAGCACCCGTTCCACTCGTGTCCGACTCCCACGCCTGCGCCGCGGACGACTGCCTGGCTGAGCTCGGCGTCGACCGCGATGAAGGGCTGGATGCCGCCGAGGCGGCGGCGCGGCTGGCGCGGTACGGCGCCAACACGCTGCCCGAGCCGCCCCGCAACGGCCCGCTGAAGCGTTTCCTGCTGCAATTCCACAACGTACTCATCTATGTATTGCTGGTGGCCGGCGTCGTCACGCTGCTGCTCGGCCACCACGTCGATTCGGGCGTCATCTTCGGCGTCGTCCTGATCAATGCCTTCATCGGCTTCCTGCAGGAAGGCAAGGCCGAGCGCGCGCTCGACGCCATCCGCGACATGCTCTCGCCCCATGCCCAGATCCTGCGCGATGGCCGGCGGCAGGAGGTGGATGCCGGCGAACTGGTGCCGGGCGACATCGTCTTCCTCGCCTCGGGCGACAAGGTGCCCGCCGACCTGCGCCTGATCGACGCGCGCAGCCTGCGCATCGACGAAGCGGTGCTCACCGGCGAAGCGCAGCCGGTGGAGAAATCGCCCGACGCGGTCGCCGCCGATGCCAGCCTTGGCGACCGCTGCTCGATGGCCTATTCCGGCACGCTCGTCACCTATGGCCAGGGCTGCGGCGTGGTGGTCGCCACCGGTGCCGGCAGCGAGATCGGCCGCATCAGCGCGATGCTCGACGAAGTCGAATCGCTGACCACGCCGCTGCTGCGGCAGATGGCGGGTTTCAGCGCGATGCTGACCTGGGTGATCCTCGCCGTGGCGCTCGGCGCCTTCGCCTTCGGCACGCTGCTGCGCGGCTATGCACCGGGCGAGATGTTCCTGGCCGCGGTGAGCCTGGCGGTGGCGGCGATCCCTGAAGGGCTGCCGGCGATCATGACGATCACGCTCGCCATCGGTGTGCAGCGCATGGCGCGGCGGCGCGCCATCATCCGCCGCCTGCCGGCGGTCGAGGCGCTCGGCTCGGTCACCGTGATCTGCTCCGACAAGACCGGTACGCTGACCCGCAACGAAATGACCGTGCAGCGCGTGATCACCGCCGACGGCAATCTGGACGTCAGCGGTGCCGGCTATGCACCGCAGGGCGGCTTCGAACGTGACGGACGCGAACTGCCGCCTGACGACGCACCCCTGCTGCGCCGGATCGGCCGCGCCGCGTTGCTGTGCAACGACGCCGAACTGAGCCTGGACGGTGATACCTGGCACATGGTCGGCGACCCCACCGAAGGCGCGCTGGCGACGCTGGCGCTCAAGGCCGGCATCGACCCTCGACTGCAGCGCGAAGAACTGCCACGCGACGATCTCATCCCCTTCGAATCCGAGCACCGCTTCATGGCCACGCTGCATCACGACCAGCGCGGCGAAGCCCGGATCATGCTGAAGGGCGCGCCGGAGCGCGTGCTGTCGCTGTGCGCCACCTGCACCGGCCTCGACGGCCAGCCGCTGCCGCTGGACGCCGACGCCTGGCAGCAGCGGATGGACGAGGCCGCCGCCCGCGGCATGCGCCTGCTGGCCGTGGCCGAACGGCAGGCGCCGGGCCGGCTGGACGGCTTGTGCTTAGACGACGTGGAGCAGGGCGGCTTCGTGCTGCTGGCCGTGCTCGGCATCACCGATCCGCCGCGCGACGAAGCCGTGTGTGCGGTACAGGCCTGCCTGGGCGCGGGCATTCGGGTCAAGATGATCACCGGCGACCACGCCGCCACCGCGCGCGCCATCGGCCAGCAACTCGGCCTGGCGCAGGAAGTGCGCGCCGTCACCGGCGCCGAGATCGAGCGCATGGACGACGCCACGCTGCAGCGCGTCGTGCTGGAAACCGAAATCTTTGCCCGCGCCAGCCCCGAACACAAACTGCGCCTGGTCAAGGCGCTGCAGGCCGGCGGCGAAGTGGTGGCGATGACCGGTGACGGCGTCAACGACGCGCCCGCGCTCAAGCGCGCCGACGTCGGCGTCGCGATGGGCCGGAAAGGCACCGAAGCCGCCAAGGAAGCGGCGGAAATGGTGCTGGCCGACGACAACTTCGCCTCGGTCGCGGCCGCCGTCGAAGAAGGGCGCACCGTCTACGACAACCTGAAGAAAGCCGTCGCCTACATCCTGCCCACCAACATCGGCCAGGCCGGTATCGTGTTCTTCGCCGTGCTGTTCGGGCTGACCATGCCGATCACCCCGGCGCAGATCCTGTGGGTCAACATGATCACCGCAGTCACGCTGGCGCTGGCGCTTGCCTTTGAAAAGGCCGAGCCCGACATCATGCAGCGCCGCCCGCGCGACCCGCGCGAACCCCTGCTGACGCGCTTCCTGCTGTGGCGCATCGTCTTCGTCGGCCTGCTGCTGGTGGCGGGCGGCATGGGCCTGTTCCTGTGGGAACTGGAACAGGGTGCCAGCCTGGCCGCCGCGCGCACCGCGGCGGTCAACGCGGTGCTGGCCGGCGAAGTGTTCTATCTCTTCAACATGCGCAGCCTGACCGGTCCGGTACTGAATCGTGCGGGCCTCCTCGGCAATCGCTACGTGCTGTGGGCAATCGGCCTGCTGCTGGCCTGCCAGATCCCATTCACCTACCTGCCGGTGATGCAGGCGCTGTTCGGTACCGAAGGGCTGGCGCCGGATGCATGGCTGCGGATTCTCGGCTTCGGTGTGGCGGTGCTGCTGCTGGTGGAAGCGGAGAAAGCGGTCGTGCGGGCGCGCGGGGCTGCGTAGTTTCCGCCTGTCGAGAATGCCGTAGCTGTCTTGCTGTGGCTGCCCGAGCGCGGGTTGCGCCGGTCCGCATTCGCCTGAGCGGTTCTGCAGGCGACCTCGTCCTCGTCGTGGTCATGCCGAAAGGCTTATGTGCTGGGCATTGTTGATGCGGGTATACCTATATCCGATTCATCTTGCCATTCGATTTTCAATATCTATTGTGAAGCTGAATGTGTTTCCGAGTTTGGCTCGGTGTTTCAGGATGGCATCGCCTTGCGGAGTGGCTTCATCCAGGTTTGTAAGTGCAAGCACTGGTATGCAGCCTCGTGGGGGGCTGTGTAATGATGATTTCCTGGAAAAAACATCAAACCATCAAGGTTTCTCCAGGGGGGATTCAGTGCAGCCATTTACTTTTTTCATAAGCTACCGGCGCCAGGATACCGCTCCAATCGCCCTCTTGCTGAAGAGCGAGATCGAGAAGCGGTTGCAGTTCGTTCGTGTGTCGGTCGATGTCGATGAGATGAAGCCGGGCGACAGATTTCCTGACCGCCTTCGCGCTTTGATCGACGGAGCTCATGCGACGATCGTCCTGATTGGGAAGAACTGGATGCCGAGGCAAGAGGCATCTCAGGAAATTCCGGCCACTCCGGACTGGATCGTCGAAGAATTGCTCTATTCGCGAACGGCAGAGATCAAGTTGCCCGAGCCGGACCGTTTTGGCCTTGCGGGTCGTGCGATCATTCCGCTTTTTGCCGATTGTGCAAGAGATTTTCGGCAGTTTTGCCTACGGCCGGAGCTTGCCTTTCTGGCCGAAATGCATTCCGAACACATCGATTATGCCGGCTGGCCCTCCGCAATAGGCCCGCTCCTGGATAGGCTTGCGGTCAGGCTTTCGCTGAAGAAGCGGCCGGATGCCGATGAGTACCCGAAACCTGATCTTGCGAAAGCGCGCACTCAGCCGCTGCCTGATGCCGAACTCGGCCAGATTCTTCGCTACGACGATTTCGACGGGTGGTACATCGACAATTTTGGCAATGCAGAGGTCAGGTATTTGGTCAAGACGTTCAAGTTTCCTCACTTCAACCAGGCCGCCGAATTCATGGCGCTGGTTTCCGAGCACTGCAAGGTCCTGGATCATCATCCCGAATGGCGCAACGTTTTCAATCACGTCATGGTATCCCTCACGACTTGGGATGCTCAACGGCGCGTGACGATCTACGATTTGAATCTGGCGCTCTATATGAACATGGCCGCAAAGACCATAGTAAAGAAGCGTCCCCTGTGATCGGCGTATCTTGAGTCTCACCAATCCCCGTGACCGCAAAATCCAGGGTTCCAATTATCTGCTCCCTGCCGACCAAGACCATCCCTGGATTCGCCAGCGAAACCGAAGAGCGGGATTTCTGGGAAACACACGATTCGACGCAATACCTCGACTGGTCTCAAGCGCAGCGTGCGGTGCTGCCAAATCTCAAGCCGAGCACCCGCACCATTTCGCTACGTCTGCCTCAGCATCTGCTGGACAACATCAAGGCTGCCGCCAATGCGCGCGACGTGCCTTATCAGTCGCTCATCAAGATATGGCTGCAAGAGAAGCTGCATCACTGACTCGGTAGCTTCCACGCTGTCCTCCGGCCTCCGCACAGCGTAAACTTCCGCCTTTCCGCGCCTCTCGCGCGGAAGCTGGAGAAACCATGAAAACAGAACACGCCCCAACGATCCGGCGCGCCGACTATCGGCCGCTGTCCTGGACGGTCGAGACCGTCGAGCTGCACTTTTCCCTCGATCCCGAAGCCACCGTCGTTACCAACCGCATGTTGTGCGTGCGCAACCCGGATGCGGACGAGGGGCCGATCCGGCTATGGGGCGAGGACCTCGAACGCCTGTCGCTGACCGTCGATGGCCAGGCGCCGCAGGCGCTGCGCGAGAGCGGCGCGCTGATCGAGATCGATGCCGACGGCGATCGCGCAATGGTCGAGGTGCGCACCCGCATCGACCCCAAGGCCAATACCACGCTGTCGGGGCTCTACCTGTCCAACGGCGGCTTCTTCACCCAGTGCGAGGCGGAAGGCTTTCGCCGCATCACCTGCTTCCCCGACCGCCCGGACGTGATGGCGCGCTTCACCGTCACGCTGGAGGCCGAGCGCGCGAGCTGTCCGGTGCTGCTGTCCAACGGCAACCTGATCGAGCAGGGCGAGCTGCCGGATGGCCGCCACTACGCGCGCTGGGAAGACCCGTTCCCGAAGCCGTCCTACCTGTTCGCGCTGGTCGCCGCCGACCTGGTGGCACTGGAGCGCACGGTGCGGACGATGTCCGGCCGCGAGGTGCTGCTGCAGGTGTGGGTGGAGGCGGGCAATCTCGACCGCTGCGGGCATGCGATGGATTCGCTGGTGCATTCGATGCGCTGGGACGAGGAGACCTTCGGCCTGGAGCTGGATCTCGACCGCTTCATGATCGTCGCCGTGGCCGACTTCAACATGGGGGCGATGGAGAACAAGGGCCTCAACATCTTCAACACCAAGTTCGTGCTGGCCAAGCCCGATACCGCCACCGACGTCGATTACGAGAACGTCGAGAGCGTGGTGGCGCACGAATACTTCCACAACTGGACCGGCAACCGCGTCACCTGCCGCGACTGGTTCCAGCTCACGCTGAAGGAAGGGCTGACGGTGTTCCGCGACCAGCAGTTCTCCGCCGACATGCTGGCGCGTGCGGCCGGACCGGAGGGCGCGGCCTCGGCGCGCGCGGTCAAGCGCATCGACGACGTGCGCGTGCTGCGCGCCGCGCAGTTCCCCGAGGATGCGGGGCCGATGGCGCATCCGATCCGCCCGGACAGCTACCAGGAAATCAACAACTTCTACACCGCCACGGTGTACGAGAAGGGCGCCGAAGTCATCCGCATGCTGCACACCCTGTTGGGGCAGGAGGGTTTCCGCAACGGCATGGATTTGTACTTCAGCTACCACGACGGCCAGGCGGTGACTTGCGACGACTTCGTCGAGGTGATGTCCGAGGCCAACAACGGTTTCGACCTCGACCAGTTCATGCGCTGGTACAGTCAGGCCGGCACGCCGCGCGTGAAGGCGAGCGGCGAGTGGAGTGCCGCCGACGGCAGCTACACGCTGACGCTGGCGCAATCCACCCCCGCCACGCCGGGTCAACCGGACAAGCTGCCGCTGGTGATTCCGGTGGCGGTCGCCCTTATCGGCCCGGACGGGCGCGACTGCCCGCTGCGGCTCGAAGGCGAGGCGCAGGCCGGCGCGGCCACGCGCGTGCTGCAATTGACCGAGGCCGAGCAGCGCTTCCGCTTCGTCGGCCTCGCCGCCGCGCCGGTGCCTTCGCTGCTGCGTGGCTTTTCGGCGCCGGTGGTGCTCGAACTGGATGAGGACGACGCGCGCCTGGCTTTCCGCATGGCGCACGACGCCGACCCCTGCAACCGCTGGGACGCGGCGCAGCGCTACGCCGAGCGCGTCGTGCTGGCGATGGCGGCCGATGCCGCCGCGCCGGTGCCCGATGCCTTCGTCGCCGCCTTCCGCGCACTGCTCGGCGACGGTGCGCTCGACCCCGCCTTCCGCGCCCAGGCGCTGGCGTTGCCGGGCGAAGCCTATCTGCTCGAACGCATGGCGCCCGCCGATCCGCTGGCGCTGCGGGCCGCCCTGGTGCGCCTGACGCGCACGCTGGGCGAGCGCCTGGCCGCCGACTGGCTGGCCCTGCTCGACGCCATGCAAGTGCCGGGTGAATACCGCTACCACCCCGCCGACGCGGGCCGCCGCGCGCTCGCGAACCTCGCGCTGCGCTACCTGGCCGCCGCCGGCCATGCCGAAGGGCTGGCCAGGGCACAGGCGCGCTTCGAGGCCGCCACCAACATGACCGAGCGCTTCGGTGCCCTGGCCGCGCTGGTGCAGAGCACCGATCCCGCGCGCGAGGCCGCGCTGGAGGCCTTCCACGCCCGCTATCGCGACGATGCGCTGGTGCTCGACAAGTGGTTCGCGCTGCAGGCCGGCGCTTGGCGCTGGGATGATGCGGCTGCACCGACGCTGGATCGCGTGCGCGCGCTGCTGTCCGACCCGGCCTTCAGCCTGTCGAACCCCAACAAGGTCTATGCGCTGCTGGGCACCTATTTCCGCGCCAATCCCGGCGAATTTCACGCCGCCGACGGCAGCGGCCACGCCTTCTGGGCCGAGCAGGTGATTGCATTGAACGCGAAGAATCCGCAGGTCGCGGCGCGCATGGCGCGCGCGCTGGAAAGCTGGCGTCGCTTCACGCCGGCGCTGCAGGCCAGCATCCGCGTCCAGCTCGAACGGGTTCTGGCCAGTGAGGGCCTGTCGCCGGACGTGGCGGAAGTGGTCGGCAAGGCGCTGGGCGGCGACTGAAGCGTCCTGCGCTGGCCGGAAAAGAGAAACGCCGGGTTTGCCCCGGCGTTTCTCATGTGCTTCGGCGGGCGCCGGCTCACTCGGCGGCGAGGTCGCCGGCGATGTAGCTTTCGAGCTGGCGGATCGTCGCCTGCTGCTGCTGGACGACCGACTTGACCATGTCGCCGATGGTGACGACGCCCATGATCTTGCCCTGATAGACCACCGGCAGGTGGCGGAAGCGGTTTTCGGTCATCGTGTGCATGACTTCGTCGACCGTATTGGTGGGTGTGACGGTGCAGGGGTTGGGCGTCATCAGGTCGCCGACACGGATGTCGCGCGATACCAGGCCCTTCAGCACGACTTTTCGTGCGTAGTCACGTTCGGTGAAGATGCCCACCAGGCGCTCGCCTTCGGTGACCAGTACACAGCCGATGTCGAACTGCGCCATCAACGACAGGGCGTCGAACACCGAGTCGGCCGGACTCACCGAATGGAAAGCGCTGCCCTTCTGCTCAAGAATCTGCTTTACGGTCGTCGCCATCGTTTCCCTCCCTCCTTAAGTTGTGCATTGTCTGTCACGCGCCACAAGGCCGCTGACTGCGGCTGGTTTATGAGTATAGGGTGGTTCGGGCCGCAGTGAAGCGCAAGCGGGGGCGAACCCTGATGCGCACCGGCTTCAGATCTCCAGATTGTCGATCAGCCGGGTGCGGCCCAGCCTGGCTGCCGCCAGCACGACGAGCGGGTCGTCCATGTGGACCGGCGGCTGCAGGTCGGCGCGGCGGCGCACCGCCACGTAGTCGGGCTGCCAGCCGGCGGCGGCCAGTTCGTCCATGGCGTCGGTCTCGAGCTTGAGCAGGTCGTGGTTGCCGGCGCGCACGGCGTCGCGGATGCGGCACAGCAGGCGGTACAGCAGCGTCGCGCGGGCACGCTCGTCGTCGCTCAGGTAGCCGTTGCGCGAGGACAGCGCCAGGCCGTCGTCGGCGCGCACGGTGTCGCCCGGCAGCACTTCGACCGGCAGCGCCAGTTCGCGCACCATGTTGCTCAGCACCATCAACTGCTGGTAATCCTTCTTGCCGAACAGGGCGATGTCGGGCTGCACGATGTTGAGCAGCTTGAGCACCACGGTGGCGACGCCGCGGAAATGCCCGGGGCGGAATTCGCCTTCGAGGATCGAGACCTGGGCCGGTGCCGGCTCGACGTGATAGCGCTGAGGCTGCGGGTACATCTCGGCCTCGTCCGGCGCGAACACGTGCTTGACGCCGACCGCGGCGAGCTTCTCGCAGTCGGCGGCGAGGGTGCGGGGGTAGCGGTTGAAATCTTCCCCGGCGCCGAACTGCAGGCGATTGACGAAGATGCTGGCGATCACACAGTCGGCCTTTTCGGCAGCCTGGCGCATCAGCGCGATGTGGCCCTCGTGCAGGTTGCCCATGGTGGGGACGAGGGCGATCTTGCCGGCAGTGGCGCGGGCGGCGCGCAGTTCGGCGATGGTGTGATGGATCTGCATGCTGAAACCTGGAGTGGGTGGCAACTGCTGGTTGGCAACGGCGCGCCGGGCGTTCAGTAGCAGTGTTCGGCAGCCGGGAAGCTGCCGTCGCGCACTGCGGCCACATAGCGCGCGACCGCATCCTCGATGCTGGCTGCGCCTTCCATGAAGTTGCGCACGAAGCGGGCGGTCTTGCCCGGGAAGATGCCGAGCATGTCGTGCAGCACCAGCACCTGGCCGTCGCAGGAAGGTCCGGCGCCGATGCCGATGGTGGCCATCGTGCGCAGGCTGGCGGTGATGTCGGCGGCGAGCGTGGCCGGCACCATTTCGATGACGACCAGCGAGGCGCCGGCCTGTTCCAGCGCCAGCGCATCGGCCTTCATGCGGGCGGCGCCTTCGTCGCCACGGCCCTGCACGCGGTAGCCGCCGAGCTGGTGCACCGATTGCGGCGTCAGGCCGATGTGGGCGCACACCGGCACGCCGCGCTCGACCAGGAAGCGCACGGTTTCGGCCATGTATTCGCCGCCTTCGATCTTGACCATCTGCGCGCCTGCGGCCATCAGGCGCGCGGCGTTGCGCATCGCCTGTGCCGGGCTTTCGTGACAGGTGCCGAAAGGCATGTCGGTGACCACCAGCGGCCGCGCGCCGGCGCGCGCCACGCATTCGGTGTGATAGGCCATCTGTTCGAGGGTGACCGGCAGCGTGGATTTCTGGCCCTGCAGCACGTTGCCGAGCGAGTCGCCGATCAGCACGACGTCGACGCCGGCACGGCCGAGCAGCGCGGCGAAACTGGCGTCGTAGCCGGTGAGCATGACGATCTTGCGGCCTTCGGCACGCATCTTGCCAAGTTCGAACAGGGTGACGGGCTTCTGGTCCTGAAGATAGCTCATTCATCGCTCCTGATGGGAGGGCGGAGTTTTCACCAAACTGGTGCGTTGCACAAGTTGATTGCCCCGAATATGAATAGGGGTTTACCCGGCGTAACCGAAGAATTCGCGGTAACCGCGCATGTCGCGCAGGCGGGTGAGCAGCAGCTCGAAGTCGTCGTCGTGGTCGACCGGATTCAGTTTACCGGCATCGACGATGAACAGCGGCGCCGCGTCGTACTGGTAGAAATAGCGCGTGTAGCGGTCGGCGATCTGCTGCAGGTAGGCTTCGGTGATGCGCCGTTCGGCTTCGAGTCCGCGCTTGTGGACGCGCTCCATCAGCGTGTCGGCGCTGGCCTGCAGGTAGATCACGAGATCGGGCCGGGGCGTCACCGCGGGCTTGACGCTGTCGTGGATGCGCTGGTGCAGCGCCAGTTCCTCGGGGCTGAGGTTCTGTTCGGCGAACAGCCTGTCCTTGTCCAGGATGAAGTCCGATACCACGCGCCGTTCTTCCGAGATGGGGCCGAGCGCGGCGAGCTGATCGATACGCTGGAACAGGAAGGACAACTGCGTCGCCAGCGCCCAGCGCTCGGGCTGCTGGTAGAAGCGCGACAGGAAAGGATTGAGCTCGGCCCGCTCGAACAGGGTGTCGGCCCGCAGCCGCTCGGCCAGGCGCTTTGCCAGCGAGGTCTTGCCGGCACCGATCGGGCCTTCGACGACGATGTAGTGTGCTTTGTCGAGCATGCGTTTGCCGGCTTGGCCTTGTATCAGTGGTGGAATCAGCTGCGGAAGATGAAATAAACCGCGCCAAGCATACACAAGGCAGCCCAGAGATAGTCAAGCTTGAGCGGCTGCTTCATGTACAGCACGACGAAGGGAACGAACACCAGCAGGGTGATCACTTCCTGCATGATCTTGAGCTGGGCGAGATTCAGCGCAGTGGCGCCGATGCGGTTGGCCGGCACCTGCAGCAGGTATTCGAACAGGGCGATGCTCCAGCTCACCAGCGCCGCCAGGTACCAGGCCTTGCCCTGCATGTTCTTCAGGTGGCCGTACCAGGCGAAGGTCATGAACACGTTGGAGGCGGCGAGCAGCAGCGCGGTCTGCAGCCAGACGGGGTTGGCGGTGAAGGCCGTGGCGGCGGGTTGGAGCCAGGTGGGCATGGTGGGCTCGCGGGTGGAGAGGAGGGCGATGGAAAAGGCATGGGCTGGAGACCGCCCTGGCATCAGGTGCGCGCGATGGACTGGCTGGCGACGCCCGGCAGCAGTGCGGCTGCAGGGCCGTGGCCGGGGATGCGGACATCGGGGGCGATCTCGGCCAGCGGCACCAGCGTGAAGGCGCGCAGGTGCATGCGCGGGTGCGGCACCTGCAGGCCGGGTTCGTCGATGACCGCGTCGCCGTGCAGCAGCAGGTCCAGATCCATGGTGCGCGGCGCCATGTGGCCATCGCGCCGGCGGCCGCCCTCGTGCTCGATTGCCAGCAGGGCGTCGAGCAGCGGGCGTGCGGCGAGCGTGGTGGCCAGTTCGATCACCGCGTTGATGTAGTCGGGCTGGCCTTCGACGCCGACCGGCGCGCTGCGGTACAGCGACGAATGCGCCGCCACCCGGGTGCCGGGCAGTTCGGCCAGGCGCTGCAGTGCCAGTGCGAAGGCCGCGGCAGGGTCGCCGAGGTTGGCGCCGAAGGCGACGAAGGCGCGCACGGGGAGCGTCATGGGGCAGGGAGTTTGCGTGTCGGGTCTGTGCGTTTGAGCCAGTGCGTGCGAATCCGCTCAGGCGGCGTCGGCGCCGGCGGCCTGCGATTCTCCCGCCGGCTTGCGGCGCTTGCGGCGGCGCTTCTTGGCCGCGGGGGCGGCGTCGGCCGGTGCCTGGCGGATCAGCGCTTCGCGGGCGTCGTGGCCGGCGTGGGCGAAGCGGTCCCACCAGTCGACGATCTCCATCGGGACTTCGCCCGCCTGCGCGCGCAGGCGCAGGAAGTCCCAGCCGGCGCGGTAGCGCGGCTGCTCGATGAGGCGGTAGGGCGTCTTGCCGGCGCGCTTGTCGAAGCGCGGCTGCAGCGCCCAGATGTCCTTGATGTCGCCGGCGATGCGGCGGGTGATGGCGAGCTTGCCGGCCTGGGCGTCGAGCACCTCGTCCATGGCCTCGAACAGCGCGGGCTGCGAATGCTCGCCGGCGGCTTTCTTCTTTTCCCACGCCGCCAGCACCTCGTGCCACAGCAGGGTGGCGAACAGGAAGCCGGGCGACACCGACTTGTCCTGGCGCACGCGTTCGTCGGTGTTCTCCAGCGACAGCCAGACGAAGCGTTCGCCCATCGGCTGTTCGAGGATGACGTCGAGCAGCGGCAGCAGGCCGTGGTGCAGGCCTTCCTCGCGCAACTGCTTCAGGCATTTGACCGCGTGGCCCGAGAACAGCAGCTTCAGCATCTCGTCGAACAGGCGTGCGGCGGGGACGTTTTCCAGCAGCACCGCCATGTCGCGGATCGGGTGGCGCGCGGCCGGGTCGATCGTCAGCCCGAGCTTGGCGCCCAGGCGCACCGCGCGCAGCATCCGCACCGGGTCTTCGCGGTAGCGGGTGCGCGGATCGCCGATCATGCGCAGCGTCTTCTGCTGGATGTCGGCGACGCCGTGGTGGTAGTCGACGATGGTCTCGCTGGCCGGGTCGTAGTACAGCGCGTTGACGGTGAAGTCGCGCCGGGTGGCGTCTTCTTCCTGGTTGCCGTAGACGTTGTCGCGCAGCACGCGGCCGTGCTCGTCGGTTTCGGCCGATTCGGCATCCTGGCTGGCGCGGAAGGTGGAGACCTCGATGGTTTCCGGGCCGCTCATCACATGCACGATCTTGAAGCGGCGGCCGATGATGCGCGAACGGCGGAAGGCTGCACGCACTTCCTCGGGCGTGGCGCTGGTGGCGACGTCGTAGTCCTTGGGCGGCTGGCCGATCAGCAGGTCGCGCACCGCGCCGCCGACGACGAAGGCCTTGTAGCCCTTTTCCTGCAGCACGGCGCAGACCTTGCGTGCTGCGGGGGAGAGTTGTTCGCGCCGAATGCCGTGGCGTTCGATCGGGATCAGCGCGGGTTTGTGGCGGGCGGATTGCGCCGGGCGCTTGAAAACCTTGCGCAGCAGCTTGCGGATCATCGGGAAAGGCGTCGTTCTTGCATGAGCCGGCAATGATAACCGATCGCCCGCGGCGAGCGCGGTTCGTCCATCAGCGCAGCGAAAGCACCGGCCAGCCGTGCTGTTCGGCGTGAGCGTGCAAGGTGTCGTCGGGGTCGACCGCGACCGGGTCGGACACGTGCTTCAGCAGCGGCAGGTCGTTGTGCGAGTCGCTGTAGAACCAGCTGCGCTCGAAGCCGCCGATGTGCAGGCCGAGCGATTCCAGCCAGGCATCGACGCGGACGATCTTGCCGGCCTGGAAAGCCGGCGTGCCGCGTGCCTTGCCGGTGAAGGCGCCGTTTTCCTGCGCCGGGATGGTGGCGACCAGGTGGGGGATGCCGAATTCGCGCACGATCGGGCCGGTGACGAAGGCATTGGTGGCGGTGACGACGGCGACCAGCGCATCTTCGTCCAGGTGTTGCCGGACCAGCGCGCGTGCCTTGGCGGTGATCATCGGTTTCACCGATTGCTCCATGAACTCCCGGTGCCAGGCGTCGAGTTCGGCGCGCGGATGGCGGGCCAGCGGGGCGAGCTGGAAGTCGAGGAAGGCATCGATGTCGAGCGTGCCGGCCTTGTAGTGCTCGTAGAACTCGATGTTCTTCGCTTCCTGCACTTCGCGGTCGAGCACGCCCTTCTCGATCAGGAACTGTGCCCAGGCGAAGTCGGAGTCGCCGGCGAGCAGGGTGTTGTCGAGGTCGAAGAGGGCGAGGTTCAAGTGGATGCTCCGGGGTATTGGATAGAGTGAAAGGTGGCGATGGGTTTCGTCGCCTCTGCAGGATGGGTGGCGCCGCAGGCGAAACCCATCGGCCGTGTCCGAATGGTGCTGCCCATCAAATCTCCAGTCCTTGCTGCATCATCTCGCGCAGCAGGGGCAGGGTGATCGGGCGCTTGCGTTCGAGCGAGGCGGCGTCGAGCGCGTCGAGCACGGCGAGCAGGCTGGGCAGTTCGCGGCGGCCGTGGCGCAGCAGGAAGTCGACCACCTCGTCGGCCAGCCGCAGGCCGCGGCGCTCGGCCAGGGTGGCGAGGATGGTGGCGCGCGAGGCGTCGTCGAGCGGCTGCACTTCGTAGATCAGGCTCTGGCCGATGCGGGTGCGCAGATCTTCGCGCAGGCTCAGTCCGAGCGCTGCGGCCGGGCCGGCCAGCAGCAGCGACTGGCCGTTGCCACGGCTGCGGTTGAAGGCGTTGAACAGCGCGATCTGGGCGTCGGGCGCTAGGCGGTCGATGTCGTCCACCGCGACCAGCGCATCGGCGGTTTCGGGCAAGGCATCGTCCACGTCCTCGGCGGCGAGGATGTGGGTCGGGCGGCCGGCTTCCCGCGCCAGCGCCACGCTGGCGCGCAGCAGATGGCTGCGGCCGCTGCCCGGCGCGCCCCAGACATAGACGTGGCGTGCCGGCAGTTGCCGCGCGGTCGCTACCGAGGCCAGCAGGGACACCGCCGCCACCAGTTCGGCATTGGCGCCGGCGACGAAGTTTTCCAGCGTCGGCGGGGCGTCGGCGCGGATGTCGAGGACGAGTTGCCTCATCGGCGAATGTTCATTTACGGTCTGGCTCATGCGCGCTCGCAGGCGGTGTCCGCGTTCCGAGATAGACCGGGCTGGCGAACCAGGCATTGCGTACTTCGCGCAGGCCGACCAGCAGCGCCGCGCTGACCGGCAGCGCCACCAGCACGCCGACGAAGCCGAACAACTGGCCGAAAGCCATCAGCGCGAAGATCACCGCCAGCGGATGCAGGCCGATGCGCTCGCCGACCAGGTAGGGCGTCAGCACGAAGCTCTCGATCACCTGGCCCAGCCCATACACGATGCCGACGCCGATCAGCAGCGGCCAGCCTTCGGCCTGCAGCAGTGCGGCGAGGATGGCGAGGATCAGGCCGCCGCCGTAGCCGACGTAGGGAATGAACACCAGCAGGCCGGTCAGCACGCCCACCGGCAGCCAGAAGTTCAGCCCGGCGAGCCACAGCCCGATGCTGTAGAACACCGCCAGCAGCATCATCACCGACAGCTGGCCGCGCAGGAATTCCGACATCACCGAATCGATGTCG
Organism: Thauera butanivorans; assembly: GCF_048398245.1. Classification (NCBI taxonomy): domain Bacteria; kingdom Pseudomonadati; phylum Pseudomonadota; class Betaproteobacteria; order Rhodocyclales; family Zoogloeaceae; genus Thauera; species Thauera butanivorans. Next base: position 1,569,790 of record NZ_CP183038.1, read on the forward strand.
TTGATGATCGCCATCGTCCGCTCCAGCCACGGCCGCGGCACGATGCGCTGCAGTTCGGCCAGCAGGCGCGGCCATTCCTGCAGCAGATAGAACATCACCAGCGGGATCAGAAACAAATTGGCGATGAAGGCGATCACCGCCATGCCGCCGGTCTTCAGGTGGCCGAGCACGATCGGCACCAGGTCCTGTGCGTTGCTCCAGTTGTCGGCGATCAACTGGCGCAGCTGGGCGGCGTCGAGCTGCAGGTCGATGCCCAGCCGCGCCTGCAGCAGCGGCGATACCTGGGCGTTGAACATCTCGACCAGGTCGGGCAGGCGGCTCATCAGTTGAACCCCCTCGCGATACACCATCGGCACCAGGATCAGCGCCAGCGCCACCATCACCAGGCCCAGCGCGACGATCACCAGCAGCACCGCCAGTGCGCGCGGCACGCGGCGCGCCACCATCCAGTTGACCGCGGGGTCGCAGATGTAGGCGAACACCGCGCCGATCACGAAGGGCGTGAGGATGGGACCCAGCAGCCAGAACAGACCGGCCAGCGCAATGCCGATGGCGGTCCAGACGAGGGTTTGCAGGCGGTAGGCGCGGGGAGGGTTCATTTCGAGTAAAATCGCGGGCTTGGCGCGGGCGCATGCCACCCGCGAAACACGTAAATGTAGCCACTTGGCGTTGCAGCCTCAAGCACGGGCCGCGGCCAGGGGCGCCGGCCGGGCTCGGCCCCGGCATTTCCGCCAGTCCAGAGGAACGATCTTGAGCGCACCCACCTCCTCCAACCAAGCCTCCCTCTCCTACCGCGATGCCGGCGTGGACATCGAAGCGGGCGACGCCCTGGTCGACCGCATCAAGCCGCTGGCCAGGCGCACCATGCGCCCCGAGGTGATGGGCGGCATCGGCGGCTTCGGCGCGCTGTTCGAGCTGTCGAAGAAGTACAGGGAGCCGGTGCTGGTGTCCGGCACCGACGGCGTCGGCACCAAGCTCAAGCTCGCCTTCCAGTTGGACAAGCACGACACCGTCGGCCAGGATCTGGTGGCGATGAGCGTCAACGACATCCTGGTGCAGGGCGCCGAGCCGCTGTTCTTCCTCGACTACTTCGCCTGCGGCAAGCTCGACGTCGACACCGCCGCCGACGTCGTCAAGGGCATCGCCCAGGGCTGCGAACTGGCCGGCTGCGCGCTGATCGGCGGCGAAACCGCCGAGATGCCCGGCATGTACCCGGCGGGCGAGTACGACCTCGCCGGCTTCGCCGTCGGCGCGGTGGAAAAGGCCGACATCATCGACGGCAGCCGCATCGTGCCGGGTGACGTGGTGCTGGGCCTGGCCTCCAGCGGCGCCCACTCCAACGGCTACTCGCTGATCCGCAAGATCATCGAGGTCGCCAAACCCGACCTCGACGCCGATTTCCACGGCCGCAAGCTGCGCGACGTGGTCATGGAGCCCACCCGCATCTACGTCAAGCCGCTGCTGGCGCTGATGCAGGGCAAGCCCGGCGTGGTCAAGGGCATGGCCCACATCACCGGCGGCGGCATCACCGAGAACGTGCCGCGCATCCTGGGCGACGAACTCACCGCCCGCATCGACGCCGCCAGCTGGACGCTGCCGCCGCTGTTCCAGTGGCTGCAGAAGGAAGGCAACGTCGACATGCAGGAGATGTACCGCGTGTTCAACTGCGGCATCGGCATGGCGGTGGTGGTGTCGGCGGCCGACGCCGGCGCGGCCGAGGCTGCGCTGAAGGCGGCGGGTGAAACGGTCTACCGCATCGGCCGCATCGATGCGCGCAAGGACGGCGAGGCGCAGACCATCGTCGGCTGACGCCGGCGGGGCTCTGCGGCCGCGGTTACTGAGCGATGCCGCACTGAGGCCCGGCTGCAGCCGGGTTTCGTCTTTCTGGGGGCAGAGCGGCGTGTTTCTCGGAGCGATGTGAATGCGTGCGGTCTGGGTCAGCGGTGTACTCACCGCGGCATCGTGGTTGGTGATGGTCTGGCACCTCGCCGAGCTCAAGCCGAGTGTGATCGCGCTTCAACTCGCGTGGGAGCCGAGGGTATTCGGCGAGATCATCCACCTCTGGCCGCCCGAGGGGCTTGCACTGTACCGCCGCTGGCTCCCGTTCGACGGCCTGGTCCTGCTTGGCTATGGTGCGTTCGGGTGCTTGCTTGCGGTGCGTACCCGGATTTTTTCCCAGTTGCCGCGGATCGTGCGCGCCGCTGTGCCTTTCGTGCTGCCATTGGCGGCCGCTTTCGACGCAGTGGAAAACGGCCTGCACTGGTGGCTCACCGAAATGCCACGCTTCGGCGTGCCTTCGATCTACCTGTTCAGCACGGTTTGCTCAGTGCTGAAGTGGCTGCTGCTGATCCTGTTCTGCGCACTGGTGTTATGGGCGCTGGCCGTCAAGGATGAACAGGGGCGGGGCCGCGGTTGATCCTGTCGGCCATCGTGACTCGCAAGCTGGAAACGCCCGCACCCTGCCCGCGCCGTGGTGGCGATTGCGGCATTGCCGAAGCAGGGGGCGCTGATGACGATGAGTGCGATCGCGGTGTTGAAGGGCTGAAAGCGAGGGGGAAATGGCTTGAATCCTGCGGACTGGCAGCCGGAAACGAGACTGGTTATTCTTCATTTCCAACCCAACAGAGCCCGAGGAAAAAATGGAGAATGCCCGGAGTGGCAGCATTGTCGTCATCGGCGGCGGCGCAGGCGGGCTGGAGCTGGTTTGCAAGCTTGGCAGAAAGCTCGGCCGCGACAAGGTGGTTCTCGTGGAGCGGAACCTTACCCATATATGGAAGCCCACGCTTCACGAAGTTGCCGCCGGCACACTGGACATGAACCAGGAAGGCCTGTCGTATCCGATGCTCGCGTACCAGAACAACTTCACTTTCGTATATGGGGCCTTCTCCGGCATCGATCTTGCGGCGAGTGAAATCGTCGTGTCGGCATCGGGGGGCGAAGATGGCGGGCTGGTGTATCCCGAGCGCAGGATCAAGTTCTCCAGGCTCTGCATTTCCGTTGGCAGTACGTCGAATTACTACAACACGCCCGGAGCGGACGAGAACACCATCTCGCTGAACAGCCCCCGGGATGCGGATCGCTTCAGGGCCGAAATGATGGCGCAGATGATTCGTGCGGAAAATGAAAAGGCCAAAGGCAATTCGGGCGCCATCGACGTGGTGATCATCGGCGGTGGTGCCACCGGCGTCGAGCTTGCGGCCGAGCTGCGTGAAGCGGGTGGAATCTATGCGAACTACGGCTTCACCCATCTGGAGCCCAATACCGACGTGAGGATCACCTTGCTCGAAGGCTCCGGCCGCATTCTGGCGCCGCTGAGCGAGCGGGTTTCCAATGGGGCGGCCCGTCTCCTGGCCAAGAGAAACATTCAAGTGGTGACGAATTGTCGCGTCAGCCGGATAGAGAAGGACCATCTGCTCGACGCGAGCGGGAAAAGGTACGATTTCGACATGTGCGTCTGGGCCGCGGGGATCAAGGCACCGGACTTTCTTGCTTCACTGGGATTTCCGACGAACAGGATCGGGCAGCTCGAAGTGACGGACAGCTTGAACGTCAAGGGCCATGAGCATATCCATGCCCTCGGCGATTGTGCATCGTGCATGCAGGCCGATGGCAAGCCCGTTCCGCCAAGGGCGCAGGCCGCGCATCAGCAGGCGGATTACGTCTTCAAGGCAATCATGAGCGCCGTCGAGGGGCGCGAGCCCGTGAAGCAGCCCTATTGCTACAAGGATCATGGCTCCCTGGTTTCCTTGGGTACGCAGACCAGCGTGGGCAGCCTGATGGGCTCATTGACCGGCGGGACGCTGTTCGTCGATGGCATCTTCGCAAGGTGGCTCTACATCAGCCTGCACCTGATGCACCACAAGGCCATTCTCGGTTTTGGCCGCACGGCGGTGCTGGCCATTGCCAGAGTGCTCGTCAAGAGAAGTACGGCATTGGTCAAGCTGCACTGATCTGCTTGCTTCTCGCCATCCTGCAGCCGCGTGACGGAATGCACATTCCGTCCGCGGCCATGGCTGCGATCATGGGCAATCCGTTCCAGGTCAATGATTCCCACTCCAGGTACCGGCCGCGTATGAAAACTCCTTCGTTTCGCCATCTCGTCCCGTCGCTCGCAATCCTTGCGGCACTCTCCCTGAGCCCCCTGCCGGCCGTGGCGCAGGAGGTGAAGCCGATTGCACTGGCCGTCAGCGAAGGCACCTCGGGCGGTATCGATGCAGCGGCAGGCCGCAAGAAATACGCGCCGATGGCGGAGCGCCTGTCGGCTGCGCTCGGCAGCAAGGTCGAAGTCGTTTTCGTGCGCGAATTCGCCGAGCTGGAAAAAGGCATGAAGGACGGCCGTTTCGATTTCGTCGTTGCCCGTCCGTCCGACTATCCGGCGCGCGGCCTGCGCGACTACGGCTACCAGTACGTCGCCAATGCCGAGCCCGAGGGCCATTGCATGCTGGCCGTGCCAACCGGTTCGCCGATCCGGACGCTCGCGCAACTGCGCGGCAAGACCTTCGTGCTGCCGGAGGAAGTCGCCTACATGACGCGCTTCTGCCGTGCCGAGTTGCGCGACAAGGGCATCGACCTGGCGAGGGAGAAGGTTTTCTACGTGCGAGAACAGGGCGCGATCCCGTTCGGTCTGGAAAACGGCATCGTCGATGTCGGCGGCATGGCGTCCTACTCCGGGGCGATCCGCCAATGGCGGGAAAAGGGGCACCGCGTGTTGCACGAATCTGTCGGTCAACCCTACATGCCCGTCGTCGCCGGCCCCCGGGTATCGGCCGAGGCGCTGGACCTGGCGCGTTTGACGCTGCTCGGGTTGTCTGCGGACGAACAGGGCAGGGCTTTCCTGCGCCAGCTCGGGATCGACGGCTTCACTGCAGACGGTGAAGAGCGCCTGCGTGCCTTGCTGGAATGGCTGGGGGTTTGAGTCGGGCTTTTCTTTTTCATGAACTGGTCTTTCGTACAACGCGCGCGGATATTCCGCCTTGCCGAGGCGGGTGGGCTGACGCCGGCACAGCTTGCGCGGGCGGCGGCTTGCGGACCCTTGCAGCCTGCGCCCGACGAGTGGCGGCGGATGCTCGACCGTTTGCTGGCTTTCGGCGGCGCCTTGCTGTTGGGCGCCGGCGTGGTGTTCTTCTTCGCCTGGAACTGGGATGCACTGCATCGCTTCGCCAAGTTCGGCCTGGCGGCTGCGGCCTTGCTTGCTTGCGGAGTCACGGCCTTGTGGGCGACGCCGCGCGGGATCGCATTCCGCGCGGCGCTGTTCGGCGCCTGCATTGCCACCGGCGCGCTGCTGGCGTTGATCGGCCAGACTTACCAGACCGGCGCGGACGTGTGGGAGCTGTTCGCGGCCTGGGCGGCGCTGATGCTGCCTTTCGTGCTGCTGTCGCGTTCGGCGGCCAGCTGGACGCTGTGGCTGGCGGTGGCGAACATGGCCTTGCTGCGCGCCCTCTCGCAGGCTGGGGCGATGGGCCTCTGGGGCTACCTCGACGGTTTGTTCGGCCTGTATTCGCTGTTGCTGGTGGCGGGATTGAACTTGGTGGTGTTGCTGGCCTTCGAGTGCCTGGGGCGCTGGCTGCTGGTCGATGCGCAGCGCTGGATGGCGCGGCTGGCGGCGCTGGGGGTGGTGGCACCCTTGTGCGTGGCGGCGGTGTCGGGCTGGTTCGAGGCCGATTTCCGGCCGGGGCTGATGGTGTTCGTGCTGGCGGTGCTTGCGGGCAGCGCAGTGTATGGACCGTGGCGGCGGGATGTTGCGATCCTCGCCTTGCTGGTCTATGCGGCGATCGCGGTGCTGACCGCAGGGCTGCTGCGCGTGCTCGATAGCTTCGATTTTCTGGCCTTGAACGTCCTGGGGCTGTTCGTGATCCTCGCTTCCAGTGCCGCAGGCTGGGGGCTGATGCGGCTTCATCGTGAGAGCGGTGAAGCGGGCGGTCGCAGGAGCGGATCATGAGTGCGTGCGAACCGCCGGGCAGCGGCAGCCTCGCCGATCTGCTGCGCGAGCGCGGCATCGTCGATGAAGCGGAACGGCAGGCGCTGCTGGCGCGGCGGCCCGGGCCATGGTGGCTGATGCTGCTGCAGGCGCTGGCGGCGTGGTTCGCCTCGCTGCTGATCGTGTCGGCGCTGGTGCTGCCTGCGGCCGGCCTTGGTACGGCAGGGGGCGGCGTGGTGGGCGTCGTGTTGTGCATTGCTGCGATCGCGTCGTTCCGGCGCGGCGGCCTGTTCACCGACCAGATGGGCTTGGCCCTGTCGCTGACGGGCCAGGGTTTGCTGATGTGGACGGCGGCCGAATGGTTCGAGCCCGATGCCTGGCGCCAGATGGCGGGCGTGGGCGTGCTGGTGAGCGGCGCGATGTCGTTGCCGCGGGCAAGCCGGCTGCACCGGGTGGTGTGTGGATTGCTGCTGAGTGTGGCGCTTGGCGTGCTGATCGGTTCCGGGTTCGCTGGCGAGGCCTTCGGTATTGTCCTGATGGCGGTGGCGGTGCTGGCCTGCATCACCCGCGAGCGCTGGGCGGCGCAGCCATGGGGCGGCGTGGCCGGGGCGCTGATGCTGGCTTTTGGCCTGGCTGCGCTGGTGCTGCCGCCGATGCTGATGCGGGCCCGGACAGCGTTCCTGTTCGAGGGGGTGGATCACCGCAGCCCGATGATCTGGCTTGCCGCTGGTGCTGCGCTGGTCTTGATCGTCCTGCTTGCGCATCTGTTACGGACGGCTCCTCCTGCGTCACGCCTGGCGGCGTGCGGCGTCGCGCTGCTGTGGGCGCTGGTGTTCCACGCCGCGCCGGGCCTGATCGTGGCCGTCGGCGTATTCATTGCCGCCTTCCAGGCCAGCCAGCGTACGCTGGCGGGTTTTGCGCTGCTGGCGGCGGTGCTGTACGTGGGCGAGTTCTACTATCTGCTCGACGTGAGCCTGTTGCACAAGTCCGGCCTGCTGGTGCTGGGCGGCGCGGTCTTGCTGGCCTTGCGCGCCTGGGTGCTGCGCATCGGCGCGGGAGTGCGGACGTGAGCCGCCGGAGCTGGTTGCGCATTGCCGTCGTTGCTTCGATGGCGCTGGTGCTGGGCGTGTCGCTGAAGGCGATCCTCGATCGCGAACGCACGCTGGCGCAGGGCCGCGTCGTGCTGCTGGAGCTGGCGCCGGTCGATCCGCGCTCGCTGATGCAGGGCGACTACATGGCGCTGCGCTTCGCCATCGATCGCGGCCTGGCGGGCCAGCGGGACGGGAAGGAGGCGCGCGACGCTCCGCCTGCGACCTACGCCTTGCTGGCGCTGGATGCCGACGGTCGCGCCCGGCTGGCGGGCGTTGCGGATGCGCTGCCGGCTGGCGACACGGTGGCGATGCGCATCCACTGGCGCGACGGCGGCCCCACGGTCGGGCCGAACGCCTTCTTCTTCCAGGAAGGCACGGCCGAAACCTACGAAGCGGCGCGCTGGGGAGAGTTCCGTGTGGCGCCGGACGGCAGCGCGCTGCTGACGCATCTGCGCGACGAAGCGCTGACGCGGCTGGGCGAACAGCGGCGCTGAGCCTGCCCAAGCCGAATGCCGTCCGCGCTGGCCGGTGTGGCGGAGGTCACGGGCGGATGAACTCGGGTGGAGTCCGCGCTGTCTGCTTTGAGCAGCGCGGCATCTGCCTGTGGGACAATCGCGGCGCTCTGTTTCATCCTCAGTCTCGTTTTCCGCCGGATTGCCATGTCGTCTCGCCGCCCCGTCATCGTCGCCCTGTGCGCCATCGGCCTTGCCGGCCTGGCGGCTTACGCATGGTATGCCAACCAGCCTCGCAGCACGCCGGCGGACACTCAGGCGGCGGTGGAGGCGCCGGTGGTGGTCGAGGTGGCGAGAGTGGAAAGACGCGCGATGGCCGACGACGTCACCGCCGTCGGCTCGCTGGTGTCCAATGAATCGGTGGTGCTGCGGCCGGAAGTGGCGGGGCGCATTTCGCGCATCGCCTTCCGCGACGGCGAGGCGGTCAGGCGCGGCGACGTGCTGGTCGAATTGGATGCGGCGGTGCAGCGTGCCGAACTGCAACAGGCGCAGGCCAACCTGACGCTGGCCGAAGCCAATTTCCGCCGTAGCGAAGACCTGTTCGCACGCAAGTTCGTCAGCCAGAGCAGCCGCGACAATGCCCGCGCCGAACTCGAAGTGGCGCGTGCCGGTGTCGCGCTGGCGCGGGCGCGGCTGGCGCGCATGCAGCTCCGCGCGCCTTTCGACGGCGTGGTCGGCATCCGCAGCGTCAGTCCGGGCGATTACGTCAAGGACGGCGACGCGCTGATCAACCTGGAAGACATCGCCCGGCTGAAGGTGGATTTCCGCCTGCCCGAGCTTTATCTCGACCGTGTGAAGCCCGGCCAGACGCTGGAGCTGCTCAGCGACGTACTGCCCGGCGCCAGCTTCGCCGCACGGGTGGATGCGATCGACCCGCTGGTCGATGCCCAGGGCCGCGCGGTGCGCCTGCGTGCCAGCCTGGCCAACCCCGAAGGCCGCTTGCGTCCCGGTGTGTTCGTGCGTGTGCGGCTGATCCTGGCCGAACGGCCCGAGGTGCTGGTGGTGCCGGAAACGGCACTGGTACCGGCGCCGGGCAACGTGCAGTTCGTCTACCGGGTGCTGGACGGCAAGGCACAGCGGGTGGATGTGCGCACCGGCATGCGGCGCGAGACGATGGTGGAGATCGTCGACGGGCTGGATGCGGGGGCGGAGGTGGTCACCGCCGGCCAGCTCAAGCTGCGCGACGGTGCGCCGGTGAGCGTGCTGCAGGCTGCCGTGGCCGGCGCGGCCTGAGCGACGGGAGCCGCAGCGATGGTCATTTCCGATATCTGCATCAAGCGCCCGGTGTTCGCCACCGTGCTGTCGCTGCTGGTGCTGCTTGTGGGGCTGATGTCGTACTCGCGGCTGACGGTGCGCGAGTATCCGAACATCGACGAGCCGGTGGTGACGGTCGATACCACCTATCGCGGCGCGAGCGCGGCGATCGTCGAATCCCAGGTGACGAAGCCGCTGGAAGATTCGCTGGCCGGCATCGAGGGCGTGGATGTGCTGTCGTCGATCAGCCGCCAGGAGCGCAGCCAGATCACCGTGCGCTTTCGCATCGAACGCAATGCCGACAGCGCCGCTGCCGACGTGCGCGACCGCGTGTCGCGCGTGCGCCGCCGCCTGCCCGACGACGTCGACGAGCCGGTGATCGCCAAGGTCGAGGCCGACGCCAATCCGATCATCTGGGTGGCGTTTTCGTCCGACCGCCATTCTCCGCTGGAAATGAGCGACTTCGCCAACCGCGTCGTCAAACCCCGCCTGCAGACCCTGCCGGGCGCGGCGGATGCGCGCATGTTCGGCGAGCGGCGCTATTCGATGCGGATCTGGCTGGACCGCGAGCGCCTGGCGGCTTTCGGCCTGACCGTACAGGAGGTGGAGAACGCCATCCGCGGCCAGAACGTGGAACTGCCCGCCGGGCGCATCGAAAGCAGCCAGCGCGAGTTCACCGTGGTGGCACGCACCGACTTGGCGCAGATCGACGAGTTCGAGGCGGTGGTGGTGCGCCAGCCGGCCAATGCGGCCGACTACCCGGTACGCATCCGCGACATCGGCCGCGTCGAAGTGGCGCCGGAGAACGAACGTTCGTCGGTGCGCTTCATGGGCCGGCCGTCGATCTCGCTCGGGCTGATCAAGCAGGCCACCGCCAACCCGCTCGATCTCAAGCGCGGGCTGGAAGAGATGCTGCCGCGGCTGGAGCACGAGCTGCCCGAAGGCATGTCGATGACGATCGCCAACGACACCACGGTGTTCATCGAGCGTTCGATCGACGCGGTGTTCTCGACGATCTGGGAAGCCGTGCTGCTGGTGGCGGCGGTGTGCCTGTTCTTCCTGCGCAACTGGCGTGCGATGCTGGTGCCCCTGGTGACGATTCCGGTGTCGCTGGTGGGCGTGTTCACGCTGATGTTCGCGCTGGGCTTTTCGATCAACACGCTGACGCTGCTCGCGCTGGTGCTGGCGATCGGCCTGGTGGTGGACGACGCCATCGTGGTGCTGGAGAACATCTACCGCCACATCGAAGAAGGCATGGAGCCGGTGGCTGCCGCCTTCAAGGGCGCGAAGGAGATCGGCTTCGCGGTGGTGGCGATGACGATCACGCTGGCGGCGGTGTATGCGCCGGTGGCTTTCATGACCGGGCGCACCGGCAAGCTGTTCACCGAGTTCGCGCTGACGCTGGCCGGTGCGGTGATCGTGTCCGGCTTCGTCGCGCTGACGCTGTCGCCGATGATGTGCTCCAGGCTGCTGCGCCACGAGCGCAGCCACGGCCCGATCTACAACGCCGTCGAAGGCTTCCTGAACTGGCTCACCGAGGGCTATCGCAGCCTGCTGGCGGCGTCGCTGAAAGTGCGCTGGCTGGTGATGCTGGCGTTCGCGCTGGTGGCGGGGACCTCGGTGCTGCTGCTGGGGCAACTGAAGAACGAACTGGCACCGCTGGAAGACCGCGGCCGGGTGGTCGGCATGTTCAACGGCCCGGAAGGTTCGACCATCGACTACATGTCGCGCTATGCGCTGGAGATCGAGCGCATCTATGCCAGTCTGCCGGAAGTCGACCGCTATCTGGTCATCACCGGCAACCCCACGGTGTCGCAGGGCATTTCCTTCGTCGGCTTCACCGACTGGAGCGAGCGCGAACGCGGCGCGGCGCAGATCGCCGAAGAGCTGGGGCCCAGGCTGAAGGCGATTCCGGGCGTGAATGCCTTCCCGGTGATGCCGGCTTCCTTCGGCCAGAGCCCGCGTTCGCGGCCGCTCAGCTTCGTGGTGTCGACGTCAGAATCCTATGACGAACTCGCCCGCCATGCCGAGGCGATCCTGGACGAGATGCGCGGCAACCCGGGCCTCATCTCGCCCGACACCGACCTCAAGCTGACGCTGCCGGAGTTGTCGGTCGAGGTCGACCGCGATCGTGCCGCTGACCTGGGCGTCCCGGTCGACGTCATCGGCCGCACGCTGGAAACCATGCTCGGCGGCCGCCAGGTGACGCGCTACAAGAAGGATGCGGAACAGTATGACGTGATCGTGCAGGTCGGCGCCGCCAGCCGCGCCGATCCCCACGACATCAGCGACATCTTCGTGCGCGCCCGCAATGGCGACATGGTGCCGCTGGCCAACGTGGTGAAAGTCAGCGAGGCGGTGGCGCCGCGCGAACTGAACCACTTCGGCCAGCGCCGCTCGGTGACGATCTCGGCCAGCCTCGCGCCCGACTACGCACTGGGCGAGGCCTTGCAATGGATGGAGCAGACCGCCGCGCGCCTGCTGCCGCCGGGTTATGCCACCGACTACGACGGCCAGTCGCGCGAGTTCAAGACCAGCTCGGCCAGCCTGGTGCTGGTGTTCATGCTGGCGCTGGCCTTCATCTACCTGGTGCTGGCGGCGCAGTTCGAGAGCTTCCGCGACCCCTTCATCATCATGCTGACCGTGCCGCTGTCGATGACCGGCGCGCTCGGCGCGCTGTGGCTGACCGGCGGCACGCTCAACGTCTATAGCCAGATCGGGCTGGTGACGCTGGTGGGCCTGATCACCAAGCACGGCATCCTGATCGTGGAGTTCGCCAACCAGCTGCGCGGGCAGGGCCGCGAGCTGATGGAGGCGGTGATCGACGCCGCGGTGCTGCGCCTGCGGCCGATCCTGATGACCACCGGCGCGATGGTGCTGGGCTCGGTGCCGCTCGCGCTGGCGACCGGTGCCGGCGCCGAGAGCCGCCAGCAGATCGGCTGGGTCATCGTCGGCGGCCTGTTGCTCGGTACCTTCTTCACGCTGTTCGTGGTGCCGACGGTGTATTCACTGCTGGCGCGCAAGCAGCGCGGGGCGGTGGAGCATGGTACGGAGGCGGCCGAGGTACGGGCTTGATCTTTGTTGTTGTTCACAGTCCGGGATGTCGAGCGATCAGAAACTTGACGGACACCACCGCCAAAAGAAAACTCCCTGGCGCGGCTGCGCACAGGGAGTGCATCGGTTGTACTACTTGCCCGTCAGGCCGTGGATTCGGCCTTCTGCAGGATCGCGTACATCTGGTCCTTCAGCAGCAGCTTCTGCTTCTTCAGGACTTCCACCTCTTCGTGCGTTGCGTGCTCGATGTGCGATTCGATGTTCTTGATCTGCTGATCGAGCGTGTTGTGCTTGTCGAACAGGTTCAGGAAGTGGCGGTCGGTGGTCTTGAGTTGGGTGATCAGGTCGCGGTATTCAGGAAACATAGGCTCACTCCGGTGATAGAGGGGAAAGTAAACCGGATCCGTTGACCTCAACTCTACTCCTCGCTAGACGGCCAGCCAAGCACTGCGGCCGGGCGGGCCTCCCGGTTCGGGCACTCAGCCAAACAGATAGGGGAACAGCCGCTGCTTTTCCTCGTCGCTCAGCGCTTCCATGCGCGCGATGTTGCGTGCCGGGATGCCGTCGACGTCGGGATGGTGTTCGATCGCCTTCTCCAGGCTTTCCTCGCGGATGATGTGCAGCAGCGGCCAGGGCGAGCGGTTGGTCAGGTTGCTGGTGTCATCGGGCTCGGTGTCGGCGAACTGGTACTGCGGGTGGAAGCTCGCCACCTGCAGTTCGCCTTCCCAGCCGAACTGCTCCACCCACAGGTCGACCGCGTCGAGGAAGTCGTTGTAGTCGCCGAAATCCTCGAGCATGTCCGGAATCGCCAGAAGGGTGGTTTCCAGCTCTTCCACCGGGGTATCGGACAGGCGCTCGAGTTCGGCCTGCAGGTCGTTGAGCAGGCTTTCTTCGTCGGTGGCGTGGCTGATGGCGATGCGCACGCGTTTCTCGCGCCGCGGCCGGGCGGCGAAGGGACAGAGGTCGAGGCCGATGACGACTTCGTCGAGCCACTGGTTGATGTCGTCGATGATCTGCTGGTCCATGAGGGTTTTCCGTGTGTGAAAGAGGCGTTCAGGCGGCGATCAGTTGCAGCGCGGTGTAGAGGACGGCGTCGGCGAGATCCGGGCGCAGGCAGTCGAGTTCGACCAGGCCGGGCCAGGTCTCGCGGAACTGGCGCTGCCAGGTGAGCTGGCGCTTGGCGAGCTGGCGGGTGGCGGCGATGCCCTTGAAGCGCAGCTCGTCGTAGCCGATGTCGCCGTCGAGGTATTCCCAGGCCTGGCGGTAGCCGACGCAGCGCATCGAGGGCATCTCCGGGTTCAGCCGGTAGGTCCTGCGCAACCGGCGGACTTCGTCGACGAAGCCGCTGTGCAGCATGGTGTCGAAGCGTTCGGCGATGCGCGCGTGCAGCACGCCGCGGTCCGAGGGCGCGAGCGCCATCGCCAGCAGGCGGCAGGGCAGGGCCTCGTCTTCCTTGCGGGCATAGCTTTCGGCCAGCGGCCGGCCGGTGAGGCGGACGATTTCGAGTGCGCGCTGGATGCGCTGGGCATCGCTGGGCTCCAGCCGCGCGGCGGCGGCAGGGTCGAGGCGGGCGAGTTCGGCGTGCAGCGCCGGCCAGCCATGCGCGGCGGCGGTTTCGTCGATGGCGCGGCGCAGTCCGGCATTCGCCGCCGGCAGGTCGGACAGCCCGTCGCGCAGCGCCTTGAAGTACAGCATGGTGCCGCCGGCCAGCAGCGGGATGCGGCCGCGCGCGTTGATCTCGCGCATCAGGCGGATGGCGTCGGCGCGGAAGCGTGCAGCCGAATAGCTTTCTTCCGGCGACACGATGTCGATCAGGTGGTGGGGACAGGCCGCACGCTCCTCGGCGCTGGGCTTGGCCGTGCCGATGTCCATGTCGCGGTACACCAGCGCGGAGTCGACGCTGATGATCTCGACCGGCAGGCGGCGGGCGATGGCGAGCGCACAGGCGGTCTTGCCGCTGGCGGTGGGGCCGAGCAGCAGCAGGGCGGGCGGGAGCGTGGGGGGCGGCGTGTCGGTCACGGCATGAGAAGGGCGAGGAAGGAATCAAGCACCCGGACGAGGCAACTGATCGAGGCAGTTGGCCGGCATCCGGCTGGGGCGGATTATCCGCTGCTTGGCAGGCCTTGGGCAAAGCGATGGCAAGGGAGTCTGCGCCCTCGGTCATTGATGATGCTGTTCGTATTATGATTGTGGTATTTACATGGACCCTTTATCCCATGCCGCGCGAAGATCCGTTCCGCTGCAGGCGGCGTTTGCTGCGTGCGCTCTGCCTGCTGCCGGCCTGCCTGTTGCCGGGGCGATCGCCTGCCGCCGTGCCGGCGCTGATGCTGGCCGGCCGCTGGCATGACGGACTCGATCCGTCGGCCTATTGGGTGAGCGAGAAGCTGGATGGCGTCAGGGCTTATTGGGATGGACAACAACTGTACTTTCGCAGCGGGCGGCCGATTGCTGCGCCGGCGTGGTTCGTCGCCGGCCTGCCGGCGGTGCCGCTCGACGGCGAGCTGTGGCTCGGCCGGGGGCGCTTCGAGCAGCTGTCGGGGCTGGTACGTCGCGAGGCGGCGGCCGAACAGGGTTGGCGCCGGGTGCGTTACATGGTGTTCGATCTGCCGGGCCGGCCGGGGCCGTTCGACGAACGCCTGCGGGCGCTGCAGGCGCTGGTCGAGACGGCCGGCATTGCGCACCTGCAGGCCGTGCCGCAGTTCCGCGTGGAAAGCCGCGCAGCGCTGGCAGCCACGCTCGCCCGCGTCGTCGCCGCGGGAGGCGAGGGCCTGATGCTGCATCGTGCCGACGCCTGGCGGCAGCCGGGCCGCGGCGATGCGATCCTGAAGCTGACGCCCTTCCTCGATGCCGAAGCCCGGGTCGTCGGATACCTGCCGGGCAAGGGCAGGCACAACGGCGTGCTGGGCGCGCTGGAAGTGGAATCGGCCGATGGACGACGTTTTCGTCTCGGCACAGGGTTCAGCGATGCCGAGCGGCGCGATCCGCCGGCGATCGGCAGCGTGGTGACTTACCGCTATCGTGAGCTGACTGCGCAGGGTGTACCGCGCTTTCCGGTGTTCCTGCGTGTTCGCGATGGCGGGACGGACTGAACCGGCTTCATCCTGGCTGAATGACTATCGTCTTGCCCATCGGGGTGGACGGGATGGCCGGGCCGTGTGGACGGGGCCGCAGGCGAAATCCGTCGATTCAGGTCGCCTCATTTTTGGGCAGTGTCGCCGAAGGCCGTGCCATCAGGCAGTTGCGGCACTTATCCACAGCTTGTCCAGACGCCTGTTCACGGCGGCTGGGGAAAAGTGCGGGCGCGGGGGATAAAAAGCCCGCCTCATTGGCCGCGCATGAAGAAACGGTCGAGGTCGCCCATCGTCAGCTGTGTCCAGGTGGGCCGGCCATGGTTGCACTGGTCGGCGCGTTCGGTGGCTTCCATGTCGCGCAGCAGCGCGTTCATCTCGGGAATGCTCAGTTGGCGGTTGGCGCGCACCGCGCCGTGGCAGGCCATGGTGGCGAGCAACTCGTTGCGGCGCGCGGTGACGACGTCGGAAGCGGGGAATTCGCGCAGCTCTTCGAGCAGGTTGCGCATCAGCTCCGCCACCGGCGCATTGGCGAGCAGGGCCGGCACGCTGCGCACCGCCAGTTCCTGCGGACCGGCGGCGCCGACGTCGAAGCCCATCGCAGCGAGGACTTCGCTGCATTCCTCGGCGGCGGCCATGTCCTTGGCGCCGACCGAGAACACCGCGGGAATCAGCAGGCGCTGCACCGAAGGGCGGCCGTCGAGCACGGTCTTGAGCTTTTCGTAGAGGATGCGTTCGTGCGCGGCGTGCATGTCCACCAGCACCAGGCCGGCGCGGTTCTGCGCCAGGATGTAGACGCCGTGCAACTGGGCCAGGGCGAAGCCGAGCGGCGGCGCGCCGTCGCTGTCGTCCGGCAGGGATTGCGAAGCCGGTGGCGGCGGCATGCCGGCAGAAGCCGTGCCGGTGGTGGGGGCACGGGCGCTGGCGGCGAAGTCGAGATAGGCGCGGCTGGCCGAATCCATCGCCAGTTGCCCCTGCCTGGGCATGGCTGGAGGAGCGGACGAAGACCAGGGACGGGTACTGTCGTGGCCGGCGCTGTGGCCGGTTGAGGCAGCGTCCGCCGGGCGCTCCGCCGAAGCATAGCGCAAGGTGTTGGCGGCGCCGCCGAAGCCCGTGCCCGGCGCGGATGGCGCGGCCGCCTGCGTATCGACCCGCCCCGCACCGGATTCGGCCAGCACGCGCTTGAGCGCGTGATAGACGAACTGGTGCACCGCGCGCGATTCACGGAAGCGCACTTCGATCTTGGCCGGATGCACGTTGACGTCCACGCCGGCCGGGTCCAGTTCCAGGAACAGCACGTAGGCCGGATGGCGGCTGCCGTGCAGGATGTCGGTGTAGGCCTCGCGCACCGCGTGCGTCAGCAGCTTGTCGCGGACGAAGCGGCCATTGACGAAGAAGAACTGCGCGTCGCGGCTGGCGCGCGAGTAGGCCGGCAGCGAGGCGAAACCGGTCAGGCGCAGCAGGCCGCCTTCGGCCGACACTTCGCGCGCGTGCTGCAGGAAGTCGTCGCCCATCAGCGCGCCGATGCGCGCCGCCGGCGTGCCCGGCGGCAGGCGATGGACGACGCGGCCGTTGTGCGACAACTGCATGCCGACGTCCGGCCGCGCCAGCGCGACGCGGCGGAACATGTCGTCGCAGTGGGCGTACTCGGTGCCTTCGGTCTTCAGGAACTTGCGCCGCGCCGGGGTGTTGTAATACAGGTCGGCGACGTCCACCACGGTGCCCTGGTTGAGCGCGGCGGGCGCCAGGCTGCGGTCGCCGCCGTCGATGCGCCAGGCGTGGCTGGCGCCGGTGGCGCGGCTGGTGATCGAGGTGCGCGCCACTGCGGCGATGGCGGCCAGCGCCTCGCCGCGAAAGCCCATGGTGCCGACCTGCTCGAGATCGTCGAGGGTGGCGATCTTGCTGGTGGCATGGCGTTCGAGCGCCAGCGCGAGGTCGTCGCGGTCGATGCCGCAGCCGTCGTCGGCAACGCGGATGCGGCGCACGCCGCCCTGTTCCAGTTGCACTTCGATCGCGTGCGCGCCGGCATCGACGGCGTTTTCCAGCACTTCCTTGAGGACCGAGGCCGGCCGTTCGACGACCTCGCCGGCGGCGATCTGGTTGACCAGCAGGTCGGACAGGCGGTGGATGACGGACATGGCCGGGCCCGGTTGGATGGGGAAGGGCGGAATTATACGGCGTGGCCCGTCGCCGCTGCGGGCGGTGGCGGGCCGTGCTTCCGGTATGATGCCGGGCCGAGATCCCCTGGACATGACGCGCATGAGCAAGCCCCCGCCAGCCCCGAAGGCCGCCCGCCAGGCATTGCGCCGGCGCATGGCGCTGGCCGCGGTGCTCGGACTGGCGCTGGCGGGCTGCTCTACGCCGGGTACCGCGCCCGGCGCGGCGAGGGAGCGCGGCTTCTATCCGGGCCAACTGTTCAAGACCGATCTCAACCGCGTGGCCGAGACGCACCAGCAGCACATCTTTGCCAGCCTGCGTCGCCTCACCGACAAGCTGTACAAGCGCAATCCGCGCGAATGGCGCAAATCCGACGCGCCGAGCGCCGAGGCGGCCATCTCGCGCATCTTCGACGAGCGCCACCGCTGGCGCTTCGCCTCGCTCGGCAACCGGCGCGACCTGGATGCGCTGCACGTCGCGCTGCATCCCGAATACCGCGGCGACCGGGTGCAGGCCCTGGTGGTGGGACTGGCCAGCATGGTGCAGTCGGCTTTCGGCGACCGCGAAGGTTTCTACCTGCTGGATGATCTGGAGCCGCAGCACCTCTACAATGCAGCCCGCAACGTCGAGATCGCGGTGTGGAAGCTGTCGACCGCGCGCGACGGCAACGGCGAGCTGCTGCTGCTGACGAACGCGCTGGGCGAGTCGGGCGAGTTGCCCAACCTCAGCTTCGAGCGCGAGTTCGGCCGCATCATCGGCCTGCTTGACGCCTTGTCCGACGTGATCGAGGAAGAGACCGAACGCACGGTGACGCGCGTGGTCCAGAACCTGACCACGGCGGTCTTCCTGCCGGTGTATTGAGGCGCTGCCCAGGCGACTCGATCCGGCCCCGCCAACCCATCGTTTTCAAAATGAAGTCCATCGTCATTCTCGTTTCCGGCCGCGGCAGCAACATGCAGGCCATCGTCGAGGCCGCCATTCCCGGTGCGCACATCGCTGCCGTCGTCAGCAACCGCCCGGACGCCGGTGGCCTGGTTTTCGCGGCCGAACACGGCATCGCCACCGCCGTGGTGGATCACAAGGCCTACCCGGATCGCACCGCGTTCGACGGCGCGCTGGCCGAGTGCATCGATCGCCACGCGCCCGACCTGATCGTGCTGGCCGGTTTCATGCGCGTGCTGACCGACGATTTCGTGAGCCGCTACGAAGGCCGGCTGATCAACATCCATCCTTCGCTGCTGCCGTCCTTTCCGGGATTGCACACGCACCGGCGCGCGCTCGAGGCCGGCGTGCGCGTGCATGGCGCGACGGTGCATTTCGTCACGCCCACGCTGGACTGTGGCCCGATCATCGTCCAGGCGGTGGTGCCGGTGCTGCCCGGCGACGACGAAGCCAGCCTGTCGGCGCGCGTGCTGGTACAGGAGCACCGGATCTATCCGCAGGCGGTGCGCTGGTTCGTCGAGGGCCGGCTGAGCGTGGATGAGGCGGGGCACGTGTTCTTGCGCGACGCCGGGATCGAAGCCGAAAGCGGGTATGTCGTGCCCGCCATCGAAGATGTGGGAGCCGAACGATGAACATGAAACGGCGTGATGTGCTGCGAGCCTTGCCGGTGCTGCTGGGCGGGGCGTTCCTGCCTTTCGAATGGGCTGTGGCCGCCGTGCCGGCTTCGGCCGGCAGCATCCGTTTCGACGTGCATTACGGGTCGCAGGGCTTCAAGGTCGGCGAGGCGCGGCATGAATGGAAGATCGAACAGGATCGTTACGAATTGCGCCTGAATCTTGCCGCAAGCGGCCTGGCAGGCCTGTTCGGCCTGCAGTACGAGCAGCGCAGCGAGGGCGAGGTCGGACCGGAAGGCATGCGCCCCGAGTCCTTCGTCGTCGACCAGCGCGGACGCAAGCGCGACAGCGCGCACTTCGACTGGCCGGCGGCCCGCGTCAGCCTGCGGCGCGACGGCAAGGAGCGGCGCCACGGCACGATCGAGCCAGGCGACCAGGATCTGCTCAGCCTGTGGCACCAGGCGCGACGCCATGCGCGGGCGGACAAGCCGGTCGCCCTGAACGTCATCACCGGCAAGAGCATCAAGCAGGCGAAGCTGGAACCGATGGGGCCGGAGAAGCTGAAACTGCCGGCCGGCGAACTGGAAACCCTGAAGATGCGGGCGACGGCCGAAGGCGGCGAGCTCGACATCGACATCTGGCTGTCCGTCCAGCATGAGCTGCTGCCGGTCCGCATCCGCATCACCGACGACGATGGCGGCGTGCTGGACCAGCGTGCCGCGGCGATCGAAGTCGGCACGCCTGCAAACACCAAGAAGAACTGACATGAACAAGAGCAACGACAAGAGCAGGAACAAGGCCCGCGGCGTATCCGGCGGTGCAGCCAAAAAGGCTGCGGTGAAAAGTGCCCCGGCAGCAGCCGAAGGTGCCGTTTCGCGCGCGCTGTTCATCCAGACCACGCAGGTTCTCGGTGCCGTGCTGGCGTTCGAGTTTCCGGCCGACGCGGTGCTGTCGCGCCATTTCCGCGACAACCGCGAGCTTGGTCACCGCGACCGCGGCTTCATCGCCGAGACGGTCTATGGCGTGCTGCGCCGGCTGCGCTGGCTGCGCCGGCTGGCAGGCGACAAGGCGACGCCGCGCGAGCTGCTGCTGGCCTGGTTCGCCCGCGGCGAAGGCTGGCCGATGCGAAATTTCGAAGGTCTCGCCTCGGCCACCGAGCGCGACTGGGTGGCGGCGGTGAAGGCGGCGGAACTGGGCGAAGCCAGCCTGGCCGAGCGCGCCGATCTGCCCGACTGGCTGGCCGAGCGCCTGCTGCGCAGCTTCGACGAGGCCGGCGTGCTGGCGCTGGCGCAGGGCCTGAACCGGCCGGCGCCGCTCGACCTGCGCGCCAACCTGCTGAAGACCGACCGCGACAGCCTGCTCGCGCGCCTGCGTGAGGACGGCATCACCGCCGAGCCGGGCAGCCTGTCGCCGCAGGCGGTGCGCTTGTCGGGCAAGCCGGCGCTGCAGAAGCATCCGCTGTTCCTGGACGGCAGCTTCGAGGTGCAGGACGAGGGCAGCCAGTTGCTCGGCCTGCTGGTGCAGCCCCGGCGCGGCGAACTGGTGGTCGATTTCTGCGCCGGCGCGGGCGGCAAGACGCTGCAGCTCGGCGCGATGATGCGTTCGACGGGGCGGCTGTATGCCTTCGACGTGGCGGAAAAACGCCTCGCCAAGCTCAAGCCACGCATGGCGCGCGCCGGCCTGTCGAACGTGCATCCGATGCTGATCGCGCACGAGAACGACGCCAAGCTCAAGCGCATGGCCGGCAAGGCCGACCGCGTGCTGGTCGACGCGCCCTGCACCGGCCTGGGTACGCTGCGCCGCAACCCCGACCTGAAGTGGCGCCAGTCGCCGGCCGCGGTTGACGAGATGGTGGCCAAGCAGGGCGCGATCCTGGCCGCGGCGGCGCGCCTGGTGCGTCCGGGCGGGCGCCTGGTCTATGCCACCTGCAGCCTGCTGGCCGAGGAGAACGATGCGGTGGTCGATGCCTTCCTGGCGGCGCATCTGCAGTTCCGCCCGGTGGTGGCGCAGGAGGTGCTGGACAAGCAGGGCGTGAAACTGGAAACCGGCGAGCGCCTGCGCCTGTTGCCGCATGTGCACGATACCGACGGCTTCTTCGCCGCGGTGATGGAGCGGGTGGCGGATGCCTGAAGCCGGCAGGCAGGGCCTGCCGGCCCGGTTGCTGTGGGTGCTGCCGGCTATGGCGCTGGCTTTGGCGGCGGTACTGCCGCCGGCGGCATCGGCGTCGCAGCGCTTTGCCGCCAAGGGGGAGATCGAGCTCGCCTTCACGCCGCGCGATGATGCCGAATCGCTGCTGGTCGGCGTCATCGCGCGTGCGCGCCGGAGCCTGCACGTGCAGGCCTACGCCTTCACCAGCAAGCGGATCGCCAACGCGATGGTGGCGGCCCATCGGCGCGGCGTGAAGGTGCAGGTGCTGGCCGATGCCCACATGAACCGAAATCCCAAGGGCAATGCCCTGCCGATCCTGCTGGCGGGCGGGGTGCCGGTGGCGGTCGAGACCGAATACAACGCCGCGCACAACAAGGTGTTGATCGCCGATGCCGACGGCCCCGGCTGCGCGGTGCTTACAGGTTCGTACAATTTCACCTGGTCGGCGCAGAACCGCAACGCGGAAAACGTCATCGTGCTGCGCGGCCACTGCGAGCTGGCGCAGGCCTATCGGGACAACTGGCTGGCGCATCGCCGCAAGGCGATGGTGATCACCGCGCTGCCGTTCAAGCGCTGAACGGCAAGGGTGGGGGGCTCAACTGCGGACGGCGTCGGCCCAGCAGTTGGGGGTTTCGTACAGGCGTACGCGTTCGAGCCGCAGATGGTTGCCGTAGGTGTCGCGGTAGGCGGGATCGAGGATGCGGAACGCTTCCGCGGCGAGGTTCTCCGCTGTCGGCACGAGGTCGAGCACGACGGTCTTGTGGCCGGGAATGGCGTCGAGCATGGTGACGACCTGGGTGTCGCCCCGATAGACCAGGAAGGCATGATCCCAGCGCGACACGACGAGGTCGTTGGCGATGCGCTTGACGTCGGCGAAATCCATCACCATGCCGTTGACCGGCAGGCCGTCGGCCTTGATGACTTCGCCGGAAAGGGTCACTTCCAGTGCGTAGCGGTGGCCGTGGAGGTGCCGGCACTGGCTGGAATGGTCGGGAATCCTGTGTCCGGCATCGAATTCGAGACGGCGGGTGATGCGCATGGCTGACCTCATTCAAAGGGGCGCGGATTATAGCATCAGCAATGCGCGGCCCTTGCTGCGGCAATGTCCGCAAGTGATTGAGTCGAGGCAGCTTTTCCGGGCGCCAGAGCTTTTCTTGCCTGGGTGCAGGGATGGCCGCGGGCGGGCGTCACGCATAAAAAAGGCTGACGGTTCGCGTCAGCCTTCGATGCTGCGTCGCACGGCGCTCAGCGCTCCTTCTTCTTTGCGCGTGCTTCCTTCTTCAGGGTCTTGTACAGCTCGGGGTTGGTGGCCTTCAGGTACTCGGCCACTTCCACGTCGTCCTTCTTGACCTTGTTGATGTCGATCTGCTCGACGTGGACCAGACGCAGCAGCGCCTGAACGGGGCGGGGAATGTTGCGGCCGCTTTCGTAACGGGAGCCGCCGCTCTGGGTGACGCCGATCTTGGACCAGAACTGGGACTGGTTCAGGCCCAGCTTGCGACGGATTTCACGAACGTCGATGTTGTCACTGGATTTCATTTCTGTTTCCTTGGTTGAGTGCACTTGTCATGGATTCGCCATGACAGCGCTGACGCAATTGTAGGCCGGTTTATGACTTAAGTAATACCGCGAGAAAAGTATAGATCACTATCCCGTGCAAATACAACGACAAATTTCACGTTTTTATCATTAAGTGCGTAGGGGGTGTGTTTGGCGGTTCGGGTGTGTGATGTCCTGCAAAGTTTTCCACGTTTCGCTAGAATCATCCGCTTTATCCACAGGTATTTGGATACGACGATGGCACTGATAGTTCAGAAGTACGGCGGCACCTCGGTAGGCAGCCCCGAGCGCATCAAGAACGTCGCCCGCAAGGTGGCGAAGTTCCGCTCGCAGGGGCATCAGGTGGTTGTCGTGGTATCGGCGATGAGCGGCGAGACCAATCGCCTGATCGCACTCACCAAGGAAGTAGCATCGAACCCCGCACCGCGCGAACTCGACGTGGTCGTATCCACCGGCGAGCAGGTCACGATCGGCCTGCTGTGCATGGCGCTGGAGGACATCGGCGTTCCGGCGAAGAGTTACACCGGCGGCCAGGTCAGGATCCTGACCGATTCGCTGCACACCAAGGCGCGCATCCTGGACATCGACGAGGCGCCGGTGCGCAAGGATCTGGACGAGGGCCGGGCCGTCGTCGTCGCCGGCTTCCAGGGGGTGGATGAGCACGGCGCCATCACCACGCTCGGCCGCGGCGGCTCGGATACCACCGCGGTGGCGCTGGCCGCGGCGCTGAAGGCCGACGAGTGCCAGATCTACACCGACGTCGACGGGGTCTACACCACCGATCCGCGCATCGTCCCCGAAGCCCGCAAGCTCGACACCATCACCTTCGAGGAAATGCTGGAAATGGCCAGCCTCGGCTCGAAGGTCCTGCAGATCCGCTCGGTCGAATTCGCCGGCAAGTACAAGGTCAAGCTGCGCGTCCTCTCCAGTTTCGAAGATCGCGAAGGAGAGGGCACGCTCATCACCGTTGAGGAAGACAAGAACATGGAACAACCCATCATCTCCGGCATCGCCTTCTCGCGCGACGAGGCCAAGCTCATCGTGGTCGGCGCGCCCGACAAGCCGGGCATCGCCTACCAGATCCTGGGGCCGATCGCCGAGGCCAACATCGACGTCGACATGATCATCCAGAACGTCAGCCACGACGGCACCACCGACTTCTCGTTCACGGTGGCGCGCGGCGACCTGGACAAGGCGGTCAAGGTGCTCGACGGTGTCAAGACCCACATCGGCGCCCGTGCGATCGAAACCGACAACGCCATGTGCAAGGTTTCCATCGTCGGTGTCGGCATGCGTTCGCACCCGGGCGTGGCCTCGCAGATGTTCCGCACGCTGGCCGAGGAAGGCATCAACATCCAGATGATCTCGACTTCGGAAATCAAGATTTCGGTCGCGATCGAAGACAAGTATCTGGAGCTCGCCGTGCGTGCGCTGCACAAGGCTTTCGGCCTCGACACGGCGGCTTGATAAAGCTGGTGAATAGCGTTTGACCGGGAGGCGCGAACTCGCTATGATCGCGCCTTCCTGATGGAGACGTGGCCGAGAGGTCGAAGGCACTCCCCTGCTAAGGGAGCATACCGTCAAAAACGGTATCGAGGGTTCGAATCCCTCCGTCTCCGCCAGAAAAGCACATAACCCGCTGAAACTCAGCGGGTTTTTGCTTTTACGGTGTCAACTTCCCGTTTTTCCGGGCGAAAGAATGCGTCCCTGCGGCGCGCAGCCCGTCAGCACACCGAATCCGGGTGGTCCACGATCTGCTGGTAGACGTATGCCTTGAGCAACATTGCATCATGCGGATCGAGACCGGTGAACTTCAGGCCGTAGTTGTGGATGCCGGTGCCGTTTGTTTCCACGTGGTGGCTGACGATCACGCTGTCGGCTTCCAGCTCGACACGGTTGCCGTGCACCATCAGTGCCGTGCTCAGGCGTGCCGGCAGTTCGGGATCGAGCGGGTGTGCCATCGAAACCAGTGCGCCGAGGGCGCTGAGGTTCTCGATCCGCACGCGGATCGGTTCTGCCCGGTCTGGGGAACCTGGGTGCAGATCGGCATCGAGTTCGGTCTTCACGCGCTGGGATCGGCGCACGGGCCGGCCGAAGACGGTGTCCGGAAAAGACAGATGGACGTAGTCGAAAGGCAGCCGGCTCACGCGTATCACGGATGCCCGGAAGGCGTAGGCATTGGTTCCGGAGAAGCCCCGGATGAGCACGTTGTCATTTTCGATCAGTTCCAGCCGGCGCCCGCCGACGGTCGGCGCGGTGACGACGATCGACCGGTCCTTCAGGTAACCCACGAGCTTGACGTAGGTTTTCTGCGATTTCAGCGGCATTCCGCAGTCGAGCTGCAGCGAATCTCCGATCAGCGGGCGCATGTCGATGAGGCTGCTGCGATCGGCATGAGCGCCAGTCCGGGATGCCTGGCCTCGCGCCGCCTTTTCGGCTGCGTCGGGGATGTCGGGAGAAGCCGCTACGGTGTTCATGGTGGATCCTGCGTGGGTTTCACACGATTGTACGGTGTCCACGAATGCCTGGCACATTGGGTGCTGCGCTTGTTTTTGCGCCCGGGCTGCTGCACGCTTCGCGTCCATGATTCTTCCGTTCCAGAACCTGACTTGTCCGCTGGACGCCGCGCCGCTGCGGCGCGACGGCGCAGCCTGGCGCTGCCCCGCGGGACATGGCTTCGACGTCGCCCGCGAAGGCTACGTCAACCTGCTGCCGGTGCAGAACAAGCGCTCGCGCGACCCCGGCGACAGCAAGGAAATGGTCGCGGCGCGCAGGCGCTTCCTCAACGCCGGCCATTACCAGCCGCTTGCCGACGAGGTGAGCCGCAGGGTGCTGGCCGGCTTGCCGCCGAGAGGGGAGGCGAGCTGTCTCGACGCCGGCTGCGGCGAAGGCTACTACCTGCGCCGGCTCGGGGCGTCGGCCGTGGCCCGCCATCTTGCCCTGGCCGGGGTGGATATTTCCAAGTGGGCGGTGCAGGCGGCGGCCAGGCAGCAGCGTGAAGCGACCTGGCTGGTGGGCAGCAATGCCAGGCTGCCGGTGGCGGACGCCACGCTCGACTGCGTGCTGTGCATGTTCGGCTTTCCGGTGTATGCAGAGTTCGCCCGGGTGCTCAAGCCTGGCGGCCTGCTGCTGCAGGTCGATGCCGGCCCGGACCATCTGCGCCAGCTGCGCGAGATCATCTATCCGGCGCTGAAGCCCGAGCGCAAGGGCGAGCCCCGCGTGCCGGCAGGATTCGGCATGGGCGCCCACGACAGCCTGCGTTTCACGCTGGAACTGGAAGGTGCCGAGGCGATCGCCGATTTGCTGCTGATGACGCCCCACCTGTTCCGCACTACGCCCGACGGGCGGGCGAGGGCCGCGGCATTGACGGCGCTGTCCCTGACCGTGGATGCCAGGTTGCTGGTGCTGGTGCGCGACGGACGGTCCGTCGCATCCGGTTCCGCCGGGTGACGGCCGGGACGCTTCGTGCATGAATGCACACGAGCGTGGAGATCGGCCTGCGCGGCGCTTGCCGGCTGTGCTAAAAAGAGCCGCTACTCCCGTCCGTTTCCGTTGTGAGCGATGAACGCCATGAACAAGGCAGACCACCCCGTCGTATTCGGTACCGAAGACCTGCTGCTGGGCCTGTGCAATTCCGTGACCTCGGTGCTCGGCAAGGCCACCCAGGGCGACATCCGCTTTTCCGGCATGGTGCAGAAGATCACCAAGACCTGCCTCAAACCCGACATCGGCTGCTTCGTACTGTTCGACGGCGGCTTCTCCGGGCTGGTGGTGATGAACTTTTCGGCACAGGCGGCGATGGAGATCTACGAGCGCTACATGCTCAGCATGGGCATGGCCAGATCCGAGCTGGCGGTGTCCTATACCTCGGACGAAGTCAGCAACGTCATGGGCGAGCTGATGAACCAGATCGTCGGCAACTTCACCGGCAAGGTCGGGCGCGAACTGCAGATCGACATCACGCAGAACCAGCCCAAGATGCTGGTGCTCAACAAGCAGGTCATCCTCAGCGTCGATACCAAGCTGGACCAGCCCGAAGCGCGGCGGGTGACTTTCTATACTGCTCGGAACAACGTCTTCTATCTGGAACTGGCCGTCGACCACACCGAGTTCATCAAGCTCGTCGATTTCGAGCCGA
This sequence comes from Thauera butanivorans, assembly GCF_048398245.1. Classification (NCBI taxonomy): domain Bacteria; kingdom Pseudomonadati; phylum Pseudomonadota; class Betaproteobacteria; order Rhodocyclales; family Zoogloeaceae; genus Thauera; species Thauera butanivorans. The sequence continues at coordinate 1,596,245 of NZ_CP183038.1, forward strand.
ACGAGGCGCCCGATCCGGACGAACTGCTGGAGCAGAATCGGCGGCTGCCGGAGCCGACTGCACCGGCGGCCGGCACCGACGACCACGATGCGCTGCTGAAGTCGCTGGGCATGTGATTGCACCGGCGCTTTACTGAACTTGGAGGATTCGGTGCCGGGCAAGCGCGAATTGGACCAGCGTCCATAGCAGGAAAACCGCCCAGGCCGGCATCACCCATGGCGAGAGTGGCGTGTTCGGATAGGCCGGCAGCCACCAGTGGCTGAACATGCTCAGGATGTCGAATGCGAGCAGCCATGCCAAGCCGGGCTTCCGTCCATGCCAGGCCAGCCAGGCCGAGCAGGCATTCCAGCAGACTGCTCTTGCCTGCACCGTTGCGGCCGACCAGGCCGAGGATGCTGCCGGGCTCGACGGCCAGCGACACGCCATCCAGGATGCGGCACTGCCGCAGCCCTTATCGCGTATCGCGGCGGCCGATACTGCGGCACACTGCGGATCTTTCTGCAAAGGAGCATTTCCGCATGAGCAAGGTCCTGATCATCAATGGCCCGAACCTGAACCTGCTCGGTACGCGCGAGCCGCACATCTACGGTTTGACGACACTGGCCGACGTCGAGAGCAGTCTGCGCACGCAGGCGGCGGAACTGGGGCTGGAGCTCGATTGCTTTCAGAGCAACCACGAAGGCGCGATCGTCGACCGCATCCACCAGGCGCGGCTCGAAGGCGTGGATTTCGTCATCGTCAACCCGGGTGCCTACACGCATACCAGCGTGGCGATCCGCGACGCCTTCGGCGGCGTCGCGATTCCCTTCGTGGAACTACATGTTTCCAACGTGCACAAGCGCGAAGCCTTCCGCCACCATTCCTATCTGTCGGACATCGCCGAGGCGGTGATGGCGGGCTTCGGCACGCTGGGCTACAACCTTGCGCTGCAGTTCGTTGCCAGCAAGCTGCGTTGAGCTGTCCGAGCTTCATACGCGCCTGCAATCATGAATGTCCGTTTATGACGGGGCAGTCGAGGTGCAGCCGCTTGCCGATCTGCCCGTTTTCGGCAGCTACCCGGCCGACGATCCCGAGCGGGCGCTGGTCATGCTCGAAAGCGTGATGCCCATCGAGGTGCGCCGCCCGCTGCCGTGGTGGATCAGCATCGAGCCGAAGAAACACGCTGTTGCTGAACGGTGAGTTCTTCCGGCTGTTTCGGCTGACTCAGAATGCCGAGCCTGCATCGGCTCAGGATGGCCCCTGGGCGCGACGAATGCGGAGGGCGCCAGGCAGGGTAGCTGAGGTCATAAGGCTCGTGCAGAAGTTGGCCGCCGTGGCCAACTGCTCTGCGAGCCGGGCTTCCGGTCGGCGAGGCAGCTTGACGCAAGTCAATGCCGTGAATGCATATCCCGACAAAAATCATCGGGTATTGCATTCGCCGCCTGCCGCAGGAGGCCAGTCATGGCCAAGAAGTTTCCCCTCCATCCCAAGCACCCCGAGCGCATCTGCTGGGGCTGCGACAAGTACTGTTCGGTCGATGACCTCGGCTGCGGCAATGGCTCGGGGCGTACCATGCACCCGGCCGAAGTACTGGGCGAGGACTGGTATCTGTATGGCGACTGGGACATCGAACCCGACGAGAACGACAAGAACGTGCGCCAGCACAAGGGTTGATGAGCGTCGCCCGCAGCGGGGAAAGCGATCCCGCTGTTGCGGCTTGGTTTTGCCTTTCCCTGTTCTCAGCCAAGCGTGGCGGAAAACTTCATTCCGGCTCGCCGATCTCCAGCGCGATGCCGCCGACGCCTTCGATGTGGCCGCTGAGGCGGTCGCCCGGCCGCACTGCGCCGACGCCTTCGGGCGTGCCGGTGTAGAGCAGGTCGCCCGGCTGCAGGTGGTAGAAACAGGACAGATCGGCGATCAGTTCGCGGATGTTCCAGATCAGCATCGACAGGTCGCCCGACTGGCGGGTCTCGCCGTTGACCTGCAGCGTGATCGCGCCCTGGTCGAGCAGGCCGAGGCCGGCGGCGGGGACGATCTCGCCGCAGACCGCGCCGCGCTCGAAGTTCTTGCCCAGATCCCAGGGACGGCCCTGGCCCTGGCAGAGCTTCTGCAGGTCGCGGCGCGTCATGTCGAGGCCGGCGGCGTAGCCGTAGACCAGCCGGTCGGCATCGGCGGCGGAAGCCTTGAAACCTTCGGCGCCGATGGCGACGACCAGTTCGATTTCGTGGTGATAGTTGCCGGTGCCGGGCGGATAGGGCACGCGCGCAGGCTTCCCGGCGCTCGTCTCGACCAGGCTGCCGGCATCCTTGATGAAGTAGAAGGGCCGCATCGTTGTTTTGTCGATCGGCGTGCCCATCTCGATGGCGTGGCCCTGGTAGTTGCGGCCGACGCAGAAGATGCGCCGGACCGGCAGGCGCGCAGTGGTGCCGCGTATCGGCAGCGAGGGGACAGGGGCGGGGGGCCACAGGTAGTCGGCTTGGTTCATCGGTATTTTGCTCGCGATGTTGGATGGGGCTGGAAGCGGGCAAGCATGCCGCCAATCCACCATGCCCGTCCAGCGCTGGTATGCCGTCAGTGCTTCGCCAATGGATTCAGGTGGCCCTGTGTGCGCCGAACAGGGAGAATCCGTCCCCGGTGAAGAATCGACTCGTACTCGGCGGGCTGCGGCCTGCCGCGCGGGAGCGCGTGTGAGGAACTGGATGAAGGCAGGTGTGCAGCAGGAGCGGGTGGCGACGCACTGGCTGGCGGTCGCGGCGGCGCTGCTGTGCGGCGTGGCGGTGGCCAGCAACGTCGGCAAGGTGTCGATCATGATTTCGGCCTTGCGCGAGGATCTGGGCCTGAGCCTGGTGCAGGCCGGCTGGCTGTCGTCGGCGATCAACGTGTTCGCGGTGTGCGCCGCGGTGGTGTTCGGTTTCTCGGCCGACCGGATCGGCGGGCTGCGGCTGTGCCTGACGGGCGTTGGCCTGAGCCTGGCGGGCGGCGCGGCCAGCCTGCTGGCGACGAGCTTCCCGCTGCTGCTGGCGGGGCGGGTGATCGAAGGGGCGGGCTACATGGCGGTGGCGGTGTCGGCGCCGATCCTGCTGTCGGCAGCGAGCCGGCTGGAGGATCGGCGCTTCGTGCTGGGCGTGTGGGGAACCTACATGCCGGGCGGCATCGGCCTGGTGATGATCGCTGCGCCCTTGCTGCAGGGGCTGGGCGGCTGGCGGGTGATCTGGGGCTTTGCCATCGTGTTGCTGCTGGCGGGCGGGGTGTCGGCATGGCTGCAGCGGCGGCATTACCGCTTCGCCGAAGCACCGACCGAGGACCAGGAAGAACGCGCCCTGGCGGTGGCGCGGGAGGTCATGCGCCAGCCGCTGGCATGGACCCTGGGACTGCTGTTCGCGACCTGGGCGCTGCAGCATTTCACCCTGATCGTGTGGCTGCCGACCTTCCTGCGCGAGCAGCGCGGACTGGACATGCACTGGGTCGCCGCGCTGTCCTGCATCATGGTGCTGGCCAACGTGCCGGGCAACGTCATCGGCGGCACGCTGCTGCGGCGCGGCGTGGCGCGCGGCAAGCTGCTGGTGCTGGGCAGCAGCCTGAGCGGCCTGTTCATGTACGCAGCCTTTTCGCCGGCCTTGCCGGATGCCGTGCGCTATCTGGCTTGTGTGGCGGTGTCCCTGGCCGGCGGCCTGATTCCGTCGTCCATTCTGTCGGCCTCGACCGTCATCGCCCGGACCTCGCGCCAGATCGGCACTTTCCAGGGGCTGAGCCTGCAGATTTCCAACCTCGGGCAACTGCTCGGTCCGCCGCTGATCGCGGCCCTGGTCGCCAGCCGCGGAAGCTGGGAAGCCGCAGTGACGCTGCCCGTCGGCGCAGCCATGCTGGGCGTGCTGCTGGGCGCGGCCGCGTGGCGGCTGGAAAAGGCGTATGGCGCGGGGCGCTGATCACAGCCCGCCGCGCTCGCGCGCGGCGCGTTCGCGATCGGTGTTGAAGATGTAGCGCTGGAGGGTGTTCTCGATCTTGTGCGGCAGGTCGACGAAGGCAAAGCCCACGCGCAGCATCTGCGAGCCGCTGCGCTGCTCTTGGCGATCGAGATAGCAGACGCGCAGCTGGACGACGATCGGGTCGAGGTTTGGCAGTTGCAGCCGACAGTCCTGCAACTGTTCGCCGATGACGAGTCGTGCGGCATCCGGCGGCAGTTGCAGCGCGATGCCGCCGACGCTGATGTCGAGCAGCCGCCCCGCCAGCGTGGCCGGGGTGCCGGCAGCGCTCTTGACGCCGATCTGGCCGGTGGCGGCGTGGCTCAGGGGCACGCTCAGGCGGTAGGCGGCGCGGCGCTGCAGGCGCAGCATTTCGCGCGGCACCGGCGCAAGGAACAGACTTCGCCCGTCTTCCCGGCCTTCCCGCAGGTCGTGCAGCGCGAACTGGATGCGGATGTGTTCGAGCTGGGTGACGCAGACGAGCTTGGGCGCGGCCAGGATGCGGCGGTTGGCTTCCGGGTCCGGACTGGCGTCCAGCACCAGGGTTTCCTCGTCGTCCGAGATTTCGAGCAGGGCCGTCAGGAAAGAGCGGCCATTGCCGAAATGCCCGCTGATCAGGGCGCGATGCTCGATCAGCTCCTGCAGCAGCTGCAGCACCTGCCGGCGGCTGCCGAGGATGAACTGTTCGATCGCGTCGCGGCGATCCATGTCGATCGGGGTGGGCGTGTTGTCGGCGTCGGGAGAAGTCATGGCGTGAGGATCAGCCCAGGGCGCGCTGGCGTGCACTGCGCTGGCGCTCGGTCTTCAGGATGTAGCGTTGTATGGCTTCGTCCGCACCCGGCGGCATGTCCGAGAGCTCGCAACCCGCACGCAGCATGCCGATGCCGTTGCGGGTGGTCAGGCGGAACAGGTTGCGTACCGTCAGGCGCGCGTGGATCGGCGGGCTGTCGGGAAGCTTGATCCGGCAACCGGCAAACTCGTCGCCCGGCGCGAAGGATGCATCGTTCGGCGGTACGGCGATGGCGATGCCGCCGCCGCTGATGTCGATGATGCGCCATGCGATTTCGCCGGCGCCGGGCAGCGGCACGCTGCATGTCAGCGCGTGGGTGGCCGGTGCCTGAAGGCGGTAGAACTCCCTGCGCTGCAGGCGCAGCAGTTCGGCCGGCAAGGCTGCGCGGAAAGCGGCGCCGCTGCGCCAGGTCTGCAGCATCGGCCGTTCGAGCACGAACTGGATGCGGACCTTGTCGAGCTGGGTGACGCAGTCGAGCTGAGTGGTCCGGCCGAGGCGGGCATTGATGCTTTCGTCGGGGCTGCCGTCCAGCACGAGTACCGAGTCGCCCTCGTCGATCTGCAGCAGCGCGGTCAGAAAGGAGTCGTCGCCCGGCATGCCGCGCGCCCTCACCAGTTCGCGTGCATCGAGCAGCCGGCGGAGCACGGCCGCGATCTCGCGCCGATCCTTCAGCAGGTATTTCGACGGGTCGTCGGCCTGCAGCAGCTCGACGCGGGTCAACTCGTGTTCGATCGTCATGCCGTGGTGGGAAGCTTGGTTTGCCGATGCTGTTCGTCGTTGCTTATAGCACGACTCATCGTGGCCGGCGTAGCCTACTCCGGCGTGCCGGCCGGCGCCGGCCGCAGCGACTCGGGCAGGTCGTGCGCCACCGGCGCGGGCCCCGTGCCGCCTTGCTCCACGCTGTACAGCCAGGCCAGCAGTTCGGCCACGGCGACGTAGAGCTGGGGCGGAATCCGCGTGTCGAGGTCGACCTGCATCAGCAGGCTGACGAGCTCGGGCGATTCATGCACGTAGATGCCGGCTTCGCGTGCCCGTTCGAGAATTTCCCGTGCCAGCACGCCCTTGCCCTTGGCCACCACGCGTGGCGCCGTCTCGCCGGCCGTGTAGGCCAGCGCGACGGCTTCGCTGCGCTGGGGCCTGGATTCAGTCATCGCGGCGCTCCACCACCAGGCCGGTCAGCTTCAGGCCGGCCGCTTCGAGCGATTCGGCCAGTCTGGCGGCGCCGGCGTCCAGCGCGACGATGCTGGCGTCGTCGTCCGAGCGCAGGCGCAGCGCGACGCCGGCCGGCGTCAATTGCATGTGCGCTTCGATGCTGCCCAGGCGCGGCAGGCTCAGGCGCAGCGTGGTGTTCCAGTCCTGCGCCGTCGTGTCGTCTTCGCCATCGTCCCGTTCGGGGTCGTCGATGATCCATTCCATCTGCTGTCCCGGCCAGGCCTGGCCCTGCCACACGTACTGGTGGGTGGCGAGCGCTTCCAGCTGCTGATGGACCACGGGCAGCAGGCGTTCGGGAATCGGCGCGCTGGTGCTGCTGCGGACCGGTGCGGCGTCGTCGGCGATGGCGCGCAGGGCCGCGTTCGTGCGCTCGCTGCCGTCCACCGCGCTGGCTTGCCCACCGCCGGTGGCTGCGGTGTGCGCCGCGGCCGCCTGGGGCGCGGCGGAGCCGGTGCCGGCGGGGCGCCCGCCTGCCGCCGGGTGGCCGGCCTGCTGGACTTGCGCCTGCGGTTCGCGCATCAGGCTGGCGCTGTCGCGCGTGCCCATCACCCATTCGGCCTGGTGCGATTCGTAGAACAGGCCGCTCTGGCCCAGCGCCTGGCGCAGCAGCGGCACCAGCGGCGCGCCGCTGGTGGGCGGGGCGGTGAGCAGGGGCTGGTTGCCGGCAAGATTTGCCGGTGGCGGCGAAGGCTGGCCGGTGAGCAGGAAGCTGATCAGCCGGCCGGTCTGGCTCAGTGCGGGCTGGGCCGAGGCATTGGCACTGGCGGCATCGTTGCCGACGACGCGGGCGAACACCGCCTGCTGCGTCACGCGCGAGGTTTCGAGCTCGAGGGTGTCGCCGGGCTTGGCCGAGGTGTTCAGCACCAGCGTCATTTCCTTGCCGGCGACCACGGCGCGGAACGAGCCGTCGGGCAGGGTGCGCAGCAGCGTGGCGAAGAAGCGCTGGCCTTGCTGCAGCTCCGGCAGCAAGGCCTGGATTTCGCGCGCGCGCTGCAGGCCGGCAACCGGCGGGCTGGTATTGAAGAAACTGGCCTCGGTGAGTGTTCTCAGCCGGGCGGCGAGGTCAGCGGGGATCATCGCGGTTCCCTCCTTGCCCGGGAGAGTCTACCCCAGGGTCGGGCGCGTCAGATGTTGCCGTACGTATCGCGCACGTTGCGCCTGCGTATCGTGCCGGACAGCAGCTTGCGGGTGCTTTCCAGGAAGGGTTCGGCATGGCAGCGGACGTCGGCGTCGAGCTCCAGCATGCGCTGGATCATCGCTGCCATCTCCTGCTGTGCGGCATCCGGCAGCCGGGCGGTGTCGGCGGGAGCGGCCGCGGCCGCCTTGCGCAGTGCGGAACTTGCCGCTTCCAGTTCGGCGAGCCGGCTCCAATCGTTGCGTACCGCGGCCTCGGCCATGGCTTCGTACAGGGCGAGCAGTTCGCGGCAGCTTTCCGGCGTCAGCATATCGGGCTCCCGTTCAGGCCGCGGCCTGGTCGGCGATGCCGGCCCAGGCTTCGCGCAGGCTGGCGAGCAGGCCGACGACTTCGTTCAGCGCCGCCTCGCTGCTGTGCAGGTTGGCATACAGCAGGCGCTCGCTCATGTACTCGTACAGCGCATGCAGGCGTCCGGCCAGTTCGCCGCCGGCATTCATGTCCAGGCTGACCTTGAGGCCGTTGTCGATGATGTTGATGGCCTTGGAAATCGACTGGCCCTTGGTCGGGATGTCCTTGTTGCGGACGGCGACCAGCGCGGTGCGCAGCGCCAGCAGGGCGCCGTCGTACAGCATCAGGATGAGCTTGTGCGGGCTGGCCGCTTCGACGCTGGTTTCGGTGCCGACGCGGGCGTAGGCCGAGGCGCGGTTGGCGTAGGAGGTGCCGAACATGGTGCTCCGTCTCCTCAGTTGCCGATCTTGGGCAGGTTGGCCAGTTGCTGGGCCAGGTAGCTGCTGGTCTGCGACATGCCGGCGAGCAGGGTGTCGAGGCGCGAGAATTCCATTCTGTAGCGTGTTTCCAGCATCTGGATGCGTTCTTCGACGCGCTCGTATTTTTCCTCCAGCGACTGGATGTTGCTGTCGATGCTGTTGGTACGGTTGGCAATCACCCCGCCATTGCTGTCCAGCAGGCCGCTGAGGCGCTCGCTGAAGGTTGCGGCCAAGCCTTTCACGCCGTCCTTGCCGGCAAAAAATGCCCCCACGTCCATGTTCGGGTTCGACAATGCCGCTTCGAATTTGGCGCTGTCGAGCGACAGCTTGCCGTCCACGCTGACCTTGCCGGTTTCCTTGTCGGTCGTGGCGCCGTTGCCGATACCGATTTCGGCAAGCGAACGGATGCCGCCCAGGCCGCCCAGCGCATCGTTGAGCGCATTGCGCAGCGTCGACTGGATGCTGCGGGCGGTGGCGTCGCCGGTCAGCGTGGAACTGGTCTTGGTGTTGGCGTCGTAGGCGGTCAGCGACTTCAGCGTGTCGTTTACCTCGTTGTAGGCCTTGATGAAGGCATCGACGGCTTTGCGCGCCTGTTCATTGTCGGTGGCGACTGTCAGCGTGCCCTTCAGGCTGGCGACGTCGCTTTCAGGCTCTTCGTTCAGCGTCAGCGTGACGCCATCGATCAGGTCGTCGATGCTGTTCTTGCCGCGTGAAACCTCGATGCCGTCGACCTTGAGCTTTGCGCTTTGCGCCGCCTGTACGGACTGCATCTGGCCCGCAGGGGCCGTCGTGCCCGGGTCGTAGCTCAGATCGGCCAGACCGTCGGTACCGGTGAGCTTGAACGCCATGTTCTCGCCGGTGGCCGTACCGGTGAGCACCAGTTGCTCGGTCTTGCCGTTATTGACGACGCTGGCCTTGACGCCCAGCGTGGGGTCGCCGTTGATGGCGTCGCGCAGCTCGGCGAGCGTGCCGCCCGCAAAGTCGAGCAAAGCCATCCGCTCCGGGTCGCCCGCGAAGGCGCCGCTTTCATCGACCGTGCCGAACTGGATGCTCAAGGTGCCGGCGCCCCCGGGGACGAAGCTGGCCGCGGGGTCGGTAGTGATGCGTTGTTCCTTGGCGAGCTGGAACACTTCGATGGCATGGTTGCCGACTGCCGCGCCCGCCTTGGTCGTTGCGGTGAAGCCCTTGCCGTTGACCGTGGCCTTGGTCCCGCCGAACAAGCCATCCTTGCCCAGCGCATCCACGGCGGTTTGCAGATTGCTCAATGTGCCCTTGATCTGGCCGAAGGCGGACAGCTTGGCCGTTTCCGCAGCTTGCTTGGTCACCAGCGGCTGCTGGGTCGTCCTGCGTTCTGCGGTGATCAACTGGTTGACGATGGATGTGATGTCGAGGATGGAACCCCCGGACGTGATCGCGGCCATGATGCATTCTCCTTCTGTGTCGCTCAGGCCTGCTGTTTGATCAGCAGCCCCTGCAGCTTGTCCATCGCCTTGGCGATGGCGACGATTTCCTCGGATGGGATCTGGCGGATGACCTCGTCGGTGGATGCATCCACAACTTTGACGATGGTACGGCCGATATCCTGGTCGATGGAGAATTGCAAGTTCTGTGCCACGGGGGCAATGGCCGTGCGCATTTCTTCGACCGCCTGCGCGATCTGTTCCGCATCGGGCTGTTGCACGGCGGCGGTCGGCGCGCCGGTTGCGACCGCCACGGGGTCGGGGGCTGCTGCCTGCGGCGAAGACTGCGTGGCCTGCGACAGAATGCGTGTCGTTTGCGGAATGGCGTTGCCGATCGACTCGATGCTCATGATTCATCTCCTTGATAGGCGAACGGCGCGAGACTCTTGCGAGCCCCGCGCCGGGCGATGCTACATCGTCAGACCGTGAATATCAGCGGAGGAGCGACAGCACGTTCTGGGGCAGGGCGTTGGCCTGCGACAGCATCGCGGTGCCGGCTTGCTGCAGGATCTGCGAGCGGGTCAGGTTGGCGGTCTCGGAAGCGAAATCGGTGTCGAGGATGCGGCTGCGCGATGCCGACATGTTCTCCGAGGTTGTGCTCAGGTTGGCGATGGTGTTCTCGAAACGGGACTGCAGGGCGCCGTACTTGGCGCGCTGGCTGTTGATCGAGGCCAGCGCGGCGTCGACCATGGCGAGTGTGCGGTTGGAGGCATCCACCGTGCTGACGTCCATCTCGGACACGGCCTGGAGCTGGCTGGCGGTGGCTGTGCTGGCAAGCAGGAACTGTCCCTGGTCGTCGGTGACACTGAAGGAGGCGTTCGAGTCGAAGGTCAGTTGGCCGGTGACCCAGACTTCCGCGCCGCCGAACGCACCCGAACCGTCCTCACCCGCCACGGCGGCGACGATGTCGGTGCCGCCGATGTCCTTGACGGTGAACACCGAGGCCGCTTCGGAGTCATTGACCAGCTTGATGTCGCTGCCTTCGGCATTGGTCAGCACGATGCCGTTGCCTTCGGCGTTGAGCTTGGCGGTGACACCGGTCTTGGCGGCCACGTCGTTGAAGGCCTTGATGGCGTCGGCGTAATCATCGCCGGTGCCCGCACTGCCGACGGTGAAGGACAGCGTTTGCGCCTGGTCGGTACCGTTGTTCGAGGCCAGCTTCAGCACGTAGGACGAGCCGGCGACGAAGTCGGTCAGATGCACTTCGGTACGCGCGCTGGCGGATACGCCGGTGCTTTCGGTAGCAGCGTTGATCTTGGCGGCGACGTCCTTGGCGCTGGCTTCGGCGGCGTATTCGACTTCGGCGGTGCCGTAGGTGCCGTTGATCGTCAGGACGCCATCGGCGGCGATCGCCGAAGCACCCGTATCTCCCTGGGCGAGATTGACGCCCGCGGTACCGCCCACGGTGAGGTCGCCGGCACCGCCGGTGGAAGTGGCCGCCATGCCGCCGATGCGGTAGTTGCCATAGGCGGTGGTGCCGAAGTTGGCAGAGGTGGCGGTGATGGTCTGGTTTGCGTTGGCGCCGACCTGGAAGGTTGCGGAAGTGAAGGAGCCGTCGAGCAACTTGCGGCCGTTGAATTCGGTGGTTTGCGCGATGCGGTTGAGTTCGGAGGTCAGGGCGTTGACTTCGTCGTTGAGCGCCTTGCGGTCCGATGCGGAGTTTGTGGCGTTGGCCGACTGCACGGCCAAGGTGCGGATGCGCTGCAGGATTTCGCCGGATGAGGCGAGTGCGCCTTCGGCGGTCTGCGCCAGCGAAATGCCATCGTTGGCGTTGCGGGTAGCCTGGTTCAGACCGTTGATCTGGGCAGTGAAGCGCTCGGAAATGGCGAGGCCGGCGGCGTCGTCCTTGGCGCTGTTGATGCGCAGGCCGGAAGACAGGCGTTGCAGCGACGTGGCGAGGGAATTGCCAGAGGTGCTCAGGTTGCGTTGTGCGGTCAGGGAAGGCACGTTGGTGTTGATGACTTGCGACATGATCGTCTCCCGATGAGGATGAAGAATCTGATGAGCCGGCCGTATCACCTGAGTGTTGTGTGATCCGTCTGCCGTCAGGAGCATTAACGGAGGCGGGTGGAAAATCTTTAGCGGAAATTCTGCCGGACTGTCTTATTCTTGCCGGCTGGCGGAGGGCTGTCCCGATAGCGAGGGCGAATATGAAAAAAGGGATTGGGGTTTGAACAGACGCGAGAACGACACGGCGGGTGCGCGCTGGATGCCGCTCAACCGGAGCTGCGGCTTCGAGACCTGGGCGCCGCTCGATCCCGGCCGCTGGATCGACTTCAATCCATGTTGTGTCCAGTTGCCTTCGGGGCGCTGGCTGGGGGTGATCCGGCGGGATATTGTGCCGCCGGTGCCTGGGATGGGAACGGTCTGGACCATCGAACTCGACGAACACCTGTGCCCGGCCGGCGAGCCCCGCCTGTTGCTTGCGCAAGGGGAGGATCCCCGTGCCATCGTGCTCGGGGGACGGGTGCTCGTGTTCCATTGCGTGATCGAGCGCGCAGGGGACGGCCGTGTCAATGGCGCGGCGATGCGCATCGCCGAGTGTGCGATCGAGGATACAGCGGGGGTTGCGCCCATGCTGCGTGTCGATCGCGTGCTGGAATTGCCCAAGAATCCGTTGCAGAAGCCGCGCACCGGTGATCCGCATGAGAACTGGGAGAAGAACTGGGTTCCTTTTCCGTTGCCGTCCGGGTCGATCGGACTGATCTATTCCCACGACCCATGGGCGGTATTGCTGCTGAAGGCCGATGCCGCAAGCGAGTCGCGCCAGTTCGAGGGCGGCTGGCAGGGGCCGGGGCTCGAATGGGCGTGGGGCGAGATCCGGGGGGGAACCGTCCCCGTGCCAGCACCTGCTGCATGCGGTGGCGAGCGGCTCATCACTTTCTATCATTCGTCCACGGTGGTCGGGAGCCGCAAGCTCTATTTCGTCGGGGCATGCGTTTTCGATGCCGAACCGCCGTTCTGGCCCAGGCTGATGACCCATGAGCCGCTGGTGGTGGCGCCCTACAACACAGGGGCGCATCGGTTCGGCTGGAATTTTGCCGGGAGCGTGGTGTTTCCGCTGGGTGCGCAGCCCGTCGCCGGCGGCTTCCGGCTGCTGTGCGGCCGCGACGATGGCAGCATCGCCACCTTCATGGTCGACGGCGAAGCCCTGCTGTCGCGCCTCGCTCCCTTGCGCGAGGCGCGGGCGGTGCATAATGCCCGGGGGGAGTCCATCAGCGCCCGACATGAGCCGCTGGTGCCGTGGGCATTCGATGCGTCGGCCCTGCGCATCCCACGTCTGCTCGCGCTGATGCACGACGGCCGCGGGCTGTTCGTCGATGCCGCGCCTGGAGACGGCGTGGCAACGGCCAGGCTGGCAGCGCATTTCGAACGCAGCATCGTTTTTGCCGCCAACGGTGACGAGCATCGCCGCATGCGGCAGTTGCTGGCCTTGAACTGCATCGACACGGCGGAACTGCGCCTTGGCGAGGCGGTGTTCGATGAGCCGACCATGTGCGAGCTCGGTTTGCTCTACATCGATCGTGCCGCGCTGGCCGAGGCGATCCTGAGACGGGCGGTGGGCGTGCTGGAGAAATACCGGCCATTGCTGGTCATCGACTTGCCGGATGACGAACGGGGCGTACGCCGGATCGAGGCCTTGCTGGCCGAGTGCGACTATACCTGCGAGGCCATTTTTCCGTTCGTGCCGTCTTGCCGCCTGGCGATTCCCCGCGAGTCCAGAACGAACCACGCATGGTTGGTTTGATCGGCCTGCCAAGCAATAATCCAAACCATCGATGAGGGTCGAACATGCTGCCCAGAGTGAATCTCGTCAGAGGCAATTCCGCCGACTATCTGCTTTTTTCCACCGGCGACGCCATCTCCAGGACCATCTACGCCAGAGGCGCATGGGCCGAGCCGCTCATCACGATAAGCCGTATGTTCTACGAGGGCGGCAGCGCGCCCCTCGTCCTGGACATCGGCGCCAACCTGGGGGCCTATGCGATCGCCGTGGCCCAGGATCTGCATAAGCTGGGTGGTACGGTGTATGCATATGAGGCGCAGCGGCTGGTTTACTATCAGTTGTGCGGCAACCTCATCCTCAACAGGCTGGACAACGTCCATGCCTTTCACATGGCGATCGGCGAGGACGATGGTTCGATCGACATCCCGCTGATCGACTATGCGTCATCGGAAAACATCGGGGGGTTCTCGCTCGATCAGGCCATTCGCGACCAGGTTTCCGCCGTGGCCATCGACCGCGAGCAGCGCGTCGAGCGTGTGGCGATGGCCAGGCTGGATTCGATCGCCTTTCCCAAGGCTGCGGATCTGATCAAGATCGACGTGGAGGGCTTCGAACATCGGGTACTCAAAGGGGGGGTGGGCTTTCTGGAGGCCGGGAGCTTTCCGCCACTGATCCTGGAGGCGTGGCGGGATGAGTGGTTCCGCGAAAGGCGGGCGGAACTGATGGCGTTTCTTGACCGGCTGGGCTATGTGTGTTTCGAGCTGCTCGACGAAGTCGTCGCGCAGCATCCGCAGCACGCCCGGCACGTCGATTTCGTCCTCCAGGCCGATGGCGGGCTGCAGCTGGTCCGGACGCGATGAGCCCGCCGCTGCGGGCAAGCATGGATGAGAGACCGATTCATGGATGACGATACCTCGATCAAGCTGTTCAACCTGCTGTATCAGCAGATGGCGGTGATGAACCATTCCATTAGGAGAAGCGCCGGCTATCTCGCCCGGCAGGAGATGGAGCGCATTCTCGCGCCGCTGCGGGCCGACCCTGGGCGGCTGGAGCCGTTCGGCTTCACGGTCTATAGCCAGAACGACGAAGACGGCATCCTCGCCGAGATTTTCCGGAGGATCGGTGTGTCGGCCGGCACCTTCTGCGAAATCGGCGTGCAGAACGGCCTGGAGTGCAACAGCCTGTTCCTGCTTCATCAGGGGTGGCGCGGCGTGTGGATCGAAGCGGACGACAGGCAGGTTCCGCTGATCGAAGAGAAGTTCTCGTCTCTTCTGGCCGGCGGGCGGCTGCATGTGGCCAATGCCTATGCAATGCCCGACAGCGTGAATCGGCTCGTCGCCGACGGGTTGGGCCGGATCGGGGCGGATGCGGAGGCGCTGGACTTCCTGTCCATCGATGTTGATGGCATGGATATCCATCTGTTGGAAGCCCTCGAATCCCGGCCGAAGGTAATCTGTATCGAGTACAACGCCAAGTTTCCGCCCGGCGTGGATCGGCGCCCGCTGTTCGATCCGCAGTACCGCTGGCGCGGCACGGACTACATGGGGGCCAGCCTGAGCGCGCTGAATGGGGCCGCCACCGGCATGGGCTATGTCCTGGTCGGCACCAACATCACCGGGGCAAATGCGTTCTTCGTCAGGCGTGATCTGGCCGAAGGGCGCTTCGTGCGCGACGCCGCGCCCGAAAGGCTGTACAACCCGCCGCGCTATTACCTGATGCTCGACCATTTTCTCGACCAGGTCGGCCATGGTGCGGATTTCGGCCCTTATTCGGAGTCGTGAGCTGACATGCCCGCGCTTGGCGCGGGCGTGCTTCAGCTTGGGCGTTCGGCATGCGAGGCGACGATGTCGGCGAGCTCCTGTTCCAGGTTGCGCACGAAACGCGGCGTGTCGAACAGCGGGCCGTTTTCCCTGGCCGCGGCCAGCCTGGCCCGGATGGTCGCGAGCGATGCGGGATCCCGGGCAAGGGCAACGGCTTTGTCCTCGTAGGTCTGCAGGTCGTGGGTGATGAGTTCCGGCAGGCCGGCGGCCGTCAACAAGGCTCCGGCCATGCGTGACGCGAAGCAGCGTCCTGAAAGCGTGAGGACGGGAAGCCCCATCCACAGTGCATCGTTGGCGGTGGTGCCGGCATTGAAGGGGAAGGTGTCGAGGAAGAGATCGGGCACCGTGTAGCGCGCCAGGTACTGTTCCGGCGTCACCCGCTCGGCAAAGAACAGCCGGCTTCCGTCGATGCCGTGTCGTTGCGCTTCACGCCTGAGATTGGCCTCGGCCCAGGGGTTGTCGGCAAGCAGCCAGAGCAGGCTGCCGGGCACCCCGCGCAGGATGTTCATCCACGCGGCGAAGACCTCGGGGGTGTATTTGTTGTTGTTGTTGAGCGAGCAGAAGACGAAACCCTCTGCCGGCAGGCCGCAGTCCAGGCGTGAGGGGGGCGGCGCGCAAGGGCGTTTGCGGTCGCTGACCTGATACACGTCGGGCATGTAGAGCGGTGTTTCGGAGTAATAGCGGGCGTGGTCCTCGGGGATGAGGAAGCGGTCGGCGATGACGTAGTCGATAGCTGGCAGGCCGGTGGTGGCCGGGAGGCCGAGATAGGTGATCTGGATCGGAGCCGGGCGGTGGGCCAGCATGCGCGTGCGTGCGCCGCGTGTCTGGCCGTGCAGGTCGATGAGGATGTCGATCTCGTGTTCCCGGATCAGCCGGGCCGAAGCCTCTTCGTCCATGCCGTCGATGCGGATGTAGTGGTCGAAGGTGTCGACCACGCGCTGGCGCAGCGCCGAGCCGTCTTCCGGCGACCAGCAGAAGCCGTAGATTTCGAATTTCTCCCGGTCGTGCAGCTCGAACAGTTCCACCGTGAGCATGGAAACCGGATGCAGGCAGAAGTCCGATGAACAGTAGCCGATGCGGATGCGGTCGTGGCGATAGCCGCCACCGGGGGCGAGAGTGGGCAGGCCGGAGGGAATCTTGCGTTCGGCGTACTGCCTGGCCGCTGCGAGCTGCGCCTCGGGGTCGTCCGAGAGGCTGAGCATGGCCAGTGCCGACGTGGCTTTGCGCATCGATTCCGGATCGACGCCGATTGCCGGGTCGTAGACCGGCCACAAGCACTGCTTCTCCCGGATGAAGACCCAGTGATGCAGGACGTCGGTCTGATGCGGGTCGAGCACCAGGCTGCGGTCCAGACAGGAAAGCGCATCGGCATACTGCTTGCGGTTTTCCTGCAGTCGGCCCTGGTTGTTGAGGGCGGAGACGAGCAGCCCGCGCTCGTCGGCCTTGTCCGGCGAGGCATGCTGCGCGACCCAGGCCCATTGCTCGATTGCTGCTTCGGGTTCGCCGAGCCGCTCCAGGGTCAGGCCGAGGTTGAAGCGCGGTTGGATGAATTCGGGCGCGCGCCGGATGGCCTGCTCGTAGGCTTCGCGTGCGCCGTTGATGTCGCCTTCGGCGAACAGGGTGGCACCGAGGTTGAACCAGGCGAAATGATCGTAAGCGCTATCGTTGCGCTTGAGCCAGGTCTGGTACAGCACTGCGACCAGACCGCCCAGCCCGACGGCTTCGAGCCGGCCCGCATAGTCGAGCAACTGGGGAAAGGGGAGCTGGCGATGCCAGATCAGGTTGACGATGCCGGCGTAGTCGGTGTTTTGCGTCTCACTCAAGAGCGTGCTCCGGAAATGAACCCGCCCCCGATGACCCGGAGGCGGAGCCTGGGTTCATTGGGGGCGAGGCGTGTGGCTCGGGCCTGCGATCAGTCGGTGCCGGACAGATCCAGTTGTGCGATCTGCTCGGTGGTCATGGCGGCGATCTGGGCCGGCGTCAGCGCGCGAACCTGAGCGGTGCTCAGGGCGGCGACGTGGTCGGTGCTGAGGCCGAGCTGGATCTGGGTGGTGGTCAATGCGCTGATCTGGGCCGTGTTCAGGGCGCCGATCTGATCGGTGCTCAGGCCGGCATTGATCTGCGCAGTGCTCAGTGCCTTGATCTGGTCGGCGGAGAACTGGGCGAGATCGTCGTTCTCCAGCGCGCCGACCTGGGCCGTGGTGAAGGCGCCGATCTGCCCAGCGGTCAGCGCCTTCACCTGATTGGTGGTGAGTGCCGCCACGTTGCTGGTGGACAGGGTGCTGATCTGGTTCGTCGTCAGGGCCGCGATCTGGGTGGCGTTGAAGCCGCCGATCTGGTCGGTGCCCAGGGCATTGAGCTGCGTGCTGGTCAGTGCCTGCACCTGGCCGGCGGTCAGGGCGCGATGTTGGTCCGCATCCATCGCTGCCAAGTCTTCGGTTTCGATCGCGCTGATCTGATCGGCCGTCAAGGCGGCGATCTGCTGGTACATCAGGGCTTTGATCTGGGCCGTGCTGAGCGCCTGCACGCCGGCCGTCGTCAAGCCCTTGAGCTGGGTGCCACTCATTGCCTGCAGGTCTTCGGTTTCGAGCGCGGAGACCTGGGCGGTCGTCAGACTGTTGATCTGCATCGTGTTCAGCGCCTTGATCTGTGTGGTGCTGAGCGCCTGCAGATTGGCGGTGGACAGGGTGCTGATCTGATCGGTGTTCAGTGAGCCGATCTGCTTGGCCGCCATGCCCTGTATCTGGTCGGTGCTCATCGCATTGAGCTGGGTGCTGCTCAGCGCCTGGAGCTGGGCCGCGCTCAGGGCGGCGATCTGCGCGGTGCCCAGTTGCTGGATGTCGGCGGTTTCGATGGCCTGGATCTGCTCGGCGCTGAGGGCCTTGACCTGCGCGGCGGTGAGTGCGCCGACCTGGCCGGTGGTGAGCGCGGACACGCCGTCGGTGGTCAGGCCCTTGATCTGCGCGGCGGTCATGGCGCCGATGTCCTCGGTGTCGAGCGCGGCGATCTGCCCGGAACTCAGACTGCCGAGTTGAGCGGCGGTGAGCCCCTTGACCTGGGTACTGGTGAGGGCCTGGATGTTGGCGGTGGTCAGGTTGCTGATCTGATCGGTGCTCAGTGCGCCGACCTGCCGCGCCGTCATCGCCTGGACCTGGTCGGTGCCCAGCGCGTTGAGCTGGGTGCTGCTCAGCGCCTGGAGCTGGGCCGCGCTCAGGGCGGTGATCTGCGCGGTGCCCAGTTGTGCGATGTCGGCGGTTTCGATGGCCTGGATCTGCTCGGCGCTGAGGGCCTTGACCTGCGCGGCGGTGAGCGCGCCGACCTGACCGGTGGTGAGCGCGGACACGCCGTCGGTGGTCAGGCCCTTGATCTGCGCGGCGGTCATGGCGCCGACGTCCTCGGTGTCGAGCGCGGCGATCTGGCCGGAACTCAGGCTGCCGAACTGGGCGGCGGTGAGCCCCTTGACCTGGGTGCTGGTGAGGGCCTGGATGTTGGCGGTGGACAGGTTGCTGACCTGGTCCGTGCTCAGTGCGCCGACCTGCCGCGCCGTCATCGCCTGGATCTGGTCGGTGCCCAGCGCGTTGAGCTGGGTGCTGCTGAGTGCCTGAAGCTGGGCCGCGCTCAGGGCGGCGATCTGGGTGCTGCCCAGTTGTGCGATGTCGGCGGTTTCGATGGCCTGGATCTGCTCGGCGCTGAGGGCCTTGACCTGCGCGGCGGTGAGCGCGCCGACCTGGCCGGTGGTGAGCGCGGCCACGCCGTCGGTGGTCAGGCCCCGGATCTGCGTGACAGTCATGGCGCCGACGTCCTCGGTGTCGAGCGCGGCGATCTGCCCGGAGCTCAGGCTGCCGAGCTGGGCGGCGGTGAGCCCCTTGACCTGGGTGCTGGTGAGGGCCTGGATGTTGGCGGTGGACAGGTTGCTGACCTGGTCCGTGCTCAGCGAGCCGACCTGCCGCGCCGTCATCGCCTGGATCTGGTCGGTGCCCATGGCGTTGAGCTGGGTGCTGCTGAGTGCCTGAAGCTGGGCCGCGCTCAGGGCGGCGATCTGGGTGCTGCCCAGTTTTGCAATGTCCGCGGTTTCGATGGCCTGGATCTGTGCACTGTCCAGTGCCTTGATCTGGGTGGCGTTGAAGGCGTTGAGCTGGTCCGAGGTGAAAGCGACGATGACATCCGTCGACAAATCCTTGATCTGTTTTGCCGTCAGGGCGGCGACGTCGTTTCCGAGTGCGACGATCTGTTCGCTGCTGAGGCTGTTGAGCTGGCCGACCTTGAGCGCCTTGACCTGGCTGACAGTCAGTGCCTCGGCCTGGTAGGTCAGCAGGCCGTCCGACAGGGCAGATGCGTCGAAGGCGGCAATCTGGCTCGCGTTGAGAACGACCAGGTCGCGTGTTTCGATGGCGGCGATCTGGCTCGAGCTGAGGGCGCTGATCTGCTTGGCCGACATGGCCTTGAAGTCGTTTTGCGACAGATCCTCGATCTGTTTCGTCGTCAGCGCGGTGATCTGGGCTTCGGACATTCCCTTGATGATCGACATGAAAATCTTCCTTTAATAGGGATTTCGAATGGCGACGACGGATCGACCCGATGCAGTGAAACCCACCGCGGTTCAAGCAAGTCTCGGCGCGACCAAGAATGGTTTTTCCGGATATCGGCAGACTCCGCTGGAACTTTAGGAGATTTCCTACCCGCGCTGTCCTGGCTGCAGCCTGTGGTGCGGAGCTGCTGCGAGCTCGCAGGTTTTACGTAAAAAAACCCCGCGGGCGCTGCCGCCGGCGGGGGAAAATGCCATTAAGGCACAGGTTCGATGGCGTGGGGCGGCCGAGTTTAGCCCAGCAGTTGCAGTACCTGCTGCGGCAGGGCGTTGGCTTGGGCAAGCATGGCGGTGCCGGCCTGCTGCAGAATTTGGGCACGTGTCAGGTTGGCGGTCTCGGCAGCGAAATCGGTGTCGAGGATGCGGCTGCGCGATGCCGACAGATTTTCCGACGAGATCTGCAGGTTGGCGATCGTGTTCTCGAAACGGGACTGGAGAGCGCCGTATTTGGCGCGCTGGCTGTTGATCGCAGCGAGCGCCGAGTCAACCATGGCGAGTGTACGGTTCGAGGCATCCGCTGTACTGACGTCCATTTCCGAGACGGCCTGCAGGGAACTGGCCGTGGAAGTGCTGGCAAGCAGGAAGCCGCCGGGGCCGCCTGCGTCGTCCGTGACGCTGAATGAGCTGTCGGAGTCGAACACGAGTTGGCCGGTGATCCAGGTTTCGTCGGCACCGAATGCACCCGTGCCGTCCGCACCGGCCACTGCAGTGGCGATAGCGGTGCCGCCGACATCCTTGATCGTAAACACCGAGGTGGCTTCGGAGTCGTTGAGAAGCCTGACGTCGCTGCCTTCGGCATTACTCAGCACCACGCCGTTGCCTTCGGAGTTCAGTTTCGCGGTGACGCCGGTCTTGGCGGAAACGTCGTTGAAGGCCTTGGTGATGTCGGCGTAGTCGTCGCCCGTGCCGCTGGTACCGATGGTGAAGGACAGCGTTTGGGGCTGGTCCGCACCGTTGTTCGACGCCAGCTTGATCACATAGGAAGAGCCGGCGACGAAGTCGGTCAGATGCACCTCGGTACGCGCAGTGGCGGATACACCGGTGCTTTCGGTGGCCGCGTTGATCTTGGCGGCGATGTCCTTGGCGCTGGTGCCAGCAGCGTAGCCGATGTCGGCTGTTCCATAGGCGCCGTTGATGCTGAGGGTGCCGCCGCCGATGACCGAAGCGCCGCCGTCCGCCTGGGCGAGATTGGCCCCCGTGAGGCTACCCACGGTGAGATCCCCCGGGCCGCCGGTGGTGGTCGCCGCCAGTCCTCCGATGCGGTAGTTTCCGTAGGCGGTGGTGCCGAAGTTGGCGGAGGTGGCGGTGATGGTCTGGTTTGCGTTGGCGCCGACCTGGAAGGTTGCGGAAGTGAAGGAGCCGTCGAGCAGCTTGCGACCGTTGAATTCGGTGGTTTGCGCGATGCGGTTGAGTTCGGAGGTCAGGGCGTTGACTTCGTCGTTGAGCGCCTTGCGGTCCGATGCGGAGTTTGTGGCGTTGGCCGACTGCACGGCCAGGGTGCGGATGCGCTGCAGGATGTCGGAAGACGATTGCAGCGCGCCTTCGGCGGTCTGCGCCATCGAGATGCCGTCATTTGCATTGCGGCGGGCCTGGTTCTGGCCGTTGATCTGTGTGGTCATCCGCTCGGAGATCGCCAGGCCGGCGGCGTCGTCCTTGGCGCTGTTGATGCGCAGGCCGGAAGACAGTCGCTGCAGCGAGCTCGCCAGCGACCCGCCGGAAGAATTGAGATGGCGCTGTGCGTTGAGCGAAGGGATGTTGGTATTGATGACCTGTGCCATTTTGAATCTCCTGAATGTCCGATTCGAATTGGGTCCGGGTTCTTTTCTTACGGCGCTTGCTGCCGATGCCCGAACTCTCTGGACGTCCTATAGCGAGATCTGTGCCAGGTGTATTTTCCCGTGGAAATGCCTTCCAAACCATCGGGATGGCGGCAGCTGCTTGCCGCTTGCCGGCAAGCTTTGCCTGTGTTGCCGGTGAGCCGGCAGAGGGGGGCGCGTTCAGTCCGGGGCGGGGAATGCTTCGGACTGCGGAATCGGGACGCCCGAGCCATCGGCCTGTATCTGAAAGTCAGTGAGCCACGCAATGCTGCCCAGATGCCTGGCCTTGTCGTAATAGCGCACAAGGATCGCACCGGAGGTATGCAGCGCTGTGGCGTGGTGGAGCGTATGGAAGAGGTGATGTCCCAGACGCTCTGGCCAGTTCCATGGCTGTTGCGTAGAGTTCCGGAGCGTCGACGATCTGTTGTTCGATGCGCAGCAGGTCGTCCTGTGTAATTGCCGTACTCAGTCTGCGTTGCGAAACACCTTTTGCCACGGGATCGAAACGCCGAGGTCGTGCAGCACCAGCGGCTGTTCGGCTTCGATGTCCTGCAGCTCCGAGTGCCTGGCAGGGGTGAGGCGGTAGTATTCGATGCGGCGCAGGTCGGGGTCGATGAGGACGAATTCCTTCAGCGAGGCGATGCGGCGATAGGCGGCGAACTTCTCGCCGCGGTCGTAGGCGGTGGTGGTGGGGGAGAGCACTTCGACGATCAGCGAGGGTGCGCGCATGAACTGTTCGGCGCGGTGGTCCGCCGGGTCGCAGGTGACGAGCACGTCGGGGTAGAAGTAGGCCTCGTCTGCGGCAGCCTGCACTTTCATGTCGGCCATGTAGGCGCGGAAGGGACTGCCTTCAAGGGCATCGTCGAGCGCTGCGGCAACGTTGAGTGAAATCGTGACGTGCCGCCTGCTTGCGTCACCCATGGCGAAGGTTTCGCCACGCACGAACTCGTGTTTGCCGGGCTGCTCGGCTTCCCATTGCAGGTAGTCTTCAGTGGTGAAGGGCGTGGTGGGCTGGGGCAGGGCCATGGTGCGTGTCCGGGCTGTGGGCCGATTCGGGATTATAGTTCCGTCCATGAACCATCAGCCCCGCCATGTCGAGCGTGCACTGCAGGAACGTGTCCGGATCGTGCCCTACGATCCTGCCTGGCCGGCGTCGTTCGCTGCCGAGGCTGCCCATCTGCGCCAATTGCTGCCGGCGGAGCTGATCGGCCGCATCGAGCATTTCGGCAGCACTGCGGTGCCGGGGCTGGCAGCGAAGCCGGTCGTCGACATGCTGCTGGAGGTGCGCTTGATGGCGAGCGTGGCGCAGCACATTGCGCCGGCCCTGAAGCGCGAGGGCTACGAGTTCTTCTGGCGCGGCCGCGAAAGCGGATTGCCTGGCATCGGCTATGCGTGGTTCATCAAGCGCGATGCGGCGGGGAAGCGCACGCATCACATTCATTGCCTCGAACCAGGCTCGCGGGAATGGGAGCGGCTGCTGTTCCGCGACTACCTGCGCATGAATCCCGCCGTGGCACAGGCATACGGCGAACTGAAGCAGCGGATTGCCAGCGAACATCCGGACGACCGTGTCGCCTATGCGAAGGCGAAGACCGATTTCATCGCGGGGGTGATGCGGGTGGCGCGGAAGGAGGCGGGCGGCTGAGCCGTCCGCACACCGTGGTTCCGCTTGCCGTTGTCCGGCAGGCAAGCAGCGGCCAAAAAGAAACCCGCCTCGCGGGCGGGTTTCCGGTGGCGACAACGTGCAGCCTGGCGCTTACTTCTTGCGCATCGGCGGCAGGTCGGTGCAACTGCCGTGGGCGACTTCGGCGGCCATGCCGACCGTTTCCCCCAGGGTGGGGTGCGGGTGGATGGTCTTGCCGATGTCGACCGCGTCGGCGCCCATTTCGATGGCGAGGCAGACTTCGCCGATCATGTCGCCGGCCGAGGGGCCGACGATGGTGCCGCCGATGACGCGGTGCGTTTCGGCGTCGAAGATCAGCTTGGTGAAGCCGTAGTCGGCGCCGTTGGCGATCGCGCGGCCGCTGGCGGCCCACGGGAACTTGGCGGTTTCGACCTTCTTGCCTTCGGCCTTGGCCTGCGCCTCGGTGTAGCCGACCCAGGCCACTTCCGGATGGGTGTAGGCCACGCCCGGGATCACCGTGGCGTCGAAGGCGGCCTTGTGGCCGGCGGCGACTTCGGCGGCGACGTGGGCTTCATGCACGGCCTTGTGGGCGAGCATGGGCTGGCCGACGATGTCGCCGATGGCGAAGATGTGCGGCACGTTGGTGCGCATCTGCGCATCCACCGGGATGAAGCCGCGTTCGCCGACGATGACGCCCGCCTTGTCGGCGCTGATCTTGTTGCCGTTGGGCGAACGGCCGGCCGACTGCAGGACCATGTCGTACTTGACCGGTTCGGCCGGCGCGCCTTCGCCTTCGAACGTGACGTAGATGCCGTCGTCCCTGGCTTCGACCGCGACCGTCTTGGTCTTGAGCATGATCTTGTCGAAGCGGTGGGCGTTCTGCTTCTCCCACACCTTGACCGCGTCGCGGTCCGGGCCCTGCATCAGGCCGTCCAGCATTTCGACGACGTCGAGGCGGGTGCCCAGCGTGGAATACACCGTGGCCATTTCCAGGCCGATGATGCCGCCGCCGATGACCAGCATCTTGTCCGGCACCTGGCGCAGTTCCAGCGCACCGGTCGAATCGACGATGCGCGGGTCCTTCGGGATGAAGGGCAGATGCACCGCGGCGGAGCCGGCGGCGATGATGCAGTTCTTGAACTTGACGACCTTCTTGGCGCCGGTGGTGTCCCAGCCGCTGCCGGTGGTTTCCTCGACTTCGATGTGATGCGGGTCGAGGAAGTTGCCGTAGCCGCGGATGACGTCGACCTTGCGTGCCTTGGCCATGCCGGCGAGGCCGCCGGTGAGCTTGCCGATGACGCCGTCCTTGTGCTTGCGCAGCGCGTCGACGTCCACCGAGGGCTTGGCGAAGCTGATGCCGGCGGTGCCGACGTGCTCGGCTTCCTCGATGACCGCGGCGACGTGCAGCAGCGCCTTGGACGGGATGCAACCGACGTTCAGGCACACGCCGCCCAGCGTCGCGTAGCGCTCGATGATCGCGGTCTTGAGGCCGAGGTCGGCGGCGCGGAAGGCCGCCGAGTAGCCGCCGGGGCCGGCGCCGAGCACGACCATGTCGTATTCGGCGTCGGCGCTGCCGCTGTGGCTGGCGGCTGCCGGGGCGGCAACCGGAGCCGCGGCAGGTGCGGCCGTCGCGGCGCCTGTGCCTGCCGAGGTCGCTGCCGGGGCAGTCGTCGACTCGACCTTGATCAGCACCGTGCCTTCGGCCACCTTGTCGCCGAGGCTGACGAGAATTTCCTTGACCACGCCGGCCGTGCTCGACGGCACGTCCATGGTCGCCTTGTCGGATTCGAGCGTGCAGATCGCGTCGTCCACATTGATGCTGTCGCCGACCTTGACGAACAGCTCGATGATGGGCACCGCGTCGAAATCGCCGATGTCCGGAACCTTTACTTCCACTAGACTCATGGCGATCTCCTTACAGCATCACGCGGCGGAAGTCCGCCAGCAGTTGCGCGAGGTACACGTTGAAGCGGGTCGCCAGGGCGCCGTCGATGACGCGGTGGTCGGCGGTCAGCGACATCGGCAGGATCAGGCGCGGCACGAACTGCTTGCCGTCCCACACCGGCTTGATCGCCGACTTGTTGACGCCGAGGATGGCGACTTCGGGTGCATTGACGATCGGCGCGAAGTAGGTGCCGCCGATGCCGCCGAGCGACGAGATCGTGAAGCAGGCGCCGGACATGTCGGCCGGGCCGAGCTTGCCGTCACGCGCCTTCTTGGCCAGCGCGCCGGTTTCGGCAGCGATCTCGAACACGCTCTTCTTGTCGGCGTCCTTGACCACCGGCACCACCAGGCCGTTCGGCGTGTCGGCGGCGAAGGCGATGTTGAAGTACTTCTTGTAGACCAGGTTGTCGCCTTCGAGCGAGGTGTTGAACTCGGGGAATTCCTGCAGCGCGCGCACCGAGGCCTTGATAATGAAGGCGAGCATGGTGAGCTTCTTGCCGGACTTCTCGTTCTCCTTGTTCATCGCCACCCGGAAGGCTTCCAGGTCGGTGATGTCGGCATCCTCGTGGAAGGTCACTGCCGGGATCATCGCCCAGTTGCGGGCGAGGTTCTGGCCGGAGATCTTCTTGATGCGCGACAGCGGCTTGACTTCGATTTCGCCGAACTTGGCGAAATCGACCTTCGGCCACGGCAGCAGGTCGAGCCCGCCGCCCAGCGAGCCGACGGCAGAAGCGGCCGGGGTCTTGCCCGGTATCACGCCGGTGCTCATCGCACCCTTGATGAAGGCGGTGACGTCTTCCTTGATGATGCGGCCCTTGGGACCGGTGGCCTTGACCTGGGCGAGATCGACGCCGAGTTCGCGGGCGTAGGCGCGCACCGAGGGGCTGGCGTGCACCTTGCCGCCGAGCGTGACCGCGGATGGCGCTGCCGGCGACGCGGCCGGTGCCGGGGCGCTGGCAGCAGGGGCCGGCGCGGCGGCAGCCGGGGCTGCTGCCGGAGCAGCGGCGGGTGCGGGTGCAGCGGCCGGCGCCGCGACGGCGCCAGCGCCGCCTGTGGCTTCGACCTTGATCAGCACGGCGCCCTGGCTGACCTTGTCGCCGAGCTTGACCAGCACTTCCTTGACGACGCCGGCGGCCGATGACGGCACGTCCATGGTCGCCTTGTCGGATTCGAGCGTGGCGATGGCGTCATCGACGGCGATGGTGTCGCCGGCCTTGACGAACAGCTCGATGACCGGCACGTCGGAGAAGTCGCCGATGTCGGGCACGACGACGTCGACCACGCCGCCGGCGGCGGCCGGGGCCGCTACCGGAGCGGCAGCGGGTGCCGGCGCCGAGGCGGCAGCCGGAGCAGGGGCCGCAGCAGCGGCACCGGCGGCCTCGACCTTGATCAGCACCGTGCCTTCGGCCACCTTGTCGCCGAGGCTGACGAGAATTTCCTTGACCACGCCGGCCGTGCTCGACGGCACGTCCATGGTCGCCTTGTCGGATTCGAGCGTGCAGATCGCGTCATCCACATTGATGCTGTCGCCGACCTTGACGAACAGCTCGATGATGGGCACCGCGTCGAAATCGCCGATGTCCGGAACCTTTACTTCGATGAGTTGGCTCATGTTCTTGTCTCCTTGCTCGCTCAAACCGACATCGGGTTCGGCTTGTTCGGGTCGAGGTTGTACTTGACCACCGCGGCGGCGACCTTGTCGCGGCCGATCACGCCGTCATCGGCCAGCGCCTTCAGCGCGGCCAGCGTCACCCAGTGGCGATCCACCTCGAAGAAATGGCGCAACTGCTCGCGGGTGTCGGAGCGGCCGAAGCCGTCGGTGCCCAGCGTGACGTAGCTGCGGCCGATCTGCGCGCGGATCTGCTCGGGGAGCATGCGGATGTAGTCGGTGGCGGCGATGACCGGGCCTTCGGTGCCGGCGAGCTTCTGCTGCACGTGGGACTTCTTCGGTTCTTCCATCGGGTGCAGCAGGTTCCAGCGCTCGACGTCGTGGCCGTTGCGGGCCAGTTCGTTGAAGCTGGGCGCGCCCCAGATGTCGGCCTCGACGTCCCAGTCGTTCTTGAGCAGGTCGGCGGCGGCGATGACTTCGCGGAAGATCGTGCCCGAACCCATCAACTGCACGCGCGGACCCTTGGCGTCGCCGCCCTTGCGGAACAGGTACAGGCCCTTGAGGATGTCG
The DNA here is from genome assembly GCF_048398245.1 of Thauera butanivorans. Taxonomy (NCBI): domain Bacteria; kingdom Pseudomonadati; phylum Pseudomonadota; class Betaproteobacteria; order Rhodocyclales; family Zoogloeaceae; genus Thauera; species Thauera butanivorans. Next base: position 1,623,246 of record NZ_CP183038.1, read on the forward strand.
GCTTCGGCGCCGGCAGGCATCTCGGGATGTTCGTAGTTCTCGTTCATCACCGTGATGTAGTAGTAGATGTCCTCCTGTTCGGCGAACATCCGGCGCAGACCGTCCTGCACGATGACCGCGACCTCGTACTGGAAGGTGGGGTCGTAGCTGACGCAGTTCGGGATCATGTTGGCCATCAGCAGGCTGTGGCCGTCCTCGTGCTGCAGGCCTTCGCCGTTCAGCGTGGTGCGGCCGGCGGTGCCGCCGATCATGAAGCCGCGGGTACGCTGGTCGGCCGCCGCCCAGCACAGGTCCATGGTGCGCTGCAGGCCGAACATCGAATAGAAGATGTAGAACGGGATCATCTGCACGCCATGCACGCTGTAGGCGGTGCCGGCGGCGATCCAGTCGGCCATCGCGCCGGCCTCGTTGATGCCTTCCTGCAGCACCTGGCCGGTCTGGCTTTCCTTGTAGAACATGAGCTGGTCATGGTCTTCGGGCACGTACTTCTGGCCTTCCTGGTTCCAGATGCCGTACTGGCGGAACATGCCTTCCATGCCGAAGGTGCGCGACTCGTCGGGAACGATCGGCACGATGTGCTTGCCGATCTGCTTGTCCTTGAGCAGCGTGTTCATGATGCGCACGACCGCCATCGTGGTCGACAGCTCGCGGCCTTCGCCCGAAGCCTTCAGCAGTGCGGCGAAGGTTTCCAGCGCGGGCACGGCCAGCGGTTCGGCCTTGGTGCGGCGTTGCGGCAGGAAGCCGCCGAGGTTCATGCGGCCCTGCAGCAGATATTTCTGCTCGGGCGAGTCTTCCTCGAACTTCAGGTAGGGCAGTTCTTCCAGCTTGTCGTCGGGCACCGGCAGGCCGAAGCGGTCGCGGAAGCGGCGGATGGCTTCGATGTCCATCTTCTTCTGCTGGTGCGAGATGTTCATCGCCTCGCCGGCCTGGCCCATGCCGAAGCCCTTGATGGTCTTGGCCAGGATCAGCGTCGGCTGGCCCTTGTGCTCGGCGGCGGCCTTGTAGGCGGCGAAGATCTTGAAGATGTCGTGGCCGCCGCGGTTCAGGCGCCAGATCTGGTTGTCGGTCCAGTCGGCGACCAGTTCCTTCAGTTCGGGGGTGTTGAAGAAGTGCTCGCGCACGTAGGCGCCGTCCTTGGCCTTGAAGGTCTGGTACTCGCCATCGACGCATTCCATCATGCGCTTCTGCAGGATGCCCTTCTTGTCGCGGGCGAACAGGGCATCCCAGTGCGTGCCCCAGATGACCTTGATGACGTTCCAGCCGGCGCCGCGGAATTCGGATTCGAGCTCCTGGATGATCTTGCCGTTGCCGCGCACCGGGCCGTCGAGGCGCTGAAGGTTGCAGTTGATGACGAAGACCAGGTTGTCGAGCCTTTCGCGCGCGGCCATGCCGATGGCGCCCAGCGATTCGACTTCATCGGTTTCGCCGTCGCCGAGGAAGGCCCAGACCTTGCGCTGTTCGGCGCGGGCGGGGTCGATCATGCCGCGGCTGGCCAGGTACTTCATGAAGCGCGCCGAATAGATGGCGCACAGCGGGCCGAGGCCCATCGACACGGTGGGGAACTGCCAGAACTCCGGCATCAGCCAGGGGTGGGGGTAGGACGAGATGCCCTTGCCGCCGACTTCCTGGCGGAAGTTGTCCATCTGCTCTTCGGTCAGGCGGCCCAGCATGTAGGCGCGGGCGTAGATGCCGGGCACCGAGTGGCCCTGGAAATAGATCATGTCGCCGTCGTGCTTGGCCGACGGCGCGTGCCAGAAGTGCGAGAAGCCGACGTCATAGAGGGCGGCTGCGGAGGCGAACGAGGCGATGTGGCCGCCGACGTTGGTGCCCTTGTTGGCGCGTACCACCATCGCCATGGCGTTCCAGCGGATGTAGGAGTGGATCTTGATCTCCATGTCCGCGTTGCCGGGATAGGGGGGCTGCTGTTCGACCGGAATGGTGTTGATGTACTCGGTGGTGGCCGAATAGGGGATGTTCACCCCTTCCTGGCGTGCGGTCGCGATCAGGGTTTCGATCAGATAGTGGGCGCGCTGCGGGCCTTCTTTTTCGACGACGGCGGCGAGTGCATCCATCCATTCCTTCGTTTCCTGCGCGTCGGTATCGTTTTGCGCGGGAACGTTGCTGATTCCGGTCATGGTCTGTCTCCTCATGACGTTCGGTTGGCGAATCCTGCCTTGTCGGGCAGGTCTGTTGGTGGTACGGACGCAGCCGCCTCGGCAACCAGCGGCTGACTTTTCGAACTATAAAACCACTTTTCGCAATGTGCAATGATGTTGACGCGGCGAAGCCCGGATACGCGCCTGGGGCGCATGTCCGAAAGCATGGAAACGGTGGCGGAGCGGGCTGTGTTCGTGCTTCATCGTCATGGCCGAAACAGGGCTCTGACGAGCACGCAAGCGGAAGGCCGGAGCGGGGCGGCGGCGCGTGATGACGGAGGACAGCATATCCAAACTGTATTGGCAGGCAGGGAGGCGGGAAAGTTGGCGGAAACCCGGATGCCGTGATAAGGGTTAAACCGGATGACGATTGCCGGAGGGCTCACCGACAATCGGGCGGCGGGTATTGCACCGCATCATTCCAGCCCCTTCCGCCGAAGCCTTCCATGTTCCGTTCCGACTCTGCCCGCGGTGGTCCGCCGCACCGGTATTGGGCCGTCCCCTGTGTGGTCGTGCTGTTTTTTGCGCTGGGCATGCTGGCACTGGTGTGGCTGCTGCTGCAGCCCGGGTTCGAGATCGAACGCGACGCAGCCTTGCGTGAGCTGCAATGGGCGCTGCCCGCGGCGCTGATCCTGGGCCTGTCGGTGCTGGTGCTGTGGAGCCTGTGGTCGCTGCGCATCCACGTGCAGCGCCGCGAGCAGGTCGAGAAGGAGCGCGACAGGCTGTTCGATCTCTCGCTCGACATGCTGTGCGTGGCGGGCCTGGATGGCAGCTTCCGCCGCTGCAACCCGGCCTTCGAGCGCATCCTCGGCCAGGTGCCCGACAGCCTGGCGGGCCGGCCGATGGTCGATTTCGTCCACGACGAAGACATCGGCACGACGCTCGATGCCTTGCGCCGCCTGGCGGCCGGCGAGCCGGTGAAGTTCGAGAACCGCTGCCGCTGTGCGGACGGCAGCTACAAATGGCTGGAGTGGAGCATCAACCCGGTGCCCGAGGAGGGCCTCGTCTATGCCGTGGCCCGCGACATCACCGGCAGCAAGGCGGCGGAGCAGGCCCTGCGTGCCGAGTCCGCCTTCCGCAAGGCGATGGAGGATTCGGTGCTGACCGGGCTGCGTGCCATCGACCTCAGCGGCCGCATCATCTATGTGAATTCTGCCTTCTGCCGCATGGTGGGCTGGCGCGAGGAGGAACTGGTCGGCGCGACCGCGCCTTTTCCGTACTGGCCGAAGGAGACACAGGATGTCTGCGAGCGCAACCTGCAGATGACGCTCGACGGGCTGGCGCCGGCCAGCGGCTTCGAACTGCGTATCCAGCGCCGTAACGGCGAACGCTTCGACGCGCGCTTCTACCTGTCGCCGCTGATCGATGCCAGCGGGCAGCAGACGGGCTGGATGGCGTCGATCACCGACATCACCGAGCCCAAGCGCGTGCGCGCCGCGCTGGAGGCGACCCACGAGCGCTTCGAGGCGGTGCTGGACGGGCTGGATGCGGCGGTGTTCGTGGCCGATGCCCGCAGCGACGAGATCCTGTTCGCCAACCGTGCCTTCAAGCGCATCAACGGCTTCGACGCGGTGGGCCGCACGGTGCGCGGCGTCGCCGTGCCCCAGCCCGAGCGCGGCGACTATCGCGTCGATCCGCGTGGCCTGACGGCGGCCGACCTGCCGCGCGAGCTGTTCGACGGTGAATTGCAGCACCCCTTGTCGGGGCGCTGGTACCACGTGCGCGAGCAGGCGATGCGCTGGGTGGATGGCCGGGTGGTGCGCATGGGCATCGCCACCGACAGCACCGAGCGCAAGCAGACCGCCGAGGTGGCGCGCCAGCAGGAAGAGCGGCTGCAGCGCACCTCGCGCCTGATCACGATGGGCGAGATGGCGTCGACGCTGGCGCACGAGCTGAACCAGCCGCTGTCGGCGATCGCCAACTACTGCGCCGGCTGCGTGACGCGCATGCAGGGCGGCAGGTGGAAGCCCGAGGACGTGCTGACGGCGATGCAGAAAGCCAGCTTCCAGGCCGAGCGCGCCGGCAAGATCATCCGCCGCGTGCGCGAGTTCGTGAAGAAGAGCGAGCCGCGCCGCAGCGCGGTCAATCTGGTCGACATCCTCGACGACGCGCTCGGTTTCGCCGACATCGATGCGCGCCGCACCGGCATCAGGCTGGTGGCCGACATCGAACCAGACCTGCCGCCGGTGTTCGCCGACCGCATCATGATCGAGCAGGTGGTGCTGAACCTGATCCGCAATGGCCTCGATGCGATGGCCGACACGCTGCCGGAGCAGCGGCTGCTGGTGGTGCGCGCACGCCGCTGCGGCGAGGACATGGCCGAGGCGATCGAGGTGGCGGTGATCGACCGTGGCCACGGCATCAGCGAGGAGGGGCGCCAGCGGTTGTTCACGCCGTTCTACACCACCAAGGCAGAGGGCATGGGCATGGGCCTGAACATCTGCCGCTCGATCATCGAGTTCCACGATGGTCGTTTGATTGTCGACGACAACCCGGAAGGGGGTACCATATTCTCGTTTACCCTGCCGGCGGAGTCCGTAAGTGAGCGAGTTGCACCCAGCGCTTGAACAAATCATCCATGTCGTCGACGACGACGAAGCCCTGCGGGATTCCATGACCTGGATGCTCGAAGGCAACAACTACAAGGTGCTGACCTACGAATCCGCCGAAGCCTTTCTCGAAGGCTGCCGCCCCGACATGGCGGGCTGTATCGTGCTGGACGTGCGCATGCCGGGCATGAGCGGACTGGAGATGTTCGAGGAGCTGGGGCGCCGGCGTTGTACCCTGCCGGTCGTCTTCATCACCGGCCATGGCGACGTACCGATGGCGGTGTCGGCGCTGAAGAAGGGCGCGGTCGATTTCATCGAGAAGCCGTTCAGCGAGCGCGACATGCTGCGCCTGATCGAGCAATGCCTGACGCTCGAGCGCGAAAGCCGCAGCAAGCGCCTGCAGGAGGCGGACACTGCGCGCCGGCTCGACCATCTCACCCAGCGCGAGCGGGAGGTGCTGGACCTCATCATCGTCGGCAAGCTCAACAAGCAGATCGCCGACGTGCTGGGCATCAGCATCAAGACCGTGGAAGTGCACCGCGCCCGCGTGATGGAAAAGATGGGCGCCAGTTCGCTGGCCGAACTGGTGCAGCACGTCGTCACGGTGGAGCCGGGCGCACTGCTGCGCTGAGAGCCGAGCTGCCGGGCCGGGCGATGGGCAGGTGGCTCGAAATGGATTGATCGTCGCTGACGCAGCAGTGACAACGAGCGCCTGGACCGGGCATTGGATGGGTACGCGGCGCGGGCGCCTTGTTGTAAAATCCTGCCCTTTTTCGAGGCTTTACCGATGACCGCTCGCATCATCGACGGCAACGCCCTCTCGGCGCGTGTCCGCGGCGAAATCGCAGAACGTGCCGCAGCGTTGACGGCACGCGGTGTGCAACCTTGCCTGGCGGTCATCCTGGTCGGCGGCGACCCCGCTTCCGCCGTCTATGTGCGCAACAAGGTCGCCGGCTGCGAGAAGGCCGGCATCCGCTCGCTGCGCTTCGACTATCCGCAGGACGCCAGCCAGCAGGAAGTCATGGCCAGGCTCGCCGAGCTGAACGCCGACCCGTCCGTGCATGGCATCCTGGTGCAATTGCCATTGCCCGCCCATCTGGACGAGACGGCGGTGCTCGAGGCGATCGACATCCGCAAGGACGTCGACGGCTTCCACGCCGAGAACGTCGGCCTGCTGTCGCAGAACCGCGAAGGCTTCGTCCCCTGCACGCCGAACGGCGTCATGAAGATGCTGGAGACGGCCGAAGTGCCGGTGCAGGGCGCCGAAGCGGTGGTCATCGGCCGCTCCAACATCGTCGGCAAGCCGATGGCGATGCTGCTGACCAATGCCGGCGCCACCGTCACCGTGTGCCACTCGAAGACGCGCGACCTGGCCTTCCACACCCGCCGTGCCGACATCGTCGTCGCCGCCATCGGCAAGCCGCGCTTCGTCACCGGCGACATGATCAAGCCGGGTGCGACCGTCATCGACGTCGGCATCAACCGCCTCGACAGCGGCCCGGATGCCGGCAAGCTGTGCGGCGACGTCGATTTCGCCTCGGCGGTGGAAGTCGCCGGTGCGATCACGCCGGTGCCGGGCGGCGTCGGGCCGATGACGATCACGATGCTGTTGGAAAACACCGTGGTGTCCGCCGAGCGTGCGGCGCGCGACGCCGGCAAGTGACCCTGGAGGATCGACGATGAACACGACCGCGTCCCCCCAGCCCCTGGTGGGCATCATCATGGGCTCGAACTCCGACTGGCCGACCATGCAGGCGGCGGCCAAGGTGCTGGCCGAATTCGGCGTGTCCTACGAGGCGCGGGTGGTGTCGGCCCACCGCACGCCCGACCTGATGTTCGAATACGCCGAAGCCGCGCGCGGTCGCGGGCTGAAGGCGATCATCGCCGGTGCCGGCGGCGCGGCCCACCTGCCCGGCATGGTCGCGGCCAAGACCACGCTGCCGGTGCTCGGCGTGCCGGTGCAGTCGAAGGCGCTGTCGGGCCAGGATTCGCTGCTGTCCATCGTGCAGATGCCCAAGGGCATCCCGGTGGCGACCTTCGCCATCGGCGAAGCCGGCGCGGCCAACGCCGGCCTGTTCGCGGTGGCGCTGCTGGCCAACGAGAACGTCGAACTGGCGGCGCGGCTCGATGCCTTCCGTGCGCGCCAGACCCGGACCGTGCTCGACATGGAACTGCCGCCGCCGGCCTGAAGCGCCGCGTGGCCGTATCCGCTGATTTCCGCCCACTGAAGGCCCCTCATGTCGTCCAGCAAGACTTCCTCCACGATCCTTCCGCCCGCCACGCTGGGCATGCTCGGTGGCGGCCAGCTCGGCCGCTTCTTCGTCGCCGCGGCGCATGAGATGGGCTACAAGGTGTGGGTGCTCGATCCCGATCCGCACAGTCCTGCCGGCCTGATCGCCGACCGCCATCTGGTCGCCGCTTACGAAGACTATGCCGCGCTCGACGAACTGGGCGGCAGCTGTGCCGCAGTCACGACCGAGTTCGAGAACGTGCCGGCCGGCACGCTGGACTACCTCAGCAAGTTCATCCCGGTGCATCCGGCGGCGAGCGCGGTGGCGGTGTGCCAGAACCGCATCGCCGAAAAATCCTTCCTCGCCGACAACGGCCTGCCGCACGGCCCCTTCGCGGTGATCCGCAGCGAGGACGACGTCCGCGATGCCGATGCCGGACTGTTTCCGGCGGTGCTCAAGGTTGCGCGCTTCGGCTACGACGGCAAGGGCCAGGCGCGGGTCGCCAGCCACGACGAAGCGATCGCCGCCTTTCAGCATTTCAAGGGCGAGCCCTGTGTGCTGGAGAAGATGCTGACGCTGGACTGCGAAGTCTCGGTGGTGCTGGCGCGCGATGAGGCGGGCACGGTGCGCTGCTTCGCGGCCGGCGAGAACCGCCACCGCAACGGCATCCTCGACGTCACCATCGCACCGGCGCAGACCTCGGCCGAATTGAGGGACGAGGCCCGCCAGATCGCCGAACGCATCGCCGAAAAGCTCGGCTACGTCGGCACGCTGGGGGTGGAGTTCTTCGTCTGCGGCGGCGAGCTCTTCGTCAATGAAATGGCGCCGCGTCCGCACAACAGCGGCCACCACACCATCGACGCCTGTGACGCCAGCCAGTACGAGCAGCAGGTCAGGGCGCTGTGCGGCCTGCCGCTCGCCACGCCGCGCCAGCACTCGGCGGCGGTCATGGTCAATCTGCTCGGCGAGCTCTGGTACGCCGACGGCAAGGGCCATGGCGCCTACCACGAACCCGACTGGGCCGTGCTGCACGCCGTGTCCGGCCTGCGCCTGCACCTGTACGGCAAGCACCACGCTCGCCCCGGGCGCAAGATGGGGCACTTCGTCGTCACCGGCGAGGACGCGGACGAAGTGCTGCAGCGTGCGCTGCAGGCCCGCGCCGCGATCGGCATCCGCGACGAGTGAGCGGCGAATGAGCAAGGACACCGCAGCGAAGCCGCGCGGCCGCATCGAGCCCCCCACGCTGGTGGCGATCCGTGACGCCGCCGCCCTGCTGCGCGCCGGCGACATCGTCGGCATGCCGACCGAAACCGTCTATGGGCTGGCCGCCGATGCGCTGAACCCGGAAGCGGTGAAGAAGATCTTCGCTGCCAAGGGCCGACCTGCCGACCACCCGCTGATCGTGCATCTGCCGTCGGCCGACCATCTGCCGCGCTGGGCCGCCAGTATCTCCAAGGACGCCATCGCGCTCGCCCGCGCCTTCTGGCCCGGCCCGCTGACGCTGATCCTGAAGCGCTCCCCGGATGTACCCGACGAAGTCACCGGCGGGCAGGACACCGTTGGTCTGCGCGTGCCCTCGCATTCCATCGCGCTGGCGATGCTGCAGGTCTTCGGCTCGGGCATCGCCGCGCCCAGCGCCAACCGCTTCGGCCGCATCAGCCCGACCACCGCCGAACACGTCCGGGAAGAACTCGGCGAGCGCGTCGCCATGGTGGTCGATGGTGGGCCGTGCGCGGTCGGCATCGAATCCACCATCCTGGACTTCTCGCGCGACGTTCCCGAGATCCTGCGGCCCGGTGCGATCACGCCCGAAGCCATCGCCCGCGTCATCGGCCGCCGCCCGCGCGTGCGCGGCGAGGTCGAGGAAGCGCAGAGCCGGGACGCAGGGCGGACGGCAACTGCCTCGATACCAAGCACACTCGCACCGCGTGTCTCCGGCGCGCTGGCCGCCCACTATGCGCCGCGCACGCCGCTGCGCCTGGTGCCGCCCGCCCTGCTGGCCGACGAAGCGGCCACGTTGGCAGGCGAGGGCAGCCGTGTCGCGGTGCTGGCACACAGCCAGGCCGATCCGCGTGATTCACGCCTGATCTGGCAACCCATGCCCGCTGATCCCGCCACCTATGCCCGCGAGCTTTACGCCAGCCTGCGTACTGCGGACACGCTGGACGCCGATTTCATCCTCGTCGAGGCCCCGCCCGACGATCCGGCATGGCGTGCGCTCGCCGACCGGCTGGGGCGCGCAGCAGTCGGCTCCGGCGAAGGCTGACGAAGCATCGAATGCCGCCATCGCAGCGATGACAGTCCCGAAGGGGCTTCCATTTCACGCCTCGGCTCCCTATAATGCGCGCTCTTTCAGGGCCGATAGCTCAGCTGGGAGAGCGCTGCGTTCGCAATGCAGAGGTCGGGAGTTCGATCCTCCTTCGGTCCACCAGATCAGGATGAAAAGCGCATTACACGGTATGTGTAATGCGCTTTTTGCTTTTGAAGTGGCTCTTCGCAGGCGCAGTGCGGCAGATGGCATGTGCAAGACAGGCTCGGTGAGGTGGCCATGTTCTGGCTCATCCCCACCAGTCAGGTTACTCAGAACAGGCTGCCGGCATTGAACAGCGTCAGCACGCCCAGGATACAGAAGATGGCGGCAGCGATGCCGTGCACCAGCTGCATCGAAACCTTCTTGGCGATCTTGTCGCCGAGGAAGACCGCCGGCACGTTCGCCAGCATCATGCCCAGCGTGGTGCCCAGGATGACCTGGACGACTTCGGCGTAGCGCGCGGCGAGGGCGACGGTGGCGATCTGCGTCTTGTCGCCCATCTCGGCGAGGAAGAAGGCCACCACGGTGGTGCCGAACACGCCCAGCCCGCGGGTGTTCCGGGCGGCATCGTCCTCGATCTTGTCCGGGATCATCATCCACACCGCCATGGCGATGAAGGAGATGCCGATGACCCAGCGCAGCACGTCCGGCCCGAGCGCCTGGGCGACCCAGCCGCCGACTGCGCCTGCCGCGGCGTGGTTGACCAGGGTGGCGACGAAGATGCCGGCGATGATGGTCCAGGGGCGACGGAAGGTGGCGGCCAGGATGATGGCGAGCAACTGGGTCTTGTCGCCCATTTCGCCGAGCGCGACGACGCCGGTGGATACCAGAAACGCTTCCATGAAACAGGGAACTCCAGGGCCGGAAGGACGAAAGACCACACCACCTCCCGGCCCTTCCCGTAGGCAGTGCGGTCAAAGGTCTTGCCAGGCCTGAAAGCTGCACGCGCCATGGCCTGTCGGCCAAGCATGTTGACGCGCACCCCTGCATTGAGCAGGGCGGCTACTCCCCGATGACGAGCGGGCGCGATTCTAGCATCGGTGCGCTGGTGTCGGAACCCGGTGTGGTTTTTGTGCCGAAGGGCGGGCCGGAAGGGTGGCAGCTTGTTGCCGTGCCCCTCCGGGTGCCTTGCCGGAAAAAGTCAGGACTCGGCTTGCAGCTTGTCCTGCGTACGGGTGTCGAAGTCGGACGCATCGTGGCGTTCGTGGAGCTGCTGGTCGAGCGGCCCGCTGACACGATTGACCATGCGGCCGCGCTTGACCGCAGGGCGGGCGGCGATTTCATTGGCCCAGCGCACGAGATGGGGGTAGTCCTGCACCTGCAGGAACTCGGCGGCATCGTACAGCTGGCCCAACACCATGCCGCCGTACCACGGCCAGATCGCGATGTCGGCGATGGTGTATTCATCGCCGGCGATGTAGCGGCTTTCGGCCAGCCTGCGGTTCAGTACATCCATCTGGCGCTTCGCTTCCATCGCGAAGCGGTCGATGGCGTATTCGATCTTGCTCGGTGCGTAGGCATAGAAGTGGCCGAAACCGCCGCCCAGATAGGGCGCGCTGCCCATCTGCCAGAACAGCCAGGACAGGCATTCCGCGTGTCGCGCAAGGTCGGTGGGCACGAAGGCGCCGAACTTTTCCGCCAGGTAGAGCAGGATTGCGCCGGATTCGAACACCCTGACCGGCTCCGGGCCGCTGCAATCGAGCAGGGCGGGAATCTTGGAGTTCGGGTTGACGCCGACGAAGCCGCTGCCGAACTGGTCGCCGTCGTTGATGCGGATCAACCAGGCGTCGTACTCGGCGCCGCTGTGGCCGAGGGCCAGCAGTTCTTCCAGCATCACGCCGACTTTGACGCCGTTCGGCGTGGCCAGCGAGTACAGCTGCAGCGGGTGCTTGCCGCGCGGTAGCTCGCGGTCGTGGGTAGGACCGGCGATCGGCCGGTTGATGTTGGCGAAGCGGCCGCCGTTGGCCTTGTCCCAGGTCCAGACCCTGGGTGGGGTGTAAGTGGTGTCTGTCATGCTCGGACCTTCAGCGTGGGTTCGACGAAGCCAGCATGATAGAGGAGCACGTTGCGGAATTCGAGGCGGACGCCAGAGGCCGCCTGTATCCGGTTGCGACGCGCGGTTGTGGAGGTCAGCGCTGGTCGATGCGGTAGACCTTGCCGGCATTCATCTTCGGCGACCACGGCAGTCCGCTGTTCTGCCAGCCGTTCATCAGCCGGAAGCCGGCCTGCGGGCCGTCCTTGATCGCCGCGCCCTGAAAGCCGTTGACCACGTAGCGGGCGTTGGGGAAGCCGTTGGCGCGCAGGAAGCTGGCGCTGGGTTCGCCGCGCTCGCTGCCCGAGCGGCACATGGTGATGATTTCGGCGTCGGTGCCCATGCCGCGCTTGTCCAGTTCGGCCTTGATCTGGGCGGCGAAATCCGGGTTCTGGTACAGGCGGAAGACGCTGCGTTCGGTATTCCACTGGCTGCGGTCGACCAGGAGAAAGGGAATGTTGACATGCACGGCGTCGGTGAAGCCGACGAACATGATCTCGACCGGATCGCGGACATCGACGAACAGCACGTCCGGCTCGGCGTTACGGATCTTGGCGTAGGTTTCCTCGGCCGAAATGGCGATGTCGGCTGCCTGTGCGGACAGGCTGGCGAGGCTGAGGGCGGCTGCGATCAGAAGGCGTTTCATGGCGGCAGTGGTTCCTGTGAGTGGGTTGGCGGGCTTCAGGCAGTCCGGTACATGCTGGCAGCGATCGGCCAGGCCAGTGCGGCAGCAACTGCGCCGAAGGCGGCGGCGTAGAAGAACAGGTTCATCCAGTCGACCCAGTAGCCCATGTTGGCGAAGGACGACTTGGTCATGCCCGGAGTGACGAGGAAGCTGATCACGGTGACGATGGCACCGACCGCGATGGCGGGGACGAGACCTTGCCGCCAGCCCACGCCGGGCCGGGTGGCGGCGAACAGCATCAGCATCGCCCACAGCAGCGCGGTACCGATGACCTCCGGCAGATATTGCAGGCCCAGTTCGAACAGGATGTTGAGGGTCAGCCAGATTTCGTACATGCCGTTTTCCTCCTCAGACGCGGCCCTTGAGCACCGCCATGTAGGCGGGCTTGAGCAGGCGGTACTTCATGATCCAGGCGAAATAGCTGTCCTGCAGCGGATCGATCATCGGCAGCGAGGGCGTCAGCCTGTTGTCGTAGTCGAACTCGACCAGCAACGCCGAGCCTTCGCGGATCAGCAGCGGGCAGGAGGTGTAGCCGTCGAAGTGCTGCGAGGGTTCGCGGCCGGCGATGACGTCGATCAGGTTCTGCGCGACGAGCGGCGCGCTCTTCTTGATCGTGGCAGCGGTCTTGCCCTTGCCGGTGCCGTTGATGTCGCCCAGGCCGAAGACATTGGGGAAGCGGCGGTGGCGCAGGGTCCCGGGATCGACTTCGAGCCAGCCGCCTGCGGCGAAGCCGCCTTGCTGCCAAGGCAGGGGGCTGTTCATGACCGCGTCCGGTGCGCGCATCGGCGGCACGACGTGGATGAAGTCGTAGCCGATTTCGCGGCGTTCGCCTTCGGGGTTGGCGACGGTGGCGCGGCGGGCGCCGATGTCGACCGCGACCAGCTTGCTGTTGAAGGTGACGGGGATGTCCAGTTCGGCCCAGCGGCGCAGTACTTCGTCGTTGATGCGGGGCACGCTGAAGATGTTGTCCAGCGCGGAGTGGAAGGCGATGTTCGATGCGCCGCGGGTGCCGGCCTGCTTGAGCCGGTCGACGACCATGAAAGTCATCTTCAGCGGCGCGCCGGCGCATTTCAGTGGCGTGGCAGGCAGGGTCATCAACGCCGAGCCGCCTTTCCGGCGGAAGCTGTCCATCGCATGCCAGGTCGCTTCGGCGGCGGCGGGGCCGGGATAGACGCTGCCGAGGCCGTTGCTGCCGATGGCGGCGACGTCCATGCCTTCGATCTGCGCGTAGTCGAGATGCAGGCCGGTGGCCACGACCAGATAGTCGTATTCGATGCGCCGCCCGCTGTCGGTGACGACGGCGTTGGCAACCGGGTCGAACTCCGCGACCATCTCGCGCACCCACTCGACGCCGGCCGGCATCAGGTCGACGTTGCGGTCGCTGACCTTGTCGACCGGCCAGATGCCGGTGGCCACGAGGGTGTAGCCCGGCTGGTAGTTGTGGATTTCCTTGCGGTCGATGACGGTGATCTTCGCTCCGTCCAGTCCGCGCGACAGGCGTGCGGCGATGGCCAGGCCGCCCAGGCCGCTGCCGGCGATGACGATGTGCGCCGAAGTCTTCAGGGCAGCGTGCGCAGGCGCGCCGGCGAGCGTCAGGCCGGCGCCGGCAATGGCCGGTAGCGCCGATGCACCGAGCAGGAAACGGCGGCGACCGTTGGCTGGCGCTGCGGATGGACATGCTTCGGATTTGTCGGACATTCCTTCTCCCCCGGCTGGCATGGTTCAGCGCAAACAGCGCTGTTCATGTCTATGTCCGACCAATCATATTAGTGTTTGCTCACATATCCGCGATCCGATCATGGTTATGTGACTTGTGTCACAAAGCATTGCCGGGTTCAGGACTTGTTCTTGCCGGCGTCTTGCTGGGCGATTTCAGCAGCGAGCGTGTTGAAGGCTGCGTCCTGGGTCATGAAGATCTGTCCTGACAGCCAGTCGGAGGCTTCGGTCCGGTCCAGGGCGTCGCGCAACGGGCCCTTCAGCTCGGATAGGTGCAGCTGGATGCCTTTGGCGCGCAGTTCGCGGTCGAGCTGCATCAGCACTTCGAGCCCGGTGAGGTCGATGCCGTTGACGCCGCTCATCATCAGCACGACGTGCCGAAGCTGTGGGCGCTGGCGCAGCGCGGACGTGAGCGTTTCCGAAATCCAGCGCGAATTGGTGAAGAGCAGGCTTTCATCGACCCGGATCGACAACACCTGAGGCAGTGTCTCGACCTCGAAGCGATTCACGTTGCGGAATATCGTGGTGCCGGCGAGCCGTCCCACTTCCGTCCAGTGCGGGCGGGCGGTGCGTTGCAGCAGCAGGCCGATGGAGGAGATCACGCCGATCAGCAGGGCCTCTTCGATGCCGACGAAAAGTGTCAGCGCCGTCACCACTGCCATCAGTGTGAGTTCGGTGCGGGAATAGCGCCATGCCAGCAGGAAGGGGGCGAGATCGATCATCGACAGCACGGCAATGATGATGGTGGCTGCCAGCACCGCACGCGGCAGGTATTGCAGCATGTCGCCGATCAGGACGATGGCGAGCGCAAGCAGGATGGCGGTCCACACGCCTGCCATGCGCGTGCGGGCGTTGGCGTCGAAGTTGACGATGCTGCGCGAGAAGCCGCCGGTGACCGGCATGCCGCCCGAGGCGGCGGCGGCGGCGTTGGCGGCGGCGAGGCCGAAGAGTTCGCGGCGCGGCGAGATCTTTTCGCCGCGCCGCGCGGCGAGCGCTTCTGCCACGGCCAGGCTTTCGACGTAGGCCACCAGCGCCAGCACCGTTGCCGGGGCGAGCAGATCGAACCAGGCCGCGAGCGGGGCTTCCCATATCCACGGGAAGACGAGGCCGTCGCCGAGGCTGATCCGGCCCGACAGGGCGACGCCCTGGTTCAGCCCGGGAAAGCCGACGATCCAGGCGATGGCTGCGGCCACGATCAGGATGGGCGCGGCGCGGGCCAGCAGCTGTGCGGTGCGAGGCTCGAGGCCCAGGCGCTGCAGCATGCGGCTGCCGTTGCGGCGCAGGCTCCACAGCGCCAGCAGCGCCAGCAGGCCGATGGCGGCGGTGGCGAAGTGAGGCTGCACGCGGTCGCTGGCGGCGAGGGCGCTGCCCAGTTCGATGGCCGTACTGCCATTGACCGGTATGCCCAGCAAGGCGGGAAACTGGCCCAGGGCGATCAGCAGCGAGGCGCCGGTGACGAAGCCGTGCAGCACCGGGGCGCCGAGCAGGGCGGCCAGGGTTTCCAGCCGGAGCAGGGCGGCGATCAGGCAGATCGCGGCGATCTCCAGCGACAGCACCAGCGCTGCGAGATGGGGCGTGATGCCGTGGTCGATGGCGACGCCGCCGATGGACTGGGCGGTCATCATCGCGATCACCGCCACCGGCCCCACGGCCAGGGTCGTGCTGGAACCGAAAGCGGCATACGCCAGGGCCGGCAGCAGGCTGGCCATCACGCCCGCCACGGGGGGCAGGCCGGCGAGAATGGCATAGGCCAGGCTCTGCGGAACCAATAAGATGGTGACGATGACGGCGGCGAGCAGGTCGTCCGTCAGCGCCGTGCGGTGGTACTCGGCCCAGCGGCGGGCGAAGGATGGGCTCCGTGCGGTGGTGGGGACGGGCGGCGGCGGCATGCTCACAGCAGGTCGAGCGGAATCTTGAGGTAGCGAACGCCGTTGTCCTCGGCGGGCGGAAGATTGCCGGCGCGCACGTTGACCTGGATGGACGGCAGGATCAGCGTCGGCATGGCGAGGGTCCGGTCGCGGGCGCTGCGCATGGCGACGAATTCCGCTTCGGTGACACCGTCATGGACGTGGATGTTGCTGCTGCGCTGTTCGGCGACCGTCGTTTCCCAGGCAGGTGCGCGGCCTTCGGGCGGGTAGTCGTGGCACAGGTGCAGGCGAGTCTCGGGCGGCAGCGCCAGCACTTTGCGGATCGAGCGGAACAGCGTGGCCGCATCGCCGCCCGGGAAGTCGCAGCGCGCGGTGCCGTAGTCGGGCATGAACAAGGTGTCGCCGACGAAGGCGTCCTCGCCGACGACGTAGGTCAGGCAGGCGGGGGTGTGTCCGGGCGTGTTCATCACCGTGGCGTCGAGGCCGCCGATGCGGAAATGCTCGCCATTCTCGAACAGGTGGTCGAATTCGGTGCCGTCGGTATTCATGTCCTTGGCGTTGAAGACGGCCTTGAACACGCCCTGCACCTGACGGATGTGGGCGCCGATGCCGATGCGGCCGCCCAGTTGCTGCTTCAGGTAGGGGGCGGCCGACAGATGATCGGCGTGGGCATGGGTCTCCAGTAGCCAGTCGACCGTCAACCCAGCCTGGCGCACATGGGCGACCACCGCGTCGGAGGAAGCATGCGAGGCACGGCCGGACTTGGGGTCGTAGTCCAGCACGCTGTCGATGATCGCGGCCCGGTGCGTGGCCGGGTCGGAAACGACGTGGGTCACGGTGAAAGTGGCCGGGTCGAAAAAGGACTGGATTCTGGCGCGTTGCACGTGGAGGATCCTCGTATCCGTTCAGTTGCGGATGCCGGTGCCGATTTCCCGTGCCGGCGCGGTATCGGCGAGGGATGCTGAGAGCAGAAGACCGAGCGGATGGAAGCGCATGAGGAAAGCAGGGCAGGGACGATTCGAAAGCATAAATATAAGCAAAAACTTATGCTTAGGTCCAATCGGAGTTGCCGATGGCGGCCACGAGTGGGCAGTGCCGCAGGCCTGCGGCATACTGCGCTTTTTCCACCCCACGGAGTGCTTGCCATGAAGCTTTATTACAAGCCGGGCGCCTGCTCGCTGTCGCCGCACATCGTTCTCGAAGAGCTCGATCTGTCGTATGAGACGGAAGCCGTCGATCTCCAGACGAAGGTGACGGCGGGTGGTGCGGACTTCACCCGGGTCAATCCCAAGGGCTATGTGCCGGCACTGGTACTGGACGGCGGTGAAGTGCTGACCGAGGGGCCGGCGATCGTGCAGTACCTGGCCGACCTTGCGCCCGAGAAGAAGCTGGCGCCCGCCAACGGCAGCCTGGCGCGCTATCAGTTGCAGTCGTGGCTGACCTTCATCGGCACCGAGTTGCACAAGTCCTGCAGTCCATTCTTCAATCCGGCCTCCGGGGATGCCTGGCGGGCTGCGGCGCAAGCGAACCTCGAGCGCCGGCTGGGATATGTCGACAAGGAACTGGCGGGCAAGGCGTATTTGATGGGCGAGGATTTCAGCGTCGCCGACGCCTATCTGTTCACGGTGCTGGGCTGGATGGGGTTCATCCAGTTCGATCTGTCCCGTTTCGCCAATCTGACGGCGTTCCAGGCACGGGTCGCAGCGCGGCCGGCCGTGCAGGCGGCGCTGAAGGCAGAAGGGCTGGCCTGAGCTGCGCCGCTTTCGTGAGTGGCAGCGCACCGGGGAAACGCCGTGGTGCGCTGCCGCCATCCGTATTCACGTAAAGACGATCGGGCGAAGGAGGCCCTTCCGGATCAGTTCGGCTCGGCGATGATGACGCGGTTGCGCCCGGCCTGCTTGGCCTGATACATGGCCTTGTCGGCCCGGTTCAAGGCGGGCTGCATGGATTCGCCGGCATTCACCGGTGTCACGCCTGCGCTGAAAGTGATGACGATCTTCTGATGGTCGGTCATGAAAAACTCGCGGGTCAGCTCGCGCTGCAGCCGGGTCAACGTGTTGTAGGCGTCGGCCTTGCCGGTTTCCGGCAGCAGGATCACGAACTCTTCACCGCCGTAACGCGCCAGCACATCCTGTGGGCGCAAGTGGTGCCGCACGACGCGGGTGAGGTGTATGAGGGCTTCGTCTCCCACCTCGTGGCCATGGGCGTCGTTGAGCTTCTTGAAGTTGTCGATGTCGAGCAGCGCAAGGGCGAGTGTCGTGCCGCGTCGCTGGGTGCGGGCAGCCTCGGCCTCGAACATCTCGCCCAGCCCGCGGCGGTTCAGGACGCCTGTCAGTTGGTCGTGCCGCATCAAGCGGCTGACTTCGTCGAGTTCATGCTGCAGCGTGGCGATGCGCTCTTCGGCCGCACGCGCCTGTTGGCGGCTTGCAATCAGTTCATCGCGCGAGCGCCGGGCTTCGTCCTGGATGCTGAGGGTTTCGCGCATCACTTCGTCCAGCACCTGCCCGATTGCATTGATGTCCCTGGCCTGGGCGATGCGCTGGGCGCAGGTGCCGATACGATCGTGGTAGGTGCTGGTGCTCTCTGAAAAGCTCGCGAGCTGGTCGACGAAGCCGGCCAGCATCGTGCGCAGATGGTTCTGGGCTTCGACGAGGTTGTGTTTCAACTGGCTCTGCTTGTAGATCAGATCCTTGAGGCGGCGCTCGGCGTCATCGATGCTGCGGGGGTTGAGCGGAGCATCGATGAGCTCGCGCAACATTTCGATCTGGCCCGTCAGCCAGGTGTCGTCCAGCACCAGATCGTCGATGTTGCGAAGCAGCAAGCGCAGCAGTTGGAGGAGCCCGTCGCGGATTTCCGCATCATCGGCCGTGGTCATTTCGAGGCGATGGGCGAGGCGGCGGATGCGGGCGCCTATCTGCTCGAGCTGTGCGGCTTCGAGTGTGGCGGCGACATCATCGGCAAGCTGCTGAGCCTCATCCGCCAGCTCCGGATGCGCGCCCAGGAAGGATGGGACGACATCGCGGAGGGTCGATGAGAGGAGTTGGCGGAAGTTTTCGATCAGATCACGGCCGCGTCCGGCCGGCAAGGCTGCAGTTGGCTTGGTGCTCGTGGTGACGGCAGTGATGTCTTTCGCTGGCGCCGGATCTGCCGCCGTGCCGGGAAGCTCTGGCGCGGGTCCGAGGTTGAGTGGGGCCTGGTTCCAGCCACGCAGCAGGCCCTGCAGGCGGCCGTAGAGTGTCGCGGGTTCCGATGCGGCCAGGACACGATCGAGGGATTCGCGTTTCCGTGCGATGGTCCAGCCCTGCTGGCGATCCTCCCAGGAACGGAGCAGGCTGGCGATGAGCTCATTCCATGCGGGCGCTTCGATGCTCTTCAGTCCGTCCAGATAGTGCCACAGCGCTTCTTCCGCCATCTTCGGATCAGCCGCATTCAGAGCCTCGTCGAACTTGCGGACGATTTTCTGCTGCTCGGGGGTATCCCTGGGCAGCCGGTACGACAGCTTGTGCAGGAAATCCTTGGATATCGTGACGTCGTTGGCGTGGGTGCCGGCAATCTCATGGTAGAGCTTGCTGTAGTTGTCCGGAGTCGGAGTCATGCGGCGCAGCGCAAGCTGACGGAGAGTTTCGCGGGCGACTTCGGAAGGGCTGCGCTGGGCGCTCATGGAGGATGCCGATGACCAGTTCGATGCGCTGGATTATATCGGTAGCCTGAGGTGGCGAAGTGCATGATCCATGTGGAGTAAAGCGCTTGTTTTCACTGGCGGTACTGGGGGCAGTTGCAGGGGCAAATCCCATTGCGGTGGGCAGGCTGCGGGTGGCACGGCGCACGTTCGGGCAGTCGCGAAGTGGACTGGGGGGCGAAGGTACGGATCGTTCGGTTCGCATGGCGGCGCGCGCGCCGTGTTTCGAGTCGGCCGGGACGGGTAGAATGCGAAGCTTGACCATCCTTGGGCCCCACCGACAGCGCCCAGCCTGCAAGAGTCCTCGTCCTTCATGAGCACCGAAAAAGACAGCATCGCGGCCAATGTGCCTGCCCCTGCAACAGAGAGCAATGCCGCGCCACGGCAGCGAATCGAGCCGCGCGCCTTGCTGCAGCGCCTGCAAGAGGCGTTTCCGGCTTTTCGCGATTGCAAACCTTTGGCGCTCAGGATCGATGCCAGCATCGTCGAGCGCATGCCCGACATCGATCGCAAGAGCCTGCGTGCCGCATTGCGGATGTACACCGCTTCGACCCGCTATCTGAAGGCTGTCGAGCGTTCGCAACAGCGTTTCGATCTCGATGGGCAGCCCGCCGGAGAGGTGACCGAAGAGCAGCGCACGCACGCATCGACGACGCTAAAGGAACGCTTTGCCGCAGTGGCCCGGCAGCAGAAGGAAAAGCGCGAGGCCGAGGCTGCGGAGAAACGACGCACCGAGAAGCTGCAGCAACTGGTAAGCAAGTTCGGCCGCTGAAAGCCCGGCTGCCGAATTTTGCGTCTCACGGTCAGCAGTGTGGCCGGAACAGCTTCTGTGAGCGGATCAACCAGGTTGCGGTGCCGGCAAGCACGGTAAGTGCGATGCCCGCTGCGACATTTCCGGTTCCCAGCATCAGGCCGGCCAGCAGGCCGACAGCGAGCAGCAGGCGAGTGAGCAGCGTTTCTGGCATGATCGTCTCCTGTATGGATGTCCAGTTGATTAACTGTATATCTATACATGAGACGATGCAAGCATGACGTGCAGCCGCATGTGTGTGCTTGCGCTATAATCCGCCCCCAGTGCCGGCATAGCTCAGTTGGTAGAGCAGCTGATTTGTAATCAGAAGGTCGTGGGTTCGATTCCTATTGCCGGCACCAAGAACACCTACTGGATACGTCATGCGCGCGCGGCTGGTTCGGAAATCGCAGATGAATTGCGCCAAGACGAGTTCCTGCGACAAGAAAAACTTGCATTCTTCGTATCGACCGTTTATAGTTCTGTTTCTCCGACGCGGGGTGGAGCAGTCTGGCAGCTCGTCGGGCTCATAACCCGAAGGTCGCAGGTTCAAATCCTGCCCCCGCAACCAAATCTAGAGGCAGGCCGACAGCGAAAGCTGATCGGCCTGCCTTGCTTTTGCAGCGAGGAAGCGTGTTCGGTGGCCCTGGTGTGATCAGCCCGTGCCGCGAGTGATGTACAGCGCGAAGTCGCAGTTTCCGCCGCCACGAAACCACCGAGCCTGCACGCGCTGGCCGCCTGGAAAGTTCAGGGTGTGCTCGATCGTGGTTGCCTTCTGGATCTGACTGCCTGTGGCATGGTGCCCAAGCTCGTTGCTGAACTTGCTGGCGAATGCCTCTGCCTGGCGAAAGCAGGCGTCGCCGCTGGTGGTGCGCAGCCCGGGCCCCGAGCCGGGCTGAACGACGATTTCCTCGATCTGGCCTTCGGCATCGGCCATGGCCATGACTGTGGCGTCCAGCGGACGGATGCGCATGGCGAACTCGTCGCGGCCATCGCAGCCGGGGGCGACGGGGAGCGCGCCCGGATCGAGCTGCCTCGCCTGCATGGCGGATTTTTCCAGATTTGCACCGAGCGTGAGCGGACCCACGCCGTCGGCACTCGGCTGCAGGTCCTGTGCGGGTGAGCCGCAGGCAGCCGGCAGTGCGGCCAGCAGGATCGTTGCGAGGGCACTGCCGGGAAAGCGCACGGAATCAGTCTGCCTTGATGACGCCGCAGAACAGTCGTGCACCGGCGCCGCCGATGGGTTGGGCGGCGTGGTCGTCACGGTTTTCGTGGATGACCAGTGCAGCGCCGTCGTCGTCGAGAATCGTCGCGCGCCCGCCCTGGCCGCCGAGGCTGGCGAGCGAGGTGTAGAGCTCCACTTCGACGGTGCCGTCGGCATGCACGAAGATGTTGGGCAGGTCGCCGGCATCGGGACCTTCCGGATTCATCAGGCCATGCTTCTTGCCGTCCGGGTTCAGGTGGGCCTTGGAGGCCACGAAGCCTTGATCGGGGTCGTCGCAGGTGCCGACGCTGTGGATGTGGATGCCTTTCGGCCCGGGAGGCAGGCCTTGGGCGGTGAGATGGATCAGCACGCCGTGCGGCCCTTCGATCAGTGTTGCGGTGCCCACGGTCTGCCCCTGACGATTGATGATGCTGGCGGAGGCCTGCTCGGCCGCGGTGGCGGCAGTGGCTGCGCTGGCGATTGCGCATGCGACGACGAGGCGGGAGAAGGACATGGCGAATCTCTCACGGTTGTTGAGTGAAGCGTCATGATAGACACGATTCCGGACGTGTCAAAGGCATGCACCCTCGGCTTGCAATGGCTGGCGCAGCCTGGCGCTTGGCCGTAACATCGCGCCGAACATCCACGGAGAAACGATCATGGCGTCTACCGCCGACAGTATCAGCATGGCGCTTTTTTGCGATTTCGAGAACGTGGCGCTTGGCGTGCGGGACGCGAACTACGAGAAGTTCGACATCAAGCGCGTGCTCGAACGCCTGCTGCTGAAAGGCAGCATCGTGGTGAAGAAGGCCTATTGCGACTGGGATCGCTACAAGAGCTTCAAGTCGGCGATGCACGAGGCCAACTTCGAGCTGATCGAGATTCCGCATGTGCGCCAGTCGGGCAAGAACTCGGCCGACATTCGCCTCGTCGTCGATGCGCTGGACCTGTGCTACACCAAGTCGCATGTCGACACTTTCGTCATCATCAGCGGCGATTCGGACTTTTCTCCGCTGGTGTCCAAGCTGCGCGAGAACGCCAAGCAGGTGATCGGTGTCGGCGTCAAACAGTCCACGTCCGATCTGCTCATCGCCAATTGCGACGAATTCATCTTCTACGACGATCTGGTGCGTGACGGCCAGCGCTCGGCACGGCGCGACACGCGCGATGCGCAGCCGTCGGCGAAGCGTTCGCCTGAAGAGGAAAAACGGCGCAGGGAGGAACTGGAAAGCCGTCGCGGCCAGGCGATCGAGATCGCGGTGGAGACTTTCGATGCGCTGATGTCCGAGCGTGGCGACAGCGGCAAGATCTGGGCATCGATGCTCAAGGAGGCGATCAAGCGGCGCAAGCCGGATTTCAACGAGAGCTATTTCGGCTTTCGTGCTTTCGGCAATCTGCTCGAGGAGGCCCAGGCGCGCGGCCTGCTGGTCGTCGGGCGCGACGAGAAATCGGGCGCCTATGTCCAGCGGCCGAGCGCTGTGGCACAGACCGGCACAGCAGAGGAGGCCGCTCCGTCGAGCGGTGGCCCGGCCCTCGTGACGGATGCGGATACCGAGCTTGAATCCGCTGCCGTGGCTGAAGCGCAGGGAACTGATGTCGCAGGCAAGGACAAGCCGGAGAAAACCGGCCGTAGCGCAACTGCCGGCAAGACGGGGCGGAGCCGGACTTCGACTGCGCGACGGGCCAAGACCGTCGAGGATACGGTGCAGGCCGATGCCGTGCCGGCAGTGGCAACTGAATTGCCGGTGGCCGAACCTGCGCCAGCCAGGCCTGCCGAACCCGCTCAGGACGACGGCGCCCCCGCAGAGGATGAGCCGGCAGCGAGGCGCCCGGCGAAGCAGGGCAATGCCCGCGGCCGTTCGGGCTCGCGTGGACGCAAGGCTGAAGGGCGTTCGGCCGAGGAGGAGGTGAAGGTCGGTACCGAGGCTGTCCAGCCGCAGGCTGCGTTGCCGGAGCCGGCAGACACGCCCGCCGCCGCACATGGGCACAGCGAAGCCGACGCTGCGCCGCCGGCCAGGAAACCCGCCGCCCGTCGCAGAACCCGCAAGCCCGCGGCGAGCGAAACGGGCGACGAAGGCTGAGAGACCGCATCCCCTGCATTCTGTGCCGACCGTGCCCCCGACCGCCGCCATCGACGCTGCCCATTGGCCTTATCCACGCTGGATCGCGCATCGCGGCGCGGGCCGGCTGGCGCCGGAAAACACTTTGGCGGCCTTTCGCCTGGGTCATGCCCACGGCTATCGGATGTTCGAGTGCGACGTCCGCCTGAGCGCCGACGGCACGCCGTTTCTGCTCCATGACGACACGCTCGACCGCACGACGGATGGGCATGGGCCGGCGGCAGCGCTCGATTGGGACGAGCTGTCGCGGCTCGATGCCGGCGGCTGGCATTCGGCGCAGTTCCGCGGCGAGCGGCTGCCCGGCCTGCAGTCCCTGATCCGCTTCTGCCGGATCGAGGATTGCGCCTTGAACGTCGAACTGAAGCCGGCACCGGGTACCGAGTACGAAACAGGGCGTGTCGTCGCCCGCATGCTTGAGCGCGAGTGGCGTGGCAGACTGCCGCCCTTGCTCAGTTCGTTCCGGCTCGAGGCGCTGCAAGGCGCTCGTGCCGGCGCGCCTTCCCTGCCGCGCGCGCTGCTGGTCAGCAGCCCCTTCCCCGACTGTCTGCGGCTTGTGCAGGAGCAAGGCTGCGTCGCGCTGGTGGCGGGGCATGAGCACATCACGCCGCTGTTCGTGGAGCAGGTTCGTGCGGCAGGCCTGGCTTTGCTGAGCTACACCGTCAACGACGAGGCCGAGGCCCGGCGCCTGCTACGACTCGGTCTGCAGGGCCTGATCACCGACTGCGTCGACCGCTTCGGCCCCGGCATTCACGCCGCTTGACCGGAACTCGCTGTAGGAAGCAGGCTCTACGCACTCATTGCCTCTTTGCAAAGGCTTGCCTCATGCGCCATTCATGCATTGCTCCCTCCATTCTGCTGGCGCTGGCCTGCCTGCTGCCATCGGCCACGCCCCTGGCTGCCGACGGCAGGGCGATCTGCCTCGAAGCGGGGCGCTGGACCGTGGTCGACAGCGATGGACCGCGAACGGGGGCCGAGCCCTCAGCCGTGCTCGACGCGATGGCCGGGCGCGATGTCGTGTTGCTCGGCGAGCAGCACGACGATGCGGATCATCACCGCTGGCAGTTGCAGACCCTCGCAGCCCTGCATGCGCGCCGTCCGGACCTGCAGATCGGCTTCGAGATGTTTCCGCGCCGTGTGCAGCCGGTGCTCGACCGCTGGGTGGCGGGGGAACTGTCCGAATCGCAGTTTCTCGAGCAGGTCGAATGGATCGAAGTCTGGAGCATGCCGGCCGAGCTTTATCTGCCGCTGTTCCATTTTGCCCGCCTCAACAAGGTGCCGATGCTTGCCCTGAACATCGACCAGAGCCTGATCCGGAAGGTTGCCAGAACCGGCTGGAGCGGGGTGCCGGATGCCGAGCGCGGCGGCGTGGGCAGTGCGGCGGCGCCTTCTGCTGCCTATGTCGACATTCTGTTCGACGTGCATCTCCAGCATGCGCGAATGCGTGCCGGCGACGACAAGAAGGCATCGCGCGAAGATGAGGCCTTCCGCAATTTCATCGATTCCCAGCTTGTCTGGGACCGCGCGATGGCCGAGGCGTTGGCTGCGGCGCGCAGTGCGGCAACGCGCATCGACGGGCCACCGCCGCTGATGGTCGGCATCATGGGCAGCGGGCATGTGCGCTTCGGCCATGGCGTGGCGCATCAATTGAAGGATCTCGGCGTGGCGGAGGTCGGCCTGCTGTTGCCGATGTCGGCGGCCACGCCGTGCACGGAACTCGTGGCCGGCCTGGCCGATGCCGTGTTCGCGATTCAGGAGATCGCGCGTTCGCCCGTGCCGCCGCCTCGGCTGGGCGTCAGCCTGGAAGAGCACCAGAAGGGTGTGCGGATCGCCCAGGTGAGCGAAGGCAGCCTGGCGGCGCGCACCGGCCTGCGCGCCGGTGACGTGATCGTCGAGGCCGCCGGCGCGCCGCTGAAGCGCTCGGCAGCCTTGGCCAGTCTGGTTCGGGCCCAGCCTCCCGGAACCTGGTTGCCGATCAAGCTGATACGCGCCGACGAGACGCTCGAGCTCATCGTGCGTTTCCCGTCCGGGAGCTGATCCCGATGTTTCGTGCAGCGCGCTTATGGGGCTGGCGTGCGCCGATCCTGGTCGCGCTTGCTGCCGTCGTCCTTGCCCGCCCGGTATCCGCTGCCGAATGGCCGATCGAACTGGAGGTCCAGCTCGACCCGGCGAGCCGCGAGCTGCTGGTCGAGGCAGCGCTGCGGCCGCAGCAGCGGGATTTCCGCTTTGCCCTGCATGCCAGCCTGGGCATCGATTCGGCCATGGTGGATGGACAGGCGCTGCGCGTCGAAGCGCTTGGCAGGCGGGGTGAGGTACGCAACTGGCGCATACGCCTGCCTGAGCAGGGTGTGCTGCGTCTGCGCTATGGCGGCGTCCTGCCGGCGCTCGATGCCGGACTCGACCATCGCGACGTGCTGCAAGGCATGCCGCCGATGGCCTCGGCGGCGGGCAGCTATTTGCCGGCAGGGGGCGCCTGGTATCCGCGTCCGGCCGAGGTGTTCGGCTATCGCATCGATGTGCGCGTTCCGGCCGGCCAGCGGGTGGTCGTGCCCGGGCGGCTGCTGGCAGAGCAAGTGCCGGAGGGCGAAGGGGGGCATTACCGGGCACGCTTCGAGTTCTCTCACGTGACGGACGGCATCGACCTGATGGCAGGGCCGTGGATCGTGCGCGAGCGCATCGTGGCGCGCGGCGCCGGGGAAAGCCTGCGGCTGCGCACTTACTTTCCTGCGGCGCTCGATGCCGAAGCCGGCCTGGCCGAAGCCTATCTGACCGACAGTGCGCGCTACATCGAACGCTACAGCGGCAGCATCGGCGCTTACCCGTTCACCGAGTTCTCGGTCGTTGCCTCTCCGCTGCCGACCGGCTTCGGCATGCCGA
Source organism: Thauera butanivorans (assembly GCF_048398245.1). Taxonomy (NCBI): domain Bacteria; kingdom Pseudomonadati; phylum Pseudomonadota; class Betaproteobacteria; order Rhodocyclales; family Zoogloeaceae; genus Thauera; species Thauera butanivorans. Next base: position 1,649,461 of record NZ_CP183038.1, read on the forward strand.
CGCTGACCTACCTGGGGGAGCAGGTGCTGCGGCTGCCTTTCATCCGCGCCACCTCGCTCGGCCACGAGGTATTGCACAACTGGTGGGGCAACGGTGTGCTGGTCGATTACCGCAGCGGCAACTGGTCGGAAGGCCTGACCACCTTCATGGCCGACTATGCCTACAAGGAAGAGCAATCGGCCGCAGCGGCACGCGAGATGCGCCTGGGCTGGTTGCGTGACTTCGCTGCCCTGCCTGCCGATGCCCACCAGGCGCTGGCCGAGTTTCGTTCGCGTACCCACGGTGCCGCGGCGGCAGTGGGCTACGGCAAGGCGGCGATGGTGTTCGTCATGCTGCGTGACCTGATCGGCGAGGAGGCATTCGCGCACGGCATCCGCAGCTTCTGGGCGCAGAATCGTTTCCGCATCGCCGGCTGGACGGACCTGAAGGTGGCTTTCGAACAGGCCTCGGGGCGCGATCTGGACGCTTTCTTCCAGCAGTGGCTGAGGCTTGCGGGCGGCGCGCGAGTGAGCATCGAACAGGCTCGCTTCATCGCCGGCGCGGAAGGAAAAGGCGGGCTGTTGAAAGTCGAGCTGCAGCAGAGCAGACCCGCACATGTGCTCCATCTCCCCCTGCAACTGGAGAACGGCCAGGCGGTGCAGACGCGCTGGGTGAGCCTGTCGCAGCTGCGGCAGACGTTCGAGCTGGCGGTGGACCAGGCGCCGCAGACGGTGCGACTGGATCCGGAATTGAGGGTCTGGCGCAGGCCGGACGACGGACAGCTGCCGCCCATCCTGCGCCAGTGGATGCTGGCAGAGACTCCCCGGCTGATCATCGCCGACGAAGGCGATACGGCGTTGGTGGAGGCAGGCAAGGGACTGGCCAGGCGCTTCTTCGAACGTCCTGCGCGCGCTGTCGGCCCGGAGGCTCTGCGTGGAGGCGCTGATGCCGTGTTGCTGGTCGGCACGCACGCGGCCGTCGATCGCCTGCTGGCTGACGCAGGCCTGCCGCCACGGCCGGCCTTGGCCGAGCAGCAGCACAGTGCCGTGGCATGGACCGTACAGGCCTCTCCGGGCCCTGCACTTGCTGTCGTGTCGGCACGTGATGCCGGCGCACTGGCGGCGCTGCAACGGCCGCTGCCGCACTATGGCGGGCAGAGCTGGGTGATCGCCGAAGGTGCCCGGGTGCTGGAGCGCGGGGTGTGGGATGCGCCGGGCAGGGCGGTGCCGGTCGACGGGCAATGAATGCCCTGCGGCGGAGGCAGCGTAGAATCGTGCGGATGAATACCAGATACGCCTCCCATCGAACCCTCCGTTTCTCCCGGGCATGCAGGCACATGCTCGCGATGCTTGCCGTGGCGGGCCTGGCGCTGCCTGCAGGCGCATCAGATGCGGGTTTTTCCAGCTGCATGAAGACGTTGCGCGGCGAAGCTGCGTCCGCAGGCGTGTCGCCGGAGACGTTCGATCGCCATACCGCTGAATTGATGCCCGACATGGCCGTGGTCGGTTTTCTCGACGCCCAGCCGGAATTCGTGACCCCGATCTGGGACTACATGGCCGGTCTGGTCGATGCCGAGCGCGTCGCCGACGGGCGTGAAATGCTGGCCCAATGGGCTGACGTGCTTGCCCGCGTCGAGGCGCAATACGCCGTCGATCCCGCCACCGTGGTCGCGGTCTGGGGTGTGGAAAGCAATTTCGGCCGCAATTTCGGCAGCCGTCCCTTGCTGACCTCGCTGTCCACGCTGTCCTGCTTCGGTCGGCGCCAGGCCTTCTTCCGCGGCGAATTCTTCACCACGCTCAAGATCATCCAGGAAGGCCATGCCGCGCCCGAACGCCTGACCGGCTCGTGGGCCGGCGCGTTCGGCCATACGCAGTTCATGCCCTCGACCTTCATGCGGTTGGCAGTGGATTTCGATGGTGATGGCCGCCGCGATCTGGTCGACAGCGTGCCCGACGCGCTGGCGTCCACGGCCAATTTCCTCAAGCGGGCAGGCTGGCGCGCCGATCTGCCGTGGGGCTTCGAAGTCGTGCTGCCGGATCGTTTCGACATCTCGGTTGCAGGGCGGCGCAACAAGCAGCCGATGGCGGACTGGGCCGCACGCGGCATCAGGCTGACCGATGGCGGCGCTTTGCCGGCCGGCTCCACGCCCGCGGGGCTGTTGCTGCCGGCGGGCAGCGGCGGGCCGGCATTCCTCGTCACGCGGAATTTCGACGCGCTCTACTCGTACAACGCGGCCGAAAGCTACGCGCTGGCGATTGCCCACCTGGCGGACCGCCTGCGCGGCGGAGAAGCCTTCCGCACGCCCTGGCCGACCGACGATGCCGGGCTGTCTCGCGCCGAGCGGCGGGAAGTGCAGCGACTGCTGATCGCGCGCGGCCACGACATCGGCGAGCCGGACGGCATGATCGGCGCCCGCACGCGTGAGGCGCTGAAGCAGGTGCAGGCCGAACTCGGCTTGAAGACGGACGGGCGAGCCGGGCAGAGAATCCTGCAGGCGCTGCGCGAGGCAGCGCTGAACTGATACGGTCCGCGTGCAGGGCTCGGTGCAGGCCAACCTGCGACAGATATCACCGATTTTCGCTAGAATTCGCCCCCTCGGGCGGGCTTCGTTGGCCGTCCTTACCGGCGCCCTTACAGGCCGTCTCCATTCTCTCCAGGCGTGACATGCAAGATCTCGGGTATTTCAAATGGTCCTTCATCGTGACCATTCTCGGCATTGCCGGCGGCTATCTGCTGGCGGGATGGTCCGGCGCCTTCATCGTCGTCGTGCTGGCGATCCTCGAGACTTCGCTGTCTTTCGACAACGCGGTGGTCAATGCCACGGTGCTCAAGCACATGGACGAGAAGTGGCGCCGCCGCTTCCTGCTGTGGGGCATCCTGATCGCGGTGTTCGGCATGCGCATCGTGTTTCCGCTGGCCATCGTCGGCATCGTGGCGCACATGGGGCCGGTGGAGGTGATCCGGCTGGCGCTGTTCGACGAGGCCGAATACGCGCGCATCCTGCTGTCCGCGCATCACGAGATCGCGGCTTTCGGCGGCGCCTTCCTGTCGATGGTGTTCCTGAAGTTCTTCGTCGACAGCAACAAGGATCTGCACTGGCTGAGTGTGGTGGAGGCGCCGCTGACCAAGCTGGGCCGGCTGGAGGCGGCACAGATCCTGCTGACCCTGCTGGCGATCCTCGGCAGCGCGGCCTGGCTGGACAACGATACCAAGCGCGTGGAGTTCGTCGTCGCCGGCATCTGGGGCTTGATCACCTACATCGTCGCCGACGGCCTGGGCGCGATCCTCGGTGGCGAGGAAGGGGAGGGCGGCAAGGTCGCCGCGAAGACCGGCTTCGCCGGCTTCATGTACCTGGAACTGCTGGATGCTTCGTTCAGTTTCGACGGCGTGATCGGTGCTTTTGCGCTGACCACCAGCCTGCCGATCATTGCGATAGGTCTCGGCGTGGGCGCGATGTTCGTGCGCTCATTCACGCTGATGCTGGTCTATCGCGAAACCTTGAATGCCTACCGCTTCCTGGAGCATGGGGCGTTCTGGGCGATCGGTGCGCTGGCTGCGGTGATGTTCATCGGCGTCCATGTCCACATCCCGGAAGTGATCACCGGCCTGGTCGGCGCAGTACTGATCGGCGCAGCCTTCCTCAGCTCCCTGCGCGGCCGGCGAGCCGCCGCCTGAGCGCGGCGGCCCGTGGCCTGGCACGGCTTCAGCCGCGCCGGGTATGCATCAGGTAATTCACGTCGGTGTCGCGACCCAGCGAGTACACCCTGGTCAGCGGGTTGTAGCTCATGCCGGTCAATTCCTCCGTGTCCAGGCCGGCATTGCGGCAGTAGCGGCTGAGTTCCGAGGGTTTGATGAACTTCTCGTACTCGTGCGTACCGCGCGGCAGCATGTTCAGCACGTATTCGGCGCCGATGATCGCCAGGGCGTAGGCCTTCGGGTTGCGATTGATCGTGGAGAAGAAGACGTGGCCGCCGGGCTTCACCAGGCGGGCGCAGGCGGCGATGGTGCTGGCGGGGTCCGGCACGTGCTCGAGCATCTCCATGCAGGTCACGACGTCGAAATGGCCAGGGCTCTCCTCGGCGAATGCTTCGGCGCTGATCAGGCGGTAGTCGACGCTGTGGCCGCTTTCGAACAGATGCAGGCGTGCGACGCTGAGGGCCTTTTCCGACAGATCGATACCGGTGACCCTGGCGCCGAGTGAGGCCATGCCTTCGGCCAGGATGCCGCCGCCGCAGCCGACGTCGAGCACCGTCTTGCCCGCCAGGCCGGCCTTGCCGTCGATCCAGTCCAGGCGCAGCGGATTGATTTCATGCAGGGGTTTGAATTCGGAGGCCGGATCCCACCAGCGGTGGGCGAGTTCGCTGAACTTCTGTACTTCGTTCGGGTCGGCGTTGATTGCGCTCATCATTTCTCGTCACAGCTTGCAGAGTTGATCGGTATCGTCGGCAAGGCCGCACATTCCAGTGGCAGATTACAGGAAACAGGCGCCACAAAACAAAAAGCCCTGCCGAAGCAGGGCTTTTCGCGCATCGGAAATCCGATTGGCAGGCGCCGCGATTACTTGGAGCCGATGACTTCGACGTCCACACGGCGATCCGGCTGCAGGCACTCGATCAGAGCCTTGCGGTTGCGGATGTTGTCGCACTTGTTGCCGGTGACGGGCTGCGATTCGCCCTTGCCTTCGGTGTAGATGCGGTTGGCTTCGACGCCCTTCGACACCAGGTAGGTCTTGACGGCGGCGGCGCGACGCTCGGACAGAGCCTGGTTGTAGGCGTCCGAACCCAGACGGTCGGTGTGGCCGACGGCCAGGATGACTTCCAGCTTCAGTTGCTGGGCCTGGGCAGCCAGGTCGTCGAGGGTGGCACGGCCTTCCGGCTTCAGCGTGGCCTTGTCGAAGTCGAACAGGGTGTCGGCGGCCAGCTTGACCTTTTCGGCGGTGGGCTTCGGAGCAACAGGAGCCGGGGCGGGGGCAGCGGCGACCGGAGCGACACACTTGTCCTTGGCGACGATGTCGCTGTCGCATTCGCAACCAGCCGGGAACTCGCCGGCCATGGCGGTCGAGGCGGCGGCCGGCGACCAGTAGCCAGTGCGCCAGCACAGACCGTTGGCACTGCGGGCGACGACGTTGCGCGCATCGATGACGTAGGGAATCTCGCCCTTGCCATCGACCACGACGTCCTTGACCTGCGCGAAGGCGCCGGGAGCGGACAGGCCGATCGACGCGATGGCGGCCAGCATGAGCATCTGTTTCTTGGTTTGTTTGATCATGGTTTCCTCTTTGAAGGGCGAGTCGCCGGAATTACCACTGCAACGAAAGGTGAAAACGGCTGAAAAGCCGAATTCGTGTCTGATTCCTGTCGAGTTTGAGCACTCTATCCAGTTCAATTAGCGAGCCTAGTGTGCCATAGCGATGCGATCCTGAGCAATTCTTTGTCGTTAATTTGCAACAGCGAAACACCTTTAGCCACGCGGGATTCGCCGTTTACCCACACATGCGTGACGTGCTCGCGGCCAGCCACATAAACCAGATGGGAGACGGGGTCGAAGCAGGGCTGGGAGAACGGGCCGCCGAGGTCCACTGCGCACAGGTCGGCGGATTTTCCCGGCGAGATCGAGCCGATTCTGTCATCGAGCCCGAGCGCCCGGGCACCACCCAGCGTGGCCATGTGCAGCGCGGTGTGGGCGGGCAGCGCGGATGCGTCGAGCGTACTCGCCTTGGCGAGCAGGGCGGCGTGACGCATTTCCTGAAACAGGTCGATACGGTTGTTGCTGGCCGCACCGTCGCTGCCGAGGCCGAGGCGGATGCCGGCCGACAGCAGGCGGGTGGCCGGCGCAATGCCGCTGCCGAGCTTCATGTTGGAGGTCGGGCAGTGGGCGACGCTGCAGCCGTGGTGGGCCAGCAGCTCGATGTCGGTGTCGTCCAGATGCACGGCGTGCACCGCGATCAGGTTCTCGCCCAGCACGCCCAGCCGCGCCAGGCGGGCGAGAGGGCGCATGCCGTGTTCGGCGATGGCCTCGCGGATTTCGGTGACGGTTTCATGGACGTGGGTATGAATGGGCAGGTCCAGTTCGTCGGCCAGCGCCCGCACCCGCTGGAAAGTGGCATCGGACACCGTATAGGGCGCGTGGGGCGCGAGCGAGAACGAGATGCCCGGATGCCCGCGCCACGCGTCGCGGACGGTGAGGCCCTTGCGCAGGTAGTCGTCGGCATCGCTTGCCCAGGGGGTCGGAAATTCGAGTACGGTGAGGCCGACCACGGCGCGCATGCCGGCGGTGGCAAACGCTTCTGCCGCGGCATCGGGATAGAAGTACATGTCGTTGCAGGTCGTGATGCCGCCGCCGAGCATTTCGGCGGCGGCCAGCAGGGTGCCGTCGCGGACGAAGGCGGCGCTGACATGGCGGCTTTCGGCCGGCCAGATCGCTTCCTGCAGCCAGCGCATCAGGGGCAGGTCGTCGGCAATGCCCCGCATCAGGTTCATCGCGGCGTGGGCGTGGAGGTTGACCAGGCCGGGGATCAGCACATGCTGCGGCAGTTCGACCGTCGTGCCGGCTTCGTAGCGCAGACGCGCTTCGTCGAGTGGAAGCACCGCGAGGATCAGGCCTGCGTCGACGGCGACGGCGTGGTTCTCCAGCGTGATACCGGCCGGTTCGACCGGAACGACCCAGCGGGGAGTGATCAGGAGATCGATCCGTCGTTTCACGTGTCACGCTCCAATGGAATGAGCTGAAATTCAGCAGAGGGATTCAATCCTCGCTTGGACGCCGCCACGATTCAAGCGCAATCGCGCCCGATCGGAGCCCATTTGCGCGGCCTTCTTCCGTTCGTGCCACAATCCGTGCCGTCTGTCACGGTTTGCGGCGCGCCGTCCAGGTTCGCCATCGCCCAACTATGAGTCGTATCCCAGAGACAATCGGCAAATATCGCATCCTGCGCGAGATCGGACGCGGGGCGACGGCAGTCGTTTACCTCGTCGAGAGCCCCGACTATCCGCAGCCTGTGGCATTGAAGCACGTGCGTTTCGACGACAAGGCGAAGGACGAGGCGAAATGGAACCGCCGCCTGCTGAAGCTGCTCAAGGCCGAGCGGGCGGTGTCGTCGCGCCTGAACCATCCGCACATCATCCGCATCTTCGATGCCTCGGTCGAGCCCACCGAGGCCTACGTGGTGATGGAGTATTTCCCCGGCGAATCCCTCGAACGCTACTGCAGCTTCGAGAAGCTGCTGCCGATCCATCGCACGATCGGCATTGTCTTCAAGTGCTGCATGGCGCTGGACCACGCGTTTCGCCAGGGCATCGTGCATCGCGACATCAAGCCGGCGAACATCCTGGTCGATGACCAGGACAACGTGAAGATCACCGATTTCGGCCTGGCGATGAACATCAGCAAGCGGGTCGATACCGACTCGACCTTCATCATGGGGGTGGGCTCGCCGGCCTACATGAGCCCGGAACAGATCAAGGGCTACCCGCTGAACCAGAAGACCGACCTGTATTCGCTGGGCGTGCTGCTGTTCCACATGCTGACCGGACGGTTGCCTTTCCGCGCGAGCAATCCGGCACAGCTCGTCTACAAGATCATCAATGCCGATCCGCCGCAGGTGTCGCAGCTCAACCCCGACGTGCCCGAGCAGATGGATGCGGTGATCCGCAAGGCGCTGGAAAAGGATCTCTATTCGCGCTATCGCAATGGCGCGGAGTTCGCCAAGGATCTCGCCGCGGTGCGCTACCAGATCCTCGACGAGAATTACGTGCCGCCGGACATCAGCCGTTTCATGCAGCTCCGCAAGCTGGCGTTCTTCACCGAATTCGAGGACGTCGAGCTGTGGGAAGTGATGCGGATCTCGTCCTGGCGCAAGGTCGGGCAGCATACGTCGCTGGTGAAGGAAGGCGACAACGACCAGCGCTTCGGCATCGTCCTCGACGGCACGGTGGAGCTGTCGGTCGAAGGACGGCGGGTGATGGAGCTGGGGGCGGGCGAAGTGTTCGGCGCCCAGGCCTGGCTGGACCAGCTCGAACATCGGCACATGCTGTCGGCGGTGTCGCTGACGCCCGTGAGCTATCTCGAGATCAACCCTTCGGCGCTGGCGCTGGCCAGCGAAGAGGTGCTGGAGTGCTTCCGCCGCGAGCTGGGCACGGTGATGGTCCGCCGCCTCGCCCAGATTGCGAAGCTGCTGTCCACGGGCGGGCCGCCCGCGGTGCGCGGCGATTTCACCGCCACCGGCGGACTCGACCTGCAGTTGCTCGAACCCTGATCAGCTTTCCTGCCGCGCAGGGCCGGCGAGCCAGTTGCCCAGGTGATCGACGGCGAGCCCGGCCAGGGCCTCGATCCAGTCCGGTCGCTCGTTGAGGCAGGGAATGTAGTGGAAGCGCTGGCCGCCGCGGCCGAGAAAGGCGTCGCGGCATTCCATGGCGATTTCCTCCAGTGTCTCCAGGCAGTCGGCGATGAATCCCGGGCACAGAACGTCGACGCGGCCGACACCCTGGGTGGCGAGCGCTTCGAGCGTGGGCTGGGTGTAGGGCTGCAGCCATTCGGCTTTGCCGAAGCGCGACTGGAAGGTGACCATCGCCCGTTCGGGCGGCAGGCCGAGCGCCTCGGCGAGCAGCCGGCCGGTGGTCTGGCACTCGTGGTGATAAGGGTCGCCAAGCTCGATCGTGCGCTTGGGCACGCCATGGAAGCTCATCAGCAGGCGATCCGGTTCGCCGTGCGCGGCCCAGTGCTCGCGCACGCTGGCAGCGAGTGCCTCGATGTAGCCCGGGAAGCAGTGGAAGTCGCGCACGAAGCGGATTTCCGGCTGGTTGCGCATCTTTGCCAGGGCGCGGCCGACGGCGTCGACCACCGTTGCCGTGGTGCTGGCCGAATATTGCGGGTAGAGCGGCAGGACGAGGATGCGCATGCAGCCTCGCGCCTGCATCGCGCGCAGGCGCTCGGCGATCGAGGGTTTGCCGTAGCGCATGGCGAAATCGACATCGACCTCGGAGCGGCCGGCCGAGGCCAGGTGGTCGCGCAGCCGGCTGGCCTGGCGTTCGGTATGGACCATCAGCGGCGAGCCGTCTGTGGTCCAGATGCTGGCGTATTTCTTTGCCGATGCGGCCGGGCGGATGTTCAGGATGATGCCGTTGAGGATGGGCCACCAGACGGCGCGGGGGATCTCGACCACGCGTGGATCGGACAGGAATTCCTTCAGGTAGGGGCGCAGCGCGCCGGCCGTGGGCGCATCGGGCGTGCCGAGATTGACGAGCAGGATGCCGGTACGGGCGGGGGCGTCGTGTGAAGCGGGCGGTTCGGGCCGGTAGCGGGCCATGCTTGTCCTTGTTTGTGGGGCCGGACAGGGCGAAACCGAAGTCCGCCTGGTCCGGAACGGTGTTTCAGGTGTTCGACGATAGCGCGTTGGACAGCAGCCGGGCGGTGATGTCGACGATCGGAATCACGCGATCGTAGGCCATCCGGGTCGGGCCGATGACACCCACCGAGCCGACGATCTGGCCGTCCACCTCGTAGGGTGCCGTGATCACACTGCAGGCGTCGAGCGGCGCGAGACCGGATTCGCCGCCGATGAAGATCTGCACTCCGTCGGCCTTGTTCGACAGTTCGAGTAGCTGCACGAGGCTGGTGCGCTGTTCGAAGAGCTTGAACAGTTCGCGCAGGCGCGACATGTTCGACGACAGGTCCTCGACGTCGAGCAGATTGGTTTCACCGGAAATGACGTAGCGAGTGGCCGTTTCTTCCGCGGCGGCACTGCCGGCATCCACGGTCGCGGTCATCAGTTCGGTCATGTCGCTGCGCAGCTGGCGCAGCTCGTCCATGACGCGGCGGCGGATCTCGTCGAAGGACAGGCCGGCGAAATGCTCGTTCAGGTAGCTCGCGGCGCTGCTCAGCTCACTGGCACTGTAGGCACGGCGGGTCATCAGGATCCGGTTCTGCACGTCGCCGGCGGTGGTGACGATGATCAGCAGGATGCGGTTTTCGGACAGGCTGATGAATTCGAACTGCCGGATGCGGACGGCGTCCTTGCGCGGGGCGACGACGATGCCGGCGAACTGCGTGAGGTTCGACAACAGGTGCGAGGCCGAATTGAGCAGCCGCTGTGGCTGGTCGGGCTGGAGCTGGCCCTTGAGTTCATGTACCCGCGTGGTGTCGAGCGGCTGGACCGTCAGCAGCGAATCGACGAAGAAACGGTAGCCGCGCGCCGTCGGAATCCGGCCGGCGGAGGTGTGCGGACTGGCGATCAGGCCGAACTCCTCCAGGTCGCTCATGACGTTGCGCACCGTTGCCGGCGACAGCTCCAACCCGGAAAAGCGCGACAGCGCGCGCGAACCGACAGGCTGGCCGTCCGCGATGTAGCGTTCGATCAGGGTTTTCAGCAGGATCTGGGAACGAGCGTCTAAGGAATTCATGGCAGACGAAGAATATAGCCCGGATCATCCATCGATGGATATTCCGGATATCTCCCGGTCCCTGCCGCCGGGCTTCGGCACCGCCGTTCAGTGCTCGCCAAGGTGCTGGCGGGATATGGTTTAATCCGCGTCATGAGCGCCAAATTCCACAACATCGCCCTCGTGGGCAAGTACCAGAGTCCGGACGTGGCCGAATCGGTCATGACGATCGCCCGTTTCCTGCGCGAGCGCGGACGCATGGTGTGGATCGAGCAGGGCACGGCGAGTTCCATCGGCGGCGCGGGCGATTTTCCGGTTGCCGGCTATGAGCGCATCGGCGGCGAAGTCGATCTGGCCGTGGTGGTCGGCGGCGACGGCACCATGCTCCACACCGCCCGCCGTCTGGCCGAGTACGGCGTGCCACTGGCCGGGGTCAATCTCGGCCGCCTGGGTTTCCTGACCGACATCGCGCTGAACGATGCCAATGCACGCCTCGCCGAGATCGTCGAAGGGCGCTTCCGCGAAGAGCTCCGCTTCATGCTCGACGCCGAAGTGCTGCGGGGCGGCGAGCGCATCTTCCAGACGCTGGCGCTCAACGACGTCGTCGTCAATAAGGGCGAACTCGGGCGGATGATCGAATTCGAACTGTCGATCGATGGAGAGTACGTCTATACCCAGCGTTCCGACGGCATGATCGTGTCGACGCCGACGGGCTCCACCGCCTATGCCTTGTCGTCCAATGGTCCCATCCTGCATCCGAGCGTCGACGGCATCGCCCTTGTGCCGCTGTGTCCTCACGCGCTGACGGCACGGCCGATCACGCTGCCGGACAGCTGCCGCATCGACATCGTGCTGCTGCCTCCCCAGGATGCGCGGGTGCATTTCGACGGCCAGGCCCGTTTCGATCTGCGTGCCGGCGACTGCGTGCGCATGACCCGTTCGAGACATGGCCTGAGGCTGCTGCACCCCGAGAGCTACAGCTATTTCGCCATGCTGCGCGAAAAGCTCCACTGGAGTGCCCCGCCGCGGCACAACTGATGCGGGCATCCATGCCGTACCCGCCTCATACCGAGCACTGTCTTCCTCCATTCTTCACTGAGCTGCCATGCTGAGAAGCCTGTCCATCCGCGACTTCGTCATCGTCGACCATCTCGAGCTCGAGTTCGAAAAGGGGTTTGGCGCGTTGACCGGGGAAACCGGTGCCGGCAAGTCGATCCTGCTCGATGCGCTCGGACTCGCATTGGGTGGGCGAGGAGAGGCGGGCATGGTCCGCCGCGATCGCGAGCGGGCCGACGTGGTTGCCGAATTCGACCTGCCGGACGGCGGCGGCTTGCGTGCCTGGCTGGCCGAGCAGGAACTGCCGGCCGAGGACGGGACCGTGCTGTTGCGCCGCACCATCGACAGCAGCGGGCGTGGCCGGGCCTGGATCAATGGCACCAGCGTGACGCTTGCGCAATTGCGCACGGCCAGCGACTGGCTGGCCGACATCCATGGCCAGCATGCCCACCATGCCCTGCTGAAGCCCGAAACGCAGCGCCAGTTGCTCGATGCGCATGCCGATGCCCAGGGACTGGCTGCCGACGTGGCCGAGCGCTATCGGGCCTGGCAGCACATTCTTCGCCTGCGGCGCGAGGCCGAAGCCGATTCGGCCAGTTCGGCGCGTGAGCGCGAACTGCTCGCATGGCAGATCCGCGAGCTTCAGGAGCTCGGCTTCGATGCGGCGGAGTGGGGCGAACTGAACGTCGAGCACGGTCGTCTGGCGCATGCCGCGGGCCTGATGGAGGGCGCGGACGAGACCCTGGCTGCCCTCGGCGAAGGCGAGGTGGCGGTGTGCTCGATCCTGCGCCACCTCGATGGGCGCCTGGCCGCGCTGGCCGACATCGACCCTGCGCTCGCCGATGTGCGGGAGCTGCTGTCGTCGGCGGCGATCCAGGCGGATGAAGCCCTGCACGCCTTGCGCCGCTATCGCGACCGGCTCGACCTCGATCCGCAGCGGCTGGCCGAGATCGAAGGGCGGATCGCGGCCGTCACCGATGTCGCACGCAAGTACCGCGTCGCGGTGGACGAGTTGCCCGAGCTGCTGGCGCAGTGGCAGGCCCGGCTCGATACCCTGGAGGAAACGGCCGATCCGGCACGGCTGGCCGCCGACGAGGCTCGGGCGAGGAAGGCCTTCGGCGAGGCGGCGGCGGCGCTGTCCGCCATCCGGCGTCCGGCCGCCGAAGCCCTGTCTGCGACGATCACCGACGCCATGCAGACGCTGGCGATGGCGGGTGGGCGTTTCGAGGTGGCGCTGGAAGCCTGCGAGCCGTCGTCGAACGGAGTCGAGACCGTCGAGTTCCGCGTCGCCGCCAACCCGGGGCAGTCCTTGCGCAGTCTGGCCAAAGTCGCTTCAGGTGGTGAGCTTTCGCGTATCGGGCTGGCGATCCAGGTCATGACCAGCCGTTCGAGCGATACGCCGACCCTGATCTTCGACGAGGTCGATGTCGGCATCGGCGGCCGTGTGGCCGAGATCGTCGGCAAGCTGCTGGCGAAGCTCGGCGAAGACCGGCAGGTGATGTGCGTGACGCACCTGCCGCAGGTCGCCGCCTGCGCCGACTGGCAGTGGCGCATCGCCAAGCGGGAGCAGGCGGGCGAGACCTTGAGCGAAGTGCAGGCGCTGGACGAGACCGGGCGAATCGAGGAGATCGCGCGCATGCTCGGCGGCGTGAGCATCACGGCGACGACGCGCGAACATGCGGCGGAAATGCTGGGCTTAGCCCCGGAAAAGTAGCTCGCGGCAAGGCGAACCCTGGGAACGGGATGGATTCCCGTGCAGCCCCCGCGGGCGGATCCGCCTGCCTCGTGAGGGGCTGCAACCCGCAAGGCTCTTCGGGGTCTTACGATTCCTTCTGTGCCTGGCCGCTCGGACAGTCTTCCTTCATGCAGTCGCCGTAAAGGTAGAGCGCGTGCTCGCGCAGCTTGAAGCCGCGTTCCTGGGCGATCGCATTCTGCCGCTTCTCGATCTCGGGATCGAAAAACTCCTCGACCCTGCCGCATTGAACACACACCAGGTGGTCGTGGTGGCCGCCTTCGTTGAGTTCGAACACAGCTTTGCCGGACTCGAAATAATGGCGCTCCAGCAGGCCGGCCTGTTCGAATTGCGTCAGCACGCGATATACGGTTGCCAGGCCAATGTCCATGCCGTCGTTCATCAGCGCGCGATAAACGTCTTCGGCAGTCAGATGGCGCTGACCCGAGTTCTGGAAGAGGTCGAGGATCTTCAGGCGAGGATAGGTTGCCTTCAGGCCGATGCTCTTCAGGTTTTTTGAATTGTCGGGCATGAGTCTTCGGGAAAAAAGGCCGTGTGGAGGGCCGGTTGAATGGTGGCAAGCCGCCAGTATGGTGCAGTGCGCCGTGCCTAGCGGCCCTATGTTATATTTTTTGCCCTTTCCTGAGAACCGCGCACCCCTCTCGTGCGCCAACTCCCCCACGGTCTTCCCTACGGGATTTTTCCCCAAGATCCACATGCGCTCCTATTTTTCCGCGGCGGTCCTCGCCACCAGCCTGCTTGCAGGCTGCTCTTTCGATTCCATCGTCGGTGTGGTCGATCCTTACCGGATCGATGTGCGCCAGGGCAATTACGTGGATCAGGACATGGTGTCCCAGCTCAAGCGCGGCATGACGCGCGAGCAGGTGCGCTTCGTGCTGGGTTCGCCGCTGGTGGTCGACATGTTCCGCAGGGACCGCTGGGATTACGTCTATCGCTACAAGCCGGGTTCCGGAGAAGCCGAGCAGCGGGTGATTTCGGTCTTCTTCGTCGACGATCTGCTGGACCACGTCGCGGGCGACGTCCAGGGCGGCAGCGGCGAGGCCGCGGCCCCGGCCGAACGCAGCCGGGTCATCGAGATTCCGCCCGCGACGGATGACTGAGCGCGGCGACCCGGATTGCGAACGGGTTTGAGCATGCCGCTGCTGGCGGCGCAAGGCATTTTTTGAGGATTTTCCATGGCTGACATTCGTGTTGCGATCGCCGGCGCATCCGGCCGCATGGGCAGGATGCTGATCGAGGCGGTGCTGGGGGCCGAAGGCGTCGTGCTGGGTTCCGCTTTCGATCGGCCGGGCACGCCCTTCATCGGCCGCGATGCAGGAGAAATGGCCGGTGTCGTCACCGGCGTCGCGATCGGCGACGACGCGCGCGTCGCGATCGCCGCGGCCGACTGCGTGATCGACTTCACCCGTCCGGAAGGCACGCTGCAGCACCTGGCGCTCGCGCGCGGACTGGGCAAGGCGATGGTCATCGGCACGACCGGCCTCGACGCCCAGGGGAAGGCGGCGATCGCCGAAGCCGCGCGTGATGTACCGGTGGTCTTCGCGCCCAACATGGCAGTGGGGGTCAATGCGGTGTTCAAGCTGCTCGAAGTGGCGGCGCGCATCCTGTCCGAAGGCTACGACGTCGAAGTGATCGAAGCCCACCACCGCTTCAAGGTCGATGCGCCTTCCGGCACTGCGCTGCGCATGGGCGAAGTGGTGGCGCGGGAACTGGGGCGCGATCTCGACGCCTGTGCGATCTACGGCCGCGAAGGGCATACCGGCGAGCGCAAGGCCGAGACGATCGGTTTTTCGACGATTCGCGGTGGCGACGTGGTCGGTGACCATACCGTGCTGTTCGCCGGCATCGGCGAGCGGATCGAGATCACGCACAAGTCCGGCAGCCGGATGCCGTATGCGCTGGGCTCGGTGCGGGCGGTGAAGTTCCTGCAGGGGCGCGAGAATGGCCTGTTCGACATGCAGGACGTGCTGGGCCTGCGCTGAGACAGGCATGGACGACGGCCGCAGGCGAGGGTGGATGCCTGGCCGGCTGCGATTTCGGCTGCCGGTGCGCCGGCAGCAGCGGGGATGTGCGAGGCGTCTGCCGCTTTCCCCGTTTGCCTTCGAAGGGCCGAAAATATACAATTCAACAGTTTATTCAGCGGGATCGGCCCAGAGGCTCGTCCCGCTTTTTTGCACATAATCAGGGGCGCAGCCATTTGCCAGCCCCTGCTCATCGCTGAATCCAGGAGTTTTTTGTGAGTGCATACCCGCCCGCCCTTCTTGCGCTTGCCGACGGGACAGTCTTCCATGGCAAGGGTATCGGTGCGGTAGGCAGCACGGTTGGCGAGGTGGTGTTCAACACCTCGATGTCCGGTTATCAGGAGATCCTGACTGACCCGAGCTATTCGCGCCAGATCGTCACGCTGACCTATCCCCACATCGGCAACACCGGCGTCAACCTCGAGGACGTCGAGGCCACCCGCGCACATGCCGCCGGGCTGGTGATCCGCGACCTGCCGATCCTGCCGTCCAACTTCCGCATGAGCCAGCGGCTCGACGCCTATCTGCGCGCCGAGAACGTGGTCGCGATCGCCGGTCTGGATACCCGCAAGCTGACCCGCATCCTGCGCGAGAAAGGCGCCCAGGCCGGCTGCATCGTCACCGCCGCCGAAGGCGAGAAGCTCGACGCCGAAGCCGCCGTCACCCAGGCGCGCGCCTTCCCGGGGCTGGCCGGCATGGACCTGGCCAAGGTCGTCAGCGTCACCGAGCCCTACGAATGGAAGCAGGCCGAATGGAAGCTCGGCGAAGGCTACACCGAGCAGATCGCGCCGCGCTTCCACGTCGTCGCCTACGACTACGGCGTCAAGCTCAACATCCTGCGCATGCTGGCCGAGCGCGGCTGCCGCCTGACCGTGGTGCCGGCGCAGACACCCGCCAAGGACGTGCTGGCGCTCAAACCCGACGGCGTGTTCCTGTCCAACGGTCCGGGCGACCCCGATGCCTGCGACTACGCCATCGAAGCCATCGGCGAGATCCTCGCCAGCCGCACGCCGACCTTCGGCATCTGCCTCGGCCACCAGCTGCTGGCGCTGGTGTCGGGGGCGAAGACCATGAAGATGGGCACCGGCCACCATGGCGCCAACCATCCGGTCAAGGACCTCGACACCGGCAAGGTGCTGATCACCAGCCAGAACCACGGCTTCGCCGTCGATCCTGCGACGCTGCCGGCCAATCTGCGCGTCACCCACGTGTCGCTGTTCGACGGCACCAACCAGGGCATCGAGCGCACCGACGTGCCGGCCTTCTCCTTCCAGGGCCACCCGGAAGCGAGCCCGGGGCCGCATGACGTCGCCTACCTGTTCGACCGCTTCATCAAGCTGATGGAAGCGGCCAAGTAATACGGCTCGGGGTGGCCGCCGGGATCGTCCCCGCGGCGCCCTCACTGTTCGACGCCGGCGCCCTCCGCCGGGTCAAGGAATCATCGAGGCAAGACAATGCCGAAACGTACCGACATAAAGAGCATCCTCATCATCGGCGCCGGCCCGATCGTCATCGGCCAGGCCTGCGAGTTCGACTACTCCGGCGCCCAGGCCTGCAAGGCGCTGCGCGAAGAAGGTTACAAGGTCATCCTGGTGAATTCGAACCCGGCGACCATCATGACCGATCCGGAAACCGCCGACGTCACCTACATCGAGCCGATCACCTGGCAGGTGGTCGAGCGCATCATCGAGAAGGAGCGCCCCGATGCCATCCTGCCGACCATGGGCGGGCAGACGGCGCTGAACTGCGCGCTCGACCTCGGCCGCCACGGCGTGCTGGCCAAGTACGGCGTGGAGTTGATCGGCGCCTCCGAAGAGGCCATCGACAAGGCCGAGGACCGCCTCAAGTTCAAGGACGCGATGACCAAGATCGGCCTCGGCTCGGCGCGCTCCGGCATCGCCCACAGCATGGAAGAGGCGCTGCAGGTGCAGGGCGGCATCGGTTTCCCGGTCATCATCCGCCCGAGCTTCACGCTCGGCGGCACCGGTGGCGGCATCGCCTACAACATGGAAGAGTTCCACGAGATCTGCAAGCGTGGTCTCGAAGCCAGCCCGACCAACGAACTGCTGATCGAGGAATCGCTGCTGGGCTGGAAGGAATACGAGATGGAAGTCGTGCGCGACCGCGCCGACAACTGCATCATCGTCTGCTCGATCGAGAACCTCGACCCGATGGGCGTCCATACCGGCGACTCGATCACCGTCGCCCCGGCGCAGACGCTGACCGACAAGGAATACCAGATCCTGCGCAACGCCTCGATCGCGGTGCTGCGCGAGATCGGCGTCGACACCGGCGGTTCGAACGTGCAGTTCGCGATCAACCCCAAGGACGGGCGCATGATCGTCATCGAGATGAACCCGCGCGTGTCGCGTTCGTCGGCGCTGGCGTCCAAGGCCACCGGCTTCCCCATCGCCAAGGTCGCCGCCAAGCTGGCGGTGGGCTACACGCTCGACGAACTGAAGAACGACATCACCGGCGGCGCCACGCCGGCCTCCTTCGAGCCCTCGATCGACTACGTCGTCACCAAGATTCCGCGCTTCGCCTTCGAGAAGTTCCCGCAGGCCAACGACCGCCTGACCACGCAGATGAAGTCGGTGGGCGAAGTCATGGCGATGGGGCGCAGCTTCCAGGAATCCTTCCAGAAGGCGCTGCGCGGCCTCGAGGTCGGCGTCTATGGTCTGGACGAGATCGAGGCCGATGTGGAGGATCTGGAGCGTGAACTGGCCAGCCCCGGCCCGGAACGCATCTGGTACGTCGGCCAGGCTTTCCGCGAAGGCATGAGCCTCGAGCAGGTGTTCAGTCTGAGCAAGATCGATCCCTGGTTCCTGGCCCAGATCGAGGACATCGTGTTGTCCGAGAAGGCGCTGGCCGGCCGCTCGCTGAAGGCCCTGCAGGCCGCCGAGCTGCGCGAGCTGAAGCGCAAGGGCTTCTCCGACCGCCGCCTGGCCAAGCTGCTCAACACCGACGAGACCGCCGTGCGCCTGCATCGCCATGCGCTGGGCGTGCGTCCGGTGTTCAAGCGCGTCGATACCTGCGCGGCCGAGTTTGCGACCTCGACCGCCTACATGTACTCGTCCTACGAGGAAGAGTGCGAAGCCAGGCCGACCGACAAGAAGAAGATCATGGTGCTGGGCGGCGGGCCGAACCGCATCGGCCAGGGCATCGAGTTCGATTACTGCTGCGTGCATGCCGCGCTCGCGCTGCGCGAGGACGGCTACGAGACCATCATGGTCAACTGCAATCCCGAGACCGTGTCGACCGACTACGACACCTCGGATCGCCTGTATTTCGAACCGATCACGCTGGAAGACATCCTCGAGATCGTGCATATCGAGAAGCCGGTCGGCGTCATCGTCCAGTTCGGCGGCCAGACGCCGCTGAAGCGCGCCAAGGCGCTGGAAGAGAACGGCGTGCCGATCATCGGCACCACGCCCGACATGATCGACGCCGCCGAGGACCGCGAGCGCTTCCAGAAGCTGCTGACCGACCTCGGCCTCAAGCAGCCGCCCAACCGCACTGCGCGCACGCCGGAAGAAGCGGTACGCCTGGCGGCCGAGATCGGCTACCCGCTGGTGGTACGTCCGAGCTACGTGCTCGGCGGCCGCGCGATGGAAATCGTGCATGAGCAGAAGGATCTCGAGCGCTACATGCGCGAGGCGGTGAAGGTCTCCAACGAATCGCCGGTACTGCTCGACCGCTTCCTCAACGACGCCACCGAAGTCGACGTCGATGCGCTGTCGGACGGCCAGCAGGTCATCATCGGCGGCATCATGGAGCACATCGAACAGGCGGGCGTGCATTCGGGCGATTCGGCCTGCTCGCTGCCGCCGTACACGCTGTCGGCCAGGCTGCAGGACGAACTGCGCCGCCAGACCGAGGCGATGGCACGCGCGCTCAATGTCGTCGGCCTGATGAACGTGCAGTTCGCCATCCAGGGCGAGGGCGACAACGCCGTCGTCTATGTGCTGGAAGTGAATCCGCGCGCGTCCCGTACCGTGCCCTTCGTCTCCAAGGCCTGCTCGCTGCCGCTGGCCAAGGTCGCGGCGCGCTGCATGGCCGGCCAGAGCCTGGCCAGCCAGGGCGTGGCCGGTGAGATCGTGCCGCCGTACTACTCGGTCAAGGAAGCGGTGTTCCCCTTCGTCAAGTTCCCGGGCGTCGACACCATCCTCGGCCCCGAGATGAAGTCCACCGGTGAAGTCATGGGCGTCGGCCGCAACTTCGGCGAAGCCTTCGTCAAGAGCCAGATCGGCGCCGGCGTCAGGCTGCCGACCGGCGGCACCGCCTTCATCAGCGTCAAGCCGAGCGACCGGCCGGTGGCGATCGAGGTCGCACGCGAGCTGCGCGAACTGGGCTTCTCGCTCGTCGCCACCCGCGGTACGGCCTCGGTGATCGAAGCGGCGGGCATTCCGGTGGCGGTGGTCAACAAGGTCAATGAAGGCCGTCCGCACATCGTCGACATGATCAAGAACGAGGAAATCACGCTGGTGATCAACACCGTCGAGGAGAAGCGCCAGGCGATCACCGATTCGCGCTCGATCCGCACCAGCGCGCTGGCGGCCAAGCTCACCATCTTCACCACGATCGAGGGTGCGCGCGCGGCCTGCATGGGCATGCGCCAGATGGCCGCAGGGCTGGATGTGTATTCGGTGCAGGCGCTGCACGCCGAACTGGCGGGTAAGGCATGAACAAGATTCCGCTGACCGTCGCCGGCGCGGAGAAGCTGCGCGAGGAGCTCCACCGTTTGAAGACTGTGGATCGTCCCAACGTCATCGCCGCGATCGCCGAAGCGCGTTCGCACGGCGACTTGTCCGAGAACGCCGAATACGATGCTGCCAAGGAGCGCCAGGGCTTCATCGAAGGGCGCATCATGGAAGTCGAGGGCAAGCTGTCGCATGCCCAGATCATCGACCCCAAGCTGCTCGACGCGGACGGCCGCTGCGTGTTCGCGTCGACCGTGGAGCTCGAGGATCTCGATGCCGGCAAGGTGGTGACCTACCAGATCGTCGGCGAGGACGAGGCCGACATCAAGGAAGGCAAGATCTCGGTGAGCTCGCCGATCGCGCGTGCGCTGATCGGCAAGTACGCCGGCGACATCGCCGAAGTGCAGGCGCCGGGTGGCGTGCGCGAGTACGAAATCCTGGACGTGCGCTACGAGTGAATGAAGGCGGCGGCCTTGCGGCCGCCCTTCGAGCCCGGCCCTTGTTTGGGTTGGCCCTCTGGCCGCCTCTCCGTATGTGCGGCCGGATCCGGCCTCAGCGGCCGCGGCTGCTCTTTGCCGGCCCCCGGCTGGACAAGCCGCGTGCGGGGGAGCGGCGGGATTCGGCGCTTGCCTTCGCCAGTGCGGCACGGCGAGCGGCTGCGGCGAAAGCCGCGGCCGATTTGGCCGTGGAGGGGCGCGCAGTGTTTTTCGGCGCGGCGGGCGCTGCAGCCTTTTCCTCGCGCCGTTCGCGCCAGACGACGAGAATGTTGCCGATGTGCTGGACCGGCGCCGCATCGAGGGCTTCGCACAATTCCTTCATCAACTCGTCGCGCTGCTCCCGTTCGGCGCCCTGGACTTTCACCTTGATGAGTTCGTGGGCCTGCAGCGAGCGCTCGATTTCGGCGACGACGGCAGGTGCGAGTCCGTTGCCGGCGATCGTGACGACGGGGTTGAGATGATGGGCTCGGGCGCGCAGGTCGCGGCGCTGAACCGGGGTGAGTTCGACCATTGGATGTCTCTGGATGCTTGAAGCTTCGGGCCCGCGATTCTACTCCTACTCTGATGAGGACGGCTTTTTGAGCGAGGTCTTTCCAAGCCGATGAAAAAGAACAAGACAAGCCGTGCCTGGGTGCACGACCACGTGAACGATCCCTACGTCCAGCGCGCCCAGGCCGACGGCTATCGCGCGCGTGCGGCCTACAAGCTGCTGGAGGTCGATGAGCGCGACCATCTGCTGAAACCGGGCGCGGTGGTGGTCGACCTCGGCTCGACGCCCGGCTCGTGGTGCCAGGTCGCGGTCAAGCGCTGCGGGCCGAAGGGGCGGGTGTTCGCGCTCGACATCCTGCCGATGGAGGTGGTGCCCGGGGTGGATTTCCTGCATGGCGATTTCACCGAAGACGCGGTGCTGGAGGCACTCGAAGCCCGGCTCGACGGGGCGAAAGTCGATGTCGTGCTGTCGGACATGGCGCCGAACCTGAGCGGTGTGGCGGCGGTCGATCAGGCGCGTTCGATCCACCTGTGCGAACTGGCGCTCGATTTCGCCGTGCGCCACCTGAAGCCGGGCGGGCAATTCCTCGTCAAGGTCTTTCAGGGCGAAGGCTTCATGGCCTATCGCAAGCAGGTGGAAGCCGCATTCTCGTCGGTCCAGGTGCGCAAGCCGAAGGCCTCGCGCGACCGCAGCGCCGAGGTCTATCTGCTGGGCAAGGGACTGCGTGCTTGAGCATGTTCGTGATTGAGCCGGGTAATCGTTGCCATTGGTTTGCCCGGGGGAACGTTCGGCACTAGAATCGGTCAGTCGCGTACATGGCCGCAATGGCTTTTGAGGAACGGAACGTTGAACAATTTATTCAAAAACCTCGCGATCTGGATGGTCATAGGCGTCGTACTGATGACTGTGTTCAACCAGTTCAATACCCGCCAGGCCATGCCGAATACGATGGAGTATTCCCAGTTTCTGGAAGAGGCGAAGGCGGGGCGCATCACCAAGGCGACGATCGACGGCCGCATGGTGAAGGCGACCACCCAGGAAGGGCGGATGATCACCGTCTATACGCCTGGCGTGCAGGACATCTGGATGGTGTCCGATCTGATGAAGTACGGTGTCCAGATCAACGCATCCAAGCCGGAAGAGGAGCAGTCCTTCCTCGCCAGCGTGTTCGTCTCGTGGTTCCCGATGCTGCTGCTGATCGGCGTGTGGATATTCTTCATGCGCCAGATGCAGGGCGGCGGCAAGGGCGGCGCGTTCTCGTTCGGCAAGAGCAAGGCGCGCATGCTCGACGAATCGGCCAACAACATCACCTTTGCCGACGTTGCCGGTTGTGACGAGGCCAAGGAAGAGGTTGCCGAACTGGTCGAGTTTCTGCGCGATCCGTCCAAGTTCCAGAAGCTCGGCGGCCGCATTCCCAAGGGCGTGCTGATGGTCGGCTCGCCGGGTACCGGCAAGACCCTGCTCGCCAAGGCGATCGCGGGCGAGGCCAAGGTGCCGTTCTTCTCGATCTCGGGTTCGGATTTCGTCGAGATGTTCGTCGGCGTCGGTGCCGCGCGCGTGCGCGACATGTTCGAGCAGGCCAAGAAGCAGGCGCCCTGCATCATCTTCATCGACGAAATCGACGCGGTCGGTCGCCAGCGTGGTGCCGGCCTGGGTGGCGGCAACGACGAGCGCGAGCAGACGCTGAACCAGCTGCTGGTCGAAATGGACGGCTTCGAAGGCCAGACCGGCGTGATCGTGATCGCCGCGACCAACCGCCCCGACGTGCTCGACCCGGCGCTGCTGCGCCCTGGCCGCTTCGACCGCCAGGTCGTCGTGGCGCTGCCCGACATCCGCGGCCGCGAGCAGATCCTGAAAGTCCATATGCGCAAGGTGCCGATCGCACCCGACGTCGATGCGCAGGTGCTGGCACGCGGCACGCCGGGTTTTGCCGGCGCCGATCTGGCCAACCTGGTCAATGAGGCGGCCTTGTTCGCGGCACGCGCCAACAAGCGCCTGGTGGACATGGACGACTTCGAGCGTGCCAAGGACAAGATCATGATGGGCGCCGAGCGCCGCTCGGTGGTCATGCCCGAAGAGGAGCGCCGCAACACCGCCTACCACGAATCCGGCCATGCGGTGGTGGCGCGTCTGCTCGACAAGACCGATCCGGTGCACAAGGTCACGATCATCCCGCGCGGCCGTGCGCTGGGCGTGACGATGCAACTGCCGACCGAGGATCGCTACAGCCAGGATCGCGAGCGCCTGCTGCAGACGATTGCCGTGCTTTTCGGCGGCCGGATCGCCGAAGAAATCTTCATGAAGCAGATGACGACCGGCGCGTCCAACGACTTTGCCCGGGCGACCGATCTGGCTCGCCGCATGGTCACGCAATGGGGCATGTCCGATACCCTGGGGCCGATGGTGTATGGCGAGGAGGAGGGCGAAATCTTCCTTGGCCGCCAGGTGACGACGCATCGCAATGTGTCCGAGGCCACGATGCAGAAGGTCGATGCCGAGATTCGCCGCATCATCGATCAGCAGTACACGCTGGCGCGCCGTCTGCTCGAGGAGAACAGCGACAAGGTCGAGGCGATGACCAAGGCGCTGCTGGAATGGGAAACCATCGATGCCGAGCAGGTGAACGACATCATGGCGGGCCGTCCGCCGCGCCCGCCCAAGCCGCTGGCGCCGCCGCCAAGCCGCCCGACCGACGATGCGCCGGGTGCGGCACCGACGGCGCCGGCGCCGGCGGCCTGATGGCCTCAGCCTGATCCTCGAAACCCGACGGGCCGGATTTCCGGCCCGTTTTCTTTGGTGAGCAAGCATGTCGATCATTCAGTGCGGGCGTTTCCGCCTCGACCTTTCCCGACCGCGGGTGATGGCGATCATCAACCTGACGGACGACTCCTTCAGTGGCGATGGACTTCAGGGGGATGTGTCCGCAGCCCTGAGATCCGCGGAGCAGGCGCTCGGACAGGGCGCCGACATGCTGGACATCGGCGCGGAGTCGTCGCGCCCGGGGGCGGAGCCCGTGCCGGAGGAGCAGGAGTTGGAGCGCGTGCTGCGTTTCATCGAGCAGGCCCGTGGCTGGAACGTCCCGCTGTCCGTCGACACGATGAAACCGGCGGTGATGCGGGCTGCGCTCGCAGCAGGCGCCGACATGATCAACGACATCAACGCGTTTCGCGCACCCGGGGCGATCGAGGCCGTCGCCGGCAGCCGGGCGGGCCTGTGCGTCATGCACATGCAGGGCGAGCCGCGCACGATGCAGCACGATCCCCGCTATGACGACGTGGTCGAGGAGGTCCGGCGCTTCCTCGGCCAGCGTGTGCAGGCGCTGCAGGCGGCCGGCGTCGCGAGCGAGCGGATCGTGCTCGATCCGGGCTTCGGTTTCGGCAAGCGGGTCGAACACAACTATGCCTTGCTGCGCGAGCTGGAGTGTTTTCGGGCGGATGGCTTTGCGGTGCTGGCCGGCCTGTCGCGCAAATCGATGCTGGGCGCGGTGACGGGCCGCGGCGTCGCCGAGCGGATGCCGGCGAGTGTCGCCGCTGCCCTGATTGCCGTGCAGCGCGGGGCGGACATCGTGCGTGTCCACGATGTGGGGCCGACCTGCGATGCAATCAGGATCTGGCAGGCAGTGCGTGGCATGTCCTGAGCGATCGCCTGCGTCCGGTGTCATAATCCGTGCTTTGTGAATCAGCCGGAGTGATGATGGGGCGCAAGTATTTCGGTACCGATGGCGTGCGGGGCAAGGTCGGCGAGACGCCGATCACGCCCGAGTTCGTGATGAAGCTGGGCTATGCGGCCGGCGTGACGCTGGTCGCGCGCGAGAGACTGCCCGCCGGCGAGCGCCCGGCCGTCCTCATCGGCAAGGACACGCGGATTTCCGGCTACATGCTCGAAGCAGCGCTCGAAGCAGGCTTTGCCGCGGCAGGCGTCGACGTCATGCTGGCGGGGCCGATTCCGACGCCGGCCGTCGCCTACCTGACCCGGGCCCTGCGGCTGCAGGCCGGCGTGGTGATCTCGGCTTCGCACAACCCGTTCTACGACAACGGAATCAAGTTCTTCTCCGCCGGCGGAACCAAGCTGCCCGACGCGCTCGAAGCCGAAATCGAAGCCCATCTCGACGAGCCGATGGGCTCGGTGGATTCCGCCCGCCTGGGCAGGGCACGCCGGATCGGTGATGCTGCCGGGCGCTACATCGAGTTCTGCAAGAGCACCTTCCCGAACGAGCTGGATCTGCGCGGCATGCGGATCGCGATCGACTGCGCCCATGGCGCGGCCTATCAGATTGCGCCGAAAGTGTTCCATGAGCTCGGCGCCGAGATCCTGCCGGTCGGGGTCGAGCCGAACGGGTTGAACATCAACGACGGCGTCGGCGCGACCCGGCCCGAGCATCTGTGCCAGGCAGTGCTGGCACAAAAGGCGGACCTGGGGATTGCGCTCGACGGCGACGCCGACCGCCTGATCATGGTGGATCATCGCGGCGAGATCTACGACGGCGACAAGCTGCTGTACGTGGTCGCTGCAGCCCGGCACGCCGAAGGCAGGCTCGACGGCGTGGTCGGCACCTTGATGAGCAATCTGGGCTTCGAGCATGCGATCGGCCGGCTCGGTGCGCCGTTCGCCCGTGCCAAGGTGGGTGATCGCTACGTGCTCGAGATGCTGCACGAACGCGGCTGGAAGCTGGGTGGCGAGAATTCGGGCCACATCATCTGCCTCGATCGCCACAGCACCGGCGACGGCATCGTGTCGGCGCTGCAGGTGCTGGCGGCGCTCAAGCAGCGGGGGACGAGCCTCGCCGATGCTTGTGCCGATCTCGTCTTCTACCCGCAGAAACTCATCAACGTGCGGCTGCCCGCCGGCTTCGACTGGCGTGCCGATAGCGGCATCGCTGCAGCGCAGACCAGGGCGGAAGCGACCCTGGGCGACAGCGGCCGCGTGCTGCTGCGCCCGTCCGGCACCGAGCCGCTGCTGCGGGTGATGGTCGAAGGACGTGATGGCGAACTCGTCGAACGTCTGGCGCGCGAAATCGCCGACGTGGTGCAGCACGCGATCGCCTGATCGCGGAGCGGTGCGGGGCATGCCGCACCGCCGCCTTGTGCTGCCATGGCCGGACGGATTTTTCCGTCCGATGACATGAAACGCGGCTGTAACAATGCGTTGTTACCTTAGGGGCCTGGCTTTCAACCCGAGGTAACGATGATGCGTTTCTCCACCAAGTTTGCCCTTGCCGCTTCTTCCGCCATCCTGCTCGCCTTCAATGCGCAGGCGGCCGACATCACCGGGGCGGGCGCGTCCTTTCCCGCGCCGATCTACGCCAAGTGGGCCGACGCCTACCAGAAGGCTTCGGGCAACCGTGTGAATTATCAATCGATCGGCTCCGGTGGCGGCATTCGCCAGATCACCGCGAAGACGGTCGATTTCGGTGCCTCCGACATGCCGTTGACGCCGGAGAAGCTGGCCGAGGGCGGGCTGCAGCAGTTTCCCACGGTGATCGGCGCGGTCGTGCCGGTGGTGAACCTGCAGGGCATCAAGCCGGGCGACATGAAGCTGACCGGCGAAGTCCTGGCCCAGATCTACCAGGGCAAGATCAACAAGTGGAACGACCCGGCGCTGGTTGCGCTGAATCCGGGCCTGAACCTGCCGGATCAGGATATCGGCGTGGTGCGCCGTGCCGACGGCTCCGGCACGACCTTCGTGTTCACCAACTATCTGTCGAAGGTTTCCGCCGAGTGGAAGGACGCGATCGGCGAGGGTACTGCGGTGCAGTGGCCGGTGGGCCTGGGCGGCAAGGGCAACGAAGGCGTGTCGGCCTTCGTGCAGCGCCTGCCGGGCTCGATCGGCTATGTCGAGTACGCCTATGCGAAGCAGAACAAGCTGGCGCATGCCATCCTGCAGAACAAGGACGGCCAGTTCGTCGAGCCGAGCAACGAAAGCTTCGCTGCCGCAGCCGAAGGCGCTGACTGGTCCAAATCGGCCTTCTACGAGATCCTGACCAACCAGCCTGGCCCCAAGTCCTGGCCGATCACCAGCGCGACCTTCATCCTGATGCACAAGGTGCAGGACAAGCCGTCGCAGGCGGCCGAAGCGCTGAAATTCTTCGATTGGGCCTATGCCAACGGCGGCGACATGGCGCTCGAGCTCGAGTACATTCCGATGCCGAAGGCCACCGTCGACCTGATTCGCGCCTCCTGGGGCGAGATGAAGGACGCTGCCGGCGCACCGATCCCTTACGCCAAGTAAGCGGGACTTCACCCCATGGCCCAACGTAGCCAACAGCCGGAGGCCCATGGGGCCTTTGGTGCTTCCGTCACTGCGGGAGGCGGCTCCCAGGCCGCCGCCCTTCCGGATGTTTCAATGCGAACGACCGAGTTCAAGTCTTCGGCGTCGAGAAGAGTCGGCGACAAGGTGTTCAGCGCCATGGCGAAATCCTTCGCCTGGCTGACGCTGATCCTGCTGGCGGGCATCGTCGTCGCGCTCATCTATGCATCCTGGCCGAGCATCCAGACCTTCGGCATCGGCTTCCTGTTCTCCGATGCCTGGAATCCGCCGATGGAGGATTTCGGTGCGCTGATTCCGATCTACGGCACGCTGGTCACCTCGGCGATCGCCTTGCTGATCGCAGTGCCGGTCAGCTTCGGCATCGCGCTGTTCCTGACCGAGCTTTCGCCTGCCTGGCTGCGCCGGCCGCTCGGTACCGCGATCGAGCTGCTCGCGGCCATTCCCAGCATCGTCTATGGCATGTGGGGCCTGCTGATCTTTGCCCCCATCTTCGCGCAGTACGTTCAGCCCGGCCTGCAGTCGTCGATCGGACAGGTGCCGATCATCGGCAAGCTCTTTGCCGGTGCGCCGCTGGGCATCGGCCTGCTCTGTGCAGGCATCATCCTGGCGATCATGATCATCCCCTACATCGCTTCGGTCATGCGCGACGTGTTCGAGGTGACGCCGCCGATGCTGAAGGAGTCGGCCTACGGCGTCGGCTGCACGACCTGGGAAGTGATGTGGGGCGTGGTGCTGCCCTACACCAAGACCGGCGTGATCGGCGGCGTGATGCTGGGTCTCGGCCGTGCGCTGGGCGAGACGATGGCGGTGACCTTCGTCATCGGCAACACCAACT
Organism: Thauera butanivorans; assembly: GCF_048398245.1. Lineage (NCBI taxonomy): Bacteria > Pseudomonadati > Pseudomonadota > Betaproteobacteria > Rhodocyclales > Zoogloeaceae > Thauera > Thauera butanivorans. The sequence goes on from NZ_CP183038.1 coordinate 1,677,435, forward strand.
TCCTCAATTCCGCATCGCTGTTCGAGCCCGGCAACAGCATCACCTCGGCGCTGGCGAACGAGTTCGCCGAAGCCGATCCGGGCCTGCATACCGCTGCGCTGATGGAACTCGGCCTGATCCTGTTTGCGATCACGCTGGTCGTGCTGATCGTTTCCAAACTGCTGCTGATGCGACTCGCCAAGGGCGAAGGCGCCAAGAGCTGAGCGAGTGACCGACATGAATCTGCTTGCAAGACGCAAACTCACCAACAAGGTCGCCCTGACCCTGTCCCTGTCGGCAATGGCCTTCGGCCTGTTCTGGCTGGCGTGGATATTGTGGACGGTGTTCGATCTGGGGCTGTCCGGCCTGTCGGTCGCCCTGTTCACCGAGATGACGCCGCCCCCGGGCGCGGACAGCGGCGGCTTGCTCAATGCCATCATGGGCAGCCTGATCCTGGTGACGCTGGCGACCCTGCTCGGAACGCCGATCGGCATCCTGACCGGCGTGTACCTGGCCGAGTATGGCCAGCACCACTGGCTGGGCAAGACCACCCGCTTCATCAACGACCTGCTGCTGTCGGCGCCGTCGATCGTGATCGGTCTGTTCGTCTATGCGGTGGTGGTGGCGCAGACGGGCAAGTTCTCGGCCTGGTCGGGGGTGATCGCGCTGGCGCTGATTGTGCTGCCGGTCGTCGTGCGCACGACCGAGAACATGCTGCAGCTGATCCCCAACACTTTGCGCGAAGCCGCTTTTGCATTGGGCGCGCCGAAGAGCGTGGTGATCTCCAAGGTCACGCTGCGGGCGGCCCGCGCCGGCGTGCTGACCGGCGTGCTGCTGGCGGTGGCGCGAATCGCGGGTGAAACGGCGCCGCTGCTCTTCACCGCGCTGTCCAACCAGTTCTGGTCGTTGAACCTCAACGAACCGATGGCCAACCTGCCGGTGACCATCTTCAAGTTCGCCATGAGTCCCTTCACCAACTGGCAGGATCTGGCCTGGGCGGGCGTCTTCCTGATCACCATGGGTGTCCTGGTAATCAACATCGTTGCCCGCGTCTTCCTGCGGGCCGAGAAGATCAACTGAGGATCAAGCAAGGATCCGTTGCCAGCAATCCGGGGCCGGCAGCCGGCCCGCGACTGGAGAAGAACATATGCAGATCAACGACGCACAAATCGAGTTCAAGGACTTCAACTTCTACTACGGCAAGTTTCATGCGCTGAAGAACATCAACTTCAAGATGGCGCGGCACAAATGCACCGCCTTCATCGGCCCGTCCGGTTGCGGCAAATCGACGCTGCTGCGCACGATCAACCGCATGTACGATCTCTATCCCGAACAGCGCGCCGACGGCCAGTTGCTGCTCGACGGCCGCAACCTGCTGGGTTCGGACATCGACGTCAGCGTGCTGCGGGCCAAGATCGGCATGGTCTTCCAGAAGCCGACGCCGTTTCCGATGTCGATCTACGACAACATCGCCTTCGGCGTGAAGCTGCATGAAAGGCTGTCGGCGAAGGACATGGACGATCGCGTGGAATGGGCGCTGCGCAAGGCGGCGCTGTGGGACGAGGTCAAGGACAAGCTCCACCAGAGCGGCATGAGCCTGTCGGGCGGGCAGCAGCAGCGCCTGTGCATCGCCCGCGGCATCGCGGTGAAGCCCGAAGTCATCCTGCTCGACGAACCGACTTCGGCGCTCGATCCGATCTCGACCGCACGCATCGAGGAACTGGTCGACGAACTGAAGGCCGAGTTCACCATCATCATCGTCACCCACAACATGCAGCAGGCGGCACGGATCTCGGACTACACCGCCTACATGTACCTTGGCGAGATGGTCGAGTTCGGCGTCACCGACGAATTGTTCGTGAAGCCGAAGAAGAAGGAAACCGAGGACTACATCACCGGCCGCTTCGGCTGAACGGACGAGGGCGGCCGGGCCGCCCTTTTTCAATGCCCGGCCGCCCCGAGGCAAAAGCGCCCCTCGGGGGGTGAGCAGGGTTTCGCGGAGCACTGCTCCGTGTCGGCGGAACGGGCCAGCGGTGTAAAGCTGGCCCTCCTGCGATCCGCGCAGCGGTGGGGCGTGGGGGCCTTTTTCTGCGCCCGGATGTGGCCGGCATATGCTGCCGGCCGCAGCCTATGCGGAATCGTTCCTGCGCAGCGCCGCGTTGAGCTGGTCGACGAGTTCGGCCCAATCGGCATCGTTCGCAAGCTGCTCTTGGAGAAATGCTGCCTGGCCCGTGGTCCAGAACGGCGCGTCGGGCAGCTTCACTTCGTCGGCAAGCGGCGCATGAGCGGCAATGAAGGCTTCGATCTCGGCGGTCGAGTCCGGCAGCCCGAGCTGGGCGAAAAGATCCTTCAAGACGTGCACTGGCTTTTCCATGGCGGTGCTCCTGCGGTGGCGAGTGGCTCTCGTTCGGCAGACCTGGCACGGTTTGGTTCGTGTCCGGCGCGGTCCGGCATTCGCTACGCCGCACGCCACCAGGCATCGGCGGGTGGGCGTGATTCCAAGCATAGCGTCGACACACGCGCCGGTGTGCCGCCACGGCGCGGGCGAAGTGTGCCGCAGGGCAGGCCATTCGCGCGGATTTGCCGGCTGGTCGCCTGGGTCCTATAATCCTGCGGTTTAGCTTTCTGCGTCAGAACGGCGGTACCATGATCAAGAAACTCGTCGCAGGCAACTGGAAGATGAACGGCAGCCTCGCTGCCAACGAAGCGCTGCTTGCGGCGCTTCAGCCGGTGCCTGGGGTCGATGTCGCGCTGTGTGTGCCCTATCCCTATCTTGCCCAGTTGCAGCGTCGTCCGTCGGGCTTCGAACTGGGGGCGCAGGACGTCAGCGAATTTGCCGCAGGCGCCTACACGGGCGAAGTCAGCGCGGCGATGCTCACGGACTTCGGTTGCCGTTACGTGATCGTGGGCCATTCCGAGCGGCGGGCGCTGTTCGGCGAGGATGATCTGACCGTCGCCCGCAAGGCCTCGTCGGCCTTGTCGGCGGGGCTGGTGCCGATCGTCTGTGTGGGCGAGACGCTGGACGAGCGCGAGGCAGGTGAAGTGACGGCCGTCATCACGCGCCAGCTTGCTGCGGTGGCCGATTTGCTCGGCCAGGAAGGGTTGAGCCGGCTGGTGCTGGCTTACGAGCCGGTCTGGGCGATCGGCAGCGGGCGTTCGGCCACGGCGGAACAGGCCGAAGAAGCCCATGCTGCGATGCGCGGCTGGCTGGCGGGGCAGGGCGTCGATGCGGGCGTCATCCGCATTCTGTATGGCGGTAGCGTGAAGCCGGACAATGCGGCAGAGCTTTTCGCGATGCCGAACGTGGATGGCGGGCTGATCGGCGGCGCGTCGCTGGTTGCCGATGATTTCATGGCCATCTGCCGGGCGGCAGGGGCCTGAGTTTTCAACGAAGTTCTTTTAGGGTTTGTGATGGGTGACTATCTTTTCTCTCTCGTGCTGACCGTCCATGTGCTGGTCGGCCTCGGCGTGATCGGCCTGGTTCTGATGCAGCATGGGAAGGGGGCCGACATGGGGGCCGCGTTCGGCAGTGGTTCGTCGGGCAGCCTGTTCGGTTCGTCCGGCTCGGCGAACTTCCTCAGCCGCACGACGGCAGTGCTGGCGACGGCCTTCTTCCTGACCAGTCTGGGGCTGAGCTACCTCGCCAACGACAAGCCGGCAGCGCCGTCGAGCATCATGGAAGGCGTGCAGGTGTCGCCGTCGCAGGATGCCGTCCCCGCGGTGCCGCCGGTGCCGGCCGACGACTCCGCCGCGCAGGCCATCCCCAAATAAATACGCATCCGGCTGTTTGCTCGCCGCGTAAAAAATCGTATAATCGCTTGGCTTTGAAACAAAGCGCCGACGTGGTGAAATTGGTAGACACGCTATCTTGAGGGGGTAGTGGCGAAAGCCGTATGAGTTCGAGTCTCATCGTCGGCACCATGATTACGGAGAGCGCCCGCTATTGCGGGCGTTCCCATGCAGAGCAGCCAAAACAATAATGACAGCGCTCCTGCTGTCGAATTTGCTAGGGGGTTTTGAGCATGCTGGAAAATTACTTTCCTGTTCTGATGTTCATGCTCGTGGGACTGGGTTTCGGTGTTGCCCCTGTGCTTCTCGGGCGGATCGTTGCTCCCTATCGTCCCGACAGTGAAAAGCTCTCCCCGTACGAATGCGGCTTCGAGGCGTTCGAGGACGCCCGCATGAAGTTCGACGTTCGCTACTATCTGATCGCCATTCTCTTCATTCTGTTCGATCTGGAAATCGCCTTCCTGTTTCCGTGGGCGACGGTTTTCCAGGAGTTCATCGCTGCGGGCGAGCACGCCTGGTTCGTGTTCGGTTCGGTGATGGTCTTTCTTGCGATTCTGGTTATCGGATACATCGTCGAGTGGAAGAACGGTGCGCTCGACTGGGAGTAAGGCATGAGCATTGAGGGTGTCTTCCGCGAAGGTTTCGTCACGACTTCGCTCGACGCGGTCATCAACTGGACGCGCACCGGCTCGCTGTGGCCGATGACTTTCGGTCTGGCCTGCTGTGCGGTCGAGATGATTCATGCCGGCTGTGCCCGGTATGACCTGGACCGTTTCGGCGTGGTATTCCGGCCCAGTCCCCGCCAGTCCGATCTTATGATCGTGGCCGGTACCTTGTGCAACAAGATGGCGCCGGCGCTGCGCAAGGTGTACGACCAGATGGCCGAGCCGCGCTGGGTCATTTCGATGGGGTCCTGTGCCAATGGCGGCGGGTACTACCACTATTCCTATTCGGTCGTGCGTGGCTGCGACCGCATCGTGCCGGTCGATGTCTATGTGCCGGGCTGTCCGCCCACGGCCGAGGCCTTGCTCTACGGCATTCTCCAGCTTCAGAACAAGATCAAGCGCACGAACACGATCGCGCGTTGACAGGTGCCCCAGACATGAGTGCCAAGCTTGAACGCCTGAGCCAGAAGCTGCGCGACGTATTCGGTGAAACGCTGCAGTCCCTGGTTGTCGACTGTGGGGAAGTGACGATCGAAGTCGCTGCCGCCGATTATCCGAACGTCGCCCGAACGCTCCGCGACCACGAAGACCTGCATTTCGAGCAACTGATCGACATCTCGGGTCTCGACTATTCCACCTACGGCAATGCGCGCTGGGAGGGCAAGCGCTTCGCTTCGGCCGCGCATCTGACCTCCGTTCGCCACAACTGGCGCCTGCGTCTGCGGGTGTTTGCCGACGACGATGCCTTTCCGGTGCTGGACTCCGTCGTGGATGTCTGGCCGAGCGCCAACTGGTTCGAGCGCGAGTCCTTCGACCTGTACGGCATCATGTATGCCGGCCACCCCGATCTGCGTCGCATCCTGACCGACTACGGCTTCGTCGGACATCCGTTCCGCAAGGACTTCCCGATTTCGGGTTACGTCGAAATGCGCTACGACCCGGAGCAGGGCAGGGTCGTCTATCAGCCGGTCACCATCGAGCCGCGCGAGAACACGCCGCGCATCGTGCGCGAAGAGAACTACGGGGACGTCGGCCATGGCTGAAATCCGCAACTACACGATCAACTTCGGTCCGCAGCACCCGTCGGCCCACGGCGTGCTGCGCCTGGTGCTCGAACTCGACGGCGAAGTCGTCGAGCGCGCCGATCCGCACATCGGCCTGCTGCACCGCGGTACCGAGAAGCTTGCCGAAACGCGCACCTGGGTCCAGTCGGTGCCGTACATGGACCGCCTCGACTACGTGTCGATGATGTGCAACGAGCACGCCTACTGTATGGCCATCGAACGCCTGCTCGGCGTCGAGGTGCCGGAGCGGGCGCAGTACATCCGCGTGATGTTCGACGAGATCACGCGCATCCTGAACCACCTGCTCAACATCGGCACCCATGCGCTCGACATCGGCGCGATGACGATGGTGCTCTACACCTTCCGTGAACGCGAAGACTTGATGGACGTCTATGAGGCGGTCTCGGGCGCGCGGATGCATGCGGCGTACTACCGGCCCGGCGGCGTCTATCGCGACCTGCCCGACCGGATGCCGAAGTACGAGGTCAACAAGTTCCGCAACGAGAAGACGGTGCGCGAGCTCAACGCCGCGCGCGATGGCTCGATGCTCGATTTCATCGAGGATTTCACCAACCGCTTCCCGGCTTATTGCGACGAGTACGAAACTCTGCTGACCGACAACCGGATCTGGAAGCAGCGTACCGTGGGCATCGGCGTGGTCTCGCCGGAGCAGGCGCTCGCCTGGGGTTTCACCGGTCCGATGCTGCGCGGTTCCGGCATCGCATGGGATCTGCGCAAGAAGCAGCCCTATGAAGTCTATGACCGCATGGATTTCGACGTGCCCATCGGCAAGAACGGCGACTGCTACGATCGCTATCTGTGCCGCATGGAGGAAATGCGCCAGTCGAATCGCATCGTCAAGCAGTGCGTGGACTGGCTGCGCAAGAATCCCGGTCCGGTCATCACGGACAACCACAAGGTGGCGCCGCCTTCGCGCGAGGACATGAAGTCCAACATGGAAGAGCTGATCCACCACTTCAAGCTTTTCACCGAGGGCATTCATGTGCCCAAGGGCGAGGTCTATGCCGCGGTCGAGCACCCGAAGGGCGAGTTCGGCGTGTATGCGGTCTCGGACGGCGCGAACAAGCCGTACCGCCTCAAGCTGCGGGCGCCGGGCTTCGCGCACCTCGCCGCGATGGACGACATCGCCCGCGGGCACATGATCGCGGACGTCGTCGCCATCATCGGTACGATGGATGTCGTGTTCGGCGAGATCGACCGCTGAGGTCGGACCGCTTCCCGCGCCATGGGCGTGACATCGGCTAACAAGAGTCGGCAGGCTATCCGGAAGATCAAAACGAAATGCTGAGCCAGGAATCCTTGCAACAGATCGATCGAGAGATCGCCAAGTATCCACCAGACCAGAAGCAGTCTGCCGTGATGGCAGCGCTGCGCATCGCGCAGGTCGAGAAAGGGTGGCTGCCGAAGGAACTCATCGAGTTCGTCGCCCGCTATCTCGAGATGCCGCCGATCGCGGCCTACGAGGTGGCCAGCTTCTACAACATGTACGATCTCGAGCCGGTGGGGCGCCACAAGATCACCGTGTGCACGAACCTGCCCTGTGCCTTGTCCGGCGGTGTCCATGCCGCCGAGTACGTCAAGCAGAAGCTGGGAATCGATTTCAACGAGACCACGCCCGACGGCAAGTTTACGCTGAAGGAAGGCGAGTGCATGGGTGCCTGTGGCGATGCGCCTGTACTGCTGGTGAACAACCACCAGATGTGCAGCTGGATGACCACGGAAAAGATCGACCAGATGCTGGCGGACCTGGACAAGAAATGAGCACGCAAGGAATGATCCTCGCCGGTTGTGACGGCGACCGCACCTGGCGGCTCCAGGATTACGTCGCGCGCGGTGGATACTCCGCGCTGAAGAAGATCCTCGCCGAGAAGACGCCGCAGGATGCGATCATCGCCGAGCTGAAGACCTCGGTGCTGCGTGGTCGCGGCGGCGCGGGCTTCCCCACCGGTCTCAAGTGGAGCTTCATGCCCCGCGCCTTCCCGGGCGACAAGTACCTTGCCTGCAACTCGGACGAAGGCGAGCCCGGGACGTTCAAGGATCGCGACATCCTGCGCTACAACCCGCACAGCGTCATCGAAGGCATGATCATCGCGGCCTATGCGATGGGTGCCGCCCGCGGCTACAACTACATCCACGGCGAGATCTTCGAAGTGTATTCGCGCTTCGAAGAGGCGCTGGCCGAAGCGCGCACCGCCGGCCTGCTCGGCCAGAACATCCTCGGTTCCGGCTTCTCCTTCGAGCTGTTCGCCCATCATGGTTATGGCGCCTACATCTGCGGCGAGGAAACCGCACTGCTCGAGTCGATCGAAGGCAAGAAAGGCCAGCCGCGATTCAAGCCGCCGTTCCCGGCGAGCTACGGCCTCTACGGCAAGCCGACCACGATCAACAACACCGAGACCTTCGCTTCGGTGCCCTTCATCATGAACATGGGCGGCGAAGCTTTCCTGAACCTCGGCAAGCCCAACAACGGCGGCATGAAGCTGTTCTCGATCTCGGGTCACGTCAATCGTCCCGGCAACTACGAGATCCCGCTCGGCACGCCGTTCTCCGAGCTGCTGGAGATGGCCGGCGGCATGCGCGGCGGCCGCAAGCTGAAGGCGGTGATTCCGGGCGGTTCGTCGTCGCCGGTGGTGCCCGGCAACATCATGATGGACTGCACCATGGACTACGACTCGATCTCCAAGGCGGGGTCGATGCTGGGTTCGGGCGCGGTCATCGTCATGGACGAGACCACCTGCATGGTGAAGGCGCTCGAACGCTTGTCGTATTTCTACTTCGAGGAATCCTGCGGGCAATGCACGCCGTGCCGCGAGGGCACCGGCTGGCTGTACCGCGTGGTGCATCGGATCGAAAACGGCCTCGGCCGCGCCGACGACCTCGAACTGTTGAACTCGGTCACCACCAACATCATGGGCCGCACGATCTGCGCCCTGGGTGACGCCGCTTCCATGCCGGTGCAAAGTTTCATCAAGCACTTCGGCGCCGAGTTCGAGTACCACATCGAAAACAAGAAATGCCTCGTGCCGCCTGAAGTGCAGTACGCTGGCAGTCAAATCTACGTGAGCCCGTCATGCTAGAGATCGAAATCGACGGCAAGCAGGTCCAGGTCGACGACGGCAGCACCGTGATGGATGCTGCCGCCGCTGCCGGCGCCTACATTCCGCACTTCTGCTATCACAAGAAACTGTCGATCGCGGCCAACTGCCGGATGTGTCTCGTCCAGGTGGAGAAGGCACCCAAGCCGCTACCCGCCTGTGCCACGCCGGTGACCAACGGCATGAAGGTGTGGACGCACTCGGAACTCGCCGTGAAGGCCCAGAAGGGCGTCATGGAGTTCCTGCTGATCAACCACCCGCTCGACTGCCCGATCTGCGACCAGGGCGGTGAATGCCAGCTGCAGGATCTGGCGGTCGGCTATGGTTCGTCGGCTTCGCGCTACCAGGAAGAGAAGCGCGTCGTCTTCAACAAGAACCTCGGCTCGCTGGTGTCGACCGACATGACGCGCTGCATCAACTGCACGCGCTGTGTCCGCTTCACCGCCGAGATCGCCGGCGAGATGGAACTCGGCCAGGCCTTCCGCGGCGAGCACGCCGAGATCATGCCCTTCATCGAGAAGACCATCGACTCGGAGCTGTCGGGCAACATCATCGACCTCTGCCCGGTGGGCGCGCTGACCTCGAAGCCCTTCCGCTTCGCCGCGCGCACCTGGGAGCTGTCGCGGCGCAAGTCGGTGAGTCCGCACGATTCGCTCGGCTCGAACCTGATCGTCCAGACCAAGCACGACGTGGTCAAGCGCGTGCTGCCGCTCGAGAACGAAGAAATCAACGAGTGCTGGCTGTCCGACAAGGATCGTTTCTCCTACGAGGCGCTCAACAGCGACGAACGCCTGACCGTGCCGATGATCAAGCAGGGCGGCGAGTGGAAGCGGGTCGATTGGCAGGCGGCGCTCGAATTCGTCGCCAACGGGCTGCGCGGCATCGCCAAGGACCACGGCCCGGCCTCGATCGGCGCGCTGGGTTCGCCGCACGCCACCGTCGAAGAACTGTATCTGCTGCAGAAGCTGATGCGGGGCCTGGGTTCGGACAACGTCGATTTCCGCCTGCGCCAGTCGGACTTCCGTGCCGACGGCAAGTGCGGCGGTGCACCCTGGCTGGGCATGCCGATCGCCGGCGTCAAGGAGCTGGACCGCCTGCTGGTGGTCGGCAGCTTCCTGCGCAAGGACGCGCCGCTGCTGGCGCAGCGCGTTCGCCAGGCGGCGAAGAAGGGCCTGCAGGTGAGCGCGCTCGGCCCGAACGCCGAAGAGTGGCTGCTGCCGGTCAGGAATCGTGCCCTGGTCGCACCGTCGGCCATGGTGTCGGCGCTGGCGCAGGTTGTCGCGGCGCTGGCCGAAGAGAAGGGCGCCGAGGTGTCGGTGGCGCTGCGCGGCAAACTGCCGGAGCAGGTTTCGGACGAAGCGCGCTCGATCGCGAAGAGCTTGGCCTCGGGCCGCAAGCCTGCGGTCTGGCTCGGCAACCTGGCCGTGCAGCATGCCCGCGCCAGCGAACTGCAGATGCTCGCCCAGGAAATCGCTCATCTCACCGGTGGCGTCTTCGGCTTCATCGGCGAGGCGGCCAACAGCGTCGGCGGTCATCTGGCCGGCGCCGTTCCGGCGAACGGCGGCCTCGACGCCGCGGCCATGATCGAGCAGGCGCGCAAGGCCTATGTCGTGCTCGGCGCCGAACCTGCCTTCGATTTCGCCAATCCTTCGGCGGCCACTGCCGCGCTGGGTTCCGCCCAACTGGTCGTCGCCCTGAGCGCCTTCGATTCCGAGTCGCTGCGTGGCGTCGCCGACGTGATGCTGCCGGTCGCGCCCTTCACCGAGACTTCCGGCACCTACGTGAATTGCGAAGGTCGGGCGCAGAGCTTCAACGCCGTCTCCCGCCCGCAAGGCGAGACGCGGCCGGCCTGGAAGGTGCTGCGCGTGCTGGGCAACCTGCTGTCGCTCGATGGCTTTTCGCAGAACGATTCCGAAGCCGTGCGCGCAGAAGCGCTGGGTGAGGATGTGGCGTCGAAGCTCGGCAACAGCATCGAGGGCGTCATCGTCAACGCGGCCGAAGTCACGGGCGGCGCGCTGGAGCGCGTCACCGACGTGCCGATCCATTCCGCCGACCCGATCGTTCGTCGTGCCGAGGCCTTGCAGAAGACCCGCGATGCCAAGGCGCCGACGGCGCGCATCGCGCCCGCGACGCTCGCCGCGCTGGGTATTGCTGACGGCGACCGCGTCCGCGTGAAGCAGGGTTCAGCGTCCGCGGAACTGGTCGTGCAGGCCGATCCGGCGCTTGCCACAGCCTGCGTGAGGATTGCGGCGGCGCACATATCGACCGCGACGCTCGGCGCGATGAGCGGTGAATTGAGCTTGGAGCGTGCCTGATGGAATCGATGCTGCAACCCGTCGCCGACTTCTTCGGCCCTGCCTGGCCCGCAGTGTGGACGCTGGCCAAGATCGTCGCGATCATCGCGCCCCTGATGATCTGTGTGGCCTACCTGACCCTGGCCGAGCGCAAGGTCATCGGCTACATGCAGGTTCGCATCGGCCCCAACCGCGTCGGTCCGAAAGGCCTGCTGCAGCCGATCGCCGATGGCGTCAAGCTGCTGCTGAAGGAAATCATCGTTCCGAGCAGTTCCAACAAGGGGCTGTTCATCCTCGGTCCGATCCTCGCCATCGCGCCGTCGCTGGCGGCCTGGGCGGTGGTGCCCTTCGATGACGGACTTGTGCTGGCCAACGTCAATGCCGGCCTGCTGTTCCTGCTCGCGATCACCTCGCTGGAAGTCTATGGCGTGATCGTCGCCGGCTGGGCATCGAACTCCAAGTATCCCTTCCTGGGCTCGATGCGCGCCGCCGCGCAGATGGTGTCCTACGAAGTGTCGATGGGCTTCGCGCTGATCTGCGTGCTGCTGATCTCGGCCAGCCTGAACCTGAGCGACATCGTCACCTCGCAGGGGACCGGCATGTTCGCCGACATGGGCCTGGGCTTCCTGTCGTGGAACTGGCTGCCGCTGCTGCCGATGTTCGTCGTCTATCTGATCTCGGGCATCGCCGAGACCAACCGCGCGCCTTTCGACGTCGTCGAAGGCGAGGCCGAGGTGGTGGCGGGCCACATGGTCGAGTATTCGGGCATGGCCTTCGCGCTGTTCTTCCTCGCCGAGTACGCCAACATGATCCTGGTCTCGATCCTGACCTCGGTCCTGTTCCTGGGCGGCTGGCTGTCGCCGGTGGGTTTCCTGCCGGATGGCTTCCACTGGCTGGCGATCAAGACCGCCGCGATTCTGTTCATCTTCCTGTGGGCACGTGCGACTTTCCCTCGCTTCCGCTACGACCAGATCATGCGCCTGGGCTGGAAAGTGTTCATCCCTGTGACCCTCGTGTGGGTGTTTGTGGTGGCGGTGTGGATGATGTCGCCGCTGTCGATCTGGAGTTGAGAAGACCATGGGTGCCAAGGATTACATCGGCAGTCTGTTCCTGAAGGAATTGGTCAAGGGCATGGCCCTGACCGGACGGCATTTCTTCCAGCGCAAGATCACCGTCCAGTTCCCCGAGGAAAAGACGCCTCAGAGCAACCGCTTCCGCGGCCTGCATGCCCTGCGCCGCTATCCGAACGGCGAGGAGCGCTGCATCGCGTGCAAGCTGTGCGAAGCGATCTGCCCGGCAATGGCGATCACGATCGAATCCGAGCAGCGTGAGGACGGCTCGCGCCGTACCAGCCGCTACGACATCGATCTGACGAAGTGCATCTTCTGCGGTTTCTGCGAGGAAGCCTGTCCCGTCGATGCCATCGTCGAGACGCGCGTGTTCGAGTACCACGGCGAACAGCGGGGCGATCTCTACTACACCAAGCAGATGCTGCTTGCCGTGGGGGACCGCCACGAAGCGCAGATCGCGGCCGACCGCGAGCAGGACGCCAAATACCGCTAACGGACGGCGCCTTGCGCGCCATGAGTCAAGAACATGGAATTCAAGACCTTCGTCTTCTACTTTCTCGCCGTGATCATGGTGTTCGCGGCGCTGAGGGTAATCACCGCCCGGAACCCGGTGCATGCCGCGCTGTTCCTGGTGCTGACCTTCTTCAACGCGGGCGGTATCTGGCTGTTGCTGCAGGCGGAATTTCTCGCCATCACGCTGGTGATGGTCTACGTCGGCGCGGTGATGGTGCTGTTCCTGTTCGTCGTGATGATGCTGGACATCAATCTCGACCGTATCCGCGAAGGCTTCTGGAGCTATCTGCCCGTCGGTGCGCTGGTTGGCATCCTGATGCTGGTCGAGATGGCGATGGTGCTCGGCGGCTCCTACTTCGGGCTCGAGGCGATGCCCGCGCCGCCGCCGGCGGGTGAGAGCTTCAGCAACACCCGCGAACTCGGCCGCGTGCTCTATACCGACTACGTCTATCCGTTCGAACTGGCTTCGCTGGTGCTGCTGGTGGCGATGGTCGCGGCGGTCACGCTGACCCTGCGCAAGCGCAAGGGCATCAAGAGCATCCCGGCCTCCGAGCAGGTGGCGGTCAAGCGCGAGGGCCGCGTCGAGCTGGTCAAGATGCAGGCCGAAAAAGAAGACTGAAACAGCACGCGAAAATAGAAACGCACCGGTGACGCACCGGTGCGATCAGGGAGTCACCACAGATGCTTTCGCTTTCCCACTACCTCATCCTGGGCGCGATCTTGTTCGCGATCAGCGTTGTCGGGATCTTCCTGAACCGGAAGAACCTGATCGTGCTGCTGATGGCCATCGAACTGATGCTGCTTGCGGTGAACATGAACTTCATCGCCTTCTCGCACTATCTGGGCGACATCGCCGGCCAGGTTTTCGTTTTCTTCATCCTCACGGTCGCCGCGGCGGAGTCCGCGATCGGCCTCGCGATCCTGATCGTCATGTTCCGCAACATGCGCACGATCCACGTGGATGATCTGGACAGCCTCAAGGGTTAAGGAAGCGTCACGATGACGGACATGCAGACTCTCTATCTCCTCGTGCCGCTGGCGCCGCTCGCCGGCGCGATTCTGGCCGGACTGTTCGGCAAGGCGATCGGACGCACCGGCGCGCACGTCGTCACCATCCTCGGCGTGGCGATCGCACTGGCCGCCTCGGTGTACATCTACCAGGACGTGCAGGCGGGCAACACCTTCAACGGCACGATCTACACCTGGATGGTGGCGGGCGGCCTCACCTTCGAAGTCGGCTTCCTGATCGACTCGCTGACGGTGATGATGATGCTGGTGGTGACCTTCGTGTCGCTGATGGTGCACATCTACACCATCGGCTACATGGCGGAAGACCCCGGCTACCAGCGCTTCTTCAGCTACATCTCGCTGTTCACCTTCTCGATGCTGATGCTGGTGATGTCCAACAACTTCATGCAGCTGTTCTTCGGCTGGGAAGCGGTGGGCCTCGTCTCGTATCTGCTGATCGGCTTCTGGTACGACCGCCCGACCGCGATCTACGCCAACCTGAAGGCCTTCCTGGTCAACCGTGTCGGCGACTTCGGCTTCCTGCTCGGCATCGGCCTGATCGCGGCTTACACCGGCTCGCTGAACTACGCCGAAGTGTTCGCCCAGGCCGACAGCCTCGCTTCCCAGGAAATGGCCGTCACCGGCTGGCCGCTGATCACCGCGATCTGCATCTGTCTGTTCATCGGTGCGATGGGCAAGTCCGCCCAGGTGCCGCTGCACGTCTGGCTGCCCGACTCGATGGAAGGCCCGACCCCGATCTCGGCGCTGATCCACGCCGCGACCATGGTGACCGCCGGCATCTTCATGGTGGCGCGCATGTCGCCGCTGTTCGAGCTGTCCGACACGGCGCTGTCCTTCGTGCTGGTGATCGGCGCCACGACCGCGCTGTTCATGGGCTTCCTCGGCATCGTGCAGAACGACATCAAGCGCGTGGTCGCCTACTCGACGCTGTCCCAGCTCGGCTACATGACGGTGGCGCTCGGCGTGTCGGCCTACTCGGCAGCCGTCTTCCACCTGATGACGCACGCCTTCTTCAAGGCCCTGCTGTTCCTCGGTGCCGGCTCGGTGATCATCGGCATGCACCACGACCAGGACATGCGCAACATGGGCGGCCTGTGGAAGTACATGCCGATCACCTGGTTCACCTCGCTGCTGGGCTCGCTGGCGCTGATCGGCTTCCCGCTGTTCTCGGGCTTCTTCTCCAAGGACTCGATCATCGAGGCGGTGCATGCCTCGACCATCCCGGGTGCCGGCTACGCGCTGTTCTGCGTCATGCTGGGCGTGTTCGTGACCGCGTTCTACTCCTTCCGCATGTACTTCCTGGTCTTCCACGGCAAGGAACGCTTCGGCAACGCGCACGGCCATCATGACCACCATGGCGACCACGACGACGAGGAGCCGAGCGCCGACCACCACCATGGCCTCGCCCCCGGCCAGAAGCCGCACGAGTCGCCGTGGGTCGTCACGCTGCCGCTGGTGCTGCTGGCCATCCCCTCGGTGCTGATCGGCTTCTTCACCATCGAACCGATGCTGTTCGGTGACTGGTTCAAGGACGTCATCTTCGTCGGCGACAACCACGTCGGCCTGAAGGAGCTCGAAGCGAACTTCCACGGCCCGCTGGCGATGGCGATCCACGGCCTGCAGACCGCGCCGTTCTGGCTGGCGATGGGCGGGGTCGTGGTGGCCTGGTTCTTCTACATGGTGAGGCCGGACATCCCGGCCGCGATCCAGCGCATCTTCAAGCCGATCTACTGCCTGCTGGAGAACAAGTATTTCTTCGACCGCTTCAACGAGATCTTCTTCGCCGGTGGCGCGCGCGCGCTCGGCAAGGGCTTGTGGAAGGCGGGCGACCAGGCCCTGATCGATGGCGTCGCGGTGAATGGCACGGCCAGGCTGGTGGGCTGGGTGGCGCAGATGTCGCGCCTGTTCCAGACCGGCCACCTGTACCAGTACGCCTTCGTGATGATCATCGGCGTGTTCATCCTGCTTACCTTCTGGTTCAACCGCGGGTAAGCGGGGCAGGGCAAACAGGAACGTACTCATAACAAGATGGAACGCGCCGCCCGCGGCGCACTGAACGGAAAGCAACGATGACGGACATTCCTCTCCTCAGTCTGGCGATCTGGGTGCCGATTCTCGGCGGCCTGCTGGTGCTCGCGACCGGCTCCGATCGCAATGCCCCGCTGGCGCGGATGCTCGCCTTGGCGGTTGCCGTGGTGGGTTTCGTCGTCACCATTCCGCTCTACACCGGCTTCGACACGACGACCAGCGCGATGCAGTTCGTCGAGCTCAGCTCCTGGGTGCCGCGCTTCAACATCAACTACCACCTGGGTGTCGATGGCATCTCGGTGCTGTTCGTGATCCTCAACGCCTTCATCACCATCATGGTCGTGATGGCGGGCTGGAAGGTGATCGAGGATCGCGTGGCACAGTACATGGCGGCCTTCCTGATCATGTCGGGCCTGATGAACGGCATCTTCTCGGCGCTGGACGGCGTGCTGTTCTACGTGTTCTTCGAGGCTTCGCTGATTCCGCTGTACCTGATCATCGGCGTCTGGGGCGGCCCGAACCGCGTCTATGCCGCGATCAAGTTCTTCCTCTACACGCTGCTCGGCTCGCTGCTGATGCTGATCGCGCTGCTGTACCTGTTCATGCAGTCCGGCGGCAGCTTCAGCATCCTCGACTGGCACCAGCTGCCGCTGCCGATGGAGCCGCAGATCCTGATCTTCCTGGCCTTCCTGATCGCCTTCGGCGTCAAGGTGCCGATGTGGCCGGTGCATACCTGGCTGCCGGATGCCCACGTCGAAGCGCCCACCGGCGGCTCGGTGGTGCTGGCCGCGATCGCGCTGAAGCTCGGCGCCTACGGCTTCCTGCGCTTTTCGCTGCCGATCGTGCCGGATGCGTCGCAGGAGCTTGCCTGGCTGATCATCACGCTGTCGCTGATCGCGGTGGTGTATATCGGTTTCGTCGCGCTGGTGCAGGCCGACATGAAGAAGCTGGTCGCGTATTCCTCGATCTCGCACATGGGGTTCGTCACCCTGGGCTTCTTCATCTTCAACCCGATGGGTGTCGAAGGCGCGCTGGTGCAGATGATCTCGCACGGCTTCGTCTCGGGCGCGATGTTCCTTTGCATCGGCGTGCTGTACGACCGCGTGCATTCGCGCCAGATCGCCGACTACGGCGGCGTGGTGCATACCATGCCCAAGTTCGCCGCCTTCTTCATGCTGTTCGCGATGGCCAACTCCGGGCTGCCGGCAACCTCGGGCTTCGTCGGCGAATTCATGGTCATCCTCGGCGCGGTGCAGTTCAACTTCTGGGTCGGCTTCTGCGCGGCGATCACGCTGATCCTCGGCGCGGCCTACTCGCTGTGGATGTACAAGCGGGTGGTGTTTGGCAAGGTCGCCAACAAGCACGTGGCGGAGCTCGAGGATCTCAACTCCCGCGAGTTCGCCTTCCTCGCCATCCTTGCTTTCTGCGTGCTGGCGATGGGCCTGTATCCCTATCCCTTCACCGAAGTGATGCACGCTTCGGTCAACGAACTCCTGCGGCATGTTGCCGTGAGCAAGCTCTGAGTGCCGTCAGGCTCGAGGCACCTTTAGAGACACTTAACGGACTGGTCAGAAGATGAACTTTGTCGTCCCCGACTTCTACCCCGCCGCGGCAGAGATTTTCGTCGCCGTGATGGCCCTGGTGATCATGCTGGCGAGCACCTTCGCCCGCAGCATCGCACGCTCGCTGGCTTACTACGCAACGCAGGCGACGCTGATCGCGGCGGCCTTCATCACCATCTACACGATGCAAGGCGAGCCGGTATATACCTTCAGCAACCTGTTCATCAGCGATCTGATGGGCAGCTTCCTGAAGCTGATGATCTATTTCGCCACCGCGATCGCGCTGCTGTACGGCCGGGGCTACCTGGCCGATCGCAAGATCGACAAGCCGGAGTACTACCTGCTGGCCTTGCTGATGACGCTGGGCATGATGGTCATGGTCTCGGCCAACCACATGCTGCCGATGTACATCGGCCTGGAAATGATGTCGCTGGCGCTGTACACGATGGTCGCCTTCGATCGTGACTCCGCACGTTCGACCGAAGCGGCGATGAAGTACTTCGTCCTCGGCGCGCTGGCCTCGGGCCTGCTGCTGTACGGCATGTCGATGGTCTATGGCGCGACCGGCTCGCTGGAATTCTCCGCCGTCGCCCAGTCCATCTACAACCAGGCGGCGAACCAGACCGTGCTGACCTTCGGCCTCGTCTTCCTGGTTGCCGGCATCTGCTTCAAGCTGGGCGTGGTGCCCTTCCACATGTGGGTGCCGGACGTCTATCAGGGCGCGCCCACGGCCGTGACGCTGATGATCTCGGCCGCCCCCAAGCTCGCCGCGTTCGCGATGGCCGTCCGCCTGCTGATCTGGGCGCTGTTCGACGTCGCCGAGGAATGGCAGGGCATGCTGATGCTCGTCGCGGTCGCATCGATCGCACTCGGCAACCTGGCGGCGATCGCACAGCAGAACATCAAGCGGATGCTGGCCTATTCCGGCATCTCGCACATGGGCTTCATGCTGCTCGGCCTGCTGGCGGGCGTGGTCGATGGCGACCGCCACTTCGCGCTCAATGCCTACAGCTCGGCGATGTTCTATGCCGTCGCCTACGTGATCATGAGCCTGGCGTCCTTCGGCATGCTGATCCTGCTGTCGCGCGCCGGCTTCGACGCCGAGAACATCGACGACTTCAAGGGCCTCAACAGGCGCAGTCCGTGGTTCGCGCTGATGATGCTGTTCGTGATGTTCTCGATGGCGGGCGTGCCTTTCTTCATCGGCTTCTTCGCCAAGCTGGCCGTGCTGCAGGCGGTGGTCGCCGCGGGCTACTTCTGGCTGGCCGTGGTCGCGGTGCTGCTGTCGGTGGCGGGAGCGTTCTACTACCTGCGCGTCGTCAAGGTGATGTACTTCGATGCGCCGGTCGACGAGTCGCCGATCCATGCGCCGGCCGAAGTGCGGGTCATGCTGTCGGCGAACGGCATCGCGATCGCCGCCCTGGGCCTGGCGCCGCAGATGCTGATGTCGCTGTGCGCCTACGCCTTGCTCGGCTCGCTTTGATTCGGTGAGCACGACCCGGCCCGACCCGCTCGAAGAACGGGAGCTGGCGAGCGAGCAGCTCGTCGACGGCAGGCTGCTCAAGGTCTGGCGTGACCGGGTGCTGCTGCCCGATGGCAGCGAAGGGCTCAGGGAGTACATCCGTCACCCCGGCGCCGTCGTCGTGGTCGCAGTTCTGCCGGATGGCCGCCTGCTGTTCGAACGCCAGTTCCGCTATCCCTTGCGGCGGGCGTTCCTGGAGCTGCCCGCCGGCAAGATCGATCCCGGCGAGGACATCCTCGCCTGCGCCCGGCGGGAGCTGCGCGAGGAAACCGGCTACGAAGCGGAGCAGTGGCGCTACATCGGCGTCATGCATCCGTGCATTGGCTATTCCGACGAACGGATCGAGATCTTCCTCGCTACGGGTCTTCGGCAGGTCGGGCATGCGCTGGACGACGGCGAATTCCTCGAATTGCTCAGTCTGAGCGTGGAGCAAGCCGAGGAGGCGATCCACAACGGCGAACTGACCGACGGCAAGTCGATTGCCGCGCTCTATCGCTGCCTGCCCCTGATCCCGGCCGGGCAAGGCTGAACTGCACCGGAATATTCCGGACAAAACGTCGGCTGAGAAAGGCCCGGCCTTCGATCAGCCATCAGCAGGGGCGGCCCGCCGGTAAGGGGCGTGCTCGTCGAGTTCGTCCAGGTAGAAGCCCATCTGTGTGCGCTCCCGTTCCAGGTAGTCATCCACCGCGGCGCTGAAGCGTGGATCGGCGATCCAGTGTGCCGACTGCGTCCTGACCGGCAGGAGCCCGCGGGACAGCTTGTGCTCCCCTTGGGCGCCGCCTTCGAAGCGCCGTAGCCCATGCCGGATGCAGTATTCGATCGCCTGGTAGTAGCACAGCTCGAAGTGCAGGAAAGGCAGCGCCTCGATCGCCCCCCAGTAGCGTCCGTACAAGGCCTCGTCGTCGCGCAGGAAGAAGGCACAGGCGACCGCTTGTCCTTCCCGTTCGGCGAGTAGCAGCAGAACCTCGTCCGGCATGCCGGCGGCGAGCCGCAGGAAGAAATCCAGGTTCAGGTAGGGCGTCGAGCGGTGTGCGGCATAGGTGTTGACATAACAGCGGCACAGGAAAGCCCAGTCCCCGTCCCGGGCGCTGCGGCCGTCGAGCCAGCGCATCCGCAGGCCGTGCATCGATGCGCGGCGGCGCTCCTGGCGAATCTTCTTGCGCTTGTCGTGGTTCAGGCTGCCGAGGAAGTCCTCGAAGTCGCGGTACGGGGCTGAATCGTCCGTGTCCGTCGCCTTCCTGCCGTTCTCCCAGTGGAACTGCACGCCATGGCGTACGGCGAGGCCGCTGTCCCGCAGCAGTTCCAGATCCCGCTCGTGCGGAAACAGCACGTGAAGCGAAGACATGCCGCTGCCTTCGACCTGGTGCAGCACGGCATCGACGAGTTGCCGGCGCGTGGCAGGCGAGCGCCCGAGGATGCGCGGCCCCGGAATCGGCGTGAAAGGCACGGCCGCCAGCCATTTCGGATAGTAGTCGAGGCCGTGTTCCTGGTAGGCCTTTGCCCAGGCCCAGTCGAAGACGTATTCACCTCAGGAATGCGTCTTCAGGTACAGCGGCATCGCCGCGATCAGCCGTCCGCCGTCCCACAGCGTCGCATGCCGCGGTATCCAGCCGCTGTGCCCGCCCACGCTGACGCTCGCTTCCAGCGCGTGCAGGTAGGCGTGGCGCAGATGCGGCGGCAGCGGATCGGGCGGCAGGGCGTCCCAGTGCCGGGGGTCGATCCGGGAGATCGAGTCGAAAAAATGCAGTCCGTCGGGGATGGGCATTGGATGGGCATTGCGGGAACTTGGGAAATGCCGGAAGTATGGCGGTGCCATGCCGGCAGGGTCGGGGTGCTGCTCAAATTTTGTGCAGTGCAAAGATACGCTTTGGCGGCGGCCACTTGCAAGCGCTGTCCACGGCTTATCCACAGGCTTGCTCACCCGGCCTGTGAGTTGTCCACGTCCGGCGTGCCGTGTGGCCGGGGCGACACCGCGGCATCGATTCGGGTGCTTCTGGCCGGGAGGCGGGCAATGCCGGGCCCGGCCGCTGCGCATGCCGGGCGAAGGGCGCGCACGATGGGATTCGTTCGGTAAGGGCGGGCGTTATCCGATAACATTCCGCTACCACAACGAAGATCAGGACCAGGAGAGGCCGATGAAGAAGATCGAAGCGATTGTCAAACCGTTCAAGCTGGATGAAGTCCGCGAGTCCCTGTCCGAAGTCGGCATCACCGGCTTGACCGTCACCGAGGTCAAGGGTTTCGGCCGCCAGAAGGGCCATACCGAGCTTTATCGCGGGGCGGAATACGTCGTCGATTTCCTGCCGAAGATCAAGGTCGAAGTGGTGGTGAGCGACGAACTGGTCGATGCGGCGGTCGAGGCGATCGTCAAGGCGGCCCATACCGGCAAGATCGGTGACGGCAAGATCTTCATCATGCCCGTCGAGCAGGTCATCCGCATCCGTACCGGCGAGATAAACGAAGCGGCGATCTGAACGGCGAGAAAGGCGGGCAATGGAAGGAGGGCGGCGTTCGGCCGCTTCTTCAACTGCGCGCGCCGTTCTGCGCGCGCAGCAGCACCAGCAGTGCGCCGCCGCCGCCATCGTGCGGGCCGGCCTGGCAGAAGGCCAGGATCTCCTCGCGCTGTGCCAGCCAGCCGCGCGACAGCTGCTTGAGAATCGAGACTTTGCCGGGGGAGCCGTGGCCTTTGCCGTGGATCACCCGGATGCAGCGCTTGCCCTGCAGCAGGCTGTCGCTCAGGAAGCGGGCCAGCGCGTCGCGTGCCTCGTCGCGCACCAGGCCGTGCAGGTCGAGCTGGCCCTGCAGCACCCAGCGCCCCCGCCGCAGATCCGTCAGTATTCGTCGCGGCAGGCCGGGGCGGAGGAAAGCCGCTTCTTCCCCCATGTCGAGCCGATCCTCGAAGCTCAGCGGCGCCGCCAGGGATTCGCCGAGTGCCGCGCGTTCGTCCTCCTCGCGCTTGATCGGCGCCGGCCGGGGCGCGGGGCGCTGCAGTTCGACCCGGTTGCGGGGGTCGATGGGGCGGACGTCGGCCACCATGCTGTGGAACAGCGACGCGGGGTCGCCGTTGCCGGCATCGGCGGGCAGGACGAGCCCGTCCGGGCGCGCCGCCCGCGCCTTGTCCGCGGCCGGCGTGCGCATGCCGTGCCGCAGCGGCGTATCGAGTTCGATGCGTCCCGTCGCCCGCAGCGGCACCACGCCTTCGTAAGCGAGGCTCAGGGGATCGAGCCGGGCGGCCGGAGCGCCCGGTCCGATGCTTTCCTCGTCCTGCTGCGGCGATCGCGGGCGCGGCAGCGGCGCCGGGCGTGCCCGTTCGATTTCCGCCCGGTTGCCGTCGCGGACCGGTGCCGCAGCGCCCACGGTCTTGCGAAACAGCGCCAGTTCGGCCTCGTCGGGCGGCTGGGTGCCCGGAGTGGCGGCCTTGGCGTCGTCCGCAACCGGAGACGGCCGGATCCGCTTGCCCGGGGAAGGCTGCAGCGGCGATGCGGGCATGCCGCCCTTGTCGTCCTGCAACTGCCTGCGCAAGCCGGCGAACGGCGTATTGCCGCTGGCGGGCCGGCAAGGCCGGCCGTCGCCGGCATGCTTGTCCGCCGGTTCGGCCGGAGGCGTGCGCGGGCGGCGGCTCATCGGTCCGCTCAGCTGCCGAGGCCGTCGAGGTAGCGCTCGGCGTCGAGCGCGGCCATGCAGCCGGTGCCGGCCGAGGTCACGGCCTGGCGGTACACGTGGTCCTGGACGTCGCCCGCGGCAAACACGCCGGCAACGCTGGTCTGTGTGGCATTGCCGTTGCGTCCGCCCTGGGTGACGATGTAGCCGTCTTCCATTTCCAGCTGGCCTTCGAAGAGATCGGTGTTCGGCTTGTGGCCGATGGCGATGAACACGCCCTGCAGGCCGACGTCGCGGGTCGCACCGGCATTCACGTCCTTGATGCGCATGCCGGTGACGCCGCTGCTGTCGCCGAGCACTTCATCGAGCGTGCTGTTGAGCGCCAGTTCGATCTTGCCCGCGGCGACCTTGTCCATCAGCTTGTCGACCATGATCTTCTCGGCGCGGAACTTCTCGCGGCGATGAACCAGGGTGACTTTCCTGGCGATGTTGGCGAGATACAGTGCCTCCTCGACCGCGGTATTGCCGCCGCCGACCACGGCGACATCCTGGTTGCGGTAGAAGAAGCCGTCGCAGGTGGCGCAGGCCGACACGCCGCGGCCGGCGAATTTCTCTTCCGAGGGCAGGCCGAGATACTTGGCGGTCGCGCCGGTGGCGATGATCAGCGCATCGCAGCTGTATTCACCCGAGTCGCCGACCAGGCGAAAGGGCTTTTCGGCCAGCTTCACGGTGTGGATGTGGTCGAAGATCATCTCGGTGTTGAAGCGTTCGGCATGCTTCTGGAAACGTGCCATCAGGTCCGGGCCCAGCACGCCGTCGGCGTCCGCCGGCCAGTTGTCGACGTCGGTCGTGGTCATCAACTGGCCGCCCTGGGCGAGGCCGGTGATGAGAGCGGGGGCGAGATTCGCGCGTGCGGCATACACTGCGGCGGTATAGCCTGCCGGGCCGGAGCCGAGGATGAGCAGGCGGGCGTGTTTCGTGGTCATCGGGAGCGTTCCTGCGGTGAAACGGCAAATTATAGCCGAGCCGGCCGCGGCGGCAGGCCGGGGGAACGGAAGGGCGGCGGCGACCGGATGCCATGGCAATCGCCCGGGCAATATTCGTTTACACTTGTGACATATCGACCAGACAAGCCTGCACTTGCAGGTTCTTCCGTGGAGTCAGCATGTCGAAAACCGCTGCAGTGTCCATCATTGCCCTGAAGACTTTCCCGCTCTTTCACGGGCTGTCAGACGATGTGCTCGCCAACGTGGCTCGCGTCTCCATGATGCGGCGGATTCCGCGCGGCCAGCCGGTCGTCAATGCGGGAGATCGCTCCGATTTCGTCTATTTCGTCCTGACCGGCAGCCTGAAGGTCATCGTCAGCGACGAGGACGGGCGGGAAGTGATCCTGTCCATCCTCGGCCAGGGCGAGCTGTTCGGCGAGATGGGCATGTTCGACGAGCAGCCGCGTTCGGCGTCGGTGGTGGCGGTGGTACCGGCCGACCTGGTGCTGATCGCCAAGCAGGATTTCCGCGTGATCATGCGCGACAACTTCGACATCGCCTGGCGGATCATGTGCAACCTGGCCAGCCGCCTGCGCAATGCCGACCGCAAGATCGAGAGCCTGGCGCTGATGGACGTGTACGGCCGCGTCGCCCGCCTGCTGATCGAGATGGCCGAGGACGTGGGCGGCGAAACGGTCGTGGTGCGCAAGATATCGAAGCAGGACATCGCCAAGATGATCGGCGCCTCGCGCGAGATGGTGAGCCGGGTGATGAAGGATCTGGGGCAGCAGGGCCTGATCGAGGAGCGTCCGCAGGGAATCGTGCTGCGCGAACGCCTCAGCGAGGTCTGATCCCGGGGCACGACCCGGCAGGGGCGCGTTTCGCCGGAGTCTGCATGCCGCTCCGGCCTGGGGCTTTGTGAGGATGCGCAACGCGGCGCGGGAGCGCCGGGGCGTATCGCTTATAATCGACGCTGTTGTTTCATTCAGGTTTCGCGCCGTCGCCTCATGCAGTCTCGCTCGTCCCGCCCTCAGCCCCTGCCCGAAAAGATCTCGCTGCTGCTGCAGGAGGCTCGCTGGCTGATCCTGGGCGTCATGTCCCTTTATGTCGGCCTGATCCTGCTCGGCTACAGCAAGGCCGATCCGGGCTGGTCCCATGCCTCGGACGTCGCCAGCGTGATCAACCCCGGCGGGCGCTTCGGCGCCTGGCTGGCCGACCTGCTGCTCTACCTGTTCGGGCTTTCGTCGTGGTGGTGGGTGATCTTCCTCGGCTACAGCCTGTTGTGGGGCTTCCGGCGGCTGAAGAACCGGCTGACGCTGGACCACCGTTCCTTCATCTTCGTCATGGCCGGCTTCCTCGTCGTGCTGCTGACCAGCAGCGCGCTCGAGTTCCTGCGCTTCCATGGCCATGGCGCCCAGGTGCCGCTCGCACCGGGCGGCTTGCTGGGGATGGAGATCGGCGGGCTCACCCAGCGCTATTTCGGCTTCACCGGCGGTACCCTGCTGCTGCTCGCGCTGATGGCTTCGGGGCTGTCGCTGTTCACCGGCGTGTCCTGGCTGGCGGTGGTCGAGCGGGTGGGGCTGTTGCTGGAGCAGACCGTGTTGGCCGTGCAGCAGGGCTGGCAACGCTGGCAGGATCGCCGCGTCGGCCGCGAAGTGGCGCAGAAGCGTGAAGCGGTGGTCGAGACCCGGCGCCGCAAGACCGAGAAGGTGGCGCCTGCGCCGCTGCGCATCGAGCCGCCGCTGATCGCCGTGCAGAAGTCCGAGCGCGTCGACAAGGAACGCCAGCAGACCCTGTTCGCCGATGCCGCCGCAGGCGCGATGCCGCCGCTGGCACTGCTCGATCCGGCTTCCGGAGATGTCGAGCCGCCGTCGGCCGAAACGCTGGAATTCACCTCGCGCCTGATCGAGACCAAGCTCGGCGACTTCGGTGTCGAGGTCAAGGTGCTGGCCGCCTATCCTGGCCCGGTCATCACGCGCTACGAAATCGAGCCGGCGACCGGCGTCAAGGGCAGCCAGGTGGTCAATCTGGCCAAGGATCTGGCGCGTGCGCTGTCGCTGGTGTCGGTGCGGGTGGTCGAGACGGTACCGGGCAAGTCCTGCATGGCGCTGGAGCTGCCCAACCCCAAGCGGCAGACGGTGCGCCTGTCCGAGATCGTTGGCTCCAAGGTCTATCACGACATGGCTTCGCCGCTCACCGTGGTGCTCGGCAAGGACATCGGCGGCCAGCCGGTGGTCGCCGACCTGGCCAAGATGCCGCACCTGCTGGTGGCCGGCACCACCGGTTCGGGCAAGTCGGTCGGCATCAACGCGATGATCCTGTCGCTGCTGTACAAGAGCGAGCCGGACCGCGTGCGGCTGATCATGGTCGACCCGAAGATGCTCGAACTGTCGATCTACGAAGGCATCCCGCATCTGCTGGCGCCGGTCGTCACCGACATGAAGCACGCGGCGAACGCGCTGAACTGGTGCGTCGCCGAAATGGACAAGCGCTACAAGCTGATGGCGGCGGTCGGCGTGCGCAACCTGTCCGGCTACAACAAGGCCGTGCTGGAGGCGCGCAAGGCCGAGACGCCGCTGACCAACCCCTTCTCGATCACGCCCGAGAACCCCGAGCCGCTCGACACGCTGCCCTACATCGTCGTCATTGTGGACGAACTGGCCGACATGATGATGGTGGTCGGCAAGAAGGTGGAAGAGCTGATCGCACGCCTCGCGCAGAAGGCGCGCGCGGCGGGCATCCACCTGATCCTCGCCACGCAGCGGCCGTCGGTGGACGTCATCACCGGCCTGATCAAGGCCAACGTGCCGACCCGCATCGCCTTCCAGGTGTCCAGCAAGATCGACTCGCGCACCATCCTAGACCAGATGGGCGCGGAGAACCTGCTCGGCATGGGCGACATGCTCTACCTCGCGCCGGGCACCGGCCTGCCGGTGCGGGTGCATGGCGCTTTCGTCGCCGACGAAGAGGTGCACAAGGTGGTGGATCACCTCAAGCGCGTCGGCCCGCCGGACTACGTCGAAGGCATCCTGTCGCAACCCGAGGACGACCTCGATGCCGCGCTCGGCGGCGGAGGCGATGGCGGCGATGGCGAGGCCGACCCGCTGTACGACCAGGCGGTCGAAGTCGTGATCAAGACCCGCCGGCCGTCGATCTCGCTGGTGCAGCGCCACCTGCGCATCGGCTACAACCGCGCGGCGCGCCTGATCGAGCAGATGGAACGTGCCGGCCTGGTGTCGGCGATGGGCAGCAACGGCAACCGCGAAGTGATCGTGCCGGCCAAGGAGAGCGAATGATGGGAATGCATTTCGGTGCAGGGGCGGTGGCTCGCCGGCTTGCGGCTCGTGCCCCGTTGATCGCGCGTGTCTCGCTGGCCCTTGCATTGGCTTGTGCCGGCGGCGCCGCGCCGGCGGCGGACGGCATCGCCCAGTTACGCCAGTTCGTGGCGGAGACGCGCAGCGCCGAAGGCGATTTCGAACAGATCGTCGTTGCCCGCTCCGGCCGCAAGCCCCAGCAGGCGTCGGGCAGCTTCGCCTATGCGCGGCCCGGGCGCTTCCATTGGGAATACGAGCGTCCCTACCGCCAAGTACTGGTCGGCGACGGCAGCACGCTGTGGACCTGGGACCCGGACCTGAACCAGGTCACGGTGCGCGCGCTCGGCGATGCCCTGGGGGCGACGCCGGCGGCCATCCTGTTCGGCAGCGGAGACATCGAAGAGGGCTTCGTTCTTGCCGGCGGCGGCAGCGACGGCGAACTGGACTGGGTCGAAGCACGCCCCAGGCAGACCGACAGCGGTTTCGAGTCCCTGCGCATCGGCCTGAAGGATGGCCGTCTGCACAGCATGGAGATGCGCGACAACTTCGGCCAGACCACGCTGATCCGCTTCACCCGGCTGCAGCCGAACCCCGACCTGGCATCCGACCGCTTCCGTTTCGAGCCGCCGGCAGGTGCCGACGTGATCGGCGAACTGCCGGGCGCGGCGGGCAGCAGCGGTGCTGCTCCGACGCGTTGACCGTGGCCGATCTGTTCGAATCCATCGCGCCGCCGCAGGTGCCGCTGGCCGAGCGCATGCGGCCGAAGTCGCTCGACGAGGTCGCAGGCCAGGCCCATCTGCTGGGCGAAGGCAAGCCCCTGCGGCTGGCCTTTGCCTCGCGCAAGCCGCATTCGATGATCCTGTGGGGACCGCCCGGCGTCGGCAAGACCACGCTCGCCCGCCTGATGGCGCAGGGCTTCGACGCCGACTTCGTCGCGCTGTCGGCGGTGTTTTCCGGGGTCAAGGAGATCCGCGAAGCGATCCAGCAGGCCCAGGCGGCGAAGGCGCGGGGGCGGCACACAATCCTGTTCGTGGATGAAGTGCATCGCTTCAACAAGTCGCAGCAGGATGCCTTCCTGCCCTATGTCGAGCAGGGTCTGGTGACCTTCATCGGCGCCACCACCGAGAACCCTTCCTTCGAGGTCAATTCGGCGCTGCTGTCGCGTGCGGCGGTCTACGTCCTCGAGCCGATCGATGCCGAGGCCATGACCGCGCTGTTCGAGCGGGCGCGCCTGGCGGCATGTCCGGACCTGCCGTTCGACGACGACGCCCGCGAACGCATGATCGGTTTTGCCGACGGCGACGCGCGGCGGCTGATGAACCTGATCGAACAGGTGCAGGTGGCGGCCGAAACCGCGGGCGCGGCAAAAGTCGATGCGGCCTTCGTCGATGCCGCGCTGTCGCAGAACCTGCGCCGTTTCGACAAGGGCGGGGAGGCTTTCTACGACCAGATATCGGCGCTGCACAAGTCGGTACGGGGCTCGAACCCCGATGCCGCGCTCTACTGGCTGTGCCGGATGCTCGACGGCGGCGCGGACCCGCTCTATGTCGGCCGGCGCCTGATCCGCATGGCGGTGGAAGACATCGGCCTCGCCGACCCGCGGGCGCTCGAAATGACGCTGAACGCCTGCGCCACCTACGAGCGCCTCGGTTCTCCCGAAGGCGAACTGGCGCTGGCGCAGGCGACGATCTTCCTCGCCTGTGCGGCCAAATCGAATGCAGCCTACAAGGCCTACAATGCGGCGCGCGAATTCGTCAAACGCGACGGCTCACGCCCAGTGCCGCTGCACCTGCGCAATGCGCCGACGAAGCTGATGAAGAACCTGGGTTACGGCAAGGCTTACCGCTATGCCCATGACGAACCGGGCGCCTATGCCGCCGGCGAGAGCTACCTGCCCGAAGGCATGGAACGTCCCGAGTGGTATCGGCCCACGCCGCGTGGCATGGAAGGCCGCATCGCGGAAAAGCTGGCCCAGTTGCGTGCGCTGGATAAAGCGGCAGAAAGCCCGAACGCCCGGCCGCTTGGCAAGCAGGCGGGCGAGCGTTCGGCGTCGGATGGCGCAGCTAATGCGTCAGCGGATGATCGGCCATGAAGCGGGCGCAGACGGATTTCGCCTTGGCGGCTTTTTCCTCGTCGCCGCATTCGTTGGCACGCTCGACGAGGTCGAGCATGAAGTTGGTCAGCAGCAGGACTCCTTCGGGTGTCTGGACCAAGCCGCAAACCACTTGCGCGGCGGCGGCATCGGGGATTCCTTCATGTTCGGCAACCAGCGCGACTTCGTCGTCGGTGATGTCGCAGTAGTCCAGGCAGTCACGAATCGATAGCATATTCACTCCTCCATTGTTGCGCCGTCTGATGCGGCTTGTTGATTCTTTAAACCTATCCGACAAAGCGGAAATAGCAAGTTCAATTTACCTAGGGTGAACTTTGTAAGGGATTGATTTATTTAATCGATTATTGCGGTGCGTCATTCCGGAAGGTGTTCCTTGCCTGCTCATGACCGCTGCCGAATCCTCTGCGGCTGCCCGCACGATCACACCCGCGACCGTAGCCTGGTTGCACGCCGCACGCCTCAACTCCAGGCTTGTTCCAGGCCGATGACCCACCAACGATTTTCAGGACAACCCGATGCTCGATATCCAGCTTCTGCGTAATCAGATCGACCTGGTCGCCACCCGGCTGGCCGGCCGCGGCCTGCAACTGGACAGCGCCGCCTTCCTTGCGCTCGAGGAGGAGCGCAAGCAGCTCCAGACCCGGACCCAGGAACTGCAGGCGCGCCGTAACGCGCTGTCGAAACAGATCGGCATGCTCAAGGGCAAGGGCGAGGATGCCGGCCCGGTCATGGCCGAAGTGGCGCAGCTCGGCGACGAGCTGAAAGCCTGCGAGCAGGCTTTGCCGGGGCTGCTCGAACGCATCAACGATTTCGTCGCCCGCCTGCCCAATCTGCCGCACGAGAGCGTGCCGGTGGGCGAGGACGAGAGCGGCAACGTCGAAGTCCGCCGCTGGGGCACGCCGGCCAGCTTCGATTTCGAAGTGCGCGACCACGTCGATCTCGGCGCGCCGCTGGGGCTGGATTTCGAGACCGGCGCCAAGCTGTCGGGTTCGCGCTTCGCCTTCCTGCGCGGGCCGGTGGCGCGCCTGCACCGTGCGCTGGCGCAGTTCATGCTCGACACCCATACCCGCGAGCACGGCTATACCGAGTGCTACACGCCCTACATCGTCAACCGCGACGCACTGTTCGGTACCGGACAACTGCCCAAGTTCAAGGAAGATCTGTTCTGGGTGCTGCGCGGCGGCGACGAGGAGGGCCTGGAGCAATACCTGATCCCGACTGCGGAGATCACGCTGACCAACAGCGTGCGCGAGGAAGTGCTGGCGCTCGATGCGCTGCCGATCCGGATGACGGCGCACAGCCCCTGCTTCCGCTCGGAAGCGGGCAGCGGCGGTCGCGACGTGCGCGGCATGATCCGCCAGCACCAGTTCGACAAGGTGGAGATGGTGCAGGTGGTCGAACCCTCGGCCAGCTACGAGGCGCTCGAGCAGATGGTCGGCCACGCCGAAGCCATCCTGCAGAAGCTGGAACTGCCATATCGCGTGATCACGCTGTGCACCGGCGACATGGGCTTTTCGGCAAGCAAGACCTACGACCTGGAAGTCTGGCTGCCGGCGCAGAACACCTATCGCGAGATTTCGAGCTGCTCGAACTGCGAGGCCTTCCAGGCCCGCCGCATGCAGGCGCGCTTCAAGAACGCGCAGGGCAAGAACGAGCTGGTGCATACGCTCAACGGTTCCGGGCTGGCCGTCGGCCGCACGCTGGTCGCGGTGCTGGAGAACTACCAGCAGGCGGACGGCTCGATCGTGATCCCGAAGGTGCTGGTGCCCTACATGGGCGGCGTCGAGCGGCTCGAACCGGCGCTCTGAGCGCCTGCTCGGTCGGCCTTGCCCAGCCGCAGGCTGGGCAAGGCCAGCCCCGCTTCGTAGGGCGGCTCCAGGCGAGCCAGGATGTCGTGGTAGCTGCGTACGTTCTCTGTCATCACCACCGCTTCGCCGCCGCGCGCCGGGCCGGATTTGAGCCGCTGGGCGTATTCCGGCCGGGACAGCAGCGGCAGCACCGATTTCATCTCCCACCACGCTCGATCGTCCTTGCCCAGCCGGCGGGCGATCGCGCGGGCACCGTTCATGTGCCCCATGCCCAGGTTGTAGGCCGCCGTCGCCAGCCAGGTGCGGTCCGGCTCGTCGATTTCGTCCGGCAGCAAGTCTTTCAGCATCGCCAGGTAGCGCGCGCCGCCGAGGATGCTCTGGCGGGGATCGAGCCGGTCGTTCACGCCCAGCCGGTCGGCCGTGTCCGCCGTCAGCATCATCATGCCGCGCACGCCGGTGAAGGACGTGGCCTGCGGGTCCCAGTGCGACTCCTGATAGGCCACCGCGGCGACGTAGCGCCAGTCGATGCCGGTCTGGGCCTCGGCCTCGTGGAAGAAGGCGCGGTAGCGGGGCAGGCGTTCCTGGATGCGGGCCAGGAAAGTGGTGATGTCGGCAGTGTTCAGACGGCGCACGTAGTCGAAGTAGCGGTCGGCCAGGCGGGCGAGGCGGCCGTCGGCCGCGGCCCGGCCGATGAAGGCGTCGACTTCGGCCGCCAGTACGTGCTGCCCGGCCGGCAGCGCCCAGGCGATGGCCGAAGGTTCAGGCAGTTCGTAGACGATTTCCAGCGCGGGATGGAGGTGGACGGCAAGCGCGTAGTGCAGGCGGTCGGTGGCGACGAGATCGAGCTTGCCTGCGGCGAGATCGGCAAGCAGCTGTTCTTCACCGGCCTTGATCGGGAAATGCACGTTGACGCCGGGACGGCGCTTGCGGATGTCCATGATCTTCTCCGCCGCCAGCGAGCCGCGGCGGGCCGAGATCGTGCGTCCGGCGAGAGACTGCTCGTCGGCCGATGCGTCCGCCTGGCCGCCGCTGCGGCCGACGACGACGTATTCCACCTCGCGCAGCGGCTTCGACCATCGCAGCGGCAGGCGCCTGTTCACTCCCAGGCTGGCGGCGGCCATGTGTACCTGGCCGTTGATCACCGCATCCAGTGCGCGAGTGGCGTCGGGGTAGGGCACGAAAGTGACGTCGACGTCGAGCTCGTCGCCGAGCGCCCGCAGCAAGTCATGCTCGAAGCCGCTTACGCGGCCGTCTTCGTCGAGCCGGTAGGAGATGGCGTCGTGGCGGGTGGCGATGCGCAGCTCACCCAGGCCGTGATAGTCGGCGATGCGCGGCGTTTCGGCCGGCCCGCAGGCCGCCAGCGACAGGCCCAGCAGCAGGGTCGATAGTCGTCTCGCGGCGGCGGTTTTCATGGGTGGAAGTGGCGGGATGAGGTGCTATCGCCCCGCATTCTGCATCCACTTCGCTTCCCATGCAGCGAGCTCGGGCAGGTATTGCCCCAGCCCGCGCTGCAGTTCGGCCTCCAAGGCTTCGAACTGCGCATGCAGGGCCGTATCGACCTGCGTGGGCATGAGCGGCTGGAAGTCGATCACCATGTCGCCGGCGGGGCGGCCTGCGCGTGCGGGGAAGCCTTCGCCATCGAGGCGGACCTGGCGTGCCGATGCGCTGCCGGCCGGGATCGTCACCTTGCGCGGCCCGCCCGGGTGCGGAACGTGCACCGTTCCGCCGAGCAGCAGGCGCAGCGCGCTGATCGGGCGTTGCAGCAGCAGGTCACGCCCCTTGCGCGTGTATAGCGGGTGGGTATTCAGCCGGATGCGCAGGTGGAGATCGCCGGGCTTGCCGGAGTGTTCGGGATGGGGCTCGCCTTCGCCGCTCAGGCGCAGGCTGTCGCCGTCGACCAGCCCGGCCGGCAGGCTCACGGCCAGCCAGCGTTCACTGGTTTGCTGGCCGCTGCCTTCGCAGTCCGGACAGGCCGCGGTGCTGCGGTAGCCACGGCCGGCGCAGGCCGTGCAGCTTTGCAGGCCCTTGCCATTGCGTACCTTCCCCGAGCCGCGGCAGGGTTCGCACAGCCGGGTGAAAGTCAGCCGGATTTCGCCCGTGCCCGAGCAATGGGTGCAGCTGCTCGCCTGGCTCAGGCAGATCTGCCTGGTGCCGCCGAGGAAGGCCTCTTCCAGGTCCAGCTCCAGGTCCATGGAGCGGTCGGCGCCGCGGGGGGCCGTCTCGGCATCGGCAGGCGCATCCGTGTCCTGCCCGGAAGCAGCAGGATCGGCGTACCCGTGTTCTTCCGCGCTGGCGTCTGCCGGCTCGAGTCCTGCGAGCAGCTTGTCGTGCGCACGGCGCAGCGCCTTGAAGTGCTCGGCGGCGGCAGGTGCCGGATTGCGGTCGGGATGCCAGCGCATTGCCAGCCGGCGAAAGGCACGCTTGACGTCGGTCGGAGTGACGCCCGGTGCCAGACCGAGCAGTTCGTAAGCGTCGCGCATGGTGGGCATGGGGGTGGGAAGGGGGCACCGAAGCGAGAAGGCGGAGCGTATAAGCCTAAACGAATGGACGCACAAAGCAAAAGGCCCAGTCCGAAGACTGGGCCTTTGCGCGGATCTGGCGCGCCCGGAAGGATTCGAACCTCCTACCCCCTGGTTCGTAGCCAGGTACTCTATCCAGATGAGCTACGGGCGCAATCTCGAAAACGTTTATGGCCCGTCATCGAAAGGCCGGAAAAGCTGGCGCGCCCGGAAGGATTCGAACCTCCTACCCCCTGGTTCGTAGCCAGGTACTCTATCCAGATGAGCTACGGGCGCTTTTTGCTGCACTGCGAAGGAGCGGGATTATAACTGCTATTTCCGCCTCTTCAACTGTTTTTTGGCGGAGAGGGTGTCCCCCTCAACGACGGCGCGCACTGTATCACGGGGTTTCTCCGCAGCGCAACACCCCGCGTGAAATAAAGGATTCAGGCTGTTCGGCAAGTTTTCGCTCGTATCCCGTAGTATCATCAAATATCACATCGGATGTTGGGTAGGTTGTGGGGTACAGAAAATGCCGAAGATCGCCAAGGAACTGACCGCGCTGGAAGTGGGGCGCCTGAAGACAGAAGGGCTGCATGCCGTCGGTGGCGTCGCCGGCCTGCACCTGCAGGTCACGTCGACGGGGGCACGCTCGTGGATTCTGCGCGCCAAGATTGGGGCCAAGCGTCGCGACATCGGTCTGGGTGCATATCCCGGCGTGACGCTGGCGCAGGCGCGCGAGAAAGCCCGTGACGCCCGCCAAGCCATCGCCGAGGGGCGTGACCCTGTTGCAGAGCGTGTAGCCGCCCGTAGCGCCCTGGCGGCGGCCCATAGGGCCGAGGTTACGTTCGACAAATGCGTGGCGCAGTTCATCGACGCCAAGTCGGCCGAGTGGAAGAGCCCGAAGAGCGCGGCGCAGTGGTCGGCATCGCTCACGACCTACGCCTCGCCGGTAATCGGGGCGCTGCAGGTGCGTGACGTCGAGCTGGCGCACATCCTCAAGATTCTCGAGCCGGTGTGGACGACCAAGACAGAGACCGCAACGCGCGTTCGCGGCCGGATTGAGAACGTCCTAGATTGGGCCACGGTGCGCGGCTTCCGCAAAGGCGACAATCCGGCACGATGGCGGGGGCACCTCGACAAGTTGCTCGCCAAGCCCTCGAAGGTCGCCAAGGTGGAGCACCACACCGCGCTGCCAATCGACGCTATCGGCCAGTTCGTTGAGGATCTGCAGAAGCGTGAAGGCCTGGCGGCGCGTGCGCTCGAGTTCCTCATCCTGACCGCGACCCGCTCGGGCGAGGTGCGCGGCGCGACCTGGGACGAGGTTGATCTGCAGTCCCGTGTCTGGACGATCCCGGCCGAGCGCATGAAGGGCGGGAAGGAACACCGCGTGCCGCTATCCGACCGCGCGCTCGAGCTCCTTAAGACCCTGCCGCGCCTTGCTGACTCCAACCTCGTCTTCCCGGCGCCGCGGGGCGGGACGATGTCCGACATGACCCTGTTGGCGGTGATGCGCCGCATGAATGTCGACGCGGTGCCGCACGGCTTCCGCTCGACCTTCCGCGACTGGGCAGCGGAGCGGACCAACTACCCGCGCGACGTCGCCGAAATGGCCCTCGCACACACCATCGGCGACAAGGTCGAAGCCGCCTATCGCCGCGGTGACCTCTTCGAGAAGCGCGCCCGACTCATGGCCGACTGGGCGAAATTCTGCGCCCTAAAGTCGCCCGAAGGGGCCGTCGTTCCCCTGCATCCGGAAATTATTTCCACAAAGGTGGAACATATTTCTGCATGAGAAACCATAACTTGCGTGGGTGTGAACCCAGCTGATACAGTGCTGACAGGTGGCGTTTTCTTAGCGGTTGCCACCCGTCGCACGCCAATTTCGCCAACAGCCAATCGCCAACGTAGACAAGCGACCCGCGGACCCTGATCCGCTGGCCTTTCCTATGCTCCTGGCCGGCGGATCCCGATCTGAGGATTCGTCGATGTCGTACAACAAGCAGAACAAGCCCGCCCCTGGCGCCGTTGCGGCCGCCATCACCCAGCCGGCGCCCGAGCCCATCCCGATGGCGCTCGCCAACTTCGAACACCTGCCTGACAACGCCTTCGTGCGTGAGCCCGTCGTGCGTGGTCTCTACGGCATCAGTCACGCCACGGTCTGGCGCTGGGTGAAGGCTGGGTTCATCCCGAAGCCCGTGAAGCTCTCGGCGCAGTCGACGGGGTGGCGCGTTGCAGACCTGCGCGCTGCGCTCCGTGCCAAGGCTGAAGAGGTGGCAGCATGACCTCCACAAAAGAAAGCGCCCGGCCGACTGGGAGGTCGGACCGGGCAGCAGCAGAGGTGAGCGCCACTCACTGGGAACCGAGTCTAGCACGTTCGCAGCAGAATGGCACCCGTTGGCTACCAAATCCGGGAAGTTGTGCGGGGCAGCTGCTGCTCGAGCTGATCGAGCGCGCCGCCAATGGTGACGATCGGGGCGTGACACCGCGCGACTTCTACCGCAGCGTTTGGTCGCAGCGCGAGGCCGCGTATGTGTTCCGGTTGCGTCAAGGTGGCTGGACCATCGAGACGGAGCTGCGCGAGGCGTCGAACCGCTTCGAGTGGGTCAAGCACGCCGCCTATTTCCTCGTGCTCGATCTGCCCGACGATGAGGAGCTGCAGCAGTGGCTGATCCTGGCGCGCGAGGTGCGAGCATGAACGCGCCGCAGAACTTCGCATCCCTCGGCCCGAAGCTGCTCGCACAGGGCTTCGAGCCCATCCCGGTGGCCGGTAAACGGCCTGTCGTCAAGAAGTGGGAAGACCTCGAGCTTCACCCCGATCGTGTTGCCACATGGGCAGCCAACGGCAAAGGCGACCTGAATGTCGGTATCCGCACCTCTGCGCTCGCCCCGATCGATGTCGACATTTACGATGCGGAAGTCGCCTCCCGGGTGGTGGCCGCAGCCCGCGCTCGCTTCGGCGATGCGCCTGAGCGTGTCGGCATGCCACCCAAGGCGCTGCTGCTCTACGCCGCGATCGAGCCGGGCACCAAGATCACCAGCCCGATTTGGGTGAGCCCGGATGGCAGGGAACACCGCGTCGAAGTGCTCGGCATCGGTCAGCAGTTCGTGGCTGCCGGCATCCATCCGGACACCCAACAGCCCTACACCTGGGAAGGCGAGAACATTGCCGACCTGGAGCGGTGGATGCTGACTGCTGTTGACCGCAACGAGGTGGCCGCCTGGATCCGAGACGAATTGCCCACCCTCATGCCGCCCGAATGGGTACAGAAGGGGGCAGGCTCGGCCGGCGCGCTCGTCGGAGGGGAGGATGGGCTCGATTCCGTCGCTCAGAAGACCGGGCTGACCATCGAAGAATGCCGATGGGTTCTCGATCGGCTACCGGCACATCGTTACGACGACTACGACAAGTGGCTCAGACTGATCTTCGCCGTGCACCATGAGTTCTCAGACATGGAGCGAGCCGATGACGCCCTCGAAATGGTGGACGACTGGTCCCGGAAGTCGGTGAAGTTCGTCACCGGCGTGGTGTCCGGTCAATGGGAGAAGGCGAAGCGGGAGCGGGCAGGTGGTCTCACCACCATGCGGACGGTGCTGCATTGGCTTCTGCACGAGGACGGGTTCGAGGGTGAGTGGAAGGCCTACCAGGCGCAGCGCAAGGCAGCCGCGTCGGCCGCAGTGGTCGTGGCGCAGGAATGGGCCGCACGGATCCACACCGCGGATGCAGTCACACTGAAGGGTGCCATCGCCGCCGAGATCCGCGCGGCAGAGCTGTCGGAGATTGACCGGGAGATTCTCGTTTCCCACATCAAGCGTCGGCTGACCGCGCTGGAAGGGGCTGCGCCCGGTGTCGCTGCAGTGCGCAAGCTGTTGGCCCCGCCGAAGGCGCGAATTGAGTCCGACGACGTCGAACTCGGTGACGCGCTCTCCCTGGCGCCTGCCTGGGCGCAGCCATGGGTGTGGGATGCTGGGGCTGACTGCTACGTGCACCGAGTGACCAAGGAGACACGGACGGTCGTGTCCTTCAATGCTGCGTTCTCTCGGCATGTGGCCGACCTGTTCCTCGGAGACGAGAAGCCGGTCACCCCGCACGAGGCGATGACGTGCCATTGGCGCGTGCCTGTGGTGTCGGGGCAGATGTACTACCCGGCCGCGTCGGGTGACATCTTCACGTTCGAGGGGCGCAGCTACCTGAACGCGTACAGGGCTGACCTGCGGGTCGAGCCGGATGCGAAGGTCACGGAAGAGGGGCGCCAGCTGCGCAAAGCGCTGGAACGGCAGTTCGAGCTGCTGATTCCGGACATGCGCGAGCGCGCGCTGCTGCGGTACTGGCTGGCGCACAACTACCTGCACCCTGGGCGCAAGATCCGATGGGCGCCGGTCATAAAGGGTTGCGAGGGAGACGGTAAGACGACCGTTCTAAGCCTGCTCATGCCTGTGCTCGGCGGGAAGAACGCCCAGATCCTCAACGGGGGCACCGTCCTGGGCTCTGCCTTCACAGGCTGGGCCGAGGGTAGTGCAGTCACGATCGTTGAAGAGATTCGATTCCAGGGTGAGAACAAGTACGAAGTCGCCAACCGGATGAAGCCGTACATCACGAACGACTGCGTTGAGGTTCGAGCGTTGTACAAGGACCAACGCGTCGTGCTCAACACGACCAACTACGGCTTCACGACCAACCACGTTGACATGTTGCCGATCAACGACGCTGACCGGCGCTATTTCATACTGCACTCCCCGTTCGAGAAGAAAGAGGAGGTCGAGGCGGCGCTTCGGTCACGCTACGGCATCCCGATGGAGGAGCATTTTGCGGAACTCAACGACCTGCCAAGCGCACACCCCGGGCAGCTGGCGCTGTGGCTGGCTGAGAGCGAGGCGCCGGCGGAGTTCAAGGCGAACGGTACGGCACCGGTGACCGCAGCGCGCGAGGTGACGATCCTGGCTTCGCACGAGAACGACCTCGATGACCAGGTGCGCCGCATCCTCGAGGCTGGGGCGGACGGCGTGCACGACTATGAGGCTAAGGTCGCGCTCGACGCGTGGAAATTGGCCCCTGACCGCGAGGATCTGCGCAAAGAGGCGGAGCGGGCCTGCAGCCTGGCCGGTTGGCCGCCGCTGCCGGCTGCCAACGATGAGGCGGGCTGGAAGATCTTCGAGCGGGAGCGCAGCGCGCGAGGGATAGCGAGCCTGCGGCTCGGGATTGGTCCCGATGCGGTCGCCTTCGATCTGCTGAAGGACGAACTCAACAGTCTGCGGAAAGCGCCGACAGGGCGACAGGCGCGGGAGGCGCTCCGCGCTGCGGGCTTCGTGCCCCTTCCTGCTGCACAAAGCCGTGGGTCGCGCGCGAAACAGGTGAAGTGGAACGGCTCGCGCTACAGCGTTTGGGTGCGCCCGCACCTGATCGACGTTGATGACGCGCGCGCCCGTGCCGAGTTGAGCCGTACGACTCCCGAACCGTTCGACTGAGCGGTTCCCAGCCGCGTAGAAGCAAGGGAGACGGCGGAAACCCAGCGGTGGCGCGGGTTCCGCCGTTTCTGTTCCGTCGGTTCCCTTTCGCCAACTTCTTTCTGTATACAAAAAAAACACGTGTGCACGGTGGTGCGTATTTTCTCTCTCTCTCTCTTTTTTTTCCTTATCTCCATACTTTTTAGAAGAAGGGAACCGAGGGAACAGAGAAGAGGAAAACCCAATAACGGCGCGGGTTGTAGGTCGGTTCCATAGTGTGGTTCCGTTGAGGTTCCGTTCCGGCCGTCCGGCTGCCCCATTCGAGAAAATGCCCCGAATGTTCGCGGAATATCCCAACTCGACCTTTTTTTGTAACAGCCACCCCGAAAAACGGGAGTGATGCTCCCGCACCATCGGCCCACACCCGCGCCGTGCCTGAAACTCGCCCCGATGAAGGTGAGTTGTGCTCCCGGTGACAACCGCGCTCCGATCGGCAACCATGCAGTCACACCACTGCACAGGAGCCGCACACCATGAACGCCCAACGCACCGCCGCCCCGGCCGAGATTGACCGCCTGAACCATCAATCGCTGCTCGACGCCGCGCTGGCCGATCTCGACCGCGTGACCAGCGAAGTGATCCAACACAATGCAGCCCAGATGCAGCACCCCCACATGCGCGCCTGGCTGACCGCCGATCGTCGCGAACCGGACAACGGCGCCGCCGGCATCGTGAGCACCGCACCACACGCCCAGCTCATCGCCCGCATGCGCCGCGGTGAAGCGGTCACGCTCGCCGAGGTGTGCCAAGCCATCGCCCGCATGCAGAGGAACCTGCAGCGCATGCAGAAGCGTGTTGCGAAGCGCAATGCCGAGCGCCGCGCCGCCTGACGCAGCACATCCCACCGACCGCACCACCCGAAGAGCCGGCCAGTGCGCCGGCTTTTTCGTGCGCACCACTCACCGAGGCACGCACCGAGGTCCGCAGTCCGTAGCGCCGCCTCCCGACCCGAATACAGCAAGATCACCGCACGATCGCAGCAGTTTCCAGTGGTGAGGTTCAGGTAAGGTTCCGCCAAGGGTGCTCCACCATCGCGAACCCGCACGTTAGATGTGAATTGCGCTCACTTTCGCCGCAGATCGAGGCACGAAAAGCGCAAAAAGTCGCCCACCTGACAGCGAAAAAATCGTAGACTTGTCGCCGGACACCCGCGTCCAGCGAAAACGAAGCCCCGCCCCGAAAGGTCGCGGGGCTTTGTCGTTTACCCCTTCTGTCCCGGAGCGCCCCCACATGAAAAACCGAATTGCGACCGCCGCCAAACCGACCAACCCCGTCCCCTGGCTGTTGGTCACGCTCGACGATGACCCCGAGTACAACGCCAAGATGGCCGCGTTGCTCGAAGAGAGGATCTGCTACATGCGCTGGAACGAAGGCGAGGCGTGCACCCTGCACGGGCTGTCTCGTGCCGCGCTGCAGGCTCTGGCGAACCAGGTGGCGAGCTTCGCCACGGGTCGCCCCGGCTTCGACCTCACCGACCCTTCGGCTGGCCTCCTCGATGCGCTCGAAGCACGCGCCGCCGCAGCGCCCCGACCCGTCGACCCGGACACCGAGCTGACGCTTCAGCACTACTGCATCGATCTGCTTGAGCGCCAGCTGCAACGTGCCCGGCGCCGAGGTGATCCCGTCGAGATCAGCTCCACCACGAACGCCATCCGCGCCCACCGACTGCGGGCCGCAAAGCTCAAGCGCCAGATGGCCGACGACCAGGACGCACAACAGGCCCCGACCGCCGTCGAGCGCGCCGCCCTCGATCCCGCCTTCAACTGAGGAGCACCCATGCAGACCTTGAACGACTTCGACCCCCGTCGAGAAAACGACCCGAACAAGCGCGAGCGATTGCGCCAGATCCAGATTCGCGCCGACCGCATCCCCGACGACGTCTTCAGCGACGACCCCGAGGTGATCCGTCTGCGCGCCCAGCTCGAAGAAGCGATGCGCGCCGAGGAGGCCACCCGCGACGCGCCGATGGCGAGCCCCAAGCAGATCGACGCCGCCATCACGGAGACGCTCGGCACGATCCACCAGGCCGAGAACCGCATCGGCGCCGCTGTGCTCGAGGACATGGCCGACGAGAGCCTGCATTTCCGCACGGCCCGCCTGGCGCACCAGCACCTGGCCGACGCCCGCCTGCGCCTGGAGCTCCTGCAGCTCGCCAAGCAGCAAGCGGCAAGACCAAGATTCCTCACCGATGAACAATCCGCTGCGCGCGAGCACGAGAACCGCACGCGCCGCCAACTGAACGACCACTTGCGCTTGCGCAAGCTGCAGCGCGCCGCCAAGGAGATTTGAACATGAGCATTCGAGGAATCGCGATGGGCGCCATTGGCGGGCTGGGCCGAGGTATCAGTCAGAACGCGCAAGCCGCGATGGCTGAGGAGCAGAAGCGGCGCACGCGCCAGTGGCTGGCAGACATGGAGCGCCAGATACACGCCGAACGCGAGGCCGCCATCGTCGCCCGCCGGCAGAAGCTCATGTCGAGCGTGCCCGAGGATGCAGGCCTGTCGCCACGCGAACGCGCCCAGATGCTCAAGGAAAAGGCGATCGAGGCCAACGACCTGGAATTCGCCCGCCACTTCGATGAGTTCGTCCGTGCATCGAAGGCCGACGAGCGCGACGCCGCGCGCGCGGATCTGGACGAGCGCAAGTTCCAGGCGGACCAGGACTATCGCAACCGCACGTTGAGCATTCAGGAGCAGCGCCTCAACCAGGCCGGTGCCGAGCGCGGACTCTACGAGCGGACCACCGGCATGTCGGGAGGCGCACGCGAGGCTGCACTACGCTCGGAGCTGGCCGCCAAGGTCGCCACCGGCAAAGCGAACGATGCCGAGCGGGCGATGTTCGCCCAGCTGCAGGGCCGCGCCGCCACCGACGCACCGACGGCAGGCTCGAGCTACACGCCGACCGAGGTCAAGAAGTCCGACTATTGGGCCAGCAACCCGCAGGCCGCCGAGCGCGAGATCGAGCGCCAGATTGCCGCGTTGGAGATGGCGAACCCGTGGCTCACACCAGACCAGCTTGAGGAGATGCGCCCACGCATTGCCGCGAAGCTCGGCATCACATACCAGCCGCGCCCGTCGGTAGGTGACCAGCTCAAGGCGATGACCGACCCGCTACGCGCGCCGCAGGACCGAGGCGCCGACCCGCTCGGTCTGTTCCGGTGAGGTGACCAGTGAGCGCCATTCAAGAATTCAAGAAGCAATATCCGGCCTATGCCGCCGTGCCCGACGAGGAACTCGCCGCCGCGCTGCACGCGAAGTTCTACAGCAGCATGCCGCGCGAGGCATTCATGGAGCGCGTCGGGCTGGCCGAGGCCTCGATCCTCGAGCGGGCGTCCGACCTGGGCCTAGACCTTTCGCGCGGTGTGGTGGGCCTGGGCGAGTCGGTGGTCGGTGTGGCCGACCTGCTGACCGGCAACCGCGTCGGCAACGCGCTACGCGACACCCTCGGCTACGACCCCAAGCGCACGAAGGACATCATCGCATCGGGCTACAGCGCCGAACGCCGCCGCGAGAACGCCGCGGTGCAGGATGCAGAGGGCTTCATCGGCACCATCGAAGCGCTGATCGACAACCCGGCCGTCGCGCTGGGCTCGATGGGTGAGAGCGCACCCATGATGCTGGGCAGTGCCGCCGCCGTGCGCGCCGCCGCGGTTCGCATGCTCGGCGCCGCCGGTATCGCACCCGGCACACAGGCCGCCGCCGCCTATCTGCGCCAGCCTGGCGTTGTCGCAAAACTCGCCACCATCGGCAGTGCGGCCGAGGGCGCCACCGCCGCCGGCTCGATCCAGTCGGAAGCCCGTCAGGAAGGCCGCGAATGGAGCGAGTCCGCCCCGTACGCCGTCGCGGGTGGCGTAGGTACTGCCGTGATCGGAAAAGTCGCCTCGCGCCTGCTACCCGACGTCGACGTTGGTCTGGGGGTGGCTGGTCTCGGTGCCGGTGGCCGCACCAGCGCGCTCGAGG
The DNA here is from genome assembly GCF_048398245.1 of Thauera butanivorans. Classification (NCBI taxonomy): domain Bacteria; kingdom Pseudomonadati; phylum Pseudomonadota; class Betaproteobacteria; order Rhodocyclales; family Zoogloeaceae; genus Thauera; species Thauera butanivorans. Next base: position 1,719,849 of record NZ_CP183038.1, read on the forward strand.
CCGCCAAGCAGATCGGCAGGGGCACGATCCAGGAGGGTGTGCTCGAGGAGCTGCCCCAGTCCGCGCAAGAACAGGTGGCGCAGAACCTCGCGATGGGCAAGCCGTGGGATGAGGGCGTGCCGGAAGCCGCGGCGCAAGGCATGGTGGCGGGCCTGGGCATGGGTGCAGGCGGATCTGGTGCCCGGGTGGCACTGGACAGCTACACCGCGCGCACGACCGACGCCACGAGCGGCATGGAGTTCGACCAAGCAGCCATCGAAGCCGCCGCCCGCGCCCAGCTCGACCCGGACATGGCCCAGATGGAGCTGCGCCGCCGCGCCGACGCTGCGCAAGCCGACATTGCCAACGCACAGAACATTTCCAGCGCCGTCGAAGCCTTCGCCAACGCCACCGCCGCGACGAGTGACGACCTCAACCTGGGCACGCTGCAGACCGAGGCCATGATCGGGCAGCGCGAAGCCGCCGCCATCGATCAGGCCGATCTGCTGCGCCGCGCTCAGCTCGCCGCCGGTATCGAGCAGGAAGCGGACCCGCTCGCAGTGCCCACGATGCCGGAGTTCTCGGCAGGCACGGGCTACGGCCAGCCGCTGGACGTGGCACCGCTTGAGCAGATGCCGGCCGGCATGCCGCTGGATCTGCGCTTGCCCGAGCGCGAGCAACCGATTCAACCCGATCGTGCGCCGATCATGCCCGACTTCACCGCTGGCACGGGCTACGGCCAGCAGTCGGAGGTGATGCCGCTCGAGCAGGCGCCGGTAGATCTGCCGCTCGACCGTTCCTATCTGCCAGACCCGGTACCGGAGCAGTTCCCTGTAGCACCCGGCGCCCCGATGCCCGAGCCGCGCCCGCCGGTCGACGTGCCGTATGCCGACACCACCATCGAGCAAGCGCGGGCCGCGATCCAGGCCGACCCGATGCGCCCGAAGACGGCCCAGCTCGAGGGCGAGGGCATCATCGGCACATTCACATCGAAGACCGCCGCCGCCGTGGCCGCGCGCATCGTGAGGAAGACGCTCCCCGACACCCAGCTCGACGTGGTGCAGCAGGGCGAGCGCTGGGCACTGGTGCCGCAGCAAGTGGCGCCGACCACCCAACCATCGGCCGCGCGCCCGTTCGATCACGGTGAGCTCAACATCCCGGGCCGCACCAACGGCATCAACGCCGAGCTCGACCGATGGAAGGCGGACCAGGTCAAGGCCAAGCGCGCGCAGGCCAAGACCGACGCCGCGACGCGCAAAGCCCAAAAGGCCGAGGCGCAGCAGCTGTTCACGCAGTTTGGGCCGGCGATGATCGATCGCTACGCTCCGAAGTTCGGCCGCAAAGAGATCGAGCAAGAGTTCGATTCGATGGTGAAGTGGGAGCCGGCGAAGTTCATCGACTTGGTTCAGCGCTTTGAGCGAGAGGAGAGGGCCGCCGCGCCCGCCGCTGCACCCCAGCGCGAGACGGAGACACCCGACGCCGCGCCCAGCACGCCGGCCACCGCGCCCGCATTCGCACCTGGGCAAACGGCAAAGGGTCGTGACGTGCTCCTCGCGCAGGTCGAGCAACTGAAGACCCGCACAGCGCCCGCCGATCTGGTCAAGGACTACAATGGCCTCAAGGCGCGCATCGCCGACGCCCGCCGCCGCGCCAGCCTGAAGGCCACCAAGCGCGCCGAGGCTACGAAGCTGACCGAGTGGGCGGACAACCAGGACCGCGAGCTTGAGCGGCTTCGCAACGAGATCGGGTTCGTCGAGCTGAAGGCCGGCACCTCGCGGTTCAAGGTGCTGAACACCCCGCAGAACCTCGATGCGTTCGCGCAGAAGCTCAAGAAAGCGCCCGTCGGCCGATGGACGGTGACCGTCAAGCCTGAGGAGATTTACGACAATGTCGAGACCCGACCAGGCACAACCGAAAAGCAGCGTGATGCTGGACGCAGCGCTATTACGGCACTTGTGGACCGAGTCAATGCGCGGTCCGCACGTTCTGGTGGAGGATCCGCCACCGTACTGTGTCACCGCTTGCTGGAATCCTTTTCGGGTACCGGTGGCGCCGATCTTGTCGGCCAGACGGTAAGCAGCGCCGAAGACCTCGCCACCCTGGCGCAGGTCTTCCGAGATCCCCGCTTCGAAACATTCCGCGTTTTCTACACCGACGCATCCGGCGCGATCGTGGGCGAGGCCGCTTACTCCTCACGCCTGCCGGCCGCGGTTCGCCTGCCGAACGACCTCGAGGCGCGCATCAGTGCCGACATGAGCCGCTTCGGCGCTGCGGGCTTCTGGGTGCTGCACAACCACCCCAGCGGACGCGCTACGCCATCCGCTGACGACATCAGTCTCACCCGCGCCATCGCCAGCAACACGCAGGGCTTCCGCGGTCACGTCGTGATCGACTTCAACGAGTACGCCACGATCGACGCCGCGGGTGTGGTGTCGGTCATCCAGGCGCCGCAGCTCAATGGCACCGACTTCTTCGGCAACCCTGAGCGCGACCATGCGATGCTCGGCACGGTGCTGCAGGGCGAGCAGGACGTCGTGAAGGCTGCCAAGGCACTGCAGGTTCCGCAAGGCCACGCCGCGCTGATCCTGACCCGTCGCGATGGCGCGGTGCAGCTGCTGATGGATGTGCCTATGTCGATGCTGCAGGCGCAGACGTCGAAGGGTCTGGGCAAGTTGAAGGGCGCACTGCGGGGCTTTGCGCGTGAGTCTGGCAGCGGTGGCTTCCGCTTCATCGTGCTCCCCGCCGGCGTGTCGCCGCAGTCGCTCACGAAGCTGGTGACGTCCGGGCTGATTACCGACGTCGTGTCAGCCGATGGGACAACCGCGAGCAACTTCGGTGCGTTCTGGACGGGCGATTTTCTCGACCAGAACATGCCGGTGCGGCAGGTGAAGGACGAGACCGAAGAGCGCACGGTCCGCGCGCCGGCCACCCCCTACCAGGCCGGCCAACCCCAGCCGACCACATCGACACCGCCCGCCGAGACCCGCGCCCGCGCATTCCAGCGACGCACACAGGACAAATTCAACCGCTTCACCGTCATCCAGTCCTGGCTGAAGGATCGCGGCATCAACCTGACCGAGCAGGCCGACGTCTATCGGGCCGAGGAGCGCATGCACGGCCGCGCAGCGACCCGCATCGAGGACTTCCGCGAGAAGCGCATGAAGCCGATCGTCGAGAAGATCCGCGCCGCCGGGTTCAGCATGGCCGAGGTGGCCGACTTCCTGCACGCGCAGCATGCTGAGGAGCGAAACGCGCAGATCGCGACGCTGAACAGCGAGATGCCCGATGGTGGATCCGGCATGACCACCGCCGACGCCCGCGCCAAGCTCGCCCGGTACCGCACACAGCCCGAACTCGTGCGCCTCGCGAACGAGTTGCAGGCCATCACGCAGGACACGAAGCGGATCCTGCTCGAGGCCGGCATCATTACTCAGGAGATGGCCGCCGCCTGGGACGCGACCTATCAGCACTATGTCCCGCTCAAAGGCGGACCCGAGGAGGATGCCGCCAACCAGGGCACCGGCCGCGGGCTGACCGTGAAGCAGAAGAACAAGCGCGCGCTGGGCCACGGCACTCGCGAGGAGTGGATCATCGAGAACATTCTCCGTGACCACGAACGGGCCATCCTGCAGGCCGAGAAGAACCGCGTAGGCCAGCACCTCCTCGCGCTCGCCATCGAAGCGGGTCACGAGGATCTGATCACGATCGGCAAGCCCGCCAAGCGGCAGGTGCTGAAGGACACGGTGCATTACGAGGTGCGCTATCACGGCAGCACGGTGGAAGTGTTCCGCAGCCTGGCCGATGCGCAGCGCTTCGTGGGTATCGAGGCGCTGAAGCCTGGCCGCTCCAAGAAGGATTTTGCGATTCAGGCATCGCACGACCTGGACGTGGTGATGATGCCGTCGCCCGTGCTCGAGCCGAACGAGACGCAGGTGCATGTCGATGGACATGCGGTGCGGATCCAGTTCAAGGATGAAGGCCTTGCGCGCGCCTGGAACAACCTGGGCGCGGAATCCTTCAACGTCGTGATGCGAATGGCGCGCGAGGTCAATACCTTCCTCTCGCGCGCCTACACCGGATGGAACCCCGAGTTCATCCTCGTGAACGTGTTCCGCGACCTGGGCACGGGCGTGCTGAACCTGGCGGGTGAGGAGGGCGGACGCTTCGCACTGAACGCGCTGAAGAACTACCCGCGCGCCTTCGCGGAGCTGCTCAAGTACGCCCACACCGGCAACGCCTCGAACTGGATCGCGCAGTACCGGGCCGATGGTGGCACGACGGGCGCCGCGTACTTGAGCGACCTGGAGCGCATCGGCAAGGACGTGCAAGGCGCCTACGACGAGGCCGCGGGCGTGATCCAGACCTGGCGCAACGGCGGCAGCTACCGGGCAGCACGCGCCGCCGTGCGCGAGATACTCGGGCCGTTCGTGCGCTGGATCGAGAAGCTCAACCAGGCCGGTGAAAACGCCATGCGCCTGGCCGCGTACCGCACCGCGGTGGAGATGGGCCAGACCCGCGCCCGCGCCGCCGCGCTCGCCAAGAACGCGACGGTGAACTTCAACCGCAACGGCGAGCTGGGCCAGACCATCGGCAGCCTGTACTTGTTCGCGAACCCGGCCATCCAGGGCACGGCATCGATCGCACACGCGCTGTTCAAGGGCAAGCACAAGCACCAGGCCCAAGCACTCACAGGCGCCATCGTCGCAGCGGGCTACACCATGGCCGCGCTCAACGGTGGCGGGCCGGAGGACGAATACGAGAAGCTGCCCGAGTTCCAGAAGGAGCGGTTCATGCCGATCTGGACCGGCGACGGCTGGGTCAAGATCCCGATTCCGTACGGATACGGCTTCTTCGCGACGATGGGGCGCCAGCTGGCTGCGCTCGAGAAGGGCGAGGATCCGGCCAAGGTGTCGTTGCGCCTGGCGTCTTCCTTCGTGGAGGAGTTCAGCGTGTGGGGCGCCGCCGCCGATCCCGAGGGCGACGAAAAGAACGTGACGTTCCTGCTGCCGACCATCCCGCAGATCGTCATGGCGCCGATCATCAACAAAACGGGCCTGGGTGCGCCGGTCTATCCCGAGTCCCCTTTCGATCAGAGCAAGCCGGACAACCTGAAGATGTGGCGCACGACGCAAGGCGCGGTGTTCCACGACGCCGCCAAGGGTCTGAACGCGCTCACTGGTGGCGATGCGGTGCAGAAGGGCTGGCTCGACATCAGTCCGGAAACGCTGCGCTACCTCTGGACCACCGCGACGGGTGGCACAGGCCGATTCTTCACCGACACCGCCGCGCTGGCGAAGAACCTGGCGGTCGAAGGCCTCGAGGCGCGTGACATCGAGAGCAGGGAAGTGCCGATCGTGCGCAAGTTCGTCGGCCCAGCCAACGACATCCGCGGCGCCCGTGCCCGGTTCTGGGAAGCAGCCGAGGAGGTGCGCGAGGCGCAAGAGGCCTTCGCGCGTGCGAAGAAGCTCGAGGACGTGGCCGAGCGCAACGACCTCGCGCGCCAGATCCAGGCCGAGAACCGCGAGCTGCTGGCGCTGGGCAAGGCACTCGACGCGCGAACCAAGGCCATCAAGCACGAGCGCGACCTGATCGACGCAATCATGGCCGACGAGTCGCGCACCTTGAGCGAGCGCCGCGTGATGGTGCGCGAAGTGGAGGCGCGCGAGCGCAGGCTGTACGACGAGTTCGTGGCCGAGTTCAAGGAGCGCACCCATTGACACCGACCCGCGAGATCTTCCACAAGAAGCTCGACGCGGTGGTGCGCGCCGCCTTTCGCGATGGTTCGGAGCGTGCCATCGCGGACCTTATCAGCGGGCTCGCCTTGTCTTTCGAGCGCGTCCACCTGGACGGGGTGGATGCCGCCGAGGAGTGGGCACCGATCGCCGAATTTGAAACCCGTGAAGCCATCAGGAGGGCAAGACGATGAAGTCGATCAACCAGGCACTGGCCACCCCTTACTTCTCGCTGTGGGCTGCCGCGCTGCAGCTGCTGTTTGAAGATGCGCTCGAGTTCGCCCGCCGAGGTGATGACCGCGCCGGCGAACGCTCGGCCGCCTATCTCGACCTGCTGCGCGCCGGGCCGATGACGCGCCGCCTGTGCCGGCCGGTGGGGCTGGATGCGCGCGACGTGTCGGCGATCTTCCGCCGCCGGCTGCACGAGGAGGTGCCCCAGCTCGCGGAGGCCGCTTAAATGGGCGGGCGCACCTTTGGCATCGTGCTCACCCGCGAGGTGTGCGAGATCGACCCGGTAGAGCGCTACCTCGATCAGTGGCGCCGGCACATGCGCGCATGGAAGGCCGAGGATCATCTGGGTTATCCCTCGCGCTCGCCCGCGTTCCGATCAGGCGGCAGCCGCGGAGAAGACACCTTCGAGGACATGTGCGCCGAAGTCGACAACATGGCCGGCTACGCGATGGAGGCCATCGTCGACGACCTCGAGCCGATGGAGCGGGCCGCGTTGAGTTCGTTCTACCTGGGCACGCAGTTCCCCGGCCGCGACCTTCACCCGCTGCTCGACCGCGCCAAGCAGAAGATCCGCCGCAAACTGCCATCGAGAGGGCTGGTGTGACTTGAACCGCGGCGCGGTTCGCGTATCCTGCGCCGGTGTGGTTCTTGCATTCCACACCCGCCCCTGCTCCGGGGCACCCCGAAGAGCCCCACGCCGTTTCCAGAAAAGCCGGCGTGGGGCTTTTCCCTTTTGGGCGTCGGAATCAACCACCTCACGGGATGTTGGGCAGGATGTGGGGTAGAAACGAAAAACGCGCCGGATGGCGCGTTTTTGCTGGGTATTTGGCGGAGAGGGTGGGATTCGAACCCACGGTAGGCTTGCACCTACGCCTGATTTCGAGTCAGGTACATTCGACCACTCTGCCACCTCTCCGCTCGAAGCTCGGCATTATAGGGTGTTTTACAGCCAAGTAAACGCCGATGGCCGATTTTTTAGGCCGTCGTGGTCTTGGGGGACATCTCTTCCCAGGCCCGCACGGCTTCGGCAGCGTACATCAGGGCCGGCCCGCCGCCCATATAGGTGCACACGGAAAGGGTTTCCATCATCTGCTGGCGGCTGGCACCGAGCCGGATCAGCGCCTTGACGTGGAAGCCGACGCAGGCGTCGCAGCGCTGGGTGACGGCGATCGCAAGGGCGATGAGTTCCTTGTGCAGCTCGGTGAGTTCGCCTTCCTGCAGCGCCCCCTTGGCCATCGCATTGAATCCCTGCATCGTCTCCGGCGCTTCCTTGCGCAGCGTGCCGAGGGCCTTGGTGACGTCGGTGGTGATCTGGACGAAGGACTTGGACATCTCACGGGTTCCTTTATTTAGAATTTAATACAATTCTAATATTAACCTGAAACTGCTGCACGCAACCATCCATCGATGGCTGCAGCGGCTGCGCTCGGGGTGCCGGCCGCTGCGGATCAAACCGAAGGAGAGAAAAGGCTCAGTCGCGGCGCTTGTCGCACTCGATCAGCGCGTAAGCCGAGTGGTTGTGGATCGACTCGAAATTCTCCGACTCGACCACGTAGGCGTCGACCCGCAGCTCGGCATTGAGCAGGGCTGCCACGTCGCGCACCAGGTCTTCGACGAACTTGGGGTTGTCGTAGGCACGCTCGGTGACCCATTTCTCGTCCGGGCGCTTGAGCAGGCCGAAGATTTCGCACGAGGCCTGGCTTTCGACCAGTTGCACCATGTCCTCGATCCACAGGTGGTCGTTGAGCACGGCGGTGACGGTGATGTGCGAGCGCTGGTTGTGCGCGCCGTAGTCGGAGATCTTCTTCGAGCAGGGGCACAGGCTGGTCACCGGCACCACGATCTTCATCGTGAACTCGTAGCGGCCGCCTTCGCGGATCTCGCCGATGAAGGTGACTTCATAGTCCAGCAGGCTGTTCACGCCCGATACCGGCGCGGCCTTGTTGATGAAGTAGGGGAAGCTCATCTCGACGTGGCCGGTCTCCGCTTCGAGGCGTTCGACCATCATGCGCAGCATCGGCTCGAAAGATTCGACCGAGATGTCGCGCTCGTTGGTGTTCAGGATCTCGATGAAGCGCGACATGTGGGTGCCCTTGAAGTTGTGGGGCAGCCCGACGTACATGTTGAAGTTGGCGACGGTGTGCTGGACGCCGCCGGCCTTGTCGCTGACCTTGACGGGGTGGCGGATCGACTTGATGCCGACCTTGTTGATCGCGATCTGCCGGGTGTCCGCGCTGCTCTGGACGTCCGGCATGACGGCGTCGATGGGGGTATTCATGGGCGACTCTCGGGAAAGGCTGCGGAACGGAGGCCGTTCAAGTAAGAAATGCAAGCCTGTTGCAACGAGCCTGCAATCTTAGCTTTCCCGACAAAAATACTCAACTATCGGCCTGATTCACTCCGGCAATGCTGGCGAGGATGCCTGCCTCGTCGAGGCCGGCCGAGGCCAGCAGCTTGGCCTGGTCGCCATGGTCGATGAAGCGGTCGGGCAGGCCGAGGCGCAGCACGCGCGGGCGCGTTGCCAGGGTGTCGACGAAGCGCGAAACCTCGGCGCCGGCACCGCCGATGACGGCGTTCTCCTCGATCGTCACCAGCAGATCGTGGCTGGCGGCGAGCTCGGCGACCAGGGCCTCGTCGAGCGGCTTGACGAAGCGCATGTTGACCACGGTGGCGTCGAGCGTGCCGCCGACGCGTTCGGCGACGTCCACCATGCTGCCCCAGGCGAGCAGGGCGATGCGCCTGCCCTGGCGGCGGACTTCGGCCTTGCCGATCGGCAGCGCGCTCATCTTCGCCTCGGGCTTGACGCCGCGGCCGCTGCCGCGCGGGTAGCGCACGGCGGTCGGCCCGGGGTGCTGGGTGGCGGTGTAGAGCATCTGGCGGCATTCGTTCTCGTCCGCCGGCGCCATCACCACCATGTTGGGGATGCAGGCGAGGTAGGACAGGTCGTAGGCGCCATGGTGGGTCGCGCCGTCGGCGCCGACCAGGCCGCCGCGATCGATGGCGAACACCACCGGCAGGTTCTGCAGCGCAACGTCGTGGATGAGCTGGTCGTAGGCCCGCTGCAGGAAGGTGGAATAGATCGCCACCACCGGCACGAAGCCTTCACAGGCCATGCCGGCAGCGAAAGTCACCGCGTGCTGCTCGGCGATGCCGACGTCGAAATAGCGCTTCGGGTATTCCTCGGCAAAGCGCACCAGGCCGGAGCCTTCGCGCATCGCGGGCGTGATGCCGACGATGCGCGGGTCGATCGCCGCAATGTCGCACAGCCAGTCGCCGAACACTTGGGTGTAGGTCGGCTTGCCGCTGCTCTTGCCGGTCTGGATGCCTGCGGTGTGATCGAACTTGGAGACGCCGTGATACAGGATGGGATCGGCCTCGGCAAGCTTGTAGCCCTGGCCCTTCTTCGTCACCACATGCAGGAACTGCGGTCCTTTCAGCCGCTTCAGGTTCTGCAGCGTCGGGATCAGCGCGTCCAGGTCGTGGCCGTCGATCGGGCCGTAGTAGTGGAAGCCGAATTCCTCGAACAGGGTGCCGGGGCTGATCATGCCCTTGGCGTATTCCTCGACCTTGCGCGCCAGTTCGGCGACCGGCGGCGCCATGCCCAGCACCTTCTCGCCGACGCGGCGGGCGGTGTTGTAGGTCGAGCCCGACAGCATGCGGGCGAGGATCCTGGTCAGCGCGCCGACCGGCGGCGAGATCGACATCTCGTTGTCGTTGAGGATCACCAGCAGGTCGATGCCCTCGATGTCGCCGGCGTTGTTCAGCGCCTCGAAAGCCATGCCGGCCGACATCGCGCCGTCGCCGATCACGGCGATGGCGTGGCGGTCTTCCTTCTTGTTGCGGGCGGCTACCGCCATGCCGAGCGCGGCCGAGATCGAAGTCGAGGAATGCGCGGTGCCGAAGGTGTCGTATTCGCTCTCGCAGCGCCGCGGAAAGCCCGAGATGCCGCCCCAGTGGCGCAGGCCGGCCATCGCCTCGCGGCGGCCGGTGAGCACCTTGTGGCCGTAGGTCTGGTGGCCGACGTCCCACACGATGCGGTCGTACGGCGTGTTGAAGACACAGTGCAGCGCGATCGAGAGCTCGACGGTACCCAGGTTGGACGACAGGTGGCCGCCCGTCCTGGAGACGGATTCGATCAGGAAGGCGCGCAGTTCGTCGGCAACGGTGCCGAGTTCGCGGCGGTCGAGGGCGCGAAGGTCGGCGGGGGAGCTGATGCGTTCCAGGGTGGGGTAGGCCATGTGCTGTCCGATGCAGAATCGTTGTTGTCGTGGGCGGCGGGCGTCGTCGAGCCTTGCGCCTCAGAAGGCGCGATGCACGATGTAGTCGGCCAGCGACTCGAGGCGCCCGGCGGCATCGCCGAAAGGCTGCAGCGTCGCCCGCGCGTCGGCCAGCATGTCCTCGGCGAGGCGCCTGGCCTCGCTCAGCCCCAGCAGGCTGACGTAGGTCGGTTTGTCGTTGTCGGCATCCTTGCCGGCGGTCTTGCCCAGCGTGGCGGTATCGGCTTCGGCGTCGAGGATGTCATCCACCACCTGGAACAGCAGCCCGACCACCTTGGCGTAATGATCCAGGCGCTGCATGTCGGCCTCGTCCAGCGCGCGCCCGGCATGCGCACCCAGCAGCACCGAGGCGCGGATCAGCGCACCGGTCTTGTGGATGTGCATGAACTCCAGCTCTTCGCGGCTCAGCTGGAGGCCGACCGAAGCCAGGTCGATGGCCTGGCCGCCGGCCATGCCGCGCGAGCCCGATGCGGTGGCGAGCATGCAGACCATCTTCAACTGCGTCGCGGCATCGTCGGCCACCGGCGCATCCGCCAGGGCCTGGAAGGCGAGTGTCTGCAGCGCGTCGCCGACCAGCAGCGCGGTGGCTTCGTCGTATTCGACGTGCACCGTCGGCTTGCCGCGGCGCAGCACGTCGTTGTCCATGCACGGCATGTCGTCATGGACCAGCGAATAGGCGTGGATCAGCTCGACGGCGCAGGACACGCGATCCAGCCGTTCCGCCGGGGCGCCGGCCAGTTCGCCCGCGGCTTGCGCCAGCAGCGGGCGCACCCGCTTGCCGCCGCCCAGCACCGCGTAGCGCATCGCCTGGTGCAGGCGCCGGGGGGCGAGGTCGGCGCCGGGCAGCAGCGCCTCGAGCGCCTGTTCGGTGCGCTGCTGGATGAGTCCCATCCAGTCCTGGAACGAGGGGCTGCCGTTCATTGCGTGCTGTCTCCGCCGGCAAAGTCGGCAAGCGTCTCGCCTTCGAGGACTTTCACTCGCTGTTCGGCGTCGGCCAGGGTTTCCTGGCAGTAGCGCAGCAGGCCGACACCGCGCTGGTAGCGCGCGAGCGCGTCTTCGAGCGGCAGCTTGCCGGATTCCATTTCCTGCACGATGGCTTCAAGCTCGGAAACCGCGGCTTCGAAGGATTTGGGAGAGGTCGCCGACTTTGGCATGGATGAATAATCTGGCGCGGCAAAAGCGGGAAAATAACCGATCGCAGGTCTGGCGGTCAAACAGGGGCTGGCTTACACTAACCCGTTTATTTTTCCGGATTTCTTGTCCGCAAGGGAGGTTCGGGGATGTCCGACGCCGCTTCCAAAGCCCAACTGGCCCAGGCGGTTTCCCAACTGCCTGTCTCATGGTACTTCGACCAGAAGGTGTTCGAACTGGAGAAAAAGCTCCTCTTCGATGCCGGGCCGGGGTACGTCGGCCACGAGCTGATGGTGCCTGAAGTCGGCAACTACCGCTCGCTCGAATGGCTCGACCATTCCAAGCTGCTGTTCCGCACCGAGGCCGGCATCCACCAGATGTCCAACGTCTGCCGCCACCGCCAGGCCATCATGCTGCAGGGCAGCGGCAGCACCGAGCACGTCGTCTGCCCGGTGCACCGCTGGACCTACAACCAGCAGGGCGAACTGATCGGCGCGCCGCACTTCGCTGAGAAACCCTGCCTCGGCCTCAAGCGCGACGCGCTCGAAAACTGGCGCGGCCTGCTGTTCAAGGGCCCGCGCTCGGCCAATGCCGACCTCGCCGGCATGACGGTGGCGCCGGCGCTGGACTTCTCCGGCTACAAGCTCGACCACGTCGAAATCCACCAGTGCAACTACAACTGGAAGACCTTCATCGAGGTCTATCTGGAGGACTACCACGTCGTGCCCTTCCACCCCGGGCTGGGCAACTTCGTCACCTGTGACGACCTGAGCTGGCAGTTCGGCGACTGGTATTCGGTGCAGCAGGTCGGCATCACCTCGCTGGCCAAGCCGGGTTCGGCGACCTACGCCAAGTGGCACCAGGCGGTGCTCGACTACTACGGCGAACACAAGCCCGAGCGCGGGGCGATCTGGCTCACCTACTACCCCAATGTCATGGTGGAGTGGTATCCGCACGTGCTGGTCGTCAGCACCCTGATCCCGACCGACGTCGATCGCACCACCAACGTCGTCGAGTTCTACTACCCGGAAGACATCGTCGAGTTCGAGCGCGAGTTCGTCGAGGCCGAGCAGGCCGCCTACATGGAAACCGCCATCGAGGACGACGACATCGCCGAACGCATGGACCGCGGCCGCCTCGCGCTGATGAAGGAAGGGCGCAATGAAGTCGGCCCCTACCAGTCGCCCTACGAGGACGGCATGCAGCACTTCCACGAGTTCTACCGGCGGATCATGGAACCGCATCTCTGAGACCCCGGCGACGGGGCCGGCCGGTGGCTGTTTCAGCGGTAAGCCGCCGCCGGCTCCTGCACGCCGCTGCCTGCCTGGCTGACGACGCGGGCGCGCAGCCAACGGGCGAATTCGGCTTCGTCGATGGTGCCGTCGGCCAGGCCGAGATATTGCGGATAAAGCTCCAGATCGTTGGCTTCCAGCGTGCCGCCATTGAGTTCGATGAAAACTTCGCATGCCACCGCGACAGTGCGCTTGTTGCCGTCTACGAACGGATGATTGCGTGCGAGGCCGAAAGCGAGGCTGGCTGCGAGATCGGCCAAGTCCGGCGGTGGTTCCCCGTAAGCATGGAGTTGCTGTGGTCGGGCCAGTGCGGAGTCGAGCAAGGTGTCGTCGCGCACGCCGCCGGCGCCCCCATGCTCTGCCAGTTGGCGGTCGTGAATGGCCAGTGCCAGTGGTCTGCTGATCCAGACGATCATGATTTTCGCCTGCTCACTGGGCGAGTTTGTGCAGCAGGGTCCTGCGCTTGCGCATGATCTGTTCCGCCACCGCCATCTGCTCGGCCAGGGTCGGATCGTAGGCAACCAGCTTGATCCCGTCGGGCGTTTCCAGCGCGTACAGTTCGTCGCCCTTCTCGAGACGCAGGTGGGCCAGCAACTCCTTGGGCAGGATGACGCCGGCGGAGTTGCCGATGCTGGTGATCTTGAGCTTCATGGCGAGCCTCGTGTGGGATGGATGTTATAACGGATGTTATCACTCCATTTCGACATCCTGGTAGATGTCAGCAATCGGCAGTGCGGTTTCCAGGCAGTCGAGCCAGACTTCATCCTGCTCATGGTATGTCGGTTGCCAAGCCTCCGAGCGGCGATAAATTTCCACCCGCATCGTGTCTTGCTCGATCAACAGATAGGCTCGAAGGCTGGGGAGGGACTGGTAGGCAAGCAGCTTTTCCCGGCGGTCGATGCGGGCCGTCGATTCGGACAGCACTTCGGCGATCAGGCAGGGGAAACGCCTGAAATACGCTTCTCGGTCCTGTGGGTCGCACGAAACCAGCAGATCGGGGTAGTAGAAGACGGTCTTGCCGCCGATCTCCAGCCTGACTTTCATGTCCGAAGTGAAAAGCTGGCACTGCTTGCGCCGGGCCGCGGGAGTCAGGGCATAGGCCAGGGCATTGACGATCAGACCATGCCGGTCACTGGCGCCAGTCATCGCATACACCTGTCCATCGATGTATTCGTGCCGCACTTCACTGCACTGTTCGCCGGCCAGATACTCTTCGGCGCTGATGAATCGGCCCGATACGCTCACGGCAGTCATGGCTGAACCTCGTAGAAAGCTACTCAAGCAGTCTACAACAAGGCTGGTGAAGCGCAGATGCTGCTGGATGGCGGTGGTTGCTGCTGCTTGCCGGGCAGTCAGCGATCGGACGAAGCCCAAGGCAGCGCAGGCGCCACCAGCCGCTTGCCGCCATCCCCCGGAACGCAGCCGAAGCGCGCCGCACCCGACTCCCAGTCGGCCTGGGCCTGGGCGACGTAGTCGCGGTCGTGGCCGACGAAGTTCCACCACATCGTGACGTCGCGCCCGAACGGAGCGCCGCCCACCAGCAGCGCGCGGCTGTCGGCGGCGAACCCGAGGTCGAGGCGGTCTTGCCCCGGGCCGAGATAGGCGAATTCATTCTCGGCCAGGCGCTCGCCAGCCACCGACACCCCGCCTTCCAGCGCCAGCACACCGTACTCGAAGCCGGGCTCCAGCGCCACCGTGGTCGTGCCGCCCCCGGCGGATGCGAGGTCCATTCCCAGCAGCGGCGTGAAGACCCGCGTGGGCGCCTGGTGTTCCGCGTAGCGGCCTGCCAGCAGCGTACAGGCCACGCCGTCCTGCGACCAGTTCGGCAGCACAGGATGATGCTCGAATGCGGCGGCGGTATCCGCATGCTCCGGCGGCAGCGCGATCCATAGCTGGGCCGCGTGCAGCCTTTCTTCCCCCGGCAGCGAATCCTCGGTATGCACGATGCCGGTCCCGGCGGTCATCAGATTGACCTGGCCGGGCTGGATCACCTGTTCGCTGCCGAGGCTGTCGCGGTGCAGGATGCGGCCCTCGATCATCCAGGTGAAAGTCTGCAGACAGGTATGCGGGTGGGCGCCCACGTGCATGCCCTGGCCGGCGCCGAAACTCACCGGACCGATGTGGTCGAGAAAACACCACGCCCCCACCATCCGGCGCTGGCGCGTGGGCAGGGCGCGGAAGATGGCCAGGCCTTCGCCGATTTCGGCTTTCCGCAGTGAAATGCGTTCGATCGTGCTCATGGGGACAGTCAGGCCGTGCGGTGGGGGATGGCTGTACTGTAGTGCGGGGGATGGGAAAGGCCAAGTAGGGCGAGCAGCTTGCATCAAGTGTTCCCAATGGCATAATCCGCCAATCCAATGACGTTGTACTCTCATGTCCTCCACGCCCTACGTCGGCCTGTACAAGCAGCTCTTCTCGCACCCGGCGATGGTCGAGCGCTGCTGCGCGGCTTCGTCCATGAGGACGGGGTGGCGCAGGTCGACTTCAGTACTTTGGAAAAAACCAACGGCCACTACGTCAGCGAAGAACTGCTGCAGCGCAGCGACGACATCCTGTGCGCGTGCGCCTGAACCTGTCCGATGATCCGGTCATCCTCGAGACGACCCGGGCGCTGATCCAGCTTCTCAAAGCACCGGCTTCGACAGCCTGCGCCGCGCCTTTACGGTGTTCTACCAGCAAACTGTCCTGTCGAAACTGAATTCGGGCCAGACGACTCAAATGCCCAACGATATGCAGGAGATCGACACCATGCCTGCCGAACGTACCGACGAATGGCTCGACGGCATCCGCCGAGAGCGCGCGCTCAAGGGGGAACAGAAAGGGTGCGCGGAGGGACGTCAAGAGGGACGGCAGGAAGGTCGCCGGGAAGGCACGCAGAGCGAAGCAGCCCGGATATTGGGTCTTCAATCACGGCTGCGTTTTGGCACACTGCCCGATTGGGCGGAAGCTCGGCTGGCGCAGGCGCCGCTGGAGCAGTTGGAAGGCTGGATCGAGGCGGTGCTGACGGCGGAGAGCCTGGAAGGGGTGATCGGGCCGGAAGGGTGACACGCCGAGTACGGCGTTGATTGTATTCAGATTGGTAGTGGCCAGTCGTGCAATGACAATACGACTTTGGGCACCGAAGACCTCCTCATCCTTTTCAGCACTGGCGATCGGTTTGGAAAGCTGATTCCTGGCATCGATCTGATCGCATATCCAAACTTTGACTTGCCCCCGTCCGAGCGCGGTTTGTGGCCATTCAGTCGTTCGATTTCAGCGAAAATCGGCCGTCCGAAAATACGTAGCCGATTCCCAATGGATCGCGTGGAAAGTCCTCCAGCACCCCGGCTTCGATCAACTCGCCGGGGTTCTGCAAGGGGTTGCCATGCTGCTGTTCGAAGGCGGTTTGTGCGTCTTCCAGTATTTTCAGGCCCTCCAGCCGCTCGATGCGACGTGCCAGCATGGTGCGCAGGCGCTCGTCGGTACTGAGTTCGTGTTCGTGGCGGAGGAAGGCCAGCGCGGCTTCGGTTTCGCGGAAGGTGCCGGCTTGCTGCATCAGGCCGATGCGCCGGAAGGATGCTGCCTGCTCGGGCGAGCGGGCGCGCTCTGCGGCCTGTTCCAGCGCCACGCGTGCAGCCGGGCCATCCTTGAGCATGCTGCCCAATGCCAGCCCCAGATAGAAGGGCGGGAATGCATCCCAGCTACGGCAGGCCGCGGCGCGGCGCAGGACGTCGATCCCCTGGGCCGGCGCGCCGCCCCATGTCAGCAAGGCATTGGCAGTGGCAAACGCATCCTCGTGGCAGGGGTTCAAGCGCGTCGCGGCATCATAAGCGCGCACGCGGTAGGCGCCTTCGGCCGGGGTGTCTGTGTCGTCGTCCAAGCCGGTGGTCATCACGCGGAAAGTCTCGACGTTGGCGGCAAGGTAGCGGTCACCGCCGCTCAGCGCTACCTGCAGGGCGGGTGGCAGCACTACCCTGTCCTGTGCGGCAACCTGCTGCGGACGGTGGAAGCCCGGCGGAAAATGCGCTTGCAGGCCCCAGAACGCTGCCACCAGCAGTAGCGCGGCGAGGAGCAGGGAGGCATGTGGCAGGGAGGCGTGTCGCTGGTGATGGCGGCGTGCAGGCATGTTCGGCCCCTGCATGTCAGGCGAAATGCCGGCGTGATAGCAGCCACTGTGCCAGCATCAGCATCGCCAGTGCGTACAGCATGGCGATACCGGCCTGGACTGCCCAATGCGACTGCAACAGCGACCATTGCCCATAGAGGGCGATCTGGCGCACGTCCAGCACCGCCAGATCCGGCAGCAGGTAGCCGAGCAGGCCGAGGGAGTCGTGATAGGCGCGGGCGTCGCCGACCAGGCTGGCATCCGAGCGCAGCAGCGCCATGATGCTGGAGTAGGAACGCGCCAGCAGCATGAAGCCGAGGCCGCCGATCAGCACGAAACTCGGGGTTGCCACGACCACGGCAAGCAAGGTGCCGAGCGCCAGCACCACGCAAAGATCCACCAGCATCAAGGCCAGCGTGAACAGGTAGGGGCTGCCGAGCGCCACCGGTGTTGCCTGCTCATAGTCGAGCGCCAGCCAGTGTACGCCGCCGGCCAGCGCCAGCCCTAGCACGCAGGCCAGCAAGCCCAACAACGTGAGTATCGCCAGCAGGCGGCCGAGCAGAAAACGCGCGCGTGCGCGCGGGTAGGTCAGCGAGCTCAGAAAGAAGCGGCGCTCGAATTCGCGCGCCAGCAGTTCCTGCAACATCAGCAGGCCGAGCACTGGCAGGCCGAGCCGCATCACCGACAGGCCGACGTCCAGTGCGACGGTGGCTGGCTGGCGGCCGCTGAACTGCGCCGCCACCCAGCCTGCGGCCAGCATCAAAATCAGCAGCCAGGCAGCCATTAATAAGAAGCGGTGGCGAAGGGCCAGGCGAAAGGCGATCTTCGCATCAGCGATCATTGTCGTTAAGCCAAGAAGATCTATGGTGAATATTCGAAAAAAAGCCTGCCTGATATGAATCAGCGCAGGCGTTCTAGTCAGGTAAAATAGAAGCCTTGAATTTACCTGAGTGCGATTAAGAAGTTATCTGAATATAGCTTGCGGAACACCGTCTGCGCAAGCTGCACCCAAGTCGGCGGCAGCGATGCTGCCACCCGCATTGGTACCAATGAAGCCCTTGCCAGTGGCCGCCGTCTCGAAGGTATCGCCTGCTGCAGCGCACGAACTATCATTCCATTGAACGGTATCGTTCCACTCACCGATGATTGCGCAGGTGATTTCCTCGACCTTCTTGCGGCCGGATTCGTGGCAAGCTGCTACCTGGACTAGATTGTAGTCAACCTCACATTGGATCGAAGCAAAAACACCCTTGGAGAGCGAAGGAGTCACAGCTTCGTCGAGAACGCTGCAGTCATCTTTCTCAATTTTCTCGCCGATTGCAATGTCAATGTTTTCAGGGGCTGCATATGTGCTTGCACCAAATCCCATGCCCAAAGACAAAAGAAGTGCGGTCAAAATCTTGTTTTTCATTTCGATAACTCCTTTTCTTACTTTTGGGCTGCAGCGAGAATTTTGAGCAGGTTCGTGGCATCGCTGTGGGCGGCAGTGTCATTCGCCTTGGCGCGATAATCATTGAACTGCGGAATTGCCACCGCGGCCAGAATGCCGATGATTGCCACGACGATCATCAATTCGATCAGCGTGAAGCCCTTTTGCACCTTTTTCATTTTGTGCTCCTGGTTGGTTGGAATGCCGAGGGTGTCCGGGCTGTAATGTGTCCGCCACCTTCTGGCTTTCCTTTCGCAACTGCCGTGCCAGTTTTTTCGCGTGAAATCCTTCACGCTTGTTCGGGTTTGGCACGGCGCGGAGCAGGGCATTGCGGCGCGCTGGCATGGGCGGGGCTGTGCCACGATGGGCGGGTGGCACAGGGACGGCGGGAGAGTCGAGGGAACCTGCTTGCGCGCATGAATAATCTTTTTGCATGTAATCGCGTTTGTCATGAAACCAGGATTGTGTGATGCCACCGCCGAGCCACGACCAGAACTTCAAGAACCTGATCCTCGACTACCCGCGCCAAGCCGGAGGCGCTGGCGTTCTTCGCCCCGGCCGACGATTGGCTGGACAGCCCCAACCTGGTTGCGCGGCTCAATCTGCCCAACATGGACTGGCCGCGGGACAAGAAGATCGAAGTCTACGCCCAGGCCATCCGAGGTCTGCTGACGCTCGAACCGAGTATCGAAAAACGCCTCAAATACATGGACTTCGTCGACATCTACAGTGCCCTTGACGATAATGAACGCCGGCTTTATGCCGAATGCTACCCGCAGGAGAACCGGAACATGGCTGGATTGACAGAGCGATTGCTGACCCAGGGCCGGCAGCAGGGAATTCAGCAAGGCTTGCTGCGCGGCCGTGAAGAAGGCCGTCAGGACGGCGAACGCGAGCTGCTGGCCCGCCAGCTTTCCCGCCGCTTCGGCCCGCTCGACACGCTGACCGCCGAACGCCTGCAGCGCGCAACCACGGCCGAGCTCGAACGCTGGGCGGACAACATCCTGGATGCGCGCACGCTGGAAGACGTTTTCGGCGCGAATTGATCTGGCGCGCGCGGCAGCCCCGGCGGAAGGGCGGTGCTAAACTGCCGCACCTGCAGGAGCCTGGGAAAAGCGGCATGGATTTCATCAACCTGAACACGGCGATTTCGCTGACCGGCCTGAGCAAGCGTACTTTGTGGCGGCGAATTGCCGATGGGGCCTTGCGGACGGAAGTGAATTCTGTTATCTCCCCCCCCCCTGCAAACCCACAGACCCGCGTCTGTCTCGATGATGCGCTGAAGCTGTCTCCGCTCGAGCTGGCAGCGGACGACCGTGCGCTGGTCCTTGCGGCGGATGGCGGGGATGCCGAGGCGCAGTGCGATCTGGGCCTGCTGTTATTGGGCCAGGGGCGTGCGGAAGATGCGCTGGGCTGGTTCGAGGCGTCGGCGCGGCAGGATTACCCCGAAGGAATGCACTGGCTCGGGCGCTGCCTGATCGCGGGGCAGGGCGCGATGGCGGACGAGAAGCGCGGCATCGATTTCATCGCCCGCGCAGCCAATCGCGGCCACGCCACCGCGCGGCGGATGATGCCTTTCCTGTACGACCCGGCGCGGCCGGCGTTGTCTCCCGCCGAACTGGATGCCGCGCTCGATGGTATCGAGCGCAAGCTGGTGCTGGCGGCGCTGGAGGAAACGGCGGACTAGGGGGCGGTGTGTAAGACATGGTTTCTGTGCGAGAGACGGTGTTTGATTGCTGAGATCATTGATACATAAAGAGTTTTCCTGTTAAATATAAATATTGTTTTTTACAGGAAAACCGTCGTGCAGGCACTGGAGCATCAGCAACGCCTCTTCATGGTCGAATCGGACCAGATATATCGCGCATGGCTGGACGCCTTGCATCATGCGCGCAGCTACCGCTATGGCATGCGCTGGGTCTCGTCGAAGGGGCGGCAGTACCTGGTTCGTTTGCACGACGCTCGTGGTAATGGCAAGTCACTCGGGGTGCGCGGTGCGGATACCGAGGCCTTGTTTGCAGCGTTCTCGGAAGGCAAGGAGAGGGCCGAGGCGCGTCTCGCATCGCTGGCTGCCCGAATGAAGGAGCAGGCACGGCTCAATCGGGCTGCGCGGCTGGGGCGTTTGCCGAACATCGTCGGCGACATCCTGCTCGGGCTGGCGGCGGCGCGGATGGAGCACGATTTTTGCGTCGTTGGTACGCATGCAATCCACGGTTTCGAAGCGATGGCCGGCGTGCATTGCCGCATGGAGCTGCTGGCCTCGGGTGATGTCGATCTGCTCTACGACCCGCGTCGGCAGCTTTCCATCGTCACCCGAAAGCTCGATGGGAGGGGTCTGCTCGGACTGCTCCGGAAAGTGGACCCGAGCTTCGCACCGTTGAACGACCAGCCTTTCCGTGCGGCCAACGACAAAGGTTTCATGGTCGATCTGGTGATTCCAGAGCGAGATCTTCGCGATGCAGCGGAAGTGACGTTCGGCCAGAACGATCTTGTTGCAGTCGAGGTTCCGAATCTGCATTGGCTGGTCAATGCGCCCAAGTACGATGCCGTCGCCGTGGCGGCCGACGGGCGGCCGGTGATGATGCGGGTACCCGATCCACGCGCCTTTGCCTTGCACAAGGCGTGGTTGTCGGAAAGGCCTGATCGGGAGCCGGTCAAGAAATCCCGCGATCGCGCACAGGCCGTGCTGGTCACGCAGATGATCCTGTCCTGGCTGCCCGCGTTCGAATTCGACCCTGCACGGCTGCGCTACTTCAGCGCGGAGATGCTGCAGCAGGCGCAGTCCGTACTCGGGCAGGAAGCGGACATTCGCCTGCCGGGCCTGACGTTCTGAAGCTTCACGCCTGCCGGTCTGCCGTTTCCCGGTTCTGCAGTTCCTTCGGCAGCGGGAAGGTGACTTTTTCCGGCACGCCGTCCAGGTTGCGCACCTGCCCGCCGCTGAGTTCCCTCAGGCGTTCGATGACTTCGGCGACGAGCACTTCGGGGGCCGAGGCGCCGGCGGTGACGCCGATGCGGCGCTTGCCTTCGACCCAGGCGGGGTCGATGCTGGCGGCGTTGTCGACCAGGTAGGCCGGCACGCCGCGCAGTTCGGCCACTTCGCGCAGGCGGTTGGAGTTGGAGCTGTTCTTCGAGCCGACGACGAAGACCACGTCCGCATGCGGGGTCATGAACTTGACCGCGTCCTGGCGGTTCTGCGTGGCGTAGCAGATGTCGTCCTTCTTCGGCCCCATGATGTGCGGGAAGCGTTCGCGCAGCGCGGCGACGATGGTGGCGGCGTCGTCCATCGATAGCGTGGTCTGGGTGACGTAGGCCAGCTTGTCGGGGTCGGCGACCTGCAGGCTGGCGACGTCGGCGGGGGTTTCGACCAGGTGGATGCCGGTCTGGACCTGGCCCATGGTGCCTTCGACCTCGGGGTGGCCCTTGTGGCCGATCATGATGATCTCGCGCCCTTGCTCGCGCATGCGGCCGACTTCGATGTGCACCTTGGTGACCAGCGGGCAGGTGGCGTCGAACACGCGCAGGCCGCGCCGTTCGGCTTCCTGGCGCACCGCCTGCGACACGCCGTGGGCGGAGAAGATGACGGTGTTGCCGGCGGGAACTTCGTCCAGTTCCTCGACGAAGATGGCGCCCTTGTCGCGCAGGTCGTCGACGACGAACTTGTTGTGCACGACTTCGTGGCGCACGTAGATCGGTGCGCCGAAGCGCTGCAGCGCGCGTTCGACGATCTCGATGGCGCGCTCGACGCCGGCACAGAAGCCGCGCGGGTTGGCCAGCAGGATTTCCTTGTCGCTCATGTTCTCGTCCCTGTCGGGGGTATTCAGGACACGCCGATCACTTCCACCTCGAAGCGGATGGATTTGCCGGCGAGCGGGTGGTTGAAGTCGATCAGCGCCGACTGTTCGTCGATCTCGCGCACCAGACCGGAATAGCGCGAGCCGTCGGGGGCGGTGAACTCCATGATGCTCATCGCTTCGATCTCTTCGTCGGGCATGTGTTCGCGCTTGACGCGTTCGATCAGCTCCGCGCGGTGCGGGCCGAAAGCCTGCTCGGCTTCGAGCTCGAAGACGTGGTGGGTGCCGGGCGCCAGGCCGATCATCAGCTGTTCCATCGCCGGCAGCATTTCGCCGGCGCCGAGCTGCAGCGTGGCCGGGGTGGCGTTGAAGGTGCTGATCAGCGGCTGGCCGTTGGGCAGCGAGATGCGGTAGTGCAGGGTGACGAGGCTGTTGGCCTGGACGGTCTGGCTCACGATGGCTTCTCCGGGGCCGGCGGGTGGCCGTGGCGGAACTGGCCCCACAGCATCAGCACCACGCCGACGGTAATGGCCGAGTCGGCCAGGTTGAACGCGGGCCAACTGTAGCCGGCGTAGTGGAAATGCAGGAAGTCCACCACCGCGCCATGCACCAGGCGGTCGTAGACGTTGCCGATGGCGCCGCCGATGATCATCGCGAACGCCGTCGGCAGCAGCTTCTCGGTGCGATGGCGCCAGATCTCGACCAGCAGCCAGCTGCAGATGATCAGGGCCAGTCCGGTGAAGAACCAGCGCTGCCAGCCACCGTGGTCGGCCAGGAAGCTGAAGGCCGCGCCGGGGTTGAACACCAGCACCAGGTCGAAGAAGCCGGTGACCGGCACCACCTGGCCGAGGTGCAGGCTGTCCAGCACCCATTGCTTGCTGAGCTGGTCGAGCAGCGCGACCGCGACGGCCAGCGCGAGCCAGGGCAGCATGGCGACGAGTCCCGGCGGCGAAGAAACCTTGTGCATGACGTGCGACGTGCGGGGCAGGGCGTCAGGCATGGTGGCGGGTTTCGCCGTCGCCGAACAGGTTGCTGACGCAGCGGCCGCACAGCGTCGGGTGCTCGGCATGCTTGCCGACCGATTCGACGTAGTGCCAGCAGCGTTCGCATTTCTGTGCCTCGCTCGGTGTGGCGACGATGCCTTCGTCCTCGACCCTGGCGGCTTCGCTCAGCGTGGCGGCCGAGGTCATGGTGACGAAGCGCAGGTCTTCGCCGAGGCTGGCCATGGCGTTGAACTTGTCGGCGGTCAGCGCCAGCGCGAGTTCGGCCTGCAGCGACGAACCGACCTTGCCTTCGGTGCGCAGCGCTTCGATGACCTTGAGGCCCTCGGCACGCACGGCGCGGATGGTTTCCCAGCGCGCGATCAGGCCGGCCTCGCCTTCCTGCGCCGGCAGGGCGTGGAAGGTGTGCAGCATGATGCTGTCGGCCTCGTCGCCGTCCTTCGGCGGGTTCAGGATGGCCCAGGCTTCCTCGGCGGTGAAGGACAGGATGGGCGCCATCAGCTTCAGCAGGGTCTGGGTGATGTGCCACAGCGCGGTCTGCGCGGCGCGGCGCGCCTGGCTGTCGGCGCCGGTGGTGTACAGGCGATCCTTCAGGATGTCGAGGTAGAAGGCGCCGAGGTCTTCGGCGCAGAACACCTGCAGCGCCTGCACGATGCGGTGGAACTCCATCCGCGCGTAGTCGGCTTCGGCCTGCTGCGCCAGCTTGCGGGTGAAGGCGAGCGCGTAGCGGTCGATGTCCAGCCATTGTTCCAGCGGCACCGCGTCGCGGCCGATGTCGAAGTCGGCGGTGTTGGCGAGCAGGAAGCGCAGGGTGTTGCGGATGCGGCGATAGACTTCGACGACGCGGTCGAGGATCTCCTTGGAGATCGACAGTTCGCCGGAGTAGTCGGTCGAGGCCACCCACAGGCGCAGGATTTCGGCGCCGAGCTTGCCGGTGACTTCCTGCGGCACGACGACGTTGCCCAGCGACTTGCTCATCTTGCGGCCCTGGCCGTCGACCGCGAAGCCGTGGGTCAGCAGGCTGCGGTAGGGGGCGTGGCCGTCGATGGCGCAGCCGGTCAGCAGCGAGGAATGGAACCAGCCGCGGTGCTGGTCCGAGCCCTCCAGGTACATGTCGGCGCGCGGGCCTTCGGGATGGCCGTCGTCGTGCGAGCCGCGCAGCACGTGCTTGTGCGTGGTGCCGGAGTCGAACCAGACGTCGAGGGTGTCGCTGATCTTGTCGTACTGCGCGGCTTCGGCACCGAGCAACTCGGAAGCGTCGAGCTTGAACCAGGCTTCGATGCCTTCCCGTTCCACGTGCTGGGCGACTTCTTCCATCAGTTCGACGGTGCGCGGGTGCAGCTCGCCGGTTTCCTTGTGCAGGAAGAAGGGGATCGGCACGCCCCAGTTGCGCTGGCGCGAGATGCACCAGTCCGGCCGGTTGGCGATCATCGCGTGCAGGCGGGCCTGGCCCCAGGCGGGGAAGAAGCGCGTGGCCTCGACGCCGCGCAGCGCGCGTTCGCGCAGCGTGGAGCCGTCGGCGACCGTCCTGTCCATGCCGACGAACCACTGCGCGGTGGCGCGGTAGATCAGCGGCGTCTTGTGGCGCCAGCAATGCATGTAGCTGTGGGTGATCCTGGCTTCGGCGAGCAGGCTGCCGACTTCGCGCAGCTTGTCGAGGATCGCCGGGCCGGCCTTCCAGATGTTCAGCCCGCCGAAGAAGGGCAGGTCGGCGGCGAAGCGGCCGTCGCCGGTCACCGGGGTGAGGAAGTCGTCGCTCTGCATGCCGTTGGCGCGGCAGGACTGGAAGTCGTCCAGGCCATAGGCCGGCGCGCTGTGCACGATGCCGGTGCCCGCCTCCAGCGTGACGTAGTCGCCCAGGAACACCGGCGACTCGCGGTCGTAGAACGGGTGGCGGAAGCGCACGTGCTCCAGCTCGGCGCCCTTCACCGAGGCGACGATGCGGCCGTCGAGGCCGTAGCGCTCCAGGCAGGCGGCGACCAGGTCGTGGGCGAGCAGCAGGTAGCGCTCGCCGGTGTCGACCAGCGCGTAGTCGAACTCCGGATGCAGGTTGAGCGCCTGGTTGGACGGGATGGTCCATGGCGTGGTGGTCCAGATCACCGCCAGCACCGGCTTGGCCAGCATGCCCACGCCGAAGATGTCGGCCAGGCGCTCGGGCTCCGCGCAGGGAAAGCCCACGTCGATGGCCGGCGACTGCTTGTCGGCGTATTCCACCTCGGCCTCGGCCAATGCCGAGCCGCAGTCGAAGCACCAGTTCACCGGCTTCAGGCCCTTGAACACGTAGCCGGCCTCGACCATTTCCGCCAGGGCGCGGATTTCGCCGGCTTCGTTGGCGAAGTTCATCGTCAGGTAGGGATTGTCCCAGTCGCCCAGCACGCCCAGGCGGATGAATTCCTGCTTCTGGATCTCGACCTGCTCGGCGGCGTAGGCGCGGCACAGTTCGCGCACCCTGTCGGCGGGCAGGTTCTTGCCGTGGGTGACTTCGACCTTGTGCTCGATCGGCAGGCCGTGACAGTCCCAGCCGGGCACGTAGGGCGCATCGAAGCCGGCCAGCGTCTTCGAGCGGACGATGATGTCCTTGAGGATCTTGTTCAGCGCATGGCCGATGTGCAGGTTGCCGTTGGCGTAGGGCGGGCCGTCGTGCAGCACGAACTTGGGCCGGCCGGCGCTGGCCTTGCGGATGCGCTGGTAGAGCTTGCGCTGTTGCCAGTCGGCAATCCAGCCCGGCTCGCGCTTGGGCAGGTCGCCGCGCATCGGGAAGGAGGTGTCGGGCAGGTTGAGCGTCTTGCGGTAGTCGGCCATGGCGGGAGGATCGGTGTCGTGGGTCTGTGGGGCGCGGGCAGTTTGCTTCGCGGGCGTCAGGCTTGCAGCCGGTCGGGATTGTCGGCCAGCCACTGGCGTGCGCTGTCGGCGTCGAGCGCGATCTGGGCGCGCAGCGCGTCGAAGGATTCGAATTTTCGTTCGGCGCGCAGCTTGTGCAGGAAATGGACGCGGATGTGGGCGCCGTAGCATTCCCGTGTCCAGTCGAAGAGATGCACTTCCAGCCGCGCGCGGCCGCTCGAGGTGGCGGTCGGGCGCACGCCGACGTTGGCGACGCCGGCGACAGGGCCGTCCGCCAGGCCTTCGACACTGACCGCATAGACGCCGGTGAGCGCCGGGCGGCGGTGCTTCATCTGGATGTTGGCGGTCGGGAAGCCGATCTGGCGGCCGAGCTTGTCGCCGTGGCCGACGCGGCCGGCGATGCTGTAGGGGCGGCCGAGCAGGCGCGCGGCATGGGCCAGGTCGTCCGCGGCGAGGGCGTCGCGCACAGCCGAGCTCGATACGCGCTCGCCAGCTGCCGCCAGCGTCGGCATGGACTCGACGGCGAAGCCGTGCTGCGCACCGGCCGCCTGCAGCATGGCGAAATCGCCCTGGCGGCGGGTGCCGAAGCGGAAGTCGTCGCCGATGAACAGGTGGCGCACGGCGAGGCCGCGTACCAGCGTGTCATCGATGAAGGCCTGCGCCGGCTGTGCGGCAAGGCGGGCGTCGAAGCGGCAGATGTAGGTCCGATCGACGCCGGCGGCGTCGAGCAGCAGCAGCTTCTCGCGCAGCGAGGCAAGGCGCGCAGGCGCATCGGCAGGGCTGAAGTACTCGCGCGGATGCGGCTCGAAGGTGAGCACCACCGCCGGCAGGCCGAGCGAGCGAGCCTTGTCGGTAAGCAGCTTGAGCAGCGCCTGGTGGCCGAGATGGACGCCATCGAAGTTGCCGATGGTGAGTACCGTGGCCGTGTCGGCATGCTCGGGAATCCCGCGAAAAACCCGCATAAGCGCCTGAAAAAGGCGCAATTATAACGGCAAAGCGCTGGCTTTGCCGATTCGGCTGCATGCCGGCGGCGGCAATCAACCCAGGCTGGCGACGCGGGCCGGCCCGGCCGGCGGGTTGTCCTGGAAGTAGCGCTTGATGCCGCGTAGCAGGGCGTTGGCCATCTTGTTCTGATAGGCCTCGTCGTTGAGCCGGCGCTCTTCCTGTGGATTGCTGATGAAGGCGGTCTCGACCAGTACCGAGGGAATGTCCGGCGCCTTCAGCACCGCGAAACCGGCCTGTTCGACGTCGCGCTTGTGCAGGCGGTTGATGCCGCCGATCTCGCCCAGCATGGCGCGGCCGAGCTTGAGGCTGTCGTTGATCGTGGCGGTCTGCGACAGGTCGAGCAGGGTGCGGGCGATGTGGCCGTCCTGGCGGGCGAGGTTGACGCCGCCGACCAGGTCGGCGTCGTTTTCCTTCTGTGCCAGCCAGCGCGCCGCGCTGCTGGTGGCGCCGCGTTCCGACAGCACGTAGACCGAACTGCCGTTGGCCTCGGGCTTGACGAAGGCGTCGGCGTGGATGGAGACGAACAGGTCGGCGCGCACCTTGCGCGCACGGGCGACGCGCTGCCCGAGCGGAACGAAGTAGTCGCCGTCGCGCGTCAGCACCGCGCGCATGTTCGGCTCGGCGTCGATCTTGCGCTTCAGGCGGCGGGCGATCGACAGCGTGACGTTCTTCTCGTAGCTGCCGGCCCGGCCGATGGCGCCGGGGTCTTCGCCACCGTGGCCGGGGTCGAGCACCACGGTGTACAGGCGCTTGACCGCCGGTTCGGTGCGGCGGGCGGTGCCGCGCTGCTGCGGCGCCGGGCGGGTGTTGGCGGTGCTGGCCTGGCTGCTGCTCTGCGCCGTGTCGCCGGCGGCGGCGTCCAGCGGCGAGTCCTTCATGATCAGCGCCAGCAGCGGGTCGTGCTCTTCGGTCGGGTGCAGGTCGAGCACCAGCCGGTGGCCGTAGTTGCCGACCGGCGCCAGCGTGAACACCTGCGGATTGATCGGCGCCTTCAATTCGACCACCACGCGGACCACGCCGGGACGGTTCTGGCCGGCACGGATCAGGCGGATGTAGGGGTCGGAGTCCAGCACCTTGGAGGGCAGGGACTGCAGCACGCTGTTCAACTGCACGCCTTCGAGGTCGACGACGAGGCGGTCCGGGTTCGGCACCAGCATGTGCGTGTAGCGCAGGCTGCTCGCGCCTTCGAGCGTGATGCGGGTGTATTCCGGCGAGGGCCAGACGCGCACCGCGAGCAGGCTGGCGGGCGCGGCGAAGCCCACCGGGCTGACCAGCAGCGCCAGCGTGGCGCCGGCAAATTTCAGCAGGCTGCGGCGGTCGGTGCCGCTGCGGCCGGCCCCGCCGGAGCTGCCAGTCTCGGAATTCAATCCGGTTCGGGCGCCGGGTTCGCGCCCCGTAATGCTCTCACCAGTTCGATCACGCATGTTCGCCCCGCATCCGTCCTTCCGTCGATCTCCACAAATCGCCCTGAATCCCGCGCGCCGAGCCGGATTTCGACGTCGGGAAGCGGCAAATGTGGAAGGGCCTTGTCCGGCCATTCCACGATGCACACGCCCTGATCGGCGAAGTATTCGTCCAGCCCTGCGTCCAAGTATTCTTCGGGCGAATTGAAGCGATAAAAATCAAAGTGATATAAGTCTAATCTAGAAACTACGTAAGGTTCAATCAAGGTGTAGGTCGGACTTTTCACCTTGCCTTCGTGACCGAGCGCACGGAGCAGCCCCCGAGTGAGCGTGGTCTTGCCCATGCCGAGGTTGCCTTGCAGCCAGATCTTCAGCCTCGGGCGCAGTACCTGGGCCAGCGCGGCGCCGAGGGCTTCGGTATCCGCTTCGGCCGGCAAGTGCGCGCGCAGGCAGGCGCCGTTATCATCGGCGGCGTTGAGCAACTCGATCATGGAATCCTCTTGTCGATGGTATCGATGGCGGTGAAAGACCTGGATTCAGGCTTGGACGTGGGACAGGACGACGGACCGGCTGCCACGCTGGACGGCGCTGCCATGCTGGCACGCATCCGCCAGTGGGCGGCGGAGCTGGGCTTTGGCGCCGTCGGTGTTGCCGGCGTGGACCTGGGCAGCGCCGAGCCCGGGCTCGCCGCCTGGCTGGAAGCCGGTTTCCACGGCGAGATGGATTATATGTTGCGCCACGGCATGAAGCGCGCCCGGCCGGCCGAACTGCAGCCGGGCACCTTGCGCGTGATCAGCCTGCGGCTCGACTACTGGCCCGGTGCGGCCGAAGCGCGGGCCGCGCTGGCCGACGGCACCCGCGCCTACGTGTCGCGCTATGCGCTGGGACGCGACTACCACAAGGTGCTGCGCAGCCGGCTGCAGAAGCTGGCCGAGCGCATCACCGCCGAAGTGCCGCACACCTACCGGGTGTTCACCGACTCCGCGCCGGTGCTGGAAGTCGAGCTGGCCAGCCGCAACGGCCTGGGCTGGCGCGGCAAGCACACCTTGCTGCTGGATCGCGGCGCGGGCTCGTGGTTCTTCCTCGGCGAAATCTTCACCGACCTGCCGCTGCCGGTCGATGAGCCGGTGCAGCCACGCTGCGGCCGCTGCACCGCCTGTATCGACGCCTGTCCGACCGGCGCCATCGTCGCGCCCTACCGCGTCGATGCGCGCCGCTGCATCTCCTACCTGACGATCGAGCTGAAAAGCGCGATTCCGGAGGAGATGCGGACCATGCTCGGCAACCGCATCTACGGCTGCGACGATTGCCAGCTGGTGTGCCCGTGGAACCGCTTCGCCAAGATGACGAAGGAACCGGATTTCGCGCCGCGCCACGGGCTCGACAGCGCCGGCCTGGTCGAGCTGTTCGCCTGGAGCGAGGCGGATTTCGCCGAGCGCACCGCCGGCAGCCCCATCCACCGCATCGGCCACGAGCGCTGGCTGCGCAACATCGCCGTGGCGCTGGGCAACGCGCCGACCACGGCGGAGGTGCTGGCTGCGCTGCAGTCCCGTGCCGACCATCCGTCGGCGCTGGTGCGCGAACACGTCGCCTGGGCGCTGGCGCAGCATGGCCGGGCGATGGCCGGCTAGGCGCCCCCGGCTAGAATCACCGCCCGTTGCCTTTCATCCCGGACCCGGACAGCCCATGCAAGACCGCCTCGAATCGCTCGAAACCAAGATGATGTCGGCCGAGGACCAGCTCGACGAACTGAACCGCACGGTGTGGCGGCAGCAGCAGGAGCTGGACCTGCTGCGCGAGCAGGTGCGCCACCTCGCCCAGCAGCTCAAGACCATCCAGCCCGGCGCACCCGGCCGGCCGGAAGACGAGATCCCGCCGCACTGGTGAGCGCCGGGGGGCGGAAGGCTTCCCGGGGCGAGAGAGAGATCATCGATTGTCCTGACGGCCTCAGATCAAGGCGCCGGTCACCGTCGCGAGGATGTCGCCGAAGGCGCTGGTCAGGATGACCACGATCGGCATGCCGTAGCAGAAGGTGTACATCGCACGGCGGATGCGCCGCGTGGCGGTGGGCAGCTCGAGGTAGTAGCCGCAGACGATGCGGACCTTGAGCCCCATCACCAGCGCGACCGCCACGGTGACGCCGAAGCCGTGGTCCTCGCCGCCGCCCAGCAGGGCGCCGCCCACGCTGAGCAGCACGAGGCCGAACCAGGCCAGGTCGAGTTTGCGGATTTCGCTCATGTCGCGTTCTCCGTTTTCATCGCAGCACGTAGAACAGCGGGAAGATCATCAGCCAGATGATGTCGGTGGTGTGCCAATACACCGCGAAGGATTCGAGGCCGGAGTATTCTTCGGCGGAATAGGTGCCGGTCGCGGTGCGCAGCATCACCCAGATCATGCCGAGCAGGCCCCAGAAGACGTGGATCAGGTGGTTGAAGGTCAGGTAATAGTAGGTGACGATGAACATGCCCGCTTCGCCGTTGAGGCCGTGGGCGAGGTTCCAGCGCACTTCGAACAGCTTGATCACCGGATAGCCGAGGCCGAACACGAAGGCGCCGATCAGCCAGCGCAGGCAGGCGCCTTGGCGGTTGGCGCGCATGGCGTGCACCGCGCGGGCCACGCACCAGCCGCTGGTCAGCAGCATCAGCGTGTAGCCCGTGCCGGCCAGCAGCGAAAGCTGCTCGGGGCCGGCGCGGAACACGTCCGGGTAATGGGCGCGGGCGATGAAATACACCGCGAACATCAGCGCGAACTCGGTGACTTCGCAGAAGATGCCCACCCACATCGCCTTGCTGCCGGGGATGCGGCCTTCGGCGGGCGGGGCGTGCGGCAGGACGGTGGCGGCGTATGACATGGCAGTGGCGCTGACGGCTCGGGGCGTGGATGACCGCGATCTTCCGCCGCTGCGGGCGCATGCGCCTTGACGCAGGGTAATTTGCGCCGCGCGGTGCGATACTTGCGGCCACTTTCAGCGGGAGTCGAAGAAATTGAAGAGGATCATCCTTGGCGCCATTGGCGCCGCATCGCTGCTGCCGTTCTGCGTGCAGGCCGAAACCGTCGGCGCCGTGGATACGGCGTTCAAGCTCATCGGCCGCAATCACCAGATCGTCGTCGAGGCGTTCGACGATCCGAAGGTGAAAGGGGTGTCGTGCTACGTGTCGCGTGCCCGCACCGGCGGCATCAAGGGTTCGCTGGGGCTGGCGGAGGATACCGCCGACGCTTCGGTGGCCTGCCGCCAGGTCGGCGAGATCAGCCTGACCGAGGCGCTCAAGCCGCAGGAGGAAGTGTTCTCCGAGCGTTCGTCGATCCTGTTCAAGAAGGTGCGGATCGTGCGCATCGCCGACGCCAGGCGCAACACGCTGGTCTACCTCGTGTATAGCGACCGGCTCATCGACGGCAGCCCGCAGAACAACGTCACGGCCGTGCCGCTACCGGCGGGCGTGCAGCTCAGGCTGCGCTGACGGATGAGATTTTTTACGTTTTCCCGACATCCGCTCGGGTAATCTGACGCGCCTGTTTTTCCGTCCATGCTTTCGCCCTGAGGAAAGAGCCCATCGTGTTCGTCTCCGACCGCCGCCAGCGCGCCCTGTACTGGTTCCTCACCTGGATCGTCCTTGCCCTGCACCTGGGCCGCTTCTTCGATTTCGCCGCACCGTCCGGGCTGCTGCTCCATCAGCTTGCGCTGGTCGGCAGCTACGCCTTGCTGTTCGTGGCGCCGGTATGGCTCATCGTCCATGTCGCGGGTCGTTTCGCCCCCCGGCTGGCGGCGGTGCTGGCGGTGGCGCTGGCCGGCGTCGTGCAGATCGCGCTGTTCGGCGATCACATGCTGTGGACGCTGTACGGCTTCCACCTCAACGGCTTCGTCTGGAACATCCTGACCACGCCGGGGGGCATCGCCGCACTGGGTTCGTCGGCTTCGACCGAGCGTGATTTCGCGCTGCTCGCCGCCGGCTTCCTCGTCCTGCAGATCCTGGTCTTCCTCGCCGCGCGCATGCTGGCGCGGGGTTCCGTGCCGGCGCCGCGGCTGGCATGGGTGCTGCCGCTGTTCCTCGTCGTCACCGTCGGTGAGCGCCTGGGCTATGCGGTGAGCCATTTCTACGGCTACACGCCGGTGCTGGAAAACGCCCAGCGCGTGCCTTTCTACCAGCCGCTGACGATGCGCGGCCTGTTCGAGAAGCAGTTCGGCTGGGAGCGTCCGCAGCGGCTCAAGCTGGCGACCGCCAAACTCGACGGCAGCCTGCGCTATCCGCAGGCGCGGCTGCGCATCGAACCGCCGGCCAAGCCGCTGAACGTCGTCTGGCTGGTCGCCGAGTCGTGGCGGGCGGACACGCTCGATCCGCGCGTGATGCCGCAGACCCATGCGCTGGCCGGGCGGGCGCAGCACTTCACCCACCATTTCTCCGGCGGCAACGGCACCCGCATCGGCGTTTTCAGCCAGTTCTACAGCCTGCCGGCGAACCTGTGGTTCCCGGTGCTGGATGCGCGCATCGGCAGCCCGCTGATCCAGGCGCTGCAGAGCCAGGACTACCAGATCAAGCTGTTCACCAGCGCGCGCTTCACCTACCCGGAGTTCGACAAGACCGTGTTCGTGGACGTGCCGCGCGAGCAGATGGTGGAGGATTCGGAAGGCGAAACCTGGATGCGCGACCGCCGCAACGTCGACCGCCTGATCGAGTTCGTCGACCAGCGCGATCCCTCGCGGCCGTTCATGACCTTCCTGTTCTTCGAGTCGCCGCACGCCAACTACAACTTCCCGCCCGAGTCGGTGATCGAGCCGGGCTATCTCGAAGATTTCAGCTATGCCGACATGGAACTGCGGGACAAGATCGGTGGCATCCACAAGCGCTACATCAACGCGGTTCACCATCTCGACAGCCAGCTCGGCAAGCTGATGGCCCACCTCGAACGCCGCGGCCTGCTCGAGAACACGCTGGTGGTCATCACCGGCGACCACGGCGAGGAGTTCATGGAAAAGGGCCGCTGGGGGCACAACTCCACCTTCGTCGATGAGCAGGTGCGCGTGCCGCTGCTGCTGTGGGTGCCGGGCCGGGAGCCTCGGCGCATCGATGCCCGCACCAGCCATGCCGACCTGCTGCCGACGATCCTGCCGCTGCTCGGCGTCACCAATCCGCCGTCCGACTACGCCATCGGCCACAGCCTGTTCGACCCGCAGCCGAATCGCGTGCTGCTGGCCGGCGACTGGGACCGCCTGGCCTTCCTGGGCGAGGATTACAAGCTGGTGCTGCCATTCGGCAGCACCAGCTTCACCGCGATACAGGTCAGCGGCGCGGACGACCGGACGCTGGGCGACGAATCCGCGGTGCTGCGCGCGACGCTGCCGACGGTGCAGGGCGAAATGGGACGGCTGCGGCGCTTCCTGGGACACTGAGGGCCGACCGGCACGGCCCTTGAACGGCGGGCCGTCGTTTGACGGGTTTCGCCCACGCTCCACCTGTGCGGCCCGACCCGTCCCACGAGCCTGGGGGAGTGGGTGTCAGCCCGCCAGCCAGCGTCCCAGCGCGGCGACTTCGGCTGGAACCCGTTGCGGCCTGCCGTCGAGCGCGATGCTTTCGACCAGGCGGGCGAGCACCGCTTCCAGCGGCAGCGAGGGGCCGAAATGCAGGGCTTCGCCGTGCCTGAAGATGGCCAGCGTGGGAAAGCTGTCGAGGTCGATGTCGCCGACGATGCCGGCATCGTCCTCGATGTCCGCCCACGCCGTCAGGATCTCGGGATGGGCTGCGGCGATGTGCTCCATTACTGGCCGGAATTCGCGGCAGGTGCCGCACCACTCCGCGCACAGCGCGATGACGACGAGCGTGCCGTCGGCCTGGCCGAGACGGCCAGGAAGGGTGTCGAGCGGAAGCAGGGCGGACATCGGCGGCTCGGTGGCGTAATGCTTGGGTGCAGTATAGGCAGGATAGGACGGCCCGGGCCATTCACTGCTTCTGCCAGCGGCGCAAAGTATTCGAAGGCGGACTCAATGGTGGGGCGAGTGGAGGTGCTTCTTCTCGGCCGCGGGCTTGTTCGGGAAGAAGCTGACCTTCTGCGCCACCACGGTGTCGCGCATTTTTGCGATGTGCGGCTTCATCGCACCGACGACGTGCATTTCGCAGCGCTTGCAGTCGAAGCGCAGCGTCAGCGTCTCGTTGCCATTGACCAGTTGCATCGGCTCGGGGCGGATGCCTTTCACTTCCTTCGGGCACAGGTTGAAGCTGTAGCGCAGGCAGTGCTTGGTGATCATCAGCGAGACTTCGTCGGTGCGCTGGTTCTCCTCGAACGCGGCGTCGATGAGCTTGACGCCGTGGCGGGCGTAGAAGGCGCGCGCCCTGTCGTTGAGCACGTTGGCGAGATAGCTCAGCGCGTCCTGCGGATAGGCCACCGGCGGTTCGACCGGCGCGGCGCGCGGTGGGCGCGGATGGGCGGCGAGGCGGGCGGCTTCCAGCCGCTCGACGGCATCGCGGCGCAGCGCGTTGAGCTGGCCGGCGGGCAGGAAGGGCAGCGCCGGCAGGTCGAGCGTCAGTGTGTCGAGCACGAACAAGGTGTTGCCGAGCTTGCCGATGTGCTCGCGCAGCGTCGTTTGGGCGCGCTCGGCATTCTGCGCCGGCTCGAAGGCGGCGGCGAGCGTGGCGGTGGCGCCGATGCCGTCCTCGTCGGTGAGCGTCAACGCGAAGCCGTCCTCGATGGCGGCAAAATGCGCATCGAGGCGGATGCGGCGCTCGGCGGATTTCTTCTCCAGCGCGCGTTCGAATTCGTGGTCGTGGTTGCGGAACACCGAAGTGCCGGGTACCAGCTCGGGCGGCAGCGCGTCGGCCGGGAAGATGCGGTCGATGCCTTCGCCGCCGCCATCGGTCTCGGCGCGGTTGACCCGCAGGCCGGCGAGTTCGCCCTTCGGGCCGTACCAGGTGAGGCCGTCGGCGTTGTGGATGGGCGCGCTGCGTTCGACGTCGAAGAACCTGCGGCCCTTGGTGTCGATCTTCGTCACCCGGCCGATCGGCTCGCCGACGAACTTGGGCGACTCGAAGGCCTCGATGCCGTGCCGGCGCTCGTTGGCGAAGTAGTCGGTGTAGCCGCGGTTGAAGGTCTTGTCGGCCTGCGGCGTGAACAGGAAGGTGGTGCGGCCGCTGGATGCGCGCCGGTAGGCCGGGCCGTCGGCCTCGGGATGCTCGATGATCTCGTCGAGCAGCGTGCGGTAGTGGGCGGTGATGTTCTTGACGTAGGACAGGTCCTTGTAGCGGCCCTCGATCTTGAACGAGCTGATGCCGGCCGCCGCCAGCGCGCGCAGGTTGGCGCTCTGGTTGTTGTCCTTCATCGACAGCATGTGGCGCTGGCTGGCGATGGTGTTGCCGTCCTTGTCCTTGAGGTCGTAGGGCAATCTACAGGCCTGCGAGCATTCGCCGCGATTGGCGCTGCGGCCGGTGTGGGCGTGGCTGATGTAGCACTGGCCGGAGAAGGCCACGCACAGCGCGCCATGCACGAAGTATTCGAGCTGGCAGGAGGTGGCGTCGGCGATCCTGCGCACCTCGGCCAGCGACAGTTCGCGCGCCAGCACGATCTGCGAGAAGCCGACGTCCTGCAGGAAGCGCGCCTTGCTGGCGTCGCGGATGTCGGTCTGGGTGCTGGCGTGGAGCTGGATCGGCGGCAGGTCGAGTTCGAGCAGGCCCATGTCCTGCACGATCAGCGCGTCCACGCCGGCGTCGTAGAGCTGCCGGATCAGCTTGCGTGCCGGCTCCAGTTCGTGGTCGAACAGGATGGTGTTGGTGGCGACGAAGACTTCGGCATGGTAGCGATGCGCATGTGCCGCCAGGCGGGCGATGTCCTCGACGCTGTTGTCGGCTGCCGAGCGGGCGCCGAAGGCCGGGCCGCCGATGTACACCGCATCCGCGCCGTGGTTGATGGCCTCGATGCCGAAATCGGCGGTCTTGGCCGGGGCGAGGAGTTCGAGGGTGTGGCGGGCGGGAGTGAGGCGAGAGCTCATGGTGCGCTTCGTCGGCGTTCGGCACGCAAACGCTTGATTGGAAAGGCCGCGATGATAGCAACAGGCTGGTGTGCTGACGAGCGGCTGGCCGTTGCGGAATGCATTCAGGCCTGCCCGGCGGCGCGGCGCCTGGACAGCACGGCCGGGATCAGCACGATCAGGCCGATGGCGTCGGCGACCCAGTCCCACGGATCGGCGGTCCGGTAGCCGGTCTGGCCCTGGGCGATCTCCATCGCCGCGCCGTAGAGCAGCAGGCCGATGGCGATGCGCAGCGGCTGGTCCGGCCAGCCCGCCACCGCCAGCAGTGCGAGTATGGCGAACAAGGCCGCATGTTCGATCTTGTCCTGCCAGGAGACGATCTGCACGATGTCGGGTGCCGGCATCAGGGCGAGATAGAACACGGCGATGAGTGCGGCGGCGAAGGCGAGGCGGAAGATCGTGCGAACGGATGAAGTCATGGGCAGTCGGATGGAATGGCGTGGGCCGGTATCGAATGAGGGAGGCTGAAGGAATGAGGAAAATGCAGAGATTCAGCGGTCTGGTGTCGGCAACGGCGCTTGCTGCCGGCGTGTTCGTCTGCGGGCCGGGGTTTGCGGCCGATGCCGTGCTGCGCACCGAGTCCGGCCAGGTGAAGCTGGTCGAGGTGGCGCGCGGCCTGGACACGCCGTGGTCCATGGCCTTCCTGCCCGACGGCCGCCTGCTGCTGACCGAGCGGCCCGGCCGCATGCGGCTGGTGGGCACGGATGGTACGGTTTCGGCGCCGCTGGCGGGCGTGCCCGAAGTGCATGCGCGTGGACAGGGCGGCCTGCTGGACGTGGCGCTGAGCCCGGATTTTGCAACAGACCGGACGATCGTGTTTTCGTTCGCGCAGCCGACGGCCCGTGGTGCGCGCACCGCCGTCGCGCGGGCGCGGCTGGATGCCGAGGCGCTGAAGCTGGACGACGTGAAAGTGATCTTTGCCCAGAACGAAGACCCTTCGGGCAATCACCACTGGGGTTCGCGGCTGGTGTTCGACCGCGAAGGCCGGCTGTTCGTCACGCTCGGCGACCGCTTCCACTCGCGTGATCGCGCACAGGTGCTGGAAAGCCATCTGGGCAAGATCGTGCGCATCGACCCGGATGGCGGCGTGCCCGGCGACAATCCATTCGCGCAGGCGGAAGGCGCGCCGAAGGCGCAGCCCGAGATCTGGTCCTGGGGCCATCGCAACGTACAGGGCGCGGCGCTCCACCCGCTGAGCGGCGAGCTGTGGGCGCATGAGCACGGCCCGCAGGGCGGCGACGAACTGAACCGGGTGCTGCCGGGGCGCAACTACGGCTGGCCGGTGATCACCTTCGGCCGCGAATACGTGGTCGGCACCCGTATCGGCGAAGGCACGGAACGTGCCGACGTCGAGCCGCCGATCAAGCAATGGACGCCGTCGATCGCGCCCTCGGGCATGGCTTTCTACACCGGCGACGTGTTTCCGCAGTGGAAAGGCAACGTGTTCGTCGGCGCGCTGAAGTTCCAGTTGCTGGCGCGTCTGGTGCTGGAGGACGGCAAGGTGGTGCACGAGGAGCGCCTGGACATCGGCAGGCGCATCCGCGACGTGCGCCAGGGGCCGGACGGACATCTGTGGCTGCTGGACGAAAGCGATGGGCGGGTGTTGCGCCTCGACCCTGCATGACCGCCTTTCCTGCGCCTTTTGTGTAATCATCGCGCGCTCTTCAAACCACCACTTCAATCCGGAAGCGATCGATGGAAAGCTCGTTCAAAGGCAAGACCGGCCTGCGCAGGGTCTGGAACGCCTTTCACTATTCACTGGATGGGCTGGGTGCAGCCTGGCGCCACGAGGATGCCTTTCGCCAGGAGGCGCTGCTGACGCTGCTGCTGATTCCGCTGGCGCTGTGGCTGGGGGAAAGCGCGGTCGAGCGTGCGCTGATGATCGGCAGCGTGTTGCTGGTGCTGATCGTGGAACTGATGAACTCCGCCGTCGAGGCCGCGGTCGACCGGATTTCACTGGAGCATCATCCGCTGTCCAAGCGCGCCAAGGACGTCGGCAGCGCGGCGGTCATGATCGCCCTGATCAACGTCGCGGCGGTGTGGGGGCTGGTGCTGCTGGGTTGAATGCCCGGGAGTGTTGGAACTCCGGGCCGGACCCTTGCCTGTCCGTTCGGGGCTCGCGGGCCCGGCTACGGAGTCAGGCGGTTTTCGGCCCCCAGCTGCGCACCGGCCCGGTGTCGATATGGACGAAGTCCGAATCCGGGTAATAGCCCACGCCGCCTGCGCCCAGCGCCAGGGCCGCGTCGCGCAGGCGTGCGGTGTCGCAGCCGACCAGGCGGACGTCGACGGCCTTGCCGTCCATGTGCAGGCTGCGCTTGGCGACCCCGCCGCCGCCGGTGCGGCGCAGCATCTTGTTGGTCTTGGGCGAGCGGTAGCCCGAGATGATTTCGAAGGTACCCCCGCCGCAGGTCACGCTCAGCGCGTGGAGGATGTCGTAGAGTCGGGGGTCGATGCGGGCGATTTCGCCGGTGCGGAAATCGCGGAACAGCCGGTTCAGGTTCCGCAGCGCGGGTTCGACGTAGCCATTGCGGTTGCGGTACAGGGTGTCGAGCCGTTCGTCGGTGTGCGTGTGGCGGAAGGCCAGATGGCGGTCCGTGGCGGCATGGGCGGATGCGAAGGGCAAGGCCAGCGGCAGCGTGGAAAGCCCTTTCAGGAACAGGCGGCGGTGCGTGCACGCTCGATGGCGGGAAGTCGAGACCATGGATATTCTTCTACCGACACAGACAGACTCGAAGGCGGCATGCTACCTGAACTCCTGATCGATTGGCGCAAATCATTCGCCTCGACCGGCACGGCATTGGTGTTGGCTATCGCCTGTCCGGAGCCGGCGCTGGCGCTTGGTACGGGGCCGGTGGACGAAACGGTGGTGGAGGGCAGCGCCGACGGCGAAATGGTGCCCGAGACCGTAGACCTGCCGGGCCTGATCGAAAGCCGCCTGGCGCTGTCGATGCGCGCGGCCGACGACGTCACCTTGCTGTTCTACCGCCAGCGTGGCTTCCTGCCCGCATGGACACGGCCGGAATTGCTGCAGGGGCTGGTCGAGGCGGTGGAGGCGCTCGACGAGCACGGCCTCGATCCGGAGGATTTTGCTCAGGACAGGCTGCGCACCGAAGCGCTGTGGCCGCAGCAGGAACTGCCGCCCGACGGCGTGGTGGAGCGCGAGCTGCTGTTCACCGACACGCTCGCGCGTCTGGTGCAGCAGTTGCGCCACGGCAAGGTCGATCCGCGCAGCCTGTATCGGGACTGGAATTTCTCCCGGCCGGCACCGCCCAGGGAGCAGGCTGAACGGCTTGCGCAGTTGCTCGGCATGCCGGGAGACGACGGTACGCCGGGAAGCGGGAGGGCAGAGGGCGCCGAGCGCTCCGGGCTGGCGGCGGCGGTGCTGGCGCAGGCGCCCGACCTCGAGCTGTACCGGCAACTGCAGCTTGCCTTGAAGCAATACCGCGGCATCGTGGCGGAAACGAACGACTGGCCGAAAGTGTCGGCAGGGCCGACGCTGCGCCCGGGCGAACGTGGTGCGCGCGTGGTCGAAGTACGCATGCGCCTGGTGGCCGAAGGCGAGACCGAACTGGCCTGGAGTGCGGACGCCGCGCTGTTCGATCCGGCGCTGGCCGAGGCGGTGAAGCGCTTCCAGCAGCGCGCCGGCCTGGCGCCGGATGCGGCGATCGGCCGTCAGACGGTGGCGGCGCTGAACCTGGGGCCGGCGCAGCGCGTGGCGCAGATCCGCGTCAATCTCGAACGGCTGCGCTGGGTGGCGCAGGACATGCAGGGCGACCATCTGCTGGTGGACCTGACCGGCTACCAGGCCCGTCTCCAGCGCGGCGGACAGCTTGCCTGGTCGTCGCGGGTGATCATCGGCAAGCCCGCGCGCGAGACGCCTGCACTGCTCGACAGCGTGCAGTATCTGGTGCTGAACCCGAAGTGGGTGGTGCCGCCGACGATCCTGCGCGAAGACCTGATCCCCGGCGTGATCCGCGATCCGGACTATCTCGCCAAGCACCGCATGCGGGTGGTGGACCACGCCGGGGGGGAGATCGATGCGCAGCAGATCGACTGGGAGGCCGCGCGCAGGCACGGCTTTCCATATCTGGTGGAGCAGAACCCGGGCGCGGACGGTTCGCTCGGCCGCATCAAATTCGCGCTTGCCAATCCCTATCTGATCTATCTGCACGACACCAATGCGCGTTCGCTGTTCAGGCGCGATACGCGTGCGCTCAGCTCGGGCTGCGTACGGGTCGAGAAGCCGCTCGAACTGGCGACCCTGCTGCTGGACGATGCCCGGCGCTGGAGTCCGGAGGCGCTGGAGGAGGCACTGGCCACCGGCAAGACGCGCACGGTGACGGTGAGGCGCAAGCTTCCGGTGTTGCTGCACTACGCCACCGCGGGTCTGGACGACGACGGGCGAATGCAGTTCCGGCCCGACATCTATGCCCGCGATGCGGCGGTGCTGGCGGCGCTGCGAGGCACCGTCCGCTGAAGCGAAGCGGATCGTGGCGCGGCCGCCTTGTCATGCCCCGTACATGAGGACGTAACGTAGTCGTCTCTTTCGCCGCCTATGCTGCGGCGCATGAAAGCGATCGACTTCACGACCGAAGAGCTCTGCCGTGATTCCCGCCTGCGTATCGCGCTGGTGACCGAGACCTGGCCGCCGGAAGTCAACGGCGTGGCGATGACGCTCAAGCGCATGGTCGACGGCCTGATCCGGCGGGGGCACAGCATCCAGCTCATCCGCCCGAAGCAGGCCACCGGGGATGTCGCCAGCCATGGCGGCGCGCTGGAGGAGGTGTTGTCGCGCGGGATCAAGCTGCCGCGCTACGACGGATTGAAGTTCGGCCTGCCGGCCAGGTCCAGCCTGGTGCGCACATGGACGCGGCAGCGGCCCGACCTGGTCCATGTGGCGACCGAGGGGCCGCTCGGCTGGACCGCGGTATCGGCCGCGCGCAAGCTGCACCTGCCGGTCACGTCGGACTTCCATACCCGTTTCGAGCACTACAGCACGCACTACGGCGTGGGTTGGCTGAGCCAGCCGGTCGCCGCCTACCTGCGCCGCTTCCACAACCGCACGGCCGCCACCTTCGTGCCGACCTCCGAACTGGCGGGATCGCTGGCCGCCCAGGGCTACGAGCGGGTCGAGGTGGTCTCGCGCGGGGTGGATACGGTGCAGTATTCCCCTGCACGCCGCAGCGAGGCGCTGCGCCGGCAGTGGGAGGTGGCGCCGGGCGGGATCGCGGTCGTCAGCGTCGGACGGCTGGCGCCGGAGAAGAACCTCGGGCTCACCCTGCGCGCCTTCGCTGCCATCCGTGAGCATCGCCCGGACGCGCGGATGGTCATCGTCGGTGACGGGCCGATGCGCGACGCCATCGCCCGCGAATGTCCGCATGCCGTGCTTGCCGGCATGCGGCATGGCGAGGATCTGGCAGCCCATTACGCATCG
The DNA here is from genome assembly GCF_048398245.1 of Thauera butanivorans. Taxonomy (NCBI): domain Bacteria; kingdom Pseudomonadati; phylum Pseudomonadota; class Betaproteobacteria; order Rhodocyclales; family Zoogloeaceae; genus Thauera; species Thauera butanivorans. The sequence goes on from NZ_CP183038.1 coordinate 1,761,490, forward strand.
GCCGATCTGTTCCTGTTTCCCAGCCTGACCGAGACCTTCGGCAACGTCACGCTCGAAGGCATGGCGAGCGGGCTGTGCACCGTGGCCTACGACTATGCCGCCGCCGCCGAGGTGATCCGCGACCTGCACAACGGCGCGATCGTGTGCCGCGGCGACGAGGAAGGCTTCATCCAGCGCGCCGTCCAGCTGGCCTGTGCGGACGGGCTGCGTGCCGACATCGGCCGCGAGGCGCGGCGCACCGCGGAAGGCATCGACTGGGAGCGGGTCTGCGAGCATTTCGCCGAAGCCCTCCTGCGCGCCTGGCGGGGCACGGCCCTTGCCCATGAAGATCGAGTTTCGTTACGCACACAGGGAGGGGAAAGCTGATGCCGGCCGTTCGCACGATCTTCATTTCCGATGTCCACCTCGGCACCCGGGCAAGCCAGGCCGAGCGCCTGCATGCCTTCCTGAAGGAGTACGAGTCGGAGTACCTCTACCTGCTCGGCGACATCATCGACTTCTGGGCGATGAGCCGCAGCGTGCAGTGGGCGCCGGCGCACAACACCGTGGTGCAGAAGGTGCTGCGCCGCGCGCGCCAGGGCGGCAAGGTGTTCTTCATTCCCGGCAACCACGACGAGACTCTGCGCGAATATGTCGGCGCCGCCTTCGGCAACATCCGCATCGAACGCGAATGGGTCCACGAGACCATCGACGGCCGGCGCTACTGGCTGATCCACGGCGATGAATACGACCAGGTCACGCGCCATCACCGCTGGGTCGCGGTGCTGGGCGACGTGGCCTACAACACGCTCGTGCGGCTGAACATCGTGCTGTCGCGCGTGCGCCGCTTCCTGCACGTTCCCGGCTACTGGTCGCTGGCGGGCTATGCCAAGCAGAAGATCAAGCGCGCGGTCAGCTTCATCTTCGACTTCGAGGACGCGGTGGCGCATGCCGCGCAGCAGCGCGGTGTGGACGGGGTGATCTGCGGCCACATCCATTCGGCGTCGGACCGCCGTATCGGCAAGGTGCGCTACCTGAACTGCGGCGATTGGGTCGATACCTGCAGCGCCGTCGTCGAGCACTACGACGGCCGCATCGAGGTCCTGCACTGGGGCATGGAGGCCGCGGCGCCGCTGCCTGTCGGCGAAGCCGAGGCGCGCCCGCTTCCGGTGGCGCCCGCGGGCAAGGCGCGCTCGCCGCTGGACGTCGAGCGGATCTATCTGACGCCGGACGTCTGATCGCCCGGCGGGCTGTCTTCGCGCATCAGGCCGATGGCCAGGCGCAGGCCGAGCCAGGCATTCATCAGTGCGAAACCCGCGACCACGGCCATCGCCAGCGGCACCAGCGGATAGCTGCGCAGCACCCAGGCCAGGACCGACGACAGCACATTGAGCACCAGCATCATCCAGAACGCCGGATTGCGCGGCTGCCAGAGGTGGGAAAACTTCATCGAAGCTCCAGGGACGAGCGGGTGCCGAGCGTGTCGCGGCGATGGAGGGCGTAGACGCCGAGCGCCAGCGCGACCTCGATGGCGCCGATGCTGACGAACACCGGTGCATGCGGGCTGGCGCTGAAGCTGCTGTAGAAGGCCAGCAGCAGACTGCTGATCAGCGGCCCGGCGGCAAAACCGAGCGAACCGGCCATGTTGAACGCAGCCAGCGCGCTGGCACGGCAGTCTTCGCCGCCGTAGTGCGCGGCCAGCACCAGCGAGGGGGCGTACATCAGCGCCGCGATCACGCCGCCGGCGGCCATGGTGCCGATGATCCAGGCCGCGGGCACGAAAGCCAGCGCGCCGAGGAACACGCCATACAGGATGCTGCCGGCGACCATCATCGAGAACGGGTCCCAGCGCCGCGACAGGTGGCCGGCAGGCCAGGTCAGCAGCGAGAAGGGAACCAGGAAAGCGGCCATCGCCATGCCGATGGCGCGGGCATCGAAGCCTAGCGTGAGGCCGAAGTAGAGCGACAGCGTGGAGACGATGAAACCCACGGTCAGCCGGTCGGCGAAGGAGAAGGCGAGCGGTACCGCGAGCGCGCGGCGGGTGCGCAGCGTGTCGAGGATTTCGCCGATCGCCATGCGCGGCCGCGCCGTCGTGGCGTCGCGCAGGCCGATGGCGCCGACCACCGCCAACGCCAGCGACAGCAGCCCGCCGCCCAGCGGCACCCATAGCGGGTCGATGCCGCCGACCACGCCGCCGAGCGGCGCACCGGTGGCCACGCCCAGGCTGATCGAGGCGCCGATCGCGCCCATGCGGCGACCCAGCCCGCCGCGCCCGACCTGGTCCGAACCCAGCGCCATCAGCAGCGACAGCGCCGACATGTGAGCGAAACCTTCGAGCAGGCGGAGGCCGAGCAGCAGGGCGTAGCTGTCGAACTGGCGATAGGCGAGGGCGATGCCGAGCAGCGTGAGCCCGTTCAGGATCAGTGCGGTTACCGCCAGCTTCTTGCGCTTGCCCAGCCGGTCGGACAGCAGGCCGGCGACCGGGGCGCCGACGAGGGCGCCGATCATGTTGATCGACATGAAGAAATGGCTGCCGAACTGCCCCAGGCCGTCGAAGCGCTGGGCGGTGAACGAGGACAGCACCGGCACCATGCCGGTGACCGGCAGCATCAGGCCGAACAGCAGCAGAAGCGGCACCAGAGCCTGCAATGGCGATGTGCGGCTTGCAGGCGCTGCCGGGGGGGAAGTCGGAACGGCCATGTGCGCAGTCGATGGAGAAACCGTGGAGGGCGACTGTGCAATGATACGACGGCTCCGCAAGCGGGTCCGCGCGTGTCGCTCCATCTACGTCACTGGCTGCGCGTCGGGAACAGCGATCTCACCGGCCGGTGGCTGGCGGCGAGCTTTTCCGCGGCGTTTTCCATCGCGCTCCAGGAGCCGCCGTGCGCCAGGTAGGCGCTGACCCAGTCGGGCGTCGGGCCTTCGCCGCTCCAGGTCAGCGTGCGGCTGGCCGGATGCACGTAGCGGATCACGGGCGTGCTTCCGCTCACCACGGCCTGTTCCGGCTGCGGAGGCGTTTCATCCGTCGGGGAGGGGGCTGCCTCGGTCACGGCTTCGACTGCAGGCGGTATGGCGGGCGTCTGGGCCGCGCTTTCGCGCACTGCAATTTCCTGCTTGATCTCGGCAAGCAGCGTCTCCAGTTCCGGGAGGGAGTGCTTGCTCAGGCTGAAAGGCATACGGGGCCGATGCAAAAAAGACCCCAGGAGGGAGCAGGGCCTTTTCGATGATTCTGGCGGACAGGGCGGGATTCGAACCCGCGTCAGGGTATTACCCTGAACACGCTTTCCAGGCGTGCGACTTAAACCACTCATCCACCTGTCCGGGAAGCCGGCGATTATAGTCGCCCGAACGGGAATCGGGAAGAAGATTTTGACGAACCTCCGGATTTTCGCGTGACGCTGCCGTCCCGGGAGGCAGGCGAATCCGCGGCTCAGTTGCGTTCGAGATAGTCGGCGACTTCTCCGGCGACGGCGCCGAGTTCATGCAGCAGTGCGTCGATGTCGGACCGCCCGGGCACGAAACCGGGCGCCGGGGACTTGCAGCGCTGTTCGAGCGCGCTGGCCATGTCCGCCCCCGCAGCGGCGTGGATCTGCGCCAGCGTGCCGCGCAGCGCATGGGTGATGCGCGCGAGCTGCGGCGCGCTGCCGGCGTCGGCCGCGGCGCGGAGTTCGCCCTCGGCGGTGCTGCGCCAGTCGCCGAAGGCGCCGAGCACCGTGCGGACGATCTCGCGATTGCCGAACAGGTCGGCGAGCAGGGCCTGGGGGTCGAAGTGGGTGTATGGAGAGGGGTGCATTCAGCCCCGCTCCGGGCTGCCGACCGCCTGCGTCAGCGATGCCATGCTGATCGGCTTGATCAGCGTGGCATCGAAACCGCTGCTCAGAAAGCGCTCGGCATCTTCGGTCATGGCGTGCGCGGTGTAGGCGATGATGCGGATGCCCTGCCATTCCGGCCGGGCGCGGATCAGTGCGCATGCGGTTTCGCCGCCCATGTTCGGCATCGAGATGTCGAGCAGTATCGCCGCGGGTTGGACCTCTTCCAGCCGTGCCAGCATGGCGGGCGCGCTGTCGAAGGTTTCGACCGTCCAGCCGAGCCGGTTGAGCAGGGCGCTGGCGACCTTGAGGTTGATGTCGTTGTCGTCGGTGACGAAAGCAAGCTGTGTCGAGATATTCATGATGCGTTGCGTGCCTCGCTCGATGCGGCTTTACGGGGCAGGGTCACGGTAAACGCCGAGCCGGCGCCCGGTGTGGATTCGACGTCGAGCCTGCCGCCCATCATTTCCGTCATCTGGCGCGCCAGGGACAGGCCCAGGCCGGTGCCGCGATGGCGCCGCGTCAGGAAGTTCTCCGCCTGGTAGAAGGGCTCGAAGATGTGCGGCAGCTCGTTTGCCGGAATGCCGATGCCCGAGTCGGCGACCGTGATCATGATATGCGAATTCTGTTCGCGGACGCGGATCGTGATACGGCCTTCGTGGGTGAATTTCACCGCGTTGGAGAGCAGATTGTCGATGATCTGGCGCAGGCGGACCGGATCCGCGTCGACCTCACAGGCGGTGTCGGGCAGTTCGGTGACCAGTTCGACCCCCTTGGCGCTGGTGCCGACGCGGTGCAGCGCGGCGATGGTCGACAGCAGAGGGGTGATGGCGACGTGCTGCACGTCGAGCACGAGGCGGTTGGCCTCGATCTTGGCCAGGTCGAGCACGTCGTTGAGCACTGCCATCAGGTGCTGGCCGCTGTCGCGGATGGTTTCCGCATGCTCGCGCATCTCGTCGTCGGCGGTCTCGAGGCTGAGCACTTCGGCCAGGCCGATGATGCCGTTGAGCGGCGTGCGCAGCTCGTGCGACATGTTGGCGAGGAACTCGCTTTTCATGCGGTTGGCCTGCTCGGCGGTGCGGCGGGCGTCCTCGAGGTGCACGATCGATGCCTGCACGGCATCGGCCATGCGGTTGAAGGAGTGGTTCAACTGGGCCATCTCGTCCTGGCCGCGGACCTTCAGCCGGTGATCGAGGTCGCCGTGCTGGAAGCGGTAGATGCCGCCGATGACGTTGGTGATGCGCCGCGTCAGCAGGTGGGCCATCCAGATCGCGATCAGGATCACGGCGGCGATCATCAGCAGCGTGGACATCGTGATGCCGATGGTGGTCTGGTGCAGGTTGTGGTGGATGTCGGCGATCAGCGCGTCGCGTTCGTCGCGGGTCTTCCGGTCGGCCAGCGCGATCATGTCGGCGATGCGGCGCCCGGATTCGGTGGCGGCGCGATGGAATTCATCGACGTTGGCGCCGATCGTGACGTAGCCGAAGCCGCGTGGCGTCCTGCCGTAATTGCCGGTGTAGTAGGGAATCGTCGCCACTGTGGTGAGCTTGTTCAGGCCGCTGAAGAAGATGCTGAACGAGCCCGAGCCGCCGTATTCGGTCAGGTCGTGCCAGCCGCGGCACTGCGGTGAGAAGTTGAGGTAGCGGCAGTCCAGCGAAACCCAGCCGGACGCGACCGATGCCGGGTGGGCCTCGCGCGTCAGGCGCTGGTCGCGATAGGGTTCGACGCGCAGCGTGAATGCGTGCCAGGGCAGGCCGCTGGCCTGCCATTCGTCGTACAGCTCGGTGTCCAGCAGCGGCGGGGCCGGCTGGCCGGTGTCGGGGTCGACGCCGTGGATGAAGTAGTCGCGGGCGTGCGAGATGTTGCGTCCCAGGTAATCCCACATGAAGGCGTAGTTGCCCGATTCCGGGTCCGCGATCGGCGCACGCCGCGCGGCAGTCGGGCGCACGTGGTCGGTGAAGGCCATCAGATGCGCATGGTCGAGCGCGAGCGTGACGTAGCCGATGATGCTGCCGTGCTGCACGACCGGCGTCGCCCAGCGGATGAGGCCTTCGAAGCGTTTGCCGACGGGGTTTTCCAGGCCGGCGTAGCCGGACTGCTCGGGGGTGAAGGGCCGTTGCTGCCCGCGCGCGGCCTCGGGCGTATAGGGGCCGATCCATTGGGTCCGGACCTGGGCGCCGATCACGTCCGAGACGTGGATTTCCCCGGGCTGGAGCGCTTTCAGCGCCGGCCAGTAGCGCTCGGCGCGCACGAAAGTGTTCTCGGGGCGGCTGATGTCGCGCAGTTCGGGCGACAGCAGGCGCGCTCCGCTCGGGCTCAACTGCTTGACCTGCTCGACGCCGTCGAGCCCGATGAAGGTGATCTCGAGGAACAGCGGACGCGGCTGGACCTTGGCAGCGGTGCTGGGCGCGCGATAGTGGAGGTTGTGCGCGTTGTCCGGCAGGGGCGCCCGCACCAGCCGGGTGTCCGGCGCCGGGGGATCGACTTCGACCCAGCCCTTGCCGTCATCGCTCGGCCGGTAGGCGCCGTGATCCTCGAGCAGGCGGTGGTGGTTGTCGATGAAGCGCCGGTAGCGGGCCGTCGTGGGTTCGATGGCGGCTGCCCGGCGAATGTCCTGGTCCCGGTCGTAAAGGAATTGCGCGACTTCGTGGGCGATGCCGGTGGTGAGCTCCTCGATGGCTTCGCGCGAGCGATTGTCGAGCGCTTCGATGGCGTCGTCGATTGCCGTCTTGCCGGTGATGCGCTGGGTTTCGCGCATCGCATCCGACATCGATACCACGCGGTAGGTGACGCGCCGGGCCAGATCGCTGGTGGCGCCCCAGGCGAAGAGTGCGAGCAGCAGCAGCGGCACGACCTTGATCGCGACGAAGATCGCGATCAGCTTCGCGCGCAGGCTCAGCGCCTCGACCAGGGACAGAATGCGCATTCGCGAACCCGCTGACGCGAAGGAATCAGCGTATCCGTTTGTGCTGGGCGACCAGGGCCTGCATGTAGCCCTGCAACTGGTGGAAGGGGACGGGCTTGCGATAGACGGTCACGTCTTCGGGCAGGCCGCCTTCGGCCTCGATCTCGTCGGCGGTCAACGCGGAGACGACGACGATCGCGGTTTCGCTGGCGACCGGGTTCTCGCGCAGGCGGCGAATCATCTCGAAACCGTCCAGACCCGGCATGCGCAGGTCGGCGATCAGCAGGTCGGGCGGTTGCCGGCCGAGTTCGACCAGGGCATCGAGGCCGTGGTCGAGCACGCACAGCTCGATCTCGATCGGCCAACTGGCGAAGGTTTCGCGGTAGAGCGTCTGCAGCAGGCTGTCGTCCTCGACCACCACCACGCGGAGCTTGCTGCCTTCGTTGCGCTGGCGGACAGGCGCGCTGCCCTGCTGGCTGCGGGCGAGCAGGGCGTCGACCGAGTCCTGGCGGATGCGACGGTGGCCGCCGGCCGTCTTCCAGCCGGCCAGCGCACCGCTTTCGACCATCTGCTGAACGGCTCCGAGCGACAGACCGAGCTGGCGAGCGGCTTGGGCGGTACTGATGAATTCGCGATTGGAGTCAGTGTTGCGCGCCATGAGCAGGGAATCCGACAGATTTCGTAAAAGGGCTAAAATAACAGCAATCGCCATGCAGTCGCAAATGCGAATGTAATCTAATCGAAAATGCGTATCGGGCAGGCGCATTCCGGAAGGGAAACCCTATCCTGTCCGCGTACCGGAGCAAGGAATGCTTGCTGCCGGAATATCCGCATGGAAGCATCTGAACAGGCATGAACACTTCGAGAAACGTATTGGGCGGGCCCTTGCTCGCCTGCAGCTACGCCCCGCTGACGGGCTTCTTCCGTACCGGCTGCTGCGAGACGGGGGCGGACGACCTGGGCCGCCACGTCGTCTGCGTGCGCGTCACCGACGAATTTCTCCGTTTCTCGCGCAGCGTCGGCAACGACTTGTCCACGCCGAGACCCGAGTATCGCTTCGCCGGACTCAAGGCGGGAGATCGCTGGTGCCTGTGCGCCCTGCGCTGGAAGGAGGCCTGGCAGGCCGGTGTGGCACCGCCGGTGGTGCTGGAGGCGACCCACGAAGCCGCGCTGCGGATCGTCGATCTCGACACCTTGAAGGCCCACGCCTACGGTGCCGCGGCAGGGCCCTGATCTTGGCGTCGATCTACGACATGCTCGCCGAGCAGCGTATCGCCGATGCCCTGCGCCGCGGCGACTTCGACCACCTGCCGGGAGCGGGAAAGCCGCTCATGCCGGACGATGAGGCCTTGGTGCCGCCCGAGCAGCGCATGGCGAACACGATCTTGCGCAACGCCGGCTTCTGCCCGCCGGAGATCGGCCTGCGCAAGGAGATCGCCCGGCTGCGCAGCGAGATCGCGGGGCTGGCGGAAGGGGCGCGGCGCACCGCCTTGCGCAGGCGGCTGGCGCTGCTGATCCTGCAGATGGCGGAAACGAAGCGCTGAACGGCGGCACCAGCGACGGCGCCGCCCGTCCCGCCGTCTGCCTCGCCGCCTGCCTGTATCAGCGCGCGATCGGCTTGTAGCGGATGCGCTTCGGCTTGGCGCCTTCCTCGCCCAGGCGCTTCTTCTTGTCTTCCTCGTATTCCTGGTAGTTGCCGGCGAAGAAGGTCCATTGCGAATCGCCTTCGGCCGCCAGGATGTGGGTGCAGATGCGGTCCAGGAACCAGCGGTCGTGGCTGATCACCAGCGCGCAGCCGGCGAATTCCAGCAACGCGTCTTCCAGCGCGCGCAGGGTCTCGACGTCGAGGTCGTTGGACGGCTCGTCCAGCAGCAGCACGTTGCCGCCCTGGATCAGGGTCTTGGCCAGGTGCAGGCGGCCGCGCTCGCCGCCGGACAGCTTGCCGACGATCTTCTGCTGGTCGCCGCCCTTGAAGTTGAAGCGGCCGATGTAGGCGCGGCTCGGCATCTCGAAGCGGCCCACGGTCAGCACGTCGGCGCCGTCGGCGATGGCGTCGAACACCGTCTTGTCGTTGGCCAGGCCTTCGCGGCTCTGGTCGACCGCGGCGATCTTCACCGTCTGGCCGATCTCCACGGTGCCGGAATCCGGCGTGTCGCGGCCTTCGATCATCCGGAACAGCGTCGATTTACCCGCGCCGTTGGGGCCGATGATGCCGACGATGGCACCCGGCGGGATGCTGAAGCTGACGTCGTCCATCAGCAGCTTGTCGCCGAAGGCCTTGCTGACATTGTGGAACTCGATGACCTTGTCGCCCAGGCGCTCGCCGGGCGGAATGAAGATTTCCTGGGTCTCGTTGCGGCGCTGGTATTCGACGCTGGCCATCTCCTCGTAGCGGGCCAGGCGGGCCTTGGACTTGGCCTGGCGCGCCTTCGGGTTGGAGCGCGCCCATTCCAGTTCCTGCTTCATCGCCTTCTGGTGCGCGGCTTCCTGCTTGGCCTCCTGCGCCAGCCGTTCGCCCTTCTGCTCCAGCCAGGACGAATAGTTGCCCTTCCACGGAATGCCGTGGCCGCGGTCGAGTTCGAGGATCCACTCGGCGGCGTTGTCGAGGAAGTAGCGGTCGTGGGTGACGGCCACCACGGTGCCGGGGAAGCGGGTCAGGAACTGCTCCAGCCATTCGACCGATTCGGCGTCGAGGTGGTTGGTCGGCTCGTCCAGCAGCAGCATGTCCGGCTTGGACAGCAGCAGCTTGCACAGCGCCACGCGGCGCTTCTCGCCGCCGGACAGATTGCCGATGACGGCCTCCCACGGCGGCAGGCGCAGCGCGTCGGCGGCGATTTCCATCTGGTGCTCGATGTCGCTGCCGGCGGTGGCGAGGATGTTCTCGTACTTCGCCTGCTCCTCGGCCAGCTTGTCGAAGTCGGCGTCGGGTTCGGCGTAGGCGGCATAGACCTCTTCCAGCTTCTGGCGCGCCTCCATGATCTCGCCCAGCGCGGACTCGACTTCTTCCTTCACCGTCCTGGCGGGGTCGAGCTCGGGTTCCTGCGGCAGGTAGCCGATGCGCTGGCCGGCGAGCCATTGCACTTCACCGTCGTATTCCTTGTCCACGCCGGCCATGATGCGCAGCACGGTGGATTTGCCCGAGCCGTTGAGGCCGAGCAGGCCGATCTTGGCGCCGGGGAAGAAGGAGAGCGAAATATCCTTGATGATCTGACGCTTGGGCGGAACGATCTTGCTCACGCGCAGCATCGACATGACGTACTGGGCCATCGGGTTAGCTTCTTGGGTACTGGGAACGGACCGCGAAGAATACCATCAGGTCATTGCTTCTGCCGCAGAACTGCAGGCGTTTCGATATCCTCACGCATGGCGCACGCAAAGAGCAGGCCTTTGCTTTATGGCGCCTGTCTTCCCTCGAGCATCTGAATGATGCCGAGCCGTCCCGGTTCAGGGGTTTTCGTTTTGTACCTTGCGCGCCAGATCGAGTGCTGTCATGCCATTGGCGTCTACGAGACTCGGGTCTGCGCCAAACTCCAGAAGCATCTCAACCGGCCATTGAAGCGAATCCATTGCCATGATGTGCAGGGCTGACCAACCGCTGGCGCTGCTCCGATCGGTCGCGTTGATGTCAACTCCATGTTCGATGAACGATGTGAGCAGCCTGCGCCCCAACTCGGGGTCATCGGCAAGCACGGCAAACAGCGTTCCTGCATTGGCGTTGAGATCGGCCACAAACTCGACTGACTTGAGCTTATGTTCGAGCATCTGGCCGCACGACCAATCGATGGGTGCAGGTGCGCTTTCAATACACACGATCAGGCGGTTGACCCCGTATCCGCTGATCTCGTCGAACCCCTTTGCTCCAAGGGCGGCCAGCCCGATGACAGCAATGCCACCGAGCAGCATGAGTTTATTTCTGATACTCATGCCGCTGCAGAGTTGAGAGTGCCGAGGTGGAGCAGTATCGGAATCAGGCTGAGCTCCATGCCGTTCACGACCTGTTCGAACCTGCTTCTGCAGCTCCGCGACACTTCCCGTCGGATGCTTTCGTAAATCTGAATGTCCTCCAGATCCTGTGCCCGGGCATGCTTGAAATGATGTTGCAGCGCGCTGCGCACGAATTTCCGCGCGATCTGTTGAAGAGAGGGGCGGGCGACCGATATTGGCTACAGCAAGGCTTCTATGTCCTTCACCAGCTCTTCGGGCGTCGTGGTCGGCGCGTAGCGCTCGATGCGCTGGCCGTCGCGGCTGACGAGGAACTTGGTGAAGTTCCACTTGATGGCCTCGGTGCCGAGGACGCCCTTGGCGTGCTGCTTCAGCCAGGCGTACAGCGGGTGGGCGTCGTCGCCGTTGACGTCGATCTTGGCGAACATCGGAAAGCTGACGCCGTAGTTCTTCTCGCAGAAGGCGCCGATTTCCTCGGCACTGCCGGGTTCCTGCGCGCCGAACTGGTTGCACGGGAAGCCGAGCACCACCAGGCCGCGATCCTTGTAGGTCCGGTACAGCTTTTCGAGCCCGGCGTAGTGCGGGGTGAGGCCGCACTGGCTGGCGGTATTGACGATCAGCAGCAGCTTGCCGGCGTATTCACTCAGCGTCGTGCGGCCGCCTGCCAGGCGTTCGACTTCGATGTCGTAGAAAGAAGAAGACATGCGGGGCCTCCTTAAGGAGAGAGAGGGTTGGAGGTGCTTTGAGCCCCGCATGCTGGAAAAGTTTGTGCGCTTACTTCTCGACGAAGGCGCGCTCGATCACGTAGTCGCCCGGCTGGCCGATGCGCGGCGACATCTTGAAGCCGCGTGCGTCCAGCATGGCGCAGCAGTCCGCGTTCATCGCCTGGCTGCCGCAGATCATCACGCGGTCCTGCGCCGGGTCGAACGGTGGCAGGCCGATGTCGGCGAACAGCTTGCCGGTCTCGACCACGTGCGTGATGCGGCCGGTGTTGCGGAAGGGCTCGCGGGTGACGGTCGGATAGTAGATCAGTTGCTTGCGCACCTGTTCGCCGAAGAACTCGTTCTGCGGCAGTTCCTGGGTGATGAAGTCGGTGTAGGCGAGCTCGGAGACGAAGCGCACGCCGTGGATCAGCACCACTTTCTCGAAGCGTTCGTAGGTCTCCGGATCCTGGATCACGCTCAGGAAGGGGGCCAGGCCGGTGCCGGTGGCGAGCAGGTAGAGATGCTTGCCGGGGTTCAGGTCGTGCAGCACCAGGGTGCCGGTGGGCTTCTTGCTGACGATGACCGGGTCGCCTTCGCGCAGGTGCTGCAGGCGCGAAGTCAGCGGGCCGTCCTGCACCTTGATGCTGAAGAACTCGAGGTGCTCCTCGTAGTTGGGGCTGGCGATGCTGTAGGCACGGGTCAGCGGCTTGCCATCGACGTCCAGCCCGATCATCACGAACTGGCCGTTCTCGAAGCGCAGACCCGGGTCGCGGGTGGTGCGGAAGCTGAACAGCGAATCGTTCCAGTGATGGACGCTGATGACACGTTCGGTAAGCAGGTTGCTCATGGTGGGCGCTCTTGCTGGGCGAATGGAAATGGGCTGCATTCTAGATGCGCTGGCTTACTTGTTTGGTGGATAATCTTCATATGAGTTACCTGTAAATTAGATATGCGATTCACCTTGCGCCAGATCCAGGTCTTCGTCGCCATCGCCAGCAACGACAACGTGTCGCGCGCGGCGGAGGTGTTGAGCCTGTCGCAGTCCGCCACCAGCGCCGCGCTGGCCGAACTCGAAGGCCAGTTCGACCAGCAGTTGTTCGACCGCCACGGCAGGCGCCTGCGCCTCAACGAGCAGGGCAGGCTGCTGCTGCCGCGCGCGGTCGAACTGCTCGACCGCGCCGAGGAGATGGATGCGCTGCTGCGCGGCGAACGCGGCTTGGGCAGCCTGCGCGTCGGCGCCACGCTGACGATCGGCAACTACCTGCTGCCGCTGATCGTTTCCGAGTTCCTGCAACGACACCCGGAAAGCCGGGTCAAGCTCGAAGTGCGCAATACCGCCACCATCACCGGGATGCTGTCGCGCTACGAGATCGACCTCGGGCTGATGGAAGGGCAGGTGGTCGACCGCGAACTGGAGACCGAGCAATGGGTGGAGGACGAACTGGTGGTGTTCTGCGCGCCGGGCCACCGCCTGGCCGGGCGCGAGACGGTGGATTTCAGCGAGATCGCCTGCGAACCCTGGATTTTGCGGGAGCGCGGCTCGGGCACGCGCGAGACTTTCGATCAGGCCTTGCGCCATTGGCCGGGCGGCGTGCTGCCGAGGCTGGAACTGGAGCACACCGAGGCGGTCAAGCGTGCGGTGGAAAGCGGGCTGGGGCTGGGCTGCCTGTCGCGCCTGTCGCTGCGCGACGCCTTTCGCCGTGGCAGCCTGGTGCCGCTCGAAACCCCCGAACTGGATCTGAAACGGCATTTCTGCTTCGCCTGGCACCGCGGCAAGTACCACAGCGCGGCCATCCGCCGCTTCCTCGACGATTGCCGTGCCTTTGCCGCCGGCGCCCGGCGCAGCGACGAGATTCCGCTGCCAGCGGTGCGCTGAGGCAGAATACACTTTCTCCCCCAATGGAATTCCGTACGGTGCAGCCATGAGCGTCATCGAATCCGTCCGTCCCCTGCACGGCAAACTCACCGCCATCCGGCGCGACATCCACGCCCATCCCGAACTCGCTTTCGAGGAGCACCGCACCGCCGAGCTCGTCGCCCGCCATCTCGAAGCGCTCGGCATCGAGACCCATCGCGGCATCGGCGGCACCGGCGTGGTCGGCGTCGTGCGCGGCGGCCGCAGCCTGCGCGCGATCGGCTTGCGCGCCGACATGGATGCGCTGCCGATCACCGAGCGCAACAGCTTCGCGCACAGGTCCACCGTCCAGGGCTGCATGCATGCCTGCGGCCACGACGGCCACACCACGATGCTGCTCGGCGCCGCCGAGGCGCTGGTCGCGCGCAAGGACTTCGACGGCACGGTGTATCTGATCTTCCAGCCTGCCGAAGAAGGCGAGGGCGGCGCGCCGGCGATGATCGCCGATGGCCTGTTCGACCGCTTCCCGATGGAAGCCGTGTTCGGCATGCACAACTGGCCGGGCATGGAGGCGGGAAGCTTCGCCATCCACAGCGGCCCGGTGATGGCCAGCGCCGACCGCTTCGACATCCGCTTCACCGGCGTTGGCGCGCATGCGGCGATGCCGCACCTGGGCGTGGACCCGGTGGTGGCCGGCGCAGCTTTCGTGCAGGCGGCGCAGACCCTGGTCAGCCGCACGCTCGACCCGATCGACGCCGGCGTGGTGTCGGTGACCCAGTTCCATGCCGGCGAGGCCTACAACGTCATTCCCGACCGCGCCGAGCTGTGCGGCACGGTGCGTACTTTCGCGGCGGAGGTGCGCGACCGCCTGGAGCGCGGCCTGCGCCAGGTCGCCGAAGGCATCGCCGCCAGCCACGGCGTGCAGCTTGCCTTCGAGTACCGGCGTGGCTATCCGCCGACGATCAACACCGCCGACGAAGCCGCGCTGTGCGCCGAGGCGGCGCGCGCGGTGGCCGGCCCGGAGCGGGTGTTCACCGACCGTCGCCCGAGCATGGGCGCGGAAGACTTTGCCTACTTCCTGCAGGAGAAGCCCGGCGCCTACGTCTGGATCGGCAACGGGCCGGGCGAGGGCGGCTGCACGCTGCACAATCCCCACTACGACTTCAACGACGAGGTGCTGCCGACCGGCGTCGCCTACTGGTGCCAGCTGGCGCGCACCTTGTTGTCGGCGGCGCGCTGAGGCGGATGATGATGAAGACGCTGCGCCTGGCTTTTCGCATGATGCTGCGCGACCTGCGTGCGGGCGAACTGCACCTGCTCGGGCTGGCGATCGTCATCGCCGTGGCCAGCCTGACCAGCGTCGGCTTCCTGGCCGACCGCGTCGGCCGCGCGCTGGACCGCGAGGCCAACCAGTTGCTGGGCGGCGACCTGCTGCTGCGCGCCGACCGGCCGTGGCCGGCCGATGTCGCCGGCGAAGCGCACGCACGCGGCCTGCAGACCGCCGAAACGATGTTGTTCACCAGCATGGCCAGCACCGAGGAGGCGGCGGTGCTGGCCGGCGTCAAGGTCGTCGAGGACGGCTACCCGCTGCGTGGCGCGATCCGCATCGCAGCCGGCCCCAACCAGCCGGACGAAGTCGCCGGGCGCGTGCCGGCAGCAGGCGAAGTCTGGCTCGACGAACGCCTGTTCGCCGAGCTGGGCGTCGCCGTGGGCGACAGGGTCGGCCTCGGCGAAGTCGAGTTCCGCGTCGGTGCGATGGTGACGTTCGAATCCGACCGCGGCGCCAACTTCTTCAGCCTGCTGCCGCGCGCGCTCTTCAACCTGAAGGACCTGGACGCCACCGGCCTGATCGTCGAAGGCAGCCGCGCCACCTGGCGGCTGCACGTGGCGGGCACGCCGCAGGCAGTCGAAGCCTACGAAAAGTGGGCGGACGGCAATCTGGGCCGCGGCCAGCGCGTCGAGACGGTGGAAAACGCCCGCCCCGAAGTGCGCTCGGCGCTCGACCAGGCACAGCGCTTCCTGCGCCTCGCCGCGTTGCTGGCGGTGATCCTCGCTGCAGTCGCGGTCGGCCTGTCGGCGCGGCGCTTCATGGCCCGCCACCTCGACGGCTGCGCGGTGATGCGGGTGCTGGGCGCCAGCCAGGCGCAGGTGCTGGGCGTGGTGGTCGGCGAATTCCTGCTGTTCGGCCTCGCCGCCGCGGTGGCCGGCACCGCGCTGGGCTGGTCGGTGCAATGGGGGCTGGCGGGCGGCCTGCGCGAGATCCTCGCCACCGAGCTGCCGGCGCCTTCGCTGCTGCCGCTGGCGCACGGCGTGGTCGTCGGCATCGCGCTGCTGGCCGGCTTCGTGCTGCCGCAGCTGCTGCGCCTGGGCAGGGTCAGCACCCTGCGTGTGCTGAGGCGCGAGTTCGACTTCGCCGAGCCGCTGTCCGGCACGGCCTGGGTGCTGGGGCTGGTCGCGCTGCTCGGCCTGATCTTCTGGATCGCCGCCGATGTCCGGCTGGGAGCGATGGTGGCGGCCGGCTTCGCGGTGGCGCTGGGCGTGTTCGCGCTGGCGGCCTGGTGGGTGCTGAAGCTGGCGGGCAGCCTGAAGGGGCAGGGCAGCCTGCGCGGCGGCGGCTGGCGCTACGGCATCGCCGCGCTCGGCCGGCGCATGGGCGGCAGCGTGATCCAGGCCGCGGCGCTGGGCCTGGGCATGACGGCACTGCTGCTGCTGACGCTGGTGCGCGCCGATCTGCTCGACAACTGGCGCGCGATGGCGTCGCCGGATGCGCCCAACCGCTTCGTCATCAACATCCAGCCCGACCAGCGTGCCGGCGTGGCCGAACTGTTCGCTGCCGAAGGAATGGCGGTGCCCGACATCCAGCCGATGATCCGCGGCCGCATGGTGGCGATCAACGGCGAGCCGGTCGAGCTCGAACGCTACGAGGACGAGCGCACCCGGCGCCTGGCCGAGCGCGAGTTCAATCTGTCCCATTCCGCCCGGCTGCCCGGCGGCAACGAAGTGCAGGCCGGCCGCTGGCACGGCGGCGAGCGCACGCCGCAGTTCTCGGTGGAGGCAGGGCTGGCGCAGACCTTCGGCCTGAAGCTGGGCGACCGCGTGACTTTCGAGATCGCCGGCGAGCGCGTCGAGGCGCCGATCACCAGCGTGCGCAAGCTCGACTGGGACTCGATGCGGGTGAACTTCTTCTTCATCGCCTCGGATGGGCTGCTGGAGAACTATCCCGCCAGCCTCATCACCAGCTTCCATCTGCCGGCATCGAACCACGACTTCACCGCCAGACTGGTGACGCAATTCCCCAATCTGTCGGTGATCGACATCGCCGCGGTGCTGGCGCAGGTGCAGGCGATGACCGACAAGCTGATCATCATCGTGCAGTTCGTGTTCGGCTTTGCGGTGCTGGCCGGCCTGGTGGTGCTGTACGCGGCGCTGCAGGCCACCCACGACGAGCGCGAGTACGAACTGGCGATGCTGCGCACCCTGGGGGCGCGCAACCGCCAGGTGCGGCAGGCGCTGCTGGCGGAATTCCTCGTGCTCGGCGGCGTGGCCGGCGTGCTTGCCGGCATCGGTGCCAGCGCGATCGGCTGGGTGCTGGCCGAGCAGGTGTTCAAGATGGCCTACGTGCCGGCGTTGCTGCCGGTGGTGGTGGCGGTGCTGCTGGGCGCGACGGGTGTCGTCGCCGGCGGCTGGCTGGGCACCCGCCGGCTGCTGTCGCGGCCGCCGCTGGCCAGCCTGCGCGCGCTGGCCTAGCGTCGATGCTGGCTTGGGAGATTCTCTTGTGGTGTAGGAGCGGCTTTAGCCGCGAAAGGTGGGTGTTCGCGGCTAAAACCGCTCCTACGGGAAAGCTCTTTCACTTCTCGACGAAGGCGTGCTCGATCACGTAGTCGCCCGGCTCGCCGATCCGCTTGGACACCTTGAAGCCGCGGCGGTCGAGCAGGTCGCGGGAGTCCTTCAGCATCGCCGCGCTGCCGCAGATCATCACGCGGTCCACCGCGGGGTCCAGCGGCGGCAGGCCGATGTCCTCGAACAGCTTGCCGCTTTCGATCAGCGTCGTCAGGCGGCCCTGGTTGCGGTAGGGTTCGCGGGTGACCGTGGGGTAGTAGATCAGCTTTTCGCTGATGGCCTCGCCGAGGAATTCGTGCTGGGGCAGTTCGTGGGTGATGTAGTGGTTGTAGGCCAGTTCGCTGACGTAGCGCACGCCATGGATCAGGACCACCTTCTCGAAGTGGTCGTAGACGTCGAGGTCGCGGATCACGCTCATGAAGGGTGCCAGGCCGGTGCCGGTGGAGAACAGGTACAGGTGTTTGCCGGGGTGCAGGTCGTGCAGCACCAGGGTGCCGGTGGGCTTGCGCGAAACCAGCAGGCTGTCGCCCGGCTGCAGGTGCTGCAGGCGCGAGGTGAGCGGGCCGTCGGGCACCTTGATGCTGAGGAATTCGAGCGTTTCCTCGTAGTTGGGGCTGGCGATCGAATAGGCACGCATCAGCGGTCGTCCGTCCACTTCCAGGCCGATCATCACGAACTGCCCGTTCTCGAAACGCAGCGCGCGATCCCGTGTCGTGGTGAAGGAGAACAGGGTGTCGTTCCAGTGATGGACCGAGAGGATTTTTTCAGTGATGAAGGCTGCCATGGCGGGAGCGGGGATCTTGAGGTGAAAACGCGATTCTACAATGCGGCGGACACCGCTGCTGCCGGCGATAGGCGGCATCGCCCGGAGGGATGCCAGCCGATATGCCGATGATGAATGAAACCGAACTGTTGCTGGCGGCGCTGGGCGGTGTCGCGCTGCTGCTGGTGTGGGTGCTGGTGCGCCTGCACGGCATCGAGCGGGAACTGCCGCAGCGTGCGGCGGACTATCTGGAACAGGCGATGGAGCAGCAGCTCGGCGCCCAGCATCGCGAGATCCTGCGCGACCTGCACGAAGGCATGGCGCGCCAGACCGACCGCATCGGCGAGCATGCGCGGGCCGACCGTGAACTGCTGCAGCGCGGCCTGACCGCGGCGTCGATGCAGCTGTCGCGCGGCATGCAGGCGCTGACGCAGAGCGTGGACGGGCGCCTGGACACCTTGTCGGGCCAGGTCAACCAGCGGCTCGACGAAGGTTTCCGCAAGACCAACGAGACTTTCGCCAATGTCATGGCCCGGCTGGCGACGATCGACGAGGCGCAGAAGAAGATCGACGGCCTCACCACCAACGTCGTCAGCCTGCAGGAACTGCTCGGCGACAAGCGTGCGCGCGGCGCCTTCGGCGAGGTGCAGCTCGAAGCCCTGGTGCGCAACATGCTGCCGCCCGAGGCCTTTTCCTTCCAGCAGGTGCTGCCCAACGGCACGCGCGTCGATTGCCTGTTGAGCCTGCCGGCGCCGACCGGCAGCATCGCCGTGGATGCCAAGTTCCCGCTGGAAAACTACCATCGTATGTTCGGTGCCGCCGGGCCGGCGGAGCGGGATGCCGCGCAGCGTGCCTTCCGCGTCGATCTCAAGCGCCACGTCGATGCCATCGCCGGCAAGTACATCCTGCCCGGCACGACTTCGGACGGCGCGGTGATGTTCCTGCCGGCCGAAGCGGTGTTCGCCGAAGTCCATGCCTACCATCCCGAAATCGTCGCCCATGCCCAGCTCAGGCGGGTGTGGATCGTGTCGCCGACCACGCTGATGGCGGTGCTGAACACTGCGCGCGCGGTGCTGAAGGACGTCGAGACGCGCAAGCAGATCCACGTCATCCAGGATGCGCTGGGCAAGCTGGCGAAGGATTTCCAGCGTTTCGACGAACGCATGGCGGCGCTGGCGCGCCACATCGAACAGGCCAGCCGCGACGTGCAGGACGTGCAGACTTCCAGCCGCAAGATCAGCGCGCATTTCCACAAGATCGAGTCGGCGCGCTTCGACGAACTGGAACCAGTGCCCGAAGCGGCGGTCAGTTCCCGCACTTGATCCCTGACAGGTACAGGCCCGGCCTGCCTGCCTAAACTGGAATTTCCCGCTTCTTGCATTGCGAGGCTGATGCCCATGTCCAAATTCGTGCCGATGCTCTTCCTGATGGGCTTGTTCTTCTTCATGTGGCTGCTGCTGTATGCACACCAGCGCAAGGAGAAGCAGAAGCGCGCCCTGCCGCTGCGCGAGGACTTTCTCGCCACGCACGGCAAAGCCGAGCCGAGCTGCCACGCCTGCGGCAAGACCGAATTGAAGGACGAAGGCCTCGGCTCCGGGCAGGATGCGCGCCGCATCGTGTCCTGCACCGCATGCAACACCTTGCTCTACCGCTACGAACGCGCGGCGGAGGCCGAGGCGAACTGAGCGGAAACGAAACCGGCGTCCGCCGTATTACCATGCACACTCCGCGGCCCCGTCCCCGTTCCGCGCCGTGATTCCCATTTCAAGGAGTGATTGCATGAAGCTGGGTACCCCTTTGTCGTCCAGCGCGCTGCGCGTGATGCTGCTCGGTGCCGGCGAACTGGGCAAGGAAGTCGCCATTGCGCTGCAGCGCCTCGGCGTCGAAGTGATCGCGGTCGATCGCTACGCCGACGCGCCGGGCCACCAGGTGGCGCATCGCGCCCACGTGATGCCGATGACCGACGGTGCTGCGCTGCGTGCGCTGGTCGAGGCCGAGCGTCCGCATCTGATCGTGCCCGAGATCGAGGCCATCGCCACCGACATGCTGGCCGAGATCGAGGCCGCCGGCCTGGCCGAAGTCATTCCCACCGCGCGTGCCGCGCAACTGACGATGAATCGCGAGGGCATCCGCCGCCTCGCCGCCGAGGAACTGGGCCTGCCCACGTCGCCCTACCATTTCGCCGATTCGCTCGAAGCGCTGCAGGCCGCCATCGACGGCGGCATCGGCTATCCGTGCATCGTCAAGCCGGTGATGTCCTCGTCGGGCAAGGGCCAGTCGACGCTGCGCGGCCCGGACGACGTGGCGAGGGCCTGGGATTACGCCGTGTCCGGCGGGCGCGTGAACCAGGGGCGGGTGATCGTCGAGGGCTTCGTCGATTTCGACTACGAGATCACGCTGCTGACGGTGCGTGCGTACGACCCGGACGGCGAAGTCAGGACGCATTTCTGCGAACCGATCGGCCATCGGCAGGTGGCGGGCGACTATGTCGAATCCTGGCAGCCGCAGCCGATGAGCGCGGCGGCGCTGGCCGAGTCGCGCCGCATGGCCGAAGCGGTGACGGGCAATCTCGGCGGCCGTGGCCTGTTCGGCGTCGAGCTCTTCGTCAAGGGCGATCAGGTGTGGTTCTCGGAAGTCAGCCCGCGGCCGCACGACACCGGCCTGGTCACGCTGTGCTCGCAGCGCTTCTCCGAGTTCGAGCTGCACGCGCGCGCCATCCTCGGCCTGCCGGTGGATACCGCGCTGCGCGAGCCGGGTGCGTCGGCGGTGATCTATGGCGGCATGGATGCGGCCGGCATCGCCTTCGAAGGCGTCGCCGAGGCGCTGGCCGTGCCGCGCAGCGACCTGCGCCTGTTCGGCAAGCCCGAAGCCTTCGACAGGCGCCGCATGGGCGTGGCAGTCGCCAATGGCGCAGACGTCGCGGAGGCGCGCGAGCGCGCCACGCTGGCGGCAGGCAAGGTCAGGCCGGTCAGGCGCTGAACGCGGGGGGCTTCAGGGCAGCGCCGGCAGGCTGCCCGGCGCCCAGCTGAACTGGTTCCGGCCGGCGTTCTTGGCGGCGTACATCGCCGTATCGGCCAGGTTCAGCAGGATGGCGGCCTCGGCGCCGTGTACCGGATACACGGCTGCGCCGACACTGGCCGAAACGCGGATGACGGTGCTGTCGGCGCCCAGGCCGAAGGGGGCGGCCATCGCATCGATGATCTTCCATGCCACGGCCTCGCAGTCTGCGGCCCTGCCCAGCGAAGCCAGCACGACGCCGAATTCGTCGCCGCCGAAGCGCGCCGCGGTGTCCTCGGCACGGACGCAGCTCTGCAGGCGCCGGCCGACTTCGCACAGCAACTGGTCGCCAGTCGCATGGCCGAGCTTGTCGTTGATTTCCTTGAAACCGTCCAGATCGATGTACAGGATGCCGGCAAGCCCGCCATGGCGGCGCGCCGATTCCAGCACCTGGTCGAAGCGGTCCATGAACATCAGGCGGTTGGGCAGGCCGGTCAGTGGATCGTGCAGGGCCGCGTGCGAGAGCCGTTCTTCGAGCGCCTTGCGGGCGGTGATGTCCTGGGTGACCGCGACCAGGAATCTGGTCTGGCCGTCGGCGCCAGTGACCGCGCTGAGCGCTTCGCAGACCCAGAGAATGGAGCCGTCCTTGCGCCGATAGGTCTTCTCGATTTCGGGGGAGGACGGCGCGAGCGGCGTCGACAGGCGCTGCAGGATCTGTTGCCGCACGCGTTCTTCCTCGTGCCTGTCGCCCAGCTCGAAGATCGTGCGCGCGCGCAGCTCGTCCTGGCCGTAGCCGAGCATCAGGCAGAATTTTTCGTTCGCGCCGATGATGCGCCCGTCGGTGGCGATGTGGGCGATGCCCATTGCCGCCTGGTGGAAGGTCGCCCGGAACAGGGCTTCGCTGGCCCGCACGGCACTGACGGCCGTGCGCTGGCGTGCCAGCATCAGGATCAGCAGGCAGGCGAGCATCAGCAGCGCCAGCGTGGCGCCGCTCGCCATCAGCAGATAACTGCTTTCCCGTTGGCGGGTCGGTGCGAGTTCGTCTTCGTAGGCCGTGCCCACGGTCACCATCAAGGGGTAGCCTGCCATGGTCCGGTAGCTGACGATGCGGGCCACGCCGTCGATGGCCTTGCCGTCGTCGACGAATTTGCCCTCGGGCCTGGCCTGGCGATGCTGGAACCAGGCGAGGGAAGCGGCGCCCAGGCCGAACTCGTTCCGGCTGCCGGTCTTTCTGCTCAGCACCCTGCCGTCGAGGCTGCTCAGTTCCAGCAGGCCTTGCTGCCCGAGGTCGGCCTGGAGATAGAAGTCGGTGAAATCGGTCGGCGGCACCGACATCACGACGACGCCGCCGAAGCTGCCGTCCGGACGCGAGATGCGCAGCGACATCGGAATCTGCCACAGGTTGGAGACGCGGCCGAGCACCGGCTGGCTGATGTACAGCGTGTCCGTGCCCGGCGTGCGATGGGCGACGAAGAACTCGCGGTCGGCATAGCTGATGGCGCTGCTGGCCTGGCGGCTGGTGCTGCTGAGGATGCTGCCGTCTTCGCTCACCACGCTGACGATGCTGAACAAGGAGTCGCGGATGAGCTGCTGGTCGATCAACTTACGCAGGTCGACGGCCGGCCCCTGCTGCAGATAGCGGTCGCGCACGAACACCGCGACCTGCTCGGCCGCTTTCAGCGTGCGGAAGACCTGTTGCTCGAAGGCGATCGCCAGGTTCGAGTTGGACTTCATCGCCGCTGCCACGGCCTGGTCGCGCTCGAAGGCGATCCGCTGCAGGGTGATCAGCCACAGCGCCGCGACGGCGAGCAGGCAGGCCGCCGCGATCGCAGCGTTCAGTGGCCTGATGCGGCATCTGTACGAGGGGCCGCCTGCTGGCGGAGATTTCCCGTCGCCGCGGTCGGGCGGCCGAGTGAATGTCATCGTGCGCGCCTTCGGCGGGGTACCGGTTTCAGTTGCGTGCGGCTGCCTCGGGGGCAGGCAGGCTTTCGGGCTGTTGCGACGAAGGCTCGTCCTGCTCGTCGAGCAACTCGTGCAGCCAGTGTCCGTGGCGTGCGGCCTTGGTCGCCAGATAGCGCTGGTTCTGCCGGGTGACTTCGCCGTAGATCGCCTGCCGGGCGACGACATTGATGCCGGCACGCTGCAGGGCTTCGACCTTGCCGGGGTTGTTGGTCAGCAGCAGGATGCGCGAGACGCCGAGCTGCTCCAGCATTTCGTGGGCGACGCGGAAGTTGCGCTCGTCCTTCGAGAAGCCGATCGTCTGGTCGGCGTCGATGGTGTCCAGGCCTTCGTCCTGCAGGCCGTAGGCGCGCAGCTTGTTGGCCAGGCCGATGCCGCGCCCTTCCTGCGACAGGTAGAGCAGCACGCCGCCGCCCTGGGCGTTGATCGCGGCCACGCCGCGGCGCAGCTGTTCGCCGCAGTCGCAGCGCAGGCTGCCGAACAGGTCGCCGGTGAGGCAGGACGAATGCAGCCGCACCGGTACGTCCTCCGGCCACCTGGCCGGGTCGCCGATGACGACGGCGACGTGTTCATGGACGCCGTCCGCTTCGCGGAACAGCACGAAGCGGCTGTTTTCGGCTTCGGCCAGCGGCACGCGGGCCTCGCTGATGCGGTTCAGTGCGCCGGGGCCGCCGGCACCGAGCTTCAGCGCGATGTCGGCATCGACCACCAGCAGGTTGCCGTTCGCCATTTCGGCTTCCACTCGTCCGGCCTGGGCGGCGGCGACGTCGCAGGCGACGGCGGCGGGTACCAGCAGCGCATGCGACAGCAGGCGGATCGCCGCCCGATCCACCTTGCCGGCGGGCGCCTGGCGGGCGCCGTCAGGCAGGCGGGCGTCGCGCATGCACGCCAGATCGTGCAGGCCCTTGCTGTCGGGCAGCGGGGACAGCGAGACGGCGGCCGGCTGTTCGGTGTCGCCGAAGCCGAGCGCCGCCATGCGGTGGCTGGACAGCACGAGACGGGGCTGGCTGCCGCCGAGCGCCTGCAGTTCGGCCAGCGCCTTGTCGTCCAGGCCTTCGACGGCCTGGATCAGGGTGGTGCTGCCATTGTCGCGCACCAGGATGGGGAGGCCGCGTCGCAGGTCGAAGATGGCGCGTTCGGCTTGGCGCATCGGTTGTTCTCCGGTCGGGTATCAGATTCGTTATCGGGCGTGCGAACTCGAAAGCCTATCGCGGGTGTCGAGAACACGCTGGTTCCAGATTGGGGCAGATCCGCATTTTGCAATGCCGGCGAGGCCGGATCGAACCGGACAGGGCGTCGCCGCATGTCGGATACGAAGGCTGAACCATGTTTCAGCCGCCGATGTAGGACATCTCGATCTTGCGCAGCGCCGCGGTCTCGGCGGTGCGAATCTCGGAATAGCGGTCCTCGCGCTGCAGCCATACCTGGGCGATCGCGGCGTCGAGGCGGGCGTCCAGTTGGGCATCGTCCGCATTCGCGCGCAGCAGGCCGCGCAGGTCGTGGCCGTGCTGGGCGAACAGGCAGGTGTAGAGCTTGCCTTCGGTCGACAGCCGGATGCGGGTACAGGACGAACAGAAGGCCTGCGTCACCGACGAGATCACGCCGATCTCACCGGCGCCGTCCTTGTAGCGCCAGCGCTGGGCGACTTCGCCGCTGTAGTTGGGCGACACCGGCTCCAGCGGATGGAGGCGGTCGATGCGGGCGACGACTTCGCGCGAGGGCAGGACTTCGTCCATCTTCCAGCCGTTGGAGGCGCCGACATCCATGAACTCGATGAAGCGCAGGATGTGGCCGCTGTGGCGGAAGTGCGCCGCCATCGCCTCGATGTCGCCGTCGTTGGTGCCGCGCTTGACCACCATGTTGATCTTGATCGGGCCGAGGCCGGCATCGCTGGCGGCGGCGATGCCTTCCAGCACCTTCCCCACCGGATAGTCGGCGTCGTTCATGCGGCGGAACAGGGCGTCGTCGAGCGCATCCAGGCTGACGGTGACGCGGTTCAGGCCGGCGTCCCTGAGGCGGCGGGCCATTTTCGGCAGCAGCACGCCATTGGTCGTCAGCGTCACTTCGACGCCGTCGAGCCGGGCGAGCATCTCGATGAGGTTTTCCAGGTGCTTGCGCAGCAGCGGCTCGCCGCCGGTGATGCGGATCTTGCGCACGCCGCGGGCGACGAACAGCCGCGCCACGCGCAGGATTTCCTCGAAGCTGAGCAGCTCGCGCCGCGGCAGGAAGGCGTAATCGTCGCCGAACACTTCGCGCGGCATGCAGTAGACGCAGCGGAAGTTGCAGCGGTCGGTGACCGAGATGCGCAGGTCGCGCATGCTGCGCCCGCGGCGGTCGAGCACCGCACCCGTGGCGGGAGCCTGTGCCGGCCCGCCGGCTGGCGGCGGGGTCGGGGTGTGGTGGATCGGGATGACTTTCATGTGCGGCAGCTGTTCAGAGTGTGCGGATTATCGGCAGTGGCGCAGCGCGGCGCAAGGAACGGGCGGCGCAACGAAGAGCAGTGCGGCGAGATGTGTGCAGTCTTGTGAACCGTGTCACGCCCTCATGCACGTAGGCGGCCCACGGTGAGTTGTAACGATTTGCAATCGCTATAATCCAAATACATTAGTTTCTATGCTAATATCATGAAAAAGATTCCGCTCGTCTCGCTTTTGCTGAAGCGCTGTACGGCAGCGAAGGCGGCACGCTGCCGCACCAGCAGCGCTTGAGGGCTTCAGCTTGAGGGCTTCAATATGAATATTGCAGGGGCGACTACGTTCAGCCCTGCTTTATGGGTAGTTGGGGAACTGTGTCAGGTTCCTTTTTATCGGTAGATATTTACATTTACCGATGTTGTGGAACAACAAGCTGCGCGAGTCGCCGCTGTGCTTTTGGTCGAGTTCGGTCGTGTGCTTCGAGACTCATCGGAAAGGGTTGTGGATGAGCAGGCCGTCCAGTTGCTGGCCGTGTTGCATGTCCTCGCTGTACAGCATGGTGCAGCCCGCGAGTTGCGCGGCAGCCAGAATCAGGCAGTCCCAATGGGAAAAGCCGTATCGTTCGCCCAGCCGCATGGCTTCGCCCACGGTGCTGGCGGAAACCGGCACGACCTCGCAATGCGCCATCAGGGAGCGGGCGCTGGCGTGGGCGGCAGCGCGGTCGAGGCCAAGCTTGCGCGTGCAGACGTTGATGAATTCATTGACCACCTGCGTGCTGATGCAGGGCCGGGCGGTGAGCAGCGCCTCGGCCCGTTCAGCCTTGGCCGGGTTGTCGGCCAGCAGGTAAACCGCGATGTTGGTGTCGAGAAAAGCGCGTTCGGTCATGTGCTCAGTCGCGCTCGTGGAGTGCGTCACGGTCGATGCGCATGCCTTCTTTCCAGGCGCCGCGTAATTGGCGGAAGACGCTGAAATCGGGTTTGGCCGGCTGTTCGGCTTGCAGGCGGGCCACGGCTTGGCCGCGCCGGGTGATGATGATCTCTTCTCCGGCCTGCACGGCATCGAGCAAGGCGCTCAGGTGGGCTTTGGCCTGGGCGACGCTGACGGTCTGCATGGGGTGCTCCAGTAGGTCATCCGAGATGACCATCTTAAATGGCGCTTGGGGAAATATCCAGGAAAGTTGAGATCAGGGCTGCCGCGTGACCAATGTGATGCGCCCCTGTCCGTTTTGTGGCCGTGTGGCAATGGCCGCAAGGTTGCCGCACACGGCCGCTTGCAGTCGCTGAAGAAAGGAAGCAAGGTTTCCGTGAATTCACGATTTCCTGGAGGTTGCCATGCTTGCCAAATTGACCTCGAAGAACCAGATCACCTTGCCCAAGGCCGTCGTGTCGGCAGTGGACGCTGCCGAGTACTTCGATGTGGTCGTCGAGAACGGCCGAATCGTGCTGACGCCGGTGCGCGTCCAGCGCGCACAGGCCGTCCGCGACAAGTTGCAGCAGTTCGGCATCACCGAGCAGGATGTTGAAGATGCGAGGCGATGGGTGATGAGTTCCCCGACCTGATCGCAACGCCTGACAGGTGGGCTAGGCGGCTCGCTGCCTGTCACTTCAGCCCGCGGATGTTGTCGAGCTTTTCGCCCAGACGCACAAGAGGCCGGAAGGTATTGTCGATGGCGTTCATCATGCCTTGATGGACGAAATCCAGTCCTCTTTCGATCCTGTTCCGTGCCCGGTAGCTTTCCCTGCCGTAGGCTTCCAGTGCCCAGTCCCTGCCGTGGAGGAAGGTGAACATGGCGGTATTGAGCGCATCGATCTCGCCGTGCCATTCGACGTTGAAGAACATGTCGGAAAACTGCTTGTCGTCCATGATGCCGAAGCATGTTTCCAGCACGGTCTGTTCGCTTGCTTGCAGCGCTACGTTGGCAAAGCAGGTATCCGACTGGAACACGCGCATGGGGGATGAGTCCTCTGTATCCAGGTTGATGGCCTCGCTTTCCTCGCCTTCGAGGATGAGTACCGGGTACGAGTCCGGATTTTCGCCCAGGCCGATGAGATGTGTGACCTGCTCCAGGGTGTCGGGGGCAAGCGGGTATTCGCCTGGTGGGACGAGCAGGATGGTGGCGTCACCGATGTCGTCGAAATCGGTCGTGACGAGGATCGGGGTGGGCGTGGTTTCCATGTTCGACTCCTGGCAAGGAAGGCTGTTCGGGCAGCCAGTATCGCGAGGCGGCACGACAGGTCGTGTCATGGTTCCAGGCGCCGCGTAATCGGCGGAAGACGCTGAGGCCGGGTTTGGCCGGCGGTGCGGAGGGAGGCCGGTGGCCACGGTGTATCATTCGGCTCCGGATCGAATCCGGCTTCTGGAGAACGACAACGATGGCCGAACCCGTGGCCCTGCCGGCATCGGCACTGCGGACCTACTGCGACCCCGCCTGCTTTACCTTCGACACCACCGAATCCCTCGACGATCCTTCCGGCGGCCACGCCGGCGACCTCGGCCAGGTGCGCGCCGTCGAGGCCATCAGGTTCGGCCTTGCCATGGGCCACAGCGGCTACCACGTGTTCGTGCTGGGCGAGCCGGGCAGCGGCAAGCACGCCACCACCTTCCGCCTGCTGCGCGAACGCGCGGCGACCGAGCCGGTGCCGCCGGACCTGTGCTACCTGCACAACTTCGACGAGGCGCTGAAGCCCAGGCTGCTGGCCTTGCCCGCCGGACGCGGCGCCACGCTGCGCAGCCACATGCAGACCTTCATCCGCGAACTCGGCCCGGCGCTGGGTGCGGCGCTCGACAGCGAGGCCCACACCGAGCGCGTCGAAGCGCTGCAGAATGCCCACAAGGCGCGCGAGGACGGCGCGCTGCGCGAACTCGGCGAAGCCTGCGCCGCCGAATCGATCTCGCTGCTGCAGACGCCGGAAGGCTTCGTCTTCGCGCCCA
Organism: Thauera butanivorans; assembly: GCF_048398245.1. Classification (NCBI taxonomy): domain Bacteria; kingdom Pseudomonadati; phylum Pseudomonadota; class Betaproteobacteria; order Rhodocyclales; family Zoogloeaceae; genus Thauera; species Thauera butanivorans. The sequence continues at coordinate 1,789,588 of NZ_CP183038.1, forward strand.
CCCGCGAGGGCGAGGTGATGTCGCCCGAAGCGTTCGAGGCGCTGCCGGAGGAAGAACGCAAGGCCATCGAGGCGCGCGTCACTGCCTGGAGCGAAAGACTCGAAGACCTGCTCAACGATTTCCCCGGCTGGCGCAAGGCGGTGCGTGAATCGATCGAGCGCGCCGAAGCCGAGGTGCTGGGGCCGGCGGTGTCGCATCTGCTGCGCGAAGTGCGCGAAGCCCACGCCGACCTGCCCGAAGTGCTGGGCTTTCTCGATGCGGTGCAAAAGGACGTGCTCGACAGCGCGATCCGGGGCACGATGCTCGACGAGCTGGACGAGGACGCCGCCGAGTCCGACGAAGCCGCTCGCCACCAGCGCTACCAGGTCAAGCTGCTGGTCGACCATTCGGCCTCGCAGGGCGCGCCGGTGGTGTTCGAGAACAACCCCGGCTACGGCAACCTGATCGGCCGCATCGAGCACGTCGTGCAGCAGGGCAACCAAGTCACCCATTTCAACCTGATCCGCGCCGGCGCGTTGCACCGCGCCAATGGCGGCTATCTGGTGCTCGACGCCGAACGCCTGCTGACCCAGCCCTATGCCTGGGAAGGCCTGAAGCGCTGCCTGCGCGCGGGCGAGATCCGCATCGAGCCGCCGGCCGAGGCGCAGGGCTGGAGCGGCGCGCTGACGCTGGAGCCGGAGGCGGTGCCGAGCGCGCTGAAAGTGGTGCTGATCGGCGACCGCGACATCTACTACCTGCTGATGGACAACGACCCGGAGTTCGCCGACCTGTTCAAGGTCGCGGCCGACTTCGACGACGATCTGCCGCGCACGCCCGACAACGAATGCGAGTATGCCCGCCTGATGGCGCTGCTGGTGCGCAGTGCGAAGCTGCTGCCGATCGACCGCAGCGGCGTCGCGCGGCTGGTGGAGGAGGGCGCGCGCCTGGCCGAGGATGCCGGCCGATTGTCGCTGAACACCCGCGCGCTGTCCGACTTGATGCGCGAAGCCGACCACCAGGCGCGGCTGAAGGGCCTGGCCGCCACCGGCCGTGCCGAAGTCGAAGCCGCGCTGGAGGCGCGCGCGCGGCGCTGCAACCGCTACCCGTCCCGCGTGCGCGAATCCATCCTCGACGGCACGACGCTGATCTCCACCGACGGCGAGCGTGCCGGCCAGATCAACGGCTTGGTGGTGGTCGAACTGGCGGGCGAGCGCTTCGGCCATCCGGTGCGCATCACCGCGACCGTGCGCATGGGCGAGGGCGACGTGGTCGACATCGAACGCGAGACCGAGCTGGGCGGCGCCATCCACTCCAAGGGCGTGCTGATCCTGTCGGCCTTCCTTGCCGCGCGCTACGCCCGCCACCAGCCGATGTCGCTGTCGGCCAGCCTGGTGTTCGAGCAGTCGTATGCGCCGGTCGAAGGCGATTCGGCCTCGCTGGCCGAATTGTGCGCGCTGCTGTCGGCGCTGACGCAGATTCCGATCCAGCAGCGCTTCGCCATCACCGGCTCGGTGAACCAGTTCGGCGAAGTGCAGGTGATCGGCGGCGTCAACGAGAAGATCGAAGGCTTCTACGACCTGTGTACGGCGCGCGGGCTGGACGGCAGCCACGGCGTGGTCATCCCCGCCGCCAGCGTGCGCCACCTGATGCTGCGCGAGGACGTGGTGCAGGCGGCGGAGCAGGGCCTGTTCCACATCCATGCGGTGAAGACGGTCGATGAGGCGATGACCGTGCTGACCGGCGTGGAAGCGGGGGAACCCGACGCCAAGGGCGTGATCCCCAAGGGCACGCTGAACCACAAGGTCGCCGCCGTGCTGGCCGAGATGACCGCCGCGCGCCACGCCCATGCCGATGCGGATGGCGCAGTGGGCTCGCGCCAGCATCGCCGGCGTCACAGCGTCTGAGGCAGGGCGCGCGTCAGGGCAGGGGAAAGGGCAGCAGCTCCGCGCCGCCCGCCGCGGGGATGCAGCGGGCGTGGGCGAAGTCGTAGTCGGCGATGCGGGTCAACGGGCCGCCGATTTCGCCGCTGGCATAGCCGAACAGGCTGATGCGGGAGATGCGCAGCCGCAGGGTGTCGCCGGCTGAGAAGGCCGCCAATTGGGCGTGAACGGTGCCGAGCGGCCACACGTCGCCGTAGAGCCCCACGGTGACGTGCGGGCGGTAGTCGGCGTGCGCCAGCAACTGCGGGGGAGGGTTCAGGCTGGCATGCAGGCCTTGGATGTGCCCGCCGCTGTCATGGACGGTGAGATAGGGCGCGGAGGTGAAGCCGTCCAGCGCACCGATATCGATGTCGAAGGCTTCGGGCCGCAATCCGTTCAGCGCATCGATCTGGCTGTGCAGCAGCTCGGCGCCGAAGTCGTCGGTATGCACCGGCTCCGGACTCGGAAAGCCGCACAGGCCGACGGTGATGTGCGGCTGGCGCAGATAGCCGTCGAGCAGCAGCCCGGACAGGTGCCGCCGGGCCGCGGCCACGCGCCGGCGTACCGGCGCCACATCGACATCCAGCGCCCACAGCAGGTAGTACGGACGGCCCAGATGCCATTCGCTGAAGTCGCGGCGAACGTTGCGGATCGTCGTGTTCGACGTCAGCGGCAGATCATGGGAGAAGGACATGGAGGAGGGCCGCCTCTATTTTTCCGAACAAACAGCACAAGCTTTTGTAGGAGCGCCGAGCCGCGAATACAGGTCGCAGGCCTGCCCGATCGGGAAGGGCCGCTATCGCAGCTCTGTTCGCGGCAAGCCGCTCCCATGAGAATCACCTGGCGGCGGCCTTCCCACGCAGCGCCTGCGCATGATGGCGCAGGTGGTCGCCGATGAAGCTGGCGATGAAGTAGTAGCTGTGGTCGTAGCCCGGCTGCATGCGCAGCGTCAGCGGATGGGCCGCGGCCTCGCAGGCGGCCTGCAGCAGTTGCGGCTTGAGCTGGCCGTCGAGGAATTCGTCGGCATCGCCCTGATCGACCAGCAGCGGCAGCTTCTCGCTGGCCGAGGCCACCAGTTCCACTGTGTCGTACTGCTTCCATGCCTCGCGGTCGCCGCCGAGGTAGTTCGAGAACGCCTTCTCGCCCCAGGGTACCTGCGTCGGCGCGACGATCGGCGAGAAGGCCGACACGCTGCGGTAGCGGCCGGGATTCTTCAGCGCGATGCTCAGCGCGCCGTGCCCGCCCATCGAATGCCCGCTGATGCTGCGTGCAGTGCTGGCCGGGAAGTTCGCTTCGAGCAGCGCCGGCAGTTCGTCGACGATGTAGTCGTACATCCGGTAATGCTTGGCCCACGGCTGCCGGGTGGCGTTGAGGTAGAAGCCCGCGCCCTTGCCGAGGTCGTAGCCGTCGGCATCGGCGACGTCGTCGCCGCGCGGGCTGGTGTCGGGCGCGACGATGATGAGGCCGTGTTCGGCGGCGTAGCGCTGTGCGCCGGCCTTGGTGATGAAGTTCTGCTCAGTGCAGGTCAGGCCGGACAGCCAGTACAGCACCGGCAGCTTCGCGCCGCCCGCCGCCTGCGGCGGCAGGTAGACGGCGAAGTTCATCTCGCAGCCCAGCACTTCGGAGCGGTGGCGATAAACGTCCTGCCAGCCACCGAAGCAGGCGCGGTGTTCGATGCGTTGCATGCTTGCTTCTCCGCTTCGATCAGAAGTGGATGACCGAGCGGATCGACTTGCCTTCGTGCATCAGGTCGAAAGCTTCGTTGATCTTCTCCAGCCCCATGGTGTGGGTGACGAAGGGCGCGAGCTCGATGTCGCCCTTCATCGCATCCTCGACCATGCCCGGCAGCTGGCTGCGGCCCTTGACGCCGCCGAAGGCGGTGCCCATCCACTTGCGGCCGGTGACCAACTGGAACGGACGGGTGGAGATTTCCTGACCCGCGCCGGCCACGCCGATGATGACCGACTGCCCCCAGCCGCGGTGCGCGCATTCCAGCGCCGCGCGCATCACGTTGACGTTGCCGATGCACTCGAAGCTGTGATCCACGCCCCAGCCGGTCATGTCGATGATGACCTGCTGGATCGGCTTGTCGTGGTCCTTGGGATTCACGCAGTCGGTGGCGCCGAACTGCCTGGCCAGCTCGAACTTGGACGGATTGGTGTCGATCGCGATGATGCGGCCGGCCTTGGCCTGGCGCGCGCCCTGGATCACCGCCAGGCCGATGCCGCCGAGGCCGAACACGGCCACCGAATCGCCTTGCTGCACCTTGGCGGTGTTGTGCACTGCGCCGATGCCGGTGGTGACGCCGCAGCCGAGCAGGCAGACGTGCTCGGGGTTGGCTTCCGGGTTGACCTTGGCCAGCGACACTTCGGCGACCACGGTGTATTCGGAGAAGGTCGAGCAGCCCATGTAGTGGTAGATCGGCTGGCCGTTGTAGGAGAAGCGGGTGCTGCCGTCGGGCATCACGCCCTTGCCCTGGGTGGCGCGCACGGCCACGCACAGGTTGGTCTTGCCGCTCTTGCAGAACAGGCATTCGCCGCATTCGGCGGTGTACAGCGGGATCACGTGGTCGCCCGGCTTGACGCTGGTCACGCCCTCGCCGACTTCCACCACGATGCCGGCGCCTTCGTGGCCGAGCACGGCGGGGAAGATGCCTTCCGGATCGTCGCCGGACAGCGTGAAGGCGTCGGTGTGACAGACGCCGGTGTGGGTGATCTTCACCAGCACTTCGCCCTTGCGCGGCGGTTCGACGTCGATCTCGACGATCTTCAGCGGTTCGCCAGCGGCGAAGGCAACGGCGGCGCGGGATTTTATGGTCATGGCTGTGGGCTCCTGTCGTTCTTCTGTACAGCCTGGCCGCAGGAGGCCAAGCGTCGGAACCCATGAGTATTCCAAGACAGATTGATCCAATGAATGAATAGTTTTTGATTTCAGAATTCCGGTGAGTGGAATAATCAGGGGCGTTGCCCCACACAGGAATCACACGATGCTGAACCGCCTGGAAATGCTGCGGATCTTCTGCACCGCGGCCGAAACACGCAACTTCAAGGAGGCGGCGACCCGGCTCGGCGTGTCGCCGCAGGCAGTGACGCGGGCGGTGAAGGAGCTCGAAGGCCACGTCGGCGAACTGCTGTTCCACCGCAACACCCGCCACACCCGCATCACCGAATTCGGCGAACAACTTGCGGCCCGCGCGCGTATCAGCGTCAAGGGCGTGGATGAGCTGTTCGAGAGAAGCGCGAAGGAGCAGGACTGCGGCCTCAGCGGCCTGGTGCGCATCACCGCACCGCGGGCGCTGCAGCGCGATTGGCTGACGCCGGTGCTGGCCGAACTGTGTGCCCGTCATCCGGGGCTGCAGCTGGATCTGCGCCTGTCCGACCAGTTCGTGGACGTGGTGGATGAGCAGATCGACATCGGCGTGCGGCTGGGCTCGCTGCGCGACAGCCGTTTCGTCGCCCGCGCGGTGGCGCAGGTGCCTTTCCACATCGCCGGCGCGCCCTCGCTGATCGAGCGTGTCGGCACACCGCGGACTTTGCAGGAGCTGGCCGAGCGGCCGGCCACCGCCGTCATCGACCCGAACACCGGCAAGCCCTGGGTGTGGTTCCTCGCGCGCGGCCAGCAATGGCTGCCGCGTGCGCCGGCTTTCGCCACCGACGACACGCGCGCCGAAGCCGATGCGGTGCTGGCCGGCATCGGCTTCGGTCAATTGGCGGCGCCGCTGGCCCAGCCGCACTTGCGCGCCGGCCGGCTGGTCGAGGTGCTGCCCGAGCTCCGCCCCGAGCCCTGGGGGCTGTCGGTCTATCGTCCCCAGCGCGGACCGGTGGCGGCGCGGATCAGGCTGGTGTTCGACCGCCTCGTCGAGCATTTTGCTGCCGAGGCGGTCTCCTGGCTGCGCGATTGATACGCATCAGGCCTGCGACCTCTTCTTCGCGCTGTGCCACAGGCTCGCGCCGACGGCGATGGCGAGGATCACCGCGACCACGCCGAGCGAGACCAGCACCGGGATCTTGATCCACTCGACGATCAGCATCTTGGTGCCGATGAAGATCAGGATCGCCGCCAGGCCGTACTTGAGCAGTTCGAAGCGGTCGCCCAGGTCGGCGAGCAGGAAGTACATCGCGCGCAGGCCGAGGATGGCGAACAGGTTCGAGGTCAGCACGATGAAGGGATCGGTGGTGATCGCGAAGATGGCCGGGATGCTGTCGACCGCGAAGATCACGTCCGAGATCTCGACCAGCACCAGCGCGAGGAAGAGCGGGGTGATCATGCGCACGCCGTCGCGGACGACGAAGAAGCGCTCGCCTTCCAGGCGCTCGGTGACCGGGTAGTGGTTGCGGATCCAGCGGACGAAGGGGTTCTTGTCGAGGTCGGGGTCGTGCTCGGCGAACCACACCATCTTGATGCCGGTGATCACCAGGAAGACGCCGAACACGTACAGCAGCCAGTGGAATTCGGCGATCAGCCAGCTGCCGGCGAAGATCATGATCGTGCGCAGCACGATCGCGCCGACGATGCCGTACAGCAGCACGCGGCGCTGCAGTTCCAGCGGCACGGCGAAGAAGCTGAAGATCATCATCCAGACGAAGACGTTGTCGACCGCCAGCGATTTTTCGACCAGATAGCCGGTGACGAAGGCCAGCGCCTGCTCGTTGGCGATCGCGCGGCCCATGGTGCCGTCCAGATACCACCACAGCCCGCCGGCGAACAGCAGCGACACCGTAACCCAGGCCACCGACCAGCCGGCCGCTTCCTTCAGCGATACCCGATGCTGCTTGCCGCCGCCGAAGGCGAACAGATCCACCAGCAGCATCACCACCACGATGGCGGCAAACACCGCCCACAACCACCACGTACCGATCGATTCCATTGCGTGCTCCGCACAAAACAAAAAGGGCCTGTTCCCGAAGGACACAGACCCTGCAGCTGTTTTGCGTGCACGGACCTTGCCCTTGGGCAAGGTCTCGCTTGCAACGAATCGATGTTCCGATGATCCGGTTGCCCGCAGCACCGGGAGCATGTCTGGCGACAGGCTGCCGTGATGACGATGTTGCGGCTTGAGAAGCTACTCCCCTTGAAGGCCGCGAGTGTATGCGATGCAGGGGGAAAGTCAAGCGGAACGAATCAGGCCGGGCGATGGGCGTCAGCGATACCATTTCGCCAGTTTTGCCGCGGCGGTGTTCGGGCCGAATTCGGCCATCAGCGCGCCCTGGTTCTCCGCTGCCCAGGCCACGGCACGTCCGGCGTTGCCGATGCGCCGATCCAGCAGATGGCCATCGGCGGCAAGCAGCTCGGCTGCAGTGGAGAAAGCGCCGGCGACGTTGTGCAGCGTCTGCAGCGCGCCTTCGCGCCCGGCCAGCAGCGCGGCATCGAAAGCCTGTTCGTCGAGTTGCAGCTGGCCATCGGGCGTGAAGCCCACCCCCATGTCGGTGAGGCCGAGGGCGAAGCCGCCGTTGCCCGCGCCATGGAAGATCGAACCGACTTCGCGGCGCAGCGAAAAGCGCGCGACTTCGCCCGCCTGGTTGCCGTCGAGCAGCGCGCCGTCCTCGAAATAGGGATCGAATTCGCTGTCCCACTGGTTGTAGCGCTCGATGAAATCCCTGAGTGCGGCCTTGATGTCACCGTCCGCGCTGGCCGCCGTGAGCTGCTTCAGCCCATCGCCGGCGCTGCCCAGTTCGGCCAGCCGCTCGCGCAGGCGCGTCAGCACTTCGGCTTCGTTGCCGATCGACTCGACGCGCGTGTTGTAGCGCCGCAGGAAGGCGCTGTTGCTCGCTTCGAGCTGGGCAAGCACTGACTGCATCCGTGCCGATGTGCCGCCCGGCAGCATACCGTCCATGCCGGCGCCCGAGGCACCGGGCAGGCGCGCGCTCTGGAGCTTCAGCAGCGTCTCGAACAGGCCGGCCTGGCCGGCGCTTGCGGCCCCGCTGCTGGCATCGGCGCGCGTCAGCAGGGCGAGGGCGTTGAGACGGAAGGCGGCGAGGTCGATGTCCATGGTATGCCTCAAGATAAGCCAATCTCTTGGGGGGTTAGCATACGCCGGAATCCAGGTGAACGTCCTTGATGCTCTTTGGCACGAAGCTCGTATCGAGCCAAGGGTATTGATACCCCGTCTGCGAATTCCGCGCTGCCACTCCATTCGATATTGAAGCCGCAAATGCTGCAGAACTTCCTGACCAAGCATTGAATGAAAAAGGCCAGTATCCGCGGCACCGAAGTGGCGCTGGATTACTGGCCTGAAAGCATTGTGAATGCCATTGGCGGTTCACAGTGCGGGGTAACATGGCTCCCCGACCTGGGCTCGAACCAGGGACCTACGGATTAACAGTCCGGCGCTCTACCGACTGAGCTATCGGGGAATTGAAACTTGTGCTGAAACTCGGTGTTTGCTGCTGCCTGTCGTTTCCGTGTGAAACGGCAGGTTCTGAAGCTTTGGCTCCCCGACCTGGGCTCGAACCAGGGACCTACGGATTAACAGTCCGGCGCTCTACCGACTGAGCTATCGGGGAACAGAGGCGCGCATTATAGGAATGGTGTCGTGTCGCGTCAAGGCGGAGCGGTGATTTTTCCTGCTTTCACCGCTCCGTCTCGATTCTTGCTCAGCCCTTGACGACCTGGGCGATGGCCTTGGCGACGTAGCCGATGTTCTTCGAGTTCAGTGCGGCCAGGCAGATGCGGCCGGTCGACACGGCGTAGATGCCGAAATCGGCCTTCAGCTTCTCGACCTGCCCGGCGCTCAGGCCGGTGTAGGAGAACATGCCGCGCTGCTTGATGACGAAGGAGAAGTCCTGGGCCACGCCTGCGGCCTTCAACTGCTCGACCAGGCTGGTGCGCATGGCGCGGATGCGGTCGCGCATGCCGGCCAGTTCGTCTTCCCACTGCTGGCGCAGCTCGGGCGAGTTGAGCACCGTAGCGACGATGGCGCCGCCGTGGATCGGCGGGTTGGAGTAGTTGGTCCGGATCACGCGCTTGACCTGCGACAGCACGCGGCCGGCTTCTTCCTTGCTGGCGGTGACGATCGACAGCGCGCCGACACGCTCGCCGTAGAGCGAGAAGCTCTTGGAGAACGAGCTGGAGACGAAGAACTGCAGGCCGCTGGACGAGAAGGCACGCACGGCGACGGCGTCGGCGTCGATGCCGTCGGCGAAGCCCTGGTAGGCCATGTCGAGGAAGGGCACCAGGCCGCGGCTGCGGCACACGGCGACGACTTCGTCCCACTGGGCGTCGGACAGGTCGGCGCCGGTGGGGTTGTGGCAGCAGGCGTGCAGCACGATGATCGAGCCGGCGGGGGCGGCTTCGAGGCTGGCCTTCATGCCGGCGAAGTTCACGCCGCGGGTGGCGGCATCGTAGTAGGCGTAGGTCTGCACCGGGAAGCCGGCCGATTCGAACAGGGCGCGGTGGTTTTCCCAGCTCGGGTCGGAGATGTAGACGCTGGCGCCGGGCAGCAGGCGCTTCAGGTAGTCGGCGCCGACCTTCAGCGCGCCGGTGCCGCCGAGTGCTTCGACGGTGACGACCTGGCCGCTGGTGGCCAGCGCGGAGTCCTTGCCGAACAGCAGGTTCTGCACGGCGCCGTTGTAGGCGGCCGGACCTTCGATCGGCTGGTAGCCGCGCGGCGGCTGGGCTTCGAGGCGAGCCTTCTCGGCCGCGCGGACGGCGGCCAGCAGCGGAATCTTGCCGTTGTCGTCGTAGTAGACGCCGACGCCGAGGTTGACCTTCTCTGCGCGGGTGTCGGCGGCGAAGGCCTCGTTCAGGCCAAGGATCGGGTCACGGGGCGCCATCTCGACGGCGGCGAAGATCGAAGCAGACATGAGGACTCCAGGGGTTCTACGGTGGCGAGGCCGCGTAACAGGAACGGCATGGGCCGTGCCTTGTCGCGCGATTTGGGAAATAATCGGCGTTTTCGTCCGGCGCGCCGTTCTTGGTGCACCGCACACGCAAGGCGAAATATTAGCATGACGAGTCATGGCAACAGCGAAGGAAGCACCGCGTCCGGCAGCCCGGCGAACGGACCGCAGGTGGTGAGCTACGAAGGCAGTCCTTTCCGCCTGCACCAGCCGTTTCCACCCGCCGGCGACCAGCCCGAGGCGATCCGCCTGCTGTGCGAAGGGGTCGAGGACGGGCTGATGTACCAGACCCTGCTGGGCGTGACCGGCTCGGGCAAGACCTACACGATGGCCAACGTCATCGCCCGCATGGGCCGGCCGGCGCTGGTGTTGGCACCGAACAAGACGCTGGCGGCGCAGTTGTACGCCGAGTTCAAGGAGTTCCTGCCCGAGAATGCGGTGGAGTACTTCGTCAGCTACTACGACTACTACCAGCCCGAAGCCTACGTGCCCTCGCGCGACCTCTTCATCGAGAAGGATTCGTCGGTCAACGAGCACATCGAGCAGATGCGGCTGTCGGCGACCAAGAGCCTGATGGAGCGGCGCGACGTGGTGATCGTCGCCACGGTGTCGTGCATCTACGGTATCGGCGATCCGGTCGACTACCACGCCATGATCCTGCACCTGCGCGAGGGCGAGCGCATGGCGCACCGCGACCTGATCCAGCGCCTGGTGGCGATGCAGTACACCCGCGCCGACATCGATTTCCGCCGCGGCACCTTCCGCGTGCGCGGCGACGTCATCGACGTGTTCCCGGCGGAAAACGCCGAACTGGCGGTGCGCATCGAGATGTTCGACGACGAGATCGAGCACCTGACGCTGTTCGACCCGCTCACCGGCCATCTCAAGCACAAGCTGGCGCGCTTCACCGTCTACCCGTCCAGCCACTACGTGACGCCGCGCGCCACGGTGCTGAAGGCGGTCGAGGCGATCAAGGAGGAACTGCGCGAGCGCGTCGCCCTGTTCCAGCGCGAAGGCAAGCTGGTGGAAGCGCAGCGCATCGAGCAGCGCACCCGCTTCGACCTCGAGATGCTCAACGAGATGGGCTTCTGCAAGGGTATCGAGAACTACTCGCGCCACCTGTCCGGGCGCGCGCCGGGCGAACCGCCGCCGACGCTGATCGACTACCTGCCGGCCGATGCGCTGCTGTTCGTAGACGAATCGCACGTCGCCATCGGCCAGGTCGGCGGCATGTACAAGGGCGACCGCTCGCGCAAGGAGAACCTCGTCGGCTACGGCTTCCGCCTGCCGTCGGCGCTGGACAACCGGCCGCTGAAGTTCGAGGAATTCGAGCGCCTGATGCCGCAGACCATCTTTGTCTCGGCGACGCCGGCGAAGTACGAGGAAGAGCACCAGGGCCAGGTGGTGGAGCAGGTGGTGCGTCCCACCGGGCTGATCGATCCGCTGGTGGAGGTGCGCCCGGCGATGACGCAGGTCGACGACCTGCTGACCGAGATCAAGAAGCGGCTGGCGGTGAATGAGCGCGTGCTGGTCACGGTGCTGACCAAGCGCATGGCCGAGGACTTGACCGACTACCTGGCCGACAACGGCATCCGCGTGCGCTATCTGCATTCGGACATCGACACCGTGGAGCGCGTCGAGATCATCCGCGACCTGCGCCTGGGCGAATTCGACGTGCTGGTGGGCATCAACCTGCTGCGCGAAGGCCTGGACATTCCCGAAGTGTCGCTGGTGGCGATCCTGGATGCGGACAAGGAAGGTTTCCTGCGTTCCGAGCGCTCGCTGATCCAGACCATCGGCCGCGCCGCGCGCCACCTGCATGGCACCGCCATCCTGTACGCCGACCGCATGACCGACTCGATGAAGGCGGCGATCGGCGAGACGGAACGCCGCCGCCAGAAGCAGATCGCCTTCAACGAAGCCCACGGCATCGTGCCGAAATCGGTGACGAAGCGGATCAAGGACATCATCGACGGGGTCTATGATTCGGATGGCGCCAAGCGCGACACCGCGCGTGTGGCCGAGAAGGAGGCCGACTATGCGGTGATGGACGAGAAGGCACTGGCGCGGGCGATCAAGCGCCTGGAAAAGGAGATGCAGGAACACGCCCGTAACCTGGAGTTCGAGAAAGCCGCTGCGGCACGCGACGAGCTGTTCAGGCTTCGCCAGCGCGCGTTTGGCGCAGACCAGCACGGCAGCGTTTGACGAGGAGGGGAGGAGAAATGGTGAAAATCCTGTTCGTGTGCTCCGGCAACATCTGCCGGTCGCCGACCGCCGAGGGCATCGCCCGGCATTACATCCAGACCGGCGGGCTCGGCGGGCTGATCGAGGTCGATTCCGCGGGCACGCACGGCTACCACGTCGGCGAGGCGCCCGATCCGCGCGCGCGCAAGGCGGCGCAGCAGCGCGGCTACGATCTGTCGGACCTGCGCGCGCGCAAGCTGCACGTATCCGATTTCCAGCGTTTCGATCTCGTGCTGGCGATGGATCGCGGCCACCTGGAGCACATGCAGCGCATGTGCCCGGAGGTCTATCTCCCGCGCCTGGGCCTGTTCATGAGCTATGCGCGCGACAGCGAACTCGACGAGGTGCCCGATCCGTACTACGGCGGGCCGAAGGGCTTCGACGCCGTGCTGGATCTGTGCGAGAGCGGCGTGCGCGGCTTGCTGGAGAGCGTGACGACCCAGGCTTGAGCGGTCCGTGCGCCGTATCGGCGCCTGAATGAGAAAAAGGCCACCCCCGCAAGGGAGTGGCCTTTTCGCATGTGCGGATCGAACCTGCGCTCAATTGCGCGTTTCGACCTGCTGCAGCGGCTCTTCGATGATGACGGGAGCCGGGCGCGGCTTGCGGCCGAGGCGGACCGGCTGCTCCGGGGCGCCGGTGCCGAATGCCGCGCGCTTGGTCGGATCGGTCTCGATCATGACCAGGCCGTTTTCTCCCGGAACCGAGATGGGGGCGCTCGGCGCCAGGCTTGCAGCGGCTTCGGCGCTCGTCGCCTCGCCATTGGTGGTTCGGGCGGCGATGGCTGCGCGCTCGATCAGCGAAGGCACCGTGTCGGCCGGGGCTGGCGCTTCGGTTTCGACTGCCGTGCTTTCCTCGGCGACCGGCTGAGCGGCGAGCTCTACGACCGGCGCCTGCGCTACGGGAGCTTCGTCTGCCGCTGCCTCGATTGCTGCCGGCTGTTCTGCTTCGACTTCGCTTGCGAGCTTGACCGGGGCCAGCGCTTCCGCCTCGGTCACCGCGGTATCGACCGGCGCGGTATCGACCGGCGTAGTGGGGACTGCCTCAACTGTCACGGCGACGACCGGCAGCGCTGCGGCTTCTTCGGCTGTCTGCACGGCTCCTGCTGCCGGAGCAGTGGCTGCTTCGGCCGTATCCACTTCAGCCACGGCCGGTGCTTCGGCCGGCGTTGCTTCGGCTGCGGAGGCTTCGGTCTGTTCAGCCGGAGCTTGCGCTTCGGCCTGGGCCGGCTGTTCGATCACCTCTGCAGCGGTTTCAGCAGCGACGGGCGCGGCTTCCGCGGCAGGGCTTTCCTCGACCGGAGCGGCAGGAGCGGCGCTGGCGTCTTCGGCGGTCGCAGCGTCTTCGCCTGCTGCGCCTGTTTCCGTGCTGCCTTGCGCTGCGGCATCCGCCAGGGCTTCGCCCGTGCGGCGGCCACGGCCGCGGCCGCGGCGGCGGCGCTTTTCGCCGGACGCGCCTTCTTCGCCGCTGGCGGCGTCGGCCGGGGCGGCCTCAGCAGCGGTGGCGGCGGCAACGGTGGTCAATGCGGCGGCGGACTTCAGCAGTTCGTCGTTGCCCTCGGCTGCCAGGGCACCGGCCGGCAGGGTTTCGGCTGCGCGTTCGTTGCTGCGTTCGCCACGGCTGCGGCCACGGCCGCGGCCTTCGGTGCGTTCACTGCTGCGTTCGGCCTTTTCGGCGCGCTGCGGCTTGTCGGCGGCCTCGGCGCGTTCCTGGCGTTCGCCGCGCGTGCTACGGCCGGGCTGTGCGTCGCCATCGCGTTCGCCACGGCGGCCGCGGTTGCCGCCGTTGCGGCGTCCTTCGCCAGTGCGCTCGCCACGTGCACGGGTTTCGCGTTTCGGCGCCGTTTCGGCGGCGGGGTCGGGGGCCGGGGCGGTTTGCGGCTTGGCGCCGGAGAACCAGCTCATGATGCGTGCCAGCAGCCCCTTCGGCTCGGCTGCGGCGGCGCTTTGCTCGGCCGGCCGTGCAGCGTTGGCGGCGGCCGGCGCGGGCTGGGCCGGGGCGATGCTCTTGACCGCGGCTTCCTGGCGGGCGGGGCGCTCGTTGTTCTTGCTTGGCAGGCGGGCGACGTCCTCGTCGGGCTTCTGCACCATCTGGTAGCTCGCCAGCGCGATGTCCTCGGCGTTGAGCTGGTCGTGGCGCAGGCGGATGATTTCGTGTGCCGGCGTTTCGAGGTGGCGGTTGGGGACGATGATGAGCTGCACCTTGTGGCGCATCTCGATGCGGGCGATGTCGACGCGCTTCTCGTTGAGCAGGAAGGTGGCGACGTCGACCGGCACCTGCAGGTGCACCGCGCCGGTGTTGTCCTTCATCGCTTCTTCTTCGAGGATGCGGACGATGTGCAGCGCCGACGATTCGGTGCTGCGGATGTGGCCGGTGCCGTTGCAGCGCGGGCAGGTGATGTAGCTGGTTTCGGCCAGGGCCGGGCGCAGGCGCTGGCGCGACAGTTCGAGCAGGCCGAAGCGGCTGATCTTGCCGGTCTGCACGCGGGCGCGGTCGTGGCGCAGCGCGTCGCGCAGGCGGTTCTCGACTTCGCGCTGGTTCTTGGCCGACTCCATGTCGATGAAGTCGATGACGATCAGGCCGCCGAGGTCGCGCAGGCGGAGCTGGCGGGCGATTTCGTCGGCCGCCTCGCAGTTGGTGCGGAAGGCGGTTTCCTCGATGTCCGAGCCCTTGGTGGCGCGGCCGGAGTTGACGTCGATCGACACCAGCGCCTCGGTGTGGTCGATGACGACGGCGCCGCCCGAGGGCAGGCCGACCTGGCGCGAGTAGGCCGATTCGATCTGGTGCTCGATCTGGAAGCGCGAGAACAGCGGCACGTCGTCGCTGTAGCGCTTCACCCGGGTGACGTTGGCGGGCATGACGTGGCCCATGAACTGGCAGGCCTGTTCATAGACGTCGTCGGTGTCGATCAGGATCTCGCCGATGTCGGGCTGGAAGTAGTCGCGGATCGCGCGGATCACCAGGCTGCCTTCCTGGTAGATCAGGAAAGCGCCGCTCTGGCTCTGCGCCGCGCCTTCGATCGCGCGCCACAGTTGCAGCAGGTAGCTCAAGTCCCATGACAGCTCTTCGGCGCTGCGGCCGATCGCGGCGGTGCGGGCGATCAGGCTCATGCCCTGCGGCACGTCGAGCTGGTCCATCGCTTCGCGCAGTTCGGCACGCTCGTCGCCTTCGACGCGGCGCGACACGCCGCCGCCGCGCGGGTTGTTCGGCATCAGCACCAGGTAGCGGCCGGCCAGCGAGATGTAGGTGGTGAGCGCTGCGCCCTTGTTGCCGCGCTCGTCCTTCTCGACCTGGACGATCAGTTCCTGGCCCTCCTTCAGCGCTTCCTTGATGGAGGCCTTGCCGGCGTCCACGCCGGGCTGGAAGTAGGAGCGGGAAATTTCCTTGAACGGCAGGAAGCCATGGCGCTCGGCGCCATAGTCGACGAAGGCGGCCTCGAGGCTGGGCTCGATGCGGGTGATGACCGCCTTGTAGATGTTGCTCTTGCGTTCTTCCTTCGAGGCCGATTCGATATCGAGGTCGATCAGTTTCTGACCATCCACGATTGCGACGCGCAGTTCCTCGGCCTGCGTCGCATTGAAAAGCATGCGCTTCATTTGGATCGTTCTCCCGCGTCAAAAGCACGGGCAGGACGAACGGCGCGCACCATCGCGCTTTCCGGCTTCAGGAGCGATTGGCTTGGGCTTCTGTTTGCATCCGGTGGGTTAGTCGGGCTGTGATGGGTCGGCTGGTCGATATTCTCTTGTTCCCGCCAGCGGGCCGGTCATGGGGCTGCCGGGCCGGAACATTTGATCCTGCAAGTGCGAGTAACGCGTCAAAATCCAACCCAGGGGCTGGACGGGTGTATCGAAGTTGGCGATTGCGTTACCATCGGCGCCTTTTTTGGCATTGGATGGCACGCAGCGGCGACGCCGGGAGCGCTCTTCAGGGCTCATCGCCAGCAGTTTGCCGTCGTCTTCAGGCCCGTCGTTTCGACGTACGGAGCCTCGACTGATGCACTTGGCTGGCAGCGACCGGGTCGACCGCCCGAAAGTATATTTCATGACGACTATCGAAGGCAAAAGCATTGCGGTAAGACACGAGCGCATCGACGAGGCTTCGGCCGGGCAGCGCATCGACAATTACCTGCAGCGCATCGCCAAGGGTGTGCCCAAGAGCCATATCTACCGCATCCTGCGCAGCGGCGAGGTGAGGGTGAACGGCCGGCGGGTGCAGCAGACCTACCGCCTGGCCGAAGGCGATGAAGTGCGCATTCCGCCGATCCGGGTCGCCGAACCCGTGCGCAGCGCGCCCGCGCCGGCGGGCAAGCCGCTGCCGGTAGTGTACGAGGACGACGCGCTGATCGTCATCGACAAGCCGGCGGGCAAGGCCGTGCATGGCGGCAGCGGCGTCAGCTACGGCGTCATCGAGCAGTTGCGGGTGCAGCGGCCTGAAGTGCGCATGCTCGAACTGGCGCACCGGCTCGACCGCGAGACTTCGGGCCTGCTGATCGTGGCGAAGAAGCGTTCCGCGCTGACCGCGCTGCACGACCTGCTGCGCGAAGGGTGCGTCGAGAAGCGCTACCTGACCCTGGTGGCGGGGCGCTGGAGCAACCCCTTGCAGCACGTGAAGGCGCCGCTGCTCAAGTACCTGACTGCCGAAGGCGAACGCCGCGTGCGCGTCGGCGACGAGGGCAAGCCTTCGCACAGCATCGTGCGGCTGGTGAAGCGCTGGCGCGACTACAGCCTGCTCGAAGTGGAACTGAAGACCGGCCGCACCCACCAGATCCGGGTGCATCTGACGCATCTCGGTTTTCCGCTGTGCGGCGACGACAAGTACGGCGACTTCGCCCTCAACAAGCGGCTGGAAGGCGAGGGGCTGAAGCGCATGTTCCTGCATGCGGCGCGGCTCTCGTTCCAGCACCCGTTGACTGGCGAGGCGCTGTCCTTCGAGGCGGCGCTGCCGCCGGAACTGCAATCCTTCATCGACGCCCTGGGCGTCGCGGAGAAGACGAGTGGCTGAGCGAATGGTTGAGGGTTTCGATCTGATCGTGTTCGACTGGGACGGTACGCTGCTCGATTCGGCGGCGGCCATCGCCCAGGCCATCCAGGCTTCCTGTCGTGATCTCGGTCTGCCCGAGCCGAGCGACGAGCAGGCGCGCTACGTGATCGGGCTGGGGCTGGGCGAAGCCTTGCGCCACGCGGTGCCGGCGCTGCGCGAGCCCGACTATCCGCGCATCATCGAGCGCTATCGCCATCATTTCCTCTCCATGGACCACGAACTGCGCTTGTTCGACGGCGTGCCGCAGTTGATCGCCGAGCTGGCCGGGCGTGGCCGCATGCTGGGGGTGGCCACCGGCAAGAGCCGGGTCGGCCTGGATCGGGCGCTGGCGCATACCGGGCTGGGCGCGCATTTCCTCGCGACGCGCTGCGCCGACGAGTGCTTCTCGAAGCCGCATCCGGCGATGCTGGAACAGTTGATGGACGAACTCGGTGCCGATCCGGCGCGCACGCTGATGGTGGGCGACACCACCCATGACATGCAGATGGCGCGCAACGCCGGCGTAGCCGGCCTGGCGGTGGGCTTCGGTGCGCATCCGCTGGCAGTGCTGGAGGCCGAACGGCCGCTGGCCTGCGTGCGCACGCCGGGCGACATGGCGCGCTGGCTGCTGGAGCGTGCCTAGTTTGTTGCCTTCACGGTGCCGGGAGGCCTCTTCCCGTAGCGGCTTCAGCCGGGACGCCTGGCTGCGAACAGGGCCTCGCTGATGCTTCCACGGCTGCATTCGCGGCCGCTCCTGCGGCGACCGTATGGGCGCCAGCCTAAGCCAGCAGCAGAAACAAACAAGGCCGCTTCGCCAGCACCGGGCGGATGGCTTTCTTCCATTCGCGCACGCTGCGCGTATGGATGGCCTCCTCGGCAGTATTGAGTTCGCGGGCGACGCAGACGCGGGTGTCCGGCTTCAGCGTCTTCAGCAGCGCGTCGAACATGCGTTCGTTGCGGTAGGGTGTCTCGATGAAGATCTGGGTGCGGCCGAGCTTGCGCGATTCGTCTTCCAGCGCGCGCAGCGCGGTGTCGCGGCCGGCTTCGTCGACCGGCAGATAGCCATGGAAGGCGAAGCTCTGGCCGTTCAGGCCCGAGCCCATCAGGCCGAGCAGGATGGACGAGGGCCCGACCAGCGGTGCGACGCGGATGCCCAGCGCGTGGGCGCGCGCCACCAGGCGGGCGCCGGGATCGGCGACGGCGGGACAGCCGGCGTCCGACATCAGGCCCAGGTCGCGGCCTTCCAGCGCCGGCGCGAGCAGCATGTCGAAAGCCGCATCCTGCGCGGTCGCAGGGTCGGCCGGCAGTTCGCGGATGTCGGTGTCGCGCAGCGGACGAGGGTAGTCGAGCCGCTTCAGGTGGGCACGCGCGGCGCGGGCGTTTTCGACGACGAAGTGTTCCAGGCCGGCAGCGATCGCCTGCGCCTGGGTGGGCAGGAAGCCGGGCCAGGGCGTGTCGCCGAGGGCGACCGGAACGAGGAAGAGCGTGCCGCGTTCGCCGGCCGGGGAGTGGGCGGCGCTCATGGCAGGGCGACGCCTTCGGCGCGCAGCATGCGCGACAGCGTGATCAGCGGCAGGCCGATCAGCGCCGTGGGATCGTCGCCGGACAGCGCTTCGAGCAGGGTGATGCCCAGGCCCTCCACCTTGGCGCTGCCGGCGCAGTCGAGCGGGCGCTCGGCGGTGACGTAGCGGCGGATCTCGTCTTCGCTCAGGCTGCGGAAACGCACGCGCGTCGGCACGCCTTCGACCTGCAGGCGGCCGGTGCGGGTATTGAGCAGCGCGAGCGCGGTGTGGAAGCTCACGGTTTGGCCGCTCATCTGCTGCAGTTGGGCGATGGCGCGCTCCTCGCTGCCCGGTTTGCCGAACACCTGGTCACCGATGTGGGCAACCTGGTCGCTGCCGATGATCAGTGCGTCCGGCCAG
Organism: Thauera butanivorans; assembly: GCF_048398245.1. Taxonomy (NCBI): domain Bacteria; kingdom Pseudomonadati; phylum Pseudomonadota; class Betaproteobacteria; order Rhodocyclales; family Zoogloeaceae; genus Thauera; species Thauera butanivorans. Next base: position 1,808,506 of record NZ_CP183038.1, read on the forward strand.
GCCGGTGCCACGGCGCGCGCCTTGTCGGCGGCGAGGCGTTCGGCAGTGGCGTCGGGGGCTTCGCCCGGCAACGGGGTTTCGTCGGTGTCGGGGCGTGCGGTCTCGAACGGGATGAGCAGGCGTTCGAGCAGCATCCGCCGGTAGGCGGAGGTGGAGGCGAGGATCAGCTTCATTGCGTGGTTCGGCAGGTGGGCGGGGATGGCGGGCCGATCGAGTGGTCGTCCCGAGTGTGGTTCCGCTCCTCTTCTTCCTGGCGGGGAGGGCGTCCGACATCAGGGCGCCTGGCTGGCGGTGCCCGGTTTCGGAGCGCCCCGTTGCGGGTCGGGGAGAGGAGAGTGCGGGGCGTCTTTCCCTTCAATGGCTTTGACACAAAGCCCGAAAAAATAATATCATGCACGGCTATGTCGCAACGAGGCGCGTCGCTCGGCAGGATTGCCGATCCCTTCCGTTTCGCCGCCGAGGCACGGACCCTGTCGGGCGAGGTCGAGGTGGCGGAATTGCCGCGCCTGGCCGATGTGCTGGCCAGCGATGCGGGCGTGGTGGGCTGGAAGATCGAAGGCTCGCTGGCTGAACGGACGCTTGCCGAAGGTGGCTCGTCCGGCCGGCGGGAACCCCGGCTCAGGCTGGTGCTCGAAGGGCGGCTGGATCTGCGTTGCCAGCGCTGCCTGGCGGGTTTCGGCTGGCCCTTGGCGGTCGAGACCATGCTGCAGCCGGTGAGGGCGGGGCAGCCCATTCCCGACGAGGAACTCGAAGACGACGAAGTCGATGCGATCGAGATCGAGGAAGGTCTCGACGTGCTGGCGCTGGTCGAGGAAGAGATCCTGCTGGCCCTGCCGATTGCACCGCGACACGAACAATGTGAGGCGCCCCGGGGAGTCAACGGGGCCAACGAAGAATCGCCTTTCGCTGCGCTGGCGTCGCTGCGAGGCAGTCATCGCGCAGACTAGGCGCATCAATTTGTCTCAGGAGTATTTTCATGGCCGTCCAACAGAACAAGAAGTCCCCCTCCAAGCGTGGCATGCACCGTTCCCACGATTTCCTGACCGCTCCGGCGCTGGCCGTCGAGCCGACCACCGGTGAGGTCCATCTGCGCCACCACGTCAGCCCGAGCGGCGTCTACCGTGGCAAGAAGGTCATGAAGGCCAAGGGCGAGTAATCCTGCTCCCGGTACGCGAAGGCGGCGTATGGCGCTTTGCGCCTGCGCCGCTTTTTTTCCGCGCATTCTTTACATTTTCCGCCTGAGTCACGCGAGATGCCGATGGGTGTCACCATTGCGATCGACTGCATGGGTGGCGATCACGGCCCGGCCGTGACCGTGCCTGCCGCGCTGTCCTTCCTGCGCAGCCATGCCGATGCAAACGTAATCCTGGTCGGCCGGGAAGAGGCGATACAGCCTCTGCTCGGTACGGCCCAATCCGAATTCGGCGCCCGCCTGAAGCTGCGTCCCGCGTCCGAGGTCGTCACCATGGACGACCCGCCGGCGATCGCCATGCGCACCAAGAAGGATTCGTCGATGCGCGTGGTGATGGACCTGGTCAAGGCCGGCGAGGCGAACGCCGCCGTGTCGGCCGGCAATACCGGCGCGCTGATGGCGATCTCGCGTTTCGTGCTGAAGACGCTGCCCGGCGTCGACCGGCCGGCGATCGCCACCGTGCTGCCGTCGATGAGGGGGCACACCTATGTGCTCGATCTCGGCGCCAACGTCGACTGTTCGGCCGAGCACCTGCTGCAGTTCGGCGTCATGGGTTCGTCGCTGGTCGCGGCCATCGAGCACAAGGAGCGTCCGAGCGTCGGCCTGCTCAACATCGGTGAAGAGGCGATCAAGGGCAACGACGTCGTCAAGGAGGCGGCCGACCTGCTGCGTGCCAGCGGACTCAACTTCTACGGCAACGTCGAAGGCGACGACATCTACGAAGGCACGGTGGACGTCGTCGTGTGCGACGGCTTCGTCGGCAACGTCGCGCTCAAGACCTCGGAAGGGCTGGCGCAGATGCTGGGCGCGATGCTGAAGGAGGAGTTCAGCCGCTCGCTGCTGACCAAGCTGATGGCTGCCGTGGCATTGCCGGTGCTCAAGCGTTTCAAGCAGCGGGTCGATCATCGCCTTTACAATGGTGCGCCGCTGCTGGGCTTGCGCGGAGTGGTGCTCAAGAGCCATGGTTCGGCCGACGTGCTCGCTTTCAGCACTGCGCTTGCGCGCGCCGCCGAGGCGGCGTCGAACCGGCTCATTGAGCGGATTTCCGAACGGATGGCGAGCATGAACGAGGTGAAGGCATGATCTACGCAAGGATCGCGGGCACGGGCAGCTACCTGCCCGGTGAACCGGTCAGCAACGACGATCTGGTCGCACGCGGTATCGACACATCGGACGACTGGATCGTCTCGCGCTCGGGTATCCGCAGCCGCCATCTGGCTGCTGCCGACGTCGGCGCCAGCGATCTGGCGCGAATCGCCGCCGAGCGCGCGATCGACGCGGCGGGCTGCGAGGCCGAGGACATCGACCTGATCATCGTCGCCACCTCGACGCCGGACTACATCTTCCCGAGCACGGCCACGCTGCTGCAGTCCAAGCTCGGCATCCGCAACGGCGGCGCGGCCTTTGACGTGCAGGCGGTGTGCAGCGGCTTCGTCTATGCGCTGTCGGTGGCTGAGAAGTTCATCTGTTCCGGCAGCCACAAGCGTGCGCTGGTGGTGGGTACCGAAGTGTTCTCGCGCATCCTCGACTGGTCCGATCGCGCCACTTGCGTACTGTTCGGCGATGGCGCCGGCGCGGTGGTGCTCGAAGCCTCGGCGCAGCCCGGCATCCGCGCGTCGGCGCTGCACGCCGACGGCAGCCATCATCCGATCCTGTGCGTGCCGGGCGGCGTCGCCTCGGGCCAGGTCATCGGCGACCCCTTCCTGCGCATGGACGGCCAGGCGGTGTTCAAGTTCGCGGTCAAGGTGCTCGGCGAAGTCGCCCACGAAGTGCTAGACATCGCGGGCGTCACCGCCGACAGCATCGACTGGTTGATCCCGCACCAGGCCAACATCCGCATCATCCAGGCCACGGCCAAGCGCCTGGGCCTGTCGATGGAAAAGGTCGTCACCACGCTGGATCACCACGGCAACACCTCGGCAGCGTCGATTCCGCTGGCGCTGGACGAGGCCGTGCGCGGCGGCCAGATCCGTCCGGGCCATCGCATCGTCGTCGAGGGCGTCGGCGGCGGTTTCACCTGGGGCGCGGCCCTGATCGATTTCTGATTCCTCATTCAACTTCTGACAACCGGAGAGCAGGCATGGCATTTGCGCTGGTTTTTCCCGGGCAGGGTTCGCAATCGGTCGGCATGATGGCCGCCTACGGCGAATCCGCAGTGATTCGTGAAACCTTCGCCGAAGCGTCCGATGCGCTGGGCGATGATCTGTGGGCGATGGTGTGCGACGGCCCGGCCGAGCGTCTGGCACTGACGGTCAACACCCAGCCGCTGATGCTGACGGCGGGCGTTGCCGCCTGGCGCGCCTGGCTGGCCGCGGGCGGCCCCAAGCCGGCGCTGGTGGCCGGGCACAGCCTGGGCGAATACTCGGCGCTGGTCGCTGCCGGGGCGATGGCTTTCAAGGATGCCGTGCCGCTGGTGCGCTTCCGCGCCCAGGCGATGCAGGAAGCGGTGCCCGCCGGCGAAGGCGCGATGGCCGCGGTGATGGGCCTGGAGGCCGACGCCGTGCGCGAAGCCTGTGCCGAAGCGGCGCAGGGGCAGGTGGTCGAGGCCGCCAACCTGAATGCGCCGGGCCAGATCGTCATCGCCGGTGCGAAGGCCGCGGTCGAGCGCGCCGGCGAGATCGCCAAGGCCAGGGGTGCCAAGCGCGCCGTGCTGCTGCCGGTATCCGCGCCTTTCCACTGCGCGCTGATGCGCCCTGCGGCCGAACGCCTGGCCGAGCGCCTGGCGGACATCGTCATCGCCCGGCCGGAGATCGACGTCATCAACAACGTCGACGTCGCCGTCTACGACGATCCCGAGAAGATCCGCGACGCCCTGGTGCGCCAGGCCTATTCGCCGGTGCGCTGGATCGAGCTGGTGCAGGCGATGGCGGCGCGCGGCATGAGCCACGTCATCGAATGCGGGCCGGGCAAGGTGCTGGCCGGCATGACCAAGCGCATTGCCAAGGATGTGGAAGGCGGTTCGGCGCACGATGCGGCGAGCCTCGAACAGTCGATTGCGGCGGTGAGGTGAATATGAGTTTCTCGCTTGAAGGACAGGTCGCGCTGGTCACTGGCGCGTCGCGCGGCATCGGCCGCGCCGTGGCATTGGAACTGGGCCGTCTCGGCGCGACCGTCGTCGGTACCGCCACTTCCGCAGCCGGTGCCGCCGACATCGACAAGGCGCTGGCCGATGCAGGTATCAAGGGCGCCGGGCTGGCGCTCGACGTCACCGACGCGGCCTCCTGTGAGGCGCTGGTCGGCGAGGTCGAGAAGCGCTTCGGCGCGATTTCCATCCTGGTCAACAATGCCGGCATCACCCGCGACAACCTGGCGATGCGGATGAAGGACGACGAGTGGGATGCGGTGCTCGACACCAACCTGCGCGCGGTCTTCCGCATGAGCAAGCTGGTCATGCGCGGCATGATGAAGGCCCGCACGGGCCGCATCATCAACATCACTTCGGTGGTGGCCAGCGCCGGCAATCCGGGCCAGGCCAACTACGCTGCGGCCAAGGCCGGCGTGGCCGGCATGACGCGCGCACTGGCGCGCGAGCTGGGCAGCCGCAACATCACCGTCAATTGCGTGGCGCCCGGCTTCATCGACACCGACATGACGCGTGCGCTGCCGGAAGCTGCGCGCGACGCGCTGCTGGGCAACATCGCGCTGGGCCGTCTGGGCCGTCCGGAAGAGATCGCCGGGGCAGTTTCTTTCCTTGCCTCGCCTGCTGCCGCCTACGTGACCGGGACCACCCTGCACGTCAACGGCGGTATGTACATGTCCTGATCATCGGTCAGGATAGCGGTTCGGCCGGGTTTTGGTAGAATACGCCGGCTTTTTCAATACACCCGTTACCCTCAGGGAAGGAGTTAGTTCATGGAGAACATCGAACAGCGCGTCAAGAAGATCGTCGCTGAGCAACTTGGCGTGAACGAATCGGAGATCAAGACCGAATCTTCGTTCGTCGATGATCTTGGCGCGGATTCGCTGGACACCGTGGAGCTGGTCATGGCCCTCGAAGAAGAATTCGAGTGCGAGATTCCGGACGAAGAGGCCGAGAAGATCACCACCGTCCAGCAGGCGATCGACTACGTCAACGCCCACCTCAAGAAGTAATTCGCTTCTCTTGAGCGAACGCGGTCCGGATGCCGCTGTTGCGGTGTCCGGATACGCATGTCTTCATTCCACCGATTTCAACGGAGTTGCCCGTGTCGCGTCGTAGAGTCGTCGTCACCGGTCTGGGTGCCATTTCGCCAGTCGGCAATACTGTTCCCGAAGCCTGGGAAAACCTGCTTGCCGGCAAGAGCGGCATCGGACCGATCACCCGTTTCGACGCGAGTGCGTTTTCGGCCAGGATCGCGGGCGAGGTCAGGAACTTCGACGTCACCGAATACCTGTCCGCCAAGGAAGCGCGTCGCATGGACGTGTTCATCCATTACGGCATGGCCGCAGGCATACAGGCCATTCGCGACTCCGGCATCGTGGTCGATGAAAGCAACGCCGATCGCATCGGCGTGAATATCGGCTCCGGCATCGGCGGCCTGCCGATGATCGAGGATACGCACGACGATTTCCTCGGCGGCGGGCCGCGCAAGATTTCGCCTTTCTTCATTCCGGGCACCATCATCAACATGATCTCGGGCAACCTGTCGATCATGTACGGCATGAAGGGGCCGAACCTGGCGGTGGTCACCGCCTGCACCACCGGCCTTCATGCCATCGGCATGAGTGCGCGGATGATCGAGTACGGCGACGCCGACGTGATGGTCTGTGGCGGCGCGGAATCGACGGTCACCAATCTCGCCATCGGCGGCTTCGCCTCGGCCAAGGCCTTGTCGACCCGCAACGACGATCCGGCGACGGCCAGCCGCCCGTGGGACAAGGATCGCGACGGCTTCGTGCTGGGCGAGGGCGCCGGCGTCATGGTGCTCGAGGAATACGAGCACGCGGTGCGCCGCGGCGCGAAGATCTACGCCGAACTCGCCGGCTTCGGCATGAGCGGCGATGCCTATCACATGACCGCGCCGGATACCGACGGCCCGCGCCGCAGCATGGTCAACGCGATGAAGAACGCCGGCGTGACGTCCGACCAGGTCCATTACCTGAATGCGCACGGCACCTCGACGCCGCTGGGCGACAAGAACGAGACCGATGCGATCAAGCTCGCCTTCGGTGTCGATGCGGCGAAGAAGCTGGTGGTCAATTCGACCAAGTCGATGACCGGCCACCTGCTGGGCGGCGCAGGCGGCCTGGAGTCGGTGTTCACGGTGCTCGCGGTGCATAACCAGATTTCGCCGCCGACGATCAACATCTTCGAGCAGGACCCGGAGTGCGATCTCGACTACTGCGCGAACGTCGCCCGCCCGATGAAGATCGATGTCGCGCTGAAGAACAACTTCGGTTTCGGCGGCACCAACGGCACCTTGGTGTTCCGCAAGGTCTGAGATGGAAGGCGCATGGTGAAGCCATGCACTTTCCGCTGAGCGTTCCGCTTGGCCCTTCGAGGGCCGTGATGGCGTCGATCCTGGCCGCGCATGCCGTGGCGGGGTTGGCGCTTTTTCATGTGCCGGGGCTGATGCCGTCCGGCGAGCCGTGGTCGCGGTTGCAACTGCTGGGTGTCGCGCTCGGGCTTGCGCTGCCGCTGTCGCTGTTCCATGCCCTTGCCCGGGAGCGCGCCAAGCGCGGATGGGGGCTCGTCCTTGGGGGCGAAGGCGGGCTGAGCGTGCAATGCTGCGCCGATGGCGATGCCGCTGCCATTCACGACTATCGCCTCGCGCCCGGCGCGGTCGATTTCGGCTGGGCGGTATGGCTGCCGCTCGTCGGCCCGGTGGCCGAAAGTGGCGCTTCCCCGGAAAGGCTCCAGCGCCGTTTGATGCTGCTGCGGGCCAACATGGCGCCGGTGCATTGGCGGCTGTTGCGGATGTGGCTGCGGCACAAGGCCGCGCCATTGGCCGGCGCCTGATCAGGTTCGGCGCTTGCGTGGTGGGCGCAGGATGGTTTCGCGCGCCCGCGGCAGCAGATCCGGGTAGTCGCGCGAGTGGTGCAGGCCGCGGCTTTCCTTGCGCTTGAGCGCGCAGGAGACGATCAGGTCGGCGGTGACCACCAGGTTGCGCAGTTCGATGAGGTCGTTGGTGACGCGGAAGTTCGAGTAGAACTCATGGATTTCGCGTGCCAGCAGGCGAATGCGATGCTGTGCCCGCTTCAGCCGCTTGGTGGTGCGGACGATGCCGACGTAGTCCCACATCGCGCGGCGCAGTTCCGCCCAGTTGTGCGAGATCACGACTTCCTCGTCGGCATCGGTGACGCGGCTCTCGTCCCAGTCGGGTAGCACCGGGGCGGGGCGCTTCGGTTTCGCCAGGATGTCGTTCGCTGCGGCTTCGCCATACACCAGGCATTCGAGCAGGGAATTGCTCGCCAGGCGGTTGGCGCCGTGCAGGCCGGTGCAGGCGGATTCGCCCACCGAATACAGGCCGGGCACGTCGGTGCGCGCCGCGAGGTCGGTGACGATGCCGCCGCAGGAATAGTGCGCAGCAGGCACGACCGGGATCGGCTCGCGGGTGATGTCGATGCCGAGTTCCAGGCAGCGCGCGTAGATGTTGGGAAAGTGCGAGCGCAGCCATTCGGTCGGCTTGTAGCTGATGTCCAGATACACGCAGTCGAGGCCGCGCTTCTTCATCTCGAAGTCGATCGCACGGGCGACGATGTCGCGCGGCGCGAGTTCTTCGCGCGGATCGTGCTCGGGCATGAAGCGCGTGCCGTCGGGCAGCTTGAGCAGGCCGCCTTCGCCGCGCACGGCTTCGGAGATCAGGAAGGACTTGGCCTGCGGATGGTAGAGGCAGGTCGGGTGGAACTGGATGAACTCCATGTTCGCCACCCGGCAGCCGGCACGCCAGGCCATCGCCACGCCGTCGCCGGTGGCGACGTCGGGGTTGGTCGTGAACAGATAGACCTTGCCGGTGCCGCCGGTCGCCAGCACGGTGTTGCGCGCGGCGAAGGTCACCACCCTGCCGGCTTCGATGTCGAGCACGTAGGCGCCGAGGCAGCCTTCGTCCGGCTGGCCGATCTTGTCGCCGAGCACCAGATCGACGGCGATGTGATGCTCGAAGATGTCGATGTTCGGGTGTGCCCGCACCTGGGCGGACAGCGTCGATTGCACCGCGGCGCCGGTGGCGTCGGCGGCGTGGATGATGCGCCGGTGCGAGTGGCCGCCTTCGCGGGTCAGGTGGTAGCCCAGTTGGGAGTCGGCTTCGCGGGTGAAGGGCACGCCACGGTCGATCAGCCATTCGATGGCGCGCTTGCCGTTCTCGACGACGAAGCGGGTGGCTTCGGGGTCGCACAGGCCGGCGCCGGCGGTGAAGGTATCCTGGACGTGGGCTTCGATGCTGTCGGCGGTGTCGAGTACCGCGGCGATGCCGCCCTGGGCCCAGTTGCTGGCGCTGTCGGACAGTTCGCGCTTGGTGACGAGGGCGACACGCAGGCTGTCGGCGAGCCTGAGGGCCATGGACTGGCCTGCCGCACCGCTGCCGAGGATGAGTACGTCGTACTGTTTCAGCAAGATGTCGCTCGCGCTCAAGGGAAAGGGCCAAAAATATAGCACGTGGCGCGCCATTCAAGGGCGTGCCGGCGCCCGGCACGCAGCCGGCCGAATCGCCCGTGCGGCGCATGAACTAATCCCGGGGGGCCGTGTCTGTCCCTGTGTCTTCGATCTTTGGTGAGAGCTGGGGTGCTCGCTTATAATCCGGCGGCTTTGTCATTCGAACATCCGGAAAGAACGAACACTCCATGACCGATCGCGAAATCGATCAGCAACTCGTCGAGCGCGTGCAGCGCGGCGACAAGCAGGCTTTCGGCTTGCTGGTATCCAAGTACCAGCGCAAGCTGCACCGCCTGCTGTCGAGGTTGATCCGCGATCCAGCCGAAGTCGAAGATGTGGCGCAGGAAACCTTCATCAAGGCTTACCGTGCGCTGGGATCGTTCCGCGGGGACAGTGCGTTCTACACGTGGTTGTACCGCATCGGTATCAACACCGCGAAGAACTGGCTGGTCTCGCAGGGACGCAGGGCGCCGACTTCGACGAGTTTCGACTCGGAGGAGGCGGAGACCTTTGAAGACGGCGAGCAACTGCGCGACATCAACACGCCCGAACGGCTGATGATGACCCGCCAGATTGGCGAAACCGTCGAAGATGCGATGGCGGCTCTCCCCGAGGAGCTGCGGACGGCCATCATGTTGCGCGAACTCGAAGGCCTCAGTTACGAGGAGATCGCCAACATCATGGAGTGTCCGATCGGTACGGTGCGCTCGCGGATCTTTCGTGCGCGCGAAGCGATTGCAGAACGCCTGCGGCCGTTGCTGGACACGGCCCCGGACAAACGTTGGTAAGGTGTAGGCATGAAGGACAAATTGTCGGCGCTGATCGATGGCGACCTCGACGAGAACGCGATACGCCAGGTTTTCGACGGCTTGCGACGCGACGCATCGCTGAGGAAGGATTGGGATGCGTACTGCCTGATCGGCGACGTCATCCGCGGTGAGCAGGCCGGTTCGGCGGATTTCGTCGGGCGGGTCATGGCTGGTCTCGATGATGAACCCGTCGTTTTCGCACCTGCCGCGTCCAATGCGTCCGCCGCCCGGCGCAGCGTCGTGCGGACCCTGATGCCGATCGCGGCTTCGGTGATGGGGGTGGCTGCGGTCGGAGTGGTCGCGGCGACGCTCTACTCGCAGGACGCGGCCGGCCCCGCCGGCGTGGAAGTGCAGCGGGTTGCGGCGCAACCGCTCATTGCCAGTGTCGGCGCGCCTTCCGCGGCACCGCTTGCCGCAGGCATCGAGCACGTGGCTGACGATCCCCTGCGCGAATACGTTTTCGCCCATCAGGGTGTCAGCAGCGGACCGATGCCGGCCGGCGTGCAGTATGTGAGAACCGTCTCTGCATCGGGCGGAGCGGGCCGATGAGGCGTCTGGCCGCCGTCTTCGGCGTCTGCGCCGCCTTGCTGCACCTTCCTGCCCTGGCCGAAGCGCCGGGCGACCCGCTGTCCTGGATGGCGCGCATCGCGTCGGCGGGGCAGCGGCTCAATTATGTCGGCACCTTCATGTACCAGTCCGGTACGCATGTCGAGACTTCGCGCATCGCGCACCGGGTGGATGGCGGGGTGGAGTACGAGCGCCTCGAGGCGCTGGACGGCAGCCCGCGCGAAGTGATCCGCAGAGGCATGGAAGTGCGCTGCATGCTGCCGGACCAGAAGCTCGTCATCATCGACGAGGCCGCCGGCCGGCGTGCCTTCCCCGCGCGAATTCCTGCATCGCCCGTCGGTCTGGCCGAGAGCTACCGCATTCGCAAGGGAGAGGTCGTCCGCGTGGCGGGCATGGAAGCGCAGGCGCTCATCCTCGAGCCGAGAGACGATCTGCGCTACGGCCATACGCTGTGGGCGGAAGTCCAGTCGGGTCTGCTGCTGAAGGCGCGCACCGTCGATGAGCAGGGACAACTGGTCGAGCAATTCGCCTTCAGCGACGTGCGCATCGGTGGCGAGATCGGCGACGAACTGCTTGCGCCCCGTTTCCAGAATGTCGATGACTGGCGCTTCGTGAATGCGCGCGGCAGCGATCTGGCGCGTGCCGACAGCGGCTGGGCAGTGGCGGAAGAGGTGCCCGGCTATGCGCTGACCTCGGTGATGCGCAGACCGCTCGGTCCCGAGCGCGGCCAGGCGGTCCATATGGTGTTCAGCGATGGCCTGGCTTCGGTATCGGTGTTCATCGAGCCGGTTGCCGATGGTGCTTCGATCGGCCTTGGGCCGCTGGCCAGCGGTGCCATCAATGTTTACAAGCGATCGCTCGACGGGCATTTGATCACCGTGCTCGGCGAAGTGCCCGAGCGCGCGGTCAAGCGCATCGGCGACGCGATTCGACCCTCCGGGCAGTGATGCAGGCCGTGGCGCAGGTGCTGCGCGTCGAGGCAGGGCGCGTTCGGCTGCGTGTGTCCGATGCGGGCGGCGGCTGCGGACGTTGCGACGAGCCGGGCGGATGCCGTTCGGTGCAGATCACCCAGGCCTTCGGACGACCCCGCGCCGAGTTCGTGCTGCCGACCCGGTTGAAGCTGGAAGCCGGCGACACCGTCCTCGTCAGCATCCCCGATGGCGCACCACTCAAGGCTGCCATGGCGAGCTACGGGCTCGGCGCCGTCCTGCTGGTGGCCGGGGCGGCACTCGGCAGCGTGGCTGACGGACCAGGGAGCGCCGATCTCGGTGCCGCCTGTGGCGGTCTTGCCGGCCTGGTGCTGGCGTTCGCCGTCAACCGCCTGCTGTTTCGCAGCCGCGGCTGGCGTTCACAGCTGCGCATGGAGTTGCTGCCCCGGCGAGGGCTGTCCCATCAAACCGCATCGCAGGCCGTGTGCCTGCAGTCGCTTCAGGAACCCCGATGAGCTTCGTCGCCTTTCGCCGCAGTCTGGTTTTCGCCGCGGCTCTGATGTTCGTGCCGCTCGTGTCGGCAGCGAGTCTGCCGGATTTCACCGCCCTGGTCGAAAAGCAGGGTGCGGCCGTGGTCAATATCAGCGCTATCCAGGTGCGCGGGGAACGGCCGCAATCGTCGATACCTTTCCCGGGGCTCGACGAGTCGGATCCGATGTTCGACTTCTTTCGCAAGTTCATCCCGCGCCGGCACGAATATCCGGGTGCCGATCCCGACAACCAGTCGCTGGGCTCGGGCTTCATCATCAGCGATGACGGCTACATCCTGACCAACGCGCACGTCGTCGAGGAGGCGGAGGAGATCCTCGTCCGCCTCGCCGACAAACGCGAATACACCGCCAGGGTCATCGGCGCCGACGTGCGCAGCGACGTCGCGCTGATCAAGATCGAAGCGAGCGACCTGCCGCACGTCGTGCTGGGCGATCCGGAGCGGCTGAAAGTGGGTGAATGGGTGGTGGCGATCGGCTCGCCCTTCGGCTTCGACCAGTCGGTGACAGCCGGTATCGTCAGTGCCAAGGGGCGTTCGCTGCCGGACGAGAACTTCGTGCCCTTCATCCAGACCGACGTGGCGATCAATCCGGGCAACTCCGGTGGTCCGCTGTTCAACCTCCGGGGCGAGGTCGTCGGCATAAACTCGCAGATCTACAGCCGCACCGGCGGCTTCATGGGGCTGTCGTTCGCAATCCCGATCGATGTCGTGATGGACGTGCAGAACCAGTTGCGCACCAAGGGGCGGGTGCAGCGCGGCCGCATCGGCGTGGCGATCCAGGAAGTGACGCGCGATCTTGCCGACGGCTTCGGCCTGCCGGATGCGTCGGGCGCCCTGGTCAGCTCGGTCGAGCCCGGCGGGCCGGCCGCCAGGGCCGGGCTGCTGCAGGGCGACGTCATCGTGCGCTTTGCCGGCAAGGCGGTGGATGCGTCCAGCGACCTGCCGCGCATCGTCGCCGCCGTCCAGCCTGGCGAGAGCGTGGAGGTGGAAATGTATCGCGACGGCAAGCCCGTGGCGCTCGAGGTGCAGGTCGGGGAGTGGCAGGATCCGAAGGAGGCAACGGCTACCAGCGCCGCGCCGCGCACGCCTCCGGCGGCGAACAAGCTCGGGCTTGCGCTGTCGGTGCCGACGCCGGCACAGCGGCGCGAGCGGGGCATCGAAGGCGGCCTCATCGTCGATCGCGTCCAGGGCGCGGCCGCCAGGGCCGAAATCCAGCAAGGCGACGTGATCCAGGCCATCGTGTTCGGCGGACGCCAGATCAGGCTGGAGTCGGTGGAAGAATTCAACCGCCTGATCGGCGGCGTGGAGCAGGGCCAGAAAGTGACCCTGCTGGTCATGCGCGGCGAAGCCACCTCCTACGTCAGCCTGCGAGCAGGGAAATGAGTGTGGCCGGCGGAGATTCGGCCGGCGCAGCCATGGCCGGCCGGCCCCGTACATTCACCGTCCTCAGCCGCGAGTGGTGCCACCTGTGCCACGATCTCGTCGCGGCGCTGGAGCCCATCGCAAAGGAATACGGCTGGGCGATCGAAGTCATCGACATCGATCGGCATCCCGAACTGGAGGAACGCTGGGACGAACTCGTCCCGGTCCTGCTGGCAGGGGGGGCGGAACTCTGCCATTACCATCTGGACGAGGCGGCAGTGCGCGCTTACTGCACTGGTTTTCCGCTAGAATCGCGGGCTTGACGACGCCAACCATTCCGAAAACGGGTGCTGCAAGGCACCCTTTTCGTTTCGCATGAACCACATCAGAAATTTCTCCATCATCGCCCACATCGACCACGGCAAATCGACCCTGGCCGACCGACTCATCCACTTCTGCGGCGGCCTGTCCGATCGCGAGATGGAGGCCCAGGTGCTCGACTCGATGGACATCGAGCGCGAGCGCGGCATCACGATCAAGGCACAGACGGCCGCGCTGAGCTACAAGGCCAAGGACGGGCAGGTCTACAACCTGAACCTGATCGACACGCCGGGGCACGTCGACTTTTCCTACGAGGTCAGCCGTTCGCTCGCCGCCTGCGAGGGCGCGCTGCTGGTGGTCGACGCCTCGCAGGGCGTCGAGGCGCAGACGGTGGCGAACTGCTATACCGCGCTCGACCTGGACGTCGAAGTGGTGCCGGTGCTGAACAAGATCGACCTGCCGGCGGCCGACCCCGACAACGCACGCAGCGAAATCGAGGACGTCATCGGCGTCGATGCGTCCGAAGCCATCCTGTGCTCGGCCAAGACCGGTCTGGGCGTGCAGGACGTGCTCGAAGCCATCGTCGCACGGGTGCCTGCGCCCGAGGGCGACATCGACGGGCCGCTGAAGGCGCTGATCATCGATTCCTGGTTCGACAACTACGTCGGCGTGGTGATGCTGGTGCGGGTGATCGACGGCGTGCTCAAGCCCAAGGACCGCATCCTGCTGATGTCGACCGGCGCACAGTATCCCTGCGACCAGGTCGGCGTGTTCACGCCGCGCTCGGTCGCGCGCGAACAGCTTTGCGCGGGCGAGGTGGGCTTCATCATCGCCGGCATCAAGGAGCTGGAAGCCGCCAAGGTCGGCGACACCGTGACGCTGGCGAACCGCAAGGCCGCCGAGCCGCTGCCCGGCTTCAAGGAAATCAAGCCGCAGGTGTTCGCCGGGCTGTATCCGGTCGAGTCGTCCGAATACGATCAACTGCGCGATTCGCTCGAAAAGCTGCGGCTCAACGACGCTTCGCTGCAGTTCGAACCGGAAGTGTCGCAGGCGCTGGGCTTCGGCTTCCGCTGCGGTTTCCTCGGCCTGCTGCACATGGACATCGTGCAGGAGCGGCTGGAGCGCGAGTTCGACATGGATCTGATCACCACCGCGCCGACGGTGGTGTACGAAGTGGTACTGAACGACGGTTCGGTGATCCACGTCGAGAACCCGGCCAAGCTGCCCGATTCGGGCAAGTACCAGGAAATCCGTGAGCCGATCATCACCGCGACGATCTTCCTGCCGCAGGACTACGTCGGCCCGGTGATCACGCTGTGCAACCAGAAGCGCGGCAACCAGGTCGACATGCGCTACCACGGCCGCCAGGTGCAGCTGATCTACGAACTGCCGATGAACGAAGTCGTGATGGACTTCTTCGACAAGCTGAAATCGGTGTCGCGCGGCTACGCTTCGCTCGACTACGATTTCAAGGAATACCGCACGGCCGATCTGGTCAAGCTCGACCTGATGGTGGGCGGCGAGAAGGTCGATGCGCTGTCGGTGATCGTGCACCGCGCCAGCGCGCAGTACCGCGGCCGCGAACTGGCTGCCAAGCTGCGCGGCCTGATCCCGCGCCAGATGTTCGACGTGCCGGTGCAGGCGGCGATCGGCGCCCACATCATCGCCCGCGAGACGATCAAGGCACTGCGCAAGAACGTGCTCGCCAAGTGCTACGGCGGCGACATCACGCGCAAGAAGAAGCTGCTCGAGAAGCAGAAGGAAGGCAAGAAGCGCATGAAGCAGGTCGGCAACGTCGAGATTCCCCAGGAGGCCTTCCTCGCGGTGCTGCGCACCGACGAAGGCAAGTGACGGTCAGCACATGAATTTCGCCCTCATCCTTTTCCTGCTGCTGGTGGCCAGCGGCGTGCTGTGGTTCTTCGACCGTTTCCATGCCCGTAAGCAGCGCGCCGCCAACGCGCCCGCGCCGTGGTGGGTCGAGTATGGCGCCAGCTTCTTCCCGGTGATCCTGGTCGTGTTCGGGTTGCGCTCCTTCGTCGTCGAGCCGTTCAAGATTCCGTCCGGCTCGATGATCCCGACCCTGCTGGTGGGCGACTTCATCCTGGTGAAGAAATGGAGCTACGGCATCCGCCTGCCGGTGATCAACAAGAAGATCATCGATGTCGGCCTGCCGCAGCGCGGCGACGTGATGGTGTTCCGCTATCCGGCCGACCCCTCGCTGGACTACATCAAGCGCGTCGTCGGCCTGCCGGGCGACCGCGTCGAATACCTCGACAAGCGGCTGACGATCAACGGCGAGGCCGTTCCGCTGGCCGAGGCGGGCAGCTACCTGCACCCGGACCGGCTGTACTACTCGCCGCAGTTCACCGAGAAGCTGGGCGCGGTCGAGCATTCGCTGCTGATCGAGCGCGAGGCGCCGGCCTTCATCCCGCAGGTGATGAACTTCCCGCAGCGCGAGAGCTGCACCTACACCAACCGCGGTGTCGCCTGCACCGTGCCGCCGGGCCATTACTTCGTGCTCGGCGACAATCGCGACGCCAGCGCCGACAGCCGCGTCTGGGGTTTCGTGCCGGAAGAGAACATCGTCGGCAAGGCTTTCTTCATCTGGTTCAACTTCAACGACATGAAGCGTATCGGCGGCTTCCACTGAGGGAGACAGGCATGGGCTTGAAGCATCAACGTGGCGTGAGCCTGATCGGCTTGCTGCTGCTCGGGACCATCGGCGCATTCGTGCTGCTGATGGTTTTCCGCACGGTACCGGCCATCACCGAATACATGGCGCTCCAGCGCATCGTCGGCGTGCTCGCCACCGAGGGCGACAATGGTGCGAGCCCGGCCGAACTGAGGCAGAGCTTCAGCCGCCGTGCCCAGGTCGACGACGTGTCGTCGGTGGCCGCGACCGATCTCGACATCGTCAGGGAAGGCAACCAGACCGTCATCGAAGTCGATTACGAGCGTGTGGTGCCGATGGTGGCCAATGTCAGCCTGCTGATCGAGTTCCACGTCAGCAGCAGGGCGCGTTGATGGCATGACACTGGAAACCTTGCAGAACCGGCTGGGATACCGCTTCGCCGACACGAAATTGCTGCTCGAAGCGTTGACGCACCGCAGCTTCGGCCTGCCCAACAACGAGCGTTTCGAGTTCCTGGGCGACAGCATCCTCAACTGCGTGATGTCGATGGCGCTGTTCGCCCGCTTCGAGCAACTGCGCGAAGGCGAGCTGTCGCGGGTGCGTGCCTCGCTGGTGCGGCAGGACGCGCTGCACCGCATCGCGCGCGACCTCGATCTGGGCGAAGCCCTGCGCCTCGGCGAAGGCGAACTGAAATCCGGCGGCAGCAGCCGCCCGTCGATCCTGGCCGATGCGCTCGAAGCAGTGTTCGCCGCGGTGTTCCTCGACGGCGGTTTCGACGCCGCCAGATCGGTCATCGACCGCCTGTACGTGCCGCTGCTGGCCGAAGTCGATCCGCGCCGGCCGAGCAAGGACGCCAAGACGGCCTTGCAGGAATGGCTGCAGGCGCGCAAGGTTGCGCTGCCGACCTATGTGATGGTGCAGGCGCTGGGCGAAGCGCATGCGCAGGAATTCGAAGTGGCGTGCGAAGTGCCGAAGCTCGGCATCCGCACGCTCGGCCGTGGCCCCAGCCGCCGCATCGCGGAGCAGCAGTCGGCCGAGCTCGCACTGACAGCCTTGAGGGCGAAATGAACGAACAGCAACAGGACCAGCAGGAGGGGGGCCAACAGGCCGAGGATGGTTTCCGCACCGGCTTCGTCGCCATCGTCGGCCGCCCCAACGTCGGCAAGTCGACCCTGCTCAATCGCCTGGTCGGGCAGAAGATCAGCATCGTCTCCAGCAAGGCGCAAACCACCCGCCACCGCGTCACCGGCATCCTGACCGAAGCGGATGCGCAGTTCGTGTTCGTCGACACGCCGGGCTTCCAGACCCATCACCGCAACGCGCTGAACCGCTCGATGAACCGCACGGTGTCGCAGGTGCTGGCCGACGTCGACCTGGTGTTCTTCGTCATCGAGGCGGGCCGCTTCAGCGACGACGACCGCAAGGTGCTGTCGGTGATCCCCGTGGAGTCGAAGGTGATCCTGGTCATCAACAAGGTCGACCAGTTGAAGGACAAGGCCCGCCTGCTGCCCTTCATCGACGAAGTGCGCCAGTTGCGCGACTTCGCCGAGATCGTGCCGCTGTCGGCGGAGAAGGGCCGCAACGTCGACGAACTCGTCAAGGCCGCCACGCCGCTGCTGCCGGCCGGCGCGCCGATGTACCAGGAAGACGAGATCACCGACCGCAGCGAGCGCTTCCTCGCCTCCGAGTTTCTGCGCGAAAAGCTCTTCCGCCTGCTCGGTGATGAACTGCCCTACGGCATTGCCGTCGAGATCGAAAAGTTCGAGGTCGAAGGCAGGCTGCGCCGCATCCATGCGGCGGTGATCGTCGACAAGCCGGGCCACAAGTCGATGGTGATCGGCCGTGGCGGCGAAAAGCTCAAGCGCATCTCGTCCGAGGCCCGCGTCGAACTCGAAAAGCTGTTCGACGGCAAGGTCTTCCTCGAAGTCTGGGTCAAGGTCAAGAGCGGCTGGGCCGACGACGAGCGCGCGCTGAAGAGCCTCGGCTACGAGTAAGTAGAAGAGCAGCGAATCGCTGATGGCAGCCCCCAAGCAGCGTGTCGAACAGCAAACGGCCTGGGTGCTGCACACCTATCCCTGGCGCGAGACCAGTCTGATCGTCGAAATCCTTTCGCGTGATCATGGCCGTGTCGCGCTCGTCGCCAAGGGCGCACGGCGGCCGCACTCGCAGCTGCGGGGCGTGCTGATGGCCTTCCAGCCGCTGCTGATGGATTGGTCCGGCGGCGGCGAGGTCAAGACCCTGGTGCGCGCCGAATGGCAGGGCGGCCAGCCGCTGCTGACCGGGCGTGCACTGATCTGCGGCTACTACCTCAATGAACTGCTGGTGCGCCTGACCGCGCGTGAAGACGCTCATCCGCGCCTGTTCGCCGCCTACGCCGAAGCGGTGCGCGCGCTCGGCCGCGGCGAGCCCGAGCCGCCCATCCTGCGCCGCTTCGAACTCGCGCTGTTGCAGGATCTGGGCTACGAGGCCGGCCTGGAGCACGAGGCCGACAGCGGCGAGCCGGTGCGGCCCGATGGGCGCTACCTTTATATAATCGAACGCGGCCCGGTGCGGCTGGAAGTCCTCGAAGAGGAAGTCCGCGACAGCGGAGGCGGTGAAGCGGCCGCAGCGCTGGGCGAGCAGCCGCTGCTGTCCGGCCAGACCCTGCTCGACATGGCCGCCGACGACTTCTCCCGCGCGGAGACGCTGGCCCAGTCCAAGCAGTTGCTGCGCATGCTGATCAACCACACCCTGGGCGGCCAGCCCTTGCAGTCGCGCCGGGTGCTGAAGGAATTGCAGGAGCTTTGATGATCGAACTCGGCGTCAACATCGACCATGTCGCCACGCTGCGCCAGGCGCGCCGCACCTGGGAACCCGATCCGGTATGGGCGGGCGTCGAAGCCCATCTCGGCGGCGCGGACGGCATCACCATCCACCTGCGCGAAGACCGCCGCCACATCAACGACGACGACGTGCGACGGCTGCGCGAGCTGACCCAGGTCAAGCTCAACCTGGAAATGGCGGCGACCGACGAGATGGTCGACATCGCCTGTCGCACGAAGCCGGAAATGGCGATGCTGGTGCCCGAAGGCCGTCACGAAGTGACTACCGAAGGCGGGCTGGACATCGTCGCGCAGGAAGCACGCCTGAAGGACGTCATCGCCCGCCTGGCCGACGCCGGCATCGTCACCAGCGTGTTCATCGACGCCGAGATCGAGCAGATCGAAGCCGCCGAGCGCATCGGCGCGCGCGTCTGCGAAATCCATACCGGCCCCTATGCCCACGCCTTCCACGCCGCTGGCCGCGACACCGAGTCGCCGGCAGTGCTGGCCGAATTCGCCAAGGTCCGCGACGCCGGTGAAGCGGTGCGTCGGCTGGGCATGCGCTTCAATGCCGGCCATGCGCTCAACTACTACAACGTCGGCCCCATCGCCCGCCTGCACGGCATCCGCGAACTGCACATCGGCCATGCCATCGTCAGCCGCGCGGTCTTCGTCGGCCTGCGCCAGGCCGTGGCCGAAATGAAGCGACTGATGCGCGAAGCCGCACAAGCGGCCTGAACGGGCAGGGCGGCGTGATCCACGGCATCGGCACCGACATCGTGCATGTGCAGCGCATGCGCGACGCACTGGAACGCCACGGCGAACGCTTCGCGCTGCGCATCCTCGCCGCGTCCGAAGTCGATGCCTGGCGCGCCCACCGCGACCCGGCGCGCTTCCTCGCCAAACGCTTCGCCGCCAAGGAAGCCTTCGGCAAGGCGCTCGGCACCGGCGTCGCCGTGCCCGCCACGCTGCACGGGGTCGCGGTCGCCCACGATGCGCTCGGCAAACCCGGTTACCGCTACGACGAACGCCTCGCCGCCCACATGCGCGACGAGGGCTTGAGCGCGCACCTGAGCATCAGCGACGAGGGCGATACAGTCGTGGCTTTCGCGGTGATCGAGTGCACTACTGATACACGTGCCGGTTGAGTTGTCGCTTTATTCCCGTCCATATGTTCCATGCGGCGATTGTTTGTCCTGTTCGCCGCAAACCATGCGGTGAATAACTTGCTGCTGCAAGCCATCTCCTCCACAATCGCCACATGATGAGCGGAGACGGGCTTTACATCTGGCAGGCGGACGACTGGCCGCAATGGCGCTACGACTTGCCGGCGCTGGCGGAACGGCTGGCTGCGGTCAGCCGCAGCCAGGGCATCCTTCTCGGCCGCCTGGCTGATGTCGGCGTCGGTCTGCGCGATCAGGCCAGCCTCGCCGCACTGACGGAAGACGTGTTGCGGACGAGCGAGATCGAAGGGGAAATCCTGAATGCCGAGTCCGTGCGTTCTTCCATTGCGCGCCGGCTCGGTGTCGATATCGGTGCCTTGGCCCCTGTCGATCGCCACGTAGAAGGCGTGGTGGAGACGGTGCTCGATGCAACGCTGTACTGCGAGGCGCCCATCACCCAGGAACGGCTTTTCGGCTGGCATGCTGCGCTGTTTCCTACCGGCTACAGCGGCTTGAACCGTATTTCGGTCGGCAGGTGGCGGGATGATGCCAAAAGGCCGATGCAGGTCG
The DNA here is from genome assembly GCF_048398245.1 of Thauera butanivorans. NCBI lineage: Bacteria > Pseudomonadati > Pseudomonadota > Betaproteobacteria > Rhodocyclales > Zoogloeaceae > Thauera > Thauera butanivorans. The sequence goes on from NZ_CP183038.1 coordinate 1,828,972, forward strand.
TTGCCGGGCCACCCTATCGACAGAAGGTGCACTATGAAGCGCCGCCAGCCGCACGTTTATCGATGGAGATGGCTCGTTTCCTGGTGTGGGCCAACGGCGGCAGTGGCGAACCTGCGCTCGTCAAGGCTGGGTTGGCGCACCTCTGGTTCGTCACGCTGCATCCTTTCGATGACGGCAACGGCCGCATCGGCCGTGCAATCGGTGATCTTTTCCTTGCCCGTGCCGATACCAGTCCCCAGCGTTTCTACAGCTTGTCTGCGCAGATCCAGCGTTCACGGCGCGACTACTACGATGTGCTGGAACGCACGCAGAAGGGCGATCTGGACGTCACCGAATGGCTGAGCTGGTTCCTCGATGCCTTGCAGCACGCGGTCGATGACGCGCAGGCTGCGCTCGATGCGGTGTTCTTCAAGGCCCGTTTCTGGCTTCGCTGGAGCCACACGCCGATGAACGCGCGCCAGGTCAAGCTGCTCAATCGTCTGCTCGATGGATTCGACGGCAAGCTCACCAGCCGCAAGTGGGCGGCGATTGCAAAATGTTCGCCGGATACCGCATTGCGCGACATCAACGAACTGATCGCACATGGGGTGTTGCGCAAGACGCCGGACGGTGGGCGCAGCACGGCCTATGAATTGAACCGCAACGACACGTTTGCGCCCTGATGAGGCTTTTTCGATGACCTTCCCCGTTTCGCTTCCCCGCGGCCCCGTCATGATCGACGTCGCCGGCACCGCGCTGACCGACGAAGAACGCGAGTGCCTGCTCGATCCGCTGGTCGGCGGGGTGATCCTGTTCGCGCGCAACTACACCGGCTCGGAGCAGTTGCGCGCATTGACCGCCGACATCCGCGCGCTGCGCGATCCGGCGCTGATCATCGCGGTCGATCATGAAGGCGGCAGGGTGCAGCGCTTCCGTTCGGATGGCTTCACCCGCCTGCCGTCGATGCGCAGCCTCGGCGTGCTGTGGGAGCAGGACCACTTCGCCGCGCTCGATGCCGCGCGTGCCGCCGGCTTCGTGCTGGCTGCCGAACTGCGCGTGCATGGCGTCGACCTCAGCTTTGCGCCGGTGCTCGACCTCGACTATGGCACCTGTCGCGCCATCGGCAACCGCGCTTTCCATCGCGATCCGCAGGCGGTCGCCGCGCTGGCCCAGGCGGTGGTTGCCGGCATGGCACAGGCGGGCATGGGCGCGGTCGGCAAGCACTTTCCCGGCCACGGTTTCGCCGAGGCCGACTCGCACCACGAAGTGCCGGTAGACACGCGCGACTTCGACACGCTCTGGAACGAGGACATCGCTCCCTACCGCCACCGCCTCGGCCGCCAGCTCGCCGGCGTGATGCCCGCCCACGTCATCTACCCCAGGGCCGACCCCAGCCCGGCGCCGCAGCCGGCTGGTTTCTCGCCGTTCTGGTTGAAGGAGGTGTTGCGCACGCGCCTCGGCTTCCAGGGCGTGATTTTCAGCGACGATCTCAACATGGAAGGCGCCCGCGTCGCCGGTGACATCGTCGGCCGTGCCCGTACTGCGCATGAAGCCGGCTGCGACATGCTGCTCGTCTGTAACCGGCCCGACCTCGCCGCCGAACTGCTCGACCGCTGGGCGCCGGTGCCCGACGCGGAAAACCTCGCCCGGCTGGCCGCGATCGTCCCCGCCGCCGAGTCTCCCGCCTGGCTGGCCGACCCTTTCGGGCTCGAACTCCACCCCGCCTACGTCCAGGCACGGCAGGTGGTGATCGCGATCGCCGACGATGCCGGCACTGCGCCGGCGATGACCGCCGCCAGCATCGGCGAGCAGCGCACCGAAATGCTGCGCAAGGACGGATAATCCCGAAGCGCCCTTCTTGTCGCCCGTCGAACACCTCTGGCGCTTGAGCCACCCGCATGACCGATCCGACACCCACCCCTCCCGCCTTCGACGCCAAGTCCTTCCTGCGCACCCTCACCGAGGAGCCGGGCGTCTATCGCATGATCGGCGCGGACGACAAGGTGCTCTACGTCGGCAAGGCCAAGAACCTCAAGCGCCGCGTCTCCAGCTACTTCCAGAAGACCCTTTCCAGCCCGCGCATCGCGATGATGGTCGCGCAGATCCAGCGCGTCGACGTCACTGCCACGCGCTCCGAGGCCGAGGCGCTGCTCCTCGAGAACAACCTCATCAAGAGCCTGGCGCCGCGCTACAACATCCTGTTCCGCGACGACAAGACCTACCCCTACATCGAACTCTCCGCCGATGCCTTCCCGCGCCTGGCCTACCACCGCGGCGCCTTCGCCAAGGGTGCGCGCTACTTCGGGCCTTTTCCTAACGCCTGGGCGGTGCGCGAAAGCATCCATCTGCTGCAGAAGACCTTTCAGTTGCGCACCTGCGAGAATTCCGTCTTCGCCAACCGCTCGCGCCCCTGCCTGCTGCACCAGATCAAGCGCTGCACCGCGCCCTGTGTCGGCCTGATCGAGCCCGAAGCCTATGCCGCCGACGTCAGGCTTGCCGCCGGTTTTCTCGACGGCCAGACCAGCGAAGTCATCGACGACCTCACCGCGCGCATGCACGCCGCCTCCGAGCGCCTGGCCTTCGAGGAGGCCGCCGCCTGCCGCGACCAGGTGCGCATGCTGCAGGCGGTGCTGCACAAGCAGTTCGTCGACAGCCGCAAGGACGAGGACGTCGACATCCTCGCTGCCGTCGAGGAAGACGGCCTCACCTGTGTGAACATCGCCATGGTGCGCGGCGGCCGCCACCTCGGCGACCGGCCGCAATTCCCCAGCGGAGGCGCGTCGTCGGGCGCGGCAGACTGCCTGCTGGCCTTCGTCGAACAGCACTATGGCCTGCATCCGATCCCGGCCCGCATCCTGGTCAACCTGCCGCCGGAGCCGGTGCGTGAAGCGCTGGCCGAGATCACCGAGCGCCCGCCCGGTATCGTCTCGCCGCGTTTCGCCGCGGAAAAGGCCTGGATGGAGATGGCCGAGAAGAACGCCCGGCTGGCGATCCAGGCGCGGGCGCGCGACGCCGGCCGCATCGAACAACGCCTCGAAGCCCTGCGGGTGGCGCTCGGCATGGACGAAGCGCCGCAGCGCATCGAATGCTTCGACATCAGCCACACCATGGGCGAGGCCACGGTGGCTTCATGCGTGGTGTGCGAGGCCGGCGCCATGAAGCGGGCCGAATACCGCCGCTACAACATCAGTGGCATCACGCCCGGCGACGACTTCGCCGCGATGCGCCAGGCGCTGGAGAAGCGCTACGGCAAGGTCGCGGCCGGGGAGGGCGTGTGCCCCGACCTGATCCTGATCGACGGCGGCAAGGGCCAGGTCGGCGCCGCGTGCGAAACTCTTGCCGACATCGGCCTGGAGGCGGTGGCGATGGTCGGCGTGGCGAAAGGCGAGGGCCGCAAGGCCGGCCTGGAGACGCTGATCTTCCCCGACGGCCGCGAAGGCCTCGCGCTGGGCGGCGAATCGGCGGCACTGCACTTGATCGTCGAAATCCGCGACGAGGCCCACCGCTTCGCCATCACCGGCCATCGCGCCAAGCGCGGCAAGGCGCGTGTCGGCTCGAAGCTGGAAGACATTCCCGGCGTCGGCCCCTCACGCCGCCGCAACCTGCTCGCCGCCTTCGGCGGCCTGGACGGCGTGCGCGAAGCCACGGTGGAAGACTTGTGCCGCGTGGACGGCGTCAGCCGCAAGCTCGCCGAGCAGATCCACGCTGCGCTGCATTGATCAGGGGAGGCGTTCAGCCCAGCGCTTCCTTCACCCAGGCATTTGCTTGTTTGGCATCGAAGCTGGTGCCGAACTTCGCCTTCAGCGCGCCCATCACCACGCCCATCTGCTTGGGTGAGCGGTCGGCCAGGCCGGCCACGGTGCCGGCGATGAAGGCCTTCACTTCTTCCTCGCTCGCCATCGGCGGCAGGTAGGCGGTCAGGATGGTCGACTCCTGTTCGAGCGCCGCGCGGCGCTCGGCGTCCTTGATCACGCCGAGGGCTTCCTGGTTGTTCTTCAGGAATTTGCGGATGGTCTGCTGCACTTCGTCGTCGGTGCTTTCACGGTTGCCTGCGTTCTTGCCGACCATCTCGGCTTCGCCGATCAGGGTGCTCAGCAGGGTGACGCGCGCGCTGTCGGCGGCTTTGCGCGCGAGCAGGGAATCTTTCTTCAGTTGGGCCAGCAGGCTCATCGGGGGCTCCGGTTGTAAGGTGTTCCAGTGCGCGGGAGTTTACCGCAGTCGACGGCTGGCGGAAGAGCAGCGAAAGCTTGCCTCCTGCCGCCGTCATGCGCTAAATGACTCCATGCTCAACTCGATGGAAATCCCCCGATGAAGGCTTGGGTGCAGTATTGGGTCGCTGTGGCGAAAACCACGGTGCGCGTGTGGCTGGAGGCGCAGGTGTTCGTGCATGCGGCGGCGCTGGCGTTCTTCACCGTGTTCTCGGTGGCGCCGGTGATGATCGTGGCGGTGAGCATCGTCGGCCTGGTGCTGGGGGAACGTGCGGCGCAGGGCGAGATCGTGCAGCAGCTCGAAGCGGCGATCGGGGTCGAGGCGGCGACCGCGGTGCAGACCGCGGTGGAGAACAGCCGCATCCAGCACAGCGGCCTGCTGCCGACCATCGCCGGCTTCGGTGCGATGATCTTCGGCGCGACGACGGTGTTCGCGCAGATGCAGGGCGCGCTGAACGCGATCTGGAGCGTGGCGCCGCAGCCCACGCGCAGCGGCGTGCTCAATTACCTGAAGACACGGCTGCTGTCGCTGACCGTGGTGCTGGCGATCGGCTTCGTGCTGCTGGTGTCGCTGGCGCTGAGCGTGGCGATGCGGACGGTGGTGGCCTTTGCGCAGGACTGGCTGCCGGTGCCGGGCTTCGTGCTGCTGGGGGCGGACTGGATCGTGTCGCTCGTTGTCATAACCTTGCTGTTCGGCGCCATTTTCCGCGTGCTGCCGGACGTGGTGCTGGGCTGGCGCGACGTCTGGCTGGGGGCGCTGGTGACTGCGCTGCTGTTCGTGCTGGGGCGATCGCTGATCGCGCTGTACCTGTCGACCACCGCCACCGCGTCGTCCTACGGCGCGGCGGGCTCGCTGGTGCTGCTGCTGATGTGGGTGAATTACTCGTCGCTGATCCTGCTGCTCGGCGCCGCGTTCACCCGGGCGACGGTCGAGGCGAGCGGGCGCTGCATCGTGCCGCGGGCGACGGCGGTGTGCGTGGTGCGCGCTCCGGTGCAGGACGCCGACCCGGTGGCCTGAGCGCTGCCCCGCGGCCGGGCGCGCTCAGTTGCGCAACAGGTGCAGGCGGAAGTGGTGCTTGATGAAGTCCTGGAAGCGGGCCACCTGCTCGAGCGCCAGCCGCAGTTCGCCCTGTTGCATGGTGTTGAGGCTTTCCAGGGCGACGTAGTTGCTGGGCTCGGCGCCGGCGCGCAGGGCGTCGACCTGGCCGCGAAGGCGCGTCGCGACCAGGAAATCGAAGCTCGCGATCAGGTTGCGGGCGTCCTGTGGATTCATAACCTGGGTCTCGACCAGCATCTCGATGCGGTCGTGGGTGCTGCCCTCGAGCCTGCGCGCTTCCATCGCCAGAGCCTTGACGCCGTCGGTGATGGCGAAGATGCCGGCCTTCTTGATGTCGAGCTTGCCGCGATGGGGGCCGTTCTTTTCCAGCTTGATCTTGCCGAACCAGCCCAGCGGTGGCCGGAAGTTGGTCATGTTCTGTGCCATGCGCATCAGGAAGCCCTGATCGGTGCTCAGCATGGTGAAGGCGTGCTCCCTGAGCGAGCGCACCAGATCGTCGCGGCCGTACAGTGCGCGAAGATCCATGAACATGCTGCCGGTCATGACGTTCTCGGGCTTCGGCGTCGTCAGCCAGCGGTTGAGTTCCGTTTTCCAGCCCGACAGGCTGCGCCGCCATTCCGGATTGCGCGCCATGATGCCGCCCTTGCAGGCGGGCACGCCGATCGAGATCAGGGCGCCGATGAGGTCGTGCGAGAAGGCTTCCAGGCGGGCGACATCGGCAGCCGGCAGATCGTCGGCGTAGATGATGGCGTTGTCCTGGTCGGTGGTCAGTGTCTGCTCGCCGCGGCCTTCGCTGCCCATGACGACGAAGGCGAAGTCGTCGGTGAGGCCGGCGTGGCGCTCGGCGCGCAGCAGCGCGATGAGCCGGATCAGCACCTGGTCGTTGAGGTGGGCGATCAGCTTGACCATGTCGCGGATCGGCACGCCGGTGCCGGACAGGTGCAGCACCAGGTTCTGGATGCGGATGTGCAGCGCGCGCAGGTCCTCGACCGAAGCGGCTTTCTCGATGTCGAGCACCAGTTGGTGCGGCGAGTGCGCCTGCAGGCGCAGGATGTCGGTGTCGGTGATGATGCCGGCCAGCGCGCCCTGCTCATCGACCACCACCAGGCGGTGGATCTTCAGGCGCGACATGCGGTACAGCGCTTCGTACAGCATGTCGTCCTCGCCGATCGTGGCCAGCGGCGAGTGCATGACGTCGCCCACCGTCAGCTCGACCGGTGAACGCCCCGGGGCGACGACCTTGTTGCGCAGATCGCGGTCGGTGAAGATGCCTTCGGGCATGTCGCCGCCGAGCACCACCATGCTGGAAATGTTGCGCTCGCGCATCACGGCGACGGCCGACACCAAGCTGTCGCCCGCGCTGCAGGTCATGACCTGACGCTGGCAGAAGTCTCTTACGGGACGGAAAAACTGGTTCTCTTCGGCCATGGGCGATATCCGTGGGACAGGGTCATGAAACGCGGATTATACCCATGGCCGCAGTGCAGTCATTGCATCGCAGCAATGCCCTGGCCGGCCAGGGTACAGGCGGACTGGAGCGCGTTCCGGCCGATGGCGACGACATCGCCGATGACGATCAGCGCCGGCGGACGCAGGCCGGCTTCGAGCACGGCTGCCGGCAGCTTGCCGAGCGTGCTGTAGACGCTGCGCTGCTCGGCGGTGGTGGCGCCGTGGATGACTGCCGCGGGCGTGCAGGCCGGCAGGCCGTGGGCGGCCAGTTCGCGGCAGATGATGTCCAGCGCGCCCAGGCCCATGTAGATGACCACGGTCTGGTTCGGGCGCGCGAGCGCTTCCCAGTCGAGATCGACGGTGTCGTCCTTCAGGTGCCCGGTGGCGAAAACCAGCGTCTGTGCATGTTCGCGGTGGGTCAGGGGGATGCCGGTGGTGGCGCCTGCGCCGGCCGCGGCGGTGATGCCGGGGACGATCTCGCAATGCAGGCCGGCGGCCTGTACCGCCTGCATTTCCTCGCCGCCGCGGCCGAAGATGAAGGGGTCGCCGCCCTTGAGCCGCACCACGCGCAAGCCCTCGCCGGCCAGTTCGACCAGCAGGCGGTTGATCTCGTGCTGGGGCAGGGCGTGGTTGCCGGCTTCCTTGCCGGCATAGACGCGCCGCGCCGTCGCCGGAATCAGCCTGAGCACGGCCTGGCTGACGAGATGGTCGTAGACCACCGCCTCGGCCGACTCGATCAGGCGCGCGGCCTTCAGCGTCAGCAGCTCCGGATCGCCCGGACCCGCGCCCACCAGATACACACAGCCGCACGTGGCGGCATCGTGCTCGTCTTCCATTTGCGGCGCCAGCGCACCGGGCCGGCCTGGTGCCTCGTATCCGCCCGGCTGGCGAGCGGATGCGGCCTGAACGGATTGGGAGGTGGCCGCGGGGGCGAGAGTGGCTGCGTGCATGGGACGGCTCCGTCTTGTGCAGGGGATCGACGGCCGCGTGTACACGCGGCCTCAATATTCCATTTTGCTTATTCGCTCAACGGTTTGGCGCTGCTGAACGTGTGACGGCACTTTATCCGTACAAGGCGTAGGGAAAATTAACTCAAATCAAGGATCGGGGGGCGTGTGCGATTCGATACTGGCGCCGCAGTGTTACTTCGACGTCCCGTGCTTAAGGAGAGGGCAATGCAAAACAAGAGCTGGATTGGTAAAACCCTGGCGCTGGCGATTCTGCCGATGGCGCTGGGAAGCGCATGGGCGCAGACGGCGCCGAAAATGACGCCGGAAGAAATGGAGCAGGCAAAACAGATCTATTTCGAACGCTGTGCGGGTTGCCATGGCGTACTGCGCAAGGGCGCCACTGGCAAGAATCTGGAGCCGCACTGGAGCAAGACGCTGGACGACGGCACCAAGATGGAAGGCGGCACGCTGAAGCTGGGCACCGACCGTCTGGAGAAGATCATCGCCTACGGTACCGAAGGCGGCATGGTCAACTACGACGACATCCTGACGCCGGAAGAAATCAATCTGATGGCGCGCTACATCCAGAACGAGCCGCCGATTCCGCCCGAGTTCTCGCTCAAGGACATGAAGGATAGCTGGAAGCTCATCGTTCCGGTTGATCAGCGTCCGAAGAAGCAGATGAACAAGGTCAACCTGAACAACGTGTTCGCGATCACGCTGCGCGACGCCGGCAAGCTGGCCCTGGTCGATGGCGACACGCACAAGATCTGGAAGATCCTCGACACCGGCTACGCGGTTCACATCTCGCGCCTGTCGGCTTCGGGTCGCTACGTGTATACCGTCGGCCGCGACGGCCTGACCACCATCATCGACATGTGGTACGAAGAACCGACCACCGTCGCCACGGTGCGCCTGGGTTCGGATGCGCGTTCGGTCGATACCTCGAAGTTCAAGGGCTACGAGGACAAGTACCTGATCGGCGGCACCTACTGGCCGCCCCAGTACTCGATCATGGACGGCGAGACGCTCGAACCGATCAAGGTCGTCTCGACCCGCGGCCAGACGGTGGATGGCGACTACCACCCCGAGCCGCGCGTGGCCTCCATCGTCGCTTCGCTGCAGAAGCCCGAGTGGGTGGTCAACGTCAAGGAAACCGGCATGATCCTGCTGGTCGACTACAGCGACATCAAGAACCTGAAGACCACCACGATCGAATCGGCCAAGTTCCTGCATGACGGCGGCTGGGATGCGTCGGGCCGCTACTTCATGGTTGCGGCGAACGCCTCGAACAAGGTCGCTGCGGTCGACACCAAGACCGGCAAGCTGGCGGCCCTGGTCGATACCGCCAAGATCCCGCACCCGGGCCGCGGCGCCAACTTCGTCCATCCGCAGTATGGTCCCGTGTGGTCGACCGGCCACCTCGGCGATGAAGTGGTATCGCTGATCTCGACGCCGTCCGACGATCCCAAGTTCGCCAAGTTCAAGGAGCACAACTGGAAGGTCGTGCAGGAACTGAAGATGCCGGGCGCGGGCAACCTGTTCGTCAAGACGCATCCGAAGTCCAAGCACTTCTGGGCCGATGCGCCGATGAACCCCGAGCGCGAGATCGCCGAGTCGGTGTATGTGTTCGACATGAACGACCTCACCAAGGCACCGGTGCAGCTCAACGTCGCCAAGGATTCCGGCCTGCCGGAAAGCAAGGCGATCCGCCGCGCGGTGCAGCCCGAGTACAACCAGGCGGGCGACGAAGTGTGGATCTCGCTGTGGGGCGGCAAGGTCGATCAGTCGGCGATCGTGATCTACGACGACAAGACGCTGAAGGTGAAGAAGGTCATCACCGACCCCGAGGTCGTGACGCCCACCGGCAAGTTCAACGTCTATAACACGATGCACGACGTCTATTGATCGCCTAGCCGATCATTGACCCGAACCCCCGCGCCATGCGGCGCGGGGGCGCGAGGGGACTCCCATGACAGATCGAGACAGCTCCAAACAACAAGATTCCGGCGGCCTGATGGCCCGCCTGCGCCGGCCTTCCACGAAGTACTCGCTGGGTGGCCTTTTGTCTGTCGGCATTCTACTCGGCGTGCTTTTCTGGGGCGGTTTCAACACCGTGCTGGAAGCCACCAACACCGAGACCTTCTGCATCTCCTGCCACGAGATGGAAGAGAACGTCTACCAGGAATACAAGGAAACCATCCACTACAACAACCGCACCGGCGTGCGTGCGACCTGTCCGGACTGCCACGTGCCCAAGGAGTGGACGCACAAGATGATCCGCAAGGTCCAGGCCTCGCGGGAGGTGTGGGGCAAGATCACCGGCAGCATTTCCACGCCCGAGAAGTTCGAAGCCAAGCGCCTGACGCTGGCGCGCAGCGAATGGGCACGGATGAAGGCCGCCGATTCGCGCGAATGCCGCAATTGCCACGGCTTCGAGAGCATGGATCCCGAAAAGCAAAAGCAGCGCGCACGCAAGCAGCACGAGATGGCCATCGAAGACAACATGACCTGCATCGACTGCCACAAGGGCATCGCCCACCACAAGCCCGAGGGCATGACCGACGAAGACGAGGAATGATCCGGCGAGCGCCTGCGCTGCAGGCGCCCGGCTTTCTTCCCGACCCATCCACAGTGAGGAAACGAACATGAAGAAGACGATGATCGCAGCTGCCGTCGGCACCGTTCTCGCCCTTGGCACCGGATCGGTGCTGGCCGCGGCGCCCGACTGGGGCAAGGTCGAGGCCAAGGACATCACGCTGTTCTACCCGGGCGTGTCGCCGCTGGAATGGATCCAGAAAGGCAGTGCGCACGGCGGTGCGCGTGCGCTGCGAAAAGGCGAGACCTGTGCCGACTGCCACCATGAAGAAACCGCCGACATGGGCAAGAAGATCGCCAGCGGCCAGAAGATCGAACCCAGCCCGATCGCCGGCAAGGCGGCCTTCATTCCGGTGCAGGTGCAGGCCGCGCATGACGCCGACAATCTCTATCTGCGCTTCTCCTGGAAGCAGCCCGCGGCCTCGGGCGCGGCCAAGATGGACGACAAGAACCCGGTCAAGATCGCGTTCATGCTCGAAGCCGGCCAAGTTGAACTCGCCGATCAGAGCGGCTGCTGGGCGACCTGCCACACCGATTCGCGCACCATGCCGGGTGCGGCCGACACCACGACCAAGTACGTCAAGGACGCATCGCTGGCCGGTGGCAAGTTCTACGACCTGTATCAGTGGCGCAGCGGCGAGAACAAGGGTTTCGACGGCCACGTCGCCGACACCCGCGTGATGGAAGGCGGCAGCGCGCTGGTCAGCGCCGAAGGCAAGCAGGACGGCGACAACTGGACCGTGGTATTCACCCGCAAGCTGGCGGGTGGCGGGCAGGGCGACGTCGCCCTCGAAGCGGGCAAGACCTACAACTTCGGCTTCGCAATCCATGACGACAGCGCGGCTGGCCGCTTCCACCACGTTTCGCTGGGCTACAAGCTCGGCATCGACGCCAAGGCCGACATCACCGCCGCCAAGCAGTAAGACAGGGCGGCAGCGTGCGGCGTCGGTGCCGCACGCACGGCAGGAGGACGGGAACCCGTGCATGTGCGCGGGTTCCCGTTGTGCGTGTGCGCCCAGCATGGGCGCCCTCCTGCGGGTGCAAGTCCCGCCGTAAGTTGATCACAGCGAACGAAGTGAAGCGCAACTGCGTGAGGGTGACCGAGCGTGGGGAGGAAGCGTGGAGCATAAGCTGCGAGCCGATGGACAAGAATCGGATAGAAGGCGCTGCGGAGCAGGGCGAGCGAGCACGTAATCGCGAAGCTCTCGTGATCAAGGCGAAGTGGCGTAGATCCGGCGGTTGTGCAGCGAAGGAGTGCGTTCTTACCTGGGGAGGTCTCGCCTTGTGCCTGAAAGGGCGACGGCGCTTAACCGGAGCGAGAAGTCAGCAGAGGCCGTAGTAGCCGCTGGTTTGGGGCGAAGGGCCGAACGAGTAGGAGGGCCGAAGGCCGTGTTGCTCGGACGTGAAGTGCATCAGAAGCTCGGGGAGCCGGGGCGCAATGCGGGAGGGCTCGGTGAAGCCGCGTCCGAAGCAGTGCGTGATGAAGCACGGACGGCGCGGCATGGAACTGGAAGCCCGGGGCGAGATGACCTGCTTGCGCAGGTGCTCGCGAGCGCGAACATGGAGGCGGCGTGGAAACGCGTCAAATCCAATCGCGGCAGTGCTGGGGTGGATGGGTTGTCGATCACCGAGACGGCGGAGCAACTGAGAGCGCACTGGCCCCGGATTCGGGAATCCTTGCTGGATGGCAGCTACCGGCCCCTGCCGGTGCGCCGTGTCCAGATCCCGAAGCCCGATGGTGGGGTGCGCGAATTGGGGATTCCGACGGTGACGGATCGGCTGATCCAGCAAGCCCTGCTGCAAGTCTTGCAGCCCAGGATTGATCCAACGTTCTCTGAACACAGCTACGGCTTCCGGCCGGGACGCCGTGCCCACGACGCGGTGCTCGATGCACAGCGCTACGTGCAGGACGGTTACCGGGTGGTGGTCGATGTGGATCTGGAGAAATTCTTCGATCGAGTCAATCACGACATCCTGATGGAACGGTTGTCGAGGCGAATCGAGGACAAGGCCGTGCTGCGGCTGATCCGTCGTTACCTCGTGGCCGGGATCATGGATGGCGGCGTGGCCATGGCGCGCTACGAGGGGACGCCGCAAGGCGGCCCACTGTCGCCGCTGCTGGCCAATGTGCTGCTTGACGAGGTGGATCGGGAACTGGAGCGACGGGGCCACCGTTTCGTTCGCTATGCCGACGACTGCAATGTATATGTACGCAGTGGTCGCGCAGGCGAACGGGTGCTGGCGGGCCTGACCAAGCTCTACGAACGACTTCACCTGAAGGTCAATGACGCCAAGACGGCCGTTGCGCCGGCCTCGGGCCGCAAGTTTCTGGGCTACGCCTTCTGGTACGGCCCGGGCGGACAGGTCAAGTGCAGGGTGGCCGACAAGGCGCTCAAGACCTTCAAGCAACGCATCCGGCAATTCACGCGTCGCTCGGGTGGGCGCAACCTGACCGAGATTGCCGAACGGCTGCGGGCCTACATGCCGGGCTGGAAGACGTACTTCCAGCTTGCGCAGACACCCAAGGTGTTCCGCAAACTCGACAAGTGGATAAGACACCGGCTGCGTGCGGTGCAGCTCAAGCACTGGCGTCGGGGTACGACGATGTACCGGGAGTTGAAAGCGATGGGCGCCTCGGAAGAGGATGCCCGCAAGGTGGCGGCGAACAGTCGGTGCTGGTGGCGTAACAGCCGCATGCGATTGAACCGCGCGATGCCTGTCGCTTACTTCGACCGACTCGGCGTCCCTCGGCTCTCATAACCTCAACGACTCGAACCGCCCGGTGCGGACCCGCATGCCGGGTGGTGTGGGAGGGGTCGGCCGGGTAAGCTGGCCGCCCCTATCCCGATTTCCCGGACCGGAGAAAAGCATGAAGACGAAATGGATTGCACGCAGCCTGCGCGCGGGCATGCTGGCTGGAGCACTGGCTGCGGGCGGAGCATGGGCGGCCGAGCATGAGGTGCGTATCGTCCAATACGCCTACACGCCCGCTGAACTCACGATCAAGGCCGGCGACACCGTGACCTGGATCAACGACGAGAAGCGCGTCAGCCATTCGGTGCTGTTCAGGGGGAGCGGGGAGGAGTCCGAGCGCTTCTTTCCCGGCGAGCGCTGGTCGCGCAAGTTCGAGCAGCCCGGCAGCTACGAATACACCTGCGGTCCGCATCCGGAAATGAAGGGCCTCATCGTCGTCGAGCCCTGATTCCGCCATGCCAAGACCGCGGCAGCGTCGGGGTTGATACGAGTCAAGGCATCGCCGCGCCTCCGGCGCCATCCTTTCACGCACTGCCTCGCCAACGGAATGCGTGATGAAAATCCCTCCACTGTTTGCCCATGTCGCCGTCTTCATCGGTGCCGCGCTGGTCGCCGCGTTCGCGTCGGCATCGGCGCAGGAAGCGCAGCCTGCCGCGGTCGTGCCTGAGCTGGCCGCGCCCGAGGCCCAGCGTGCGCGCGAACTGGTCCACATCGTGCGCCAGGACTGTGGCTCCTGTCATGGCCTGACCCTGGCCGGCGGACTCGGCCCCGCGCTGACGCCCGACGTGCTGGCCGACAAGCCCTTCGAAGGCCTCGTCGCCACCGTTTTCAGCGGCCGGCCGGGCACGCCGATGCCGCCGTTCCGCAGCATCGTCAGCGAGGCCGAGGCCGAATGGATCGTCGACCAACTGATGCGCGGCTTCCCGCCCGACGCGGGCCTGCCGCCGGCGCGCTGAGCCACTGGCCTTGCACCCCCAGCATTCATCTCGCAAACGGAGTCTTCCGATGTCCTCGCAAAGCACGGTACGTCTCGCGCCACCCCTCCTGTGGGCGGCGATCCTGCCGGCGATCGTCTGGCTGCTGTCCGCCTGCTCCACGGTCGCGCCCACTGCCGAACTGCGCGGCACCGGCGACCTGGGCGTGGTCATCGAGCGTGCCGACGGGCGGGTCAAGATCGTCGAGACCAGCGGCCGCTCGGTGCTTGCCACAGTCGAGGGCCTGGGCGACCTGTCGCACGCTTCGGTGGTGTTCTCGCGCGACGCGCGCTACGCTTTCGTGTTCGGCCGCGACGGCGGGCTGACCAAGGTCGACCTGCTGCAGGCGAAGATCGTCGGCCGCGTACTGCAGGCGGGCAATTCGATCGGCGGCTCGATCTCGCACGACGGGCGGCTCGTGGTCGCGCAGAACTACGCGCCGGGCGGGGTCAAGGCCTTCGACGCCGACACCCTCGAACTGCTCGCCGAAGTGCCGGCCATCACCGAAGGCGGCCTGCGCTCCAAGGTCGTCGGCCTGGCCGACCTGCCGGGCAGGCGCTTCATCTATTCGCTGTTCGAGGCGGGCGAGATCTGGATCACCGACTTCTCCGACCCGAAGAAGCCGCAGACCCAGCGCTTCGCCGGCGGCAATCAGCCCTATGACGCGCTGGTCACGCCCAGCGGCCGCCACTACATCGCCGGCCTGTTCGGCGAGGACGGGCTGGCGATGCTCGACCTGTGGAATCCGGAGCAGGGCAGCCGAAAAATCCTCGCCGGCTACGGCAAGGGCGAAGAGCCGCTGCCGGTGTTCAAGATGCCCCACCTGCGCGGCTGGTCGGTGGCGGGCGGCAAGGCTTATCTGCCGGCCATCGGCCGCCACGAAGTGCTGGTGGTCGATACCGGCACCTGGCAGGAAGTGGCCCGCGTGCCGGTCCGCAGCCAGCCGGTGTTCGTCATGGCGCGGCCCGACGGACGCGAGATCTGGGTGAACTTCGCCTTTCCCGACAACGGCTGGGTGCAGGTCATCGATACCGTCAGCGGCAAGGTGACGCATACACTGCAGCCGGGGCGCAGCATCCTGCACATGGAGTTCCTGTCCAAGGGCCATGAGGTCTGGCTGTCGGCGCGCGACGACAACAAGGTCGTCATCTACGACACCGCCACCAAGCAGCAAGTGGGCGGCTTCGAATCCGCCAGCCCGAGCGGCATCTTCTTCACCACGCGCGCCGCGCGGACGGGCTTCTGATGCCGCGCGCCATCACCCTGCCCGGCGCGGTCGACGCGACCGCCTTTCGCCTGCTCAACGAATGGCAGCGCGGCTTTCCATGCGAACCGCGCCCCTTCGCCCGCATCGGCGAAACGGTGGGCCTGGACGAAGCCGAGGTGATCGCCGCCTACCGCCGCCTGATCGGCGAAGGCGTGGTGAGCCGCGTCGGTGCGGTGTTCGCGCCGCGCCGGCTGGGTGCCAGCGCGCTGGCCGCGCTGGCTGCGCCGCCCGAACGGCTCGAAGCGGTCGCCGCCCGCGTCAGCCGCGAAGCGGCGATCAATCACAACTACCAGCGCGAACACCGCTACAACCTGTGGTTCGTCGTCACCGCCGCGTCGGAGCAGCATCTGCATGAGGTGGTCGAAGGCATCGAGCGCGATACCGGCTGCGCCGTCATCGTGCTGCCGCTGGAAGAGGAATACCACATCGACCTCGGCTTCGACCTCGGCTCCGAGCAGAAGCGGGCGTCGCCCCACCTTTCCGGCCCGGTTCCGCACGCTGCGACTGTGGCAGCGGGTGGCGCCTGTGCCTTGCCCGACATCGAACGCAAGCTGGTCACGGTACTGCAGGGCGGTCTGCCGCTGGTGGCACGGCCCTATGCGGCACTCGGCGAGCAAGCGGGCGTGGGCGAAGGCATGGCGATCGAGCTGATCGAACGCTGGCTGGACGAAGGACTCATCCGCCGCCTCGGCGTCGTGGTGCGCCACCACGAGCTCGGCCTCGGTGCCAACGCCATGTGCGTGTGGGACATCCCGGACGAGCAGGTCGGCGAACTGGGCCGCCGCCTGGCGTGCGAGCCGGCGGTGACGCTGTGCTACCGCCGCCGCCGCATCCTGCCCGGCTGGCCCTACAACCTGTTCTGCATGATCCACGGCAGCGCGCGGGAAGAAGTGCTCGCCGCCCGCGACGACATCGCCGCCCGCCTGGGTCTCGACATGGCGCCGCACGACGTGCTGTTCAGCTGCCGCCGCTTCAAGCAGACCGGCGCGCGCTACCTGCCGGAAAAGGAAAACGCCCATGTCTGAACGGCCCGCTTCCGCTGGCGGCGCCAGAGGCGGCCGTGGCGTCGCCGCCGCGCGCGAGCCCGACGCGGTCGACCGGCGCCTGATCAACGCCCTGCAGGGTGAATTCCCGCTCACCGCCACGCCTTTCGCCGACGTTGCCGCCGCTCTCGGACTGGACGAGGCTGAAGTCATCGACCGCATCCGCGCCATGCTGGACGACCGCGTGCTGACCCGCTTCGGACCGATGTTCCAGATCGAACGCATGGGCGGCGCCTTCTGCCTGGCGGCGATGGCGGTGCCGGAAGCACAGTGGGAGGCCACGACCGAGGCGGTCAATGCCTTCTCCGAAGTCGCGCACAACTACCGGCGCGAACACCGCCTGAACATGTGGTTCGTGCTCGCCACCGAGCGGCCGGAGGGCATCGCCGACGCGGCACGCCGCATCGAGGCGGCCACCGGCCTGCCGGTGCGCCTGTTCCCGAAGGAGCGCGAATACTTCGTCGAGATGAAGCTGGAGGCCTGATGACGATGCCCAAATCCAAGGCCAGGTCTCCCGCCCGCGCTGCCATTCCATCGGTTGCTGTTGCGTCCGATGCTGCAGCCCATGTCGCGCCGCTGGACGAACTCGACCGCCGCATCGTCCTCGCCACCCAGGACGGCCTGCCGCTGGTGGCGCGTCCCTATGCGGCGCTGGCCGAGCAGCTCGGCTGCGACGAGGAAACGCTGCGCGCGCGCTTGGCGCGCATGCTGGAAAGCGGCCGCATCCGCCGCATCGGCGCGGTGCCCAACCATTACGCCATCGGCTATACCGCCAACGGCATGAGTGTGTGGGACATCGACGACGCGCTGATCGACGCCGTCGGCGAGCGCATCGGCGCGCTGGAATTCGTCACCCACTGCTACCGCCGCCCGCGCCACCTGCCGGACTGGCCCTACAACCTGTTCGCGATGGTGCACGCCGCTTCGCGCGACGCCGCGCTGGCGCGCGTGGCCGAAATCGCCGCCTTGCTCGAACGCGAGTTCCGCGGTGCCTGCCGGGGGCGCGACGTGCTGTTCTCGGCAGGGATTCTCAAGAAGACCGGGCTCAGGATCGGCGGTTGAGCGAAGGCGGGAGGCAGCTCGATGCGCCGTGGCGCATGGCTGCCCGCCGCTGCGTTCCGCTCCGGCGCTATCCGGCCGTTCCTTTCATGATGTGGCCGACAAGCGCAGCGTGACGCGCTCAACCGTCTTGCCGAACAGGTGGTAGCCCGATCCGCCTTCGGCAAGGCGTTCGAGCAGTTCGTCCGTTTCGAGCACCCGCGTGCCGCCGAGCACGGTGACGCCGCGGCGGGCGAAGGGTCCGGCGATCAGCGTGGCGGTGGGCCCGATCACCGCCGCTTCCGCTCCCGGCCGCAGCAGCCGCAGCAGGCTGTCGAGGGTGTCGTTGGTCAGTGTCGTGCCGGTGGTGATGAAGACGTCGGCCTGTGGCACGATTTCCGGCGCGCGGTCGGCCGGGGCGTAGAACGGCAGTTCTTCGGGTTTGAGCGTTTCCGGCGCCAGTTCCAGCACGTGGAAGGGCTGGCCGCGGCGGCGCAGTTCGCGCATGTAGGGCGGGAAGGCGCCGACCAGGGCCACGCGCTGGCCTGGCAGGATGCTCAGCGCGTCGAAGGCGTCGCCCTCGCGCAGTTCGGCGCAGGCCGGCCCGCCGTCGCGCAGCCACAGCGTCTCGGCCAGGGCGTTGAGCGTGGCGATGGCCAGTGTACGGCGCAGGTCCTGCGGCCGGTACAGGTCTTCGAGCACCTGGACCGCCAGGCGGCCGGCGAGCTTGCCCGGCGTCGGCATGGCCTTGGCGGAGCTGGGGCAGCATACCGCTTCGGGCACGCCCTTGATCGGCGTCGCGCACAGGCCGCCGGCGCCGTTGGAGAGCTTCACGCCGGTGAAGAAGATGCCGAGCACAGCGCGCTCGATGGCCAGCCGGCCGGCCTCGTCGCCGAGCCGTTCGAGCACGGTGGCGTGCAGTTCGGCGAGCAGGGTGTCGGGCCGCCTGGCGCCGGGTACCGGCTTCAGCGTGCCGACGGTGGATGTGCCGTTCATGTGCTTTCTCCTCAGCGTTCCGGGCATTGGGCGAAATGTAGCTTGGTGACGCCGTAGTCGCTCTCCAGGTCGGCGCGCTCGGCGCCGCTCAGGCCGGCGCTTTCGAGGCGCGCGCAAAAGCCTTCGACGTGGCACAGCGGGTGGCTGTCGGTCAGTACCGCCTTGTCAAGTTCGCGCAGGCCGCCGGGCGCGGTCTCGCAGGCTTCGAGGCAGAACCAGTGGGCGAGCACCAGTTCGCCGCCGGGGGCCAGGCTGGCGGCCAGTGCCGCCAGCGCGTCGGACATCGCGCGCCGTACCGGATAGAGGGCGTGGAACACGACGACCTGATCGAACACGTCCGTCGGCAGTTCGAACGGCGAGCCGGTGACGATGCGGCAGCGGCCGCCGGACGGGCAGGCGCCGAGGGTCTGGCGCGTGCGCGCAAGTGTGGAGGGGGTGACGGCAACGGTGATGTCGGCGTCCGGGAAGTGTCCGGCCAGGGCCGCGGCGAGAAGGCCGTCGCTGCCATCGATGCACAGCAGGCGGCCCGGTGGCGTCGTGCCGCGGCGTGCCGCCAGGTGGCGGGCGAGGCGGCAGGCGTCGCCGAGGAGGGGGTGCTGTGCCGGCGGCAGCAGCGATGCCGCCTCCGGCAGCCAGGCGTCGGACAGGAAGCGGGTGAGGTCGGACCAGCCATTGGCGGGGGCGAGCAGGTCGTCGATCGCCTGCGCCTGGCACCACGGGCTGCTGGCGCACAGCACGGCCTCCATGCCTGGCGCCAGCGTGTAGCGGTGCTCGCGGCGGGCCAGCAGGCCGAGGTCTTCCAGCGCCTGCAGAAAGCCGCCCAGGTGGGCGCCGCGCAGCCCGGTGGCGGCGGCGATCGCGGATTTTTCCGCTGGCCCGTTGTCGCCGAGCCAGTCGAACAGGCCGCTGGCGAAGCCCGCGCGCAGGATCTGGAAAGTCTTGAAGCCGTCGGCGATGCCGCGCAGCGCGGCGGCCGCGGGCGGGGGCGCCGGATTGGCGGGGTCGATCTTGTCGATGATGGTATCCATCTCATTCTCCTGCGTTTGAAAACGGGGTAATTGATTGAGCATTTCCACGCCTTTCCGCCAGTTGCAGGCGCGTCGGTCCAAATGCCGTCATGGCCGATGTCGTCGTCACGAGACTGAATCCTTTTTCGTCGAACAGCCTGTCGAATTCCTCTTCCCGACACAGTGGATGGCTGAAACTCTGGAGTGCTTTCGACAATCCCTGCACGGCGCTTTCTCCGGTTGCACATCCTGGAGCACAGAACCAGTGATTGCTCACGAAAAGACCGCGAGGGTTCAGACTGGCTCGCACTGTTTCGAAGATGGGGGCGAGATTCTTGCGGAATTTGTACAGCAGGTGGGAAATGAGCACGATGTCGTAGCCGGAACCGATTGAGTCACTGCAAATGTCTCCTGTGACGGCGGTGATCCGATCCGTGAGCCCATGCTCGGCGATGTAGTGCGTCGCGCTATCGACAACACTTGCCTGATCGAGCACGATGCCTTTCAGGAGCGGATTGGCCTGGCATAAGGCGATGGTGTAGAGGCCGTGCCCGCCGCCCACGTCGAGGATGCGTCGGGCATCCCTGAACCCCCGCCAGCCCGAGATGGCTCGGGTCACGGCTTGCAGTTCCCCACGCAAGGCCCGCTGGCCGAGCGCGGAAATGAAGGTGGTGTTTGGGCCGGTGGAGCTGCTTCCCTTGCCCTGCGCAGGCTCATTGCGGGTCAGCGCTGCGCTCAAGTTGCTCCAGGATGAATGCCTGATGACGTTGCGGACTACGTCACCTTGATAGAACGGATTTCCGCGCAAGAGAAAATCCGTCGCAGCCCTGGCGTTGCAATACAGCTCGCCGTCCAGGGTGATCAGACCGGCCTCGACCAGGACATTGAGAAAATCATGGGAGAACACTCCGTTGATGCCGATTCCTTCGGCAATCTCGTTCCGGTTGCCTGGACCCTTCCTGTTCAGGAACTCGAACAGACCCAGGTCCAGCGCGGCGAGCAAGACCTGATAGCGTTGATGGCTTTCCAGAATGTCGTCGATTGTGCCGATTCCTTCCGGGCAGCGCAGGTTCATGAGCGATTGCGGAATGTTCGTCATTTTCGTATTTCAGTCATGTGTAGATGAATCCCCCGGCGACGGAATGGCTGTCCCGCGCGCATTCACCGCACTGCACGCTGGAAAAAAAGCTGGTATTCGTCGTCTGGGAGCGCATAGCCGTAAAATCTTTCGAAAAACAGCTTGGTCTCCTGTTCCAGGTTCACATCCTTCAACTGCTCAGGATAAAGAAGCTTGCTCAACCAGAGAATGCCGAGAATGGCTTCTGGCGACGGCCTGTCCCACCAGAAGCCGCCGATGGGCACGGCATGGATCTGTCCGCTGACGACGGCCCTGAGCTGGCGGTAGGCAGCTTTTGTCCTGATCGATGCTGCCGATGTGCGGCTGCCTTCATTGCCGGATGAAACGATGACGTCCGGATTCCAGATGTGGATCTGCTCCGCCGATATGGGGCCCTTGGCATCGAGATCGTGGGCGACATTGATGCCACCGGCGGCCGAGATGAAAGCATCTCCCCATCCCAGGCGATTGTCCGTTCCGCCCGAACTGCCGAGGTAGAGAACCTGCTTTGGTGTTGCGGTGCCGGCGATTTTTTCCTGGATCATGGCCAGGCGTTCGCGCCAGTGCGAGACAAGGTCGTGGGCCTTGCTTTCCTCGCCCAACAGCGTGCCGACGTGCTCGAACTCCTCCAGAATCGTTCGGATATCCTGCCTTCCCGTTCCGAGGGCGAACACAGGGATGCCGAGTGCCCTGATCTTGTCGTTGGTCGCAGAGGAGAAGAAGCTGGCGAATACCATGTCCGGCTGTGCCGCCAGCAGGGATTCGAGATTGACATTGTCGAAGCTGCCCACGTCCGGCAAGGCACCGAGCCCCGGAAACATCCGTACGAATTGCGGGAACCTTTCCACGCCGGGCTGGGCGACGATCTTGCCGCCGCCCTTGAACAGGGCGATTTCCTGCACCGCACCGCCGTAACAGGTGATGACGATGCGCTCGATTCTCGCCGGAATGCAGACAGACCGGCCTGTTGCGTCCGGCACGCTGCGCTGACACTGGCTGGCATCGAGCGGCCCGAAGGCCAGTGCCAGTGTCAGCGCAAACCCGATGGCAAATGCAGTGCGGCCCATCTCAGTACTGGTACTGAGCCGATGCGAATACGCTTCGCGTCGCGCCGACCAGATAGGTCGGTGCGCCCTGATTCGTATTGACATCGGAAGTGGAGATCGTCGAGATGTATTTCTTGTCAAAGAGATTCATCGCGCTCAGCGAAAACTGCAGCTTGTGCGGGCCCATGACGACACCCTTCGTGACGGACAGATCCGCAAGCCAGGTGGCATCGACGCTGTACTGATTCAACACATCCGCGTAGCGCTTGCCGAGATAGCGCACGACGGGCGCGATGCGATAGCCGTTCAGATCGTAGACGGCAGAAACGCTGCCGTAGAACTTGGGCCGGTCAGGGAGTTGTTTGCCCTTGGCGGCAACCACCGTGTTGACGCCGGTCTGGACGTCGGACGTGAAGGACGTGTCGCTGTAGCTGAGCGCCAGGTTGAGATTCAGCTTGTTGGAGGCCCGGTAACTCGAACCGAACTCCAGGCCATAAGAACGCGCCTCACCCGAGTTCTGGGTGTAGGACAGTTGTACCGTCGGATCGTAGATGCTGGTGCCGACGTATTTCAGCCGCTTGTAGTAGAGCGAGGAGGTGAGCGCAAGCCGGTCAGACGAATAGTGGTAGTCGAGATCGAAATCGTCGGACTCCATGGGGCGGATGCGCTTTGCCCACAGGTTCTGGAGCCTTTGCTCGGCTACGGCGGGTGCCAAGCCGCTGGCTACCGTGAAAGTCCTGAAATAGTTCATGGCGCTGCTGGCCCAGCCGAACTCCGGCCAGTCGAAATTTCTTCCGTAGCTGGCCTTGATCGAGGAAGTCTCGTTTACGTGGTGCGTGGCGCCGATGCTCGGCAGCCATATCTCGTGGGTGTTGGACGGCAAGGTGAACAACACGCCGCTGGCCTGTTTCCTGGCCTGCTCGTAACTGACGTCGCTGATGCCCGTGGTATCGTAGCTGACGAACTTGGCCGAGGCGATGCTCATATGTTTCAGGCCGGTGTCTATGACCGTCCTGTCGAGGGTTTTCGAGAACGCTACGTAGGGCGCACGGTAGTTGTACCGCTTCCCGACCCCGTAGAGATTTGCCCAGCCGACGAAGTTCAGATTGGTGTCGCGGGCTTTTCGGGCGGTGGGTGGCCCAGGCGGTTCATGCTCTCCATGCCAGTAACCGACGTTGAGGCGGGCGTCCTGCCATTTTTTCTCGTATTCCAGCACGGCGCCGAAGGTATCGCGGTCGAGCAGCGATTCGACGATCACGTTCTGCCTTGGTACGAGGTCGACCAGCGTCTGGCTGCTTCCTGCCCAGGCATTGCCCTTGTCGTTCGTGAAGTAGGGCCTGAAAGTCAGGGTGGCGTCCTGACCGAAGGGAATCTTCAGTTTTCCGAGGATCGTAGTGGTTCGATAATCCTCCCGGTTGTAGGCGTAATAATTGATGTCCTGTGTCGCGACACCAGTCCGGCTGCGGTTGAAATCCTGCTTCCAGTTGCTGCCGAGATGGGTGCTCTGTGCGTAGCTGAGTCCTTTGTAGGCGTCTCGCTCCTCGTCGTTGTAGACGCCGAAAATTTCCCACTCCACGCCTTGCGGCGAGCCGCCGGTGATGCCGAAAGAGAAATTCTCCCGGTCGAGGCCCTTGCCGAAACCCTTGAACTTGTCAGTATCGACCAGGGATGCCGAAAAGAAGGCCCGGATGCTGCCGCCGAGTGCTCCGGTATCGAGCCGGACGAAAGTCTTGCTGAAGTCGTGCGAGCCGGCCACCTGTTTGGCGGTAGCCGAGGATTTTTCGGTCGGGCGCATGAATTTCATGTCGATCAGGTTGCCGAAGCCGAAGCTCCCGTTTGCCGGAACGGCGCCCTTCTCGACCGTGATCGTCTCAATGTTCTCCATATCGACCAGATCCTGGATCGGCTGACCGATGCCGATGCCCTTGAACGGCAGTCCTTCCAGAATCAAGGCGTGGCCCCGGCTCGATCTGCCGCGAATCTTGTAGTTGGCGGTCGTCCCCGTCGGATCGTTGTGACGGACGTCCACCCCTGGCTCCAGGGAAATCGCCTGGTAGGCGTTGGTCATGCCGAAGTTGTTGAAGGTCTGGATTTTTTCGCGTGTCACCACCTCACGTGAGCCGACGCTGGATCTCTCCTGGAGCGCTTCCGCCCTGACCGTGACCGCCTCCAGGGTTTGATCTGCTTCTTCTGCTTGGGCGAAGACAGGTAGCAGGCAGGCCACCAGCACCGAGAGTCTCGGGAAGGTCTTGGCGGGTGGTCGGTGACCTTGGTGTCGTTGTCGAGCCGCTCGGGTTGGCGACGATGCCGTGTGTCCGATTGCTGCTTGGGCGTTCATCAAAAGCTCCTTCACTGGGATGTACGGGGATGGAGACGGAGGACAGACCCTGTTCCGCGTAATGGCGGGGAGCAGGGGTATCGAACCGCTCGCTGCTTTCGTACGGCCGCAACGCGCGCATGGAACGTTGCCTGCACATTGCGACTGCCCGTGGCGGCTTTTTTGCGTGCCGAATCATCGGGCGCTGCCGGCCAGAATCGACCGGGCTTCCTCTCCAGTCAGGCCGTATTTGAAGAAACGCCGGTAGAAACTCCCCATTTCGCCTTCCATGTCGACTCCGGCGAACCTGTCGGGATGGAGCAGCTTGGCGGCCCACAGCACGGTGAGCGGTTGCTCGATGGTCCGCTGTCCCCACGCGTGGGCGCCGATCGGGGTGGCATGGACCCTGCCGTGCCTGACCGCGGCAAGCCGGGCGAAGCGCTCGTCGCGGTGGATGGCGGCCACCTGCTCGGGGGAATTGACGATGAGCACGTCGGGGTTCCACAGCAGGAGCTGTTCATGGGTGTAGTGCGCGCTGCCCTCGCCGGCGAGCGCGGCGGTGACGCTGCGCCCGCCAGCCGCCTCGATCCACCAGTTGGCGATCACCAGCGGCGTGGCCATGGTGCCCGGGTTGAAGTACAGCACCTTGGGTCGGTCGGCCGGCGCGAGGTCCGCCAGCGTTTCGCGGACGCGCTGCAGCGTGGCCTCGAAATAGCGCAGGTAGTCTTCGCTCCGCTGCACGCGGTCGAGCGCGCAGCCCAGCAGCGCCATGCTCGCCTCGATGTCCTGGGCGTGCCGCCATTCGATGACGATCACCGGAATCCGCGCTGCCTCCAGCGCCCGCGCGCTGGGCGTGTCCATCGTGATGACGAGGTCCGGGGCGAGGCCGAGCAGGGTTTCGAGATTGACTCCGTTGCCCGCCTGGCCCTGCAGCACGGGGCGCTCGGCGAGCCCGGGCGCGATCTCGCCCTGCAGCCGCCAGCGCGCGGTCTGTGTGAAGCGCGGCGGCAGGCCGTTCACGATCCGGTCTCCGGCGCCGAGAGCGAACAGATAGCCGTTGATCACGGGCACCGAGCCGATGGTGGCGATGCGTTCTATCGTCGGCGGCAGGACCACGGTCCGCCCCGCCATGTCGACGATCTGCCGTGTCTGTCCGGCGCCGGCACTGCAGCCCGCGGGCTCGCTCGCCGACGCCGCGCCGGGGCCGGCGCCCCACAGGCAGGCCGCCAGTGCCAGGCTGTATAGCGCTGCCTTCCGTCCGATCCTCATGCTTGGCTCCCGTCCGTGGCGGCGGCCCCGCGAGTGCGGTGTGCC
Organism: Thauera butanivorans; assembly: GCF_048398245.1. Classification (NCBI taxonomy): domain Bacteria; kingdom Pseudomonadati; phylum Pseudomonadota; class Betaproteobacteria; order Rhodocyclales; family Zoogloeaceae; genus Thauera; species Thauera butanivorans. The sequence goes on from NZ_CP183038.1 coordinate 1,854,086, forward strand.
GCCGCCATGCCTCGCTCAGAAGTTGTAGATCAGCGTGGCGTGGATGTTGCGCCCCGGGTAGGCATAGGCATCCTCCGGGACACGGCCGAGATAGGAGTAGGTCTTGTCGAACAGGTTGTTGATGTCCATCTTCAGATCGACGCTGTTGGACGGCCCGCTTTCCCACAGGCGCTTGCGCACGCTCAGGTTGGCCACGGTGAACTTGCCGAAGCCGACCAGCGGGCCGTCGCCGACGTTGGCGCGGCCGCCGTACTGCTTGCCGTAGTAGTTGAAGTTGAGGTTGCCGGAGAGCTTCGCCGCCGCATGGCCGAAGCCGAAGCCGTAGCCGACGGCGGTGTCCGGCATCCGTGTGATCGGCCACCACTTGCCCTGCAGCCCGGGGCCGCCCTCGTCGATGACTTCCTTCTTACGCGTCATGTGGATGGCGTTGATGTACGGGCGCAGCTCCAGCCCGCCCAGCCCCGGAATGTCGCGCAGGTTCGTGCTGGCCTGCAGCTCGATGCCTTCCTGGATGCGCCGGTCCACGTTCATCATCACGCGGCCCTGCGCGCCTGAACCGTCTTCGCGGACGCCGGGATAGATGTAGATGTTGTCCTTGACCTCGTAATAGAAGTAGGTGGCAGACAGCCGCCAGCGCTCGCGCGCGATGTCGAAGCCGACTTCGAAGGCGTCGGTGAATTCGGGCTTCAGCCGCGGGTCGCCGGGTGCGCCGTAGTCTTCATAGAAGCTGCTGGCGAAGAGCTGACGCCCGGACGGCGCGCGCCAGCCCTGGGTGTAGTTGGCCCGCAGCTTGAGCCAGTCGGCCGGCAGGTAGCTGATACCGAAAGTCGGCGACACATGGTCGAAGCTGCGGCTGGTGGGCAACTGGCTGCGGTCGGTGATGCCCCGGCTGGTGAAATAGGGAACGCGGTCGTAGTGCTCGTCGCCCACCGACAGGTCCTTGGCCCGCGCGTGCTCGTAGCGCAGGCCGCCGGACAGGTTCAGGCGTCCGTCGTCGAGCTTGAGCGTGCCCACCAGGAAGGCGCCCCACAGCGTGGTGGAACTGGTCGAGTGCATCGGAAAGCCCAGGCCCGCCCATTGGGGATCGCGCCCGCCCGGCTGCAGGAAGGCGCCGCGGGCGGTGGAAGAGTTGTCGAGCTCGTACTTGATGTAGTCGAGGCCGCCGGTGAGGTCGAAGCGCTCGGAGGTGTAGGTCATGCTGCCCTGGGCACGCTTCGAGCGTGCTTCCTGCCCCTTGGGGTAGCGCGAACTGGCCTCGTAGGTTTCGTACAGATCCTTGCCCCAGCCGATGTTGCCGCGCCACGACAGCCGGCCGTTTTCGCTGGCGCCTTCGTAGTTCAGGTGCAGGAGCTGGGTTTCGCGGTCGGTGTAGCTGTTGTCGCGGATTTCGCCTTCCTCGTCGACATAGGACGGCCGGTGGGCCTTGTCGACGGCGTAGTGGTAGCCGTCGATGCCGATGCGGTGGCGTTCGTTGAAGCTGTAGCCGAGGTTGAAGCTCGCGCGCTCGGTGCCGTCGGTGCGGGTGTTGTGCACCCGCTTGCCGTCGCCGTCGCGGTAGTCCCTGCGCACGGTGCCGTGTTCGTAGCCGAAAGCGTAGTCGAAGCCGCCGGACTGGCCATCGATGTCGACGCCGGCGCGCGAGGTGTCGTGGCTGCCGTAGCCCAGCCGCGCGGAGCCGCTGATGCGGTCGGGGCCGCCGCGCCGGGTGACGACGTTGATGATGCCGCCGGGCGAGCCCATGGAATACTTGAACATCTTGGGGCCGCGCAGGATTTCCACCCGCTCCACGTTGTGCAGGGCGATCTGGCGGGTATTGGCGACGCCGGAGCGTCGGCCGTCGATGAGGATCAGGAGCTTGCCGTTGGCCTCGGTCATCAGGTGCTCGGTCTGGAAGCCGCGCAGCAAGGTGGTGTTCTCGCCATGGTCGGTCGGTGTGGCCTCGACGGTGATGCCCTGTTCGATCAGCAGTTCGCTCAGGTTCTCGGCGGAGGAATGCTCGATCGTCTCCTTGCCGATCAGGAAGGCGCTGGTGGCCCGCTCGCGCTCGTGTTCGGTGAATACGCCCGAATCCACCACCACCGGTGGCAGGACCGGAGTGCTGCCGGACTGGGCCAGCGTCATCGTGGGCAGCAACAGCAGGACTGAAACCGCCGGTATGCGACAGGACATCATCTTCTCCCTTGGTCATTTCGTGCAGGAAAACCGGATGCGGGGCGCCGCTTCATGGCCGGCACTCCCTGGCAACGGGCCGGAAGGCGATGCCGCGGCCGTCGGCGCCGCGCATCAGCGCCACGCGGACGCCGTACAGGCGATGGATGGCGTCGGGCGTCAGCACCTCGCCGGCAGGGCCGTCGGCGGCGATGCGGCCTTCGCTCAGCAGCGCCACGCGCTGGCAGCCGCTGAGCGGCTGGTTCGGGTCGTGGGTGGTCATCAGCACGCCGTAGCCCTCCGCGGCGAGCCCTTCCAGGCGGTCGAGGAGCCGCAGCTGGTTGCCGTAGTCGAGCCCGGCGAGCGGCTCGTCCATCACCAGCAGGCGGGCTTCCTGCGCCAGCGCGCGCACGATCAGGGTCAGTTGCCGTTCGCCGCCGGACACCTCGGTGTAGGCGCGTCCGGCCAGGTGGGCTATGCCCATGTGTTCGAGCAGGCGGCGCACGCAGGCGAGGTCGTCCGCACCGGGCGCCTTGAGGATGCCGGTGGCCGGCAGCCGGCCCATCAGCGCGACCTGCTGCACGGTGTAGGGGAAGGGGGCGACATGCACCTGGGGCACGTAGGCGATGAACTGCGCCAACTGGCGGCGGTTCAGTGCCGCAAGCGGCTGGCCGTCGAGCGTCACCGCCCCCTGTGCGGGGCGCTGCAGCCCCAGCATGATCCTGAGCAGCGTGCTCTTGCCCGCGCCGTTGCAGCCCAGCAGGCAGACCAGTTCGCCGGGGGAGAGGGCGAGGCTGGCGCCGGCCAGCACGGGCCGGCCACGGTAGGCGAAGCGGATGTCCCGCGCGGCGAGGATCATGTCCACCCCCGCCGCACGCGGCGCAGCACGATCAGGAACACCGGGATGCCGAGCAGTTCGGTGACGATGCCGATCGGCAACTCGGTGGTGAACAGGTTGCGGGCCAGGCCGTCCGAGAAGAGCAGGAAGGCGGCCCCCAGGCTTGCCGAGGCCGGCAGCAGCAGCGCATTGCCCGGCCCCACCAGCAGGCGGGCGATGTGCGGCACGATGAGGCCGATCCAGCCGATCATGCCGGCGATGGACACCGTCAGCGCCGAAATCAGCGTGGCGGCCGCGATCGTCACCAGCCGCACTGCCGTCACCGGCACGCCGAGCGCGCGCGCCTCGTCGTCGCCCATCGACAGCGCATCCAGGGCGCGGCCCATCAGGCACAGCAGCACGATGCCGGCCAGCATCGGCACGGCGGCCCAGGCGATGTCGCTGGTGGTGGCCTGCCCCAGGCTCCCCATCAGCCAATAGACGATGGCCGGCAACTGGCTGTAGGGGTCGGCGACGTACTTCACCATCGTCAGCAGCGATGCGAACAGCGCGCCGCTGAGGATGCCGCCGAGGATCAGCATGATGATCGAGCCGCCGCCGAACAGGTGGGCGATGCCCACACCGATGCCGACCGCGGCCAGTCCCATGGCGAAGGCGCTGGTCTGCACCAGCAGCCAGTTGCCGTCCAGCAGGATGCCGAGAGCGGCCCCCGCCGAGGCGCCGGCCAGCACGCCCAGCAGCCCCGGCGACACCAGCGGGTTGCGGAACAGGGCCTGGTAGGCCGCGCCCGAGACCGACAGCGCGGCGCCGACCAGGATGGCCGCCAGCACGCGCGGCAGGCGGATTTCGACGATCAGGTTGTGCAGCAGCGCGTAGCGTTCCAGCTCCATCGGCGCGAGGCCCGCGGCAGCCAGCAGGAAATGGATCGTCTCCGAGGCTGGCACCGGATAGCGGCCGACCGACAGCGCGACCAGCGTCGCGGCCAGTGCCAGCAGGGGCGCCACCACCCAGCGCAGATGAATGTGCGGCAGCGCGGTGGTGAGGGCGGAGGACGGCGGGCTGGCTTCGTTCATGTGCCGTTCGCGCAGTACGGGGCCGGGGCGGCGGACGGGCGCCCGGTCGGGGTCATTGCCGCCGCAGCCCGCCGGCGATGCTGACAAACCAGGCTTCGAGCGCGGGCAGGCTGGGTGGCAGTTCGGCCGCAGCGCCGCCGGTGAACCAGCGCCAGTCGCGCAGGTAATCATCGCTGACGACGGTCAGCAGCGGCCGGTTCTCGCTCATCAGCGCGAGCATTTCGGCGGCAAAGCCGCTGCCGCCGGCTTCGAGTGCGCCGAAGCGATTGGCGATGGTGAGATCGGCGCCGTCCTGCAGGGCGCGGCGCAGTGCGGCGCTGGCGGCGACGACGCCGCTCGCATCCAGGCTGCACGAAGTCGAGCCGCTGCCCAGGCGCTGGAACAGCGGAAAGGTGGCGCCGCTGTCGAGATCGACGAGATGGGTGTGTTCCTTGTCCGTGCCGCCCGACTGCCGCTGAACGACGCCGCCCACCTTCCAGCCGCGCTCACGCAGGGAGCTTGCGAAATCCGCCAGCAGACCATCGACCTCGTCATGATGGGTATGGACGATGGCTGCGGCGGCAAGGGTGCTTGCTGTGCGCTGCGAGGCGGAAGCGCTGGATTCGATCTCTTCGTTCATGGCAGCCCGGCCGGAAAAGCGGGGCGGACTTGTTCACGCAGGTGCCCGAACGAGTCCGTGGATGATTGGGTGAGTCGAAATATACAACCGTATACGACGATTCGGATTTGATTCAGATTAAGGTGCGGGCCGTTTTCCCGGAAGGTACCGGAGAGGCTCGGTTTGCAGCGCGGCATGAAGAAGGGCGATCTCTCGAAATTCATCGAGGACGCCGTCAAATGGCGAGTGCTCGACCAGACGATCGCCGACGCCCGCGCACAGTTTGCTGGCATCTCCGCCGATGAACTGGAAACCTTGCTGGCCGATGCCGTAACCGCCGCCCGCACGTCCACGCGCTCCGCTTCCTGAGCCGTGCGACTCGTTGTCGATACCAATATCCTGATCAGCGCCCTGCTGATCGAAACCAGTCTGCCTGCGCGCCTCATCCTGCTGTGGCGGCAGGGGCAGTTCGACCTGGTGAGCAGCGCCGAACGACTCGACGAACTGATGCGCGTCACACGCTATCCCAAGGTGCGTGAGCGGCTGAATCCGGCACTGGCGGGGCGGCTCGTCAATCAACTGCGCGAACTCACCATCATGACGGGGCGGCTTCCCGTCGTCACCGCCTGTGCCGATCCTTATGACAGTTACCTGCTGGCCATGGCCGAAGCGGTAAGCGCAGACTTCCTGCTTACCGGCGACAAGCGCGACCTGCTGAGCATGCAACGCCGAATCATCACCGTGCGCAATTTTCTGGAGCAGCAGGGACATTTGCCGCACGGTTAGCCATGACGAGGGTGTGAGCCACGTTTGGCACAAATTGCTAAGGCCTGCTGGGCGCGCTTGATTACTGCTTCACTGAGCCTTTCAGCTTCTTCATGAAGTCCAGGAAATGTGGCCAGAACTCCATAGCGTCTTGACGTCGGGTTCGCCGTCGCACTTGCGCCCCAAAAAAGCACATATCGCTCTCATCGGAAGATACATTCTTCCCCACGGTAGTCGCTACCCATACAACATGGTCTGTGTGACATGGATCATGCAGGCATGCTGATGCCAGCAGTCTGCCCCCCTTGCGCCGAGCAAATCCGGGCCCAGCACGACACCCCGAGCAACACCAACCGCACGTCCACCGCACAACGCGGTACATTCACGCCTTAGATCAAAAAACAACGATTTGCTTATGAAGAAGAATCTTTGGCTGCTGGCCATCGCCCAGGGCTTGTTTCTGACCAACAACGTGGTGTTCATCGCCATCAACGGTCTGGTGGGGCTGGCGCTGGCGCCGGTGGCGTGGATGGCGACGCTGCCGGTGATGGGTTATGTGGTGGGTGGGGCGATGTCGACCGGGCTGGTGGCGCGCAGCCAGCAGCGCTGGGGGCGCAAGACCTCGTTCCAGCTCGGTCTGCTGGTCGCGCTGCTGACGGCCTTGCTGTGCGCGCTGGCGCTGTATCTACGCAGTTTCTGGCTGCTGGTGGCGGGGACGGTGATTGCCGGCTACTACAGCGCCAATGGCCAGCTCTACCGCTTTGCCGCCGCCGAGCTGGCGCCGCCGTCGTTCCGCGAGAAGGCGGTGTCGCTGGTGCTGGCGGGCGGGCTGATCGGCGCGGTGATCGGGCCGAACCTGGCGAACCACACGCGCGAGGCGATGGCCGCGCCTTTTCTCGGTTCCTATTTGGCGCTGTCGGTGGTGGCGCTGGTGTCGATGGCGGTGATGGCGGGCATCCGTTTCCCGCCCGAGCCGAAGCAGGCCGCGGGCGCGGCCGGCGGGCGGCCGCTGGGCGAGATCATGCGCCAGCCGGTGTTCATCGTATCCACCCTGGGCGCGGCGCTCGGCTATGGGGTCATGAACCTGCTGATGGCGGCGACGCCGCTGGCGATGGACGTGTGCGGCATGCCGTTCTCGGATGCCGCGCTGGTGCTGGAGTGGCACGTCATCGGCATGTTCGCGCCGGGCTTCTTCACCGGCCACCTGATCAAGCGCTTCGGTGTGCTGCCGGTGATGGGCGCCGGCGTGGTGCTGAACCTGGCCTGCATCCTGATCGCGCTGTCGGGGCAGGATCTGCACCAGTTCCTGGTTTCGCTGTTCCTGCTTGGGGTGGGCTGGAATTTCCTCTTTACCGGCAGCACCACGCTGGCGATGCAGGCTTACCGCCCGGAAGAAAAGGACAAGGCCCAGGCGGCGATCAACTTTGCCGTATTCGCGACGATGGCGCTGACGTCCTTCGCCTCGGGCGCACTGGTGACGACGCAGGGCTGGGCGCTGCTGAACCTCGGTTCGCTGGTGCCGGTGCTGCTGACCGGCGCGGCCCTGCTGTGGCTGGGCCTGCGCCGCCGGCGCGAGACGGCCGCAGGCGGTGCCGGGCGGGTTTGAACCAGGGCCGGGGCGAGCGGCCCGTGTAGTGTGCGCGCATGATGTGGCATGGGCGTTCAGCCGAGGCGCGTCTGCGGCACCTCCTGCAGCACGCTGTCCCGCTCGGCCACCGGCTCGCCAGCGACGGTGCGCAATGGGACCACGCCTGCCCACACCGGCCAGCTCAGGTCTTCCTCGTCGTCCTTGACGCCATGCGCACGGATTTTGGCCGAAGCCTCGGACAGCGCGATGCGCAGCAGGCCGGTGGCGTTCAGTTCCTTGTCGGTGATGGGGCGCAGCGTGTCCCAGCGGCCGGGATAGAGGCCTTCGATGAAGGCGCGCAGGCTGTTCAGCTTGTAGCTGGGGTCGGTCACCGGCTCGAAGCGGCCATAGATGACGACTGAGCGATAGTTCATCGAGTGGTGCATCGCCGAACGTGCCAGCACCAGGCCATCGGCCAACGCGATCGTTACACAGGCTTCGCCCGCCGTCAGCGCCTTGAGCATGCGCGACGCCTTGGCGCCGTGGATGTACAGATGCCCGCCTTCGCGCCAATGGATGGTGGGGATGGCATGCACCATGCCGTCGATCTGGAAGGCGACGGTGCATAGCATCGCGGCATCGACGATGGCGGCGACGGTGTCGGCGTCGTAGTGCGCGCGGTCCGGCAGGCGGCGGACGCGGGTGCGGGAGGAGGGGGCGGAAACCGGGGGCATGGCGGCAGACCTTTGAACGGGTGAGGTGGAAGAGGGCGCCTGGAGGCGGGAAGCTCGCAAGCATCGACGGGCTTCAGGCTACGGCGGCCGTGGTACCTTTTGTAGGGCCACGAATCCCCTTGTTCATGGAGCCACGATGGAACTCGACTGGCTGCTCGCCCCGCCGCTGCCCGATGCCGTGCCCCGCCAGCGCCTGCTGTACCGGCGCCTGCGCGAAGCCATCCTGTCCGGCCGCCTGCCGCCGGGCACGCGCCTGCCGGCCAGCCGCAGCCTGGCCGCATCGCTGGGCATCGCGCGCAATACCGTGCTCTTTGCCTACGAACAACTGGCGGCCGAAGGTTGCCTCGATGCCGGCCGCCAGGGCACCTGCGTCGCACGGCTGCCTGTTCGCACCGCCGTGCTGTTCGGCGATGCGGCGGCATTTGGGCCACGGCAGTTGTCCGCCCGTGCGGCGGACATGCTGGGGTCGCTGCCGGCGAGGGAGGCTGAGGCCCTGCCGTTTTCCCTTGGCGTGCATGATTACGGCGCCTTTCCCTTCCGTGCCTGGCGGGCCTGCCTGGAACGCGCCTGGCGCGAGGTGAACTGGCGGCAGCTCGGTTATGCCCGCGACGGCGGCGATCCGGCGCTGCGCGAGGCCCTGGCCGGCCACCTCACCAGCGTGCGCGGCCTGCCTGTCGATGCCGGGCAGGTCGTCGTCACCAGCGGCGCGCAGGCCGCGCTCGATCTTTGCGCCCGCCTTCTTGCCGACCAGGGCGAAACGGTGTGGGTGGAGAACCCCGGTTACATCGCCGCCCGCGCCGCCTTCGGCCTGGCCGGGCTGCGGGTGTACGACGTTGCCGTCGATGCCGAAGGGCTGGCGCCGACCGAGCGCGACTGGCACGAGCACCGCCCGCGCCTGGTCATGGCCACGCCTTCGCACCAGTACCCCACCGGCCGCGTCATGTCGCTGGCCCGGCGTCTGGACTTGATCGCGCGCGCGCAGCAGGCCGGCGCCTGGATCGTCGAGGACGACTACGACAGCGAATTCCGCCGCGGCGGGCCGGCGCCGCCCGCGCTGTTCGGCCTGCGGCCCGATGCGCCCGTGGTCTATCTCGGCACCTTCAGCAAGACGCTCTATCCGGGGCTGCGCCTGGGCTATGCCGTGCTGCCACGGCACGTCGCCGCCGACTTCGCCCGTGCCGCCGCGATGGCGACGCGCGCCGGCCAGGGGGTCGAGCAGCGCGCGCTGGCAGACTTCATCCTGCGCGGCCACTACGCCGCCCACCTGCGGCGCATGCGCGCCCGCTATGCCACGCGGCAGGAGGCGCTGCGCACCGCGCTGGTCGCCGCCTTCGGCGAGCGGGTGGAACTGTCAGGCGGCGAGGCCGGCCTGCATCTGGTGCTGTGGCTGCCGGATGCGGTGCCGGATGTCGAAGCGGCCCGCCGCGCCGCCGCGCTGGGGTTGGGCGTGCGGGCGTTGTCCGGATTCGCCCGGCCGCCGCTGGCGTGCAATGGGTTGGTGCTCGGTTACGGCAACCTGGAGGAGAGTACGGTTGCCGAAGCGGTCGGGCGGCTGGTGGCGGCGGTGGATGGTTGGCGGACGGGCTTGGCGGTTGGATGACAGGCAATTGCAACCCCGTTTTCTGGCGATAATCCGCCACAGCATCGCGCAGCATGCACCGGGGAGCGTTGATCTACATCTCGAGACATCGAAGCGCATTGAAAACGTCAATTCAAACCGCCTGTTGTTACGCAACATAAAGCGCTATATTTGGACCGGGCGCAAGCCGGGAGACTCGCCGTGCTCACCTTCCTTTCCATTGAGGTCCATGTCATGGGCAATGCGATTGCACGCCGCCTGGAGGCGATCCAGACCAAGGGGGCGATGCGCTCGTCCGACATCGCCAACGTCCTGAACATACGGCCCGAGACGGTTTCCCGATGGAACACGGGCAAGGCGCTGCCGCATGCCAGTACCGAGAAGCAACTTCTCGAACTGGAGTTCGTCATCGACAAACTCGCCGACATCTACGAACCTCACGACGCCCGCCTGTGGCTCTTCGCACGCCAACGTCTGCTGGACGACCGAGTGCCCGCCGAGCTCATTCAGCAGGGCCGTGTCGACGAAGTACTGGCCTGCGTCAATCAGTTGCTCGATGGTGTTCATCTGTAAAGCCCCGGGATGATCCACGATCCTGAACTGCTCGACCGACTGGATGCCTTTCCGAAGGAAACCTTCGTCGGTGAGGTCTTCCGGGGCACACGACAGGGGCTGAGCCCGTTGGCCAGTTCGTACAGCGGTGGGCGTTGGATGCGGCGTGACGGCGCCGGTGTGCTCTACACCAGCCTTGCACGCGAGGGAGCGCTGGCCGAGATTGCGTTCCATTGGGGACAACTCAGCCCGCGTCCGACAAAGCCCGTCATGCTGCATACGTTGCGTGTGGTGGCTCATCGGACCCTGAAGCTCGTGAGAGCGGACCTGACAGTGCTGGGTGTGCCCGAAAATACCTATGCCGGTATGAATTTGCCCCGTACTCAGGAGATCGGTGCGGCCATCGAATTCCTGGGCTGTGATGGCCTGATCGCACCGGGGGCCAGGTGGGCTTGCGACAACCTCATTCTGTTCCCCGATCGGATGGGTGCGGACGCCACGCTGGAAATCGTGACGAGTGAATCCATCGATTGGCTGATGTGGGCGAATGCTCATGGGCTGGCATGAGCCAGTTCGCGCGGTGTGCCTATTGACGCCGCTTGCTCAGCGGGACAAGTTGGTCGGCCAAGCGGTGCATTGCCTCGGGAGCTGAATTTAGAGCGCTTGGTAGTAATCACGGATAGTTGCAGCCATCAGCTTGCGTCGCTCGACCAGGAAATCCTTGTACATGAGTGAGGGCGCTGTCCGGATTCACCCGGCCGCCAGGTGTGCAATCGGCTGGTGCTGGGCTACGGCAACCTTGAGGATCAGGCGGCGGTGGAAGCGGCCGGGCGCTTGGCGGCGGCAATCAACGCGGTGAAGTCGCACTCGACAACTTGAACGTCATTTGTCTGTCAGCATTGTCTGCATACAGGCCTGAAGCGCAGGAAAATGCTGATCGATTACCGTGGCAATGGTGGATGGATCGATGTTGCCCAGATAGTTGTGCACCAGAATGTTGTGGAAGCCGGCGATGTCACGCCCAGGATTTGCTCATGGCTCGATGGCTTCCGCGAGGATGCTGTCGCGCAGGTGACGGTTCAGTTCATGTTCTGGAACCAGATCGACCGGGCGTCCCAGCAATTCGGACAGTTGTCGAGCCAAGGGCAGGCGCTGCGCAAACAAATCGTAGCCGGGATCGAATTCCACGAGAAAATCCACGTCGCTTTCGGGACGTTCTTCACCTCGGGCCACTGAGCCGAAAACACGGATGCGCCGGGCGCCATATGTCCTGCCCAGAGCGGCAATGGCATCTTTCTGGGCGTGCAATTGGTCGAGCAGCATTCTTCAACCCCCGGATGCAGGTGTTCCCGAATTGTACAGCGCACACCGACTGGCCGTGGAGCCGGGCTTCCGGCCCCGCGCGAGCTTCACTCGGTCCGATACCGTTCCAGCCAATGCGCGTACGGCGCCGGCAGCACCCAGGTCGGACGCTCGACCTTCAGCACCTTTGCGGCGTGCATCGGCCAGTGCGGGTTGGCGAGGTGGGAGCGGCCGACCATGACGAGGTCGAGCTGGCCGTTGGCGACGGTGGCTTCGGCGAGTTCAGGCGTGCCGATGCCCCAGGACGAGGCGACCGGGATGGCGGCTTCTTCGCGCACGCGGGCGGCGATGGGAGCGAGGAAGGCGGGGCCCCAGGGTATGTCGGCCTTCGGCGTGGAAAAGCCGACGCTGACGCTCAGCAGGTCGAGCCCGCCACGCTTGAGATTGCGGGTGAGGCCGATGGCTTCGGCCAGGGTTTCCTCGTCGCGGCCGTCGTATTCGATGACGCCGAAGCGGGCGGTGAGGGGGCGGTTTTCCGGCCAGACTTCGCGCACCGCGGCCAGGGTCTCGAGCAGGAAGCGGCCGCGGTTTTCGGCGCTGCCGCCGTAGGCGTCGTCGCGCTGGTTGGCATGCACCGAGAAGAAGCTCTGGCCCAGGTAGCCGTGGGCGAAGTGAAGCTCCAGCCATTCGAAACCGGCGTTGCGCGCACGCCGGGCAGCGGCGGCGAAGTCCGCGCGGACGCGGGCGATGTCGTCCAGCGTCATGGCCTTGGGGACTTTCGGCAGCTTGGCGCCGAAGGCGACGGCTGAGGGCGAAATCGTCGGCCAGCCGCGCGGATCGCCGTCGGCGATGTGGTCGTCGCCCTGCCACGGCAGGTTGGCGCTGGCCTTGCGGCCGGCGTGGCCGATCTGGATGCCGGGCACCGCGCCGGCAGCCTTGATCGCAGCGGCGATGGGGGCGAGGGCCTCGGCCTGGGCATCGTTCCACAGGCCGAGGCAGGCGGGCGTGATGCGGCCTTCCGGCGAGACTGCGGTGGCTTCGACGATGACCAGGCCGCCGCCGCCGCGCGCCAGGGCGGGGTAATGCACCCGGTGCCAGTCGTTGGCGACGCCGTCGACGGCCATGTACTGGCACATCGGCGGGATGGCGATGCGGTTGCGGAGGGTGGCGTCCTTGAGCGAGAAAGGCTGGAACAGTGCCGACATGGAGCGGGTCCTTGGGGTCGTGCGAGGGTGCGATGAGGGAGGGGGCCGGTTCAGCTCTGCATCTTGCCGATGGTGTTGCGCAGGCGGTGGAGGGCGAGGGCGAAGAAGATGCTGCCGATCAGCGCGACCATGGCGAAGGCGGGCCATACCACGTCGATGCCGGCGCCGCGGAACAGGATTGCCTGGGCGAGGCTGACGAAGTGGGTGGTGGGCGTCAGCGACATCAGCCAGCGGACGACGTCCGGCATGCTTTCGAGCGGCGTCAGCGCGCCCGACAGGATCTGCAGCGGCAGCAGCACGAGAATCGCCATCAGGCCGAACTGCGGCATGTTGCGCGCCACCGTGCCCATGAAGATGCCGATCGACGCGGCGGCGAACAGGTAGAGCAGGGTGGCCATGCCGAACAGCAGCGCCGAGCCCGGCACGACGACGCCGAGCAGGCCCTTGGCGACGAACTGCAGCGACAGGGACGAGGCCACCAGCACCACCACGCCCATCGACCAAACCTTGGACAGCATGATCTCGAACGGCGTCACCGGCATCACCAGCAGGTGCTCGATGGTGCCGTGCTCGCGTTCGCGGATCAGCGCGGCGCCGGTGAGCAGGATGCCCAGCATGGTGATGTTGTTGATGATCGCGGTGATCGCGCCGAACCAGCCGGCATCGAGATTGGGGTTGAACATCGCGCGCTCGACCAGTTGCACCGGCTGTGCCGCAGTGCTGCGCTGGCGCTGCACGAAGGCGCGGATTTCGTCGTTGACGATGTTCTGGATGTAGCCGGTGCCGGTCTGCGCCTGGCTTTGGCGGGTGGCATCGACGTTGAGCTGCAGCGCGGGCGCGCGGCCGGCCAGCACGTCGCGCTGGAAGTTGGGCGGGATGTCGAGCACGAAGGTGTGCAGACCGGCGTCCATGCTGCGGTCGATGTCGGACAGGCCGATGCGTTCGGGCACGATGAACTGCGGCGGCTGCAGCGCGGCGATGATGCGGGTGGACAACTGCGACTGGTCTTCGTCGACGACGGCGATCGAGGCGCGGTGCAGGCTTTCGGGTTTGGCACGGGCGTCGGCATAGACGGACAGCGTGAACATGAACACGATCAGGAACAGCATCGTCCAGTCGCCGAGCAGGCTGTGGAATTCCTTGATGCCCAGATGCCAGGTGTTGTGCAGGGTGCTGTTGCGCGTGGTCATGGTGTTTCCGTTCAGCGGGCCTGCTTCTTCAGCAGCAGCGTGGAGGCCAGCGTCAGCACCGGGATGGCGAGCAGCAGCGGGATGAAGGCGCCGCCCAGGTCGCCGAAGCCGAGCGCCTTGGCGAAGGTGCCGCGGCTGATGTCGAGGAAATGGGTGGTGGGGTAGATCGCGCCCAGCACCGCGCCGGCGCCTTCGAGCGAGGACACCGGGTCGAGCATGCCGGAAAACTGGATCGCCGGCAGCAGGGTGCCGATGGAGGTGCCGGCGATGGCCGCGACCTGGCTGTCGGTCAGCGTCGACATCAGCAGGCCCAGGCCGGTGGTGGCGGTGACGTAGAGCAGCGCGCCGATGAAGAAGGTCGACAGGCTGCCCTTGAACGGCACGCCGAACAGGACGAGCGCGAGCACGAACATCAGCACGCAGTTCAGCATCGACAGCGCGATGTAGGGCAGTTGCTTGCCGAGCAGGAATTCGAGCTTGGTCACCGGCGTGGTGTAGACGTTGAGGATGGAGCCCAGCTCCTTCTCGCGCACCACGCCCAGCGCGGTCAGCATCGATGGGATGAAGACCAGCAGCATCGGGATCACGGCCGGCACCATGGCGATCAGGCTGCGCATTTCCGGGTTGTAGCGGTAGCGCACGGCGATGTCGGCGAGCGCGGCGGGCGCGCTGCCGGTGGCGGCGGCGACCGCTTCGGTGAGCGTCTGCGCGTGCACGCCCATGACGTAGCCGCGCGCGACTTCGGCCCGCATCGGCATCGCGCCGTCCAGCCAGACGCCGATTTCCGGCCGTGCGCCGCGGGCGAGGTCGCGGCCGAAGTTGGGCGGAATCTCCAGCGCCATGGCGAGTTCGCCGGAACGCATGCGGCGGTCGATGTCGGCGTGGCTTTCGAGCGGCGGACGCTCCTCGAAATAGCGCGAGCCGGCGATGTTGAGGGTGTAGCTTTCGCTCGCGGTGCTGCGGTCGAGGTCGAGCACCGCGTAGCTCAGGTCTTCCACGTCGGTGCTGATGCCGTAGCCCATCACCAGCATCAGGATCACGGTGCCGAGCAGCGCTAGCGTCAGGCGGAAAGGGTCACGGCGCAGTTCCATCGCTTCGCGCATGCTGAAGCTGAGCAGGCGGGCGAGGCTGAAGCGGGGCGGCCGCGAATGCGAGGCGCCGGCGGCTGCTTCGCCTTCTCCCCCGGTGGGATGGGTCCGGGGATCGGAGGCACTCGGCTCAGCACTTCGGCCATCGCTCCCCAGCTTGACCCCGCTCGCCTCCGCCAGATACCCCACGAACGCATCTTCCAGCGAACTCGCGCCGCGCTGCGCGGCGAGTTCGTCAGGCGCGCCGCTGGCCAGGATGCGGCCGGCGTGCATCAGCGAGATGCGGTCGCAGCGCTGTGCTTCGTTCATGAAGTGGGTGGTGATGAAGATCGTCACGCCGTCCTTGCGCGACAGGTCGATGATCAGTTCCCAGAAGTGGTCGCGGGCCACCGGGTCGACGCCCGAGGTGGGCTCGTCGAGGATCAGCACGTCGGGCCGGTGCAGTACCGCCACCGCCAGTTGCAGGCGCTGGCGGATGCCCAGCGGCAGCGCCTCCGGAATGTCGTCCATGACCGGCGCCAGGTCGAAGCGCCCGGCCAGCTCGGCGATGCGGGCTTCGGCTTCCGCCGGCGGCAGGTTGAACAGGTCGGCGTGCAGTTGCAGGTTGCGGCGCACCGACAGTTCGCCGTACAGCGAGAACGCCTGCGACATGTAGCCGACCCGGCGCCGGGTGTCGATGTTGCGGGCATCGAGAACTTCGCCCAGCAGCCGCGCTTCGCCGCGGGTGGGTGGCAGCAGGCCGGTGAGCATCTTCATCGTCGTCGACTTGCCGCAGCCGTTGGAGCCGAGAAAGCCGAAGATCTCGCCGCGCCGCACCTGCAGGTTGATGTCGTCGACGGCGACGAAGTCGCCGAAGCGCATCTGCAGGTCGCGCGCCTCGATGACGATTTCGCCGGCGTCGAGCGGCGGAATCGTCAGCGGTGTGTGGTCGCCGAGGCGTTCGGGCGGCAGCAGGGCGAGAAAGGCGTTTTCCAGCGTGTCGGTGCCGGTTCTTTCGCGCAGTTCGGCCGGACTGCCGGTCGCCAGCACGCGGCCGGCGTCGACCGCGACCAGCCAGTCGTACTGTTCGGCTTCTTCCATGTAGGCGGTGGCGACCAGCACGCTCATGCCCGGCCGCCGGCCGCGGATGCGATCGATCAGTTCCCAGAACTGGCGGCGCGACAGCGGATCGACGCCGGTGGTGGGCTCGTCGAGGATCAGCAGGTCGGGGTCGTGGATCAGCGCGCAGCACAGGCCGAGCTTCTGCTTCATGCCGCCGGACAGCTTGTTGGCCGGGCGGTCGGCGAATTCGGCGAGGCCGGTCGAAGCCAGCAGGTCGGCGATGCGTTCTTCGCGTTCGGCACGCGACTGGCCGAACAGGCGGCCGAAGAAATCGACGTTCTCGAACACCGACAGCGTCGGGTAGAGGTTCTTGCCCAGGCCCTGCGGCATGTAGGCGATGCGCGGGCAGACGTTGCGGCGGTGGCCGGCGCTGGCCATGTCGCCGCCGAGCACTTCGACCTTGCCTCGCTGAATCTGGCGCGCGCCGGCGATCAGCCCGAGCCAGGTGGATTTGCCGACGCCGTCCGGGCCGATGAAGCCGACCATGCAACCGGCCGGAATGTCGAGCGTGACATGGTCGGCGGCGAGCGTGTCGCCGTAGCGGTGCTCGACGTCGAGGAGGCGAACGGCGGGTGGGCGAACGGCTGTCAGGTGGTCGACCGGCGCCGTGGTGCCCGGTGCCGGTCCGGTCGCTGGATTCACGGCAGCCTCGTCTGCAATTCGTCGGGCCAGGGCTTGCCGTCGTCGAGGCGGACGTGCGCGACGCCGGGCAGGCCGGTCTTGACGTGTTCGGGGTACTTGGCCAGCAGTTCGGGATCGATGCGCGCCTTGACGCGGAACACCATCTTCTGCCGTTCGCTCTGGGTTTCGACCGTCTTGGGGGTAAACTGTGCGATGCTGGCGACGTAGGAAATGTGCGCCGGAATCACGTAGTGCTGGGCGGCGTCGAGCACGATGCGCGCCTCGGTGCCGATGGCGACGCGGCCGGCGGCCATTTCGGGCAGGAAGAAGGTCATGTACACGTCGCCGATGTCGACCAGGCTGACGATCTTGCCGCCGCTGCCGACGACTTCGCCCGGCTGCACGATGCGGTACTGCACGCGGCCGCTACGCGGCGCTTTCAGCACGCCGTCCTCGATTTCGGTCTCCAGCCGGGTGACGACGGCGAGGGCGGCTTGGATCGCCGCTTCGGCCTGCTCGACCTGGGCTTCGGCCGCCTTGACGCCGGCCTGGGTGGCGGCGATCTGGGCGTGGGCGACGTTGATGTTGGCTTCGGCGTTGTGTACGCGGGCGAGATTGTCGTCGGCGACCTGCTCGGAGATGGCGCGGTCGGCGCGCAAGGCCTGCGAGCGGGCGTTGGTCTTGCGCGCAAGGTCGAGTTCGGAACGGCGCTGCACCAGCACTGCTTCGGCCATGGCGACGTCGGCCTTGCGCTGGGCGACCTGGGCGAGCGCGGTTTCGCGTGCGCTGCGGGCATTGGCGGCTTCGGCCCGGGCCTGCGCGAGCTGGGCTTCGACCGCCTTCATGTCCATGCGGGCGATGACCTGGTCGGCGGCGACGAAGTCGCCTTCGTTGACCAGGATGTCCTGCACGCGGCCGGCGGCCTTGGCGGCGACGTCGACTTCGGTGGCTTCGATGCGGCCGTTGCCGGAAACGAAGTTGCCGTCATCGCCCTGCGGCTTCAGGAACT
The DNA here is from genome assembly GCF_048398245.1 of Thauera butanivorans. NCBI lineage: Bacteria > Pseudomonadati > Pseudomonadota > Betaproteobacteria > Rhodocyclales > Zoogloeaceae > Thauera > Thauera butanivorans. Next base: position 1,871,456 of record NZ_CP183038.1, read on the forward strand.
GCCAGGCGGCAGCGGCAGAGATGGCGACGATGGCGGCAATGATCCAGGTGGCCTTGCTGTTGGTGGTTTTCATGGTGTTTCCGGGGCGGTGGAGCGGATGTTCGGTTCATGCGCGCGCAAATCGGTCCGCCATGCCGGCCCTGCGCGGAAGGAGCCCTTGCCGGCGTGGCCAGACGGGAAGATGGCATCGCATTTCGATGGCGCGCTTGCATTCGGTCATTGGTCGAATAGTATCATCGCCGCGCATCCCGGTCCGCACGGCGGCCCGGTGCTGACCCTGATGTCATGAGCTCCGCGTGCGGCTTGCATGCAGGGGGCGGAAGAAAAGCGGAGCATGAAGGCGGTATGCCGGGGCGGTTGCCGCTGCCGGTGCGGCAACATTGGAGCATGGACGTTTTGAGTGATTCGACGGGTGGTTTCGCGGGTTTGTCCCGCGCCGGCGGTGAAAGCCGTCTGGTGCTGAGCGGCGACTGGACGCTGACGCACTATCGTGCCATCACGGGACGCGTGGCGGCATTGCAGGGTCGGCTCGAAGCGGGTACGCAGATCGATGCCGCCGGGCTCGGCGCGCTCGATACCGCCGGCGCGGCGCTGTTGCACGGCTTGCTCGGGCCGGCGCGCTTCCAACTGCTGGCGGGAGAGGGCAGTCCGCTGGGCGCGGAGCGCCGGGCGCTGCTCGAAACGGTGTCGGCCGCGCTTGCCGCCGAAGCGCCGCCGCCCGCCAGACCGGCCCATGCGCTGGGCGACGTGCTCGCGCACATCGGCGAGACGATGACGGCGTTCTTGCACCACGTGCTCGGCATCGCCGGTTTCATCGGCCTCACGCTGCAGACGGCGCTTGCCGTCATGCTGCATCCGCGGCGCTGGCGCATCACCTCGCTGGTCGCCAACCTGGAGCGGACGGCGCTCGACGCCGTGCCCATCGTTGCCTTGCTGACCTTCCTGGTCGGCGCGGTGGTGGCCTTCCTGGGCGCGACCGTGCTGGCGGCCTTCGGCGCCAGCATCTTCACCGTGGACCTGATCGCCTTTTCCTTCCTGCGCGAATTTGGCGTGCTGTTGACGGCGATCATCGTCGCCGGCCGCACCGCCAGTTCCTTCACCGCGCAGATCGGCTCGATGCGCGCCAACGAGGAGATCGACGCGATCCGCGTGCTGGGGCTCGACCCGATCGAACTGCTGGTGCTGCCGCGGGTGGCGGCGCTGCTGCTGGCGTTGCCGATGCTGACTTTCGTGGCGATGGTCTCGGGCATCGCCGGCGGCATGCTGGTGTGCGCGGCCAAGCTCGACATCTCGCCGGTGATGTTCCTGTCGGTCGTCGAGAACAACGTCGGCCTCAAGCACTTCGTCGTCGGCATGGCCAAGGCGCCGATCTTCGCCTTCCTGATCGGTGTGATCGGCTGCCTGGAAGGCTTCCGTGTCAGCGGCAGCGCGCAGTCGGTGGGCGAGCACACCACGTCGGCGGTGGTGCAGTCGATCTTCATCGTCATCGTGGTCGATGCGGTGGCGGCGCTGTTCTGCATGGAGATGGGCTGGTGATGCCCCCCGGCCCGGAGAACATCATCGAGGTGCGCGGCGTGCGCAACCAGTTCGGCACCCAGGTGGTGCACGACGGGCTGGACCTCGACGTGCGCCGCGGCGAGATATTGGGCGTGGTCGGTGGCTCGGGCACCGGCAAGTCGGTGCTGCTGCGCACCATCGTCGGCCTCAACCGCCCGGTGGCGGGCACGGTGAGGGTGTTCGGCGAGGACTTGCTGACCCTGCCGGAGGCGCGGCGCGCGCGGATCGAGCGGCGCTTCGGCGTGCTGTTCCAGCAAGGGGCGCTGTTTTCCTCGCTGACGGTGGCCGAGAACGTGGCCCTGCCGCTGATCGAGCATGCCGGGCTGAAGGCGGCGGAGGCGGCGGACCTGGCGCGGCTGAAGATCGCGCTGGCGGGCCTGCCGGCCAACGCCGGCGGCAAGTATCCGTCCGACCTGTCGGGCGGCATGGTCAAGCGCGCCGCGCTGGCGCGCGCGCTGGCGCTCGACCCCGACATCCTGTTCCTCGACGAGCCGACCGCCGGCCTCGACCCCATTGGCGCGGCCGCCTTCGACCAGCTCATCCTGACGCTGCGCGACGCGCTCGGCCTGAGCGTGTTCATCGTCACCCACGACCTCGACACTTTGTACACCATCACCGACCGCATCGCGGTGCTGGCGCAGAAGCGGGTGCTGGTCAATGACAGGCTCGAAGTCGTGGCGGCGACCGACGATGCCTGGATCCGCGAGTATTTCCACGGCCCGCGCGGCCGCGCCGCTGCCGATGCGGCACAGGCGTTGCAGCGCGATCCGCAAACAGCGTTCAAACCGGAGTAAACCCCAAATGGAAACACGTGCCCATCACGTGCTGATCGGCTTCTTCACCCTGCTGGTGGTCGGCGCGGCCCTGGTGTTCGCGCTGTGGCTGGGCAAGAGCCACAGCGACACCCAGTTCCAGGCCTACGACATCGTCTTCCAGGAGGCCGTCAGCGGCCTGTCGAAAGGCAGCACGGTGGAGTTCAACGGCATCAAGATCGGCGACGTCTCCAGCCTGCGGCTCGATCCGCAGGACCCGCACCGGGTGATCGCCCGCGTCCGCGTCGACAGCGCCTCGCCGGTGCGCAGCGATACCCAGGCGCGGCTGGTGCCGGCGGGCATCACCGGCATCTCGATCATCCGCCTGAGCAGCGGCAACGATCCGGCCAGCACGCCGCTGCCGGCCGGCAACGAAATACCGGTGATCATCGCCACGCCATCGCCGCTGGCCAAGCTGATGGCCGGCGGCGAGGACGTGATGCTCAACTTCAATGGCGTGCTGTTCCAGATGCGCGAGCTGTTCTCGACCGAAAACGTCGCCAACATCGCGCAGACGCTGAAGAACCTGGAGCAGGCCACCGGCGCGGTCGCCGCCGAACGCGACGGCATCGCGGCGGCGGTGCACCAGCTTGCCCAGGTCAGCGCGCAGGCCACGCTGGCGCTGAACGAGGCTTCGAAGCTGGTCGGCACCGCCAATCGCCTGGTCGACGTGGAAGGCGTGCAGACGCTGCAGAGCGCGCAGCGCTCGATGGCCGCTTTCGAGCGCGCCATGGCCACCGTCGATGCGCTCGTCAGCGACAACCGCGGCCCGCTCGACAACAGCGTGCGCGGCCTGGCCGAGCTCGGCCCGGCGCTGGCCGAGCTGCGCGACACCCTGGCGTCGGTGCGCGCCATCACGCGCCAGCTGGAAAAACGGCCGACCGATTATCTGCTCGGCCTCGAGCCGGTCAAGGAGTTCACACCATGAAATCGCCCAAGTTCGAGATGCCCGCCCTGCGCGGCGCGGTGGGTCGTGCCGGCGGCGTCGCGGCGCTGCTGGCCCTGTCCGCATGCTCCGTGCTGCCGCGCCCGGAGCCGGTCGACACCTACCGGCTGCCGGCGGCCGAATGGCGCACGGCAGAGCGGGCGGCGCTGCCGGTGTCCTTGCCGGTATCTTTACGTATTGCACGGCCGGTGGCCGGCGCCAGCCTGTCGGGGCAGCGCATCGTGGTCGTGCCCGAGGGCGACCGGCTCAGCGTCTACAAGGGTGCGGCCTGGAGTGATCCCGCGCCGGTGCTGGTGCGCGAGCGCATCATCGATGCCTTCCGCGCCGACGGCCGCATCGCGGCGCTGAGCAGCGACGAAGTCCGGCTGCAGGCCGACTACGAGATCGCCAGCGACCTGCTGGCCTTCCAGACCGAATACCGCGACGGCGCGCCCGAAGTGGTGGTCAGGCTGGATGTCCGCCTGGTGCAGCGCGACGGCCGCCGCATCCTCGCATCGCGCCAGTTCGAGGCGCGCCACCGTCCCGGGGATGCCGAAGTACCGCAGGTGGTGGACAGCTTCGGCCAGGCGTCGGCGACGGTGGCGGGCGAACTGGTCGAGTGGGCGATCGGCGCGATCGGTGCGATCGGTGCGATCGGTGCGTCCGGGCGCTGACCCGGTGCCGGCCGTTTGCGGGTGAGCCTGGATTGCCCTGGCTGGACGGCGGTGGGCATACCACGGCGGGCAGAACGGCAATGGCCGCTGCCAGGCTTCAGTGAAAATCCCGGCTCCTTGCCACCAGGCCCCGCAGCATGCCGGAGTGGTCCACCACCCGGTTCGCCACCAGATGCACGACCTGGCCCTGGCGGCTGACCTGGCCATAGACGCCGAGCAGGTGGGCGCCGAGCAGGATGCGGCGCTGGCGTTCGAGGAGTTCGGGGCGGACGATGACGTTGACCAGGCCGGTTTCGTCTTCCAGCGTGATGAACAGCGTGCCCTTGGCCGTGCCGGGGCGCTGGCGGCAGGTGACGAGGCCGGCGCCGCGGGCGAGCATGCGGTCGGGGGCGGCGGCGATGCCGGCGGCGGTGATGAAGTGCAGCCGGGCGAGTTCGCCGCGCGCGAAACACAGGGGGTGGCGGCCCAGCGTGAAGCCGAGGCGGGCATAGTCGGCGAGCAGGTCTTCGCCGGCGGCCGGTGCGGCGAGCGTGGCACCGGCATCGCCGCCGGACGCCGTGGCCAGCAGGCCGGGCAGGGGCGCGGCGCCGCTGGCCTGCCACAGCGCCTGGCGGCGGTGGCCGGCCAGCATGGCGAGCGCGCCGCCCGCGGTCAGCACGCGCAGTTCGCCGGCATCCAGCCCGGCGCGGACGGCGAGATCCTGGGTGTCGGCAAAGGCGCGCTGGCGCCGGGCGGCGGCGATGCGCAGCGCGGTGTCCTGCCCCAGGCCGTGGATCATGCGCAGGCCGAGGCGCACGGCGGGTTGGGGAGGCACGGACAAGGGCTGCGCCTCCTGGGACGGTTTGCCGTCGCGGGGGGCGGTGTTCCCGGCCGGAGCCGTGCCGGCGGTGGCGGCCGCCGCTGCTTCGAGCGTGCATTCCCAGGTGCTGGCGGTGACGTCGGCCGGGCGTACTTCGACGCCGTGGCGGCGGGCATCCTGGATCAGTTGCGAAGGGGCGTAGAAGCCCATCGGCTGGCTGTCCAGCAGCGCGGCAAGGAAAGCGGCCGGTTCGAAGCGCTTCAGCCAGGCCGAGGCATAGACCAGCAGCGCGAAGCTGGCGGCGTGGGATTCGGGGAAGCCGTATTCGCCGAAGCCTTCGATCTGCTGGCTCAGGCGCTGGGCGAAGCCGGCGTCGTAGCCGTTGCGGGCGAGGCCCTGCAGCAGCTTTTCCCGGTAGCGTTCGAGTTCGCCCTTGCGCCGCCAGGTCGCCATCGAACGCCGTAGCTGGTCGGCTTCGCCGCCGCTGAAGCCGGCCGCGACCACGGCAAGCTGCATCACCTGCTCCTGGAAGATCGGCACGCCCAGCGTGCGCGCCAGCGCGCCATGGATTTCGGCACGCACCTCTTCCAGCGGGTTTTCGCCGCGTGCGGCGCGTTCGCGCGCGTGCAGATAGGGGCGGACCATGCCGCCCTGGATCGGGCCGGGGCGCACGATGGCGACCTGCACCACCAGGTCGTAGAAACGCTGCGGCTTGAGGCGCGGCAGCATGCTCATCTGCGCGCGCGACTCGACCTGGAACACGCCGACCGCATCTGCGCGCGACAGCATTTCATAGACTTCCGGCCGCTCGCGCTCGATGCTGGCCAGGCTCAGCGGCTGGCCGCGCCAGGCCGACACCAGCGCCAGTCCGCGGCGCAGCGCCGACAGCATGCCGAGCGCGAGCACGTCGATCTTCATCAGCCCGACGGCGTCGAGATCGTCCTTGTCCCACTGGATGACGGTGCGTTCGGGCATCGCGGCGTTTTCCACCGGCACCAGTTCGTCGAGCCGGCCGCGGGCGATGACGAAGCCGCCGACGTGCTGCGACAGGTGGCGCGGGAAGCCGATCAGTTCCTCGGTGAGCGTGGCCAGCCGGCGGCTGATCGGGCTGTCGGGATCGAGGCCGGCGGCGGCGAGGCGTTCGCGCCGCACGCGGCGGCCGTCGAACCAGTGGTGCTCGCGCGTCAGGCGATCGACCTGCGCCTCGCCCAGGCCGAGGGCGCGGCCGACGTCGCGCAGCGCGCTGCGGGCGCGGTAGGTGATGACGGTGGCGGCAAGCGCGGCGCGTTCGCGGCCGTACTTGCGGTAGACGTACTGGATGACCTCCTCGCGCCGGTCGTGCTCGAAGTCGACGTCGATGTCGGGCGGTTCCTTGCGTTCGCGCGAGATGAAGCGCTCGACCAGCATGATGCCGAGCCCCGGATCGACTTCGGTGATGCCCAGCGCCCAGCACACCGCGGAGTTGGCCGCGGAACCCCGCCCCTGGCACAGGATGCCGGCGCTGCGGGCGAAGCGGACGATGTCGTGCACGGTGAGGAAGTAGGGCTCGTAGCCGAGCTCGGCGATCAGCGCCAGTTCGTATTCGATCTGCTTGCGCACGGCGGGCGGCGCGGGGTCGGCAGCGGGCAGGGGCGGGGCGGCCGTGGGTGCGGGCGCGGCGACACGGATGGGCGCCGCTTCGCGTCCGGCCGCGTCCTGCATCGGCGCGGGCCGGGTTTTCGGGGTGCTGTGCCGGGAGCGGGTCGCATGCTGTCCGTCATAGCGCCAGCTCAGGCCGCCTTCCACCAGGCGGCGCAGCCAGGTGGCGGGGGTTTCGCCGTCGGGCACGAGTTCGGCCGGGTATTCGTAGCGCAACTCGTCGAGGCTGAAACTGCAGCGCGCGGCCACAGCCAGGGTTTCGGCGAGCAAGGCGGGCGGGTAGCGGCTGGCGAGCGTGGCACGGTCGTGCAGCCGGCGTTCGGCATTGGGGGCGAGTGCCAGGCCGGCTTCGGCCACGCTGCAGTGCAGCCGCAGCGCGGTCATCACGTCGGCCAGCGGACGGCGGGCGGCATCGTGCATCAGCGCGCCGCTGGTGGCCACGGCCGGGATGCCGGCGTCCCGGGCGATGCGGCGCAGGCGGGTGATGCGCTGCCGGTCGCGGCCATCGAGCCGTACCGTCACCGCCACCCAGGCGCGACCGGGAAAAAGCCGTGCGAGCCAGGCGGCATCGGCCTCCAGTCCGGCGGTGGCGGACGAGGAGCTGAAGGAGGGCGGATCGGCAAAAGCCGGAGCGGGCAAATCCGGCGGCGGGAAGCCGGGCTCCGGGATCAGCAGGGCCAGGCAGTCAGGGCAGGCGCCGTCGAGCATCGCCCGCGTAAGGTGGTATTCGCCCTTGCCGGCGCCGCGCCGGGCACGGGTGATGAGCCGCGACAACTGGCCGTAGCCGGCGCGCTTGCTTGCCAGCAGCACGATGCAGGGGCCGTCGGCCAGTTGCAGTTCGCTGCCGATGATCAGCCCGGGCCGACCTTGTTCGGGCAGCGCCTGCAGCGCGCGGTGGGCCCGCACCACGCCAGCCAGCGAACATTCGTCGGTGATCGCGATCGCGGCATAGCCGAAGGCGGCCGCCTGGGCGACGAGTTCCTCGGGATGCGAGGCGCCGCGCTGGAAGCTGAAGTTGCTGAGGCAGTGGAGTTCGGCATGGTCGGGAAGCATGCAATGACTGTAAAAAAATACAGCATACAGCGCAATCCCGTTGCCTGTCTTCCGCGATGGAGCGGGAGAAAATGGCACACCGTCCGCATGAGATTGCACGGCTCAGGGCTTGCGGCAGTCGCCTAAAGCAGCGATGCCCGGTAGACTCCGGGGGTTTCGTTCCGCTGCGGCGGGACGAGTCTTGCTCAACTTTCCTGGCCGAGACGGCCGCTGAGGAGTCCTGAATGCCTTTCATCAAGTCCCGCAACGTCCTGTTCGGTGCGCTGGCGCTGGCTTTCGCAATCGCGGCCCCGGCCCATGCCCAGCAGAAATCCGTCGCCGTCACCGCGATCGTCGAACACCCGGCGCTGGATGCGGTGCGTGACGGGGTCAAGCAAGGCCTGGCCGAGGAAGGCTTCGAGGAAGGCAAGAACCTGAAGTGGCAGTATCAGAGCGCCCAGGGCAACACCGGCACCGCGGCGCAGATCGCACGCAAGTTCGTCGGCGACCGCGTCGATGTCATCGTCGCCATCGCCACGCCTTCGGCGCAGGCCGTCGTCGCTGCGACCAAGAACATCCCGCTGGTGTATTCGGCCGTGACCGATCCGGTCGCCGCCAAGCTGGTGCCGTCGATGGGGCCGTCGGGCACCAACGTCACCGGTGCTTCCGACGCGCTCGAACTGGACAAGCAGATCGACCTGATCAAGCGTGTTGCGCCCGATGCCAAGCGTGTCGGCATGGTCTTCAATCCGGGCGAGGCGAATTCGATCGTGGTGCTCGAGCAGATGCGCGAAGCGCTGCCCAAGCATGGCATGAGTCTGGTCGAAGCCGCCGCGCCGCGCTCGGTCGACGTCGGTTCGGCCGCGCGCAGCCTGATCGGCAAGGCCGACGTGTTCTACACCAGCACCGACAACAACGTGGTGTCGGCCTACGAGGCCCTGGTCAAGGTCGGCATGGACGCCAAGATTCCGCTGGTGGCGGCCGACGTCGACAGCGTCGCGCGCGGCGCGGTGGCCGCCTACGGCATGGACTACCGCGGGCTGGGCGTGCAGACCGGCAAGATCGTCGCGCGCATCCTCAAGGGCGAGAAGCCGGGCGACATCGCTTCCGAGACGAGTACCAAGCTGGAACTCCACGTCAATCCGGAAGCGGCGCGCAAGCAGGGCATCACGCTGTCCGACGAGCTGGTGAAATCCGCCGCCAAGGTCATCCAGTAAGCCTCGCGGCGGGCATGCCGCCGGCGCGCAGCCGGCGGCGCCTGCTGTCGCCTTCCAGACAACGGTCGTTCCCCATGTCTCTCTACACCTTGCTCGGGGCGCTGGAGATCGGGCTGATCTTCAGCCTCGTCGCCCTCGGCGTCTATATCTCCTTCCGCCTGCTGCGCTTTCCCGACCTGACCGTCGATGGCAGCTTTCCGCTCGGCGGCGCGGTTGCGGCCACGCTGATCGCGAGCGGCACCGATCCCTTCGCCGCCACCGTCGCGGCGATGCTTGCCGGCGCGGTGGCCGGCCTGATCACCGGCTGGCTCAACGTGCGGCTGAAGATCATGGACCTGCTCGCCAGCATCCTGATGATGATCGCGCTGTACTCGATCAACCTGCGCATCATGGGCAAGCCCAACGTGCCGCTGATCATGGAGCCGACGGTGTTCAACATCCTGCAGCCCGAGGCCCTGGTGGACTACGTGTTCCGGCCGCTGCTGCTGGTTTTCGTGGTGCTGGCGGTGAAGCTGCTGCTGGACGGTTTTTTCGCCACCCAGAGCGGCCTGGCGATCCGCGCCACCGGCTCCAACGCGCGCATGGCGCGGGCGCAGGGCGTCAATACCGGGCTGGCGGTGCTGGCCGGCATGGCGCTGTCGAACGCGCTGGTCGGGCTGGCGGGTGCGCTGTTCGCGCAGACGCAGGGTGGGGCGGACATCTCGATGGGCGTGGGCACCATCGTCATCGGCCTGGCGGCGGTGATCGTCGGCGAAAGCCTGCTGCCGTCGCGCAAGCTCTATCTGGCGACCATCGCGGTGATCGTCGGTGCCATCGTCTATCGCTTCTTCATCGCGCTGGCGCTCAATTCCGATTTCATCGGCCTGCAGGCGCAGGATCTCAACCTCGTCACCGCCTTGCTGGTGACGGTGGCGCTGGTGGTGCCCAGGCTGCGCCAGCACTGGTCCGGAAAGAAGGCAAACTGAGATGACGACCCCCACGCTCACTTTGTTCGCTGCCCCCCAGGGGGGCGTAAGCCTCCCTTGGGGCGGCCCGGCGGGAGCCTAATATGTTGAAAGCCCAGGATCTGCATCTGACCTTCAACCCCGGCACGCCGATCGAGACCCAGGCCTTGCGCGGCATGTCGCTCGAGATTCCGTCCGGGCAGTTCGTCACCGTGATCGGCTCGAACGGCGCCGGCAAGTCGACCTTCCTGAATGCCGTGTCCGGCGAGCAGAAGGTCGACAGCGGCAGCATCGAGATCGACGGCATCGACATGACGCGCCAGCCGGTGTGGGCGCGGGCGCGCCACGTGGCGCGCGTGTTCCAGGACCCGCTGGCCGGCACCTGTGAAGACCTGACCATCGAAGAGAACATGGCGCTGGCGAAGATGCGCGGCCGCCGCCGCGGCCTGTCCTTCGCCGTCAAGCCGGCGCTGCGCGAGGAGTTCCGCGCCCAGCTCGCGACGCTCGGCCTCGGCCTGGAAAACCGCCTGTCCGACCGCATCGGCCTGCTCTCCGGCGGCCAGCGCCAGGCCGTCAGCCTGCTGATGGCGGCGCTGCAGCCCTCGCGCCTGTTGCTGCTGGACGAGCACACCGCCGCGCTCGACCCGCGCACTGCCGCCTTCGTGCTCGAACTGACGGTGCGCATCGTCGCCGAGCACAAGCTGACGACGATGATGGTGACCCACAGCATGCGCCAGGCGCTCGACGTCGGCCAGCGCACCGTGATGCTGCACCAGGGGCGGGTCGTGCTCGACGTGTCGGGCAAGGAGCGCGAAGGGATGGACGTGCATCACCTGCTCGAAATGTTCGAGAAGGTGCGAGGCGAAGTGCTGGATGACGACAAGCTGCTGCTGAGCTGACAAGCGGATGAGCACGTATTTGCCGCAGCTGATTTGCGCTGCCGTCGAATTGATTTCTTCCTCATGTCAAGGATGAAAAAATGAAAAAAACAATAGGTGTGGCGGCGTTGGCAATGCTGGCATTCAATTCGGTTGCGAGCGGAAATTCGATAGTCTTGCCGGAAAGTGAAAGCCAGCGATTGATTGCCGGCAATCTGTCCATGACTGCCGAGTCCTTCTTCAAAGCGTACATGAGTACGGATCTGGAGCAGAGAAGGCTGGCTGAAATGTATGTGCTTGGCGTGATTGACAGCTCGGAAGGGGATTCCTGGTGCGGCTTTGAAATAGCCTCGCCGGATGCCATACAGGAGCAGGTTTATACCGGGCTGAAAAAAGCGCTTGATGAGTCACCAAAAGAGCGTGCTTCGGCAGTCATCAAGTCCAGGCTGAAGGAACTTCTGCCCTGCAAGGTGGAGCAATGAAAACGACGTTTGCGACATTGAAGTCAAACTACTATTCATCAAATGAGCTTCAGGGCAACTACGTAAGCGGTGCCGATCTTTATGCCGAGATGGGTATTGATCATGACGATCTGATCAGGCAGAACCCGGCTTATGTCAATACTTGTGCTGCCAGAGTCAGCCTGGCGCTATTGAAATCGAACGTGCCTTTTGCAGGTCGCCTGAGGATCAGGAAAGGCCCGTATGAAGGCAGGCTGATTGAAACCGGCGCCAAGCTGCTTGCCGACCAACTGGCGAAGCCAGGGGTTTTTGGCCGGCCTGAGCTTCTTCCTCCTGCAAGCGCGCCATCCAGGCTGAATGGCAAGAAGGGGGTGATCCTGTTCTGGAAGATCGCAGGGTACGGTGGTGGTCATATTGATTTGATCGAACCGTCCACGACAGGCCAAGTCTGCAACTCGGGTTGTTACTTTCAAGCACAGGAAATCTGGTTCTGGCCTCTGTAGTGAGAGTTGTTTGACGAACCTTTGAAAGCTCGATCTGACGGTGCTCTGGCCGGTCTGTCGAGACGTGTTGCATGTGAGGCTTCGTCCTCCCCAGCTTGAAACCGTGTGATGCCGGTGGACCTGGGCCAGATCAGCGCTTGGACCAGGATGCGCGCCGCCGGGTGGGCATGCAGCACATCGCCGAAGGCAGGGATCGCCTGCTGTTTCTGCTGGTGCTGCTGCCCGCGCCCTTGGCCGTGGATGCAGCGCGGCTGCGCTGGGGTGTCGTGCGCCGCGGCCTCAACCGACCACTGCGGTCAGCTCCGGAACGGCTTCGAAGAGGTCCGCGACCAGTCCGTAGTCGGCCACCTGGAAAATCGGCGCTTCCGGATCCTTGTTGATCGCGACGATGATCTTGGAGTCTTTCATCCCCGCCAGATGCTGGATCGCGCCCGAAATGCCCACGGCGATATACAGTTGCGGCGCCACGATCTTGCCCGTCTGCCCCACCTGATAGTCGTTGGGCACATACCCCGCATCGACCGCTGCGCGCGAAGCGCCGAGCGCGGCGCTCAACTTGTCGGCGAGGGGCTCCAGCAGCTTGTGATAGTTTTCACCGCTGCCGAGGCCGCGGCCGCCCGAGACGATGATCCTGGCGTTGCCCAGTTCCGGCCGCTCCGACTTGGCGATCTCGCGGCCCACAACCTTCGCCAGGCCGAATCCGGGTTCCGCGGCGATGGCCTCTATCGATGCACTGCCGCCGTCACCGGCCGGCTCGAAGCCGGTGCTGCGCACGGTCACGACCTTCACCGCGTCGGCGCTCTTGACCGTCGCGAGCGCATTGCCAGCATAGATCGGGCGCACGAAGGTATCTGGCCCTTCCACCGCCACGATGTCGCTGATCTGGGCGACGTCAAGCAGAGCCGCCACGCGCGGAAGCGTGTTCTTGCCCGTGGTGGACGAACTCGCAAGGATATGGGTGTATCCGGCAGCGTTCGCCACCACCAGCGCGGCCAGGTTTTCGGCAAGCTCGTGTTCGTAATGCGGAGCGTCCGCAATCCGTACCCTGGTGACACCGGCGATCGCGGCGGCGGCCGTCGCGGCCGCGCTGCAACCGGCGCCCGCTACCAGCACATGGATTTCACCACCGATCTTCGCCGCCGCCGCAACGGTGTTGAGCGTGGCCGGCTTGATCGACTGGTTGTCGTGTTCAGCAATAACGAGAATCGCCATGTCAGATCACCTTTGCTTCGGTTTTGAGTTTTTCGACCAATTGCGCGACGTCGGCAACGCGCACGCCGGCGCTGCGCCTGGGGGGTTCGGCCACTTTCAGGGTGGCAAGGCGCGGCGCGACATCGACCCCCAGATCCTCGGGCTTGACGGTATCGAGCGGCTTCTTCTTCGCCTTCATGATGTTGGGCAGCGTGGCATAACGCGGCTCATTCAGGCGCAGGTCGGAGGTGATCAGCGCAGGCAGCGCCATCTCGATGGTCTCGAGGCCGCCATCGATCTCGCGGGTGACCATGGCCTTGCCGTCGGCCACGGTCACTTTCGACGCGAATGTCGCCTGCGGCCACCCCATCAGCGCGGCGAGCATCTGGCCGGTCTGATTGGAGTCGTCATCGATGGCCTGCTTGCCGCAGATCACGAGGTTCGACTGCTCGCGCTCGCACAGGGCCTTGAGCAGTTTCGCAACCGCAAGCGGTTGAAGCTCGACCGCCGTTTCGACCAGAATGCCGCGGTCGGCGCCGATCGCCATTGCCGCCCGCAGCGTCTCCTGGCATTGGGTGTCGCCGCAGGACACGGCAAGCACTTCGGTCGCAATGCCGGCTTCCTTGAGGCGCACGGCTTCCTCGACGGCGATTTCGTCGAAGGGGTTCATCGACATCTTTACGTTCGCGTTATCAATGCCGCTGCCGTCGCTCCTGACCCGGACCTTGACGTTGTAATCGACCACGCGCTTGACTGGCACCAGTATCTTCAAGTTCATACTCCTGATTGCTGGATTGAAGTGATTCCTGCTTATGACCGCATTGCGGAACTAGCGTAAAGCGGCTTGTATCGCGGTGACTGGAAGTCGTGCGCTCGCCATGATGTGCGGGCCCCTGGGCCCGCACTCCGCTCAGTGCGAGCTGGCCGCGGCTGCGCCGATGCCGGTCTGCGAACGGACGTACTGATCGTCGAAACCGGCCTTGTCGATCGCCGCCCGGGCGCTCTTGTCGGTGACGGAGAACAGCCAGGTGAAGAAGAACGCGAGCGGCATCGAGAACAAGGCGGGTTGCTCATACGGGAAGATCGCCTTCGGGTTGCCGAGTACGACCACCCAGACCGCGTTCGATAGCACCACGAAGGAGACTGCGGACACCAGCCCGATCAGGCCGCCGAGCAGCGCGCCGCGCGTCGTGAGGCCTTTCCAGTACATCGACAGGATCAGGACCGGGAAGTTGGTCGAAGCGGCGATGCCGAAGGTGAGGCCCACCAGGAACGCGACGTTCTGCTTCTCGAACATGATCCCGAGCAGCACCGCCACCACGCCGAGCGCAATCGTGGCGATGCGCGTGACGCGCATTTCCTCGAGGTCCGATGCGCCGCCCTTGCGAACGACTCGTGCATAGATGTCGTGTGCGATCGCCGACGCGCCCGCAAGCGCCAGGCCCGACACCACGGCGAGGATGGTCGCGAATGCCACCGCCGACATGAAGCCGAGGAACAGGTTGCCGCCCAGCGCCTTGGAAAGATGCATTACCGGCATGTTGCCGCCGCCGATCAGCTTGCCGGCAAGGTCGCCGCCCTCGTAGTACTCGGGATTGGTGCCGACGATGACGATCGCGGCCAGTCCCAGGGTGCACACCACCAGGAAGAAATAGCCGATGCAGCCGCTCGCGACGAAGACGCTCTTGCGTGCCTCCTTGGCGTTCGGCACCGTGAAGAAACGCATCATGATGTGGGGCAGCCCGGCAGTGCCGAACACCAGGCCCAGCGACAGCGACACCGCAGTAACCGGGTCGGCCAGCAACGAACCGGGGCCCATGATCGCGATACCGTCGGCGTGTGCTTCGACCGCCTTCTGCGCCATCGTTTCGAGGCTGAAGCCGAACTGGCTCATCGTCAGGATCAGCAGCACGGTGCCGCCGAAGAGCATCAGGCAGGCCTTGATGATCTGTACCCATGTCGTTGCGATCATGCCGCCGAAGGTCACGTAGATCACCATCAGCACCCCGACCAGGATCACCGCGGTCGAGTAATCGAGGCCGAACAACAGCTTGATGAGCTGGCCGGCGCCGACCATCTGGACGATCAGGTAGAAGCACACCACGGTCAGCGAGCCGAACGCGGCGAAAGTGCGGATGGTGCTCTGCTCGAGCCGGTACGAGGCGATGTCGGCGAACGTGAACTTGCCCAGGTTGCGCAGACGTTCGGCCATCAGGAACAGGATCACCGGCCAGCCGACGAAAAAGCCGATCGCGAAGATGAACCCGTCCAGGCCCTTCGCGAACGTCATCGCGGACAAGCCCAGCAGGGTCGCCGCCGACATGTAGTCACCGGCGATCGCGAGGCCGTTCTGGAAGCCGGTGATGCCGCCGCCCGCAGTATAGAAGTCGGAGGTGGACTTGGTGCGGCTCGCGGCCCAATAGGTGATGCCCATCGTGGCCACGACGAACACCAGGAACATCGCGATCGCGGTCATGTTGACCGGCTGCTTCTGCGCTACGCCGACCGCATCGGCCGCGATCACGGCACCTCCGGCCACCAGGAACAGCACGCACAGAAGCGCATGACGGAGTCTGTTCATTTTTGGGCCTCCTTGATGATCTGATTCTGGAGTTCATCGAATTCACCGTTCGAACGGCTGACGTACCAGCCGGTCAGGAGCCACGAGCCAATGATGATGAAGGCGCCGGCCGGCACGCCCACCGTCAGCACGCCGTTGCTCGAGATCGGCACGCGCAGTACGTCCGGGGCGAACGCGACGATCATCATCAACGCGTAGTAGGTCACCAGCACCATTGCGCTGAGCAGCATCGCAAAACGGCTCCGCTTGCGCTCCAGTTCGGCGAAGCGTGGATTCGCCCTGACCTTTTTGTAGATATCTGCAGACATTGTTCCAGTCCTTGAAAAGTGGTTGAAAACTGCTCGCCGTCGAGGCGTCGGATCGATCGCTGCGATCCCGGCCAGGGTGTTGCTACATGTTCGGGTAGTTCGGGCCGCCCCCTCCCTCGGGCACTGTCCAGTCGATGTTCTGGGTCGGGTCCTTGATGTCGCAGGTCTTGCAATGCAGGCAGTTCTGCGCATTGATCTGCATGCGCGGGCCGCCCGGCTCATCGACGATCTCGTAGACGCCGGCCGGGCAATAGCGGGTTTCCGGGGCGCCATAGAGCGCCAGGTTGACGCCGACCGGCACCACCGAATCCTTGAGGCGCAGATGACAGGGCTGTTCCTCGGCATGGTTGGTGGCCGAGATGAAGACCGACGACAGACGGTCGAAACTGATCTTGCCGTCCGGTTTCGGATATGCGATCGGCGCAGACTCCGAAGCCTTGCGCAACTGCACATGATCGGCATGGTGATGGAAGGTCCACGGCGCCTTGCCATGCAGCACATAGGTGTCGAGCGCGCTGTAGGCGAGCCCGCCCCACAGGCCCCACCGGAACGAGGGCCGAATGTTGCGGACCTGATGGAGTTCGCTCCAGAGCCAGCTCTGCTTGAGCCGTTCGGGGTAGTCGGCCACTTCACGGCCGGGCGCGTCGGACTGCGACAGATCGGCGAACAAGGCCTCGGCCGCGACGATGCCCGACTTCATCGCCATGTGGGTGCCCTTGATCTTGGGCACGTTCAGGAAGCCCGCGGTGTCGCCGATCAGCACGCCACCGGGAAAGCTCAGCTTCGGTACCGATTGATAGCCGCCCTCGGACAGCGCCCGCGCGCCATACGAGATCCGCCGGCCGCCCTCGAAGGTCGGCCGGATGGCCGGATGGGTCTTGAAACGCTGGAACTCCTCGTACGGCGACAAGTGCGGATTGGCGTAGTCGAGTCCGACGACGAAGCCGACCGCCACCAGATTGTCCTCGAGGTGATACAGGAAGGAACCCCCGTAGGTGTCGGACTGCAGCGGCCAGCCGATCGTGTGCAGGGTCAGGCCAGGCCGATGAGCCTCGGGGGCCACTTCCCACAACTCCTTGATGCCCAGGCCATAGGTCTGCGGATCGACCCCGGCGCGCAGATCGAAGCGCGCCATCAGCTCCTTGGTGAGGGAGCCGCGGCAGCCTTCGGAAAACACCGTCTGGCGCGCATGCAGCTCGATGCCGGGCTGGTAGTTGGGGCCATGCTCGCCATTGCGCTCCACGCCCATGTCGCCGGTGGCGATGCCGCGCACCGAGCCGTCTTCATGGTAGAGCACCTCGGAAGCGGCGAAACCCGGATAAATCTCGACCCCCAGCGCCTCGGCCTGCTCGCCCAGCCAGCGCACCACGTTGCCGAGGCTGACGATGTAGTTGCCTTCGTTATGCATCTGGGGCGGCGTCGGCAGCTTGATCGACCTGCCCGCCGTCAGATACATGAATCGGTCTTCGCGCACGGCGGTGTTGAGCGGTGCGCCGCGCTCGCGCCAGTCGGGAAAAAGCTCCTCGAGCGTGCGCGGCTCGATCACCGCGCCCGAGAGAATGTGCGCCCCGACCTCGGAGCCTTTCTCGACCACGCACACCGAAACTTCGCTACCCGCCTTTTCGGCAAGCTGCTTGAGTCTGATCGCGGCGCTGAGCCCGGAGGGGCCCGCTCCGACGATCACGACGTCATACTCCATTGCTTCACGCGTCATTCCTGTCTCCAGGCTTTTGTTCGTGCGGGCTGCCATGCCGACATCGGCCGGCGGCTGACATGCCCGGGCCGAGCGCAACACCGGGCGCCCCCGCCGCGGAGATCCGGGCGGAGACCGGCAAGCTGCTCATCCGGGTCTCTTGTCAGAACTGCGACTCGGCGAGCGCCAGCACCGCATCGGCACCGTTCATGATCGCGTCGCGATAGGCGCCGGCCTCGGGCATCGCGTGCTGCGCGAAGAAAGCCGCGGTGGCAAGCTTGGCCTTGTAGAAATCGCCGTCGCTGTCACCCGCGCGTGTCGCGGCGATGCCGGCCACGCGTGCCATCAGCCAGCCGCCGACGACCACGCCGGTGAGCTTGAGGAAGGGCACAGCTCCGGCCGCCGCGGCCTGTGGCTTGGCCTCATGGTTGTCCAGCAGCCACTGGGTGGCGTCGCCCAGCGCGGCAATGCCACGGTCGAGGCTGTCGGCCAGCGCGATGAGAGCGGGATCGCCGGTCGTGCGCAGCGTCATCGCGGTCGCGGCGATGTCCTCGCGCAGGATGCCCATGTTCTTGCCACCTTCCTTTGCGATCTTGCGTCCTATCAGGTCGTTGGCCTGGATCGCGGTGGTGCCCTCGTAGATCGTGGTGATGCGGGCGTCGCGCATGTGCTGGCAGGCACCGGTTTCCTCGATGAAACCCATGCCGCCATGCACCTGCACGCCGTTCCAGGTCACGCCCTGCGCCATCTCGGTGCACCAGCCCTTGACCACCGGGGTCAGGAGTTCGAGGCGGGCCTGGTTGGCGCCACGCACGCCGGCATCCGGGTGGCTCCTGGCCCGATCCATGCAGCCCGCCACGTAGTAGGCGAGTGCACGGCCGGCCTCGGTGCGTGACTTCATGTCCATGAGCATGCGGCGCACGTCGGGATGGTGCAGGATCGGTTTGTTCTCGCCCGATTTGTCGCCAACGATGCGGCCCTGGACGCGCTCGCGCGCATAGGCGAGTGCATGCTGATAGGCGCGCTCCGAGATCGCCACCCCTTCGAGGCCGACGTTCAGGCGCGCGTGGTTCATCATCGTGAACATGTATTCGAGCCCGCGGTTGGGTTCACCCACCAGATAGCCGATCGCGCCGTTCTTTTCGCCGAAAGCCATCACCGCGGTGGCGCTGGCATGAATGCCCATCTTGTGCTCGATCGAGGTGCACACGAGATCGTTGCGTTCGCCCAGGCTGCCGTCGGCATTGACCAGGAACTTCGGCACGATGAACAGCGAAATGCCCTTCACTCCCGGCGGGGCATCGGGCAGGCGTGCCAGCACCAGGTGGATGATGTTCTCCGCCATGTCGTGCTCGCCCCAGGTGATGAAGATCTTGGTGCCGCTGACCGCGTAGCTGCCGTCGCCGCGCGGTTCGGCCTTCGAGCGGACCGCGGCGAGGTCGGACCCCGCCTGCGGCTCGGTCAGATTCATCGTGCCGGTCCAACTGCCGGCAACCATGTTGGGCAGGTAGATCTGCTTGAGCTCGTTGCTGGCATGGTGGGCAATGGCCTCGACCGCGCCGAGCGTCAGCATCTGGCACAGGGAGAACGACATGTTGGCGGATTTCCACATTTCGAGAACCGCCGTCGAAACCGTCACCGGCAGGCCCTGGCCACCGAACTCGACCGCAGCCGGCATGCCGTTCCAGCCCGTTTCGCAAAACGATGCGTATGCCTCCTTGAAACCCCTGGCCGTGCTCACCACGCCATCGGTCCAGGTATTGCCTTCCTTGTCGCCGGACGCGTTGATCGGCGCCAGCACTTCGCTGGCGAACTTGCCGGCTTCGTCGAGAATCGTCTCGACCAGATCGGCGCTGGCCTCTTCATTGCCGGGCAGTGCCGAAATCTCGGCCAGCTCCGCCAGCTCGTTCATCGCGAACAGCATGTCCTTTACGGGCGCGACGTAGTTCATCGGTTTCCTCCTTCTCGAATGCGCATGAATCGCGACCCGGTCGGATGCCGGATCGCAGGCTGTTTTTTTAATTACGACGACGGAGATGTCACTCGGTCGCAGAGGCTGATTTCGCCATTTCGCGCAGCGCGAACTTCTGGATCTTGCCGGTGGAGGTTTTGGGCAGCACGCAGAACTCGATGTGCTTGGGCACCTTGAAGCGCGCCAGGTGTTCGCGGCAGTGGGCGACGATGTCGTCGGCAGTGACGCCGGCGCCGTCCTTGACCTCGATGTAGGCGGCGGGCACTTCACCCCACTTCTCGTCGGGCCTGGCGACCACGGCGGCGGTCAGCACCGCGGGGTGGCGGTACAGCACTTCCTCGACTTCCAGCGAGGAGATGTTCTCGCCGCCGGAAATGATCACGTCCTTCGAACGGTCCTTGATCTTCACGTAGCCGTCAGGCTGCAGCACGCCCAGGTCGCCGGTGTGGAACCAGCCGCCGGCGAAGGCTTCCTGCGTGGCTTTCTCGTTCTTCAGGTAGCCCTTCATGACGAGGTTGCCGCGGAACATCAGTTCGCCCATGGTCTCGCCGTCGGCGGGCACTTCCTGCATGGTCTGCGGGTCCATCACCGTCAGCCCTTCCTGCATGTGGTAGCGCACGCCCTGGCGGCCGTTGCGTTCGGCGCGGCGGTCGATCGGCAGCTCGTCCCATTCCGGATGCTTGGCGCACACCGAGGCGGGGCCGTAGGTTTCGGTCAGGCCATAGACGTGGGTGATGTCGAAGCCGACGCGCTCGGCGCCTTCGATGATCGCGGCCGGGGGCGCGGCACCGGCAATGAGGCCGGCGACGCTGTGCTCGATGCCGGCGCGCAGCTGTTCGGGGGCGTTGATCAGCATGCCGTAGACGATCGGCGCGCCGCATATGTGGCTGACCTTTTCACGGCGGATCAGCTCGAAGATCAGCGCCGGATCGACCTTGCGCAGGCAGACGTTGACACCGGCGTTGGCCGCCATCGTCCACGGGAAGCACCAGCCGTTGCAGTGGAACATCGGCAGCGTCCACAGATACACGGCGTGCTGCGGCATGCCCCAGCTGATGATGTTGGAGGCGGCGTTCAGGTAGGCGCCGCGGTGGTGGTAGACCACGCCCTTGGGGTTGCCGGTGGTGCCGGAAGTGTAGTTGAGCGCGATCGCATCCCATTCGTCGGCGGGCAGGCTCCACGGGTAGTCGGGGTTGCCGCCGGCGAGGAAGTCCTCGTACAACAGGGTGCCGACACGGTCGGTACCGGGGTATTCGTCGTCGAGCGCGTCGATGATCAGCGGTTTGTCGCCTTCCAGCAGATCGAGCGCGGGGCGGATGATGGCGGCGAACTCGGGGTCGGTGATCAGCACCTTGGCCTCGCCGTGCTGGAGCATGAAGGCGACAGCTTCCGGATCCAGGCGGGTGTTCAGGGTGTTGAGCACGGCGCCGGCCATCGGCACGCCGAAGTGCGCCTCGAACATCGGCGGTACGTTGGGCAGCATCAGCGCCACGGTGTCGCCGCGCTTGACGCCGTGGGCGACCAGCGCGCTGGCGAGCCGGCGGCAGCGGGCATAGGTCTCGCTCCAGGTAAACTGGCGTTGCCCGTGGATCACGCTGGTGCGCCGGGGATAGACACTGGCGGTGCGTTCGATGAAGCTGAGGGGCGAGAGTGGTACGAAGTTGGCCGCGTTTTTCCCGAGCCCTTGCTGATAGATATTGCCCGACATCCGTTCTCCTCCTTTGTGCAAGACGATTCCGGCACCGCTGGCGGCAATGCCAACGATCCGACCGGTGCGATCCGGCGGTCTGCACGGCGCAGGCTCCGCTCGCGATGTCGTCCGTATTTTTTTGCCGCAGCTTAGCGATGGAGCTTGTCGCGAGTATCGTGAAAATGTACTGAATCTTGTCGCGCCCTCCAGAGGTGCATCGCGCCTCGATAGAATCACCGGGCGTGCCCGTCCGGAAGGTGTCCCATGAGCCCTGATCCCGCGCCAATGCCAGCCCAGTCCCGGTCCAGGCCGATAAGTGACCGGCGTTACCGCGAAATGATGTCCGCCAGCCTCGATCTGCTCGATCAGGGCCTGACCGTATTCGATGAGCACTTGCGGCTCATCGCATGCAACCGCAGCTTTCTCGAGCTCCTCGATTTCCCTGCCGCGCTGAGCGAGCCTGGCACACCGTTCGAGGCCTTCATCCGCCACAACGCGCTGCGGGGCGAATATGGCGAGGGCGACCCCGAACGACAGATCGCCGAGCGCGTGAGCGCCGCGCGCATGTTCGTGACGCACGACACCCGACGCCTCAGGCCGAACGGCCGGCTGTTGTCGATACGGGGCTTTCCGCTACCGCACCGCGGCTTCATCGCGATCTACTCCGACATCACGGAAGTCGAGCAACAGCGCACCCAGATTGAACGCCACCAGTCCGAGCTCGAGTCCGCGATTATCCTGCGCACCGCCGAGCTGCACGAGACCAACCGCGAACTCACCCAGGCCATCGAGGTAAACCGCCAGATCACCGCTGCGCTGCGCCAAAGCGAAGGCCGATTGCGCAGGATCACCGACAACATTCCCGCCCACATTGCCTACGTCGACAAATCGTGGACCTACCGCTACGCCAACCGCCGCTATGCCGAGTGGTTCGGATGGACGACAGACAGCATGCCCGGTCTGGCCATTCGGCGTGCGATCGGCGACCAGGTGTTCGCGTTCGTCGAGCCCTATGTGCATCGCGCGCTCGAGGGTGAAACGGTGAGCTACGAGTACACGACCGAGCATCACGGCAACACGGTGAACGCGCTCAGCACGTTGGTGCCCGACATCGACGAGCATGGCGAGGTTCACGGCTGTTTCGTCCATTCGGTGGACACCACCGAGCAGCGCCGCACGCAGCATTTGCTCGCGCAGGCGCAAAAGATGGAGGCCATCGGGCAACTGGCCGGCGGACTCGCGCATGACTTCAACAACATGCTCACCATCGTCATGGGCAACCTCGGCGGCATTCGCGATGCAAGACCGCATGATCCGCTCAACCACGAGTTCATCGAACCGGCGCTCGAAGCGGCTAGCCGCGGCGTGGAGCTGGTGAAGCGCCTGCTCGCGTTCTCCCGCCAGCAGCCGCTCGCACCGCGCCCGGTCGAGGTCAACGGGTTGATTGCTGGCATGACACGGCTGATCCGGCGCTCATTGCCGGACAACATCACGCTGATCAACTCGTCGCGCAAAGCCGAACTGTTCGCCATGGTCGACTCGAGCCAGCTCGACAATGCGCTCCTGAACCTTGCCCTGAACGCCCGCGACGCGATGCCGAACGGCGGCGAACTGCGCATCGAGACCACGCTCGAACGCCTCGATGCCGGCAGCGCGGCCGATCTCGAACTGCCGCCGGGCGAATACGTGCAGATCGGGGTTAGCGACAACGGTACCGGTATGGACAGCGGCATCATGGCGCGCGTCTTCGAACCCTTCTTCACCACCAAGAAGTTCGGCTTGGGCAACGGCCTGGGCCTGGCGATGGTGTACGGGTTCGTCAAGCAGTCCGGCGGCGGCGTGCGCATTCGCAGCCGCCAGGCCGTCGGCACCACGATCGCACTGATCCTGCCGTGCGCGAGCGACAGCCCGGACGGAACCGGTACGGCTGCGACCGCCCCGTTGGACTTGCAGGGCCGGTTGGTGCTCCTGGTCGACGATGACGCCGAGGTGCGCAAGATCGTGCGCATGCAGTTGTCGTCGCTGGGATGCAGCGTCCTTGAGGCGGAAAGCGGTGCCGAGGCGGCCGACATGCTCGAGAACGTTCCGGCCATATCGCTGCTGCTCACCGACGTGGTCATGCCCGGCGACATGGACGGACGCGCCCTCGCGCGCTTTGCTCGGCACTTCCGGCCCGAGGTGCCGGCCATCCTGATGAGCGGTTATATCGACCGGGGCCCGGTCGAGGCACACGACCCGAGCATTCCATTGCTGGTCAAGCCTTTCGACCATGAGGCGCTGCTCGCCGCGCTCGGCCGGGCTTCGTCCGCGGCCAAGCGGACGATTGGGAGCAACTGATGCCACATCGCCCGCACACTCTGATCCATGTGGTCGAGGACGATCCCTCGATCGGGCGTCAGATCTGCGATACGCTCGAAAAATTCGCCTACCGTGCCAAGCTCTTCCGCACCGGCAGCGAGTTTCTCCAGCACCTCCGGGTCGAGGCTCCGAGCCTGTGCATTCTCGACCTCGGGCTGCCCGACCTCGATGGCATGGACGTCATGCACCGCATGCGCAAGACCCATCGCTTCGGCGTTCTGATCGTCACTGGCCGTACCGACACGTCCGACCGGGTACTGGGTCTGGAACTCGGCGCGGACGACTATGTGACCAAGCCCTTCGAAGCGCGCGAACTCATCGCCCGGGTGCGCAGCATCCTGCGCCGCTACACTCCGGAGGAATATGACCACGACCGCCCGGAGGTCCGTGTCGCGCGCTTTGCCGGCTGGCAATTCGAGGTCCGCACCTATCGCCTGATCAGCCCCGACGGCCATGAGGAAACGCTGGGGCTGGCCGAGGCGCAACTGCTCCTGACCCTGCTCCGGAGTCCCAACCAGATCCTTTCGCGCGAACACCTGCTGTCGGGCCGCAACGTGTCGGCGCTCGACCGGAGCATCGACCTGCGCGTCTCGCGCCTGCGCCGACGACTCGAAGAAAACCCCCAGCATGCCAAGCTGATCAAGACCGTGTATGGCGCCGGCTATCTTTTTTCGGCGGTGGTGAGCTGGTCGTGAGCACAGGCCCGCCGGGGGCTGGACTGACGAAGGCAGGGCAGTGGTGGTAGCGGGCGGGAGGGCGAGCAGGAGGCGGAAAGGCGCAGCAGGGCGCCGGCCGCGCGCCGCAAGGCTGGCGCAATCGCTTAGAATCCGCCCTTCGATTTTCTGCGCATCCTCAAGGGCGAGAAGCCGGGCGACATCGTTTCCGAGACGAGCAGCAAGCTGGAACTCCACGTCAACCCGGAAGCGGCGCGCAAGCAGGGCATCACGCTGTCCGACGAACTGGTGAAATCCGCCGCCAAGGTCATCCAGTAAGCCTCGCCGCGGGCAATGCCGCCGGCATGCGGCCTTCGCGCCTGCTGCTGGACGAGCACACCGCCGCCTTCGTGCTCGAACTGACGGTGCGCATCGTCGCCGAGCACAAGCTGACGACGATGATGGTGACCCACAGCATGCGCCAGGCGCTTGACGTCGGCCAACGTACCGTGATGCTGCACCAGGGGCGGGTCGTGCTCGACGTCTCGGGCAAGGAGCGCGAAGGGATGGACGTGCATCACCTGCTCGCGATGTTCGAGAAGGTGCGCGGCGAAGTGCTGGATGACGACAAGCTGCTGCTGAGCTGAG
Organism: Thauera butanivorans; assembly: GCF_048398245.1. Classification (NCBI taxonomy): domain Bacteria; kingdom Pseudomonadati; phylum Pseudomonadota; class Betaproteobacteria; order Rhodocyclales; family Zoogloeaceae; genus Thauera; species Thauera butanivorans. The sequence goes on from NZ_CP183038.1 coordinate 1,895,990, forward strand.
TTAGTGCCTTGATCGAGCGGCCTGTGGTACGGCGTTGCCAGCCGTATCGCGGGTCTGCCGTCAAGCTTCGATCATGGGGTGATGCTGCACACGCGAAACACCATGGATAGTGCGTTCACGCTCAGCCCGGGTGGGATCAGAAAGTCTTCACGCAGCACCGAGCCCGGCTGCACCGGGCGCATGTCGTCGATGGGTATGCTCCTGACCCCTTGATGGAAGTCCTATTGCCGCCAGATCAGGCGCACACCTGCTTCACGAGGCGGGCTATAGACGGTGACGAAGCCGTTCTGATAGCCCACCGCGTCGTAGCGCTGGTCTCCGGCATTGTGGACATAGGCCGCGATCTCCAGATTGCCGAGCTGGTATCCCGCGCTCAGATGAAGCTGGCCGTAGCCGTTGCGCTTGTATCGGTTGGCCGCATCCAGATAGACCTTGCTGCTGCCGACGACGTCGGCCTGCATGTACCAGCCCTGTGGTGCGTCGTAGCGGACGCCGACATGGCCGGTCAGGTCCGGTGCGAAGGGATTGCGCTTGCCGCGGTAGTCGGCCGCGCCATCCCGGAACCGGTCGAAGCGCATGTGGTTCCAGGCCAGGCCGCCCCTGAGTTGCCAGCCGCTATCCAGCAGATAGTCCACATCGAACTCGATGCCCTTGGAAGTGGCGGTTGCCGCGCTGGTAATGTACATCATGCCGACGGTCGGCATCTGCATGACCTGCATGTCGTCGATGTCCATCAGGTAGGCCGCCAGCGAATAGCGCATGCGCTGGCCGAGCAGCGAGCCCTTCAGGCCGGTCTCGTACGACCAGTTCTTTTCCGTATCGTAGGGCAGGTAGCCGATCGCCGGCGCAAGGATGTTGAAACCGCCGGTACGCACGCCGCGGCTGACGCTGGCGTACCACTGGTGCTGCGGCGAGAATTGATATTGCAGGGCAAGTTTGGGCGAGGCATGGGTCCAGCCCTTTTCCTGCGCTGCCGCATCCCGCGGAGTTAGCCGTACCGTGTTGCGCTCGACCCGGAGTCCGGCCGACAGCGACCAGTGCTCGGCCAGCGGCAGGTTCCAATGGGTAAACACCGCGGCTGTCCGGCTCTTCTGCTTGGCTCGCATGTCGGATAGTCCCATCATCGTCTTGCTGGTGCTGTGCAGGTCGTTGTCGCCGGCGTCGCCGTAGATGCCGAGCTGCCAGTCGGATTCGCCGAGTTTTCCTTCGAGGCGGAACTCCTGGGATACCGTGCGCAGGTGATGGTCGCGCCCGACATGGAGGACGTCCATCGGCATGAAGTCCGTATCCTGCTGGATTCGATCCTTGAAGTCGTTCCAGGCAGTGATCGAATGCAGGCGCAGGCCGGAACCGAAATCGTGCCGGGCGACCAGCGACAGCGTCTGCCCGATGGAACGGTTCCAGCTCGGCGTCCCCGAGGCGACCTTCGCGCGCGGCGCTGTCGGCGCGCCCCACAGGTTGGCGCCGTCGTCATAATCCTGGCGGGTATAGCGCAGCACGAGATCGGTCGTGCTGGCCGGCGCCCAGCGCAAGCCCAGATTCAGGTTGCGCCGCCGGCGCTCATCTTCCTTGTGGCCGGCGTGGCGGTTGTCGATGAAGCCGTCCTGCTCGGACCAGCTTCCCGACACGCTCGCATATAAGGTGTTCGGCACGATGGGGCGGCTCAAGGCAAAGCTGAGGGCACGTTTGTCCCGGCTTCCCACTTCGCCGGCGATGCGGGTGCGTGGCGTGTCGTCCATCGGCAGGCTGTGGATGGCGATGACGCCTGCTTCGGCATTGCGTCCATACAGCGTCGATTGCGGCCCCCGCATGATCTCGATGCGATCGACGTCGAGCAGGCTGCTCTCGAAACCCTGTGCGCTCAGGGTCGGGACACCATCGACCAACAGCAGCGTGGACGTGGAGAAAGTGTTGAAGTTGGCCGTCAGTCCGCGCATTACGGGTGAATTCATGCCTGCCTGCCCGAAGGGCTGGAAGGACAGGCCTGGCACGCGGCCTTCCAGTTGCTGCAGGCTGGTCGTACCGGACTGTTCGATATCCCAGCCTTTGACCACGGCCACGCTGGTGGGCACTTTCTCCAGCGCCTGCTCGGTCTTTTCGGCAGTGACCGTGATGCTCGGCAGCGTCTGCTCACTCGATTCCACACGCTGAATGGCGGCGCCCTGTGCCGATGCAGGTGGGGAAGAGGTCGCCAGCAGAGTCAGCGCGGATACCAGGGCAATGTGCAGCGGATCGACCCGGAGCATGCCGTCTCGTGCCCGGCGCTTGCGTTTCTCGGCGGAATCCAGGTCGATGATGCCTGTGTTGTTCATGGGAAACTCCAGGAGGATTTGACGAAGTAACAGGCTCTGCGGCCCGGACGTGCAGCGAAGCGGGAATCAACGGTGACGGGGCCGAGGGGAGGCCGCCACCATCTTCAATCCACCTCGCCGGCCAGCACCGCCCTTGCCGAATCCCCCACCTTGCCGCGCACCTGCCAAGCCAGGCCGAAGGCGAACAGCACGCCGAGCGTCAAACCCACCAGCATGCCGTTGTAGCCCAGGCGGTCGAGCAGCATGCCGGCGGCAATCGGGACGGCCATCCGGGCGGCGGTGAACAGCGTGGTCTGCAGGCCGTAGTCCGAGGCGTTGCGCTGGCGGCGGGTGAAGAACATCGTCAGGCCGAACATCAATGCCGATACGGCCCCCATGCTCGCGGCCACGCCGATCGCGCTGGCAATCAGCCAGCCGGGACCGAGCTTGGCCCACACCACGACGGTCAACAGCAGCAGCGAGCACAAGGCCGCCAGCAGGTACAGCACGATGGCGCGTGCCGTACCCAGCACCGGCACGAGGCGTCCGCCGATCAGGCTGAACAAGGCGCCGGTCACGCCGCCGACGATGCCGACGATGAAGGCCACCCGTTCCAGCGGCATGCCCATGTCCAGCATCAGCGGCTTGAGGTACAGCCACGCCGCGCCGATGAAGGGGAAGCTGGTCAGCAGCATCAGGCTCCATTGCCGCGCGCCCGGCTGCTTGAAGAAGCCTGCCCAGTCGGCGACCACGCCGGGCAGCGGTGCATCGCCGCCTGCTGCGGGCTCGGGCAGCGCCGCGCGCGAACGCAGCAGGACGAAGGGCAGGCAGCCGAGCAGCAGGCCGGCGCCCATGATCCAGAAAGGCATCTGCCAGCCCATGCGCGACTGCACCACGATCATGACGCCGCCGCCGATGATCGCGCCGAGGAACAGGGCGGCCGAGCGGATGCTACCCGCGCGCAGTTGCTCGCTGCGGGGCAGCCATTGCACAGCCAGTGCATTCAGCGGAATGTCCGCCCACGTCGCAGCGATGCTGATGGCAAAGGTCAGCGTGAACAACAGCACGCGGTCCTCGATCAGGTTCTGCCGCCCGATCAGCCAGTACAGCGCCAGCATCGACATGCTGAGCAGCAGCAGCCAATGCACGAAATGTCCCCGTCCCAGCCGCACGCGCTGCACCGGCACGGCAAACAGGAACTTGAAGATGGCAGGCAGCGCCGCCAACTGGAACAGCCCGATCTCGGTGCCGCTCCAGCCATGCTGGCGCATCACCAGCGGCATGCCGAACATCAGGTAGATACTGGGAATGGCCAAGACCAGGTTCATCCAGCCGAACATCAGTTGCAGGCCGAACAGGCGGGCTTTGGTCATGAAAGATCTTCTCCTTTTCGTGCAGCCAGGACGGTGACGGGCGCCACCGGGAAATCCACATCGGTGCGGGTCGTCACCTCACTGAATCCCGCTTCGTGCAGCAGCTTCGCCAGTTCGCCTTCGGCCAGGACCTGCCGGCCCTGCATCCGCATGCGCAGGTAGTACTGCAGCACGCGGCGTCCGCCGGCTTCGGCATGGGCGCACAGCAGCATGCCGCCGGGGTTCAGCGCCGCATGGAGGCGCTTCAGGATGGACATGGTGTCCGGCACGAAATGCAGCACCGAAGAGCACCAGATCAGGTCGTAGCCGTGGCCGAAATCCTCATGCGCCAGGTTGCCGCCGACGCCGCGCAAGCGTTGCTGCAGGCCGGCCGCTTCGATGTTCTGCTGCGCCACCGCGGCCACCGCGGGGTAGTCGAATACCACGCCGGACAGCGCCGGCAGGTCCTGCGCCAGCGCGATCGCCACCAGGCCGGGGCCGCCGCCCAGGTCCAGCATTGTCCGCCAGCCTTGGCGGTCGGCAAGCTGGCCCGCGATCCGGCGTGCCACCGGCACGGTCACGGCGCGCTGCTCCTGCGCGATCTGCACTTGCGCGGCCCTGGCCCAGGCTTGTTGCGCAATCTCGTCGGGCACGTCTTCCTTGTCCGGGGGCCCTTCGCGCAGCAGGGTTTCGAGCTGGTTGCGGCAGCGGCACAGCACCTTGTGGCGGAACTGCAAGGCATCGCCGAGATAGAGCGGCGAAGCCGGATGCAGGTAGGGTTGCATCTCGGGATGGGTCCGGTAGCAGTTCGACGGGAATGCCGGTGAATCCATGTGTGCAGGCCCTTGCTCCAGCATGCCCATGCTGCCCAGCATTTCCAGGAACAGACAGGTATTGGCCGGCGCCAGCCCCAGCCGCGCCGCAACTTCTTCGGGCCTGGCAAATTCATCCAGATGGGCGAATAGCTCCAGCTCCAGCGCCAGGCTCAGCACGTCGGCATCCTGACAGGCCAGTTGGGCGTCCCAACAGGACTGCATCCGCGCTGGGATCGGGGATGAGGGCAGGGCGGCAAATTGTTCGTGGCTGATGTGAGTCATGGTCGATATCCGGGTTGTGCTTCCCTGATCTTGGTCGGCTATGAGCGATGGGCTATATTAGTGGGAATGATTCCCATGCTCAGTATGCGAAGGGCACGAATATCTATGCGAAAGACGGGAGAGGCGGAACAGATATGGGTGTGCGCAACAACTGCTGCCGGCTGAGGCTGGATGAACCCCGCATCTGCAGCACCCTCGGTGGAGGCAGGACCCGGCTGCAACTGCCGGAGGAACTGGGTCACTGCCACCAGGACTTCGTCGAACTGGAACCCGGGCTCGGCCTGAGCCGGCTCAGCTACACCCCCAGCGTGCCACTGATCGAAGAGAGCAACGGGCCGCACGATGGCCGCGTGATGGTCATCACCCTGGGCATGAAAGGCCGCTCATGCTACGAGGGGCAGGACTCCACCAATCTGGAGTTCCAGCAGGGCCATACGACCATTTCGTCGTTCCGTGCCATCCCGGGCGTGCGGCGCTACGAGGCGGGAGAAACCGTGTCGCAACTGCGGGTCGTGGCGCACGAGTCGCTGATCTGCAAATACGTCGGCCAGCAGCGTGCCGCCGAAATCCTCGGCTCCAGGCAGCTCAGCCGCCTGGCCTTCCGTGCCAGCACGCCCGCTGCCATGGCACACGCCAAGGCGTTGCTTAGCCACCTGCTGCCATGCCAGAGCCAGCTATCGCGCCTGGACCTGCACATCCACACCCTCAGCCTGCTCAACGAACAGTTCAGCCTGCTGGCGCCGCAGCACAGCGGTCAGGCGTCCCCATTCTCGCCGTCCGAAATTGAACGCATCGAGCGCGCCCGGCAGACCATGAGCGAAAACATCGACAAGCCCCTGACGCTCGATTACCTCGCCACGCTCGTCGGCATCAACAAGAACAAGCTCAAGGACGGCATGCTCTACCTCTACAACGCCACGCCGGCCGAACTGCTGCTCGAACTGCGCATGGTCAAGGCCGCTGCGCTGCTGGAGTCCGGCCAGCGGGTCTCTCAGGTCGCCTGGCAAGTGGGCTACAAATACGCCAACAACTTCACCGTCGCTTTTACCCGCTACCATGGCAAATCGCCCAAGGCGATGTTCGGCAAGCGGGCGATAGAGAGCTGAAAAGCCGTCTCACCGGCGTTGCCGTATCTCACATGGCAACCGTATGCCAACAGGATGGGAGTGGTGCGCAGGCTGAACCACGTTCGGATATAGGCAGAAAGGTGCTCAAGGTTTCTCCGACTATGAAAGATCCGGGCTAAGTATTCCCGTGCATGCTGAGCAGGGCTTCCAGCAGGAAGAACGTGGCGCATGCGGATTCGACCAGTTGCTCGCCATCGGCGCCGGTGTGGTAGAGATGGCCGACGAATTGGCCGGTTTCGGCGATCTTGCTGGAGCAAAGTATCGAAGCAATCTGTGCATGCGATTGGCGGAGCAGCCAGTGCTGATCAGGTACCAGGGGGTACAGTCTGAGCATCGCGACGGCGGCAATGGCATGCGCGGACGGGTCGTTCAGTATCTTCGGTGGTGTATTTTCCGTGTCCTGATCGCGTCCCCAGCGTTGCATCCAATAGTTGCACGCCTGTAATGCTGCATTTCGGTAGGAGGGGCCATACAGGCGGACGGCTTCAGCCATACCCAGCATTCCCCAGGCCTGACCGCGCGGCCAGACTCCTGCCTCATCCCTGGAAATCGTGCCGTCTGCATTCCGAATCGCGTTGGTTCGCCAGGCGCCATGGTCCGTGGTCAAGTGACGCAGGCAGGTCTGCAGGTGTCGGTTTGCTTTCGTGGCTCCGTCGGCATCGCCATAGCCGTGCAGCAAGGCCAGTGTCGGAGCCAACGCATCGACGTTGATTCGATGGACTCCTGCGCCGCCGACTCCCATGCCTGGCCCTACGGGCCAGGCTTCCATCGACGGATCGAAATCCACTGCGATCGCTTGTGCGGCCCGGGTTGCAAGCTGCCGAATGGCGTTCCCGGTGTTGCATGCACGGTTGCTGGCAGCGCCGTACCAGAAGACGAAGCTGCGGTTTACCGATGCTTCGGACAAGGATGATTCCAGTCGCGCGGACCAGGTTCTGGCGATGTCGAGATCATTTTGCTTGCCGTAATAGGCTGCGCGAAGCCACCACAGGCCTGCCCAGAAGCCGCCGAGCCATGAGCCTCGCCTGGATAGTGTCCATTGCGTGCTTTTGTCTGCCCGGAACAAGGGAAAGCGGTCGCCGCATTGCTCAGCGATACCATCCATGCGTTTGAAAAGAGCGTGAATGGCGTCTTGATGATTGGTGTTTTTGTCATTCATGGATGTGTCCTGGAACTTCCTTGCGCAGATGCCATAACAGCAGGCACAGAAAACCTCCTGTCAGCAGAATGGCGATGAGGCCCAGCCAGGCGACGGCAAAGCCTTCGCGTGCCAGCAGCCAGCCGAATGCCGGTGGGCCGAGTGCGAAGCCGCCGAAGAAGCCTACCGACAGCATGGCGGCGGAAGCGGCGGCGGCACCGAATCGCTGATCGCGCAGCAACATGCTCATGGCGATCGCGTTGGTGGCGACCACGGTCAGCCCCATGCCGATCACGCCGACCCACACCAGCCAATGCTGTTCGGCACTGGCTTGCCGCATCGCTGCCAACGCAACACTGGCGAGAACGAACAGCGCGCCCAGCAGCGCGCTTTCGTCTCGCAGCCTGGAGCCGAGCGGTGTCAGCAAGACCCGGGACAGGATGCCCATGATGCCGAAGCACGCCACCAGTGCGCCGATGGCCCGGGCCGATATTCCCAACTGATCGGCATACACACCGAGGAAAGTCATGAATGAGGACAAGGCCAGTCCGGCGCAGAGCTGAATGGCCATCAGCGTTGCCAGCCAGCTGTTGGGCAACTGCACGGACAGGGCAGGAGGGCGATCTGCCGCTGGCGATGCCGGCACCAGGCGTGCTACCGATACGGCCATCAGCAATGCCAGGGGAACCCACACGGCCAGGGCGCCGCGCCAGCCCCAAAGCACGACCAGCGGCGGCAGTGCCACGCCGGCCAGCAGCGCTGATGCCTGCACGCCGGATTGCTTGAGGCCGACGACGCCGGCTTTCCGGGCTGCAGGCACGGTATGCGCAATGGCCTGGTTCGTGGCAGGGTTTGCCAGGGATTGGGCGACTCCGCAGAACAGCAATGCCGTGACCAGGCCGCCGAATCCGGGAAGGACGGCCATCAATGAAAACGACAGACCCACCAGCAGGAATAGCGCCGTCAATCCCGTGCGGCTACCGATCCGTTGTACCAATGCGCCGGCCCAGGGGGACAGAATCGCCGCGAGCCCGAAAGTGCTGGCGGTGAGCCAGCCCAGTTGCTCGCGCGAGATCGCAAGGTCGGCGACCAGTTCCGGTCCAAGCATGCCTATGGCGTAGAAAACCATCATCGGCATGCCCATTGCCATCACCATCAGGCTGGTGAGCCCCGCCAATGAAGATGGATGCGCGCTCGCCCCGGTCATTCGGCAGCCCTGGACAATCGCAGCGAGGGGCATGCCGGGTCGAAGCTGGCACCAGGCGCGGTGGCGTTCAGCAGTTGTCGCCCGATAGTACTGATCAACGCGTCGTCGGTACCGTCCAGGATATGGGTGGTCCGGGCATTGCGGTAGATATTCGCCAGTGGTGTCCAGTCGCTGAGTCCTTCCGCTCCCATGACCTGGATCGCGTTGTCGGCCGCTTCGCTCACGGCATCCGAGGCGGCCAGCTTTGCTAGATTGACTTCGATGCTGTTGGCGATGCCTGCATCGAACTTGCGTGCGGCGTCCAGCACCAGTGCCCTGGCGGTGGCGATGCCGCGATACACCCGATAGATTCGCGCACGCACCAATTGCTTGTCGGCCAGCCTAGCCAGATGGCCCTTGGGTGAATGTACCCGCTCGCACATCAATTCGAAGCAGCGTTGCGCCTGTCCCAGCCAGTGTGCGGACCGCAGCAGCCTGCCCAGGCCCAGGCGCTCCTGCATCAGGGCAATGCCCTGGCCGGGCTGGCCGAGAACATGGTCGTACGGCACCTGCACGTCGTTGAACGCCAGTTCGGCCTGGCCCTGGTCGCGTCCCAGCAGTGGCAAGGGACGCACCACCTCGAAGCCGGGCGAGTCGGTCGGCACCACGATCATGGACAGGGATTGTGCTACCGGGCCGTCGGTGGTGCGTGTGACGACCGTGACGAAATCTGCGACCTGGGAACGGCAGATGAACCATTTGCGGCCCGTGATGTGCCAGATGCCATCACGCAGTTCGGCCCGGCAGGTCATGGTCGCCGGAATCGAGCCGATGCTGTCGGGTTCCGACATGCCATAGCTCGAGACCGCGTACCCCTGCACGAGCGGCAGAAAGAAGCGTTCGCGAATGACGGGGCTGGCATGGCGCTTGAGCATGTAGGCATCCAGCGTTGCATCGGCGCCCAGGATGCCCGGCGCGTATTCCGAACGCCCTTCCTGCTCCGCCACTGCGATGTAGTCCGTCAGATTCGCCAGATGGTCCGAATGCTCAGGCGGATAGAAATTGCCGAATACCGATGCTTCCCTGGCCCGCCCCGACAGGCTTCCGGCCAATTTCCGGGCGCTGTCATCCTCCCCAGCGAGCAATGGCTCGCTGGGGAGGATGTGATCATCGACGAATCGCCGGACGCGTTGTGCCAACTCGTTTGCCGCGAATGCGGGATGTTGTTTTCCGATCATCATTTTCAACCGTCTGCTCAGGCCGCTGCGGCCGTATCCATGCCGAGCGCTTCGACCTCGCTGGCCAATGCCTTCTTGTCGATCTTGCCTGCAGGTGTCAGTGGCAGGCTGCGGTAGAAGCGCAGGTATTCCGGCAGCTTGTTGACCTCCAGGCCCTTGGCACGCAGGAAGTCGGTGATCTCCTTCAGCGAGAATTTCGCTGCGCCAGCACGCAGGGTGACGCACAGGCATACCCTCTGCCCCAGGTCCGCATCGGGGACAGGTACGCACGCCACGGTCACGACATCCGGGTGCGACATCACCAGTCCTTCGATCTGCACCGGGCTGATGTTGGCGCCGCCGCGGATAATGATGTCCTTCTTGCGGCCGGCCAGCACCAGACGGCCCTCGGCATCGATGAAGCCGAGGTCTCCTGTCTTGACCCAGCCTTGCGGATCGCGGTACAGGGCATCCAGTTCGGGAGCATTGACGTATTGCATCGGGCTCAGCGGCCCGCGCGCGGTGATCTCGCCGATTTCGCCCTGGGGCACTTCCTTGCCTTCATCGTCGACCAGGCGGATTTCGCACACGGAAGGGTTGGGTTTGCCGACGCTGCTCAGCACCACATCGATGGGGTCGTCCAGGGTGTTGTGGCAGTTCACTCCATCGGCGGAGCCATAGAGGCTGATGAAGCCGCAGCCGAAGGCATCGCAACATTTGCGTACGGTGGCTTCGTCGATGACCGAGCCGCCAACGACCAGACCGCGCAGGCTGGATTTGTCGATGCTCGCCAGCGCGGGGTCGGCGGCAATGCGCTGCAGCATCGTCGGTACGCCGAGAATGAAGCTGGGCCGGAATGTCTGGATCGCGTCGATGGTCTCGGCGACGTCGAACTTGGGCAGCACCACCAGTGATCCGCCCAGCCAGCACAGGACGCCGAAGGTGGCGGTCGAACCGAACGAAGAGCCCAGCGGAACGAGGTACATGCCTCGGAACTCCTCGCCAGCCGGAGCGATTCGCTGCAGGAAGCGCCCACGCCCGCCCACCAGCGCGTTGTGCGAGTAGGCCACCAGCTTGGGTTCCGATTCCGTACCGGACGAAACCAGCAGGCGCACCGGAGAGTTCGGGCACACCTCGGGCAGGATCTCGGTGTCCAGGGGTTCGACATCCATCAATGCATCCAGTGTCGACCAACCTGCGCGCGGTTTTCCCTGGACGATCAGTAGGCGCATCGACAACAGCGTGGGGCGAAGCGACTCGATGATTTCGCACAGGTCGATGCCGGCGTATTCTTCCGGCACGATAACCGCCCGCGCGTCGCAGCGACGCACCAGGGATTGAATGTCGAGCTTGCCCCGGCCAGGCGGGAAGGGAGCGACGATGGCACCGAGTGCCGCCACCGCGAGGTCGATTGCGCAGCACAGCCAGTGGTTGGTCAACTGGTAAGCCACGACGTCGCCCGCAACGATGCCGGCGTCGCGCAGGCTGCGCGCCAGCCGCAGCGAAGCGTCGAGCAACTGGCCGTAGCTCACGTTGCCCTGCGGTGACAGCACGGCTTCCTTGTCCGGGTGTTCCTTCGCCTTGGCGACGAATAGCGTGAAAACGGGCTGGTTCGGATAGGTGCCGTCTTGTGCCCAGCGTTTGCGTTCCTCGGCGGGAACCAGATCGATGATGCCAGCGTTGTTCATGGGAAGCTCCAGGGGGATTTGACGAAGGAATAAGCCCGGTGGTCCAGGCATTCGGCGAAGCGGGAATCGACAGCGACAAGGCCGAGGTCTTCGGCGACCGCGCATGCGCCGATACCGCGTGAAATCATCAGTGGCTCCCATTCGTTTGCAGGGAGCCTGCGCAAGCGTTCGGTCAGCAATGCCGGGCTGGGGCTGGAAGAGGCCGGCAGATCGAGCAGCGCGCTCAATGACTGCAATTGAGCGGGCTCCCGGCAATCGATGGCGATCAGGCCCGAGCGGGTGGGATGCACTCCGCACAGAAATTCAGCAGCTCTGTCCTCGCCGTCTCGCAGCAGCAAGTCGCCCGCGCCCAGAAGCGAGCTTTCGACCTGGACACCCGTACCTTCGACGCTGCATTTCAGCAAGGCGGCAGTCACGCCCAGGCTTGCGAGCACGCCACCCAGCACGTCCAGCACCGTGAACAGGGAGCCGCCATGCGTGCCTGAAGCGGTGGCGATGGCATCGGCCACGCCCGACCATGCCTGCACGGTGAAATCGGTGCCGGGCGCGCCGACCGGGGCATTGCCCCAGCCACCGGCGTAGGCGTACACCAGCCGTGGCTGGACACGGTGCAGATGCGCTGCGTCCAGCATCAACTCCTGTGCCTTTCCGGGCGCCCAGTTGTGCAGGAACACGTCGGATTCGCCAACCAGCTCATGAATCAGCCGCCGCCCTGCAGGAGACTTGATGTCCACTTCCTGGACATGCTTGAGATGGTTCAAGGCGTCGAAGCGGACCGAGCAGCCGTCGGCGCATGGCGGCATGGCACGCAGCGGATCGCCGCCTGGCGGTTCCAGGCGGATGACTTCGGCGCCCAGCAGTGCCAGCAGATGCCCTGCCAGCGGCCCCTGGATGCGCCGGCACGACTCGACGACCTTCACACCTGCCAGTGGCAAGCTCCCCGCTGCAGCCTTGCGCTCGCGAGCAGCCTCCTGCTGTTCGGGAGTTGCAGAAGGAAGGGAGAAATCCCATGGTGAATCCTCCATCTGCCCGTAATCCGCGTCCTGGCGGCGCTGTGCCGCCGTGCGTACCGGCACGGTGGCCACACCTGCCTGCTCGGCCAGGTGCTGAATGCGTTCGTAGGGTAGGTCTGCCAGGGCCTCGTGGCATTCGGCGGGCAGCGGCGACACCGCCCGCGCATAGCGAAGAAGAAAGGCTCGCCAGGCCACGCCGGCCAGATCCCGGCCGATGCCGATGCTTTCCCAGAAGCATCGCCACGGTCCGCTGTCCAGCGTTTCGAGTTCGAAGGAGATCCCGTCGGCAGAGCGGAAAGGCGGACGCAGACGGGCGTCAGTACCGCCCGGCAGGAGCTGCTCGCGGTCTTCGGGTGCAGTGGCGCCCGCCAGGTATTGGCCGATGCTGAGCAATCCGCAGCCCAGCGGTGATACCCGGACCTCACGGAATGTGCCGCCGCGCAATTGGCCGACGGCAGCGGCCAGCGTGGCTTGCAAGGCCATGGCACTGGTCAGTGCGGCCAGGTAATTCACCCCCAGAGGCTGTGCCTTGCCGCTGGCCCGGCCGTGCACCGACATGATGCCGCAGGTGGCCTGTACGAGCAGTTCGGAGAGGCTTGCCACCGGCAGCCAGTTGGCCGGCGAGGTGTAGCGGACCTGGATGGAGGAAAGTGCCGGGTGTGCCAGCACGAATGCAGCATCGTCGGAGTTTGTGGCTGGGCCGGCGGCAGACTGCTGGATACCCAGAGCGCGAGCCTGTCCGGCCAGGGATGTCTGCATGGCCTTCCACTTCGGCAGTGGCGACGCCAGCGCATGCGTCAGGGAGAATTGAGTCAACAGGGGCGGCATATCGGAAGCAGCAAGCAAAGCGTCGTGTGGCGCCTCTGTACGCATTGGCAAGAGGCGTTTTTTCTCGAATGGATGGAAATGGATCAGCCGCCGGCGACTGCAGGCAGCACGGTCAGGGTGTCGCCGGCCTTGACCGGTGTATCGAGACCATCGGCAAAGCGAATGTCATCTTCATTGATGTAGACATTCACGAAGCGATGCACCCGGTCGCCATGGACGAGCTTAGCCTTGATCCCGGGGAACTGGCTCTCCAGGTGATCGATGACTTCCGCCACTGAACTGCCTTGAGCGGAAACCCTCTTTTCGCCATTGGTCAGGGGGCGCAACAGAGTAGGAACAACTACCAAAATCGACATGCAGGACTCCTTCTGCCCATCACTGGGCTCGATGTTTTTGAAAAACGGGAATGGCTACTCCATCATGGAGATGCTTTCTTCAGTCACGCTTCCGTTGCACAGCCGGAAACTCCGGACGGGCACTCGGGCTGCATCCCAGGTCGAAACGATCAGGTAATGCGCTTCGGGGCTGTGGGCGTACTCGATGTCTTCGCGGCTGGGATAGGCTTCGCTGGCGGTATGCGAGTGATAGATCACCCGGCACGCCTCGTCACGCTCATCCAGCTCCCGAAACACCCGGAATTGCTCCCGGGAATCGAACAGGAAAAACGTCTCGGAAGCGGCCTGGTTGCGCATTGGCACGAGCCTGGACGCCACCGTGCTGCCTGGAACGGAAGACACGATGCCGCAGGTCTCCAGTGGATGATCTCTGCGCGCCTGGGCGAGAATCTGCTCCAGCACCTGATGCTTGATGTGCAGCGCCATGGTTCTCAGGGGCTCCGGACATCAATAGCTGGGCAGCGAAGGGTCGATATCCCTGACCCATGCCAGTACCCCTTCTTCCAGCGTACGGACATTGCGCATGCCAAGCTGCTGGAGCTCAGACACCACATCGGCAGAGCGCTTGCCGCTCTTGCAACTGATCACCAGATCGGCGTCGTGCCCGTATTCCCGCAGCAATGTTTGCGCCACGGTGGGAGACTTGGGAATCAAGGTGGCGCCCGGAATGCGGACGATGTCCCATTCGGTGGGCTCCCTGACGTCGATCAGGATCGGCATCTTCTGCTGGTCCATCAAGGTCTTCAGCTCGGCTGCCGTGATGCTCGGCAGAGAAGCATCGGCGTTGCCGGCGGGCGCCCCCAGATTGCAGAACGCCTGGTAGTCCTCGGCCAGCGCGGTGATCGGCTCCCTGCCGGGCAGGCGGCGTAACGGCAGCTCGCGATAACGCATTTCCAGTGCGTCGTAGGCCACGAGGCGCCCGAGCAAGGGTTCGCCGATCCCGGTGATGAGCTTGACGGCCTCGGTCGCCATGATGGAGCCGATGGACGCGCACAGGATGCCGAGCACGCCGCCTTCGGCGCATGACGGCGACATCTCCGGTGGCGGGGGTTCCGGGTACAGGTCGCGGTAGTTCAGTCCGCGGCCGTCGGGCGCGTTCTCCCAGAACACGGAAACCTGGCCTTCGAAGCGGAAGATCGAACCCCACACGTAGGGCTTGTCTGCCAGCACGCAGGCATCGTTGACCAGATAGCGCGTGGCGAAGTTGTCGGTGCCGTCCAGGATCAGGTCGAAGCGTGAGAACAGGTCCACCGCCATGTCCCGCTCCAGGCGGTCCGTGAAGGTCTCCACCCGTACATGGGGATTCAGCCGCGCAATGGCCTGGCTGGCGCTTTCGACCTTCAGCTTGCCGACGGTATCCACGCCGTGGATGACCTGGCGCTGGAGGTTGGAATCATCCACACGGTCGAAGTCGATGATGCCGATGGTGCCGACACCAGCTGCGGCAAGGTAGAGCAGGGTGGGGGAGCCCAATCCACCTGCGCCGATGACCAGCACTCGCGCATTCTTCAGCCGGCGCTGGCCAAGCATGCCGACATCGGGAATCAGCAGATGACGGCTGTAGCGGTTGATTTCTTCACGGCTCAGTTCCGTAGCAGGAGCCACCAGAGGGGGTAAGGGCATATCACTTTCTCCGTTACAACTGATAATGATTGTCATTAATGATAAAGTGATTGGCCGCGTCATGGATGCCTGTTTCATATGCTGTCAGCACAAAAAACTATGCGGTTGGTCGGCAGCCATCCAGTCCTTCAGTTCACCTTGCCGAGCAGCGCCTACTGCCGTCCGTGCGGGCTATGGGCAACAAGCGGGGGAAGGGCGGATGGAGGTACCTCCCGTTCTGTAGCGCCCTGCGGCGTCACCTCTCGCAGTCCGCATAGAAATCCGTGCTCATCACATAGATATATACATGAGACCAGTTCTCATTTGCGGATAGCATTCATGCCATACGGAAGTGTCGGATCGAGCCGCTGACCGGATAGAGGCCGCCACCACGAGATTGGAGTACGGATGGTGGTGACGAGTGCGCGCGGCAGGATGCGCCGCAGGACGTTGAAGGCCAGTGTGCTGTGCTGTGCGCTTTCCTGCTGGCGTGGCGGGTCCGACACAGCGTTGGTACCACCGCGGAGGCAATGCTTACAGCGGACCAATCTTCGGCACGAAACGGTGCCGACCCGGTAATGAAGGAGGTAAATCCCATGTTGGCAGTGAGGGAAGCACGAACCATTGGCGTGTGTCTTGTCAGTCAGGATGACGGGTTGGCGCAAGACCTCGGGGCCGTGCTGGACACCTTGAACAACCTGCTTCGAGGCACTGGCGCCGGCATTCTGTCGGAGGCGCCGAAGATTGACCTTAACGGCCTCTATCGGCAGGTCCTTTTTCAAGCGAGCCGTTATCTCCAATCGCAAGCGGATGGTGCAGCGCCGTTATCTCTCGAACTGCAATGCTTCTCGTCAATTCCCGCAGCCAAGCAGGCACTGGGCGTGCCTGAACGACAAGCCTGCACCGAATGCGTGCTACTGGATGCCCGCAATGACGACCCTGACGTCGCCGGCGATCCCTTCCTGCCGCTCATGACCGATTGGACCGATGCCAGGCTGTCGCCGTGCTCCGCGATGTTGTTGTGCCAGGAGGAGTGTCTAGGGAAATGGATGTGCCTGTTGGGTGGGAACCGATTGATTCGGGTACCCCATCCGCAAGAGACGCAGCGGCGCGCCGATCTGCTGCGATTACTGGTTGATCACTTGGAGCATGCCTATTTCAATCGACTCCTGGCACGCACGACCCAACAGACCGAAGAGCCGGTCGCCGTCGCGCAGGAAGTGTATCGGCTGATGCAGAATCGTTGGAAGGACCGGTGGGACTTCCACTTCTTCACCGGCTCGATGGTGGCGGGCTTCATCGACTCCATGCAAGGCTTGACTCACGGGACGCCGGTTGGTTGCTATACCGGCTGCAATGAACATTCTTTGGCTGTCAGCGCGCTGGCCGGCTGGCAGTTGTACGGTCGGGCTTACGTGATTGCAATCACGTCGGGCATGATCGACGAGGCGCGCGGCACGCTGGCAAATCTCAAGCGCGCGGGCGCGCCAGGCTTGATTGTGTGCGCCGACTCCCCAGAAACGGTGTGGTATGCCTTCCAGGGCACCATCGACGCGGACAACAATGGTCATCAGGTGATTGAGGCCCGCGGCTTGTGGCATAGCTTCATGCGCCGGCCCGAGGATATTGCAGCTTGCCTTGATGGCGCTTTTCATGCGCTGGACGAACATCCCGCTCCCACCTTTCTTTTCGCCACACAAAGCGTCCTCGAATCGAGGACACAGATCGCGACCGCTCTGCCTTCCCATCCGGTCGTGTCGGTGCCCGGTTCGTGCGCGCTATCGGATGCGCAACGGCAGCGACTGGACATCGCCGTGAACGTACTGAACAAAAGCGACGCGAGGGTGCTTTGGCAGTGTGGTCGGCTGACGCCTTCCGAGCGCGATCGCGTCACGCGGCTGGCCGGCCGAGCGGGTATCGCACTGGCGGATACCATCATCAGCCCGGGCGGTGTAGTGGCCTATCAAGACGGAAGGCCGGTGCCGAATTACCTGGGAACGCTGTCCATGTATGGCTTCACGCGTCGTATCCATGCTTTTCTGGAAGACAGAACCGCTGAGCCGGGAAACGCGGAAATTCCTTGGCTTTTTTTCCTCAAGAGCAAGGTGGACCAATCTGCAACTCCCTATTCAGAAGGTCGGCTCAAGCGCAATTTCCAAGTCGCACAGGTGAACCACAACGCCGCGCACATTGCCCCCTTTACGCGATTGCCGCTTGATGTTTCGCTCGATGTATTCCTCGACTATCTGGAGGCAAGAATCCAGGTGGAGCCCGAGGTGTTGCGTCGCCGGCAGGCCAGGCTGGAATGGTTGCGAAGCATCGAAGACATGCTGCCCAGTGATCGGATCGAAACCATGCCGATGACTCCGAACTATTTCTTCTACCGGCTCGGGCAACTTGTGAACGAGCTGATCGAGGATGGATATCGGTATACGGGCGTCTATGACGTTGGCCGTTGCGGTCTGTCCGCGGTGCGCAATGTGCCGCGCACGGACGCCGGGTTCTCTGGCTGGTATGGCCGCGCCTTGATGGGTGACGCGCTCATGTCGCTGCCCTACATCGCATTGAAGAATGAACACAATGTGCTCGCATTCGTTGGCGATGGTGCCCGCGCACTCGTACCAAACGTGGAGCAGCGGTTGGCGATGTGCGCCGCGCATGGCCTTGCCTCCCGGCAGCGAAATATTACGGTCTTCTATTTGACCAATGGCGTCCTGTCGATGATTCAGACGTACCTTGACAAGCGATATGCCCTGAATGGGGCCACGCAGGTGAACGTGCCCATGTTCGAGCACGTCGAGGCGCAGGAGACACGGTCTGGTTCCGTCCGGGTACATCGGGCTTGCATACGCCAGTTCTGCGCCGCGACCCTGCGCGAGGCCCTGACTGCGCCGGGACAGTTGAATTTCTTCGATGTCTGGTTGGGGCACAACTCGGAAGGCGATGGCCTAAGCCTGGTGTCAGAAACAAGTTGGAGCCGTGTTACGGCAGAGAGGACAGTATGAAGTTCGGTTTCATCGCACACCCCACATCGAAAGGCCTGCTGCATCAGGTCAAATTGGTGGATATTGCAGACCGAATGCGCGGGGAGCAGGCAGAGGGCTATGACCCCGGTCTGTGGAAGCGCCGTAACCTGGTTCCCTTCGCGGAATTTGGCCGGATCGTCAGCGCATGTGGAAAGCATTGCGAAGGGACGCTTCAGTTCATGCCGTTGACGGCAGAGCAGATGCTTGCGCAGCCTCGCGTCATCGCCGAACGGGTGCTCGAGGGTGTCAACGCGCTCCAAGTCCAGGGAGCGGAGTTGGTCGGCCTGGGGGGCTTTACCGCGATCGTGGGTAATCGGGGATTGCAGACACTGGGACGGGCATCAATCCCCGTGACCACAGGCAATTCCCTGACCGCCTATGCTGCCTATCGGAATCTGCTCGACAGCATGGCCGCATTGGGTGTCGCACCCGAGGATTCCGAGGTTGCCATCCTGGGATATCCAGGTTCCATTGCGCTTGCCGTCGCCAGGCTGCTAGCCACTCTGGGCTGCCGTCTGCGGCTCGTGCACAGAAACCAAACACGGCCTTCGCTGGAGGATCTGCCATCGCAGCACCATCGCCAGGTGCTGCTTCATGGGCATGTGGATGAATGCTATGGAGATGTACGGTTCTTCGTCACTGCCACGTCTAGCGGCGGGGTACTCGACCCTGCGCGCCTCATGCCCGGCACTGTCGTCATTGATACGGCGCTACCCAAGGATGTGCTGCCGGGGGCACACCTGCGCGACGATATTCTGATTGTAGATGGGGGTCTCGTGTCGGCGGTGGCTTCTGTCAGCTTCGGTGCTCTGGCGCTCGGACTGGACCCCAAACGCAACCTCAACGGATGCCTGGCAGAGACCATGATTCTGGCGTTGGAAGGTCGCGCCGAACCATTCTCGATCGGTCGCGAGCTTCCTGCCGATCGCGTGTTGGAGATCGGCCGTATCGCCGAACGTCATGGCTTTCTACCCCATCCCATCGTGTCAGGCGGAGAGGCTGTGACGGACACCCGCTTCCACGAACTGGCGCGCTTTCACCGGCCAGGTTCACCAGTGCGCAGTAGCGCCAGCGACGAGGATACGGTGGCGATGCGCGCGGAGGTGCTGCGCTGCTTTGGCACCCATATCAATCCGGTACTCCGGGAGTTTTATCAGTTCAACCATGTGGAACGGGTTTTTTGCCACGGCGAAGGCTGCTGGTTGACCGATCTGGACGGGAACCGCTACCTGGACTTCGTTGCCGGTTATGGTTGCCTGAACACTGGCCACAATCATCCCGGCATCAGCGCTGCTTTGCAGCGACACCTGCAACTGCAATACCCCGTCTTTGTGCAGTACCTGTCTGCGCCTATGCAAAGCAGCCTTCTGGCCAAACGTCTGGCAGAGCTTGCACCGGACAATCTGGAGCGCGTGTTCTTCAGCAACTCCGGCACAGAAGCCATAGAGGCAGCACTGAAGCTGGCGCTCGCCGCCAGCAGCAGACCCACGGTGCTGTACTGCGCCAATGGGTATCACGGCAAGACGCTCGGCGCCTTGTCCGTGACTGGCCGGGCAAAGCATCGCGAGCCTTTCGAACCATTGCTTCCCCGATGCGAGGAATTGCCATTCGGCGACGTGGAGGCGCTGCGCTGCCGCTTGGAGAAGGGAGACGTAGCTGCCTTCATCATGGAGCCGATTCAGGGAGAAGGAGGCGTCGTCATCCCACCCGACGGCTACCTGTCGGCTGTGCGCACGCTCTGCGACAAGCACGAATGCGTGTGGATACTCGACGAAATCCAGACCGGCCTGGGCCGGACAGGAAAGATGTTTGCGTGCGAATGGGAAAACGTCGCTCCGGACATTCTTGTGCTATCCAAGTCGCTCTCGGGCGGTGTCGTGCCCATCGGCGCGACGCTATCGAAGAAGGAGCTTTGGCAGCGCGCCTATGGAAGCATCGACACCTTCGCTTTGCATACCTCGACCTTCGGCGGAGGCAACTTCGCGGCTGCCGCAGCTTTGGCCTCGCTGGACGTCATCGAACAGGACGGCCTGGCAGACAATGCGGTCCAAGTGGGCGGATACCTCAAAGCGGGGCTGGAAGAGCTGGCCAGTCAGTATTACTTCATTCGCGCAGTGCGCGGACGCGGGCTGATGATCGCCATCGAGTTCCAGAACGACGTGACTGAAGGGCTTGATGCGCTCGTGCGCGAGATGACCAGCCGCATTCCTGCCAAGGTCGCAGCCACTTACCGCATGATGCCGGGCAAAGCCCGTTTCCACCTCGAAGCTGCCATGCGCGAACTGGAGGCGAGTCTGGAGGACATGTTCGTCCTTCGCTTCATGACCAAACTATCGAAAGAGCATGGTGTTCTGACTTTCGTGACTGCCAACAACAACCGCGTCATGCGCATCCAACCGCCGTTGGTGCTGACGATGGAGGAGGCGGACCGCTTCCTGGCCGCATTCCGCGCAGTATGTGCGGATCTGGCCACATTCGAGGCCTGACGCAGCTTGCGTTATGTATGAATAGTTTCTCTCCGCTTCGCATATGAGTACGCGGTCGGTGGGTATTGCTCAGCTCCATATGCAATATGAGAGCAAGTTTAGTTCTTATTTGATTCCTGACCTTCAGCCTGAGCGTTGATTGCTGCCGTTTTTGTATGGACGGCAAGGCGATGTCGGCGAAGGGCTGTCTCTCGTTCTGTACTGGTTTGCAGCTTCAGTTCTCGCAATCCGCATAGAAATCAGTGCGCATCGCATAGATATCTACATGAGACGCGTTCTCATTTGAGGGTAGCATTCATGCCATACGGAAGCGTCGGACCGAACCGCTGACCGGATGGAGACCGCACCGCGGGATTGCAGTAGGGATGAACGAGTCCCGCTGCGCCCAGGGAGTCGTTCCGTTTGTCCCAAATCACTGTCGACCTGTGCGCCAGCAGACGCGCAGAGCAGCCATCGCTGATAAAGGAATCACTTGTCATGCTGTCCATAACCAGAAAGTCCGCCATCTCCCCAAGACTGAGGCCATTCGTCATATGTGTGGGGCTCGCGCTGATGCAGGGGGCGCCGAGCCATGCCGATGAAGTCACCGGTGTCGTGACGACGAATGGCCATGACGAAAAAAAAGGCGGCGCACAGGAGAGGCACGAGGACGGCGAGACGGTGATGAAGAGCGTCGTCGTGACGGGGCAGCATGAGAGCCAGGATGAGAGAGGCAGAAATGAGGTGTTCGAGAAAGACGTGGTGAACGTCTATCAGGGCAAGGAAGAGATCGAGCGCTACAAGGTCAACTCGGTAGGGGATTTGCTCAATGGCCTGAATGGCGTCTATAGCGGTGACAGCCGCAATAGTGGTGCACTCGACCCGAACATTCGTGGCCTGCAGGGCGGGGGACGCATTCCGGTCACCATAGACGGAACCGAGCAAGCTACCTCGGTATGGCTGGGTCCCGCAGGCGTGGCTAACCGCAACTATCTGGACCCGAATCTGGTCGGCAGTGTCATGGCAGAAAAAGGTCCTTCGATGACGCCAGGCGTATCGAGCGGAATTGGTGGTTCGATACAGGTTCGCACCTTGGAACCTGACGACATTGTTCGGCCTGGAGAAACCTTTGGCATCGAGATCAAGGCCAGTACGGCCTCGAATTCGGTGAAGCCCAACGAGAGCAGCTTCAGCAACTTCGGCAAGGACTACAGGGATATCCCAGGGGCTTATGCAACCTATAGCGGATACCTGCTGGTCATTCCCCCTGGTCCTCACGATACGGACATTACACCGCGCAGCGGATCGAGTGGAAAGGCTCTTTTGAAAACCGAGTGGGTCAGGTTGCATGCTGATTGAGTTTTCCGAAGTCCAGCTTGCCGGCGAGCAGGAACACCATTGTGCGAATGGTAGAGAAGCTGGCGTAGCCACGCGCCTTGCGCTTGGCCGCTTGGAACAGGCCGTTGATGGCCTCAAGGAAGCCGTTGGTCTGGCGGGTGCGAGTCCAGGCGACGATGCCCTCAAGGTGTTTGCGGATCATCTTGGCCACCGCCTTCATTGGCTCGACCTTGGAGCGCATGACGTTGACAGTCCATTGCCAGAGCATGTCGCGCACGACATTGACCTGCTTGCGGTTGAGGATCTCGCGCAGTTGCTCCTTGTAGAGCCAGGCCCGCGCGGTGCGCTTGGTGGCCACTTGGGCAACCAACGCATCAAGGTCAGCTTTTGCAGCGGGCGCGAGTGCATCGCGGTCCCTCAGCAGCTTCCAGCGCAGCCCCTTGAGCGAGGGGTCGGTACGTTGCTCGATGCGGCGCATCTTGTCGACGGCGGCGCTGGCGTGGGCGATAACGTGAAACTTGTCGAAGGTGATGGTGGCGTTGGGCAGGTTGGCGGTCACGCCTTTGATGAAGGCCGGCGACATGTCGATCGAGATCGATTCGATCGCCAGCGCGTTACCGCCATGGTCCTTCAGATCCTCAGCGAACGCTGCGATCGTGGCCGCATCGCGCCCCTCGGTGACGAAGAGCACGCGTCGAGCGTCGGCATCGGCCACCAGAGTGATGTAGTCATGGCCGCGGGCGCGCGAGGTCTCATCCGCGGCCAGGCGCTTGACCTCGGAGAAGTCGGCCTGAGCCAGTGCCAGAGCCACGTAGCGCTTGCAGATCGCGGCCACGCGGTGCCAGGACAAGCCCACGACACGCGCGACCGCCGCGAAGGGCATCTCACGTGCGAGCGTCAGGATCAGCGCCTCGAACAGCAGCGTGAAGCCGGCGAGCTTGCCGGCCCAGTCGGGTTCGACCTGACGGATGCCGCCGTCTGGAAGACGCACACGCGGCACGCGTACCTCAAGATAGCACTCATGCTGGAAGAAGTTCAGGTGCCGGTAGCGCTTGGCGACCGTGTCATGCGCCGGATGCGCTCCGGCCACGCCCGACACCTCGAAGCGGCTGCCCGCAACGAAGTCCACCGAGATCGTCAGTACCTTCTTGGCGGCGTCGAAATCGACCCCGGCCACGCGCCATGGATCGGTGATGCCCAGTGCGGCCTCGAACAACTTTGCATGCATAACGTGTCAGATCTACAGAGAGTCAAAAAACCGGCGACGGTACTGCACTGCGTCCGAAGCACACCCCGCCGCACTTGTCTCCATGGCTGGATGCCCAACTGCGCTGCATCCAGCCATGGACCAGCGTACCGCCGGCCCCTTGGCGTCAAGGGTTCGCTACGCCGGGCTGCGCCCGCCCTTGACCCCAACGGCCCGGCAACCCGAATCGTGCATCACCCACTCAAAATTCAAAAGAGGCAGTGGAAAAGATCTAAATTTCAATGACAAATCCTTTCGTCTCGCGCTGGCGGCAAAGAAGGAAAATTTCGACCTGCTCGCCGCATACAGCTATCGCAGCCGCGGCAACTACTACAGTGGCAAAGGCGGTGCAAAAAAGTACGAGACAGACGCATGGTTCGCCGAACTGACGGATAGCCTGAGTAGCACGGAGGGTTCGGGTCAGATTCCGATTTCTTATGTCGCCAACTACTTTCAGGCCGGGAAAGAGGTCGCGAACACTTCCAGCGAACTCGAATCCACGCTGCTGAAAGGTGTATTGCGGCTGCCCCACGACCAGACGCTCAAATTGAACTATATGCACATGAACCATACGTTCGGTGAAAGCGTTTCCTATCTCGTCAATTACTTCGTCCGCAATGGCCGCGAAGGCCAGCAGGGGCAGTGGCCGTACAGCAATACCAAGCAGGATACGTTCAGCCTTGGATATGAGCTGAAACCCGAAGGAAACAAGTGGGTGAATCTGGATGCCAATGTATGGATGACGAAAAGCAACACTCGTCGCCATCAAAACGGCCTGGGTGTCTACGGCCTCACCGCCAACGGCGTGAACGGCAAGGTATCGGACAATGCTTGGGATGACTACGTGCGTTGCCACGTCAGGAATGCTCCACCTGAGCATTGTGTCGGGGTACCGAATCAAGTTCCCGAAAAACTTCCCAATACCGATGGTCACTACAACATCATTCCTGCCGCGCTGCAAATCAGCAAACATGATCGCTGGGGCGTCAATGTCAGCAATCGCTTCAAACTGCATCCCGCGTTCAGCTTGACTGCTGGCGGTGATTTTACCCGTGAGCGTCTGAACCAATGGGATGCCTCCGGCCAGAACCTGGTTGGCGGGCATGAATACTCCTATGGCGGCAATTATCTCGGCCCTCGCTCGGGGCGGCGGGAGCAATACAATCTGCAATTCATTTTCGATTGGGCCGCGACCAGTTGGCTGCAGATCAGCGGAGGCTACCGATACTCCGATTATTGGGCCCATGATGACCTCATATCCAGAAAGCGAGCGGCACGGGAACCCGGCTGGGAAGCGCAGCGGTCTCTAACCGCCAATGGTGTGTTTGTCGGCTATCAAGAAATTCTGTCAGATGCTGAGGCTGCGGCATTGGATCAGCGGGTCATGGCGGAATGGCATGAGATGTATGAAATGCTCCAGGATCATCCAGAGGATCTGAACGAGTTCTTGAGTTGGGCGCCTACTCCTGAAGTCTATGCCGACTATGACAAAATAAACGGTGTGCGTTATTCTCAGCCGAATGATAGGGAGTCTATAGATATCCGTTTCCCCAATGTCGGCACTCACAAGGGATTCGCCGACGCCAACCCATTCAGGAATGGAACGATCGATCCTGACGAGCAGGTCGATACCGCGCAATCCCCGACTGGCAAAGCAAATCGTTATATTAACTTGCACCCCTCTAAGTACGGCGCCCTGCCTGCCGATATGGACCCTTGGCAGCAGCCCGGGAAAATTCGAGGCCATGGCTGGGCTCCACAACTTGCTGCGTCGATTTTCTTGACTGACAGTGCACGTGTATATGCACGCTACAGCGAGTTCGTTCGTTTCCCGAATCTGCATGAAGCCACCCAGGGCGCATGGGGGTATGGCAGCCAGACCACCAGGGCTACCGGTCCTGAGCATGCCTACAATTGGGAAATCGGTTATGTGCAGAATTTACGTCCTTGGTTGCCTGAACTGGAATACGCCGACTTCCGGGTCAATTACTTCAACAACCGCATCGAGGATTACATCGATCGTGATTACTTTTTCAACATCGTCCAGTTCAAAGAGAAAAAGCTCGCGGGCATGGAGTTGCAAAGCCGCTTCGATACCGGGAAATATCACGTCAATTTCGGTGCAACCTACCGCCTGAAGCAGAAGCTTTGCGACAAGGATTACGCTTCTTTCTTGGACGCAGTCTATAACCGGGTCCCCGTTTGCGTGGATGGTGGATTCCCCCTGACTTTTGCCCGCACCGCCCTTCAACCGCAGTACTCGATCAACCTGGATGCGGGCGCACGCCTGCTCGAAAACAGGCTGCGCATCAGCGGACGCATGACCTACCACAGCGCTGCCAAGAACAAGGATGAGGAGAAGATGAACGGTGTTAGTTATCTAGCGTTTGTCCGTCCATTCTATTGGAACCCCATCTTGGTATTCGATGCCTCCGCGAGCTATGCGATCGATCGCAATCTGTCGGTGGATCTGACCGTCAACAATCTGACCAATCGCTATTACGTCGACCCCATGGCGCGCATATCCATGCCGGCACCCGGCAGAACCGTGACGCTGGGCATTACCGCTGCGTTCTAGTTTTTTGGCCGTTTTCGGGAAAAATGGCTGTTTTCAACCAACCAGGAGAATCGCATGAAATTCGCTAAACTGAGCTTGGCCGTGGCCGCTCTTGTGGTTTCGACCTCGGGGCTTGCTCAATCTGTCGCAGGAGATGCGTCTACCGCTTATGTCAAGGTTCCGACGACTGGTTCCAATGTGCCGGGTATGCCCACAGGCAAGGCCGGTGTTTCCATGCCGAGGACGGCAGCGATCGACCCCACACTTCAGTCATATGTTGTCGGCTTCGCTGCAGGTCCGATCGCGCAGACCAACGCGAAGCTAGCCGGTGGCTATGGGAACGCCTTCCTCAATTTGCCGGGAACGTCGACCTTGATTTCCGAAACATGGAGGTACGCTGGCCCCAATGGCACCGATATCTATGCCTATCGTCAGATCAGCGCACCGGCACCCAATTTTCCGTATTTTGGCGGTGAGGTGATCGCCAAAGTTTCGGGTCAGGAGGTTTACTTCGGCGAATGGGCTCCCCCCGGTGGCAATAACGGCACGACTCACGATGCCAACCTCAACATGACCGATTCGCGTCGAACCGTGTTCTATGTGGGCGAGAATCCGACGGCCAGCATGCCGACTCTGATCAATGCCAAGTATGACGTCGTGGGCATTCGCCGATACAACCCCGATACGCATACCGGCGTCCACACCGGTGTGCTGACTGCCAATTATGGCGGCGCCAGCGGCACGCTGACCGGTACCGTCTGGAGCGCGAACTTCAGCGGCACTACCATCGCGTCCAATGGTACGTTCCAGAACAGCAGCGGCACGATCAAGGGGCGCTTCTACGGCACCAACGCCAGCGCGCTGGCCGGCATCTACAATCCGTCCGGACATGCCAACGACATGGCTTTCGGCGGGGCCAAGCGTCCGTGATCAGCACTGCTGATTGAAGGCATGCGGAGGGGGAGCAATCCCCCTTCCTGCTTCATTTGCCGAATTTCAATCTTTTCTGCAAGGCAGATTTCATGTTGCATCGCGTAATCATCGCGACTTTTTCGTTGATCAGCCTGGTTGCCACCGGTGTTCATGCCGACGATGACGACACCCGCCGCCTGCTTCATCAGATCGACCGTGGTGCGATGGAGCGTGAGCGTTCCCATCTGGTCGATGAAACTCCACTGCCTGGGATGGGGCAAGGTTCGTTGATTACCATCGGCGAGACGACCTACCTTGTGCAGGACACGCTTGAAGACCTGAAGCCGGCCATCTACGTCGCAATGAACCTGCGCCAGTGGGCCAAGGTGGGTCAGTTCGTCGAGAAGTACGGTCAATTGCCCGGCCATGACGAGGGCCTGGTTCTGCTTGCGGAGGGGATGCTGGCGCGCGAGGCACGAAACTATGGCGAGGCATCCGGCAAGCTGCGT
Source organism: Thauera butanivorans (assembly GCF_048398245.1). Taxonomy (NCBI): domain Bacteria; kingdom Pseudomonadati; phylum Pseudomonadota; class Betaproteobacteria; order Rhodocyclales; family Zoogloeaceae; genus Thauera; species Thauera butanivorans. Next base: position 1,922,977 of record NZ_CP183038.1, read on the forward strand.
ACTGCATTGGAGCGCGACCCCGACAATGTGCGTGCCAGGCTGGAACTGGCGCGCGTCTACTTCGAGGACAACCAGTCCGACGAATCCCGCATGTTGTTCGATCAGATTTCCATCAGTGGCATTCCAGACGAAGTGCGGCCGGTCATCGAAGGATTCCAGGGAGCCTTGCGCGAGCGCGACTCCTGGAACGGTTCTCTGTCGCTGGGTGTCGGATACAACAGCAACATCAACCAGGCCAATGGCATGGTCACCGTCTCGGAAGAGTGCCTGCCGCCTTTTGGCTGCTTCCCCAGCATTCGAAGAATGCCCGAGCCCATCAAGTCCTCATCGTCTGTATACGATCTGACGTTGAATCGTCGTCTGCAACTGGCTGGTCACCATAATGCTCAGTTTCGTGGCATCAGTTACGGGAAATTCTATCGCCAGCACAAGGAGGCGAGCGAGGGTAGTAGTGCGGTGCATTATGGCGAGAGTACAAGCATTGTTTATGCAGGCTACAATTATCTGAGCGCCCTCGACGACGTGCTGATTGCGCCTTTATTCGAGCATAACTACGGGAATCGCCATTCCCGATACCAGGCAGTGGGGTTGCGGGCGGAATGGAAACATAATCTGACGGCCCGCATGCAACTGGGTGCCACCGCCCAGCGCAAACATGTCAGCTTCAAGGCGCAGGAACGCCAGTATTTTGACGACTACGACGAAAACCAGCTTGGTGTTTTCGCTTCGTACGTGCTGGGCGATCGGACTGCGATCTATGGCGGCCTGAACCACACGCGCCAACAGCACCCCCAATCCACGGCGAGCAACAAGGAGTACATGGCCAACCTGGGCATTTATCACATTTTCGAAACTGGCTTCAATGTCAATGCCACGGCTCTGTATCGGCGTCTGCGCCATGACGCCGCAGATGCCTTCCTTGGCGGCCAGCGCAAGGATCACCAGCAGGTCTACATCGTCAATATCGGCATGCCGCGCTTCGCTTTCAAGGGCATCACGCCCAATCTCTACTTCAAGCGCACCGTCAACGACAGCAACATCGACTGGGCCTATGAGTACCGCCAGACCGAGGTTGCGCTGAAGTTCGAGAAGAGCTTCTGATCTACACGTTCCACACACGCACATATTGCAATGAAAACCGTCATTTCCTCTCTCGAGTCAACCGTAGAAAGCCTGTCAAAAATTGCAGGCGCTGCGTTCAAGTTCGTTGTCGCTGTAGGCGGCATCTGCGTCATCATCTACGCCATGCAGGTTGGTCATTTTCCGCAGGGGATATCTCTGGGGGATGGGCTGCTGTTTCTGTTGGCAGCAGCTTGTTTTGGCGGGGTTTACGCGCTGTTCGTCGCTTTCATATTGTCGTTGGGGATTTGCCTGTCGCCTGTTTTACGGCCTGTTCTGAAACTGATATTCAGGCTGTTCGATAAGGTCAGCGGTGCGCCGCAGAGGCCGATGTGTAAGTTGGCGGATTTTAACTGGTTTTCTGTTCCTTTTTTCTTGATTGGCCTGATTTTCATTCTGGGGCTGGGCGTGGATGATGTTTTTGTTTACGGGGTGATGCTGCTGCTGTCGATTCTGTTGTATGTCTTCTATTCCATAGCAATGGATGCCGGCGAACGATACCGCAGTAATGCGCGGCTGATGAGTGTCGCTATCGAGACCCCCGAAAAGGAAAGGCTCTTGCGCGCAGAGCAGGTGGAGAATTTCAGGAATGTTCAACTGGTTTGTATTGCCACCATAGCGATAATGCCGTTGTTCGTCAGCGGAGCATTTGGCTATATCTTGAACGACTCCATGCGCCTGGCCCAGGTACGTATCGAAAACCCGATCATCTACGCCAAGGCACCCTATAGCACGATGCTGCCGAATGAGCTGACCATCAGCGATGCGCGTTCCCCCGAAGGTTATACGGCTTACAAGGGCGTGACCGTGTTGTTCAAGGGGTTTGGCAGCACGACTGTGGTGTCATTCCCGGATAACGGCAAACCCCGACAACTCGATATCCCCAACGAACTGATTGAGCTGCCCCACGAATTTCGTCTTCCAACGTAGTCGTCGTAGGATCGACACAACGAGAGGAAGAACGACGTGAAGCGCATCCCGAAACAGGAATACACGGCTGAGTTCAAGGAGCAGGCCGTCAAGCGAGCTGACGAGGTCGGCGGCATCGGCCGTGTTGCCGAGGAACTGGGGTTGGTTGAGCAGACGCTGCGCAACTGGGTCAAGGCGGCGAAGGCGGGCAAGCTGAATCCGGCCGGCGCCAAGCAGATCACTGCCGAACAGATGGAGCTGTCCCGGTTGCGGGCTCAGGTCGCGCGGCTCGAGATGGAGCTGGAGATCACAAAAAAAGCGGCGGCATATTTCGCGAAGGATCTGCTGTGAAATATGCCTGGATCGAGACGCAGCGCAGATCCTTTCCGTTGCCTGTCCTGTGCGAGGCCTTATCGGTGAGCCAGAGCGGCTTTCGGGCTTGGCGGGGAGGCGGAACGCCGGACCGCAAGCGACTGACCGATGCGCAGGCCCTGGTGCTGATTCGTACGGTTCATCAGGAGGTCCGGCAGGCCTACGGGGCACGACGCATCCACGCCGAGTTGCGTGGGCGTGGCTACCGGCTCGGCTTGCCGCGCATCGAGCGGCTGATGCGCGAGAATGGCATCCGGGCACGGCACAGGCGGCGCTACAAGGCGACGACCGACTCCAGGCATCGCCTGCCGGTGGCCGACAATGTGCTCGAGCGCCAGTTCGCGCCTGAGGCGCCCAATCGCGTCTGGACAGGCGACATCACCTATATCGCCACCGCCGAGGGTTGGCTGTACCTGGCGGTGGTGATCGACCTGTTCAACCGCGAAGTGATCGGCTGGTCCATCAAACCACGGATGACGACCGACTTGGTGATCGATGCGTTGTCGATGGCATGGTTTCGCCGGCGGCCAGGACCGGGCGTGCTGTTCCACTCCGACCGGGGAAGTCAGTACGCCAGCCAGGCTTACCAGGCCCGCCTGGCCACGTACGCCATGCGCGGATCAATGTCGCGCAAGGGTAACTGCTGGGACAACGCACCGACTGAGAGCTTCTTCAACAGCCTCAAGAATGAGCGGGTGCATGGCGTGAGCTACGCGACCCGAAACGAGGCCATGAGCGATCTGTTCCAATACATTGCCGTGTTCTACAACCGGAGCCGCCGCCACTCCAGCTTGGGATATCTGTCGCCGACCACGTTCTTGCAGAACTGGATCGAGAGACAGGATCAGCAAGAAATGGCAGCATGAGGACGGTCAGTTGGAAGGCGGAAAACGTAGGGCACCTCAGATCATCGTGGAGCGCCAGGATGGCAGCCGGCGCAGGAGGGAGGATGTGCCTGCCGCGCCGCAAGGCTGACGCAATCGCTTAGAATCCGCGCTTCGCTTTTCTGCGCATCCAACAGCTTCCAGCCATGTCCCAGTCTTCCGCTTCCCGCCCCGCCCGCACCCGTTTCGCGCCCAGCCCCACCGGTTATCTCCACATCGGCGGCGCGCGCACGGCGCTGTTCTCGTGGGCCTTCGCCCGCCGCCATGGCGGCAAGTTCATCCTGCGTATCGAGGATACCGACGTTGCCCGTTCCACGCCCGCGGCAGTGCAGGCCATCCTGGACGGCATGCAGTGGCTGGGCCTGGAGCATGACGAGGGCCCGTTCTACCAGATGCAGCGCATGGAGCGGTACAAGGAGGTGATCCGGCAGATGCTGGCTGTCGGTACAGCCTACCATTGCTACATGTCGCCGGAAGAGCTCGACCGCATCCGGGAGGAGCAGCGCGCCCGCGGCGAGAAGCCGCGCTACGACGGCCGCTGGCGGCCGGAGGCCGGCAAGTTGTTGCCGCAGCCGCCCGAAGGCGTGCAGCCGGTGGTGCGCTTCCGCAACCCGGTGGATGGCGCCGTGGCCTGGGACGATCTGGTCAAGGGCCGCATCGAGATCGCCAACGCCGAACTGGACGACTTCATCATCGCCCGCGCCGACGGCACGCCGACCTACAACTTCTGCGTGGTGGTGGACGACTGGGACATGGGCATCACCCATGTCATCCGCGGCGACGATCATGTGAACAACACGCCGCGCCAGATCAACGTGCTGCGGGCGCTGGGTGCCGAGGTGCCGCTGTATGCCCACCTGTCGATGATCCTCGGCGACGACGGCACCAAGCTGTCAAAGCGCCACGGCGCGGTCAGCGTGATGCAGTACGACGACGACGGCTACCTGCCGGATGCGGTCATCAACTACCTGGCCCGCCTGGGCTGGAGCCACGGCGACGACGAGGTGTTCAGCCGCGCGCAGTTCGTCGAGTGGTTCGACCTCGACCACATCACGCCTTCGGCAGCGCAGTTCAACACCGAAAAGCTCAACTGGCTCAATGCCCAGTACATCAAGAAGGCGGACGACGCCTTCCTGGCCGCGCAGGTCGCCAACCGGTTGGCGCGGCGCGGCGTGAACCCCGAGACCGGCGTCTCGCTGGAAGCAGTGGTCGCACTGTACAAGGATCGCGTTTCCAACCTGAACGAGCTGGCTGATTCGGTCGAGCTGTTCGTCGCCGACGTGCATCCGGCGCCGGAAGTGATCGGCCAGCACCTGAACGATGCTGCGAAGGCCGCGTTGGCCAGCCTGCGCGGGCGTCTGGCCGGCGCGGGGTGGAACAAGGCGGCGCTGTCGCAGGCGATCAAGGACACCATGGCCGAGCACGGCCTGAAGATGCCGCAGGTGGCGATTCCGCTGCGCGTCGTCGTGCTGGGTGTGCCGCAGACGCCGTCGATCGACGCGGTGCTGGAGGTGCTGGGGCGCGAGCGGGTGCTGATGCGGCTCGACCGCTACCTCTGAGCGAAAGCCAGCCCCCCGGCGGGGGCGTAAACGGCGAAGGCCCCGAAGTTTTTTCGGGGCCTTCGCCGTTTACCGCTTCAGCTTGGGTCAGGCAGCCTTGCGGGCAGTGTTGCGTGCATTCGTCGTCGGCGTGACGAAGGTTTCCAGCGTGGCAGCCGGCGTCAGCTTGGAGACTTCGTCGAACAGCGATTGCATCGAGTTGCTGACTTCGCTGATGTGGCGGGTGCTGATTTCGGCGATTTCCGACTGCGCGCGCAGGCAGATTTCATTCACGTTGCGCAGGTATTCGGTGGCCTGCTCGAAGTGTTCGTTGTTCACATTGATGCCGTTGGCGAAACGGTTGCGAAGTTCTTCGCCATCGAGCGGCAGGGTCTGGGTCGAAGCGTAGGCGCACAGCGAGCGGGCGGCCTCGACGTTGAGCGAAAGCAGTTGTTCCGAGGCATCGAGGACGATGTCGGCCAGCGACTGGAAAGTCTGCAGGTTGGAGTTGGCAGTTGCTGCGAACTTTTGTACGGACGGGTGGGTAGTCATCTTGGCTTCCTCGCAGGTGTGGGTATTGGGTTGCTTGAAGTCCTCGATGCTAATGTCAAAGGCAGGAGGGGGATATACCCCGTTCAGGGTGTTTGGATGTACCGGTAAACAGGTAGGCCGTGTAACGTCGCGTAAATACATCCCGGACACCCCGGATATCATTCGCTCACCTGGCAGATGCCGTTGCGGATGGCATAGCGGGTGAGCTCGGCGACACTGTGCAGATCGAGCTTTCGCATGATGTTGCGCCGGTGCACTTCGATGGTCGATGGCGCAATGTGAAGCCGCTCGGCGATGCGCACCGATGTGTGGCCTTCGGCGATCAGCTGCAGCACCTGGCGCTCGCGCGCGGTCAGCTGTGGCGCGCCGGTACGCGGTTCGGTGCCGGAGCGCAGTGCGCTGGCCACCGCACCGGCCACTTCGGGGCAGAGATAGGTGCGGCCGTGCCGGACGTTGTCGATGGCGCGCAGCAGGTCGTCGCTGGCTGCGGCCTTCGTCACGTAGCCCTGGGCGCCGGCATTGAGCAGGTCGATGACGAACTGCTGGTCGGAGTAGGCCGACAGCCCGATCACCCGGATGCCGGGATACAGCGCCAGCAGGCGGCGCGTGGCCTCGATCCCGTTCATGCCCGGCATGCCGATGTCGATGCAGACGATGTCCACCGGCTGTTCCGCAAGCAGGCGGAGCAGGGCTTCGCCGTCGGCGGCTTCGCCGACCACGGCCAGGCCGGGTTCCTTTTCCAGCAGCGCACGCAGGGCATGGCGGAACATCTGGTGGTCGTCCGCGAGCACGATGTTCAGTGGTTTCATGGCCTGCCTCTCGGGAAGCGATGTGCATGGGGTGCGAGCACGACCTCGATTTCGGTGCCGGCGCCGGGTGCGGAGCGCAGCGTGAAGCGGCCGCCGGCCAGCTCGGCGCGCTCCCGCATGGTGATGAGCCCCAGGCCGGGTGTGCTACCGTGCTGGCCGAGCAGTTCCGGATCGAAGCCGCAGCCGTCGTCGGCAATGCGCAGGGTGATGTCCTTGCCGCGGCGGCGCAGCTCGATCCGGATCCGGTTTGCGGATGCGTGCTTGGCGCAGTTGGTCAGGGCTTCCTGCGCGATGCGGAACAGCATGGCCTGCAATTCGGCAGGCAGGCCGCTCATGTCCTCGTCCAGTTCGAGCAGTACTCGGATGTCGCTGTGGCGGGAGACCAGGTTGGCATACTCACGGATCGCGGCGGCAAGGCCGGCATAGTCGAGCGTGGCCGGATGCAGGGTGGCACAGGTGTCGCGGATGCCGGCATCGGTGTCGGCGAGCAGAGCGGCCGCGTCGTCGAGCAAAGGCTCCAGTTCGCTGCACATCGTGTCCGGCAACGCATTGCGGAGGTTGGTGAAGATCAGCTTCAGCGCCGCGAGGTTGGGGCTCGCCCGGTCGTGCAGGGCGGCAGCCAGCTGGCGGCGTTCGCGCTCGCCGACTTCGAGCAGGCGGCGCGACAGTTCGGCGACGCGGGCGATCTGGCGCAGGCGTTCGGCTTCCAGCGCCTTGCGCTCGGTGATGTCCTGCACCGTGCCGTAGAGCATGAACACGCGGCCGTCGCCGTCGGCGACCGGCACGATTTCGGTGACGTAGTGTGCGGTCGTGCCGGAGGGCAGTTGCGCGGTCTGCTCGAGCGTGCAGCGCTCGCCCTTGTCGATCGCGTACCAGAAGGCGGTGCGGGTGAGTTCGAGCGATTCAGGGCTGAAGTAGGCCAGGGCTTCGTTGATGTCGGGCACGCCTTGTTCGATGGGGCGCTCGAACAGGCGGAAGAGCTCCGGTGACCAGCGCATGCGTCCGGTGTCCCGTTCCAGCGTCCAGTCGCCGACGCGGGCAAGTGTCTGGGTCGCTGCCAGGCGGCGTTCGATGTCCGCCAGGGCGGAAGTGAGATGGGCGTCCTGCGCAGCCATGATCATCTCCCCGACTCGAAAGCAAGCTGCCTGCCGGCATCCGGGCCGGTAGCATGTTGCGGTTGCCGAGCCTTGCCGGGTTGCTGCATACCATTGCCTGAATCGATCCCCGGCCACGCACGTCCGGCCCACTGTGGCATGGTCGCCTATTCTTCAGTGCATCGCCCTGCGCGTGGCGGGCGCAGCAGGAAGCGTGCTGGGTCGACAGCGTCGCAGAGGTTTCGTTCTGACGGCGGTTCGCCATCGATCAGGCTGGCCAGCAGTTCGGCGGCGAGCGTGGACCATGCCAGGCCGCGTGCGCCGTAGCCGGACAGCACCCAGGCATCGACCTGGCGAGGGACGCAAGGGCTGGTCGGCAGCAGCCTGTTCAAGGGCCATGTCAATGGGGGCCAGTCTCCCGCGGCGGCATCGAGGACGCCACTGCGTTCGCCGCCACTCTGGCGGCACGACGGGCGACGTCGAGGCGCCTGCGCAGCGCGGTCTCTGTCAGATCGAGTTCGGCGACCAGGCTGCGCAGCGATTCGTCGTTGATCCGGTGGGCGTGCCGTTCGGCGTAGAGCGCGTTGCGTTCGGCGTGCAGTGCCCGCAGCCGCAGCTCCTGTTCGACGACGTAGCGCTGGCGGCGCTGGAGGATCGCGTCGGGCGCCTCGGCCTGTGCCTCGGGCGTTGCCGCTGGGGTGTCGTCGTCGAGCAGGTCGATGCGCTTGCGGTATTCCTGGGTCAGGCGGCCGGCGGATTCCTGGTATTGCGCGAGCCATTGCGGGTCGGCGGTGTCGGCCTGGGTCTTGTCCAGCACCATGCTGGCGATTGCAGCCTGGCATGCGGCCAGCCGGGCCAGGCGTTCTTCCTGCATCGATGCCGGTTCGCCGCTTGGCGGCAGGCGCCGCAATACCAGCGGCAGGCCGATGCTGCCGATCAGCAGCGTGAGCAGGATGGTGCCAGTGGCGAGAAAGACCAGTTGATTGCGGCCGGGGAAGGGGCTGCCGTCGTTCAGCAGCAGCGGTACCGACAGCGCGCCGGCCAGCGTCACCGCGCCGCGGATGCCGGCCAGCGTGGTCGCCAGGGTCAGTAGCCGCGAAGGCTTTTCGGCCAGCTTGCCTTCGGCGTGCGCGCGGTCCAGGCTGGTGTGTACGCCGGTGCTGAGCCAGAGCCAGCGCATCAGCAGCAAGGCCAGCGAGATCGCCACGACCTGTCCGACCGGCACCCACCAATGCTCGCCCGCCTGCTCCAGCGCGGTGCCGATGATGGACGGAAGCTGCAGGCCGAGCAAAAGGAAGATGGCGCCGTTGAAGGCGGATTCCACCAAGGCCCAGGTGCCTTCGGTCTGCATCCGCTCGGTGATGAATTCGCTGCGGTTTAGGTCGGCGAAATTGGTCGTGATGCCGGCGGCCACCGCGGCCAGGATGCCCGACACGCCGATGCGCTCGCCGACGATGTAGGCGGCAAAGGGCAGCAGCACGAGCAGCAGCACCATCTGGGTGGCGGCGACGTCGCCGAGCTTGCGGGTCACGGTGTCGCGTGCCACGGCGAAACCCCAGCCGATCAGCGCGCCGGCGGCGAGCCCGCCCACGGCCATCCACAGAAACTCTTTCGCCGCCTCGTTCCACGAGAACAGTCCGGTGAGCGTGGCGGCGATGGCGAACTTGAGCGCGACCAGGCCGGATGCGTCGTTCAGCAGCGATTCGCCTTCGAGCACGTGCATCGTCTTCGGCGGCATGCCCAGGTTGCGCGTGATCGCCGACACGGCTACCGCGTCGGTGGGCGACACCACGGCGGCGAGCGCAAAGGCGACGGTCAGCGGCATCTCCGGAATCAGCCAGTGGATGAGATAGCCCAGGCCGAGCACGGTGAACAACACCAGGCCGAAGGCCAGTTTCAGGATCGGCTTGTAGAGCGAGAAGAACTCACGCTTCGGAATGCGCCAGCCGTCGGCGAACAGCAGCGGCGGGATGAACAGCAGCAGGAACAGCTCGGGGTCGAAGGCGATGTGCAGGCCTTGCTGGGGCCAGGCCAGCAGCGTACCGAGGCCGATCTGGATCAGCGGCAGCGGAATGGCACTCAGATAGCGGGCGGTGATGCCGGTCAGCGCGCCAAGCATCAGCACCAACAACACGGTCTCGACGGTATGCACGGATGTCCCTCGATATATTCACGCCCGGGGCCGCAGCAGGAAGCGGGCCGGATCGATGGCGTCGCACAGATTGCGCTCGAGTGGCAGGGGGTCGCCTTCGATTTGGCTGGCCAGCAGTTCGGCGGCGAGCGCCGACCATACCAGGCCGCGCGCGCCATAGCCCGACAGCACCCAGGCGCCGGGCTGGCGGGGTATGGCCGGCAATGGCGTGCCGTGATCCACCGGGCCCGGCATCGGCAGGGCGCCGACCATCGGCAGGCGGTCGGGCGAGGCAGGGCGGAAGCCGACGCGGCCGGCCACGTCGCCGGGCGACAGGCCGGCGGCGATGCCGGGCAGCATGCCGTCGAGCTTGGCGAGGTTCTCGGCGTGGTCGTCATCGCGCAGACCGGTGTCCTCGTCGTCCACCGAGAAAGTGGCGCCGGCACAGCGCAGGCCATCGACTTCGGGGCTGACGTAGCCGCCGCGGCAGACGACCAGGTGCGGCGGGCTGTCGGCCGCGGCGGGCAGAATCGATACCTGTCCGCGCGCGCTGACCACCGGCAGCAGGCCGGGCGGCAGCAGCTCGCGCACGCCGGTGCCGGCGGCAAGCACCATCACAGGGGCTTGGGCGATCGTGCCGCCCTCGGCGTCGATGGCCTGCCAAGTTTCTCCGTCGTGCTGCAGACGGGCGACGGCATGGCCGAAGTGGCCATGGATGTGATCGGCGTGATGCGCCAGGTTGGCGGCGCACAGGCTGGGTGGCTGTACCCAGCCGCTGTCGCCGAAATGCCAGCCGCCGATCGGCAGCGGCCAGCCCGCCAGTTCCGATGCCGCGGTCGTATCGACGCAGCGCAGGTGTTCGGCAGGCAGCGCGAGCCGTTCGACGACCTTGCTCATCTTCGTCGCCTGGGCGTCGTCGCGCGCCAGATGCAGCACGCCGCAGGCCTCGGCCTTGATTGCCTGGCCGTCGCGCCGCAGCCGGGCGATGTGGCGCCAGCCGTACAGCGTGCCGGCGCGGGTCAGCCGGCTCATCGGGTTGTCGTCGAGGCTGGGCAGCGGCCGCAGCACGCCTGCCAGGTTGCCGGAAGCGCCGGTCGCGGGAGCAGCGGCGGCATCGACCAGTTCGATGGTCCAGCCGCGTGCGGCGAGCCGTTCGGCCAGCGCGCAGCCGGCCAGGCCGGCGCCGATCACCAGCGCGTGGCGTGCGGGCGGAGGGCATGCGGCCGGGGAGGGCATGCTGCTAGCCGTGCTTGCGTGCTTCTGTTCGCGCAGCCGGCCGCGCAGCATCTGCCGCTTGCCGCCGAAGCCCGGCGCCTTTTCGACGTCGAAGCCGGCGTGGCGCAGATGCTCGCGCACCGTGCCGGCGACCGACCAGGTGGCCAGCGTCGCGCCCGGCGCGGCCAGGCGGGCGAGCAGGTGGCAGATCTTCGGCGACCAGAGTTCCGGGTTCCTGGCGGGCGAAAAGCCGTCGAGATAGAAGGCGTCGGCGCGCGCGGCAATCTGCGCCAGGCCGTCGCGGGCGTCGCCGAAACAAAGCGTCAGCGCTACCCGCTCGCCGTCCAGGTGCAGCCGGTGCAGACCGGCTGCCAGCACCGGCCATTGCGACAGCAGTTCGGCGCTGAGTTCAGCGAGCGTGGGCCAATCCTCGGGCCAGCCAGTGGACTGGCCCGACTGCAATCGCGCATGCAGCGTGGCGAGATCGTCGCGGCTGAAGGGGTGCAGCTCGCAGGAAACGAAATGCAACCGTCCGCAGCGCTGCGGATCGGCCCGCCAGGCCGCCCAGGTGGCGAGGAAGTTCAGGCCTGGGCCGAAGCCGGTCTCCAGCACGACGAAGCGGTCCCGCCCCCGCCAGCGCTGCGGCAGGTCGTTGCCGGCCAGGAAGACGTGGCGGGCCTGGCCGAAGCCGCCGTCGCTGGAGTGGTAGATGTCGTCGAAGGTGTCGGAGCGGGGTGTGCCGTCGTCGGCAAAGGCGAGACGTGCCGGGATGATGGGCATCGGTGTTCAGTGTGCAGCGGATTGACCAGGCAGCATGCGTCTGGCGATGCTGACCACGACCAGGACCAGTGCGCCGACGATGATGCCGAACACGCCGTCGAGCAGGCTGGGCAGCAACGCACCGGTGATTCCGCCGATGCCGGCGGTGAGCGTTTCGATGAGGTGATGCACCGGCGGCAGGCCATGAGTGAGGATGCCGCCGCCGACCAGAAACATCGCCACCGTGCCGATCACCGACAGCGCACGCAACAGCCAGGGCGCGGCCCACAGGATGGCCTTGCCCACCGCACTCACCAGCGCATTGGCGCGCTGGCTGAGATAGAGTCCGGCGTCGTCGAGCTTGACGATGCCGGCGACCACGCCATACACGCCGATGGTCATCATGATGGCGATGCTGATCAGCACCGCGATCTGGGTGCCGAAAGGCATGCCGCCGACCACGCCGAGGGCGATGACGATGATTTCGGCCGACAGGATGAAATCGGTACGTATCGCGCCCTTGATCTTGTCCTTCTCGAAGGCGACGAGATCGACCTCCGGGTCGATCCGTGCCCTGACTGCTTCGGCGTGGCGTTCGTCTTCTTCCTTGCCATGCAGGAACTTGTGCGCCAGTTTTTCGAAGCCCTCGAAGCACAGGAAGGCGCCGCCCAGCATCAGCAGCGGCGCGATCAGCCACGGGACGAAGGCGCTGATCGCCAGCGCCGCCGGCACCAGGATGGCCTTGTTCAGTAGCGAGCCCTTGGCGACCGCCCATACCACCGGCAGTTCGCGGTCGGCGCGCACGCCGGTGACCTGCTGGGCGTTCAGCGCGAGGTCGTCGCCGAGCACGCCTGCGGTTTTCTTGGTCGCCACCTTGGTCATCGTGGCGACGTCGTCGAGCATGCTGGCGATGTCGTCCAGCAGCATGAACAGGCTGGTTCCGGCCATGGCGGTCTTGCCTCGCGGCCTTATTCCGGCCGCATCTGCGACGCCGTGATTAGGCGTGCAAGATGTTGAAAAATAACGGTATATCTCATATTCATTATAAAAAGTACCCCCATAAGTACCCCCGTGCCAGAGATTCCTGCAGCGCTCAAGTGCAGCACCGGGGCGACTTTACACAAAAACGTAAGCGCTCAGCCAGCAGAGCCTTCCCGAAGTGCTGCTTCCGCGGCCTGGGCGTGAGTGGTTCAACGCCGGTGGCCAGGTGCGCACAGCCCGTCGAAGGAGCTGCGCATGTCGCCCTGGTCGCCCGCGCGCCTCCCGAGTGAAGGCGAGAAGGGCCGTTCGGGGTGAGGACGGACGGGAGAAGAGCGCAGCCCAGGGAGCGAATACGCAAAAACGGGCCGATTTATCGGGGCTCGGGGGGCGGGGAGGTACGAAAAAACGCTCGAAACCGTGGAAAACGCAAATGACATTATGAAAGTCCAGGGTTGGCGTGGGTTGTAGCCTGATTTGTTTTCCACCCGTGGATACACGATGGATCCACGGGTTTTCGTGGGGTTTTTTAAGTTCAATTAAATCAATAGCTTAAATTTGCGCCGATCCACGGTTTCAGTTTTTTGAGGTGCTCGAAACCGTGGATACATTCAGTTACAGGAATTGTAAATCGTGGATGGCCGTGGATGGTTTTTCTATGCTTTTGTTCTCTGTATACCTCTCTATCTCTTTGTTTACAGGGAAAAGAGAGAGAGAGATAAAGAGAAAGAGCGAAAAAGGCATCCACAGCCATCCACGGAAAAAAAACGATTCCGTGGATGAAACCGTGGATGGAAAAACCGCCGTTTAGGGCCTAGGTATAGGGTTTTTGGGATGCTATTTGCGTTTTCCACGGTTTCGAGGCCTTTTTTTCTCTGTGACCCACCGGCGGAAGGGTGCTGAGCGGCGGCCGATGCTGGGGCGGCTGGCCAGCGGAGGAGGGCGCGAAGCTGCGGGCGCGGCGAAGCGGTGGTCGCCCGGTCGAACGGCTCCCCGCGCCGCCGTCGAGACGGCGTGTGGCGTAGCGCGTGCCGAAAGGCCAGGTCGCGGCGCCCACTCTTCCGCCCTGTCAGTGACGATGCGGGAGCTGTGCCAAGGCTTGGAACTTACAGCCCGGCGGAGGTCGTTTGTGATAGAATCGCGCGCGAGTTGCGCGGCAGGCGCAGGCGTGCGGCACGTCGTTGATGATCCGTGCGGCCACGATCACCGCGTGCGAAGGCGGTGCGGCTGAAGGGTGGCAGAGTTGCGCGCCGGGGGCGTTCGGCAAGCGGTACGGGCCGCGTCTGGGCGGCCTGCATCAGGGCGATGTGAGGGGCGGCGGCGCCTGGTACGGACAAGATGTCCGGACCAGCTCCTAGGGAATCAGGAATGCGCGTCGGCTATGGATCGCCGCGGCGTCGGGGAGAAGCGGGAGGTTTGGGCTGCCTGGCTGTTACGCGAGGTTGATGCCGGCCGCGCGCAGCGTACTTGCACGCCAGCCCATCGTGCGGCTGGATAGTGCCACGTCAGGCTGTGGCAGCTTGCCCGACTTGAGCCACCGCCTGATCGTTTCGGAAGACACCCCGATGGTTTCCTTCAGATCCGAGCGCCAGATGACAGGGTCGAGGGGCTGGTTTTTCATGAACGATCGAGATCCGGTGTTGCGTATAGCCCGTGCTTTTCGAGGCGTGGCAGGCTGATGGCTGTCAGGTGCGCGGTTCTGGTTCCTCTGATGGTCCGTTCGATATCGTCCCGCAGGACGACGCCACTTTCCATGAGTTGGTTTTTGAAGACGCGTCCCTTCTTCACTGGAAGGGCCTCGAACTTGCTGCGCAGGTGAAGTGCCGTCGACAGGTGGTGAATCACAAGATTCGGGCGGAGCAGCAGGGCAACATGCGGCTTTCCGTCTTCGTCATCGATGCTGTCCCAGAGGTACGGGTGTCTGAAATTCTTCGCCTCGATCTCGGCGAGAAAGATTTCCATGATCCAGACCCATGGCTGGCGGCGCCCGTCTGTTTCACGCAGGTGTGCATTCATCTCGCCCACCAGGTCGCCCACGAAGCTGCCGTGGCCGATCTTGATCCCGGCGAACTCGCAGAGCAGATCCCACGCCGTGAGGATGGCGGCGTAGTTCTCAATCGTCCGGCTGGCGGTGGGGTCCTTTGGGTCGGTCTGGCTCTGTTCCTTGCAGTCGTCGATACGCTGGGTGTGCATCTGGCGGATGCGCGCCGGCTCGATCTTCTCCAGGAACTGCAGCCACTGCCAGACGGGGAACTGCGGCAGATCGAGGGGCAGCTTCGTGCCTTGCTTCTCCACCGTCAGGGTGGTGATGCATATTTTCGACTGCAGCGAGGTGAAGTCGACTTCTTCGCCGGCCAGAAGCACAGGAGCGCACATCAGGTAGGGCGTGAGGCTGGAGCCGACACGGGTGAACTCGAAACGGTAGGTGCTCTGCAGTAGTGCGTCAGCCTCCGACAGCACGGCCTGCGGCTGTTTGCTGAGTTCGTCCCAGCCGACCGGGTGACTGGTGTAGCTCACCGAGGCCCGCCGGCGGTGATCCGTCTTCAGCATCTGGCCAGAAAGCATCTGGAAGCCGAGCGTGGTCTGCATGGCCTCCGTCAGCAGCGATTTGCCGGCGCCCTTGTTGGCCTCCATCTGGAAGTGCGGATAGAAGCCGATGACGCACTTCAGGTGCGCCCCGAGCGCCCACACCAGCGGGATCAGCGCTGCGCTCTGCTTGAAGGTCGCCTGATAGGCGTCGATCACCGCCTGCGCGTCCTGCGCCGTTCCGCGTGGGAAAACCATGTTGTGGTAGAGACACTGCTTGACCGGCTCTTGGAAGTAGCAGTCGCGCCCTTCCAGCGCGGCCAACGCGCCGCCGCGCCAGGCCAGGCCGACGAAGTTGACGGCCTCGCGGGCGCCGATGTCCGCGGTGCGCTCCAGCATGTTCAGCATGCGGTGATACTGCTGCGGCTTGTAGATGGCGCCGAACACATCGCGGTGCTCCTCCAGGCGGTATAGCGTTTTGTCGGCCAGCACGTGCCGCACGAGGGTGGGGCCGTGGCGCGGCACCTGGGCGCTGATGGCGAAGACGGTTTCCGGCTGGGTGTCGGCCGATCCGTTGATGGTGGCGATGTGCCCCTGAATCCGCAGGCGCGACAAGCTGGCCACCCGAAATGAGCAGACATCCCCGAGTGTTTCCCGGCGCTTGCCATCGTCGTCTTCCTTGAAGTCGACCACGTATTGGGTGAAGTCGTCGAGGGTGCGAAAGCGCCAGTACACCTTGAAGTCTTGCTCGGGCAGGAAAACCCGCCGCCGGCCAGCCAGCGAGCCCGGTTCGCCACCGCCGGGCATGCCGGGGATCAGCCAGTGGTCGAGCTTGCGCAGGCGGCGCCAGAGTTCTTCGGGGCCTTGTGCCTGCAGCACGTCGTTGATGTCCTCGCCCTCTTCCCAGTCCTGCATATCGACCAGCCTTGCGGCGATGTCGGCCGAGGTCAGCCGGTCGAGCAGCCGCCACGCGGCATCGAGGCCAGGGCGCCGGTTGGTACGTTCGTTCACCGGATCGGCGTGGTCGAGCGCGATGATCACCCGCTTGCCCTTGAGGAAGGCGATGTCGATCTTGTCGGCGTTGCCGGTGCCACGCAGCGCCAGCACGGCGGTGCCGGCGGGCAGAGGGCAGCACTCGATCGACAGGGCGTTGATCGGGCTCTCGACCACGTACACGGTGTGCGCCTTCGCCAGGCGCTGCAGATCGCTCGTCCAGGGATGGCCATCCTTCTGCCCTTGGCACTGCGTCTTCACGTTGCCATTGAGCGCCGGATCGGCATAGCGCATATCGACGGCCACGATGGCGCGGTCGGCCAGGGAGCGGACCACGAACACGGCGGCCGGTCCGCCGTGGCCAAATTCGCCGGGGGGTGCCTTGTCGTTGGTCCAGGTGTTCCAGCCGACGGTGCGCTGCCGGATCGCCGCGCGCACCACAGCCTCGTCAATCCTGCGGCTGGCGAGGTAGGCCACGGCCGGTTCCGGCTCGGCGAGTGCGCGATCGGCGATGAACTCCGGGATGCTGCGCTGCTGGGGCTTGGTGGCCGGTTTCTGGAGAGCTGCAATTCCGTACCACTCGGCGAGCTGCCGGGCGGCTTCTCCGGCGGGGCCCACCTCGGGCCGGACGTACATCACCAGGTCGATGCAACTGCCGGCCTCACCGGTGGAGTGGTCCTTCCAGCCCCATTGCCCATTCTTCTGAAAGATCGACAGGGAGGGGTTCTTGTCCGGATGGTGCGGGCTGCGGTAGTTGCCCTTGCCGCCCTCGCGTTCCAGTCCGAGGCGTCCGGCCAGGTCGTGCAGATCTACCGCATCCTTCACCCGCTCGAACAGGTCAGCGCTGGCGGCCTTCGGCAGTGCGGCCGTCATCACCAGTCCTCCGAGTAGGGCTCGAACCGGTAAGGCTGCTGGGCATGTTCGAGCGCGGCAGCGGCGTGGTAGCGCAAGTCGTCGAGCAGGCCCAGCCGCAGGGCCTTGGCGAACTGCTTGCCGGCCTTCGTGCCCATCAAGCGGGTCGTGTACTCGAACATGGGCAGCAGTACGTCGGCCACGCCGCGGGCGTATGACCAGCTCGGGTCCGGCCCGCGCTCCGGATTCCACGGGGCGTCATCGTTGTTCATGTCGACGACGGCTTGCAGCAGCCAGGTCGCCAGTTCGCGCCCGCCGCGGTAGGCGCTTTCGTGCCGGCCTAGTGCCGTGTCGTGGGGGAAGCGGCGAGCAGTCGCCTGCGCCAGCTTCTCCGCGGCCGACTGCGGCCGGCGGCGCTGGCGGTCGGCGGGGTGAAGTGACTTCATGGATTGGCTCCGCATTACGCCACCTCTCCAGATGTGGTTGCGCCGTCGGCATGCCGGAGGTCGGGGAGGTGCTTGCCAAGCTCGTTCCCAACCTCTTTCAGCCGCTCGATATGGGGTTCGATCAGGCATGCCACGTAGTCAGCCCGTATCTGCTGGTCTTCGAGTTCCATCAGCATCACGGACAGGGCTTCCAGGGCTGTTGTGGTCTGGACAAGGCGGCTGTGATTCTTCCGGTGCGGGTTGATGATCGAGGTGCGGTGATCGAAGTCGCGCGCGACACGGAGGCCGTTCGTTCTTGCGGTGTTCTGGCTCATTGGGCTGTCTCCGGTTCGTCATTGGTGTTGAGCGGCTGGGTCTGCAGAAAGTCAAGGAACATGCGCATGACGTTGTTTTCCGCTGCCCCGTGCTGGCTGGTGAGGGTCTGTGCGAGCAGTGAGGCAAGGGTGTTCTGAAAGTGGAACTGGTGTTCGCGCATGGCGAAGAGGGCGCTTTTGAGTTCGTCGATGCTGGCGTCCGGAACGGAGTTGGGGAACCGCTGCGCCATCTCTTTGATGAACTGCAGCAGCGCGGCCATTGTGAGCAGGTCGTGCGCGCTGCCGTGCATCGCGCACTTGAGGAACTCCACCTTGCTTTCGGGGTGCATGGCGTTGCGAGGCATTTACGTACCCTCCGGAGGGTTGGACGAGGACCAGATCGGCGTAGCGTTGAGGTGATCGATCAGCTCGGCGGTTGCCAGCGCCATGAGGGCGTATTGCTGCCGCCAGGCCACTGCGGCATCAAGCAAACGGTCGAGACTGTCTGTGCGGGCCGTGCGGCGATCGAGGAAGGCCGCGGTGCGGACGCTCTTCAGCACTGCGATCTGCTCGTCCAGGTCGACGTAAGTGTCTTCCAGTGCGGCAAGCACTACCTTCAGCAGTACGGCCGGATGGGTTTCGGTGCTCATCATTCACCCCTCGCAATGACAAGCGCTTCTTCGATCGCTTCTTCGAGCGTGGCGAAGCAGCCCCAACTGCTCGAACGGTTCCAGGCGCTGCCGTCGAGGCAGCGGACGACATAGCAGGTGCCGGAAGGCCATACGGCCATCCATTGCTTCAGGGTTTTGGCCCAGTACGCCCGGGCCGCTTCGGCGTCTTCGTCGGTGAGGCCGGCGTAGAAGGCATCGCGCTCTTGAACCGTGCAGGTGAGGACGTAGGGGCGGTGCCAGAACTTGGCATGCGAGGGCGGGCGGTCTTCGTTGGCGGTGGCGTCGAAGCCCTCGGGCAGGTGAGGGTTGATCGGCACGCCGTTGATGATCCGTTCGGCAACGATCACGCCTTGCGGCGTGGAAAGACGGGTTTCGGCGGCCATGCTCAGGCCCTCCTGCCGAAGCTCAGACGGTAGGCGAGCACCGGACGGGCAACGCGGCGCAAGGTGCGGTAGAGGATGAAGCGGATGGCGGTATTCATGCTTCACCTCTTTCGGACTCGGAATGCTCGATTACGGCGCTCAAGGAGACCAGGCCGGCAAGGTCGTCGAGGATCATGAACGCCAGGTCGGCACGGCCCCGGTACATGCCACGGCTGTAGGTGTCGCGGGCGTTGGCCGCCTTGTCGAACTCGGCTTGCGAGTCGTCGTACAGCGATTGATAGAAGGCCCCGAGGACCTTCAGACGGGATTGAATGCGGGTGAGGGTGGGCGAGAGGGGCGCGTGATCGCGCGTGCCCGATGCGGCAATGCGCATGGCTGCTACTCCTGAGTTTGCGGTATGAACCCCGCGCCCCGCTTCCAAACGGGGGGCAGGCGCGTGCGGGGTTGGAAGACCGGAACTCAGGAACCGGCGAGCCTTGCGGCTCCCCCGCACGGCCCGCCATTGATCAGGCGTAGCAATGCGTGTCGGACGAAAAAAATCCGCCAGGGCGGCGGAACGTCCGCCTGAGTTGTTCGGGCTTCCAAACCCGTTCACCTCTGTTTCGGTGACGGGTGGAGCATAGGCTGAAATGCTGCCGATTGGCAAGCGAAAATGTATTCCATGGGCTACAATGGGCGCATGGAGTATCAGATCAAACGCACGGCCCGTTACGCGGCCTGGTTCGACAAGCTCAAGGATCGTGGGGCGCGCGCTCGCATCGCCATGCGGGTCGATCGGCTGGCGCACGGCAATCCGGGGCAGCACCGCGTGCTGACGGGCGGCGTGGTCGAGCTGAAGATCGACGTGGGCCCAGGCTACCGGGTGTATTACACCCACGTCGGCAAGGTGGTGGTGCTCCTGCTGCTGGGCGGCGACAAGAGCACCCAGACCGATGACATCAAGGCGGCGCTGGAGATGGCGCAGCAACTGGAGTAAGCCATGAACAAGCAGATCAGCCCTGAAGCCCGCGATGCGCTCGGCATCGAAGCCTACGACGTGGCCGACTACCTGAAGACGCCGGAAGACTGCGCGGCCTACCTCGATGCGTGGCTGAGCGAGGCGCCCGATGACGTGGCCGGCATTGCGCGTGCCCTGGGCGACATCGCGCGCGCCAGGGGAATGAGCCAGGTGGCCCGTGACGCCGGGCTGAGCCGGGAGAGCCTTTACAAGGCGCTTTCCGGTAAAGGGAATCCGGAGTTCGGCACCGTGCTGAAGGTGGTGCGTGCGCTCGGAATGGAGTTGCACGTGGGGCCGGCGCACGTCTGATCGGTGCCGGCCGGCGCTGTTGGCAGAGGAATGACATTCCCCCGCAACTTGCCCCATGGCAGGCTGAGTTCTACGATTCGTCATGATTGGCTGGTGATGCAGCTATTCTATTTTGTCGGGCGCCTTCGGGCGCCTGTTCTTTTTCTGGGGCTGGGAGTGCGCTAGGGGGCGTCTCGGCTGTTCATGCGATACTGAATCTTTTTCACTCGTTCTTGGCGTTCCATCTCCCGTGCCTGGCGCTCCAGCCGGGCCATCCTTTCCCGTGTCTCCTGACTCGGTGGGGGCTCAGAGGCGGGTTTCCTTTCCAGAATGGCGGCTATTTCGGGAATCGGGCGCGATGATGGCGATATGGTTTGAACGGCTTCCACCATCACCTTGAATGAGTGCCCGCATACCAGGTTGTCGCACCGGTAATAGGCCTCCTTCAGCAGTGGAGAAAGCGTTTCACTGGTGCGCATGCGTGAAACGCTGCCGCAGTGCGGGCATCTGAAGATCATGCGTCCCCTATCTCCATTGGCGATGTTGTTCAAATGCCCCTGGTAATCCTCGAGAGAGAGGAACCGGGGCGCGTCCAGGTCGATGCCGTACCAGCGTTCGCACATGTTGCCCCCTATGTGATGAGATCAGCAGTCGGTCAAATACGCGTCCTGCCGACCGGCGCCGCTGGAGAAGCGCAGAAGCCCCGGCGGCAATCCGCGCGTCAGCGTGAGGACGCCGCCGAACTCGCCGCGGCAGGCGGTATTCGAGCACTTGAAGGCGGCGCTGATCGTGCCTTGGGGATCGGCATTGGTTTCCGAGAGGTGCGATGGGCTGCCACATGAGGGGCAGTGGACGGTGAGTGTGTTCATGCTTTTTCCATGGTGATGGGAGAAGAATCCAATTCGCGGATGAGCTTCATTCGTTGACCCGGTGAGAGTGGTTTGAAGCTGCCGAGGCTTGTTGCCTTCAGAACCGCGTCGAGATCGTCCGGAAGTTCAGCGGGTGGGTCGGTAAATCCGATCATGGATGAAACGGTATCGAGCAGATCGGATTTCACCATCTCTTTCTCATCACCCTGGTAAGCAAGCACACGGTGATTGAAGGGGTCGGCATTCTCAAGCTTCAGCCGGATGTCGAAAACCACCTTCAAGCGAGTAAAGATTTCTTCGATGACCTCAACAAGAAGGCATTGAGCGAACGTTTCCAAAAGGATTTTCCGGAGTTCGACCACTCTTTGTGCAGGGCCGCTCATCTGGATGAGGGTGCGTTTGATGTCAGCATCGGTCTCTGCGGCGATCAATGCATAGTCTTCGCTCAGTTCGATCGCCCCGCGTTGTTCGGCTGCCTTCTGCTGCATCTTGCGGTTGGGTTTGCCGGCCGTCTCGCGCAATAGATCCCGTAATTCGTCGCGATGCTGCCGGGCCTCTTCTTCGGCGGCAGCGGATGCGGCGCGAAGAGAGCCGCGGTTCTCTTCCAGGTTCGTCAGCAATTTGCGCTGTTGATCGAATTCGGCATATTCCGTTTGCAGTCGAGTAACGATTTCATCGATCTTGGCTTGGTGTTCTGGCGTTTTGAGCATCGGGGATTTCCAATGAACTGAATGGATGGATGGTGGGGGGGGCGAGTCGGGGCGGTTGTCAATCATCGTCCGCCAGGCGTGAGCGGGCGCGGGCCTCCAGCTCCCGTTTGTGGCGTTCGAGTTCATCGCGGAACAGCGCGCGCAGGGCTCTTTCGTCCGTTCCTGCACTTGCGTTGATGTTGATGGTGTAGTTGACGTGCATCGGCGCGGCCGTGCCGCTGGCCCTTGTGGAGACGGGTGGGCGGTTGTCGAAGCTGATGCCCATTTCTGCGGGCGAGGCGAAGGCCACGCCGGCACTGGCCAGGCCGATGGAGCCGGCCGCGGTCAGGCGGGCGGCTGTTTGCGTGATCGCGGACAGCGGACGGCCCTGCGCCTGCAGGATGCCCTGCGCGAGACCGGCCATCGTGTGAGCCCCCAGCTCGGCCCAGACGCGGCTTGGCGAGCGGATTTCCTGATCGCTGCGGAACCAGCCGGTGAGGTTGGCGCCGATGTCTTTCACGGCGGCTTGCACGGCGTTCCATTTCGACCTGATGCCCTCGGTCAGCCCGTCGATCAGCATGCCGCCAAAGCCGGTGAAGGTCGCGGGCAGCTCAGTGCCGAACCAGTTCAGCACGCCGGCGAAGGCGCGCCAGAACAGCCCGAGCGGGCTCCAGTTGATGATCAGCGCGCTGATGTCGGCGATGCCGCCGCTGAATGCCGCCTTGACGGACGCCCACTTCGAAGCGAACCATGCAGTGATCGGGGTCCAGTAGCGATAGATGAGATAGACGGCGCCGCCGATGGCGGTGACGGCGAGCCCGATGGGATTGGCGAGGAACAGCCGGCCCAGCCAGAGCAGCCCGCTTCCGATTGCCGGAAGGGCGGTTCTTGCGAGCGCCAGCAGCTTGGCGGCCAGGCCGCCGCTCATGATGTTCGCCACGGCGAAGCTGTAGCGCACCAGGGCGAAGGGGCCGGCGATTGCGGCCAGCCCGAGCAGAGCAGCACCAAGGCCGGCAGTGAGCAGGCCGATCGCACCGACCGTCTTCATGATGCCGCTGGTCAGTGCCGGGTGTTCGACGGCGAACTGTCGGGCCGCACTCGCCACGTCTCCCAGCCACGTGGTGAGCGCTTTGAGTTCGGGGGCGATGGATTCGCCGACAGCGACCATGAAATTACTGAAGGTGCCGGTTGCCGCCTCCCACAGATTTTTCAGGGTGCCGAGCTGGGCGTTGACACGGTCCTGGATGGCCGCCTGGTCGGCCATCTTCTGCAGCATTTCCTCGTAGCCGCTCTTTCCCTTCTCGATCAGCAGGGAGACGATCTGGGTCACCTCGGCGTCATCGCCGTAGATGTCCTTGATGAGCGCAAGGCGGTTTTCGGTGTTCAGGCTCTTGAGTTGTCCCAACTGCTGGAACATCTGGTCCAGCCCGCCGAATTCTCCCTTTCCGTCCGTGAAGTCGAGCTTGAGATCGATCCCCTTGGACAGTTTCAGACCGTCGGTCAGGATCTTCAGATATTCGGTGCTCATGCTGCGTTGAAGAACCTTCCGCAGCGCGTTCCCGGATGCCTCGCCCCGCATGCCGGACTGGTCGGCCATCGCGACGATCGGGGCGAGTGCCTTCGCGCCGGCAAGCCCTTTCATCCGGATGGTGTCCAGGGCCGGCGCCAGCTTGGCGAAGGCGTTGAGCATGTTGCCCTTGTCGACGCCGACGTAGAAGGATCGCTGGATGACATCCATCAGCGCCATCATGTCGCCCTCGGCCGTGCGCGTGGCGTCCTGCAACTTCGAAGCAAACTCGGCGGCCTCTTCAGAGGACATTTTGAGCTGCACGCCAAGATAGGCGGTTGCTTCGCCAAGGCCGCCAAGAATGGCCTTCGGCGCCATGCCTTGACGGATGAGCATCGTCATCATGTTCTGGAAGTCGGCCGTGGTGCCGGGCAGCTTGTCGCCCAACTGTATCGCCAGTTCATTGATGCGCATGTACTCGGCGGCGACCTGGCCACCGGTCTTCATCATCGCAACGCGCAATTGCGTCGCGGCGTCTTCGGCCTCGGAGTAGGCACGGATCGGGACCGACATCGCGCCGCCGATGGCCGCGCCGGTGGCGCCAAGGCGCAGCCCGGTGCCTGCCATCGCATCGCGGGCGGCCATGGCCTTGGCGTAGCGGCTGCTGGCGACGCCGACTGCTTCGAGGGTTTTGCGCTGCCGTTGAAGGGCATCGGTCGCGGCGGCCGTCTTGTCCTTCAGTTCGGATTCGTACGCGCCAAGCCTGGCGATGTTGACACCGGCTTCGCGCAGCTTCTGTGCATGAGGGGCGAGCGCCTTGCGCTGATCCTGCAGCCGCTGGGTCAGGTCGCGCACTGCTTCATTTGCCTTCGTGAAGTCCCGCCGGAACTTGTCGGCGTCGCCGCCTCCGGCTCGAAGCTTCGCTTTCATTTCCCGCAGGTGTTGCTGCGCGGCGTTCAGGCGTTCGGACGTGCCCTGCAAGCCGCTTTGCAGTTCTTTGAACGTCCCGATGTCGCGCTGCTGGCGCTGCAGATTCCGCAATTCATCGGAGGCGGCCTTAGCTGCCCGCGCCGCGGCGGAACTGCTGCCGACGATATTCTTCAGTGGCCCGGAGGCCCGGTCGATCGCCTTGAGGATGACTTCAAGCCGCAATTCCCTGTTGCTCACAGTGCGGATACTCCCGGTTGGCCGGCGGCGTCAGTGCGTAGCCGGCATGCGTTGTCAGGAGGTGGTTTCAGCCTGCGCGGGGGCAGGTGCGGCGGCGTCGCGAGGCTTCGGCGTAAGGAAGGCGGCTACGACCAGCCCGAGCTGCAGGAGATCGGCCGGATCCATGCGGAGCACATCGGGCCGTGTAAGCGTCGGCGTGCTGATGCGCGGGAGGAGGGTCGCTTGCGTTTCAACATCGATTTGCAGCATCGCAGCAAGTGAGATGCCGATAAGTTCGCCCGCATTGGGCTTGCGCAGGGTGATCTCGGTGAGGGTCTGATTTCCACGCTGCAGCGGGGTGTCCAGTTGGATGGTGATGTCGCGATTCATGATTGATCCTGGTGAATGTGAAATACGAGAAGGAGAAGCCGCAGGGGTTGTCGTTCAGGCCTTTCGTGCGCCGACACGCTCACACATCCAGTTCAGAACTTCAGACTCCAGCCAAGCCACCCGATTACCCCCCAGCGCCACCGGCGTGGGGAAGCGCCTCTCGGAGACGTATTTATAAATGGTGGTTTTGCCAAGCCCGATCATGGCCGACACCTCTCCGACGCGAATGAACCGCTCCCGCGGCGCCTGCTTCTGGCGGCGGGCGGTGCCGCATCCCGGAGGAATGGTTTTATCAAGGCTCTCGGGCATCGGGGGTTTCTCCTTTTCGGTTCGTACCGGCCCGCTGTATGCGAACCGGCAAGCCCATGGTAAAGAGGCGCCGAAAGGGGCGGCATTCCGGGGTGCTGTGAGGAAGCACCTCACAGCACGACGAAGACGACAGGCGAGAAAATAGGGGCCTGAAGCCATCGAGTCGTGGCGAAACGGGCCAGGTGAAGAAGGCCGCGCGCGCCTGCCTGTCGCCCCCCCGACCATCGAGCACCATCATGGTGCGCCAGCCCAGCCCCCCGTCCCGACACCCGGCGCGCGCACCCCCCGCCACGCCTGCGCGCTTTTCAAATAGCGGAAAATGACGCGCCGCAGTCCAGGATCGAGTCCATGGCCGCCAAGGGCTGAGAAAGCGGCCGTGGGCTTTGCGTGCGATGCGGAATGATTCAAGCCTCGGGGGGCTTGGCCGATCCGCTTGCTGCCTGGAAATGGTGCGGTTATGGGAGGTTTGTTGCTGTTGGGGCCGGTTCCGCGAACTGGGACGGACTACGCCGGAATGTGGATTCTTCACGATCTCCGCCCGTGCTCATGCTTGAGTGTTCAAGTCGGAGAGGTGGCGGCGGATCGCACCCACATTCCAGCGCGGAGACATCGGCCCAACCTTGACGGGAGCGATGAGGCCGCCGGCACGTACATCGCGCCAGATGGAAGAAATGGAGCGGCCGAGCAGGGTGGCCACGACCTTGACGTCGACGTGAGCGCTATCGGGAAGGGTGTCGAACTCTGCGAGAGCAGTAGGGAAGGGGTGTGATGCCATGCGGTGATCTCCGTTGATATGGAGTGCGCCGGGGTGGCGCGGCATGGCGAATCATGTTTTCCGAATAACCCGTCAGGCAAAAGGTATTGGATAACAGGTTCTTGGGGTTACCTGTCGGGCAGCGGCGCTTTACCTGATGGGAAAATATGTGCTGCTTGGTTATCTTGATCGCCTGTCTAGGCTGAAGTGCTCGGCAAGGATTGCCCCAAAGACAGAAGCTTCGCGAGCAGAGCACTCGAACTCCTGCTGAAGCCACGGACGCACATCGGCGTCGAGCTTTGGCTTACTGTTCCCGTACTTCCCCGGGAAAGCTATTAGCGCAGCCTCAAGCTTTGCGTAGGTCGGCCCGTTGAACATACGCCCTTGAGCCATAGGTGCCTGCACTAAGCGTGCGTCGCGCTCCCGCTGGATCAAATCCCGCATCTTCAGGGCGTCATTTATGATCTCCCTGGGGTCAAGCCGACCATCACGCTCTTCCTGAATGGACTGGAAAAGCTTCTCTATGTCATGCGCCATATGGGCTCCGTGAATCGTTGGTTTCCGTAATCAGTGGCAGTACGCGGGCTTCGGCTGTGAGCATGTCCAGGTAGTCTGCCCAGCACTGGAGCATCCGGCGCCGTTCTTCCAGGTAGGCGGCGCGGTTGTAGGCCGCACGCACCTGGTTGGGCTCGCGGTGCGAGAGCTGGCGCTCCACCGCATCCGGATTGAAGCCGGCCTCGTTGAGGATGGTTGAGGCCGTTGCGCGAAAGCCGTGCGTCACCACATTGCCGTGCTCGGTGTTCTTGCCGCCGTAGCCCATCCGCTCCAGCGCCTTGAGCAGCGTTGCTTCACTCATGTGCGAACGAGGTTTGTGATGGTTGGGGAAGACGTAGGAACCGGCCTGCGGGTGGGCCTGTAGCTGCAACAGGGCGTCCAGCACCTGCGCCGGCAGCGGAACGACATGAGGCGGCGTGATGTGCTTCAGGGTGGTCTTGATCTTCCGGTTCTGCGCGGGGATGGTCCAGATTCCGTTCTGCAGGTCGACGTGATCCCACTCGGCGCGAACCGTCTCGCCGATCCGTGTGAAGCAGGTGATGACAACGAGAAACAACGCTCGGGTGTGTGGTGTGAGCGAGCGGTTATCGCGGAGCGCCACCAGAAAAGCCGGTAGTTCGTCCAGGCGGAGGGCTGGGCGGGGCTTCGAGATCTTCACCTTCAGGGCGTCGGTCAACTCCGCTGCGGGGTTGTGGCGGGCCCGGCCGGTAGCGACAGCCAGCCGAAAGATTGCTTCGGCGCGTTCTCGCAGGCGCTTGGCCGTGTCGAGCTTGCCGGCACGCTCGACCTTGCGGAGCACGTCGAGCAGCGCCATCGGTTCGATCTCTGCAATCGGCCGCGTGCCGAGATCGGGGAACAGGTAGATCTCCAAGGTCCGCAGCACGCTCGCCGCATGGCGTGGCGCCCACTCGGCGGCGCGCGCCTGGTGCCATTCGAGCGCGATGGCCTTGAAGCTCGACTCGGCAGCGACACGGGCGGCCACCCGGTCTGATCGCCGCTTCTCCGAGGGGTCTATTCCTTCATCGAGCAACCGCCGGGCGGCGTCGCGCCGGGCGCGGGCGTCCTTCAGCGAGATTTCCGGGAAGACACCGAGGGCGAGCAGCTTTTCCTTGCCGGCGAAGCGGTACTTCAGCCGCCAGTACCGGGCGCCCTTGGGTGTGATCAGGAGGTAGAGCCCGCCACCGTCGGCGAGCTTGATGTTCTTGCCCTGATCGCTGGGCTTGGCTTTGGTGATGACGACGTTTGTCAGTGGCATGGGCAGTCGTGTTCCCGCGATTTATGACGCTGTAGATACCCCCAAATATACCCCCAGATTGACGCGGCCGGGGACGAACTTTGCCGAACTGTGCCGAACAACAAAAAACCCGCAAAGCCAGTGGCTGCGCGGGTTTGGTGATTTCATCCGAACCGAAGCGAACCGTCTCGAATATCACTCGGGCCGCATCTGCGGGAACAGGATGACGTCGCGGATCGACGGCGAGTCGGTCAGCAGCATCACCAGGCGGTCGATGCCGATGCCGCAGCCGCCGGTCGGCGGCAGGCCGTATTCGAGCGCGCGGATGTAGTCGGCGTCGAAGTACATGGCTTCCTCGTCGCCGGCCTCCTTGGCTTCGACCTGGGCGCGGAAGCGCGCGGCCTGGTCTTCGGGGTCGTTCAGCTCGGAGAAGCCGTTGGCGATCTCGCGGCCGACGATGAAGAGCTCGAAGCGCTCGGTGATCTCGGGGTCGCTGTCCGAGGCGCGGGCCAGCGGCGAGACTTCGACCGGGTAGTCGATGATGAAGGTCGGCTCCCACAACTGGCTTTCGGCGCAGGCTTCGAACAGCTGCAACTGCAGGCTGCCGAGGCCGCCCGGCTTGACCTTCTCGCCGAAGGCGACGATCTGCTGTCTGACCCATTCGGCGTCGGCCAACTGTGCTTCGGTGAATTCCGGGTGGTACTTGCGGATGGCCTGGACGATGGTCAGGCGGTGGAAGGGCTTGGACAGGTCCAGCTCGCGTCCCTGGTAGACGAAGCTCTCGGCGCCCAGTGCCTCGCGTGCGGCCTGGCGGATCAGGCCTTCGGTGAAGTCCATCAGCGTGCGGTAGTTCGCGTACGCCTCGTAGAACTCCATCATCGTGAATTCGGGGTTGTGGCGCGGGCTGAGGCCTTCGTTGCGGAAGTTGCGGTTGACCTCGAACACCTTCTCGAAGCCGCCCACCACCAGGCGCTTCAGGTAGAGCTCGGGCGCGATGCGCAGGAACAGTTCCATGTCGAGCGCGTTGTGGTGGGTGACGAAGGGCTTGGCCGTGGCGCCGCCGGGAATGGGGTGCATCATCGGCGTTTCGACTTCGAGGAAGCCGTGGCCGGTCATGTAGTTGCGGATCGACTGCACGATGCGGCTGCGCGCGGCGAAGGTGAAGCGCGACTGCTCGCTGACGATCAGGTCGACGTAGCGCTGGCGGTACTTCTGCTCGACGTCGGTGAGGCCGTGGAACTTGTCCGGCAGCGGGCGCAGGCTCTTGGTCAGCAGGCGGATCTCGTCGGCCTTGACCGACAGCTCGCCGGTCTTGGTCTTGAACACGGTGCCGACGCAGCCGACGATGTCGCCGATGTCCCAGGTCTTGAACTGGGCGTAGACGTCCTCGCCGACGCCGTCGCGCTGCACGTAGAGCTGGATGCGGCCCGACAGGTCCTGGATGGTGACGAAGCTCGCCTTGCCCATCACCCGCTTGAGCATGATGCGGCCGGCCACCTTGACTTCGACCGGCAGTGCTTCCAGTTCCTCGGCTTCCTTGTCGCCGTATAGCTCGGCGAGCTTGCCGGCGGTGTTCTCGCGCGAGAAGTCGTTGGGGAAGGCGCGGCCGCTGCTGCGCCAGGCGGCGAGCTTGTCGCGGCGCTCGGCGATCAGGTGGTTTTCGTCCTGCGGCGGGGTATTCGTCTGATCGGACATGTTTTCGGTTCGGGAGATGAGGATGCGTGGGCGCCGGCATGGCGCCGGCGACAAAGGCGTGATTGTCGCAGGCCGGCGCAGGCAGGGCAATTGCGAGGCTGCGGCCGGAAGGGGTGGGGAACGGCGAAAGAGCGGCCGGAATGGCGGACAGTGACGCGGCGCTCGCACGTCGTCGGCTGCTTTATTTGCCAAAAACGAGATTTATGTCCTTGTTTCGCTCCCCGATGTAGGGAATATTCCGCCAAAAACTACTGCGCTCTGCACCGAAGTCTGTTCTCAAGTGCAGGCGGCCGGAGCCGATAGAGGGGGCGGAAGCAGTTGATGAATACGGATTTCTAGCTCGGGAACCACACCAAATGAGCACGTTGAGACAGCTGTACGAGACTGTCGAGAAGACCTTCTGGAACACGCTGACCAAGAAGCTGTGCAGCTTCCTGCTGCTGTTCTTCTTCAACCTGGGCTATCTGGCCGTGCAGGCCTGGCAGACTTCGGAGATCGACCGCGCGCTGGCCGAAGGCGGCATCGCGCCGGAGTTTGCGGCGCGCATCCTGGGTGCGCTCGGCGTCGGGCAATGGGTGATGATCATCATCAGCGCCGTGTCGCTGGCCTGCATCCTCGGCCAGATCGCCTACCTGCGCCACCTGATCGTGCGCCCGATCCGCGGCATGATCGGCATCTTCGAGGAGATCGGCCGCGGCGAAGGCGACTTCTCGCGCGACCTCCCGCTCATCACCCATGACGAGTTCCGCGAGCTCGCCAGCAGCTACAACCACTTCGCCGAGAAGATGCGCCACATCATCGGCGAAGTGCGCACCACCAGCGTCGGCATCGCGCGCGAGGCGGTGCAGGTCAAGCTGCGCGTCGAGGCTGCTGCCAGGCACGCGCGGGAGCAGGGGCAGATGACCACGGCGGTGTTCGACGCCAGCAGTGCATCCACCGCCGCCATCGAGCAGGTGTCGCAGAGCGCACGGCAGATCGCCGAGTCCACCGCCGAGAATCTGCGCATCGCACGCGGTTCGCTGCACGAGATGCAGGACATCGCCGGCAAGATCAATTCCGTCAGCGACAAGGTGACCGCGTTCAACCACACCGTGGACGACCTGTCGCAGCGCTCCGAGAGCGTGAAGCAGATCGCCGTGCTGATCCGCGAGATTGCCGACCAGACCAATCTGCTGGCGCTCAATGCGGCAATCGAGGCCGCGCGGGCGGGCGAGGCCGGGCGCGGCTTCGCCGTGGTCGCCGACGAGGTGCGCAAGCTGGCCGAGCGGGTGAACAACGCGACCGCCGAGATCGTCGGCAACATCAACGGCATGCTCGAACTGGTGTCGGAGACGCGCAACGAGAACGAAGTGATCAATGCCGACGTGCTGCAGACGCGCGAAGTCGTCGACCGCTCGGCGACCCAGTTCGGTTACATGGTGGGCGAGTTCGAGACGACCGGAAGGCAGCTCGAGCAGATCGCCGCGGCGATGGGCTCGCTGGCGGACACCAACGTCAGCGTGCATGAGAAGGTCAGCGCCATCAATGCCCTGTCGCACACCGTCGCCGGGCAGATGGATGAGAGCGAGCAGGGTACGGAACAGCTTGCCAAGGCGACCGAAGGCGTGCAGGAACTGGTGTCGCGCTTCAAGACCGGGCGCGGGGCCTTCGACCGGATCGTCGAACAGACGCGCCGCTTCCGCGACGAGGTGCAGGAGCAGCTCCAGCAGATGGCCGCCAGCCGCATCGACATCTTCGACTGGCGCTACCAGCCCATCCCCGGCACCAATCCGCCCAAATTCCGTGTGGCATGGGGCGAGGAGTTCACCCGCCGCTGCCAGGCCTTGCTCGATGACAGCCTGGCCTCGACCCGGGGCGCCGTATTCGCCGTTGCGGTCAATGCAGACAGCTACCTGCCGGCGCACAACGCCAAATTCTCCCAGCCGCTGACCGGCAACTACGAGCAGGATCTGGTGGGCAACCGTACCTGCCGCAAGTTCGAAAGCCCGTCCGAACTGCGTGCCGCGCGCAATACCGAGCCCCTGCTGTTGCAGACTTACCTCCGCGATACCGGCGAGATCCTGTGCGACATCGCCATGCCGATCATGGCCGGCAGCCGCCATTGGGGGAATGTGCGCATCGGTGTCCCGGTCGAGAGCCTGCTCGGCAACTGAATCGCCGGCGCGCGCATTGCCCGCGGCACCGCTGCGGGCGTATAGTGCGGCCCGCATCGATCGGGAGCTTTCGCGGGCATTCGCGCGCGGAGCGAAACAGGAAGTCCGGTGAAGCGGGGGGGGGGGCGTGCCGCCCATTTTTCCCGCCATTCCGGCGCAGCCCCCGCTGCTGTAAGCCAGACGGCGCCGCCATTTCGACCACTGAAGCCTTGCGCTTCGGGAAGGCGGCGGCAACCGGATGAAGGCGAGCCAGAAGACCGACCCGTTCGACGAGACAGGTGAATGCCCCGGGGTGCGGGCGGACTGCCGATCGGTCGCGCGGGCCTGACAGCCCGCTTGCGCTTCGCCTACGCCGCCTTTGCGGCTTTGCCGCGCATGCACCATCGTCATTCTTCCCCATCCGGTTCCGACAGCGATGGCAAGGAGGACGGACCGATGGAAGAGGACAAGAAGCAGAGCCACAACGCGCGCATGCAGCGCAAGAAGGAAGTCGTCGATGCCGCCATCGGGCGCGCGCAGGAGGAGCGCGGCATCGTCATCCTGATCACCGGCAACGGCAAGGGCAAGACCACCTCCGCCTTCGGCACCCTGTATCGCGCGCTCGGCCACGGCCAGCGCGCCGGCGTGGTGCAGTTCATCAAGGGCACGCACGCCACCGGCGAAGTCATCTTCCTGCAGAAGCAGGGGCTGGACACTGCCGTCCAGTACCACGCCATGGCCACCGGCTTCACCTGGAACACGCAGAACTGGGACGCCGACAAGCGCGCCGCCGACGAAGCCTGGGCGCAGGCCAGCCGCATGCTGGCCGACCCGGCGCTCGACCTGGTGCTGCTCGACGAGCTGACCTACATGCTCAAGTACAACTACCTCGACACCGATCAGGTGATCGCCGCGATCCGCGCCCGCCCGCCGCGCCAGACCGTCATCGTCACCGGCCGTGCCGCCAAGCCGGAACTGGCGGAGCTGGCCGATACGGTCAGCGAGATCGCCGACCGCAAGCACGCCTTCAAGGCGGGCGTGAAGGCGCAGGCGGGCATCGACTTCTGAGCTGGCCAGCCGTCAGTTGGATGGCGCCAGCCGTGCCTCCAACCAGTCGCGCAGGCTGTTGATGAAGGCCCAGCCCTGCACGCGCGGTAGATCCTGCACGCGCACCACGGCCTCCACCACGCGGCCTTCGCGCAGGGCGACGGCGCGGCCGATGCCGGGCAGCAGGCCGCAGGCGAGGGGCGGCGTGACCCAGCGGCCATCGATCAGCATGGCGAGGTTGCCGAACGTGGATTCGGTGATTTCGCCGGCTTCGTTGTAGAGTACGGTGTCGAACACGTCCGAGCCCGTTGTGGGAGCGAAGGCTGCGTAGTGCGCGCGGCGGGTGGTCTTGTAGCGGCTGAATTCGCTGTGCGCCTGGAGAAAGGGGCGGTCGGCCAGTGCCAGCAGTACCGGCGCCGGCGTGGGAGCGAAGGCGGCTGCTTCGGCGCGGGCCAGGCCCTGCGCATTCAGCAGCAGGCGCACGCGCCAGGCGCCCTGGCCGTGCGTGCGGACGAGATCATCGAGGCAGGCCTCGATGCGTGACTCATCCCAGGGGTAGCCGAAGTGCGCAGCGGCGGCGCGCATGCGGGCGAGGTGTTCGTCGCGGTGGCGCAGCTTGCCGCCGTGCAGACCCAGGGTTTCCAGCAGGTCGAACGGTGCGCTGGCGCGCTCGACGAAGGCGCGCTTGGCGGCCCATTCGGCCCATTCGTCCTTGGCGCTTGCGCCCCAGACGATGCCGCTGCCGATGCCGCAGCGGGCATTGCTGCCTTTCAGTTCGATGCTGCGGATCGGTACGTTGAAGGTGGCGGCAATGCCGCGCTGGCCGTCGGGCGAAACGTAGGGACGAACCACGCCGACAGCGCCGCAGTAAATGCCGCGCGGCCCGCCTTCGAGGGCGCGGATCATGCGCATGGCTTCCACCTTGGGGGCGCCGGTGACCGAACCGCAGGGAAACAGCGCGGCGAACACGTCGGCGAGCCGCGTGCCGGCGCGGGTGCGCGCCACCACGTCGGAAGTCATCTGCCAGACAGTGGGCAGGGCTTCGGTGTGGAACAGCGCGGGCACGCGCACGCTGTGCGGCTCGGCGATGCGCGAGAGGTCGTTGCGCAGCAGGTCCACGATCATGACGTTCTCGGCGCGCTCCTTGGGGCTGGCGCGCAGCCGAGCGGCCAGCGCGGCATCTTCGTCGGGTGTGGTACCGCGCGGGGCCGTGCCTTTCATCGGCCGCGTCAGGATCTCGTTCCCGCGCCAGTCGAAGAACAGTTCGGGCGAGACGGACAGCACCTGTACGCGATCCTCGTTACCGTCGTTGGTGCCGCAGTCGAGATGTGTTGCATACCCGCCCGGCTGTGCCCGCTGCAACGCGGCGAACAGGCCACGGTCGTCGCCCGCCAGCCGTCCACGCAACTGTGCCGTGTGGTTGACCTGGTAGAGCACACCGTCGGCGATCGCCCGCTGGATGCGGGCATGGGCAGCATCGAAGGCGGCACGCGTGGGCAGGGTGTGCCAATCGACCACTGCTGCACCGCCCCCCGGTTCCCCGTTCCAGGGCAGCGGGGTGTCGTGGATGGCGAACCAGGCCAGCGGTCCGTCCGCTGCATGCACGGTCATCGCCGCGTCGAACGCGGGTGCGGCTTCGTAGCGCAGATAACCCAGCGCCCAGGCGCCTGCGCGGGCGGCGGCCTCGACCGCATCGAGCAGCGGACGCACCTCGTCAAGGCTGTGTGCGGCCAGCACCGTGCGAGGCTGGCCGAAGGCATGGCGCAGGCGCGGCGCGCTGCTGTCGCGGGGATCGGTGAAATCGATGAGGCTGGTCACGGCGAAGGCGCTGGGTCTCGTCAGGGAGTCAAGCCAGCATTTTGCACGCTGGGTGTGCTCCGGGTGCGCATCGCGGGCCATCTGTGCCTTGCCGCTGCCGATTCGGCGGCGATGATGCTGCTCGGCGCCTGCCTCACAGGCATCGGTGGTGCGCTGTTCTCGCCCTGCATGGAAGCGCTGGCGGCGCGCATCGATGCGCAGCCGGACGGCAACCTGCGCTATCTCGCGCGTGATGAGACGGAACGACACGGTGCATGGCCATGCGTGCCGTGCGTCGGGAAGAGCCTTGCAAAGTTTGCTTCAGCTTTCTTTGTCATCTGGCATGAACTGCTCGAATACCTGCTGGCCGGTGAGCTTGTGCGTTTCGTTGCTGAAATCGTAGAACGGTGGCTTCTCGTCGATGAAGATTTCATTGGTGAGCCGGAATTGCGCGTCCTGGAAAAGCCCAGCTGGAAGGATGTATTCGTTGCTCGGCAGCAGATGGTAGAACAAGTGCGTACCGCATGTGGGGCAAAAGCCGCGTTCGGCCCAATCGGATGAACGATAGGTGGAAGGCATGCCGCCGCTGAACTGCACCTCGGCTCCACAGTGGACGGCGAACATCGGGCCGCCCGACCAGCGCCTGCACATGGAGCAATGGCAAAGCCCGACTTCAGCATGGTCGCTCGCCGAGACTTCGATGGAGCCGCACAGGCACGAACCTTTCATGGCAATCTCCTTGACGTTCTGCTATGGGGGCGGACTTCGTTCGCCATTGTCAGCCATCTGTGTGCCGGAAAGGGCGATCACCGACACCTGGCCCAAATCATGCACGGGCGTATGCCATCGTTGGGCATCGGTGTCGAAACGCAGTTCCAGCATGCCGGGCAAGGCGGCATCGATCACGAGCAAGCGAACAGGATGGCGGAAATCCGCTTTCGCTGTACCGAGTGCCTGCAATACCTGTTCAAGGCTGCCGTCGCGCAACTCGTCGGCGATGATCAGCGTGGGCCGGCGTGGCCTGAAGTGTGCCAGCCGGGCCATTGCCGCGGGATGTTCCAGCAGATAGCCGCAGTCCCAGTGAGCTGCCCCACGAATTTCGTCTTCCAGCGTAGTCGTCGTAGGATCGACACAACGAGAGGAAGAACGACGTGAAGCGCATCCCGAAACAGGAATACACGGCTGAGTTCAAGGAGCAGGCCGTCAAGCGAACTGACGAGGTCGGCAGCATCGGCCGTGTTGCCGAGGAACTGGGGTTGGTTGAGCAGACGCTGCGCAACTGGGTCAAGGCGGCGAAGGCGGGCAAGCTGAATCCGGCCGGCGCCAAGCAGATCACTGCCGAGCAGATGGAGCTGTCGCGGTTGCGCGCTCAGGTCGCGCGGCTCGAGATGGAGCTGGAGATCACAAAAAAAGCGGCGGCATATTTCGCGAAGGATCTGCTGTGAAATATGCCTGGATCGAGACGCAGCGCAGATCCTTTCCGTTGCCTGTGCTGTGCGAGGCCTTATCGGTGAGCCAGAGCGGCTTTCGGGCTTGGCGGGGCGGCGGAACGCCGGACCGCAAGCGACTGACCGATGCGCAGGCCCTGGTGCTGATCCGCACGGTTCATCAGGAGGTCCGGCAGGCCTACGGGGCACGACGCATCCACGCCGAGTTGCGTGGGCGTGGCTACCGGATCGGCTTGCCGCGCATCGAGCGATTGATGCGCGAGAACGGCATCCGGGCACGGCACAAGCGGCGCTACAAGGCGACGACCGACTCCAGGCATCGCCTGCCGGTGGCCGACAATGTGCTCGAGCGCCAGTTCGCGCCTGAGGCGCCCAATCGCGTCTGGACAGGCGACATCACCTATATCGCCACCGCCGAGGGTTGGCTGTACCTGGCGGTGGTGATCGACCTGTTCAACCGCGAAGTGATCGGCTGGTCCATCAAACCACGGATGACGACCGACTTGGTGATCGATGCGTTGTCGATGGCATGGTTTCGCCGGCGGCCAGGACCGGGCGTGCTGTTCCACTCCGACCGGGGAAGTCAGTACGCCAGCCAGGCTTACCAGGCCCGCCTGGCCACGTACGCCATGCGCGGATCAATGTCGCGCAAGGGTAACTGCTGGGACAACGCACCGACTGAGAGCTTCTTCAACAGCCTCAAGAATGAGCGGGTGCATGGCGTGAGCTACGCGACCCGAAACGAGGCCATGAGCGATCTGTTCCAATACATCGCCGTGTTCTACAACCGGAGCCGCCGCCACTCCAGCCTGGGATATCTGTCGCCGACCACGTTCTTGCAGAACTGGATCGAGAGACAGAATCAGCAAAAAATGGCAGCATGAGGACGGTCAGTTGGAAGGCGGAAAACGTAGGGCACCTCACAGGGCTGGCGCGGGTGTCGTTTTCGCCACCACCACAGCTCGTGCCATTTCACGGCCAGTTTGAGGCACCAGCCCTTCAGCCTTGAATCGGCAGACAGCGCGGCGAGTTCATCATTGCGGTCGAGATGAAGCGCAAAGGTTTCGGCCAGATGTGATCTGCCAGCGCTGTTTCCTCCCACCATGGCTGCCAGGCTGAAGCGCTCCGGCACATCGGGCAACTGCCGAGGACGCCAGAAAGGCGACCGTCCATCCCCCACGCCGGCCCGGCGCCAGGATTCGAGGGCCGCCCACGCACGCTGCTGCGCCGCATCCAGCGGCCCAAGCCGCTTCGAGCCCGGTTCGGTTGCGGGAGGTGATCTCATCAGCTCGCCGTCGTAGCGCGCAAACAGCGTCATGACAACATTGGCAAGCAAGTTATCACGCTCCCTCATAGCTGATCAGGTCGACGTCCGCTGCCTGCGTGCGCAAAGGAATGAGTTTTTGATAAGCGGCCGAGTTGTACCATTTGGCTACGGACTCCGAATCCGGAAAGCGTATGACGACCGTATCCGAGTGGCTGTGCCGCCCACTCAGTACCGCCATCCGTGTTCCACGGAGCACCAGCTCGGCCCCCCAGGGAGCAAGCGTTTCCGGCACCTGGCTCCGGTATTCGGCCCATTTATCCGCATCTTTCACGGTGATGTGGCCAATGACATATGCTGTCATGTTTCTTCCTTTGCTGTATTGGGGGATGTCGACTTGGAGTAAGTTTCACGCTCAATCTCTTGAACTTCGACGCAAATTTGAAGATGAGTATCTGTGTACTTTGAACTGCTTGCCTGCAACGCGTGGAGCAAGCTTTCCGAAAGTGCTTGCCTGATTTGAATTGATCGACCACTCAAGATAGCGAGCTTGGCATGAATAAATGCGTGGCTATCGGTGGACGTGCCGACAAGGTAGGTGGTGAGTCGAATGGCACGGCTCTTGACATCAATTTCATCGAAATGGCCTGATGCGACAAGAGACTTGTTGAGCGCGGCTAATGTTTCGCCAGCATTGAACTGAGGAAGGCTGTCGGTGTATTCAAGGGTAAGGTGTGGCATAGTGGATTTAATAAAGTGAAGTGTTGCTATCGGCTGACACCAGTTTGTTCTGTCCCTGCCCATCGTGATGCCGGCAGCCGAGAACCGCTCACGCCTGGATGTGGTCAGCGGGAGAAGAAGATGGATGCATGATCAACGGCCGCAGTCCGCAGAAAAAACAGTTGACGGGAAGTCCCCTGGGAATTGTCAGGCAACAGCGGCGGGATACTTCAGCGTGAGACGCAACATGTCAAAGAGCTGGATGCCGCCATCGAATATCGGCTCAGGATAGTTGTTGACGAAGAAGTCACGGTCAATGGCGGTAACCCGGAAACCATGCCTCTGGTAGAAGGCAAGTTGAGGTGCCCTACGTTTTCCGCCTTCCAACTGACCGTCCTCATGCTGCCATTTTTTGCTGATTCTGTCTCTCGATCCAGTTCTGCAAGAACGTGGTCGGCGACAGATATCCCAGGCTGGAGTGGCGGCGGCTCCGGTTGTAGAACACGGCGATGTATTGGAACAGATCGCTCATGGCCTCGTTTCGGGTCGCGTAGCTCACGCCATGCACCCGCTCATTCTTGAGGCTGTTGAAGAAGCTCTCAGTCGGTGCGTTGTCCCAGCAGTTACCCTTGCGCGACATTGATCCGCGCATGGCGTACGTGGCCAGGCGGGCCTGGTAAGCCTGGCTGGCGTACTGACTTCCCCGGTCGGAGTGGAACAGCACGCCCGGTCCTGGCCGCCGGCGAAACCATGCCATCGACAACGCATCGATCACCAAGTCGGTCGTCATCCGTGGTTTGATGGACCAGCCGATCACTTCGCGGTTGAACAGGTCGATCACCACCGCCAGGTACAGCCAACCCTCGGCGGTGGCGATATAGGTGATGTCGCCTGTCCAGACGCGATTGGGCGCCTCAGGCGCGAACTGGCGCTCGAGCACATTGTCGGCCACCGGCAGGCGATGCCTGGAGTCGGTCGTCGCCTTGTAGCGCCGCTTGTGCCGTGCCCGGATGCCGTTCTCGCGCATCAATCGCTCGATGCGCGGCAAGCCGATCCGGTAGCCACGCCCACGCAACTCGGCGTGGATGCGTCGTGCCCCGTAGGCCTGCCGGACCTCCTGATGAACCGTGCGGATCAGCACCAGGGCCTGCGCATCGGTCAGTCGCTTGCGGTCCGGCGTTCCGCCGCCCCGCCAAGCCCGAAAGCCGCTCTGGCTCACCGATAAGGCCTCGCACAGCACAGGCAACGGAAAGGATCTGCGCTGCGTCTCGATCCAGGCATATTTCACAGCAGATCCTTCGCGAAATATGCCGCCGCTTTTTTTGTGATCTCCAGCTCCATCTCGAGCCGCGCGACCTGAGCGCGCAACCGCGACAGCTCCATCTGCTCGGCAGTGATCTGCTTGGCGCCGGCCGGATTCAGCTTGCCCGCCTTCGCCGCCTTGACCCAGTTGCGCAGCGTCTGCTCAACCAACCCCAGTTCCTCGGCAACACGGCCGATGCTGCCGACCTCGTCAGTTCGCTTGACGGCCTGCTCCTTGAACTCAGCCGTGTATTCCTGTTTCGGGATGCGCTTCACGTCGTTCTTCCTCTCGTTGTGTCGATCCTACGACGACTACGCTGGAAGACGAAATTCGTGGGGCAGCTCAAGTTGATAGCCAAACGAACCGGTGCCCACCTCCATTTGACTTGCGCCAGATCCACGAAAGAAGTCAATGACCCATTTTAGGAGCGCTGTGCCGTAGCCGGATTTCTGATGGGCTGGTCGTATGGCGATGCTCATCAGCTCATGTGCGCCTGCACCAAGTTCCTGGACCACACATGCGCCAACAAGCACCCCACCACTTGAAGCAATGAAGCACCTCGACCTTGGAAGGTAGGAGCGAACCTTGTCTTCCGAAGGGTCGGAAAGCAGTAGCAGTTCCATAGGCACATCTGTTGTTGAAACTTCTCGAATCAGTAGTGACATATTTGTTCTGTTGCCTAAGGATGGAGTCAGATGCCACACCTTGACCTCATAAAGATCTCGCTATGTCCGCAACGGCATCGAATTCTTGAGTTCTCTCTCCCGGATAATACGATAGCCCGCAGCCAGGTAGTTTGGAAGCGAGTGTCGGATGTACATTTTAGAAGGAAGGTTCGATGTGGCATTTGGGGGCGTCTAACGAATGAATGAAGTCGCGTCGCGAGGTCGCGCCGGCTTGAATGAATTAATTTTTAGCTCCCGCCTCGGACAAATACACGGGCGCACCGAGTGCGGCAGCGTACTGCGACTGAGACAAGAACGGCCAGTAGTCCATGTCGCCGGCAGAGCTGAGGCGGCGGAAGTAGATACGTCCAGCCAAGCCAAAAGTCAGTAAATTGCCGAGTGTGAGAAGTGCTGATTGGCCGCGAGAGAGTGGCGGCCATAAGTAGGGAAGACCTGACTTGAGGAAGAGTACGCAGCGGACTGCCGTGACTCTTTGCGCTTGCGATAGCTTGTCAGTGCCTATCAAGCGATGCTCCCGGAGATCGCAGTAGAGCAGCCACAAGAACTGATTGTAGATCTCCCGTACTGCCGGGTCGTCCGATTCTGGCACCGAATCGTCGAACTGATAGTTGGTGATGCGGGCACCAATGAGCCACCGGGTTGATTCGGCTAGTACTGCTCGGGCTTGCTGATCGACTTTCATAGGGCGTTAACGAATGAATTAAGCCGCGCCGCGAAGCGGCGTCGGCTTGAATGACTACAAAGGGACTTCCCACTTCCGCCGCTGGCCTGTTCGGTGCCAAGATTGACTTATAGAGGTAAGCCCCCGACTGTGACGAGGGACTCACCAAGGTTTGACCTTTACGGCGGTCGGCGTGAATTTCTGATCTCTGCCAAGAGAAGGAGATTCACGATGAAAGAGTACCAGAGCCTGAGTCCCACGGGATGGGACTGCAAGCACCATGTGATGTTCATACCGAAGAGGCGCAAGAAGCGGGTGTTTGCAAAAAGCGTAGCATTTTAACGGCCCGGTCGTTGGGCTTGTTATGCATTGGTAAAGTCGAAGTACAGGATGTTTGACCAGTTTCCAAGCCCGAGGGCATAGATCGGCTTCATCGGATCTTGCGCTGGCGTCTGTGATTCGGGTGCACGGCCCAGCAGCTTAGAAAAGAAACCAACTGGTTTAGGCGGCACAACGGGAGGTGGCACCAAGGATTGCAGCGCCTGTTCCGCTTCAGGTTGTAAATTTCTTATCTGCTCAAGGAGTGCCAGATTCTGCTCAAGAAGTGGTATCTCACTCATATCGAAAATCTCACCGCACTCCAACACGAAGTATTGGTTCTGGTTGTCTGGTTTGTTCAAGAAATCGATGGATTCGGCAATCAAGTCCTGAGCCGATGGAAGCGCTACTTTCGACAAGAATCCTTCGAGGTTCTTGACGCCGGAAGCGTAGTCACCTATTAGAGCAATTTCCTCCGGGTTGTCCCAAATCGAAGATGGACATGTCTTTGGGTTGCCAGAGAGGAGAAGCTTGAAAACGATTGGTATGTCGTAGTTCCATTCCGAGATGCCAATCAGTTTTCTGTCGTTGGCCTTGGCGCTTGGCCCGGGAATGACATTGGTTGAGTAAAGATACGGTTGGCCACGATGATTACTCCGATGCATAACGAATGAAAAGGACTTCCCCGTCCCGGCCTGACCGCATTGCGGCAATCGGCACCTGAGTGTCACGATGGGAAGTGCGAACTCTCATCAATCGGTCCGAAAGGGGAAGTCCATGAGCATTATGACCGTTGGAGTCGATCTCGCCAAGAACGTGTTTGCCGTGCATGGCATCGATGAAGCCGGTTGCGTCGAGTTGGTACGCCCGGCGGTGCCGCGTGAAAAGCTGCGCGAACTGATCGCAAGCTTGCCGCCGTGTGTGATCAGCATGAAAGGGAGCACGTGCCGAATAAGGCCGATTGGGGAAAGGACAGTCTGTTCTGTCCTTGTCCGGCGCGATGCCGGCAGTCCAGAATCGGTCACGTCCGGGCGTGATCAGCAGGAGAAGAAGATGGGTGCATGATCAACGGCTGCTGTCTGCAGAAAACAGTTGACGGGAAGTCCCTTGGGGATGGGTTGGGCTACTGCCTGCAACAGCCCAGGCATGAAAGTTGGCGCTGGCGAGACGGCGGCCACGGCGCACTGACGAAGGACGACGGCCAATGCAGGCGCACCGGGTAGCCATATAACCAGCGAGTTCTCCGAGCGAAATGGCAACTGCTTCAAGCAAGGGCATAGTTACGAATAGATGGCTATGAGAATTGCGATGAAGAACGCTAGCCCCACAACAGCCACAAACTCGGGATCGTGTTTAGTGCCCTTCTTGGGCGGGTAACGGCCGAGAGTAACCGCGCGAAGCACAACCCAACCTGGCCAGTAGAAGATGCCGACAAGAATGATCTGGGCGAGAGCTTCAAGCATGAGCGGCCCAACGAATGAAAGGGACTTCCCCGTCCCGACCTGACCGCATTGCGGTGATCGGTACCTGAGTGCCACGATGGGAAGTGCGAAGTCTCATCAATCCGTCCGAAAGGGGAAGTCCATGAGCATTGTGACCGTTGGGATCGATCTCGCCAAGAACGTGTTTGCCGTGCATGGCGTCAACGAAGCCGGCCGCGCCGAGCTGGTACGCCCGGCAGTGCCGCGCGAGAAGCTGCATGAGCTGATCGCAAGCCTGCCGCCGTGCGTGATCGGCATGGAAGCGTGCTCGGGTGCGCATCACTGGGCACGGCTGTTCCAGGCTTCGGGTCATACCGTTCGCCTGATCGCACCGAAGTTCGTCACGCCCTACCGCATGAGCGGGCGACGCAGCAAGAACGATGCGGCCGACGCCGCTGCGATCTGCGAGGCAGTGCAGCGGCCCCACATGCGTTTCGTGCCGATCAAGACGCTCGATCAGCAATCGCACCTGATGGTGCTACCTGCCTGGTCGCCATGATCGGCAACGGTCATGACTTCGACTGCGGTCGGCAGTTCGCCGCCTGGCTCGGCCTGGTGCCCGGCCAGTACAGCTCGGGCGGCAAGGCCCGATTGGGCCGCATCACCAAGGCGGGGGACGCGTATCTGCGCAGTCTGCTGGTCATGGGCGCCCGGGCCGTGTTGGCTGCGGCCAGGAAAAAACCGACAAACTGAGTCGCTGGGCGATGGCTTTGCAGCAACGGCGAGGCTACTGGAAGGCGGTGGCTGCAATCCTGTTCCTGTACCGGGAGGTGCTGGAGCAGTCCTTGCCGGTCAGCTTGCAGCAAGCGCGGACTGGAGGCCCAGATGCGTGACGAACGGATCGAAATCCCTGTCGCCATATAGCAAGGGCAGGCCATTTTCGATGCAGTGGGTGGCAATCACGGTATCGATCGTTTTCCTCACCGTCACGCCCAGCGTCCGCAACGAGCGGAAGTTTCTGGCGGCCTGGATGGCAATGTCCCGCCCGCACAGGTCAACGATGACCAATGAGGCCATCAGTGTTCTGGCCTGGTTGAAGTCGCGTTCGGCGGTGAAGCCTTGCAGCACTTCGGCCAGGATCAAGTCACCTATTGCAATTGGCTCCACGCCAAGCAGCGAGTCCAGTTTTTCGGCTTGTGGTGTCGCGTTTCCACGGAAGTAGTCGATCCAGACGCTGGAATCGACCAGAATCATTTGTCGGACCTCATCGCATCGAGGTCTCCCTGCCAGTTCAGCTTGCCGCGCAATCGGCGAATTTCTTCCTGTTGCCGGAGGCGAAGGAGTGTCCGAAGGCCAAGCTCGACTGCTTCACGCTTGGTCTTCAATCCCGTTGCGCGCAGTGTTTCGTTCATGAGCGTGTCGTCAATCACGATGTTGGTACGCATGATGTGTATTTCCCATTCTCAACATACACATCGTAGCTCCAGGTGAGAGGCTTGGCAATCCGGCGATTCGATCCGACAGTCAGCCATCAGCCTGTCATGCCTGCATCCTGGGCATCGGTTCCGCAGAACCGCGTTTCAAGCGTCGCTTACTGCCAGAACAGGCTTTCCTGCTCGCCCTTTTCACCCATGTCCAGCATGGCTGCAGCAAGTTCGGCGAGTGTGGATGGCAGGGCTTGCTGCTGTAGTTGTTCGAGCAGGCCGCGGTCGCGCTCGGTGAGCGGGCGGCGGTGGGAAAGCCGGTTCAGGTCGGTGGCATCCATGCGCCACGGCGCCCATTTCTGGCCGGCCTTTTCCCACAGGGCACCGGCCTGCACGGCGATGGCGATACCGTTCGGATCGGGGTCGCAGGCGATGGCGGCGGGTGCGGGGGCGAGGCGCAGCAGATGGGCGACGGCGTCGCGCCACCAGCCGGGCGGGTAGCCGGGCAGCCACAGTACGGCTTCGTCCGGGGGTCGGGCTGCGGCGGCCTTTTCGAAGGCGCTGCGGTTTTCCACCAGGCGCCAGCAGGAAGGTGGGTTGCCGATCGCGGTGATGGCCTGCACGGCCTGGGGCGGCAGGCCGACAAAGCCGGGCAGGGCGGCCAGCGCCAGCGTGCCGGTGGCGCTTTCCAGGCTGAGGTTTGCGGCGATGAGCAGCAGGGGTGCGTGGGCGGCGATGCCGAATGCGGCCAGGTCGACGTTGTCGGTCAGCCAGCGCCATTCGGCGTCGGTGATCTTTTTGGTCTCGGTACGGGCGAAGAAGGCGAAATCCCGCCGGGTAGCCTGCCCGCTGCGGTGTC
Organism: Thauera butanivorans; assembly: GCF_048398245.1. Lineage (NCBI taxonomy): Bacteria > Pseudomonadati > Pseudomonadota > Betaproteobacteria > Rhodocyclales > Zoogloeaceae > Thauera > Thauera butanivorans. Next base: position 1,967,014 of record NZ_CP183038.1, read on the forward strand.
CGGCATCGTGCCAGTTTTGCAGGGCAACAAGCAGCTCCAGCCGGGCCAGGGCGATGCCTGGCGGGCTTTCGTCCAGCGTGCTGCGGGCAGCGTCGAGTTCTTCCAGGCCCAGCGGAGTGTTGCGCAGTTCGGTCCAGCGGAGCTGGTCGGCGTCCGGCTCAGGCTGGCCGAGGGCTGCGCGCAGCGCAGCGGGGTCGAGAAAGCGCAGGCTGTGGGCCTGCCAGCCGCGTTGCGGATCGCGCCGCTCTTCCACTTCCGCCAGGCCGTCGGCCAGCAGGCGTTCGAAGAGCTGCAGCGCGGCGTTTGCCCGTGCGGCGCTGGCGCGGGCGAGCAGGGTGGCGCAGCGGTAGTGCTTGCCGGTTTCGGCACGGCGTACCCACAGCGCCAGGACTTCGCGCCAGCTTGCGGGCCAGGTATCCAGTGCGGCGGCGGGGCTGTTGAAGGCGCAGCGCAGGCGCTTGCCGCGCAAGGTGGAGCGGGTGGGGTCGGTGAGCCAGGCGGCGGAGATGCCGTGGGTGTCGGGCGGGAGCCAGGTGAGTTCTTTCGCTTCCACTCGATCTACCGCATGGCGACGAGAAAGGCTGCTGGCGGCATGATGGGAATTCCATGCCAAGGGTGCAGGCTGGTGAGATGGGGGTCGCTGGCGACGATCAGTTCGGCCTCTGCGGTTTCGGCAAGGGCGAGAAACTTGTTGTCCTTCGGATCGATGCAGTCATTGACCTCGTGGATGACTTCGAAGTGATGCGCATGCCGGGTGAAGCCAGTGATGAATTCATCGCGTTGGGCCGGAGGGGTGTAACGGTCGAACTTGGGGCGTGACAGCACTGTTTGCAGTTCGGCCAGTGTTTCGTCGCTGACGCAAATCTCGAATTGGAGAAAGGCCTTTTCCAATGCGAGTGCCGGGATCGAGCCCGGCCGGATGGCGGCGCTGACCAATACTCCCGTATCGACGACGATGCGCCTAGCGAAGCTCATGCACGAGGTCGTTGATGTCGTCGTCGGTCAATCCGGCAGCGGTGTCGCCGCTGCTCCGGACGAGGGCTTGCCGGTATTGCGCGTACCAGTGTGCGGCGTCGTTGCGCCGCTGTTGCAGGGCGCGTACTTCCTGCATGTCGTGCTCGGAAACGACGTAGGCAACGACGCGCCCGCGGCGAGTTACCTGCACTGGTTCGCGCTGCGAGCGGTCTATCAGTTCGCCAAAGCGGTTTTGTGCTTCGACCGAGGTAAATGTGATCATGGCTGAACTCCATGAATTGGCTATTTCAGGTGTTTGAAGCCTATCACGAGACTGCCCGTTGCAGCACCCCGATCGGTGGCGCCCAATCATCCCCCGGCTGTTTCTTGCGCGTGACCAGTGTCAGTTGCGCGGGGGCGAAGACGTTGGCGTTGTGCGTTACCGGAGTCGTGATGAGGTATTGCGCGCGGGTGGCGCGCAGGAAGGTGCCGACGCGGTCGATGTTGGCGACGTCGAGGTGGGCGAAGGGTTCGTCGATGAAGACGAAGCCGCCGGGGCGGGCTTCGTCCATCAGCAGGGCGATCAGCAGGATCAGGGATTTCATCACCTGCTGGCCGCCCGAGGCTTCGCCGTCGTTGAGGCCGACGGCGCCCTTGCGGTCGAAGTCGAAGCGCACTTCCAGCCCGGCCTGGGCCAGCGACAGGTCGTCGTTGTCGAGGTGAGGGGTGGGGCAGTCGACGCTGAGGTTGGCGAGCTCGCCCAGCGCCTTCAGGTTTTTGGCGTACTGGCGCACGGTGGCGCGCAGCTTGGCGATGTAGGCGGCGCGGGCGTTGTCGGTGTGGTGGCGCGCGGTGGCGCAGTAGCCCTGGCGGTCGAGGTAGTCGCGTTCGCGCAGGGCGACGTCGGCGGCGAGGCGGTCGCGCACGACGAGCACCGCCGGGTCGGTGATCCAGTCGCCTTCTTCGAGGCGGCGGCGCAGGCGGTCGAGCTCGGCGCGGGCGCCGCGGGCGTCGCCGTAGCGTTCGGCGAGCAGGGCGAGTTCGCCGCTGTCGAGCCAGTGCGGCGGCATGCCGCGCCGGCGGCGGCGCAGGGCGAGGATGCGCTCGGCCTGGGTGCGGCGGCGCGGGCCGTGTTCGCGGGCGATGTCGGCCAGGCGCTGGTCGATGGCCTTGAGCTCGCGCTGGCGGCGGTCGGCTTCGATCTGGATGCCGCTGAGTTTTTCGTTCAGCGCGTCCAGTGTGCCGCGCATGTCGGCGCGCTCGGCGATGGCGGCGGTCAGCGCTTTTTTCGCCTGCGGCAGCTCGGCTTCGGCGGCGGCGTAGCGTTCGGCATTGGCGGCCAGCAGTTGCGCCGATTGCAGGCCGAGCATGCGTTGGCGCAGGGCGGTGACGCGCTCGGTGGCTTCGTCCAGCTTGGGCCGCAGGGCGTGCAACTGCTTGTCGAGCGCGGTGATTTCGTCCTGCAGCGCGGCGATGCGCGACTGGCGGGCGAGTTCGCCGAAGTGGAATTCCTGCGGCCGGCCCAGGTGGCGGGCGCCGCGGCGTTCGCGGTGGTAGCCGTCGCGGGTGATCCATTCCTGCTCGCGCGGCAGCTCGCGCGCGGCGTCGGCGTTTTCGACGCGGCGGATGCGGTTGAGCAGGTCGGCCAGCCAGCGCGGCACCGGGGCGTCGAATTCCACCACTTCGGCCAGGCTCATCGGCCGCGGCGGCGGCGCGGTTTCGCGCTCGGGCACGATGAAGTGGCGGAAGCGTTCGCGCTCGCCCAGCGCCCAGGCGGCGTGGCGGTCGGCTTCGCGTTCGAGCAGGATCAGGTGGCGGTAGGGGCGCAGGATGGCTTCGAGCGCGGCCTGCCAGGCCGGATCGGTCACTTCGACCACTTCGGCCAGACTGCGGTGGGCGATGCCTTCGGCGCTGAGGCGGACGCGGAAGCGGGAGACTTCGGCGTCGCCCGGGGGGCTGTTGCGGTTGCGCTCGGCGCGCAGGGTTTCGGTCTTGTCCTCGAAGGCGGCGACGAGTTCGCGTTCCTTGGTGCGCAGGCGGGCGCGGGCGGCATCGGCTTCCTCGTGTTCCTGTTCCAGCGCGACGGCGTCGGCGCCGTGTTCGCTGGCGAGCTGGGCGCGCAGGGTGTCGCGTTCGGCGAGCAGCTTTTCCAGGTCGCGCACGCGGTCGTGGGCGGCGAGGTAGGCCTGTTCGGTGGCGGCGTCGCCATCCTGCAGGCGCGCGCGTTCGGCCTTGCCGGCGTCCTGTTCGGCGCGCACGGCGTCGAGCCGCAGGCGGGCGTCGCGCTGTTCGGCCAGCTTGTCGGTGCGTTCGCTGCCGACGCGGCGCAGCGCCTCGCGCTCGGCGGCGGTGTCGCGCGCGAGTTCGGCCACTTCCAGGCGCGGCACGAGCTCGGCCTGCAGGGCCTGAGCTTCGTCGGCGAGCTGCTTCCATTCCAGGAAGCGGTTGGCTTCGGCCTTCTTTTCCTCGGCCTGGGTCTTCAGGCGGTCGAGGTCGATGCCGAGTTCGTCGAGTTCGCGCTCGGCGGATTTCTGCTCCTCGCGCGCGGCCTGGTAGTTGTCCAGCACCTCCTTGTCGCCGAACACGTCGAAGACCAGTTCCAGCAGCGCCTTGGGCGAGTATTCGCACAGCTTGTCGGTGTCGCCCTGTTCCAGCGCCAGCACCTTGGTGATGGCCGGCGTCAGGCCGCCCCAGGCGAGGCGGTGCTGGTAGTCGCGCAGGCCGATCCAGTCGTTGCTGGCTTCCAGCGCCTCGATGTCCTGGTTGCCGTCGACGATGGTGTAGTCGCGTATCCAGTCGCCGCCGGCCTTGCGGATGCGGCAGGCGAGGGTGACTTCGTCCGACAGGCAGGGGAAGAAAGGCCGCTTGCCGCTGCTGCCCGGCAGGTTGGCGACGATGGCGCGTATCCACGCGAAGCTGCGGTCGGCGCGGCGCACATAGCGGCGGAAGTCGCGCTTGCCCGAGCAGCGCAGCGCGAACAGCGTGCGCAGGGCGTCGAGCAGCGTGGTCTTGCCCGAGCCGTTGGGGCCGACGATGGTGATGATCTGGGCGTCCAGCGGCAGCGAGAAGCGGCGCCAGAAGTCCCAATGGACGAGTTCCAGGGTCTTGATGTGAAACATCGGGTATTCGGCCGAAAGGGTTTGCGGCCCGGCAGCGGATGGCGCGGGCAGGATGCGAGGCGGGCAGTGTAGCGGCGGCCCCGGCCGGCGGCAAATGCCCCGGCCATGCCGGAAGCCGAGCCAGCGTGGTGCGGGACGGAAACTGAGCTGCATCAATGCCGTGCATGGCCGGCCCCGCGACACTGGGCGCCCGTGCATCGCTCCACAGAGGCCGACCCGATGAGCTTTCCCGAATTCTTCCACCACGTGCCGCGCATCCGCGTGCATGATCCCCTGGCCGACTTCCTCGGCGCCGCCGAGGGCGGCGTGCTCGAATACGGCTACGAGGATGCCGTGAAGCTGGCCGGGCATTCCTGCCCGACCGTGGCGTCGGCTTATGTGCTGGCCTGCCGCGCGATGGGCCTGCTCTACCCGGATGCCTTGCCCGAGCGCGGCGGCGTCCGCGTCGATTTCGCCGAACCGCTGGAGCAGGGCGTGACCGGCGTCATCGCCAGCGTGCTGACGCTGATCACCGGCGCCACGCAGCAGGGCGGTTTCAAGGGCATCGCCGGACGTTTCGTGCGCCGCGGCCTGCAGCGTTTCGAGGCTGAATTGCCGCTCGCATTGCGGCTGACGCGCATCGATACCGGCCGCTTCGTCGATGCGGCGTCGGATCTGTCGCAGGTGCCGGCGGTAGCCGAGATGTCGGCGCTGATGGGGCGCTGCCTGCATGGCGAAGCGGACGACGGAGCGCGCCGCCGCTTCGGCCAGTTGTGGCAGCAGCGGGTGGAACGCATCTTGCTGGATTGCTGGGATGACGACGCGGTGTTCCAATTCCGCGTCTCCCCGACAACTGGATAAGAGAAACGGATATCCGACCCATGCACGCGCACATCCTGCAGCACGTCGCTTTCGAGGGACCGGGCAGCATCGGCCCCTGGCTGGAAAACGCCGGCTACGACATCGGCACCACCCGCTTCCACGAGAACGCGCTGCTGCCCGAGCCGGAGTCGGTCGATCTGCTGGTCGTCATGGGTGGGCCGATGAGCGTCAACGACGAGGCCGAGTTGCCGTGGCTGGCGGCGGAAAAGCGTTTCATCGGCGAAGTCATCCGCCTCGGCAGGCCGGTGCTGGGCGTGTGCCTGGGCGCCCAACTGATTGCCTGCGCGCTGGGTGGGCGGGTGTTTGCCAACCGCGAGCGCGAGATCGGCTGGTTTCCGGTCGAGGCGGTGGCGCACGACGGTCCGGCGCTGTTCCGCTTTCCGCCGTCGGTGGAGGTCTTTCACTGGCATGGCGAAACCTTCACGCTGCCGGCCGGTGCGGTCCGTCTGGCGCGCAGCGCGGCCTGCGACAACCAGGCTTTCCAGTTCGGCAAGGCGGTGATCGGGCTGCAGTTCCACCTGGAAACCACGCCCGAGTCGGCGCGGCAGATCGTCGAGCATTGCCGCGATGAGCTGCAGCCCGCGCCCCATGTGCAGTCCGAAGCCGAAATCCTGGCTGCGGAAAATGGCAGATACGCCGCGATCAACGGCTTGATGGCCGAGGTGCTTGCCTTCCTGCATGCCGCCGGCGGCCGCTGAAGCGGGGGACGGGGCGGCAGGCGCGGACCCGGCATCACTCGCTGGATTGCCGGCCCGCAACAGCTTCGAGGTTGACGTACAATATTTCCAAAACTACACGTCAACTGGAGTGCGCCATGCAAACCAAACTCACCCTGCGGCTCGATGCGGTACTGATCGAACAGGCCAAAGCGCAGGCGCGGCGCAACGGCAAATCCTTGTCGCAGCTCGTGGCCGACTATTTCGCACAGCTTGGCGAGACGCCCGCCCAGTCGTCGCTGCCGCCCACCATCGCCGCGCTGAAGGGCGCGCTCAAGCGTGCCGGCGCAAACCTGCCCGATGAGCAGGACTACCGCGCTTATCTTGAAAACAAGCATCGATGAACATCCTTTTCGATACCAGCGTCGTGCTCGACGTCCTGCTCGACCGCGCGCCCTTTGCGCACGACAGCGCCCAGGTGCTGGCCTTGGTGGAACGTGGCGAGATACGCGGCAGCCTGTGCGCCACCACCGTCACCACGCTGTTCTACCTGTGCCAGCGCGCACTGGATGCGCACCAGGCGCGCACCCACGTCGGTACGCTGCTGGACCTGTTCGACATCGCGCCCGTCAGCCGCGTGGTCCTGAGCGACGCACTGGGAACAGCCTTTGCCGACTTTGAAGATGCCGTGCTGCACGAAGCCGCCCGCCATGCCGGCTGCCAGGCCATCGTCACCCGCAACGTGCGCGACTTCGCCGCCGCTGGCCTGCCGGTATACGCGCCCGGCGAACTGCTGCGAATCCGGTCGGGCGGGTAAGCGAGCTGCTGGAGCTGCCCCCTCCGCCCACGGTCAGGCGTGGCAAGCTCTGCGGGGAACTGTCCGTAGGGCGCGGTGCGACGGAGCCGTGCGGGTTTGCGGGTGCCGTCAGGCGGGGTCTTCCGCGTCGTCCTCGCCGATGTCGGCGAGGATTTCGGCGTTTTCGAAGGCGTTGGTTTCCGGCATGGGGTGGCCGGCGCGGGCGATCACTTCGCCCAGCGTGCCGTGGATGATGCGGTCGGCCATCACGCGGTAATCGAGCGCGACGTCGAGCAGCGGCCCTTCGCCGATGATGCCGGCGCGGCGTTCGATGAAGCCCAGGCGGGCGAGCTTGCCGAGCGCGATCGTCATGCGCGTCTTGCCGCCGAGGCGGGGGCCGAAGTCGGCCAGCAGCGAGCTTTCGGTCAGGCTGCCGGAGACGGCTTCGCCGTGGGCGACCGGCTTGTCGCCGCCGAACATGTCGGTCTGGCCGTCGTCGACGAGCTCGCGCCGCGTGACCTGGCGCTCGCGCTTTGGCAGCACGATCAGCGACCAGATCACCACCAGCAGCGCGATCTCGTCGCGCGTCAGGCCCAGGTTGCTCGCCGCATACTCGCGGCCGGCGCCGAACACCGGCTCGGCCATGTCGGCCTGCAGCGCGACGCCGACGTGGGCGGCGTAGGGGTTGTCGAGCAGTTGCAGGCCGACGTCGGCCAGGCGGCGGTCGAGTTCGATGCGAAAGCTCTCATCGACCAGCGCGCGCCGCACCATGCGGTCACTGCGCGGCAGCCAGCGCTGGGCGAGCAGGCGGGCGGTGAGCGTCTTCAGTTCGTGTTCCATGGGCGCACCGTTCAGGAGTGGGTGAGTGGGGCAGGGGCGCGCGGCGGGCGCGGGACGCGGGGAATGACCTCGCCGGTGTTGATGGCGGCGATCTCGTCTTCGCCGACTGTGACCAGTTCGTCACCGAAATGGACGTCCAGCGGCAGGCGCATGAAGGCGCCGACCGGCCCGTCGACCGGGCTGGCATCCTCGCCGTCGGCCAGCAGGGCGAGCAGCGACAGGCGGTAGCTGGCCGGCGCGAAGCCGCCGCCGGCGACGACCTGGTGCAGCGGCCGGGCGCCGGGCAGGGCGTCGAGGCGGTGGGTGAAGTGCTCCAGCATCGCCAGGTCTTCGGTCTCGGGCGCGGCGTCGACCGGTGTGGCATCGGGCGGTGGCAGCGTGGCGTCGGTCGCGTTCTGCGCAGCTTCGCCGCCGAGCGCGCTTTCGGCGCGGTCCAGCAGTTCATGCCCGCCGGCCAGCAGCGGTAGTTCGGGCACTGCGGCAGTGCAGCCCATGGCAAGGCCCGCCAGCGTGGCGCCGTCCAGCCGGCGCAGCCAGGCGGCGACGTCCGACGAGGAGATGCCGGAGCTGCCCAGGGTCACGCGCTGCGCCTCGATCTTGTTCAGCGCGCGCTGGAAGGAGGCGTCGGCGCGCGCCAGCCGCGACTGCGCCAGGCCGATGCGCTGGGCGACGCGGGCGAGCTCGAAATCGGCATCCGGCTCGGCCAGCAGCTTGTTGAGGATGTCGGTGCCGCGCTCCAGCCAGCGGCCATTGGCCGACAGCCGGCGGCGGGCGTCGAGGATGCGGAACTCGGAGCCGGAGGCGATCGCTTCCTCGAAGTGCCAGGTGAGGTCGGTGAGCTTGGACAGCAGGTGGCCGAGCGATTCGGCGGTGACGCCGCCGACAGCCTGCAGGCCGGCCAGTTGCGCGGTGAGAAAGCCCAGCTCGGCGTCTTCCTCGTCGCCGAAGCGCAGCAGCATGGCCAGTGCGGCGACGGCGTTGCGACCGATGTCCGACAGCGCGTACTGGCCGTCCTCGCCGATGGCGAGCAGGGCATTGTCGCGCAGGCGCTTGAGCACCGTTTCGAGCTTCACCGGGTCGAGATAGGCGAAGCGCGCGCGCAGCGCGTCGGGCGACCAGCGCGGCACCTCGGCCTCCTGACCGATCTCGCGCAGCACCAGCAGGCGCATCAGCACTTCGGCTTCGGTGCCGCGGAACAGCGTGATGAAGGCGTCGAGCAGCGGCCGCGCCGACGCCAGCGCCGCCAGTTCGGGCACTTCGTCGGCGTCGACGCCGGGAGCGAGGAAATCGGACAGATTGAGAGACGGATTCAAGGTGGTCGGTTGATCAAGGTTCGTTGATCGCGGCCAAGGCCGCTCCTACACGCCGTAGGAGCGGCCTTGGCCGCGACGATGATCAGACGCCCTGCTTCAGGCTCGCGGCGATGAAGTCCGCCAGGTCGCCGTCCAGCACCGCCTGGGTGTTGCCTACTTCGTAGTTGGTGCGCAGGTCCTTGATGCGCGACTGGTCGAGCACGTAGCTGCGGATCTGGTGGCCCCAGCCGATGTCGCTCTTGCTGTCTTCCAGCTTCTGCTGCTCGGACTGGCGCTTGCGCAGTTCGAGTTCGTACAGGCGCGCCTTCAGCATCGACATCGCTTCGGCCTTGTTCTTGTGCTGCGAACGGTCGTTCTGGCACTGCACGACGATGCCGGTCGGCTCGTGCGTGATGCGCACCGCGGAGTCGGTCTTGTTGATGTGCTGGCCGCCGGCGCCGGAGGCGCGGTAGGTGTCGATGCGCAGGTCGGCCGGGTTGATCTCGATCTCGATCGAATCATCGACTTCCGGATACACGAACACCGACGTGAAGCTGGTGTGGCGGCGGGCGTTGGAGTCGAACGGCGATTTGCGCACCAGGCGGTGGATGCCGGTCTCGGTGCGCAGGTAGCCGTAGGCGTATTCGCCGCTGATCTTGATCGTGCAGTTCTTGATGCCGGCGACTTCGCCTTCGGTCTCTTCCATCAGCTCGACGCTGAAACCGTTCTTCTCGGCGTAGCGCAGGTACATGCGCTCGAGCATGCCCGCCCAGTCCTGCGCCTCGGTGCCGCCGGCGCCGGCCTGGATTTCGATGAAGCAGTTGTTGGGGTCCATCGGGTTGCTGAACATGCGGCGGAATTCGAGCTTCTCGATGTCCGCCGCCAGCCCGCCGAGATCGGCCTCGACCGCCTCGAAGGTGTCGTCGTCGTCCTCGGCTTCGGCGAGTTCGTACAGATCCTTCAGGTCGCGCGACTGGGCGTCGATGTGCTGCAGCGTCAGCACCACGTCCTCGAGCACACGCTTTTCCTTGCCGAGTTCCTGCGCACGCTCGGCGTTGTTCCAGACGGCCGGGTCTTCCAGCGCGCGATTGACTTCTTCGAGCTTCGATGCTTTCACATCGTAGTCAAAGATACCTCCGTAGTTCGCGACCCCGGGCGGCGAGGTCGGCGAGTTTCTCGGCGATGGCGTTCTGGCGTTCGGCTTCCATGCAAGGCTCCGGCGGAATCTGGAAAGCCGCGCATTATACCGGCAGCCGGCGTTCGCCCGCAGGTGGATCGCGTGCCCGGTTCGGGAGCGGGTGCGGCTCGGGCCGCCAGGATGGCCCCGATCGGGAGCCGATGATGGCAGCTCATGCATTCCGGCTGAGCGCCATCCATCATTTGTTGGTGCGCTATGCCGGGCAGGGAGCGAGAATGTCCGCCGCTGGAGAAAGGCTCTTCGGGGGGCTTTTCCGTCATCGTTCAAACGCATCGAGGCTACATGTACCGGAACAAGGATTCTGTTCTTCCTGCTCTGATTACCACGATTGTGGTGTTGAACATGCTCGTCGGTGCCGTGTTGCTCTATACGCTTGGCGAATCGAAGCAGCGCAAGGAAGCCGAGGTTCGCGCGATGGTCGAGAACCTGTCCCTGCTGCTCGACCAGAGCATCACGTCTTCGGTCAGGGAGATCGATCTCTCCCTGCAATTGATCGGCGATCAACTGGAGCGCGAACTGCGTTCGGGCGCAAGGCTGGAGGTGGAGCGCACGATGGCGGCGATCTCCCAGCAACAGGGCCGGATTGCGGAAATTGCCGAACTTCGCGTTACCGACGAGCACGGCATGGCCGTGCTCGGTTTCGGCGTCACGGCACAGGCATGCACCCGTTGCGCCGGCCAGTCCTTCTTCGAAGAGCACCGGTCGGGGGCAGACCTCGGGCTGGTCGCCAGCAAGCTGATCCAGGGGGAGGGCGGGGACACATGGATGATGGTTTTCTCGCGGCGCTACAACTACCCCGATGGTCGGTTTGCAGGGGTGGTCGCAGCCGTGGTGTCGTCACGCCAGCTCGAACTGCTGCTGTCCGGGCTCAAGCTCGGCCCGCACAGCATTGCGTTGATGCGCGACCTGGACATGAGGCTCGCCGCCCGCGTTCCGCCGTCGGCGGGCATGGGGGGCCGGATCGGCAGCCAGGGCGGCTCCCGCGAACTGAGAGACATCGTTGCGGCAGGGGCGAGAGCGGAGTCCTTCTACAGCGCCAGAACGGCGGACGGCATCAGCCGCATCAACGCTTTTCGCCGTCTGTCCCTGATGCCGGCGTTCGTGGTCGTCGGCTGGGGGGAAGAAGACTACCTCGCAGCGTGGCGGGACGACATGCGCAAGGCTGGCATGCTGGCGCTGCTCTTCCTGTTCGTCACCACCTTTGCCGCCTGGCTGCTCTGGCGCCTGATCGGTGTGAACGAACGTGCCAACCAGCGCAGCCGGATCCTGCTGCAGAACGCGAGCGACGGCATCCACATCACCGACCTGCAGTGCAAGGTGATCGAAGCCAGCGATGCGTTCTGCCGCATGCTGGGTTATCCGCGCAGCGAAATCATCGGCATGAACGTGTCGACGTGGGAGGCCAGGTTGACGGCCGCGGAGGCGCTCGACGCCATCCGGAAGATTCATGCATCGGGCGAGGTCTGCACGCTGGAAACCTTGCACCGTCGGGCGGACGGGGAGGTTTTTCCCGTCGAGCTGACGTCCTATCCGCTCGAACTCGATGGCAAGCCGGTCGTGTTCCATTCGGCGCGCGACATTTCCGCGCGCAAGAAGTCGGAGGCCGTGGTCAAGAAGCTGGCGTTCTTCGACCCGCTGACCGGTCTGCCCAATCGCCGTCTTCTGATCGAGCGCCTGGAAACGGCAGTGCGCTCATGCGCGTATCACAAGGGCAGGGGTGCCTTGCTGTTCATCGATCTGGACAACTTCAAGTCCGTCAATGACACCGCCGGGCATCACCAAGGCGACCGTCTGCTTCAGCAGGTGGCCGAGATCCTGCTCCAGTGCGTGCGCAAGGACGACAGTGTCGCCCGCCTGGGTGGCGACGAGTTCGTGGCGATGCTGGAAGGGCTGAACGGCGAGACCGCCGCGGCGGTACGCGAGGCCGAACTCGTCGCCAGCAAGATCCTGCACGCCTTGCGCAAGACCTTCCGTCTCGGCAACGCCGAATATCGGGGGTCCGCGAGCATTGGCGTGACGCTGTTCGGCGACGACCCGCAGGAAGGCACGGAAGAGCCCTTGAAGCGCGCTGACCTGGCCATGTACCGGGCGAAGCTTGCCGGGCGCGATGCGATCCGCTTCTTCGATCCGCAGATGCAGGCTGAAGTCAGCCGCCGTGCCGAACTCGATGCCGGACTGTGGCAGGCGCTCGAACGGCAGCAGTTCGTCCTGCACTACCAGCCCCAGATCCTCGCCGACGGACGCGTCGTCGCGGTCGAGGCGCTGGTGCGCTGGTGCCATCCCGAACGCGGCATGATTTCGCCGGCCGAGTTCATCCCGCTGGCGGAGGAAAACGGAGTCATCGTGCCGCTGGGCCGATGGGTGCTGGAATCCGCCTGTGTACAGCTTGCGCACTGGGCGTCGGACTCGGCAAGGGCAGAGCTCGCGATTGCGGTCAATGTCAGCGCACGGCAGTTCCGTCACGAGCACTTCGTCGACGAACTGATCGAAATCCTTGGGCGTACCGGTGCCCCGCCTTCGCGCCTCGAAATCGAGCTCACGGAAAGCGCCTTGCTGGACGATGTCGAAAGCGTGGTCGCCAAGATGGACGCGATGAAGGCAATGGGCGTGCGCTTCTCGCTCGACGATTTTGGCACGGGCTATTCGTCACTGGCCTATCTCAAACGCTTGCCGCTCGACAGGTTGAAGATCGACAAGGGTTTCGTCTGCGACATTCTGGTCGACCCCAATGATGCGGTGATCGCCAGGATGATCATCGTCCTGGCCGAGAACCTGGGGCTGCAAGTGCTGGCGGAAGGGGTGGAGACGGAAGCCCAGCGCGAGTTCCTCGTGCAGCAAGGCTGCAATGCCTATCAGGGCTACCTGTTCAGCCGCCCGCTGCCGGTGGCGGAGCTGGAGGCGTACTTCGACAGGCAGCAGCAGGTGTAGGAACGGACGCCTCCGCTTCCAGTGCGGTGCCCGAGGCCGGTCTGCGCGGGCATGCCTGGCGGCACTGCGCCGCCAGGCTGTTAGCATCCGGCCATGACGCTCTACCAGGACATCGCGGACAGGACGGCGGCGCTGATCGCCGATGGCGTGCTGCGCCCGGGCGAGCGGCTGCCCTCGGTTCGGCAGGCGTGCCGGCGCCATGGCGTCAGCCCGGTCACGGTAACGCAGGCCTACCACCTGCTCGAAAGCAGGGGGCTGATCGAGGCGCGGCCGAAGTCGGGCTATTTCGTCCGCGCCCGGCTCGGGCATGGCCTGCCCGAACCGGCCATGAGCGATCCGGTCGGCGAGGCGACGGCGCTGCAGGTCAGCGACTTCATCTTCCAGATCCTGGACAGCGTGCGTGACCCCGCGATCGTGCCGCTCGGGTCCAGCTTTCCGAGCCCGGACTTGTATCCGCTGGACAAGCTGGGCCGCTTCCTCGCCGGCGCGGGGCGCAAGCTGGCGCCGCTGTCGACGGTGACCGATCTGCCGCCGGGCAACGAGGAGCTGCGGCGGCAGATCGCCCTGCGCTACCTGGCGCAGGGAGCCGCGGTGTCGCCGCAGGAAATCGTCATCACCTCCGGCGCGCTGGAAGGCATCAACCTGTGCCTGCAGGCGCTGACCCGGCCGGGCGACCTGATCGCGGTGGAGTCGCCCACCTTCTATGCAGGACTGCAGGCCAGCGAGCGGCTGGGGCTGAAGGTGGTGGAGATTCCGAGCCATCCGCGCGAGGGCGTGAGCCTGGATGCGCTGGCCGGTGCGCTGCGCCGCCATCCGGTCAAGGCCTGCCTGTTCATGCTCAACTTCTCCAACCCCACCGGCAGCCGGGTGCCGGACGAGAACAGGCGCGCGCTGGTCGAACTGCTGCGCAGGCACCAGGTGCCGCTGATCGAGGACGACGTCTACGCCGAACTGTATTTCGGCCGCGATGCACCGGCCGCCACCAAGGCGCTGGACGCGGACGGCCTGGTGCTGCACGTGTCCTCGTTCTCGAAGTGCCTTGCGCCAGGCTACCGGGTGGGCTGGGTGGCGGCCGGGCGCCATGCCAGGGAAGTCCAGCGGCAGAAGTTCTCCACCAGCCTGGCGACGGCGGTGCCGCTGCAGGTCGCGCTGGCCGGCTACATGAAGCGCGGCGGCTTCGATGCGCACCTGCGCAGCTTGCGCCGCCAACTGGCGGAGCAGGAGGCGATGCTGGTGGCGGGCATCGAGCGGCACTTTCCACCCGGTATCCGGCTGGCGCGCCCCGACGGCGGCTATTTCCTGTGGCTGGAGCTGCCGCCGCAGGCCGATGGCCTGCGCCTTCATCAGCAGGCGCTGGCGTGCGGCATCAGCATCGCACCCGGACCGATCTTTTCGGCGACGCGCGAGTTTCGCAACTACCTGCGCTTGAACTTCGGCCATCCGGCCGGCGCCCGGCAGGATGAGGCCTTGCGTACGCTCGGTGCGCTGATCGGGCAGCAGCTCGCCTGATCTGTTCCTATCGAAAATCGTGTCGTCTGAATCTGTTCCGGTTCTGTGCCGGATGATGTACTTCGCCCATCGCAAGAACCGGAGTTCCCCGATGGGCAAGGCTGTCAGCAAGGTGCGCGAAGCCAGACTTGAGCTTTACCGCAACAAGGGCACGATCCACGCCAAGGCAGTCGAAGGGCGCTTCAATAGCGCGCGCTGGGCGATGGTGTGGCTGACCCAGATCGTTTTCTATGGCGCCTGCTGGCTGCGCTGGGACACGGGCGAGGGAGCGAGGCAGGCGATCCTGTTCGACATCGTGCATGAAAAGCTCTATCTCTTCGGCCTCGTGCTGTGGCCGCAGGACGCGCTGCTGCTGGCTTTCCTGCTGATCCTGGCGGCGACCGCGCTGTTCTTCGCCACCGCGCTGGCCGGGCGGCTGTTCTGCGGCTTCGCCTGTCCGCAGACGGTGTATACCTCGATCTTCGTGTGGATCGAGACCAAGGTCGAAGGCGACCACCTGGCGCGCCTGAAGCTGGACCAGAGCCCGATGTCGGCGCGCAAGCTGGCGATCAAGACCGCCAAGCACGGCATCTGGGCGCTGGTGGCGATCTGGACCGCGATCACCTTCGTCGGCTATTTCACGCCGATCCGCGAACTGCTGCCGTCGGTCGTGGCCCTGCAGACCGGCCCGTGGGAAAGCTTCTGGCTGATCTTCTACGCCTCGTTCACCTACGTGCAGGCCGGGCTGGCGCGCGAGGCGGTGTGCCAGCACATGTGCCCGTATTCCCGCTTCCAGGGCGTGATGATCGATGCCGCGACCGCCAGTGTCAGCTACGACCGCCGCCGCGGCGAGCCGCGCGGGGCGCTGCGGCACGCGGGCAGCACCGGCGACTGCATCGACTGCGGCATCTGCGTGCAGGTCTGCCCGACCGGCATCGACATCCGCGACGGCCTGCAATACCAGTGCATCAACTGCGGCCTGTGTGTAGACGGCTGTAACCAGGTGATGGACAAGCTCGCCGCGCCGCGCGGGCTGATCCGCTTTGCGTCCGAGCACGAACTCGCCGGCATGCCGAAGAGGGGCGGCAGCGGGAAACGGCAACGGCTGCCGGGGCCGCGGGTACTGGTCTATGCCAGCCTGCTGCTGCTGTTCTCAGTGCTCAGCGCATGGACGCTGGGCCAGCGTTCGACGCTGCGCGTCGACGTGATCCGCGACCGCGGCCTGCTGTCGCGCGAAACCGCCGGAGGCCGCATCGAAAACGACTACACGCTGAAATTGATCAACATGGAGGAGGTGCCGCGCCGCTTCCGTGTCGAGGTCGCCGGGCTGCCGGGACTGCGGATCGAAGGCGGCAACGAGTTCGGCGTCGGGCCGGGCAGCATCCACACCGTGCCGCTGGTCGTGTCGTCTCCCGCCGGAGGAGCGCCGGCGGGAGCGAGGCCGATCGAATTCCATACCGTTGCGCTTGGTGATGCCGGCACCGAGCGCCGGGAAAAGAGCCGTTTCATCCTGCCTTGAGCGCCACATGCGGTGCATCGGGGCATTGCGTGGCACACTGCCGCGCACCCTCGCACGGGCGCCCCTGCGAGGGCGGCCCATTCATTCTGGAGAAGAGGTTCAGTTGAGCAGCGCTCATCACACGGGACTTTCCGATACGGCCAAGGGCTTGCTGGCCGCGCTGGTCGTCGTCATCTGCTGGTCGGGCTTCAACATCGTGTCGCGCTTCGGCAGCACCGCGACCTTCACCCCCTTCGACCTCGCGGCGCTGCGCTACGGCGTGTCCGGGGTGCTGGCGATGCCCTTCTTCATCCGCATGGTGCCGCCGCGCGAGTGGCCGCGTTACATGGTGCTGGCCGTGTTCGGCGGACTGGGCTACGGCATCCTCGTCTATTCGGGCTTTGCCTTCGCGCCGAGCGCGCATGCCGGCGTGTTCGTCAACGGCGGGATTCCGTTCTGGACCGTGGTCATCGTCGCCGCCATGGCGCGCTTCCACATCGCCCGCCAGACCGTGCTGGCGCTGGCCCTGTCGACCGCCGGCCTGGTGCTGATCGGCTTCCGGAGTCTGTTCGCGTCGCCGACGCCGGGCGAATGGATCGGCGACGTGCTGTTCCTTGCCGCCGCGCTGAGCTGGGCGGTCTTCGGGCTGCTGATGCGCCGCTGGCAGATCCGTCCCCAGTTGGGCATCCTCGGCATCGCCACCTTCTCGATGCTGTCCTACATGCCGGTCTATTTCCTGTGGCTGCCGGGCAACATCGCCCAGGCCGGCTGGGGCGAGATCGGCCTGCAGGCGGTCTACCAGGGCATCATCGCCGCGATGCTGGCGGCCGGCATGTACAGCTATGCCAACCAGAAGATCGGCGCCTGCCAGGCCTCGATGATGCTGGCGCTGGTCCCGGCCTTCTCGGCTATCGGCGGTTTCCTGATCCTGGACGAGGCACTGGGCCTGATGACCATGGTCGGGATTCTCGTGGTGTCGCTGGGTGCGCTGATGGGAGCCTTGCCGCCTGGCGCCCTGAGCAGGCTGCGTTTCTTCAGTTCAGGGAACTGATGCGGGCGGAATGCACGCCGCGGCGCGATTGCGCTGCGCGAGGCCTCGACTTCATGGGCTGTTTTTGTCCAGGTGCGGAGCCAGCAGGCTTTCCAGCCAGTCGATGAACAGGCGCAGCCGGGACGAGCGCTGGTGCCGGTGCGGATACAGCACGGTCACTTCCATCGGCGGCGCGGGCCAGTGCGGCAGCACTTCGACCAGGGCGCGCTTTTCCAGCAGATCTTCCACGTCGAAGCGCGGTACCTGTATCAGTCCCAGCCCCGCGCGGCAGCATGCGATGTAGGTCTCGACGTTGTTCACCAGCACCGGGTGGCGCATGCTGACGGTGCGCAGGCAATCGTTCGCGTCCAGGTAGTCCCATGTGGCCGCCTGTCCGGGGCTCGATGCGTAACCAATGGCCCAGTGACGGTCCAGATTGTCCGGATGCTCGGGATGGCCGTGCTGTTCCAGGTAGTCCGGGCTGGCGCAGTTGACCATGCGCACACGTCCGAGAGGTCGTGCTGCAAGGCTGCTGTCCTGCACGCTGCCGACGCGCACGACGCAGTCCACGCCGTCTTGCGCGAGGTTGATGTTGCGGTCGCTGGCGCCCAGCGTAAGAACGAATCGAGGGTGCTGCGCCAGCAGCTCTGGCAATGCGGGTGCCAATAGCCGGCGCGCAATGCGGCTGGGCACGTCGACATGCAGGCCGCCGACAACCTGCCGCCGCCCGGAACTGAACAGTTGCTCGATCTCTTCCGCGTCGGCCAGCAGCGGCGTCAGGCGCTCCAGCAGGCGCTGGCCATCGGGCGTCAGGCTGACTTGGCGAGTGGTCCGGTGCAGCAGGCATGTTTCCAGCGTGCGTTCGAGACCTTGCACGGCTGCCGACACGCTGGAGCGTGGAATGCCGAGCGCATTGGCGGCGCGGATGAAGCTGCGCGCCTCGACCACCTGAATGAAGATTCGGTACTGCTCCAGACGATCCATGATCACGCAGTCCGGCATGGCCGGTCAGTGAGGGCGTTCTGCATGGCTGCCATGCTCAGCCTTTCTTCAGCAGCACGAGAACCCAGAACGTGATGACGGGTACACCGAAAAGCACGAGATGGATTGGCAGTTCCTGTGCCAGCGTATAGCCATGCGACAGGCCGGTGCGCAGGTTCAGCAAGGTGACCGCCAGCCAGGCGACGGTGAACAGCGCAGCGGCAATCTTGCGTTGCGCCGAGGGTGTGAACCACAGCGTGATTGCGGTGGCTGCAAGGCCGAGCAGGATGATGATGGCTGTGCGCATGGCTTTTCCCTTGCTTGGGGAGCGCGCGGCGACGTGTCGCTCCCGGTGGCATGATACGCATCGACGCACCTGGCCGCCGTCGACGATGAAGACGAAACGGGAGCCGCCGGTGCTACTTGGTGGTGTAGCCGCCGTTGATCAGAATGGTCTGGCCGGTGATCCACCAGCCATCGGTCACCAGATGGCGGATGAAGGGCACGACGTCCTCGATATGGGTCAGCCCGGTCGGGCTGAAGGGTGACAGTGCCGCAGCGGTCTTGTGGTAGGCAACTGCGTCCGGGCCTTCAGCGGGGTAGAAGAAGGGGGTGTCCATGGGGCCGGGGCCGACGGCGGTGACGGAAATGCCCCGTGCGCCAAATTCCTTGGCGGCAGCGCGGGTGTAGTGCTCCACCGGCGCCTTGCCGCCCGCATAGGCGGCATAGAAAGGGGTGAATGCGCCCAGCAGTGAAGTCACCAGCGTCACCACCTTGCCATTGTCCGCCAGTTGCCTGCCCGCTTCGCGGATGAACAGGAAGGCGCTTTTGTTGTTGACGGCGTCCAGATCGTCGAACTCCTCTTCGCTGATCTCGACGATGGGCTTCTTCAACACTTTGCCCACGGTATTGACGGCCACGTCGATCTGGCCGAACTCCGCACGGACATCGGCAAACAGTTTTTCGACGTTCGCGCCTTTGGTCAGATCCCCCTGAAAGGCAGCGGCTTGCACACCCAGTGCCTTGACGGCGGCCACGGTGGCATCGGCTTCCGCCTTGCTGGCGTCGCTGTTGTAATGCACGGCCACGGCTTTTGCGCCTTGCGCGGCAAAATCGCGCGCGATCAAGCCGCCCAGGTTCTTGCCGCCACCCGCGATCAGAACGACCTTGTCTTTCAGTGAATGGTTTGCCATCGGAAAGCTCCTGTTTCGACACGGTTGCGAGGGATTGGAGTCTAGGCGGGTAGCGCTTCCGGATAAAGTGGCCATAGCTGGATGGACTGGTCAGTTTTGGCGGCCAAACGCGGGGACTGCTGCATGCACAGCTAGCACGTTTGCCGTCCGCTGCGAGGTTTTGAATGGCGCGATCGACCTGACGCGCACGCTCCATCGCCCCGCTTTGGTGTAGCCTTCGCCCTTTTCCGCCCATTGGGCATCGGGTCGGGGGATGGCGCAGGGGCTGCCGAATACGCGTTTCAACAGTGCCGCGCTGGTGCGGGCCTTGGCAGAGCTGGCTGTGGCGGATGCCGTGGAGCCCAGGCAGTCCTTTGCCGAGCGCCTGGGCGCGTGGCTGGATTTCAAGGATGCGCTGGCGCTGTATCCGGCACTGAATTCGGGCGCAGCTGCCGCCACCACAGCGCTTGTCACGGCATCTCCGGCAGCGAACGCGGCGGCCTTGCGTGCGGAGCTGGTGCGCATGCGGAGCGGCCTGGCGGAGAGCATCGCCGCCGCCGATGAGGCGGCGCGGGGCGGTGCCGATCCGGCTGCGGTCTGGCCGGAAGCGTTGGCCGAAGCTGCCGCCGACGCGCTTGCCGACCCCGCTGCGCCGAATTTCTCGCCGCTCCACCGCTATTACCTGGCCCGGCAGCGCAGCCTGGCGGGCGGCATCGCGCCCTTGCGGGCGCGGGCGCGGGCGGAAATGGCACGGCGGTCCGCCGTGCTGAAGCAGCTCGCCACGCTGGATGCGGTGATGGAACAGGCGCTGGCTGCGCGCGAAGCCGGCTTGCTGGCGCAGGTGCCGGTGTTGCTGGGCAAGCGCTTCGCCCGTCTGTCCGAGGCGCATGGCGCGCGGCCCGGCGCGGAATCGGCCGGAAGAGGTGAGGGCAAAAGCGGCGCTGAAACAAGCGGCGGAGCAGGGCAGGACGACGGCTCTGGCCGATGGATGCAGCCGGATGGCTGGCTGGCGCGCTTTTGCGCCGAGATGCAGCACGTGCTGCTGGCCGAACTGGACCTGCGGCTGATGCCGGTGGCGGGGCTGGTGGCGGCGCTGGATACGGAATCGACGGAACGGGAATGAACAGAAGCATGAGCGTGGCGGCCTTCCTGCTGGGGGGGGCCGTGGTGGTGTGGGTGGGCGCGGGCTATGTCGGACGCAGTCCGCTGGCCCTGGGAATGACGGTGCTGATCGGCCTGGTGTACCTGGCCGGTACGCTGGAACTGCTGCGCTTCGAGCGCGCCACGGCGGCGCTGCGGCAGGCGCTGGGCGCGCTTCCGGCCGCGGATGCGGGAGAAGGCGCCGGGGCGGCGGAGAGCAGCGCAGTGGCAGCCGGATTCGAACGCTGGCTGGGCGGCCTGCCGGTTTCGCTGCGCAACGCGGTGCGCCTGCGCGTCGAAGGCGAGCGCATCGGCCTGCCCGGCCCGGCGCTGACGCCCTATCTGGTGGGCATGCTGGTGCTGCTGGGCATGCTGGGCACTTTCCTGGGCATGGTGATGACGCTGGACGGCGCGGTGGCCGCGCTCGAAACCACCACCGATCTGCAGACCATCCGTGCGTCGCTGGCGGCGCCGGTGAAAGGGCTGGGCGTCGCCTTCGGCACTTCGGTCGCGGGCGTGGCAGCATCGGCGATGCTGGGGCTGATGTCGGCGCTGTGCCGCCGCGCACGCATGCAGGCTTCGCAACTGCTGGATGCCCGCATCGCCGGCGAACTGCGCGGCGCCTCGCTGGCGCATCAGCGCCAGAAGGCTTTCGCCGCCATCGAGCAACAGGCCCGCACGCTGCCGGCGCTGGTCGACAGCCTGCAGGCCATGATGGTGCAGATGGAGCGCCAGGGCAGGGAGTTGAACGAACATCTGACCGCCGGTCAGCAGCGTTTCCACGACGAAGCGCGCAGCGCCTATTCGGCGCTGGCCGCGTCGGTGGACACATCGCTGAAACACAGCCTGACCGAAAGCGCGCGCCTGGCCGGGCAGACCATCCAGCCGGTGGTGGCCGACACCATGGCCGGCATCGCGCGCGAGACGGCCGCGCTGCAGCAGCGCGTGGCCGACGGCGTGCAGGCGCAGCTCGATGGCGTGGCGCAACGTCTGGATCAAGCCACCACCCGCGTCGCCGACACCTGGACGGCGGCGCTCGCCCGCCATGAAGCCGATAGCGAGGCAATGGGCCGCAGGCTGGATGCTTCCCACGCCGCATGGGCCGAAGAATTCGCGCAGCGCGCCGCCGCCCTGCTGGCTTCGGTCGGAGACGCGCATGCCGGCCTGCTTACCGAGCTTGCGGCGGCGACCGAAGGCATCGCGCGCCACACCACCGAACTGCACATGCGCGTGGCCGATGCCCTGCAGGCGCGCTTCGACGGGCTGGCGGCACGCTTCGATGCCGGTGCCGGCAGTGCGGCCGAAGCCTGGGTGAAGGCGCTGGCCGGCCACGAGCACAGCAGCCGGACGACGAGCGCCGAACTGCGGCAGGCCTTGCAGGCTTTTGCCGATACTTTCGCGCAGCGCTCGGCCGGGCTGGTGGAGCAGGTGGGGACGCAATTGTCCGCGCTGCAGGCTGAACTGGCCGCGCAGGATGCGGCCCGGCAGGCTGCGCAGGCACAGGCACTGGATGCGATGGCGGCCGCCTTGCGCGACGAATGGCGCCAGGCGGGTGAACAGGCCGGCATGCGGCAGCAGGACGTTCTCGCCCGCCTGGAGGAAACCGCGCGCAGCCTGAGCGCGGCCACGCAGGAACAGGCCAGCCGCACCATCGAACAGGTCGGCGGCCTGCTGCAGACCGCCGCCGAAGCACCGCGCGCCGCGGCCGAAGTGATCGGCGAGCTGCGGCAGGAACTGTCGGCCAGCATCGCGCGCGACAATGCCGCGCTGGCCGAGCGCAGCCGCATCATGGAGACCCTGGGCGGCTTGCTGGATGCGATCAACCATGCGTCCACCGAGCAGCGCCAGGCGATCGACGCGCTGGTCGCCTCGTCGGCGTCGGCGCTGGAACGTGCCGGCGCCGGCTTCGCGCAACGCATCGAGGCCGAATCCCTGCGGCTCGACGAAACCGCCGGCCAGATCGCGGGCGGCGCGGTCGAGGTGGCGAGCCTGGCCGAAGCTTTCGGGCTGGCGGTGCAGCTCTTCAGCGAATCCAACGACAAGCTGATGGCGGGCTTGCAGCGCATCGAAAGCGCGCTGGAAAAATCCATGACACGCAGCGACGAGCAACTGGCCTATTACGTGGCGCAGGCGCGCGAGATCATCGACCTCAGCCTGATGTCGCAGCAGCGCATCGTCGAGGACCTGCGGCAGCGCCCGGCCGGGGCGCCCGCCGGAGAAGCCTGAGCATGGAAGAAATCCACGGCAGCATCGAGGACTCCGCGCCGGCCTGGGGCGTGTTCGGCGACCTGATGTCGGGGCTGCTGGGCGCTTTCGTGCTGATCCTGATCGGCGTGCTGGGCGTGCAGCTCGAACTGGCGACCACGCTGGAAGCCGAAGTGCAGAAGCGGCGCGAGGCGGAGCAGCGCCGTGAAGCGCTGGAAAAGGCCCTGGCGGTGCCGCTGGCCAGCGGACGGGTGACGCTGGACGACGGGCGCATCGGCATCAGCGGCAGCGTGCTGTTCGCGCACAACTCCGCCGATCTGCAACTGGAAGGCCGCCAGTTGCTGCGAAGCCTGGTCCAGCCGCTGGCGGCCTACCTCGGCACGCGCGACGAGATGCTGATGGTCAGCGGCTTCACCGACGACAGGCCGGTGCTCGACAGCAACCGCCGCTTCGCCGACAACTGGGATTTGTCCGCCCAGCGTGCGCTGACCGTCACGCGCGCGCTGATCGAGGACGGCGTGCCGTCCTCGTCGGTGTTCGCTGCCGCCTTCGGCCCCGAGCAGCCGGTGGCATCGAACGACGACGCCGAAGGCCGCTCGCGCAACCGGCGGGTGGAGATGGCGCCGGTGCCGAAAACGCCGCAGAAGCCAGCGGAACAAACCGCCGCGCGCGATGGCTGACGAGACGCAGCCGTCCGGCGCGGCGCTGCCGGCCCCCGTCCGCAGCGGGTTCGCCGCCGGGTTTTCCACGGAGACCGAAGCGCCCCTGCGGTTTCGGCCGGGGTCGCTGCCCGACGCCGCGGCGGAAGATGGTGCGGCGGCCATCATCGATGCCTTGCGCAGCCGCGGCGCGGCGCGCTTCGATGCGGTCGCTTTCTACGTCATCGAAGCAATGTGGCGGCGCGGCGAACACCTGTGCGGCGCGGCACGCACGGCGCTGCAGCACAAGCTCGCGCGCCGGCTGGCCACGTTCCGGGAGCGCTTCGAGCGCGCCGGTGGCGAAACTGGGGCAGGCGCCGGTCTCCAGGTGCCACCGCGGGGCCGCAGCCCGCTCGCCGAACTGCTCGCCCATGCCGCCCGCAGCGGCGCCAACGCCGCCGCTCCGGCTCAGGCGGCATCGCCGGTCGGCCCCGGCACGCCTGCCGTCGAGCTGAAATCCCTGCGCTACTTCGGCAGCACCTGGTCGCGCCTCAGCCTGGAGCAGCAATTGTCGCAGGCGCTGGCTCAGGCGCCGGACAATGCCGGGCCGCTCAATTCGCATTTCCTCGTGCTGCAGGCACTGATCCGCATGCGTGACATCGCGCCGCAATATCTGGAAAACTTCATGTCCTATGCGGATGCGCTGCTGTGGCTGGATCTGCTCGACCCGGGGAAAGGGGCAGGGTCGAAGTCCGGTTCGCAGAAGACGGCCGCGCGAAAGCCGGCAACGCGGAAAACGGGACAGCGGAAAACGCGTGGCTGACGGAGCGGGAAGAATGATCAGGCAAGACAGGGAGATTTCGATGCGATTCGTTCTGGGACTGGCTGTTCTGATCTCCGCGCCAAATCTCGCCGCGCAGCCCTATCAGCAGGAAGAGATCGAGTTCCGCCAGGGCAGCGAATTGCTGTCATGGTGCCGATCGGAAGCGGAGGCCTATTTCGCCGGCAAGGGTATTGCGACCTGGCAGCGGAGCGGGCGCCACCATGAAAAGGGGAATCTCCTGATCGTGGAAGGAAGCCTCCGTACCGGGGACAAGGATGTTTCCGTGAGCTGCCGGGTGGCAAAAGGCGCACGGGAGCGCCATGCGGTTATCGAGGTCCACGACGAACCGTAAGACCGGCCCCGGAAGTGCCGGATTGCTCCGCCGGGGAGCCTGAGCGGCCAGGACTGGAGGATGGGAGACGATTTCGATGAGCCCATCGACGTGCTGATTGCCCAGTCGGCCGCCGAGCCGCTGATTCTGCTCACCGCAGATGGAAGATTGGCCCGATATGGAAGCACCGTCCGGCTCATCGAGCGGCCCCGGCGTTGAGGAATCGCTTGCGTCCTGCCCTCAGGCCGCCTCGAAGTGCTCCAGCATCAACTGCACGCTCGACACCCCGTTGTATTCGTTGATGCCCAGCCGGTAGGCGGCATGGATCTGGCCGGCGGCACCGTCGGCGTGGTTGAAGCGGATGGCCTCGAAGCGGGTGCTGCCGCGCGACAGTTCGAGCTTGAGATGCTTGTCCTTGAGCACGCGCTGGCGCTCGACGCGGAAGACGTCGTCGAAGACCGGCGGCGGAAAGCCCTGGCCCCAGATTTCGTTGTCCAGCATGCGCACCGCGTCGAGGGCGAAATAGCCGGGCTCCAGGCTGCCGTCGGTGTCGATGCGGTGTTCGAGCTGGGCGGGGTCCAGTAGTTCGCCGACGACTTCCTCGAAGGCTTCGTCGAAGCGGCGCAGGTCGGCTTCGCGGATGCTCAGGCCGGCGGCCATGGCGTGGCCGCCGAAGCGTGCGATCAGGTCGGGGTGGCGCTTGGTGACGAGGTCGAGCGCGTCGCGCAGATGCAGGCCGGGGATCGAGCGGCCGGAGCCTTTCAGCTCGCCGTCGCTGCTGCGGGCGAAGGCGATGGTCGGGCGGTGCAGTCTTTCCTTGATGCGGCTGGCGACGAGGCCGATCACGCCCTGGTGCCAGTCGGGCTCGAACAGCGCGATGGTGGCGCGGCTGCCGGCGCTGATCTCGCCGTTGACGGCGAGGCGGGCGAGCGCTTCTTCCTGCATCCCGGCCTCGATGCTGCGGCGCTCGCGGTTGAGCCGATCGAGCTCCTGGGCGATGTGCATGGCGCGGCCGGCGTCGTCGGTGATCAGGCATTCGATGCCCAGGCTCATGTCCGACAGCCGGCCGGCGGCGTTCAGGCGCGGGCCGATCATGAAGCCGAGGTCGGTGGTGCTGGCGCGCGCCGGCTCGCGGCCAGCGAGCGAGAACAGCGCGCGGATGCCGGGCTGCAGGCGGCCGGCACGCATGCGGGCGAGGCCTTGGGCGACCAGGATGCGGTTGTTGCGGTCGAGTTTGACCACGTCGGCGACGGTGCCGAGGGCGACGAGGTCGAGCAGGTCGGCGAGGTTGGGTTCCTTGCCGCCGGCGAAGGCGCCGCGCTCGCGCAGTTCGGCGCGCAGCGCGAGCATGGTGTAGAACATGACGCCGACACCGGCCAGCGCCTTGCTGGGGAAGTCGCAGCCGGGCTGGTTGGGATTGACGATGACGTCGGCGTCGGGCAACTCGTCGCCGGGCAGGTGGTGGTCGGTGACGAGCGTCGCCATGCCGTGCGCTCGCGCGGCGGCGATGCCTTCGACGCTGGCGATGCCGTTGTCGACGGTGATCAGCACGTCCGGTTCGAGCCGGGCGGCGATCTCGACCATTGCCGGGGTGAGGCCGTAGCCGAGGGTGACGCGGTCCGGCACCAGGTAATGCACGTCGGCGCCGAAGGCGCGCAGCGCGCGCATGCCGACGGCACAGGCGGTGGCGCCGTCGCAGTCGTAGTCGGCGACGATGACCATGCGCGCGCCGGCCTCGATGGCATCGGCCAGCAGTTGTGCGGCTTCGCGGGTGCCGGTGAGGGCTTCGGGCGGCAGCAGGTGCTTGAGGCTGGTGTCGAGCTCGTCGGCGCGGCTGATGCCGCGGGCGGCGTAAAGGCGGGCGAGCAGGGGGTGCAGGCCGGCATCGGCGAGGCGGCCGAGGGCTTGCGGCGAAACGGGGCGGGACTGGATGCGGGTCATCGGTCGGTGTCGGGATGCGTGGGCGGCGGCGCCGTGGGCAGCTCAGTGGGCGCCGGCGCGATGGACTTCAGCAGGACGTCGAAGGCATGGGGTTTGCGCCAGAACTTCCAGCGGTCGGTGCTGCGCACTTCGACTTCCAGCGTGCCACGGTCGCTCGGCGCGCTGAGGCGCAAGGTTTTCAACTGCCCATTCTGCACGGCAGCGGCCAGCGGCGCGAACCAGTTGCGCTCGATGGCCTGCAAGCCGTCGCGCCAGGCGTCGAGGTCGAGCTGCTGGGCGGGCTTGCGAAGTGCATCGAGCACGACCAGGGTGTCCTGGCGCAGGGCACTGGCGGGGTCGGGCGCGCTTGCCGGTACGCCGGCGGCGCGGGCGAAACCGAGGCTGAGCGGATCGGTGGCCTGCACGGCCTTGGCGGGGGCAAGCGGGGCGGTTTCGACTTCGCCCGCGCCCCACAGCCACAGGCTGTTGACCGCACGCAAACCCGCGTCTTCGCGCGCGCGGCTGGCGGCATGGTTGTGCAGCACGATCTGGGCCTCGTTCATGGTGCGCTGCCACAGCCGGGCGTCCTCGCCTTCGGGCAGGAAATGCTTGACCGGCCGGCCGATGACGTCGTCCAGCGGATAGAGCGTGGCGCGGGTGGGCTTGTCGAGCCGCAGGTACCAGCGCGTCGGGGTGCAGACTTCGAAGCGGCCCAGATCTGCGAATACATCGTTGAGGGCGGTGACGAGGGTATTGGCCTCGTCCATCGCGAGCTCGCCATCGGCAAAGGCGTACAGCAGCAGGTGCTCGCGGGCGAAGGAGAGATTGACCGGATCGGCGCACAGCCAGTGGCTGCCGGGTGGCGGCGCCGCGGCATCCGTTTCGCCCAGGCGGCGCAGCATGCCGAGCGGCAGTCCGCCGCCTTCCAGGCCGAACAGGCGGGCGAGCTGGCGGTCGTAGGGTTCGAATTCACGGACAAGTCGCCGCCCGCGGCCGAGCAGCGCGGCCAGGCCGTCCAGTGCAAGCCCGGAAGCCGGGCCGAGCAGCGTGGCGGCGGGCCACAGCAGGCCGGGAATCAGGAGATGGATCTGCATCGGAAGCGCGCGGATGGAAAGCGGCGCGAGTCTAGCATGCGGCTGCCGGCATACGTCGGCCCGGGTCCTGGAGGGCAGGGTGGCATGGCTGTCCGGCAGCGGATATCGCTTGACAATCCAGGGGTGACGGTGTTCACTTGATTCACGAAAGGCAATCAAACGATTCAAGGAAGCGTCATGAGCAAATCGAAGGCAGGACACGCCGCACACGAGCCCGGCGCAGCCTATGCGTTTGCTCGCGGGCATTCGGCTGCGGGCGCCAGCATCGAGCACTATCTGCATGCCAGGTCCGCGCTCGAACGCGACCACATGGTGCGCGAAGGCTTCGAGGTCGGTTCGCTGGACAGCTTCGCCAACCGCTTCGGCCGCAGCGGGCGCAGTCTTGCGCAACTGCTCGGCGTGGCACCTGCGACCTACGACCGCCGCGTGCGCGAGGGCAAGCCGCTGTCGCAGGACGATTCCGACCGGGTTGCGCGGCTGATAGACGTCGAGCGCGCGGCTGCGCGGGTGTTCGGCGATGAAGAGGCCGCCCGGGAATGGCTTGCGGCGCCGGTGCCGGTTCTCGGTGGCGCGGTGCCGATCGAACTGCTCGCCACCACGCCCGGCCACCAGGCGGTCATCAACGCCCTGCGCCGCATCATGGCCGGGACCGCGGCCTGATGGCCATCCTGTGGCGGCTGGCACAGGACTGGATCGATTTCGACACCGGCATGGTGCTGTGCGCGGCAGAGGACTTCGGCTGCGCCGGCACTGGCGCGGCGACGGTGGGCGGACGCTGGAACAGCGTCGGCACGCCGGTGATCTATCTGGCCGACAGCCTGGCGCTGGCGCAACTCGAAAAGCGCGTCCATACGCCTCGCCAGCCGCCGCGCGGCATGATCGCGGTGGAGGCGAGGCTGCCCGCCGCCTCGCTGGCCGCGGCGCATGCCGTCGAGCCGCCGGAAGGCTGGGACGAGGCCAATGTGGACTGGTCGGTGGGCTGCGCCGAAAGCCAGGCACTGGGCGATGAATGGGTGAAGGCGGGCGCCATGCTGCTGATGCGGGTGCCGTCGGTCGTGGTGCCGGTGGGCTGGAATTACCTGTTGAACCCCGCACATCCGGATGCGAAAAAAGTGCGGACCCGGCGCATCGAACATCGGCCCGATCCGCGCCTGTGGTGAATGGGGTAGGCTCGCTGGGTTGTCGATGCGCCTTATTCGACCGGCGCAAAGCCATAGTACGACCCGTACGCAGACGGAGCCGGTGCGTAGGCGGCGACCTTGATCGCATCGGCCAGGCTGATCTTGTCGGTGAAGCCGTCGATGCCACCCGCGTCCTCGTTCCACTTCGCCTTGATCTCCCGTTCCGAGAGGCCGTTGAGGCGGAGGTTCTCGTCGAGACGCTCCGAGCGATATTCGAAAGCCGTATCGTGGGCGATGAACAGCGTGTGCGGGCAGGCAGTGATCCGGGTCTCGTCCTCGGGGTCGGCGCCCATGACGCGAACACCGCAGAACGGGCAATGGACCGGCGTGTAATAGAAGGTCTTGAGTTCGGTTCGTTGTATGAGTCCGGGCATTGGATCTTCCTTGTTCGATAGGGATTGTCGGGCGGCCTTGCACCTGCGGATGGCGCAGGAGATGGCCGCAATGGGGGCCATCTTCCAGAAGCCTGAAAACAAAAGGCCCGACTCTTTTGTCGGGCCTTTCGTCGATCTGTAGAGACGGCCTGCGCCACAAGCGCAGGGCCGCAACACAGTTTCAGTCAGCGGCGCGAATGTTCGACGCTTGCAGACCCTTGGGGCCGGTGGTCACGTCGAAGCTGACGCGCTGGCCTTCCGCGAGGGTCTTGAAACCCTGGCCCTGGATGGCGGAGAAGTGGGCGAAAAGGTCATCACCACCCGCTTCCGGCGTGATGAAGCCAAAACCCTTGGAATCGTTGAACCACTTGACGGTACCTGTTGCCATGTCCTGAATCTCCTGAAAATGAGGAAAACCCCCCTCTGACTGGGGCGAGTTTCAAGAAGGCGAGGTATGACTTGGGGGAATAAAACCGAGGAATCGGATGCTAGACCAACAAACACAGACTACACGACTTGAACATCGCTGCGGCGCAGTATGAATGAAACATTCAACCAAAGATACTCATTTCTTTGCGCGCGGCGGCGCAGCGAGCCCGCGAGGCCTTCCCCGGCGCCGCACCTCTGCATGTCCGGCAAGCAAACGCCGGCTTTGCTTCAGCCGGGCGCAGGCGTGGTGTGCGAGCGATCATGGATTGCCGCCGCGAACACCCGCCGGCGCGCGGCACCGTACAATGGCGGCCATGAAATCGAACATGTTTTCCGGAGCCGAATCAGCGGCTTCCAGCATTGCCGCGGACGCGCTCCCCGGCCATCGCGCTGCGTCTTTCCTGCCGATGTCGCGCAAGGAGATGGACGAGCTCGGCTGGGATGCGTGCGACGTCATCCTCGTCACCGGCGACGCCTACATCGACCATCCCAGCTTCGGCATGGCGCTGGTCGGCCGCCTGCTCGAAGCGCACGGCTTTCGTGTCGGCATCATCAGCCAGCCGGACTGGCAGTCGGCCGAGCCTTTCCGAGCGCTGGGCAAACCCAGGCTGTATTTCGGCATCACCGCCGGCAACATGGATTCGCTGGTCAACCGCTACACCTCCGACCGCAAGATCCGCTCCGAGGATGCCTATACGCCCGATGCCGAGGCCGGCAGGCGCCCCGACCGCGCAGTCACGGTGTATGCG
This sequence comes from Thauera butanivorans, assembly GCF_048398245.1. Classification (NCBI taxonomy): domain Bacteria; kingdom Pseudomonadati; phylum Pseudomonadota; class Betaproteobacteria; order Rhodocyclales; family Zoogloeaceae; genus Thauera; species Thauera butanivorans. The sequence goes on from NZ_CP183038.1 coordinate 1,996,711, forward strand.
CAGCGCGCCCGCGAAGCCTTTCCGGATGCCAACATCGTCATCGGCAGCATCGAGGCCAGCTTGCGCCGCATCGCGCATTACGACTACTGGTCGGACAAGGTGCGGCGCTCGGTGCTGCCCGACTCCAAGGCCGACATGCTGCTGTTCGGCAACGCTGAGCGCGCGCTGGTGGCGCTGACCAAACGGTTGGCCGTTGGCGAGCCGATCGAGGCGATCCGCGATCTGCGCGGCACCGCCTTCATGGTCAAGCCGGGCTGGCTGCCGTCGGCGGCCTGGCACGAGACCGATTCGCTGGCGCTCGACCGGCCGGGCCGCATCGACGCCCATCCCGACCCCTACGCGATGGAGCCGGCTGCCGCTGCACCCAAGCCCACCGCCGACGGCGCGCAGCCGGTGCGCATCGTGCCGGCGGCCGAACGTGTCGCCGCCCGCCGCGTCGACCGCGCCCATACCGTGATCCGCCTGCCGTCCTTCGAGCAGGTCAAGGACGACGCGGTGATGTACGCCCACGCTTCGCGGGTGTTCCATCTGGAATCGAATCCCGGCAATGCCCGCGCGATGGTGCAGCGCCACGGCGAAGGCCCGGGTGCGCGCGACGTCTGGATCAACCCGCCGCCGCAGCCGCTGAGCACGCCCGAGATGGATTTCGTCTATGGCCGGCCCTATGCCCGCGCCCCGCACCCGGCCTACGGCGGTGCGCGCATCCCGGCCTGGGACATGATCAAGTTCTCGATCAACATCATGCGCGGCTGTTTCGGCGGTTGTACCTTCTGCTCGATCACCGAGCACGAGGGCCGCATCATCCAGAGCCGCTCGCACGAGTCGATCCTGCGCGAGATCGAGGACATCCGCGACAAGTCGCCCGACTTCAAGGGCCACATCACCGATCTCGGCGGCCCCACCGCCAACATGTACCGCATGGCCTGCAAGAGCAAGGCGATCGAGGAAAACTGCCGCCGGCTGTCCTGCGTGTATCCGGGCATCTGCGAGAATCTGAACACCGATCACTCCTCGCTGGTCGAACTCTACCGCAAGGCGAGGGCGCTGCCCGGCGTCAAGCGCATCACGATCGGCTCCGGGCTGCGCTACGACCTCGCCGTGCGCTCGCCCGAATACGTCAAGGAACTGGTCACGCACCACGTCAGCGGCCTGCTCAAGATCGCCCCCGAGCACACCGAGGAGAACACGCTCTCCAAGATGATGAAGCCGGGCATCGGCGCCTACGAGGAGTTCCGCCGCATGTTCGAGAAGTTCTCGGCGCAGGCGGGCAAGAAGCAGCATCTGGTGCCATACTTCATCGCCGCCCACCCCGGCACCACCGACGAGGACATGCTGAACCTGGCGCTGTGGCTGAAGAAGCACGATTTCCGCCTCGACCAGGTACAGACCTTCCTGCCCACGCCGATGGCGCTGGCGACGACGATGTACCACTCGCGCAAGAACCCCTTGAAGAAAGTGTCGGCCGACTCGGAAGCGGTCGAGACCGCGCGCGCGGGCAAGATCCGCAAGCTGCACAAGGCCTTCCTGCGCTGGCACGACCCCGAGAACTGGCCGATCCTGCGCGAGGGCCTGATGCGGATGGGGCGCGCCGACCTGATCGGCAACGGGCCGAACTGCCTGGTACCGCGCCAGCAGCCGGTACAGCCGGTGGCGAAAGGTGGGCGGCCGCCGGCCGCATCCTCGCGGCGCCCGCCGGGCGATGGCCGGGCGCCCTGCGCACCATTCGGGCGCAAGAACGGCAAACCGGCGGCGAAGCGCGCGCCGCGGTCGGGCCGCTGATCCGGCTACGGACGGCGGCGCATCAGCAGTACGCCGGCAAGCGCAGCCAGCAGCAGCGTGCCCGTCGGCGGTTCGGGTACGGCGATGGCGGCGAGGAAACGGTCCGCGAGCAGGCGATGGCCGGCAGTGGTGGGGTGGACGCCGTCGAAGAACAAGGCGCCTTCGCAGCCGGCGGGCGAGGTCACGCAGGGCGTGACGACGTCGGTGAAGCCGAAGCGGGCGGCGTCGGAGATCACTTCGTCGAGGAAAGCGGCGGTATCGAAGAACATCAGGCGCAGTCCGCCGGGGATGCCCGGGACGAAGCCGCTGCGGGCGAGATCGAGCGCGTCGGCGAGGGCATCGTTGAAGCCGCGCGAGAGAGCATCGAGCGCAGCCTGCTGCTGCGGCTCCAGGCTGAGTCCGAACGGGGTCCGTGACAGATTGGGCATGTTCGGCACGAGGATGTCCGTCGCTCCGGCGCTGGCCAGCAGCCCGACCGAGGTGATCAGATTCGAGACGGCGGTGCCGGCCGCGGCAAGAAGGTCGGTGCCCTGGCTGAGGGCGAGGAAGAAGTCGTTGGGCGCGGCCCACAGCATGAACAGCGAGCTTGCCGGATCGAAGGCCGGTGCGCTGCCGACGAAACCTGCGACCTGGGCCAGGGCGCCGCTTTGCCCGAGTGCCGGTGGCAGCGCTGCGGGGGACGAAATCTCGTAGTTGTAGTTCTGCGTTCCGCTGGTCGCGCCGCCGACGGCGAAGTTGGTGCCGCCTGCTGTCGACGGCCGCAGGTCGATGCCGAGGCGGCCGGCGAGGTATTCGGCGGCGGTGGGGCCGTCGGAGAACTGCTCCGCATAGGGCGGAGAGACAGGCCAGATGCCGCCGCTGAGAGCGTAGGCGTTGCCGTTGTCGGACAGGCTGTCGCCGAACACGTACATCGAGGTGTAGGCGGCGTGGCTCAGAGGTGCGAACAGCAGCGTTGCGGCGAGCAGCAGGATGCGGATCATGGTCGTTTTCCTCGGCGTGGTGATCGGGATTCGATGGTCGGCGCCGCGCCTCGGCCGGATCTGCGGCAGGGGCGCGGGCAGGACAGGTTCAGCGTAGAAGCATGCGCTGCGTTACGCCATCGTGATTTTCCCGCGCCCGTGTCGGAACGGCGGCGAGGCATTTGCCCGGCCTGCTTACAGTCGGACATCGATCGGGCTGGTCACGATCGCCTCTGCGCGGGCACAATGCCGGGCTTGCTGGACAGACCTGCCGAACCTTTTCCGATGCTCTACGAATTTCTCGTCGGCCTGCGCTACACGCGCTCGCGCAAGCGGGCACAGGGGCGCAACCGCTTCATTTCCTTCATTTCGCTGGTGTCGATGTTCGGCATCGCGCTTGGCGTCGCGGCGCTGATCGTGGTGTTGTCGGTGATGAACGGCTTTCAGGAAGAATTGCGCTCGCGCATCCTCGGCGTGGCTTCGCACGTCCAGGTGCAGAGCTTCGACGGCGGCCTGCGCGACTGGCAGCGGGTGGCCGACGAGGCCATGCGCCATCCCGCGGTGAAGGCTGCCGCGCCCTACGTGCAGGAGCAGGGCATGCTGTCCTTCGACGAAGGCGTGCGCGGCACCGTCGTGCGCGGCGTCGTCCCGAGCGAGGAGGACAAGGTCGCGGATTTCGGCCAGTACATGAAGGCGGGCAGCTTCGATGCGCTGCAGCCCGGCCGCTTCGGCATCGTGCTCGGCCGCGACCTGGCCCAGGCGCTGCGCGTGCAGCTCGGCGACAAGATCACCCTGATCGCGCCGCAAGGCCTGGTGACGCCTGCAGCGGTGCTGCCGCGGGTGAAGCAGTTCGAACTGGTCGGTGTGTTCGAGGCCGGCATGTACGAATACGACTCCGGCCTGGCGCTGGTGCATGTGGCCGACGCCCAGGCGCTGTACCGGCTGGGCGATGCGGTGAGCGGCGTGCGGCTGAAGCTGGACGATCTGTTCGCCGCGCCGCGCGTTGCCCGCGAGCTGGCGATGCAGATTTCCGTGCCCGGCCTGATGATCCACGACTGGACGCGCAGCCACGCGAACTTCTTCCGCGCCGTGGCGCTGGAGAAGACGATGATGACGCTGATCCTGTTCCTGATCGTCGCGGTGGCGGCCTTCAACATCGTGTCGACGCTGGTGATGGCGGTCCAGGAAAAATATGCCGACATCGCCATCCTGCGCACGCTGGGCGCCAGCCCGGCCTCGATCATGGGCATCTTCGTGCTGCAGGGCTCGATCATCGGCCTGGTCGGCCTGCTGGCCGGCGTGGCAGGCGGGCTGGCGATCGCCGGCAACCTCGACGTCGTCATTCCGGCGCTGGAGACGCTGACCGGCGCGACGCTGTGGAACAAGGAAATCTACTACATCAAGGAACTGCCCTCGAAAGTGCTGCCGGCGGACGTGATCAGCATCGTCTCGGTATCCTTCGTGCTGACCCTGCTGGCAGCGCTGTATCCGAGCTGGCGGGCGTCGCGGGTGAATCCGGCGGAGGCGCTGCGCTATGAGTGACACGGTGATCAAGCCGGGCGAGCCGGTACTGGCCTGCGACGGCCTGGCCAAGCAATTCCGCGAGGGCGCGGATGCGGTGGCGGTGCTCGACGGCGTGAGCCTGTCGATCGGGCGCGGTGAGCGGGTGGCGATCGTCGGCGCTTCCGGTTCGGGCAAGAGCACGCTGCTGCATCTGCTGGGCGGGCTGGACGTGCCGAGTGCCGGCTCGGTGCGGCTGATGGGACGTGACTTCTCCACCCTGTCCGAGCGCGAGCGCGGCCGGCTGCGCAATGTGGCGCTGGGCTTCGTCTATCAGTTCCATCACCTGCTGCCGGAATTCTCCGCGCTGGAGAACGTCGCCATGCCGCTCTACATCCGCCGCGTCGGCAAGGCCGAGGCGGACGCACAGGCGGCGGCCATGCTGCGCGAAGTCGGCCTCGGGCACCGGCTCGACCATGCACCGGGCGAACTCTCCGGCGGAGAGCGCCAGCGTGCCGCGATCGCGCGCGCGCTGGTGTCGCAGCCCGCCTGCGTGCTGGCCGACGAGCCTACCGGAAACCTCGACCGGCGCACCGCCGAAGCGGTGTTCGAGCTGATGCTGTCGCTCAACGAGCGCCTGGCGACCAGCTTCGTCATCGTGACCCATGACGAAACCCTGGCCGCCCGTGCGCAGCGCAGCCTGCGGCTCGACGACGGCCGGCTGAACTGAGACTTGCGTCACACTGATGGGCCCATTGGCAGGGGAGAGCGCAGCGGATTGATCAGGGTCATAAAGTTGCCCAGATTGGGGACGATAGTATGGGGACTCAATCAATGGAGCCTGCGCCAGCGCGGGTCGAACAAAAATGAAAGCCCTCTTCGTCCCGGCCATCCGTCTGCTCGACCGCATGAGCTACCCCTTCAAGTTCATGCTGATCATGTTCGTCTGTTTCGTTGCCGCGCTGGCCTTGCTGGCCCAAGTCTATGTCAGCCTACGCCAGAACATGGACGTGGCCGAACGCGAGATCGCCGGCCTCACCCTGTTCGACGCCGGCTTCGACGTGGTCCTGCTGACCCAGCAGCATCGGGGGCTGAGCGCGGGCGTGCTGGGCGGCAGCGCCGAAATGGTGCCTCGGCGGGAGGCGAAGGCAGCAGAACTGCAGGCCGCGCTGGGCAAGCTCGATGCCGCGATCGGGGCCGACCCGCTGTGGCAGCCGCTGCAGGCGCCCTGGGCGCCGATCCGCAGCGAACTGGACCGCCTGGCACGGTCGGCGACCCAACTCGGCGGGCCGGAAAGTTTCCGTGCCCACACCGAGGCGATCGCCCGGCTGCTGCACTGGCTCGGCGACGTTGGTGATGCGTCCGGCCTGGCGCTCGACCCCGATGCCGCGAGTGCGAACCTGATCACGCCGCTGCTGACTTCGCTGCCCGAACTGAGCGAGCGTCTGGGCCAGCTTCGTGCCCGCGGTACCAACATCGTCGCCCGCCACGAACTGCTGCGCAGCGACGAACTTGGCGTGATCGCGCTGCTGGCGGAGATCGGCCGCGCCGAGGCCGATCTGCTCGACCGCCTGGGCCGCGCCGGCAGGGCGAATGCCACGCTTGCGAGCGGGCTCGAGCGCATGCGCGGCGAGATCTCTGCCGCAGTGAGCGGCGTGCGCACGGCGGTGATGCGCGACATCGTCGATCAACAATTCACGATTTCCGCCCCCGCCTATTTCGCTCTCGTCACCGATGCGATCGACGTCGCAGTGCGCAACTTCAACGAAGTACTGCGTCCCCAGGCCGGCAAGCTGCTGCACGAACGGCTCGACCGTCTGTCGGGGCAGCTGCAGCTGCAGATCGTGCTGTCGGTGGTGGCGATGCTGGTTGCGGGTTATCTCTTCATCGGCGTCTATCTCGCCATCCTGCGCTCGGTGCGCGAACTGTCGACCGGCGCCCAGCGCTTCGCCGCCGGCGATTACCGCGATCGCGTCGAGTTTTCGGCGCGCGACGAACTGGCCGAAGTCGCCCAGCAGTTCAACAAGATGGCGGACGAAGTCGCCGTGCTGATCCGCGAGATCCAGCAGGGCGCTTCCCAGCTCGGTTCCTCGGCCAGCGAACTCTCCGGATCGGCCCGGCGCGTCTCCGACGGCTCGGAAACCCAGAGCGAATCGGCCTCCGGCGTGGCCGTGGCGGTCGAGGAAATGACCGTCAGCGTGCAGGAGATCTCCCGCCACGCGGCGACTGCGCAGGAAATGGCCGAGACCTCGGGACGCCTGTCCGAAGAGGGCGGTGCGGTGATGCGCCGCTCGGTCGAGGAAATGGAGCGCATCGCCGATGCGGTCGACCGTTCGGGCGAAGCGATCGGCGAACTGGGCGAGAAGTCCCGTCAGATCACCACGATCGTCGATTCGATCCGCGACATCGCCGACCAGACCAACCTGCTGGCGCTCAACGCGGCGATCGAAGCGGCGCGGGCCGGCGAAACCGGGCGCGGCTTCGCCGTGGTGGCCGACGAGGTGCGCAAGCTCGCCGAACGCACGTCGCTCGCGACGCAGGAAATCGCCAGTATGGTGCAGGCCATCCAGCAGGGCACCGAGCGCGCGGTCGAGACCATGCAGCAGGGCGTGCAGCGCGTGCGCGACGGCGTGGCGCTGAGCAACCAGGCGGGCGAATCGATCGCGCAGATCCACGGCGGTGCGCAGCAGGTGCTGGAGGCGGTGCGCGAGATCACGGTGGCGCTCAACGAACAGAGCCTGGCGAGCAACGAGATCGCGCAGAACGTCGAGCGCATCGCGGCGATGGCGGGCGACAACAGCGTTGCTGCGCACCAGACCACGTCCACCGCCGAGGTGCTGGAGAACCTGGCCGCGACCCTGCGCCAGCAGGTGGGGCGCTTCCAGGTCTGAATACAGGCTGAAGGACACGGCAGGCGGCTCCCGCCGTGTCCTTCAGCGCTTGCGGCTCCTATCCTTGCGCCTGCGCCACTGGCGGATCAGCCAGATCCGCCAGCCCCAGCGGACCGCCAGATAGCCGCTGATCGACAGCGTGGCGGCGAGCAGCACCAGGCCGAGCGCCAGCGGCTTGCCGAGTCCCGCCATCCAGTCGATCAGGGCGGGAATCCAGGCCGAGAAGCGCATGCCCTCGAGTTCGGGCGGGGCAACGAAGTCCGTGCCGTTCAGGCCCATCACCAGGCTGCCGAAACCGTAGGCGAGCACGTACAGCGGCACGATCGTCAGCGGATTGGTGTAGAGCGTGGTCAGCAGCGCCAGCGGCAGATTGACCCGGAAGGCCACGCACATGATGGAGGCGCCGAGCATCTGCAGCGGGCCGGGAATCAAACCGCAGAAAAGGCCCACTGCCACGGCGCCGGCCGCGGAGTGGCGGTTGAGGTGCCACAGCCGCGGATGCAGCAGCGTGGACGAGAACGGCCTCAGCCAGCGGTTCTGGCGAATGCTTTCGTGGTCCGGCAGGAAGTTCTTGAGTCGTTTGCGCATGGTGTTCGAGGCGCGAAAGTGTAGCAGCGGAGCGCGGATGCCGCGCGGCACGCCGGGTGCGATTCGGTAAGCAGATACGAAGAGTTGGCTGTGATTGCCATCGTCATGATGGCGATGGCAATATCTGAAGCCATGAGAGTGCTTGCCATGTCCTTCGCTGGAGGTGTCGTGCTGCTGCAGGGGCAAGCGCAGTTGCCCGATATCGCGATGATCGGCCTGGCTGCGGCAGTCTTCGCGTCGTTGTGGGTAATCGGCAGGCATTTCATTGGCAGCAAGGCCGGAGAAGTGGGCCGAGCACGTGCCGTGTGGGGCTTTGTGCGTGGTTCTGCAGCGATCGGGCTCGCCTTCGTGCTGGGTTTCGGCTGGGCGGCGCTGCGTGCGGACTGGCGGCTGGCGGACGAATTGCGCGGCGATCTCGAAGGCGTCGATATCGAACTGACGGGATATGTCGCCGATCTGCCGCAAGCACTGGATGAAGGCGTACGCTTCCGCTTCGAGCCGGATGCGGCGGTCGAAGGCGTGCCCGGCAAGCTGCTGCTGTCGTGGTACAGGCCGCGCGGCAGCACCGAGGCGCCGCCGGCGGTGAAGCCGGGAGAACGCTGGCGCTTCACCGTGCGGCTCAAGCGTCCCCACGGCTTTCACAATCCCGGTGGTTTCGACTACGAAGCCTGGCTGCTGGAGCGCGAACTGCGTGCGACCGGTTACGTGCGCAGTGGTGCCCGGCGCCTGGAGGCAGTAGATATCAGGGCGATGGACGCGGTGCACCGGCTGCGCGATGCCGTGCGCGAGCGATTCACCGCCGTACTCGGCGATGCGCCCCATGGCGGCATCCTGGTGGCGCTGGTGATCGGCGACCAGCGCGGCATCCCATCCGAGCAATGGGAAAGCTTCCGCCGCACGGGCCTCAGTCATCTCGTCGCAATATCCGGAATGCACATAACGTTGGTTGCCACCGTCATGGGTGCGGCGCTTGGCGGCGTGTGGCGCAGACTACCGTGGTTGGTGCTGCGCTGCCCGGTGCGCAGGGTGCAGGCGCTGGCGGCGGTGCTGGCCGGCACCGGCTATGCCTTGCTGGCGGGAATGGGCATTCCGGTGCAGCGTGCGCTGATCATGCTGTTCGTGGTCGCCATCGCAGTGTACCGTGGCCGTTCCATCCTGCCTTCGCGGGTGCTGGTGCTGGCCTTGCTCGCGGTACTGGTCACCGACCCCTGGGCCTGCCTGTCGGCGGGTTTCTGGCTGTCCTTCGGCGCGGTGGCGGCGATCGGCTTCGTGCTGGGCGGGCGGCAGCACGGCGCGATCGGCTGGCGTGCCGCGGTACGTGTCCAGCTCGGCATCAGCCTCGCACTGCTGCCCTTGCTGGTGCTGCTGTTCCAGGCGCTGCCGCTGCTGTCGCCGGTGGCGAATGCGCTGGCGATTCCGCTGGTGAACTTCGTCATCACGCCGCTCGCGCTGCTAGCAGCGCTGTTGCCGCTGGATTTCCTGCTGCACTGGGGCCACATGGCGACGGTGCTGCTGATGGTCTGGGTCGAATGGCTGGCCGCGTTCGAGCCCGGCTACTGGCGCCAGCCCGCGCCGCCGATGTGGCTCGGGATGCTGGCGATGCTTGCGGTGGCCGGGGCGATGCTGCCGCGCGGCACGCCGGGCAGGCTGGCGGCGCTGGCCGTCCTTGCCGCCTTGCTTGTATGGCCGCCGCCACGTCCCGAGGCCGGCGGCTTCGTCGTGCGGGTGCTGGACGTGGGGCAGGGGCTGGCGGTGCATGTGCAGACCGCGAGCCATGATCTGTTGTTCGATACCGGTCCGCCTTATGGCGCGCATGCCGATGCCGGCAGCCGGGTCGTGCTGCCTTATCTGCAGGCCCTCGGCGTGAGAAGTCTCGACGGCGTGGTGCTGTCGCACGACGACAGCGACCACGTCGGCGGCGCGCGCAGCATAGCCGGGGCACTGGACGTGGAGCGCTGGTGGTCGTCCGGGGAGGCGGCGGCGATTGCCGGTGATGTGGCAATGGTCACCCCGTGTGTGTCGGGGATGCGCTGGAACTGGGACGGTGTGGAGTTCGCCTTCCTGCACCCGGACGGCGAGGCGCCGCGGCCTGCCGGCGGGCGGCACGACAACGACCGCTCCTGCGTGCTGCGCGTGGCCAATCCGGCGGGTGTGCTGCTGTTGCTGGGCGATGTCGAATCTGCGGGCGAGCAGGCGATGCTGGCGCGCCACGGCGAGGCTGCGCTGGCGGCCGACGTGGTGGTGAGCGGGCATCACGGCAGCCGCTCGTCCTCGTCCGCCGCGCTGGTGGATGCCACGCTGCCGCAGGCGGTGATCCATTCGGTGGGGCATCGCAACACTTTCGGCCATCCGCACCCCCAGGTATGGGCGCGCTGGGCGGCTGCCGGCGCGCGCAACTGGCGCACCGACAGCCAGGGGGCGGTGGAGGCGGTGTTCGCGGCCGACGCCGATGCGGGAGTGGGCCTGAGGGCACAGCGTCTGCGCGAGCCGCGCTACTGGCACGGCCGATGATCCCGCGGCACGATGCTAGACTGCCCCGGAAGCGACTATCCGAGGAGCCCATCATGTCCCTGTTCTCCGAACTCAGCCGCGCATTCGAAGCGCCGACCCCGCCGCGCCGCCCGAAACATGGCGTGCGCGAGCGCCGCGTGCAATGCATCGGCCCGCACGGGCTGCATCGCATGGCCTATACCGAATGGGGCGACGTAGACAATCCGCGCGTGCTGGTCTGCGTCCATGGGCTGACGCGCAACGGACGCGACTTCGACGACCTGGCGCAGGCGCTGGCGGACGATTTCCGCGTCGTCTGCCCCGACGTGGTCGGACGCGGGCGCAGCGACTGGCTGGGCGTGAAGGAGGACTACGGCTTCCCGCTCTACGTGTCGGACATGATCGCGCTGATCGCACGCCTGAACGTCGAGCAGGTCGATTGGGTCGGCACTTCGATGGGCGGCATCATCGGCATGCTGGTCGCCAGCCTGCCGCACTCGCCGATCCGGCGGCTGGTGCTGAACGACGTCGGCCCGCTGATCACCGCGGTGTCGCTGCAGCGCATCGGCCCTTATGTCGGCACGGCACCGCGCTTCGCCACGATGGAAGAGGCGGAAGCCTGGATCCGCGAGGTCAGCACGCCGTTCGGGCCGCTGACCGACGAGCAGTGGCGCCATCTGACCAATTACTCGGTGCGCCCGGTCGGGGGGCCGGATGGCGGCTTCGTCATGATCTACGATCCGGCGATCGGCGAGGTCTTCCGCGCCACGCCGGCGACCGAGGACATCGACATGTGGCCGGTGTACGAGCGCATCGGCTGCCCGACGCTGGCCCTGCGCGGCGCCGAATCCGACCTGCTGGAACGATCGACGCTGGAAGCGATGGCACAGCGGGGACCGTGCGCGAAGATCGTCGAGTTCGAAGGCGTGGGCCATGCGCCGATGCTGATGGATCCGGAACAGATCCGCGTCGTCGGCGACTTCCTGAAATCGAGCTGACGGCGGCTTTGGGTGCGCTCCGCCGCGCCCGGCCGCCGTGCCTTACCAGCCGGGGTTCAGGCGCTTCGCTTCGGCGATCTCGGCGCGGATCGTGCGATAGTGCTCGAAGCGGCGCGGCGCGATGCGGCCGCCGGCCAGCGCTTCGAGCAGGGCGCAGCCCGGTTCGGCTTCGTGCCGGCAGTCGCGGAAGCGGCATTGGCCCAGCAGCGGACGAAACTCGATGAAGCTCTCGGCCAGTTCATCGGCACTCACGTGAGCGAGGCCGAACACCTGCAGGCCGGGGCTGTCGATGAGCCAGCCTGCACCTTCTTCCGATTCTGCTTCGTCGATGGGCGGCGCGCTCAGGGGGTACAAGCGGGCGAAAGTGGTGGTGTGCTTGCCCGAATCCAGCGCCTCGGATATTTCGCGGGTGGCAGCCTGGGCGTCCGGGATCAGCGCGTTGGTCAGCGTCGATTTGCCCATGCCGGACTGGCCGACGAGGATGGACTGCAGGCCCGCCAGGCGCTCGCGCAGGCCGGCCGCGCCCTGCAGGGCGGAAATTTCGATCACTTCGTAGCCGAGGGCGCGGAAGGGCGCGAGCTGGGTGCGCGCCGCATCCAGCCTGTCGCCCAGGTCGGCCTTGTTGAGGACGATGATCGGCGTGATGTCCTGGCTTTCCGCGGCGACGATGCAGCGCGACACCAGCAGATCGGAAAAGCCCGGCTCGGTGGCGACGACGATCAGGATGTGGCTCAGGTTGGCCGCGATCAGCTTCTCGCGGAAGGCGTCGGAACGCCACAGCAGGTTGCGGCGCGAAACCAGCGAGTCGATGACGCCCTGGCCGTCGCCGCCCGGCGTGATGCGGACGCGGTCGCCGCAGGCGAAGCTGCTCTTCTTGCCGCGGGTGTAGCATTGCAGCCGGCCCTCGGTGGTGGCGACTTCGTAGTGCCGGCCGAAGGCGGCGACGATGAGGCCGTCGATCGTGGCGTCATTGCCCTTCTTGCGCTGCTGTTTTCCGTGGCTCACTTAAACTTGTAGTAGTGCTGGTTGAGGTAGGCGGCGAGGTGCTGCTCGTCCTCGGGGAAGAGGTCGAGATTGAGCATCGTCGTACAGGTGGTGATCTGCTGGGCCAGCGCGCTGGCGGTGGTGACGCGGCGCTCGAAGCGGGTGTAGATCTCGGCGCCGTCTTCGCCGCCGAATTGCCTGGCGTGGCATTCGACGCAGTGCTTCGCGTGCATCGCCTTGCCCTCGACGGGGTCGCCGTCGGGGAAGGGGTCTGCGTTTGCGGACAGCGCTGCGGCAGCTAGCAGGCCAGCCGTGGCGCCTTTCAACGGGGCGATGCGAAGCAGTGATCGGGTGTTCATTTTTCGTCTCCTCCGGTTGGGGCTGGGCTACAGGGATTGCAGGCGGGCGACGCGTATTGCCGCAGGCGGGTGCGAATCGAAGAAGCGCGAATACAGCGGGTCGGGCGTCAGCGTCGAGGCGTTGTCGCGGTACAGCTTCACCAGCGCGCTGACGAGGTCGGCTGCCCGCGTTTGCTGTGCGGCATAGGCGTCGGCCTCGAACTCGTGCACCCGCGACCAGTGGCTCATCAGCGGCCCCAGCGGAAAGGTGAACACCGGCAGCGCCAGGAAGAACAGCGCCAGTGCGGTGGCACTGTCGGTCGCCTCGGCGCCGAGGCCGGCGAAGAACCAGGGCTGCCCGGCCAGCCAGCCGAGCAGGGCGAGCAGGGCGAGGCTGGCGGGGGCGATGATGGCGAAGCGCTTGACGATGTGGCGGTGGCGGAAATGCCCCAGTTCGTGTGCCAGCACCGCCTCGACTTCATCGGCGTTCAGCTTGTCGAGCAGGGTGTCGAAGAACACGATCCGCTTCGAGGCGCCGAAGCCGGTGAAATAGGCATTGCCGTGGGCCGAGCGGCGCGAGCCGTCCATGACGAACAGGCCCTGCGACTTGAAGCCGCAGCGCGCCAGCAGGCCTTCGACCCGGGCCTTCAGTGCCTCGTCCGCCAGCGGCGTGAAACGGTTGAACAGCGGCGCGATGAAAGTCGGCCACACCAGCATCACGAGCAGGTTGAACACCATCCAGAAAACCCACACCCACAGCCACCACAGGCTGCCCATCGCCGATGCCAGCCACAGCAGCACGGCCAGCAGCGGCAGGCCGATGACGGCGGCCAGCACCGCCTCGCGCGCGCTGTCGGCGGCAAACAGCGCCGGCGTCATGCGGTTGAAACCGAAGCGCTTCTCGATGACGAAGGTGCGCAGCAGCACGAAGGGCAGGTCCACCAGCCAGCCCAGCACGCCCAGCGCGGCGAGCAGGGCGACGCCGTGCGCGATGCCGCCGGGCGCAAGCACGGCCGACCAGGCGTCGTGGATCGCCTGCAGGCCGCCGCCCAGCGTCAGCAGCAGCACGAAGGCCGCGCTGACGGCGATCTCGGCCATCCTCAGCCGCGTTCGTGCGGTGGTGTAGTCGGCCGCGCGCTGGTGCGAGCTCAACGGAATGGATTCGGCGAAGGCCGGCGGAACGCTGTCGCGGCAGGCCTGCACGTGGTTGATCTGGCGGCGCATCAGGCCCGTCCTGACGGCCAGGCTCAGCAGCAGCAAGGCGACGAAGAGGACGGCAAGGCCGTTGGCGAGGGAAGAAAGGGTATCGGCTTGCATGGGGCGGTCGTCGGTGTGTAAGGAGGGCGGGGCGGCGGGGTGCAGGCCCGTTCTATGACACAATCGCGCCCTCTAATGTTTCGCATGAACACGACAGGAAGGCGCACGGATTATGGCACAGGACCCGAATACGCTGATATGGCTGGACATGGAGATGACCGGCCTCGAACCGGACCGCGATCGCATCATCGAGATCGCCATCGTCCTGACCGACGAAAAGCTCGAAACCATTGCCGAAGCCCCGGTGATCACCGTGCACCAGCCCGATTCGGTACTGGACGCGATGGACGACTGGAACAAGAACACCCACGGCAAATCCGGCCTGATCGACCGCGTGCGCGCCTCGACCGTGTCCGAGGCCGAAGCCGAAGCACGCATGCTCGCGTTCCTGAAGGAATGGGTGCCGGCGCGGACTTCGCCGATGTGCGGCAACTCGGTATGCCAGGACCGCCGCTTCCTCGCGCGCTGGATGCCGCAGTTCGAGGAATGGTTCCACTACCGCAACCTGGATGTATCGACGCTGAAGGAACTGGCCAAGCGCTGGCGGCCGGAAGTGTATGCCGGAGTCAAGAAGGCGGGTGCGCATACCGCGCTGGCCGACATTCAGGAGTCGATCGCGGAACTGCGGCATTACCGCGATACTTTCCTGCGGCTGGATTGAAAGTCCGGGCGTGAAGCACCGTTTCGGCATCATCGTGGATGGGGGGCGGCGTTTCTGGCGTCGCCACCGTCGCCTGATCCTGATCCTGATCGCGGTCAGCCTGTTCTTTTCGGTGCTGGGGTACTTCGCCGCACCGGTCGCGCTGCCGGGAATGTGCATGGTTTATGGGTGAGTGGAGCGATCCGGTCATGTCTCTTGCCTCGTCATCCGGGCCCGTAGCTCCCTGGCCTGAAATTTCTCCGCCGCTGGCGCCGCGCGAGGAACATGAGATCCGGCAGCTCGGGCGCACGCGCATCGATGCCTATGCCTGGATGAAATTCATCCCGCAGTCCGGCTCGCGCACCTTGGAGCAGTTGCCCCCGCCGCTGCGCGAACACCTGGAAGCCGAGATGAGCTATGCGCGGGAGGTGCTGCGTCCGCTGGGGCCCGGCATCGAGGAGTTTCGCGCCCGCATGGCGGCCAGGGCGCCCGAGATCAGCGAACCGCTGCCCAGATCGGACAAAGGCTGGTGCTACAGCTTCAGGCTTCCCGCCGGCCGTTCGCACCGGGTTTTTTCCCGTGCGGGGCCGGACGGGTAGGAACAGTTTCTCTTCGACGAGGCCGAGCGCGCACGCGGCCACGCTTACTATCGCGCCACCGGTCACCAGCACAGCCCGGACGACCGCTACTTCGCCTGGGCGGAGGACGTGGTCGGCGACGATCGCCACCGCATCTGCCTGCTCGACCTGCACAGCGGCATCGTCCGCACCGTGGTGCGGGCCGATGCGTTCGGCTATGGCGGTTTCACCTTCTCGCCGTCGTCCCGCCATTTGTTCTGGATCTGGCGCGATGCGCACAGCCGCCCGGCGCGCCTGTATCGCTCGCCCGTAGAGGGCGGCGAGGCGGTGCTGGTGTACGAGGAACACGATCCCGCCATCTTCATGCAGGTGGCCCGCACGGCGGCCGGCGGCTTCGTCGCGCTGACGCTCGGCGGCCCCGACGTGAGCGAGGTCCGCCTGATCGCCGCCGATGCCGAAACCGCCCCGGCGCGCATCGTGCAGCCGCGCCAGCGCGGCATCCGCTACGAAGTGGATGAGTGGGGCGACGCGCTGCTGATGCTGACGGACGCCGACGGGGCCATCGACCGCAAGCTGTTGAGCCTCGACCCGACGACCTTCACCGTCCGGCGCGAACTGGTGCCGCACCGTGCCGGTGTGCCGATCGTCGCCGTTCTGCCCTTCGCCGACGTACTGGTACGGCTCGAACGCGCGGAGGGCCTGCATCGCCTGGTGCTGATGCAGGCCGGCGGCCAGGAGGTGACGGTCGCTTTCGACGAACCGGCCTACGCCATCGAACTCGCCCCCGCCCAGCGCTACGAGGCCCGGCAGGTGCGCATCGTGCACCAGGCGCCGGCCAGCCCGCCGCGCTGGATCGACGTCGGCCTTGCCGATGGGAAATGCACGGTCTTCGGGCAGGAGCGCCTGAGCGGCTTCGACCCCGCGGCGTACCGGGTGGAGCGCCTGCACGCGCGCGCAGACGATGGGGAAACCATCCCCATCACGGTGCTTTCCCGCCGGGATGCGGCGGTGGCTGAGCCGCTGCCGCTGCTGCTCACCGGGTATGGCGCCTATGGCATCTCCAGCGAGCCGCGTTTCTCCCTGCCCGCGACCGTGCTGGTCGATGCCGGGTTTCGCTATGTCATCGCGCACGTGCGCGGCGGCGCGGAAAAAGGCGGGCGCTGGTATTGGGACGGGTGCCGCATGAACAAGCGCAACTCGATGACCGATTTCATCGCCTGCGCGCGGCATCTGCGGGAGATCGGTTATGCCGCGCCGGGCGGGATCGTGGCCCAGGGCGTGTCGGCGGGTGGGCTGCTGGTGTGCGGCGCCATGAACATGGCGCCGCAACTGTGGGCCGGTGTGATCGCGCAGGTGCCTTTCGTCGACATGCTCAACACCATGAGTGATGCCGACCACCCGCTGGTGCCGCTGCTGCGTCCGGATTGGGGCGATCCGCTCGCCGATCCCCAGGCTTACGACTACATCGCCGGCATCTCGCCCTATGAGAACGTGCAACCGGCGGCCTACCCGCCGGTGCTGTGCACCGCCGGCTTGAAGGACGACCGCGTGCCCTACTGGGAGCCGGCGAAACTGGTGGCGAACATCCGCCACCACGCCACGGGTGGCAACCCGGCCGTGCTGGTGCTGAATCATCGAGTACACCAGCGGCACCATCGCGAACTCGGTGATGCCTGCTGCCAAGCGCCCGATGAAGAACAGCGGGAAATTGGGCGCGAGCGCGCTCAGCACCATCATCGCGGTCGATGCCAGGATCAGGCACAGCAGCACCCCCTTGCGCGAGAAACGATCCGCGAAACGCGCCAGCGGCACGGCCAGCGCACTGCCGACCAGCACGCCTGCCAGCCCCTGCAGCGCGCCCAGGGTGGCATCGCCGACGCCGAAGCTGCTCTGGATGGCGGAGAGAGAGATGGCCTGCAGGCCCATGTCGCTCATCTGCACGCCGGCAGTGATGCCCAGCAACGCAACCGTGAATAGCGCCTGGATCAAGCAGGCGATGGGGTTCAGGCAGTTCAGTGTGCGCGGGCTGGCACCGGTCAACGGTGAGTGGAACCTGGTGTGTCTGGCGTCGAACCTGCGCCGAATGCATCGATTGGGCTGGGTTGCGGCCTGATCAGGGCGCGTGGGGAGCCCACAGAAACGCCGCGCGAGTGCATGGGGCGGTATCGAAGTGACCGGCGAGCCACATCAAGCGCATGCCAGACCCCGGACGTGGTCATTGACCCCTCGGTTTGGCGGAAATATCGAGTCGAAATCTTCTACCGCCACGCTCCTAGAGTCGATCGAAGAAGAGGGTGGGGGAAAGGCTGGTGCGTCCAGTCCTTGGGTTTGTTGCGACGCTGTTCCGCATAGGCTGCGGATTTTATATGTAATCGAGAATTATTTACAAAATCATCGAAAAGTCTGCCATGCGGACAAGGGGCTGCATCAGCCGGCGTGGCTTGAAGCCCATGAAGTGCAACTCTGGATGCGGCACCCTGGCCGTTCTACAGAGGGAGCGGGTCAGGGGCTTGAAGCCGAAGGGGCACGCCGGTTTCAAGAAGGCTGATACCGATCAAAGCCGAAGCACGTCATTCACGCCGGCGGACAAGGCCGGCAGCAGCGACTTTGGAGGCTGGCACCCGGTGGCGCAAGCCTCGAAGCGGCGGAGGGTAGGTGCACGTTTCCCCTCTCAGGGCAGCTCCCGCCTCAACAGCACGAAATGCTCCGCCCGCCGCCCCGCGCCGCGCTGGAATTCCCACACGGCCTGCCATTCGGGGGCGAGCGGTGTCTTCAGGGGCGCATCATCCATCATCAGCAGCAGCGGGCAGGGGGTGCTGTCGTCGATGATGCGTTCGGTGCGCAGGTCGGCGAAATAGTCGAGCGAGGTTTTCACGTGCGCCGGCAGGCCGGTGGTGGCGATGCAGGCGCCGGGGCTGGTTTCCCGTTCGCCGGTGACGGCGATGTCGAGCGAGCGAACCATTTCGCGGTAGCTGCGGCCGTTGTCGAACCAGGGCATCAGCAGTACCACAGCCAGGCACCACAGCATGGTCAGGCCGATGGCCCAGTTGGCGGGGGCGCGCGAGCTGGAGCGCGGCAGCTTCCACAGCAGGGCGATCCAGATCAGGCTGATCACCGCGCCGAGCACGGCCTGGAAGACCGGATCGGGCAGCACGAAATCGGGGGCGTTGCGGGCGACGTGGCGGGCGAGGCCGGGCGGCCAGCCTGCGGATTGGGCGGACCAGGCGAGCCAGACGAGGATGCCGAACACCGCCAGGCTCATCAGCGAGAACCAGTCGAGTGCATTGGCCGCGCCGCGTCGCAGGCTGGGCACGCCGCCGGCGGCGAGCAGTGCCATGGCGGGCAGGATGGGCAGTGCTGCGGCCTGGGAAAGGTCGCCGGCAGCGGCGAAGACCGCGATCATCAGCAGCGCGCTCAGGCCCGGCAGCAGCCAGCGCAGGTCGCCCAGCGTGCGTCGGCCGCGCCATAGGCTCCACAGCGCGATGGGCCACAGCGGCCAGGTGAACCAGCCGAACAGCTCGAGCCCGCGCACGATTTCGCCGGCCGCCAGCGGCGAACTGCCGAGACGGGCCCATTCCGTGCGCAGCCACAGGTTCAGCAGCTCGGGCTGGTGGAGATGGACGGCCAGCGGCCACAGCGCCGACAGTGTGAGGGCGAGGCACAGCCCCAGCAGCAGGGCGCCGCTGGCGCGCGGGTTGCGGCAGTCGCTGCTGAACAGCATGATCAGCGGGAACAGCGGTGCGGTCAGCAGCAGCCCGCCGAGGCCGGCGGCGAGAAAGGCCAGGGCGCTGCCGAGGCCGGCGAGCAGGGCACCGCTGAGAGGGGATTGCGGCACGCGCGACAGGCCGCGCAGCGTCAGCGCGACCATTGCCACGAGGGCGAGCAGGGGTTGGGTTTCGTGAGCGTGGAGAACGAGGCCGAGCGCGCCCAGCATCAGCAGCGCGCCGGGGGTGCGCGCCGGCCGGCCGTACAGCGCTTCCGCCGTGCGGGCGGAGAAATACACGCCCAGCGCGACGAAGAGTGCGCTCGCCAGGCGGGCACCTTCGTGCAGCGCGAGAAAACCGCTGCTGGCCCAGGCCAGCAGGGCGCCGGTCCAGTAATACAGCGGCGGATAGTCGGGCAGCGCTTCGCCGGCCAGCATCGGGAACAGCCAGCCTTCGCCCTGCAGCATGCTCAGGATCGGCCCGAAATGGCGGGCGTCGTCGCCGCGCCAGGGATCGTGTCCGGCCAGGCCGACGAGCAGGTAGAGGCCGACCAGCAGCGTGATGCCGAGCGTGCCGTAGATACGGCGCTGCAACAGGGAGGACGTTTCGGATTCTCGAATCATGCGCGCATTGTGGGGCGGAGTGCTCCGGCAGGCAAAGGCGGTGGCTCGAAGCCGGGTTGGGCCTCGAGCTGAACGATGGTTTCGACGATAAAAAAGGCAGCCGCGGCTGCCTTTTTTGCGATGTGCCGCGAGTCCGACTGAGCGGAGGGCACGAATCCGGCTGTGCAGCCGCGATCAGTTGGCGCGCTGGACGGTGCCGTACTTCTGGCGGAAGCGCTCGACGCGGCCGGCGGTGTCGACGATCTTCTGCTTGCCGGTGTAGAACGGGTGGCAGGCGGAGCAGACTTCGACGTGGTACTGGGGCTTGCCGACGGTGGAGCGGGTGGTGAAGGTGTTGCCGCAGGAGCAGGTCACGTTCACGTCTTCATATTTCGGATGGATGTCCGCTTTCATGGTGTCTTCCTGATGCGCGCGGGCGGCGGTTGTGACCGCCCTGAGTGGTAAAGAGGCGGAATTATCCGCGACTGGGCAATGGCTGGCAAGTGGAAATCGGCTTGCGGCCGCGTCTGGATTAGAATTCCGCTCCCCACGCGGCTTGCCGCGCCCCTGATGAACCCGTTTCGAGGAAGTACCGGTTTGCGCCTGCTGCTCGCTCCGATGGAAGGCCTGCTCGACGACGTGCTGCGTGCCGCGCTGACCGCGTCGGGCGGCTACGATCACGTGGTGACCGAGTTCGCGCGAGTGTCCGGCACGCTGCTGCCCGAGCGCTTCTTCCGCCGCATTGCGCCGGAGCTGCGGCAGGGCAGCCGTACCGAGGGCGGAACGCCGGTGCATGTGCAGTTGCTCGGCTCCGATCCGGCGTGCATGCACGACAACGCGGCGCAGCTGGCCAGCCTGGCACCGGCAGGCGTGGATCTCAACTTCGGCTGCCCGGCGCCGACGGTGAATCGCCATCGCGGCGGTGCGGCGCTGCTGAACGAGCCCGAGCTACTGAACCGTATCGCCGTTGCCGTGCGCGCCGCCGTGCCGGCATCGATTCCGCTCAGCGCCAAGATGCGGCTGGGCATCGACGATGCGGGGAGGGCGATCGAATGCGCGCAGGCGCTGAGCGAAGGCGGTGCCGGCACGCTGGTCGTGCATGCGCGCACCAAGGCCGACGGTTATCGCCCGCCGGCGCACTGGGAGTGGGTCGCCCGCATCGACGATGCCGTGGCGGTGCCGGTGGTGGCCAATGGCGAAGTCTGGAGCGCGGCCGACTGGCGGCGCTGCCGGGCGGTGTCCGGCGTCGACGACGTGATGCTGGGCCGCGGCGCGGTGGCGGACCCTTTCCTGGCCGCGCGCATCCGTGCCGGCAGGCTGGAACAGCCCGATGCCGAGGAGCGGGCGCACGAATGGGCAGCGCTGCTGCCGCTGATCGGCGCCTTCCGCGAGCGCGTCAGGCACAAGGTCGAGGCGAAGCACGCTCCCGGGCGCATCAAGCAATGGCTTCACCTGCTGGCGCGCAATTATCCGCAGGCGCAGCAGTTGTTCGCTGCCATCCGCAGCCTGCGCACGCTGGCCGAAGTCGAAGGCGCGCTGCGGCGCCACGGCGTGCCGGCGCCGGCCATCAATCCACCGAGCACCGCATGAGCTACGCCAATTCCCGCATTCCGCAAAGCGCCCAGCATGGCATCCATGAGCGCCTCGACGCACTGGTGCGCAAGCATCTGGCCGAGCCCTTCCGCAAGCCGATCACGCCCTGGAACCGCGAAGCCTTCGACCTCAGCCTCGCCGGCTGGGATGGCAAGGCGCCGCTGATCCTGGACGCGGGCTGCGGTGTCGGCCACAGCAGCATCCAGATCGCGCGCGCCCATCCCGATCACTGGGTGATCGGCGTCGACCAGTCGCAGGACCGGCTCGAACGCAAGAAGCCTTACCCGGACGCGCTGATGCCGCGCAACCTGGTGTTCGTCCGCGCCGACCTGGTCGACTATTGGCGCCTGCTCGACGAGGCGGGGCTGCGGCTGGCGCGGCACTACATCCTGTATCCGAACCCCTGGCCCAAGATCGGCCACGTCGCCCGGCGCTGGCATGCGCATCCGGTATTCCCCTTCATTCCGCGTCTGGGCGGTGTGCTGGAATGCCGCAGCAACTGGGATGTCTATATTCAGGAGATGGCGGCGGCGCTGTCGATCGCGCTCGGGCGGGAAATACGGTGGGAAAGTTTCCCCGCCGAAGTGCCGATCAGCCCCTTCGAGCGCAAGTACCGCGATTCCGGTCAGACGCTGTACCGGCTCGAAGTCGATCTGCGCGGCGAGCCCTGCTGATTCGCTTGCCGTCCGGCGCGGCTTCGGCCACCCTTGCAGCCATTTCCGGAGAATTGACATGACCGAGCCCCACAACCCCTATCTGATGAGCGACGAGGATTTCGAGGCGCTCGAAGAAGTGCTGACCTCCGACATCGTCCCCGAGGACTGCATGGACCTCGAGATGCTCGACGGCTTCCTTGCCGGCGTGCTGATCTCGCCGCGGCCGATTCCGGTGGAGCGCTGGCTGCCGGACGTCTGGTCCGCGCATGGCGAGGAGGCGAGCTTCAGCGGCGGCCGCGGGCTGCAGCGGGCGATCCGCCTGGTGAAGGCCTATTACAACGAGATGGTAAGCACGCTCGGCCTCGACGACGATGACGAGATCTGCTGGGAGCCTTTCTGCTTCGCCATCGCCGAAGGCGACACGCTGAAAGTCGGCGAGGAATGGCTGGAAGGCTTCGCCCAGGGCCTGGATCTGTGGCCGCAGGGCTGGGAAGAAGGCCTGGACGAAGAGACCGTCACCGCCGTGCGGGACACGCTGGACGAAGTGCTGGCGCCGTGGGCGGAGGATTCCGCTGCCGAAGCCGGCGAGGAAACGCGCCTGGAATGGCTGGGGGCGATGGGCGAAGCGGTCAACGACATCTATGCGCATTGGCGGGATGCCGGCATTCCGGCGCCGGCACTGCTCGAAGCGGATGCGCCGCGCGAGCCCGCCGCCGCCGGCCCCGGCCGCAACGATCCTTGCCCCTGCGGCAGCGGCAAGAAGTTCAAGAAGTGCTGCGGCGCGCTCGACGATGGTGGGGCAGCCTGACGACCACTGCACGCGTTGCGGCGCGTGCTGTGCTGCATTCCGTGTCGATTTCCACCATTCCGAACTCGAAAGCATCACGCCGGGCGGCGTTCCGGATGGCCTGACGGTGCCGGTCACCGCCACGCTGGTGCGCATGCGCGGCACCGATGCCGCGCCACCGCGCTGTGTGGCGCTGGCCGGCGAGATCGGCACGGCGGTGCGATGTACGCTGTATGCCAGCCGGCCTTCGCCGTGCCGGGATTTCGCGCCCTATGCGGCGCTGGGCATCGGCGAGGACGCCTGCGACCGCGCCCGTGCGCGGCATGGGCTGCCGCCGCTGGGTTGATTCCATTGCTGAAAACATTTATGGCGAATGACTGATAAAAAGGCTTTCTGGATGTTTTTGGGCGCTTTTCGCAGTGCTAAGCCTATGCGGCAGAACACACTGCCGGCAACAGTCTCTTCGTCGAGGCAGCCTTATGGATCGCGCGTACCGGTAGCTCCTGGTGCGACCTTCCCAAGGAGTTCGGCCTTTGGATCTAGCCGCCGATCGCATCTGCAATTTGATCGGTAGCCCATCTTTGGCGGCAGGCACGCAGATCTACTATGGTCTGTACGCTATCCGGACCGAGTACGAAATCTACAGCAAACGGGGCGATGCAGCCGTGCCATTCGTTGCCTGCTACCGGTGCGAGCCAAAGGCGGTTGGCGCCTGGCGCAAAGCGACAGACCTCGAACTCAGTGAAATCTGGAATACGGCTTAACCAATGAGCAATCGCCTTGTAACCGGCTTCTTTGGCAGAGAAGATTAACGTAGCCAGCGCCGGGTATATTTCTGGCTGTAGCAGCACACGCTCGGCGGCGGTGCAGCACAAGGCAAGTATGCTTTCTAGTCGCTCGCCTGTTGCGATATTCTCACAATCCAGTCCGATGCCGCCAGCGCCATTGCTGCGCCCCACCATGGCCGCCGCCAACGTGGGGCTATGGCTGATAGAGCCGACAAAACCCTCTGGCCACAGTGGCACCCCATCGGCATTGCGGCCAACGTTGGCCGCCACGCAACCCAGCCTGCTCAGTGCCTGCTCGGCACACAGCCTGCCGGCCAGAAAAGACAATTGCCGCGCCCGAATCGCACGAGCCGGCATCATGGGATGCAGGTCGGCCAGTGACACACCGTGCAATAAAGCATCCAGCGCTGGTAGGGATACACTACATCTAGCCACCTCTCTTCCTGTACCGGGCAAGTCTTCCCACAAAGTCGACAAAGCAGCCATCAGCGCCGGCATAGTCAGCTTGTTCATCATGGCGTGATCAGAATATTACGCTGATGCCGACCCCCAGGCTGCGTCCCCGGCCCGGCGCGCCGATGCGGGCGTCCGAACCGCCAGGGAAATAGGGGGCGATGTAATAGCCATACAGGTCGTACTGTTCGTCGAGCAGATTGTCGGCCCACAGATAGACTTCGGTACCGCCTTGCTGCAGGCCCAGGCGCAGATCGAGCTTGTTGTAGGCTTT
Source organism: Thauera butanivorans (assembly GCF_048398245.1). Lineage (NCBI taxonomy): Bacteria > Pseudomonadati > Pseudomonadota > Betaproteobacteria > Rhodocyclales > Zoogloeaceae > Thauera > Thauera butanivorans. The sequence continues at coordinate 2,020,630 of NZ_CP183038.1, forward strand.
CAGGTCGAAGGTGTTCTGCGGATCGGCCGGCCGCTTGCCGACGTAGCGGTTGGTGAGCTTGGCGTTGAGGCGCGGGTTGGCCATGCCGAGCATCGCCGGCAGGGCGGTTTCGTAGGTGGCCGACAGGGTGGCGCCCCAGCGCGGCACTTCCGGCACGCCGTTGCCGCTGCGCACGTCGCTCGCGGCGCCGGCGCTGCCCGTGCCCTTGATCCTGGCCCGCGTGTAGGCGACCCCGCCGGACAGGGTGAGCCCGCGCGTGGCGCGCCATTGGGCGTCGACTTCGAGGCCTCGGCTCTCGGTGTCGCGGTTGTCCTTGTTGGTCGCCATGGTCATGGGGTCGAACATCAGCATGTGGTCGTTCTTGACGCGATTCAGGAACAACGCGGTGTTCCAGGCCAGGCGCTTGTCGGCGCTTTCGAACTTCAGGCCGGCCTCGTAGCTATTCACGGTGGCGGCCTTGTAGGGAGTGTCGGGCTGCAGGGCGGTGAAGTTGGTGCCTTCGTCGTCGAAGCCGCCGGCCTTGTAGCCGCGCGCATAGATGCCATAGACGTTGAGCTGCGGGCTGAGCGCGTGGCCCAGGGCGACGCGCCCGGTGGCGTAGTTGTCCGACAGCTTCTGATTGTCGCGTGCCTCGCGGATCGGGCTGCTGTTGTCGGGGCTGGCGATCCACAGGGCCTTGTAGGTCTTCTTTTCGCGCGTGTAGCGTCCGCCCAGCGTCAGTTTGGTGGCATCGCTGAGCGGCCAGGTCGCTTCGGCGAAGACCGCGTCGGCGTCGGTGGTGAAGTCGCGGAAGGTGTCGGAGGCGGTCGGGTTGTCCGGGTAGAAGGTATCGTAGGAGTCGATGCGGTCCAGCGAGCGATCAGCGCGGTAACGGTTCAGACCGACCACCCAGAACACGCGTGCCTGCGGCGCCGAAGCCAGGCGCACTTCGTGGTTCCAGGCCTTTTCGCGCACCACGCTGCTCCAGCTCGCGTCGGGGGCGAAGCCGATCAGTTGCGTGTAGGTGCGCCCTTCGTAGATCGGCGTGGTGCTGTCGTGGTGGGTGCGCGAATAGCCGCTGAGCAGGGTCAGCACCGAGTGTTCGAAGTCGTGTTTGAGTTCGGCGTTGTAGCGGTTGACCGTGCGGCGGTTCGATTCGCCGCCCGGCGGGCCGTCGACTTGCGCAGGATCGCCGTAGGGGTGGAGCAGATAAATCCAGTCGCGGTGCTTCTGCACCTCGCGCCCGGCGCTGAAGTTGAGCGTGGTGTCCGCGCCGATCTGCCACAGCAGGCTGGCGCGGCCGGTCTGTTCGCGCGGCTCGTTCAGCGGTTTGCCGTCGCGCGCGTTCTCGATGTGGTTGTCGATGCCGGAGCTACGCAGTGCCACGCGCGCGGCCACGCTGTCGCTGAGCGGGCCGCTGACCACGCCTTCGACGAGCCGGTGGTGATCCTCGCCGATTTCCGCGCGCACCTGGCCTTCGAACCAGCGCGTGGGCTTGCGCGTGACGATGTTGACCGCGCCGGCTTCCGAATTGCGCCCGAACAGCGTGCCCTGTGGTCCCTTGAGGACTTCCACGCGTTCCACGTCGAGTACGTTCAGTGTCGCGCTGGAGGCCGACATCGGCATGCCGTCGACGTTGAGGATCACCGAGGTGTCGTCGCCGCTGACCTTTTGCAGCGCGCCGACGCCGCGGATGCGCAGGGTGGTGTTGGCCACGCCCATGTTGGTGACGAAATCGACGCCGGGCGTCTGCCGCAGCACGTCCTCCAGCGAATGCAGGCGGCGTGCCTCGGCTTCCTCGCCGCTGATCGCGGTGACGCTGAAGGGAATGTCCTTGAGCTGTTCCTCGGCGCGGCGGGCACTCACCGTCACGGTGCCCAGCGTGACGGCGGTTTCGCCGTCGGGGGCGCCGCCGTCGGCATGGGCGGCCGCTCCCGTGCCCAGTGCGAACAGGCCGGTCAGCGCCAGCGCCAGCGGCGTGAAACGCGGCGCGTGGCCGGGCGCATGGCGGCGATGGGCGGGAAGGGAGTGGGCGGGGTGCGGCATGTTCATGATTGACCTCTCAGACTTCATCGAACTGCGTGGAATGGGTGGGTGACGGCCGGGCCGCTGCGGACGCGGCCGCCGGGTCCGCAGCGGCGGATACCGGCAGCGGCAGACAGAAGGGCACCCGCCGGCCGTCCACATCGCGGTACACCTGCTCGGTGCGCAGGCCGAACAGGGTTTCGGTGAGCGCTCCATCGACCACCTGTGCGGGCGGACCGTCGGCGACGATGCGTCCGTCGCGCATCGCCAGCAGGCGATCGGAGTACTGGCTGGCCTGGTTGATGTCGTGCAGCACCATGGCGATGGTCAGGCCGTGTTCGCGCTGCAGCGCGGCGAGCAGTTCCAGCAGTTCCGCCTGGTGGCCCATGTCTAGCCAGGTGGTGGGTTCGTCGAGCAACAGGATGCCGGCCTGCTGCGCCAGGGTCATCGCCAGCCAGGCGCGCTGGCGTTCGCCGCCGGACAGGGTGCTGAAGGCGCGCTGCTGCAGGTGGGCGATGCGGGTGGCCTGCATCGCCCAGTCGATGATTTCTTCGTCGCCGGCGTTGTGGCGCGCCAGCAGCCCCTGGTGTGGATAGCGGCCGTGGCCGACCAGTTGGCGCACGCTGATGCCGTCCGGCGCCGCAGGCGCCTGCGGCAGGCTGGCCAGGCGCCGTGCGAGCATTTTCGGTTTCCAGTTCGGCAGCGGGCGGCCGTCCAGGCAGACCTGGCCGGTGGCAGGCTTCAACAGCCCGCCGAGGGCGCGCAGCAGCGTCGATTTGCCGCAGCCGTTGGGGCCGATGACGCAGGTGAGGGTGCCGGGGGCGAGCCGCAGTTCGGTGACTTCGACGATGCTGCGCGGGCCGTAGGCCAGTTTGAGCGCGGTGGCATGCAGCGTCATGACTGCCTCCCCGCGTGACGCTGGAGCAGGATCAGGAAGACCGGGATGCCGATCAGCGTGGTCAGCACGCCGACCGGCAGTTCGAGCGGGCTGATCGCGGTGCGCGCGACGATGTCCGCGCCCAGCGTCAACAGCGCGCCGCACAGCGCGCTGACCGGCAGCAGGCGGCGCAGCTCGCTGCCCACCAGCAGGCGGGCGAAGTGCGGAATCACCAGGCCGACGAAGCCGATCGGCCCGGCCACGGCGATGGCGCTGGCGGCCAGCAGCACCGCGACCACCAGCGCCGCCAGCCGCCAGCGCAGCAGATGCAGGCCCAGGCCGCGGGCGACGTCGTCGTCGAAGCGCAGCAGCGACAGCGGGCGCAGCAGCAGCCAGGCGCCCGCCAGCCCGAGCACGGACCACGGCAGCAGCGCGAGGTGGTCGAAATCGCGCCCGTACAGGCTGCCAGCCAGCCAGATCACGGTGATCTCGGTACGCGCGCCGCCCCAGGCCACCACGATCCACATGACCAGCGCGTTGAGCACGGCGCCCACGGCCACGCCGTTGAGCGCCAGCCGCACCGGGCTGATCGCGGCGCGCCACGACAGCGCGAGCACCAGCAGCGCGCTGCCCAGCCCGCCGAGCAGGGCGGCGAAGGGCAGGCCGGCGAGCGTGAGCAGGCGGCCGCCGTCGTGCCCCAGACTGGCGTTGATGAAGTCGGCGAGCAGCAGAAAGGCCACGATGGCCAGGCTGGCGCCGCTGGACACGCCGATGACGCCGGGGTCGGCGAGCGGATTGCGGATCACCGCCTGCAGGATCAGGCCCGACAGTGCGAAATGCAGCCCGACCACCACGGCGAGCAAGCTGCGCGGCAGGCGCAGGTTCCACAGCAGGGCATGGGTGGTGGCATCGCCCTCGCCGCTCAGCGCCAGCCAGATCTGCCGTGCCTCCAGCGGTACCGCGCCGAGCAGCAGGGACAGCCCCAGCAGTGCGGCCAGGGCGGCGAGCAAGAGGGCGCCGACCAGCATGAAGCGCCAGCGGGCAGGGGAGGCGCTGCGGGTGGGGGCCGCGAACGCGATGAATGAACGGGTGCCCATGTCAGTTTTCCTGCTTGCGGATCAGGTGAATCAGCAGCGGGCCGCCGAGCAGCACGCACAGGATGCCGACCGGCACCATGCGCCAATTGGCGACCAGATCGGCTCCGCATACCAGGCTGGCGCCGACCAGCGCCGACAGGGGCAGCAGTTGCCGGTGGCCGAGGGCGCCGCCGCGCGGGCGCAGGCCGAAGCGCACCAGATGCGGCGCCACCAGGCCGATGAAGGCGAGCGGGCCGGTGGCCGCCACCGCCGCGGCGGTCAGCAGTACCGCCAGCGCGCCGAACAGCAGGCGCCAGGTGGCGATGCGCATGCCGAGCGCGCGCAGCACGCTGTCGTCCAGCGCCAGCAGATCGAGCAGGCGCGCGCAGGCCGCGCCCAGCGCGAGGCCGAGCAGCACCCAGGGCCACAGCAGATGCACGTGCTGCCAGGTCCGGTTGGCCAGGCTGCCGGTCAGCCAGTAGTAGATGCCGTTGGCCTCGACGCTGGAGGACACCAGCAGCAGCGTGATCGCCGCGGCGAAGAACAGGTTGACGCTCATGCCGGTCAGCGTCAGGTACAGCGGCTGCAGGCGCGTGCGGGCGGCCAGGCCGAAGGTGAGCAGCGCGGCGAACACGCCGCCGGCGATGCCGCACAGCAGCATGCGGGCGGCGGGCAGGTCGAACAGCACCATGCTGGCGACCATGCCGAACGCGGCGCCGGCGCTGACCCCCATCAGGCCGGGTTCGCCCAGCGGATTGCGGGTGATGGACTGGATGATCGCGCCGGCCATGCCCAAGCCCGCGCCGGCCAGCACACCGACCAGCAGGCGCGGCAGGCGCAGTTCGCGGACGATGAAGGCCGCGTTGTCGTCGGCGCCCGGCAGCAGGGCCTGGGCCACGGCATGCGCCGACAGGGGAAAGTCGCCCAGCAACAGCGCGCCGGCCGCGCCCAGGCACAGCAGCAGCGCGCAGGCGGCGATCAGCGGGTGTGTGGCGGTAGCTGCGGCCGCCGCCGCGTGGCGAAGCGCGGGCATCGAGTTTCAGCGCGCGAAGCGCATCGCGCTGGCACGCGCGCCGGCCGGGATGTCGTCGGGCGGGGGGAACTGCGCCGGGTACAGCAGGTGGGCCAGTTCGCGCAGCACCATGTCGCGCGCGATCGGTCCGTGGGGCATCACGTACTGGTCGCCGACGCGCCAGGCACGGCCATTCTTTACCGACTTCAGGCGCGGCCAGATCGGATGGTCGACGAACGGCCCCTCGTCGCCCTTGAACGAGATGATGACGTCTGGGTCGAGGCCGAGCAGGTTTTCCAGCGTGATCGCGGCGGAGTCCGGCGAAGCCAGTTGCGGGGTCGGGCTGGCGCCCTGCACATTGGTCGCGCCCAGCCGCGCAATGATATGGGTGGAGAGATGATGGTCGTAGAAGGCGAACGGCACATCGGCCCAATGCCACAGAAATATCACGGTGAGGCCGCCCGGCGCCCGTTCGGCGTACTCGTCCAGTGTTTCCAGGAACGCCGCGTTGAGTGCCTCGCCACGTGCGGCGTCGCCCAGCGCGGTGGCGGCGCGCGTCACTGCGTGCAGAGAATCGTCCAGCGTGATCAGATCGAAGGCGAGGAAGCGGCCGATTTCCTCGAACTTCTTTTCGAACGGTTCGGTATAGGTGCGCAGGCCGATGATCAGATCGGGTGCCAGCGTGGTCAGCACTTCCAGATTGGTCTCGTGCACCTCGCCCAGATTGACCGCACCGCGGGTCGCGTCGCCGAGAAAGGCGGACTGCTTGTTGTTCAGCGTTGACAACCCATCCACCTTGCGCCCCAGCGCGGCGAGCAGATCGGCGCCGAAGGTCGACACCGAGGCCACCGAACGGGGCAGGCGCTCGATGGTCACCGACTTGCCGCGGTCGTCGACGATCGTGACCGGATAGCCTTGTGCGACGGCGGGCGTGCCGCCGAGCGCGGTGGCGGTCAGCAGCGCGATCAAGGCGGCGCGCAGCGGCTGTATGGGAGAAAAAGCGTGGGTGGGGTGTGGCGCGTGCATGGACGGTCCGGGCTTGCAGTCGGGATGGACGGCAGTATTCTTTTCGCGCGACACGCTCACTACCCGAATCGGTAATCATTTCAATATGCATCACGCACCGATCCGGGTGGCGGTGCCATGGCGGCCTGCCTAAGCTGGCGCGACTTTCCGCAAGCCGGCCTGCTACCTTATGGAACACACTCAGGACCACGCCGACACTTGGCGTCTGTTGCGCCTGCTGACGGCGGGGCGGCGTGCGCGCCTGTTCGCGGCCTTGCCGGTGACGCTGGTGGCGGTGCTGGCCGAGCTGGCGCCGTTCTGGCTGCTGTACCGCGCCATCGAAACGCTGATCGCGGCGCCGCAGGCACTGGCGGCGATGCTGTACGAACTGGCCGCCTGGCTGGCCGCCGCGCTGCTGCTCAAGTATCTGGCCTACGGCGGCGCCTATGTGCTCAGCCATCACGCCGCCTACGACATCATGGCGGCGATCCGGTGCCGCCTGGTGGCGCATCTGGCGCGCGCGCCGCTGCACTGGCTGCACGAGCGCGGCGCGGGGGCGCTGAAGCAGTCCGTCATCCAGGATGTCGAGCGCATGGAAGCCTTCCTCGCCCATCACACGGTGGAGATCGCCGCCGCGGTGATGGCGCCGCTGTGCGTCGCCGCGCTGCTGTTCTGGGTGGATTGGCGCCTGGCCCTGGCGGTGCTGTCGGTGGGGCCGCTGGCGCTCGCCTGTAGCTGGGGCTTCATGCGCGGTGCGGGGCGCGATCACGATCAGTTCAGCCGCGCGACCGCGGAGCTGAACAACGCCACGGTCGAATACGTGCGCAACATGCCGGTGATGAAGGTGTTTTGCCGCGCGGCGGCCGATTTCCGGCTGCTGCAGCGGCGCCTGGAGGACTACTACCGCCTGGCCGAGCGCATCACCCGCCGCACGGTGCCGGGCTGGTCGCTGTTCACCAGCGTGCTGGGTGCGCATCTGCTGTTGCTGCTGCCCCTGGGCGCATGGCTGCATGGGCGCGGCGAAGTCACCGCGGCCCAGGTCGCGGTGGCGGTGGTTCTGGGCGCCGGGGTGTTCCGCCCCTTGTTGAAGGTCAGCCGCTTTTCCATGGAGATGCCGGAAATCTTCGCCGGCCTGCGCCGCATGGCGCCGATTCTGCGTCTGGCGGAAATGCCCCGCCTGCCGGCCGCCACCGCCACCGGGCCGTTGCAGGTGGCGCTGTCCGGGGTCGATTTCCGCTACCGCGGGCGGCCGATACTGGCCGATGTGAGCCTGACCCTGGCGCCGGGCAGCTTCAACGTGCTGGTCGGTCCGTCCGGTTCGGGCAAATCGACGCTGGCGCAGATCGTCGCCGGGGTGCTGGCGCCGCAGGCGGGGCAGGCCACCCTGAACGGCCGGCCGGCCGCTGCGCTGGCCGATGACGAACGGGCCCGCCTAGTGGCGTTCGCGACCCAGGACGTCTTTCTGTTCAGCGGCTCGGTGCGCGACAACCTGTGCTTGGCCCGGCCGCAGGCCGGCGAGGACGAGATCCGCCGGGCGGTGCGCGTGGCGCAGGCGGAAGCGTTCATCCTCGGCCTGCCGGCGGGCCTCGACACCCGGGTCAACGAACTGGGCGCGCGCCTGTCCGGCGGCGAACGCCAGCGCCTTGCCGTGGCGCGGGCCCTGCTGGCCGATACGCCGCTGCTGGTGCTGGACGAGGCCACCGCGTTCGCCGACAGCATGACGCAGCGCGCCTTCTTCGAAGCCTTGCGCGCCACCTATGCCGACAAGACGGTGCTGGTGGTGGCGCACCGGCTGTATGGCATCGAGCGCGCCGATCAGGTCCTGATCCTGGAGGCCGGCCGATTGACCGGCCGGGGTACGCACGACAGCCTGCTGCGCGAAAGCGCGTACTACCGCGCCATGTGGCGCTGCGAGGCATTGGGCGTGGCGTGGACGCTCGCGCGCCCGGCGGCGGACACGGGCGGCGAGGGCGAGCCGACGCCGTTCGCGGAGATGACGAATGGATGACGGCGCGGAAAATGCGGTCGATGGCGAAGTAACGGTGTGGCGCAGCGTGCGCCGCATCATGACGCGCAGCGGCGCCGCCGCCGGGCCGTTCTGGCTCGGCTTGGGCCTGCGCATCCTGGAGCGCTGCTGCGAGCTGCTGCCCTATCTGCTCGCCTATCTGTGGCTGCGCACGGTGCTGGCCGACCCCTGGCCGGGATTCGCCTGGGCAGCCGAGCCGCCGGCGCTGGCCGCGGCGCTGGCGGGTGTGTTCGGCCTGCAGTGGCTGCTGGCCTATCACGGCCAGCGCCTGTGCTTTCTGGGCAGCTACCGCATCATCCAGGCTTACCGCGCCGGGCTGACCGACCACGTGCGCAAGTTGCCGCTCGGCCTGCTGAGCAGCCGCCGCGTGGGGCATCTGGCCGACCTGCTGACCGACGACGTCAATCGCGTGGAATCGATCTTCACCCACGTCTCGGCGGATCTGGTGGCGGCGCTGGGGCTGGCGCTGACCACCATCGCGCTGCTGGCGTGGGTGGACGGGCGCCTGGCCGCGGCGCTTCTGTGCGTGGTGCCCGTGGCGGTGCTGGCGCTGACGCTCAGCCGCCGGGTGTTCGAACGCGCCGGGCTGCGCAAGCATGCACGCTACCGCGAAAGCGCCGGCCTGCTGGTGGAATTCGTCGGCGGGCTGGCCACGCTGCGCTTGTACAACCGCAGCGGCGACTGGCTGCAGCGGCTCGACCGCAGCTTCGAGGCCCTGCGGCGGCTCAGCCTGGACATCGAAAAATGGGGCGGCGGGCCGGTCACCCTGTACCGGCTGTGCGTCGAAGGCGGCCTGCTGTGCCTGCTGCTGGCCTGCGCCTGGCTGGCGCGCCCGGCGGACGCGGCGGCGGTGGACTGGCTGCTGTTCTTCCTGCTCGCCTACAAATTCATCGGCCCGCTGCTGGAGGCGGCCGAATACCTGCTCGTGCTGCGCTACGCCTGTCAGAGCGAAGTCAAGCTCGACGAGCTCTGGCGCACCCCGGCGCTGCCCGAACCCGCGCATGCTGCGTCGACGGCCGACCATACGGTGCGTTTCGATCATGTTTCGTTCGCCTACGACGGCGCGGCCGCGCTGCACGACGTCAGCTTCACCGTGCCCGAACGTACCGTCACCGCCATCGTCGGACCTTCCGGCGCGGGCAAGAGCAGCCTGCTGCATCTGTTGGCGCGCTTTTACGACCCCCAGCAGGGGCGCCTGTCCATCGGCGGGCTGGACCTGCGCGAGATCGGCAGCGAACGCCTGTACGGCCTGCTCGGCATGGTGTTCCAGCAGGTGCAGTTGTTCGACGGCAGCATTATGGACAATGTCCGCGTCGGTTGCGAACAGGCGAGCGACGAGGCGGTGCTGGCGGCCTGCGCCGCGGCCGACTGCGACGCCTTCGTCCGGCGTCTGCCCGAAGGCTATCGGACGCGTGTTGGGGAGGGGGGCATGGGCCTGTCCGGCGGTGAGCGCCAGCGTCTGTCGCTGGCCCGCGCGCTGCTCAAGCAGGCGCCGCTGCTGCTGCTCGACGAAGTCACTGCGGCGGTCGACGCCGAATCGCAGCGCGCCATCCAGCAGGCCGTCAACCGGCTGGCTGCGCACTGCACCGTGATCATGGTGGCACACCGCCTGCAGACGGTGCGGGAAGCCGACCAGATCGTGGTGCTGGACCAGGGGCGCGTGGTTGAACTCGGCACGCACGAGCGCCTGTTGCGCGCCGGCGGGCTGTATGCACGCATGTGGGCGGCGCAGGAGGCGTCCGGCGAGGTGCCGGGCGGCGCCGCGTGCTATGGGGTGGGGCACCCCGCAGGGGCGCAAACGATGGGTGATGTCGTTTGAACCTGTTCGAGGCCGTTTGACCCAGGCAACCCCGAGCGCCAGCGCCCCCAATCCTATCTCCGCCTTGCCTTGCCTTGCCCTGCACAGCTTGGCTTTCCTCTCCCCCCGCCAGACAAACACTCCCGTACATCCCCCCATCACTGCTCTGTCATCAGCCGTTACAGGAATGTATGCCGGATACGGGTTTTCCTGTCCCGTTTCGAGTAGTCGCCTGTTTAAGTGAATCTATATAATTTTCATTAGTGTTTTTATGATTATTTGCATTAATGAATGCGGGAGGCATGATGGATACGCGCCACCACGAAGCCGATGCGCTCGAACAGCATTACGCGCGCCAGGGCTACCGGCAGCCGCACACGCTCGGGCAACTGCTGCGGCACTGGGCCGGGCAGCATGGCGACGCCACCGCGCTGGTGGCCGGAGCCACGCGGCTGTCCTACGCCCAACTGGACCTGCAGGCCGACCGCCTCGCAGCCGGTTTCGCCCGCCTCGGCGTCGCCCGGGGCGACCGCGTGCTGCTGCAACTGCCCAACGACGCCGCGTTCGTGGTCTGCCTGTTCGCGTTGCTGCGCCTCGGTGCCTTGCCGATCATGGCCATGCCGGCGCATCGCGAGAAAGACCTCGCCGCGCTGTGCCAGTTGGCCGAGCCGGTCGCCTACGTGGCGCCGCGCCGCTTCCTGGGCTTCGATTATCTGCCGCTGGCCGAGTGCGTCAAACGTGGCCGGCCGTCGCTGCGGCACATCGTGCTCGACGGCGACGCCGGCCCGTGGACAGCGCTGGCGGCACTGGACGAGGCGCCGCGCGAGCTGCCCGCGCCGGCCCATACCGATACCGCGCTGCTGCTGTTGTCGGGCGGCACCACCGGCACGCCCAAGCTGATTCCCCGCAGCCACGCCGATTACGCCTACAACGCCATCGCCTCGGCACGCCTGTGCGGCCTGTCGCGCGACGCGGTGTATCTGGCCGCGCTGCCGGCGGCGCACAATTTTCCGCTGGCCTGCCCGGGCATCCTGGGTACGCTGAGTGCCGGCGGGCGGGTGGTGATGGCGAAAACGCCCAGCAGCGACGAGGCCTTTGCGCTGATTCATGCGGAAGGCGTGAGCTTCACCGCGCTGGTGCCGCCGCTGGTGGCCTTGTGGCTGGAAGCGCGCGAATGGGACCGCACCGACTTGTCCAGCCTGAAGCTGCTGCAGGTGGGCGGCGCGCGCCTGACGCCTGAACTGGCTGCGCGCATTCCGCCGGCGCTGGGCTGCCGGCTGCAGCAGGTGTTCGGCATGGCCGAGGGGTTGCTGTGCTATACGCGCCTGGACGATCCGTGGGAGACGGTGGTGCACACCCAGGGCCGTCCGCTGTGCCCGGACGACGAAGTGCGCATCGTCGGCGCCGACGGCCTGCCGGTGGCCGCCGGCGAGGTCGGCGAGTTGCAGGTGCGTGGCCCCTACACCATTCGCGGCTACTACCGTGCGCCGGAGCAGAACGCGCGCAGCTTCACGGAAGAGGGCTTTTATTGCTCCGGCGACCTGGTGCGCCTCACCGCCGAAGGCAACATCGTCGTCGAAGGGCGGGTCAAGGAGCAGATCAACCGGGCCGGCGAGAAGATCGGCGCGGCGGAAATCGAGCGGCCGCTGAGCACCCATCCGGATGTCCACAACTGCGTGGTGGTGGCGGTGCCGGACGAACGTCTGGGCGAACGCAGTTGCGCCGTGGTGATCGGCCGCGAGCGGGTGCCGACGCTGTCCGAACTGCAGCGCCATCTCGGCGCACTCGGCCTGCCGCGCTACAAGCAGCCCGACCAGGTGCTGGCGGTGCCGGCCTGGCCGCTGACCACGGTGGGCAAGATCGACAAGCAGCGGCTGGTCGCGCTGGCCCTGCGCGTGCCCGCGGCTGGACATGAGGCTGCCGGCGGCGCGCCGCGCGCGTATGCCGAATGCCGCGTCGAGGTCGAGCGCGCGCCCATCGATCTGTGCCTGGCGCTGGCGCGCGCGGGGCTGGCGGACGATTACACGATTTATGAACAGCCGGGCGAATGGTCCATCGGCCTGGGCCGCTTGGCCACACTGGGCGCCGACGCCGGGCAGGCGTGGCTGACGCGGGCCGGGCAGGTGCGCCAGACGTTCCGCCAGGCGCGCCTGGTGGATGCCGTCGCCGCCGCCACGCGGGCCATCGACGTGCTCGACTGGCGCGCCTACGGCGTGGCGCGCTTCGAACTGGCGCGGGTGTTCCACGGGCTGAACGTGCAGGCGCAGGAAGACCCGCTGCTCGAATTGTTCGTGCCCGAATACGAGGTCCGCATCCGCCACGGCGAGGCCTTGCTGCGCGCCATCGATCCGGCCGCGCTGGCACGCCTGCAGGCGGCACTGGCGCAGGCCGAGCGGCAGGCCGAGCGCGGCATGCCGGCGCCTGCCGACGAGGCGCTGGCGGACAGCTTGCGCCGCCATCAGCAGGAGGCCTACAAAATCCGCGTCAGCGGCGCGGTCGCGGACATCAACGCACGCCGTTACCAGAAAGTGATCCTGTCCCGCCGCATTCCGCTGCCGGCCGGCGTGGATCTGGCGGAAACCTATCGCTGCGGCCGTGCCCGCAATACGCCGGCCCGCTCCTATCTGGTGCAACTCGGTGACCTGCGGGTGGCCGGCTTCAGCCCCGAAACGGTGGTGGAAGTGAGCGCCGACGGCTGGGTCAGCACGCAGCCGCTCGCCGGCACCCGCGCGCTCGGCGCCAACCGCGAAGAAGAGGCGCGGCTGCGCGAGGAGCTGCTGTGCGATGCCAAGGAGGTGGCGGAGCACGCGGTGTCGGTGAAGCTGGCGCACGACGAACTGGCCACGGTGTGCGACGACCCCGGCGTCAGCGAATTCATGACGGTGTCGCGGCGCGGCAGCGTGCAGCATCTGGCCTCGCGCGTGAAAGGCCGGCTGCGCGAAGGCCGGCACGCCTGGGATGCGTTCGAGGCGCTGTTCCCCGCGGTCACCGCGTCGGGCATTCCCAAGCAGGCCGGCATCGACGCCATCCAGCGCTACGAGGGCACCCCGCGCGGCTGCTACAGCGGCTGCGTGCTGATCGTCGATAGCCACGGCGCGATGGATGCCGCACTGGTGCTGCGTTCGATCTACCAGCGCGGCGGCGAAAGCTGGCTGCAGGCCGGGGCCGGCCTGGTCGCCCAGTCCACCCCCGAGCGCGGCATGGGTGCCGGTGCCGCTGGCCGGCCGCGAGGACGACAACCTGATCGAAATGGGGCTGGATTCCCTGCACGTCATGCGCCTGGTGAATACCTGGCGCAGCCGGGGCGCCAGGGTGACGTTCGCCGAACTGATCGCGCAGCCCACCTTGCGCCACTGGCTGGCCCTGCTCGACGCCGCGCCGTCGCCGGTCGGTGATACGCTGCCGCCGGCCGAACCGGCGCCCGGCACACAGGACGCGCAGGACGGCCCCGACGCGGCCTTCGCCCTGACCGACGTGCAGTACGCCTACTGGATCGGCCGCCAGGACGACCAGGTGCTCGGCGGCGTCGGCTGCCATGCCTACGTGGAACTCGACGGCCACGGGGTGCACCCGGCACGGCTGCAAGCGGCGTGGCGGCAGGTGTTCGAGCGCCATGCGATGCTGCGTACCCGCTTCACCGACACGGGCCGGCAATACGTCGATGACGCGCTGCCGGCGCCGGTGCTGGCGGTGCACGACTTCAGCGCGCTGCCGGCCGAGGCCGCCGAGGCGCGCGCACTGGCGCTCAGGGAGGCGCTGTCGCACCGGCGCCTGCGGGTGGACGCCGGCGAGGTGGCGGGGCTGGCCTTGTCGCGGCTGCCGCAAGGGCGCACGCGCATCCATGTGGACGTGGACCTGCTGGTGGCCGATGTGCAAAGCCTGCACATCCTGCTGCGCGACCTGGCCGCCGCCTACGCCGGCGAAGCGCCGCCGGCCGATCCGGCTTGGCGTTTTTCCCGCTATCTGGCGATCGAGGCCGAGAGCCGGCGGCCGCAGCGCGAGGCGGCGCGGCGCTACTGGCAGGACGCCCTGGCCGAACTGCCGAAGGGGCCGCGGCTGCCGCTGGCGCAGACCCCGGCCGCCGTCGGGCGGCCGCGTTTCGTGCGCCGCAGCCACCGCCTGACGGCGCCGCGCTGGCAATCGCTGCGCGTTTTCGCCGCCGCCAACCGGGTCACGGCGGCGATGGTGCTGGCCAGCGCCTATGCCGAAGTGTTGGCGCGCTGGAGCGGCGACACGCAGTTCTTGTTGAACATGCCCTTGTTCGACCGCCAGACCGAGCATCCCGGCATCGAGCACGCCGTCGCCGATTTCACCAATCTGCTGCTGCTGCGCTGCGACTGCCGTGAGCCCGTGTCCTTCGCCGAGCGCGCGCAGCGCATCCAGCGGCAGTTCCACCAGGATGTCGCGCACGCCGCCTATTCGGCGGTCGCCGTGCAGCGCGATCTGGTCAAACAGGGGCGTGCCGAGGGCGTCGCGGCGCCGGTGGTGTTCGCCTGCAACCTGGGCACGCCGCTGCTCAGCGACACCTGCAAGGCAACGCTGGGCGAACTGGGCTACATGGTGTCGCAGACACCGCAGGTGTGGCTGGACCATCAGGTCTATGAAGACGAGACGGGCCTGCTGCTGGCCTGGGACGCGGTCGAGGGTCTGTTCCCCGACGGCCTGATCGACGACATGTTCAGCGCCTATTGCGGCCTACTCGAACGGCTGGCGGCAGACGAGGGCCACTGGCAACAAGTACCGTCGCTGCCGCTGCCGGCTACCCAGGCGGCGGTGCGCGAAGCGGTCAATCGCACCGACTGGGCGCACACGGTGCAACCCCTGCACGCAGGGCTGTTCGCCGTGGCGGCGGAGACGCCGTCGCGCCCCGCGCTGATCGCCGGCGAGCGCAGCGTGAGCTACAGCGAACTGGCCGAGCGGGCGCTGCGCGTGGCCGCGCTGCTGCGCGGGCGCGGGCTGTCGCCGGGCGAGCCGGTGGCAGTGAGCCTGCCGCGTGGTGTCGATCAGGTGTGCGCGGTGTTCGGCGTGCTGGCTGCCGGCGGCTGCTACGTGCCGGTGGGCGTGCATCAACCGGTGGTGCGCCAGGAGAAGATCCACGCCAGTGCCGGCATCCGCTGGGTGCTGGGCGACGCGGCGCATCTCGGTGACGCGACCCGTGAAGGCACCATGCGGCTGGACGTGGCCGAGGCATGGCATTTCGTGCCACTGCCGGGGCCGGTGACGGTGCCGACGGATGCACGCGCCTATCTGATCTTCACCTCGGGCTCGACCGGCACACCCAAGGGGGTGGCGATGACGCACGCGGGTGCGGCCAACACCATCGACGCACTCAATGCGCGCTATGGCGTGGGCGAACACAGCCGGGTACTGGCGGTGTCGTCGCTGGACTTCGACTTGTCGGTGTACGACCTGTTCGGCGTGCTGGGGGCGGGCGGCGCGGTGGTGGTGCTGGACGAAGCGCAGCGCCGTGATGCCGGGGCATGGCTGGAACTGATCCACCGCCATGGCGTGACGCTGTGGAACTCGGTGCCGGTGCTGCTGGAGATGCTGCTGGTGATGGCCGAGTCGGATGGGCGGCGGCTGCCGTTCGAACAGGTGTTCCTGTCGGGCGACTGGATCGGCCTGGATCTGCCAGGGCGGCTGCTGGCGCACAGCGATCCCGGGGTGAAGCTGGTGGCGATGGGCGGGGCGACGGAGGCGGGGATCTGGTCCAACGCTTTCGACGTGGGCCTGCCGCTGCCGTCGCACTGGCGCTCGATTCCGTACGGCCAGCCGCTGCCGAACCAGTGCTACCGGGTGGTCGATGCCCAGGGCCGGGACTGCCCGGACTGGGTGGCGGGGGAACTGTGGATCGGCGGGGCGGGGCTGGCGCTGGGCTACTGCGGCGACGCGGCGCTGAGCGCCGAACGCTTCATCGAACGTGACGGCGGTCGCTGGTATCGCACCGGCGACCGGGGCCGCTACTGGCCGGACGGCACGTTGGAGTTTCTGGGCCGCGAGGACCATCAGGTGAAGGTGCGCGGCCACCGCATCGAGCTGGGCGAGATCGAGGCGGCGCTCAACGGGTTGCCGCAGGTGTCGCGCGCGGTGGCGGCGACGGTGGGGCAGCCGGCGGTATTAGCGGCTGCGTATGTGCCGACGAGTGGTCACGAACGGGAAACAAGCGAGGCCGTTCGCACGGCGCTGGGCGCCTTGCTGCCGGACTACATGGTGCCGTCGACACTGCTGGCGGTGGAGGCCTTGCCGCTGAGCGCCAACGGCAAGGTGGACCGCAAGGCGGTCGTGGCGCTGCTGGCCGAACAGGGCGCGGATGCGCGCCTCCACGAACCGCCGCAGGGGCGCTTCGAGACGCAGGTGGCCGGGATCTGGCGGGAGGTGCTGCAGTGCGAAACCGTTTCGCGCCACGACGACTTTTTCCTCATCGGCGGCGACAGCCTGCGCGCCACCCGCATCGTGCAACTGCTCCACGGCCGGCGCGTCAGCCCGGCGCCGGTGCCGCTGTTCGTGTTGTTCTCGTCCCCGACCCTCGCCGCGCTGGCCGCCTACGTGCGTGACCAGTGGCAGGCCCTGGGCGCGGCGGCGAGCGACGAAGAAGAACTAATCGAAGAAGGCATACTATGACCGATCACGCCATCCCCTCCGCCGACACCCCCATTGCCGACCTGCTCGCCGAGTTGAACGCCGCCGGCGTTCTGCTGTGGGCCGAAGCGGGGCAGTTGCGCTTCAAGGCGCCGGCCGGCGCCCTGGGTGCGGCGCAGCGGGACATGCTCAAGGCGCGCCGCGCCGAATGCCTCGCCTATCTGTCCGGCGCCGCCGACGGCATCGAGCCCGATCCGGACAATCGCTACGCGCCTTTTCCGCTCACCGACCTGCAGCTTGCCTACATCGTCGGCCGCCGCGACAACTACGAGCTGGGCGGGGTCGGCTGCCACAACTACCTCGAACTGGCGCTGCCGCCGCTCGACCCGGCGCGCCTGGAGCGGGCCTGGCACGGCCTGATCCTGCGCCACGACATGCTGCGCGCGGTGATCGGCAACGACGGCCAGCAGCGGGTGCTGAAGCACGTCAGCCTGCCGCCGCTGCGCTGCGACGACCTGCGCGGACGCGACGAGCAGGCTTTCGAGCAGGCCGTGCTGGCCAACCGCCGCGCGATGGCCTTCCGCCGCTACGACGCCGAGCGCTGGCCGCTCTACGAGATGCGCCTGAGCCTGCACGATGCGCGCGCGATCCTGCATTATTCGACGGACCTGCTGATCGCCGATTTCGCCAGCATCCAGTTGCTGCTGGCCGAGCTGGGCGAAGGCTACCGGCACCCGGAGCGCACGCCGCCGCCGCTCGGCCTGAGCTTCCGCGACGTGGTGATGGCGCAGCAGGCGCGGCGCCAGCGCCCGGAGGCGCGGGCCCGCCTGCAGGCGCACCGCGACTACTGGCTGCAACGGCTGGCCGAGCTGCCCGGCGCGCCGGAACTGCCGCTGGCCCAAGCCCCGCTGCCCATGCAGGCCGCGCAGGCCGCCGATGCGGGGGCGCCGAGCTTTGCGCGCCACAGCTTCGACCTGCCGCGCGAGGCCTGGCAGCGCTTCTGCGCCGTCGCCACACGCCACCAGTTGACGCCGACCAGCGCGGTGATGGGGGCGTTCGCCGAGGTGCTGCGGCGCTGGTCGCGGCAGCCCGATTTCTGCATCAACCTGACGCTGTTCAACCGCCCGGCGCTGCATGCCGAGATCCAGCGCATCGTCGGCGACTTCATCGCCATCAACGTGCTCGAAGTGCGCGGCGACAGCGGGGCGAACTTCGTCGAACGCGCCGGCGCGCTGCAGCGCCGGCTGTGGCAGGACATGGCGCATGCGGACTTCAGCGGCATCGAGGTGCTGCGCGAACTGTCGCGGCTGCGCGGCGGCAAGCAGTTGATTCCGGTGGTGTTCACCAGCACGCTGGGGGTGGCCGGCGACGACCTGCCGCGCAACGACTTCATGCACGACGCGCAACTGCACTACGGCATCACCCAGACCCCGCAGGTGTGGATGGACTGCCAGGCCACCGAGCGCCGCGGCGGCCTGCACGTGGATTGGGACGTGCGCTGCGGGGTGTTCCCGCCCGGCGTCATCGAACAGGCGTTCGCCGCCTTCGGCGAGGCGGTCGCCGCACTGGCGGCGGACGAGGCGGCCTGGTCCGCCGCCGCGCTGGTGGGCTTGCCCGAGGCCACCCGGTTGCAGCGCGAACGCATCAACCACGAAAAGGATGCGCCGCTGCCGCGCGGCTACCTGCACGGCGGCTTCTGCCGCCATGCGCTGGCGCAGCCGGAACGGCCCGCGCTGCTGTGCGGCGCGCGCCAGTGGCGCTACGGCCAGTTGGCCGCGTGGGCGCTGGCGATCGCCCGCCGCCTGCGCGCGGCCGGCTGCGCCGCGGGCGAGCCGGTGGCCTTGTTCCTCGACAAGGGGCCGGCGCAGATCGCCGCGGTGCTGGGCGTGCTGCTGGCCGAGGGGGCTTACGTGCCGATCGACGCCGGCCAGCCGCGGGCGCGCCGCGACGACATCCTCGCCGATGTGGGCGCGCGCCTGCTGGTGACCGAGCACGACCACCTCGACGAGGACTGGCCCGCGACGCTGCGCGTACTGTCGGCCGAGGTGGAGGAGGAGGGGGCAGCGCTGGACGCCGAGGCGCTGCGGCAGGCGATCGTGCGCGGCGAGCAGTGCGACACGGCCGGGCGGCTGGCCTACGTGCTGTACACCTCCGGCACCACGGGCCGGCCCAAGGGGGTGATGCTGAGCCACCAGGGGGTGCTGAACACCATCGTCGGCTTCAACCGCGAATTCGGCCTCCACGCCGACGACCGCACGCTCGGGCTGGTGAACTACAGCTTCGACCTGTCGGTGCTGGACATCTTCTGCACCTTCACCGCCGGCGCGGCGCTGGTGCTGCCGCAGGGCGACTGGCGCAGCGATCCGGCGCAGTGGGTGGCGGCAATCGAGCGGCACCGCGCGACGGTGTGGAACTCGGTGCCGGCGCACATGCAGATGCTGCTGGCCAGCCTCGCCCACGGCAGCGATCTGTCGTCGCTGCGGCTGGGCTTCGTGTCCGGCGACTGGATTCCGGTGACGCTGCCCGAACAGGTGCACCTGCGCCTGCCGGGCCTGCAGCTCAACAGCCTGGGCGGGCCCACCGAGATCTCGGTGACCTGCATCTACCACCGCATCGGCAAGGTGCCGGCAGGGGCGCGCTCGATTCCCTACGGTTCGCCGTTGAGCAACCACCGCCTGTACGTGCTCGACGAGCGGTTCGAACCATGCCCGGACTGGGTGCCGGGCGAAATGCTGGTCGGCGGCCTGGGCGTGGCGCTGGGCTTCACCAACGACCCCGAACGCACCCGCGAACGCTTCATCATCCATCCGCGCAGCGGCGAACGCCTGTACCGCACCGGCGACATCTGCCGTTTCCGTGACGACGGGGTGATCGAGATTCTCGGCCGCGCCGACAACCAGGTGAAGATCCGCGGCCACCGCATCGAGCTGGGCGACGTGGAAGCCGCCCTGGCCAAGCTGCCGGGCGTGGCCCGCGCGGTGGCGCTGGTGCGCCCCGAGCCGCTGGATCTGGTCGCGGCGGTGGTCGCCGCCGAACCGCTGGAGGCTGGCGCCGATGGGGCGACGGCGGCGGACTTCGCGGCGCAGTTGCGCCGCCAGCTGGAAAGCCTGCTGCCGCGCTACATGCTGCCGGCCGCCATCGAGGTGGTGACGGAGATTCCGCTGAGCCGCAACGGCAAGGTGGACCGCAAGGCGCTGGCGCAGCGCTGCCAGGGCAGCGGAATGCCGGCGCGCGTGTTCGAGACGCCGCGGGCCGACGATGCGCTGGAGCAGAAACTCGCCGCGATCTGGCGCGAACTGCTGGGCGCGGCGCAGCTTGCCCGCGACGACGACTTCTTCATCATCGGCGGCTCCAGCCTGAGCGCCGTGGGCCTGCTCAACCGGCTGACGGAAGAAGGCTTCGGCGTGAATATCGACCTCATCTTCAAGCACCCGGTGTTCCGCGACATGGCCGCCGCGCTGCGCGACGCGGAGGACGAGGAGGAGGCTTTCCGGCGCGGCATCGACCTCGACGCGCTGGCGGCACACGCCATGCGCAATCTGCAGGCGGCGGCGCCGACGCTGACAACGACGTCGGCGGCCGACGGCGTCACGGAGGTGTTCATGACCGGCGCCACCGGCTATCTGGGCATCTACGTGCTGCGCAGCCTGCTGCGCCACACCGACTATCGCATCCACTGCCTGCTGCGCTGCCGCGACGAGGAAAACGGCTATTTCCGCCTGCGCCAGATGGCCGACGACAAGGGGCTGGCGCTGGAGTTGGAACGCGAACGCGTGCGCATCGTGCCGGGCGATCTAGCCGCCGAGCGTTTCGGTCTGGCGCGGGAAACCTACGATGCGCTGGCCATGAACATCGACAAGGTGCTGCACGTGGCGGCGATGATCAGCCTGATCGCGCCGCTGTCGGGGCTGTACCCGATCAACGTGCAGGGCTCGGCCAACGTCATCGAACTGGCGTCCACCGGGCGGCGCAAGCCGATCCACTACATGTCCACCATCGGCGTGCATTACCGCCTGCCCTATGGCGAGGACGAGCCGCCGATTCCCGAGGCGACCGGGCCGGACGCGCCGTGGCCCAAGCCCGAACTGACCTACGAGCACACCAAGTACATGGCCGAGCAGCTTTTCCACGCGGCACGTGCGCGTGGTCTGCAGGTGAACATCTTCCGCTCCGGCGCGATCACCTGGGACAGCGAACAGACGCGGCCCTTCATCAATGACGATGCCTTCGTCAAGTTCTTCCGCACCTGCCTGAGCGTGCAGGCCTACCCCGAATCGTCGATCCTGATCAGCGTGACGCCGGTGAACCTGGTCGCCGACTACATCCGCATGATCAGCAGCCGCGACATCGCTGGGCAGGGTGACAACTTCCATCTGGTGTCGCGCACCAGCTTGGCTGGCGCGCAGATCTACCGCTGGTTCAACGAACTGGGCGGGCACTTCGCCGCGCTCGATTTCGACAGTTGGAACCGG
The DNA here is from genome assembly GCF_048398245.1 of Thauera butanivorans. NCBI lineage: Bacteria > Pseudomonadati > Pseudomonadota > Betaproteobacteria > Rhodocyclales > Zoogloeaceae > Thauera > Thauera butanivorans. Next base: position 2,041,479 of record NZ_CP183038.1, read on the forward strand.
CGCCTGAGCGACAGCTTCGGGCGCGGCTTCATCAACCGCTATTTCAAGCACGGCATCGGCCAGGGCGGGCACCACCAGTACCGTATCGACAACCTGCAGGCGGTGCTGCGCGGGCACGGCCTGCAGCCGCATGAGGTAAACAAACACTACTTCGTGCCGCTGCTGAGGCATTTCGGCTGCTGCGCCCCGGCGCGCGGCGAGGAGGCGCTATGTCCGTCGGCCTGAGCCTCGCGCCATGCCCGGCCGCCGGGCAGTCGCCGCGCGCCTGGTTCCGGGTGCCCGCGCCCAGGCCCGGCGCCGCGTGGCGCATCCTGTGCCTGCCGCACGCGGGGGGATCGGCCAGTTTCTTCCAGCCGTGGGCCAAGTCGTTGCCGAGCGATGCGGAACTGGTGGTGGTGCAGTACCCGGGGCGCGAAGAGCGTGTCGAGGAAGCGTGCATCGGCGACATGGCGGCGCTGGTGGCCGCGCTGTCGCAGGCGCTGGCGCGGACGCCGGCGCTGCTCGCCAAGCCCTATGTGCTGTTCGGCCACAGCATGGGCGCGGCGGTGGCCTACGAACTGTGTCTGGCGCTGCAGCGCCAGCGCCAGCCGCTGCCTTGCGGGCTGGCCGTGTCCGCCAGCGAGGGGCCGGGGCGCGCCCGCCCGGGCGCGCTGCACCGCGCCGCCGATGCGGCCTTGCTGGCAGAGGTCGTGCGCCTGAACCGGCGTCTGGAACCGCTGCTGGCCTCGCCGGAACTGGCCGCGCTGGTGTTGCCTGCGCTGCGCAGCGACTACCGCCTGATCGAGACCTATGCCGCTGCGCCGCCCGTGTTCGTGCCGGTGGACGTGCCGGTGCTGGCGCTGATCGGGCGGGAAGACGACGAACTGAGCGAGGACGACGCCCGCGCCTGGGCGCGCATCGGCGGGCGCGGTTTTGCGCTGCAGGCCTTTCCCGGCGACCACTTCTATTTGTCCGGCTGCTACCCGGCACTGAGCGAACGGCTGGCGCGCCTGGCCGCCGCGCGGGTGCCGTGGCACCCGGCCGACCGTCCGCTGCCGTGACGGCAGGGCGGGTGCCGGGCGGCAACTTGATCAGACAGGACCGGATAGCGATGAATGAACGAAACGACGATGGAAAGATACTGATTCTGGGCGGCTTCGGCCGCGTCGGGCAGGAGGCGGCGCGTTACCTGCTCGCCGCCACCGGGGCGCGCATCGTGCTGGCCAGCCGCAGCCCGCGCACGCTGCCGGCCTGGGTGACGCCGGCGTGGGCGCAGCGCGTCACCCTGCAGACGCTCGACAGCGCGCAGCCCGAGGCCTTGCAGGCGGCCTGCGCGCAGGCGCGGCTGGTGGTCTCGTGCATCGGCCCGTCCGGCGTGGTCGGCGACCGCGTCGCGCGGGCCTGCAAGCGGGCACGCAGGCCGCTGATCGACGCCGGCGGCTACGATCCGCTGCTGCACGCGCTCGAAGCGGCCGAGCGGGAGGCGCCGAGCGAGGTGCCACTGGTGATCAACGTCGGTCTGCTGCCCGGCCTGTCCGGGCTGTTTCCGCACTGGCTGATCGAGACGCGGGCCGCCGGGCGCGCCGTGGCGCAACTGGATCTGCATTACGTCGGCCGCGACGCGTGGACCTACAACTCGGCCTGGGACATCGTCAACAGCCTCGGCGGCTTCGGCGAGGACCGGGGCTTCTGCTATCTGCAGGGGCAGCGCGTGGTGTCCGTGCCGATGCGCCGTGCGGCCAGCAAGGTGGCGTTTCCCGAGCCCATCGGCCAGGTGACGACGATGCTCATCTACGCCGAGGAAATCGTCCGCCTGGCGCTCCGGCACGACATCGACACGGCCCGCGTGTATGGGGCCAACATCGGTCCGCGCGCGGCGCTGGTGTGCCTGCTGGCCAAGCTGCTGCGCCTGTATCGCTCGCCCGGCGACGTGGACCGGGGCGCGCGCTGGCTGGCCGCCGCGTCGGCGCGCGACCTGCGCAAACAGGCGCCGGCCTATGGCATCCGCGCGGCGCTGCGCTACCGCGATGACGATGGGGGTGGTAGCGACAGCGCCGTGCTGGTGCTGAGCGACACTTATCGCGCCACCGGCACCGTGGCCGGCATCGCCGCGCAGTGCCTGCTGGATGGCGAGGGGCCGGCGGCGGGCGTCTTCATGCTGCATGAAGCCGTGCCACCGGAGCGCTTCATGCAACGACTGCAGGCGCAGGGGCTGGTGCGCATCGCCCACGAAGACCGCGGCGCCGCCGTCGCCGCGGCGCAGGTGTCGGCATGAGCAGCGCGGCCAAGAAGATCATCGTGCTGGGCGGCAGTGGCGAAACCGGCCGGCGCATCGTCGAACATCTCGCCGTGCGCTACCCCGAGCTGTGCGTGGCCAGCGCCGCGCGCGGCGCGCAGCCCCTGCCGGCCGGGCCGGGCAGGCGGCAGACGGTGCAGCTCGACATCGGCCATCGCGAGCGTGCGCTGGCGGCGCTGGCCGACTACGACCTCGCGATCCTGGCGATGGGGCCGATGCATGCCTACGGCACCGCGCCGCACCGCCTGTGCCTAGAAGCGGGCATCGACTGCATCGACATCAACGACTGCCTGACGGTGGCCGACCAGGTGCTGGCGCTGCACGAGACGGCACGGGCACAGGGGCGTGCGATCTTCACCGGCATGGGCTTCACGCCCGGCCTGTCCACTGTGCTGTTGGCCCAACTGGCAGCGGACGCGCCGGCCGCGAACGGCCACTACCACATCCGCGCCTGCATGGGCGCCGCCTACGGGGGCGGGCCGAGCAGCCCGTACGCGATCCTGTCGAGCTTCAGCAATCATATCGAGGTGCTGGAGCACGGGCAGCGCCGCACCCGGGAGACGCCGTGGCGGGACGGGCTGCAGCGGTTCCAGTTTCCGGGGCTGGCCAAGCCGGTCGACACCATTCCGTTCTCCGCGCTGGAAACGGCCAGTCTCGCCTCGGGGCGCAGCACCCTGGCCGGGGCGGTGGACAGCCTGGATGCCCGCTACCACATCCAGTACCTGTCGCAAGGTGTGGCCCGCTTTCTGGCCAATCGCACACTCTCCGCAAGCATGCGCGCGTGGTTGGCGAAACGCTTCCACAAGAGCGGGCAGTCGATGAAGCGCAAGAAGGACGCCGACCCCGACACCGTGCTGTGGGTCTATCCCGACGGCGCGCCCGAGCGCGGGCTGATGGTGCATGGAGTGCTGTCGTCCTACGACCTGACCGCGCTGATGGCCTGCGCGGTGGCCGACGCGTGGCTGGCCGGCGAGCTGCAAGACTATTGCGGCACCTATGCCGTCGATCAATTGTCCCACGACACCTGCCGGCGCCTGGCCGGCCATCTGGCCAGACGGGGCATCACCGGCAAGACGGCGGATCTGCCGGCGCTGCGCCGCCAGGGCCTGGAATTCGGCTGGGCGCAGGCCTTCAGCGGCAGCGATGTGGCCGGCCTGCGCCATTTCGGCGCCAACTGGTACACCGCGGCGCCGGCGCACCCCAAGATGGTGCCGCTGCAAAAGCGCTATCTGCTCGAATCCGACATCTGGGCTGCGCTGCGGCGCCGCTGCAAGGGGCCGGCGCTGCTCGGCTTCATCCTCTCCTTCCTGCGGCGCTGGCATCGCCACTACCAGGCGTTCGCGGATCTGCGCGCGGGCGCGCAAGGCCCGCTGGCACACAAGTGGCCGGCGGTGACGCGCGACATCAGCATGTTCACCGCCGGCTATTCGCGCGCCCGCGAGCTGCTGAGCCAGGACGAAGCATTGCGTCTGTACGGGCGCATGTTCCTGGAGACCGGGCGCATGGAAATGCGCTGGCTGTGGCCCGACCCCACGGTGTTCGACGTTTTCGCTCAGCCGTGGCGGGCGGTGTGCGACTACTGGCTGGCCTTCATGGCAGGCTGCCAGGAACTGGGCGTGATCCGCTGCACGGTGGAGGACGACGGCCGGCAGATCCGCTGCGCAATCACCCACTGCGCCTATGGGCAGATGTTCATCCGCATGGGCTGCCCCGAACTGCCGCCGCTGGTGCGCCGGATGGAACATGATGCGCTGGCCTACATGGCGGGTCGCAGCGGGTTGGCGATCGACTGGGTGACGGCGAACGACGGCACCGCGACGATCACCTTGCGTGCGTCCGCCGACGACTGATGGCGCCGGCCGGAGAGTGCGCATCGATGGCGCCCCGACTGCTGCACCAAACGGACGCGCCGGCCGGCGGCACCAGCTGCGCCGCAGAAGCGCCGGCGGCCGACATGTGGCAGCGGCTGCGCCGCGAAGCACACGCGGCTTGCGTCGCGGAGCCGGCGCTGCGCGCCTTCGTCGCCGAAGCCGTGCTGGCGTCGCCGGACTTTTTCACCGCGTTGGCGCACCTGCTGGCCCGCAAGCTGTCCGCCCCGGCGCTGCCGGCGGCGCTGTGGCAAGAGTGCTTCGACACGGCGCGGGCGCTGAACCCCGGCATCGCGGCGGCCGCACAGGAGGACCTGTCCGCGGTGCTGGCGCGCGACCCGGCGGCAGAAAACGCACTGGTGCCGTTCCTGTGCTACAAGGGCTTCCATGCCCTGCAGTGCCACCGCGCCGGCCATGCGCTGTGGGCCGCGGGGCAGCGCCTGTCGGCACGCATGCTGCAGAGCCGGGTGTCGGAAGTGTTCGCGGTGGACATCCATCCGGCGGTAGCGGTCGGCCGCCGCGTCTTCATCGACCACGGCACCGGCATCGTCGTCGGCGAGACTGCGGCGATCGGCGACGACGTCTCGATTCTGCACCAGGTCACGCTGGGCGGCACCGGCAAGGAGCGCGGCGACCGCCATCCCAAGGTCGGCGATGGCGCGCTGCTGTGCGTCGGCGCTATGGTGCTCGGCAATGTCGAGATTGGGCAGGGCGTCAAGGTGGGCGCGGGCAGCGTGGTGTTGCGGCCCGTGCCGCCGGGCGCGACGGTGGTTGGGGTGCCGGCCAGATCCATCGAAGGAAATGCTGAGGCGTGATTTGTGATCGGCATGAGTAGGTAGTAAGCAGGCAATCTTGTCTTGTTCGATCGGCTGTACTAGGATTAGCTTGGCTTTCATTGATAATGAGTTTCATTTACAAAATGAAGATTGAGCCATTCGACGATTCATCTGAAGCGAACGTTCTCGATCCCATACTTGGTGAGAGGATGGTCACGCTTCAGCCGGGGTTGATGGTGTGTCACACCACCGCGAGCGATCTGGCCGCACAGGAGAAGGCCCGGTCTTTTCCCGGGGACTGCGAGTATCTCCATTTCAATTGCCAACTCGCGGGCAGCTTCGAAAGCCGTGTCGGTCCGCATTGCTTGGCGTACTCGCAAGGGGATGTGACACTCGGATTCTCCGCGGGTGAATGTTTCAGCGTCAGGCACTGCGAGCGTTTCCAGAATCTCACGGTGATGGTCACGCTGGATACGCTGCGCGAACTGGCCGGTGAAGAAACCGTCCTGCGCCTGGGTATCGACGATCGTCCGGATTTCTTCGTGCGCCGTGCGGGGATGTGCCGCAAAACGATGCGATCGGGTGCGCAACTGACCTGCCTGATGGGCGAGCGTCCGTGGTCACGTTTGCTGCTCTATTCGGCCACGATGGATTTCCTGCACTGGCATTTGGCTGCATTCGAAGGATGCGAGCACTGCAGGGTCCCGGCGCCGCGCGAGTGCCGGCAGCTCGAGAAAGCCAGAGCGCTGCTGCTGGCAGATCTGAGCATGCCCCCGACGATTGCCGCGCTTGCACAAGCAGTAGGGATGAACCAGTGCAAATTGAAGACGGGTTTCAAGAGTCTCTTCGGTAGCAGTATCTATGCACTCTTCCAGGAAGAGAGGATGAGTCGGGCACGGCAACTGCTGGCCAACCACAATGTGACCGAAACTGCCGTCATGCTGGGCTATTCCAACATCAGCCACTTCAGTGTCGCGTTTCGCAAGCAGTTCGGTTGTTTGCCGAGTCAGAGCCGCCACTACCACTTGGGCGGCGTCGAACCTTGAGCGCTGTGTGTCTGAATCGTATAGCTCCTGCCGTAAGAGGTGATTGTTTCGAGGCTGTTTAGCCGATGCTTGACCTTCTGGAACTCGTCTCGCATCGCTGTACGAGCGTCTTCGCTCCAGTTTTGAAGGGCCTTCAGATACGCGATGATCCCCATTGGAAAATGCAGGGTGAGGCATGAGAAATGCAGGCTAGAATGCGCGCCTGCCGAAAAGCCGGCAGCCCCGTGAGTCCGCATATCCACCGCCGAAAGCCCGAACATGGAAGAGCCGAACCCCTGCATCACCTGCGGCATCTGCTGCACGCATTTCCGCATTTCGTTCTACTGGGCGGAAGCCGATGATGCACCGGGCGGCTTCGTGCCGGCGGGGATGACCGAAAGGCTCAACCACAGCATGCGCTGCATGAAAGGCAGCAACCAGGTGCCGCGGCGTTGCTCGGCCTTGTCGGGTACGGTGGGCGAGCAGGTGTCCTGTACGATCTACGAGAACCGGCCCACGCCCTGCCGCGAGTTTCCGGTGTATTTCGACGATGGCCGGCCAAACCCGAAGTGCGACGAATTGCGCGCCACGATCGGCCTGCCGCCGCTGCCGAACGCTCCGGTGCCGAATTCGCCGCCGCATACGCCGCTGCCGAATGCCGCCTGAACCCGGCGCCTGTGCCGGCGCAGCGTTCCTTGCCGGCCGCGGATGCGCGCCTCAGCCGTGCGCCAAGGGCCGGATACGGCCATGCAGCGTGTCGAGGCGGGCAAGCAGTTCATCGGCAACGGTCTCGCCGATCGCCGCCACACCGGCATAGATGGCGCCTTCGTTGCCGTCGAGCGTGACCGTGTCGCCCTCGCGCAGTTCGCGGCCCGCCACGGTCACGGTACGCGCGGCCGTGTCTATCTGCAGCGCCTCGCATCCCACCAGGCAGACCTTGCCGAACTGGCGGGCGACGACCGCGGCATGCGAGGTACGCGCCCCGCGCCGGGTCAGCAGGCCCTCGGCCAGATCCAGCGCGGCGATGTCGCGCGTTTCGGCATCGTTGCGCACGAGGATGACCGGCGCGCCGGCTGCGTGGCGGGCGCGGGCGCGTGTCTCGTCGAGTGCGATTTCGCCCCAGGCCACGCCGCTGGCCGCGCTCGGGGCATGCGCGAGCGGTTCGGCACGGGTGCCGTCCGCGGCCGCGACGTGGCGCCGGGTGAGGGCGCGGGCGTCCAGCGTGCGGGTGCGTTCGCGGGCGGTGTCGGCATCGATCACGCCTTCATCGTGCAGGTCGAGCGCGATGCGCGCCGAGGCCAGCGCGGTGCGCTTGCCATCGCGTGTCTGCAGCAGGTGGAGCTGGCCTTGCTGCACGGTGAACTCGAATTCCTGCATGTCGCCGAAGGTGCGCTCCAGGCGCGCGACCGCCGTCAGCAGCGCTTGCCATATGCCAGGCGCGACCGTCGCCAGCGCTTCGTGGCCCAGCGCGTTGCGCCGGCCGCTGACAACGTCTTCGCCCTGTGCATTGAAGAGAAAGTCCACCCATGGGCGGGGCTCGCCGCTGCTCGGGTCGCGGGTGAAGCCGACGCCCGCGCCCGACAGGCCGCCGGCGTTGCCGAACACCATGCGCTGCACGGTCACCGCCGTGCCGATGCCGTGATCCAGGCCGTGCAGCGTGCGGTAGGTATGCGCCTTGTCGCCCTGCCACGACGCGAACACGGCTGCGATCGCTTGCCGCAGTTGTTCATGCGCATCCTGCGGGAAGGCCTCGCCGGCCTCGCGCCGGTAGGTTTCGAGATGCAGGCCGGCGAGGTCGCGCAGCGCGGCGAAATCCAGCGAGCGTTCGTCGGCCGCGCCGCGCACGGCATCGAGATCGGCTTCGAAATGGGCGGCATCGATGCCCGCGACGATTTCGCCATAGCCGCAGATCAGGCGCCGATAGGCGTCCCAGGCGAGCCTGGGATGGCCGGTGACGCGGACCAGGCCGCCGAGCGTGGCATCGGTGAGCCCGATGTTCAGCAAGGTTTCCATCATCCCCGGCATCGACACCGGCGCGCCGGAGCGCACCGACAGCAGCAGCGGGTGGCGGGGGTCGCCCAGACCGAGTCCGCTGAGTTGTTCGAGCCTTGCCAGCGCGGCTTGCCAGTCCGTGGAATCGAGCGACGCCGCATTGGCGCACCAGCCGGTACCGATCACGAAGGCCGGCGGCACCGGCAGGCCGAGCGCCGCCATGCGCGCGAGGTTCCAGGCCTTGAAGCCGAGCGCCGCGGGGCCGCAATCCGCCGGCAGCGGTGCGTCGGCATGGATCAGGCGGATGATGCGGCGGTCCTCGCCGGCCGCGGGGAGGGGGTTTGCTGCCGTGTTCCGTTCCGTGAATCCGTTCACTGCGTCACTCTCCTGGCGAAAGCTCATTCGCCCACGCCGGCGCGGCTGAAGGCGAGCCGGCGCAGGCCGTAGCTGGTCGCCAGCAGCCAGTCGGTGGCGGATTCCAGCGCCTGCGCGAAATCGGTGCTCAGGTTCAGCGTCGCCGCGTCGCTGATATGTTCGGCCAGTGCGCGGCGCACGTCGCGCAGCAGCACGTCGCACTGCCGCTCGGCATTGAGCACCCGCCACAGCGCGGCGACGAATTCCTCGTGGTCTTCCGCGCTGCTGTCCTCGCCGAAGCGGCGGCCGATTTCCAGCGCGCGGACGTGATCCTGCACCGCCCCGAACACCGCGTCGGCGAGCAACTGCATGGTCTGGTGCACTTCGCCGCGCCAGCCCTGGTGGTGATTGGCCGCGATCAGCGACAGCAGGAAGGCGGCTTCCTCGAGGGCGTCGGCGACGTCGTCCGCGCTTTCCACCAGTTCGGCGAGCGCCTGCCAGCGCGGGCGGGCTTCGGCGCGGCTGCGCGCATCCATGACCAGTTGGTCGGCACGGTATTCCCAGTCCTTGGCGCGCTCGGAGAATTCGCGTGCGGCCTTGCGGTTGCGTTCGTGGCCGTGGGCGAGGCTGTCGCGCAGCCCTTCGGCCAGCGCATGGCAGTAGGCGGCATGCTCGGCGAGCAGGTCGAATTCGTCGTGCCGCTGCAGGTAGCGCACCAGCAGCAGCCGGGCGTCGTCGGCCACCAGCGCCAGCGGCTGGCGCTGGCGCATGATCGTGGCCGCCCGCCCCATCACATCGAGGACGAAGGCGCGCGCCTTGTCGCTGCCCATGGCCGTGTCGAGACGGTCGCCGATACGGAAGTACTCCGGCCCGAGCGCCTGCATGGCGCCGAACACGAGTTTCTCGCCGCCCGCGGCGAGCCAGGCCATGTGGCCGATGCGCCGTTGCGCCGCCTCGGTCAGGATCGCCACCGCGTCGGCCTTGGTGACGAACTGTTCGAGTCGCTTGCGCGCCCGGTTCCAGTCGATCAGGAACACGATGCGCGCGCCGATGCCTTCCAGCGTCGCGAGCAGGGCCGCCTCGCCGGCGCAGTCGAAGGTGGCCGTTCCGACATAATAGGTGGCACCGAAGTTGAAGCCGGCGCTGGTCAGCGCCTGCGGTTCGCTCCAACTCGCGCCCACCTCGCCCAGCATGGACTGGAAGAAGGCGAAGCGGCGTCGATGCAGGTCGGAATAGGTGAGGCTGATCCGCAGGCCTTCGACCTGGATGACGAGCACGTGCGCATCATTGGTGCCGATGTCGTTCTGCAGCAGCAGGCGCGGTCCGTCGCGCGTGGCGGCGGTGTCGAGTCCGGGGTGGTCGAGCTTGAGCGCGCGCGTCTGGTTGAGTCCGCGCATGAAGGCCGCCACGCGGTCGCGGTCGGCTTCGTCGATCTGCCATACGTGGGCGCCGTCGATGTTCTCGCTGGACAATTCGGCGGCGAGGCGGTTGATGGCCTTGTGCAGATCCATGACCAGCAGGTGCACGCTGTCTTCCTTGCCCCGCTTGCCGCTGGTCAGCGCATTCAGGTCGTCGGCCGAGAGCGTATCGGCGCTCAACTGGTCGAGCCAGGCGCACCAGTGACCGACGCGGGCGTCGAATTCGGCCACGCCTTCCAGCGGCCGTGCCATGACACGCAGATCTTCGGTGAGCAGTTCGCGCAGGCGCGGCAACTCGGGGACGTGAAGCAGCTTGCCTTCGCGGTAGGCGTTCGCCGGCAGTTCGGCGAGCCAGGCCGCCTTGACGCCGGCCGCGGCGGATTCGCGCGACAGGTCCAGTATCGGTCCGTCGCCGCGCGATGCGCGGTCGTATGCCGCCTGCAGCACGCTCATGTACAGCTTCAGGCGGTCATTCGCGGCCAGCGCCGCACGCACCCTCGTCGGTTTCAAAAGTTCCGCCTGACCCAGGACGGCGACGGCTTCGGCCTTTTCCATTGGACCCTCCGCATGAGTACGGCCGATTGTCCGCTTCGAATGTGACAGGCGCGTCACATCGCGGCAGGCCGTGGCGGTGCGGCAGATTCAGCGGCGCGGGCGTGTGGCGGCCGTCAGTCGGGAAAGCCCACGGTGGCCAGCACGGCGAGCGGCCCTTCGGTGCGCAGGCGTTCGATCTGCGAGGGCGAGCGTACGAACAGCGAGCCGGCATAGCCGAGCGAGTTGATCGATATGTCCTGCCATTCTTCCAGCCGGCGGGGTACCACCAGCAGCCAGTCGCGGCTGACGAGCAGGTTGTAGGGCGGCATCGGGTCGGCCGCCGGCGGCAGGGAAACGGCGCGGCAGGCGGTGGCGAAGGCGTCCTGCAAGGTCTGGCCGGCAGCAGCGGGATTGCACCAGTCGATGCCGGCCAGGCTGACGAAGGCGTGCTGCCAGGGCAGGGCGGCGTTGTACTGGGCGATGCCGGGCATGTCGTAGCGCAACGATCGGCTGAAAGCGGCAAAGCCGTCGTCGGCGCGCAGGGCCGAGTCCGGCACCCATTGCAGATGCTTGTGTGCCTGGCTGGCGCCGGCGATGCGGCCGCCGTTGTAGAAGCCGAGCCCGCCCTGCGGGCCGAGAATCGTCGCCAGGGCGCGGAAATCGGTTGCGCTGAGCGGCGCCGTCTGGGCCTCGAAGGCACGTGTCACGATCAGCAGATGATGATCGATGACCGGAAACTTGTTCAGCACGACGATGTGTCCGTCACCGAGGCTGGTGACGGTCAGCGCCGGCTCGGGCGGCAGGAAGGGGTTGAAGTCGGTGCGGCGCGTGCTGATGCTGGCGACGCGGGCCTGGTCCTTGAGCGCGAGCGAGGACACCCAGCGGACCGAGAAACTCAATTCGCCTTGGGTGATCAGCGTGCTTTCGGTCCTGATCGGTTGCAGCGCGCCGGTTGCGAGGGCGTTGCGGATGGTCTGTGCGGACAGGTCGAGCAAGGCGTCGCTGCGGCAGTCGAGCGGTGCGGTGGATTGAAAACTGGTCATGGGGCGGCGGTACAGGCGACAATGCCGCATTCTGACATGAGCGGACGCAGGCCCGGGCGGGCCGGCGCCGCCCGGCCTTGGTGGAGTTTTTCATGAGCATTTCCTTTGCCGTGCGCGGCGAGCACATCCAGCTCGATCAATTGCTGAAAGCCGCCGCGCTGGTGGGTTCGGGCGGCGTCGCCCATGCGGCGGTCGAGGCGGGCGAGGTCATGGTCGACGGCAAGGTGGAGAGCCGCAAGCGCGCCAAGCTGCGTCCCGGCCAGCGGGTGCAGTTCGGCGGCGAGGAAATCGTCCTGGTTGCCGGCGAGGACGTGAGCTGAACGGCGTGTGAATGGTGGATGGCGCCGGGTGGATGGCGCCGGCGCAGGCCTCAGGGGAGCTGCGGCTTCGTCCGCTTCGTGCCCTGCCGTGACAGCTTGCGCCAGATCCAGCCGCCCGGCAGGTCTTCGCCGCTCAGCAGCCAGGCGAGCGTGTGCTCGTAGGCGATGTTGAGCGCAAAGGCATCGCGGGCGCGGCGCCTGCCGGCCAGCAGCAACGCGTCTCCCGGCCTGAGTGCGGTGTCGGGCGGCGGCATCAGCAGATGGTCGTCGTCGTCGCGTTCGAGATAGAGGACTTCGCAGTCGAGCCGGGTGCCGGGGTCCGTGGCCGAGCGCAGCACCTGGTCCAGCGTGATGGTTTCGCCGCGCATCAGGCGCTGATGCAGGGCAGGGGCGCGGCTCAGGTTGACGCGCTCGCTCCAGACTTCCGGCACTTTCCAGCCGAAGCGCCCGGTCAGGCGTTCGAGCTGTTCGGCACACCAGCCGTCGCCGTGGCCCTGGATGTCGCGCAGGAAAGGCTCCAGCAGCGGCGTGGCGAGAATGGCGAGGCATTCGTGGGCGATGATCTCGCTCGGCACGACGGTGATGTCCGATTCGAAGGTGTCGAACAATACCTGGTTCACCTGGAGGTTCTGGCGCAGGATCACGAACAGTTCGGGGTTCAACTGCCGCGCGGTGACCGCGATCGACAGGTTGTCGATGTCCGAGCTGGTGGCGGCGACGATGCCGGTGGCCTGCTGCACGCCGGCTGCGAGCAGGGTTCCGGCGCCGCTGCCGTCGCCCTGTATCCAGCGATGCGCGCCATCCGGCGGTTCGCTGCGGTCGATGATCGTGACCGGCAGCGATTCGGCGTCCATCGCATCGACCATCCAGTGGCCGAAGCGGCCGTGTCCGCAGACGATCCAGGCGCCGCGCGGCGGGCTGCGGCGGCGCTCGACGGCGGTGCCGGGCAGGCCGGTCAGCCAGGCCAGCAGTTGCGAGGTGGCCGGTGCGTGCAGCGCGGTGGAGAGCGTCGCGGAAAAGCGTTCGAAGGGGTTGATGATGTGCCGCGTACCGAAGGAGGCCATGTTGGCCGAGGTCGAGCGGTGTTCCGCGCGGCACAGCGCGGGCAGCTTCGGTGCCATCAGCCGGGTCGCGATGGCGATGGCGAGGTTGGTGGCGTCGTCGTTGGTCAGCGCGATGACGCCGGCGCAATGGGGATGGGTGAGGCCGGCGTCGCGCAGCACTTCGGGATTCGAGGCGTCGGCGCAGAGCGCGGGCACGTCGGCCGAGAAGCTGCGCAGGCCGATTTCGCCCACCCGGGTTTCGTCGATCTCGACGACGACCGCGCGCAGCCGCATGCGGTCGAGCGCGCCGCAGATCAGGCGGCCGGTCTCGCCGTAGCCGCAGACGAGGTAGAAGGGTTCGCGCAGGCGGCGCACTGCGCGTACGAAACGCTGGGTGGCGATCGCCTGCTGCAGGCTGCGGTCCGACAGCACGGCGAACAGCGTGCCGAGCGTGTAGGCCCAGCCGATCACCGACATGTAGATGCAGGCCATCACCCACAGCCGCTGCTGCTCGGAAAAGCTGTGAGGGACTTCGCCGAAGCCGATGGTGGTGGCGGTGTAGCTCATGAAGTACAGCGCGTGGAAGAAGCTCAGGTAAGTGGTCCGGCCGTCTTCGCCGACGCCCGGCACCAGCGTGAGGCCGAGCACCGACACCGCCATGATGGCGATGAGCAGGATCAGCGGCGCGCGCAGGCGCCGCAGGATCAGCAGGAAGATGCCGTGGTGCCGCGCCAGCGGCTGCGCCCCCTTCATCGCACCGGATCAGCGCCGCTGCATGATCGTTTCGGCGATCAGGATCACCACCGAAACGAGGTTGGCGAGCAGCGCACCGCCCGACAGCGACACCACGTTGGCGGTTGCGGTGGCAGTGAGTCCGGCGCCGGAGACGTGGGCGGCATAGCCCCACACCATCGCCGCGGCGATCAGCTGCAGGTCGGCCACCAGGCTGGTGGCGAGATGGACGGCGCCGATCTGGGTGCGGTCGCCGAACTTGAGCACCGTCGCGATCAGGCTCACCACCAGCGCGGCGAACAGCTCATAGACGTCGTGATGCGCGGGATTGTCGATCTCGCCGACGAAGAAGCCGAAATTGAGCGTCGCGGCGAGCAGGATGAAGAAGCCGAAGATGACTTTCTCGAGGTTCATTGCCGTGCTTCTCCTTCGGCAGTGCCGCCGTCGATGTCGCCATCGACGTAGTACCAGAGGCCGTCTTCGCGGACGAAGCGGCTGTTTTCGTGCAGGCGCCGGGCGCGGCCGCCGACGCGGTAGCGGGCGAGGAACTCGACCTGCGCGTTGTTGCCGTCGGGCTGGCCGCGGGACAGGACCTTCAGGCCGATCCATTTCGGCGCCGGATCTTCGTCCAGGTCGAGCGTCGCCGGGCGGGTGCTGTCGTGCCAGGTGCGCAGCAGATAGGCGGCATCGCGCCGGGTGAAGGCGGTGTAGCGCGAGCGCATCAGGGCTTCGGCGGTGGCGGCGGTGCTTTCGCCGGCGAGCAGCGGGCCGCAGCAGCGCGCGAAAGGCAGGCCCGATTCACAGGGGCAGGGCGTCGTTTTCATCGGCTCGGGATGCTATACCTCGGTCAAGGCCGCCATTCTGCTCCAAGGTGCCGGCAGGGAGTAGAATTGCGGCGCCTTTCATGCGGATACGATGTCTTTCTGCTGCGGTGCACCGCCAGTCTTATAAAAGACATATAATCCGTTCCGATCCGCGCGGGTGATCCTCGCGCGGGGCCCCGATCACCGCCACGAAAAGTGAGGAACTCACCGTGCTTGAAGCCTACCGTGCCCATGTCGCCGAACGCGCCGCTCTCGGTATCCCCCCGCTGCCGCTGAACAAGCAGCAGGTCACCGAACTGGTCGCCCTGCTCAAGAACCCCCCCGCCGGCGAGGAAGACTTCCTCGTCGAGCTGCTGACCTATCGTGTGCCGGCCGGCGTGGATGACGCCGCCAAGGTCAAGGCCGAGTTCCTGGCCAAGGTCGCCAAGGGCGAAGAGGCCTGTGGCCTGGTGTCGCGCGCCAAGGCCACCGAACTGCTCGGCACCATGCTGGGTGGCTTCAACATCAAGCCGATGATCGACCTGCTGGGCGACGCCGAAGTCGGCGCGGTCGCCGCCGAGGGCCTGAAGAAGACCCTGCTGATGTTCGACTACTTCCACGACGTCAAGGAACTGGCGGAGCAGGGCAACGCCAACGCCAAGGCCGTGATGCAGTCCTGGGCCGACGCCGAGTGGTTCACCAGCCGCCCGGAAGTCCCCGCCTCGCAAAAGCTGACCGTGTTCAAGGTCACCGGCGAAACCAACACCGACGACCTGTCGCCGGCGCCGGACGCCTGGTCGCGCCCCGACATCCCGCTGCACGCGCTGGCGATGCTGAAGAACCCGCGCCCCGGCATCGAGCCGGAAGAAGCCGGCGTGCGCGGCCCGGTCAAGTTCCTCGAAGAACTGAAGGCCAAGGGCAATCTGGTGGCCTACGTCGGCGACGTGGTCGGCACCGGCTCCTCGCGCAAATCCGCCACCAACTCGGTGCTGTGGTTCACCGGCGAGGACATCCCCTACGTGCCGAACAAGCGCTTCGGCGGCGTGTGCCTGGGCTCCAAGATCGCCCCGATCTTCTTCAACACCATGGAAGACGCCGGCGCGCTGCCGATCGAGATCGACGCCGGCCAGATGGACATGGGCGACGAGATCGAGCTGACGGTCGACCAGGCCAGCGGCAAGGTCACCGCGCTGAAGAACGGCGCCGTGATCGCCGAATCGCAGCTCAAGACGCTGGTGATCCTCGACGAAGTGCGTGCCGGCGGCCGCATTCCGCTGATCATCGGCCGCGGCCTCACCACCAAGGCGCGCGAAGCCCTGGGCCTGCCGCCGTCGACGCTGTTCCGCCTGCCGCAGGCGCCGGCCGATTCCGGCAAAGGCTTCTCGCTGGCGCAGAAGATGGTCGGCCGCGCCTGCGGCCTGCCGGAAGGCCAGGGCATCCGCCCGGGCACCTACTGCGAGCCCAAGATGACCACCGTCGGCTCGCAGGACACTACCGGCCCGATGACCCGCGACGAACTCAAGGATCTCGCCTGCCTCGGCTTCTCGGCCGACCTGGTGATGCAGTCCTTCTGCCACACCGCCGCCTATCCGAAGCTGGTCGACGTCAAGATGCACCGCGAGCTGCCGAGCTTCATCAGCACCCGCGGCGGCGTCAGCCTGCGCCCGGGCGACGGCGTGATCCACTCCTGGCTCAACCGCCTGCTGCTGCCCGACACCGTCGGCACCGGCGGCGACTCGCACACCCGCTTCCCGATCGGCATCTCCTTCCCGGCCGGCTCCGGCCTGGTGGCCTTCGCCGCCGCCACCGGCGTGATGCCGCTCGACATGCCCGAATCGGTGCTGGTGCGCTTCAAGGGCACGCTGCAGCCGGGCGTCACGCTGCGCGACCTGGTCAACGCGATTCCGCTGTACGCGATCAAGCAGGGTCTGCTGACGGTCGAGAAGAAGGGCAAGAAGAACATCTTCTCCGGCCGCATCCTCGAGATCGAAGGCCTGCCCGACCTGAAGGTGGAACAGGCTTTCGAGCTCACCGACGCCTCGGCCGAACGTTCGGCTGCCGGCTGCACGGTGCATCTGAACAAGGCGCCGATCGTCGAGTACATGAACTCGAACATCACGCTGATGAAGTGGATGATCGCCAACGGCTACGAGGACGCCCGCACTTTGCGCCGCCGCATCAAGGCGATGGAAGACTGGATCGCCAGCGGCGAGCTGCTGAAGGGCGATGCCGATGCCGAGTACGCCGCGGTCATCGACATCGACCTGGCCGACATCAAGGAGCCGATCGTTGCCTGCCCGAACGACCCGGACGACGTCAAGTTCCTGTCCGAGGTCGCCGGCGACAAGATCGACGAAGTCTTCATCGGCTCGTGCATGACCAACATCGGCCACTTCCGCGCTGCCGGCAAGGTGCTGGACGGCAAGACCGACATCCCGACCCGCCTGTGGATCGCGCCGCCGACCAAGATGGACGCGATGATCCTCAACGAGGAAGGCTACTACGGCGTGCTCGGCAAGTCCGGCGCCCGCATGGAGATGCCGGGGTGCTCGCTGTGCATGGGCAACCAGGCGCAGATCCGCAAGGGCAGCACCGCGATGTCGACCTCGACGCGCAACTTCCCCAACCGCCTCGGCATCGACACCCGGGTGTATCTGGGTTCGGCCGAGCTGGCGGCGGTGTGCGCGCTGATGGGCAAGATCCCGACCGTGCAGGAGTACATGGCGCAGGTCGAGATCGTCAATCAGAAGGCAGCCGACATCTACCGCTACATGAACTTCGACCAGATCGAGGAATTCCGCGCGGTGGCCGATACCATCGAGGTGTAAGGCAGGGACGCAGGGCGGGCGTGAGCCCGTCCGCTGAGCGCAAGGCCCCCGTCCGGTTTCGTACTGGCGGGGGCTTCGTACTGGCGGGGGCTAATGAGATGGTCAGCCCGATCCCCGCTCAGCGGCTACGCTGAACGGGGATTGTTCTTTTCGGAGGCCATTATCATGAATGCGGTGACGTTGATCGGGATCGACCTGGGCAAGCACTGCTTCCACCTTCATGCTCAGGACGAGAAGGGGCGGATGGTATTCCGCAAGAAGGTGTCGCGCAGCCAGATGCTGACGATGCTGGGCAACTTTCCCGCCTGCCGCGTCGTGATGGAAGCGTGCGCCGGTGCGCACTGGATCGCGCGTCGGTTGGGCGGCATGGGACATGAGACGCGGCTGATCTCGCCGCAGTTCGTCAAGCCCTTCGTGCAAGGCAACAAGAATGACTTCGCCGACGCCCAGGCGATCTGCGAGGCGGCGAGTCGGCCGAGCATGCGCTTCGTGCGTCCGCGCACCGAGACCCAGCAGACCATCTCGGCGCTGCACCGGGTACGTGAAGCCCTGGTACGCGAACGCACGTCCACGACGAACCAGATTCACGCCTTCCTGCTGGAGTTCGGCATCGGTTTGCCCAAGGGCGCAGCCATCATCAAGCGCCTGCCGGCGGTGCTGGCCGAGCACGAGACACAACTGCCGCCGCGCCTGATCGCACTCATCGAGCGGCTGCGTGCCCACTTCAAGTATCTGGACGAGCAGATCAAGCAGGTCGAGCAGGAACTGACGCAACAACTGCGCGAGGACGATCGCGGCCAGCGGTTGCTGGAAATTCCCGGCATCGGGCCGATCACGGCCAGCGTGCTCGCCACCGAGCTGGGCGATGCCAGGCAGTTCGCCAACGCGCGCCAGTTCGCCGCCTCCGTCGGGCTGGTGCCGCGCCAGTACAGCACCGGCGGCAAGCCCACGCTGTTGGGCATCAGCAAACGCGGGGACAAGAACCTGCGACGGCTCCTCGTGCAGTGCGCTCGCGCGTTGATGCAACGCATTCAGAAGCGCACCGACGCCTTGGGCCAATGGACCCGCGCCATGCTCACCCGACGCCACTCGAATGTCGTCGCCTGCGCACTGGCCAATAAATTGGCGAGGATCGCCTGGGCCATCCTCGCCAACGGAACGCACTATCAGTGTCGCCAGCCTGTGGCAGCAGGCTGATGACTCGCGCCACCAATGAACCTGTAGTCACCCACCGGGTTTTGCGACGGTAGATCACGTGATGACGTAAACGGCTCAACGGCCTGGCAACGAACCTGACATAAAAAACAGCGATCACACGCTGAGGGGCTTTTGAGGATTGCCAGGCGCGGCTCTCATCAAGGAGCGGGGAGTCCCCTCCCCAACACGACTCCGAATAGATTTGCGCAAGCCCAATTTACGCCTGAACTCCTCTGCCTTGCGAAAATCGGGCTGACCATAATGTTCCAGGAGCCGCGAGTGAGGTATGGATGAAAGTCGAGCGCATGGAGTTGCTGCTGGATCTCTGCCGGCCATGATCTTGCTACCGAGTCTCGTGGTCGCGAGTACCCGGTTCAGGTGCAGGTTCGCAGTTCGTGAACTGCGAACCTGGGCATTGCCCGTGCTTCAATCCCCCGATTGGGCATTCACCGGTCCGAACTCCAGCGGCACCCACTCATAAGCCTCACCTTCGGCGCGGACATGGCCGATGCCCGGGAAAGGCAGGTGCATGCCGCCGACCAGCAGTTTTTCCTCTGCCGAGCGGGCGAAGATCTGCTTGCGTGTCGCCACTGCCGCTTCGCTGTCCACGTCGAATTCGATTGCGACCTCGGGCTGGGCGAACTGCACCGCGTGGTTATGCACGATGTCGCCCCAGATCAGCAGCTTGCGCTCGCCGCTGCCGACGAGGTAGCCGCTGTGGCCCGGCGTGTGGCCGGGCGCGGCGACGCTGGCAATGCCGGGCACGATGTCGCGGTCGGTACCGAAGGTCTGCCAGCGGCCGCTGGCACGATAGGGCGCGGCGGCGTCACGGGCCATCTTGAAGAAGGGCTGGACCTCCTGCGCGGCCTTGGCGGCGGCTTCTTCGTCCAGCCAGAAGTCGTTGTCGGCCTGGGCCGACCAGATTTCGGCGTTGGCGAACACCGCCTTGCCGTCGGCGTCGATGAGGCCGTTGATGTGGTCGCCGTGCAGGTGGGTCAGCAGCACGACATCGACCTGGGCGGGATCGTAGCCGGCGGCGCGCAGATTGCCGGCGACGTGGCCGAGCGAGGGGCCGAACAGGTGGGCGGCGCCGGCATCGACCAGCACCAGCTTGTCACCGGTGTTGATCAGGTAGGCATTGACGGCGGTCTGCACTTTCGGCGCTTGCAGGAAGTGGCGCGCGAGCAGGCGGTCGCGGTCTTCGTCGCGCAGGTTCTTCAGCAGCCCGGTGTCGATCTCGATGGCGCCGTCGTACAGCGCGGTGACTTCGATGTCGCCGAGCATCATCCGGTAGTAACCGGGCACCTGGGTCTGGACCTGGGGGGCGGCCGCCGTGGCGAAGCCGGCGCCGGTGGCGATCAGCACTGCGGCGGCGCAGTGCAGCAGCGGGCGGAGCAGGCGGGATGGCGTGTTTTTCTGCATGGGATTCCTCCATCGGGGTTCGAGCGCCGAGTATCCCATAGGCGTGCAAGCGCGCGGCGCCCGTTCAAGCGCTGGCCAGCTCCCAGGCTTCGGCGAGGATCTCGAAGGAGCGGCAGCGGGTGGCGTGATCGAAGATCTGGGCCGTGACGATCAGTTCGTCGGCGCCGGTTTCGGCGATCAGTCGTTCCAGGCCGCGGCGCACGGTGTCGACGCTGCCGACCGCCGAGCAGGCGGTGGCTTCGTCGGCGTATCGCCGTTCTGCCGGCGTCCAGCCCTGTTCCTCATCCGGCTCAGGCGGCTGCAGCAGGCCGCGATCGCCGCGGGCGATGCCGGCGAAGCGGTTGCGCAGCGAACTGAACAGGAGCCGGGCTTCGTCGTCGGTGTCGGCGGCGATGGCGTTGGCACCGACCATGACGTAGGGGCGTTCGAGCGCCGCCGAGGGCCGGAAGCGGCTGCGGTACAGGTCCACCGCGCGCAGCAGGAAGCGCGGCGCGAAGTGCGATGCGAAGGCAAAGGGCAGGCCGAGGTGGGCGGCCAGTTCGGCGCTGAAGAGGCTGGAGCCGAGCAGCCAGATCGGCACCTCCAGGCCGGCGCCGGGCACGGCCTGTACTTTCTGGCCGGGCTGGGCCGGCTTGAAGTAGCTCTGCAGTTCCAGCACGTCCTGCGGGAAAGTCTCGTCGCTGTTGCCCAGGTTGCGGCGCAGTGCGCGTGCCGTCGTCTGGTCGGTGCCGGGCGCGCGGCCGAGGCCGAGGTCGATGCGGCCGGGGAACAGGGCTTCGAGGGTGCCGAACTGTTCGGCAATCACCAGCGGGGCGTGGTTGGGCAGCATGATGCCGCCGGCACCGACCCGGATGCGCCGGGTGTGCGCGGCGACGTGGCCTATGACGACCGCGGTGGCGGCGCTGGCGATGCCCGCCATGTTGTGGTGTTCGGCCAGCCAGTAGCGGTTGTAGCCGCTGCGGTCGGCGAGCCGGGCGAGCTCGCGCGTGTTGCGCAGTGCGTCGGCGGCGGTGCTGCCGGACGTGACGGGGGCGAGATCGAGGACCGAGAGCGGGATGGGAGAGCGGGGCATGGGGCTGCTGCTAGAATCGCGGCCTTTCATTACGCCACAGCCGCCGATGACTGCCAAGCCGATCGACGTGGTGATCCTGACCGAGGATCGTTACGTGCACCCCGACCCCGACGATTGGTATCAGGCGCAGATCGCTCGCGAGGACGGCCTGGTGGCTGAAGCGCTGCAGGCACAGGGCCTCAGCGTGGCGCGGCGTTCCTGGGCCGATCCGACGATGGACTGGCGCGCATGCGGCAGCCTGCTGTTCCGCACGACCTGGGATTATTTCGACCGCTTCGCCGAGTTCTCGCGCTGGCTGGACGCGGTGTCGGCGCAGACGCGCCTGTTCAACGACGCCGGCCTGATCCGCTGGAACGTCGACAAGCATTATCTGGCCGACCTGGCGGCACGTGGCGTGGCGATCGCGCCGACGTGCTTCGTCGAGCGCGGCGAGGCGATGACGCTGGCGTCGATCATGGCGGCGCAGGGCTGGGACGAGATCGTCTTCAAGCCGGCGGTGTCGGGTGCGGCGCGGCTGACCTGCCGTGTGGATCGGGCTTCGCTGGCCGGGCACGAACCGGTCTTCGCCCGCTGCGTGGCGCAGGAGGCGATGCTGGTGCAGCGCTTCGAGCCGGCCATCCTCGCCGACGGCGAGCTGTCGCTGATCGTGATCGACGGCCGCTGCACCCATGCCATCCGCAAGACCGCGCGTGCGGGGGATTTTCGTGTGCAGGACGATCATGGCGGTACGGTGCACTCGCACGCGCCGTCAGCGGACGAGCGTGCCTTCGCCGAGGCCGCGGTCGCTGCCTGCCCGTCCTTGCCGCTGTATGCGCGGGTGGATTTCGTGCGCGACGGCGGCGGCTTCCGGCTGATGGAGCTCGAGATGATCGAGCCCGAGCTGTTCTTCCGCTTCGATCCGCCGGCGGCAGAGACGCTGGCCGCGGTGCTGGCCAAAAAGCTGCGCGGGGTTCGCGCGTGAGCTCTCCAGCCATCCTGCACCAGGGCCTGGCGGAAGAAAGCGGGCCGCCTGCGCAGCTTTTCGGCCGGCCGAAGAGCGAGCGCCTGCGCGTTCCTGTCCGGCAACCTCAAGCAGGCAGGCGGCGCAGCCGGAGCGCGACCGCGCCGGTCCCGAGCACGCAGATCCCCTGCAGCGCGGCGAGGCCGGGCCAGTGTCCGGCCGTCCACGCGGTGCCGGCGAGGCTGCCGATGACGCTGGCGCCGAGGTAGTAGCTCGACAGGTAGAGCGCCGAGGCCAGTGCGCGCCGCTCGCCCGCGCGCCGTCCCACCCAGCCGCTGGCGAGGGCGTGCCGGCCTCGAGATGCGTGGAGCCGGCAGCGCCCGGCACCTTGCTGGGAGCTTGCATGGACGTGATCGGAATGCTCGTGCTGCGGCGGACTCAGGCGGCAAAGAAACGCTGACGTGCCTCGCCCGGCAACTCCATGCCGGTATTGCGCGCACGCTGCAGCAGTTCCCAGTAATAGCGGTAGGAGGCGCGGTCGTGCAGCCGTCCGCCATGCTGGATCGGCCCCCAGTCGGCATCCTGGGCGGCGATCAGGATCTCGGCGGCTTCCTCGACTTCGGAGAAGTCCGGCTGCATCGCGGCGACGATCGGCAGGATCTGGTTGGGGTGGATGCTCCACATGCGCAGGTAGCCGAATTCGCGGCGTGCGCGCTCGGCGTCGTGGCGGATGACGGCGACGTCCTGCAGTTCGGTGGTGACGTTGTGCGAGGGCACGACGCCGTTGGCGAGCGCGGCGGCGGAGATTTCGGTCTTGGCGCGGGTGACCAGCGGGTGCTCGAACTGGCCCGGGCTCTTCATCGCGCTGCCGGGAATGGCGCCGTGGTGGCCGGAGACGAAATCCATCAGGCCGAAGTCGAGCGATTCGACGCCGTCGAGGGCGGCGATCTCCCAGGCTTCGCGCAGCGCACCGTGGGTTTCGATCAGCACGTGCACCGGCAGTGCGCGCACGCTGCCGCAGGCGGCCTCGATGCGGCGCAGCTCCTCGATCTGGGCGGCGGCATCGGCGGCCGAGCGGACCTTGGGCAGGGTGATGAAAGCCAGCCGCTGGCCGGCGCCGCGCACCAGGATGTCGAGATCCTGCATCCAGTGCGGGTGGGTGATGTCGTGGATGCGCGCGCCGACGCGGCCGAAGTGGTTCTCGGCGCCGTTCACCACGCCCACCACCATGCGTGCGTGCTCGGCTTCGGCGCCTGCGCGTGCGCCGTCCTCGCAGTCGCAGGTGATGTCGAACACCGGGCCGAGCTCCTGCTGCAGCTTGAGTGCCTTGAGCATCAGCTTCTCGGCGCCGGCGTAGTGGTCGACCGCGGGCAGGGCGGGGAAGGGCTTTTCGCCGGCGAACAGGACATCGGCAGGGTGCAGGCGCATGCGGGTTCTCCTCGAAGGCGGCACGGGAAACAAAAAGGGCCACGGATTCTACCCCGCGGCCCGGTGCAGACGCGGCCCGCAGGCCGCGTTGCGGTCTTACTTCAGCATGTCGGCAACGGCGGCACGCTCTTCTTCGAGTTCCTTCAGCGTGGCGTTGATCTTGCCTTGCGAGTACTCGTCGATCTCCAGGCCCTGGATGATCTTGAACTGGCCGTTCCTGGCTTCGCAGGGGAAGCCGAACACGACGCCTTCGGGGATGCCGTAGGAGCCGTCCGACGGCACGCCCATGGTGACCCAGTCGTCCGAGCCCAGCACCCAGTCGCGCACGTGGTCGATGGCGGCGTTGGCGGCCGAGGCAGCCGAGGACAGGCCACGGGCTTCGATGATGGCGGCGCCGCGCTTGCCGACGGTGGGCAGGAAGACGTCGTTGTTCCAGGCGTGGTCGTTGATCAGCGCCTTGACGCTGTCGCCGTTCGATTCGCAGAAGCGGTAGTCGGCGTACATCGACGGCGAGTGGTTGCCCCACACGACCATCTTCTTCAGCGACGACACCGGGCGGCCCGACTTGGCTGCCAGTTGCGACAGTGCGCGGTTGTGGTCCAGGCGCAGCATGCCGTGGTAGTTGTTCGGGTTGGTGCGGCCGACCTTGATCGCGGCCGAACGGGCGATGTAGGCGTTGGTGTTGCAGGGGTTGCCGACGACCAGCACGCGCACGTCTTCCTTGGCGTTTTCGGCGATGGCCTTGCCCTGCACGGTGAAGATCGCGCCGTTGGCGGTCAGCAGGTCGGCACGTTCCATGCCGGGGCCGCGCGGACGGGCGCCGACCAGCAGGCAGACGTCGGCGTCCTTGAAGGCGACGTTGGGGTCGTCGGTGGCGATCATGCCGGCCAGCAGCGGGAAGGCGCAGTCTTCCAGCTCCATCATCACACCCTTCACGGCCTTCTGGGCCTGGGGCAGGTCGAGCAATTGCAGGATCACGGGCTGGTCCTTGCCCAGCATTTCACCGCTGGCGATGCGGAACAGCAGGCTGTAGCCGATCTGGCCGGCGGCGCCGGTGACTGCGACGCGCATGGGGGCTTTGCTCATGTGAATACTCCCTCTATAAAGAAGACGGTCTGTGATGGCGGTATCGAGAATTCGTGCCCCGGCTGCATGGGGCGTGGATTCCGGCGCATCATGCCGGACATTCGCGTCGC
Organism: Thauera butanivorans; assembly: GCF_048398245.1. NCBI lineage: Bacteria > Pseudomonadati > Pseudomonadota > Betaproteobacteria > Rhodocyclales > Zoogloeaceae > Thauera > Thauera butanivorans. The sequence goes on from NZ_CP183038.1 coordinate 2,065,745, forward strand.
ACGCATCAGGGGCGCGGGAATACTAAGAAGAAATGCCGGAGCTGTCAAATCATGTCTTTTATCTTATATAAGACATAAGACGAGGTATGGACGACTTGTATTTTTTGTGCTCAAATGCGCGCATGTCACGGGAAGCTCCTACTTTCAGCCCGCTTTACCGCCAGATCAAGACCCTGATTCTTCAGGCTCTCGAGTCCGGTGAGTGGCGGCCTGGCCAGGCGATTCCGAGCGAGCAGGAGCTGGCGGCGCGCTTCAGCGTGTCGCAGGGCACCGTTCGCAAGGCGATCGATGAAATGGCTGCCGAGAACCTGCTCGTCCGCAAGCAGGGGAAGGGCACTTACGTTGCCTCGCACAATGATCCGAGGGCCCTGTTCCGTTTCCTGCGCCTGGTGCCGATGGATGGCGATCTGTCGCAGCCGCAGAGCGTACCGCTGGACTGCTGGCGGGCCAAGGCCGGCCAGGAAGCCTCGCGCATGCTGGGCATCGAGCCCGGGGTGCCGATCATCATCGTCCGCCGGTTGCTGAAGTTCTCGACCAAACCGGTGGTGATCGACGAAATCTATCTGCCCGGGGAAATCTTCCAGGGGCTGACTTCGGAAGTGCTGCAGGACTGGAACGGTTCCCTGTACAGCCTGTTCGAGACCCGTTTCGGTCTGCGCATGATCCGGGCGCAGGAACGCATCCGTGCCGTTGCCGCCGACCGCAATGCCAGCGAGGCGCTGAAGGTCGCCGAAGGCACGCCGCTGTTGTCGGTCGAGAGGGTCACCTACACCTACGGCGACAAGCCGGTCGAATGGCGGCGCGGCCTCTATTCGACGGCCGAGCACTTTTATCTGAATGAGTTGAATTGACGTAATGACGCACCGGGCGAGGGCGCTATAATTACTGATTACGTATAACGGTGTACGTATTTTCGAAGTCGACGGCGGATCTTTCGTCGTACATGTAGAGGGGAGTCTTCATGTCAGAAGTGACTGTACACAAACAGCGGCCGAAGCATCTGGCCGTGAATCAGATCCGGCTGCCGCTGCCGGGTATCGTCTCGATCCTTCACCGGATCAGCGGCGCGGGCCTGTTCCTGCTGCTGCCTTTCCTGCTGTATCTGCTCGATCGCAGCCTCGGCTCGCCCGAGACCTTCGAGACCTTCAGCGCAGTGGTGGGGCACCCGCTGGCCAAGCTGCTGCTGCTGGGTCTGCTGTGGGCCTACATGCACCACTTCTGTGCCGGCATCCGCTTCCTGCTGCTCGACCTGCACAAGGGAACGGAACTTCAGGCCGCGCGCAATTCGTCGCGCATCGTTCTGATCGTGAGCATCGCGCTCACCGTGATCATCGGGGTGAAACTATGGTGAGGCGTCAACCTGTCGGTGCGCACTACGGTCTGAAGGACTGGATCGCGCAGCGTGCCACTGCGGTCTTCATGGCCATCTACACGATCATCTTCGCGGTCTGTACGCTGACTCTGTCAGAGTTCAGCTATGAGGCCTGGAGCGGCCTGTTCTCCAGCGGCCCCTTCCGCTTCCTGAGCTTCCTGTTCTTCCTGTCGCTGTTCTACCACGCCTGGATCGGCGTGCGCGACATCTGGATGGATTACGTCAAGCCGGACGGCCTGCGCCTGTCGCTGCATCTCGTCACTCTCTTCCTGCTCGTCGGCTATGCCGGCTGGGCGGCCCAGATTCTTTGGAGGCTGTAAGCGTGAACGTCGCCAAGCGTACCTTTGATGCAGTCATCGTCGGCGCGGGTGGTGCTGGCCTGCGCGCTGCCCTGCAACTGTCCGAAGCCGGCCTGAAGACGGCCGTGCTGACCAAGGTCTTTCCGACGCGCTCGCACACGGTTGCGGCGCAGGGCGGTGTGGCCGCCTCGCTGGGAAACACCACCGAGGACAACTGGCACTGGCACATGTACGACACCGTGAAGGGGTCGGACTGGCTGGGTGACCAGGACGCCATCGAATTCATGGTCAAGAAGGCCAACGAGGTCGTCATCGAACTCGAACACTATGGCATGCCCTTCGACCGTACCGACAACGGCAAGATCTACCAGCGCCCCTTCGGCGGCCACTCGATGAACTACGGCCAGGCGCCGGTGATGCGCTCCTGTGCAGCCGCCGATCGTACCGGCCACGCCATGCTGCATGCGCTGTACCAGCGCAACGTGCGCGCCAACACCCAGTTCTTCGTCGAATGGAATGCGCTCGACCTGATCCGCAACAGCGAAGGCGACGTGCTCGGCGTCACCGCGATCGAGATGGAAACCGGCGAAGTCTCGATCTTCCACGCCAAGGCGACGATCTTCGCCACCGGCGGTGCGGGCCGCATCTTCTACAGCTCCACCAACGCCTTCATCAATACCGGTGACGGCCTGGGCATGGCGGCGCGTGCCGGCATCCCGCTGGAAGACATGGAGTTCTGGCAGTTCCACCCGACCGGCGTGGCCGGCGCGGGCGTGCTGATCACCGAAGGCGTGCGCGGCGAAGGCGGCATCCTGCGCAACGACTCCGGCGAGCGCTTCATGGAGCGCTACGCGCCCAACCTGAAGGATCTGGCCTCGCGCGACGTGGTGTCGCGCTCGATGGTGACCGAGATCAACGAAGGTCGCGGTTGCGGTCCGGACAAGGACCACGTGCTGCTCGACATCACCCACCTGTCGCCCGAGACCATCATGAAGCGCCTGCCCGGCATTCGCGAGATCTCGATCCAGTTCGCCGGTGTGGACCCGATCAAGGCGCCGATCCCGGTCGTGCCGACCTGCCACTACCAGATGGGCGGCATCCCGACCAACTACAAGGGCCAGGTCGTGGTGCCGAAGGACGGCAACCCGAACGTGCCGGTGCAGGGTTTCTACGCTGCCGGCGAGTGCGCCTGCGCCTCGGTGCACGGCGCCAACCGCCTGGGCACGAACTCGCTGCTCGACCTGCTGGTGTTCGGCAAGTCCGCCGGCGAGACCGTGGTCGAGGACTTCCAGTCCGGCAACCTGACGCTGAAGCCGTTGCCCGACGACGCCGCCGACATGTCGCTGGCGCGCATCGCCCGTCTGGAAAACCAGAAGAACGGTACCGACGTGCATGAAGTGCGTCTGGCCATGCAGCGCACGATGCAGAAGCACGCCGGCGTGTTCCGCTTCAACGAATTGCTGACCGAAGGCGTCACCCGCATCCTCGAAGTGGCCGAGCAGTCGCTGCACACCGAGATCGGCGACAAGTCCAAGGTGTGGAACACCGCCCGCACCGAGGCGCTGGAACTGGACAACCTGATCGAAGTCGCCAAGGCGACCATGATCTCGGCCGAGGCGCGCAAGGAATCGCGCGGCGCCCACGTCCGCGACGACGCACCGGACACGGCAGAGAACCCCAACGGCCGCGACGACAAGAACTGGCTCAAGCACACGCTGTGGTACCGCGACGGCAACCGCCTCGACTACAAGCCGGTGAACCTGAAGCCGCTGTCCGACGACGTGGAACCCATCGCGCTCGCCAAGCGCACCTATTGAGCGCGGGAGAACAAACGACATGAGCAAGCGTACCGTTCACTTCAAGATCTATCGCTACGATCCGGACAAGGACGAGAAGCCCTACATGCAGGACATCTCGGTCGAGCTGGAAGCTTCCGACAAGAAGCTGCTCGACGCCATGGTCCGCCTCAAGACCAAGGACGACACCTTGTCGTTCCGCCGTTCCTGCCGCGAAGGCGTGTGCGGTTCGGACGCGATGAACATCAACGGCAAGAATGGTCTGGCCTGCCTGACCGACGTCGACAGCCTGCAGCAGCCGATCACGCTGCGCCCGCTGCCCGGCCTGCCGGTCATCCGCGACCTGATCGTCGACATGACGCAGTTCTTCAAGCAGTACCACTCGATCAAGCCCTACCTGGTCAACAACGACCCGCCGCCCGAGCGCGAACGCCTGCAGTCGCCGGACGACCGCGAGGAGCTCAACGGCCTGTACGAGTGCATCCTGTGCGCCTGCTGCTCGACGTCCTGCCCGTCGTTCTGGTGGAACCCGGACAAGTTCGTCGGCCCGGCCGGCCTGCTTGCCGCCTACCGCTTCCTGGCCGACACCCGTGACCAGGACACCAATGCGCGTCTCGACAACCTCGAAGATCCGTACCGCCTGTTCCGCTGCCACTCCATCATGAACTGTGTCGACGTCTGTCCGAAGGGTCTGAATCCGACCCGCGCGATCGGCAAGATCAAGGATATGATGGTCCGCCGTGCGGTCTGAGGACGAGGTTGGCATATGAGCATCAACAGGGGGCGTGTCCGCTGGCAGTGTCGTCGGGCCTTGCTCGAGCTCGATCTCGTGTTCGAGCGCTTCCTGGAGCGGCATTTCGATCGTCTCGGCGACGATCAGATCGCGGATCTGGACGACCTGCTGCGTTGTGAGGACCACGACCTCTGGGCCATGGTCAATGGCAGCAAGGCATGTGAGACGGACCGCTGGAAGGAGATGATCGGTCTGCTGCGTCAGCCCTGACGCAGCAGACAGGATCACGATACGACAAGCAGTTAAACCGGCTAGTAGAAGGGACGATCTATGAGCACTGAACGCACTGCAACGCTGACCGTCGATGGCAAGACCGTCGAATTTCCGGTGATGACCGGCACCCATGGCCCGGATGTCATCGACATCCGCACCCTGGGCGGCAAGACCGGCCTGTTCACCTACGACTCGGGCTTCCTGTCGACTGCGAGTTGCAAGTCGAACATCACCTTCATCGATGGCGACAAGGGCGAACTGCTGTATCGCGGCTATCCGATCGAGCAACTGGCCGAGAAATGCAATTTCCTCGAAGTCGCCTACCTGCTGAAGAACGGCGAACTGCCGAATGCCGGGCAGAAAGCGGATTTCGAGACCACGATCAAGCGGCACACCATGCTGCACGACCAGATGACGAAGTTCTACTCGGGTTTCCGCCGCGATGCGCACCCGATGGCGGTCATGGTCGGCGTCGTCGGCGCGCTGTCGGCCTTCTACCACGAGGCGCTGGACTTCTCCGACGCCGAGCACCGCAGCATCTCGATCAACCGCCTGATCGCCAAGCTGCCGACGATCGTCGCGATGGCCTACAAGTACAACAAGGGCGAGCCCTTCATGTACCCGCGCAACGACCTCGACTACACCGCCAACTTCATGCACATGATGTTCGGCACGCCGTGCGAGAAGTACGAGCCGAACCCGGTGCTGGTGCGCGCGCTCGACGTCATCTTCACGCTGCATGCCGACCACGAGCAGAACGCCTCCACCTCCACGGTGCGTCTGGCCGGCTCTTCCGGTGCCAACCCCTTCGCCTGCATCTCGGCCGGCATCGCCTGCCTGTGGGGTCCGGCGCATGGCGGCGCCAACGAAGCCTGCCTGAACATGCTGGAAGAGATCGGCGACGTCTCGCGCGTCAACGAATACATCGCGCGCGCCAAGGACAAGAACGACAGCTTCAAGCTGATGGGCTTCGGCCACCGCGTCTACAAGAACTTCGATCCGCGTGCGACCTTGATGCGCAAGGTCTGCAACGAAGTGCTGGCCGAACTCGGCCTTGAAAACGATCGTCTGTTCAAGCTGGCGATGGAGCTGGAAAAGATCGCGCTGGAAGACGAGTACTTCGTCGAGAAGAAGCTCTACCCGAACGTCGACTTCTACTCGGGCATCGTGCAGAAGGCGCTGGGCATCCCGACTTCCATGTTCACCTGCATCTTCGCCCTGGCGCGGACGGTGGGATGGATCACCCAGTGGGAAGAAATGATCACCGATCCGGAATACAAGATCGGCCGCCCGCGCCAGCTCTACACCGGCGCGGCGCGGCGCGACGTTCCGGCGATCGCACAGCGTCCGTAAGAGACGATGGAGAGGGGAGGGAGACATCGCCGAACCTGACGAACAGCGGGATGAACGCGTGCGCGCGTTCATCCCGTTTTGTCATCGGGGCTCGATCGACGGTTTCTCTGATCACCGCATTACCTGCAAGCAGCGAAACAGACAAAATACAGGTGGCTTTCATCATGATGAAGCAACTCGAACAGACCTCGCATTTGTTCGGCTCGAACGCGCCGTTCATCGAAGAGCAGTACGAGAATTATCTCGCCGATCCGGGCTCCGTTTCGGACGAATGGCGCAACTATTTCGACCAGCTGCAGAGCCAGCCCGGCGTCGTGGCGCGCGACGTCGCGCACGGCCCGGTGATCGCGGCTTTCGAACAGATGGCCAAGCGCGGTCCGGTCCGCACCGTGGTCGCCGGAGAAGGCGAGGACAAGCAGCAGGTTTCGGTGCTGCAACTGATCAACGCCTACCGCTTCCTGGGCAACCGCTGGGCCAACCTCGATCCGCTCAAGCGTACCGAGCGCCCGCAGATCGCCGAGCTCGAGCCGTCCTACTACGGTTTCACCGAAGCCGACCTGTCGAAGAGCTTCAATGTCGGCTCCTTCCACGGCTTCTCGACCGAACGCGCCAGCCTGCGCGAGATCCTCGAAGCGCTGCGCCAGACCTACTGCAGCGCGATCGGTTCGGAGTACATGTACATCTCCGACATCGCGCAGAAGCGCTGGATCCAGAGCCGGCTGGAGAGTGTGCGCGGCACGCCGAAGTTCTCCGTCGAGATCAAGAAGCGCATCCTCGAACGCACCACTGCCGCGGAAACGCTCGAACGCTATCTGCATACCCGCTACGTCGGCCAGAAGCGCTTCTCGCTGGAAGGCGGTGAAAGCGCCATCGTCGCGATGGACGAGATCGTCCGCGTCGGCGGCAGCCTGGGCGTGGCCGAAACCGTGATCGGCATGGCCCACCGCGGCCGCCTCAATGTGCTGGTCAACACCCTGGGCAAGTCGCCGTCGATGCTGTTCTCGGAGTTCGAGGGCAAGGCCGCTGCCGACCTGACCGCAGGCGACGTGAAATACCACATGGGCTTCTCCAGCGACGTCATGACGCCGGGCGGCCCGATGCACCTGACGCTGGCCTTCAACCCGTCCCACCTGGAAATCATCAACCCGGTGGTGGCCGGTTCGGTCTATGCGCGCCAGATCCGCCGTGGCGACGCCGACAAGGGCCAGGTGCTGCCGGTGCTGATCCACGGTGACGCCGCCGTCGCCGGCCAGGGTGTCAACCAGGAAATGCTGAACTTCTCCCAGACCCGCGGCTACGGTACGGGCGGTACGGTGCACCTGGTCATCAACAACCAGATCGGCTTCACTACTTCCGATCCGCGCGACTACCGTTCCTCGCTGTACTGCACCGACATCTTCAAGATGGTCGAAGCGCCGATCTTCCACGTCAATGGCGACGATCCCGAAGCGGTGGCCTTCGTCACCGCGCTGGCGGTCGAATTCCGCCAGGAGTTCAAGAAGGACGTGGTCGTCGACATCGTCTGCTTCCGCAAGCTCGGCCACAACGAGCAGGACGAGCCGATGGTCACCCAGCCGCTGATGTACCGCAACATCCAGAAGCACCCGGGCACGCGCAAGCTCTACGCCGACCGCCTGGTGGCCGAAGGCAGCATCGGCGCCGACGACCCGGAGAAGATGATCGCCGAATACCGCGAGCACCTGGACCGCGGCGAGCTGCTGTACAACCCGGTGCTGTCGGGCCACAACCGCCAGTTCTCGGTGGACTGGACGCCTTTCCTGAAGCAGCCCTATACCGACGCAGCCGAGACCGCCATTCCGGTGCAGGAAATCAAGCGTCTCGGCGAACGCCTGAGCACCGTACCCGAAGGCTTCGCAGTGCATTCGCGGGTCAAGAAGATCATCGACGACCGCGCCGCGATGGCGCGCGGCGAACTGCCGCTCGACTGGGGCATGGGCGAGAACCTGGCTTACGCCAGCCTGCTCGCGCAGGGCTACGGTGTGCGCGTCTCGGGCGAAGACGTCAATCGCGGCACCTTCTTCCACCGTCATGCGGCGCTGCATGACCAGCGCCGCGAGCGCTGGGACGAAGGCACCTACAAGCCGCTGGATCACATCCAGGAAGGGCAGGCCCGCTTCCAGTGCTACGACTCGGTGCTGTCCGAGGAGGCGCTGCTGGCCTTCGAATACGGCTACTCCACCACCGAACCCAACGAGCTCGTGGTCTGGGAGGCCCAGTTCGGCGACTTCGTCAACGGCGCCCAGGTCGTCATCGACCAGTTCATCAGCTCGGGTGAAGCCAAGTGGGGCCGCCTGTCGGGCCTGGTGATGATGCTGCCGCACGGCTACGAAGGGCAGGGGCCGGAACACTCGTCGGCCCGTCCCGAGCGCTTCATCAGCCTCGCCGCCGAGAACAACTGGCAGATCGCGGTGCCGACGACGCCGGCCCAGATCTTCCACCTGCTGCGCCGCCAGATGGTGCGCCGCCTGCGCAAGCCGCTGATCATCATCACGCCGAAATCGCTGCTGCGCCACAAGGAAGCGATCTCGTCGATCGACGAATTGGCCAACGGCCACTTCCAGACGGTGATTCCGGAGGTCGAGAACCTCGACCCGAAGAAGGTCAAGCGCGTGGTGCTGTGCCAGGGCAAGATCTACTACGAACTGCTGGCGCACCGCCGCGACAACAACATCACCGATACCGCGCTGGTGCGTGTCGAACAGCTCTATCCCTTCCCGGCGGAAGCCTTCGGCAAGGCGATCGAGCAGTTCCCGAACGCCAAGGAAGTCGTCTGGTGCCAGGAAGAACCGCGCAACCAGGGTGCCTGGTACTGGCTCGCTTCGCGCCAGCATCTGGTCAACGTGCTCGGCACCAAGCGCAAGCTGCTGCTGGTCAGCCGCCCGGCCTCGGCATCGCCGGCGGTGGGCTACTACGCCAAGCACAACGAGCAGCAGAAGGCCGTCATCGAGAACGCCTTCGGCCCGATCCGCGACACCACGCCGCAGTCGCCGAACTGATGTCCCAGAACCGATAGAACGAACAGGGAGAGAACTCCATGCTGATCGAAGTGAAAGTACCGCAGCTTTCCGAATCCGTTTCCGAAGCCACCCTCGTGTCCTGGCACAAGAAGGTGGGTGACGCCGTCTCGCGCGACGAGAACCTGATCGACATCGAGACCGACAAGGTCGTGCTCGAGACGCCGGCGCCGGCCGACGGCGTACTGGTCGAGATCGTCAAGAACGATGGCGATACCGTGACCTCGGGCGAACTGATCGCCCGCATCGACACCGAAGCCAAGGCCGCCGCAGGTGCCGCGCCCGCCGCCGAACCGGTTCCTGCGGTGACTGCGCCGCCGGCTGCTGCCGCGTCGTCGGCCGCCGGTGCCGCGAGCCCGGCCGCGCGCAAGATCCTCGACGAGAAGGGCATCGCCGCCGCCGATGTCGCCGGTAGCGGCCGTGGCGGCCGCGTCACCAAGGGCGACGCCGTCGCCGCCCAGCCGAAGGCTGCCGCCGCCGCGCCCGCGCCCGCGGTGATCGCCGCCGTCGGCGACCGTCCGGAAGAGCGCGTGCCGATGACCCGCCTGCGCGCCCGCATCGCCGAACGCCTGATCCAGTCGAAGAACGAAAACGCCATCCTGACCACGTTCAACGAAGTGAACATGGCGCCGGTGATGGCGCTGCGCAAGCAGTACGGCGACAAGTTCGAGAAGGCCCACGGCGTGCGCCTGGGCTTCATGGGCTTCTTCGTCAAGGCCGCCGTGGCCGCGCTGAAGAAGTACCCGATCCTGAACGCCTCGGTCGACGGCAACGACATCGTTTACCACGGCTACATCGACATCGGCATCGCGGTCGGTTCGCCGCGCGGTCTGGTGGTGCCGATCCTGCGCAACGCCGAATCGATGTCGATCGCCGACATCGAGCTGAAGATCGCCGAGTTCGGCCAGAAGGCCAAGGACGGCAAGCTGTCGCTCGACGACCTGTCCGGCGGCACCTTCTCGATCTCCAACGGCGGCGTGTTCGGCTCGATGATGTCGACCCCGATCATCAACCCGCCGCAGTCGGCGATCCTCGGCATCCATGCCACCAAGGATCGTCCGGTGGCCGAGAACGGCCAGGTCGTGATCCGTCCGATCAACTACCTGGCGATGTCCTACGACCACCGCATCATCGATGGCCGTGAAGCCGTGCTGGGCCTGGTGACGATGAAGGAAGCGCTGGAAGATCCGGCCCGCCTGATCCTCGACGTCTAAACCACACGAACCGGGGCGCATTCCACCGCAGGGCCTGGAGCCGTGCGATGGGGTGGCGCCCCGTTTTTTCGCAGGAGAGATGAATGTCCCAAGAATTCGACGTCCTCGTCATCGGCGGCGGCCCCGGCGGCTATGTCGCGGCCATCCGTGCCGCCCAGCTCGGTTTCAAGACCGCATGCTGCGAATCCAACCCCTATGCCGACCCCAAGGGTGAACCCCGCCTGGGCGGCACCTGCCTGAACGTCGGCTGCATTCCGTCCAAGGCGCTGCTGCACACCTCGCACCTGTTCGAGGAAGCCGGCCACGGCTTCGAGAGCCAGGGCATCAGCGTCGGCACGCCGAAGATCGACGTCGCCAAGATGATCGCGCGCAAGAGCGGCATCGTCGATCAGCTCACCGGCGGCATCAAGGGCCTGTTCAAGAAGAACAAGGTCACGCTGCTGAACGGCCACGGCGCCTTCGCCGGCAAGGGCGACGCCGGCTGGCACGTCAAGGTCGGCGAAGAGCTGATCGTCGCCAAGCAGGTCATCGTCGCCACCGGCTCGGCGCCGCGCCACCTGCCGGGCATCCCGGTCGACAACAGGATCGTCTGCGACAACGTCGGCGCGCTCGACATCGACGCCGTGCCGAAGAAGCTCGCAGTGATCGGTGCCGGCGTGATCGGCCTCGAGATGGGTTCGGTGTGGCGCCGCGTGGGTGCGGACGTCACCGTGCTCGAAGCCATGCCCGACTTCCTCGCCGCCGCCGACCAGGACGTCGCCAAGGAAGCGCTCAAGGTCTTCACCAAGCAAGGCCTCAAGATCAAGCTCGGCGTCCAGATCGGCGAGGTCAAGGTCGGCAAGAAGGGCGTCACGATCAACTACAAGGACAAGGACGGCGCCGACCAGAAGCTCGAAGCCGACCGCCTGATCGTGTCGGTCGGCCGCGTGCCGAACACCGAAGGCCTGAACCCGGACGCCGTCGGCCTGAAGATCACCGAGCGCGGCATGATCGAAGTCGACGACCACTGCCGCACCAACCTGCCCGGCGTGTGGGCGGTGGGCGACGTGGTGCGCGGCCCGATGCTGGCGCACAAGGCGATGGAAGAGGCGGTGATGGTCGCCGAGCTGATGGCGGGCCAGGCCGGCCACTGCAATTTCGACACCGTGCCGTGGGTCATCTACACCAGCCCCGAGATCGCCTGGGTCGGCAAGACCGAGCAGCAGCTCAAGGCCGCGGGCGTCGCCTACAAGGTCGGCAAGATCCCCTTCCTCGCCAACGGCCGTGCGCTCGGCATGGGCGACCCGACCGGCTTCGTCAAGATGCTGGCCGACGCCAACACCGACCGCATCCTCGGCGTGCACATCATCGGCGCCAATGCCTCGGAGCTGATCTCCGAAGCCGTGGTGGCGATGGAGTTCGCCGGCTGCAGCGAAGACCTGGCACGCATCTGCCACGCCCACCCGACGCTGTCGGAAGTGGTGCATGAAGCGGCGCTGGCCTGCGACAAGCGCCCGCTGCACTTCTGATCGACCTGCAGCACCAGGAGGGGTGAGACGCGGGGACTGTCCCGCACTCACCCCTTTTTCCCGTCAAGCTCCCCCGCTTTCACCCATGCCCCATCGCACCCTCAACGTCCCCGAGCGCGGGATGATCGACGCCTACGAGGCCCAGCTCGCGGCACGCGGCTTCAAGTCCGACCCCGCCCAGCGCGGCGCGGTGCAGCGCCTGCAAGCGCTCTACACCGAACTGGTGGGCTTCAAGGCGGCTCGCCGCGGCACGCTGCGCAAGCTGTTCGCGCGGCCGAAGATGCCGCGCAGCGTGTATTTCTGGGGCGGCGTGGGGCGCGGCAAGAGCTTCCTGATGGACTGCTTCTTCGATTGCGTGCCCTACCAGCGCAAGCGCCGCGTGCATTTCCATGCCTTCATGCAGGAAGTGCAGAACGACCTGAAGCGCTTCAACAACGAGCCCGATCCGCTGCAGAAGGTCGCCGACCGCATCGCGGCGCAGACCCGGCTGCTGTGCTTCGACGAATTCCACGTCTCCGACATCGCCGACGCGATGATCCTCGGCCGCCTGCTGGAAGCGCTGTTCGCGCGCGGCGTCATCTTCGTGATGACCACCAACTACCCGCCCGACGGGCTGTATCCGAACGGCCTGATGCGGGTCAATTTCCTGCCGACCATCGAGTTCATCAAGAAGAACTTCGACGTCATCGAAGTCGATGACGGTACCGACTACCGCCTGCGCACGCTGGAGACGCTGGAGATCTTCCTGGTGCCGCACGATGCCACTGCCGAGCGCAAGCTCGAGGAGGACTTCGTCCGCCTCGCCGGCGGGCAGGGCGAAACCGGCGAGCTCGAGATCCTCGAGCGCAAGCTCAAGGTGGTGCGCAAGGCGCCGGGGGTGATCTGGTTCGACTTCGACACGCTTTGCCGCGGCGCACGTTCGCAGAACGACTATCTCGAGATCGCGCGCGAACACCACACGCTGCTGCTGTCCCGGGTGCCGAAGATGTCGCCGTCGGACGCCTCCGAGGCCAGGCGCCTGACCTGGCTGATCGACGTGCTCTACGACCACCGCGTCAAGCTCATCGTCAGCGCCGAGGCGCCCGCCTACGAGCTGTATACCGAAGGCCAGAATGCGCACGAGTTCGTGCGCACCGTCAGCCGCCTGATCGAAATGCGCACACGCGACTACCTGGCCGAGGCGCATCGGGTCGAATAGGGCCGGGTCGGGCAGGACTGGCTTGCCCTCGGAGCGCCCCGGAGGGCATGCTCGATCTCGCTGCGCACTGCCCCTGGGAGCTTTGAACAAGTTATCGATGCAGCAATGCCCGGTACCGCATGGTCCGGGCGTTTTTCCGACGAGGTGCCGATCCGGCCGCCGGGCCAGCCCTCTTCAGCCTCAACTGCCGATCACGCCACCGTCATCCTTGGTGATGACGATGGTCGCCGAGCGCGGCACCGAAGTGCCGCCGTCCGGCCAGTGGCTGTCGCCGTCCTCGCCCGGGTGCTGGATGTTGATGAACATCGTCCTGCCGTCCGGGGTGAAGCTCAATCCGGTCACCTCGCACTCTTTCGGGCCGACGAAGAAGCGGCGGATTTCCTTGCTGACCGGATCGGCGCACAGCATCTGGTTGTTGCCCTGGCCTTCGTATTCGCCGGCGTTGCTGTAGTTGCCGTCGGTCTGGATCCACAGCCGGCCGTCCGGGTCGAAGCCGAGGCCGTCGGGGCTGTTGAAGGTGTTGTCGGCGGTGACGTTGGCCGAGCCGGACTTCAAGTCGCTGCGGTCGGTGTATTTCACCGGGTTGCCGGCGAGCACGAAGATGTCCCATTCGAAGGTGGTCGCCTTCGGATCGTTGCCGGTTTCGCGCCAGCGCACGATCTGGCCGTAGCGGTTCTGTGCGCGCGGGTTGGCTTCGTCGGTGACGCTGCGGCCCGAGTTGTTCGTCAGCGTGACATAGACTTCGCCGCTGTCCGGATGCACCGCGACCCATTCGGGGCGGTCCATCTTGGTGGCGCCGACCGCATCGCCGGCGAGGCGGGCGTGGATCAGCACTTCGGCCTGGTTGGCGAAGCCGGCCAGTTCCGGCGTGGCATTGCGGTCGAGCAGCACCCATTCGCCATCGCCCATGAAGTCGCCGCTGGCCGCGCCAGACTTGAACTTCGCCACATAGAGCTCGCCCGAGTCGAGCAGGTTGGCGTTGTTGCGCTGGTCGCCGGCAACGTACTTGCCATCCGAGACGAACTTGTAGATGTAGTCGTCGGCCTGGTCGTCACCCATATAGACCACCACGGTGCCGTCTGCGGCGATGCGGTAGGCAGCGTTCTCGTGCTTGATGCGGCCCAGCGCGGTGCGCTTCTTCGGCGTCGATTCGGCATCGAAGGGGTCGATTTCGACGATCCAGCCGAAGCGGTTGGATTCGTTCGGCTCCTTCTTGTAGTCGAAGCGGTCGTGGAACAGCTCCCAGCCATAGGCGGTTGCGCCGGAGGACAGGCCGTAGCGCTTCTGCGCGGCGCTGCGGCCGTCACCGGCGATGGTGGTGCCGAAGTAGGTGTTGAAGTTTTCCTCGCAGGCGAGGTAAGTGCCCCACGGCGTCCAGCCGTTGCCGCAGTTGTTGAAAGTGCCCAGCACGAGGGTGCCGGTGGGGTCGGCACTGGTCTGCAGCAGCGCATCGCCGGCCGCCGGGCCGGTCAGGCGCATCGGCGTGGCGGCGGTGATGCGGCGGTTGTAGCGCGAGCCGAGCTTGATTTCCCACTTGCCCGCGGCATTCCTGGCGATGTGGATCACCGACACGCCGTGCGCGTTGATCGCCTTGTCGGCCTGGTCGAGCGTGGTGATCGTGGTGTCCTGGGTGCCGAACAGCCAGGTGTAGGTCGCAGCGCCGCTGGTGGTGACGTATTCGTGGTTCATCACCAGCAGGCCTTCGTCGCTGTTGCCTTCGGTCAGCGGGAAGAAGTGCATGCCGTCGTGGTTGTCGCCGACCTGGCGGGCCTGGGCGGCGGCATCGTCGCGGCCGTTCTGCCACGCCGGATCGCCGGCGAACAGCGGCGTGCCCCAGGGCGCGAACACGGTGGCGGTATAGCCGGCGGCAATGCGCACGTCGTCGCCGGTGAAGATCGGGATCGCCTGGAAGCCGAGCAGCGAAGCCGGTTCCTGCGGGGTTTCGGCGACGTCGTCATCGTCGTCGTCATCGCTGTTACAGGCCGACAGCGAGCCCGCCAGGAAAACGGCGGCCGACAGCCCCAGCCCGCTCTTCAGGAAGCCGCGGCGGCTGACGGCGCGTTCGACGACGGCCTGGAAGTGCTCGTTGTCGGAAGTGTTGCTCGGCAGGTCTTCGAGCATTTCAAGCTTGTTCATTGGCTTCATTTCTCCAGGTTGGGATCCAGCGAGCGAGGATTCTCGTCATGCCGCGTTACGACACGGTGAAGCTTTCCTTACCGCTGTGTGCTGCGGGCGCGGCAACTCACCAGGTGACGCGCAGCGCACCGTCCGCAGCCGGGCGCGCGAGGTCGGCAGTCATCGCACCGATCTGGCGCAGCAGCTCGCGCTCGCCAGCCAGGGTGATCTCGCCCTTGCTGAATCCGCCTGGCATCACTTCGGCCTCGCCGCTGGCGTTCAGCCGGTTGTGTTCGTCGCTGGCGAGGACGAGCCGCAGGCTGCCGGCGCTGGCCTGGGTGTCGAGCCGGTAGCGCCCCAGCCGCGCATCCGGCAATACGTCCAGTGACAAGGCGTCCACCGTGAGTTGCAGCCGACCATCGCAGGCGAATGCCCAACTGCAGTGTTCCAGCCTGCCGCCGGCATGCAGCCTGCCGTCCCAGCCGAGGCGGGCGGCCGGGTGGGGCAGGGTTCGTAGCAGTGGCGCCAGCGGCAGGCTGGTGCCGGGCAGCTCGAGGTCGAAACCGCGTGGCGAGACGAGCAGCCTGGCGGGAGGCTGCTCGTCGACGGCAAGCGCAAGCGCGATGCGGCCTCGCCATAGCTCGCCGAAGTCGAAGCGCCAGGTAATGTCGGCCCAGGGGCGGAAATTGCCTGCCTCGCGCTCGACCAGCAGGCCGCTGCCGCGCCACAGCGTGCCCTGGCCGGTGCTCAGCCGGATGCGGCCTTCGCTCACGCGCTCCATGCCGCGGTCCAGCAGCGAGGCCGGTGCGCAGGCGATGGCGAAGCCCGCCACCAAGCCCGTCAGACACAGTGCGCGCAAGGCTGGGGAAGAGGCCAGCGTCCGCATCAGCGCGTCATGCCGTCGCGGTCGAGCACGGCGGTGTAGCGGCTGCCCGCAGCGCCGTCGAACTGCATCTCCACGACGCGCAGGCCGTATTCGGCGTGGATTTCTCCCAGCCAGGGCAGCAGGAGGGGGAGAGCAGCGTGGCCAGCGATGTGGAAAGCCTGGTCGCCGCCGACTTCGATGTCGACTTCGAGGCCGTGCGAAGTGGCGCTGGCGCCCAGCAGCGCGGCATCGGCCGCGGCGAGCGTGCGTGGCGCCTGGCGCAACCGGGCGAGTTCGGCTGCGTTGCGCTCCATGCGCACGAGGCTTTCGGCGAGCAGCGGAAGCTGGCGATCCAGGCGTTCCCGCTCGGCAAGCAGGCTTTCGGTGCCGAGCAGCAGGACCGCCGCCAGCACGACCGCGAGGGCGGCTCGCAGGGCGCGCCGTTCGCGTGGAGACAGGCGCTGTACGATCATGCGGCAGCGTTCGGCGGGAGTGAAAGTCATCAGGGTTCTCATATGGGCTAGCGCGATATCGGGATCGGATGGAATGTTGCCGGGGCGGCGATCAAGGGCTGGACGGAAAGGAACTGCATCGATGCAGTGGGCCGGGAGCGGAGCCGAGTGGTGGAAACCGGGGAGGGGCGGGCCGGAAAAGGCATGGAATCAAGGGGCCGGAGACAGCGTCAGCCGCTGGCCGTCGCCTTCCGCTTCCACCGTGAAGCCGCGCCGGACGAGACGGGTGCCGAGTGCCGGGTTCGACGGGGTGGCGGTGCCGGGTGTGGCGGAGGACGCGGCCGGCAGGTCGACGCTCAGGCTCCGGTCGCGATAGCTGAAGGCGGTGGGCAGGGTGCCGCTTGCGTCGACGACGGCGCCGAGCATCGACAGCATGTCGTCTTCGACCAGTTCTCCCAGCATGCGGCGCGCATCGCGCAAGGCGCGCTGAAGCTGGCGTGCCGGCGCGACGGCGGGCATGCCGGGCAGGGCGCCGGCAAACACCCGTGCCTGGCGCTGCTCCAGCCGGGCGAGTTCGGTGCGGTCGGCGAGCAGGCTGGCAACCGTGATGATGCCGGCCAGCGCCAAGGCGCCAGCGGCGGTGAGGACAGGCCAGCGCAGCCGGGACCACAAGCCGGCGCCAGCGCCAGTTTTGGGTGTGAAGCCGCCGTGCAGCAGCGTATGCGCCTGTGCGCTGCGTG
Source organism: Thauera butanivorans (assembly GCF_048398245.1). Taxonomy (NCBI): domain Bacteria; kingdom Pseudomonadati; phylum Pseudomonadota; class Betaproteobacteria; order Rhodocyclales; family Zoogloeaceae; genus Thauera; species Thauera butanivorans. The sequence goes on from NZ_CP183038.1 coordinate 2,082,698, forward strand.
CCCATACCGCAGCGAAATCGATCGGCTGCATGCCGACGCCGGTGCGTCGGGCGAGGGTGTCGCAACAGGCCGGTGGCAGCGGCGGCACGAAGGCGAGTTCGATACGCTGCGGCATGCGGCTGCCCGGGTCGGCAAGGGCGAGGGCCAGCAAGTCGGCGATGGCTGCCGTCCGCCCGTCGCCGCTGCCGCCGTTATTTTCATCTTCGCCGTTTCCAGGCTCTCCATCCTTGTCGACGGCGGCAAGGCCGGGGGGCGGTAGATCAAGGGCGAGCGCGTCGCCGCCGCCGGTGCGCAGCGCCATGCTGCGGCTGTCGCCGCTTGCCAGCTGCCAGCATTCGGCGCTGGCCGCGAGGCATTCGAAGATGCTCACTGCGCGCTGCAGGGGCCGTTCGAGGGCGTCGAACTGGGCGCAGATCCGGCGCAGGCGGGCGGCATCGACCACCAGCAGCTCGAGCCGCCGTGCAGCCGGATTGCCGCTGCCGTTCGTCGTATCGCCTGTGCTTTCACTGGTCGCGCCGCCGCTGCCAGAGGATTCGGCGATGACGGTGAGGTGCTCGTGGTCGACGTCGCGCGCAAGCCGGGCTTCGAGCGCATAGGCGATCAGCGCCGGGCGGTCCTTGCGCTTGCCCGGCGGCACGGTGACGCTCAGCAGCCGGGTCTGGGCGCCGTCGAGGATGGCGACGTGTTCGTCCGCCGCCGGCCAGTGCCGGGGGGCGCTGCGGCCGTGCTGGCTGCTACCGTCGCGCATGCTCAGGCGCCACTCGCATTCGGGTATGCGTGGCCAGTGTTCGGGGATCAGCAGCGTGAGGCGGGATTTCATTCGTAGCGGTACCAGAGAAGAGTCGGCCAGTTCCGTTCGCGCTCGAGCAGCGCATGCAGGCGGGTCACGGCCTCGCCGTAGGCGGCATGGATGTCGACGCGGAAGTAGCGGCTGCGCACGTCGAGCACCTCGCGGCCGGGCGGCACCGCACCTTCGCCGAGGCGGGCGCGGAAATCGCCGGGATTGCGATACCAGATGCGTTCACGCTCGGCGGCGAGCAGGCGGGCCTGGTCGAGAGGCAGCCCTTCGACGACTGCTGCGAGCACTTCCGGCGTGGCGGTGTTGGCGTTGATCGGCGCACCGGCGGGCAGTGCGGCCAGGTGCGGCGCCAGTGCGGCGAGAATGTCGGCATCGAAGCCCGGCAGGCGCAGCAACTCGTCGACCGAAGCCAGCAGCGGGCCGTAGCGGGCAGCCGGTTTGCCATTTGCCGATGTGCCTGTTTCGGTTGACGAAGGCGGTGTGCGCAGATGGACATCGAGCGCATGCACCAGCCGTGTTGCGGTCCCCGCATCGCCGAGCACGAGGCCGAACAGCCGCTCGCAATGTGTCCGTGCAGCTCCGTGCAGGCGCCGCGAGGGGTGCAGCGCATTGAGGTCGAAGCGCCCCGACAGCTCGCTGATGTGGCCGCCGATGATGCCTGCGGCGGGGTCGCCGTCGATCGGCGTCGGCGGAATCCGGATCGCCCAGGCTTCGCCCGGGTGGTCGCTGCTGCTGTTGCGTCCGTCCTGCGCCAGCACGCTGCGCGCCCAGTCCACTGCGCCGAGGGCGAGCTGGCGCGACTGGGCCTGCTCGTGGCGGCCGGCGTGGATGTCGTAGGCGTGGCCGAAATCGGCGAGCGCAGCCGCCGCCAGCATCGCCGCCAGGCTGGCGGCCAGCAGCGCGAGGATGATGGCGGCGCCGCGCTGGCATTTGCGCAGTCGCTCAGCGCAGCGCATAGGTCCGCAGCAGCGTGCCGGCATCGGGAAGATCCAGCTCCAGCGTGACCGCTGCCGGCAGCGGCGGCGCAGTGGCCGCGTCCTGCTGCGGCCAGCTGTCGTACCAGCGGCCCTCGTGCAGGAAGCGCCAGCGCACGGCATCGACCTCGTCCAGCAGCGTCAGCCGCTCGGGTGCGGCGCTAAGGTTACTACCGTCCCACATCCACCATTCGAGCCTGCGCTCGGTCAGCAGGAAGCGGGCGCGAGCGGGCAGGCCGTCCTGTCCTGCCGGCATGGTGAAATCCAGCGTGCCGGCCATGCCTGAAGTGCCGCCGGTGTCCAGCCGCAGCGCACCGGCTGCCGGCACGATCTGCTGCAGCTCGTTGCCGATGCGGTGCGTGGCGCTGGAAATCGCGCGCCAGCGTTCGAATTCGGCGCCGACGTGCTGGCGTGCATCGGCAAGCTGGCTGCTGGCTTGCCAGGTCAGCACGCCCAGCACCGCGAACACGGCCAGGGCGACCATCACTTCGATCAGGGTCAGGCCGCGTTGTGCGGCGGTCGTGGCGTTCATCGCGGCGGCCTCACGGCGAAGCCGGTCATGCTCGCCAGCGGTCTGCCGTCGGCGGCGTGAACCTCGACTTTCACTCGGCGAAACAGCGGATTCGGCGTGCCGCTGACCGTTTCGGTCCAGCGGTAGCGCTGCCTCCCCATCATGCTGTCCCCACGGCGCTGGCCGATGGCCGGCCAGGCCTGGCCGGCGCGCAGTTCGGCGAGGCGGTTTTCCGCCACCCAGGCCGCCAGTGTGTGCTCGCGCAGGCTGGCGGCGGCGACGACGGTGCCGCCCATCGCGCGTGTCGCAGCGCTCAGCGCGAGGGCGACGATGGCGAGCGCGACCAGGGTTTCGAGCAGCGTGAAACCGGCGGCGGGATGTCTCATCGCTTTCATGCCGGCGGCCGTGCGGTGCCGTGCCGCACGCGGCCGCTCATGTCGCCGTCGAGCGTGTGCAGGGTGTTGCCGTGACGCAGTTGCAGGCGGTAGCGCGGCGGCCGGCTGCCGAAGACGATGCGGTGATGCAGCGGCGAGGCGAGGGCGCGTTTGCCGCCGATGTGCAGGCCGGCCCAGTCGAGGCCATCGGGCAGTTGCCTCGGCGCCAGCAGCGCATCGGTCTCCAGCGGGCGCCATTCGCCGTGGCGGTCGAGCTCGGCGAAACGGTAGCCGTCGGCAGCGAATTCGAGCGCCAGCCGATGGCCGCGGATCTCGGCGCGCGCGGCGGCGGTTTCCAGCGCGCGGCGCAGGTGATCGATGGCCGCCTGTGGATCGTGCGCGCGCACGCTGTCGACCATCAGGCCGACACCGCCGGCCGCGATGCCGAGCACCAGCAGAGTCACCATCAGCTCGACCAGCGTGAAGCCGTGCTGCCTGGACATGGCTTGGGGCTGGCGTGCTCAGGGTTGCCAGGAGCCGATGTCGGCATCGAAGCCTTCGCCGCCGCTGCGGCCGTCCGCGCCCAGGCTCATGACGTCGACCTCGCCGTTGATGCCGGGGTTGAGGTACTGGTAGGGATTGCCCCAGGGGTCGGCCGGCAGGCGCTCGACGTAGGGTTTCCAGTTGTCCGGCAGCGGTGCGATGGTCGGCCGCAGGACCAGCGCGTTCAGCCCTTGTTCGGTGCTCGGGTAGCGGCGGTTGTCGAGCTTGTAGAGCTTCAGCGCCTGCATCAGCGAGGCAATGTCCTGGCGGGCGGCGACCACGCGCGCCTCGTCCGGCCGGCTCATGACTCGCGGCACCACCAGCGCGGCGAGCACGCCGAGGATGACGGTCACGATCATGACTTCGATCAGCGTGAAGCCGCGCGGCAGTTGCGGACGGCGGAAACGCAGTGCCGAAGAGTGACGCGGGGCTGAATGGGCGGCAGGGCTTGGGATGGTGGACATGCTTACCTCATCAAGGTGTTGATTTCGATGATCGGCTGCATCACCGCGAGCACGATCAGCAGCACGACCGCGCCCATCAACAGCAGCAGGGCGGGTTCGATCAGGCTGGTCAGCGTCGCGGTGCGGGATTCGAGCTCCTGCTGCTGCAGGCGGGCGGCCTTGTCGAGCAGCGGTGCGATCTGGCCGGTGGCTTCGCCGTTGGCGATCATGTGCAGCAACAGCGGCGGGAAGGCGCGGGTCGCGGCCAGGGCGCGCGACAGGCCGACGCCTTCGCGCACCCTGCCGGCGGCGCTGGCGACCGCCTGGCGCAGCGGGATGCGCTGGACCACGCGGCCACCGGCTTCGAGCGCGGCCAGCAGCGGCACGCCGCTGCCGACGAGGATGGACAGGGTGCTGGCGAAGCGGGCGGCGTCGAGCGTGCGCAGGTGGCGGCCGATCAGCGGCAGGCGCAGCAGCAGGCGGTCGACGCGCAGGCGGAAGGCGGGCTTGCGCAGTGCGGCGGCGAAGGCGAGACCGAAGCCGCCCACGGCGGCGGCGAGCAGCGCGCCGTGGTGCTGGATGAAGGCGGACAACGCGATCATGATCCGCGTCAGCGGCGGCAGGCTCTGGCGGCCCTGCTCGAACACGCCGACCACCTGCGGCACGACCCAGACCATCAGCGCGATGACGATCGCCAGCGCGACGATGGCGACCAGCACCGGGTAGATCAGCGCCTGCAGCGTCTTGCGCCGCAGCGCCTCGCTTTGTTCGAGATGGTCGGCCAGTTGCATCATCACCCGCGGCAATTCGCCGGAGCGCTCGCCGGCGGCGACCGAGGCGCGGTACAGCGGCGGAAAGGCCTTGGGGAAGCGTTCGAGTGCGGCGCTGAGGCTGTGGCCGGCGACGATCTCGCTGCGCACGCCGGCTAGGATCCGCCGTGCCGATTCCTGTTCGGCCTGCTCGATCAGCGCCGCCAGTGCATGTTCGGCGGTGAGACCGGATGCCAGCAGCGTGGCCCACTGGCGCGACAGCAGCGTCAGTTCGGCGGCCGGCAGGCGGGCGCCCCTGGAACTGGTGGTCGTGCCGCTGCCGACCGGGTCGGCTTCCAGCGGCGCGAGGCCGCGTTCGCGCAGCGCGGCGCGTGCGGCGCGCGGGCTCTCGGCTTCGATGACGCCACGCTGCTCGCGGCCTGAGCCGTCGAGGGCGCGGTACTGGAATGCGGCCATGCCTGAGTTCCCCTCAGTCGCGCATCACGCGCTGCAGTTCGTCGAGCGAGGTGGTGCCGGCGCGCACGTGGCGCATGCCGTCGTCCACCAGCGAGCGCGCGCCGGCAGCGCGTGCGGCGCGGCGCAGTTCGGCTTCCTGGCGGCCGTCGTGGATCAGCGCCTCGAGTTCGCCGTCGACCCGCATCAGTTCGTAGATGCCGATGCGGCCGCGGTAGCCGCTGCTGCCGCATTGGCTGCAGCCTTGCGCGCGCCAGCGTGCCGGCGCGTCGTCGAGGCCGTTGGCGGCAGCGGCGGCCAGCGTGTCCGGTGTCCTGCACGCCGGGCACAGCTTGCGCACCAGGCGCTGGGCCAGCACGCCGCGCAGCGTGGAGGCGAGCAGGAAGGGCTCGACACCCATGTCGATCAGGCGTGTCACCGCCGACGGGGCGTCGTTGGTGTGCAGCGTCGCCAGCACCAGGTGGCCGGTCAGGCTGGCCTGCACCGCGATGCGCGCGGTCTCCAGGTCGCGGATCTCGCCGATCATGATCACGTCCGGGTCCTGGCGCAGGATGGCGCGCAGCGCGCGGGCGAAATCGAGCTCGATGCGCGGGTTGACCTGGATCTGGCCGACGCCCGGCAGATCGAATTCGACCGGATCCTCGACGGTGACGATGTTCAGGCGGCTGGCGTCGAGCGTGCGCAGCGCGGCGTACAGCGTGGTGCTCTTGCCCGAGCCGGTGGGGCCGGTCACCAGCAGGATGCCGTGCGGCTGGGCGAGCAGATCCTGGAAGGCGGCTTCGGTGTCGCCATCCATGCCGAGGGCGTCGAGGCCGAGCTGGCCGGCGGACTTGTCCAGCAGGCGCAGCACCAGACGTTCGCCGTGGGTGGTCGGCAGCGTCGATACCCGCACGTCGATCTGCCTGCCGGCCAGGCGCAGGCCGATGCGGCCATCCTGCGGCAGGCGCTTTTCGGCGATGTCGAGATTGGCCATGATCTTGATGCGCGAGGCCATCGCCGCATGCAGGCCGCGGTGCGGGCGGGCGATGTCCTGCAGCACGCCGTCGCGGCGCAGCCGCACCACCGAGGCCTGCTCGTAGGGTTCGATGTGCACGTCCGAGGCGCGGTCGCGCACCGCCTGTGCCAGCAGCGCGTTGATCATGCGGATGATCGGGGCGTCGTCCTGGCTGTCGAGCAGGTCCTCGACTGCCGGCATCTCGGTCATCAATTGCTCGAGATCGACTTCCTGGCCGACGTCGGCGACGATGTCTGCGGCGTTGCGTTCGCCGTTGCCGTAGGTCTCGGCAAGTTGGGCGTCGAACTGCGCGCGGGCGAAGGTGTGGAGTTTCAGCGGCCGCGCGAGCACGCGCCGCGCCTCTGCGAGCGCGCCGAGGCCGGCATCCTCGCGCAGCACGACTTCGGCATGGTCGGCATGCAGGGCGCGGACCAGCACGCCGTGGCTGCGGGCGAAGCCGTAGGGCAGCGGGGCGGCGCTGCTCATGGCTGTCCGTCCGCGCTGGCGCTGCCGGTCGGTGCGGAGCGAATCAGCAGTTCGGCCACGGGTGTGATCCGCGCCTCGACGATCGGCGGCAGTTCGGGGGGCGCCGGCTCGCCGCGCATCAGATCATCGGCCGAGGCGCTCGCGCGCTGCTGGCCGATCACGTAGTCGTAGCGCGACTGGCTCAGCGCGGCATGGCTGTCGCGGTCGCGCAGGATCACCGGGCGCAGGAACACCACCAGGTTGGTCTTGCTGCGCTTGCGCGTGCTGTAGCGGAACAGGCTGCCGGCGACGGGCAGGTCGCCGAGCACCGGCACTTTTTCCTCGCCGCCGGAATAGCTGTCCTCGACCAGGCCGCCAAGGGCGATGATCGAACCGTCATCGACCAGCACCATCGATTCGATCGAACGCTTGGTGGTGACCGGGCCGTTGGCGGCCTCGGCGCTGCCGAGCAACGCCGAGGCTTCCTGGTAGATCTGCAGCCGGATCGAACCGCCTTCGGAGATCTGCGGCCGCACCTGCAGCGTGAGGCCGACGTCGCGGCGCTCGATGGTCTGGAAGGGATTGGCCGGCGTCGTGCCGCCGCCGGTGTTGGTGTATTGGCCGGTGACGAAGGGCAGGTTGCGGCCGACGACGATCTTGGCTTCCTCGTTGTCCAGCGTGACGATGTTCGGCGTGGACAGGATGTTGGCGCTGACCTCGTTCTCGAGGAAGCGCGCCAGCACGCCGAGGCTGAACACTTCGCCGATGCCGGGGATATTGACCCTGCCGCCGCCGATGGCGATGTTGAGGCCGTTGCCGGGCAGGCTGGGCGTGCCGCCATTGGCGGTGCTGCCGATCAACTGCAGCAGGTTGTTGCCGCCGCTGCCGAAGGCGGTGCCGCCGATGATGCCGACGGCGTTGCTGCCGCTGCCGCTCGAGCCGGCGCCGATCCATTGCAGGCCGAATTCTGCGGCGCGTTCGGTCGAGATCTCGGCGATCAGCGCTTCGATATAGACCTGCGCACGGCGGCGGTCGAGCTGGTCGATGACCTGGCGCAGGTTGCGGTAGATCGCATCCGGCGCATTGATGATCAGCGCGTTGTTGATCGGGTCGGCCTGCACCGCGCCGGAACTTTCGCCCTGGAGCGGGGCGCTGCGCTGGCCGGCGGCCGTTGCCAGGCCTGCGCCGGTGGCGAGGCCGCCATCTGCTTCGGTGGCCATGGTGCGCGTCAGCGGCGTGGTGCCGCTTGCGCCGTCCGTGCCGGTGCGCGCCTCGCCGGCGAGCGCGGCGTTCAGCGTCGCGGCGACCTGGCGGGCGTCGGCGTTGCGCAGATAGACGACGTGGATGTTGGCGCCGGCGCCGGGGCGGTCGAGCGAGGCGATCAACTGGCGGATCGAACTGAGGCGGCTGGGGTTGTCCACCCGCAGCAGCAGCGCGTTGCTGCGCGGCTCGGCCATGATGCGCGGTGCGTCCGGTCCGCCTTGCTGGCCGCCGCCAGTCTGTTCGCCCAGCAGCCGGGTCAGGATGGGGGCGAGATCGATCGCCGCGGCGTGCTGCAGCTCGAACACCGCGACATCGCTCTGGCTGACGTCGATGGAGGAGATCACCGCGGCGATCTGCTCGATGTTCGATGCGTAGTCGGTGACCACCAGGGTATTGTTCGAGGCGAAGGCGGTGACGCTATTGTTGGGCGACACCAACGGCCGCACGACGCCGACCATCTGCGCGGCGGATTCGAACTTGAGCGGGAAGACCTGGGTCACCAGGCGGTCGCCGCGGGCTCCTTGGCTGCCACGGCGGGCGGCGGACACCGGCGCGGCGTGCTGCTTGGCATCGGCTTCGGGCACGATCTTGATCACGCCTTCGCCTTCCACCGCGGTGAAGCCCTGCAGGCGCAGCGCCGACAGCAGGATGGGATAGCTGAGTTCGCGCGCGATCGGGGTGTTGGTGACGATGTTGAGCTTGCCCTTGACGCGCGGATCGAGCAGGAAGTTGTGCCCGGTCAGGCGTCCGATCGCATGGATCACGTCGTCGATGTCGGCGTTCTGGAAATTGAGCGAGACCGGTTCGCCGGCAGCCTGCGGCCAGGCCGCGGCGGCGTGCAGCGACAGGGCACACAGACAGCATGCGCGCAGCCAGCGCCCGATTGCCGAGCGTCTGGCGGTGTGCCCTGTGGTGGCGCGCCCTGCGGCAGTGCTGATCGCCTGTGCATTGCGCGGTGCCGGTGACAGCGCATGAGCATGGCCAGGCGGACAAGGCGTCGGCGGACAGGAAGGCATCGTCATCGGGGAAGAAGGATTCAGGGCGTGTAGGTATCCGGAGTTCATGGCCTGGACGGGGCCTCGTCGGAGGAGTCCGGGCTGCGCGCTTCGGCAAGGGCGAGCTCGACAGTCCGTCCGGCGCGTTCGAGCACGACGCGGTCCGGCCGGATCGCGATCAGCGTCCAGCCCTCTGCCGTGCCGTCGCCGGCAAGCACGGCACGGCGCTGGCCATCGACCGTCTCGAACAGGGCGAAGCCACGCTCGCTGCCGAAGCCGGTCGCCAGGCCGACCAGCGTGAATGGTGGTGCGGCGGCCTGTGTTGCAGCGGCCGCGGATGCGGATGGCGCGCCGCCGGCATGGCGCATGATCTTCGCCGCCACCGAGCGTGGGTCGGCGTCGTGCTGGGGCAGGGCAATGAGCGGCGGCGTGTCCCGCCACGCCCAGAATGCGTCGGCCGCGAGCCAGGCGACCAGGCCCAGCGACAGCAGCCAGGCCAGCGCGGGCAGCCAGGCCGATTCCACCACTGCAGTCCATCCGCGGTGGTTGCCAAGCCATTGCATGCCGTCTCCCGAGTCATTGTTGCAAGTACGTTTCTGTCACATTTCCGACTCGCCGGATCGTACAGAGCGGACATGACGGAAATGTGATGGCTCGTGGCGCGCAATCTCTCAGCTCATTGAAAGATGATGTCTATTCGGATAAGTTGACAGCATTGAAAGCGATTCATAGGACAAGACGACATGGCCACGGTGACGGTAAGAAATCTGCCGGATGAAGTGCATCGCGCGCTTCGCGTACGGGCCGCCCAACATGGCCGCAGCACCGAGGCCGAAATCCGCGAAATCCTGGAAGCCGCAGCCCGACCGCCCGAGCGCGTCAGGCTCGGTTCCCTGCTGGTCTCCATCGCCCGCGAGGCGGGTGGCCTGACGGATGCCGAAGCCGAGCATTTCAATCAGCTCCGTGACAGGACGCCGGCCGAGCCGATGAGCTTCGAATGATCGTCGTCGATACGAGCGTCATTTCCGAATTGTGGAAGATCGAGCCGAATCCGAAGGTGTTGGCGTGGATCGATGCACAGGCTGTCGAAACGCTCTATCTGTCCGCCATCACGGTGGCCGAGTTGTGCTACGGCATTGCAACGATGCCCGAGGGCAAGCGCCGCACGGTCTACCAGCAGCGCCTGGAACATGAGGTGCTGCCGGTTTTCGCGGGCCGTGTGCTGCCCTTCGATCTGGATGCTTCGCGAGCCTATTCCGACCTGATGGCGCGGGCGAGGGCCGCGGGCAACGCCATCGGCGAGGCGGACGGCCGCATTGCCGCCACGGCCGCAGTGCATGGCCTGGCAGTCGCAACGTGCGACACCAGCCCTTTTCAGGCCGCCGAGCTGGACACCATCAATCCGTGGGAGGCAGTGTGACCGACATCGCCGCGGTGTTTGCCGAATCGGGACCGCTCGCGGCTGCGATCCCCGGTTTCCGCGCCCGCCCGCAGCAGATCGAGATGGCGCAGCAGATCGCCGAGGCGATCCGCGCCCATCGCGTACTGGTGGCGGAAGCCGGTACCGGCACCGGCAAGACCTTTGCCTATCTCGCGCCGGCGCTGCTGGCGGGCGGCAAGGTCATCGTCTCCACCGGCACCAAGACGCTGCAGGACCAGCTTTTCAACCGCGACCTGCCGACCGTGCGCGCGGCGCTGAAAGTGCCGGTGTCGATCGCGCTGCTGAAGGGCAGGGCGAACTACGTCTGCCACTACCATCTCGACCGCAATGCCCGCGACGGCCGCTTTCTGACCCCGCAGGACGCGGCCGACCTGCGCGCCATCGCGCGTTTCGCCCAGATCACGCAGAGCGGCGACAAGGCCGAATGCACCGACGTGCGTGAAGATTCGATGGCCTGGCTGGCGGCGACTTCGACCCGCGACAACTGCCTGGGCCAGGACTGTCCGAACAAGGAAGAGTGCTTCGTCATGCAGGCGCGGCGCAACGCGATGGAAGCGGACGTCGTCGTCGTCAACCACCACCTGTTCTTCGCCGACGTGATGCTGCGCGACGAAGGCATGGGCGAACTGCTGCCGGCCTGCAATGCGGTGATCTTCGACGAGGCCCACCAGTTGCCCGAGACGGCCAGCCTGTTCTTCGGCGAGAGCGTGTCGACCGCCCAGGTGCTGGAGCTGGCGCGCGACACCCGCTCCGAGACGGTGGCCGCGGCGCGCGATTGCGTGGCGATGATCGACCAGAGCCGCAATCTGGAAAAGGCCGCGCGCGACCTGCGCCTGGTGTTCGGCAACGACGGCGTACGCCTGTCCGCCGCGCAGGCTGCTGAGCGCGAAGGTTTCGACGCCCAGGTCGAGGCGCTGGAAAAAGCCCTGAGTGAATTCCACGCCGTGCTCGAAACCCAGGCCGAACGCTCCGAAGGCCTGGCCAACTGCCTGCGCCGCAGCGAGGAAATGATCGAACGCCTTGCGCGCTGGCGCAACCCGGAAGACAAGGAACTGATCCGCTGGGTCGAAGTCTTCAGCCAGTCGCTGGCTCTCAACGGCACGCCGCTGCATGTGTCGGACGTGTTCAAGCGCCAGCTCGAAGGCCATCCGCGCGCGTGGATATTCACCTCGGCCACGCTCGCGGTCGGCAAGGCGGATTTCGGCCACTACTGCCGCGAACTCGGCCTGGCCTGGATGGATCCGCCGCCGATGACGTCGGTGTGGGGCAGCCCCTTCGACTACGGCGAGCAGGCACTGCTGTACGCGCCGGCAGGGATGCCGGACCCGAACTCGCCCGACTATACCGAGCGCGTCGCCCGCGTCGCCCTGCCGCTGATCCGCGCGGCGCAAGGGCGCGCTTTCGTGCTGTGCACCTCGCTGCGCGCGATGCGCCGCATTCACGAACTGATCGTCGACGGCCTGCAGCAGAGCGGCGACGAACTGCCGGTGCTGCTGCAGGGCGAAGGTTCGCGCACCGAGCTGCTGGAGCGCTTCCGCCGCCTCGGCAACGCGGTGCTGGTCGCCAGCCAGAGCTTCTGGGAAGGCGTGGACGTGCCGGGCGATGCGCTGTCGCTGGTGGTCATCGACAAGCTGCCTTTCGCCTCGCCCGACGATCCGGTGCTGGCCGCGCGCGTCGAGCACATGCAGAAGCAGGGGCTCAGCCCCTTCATCCACCACCAGTTGCCGCGCACCGTCATCAACATGAAGCAGGGCGCCGGCCGCCTGATCCGCAGCGAGCGCGACTGCGGCGTGCTGTGCGTGTGCGACCCGCGCATGATCGACAAGTCCTACGGCAAGGTCGTCTGGCGCAGCCTGCCGCCGATGCGGCGCACGCGCATCGAGGACGAGGCAGTGGCCTTCCTGGAAACGCTGCCGCCGCCAAAGGCGGGGGATTGAGCATGCTGGGGTCGCTCTGCCGAACGGTTTCTTCGAATTCGATCCACTCTATCTGCTGAGAATTGTGCCGCCGAAGCCCACTGCCCAGGCGGAGCGGCCATCCTGTGCGATGCTGAGCGCGCGTAGTTCGTTCGGCGTGCCACTTCGTTGCGCCACCCAGGTCTGCCCGCCGTCGGTCGTGGCGAGAATGGTTCCGCCGAATCCCACGGCCCAGCCAGACCGGCCGTCGGGGGTGAAGCTGACCGAATGGAGTTCATTCGATGTTCCGCTGTGCTGCGGCACCCAGGTTTGCTCGCTGCGGGCACTCGATGGCAGGAGGAACATGATGGCGGGCAGCACGAATGCTGCAACGATTCGCAAGGAAAGCTTGGATTCATGGGCGTGCGGCAATTTCATCAGTTTCCTCCGCGCTCGACGATGGCATGGGGGTTTCATGGTAGCAAAACGATCGCCATGGTCTCCGTGCCGGCCCCCGGAAAGAAGAGGGAGCGCTTTGTTTGGTATCCTTTCGCTTTGTCAAACGCGGCGGGCGGGCCTTTTTTGTCCTCGATGAAAGTATTCGGTTTTGCCGGCTGGTCCGGCTCGGGAAAGACCACTCTGGTCGAACGGCTGATTCCCGAATTCACCGCGCGCGGCCTGCGCGTGTCGGTGATCAAGCATGCCCACCACGGCTTCGACCTCGACAGGCCAGGCAAGGATTCGTGGCGCCACCGCGAGGCAGGGGCGACCCAGGTGCTGATGCTGTCCAATGATCGCTGGGTGCTGATGCACGAACTGCGCGGTGCGCCCGAGCCGACGCTGGACGAGCAGCTCCGCCTGCTCGAACCCTGCGATCTGGTGCTGATCGAAGGCTACAAGGCCGCCGCGGTGCCCAAGCTGGAAATCCATCGCCCGGCGCACGGCAAGCCGCCGCTGTGGCCGGAGAACCCGCATGTGGTTGCGGTGGCCAGCGACGTGCCGGCCGCTGAGATCGGTGTCGACTGCCCGCTGCCGCTGCTCCCGCTCAACGAGCCGGCCGTCATCGCCGGCTTCATCCTGGATCATCTGGACCTGCAATGAACGGCAACATCCTCTCCTTCGACGAAGCCCATGAAAGGTTGCTCGGTTTCGTCCGTCCGGTGCGTGAGATCGAAACCGTCGACACCATGATGGCCGCCGGCCGGGTGCTGGCGGCGGCGCTGCATTCGACCATCGACCAACCGCCGATGGACAACTCCGCAATGGATGGCTACGCAGTACGTGCAGCCGACGTGCCCGTCGCAGGCACCCGCCTTCCGGTGAGCCAGCGCATTCCGGCGGGCAGCGTCGGCCATGCGCTGCAGCCGGGTACCGCTGCGCGCATCTTCACCGGCGCGCCCTTGCCCGAAGGTGCCGATGCGGTGGTGATGCAGGAGTTGTGCGAACACGAAGGCGAACACGTCGTCATCAACACCGTTCCGGCCGTCGGCGAATTCGTGCGCCGCCGGGGCCACGACGTCGCCGCCGGTGCCGAAGTGCTGCCGGCGGGCTTGCGCCTGACACCCCAGGCGCTGGCGCTGGCCGCATCGGTCGGCGCGGCGCAGCTACCGGTGTATCGGCGCCTGAAAGTCGCGCTGTTCTCCACCGGCAGCGAACTGGTGATGCCGGGTGAACCGTTGCCGCCGGGTGCCATCTACAATTCGAACCGTTTCATGCTGCGCAATCTGCTTGCCGGCCTGGGCTGTGAGGTCGAGGATTTCGGCATCATCCCGGACCGCCTCGCCGCCACCCGCGAGGCGCTGCGGCGGGCTGCCGAGGGCCACGATCTGATCCTGAGCAGCGGCGGCGTGTCGGTGGGCGAAGAGGACCACGTCAAGCCTGCAGTCGAAGCCGAAGGCAGCCTGGACCTGTGGAGGATCGCGATGAAGCCGGGCAAGCCGCTGGCCTACGGCCGGGTGCATGGCGCGGCCTTCATCGGCCTGCCGGGCAACCCGGTATCGAGCTTCGTGACCTTCCTGATGATGGTTCGCCCCTTCGTGCTGGCCAGCCAGGGCGCGGGCGAGGTGCTGCCGCAGTCGCTGATGCTCCGGGCCGATTTCGACTGGCCGAAACCCGACCGCCGGCGCGAGTTCCTGCGCGCGCGCATGAATGCGCAGGGCGGGATCGAACTGTTCCGGAACCAGGCTTCGTCGGCGCTCAACTCGACGGTGTGGGCCAACGGCCTGGTGGACATTCCGGCCGGCAAGGCCGTGGTCAGGGGGGAGATTGTCCGTTTCCTGCCCTATGCCGATCTGCTGCATTGAGGATCAAAACGATGAAAGTGCTGTATTTCGCCAGCCTGCGTGAAGCCGTGGGCCGTACGGACGAAGAGTTCGAACTGCCGGCAGGTGTGGCAACGGTGGGCGATCTGCGCGTCCACCTTGCCGCTCGCGGCGAGGGCTGGCAGGCGCTGGCCGAAGGGCGCAACGTGCGCGCGGCGCTCAACCAGCGCATGGTGGGGGCCGATGCGCTGGTGGCGGCGGGCGACGAAGTCGCGTTCTTCCCGCCGGTGACGGGAGGCTGAATCGTGCTCGCCAGCATCAGCGTGCAGGAAGCGGATTTCGATCCGGGCGCCGAACTCGCGGCCTTGAGTGCCGGCCGCCGGGATGTCGGCGCGCTGGCGAACTTCGTCGGTCTGGTGCGGGATGCCAATGATGGCAGCGGCGTCTCGGCGATGACACTGGAACACTATCCGGGCATGACCGAAAAGGCGCTGGGCGAGATCGTCGAACAGGCGCAACAGCGCTGGGCGCTGCTGGATGTGCGCGTCATCCACCGCGTCGGCCGGCTGGAGCCGGGCGATCGCATCGTCTTCGTCGGCGTCGCCAGTGCCCATCGCGGCGACGCCTTCGCCGCCTGCGAATTCATCATGGACTACCTGAAGACCCGCGCGCCGTTCTGGAAGCGCGAGGAAACGCCGGCAGGCGCCCGCTGGGTCGAGGCGCGCGACAGCGACGATTCGGCGGCGGCACGCTGGAGCGAGGCCGGGAAACAAGGGTGAGGCCTCCGCAACGGAGGCCGGGCGGTAAGCAGATCGGGTAAACGGGAAACGGCGCCGATGAGGCGCCGTTTTCGTGTGCGCCCAGCATGGGCGCCCTCCTGCGGGTGCAAGTCCCGCCGTAAGTTGATCACAGCGAACGAAGTGAAGCGCAACTGCGTGAGGGTGACCGAGCGTGGGGAGGAAGCGTGGAGCATAAGCTGCGAGCCGATGGACAAGAATCGGATAGAAGGCGCTGCGGAGCAGGGCGAGCGAGCACGTAATCGCGAAGCTCTCGTGATCAAGGCGAAGTGGCGTAGATCCGGCGGTTGTGCAGCGAAGGAGTGCGTTCTTACCTGGGGAGGTCTCGCCTTGTGCCTGAAAGGGCGACGGCGCTTAACCGGAGCGAGAAGTCAGCAGAGGCCGTAGTAGCCGCTGGTTTGGGGCGAAGGGCCGAACGAGTAGGAGGGCCGAAGGCCGTGTTGCTCGGACGTGAAGTGCATCAGAAGCTCGGGGAGCCGGGGCGCAATGCGGGAGGGCTCGGTGAAGCCGCGTCCGAAGCAGTGCGTGATGAAGCACGGACGGCGCGGCATGGAACTGGAAGCCCGGGGCGAGATGACCTGCTTGCGCAGGTGCTCGCGAGCGCGAACATGGAGGCGGCGTGGAAACGCGTCAAATCCAATCGCGGCAGTGCTGGGGTGGATGGGTTGTCGATCACCGAGACGGCGGAGCAACTGAGAGCGCACTGGCCCCGGATTCGGGAATCCTTGCTGGATGGCAGCTACCGGCCCCTGCCGGTGCGCCGTGTCCAGATCCCGAAGCCCGATGGTGGGGTGCGCGAATTGGGGATTCCGACGGTGACGGATCGGCTGATCCAGCAAGCCCTGCTGCAAGTCTTGCAGCCCAGGATTGATCCAACGTTCTCTGAACACAGCTACGGCTTCCGGCCGGGACGCCGTGCCCACGACGCGGTGCTCGATGCACAGCGCTACGTGCAGGACGGTTACCGGGTGGTGGTCGATGTGGATCTGGAGAAATTCTTCGATCGAGTCAATCACGACATCCTGATGGAACGGTTGTCGAGGCGAATCGAGGACAAGGCCGTGCTGCGGCTGATCCGTCGTTACCTCGTGGCCGGGATCATGGATGGCGGCGTGGCCATGGCGCGCTACGAGGGGACGCCGCAAGGCGGCCCACTGTCGCCGCTGCTGGCCAATGTGCTGCTTGACGAGGTGGATCGGGAACTGGAGCGACGGGGCCACCGTTTCGTTCGCTATGCCGACGACTGCAATGTATATGTACGCAGTGGTCGCGCAGGCGAACGGGTGCTGGCGGGCCTGACCAAGCTCTACGAACGACTTCACCTGAAGGTCAATGACGCCAAGACGGCCGTTGCGCCGGCCTCGGGCCGCAAGTTTCTGGGCTACGCCTTCTGGTACGGCCCGGGCGGACAGGTCAAGTGCAGGGTGGCCGACAAGGCGCTCAAGACCTTCAAGCAACGCATCCGGCAATTCACGCGTCGCTCGGGTGGGCGCAACCTGACCGAGATTGCCGAACGGCTGCGGGCCTACATGCCGGGCTGGAAGACGTACTTCCAGCTTGCGCAGACACCCAAGGTGTTCCGCAAACTCGACAAGTGGATAAGACACCGGCTGCGTGCGGTGCAGCTCAAGCACTGGCGTCGGGGTACGACGATGTACCGGGAGTTGAAAGCGATGGGCGCCTCGGAAGAGGATGCCCGCAAGGTGGCGGCGAACAGTCGGTGCTGGTGGCGTAACAGCCGCATGCGATTGAACCGCGCGATGCCTGTCGCTTACTTCGACCGACTCGGCGTCCCTCGGCTCTCATAACCTCAACGACTCGAACCGCCCGGTGCGGACCCGCATGCCGGGTGGTGTGGGAGGGGTCGGCCGGGTAAGCTGGCCGCCCCTATCCCGATTGTGCGGTCTTTGCCTGTCGAACGATGTTACTTGCGGCCCTTGGGCTGCTGGGTGAAGGCCTGGAAAGCTTCGGTCGAGGCACGCGTCATCTGCTCGAAAGCGGCGCGGGTGGTGTCCATGGCGGTCTGCATGGCGCCCAGGGCGTTCTGATCCGAGATCGGCATGCCCTTGAACATCTTCTGCATGGCTTCGAACATGTCCTGGCTGCCGCTGGTCAGTTGCTCACCGACCAGCTTGCCGAAGGCGGCCTGGGTGGTGGCGGTGATCTCGGCGATTTCGCGCGCACAAGCCAGCATCTTCTCGGTGGTGTTCTGCGCGTACTGGGTACGCAGGTCCATCAACGCCTTCGGGTCCTTGGCCGTGGATTGGGCCTTGGCGTTTTCCACGCCTTCCTCGAACAGGGTCTTGGCGGTGGTGACCTGGATTTCCATGATGCGCTGCGAGTTCTCGATGGAGAGCTGGGCAAGGCGCATCGCGGCCTCGAGGTTCTTCTTCTGCAGCTCGTTGAATTGATCTTGCTTGCTGGCCATAAGTCATCTCCACTCGCGATATGGTTGTCTGGAATTTCGCGAGGCGTCTCGTCGCCCTCCCGGAGCAATCAGAGTCCGGACCGCGCTACTGTCCAGCTTCCCCCGCCTCGATGAGGACAATAGCACAGGCGATGCCTCGGAACCTCGCAATTCTCGAGACGGAAATGCAAAACTCCTGAAAATGTTGCACTGCAGCAACAGATGCAAAATGATGTTTCGCGCGGAACGGGGCAGCGAAGCGGGGGAGGATTCAGCGCAGAACCGGGTGATCGGGGAGCGAGTTCTCCCTGGAGGCATGATCACCGCCTGCCGCCGGGAAGTGTCGCGCGAGCCGGGCGTGGACGCCCTCCAACGCGTGGGTGAGCCCTTCTTCCAGGCGTCCGGCGCGCAGACTCGTGCTGCATTCCTGGATCACGGCCTGCCAGTCCGTGTCCGGGACATGGCGCGCAAGCCCACGGTCGGCAAGGATTTCGAGGTGGTGCTCGGCGAGCGACAGGTAGATCAGCACACCGTTGTCGTGCTCGGTATCCCAGACTCGCTGCTTGCCGAAGGTGGTCAGGGCACGATCGCGCAGCACTTCGCCGATCGGTTCGCCATGCCGGACCGTTCGCCACAGGTAGCGCAGCGGCAGGCTGGCTTCGATGCACAGGCAGATCTGCCCGGTATGTGCGGATTCGCTTTCGGTGATGCGGGCCTCGAGCCGGGCGAGCGCATCGCCGCCGATGGCGCGCTGGGCGTCGTCGGCGTCCAGCCACAGGTGGCGAAGGAGTCGCGTGAGCCTGTTCATTCACCACCTCCCCGAGGCGCCGCCGCCGCCGAAGCTGCCGCCGCCGCCCGAGCCGAAGCCTCCGCCGAAACCGCCGCCCCGGCCGCGGCTGCCGCCACCCCAGATGATCGGCCCGCCGCCGCGGTGGAAGCCGCCGCCGCCCCGGCCCCCCCCGCCGATGCCGAGCACGATCACGAACACCAGCGCCGCGATGCCGCCAAGGATGCCGATCGCCAGGCTGCCGGTGAGCAGCTTGACGACGAAGCCGGTCACGCCGCCGGTCGCCACCGCGCCGAGCTTGCGGCCGAACATGCCGGTCAGGAACGAGCCTGCCAGCGGCACGGCGATGAACAGCAGGACGGCGAGATCTTCCAGCGCCGGCGCATCGTTGCCGCGTCCGGCGGGAGCGGGGAGGGGCAGGTCTTCGCCGCGAATCCGCGCCATCAGCCCGTCGACGCCGGCATCGATGCCGCTGGCGAAATCGCCCTGGCGGAAGGCGGGGGTGATCAGCCGGTCGATGATCTGATGGGCGGCGAGATCGGGTACCGCGCCTTCGAGCGCACGCGCGACTTCGATCCGCACGCGGCGATCGTTCCTGGCCACCACCAGCAGGATGCCGTCGCCGACCTCGCGGCGGCCGATCTTCCAGGTGTCGGCGACGCGCCAGGCATAGGCGGCGATGTCCTCCGGCGCCGTGGTGGGCACGAGCAGGACGACGATCTGGCTGCCGCGCTCGGCCTCGAAGCGGGCGAGCTTCTGTTCCAGCGCCTGTTGCTGCGCACTGTCGAGCGTTCCGCTGCGGTCGATGACACGGGCGGTGAGTTCCGGTACCGGCTGCAGTTGCTGCGCCTGAACGGCGCCAGGCCAGGCCAGGACCAGCAGGGCAAGAAGCAGCAGGTAGACAAGAGGCCGCCAGCCGGGCGCGGCAGGCCGGGCTGCCGGGAAGCGCATGGGCAGGCCGGGCTGCCGGGCGCCCGTTGTCATCGTTGCCTCGTCATGGTCGCCATCCGGCCGTCACTTGCTGCCTTGGCCGGAACTGCCGAAATCGACTGTCGGCGGGCTGGAGATTTCGGCTTCGTTGGCGACGCTGAAGCTGGCCTTGGGCGAATAGCTGAAGATCATCGCCGTCAGGTTGGTCGGGAAGCTGCGTGCCAGCACGTTGTACTGCTGCACGGCGTCGATGTACTTGTTGCGCGCGACGGTGACGCGGTTTTCCGTGCCTTCGAGCTGCACGCGCAAGTCCTGGAAGCCCTGGTTGGCTTTCAGGCTGGGGTAGTTCTCCGATACCGCGAGCAGCCGCGACAGGGCGCTGCCGAGCTGGCCCTGGGCCTGCTGGAAGCGTTCCATCGCCTGCGGGTCGTTCATCATCTCGGGCGTGACCTGGATGGCGGTGGCACGCGAACGCGCCTCGATGACGCGGCTGAGGGTTTCCTGCTCGAAGCTGGCTTCGCCCTTGACCGTCTCGACCAGGTTGGGAATCAGGTCGGCGCGGCGCTGGTACTGGTTCAGGACTTCGGCCCAGGCCGACTTGGTCTGTTCGTCCAGGCGCTGGAAATCGTTGTAGCCGCAGCCGCCCAGGGCGAGGCTGGCACTGAGGATCAGGATGGTGGGAGCGCGGCGGGTGAGTCGAGCGAGCATGGAAGAATCTCCTGGGGTGGCCCACTTCGGGCTTGTCTGATTTATCCGATGGAACTTTAGCAGGTCTGCTGCCAGGGAGTTACGGCTGCGGCGCATGGCGGATGCGGATCGATTTCTTGTTCTGCCTCAAGGTTTCCGGCCGGAGCTGTCCCTTAGCATTCGCGTCACTGCGTGACCGGCCGCAAGCGAAGCCAAAGTCCGGAATCCGAATCGAAGGAACCTCTGCCATGTTCGACAATGCCGTCCACCCTTTCGACGCCCGTGGCGTCGCCAAACGCTTTCGCCATGCCGCCATCTTCGGTGCCCTCGAGTCGTTGGAGGATGGTGAGACGATGCGCTTCGTGAACGACCACGACCCGCTGCCGCTGCTCAACCAGATCCAGCAGCGCTATGGCAACCAGGTGGCGATCGACTACGTCGCCCGCGAGCCGGGCAACATCGTGATCGATTTCCGCATCCAGCTCGGCGCGGCCGCCGAAGCTGCGCCGGCCGCTGTGGCGGGTGCGGGAAGCTGCGGCGGCGGCAACGGCTGCGGCTGCTCCGGCGGCTGAAACCGCGGCAGGCGCCATGCGGCGGGCGGGAGCGGGGAAACCCGTTCCCGCCCGCTTGCGTCCGGCAATCCGGCGCCTACAGCAACGGCACGCCTTCCTTCTCGCCGCGCTCGTACACCACGTTGGCGCGGCCGACCAGCAGCGGGTCGAGCGGCTTGATGAGGCTGATGTCCTTGTTGGCGTAAGGCATCTTGTGCAGCACGTAGCGCAGCGCGTTGAGGCGCGCGCGCTTCTTGCAGTCGGACTTCACCACCGTCCATGGCGCATCGGCGGTGTCGGTGTAGAAGAACATCGCTTCCTTGGCCTTGGTGTAGTCGTCCCACTTGTCGAGCGAGGCGAGGTCGATCGGCGACAGTTTCCACTGCTTCAGCGGATGGTTTTCGCGCTCCCTGAAGCGGCGGCGCTGCTCCTCGCGGCTGACCGAGAACCAGAACTTGATCAGGTGGATGCCGCTGCGCACCAGGTTGCGCTCGAACTCCGGCACCTGGCGCATGAACTCGTTGTACTCGTCGGGCGTACAGAAGCCCATCACGCGCTCGACGCCGGCGCGGTTGTACCACGAGCGGTCGAACAGCGCGATTTCACCCGCCGTGGGCAGGTGCTGGATGTAGCGCTGGAAGTACCACTGGCCACGCTCGGTTTCGGTCGGCTTTTCCAGTGCGACGACGTGCGCGCCGCGAGGGTTGAGGTGCTCCATGAAGCGCTTGATGGTGCCGCCCTTGCCGGCGGCGTCGCGGCCCTCGAACAGGATCACGACGCGCTGGCCGGTTTCCTTGACCCAGGCCTGCAGCTTCAGCAGCTCCACCTGGAGGCGGTACTTCTGCTTTTCGTAGGCCTTGCGCGACATCAGATTGCGGTAGGGATAGCCCCCGCTGCGCCAGTCCTCGGCAAGCTCGTCGTCGGGATGCAGGTCGCCATTGCCGAGCTTCGCATCGGTCTTCATCAGCGCGCGGCGCAGCATATGGACGTCGTCGGGCGAGGCGCCGGCGAGGATCGCTTCGAGTGCCTGCGCGGCTCTGGCGGGAGCGGCGCGGGTTTCGCGCTGCAGGATGTCGGTGAGCGCGACCAGCTTGGAATCCTGCGCGCCTGCCACGGCCTGGTCGACTTCGAAGTTCTCGATGCCTTCCGGGCTCAGATCCGGAGCGATGTCTCCGCTGCGGGTGCTGCGTTTCGCCCGGGATCCGGATGCCGATCGCGACTGCGGAGCGGATTTCGGCTTCGATTTCACTTTCGGTTCGGCCTGGAGTTGTGGCTGATCGCTGTCCGGGCCGGGGTCGCGGAAGGCTGCGTTGTCATGGTCTTTCGTCATGCGGCGATCTCCAGTGGATGATGAAGTATTTTACGCTTCGTTCGGCCAACACATGGCGTGCGGTAATGCGCGCATGTGCCGCTGAACGGAGCGAGCAGCTAGAATTGCGGCCCCGAATCCGCTGACGGCGCACTCGCCGCGCCATGTAGAACACCATGCCCCTGAGTCCCGAGGCCCGTTCCCTGCTCGACATGGCCTATCGTGTCGGCGCGCCGAAATTCCACGAGCTGTCGCCCGCCCAGGCCAGGCACTCCTTCCAGAAGCTGCAGTTCGCCTTCCGGCCGGAAGCGCCGGCCGTGGCGTCGACCACCGAAGTGCCGATGGCGCGTGCCGACGGCAGCGCCTTGCTGTCGCGGCTGTATCGCCCGCTGTCCAGCTCGCCGCGGGACGTGCTGCCGCTGCTGATCTATTTCCACGGCGGCGGCTGGTGCGTCGGCGACGTCGCGAGCTATGACGTGCTGTGCCGCCAATTCGCGAATGTCTCGGGCTGCGCGGTGCTGTCGGTCGAATACCGGCTGGCGCCCGAGCATCCTTTTCCGGCTGCGCTCGAAGATGCCGCGCTGGCTTTCGACTGGGCAGTGCAGCATGCCGGTCTGCTGGGTATCGATGCCGGGCGCATCGCCCTGGGAGGCGACAGCGCGGGCGGCAACCTCTCGATCGTCACCGCGCTGTCACTGCGCGACGCCGGGATCGGGCCGCGCTTCCTGCTGCTGATCTATCCATCCACCGAAATCCTCAGTAAACGGCTTTCGCGGCAGAACTATGGCGAAGGCTATTTTCTCGATTTCGGCACCTTGCAATGGTTCTTCGAGCACTATCTGCCCGATGGCAATACCGAGGACTGGCGTGCCTCGCCGATGCGCGCCGCCTCGCTTGCCGGGCTGCCGCCGGTGATGCTGATCGCGGCGGAGTTCGACCCCCTGGTCGACGACTGCGCCGCTTTCGCCGGCCGCCTGCGCGAGGAAGGCTGCGAGGTGGACTACCTGCAGGTGGATGGCATGGTCCACGGTTTCATCACGCTGGGGAAACTCTTTCCGCAAGCGAACGACGCGGTCCGGGCCGCGGCCGGCGCAGTCGCCGCCGCGCTGCGGGCCGGGTAAGAGAGCCTGCAGGGACAGGCTGGCGCGGAGGGGAGCCAGCCGGGAGCGATGGCGCTGGCGTGGCGTCAGCCGCTGACCGCTGCGAGCATGTCCTTGCGTGTCGCGTTTGCTGCTTCGATCATCGAATCGAGTTCGCGCAGGCCGTCGTTGCCCAGGCTGGCGTCGAGCAGTTCGGGTCTGCGCCGCATGCCGAGCAGGTCGGCGAAGGGATCGGGTGTCTGCGCCGCCAGCGTGGCCAGGAAAACGACATCGTCCAGCGTGCGCGGCGGCCACTCGGTCGGGCCCTCGGCATTCAGGTCCACCGCCTGGACGATGTCGCCCGGAAGCTCGAAGGCCTCGAGCACTGCGCGCTTGATCGGCTCGTCCCACAGCATGACGAATTCGGCGAAGCGTGCAGTGTCGTTCTCGAGCGCCGGGTAGTCCGCCGCCTTGGCCAGCAGGTAGAACTGGCCGATATTGACCATCAGCCCGGCCAGCAGTGCGGTGTCGGCGTTGCCCTGCGACAGGTGGCGCGAGAAGGCATAGGCCCACGAGGCGACGTCGATCGAATGCACCCACAGGCCCGAGGCGATCAGGCGCATCCGGGGCGAGCGATGGTCGCGCGCCAACTGGTCGGCGGCGACCGCGTAGGCAAGACAGCGCAGCGTGGACAGGCCGATGCGCGAGATTGCGCTGGCGACGCTGGTGATTTCCTTCTGGTAGGGGTTCAGCAGAAGGGAGTTCGCCATGCGCAGGACTTTCGCGCTGAGAAGGGGTTCGGCGCGTACCAGTTCGGCGATGTTCTCGAGCGAGGAGTTCGGATCGTCGGCGATCTTCTTGATGCGCAGGGAAAGGTCGAACACCGTGGGAAAGCTGAGGTTGCCCGCCTTCAATTCGTGGTCCATGTCGGCGGCAAAGGCCCTGATCTGTCGTTCGAATGCTTCCATCGCGTGGCTACCTGTTCTTGTCTGATGTGTGATACCGGGCTCAGGCTTCCGCCCGCCGTCCTGGCGGCTTTGCGGCGGGCATGAGCCTGCGTCGGGTTCGATTCTAGCCTGCATGGTGAGCCGGTGCGCGGCCCGTCGTGGTTCTCGCTTATGCTTCACGCCCGCGGAAAGGAGTTGCCATGCCCTGCCGTCCGCCGTTCCTGCCATTCGATCGATGACCATGAATCCTGAAATGCTGTGGGTGTTCGGGCTGCTCGCCCTGTGTGTCGGCTGCTTCGTCGCGAACCGGCCGCGCATGGACGTGGTGGCGGTGTGCGCCATGCTCGCCCTGGTGTTGAGTGGAACCCTGAGCGTGGGCGAGGCGCTGGCCGGCTTCAGCGAGCCGAGCGTGATCCTCATCGCGGCCTTCTTCGTCATCGGCGAGGGCCTGGTCCGCACCGGCGTGGCCTTCCGCGTCGGCGACTGGCTGGTCGAGTGCGCCGGCAGCAACGAGACCCGCCTGCTGGTGCTGCTGATGCTGGCGGTGGCGCTGCTCGGCTCGGTGATGAGCTCGACCGGCGTGGTGGCGATCTTCATCCCGGTCACGCTGAGCATCGCTGCGCGCATCGGCGCCGAGCCGCGGCGGCTGATGATGCCGCTGGCCTTCGCCGCACTGATGAGCGGGATGCTGACGCTGGTCGGCACGCCGCCCAACCTGGTGGTGAATGCGGAACTGAATCGTGTCGGCGAGGCCGGTTTCGGCTTCTTCGACTTCACGCCGATGGGGCTCGTGGTGCTCGGCATGGGCGTGGCCTACATGCTCCTCGTGCGCAACTGGCTGGGCGGGCCGGCATCGCCGCAGACCCAGGTGCGGAGCCGCCGCCGGCGCCTGCGCGAGCTTGCCGAGGACTATCGCCTGCTCGGCCGCACGCGCCGCATGATGGTGGCGAGCGGTTCACCGATGACCGGCCGCACGCTGGGGGAACTGCAGTTGCGGGCGCGCTACGGCGCCAACATCATCGCCATCGAGCGGATCCGCCAGTTCGGCCGGACGATGCTGACCACCGCGGCCAACCGGGAAATCCGCGCGGGCGACATCATCCTGGTCGATTTCGGCCGGGGCGAAGATGAGATCGTGCGTTTCGCCGATGAAATGAAGCTCCATGACAAGGCTTTCCGCGACGATTACTTCGCCGACCTGTCGCGCGAGCTTGGGCTCGCCGAAGTGCTGATTCCGCCCGGCTCGAATCTGATCGGCAAGTCCATTCTCGAACTGCGCATGCGCACCCGGCGGGGAATCAACGTCATGGGCCTGCGGCGCGGCGGCCAGTCGCTGGTCGACAGGCTGCTCGACGAAAAGCTGAAGATGGGCGACACCCTGCTGGTCGCCGGCACCTGGAAATCCATCCGCCTGCTGCACACCCTGGCGCACGACTTCCTCGTGCTGACGCTGCCGGCGGAGATCGACGAAGCCGCCCCCGCGGCGCGCAAGGCGCCGCACGCGCTGGCCTGCCTGGCGATCACCGTGGCCTTGATGATCAGCGGCGCAGTGCCCAACGTCATCGCGGCGCTGCTCGGCTGCGTGCTGATGGGCGCGCTGCGCTGCATCGACATGGACAGCGCCTACCGCAGCATCCACTGGCAGAGCCTGATCCTGATCGTCGGCATGCTGCCCTTCGCCACGGCGCTGCAGAAGACCGGCGGCATCGAGCTGCTCGTCGGCGGCATGCTGTCGCTGACCGGAGAAGCTTCGCCGCGGATGGTGATGGCGGCGCTGTTCGCCCTGACCGCGGTGGTCGGGCTGTTCGTGTCGAACACTGCGACCGCGGTATTGATGGCGCCGATCGGCATCGGGCTGGCCGCCCAGCTCGGCATGTCGCCTTATCCGTTCGCGATGACGGTCGCGCTGGCGGCCTCGGCGGCCTTCATGACCCCGGTGTCCTCGCCGGTCAATACGCTCGTGCTGGGGCCGGGCAACTACCGCTTCGGCGATTTCGTGCGCGTCGGCGTGCCGTTCACCGCGCTGGTGATGCTGGTCTGCATCGGCCTGCTGCCGCTGCTGTTTCCCTTCCAGCACGGCGGCGGCTAGGCATGGCCGCTGAATACGTAGCCGTCCATCGCCAGTGTTCCGTAGCGCACGTCGTCGCCGGCGATGCGCTGTGCCTGCCAGGCCTCGCCCGCGGCTCCCAGCGCGAACAGTAGCGGCAGCAGGTGCTCGTCGGTCGGATGAGCGTGTTCGGCATGGGGCGCGCGGGCGCGGTAGTCCAGCATCGCGGTGGCGTCGCCGCTGGCCAGCGTGGCGGCGATCCATTCGGCGAAGTCACGCACGTAATCGCGCACCGGCGCGGATTCGCGGCGAAGTTCGTACAGGTTGTGCGTCAGGCTGCCGGAACCGACGATCAGCGCCCCCTGTTCACGCAGCGGCGCCAGCGCGCGGCCGAGCTGCAGGTAATGCGCAGGGCCGAAATGCGGATGCAGCGAAACCTGCACGACCGGAATGTCGGCAGCCGGATACATGTGCATCAGCGGCACCCAGGCGCCATGGTCGAGCCCGCGCCGGGGATCGGCCTGGGCGGAGATGCCGGCGGCGGCGAAGGCGTCCAGCGCGCGCTGCGCCCAGGCAGGCGAGCCCGGAGCAGGGTAGGCCAGCTCATACAGCGGCTGAGGAAAGCCGCCGAAATCGTGGATCGTTTCCGGGTGCGAGCCGGATGTCACCGACAGGCGTGGCGCCATCCAGTGCGGCGAGGCGATGATGATGGCTTCGGGGCGTGGCAGGCGCGCGGCCAGCGCGTGCAGTTCGCTGCCGGCGATGCCGGGTTCGAGCGCGAACAGCGGGGAACCGTGCGAGACGAAGAGGCTGGGCAGCCCGGGAGCGGAGGACGGGGGCATGGCGTGTTGATGTCGCGCAGATGAGTGGAGTGGGGTGCAAATGGCGAGGCCGGCGGCCTTGATGGCACGGACCATCTTAAGCATGTGGCACGCCGGGATAAACAGCGTGATTGTTGATTGACTGTTCCATTTTCAGCGCCAGTCGCCAGCGGCTGGCGCCGGGGAAGGCGCCGTCCGCTAGAATCCACGGTATCGAAAGACAGGTATCCGGATGAACGACGAAGACTACATGCGTGCCGCGATGGACGAGGCCCGCCAGGCCGGCGCCTGCGGCGAAGTACCGGTCGGCGCGGTCGTGGTGCTGGACGGTGAGATCGTCGGGCGCGGTTTCAACCAGCCGATCGGCCGCCACGACCCCACCGCTCACGCCGAGATCATGGCCCTGCGCGACGCCGCCGCGCGGCTGGGCAACTACCGTCTGCCGGGCTGCGAGCTGTTCGTGACGCTGGAACCCTGCGCGATGTGCTCGGGGGCGATCATGCATGCGCGCATCGCGCGGGTGGTGTTCGGCGCCCGCGACCCCAAGACCGGCGTCGCCGGCAGCGTGCTCGACCTGTTCGCCGAGCCGCGCCTGAACCACCATGCCGCGATCGAAGGCGGCGTGCTCGGCGAAGACTGCGGGCGCATGCTGTCCGATTTCTTCGCCGCGCGCCGCAGCAGGACGCTGGTGGCCTGAATGCACGTCCGCATCGACATCGGCCGCCAGTGCCTGGCGCTTTTCGGCGACGACGGTGCCTGCATCCGCCGCTATCCGGTGTCGACCGCGCTGAACGGCGCCGGCGAGGAAACCGGTAGCCATCGCACGCCGCGCGGCCGCCACCGCATCCGCGCCCGCATCGGCGCCGGCGCGCCCTGTGGCGCGGTGTTCCGCGGCCGCCGGCCGACCGGCGAATGCTGGACGCCGGAATTCGCCGCCGCGCATCCGGGGCGCGACTGGATTCTCAGCCGCATCCTGTGGCTGTGCGGCGAGGAGCCGGGGCGCAACCGCCTCGGCCGCGTCGATTCGATGCGGCGCTACATCTACATCCACGGCACCGGCGACGACCAGCCGATGGGCGTGCCGCTGTCGCACGGCTGCGTGCGCATGCGCAACCGCGACATCATCGAACTGTTCGAGCTGGTGCAGGCCGGAACGTGCGTGGAGATCTGCGAATGAAGGATGGGGAGCTTGGGGGCAGGGCCGAGGACATCCGTATCGACATCGTCGACTGGCCGGCCGCGCAGGCGCGCGTGGTGCCGCTGCGCATGCGGGTGTTCGTCGTCGAGCAGGGCGTGCCGGCCGAAATCGAGCTGGACGAGTTCGATCCGCAAAGCCGCCACGCCATCGCCACCGATGCCGGCGGCGGCGTGGTCGCCACCGGCCGGCTGCTGCCGGACGGCCACATCGGCCGCATGGCGGTGGACGCTGCCTGGCGCGGATGCGGCGTGGGCGGGGCGGTACTCGAAGCGCTGGTGGCGGAAGCCGGCGCGGGCGGTATGGCGCAGGCGCTGCTCAACGCCCAGGTGCAGGCGCTGGATTTCTACCGCCGGCATGGTTTCGAGGAGTACGGCGAAGTCTTCATCGAAGCCGGCATCCCGCACCGGGCGATGCGGCGCACGCTCGCGGAGCGGCGGGACGGCACGGGATGAGCGGGCAGCAGCACGACAACCCCTGCGTGTCCGACTTCGGCGACCTGCGCTCGCTGCAGTTCGACGGCCTGACGGTGCAGAGCATGATGTCGATCACCTGGCCGCATCTGCTGGCGCTGGACTACACGCGGGCGATGATGGGCTTCCTGCTGTTCAGGCCGCAGCCTCGCCACATCCTGATGATCGGCCTCGGCGGCGGTTCGCTGGCCAAGTACTGCCTGCATGCGATGCCGGAAGTCCGTTTCACCGCGGTGGAAATCAATCCCGAGGTGATCGCGCTGCGCGAGCGCTTCGGCATTCCGCCCGACGACGAGCGCTTCCGCGTGATCTGCGCCGACGGTGTCGACCATGTGCGCGATTGCGGCGATGGCGACGATGGGCCAGACGTGCTGCTGGTCGACGGCTTCAATGCCGCCGGCATGCCCGAGCGCCTGGGCAGCGCCGCCTTCTATGCCGATTGCCGCCGTGCGCTGGCGCCCGGCGGGGTGCTGGCGATCAACCACTGGGCGGGAGACAGCCGCTACCCGATCTACGCTTCGCGGCTGCGCCAGGCCTTCGACGGCCGCGTGCTGTCGATTCCGGCGGAAGAGGGCGACAACCGCATCAGTTTCGCGGTCGCCGATACCGCCTTCCCGCCGTCGCGCAGCCAGATCCTGGCACGCAGCACCGCGCTGGACGCGATGCACAGCTTCGACATCGGCAACATCGCCCAGCGCGTGCTGGCGCGGCTCGACCGGATGCCGGCCCATCGAGCCGGCAGCACGGGCTAGCGGGCAGACCCTCCGGGCGAGGAGAGGTGAAAGTCAGGACACAGGCTGCGGGTCGCCGGCCGGCTGTTGCACAGTGAAGCGATGGGTGACGTCGCCGTGCAGGTCACCGTGCGTGTCCCAGGTCCATTCGCGCAGGCGGGTGCCGCCCTGGCGGTCGACCGTCAGCAGGCTCGAGCAGCGTGTGCCGTAGCCCGGTGCGCGGATGAAGGCGGGCGACAGCCAGCGTTCCCATTCCAGGCTGACGCCGGTTTCCGGCAGATGGGGGTCGGGGGCCGGCGTGCTGTCGCGCAGCAAGGCCAGCAAGGCATCGTCGTCCGGCAGCTTCGGCAGCAGCGCGGCGAGGCCTTCGCGCAGCTTCAGCAGCTTGGGCCAGGGCGTGTCGAGCAGGTGGTTCGACAGGCCGTAGATGCCGGGTGCCAGCATCCTGACCGCGCCGGTGGCGCTTTCCAGCACGCCGAGACTGCGGCCGTCGCCGACCAGCAGGTTGAAGGCGGCGTAGGCCGCACTCTCGCCGGCGAGGCGTTTCAGCGTGGTCTCGGCATCGTCGGTGGATTCGAGCGCGTTGCGGACCAGTGCGCCGCGCGACGGTGCGCCTTCGATGTGGCGGCTGGGGTCGCGGTAATTGGTCAGCGCGGCGAAGCGGCCGCTGCGGCTCAACCCCATCCAGGTGCCGCCGGCTTCCAGGTCGCGGCCGGCGAGCAGCTCGGGAGCGTCGGTCCACCAGTGCGCGGGGACGGCCGGGCGGGCGAGGTATTCGTCGCGGTTGGCGGCGACCACCAGCGGATAGTCGGGATGGCGCTGCCAGGCGAAGACGATCAGGCACATGGGTTCAGGCTTCCTCGGTGAAGCATTCGACGTGGCGTGTGCCGCCGGCTTCGAGCAGATCGGCCAGGCCGTGGGCAAGCGCGGCGGCGTCCAGCGCCTGCATGAAGGCGGCGCGGTCGGCGACGCCTTCGTAGACTTCCATCCAGGTCAGCGGGTCGTCTGCACGCCGCATCAGCCGCCCCTGGATGCCGGTGTGCCGTGCCAGCCCGGCCTGCATCGCGCGCACACGGCTCCGTGCGACGTGGACCCCGGCATCGGGCCTGAGCTTGTAGTACAGATAAAGATGCACGGCGGCCGTGAACATGCCGGTCCGGGACGAGGCGGCTGCGGGTGCGATGTTCCCGGAGCCGCCGTCGGCAGGCATGGCGGGCGATGTGCTCATCTCGGAGGCGCCGGAGTGCTGCGGGCGGACCTGGCGCGAGCCGCTCAAGCGAGCGCGTAGGGCAGGTCGAGCAAGGCCAGGCGCGGACCATCGACGCTGCCGAGGTGGAGTTCGCCCGCTTCGGCGCTGCTGGTCTGCAGCACCGCGAGCGCCTCGAAGCCGCCGTCGGCCGTCGCTGCGGCATTGACGATCTTGCCGGCGGACTGCTCGCCGAAGGCCGGCGCGTAGACGTCGGTGCCGGCAGCCGGCAGCGCCGTGCCGGACGGGCCGGCGACGCGGTACATGCGCTTCTTCAGCTTGCCGAGGTATTGCGTGCGGGCGACGATCTCCTGGCCGGGGTAACAGCCCTTCTTGAAGTCCACGCCGCCGATCAGATCGTAGTTCAGCATCTGGGCGACGAATTCTTCCTGCGTCGGCTGGGTGATGAGCGGGATGCCGGCGCGGATCATCGCCAGTTGCCAGGCGCCGGTGCCGGCCTTGACGGCGCCGGCTGCCTGCAGCGCGTCGAACAGCGCGGGCGCGGCGTCGGCCGCCACCGCGACGATGAAGTTGCGCTCGTCGAGGCGGATGCAGCGTGGTCCGCTGGTGCCGCCGGTTTCGTCGCCGCCAGCCTGCTTCATCGCCGCGTCCGGTACCGCGACGCCGGCGCGGGCGAGCACCGCGCCGGCGTCGGTGCCGCCGACCCCGAGCAGCACCAGCGCTTCGCTGGCATCGGACAGCTTCACCTTGCTGCGCAGCACGTACATCGAGAACTTCTTCAGGAAGGCCGGCAGCACCTCGGCCGACAGCACCATCGAATGGCCGTCACTCTCCGGCCAGATCAGGAAGCTGGCGATCATGCGGCCCTTGGGCGAGTTGAAGCTGTTCCAGGCCGCGCTGTCGGCGGCCATCTTCTGCACTTCGTTGGAGACCAGGTTGTGGATGAAGGCGGCGGAATCCGGGCCTACCGAGCGTACCGTGCCGAGATGCAGCAGTGGCACGGCGACGGTGGATTCGGCCACGGCGCGGGCTTCGGCGGCGGGGTCGGCGAAACGAAGATGGTGGTCTGCCAGCTCGGCGCCCTGCCGGGCGAGGAAATCGGTCCAGGCGGTCATGTTCTTGCTTGTGTGTTCCAGCGGGTTGGGGGTGGAGAAGGGCTGCGCCGGGCGGGCCGGCGGCGCGATGCAGTATTATAGGCGCCCGCCAAACGGTGGTCGCCCCTGCGCCCGCCATGGTCTTGTCGATCGACGATGATACGTTTCCTGCTTCGTTCCGTATTGCTGCTCGTACTGCTGGCCGCCCTCGCGGCGGGCGCCGGCACATGGTTCGCCCATCGTCCGCTGGCGCTGAAGAGCGAAGTGGTGGACTTCACCGTGCAGCGCGGCCTGGGCATGCGCCAGGCCGCCAAGGTCATCGCCGAGGCAGGCGTGGACGTCGACCCGGCGTGGCTGAGCTGGCTCGCCCGCATCGGCGGCCGTGCCAACACGATCAAGGCGGGCAGCTACGAAGTCCACGCCGGCATCACGCCCTGGCAACTGGTATTGAAGCTCTCGGACGGCGACGTGTCGCAGGCGGACGTGCTGCTGGTGGAGGGCTGGACCTTCAGCCAGGTGCGCAAGGTGCTGGAAAGCCACCCCGAGCTGGAGCCGGATACCGCGGGCCTCGGCGACGCGGAAATCCTCGCCCGCATCGGTGCCACCGAGGCGCATCCGGAAGGCCTGTTCTTCCCGGACACCTATCTGTTCGACAAGCGTTCGAACGCGTCCGGCGTGCTGCGCCGCGCCTACCATGCGATGCAGCAGCGGCTCGACCAGGCCTGGGCCGCGCGCGATCCGGCGCTGCCGCTGAAGACGCCCTACGAGGCCCTGATCCTGGCCTCCATCGTCGAGAAGGAAACCGGCCGTGCCGAGGATCGCGGCCTGGTCGCCTCGGTCTTCGCCAACCGCCTGCGCATCGGCATGCCGCTGCAGACCGACCCGACGGTGATCTACGGTCTCGGCGCCGATTACGACGGCCGGCTGCGGCGCAGGCATCTCGAAACCGACCATCCCTGGAACACCTATACGCGCGGCGGCCTGCCGCCGACGCCGATCGCGATGCCGGGCCCCGACGCGCTGCTGGCGGCAGTGCGGCCGCAGCAGAGCGAATTCCTCTATTTCGTCTCGCGGGGCGACGGCAGCAGCCAGTTCTCGCGCACGCTGGCCGAGCACAATCAGGCGGTGAACCGCTTCATCCGCAACGCCGGCAAGTCCGGGAGCAAGCCTTGAACGAGGAAATCTTGAACGGGAAGGCCTCGAGCCGCGGCGAACAAGCGCCGCGCGGGCGCTTCATCACCTTCGAAGGCATCGATGGCGCGGGCAAGAGCAGCCAGATCGCCGCCACCGTCGAACTGCTGCGCGCCCGCGGCATCGATGTCGAGCAGTCGCGCGAACCCGGCGGCACGCCGCTCGGCGAGCGTCTGCGCGAACTGCTGCTGCACGAGCCGATGCACCTGGAAACCGAGGCCATGCTGATGTTCGCCGCGCGCCGCGAACATCTCGCCGCCCGCATCGAGCCGGCGCTGGCGGCCGGGCGCTGGGTGGTGTGCGACCGCTTCTCGGATGCCACCTTCGCCTACCAGGTCGGTGGCCGCGGGCTGGCGCGCGACAAGTTCGAGGCGCTCGAAGCCTGGGTCCATCCCCGGCTGCAGCCCGACCTGACGCTGCTGTTCGACCTGCCGCCGGAAACCGCCGCCGCCCGCGTCGCGTCGACCGGCGCCGATCCCGACCGCTTC
Source organism: Thauera butanivorans (assembly GCF_048398245.1). Taxonomy (NCBI): domain Bacteria; kingdom Pseudomonadati; phylum Pseudomonadota; class Betaproteobacteria; order Rhodocyclales; family Zoogloeaceae; genus Thauera; species Thauera butanivorans. Next base: position 2,115,620 of record NZ_CP183038.1, read on the forward strand.
GAGCGCGAGCGGCGCGACTTCTTCGAGCGTGTGCGGGATGCCTATCTCGAACGCGCACGGCTGGCGCCGCGGCGCATCCGCGTGGTCGATGCCGACCGCGCGCCCGAGTTGATCCGTGCCGACATCGAGCGCATCGTGCGCGAGAGTCTGTTGACATGATCCACCCCTGGATGCAGCCGGCGTGGACGCGCCTCGTCGAGCTCGGCGGGCGCCTGCCGCATGCGCTGCTGTTCGTCGGCCCGCCCGGCCTCGGCAAGCGCGAACTGGCCGAGGCGCTGGCGGCGCGGCTGCTGTGCGACAGCCCCGCTGCCGACGGCCACGCCTGCGGTCGCTGCGAGCCCTGCCAATGGCGGCTGGCGGGCAACCACCCCGATCTGCGTCACGTGGTGCCGGCTGCCGATGCCGCAGCCGACGGCGCCGAAGGCGAGGGGGCGGAAGCAGCGCCGGCCAAGGAAGGCAAGGCCAAGTCCGAGCAGATCCTCATCGAGCAGATCCGCGACCTGCAGTCGGCGCTGAGCGTCACCGGCCACCACAGCGCGCGGCGGGTGGTGGTGCTCGATCCCGCCGAGGCGATGAACGTGTTCACCGCCAACGCCCTGCTGAAGCTGCTGGAAGAGCCGCCCGAAGGCTGTGTGTTCCTGCTGGTGTCGTCGGCGCCGCGCCGCCTGCTGCCGACGATCCGCAGCCGTTGCCAGCAGTGGCCGTTCTCGCGCCCGGACGATGTGGCGCTGGCGCAGTGGAAGGCAGGTGCGGCGCCTTCGATGCAGGCCTTGCTGGCGATCGGCGGCGGCATGCCGCTGGCGGCCGAGCGCATGGCGCAGCGCGGCGCCGATGCCTTGCTCGATCGCTTCGTGCGCGACGTCTCCGGGCTGCAGGCAGCGGATGCGCTGCGCATCGCCGGCCAGTGGGAAGCCTGGCTGAAATCGAAGGAAGCGCTGGCGGCCGGTTTCGGCCTGCCCGAGCTCACCGACTGGATGCAGCGCTGGGTCAGCGACCTGGCGGCCTTGCGGCTGGGCGGCAGGGTCCGCTTCTTCCCGGCCCAGGAAGGGCTGTTGTCGGCGCTCGCCAGCCGCGCGAGCGTGGCCGCGGTGAGCGGCTGCTACAATGAGATCGCGCAGATTCGCAAGGTATCGCGCCACCCCCTGAGCCTGCGCCTGGTTCTCGAAGACATGTTGCTGCGCTATGCGCGCAGCTTCCCCGGAGCAAGAGGATGAGCAGCCACGCCAAACCGCAGACGGCGCGCCCCAGCGTGCTGTCGCTGAACATCAACTCGAAATCCGCGCTGTATGCGGCCTACATGCCTTTCCTGAGCAACGGTGGCTTGTTCGTGCCCACGCCGAAGCACTACAACCTCGGCGACGAAATCTTCATGCTGCTGCAACTGATGGACGACCCGACGCGCCATCCGGTGGCAGGGCGGGTGGCCTGGGTGACGCCGCAAGGGGCACAGGGCGGCAAGACGCAGGGCGTCGGCGTGCAGTTTGCGGATGACGACGCCAGCAAGGTGCTGCGCGGCCGCATCGAACAGGTTCTCGCCGGCCATCTCGGCTCCAGCCGGCCGACTCACACGATCTGAACGCTGCCGACCCGATCCATCCTTTCCGGTTTTCCCGATGTTCGTCGATTCCCACTGCCATCTCGATTTTCCCGATCTCATCGCCCGCGAGGACGAAGTGCTCGCCAACATGGCGGCCAACGACGTCGGCACCGCGCTGTGCATCAGCGTCAAGCTCGAGGATTTTCCGCAGGTGCGCGCGCTGGCCGAGCGGCATCCACACCTGTGGGCTTCGGTGGGCGTGCATCCCGACAATGCCGACTGCGATGAGCCAGACGTCGCCCGCCTGGTCGCGCTGGCCGACCATCCCAAGGTGGTCGCCATCGGCGAGACCGGCCTGGACTACCACTGGCAGAAGGACGCGCCCGAATGGCAGCGCGAGCGCTTCCGCACCCACATCCGCGCCGCGCGCGAAACCGGCAAGCCGCTCGTCATCCATACCCGCAGCGCCGCCGAGGACACGCTGCGGCTGATGCGCGAGGAAAAGGCCGGCGAGGCCGGTGGCGTCATGCACTGCTTCACCGAAAGCCAGGACGTGGCCGACGCCGCGCTCGAGCTGGGTTTCTACATTTCCTTCTCCGGCATCGTCACCTTCCGCAACGCCAGGGAACTGAAGGAGGTCGCCCGCCGTGTGCCGCTCGACCGCCTGCTGATCGAGACCGATGCGCCCTATCTGGCACCGGTGCCGCATCGCGGCAGGACCAACGAGCCCGCCTGGGTCGTGCATGTCGCCGAAGAAATCGCCCGCCTGCGCGACGAACCGCTGGCCCGCATCGAACAGGCCTGTACCGACAACTTCTTCCGACTTTTCCACCATGCACAAAGACCAGCCTGAAACCTCCCTGCGCCAGAATCGCAAGCATTCGGTCCGCCGCCTGCTCGCCGCGGCCGCCATCGCCACCCTCAGCCTGAGCGCGCATGCGGCCGGCACCTTCGACGATGCGCGCAACGCCGCCGTGCTGGGCGATGCGAAAGGCCTCGCCAGGCTGATCGACGGCGGCATCGATCCGAACAGCGTCGATGCCAGCGGCAACACCTTGCTGATCCTCGCCGCACGCGAAGGCCAGGCCGCCACGGTCGAAGCCTTGCTGCAGCGCGGCGTGCCGATCGACCAGCAAAACCCCAGCGGCGATTCGGCGCTGATGCTGGCGGTGCTGGGCGGCTACGACGATGTCGTCCGCGCGCTGCTGAAGGCCGGTGCCAAAGTGAATCACGACGGTTGGGCGCCGCTGCACTACGCCGCCTTCGAGGGCCGCGAATCCATGCTCGATGCACTGTTCGCCGCCGGCGCGGACGTCAATGCCCGGGCACCGAACCGTGCCACGCCGCTGATGCTTGCCGCGCGCAACGGCCATATCGGCGTGGTGCGCCGCCTGCTCGCAGTGCCGGAGACCGACCTGAACGCGCTGAACGACGCCGGCCTGTCCGCCGACGCCTGGGCGCTGCAGAACCGCAACACCGACATCGCCAAACTGATCGAGGCCGAGCGCAAGCGCAGGGGCCTGCCGGCGCCGTCGATGCGGATCACGATCGAATAAAGGAAAGAAGCATGAGCAGTCTGCCCAAGTGTCCCGAATGCAGCTCCGAATACACCTACGAGGACGGCATCAACTACGTCTGCCCCGAATGTGCGCACGAGTGGCCGCAAGCCGCGGAGGAAGCGGGCGAGGCCGAAAAGGTGTTCAAGGACGCCAATGGCAACGTGCTGCAGGACGGCGACAGCGTCACCGTGATCAAGGACCTGAAGGTGAAGGGCTCGTCGCTGGTGGTGAAGGTCGGCACCAAGGTCAAGAACATCCGCCTGATCGACGGCGACCACGACATCGACTGCAAGATCGACGGCATTGGCGCGATGAAGCTGAAGTCGGAGTTCGTGCGCAAGGCTTGATCACGTCCGCCGGACAGTCTGGCTCAAAGCGGCGGCAGGCTGCGCCAGCGGCGGATCGCGCGCTGGAAGAACAGGCTGTTGGGGATGTGCAGCACGGTGTCGCCGCCGTCGGGCAGGCGCTCGTGCAGCGTGGTGTAGATCAGGTTGATGTCGGTCACCTGTCCCTTCAGTCCGGGCTTCTCGCCGTTTTCGATCACTTCGATGTGATCGTGGAGGCGGAAGGGCCGGGTGGTGAAGATCAGCAGCGTGCAGAAGATGTTGGACAGCACGCTCCAGGCGGCGAAGAAGGCGACGGCGGCGACTGCGGCAAAACCGGTGAAGGCGGTCCACAGCACGGTGCCCGACACGCCGAAGCGGTCCAGGATCGTCAGCAGCGCGCCGGCATAGATGATGAATGCGATGCCTCGGCGCACGATGAGGGTCAGCTCGGGAGGCAGGTTGTAGCGCTCGCTCAGGCGGCGGACGATGCGCCGGACCAGCATGTTCAGCACCCAGGCGGCGAGCAGGATCAGCATGACCTGCAGGCCGAGCGTGATGAATTCGAGCCAGGGGTGGAGCCATTCGGGAAGCAGGGGTTTCATCGTCTTGCTGATGCGGCTCAACCCGCATTCTCTCCAGGGCGTGTGTCTTCTTCGAGCATGCGGGCGAAGGCGCGATCCAGCAAGCGCAGCTTGCGCTCGCTGTCTTGGGTGGCGCCGGATGCTTCGGCCTCGGCGACCACGCGCAGGCGTTCGGCGATTTCCAGCAATACGCGGTGAAGGCCGAGCTGCTGCTTGCGGCTTTCGTCCAGGTGGGTCCGGATCGGTTCCAGGGATTGCTGGAGCAAGGTAGCGAGGGTCTGTAGCGGCTGGCTGGTTCTCGCACGGGCCAGCGCGGCGACGTGGCGGGCCTGCTGGGTCTGTGCCTTGGCCGATTGCAGCAGGGCAGCGAGGATTTCCGCCCAGGGTAGTGCTTCCTCGGGCCGAGTGGCCGCCTGTTCGGCCAGTGCGGCGGTGTGGCGGGTGGCTTCGACCAGGTCCATCAATTGCACGACGATCTTGCCGGCGACGTCGGCGTCGCTGCCGCCGATGGCCTTGTTGCGCAGGTAGTCACGCTTGATCTGTGCCCAGCGAACGGCATCGTCGCCTCTCAGGCTGCCGCGAAGTTCGGCGAGCTTGAGCAGGTTTTCCTCCGCCCCGCTGGTGAGCAGTTGGGCCTCGCCGACGTAGTGGTCGGCCAGCAATTGCTGGAGCTCGGCGTCGTTCATTACCGCCGAGATCTTTTCCGCTAGCTTGTTCATGTTGCGGTAGGAGCCTTGCAGCTTGAACGGCGGCTCCGTGCGGTAGGCCTCGGCCTGGGCGGCGCTGGCGATGTATTGCTGGTTGATGCGATAGACCACTTCGCGCACCTGCAGCATGCGCTGCAGCGTGGTTTCGATGTCGCGCAGTTCGGCGGCACTGTAGCCGTGGCTGAGCGCGTTGGCGGAAAATTCCTTGCCTTGCAGCTTGTCGATGATGCGGTAGAGATCGTTCAGGTCGCGCGTAGCCAGCGGCGCCAGCACCGGGTTGCTGGTGAGGCTGTTCTCGATGTAGCTGAGTTTGAACACTTCCTCCATGCCGCCCAGCACGTCGCCGAGGTTGTAGATGTCGGCGCGGTTGGCGAGCATGTCGGGAATCTTGAAGACCTCGCCGGATTCGGTGTAGGGGTTGCCGGCCATCACCACGCAGAATTTCTTGCCGCGCATGTCGTAGGTGCGCGTGCGCCCTTTCCATACACCTTCGATGCGGCGCGTGCCGTCCGACAGCGAGATGAACTTCTGCAGGAATTCCGGGTGGGTGTGCTGGATGTCGTCCACATACAGCATCACGTTGTTGCCCATTTCCAGCGCCAGGTTGAGCTTTTCCAGCTCCTGGCGCGAGGTGGCGTCGGGTGCCTGGGCCGGGTCGAGCGAGCGCACCTCGTGGCCCAGCGCCGGGCCGTTGATCTTCATGAAGATCAGCCCGAGGCGGTGCGCCACGTATTCCATCAGCGTGGTCTTGCCGTAGCCGGGTGGCGAGATCATCATCAGCAGGCCCATCAGGTCGCTGCGCTTGTTGCTGCCGGCGGTGCCCATCTGTTTGGCGAGGTTGTCGCCGATCACGCCCAGATAGACGTCGTTGATCAGCTTGTTGCGCACGAAGCTGCTGAGCGGGCGCGGCTTGAACTCGTCCAGCCGCATCGCCTCGCGCTCGCGCACCAGGATGTCGTGGCGCAACTGCTGGTAGCGTTGCAGCTGCGGCATGAATTCGTGGCGGTGCCAGTGCTCGCGCCGTGCCACGTCGTCCACCGCCAGCACCAGTGCGCCATCGACGATGCGCGGGTGCTCGCCGAGCAGGCCGGTCACGCTGGCGCGCAAGGCCACGCTGCTGAAGCGGTGCGGCACGGCCTCGGCCGCCACCAGCCAGGCGGCGGCCTCGCTGGCGTAGTCGCCGAGCGCGGCCAACCCGGCGTTGGCATCGCCGGACGCGGCACACAGTGCCTGCGCCCATTGCAGCGCGCTTTGCCAGCGCGCTGCCAGCGGCAGGCCGTCGCCGGCGCTGTGGCGCCAGTCCTGCAGCAGACCGCTCCAGCGCCCGTCGGCCTCCAGCCGTGCCTGCAGCGCTTCCACCAGTTGCCGCGCCTGCCCGGTGAAGCTGAAACGCGGAGCCGCATCACCCAGCTCGCTCAGCAGGTAGTCGGCTGCCGGCGCACTCAATGCGGGGTCGATGGCGAGCGCGTGCTGCTCGATGAAGGTCCGCAGCGCCGCGGCCATGTCGTCCACCAGGCTGCGGCGGGCAGCTTCGCTGCCGAACAGCCGCCGCATGTCCATTGCATGGCGGGCCCGCGCCGGCCATTGCGCCAGCGCGGCGCTGGCCTCGGGGTTGAGCACCTGGTTGCGCTGCCCCCAGAACAGCACCGCCAGCGCCCGCGCGTCCGGTGCCGTGGCGAGCACGCCGGCGGCTTCGCGCATCGGCACCAAGGCCCGCAGGATGCGCGCGGCGTCGTGGTCGTGGATGCCGCGCTCGTAGCCTTCGCGGTAGCGCGGCGCAGCGAATTCGCGCAGCGCGCGGTCGAGCGCCTCGGGTTGCAGCAGCAGGCGGTGCAACTGGTCGCGGTCCCAGCCGTCGGCCTGCCGCTCGGCGGCATCGATGACTTGCAGCGCCAGATATTCGCCGCGGTACAGTTGCGGCGACTCTGAGGCCAGCGACACGTCCCAGAACGGCCGCAGCGCGGCCAGTTGCGGGTCGTGCAGCGCTTCCATGTAGTCGGTGCCGACCAGATGCAGGTACAGCGTGTCGCCGCGCGGCATCAGCGTGAGGTCGAGCACCTGGTTGTTGACGCTGAAGCGGTGGCGGCCCAGGCGGATCACGTTGCCGCCGCCCTCGAACAGCTCGCTGCGGTCGCGCAGCGAGCGTACCGCCTGGTCGCGCACGCCCTTGAGGCGCGCCTCGACGTCGTCGGCCTTGACGCTGTCCTTGAGTTCGCGCAGCCGCTCGGCCAGTTCGCGCAACTTGAGGATCAGCGGATCGCCGGCGAAGAAGGCGTTCAGTTCGTCCAGCGTCGCCAGCCGCTCGGTGCGCCGGCCCAGGCCATCGACAATGCGCACGGCGGCGTCCTGCACCGACTGTGCCTTGCGCTGGCGCTCATCCAGCAAGGATTGCTTGTGGCTTTCGAAGCTCTCCAGCAGTTCTTCGCGCTTGGCGACGATGTCGCCAAGAAAGGCCTCGTGCTCGCCGAACTGGCTTTCCAGCTCTTCGAGCTGGATCAGCAGGCGCGACAATTGTTCGTCGCAGCGTTCCGGGTCCTGCGCCTGCGCCAAGGCGCTGACGATGCTCTGGCCGAACAGCGAGAACTGCGCGCCGAACTGCGCCACCCGCTCGCTGGCGCCGAGGCCGCGGCGGCGCTGCTCGGCGCGCGCCTTGGCCTGGTTGAGGCGCGCGTAGATGGCCGAGATGGCCTCGACGATACGGGTGCGCTGGGTGGCGTCATCCACCTTGAGGGTGGCCATCAGTTCGGACAGCATGTCGAGTTCGCCGGACATCGCCTGCATGGCCTGCAGCGGTTCGTCCAGCTGCATGCCGGTGTCGGCCTTCTGCGCCTGCTGGTCGAGTTCGGTGAGACGCTCGCCATAGGGCAGCAGCGCTTCCTCGCTGGACAGGAACGCGGCGGTGTCGGCGGCCACGCTGGCCTGGCTGGCGAGCAGCTCGCTTTCCATCGCGTCGATGCGCGCGGTGTCGACGTAGCGCAGGTCGCGCACGCTGAGCAGGTGGCCGCGCTCGGCGGCGATGCGCTGCAGCGCCTGCACGTAGTCCTGCACGTGCTTCCAATCCTGCTGGCGCAATTGTGTCAGCAAGGCCTTGTGGCGGGTTTCGGCTTCGGCCATTGCGCGCGCCGAGGCGGCGCGGATGCTTTCGACTTTCTCGAATTCGTCGAGCACCGCTTCGCCCGAGGCGACGATCTCGTGCAGCGTCCGGGCCAGCGTGCCGTCGCAGGCTTCGGCCATCCAGTGATAGCGGTCGAACAGCCGCCGCGCCTGGTCGATGAGCCGCTGGTAGCGCTGCACCGACACTTCCGCGGCGCCGATCTCGCGCACCAGGCTGAACAGTTCGGAGATGCCGCGCACCAGTTCGGCGTTGCCGATGCGGCCGAAAAAGCTGCCGCCGGGCGCCTGGCGTGCGGCGAACTCCTCGCTGAAGAAGGGCGTGCGCCACACCTGCATCGGATGGATGCGTGTCGGCTCGTCGGATTCGGAGCTGAACAACACCATGCGCCCGTCTTCCAGCCGCGCGTAGCCGTGGCCGATCAGAGGTGGCTGCAACTGCCGCTCGATGAGGTTGTAGTTGAACAGCGCCATGCGGCCGCTGTGCGGCTCGTAGAACACGTACAGCACGTCTTCGCCGTTGGGCGAACGGATGCTGCGGCGGTAGCGCATGCCTTCCATCTGCTGCTCGAAGGCCTTGCTTTCGCCGTTCTGCAAGTAATAGCCGCCGGGGAAGATGATGCCGTGGTCTTCCGGCAACTGGATGCAGGCCAGGCCGATGGCGTCGATGCGCTGCACCTTCTGCGTCAGCGTGTTGAACACCAGATAGCGCCACTGCTCTTCGCGATACGGCAGGATCTTGAGCAGGATCAGGCTGCCGACGCGGGCGTATTCCACCGTGGCGTCGTCGAGCGACTGGGTCTTGTCCACCACCGCTTCGCGGTAGATGCCCATGCCGTCCTCGGTGTTGTTTTCCACCTTGACGGTGAGATCGCCGCCCAGGGTCTCGACGAACACGGTGTCGAGGATGTTCAGGTGCGGGTGGCGGCCATGCACCGCGCTGTCGCGCCCGGCGCGTATCCATTCGAAGTCGAACGGTGCCGGCAGGGCGATGTCGCGCTCGCCACGGTTGTCGATGTAGCGCACCTCGCGGCCATCGGGCGACACCGACCAGCGGAACACGCGGATGTCGGTGATGCGCGCGCCGATCTGGAAGCTCGCCAGCAGCTTGCCGTCGCGCACCGCCAGTTGCAGCAGGCGGGCGTCCTTGTAGTAGGTGTACAGCTCGCGGAAGTCCTGCACGAAGCTGGTGATGCCGAGAAAACTCTGCGCCGCGTCGAGCGGCACCACGTCGTAGCCGGCCTCGGTCTCTTCCAGCCGGTACAGCGAGAACACGTCTTCGATGCGGGTTTCCTGCTTCAGCCCGATGAACACGTTGTAGCCGAACAGCAGCGTGTCGCCGACCTGCACGACGTCGCGGCCGACGCAGTTGTTCTCGCTGCGCAGGCGGAAGCGCCCCAGCAAGGCCATGCCGCTGCTGCCGAATTCCTCGATGCGGCCGGCGTTGATCTGCGACGCCAGGCCGCGCAAGCCGGCACCTTGTTCGGCCAGCCGCTTGCGCAGCACTTCATAGGCGCCGCCGCTGGCGACGGCCTGATCGACGAGGGCGGAGTCGGATGAGGGCAGGGTGTCGGACATCGTCGTTCTTCGCTTCGGGAATTGGCTTGCTTGAATTGAAGGCGGATATGGGGGTAGGCAAGAGGGTGTCGGCGAGATGGGTGACGTGTCGTGTATGGAGTCTGCGACCTACCTGCTGAATACTTTTGCAGGAGTGGCGGGGTAGGATGGGTAGAGCCGAAGGCGAAACCCATCACATCGGTAAAAACTCTGCCTTTGCCATTGATGGGTTTCGCTGCGCTCTACCCATCCTACTTTCACTGCTGACACAGTGTGATCAGGGTCTGTCCGCGGGTCACGAATTGCGGTCGGCTTGCCCAGGCGCCGTGGCCTGGTCCAGCGCCCTGGGCAGGTCTGCCTTGCCGCCGCTGGTGAAGCGCTGCAGCAGCTCGTCGACGATGGGGCTCTTGCCGGCCACGCCCTCGATGAACTTGCCGACCGACAAGCCTTTGGCGAACTGGTCGAAGAAGGCGCCTTCGCCGCCGACGATGTCGATGTTGGCCTTGGACAGCGCCGACGACAGCACTTCGGCCTGCTCGCGGGCGATGTGCTTGCTGGCATCGATGCCGGCGATCGCCTGTTCGAAGTTCTTCTCGAGCTGCATGCGGAATTCCTCGTGGGCGCGGGCGTTGTCGCTGAGGCTGGCGAGCGCGGCGAATTTCTCCACCAGGCCCTGGGCTTCGGCGATGAACTTCTCGCGCAGTACTTCGGCCTCGGCTCCGCCGACCTGCTGCGTGACCTTGGCCTTGGCTGCGCCGAGCTCGCTCTCGCCCCGCGCCTGGGCAAGCAGGCGTTCTTCGAGGACCTTGGCATCGGCCAGGCCTTCCTTCTCCTTGGCGTCGGCCAGTGCCTCGGTGACGCGCGCCTGCGCCAGGCCCTTTTCCTGCTCGCCCTTGGCTTCGGCGATCAGTTTTTCGGCGGTCACATGCGCTGCGGCCATGCCTTCCTTCTCGATCGCCGCGGCAGTCACTTCGCGCACGCGTGCATCGGCCAGCCCTGGTGCAGCGCGCTCGGCTTCGATGCCTTCGGCGAGCTTCTTCTTGGCTTCGGCCTGCTTGGCGGCAGCTTCCAACTCGGCCTGCGCGAGCACGGTGAGTTCCACTGCGCGGTGGCGTGCCGAATCCTCGTCGGCAGAGGCCTTCTTCACCTGGCGCACCAGTTCCTCTTCCGCCTGGGCTTGCGCAGCCAGCACCGTCACCTGCTTGAGGCGTTCGGCTTCCGACACTTCGCGCACTTCCTTGATGCGCTCTTCCTCGATTGCCACGGTCTTCTCGACCGCGATGCGTTCGCGGATCACGTTGGCGATGTGGGTGCGCTGCTCTTCCAGCGCCTTTTCCTTCTCGATGCGCTGGAGTTCCACGTCGCGTTCGCGGGCGACGATTTCCAGTTGCTGCGCGCGCACGACCTTTTCCTTCTCGATGACGACGGCGCGTTCGCGGTTCTGTTCGGCGACCTCGACTTCGCGGTTGGCGTTTTCCTCGCGGATGTCGATCTGTTCCTGGGTCTGGATGCGCGCCTGCTCGGCCTTCAGGCGTTCTTCTTCCTGCACGCGCAGGATCTCGGCCTGTTCGCGCGCCTGCACGGTCGCCACTTCGCGCTTCTGCCGCGCTTCGGCGTCGGCCTGCTGGCGTTCCAGCGCGAGCATGGCTTCGCGCGTCTCGACGTTCTTCTTGGTGATCGCCAGTTCCTCGTTGCGTTCGAGTTCGTTGGTGATGATGTTCTGCGCGGCGGTCAGCTCGGTGATCTTGCGGATGCCCTCGGCGTCGAGAATGTTGTGCGGGTCGAGCGAGGCCTTTGGCGTCTGCTCCAGGTAGTCGATCGCCACGTCCTCGAGGACGTAGCCGTTGAGGTCGTTGCCGATCACCTCGATGATGCGGTCGCGGAATTCCTGGCGGTTCTCGAACAGCTTGACGAAGTCGATCTGCTTGCCGACCGTCTTCAGCGCCTCGGAGAACTTGGCGTTGAACAGTTCGTTGACTGCCGCCTTGTCCGATGCGCGCTCCACGCCGATGGCCTTGGCGACCTTCAGCACGTCTTCCTGGGTTTCATTCACGCGCAGGTAGAAGGCCACGGTGATGTCGGCGCGCATGTTGTCGCGGCAGATCAGGCCGTCCTTGCCGCGCCGATCCACTTCCAGCGTGATCAGGGAGATCCGCATGAACTCCTTCTTGTAGATCACCGGGTAGACCAGCGCGCCGGTGAAATGCACCTTGGGTGTCGCCGACAGATCGTTGACGATCAGCGCCGTGCCTTGCGGCACCTTGATGTAGAAGGCCTTGAACAGCGCGAAAAGGCCGATCACGACCAGTACGAATGTGCCCACGCCGATCAGGAATGGCATGACCTGTGCCAGATTCATTGAAATGCTCCCTGCTTGTTCATTGCTTGGTTCATGGAGTCCGGACGTTTCGTCGCATGTGACTGGCATCAGCCCCTGAATTCGTCCTCGCCGACGACACGGTACAGATTCATGTCATTGACGTATTCTATCAGTATCACCCGGGTACCCCGCTGGAATTCAGCTTCTGCTGTCGCACTGCGCACTTGCAGGATCAGGCCGGCGCCGCCGTCTTCCACCCAGGCGTAGCCCTGCCCTGCGGTCACGCTGGGACTGCGCACCACGCCGACCTGGCCGAGCAGGCTTTTGCTGGTTGGCGGCGCGGCCTTGCGCAGCAAGGCGCGCACCGGCCGCAGCACCAGCGAGGTGAGCGGCACCGCGGCGAGGAAGGCGCCGGCGGCGATGCCTGAGCCCAGCAGGTAACGCATTGCGCTTGTGCCGAGCAGGGGAGACAACAACCAGGCTGCGTAGTAGCTGATGAGCCAGCAGAAGAACACCAGCACCGTCAGGATGATGGTCAGCGGAATGCCGGCCAGACCCAGACGCATCAGCAATCCCGCCAGCCCTTCCAGTTGCAGTCCGTCGCCATCGGGCAGGGCGAGGTTGTCGAGCAGCTCGATCTCGGCCAGCCCCAGCAGCGCGATCAGCCAGTACACCACCATGACGGCCAGCATGAAGCTGAACACCACGGTGGGAAAGGCAAGCGAAATGTTCAGGAATGCTTCCAAGGTCGTCCCTCGTGCCTGGTGTCTTCAACAGCTCATGCGCCGCGCTTTTCCTTCAGCCGTGCCAGCACCGCGTTGGCACTGCCGGTGTCGGAGGAGATGCCGGCGCTGCGCAGTTTGGCGTCGAGCGCATCCTCGCCGCTTTCCTGTGCCAGCTCCGACGCTGCCTGCATCCGCGCGCCGCGTTCGGCCTGCTTCTGCTTGATGCGTTCGAGCGAATCGAGCGCCGTTTGCACCCGTGTCTGCGCGCCGCTGTAGCGTTCGGCCACGGTGGCCTGTGCGCGCTGCACGCTTTCGGTCGCCTTCACCATGTCCACCTGCTGTTTCAGGCGCTTGATGTGGCTCTCGGCCTGGGCGATGGACTTGCGCAGGTCGGCGACGCTGGCGGTGTATTGTTCAACGACTGCGTTTTCCTCGTTGCGGCTGGCTTCCAGCGTGGCGATCTTGGCTGCGACTTCCAGCGCCAGCGCCTCGTCCTGCGCTTCGAGCGCCTTGATGGCGTAGTCCTCGTATTCGTCGATCCTGGCCTGTTGTTCCTTCACGCGCGATTCGGCGAGCTTCTGCTTCGCCATGATCTCGGCCAGCGCTTCTTTCGAGCGCCGCAGGTCGGCATCCGCGTCGCGGATTTCCTGGTCGAGAATGCGCAGCGCCTGGCCGTCCACCACCGCTTCGCCCAATTCGTGTGCGCCGCCGCGCAGCGCGGTCACCAGCTTGCTCCACATGTTCATCTTTGCTCTCCGGGTGTCTGAATGTCGGTTGGCTGCGTCAGTCTGCCGTGCGCAGTTGCGGCTCGAAGGCTTCGGTGGCGCGGATCACGTTGTCGGCCAGGGTCTCGATTTCGAGCACCACGTCGGGCAGGCCCGATGCCGCGCTGAGGGTGCCGAACATGATGTAGACCTCCTCGCCGTCGGGCAGGGTCTCGATGCTGATGCTCGACAGCGGGAAGAGTTTGTGGGTGCGCAGTACCTGGTCGTTGAATACCGCCACGTCCTGCACCAGCGCCACCGGCCACAGCAGGGATTCGACGACGATGTGCTCGCCGACCCCCGCCAGGAACACCGGCAGGTCGCCGTATTCGTGCATCTGCAGCAACAGGCTGGGGTCGGCGCCATCCAGCAGTTCCAGCCGCGCCGTGCCCGAAGCCACCAGCGGGTTGCTCCGCAGCGCGTCGTGCAGGGCGGTGACCGTCCACAGGGCTTTTTCCGTCATCGTGTTCTCCTTCTCCTGGCCTGGTTGTACGAGACCTGCCGCGCTCCGCGGCTGGCGCATGCTCTTTTCGATCGAGGACAGCGTTTCCAGGTGCTCGGGCAGTACCCAGAGCTCCTTCTTCACCAGGCCTTGCTCACGCAGACGGGCGCGATGGAGGCGTTGGTAGTAGGCTGATGTCTTGCGTTCCATGCGGCATACTCTAGAGCATCACATGTGATACTGCAAGGGATTACATGTGATGTTTTCCGGTATAGGGGGTGCCGGCTATCCAGCCTTCGAGCGGATCGGTCTGCGCCGGCAGGCCGTAACGGGGAGCGCCGGCGCGTGCGCAGGCTGCTGCCTGCATCAGGGCAAGTACCGCATCGAGATGGTCGCCGCTGGCGTCGTCGATCAGGCTGCCGGCCTGTGAGGGGGAGAACTGCAGTTGCAGGCCGTTTGCCAGGTGGCCCGTGCCGAGAGCGGCAAGGATGCGCTCGCGGGCGTTGCGGCGCTCGGTCGTCTGCTTGCGCTTTTCGTCGCTTTTATAGGAGTCGCGGGTGATGCTGCGCGCAAGCAGGCCGGGATAGGCTTCCAGCGCGATCCGCTGCGGATCGCCGGTGTGCAGGCCAGGCAGGCTGAGGCCGGCGGCGAGCAGGCGCGGGGCGCCTTCGAGGAACATCAGCCCGACCGGCGGATTCACCAGCTTCAGCGGGCTATGCGAGCGTGCCGGCAGGTCGGTGGCGCGGTGCGCGTAGCGGCGGCCGGCGGGGCGCGATTCACGGTAGGCGTCGAGCGCGGCGCGGAAGCCGGCTTTGCCGAGGGCGGCGCAGTGGCGGACGAGCTCGGGCCAGCTTTGCGGCCAGCCGAGATCGACGACCGCTTCGCGCGGCAGGCCGAAGGGGAAATCGAAGGCGCCGAGCCAGGGGCCGGGACGGGCGAGCAGGGCTTCGAAAGCGGGCCAGTCGTCGAAGGCTTCCAGGCCGGTCAGTTCGACCCTCGGTTCGCTCCTCTGTTGGGGCTCCTCGCCCGCGAGGCGGCCGAAAGCGGCAGTGATCGGCTTGGCCCGGCGTGGTGCGGAGGTGAAATCGACGCCGATCAGCAGCATCCCGCTTGCCTGCGCAGGCTGCCGTTCAGCGGCCATTGCGCAGCAGGCGGGCGGCGGTGGTCACGGTGTTGAAGTGGATGCTGACGGTGTCGTCGATCGGCTCGGCGTAGCCGCCGGCCATCGCGATCGCGACCGGCACACCGGCGCCGTGGCAGGCGCCGAGCACGCGCTCGTCACGCACCCGCAGGCCGTCGATGCTCAGCGCCAGGCGGCCGAGGCGGTCGCCGGCATAGGGGTCGGCGCCGGCGAGGTAGATCACGAGTTCGGGGCGGGCGCGGGCGAAGGTCGTTGCCAGCGCCTGGTCCAGTACCGCCAGGTAGGCGGCGTCGCCGGTGTCGTCAGGCAGATCGATGTCGAGGTCGCTGGTCTGCTTGCGGAAGGGGAAATTCTTCGCGCCGTGCAGGCTGCAGGTGAAGACTTCCGGCTCGCCGGCGAGGATCGCGGCGCTACCGTCGCCCTGATGTACGTCGCAGTCGATGATCGCCACGCGCCGTACCCGGCCTTCGGCGCGCATCGCCAGCGCGGCGATGGCGGCGTCGTTGAAGACGCAGAAGCCTGAGCCGAAGTCGCGGTGGGCGTGGTGAGTGCCGCCCGCCAGGTTGGCGGCGCAGGCGCTGCCGCCGTCGCCCGCCAGTGCGCTGCGGCAGGCGGCGAGCGTGGCGCCGGCCGAGCGGCGGGAACGCTCGACCATCGCCGCCGACCACGGAAAGCCGATGCGGCGGACTTCTGCCGCATCCAGCGTGCCGGCGACGACGCGCGCCAGATAGCCGGCGTCGTGCGCACGCAGGATTTCCTCGTCGCTGGCGGCGGCGGGCACGACGAAATCGGTCTCGTCGAATTCGTCGCAGGCCAGCAGGCGGGTGCGCAGGCGCGAATACTTCTCCATCGGAAAACGATGGCCTTCCGGCAGCGGCAGCACGAAATGGTCGGCGTAGTAGAGCTTCATGGCGTGCCTCGTCGATCGCTGTTGCGCATTTCTCAGACGGCGCCGCGGCGGCGGAAATCGCGCAGGCGGAAGCCGAGTACGAACAGCGTGGCGAAATAGGCCGTGGCGCCGGCAAGCACCACGGCCGCCAGACGCAGGCCGCGTTCCAGCCCGCCGATCTCTACCCACAGCGTTTCCGTGCCCATGCCGAACCACAGTACCGCGCCCATCGCCGCCAGCGCGGCCAGCAGCTTGAGCGCGAACAGGCCCCAGCCGGCTTGCGGGACATAGACGCCGCGCTTGCGCAGGCCGTGGTAGAGCAGGCCGGCGTTGAGGCAGGACGCCAGCCCGATCGACAGCGCCAGCCCGGCATGGCGCAGCGGCACGATGAAGGCGAGGTTCATCAGCTGGGTGGCGATCAGCGTGACGATGGCGATCTTGACCGGCGTGCGGATGTCCTGGCGGGCGTAGAAGCCGGGTGCCAGCACTTTCACCAGGATCAGGCCGGTGAGGCCGACGCTGTAGGCGACCAGCGCGCTGCGCGTCTGCATCACGTCACCGGCGCCGAAAGCGCCATAGTTGAACAGCGTTGCCACCAGCGGCACCGCCAGCAGCGCCAGGCCCAGGGCGGCGGGCAGGGTCAGCATCAAGGTCAGGCGCAGCCCCCAGTCGAGCAGCGATGAGAACTCGCCCGCCTTGTCGTCGGCGTGCAGTTTGGACAGGCTGGGCAGCAGGATCGTCCCCAGCGCCACGCCCAGCAGGCCGGCGGGGAATTCCATCAGGCGGTCGGCGTAGTACAGCCAGGACACGCTGCCGCTTTCGAGGAAGGAGGCGAAGATGGTGTTGATCAGCAGCGAGATCTGGCTGACCGAGACGCCGAGGATGGCCGGCGCCATCAGCTTCAGGATGCGGCGCACGCCGGGGTCCGACAGATCGAGGTCGAAGCGCGGCAGCATGCCGATCTTGCGCAGCGGCCGGATCTGCAGCGCCAGCTGCAGCAGGCCGCCGATGAATACCGCCCAGGCCAGCGCCAGCACCGGCGGGTCGAAGTACGGAACGGCGAACAGCGCCATGCCGATGAAGGCGATGTTCAGCAGCACCGGCGTGAACGCCGGGATCGCGAAGCGGCTCCAGGTGTTGAGCACGCCGCCGGCCAGCGCCACCAGCGACATGAAGAAGATGTAGGGGAAGGTGATGCGGGTGAGTTCGACCGTCAGCTCGAACTTGCCGGGGTCGCCCGAAAAGCCCGGTGCCGAAACGTAGATGATCAGCGGCGCGGCCAGCGCGCCCAATGCAGCGACGAGGGCGACGGCCAGCCCGAGCAGGGTAGCGACCCGGCTGACCAGGGTGTGGGTGGCCTCCGGGCTTTGCCGGTTCTTGTACTCGGCCAGGATGGGCACGAAAGCCTGCGAGAATGCGCCTTCGGCGAACAGCCGCCGCAGCAGGTTGGGCAGGCGGAAGGCGACGAAGAAGGCGTCGGTGGCCATGCCGGCGCCGAAGGCGCGGGCGATGACGAGGTCGCGCACGAAGCCGAGGATGCGGGACAGCAGCGTCATGCCGCTGACGGTGGCGAGGGCGCGAAGCAGGTTCATCTATGGCTGGAAAACGGATTCATGGCGGGGCGAGGCCTGCATGATAGCCGGTGCCCTGGCAACTGTAAGCCGGAACGGTGGCGCCGGCTTGTCGGCCATGCTTGCGTTGCGCTCCATTGGCGGATAGAATCGCGGGCTTTCCAGAACCATTCATCAACGGAATCAAATTTATGGCCAACTCGGCACAAGCTCGCAAGCGCGCCCGCCAGGCAGTCAAGTCTCGCGCCCACAACGCCAGTCTTCGTTCCCGCCTGCGTACCGCGATCAAGGCCGTGCGCAAGGCCATCGTGGGTGGCGACAAGTCGGCGGCTCAGTCGGTCTTTCGCACCTCGATGAGCACCATCGACAGCATCGCCGACAAGAAGATCATCCACAAGAACAAGGCCGCTCGCCACAAGAGCCGCCTGTCCGCCGCCATCAAGTCGATGGCTGCCTGACCGGTTCATGATCTTCGCTGCGGCCCTGGCCGCAGCAGGCAAAAGGCGACCCGCGGGTCGCCTTTTTATTTTCAGGGGGTGCAGCCTTCAAAGCGGCGTGTCGCCGACCCAGTCGATCTGCAGGTCGTTGTCCCTGGCGAAATTGATCATGAAGTTGTACGCCATCGGTTCGACGTCGTAGAGGCCGGCATCGACCAGTACGGTCTTGTCGCCCTTCAGCGTGCAACCGGGGCGGACATAGGGCGAGTAGGTCATGCGGTTGTCGGCGCCGAAGGCCGACATGACGCCGCACAGGCGATCGGCCCAGTCGCTCGGGCGGAATTTCTTCCCGTCATTGGTGATGCCGACGATGATGAAATTTTCGATCTTGTGAGTCATGTATGCGCCCTGGCGGCAGAGATGGTGCGCCCGGTGCGCCGTCCTGCGGGCGGCGCCCAAAGCGCCGCGCATTCTAGCAGAATGTCTCCATCGGCGGCGTACCGCGTGATATCGGCCGCTGTCGGCGGCGCCTGTACAGGGGCGGCGGTTTTGGCTTAAGATTCCGCTTCATTTCTGCACGGCGGCACCTGCCGCCGTGCGCATTTTCAGCTTCGTTCCGATCGAGGTTCCGATGTCCCATGTCATGAACACCTACGCCAGGCTGCCTGTTGCATTCACGCACGGGGAAGGCGCCTGGATGTATGACGAGACTGGCAAACGCTATCTCGATGCCTTGTCCGGCATTGCCGTCAATACGCTGGGCCACAACCATCCGCGCCTGGTCAAGGCGATTGCCGAGCAGGCCGGCAGGCTGATCCACACGTCCAACCTGTACCGCATTCCGCTGCAGGAGCAACTCGCCGACCGCATCGCCGAGACTTCGGGCATGGACGAGGTGTTCTTCTGCAACTCGGGCTGCGAGGCCAACGAGGCGGCGATCAAGCTGGCGCGCATGTACGGCAACAAGAAGGGCGTCGCGCTGCCGCACATCATCGTGATGGAAAACGCCTTCCACGGCCGCACCATGGCCACGCTGTCGGCCACCGGCAACCGCAAGACGCAGGCCGGCTTCGAGCCGCTGGTGCAGGGCTTCATCCGCGTGCCCTACAAGGACATCGAGGCCATCCGCAAGATCGCCGCGCACGACAACAGCGTCGTTGCCGTGATGCTGGAGATGATCCAGGGCGAGGGCGGCGTCAATGTCGCCGACGAAACCTTCCAGCGCGAGCTGCGCGCCCTGTGCGACGACAAGGGCTGGCTGATGATCTGCGACGAAGTGCAGTGCGGCATGGGGCGTACCGGCAAGTGGTATGGCTGGCAGCATGCCGGCGCCATGCCCGACGTGATGACCCTGGCGAAGGGGCTGGCCTCCGGCGTGCCGATCGGCGCCTGCGTGACCTCCGGCCGCGCCAAGGGGCTGTTCGGCCCGGGCAACCACGGCTCGACCTTCGGCGGCAATCCGCTGGCCTGCGCCGCCGGCCTCGCCACTTTCGACACCATCGTCGCCGATGGCCTGATGGAGCAGGCCGTCGCCATCGGCGAGCAGATCCGCAAGGGCCTGGCCGAAGCGCTGGACGGCGTCGCCGGCGTGGTCGACATCCGCGGCCGCGGCCTGATGATCGGTGTCGAGCTCGACCGCCCCTGCGGCCCGCTGATGGCGCGCGCAGCCGAACAAGGCCTGCTGCTCAGCGTCACCGCCGAGCGCGTGGTGCGCCTGCTGCCGGCGCTGACCTTCAGCGCCGAGGATGCCAGGGCCCTGGTGTCGATGCTGGCGCCGATGATTCGCGACTTTCTTGCGAACGGCTGAGGAATGCCGATGACCTCGATCAAGCACTATCTCCAATTCAAGGACTTCACCCGCGAGGAGTACGACTACCTCTTCGAGCGGGCGAAGTGGATCAAGGACAAGTTCAAGCGCTACGAGCCTTATCACCCGATGTTCGACCGCACGCTGGTGATGATCTTCGAGAAGGCCAGCACCCGCACCCGCCTGTCCTTCGAGGCCGGCGTGCAGCAGCTCGGCGGCTCGGCCATCTACCTCAACACGCGCGACTCGCAACTCGGCCGCGGCGAATCGGTGGAGGACGCGGCCCAGGTCATCTCGCGCATGAGCGACCTGGTGATGATCCGCACTTTCGAGCAGGAAATGGTCGAGCGCTTCGCCGCCAACTCGCGCGTGCCGGTCATCAACGGCCTGACCAACGAATACCATCCCTGCCAGATACTGGCCGACATCTTCACCTACATCGAGCATCGCGGCTCGATCGCAGGCAAGACCGTGGCCTGGATCGGCGACAGCAACAACATGTGCAACACCTGGCTGCAGGCTGCCGAGGTCCTGGGCTTCAACGTCCACGTATCGACGCCGCCGGGCTACGAAGTCGAGCCCGAGCGGGCAGGGCTGTACGGCACCGGCAATTTCGAGCAGTTCTCCGACCCGATGGATGCCTGCCGCGGCGCGCATCTGGTCACCACCGACGTGTGGACCTCGATGGGCTTCGAGGCCGAGAACGAAGCGCGCATGAAGGCTTTCGCCGACTGGTGCGTCGATGCCGAGATGATGTCCGTTGCCGCCGGCGATGCGCTCTTCATGCACTGCCTGCCGGCTCATCGCGGCGAGGAAGTCACCGCCGAAGTCATCGACGGGCCGCAGTCGGTGGTCTGGGACGAGGCCGAGAACCGCCTGCACGCGCAGAAGGCACTGATGGAGTACCTGATGCTCGGCCGCGTGGAGCCCAGGTAAGCCGCAACGAACAAGGAGGCGCGCACGGGCGTGCGCGCCGGCAACACAGCAGGAAACAGGAAAACAGCATGAGCGACGTCAAGAAAGCAGTGCTCGCCTACTCGGGCGGGCTGGACACTTCGGTCATCCTGAAGTGGCTGCAGGACACCTACCAGTGCGAAGTGGTCACCTTCACCGCCGACCTCGGCCAGGGCGAGGAGCTCGAGCCCGCGCGCACCAAGGCGCTGCAGTTCGGCATCAAGCCCGAGAACATCTTCATCGACGACCTGCGCGAAGAGTTCGTGCGCGACTTCGTCTTCCCGATGTTCCGCGCCAACACCGTCTATGAAGGCGAGTACCTGCTCGGCACCTCGATCGCCCGTCCGCTGATCTCCAAGCGCCAGATCGAGATCGCGCGCGCCACCGGCGCCGATGCGGTGTCGCACGGCGCCACCGGCAAGGGCAACGACCAGGTCCGCTTCGAGCTGGGCTACTACGCGCTGATGCCGAACGTGAAGGTCATCGCGCCGTGGCGCGAATGGGATCTGCTGTCGCGCGAGAAGCTGCTCGCCTACGCCGAGAAGAACGGCATCCCGATCGAGATGAAGCACAAGCAGGGCGGTTCGCCCTACTCGATGGACGCCAACCTGCTGCACATCTCCTACGAAGGCCGCCACCTCGAAGACCCGGCGGCCGAGGCCGAGGAATCGATGTGGCGCTGGACCGTGTCGCCCGAGGCCGCGCCGGACGCCGCCGAATACGTCGACCTGGAGTTCGAGAAGGGCGACCTGGTCGCCATCAACGGCACCCGCACGAAGCCGCACGAACTGCTCGCCAAGCTCAACGAACTGGGCGGCAAGCACGGCATCGGCCGCCTCGATCTGGTGGAAAACCGCTATGTCGGCATGAAGAGCCGCGGCTGCTACGAAACCCCGGGCGGCACCATCCTGCTGAAGGCCCACCGCGCCATCGAATCGATCACGCTCGACCGCGAAGTCGCCCACCTCAAGGACGACCTGATGCCGCGCTACGCCAGCGTGATCTACAACGGCTACTGGTGGAGCCCCGAGCGTCTCGCCATGCAGGCGCTGATCGACCAGACCCAGCAGACGGTCAACGGCTGGGTGCGGGTCAAGCTGTACAAGGGCAACGTCATCGTCACCGGCCGCGACTCGAAGACCGATTCGCTGTTCGATCCGACCATCGCCACCTTCGAAGACGACCAGGGCGCCTACAACCAGAAGGACGCGCACGGCTTCATCCGCCTCAACGCGCTGCGCATGCGCATCGCGGCGAACGCGAAAACCAGACGGCAGGGCTGAGTCCGGTTTTCGGAGCGCGTTGATTCGGGAGACGGATGATGGACGACATACTGATCTTCGGCCTGACCATGGCCGAGTTCGAGGATTGGTCGCTCAAGCTCGGCCTCGGGGCGCTGATCCTGTACATGATGTTCATCATCTGGAACCTGGGCAAGGAATCGAAAGCCGGCAAGTACGGCATGATGTGGATGTTCATCGGCCTCGGCGTCGGCTTCGTCGGCTTCGTCGCCAAGGGCATCATCCAGAAGCTGCTCGGCATCGAATGAGGAAAGCATCACCATGAGCATCACTGAAAAGATCGACGGCGTCGCCGTCGCCACCAAGGCCAGCGTCTATTTCGACGGCAAGTGCGTCAGCCACGGCATCCAGTTCGCCGACGGCACGAAGAAGTCGGTCGGCGTCATTCTGCCGGCCGCGCTGACTTTCAACACCGGCGCGCCAGAGATCATGGAAGGCGTGGCCGGCAGCTGCCGCGTGCGCCTGAAGGGCAGCGACGAATGGAAGACCTACGGCGCGGGCGAATCCTTCGACGTGCCGGCCAACTCCAGCTTCGACATCGAAGTGTCGGGCGAGCCCTACCACTACATCTGCCATTTCGGCTGAACCGAGCAGGACGAGGGGAAGCGATATGCCTTCATTCGACATCATGTCCGAGGTCGACCAGCCCTCGCTGCGCAATGCCGTCGAGCAGGCCAACCGCAAGGTTGCCGGCCGCCACGATTTCAAGGGCACCAGCGCGAACATCGAGCAGGCCGACAAGCTGCTGACCCTCTATGGCGACAGCGATTTCCAGCTCGACCAGATCAAGACCATCCTGCTGCCCGAGATGACGAAGAAGAACGTCGACGTGCGTTGCCTGGACTACGGCGACGTGCAGAAGATCTCCGGCAACAAGGTCAAGCAGGAAGTGAAGGTCTGCGTCGGCGTCGACCAGGACCTGGCCAAGAAGATCGTCAAGCTGCTGAAGGACAGCAAGCTCAAGGTGCAGGCCGCGATCCAGGGCGACGCGGTGCGCGTGTCCGGTGCCAAGCGCGATGTGCTGCAGGAAGCGATCGCGCTGGTCAAGAAGCAGATCACGGATTTTCCGCTGCAGTACGGCAACTTCCGCGACTGAGCTCCGGCGGCGCGGGAACATCCCGCAGATCACCCTCAAGCGGCCGCATTTGCGGCCGTTATCGCTTGAAGAGCGCCATGCCGCATTCCGGCTGGCACCACAAACGTTTTGGAGTACAGATCATGGACGTTTCCTCCATCGCCGCCGCAGCCAGCGCCAATGCGGCCGCCAAGGTTCAGGCCGAAGCTTCGGTCAAGGTGCTGAAGATGGCGCTGGACATGCAGGCGGAGAGCGCCTTGCAGTTGTTGCAGGCAATTCCGGCGCCGGTACAGCCGCCGGTATCGGCGGTGGGCAGTGCGGCGGGTGGGGTGGTGGATACCTGGGCTTGAGCAGGGTTTGATGAATCGATAATCGGCTATTGCAGGCAGGACAGTGTCCCCTGTCTACCGGTTGTTTTACCAGCAGGTGCCGGTACCAGTGGCGGTGCGCTTCCCGGTATTGGTCAGCTCCAGCGTGCCGCAACGGTCATGGGCCTGCGTGCCCGCCGGTGTCGCGGTCAGCTTGAAGCTCGCACCATCATCTTCTTGCTCGTACTCCAAGTCATAGGTCGCTGTGCCTCCGCCGACCGGGCAAGAGAAGCCGTTGAGCGCGTTTTCCGGGTAAATACTGTTGACCGAAAACTGTCGCTCAAGTGCATTTGCGTAGCTGAGCATCACCGCCTTGCAGTCCGCGCGACGGGAGTCGCGCAGGTAGTTGGTGTAGTTCGGATAGGCCACTGCGGCCAGGATGCCGACGATGGCGACTGCGATCATCAGTTCGATCAGGGTGAAGCCGTCCGCATGCCATGCCTTCATTTTGCCCCCCCGTCAGCGGCTGGGCTTTCATTCTCGTCCTTCAGGATGTGGAGCATCGTGATGAGGTAGCGGCTTTCGTGCTCGTAGGCGTCGAGCCCGATGTTCATGCCAATCATGTCGGGGCTCAACTCGGCTCGCGTCGCTTCTTTGCTGCCGATCCAGATTCGTGTTTCGGGTTGCAGGTAATAGTTGCGGCCGTCGGCGAAAAGTACGCCGCTTGCCGGGTCAAGGCGCTGGATCACTGTGTAGTGCTCGAAGGGTGGTACCCCGGCCTCTTCGTCGGATTGTTGTGCATGGATGCCGTGCGGCATCGTGACCAGGATGGCGGTGAGGCCGCCGAGAAGGAGCGAGTGGTATTTCATGGTTCGAATCTCGGTTCGTTAAGTTTTATGCCTTACTGTATTTGCTGCCAAGACTGACGGTTGACCAAATTAGGGTCGGGCTTGTTGGCAATACTCTGGTTGGCGCCGGTCTGGGTACCGATCTTGTACGATTTGTCGGCCCCATGCAGGATCGCTGGAGTGGCGCCGCCCGGGGTGCGCTGGCCACTGACGACGGTGTCGCCCTTGCGGTCGCCGCCATTGAAGAGCCCGTCGCGGTTCATGTCGAACACCGAATAATCGGTGCGCCCCCCTGAAAAGGGGTCGATTTCGATGAGCCAGCCGTCGGCTCCCTGTTCGCAGGGGTCGTCGTTGGGCAGGATCGTGGTAAAGATCACCCGGTCACTGAAGGCGACGCTGGCGGGGCCAGTCACACGCTCGCCCTTGGCAATACCTGAAGGCGGCGTCAGCGTGATGAAGAAGCCACGATGTTCAGCGGGGTCAAGTGCATTCTGCGTGATCAGGCGATAGTCTTGGTATATATCGTCGAATTCGGCGTTGCCCTCTTCGTAGATATCCTGTTCCAGTAGTTCGGATTTAAGCACGCGCTGTGCGCGGGTGACGCCTGTGTCGACATTGGCGCTTGCGCAATCATCGCTGAAGGAGCTGCCGCACAGATCAAAGATGCCATATAGCGCCTGTTCGGACATGTCGCCCTGGTCCCCCACCAGCATCAGCTTGCCAGTGCCAAAGTAGACCACCAAACCACCTCTGCTCGGGTGGCGTCGTACCGTGGGCTGGACGGTGATGGGCTGGCTGTTGCCAGCGCTGTCCGTGGCCTTGAACAGCGGCTTGCCGCCGAAGGCCACTTTCCATGCGCTGGAGGTAGCGCCCCTCAGATCGAACTTCCAGAGATTGCCGCGGTAATCGCCGGCATAGACCAAGTCGGCATTGCCGTCGAGGTCGACGTCCACCACCTGCGGTGCGGCCAAGCCATTCGATTGGCTGGAGTTGCCGACGCCGGTATCGATTGCCTTGATAAGCTCGCCAGTGCTCAGGTCGACGATGAACAACTGGGCGCGATGGGAACTGCTGTTGTAGCCATTGCCAAAAATCGCCACCCAGCGACCGTTTGCGGCGTTGCCAACACGGGCGATCGTGGCTTGGCCGATGCTTAGGCCGAGTTCGTCATGGGTGAACTCCCACAGCACTTTGCTGGCGTTCATGCTGCTGGGGGTCTCGATATCCAGGGCGAAATAGCTGCGGCCGCCGGCTCCGGTGGAGCCGACCAGCACCGTCTTCCAGGTGCCACCGATCCAGGCATCGCCGGCGACCGGGCTGCCATCGACGAAGTAGAGGTGGCGGTCTACGTAGTCGGGGTGGGCGAGGGCGGGCAGGTTGGCGTAGACGGCGGCGGGCACATAGGCGAAAGTTTCGACGCCATTGCCGTTATTGAAATCCTTGATGGGGTCGAAGACGCCATCACCGTCGTCGGCATAGGTGCCGGTATTGAAGGCATGGAGCATGCCGTCATTGGCGCCGACATAGACGGTGCGCTGGCGCTTTCTGAAGGCATCGGAAGTAAGGCGGGTCTGGTAGGCCGCGCGTTGGTTCTGCGGGATGCCGCTTGCCCATGCATAGCCGTCGTTGCGCGCGCCGATGTACAGGGGCTTGGAGTTGACGATGTCGCCGATCAGGCCGGTGCTCTTGCGTTTGCGGAAGGAGCCGCCGGGTTCTTCCTGGCTTTGATTGCCACGCACCCAGTTCAGCACCCCTTGTGCACCGAGGCCAGGCTTGCTACCCAGCAGATCTTTCTGTGCATCGCTGATGTTGGCCCACTGGAAGGATGCCCCGCTACTGGTTGCGGTATTGTAGGTCAGGATATTGCGCGTGCCGGGCAGGCTGGATGTCCATGCCGTGGTCGCTTTGAGATTGCCTGCGACCGGATCGAACTCGGTGGCGGTCAGCCAGCCCGACCAGTCGCTGGTGTCGAATTTGGCCTGGTACAGCATCGTGTCTGCTGTCGAACTCGACGAACTCTGGCCCAGCGGAGCGATGGCGCCGACTTGGTCGGAAATGGAGGCCAGGGTGTCGAGCATGGCTGCGGCAAATTCTTCGGGGTTGCCGGCGCTGAAGAAATCACCACGGCCGTTGACCGCGGCGTGCAGCAAGTCGGCGATGTTGTTGCTGGAGTTCGCACCGGGTGTCGGCCAAGTGATAGTCGGTGCCGATGGATTGCCGAGTGCCGCAAAGACCGTGTCGCGCACGTTGCTCGTCAGTGTGGTGCCATCGGATTTGACGCCGGTCGGCTCGAAACCCATGCTAATGGTGTAAGTGGCCATGTGCTGCCAGGTCGCGGGATTGCGAGTAGTGGGGGGAACCCTGTTTTCGAGGCCACCCAGCAAGTCGCGGCTCCAGTAGTACCACGCTATGTCCGCAAGCGTGTTGCTGTCTTCGTCTTCGAATGGATTGCCTTCACCACCATCATTGTTTTCACGGGCGCCGGAAGTTGCTGCTTGTGCGTCGTTCCAATATCCGTCTGTCATTAGAATGGTGAAGCTCTTGCGGCAGGAAAGAAGATTACCGCCCGTAACGCCCGGTGTGGTGCTCCAGGGGCCGTTTGCTGCATCGTTTTCGTAATATTGCCCGGCCGCATCCAAGGCGCGCCGCAGCGGGGTGTTGCCGGATGAGTTGAGCGCAAATAGCCAGTCGAAGAACTGTTTACGATTGTTTGTGGTGTTGCCGTCCTTGTCGACATCGCTGAACTCGCGCACTCCACGCATGATCGTGGTGATGGACTTTCCGTCGATGGTTGAAGCAGCGCTTTTGTTTATTCGCCCGTAACCGAGGCGGGCACCTTCACCGAGCTGAGCAAAGGCACGACTGATGCCTGCTTTGGAGGCCATTTCCCTCGAACGATAATAGGAATACCAGTTGGCAAAATTCTGCCGCTGCGCAGTGGTGACGGTTCTTTTGACGTAGCAACTGTCGTTGGTGATGCTGCCTGTACCGCTGCAACCGGATTGGGGTGGTGAAAACTCATGGTAGAACGCGGTTTGCTCTGGCCAGGTTCCCGTTCCAGCAAAGCCGAAACTCGTTCCGTTTACACTGGTCGGGACACGGAACTTGGTCGACAGGTTTCTTTTGTATGAATTCCGGTTCGACAGGTAGCCGTTTTCCCAAGCGTCGGTAAAGCTTGCATTGCCCAGGCTCTCTCCCTTGTGATCAAGGGGCGGGAGATAATCTATGTCCGGATTGAAATAGCTGCCGTTCCATGAATGAGATGTATAGCGCTTCAGCGAAGAACTACTATTGCTGTCCGGCATGTAGGTTCGTTGCATTGAACCCGAATCATCTTGAATGTAGAGAATGTTCGGTGCCAGCGTCTGCCCCAGCGCGGGAGGAACCTGAGAAACGTCCAGTGGTGCCGCAGTTGCCGTCGTCAACGTGCCGGCCAGCCCGAGGATGGCCAGGGTGAAAACTGAAAACCGGGGAAGAGCCTGAGCGGGGGTGTTCATGGAAAGCTCCTGCTGGAACATGGGCTGGCTGATGTCTGTGGGGGTGTCAGAAGACGGGAACGCCGAAAGTGGTTTGCAGCACCACGGTGGTGCCGGGGCGATTACCGTAGCCGATGGCGCTGAGGCGGTAGATCGCGGGCTGGCTGTCGGAAACCTTGATCTGACGTTCGATGCGGTAGCGGGGGGCGCTGGAAATACCGTCGATTGCCGGTGCGCTCAGATAGCCGTCGTCCCAGGCGTCGATATCGCTGGGGGCAGGCTGAGGCGTGTCAGTGTTCAGGTCATAGACGGCTGTACCCGTTTCCACATCGAGGTTGGCGTTGTTCTTTTTATTTACATGATCTTCCGCGCGTCTGAGCGCCATTTCGGCAGCTTGGAAGGCGAGGTTGCGGTCCATCAGGCTGCCCGACATCCGTTCCTGCAAAGTGACGTTGGAAATTGCCGTAACGCCGAGCAGCGTCAGGATCAGCAGCATGATCAGGCCGATGATGAGTGCCGCACCGCGCTGGCGATCTGGAGCATGGTGGGGAAAATTCATGGGCTGTTTCATGGCTGGCGTACCTGATTGCGCAGGCCGACGGTGGTGCTGAAGACCTTGTACATGCGGCGATTGAGCACCAGTTCGTCCTCATCGGGCTGGGGGCGGTCGCACAGCGTTGGTACCGCGGCGCGGGTATCGACCACATTGTCGTCAACGCTGGCGAGCAGCAGCTCGACGCGGACGGCGATGACCTGCTTCCAGTCTTCGACCTCGTCTGCCTCGACATATTCGCCAACTGCCTCGTTACTGGAATTGGCCGCGATGCCGTAGCGCACGCACAGATCGCGGGCACCCTCGATCAGTTCATCATTGTTGCGGAACAGTGCCAGCACGGTATTGCCATTGTTGTCATTGCGTTCTGTTTCGCGTATCGAATAGCTGACGGCGGAAATCGGCGTGACGCTGGCGTCGGTATCGTAGGCGCGCTGGAATGCGTAGCTGGCGTGCGCGATCGTCGTGCCCGCTACGGCGACCAAGAAGGCCTCGGCAGGGGCGGGAACGCCGGTGGGTGTCGTGTCGGACAGGGAAAGGCTGTCGAAACGGCAGTCGGAAATGATCGCGGGGCCTGCGGGCACGGTGTCGGTGGTGACGATGTCAGCGGTGCCACTGCTCATGGGCGTGTCGAGTGGAATTTCGGTTGAGCCCGACAGCACCGTCAGGCTGTCGGTGCCTGAAACCTGGTCGGTGACTTCATGGCTGAAAACGAAACCGCTGTCTGCAAGCTTCAGTTCGCTTAGGCCCAAGCTGGTTTTGACAGCGTTGGTGAATTCGTCAGAAAAATAGATCGACGAGGCCGAAATACTGCCTGCGGCGGTAGGGGGCGGCAGGTAGGCCGCCAGCCGGCGGCAGCCGATGAAGCCGGCCATGCGCAGGTCCTGTCCGATCATGTCGATGGCCATGCGGCCGTTCTCCTGAAGCCGTCCCATCGTGTCGTTGTACTTGTAGGTGAGGCGGGAGCCGAGGAAGACGTAGAGCACCGCGCCGATGACGAGCATGCCGACGATCAGGCCGATCATCAATTCGACGAGGGTGAGGCCGCGTTGCTGCCCGATCCGGATAGAGATTCGTCGCATCACAGCCTCCCGACCACGATCAGCGTCTGGGTGCCGCCGGCCAGCGAAGTGGTGCCATCGGCATTTTCGATTCCGGTTTCTGTCCACTGCACACTGATGCGAAAGACGTCCGAGCTTGTGTCCGTGCAGTCCGTGTCGGCTGGGGCAGCGATGCGGCAGACCTCCCCCTCGGCTGATGCGCCGAGCGAACGGGTGACTTCGTCGCGCCAGGCTGCGAGGGCACTGCCTTCGGCGGGCTCGCCATCGTAGTCGCCAGCCTTGGCTGCAGCGGTGTCGGAACGCATCTGATCCAGGATGCTGTAGGCGAGGATGGTGGCTTGCGAGCGTTGCATCGAAGTCTGGTTGAGCTTGAGTGCGTTGGCTTGCAGGCCGGCCATGCCGAGAAGGCCGATGGACAGCACGACGACGGCGACGAGCGCTTCGATGAGGGTGGTGCCGCGCTGGCGGAAGGCGTTGCCACGGGTGGGGCGGATGAGTGTGTGCGGGGACATGTCGTGTTCCATGTGCCGTGTGATTCATGAGCAGTGGTCGCGCGAAACGCTGACGCGGCCGATGGCGTTGATGCCGATAAGCCGTTTGGGACTGTCCGATTCGCAGATCTTTGGGGCGATTTCGATGGTTCTGGCGTCAGCAGGTGTGACGAGCGCGCCGAGACGGTTGAAAGCAATGTGGGGTTTCTGGGGAGGGGGCGGTGCGTTGGTGTCGGCCAGTTTGAGCCGGGCGTCGAGAGCGGGATGGTCGAGCAGGTCGGGGGGGGATGCGGTGCCGCAATCATCGTCGCTGGCGCGCACGCACCAGCCCTTGTTGAAGTCGTCTTCCTTGGCGATGAGCCAGATGGGCCTTCCGGTGCGGATGGCTTCTGCGCGGGCAGCATTGAGCGCGGTGACTAATTCATTGACCTGCGTGCTGAGCCGGGCGTTTTCGATGGCTTCTCTGAAAGATGGCACGGCCATTGCCAAGATGATCGACATCACCGCGACGGTGATCATCATCTCGATCAGGGTGAAGCCACGGGCACTGGTTTGCATGTTTGCCTCCATGAGCAAATTATCGGCGGCAGCAAATGGGGATTGCATCCGGCAGCGGACGAGCGTGCAGCTTTGGGGGGCGAATGGTTGGATTGCTTGTATGATCGGGTGCGGCATGACGACGAGACAAAGTGTGGCGGGAAGGGAGCGCTGGATGAGGTGGCGAGGCTTGAGGGGAATGCTGGCAGGCATGCTGCTTTGCGCCAGTGTGCTGAGTTCGGGGGCAGCAGATGCCGCCGGCGTCGGCCTGTCCGGCGTGTTCGGCAATCGCGCGGTAATCGTCACTGATGGCGACCGTCTGCATACCTTGCGTGTGGGACAGGCGACGCCCGATGGTATCCGGCTCGTTTCGGTCGGGGCGGATTCGGCGGTGGTGGAAATCGGTGGCGTGCGCCAGACGCTGCGACTGGGCGAGCGGGTGGTCAGCGCGGCGTCGGAGGACACGGCCCAGCGGGTGATGATCGAAGGCGACAGCCAGGGGCATTTCGTTGCGCAGGGCAGCGTCAATGGTGCGTCGATGCGGTTTTTGGTCGATACTGGCGCGACCGCGGTGTCCATGGGGGCGGCGGATGCCAGGCGGGCGGGGATCGATTTCCGCCAGGGGCGGCAGGCGTACAGCCAGACGGCCAATGGCGTGGCGCCGATATGGATCGTCAAGCTGAATTCGGTGCGTCTCGGTGGAATCGAACTGGCGGGCGTGGATGCGGCCATCCACGAGGGCGACATGCCGGTGGTACTGCTGGGCATGAGCTTCCTGAACCGCATGCAGATGAGCCGGGAAGGGAACCGCCTGATACTGGAACGGCGTTATTGATCGATGGGAGGATGAGGTGAGTCTGGGGCAACACGTGGCGCCCGAAATCTGGTCCGAGCCACTGGATCGCCTGCGTACGATCCTGCAGCAGGCGCCGGGGCAGCCGGGCGGGGATTGGCCCGAGACGATGGAAGACAATCGTCATCGCCCCGCGGCGGTACTGGTCCCGGTGGTTGCCGGGCAGTTCGCGCCCGCGCTGCTCCTCACCAAGCGCACCGACCACCTCCATCACCATCCAGGCCAGATCAGCTTTCCGGGCGGGCGGGTCGAAGCACAGGATGCTTCGCCGGTCGAGACGGCGCTGCGCGAAACGGAAGAGGAGATCGGCCTGGACCGCAGCCATGTCGAGCTGCTCGGCGCCTTGCCCGATTACTATACCGGCACGGGTTTCCGCGTGACGCCGGTGGTGGGGGTGGTGCACCCGCCCTTCGAACTGCAGTTGGATACCTTCGAGGTGGCCGAGGCTTTCGAAGTGCCGCTGGCGCATTTTCTCGACCCGGCCAATCATCTGCGCCACAGCTTGATGCACGAAGGGCGGGAGCGCCAGTTCCACGCCATGCCCTACAAGGATTACTACATCTGGGGCGCGACGGCGGGAATCATCATGTCCCTGTACCGCCTGCTGTCCGGGCAGGGCGGCCGGGTCTGAGCCGGCAGTGAGGTGCCGGTGAAGGTGCCATCGCGGCGGTTCCGGGCCCTGTGGTATCTTGGCGATATCCTGATTGCGTTTCCACAGTAGTCCGGCATGACTCTTTTCGTCCTGATCATTGCGCTGCTCATCGAGCAGATTCGTCCGCTGCCAGTAGATCGCTGGGTACTCCAGCCCTTGCGTTCCCTGTCCGGGAATCTGTTCGCGCGTTTCGGCGACGGCCAGGGCGGGCATGGCCGCCTGGTCTGGCTGAGTGTCGTGGTGCTGGGGACGCTGCTGACGGCGGTGCTGCACTATCTGCTGTGGGAACTGCATCCGGTGTTCGCGTTCGCGTTCAATGTCGCGGTATTGTTCCTGACGATGGGTTTCCGCCGGGAGAACCGTTTCTTTTCCGAGATCCATCTGGCCTTGCGCATGGGTGAGCTCGATCGTGCGCGGGCCTTGCTGGCTGACTGGCGGGGGCGCGACTGCGGCGGGGCGGATGCCAGCGAGCTGGCTCGGCTCGCCATTGAGCAGGCGCTGGTGGGCGCGCATCGCAGCTTGTTCGGCGTCGCTTTCTGGTTCGTGATTCTGCCGGGGCCGAGCGGTGCGGTGATGTACAGGCTGGCGAGGTTCTTTGCCGACGAATGGGGGCGCGGCGCGCAAGCGGAGTCCGATGATTCCAGCCGGTTCGCACGGCGCGGATTCGAGCTGATCGACTGGCTGCCGGCGCGGCTGACGGCGGCATCGTTTTCGGTCGTGGGCGATTTCGAGGGCGCCGTCTATTGCTGGCGCACTCAGGCGGTGCTGTGGCCGGACAAGTCGTCGGCTATACTGCTTGCAAGTGCTGCGGGTGCGCTGGGCGTCAGGCTCGGCATGCCTGTCCATGAGTCCGGCGGCATCGTCGATCGGCCCGAACTGGGGCTGGGCGACGAGGCGAGCGCCGATTACATGCAAAGTACCGTAGGCCTGATCTGGCGGGCACTGCTGGTATGCTTGTTTCTGCTTGTCCTGGTTGGCCTGGCCGGCTGGGTGGGCGGATGATTTTCGTACCCAATAGGAGGGAGTGTGCATGGCAAATCGTGAAGTCGTTGTTCTGAGCGCTGTTCGTTCCGCTGTCGGTGGTTTTGGTGGCTCGCTGAAGGACATGGAGCCGTCCGATCTCGGCGCAGTGGTGATCAAGGAAGCGATCGCGCGTGCCGGTGTGGACCCGAAGGCGGTTTCGTTCGCTTCCGTCGGCCATGTCATTCCGACCGATGCCCGCTATGCCTATGTGTCGCGCGTCGCCACCATCAACGCCGGCATGTCGATGGATTCGGTCGCGTTCCAGGTGAGCCGCCTGTGTGGCTCGGCCCAGCAGGCGATCGTCAGCTCGGCCCAGGCGATCATGCTGGGTGATGCCGATTACGCCATCGGTGGCGGTGTCGAAGTGATGTCGCGCGGCGCCTACCTGCTGCCGGCGCTGCGCAGCGGTGCGCGCATGGGCGATACCAAGGCGATCGACTCGATGGTCGCGGTGCTGACCGACCCCTTCGGTGTCGGCCACATGGGGATCACTGCCGAAAACCTGTGCTCCAAGCACGGCATCAGCCGCGAAGAGCAGGATGCCTTTGCGCTGGAATCGCAGAAGCGTGCTGCCGCAGCCATCGCCGAAGGCCGTTTCAAGAGCCAGATCGTGCCGATCACCTTCGAAACCCGCAAGGGCACCGTGGTGTTCGATACCGACGAGCATCCGCGCATGACCACCATGGAAGCGCTGGCCAAGATGAAGCCGGCTTTCAAGAAGGACGGTTCGGTGACGGCCGGCAACGCGTCGGGCATCAACGACGCTGCTGCTTTCCTGCTGCTGGCCGACGCTGCCAAGGCGGCATCCGCCGGCCACAAGCCGATCGCCCGCCTGGTGTCCTACGCCATCGCCGGTGTGCCGAACGAAGTGATGGGCGAAGGCCCGATCCCCGCCACCAAGCTCGCGCTGCAGCGCGCCGGCCTGACGCTGGACCAGATCGACGTGATCGAATCCAATGAAGCCTTTGCGGCGCAGTCGATCACGGTCAACCGTGGTCTGGGCCTGGATCCGGCCAAGGTCAACCCGAACGGCGGCGCCATTTCGCTGGGCCACCCGGTGGGCGCGACCGGCTCGGTGATCATCACCAAGCTGCTGCACGAGCTGATCCGCACCAATGGCCGTTATGGCGTGGCCACGATGTGCATCGGCGGCGGCCAAGGCATCACCACGGTGTGGGAACGCGTGTAAACGCTGCTTCCACCCATGAAAAACCGCGCTTGCCTCAGGGCAGCGCGGTTTTTTTCTGACTACCCAACTGCCGGATTACGGCGGAGAGGGTTTGTCCGTGTCTTCTTCCAGCTCGATCGACGCCGAGTTGATGCAGTAGCGCAGCCCGGTCGGCTGCGGGCCGTCGTCGAACACGTGCCCGAGATGGGCGCCGCACTGGCTGCAGAGCACTTCGGTGCGCACCATGTAGTGGCTGTGATCAGCCGCGGTGGCGACGTTGTCGGGTTCGGCCGCGGTCCAGAAGCTGGGCCAGCCGCAGCCTGCGTCGAACTTGTGCTCCGAGCGGAACAGCGGGGCGCCGCAGCACACGCAGTTGTAGGCGCCCTTGTCCCAGGTATCCCAGTACTGCCCGGTGAACGCGCGCTCGGTACCCTTGCGGCGCGTCACCCGATACTGCTCGTCGGTAAGCTGGGCGCGCCATTCGGCGTCGCTCTTGTCGATCTTGCTCATGCTTTCCGATCTCCGTCAGTGGCTGCAACAGCGATTAGTGCAGATGGCGGGGCATTTGTTCCATCTGCTCTTCCGGCATTTCGGCATGCACGGTTTCGCCTTCGGCGGAGGGGTACATCGGCGCTCCGCAGTCGTCGCAGTATTCGAGCGGGAACTGGTGGTCGAGGTGGATGACGTCGGTGAGGCCGCATTCGCGCAGCACCGCTTCGATCTGGCCGGGAATGTCGGTGCTGTCGTCTTCGGCGCCGAGCAGGGGCCAGACCACGCCATGCACGACCTGCTCACCGCCGCGCACGCTGAAGCCGATGCGGTATTCCTCGAGCTCACGGTCCCAGAACGGCGCGATGACGGCGCGCAGGTTGGAGGCAGGGACTTCGAGCGCCGTTCCCAGGTAGGCGACCGAGGCGCGCACGGAGTACGGGCGGCTGTCCTTGTCGGCAGCGCGGCTGGCGGCGAAATAGGGCTCGGGCAGCACGAGGTCGACCGCACAGCCCGGCAGCAGGGGCGCCAGACAGGCGCCGCCCTGGATGCGCCATTGTTCGCGCGCACTGTCGCGGCTGCCGTCCCTTTCCTGCCAGCGGAAAACCGGCTTGCCGCGGGGCACGGCAGCGGCGGCGAGCAGGTAGCGGGTGTCGGACAGGAATTGTGCGGTGTCCGGCATGCCTTCGGTGTCGATGCGAAGGTCCGAATCGTTCATCGCCGCATTGCCGAGCATCTTGGCGAATTCCGCCGTGGCGCAATAGCCCTGGGGCAGTTGGTCGGGGCTGAACAGGAAGTTGGCGACGGCGAGGCGGGCGTCCTGGGCGAGGACGTGGGCCTGGAAATGGACGCGCAGATTGGCGAGCACGGCCGACGGCACGGCGACTGCCGGGATGCGGTAGCGCGACCAAGCAAGGATGGGTGCGGCGATGAGCACGACGTCATGGTCGGCGAAAGCACCGGTGGCACATTCGGCGCGCGACTCGATGAAATCGGCCAGTTCGTCGTACGCGCGTGCTTCGGTGCTGTAGAGGTGGTCCAGCGCGATGTTGAGTGCTTCTTCTTCGTTGTTTTCGAGGTGCTCGTCCAGCGCGGCACTCAACTGCTGCTCCCAGTAGCTGTCCTCGATGCGGCTGCTCGATTCGGCAAGGCCGTTTGCGAGCCATGTCAGTTGTTCAGCGATGCGTCCGAGGCCGCCGCGGCGCTTGATGCGCGTTCTTTTCATTGTGCAGTCCTGTTGCTTCTTGCGGTGACGCCTGTGTCGGATTGCAGGCGAGAGGATCACATTCTAACCGAATAAGCGGAGGCCGCCGCCGACGGCGGCTCGACGCAGCGCTTCAGAACGCCGGGCGTTCGACATGCACGGTCTGCAGGATGGTGGCCGAGATCTCTTCGATCGACTTGGTGGTCGAGTCGAGCCAGCGGATGTTCTCGCGGCGCATCAGCTTCTGTGCGGCATCGATCTCGTAGCGGCAGTTTTCCAGCGAGGCATAGCGGCTGTTGGGGCGGCGTTCCTGGCGGATCTGCGACAAGCGTTCGGCGGCAATGGTGAGGCCGAAGAGCTTGCGGCGGTACTTGTGCAATTCGCCGGGCAGCTTGTTGCGCTCGAAGTCTTCGGGGATCAGTGGGTAGTTGGCGGCCTTGACGCCGAACTGCATGGCCAGATAGAGGCTGGTCGGCGTCTTGCCGGAGCGGGAGACACCGACCAGGATGACGTCGGCTTCTTCCAGTTCGCCGTTGTTCGAGACGCCGTCGTCGTGGGCCATGGCGAAGTTGATCGCTTCGATGCGGTGTTTGTAGTCGATGCTGTCGGCGATGCCGTGGAAGCGCCCGACCGCGTGCGTCGAGCGCTGGCCGAGCTCGGTTTCGAGCGGGCCGATGAAGCGGTCGAACAGGTCGAGAAACAGCGCATCGGCGTTGTGCAGTGCAGCGACCGTGTCTTCGTTCACCAGCGTGCTGAACACGATCGGACGTGCTCCGTCGCTTGCAGCGGCTTCGCGGATCTGGCTTGCACAGTCGATGGCCTTGTCGATGTCGTCGACGAAAGGTGCGCGCACCTGCCGGAAGCGCCCCTCCGGAAACTGCGCAAGCAGGCTGTGGCCAAGGGTTTCGGCCGTGATGCCGGTGCCGTCGGAGACGAAGAAGACGGTGCGGATGGGGGTGTCAGTCATGATCGCTGCCTGTATTTGCTCGGAGCGGGACAGGGTCGGCATTGGGGCAAACCCTGTCGTGCGGCAGAGCACAATAAAACGTTAAAATCGAATTTTGCTTTCTATCTCTCTTTTGCGGAAGGTCATCCATGACGCGCTACGTGATTCCTTTCAACGAACTTCGCATGACCGACGTCGAAAAGGTCGGCGGCAAGAACGCCTCGCTCGGCGAACTGATCAGCCAGCTGCCTTCGAGCGTCCGTGTTCCGGGCGGTTTTGCGACCACCGCGGAAGCCTACCGCGAATTTCTGGCGCACGATGGCCTAGCCGATCGCATCAATGCCGCGCTCGACGCGCTCGACGTCGATGACGTCGATGCCCTGGCGAAGACGGGCGCGCAGATTCGTCAGTGGATCATCGACATTCCGTTTCCGGCCAAGCTCGAAGCCGAGATCAAGGCCGCCTACAACAAGATTACCGCAGAAGGCGAGGGCAGTTTCGCCGTGCGCTCCTCGGCCACCGCCGAAGATTTGCCGGACGCTTCGTTCGCCGGCCAGCAGGAAACCTTCCTGAACATCCACGGCTATGAGAACATCCTGCACGCGATGAAGGAAGTGTTCGCGTCGCTGTACAACGACCGCGCGATCGCCTATCGCGTACACAAGAACTTCGCCCATGCCGACGTGGCGCTGTCGGCCGGCGTGCAGCGCATGGTGCGCTCGGATTCGGGCGCCTCGGGCGTGATGTTCTCGATCGACACCGAGTCGGGCTTCGACCAGGTGGTGTTCATCACCGCGTCCTACGGTCTGGGCGAGACCGTGGTGCAGGGCGCGGTGAACCCGGACGAGTTCTATGTGCACAAGCCCACGCTGGCACAGGGCAAGCCGGCGATCATCCGCCGTAACCTGGGTTCCAAGCTGATCAAGATGGTGTTCACCGACAAGGCCGTGGCCGGCAAGTCGGTGCGCACGGTGGATGTGCCCGAGGCCGACCGCAACCGCTTCTCGCTGACCAACGAGGACGTGCTGGAGCTGGCGCGCTACGCGGTCATCATCGAGAAGCACTATGGCCGCCCGATGGACGTCGAATGGGGCAAGGACGGCCAGGATGGCAAGCTCTACATCCTGCAGGCCCGCCCCGAGACGGTGAAGAGCCAGGATACCGGCCTGGTGATGGAAAAGTACCGCCTGAAGCAGTACGGCAAGGCGCTGACCCACGGCCGTGCGATCGGCCAGAAGATCGGCGCCGGCGTGGTGCGCGTGGTGGGCGATGCATCCGAGATGAATCGCGTGCAGGCGGGCGACGTGCTCGTCACCGACATGACCGACCCGAACTGGGAGCCGGTGATGAAGCGCGCCAGCGCCATCGTCACCAACCGCGGCGGGCGCACCTGCCACGCCGCGATCATCGCGCGTGAGCTGGGCATTCCCGCCATCGTCGGCTGCGGCAACGCCACCGACGTGCTGGGCGAAGGCGAATCCGTCACCGTGTCCTGCGCCGAGGGCGACACCGGCTACGTCTATCGCGGCAAGCTGGAGTTCGAGGTCATCACCACCGACATGGGCAATCTGCCGGAAATCCCGGTGAAGATCATGATGAACGTGGGCAACCCCGAACTGGCCTTCGAGTTCGCCCAGATCCCCAACGGCGGCGTCGGCCTGGCGCGGCTGGAGTTCGTCATCAACAACATGATCGGCATCCACCCGAAGGCGATCCTCGACATCGGCCAGGTGCCGGCCAATCTGCGCGACGAGATCAACCGCCGTTCGCGCGGCTACGCGACGCCCAAGCAGTTCTTCATCGAGAAGCTGGTCGAGGGCGTGGCGACGATCGCCGCTGCCTTCTACCCGAAGCCGGTCATCGTGCGCATGTCCGACTTCAAGTCGAACGAATACCGCAAGCTGCTGGGCGGTGAGATCTACGAGCCGGAAGAAGAAAACCCGATGCTCGGCTTCCGCGGCGCCTCGCGCTACATCGCGCATTCCTTCCGCGACTGCTTCGAGATGGAAGTGGCGGCGATGAAGAAGGTGCGCAACGAGCTCGGCCTGACCAACGTGCAGATCATGATTCCGTTCGTGCGCAATCTCGAAGAGGCCGAAGGCGTGGTCGATTTGCTGGCCGAGCACGGCCTGAAGCGCGGCGTGAACGATCTCAAGCTCATCATGATGTGCGAGATCCCGTCCAACGCCATCCTGGCCGAGCAGTTCCTGGAACACTTCGACGGCTTCTCGATCGGCTCCAACGACCTCACCCAGCTTACGCTGGGCCTGGACCGCGACTCCGGCCTGGTTGCGCACGCTTTCGACGAGCGTGATCCGGCGGTCAAGCAACTGCTGTCGATGGCGATCCGCGCTGCCAACAGGCTCGACAAGTACGTCGGCATCTGCGGCCAGGGGCCGTCCGACCATGCCGACTTCGCCGAGTGGCTGATGGACGAAGGCATCCAGACCATTTCGCTGAACCCGGATACGGTGGTCGATACCTGGCTGAAACTGGCCGCGCACCGCGCTGGCTGATTCGTAATTCCGCTCGTCTGATGGGGGCATCCGCCGGCTGGCGGATGCCTCTTTTTTCTGCGTGTGCTGCACCAGGATCGATCAGTTCTGCTGAAATTATGTCTATACGTCAAAATGAAAAGATGTTCTAGAATGAACTCTCCTGAACAAGCATCGAAGGGGACACAATGAAGAAACATCTGCTCGCGATTGCCATTACGGCGCTGGCCGCCACCTCGACCATGGCGCAGACTGGTGACACCCTTGCGAAGATCAAATCTTCGGGCAGCATCACGCTGGGCGTGCGTGAATCCTCCGGCCTGGCCTATACCCTGGGCGGCGGTAAATATGTCGGCTTCCACACCGAAATGGCGGAGAACATCGTTCAGGATCTCCAGAAGGAACTGGGCCTGTCGAAGCTGAACGTCAAATATCAGCCCGTCACCTCGCAGAACCGCATTCCGCTGGTGGTCAATGGCACGGTCGATCTCGAATGCGGCTCCACCACCAATGACCTGAACCGCCAGAAGGAAGTCGATTTCGCCAACACCACTTACGTGGAGCAGGTGCGCATTGCGGTGAAGGCGGATTCCGACATCAACGACGTCAAGGACCTGGATGGCAAGACGGTGGCGACCACCACCGGTACCACCTCGGTGCAGTTGCTGCGCCAGAACAAGCGCGCGTCGGGCATCAAGTTCAAGGACATCAATGGCAAGGATCACGCCGACAGCTTCCTGCTGCTGGAAACCGGCCGCGCGGATGCCTTCGTGATGGACGCCTCGATTCTGGCTGCCAACATCTCCAAGTCCAAGAACCCGAAGGACTTCAAGATCGTCGGCGAGCCGCTGTCGACCGAACCCATCGCCTGCATGCTGCGCAAGAACGATCCGGCTTTCCTGAAGGCGGTGAATGATTCGATCGCCCGCCAGGTCCAGGACGGCACGCTCGAGAAGCTGTGGGACAAATGGTTCCTGCAGCCGATTCCGCCGACCAACACCGCGGTGGGCTTGCCGCTGTCCGACGCCACCCGCGAGGCCTGGAACAATCCCAACAACAAGCCCAAGGAAGCCTACAACGAGTAAGCTCCGATCCTGAAAACACCCTTTCCCGCCCGGATGGCCGGCGGGAAAGGGTTTTTCAATGGGTGGCCGCAGAGCTGCAGGCCGCCGTTTCTGTACCTGGAAGGAAATCCTATGGCCTGGGATTGGCAGATGTTTTGCGAGGACACCCTGGACCGCACGGTCCGTGAGGGCTGTTTCGGCACCGGCGGGGACATCACCTACCTCGACTGGATGCTGTCCGCATGGGGCTGGACCGTCTCCGTATCGCTGCTGGCGCTGCTGCTTGCACTGGTCACGGGGGTGGTGATCGGCACCTTGCGCACCTTGCCCGACAGCAAGTGGATCGTGCGCTTCGGCAACGCCTGGGTGGAAGTCTTCCGCAACATTCCGCTGCTGGTACAGATCTTCCTGTGGTATCACGTGGTGCCGGCCGTCTTCCCGGCGATGAAATCGATGTCGGGCTTCACGCTGGTGGTGCTGGCGCTCGGCTTCTTCACTTCGGCGCGCATCGCCGAGCAGGTGCGCTCGGGTATCCAGGCCCTGCCGCGCGGCCAGCGCTATGCCGGCATGGCGGTGGGCTTCACGACCTGGCAGACCTACCGCTACGTGCTGCTGCCCAATGCCTTCCGCATCATCATTCCGCCGCTGACCAGCGAGACGATGAACATCTTCAAGAACTCGTCCGTGGCCTTTGCGGTGTCGGTGACCGAATTGACGATGTTCGCGATGCAGGCACAGGAAGAAACCGGCCGCGGCATCGAGGTCTATATGGCGGTGACGGGCCTGTACATCGTCTCCGCGTTCACCATCAACCGCATCATGACCTTCATCGAGAAGCGTGTGCGGGTGCCCGGGCTGGTGGCGCCGGGTGCGGCGGGAGGGCACTGAACATGAACCTCTCGTTCGATTTTTCCTTCTACAACTGGGATCTCATCTCCAACTTCATTCTGAAGGGCTTGTATTTCAGCGTGATGTTGACCGTGGTCGCCACCCTGGGCGGCATCTTCTTCGGCACGCTGCTGGCGATGATGCGGCTGTCGGGCCGCAAGTGGCTGGTGATGCCGGCCACTATCTATGTGGACGGCATGCGCAGCATTCCGCTGGTGATGGTGATCCTGTGGTTCTTCCTGCTGGTACCGATGATCATCGGCCGGCCCATCGGCGCCGAGATGTCGGCGGTCATCACCTTCATCGCCTTCGAGGCGACCTACTTCTCAGAGATCATGCGCGCCGGCATCCAGTCCGTGCCGCGCGGGCAGATGTCCGCAGGCCAGGCGCTGGGCATGACCTACGGCCAGAACATGCGCCTGATCGTGCTGCCGCAGGCTTTCCGCAACATGCTGCCGGTATTGCTGACGCAGACCATCATCCTGTTCCAGGATACCTCGCTGGTCTATGCCATCGGCGCCTACGACATGCTCAAGGGCTTCGAGGTGGCGGGCAAGAACTACGGCCGGCCGATCGAAGCCTTCGTCGCCGCTGCAGTCGTGTATTTCGTGATCTGCTATACGCTGTCGCATCTGGTGAAGCGGCTGCACAAGAGGATCGCCATCATCCATTGAGCGGACCGTGCAACAAAAGGCTGTCGCGTCGATTGCGAAGCTGCATGAGGATTTATTCATGATCGAACTCAAGAACGTCTCCAAGTGGTATGGCAGCTTCCAGGTGCTCGACGATTGCTCGACCCATATCGAAAAGGGCGAAGTCGTCGTCGTCTGCGGGCCTTCGGGTTCGGGCAAATCCACGCTGATCAAGACCATCAATGCACTGGAGCCCATCCAGAAAGGCGAGATCTGGGTCAATGGCACGCCGGTGCATGACCCCAAGACCAACCTGCCCAAGCTGCGCAGCAAGGTCGGCATGGTGTTCCAGCATTTCGAGCTGTTCCCCCATCTGACGGTGACGCAGAACCTGACCATCGCCCAGGTCAAGGTGCTCGGGCGCAGCCAGGACGAGGCCAGGAAGCGCGGCCTGAAGATGCTCGACCGCGTCGGCCTGATGGCGCACAAGGACAAGTTCCCGGGCCAGTTGTCGGGCGGCCAGCAGCAGCGGGTGGCGATCGCCCGCGCATTGTCGATGGACCCGATCGTGATGCTGTTCGACGAACCCACTTCGGCGCTCGACCCCGAGATGGTCGGCGAGGTGCTGGACGTGATGGTCAGCCTCGCCAACGAGGGCATGACCATGATGTGCGTGACCCACGAGATGGGCTTTGCCCGCAAGGTGGCGAGCC
The DNA here is from genome assembly GCF_048398245.1 of Thauera butanivorans. NCBI lineage: Bacteria > Pseudomonadati > Pseudomonadota > Betaproteobacteria > Rhodocyclales > Zoogloeaceae > Thauera > Thauera butanivorans. Next base: position 2,157,825 of record NZ_CP183038.1, read on the forward strand.
GCGTCATCTTCATGGATGTCGGCGGCAAGATCCTGGAGGACTGCACGAAGGACGACTTCTTCGGCAATCCCGACGCCCGCCAGTCGCGCACCAAGGATTTCCTGGGCAAGATCCTGCAGCACTGAGCCTGCCGCAGCCGCACAACGAAACGTGGCCTCACGCTCTCCTGCCGCGTGAGGTCGCTGCCCCCCAGGAAGGCGGTCCGGCGATGAAAAACCCGGCTCGCGAGGCCGGGTTTTTCGTTTGTTGTGGCGGGAGGGTCAGACGACCGCGACCGGGATCTTGCCGATCTTCGCCTGCCATTCCTTCGGGCCGGTGTTATGCACGCTGGTGCCGTTGGCATCCACCGCGACCGTCACCGGCATGTCCTGCACGGTGAACTCGTAGATCGCTTCCATGCCGAGATCGGCGAAGCCGACGACCTTCGCTTCCTTGATCGCCTTCGACACCAGGTAGGCCGAGCCGCCGACCGCCATCAGGTAGGCGGACTTGTTGTCCTTGATCGCCTCGATCGCGACCGGGCCGCGCTCGGACTTGCCGATCATCGAGATGAGGCCGGTCTTTTCCAACATCATGCGGGTGAACTTGTCCATGCGGGTGGCGGTGGTGGGACCGGCGGGGCCGACGACTTCGTTGCGCACCGGGTCGACCGGGCCGACGTAGTAGATGACGCGGTTGGTGAAGTCGACCGGCAGCTTCTCGCCCTTTTCGAGCATGTCGGCGATGCGCTTGTGCGCGGCGTCGCGGCCGGTGAGCATCTTGCCGTTGAGCAGCAGGATCTGGCCCGGCTTCCAGGAGGCGACTTCTTCCTTGGTCAGGGTGTCGAGATTGACACGGGTGGCGACGTTGGTGTCGGCGGTCCAGGTGACCTGCGGCCAGTCTTCCAGCTTCGGCGTCTCCAGCTTTGCCGGGCCGGAGCCGTCGAGGTGGAAGTGGACGTGGCGGGTCGCCGCACAGTTCGGGATCATTGCCACCGGCAGCGAGGCGGCGTGCGTCGGATAGTCCATGATCTTGACGTCGAGCACGGTGGTCAGGCCGCCCAGGCCCTGGGCGCCGATGCCCAGCGCGTTGACCTTGTCCATCAGCTCGAGGCGCAGTTCCTCGACGCGCGTGAGCGGGGCGCCGGAAGCGGCTTTTTCGCGCAGTTCGTGGATGTCGACCGGCTCCATCAGCGATTCCTTGGCCAGCAGCATCGCCTTTTCCGGCGTGCCGCCGATGCCGATGCCGAGGATGCCCGGCGGACACCAGCCGGCGCCCATGGTCGGCACGGTCTTGATCACCCAGTCGACGATCGAGTCGGACGGGTTCAGCATCACCATCTTCGACTTGTTCTCCGAGCCACCGCCCTTGGCCGCACAGATGATCTCGACGTGATCGCCGGGGACGATCTCGTAATGCACCACTGCCGGCGTGTTGTCCTTGCTGTTCTGGCGCTTGCCGGCGGGGTCGAGCAGCACCGAGGCGCGCAGCTTGTTGTCGGGGTGGTTGTAGGCGCGGCGCACGCCTTCGTTGATCATTTCCTGCACGCTCAGCTTCGAATCCCATTGCACGTTCATGCCCACTTTCATGAACACGACGGCGATGCCGGTATCCTGGCAGATCGGGCGGTGGCCTTCGGCGCACATGCGCGAGTTGGTCAGGATCTGCGCGATGGCGTCCTTCGCCGCCGGGCTTTGTTCGCGTTCGTAGGCTTCGCCAAGCGCCTTGATGTAGTCGAGCGGGTGGTAGTAGCTGATGTACTGGAACGCATCCGCAATCGACTGAATGAGGTCTTCTTCGCGAATAATCGTCATGGCGCTTGGTCTCCGGGATGGCGTGGGGGCAGAATGCCGAAATTGGATCGGACTTCGATCAATCGGCGAATTTTAGCATCGCCGTGCGCCGGCCATGTCGTCGATGCAGGGCAGGGGCTTGTGTAAGTCCTGTGTAAGATACATATTCTTAAATGTGTCGAATTCGGCGGTAGCCGGCGGGAGCGTGGCTGCCGCAACCATTTCAAGGCCGGAACCAACCGGTCGACGACCCGCAAGGGGTCAGCTTCAACCATTTGATCAGTTGAGGAGAGGTGAGCATGTCCAATGAGCAGCAAGTCCGCATTTACAACCCCTCGGAAGAGATGGTGAAAAACGCTGCGGTATCCGGCATGGACGGGTACCGTGCGTTGTGCAAGGAAGCAGAAGACGACTACGAAGGTTTCTGGGCGCGCCACGCCAAGGAACTGCTCGACTGGAAAGTGCCCTTCACCCAGGTGCTCGACGAAAGCGACGCCCCCTTCTTCAAATGGTTCGCCGACGGCAAGCTGAACGTCTCCTACAACTGTCTCGACCGCAACGTCGAAAACGGCCTGGGCGACAAGGTCGCGCTGATCTTCGAAGCCGACAGTGGCGACGTCACCAAGGTCACCTACAAGGATCTGCTGGCCCGCGTCGGCAAGTTCGCCAACGCGCTGCGCGGCATGGGTGTCAAGAAGGGCGATCGTGTCGTCATCTACATGCCGATGTCGATCGAAGGCGTCGTCGCGATGCAGGCCTGCGCCCGCATCGGCGCCACCCATTCGATCGTCTTCGGCGGCTTCTCTGCCCAGGCGTTGCGCGACCGCATCGAGGATGCCGGCGCCGTGGCGCTGATCACCTCCGACGGCCAGCACCGCGGCGGCAAGGCGCTGCCGCTGAAGCCGATCGCCGACGAGGCGCTGTCGCTGGGCGGCTGCGACACGATCAAGAACGTCATCGTGGTCAAGCGCACCGGTGGCGACTGCAACATCGTCGCCGGCCGCGATACCTGGTTCCACGACGCCTGCGAAGGCCAGTCCGAAGTCTGCGAACCGGAATGGGTCGAAGCCGAGCACCCGCTGTTCATCCTCTACACTTCGGGTTCCACCGGCAAGCCGAAGGGCGTGCAGCACTCGACGGGCGGCTACCTGTTGCAGGCCGTGATGTCGATGAAGTACAGCTTCGACATCAAGCCGGAAGACATCTTCTGGTGCACCGCCGACATCGGCTGGGTCACCGGCCACACCTACATCGCCTACGGCCCGCTTGCCTGCGGCGCGACCGAGATCGTCTTCGAAGGCGTGCCGACCTATCCGGACGCCGGCCGTTTCTGGAAGATGATCCAGGACCACAAGGTCACCGTCTTCTACACCGCGCCGACCGCGATCCGCTCGCTGATCAAGGCCGCCGACAACAACCCGGTGGTGCATCCGACCAAGTACGACCTGTCCAGCCTGCGTCTGCTCGGCTCGGTCGGCGAGCCGATCAACCCGGCGGCCTGGCAGTGGTACTACGACAACGTCGGCGGCGGCCGCTGCCCGATCGTCGATACCTTCTGGCAGACCGAAACCGGTGCGCACGTGATCACGCCGATGCCGGGCGCGACGCCGATGGTGCCGGGTTCGTGCACATTGCCCTTCCCGGGCATCCAGGCCGCGGTGGTCGATGAGACCGGCACCGAAGTGCCGTGGGGCCAGGGCGGCATCCTGGTGATCAAGCGTCCGTGGCCGTCGATGATCCGTACCATCTGGGGCGATCCGGAGCGCTTCAAGAAGTCCTACTACCCGGACGACTTCAAGGGCAAGCTCTACCTGGCCGGCGACGGCGCCATCCGTGACGCCGAGACGGGCTACTTCACCATCACCGGCCGTATCGACGACGTGCTGAACGTGTCCGGCCACCGCATGGGCACGATGGAAATCGAATCGGCGCTGGTCGCGCACGAGAAGGTCGCCGAAGCGGCCGTGGTCGGCCGTCCGGACGACGTCACCGGCGAGGCGATCGTGGCCTTCGTGGTGCTGAAGGGGCCGCGCCCGACCGGCGAAGAGGCCGCCGCGGTGATCAAGGAGCTGCAGACCTGGGTGGGCCACGAGATCGGGCCGATCGCCAAGCCGAAGGACATCCGCTTCGGCGAGAACCTGCCGAAGACGCGCTCGGGCAAGATCATGCGCCGCCTGCTGCGCCAGCTGGCCAAGGGCGAAGACGTCACCCAGGACACCTCGACGCTCGAGAACCCGCAGATCCTCGAGCAGCTCAAGGGCTGAGGCAGTTCGGCCGAGCCGGGCCGCAAGAGCCCGGCCGGCACAGGAACAAGGGAAGGTCCGGCCATGAAGCCGGGCGGGGGAGAGGGGGCGGCGTGCTCGATGCCGCCGCCCGTACGTGCGATGCGCCCAACCTGCCGCAAGAGCGGGGGGCGCATTCGTTTTTTGCCGGAGCGGTCATCATGGGAGGGGCATGATGCGCAAGGGACTTGCCGGGCAACGGCTGGTCGCGATGTTCATCGCGGGCGTCCTGCTGCTCAATTTTCCGTTGCTGTCGCTGTTCGACCGGCCCGTGACCTTGTTCGGGCTGCCGCTGCTGCATGTGTACCTGTTCACGGTCTGGGGCGGACTGATCGCCGCCGTGGGCTGGATCGTCGAGCGCGGCGCGCGCTGAGGGCAGGCGGATGCTTCCGGGCTGGCTCATCATCGGCGCTTCGTTCGCCTATCTGCTGACGCTTTTCGCGGTGGCCTATTTCGGCGACCGCCGCGCCGACCAGGGGCGCTCGGTCATCGACAACGCCTGGACTTACGGCCTGTCGCTGGCCGTCTACTGTACCGCCTGGACCTATTTCGGCAGCGTCGGCCGCGCCGCTTCGGGCGGCATCTGGTTCCTGCCGACCTATCTCGGCCCCACGCTGGGCATGGCGCTCGGCTGGCTGGTGGTGCTGAAGATGATCCGCATCTCGCGCAGCCACCGGATCACCTCGATCGCCGACTTCATCGCTTCGCGCTACGGCAAGAGCCACATGCTGGGCGGGCTCGTCACCATCATCGCCGTGGTCGGCATCCTTCCCTACGTCGCGCTGCAGCTCAAGGCCATTTCCAGCGCCTATGCCTTGCTGGTGGAGGATGCCGGCAGCCCGCTGCCGCTCGGCGCGAACACCGACTGGTGGCTGGACAGCACGCTCTACATCGCCCTGACGCTGGCAGCCTTCACCGTGCTGTTCGGCACCCGCCATCTCGATGCCACCGAGCGGCACGAAGGCATGGTCGCCGCGATCGCCTTCGAGTCGGTGGTCAAGCTGCTCGCCTTCCTTGCCGTCGGCGTCTATGTCACCTACTGGCTGTACGACGGCTTCACCGACCTGTACGCGCGGGCGCGCGAGCACTCCGGGCTCGCCAGTCTGCTGATCTTCGACAGCACCGGCAAGATCGGCTACGGCGGCTGGTTCGCGCACGTGCTGCTGGCGATGCTGGCGGGCATCTTCCTGCCGCGCCAGTTTCAGATCGCGGTGGTGGAGAACGTCAATGAGCAGCACCTGCGGCGCGCGACCTGGCTGTTTCCGGCCTATCTGCTGGCGATCAACATCTTCGTGATCCCGATCGCGCTCGGCGGCCTGCTGCATTTTGGCCAGGGCACGGTCGATCCGGACACTTTCGTGCTGACGCTGCCGCTGGCGCACGACAATGCCGCGCTGGCTCTGTTCGTGTTCATCGGCGGCCTGTCGGCGGCCACCGGCATGGTCATCGTTGAAGCCATCGCGCTGTCGACGATGGTGTGCAACGACCTGGTGATGCCGATCTTGCTGCGCAGCCGCCGGCTGGGGCTGTCGGCGCAGCGCGACCTGACCCGGCTGCTGCTCGGCATCCGCCGCGGCGCGATCGTCGGCGTGCTGCTGCTCGGCTACCTGTACTTCCGCCTCGCCGGCGAAGCTTATGCGCTGGTCAGCATCGGCCTGATCAGCTTCGCCGCCGTCGCCCAGTTCGCGCCGGCGATGCTGGGCGGCATGTACTGGCGCAACGGCACGCGCGACGGCGCCTTCGCCGGCCTGCTCGCCGGTTTCCTGGTGTGGGCCTACACCTTGCTGCTGCCGTCCTTCGCCAAGTCCGGCTGGCTGGATCCGGCCTTCCTCGACGACGGGCTGTTCGGCCTGGCCTGGCTGCGGCCGGAGCAGTTGTTCGGCCTTGCCGGGCTCGACAACATCAGCCATGCGCTGTTCTGGAGCCTGTTCGCCAACATCGGCTGCTATGTGTTCGTGTCGCTGCTGCGCGTCCCGACCACCGCCGAGGCGGGGCAGGGCGCGTTGTTTGTCAATGTCTTCCGCCGCGGCGACAGCCCGCCGGCAGGTTTCTGGCGCGGCCGCGCGGAAGTCGCCGACCTGATTCCGCTGGTCGCCCGCTTCCTGGGGCAGCGCCGCACCGAGGAGGCTTTCCATGCCTATGCGCGCAGCCGCGGCGTGGACGGCATGGACAAGCTGAAGGCCGATTCCGACCTGGTCAATTTCGCCGAATCGCTGCTGGCCGGCGCGATCGGCAGCGCCTCGGCCCGCGTCATGGTGTCGACCGTGGTGCAGGAGGAGCCGCTCGGCCTGGGCGAGGTGATGGACATCCTCGACGAGGCCTCGCAGGTCAGGGCCTACTCGCACCAGCTCGAAGAAAAGTCGCGCGAGCTCGAAGCGGCCACGGCAGAACTGCGCGCGGCCAACGACAAGCTGAAGGAACTCGACCGGCTGAAGGACGACTTCATGTCTTCGGTCACGCACGAGCTGCGCACGCCGCTGACCTCGATCCGGGCGCTGTCCGAGATGATGCTCGACGACCCGGACATCGACGTCGACGACCGCCAGCGCTTCCTCGGCATCATCGTGTCCGAGACGGTACGCCTGACGCGCCTGGTCAACCAGGTGCTCGATCTGGCCAAGATCGAAGCCGGCCATGCGGAGTGGCACAACACCGACATCGACATGCGCGAACTGGTGACGCATGCCATCGAGGCGACACGGCAGCTGTTCCGGGATCGCGATGCCGAGATCGGGCTCGAGCTGCCCGACGCGGTGCCGATGCTGCGTGCCGATCACGACCGCCTGTTGCAGGTGATGCTCAACCTGCTGTCGAATGCGGCCAAGTTCGTGCCGGCGCAGGGTGGGCGCGTCGATGTGCGGTTGACTGCCGACGAGGGCCGGATCAGGGTCGATGTGCGTGACAACGGGCCGGGCATCGCGCCCGAACTCGAAGCGGTGATCTTCCAGAAGTTCAGGCAGGGTGGGGACGAGCGCTCGCGCCCGCAGGGCACCGGGCTGGGCTTGCCGATCAGTCGCCAGATCGTCGAGCATTTCGGCGGCCGCTTGTGGCTGGAGTCGATACCCGGAGACGGCGCGACTTTCTCGTTCGAGCTTCCCTTGCCGCCTGCCGCGGACGGCGAATGACATAGAATGGCGCAGGAGGGAGGAGAAGAGCATGACCAAGAAGATCCTGATCGCAGACGACGAACAAAACATCGTCATATCGCTGGAATTCCTCATGAAGCGCGAGGGTTTCGAGGTGCTGGTGGCGAACGATGGAGAAGAGGCGGCACGGCGGATCCGCAGCGAGCATCCGGACCTCGTCCTGCTGGACGTGATGATGCCGAAGAAGAGCGGTTTCGAGGTCTGTCAGGAAATCAAGGCCGATCCGGCCATGGCGGCGGTCCGCATCCTGATGCTGACCGCCAAGGGGCGCGACACCGAGGTGGCGAAAGGGCTGGCGCTCGGCGCCGATGCCTACATGACCAAGCCGTTCTCGACCAAGGAGCTGGTGGAGAAGGTCCGCAGTCTGCTGGGAGGCTGAACGATGATGTCGGCCCGCACGCGCTTTGCCCTCGCGGTCGTCGTTCTCGGCCTGTTGATGACCGGCCCGTTCGTTCTCACTGCCCTGATCGTCTGGCTCGAGACGCATGACGAAGGCCGGCAGCAGTTGACCGAGGTCCTGCTGCCCCATCTCGGTATCGGCACGATGCTGACCATCGTGGGTTTTGCCGCCGGCGTCGGCGTGCTGCGCATCCTGTTTCGCCAGTACGTGCAAGGCCTGCTGCGGATGGCGGAGAACCTGCGCCTGATGCTCGGCGCCAACCGCGGTTTCCGCGTTCAGCCCGAAGGGCCGCCCGAAGTGCGGATGCTGGCGAGCGCGGCGAACGAGCTGGCAAGCCAGCGCGACGAGATCCTTGCCGACGTCGAGGCGCAGATCGCCCGGGCCAAGGATTCGGTCGAGCAGGAGAAGAACCGCCTCGCCGCGCTGATGTCCGAGCTGACCCAGAGCGTGGTGGTGTGCAACCTGGACGGCCGCATCCTGCTCTACAACAACCGCGCGCGCATGCAGTTCCGTGCCCTGTCCGACGCGCCGGGCGTGGCCGGCGGCGGCGAGCTGATCGGCCTCGGCCGTTCGATCTACGCGGTGTTCGAGCGCAACCTGATCGCCCATGCGCTCGAAACCATCCAGCAGCGCCTCAGGCGCGGTGCCGCCCAGCCGCAGGCCAACTTCGTCACCACCACGCGTGCCGGGCAGTTGCTGCGGGTGCAGATGGCGCCGGTGCTGTCGGTGGCGAAGCCGCAAGGGGAAGGCGCAGCCGGGGAGGAGGCCGAACGCACGCAGACCGGCTTCATCCTGATGCTCGACAACATCACCCGCAACTTCGAGACCGAGTCGCGCCGCGACCAGATGCTGCACAACCTGACCGAAGGCAACCGCGCCGCGCTGGCGAACGTGCGGGCGGCGGCGGAAATGCTCGAGTACGGCGACCTGCCCGACGACATGCGCGACCGCTTCCGCCGCGTGATCCGCGACGAGGTGCAAGGCATGAGCCAGCGTCTCAACGAGACCGCCGAGGCCTTCGCCGATTCGCTGAAGGCGCGCTGGCCGCTGGAGGAAATGCTCGGCGCCGACCTGGTCGCGGCCGTCCAGCGCCGCATCGAGCAGCGCATCGAGTTGCGCACCAAGCTCGAGGAGATCGATGAAAACCTGTGGGTGAAGGTCGATAGCTTCTCGCTGATCCAGGCCCTGACCTATCTGGCGAGCCGCCTGTCCGACGAGTTCGAGGTACGCGAAGTGCGCTTCCGCCTCACCGCGGCCGGGCGCCTCGTGCACCTCGACCTGATCTGGTCGGGCCAGGCGATGAGCACCGAGACGGTGATGAGCTGGGAGCTCGAGCCGATGCGGATCGAGGACGAAAGCAGCCCGCTGACGGTGCGCGACGTCATCGATCGCCACGACGGCGAAATGTGGCTGGAGCGCGAGAAAGTCCGCCACCGCGCCTTCTTCCGCGTGCTGCTGCCCGCCGCCGTGCCGCAGGAGCAGGCCGAGGCCGAGCTGTTCCTGCGCGGCGAGAGCCGGCCGGAATACTACGATTTCGACCTTTTCGCCTGGTCGGAGAAATCGCACGGGATCGAGGACCGTCCGCTGACCGAGCTGGTGTTCACGGTATTCGATACCGAAACCACCGGGCTCAACCCTTCGCAGGGCGACGAGATCATCCAGATCGGCGCCACCCGCATCCTCAACGGCAAGCTGCTGCGCAACGAATCCTTCGAGCAGCTGATCGACCCGCGCAGGCCGCTTGCGGCGGCGTCGGCGGAGATCCACGGCATCACCGAGGAGATGCTGAAGGGACAGCCCGCGATCGACACGGTATTGCCGGCTTTCCATGCCTTTGCCGCCGATACCGTGCTGATCGCCCACAATGCCGCTTTCGACATGCGCTTCCTGCAGCTCAAGGAAGAAGCGACCGGCTTGCGCTTCGACCAGCCGGTGCTCGATACTCTGCTGCTGTCGGCGGTGGTGCATCCGAACCAGGAGTCGCACCGCCTGGAGGCGATCGCCGAGCGGCTCGGCCTGACGATCGTCGGCCGGCATACCGCGCTCGGCGACGCCATCGTCACCGCCGAGGTGTTCCTGAAACTCGTTCCGCTGCTGGCGGACAAGGGCATCCGGACCCTGCGCGAGGCGCGCGAAGCCGCGGAGCAGACCTACTACGCACGGATCAAGTATTGATGCATCGCACCCCAGCCGGCGCCTTCGGGCGGGATAGACCGTGAGCGCCCAATCCGCTTTCACCAGCCGGCTCAAGCGTTACTACGCCTGGTACACAGGCATCTTCCTGCTGTTCGTCGTCGGGCTCGCCATCGGCGAATACCTGGGCCTGCCGCAAGGCGTGATCGGCCACACCTTCCTGTTCGTCACTATCGCGATCTACGCCGGCATCGGCGTCATGAGCCGGACCTCGAACGTGTCGGAGTACTACGTCGCCGGCCGGCGCGTTCCCGCGCTGTTCAACGGCATGGCCACCGCGGCCGACTGGATGAGCGCGGCATCCTTCATCGGCCTGGCGGGCACGCTGTACTTCTCCGGCTTCGAAGGGCTGGCCTTCGTCACCGGCTGGACCGGCGGCTTCGTGCTGGTGGCGCTGCTGATCGCGCCCTATCTGCGCAAGTTCGGCCAATACACCATTCCGGACTTTCTCGGCGAGCGCTATCAGGGCAACGTCGCGCGCGTGGTCGGGCTGGTGGCGACGGTGCTCGCCAGTTTCGTGTACCTGGTGGCGCAGATCTACGGCGTGGGCCTGGTGACCAGCCGCTTCATCAGCATCGAGTTCGAGATCGGCCTGTTCATCGGCCTCGCCGGCATTCTGCTGTGCTCCTTCCTGGGCGGCATGCGGGCGGTGACCTGGACCCAGGTCGCACAGTACGTGATCCTGGTCATCGCCTACTTGGTGCCGGTGGTGATCCTGTCGTACAAGCTCACCGACGTGCCGATTCCGCAGGCGGTCTATGGCGCGGTGCTGCAGCAGATCAGCGCGCGCGAGGAAGTCTTGTTCGACGCCCCCGACGAAGTCGAGGTGCGCGGGCTGTACCGCCAGCGCGCCGAAAGCTATGCCGACCGGATGGCGCGGCTGCCGGAGTCGCTCGAGCTCGAGCGCCGCGCCATGATTGAACGTCTCAATGCGCTGCGCCTGGGCAATGCCTCGGCACGCGAGATCGCGCTGGCCGAACGTGCGCTGCGCGATTTGCCGCGCACGCCCGGTGACGCGAAACTGGTATGGGAGAAGGCGCGTGCCGAAGCACTCGAACGAGCCCGGCCGCCGCCGCGCCATGCCGAGGCCCATCCCGGCGAAACGCCGGAGGAGTCCCGCATCGCGCGCAACAACTTCCTCGCGCTGATGTTCGTGCTGATGCTCGGCACTGCGGGCCTGCCCCACATCCTGATGCGCTACTACACCACGCCGGGTGTGGTCGATGCGCGCAAGTCGGTGCTGTGGTCGATGTTCTTCATCTTCGTGCTCTACGTCACCGCGCCGGCCTATGCAGTGTTCGCCAAGTGGGAGGTCTATCACAACCTCGTCGGCTCCAGCCTCGACATCCTGCCCGACTGGGTGATGTCTTGGGGCAAGGTCGGGCTGGTGAAGATCGAGGACCTGAACGGCGACGGCATCCTGCAGCTTGCCGAGCTGAGCCTGAACACCGACGTCATCGTGCTCGCCACGCCGGAGATCGCCGGCTTGCCCTACGTGGTGTCCGGGCTGGTGGCGGCGGGCGGCTTGGCGGCGGCGCTGTCCACCGCCGACGGGCTGCTGCTGACGATTTCCAACGCCTTTTCGCACGACCTGTATTACAAGGTGCTGCGGCCGACGGCCTCGGCCCATCGGCGCCTGGTGATCTCCAAGTCGCAGTTGCTGGTGGTCGCCGTGGTGGCGGCCTGGGTCGCCTCGCTGCGGCCGGACAACATCCTGTTCACGGTCGGGCTGGCGTTCTCGATCGGCGCTTCGGCGCTGTTTCCGGCGCTGGTGCTGGGCATCTTCTGGAAACGGGCCAACCGGCCCGGCGCGGTCGCCGGCATGCTGGTCGGGCTGACGGTCACGGTGTTCTACATGGTGCGCACGCACGGCTTCTTCGGCGGTTCGATGGACAATGCCTGGTTTGGCATCAGTTCGATTTCGGCCGGGGTGTTCGGCGTGCCGTTGGGTTTCCTGACCATCGTCGTCGTCAGCCTGCTGACCAGGCCGCCACCGCAGGAAATCCAGGACCTCGTGGATTATGTGCGCTATCCGCAACTGCCGTCGGACGTGCACAGGCCGAATTGAGCCGATAGCATCCCACTTGAAGCGCGGGCAATGCACCCCACATAGGGTTCAGTTCAACGAATCCCGAGGATGGCTTCCATGCGCTTCGACAAGCTCACGACCAAGTTCCAGCAGGCCCTCGCCGATGCGCAGAGCATCGCCGTGGGCAACGACCAGCAATTCATCGAGCCGCTGCACGTGCTGCAGGCGCTGCTCGAACAGGACGACGGCGGCAGCGTGTCGCTGCTGCAGCGCGCCGGCGTCAACGTTCCGCCGCTGAAGAACGCGCTCGGCAAGGCCATCGGCCGGCTGCCCAAGGTCGAAGGCCATGGCGGCGAAGTCAGCATCGGCCGCGACCTCAACAACCTGCTCAACGTCACCGACCGCGAAGCGCAGAAGCGCGGCGACCAGTTCATCGCCAGCGAGATGTTCCTGCTCGCGCTCGCGGACGACAAGGGCGAAGCCGGCCGCCTGCTGAAGGAGCACGGCCTGTCGCGCAAGGCGCTGGAAGCCGCGATCGAGGCGGTGCGCGGCGGCGCGAGCGTCGGCAGTCAGGACGCCGAAGGCCAGCGCGAATCGCTGAACAAGTACTGCCTGGACCTTACCGAGCGCGCCCGCAGCGGCAAGCTCGACCCGGTGATCGGCCGCGACGACGAGATCCGCCGCGCGATCCAGATCCTGCAGCGCCGCACCAAGAACAACCCGGTGCTGATCGGCGAGCCCGGCGTCGGCAAGACCGCCATCGTCGAAGGCCTGGCGCAGCGCATCGTCAATGACGAAGTGCCGGAGACGCTGAAAGGCAAGCGCGTGCTGTCGCTCGACATGGCGGCATTGCTGGCCGGCGCCAAGTACCGCGGCGAGTTCGAGGAGCGGCTGAAGGCGGTGCTGAAGGAGATCGCCCAGGAAGAAGGGCAGATCATCCTGTTCATCGACGAAATCCACACCATGGTCGGCGCCGGCAAGGCCGAAGGCGCGATGGACGCCGGCAACATGCTGAAGCCTGCGCTGGCGCGCGGCGAACTGCACTGCATCGGCGCCACCACGCTGGACGAATACCGCAAGTACATCGAGAAGGACGCCGCGCTGGAGCGCCGCTTCCAGAAGGTACTGGTGGAAGAGCCGACGGTGGAAGCCACCATCGCCATCCTGCGCGGCCTGCAGGAGAAGTACGAGATCCACCACGGCGTCGACATCACCGACCCGGCCATCGTCGCCGCCGCCGAGCTCTCCCATCGCTACATCACCGACCGCTTCCTGCCGGACAAGGCGATCGACCTCATCGACGAGGCCGCGGCACGGATCAAGATGGAGATCGACTCCAAGCCCGAGGTCATGGACAAGCTCGACCGCCGCATGATCCAGCTCAAGATCGAGCGCGAGGCGGTGAAGAAGGAAAAGGACGAAGCTTCGCAGAAGCGCCTGCAACTGATCGAGGAAGAACTCGAGAAGCTGCAGCGCGAGTACAACGACCTCGAGGAAATCTGGAAGGCGGAGAAGGCCAAGGTTGCCGGCTCGGCCCACATCAAGGAAGAGATCGACGCGCTGCGTGCGCAGATGGCGGAATTCCAGCGCAAGGGCCAGCTCGACAAGGTCGCCGAGCTGCAGTACGGCAAGCTGCCCCAGCTCGAAGCGCAGTTGAAGGTGGCGGAGCAGGCCGGTGACGGTGGCGCGCCGAACAAGCTGCTGCGCACCCAGGTCGGCACCGAGGAAATCGCCGAGGTGGTGTCGCGCGCCACCGGCATTCCGGTCAGCAAGATGATGCAGGGCGAGCGCGAGAAGCTGCTGCACATGGAAGACAAGCTGCACGAGCGCGTGGTCGGCCAGGACGAGGCGGTGCGCCTGGTGGCGGATGCCATCCGCCGCTCGCGCGCCGGCCTGGCGGACGAGAACCGGCCTTATGGCTCCTTCCTGTTCCTCGGCCCGACCGGCGTGGGCAAGACCGAGCTGTGCAAGACGCTGGCGAGCTTCCTGTTCGATTCGGAAGAGCACCTGATCCGCATCGACATGAGCGAGTTCATGGAGAAGCACTCGGTCGCCCGCCTGATCGGCGCGCCGCCGGGCTACGTCGGCTACGAGGAGGGCGGCTACCTGACCGAGCAGGTGCGGCGCAAGCCCTACAGCGTGATCCTGTTCGACGAGGTCGAGAAGGCCCACCCGGACGTCTTCAACGTGCTGCTGCAGGTGCTCGACGACGGCCGCATGACCGACGGCCAGGGCCGCACGGTGGACTTCAAGAACACCGTGATCGTGATGACCTCGAACCTCGGCAGCCAGATGATCCAGGCCATGGCCGGCGACGACTACGGCGTGATCAAGCTCGCGGTGATGGCCGAGGTGAAGACCTACTTCCGCCCCGAGTTCATCAACCGGATCGATGAAGTCGTGGTGTTCCACGCCCTCGACGAGAAGCACATCGCCGGCATCGCGAAAATTCAGCTGCAGTACCTGCAGCGGCGCCTGGCGCGGCTGGACATGGCGCTGGAGGTCACGGATGCCGCACTGGCCGAACTGGCGGAAGCAGGCTTCGATCCGGTGTTCGGCGCACGGCCGCTGAAGCGGGCGATCCAGGAGCGCATCGAGAATCCGCTGGCAAAGGCGATTCTCGAAGGGCGCTTCGCCGCCAAGGATCGCGTCAAGGTCGATGCCAGGGACGGCAAGCTGCAGTTCGAGCAAGCCTGATCGTAGCAGCAGAATGCGATAAACTGCCGTCTTGGCAGATGAACCCGGCAGGGGCCTCACAGCCCCTGCCGGGTTTTCTTCATGCCTCATGCAAGAAATTCCCCACGGCTTTCCACGGAAAACGAGATGTTCGAGGCTGTACGCAACAACAAGCGCATTGCGCAAATCATTCTGGCCATCCTCATCGTGCCGTTCGCATTCTTCGGCATGGATGCTTATTTCAGCGATGCGCCGGGCGGGAATGAAGTCGCGGTCGTGGCGGGCACGCCGATCGGTGCGCTCGAGTTCGAACAGGCGCTGCGCGACCAGCAGGACCGTCTGCGCGCCGCCGCCGGCGGCGAAGTCGACCGCGCCCTGCTCGAATCGGATGCGCTGCGCCGCTCGGTGCTGGACAACGTCATCAACCGTCGCGTGCTGGCCCTCTACGCCGCCGACAACCGCTTCAGCGTCACCCCGCAGGAATTGCAGGAAACGATCGCCGCCGTGCCTTCATTCCAGGAAGACGGCCGCTTTTCCCTCGAGCGCTATGAGATGCTGCTGCGCGCCCAGGGCATGACGCCGGCGATGTTCGAATCCCGCCTGGCGCAGGATGTCCGCATCCAGCATGTCTCGCTGGCCGTGGGCGACGCCGGCTTCGCGCCGTTGCCGTCGGCCCGCCGTTTCCTCGAGGCGCAGCTCGAAGAGCGCACCGTCAGCGAGTTGCGCCTGTCGGGCGCCGAGCTGGCTGCCGACCTCCAGGTCGGCGACGACGAGATCAACGCCTGGTATGCCGCCAACGCCGCACGCTTCCAGCGCCCGGCGCGCCTGCAGGCGGAATACGTGGTGTTCGACCGTGAAGCCGTGGAGAAGCAGGTCAGCGTCAGCGAAGACGAGATCAGGGCTTTCTACGACGGAAATCCCGGCCGCTTCGGTGTGGCCGAGGAGCGCCAGGCACGCCACATCCTGCTCGAACTCGCGGCCGATGCCGATGCCGCCGAAGTCGAGCGGGTGATGGGCGAGGCGCGGGCGATCGCCGAGCAACTGCGCAAGGATCCGTCGGCCTTCGCCGAAGTCGCGAAGGAAAAGTCGAAGGACAGCGGTTCCGCCTCGCGCGGCGGCGATCTGGGCTTCTTCGGCCGCGGAGCGATGGTCCCGTCCTTCGAGGAGGCGGCGTTCTCGCAGCAGAAGGACGAGATCGGCGAGCCGGTGCGCAGCGACTTCGGCGTCCATGTCATCCAGGTCACTGCCATCAAGCCGGCGTCCATCCGTCCGTTCGACGAAGTCCGCGGCGAAATCGAAGCCGAACTGCGCAGCCAGGTCGCGAGCAGGCTGTTTGCCGAACAGGCAGAGCAGTTCGCCAACATGGTCTACGAACAGCCGGACAGCCTGGCGCCGGTCGCCGAGGCACTGAAGCTCGAAATCCGCACTACCGACTGGGTGTCGCGCAACGGCGGCAAGGTCGGCGGCTACAGCAACGAGCGCCTGCTCGATGCGCTGTTCGCCGACGACGCAGTGTCGAATGCACGCAACACCGAGGCAATCGAAGTGGCGCCGAACACGCTGGTCGCCGCACGGGTGAAGGCCTTCGAAGCCGCAGTGCAACCGCCGCTCGACGAGGTGCGCGACCAGGTCGTGGCCGAACTGCGCCGCGAGGCGGGTGCAAAACGCGCCCAGGAACAGGGCAGTGCGATGCTGGCCGCGCTCGACAAGGGCGAGGCGGTCGAGGGCAACTTCGGTGCCGTGCGCAAGCTGCAGCGTGCGGCGCCGGGCCTGCCCGGCGAAGCGATGCAGGCGGTGTTTTCGGCGCCGACGGCCAAGCTGCCGGCCCATGTCGGCCTGGCCCTGCCGGATGGTGACTATGTGATTTACCGCATCGAAGCAGTCGACCGTCCGCAGATCACCGATGGCGACGAGCGGGTCAAGGCGGTGGCCGAGCAATACGGCCAGTTGCTGGCGGAGCGCGATTTCGCCGCTTTCATCGCCGAACTGCGCAAGCGTTACGAAGTCCAGGTCAAACTGGCGCCGCAACAGGCCCGGTAGTGGCCTTCGGAGGAAGCCCGCCATGGGCTTCCTCCCCCGGTAGCCGCCCGGTTTGGACGGCGCCTGGCAAACCGGATTCGACCAGCCGAAAAGGCCTGGCTCCTGCGTTGCATGGAGGCCAGGCCTTTTTGCTTATGGCTATTTCGGCGGCGGGCTGAATGCCAGCGTGGTACTCCTTGAAACGCAACGGCCCCGGCGGATCTTTCGCCGGGGCCGCAGGAAGGGGCCGGGAGGCCGGCCTTCAGCGTGCGGCGAGGCGCTGGGCCATGCGCTCAGCACGCGCCCCCGGTGCCGGATGGCTGGAGAACACGCTACGGTCGTTGCCGAACATCGTTTCGAGCTTGCGCAGCGCCGTCACGGCCCCGTCGGCCTTCAAACCGTTCTTGCGCAGGAAATCCACCGCGTAATCGTCGGCTTCGTTTTCCTGTTTCTGGGAGAACTGGGCATTCACGAAGGCTTCACCGATCGCACCGAGCTCCGATGCAGAAATGGCCGCGACCGCGTTGTTGTTACTGGCAGCGGCGGCTTCGCGCACCGCCGAGGCCGCGTAGGCGGTTCTCAGTTGGCTCTTCGAGTGGCCGAGCATGACGTGGCCGATTTCATGCGCGATGACATAGCGCACTTCGTCGTCGTTGAACTTCTCCAGCAGCCCGGCATGGACGCGGATGGCGCCATTGGGGACAGCGAAGGCGTTGACCTCGGACGTGAGATAGACCTTGTAATTGAGCTTCATGCCATCGACGGTCTGCCACTTGGACGCCAGCTTCGCCAGCCGCTTGGCGTGCTTGTTGCCCGCTGGCGCGACCGGGGTCTTCTTGTCGTAGTGGGCGGAGGTCCGATTGCCGAGGGCACGAACTTCATCGTCCGACAGGGTGGCTGCGGTGGCAAGGTTCTGGCCGGCACTGACCATTTTGCTCAGGTCCATGCCGGTGGTCTTGCAACCCGACAGCACGAGCAGCGAGGCGGTCGCTGCGGCCGCGAGAGGGAGAAGTTTCATGGTGTATTCGTGGCTGGTTGGAAAATTTCCGCATGATGCCATAAAAATATACAGAATGAAACATTTGTTGACGCCATGTTATGTCAACGGATTTCTCGAGGGCGCTTCTCCATCCCTTGGCAGGTGCTTGCCAGCAATTGCTCAAGGCCCTTGTGAGGGGGCCGGGGTCGAGTTTTCATGGGCGCCAATGCCCGGGCGGATGGAACCCGGCCCGCTCGTGAGCGGGCTCGACTTTGATCGCGAAAGGAAGCTGCCCGGTCAGATGAATGGCTTGATTGAAGCAGGCCATGCGCACATGGCCTGCTCAGGATGCGAAAGGCAGTTCAACGAATTGCTGGATGCCTGCCTGGCCGAAGGGCCGCAAATGGTGACGGCGCGGCGCCGAAGCGGCAGTCCTGGTGCTCGTGCAAGGGTGGCGGCGTTTGCAGTCCGCTGCCCGTCCGTCGCTGAGGCAGTTGCCGCTGACCGACAGGGCGTGCACGGAAAGATCAGGCCATGGGCTCCGGATTGCCCAGGGCAGTGATGTTGAAGCCGCCGTCCACGTACATGATCTCGCCAGTGATACCGCTGGCGAGGTCCGAGCAGAGGAAGGCGGCGGCGTTGCCGACTTCGTCGATGCTGATGCTGCGGCGCAGCGGGGCGTTGTGCTCGTTGAAGGCGAGCAGCTTGCCGAAGCTGCCGATGCCCGACGCCGCCAGCGTCTTGATCGGGCCGGCGGACACGGCATTGACCCGGGTGCCTTCCGGGCCGAGGGTGACGGCGAGGTAGCGCACTGAGGCTTCGAGGCTGGCCTTGGCCAGACCCATGATGTTGTAGTTGGGCATGGTGCGCTCGGCGCCGAGATAGGACAGCGTCAGCAGCGCGCCGTTGCGGCCCTTCATCAGCGGCCGGGCGGCCTTGGCCAGCGCCGGGAAGCTGTAGGCGCTGACTTCTTGGGAAAGCCGGAAGGCCTCGCGCGACAGGCCGTCGAGGAAATCGCCTTCGAGACTGTCGCTGGGCGCGTAGGCGATGGAATGGACCAGGCCATCGAGACCGTCCCAGTGCTGGCCGAGTTGTTCGAACAGGCCGGTGATCTGGGCGTCGTCCTGGACGTCGAGCGGGAACAGCAGGCTGCTGCCGAACTCGGCTGCCATCTTGGTCACGCGTTCCTGGAAGCGCTCATTCTGGTAGGTAAACGCGAGTTCTGCTCCTTCGCGGTGCATCGCCTTGGCGATGCCGTAGGCAATCGAACGGTTGCTGAGCAGACCGGTGATCAGGATTCGTTTGCCGGCAAGGAAAGCCATTGATCCTACTCCGAATGACAGGCGTTCGATTATAGCGAAAACCCTGATGGCGACAGAGATCTGTCGCGATGATGCCATTGGCGCAGGTGATGGCCGCAGTGAAAGCCATGCGCGCCGCCGCTATTGGCTGCAGGCGCTGCGATGGCCGGCAAAACCTGCCAGAATCGCGGCTGTCCTGATTCCTCCGTCTGCCTGTGCCCCGTCTTCCGGCTCCTTCCGTGTCGTCGCTCCTGTGCCGTCCGCCCGGCTTGTTCCGCCGTGCCTTCGCACGGAGTGCGGCGGCAGCTTGCGCGCTGGTGCTGCTGGGCTGTTCGGCGGGGCTGAACGATCCGTATCCGAGCGCCGAGCGCGGCGAGAACATCTTCTACACCGCCTTCACCGAGCGCCCCAAGCATCTCGATCCGGTGCAGTCCTACAGTGAGGACGAGGCCGCCTTCCTGTACCAGATCGTCGAGCCGCCGCTGCAGTACCACTATCTGAAGCGCCCGTATGTGCTGGAGCCTGCCACTGCCGCGGAGATGCCCGGTGTGCGGCGCTACGACCGCAACGGCCGGGAACTGCCGGCCACGGCGGATGCGGCGAACGTGGCGAAGACGGTGGTCGAGATCCGCATCGAGGAGGGCATCCTCTACCAGCCGCATCCGGCTTTTGCTTTGAACGAAGACGGTTCGCCGCGTTATCTGGGCCTGACGGCGGACGATCTACGCGGCATTCGCGGCTTGGGCGACTTCGAGGAAACCGGTACGCGCGAACTGCTGGCGGCAGACTATGTGCACCAGATCAAGCGGCTGGCCCATCCGAGCCTGCATTCGCCGATCTTCGAACTGATGGCCGAGTACATTCCCGGCCTGAAGACCCTGCACGAGCAGTTGGTGGCCGCGCAGAAGGCCGCGGCGGAGCAGGGCGGTGGTGCGCTGGATCTGGAGCGTTTCGAGCTGCCGGGCGTCGAGGTGGTGGATCGCCATACTTACCGCATCACGCTGCAGGGCGTTTATCCACAGTTCATGTACTGGCTGACGATGCCTTTCTTCAGTCCGGTACCGCCGGAGGTCGACCGTTTCTTCGCCCAGCCCGGCATGGCCGAGCGCAACCTGACGCTGGACTGGTGGCCGGTCGGCACCGGCCCCTACATGCTGGTCGAGAACAACCCGAACGCGCGCATGGTGCTGGCGCGCAACCCGAATTTCCGCGGCGAGTCCTATCCTTGCGAGGGCGAGCCGGACGATGCGGCGGCCGGGCTGCTGGCCGACTGCGGCAAGACCATGCCTTTCATCGACCGCGTGGTGTTCTCGCGCGAACGCGAAGGCATTCCGTACTGGAACAAGTTCCTGCAGGGCTATTACGATGCCTCGGGCGTGTCGTCCGACAACTTCGACCAGGCGGTGACGATGACCAGCCAGGGCGACGTGGCCTTGTCGGACGAGATGGAGGACAGAGGCATCCGGCTGTTGACGTCGGTGGCGCCGTCGATCTTCTATCTCGGCTTCAACATGCTCGATCCCTTGGTCGGTGGCGGCAGCCGGGAAAAGGGGGTGGCCGGCTCGGGCGCCCCCAGCGGATCGCGGGAAAGCCGCGAACAGGCGCGCAAGCTGCGGCAGGCGATCTCGATCGCGCTCGACATGGAGGAGTTCGTCTCGATCTTCCTCAACGGCCGCGGTCTGCCGGGCATGAGTCCGATTCCGCCCGGCATCTTCGGCGCACGCGAGGGCCGCGAAGGCATCAATCCGGTCGTCTATGAATGGCAGGGCGACGATGTGAACGGCAGGCCGGTGCGCCGCGGCCTGGACGAAGCTCGCCGCCTGCTGGCCGAAGCGGGCTGGCCCAATGGCCGCAATGCACGCACCGGCGAGCCGTTGGTCGTCAACCTCGATACCACGCCGGGATCGTTCGGCGACAAGACGCGCTCGGATTGGCTGGCCAAGCAATTCCGCTCACTGGGCGTGCAGTTCGTCGTGCGCCCGACCGACTGGAACCGCTTCCAGGACAAGATCCGGCAAGGTAATGCCCAGCTTTTCTTCCTCGGCTGGAATGCCGACTACCCCGACCCGGAAAACCTGTTGTTCCTGCTGCATGGTCCGCAGGGCAAGGTCAGGTTCAGCGGCCAGAACGCGGCGAACTACGAGAACCCGGAATACGACGCCTTGTTCGAGCGCATGAAGGGAATGCCCGACGGCCCTGCGCGGCAACAGGTGATCGACCGCATGGTGGCGATGCTGCGGCACGACGCGCCCTGGGTGTTCGCCTTCCATCCCAAAACCTATTCGCTGCAGCACGGCTGGGTGTACAACCGCAAGACCGGCGCGATGGTGCGCAACAACATCAAGTACCTGCGTCTCGACGTCGAGCGCCGCGCCGCCGCCCGGGCGGAATGGAACGAGCCGGTGCTGTGGCCGCTGGTGCTGGTGGCGCTGCTGCTGCTTGCGATGGTCTCGCCGGCGGTGCTGCACTGGCGCCGGCGCGAAGTCGCCACCGCGGTACCGGACGAGGCAGGGGAGAAGCGCTGATGCTGGCCTATCTCGTCCGCCGCGTGCTGTATGCGATCCCGATCCTGATCGGTGTCAACCTGCTGACCTTCGTGCTGTTCTTCGTCGTCAACTCGCCGGACGACATGGCGCGCATGCACATCGGCGTCAAGCGCGCCACGCCGGAGGCGATCGAGCGCTGGAAGGCCGACCGCGGCTACGACAAGCCGATGTTCGTCAATGCCGATGCGGAAGGCAGCGCACGCTTCACCGACACGATCTTCTTCGACAAGTCGCTGCGCATGTTCGCACTCGAGTTCGGCCGCGCCGACGACGGCCGCGACATCGGCCAGGAGATCCGCGACCGCATGGGGCCGTCGCTGGCGATCGCGCTGCCGACCTTCGTGCTGAGCCTGTTCGCGTCGATCAGCCTGGCGCTGCTGCTGGTGTTTTTCCGTGCCACCTACCTGGATTTCTGGGGCGTGGTGATCTGCGTGGCGATGATGTCGATCTCCAGCCTGTTCTACATCATCGGCGGCCAGTGGCTGGTGTCCAAGCTGTGGGCGCTGGTGCCGATCTCGGGCTACGCGCCGGGGCTGGACGCGACGCGCTTCCTGATGCTGCCGGTGCTGATCAGCGTGCTGGCCGGCATCGGCTCCTCGGTGCGCTGGTACCGGACGATCTTCCTCGAAGAGATTTCGAAGGACTACGTGCGCACCGCGCGTGCCAAGGGCCTGTCCGAACTGGCGGTGCTGTTCCGCCACGTGCTGCGCAACGCGCTGATCCCGATCCTGACCGGCGTGGTGGTGGTGATTCCGCTGCTGTTCATGGGCAGCCTGCTGGTGGAGTCCTTCTTTGCCATTCCGGGCCTCGGCAGCTACACCATCGACGCGATCAACGCGCAGGACTTCGCCGTGGTGCGGGCGATGGTGTTCATCGGTTCGGTGCTCTACATCATCGGCCTGATCCTGACCGACATCTCCTATACGCTGGTCGATCCGCGGGTGAGGCTGGAATGAGCACGCCGATGAGCTTCCAGCCCGTATTGTTATGGACCGACCTTCTGCTGTTCGTGCTGCTGGCGGTGGCGCTGCTCGCGATCGTCCACGTGCGTGGCAATGAGCCGCTGCGTGCGGCCTGGCGCAAGGTCGGCAAGCGCCCGACCGGCATGGCGGCGGCGACGGTGCTGCTGGCCTTCGTCGTGGTCGGCGTGCTCGACAGCCTGCACTACCGGCCGCTGCTGCCGGCGGCACAGGCCGAGACATCGGCTGCCGAGGCCGAGAACGGCACTGGGGCCGCAGTCGATGCCGAAGCGGCGACGGAAGCCGAATCTGCCACAGCAGGCGGGCAGCTTGGGCCGGTGTATTCCACCGAAGTGCTGTCGGTGTTGGATGCGCTGCTGGAACCGCTGCGCGCCCAGACCGAGAAAACCTATTCGGCGCCGTTCGCCTGGCAGCTCTACCAGCGCGAGGCGATGGAGCTGCCGGACGGCCGCCAGGTGCGCGGCTATCCGCGCCTGGTGCATGGCGCAGCCCATCTGCAGGAGCCGGAGGACGAACTCGCCGCCGACGTCGCGGCGCGTGTCGCCAGCGGTGCCGGACTGGCGGTGGCAGTCTGGCTGCTGTGCTTCGTCGTGCTCGCCACCATCGTGTGGCAGGGCAGCGGCCTGGGCTGGGGGCAGGTGGCGCTGGCGATGCTGGCCGGCCACACCGTGCTGGCCTGGCGGGCGGCGCTGGTGACGCTGGCGGTCATCCTGCTGATCGTCGGTCTGTGCCTCGAACTGGCGCCGCTGTACCATGTGCTGGGCACCGACAAGGTCGGCCAGGACGTGCTCTACCTGTCCTTGAAGAGCGTGCGCACCGCGTTGGTGATCGGCACGATCACGACGCTGGTGATGATGCCTTTCGCGGTGGCGCTGGGCATTGCCGCAGGCTATCTCGGCGGTTGGGTGGATGACGCGGTGCAGTATGTCTATACCGTGCTGAACGCGATTCCCGGCGTACTGCTGATCGCGGCGGCGGTGCTGATGATGCAGGTGGTCATCGACACCCATCCGCAGTGGTTCGACACCGCGGCCGAGCGTTCGGATGCGCGCCTGCTGGCGCTGTGCTTCATCCTCGGCATCACGAGCTGGACCGGGCTGGCGCGCCTGCTGCGCGGCGAGACGCTGAAATTGCGCGAGCTGGAGTACGTGCAGGCGGCACGGGCTTTCGGCGTCGGCACGCCGGCGATCCTGCGCCGTCACATCCTGCCGAACGTGATGCACATCGTGCTGATTTCGCTGGTGATGGATTTTTCCGGGCTGGTGCTGGCGGAGGCGGTGCTGTCCTATGTGGGCATCGGCGTCGATCCGACGACGATCAGTTTCGGCACCATGATCAATCTGGCGCGTGCCGAGCTGGCGCGCGAGCCGATGGTGTGGTGGTCGCTGGCGGCGGCGTTCGTGTTCATGTTCGTGCTGGTGCTGGCGGCGAACCTGTTTGCGGACGTGGTGCGGGATGCGTTCGATCCGCGGCGGGGCTGACGCCTTTAACGGCCTGCGGGAACGAGTGACGCTGACAGTCGTGTGGGGTGTTCGAGGAAGCTGCGAGGACTGTAACTCGCCCTGCGGGCTCGGACAGTCCTCGGCTGCTTCAGGAACACCCCGCACTCCGGTCAGCGTTGGTGCTGGCTTGATGATCTGAAAACCCTGGGATGGCTTCATGCGAGAATTTCGTTTCGACAATCGCTTCGTGCGCGAACTGCCGGGCGATCCCGTGAGCGGGCGGCACGTGCGGCAGGTGCATGGCGCGTGCCATTCACGGGTGGAGCCGACGCCGGTGCGGGCGCCGCGGCTGCTGGCGTGGGCGCCGGAGGTGGCGGAACTGCTCGGGCTGGACGCGACGGACGTGCTCGATCCCCGTTTTGCCGAAGTGTTCGGCGGCAATGCCTTGCTGCCGGGCATGGAGCCTTATGCGGCCTGCTACGGCGGGCATCAGTTCGGCAACTGGGCGGGGCAGTTGGGCGATGGAAGGGCGATCACGCTGGGCGAGGCGATCAACCCGCAGGGGCAGCGCTGGGAGCTGCAACTGAAAGGAGCCGGGCCGACGCCGTATTCGCGCATGGCGGACGGGCGGGCGGTGCTGCGTTCGTCGATCCGCGAATTCATCTGCAGCGAAGCGATGCACCACCTGGGTGTGCCGACGACGCGCGCGCTTTGCCTTGTGGCGACCGGCGAGCAGGTGGTGCGCGACATGTTCTATGACGGCCATCCGCGCCCCGAACCGGGTGCGGTGGTGTGCCGGGTGGCACCGTCCTTCATTCGCTTCGGCAATTTCGAGATATTTGCGTCGCGTGGCGAGGAGGCTTTGCTGCAGCAGTTGATCGATTTCACCATCGACCGCGACTTTCCCGAACTGGTCGAGGCCGAAGCCGATCCGGTGGTGCGCCGGCTGCGCTGGTTCGAGGAAGTGTGCCGCCGGACGGCAGTGCTGATGGCGCACTGGATGCGGGTGGGCTTCGTCCACGGGGTGATGAACACCGACAACATGTCCATCCTGGGTATGACGATAGACTACGGTCCCTACGGCTGGATCGATGATTTCGACCCCGACTGGACGCCCAACACCACCGACGCCGGCGGGCGGCGCTATCGCTTCGGGCACCAGCCGCGCATCGCGCAGTGGAACCTGTGGCAACTGGCGAATGCGGTGTATCCGGTGATCCAGCAGGTCGAGCCGCTGGAGCGGGCGCTGGCGATGTATGCCGACGTCCACGAGGCGGAGAACCGCCGCATGACGCAGCAGAAGCTCGGTCTCGAAACCTGGCGCGAAGGGGAGGGCGGGGAGGAAGGCGAGGACGGGGCACTGGTGGCCGAACTCCATCGCATCCTGCAGGCCGGCGAGATGGACATGACGCTTTTCTTCCGCCGTCTGGCCGAACTGGATGTGGCGCAGCCCGATCCGGTGCACGTTGATGAACTGTTCGGCGAGGTGTTCTACAAAGAAGCCCGCCGGAACGAGGTCGCCGCGGCATTCCAGGCCTGGCTCGCGCGCTACGCAGCGCGGCTGCGTGAGGAAGGCGTGCCGGCAGCGTTGCGCAAGGCGCGCATGGATGCGGTGAATCCGCTCTACGTGCCGCGCAACTACCTGGCGCAGCAGGCCATCGACCGGGCCGAACAGGGTGATGCGAGCGGTGTCGTGGAGTTGCTCGAGGTGCTGCGCGGGCCGTATGCCGAGCAGCCGGGGCGGGAAGCCTTTGCAGCGAGGCGGCCGGACTGGGCGCGCCACAAGGCGGGCTGCTCGATGCTGTCCTGCAGCTCCTGAGGCTCGGAGCAGGATGGGTCGGCCCGACCCATCCTACATCTGGGTGCGCATCAGGCGCTGCTTCTCGCGGTCCCAGTCCTTCTTCTTCTCGTCCTCGCGCTTGTCGTGCAGCTTCTTGCCCTTGGCGAGACCGATTTCGAGCTTGATGCGGCCCTTGACGTAATGCAGGTCGAGCGGCACCAGGGTGAAGCCGGCGCGCTCGACCTTGCCGATCAGGCGGGCGATTTCCTTCTTGTGCAGCAGCAGCTTGCGGGTACGCACCGGGTCGTGGCGGACGTGGCTCGACGCGGTGCTGAGCGGTGCGATGTGCATGCCGAACAGGAAGATCTCCTCGTTGCGGATGATGACGTAGGATTCCTTGATGTTCGCCCGCCCGGCCCGGATCGCCTTCACTTCCCAGCCTTCGAGGACGATGCCGGCCTCGTGCCTTTCTTCGATGAAGAAATCGTGGAAGGCCTTGCGGTTTTCGATGATGCTCATTGCTCGATGATCCTTCGGCGGCGTCGCGCCGATGCGGTGCGCGGCCAACGGGCTGGTCCGCATACGGTAGAATCGCGCATTTTAACAGCACGGCGCTGTCCGTTTCGCACCGTGCACCGCTCCAGGTTGTTCATGGCCGACGTCAAGAAGCTCGTTCTGATCGAATTCACTCCCGCGCAGATGTTCGAACTCGTCGACCGGTGCGAAGACTACCCGCAGTTCCTGCCCTGGTGCGGCGGTGCCGACGTGCATCAGCGCACCGACACCGTCACCGCGGCGACGCTGCACATCAACTACCACGGCATCAAGGCGCACTTCAGCACCGAGAACACCAAGCGCTGGCCGAATGAAATGGACCTGCGCCTGACCGACGGCCCCTTCACCCACCTAGACGGGCATTGGCGCTTCACGCCGCTCGGCGACACCGCGTGCAAGGTCGAATTCAGCCTGCACTACCAGTTCTCCAGCAAGCTGCTGGAAAAGGTGCTGGGGCCGGTCTTCAATCACATCGCCAATACCTTCGTCGATTCCTTCGTGAAGCGCGCGGCGCAGGTTTACCCGCGGGCCTGAACATGGCGACGATCCGCGTCGAAGTGGCCTACGCGCTGCCGCAGCAGCAGGAATTGATCGAGCTGAGGCTGGAAGAGGGCGCCACCGCACGTGATGCGGTGGAGGCGTCGGGGCTGCTGGGCAAGCATCCCGACATCGATCTGGACGGACGCAACAAGCTCGGCATCTTTGGCAAGCTTGCCAAGGCCGATACGGTGCTGCGCGACCGTGACCGGGTCGAGATCTACCGGCCCCTGATCGCCGACCCCAAGGCGGTGCGCAAGAAGCGCGCGGAAGAGGGCAAGGTGATGAAGAAAGGCGGCGGCCCGGCGGAAGAGAAGCCCGAAGCTTCAGGCGCTTGAGTCGTCGAGCGCCGACACGCCGGGCGTCGACATGCCGCGCGCTGGGCGCCGAAACTCCGGCGCTTCCTTCAGTTGCAGTGCTGCTCGATCTGTTGGCGCAGGCGCGCCGATTCCGCCGCGCGCGCAGTGTCGTCGAGGAATTCGCGCTCACCCGCCGCGTTCATTCGTGCGATCCGCTGCCCGGAGTCGAGTGCCGTGAGCTGGTTGCGTGCGTCGGTACAGAAGCGCTGTTTTTCAGCTTCTTCGGCGGCGTCCCGTGCCGCCTTGGCGGCGGCCTCGGCTTCTTCCGCACGGCGTTGACGGAAGGCGGTGTCCGGGTCGACCGGTTGTTCAGCTTCCGGCTGCGCAGTCTCCTCGTTCGCAGCGTCATCGGAGGCTTCGCCTTCGGTCTGCGGGGCCGAGGCGGGGGGCGGGGTGCCGCGCAAAGTCTTGACCGGACCGCTGGGCGGCGGGATGTCGGAATAGTGGGTCCGCCCGTCCTTGTCCTTCCAGCTGTAGATTTCCGCGGCTGCGGGCAGCGCGGTCAGCAGTGCGAGAAGGAGAATTGCAGGACGAATCATTCGAGGACTCCGGAAGGCACGGCTTACATGCTGCGGGGGGGCTCTGTATAATACGGATTTGGTCGAAAGGATAAAAGCCATGCGAGTGATTCAGAAGGCGCTGACGTTCGACGACGTCCTTCTCGTTCCCGCCCACTCCACGGTCCTCCCGCGCGATGTGAGTCTGCAGAGCCAGATCACCCGGCGCATCCGTCTCAATATCCCGCTCGTGTCCGCCGCCATGGACACCGTCACCGAAAGTCGCCTGGCCATCGCGCTGGCGCAGGAAGGCGGCATCGGCGTCGTGCACAAGAATCTCACGCCGGCCGAGCAGGCGGCGGAAGTGCACAAGGTCAAGCGCCACGAGTCCGGCATTCTGAAGGATCCGATCACCATTCCGCCGACGATGACCGTCGGCGAGGTGGTCGCGCTGCAGCGGCAGAACCGTTTCTCCGGCGTGCCGGTCGTCGAAGGCGGCAAGGTCGTCGGTATCGTCACCAACCGCGATACGCGCTTCGAGACCAATCTCGATCAACTCGTGTCGGAAATCATGACCCCGCAGGACCGTCTGGTCACCGTGCGTGAAGGTGCCAGCCTGGAGGAAGCGCGCGAGCTGCTGCGCGTGCATCGCCTCGAACGCGTACTGGTGCTGAACGACGTCGGCGAGCTGTGCGGCCTCATCACGGTCAAGGACATGATGAAGGCCACCGAGCACCCGTTCGCAGCCAAGGATGAACACGGCCGCCTGCGGGTGGCGGCAGCGATCGGCGTCGGCGCAGGGACCGAGGAGCGTGCCGAACGCCTGGCCGAAGCCGGCGTGGACATGATCGTCGTCGATACCGCCCACGGCCATTCGCAAGGCGTGCTCGACCGCGTCAATTGGGTGAAGAAGACCTTCCCGCACATCGAAGTCGTCGGCGGCAACATCGCCACTGCCGATGCAGCGCGCGCGCTGGTCGATGCCGGCGCGGACGGCGTCAAGGTCGGCATCGGCCCCGGCTCGATCTGCACCACCCGCATCGTCGCCGGCGTCGGCGTACCGCAGATCACCGCAGTCGATAACGTCGCCAACGCGCTGGCCGGTACCGGCGTGCCGATGATCGCCGACGGCGGCATCCGCTTCTCGGGCGACATCGCCAAGGCGATCGCCGCCGGCGCCAACGTCGTGATGCTGGGCGGCCTGTTCGCTGGCACCGAAGAAGCACCGGGCGAGACGGTGTTGTTCCAGGGCCGTTCGTACAAGTCCTATCGCGGCATGGGTTCGCTCGGTGCGATGGAGAAGGGGGCGGCCGACCGCTACTTCCAGGACGAGAACTCCGGCAACATCGACAAGCTCGTGCCCGAAGGCATCGAAGGCCGCGTGCCCTACAAGGGCTCGGTCGGCGCCGTCATCCACCAGTTGATCGGTGGCCTGCGCGCCTCGATGGGTTATCTCGGCTGCGCCGATATCCCGGCCATGCACGAGCGTGCCCAGTTCGTGCAGATCAGCTCGGCCGGCATGCGTGAATCCCACGTCCATGACGTGCAGATCACCAAGGAAGCGCCGAATTACCAGATCAGCTGATCGATTCGTTTCCAATCTCCCAGGCGGCTGACAGGCCGCCTTTCCTTTTTCCGCCGTTCGACATTCCCGCGCCATGGCCCACCAGAAAATCCTCATCCTCGACTTCGGCTCCCAGGTCTCCCAGCTCATCGCCCGCCGCGTGCGGGAGCAGCAGGTGTACTGTGAGCTTCACCCCTTCGACGTGTCGGACGAGTTCGTGCGCAACTTCGGCGCCCAGGGTGTGATCCTGTCCGGCGGTCCCAATTCGGTGTATGAGGCCGAGGACTGGCGCGCGCCGCAGGCGGTGTTCGAGCTCGGCGTGCCGGTGCTCGGCATCTGCTACGGCATGCAGACCATGGCCAGCCAGCTCGGCGGCAAGGTCGAGAGCTCGAGCCATCGCGAGTTCGGCTACGCCGAAATGCGCGCGCGCGGCCATTCGAAGCTGTTCGAGGGCATCGAGGACCGGACCAACGCCGAAGGCCATGGCCTGCTCGACGTCTGGATGAGCCACGGCGACAAGGTCACCGAGCTGCCGCCGGGCTTCAAGGTGATCGGCAGCAACGAATCCACCCCGATCGCTGCGATGGCGGACGAGGCGCGCGGCTTCTACGGCGTGCAGTTCCACCCCGAAGTCACGCACACGATCAAGGGCAAGGAAATGATCGCCCGCTTCGTGCACGACATCTGCGGCTGCGGCCACGACTGGAACATGCCCGACTACATCGCCGAAGCGGTGCAGAAGATCCGCGAACAGGTCGGCGACGAGGAAGTCATCCTCGGCCTGTCGGGCGGCGTCGACTCCTCGGTGGCCGCGGCGCTGATCCACCGCGCCATTGGCGACCAGCTCACCTGCGTGTTCGTTGACCACGGCCTGCTGCGCCTCAACGAAGGCAAGCTGGTCATGGAAATGTTCGCCGGCCGCCTGCACGCCAAGGTCGTGCACGTCGATGCCACCGAACAGTTCATGGGCCACCTGAAGGGGGTCACCGACCCCGAGCAGAAGCGCAAGATCATCGGCCGCGAGTTCGTCGAGGTCTTCCAGGCCGAAGCGAAGAAACTGCCCAACGCCAAGTGGCTGGCGCAAGGCACCATCTACCCCGACGTGATCGAGTCCGGCGGCGCCAAGAACAAGAAGGCGCACACCATCAAGAGCCACCACAACGTCGGCGGCCTGCCCGAAACCCTCGGCCTGAAGCTGCTCGAACCGCTGCGCGACCTGTTCAAGGACGAAGTCCGCGAACTCGGCGTCGCCCTCGGCCTGCCGCACGACATGGTCTACCGCCATCCTTTCCCCGGCCCCGGCCTGGGCGTGCGCATCCTCGGCGAAGTCAAGCAGGAATACGCCGACCTGCTGCGCCGCGCCGACGCCATCTTCATCGACGAACTGCGCGCCGCCGACTGGTACGACAAGACCAGCCAGGCCTTCGCCGTCTTCCTGCCGGTCAAGAGCGTCGGCGTCATGGGCGACGGCCGCACCTACGAATACGTCGTCGCGCTGCGCGCGGTGCAGACGCAGGATTTCATGACCGCGCATTGGGCGGAACTGCCCCACAGTCTGCTGGGCAAGGTGAGCAACCGCATCATCAACGAGGTGCGTGGCATCAACCGGGTGGTGTACGACATCTCCGGTAAGCCGCCGGCGACGATCGAGTGGGAATGATTCCGCGTCTGGCACAGCCAGGCACCTGATGGCATGAAATGCCGCTAAGCCCGCGTAATTGCGGGCTTTTTTTTGTTTGTGTTTGGCACGATCTGGCAACGGGAGGAAGCGCCAAGCACCGTTTGAGCATGGCATTAAAGCTGGTATTATGGTTTGGCGATGCCATGATTGATGCCGATACCATGCTGCGTTCTTTTGTGTGTTCATGGTATTAATATTCTATAAGTTACTGTTTCGTAAGAAAAAATACGATAAATTCGAGATTTTTTCAGCATGGTATCGGAGACGAAGAAGGACAAGGTACATGCTGACCGATACCAAGCTGCGCAATCTCAAGCCCAGGGACAAACTCTACAAAGTGAATGACCGGGAAGGTCTCTATGTGGCAGTGACTCCAGCCGGCTCCATCTCGTTCCGTTACAACTACTCAATCAACGGTCGGCAGGAGACCATCACCTTTGGGCGTTATGGTGTCGGTGGCATCACCCTGGCCGAAGCCCGCGAGCTGTTGGGTGACGCCAAGAAGATGGTTGCGGCGGGCAAGTCGCCGGCCAAGGAGAAAGCCCGAGACAAGGCGCGGGTGAAAGATGCAGAGACGTTCGGTGCCTGGGCGGAGAAGTGGCTGCGTGGCTACCAGATGGCCGACTCCACCCGCGATATGCGCCGCTCGGTTTATGAGCGTGAGCTGAAGCCGAAATTCAGCAATCAGAAGCTGGTGGAGATCACCCACGAAGACTTGCGGGCGCTGGCTGATGCCATTGTTGAGCGAGGCGCACCGGCCACCGCCGTTCATGTGCGTGAAATCGTGTTGCAGGTATTTCGCTGGGCCATCGAGCGTGGGCAGAAGGTCGAAAACCCGGCAGAACTGGTGCGCCCAACAAGCATCGCTCGATTCGAGCCACGTGACCGAGCGTTGACGCCAGAAGAAATTGGGCTGATGTACCAGTACATGGAGCGAGTGGGCACAAGCCCAACAAACCGTGCGGCGGCCAAGCTGTTATTGCTGACGATGGTGCGCAAGAGCGAGCTGACCAATGCGACCTGGAGCGAGATCAATTTCAGCGAAGCGTTGTGGACGATTCCAAAGGAGCGGATGAAACGCCGTAACCCGCACCTGGTATTTCTGTCCCAGCAGGCTCTGGATATTTTCATTGCCATGAAAACCTTTGCCGGTGGTTCCGACTTCGTTTTGCCATCACGGTACGACTCGGATGCGCCGATGAGCGCTGCCACACTTAACCAGGTGCTGACGCTGACTTACAAGGCGGCGCAGAAAGATGGGAAGTCACTTACCAAGTTCGGACCGCATGATTTGCGGCGCACAGCCAGCACGCTGTTGCATGAGGCCGGCTACAACACCGACTGGATCGAGAAGTGCCTGGCGCACGAGCAGAAGGGCGTGAGGGCTGTCTACAACAAGGCTGAGTACCGCGAGCAGCGGGCGGCGATGTTGCAGGATTGGGCCGATATGATTGATGAGTGGACTTCGGGAGGCAGTAAGGGTTGATGTTTTTGCTATCTTTGATAGCATTGAAGTTGATGCCGTGAATTTATAAATAAGGCCGCCATTGGCATCGGGCAGGTCAATTACCGATTAGCTGCTTCGCGCAGCTACTCGATGAATAGCAACTATTCATTTGAGAGGTATTGACCCATGCAAAATATAAAGACCCTCATCAACAGGAAGAAGCTCCTGGAGATGATCCCGCTTTCGACACGAACAATTTATAACCTGGAGCAGCGAGGGGATTTTCCACGCCGTATCGCGTTAACCAGTAGAAATGTCGCCTGGGATTTGTCAGAGGTCGAAGAGTGGATTGAGGCACGTAAATCATCGGGTGATCAAGCTGCGCGACCTGGCCCTATAGAGGGCTAGTTATATGGCTCTTGATCTTATGGCGGCTTTCACGGAATTGCCGCCACCCATTGATTATGTTCTGCCTAATATGGTTGCTGGCACTGTTGGTGCTCTTGTGTCGCCTGGTGGGGCTGGTAAATCCATGTTGGCCCTTCAATTGGCTGCACAGATTGCAGGCGGGCCTGATTTACTTGAAATAGGCGAGTTTCCCACCGGGCAAGTGGTCTATCTGCCTGCTGAAGATCCACCGGCCGCTATTCACCATCGTCTGCACGCCCTTGGGGCACACCTCAGCGCAGCGGAACGGCAAGCCGTGGCTGATGGTTTGCTCATTGAACCCTTGATCGGTAAATGCCCAAACATCATGGCTGCTAGCTGGTTCGATGCTCTCAAACGAGCCGCTGAAGGTCGTCGCTTGATGATCTTGGACACTTTGCGGCGCTTCCACATTGAGGAGGAGAACGCTAGCGGGCCGATGGCGCAGGTTGTTGGGCACATGGAGGCCATAGCCGCTGATACAGGCTGCTCCATTGTGTTTCTGCACCACGCGAGTAAAAGCGCAGCCATGATGGGGTCGGGCGATCAACAGCAGGCCAGTCGTGGATCGTCCGTACTGGTTGATAACATCCGTTGGCAATCGTACCTATCCGGCATGACGCAAGGCGAGGCCGAGATACTGGGGGTCGATGATTGTCAGCGTGGGTATTTTGTCCGCTTTGGCGTCAGCAAGGCCAACTATGGCGCACCTTTTCAAGAACTCTGGTTTAGACGGCACGACGGCGGCGTGTTGAAGCCTGCTGTACTGGAGCGGCAGTGCAAGGTGAAAAGGAGACAGCGTGAAGAAGCCTAAGCATGACCTGACCCACGTCCGACATGATCCCGCGCACTGTTTGGCACCTGGCCTGTTCCGCAGCCTCAAGCGTGGCGATCGCAAACGCTGCAAGCTGGACGTGACCTACACCTTTGGCGAGGACGAATCCATGCGTTTCGTCGGATTCGAACCTCTCGGGGCCGATGATATGCGTCTTTTGCAAGGCATCGTGGCCCTTGGCGGCCCGAACGGCATCTTGCTAACCCCGGAACCGACCAGTGAGACGGGGCGACAGCTACGGCTATTCCTTGAACCCCGTTTCGAAGCCATTGAGCAAGACGGCTTGGTGGTTCGTGAGAGCCTGACCAAACTGCTCTCAGAAACGGGCATGACGGATAGCGGCGACAACATCAAGGCGCTCAAAGCCAGCCTGCTGCGCATGTCGAACGTCACCATCCTTGTGACGAAGGGACGGCGGCAAGCCGCGTTCCACCTGATGAGTCATGCTTTTGACGAGACGGACGGCAGGCTATGGGTTGCCCTGAATCCGCGTATTGCCGAAGCGATCCTGGGGCATCGTCCATATGCCCGTATCGACATGGCGGAAGTGCGGGTGCTACAGACTGATCCGGCACGGCTGATGCACCAACGGCTATGCGGCTGGATCGACCCCGGCAAATCCGGGCGCGTGGAACTGGACACGCTTTGCGGCTATGTCTGGCCAGATGAAGCCAATGCCGAAGCTATGAAAAAACGCCGTCAGACTGCCCGGAAGGCACTGGCCGAACTTGCCGCCGTGGGTTGGGTAGTGAACGAATACGCCAAGGGAAAATGGGAGATCAAGAGGCCTGGCCCCACGGCAACTGCACCCGTTTACCGTCGTAACGTTCCCTTGTTACCGTCGTAACGCTCCCCTTCTGCCGTCGTAACGTTCCCCGTCCCAATTTGGAAAACCCAGACGGTGCGCTGCTTTGCGGGCAGTTTGGGAAATCCATCCAAGATTATCTAAAGATAATCCATCATGCGCGGTGCAGCTCGCGCCTTGAGGGCGCGTTCTGACCTTGCCAATAAAGCCCTGGCGGGCTTTATCAATCGGCCATAGGCCGATGGTTTAACGCCAAGAAGAGAAGGCGGCTTCAGTGGCCGCTGAAACGCCTTGTGAGAGGGGAAAACAACCCGGAGTCCCTTATTCCATGAGCTGAAGCAGAATCTGCGTCTAACGGTGCTGGAGGGCCGCTGTGTGCACTTGTAGTTATCTGTACTGAAACCTTGGCTCGAAACGTGAAATGGCTAAGCAGTGCCCATTCGTTCGGTAAGAATAATAAGAAGATTATTATTCTTATTATTACCAAGCAGGAATGAGCCGTGTGTGTTGGACGCCCATAACCAGTAACCTGCGTGAAGGTGTCAACATCAGGAAAGGTTGCCCCTCAAGTATCAATACGTCGCCTTAGTGGTATGACGGGAGGGGAGGCAAATTTCTTGTGTTCATTGACACTTGAGGGGCGGGTTATGCCCTTCTTTTTTGGCGTCCAACTCGCCCCATCGGGGCGAATGGTTTGTGTCGATTGTTGGCATTTTAGGTTCCGATTTAAAGCCGATTGAGCAGCGATTTTGAAGCGACTATGTCGATTGCAGGCCGATTTGGTGACGATTACGGTTATGTTGCCAAGAATCGGTGTTTGTTTGACGATAAAACGCTTTACGTTCGATATGCGCTAGATTTTCAATAGTGGGTGAAATGCGGGCAGGATGGGTGAAGTTAGCTAACCGGCAAGCCGGTTATCTATCTTCACTGTCCCTTATTCGCGCCGGGGGCACTCAACGGGAATCCTGCCCTGCGGGGCTGATCGGCTACCGCCGGTTGCAAGAGTATAGGTCTTGCTATTTTTAATATCTTTGATAGCATGGTTGTCGGGTACACCAAAAGGGTATTGATATGGCAAATGTGCTTATCAGGAATTTACCCGCCGAGGTGCACCGTGCGTTGAAAGTTCGAGCAGCGCTCAACGATAGGAGCACCGACGCGGAAATACGCGAAATACTGACGGCGGCAGTACAGCCGCTAGAGCTTGAAGAGATTGGCCGGGAAGTTGGCTTGTCCGAAAGCGATAAAAAAACAGAGTAGTTTTACGTTTGTAAGTCCGGGCCTCAGCGCCAAGGGCAATACCGATCAGCTAGTGGCGTAGCTCTTCGATGAAACGTTGCCGAGAACAAGCACAACGCTTGGTCAAGGCAATGCCTTCTTTTCATCGACGGAGTACGACCATGAAGTCCAAAATTTTAGCGGCTAAAAAAACCGCTCTAGCCGTTGCACTCGCAACCGGCTTTATCACCACTACCACCGCCCCTGTGCAAGCTGGTATCCCCGTCATCGACGGCGGCAACCTGGCCCAGAACATCATGACGGCCATCGAGTCGGTGGCGCAGACGCTCAAGCAGATTGAGCAGTACCAGACCCAGTTGCAGCAGTACGAAAATCAGCTCCAGAACACGATGGCCCCAGCCGCGTATATCTGGGATCAGGCGCAGACTACGATCAACCGGCTGATTGCCGCGCAAAACACGCTGGCCTATTACGAGAACCAGCTAGGCAGCCTGGATCGTTACCTGGCCAAGTTTCAGGACGTGGCCTATTACCGCAGCTCGCCATGCTTCAACGGCAGCGGCGGATGCACGCCGGCCGAAAAGGCAGCGATGGAAGAGAACCGCCGCCTGGCGTCAGAGTCGCAAAAGAAGGCCAACGATGCCCTGTTCCAGACCGTTGCCGACCAGCAAAAGGCTTTGAAGGATGACGCCCGTACCCTGGAGCGGCTGCAAGGCGCGGCCCAGGGTGCAACTGGCCAGCTACAGGCCATCGGCTACGCCAACCAGCTCGCCAGCCAGCAGGCCAATCAGCTCTTGCAGATTCGCACCATGTTGACCGCCCAACACAACGCGGAGGCAGCCCGGATTGCAGCAGAACTCGATGCCGAGGCGCGAGGTGATGCCAGGGCCGAGCAAATGCGTACCTGGACGTTTCGCCCGAGTCCGGCAGACAACTACTAGGGAGGCGGTGAGATGAAAAAAATCTTTTTTACTACCGCGGCTACGTTGCTGTTGTTGGCTGGATGTGAACAGGAAAGGATGCCCGAACCAAATGCGGCGACGTGTGCCCCCGATGCGTTCCAGGCAGCACTGAATGAAATGCGCAGCGAAGCGAACCGAGAGGCCTTTACCGAGGAATGCAGAGCATTCCAGAAGGCCAAGCAGATGCGTCAGTGGGAGTTCAAGCCCAGCCCTAAAGATGATTATTGAGGTGGTCGCCATGAGAAAGAAAATTGCTCTAGGTGGCTTGATGA
This sequence comes from Thauera butanivorans, assembly GCF_048398245.1. Classification (NCBI taxonomy): domain Bacteria; kingdom Pseudomonadati; phylum Pseudomonadota; class Betaproteobacteria; order Rhodocyclales; family Zoogloeaceae; genus Thauera; species Thauera butanivorans. The sequence goes on from NZ_CP183038.1 coordinate 2,194,552, forward strand.
TGGTCGCCACAATGGTGCTGGCTGAACCTGCAATGGCGCAGGAGCTAAGTAGCAGCGGTGTTATGAATGATGTGCTCAAGCGTTTTCATGATGCTGCCGCAACATGGGGGCCAGCTATTGAGTCCGCTGCATCGCGTTTGTTCTGGACGCTGGTTGTGATTTCGATGGTCTGGACATTCGGCATGATGGCTTTGCGCAAGGCCGACATTGGCGAGTTCTTCGCGGAGTTCGTTCGCTTCACGATCTTCACCGGCTTTTTCTGGTGGTTGCTGACGAATGCGAACCAGGGCATGAATATCGCCGGTACGATTGTTCAGTCATTGCAAACTCTGGGCGCGCAGGCGGGGGGACTTTCCAATAGCAATCTTGGGCCCTCCAGCATCCTTGATCTTGGTTTCGAGTTATACAACCGCACAGTACAGGCCACCTCGGAGCTGGGATGGCGGCAGATGGCAACTGCTCTGGTCATGGAGCTAATGGCCCTGGCTGTTTTGTTTGTCCTGGCGTTGATTGCGGTCAACCTGTTGCTGTTGCTCGCATCAGCCTGGATTCTGTTGTATGCCGGTGTGTTCTTCCTTGGCTTTGGTGGAAGTCGTTGGACTTCCGACATGGCGATCAATTACTACAAGACCGTGCTGGGCCTGGCCGCACAGCTTATGGCAATGGTGCTTCTGGTTGCGATTGGCAAAGAGTTCATCAATCACTACTACACGCAAATCAGCGAGAACATGGCATCCCAGGAACTGGCCGTGATGTTGGTTATATCGGTCATCTTGCTTTTCTTGGTCAACAAAGTTCCGCCGATGATTTCTGGTCTTGTGTCTGGTGGTGGTATTGGCGCAGCCGGTGGAATTGGAAACTTCGGTGCGGGTGCGGCAGTTGGGGCGGCGGTGACGGCGGCCAGTATGGCAACTGGCGGCGCTGCCCTGGCAGGTAAAGCGGTTATGGGTGCCGCAGCCGGTGCAGCCGGAGGTGCAAGTGCACTCCAAGCGGCTTTTCAGAAAGCATCAGCGAGTATGGAAACCGGCGGTGACATGTCCAGCATGGGGTCAGTTGTCAGCAGTGGCGGAAACGGTGGTGGTGAAGCGGGTACTGCTGGCAGTAGCCCATTCGCCCAAGCGGCTGGCTTTGGTGACAGCGGCAGTAGCTCAAGCGGTGGCGGCTTTGCCAAGGCCGCGAAGCTGGCCACAGGCACGGCCTCCGAGTTAGCCAAGGGTGTCGGCTCTCAAGTGAAGCAGGGATTCCAGGAGCGAGTGAGCGAAACCACAGGCGGAAAACTGGCTGCTTCGATACGCGAAAGCATGGAGCCGAAAGAAGCAAGCCAATCTGGCCAGTTCGAGGGCAATAGCTTGGGCGCCGATTCTGGCCCAGATAGTAACGAAGTCAGGAGTTAGCACGATGACGACATCAACATACATGGCCGCATTGGCGGCCCTGGATGAAGCGCCAAGGGAAGAAGTCAGCCAGGTATTTATTTCGCCGCTGGGTGATCAATCGACCGAGGTCGATGCAGAGACAGAAACAGCCGCTTTTGTATCACGGCCAGACCCTATGAGAGAGAGCGAAACTAAGCCGATAAGTATTGAGGTTAATGGCGGCAGGAATGAGCGGTCAGCATTCGCGGAGGCGGCGGGGCTGTACCTGTAGGCGCACCGGGCTGGCCACAACCAGCCCGGCACTTTCAATCAACACCTACTGGAGAGGTGAATTATGACAACACAACATATTATCGAACCAGGGCAAGCAGTGCATCAAGCAGCGGCTATTCTTTCTTCTTTGGAGTACATCAACCAAGCGGAAGCGCGGAGCCTTGGGCCATTGGCCGAAGCCGTCGCTAATGCTTTTATGGTGGTGTACTACCAAGCTGAAACGGGCCGGGCGACACAGGCTGATTTTCAAGAAGCAATGAACGCCTTGCGCCAAGCGTGCAGCTAATGACGAAAGGGCGGCCACTCGAACTGGCCGCCTTTTTCAATCTTCACTGTTTGGCCATTCCCGACCCACAGACGGCGCATCCATCCATTCGCGTTCCTCCGGCGGCAGCGGGTAAGCCCCGGATGCTTCCGCGTCGGCCAGTAGTTCGGCCAGTGTGTAGCGCACCCGACCAGTGGAAACGGCGCGGGCCGGGTCGGCCTTCTCATGCAGCCTGTTCTCTAGGTTCTTTGGGTCTGTCATCGGGCGACCTCAGCAAGCATGGATACTAGGTGTTCCAGGTCAGTGATCGAATGCGCCAGGAAGCGGCCGGCGCGGCAATCTGCAATCATTTCCTCAGTTTTTTCCTACTCATGTTCAACCTCGTTCGTACCAGCTCTTCGAGCGATTCACCACGCGCACGACCAGCAGCATCACCGGCACTTCGACCAGGACGCCGACCACGGTTGCCAATGCAGCGCCGGAGTGCAGACCGAACAAGCTGATGGCGGCCGCCACGGCCAGCTCGAAGAAGTTGCTGGCACCGATCAGGGCCGAAGGACAGGCGACAGAGTGCTTTTCCCCCGCCCGCTTGTTCAGCCAGTAGGCTAACCCGGAATTGAAGAACACTTGAATCAAGATCGGCACGGCTAGCATGGCGATCACTAACGGCTGCCGGATGATGGCCTCGCCCTGGAAGGCGAACAGTAGAACCAACGTCAGCAGCAGCGCGGCCATCGACCACGGCCCGATCTTCTGCATGGCCCGTTCAAAGGCGGCCTGTCCTTGCTTGAGCAGATGCCGCCGCAAGAGCTGCGCCAGGATCACCGGCACGATGATGTAGAGCACGACCGAAATCAGCAGCGTGTCCCAAGGCACCGAGATCGAGGACATGCCCAGCAGCAGGCCGACGATGGGCGCGAAGGCCACGATCATGATGGCGTCGTTCAGAGCCACTTGCGAGAGCGTGAAAAGCGGGTCGCCGTTGGTAAGGCGGCTCCACACGAACACCATTGCCGTGCAGGGCGCGGCGGCCAGCAAGATCAAGCCCGCGATGTAGCTGTCCAGTTGATCGGCCGGCAGGAACGGAGCGAACACTTGTCGGATGAACAGCCACCCCAGCAGGGCCATCGAGAATGGCTTGACGGCCCAATTCACGAACAGCGTGACGCCGATGCCGCGCCAATGCTCTTTGACCTGGTGCAGCGCCCCGAAGTCGATCTTGACCAGCATCGGGACGATCATTACCCAAATCAGCAGGCCCACCGGCAAATTGACCTGGGCCACTTCCATGCGGCCTATGGCCTGGAACACGTCAGGAAGGCCCTGGCCGAGCGCAACACCGGCGACGATGCACAGGGCCACCCACAGCGTCAGGTAACGCTCGAAGCCGCTCATCGGGGCCTGGCGCGGCTTCGCGGCGATGGCCTGTGCGCCGGCGCTCATGCTTCCTGCTCGGTCTTGCCGATGTTCGCCAGCTCGCGCTTGATGGCCGTCTGGTCAAGCATTTTGAGAGGCAGATTCACGAACAGGCGGACGCGGTTCATCATGTGCCGGAAGGTTTGTTCGAAGGCCCGGCGCTTCTCGGCGTCAGTGCCTTCGACGGCGGCCGGGTCTTCAAATCCCCAATGCGCCGAGATCGGCTGACCAGGCCACACCGGACACATTTCGCCGGCGGCGTTGTCGCAGACGGTGATGATGAAGTCCATCTTCGGTGCGTCGGGCGTGGCGTACTCGTCCCAGCTCTTGCTGCGCAGATTCTCGGTCGGGTAATTCACCGACTCCACCTTTTCGACGGCGAAGGGATTGACCTTGCCGGTTGGGTGACTGCCGGCGCTGTAGGCGCGGAAGCGCCCTTGCCCCATCGTGTTGATGAGAGCTTCGGCCATGATGCTGCGCGCCGAATTGCCGGTGCAGAGGATGAGGACGTTATAGATTCTTTCGGTCATGATGTTTCGCTTTCTGGTAGTGGCTGGGGAGCAATGGCGATGGATGAAAGATCGGTGGCCTCGTCGATGACGTGGCCGGCCGCTTTCCGTTCGGAATAGCGGTCTGTCAGTGCTTCACGGTGCGGCCGTACCAGCGCCGTGAAGCGCACCAGTTCTTCCATCACATCGGCTATTCGGTCGTAGTACGGCGAGGGCTTCATGCGGCCCGCCGCGTCGAACTCTTGGAACGCTTTGGCGATACTCGACTGGTTCGGAATGGTGAACATTCGCATCCAGCGGCCGAGCAGACGCAAGGTGTTCACGGCGTTGAAGCTCTGCGAGCCGCCGGATACCTGCATCACGGCCAGGGTGCGGCCTTGGGTCGGCCGGATGCCGGCCATTTCAAGCGGCAGATGGTCAATCTGCGCCTTCATGACACTGGTAATCTGACCGTGGCGTTCCGGGCTGCACCAGACTTGTCCCTCTGACCACTCGGACAGGGCGCGCAGCTCCTTGACGGCCGGGTGATCGTCGCTTTGCACTTGATCGGGCAACGGCAAATCGGACGGGTCGAAGATGCGTGTTTCTGCGCCAAAGAATTGCAGCAGCCGGGCCGCTTCCTCGACGGCCAGCCGTGAGAACGAGCGGGCGCGCAGCGAGCCATACAGCAGCAGGATACGCACCGGCGGGGCGTCGGGTGCCAGCCCGAGCGCCGGGCGCTCGATGGCAAAGGATTTGTCCAAAGCGGGCAAAGAATCGGGGTCGGAAAGATGGCGAAGTCTCATGCCAACACCTTCCCGGCTTCCGTGGTGCAAGACAGGTTGCACACCTGGCCGCCGCAGCAGTTTTCCGTGAGAAAGGCCACCAGGTTAGTGGCCGTCGAAAAGTTCGCCTCGTAGATCACAAATCGGCCTTCTTGCCGCGACGTGACCATGCCGGCGTGTGCCAGCTCTTTCAGGTGGAAGGATAGCGAAGACGGCGGGATGCCGGCCGCTTCGCTGATTTTTCCGGCGGCCATGCCGGCGGGGCCGGCCTGGACGAGAAGCCGGAACACCGCGAGGCGCGATTCTTGAGCGATGGCCGCCAGGGCGGCTACAGCATTTATCGTTTCCATGTTTCAATAATAGTCGAAATATGGAGTGTGCTCAATAGCTCATTTAAGCTGTAAAAATGAGCTAGGCGCATTTAGATCGATATGTGATAAATTGGCCTGCCAGTTTAAGATGGGTGCATTTGAGTATGCCCAAAGGAGCCCGCAAGTATGCGCAGGACGAAGCCAGTAGCCGCGCCGATGGTGGCGCGGGTCTATCTGCGCGTCAGCACCGACGCGCAGGACTTGGAACGCCAAGAGGCGATCACTACGGCCGCGAAGGCCGCCGGCTACTACGTCGCCGGCATCTACCGTGAGAAGGCATCCGGCGCACGCGCCGACCGGCCTGAGCTGCTGCGCATGATCGGCGACCTACAGCCCGGCGAGGTGGTCATTGCCGAGAAGATCGACCGCATCAGCCGCCTACCTTTGCCCGAGGCCGAGCGCCTGGTGGCCTCGATACAGGCCAAAGGCGCACGCCTGGCCGTCCCTGGCGTGGTCGATCTATCCGACCTGGCGGCCGAGGCCCAGGGCGTCGCCAAGATCGTGCTGGAAGCCGTGCAGATCATGCTTTTTCGCCTGGCCTTGCAGATGGCCCGCGACGACTACGAGGACAGGCGCGAACGCCAGCGCCAAGGCATTGAGTTGGCCCGCCAGGCCGGGCGGTACAAGGGCCGCCGTGCTGATCCGAAGCGCCGCGCCCAAGTTGTCGCGCTGCGCAAGTCCGGCTACAGCATCAACAAGACCGCCGAGCTGGCCGGGTACAGTGCGGCCCAGGTGAAACGGATATGGGCCGAGGTCAGCCAGGCCGAAGCGAAGCAGCACGGCGCGTTCGTGGAGGACGCATTGACGGAAGCCGATGCCCTGGCCGCTGTCGGCCAGGATGAGCGCCAGGAGGAAAGGGCATGAAGAAGCCGAACCAAGACGACGAGCCGTTTTTCATCACCGAGGAGATTGCGGCCGAAATGATCGCCGGCGGCTATGAGTTCGAGCTGCCGCCCATTCCTTGCACCATCCGCCTACGCGACGTGCTGGAGCGCATGACCGATGCTGAGCTAGCATTGCAGCCGGGCGAGATCGCCGACCAGGAGCGTGAACGCTGCCGGCGCAAGCCGTGTTCAACCTCATGATCTGGTCATGGTATTTTTCATGGCACTGAGCCTGATAGTTCTTGCAAATTGTTGTCACTAAAGGGTTTTGTGTGCTTGTTTACAATCGAGTGGGAGTGACGGGCACTGGCTGGCAATGTCTAGCAACGGCAGGCATTTCGGCTGAGGGTAAAAGAACTTTCCGCTAAGCGATAGACTGTATGTAAACACAGTATTGCAAGGACGCGGAACATGCCTCATGTGGCGGCCAGGACGGCCAGCCGGGATCGGGATACTGGTCGTTACCAGAGCCACCGACCCGAGCAAACCCTTCTCTATCAGATCGTTGACGAGTATTACCCGGCATTCGCTGCGCTTATGGCAGAGCAGGGAAAGGAATTGCCGGGCTATGTGCAACGGGAATTTGAAGAATTTCTCCAATGCGGGCGGCTGGAGCATGGCTTTCTACGGGTTCGCTGCGAGTCTTGCCACGCCGAGCACCTGGTCGCTTTCAGCTGTAAGCGTCGCGGTTTCTGCCCGAGCTGTGGGGCGCGGCGGATGGCCGAAAGTGCCGCCTTGCTGGTTGATGAAGTACTGCCTGAACAACCCATGCGTCAGTGGGTGTTGAGCTTCCCGTTTCAGCTGCGTTTCCTGTTTGCCAGCCGGCCCGAGATCATGGGGTGGGTGCTGGGCATCGTTTACCGCGTCATTGCCACGCACCTGGTCAAGAAAGCGGGCCATACCCACCAAGTGGCCAAGACGGGCGCGGTCACCCTGATCCAGCGTTTTGGATCGGCGCTCAATCTGAATGTTCACTTCCACATGCTGTTTCTCGACGGTGTGTATGTCGAGCAATCCCACGGCTCAGCGCGTTTCCGCTGGGTCAAGGCGCCGACCAGCCCAGAGCTCACCCAGCTGACGCACACCATCGCCCACCGGGTGGGTCGCTATCTGGAACGGCAAGGCCTGCTGGAACGGGATGTCGAAAACAGCTATCTGGCCTCGGATGCGGTGGATGACGACCCGATGACACCCCTGCTGGGGCACTCGATCACTTACCGTATCGCTGTCGGTTCACAGGCGGGGCGAAAGGTGTTCACTTTGCAAACTCTGCCGACCAGTGGTGATCCGTTCGGTGACGGGATTGGCAAGGTAGCCGGGTCCAGCCTGCACGCCGGCGTGGCGGCCAGGGCCGATGAACGCAAGAAGCTCGAACGGCTGTGCCGGTACATCAGCCGCCCGGCGGTATCCGAGAAGCGGCTGTCGTTAACACGAGGCGGCAACGTGCGCTACCAGCTCAAGACGCCGTACCGGGACGGCACCACGCACGTCATTTTCGAACCATTGGATTTCATTGCAAGGCTGGCCGCCCTGGTACCGAAGCCCAGAGTCAACCTAACCCGCTTCCACGGGGTGTTCGCACCCAACAGTCGGCACCGGGCGTTGGTCACGCCGGCAAAACGGGGCAGGGGCAACAAGGTCAGGGTGGCTGATGAACCGGCAACACCAGCACAACGGCGAGCGTCGATGACATGGGCGCAACGGCTCAAGCGTGTTTTCAATATCGACATCGAGACCTGCAGCGGCTGCGGCGGCGCCATGAAAGTCATCGCCTGCATTGAAGACCCTATAGTGATCAAGCAGATCCTTGATCACCTGAAGCACAAAGCCGAAACCAGCGGGACCAGGGCGTTACCCGAAAGCCGGGCGCCACCGGCTGAGCTGCTCCTGGGTCTGTTTGACTGACGAGCCTGAAGGCCAACGATACCAATCAAAATGCTGCGTTCACAGCGCCGCGGCAGGGATCCGCCGTGCTGGTTGTCGGAAAAGGAGCCGCTAGTGGGAAAGAGGAGGGTAAATTTTCAGCGTTGCTGGCTCCCCGTCAGCCGGATTGGGTTGCATCGCAGGGGTGTCGAAAGAGTCAACTGCGGTCCAAAGCTGTTGGACTTGGGTGAAAAGGGCGTTTATTCTTCCTATACGTTGTCGGCAGCGGGCCAAAAAGGAATACGTCCATGCCCATCGAGGTGAAACCGGCTGTGAGCGCGGGTTCAAGCATATAGCCCGACAGGCGCGTATCCTTGCCGATCACGACACGATGGCGGTGGTCACCGCGACGAAAGACACGGCCAGCCGCCATGCCGACGCGCAAGGCGGTTTCCGCCGTCATCGCGCCTTCGTTGGCTTTGCCACGAATACCGTCTGTGCCGAAATATTTGCGCACCATAAGGTCGATTATCCTGTCGTCGGGTCGCCCTCAAAGGGGACATGCCTGCTGAACCGCGAATATAGAGAAATATCCCGAATGTGCAGTTAACGAATTCTTGCGGTTTCTTTCAGCGCCGCCAATACCGCCAGCCCGTCGCGCAAGGGGCGCGGCTCGTGTGTGCGGATGAAGTCAGCTCCACCTGCGGCGGCGGCAAGCTCTGCAGCGAGTGTCGCGGCCCCGACATCCCCCGGACCACGGCCTGTGAGCGCGCGCAGAAAGGATTTGCGCGAAACAGACAGAAGCACCGGCAAATCGAAGCGCAGCCGCAATTCATCGAACCGCGCCAGCACCGAGAGCGAGGTTTCGGGAGCAGCCCCCAGAAAAAACCCCATGCCGGGATCAAGGACAAGGCGGTTGCGTTTGATACCGGCACCCGTCAGCGCCGCGATGCGCGCGTCAAAGAACGCCGCAATGTGATCCATGATGTCGCCAGCGGGTGCCTCGCGCCGATCTGCCTGCCCGTCTTGCACCGAATGCATAACGACGAGTTTGGCAGATGATTTCGCCAATTGCGGATAGAACGCAGCGTCTGGAAAACCGCGAATATCATTGAGATAGGCCACACCACGCGACAAGGCATAGGCTTGCGTCGCGGGTTGATAACTGTCGAGCGAGACGGGAATGCCATCTGCCTTGAGCGCGTCCAGCACCGGCGCGATACGCGCGATTTCTGTGTCGGACGAAACAGGCGCGGCGTCGGGATTGCTGGATGCCGGACCGAGGTCGATCACATCTGCCCCCTCGGCCATCAGCTTACGCGCCTGCGCAATGGCTGCGTCTGGCGCCAGATACCGGCCTCCATCGGAGAAACTGTCCGAGGTTATGTTGACGATGCCGAAAATGATGAGCGATTTATTCATGGGGGCTTCTATAATAATAATAATCGAGCATGAGTATCATACGGATGCTCGGGTCGAAAGGGAATCCCCAGGCGAGTAACCTGTTTGCGGTGATCCATTAGCTGCAGGAGCAGAAGAGCATACATCTGGAAGCAAAGCCAGGAAAGCGGCCTATGGAGCTGTGCGGCAGCGCTCAGTAGGCAATTTTTCAAAATATTGTTAAGCCTTTTCTGAGCATGGTATTTTTCATGGTATTACCAATTAGCAGGAAAATAAGCCATTGAATATAAAAGATAAAAATGTCTTGTTTACAATAGAGTGGGAGTGAGTTGACGTCCTTCGAGGACTATCGCTAGCTATCGAAAAACTGTCATAACGTGTTGATATAGAAAGGAATACGTCGCGACAGCTATCGGTGGCTATCGCCGGCCAGCGGAACAGGTTGGCGGTGAAACTGGCGGTAAGAATCGGAGGCCGGATTAAGACCCTCCCGTTCACTATTCAGACCCAAACCGTCTTTGACGGTAAAAGTCTTCTCGGGAAAGCTGGTTTTATGCGGCTTTCCGAGCATCAGCAGGTCTCCTGGCCCCTGACGGTAAAAGCCGTCACGAACCGGAGGAAAACCTCGATGCTCACCGACACTGCACTGCGCAATCTCAAGCCTAAGTCCAAGACTTACAAGGCTTTTGACCGCGACGGAATGTACGTGACGGTATCGCCTGTCGGTACCGTCACCTTCCGCTACGATTACCGTCTCAACGGACGCCGGGAGACGTTGACCATCGGCCGCTATGGGCCAGCCGGCGTCTCGCTGGCCTTGGCCCGCGAAAAGCTGATCGACGCCAAGAAGGCCGTCGCCCTGGGCAAGTCCCCTGCGCTGGAGAAGCAGCGCGAGAAGCGCCGTTTGACCGCCGCCAAGACCTTTGGCGAAGTGACCGAGAAATGGCTGGCCGGCGCCAGAATGGCCGACAGCACCAAGGCGATGCGCAAGAGCATCGTCGATCGAGACATCCTGCCGGCCTTTCAGAACCGGCAGCTCAACGAAATCACCGCCGATGATCTGCGCGCCCTCTGCAACAAGGTGAAGGCGCGCGGTGCGCCCGCGACCGCGGTACACGTCCGCGACATCGTGAAACAAGTCTATGCCTTCGCCATCCTGCATGGTGAGAAGGTGGACAACCCGGCCGAGGATGTGGGTGCTGCGTCGATTGCGACTTTCGTGCCGAAGGATCGCGCCTTGTCACCGCTGGAGATTCGCCTGATGGCGCGGCAGATGGAATCGGTGGCGACCTATCCGACGATCCGGCTGGCGCTGCGCATGATCCTGTTGACGCTGGTGCGCAAGAGTGAGCTGATCCAAGCCACTTGGGATGAGGTCGATTTCGAGAACGCGACCTGGACGATCCCCAAGCAGCGGATGAAGGGGCGCAACCCGCATGTGGTCTATCTCTCGCGCCAGGCGCTCGACATCTTCGTAGCTCTGCACACCTGCGCTGCCGGCTCGAAGTTCGTACTTCCGTCGCGCTACGACGCCGACCGCTGCATGTCGAACGCGACCTTGAATCGGGTCACGCAGATCGTCGCGAAGCGGGCGAAAGCTGCAGGCCTGCCCTTGGAGCCGTTCACCGTCCACGATCTGCGCCGTACCGGCTCGACGCTGTTGAACGAAATCGGCTTCAACCGCGATTGGATCGAGAAGTGCCTGGCGCATGAGGACGGGCGTTCCTCGCGCTCGATCTACAACAAGGCTGAGTACGCCGAGCAACGGCGCCACATGCTGCAAGAGTGGGCCAATATGGTTGATGCCTGGATCGATGGTCAGACCTACGTGCCGAAGTTGATGCCGGAGAACGTGGTCGTGCCGACGTTGAGCGCAACAGCCTGAAATAGCGGCTAGGTTGTCACTTGACAACCTAGCCAATCATCCCCATACTGGAGATCACTGATGGCTCGTTCCCCTCATCCGAAGAAAGAGGTCGAGGAAGCTCTCAGGCACGCCGAAGGGCAGGGCTGGCGCGTCGACGTCGGCGGCAGCCACGCTTGGGGGCGGATGTATTGCCCGTACAACGATGAGGAATGTCGCTGCGGCGAGTTCTGCATCACCAGCATATGGAGCACGCCGAAGAATCCCAGCAACCACGCGCGCGCCTTGCGGCGCGTCGTGGACAACTGCACCTCGCACCGCCAGCGGCGCGAAGCTGACGATGGTGCCAAGGAGTAGCGCGATGGAATACACCTTCACTCTGAAATACCAGCTCACCGATGATGACCGCGACCCGGATGCACTGGTGGAGCGCCTGTGCGAAGCCGGCTGCGACGATGCCTTGGTCGGCATCGGGCAGCCGGGGCGGTTGGCGCTGGAGTTCACCCGCGAGGCAGCGGATGCGGACGAGGCCGTGCGTAGCGCGCTGGCCGATGTGCGGCGCGCCGCACCGACAGCGCGACTGATCGAAGTGGCGCCGGATCTGGTTGGGCTGACCGACGTGGCCGACATCGTGGGCGTGTCGCGGCAGAACATGCGCAAGCTGATGCTGGCGCATCCGGGCAGTTTTCCGGCGCCGGTGCATGAGGGCAGCGCGTCGATCTGGCACTTGGCGGACGTATTGGACTGGTTGCAGGCCAAGGGCAGTTACTCGCTGGCCAAGGACGTGTTTGAGGTGGCGCGGGCGGCCTTGCAGGTCAACGTGGCGAAGGAGGGACGGCGATTGCCGCGCTCGGCATCCAAGGCACTGGAAGCCTTGGTTGGATGAGCGCCGTTGCTTGGCCTTACGCCTCGCTCGAACCCGCCCGAACAGGGCGGGTTTTTCGTAGATGGACATCCGGCTTCGAGACGCCAACGCGCGGAGCCTGCTTTCGTTCTTCGACCCACGCTTCCACTTCGGCCAAGTCCCACACCACGCAACGCGGCGTCAGATTGAAGCGGCGTGGGAACTCGCCGCGGCGCTCCATTTCGTAGATCGTCGTTTCAGCCAGGGGGACGATCTGCCGCAGTTCCTGGCGGCGGATGGTGCGACGGAAGGGCAAGACACTGCGCTTCGGGAACTGTGGGAGATCGTCGTAGGCGTCCGAGCCGGGCAGGGGAACGGATACCGGGCGCGAAGAATCCTTGGCGCCGGTGTCTCGGCTGTTGAGCTTTGTCGGGTTATTCTCCATATCGCACTCCGTGAGCGTTCAGCGCTGCAAGGTTCACTGCCGCACGAAGTAATGGTGGCTTTCATTGACTATCGTGGAAACTCGTTGGAGCGTAGAGAAGCGTATTCAAGAACAGTAGTTAAGTGAAAAGGGCAGGGGCATGGCAACTGTGACGGTTTCTCCGATCCACTTCGAGGACTACAGTGGTGTTCAGTTCGAGCGCCTTGTCTTTGCATATCACGTGCGCGCCGGCTGGCGTGACTTGGTTTGGCACGGCCAATCTGGAGGCGATCAAGGGCGGGACGTCTCGGGCATCGAACTGTTTGATGGCCAACCTGCACGCAAGACCATCATCCAGTGCGCGAACAGGGACACGCTCACGTTGGCGAAAGCCAAGGGCGACATGACCAAGGCCGTCAAGGCTATAGGCGGAACGCCAGATGCCTTCAAGTTCGTCTCTCGTGGCGCTGTTTCGGACGCCAATCGCACTCGGATCGAGCAGGCCGCAGCTTCCCTGGGGATTCCTCATGTAACGATATGGTCGGGTGTGGAGTTCGAGGAAAACCTGCGGCTTCGTGCCGAGTACCTGCTGCACCGCTTCGTCCTAGGCATTGAGTTTCCAGACATCGAAGCGGAGATACGAAAGTTCGTGGATGACTTCCCCGACCTCTCGGATGCCGACGTGCTGCAATTGATGGCGGCCGTGTTCGATCGACCGGCTTTTCGTACGCCATTTCAACAGGAAAGCTCCCTGCCTGCCTTTCAGCAGGCGATCGAAGACACCATTGGCGCACTCAACACCGGCGTTTGGCGGACGCGCGAGGGAGACGAGATCAGGCGTATCCCCTCGATCCATCATTTGCGAGATCAGCACATCCAGGCAGTGCTTGCAAAGGTGGTTCGTCAAGTCGATGAGTTGCGCCGTATCTTTGTGATCCGTCTCAAGGAAGGGGAGATCAGGCACTGCGGATGCGGTCAGCCGAATTGCCCCACGTACATGCTCTCGCATCGCGTTGCCAACGAACTGGACGAAGCCAGACGGAAAATTCTGACGACGTTTAGATCGGTGTACCTGTCCTTCGATGTGAGCCTTCAGTAGGCGATATGGCAATGGCGTTGTCCGAAGATCAAATTCAGTACCTCAACAGTCATCCTCCGGGCGAGGCTGTGGCGCGCGCGTTGTCCGAACTACTGGACAATGACCAGGACTTGCTCGGTGTCGACGCTAACGAACGATCCATCACCTTTCGCTTTGCGCTGTATCTCCAACAGCATTTTCCTGATTTGACCGTAGATTGCGAATACAACCGGGATGGCATAGAGCCAAAAAGACTTGGACATCTGGAGCTTTACCCGGACAGCGAGGATGATGATGCGAAGACTGTATTCCCAGATGTGATCGTTCATCAGCGAGGAACGAGAAAGAACCACCTGGTCTTGGAGTTCAAGAAGTCAACGAGTCACGTTGACCGACAGATCGACCTTCGGAAACTTCGAGGCTACAAACAGCAGCTTGGCTACGAGCATGCCCTGTTTGTGGAGGTCGGCACCGAGGGAAAAGCGATCATCACGGCGCTTGAATGGGCCTGAGAGGCGGAAGAGAAGAGCTCATGATACGTATTCCACCGTTCAGCTCACAGCATCTTGAAGCCGCTTGTCGCGTCCTCGCCGACACCGAGCGCGGCTTGAGCGGAACGCAGATCGAACGGTTGCTACAGGAGATCGAGGTCGTGGACACATCGCCCGGTATGACCAAGTGGAAGCGGCTGTTCAATGCGCTGGCCGGTGCGCAGAACCAGCATCAGCTTGGCAACCATCTCATCATGTTTATCAACCGCGCGATGAATCCGGTGAACTATGCCCGCGACGCTGCAGCGTTTGCATGGCGGCGCGACGAACTCAACGTCGTCCTGGCCTTCTCCGGCTTCTACGTGCGCGAAGATGGCAAAGTCGCGCATGCAAATAAGGCCACAACGCTCGATGCCGCGCGCGCCCGCGCGGGCCGACTCAAGGCCGCACTCGAAAGCCGCGTCGTCCATGCTGAAGTGCTGAACTATTGCCGCGCCGAGCTGCTGGACGACAACTACTTCCATGCCGTGTTGGAGGCAACGAAAGGCGTTGCGGAGCGGATTCGCCTGTTGTCGGGCCTGAACGGCGATGGCGCTGACCTGGTGAACAAGGCATTCGCGGGTCAGCAGCCCGTTCTGGCTTTGGGACCGCTTACCACCGAGTCCGAAAAGAGCGAACAGAAAGGCTTCGCCAACCTGCTGATCGGCCTGTTCGGCGCCGTGCGTAATCCGCTGGCCCATGCACCCAAAACGAATTGGCCCATGTCCGAACAGGACGCACTGGACATCCTGACGCTGGTGTCGTTGATTCACCGCAAGCTGGATGGCACCACGAAACTAGCGGCCGTATCGCCATAAGAGACAGACAGGAAATGGACGAGGCGATCGTTGTCTTCTCTCGAAAAGGGATTTTCCAGACCATGATTGCCGCGCGCGATGTTCGCAGCCGGGAACACGCGCGCAAGCTGTGGCCTCTGGTGTCTCCCGGCGCATCGCGTCAGATGGTGACATGGGTCAACCCCTCCTTTGAAAACGGGAAGCTGCGTCGGCGTTCCCATTTCCGGATGCTCCCTGCCCAGAACACCTTCAACCCCAAAGCGCACTTCGACGATGAAGAAGCCAGACGGTGGCGCGCCGTGCAGGAAAGTCCCGAACACCGGCAAGCGAAAGAACTTGTCGCGGCCGAACTCTCTCGACGCCTGAATGCTGGGCTTGCGATGCCGTGGGCATTCAAGGATATGGATGCGTCGGACTATCCGCTGGAAGGCAACTTGTTGCTCGGCTCCGACCGGGTGGCAACCGAGCATCCTCTGGAGACGCCATTCGGCAGCAAATTCCGGCTCGACGTTGCTGTGCTTGGCCCGCCGGTCCAGGCTGAGCCGATGGTGCTAGGCGGCGTTGAAATCGAACTCGGCCATGCCTTCGACGGGCGCAAGGCACTGATCGGGAAGTCGCTCGGATTTCCGCTAATCTCCATCGACATCACTGAGATGACGCTGGACGAACTCACGCCTGAGTGGGCGCAGCGGGTATTGACCGCAACCACGCGGAGCCACGAGCAAGGACGCCGGCAGACCTACATCTATCTCCACGACCTGCTGTACCCCCTCTACGCGCAATTGCCGGCGTTTCTGGACGACGAGCAGCGCCATCAGTTCCTTGTGTTTGCCGACGATGAGACCCTGAACAAGTTGGTGCGCTGGATGAACCTGCTCGCCGAAAAGCTGGAGTACCCGAAGGGTACGGTCGCCGTAGCCCTGGTCAATGGCAAGAACGAACAGTCGCGCAAGATGCTCGAACGCGCAGGACAGGTCGTTGGCCCCGACTGGAGTGAGTTCAATAGCCAGCGATGCCTGCGGCTGACCGTACCGCGTCCCAAAGGCCCGGCGGATCTGCAAGCCCATCGCTTCCACATGACGATGGCGCGCATCCTGCTGTCGCACACTGATGCGCTTGTTGGCTACAAGTATTGCAACGGCGTTGACAACAATCATCCCGAAGAAGACGTGTGGGTTGCGCATCGCTGGATCGCCGACCTGAAAACCCATACCCAGCACCGCGTATTGCCGAAGCGGCTGGCAGAACCGATCAACAGGTTGATCGCGGTGGTTTCGGACCTGCATCGCAGTCACGCGGCTGCCAGCCAAGAGGCGTGACCGTCCCATGTCCGAAATCATCCTGCGTGCAGACACCCCAGCGGAGCTAAGGGTCGGGCTTGCCAAACTCGATATCGACGTCCCCCTGCGATCGGAGGGACGCCGGAACCACCATGCAGAACGCTATTGCATCGCGCATGTGCTCGCAACGCTGCCGTTTGATCGTAAGCGTCCGGCAATCCCATCTTGAGATAGACCCAGTGTCGAGGCATCGTGTGCACGATGAACATCACGCACACTATGGCGAACGACACGATCGCCCAGCGCCCCAAGCGGCACTACTACTCCCCGGAACTTAAAGGCCAGATCGTGGCCGAATGCCAGGTCTCCGGCGCGTCAGTGGCCGGCGTAGCGCTTGCACACGGAATCAACGCCAACATCGTTCATCGCTGGATGCGCGAGCAAGCAGACTCCCTGTTGCCAGCGCCCCGGAATGAGTTCGTTGCGCTGAATCTGCCTCCACCAGTTGAACAGCTCCCAGCAACCGAGACCAGCTCGCCGCCCGTGTCGCGTGCGATTCGCGTTGATGTTCGGCGCAGCGCCAGCGTAGTCACCGTGAACTGGCCCCTGGAAGATGCAGCGTCATGTGCAGCGTGGCTGCGCGACTGGCTCCGATGATCCGCATTGATGCGCTGTGGCTCTCCACCGAGCCGCTGGACATGCGAGCAGGCACCGAGACGGCGCTCGCCCGGGTAGTGGCTGTCTTTGGCGCAGCGCGCCCACACCACGCCTATCTGTTCGCCAATCGACGAGCCAACCGCATGAAGGTGCTGGTGCACGACGGCATCGGTGTCTGGCTGGCGGCCCGGCGCCTGAATAGCGGCAAGTTCGTCTGGCCGCGCGATGCCGCCACCACCGCCACACTCAGCCGAACGCAGTTCGATGCGCTCGTGCTGGGCCTGCCCTGGAAGAACGTCGGCGAGGCTGGAGTCATCACTGTACTTTGAGTGCTCCGGTCGTTGGCCAGGCAATCAGCGCTTGCACCGATGCGCGAATGTGATGTTAGCCGCATCATCTTCTCCCGTGATCACCGCAGACCACCTTGACACCCTGGAGCCGCAGCAGATGCGAGCGGCCCTGCTGTCGTTGATGGGTGAGCTGGCCGAGCGAGACGGCGTGATCGCACGCCAGGGCCAAGAGGCGGTCTTCAAGCAGGCGCAGATCGACAAGCTCACGCACGAGAACGCACTGCTCAAGCGCATGAAGTTCGCCGCACAGTCGGAGCGCTTCAGCGCCGAGCAGAAGAGCCTGCTCGATGAATCGCTGGATGAGGACCTGCAGGCGGTGGCCGATGAGATCGAGCAGGCCACGCCGCCAGTGGCAGGCCGCCAAGACAAGCAAGTCCCCAAACGCGCACCCCTGCCGGCCAACCTGTCGCGGCGCGAGATCCGCCACGAGCCCGAGTCCACCACCTGCGCCTGCGGTTGCCAGATGAAGCGCATCGGCGAGGACGTGGCCGAGAAGCTGGACTACGCGCCCGGCGTGTTCACGGTGGAGCGCCACATCCGGGGCAAGTGGGCCTGTGCCCAGTGCGAGACGATTCACCAGGTGCCTGTCGATCCTCACATCATCGACAAAGGCATCCCTACCACTGGGCTACTGGCGCAAGTGCTGGTGGCCAAGTACGCCGACCACCTGCCGCTGTACCGCCAGGAAGCGATCTTCGGCCGCGCCGGCCTAGCCATCCCCCGCTCCACGCTGGCGCAATGGGTGGGCTCGTGTGGCGTGCAGTTGCAGCCACTGGTTGACGCCATGAGGACAGAGCTGCTGCAGCGCCGCGTGCTGCATGCCGACGAGACGCCGGTGTCCATGCTCAAGCCGGGCAACGGCAAGGCGCACCGGGCGTACCTATGGGCCTATGCCACGGGCGCCTTCGAGAACATCAAGGCGGTCGTCTACGACTTCTGCGAATCGCGCTCGGGCGAACACGCCCGGCGCTTCCTGGGCGACTGGAGAGGCAGCCTCACCTGTGACGACTTCAGCGGCTACAAGGCCTTGATCGCAAGTGGTGTGACCGAGGTCGGCTGCCTGGCGCACGCGCGGCGCAAGTTCTTCGATTTGCACGCGGCGAACCAAAGCCAGATCGCCGAGGTCGCGCTGCAGCAGTTCGCGCGGGTCTACGAGATCGAGCGTGAGGTCAAGGAGATTGCGACCGATCAGCGCCAAACCATCCGGCAACAACAAACGAAGCCGCTGCTTGATGCCTTGCACCAGTGGATGGTGCTGCAACGCCAGAAGGTGCCGGAAGGCTCGGCAAGCGCCAAAGCGCTGGACTACAGCTTGCGGCGCTGGGAGGCTTTGACCCGGTTCGTCGATGACGGACAGCTGCCCGTGGACAACAACTGGATCGAGAACCAGATTCGGCCGATTGCCATTGGCCGCAACAACTGGCTCTTTGCGGGCAGCCTACGAGCTGGTCAGAGGGCAGCAGCCGTCATGACGCTCATCCAGTCAGCACGACTCAATGGGCATGATCCCTATGCGTATCTCAAGGACGTTTTGGCTCGCTTGCCGACGCAACGGGTTAGCCTGGTTCACGAGTTGCTACCGCATCGTTGGTTCGCACCGAGCTGAATGTCGTTATTTGAGGCTCCGCTCAGCGAACGGTTGGCCAGCTTGCCCCAGTGGCGCTGCGCAGCGATTCAAGTGCACCGCAATCGCCAACGCATACCCCTCCCGCACAGGTACTGCGGATGGCACGCAGTTGCTTGCGCAGCGCCTGCAACTCGGCGATTCGCTGCTCTACCAAGCGCATTTGATCGTCTAGCAAGGCATTGACCTCGTCGCAGGACATGGCGGGGTCGTCCTGCAACTGCAGCAGAGCCCGGATATCGTCGTGCGACATGTCCAGCGAGCGGCACCGAACGATGAAGGCCAACCTGTCGACATGCTGTTGGCCATATTGCCGATAGTTGTTGGCGGCCCGCAGGGGCGCCTGCAGAAGGCCCTCTGCTTCATAAAAGCGCACCGCGGGAACGGAGCACCCTGCCAATGACGATAGTTCACCGATTTTCATATTTGCCTACCTACCGCTTGACTCTACAGCTACTTGAGGGTTTCTAATACGGGACATGAGTACATGTCAAAGCAGTAGCTGCTCGAGCAGTTGCAATTCGCAGACGGTCGACGAGGCCCCAAGCGCCATTGCTTCCGTGGAGAGCACATTTTCAGTTCCGGGAATGGACTGCCCCTCCGAGGAGAACCTCATTCGCATGGCGCTGGGTGGTCTGACCGGGGTTGGGCCGATGACCTTCGATCTGGCCCATCGGCAGCTCCGGGTGGTGCACTCGGGCGAGCCCGCCAGGATCGCCCAGAAGCTGACGCCCCTGAACTTGGGTGCGGTTCTGCTGACAAGCGAGAGGCGCACCGAAGGCGGGCAGTGGAAGACGCGTTTCTCCGTGCCGAAGATGGATTGCCCGTCGGAGGAGAATCTCATTCGGATGGCGCTGGCCGATGCGTCGGCTGTTGCGGCACTGGACTTCGATCTGAAGGACCGTGTACTCACCGTGCAGCATGGGGGAAGTACGCAAGAGCTGCTGGGCCGTCTCATCCCTCTCAACCTCGGCGCGCAAGTGTTGGACAGCGTGCAAAGCGACGAGTCTACGGCCCCAGACGCAGAGGGGAATGCCTCTGAGGCTCGGACCTTAAAGCTGCTGCTCGCTATCAACGGTGCGATGTTTGTCTTTGAGTTGATCGTTGGCCTGATCGCCCAGTCCACAGGTCTCATAGCGGACTCGCTTGACATGTTCGCCGATGCGGCGGTCTACGGACTGGCGCTCTATGCGGTGGGCCGCGCCGCCGCCTTGAAGATGAAGGCAGCGCACATCGCTGGTTGGTTGCAAGTCGTGCTTGCGCTTGGCGCGCTTTTGGAGGTCGTTCGGCGGGCAGTTGTGGGAAGTGAGCCGGCGTCCATGCTCATGATGAGTATCGGGCTGGTCGCATTGATCGCCAACGTCACCTGCCTGGTGCTGATCGCCAAGAAGCGGGATCGGGGCGCCCACATGACGGCAAGCTACATTTTTTCTGCGAATGATGTGATCGCAAACGCGGGGGTGATAGTCGCTGGTGTTTTGGTCGCTTGGACGGGCTCCTCGTACCCTGACCTCGTGATTGGCGCAGTCATTGCGCTGATAGTGCTCAGCGGTGCCCGGCGCATCCTGAACCTCCGATAGCCAATCTAGCGGCATCCCACACCGATGCCTAGCCAAGGTGGGATGGCCGGCCGCTTACGTTTGATCGGCTCTCGTTTCCGTTGACCTTGACCCATTCCGACAAGCCGGACTTCCTCTTGGCAATGCCCGGTGCGGACGTGGGGATCGAACATACCGAAGCTGTTCCGGAGAACATCGCCCGCGCCGATTTCCTCCGTCAGAGGGAAGGCTTAGGGCCGGATGTCTACTTCACACCCCATGCGTTACCTGGGGAGCCTAGGAAGACGGCCGATGAACTTCGCTGCGAGATCGCGGACGATGAGCCAGGCTCAGGCTGGTGGGGTGACTCGCCGGAGCGCGAATGGGCCGCGGCGATGGCGCACTACGTCAAGGAAAAAATGCCGAAGGCGATGGCAGAAGGTTTCGCTCGCCACCAAGCCAACTGGCTGATCGTCTATGACAACTGGCCGCTGCCAGCCATCGACTACACCAAGGCGGCATCGCACTTAATGCCACTCCTGACGGACATGGGCGCCTTCTCGGTATTCGATGCGATCTTCGTGCATGATGACTCGCATATATGCGAGTTCGGTAACACTCCAATCGTCCGCGCACTGGTCAAGCCAAGCATCAATGCTCAGTCCGCTGGATTGACGCATCGCTGATACGACAATCAGATTGCAGACGCTCAGCTCTTTGCTCCGAGAGCTTCCGAAAACATCACCCTGTCGATCCCCCAGAAGTCGAGCAAGCAGAAAAGCGTACTTCGAAGCTCGATGCTCGCGGCACCATGAGAAGTGAACTCCCTTGCCATAGCCAGTTGCTCGAACTCCTTGGCGACAGTGAATAACGTCCGAGCAACATCGTTCTTCGAGAAGAAGTCCCCCAGGATAGACGTATTCAGTTGGGACAATTGCTTCTCAACGCTTGCTCTCACTTGCCGGGAAATGGCTGGCCCATCGTTCGCATGTTCTTCGACCAGCCCCATTGCGACATTCAATACTTTCTTCAAGCCCGAGCTGCCTCTGGAACCATACGTGAATCCATCTTTAATTAGCGCGCTGCGCTCGGATTGCTCGTGGAACGAAAGCTCCTTCATGCAGTAGTCAACTGCAATGGCAATGAACGAGCACACCAGGTAAAGACACCTGAGAGCTGTTTCACGCTGGGTTCCCTTGGTGATGGATTGCTCGGCAAAGAATCTTCCCTGGCCAAGCCATTCGTTGCAACTGTCGAACGAAAGCGATTTGGCCAGTAGGCTCTTGGAAAGAACTATTCGTCCTCGCCAGTCACCGTCCAATTTACTCAGGGAGTATTCGTTTATCCTGGCAAAAAACTCTTCGTCCGAAAGTCTCGTTGCATTTGGGTCATCCGAATTGGCGAGCTTTCCGAGGAAGCTGCCATCGAGAACGAGCACGCCAAGATCTCGGCCAAAATCTTTGACTTCTTGACGCTTCTCCGTCGTTGCAACGATCGCGTTTGTCGCTTTCGTGGCGATCCGCAATCCCTGCACCCAGAAGATGCGTTCTATGGCCTGGGGGGTTCTCTTGTTCTTGGCATCAACCAAGGCAACTTCGCGCGATACGGAAGACGTTCGGCTGTAGAGCCACAGATCAATATCAGTGACATCAAAACCCTCGTACACAAACGGAACGCCGCGAACAACGTAATACCCGGCCTTAAGGAAATAGCTGCGTAGCAGCTCTTCCATCTTCGGCCCCTTGGACAAGGCCTGTTGACTCTTGCTCACAGCCCACCTCCTGTCCGGAGGATGGAGAGCATATCGTTCGTTGCTTTCGGACTCATCTTGGTTTGTGTCCTCCGAACCTTCTCACGATTGTGCTCAGGGCCGTTGAATGTGGTAACTGCCGCCGTCGGTAGTGCGTTCAAAGAATGCTCGCTGACATCCCCTTGTCGAATCGCTTGAAGAGCCAGTTCGCCAACCTCTGTCTTCAGAAGACGAAGCATCGGGCCGGTACGCCCCTTCTTGGTCCCTTGTTTTACTTCAACTACTCCCTTCAATTCGAGCACTTTGTAATCTTCAGCGATCGCCCGGACCGGACCAACGCTTTCGCCCCGCACCAAAGCACCCAACAAGGCATCGACCATCTGAATTTGCCCGCGCTCGTAGTAGCTCTTTGTCATGCCGTAGGTAACGGAACTGACAAAGGCTTTCGCAAGGTCGAAGGCATCATCAATCATCGAATTGCTGTACTTGGAGAACGCAGACGGCAAGGTCAGGAAACCAACATCTTCTGTTGAGTTACTGACGACACTGATGTCGAATAGGCCGATCGCCGTCACTTTCTGGAAGAGAGCCTCCCCCAGAAACTGCTTTGCATGGTCGGTACTGACACATGCTCGCTTCCGCAATGTTTCGGTAAGCTCATTGAGCTTCGCCTGCTCTGCCGCGCTCAACGAATCCAGGACGGCTTTGATCTTTTGAGTGGTGTCACGGCGAAAAAGGTTGCCGTTGAACAACAGCGTCTGGTTACCACCAAGTTTCTCAGCGTCGACAAAACCAATCTGCTCTGCCTCTGAGAATAGCTGGCCTAGATCGGCGGATGCCAGCCTGTACGTATCCGCCAAATCATTGGCGACATCATTTGCGAGAATCGGCGCTACTGAGGCGCGCTCTGCAAGTGCGATTGAAGCAACTTCGTTGGCACCGGGGGTGAGCGAGTCGAAGAGGTCAGAGGTGTGCTGCAATGCCGTGGCGGTTGTTACGCCAAGCACAGCAACTCCGCCTGATGATTTGTCGATGAGCTTCTGCTGCTGCAATACTTCAATAAGCTTTGGAAGCTCAAATGTTGCATTGATGTTGGCGGCCTTCGCCAAAACTGCCAGCCTGTCATTGTTGACAGTGGTGTCCTTGTTGGCGGAAATAGCGGAAAGTAATATGCCGGCCTTTCCCGCCAAGTAGGTTTTCTCATACCCGGATTGGTTGGTGACCCCTTGCAGCTTGTTTGTGTGGTGGATCAACCACGATCCCTTGGTCTTTTTATCCATTTTTCTTCCTTAAGGGTCGCGATGGACCGCTGCCTAAACCCCAACGGCTACCAATATATTTACCCAAACCTTATGCCAAATAATCCGCCATCCTCGGTGGCATCGGTTAAGCGCGTGGGAAGTACATACTCGTTGAGATCGAAGCCATCGATGGTCTCCTTGAAGGCATCGTCCTCGTTCATTGTCACAATGTACTGAAAGCCAAGTTCCTGCGCGATCTCCGAGCCAAGGCGCAACGCACTGATGACCTGGCGCCCGTCAACGCCATCGAAGAGGTGGCTGTCATGGATCAGGAATCCTGGCCCCATCTGCCGCTTGGTGCACAAGCGCATAAGCATCATGTCGAAGCAGAAAATCTGCATGTTCTTGATGCCCTTGCTGCGTTCGCCCTGCATCGGAAACTTGAAGATCGGTCCGTTGGAGGTTTCGTCGACCGTCATACTACCGGCCGATTCATACAAGCGTTGCGAGGTTTCCTCGAAGGCGACGATGGCCTCCGCCAGTCGATCCTTCTGCTCGGTGAAATCACGCCGTAGGCGGATCGTGAGACGGTTGCGCTCGATCTCCAACTCGTTCTTGGTGCCTTCGAGCTGCTCGGCGGCTTCAAAGCGTTGCCGCAATGATTCCACTTCGGACTCAAGTCGCCCCAGTTCGCCTTGCAGCTTGAGGAACTGTTCGAGCGCGCCATGGCTCTTGAGAATGCCCAGAATTTCAACGCGCCGATGGTCGAGTTGCGCTTTCTTGCTATCGCGCAGCTCGATACGCAGCCTGGCAGCTTCGAGTTCGCTGGACAGATAGTCCTTGCGATTACGAACCACCGATTCGTGAAAGCTCTTTACGTCCTCGTAACGGCGCTTAACCAAGCCAGGTAGCACGACGCCTGCTTCTTGATAGACCGCCTGAAGGTCTTCATGGTCTGGAGGAACCTCGGAGGCGAGTGCGCCTTCTAGATCACGAATGACTGAGAAGTCAATAGTGTTAGCGTTGGCCAACTCGTTGAGCTGCCGTGTCAATGTGGCGCTTTCGACTTCCAGTTCCCGGTATTCCGGCAAGACCTGGAAAGTCTCAACTTCCGCCTGGAGCTTCTTGAGACGGGCTTCTTGAATGGTGAGCTCAGTGCGCAAGTCGGCGGCCTTGCCGATGATTGAACCGAATGCGCCGTTCCCAGCCGCCTTCTTCAGCTCTTCCAGGGTCTTTTCGCGATCACGGACAGCTTGCCAATCTCGGGCGATCTGCCAGTCCAACCCGAGCAGGAACATCAGCGCCATTTGCATGTCGCCGGTGCCCTGCATCGTGGCCTGCTTCTCCGGTGTCATGAACGCGCCACTCGCCTGTCGGCGCACAAAGTAGGCGAACAGTGACCGGAACGAAGGCGGCTTGCTGCCTGCAGCTTCAAGGCTGCTCAGGCCGAACATTTGTTCGCCGAGGAACGTACACCACTCGGTGGCCGAGAACTTGACCTTCGCGGCAGGCGGGACGGTCACGAAGATTTTGGCCTTAGAACTACCGCTGCGCTCGACCACCGTCCGTTCTGACTTCAGATCGAAGTCCATGCCGAAGGTGTATTCAGCCAGTTCCGGGGAGCGGAAAATCGCGTCCGGTCCGGCGTCGGCGCCAAGCAGAAAATGTACCAGCTCAACGAAACTGGTCTTGCCGGCGCGATTGCGTGTTTGCTTGGTGGTTGCCCCTTCGGTTTTTTGGGCGAGCAGCACATTCAGGCCGGGCTTCAGATCTCCAAGATTCTTGAAGCTAGGCAGCGTGCTGAAGATGTGATGAATCACGCTGCCCTCCGTGCAACACGGCCGCTTTCGAGTTCGATAGTTCCAAGGGCGTACAGGAGGTCGAGGGCGAGCAGGAACCAGTCATAGGTAATGCGCCGGGGCGTCGCCGCCAGGCCGGCGTCATGCCTGTTCAATTCTTCCCAGAGCGCGGAGACAGTCTTGGGGTGCGCGAGGAACGTCAAAACATGCGCGCCGACGGTCAGTAGCGCTCGATCCTGCGGCAGATGCTTGGATGGCAGGATCATGCCGTCACCACCGCTTGAGCGTCTTCAAAGATCTCGCACTTGTCGAACAGATAGGCCATCACGGCCAACACGGCTGCCTTGTGCGCGGGCGTGGTGTTCGCCGTGCCTCCGGCCCATACTTCAAGGCGTCCGAATATCTCATCAGGGTGGAGCTGAGGAATACCATCTCGCAGTCCCACGTATTCGGTCTTGAACGCCTGTGCGATCTGCTCGCCGTAGGTAGGGTTCTTCCAGCTATTGAAGAACTGTGCAACGAGCGGCGACTTCTGCATGCCGATCTTCAGGAAGTCGGCAACAGCCTGAGACAGGAGGTTGGCCTCGATCTTTCCGCGCGACACGTCCTTCACCTCGCTCGTCGTGGGTACGGGCGTGATGCTGATATGGGTGAGTACAGCGGCCAGGTCGCTGAAGCCCAGGTTGACGTTCGCTTCCATAGTCAGTGAGGGGCCAAACCAGGATTCAAGATCCTGAAGGCTCAACTGACGGAACTTCGCCAGCATTTCCTCGTATCCACAATGTCCGATTCTGATCTTCGGATTGTCTTGCCTGAGTTTGGCCAGGGCTTCGATGATGTGGGGGCCGAGACGCCCATCGGGTGCGTTGTGGACAAAGGTCCACTCATCAAAATATTTTTCCCAGTGTTCTTTGGCCCCCTCGAAGTCCTCGTTGATCTTCTTGGTGGCTTCGGCGGCGCTCATTTCATTCGGCGCGTAGCTCTGGAACAGGACTCGCGCGGAAGGTAGATACCCGTCGTTCTTCCGATCTCCAACATTGCCCCAGGGCCGGCAAGCCATGAAGTCGTTGGGGTGTACCTTCGACATCAGCTTCTCGAACAAACGCTGAAATCCGTCCCCCTTGGATTCCAGGAAGGCGATGCGGAAGTCCTTTTCGTAGTTGAGCTGCTGTATGCGATCCATGCGTTCAGGCCCTGACCTTAGCGTTCTTGGAGTTCTTCAGGCAGAAGCTCATGGCTTCTTGGTTTCGGGTTGGGCCTGCACCCGATTGATATCGAAAGGAAGTGCCTTATCGGCTGCGATGCGCGTGAGCAGCATCCGAATGGCGTCCGACACGGACAAACCCATTCCTGCCAACACGTTCGTGGCTTCCTCTTTGATATGCCCGTCAATCCGGGCGCGAACGACATCACTGCTGCTTGCCATTACATGCCCCAAGCTTTTTGTAGCTACATTGTGCTTCATTTGGGCTTCAATGTCATTTGCTTCTTGTAGCAGTCTCCCTGGGTTCCCCGCCTCGGGTTCGCAGGCTGTACCGCACGGCCTCGTGCCGAATCGCGGCCATCCGGCTTTGTTCCCTGGCGCTTCCGGCCCTTGAGGGTCTGCGGGCTCCTCTTGCAAGGGCAGGGGGCTACGAAAGGGTGGGGCGGTCTTGCTGTTTCCTTCACCGTACCACGGCGTTCTCGCCGTCAAGGGCGGCGCGCGCCTTGCGCGCTGGCGTCCTGGCGGCCGGCTTCGCCCCCTGACTGCTTGCGCTGCGCCGTGCTGGCGCCGGTTCCGGGCAATTCCGCCCGAGCAACCGGAGCACTATCATGTCGCAGCTTTCCCTCTCTTCTGATGCCTCGCTGCTGGTGCGTGACGGCCGTGGCCGCTATCTGCCGGCGTCGGCCGACCAGATCCTGGACGCCGCGCGTCGGGTCATCGACCAGAAGATGCAGCGCGGTACCGAGTTCAGTTCGCCCGCGTCGGTCAAGGAGTACCTGCGCACCAAGCTCGCGGGCTTCGAGCACGAGGTCTTCGCGGTCCTGTTTCTCGATACGCGCCATCGGCTGATCGAATACGTCGAGATGTTCCGCGGAACGATCGACGGCGCCGAGGTTCATCCGCGCGAGGTGGTCAAGGAGGCACTGCAGCACAACGCGGCGGCAGTGATCTTCTCGCACAACCATCCGAGCGGGAATCCCGAGCCGAGCGCTGCCGATCTAGCCTTGACTCAGCGGCTCAAGGAGGCGCTGGCGCTGATCGAGGTGCGCACGCTGGATCACATCATCGTTGCAGGCGACCAGACGACGGCCTTCGCCGAACGCGGCTGGCTGTGACGAAGGGGGCTTCGGCCCCCTTTTTGCTGCGCCTCAGTGGAGATTGCGCTTCGCTGGCGACGGCACGTCGTCACTTGCCGCCGTTGCGTTCTCGCTGGCGAAGCCGCTTCACATAGGTGCTGTCCGCCAACTCGTCTGGCCCAAGGTCCAATGCGCAGTTCGCCAACGAGGCCAGGGTGCCGTCGGTAAGCTTGAAGCCCGTAGGTAGCAGCCCGTAGTTACGTGCGCTGTTTTCCTCGATGGAGGCGAACAGCGCCTTGAAGAAGTCGGCCCGTGACGGGCGCGACGCCACGGTGGCCGCCGCAGTCAAAGGATCTGTGGCTTCCATGCCGGCGTTCTCCGCGTCGGCGGCCAGTTCTCGAAGGAACTGATCCAGCGAGGGCCAGTATTTCAGGTCGAACTGGCCGCGAAGGGCATCCAGGCGATCCTTGACCCAGGAGTTGAACAAGTAGTTGTTGTCGGATGCCGCTTCGATCACGTCGCAGACGTGGTAGTGCGTTTCGCTGCTGAAACCGGAGGTGTTGTTGAGGTCGGTACGCCGCTCCAGCAGTTGCGCCAGTTCCTCGGCCTTCCGCGCGATCTGCCGGTTGACGCTGGCCAGCTCGTCCCGGGCGACACGTGCCTGGGCGATCTTCTCCGGGCTCCAGAACGCCGCCGTACTCAGCAGAAGGTCCAGGAAGACCTTGAGTGCCGGCGGGCGCGGGTGCAGCTTCTCGTACAACTCGCCGTAGGCGTCCCTCAGCTCGACGCCACGGGCGAGCAGACGGTCGGCGACGGCGTTCTCGCTGGGCAGGATGCCGTGCTCGATGTTGTAGCGCTTTCCTTCGATGAGGATGGCCTCACAGGCTTGCTGCGGGTTTGTTGTCTGGGGTGAACTCATGCTCCGGCCCTGTTATTGAAGACGCTGCGCAGCGTATTTAACCAAGGCGGGCTTGTCGGTACCCGAGTCTTCGTCGACCGATTGGCTTTCAGGTACCTACTGCGATTTGGGCGTCCCCGGCCACCTGGGAGATGGCCGGTCGCGCTGTCGTGCGCGTGGCCCATCGAGCCGCCTGTGGCGTCTCGCCCCTGACGGGCTTCCATCGTTCCCTCGCTCCGCTCGGCTGACGCCTCCGGCCCGGCTTCCAGCTTCGGGCCTGCGCGCTTCGCTTGCCGTGCGGTCGGCGTATGGGGAAGGCCGTTGCCATGTCCAGCCGTCTTCCCTGACTCCATCACCTTGTCCGCGACTGTAGCCCGCGTCCGTGTGCCGTCAAGGCGCGCAGGGCCGTGTCCTCGCTGCGCTGCGGGCCGCACCAACCCTGCGCTTGTCTCCTTGACGGCCCCCGTCCGCGCGCTCCTGACCGTCGCGGGCGATGAACTCAGGAAAGACGGTGGCAACAGGGCCAACCGGGTTCCTCGTGCCGACCGCACCGAACAGCCGAAAGGCTGGGCTCCGAATCTAGGAATCCGGTGTGCGGTTTGAACAGCAAACCCTTTTTTTCTTTGTCAGGAGAAATGCCATGCAACTCGCATCCCGCTTCGCTTCCCGTTCCCCGGTGCTGCGTTCGGAACGTCCCTTGTCCGATGACCAAATTCGCGCCGTGGCCCCATCCATCTTTGCCGAGGCCCCGCACGAAAGCCGCTCGCAGCGCTACAGCTACATCCCCACCGCCACCGTTCTGCAGGAACTGCGCGGTGAAGGCTTCGAGCCTTTCATGGTGTGCCAGACCCGCGTGCGTGCCGACGACCGCCGCGACTACACCAAGCACATGATTCGGCTGCGCCACGCCAGCCAGATCAACGGCCGCGAGGCCAACGAAATCATCCTGCTGAACTCCCATGACGGCACCAGCAGCTATCAGATGCTGGCCGGGATGTTCCGCTTCGTTTGCAGCAACGGCCTTGTCTGCGGCGACACCGTGGCGGACGTGCGCGTGCCCCACAAGGGCGACGTAGCCGCCCACGTTATCGAAGGCGCTTACGAAGTCCTGCATGGTTTCGAACGGGCGCAGGAATCGCGCGATGCCATGCGTGCCATCACGCTCGACGGCGGGGAATCGGAAGTGTTCGCCCGCGCTGCGCTGGCGTTGAAGTACGACGAGGGCAAGCCCGCGCCCATCACGGAATCGCAAATCCTGATGCCGCGCCGCCACGACGATGACCGCCGCGACCTGTGGAGCGTGTTCAACCGCACGCAGGAGAACTTGACCAAAGGCGGCCTGTCCGCTCGCGCCGCGAATGGCCGCCGCCAGACCACCCGGCCCGTGCAGGGCATCGACCAAAGCGTGCGCCTGAATCGCGCCCTGTGGCTGCTGGCCGATGGCCTGCGCCAGTTGAAAGCCTAAATCCCCACGCGGCAGGGGCAGGCAGCAGCCCTTGCCGCTTTCTCTCGCTGCTGCATCCCAACCGCAAGGAGTTATCACCATGAACGCCGTACTCAAAACCGAAACCGTCGCCATCGAAGCCGCCGCACCGCTGGAAGTGGCCGACCCGACCAAGAACCTGATCTTGGTTCCCCTCGCGCAGTTGCTGCCGCGCCGTTCCAAGCGCAACGTCCGCACGACCCCGCGCCAGTCCATCCCCGAACTGGCCGCGAGCATTGCCCGCATCGGCTTGCTGCAAAACCTGATCGTCATCCTTTCCGCTGATGGAGAGGCTTACGAGGTGGTGGCCGGTGATCGCCGCCTGACCGCCTTGAAGTTGCTGGCGAAGAAGAAGCGTATCCCCGCCGACTACGAAGTGCCGTGCCTGCTGGTGGCCGATGCTTCCGCCCGCACCGTCAGCCTCGCGGAGAACGTGCAGCGCGAGAACATGCACCCCGCCGACCAGTTCGCGGCCTTCGCCGCGCTGGTCAAGGAAGGCCGACCCATCGAGGACATTGCCGCCGACTTCGGCGTGTCCCCGCTGGTGGTGCAGCGCCGCTTGAAGCTGGCGAACGTCTCGCCGCGCCTGATGGCCGACTACCGGGCCGGTGGCGTGACGCTGGAACAGTTGATGGCCTTGACCATCACCGATGACCACGCCGCGCAGGAAGCCGCGTTCTATGGTGCGCCGGAATGGCAGCGCAGCCCGTCCAAGCTGCGCGAGCGCCTGACCGAGCGCGAAATCGACGCCACGCACGCGCTGGTGCGCTTCGTCGGGCTGGACACCTACCGGCAGGCAGGGGGTGGCGTCCGCCGTGACCTGTTCGCCGAAGGCGATGCCGGAACCTACCTCACCGATACCGGAGTGCTGGAAACGCTGGTGCGCGACAAGCTGGCAACGCTGGCCGAGGACGTGCGCGCCGAGGGCTGGGCATGGGTGGAGGCCGTGCCGCATCTGGCCTACGAGGAACGGCAGGCTTTCCAGAACGCCCCGCGCCACCGCCGCGAGCCGACCACCCGCGAGGCCCGCCGCATCGCCTCGCTGGAAACCCGCCTCGAAAAGATCGACGCCGAACTGGAAGATGCTTGCGACGCCGAGGAAGAGGCCAAGGCGGAGAAGCTGGAACAGCGGCGCGATCAGGTTGTCGGGGAACTGCAAGACGCGGAGGACGCCTTGCAAGGCTATGCGCCCGAGGTGCGCGACGTGGCCGGTGCCATCGTCACCATCGACCGCAACGGCGAGGCCGTCATTCATCGCGGCCTGCTGCGCGAAGCCGAGGCGAAGGCGCTGCGCACGCTGGAAAAGCTGCGGCGCGGTTTCGACAGCGTGGAAGGCGAAGCCGACAACGACGAAGGCCACGACACCGAGGGCGCACCCAAGGCCGAGAGCCTGTCCGACCGGCTCGCGCAGAGGTTGAGCGCCCACCGCACGGCGGCGCTGCAAATCGAAGTGGCCCGGCAGCCGCAAGTCGCGCTGGCCGCGCTGGTGCATGGCATGGTGCAGAAGGTTTTGCAGGACAGCTATTACGGGCACGACTTGCCGTTGGGCGTGCGCCTGACGCTGCAAGACCGGCTGGAAGGCATGGCCTCGGACTGGCAGGCATCGCCCGCCGCCGTGGCACTGCGCGAACTGCAACAGGTGGCCGGTGAAGCCTTGCCGCAGGCCAGCGCCGAACTGTTCGCGGCGCTGCTGGCAAAGCCGCAAGACGAACTGGTCAAGCTGCTGGCCGTGTGCGTGGCTTCCACGGTAGACGTGGTGACCCCTCGCGCCACGCTGCACCAGCCCGGCGAGGAACTGGCGCAGGCCGTGGGCCTCGACATGGCCGCGTGGTGGAAGCCCACCGCAGAGGGGTATTTCCAGCATGTACCGAAGGCCGCGATTCTGGATGCCGTGGGCGCGTTTGCACCGGAATCCGTCACCCGGCTGGCGAAGCTCAAGAAAGCCGACATTGCCAGCGAGGCCGAGCGGCTGGCCAATGGCACGGGCTGGATGCCCGCCATCTTCAAGGCCGCAGGCCCGCAGGATGCCGCGCAGGAAGGCCCGGAGCAGGACGCCCCGGAGGATGCCGAAGCAATGGCGGATGAACCCGCCGAGGCGCTGGCCGCTTGACTCGCGCTGAAGGCAAACGCCCCGGCCTCGACCGGGGCGCTTCGCTGGAAGGAGAACTGCCCATGACCCGCACCACGACCGGCCGCCCGCGCATGGCGACGACCTATGCCCCCGGCACAGGACGCGCCCGCCGCTGGCATGGTGAAGGTGATGTGCGCGGCTACCGCCCGCCCTCGGGCTGGACGGCCTGCGCCGACCTCACAGACATTCATCCCATTACGGGCCGCGCCTTGCCGCGCGCCGTGTGGTGGCTCATCGAGACGAAGGAATAACCGCGATTGGCACCGTGCCCAAGCCGTTTCGTCTTGGGCGCGGTGGACGCAAAAATCCGGGCGCGGCAGTGGCCGCGCCCGGATTCAACGCCCAAAGCAAAATCGCCCCGTTGCCGCCTTCGGTCAGGCGGCGACAGGGCGGGCGCACAACGGTCTTGCGCGCGGCACAGCAATCGGTGCCCGCTGGTGCAGACAAGGTGCCGATATCGCCCCGCCGCGGTGGGCGGGACGCGCGGGGGCTACGCCCCCGCTTGCTGCGGCAGGTTGTGCGAAAGCGTGCCGTCCTCGACGCTGGCAGCTCGTTGCCTGTGCATCACGAAGGACGGTTCACCGACACCCGCTCGACCGCGCTATGGAGCTTCCAAGCCGCGCCTCAAGCACGTTGCCGCGATATGCGGCAGGGGCGTTCTTGCTTTGTCGTCGGAGCGTTGTCCTGGCCTGTGTCAGGACGCGCACCAGTGCAGCCTTCATGCGGGGATGCCGAGTCGGCCCCATCTCCTTTCGGAGCGGTTCGGCCCAAGGCGTCCTTGTCTCGTTGTGAATCCTGGCGGGGGCGCGGCTGCGCCTCGGGCTTCTGGCTGCAACCGTCCGGCGAAAACAATTTCCCCGCCGCTACGCGGCTTCCTCGCGCAACAAATTCTTTTCGCCTCCCGGCTCTCCACTGCGTTGCGACCGCAAGCGGTGCAGCCAGCCCGTCCCCCGCCGGCCGTATCACAACAAGGACGCGATGGGCGCGAACCTTGTTCAACCGAAAGGAGAAATCATCATGGCCAACATCGGCACCTTCACCACCGACAAAGACGGCTTCACCGGCACGCTGCGCACCCTGACGCTCAACGTCAAGGTCAAGCTGGTTCCCAACGACAAGGGCAGCAGCGAGAACGCCCCCGACTTCCGCCTCCAGGCCGCAGGCCACGACATCGGCGCGGCATGGAACAAGACCAGCGAGGCCGGGCGGGATTACAAATCCGTGACCCTCGACGATCCTTCGTTCCCGGCTCCGGTCTATGCCCGCCTGATCGAAGGCGAGGACGGCACGCACGACCTGATCTGGTCGCGCAGCAAGCCCCAGGCGGCGTGACCGCCGCAGCGCCCCGCCCATCGCGGCGGGGCGCTGTGCTGCTGCTCGCAGCACATCACCACGTCACGCGCGCGTCTTCGCCGCGTCGCGCTCCTTCAACACCGCCTCCAGCTCCCGGCGCACCTGCGCCAGCAGCTCGTCGGCCTTGTGCGGACTATCGCCCGCGTAGGCCAGCGTCAGCAGCGTGAGCGGGTGGATCTCCATCACCTCGCACAGCTCGGCCAGCTTGTTCAAGGTCGGGCTTTTGAGGTCGCGTTCGAGGGTACTCATATAGGTGCGGCTGGACACGTCAGAGAAGGCTTCCTGGCTCAAGCCACGCGCCTTTCTAACGGTCTTCAACGCCTTCGCCAATGAGTTCCCAGCCGCCACCTATGGTTTCCCTTCAAAAACCAAGATGACAGCCCATTGCGCCCTATAGGGCTACAATCTATAGTGTTCATTTTGTGTTCTACGTTTTTGTGCCTTTGCGGAAGTCTGCATCGGCGGGCTTCAGCAAAGCCACGCAAGCGCATCCGTGCGTGCGCACGAAGGCGTAAATCCGGTTTGCCGGTTCTGCGCTTGGGCGTGAAACCGCATCCGTGCATCATTGGATTTGTGGGATTGCCGACCATGCCCCAGCCACTCGCCACCGTCCCGGAGCGCGCGCAACTGCTCGCCAACGGCGAGGCCCGCGCCGCTGGCCGGGCCATCGACCCGATGCCCGTAGTGCGGCTGTTCACGCCGGACGCGCATGTGACCTGGCTGCTGGCGGCGCTCGACCCGGCCGATGGCGACACCGCTTGGGGCCTCATCGACCTGGGGATCGGGATGCCAGCGCAGGGCACCGTCAAGCTGTCCGAGCTGGCCGGCATCGTCGGGCCGCACCAGCAGCCCGTTATGCGCGACCTCTACTTCCGTCCCACACGCACGCTGTCGGAGTACACCCGGCTGGCCGAGCGCGACGGAGCGATCCCGGACTGAATACGTCCGACTGTGACTTTTTCAGTCCGGTGTCATACCGGGTAAGTCTCAATCCACATTCTTGCGGTGTAGCCCCACCAGTCTGATCCAAATAGACATGATGCCTGGCGCGGGCTGCGGCAGGCTGGCTTGTGCAGTACCCCCTTTTGGGGCGCTGCCGCCGCAGCATTGAGACGAATACCGCAACGCATCGGAGCCAATCGGTCTTGACAGCCCCATCCGCCTTTTTAACCCATGAGGTTCCGACGAGGGCGATGTAGCGCGTAGTTCTTCCGTGGCGGCAAGTCCTGTTCGCAGGAGGAGGCGTCATGGTCAATCCTCATCACTTCGCGCATTGGTATCCAACTGCGGCATACCTCTACGTTTTGTGGCTGGATGCGCTCGCGCTCGCTTGGGAATACCTGCGCAGGCATCCCGACTACCGGCTCGACTGGCGGCGCCGTCATCGCCGGCCGGAAGCGGCGCATCGCTGGGGATTGCGCCTGCTGGAAGACCCGGCTTTGGATGCGCGTGAAGCACATCCCGCTTGGCTGCCTGGTCATGCGGCCGTGGTGCAGCTCTACCCCGATGCCGATCCGCCACAGGATGCGGCGACCTTCGCGTTCTGGCGCATCCCCGGTCACAAGCAACTGCTCCATGACGGCAAAGGGCTGGCGCTGATCGCGCGCAGCCCAGGTCATTGCCTGCGCTTCGCGCTCGCGCCCGGCCTGGAAGACGGCATGGCCGTGGCCTATGCCCACCGCGGCGAGGCTGCCGCGCCTGCGCGCGGTCATGCGCTCCAAGCGGCACTGGCAGCCGCCAAGCCCAGGCCGACACCTACCGCGCTGCTGGAACTGCACAGCTTGCAGGCGCTCGACGCGACCCTCGCGGGCGCGTCCTTGCGTGAAGTCGCGGAAGGACTGTTCGGCGTAGATGCCACAGCCGATTGGTACAGCGATGGCGGGCTGCGCTCCAAGGTGCGTCGCCTGGTGCATCGCGGCGATGCGCTGATGCGCGGCGGCTACCGCCGATTAGCACGGCTTCCGCCGCTTGAGAAGGGTCGTTTTGATGCGGACGCAAAACGGCCCTGATCTAAAACCCCTCGCTTCTTGAGACTGCCTCCATCCGGTCGCGCTGTGTGGCCGGGCGCTTTCAACCGATGGAGGTTCACACCATGCGTCCCGCTCCCTTGCGGCCTGCCGCCACTGTCTCGACCGCTGCCGCGCAGCCACAGCGTTATCTCACCAACGACGAAGCCGCCGAGTACCTGCGCTTGTCGCCGCGCACGCTGGAAAAGCAGCGCGTGATCGGCGGCGGCCCGCGTTTTCGCAAGTTCGGCCGGCGCGTCATGTACGCCGTGGCCGACCTCGATGCCTGGGCTGCCGACCGCAGCTTCGAGACGACTTCCGATCCCGAATACGCCGAGCACCACTCGGCCGACAGCCGTGCGCGCTGATCGGCGGCGCGCGGCAGGTCATCGCCATGTCCAGCACCGCGCTGCCGTCCCGGCAGCGGCTGTTGCCGGAGCGCGAACAGCTCGACCTGTTCCGCGCCTTGCCCGGCGACATGGCGCCGCGCGACAGCCAGGACTTGATGGCCTATCCGTTCTTCTCGCTCGGCAAGTCCAAGCGGGTCAAGCCCATCGACTTCCGTGCGGGCAACGTGACGATTCGCGTGGAAGGCACGCAGGAGCACGGCATCGCCACGATCTGGGATGCGGACGTGCTGATATGGGCGGCCTCGCAGATCGTGGAGGCGAAGGATGCGGGCCTGCGCCCGTCGCGGCTGATGCGCGCCACGCCCTACGAGATCCTGCGCTTCATCGGGCGCGGCAAGTCGCTGCGCGACTACCAGCGCCTCAAGGCCGCGCTGGATCGCCTGCAATCGACCACGGTGGCCACGTCCATCCGCGAGACGACAGGGAGGCGTCTGCACCGCTTCTCGTGGATCAACGAATGGAAGGAACTGGCCGATGCCAGCGGCACGCCGCTGGGCATCGAACTGATCCTGCCGGACTGGTTCTATGCGGGCGTACTCGACGCCGCCCTGGTGCTGACCATCGACCCGGCGTACTTCCGGCTCACTGGTGGCATCGAGCGGTGGCTGTACCGCCTGGTGCGCAAGCACGGCGGCAAGCAGGCATACGGCTGGCAGTTCGACTTTCGCTACCTTCACCAGAAATCCGGCAGTACCGCCAAGCCCTACGACTTCGCCTGCGACCTGCGCGCGCTGGTCGCGCGGCAGTCGCTGCCCGGCTACGTCCTGGGCATCGAGCGGATGCCGGACAACGGCATGGAGCTGCTGACCTTCCGGCCCGTGCCGCAGACGGCACGGGGATAACTTCGGGAAAGCCTGTGGATGGTGTCGTGCTATCAGGCGTGCGGGGTATCGTGCTATCAGGCGTGGGACTATCGTGCTATCAGGCGTGCCGATCGGCCGCAAACCCGCGCCAGCATTGGGTTTGTGCACCCTCTAACTTCCCTAACTTAATTTCTCTAACTTTTAGTAGGGAAACGCCGCTGCGGTGGACAACCACCACGCGGCCACAAACGGCAGGCAATACCAGCCAGCAGCCGACAGGTTTTGCAGACCGATCAAAGCAAGGCTTTCCAGCATGGAGGGCCGCATCATGATCGTCGCTCTGCTCAACCAGAAAGGCGGCGTGGGCAAGACCACGCTCGCCACGCACATCGCCGGCGAGCTGGCGCTGCGCGGCCAGCATGTCGTTCTGCTCGATGCCGACCCGCAGGGTTCATCGCTGGACTGGACACAGCGCAGAAGCCAACAAGGCTTGCCACGACTATTCAGCGCCGTGGGCCTCGCACGCGAAACGCTGCACCAAGAGGCACCAGAACTCGCCAGGCGGGCCGATCACGTCATCATCGACGGCCCGCCGCGCATCGCCGCCTTGGCGCGCTCCGCGCTGCTGGCGGCCGAGCGCGTGCTGATCCCGGTGCAGCCCAGCCCCTACGACCTGTGGGCCAGCGCCGAGATGGTGGCGCTGATCCGCGAGGCGCAAGTCTTCCGGCCTGCGCTACGCGCGGCTTTCGTCATCAACCGGCGCGTCAGCACCACCGTGATCGGGCGTGAAGCGCGCCAGGCGCTCGCCGACCAGCCGCTTCCTGCGCTGCGCGCGGAAGTGCATCAGCGCATCGTGTTCGCCGACAGCGTGGCCGCTGGCCGGCTTGCACGCGAGACGGCGCCGGACAGCGCCGCCGCCCGCGAAATCACCGCCCTGGTGGACGAACTGCTGCGGTGGCCGACATGACAGCGAAGCCACCGATACGCGCAAAGCGCGTCGGCATCGGCGCGCGTCCGCCCGCGAATCCGCACGCCGAGGCGTGGATTCGCCAAGGCGACGCCGATGCGCTGGGCAAGGGCGACCTCTACACCGCCCGCCTGACCCTCGACATCACGCCCGCGCTGCGCGCGCGCATCAAGGTGTCGGCCTTCACGCAGGGCATGACCGTGGCCGATCTGCTGCGCGGCCTGCTGGAGCGTGAGTTTCCAGAGCATCGCAGGGAGAATACACCATGACCGCATCCGCTTCGCCTGCCGCTGGCGCGGCTACGGCTGCGCTCGCAGCACCTTCCGGCCAGCCTGCCAGCGCGCCGCTGACGCGCGTGGCGCTGGCCTACATCGAACCGCGCTTCAAGCTCTACCTGCGCTTCGGCGAACCTGCACGCACGCATCAGCTCGACCGCTGGCGGCGCTGCGCAGTGTTCCTGCCGGGCGCCATGTTGTGCCGCATCCGCTGGCACGCCAACGACTACGGCACGATCCGCTGGCAGCTCGTGGTGATGCAGGCTTGCACGCCGCTCGATGCGGCGCAGCGCATTCCCGGCGTGCAGCCGGGCGCGCGCCTGCTGCTGCACGCCGAGGGCGAGAATCAGGTGCGCGCCGTGCTGGAGCGCATCGACGCCATCGAGGCGCTGGGCATCGCGCCTGTCGGTGCCTCGCCCGTGTACTGGCGCACGCTCGCCAACCGGCTCGCTGCGCGCCTGCCGCTGCCCGAATACACCGCCGAGCGGCACACCGCCTGGCTGACCGGGAGAGCGCTGCCATGACCGCCGTTTCCACTGCCGGCATCGCGCCGCGTCCTCGCTCGCGCCTGCGCGCTCGCCTCGTGCTGGCGGGCCTGTCCGCCTGCGGCCTCGCCTCGCTGGCCTGGGCGTCCTTCGTGCATCCGCTGCCGCGCCTGATCTACAACCCGTCCGACAGCGTGGCGATCGGCTGGTATCGCGTCGATCCGCAGGGCCACGGCACCGACTCGCTGCCACGTCCTTTGTCCGTGGACAGCATCGTCCTGACCACGCTGCCGCCAGAGGCTGCCGCGCTGGCCGCGCAGCGCGGCTATCTGCCGGCGCGCGTGCCGCTGCTCAAGCGCGTGGGCGCCGTCGCGCCGCAGGAAGTGTGCATCGCTGGCGGCATTGTCCGCGTCGACGGAGTGGCTTCGGCCACCGTGCTGCCTGCTGACCGCTGGGGCCGGTCGCTGCCATCCTGGCAGCAATGCCGCCGTCTCGAACCCGGCGAACTGTTCCTCTTGAGTGTGACCAACCCGGCGTCGTTCGACAGCCGGTATTTCGGGCCGGTCAGCACGTCCGCCGTGATCGGCATCGCGCGTCCGATCTGGCTGGAGGCCCGCCCATGATGGCCGCCGACTCGCTGCACGTTGCCGTGCATCTCATCGTGCCATTGGGCGTGTCGTTCTGCTGGCCGTCGCCGTGTCGTCGCGCGTGCAGTGCGGGTGCAGTCGCACCGCACTTCGCGCTGCCTCGGGCGCAGCCGTCCACCGTGCAGGCGTCTTGCCGCCGCCGCTGCCCGGAGCGACAGCGAGGGGCAAAGGCGGAAGGCAAGACAAAAGGACGCGGCACCGGGCCGCGTAGAAAGCCTGTCTGCACGTGGGGGTTGCGCGGCACGCAGCGGCTTCGCCGCCGTGCCGCGTGGGGCGCGAGGCCCGCGCCAATGCAGGCATGTCCGCGTGCTTCGCACGACCGAACACGCCAGAGCTTGCAGAGAGCACGGCCATGACCGACCGCCGCGACGACGATTTCCGCATCCGCCCCAGCGCCCCGAAGAACCGGGGCCAGGGCTTCGTCTCCAAGGTGCTCAAGCAGGCAGGCAAGGCCAGCAGCGGCAAGTCGTCGGTGCGTCGTCCTGGCGCTGCCAGCGGCTCCGGGAAGGGCACCGGCCAGCGGCCCGGCTCGCGCCTGGGCCGCGGCCACACGGCGGCGCGCTTCGCCGGAGCGAAGCTGACACCAATGTCGCGGCGCGTGACCATCAAAACGCTGCTGGTGAATCACCAGCGGGCCAGCCCGCAGTCGCTCGCCAAGCACCTGCGCTACATCGAGCGCGACGGCGTGGGCCGCGACGGCGAGCCGGGCCAAGCCTACGGGCCGCAGACCGATGCCGCAGACCTTGACGCCTTCAAGGAGCGCTGCGCCGACGACCGGCACCATTTCCGCTTCATCCTCTCGCCTGAGGACGGCGCGGAGCTGGAAGACCTGCGCACCTACACGCGGCATCTGATGGGCCGCATGGAGGCCGACCTAGGCACGCGGATGGAATGGGTGGCCGTCAACCACTGGAACACCGACAACCCGCACACGCACATCGTCGTGCGCGGGTGCGACGACACCGGCAAAGACCTCATCATCGCTGGCGACTATATCGCCGATGGCTTCCGCCATCGCGCCGCTGAACTGGCGACCGAATGGCTGGGGCCACGCACCGAGCTGGAGATCCAGCAGACCTTGCAGCGCGAGGTGGAACAGGAGCGATGGACAAGCCTGGATCGCACGCTGCAACGCGAAGCCGGCGAGGATGTCCGAGTGCAGATCGAACGGTTCAACGAACCGCGGCTGCAACGCCAGCGCCTGCTGCTGATCGGCCGGCTGCAACGCTTGCAGCGCCTGGGTCTGGCCGACGAGATGCAGCCCGGCACCTGGGCTGTCCATTCCGATGCCGAAAAGACGCTGCGCGCCCTGGGCGAGCGTGGCGACATCATCCGCACCATGCAGCGGGCCATGCGCGGCGAGCCGCGCGAGCTGGCGGTGTTCGAGCCGGGAGACGATGGCCGAACCATTCTCGGTCGCGTGGTCGCGAAGGGGCTGGCCGACGAGCTGCGCGACCGGGGCTATCTGGTCATCGACGGCGTGGACGGCAAGGCCCATTACGTTGCACTCAACGCCCGCGACGAGCTGGCGAACTATCCAACCGGTGCCGTGGTGGAGGTGAAGGGATCGGCTGACGTGCGCGCGGCCGACAAGAACATCACCGCACTGGCAAGCGATGGCCTGTACCGCACCGACCATCACCTCGCCATCGCGCAGGGGCAGGCCGCACCGGGCCGCGACCCGCAGGAAGTCGTCGCAGCCCACGTCCGCCGGCTGGAAGCCCTGCGCCGGGCGGGCATCGTCGAGCGCGTGGCCGAAGGGCTATGGAAGGTGCCGGACGACCTGGCCGAACAGGGCCGCCGCTATGACGCGCAGCGCCTGGGCGGCGTGGCGGTAGAACTGAAATCGCACCTGCCCATCGAGCGACAGGCCCGCGTGATCGGCGCCACCTGGCTCGACCAGCAGTTGATCGGCGGCGGCTCGGGCTTGGGCGACCTGGGCTTTGGTGGTGAGGCCAAGCAGGCGATGCAGCAGCGCGCCGACTTCCTGGCCGAACAGGGGCTGGCCGAGCGGCGCGGGCAGCGCGTGATCCTGGCGCGCAACCTGCTGGGCACGCTGCGCAACCGGGAGCTGGCGCAGGCCGCGAAGGACATTGCCGCCGACACCGGCCTGGAGCATCGGCCCGTGTCCGACGGCCAGCGCGTGGCTGGCATCTACCGGCGCTCCGTCATGCTCGCCAGCGGACGCTACGCCATGCTCGATGACGGCATGGGGTTCAGCCTGGTGCCGTGGAAACCAATAATCGAACAAAGGCTGGGACAGCAACTCACCGCCACCGTGCGCAACGGTGGAGTGTCTTGGGGATTTGGCCGGGAGCGTGGTTTAGCGTGACGTAAGCATCAATCAGCATCTTCGCGCAGCGGATTTCTGATGGATCTAAGGGAGAACTGCTTCGGTGTGACGCCGAAAGTTGCACTGAATTTATCTATGAATCTGCTTGCTCCATCGTATCCGAGCGTATACGCGATGCTGGTCACGCTATGCCCCGCTGCCAACAATTGCACAGCCCGCTGCATGCGAGCGGCATCACGCCACTCCACGATTGACATCCCAGTCTCCGCCCGAAACTGGCGCGTGAGACTTCGCCTGGACATGAATGCTAGCGCGGCCATGTCGTCAAGAGAATTTGCTACTGCCAAGTCATCAATAATTTTTCTTGCGATATCCGCGAGCCTAGAAGTCTTAGGGTACGGCAAGCACATAGGCTGGGGCGGGAGCAAACCCAACTCATCGACGAGGGCCTCTAGCAGACGAAGCTCACGTTTGTCGCTCGCGGAGGACACTCCGCTCCCAGGCAATCTTTCAAGGATTGCGGCTGATAAGGCACTTTGCCTGAAGGCCGTCGGCCGGCCAGGGAGGTCCAAAGATAGCTCAGGGGCAAGATGGCCCACCCAGCCTGACATTGTCCCGTGAACACGTGCGCTGTGTGTCACCTCGGGTGGTATCCACCCAATTTGCCCAGGCGCTACTAGCCACGTTTCATGGGCTGTTGCGACAATCATTGAGCCTTCTGCCACCACGTAGAGTTGACCTTCGCGGTGAGTGTGCGGGGGCATCTCTACATCGGAGACCTGTGTTTGATGGCTTAGGGAAAACAAGACGTCCTCGCCGACGCGTGAACCACCAGTGGATAGCATCTTTTGGCCCGATACGCATACTTATTGACCCAGTGAGTGTATCAGGCAACATCGTTCGGAGCGATCATGGACGTCCTGCGAATAGTTGGAAAATGCTATGCAACTGGATATGGATTTGTGCAGCCAGCACCTAAAAACGGTTACTCAACTACTAAGAGAAAATCCAGCAGAAAGAAACCTTCGAGATGCAGGGGGAATGATTTCCTACGTCAAAGAAGCCAACTCTCGGGCGTGCTCTTTACTCAAGACCGCACTGGCAGAGGCATACCCGGATATTTCTTGGGGATATTCTGAGCGCACAGGTGCGTCGTTCAGCAACGGCTCGGGTTCCGGGGCGTCCTGGATC
Organism: Thauera butanivorans; assembly: GCF_048398245.1. Taxonomy (NCBI): domain Bacteria; kingdom Pseudomonadati; phylum Pseudomonadota; class Betaproteobacteria; order Rhodocyclales; family Zoogloeaceae; genus Thauera; species Thauera butanivorans. The sequence goes on from NZ_CP183038.1 coordinate 2,236,672, forward strand.
TATGATCCAATTGACGGCGCATACCATTATCTTATGGGTCTCCCGTTGTGGTCGTCGTCTCTCGCGCTGGTAGTGAATGGAGAAACCAGGGCTGCTTTTGTCTACGATCCTGTCCTGGACGAAATGTTCACAGCGGTCAAAGGCGAACAGGCGTCACTGAATGGAAGAGAAATTAGATCGTCAGATCGAAAGCTGCTTGAAGCCGCAGTTGTCGCTACGACGATGCCATCTTTTAAATTCGACGGAAGGGATGCAACCGACGCGACCATTGCGTCTATACAGAAGGTCGTCCCGGCTGTGTTTTCCTTACGGATTATGGCGTCGTCATCACTTCAGCTTGCATATGTTGCGGCGGGAAGACTCGACGCCTACTGGTCTATGGATGGTGACGTAGAGGACTGGCTGGCAGGTGCGCTTTTGGCTGAAGAGGCCGGCGCATTGGTCACTAATGCAGAATCAGGAAATTTCACGATTGGGGATAAATCAATTGTCGCGTCAGGGCAGAACCTATCCACACAAATTGCACATTTGCTAGAAAAAGAAACGGAACCCGATAATGGCGGATAGAAAATATGGAGAGCCTGCGCCCCCAACTAGCGAAAGGATTTCGGGCGCAGATTGGTATGGGCAAGAGTTGCTAAGAAAAGAATATAGCAATACGCTTTTTGTCGACATTGACTTAACTGAAGTGCAGTCCAGTGGCTGCGTCTTTAATGAATGTACCTTCCGGCGAGCACGCTTTAACGCATCGATCCACAAAGACAGCGCTTTTGTAAATTGCACGTTTGTGTCGTGCAATTTCTTCGACAGCAAGTTCTTGGAATGTAAACTCTTGGGCAGCATGTTTGATGACTGCCAATTTCACCACATGCAAGTCATCGGAGGCGATTGGGGCTTTGTGGGATTACCCGGTGCCGATTTGAGCCGAGCATCGCTCTTGGGTATCAGGTTGAGGGAGGCCGACCTCACAGGGGCAAGATGCCAAGGTGGAACAATTCGCGACACAGACTTATCGGGTGCTTGGCTGCATAGTGCGGATTTTTCCGAATGTGACCTTAGAGGAAGTGATCTGAGTTCTTTGGAGCCGGAAAACGTTCAGCTTAAAGGCGCAATTATTACGATCGACCAAACAATAATTGTTGCTCAAGCTCTTGGGTTTGAGGTTAGAGTTGATTAGGGTATTTTCATCCGCTGTGGAATTGGTTTTCGCAATTCTATGTTAGCTCTCCGCAAGAAGGTCACTCATTGCGGCTCTTTTGAAAACCGAGTGGGTCAGGTTGCATGCTGATTGAGTTTTCCGAAGTCCAGCTTGCCGGCGAGCAGGAACACCATTGTGCGAATGGTAGAGAAGCTGGCGTAGCCACGCGCCTTGCGCTTGGCCGCTTGGAACAGGCCGTTGATGGCCTCAAGGAAGCCGTTGGTCTGGCGGGTGCGAGTCCAGGCGACGATGCCCTCAAGGTGTTTGCGGATCATCTTGGCCACCGCCTTCATTGGCTCGACCTTGGAGCGCATGACGTTGACAGTCCATTGCCAGAGCATGTCGCGCACGACATTGACCTGCTTGCGGTTGAGGATCTCGCGCAGTTGCTCCTTGTAGAGCCAGGCCCGCGCGGTGCGCTTGGTGGCCACTTGGGCAACCAACGCATCAAGGTCAGCTTTTGCAGCGGGCGCGAGTGCATCGCGGTCCCTCAGCAGCTTCCAGCGCAGCCCCTTGAGCGAGGGGTCGGTACGTTGCTCGATGCGGCGCATCTTGTCGACGGCGGCGCTGGCGTGGGCGATAACGTGAAACTTGTCGAAGGTGATGGTGGCGTTGGGCAGGTTGGCGGTCACGCCTTTGATGAAGGCCGGCGACATGTCGATCGAGATCGATTCGATCGCCAGCGCGTTACCGCCATGGTCCTTCAGATCCTCAGCGAACGCTGCGATCGTGGCCGCATCGCGCCCCTCGGTGACGAAGAGCACGCGTCGAGCGTCGGCATCGGCCACCAGAGTGATGTAGTCATGGCCGCGGGCGCGCGAGGTCTCATCCGCGGCCAGGCGCTTGACCTCGGAGAAGTCGGCCTGAGCCAGTGCCAGAGCCACGTAGCGCTTGCAGATCGCGGCCACGCGGTGCCAGGACAAGCCCACGACACGCGCGACCGCCGCGAAGGGCATCTCACGTGCGAGCGTCAGGATCAGCGCCTCGAACAGCAGCGTGAAGCCGGCGAGCTTGCCGGCCCAGTCGGGTTCGACCTGACGGATGCCGCCGTCTGGAAGACGCACACGCGGCACGCGTACCTCAAGATAGCACTCATGCTGGAAGAAGTTCAGGTGCCGGTAGCGCTTGGCGACCGTGTCATGCGCCGGATGCGCTCCGGCCACGCCCGACACCTCGAAGCGGCTGCCCGCAACGAAGTCCACCGAGATCGTCAGTACCTTCTTGGCGGCGTCGAAATCGACCCCGGCCACGCGCCATGGATCGGTGATGCCCAGTGCGGCCTCGAACAACTTTGCATGCATAACGTGTCAGATCTACAGAGAGTCAAAAAACCGGCGACGGTACTGCACTGCGTCCGAAGCACACCCCGCCGCACTTGTCTCCATGGCTGGATGCCCAACTGCGCTGCATCCAGCCATGGACCAGCGTACCGCCGGCCCCTTGGCGTCAAGGGTTCGCTACGCCGGGCTGCGCCCGCCCTTGACCCCAACGGCCCGGCAACCCGAATCGTGCATCACCCACTCAAAATTCAAAAGAGGCCTCATTGCGTTAGCTAGACATCTGAATACCGCTGTTACTCGCGCTATATTTCGCGAGCTTTCAGGCATTGCAATCCACACATCTACATCCAGGTTGAAATCCTGCTCAAGCACACGGGTGAGCTGATAACGCTTGGCAAGCATGCTATGGCACGGCCCTATGCCAAGACCTGATCGAACCGCTGCCAACTGTGCTAAATGATTGTCAGCCCTGAGGACTACTTTCGCACTATGAGATGGATATCCGAGCTGCAAAAGAGTTGCCCAGTCGTCTGATGCTCTATCTGGCGTAATCAATGGGCACTCCCGGAGCTGCTCAAGGCTCCTTGGCTCTCCGTTTGCCTCAAAAAATTCAGGCTTAGCATAGAGGCCGACTTTGGAAACTCCAAGACGTCGAGCAATCAAAGAATCATGAGTCGGCTTTACGGTTCTAATGGCTATATCAGCCTCGTGCTCGATCAAATCCTCGACTCGATCAGAAAGTGCCAACTCGATCGACAGCATAGGGTGATCTGTCCGCAATGACTCCAGCATAGTGGGAAGAAGTTCGACACCCAACAGTTCGCTGGCTGCAAGGCGAACAGTGCCTGCAAGTGCATTGGCGTCTGCACTGACCCCACGTTGAAAAGCGGAAGACGCTCGTTCCATAGCCTCTAAATGGGGAACAAGGTCGAGTGCTGTCTGTGTGGGTACAACCGCGGCAGCGCAGCGAGTAAAAAGCGCTACCCCCAAGGCGATTTCTAGGGCTTCAATGCGCCTTCGAATTGTCGGCTGGCTTACGCCAAGAACGCGAGCAGCGCCCAGAAGGCTGCCCGCTCTTAGCACCGCAAGCAAGATGCGCTGGTCGTCCCAGTAGGGTACAGGCATGGTGAACAAAACTGTCTAGTAAGAGGTTCAATCTTAACAGTATCAATCTTCTGGTTTACCCGGCAACATAACTATTTTCGTGAGCAAACGTGCCATGTCTGTAATTGTCAATGTCTTCAATCTTGAGCCCGAACCTCTTCCGGCGCCCTACGCACCTACGGGCGCAGGCGCCGTTTGCTATGAGCCACGGTTGGCCCGCTTAGCCGGCACGCCTGGTAGCAGCAGACTCGGTGCCAACTTGCTCGTTCTTGCGCCCGGGAAATGCGCTTTTCCCTTTCATTCGCATAGAGGAAGCGACGAGCTTTTCTTCATTATTTCTGGTAGCGGAGTGCTCCGCTACGGGGAAAAGGCATATCCAATTCGCGAGGGCGATTTCATTTCATGTCATGCCGGCGGCCCAGAAACAGCGCATCAAATTCGCAACGACGGCACCGAAGAATTGCGTTACATAGCCATAGGCACTAACCCAACAATCGACATTGTGGAGTATCCGGATACAAATAAATTCAAATCACACACTCTTCCCGGCGAGGCGGCTGCATTTGATGAAATAGCTCGCGTCGGTCAGGGCGGAGATTATTGGGATGTAGCCAAGGAGTAGTTTTGTGTACTTATCAATTAAAACCATTCACGTCTTGATGGCGATAGTTTCTGTCGGGAGCATGATGGCGCTTCCGGTGCTGGCATATACGCGACCAAAAATGGCCTCGGCAGATTGGCAAAGGGCGACGACTCTAATTAGTCGAATGATATCCATCAGCGGAATCGCGCTGACCCTATCTGGCTTTGCGCTGGTGAGCGTGATTGGCTGGGAAATAATGGCGTCACCTTGGTTAATTGCGTCATTAGCTCTCATTGCGCTTGGATTGGTAGCCGGCAAATCAAGAAGAAGTGAGTGGCTGGAAAGCCAAATGCGCCGACACGTACCAGGGCGGCTGGGCGGGATTTTGATATCCAGCGTAAAGCCGGCGCTCTTCTTGGCAGTAGCTGCCCTTATGACGATCAAGCCCGTGTGACGTGAAGCCTTGAGCGGCAAATAGAAGAGCAGGTTGCAAGGCTTGACTGATACGAATGACCTCAGGGCGCGATTCCCTACGGCGGGCTTGTATGGATCTTAGGCATTTTAGGTACTTTATTGCCGTAGCCGAAGAGCTGCATTTTGCCCGTGCCGCGGAAAAACTGCATATCGAGCAATCGCCGCTATCGCGAGCCATAAAAGAACTAGAAGAAGAGTTGGGGGTGACACTCTTCTCACGTACCACGCGCAGCACTAGATTGACTCGCGTGGGTCAACTTTTTTTGGAGAGCGCATACAGGGTGATGGCTGCCTTTCAACAAGCCCAGGACAGTGTCAAGGCTGTCGCCAACGGCTTCCAGGGACAACTGCGCATTGCGTTATCGGATGGCATCACACCGTCGCGTCTACCGATATTGCTTGCGCTCTGTCGGCAAGAAGAGCCGGAAATTGAACTCCGGTTTTTTGAGGTGACGCTTTCGCAACAGATAAAAGGCCTTCAAAATGATTTGTATGACGTCGGCTTCGCGCAGTCCGATGAAGTCGGCGATGGAATTGTGGCAATACCTGTGTGGAGCGATGCGCTTATGGTGGCAGTGCCGGCCCGACACCCACTTCTGGCTCACAAGCGAATACCTTTGGATGAGCTATTGCGCTATCCGTTGGTCCTCTGCGATCCGCAGATCTGCGAAGGTCACGCAAAGCACGTTGATAGAGTGTTACGTCAGGCAGACATGGAGCCGCTGATTGCTGAACGGGTTGCTACTGGCAATTTAATGATGGCGCTGGTATCGGCTGGCTTTGCGTTAGCACTGACGGGCGCGACTCATATTGCTGCGAGCCGTGAACCAGGTGTCGTAGCACGACCACTGGCTTCGCGCGTGCCACCATTGACGACCTACCTGCTTCACACCGAAGGCGAACCCTCAGATGTATTGGCTCGCTTTATTGAGCGCGTGCAAGCCATCGAAGTACCTGATACCCCTCGATCCGCAATGGGCCACCGCCCCAATCCACCCGAGGAAGCTGTGCCATGAAGAAGATCGTTCCGCTGTTGCTAGGTGTCGCCTTGACTGCCTGCGGCCAATCTGAGGTGCCTCAGAAGGCCAATACGTCGGAGGCGGATATTGCAACGGTGGAAGAACTGGCGGCCAATCCCGAACGGCTTAAAGAACTGCGCCAGCAGTGCAAAACCGACCGCCCCAAGGTGGGAGACGTGCTCTGCAATCGAGTGGCGGAAGCCACGCGCAAGCGATTCTATGGGGACGGCGAAACGCCCTATACACCGCCGAAAGAGTCGCCAAAGTTCTGACTGTTGGTCGCTCGCCGATTCGCCTTCACTTTTTTTTTCTCGACACGCCGCAATGCGCCCGCGCTTGCGGCGTTTTTCTTTGGCTCGCCACCGCACTCATTCTTTCTTTTTCCTCGACCTTTCTGCTCTAAACGGTCTTTGACCGGCACTGACCCGGCACCGATTCTGACGCTTGCGGCACGTCCTTGTGCCGCGCTTTCCATGAGGAAAAAGCGCAGGAGAAATCGGAGGCTAGGTCATGCAAGGGACGAACGTGCTGTTCGGTCAGATTGCCGTGGTATTCGGCATCGTGATCGCCGGCGTGTGGGGCGCCACACAATGGACAGCAGCCGCCCTTGGCTATCAGCTACGCCTTGGCTCGCCCTGGTTCGATCTTCTTGGCAGGCCGATCTACCACCCGTGGAAGCTGTTTGAGTGGTGGTTCTTCTTCGGTGCCTATGCGCCGGAGGTCTTCGACACCGGCGGTGCCATTGCCGGCGCCAGCGGCATGGTCGCGGTGGTCGTCGCCATTGCCATGTCGGTATGGCGCTCGCGTCAAGCGCGCCTGGTCACGACCTACGGCTCTGCGCGCTGGGCGAACGCGCAGGACATTCGCCAGGCCGGCCTCACGCAGCCTGCCGGCGTGTTCCTGGGCCAGCATGATCGGCAGTACCTCCGTCACGAAGGCCCAGAACACGTCCTGACCTTCGCGCCCACGCGCTCGGGTAAAGGTGTCGGCCTGGTGGTGCCGACGCTCCTATCCTGGCCGGCCTCGGCCGTCATCCACGACATCAAGGGCGAGAACTGGCAGATCACCGCAGGCTGGCGCTCACGTTTCTCGCATTGCCTGCTGTTCAACCCAACCGATGCGAAGTCGGCAGCCTACAACCCGCTGCTGGAGGTGCGGCGCGGTGCGCATGAAGTGCGCGACGTGCAGAACATCGCGGACATTCTGGTCGATCCCGAAGGCGCGCTGGAGAAGCGCAACCATTGGGAGAAGACCTCGCACGCGCTGCTGGTCGGGGCCATCCTGCACGTGCTCTACGCGGGTGCAGACAAGACGCTGCGCGGCGTCGCCAACTTCCTCTCCGACCCGGCCAGCCCGTTCGAGCTGACCTTGCACCGGATGATGACCACGCCCCACCTGGGCGATGGGCCGCATCCGGTCGTGGCCTCGGCGGCGCGCGAAGTGCTCAACAAATCGGACAACGAGCGTTCCGGCGTGTTGAGCACCGCCATGTCGTTCCTCGGCCTCTACCGTGATCCCACGGTGGCCGAAGTCACGTCGCGCTGCGACTGGCGCATCGCTGACCTGATCGCGGCCGAGCATCCGGTATCGCTGTATCTGGTGGTGCCGCCTTCGGACATATCGCGGACGAAGCCGCTCATTCGTCTGATCCTCAACCAGATCGGGCGGCGCCTCACCGAATCGCTCGATGGCTCCGACGGCATCGAGCGCCGCCACAAGCTGCTGCTGATGCTCGACGAGTTTCCGGCGCTGGGGCGCCTGGACTTCTTCGAGACGGCGCTGGCGTTCATGGCGGGCTACGGCATCCGCAGCTTCCTCATTGCGCAGTCGCTCAACCAGATCGACAAGGCGTATGGGCAGAACCATTCGATTCTGGACAACTGCCATGTGCGCGTGACGTTTGCGACGAACGACGAACGCACGGCCAAACGGATCTCCGAGACGCTGGGCACAGCCACCGAGCTGCGCGCCCAGCGCAACTACGCGGGGCACCGGCTCGCGCCGTGGCTCGGGCACCTGATGGTGTCGCGCCAGGAAACCGCACGCCCACTGCTCACGCCGGGCGAGGTGATGCAGCTTCCGCCCGACGAGGCCGTGGTGATGGTCTCCAGCGTGGCGCCGATCAAGGCCAAGAAGCTGCGCTACTACTCGGACGCCAATTTCAAGCGCCGCGTGCTGCCACCGCCCACGCTAGCGGACGGGCAGTACGCAGACGCGCCGCCGTCGCGGCCCGACGACTGGAGCGGGCTGGCGATTCCGTCCATGCCGACTGCGCCTGCCACGGCATCCGCCGATGGCCTGGAGAACTTGGGTTCGGCCGACGACGGCGGCCCGCGCCGTCAGCCCGAACTTTCCGAAACCGTCGCCTACGACCCCGAGGTGGCCGCGCCCGCGGCCGACCTCGGGCTGCTCGATGACGACGACGACCTGCCGCTTCCCCTTCCTCGCCAGCTCGATCCAGCCATGCAGCGCACGGCCCGGCTGGCTTCCCTCGACCCCAACGACGGAATCGAGCTATGAGCCACTATCGCCTGAACCTCTTTATCCAGCCCGAGCACGCCCAGCGGCTCGATGAACTGGCCGCCAAGAAAGGCGTGTCCAAGTCGTCCATTGTCGCGGCGGCGCTCGCATCGTGGCTGTCGCCCGATGCCGCCGACCAGCGCGAGGCGGCCATCGCGAAGCGCCTGGATCGTCTGTCGCGCCAGGCCGAACGCATGGAGCGCGACCAGAACATCGCCATCGAAACGCTGGCGCTGTTCATCCGCTACTACCTGACCGTGAGCACGCCGGTTCCCGAGGCGCACCAGGACGCGGCACGCGCGCAGGGCAAAGCGCGCTTCGAGCAATTCACCGAGCAGCTTGGCCGCCACCTGCTGCGGGGCCGCAGCCTGGTGCGCGACGTGGTGGAGGAACTGCATCCCGACCCGATGCGGATGGAAGACGCGGCGGCAGCCGCGCAAGCGCAGGAGCGTGCGTCATGAGCGCCGTTCCGCAGTCCATGACTGCCACGTCGCTCGACCGCCGCATCCAGATGCTGCGCACGGCGATGGGGCCGCTGATCACCGCCGCGCTCGAAGACCCGGACGTGGTGGAGGTGATGCTGAATCCTGATCGCACCCTTTGGGTGGATCGGCTTTCCAGTGGACGCGCGCCGATGGGCGTGGAGCTGCCCGAGGCGGACGGCGAGCGAATCATCCGCCTGGTCGCGGCCCACGTCGGTGCAGAAGTCCATCGCGGCCAGCCGCTGCTGTCCGCCGAGCTGCCCGAAACCGGCGAACGCTTTGAGGGCATTCTGCCCCCGGCTGCGCCAGGGCCAGCCTTTGCGCTGCGCAAGCGCGCCATCGGCGTGATTCCGCTGGAGCGGTACGTCATCGACGGGATGATGACCAGCGCGCAGGCGGGCTTTCTCGTTCGCGCCGTGCGCGAACGGCAGAACGTGCTGATCGCCGGCGCCACCAGCAGCGGCAAGACCACGCTCGCCAATGCGCTGCTGGCCGAGATTGCCGCCACGGGCGACCGCGTGCTGGTGCTCGAAGACACCGTGGAACTGCAATGCGCGGCCCGCGACCACGTTCCGCTGCGCACGCGCGCAGGCGTGGTGTCCATGACCGAGCTGGTGCGCTCGTCCATGCGCCTGCGGCCTGATCGCGTCGTCGTCGGCGAGGTGCGCGGCGCCGAGGCGCTGGATCTCATCAAGGTGTGGGGTACGGGCCACCCCGGCGGCATCGCCACGATCCATGCCGGCTCCGCGCTCGGCGCGCTGCTGCGCCTGGAGCAACTGATTCTCGAAGTGGCGGTGAACCCGCCCCGTGCGCTGATCGCCGAGGCGGTCAACGTGGTGATCCACATCGCAGGGCGCGGGCGCAAGCGCCGCATCGAGAGCATCGCCCGCGTCGTCGGCTTCGACGGCGTGGGCTACCAACTGGCGGATGCGCTGGAAACGCCGTTTCCCGAGCTACCGCCACTTCCCAATGCCGCACCCGCTGCGGCGACTTCCCCATCCCCTGACTCACTTGGAGAACTGCCATGACGCAGATGACCATTCCTGCTTTCCGTTTTTCTGTAAATCCGGCTTTGCGTCTTGCGCGGCTGCGCTGCCTGGCCCGCCCTGCGGGGCAAGGGCTGCTGCTGGCCGCGCTGCTGCTGTTCCTGGCCGGAACCGCGCAGGCCGCCGGTTCCTCGATGCCGTGGGAAGGCCCCTTGCAGTCGATTCTGGAGTCGATTCAAGGGCCGGTGGCACGCATCGTCGCGGTCATCATCATCATTGCCACCGGCCTTGCGCTCGCCTTCGGCGACACGTCCGGCGGCTTCCGCAAGCTGATCCAGATCGTCTTCGGTCTGTCCATCGCCTTTGCGGCTTCGAGCTTCTTCCTGTCGTTCTTCAGCTTCTCCGGCGGGGCCGTCGTATGAGTGCCCCGGACACCTTCGCAGACGGTTTCGAGGTGCCGCTGCATCGCTCGCTGACCGAGCCGATTCTGCTGGGCGGTGCGCCGCGCACCGTGGCGATCGCCAACGGCACACTCGCCGCCGCCGTCGGGCTGGGCCTGCAACTGTGGATTCCCGGCGTGGTGCTCTGGATCGTCGGCCATTCGCTGGCGGTGTGGGGTGCACGCGTCGATCCGCAGTTCATGCAGGTCTTCGCCCGGCACATCAAGCACCGCCCGCTGCTGGACGTGTGAGGGGAGGACGCCGCGATGCTGAACCTCGCCGAATACCGCCAGCGCCCGGCCTTGCTTGCCGACTGGCTGCCCTGGGTCGGGCTGGTCGCGCCGGGCGTCGTCTTGAACAAGGACGGCGGTTTCCAGCGCACGGCCCGGTTTCGCGGGCCTGACCTCGACAGCGCGACGCAAGGCGAGCTGATCGCCACGTCGGCGCGGTTGAACAACGCGCTGCGCCGCATGGGATCGGGCTGGGCGCTATTCATCGAAGCCGAGCGCCGGCCTGCGGCCGATTATCCGCACTCGGAGTTTCCCGAGCCGCTTTCGTGGGTAGTGGAGGAAGAACGCCGGGCCGCCTTTGAGGAATCGGGCAATCACTTCGAGAGCGGCTATCACCTGACGTTGCTTTACCTGCCGCCGGAAGAATCCCGCGTCCGTGCAGCCAAGATGCTCTACGAGAACACGCCGACGAATGGCGTGGACTGGCGCGAGCGGCTGCAAGCCTTTGTCGCGGAAACGGATCGCGTCTTCGACCTGCTCGACGGCGTGATGCCGGAAATTGACTGGCTCGATGACGCGCAGACGCTGACCTACCTGCACGCGACCATCTCGACGCGGCGCTATCGCGTCGGCGTGCCCGAAGTGCCGTTCCACATCGACGCGCTGCTGACCGACTCGCCGCTGGTCGGTGGCCTGGCACCCATGCTGGGCGACCAGCACCTGCGGGTGGTGTCAGTGCGGGGCTTCCCGACCTCGACCTGGCCGGGGATCCTGGACGACCTCAACCGCCTCGGCTTTGCCTACCGCTGGGGTACGCGCTTTCTCTGCCTCGACAAAGCCGAAGCGGAAAAAGAGCTTTCACGCCTGCGCCGCCAGTGGTTCGCCAAGCGCAAGAACGTCATCGCGCTGCTGCGCGAAACGATCTTCCAGCAGGAAAGCCCGCTGGTCGATACCGACGCCAACAACAAGGCCGCCGATGCTGACGCTGCCTTGCAGGAGCTGGGCAGCGACCAGGTGGCCTTCGGCTATCTGACTGCAACCGTCACCGTCATGGATGCAGACGCTGCTGTGGCCGACGAGAAGCTGCGGATGGTGGAGCGTGTGATTCAGGGCCGGGGTTTCGTGACGATCCCCGAAACCTTGAACGCCGTGGATGCGTGGCTGTCGTCGATCCCCGGCAACGCCTACGCAAACGTGCGCCAGCCCATCGTCTCGACGCTGAACTTGGCGCACATGATGCCGGTGTCGGCGGTATGGGCCGGGCCAGAGAAGAACGAACACCTGGACGGCCCCCCGCTGATCGTCACGCGCACCGATGGAGCAACGCCGTTCCGGCTGGTCACGCACATCGGCGACGTGGGGCACACGCTGGTGGCCGGGCCGACTGGCATGGGCAAATCGGTGCTGCTCGCCACCTTGGCAATGCAGTTCCGGCGCTACCCCGGCTCGCGCATCTTCGCCTTCGACATGGGGCGCTCGATGCGGGCCACCATCCTGGGCCTCGGCGGCGAGCACTACGACCTGGGCACGGATGGCGAAATGGCTTTCCAGCCGCTGGCCCGCATCGACCGCGAGGGCTACCGCACCTGGGCTGCCGAATGGATCGAAGGCCGCTTGCTGCACGAAGGCGTGGCTGTCGGCCCCGACGAGAAAGCGGCTATCTGGTCGGCGCTGGGAAGCCTTGCCGGTGCGCCGGTTGAGCAGCGCACGATGACGGGCCTGTCGGTGCTGCTGCAATCGAACGCGCTGCGGCAGGCGCTGTCGCCCTATGTGCTCGGCGGCGCCCACGGCAAGCTGCTGGACGCGGATTCGGATCGCCTGGGCACCGGCTCCGTGCAGTGCTTCGAGATGGAGGAGCTGATGCACAGCAAGGCCGCCGTCATGGCCGTGCTGCATTACCTCTTTGCGCGTTTCGATGAACGCTTCGACGGGGCACCCACGCTGCTGATCCTCGATGAGGCGTGGTTGTTCCTCGACGACCCGGTGTTTGCCGCGCGTATCCGCCAATGGCTCAAGACGCTGCGCAAGAAGAACGTCAGCGTCATCTTCGCCACGCAGAGCCTGGCCGACATCAAGGATTCGAGCATCGCGCCCGCGATCATCGAAAGCTGCGCGAGCCGCATCTTCCTGCCCAATCCGCAGGCGACCGAACCGCAGATTCGCACGATCTACGAGGGCTTCGGCCTCAACAGGCGGCAGATCGAAATCGTCGCCACCGCGCAGCCCAAGCGCGACTACTACTACCAATCCCGCCTCGGCAACCGCCTGTTCGACCTCGACCTGGGGCCGGCGGCTCTGGCGTTTGCGGGCGCTTCCACGCCGCAGGACCAGCGCGACATAGACCGCGTGCTGCTGGACGCCGGCGTGCCCGGCTTCACGGGCGCCTGGCTGCGCCATCGCGGCCTCGATTGGGCGGCCGACCTGCTGCCCTCGTTCCCCGGCCTCGCGCCGGGTTCCCTCGCTGACCAACCCCTGGAGAACCTGTCATGAAAAAGCGTCTCATCGCCGCCGCCATCGCGGCCATGCTTTGCACCGCCACCGCCCATGCGCAATGGGTCGTGATCGACCCCACGAACCTCGTGCAGAACACGCTGACCGCGATCCGCACGCTGGAGCAGATCAACAACCAGATCAAGCAGCTCCAGAACGAAGCACAGATGCTCATCAATCAGGCGCGCAACCTAGCCAGCCTGCCGTCCAGCGTGGTGAACCAGTTGCGCACCAATCTGGCGACGACCGAGCGGCTGATCGCCCAGGCTCGCGGCTTGGCCTACGACGTGACGAATCTGGATCGGGAGTTTCAGCGCCTGTATCCCGAGCAGTACGCCGCCACGGTAAGCGGCGACCAGATGTACCGCGACGCGCAGGAGCGTTGGAAGAACACGCTCAATGGCTTGCAGACCACGATGCAGATGCAGGCCCAGGCATCGCAGAACCTCCATGATGATGAAGGCGTGCTGGCCGATCTGGTCGGCAAGAGCCAGTCCGCCGTTGGCGCATTGCAAGCCATGCAGGCCACGAACCAACTGCTGGCCTTGCAAGCCAAGCAGTCCATCCAGACCCAGCGGCTCCAGATCACGCAGGATCGGGCGGCGTCGCTGGAGCTGGCGCGGCAGGCGGCGGCCACGGAGCGCGCCCGCGAGATGCGGCGGCGCTTCCTGGGCGACGGCACGCCGTACACGCCGCAGCGCGTAGATTTCTACGGCAACTGACGGGAGGCCGCCATGCGATGTGTCCCCGCCCCGCCTGTTGTGGTGCTTGTCGTGCTGCTGGCCGCTTGCGGCAAGCAGTCGGCCGGCAACCTTGCCGACGCCCTGGCTGCCGATCCCGTGTGGCTCAAGGCATTGCGCGCGCAATGCGTGGCCCATCCGCAACAGGTCGTGCAGGCCACGGGCGAAGACGCTTGCCGCGCCGCCGCCGAAGCCTTCCGGCGGCGCTTCTTCTCCGGCCAGGCCGGGCCGGATGAATACCAGACCTTGGCCGACCTGCCGCCGATCCCACCCAGCTTCGAGGAGCCGGCCGATGGCATGGCACCAGCCGTTCCCGCCCAACGGGAGGACACGCCATGAATGACGTGACCATCATCGACCAGTTCCTGAACACCTTTTCCACCTACATCGACTCGGGTTTCGGGCTGCTGCGGGGCGAAGTGGCGTTCCTCACGGCCACGCTGATCGTCATCGACATGACGATCGCCGGCCTGTATTGGGCCATGAGCCACGCCACAGGCCAGGGCGAGGACGTGATCGCCAAGCTGCTGCGCAAGGTGCTCTACGTCGGGGCCTTCGCCTACATCATCAACAACTTCAACTGGCTGGCCGGCATCGTCTTCCGATCCTTTGCCGGGCTGGGCATCACCGCCACCGGCTCGGCCATCACGATGGAGAACTTCTTGCAGCCGGGCCGGCTGGCGAAAGCCGGCATCGACGCCGGGGCGCCGATCCTGAAGCAGATTGGCGAGATGGCGGGCTTTCCGGAAGTGTTCGTGAACCTCGACCCCATCGTGGTGATGTTCCTCGCCTGGCTGGTTGTGGTGTTGTGCTTCTTCGTGCTGGCGATTCAGCTTTTCATCACGCTGATCGAATTCAAGCTGACCACGCTGGCCGGCTTCGTGCTGGTGCCGTTCGCGCTGTGGAACAAGACCAGCTTCCTGGCCGAGAAGGTGCTGGGCAACGTGGTATCCGCCGGCGTCAAGGTGCTGGTGCTGGCCGTGATCGTCGGTATCGGCTCGGGCTTGTTCGCGCAGTTCCAAGTCCATCCCGCCGAGCCGTCCATCGACCACGCGCTGGTCATCATGCTGGCCTCGCTCACCTTGCTGGCGCTCGGGATCTTCGGCCCCGGCATCGCCACGGGCCTCGTCTCCGGTGCGCCGCAGCTCGGCGCGGGCGCAATGGCCGGTGCTGCTGTCGGCGCAGCCGGCACGGCCGTCGCCATCGGGGCCGCCGCGACGGGCGTGGGTGGCGCCGTGGCTGCTGGCGCTCGCATGGCCCCGGCAGCCGCCAAGCTGGCCGGCAGCGGTGCTCGCGCCGCCACGTCGGCGGCCAGCAGTGCGAAGTCGGCGTTCCAAGCTGGTTCCGCCGCCGCTGGCGGCGGCGCAAAGGGCGCGATGGCGGGCCTGGGCAACGTCGCCAAGACCGGCGCGCAGTCCGCCGGACGCGCTGCCGCATCCCGCGCTTCCGCGGCCGGGCAGCGCATGGCTGCGCCGTTCCGCGCGGGCTGGAACAGTGACGCTGGCGCGTCAGCCGGCCAGGCCGCCACCAGCGCCCCCCCCGCAGGCGCTGCCGCTGCACAGGCGCCCGAGCAACCCGCTTGGGCGAAGCGGCTGCATCGCCGCCAGCAACTCACCCATGCCGCAACCACCACCGCCCACGCGCTGCGTGGTGGCGATGGCGGCGGCTCCGGCCAAGGGCCGAGCCTGCGCGATTCCGATTCATAAGGAGAACTGACCATGCGATTCAAGAAACCGCAGGTGCGCTACGCGGACACGCCGCCGCCTGCCACGCCGTACCAAGCTGCCGGCCAGGTGTGGGACGAGCGCATCGGCTCGCCGCGCGTGCAGGCGAAGAACTGGCGGCTGATGGCCTTCGGCTGCCTGACGCTCGCGCTGCTGATGGCCGGCGGCCTGGTGTGGCGGTCGGCGCAGTCCATCGTGACGCCTTACGTCGTGGAGGTGGACAACGCGGGCCAGGTACGCGCCGTGGGCGAAGCCGCCACGCCATACCGGCCCAACGATGCGCAGACCGCGCATCACATCGCGCGCTTCGTGACGCTGGTGCGCTCGCTATCCATCGACCCCATCGTCGTCCGCCAGAACTGGCTCGACGCCTACGACTACACGACCGACAAGGGCGCGGCCGTGCTCAACGACTACGCGCGGGTCAACGACCCGTTCGCGCGCATCGGCAAGGAGTCGGTGACGGTGCAGATCACCAGCGTCGTGCGCGCAAGCGACACGTCTTTCAACGTGCGCTGGACGGAGCGCCGCTACGTCAACGGCGCCGCGGCGGGCCTGGAGAGATGGACGGCCG
This sequence comes from Thauera butanivorans, assembly GCF_048398245.1. NCBI lineage: Bacteria > Pseudomonadati > Pseudomonadota > Betaproteobacteria > Rhodocyclales > Zoogloeaceae > Thauera > Thauera butanivorans. The sequence continues at coordinate 2,252,516 of NZ_CP183038.1, forward strand.
TGGTGTCCACCGTGCTCCAGCCGCCGCGCACCGAAGAACGCCTGCGCAAGAACCCCCTGGGCATCTACGTCAACGGCCTGTCGTGGAGCCGCGAACTGGATTCTTCCGAAGGAGCCAAGCCATGAATGATCTTTTCCGTAAATCCGCCTTGCCGGTGATCTTGCTTGCCCTGGCGGGCTGCGCCACGCAGGGCAAGCCGCCGCCAACCATCTCGCTCGATGAGCCGGTGCAGGCCCAGCCGCTACCCGAGCCACCCGCGCCGGTGGAGGTGGTGACGGTGCCCGAGGTGCTGCCGATGCCGGCGCAGTTGAAGCCATTGCCCGAAGCCGAGGACGCCAAGCCCACGCCGGAGCCTGCCGACGAGAAGGTGCGCGTCTCGCGCGCCAATGCAGAGGCCCGCGTCGCGCCCACGCGCGAGGGCTACGTCAACGCGATTCAGGTGTGGCCATTCACCGATGGCGCGCTGTATCAGGTCTATGCGGCCGTGAGCCGCGTGACCGTGGTTTCGCTCCAGCCGGGCGAGGAACTGGTGACGGTGGCCGCCGGCGATACCGTGCGCTGGATCGTGGGTGATACGTCCAGCGGCAGCGGTGCCGACCTGCGCGTCAACGTGCTGGTCAAGCCGATCCGCTCGGGCCTCAAGACCAATCTGGTCATCACCACCAGCCGCAGGACGTACCTGCTGGAGCTGGCCTCGACCGAGAAGACGTGGATGGCCTCGGTGTCCTGGGAGTACCCGAAGGACAAGATGCTGGCCTTGCAACGCCAAGCGCAGGCGGCGAGCGCCGCCGCTCCGCTCGATGCCGGGCTGTCACTGGAGAAGATCCGCTTCCGCTATGCGGTCAGCGGCAGCAATCCACCGTGGAAGCCGCTTCGGGCCTTTGACGATGGCGAGAAGGTCTATATCCAGTTCCCGCCGGGCATCGCCCAAGGCGAGCTGCCGCCGCTGTTCGTGATCGGCGCGCAGGGTGATGGGCAGTTGGTGAACTACCGCTTTCGTTCGCCGTACTACATTGTGGATCGCCTGTTCGGCGCGGCCGAACTCCGCCTGGGCGGGGACAAGGGCGACGTGGTGCGGGTCGAGCGCACGGATGGCGTCGTGGGCGCGGTCGGGAGGAACTGACCATGAGCCAAGACGACACCCCCGACCTCGCCACGCCGCAGGCGGGCAAGATCGCGCCCGAGGCGGTGGCGCTGCGCGCCCAGCCGCGCGCGGTCACGCGCCTGAATCGGCGCACGCTGGCCATCCTCGTCGGCGGCCTGTCGGTCGCCGTGCTCGGCGCCACGATCTGGTCATTGCAGCCGCACCGGCGCGGCGCGGGCGAGCAGACCGAGCTTTACAACGTGGATCGCGTCTCGAAGTCCGAAGGGCTGGACGGCCTGCCGGCCGACTACTCGAAGCTGCCGCCGAAGGTGCCCGAGCTGGGGCCGCCGCTGCCGGGCGACCTCGGCCCGGCCATCGTGAACTCGCAGCAGCCGGCCGTGGCCGCCTACGCGGCCCCCGGCCATGACCCCAACGACGCTTTGCGCAAGGAGGCGGAAGCCGCTGCGGCCTCGTCGGTGTTTTTCCGCTCGGGCGGTCAAGCCGCCGCCGCGGTGGCGCAGGCAGCGCCGGGTGCGGCTGGCGCTGCAGGCGCGCTCGCGGCCTTCGACCCGCTCGCCGCCGGGCCGGCGTCGGTGGCGGCCCAGCCTGCCGACCCGACCGCTGCGCAGAACCGCCAAGACCAGAAAGAGGCGTTCCTGAAAGCCGGCTCTACGGAAACCCGCAATTCCGGCAATCTGGCGCTGCCGGCTTCGCCCTATCAGGTGATGGCCGGAACGGTAATCGCCGGTGCGCTGGTGACAGGCATCAAGTCCGATCTTCCCGGCGACGTGATCGCCACGGTGACGGAGCCGGTCTATGACACGGCCACGGGCAAGTTCCTGCTGATCCCACAGGGGTCGCGCATCCTCGGGCGCTACAACAGTCAGGTCAGCTACGGGCAGAGCCGCGTGCAAGTGGTGTGGAACCGGATCATCTTGCCCGACACGTCCTCGCTGACGCTCGACAACCTAGTGGGCACAGACCCGGCCGGCTACGCGGGCTTGGAGGACGACGTGGACTGGCACTGGAACCGCATCTTTGCCGGCGCGGTGCTGACGACGCTGCTGGGCGTCGGCGCAGAGCTGGCCGCGCCGGAGAACCGCCAGGACGGCAACCGCATCGTCATCGCCGGGCGTGACAGCGCCCAGGACAGCATCAATCAGGTCGGCCAGGAGATCACCCGACGCAACATGAACATCCAGCCGACGCTGACCGAGCGGCCTGGCCTACCGGTGCGAATCATCGTCAACCGCGACCTGGTGCTGCGGCCGTACCAGCCTCTGTTCTTCAATCGGGGAGCTTCGCAATGAACGCGACCAAGAAGCTGCGGCTTGGGCCGCTGCCCAAGACCGAGAACGTTAAGCTGACCTTTGCCTGCCCGGCCAGCCTGAAAACCGACCTCGACCGCTACGCCGCGCTGCACGCGCAGGCGTATGGCGAAGCGGTCGATGCAGAGAAGTTGATCCCGCACATGCTGGAGGCTTTCATGGCGGGGGATCGTGGTTTCAAGAGGGGAGGGCAGGCAACGTCGAAGCCACCGGCGAAGTGAGGCTTGGAGGAAGACCGCTGTGCTTGTCTGCGCTATCCTAGAGGGTGATTGACGATGGAGTTGCCAGAGTCGTCGCCCCTCAAATCCCTCCATCTTCCGCACCAGATCAAGCTCTTGTCGGATGACGGTAAAAGCGACGGTAATGGCCCATGTCGATCATCGCAAATCCCTTTAACCACGCGGGCTTGCGTGGCCTGTTGATGATCGAGTGGGAGTAGAGGTTGAAAAATTATTATTTTAAATCAATATGTTGCAGTGTTGTGCAAAAATAATTCACTGCAATCCAATATTTTTAAGTTGTTGATTTGAAATAGTCTTTACTCAGTACCTCCTGCGCATCAGGTGCTGTCAGGTGATGAATTTGACGGTACGGCTGACGGTACGAATGAGCTCTTTGCGCTAGGCCGCATTGGGGCGAGATCTGGTCGTCACAGAAATACCGTCCGTGACGGTAGGCATTGATCACAGAAGCTAGGTTTCATGCGGGTTCGCAGGCATCTGTACGCCTCTTGATTGGTGGCGGTATTTGGCCGTCTCGATCAGGAGAAAAATTTAGATGCTCACAGACCTCGCCCTTCGGAACCTCAAACCTCGCGCGACCCTTTACAAAGTTGCTGACCGCAACGGCATGTACGCGGCCGTCTTGCCGACGGGCTCCATTTCCTTCAGGTACGACTACCGCATCAATAGCCGGCGTGAGACGCTGATCATCGGCCGCTATGGTTTTGGCGGCATCTCGCTCGCCGCGGCGCGAGAAAAGCTGCTGGATGCCAAGCAACTGGTGCGCGACGGCATTTCACCGGCCCTGCAGAAGCGACGAGAGAAAGCTCGCGATCCCGAAACCAAGACTTTCAGTGACCATGCGACCCAGTGGCTTTATGGGGCCACCATGGCTGATTCGACGCGGTCGATGCGCAAGAGCGTGTTGGACCGGGATAACGGCAGCACGCTCAAGGCCACCACGGTGCTCGCGATGTTCCACTGGCTGGGCGTCAAACCGTCGTACTCGCGTCCACGCGTCTCAGACGACAACGCCTTCGTCGAGTCGTTGTTCAAGACGGCCAAATACCGGCCAGAATTCCCGGCGCACGGTTTCGCCAACCTTGAAGCGGCCCGCGCCTGGGGGCACGCCTCGAAAAGGCTTGACAGCGGAAATTTTTTAGGGCTGATCGGAGTTTATTGGCTCTAATACGGTGGCGTGGCAACCCGTAGGCGCCGCATATTGGTGGACGAGTTGAACGAAGGCGGCCTCGGGCAATGGTCGACCGAACAGGTATCCCTGGTAGGCATCGCAGCCGAGTTCTGCCAGAAAGGCACGCTGCTCCTCATTCTCCACGCCCTCTGCGATGGTCTCGAGGCCGAACGTTCGGGCCAACGCCAATATGGTTTCGATGATTGCTGCATCCGCGCTATTCTGCCCGGCTTGGTTTACGAAGGACCGATCAATCTTGAGCTGATTGAGAGGCAATTGGCGTAGATAGCTCAGTGATGAGTATCCAGTGCCGAAATCGTCCAGGGAAAATGCGATTCCATGATCCTTCAGGACATGCATCTTGTGGATGGTGTCTTGGGTGTCGCCGATCAGCAGGCTCTCTGTTAGCTCGAGCTTGAGGCGATGCGGCGGTGCCTGTGTAGAGGCCAGGATGCCAAGTACCTGAGTGGTAAATTCCGGCTCCCGGAATTGGCGAGCACTGATGTTAACGGCCAGCGTCAAATCGGAGAGCACTGGATCCTCAGACCACGCAACCAATCGCTGGCATGCGGTTTCCAGAGCCCAGTTGCCGAGCTCCACGATGAGATTGGACTGCTCGGCCACTGGGATGAAGATCGCAGGGCTGACGAGGCCTTTGTTGGGTCGGTGCCAGCGCAGCAGGGCTTCGGCACCAACGGCACGTCCGGTCGCGTCGACCTGGATCTGATAGTGCAGTTCGAGTTGTTGTTCTTCAACTGCCTGATGCAGGCAACTTGCCAGGCTGGCATAGTCAGCCGCGGTTTTTTGCATGGTCGGGTCGAAGAAGCGCAAGGTGTTGCGCCCGCTGGCTTTGGCTGCATACATCGCGAGTTCGGCATGTTTCAGAAGCTCTGCCGCATCGCCGTCCTGGCCATGAAATAGGGCAACCCCGATGCTGGATGTGCAGCGGTATATATCGTCGCCCACACGGTATGGCCCCTGGAGTCTTGCCAATAAGTTCTCGCCGATCGCGCGGGCATCGGCCTGTGCTGTCGCGAGCTTGGGGTCCAATTGTGTCAGCAGGACTACGAACTCGTCTCCGCCCCATCGAAAAACGGCATTGGGTTCATGCACCTGGTTCCGCAGGCGTAGTGAGATCTCCTGCAGCAGCTGGTCACCGAGCTTATGCCCCTGAGATTCGTTCAGGAACTTGAAGTTGTCTAAATCGATCAGGAGGATCGCTCCGCAGTTATCCTGCTGGCTCGAGCGGGCGCAGGCCTTCTGCACCGAATCCAGCAGCAGGTGCCTGTTCGGCAACTGAGTCAGCGTGTCGTAATAGGCCAGGCGTTCGATTCGTTCTTCGGCCTGTTTGCGTTGTGTGATGTCGACGAACGCACCGACGTAATGGGTGATCTGTCCTTGCGGATCACGTACGGCGGTTATGGCGAGCCATGCGGGGTAAAGTTCGCCGTTCTTGCGGCGGTTCCAGATCTCGCCATTCCATTTGTCGGTTTTGACAATGGAACACCACAGGTCTTGATAGAAGGATTTGTTTTGCCTCCCGGACTTGAGGGTCCGGACCGGCTTGCCCTGGATTTCATGGAGTTCGTAACCGGTGATCGCGCTGAAAGCACGATTGACGCGGGTGACGTTTGTCTCGGCATCGGTGATGATGACTCCCTCCTGGGACTCGAAAGCCGTCGCCGCGACCCGCAAGTCGACCTCCGCCTGTCGCTGGGTCTCGGTTTTTTCGAGGAAGATATTGAACCATCCAATCAGCTGATTGATCTCCCGCAGAGATTTCATCTGCGGCATGCGCCATCCATCACTGAGCCGGTTCGCTCGAAAGTTCTGAAATCCATCGGATAGGGCGCGAATTGGTCGAATTACTCGTTGGTCGAATAGCCAGCTGGGCCAGATCACCAGCAGCAAGGCAATGACCAGCAGAACGCTCCCAATACGGGTTATGTCCCGGAGGGGGGCGAACAACTCGTTCTCGGGCGTCAGGCTGACGATATGCCAGTTCCACTGAGGGAGCCAGCGGAAATTCATCAAGGTAGGATGATTCTCGAGCTGTATCGCGAATGTCCCCTCGGGGGCGCCGAGCAGGTCGATGATATCAGGAGAAACGGCAAGACCGATTAATTTGGAGTCGGGATAGTAAAGAACGTTTCCTGTATCGTCGACGACCATCAGTTTCGATCCGCGCACTGTTCTTGGCTCATTCAGGTCTCGAAACAGGGCCAGAGGATCATAGTTGACCAGCAGCACCCCAAGTGGCTTCTGCAGCGCCCCGCTGGCATCGGTTTGCCACAGGGTCTGGCTGGCCACGATGACCTTGTGCTGATCTGAAGTAAGACTGATATTGCTACGTATGCCGTGCCAGCGGATCTTGCCGTTCGCTTGTCTGGACTCCTGCATGAGCCGCTCAAGTTCTGCCTGGTCGATGTTGCTTGTATCCAGTGTGTCACCGACACGATGATGTTGCCCGCTGTATGTGATCAGATCGATAGAGACCAGCCCTGCCAAGTTTTCGTAGCTATTCAGGATCGCACTGATCCGAGATTGGATGGAGAGCTCGTCGTGGGTTCGAAAGCGAAAGCTTGGAATGCGGCTTGCCGTGCTCTGCTGGCCCACGGGTTCGTCAGCCGCATGGCTAAGCGCAATCTTGATCTCATCGATCGTGCTGATATTGCGCAACAGGTCCTCGATCCGGTCGAGTTGGTGCTTCAGGTAGGCTTCTCGGTCGGCCAGCAGGTCCATGCTGTGTTGAAGAGCCATCCCTGAAATGGTGCTTCGCACGATGCTGAATGTAAGGACTTGATACAGCAGAAACGGAGGGATGCAGAGGGCGAGAAGAAAGCCTATCAATTTGACGGAAATGCTGTTCGGTAGCTTCATCTCTTGATCTCATTCGCCATTCGCTTGAATCAACAGAACGGTATCGATCTCGACTCGCTGCGGGATGGCCTTGCCGGCCAACAGATCGATCGCGGCCTTTACGCTTTTATAGCCTTGCTCCATTGGCTGCTGGTCGACTGTGGCAACCATCTGGCCCTGCTCGAGCGCCTTCCGCGCTTCAGGAATGCCGTCGAAACCAGCAAGCTTGATGTGTGCGATGTTCCGGTCTGCAAGATACTTCATCGCACCAATGGCAATCACATCGCTGATGCAGTAGATGGCCTGTATGCGGGGGTGCTCCCTGAGAAGGATGCCGGTGACCTCGTAGACTTCGTCGGGAGACCACGTATTCTTGCTGGCAACGAGCTTCATCCCGGCATCGACGAACGCCTGACGGGCACCGAGGGCACGCTGCCGTGTATTGAGAGCGTTCGAGTTGCCCTCAAGAAGAGCGACCTCTGACCCTGCAGGTATGGCAGAGGCTAGGGCACGGGCCGCTTGATAGGCTGCCTTGGCATTGTCAATGCCCACGAAAGGCGGCGCTCTTACGCCCTGTCGAGTCAGTGCGTCGGCATCTAGCGGCGTATCGGCGACGATTACGGGAATGCCCGCATTGTGAGCCATTGCAACACTGGGGGCCAATCGTTCGGAATCGGTAGGGATGAGTACGATGGCGTCAGCTGTTCGATTGGAAACAATCTGCTCGATAAATTGAATCTGCTGATCGATTGCGGCCTCGGATCCAACCGATCTGACGAATAGCCCTGCGTTGGATTCGGCTTGAGCACGCCGTGCTCCCTGCTCCATCTCCAGAAAGTAAGGATTCGAGAATGATTTCAGCAGCAGTGCAATCCTCGGTGTTGCATCTTTCGGGGGGCGTTTTCTTGCTGAGCCACATGAGCAGATTCGCCCGAAACCACGAGCGCATCGACCCGACGGGATTTTTCATCGGAGCATGCGGCAAGTGTGAACACAATAAATGCCGATAGGAGAAGATGCTGCAATGTTTGCATTGATGTAAGCTCAGGTGGTGCGGCTCACAGATCGTGGTTGATTTTCCCAATATCGCCGCCAGGGTGTCGCTCAGAAAGATACGGTCGCGCGCTAGTGGAGACGATGTGTTTGAAGGAGGCAGTTCTTCGTCGAAGAAAATATTCCGGTATGTGTATGGCGTGGATCGTTGTGTGGCTGGTCACTCTGGATGCATGCACAAAGTTTCCAGCCTGGAAAAGCTCGAGCATATTTCGATACTAATCGTATCCGATTAATTTATCCAGAATCATGGCCCATTCTGGGAGATTGCGGCCCAGTATGGTTTCCGCGGGGGTGCAGATCAAGCATTCCCCTGACACGGGCCCCGAGCCGGTGTTGTTTCAGGCGGCGTGCGGCAGGCTCTCTCCGGGCTGTTGAGGATGCCTGCCGGGAAGGCCTGATCGGGGTTTCTGCCTTGCGTCATTCGGCCCTGGTGAGGCCGTTCGTGGTTGTAGTGGTGCAGATACCTGCACCGGTTCCGTGGGACACGACCGAAGCAGGGCGCAAGGCCAGCGACTTGACCGGTCATCGCACCGAGTCCGTGGTGTCGAAAGTGTATGACCGCAGGCGGATACGCAAAGCGCCCGCCGCGCGGTGATCTTACAAATTTTGTAAGAAGCCGCAGACGACGGGCGCTGCTTTCGGGGCTAAACCCCTTTAAATACTTGGGGCGACATACCGGGATCGAACCGGTGACACCTGGAGCCACAATCCAGAACAAATAACATTTCCCGTGATTACTATAAGAAAACGAAACCATACTTTTGCCTTGTAATCACTGGGGTGTAGCCTTACTATTAACGCCAGAACACAACCCATTTTTTACCAAGCCTTGCTTACTATGTGATTACTGTGGGTGACTTGGCGGAGTTCTGGATCATGCCGAAGTTGACGAAATCATATGTTGAGCGCCTGCCCGCGGCCGAACGTGAAACATTTGTATGGGATGACGAAATCAAGGGGTTCGGCCTCAAGCTCTTCCCGTCCGGCGCCCGTTCGTTCGTCTTCCAGTATCGAACCCCGGAAGGTAAGGTGCGCCGACTGACCATCGGCAAGTTCAGTGACGCCCTGACTGCTGACCAGGCCCGCCGGCAGGCCAAGGGTTACGCCCTGGAAGTGCACGGCGGGCGTGATCCGCAGGGCGAAAAGCAGGAACGGCGACGGGCGCTTACCCTGGGGAAACTGTTTGACGAGTACCTGGACAGCGAAGCCTTCCTGGGCAAGGCGGAGAGCACGCGGGCGGTTGATCGCGGGCGCATCGAACGGCACTTGCGTCCGCTGGTGGCCACCGAGTACGTCGACCGGCTCACAGCCGAGGCTGTCAAGCGCATGCACCGGCAGATCATCGAGGGCAAGACGGCCGCACGGATCAAGACCGGATACCGCGGACTCGCCCGCGTGAGCGGTGGCAAGGGCACGGCGGACAAGTCCGTGCTGATGCTCTCCGCTATCTACAAGTGGGCGCAGGACCAGGGCCTTGCCAAGAGCAACCCCGCTGGCAACATGAAGTGCTGGAAGACCGGCACGCGCGACACCATCCTGGAGACGCCCGAGCAATACCGCCAGCTCTTCACCGCCCTGCAGGACCTGGAAAACGAGAAACGCATCCGCCCCGCCGCGGCGGATGCCATCCGCTTCATTGCCCTGACCGGCGCCCGCCGCGGCGAAGCGGTGGGGCTTCGGTGGCGCTACGTCGATCTGAAAAATGGGCAGGTAGTTCTGCCGCCCCACGCCCACAAGACTGGCAAGAAGACCGGCAAGCCGCGCATCATCGGCCTGCCGACCGAAGCGCAGGCCATCATCGCCCGGCAGGCCGACGGCGATCCTGACGATTACGTGTTTTCTCCGAACAAGGGCGCCCCCATCGCGCTGAACAAGGATTGGCCCAAGGTCCGGGAGCAGGCGAAACTGCCGTCTGATCTGGGATTGCATGGCCTGCGGCACTCGATTGGCACCGCGCTCGCCATGTCGGGCGCGTCTGCGGTGGAACTGATGGAGTTGCTGGGCCACCGCCAGATATCCACGACCATGCGTTACGTTCACTTCGCCGAGCGCGCCCGTAGCACCCTGGCAGAGCGTGCAGCGGCGGTGGCACTGGCGGGTATGAAGCCGGAAGAGGGTAAGGCGGAAGTCATTCCGCTGAAGAAGGGGGCATTGTGATTCCTTACGTCAACGACAAACTGAACCGCTGGGCAGAGTGGCGGTTACGTGGTCGCTTCAGTAACGGCCTAGGCTATCCATCCGCCGCAACATTCATGCGCCTGACTCCGGCGCCTACCGGTCGGGCGTGCACTCCATCGTTGGATGAAGAAGGCTTTGAGGTGGAGAAGGCATTTACGGCTATGCAAGTGAAACAGCCGGAGCTTGCCAAGGTGCTGTTTCTATTCCACTGCCGAGGCGGTGGCATGACTGTCGCTCAAATGGCGCGGGAATGCGGCTTCTCCAGTAAGACGTTCTATAGCCGCGTAGATCGTGGCCACCGTGAAATGCTTGTCCTGCTGGATGGGCAAGCTGGTGGCGAGTTGCAGGACGATGAATGACCCGACCCTCTGATCCGCGCGCCGCTGTGTCTACCGAGAAGCCATCACTTGGTGAAGAGCTTGGAATATCCGATGACCGCACCTTGAAGCTGCTGGAATCCGGGCTTCATGATGCGACAGGGTATCAGGCCCAGATCGGCGAGAACTACTGCCCTGGCATTTCTCACAAAGAGTACAGGCAGCTAGTCAATCGGCTTCGCAAAGCGCTGCAGAAAATCAAGAGCGGCTGCGGGTGTCAAGAAAAGGCGCTTAATTCCGTTGCGCAAATCCTGAATTTGTTGCCACCGGAATATCTCGGGGCGTGGGATTCGTATGATCTGGAACTGGTGAGGCAGCCGCTGGCCATGCAAAACCCGCACGATAGCCATTTCGAGCAATGGGCACGGGCGCTACCACGCTTCGGCAAAGCGGACAGATCGGTATTGGCTGGGCGGCTTCTCGGCCTCATGGAAAAGATTGAATTCAATGAGTGTGGCCGCGGGGGGGGCCGCAATGATGCGAGAAAGTATATTCCCGGCATTCAATGCCTCGCCAGATGGTTTGCGGATGTTTTACCCGATTGTGCTATCAGCACCAGCAAAGACACTCTGTTTTACCGCTATGTCCGCTACTGGCTGAACCACTACATGGGCTGGAAAGGGGATTCTCCTGATCGACACATTGGGAACGCACTGCTTGATCTGTAGAACTGGGAAAAAATAGACCTCTAACGTCCCTACCAGGGGGCAAACCCCGCGCATATTGTCCGTGCTGTCCGTTACTTAGAAAGGAACCGGCAGCAATGGAAACCAAAATCTATCTTGATCGTACAGAAGCAGCCGCTTGGCTGACTGCACGCGGTCTGCGCTTCTCCGCAAGTACCTTGCAGAAACTGGTGACGGTTGGCGGCGGCCCTATTTACCGCCGTTTCGGCAGGCGGGCCGTTTATCAGGTTTCTGACCTGGAAGATTGGGCAAACGAAAGGCTATCTGTTCCCCGCCGCTCTTCCTTCGGCCAGCGGGGTGCGGCATGAGCACCGGCGCCCGCTTCATCCTGTACCGCACCCTGCGCCGCGTCACAGGCCCGGCACGGGCTTGGCTTCTGACCTTCGGCTGGCGGGCGTAAGCATGGTTGACAACATGAACAAGCCCGACGGCGCCGTAGATCAGGCCGCAATCGCAGAGAGCGTGCTGCGCCAGCTTCTGGCGCTGGGACACGCAATCAGGTTAGCGAACCATTGTGACAGCCACATTCCATATTTGGCTGATATGGCGATTCAAGTTGCAGAGGAATGGGCGAACCATTTTGAAGAGCAATGCGAGCTGCTCATGGCGTTGTACGAAGACCCGAGCGAGGGTGCAGGATGAGCCACAGCAGCTCGGCAGCCGGGCGCAGCGCCGTGAGATTCGGTGCCTGCTCAAGATGTATCGCCGGCAAGGCGTGCCAGGGCGCCGATGATGCCCTGGCGACGTTTGCCGGCGGGGTTCGCCAATCGGCCGGCGTGCATCTTCGGTGGCGTGTCACCCAGCCCGGCCGGGCGCCGTTCGTCGTTTTATGCGCACACGGTGCAACCGCGGACCAGGTTCGGGCACAGTGGCCTGGCGCCCTGGTGGAGGTGGTCGATGGAGACTGAATTCCTCGATGCCATCGCCGCCGCCGGCCTTGCACCGGTGAAGCCCTTCGACCTGCCCGAAGGGCGCATCGTCCGCTTCCGCGTGCAGGGCGACAAGGCCGGCAGCCGCAACGGCTGGGCCATCCTGCACCGCCACCCGATCCCGGCCGGCGTCTTCGGCTCATGGAAGACCGGCGAGCAGCACACGTGGAAGGCCACCACGAACGAAACGGTGACACCGGCCGAGCGTGCCGAGCTGCAACGCAAGCTGCAGGCGGCGCAGCAGGCCCGTGCAGCCGAAGAGGCGCGGGTTCGTGCCGAGGCCGCCGCGCGGGCGTTGAAGCTGTGGAACGGCGCCAAGCCGGCGACGGACGATCATCCCTACCTGCGGGCCAAGGGCGTGCATGCCTTCGGCCTGCGGGCGCTGCGGGATCAGTTGATGGTGCCGGCGCGCGATGCGGACGGGCAACTGCATACCCTGCAGTTCATCGGCCCGGACGGCGGCAAGCGCTTCCTGACCGGCGGGCGCATCGCCGGCTGCTATTACGCCATCGGCCGCCCCGACGATGCCTTGCTGCTGGCCGAGGGCTACGCCACCGCCGCCACCCTGCACCAGGCCACCGGGCGCGCGGTGGCGGTGTGCTTCAACTGCGGCAACCTGGTGGCAGTGGCCCGCGCCCTGCGGGCCAAATTCCCCCGCCTCAAGCTGGTGGTGTGCGCCGACAACGACGCCGCCACGGCCGGCAATCCTGGCCTGTCTGCTGCCCGAGAAGCCGCCCGCGCGGTGGGCGGACTGGTCGCAGTACCGAACTTCGGCGACCTGGCTCATGGGTAAGCCGACCGACTTCAACGACCTGGCGGCCGTCGCTGGCGTGGATGCGGTCAAGACCGCCGTCGACAAGGTGCTGGCGGGCGCAGCCGTAGCACCTGCCGTGCAGGCGTCTGCACAGGAATGGCCGGATCCGGTTCTGCCGGGCATGGTGAAGGCGCCGGAGATTCCTGCCGACATCCTGCCGGGCTGGATGGGCGCGATGGCCGGCGCGGTGGCGGACTCGACACAGACGCCGCCGGCGCTGGCGGTGATGGTCGGGCTGGCTGTCCTGGCGGCAGTGCTGCAACGTCGGTTCGAGGTGTCGCCGTTCGATGACGACTACACCGAACCGCTCGCGCTCTGGACCCTGACGGCCCTGCCCAGCGGCGCGCGCAAGTCGGCCGTGTTCAGCGCCATGACCGCACCGTTGTTGCGCTGGGAGAAGCGCGAATATGACCGTGGCCGGGCGGAGCGCGGGCGCGTGGCCTCGGCTCGCAAGGTGGCGGAAAAGCGCATCGAACGCCTGTTGGCCGATGCCGCCAAGGCAAAGGACGAGCACGAGCGCGAACGCATCCGGGCCGAGATTCAGCACGAGAAAGACACCATGCCGGCCGAGCTGCGGGCGCCGCGGCTCTTCACCGAGGATGTCACCGCCGAACGGCTGCAGGCGATGCTGGCCGAGTTCGGCGAACGTATGGCACTGCTGTCGGATGAGGCCGGCATCTTCCAGATCATGGCGGGCATCTACAACGGCGGATCGGCGAACCTGGATGCTTTCCTGAAGGGCCACGCCGGTACGGCGATGCGGGTCGACCGCGCTGGGCGCGAGGCCCATGTCGACAAGCCGGCACTGACCTTCGGCCTGGCGATGCAGCCGGGCGTGCTGGCCGAGGTGGCGGCGTCCCGGCGCTTCCGGGATTCCGGCCTGCTGGCCCGCTTCCTGTATGCCATGCCGGCCAGCAATGTCGGCCGGCGCGACGTGCGGCGCCGGGTGGCCGTACCTGACCAGGTGCGCGACAACTACGAGAGGGCGATCTTCCAACTGCTTGAGGATGTGCCGGCCGTGATCGGCAAGCCGCGCGTGCTGCCGATGACCGAACCGGCGCTTGAGCTGTGGGCGGACTTCGCGCAGGACATCGAGGACCAGCAGGGCGAGGGCGGCCGGTACGAAGCCATCAGCGATTGGACCAGCAAGCTGCCTGGCGCTGTGGCGCGCATCGCGGCACTGATCGAGCTGGCCGAGGTCGGGCGTGCTGCCGAGGAAGTCAGCGAGGTCGCCACCCGCCAAGCGGTGGCGCTGGGCCGGCTGCTGATCCCGCATGCACAGGCCGCGTTCGGGCTGCTCGGTACGGATGGCGTCGACACGGATGGCGCGGCCATCGTGAAGTGGGTGCAGGCCAATGGGCTGGCGGAGTTCAGCCGGCGGGAGTGTCAGAAGGCGATGGAAGGACGGTTCCGAAGCCTGGAGCGCCTGAACAAGGCGCTGCAACGGCTGCAGCAGCAGGACGTGCTCCGGCACTACACCAGGCGCGAGAAGGGCAAAACGCCCAGCGAGATGCACATCGTGAATCCCAAGCTGATGTCGATCATTTCGACCTTGTCGCCATAGAGCTTATTTAGACTTTTTTATTTCTTATGAATAACTTACGCCATACGAACAGAGGGCGGTCGACAACGTCGACAACCTCGACAACCGCGATATCGAAGGGGAACCGCTTGTCGACGTTGTCGACGTTGTCGACGGGTGGAGAAGCGCCGGGCAAATATCGATCACAAATGGGGGGTACTGGAAAAGTTGAAACCGATTCGCCCCTAGACCGACCGTTCTCCTCTTTGTGCAAAACCGCAAAATGACATAGGGGGGGGTGAATGATGAATCAATGGAGAAGACCATGAAACAGACACTGATCGATGTAGCCCGCCAACTGGCCAGCGCTGAGCTGGCGGCCCAGCCGCCTGAAATTCTGGAGCGGATGCGGGCCGCGCTGGGCGGGGCGGGCTGGCTGGTCGTGGAGGTCGTCCCGGACGCCGGGTGCCCGCAGATCCGCGTTCTGCTCGCCGGGCCGGGTGGAGACCGCTACGAGCTGTCCCGCATTCTGCCGGCCGAGGCCCGACAGGCTCTTAACTCTTGAGAGAATTACTGAAAATGAATAAATCTGATACCACTAATCTTATTCACTCTGCTGCACGGATCGTATCCGCCGTCGTGGAAGCCATGTCGCCTGACGAGCAAGCCAAGCTTGAGCAGGCATTGGCAGGCGGGGTCTGGCCCGTGGTGGAAGTCACCCCCTATCCCTATCCGCGCGGGCCTCAGGTCCACGTTGTGCTGGTGGAGGTGGAGGGCACCCGCCACGAGTTGGCGCGGATCGAGCTGGAGCAGCCGTCATGTGGACACTGAGGGCTACCCTGGGGCGGCTTCTGCTGGCAGCCCGGCAGGCCTGCGTTTGGGCGCGGCCGCCGCGGCGGCTGCCCGATGCACACGCGCACGCCCTGCGCAAGCGGCGCATCGAGGCTGCGCTGATGGCCGAGGGCCTGAGCCGCAGCGCTGCGCGCCGTTTGCTCCGGGTGGTCGACGAGGAATACTGCGATGCCGAGCGATGACCTGCCACGCCGGATCGAGGCGACCGCTGCCCGTCTAGAGGCGTGGTGCAGGGAGAACAAGCATTGGGTTTCGGCAGATGGGCGTGTCCGGGAGGCAACTGCCGCCGAGCTGGTCGGTATGTCCGCCGGCACGCTGCGCAATCGACGCTGTGCGCTGAACCCTGTGATGGCGTTCTATCTGGCGGGCGGTCGCGTCACCTACCGGATAGAGGATGTTGCAACCTGGCTGGAAGGTTGGCGCATCGAGTGTCATTCGATGTAACCGGCTGCTATCGGCTGAATCGGGTGCCAGCTCTAGCATCTGACATACGGGCGCTGTGCCTGATCAGATCGAGGATACTGTCATGAAAAACCAACATAAGTTTTCCCCCAGAACGGAAGCCATGATCGCGAACGCTGCGGCGGAGAGCGGGCGATTCGCGATGGGGGTGCATGGCGGCGGTGGGCGGCCCCACCACGCCAGAGAGCGCACCGACGATGAATTTTATGCGAGCGTCGACGAACTGGCCCGCGACACCAAGGAAATGTTCGCTGCCGTAAGCGCCTACAAGGATATGGTCGAAAGGCGGGGGGCAGAGACCAACGCCCGCATGGCCGCGCTCGAACAGGCATTCGTGGCCTCTCCGTCCTATGACAAGGGCAGCTATTCCGTCGGCGGGGTCGGCGTTGGCGTCTTGGCCATGAACGACCTGCGGGAGAGCCCCGCCTTTGCTTCCTTGAGTGAGTGGAACCAGTGCACCGCCCGCGCGCGACTATCGTCCAGCATCAAGTCTGCATTGACGAATATCCCGAGCGAAGGCCTTTCGAGTGACGGTAGTTACATGCCTTCCCGGCCCGAACGGGCTGGCATCGTCGGCCCTGTGCTGCGCCCGCTGCAACTGCTTGAGGTGCTGCCGTCCCGGCCGACCGAAGCGGATGCCGTGGAGTACATTCAACTGAACGCCACGGGTGAAGCGGCCGAGCAGGAGGTTGAGGGTGACGCGAAGGCATTGATCGACTTCGATGGCGAGTTGCGGAAGGCTGAAATTGCCACCGTTGCCGGGTGGACGGCTGCCAGTCGGCAGGTGCTGAGCGATCACGCAGCCCTGCAAGCCAATATCGACAACGTTATCCAGGGCAAGCTGCTCGACCGCCTGGAGAACCTGCTGATCAATGGAGGGGCCAGCGGCAGCGGCAAGATTGTCGGGCTGCTCGACCAGGGCACGGTATTCCTGCCCACGGTGGGAGCCACTCCGGCCGACATCATCGGCGAAGCCGCCGCGGCGATGGCGGAGCGGGGCTATTCGCCGTCCGTCATCGCCATGCACCCGCGGGACTGGTTCGCCATCCAGATCAGCCGCGACGACAACGACGGCGCCTATCTGTTCGGTTCCCCAACAGCGCCCATCCCGCCGTCCCTGTGGAACCAGCAGGTCGTGTTGTCCAGCGCCATTGACCGAGGTACGGCGCTGGTGCTTGATACGGCGCACGTTACGGTACTCGACCGGCAGCAGATGTCCGTAATGCTGTCGAACTCGCACGCAGACTTCTTTACCCGTAACCTGGTGGCGATCCTGGGCGAACTGCGGGCCGGCCTGGAAGTGCGCGACACCTTGGCGGTCTACATCGTTGATCTGGTTTCGAGTGGCGGATGATCGGGGGGTAATGCGATGGGCACCAAAAGGGATGAACCCTTGGCGGAAGCGGGCCGGCGACCGAAGCTGAAGCCCATCGCCCACTGAGCTACCCGCCCCGACTGCCAGACCCGCCCGCGTGGCGGGTTTTTCGTGCCTTACCGAGCTGATGGCCAAAAGCACGAAGGCCCGGTTTTCGCCGGGCCTTCGTGCTTACTATGCGCTTACTGCGGTTCGGTACTGGTTTCTTTGACCGCTGTAAGTACTTGATTTGATGGGGCGACATACCGGGATCGAACCGGTGACACCTGGAGCCACAATCCAGTGCTCTACCAACTGAGCTAATGCCGCCACTAAAACCTGTCCTGGCCTGCCCGGCAGGGATCGAACCTGCAACCCCCAGCTTAGAAGGCTGGTGCTCTATCCAATTGAGCTACGGGCAGAGTCCCGCGGGCAATCGGGGTGTGAGCTGGTCGGGGTGGAGGGATTCGAACCCCCGACATCTTGCTCCCAAAGCAAGCGCGCTACCGGACTGCGCTACACCCCGAGAGCCGCGAACTATACAGAGGTCCCGCGATGCCGTCAAATATCTTTTGCGGAATTTTTCACGTTTCCCGCGCGCGCTGCCAGTTACGCACAACGCGTAGCATGTTGAGCAGCAGCCACCCGAATTCGATAAGCATCAGCAGCCCGGCAATACGTGCGACAGTGTCTGCGAACACGCCCAGCACGAGGGCGGCGAGTACCGCGAGATGGAGCTTCAGCTGCTGCTTGACAGGGGTGTCGGGCAGCAGCTTCTTCATGTTCGGTGCGCGGATGCCGGCCTGGGTGAGGTGCAGCCAGGCAAGGAAAGGGACGATCTTGTACAGCATCGCGCTGATGGCGCCGGCGAAGCCGCCGTGCAGGATCAGCACGCCGGCGAGTACCGACCAGTGATCGGAATCGACGACGAGATTGCCGCCCAGCGCGGCGATGCCGGCGAGCATCGCGAGCATCGCCGCGCGGAAGGCATGGAAGGGCGCATCCGGCGTGCTGCGGCGGGTGCGCGACTGCAACCTCAGAGTCTGCACCGAGAAGACGCCGGAGGCGAGCATCAACGCGATGCCGAGCACGATGCCGGTGCCCTCGGCATCGAAGCTGCGGGCCAGCGACCACGAGGCCAGGCCCGCCAGCACTGCGGGTGCCCACCAGCGGGTGAAGCGGGCCGGGTAGCTCGGCGTGATCTGGAACATCGGTACCACGACCCAGCTTGTCGCGGCCAGCAGGATGCCGCCCCAGCCCAGCCAGCCCCAGGCGGCATGCAGATCCACCGCCTGGGCCAACGGTATCGGCAAGGTCGCGCCGCGGCCGATGGCGAGTGCGAGCGCCAGCCCGAGCACCGCGGTCACTGCCAGGCCGGCCATGGCCAGGCGCAGATCTCGCGGGGCGTGGCTGGGGATCTTGACCGATGGCGAGCGGATCAGGCCTGCCAGCGCGGCGATCAGGAAGATGCCGATGCCGCCGAGCAGCAGCATCGCACCGCCGATGATGGCGTCCGGGAGGCCGAAGGCGAGGCCGCCGGCGAGCCCGGCGGCGCCGAACGTGAGCAGTGCGTGGCTGCTGCTCGCGACGCCCAGCACTGCGGGGAAGCGGACGCCGGCAACCACGGGCAGGATCTGTTGCAGTGCGCCGATCATCACCTGCAGCATGAAGCCGGCTGCCAGCAGGTGGACGGCAGCGAGCGCACCCGGCGTCCATCGCGAGCCGAGCACGCCGTCGCCGAACAGCAGCACGAGTCCGGCACACATGCCGAACAGTGGCGCCGTCAGGAAGAAGCGCAGCGGTGCCGACAACGGCGGTGTGTCTTCGTAGGCGAGCCCGGGATTGGCGCTGCTCATGGTCTGCTTGCAGTGTTGCGTGAGGGGGCCGTCATGGACGGCCGATCAGGATCTCCACGGCGCCGTCGTCGCGGATGTTCACCTCGTTGCGATAGCCGTCGCGGTCGAGCATGCGCAGCAGCGGATGCGGCATGCGATCGAGCAACAGCGTGAATTGCTGGCCGGGCTGCAACTCGGCCAGCGCTTCCATGGCGCGTTCGAAGGGTTCGGGAGGCTCGAGGCCGCGGGCGTCGACGATGGTCATGATGTGTGCTCCACGGCAAGCGCTTGGGAAAGATGGCTACAGAGCTCGTCCCGGGCATGGGCGAGGCGGGCGTCGCACATCGGATAGAGGATGTTCTCCTCCTTCATGTTGTGCTGCTGCATCATGATCAGCAGGGTTTCCGCCTCGCCGGCGAAATCGTCCGCATCGCGCGCCTGCAGCGCTGCGCGCAGGCGTTCGAGTGCGGCGCGCATGTCGACGTGCTCGCCGCGCATGACCTGGGTCGGCCCCTGGGTCATGCCGGTGGCGGCTTCGAAGGCGGGGAAGAGCTGCTGCTCCTCGGCGTCGAAATGGGCGTTCAGGCCGTGGGCGAATGCTTCCAGGGCTTCGCTTGCGCCTTGCCAGTCGTTCTCGGCGGCGAGCGTTTCTGCGCGGGCGAAATCGTGATCGCAGGCGCGGTGATCGTGGGTCATCAGTTCGGCTATCGTGCTCATGGTCTGCTCCGATGGGACTGAGGCCATTCTCCGCCGTGACCGGCGGCTGGCATTGATACGAGTCAAGTCGGGTAAGGCGCTGCCGGCCGGAGCCGGGCGGTTCGCATTCGATTCGTTTGAGGAATCGTATGCCGCGCAGGCACAATCGCGCTTTTCGTTCCGCCGGAGGCGGCATGTCGAATGCGGCTGCGCCGGGCGCCTGGAGCCGGATCTTCCTGCCCTTTGCGCTCGGCTACTATCTGTCCTACCTGCTGCGCACGGTCAATGCGGTGATCTCGCCGGCGCTGACCGGCGAGCTCGAGCTGTCGGCGGCGCAGCTCGGGCTGTTGACCAGCATGTACTTCTTCGCCTTCGGGCTGGCGCAGATTCCGGTCGGGATCGCGCTCGACCGCTATGGCCCGCGCCGCGTCGAGAGCGCCTTGCTGCTGCTGGCCGCGCTGGGCGCGGCGCTGTTCGCGCAGGGCGACTCGATCGGCAGCCTCGGGCTGGGGCGGGCGCTGATCGGGCTGGGCGTGTCGGCCTGCCTGATGGGCGCGCTGAAGGGTTTTGCGCTGTGGTATCCGCCCGAACGGCAGAGCTCGATGACGGGCTACG
Organism: Thauera butanivorans; assembly: GCF_048398245.1. NCBI lineage: Bacteria > Pseudomonadati > Pseudomonadota > Betaproteobacteria > Rhodocyclales > Zoogloeaceae > Thauera > Thauera butanivorans. The sequence goes on from NZ_CP183038.1 coordinate 2,272,576, forward strand.
TGATGGCTTGTGGAGCGATGGGGGCGCTGACCGCCAGTGCACCACTCGAAGCGATGATTCCGCTGCTCGGCTGGCGGGGCGTGTTCTGGGGCATCGCGGCCGTCGCGCTGGCGGCTTCGGCGAGCCTGTTCTTCAGCCTGCCGCGCGAAACCGCGGCCGGCGGCAACGTGCGTCTGGCAGGCATCGTGCAGGGCGTGGCAGGCATTTTCGCCGCGCCGGCCTTCCTGCGCTTTGCCGGCTCCTCACTGTTTTTCGTCGGTGGCTTCATGGCACTGCAGAGCCTGTGGGCCGTGCCCTGGCTGATGCACGTCGAAGGGCTGGAGCTGGCCGCGGCGGCCCGCATCCTGCTGGTGCTGAACCTCGGCATGCTGACCGGGCAGCTGTCCATCGGCATGTTCGGCGTGCGTCTGGTCCGCCTCGGCGTGCAGCCGCTGCGCCTGCTGCAGGTCGGCTATGCCTGCCTGCTGCTGGTATTGGCGGCGATCCTGTTCAGGGTCGGCCCGGTCGTCGTGGTGTGGTTCCTGTTCGGCGTGCTGTCGGCGGTGAATTCGCAGTCCTACCTGGCGGCGGCGAACAATTTCCCGCGCGAGATGTTCGGCCGGGTCAGCACCTCGATCAATCTGATGGTCTTCCTCGGCGCTTTCCTGGTGCAGTGGGGCATCGGCCTGGTGCTCGATCTGCTGCGCAGCTGGGGCTGGGCGATGCCCGAAGCGCTGAAGTTCGCCCTCGCCGTGCTGCTGTTGCTGCAGGCCTTCAGTTATCTGCCGCTGCTGGGCTGGCGCGCGGGAAAAAGCGGGAACTGAAAGCGGCGGAGTCTTTCGAGGCGGCGAGCTGCCCCCGGTCAGACCGTTGCATGCCGCTGCTGCCGGGCGGCGCGCGCGGCAACGCCCAGGCCGGCCAGCCCGGCCGAGCAGACGCCGAGCACCAGTGCCAGGGCCGAACCGTAGAAGATGCCCGAAGTCATGCCGGCATCGAGCATCGCGCCGAATATCGGTGCCGCGATGCAGAAGCCCAGGTCCAGTCCCGAATACACCGTGCCGTATACGCGCCCGGTCGCACCGGGCGGTGCCGCACGCTTGATCAGCATGTCGCGCGAAGGGCCGGCCAGGCCGATCCCCAGGCCAGCCAGGGCCGTCAGCGCCAGCGCCGCGATGCCCGACGGCAGGCCGGAGCCTGCCAGCGCCAGCAGCACGGCCGTCGCGAGCAGGCACACGCCGATGGTTTTCTCGAGCCGCTCCACGCGCGCGACGAGGAAGCCGCCGACCACCATGCCCGCGGCGCCGCACAGCATGTAGCCGGTGACCACCATCGCCGTCAGCGACAGCGGCAGGCCGTAGAGCTGCTGCAGCGTGGGGCCGGCGAAGCTCTGGATGGCCGACAGCGAGCAGGTGCTCCAGAAGAAGAAGGAAAAGCACAGCCACACGGACGGCAGCTTGAGGAAGGCGAGCGGATGCTCCTCGGCGGCGGCAGCGGCGTGTTTCGCTGCCTGGCCACCCCACGCGCCCTGGCGGTCGTCGAGCGCATCGCGGTTCCAGACCATGATCGCCAGCACCGCCAGCGCCAGCCCGGCGCCGGACAGGCAGGCGATGCGCCACGAGCCCGTGGCTGCGGCGATGCCGGCCATGAACACCGGCGCCGCAGCCCAGCCCAGGTTGCCCGAGATGCCGTGCACCGAGAAACCGTGTCCCAGCCGCTGCGGCGACACGCGCTTGTTGAGAATGGTGAAATCCACCGGGTGGAAGGGGGCATTGCCCAGCCCCGCCAGTACCGAAGCCAGCAGCAGGCCGGCATAGCTGCCGGACGAAGCCGCCACCAGTCCCGCCAGCACGAAGCAGGACAGCGCGCAGAACAGCACCGGCCGGGCACCGACGCGATCCACCAGAAACCCCGACAGCGCCTGCCCGACGCCCGAGATCACGAAGAACACCGATACCAGCAGCCCCAGTTCGGAATAGCTGAAGCCGAACTCCGCGATCAGGAACGGAAACAACGGTGGCAGCAGCATGTGGAAGAAGTGCGAGGAGCCGTGCGCCAGGCCGATCAAGCCGATGGTGCGGGCGTCCTGCCGCAGCGAGGGGGCGTGTGCGATGGAGCTCATGCAGCGGATGATAGGCAGCCTGCCGGCGGCAGATATGCGACAGCAGGACATATACTGTCGCGATCATGCCAAACCAAGCCAGACTCCGGCCTGCCGCGCCTGCTGATGCCAAGCCACGGATGAAGCCCCGCGCGAGAAGCGCCCCGGCCTGCGTGGTGGCGGCAGCGACACCGCATCTCTACGTGCCCACGGCCGAACGTCCGGTGCGGGCGAAGATGCGCAAGCTGCGCGCCGATACGCAGGTGATGCCTCATCGCCACCCCTGGGCGCAAGTAGCCATCTCCGCCACCGGCGTGATCCGCCTGGGCACCGAGCGCGGCACCTACATCGTGCCGCCCTGGCGCGCGCTGTGGATTCCGCCCGGCGTGGAGCACGCGGTGACGGTGGTGGAGGACGCCGACATGCGCACGCTCTACTTTCATCAGCCGGCCGGGCGTTTCGGGCCGGACGTGGCGCCCGAGGACGATGGCCCCTGGCGCGGCTGCCGGGTGCTGGAGATGTCGGAGCTGCTGCGCGCCCTGGTGCGCGAGATGCCTTGCGTGCCCGACGATGCACCGCCGCTGCCGGCCGCGCTGCGGCAGCGCGAGCAACTGCTGAGCACGCTGATCCTGGACGAACTGCGCAGCGCCAGTGCGGTGCCGCTGGGCGTGGACCTGCCCCGCGACAAGCGCCTGCGCCAGTTGTGCGAGGCGGTGCTGGTCGATCCCACGCGCCATGAGACCCTGGCCGACTGGGCGTCCGGCACCGGGGCCAGCCCGCGCACCGTCGCACGCCTGTTCCGCCATGAGCTGGGGCGGACTTTCACGCAATGGCGGCAACAGGTCGTCCTGGCCCGGGCCGTGGCCCTGGCCGCGGGCCGCATGCCGGTGAAGCAGATCGCCGCGGAGCTGGGCTACAACAGCCCGAGCGCCTTCAGCGCCATGGTGCATCGTGCCGTGGGCATGCCGCCGGCGCGTTTCCTCGGGCTGCAGGACGACTGAAGGAGGGCGGCAGCGGCTGCCGCCGGTGCGCGGATCAGGCCGCCAGCCCGCAGGCCACGCCCGACGACCAGGCCCACTGGAAGTTGTAGCCGCCCAGATGGCCGGTGACGTCCATCACTTCGCCGATGAAGTACAGGCCGGGGCAGGCGCGCGCTTCCATCGTGCGCGAGGACAGCGCATGGGTATCCACGCCGCCGAGCGTGACTTCGGCCTTGGCATAGCCTTGCGTGCCCGAGGGCGCCAGCTTCCAGCCCGAAAGCGTGGCGGCGATGGCGCGCAGTTCGGCATGGCGGAAGCCGTTCATCGGCTTCGTCCAGCCCTGCAGTTCGCACCAGGCATGGGCGAAGCGGCGCGGCAGGCGCTCGGCCAGCAGGTTGGCGAGCAGGGTGCGTTCGCCGGCGTGTTCGAGCAGCCAGCCCTCGGTGTCGAGGTCCGGCAGCAGGTCGAGCGTGACGGGTTCGCGCTCGCCGTCGGCGTAGGCCTGGGCCTGCCAGTAGTTCGACACTTGCAGGATGGCCGGCCCCGACAGGCCGCGATGCGTGATCAGCGCGGCTTCGCGGAATACCGGGCCGCGGCAGCGGGCTTCGACTTCGAGCGAGATGCCGGCCAGCGGCGCGAGCCGTGACAGGGTCTCCGGCGGCAGCGTCAGCGGCACCAGCGCCGGCAGCGGCGCGATCACCGGCAGGCCGAACTGCTCGGCCAGCTTGTAGCCGAGCGGGCTGGCGCCGATCTTCGGGATCGACAGCCCGCCGCTCGCAACGACCAGGCTGTGCGCAGCGAAGCGACCGATGCTGGTGTCGACGAGATAGCGTTCGGCCTCGGCATCGCCTCGGGTCACTTCCAGCACCTTGGCGGGCATGGCCCAATCGACGCCGCCGTCCCCGCATTCGCTGCGCAGCATGTCGATGATCTGCTGGGCGGAATCGTCACAAAACAGTTGGCCCCAATCCCTTTCGTGGAAATCGATGCCGTGGCGCTGCACAAGACCGATAAAATCCGCCGCCGTGTAGCGCGACAGCGCGGAGCGCACGAAATGCGGATTGCGGCAGAGATAGTTTTCCGCGCCGACGCGACGGTTGGTGAAGTTGCAGCGCCCGCCGCCGGAAATGCGGATCTTTTCGGCCAGCTTTTCGGCGTGATCGACGAGCAGCACACAGCGGCCGCGCTGGCCGGCGGTGGCCGCGCACATCATGCCGGCGGCACCGGCGCCGATGACGATCACGTCGTAGCTGCGGTCGGCCGGCCGGCGGCCGGAGGGGGCTGGGTGCGCCACGTGGGTACCTGCGATGACGAAAGCGGCGCAGAATACGCGCTGCGCTACCGGGCGGCAAACCGCACCGGCCGGATGCCGCGACGAACAGAACGAGAATGTCAGCTTGCTGGAGTGCTTTATGACTGATACCACCACCGGCCCGAATGCACCGCTCCGCAAACGGAGCCTGCTTCGCCCGGCGTTGTGGGCTGCGGGCGTGGTGATCGTGATCGGCGCAATCGGCTTCTTTGCCGTGCCGCCGGTCGCCAGGCATTACGCCGTGAAAATCCTGGGCGAGACGCTGGACAGGCCGGTGTCGATCGAAGGTGTCGCCCTCAATCCCTTCACCGCCACGGCCGAAGTGCGCGGGCTGAAGATTCTCTCCGCCGATGCCGGCAGCGAGGCGTTCGCCTTCGATGCGCTGCGGATCAACGCCGAACCGATCCAGTCGCTGATCCAGCGCGGCGTGGTGGTGCACGAAGTGGCGCTGCGCGGGCCGCGGCTGGAAGTCGGCATCGACGAGGGCGGGCGCCACAGCTGGAGCGACGTCGCCGAGCGCATCGAAGCGATGCTCGCCGACCAGGAAGAGCCGGCCGGCGACGAAGCCGGCGCGCTGTTCTCGATCGGCAACATCCGCATCAGCGGCGGCCACGTCCGCGTGGACGACAAACCGCGCGGACTGGTGCACGAAGTGGCGGACCTGGAGGTGGGCCTGCCCTTCATCTCGAACCTGCCGGTGAAGGTCGATGTCTTCGTCGAGCCCAGCCTGTCGGCCACGCTCGACGGCAACCCGCTTCACATGAAGGCGCGGCTCAAGCCGTTCGCGGACTCGCACGACACCATCCTCGACGTGGTGCTGGACAAGTTCGACCTCACGCCGTGGCTGGTCTACGCACCCTTCGATCCGGCATTCAGCCTGCCGTCGGCCCAGCTCAGCAGCAACATCGAACTGTCGTTCAGGCAGGCCGAAGGCGGTGCGCCCAAACTCGCGCTGAGCGGGCCGCTGAAGCTCGAAGCTTTCCAGTTGCTGGACAAGGAGGGGACGGCGGTCGCGAACATCCCCGAGTTCGAGCTCGAGTTCGCCGACGTGCAGCCGCTGATCAACCGCTGGCATTTCACCCGCCTGCGGCTGGCCCAGCCCGAGATCGATCTGGTGAGGCTGGAGGACAGTGGCATCAACCTGATGAAGCTGCTGCCGGTGGCGGCGGAGCAGGCGCCCGAGGCGAAGCCGAACGGCAACAAGCAGCGGAAGGGGAAGAAGGAGGACGCGAAGGAGGCCGGAGAGCCCGCGGCGGATGCCGCTCCCAGAACCGCCGCGGCCGACAAGCCTGACTTCCTGCTTGCGCACGCGCGCATCCGCGACGGTGTCGTGCGCTTCGAGGACCGCAGCCTGAAGCAGCCTTTCAGCACGCGCATCGAGGCGATCAACCTCGACCTGCGCGATCTCGCCACCGATTCCGACATGCCGGCCGAGATCCGGCTCGACTACGTCACCGATGCCGGCGAGAAGCTGGTGCATGAAGACCGCCTGCGTCTCGAGCCCTTCGAGTTCGACGGCCTGCTGAACTTCGAGGCCATCCAGGCGCCACGCTACGCGCCTTACCTTGCCGAAGCCCTGCCCGGCGGCGAACTGCGCGGCGGCGTGCTCAGCGGTGCGCTGCGCTATCGCGTCGCGCTGGACGACAAGGGCGAACCCCGCATCGATCTCAAGGCCGACACGCTGGCGGTGCGCGACTTCGCCCTCGCACTGAAAGGCGCCAAGGATGCCGCGCTGAAAGTGCCCGAACTCGATGTGCGCGAGGCGGTGCTCGACCTCGACGCGCAAAGCGTCAAGCTCGCCGCGCTGGACATCAAGGGCGCAAGCGTGTCGGCGGTGCGCCTCAAGAACGGCGACATCGACCTGCTGGGAATCACCGGCCCGGCGGCGAAACCCGGCAGCAAGCCTGCCGCCCGGAAAGCCGGCAAGCCCAAGGGCGGCAAGCCGGCCGCCGAAGCGCCGTGGGTCGTCGCCGTCGACAAGTTCGCGCTGCAGGCCGCGTCGGTGCGGATCGAGGACCGCACGGTGAACAAGCCGGTAGTGCTGGCCGTCGACAACATCGGCCTGGAAGTCGACGGCTTCTCGACTGCCAAGGATGCGCTCAGCCAGCTCAAGCTCGACTCGCGCATCAACCGCAACGGCCGGCTTGGCGTCACCGGCAGCCTCGGGCTGGAGCCGCTGAAGGCGGACCTCCGCATCGACGCGCGCAGCGTCGACCTGCTGCCGGTCCAGCCCTACGTGCTCGAGCAGGCCAAGATATCCATTTCCCGCGGCGCACTCAGCACCCAGGGGCGGCTCAGGCTCGACACCGGCCGGCGGGGCGACCTGCGCGCCAGTTTTCGCGGCGACCTCAGCGTCGGCAACTTCGCCTCGGTCGACCGGCTCAATGCCACCGATTTCGTGCGTTGGCGGACGCTGCGCATCAGGGGGATCAACGCCACTTCCGAACCCTTCTCGCTGGCGGTGCAGCGCATCGCGCTCGACGACTTCCAGACCCGCCTGATCCTCGACGAGCAGGGCCGCCTGAACCTGCGGGAAATCCAGGGCGAGCAGGCCGGCGGCGGCGAGGCCGTGGCCGCCGCGCAGCCGTCTCCGCAGCCTTCGGCGCTCGACCCCTTCATCGACCCGTCGCTCGCCAATACCGGCCCACGCCAAGTCGAAGGCCGGCGCAGCGCCGAACTGCCGCCGGCGCCGGCCGAACCGCCGCCGCCGATCCGCATCGACCGCATCGAGATCAAGCGCGGCAACATCGCCTTCAGCGATCGCTTCATCCAGCCGCACTACGACGTCAACCTGACCGACATGGCGGGTGAACTGACGGGCTTGTCGACCAATCCCGACACGCTTGCCAAGCTGGATCTGAAGGGCAGGGTGGACAAGGCCGCGCCGGTCGAGGTCGCGGGCGAACTGAACCCCTTTCGCCACGACGCGCATCTCGACATCCTCGCCTCGGTCAAGGATTTCGAGCTGACCGGCCTGTCGAGCTACGCCGGCAAGTACGTCGGCTACGGCATCGCCAAGGGCAAGCTGTCGGCCGAGCTCAACTACAAGATCGAGGACCGCAGGCTCAGCGCCACCAACCAGATCTTCCTCGACCAGCTCACCTTCGGCGACAAGGTCGACAGCCCCGACGCCATGAACCTGCCGGTGCAGCTCGCGGTGTCGCTGCTGCAGAACAGCCGCGGCGAAATCGACCTGCACCTGCCGGTCAGCGGCACGCTGGACGACCCCGAATTCAGCGTGTTCGGGCTGGTGGTCAAAGTGCTGGTCAACCTGATCGGCAAGGCCATCACCTCGCCGTTTGCGCTGCTCGGCTCGGTGCTGGGCGGCGGCGAGGAGCTGTCGCAGCTGGAACTGGCGCCGGGCATGGTCGAGCCGGGAGAGGCGCAGCAGGAAAAGCTCGCCACCTTGGCAACTGCGCTGGTCGACCGGCCGGCGTTGCGGCTCGACATCACCGGCCGCGCGGACCCGGTGGTGGATACCGATGGCCTCAAGCAGGCGGCGCTGCAGCGCGCGGTCAAGGCGCAGAAGCTCAAGGCGCTGATCGACAAGGGCGAAGCGGCGCCTTCGCTCGACGACATCGAAGTGGGCGCGGAGGAATATCCCGAACTGCTGAAGAAGGCTTACCGCGAAGGCGACTTCAAGAAGCCAAGGAACTTCATCGGCATGACCAAGGATGTGCCGGTGGCCGACATGGAGGCGCTGATCCTGGCCAATACCACCGTCGGCGACAACGAACTGCGTGCGCTGGCGCAACAGCGTGCCCAGGCGGTGCGCGACTGGCTGGCGGGTGAGGGGCAGGTGCCCGGCGAACGCATCTTCGTGCTCGAACCCAAGGTCGAGGCGGCCGGCGAGAACGGGCAGGTGCAGTTCTCGCTGCGCTGAACTGCATCCGCCGGGCAAGCGTTCAGTGCGCGGGCGGCTCGGTCGGCTTGGCGAGGTTCAGGTTGCCGACGCCGTTCTGGCCCTTGATCAGGAACTTGCCTGCCGCTTGGTCGCTGCGGCAGGGCCCGAGCCGGCGGCCATCGATCTCGCTGCGGACCACCACAGCGCCGCCGCCTGCCGGAGTCGCGCTGAGCTCGCCCTGGAAGTTGTACTGGAAATCGCCGGAGAACCTGCCTTCGATCGTCGCGGTGCCGTCCTGCGTATCGCACTGCGCACGGTAGTGGATGTAAGGGCCGTCCTTCGACCATGCCTGGTCCCGGCAGGTGGTCCCGGCGTTCGTCGGCGTGGCCAGCACGTCGTCCCGGCCTTCCTTGGCGATGCAGACGTGGAAACTCTCGGTCTTCGCCGCTTCGCCTGCGGGCCCATGGTTGACCAGCCACAGGCCATGCATCCGTTGCGGTGCTTCGATGGCGCCTGGGGCGGGCGTCGGATCGGCGTGAGCGGTTTGGAGCGTTGCGGCGGCGGCGAGCAACAGCGGAACGAGGGCGCGCATGTTCAGTTCCAGGGTTGGGTGCGGGTGTGGGGGTGACCGCAGATTAACCGTGTGCCGTAGCGAATGAAAGGGCTTTCCTCGTCCCGGTCTGACCGCATTGCGGCAATGGGCGTGATCAACGGTCGCAGTTTGCAGACAGTTGACGGAAAGTCCCTTGGGGATGGGTTAGCGTTCATTGGCAGGGAGCGCATGTCGCACCTCATGGTCACAATTAAAACCTCATGGGCGCCGATCTCTAGAAACGTAAACAGACACTTTATGATACGTCAAGTCAAAATTAATATCTCTCGCTTCAATTCTCAGCTTTCGTTTGCTGCAAAAAAAACTCCAAGTTGCTGACTGGCGTGAAATCACCTTTACCCACAAACCTTTTCCCGGATTGTAGCTCCACCCAGTATTAATAAGGTCAACGATATGTTTTTCAGGCCTCTTGGTTTTTGCCTGCATGATGGATAGTTCAACATTTCCAGAGATGGCTGTTCTTGCCTCCTGTATGTGATTAATCTTGATTGGCGGATTAATTTCAAATCCTATTTCAAGAGCGTGAAACCTGTTGCATGGCAGGTTAAATTCAGCGCTGAACCCATTTTCCCGCAAAGCAGGGGCTTTTGCTTCTATACTGGATATTGATTTTCGCTCAATAAAAATTAACAGAAAAATTGAGAAAAAGACGGCGGCAACGATGGTGATCAGCAATTTTGTTACCCTCATTTTTATCAAAACCCTTCCCTGGCTGCATCAACAGAATTATAGAATTCTTATAAAAAATGCCGTTCATTTTTTTCATGCAAATGGATCCGCTGGCGTCCGGAGGCGACCCGGAAACGGCTGGTGGTGCTGCCGATGGTGCCTTCGTAATCGTTGCCGGTGATGTCGTAGGTGACGGCAACGAAGGTCAGTTCGCGGTTCTGGTTGGCGCGCGGGTCAGCATGTTCGGTGGTCAGACAGGGCTACCGCAGCTACGCGAATGGAATTGAAGTGCGGGCAGAATGTGGCCGCCTGGTTCTGGCAAATCGTTGATAACACGTCAGGTGACCATCCCGCTGACCGTCTTGCGTTCATGCGGAACACGTAGCTGCGGGAGCCCTGGGTGGTCAGAGCAGCCGAGGGGCGCTCGAAGTCATCGTCGATTGGAAGGAAACGAAATCCTCGCTTAATCTATGGTGAACGAGGATTTCGAAAACCATTCCGGATTATTAAAGAAGTCAGAACGGCGTGCTGCACCGGAGTCTATGCACCAGCTTCTTCAGAGCGTTTCTGCGTATGCACCCAATCACCACTGCGCACCAGACTGAACGTCAGCAACGTTTTGCTGGCGGGGTCGAACATGCACTGCACGATCCAGCGGCGATCATCGAAGCCCGGCACTTCGAAGCAAGCCATGCCGTCGGTCATCAGTACCGCATCGTCGTCATCCTCGGCCAGGAGGCTGACGATATCTCCGGCCGTGGCGGTGTCAGGATCGATGCCGCTGGGCCACTTTTGGCGCCAGAAGCTGGCCGGTTCCGAGCGGGCAGTGTGGAAAGTGAGCGAGTGAAGCCCCCACTGACGCTCAGCATCCGGTACATGTGGATTGAGGCATTGCAGCATCAGGTCCAGACCATGGCCTGAAATGCCGAAGCGATACATGTCACCGTTGCGCGCCTGACACAGGCCAGAAGCAGGAAGATCAAGCCGGGAGAGGTTTTCCTTGAGCACTGTGCGGCCAGCAGTGCAGCCAAGGTTGTTGAGCAAGTCTACTGGCAGAGGAGAAAGTCGTTTAGGCATCGATATTTAATTGCGGTAGTGCTGAGCCAAATCTTTAGGGCAATATGCTCGATCTTCATCTTGACGATGGCGTCGTTCTCATTCTCATTCTTGCCCACCCGCTTGGTGCAGGTCTTGCCGACGGTGAAAGCCTAGTCGTCGCCGATGTCGGCCTTCTTGTTCAGGTCCAAAGATATCCTGCACTACTCGTCCAATTGAAGATTATTGATGAAGCTTTCGAAGCTTTCGGAAATTTTATTAACTCTAGCGCCGTCTTTGAAAGTGCGATCATGAAGCCAAAAATATATTCCATCAAAATTATCTTTTTTACATCCGATTAAAAAATAATTTCCACCTGGGTCTGTCGCGATTGGAATGTAGCCACCTCCAATCTCTTTCAAAAAAGCTGATTTCGCTCTCCAGGGAATTCTCATGGCTTTCAGAAATCGGGAGAAAGTATGATGCGACAAGAACTCCAAGAGTAGCTTCCTCAAATAAAGACTCGTTAAAAATTCCGCCATTGTATTTAATTAAAAATTCCTTATACAGAGGCGGCATGACTGCCCCTATTTTTTTTTCTAAACTATAAATTTGATCTGCGGTTGCCGGATGTGACTCCCCATATTGGTTCGGAAAATTTTTGTCACGGGTTAATTTTCTCAACATTATGGACTCCCCTAATTTCTGCTTGACGAAACTCCACCCGCATGGGGGAAGCCCCCTTTCGCTGCGTTATGGATAGATGTTGGAACAAGTTGCATAGTCTTTCCGTCCTGATGATGCCACGTAAAATCAGGCGCGCCAGGCGGTTTGCTTCCACCTATTCCAAGCTTTTCATTTGCGGCTTTGAAATCATGATAATGATCAAATCGCATGTTATCAAGCGATACAGATTCTTTGGCAAACGGTGGGAAATCAGGAAATTCATCTTTATTATAAGTTGCTAATTTACGCCATTCAATACCCCATTGGAAGTGCACAACCGAATAATTAACGAATTAGGCAACAGCAATTTGTACTTCAAGCTTGAAATCGCCTTCTATTTATTAAAATCTTTCTTTACAATACTTCCATTTTTCCCGTAAATAAAATACTGATGACCATCCCAGTCTCTCAAGCGCATTAAATCAGTGAAATCATCCACAAATTTGACATCAGTAAATATATTGCCTTGGCTAATATTTTTTGGCGCCTTTAATTTGTTAACCAAATTCAGCTCATTGTCAAATAAATAGAGATTTTCAATATTGGCTTGCGCAGGAGTTTCAAGAGTTGCTGCTGCGTAATTTTCATTATTTGACAGATCAATAATATTGAAACCAGTCGCCAATTTCACGACTTTCAAGCCATCAGTCAAAATGATGTTTTTCCCATTTTTTGATATATTGATCATGGCAAAGACATCAGACTTTCATAGTTTCCTGTTGGGATAAGTTCCATTGTCTGAGCTCGCCCATCGCTCGCAAGACCTCCTTTCAAAATCGCTTTGTCAGCCGTTGAGTACGACTTGTCACCCCTTCCTTAAACCAGAAAGAAATGCGCTCCATTTATTAACTCATAGAGGTAAGCCCCCGGCTGTGCCGGGGGACTCACCAAGGTTTGACCTTTACGACGGTCGGCGTGAATTTCTGATCTCTGCCAAGAGAAGGAGATTCACGATGAAAGAGTACCAGAGCCTGAGTCACACGAGATGGGACTGCAAGTACCATGTGGTGTTCATACCGAAGAGGCGCAAGAAGCGGGTGTTCGGGATGTTGCGTCGTCACTTGGGGGAACTGTTTCACGAACTGGCTTCGCACAAGGAGTCCAAGATTGTCGAAGGACATCTGATGGGCGGTCACGTTCACATGTGCCTGAGCATTCCTCCGAAGTACGCAGTGTCGAATGTGGTGGGCTACCTGAAGGGGAAGAGCGCGATTCAGATCGCGCGCAAGTTCGGCGGGCGACAGAAGAATTTCACCGGCGAGCATTTCTGGGCGAGGGGCTACTTCGTCTCGACGGTCGGATTGGACGAGAACATCGTTCGGGCGTACATCCGCAACCAGGAAGATGAGGACGAGCGCTACGACCAGATGAAGCTGGAAATAGGGTAAGCCGCCAAGGGCGGCTCACGGTTTCATGGGCGCCTTTGAGGCGCTCACCATCCAAGCCACCGGCTTTGCCGGTGGTATTTGACTGGTCGGGATCGTACGGGCGGTAGGTCGTCGGCATGATGGCTAGCCTACCGAAAAAATCCACTTCTACCGCCCACGCTCCTAGGGCCGCACGAGCAACATCTAGACCGCCAAGTTCGTCGAGGATCGAATCGCCCAATATAGTGAGCCAGTTAACACACTTGAGGCGATTAAATACGCCACGCGACTGTCTGATGAAGGCCGCAGGGACATGAATGTCTAGACCTGGGTGGCGCTGCAGGGTAGCGTGGACGTACGGTTGACTCCAGAGGGAGCCAATTTCAAGGATGACAGAGAATCCAGCTTGGCCGTGTGTGGGCTTGAGACGAGTGGCCCAAGCCAATGTACATTCAAGCAGGCGGTCGAAATTCGGCCCGTTTTGCCCACCATCGGCAGGTAGATGGAGTCCATAAAACGATAGCTCGTCAGCTATTTCAGCTGCAACCAAGAATTCTGACATCCAAGGGGTGACCGTTCCGGCATCGCCGGGAAAGTTGGGATGAACATAACGCTGAAAAGTTCGTTGGAGTATCCTCGGTCGGATGGCCACTCACCCATTGAGTCGCGAATCGTCGGGAAAGGGTTGTCGCCCTTAAGTGTAATGATTTGCCCGTCGGGTTTGCTCTTGGACGGAAAGCGGCAGCGATCGAGGTAATCCTTGAAACGAAGGTAGTAGTCCTCCTGAACGTCGAGCATATCCAGGCGCATCTGTGCTCGGTCATGGGGCGCCACGTACAGTTCCCCGCCCAAGCCGAACATCGCCATGAGTTGTCCGCGAGGCGTGGAGATGGCCAGATGATCGAGCCGGGTTGGGCCGGAAACATCGCTTGCTGCCGATCCCACGACAATGCCGGCTACCTGATGGGTGTGCTCAGTCAAAGCGCGCAATCCACTTGAGCACTTCATCACGTTCTTCAAGCGGCTCAAACACTCTGAAAAGACCGGACTGTGAGTAACCCTCGAACCGCACCGGCCGCGTGAAACGAGCAACCTTGCGATAGGTTTCGGGGATGAGTCCATTGAAGCTGTCGCCCAATTGCGGCACCGGGCCGGCCTGGATGAGCACGCCGCCGGGATAGGGGTGCAGCATGCAGTCTGGCTCCAGCGCCTTGCGGGCGGTGTCGAGTCCGCCGAGTTCTTCGAGGATGGGCTCGCCGAGTACGGTGAGCCAGTTGACGCACTTGATGCGGTTGAAGATGCCACGAGTCTCGCTCTTGAAGGCTACCGGCTCATGGATATCGAACCCCGGGTGACGCTGCAGGGTGGCATAGACGTAGGGCTCGGCCCAGATGGAACCGATTTCTAGGATGACCGAGAATCCCCCCTGCCCATGTGCGGGTTTGAGCCGAGTGGCCCAGTCGAGCATGCATTCACGCAAGGTGTCGAAATGCAGAACGCCCAGGCCGTCTCCAATGGGAAGGTGAAAGTCCAGAAAGGACAGAGCATCTTGGCGCTCTGCTGCAACCATGAAGTCGCTGAGCCACGGTGTCACACTGCCGGCGTTTCGACGAAAGTCTGGATGTACGTAGCGTTTGAACAGGTTGTTCCCATACGAACGATCGGCCGGCCAATGCCCCATGACTTCCCGAATCATCGGAAAAGGGTTCTCACCCTTGAGTGTGACGATTTGCCCATCCGGTTTGGCTTGGGATGGAAAGCGGCAGCGGTCTAGGTTGCCTTTGAATCGACGATAGTAGTCTTCCTGCACATCGAGCATGTCCAAGCGCAATTGTGCGCGGTCATAAGGTGCAATGTACAACTCCCCGCCCAGGCCGAACATGGCAGCCAGTTGCCCCCGTGGTGTGGCAATCGCCAATCGATCAAGCAGTGCAGGATCGGAGAAGTCGATCGTCTCTGTTTCGTTAGCCATGGATGAATCTCCTTTCGGTGCGTGAGGTCAGGGTAGCGGCACGGCATTGCGGGGCGGATACAGCCGGGTCGCCACCGAAACCACCGCATAAGCGACCAGTGCCGCGCCGGCCAGACGCACACCGGTGGACTCAAACAGCGCGTCCCCCAGCTTGTCGAGGAAGCCGCGCTCAGCTTCCTTGGCGCCGACGGCCACCGGGATCAGGTTCGGATCGCCGCAGCCGCCGCATTTCTCGTCGATGTTGAATTCCTTGAAATTTCGTTTGTCGCCTGTATGCCGCTCAGCGATGTCGCGGTAGTCCTCAACCCGCTCGGGTGGCATATTCCCGCCCCCACTCGGATCGGTCGGAAACTTCACATCATAGATGGTCTGCATGCCGTCCTTGCCGACCCTGATCACGTCGGGGCGGCGGGAGTTGCCACGGATGGGGTTGCTCGTCGGGCTTCCCGGCTGGGTGCCGCTTTCGATCATGTCCCAGCCGCTGCCCCGGTCGAAGGGCACTTCGCGCCAGGCTCCGGCATCGTCCCTAGGATAAGGGCCGTCGTAGCACTCCTCTTCGATTTTCCTGTTCAGGCAGCTCTGGTATTGCTGTCCCTGCCCAAGCGGTTCCGGGCCATCGGGTTTATGCTGATTCCAGCATTCGCAGGCAAGCTTGCACAGCCATTCCTCGAACTCCGCTGGCGACAAATCCTTCTGGCACTCCCCGCTCATACTCACCGTATTGCGATGATTCATGAACATCTTGTCGGTGAGTCGGCAGGCGGGCTTGCCTTCGAAGAAGACGTCGAAGGAGTGCGATATCCAGTCGGCCTCGGCCATGTGGGTACCGGACTTGATACCGCCCATGGTTCCGGGCTCGTCGAAGACCGAGATGGCAAACTCGGAGCCGAGGTTGGCGATCATGTTGCCGCCGTCGGCAAAGACCGTGGTTGTTCCTTTGACGAGGTCGCGCGAGTATGCCTCGTTTTCATAAGGGATGGGTTTGCCCTTGCTTGGTGTCTTGCACACGTCGGGCAGGGTGTTGTGCACCCAGCCTTCGCTGCCCTTGTGGCACAGGCTCAGGCCGTTGATGTTGATGGTGATGGGCATTTCAGCGACTCTCCGGGGCGGTCAGGACGAGCGCGGCACGTGGGCTGTCGTCGTTACTGGCAAGCAACAGGGTGGGGCCGGCGTGGGCGGGCCCTGCCTGGTGCATGCGCCAGGCAGCAATCGCCAGATGGGTGGCGAGGCTGGCACTCATCAGATCTCCGCTTGCCAGGGCAGGCGTGAGGCGTTGCCAGCCGTCCGCAAGGTGATCGGCAAGACGCAGCGCGGTGAAGCCGAACTCGTCGGCACGGTAGGGCTCACCGTTGAAGTCATGCACGATCGTGGAGATGGCTTGCGGTGTGAGCCCGGCTTCTCCGAGGGCCGCATGGGCAGCGGCACTCAGGCCCGCGCCCACGCAAGGGCCGTCGGTGTCGAAAGTGAGCGTTTCGTCAGCCTGGCCGATGCCAGCCAGTTCACACCAGGCGGGATACAGCCCTCGGGGTGCAAGCATGAAAGCAGCTGACCCTTCGCCAGGAACGCGGCCGTATGGATTGGCGCGTGACTGGCCGTTATACGGTTCATGTGCAGCATGAAGCAGGCCGCGGTATTCGAGCCAGCTCAAGGTTTCGGCAGGCCAGGCGCTGTCGACGGCGAGTACGCAGGCGGGCGTGCCATGTTCGTCGATCCAGGCGCGGGCGGCGGCAATAGCCTGGGCGCAGGCAGCATGCCCGCCACGCACGATATGCAGCATGGGCCAGTGCCGGGCGAGTATCTCGGTGAGTGAGGTTTCCAGCGATTCCGGGCGACCGGGGCGCTCACTTGCGGACAGCACCAGCCACAGTGGTATCGGAGACCGCTCGATGGCCGCCCATATCGGCGCGGGCAAATGGCTGGCCAGGTCGCGCATGGCGGCGTCAGCCAGTTCCAGCCAGCGGCGTTGCGCTGCGGGTTGGGCGCGGCAGAGTATGCCTTTGACCGGGATGCCGCACGCATCGACAAAAAAAGGGTGCCGAATCGTCAGGCACAGGCTGGTACGCAAGGCGATATCGGCCAGCGCGACCGTGGGGCCGGAAGGGAAGGCACAACCGGCCGCGACGACGACGGACCTCATGAGCGTGCGCCCTGAAGGGCAAGCGGCCGATCGAGCGGCCGTTGCTTGACCCTGATGATGGTGCGATCGAGCAGATTGACCTTGGGGTGACAGGGTAAGGCCATATGGTGGACAACGCCGATGCGGGGATGGTCCGGTTCGAGGATAAGCGTGTGGATACGGCTACGGCTACGTTCCCGCGTATTGTCGTAGAAGCGTGTTTCGAAGCTCAGCGACAACTTGGGCACTTGAAAGCTGAGTCTGCCCTTTGGCGCAATCGCGGGGGGCACGAGGTGGGTGAGCATGACCTCTTCGCCACCACGCAGATATCCAGGGTACTGCTGTTCCGGCGGCGCAATCTGCCAGTGACGGGGATCGAGATCGATCGGCTGCAAAGGGCGCCGTGTATTTGACCAGACCTCGTCGTAGGTGCCGGCGTAGCGCATACGCCACGGCCAATGCCTTGGCACCGGACCGAAGCCGAACACCGGGGGAAGCTTTGTGAGCGACGCAAGCGGGTGTGCCGGATGTTCGATGTTTGGTAGCGCTCCTTCTACGGCCAGACCACAACCTACCGGGTTTCCTGTTGCCTGTACTGCCGGCTCGTCAGTGCCGCCAAGCGAGCGGGTCCATGTGAGTGGCATGCATACGAACGATTCGGGGGGCGTGGGTGATGTACCGAGCAGGGAACGCTTCCATTGCCGGCCGCCGACGATGCGCGCCATTCGTTGAAGCTTGCCGACCTGGAACCCCGCTTGCAGTTCAGTCACCGGCCGGCCGCCCTGCGCATAGGCGTGCCCGGCCAGGATGATGTCAGTGGCCGGTTTCGGGGGGCCGAGATCGGTGTCGTAGCGGGGACTGCCATCCTCGTCCTTGACAGGCCCGGAGAGTACCGGCGGCTGCTCTGTGGCGATACGCGTGGAGCCATCGGCCAGGATGTCATAGGTTGCCTTGACCGCGACGATCCATACCTCGCGGCCATCCACGTCGCGTATCCATTCGCGCCCGACGGCAAAAGGGCTGTGGTTGTCGATTTGCCACATTGTCTCGGTCAGTTCAGTTCGATCCGTCCGCCGGCGATGCGGTTGACGTCTTCGGCTTCGGTGAGGATGTATTCGCCGCGCAACACGATTTTTCCGTTGGCGTGGAGCGTCAGACTGGATTTGCCGCAGCGCAGAACAATGCGGTGGCGGGCATCGATCACGACCTCTCCTTCTTCTTCAACCGTGGGAGATTCGGTAACCCCGTTGGGGGTGGCGGCTGGGTCGCGGCGCTCCGTCAGCAGTGAGTCGGGCAGGATCAGTTCAAGATCGTTCATGAGCAGGATTCCGTAAATCGGGACAGATAGGCGCACTGGGTCGAAGCGGGCAGATCTGTGATCAGCACGCAATCAGGGTCGAGCCGTTGAAGGTGCCACGCAATCATGGGGCGCCAGCGCAATGGCGCGGAGTGCAATAGTTGAAGGAGATGCATGCGATCCACTTCACGACCGAGCAAGTATCGCCGCTCCGGATCAAAGTTCTTCCGGTTGTTCATCCACCATGATTCGAAGCCGTGCTTATCCGGCCAAGGCGAGTCGCGCTCGGAGCGATCGTGGGGAAGTGCGTGATCGGCAAGCGAAGAGGTGTCAGGTGATGCTGCCAGCCAAGCGTCATGGCGCGGATCTGATCCAGTCAGTAGTGTGATGGCTTCTGCTGCATGGCGAGCATGCACAGCTTGGTCCAGCATCGGGATCAGCCAATCGATTGCACGAGCCATGCCAGACCATGCGAGAGCCTCGGTAAAACGGTTCTGCAGCATTGGATTGCGCTGCAGGATTGTGAGAATCTGAGATGCAGCCTGGTTGTTTTCGAGAATCAGGGGGCCGACGAGCGTGTTGCCCTGCGGGTTTGCGTCACACGCAATTGCTGAACCTGTGTGGCAGGCTGCTTGCCGCTGGCGCGATGACCCGCGCACCAGCAGGAAACGGACTGCTGCAGCACGTACCGACGTGTCGCCATGGGTCAGTGCATGTTCTGCTTGTACGTCCCATTGGGGCCATCCATGCAAGCGTGCCAAGTCCAGCGAGTAGGCTAGCGCGGTGTGACGCTCGATGGCGATATCGAGCAGAGGTTTTGCCCACACGTGCGCGGATTGTGCACGTGGGGTAGAACGCAGGCTGGCGAGGGCAAAAAGAAGATGGATGTCCGAGATGACGCCGTCGGGCTTGAAGCTGCGCCAAGCATGCTCGGTCGCTTCGGGCGACATCGTGGCGCACCAGTCGGCGGCTTCCAGAAAAGCCGTACCCATGCTTGGCTGTGTGCCGGCGACTGCCATGCATGCCGCAAACAGGCTGCTCTCCTGAGTGCTGACCGCTTGAATCGTTGCGGCAAACAGATCACGCGCCGTTAGAGGGTCGGCCATCCGCTGATGGGTCTGGCCGACGGATGAGGAGCCAAGATGGGTGAATGCCTCGGCTGCGGCGAGCATACGTGCGTCTGTTTTTTTAAGTGCCAGGAAATCGGCATCGCGACTGTCCAGCATGCGCCCCCGCCTGCGCCAGTCCAGACCGAGGCGGTCGAAGTACTGATCGGCAAGGCGGCTCAAGGTTTCTGCGCCAAGCATCGTTTGAGTCGAGGCCGTCATGAGTGGCACTAGTTTTGATGGATTTCGGATGCTTTGAGGCGTATTTCTCCGCCAGCAGTCGTTTGTATGTCGTCAGATGCATCGGTAAGAATGCTCTTGCCGTTGATCGTGATGGTGCCGTCGGCTTTCATGACGAGGGTGGAGGCGCCGACCTTGAGGGTGATGGACTCGCCCGCCTGCAAGGTGAGGTGCTGCCCCACGGTGGTGGTCTTGTCGATGCCGATCTGGCTGGTCTGGCTGAGCCCCACGAGGGTGTTCATGGCCATGCCGACGTTCAGGCTGTAGCCCAGGCCGACGTTCTCCATGCGCCCGAGGCCGACGTTCTGCAGGTAGGCCATGGCGATGGTCTCGGTCTTGTTCTTGCCGACCTTGATCGACCAGTTCTTGCCGATGCGGTCGGTCTCGTTCCTGTCGACGGTCTTGGTCCGGCTCTTGTGGATGGTGAGCGCTTCGTTGCCATCGACCGTGCGGGTCCGGTTCTGGTGCACGGTCAGCGTCTCGTCCAGATCGACCGTCTCGGTGCGCCAGCCGTGGACGTCGATCTTCTCGTTGCGATCGACGACCTCGGTGCGGTCGCGGTGGATGGTGTTGAACTCGTCGCGGTCGATTTCCTTGCGCCGGTCGTTGCCGACCCACTTGGATTCGTCGTGCTCGACCTCGGTCAGAGCGTCCTTCTGGGCGTGGAACCAGACCTGTTCGGCGCCCTTCTTGTCCTCGAAGCGCAGCGCGTTGGCGTCGCCCGCGCCGTCGCGCAGGCCGGCACCGGCCGCGCCGCCCTTGCTCGAGCGGGTCAGGATGCCCGACTGGGTGCGGTTGGCCGGCAGCGACCAGGGCGGCATCTGCTCGGCGTTATAGACGCGCCCGGTGATGATCGGGCGGTCCGGGTCGCCGTGCTCGAAGTCGACGATGACTTCCTGGCCGATGCGCGGGATGTGGATGGCGCCGAAGTTGCTGCCCGCCCAGGGCGAGGCGACCCGGATCCAGCAGGTGTCGGTGCCGTCCTTCTTGCCGTAGCGGTCCCAGTGGAAATGCACCTTGACGCGGCCGTATTCGTCGGTGTGGATCTCTTCGCCCGGCGGGCCGACCACCACCGCGGTCTCGACGCCGCGGGCGCGCGGCTTGGGCGTGGCCAGCGGCGGGCGGAAGGGGCGCTCGGCGGGCAGCGCCTCGACGTCGACGTGGAAGTGGCTGGCGGTGCTGCCGGCGGCGCCTTCGTAGTCGTTGTCGGCGATGTCGTAGCTGACGGCGACGAGCGTGAGTTCGCGGTTCTGGTCGGCGCGCGGGTGCCCGGTGAGCGTGAGCCGGTGGCCCGGGGCGGCGCCGCGCACGCGGCCCGACAGGTGAATGGTCTCTTGCTGGCGCTGCAGCCGCTCGAGGGTGTTGGCGGCGTACTGGGCGCCGTCGCCGGGGTCGAGGTAGTCGCCGGGGTAGTGATAGCGGGTGTAGTGGTCGAACAGGTGGCCGCGCGGGTCGGCGTGTTCGGTGGTCAGGTCCGACGAGGGGCGCTCGAAGTCGTAGTCGGCGTGGATGAGCCGGCCGGTCTCGACGCGCCGGGTCAGGCGCCAGGCGTCGAAGTGGTCGCGGTCCGGGCGGGTCTGCACGCCGCTGTAGTAGGGCACGGTGGCGTAGCCGGGGCAGTCCGGGTGGGCCGACAGGTGGTCGGCCAGCACCAGGGTCTCGCCGTCGGCCGCGTGCTCGAACCAGAAGAAGATGCCTTCGTGTTCGAGCTGGCGGCAGATGAAGGACAGGTGAAATCCCCGCTTGGCCTATGACAAGCGAGGGCTTTTGAAATATTCCAGATTGTTAAAGAGGTCAAAAGGGAGCACTACACCAGAGTCTCGGTGATTTGCAGCAGAATGTTCAGGTACAGACTCAGTAATCCTCGATGGGCTTCCAAATGCCAGGAGCGATCAATTTGACCCTCATCAGGCGATTGTCCACACAACTGTAGAGAACGTGCAGCGTGTAGTCGTGAAAATTCCAGACAGCATGTCCGGTAATTTTTCCTTGCGATGTACTAATCGGCTGCTCCTGGATTTTCTGGAATAGGATGTTCGGGCTGTCCTCGAAATCCAGTCCCTGTGGCAACTTACCTCGCCACCCTACAGCATTTGCATCGCGATTGCCATGCAGGGTGATGGCCCTCAACAGAGGGGCGCCATCATCCGGCTCAACATGCAAAGTTACGCCAAAACTATCGGCTAGATCGATCTCTCCGCTATCACTACCTTGCTTGATTGCATTATCATCCAGCCAATGACTCCATAGCGCTCGCCAATCGGTTTGCGTTACTGAATGCCCCCAGTGAACGATAATCTGGTCAAGGTTTGGAGGGCTCACTGGCTGAGATGGGCGAAGTGGTACGGGAACCTGTTGGCAAACCATTCGCTCGGCGTGTATTGGGTTACCGCCGTAGGTGACAGTTAGCCGATAGCCTTCGGGTACATCCCAGGTATCGCTGATGGAACTGCTATGCAGCGTGGCTGCTGCTCCGGCCATGCGGCCGCGTACTTTTTCCCGGCTGTCTTTCCAACTCAGGCCATATGGCATCAGGATTTCGCAACATTGGACATCGTCGAACCCGGCGTAGTAATAGGCTTGGACAAACAGCAACTGCCCTGTACCCCAGAGATGTTTCGCCTTGCCAAGGTGGTAATTTTCCTCCACGAAACCCAACTCTAATCCTTGGCGGCGTACCAGCACCCAATCGTAAAAAATGTACGGGTCGTCATCCGGTAGCTGCGGCCGCCTCAGTGTATTGAGCTGGCGAAATATCTCCTCCATCCGTGGAGAGTCGGCTGCCTCGCCGAAATCTGCTGTCAGATTCATGCTTGGTCGAGTGGGAGCTGAATGGACATATTCGAGATCGAGCCATCCTCATTGAAGGTAAAGAAAATACAATGATCCGTCCGGTCCCAACGCATTTTCCACTCATTCTCGCCGAGGGGAAGTTCTTCCTTGTCTGAATAAAATTTACGAGAGTCCGGAGCGCCGAGGACGTGAAGTACGTCTAACCTTGTTGAGTCCATGGTGATGCCTAGGAAAATGCATCCGCTGTAGACGCCATACCCGGGGTTGTCCTTTCCATAAAACCGGATGTTCGAAAGCACTAGGGCACCTTCAGGAAACTGCTTCCCCGTAATTTTTACAGAGCGCTCTTCATCGAAACACAACTCGACCCCCTTTTTTTTTGCTGATAAGTAGGTGGTTGAGTCGCCTCTCGCGAGTTTCGGCGCCTTGGTCAACTCCAACTCAGTCAGGAGTGGTTGCAAGGGCGCTTCGCCATAATACAGCCCCAGATATTCGACATAATCAAAAATTGTCATGACAACCTCTTATTTCGATTTAAGCAATTTTTCCAACTCTCTTGCGTAATCTGCGTTGGTCATGTTTGTAATTTTTTTACTTGCTTGCTTGTACGCCTTCTTACATCCACCATCCGCATCATACTCACCGATGTGATCTAGCATTTTCTCCACATCCCGTTTGGCTGCTGCTGCTAGATCTTTAGCATCTGCTGCTGGATTGTTTCTTCCACCAAAGGTAGGACTGTATTTCTGATGCGCTTCTCTTGGGATGGAGATCGCATCTCCCCAGTCAGTGATTGCTTTTGTCTGCGCAGGAGTTAATTTTTCGCCATCATTCAACTGCTTGGCACGTTCAAGTAGTGCCGCTTTCGACGGAATGTGATCCCTATCAAATTTGCCATCGCCAGACTGTTTTTTCAAGTCACCATATGAACCATGCTGGCCACATTTCAGCTTCCCTCTCGGTTTCCCCCTATCCTTCCCGCCACCGCTCCCTTGAGTCTTCTTTGCCCCCCGCTGGGATGCCTGCTGGGCGGTCTCTTTGCCGACAGCCTTGCCAGTGCCCTCGACGGCGGCGCCGACAGCCCGCTTGCCGACCTTGGCGCCGGTGGCGGCCATGCCCAGCCCGGGCACCATCGCCGCTGCGCTCAGGGCGGCGTTGACTGTGTCACCCTCGGCCAGATAGATCAACGCATTGGCCCCGTCAGCTATCTCACCGACCACCGGGATGAGGCCGACGACGTCGAGCACCCCGTGGGTGACGGCGCTGCCCCAGCGCCCCCACCAGCCGGTTTCCTTGGCGGTGGCCTGGATGGGCGGTGCGCTGTTGCCGTGCGGATTCGGCCCGGTATCGGGGACGATGATCCCTTGGGTATTGCCCATTGGCCCCGGGGACGGATAGTGGTTGGGGCGCACCTTGGCCGCGTGTGCGGAGGAGGAGCCGGTGTTGGGTAGTTTGGGCCGAGTTGCCATGAGGTTGATGTGACGAGGCTGCCGGTGTCAGGTGTTTTGCAGCGCAATGCTCGCCAAGCAATCCGGGACGCTCCACTTGAATCCCAACGCCAGACGTTGGTCGGCTATCTTGGCTTCGCGTGTGATATGGGCGTTGGGTACCGGGTTGGAGGGGGGAGATTGACGAACTTCGAGGATGCCGACCACGACACCGTGAGCCAGCGATAAGGCCCAGGATGTTGTGGTCATCGCCTGGCCCTTCTATACGGTTCGTAATCCGCTATATTTTTCCGGAAATTCACGCCAAAACCGTTGAGACAATCAGGGGATGCATTCTTGAAAGAAAATAAAAAAACTTTATTGTTTATTTCTTTCCCAAAATATGTCGACGCACCAGGGGCTGGGCTTCTTGGCGGAATAATAAAAGAGAAATCTCCGAGCTGGTATTCTATTTCTGATTTTGTTATGCATAGGCCGGATAAATTCATTGAAACAGATGCGAGGTTGCCGTCCGCTCCGTATAAAAATGAAATTTCGCCTTGCGATTTTTTGTCTTGGGTTATGTCAATTTTGGATATGTATCCTATATTTCCATGGCTTTCTTCATTTTTTCTCAGTTCTATGTTCATGCTGCCTGATATCTCGCTGATTTTTGTACTTGGGTTGAACTGTGAAATTGTCTCGATGAGAGTCCATAGCAACATAATTGAAAGTCCTTTCATTTTTTCGCGCCATATGTTTCGTCATACCACGATCCGTAGTAGTCGGAATAGGTCTGACCCGTTGTGGAGGTTTGTTCCCCGCTGCCAAAGATATTGCCGATGCTTTGTCGTGCGGCGGCACCGTCACCCGTCTTTAGATAGGCTTCGTAGGTGGCGTTGTAGCTAGCATGATTGGTAGGGTTACCGGCTATGCCGATGTCTGGCCCGCCATTGGCCAGGATTTCCCGCTGAATCTGGATGTTTTTCATCGTGGCCGCGCCCTCGTCAGCCAAGGCCCCATTGACGTAGGCGGCCTTGGAACTGAAGTCGGGAGTATAGGTGTAGGTGGCGTGCCCTACTTCATGGGACAGCACTTGTACGGCCTGTTTCGGATCATCTTGGAGATTACCGTCGAGAATTATTTGCGGCCCATTCGGATTGGCGGGGTCAGCATAGCTGCCTTCTCCTGGTGGCCCATATTCAATTTTCCAGCCGTTTTCCTTGAGCTTCTCGATATCTGCCTTGAGTGTTGGCGACTTGTCTACCAAGTCATCAACAGATTCACCCAGGCCACTGGAGACGGGCGTCTTGGGGCTCGGTGCTGCAGGGCTGATGCTCTCCCAGTTCATCCATACCGAATCGCCGGTACGCACGATGGGCTGGCCATTGACAAAGACGTTGCTGCTCTTGTCGATGTTGTGGCTGATGGTGGTATGCGTGCCCGAGACGACGCCTTTGCCCGCGCCGGGTTCGTCGCCCTTGACCTTATCGACGAAGCTCTCGTTGTGCAGATAGACGGGCTTGCCCTGCAGGAAGACGTTCGGCGAGCACTGCTGGCTCTGGTCCATCGTATGGGTGATGGGGTAGGGCACCGGAGAGCCTTTCTTGCTGGGAGTGATGCACACGTCGGGTGCCAGGCTGACCAGACGGAAGCGGCCATCCTTGGAGACGATGTTCTCATCGGCCATGCGCCGTCTCCGGTGTGTAATACGCCTGTGTGCCTGGCGGCCAGGTACCGAGTTCGAGTGCCCGTACTCCGGTGCGCGCGCTGACCGTGGCACGGCGAACCACCGAAAGGGTGGCGGCTGTTGGATCGATGATGACCGTGTCGATGTGCATCGGTGCGAACAACAGCGGACCGGCCTGCAGGCGCAACAGCAACTGCAGGTCTTGCCGGGGCAGGGCGAAGCGGATGCCGCCGCCGTTGGCGGGCGGGTCTGGCGTCAGATTGGCCAGCGCGATGATTTCGCCGCCCTGGGGATAGTCGATCTGTTGATCCTGGGGCGCGCAGTTCCAGTAGCGATAGTCGTGGTCGAGCGGCGACTTCGGCCACTGCGTGGCTTTCCAGGTCTCGTCGTGCGTGCCGGCCAGCTTGAGCCGGGGTTGCCACCAGCGGCCGATCGGTCCCAGCCCCAGTGCCGGATAGTCGTCCTGGCCCTTGAATGGCTTGTCGGGTAGCTCGATTTGCGGTGCTAGGTGCAGGGCCGCTTCGACTTGTTCCCAATCGGGCGCGGACGGGTGCTGCACGTCGCGGACCATGCCAACCGCCTCGAGCACCTGTGCTGGATTACGGCCGCAGCCGATGGGATTGACCGCGTCGTAGGCGGGCATGCGCGCCAGGGCGCGGGCAACCTTGTCCCTGTCCGCTTCACTCAGGCCCGGGGCATCTTCGAGCCGTTCCAGTACGTTCTGGAGGGCGATGGAATTGGGGCCGCCGCAGGCCAGCTCGTAGAGGATGGGAACTTGCGTGGCGGGCTCGGGTGCGGTGAGCGACCAGCCCAGCATCCCCTTTTTCTGGTGGCGCGGGCCGGTGACCTGGAGGACCTTGTAAATCGCATTGCCGAAGGCGAAGCCGACCGCCCAGCGATCCTTGGGTCTGCCGCCGGGGCTGTAGGCGTGCGCGTTGACGACGAGGACGTCGCACTTGGGTTTGTACGGTGCGTAGTCGCTCTCCTGGATGAGGCTGGAGGTGTTGACGCCAAGGCGGAATTCGTCCGATTCGCACAGCGGGGCCTGTTCTTCGGGTGGAAGCAGTTCCGGCACGGGGACGGCGCCCGCGCCGGCGTCCAGCGTGCGCAGGCTGTAGGTCGTCCGGCACACCATGACGTGGAAGAGCTCGCCCTGCGGGTCGACATGCTGGAAATACTGACTCGGCCAGGGGGTGTGGTTGCTCACCTCCGGCAGCGGGGCGCTCGCCAGGGGGGCGGGAAGCGTGTTGTCCGGGCCGTTCATGGTCAATTGATGTCGATCCGCTCTGAGTCGAGGCCGATGTGTTCGCTGCCGACGACATCGATGCTTTTGCCGTTGATCGTGATGGTGCCGTCGGCTTTCATGACGAGGGTGGAGGCGCCGACCTTGAGGGTGATGGATTCGCCCGCCTGCAAGGTGAGGTGCTGCCCCACGGTGGTGGTCTTGTCGATGCCGATCTGGCTGGTCTGGCTGAGCCCCACGAGGGTGTTCATGGCCATGCCGACGTTCAGGCTGTAGCCCAGGCCGACGTTCTCCATGCGCCCGAGGCCGACGTTCTGCAGGTAGGCCATGGCGATGGTCTCGGTCTTGTTCTTGCCGACCTTGATCGACCAGTTCTTGCCGATGCGGTCGGTCTCGTTCCTGTCGACGGTCTTGGTCCGGCTCTTGTGGATGGTGAGCGCTTCGTTGCCATCGACCGTGCGGGTCCGGTTCTGGTGCACGGTCAGCGTCTCGTCCAGATCGACCGTCTCGGTGCGCCAGCCGTGGACGTCGATCTTCTCGTTGCGATCGACGACCTCGGTGCGGTCGCGGTGGATGGTGTTGAACTCGTCGCGGTCGATTTCCTTGCGCCGGTCGTTGCCGACCCACTTGGATTCGTCGTGCTCGACCTCGGTCAGAGCGTCCTTCTGGGCGTGGAACCAGACCTGTTCGGCGCCCTTCTTGTCCTCGAAGCGCAGCGCGTTGGCGTCGCCCGCGCCGTCGCGCAGGCCGGCACCGGCCGCGCCGCCCTTGCTCGAGCGGGTCAGGATGCCCGACTGGGTGCGGTTGGCCGGCAGCGACCAGGGCGGCATCTGCTCGGCGTTATAGACGCGCCCGGTGATGATCGGGCGGTCCGGGTCGCCGTGCTCGAAGTCGACGATGACTTCCTGGCCGATGCGCGGGATGTGGATGGCGCCGAAGTTGCTGCCCGCCCAGGGCGAGGCGACCCGGATCCAGCAGGTGTCGGTGCCGTCCTTCTTGCCGTAGCGGTCCCAGTGGAAATGCACCTTGACGCGGCCGTATTCGTCGGTGTGGATCTCTTCGCCCGGCGGGCCGACCACCACCGCGGTCTCGACGCCGCGGGCGCGCGGCTTGGGCGTGGCCAGCGGCGGGCGGAAGGGGCGCTCGGCGGGCAGCGCCTCGACGTCGACGTGGAAGTGGCTGGCGGTGCTGCCGGCGGCGCCTTCGTAGTCGTTGTCGGCGATGTCGTAGCTGACGGCGACGAGCGTGAGTTCGCGGTTCTGGTCGGCGCGCGGGTGCCCGGTGAGCGTGAGCCGGTGGCCCGGGGCGGCGCCGCGCACGCGGCCCGACAGGTGAATGGTCTCTTGCTGGCGCTGCAGCCGCTCGAGGGTGTTGGCGGCGTACTGGGCGCCGTCGCCGGGGTCGAGGTAGTCGCCGGGGTAGTGATAGCGGGTGTAGTGGTCGAACAGGTGGCCGCGCGGGTCGGCGTGTTCGGTGGTCAGGTCCGACGAGGGGCGCTCGAAGTCGTAGTCGGCGTGGATGAGCCGGCCGGTCTCGACGCGCCGGGTCAGGCGCCAGGCGTCGAAGTGGTCGCGGTCCGGGCGGGTCTGCACGCCGCTGTAGTAGGGCACGGTGGCGTAGCCGGGGCAGTCCGGGTGGGCCGACAGGTGATCGGCCAGCACCAGGGTCTCGCCGTCGGCCGCGTGCTCGAACCAGAAGAAGATGCCTTCGTGTTCGAGCTGGCGGCAGATGAAGGACAGGTCCGTCTCGCGGTATTGGACCAGGTAGGTCCAGCGCTTGTAGCGCGCCTTGAGCCGCATGTCGAAGCGCACCGCGTTCTCGCCCAGTACCTGGTAGAGGATGTCGGGCACGCTCTGGTTCTGCCAGATGCGAAAGTCGGCGCGGCGCGAGGCGTGCCACAGCCGCGGGGCGAGGGTGGTTTCATAGACCCAGTGCCGGCCTTCGTGGCCGACGGCGGCGAAGTCGATCATCTGGCCCGACAGCCAGCGCCGGCCGCGACGGTCGGTTTCGAGTTCGATGGCGCAGCGCTCGCCGATCATGGCCTGGCAGTCCAGCTCGGGCGATTCGGACTTGAAGCGCACCGTGAAGCGGTACAGCGAGGACAGCGCCTCGCGGCCCGACAGGCTCACCGCCCACAGCGCATCGCCCAGCGGCGTGTGGGCGACCAGAAGACGATTCATGGCCGTGGCTCCCGTATCGATCCATGAAAAGCGATAACGGTAACATATGAGAGATATATAGTAAAAGGTTAAGGGCATACTCCGGGTGGGTCGGCTTGCACCCGGAATATGCCACCCTTCGAGCAGGGGAAGCTCGAATGACGCGATGCTTGTGGGGAAATCGGCGGGCGGCGAAACCGCCCATGCCCGTCACGAGGTGATCGGCCAAAGGCCCGGCACCATCGTCAGGCGCAACGACACGCAGGCCGAACCGCCTCAGGGTTCATTGAATGAAAGGGACTTCCCCTTCCCGGTCTGACCGCATTGCGGCAATGGGCACGTGAGTGTCACGACGGGATGTGTGCACTCTCATCAATCCGTCCGAAAGTGGAAGGCGCTCCTGTTTTCGCAAGACTCAGAACAGCCCCATTTCCAGCCGTGCCGCTTCGCTCATCATCTCCCGGCTCCACGGCGGGTCCCAGGCCAGCTCGACGCTGGCCTCTTTCACGCCCGGCAGTTCGAGCAGCTTTTCGCGCGCCTCGTCGGCGATCAGCGTGCCCATGCCGCAGCCGGGCGCGGTCAGCGTCATGCGCACTTCCAGGCGGAAGCCGCCTTCGGGCAGCGGCTCGGCGGTGCAGCCATAGACCAGGCCGAGATTGACGATGTCGATCGGAATTTCGGGGTCGTAGCAGGTGGCCAGCACTTTCCAGGCGTTCTGCTCGACGGCGGCGGCGTCGACTTCGCCTTCGGCCGGCGCGGGCATCGGCGGCGGGAGCTGGGGTTCCAGCCCCAGCGCATCGGCGTCGCGTTCGGCGATGCGGTACAGGTTGCCGCCGCACATCACCGTGATCGAACCGCCCAGGCGCTGCGTCACCAGCGCATAGGCGCCTTCGGGCAGGGTCTCGGGCTGGCCCCAGGGCACACTGACGGCGTCGCAGTCGCGCGCCAGCACGCGGGATTCGGTTTCGGCATAGCGTTCACCCATGGTCGTCTCCGCTCATTCGGTGCGGGCCGGCTCCTGGGCGCCGACGATCGCGTTGTGCAGGGTATGCCAGGCCAGCGTGGCGCACTTCACCCGCGCCGGAAACTCGCGCACGCCGGACAGCACCGCCAGCTTGCCGAAGTCGCGGTCGGGCGGGGCGTCGGTAAGCAGGGCGTGGAAGTCGTGAAACAAGGCTTCGACTTCGGCCACCGGCTTGCCCTTGACCGCTTCGGTCATCAGCGAGGCCGAGGCGGTGGAAATCGCGCAGCCGTGGCCGACGAAGCTGACGTCCTTCACCACGCCGTCCTCGATGCGCAGGTAGACCGTGAGCTGGTCGCCGCACAGCGGGTTGTGGCCGTCGGCCTGGTGGTCGGCATCGGCCATGGCGTGGAAATTGCGCGGCTGCCGGTTGTGGTCGAAGATGACTTCCTGGTACAGCTCGCGCAGGTCGGGGGCGCTGTCGTTCATGGGGCGTCCTTCAGGTTCCGAACAGTTTCTGGGCCTTGCCGATGGCGGCGGCCAGGGCGTCGACGTCGGCTTGCGTGTTGTACATCGCCAGCGAGGCGCGTGCGGTGCCGGGAATGCCGAAGCGGGTCATCAGCGGCATCGCGCAATGGTGGCCGGCGCGGATCGCGACGCCTTCGGCATCCAGGATGGTGCCGAGGTCGTGCGGGTGGATGCCGTCGACCAGGAAGGACAGGATGCCTGCCTTCTCCCTGGCGGTGCCCACCAGCCGTATCCCGGGCAGCGTGCCGATCGTTGCCGTGGCGTAGTCGAGCAGGGCGTGCTCGTGGGCGGCGATGTGCGCCAGGCCGATGCCCTGCACGTAGTCGATCGCGGCGGCCAGGCCGATGGCGCCGGCGATGTTCGGCGTGCCGGCTTCGAAGCGCTGCGGGGCGTCGGCCCAGGTGCTGCGCTCGAAGGATACGGTGCGGATCATGTCGCCGCCGCCTTGCCAGGGCGGCATCGCCTGCAGGATGGGCTTGCGTGCGTAGAGCGCACCGATGCCGGTCGGGCCGTACAGCTTGTGGCCGGAGAAAGCGTAGAAATCGCAGCCGATGGCCTGCACATCCACCGCCTGGTGAGCCACGGCCTGGGCGCCATCGACCAGCACCAGCGCACCGGCGGAATGGGCACGCGCGGTGAGCTCGGCCACCGGGTTGATGCTGCCCAGCGCGTTCGACACGTGGGTGATGGCGACGAGCTGGGTGTCCGAGCTCAGCAAGGCGTCGAAGGCGTCGAGGTCGAGCTCGCCGGCGTCGCTGACCGGCGCGACCTTGAGCACCGCGCCGGTCTGCTCGCACAGCAACTGCCAGGGCACGATGTTGGAGTGGTGCTCCATCGCCGTGATCAGGATCTCGTCGCCAGCGCGCAGTTCGGCGCGGCCCCAGCTCTGCGCGACCAGGTTGATGGCCTCGGTGGTACCGCGGGTGAACACGATCTCGTCCGCGCTCGCGGCATTGATGAAGCGCTGCACCGTGACCCGCGCGTCGTCGTACAGCTCGGTCGCATGCTGCGACAGCCAATGCACGCCGCGGTGGATGTTGGCGTTGGATTCCAGATAGAAGCGCCGTTCGGTTTCGATCACGGCTAGCGGCTTCTGCGTCGTCGCGCCGTTGTCCAGATAGGCGAGCCG
The DNA here is from genome assembly GCF_048398245.1 of Thauera butanivorans. Lineage (NCBI taxonomy): Bacteria > Pseudomonadati > Pseudomonadota > Betaproteobacteria > Rhodocyclales > Zoogloeaceae > Thauera > Thauera butanivorans. Next base: position 2,303,860 of record NZ_CP183038.1, read on the forward strand.
GCGGCCATGCACCTTGCGGGCGAGGATCGGGAAGTCGGCGGTGACGTCGAGCTGCGCCGCGTGGATGTCGGCAGGGGAATTCACAGCAGTTCCTCCAGCAGGGCGCCGCCCGGCAGGCGGGCGAGCAGGGTGGCGCGGGCGTGGCGGCGCAAGGCGTCCTGGGCGATGCGCTCGATCACTTCGGCGGCGAAAGCGTAGGTCAGCAACTGGCGCGCATGGGTTTCGTCCACGCCGCGGGTGCGCAGATAGAACAGCGCGTTGTCGTCGATCTGGCCCACGGTGGCGCCGTGCGCGCATTTGACGTCGTCGGCGTAGATCTCCAGCTCGGGGCGGGCGTCGGCTTCGGCCATCTTCGACAGCAGCAGGTTGTCGCAGCGCTGCACCGCGTCGGTGCGCTGTGCGTCCTGGGCGACGATGATGCGGCCGGCGAACACGCCGCGGGCGTTGCCGTCCACCAGGCCGCGATAGTGCTCGCGGCTGGTGCCGTGCGGCCGGGCATGGTCGATCAGCGTGTGGTGGTCTACATGGCGCCGGCCATCGACGTGGTACAGGCCGTTGAACAGCGTCTCGCAGCCTTCGCCGTCGAAGCGGGTGCGGATGTCGTTGCGCGCCAGCCTGGCGCCGAAGGACAGCGAGTGGGTGGCGAAATGCGAACCGCGCGCCTGCTCGGCCTCAATGCTGGCGAGGTGGATGCTCTGTTCGTCCTGCTGCTGCAGCTTGATGTGGCTGATGCGCGCATCCTGCGCTGCCTGCACGCGGGTGACCACGGTGCCGAGCGTGGCGCCGCCGCCGAGATGATGTTCGACGATATTGGCCTCGGCATTGGCTTCGGCCAAGATCAGGTTGCGCACGTGGCTGTCGGCCGCGCCGGTGGCGCCGATGAAGACCAGATGCAGCGGCTGCTCCAGCGCCGTGCCGGGTGCCAGATGGACGAAGGCGCCGTCGCTGCACAGCGCGAGGTTGAGCGCGTACGGGCTGCTCACGACGGCAGTGTCATCCCCTGCGGCGCTGCCGAAAGCGGCTTCGACCGCCTCGGGCCGGCGGACCAGGGCTTCGGACAGGGCGCTGATCGTGACGCCCGCCGGCAGCGGCGGCCTCACCGACAGTGTCGGCTCGAAATGCCCGTCGACGAATACCAGCCAGTGGCCGCCGTCGTCGAAATCGGCGCGCAGCGCCGCCAGCGTGGTGGCTGGATGCGGCGCGTCCTCCGGCGCCGCCAGCGGGTGCTGGTCGAGGAAGGCGAGCGAGGTGTGGCGCCAGGCTTCGAGCCGGCTGGTCGGCCAGCCGGCGGCGGCAAAGCTGTCGATCGCGTCGCGGCGGCGGCCGGTCAGCCAGGGCAGCGCGGCGCCCGGCAGCGTGGCGGCGCGCTCGCGGTGGCGTGCGACCCAGGTATCGATGGTATTCATGGTTCAGCCTCCGGCCGCGCCCGCGGCGGCTTGCGCGGCGCCGGCTCCGCTTTCGATCCAGCCGTAGCCGTGCTGTTCCAGTTCCAGCGCCAGTTCACGTCCGCCGGAGCGCACGATGCGGCCTTTCGACAGCACGTGCACCCGGTCGGGCACGATGTAGTCGAGCAGGCGCTGGTAGTGGGTGATGACGATCATCGAGCGCTCGGGCGAGCGCAGGCGGTTGACGCCTTCGGCGACCACTTTCAGCGCGTCGATGTCCAGGCCCGAGTCGGTCTCGTCCAGCACCGCCAGCTTCGGTTCCAGCAGCGCCATCTGCAGCACTTCGTTGCGCTTCTTCTCGCCGCCGGAAAAGCCTTCATTCACCGAGCGGTAGAGGAATTCCTCGCGCATTCCGACGGCCTTCATCTCGGCCTTGACCCGCGACAGGAAGTCCATCGCGTCGTATTCGGGCAGGCCGCGATGGCGGCGGATGGCATTGACCGCCGCCTTCAGGAAATAGGCGTTGGAGACGCCGGGGATCTCGACCGGGTACTGGAAGGCGAGGAACAGCCCGGCGCGGGCGCGTTCCTCGGCGGGCTGTGAGAGCAGATCGGTGCCGTCCCAATCGACGCTGCCGGCGGTGACTTCGAAAGTGTCGCGCCCGGCCAGCACCTGGGCCAGCGTGCTCTTGCCCGAACCGTTGGGGCCCATGATGGCGTGCACCTCGCCGTCTTTCACTTCGAGATCCAGGCCGTTCAGGATGGCCTTGCCATCCACCGCGGCGTGCAGGTTGTCGATCTTCAGCATGTCATTTCTCCCTGTTTCACTCAGCCGACGCTGCCTTCGAGGCTCACGCCCAGCAATTTCTGCGCTTCCACCGCGAACTCCATCGGCAATTCCTTGAACACCTCGCGGCAGAAGCCATTGACGATCATCGATACCGCATCCTCGGCGCTGATGCCGCGCTGCATCGCGTAGAACAACTGGTCTTCGCCGATGCGCGAGGTGGTGGCCTCGTGCTCGACATGGGCGGTCGGGTTGCGCGCCTCGATGGTGGGGAAGGTGTGCGCCGCGCAGCGGTCGCCAATCAGCAGCGAATCGCACTGGGTGTAGTTGCGCGCGCCTTCGGCCCTGGGCGTGACCCGCACCAGGCCGCGGAAGGTGTTGCTGCCGCGGCCGGCCGAGATGCCCTTCGAGAGGATGGTGCTGCGGGTGTTGCGGCCCATGTGGATCATCTTGGTGCCGGTGTCGGCCTGCTGCAGGTTGTTGGTCAGCGCCACCGAATGGAAATCGCCCACCGAATCGTCGCCGCGCAGGATCACGCTCGGGTATTTCCAGGTGATCGCCGAGCCGGTCTCGACCTGGGTCCAGGAAATGTGCGAGCGGGCACCGCGGCAGTCGCCGCGCTTGGTGACGAAGTTGTAGATGCCGCCCTTGCCGTCCTTGTCGCCGGGGTACCAGTTCTGCACGGTGGAGTACTTGATCTTGGCGTCGTCGAGCGCGATCAGCTCCACCACCGCGGCATGGAGCTGGTTCTCGTCGCGCATCGGCGCGGTACAGCCTTCCAGATAGCTGACCGACGCGCCTTCCTCGGCGATGATCAGCGTGCGCTCGAACTGGCCGGTGTCGCGCGCATTGATGCGGAAGTAGGTGGACAGCTCCATCGGGCACTTGACGCCCTTGGGGATGAAGACGAAGGAGCCGTCCGAGAACACTGCCGAATTGAGCGCGGCATAGAAGTTGTCGCCCGGCGGCACCACGGTGCCGAGGTATTGCCGCACCAGTTCAGGGTGCTTCTTCACCGCCTCGGAGAAGGAGCAGAAGACGATGCCGTGTTCGCCCAGTTCCTTCTGGAAGGTGGTGGCGACCGATACGGAGTCGAACACCGCATCCACCGCCACGCCCGCCAGCCGTGCGCGCTCGTGCAGCGGCACGCCGAGCTTCTCGAAAGTGCGCAGCAGTTCGGGATCGACTTCGTCCAGGCTCTTCGGGCCGTCCTTCTTCGACTTCGGCGCGGAGTAATAGACGATGTCCTGGAAATCGACCGGCGGGAAGCTCACCGCGGCCCAGGTCGGTGGCGCCATCGTCAGCCAGCGGCGATAGGCCTCCAGCCGCCAGTCGAGCAGCCAGTCCGGCTCGCCCTTGCGTGCCGAGATCATGCGGATGACGTCCTCGGACAAGCCCTTGGGCACGGTATCGGTTTCGAGCCGGGTCTCGAAGCCGGCGGTGTAGTCCTGTTCCAGGAAGGCGCCGAGGGCGTCGCCGCGCGTGGCGGCAGAGGCGCTCTTGGGGGGGGCTGGGGAGGTCACTGGGGAGGGGGTGGCAGAGGTCGGGGCGTTCATCTCGGTTTCTCCTGTCGTTCAGCCCGGGTGGCGTGCCAGGCGGCTGGGGCCGCGCATGCGCTGGGCGGCTGGGGAAGAGGCGTCGGCAAACCTGGGGGGTGGCGTCATCTCGGCGATGCTCACGCCCTGCAGGGCTTCGCGGACCACGGTGTTGATGCGCAGCCAGCCGTCGCGGATGCGACAGCCCGTTTCCAGCGTGCAGGTGCCGCTGCCGGCGCTGCATTCGGTCAGTCCGAAAGGCTGTTCTTCCAGCGCATCGACGATGTCGGCGATGCTGATCCGTTCGGGCGGCCGCGACAGCAGGTAGCCGCCGCGCGTGCCGCGCTGGCTGACCACCAGTCCGTGCCGCCCCAGCGCCTTCAGGACCTTGCTGACGGTGGCCAGGCCGAGGCCGAGGGCGTCGGCCAGTTCGGTGGTGCTGACGACCTGCGTCGGCGTCGCCGCCATGTGGGTCGCGATCAAGGTTCCGTAGTCGGTGAGCTTGCTGATCCGTAGCATGATGAAGGGCCTCCGGGGTGGCCTTGCTGTCTAGCGTGTTTAAACTGTACTAAATTAGTACTGTATTTGCAAGACGGCACCACGGCCAGGGACGGCGGTCGAAGAATGCACGGGAACTGCCGCCGGAATGGCGCGTGGATGCGCCGCCGGGCCTATGATGCGAAGAGGAGCACGCAGGAGGAAGCGATATGGAGCTGGAAGTGGGGCGGGTCTATCCGGTGCGCCTGTGCAGCGGCGAAATCCGCGCCTGGCGCTTCGATGGCCGCGATGGCCGTGGCCTTGCCTGGTGGCATGACACCGAGACCGGCAAGGGCTTCAACGAGTCGGGCGTGCTCTACGCCTGGGAACTGCTGCCGGAGGGAGAGAGCGATGGCTGAGCCGTGGTGGATTCGCGTGGCGCTGCCTTTTCCCGCCTCGCTGGCGTTGCCGGCACTCGGTCTGGGCGTCGCCTGGCTGACGTGGCCGCAGGCGGCCGGCGCCTGGGCGCCGATGCTGGCACTGCTTGCCGGGCTGGCTGCCTGGACGCTGGTCGAATACCTGCTGCACCGCTTCTTCATGCACGGCGTCGAGCCCTTTGCCGCGTGGCACCTTCAACATCACCGCGATCCGCTGGCGCCGCTGCGGGTGCCGGTCGCGTTCAGCCTGATGCTGGTGCTGGCCATGCTCGGCCTGCCGCTGATGGTGCTGGGGCCGGACAGTCTGGCGGCACCGTTTTCGGCCGGTCTGTTGCTGGGCGACATCCTGCAGGAAAGCGTCCATCAGCGGCTGCATGCACATGAGGTGTCCGGCCATTGGTTGCCGTATCTGCGTGATCACCACGCCTGGCACCACTTCAGGGACGAAGGCCTGGCCTTCGGCACGCTGACGGATTTCTGGGACCGCTGCTTCGGAACCTGCCCGCCATCGGAGCGGGGACGCTGACGACGGCGGTGCGGAGGCCGGATTCAGGACCGGTGCTTGCCCGTGCGAAGCGCCTGCCAGGCGAGCACGACCCAGCCCAGGATCATCAGGCTGCCGCCGACCGGCGTCACCGCCCCGAGCCAGCGCGGCCCGCCCAGCGCCATCAGGTACAGCGTACCGGCGAAGATCACCGTGCCCGCCGCCAGCAATGCGGCAGGCAGCAGGCTGCGCGGCAGCCGGGCCGCTCCCAGCGCGACCAGGCCGACCGCATGCCACATCTGATATTGCACCGCCGTCTGCCACCAGGCCAGCGCATTGGCGTCGAGCAGGCTGCGCAGGCCGTGCGCGCCGAATGCGCCCAGGGCGACACCGAGCGCGGCGAGCAGGGCGCCGGCGAAGAGGGGGAAGCGTTGGAGATCGTGCATATCGAGCTGTGTTCCTCCGGGCGAGGCAGGGAAGGGTAAGGCGCGGATGTCAGGTTTGGCGCGGGTTCTCATGCTGCCGCTCAGGACGCGGGAGCGATCCGCAACGGAATCGTCACCGGCCCGTCGTTGATCAACTGGACTTTCATGTCGGCGGCGAAGCGGCCGGTCTGCACTACTGGATGTGCGGCGCGCGCGCTGGCGACGAAGTGTTCGTACAGCGCCTCGCCGGTGCACGGATCGGCGGCCTTGCTGAAACTCGGGCGGTTACCGCCGCCGGTGTCCGCCGCCAGCGTGAATTGGCTGACCACCAGCAGACCGCCGGCGACGTCCTGCAGCGAGCGGTTCATCCTGCCGGCCTCGTCGGCGAAGATGCGCAGCTTCAGGATCCTGGCGAGCAGTTTGTCGGCTTCGGCCGGCGTGTCGCCGCGCTCGGCGCAGACCAGCGCGAGCAGGCCGGGGCCGATTTCGCCGATGGTTTCGCCATCGACGACGACGCGCGCTTCGGAGACGCGCTGCAGGACTGCGAGCATTTTTTTCGGGAGCCTTCAGGCCGGCGCCCCGAAGGGCGCCGGGTGTGGACGCGCCGCCGGGGGGTGGCGGCGCTTTCGGTCAGACGGCGGCGAGCGCCTGCTCCAGGTCGGCGATGAGATCGTCGATGTGCTCGATGCCGATCGACAGCCGCACCATGTCGGGCGTCACGCCGGCCTTGGCCAGTTCTTCCGGCGACAGTTGGCGATGGGTGGTGGAGGCCGGGTGGCAGGCGAGCGATTTGGCGTCGCCGATATTGACCAGGCGGGTGAACAGCTTCAGCGCATCCTGGAAGCGGGTGCCGCCTTCGATGCCGCCCCTGTTTCCGTTCCCCTTTACGCCGAAGGACAGGATGCCCGAGGCGCGGCCGCCCATGTACTTCTGCACCAGGCCGTGGTCGGGGTGGTCGGGCAGGCCGGCGTAGTTCACCCATTCCACCTTGGCGTGGCCCTTCAGGTACTGCGCCACCTTCACGGCGTTGTCGCAGATGCGGTCCATGCGCAGCGCCAGGGTCTCGATGCCTTGCAGGATCAGGAAGGTGTTGAACGGCGACAGCGCCGCGCCGGTGTTGCGCAGCGGCACCGTCCGGGCACGGCCGATGAAGGCCGCCGGGCCGAGCGCCTCGGTATAGACCACGCCGTGGTAGGACACTTCCGGCTCGTTCAGGCGGCGGAAGCGCACCTTGTGCTCGGCCCACGGGAACTTGCCGGAATCGACGATCACGCCGCCGAGCGAGTTGCCGTGGCCGCCCAGGTACTTGGTCAGCGCGTGCACCACGATGTCGGCGCCGTGCTCGAAGGGGCGGCACAGGTAGGGCGAGGGCACGGTGTTGTCCACGATCAGCGGCACGCCGGCCTCGTGCGCGATCTCGGCCAGGCGGCCGATGTCGGTGATGTTGCCCAGCGGGTTGCCGACGGATTCGCAGTAGATCGCCTTGGTGCGTGCGTCGATCAGCCCGGCGAAGCTGTCGGGGTCGCCGGAGTCGGCGAAGCGCACTTCGATGCCGAACTGGGGCAGGGTGTGGGCGAACAGGTTGTAGGTGCCGCCGTACAGCGCCGTCGCCGAGACGATGTTGTCGCCGGCCTCGGCGATGGTCTGGATGGCATAGGTGATCGCCGACATGCCCGAAGCCACCGCCAGCGCGCCGATGCCGCCTTCCAGCTCGGCCACGCGCTGCTCGAGCACCGCGTTGGTCGGGTTGGTGATGCGGGTGTAGATGTTGCCCGCCACCTTGAGGTCGAACAGGTCCGCGCCGTGCTGAGTGTCGTCGAAGGCATAGGACGTGGTCTGGTAGATCGGCACCGCGACGGCCTTGGTCGTGGGTTCCGGCGAATAGCCGCCATGCACGGCGATGGTTTCGAGCTTCATGCGAGGGTCTCCCCTTTTGGGTGAAAGTGTGGCGAGAGTATAGCGAGGGTGGCGGAAATGGCGGGGGCGCTCCGCCGATCGGGGGCGAAGCGCTCCTGCTACGGGACGGTCTGTTCCTGTTCCCAGCGCTGGAAATATTCTTCCATGTGCTTGACGCAGAGCTTGATCTTCGCCGATGAGCTCAGGCGCTCGGGATAGACGGCCCAGATGTTGGCTTCCTGGGTGTATTCGGGCAGTACCGTCACCAGTGCGCCGGTCTGCAGGTGGCTGCGTACGTCCCAGATCGAGCGCAGCGTGATGCCATGCCCGCGAACCGCCCAGGCGACGGCGATCTCGCCGTTGTTGGTGACCAGCGGGCCGCGCACCTTGACGTTGTAGTTGCGGCCGCGCCGCGTCAGTTTCCACAGGCCGACCGGATGGTCGCGCTCCTTGATGATCAGGCAGTTGTGCTGCATCAGCGTGCCCAGGTCCGGCGGTGCGCCGTGCTTCTCGATGTATGAGGGCGAGGCGCACAGCACCCGGTGGTTGCGTGCCAGGCGCTTGGCGATGTAGTGCGGCGAGATGACGTCGCCTATGCGGATGTCGAGGTCGATCTTGTTCTGCGCCAGATCGAGCAGGTGGTCCAGCACGTCCAGCCGGACCTGGATTTCGGGGTATTTGCGCGAGAACTCGGCCAGGCTTTCGCCCACCACCCGGCGGCCGAAGCCGAAGCTGGTGGATACCCTCAGCACGCCGCGCGGCTCGTTGCGCTTGACGCCGAGTTCCTCGTGCAGCTCGATGACGTTGTCGAGGATCCTGCGCCCCAGCTCATACACCTGCTCGCCCTGTTCGGTCAGGGACACATGGCGTGTCGAGCGGTGGAAAAGCTTGCATTCGAGCTGGGTTTCCAGGGTCTGGATGCGCTTCGTGACGTAGGCCGGCGAGGCGCCGAGACGCTGCGCCGCCTGCGAGAAATTCAGTGTCCGCACCACTTCGCAGAACACCTGCAGGTCTTCGATAGAGAACTTGTTGTTCATGATCCGTAAAAACTGTTTTCAACTTCGGTTGCTTGTTCGGCCCTGCCCCGGATCGTACGATGAATTGAACTTATCGATCCATCGAACGACGCAAAGGAAGGGGAAGAGCTTGAACGCGACCGGTCTCTCGCTTGCCGAACTTGCCCGCGGGCTCCGCAGCCGCAGGTTCAGCGCGGTCGAAATCGTCGATCGCTGCCGCGACGCCCATCGGCGCAGCGAGCCGCTGCTGAATGCCTGGAAGACCTGGAACGGCGATGCCGCGCGCCTGCTTGCCCAGTCCGTCGACAAGCTGTTCGACAGCGGGATGGATTTCGGTCCGCTGATGGGCTTGCCCGTGTCGGTGAAGGATCTCTACGGTGTGCCGGGCATGCCGGTGTTCGCCGGCACCGACCAGGCGTTGCCTGCCGCGTGGGAGGCGGCCGGCCCGGTGGCGGGCGCGGTGCTGCGCCAGTTCGGCATCGTGATGGGCAAGACGCATACCGTCGAATTCGCTTTCGGCGGACTCGGCGTCAATGCGCACTGGGGAACGCCGTTCAACCCCTGGAGTGCCGATGGGCACCGGACGCCCGGTGGCTCCAGCTCGGGCGCCGGGGTTTCGCTGGCGCAGGGCAGTGCGCTCGTCGCCCTTGGCACCGATACCGCCGGATCGGTGCGGGTGCCGGCCTCGATGACCGGGCAGGTCGGACTTAAGACCACGCATGGCCGCTGGCCGCTCGAAGGCATCGTGCCGCTGTCGCCGTCGCTGGACACCGCGGGCCTGCTGACCCGCAGCGTGGAGGACATGGCCTTCGCCTTTGCCGCCGTCGACGCTCTGCTCGGCCGCCGCCGGCCTGCCTGCGCCATGCCGTCGCTGAACGGCCTGCGCCTGGGCGTGGCCGACAATTTCTTCTGGGACGGGCTCGACCCCGGCATCGGCGAGAGCGTTTCCGCCGCCATTGAGCTTCTGGCGGGCGCGGGAGCGCGCATCGTCCCGGTGCGGGTGCCGCACTGTGACGACGTCTACGAAATCTTCCGCCAGGGCGGACTGGCGGCCTCCGAGCTTGCCGCGTTCATGAACATGGAATTCCCGGCCAGGATCGCCCGCCTCGATCCGGTCGTGCGTGCCCGCGTCGCCGCTGCGGAGCAGGTGTCCTCGGTCGAATACCTGCGCCGCAGGCAGGTGCTGCAGGCCTGCGCGCAGCGGGCGACCGCCGTGTTTGCCGACGTCGATGCGCTGCTGGCGCCGACCGTCGCCATCACGCCGCCGCTGCTGGACGGCCTTGCCGACGGTGCCGCCTATGCGCGGGCCAACATGATGGCGCTGCGCAATACCGTGATCGGCAATCTGTTCGGCTGGTGCGCGCTGACCCTGCCGGTCGGTCTCGATGCCCGGCGGATGCCGGTCGGCCTGCAACTGATGGGGGCGCCGATGACCGAGGCGCGCCTGATCGGCATCGGCCTGGCGGTCGAGGCGAGGATCGGCCGCGGGCCGGAAATCCTCGGCCATGCGCCGGCCCTTGCCTGAGCGGCCCTGCCGCGTTCCACCGGTTTTAGTGTGTGTCTGTATGTTCATCAAGGAGGAGACTCTCATGTTTGCCAACAAGAAAGGCTGGAAGAAGATCGTTGCCGCGTCCGTCGTCGGTGCACTGTTCGCCGGTGCGGCGCATGCTGCGGAGTTCAATTTCACTTTCGCCCACGTACTGGTCGAAAGCACGCCCAACGCCAAGGCCGCGGTGAAGTTCAAGGAGGAGGTCGAGCGCAACTCGAACGGGCGGATCGCGATCAACATCCGTCCCGCGGCGCAACTGGGCGGTGACGTCGAGATCATCGAGCAGACCCAGATGGGGCTGGTGCACATCGCGATTCCGCCGACCGGCAACTTGGCCAACTTCGAGCCGAAGATGTACCTGTTCGACCTGCCTTTCCTGCTCCCCAACACCGCGTCGATGAAGCGCGTGCTGGACGGTGAAGTCGGTCGCGAACTGCTCGACACGCTCGACAAGAGCAACCTGTACGGGGTGAATTTCTGGGGCGCGGGCTTCCGCCACATGACCAACAACGTCCGTCCGATCACCGGGCCGGACGATCTCAAGAACATCAAGATGCGCACCCTGCAGGCGCCGGCGATCCTCGCCACCTACCGTGCCTTCGGCGCCAACCCGACCGCGATGGCCTTCACCGAGGTCTACAACGGCTTGCAGCAGGGCGTCGTCGAAGGCCAGGAGAACCCGCTCGCCAACATCTACTCGATGCGCTTCCACGAAGTGCAGAAGTACATGACGCTGACCGGCCATGCCTACCACACCTATGTCGCGGTGATGAACAAGGCCGCCTGGAACTCGCTGCCGGACGATCTGAAGCAGGTCATGCGCGATGCCTTCGATGCGGGCCGCGACCATGGGCGCCAGCTCACCGACGACGACGAGGCGCGGATCGTCGCCGAGATCAAGGACAAGATCGAGATCCGCGAGCTGACCCCGGAAGGGCGCGCCGCCTTCATCGAGAAGTCGCAGCCGATCTACAAGCAGTTCGAAAACCGGGTGACGCCGGCCCTGCTGGAGAAGGCGGTCAAGGCCGCGGCCGGCAACTGATCCTGGAATCGTGAGAGGGGACGGCAATGCTCGAAGCGCTCAACAAATGCATCGACTGGGTCGAGAACGTGATGATGGTGGTCCTGATGCTGGTCGCCACCATCGTCGCCATCGTCCAGGTCGCGGCGCGGTATGTCTTCAACAATTCCCTGTACTGGTCGGAGGAACTCATCCTGTATTCGCTGATCACGATGAGCTTTCTCGCCGCCAGCATGGGTGTGAGATATGCCGCCCACATCTCGGTGGAGATGCTCTACGCTTTTGCCGGTCCCCGGCTCACGCGGGTGCTGAAATACGTGGCCGCGGTACTCGGCCTGCTGTTCGCCGTGTCGCTGATCCATTACGGCGGCCGGTTGTTCATCAACACGCTGAACATGGGGCAGTTGTCGCCGGCCATGCAGATTCCGGTGGCCTACGTCTATCTGCCGATTCCGATCGCCGGTGCGTTCATGACCCTGCGCTATCTGCTGATCCTGCGGACGCTGTGGGGCGGGCGGGACTATCGGCCGCTGCTGGCTTCGATCAGCCCGACGACCTGAGGAGCGCCGAATCATGATTTCCGCCCTGATTCCGATTTTCTTCGCCCTGCTGCTGTTCGGCCTGCCGATCTTCGCCGCCCTGGCGTTTGCCGTCACCACGGTGCTGAACGTTTCCGGCGGTATCGACGCGCTGGTGGTGCCGATGCGGATGTTCTCGGGGATGAACAACTTCTCCCTGATGTCCATTCCGTTCTTCATCCTCGCGGCCGAGCTGATGCGCATCGGCGGGCTGTCGGACCGCCTGATCGAACTGGCCAAGGTGCTCATCGGCTGGCTGCCCGGCGGGCTGGCGGCGGCCACGGTGCTGGCCTGCCTGTTCTTCGGCTCGATCTCGGGCTCCAGCCCGGCGACGGTGATCGCCATCGGCACGATCATGTACCCTGCGATGGTCAAGGCGGGCTACGACAAGTATTTCGCCATCGGCCTCATCGCCACCGCCGGCACGCTCGGCCCGATCGTGCCGCCGAGCATCGCGCTGATCATCTACGGTTCGGTCACCGGCACCTCGGTGGGCAAGCTGTTCGCGGGCGGCCTGCTGCCCGCGCTGCTGATCGGCAGCCTGCTGATCGGCTATACCACCTGGTATTCGATCCTGCGCAAATATCCGCGCGACCCTTTCCCGACGCTGCGCCAGATCGGCCATGGCTTCGGGCGCGCGGCCTGGGGCCTGGGCCTGCCGGTGATCCTGCTCGGCGGCATCTACAGCGGCGTATTCACGCCGACCGAATCGGCGGCGAGCGCATGCCTGTACGGTTGGTTCGTCGGCGCGGTGATCTATCGCAACATCGGCCTGCGCAGCCTGCTCGAGATCCTGCGCAACACCGGCCTGCTGTCGGGCACGCTGCTGCTGATCACCGCGGGCGCATCGGCTTTCTCCTGGCTCCTGGCCTCGACAGGCACGCCGACCCAGATCGCCACCCAGGTGCTGTCGAGCACCGATTCGCCGCTGCTGATCATGCTGCTGTTCAACGTGATCATGCTGGTCGCCGGCTGCTTCCTCGACAGCGCCTCCGCGATCATCATCCTGGCACCGCTGATGCAGCCGATCGCCGCGCAAGTGGGCGTCGATGCGGTGCATTTCGGCATCATCACCCTGGTCAACCTCTCGGTGGGCATGCTGACGCCGCCGGTGGGCCTGAACCTGTTCGTCGCCATGGGCATCGCCAGGATGACGCTGTACGAGATCTTCCGCGCGGCGATGCCCACCATCGCCCTGATGCTGATCGCGCTGCTGCTGGTGACCTACATCCCGACGATCAGCATGCTGCTGCCCAACACCCTGTATTGAGGACGGCGATGAAAACCATCCATCTGCTATCGACCGGCGGCACCATCGCCAGCGCGCCGGGCCAGGACGGGCGCGACATTTCCGGCGCACTGCCCGGCGAGGCGCTGGTGCAGGCGCTGGCCCTGGGCAGCGAGATCCGGCTCGAAGTGCATTCGGTGTTGCAGAAGCCGAGCAATGCGATCGACGCCGGCGACTGGGCCCTGATCGCCCGCGAGTGCGCCGCGCTGATGGCCTCGGGGAAGGCCGACGGCATCGTCGTCACCCACGGCACCGACACCCTGGAGGACACCGCCTACTACCTGGAATGCGTGCTCGACACGAGCCGGGCGCCGGTGGTGGTGACCGGCGCCCAGCGCGTGCCGCATGCATTGGGTAGCGATGCCTACATCAACCTCCGGCGCGCGATCGAGGCCGCGGCCGACGATGCCTGCCGCGGCCTGGGCGTGCTGGTCGCCTTCAACGAGTCGCTCTACGGCGCAAGCTTCGTGCGCAAGGTGAGCAGCTTCCGGCTCGATGGCTTCGATGCGCCCGGCCTGGGCTGCCTGGGCTTCATCGACAACGGCCGCGTCGCGCTGCTGCAGTATCCGGCGCGCCAGCCGCGCCTGGGCCACGAAGCGCCGCTGCCCAGGGTGGACATCGTCCCGGCCTATGGCGGCGCGGCCGCCGCCATGCTGGCGGCCGTGGTCGCCAGCGGCCCGGCAGGGCTGGTGCTCGATGGCGTGGGGCGCGGCCATGTGCCGCCGGAATGGATGCCGGTACTGCGCGAGGCCATCGCCGGCGGCCTGGCGGTGCTCGTGTGCAGCAGCACGCTGCACGGCGCCACCCATCAGAGCTACCAGTTCGCGGGTTCGCTGCACGAACTCGAACAGGCGGGCGCGCTCGCCGTGGCCCATCTTTCGGCACGCAAGGCCCGCATCCGGCTGGCGGTCGCCCTGGCCGGGGGCATGAGGGCGCCCGAGGCATTGCGACAAGCATTCACCTGGCAGCGCGAGCGCTGCTGAACCTCTCGACAAGGAAGAAAAAATGTCCGCACTCAAGATCGCCGTCATTCCGGGGGACGGAATCGGCAAGGAAGTGATGCCCGAAGCGATGCGCGCGCTGGACGTGCTGTGCCAGCGCCACGGCCTCGAACTGGCGTTCGAGCATTTCGACTGGGCCTGCGCCGAGTACTACCGGCAGCACGGCGACATGCTGCCGCCGGACTGGTTCGAGCGCCTGAAGGGCTTCGACGCGATCCTGTTCGGCGCCGTCGGCTGGCCCGACGTGGTGCCGGACCACGTCTCGCTGTGGGGCTCATTGCTGAAGTTCCGCCGCGAGTTCGACCAGTACATCAACCTCCGCCCGGTGCGGCTGATGCCGGGCGTGCCGTGCCCGCTGGCCGGCAAGAAGCCGGGCGACATCGACTTCATGGTCGTGCGCGAGAACACCGAAGGCGAATACACCGACCTCGGCGGCCGCATCTACGGCGGCACCGAGCGCGAGATCGTCATCCAGGAATCGGTCTTCTCGCGCCACGGCGTCGACCGCGTGCTGGAATTCGCCTTCCAGCTCGCCGCCCGGCGCGAGCGCAAGCACCTGACTTCGGCAACCAAGTCGAACGGCATCGCGATCAGCATGCCGTACTGGGACGAGCGCCTGGAAACCGTCGCCGCGGCCCACCCCGACGTGCGCTGGGACAAGTACCACATCGACATCCTGTCGGCGCGCTTCGTGCTGTCGCCGGAGCGCTTCGACGTGGTGGTGGCGTCCAACCTGTTCGGCGACATCCTGTCCGACCTCGGGCCCGCCTGCACCGGCACCATCGGCATCGCGCCGTCGGCCAACCTCAACCCCGAGCGCCGTTTCCCCTCGCTGTTCGAGCCGGTGCACGGTTCCGCGCCGGACATCTACGGCCGCAACATCGCCAACCCGGTCGGCATGATCTGGTCGGCGGCGCTGATGCTCGAATTCCTCGGCGAACGCCAGCCCGCCTGCGCGGCGGCGGCGCAGGAACTGCTGCGCGCGATCGAGCAGGTGCTGGAGCACGGCCCGCGCACGCCGGACCTGGGCGGTAATGCGGATACGACGGTGATGGGCAAGGCGATCGCTGACATCCTCGAGCAAGCCTGAGGAAAGGCGCGGCAATTGCTGATGGCATCTGGCGGGTAGCGGCTGGGGGCGCCAGTCCCCAGCGGAGATCAGCGAATCAGCTTGAACAGCGACGAGACCTGCTTCTGGTGTTCCGCAAGCTTGAAGACCTCAGGCCGGTAGGGGCCGAGCCACTCGAGCACTTCACGGCTCTCTGCCCGGCGAGGCGTGCGCTTGGCGTCGAGGATGCGATAGTAGCCATGAACGCCGCCGCAATCTTCAGGCGGGCATGCCCGCCCGCCTTCGAGCAGTGCGGCCGGTTTGTGCAGGGGGGCGCTCGGCAGCCGCTTCTCGATCGTGATGTGATGGTGCCACGCATCGCCGAAGTCGTAGATGTAGGTGAAGCTTCTGCGGCGGCCGATCACTTGGCCGAGTTCGACATGCTCGCCGGGCAGTGTGTCGCTGAAGGGGAGGCCGTGGTCTCCGCTGGTACTGATGCGGTGATCGCCGACCTTGAATTCGTGCAGGTGCGCATCTTCCCAGCCCATGGCGCACTGGATCACGTGATGGAGCGCTTCGAAAGTCAGCGTGTTCTCCACTTCGACGCGGCGCCATATCGGCGGATCGATGCCTTCCAGCGCGATGTGCAGCAACAACCGGCGTTGCGGATAGTCCTGGGGAAGATCAGCGAGTGGGTCGTCGAGGCGATTTGCCAGCAAGGCATGCAAGCTCTCGATCAGATGCCGGTTGTCCTGTTCCGGATCCCGAGCCAGTTTGGCCGTCCAGTATTCGACCCGGGCGCATGCGTCGGCGTCCCGGCCTTCAGCCAGCAGCAGCAGCACTTCGAGGTGCGGCAAGGAGCTGTCGTTCGGGGTGAGACGTTGGGCCTCGTTGAACGCCCGCCAGGCGCCCTGGCGGTCACCGCGGTCGGAGCAGAGGGTTGCCTCGCGCTGCAGCGCAGCGCTGCGCAGTTGGCGGTCCGGTGATGTCTTCAGCCGTGCGACCAAGTCTTGCCGTGCCTCATCCTGCTGGAGTTCCAGGTAGCAGTTCATGAGAACGGTGAAGGCATCTTCGGCGCGTTCGTCGAGCTTGCTGACGTCGGCGAAAAGGGGGCCGAGCAAGCTGAGTACGTCGCTGAAGCGACCTGCGTGAAACCAGTGATCGGCAACGAAGGCGAGATGCTGAGGTGGGGCACCGAGCGCGGCAACTTCAGCCAGGCGGGATTTTGGCAGGTGCTCGAGCACGCGTGCCAGCATTTCTTCGGGCGGGAGCATCAGGTTCATACCGGCATGATCGCCGGCGCCGCAGCATTGCTTGTATTTGCGCTGCGAGCCGCAGGGGCAAGGTGTGTTGCGCTCGGGGCGAGCCAGTTTCCGCGGGTGGAAGTGCTTGTCCGGGATCGGGGTCGCATTCCAGAGGTCGTAGGCGATCTGGGTGGCCAGGCCGCGAGCGGTACGATCCAGATCGGCTTTCGTGCTCGGTACGCCTGCCTGAGCGATGATGGCCGCAGCCAGCCGATGCAGGGCTTGCTGCAGGTGGGTCAGTAGGGCAGGGAAGTCGTTCGACTCGAGAATGACGCCTACGGCGCTGTCCAGCGCATCTTCCAACAAGGTCTGCAGGGTCTGGTCGGAGCCGGCTGCGCGGGTAGGAGTGTTCATGGGGCCTCGATATCGATGGATGGCTCCGGCCTTCACCGGTTTTCGGAACGGGCAAGACCTTAGCGCCAAACGCCGCATTTCGTCCACGTGATTCTTGGTTGCCGGGAGTGAGGAGAATGGGTGGAACCAAGCATGACGCGATGCAAGACGCCAATCGGGTTTGGGCCGGCTCGGCCCGAACGATATTCTTGCTTGCCGGGTCGATGGCCAAGCCTTGACCCGCATCATTTTCCCCCGCCGAGCGCTCGGCTCTAATGGGCTCCACACAGGAGAGCCCTCATGTTCCGTATCGCCAACTTCATCCGCGAACTCGATCAACCCACGCCGGTCGGCCCGCGCCGCAATCCGCCCGGTCCGGTGGTCATCTGGAACCTGATCCGGCGCTGCAACCTGACCTGTGAGCACTGCTACTCGATTTCGGCCGACAAGGATTTCCCCGGCGAGCTGAACACCGCCGAGGTGTTCAAGGTCATGGACGACCTGAAGGCAGCGCGGGTGCCGGTGCTGATCCTGTCGGGCGGCGAGCCGCTGCTGCGGCCGGACATCTTCGACATCGCCCGCCGCGCCAAGGCGATGGGCTTCTACACCGCGCTGTCGTCCAACGGCACGCTGATCGACGCCTCCAACATCGATGCGATCGACGGCATCGGCTTCGACTACGTCGGCGTCAGTCTGGACGGCATCGGCGCCACGCACGACCATTTCCGCCGCAAGCAGGGCGCTTTCGCGGCCTCGATGGACGGCATCCGGCTGTGTCTGGAGCGCGGCATCAAGGTCGGCGTGCGCTACACCATGACCGAAGGCAATGCCCACGATCTGCCGGCGTTGCTGAAGCTGGTCGAAGACGAAGGCATCGACAAGTTCTATTTCTCGCATCTCAACTATGCCGGCCGCGGCAACAAGAACCGCGCCGGCGACGCCCGCCACCGCACCACGCGCGAGGCGATGGAGCTGCTGTTCGAGACCTGCCTGGACCTGCACCGGCGCGGCATCGAGAAGGACTTCGTCACCGGCAACAACGATGCCGACGGGCCTTTCCTGCTGCAGTGGGTGCAGCGCCGCTTCCCCGATCGTGCCTCGCACATCGAGGCCAAGCTGCGCCAGTGGGGCGGCAACGCCAGCGGCGTGAACGTGGCCAACATCGACAACCTCGGCATCGTGCATCCGGACACGATGTGGTGGCACGTGCCGCTGGGTGACGTGCGCAAGCGCGCCTTCGGCGAGATCTGGAACGATCTGGACAATCCCTTGCTGGCCGGCCTGAAGCAGCATCCGCGCGTGCTCGAAGGGCGCTGCGGCGGCTGCCGCTACCTGGACATCTGCAACGGCAGCTCGCGCGTGCGTGCCTCGCAGATCACCGGCAACCCGTGGGCGGAAGACCCGGGCTGTTATCTGGACGACGACGAGATCGGCTTCGCCGGGGGCGGCGAACGCGTCGTCACCACACCCTGGACGCGTATCGCGAAGGTGCCGGCATGAGCAAGAATTCCTGCGCCCGCAGCAAGGCAGCGGCGCTGTCCTTCGAAGAGGCGTTTCCGTTCCGGGGCAGTCCGGCGATGAAGGCGTCGTTGAGCGCGACCCTGTTCGGTGCCGCGATGCTGGCGGCCGGAAGCGGTCATGCAGCCGACGCGGGCCGTCCCGACGTTTCCGCGCTGTATGCCCAGCACTGCGCCGCCTGCCATGCCCCCGACCGCCTCGGCGGCATGGGGCCGGCGCTGCTGCCGGACAACCTGTCCCGCCTGCGCAAGCCCGAGGCGCTGAAGATCGTCGCCGAAGGGCGCACCGCGACGCAGATGCTGGGCTTCGCCGAGCAGTTGAGCAAGGACGAGATCGCCGCGCTGGTCGACTGGATCTACAGCCCGGTCGATCCGCCGCCGCGCTGGACCGACGACGACATCCGCGCCTCCTGGATCCAGCACGTCGATCCGGCCACGCTGTCCGACAAGCCGGTGTTCGATGCCGATCCGCTGAACGTCTTCCTCGTCGTCGAAGGCGGCGACCACCACGTCAGCGTGCTCGACGGCGACAGGCTCGAACCCATCCACCGCTTCCAGTCGCGCTTCGCACTGCACGGCGGCCCGAAGTTCGCCGCCGACGGACGCTACGTGTTCTTCGGCTCGCGCGACGGCTGGATCACCAAGTACGACCTGTGGAACCTGAAGGTGGTGGCCGAGGTGAGGGCGGGCATCAACACCCGCAACGTCGCCGCGTCGCCGGACGGCAAGCACGTGGCGGTGGCCAACTACCTGCCCAACACGCTGGTGCTGCTCGACGGCGACCTTAACCTGGTCAAGACCATCGCCGCCACCGACCGCGACGGCAAGCACAGCTCGCGCGTCTCGGCGGTGTATGACGCCACGCCGCGCCAGTCCTTCATCGCTGCGCTGAAGGACGTGCCGGAAGTGTGGGAGATCAGCTACACCAAGGCGGTGGAAGACATCCCCACCGGCTTCATCCACGACTACGCGCAGAAAGAGGGCAGCTTCATCCCCGGCTACCTGAACCCGCGCCGCACCATCCTGCAGGAAGTGCTGGACGATTTCTTCTTCACCCAGGACTACGCCGAACTGATGGGCGCCTCGCGCGAAGGCGTCGGCCAGGTGGTCAACCTCGACATCCGCCGCAAGATCGCCGACCTGCCGCTGGACGGCATGCCGCACCTGGGTTCGGGCATCACCTGGGAGTGGACCGGCACCGACGGCAAGCCGCGCACGGTGATGGCGAGCACCAACCTGAAGGCGGGCGAAGTCACGGTGATCGACATGAAGACCTGGGAGGTCATCAAGCGCATCCCCACCCGCGGCCCCGGCTTCTTCCTGCGCAGCCACGCCAACAGCCGCTATGCTTTCGTCGATTCGATGATGAGCCCGCAGGCCAAGCACATCCTGCAGGTCATCGACAAGCAGACGCTGGAAGTGGTCAAGGAGATCACCGGCGAACCGGGCAAGACCCTGGCGCACGTCGAGTTCACCCGCGACGGCCGCTACGCGCTGGCCAGCCTGTGGGAAGACGAGGGCGCGGTCATCGTCTATGACGCGCAGACCCTGGAAGAAGTGAAACGCCTGCCGATGAGAAAGCCGGTGGGCAAATACAATGTGTGGAACAAGATCACACGTGAAGAGGGCACCAGCCACTGAGTGCCCCGTAATCCCTGACGAAGAATGAAGCCATGGCCCTGATACCCCTCGAAGAACCGACCACCAAACGCATCCCGCCCGACACCTTCTCGCTGTGGGCGCTGGCCTTCCGCCCCTTCTACCTGCTGGCCGCGGCCTTCGCCGCGATTGCCGTGCCGATATGGGTGGTGGTCTTTTCCGGTGCGCTGCAGACGCCGATTCCCGGCATGTGGTGGCACGCGCACGAGATGATCTTCGGCTTTGCGGTAGCGGTCATCATCGGCTTCCTGTTCACCGCCGGGCGAAACTGGACCGGACTGGACACGCCGTCCGGCGGCCAGCTCGCGGCGCTGGCCGCGCTGTGGCTGGCCGGCCGGCTGGCGATGGCCTTCGGCAGCGGCGTGTGGGTGGCGGTGGTCGATCTCGCCTTCCTGCCGGTGGCCGCGGCGCTGCTGCTGCGGGTGCTGGTAAGGGCCAAGAGCAAGCGCAACTACTTCGTCGGCGTGCTGCCGGGCCTGCTGGCGCTGGCCAACCTGGTGTTCCACCTCGCGGTGCTGGGCGTCATCGGCGCCGACCCGCTGGCGGCGATGCATCTCGCGCTGGGGCTGATCGTGGTGCTGGAAACCATCATCGGCGGGCGCGTGATTCCGATGTTCACGTTCAACGTGATCCAGGGCATCAAGCAGTGGCGCGACAAGCGCCTGGACTGGGCGGCCGCCATCGCCACCGGTATCGCGCTGCTGCTGTGGGCGGCCGGGGCGGGCGCCTGGGCCGCCGTGCTGTCCTTCGCCGCCGCCGTGTTCCAAGGCTTGCGCGTCGGCGGCTGGAACCCGTGGGCCACGCGCAAGGTGCCGCTGCTGTGGATCCTGCATCTGTCCTACATGTGGATTCCCATCGGCCTGGCCCTGATCGGCCTGGCGCAGCTCGGCCTGCTGCCGCGCACCGCCGGCATCCATGCGCTGGCGATCGGTGCCACCGGCGGGCTCATCATCGGCATGATCACTCGCACTGCGCTCGGCCACACTGGCCGCATGCTGGCGGCCGGGCCGCTCGAAACCGTCGCCTATGCGCTGGTGCAGCTTGCGGCGCTGACCCGCGTGCTGACCGTGGCCGCGGTCCCCATCGCCGCCACCGGCGGTATCCACGCCGCCGCCACGCTGTGGGCGCTCGGCTTCCTGCTCTACCTGTGGCGCTATACGCCGTTCCTGCTGAAAGCGCGGGTGGACGGCAAGGAAGGCTGAAGAAAATCCAGCAGGCTGGGGGTGGCGCCTGGCTCTCGAAGCGAGAGGGGTACCCAGGCGCTGTCCCGATGCAGCGGGTCGGCTTGGTGCTGTACCTGGCCGGGGAAAGGGTGCCGAGCACCCTGCCTAGAGATCCGGGGCACGTGCGGG
Organism: Thauera butanivorans; assembly: GCF_048398245.1. Taxonomy (NCBI): domain Bacteria; kingdom Pseudomonadati; phylum Pseudomonadota; class Betaproteobacteria; order Rhodocyclales; family Zoogloeaceae; genus Thauera; species Thauera butanivorans. Next base: position 2,324,951 of record NZ_CP183038.1, read on the forward strand.
GGCATCGGCGAACCGCTGCCCCCGCGCAGCGTCTACCGCGTCTCAGTCGCGGACCTTGGCGATTTCGGCCTGGGCCGCTTCGAAGATTTCCTGGCCGGCTTCCTGCGAGAAGGCGGACCACAACGGCATCGAAGCTTCGCGCATCCGCGTACGCTCCGCGGCGCTGATCTCATTGACTGCCAGGCCTTTCGCCGTCATTTGCGCGATGGCGCTGAGCTCCTGCTCCCGGGCCACGTTGCGCTGGTAGCTGCGGGCATCGGCGGCGGCCTGCATCAGCAGCTTCCGGTCGTCCTCGGAGAGCTTGTCCCAGAACTTCTTGCTGGCGAGCGGAATGAACGCACCGTAAGTGTGACGCGTCAGCGAGAGGTACTTCTGGACCTCGTCGAGGCGCAGTGCCGCGGTCACCGCCGCAGTCGTGCCCTGGCCGTCCACCGTGCGGGTCTCGAGCGCGGTGTACAGTTCGGGAACCGCCAGGGGTACAGGAGTCGCCCCCAGAACCTTGATCGACTCCTGGGAGATCCTGGCCTGGATGGCTCGTAGCTTGAGGCCGTTGAAATCTTCCAGCTTGGCGATCGGACGGCGCGAGTTGGTGAAGTTGAAGAAGCCGTTCTCCCAGAACGCCAGGCCCACCAAGCCCTTTTCCGGCAGGCTGTCGAGCAGGCGCTGGCCCACCGGACCGTCGAGCACGGCCTCGACTTCTTTCTCGCTGTCGAACAGGAAGGGATAATCGAGCACTTCGAAGTCCTTGATCATGCCGGTGAGCGTGGTGGTCTGGGGCACGACGAACTGGATGCTGCCGCCCTGCAGGGCGGAGGTGACCTGGACGTCGTTGCCGAGCGCGGCGTTGTAATAAGGCCTGATGTTGATCCGGCCCTGGCTGCGCTCCTTGACGAGTTCGACGAACTTCGCCACGCCCTGGCCTTGATGCGAGGACTCCTGCAGGGTGACGGCGAACTTGGCCGTGATTTCCGCCGCGGCGGCGGATCCTGCGAGCAGGGCGCCACAAGCGAGCGATGCGGCGAGAAGCGCCGATCCGAGTTTGGTATTCATGTGAGTCTCCTCCTGTTGGAACGGAAGTGGGGGTGGGGTGAATCAGCGCCACCAGCCTGCCGGCACGGTGACGAATGCGGGGAACAGCAGCAGCAGGACCACGATCATGGTCTCGGCGACGAGGAACGGAAGCACCCCGCGTATCACACGCTCCACGGATACCTTGCCGATGGAAGCGATCACGTTGAGCACCACGCCGACGGGCGGGGTGATCATGCCGATTGCGGCGGTCATGATGAAAACCACGCCGAAGTAGACCGGATCCACCCCCGCTTGATGGATGATCGGCATGAACACCGGGGTCAGGATCAGGATGATCGGGATGAAGTCCAGCACCATGCCGAGCAGGAAGGCGACCAGCACCATTGCCGCGACCAGCATCCCGGGGCTGCCGGCAAAGGGTTCGAGCCATGCGCCGATCTGGTCGGGGACGTCGGCGATCGTGATCATGTAGGACGCCACCATCGCCATTGCCACCAGGATCAGCACCACGGCCGAGGTCCGCGCCGCGATCAGCAGGCAGTGGTAGATCGATTGCAGGTTCAGTTCGCGATACACCACGAGACCGACGAAGAGCGCGTAGAAGGCCGCGACCACCGCTGCCTCGGTGGGCGTGAAGATGCCCATCTTGAGGCCGCCGATGATGATCACGGGCATCATCATCGCCCACACTCCGCGCCCGAGCGCGCGCATGCGATCGGGCCAGGGCGTCCTCGGCGCCGGAGTGAAGGCATCGCGCCGCGACACCCACCACCACGCCACCACCAGGGAGATGGCCATCATGGCGCCGGGTGCGATCCCTGCCATGAAGAGTTGAGTGATCGAGACGTTGGCGACCACACCGAACAGCAGGAAGCCGATCGACGGCGGGATCACCGGCGCGATGATTCCGCCTGCGGCGATCAGCCCGCACGAGCGCTCGGTGTTGTAGCCCGCCTCGCGCATCATCGGCACGAGCAGGGCGCCGAGCGCTGCGGTATCGGCCACGGCCGATCCGGACAGGCTCGCCAGCACCAGCGCGGCCATGATCGCGACGTAGCCCAGGCCGCCGCGCAGATGCCCGACGAAGGCCATCGCCATGTCCACGATGCGGCGCGACAAGCCGCCCGCGTTCATGAACTCGCCCGCCAGGATGAAGAAGGGCACCGCCATCAGGATGAAGTTGTCCGCGCCGCCGACCGCATTCTGCGCGACCACCTGCGGATCGAACTCGCCGAGGAAGAGCATCAACAGCACGGCGCTGATCAGCACTGCGAAGGCAATCGGCATGCCCAGGAGCATCGCCCCGAGCAGCCCGCCGACAAATACTGTTGCCGTCATTTTCCGGCTCCCTTGTGCTTGTTCTGTTCGAAGGCTTCGGCTTCTTCCGCGAGCAGGCCGAGCTCCTCGTCGATGCGATCTTCCATTTGGCGGATCAGCACGAGTTCCTCCGGAGCGTGCGGCCGGGTCACGGCGTCGAAGATGTTGTATGCGATGCTGATCGCCATGCCGATGCCGAACACCACGGCGGCGGCATAAAGCCAGGCATAGGAGATCCCGAGCACCGGATAGGTGTTGTCGAGGTTGATGATCGTCTGCGACCAGCCGCCGATGACGAAGAGGGCGCAGCAGGCGAGCATCAGCACGCCAGAAAGGCAGAGGAAGATCTTCTTCCAGCGCGGCGAAAGACGGCGCACGAGCGCGTCGAAGCCGATGTGGGCGTGCTCGCGGGAGGCGAGGATGGCCCCCAGAAAGATGACCCAGACGAATAGAAGGCGTGCCAGTTCGTCCGACAGGGCGAGCCCCGAGTCGAACACATAGCGCAGGATCACGTTGCCGAAGACCAGGATCGCCATCAGTGCAAGGCTGACGACGAGAACCAGCTCCAGTGTTCGTGTGACCATTCGGGTCAGACGATCGAAAAACATGCTGTTCTCCTTGCGTCCCGGCGGCGCGGCGGCCCTCGCCGGCAGCCGGGAACGGTCTGCCCCCGCATCGTAAGAACGAGTGAGATAAATCCACAGGCTCCGGCGAGATAAATGGCGGGAAGACCATGGATTTTGTTGGATGAGCTGGGGCGGAATTGCAAATACCTTGCAGAGAACGCGGGCGGGTTACGGATGGGAGTAGACCCACCTGAGCAATGATTCGGCGTGCTCGATGGCCGTGTCTGAGCTGTCTGCAACGCCCAGCGTCGCCACAACTTCGAGGCACCGGAGTTTGGCCTCTGGGGCGGATAAGCTGGAGTCTATGCGCTCGCTCGCAAGAAGATCGGATGCATGCTCGGTTGCGTATCTATGTATGGCCGACTTTGAGACTGAATACCCTTGCTGCTGAAGCCAAGCAGAGTGCCCTACGTAGTCGCTGAAGCTCGAGGCGAGGATTCGCCGGTTCAGTTCGTCGAGAACATCCGCTGGAAGAGTGGTAACAGATGAGCGCTTCATGTTTGATCCTCGTTGAAAAGATCGGGCTGACGGCGTTTGGATTCTGCTGCCATGAACGGTTTGAGCTTTTGCCGAAGGCGCTCGCTGGATATTCCGACCTCCAGTGCGAGTGCTCGGATGTTGCCTTTGTAGCGGCGCCACAACTCCTTTGCATCGTGTTCGGTGGTAAGGAGTGTCTTCGGAATGTGGGCACCCTTCGCTGTCGCCCGCAGCGCGTCAATCAGGTGCAGGACAGCGACGTCTGACCAGGCGTCAGGCATGCCGCAGCGCTCGGCGATGAGCGCCCGCCATGCATCGTGCAGCCGACCGTAAGCCGGGTCGCCCCGCAGGTCGCTTGCCGATGCACGGGGAGCCGCCGGCAGGCGATGTCCGCCGATTGTGGTGCGGCAGCTATGCATCAGATCCACCGCCAGCCGCTCACGCTCGGCATCGGGCATGGCCGGCGACAGCCGCCCGAGTGTCGCGTGCAGATCGTGCGCGATGAGCCCGAGCAGCTCGGGCACGTCGTCAGGCGGCAGCATTGCCTTGCTCCACTTTGTCGAGATACCACCACGCCCGCTGCAGTGCAGTGAACGTGCTCGAATCGAGTGTCGGGCTGACGCCGCTGACCAAGCCCGCCACCGTCATGCCGACGGGCAGCTTGCCCGTGGCCTGAAGCGCGTGCAGGCGCTGCTCGAGCTTTGCCGGCAACTCGCGGGCGGCCCAGGTCTTGATGCCCTCGATCAGCTTGTCGGTGCGCCTTGTCCATTGCAGTGCATCGACGCCGCTGATGCGCTTGCCGAACGATGCAAGCGCAGCCTCGCTTGGGTCGCGGACGATTCCGACCTGGTGCAGCCAGAGCCAGAGTGCCCGGGCCTTGCTGCCGGTGGGTGACGTGTCGAGTGCCCGGCGCTCGCGCGGCGCCGCGTTTGCCGGCTTGGTGGGCTTGAAGCCGCAGCCGCGCAGGTGTTTGATGACGGCCTCGAGCTGGTCGACGGACAGATCCTTGGCCGAGCGTTTGCCGTTGGACTTCGCCGCCAGCAGATCGCGGTAGGTGTCTTCGTCCATACGCAGCCGGTTGCGGCCGGTCTGGACGATCTTGATGAGCTTCGCGCGCTGCGCGGCGCGGGCGGATGCGAGGGATGCGGAGGCCATGGTCAGTCCTCGCAATCGAAGTTGCGCGCATGGCACTTCGCGCAGACCTGGCCTTCGCCTGCGATTGGGTACCATTGCCAGACGTGCTCGCATTGCTCCTGCCTGACGCGCTGTTCGATGGCGGACACGACCCGCTTGTACTCCGGCCAATCGTGCTCAACGACCACGCATTCGAGTGGAGCCTTGCCGATTAACTGCCGTTCCTGGTCCACCATGCTATTGATGTCCATGAGCTGCTCACGGATATGTGCGAGATGGGGGGCATCAAGGTCTTTCATCTTGAAGACGATGTAACGCCGTTCGAGAGTCATGGTCAGCCCTCCATTTCGTCGAACAGATCGCTGATGGCCTGGCTCACCACGGCGCAAGAGGTCGGCGCGTATCTGGGGATGGTGAGGCTCGACATGCAGCCGGAGGGCCACTGGATATCCATGTATGCATCCTTCTGTCCGGGGCGCCGGAGAATGCTGATCTGCGTTCCGGCCGGAATGAGGGTCGCGATGCATTTGATGGAGGTCTGGATCATCATCGCGAGGTCGGCGGATTTGAGGTTGGAGGCGTTCATTGATCGCTCTCCCCTGGAAGCAGGTCGCGCAATCGCGTATTGCGATCACCGCCATACGGAACGCAGTCACCATCCCACCCGTCGCGCAGATGCCGAAGGCGGCGAACCTCGCCACTCACGTGGATGTCTGTCGGTTCGTTGGCGTCATCGAATGCTTGCCTGGCGTGCTCTTGCGCAACCTGCCACGCGTGATCCTCATCTTCCGCCACAACAACCATCCTTGTGGTCTTGGTGGCGACTACATTGAATATCGGCATGTCACTGCCCTCCATCAGTTGCCGTGGCCGCGCTATCCGGCAGATCAACACCGGCAGCGATCGCCATATCCAGCAGTTCGCGCCAACTGATCGTCCAGAGCCTGTTGGAGCTTTCCGAGAGGACAACGGGAGTGCCGTCCATTGCGAAGCCGAACTCGTATTGATTGCCCCCGCTCTTGGCTGTCCCCGCGTGATTCCAGAGCATGAGCGTGGCGCTCGGATGTACCTTGCCCATCACTCACCTCCCAGCATCAGCGGTTTGTTGGCGCCTACGCCCTGGTGCAACTGCGCACCGCGCCCGGCGCTGCGGCCTGCGTGGTAGGCGTCCTGATCCTTGTCAGACCAATTGCGGCCAGCGTTGCGATCGGTTGTAGAGAGCTCCCCCAAGCTCGGATGCTTGAGCTGTATGTAGGCCTGGATGGCCTCGGTCGCGCCTTCCGGCGGCGTGAGCGCGCCGACTTGGGCGCATGCGGTGTGCACCCAGCCCGCGCTGAACAGGTCCGCGCGGCGCGTCTTGTTGGCCTTCTTCTTGGTGCGCTTGAGGGTGCTGCCGATAAATTCGCGGCGGGCCTTGAGCGCCTGCCTGAGCAGAACCTCCAGGGAGTACGCCGCGATTTCGTTCGCAGGCGGCAGGCCGATGAACACCCACTGAGCCTCACCCCAGCCCCAAGAACTGGAGCTGAAGATCAATTTGCAGCCGAAAGCGGCGGCGATGTGTGTAGCGAGGTCGCTTTCCCAGGCGGCCGGCCGTGCGACGGCGCAGGCCTTGGACTTGGATTCGTGCACGCCGGCTGCAAGCATCTCGGCCTGGCTGATCTTGTGCAATTCCATCAGCCGCTGGGCCTGGCGCAGCGCGGTAGCGGCTTCGTGCTCACTGCCCGACTGGGCCAGCGCCATGCACTTGCGGATCTTGTCGAGGATGTCGTCACGGTTGTCCATTACTCACCTTCCTTCAACGGCAAGACAGCATCGATCGGATAACGGATTGTTCGCACGCCACTGCTGTGCTCATGCCGAAGGGCGATGTGATCCCCGCGATGGATCGTTTCGTTGATGACCTCTGCGCCGGACCACATATCGGACTGGAAGGGGCGCGCGTCGATGACCCGACCGCCTTTGATGTCGAATTTAAGGAAATCCTGGCCGTGATCTTCAAACACGACGGTCATGCCATCCTGGGGATTCGGTGCTGGCTGGCGGGGCTGTTTGTCCAGTTGGCGCAGACGAATGCGGACGGCGCGCTCGACGGACTTCTGCAGATCACCCATGGCGAGTGCAGTTTGGCACTGTGCGCGATCGAAAGTCTTGACGCGATTGATGCGATCGTTGGCGGTCACGGCGAAGCACTCGATGCCGCCGTAGCAGCCGGTCTTGAACGGGTCGTCCATCACTCCGCCTCCGCGTTTTCCAGCAGGTCGGTATGTGCGCTAAGCAGCGTTTCGGCGGCATCCGTGAGGATGTTGACGCAGTACTCATCGACATCGGCCCACTGCGCAGCCATGTCCAGCAACTTGGCGCGCATGGTCTTGAGGGTGCGGCGTTGAGCTGCCGCGATCTGCCTTTTCGATGGGGTCGCCATCACGCCACCTCCACGGTTTCCGGCTGGACGTCTGAGGTCCAAATGTCGCGGCGCAGGCCGTCCAGCAGGATCGTCAGGCGCCCGAGCTGCGTGTCGTAGCCCCAGTCTCCAGGGCTGCCGAGGAAGCTCAGCAGCGACTTCAGGTTTTCATCCAGCCGGATGCGCTCCTCGGCAGTCAGCGCAGAACTGCACAGCGGCAGGTCTTTGAAGGCTTTGCTCCGGCGCTCGTTGAGGCGGGCGGCGTTGGCCAACTGGTCGCACTCTTCGAGCAGCGTGATGATCAGTTGAGCGCGCCGGTTGATTCCCCCGTCACGCGCCGCCTCGGAAACAAGCTCGGGCAGGCTCTGGCGGAGAAACTGGTATTTGTCTTCCATCACGCCACCTCCTCTTCCAAGTCGTTGATCCAGTCGTTGATCATGGTCCGCACCATCTCGATGTCGCCGGCGTCGAGCCACTCCAGCATTTCCTGGAGGAACTCGAGGTCATCGCTGTACAAGTTGGGCGTGGGGCCGTCCATGGTCACCGGCCACGGCGTCAGCAGCTCCAAGGCGATTTGGATTGCGATCTTGAAGCCGATCAGTTTGTCGCCGTCCAACTCGACGCTGGCATCGCCGGCGTTAATCATGACGCGCGGACCAGTGTCCGCGAGAGCGTGTAGTGTTTCGATGTGCCCGGCGTGCCATTGCTGCGCGCGGTTGAAGATGGCGACCACATCCGGGTCAAAGGTTGTTGCAGTTTGCTTGCTCATCACGCCACCTCCTGCAGCTGCTCGCGCTTGATCTCATAGCCGAAGGCGTCTTCCTGTTTGAGGTTGGCGCCGACGGCATGAAGGGTTTCGAGCGGCAGGTTCTTCATGGCCTCCTTGTCGCACTCCTCCTTGATGCGGATGCAACTGGTGAGCGCGAAGTCTTTGAGGGCCTGCAGCGTGTTGCCGAGGTTCTTGATGACCACCTTCGACGACAGGCGAAAGCCCACGCTGCCGAAGGTCAGTTCCTTGGTCTTCGCCTTCACGAACTCGCCGCGGTTGGCTTCGGCGTACTGCTGAATGGCGAGCTCGAGGCCGGCCTTCTTGTTCTGCAGCGGTTCGGCGGCGGCTTTGGTGCTGGCCTTGATGGCGTCGATCTGCTCTTGCTGGGCGGCTTCGAGCAGGCCCAGTTCGCGGTCGACTTCGCCGATGGCCTTCAGGCAGGCGTCGACGTCGTTCCAGGATGAGAGGGTGGTGGCGGAGAGGCGTTTGCGGGCCATGTCAGTGAGCTCCTGTATTTTTGCGGGAAGCGGTGTCGGTGATGCGCCAGCGGCTGACGTGCGGCTGGGCGGGGTTCGGGGCGCCGATGCGGCGGGCGGTGTCGAGGTCGGCGGCGCCCCATAGTTGTTCGGCCAGGCGTTCGGCCGCGCGGGCGGGTGAGCTGGTGGCTGCACCGCGAATACCGAGGATGCGATCTGTGCGGTACTGGCCGTCAACGAAAGTGACGGTGATGTCGAGGTAGTGCATGCTCAGGCCTCCTTCGCCACGCTTTTGCGCGGCCTGCTGCGCGGTGCGCCCGTCTTTTTGAGCGCGACCGGGTCGTGACGGACAAAGAGGAAGGACAGGCGCGGCCCGGTCCAGGCGCCGGCCGGCGCGACAACGCCCGTGGGCCAGATACCCAGCCAGGGGTCGGCGTCGACACGAGGGCGGTAGAGTTGCGCGCCGGTGATGCGTCCTTCGCGGGCGAGCTGGTCGATGGCGGCCCAGAAGTCGACATCCTTGCCGCCGACCAGGGCGAGGACGTCATCGGCATTGGCCGGGCGCTTACTGGTGGCGGTGGCGATCGCGGCCAGGACGCGATCTGCGAGTGGCGTCGGTTTCATTGGGGTTCCTCCCAGATGATCCACACGCCCTCGAGCCGGCACGCGGCGGTTTTGACGGAGACGCCGTCGCGGGCGATGCACACCCACTCGCGCGGGCCGGCCGCATCCAGGAAGGCGGCGAAGCTGCGCTGTGGGTCGCGCTCGATGCGGATGGACGGCTCGGCGACTGCGGGCCATTCACCATCGAGATGGCATTCCAGGACGCGTACGCCGAGGGTGCGCAGTGTGCGCATGGCGGTGTTCATGCGTGCAAGGCGCCGCGTAGCCTGGCTGGTGAGCACGTGCGCCGGGCGCTGCGCGGGGTTGTAGCCGCCGCGCGGGCCGTGCATGGGATAGATGGTGGCGTTGGTGATCACAGCTTGTCCTCCAGTTGATCCAAGCCGGGCATGACGACAGGCAGGCCGCAGCTGACGGCGTAGCTCAGGGTTGCGACGGCGTTGCTGGCGGCCTCAAAAATGGACTCTTCGGCAGCGACGCGGTCGGTATCCGGGGCATGCTTGTTGCGGTAATCGGGGTCGTGCAGCATCAGGGCATGCAACAGCCCGGCCAGGTCGGCGAGCAACTCGGGCGCCAGGGCAAACAGATCGGCCACCGGCTGTGGCGAGGCATTGCCGGGCATCGAGACCATCGCCACAAGCCGGCCATCCGAGGCGTGGATGTCGGACGGGTGATCGGGGGAGTGATGGGCGTACAGCGGCAATGTCGGCAGCGGATTGGGGTGTTGCGAGGCAATGGCGCTCATCATTCTTCCCTCCGCACTGCAGCCGCGATCAGTTCCGCCGTCACCTTGGGCGCGCCGATGCGCACCGCCTGATTCATCGCGCCGCTGACCAAGTTGTTCACCGCCAGCGGGTAGCACAACGAAATGGACTGCGCCTGGCTCTGCCCGCGCACGCGGCGCGTGATGCTGGTGCGCAGCAGTTCGTTGATGGCGGGTACCGCGCCGGGGGCGAAGATGCCGTCGAAGTCGGCGTCCGCTCGAGTGAACTTGTGGCGCAGATAGGGCTCAAGCGCCGGCCCGAGTGGCCCGAGGCGCGCAAACTCGCAGCGCTGTACCACCTCGCGCACCTCGGGGTTGTGCTCGGAGAGCTTCCATTCAAGTTCGGTCTGGCCGATCAGGATGATGGCGAGCAGCTTCTTGAAGCCTTCCTGCACTTCGTAGAAGCGCTTGAGATGCTTGAGGGTGGGCGTTGCCAGGCAGTGCGCTTCCTCAATGATGAGCAAGTGCTTGCGGCCGACCTGGGCGCTGGCGCGCAGGATGTCGTGCATCTGCTCGGAGCGGTCCTGGTGGCTCGCGCGCAGGCGCGTGCCGGGGGCAACGCGGCGGATCACGGCGCCGGTAATGTCGGCCGCGCGCAGCATGCGCCCCTTGTTGTCGGTGTCTTCCATGCCCAGCACGTAGGGTTCGATGATGGTGACCGGCTCGTCATTGGCATTGATCCATTCGGCTAGGTCGTGGCGCAGCGTGCTCTTGCCCGCGCCGCTCTCGGCGATCACCGCCAGCAGCCCGCCATGCTTGGCAACTTGGCGCATGGCGGCGCGCACGTAGCGGATGTCGTCACTGGTGAACACGTCCGCGTCGCCGCGCATCTCATCGGTGAAAGGGTCGCGCGGGATGCGGAAGTGGGTCTTGGCCTCGCGCGTCAAGGTCTGTTTGCGTAGTAGCATGTGTACGTCCTCCGGGTCGTTTGCTTCGGGCTGGTGGGGCGCCGGCAGGGCCGCGCTGCAACGCGGCTCTGCCAACTTTTCAAAGACGGTTTTCAGGGTGGATTCGTCCGCGCCATGCGCGCGCAGGAAGGCGTGGATGCGCTCCTGCAGGGCCTCGGTCGGGATGCTCTTGGGCCAGAAGTCGTGATTGACCATCTGCGCAACCAGGCCATCGGACAACCGCAGATGGCGCGCCAGCGCGGCCTGTGTCTGGCCAACTCCCGCCAGCACGCGTTTCAGTTTCAGCGTCATCTCGTCTCCCCTATGCAACCCGCTCGATGGCCGGGTTGTTGAACTGCGCGATCAGCGCGTCGATCTGGTTTTCTGGTACGCCCTTGGCGTAGCGCAGGCTGAAGAAGCGGTGCTCTTCGGGTGTGAGGTTGCGGCCCAGGCCATCGACGATGCGCAACATGGCGCTGATGGCGTCGAGCAGTTCCGGCCCTGTGGCCACGGCATGCGCGGGCGCCTCGATCTCGGTACCGGCACGCGGCAGATAGGTGGGCTGCTCGACGTGCTTGAGGTGGCTGTGGGCATCCAGGGTGTTGCCGAAGGGGACAGCCTTCTTCTCGCGTGCGCGCTTGACCTCCTCGGCCGACATGCCGGGATATGCGGCGGCATCCATCGCGGTGGCGGCGTGCTCGATGGCGGTGTCCGGCATGGCCTTGTACTCGGCGCCGATCTCGGCGGCGTCCGCAAGCTGGCCGAAGCGGTCGTAACCGCGCACCGGCTCCACGCGGTGCACCAGGGGCGCGCCGTCGTAGCGCGCAACCTCGATCTGGATGGCGCAGTCGCCATACACCAGGGGGCGCACCGACACGCTGTCACCGATGCATACGCCATCCAGCCCGCGCAGGCTGTAATCCAGGCTGCGCTCGGCCGCCGGGTGCTTGAACGGGATCGTCATGCTGCCCGTTACCTTGCGGGTTTCCAGCTTGCCGGCCATCAGCGCGCGGCACACCTCAACCGGCGGCAACACGCGCAACTGCTCGGCGGTGATCCACTGCCACAGGTTATAGCGCGCCATGGGCTCGGGCAGCCCGCGCCGCTTCAGGCGCGAATCCTGGCCGGGTATCAGGTTGGCATTCCAGGCCTCCGCCCAGGCTTGGGCGGAGGCGTTGAGCTGGGCAACGTCATCCACAGGCTCGAAGCGCAGGCGGCTTTCGAACTGCGTTTCCACCAGGTTGTTGCCGTTCTCCACCCCGCCTTTCACGCGGGCACGGCCCGCCTCGTGCGTTAAAGGCGTCACGCCCAGGCTGCGCAGCAGCCCCTCGATCGCCGCCGAGATGTTGGCGCTGCCCTTGTCCCACAGCAGGTAGTAGGGCACGCCATGAATCAGGCGGCCGGTCTGCTGGCCCCAGGCGAACATCAGGAAGTTGAACAGGTTGTGCTGGTTTTCGCCGGCCGCTTCCACGTACCAGGGCACAATGGCACCGCTGGCGCGGTCGTACAGGACGTAGCGATAGACCTTGAACTTGACCTTTGCGTAGTTCTCCAGCTTGTTCTTGTAGAACTCGCGGTCGCGCATGATGTGCTGCTTGCCGCGCAGGTAATACACCAGGCACAGCGAGGGGTCGATCTCGTGCGTATGGTTGGGGTGCGGTGCGCGCAGCGCCTGCACCGGGTTGGCGTTGCGCTGGGCGGCCACGTTGAGCTTGCGCGCACGTAGCAGGCGGTTCAGATGTCCGGTGCTGCAGCCGAACTGGTAGCTGTTCTGCTCCAGCACGCTGCGCGCCGTCGTGGTAAAGAGCGTTTGCTTGCCGTTGTCGCGGATCGCCTCACGCTGGGCCGCGCCCAGGGCCGTCAATGCCTCGACCGAGATCGACGTGCTGCCCTTGTCGCGGCGCGCCGCGCGGCCGGTATCGCGGCCGGCGGATTGCTTAAGGTGCCGGTGCACCGTCTGCATCGACCAGCCGAGAAACTCCGCCGCTGCTTCCACTAGCCGGCTCTTGCCGCCATGCGGTGCCGCGTCCAGGCGCAGCGCCAGATCGCGCAGGTAGTCGCGCGTCTCGGGGGCGAGTTGTGCTGCCATCGTCGCCTCCATCACGCCGCGCCCTGGTCGCCGGGCTCGCGCAGCAGATGGCGGCGGGCATCATCGATGTCCGCGCCGAAGCGCGTTTCCAGCTCGTTCTGCAGGGCGCCGACTAGGCGCGCAGTGCGCTCGACGGCATCCGAGAGTGTGAGCAGTACTGTCTGCACGGCCGGCGGCATCGTGGCGTCGGACTCGGGGTCGTAGTCCGGTGCGGCACACACCTCCTGCGTGTACCAGACGTCCAGCGCAGTCACCGCCTCCAGGTGCGCGCCGACCAGCTTGTCCAGCAGCTTCTGCCGCTCGCCAATCTCGCCCTTGAAGGCGTCGACGCGCTCGTCCCAGGATGCCGTGCGCAGTTCCAGCTTGGCCTTGGCGCGCTTGGCGTTGTCGAGTTCGTCGCGCGTGGCGGCCAGCAGTTTGTCCGTGGCTGCGTGCTGAGCGCGCTCTTCGCGCAGGGCGGTGCGAAGTTCCGAAACCGACATCGATGCAATGTCGTCGAGAGACAGCTCGCCAGTTTGGCCGGTCAGCTCCAGGTCCTCGATCTGGTCGTCGTCGAGGATCAACAACTCGAACAGCTTGGTCTGGCTTCCGGCTGCTTTCAAAACGGTCGTTGACGACCGATTTGAGAACTTGGTGGCAGCCCGGATGAACTTGCGGGCCACGCCATCATCGATACCAAGCACTTCCAGCCGTGCCATGAACTGCCCGTGCTGGCACGCCTGCTTCAGCACCGCAAGCCCGCGCCCGACTTCCAGGCAGGCTTCCACGCTGCGGCGCATGTTGGCCGCAATGTCGCGCTGGATCAGATCGGGATCGGTGCAGTCGGCCGGCAACTGGTAGCCCAGTTGCTGCGCCACCGCGCGCACGCCGGCATCGTGCTGGGAAATCGCCAGGGCCGTCGCGGTGTCGGCCTGGTGCATCGCCACCTCGATAACGGCCATGGCGGGCGGTGTGGCGCCGACGAACTCGGGGCCGTGTTTCAGCGCGGGGGCAAGGGGTTTGCGGGCCATGATTCCTCTACTTTTCCTGGGTTACGGTTTGCAGGCGTAGGTCTGCTCGAAGTCGCGGTTGCGCTGGCGCAGGCGGTCAATCTCGTCCTGGTGGGCAATGGCGAGCTGCACCAGGCGCGGCGTGAGACGCCAGCGGTCCTTGTTGGCCGGCAGGCGCTCGGTAATGCCCTCTTCGGCCAGTGCCTCCAGGTCGCGCAGCGTCTTGTCCTCGCGCTGGCCGACCAGTTGCGATACCTGCCTGAGGCGCAGCCCCTCGAAGCTGTGGCCCTGCAGGGCGAAGATCAGGGCAAGGGCACGCTGCACCGGGGTGGCGCGGACGGTGCTCATGTCTTGCTCCGCTTGATCGTCACGGCGTCGATCGCATCGGCGCTGGCCAGCAGTTCGGCAGCCAGGGCGCGGGCCATGTCGGCGCTCAGCTCTTGCGAGAAGGCCGCATCACCAAGGTTCTGGGTTACCCGGATGTTGGGCTGACCCCTGCTGCCAATGCGGACCGCATCCACGGCGATGCCGTAGTTGGGTTGGACGTGCTCGGATGAGCGCAGCAGGTGCGGGCCGCCTTGGGTGACAACAGTGAAGATACTCATGCTGCCCTCCGCTGCTCGGCGGCCTCAAAGCGCGCGACGATTTCCAGATAGGGGCGCATCCAGCTCACCCGTGCATCGCGGGCGGCGCTGGACTGCAGCTTTTTCGGGAGCGGACGTACCATCCAGGCGCTCGCGCGCGTCGTCGCCGGGCGAGCGGGCGACTGGGTGGCCTTGGGTGAGACGGTGGTGGTGTTCATGCTGCCTACCTCCTGTTGGAACGATCGATGACGGCCTGCGGGTTGGGCTTGAGGCCCAGCAGCACCGCGGCGCAGTGGCGGTCGCCGCGCACGCCCCGGCCCTTGCCGCGCAGCGCGTCGAACAGCGCGTAGCGGCTGATCCGGTAGTAGCGGGCGACGTCGGCCAAGCAGATGCCGTGTTCGTGGCACCAGGCGCGCGCGGTGCTCGGCGTCTGCGGGTACGGGATGGGGATGCCGGCGGGCGGCGGGGTGGCGATCTTTTTCATGGCGTGGTCAGGCGTGGTAAATTGCGGGAGTCATAAAGAGAAGGGAGGTCGGTTGTGGAATCCAAGATGTTTGTGATGGGCGCGATCACGATCAGCAATTCGGGACCGCAGATGCTGTCGGCGCAGTTCGATTTCCGGGCTGACACGGTGCATGGCTCACTTACCGTCACGCTTCCGGGTGGCGACGATTCACTGCAGAGCATCCAACGCAAAGCATTACTCGAGGCAAGCGACAAACTGCGAGCTCTTGCCGGGGAGAGCCCACGAGCTCGATAACCGTCCGCTCGAAAAAGGGGCAAGGGGGAGTGGGCGTGGTGGCGTAGAGGTCGCCGCGCAGTGCTTTTTCGTAGGCTTGGCGGATGGATTAAGAGGCATCCATGGGCAATCTCCTGCGGCTTGTTGCGTGGTGAAGCGCGGTTAAGTGGTGCGATGTGTGGTAATTGTGTTATTCAATTGAATAACTGTCAAGTGGAATTTTATTCAAATGAATGTCGGCGAGCGGCTAAGGGAAGAGCGGGAGCGCATGGGGCTCAGCCAGGAAGCGATGGGGGCTATCGGTGGGGTCAAGAAGCTCGCGCAGTTCAATTACGAGAAGGGCGAGCGAGCACCTGACAGCACTTACCTCGCCGCCATCGCCGCAGCTGGCGCTGACGTGCTCTACGTCCTCACTGGCCAACGGTCAGGCGATGCGCCCGCCGTGCCGGCCAGTCCGCGCGTGCGGGCGCTGGTGGAGAACTACGAAGCGGCCGACGAAGCCGGTAGGCGCGTCATAGAAGGCGCCGCCGATCTGGCAGCGAAATCGGCGCGGCCGATGAAGAGGGCGGGGTGAGATGAGCGAAGACGGAAATGAAGACGATGTTCCGCCGCAGATGCCCAATCTGACGGCCTACTTCTTGAGGGAGCTGGTTGAGGTCAAGGCGAGCATGGCGGTGCTCGACGCCACTGTTCAGGCCCAAGCTCAAATCATCAATGCCTTGGCCGTGGCTGTGCCGGCCAGCAAAAGGCCGGACGTTCTCGCCCTGCTTCGGGCGCAGCAGCAGATGCTGTCGTCCGATGGTGAGAATACGGCTGCGGGTATGCTGGGCGTGACGATTGATTACATCGGCGCGATGCTGGGCGAGGGCGGTAAGCGCACACTCGGAGAGGTGACGGCGGCTGTGGGTCTGGGGAATGCTCTGGTCAGGAGCGTTCCCGAAGAGTACGCTCAAGCGATGCGCACATGGCTATCCATTGCGACCGAAGGCGAGATTGCTCAAGACGCCACGCGATTGCCGCCTGAACAGCTTGATGAACTTTTGCGTCTTCAAGCAGCTTCAGAGCCCGTAGTGCGCGGCGGTTCAAAAAAGAGGAAGCCGCGCGGCGGCGGTTGATGGGTTTGCGTTTCATGAGTTCAGGTCGGCGCCCTGGTCTGCGCTGTCCTCCTCCTGTTGGCACATCGAGCAGGCAGCGGCGTTTGCTGCCAATCGATGCGGTAAGCAGGCTGCTGTTGGAGAGAAAAATCAAGCCGTAAGGGCAGAAGAGCTCACGGCAAGGCCGTAGCAATCTTCCGCGCGCCCATGAGCGCAAACCAGCAAAACCCTTTGCGTGCGCCGCATCGCGCGCGCGCGGAAACTTCGCGGCATGCAAACCCATGCCGCCACCCCTCCCACTGCTGATCCCGCCGTTGCGCGCACCTGCGCCAACTGCGCCCGCGTGTCTCCCGCCAAGGGGCGCATGGGGGCGCTGGGCTGGGGCAGTTGCGCGGTCGATCCGGGCTGGCGCTATGTTTCGCTGAGTGGGCGCGGTGGCTGCCACCACGGCAATGCGTGGAAGTCGCGCCATGCGTAAGCCTGCCATGGGTCTTATTGCCAGCGCCGCCCTGGTCGCCAGCCTGGCCGGGTATGAAGGCTACCGAGCTGCCGCATACCGTGACGCGGTCGGCGTGCCGACCCTCGGTTTTGGCACTACGGCAGGCGTCACCCTGGCGGATCGCACCGACCCCGTGCGCGCCGTGCAGCGCCTTGCTGCGGATGCCCAGGCGCACGCCCGCGAAGCGGCGCGCTGCATTGGCGACGTGCCGCTGTACCAGCACGAGTTCGATGCCTTCGTCGACCTCGCCTACAACGTCGGCACGCCGGCCTTCTGTTCTTCCACCTTGGTCAAAAAGTTGCGCGCCACGCCGCCGGACTACCCCGGCGCCTGCGCCGAGCTGCTGCGCTGGGTCTACGCGGGCGGCAAGCGCCTGCGCGGGCTTGAGCTGCGCCGTGCAGAGCAGTACCGGCTGTGCATGGAGGGCTACCTGCAATGACGCCGCGCGACTGGATGGGTGATCTGCTCGGCTTGCTGGTGCTGCTCTCCGGCGTGGGGGCGTGCGGCTGGATCGGCTACCAGGTCGGCCGGAGTGACGTCGATGAACTGCGCGCGCAATACGCCCGCGAGCATGCCGCTGCTGCAGAACATGCCAGTCGGAAACTGCTGGCTGCCACCAAGCGCGGCGACCGCCTCACCTTGGAGCTGGCTGCCGCCCAGCTCGACGCCAATCGCTTGTCACAGGAAGTCCGCGATGAAATTCCCCGCGTCACAGATGACCGCGCTTGTCTGCGCGAGCCTGCTCTGCGCCTGCTCGACAGCGCCACGGGTCTATCAGTGCGCCTGCCCGCGCCCGCCCGCGTCGCTGATGCTGCCGATGCCGGCCGAGTTGCCACCGATGCCGACATCTCCAATTGGGCCGTCGATGCCGGCGCACAGTACGCCGAGTGCGCCCGACGCCTCGCCGCCTTGATTGACTGGCACCAGGCCACACACGAGGAGACGCAGTGATTCACATCGAGCATCTGACCAGTGTCGTGCGGGTATATCGCCCGGGCGATTCCTACGAGTTCGGCGACGAGCCGGTGGCGGTCGCAACGCTGTGCCGCACCGACGCCCACACGGTCGAAATCATGGCCGCGATGGGGAAGCTGACCCGTGCGGCAATGCGCGAAATTGCCCGCGCGCTGGCCGCGGGCGGTGTGCGCACGCTGGTGATCAAGCGCGCCGGGGCGCGACGCATGCCTTACGGCAAGCTGGTTAAAACCCATGGGCCGTTCAGCTATTACGAAGTCGCCGTGGAGGCCATGTGACCATCGAAATCAACTATCTCACCGTGCTGCTGGCGGCCGCCGTGCTCTCGGCCATCGGCAGTCTGCTGTGGGCTGCGGGCCGCAGTCTGCTCAACCAGTATGGCGCGCTGCTGCGCGACCAGCTCGCCGATCATCGCGCGGACATCGGCGCCCGGCAGGAGGCTGACCGGCGACGGCTCGATCAATTCGAATCTGCGATCGATGCCTACGCCGGCCGTGTCGCTCGACTGGAGCACGACATGCGCACCGCGCCCACGCACGACGACCTTAAGCGGTTGCATGCCCGCATCGACGGCGTCGTGAAGGAGCTGCACGACGTGGCGGGCGACCTGAAGGCGCTGAACCAGAAAGTGGAAGGCATCGGCAGGACGCTCGGATTGATCCATGAATTCATGCTCACAGGAGGCAGCAGCAAATGAGTTACCCCGAAGCCGTGCAGACTGAAATTCGCCGCGCCATGCTCGACGCGCTGGCCGATCTGCCCGATCTCACGCTCACCGAAGGCGGCCTGGCCGAAGCCGTCAACGAGCGCACCGCGTATCGCGTGGGCGGCGTTGCCGTGGCCGGATATACGAGCTGGCTGCACCAGGCCGGCCTGGTCACTCGGCTGGCCGTGGGCGCCACGGCGGTGATTGCCCTCACCCCGCGTGGGCTGGACGTGTCGCGCGGCCTGGACAGCGTGCCCGGCGTGGCCCGCCGCGTGCGGGAGGCTTGAACATGGCCCCGCGCCCGGCGATCGAAACCCTGCCGCCCGACCTGCGCCGCGCGCTCGATGAGCGCCTGGTGGCCAACAGCTTCGGCGACTATGCCGGGCTGAGCCGCTGGCTGACCGAGCAAGGCTACGCCATCAGCAAGTCCGCGCTGCACCGCTACGGTCAGGCGCTCGAGGGCGAGTACGACGAAGCGATGGCCGACGCCCGCGCACTGCTCGCGCTGACCCGCGCGGCGGGCGACCTGGGCGAGGCCGGCAGCGAAATTGCCTCGGGCGCCGCAACGATCTTGCAGACCGACCTGGTGCGCACCGCGCTCGAAATCCGCCGCGAGGCAGACCCGGCCAAGCGCACCGCGCTGCTTGCAAAGCTGACCCGCGCGCAGGCCGACATGGGACGCATGACGGTGTCGGTGGAACGGCACCGGGCGCAGATCGAGGAAGCAGCCCGCAAGCAACTGCTGGAAGAGCAGCGCGCCAAGCTCGATGCGATGGGCAACAAGGGCGGCGTGACGGCCGAGACCGCGCGGGAAATCCGCAAAGTGCTGGGGATCGAGTGATGGACGCCAAGCGGAAAAAGGCTCTGCGCCGACATATGGCGGAATGCCCGTTCTCAACCCGTTTCGGACGTGCGCTCTGGCGCGCGCTTTTTTGACAGAGGAGATTGCTCATGAATCATGAACAGACCGCGCCGCGCATCACCAAGGCCGATATCGAGGCGAACATCGCCAGCGAGTTCTATTTCAGCGTCGCGAATGGCGTGGAAGGTGCATCACAGCTTGGTACCAGCGTTGCATCTTGGACCGGCTGGGATCACGTCACGCTCTGCGCGATCATCTTGTGCAACGGCACCAAGATCATCGGCATCAACTATGGTCCTGTGAGCCGAGAGAACTTCGACCCCGAAGAGGGCCGGCGCCTCGCCCGTGAGAATGCCGTCCAACAGATCTGGCCCCTGATGGGCTACGCGATGCGGCAGCGTTTGTTCGAACAAAGCGGCGACGCGCAATGATCTTTGTCGACGTCCTGCGCATTGCATCCACCATGGTTGGCGCCATCGTCATCCTGATGTGGTTGGCCGGGGCGTTCGGCCTGGGCGACTTTGCACTGACGTTTCGGGTGCCCTGATGGCCGTCAAGCCCAAAGGCCGCGCCCGCATCATCCCGGCCAACCCGGATGCGATCTTCTTGCCGTTTCAGTCGACATGGGTGAAGGACGGCGCCAGGCTCAAGCTGATGGAGAAATCCCGCCAGATCGGTTTGTCCTGGAGCACGGCTTATGCCTGCGTCGAACGCACCGCGGCGCAGGGCGCCAGGCAAGACCAGTGGGTAAGCAGCCGCGACGATCTGCAGGCGCGCCTCTTTATCGAGGACTGCAAGATGTGGGCGGGCATCATGAACCTGGCTGCCCGCGACCTGGGCGAAGTTGTGATCGACCCGAAGGCACGCATCAGCGCCTATGTGCTGGAGTTTGCCAGTGGCCGGCGCATCCACAGCATGAGCAGCAACCCGGATGCCCAGGCCGGCAAGCGCGGCGGGCGGGTGCTCGATGAATTCGCCCTGCACCCCGATCCGCGCAAGCTGTGGAGCATCGCCTACCCCGGCATCACCTGGGGCGGCGGCATGGAGGTGATCTCCACGCATCGCGGCTCGAACAACTTCTTCAACGAGCTGATCCGCGAGGTGCGCGAGCGCGGCAACCCGAAGAACATCAGCCTGCACCGCATCACCTTGCAGGACGCGCTCGACCAGGGCTTTCTCTACAAGCTGCAGCAGATGCTGCCGGCCGACGACGAGCGCCAGGCAATGGACGAGGCCGCGTACTTCGACTTCGTCCGCTCCGGCTGCGCCGACGAGGAAAGCTTCCAACAGGAGTACATGTGCAACCCGGCAGACGACGATGTCGCCTTCCTGGAGTACGACCTGATCGCCGCGGTGGAGTACGCCGCCGGTACGGACTGGCAGCACTGCGGTGGCGGGCGGCTGTACACCGGCATCGACATTGGGCGGAAGCACGACCTGACCGTGGCCTGGCAGACGGAAGAGATCGGCGGTGTGCTGCTGACCCGGCGCGTCGAACGCCTGCAGAACATGAGGAAGAGCGATCAGGAAAAGATCATCTACCCGATGATCGAAGAGAGCGACCGCACCTGCATCGACGCCACCGGCTTGGGAATCGGTTGGGCAGACGACGCCCAGGACAAGTTCGGAGCGCACAAGGTGGAGGCTGTCACCTTTACCCCCAGGGTGAAGGAAGAGCTGGCCTACCCGGTGCGGGGGCGCATGGAGGATCGCAGCCTGCGCATTCCGTACGACCCGAAGACGCGTGCGGCGCTGCGATCGGTGACCAAGCAGACCACCGCGGCCGGGAACGTCCGCTTCACCGCGGAGCGTACTGCCGATGGCCACGCGGATGAATTCTGGGCGCTGGCGTTGGCCGTGCACGCGGCAGGCTCACCAGCAGCCCCGATCGAGTTCGACTCACTCTCGCGCGCCGAGATGACTGGCGGTTCCATGTACAACGACTACCTACCTGCCGCCACCGGCGATTACAGCGACTACCTGTGCTCATGACCACTTTGCTCGACGCCTCTGGCAATCCAATCGGTAAACCCCGCCCTGTAGTGGACGAGGCCGCGCACATCGAGCTGTCGATGCTGTCGATGTTCGGCGGTTTGATGCAACCCGATGACGACACGCTGGCAACCCGCGGTGGGAACAAGGGCGTGCGCATCTATCGAGAGCTGGAGCGC
The DNA here is from genome assembly GCF_048398245.1 of Thauera butanivorans. Taxonomy (NCBI): domain Bacteria; kingdom Pseudomonadati; phylum Pseudomonadota; class Betaproteobacteria; order Rhodocyclales; family Zoogloeaceae; genus Thauera; species Thauera butanivorans. The sequence goes on from NZ_CP183038.1 coordinate 2,346,162, forward strand.
GATGCTCACGCCTGGGCGGTGCTGGACAAGCGCAAACGCGCGGTGATTGCCCGTACCTGGAAAGTAGTGCCGGCATCCGAGCGCCCGCGTGATGTGGAAATGGCAGAACGGGTGGAGGCGCAACTGCTGCGCTTTCCGTTCGACCAGGTGTGCCACGACCTGCTCGATGCCACGCTGATGGGTTACGCCGTGGGCGAAATCATGTGGCGGGTCCGTCCTGGCGAGGTGGATGTGGCAGAGGTGATCCCTCGCGCCCAGGAACGTTTCGTGTTCGACATGGAGCGGCGCTTGCGTCTGCTCACCCGTGACGAGCCGACATTCGGCCGCATCATGCCCGAGCGCAAGTTCATCGTGCATCGGCGTGGTGGCGCGGATGGCAACCCGTATGGTTTGGGTTTGGGTACGCGCTTGTTCTGGCCGGTGTTCTTCAAGCGGCAGGGCGTCACTTTCTGGCTGACCTTTCTGGACAAGTTCGGGGCTCCTGCGCCGGTAGGCAAGTACCCGTCCGGGGCCAGCGATGAGCAGAAGCGCACGCTGCTGCAGGCTCTCAAGGCTTTGCGGATGGAGTCGGCGACCATCATCCCCGAGGGCATGCTGATCGACCTGGTCGAGGCCAAGCGTGCCGGCAACACAGATGCTTTCGAGAAACTCGCCCGATATATGGACGAGCAGATGGCACTGATCGTACTCGGCGAGACCATGAGCACGACGTCGGCCGCATCCGGCTTGGGGAGCCGCCAAGCCGAGGTGCATAACGAGGTGCGCCTCGAGCTGGCGCGCGTCGATGCGGATCTGCTCACCGATACGTTGAGCCAGACGCTGGTGCGCTGGATCGTGGAGTTCAACGATCCGGGTGCCGGTGTTCCACGTGTTGAGCGTGATTTCTCCGAGCCGGAGGATCTCGGCGCCAAGGCGACACGCGACAAGCAGCTGGTCGAGATGGGGCTGGAACCGGAGGACGCCTATATCGCCGAGTTTTATCCGGGCTGGAAGCGTGGCGTCGGGGCGACGCTTGGTCGAGTGAGTGCTTTTGCAGCGCCGGCCGACGATTCGCAGGATGGTCAGCGCGCGGTGGATGCTGCGATCGACGCCATTCCGGCCGAGGTGTTGGCCTCGTTGACCGAGGGGGCCATGCGCCCGGTGGTGGATCGACTGCTCGCCACCGGCGACGTCGACGAGGCACACCAGGCGCTGCTCGAAGCCTGGCCGGAACTCGACACTGATGCGCTCGAGCAAATGCTGGCTCGTGCGCTTTTTGTGGTCGAAACCTGGGCGCGCATCGAGGCGCAGGAGGGTCTGTGAGAATCGCCGCGCTGTGCGCTTCGTGCGCCCTTGCCGTGCCGGATGCTTGCGCCGGGGCTGAATCGGCCGTCTGCGGCTTTTATAAAAGCCTTGCTGGCGCAAAGGTGCTTTGATGTCCGCCCCCGATTTGCGTGCAGCGTTCGCCATGCCTCCGGAAGCTGCGCTGGCTTACTTCCGCTCCAAGGGCTACGCCATCAGTTGGGACTGGCGCGATGTGTGGCAGGACGCCCAGGCGCGAGCACACACGGTTGCCGGGGTGATGAAGATCGATGCACTGCAGGCTATTCGCGGCCGCCTCGATGCCGCGCTGAAGGAAGGCCAGGCTTTTGCGCAGTGGCAAGACGCCCTGATCCCCGACCTGGAGAAGCTTGGACTGTGGGGGCGGCACAAGCTGCTCAATGAAGAAACCGGCGAGTTGAAGACGCTGACGCCGCATCGGATGCAGACCATTTTCCGCACCAATCTGCAAACGGCCTACATGGCCGCACGCTACCAGGCGCAGCGGGAAAACGTGGAGGATCGCCCGTACTGGGAGTATGTGGCGGTGATGGATGGCCGCACCCGGCCCAGCCATGCGGCCATGCATGGCCGTGTGTTCCGGCACGACGATCCGATTTGGCACACGCACTATGCGCCCAACGGGTTCAATTGCCGCTGCCGCATCCGGGCGCGCACCGAGGCGGAAGTGCGAGCGGCCGGGCTGGCAGTTTCCAGCAGCGAAGGCCGGCTCACCAGCGGCCCCGCCCAGGTCTGGCCGGACCGTGATCCGATCGAGGTGACGCGCTTCGAGCACGCGCCTGGTCAGCACTTCACGCCCGACCCCGGCTGGAACTACAACCCCGGCGAAACCTGGACGCGCCCCTTTGCGCCGCCGCCGCTCGATGATCTGCCGCGCACCTTCCCTGAAGGCGTGGCTTTGCCAGGCATGCCAGCTGCGGCCCGCGTGCAATCGGCCCGGCTGCTGCCGGAAGGTTTGCCCCCGGTGGACTATGCGCGCGCCTTCCTGCAGGAGTTCGGTGCGGACATCGGCCGGCCTGTGGTGTTCGATGATGTGGCGGGTGACATGCTGACGATCAGCGATGCGCTTTTCACGGATGGCCGCGGAAACATCAAGGCCGACAAGCGCGGCCGTGGGCCTTACATGCGGTTGCTGGCGGAGACGGTGCGCGAACCGGACGAGATCTGGATGCGCTGGGAGGAGAGCCGTGCGCAGCCAGGCACATGGCTGCTCAAGCGACGCTACCTGAAAGTGATCGAGCTGGTCTCGGAAGATGCCGCGCTGTATGGCATCGGCGCCTTCGAGTATGGCCGTGACGGCTGGAGCGGTTCGACCGTGTTCCCGGCCGATGCCGGCGATGGCCGCAAGCGCCGCGAATACCTGGAACATCAGCGCGCCGGCTTTTTGCGGTACCGAAAATAGAAAACCCGACGCGCCGCCACACGTCGGGAACCCTGGGGCTGGGAGTAGGAGGCGCTGGCGGACGCTGCCGCCCCAATGGGTGTATATGAAGGATAGACCATGACTGCCTTTCACGTCGAGATCACCGAAGACCAGGTCACTCGCCGCCTGGCCGAACTGCTGAAGGCCGGCGAAAACCTCACGCCGGCCATGCGGGCCATTTCCGGCTTGCTGAACGATCTCACCGAGGAAGCCTTCGCGCGCCAGGCGCAACCAGGTGGCCCCAAGTGGGCGCCATTGGCCCGCTCCACGATCGAGGGGCGCATCGGCCGCTGGGCCAAGGCTGCGGGTGGCACCCGCAAGGATGGGCGAATCAGCAAGGCCGTCGCCAACCGTGCCGCGGGAGCAAAGCTGTTGCAGGATACTGGCCGGCTTGCGGCCTCTGTGCATGGGTCGAGCGGTGCAGACTTCGCTCAGATCGGCGTGTCGGCGGTGTACGCCGCTATCCACCAGTTTGGCGGCAAGACCAGTCCGAGCACGATCCGCCCGAAACGGGCCAAGGCGCTGGCCATCGGCGATGCAGTGGTGAAGTCGGCAAAGCACCCCGGCAGCACCATTCCGGCACGCCCCTATCTGCCGCTCGCGGGGGACTCCGGTCAGCTGACCGCGCCCGCCCGCGAGGGAATTCTGGAGATCCTGTCACGGCACTTCGGGGCTTGATCGTGGCACACTTCCAGTGCAGCGCCCGCCCTTGTGCGGGCGTTGTGCATTCTGCAAAGGGCTTTGCGTGCTCCCGGTGCGCGCGGCGGCGACCATGTGCCACATGGATACCTCGACCGCCCATCCCTCCGCCCCCATCGTCGTCGAATCGCTGCGCCCCGGCACCTTCGTCGATGCAGCAGGCAATAGGCACACCTTCACGCGCGCCGACCTCGATGCCATTGCCGCGTCCTACGACCCGGCGGTGTTTCGTTCTCCGGTCGTCATCGGCCACCCCCAGACCAATCATCCCGCTCGTGGCTGGATCAACGCTGCCCGTGTAGGCGACGACGACCGGCTGCGCATCGAGTTCGGCACCACTGATCCGGCCTTTGCTGACGCGGTCAGCAAGAAGCACTACCGCAAGGTGTCGCTGGCGCTCTTCGGTCCGGCAACGCCGGGTAATCCGACGCCGGGGCGCTGGTACATCCGACACCTGGGCTACCTCGGTGCGGTGGCGCCCGCCGTGACCGGACTTGCCGAGGCGGACTTCTCCGGGCCGGTCGATGGCCTGGTGGAGTTCTCCGATTTCACGCCGAGCTGGCAAGGCATGGGCCGTCTGCTGCTCAACCTGCGCGACTGGCTGCTGGCTTCGCACGGGCAGGAAACCGCCGACCAGGTACTGCCCCGCTGGGAAGTGGAGGGCATCGAAGCCGCCGCGCGTGACGCAGACACCCAACCCCTGGGCGCATTCTCCGCGCCGCCGGCAGCGCCCGCGCCCAACCCTCAACCACAGGAGCACACCATGTCCGAACAGGTAATCGCGCAGCTGCGCGAGCAGAACACTGCGCTGACGGCGCAACTGGCCGCTGCACAAGCTGCGCGCATCGCCGCCGCACACAGCCAGAACGTGGAGTTCGCGGCGAGCATGACCCACTGCATTCCGCCTGCGCTGCATTCGCGCCTGGTGGCGGTACTCGATGCGCTGTCCGCCGTCGAGCAGCCGGTGTCGTTTTCGACTGGCGACAACGCCACGGCAAGCGAACCCCCGGCTGCGGCACTGCGCGCGGTGCTCGCCGGCATCGTGTCCCCGGTGCCGCAGGGTGAAGCCGCGCCTGGTGGCTCGGCCGAGTTTGCCGCGCCCGCGGCCGATGATCCCCACGCCCTGGCACAAGCAGCCAGCGAGCTGATGAACAAGGCTGCCCGCGAGGGCCGCACGCTCGATGCGGCCAGTGCTGTCGCCCAGGTGCAGGCCCGCGCTGGCCGCTGATCGGAGGAAACCAAGATGCTGATCAAGACCTATACCGCTGGTGGTGCCGTCGCGCGCTACCGCCTGGCGAAGTTTGCGGCCGAAGCCGGCAAGGTGCTGGCTTCCACTGCGCCCACCGATGAAACCGTGGGCGTCACGACTGACATCGCAGCCGTCGAGGGTGAGCGCGTCGACCTGGTGCACCACGGCGAAGCGCTGGTAACGGCGGGTGGCGCCATCGGCCAGGGCAAGTTCTTCGTCGCCGGGGCCGGTGGCAAGGCTGTCCAGGGCGAGCCCGGCGCAGGTGTCCGGGCTATCGGCATGGCGCTGGAACCTGCTTCGGCGGACGGTGACATCTTCCGTGCATTCATCTTCCCGGCCGTGCTGGCCGCTTCCTGACAGGAGTTCCAACCATGGCATCTGCACCGTTTGCCGTTAATCCCACGCTGACCGCGATCGCAATCGCCTACGTCAACCCGCTGGTCACGCTGATCGCGGATCGTGTGCTGCCGCGCAAGAGCACCGGGGAAACCTTCGTCTACACCAGGTACGACAAGGCCGCCGCCTACACCGTGCCGGATACGACGGTGGGCCGTAAGGGCAGGCCCAACTTCGTCGAGTTCGATGGCGCCGAAGTGGTGGATCGCTGCCTGGATTACGGCCTGGATGCGCCCGTGCCGAACCGCGACATCAAGCTCTTTGCCGATATGCCCAAGGCACCCGGAGCGAAGGGGCCGCTCGAGGTGGCCACGATGATGTTGACCAACCTGATGCTGCTCTCGCGCGAGGTTCGCGTTGCGCAACTGGTTTTCAATGCCGCGACCTATCCCGCTGCCAACAAGGCCAAGCTGACCGGCGATGAGCGCTTCTCGGATCATGCCAATTCCGATCCGCTGGGCTTCGTCCTGGAAAAGCTCGATGTGCCGCTGGTGCGGCCGAACGTGATGGTGTTCGGCCAGGAGGCCTGGACTCAGTTCCGCGTGCATCCTGACATCGTGCAAGCCTGCAAGGGGGGCGCGCAGCAGTCCGGCACGGTGACACGCCAGCAGGTGGCCGAGCTCTTCGAAGTGAATGAAGTGCTGGTCGGCGCAGGGCGTCACAACGTGGCGCGCAAGGGCCAGCAGCCGAACTTCCAGCGCTGCTGGGGCAAGCACATTGCCCTGCTGTCGATCGACCAGATGGCCGCTGAAACGGATCAGCCGACCTTTGGTTGGACGGCGCAATGGGGGGCGAAGGTCGCCGGCACTATCAATGATCCGGACATCGGTATTGAGGGTGGTGTGCGGGTGCGCTCTGGCGAGCATGTGAAGGAAGTCATTTCCGCGCCGGACGCTGCCTTCTTCATCGAAGACGCGGTGGCGTGATGGTCGCGCGCAGCCAAAGCGGTCGGCGTAGCAGTACCCGCGTGCGCGAGTCGCGCCGCGCGGTGCCGCCGCCGGCCAGCGTGACCGAGCCGCAGGCGCCGGAGACCCCTGCGGCCGAAGCGGCGCCGCGCCGCGCCCGCAAGCAGGAGCCCAAGCCGTGAGCTACGCCACGCAGCAGGCAATGGTCGACACCTTTGGCCAGGCGCAAATCGTGCAGGTCACCAGCCGCGGCGGCACGGATATCGACACTGCCGTGCTGGCGCGCGCGTTCGAAGACGCCGACCAACTGATCGATAGCTATCTGGCCGAACGGTATGCGCTCCCCTTGGCTGGCCGGGCTTTCCCGGTGCGGCAGGCATGCGACATCGCGATGTATTACCTGCTTGGCACCCGTGTCACGGAATCGGCGCAGACACGGTACGAGCAGGCGCTGGGTTTCCTTCGTGACGTCGCTCGCGGCGTCGCCTCGTTGCCGAGCGACGGTACCGATGCGCCTGCTCAGGACAAGCAGGACGGCGACCTGGTGCAGTCGGTGTCGTCGCCGCCTGTGTTCAGCGCTGACGCCTTGCGGGACTACTGACATGGCGGACTTCGATATCACGCCCTACCGGCAGCGCCTGGCCGCGCAGCTCGTCGATTGGGCGCAGGTGGGCAGTGCGGCCGACCTCGAGGCAATCGAAGGCGGGATGGTGGCGCCACCTGCAGCCTTTGTCGTGCCGCTGTCGGATGCGCCGTCGGCCAACCCGCTGGCGGGTGATTTTGTGCAGCACGTCGTTGTTCGCTTGGGCGTGGTGATTGCGCTGTCGAACTTGAGCGATGGCGAAGGCGCCGGAGCCATGTCCGAGCTGTCGCTACGCCGCAGTCAGGTGCGGGCAGCCCTTGCCGGCTGGTCGCCCAATGAAGCAATCGGCTGGGCGCAGCGCGGGCCGGGGACGTTGCTGAAGTTCAACGATGGCGTCCTGTGGTGGATGGACGAATACGTCACCGATTTCTATGAGAGACGAGCATGACTCGCAACCGAACTTCCAAGGCCGCATCGGCCAGTGAAAGGGCTGAGACGCAAGTCGACGCCCCCGCCGCCGGGGACGGTTTCCCCGGCACCCTCAACCGTGAGTCCGAGGCAGTACCTGGCGCGGACGGGGCCGCGTTGCCCCCGTCCGCCACGCCAGGCTCCGCAGGCACGTCATACATCGGCGATCCGTACTGGGGTCGCGGCGGCCGTTACATCGTCGGCCAGGACGGCATTCGCCGGCCGGCCAGGCAGGAGGAATAAGTCATGGCAAACGTAGTAGCCAACCCGCGCTTCTGGAAAAAGAAGGCGATCCTGATCAAGCGCGAAGTCACGGTCGGCGTCGATGCCGAACCCACCGGCGCCGCCAACTGGATCGAGGCGCGCAATGTGACCTTTCAGCCGTTCGACGTCGAGACCGCGGATCGCAACATCGAAGCGCCGTACATGGGCAACGGCGGCAAGCTGATCACCGGCAAGTATTCAACGCTCAGCTTCGAGCTTGCCCTTGTTGGCCCTGGCGTGCCTGGCGGTGTGCCGAAGTTCGCGCCCCTGCTGTTCGCGGCGGCCTTTGCCGAGACGCTGACCGAAGACACGGCCGCCGCGTACAGCCTGGTGTCCAGCAATATCGAATCGGTCACGGCCTACATCAACATCGATCAGGTTACCCACAAGATGGTGGGCTGCCGCTGCAACGTGGCGCTGACGATGTCGGCCAAGGGCATCCCGCTGCTGAGGATCGAGATGCAGTCGATCTATACGGTGCCGGTGGCCGAGGCACCGCCGGTGGTCGATCGCGAGGGTTGGCCCATCGAGCAGCCGGTGACTGCGGCGACCACCAGCGGCATGGTGTTCGGTGCCACCACGCTGGCGTATTCGACCTTTGAGCTGAACCTCGGCAACCAGCTCGCGCGCATCGATCTGCCTGGCCCGCAAGTCGAGGTTGCCATCACCGACCGCAAGCCCACTGGCAGCGTCACGGTGCTGGCGCCGGGGCTGGGGGTGTTCGATCCGTTCGCGCTGGCGACCGCAGGCACGGTGGTCGATGTCACGACGACACAGGACAGCCGCATCGGCCACAAGGCCAAGGTGGACGCAAAGGTGCGCATCATCGGCGTCGAGTACGACAGGATCGAAGAGATGCTGGCCTACAAGCTGACGCTGGAGCCGACGCCCGTCGCCGGCAACGACGAAATCACCCTGACCTACCTGTAAACCTGCAAAGGACTTTCACCCAATGAGCAATCAACAACAGCCGGCGCCGGCTTTCGTGCTGGTCAGCAACCCCACGGTGCAGTGGCCGGTAACGGTCCAGGTGCCGACCAACGGCGGCACCTTCGCGCCGCACCGCTTTACCGGCACCTTCCGCGTGATGGCGGAGTCGGACTATCTGGCGCTGTTTCCGCAGCGGTCCGAGGCTGATGCCGCAAAGCGCGAGTTCGCCGACGTGCTGGCCGAGAACGCCGAGGCGCTGCCCAGGGTGCTGGTCGGCTGGGATGTGAAGGGGCCGGACGGCGCGCCGGTGGGCATCGAGCACCTGGCGGCGGCGCTGCGCGGCGAGCATGGCGCGTTCTTGGGTGCGGGCATTCGCCGCGCAGTAACGGAGATTCGCTTTGGCCTGCCCGCCCAGCCGCCGGCCACGCTGGGAAACTCGCCGACTGCGCCCGACATTGGGTCCGGCGCGCAGCAGGACGATCCGGCCCCGACGAGTTCGCCGACGATCTAGCGGCGTTTGGCCTGGCCGAGCGTGCTGCTGCCGAGCGCGCCCGGCCGGATGATGCGCCCTTCGGGGTGTATGCCCACAACTGGCCGGCGTTTCAGTTGTGGTGCCTGGTGTGGCGGCAGTGGCGTTGGGTGTCGGGTGGCCTGGGTGCGCAGCGGGTCGGGCTGGACTGGTGTCAGGTCGAATCCGTGATGCGCCTACAGGGCATCAAGCGCCGGCGCCGTGCGGCGCTGATGCGTGATCTGAAGGTGATGGAAGACGCGGCGGCGGATGAATTGGCGCAGATCGATCAAGCGCGCGGCGCTTGATTCCGCTTCCGCCCGATCCAGGCGCCGGCAGCCAGGTTGATGCCCAGCAGCGGCCAGAACCAGGCGCCCAGCACGCCGTGCAGCACCAGTGCCAGCAGTAGCCACACGAGTCCCATCGAGCAGTAGTAGAAAAGGTTGACCATGTCCTCAGCTTCCCGTGATCTGGTGATTCGCATCCGCGGCGACTCGGCCGAGTTCGTCGCCGCAGTCGATGGTGCCGGGCGGCATCTGGATGATTTCGGTCGCCGCGTCGAGAGTATAGACCGGTCGGCCAGCGCGACCACGGCAAGTCTGGCACGGATGGGGCACGGCCTGACGGCCTTCCTGGGCGTGCGCGAGATCATCCAGGCGGCGGATGCCTACGGGCAGTACGCCAGCCGGATGCGCATGGCGGTGGACAGTGCGGCCGAATACGAGCAGGCACAGAACCGCATGGCGGCCAGCGCCAGCGAAACTTTCCGCAGCATCAACGAGACGCGCGAAAGCTTCATCCTGATGAACCCGGTGCTGCGGCAGATGGGGCTGTCGCTCGATGAGAGCATCGACGCGATCGACACCTTCAGCGGCCTGCTCGTCGTCAATGCCGCAAGCTCGGAGCGCGCCTCTTCTGCGCAGGCTGCGCTTGCAAAATCCTTGCAGACGGGCCGCATCGAATCCGATGCATGGCAGAGCATGATGGCGGCCATGCCCTCGCTGGTGGGGACGTTGGCCACCTCGAGCGGACTGGCCGAGGCGGAGATTCGCAAGCTGGGCATCAGCGGCCGGCTGTCAGTGGACATGCTGACTCAGGCATTGGTCGCCGGCAACGCCGCGGTGTTTGAGCAGGTGCGGCAGATGCCGACCTCGATCGCCGACGCGCTGACCAATCTGGGCACCGCCTTCAGTGAATACGTGGGCCAGACCAACGAGGCGTTGGGCGTCACGGCCAATGTCGCAGGCGCCATCGGTACGTTGGGCGAGCACTTCGACAGCTTTGCCAATGCCGCCATCGTTGCCGCCGGCGCGGTGGGCGGGCGCTATGCGGTGGCACTGTACGGCGCTGCTGCGGCCCAGCTTGAGAAAACCCGCCAGACGCGCGCGGCGACGATCGCCGAAGCCCAGCACCAGGTGGTGCTGGCGCGTACCGCGGTGGCTCAGGCTTCGGCCACGGCGAACTCTTCCGCCATGGCCGCCGCCCGTGCACGCGAGACGGCGGCCACCGAGGCGCTGACGGCGGCGCAGTCCCGCCTGGCCAGCGTTGCTGGCGTTGCAGGTCGCGCGGTGACGGCGCTGGGCGGGCCGGTGGGCATGCTGACCATGGCGCTGACAGCCGGCGCCACCGCCTGGGCGATCTGGGGCGGCAAGGCCGAAGCGGCGGCAAAGCAGGCCGCGCAAGCGGCCGACAACCATATCGAGGGCGTGCTGCAGAAGCTGCGCGCGCTCAATGCCGACATGGGCCGCTTCTCGCGCCGGGAAGTGGATGCGTCCATCGCTGCGGCCGAGTCGGCCGTGGGGCTGAACGCGGGCGAGATCAACGCGGCCGCGCGCCGGGTTCGTGAGCTGCGGGCCGAGATCGACGTGGCGCGCGACCATGGCTTCAGCCAGCGCCACATCCGTGCGCAGAACGCCGAACTGATCGCGGCCGAGGACGAGTATCAGCGCCTGCTCTCGCGCCAAAAGGATTTGCAGGGCGACTTGGCGACGGCGCGCGACCGGGCCGTGCGTGCGGGCATTGCGGGCGTGCAAGCCTTTGTCGATGCCAATTCGGTGGGCGCTACGAAGGTCGCCCGCGAGCGTGCCGCGCTGCAGGCCGAGTTCGACAGGGTGATGCGCGATGCGGGCGGCTTCAATCCTGCGCTGCCCGAGCACGTCGCCGCGCAAACCGCGCTGAACCAGAAGCTGGCCGAGTTGGACAAAGCTGCACGCAAGGCGCAGGGCGGCTTGTCCGAAGCCGAGAAGTCGGCGCGGGACATGATCGCGGCCGGCATCGAGCTCGCCGCCACGCTCGATGCGACAGCCGCAGGCTATACGGGCGATTTTTTCAAGAAATGGGAGTCGCTGGCGGCGGCATATCACGCCGGTAAAATCAATCTTCATGAGCTGACCGACGCCCAGGCTCGTCTGCTTTCGCAGCAGCCGGCCGTCAAGGCCGCGGCCGAGGCGGAGGCGAAGCTTGTGCAGGCCCGCACGCAAGCGCTGCAAGGGCTCGTCGACGCCGAATCGAACCGGGCCGATGCGCTGATCGAAGGTATTGCGCGAGGCCGGGAAGAGATCGAGACGCTCGGCATGACCGAGCAGCAACTCGCCGCCTACACCGCTGCGAAACTGGTGGCCACCGCTGCGGCCGACGAACAGGCGGCGTCCGAACTCGATGTCGCCGCGGCGCTGCTCGGCCAGCAGGGTGTGCTGTCTGACGTGGCCGCCGAATACCGTCGCCTGGCGGCCGAGAAGCGCCGTGCGGCCGAGGCTGGGCGCAACGCAAGCACGCAGGCGATCGAGCTCGGCAACGCCCGCGCGGCCGTTGCTGCGGCGGACGTGGCGCGCCAGGCGTGGTCGGACACGGCAGGCCACATCCAGTCCGCGATCTACGACGCGCTGATCAGCGGCGGCGAGGATGCGGCTGACGTGCTCGAGCGGACCTTCAAGGCGATGGTGATCGAGCCGAGCGTGCGCCTGGTCGCGCAGGCGGGCAGCGACCTGGTCATGGGTAGCGGCAGCGTATTGCTTGAGGCACTAGGGCTTGCGCCGAACAATGCCGCGCCGCAAGGCGTGGGCGGGATCTCGTTGTCCGGTGGTGCCGGAGCGTCGGGTGGCTTCAACGGCTACGGCACGCTCGCGAATCAGGCGCTGGGGGCGTTCGGTGGTGTGGCGGGCGCAGTCTCTGGCATCGCATCGCTTGCCGCAGGAACCTCTCTCGGTTCGTTTGGTGCCGGCATGGCTTCAGGCTTGGCGTCGTTCGGGTCTCTGGGCTCGATGGGCGCGACATTGTCGGGCGGTGCGGCGGCCGGTGGCGCGGTTGGTGCCGGCATGATAGCGGGCACCGTCATCCCCGTGGTCGGTGCCGTCCTTGCGCTGGCGAGCGTACTCGGCGCCTTCGGCGGCGGCACGCCGCACACCGGTGCGGTCGTCATCTCAGGCGGCGCTGGCGATACGGTGTCACCCCGCTCTGATGCGGAGGTTCGCGGGATTTATGCGACGCCCGATGATCCGTGGGGGCTTGAGGCCGGTCAGTTTCGCGAAAATGATTTCTACAAGCGACGAAATCAGGGCGTCGCAGATGCGCTCACGCCTGTTGCGGAGGCGATGGCCGAGCAGTTCAATGCGCTGGCGAGCGCACTGGGCGGTGCTGGCACGTATCGCGTGGGACTGGGCTTTTCCGCAGACGGCGACGATCCGAGCCGTGGCCGCGCCTCGATCATCGATCAGGATGCGAATGAGCTGATCGACTTCGGCGGGAAGTATTCATCGGACCCACAGCGTGGGCTGGAGCAGTTCATCGGCGCGCTGGGGCCGGTGCTGCGCGATGCACTGATCGCCGCCGTGCCTGATCTGGATCAGTGGCAGGCGGACGCCTTGCGCGCGCTGGGCAACGATATCGACGCCGATGCGCTGGCCGCGGCCGTGGTGCAGATCAAAACGATCGAGTCCGCGAGCACCCAGGCTGCGGCCGCGCTGGGCGTTACTGCGGACGAGATCAGAGGGATGGCTGACGGCCGCACGCTCTCGATGATCGCCGACCAGGTCGGCGCGTTTGCGCTGGCGATCGAGTCTGCTGGCCAGCTCGGGTTGACGTTCGATGCGGCCGCCGAGGGTGCCATGCGGGCGTCGTCGCGGCTCATGAGCCTGGCCGGTGGCCTGGATGAATTCGCCGGCTTGCAGTCCGCGGCCTATGCCATGCTTACGCCACTCGCCGACCAGGTCGCGCGGGCGCAATCGCAGGTCGTGGATGCGTTCGAGCGCGCGGGCGTCGTCATGCCGCGCACCGCGGAGGAGTATCGCGGTCTGCTGCGAGCTCAGGATTTGCTGACCGAGTCCGGGCGCGAAACCTATGTCGAGCTGCTGAAACTGGCAGGCAGCTTCGATGCCGTGCGTGGGCAGGCCTTGGCGTTGGCCGGCATCGACACGAACGCGCTCGGCCAGGCGATCGTCGCCGGGCTGACCGGCGAGCTGACGCAGGCCGAGATCGCGGCGCAGCTCGAAGACAATGTGGTCGCCGGCATCCGCCGCGCTATGGCAGGTAGCGTTGCAAACGAAGTCATGGATTTGATGGTTGGCGAGATCATCAACCCGGCGATCGAGGCACTGGTGCTCGGCGGCGATCTGAGCAAGGCAATCAACGCCGCACACATCGACGCGGTGGTCGCGGACATCACGGCTCGGGTCAGTGCGTTCCAAGCGGTTATGGAATCGCCTGAAGTGATGGGTGCGCTCGACCGCCTGCGTGGCGCCATGAGCGGAATTGCCGGGGCGATGGGGGGCGCGGCAAATGCGTCTGCTGACGCGGCCCGCGCTGAGCGCGATCGTGCATCTGCCATCTCGGCGGCCGAGGCCGCGCTGCGCAGCGCATACCAGCGCGAAGCTGCGGAACTTCAAGCCGCGGCAAATCGCATGGGCGATTTTGCGCGCCGGCTGCGCGAGTTCCGCGAGTCGCTGCTCGTGGGCGATCGCTCGCCGCTCGGCATCGACGCCCGTGCTGCCGCGGCCGAGCGCCAGTTCGCCGACGTCGCCCGTCGGGCGGCACTGGGCGACACCGATGCAATGGATCGTCTTCAGGGTGTTTCGGAAGACTACCTCGACACGAGCCGAGAAGCCGCCGCCAGCGCAGAGGAGTATTACAGATCGTTCGCTCGGGTCCAGGGTGTGCTGCTCAAAACCGAAGGCGTGGCGAGCCGGCAAGAGCGTGTCGCGCAGCAGCAGCTCGACGCGCTCACGGCACAAGTCAGCGCGCTGATCGAGATCAACAGCAATGTGATGTCCGTCAGAGATGCGATCGCCGCATTGCATGCTGCGCGCGGCACGTCCGGCAGCTCGAGCAGCAGCAGTGGATCGAACGCTGATCTTTGGTCGCCGAAGAACCCTGCCGGGCAGTTGCCGAGTGGTGATTGGCTGGATGCGCTTCCGCCCGGCCTCATGGCAAACAGCGCATACATCAGCCCAGAGCTGCAGGGGCTCTCGCAGGAACAGATCGTCGCGTACTTCGAGCGTGAGAAACAACGTGGCCAAGTGCCTGCATTTGCTGCTGGCGGCTTGCATTTGGGCGGTCTGCGTCTCGTCGGTGAGCGTGGTCCCGAGCTGGAGGTGACTGGCCCGGCGCGCTACTACTCTGCGCAGCAGACCCAACAGATGCTTGGTGGCGGTGACAATAGTGCGCTGCTTCGGGAGATCGCCGCACTGCGGGCGGAGGTCCGCGATCTGCGTGCCGCTGCGACCGCGACAGCACGGCATACGCAGTCGACAAGCCGGCTGCTTGCGCGCGTGTCTCGTGACGGCAATGCGCTCATGGTCGAAGAGGTTGCGGCGTGAAGGTCATTGAGCCCACAACGATCACACCTGACTTGCTCGTCAGCTCGTCGGTCCCCGAGGATGATGCCCAGGCCTGGAATGCTGGAACGAGCTACAGCATCGGCGAGGAAGTCATGGACGACCACGCTGTTTTCGAGGCGTTGCAAAACAACGTCGGCAAGCCGCCCAGGAGCAACCCCGATGTCTGGCTGCCATTGGGGGCCGTGAATCGCTGGAAGATGTTCGATGGGAAAGTGGGGGTCGGCACGACTGCGGATGACGCTGTGTCGATTGTCGCGCGCCCCGGGCTGATCACCGGTATTGCGTTGATCGGTGTCGTTGCAGATTCAGTGACAGTATCGATGACGGATGCGACTGAAGGGGTGGTCTTCGAAGAGGTCATTCAGCTGCAAGACACGAAAGTGGTGCATGACTGGACCACCTATTTCTTTGAGCCAATTCGCCGACGCAATCACGTCGTTGTCACAGGTCTGCCGATGTATCGCAATGCCGAGGTCGCTGTCACGGTCAGCGCCCCTGGCGAACGCGTGACGATCGGCGAACTCGTGCTGGGGCGGCTGCATGTTTTTGCGAAGTCGTTCAGGTACGGCGCGAGCTTCGGTATCCGCGATTTCAGCAAAAAAACCCGTGACGACTGGGGTAACTGGTTCGTCCGCGAGGGGGCGTATTCACGGCGTGGACGATGGCCGGTGCTTGTCGACAACAACATGATCGACAGCATGGCCGCCACGCTTGACCGGTTGCGCTTCAAAGCGGCGGTCTACGTCGGTTCCCCGCGCTGGGATGCCGCCGTTATCTATGGTTTCTATATCGACTACGACATCGTGATCCCGTACCCGACATATTCCGAGCTTGCAATCGAGATCGAAGGACTGACATGAGCACTCACCAAATCACCCCGCTGCCTACGCCGCCGTCACGGCGCCGGCCGGAGACGTTTAGCGACGAAGCCGATGCGTTACTTGGCGCGCTGCCTGCATTCCAGGCCGAGGCCAATGCGCTCGCACAGTTTGTATCCGATGCTGCAGTTGATGTGGCTGCCAATGCAGATGCAGCCGCTGCGGCCGAGGCGGCGGCAACAGGCCAGGCAGCCGCTGCGGCATCTTCCGCTGTCGCTGCGGCAGCAGATGCGGGCGTCGCAGTCGCCCAGGCTGGCATCGCCGCCGCGCGGGCCGGAGATGCTGCTTCGGCCGCTGGCGCTGCAGAGGGCTTCGCCGTGGCGGCCGGTGCCGCTGCAGCCGCGGCGGCAGACAAGGTCGATGAGGCGCTGGCATCAGCAAACCGCGCAGCGGCGTGGGCTGACAGCGATGTCGAGATCGAGCCGGGGCGCCGGTCGGCACGGTACTGGGCTGATCAGGCGGCGGGGTCAGTGTCGGGCGGCATGCTCGATGACACTGTGACGTCGCCGGTCAAAACGTGGAGCAGCGAGCGCATGGCGGGCGAGCTGGGTCTGTCGAGTGCGGGCGAGCTTACTTATGTCGACGGCGTGCTGACTGGGGTTTCGGAGGTGCTACCGGGTGGCACGCGCACCACTGCACTCACCTACGCAGACGGCGCGTTGGTGAGCGTCGAGCAGACCATCGGCGACCGCATCCGCACTACGACGCTGACGTACACCGATGCCGTTCTGACTGGATACACAACTGTGGAGACTGTTGCGCAATGAGCGACCCCATCAATTTTGCCGTCCTGAGCGAGACGGTCCGGCAGCGTCTTGCAATTGGCCGCAGCATCAATCCGATTGTCAAAGTTGTCCGCTCGAGTGGCGAGTTTGTAATGCCTTACGACGGGCTCCTTCGGATCGCTGCGATCGGCGGGTCTGCCAGTGGAGCAGCGGTTAAATCCGCGATGGGTCAATTGGCGGCCGCTTCTGGGGGTGGGCCTGGGAGCTTGGTTAGAAAATCTGTATGGGCGCGGAAAGGCGATACCTTCACGATAGAAATCGGCGCGCGCGGCGAGGGCGTAACAGTTTCAAGTTTCGCGACAGGGGCCAACGGGAACGACGGCGGCGATACGCTGGTGACAGGACCGGGCGTGAACATCGTAGCGACCGGCGGTAAAGGTGGCGTATTCAGCTTGTCCGGCAGCTGCGCGGGCGCGCCGGCGAGCGATGAGCCCACGGGTGGCGATGAAAATATTGCGGGCGCTGGAAGTGGCCAAGTAGTTGGGAATGGGGGCGCAACCGGGGGCGGCGCTGTTGGTGTTTTCGGCACTAGCCATAAGAGCGGTGATTGCACCTCAATTGGTGTCCCCACGGGTGGCGCTGGATGCGGCGGTCCGAGCGGTGGATTGGGCGGGGGCGGATCGTTGGGTCCATCTACAGGGAGTCAGGGCGGACCTGCGGCCGATGGCAGCACATCGGGCACAGCTCATGTGCCGTGGCTCAATGCTGGCCTCATGCAGCCAACCGGTGGTGGTGCCAGTGGTGGTTCGTCAAGCGCGGGTGGGGCGGGTGGTGGTGGTGGTGGTGGTGCCAGTAATAACGCGAGCGCGACAGGCGGCCCCGGGGGCATGTTCGCAGGTGGTGGGGCGGCTAGGGCAGGCAACGGCGGCGTCGGCGGTACTACGAATGCGACAAGCGGCACAGGCGGGCTGTTTGGAGGTGGCAGCGGCGCAGCACTGCGATATGTGAACGATAGTAACGGGACGGTGGGTTCCGCTACTAGCGCGCCAGGGAGTGATGGCGCTGTTATTCTGGAGTACTAACATAGAGCTAACCGGCGGCGCTTCGCGCCGTCCGGGTTGAGCGCCGGGTTATGCCTGGCGCAAGCCAAGGAGAAGAAACGATGAACACCACGAACCACCAAGCACTGAGCCTGCTGCAACAAGCGTTCGACGCACTGGAAGCCACTGCGGACAGCGACATCGACACCCTCGAGGATGAAGAGGCGGAAGCTGTTCCGGCGCAGTACGCCTGCCGGAAGATCATGGAAGCGATGGACCTGCTCCGCGCCGAAAACCGTGCGCAGCTTCTTGGGGCATAACAACCATGATTTATGAAATCGTTGACTCAGACGGCAACGTCATCAACACCATCGTCGCCGACGCTGCGTTCGTTGATGCGCGGTATCCGGGACGGTATCGCATGATCGAACAGCCTGCCGCTGAGCCCACTCCAGCGCCCCGCCACATCAGCGTTGGCGCCTTTTATGATCGTTTCGGCAGCGCGAAATACGCGATCCTTGCTGACAGCAGTCCGATCGTACAAGCGCTGATCAAAGACACAAGTGTGCGTCAGTACATCGATCTCGATCGCGCTGACCTGCCAGACGGGCTGCAGATGCTGGTCAACGCAGGGCACGGCATCGACGTGGGCGCGATCTTGTCAGCGCCGGTCCAGCCCGGAGAGCTACCGTGAAGGCTTGAACAGGCCGGCAGACTATCAGGACGGATTTTCCGGCCGCTGATCGACGCGATCTTCGCGCGGTTGCCCTTCGGCTCGTTCTGCAAATTCCTTGCACAGAGTGCAAATGCGCGCAATGCCATTTATCGCGCAAAACGATGCCATTTATCGCGCCGCGCTACAGCATCGCGGCCGTGAGCCTGGACGCGGGGGCGCTGGCGGATGTCAAAGATCCTGGCCGGCGGCCTCGATCATGGTGTTGAAGCGGTCGGCATCACCGAGCGCCTCGGCGGCGAGGATGGCCAGTTTGACGAGGAACAGTTCGGCGTGCTGTGGCGTTGCCGCGTCGATTGCGAGCGCCAGCTTGTCGTAGATGCGCTCGAGTTCTTGGATGGAAAGATTGGTCATGTTCAGTTCTCAGTCAGGAATTGCCGAGCACGGTATTCAGGGCCGCGCGCAGGCGATCGGGAGACAGGTTCTTCCAGCGTGCGCAGACATGCTGGTCGGGACGCACCAGATAGGCCGCACCGTCGGCGAGCACGCCGTACTTCTCCCAGAAGTGCCCGCTTTCATTGCCGAATGCCGCATCGGCGCCTTCCACCGCCTGCTTCCGGCCGCGGCGGACCACGATGATCCGCACGGGCACGCCGCGCGCGCGCAAGGCCTCGACTTCGGCGAGGATCGGAGCGGGCACCGCGTCGATCTCGGCGAACATCAACAGGTGCAGCGCGGGGCCGAAGTGGTCGAAGAGGAAGCCGTCGCTGCCGAGGCGGACATTCATCAAGGGCGCGCCGTCCGCCGGGCCGGCGTGGAACAGCGCGTTGTCGTCGCCGAGGCTGTTGAGCATCGAATCGGAATACTCGTGCGGCCGCGAGGTCCGCCAGTGGAACAGCGGGCGGACGAAATCGTGCTTCAGGGACAGGGACAGCACTGCGTCGCGCAGCAGGCGGAAACCATCCGAGGGCGGTGTCATGAAACGGATGCTCTTGCCCGCCTCGTCGATGATCTCGCGCGCGGCCTTCACCCGTTCCGCCGAGTAGCTGCGCAACAGCTTCTCCGTCCCCCAGCCCTGGATCGCGAATGCGAGCTTCCAGCTCAGGTCGAAGCCGTCCTGGAAGCCGGTGTTCGCGCCCCGCACGCCGAAGATCGGCAGGATGTGCGCGGCGTCGCCGGTAAAGATCACCCGGCCATGCACGTAGTCAGGGAGGGTCAGGGTGCGCGCGGAGTAAACCGAGCACCAGTCCATTTCCCACTCCGGCTCCTCGACGCCGATCATCCTCAGCTGGGCGTCGATGCGCGCCTTCAGCGAGTCGGGCTGCAGCGCCTGCTCCGGGGTCTCGTCCGCCGGCAGCTGGTAATCCACCCGCCAGATGTTGCCCGGCTCCCGGTGCATCAGCACCGTGTTGCCCGGGTTCCAGGACGGATCGAAGAAGGCCAGGCGTTCGGTGGGCAGATCGACGTCGATGCGGATGTCGGCGATGACGAAGCGGCCTTCGTAGGAAGCGCCCTCGAGACCCAGACCCATCATCGTGCGGATCACCGAGCGGGCGCCGTCGGCGGCCACCAGCCAGTCGGTCTCGAGGGTGTACGGGCCGGCCGGCGTGTCGATCTCGACCCGCGCGTGATCCGCTGCCTGCTCGACGCCGAGCACCTTGTTGCCCCAGCGCAGCTCGATCAGCGGATGAGCCTCGGCGGCATCGACCAGAAACTCCTCCAGATACTGCTGCTGGAGGTTGATCATCGGGTAGTAACGATCGTCCGCGTCATGCGGCGCTTCCATGCGGAACACGCGCTGGCCGCGGTAGAACGAATTGCCGAAGCGCCAGGGCAGGCCCGCCGCACTGATCCGGTCGGCCGCCCCCGCTTGTTGCAGGATTTCCATGGAGCGGCGGGTGAACACGATCGCCCGGCTGCCCTCCGAGACCTGCTGCTCGGATTCGAGCAGCACGGAAGGCACCCCGTAGCGCGCCAATGTCAGCGCCGTGGTCAGGCCGACAGGACCGCCGCCGACGATCACGACGCGCTTGCGTTCTTCCGGCCCCGAGGGAAGGCGGGCAGGGTAGATGCGGTAGTTATAGTAGACTCGATATTTGGCTGATGCATCGTTTCTTGTCTCCTGAATGTTCAACTGCGAGCGACACTGCAAACTTGGCGGTGCCGTTTTCGGGATGGAGCGGAGGCCGGCACTGTTTTGTCGTGCCGGACCGCTCCCGCCCCCGGTCATTCATTGCCGGGGCGAAGGTTTTGCACGGCCGTTCAGCCGGCCAGTTCGTCCCGGTCGCGGAAATGCGCCAGCGCCTCGGGGTTGGCCAGCGCTTCCTGGTTCTTCACCGGGCGGCCATGCACCACGTTGCGCACCGCCAGCTCGACGATCTTGCCGCTCTTGGTGCGCGGAATGTCCTTCACCTGCAACACCTTGGCCGGCACGTGGCGCGGCGTGGTGTTGTCGCGGATCGTCTGCCGGATGCGCCCGATCAGTTCATCGTCCAGCGCCAGGCCCTCGCGCAGCCTGACGAACAGCACCACGCGCACGTCGCCCGGACTCTGCGGCGGCCAGTCCTGTCCGATCACCAGGCTCTCGACGACTTCGTCCAGCTTCTCGACCTGGCGGTAGATTTCCGCCGTGCCGATGCGCACCCCGCCCGGATTGAGCGTGGCGTCCGAACGCCCGTAGATGACGACGCCGCCGTGGGCGGTGATCTCGCAGAAGTCGCCGTGGCACCAGACCTTGGGGAAGCGATCGAAATAGGCCGCGTGGTACTTGCTGCCGTCGGCGTCGTTCCAGAACCCCAGCGGCATCACCGGGAAGGGCTTGGTGCACACCAGCTCGCCTTTCTCGCCGCGCACCGGCTGCCCGTCGTCGTCCCACACGTCCACCGCCATGCCCAGGCCGCGGCACTGGATCTCGCCGCGCCACACCGGCCATACCGGGCTGCCCAGCACGAAGCAGGAGATGATGTCGGTGCCGCCCGAGATGGACGACAGCTGCAAGTCGGCCTTGATCTCGCGATAGACGTAGTCGAAGCCTTCGGGCACCAGCGGGCTGCCGGTGCTCATCATCGCGCGCAGGGTCTCGAGCCGGTGCGTTTCGCGCGGCTCGAGGCCGAACTTGGCGCAGGCGTCGATGAACTTGGCCGAGGTGCCGAAGTGGGTCATGCCTTCGGCGTCGGCGTAGTCGAAAAGGACATGATTGCCGCCGGCGAAGGGCGAGCCGTCGTAGAGCAGCAGCGTGGCGCCGGCCGCCAGGCCGGACACCAGCCAGTTCCACATCATCCAGCCGCAGGTGGTGAAGTAGAACACGCGGTCGCCGGGCTTGACGTCGCAGTGCAGGCGATGCTCCTTGAGGTGCTGCAGCAGCGCGCCGCCGGCGCCATGCACGATGCACTTGGGCACGCCGGTGGTGCCCGAGGAGTACATGATGTACAGCGGGTGATCGAAAGGCAGCTGCGCGAACGCGATGTCGTCGACGAAATGGAAGGGCGCGATGAAGTCGGCGTACAGGCGCGCATGCGCCACCTGCGACAGATCATGTTCGCGATGCACGTAAGGCACGACCACCACGCGCTGCAGCGAGGGAAGCTGGCCGGCGATCTCGCCGAGCTTGTCGAGCACGTCGATGGTCTTGCCGCCGTAGTAATAGCCGTCGCAGGCCACCAGCACCTTGGGTTCGGTCTGGCCGAAGCGGTCGAGCACGCCCTGCACGCCGAAATCGGGCGAGGCCGAGGTGAAGATCGCGCCGATGCTCGCCGCGGCCAGCATCACGATGATCGTCTCGGGCATGTTGGGCATGTAGGCGGCGACGCGATCGCCCGCCACCACGCCCTGCTCGCGCAGTGCGGCGGCGAAATGGGCCACCGCGCGGTACAGCTCGCCGCGGCTCATGCGATTCTGCACCCGGTCCTCGCCCCAGAACACGAGGGCATCGCCGGCATCACGCGAGCGCAGCAGGTTCTGCGCAAAGTTCAGCCGCGCATCCGGAAACCATTTCGCCCCCGGCATGCGCTCGCCATCGACCAGCACCCGCTCGCCGCGCGTGCCGATCACGCCGCCGTCTTCCCAGACGCTGACCCAGAACTGCTCCGGATGCGCGACCGACCAATCATGAAGCGCAGCGTAGTCGGGCAGCGAAACGCCCCAGCGCCTTTCCGCCGCAACACGGAACGCGGTGACATTGGCCGAGGCGATGCGCTCCGGCGAAGGTGCCCACAAGGGCATGTTGTCTGCAGGATTCATGATGCCTCCTCACCATCCCAAAAGAGCGTGCAAGCCAGAGCGCGCGACCTGTCGTTCCGGGTCGCTCTTGCCGCTCGCTCCGATTCACTCGGCATCGGGCTGCGCCATCGGCGCCGCGCGTCGAAACGCCTCGAGTTCCTCGCACCGGGCGACGATTCCGCGCACCGTCGGCATTGCCGAGAGGTCGCAGTCGAAGCGCCGGGCGTTGAACACCTGGGGTACCAGGCAGCAGTCGGCCAGTCCGGGCCGATCTCCATGGCAGTACGCACCCGTGAGCTCGTCGCCGGCGAGTCTGGCCTCGACGGCGGCCAGGCCGAGCTCCACCCAGTGGCGATACCACGCATTGCGCTGTGCTTCGCTCGCTCCGAGCGTTTGCCCGAGGTACTGCAGCACCCGAAGGTTGTTCAGCGGGTGGATGTCGCAGGCGGTCGCCTGGGCGATCGCACGTACGCGCGCCCGTTCGAGTGCCCCCGCCGGCAGCAGCGGCACCTGGGGATGGGTCTCGTCCAGGTACTCGATGATGGCGAGCGACTGCGTCAGCACCTGCCCTGCGTCCTCCAGCGCCGGCACCAGGCCGGCCGGATTCAGCTCCAGATACTCGGGCCGGCGGTGCTCGCCGCCGCCGCGTAGCAGATGAACCGGTACCGCCTCGTATTCCAGGCCCTTGAGATTGAGGGCGATCCGCACGCGGTAGGCCGCCGAGCTACGGAAGTAGGTGTAGAGCCTCATCGCCTGTCAGCCCTTGCGCGCCACCACCCGGTTCTCGATCGTGCCGAACACGCTGCGGCCTTCGCGATCGAACATCTCGACGCGCACCACGTCACCGTCGCGCATGAAGGGCGTGCTCGGCTCGCCCTGCTCGATCGTCTCGTAGGTGCGCACCTCGGCGAGGCAGCAGTAGCCCACGCCGCCGTGTTCGATCGACGAACCCCACAGATCGCCCTGCTTGTTCGAGACCGTGCCCGAGCCGATGATCGAGCCGGCTTCGAGTTCGCGCGTCTTCGCCACATGGGCGATGAGCTGGCCGAAGTCGAAAGTCATGTCGACGCCGGCTTCCGGCTTGCCGAACAGCTTGTCGTTGAGGTGCACCACCAGCGGCAGGTGGACCTTGGCATCCTTCCAGGCGTCGCCCAGTTCATCCGGGGTGACTGCTATCGGGCTGAAAGCCGAGGCCGGCTTGGACTGGAAGAAGCCGAAGCCCTTGGCGAGCTCGTTGGGGATGAGGTTGCGCAGGCTGACGTCGTTTACCAGCATCAGCAGGCGGATCGCCTTCGCCGCCTCGGCAGGGGTGGCACCCATCGGCAGGTCGCCGGTCACCACGGTGACTTCGGCCTCGAAATCGATGCCCCAGCTCTCGTCGGCCACCACCGCGTCGCGCGGGCCGATGAAGCTGTCCGAGCCGCCCTGGTACATCAGCGGGTCGGTGTAGAACGAGGGCGGCATCTCGGCGTTGCGCGCCTTGCGCACCAGCTCCACATGGTTGATGTAGGCGGAGCCGTCGGCCCACTGGTAGGCGCGCGGCAGCGGCGAATGGCAGGCTGCCTGGTCGAAGGGCTGCGACTCGACCGTATCGCTGTTCAGGGCCTCGTAGACCTGGCGCAGCTGCGGCTCGCAGGCTTGCCAGTCGTCGAGCGCGGCCTGCAGCGTGCGGGCGATCGCCGGCACCGGAAGGCAGCGGGCGAGATCGCGGCGGACGACGACCAGGGTACCGTCGCGGCCGCCTTGCTTGAGGGTGGCGAGTTTCACTTGAACATCTCCTTGTAGCTGCCGTCGTGCATCCAGGCAGCGTGCTTGGGAGCCTTCTTGGTCTGCGCCCATTCTTCGAGCATGTCCCACTTGACCTTGTCGAGCGCATCAAGCATCCCGGGGAGATTGGTGTTGCAGGCGAGTTCGAGGCGGTGGCCGTTGGGGTCGAAGAAGTAGATCGACTGGAACAGCGCATGGTCGGTGGGGCCGACGACCTCGAGGCCCTCGGCTTCGAGGCGCGCCTTGGTGGCGAGCAGGATCTCCATCGAGTCGACTTCCAGGGCGAGATGCTGGGTCCACGCTGGGGTGTTCTCGTCGCGGCCCATCGGCGCCCGGGTGGGCAGCTCGAAGAAGGCGAGCACGTTGCCCATGCCGGCGTCCATGAAGATGTGCATGTAGGGATCGGCCTCGCCGGTCGAGGGCACGGCATCCTCGGCGATCGACAGGATCAGCTTCATGTGCAGGTGCTTCTCGTACCAGCGCGCGGTCTCCAGCGCGTTCTTGCAGCGATACGCGACGTGGTGGATCTTCTTCACGATCGGGGTCATTGCAGTCTCCTCTCTCCTGTAGGCCCCTCGGCAAGGGGATGATGTGTTTCGTTTATCGATGCATAAGTGATGTCGCTATTAAATTGGAAAATGTTTTATCATTCAAACGACTTTTTCAGATTCATTTATTGGATTACCGGATGAATGTGACCTTGCGCCAGCTGCGCGCCTTCCTCGCCGTCACCCGGACCGGAAGCTTCACGCTCGCGGCAGAGAGCCTCTACATCACGCAGTCGGCCCTCAGCGGACTGATCAAGGAACTGGAGCAGGGGCTGGGCGTTCGCCTGCTCGATCGCAGTACGCGGCGCATCCAGCTGTCGGAGATCGGCCGCGGGATTCATCCGCTGATCGAGAAGATCCTCGCCGACCTCGACGGCGCACTCGACGAGCTTGCGAACATCAAGGCGCTGAAACAGGGAGTGGTGCGAATCGCGGCGCCGCAGTTGATGGCCTGCACGCTGTTGCCGGACGTGATCGCAGCATTTGCGCGCGATTACCCGAACATCACGATCCGGCTCACCGACTGCGCGGTCGAGAGCGTGACCTCACGGGTGTTTTCGGGGGAGGTGGACCTGGGCGTCGGCCCCGAGCGCGATCCGAATTCCGATATCGATGCCGCGCTACTGTTCGCGCTGCCGTTCCATGCGGTTTTTCACCGCGAGCATCCACTGGCGGACGCCGAATCGGTGTGCTGGGCCGAACTCGCAAATCACCCCTTGATAACACTGCAGGGCCAGTTCACCGAGCGCCTCTCGATCGATCTGCACAACGTGGTGCGCGGACTCGACCTCAACCCCAACGCGACCGTGACCTTCATGTCGACTGCACTCAGCATGGTCGCGGCCGGACTGGGGGCGACGATCTGCATTCCCTACGCCGCTTCGCTGGTACGCCTGTATGGCTTGAGCATGCGGCCGCTGGTCGCCCCCGAAGTCTTCCGCCGCTTCCATATCTTCACCCGCAACGGCCGTTCGCTGTCACCTGCAGCCGAGGCTTTCCGGGATCATCTGACGCGATATGTCCGCGAGCACGCGGGCTTCTCGGCGGAGGGCATGCGAAAACAATAGACTTCGCTGGTGTTGCAGCTGCCACCGAGACTGGCTGCGACACCTTGCTCAGCGAAGACATGCACCATGGTCATGCCCTGCCTGGTATCCGCGTCGTCAATCCTCTTGTGTCATCTTCGGCAGCCGTGGCTCAGTCCAGGCTGCTGCGCAGCCGCTCGATGTCCGGGATGTGGATGGTGCGGCCTTCGACCTCGATCAGGCCGGAGCTGGTCAGTTCGTGCAGGATGCGGGAGAAGTGTTCCTGCGTCAGGTTGAGCCGCGAGGCGATGGTGCCCTTGCTGGTGGGCAGGCGGATCGACACGCGGCCGGTGCCGCTGCATTCGCTGCCCAGTTCCTCTTCGCGCAGCAGGTAGCCGATGATGCGCTCGCGGCCGGAGCGCAGCGAATAGCTTTCGACGTCGCCCATCAGGCGGTGCAGGCGCTGGGAGAGGCCGGCGATGATCTTGTGGCAGAAATCCGGGTCGTTGCTTATTTCCTCGAACAGCACCTGCTTGCCGATGTGCAGCAGGGCGCTGTCGGTCAGCGCCTGCGCCATGACGACGTAGGGCTTGTCCATGAACATCACCGCTTCGCCGAAGCTCTGGCCCGGGCGCAGGATGTCGACCACTTTCTCGTTGCCTTCGGATGAGGTGAAGGCGAGCTTGATCTGGCCGGACAGGATCAGGTGGAAGCCGGTGCAGGTATCGCCGCGATGGAACAGGATTTCGCCCTTGGCGGCCTTGATTTCGCGCACGCCGCGGGCGAAGCGGGCGATTTCGCCACAGCCCAGGCCCTGGAACAGCGAGGCATGGCGCAGCAGGCGGCACAGGCGCT
The DNA here is from genome assembly GCF_048398245.1 of Thauera butanivorans. Lineage (NCBI taxonomy): Bacteria > Pseudomonadati > Pseudomonadota > Betaproteobacteria > Rhodocyclales > Zoogloeaceae > Thauera > Thauera butanivorans. Next base: position 2,372,467 of record NZ_CP183038.1, read on the forward strand.
CGACTTCGGGTGCCAGCGGAAGGGCCTCGGCGGGCGGATCGGCTTCGCGCATGGCTTCCTGGCATGGGGTGTCGAAATGGTTCATGGCGTTGCTCTCATGCGTCAGCGGGTCAGTTGGGCATAGAACATCGGCAGGCGGGCGGGCAGTTCGTCGGGCTGGCGGATCACCGCGTAGCCGCCGGGGCCGAACAGGTGGGGCAGGTAGCTGGCGCCCTCGCGGTCGATGGTGACGCAGAAGGGCACGATGCCGCGGCCGCGCGCTTCGATGACGGCGACGCGGGTGTCCTCGATGCCGTAGCGGCCATCGTAGAGGTCGAGGTCGTTGGGCTTGCCGTCGGACAGGATCAACAGCACGCGCCGCGCGGCGGCCTGCTTTTCGAGCACGCTGGTGGCGTGGCGGATCGCCGCGCCCAGGCGGGTGTAGTAGCCCGGCTTGATCGCCATGATGCGGCCGCGCGCGGCGTCGTCGAAGCGCTGCGAAAAATTCTTCAGGTGGTGGAAGCGGACGTTGCTGCGCTTGACCGACGAGAATCCGCACAGCGCGAAGCGGTCGCCGGTGGCCGACAGCGCTTCGCCGAACAGCAGCAGCGAATCGCGGATGACGTCGATGACGCGCGCCTCCGACGAGATCCAGGCGTCGGTGGACAGCGACAGGTCGGCCAGCGCCAGACAGGCGAGGTCGCGTTCGCGCTTTTCCAGCGACAGGTAGAGCTGGTCGGACGGGTGCTGGCCGATGGCGCGATCGGTGGCGGCGCGCACCACCGCGTCGAGGTCGAGCTCGCTGCCGTCGATGCGGCCCTTGAGCCAGCGCCGGCCCGGCTGCAGCGCGGCGAACTGGCGATGCAGGTGGCGCGCGGTGCGGTGCAGGTGGGGCGGCAGCGGCGTGGGCGCGGCGCGCGGGTCGTGCGGCGAGGCGGTGAGTTCCTGCAGGCGGACGTGGTCTTCGCGCAGCAGTTGCTTGCGGTAGTCCCATTCGGGCAGCGGAATGCCGTCGCCGAGCACGACGTCGTCCTCGGCGGCGGACGGCAGGTCGAGGTCGAAGCGCACCTTGGAGGCGACACGCTCCTCGTCGCGCGACAGCGCGAGCTGTTCGAGGTTGGCGGCGGCGTCGGCGGCATTGTCGTCGGGGTCGTCGTCGCTGCTGCGCTTGACCTTGAGGAACTCGGCCACCGACAGCAGGCTCTCGGCGCGGAAGATCATCAGCAGGCCGTGCTTCTCCTGCGGCTGGTCGACGCGCTCGACGCGGTGGGCCTGGCGTTCGGTTTCGCGCTCGTCGCGCTTGTTCTGCGCGTTGGCGCTGGCTTCGGCGCCGCGTCCGCCGCGGGCGGCGGCGGCCTCGCCGGGCATCAGGTCGCCCAGCCACAGCAGCACGGGCTGGTGCGCCATGCCCTTGGGCGGCAGGGGCGGCAGGGCGGCGACGCTGCCGGGCTGCTGCAGCGCCTGGCGGATCAGGTTCTCGCGTTCGGCTTCGACCGGCGGCAGGCGGGCGGGGGCGATGCGCTGCTGGATGACTGCGGCCACGAGGCGGTCGTAGCGCGGCTGCAGGCCGGGCCAGCGCAGCAGCGCGCGTAGCGTGGCGAGCTGGTTCAGGCGCAGTTCGAGCGTCGCCGCGTCGGCGCTGGCGCCTTCGGGCAGCGGCGCGAGCCGGGCTCGGGCCTCGGCCAGCGCGGCTTCGTCCTCGGCGCCGGCCGGCGCGCCGCTGGCGGCGGCGAGCGCAGCGAGCCACAGGTAGAGGTCGCGGTTCAGGCTGCGCTCGGGCAGGGCGTCGAGTTCCATCGGCAGGCGCAGCGTGACGGCGTCCATGCGCGCGCGGGCCGTGCGTTCGTCGCTGCCGGCTATGCGCGACAGCAGGCTGCGGCGCGCGCCGTGCACGTCGGCGGTGGCGGCGGCGACGCGCAGGCCGGGGTCGCCGCCGAGGGCGCGGAAGAACACGCCCGTCATGCGTTCGATTTCCTTCAGCCTGACCACGGCCTGCGGAAAATGCCCGCCCGCGGCGCGGGTGATGAAGCGGTGCCAGAGCTTGCCGACGGTTTCTTCCACGGCTCAATGCTCCTTTGGAGGGGAGAGGTCCAGTTCAGGCTCGCGCGGCCCGAAGATCGGATAACGCCAGGGCCGGCCATTGACCGCGCGCGACAGGCCGAGCACGCCGAGCAGGATCAGCCCGGAATGGACGAAGGTGAAATACAGCACGCCGATCACCCACGACCACGGGTTGTCGAAGCCGCCGAGCACGAAGATGGCCACGCTCAGGCTCACCAGCAGGGTGCCGCCCCAGATGCAGGTCCAGCCGGTCTGGCGCAGGTGGTTGCGCACCAGCGGGTCGGGATGATTGCGGTGCTTGATCCACAGGAACATCAGCGCCAGGAAGGCCAGGCCCGGCGCCAGCATCAGGTTGATGAGGAACAGGGCCTCGGCGGCGATGGCGAGATGCGGGCCGGGTACGGCGTGGCGAAGGGGGTCGGGGCGTTCGATCGACATGGCCGTTCGCGTCAGCGGCCGAAGGTGGCCGACACGACTTCCATCAGCGCCTCGGCGACTTCATGGTCGTCGGTCAGGCTCTCGATGATGCCGACGCGGCAGGCGGCGACCGGATCCATGCCGTCCTTGATCAGCAATGCGGCGTAGATCAGCAGGCGGGTGCTGGCGGCTTCCTCGAGATCGCGGTCCTTCAGCGCGCGCAGCGCGCCGGCGATCGCCACCAGGCGGCGGGCGAGGTCGGGCGGGCAGGCGGTCTCGCCGATCAGGATCGCTTCTTCCTGTTCGGCGCGCGGGAAATCGAAGCGCAGGCTGACGAAGCGCTGGCGGGTCGAGGGCTTCATGCCTTTCAGCAGGTTCTGGTAGCCGGGGTTGTAGGAAACCACCAGCATGAAGCTGGGCGGCGCCTCGAGCAGTTCGCCGGTGCGGTCGATCGGCAGGATGCGGCGGTCGTCGGCCAGCGGGTGCAGCACCACCGTGGTGTCCTTGCGCGCCTCGACCACTTCGTCCAGGTAGCAGATGCCGCCTTCGCGCACCGCGCGGGTCAGCGGGCCGTCGCACCACACCGTCTTGCCGTCGCCGATCAGATGGCGGCCGACGAGGTCGGCGGCGGTGAGATCGTCGTGGCAGGCCACGGTGTGCAGCGGCAGCCCCAGGCGGGCGGCCATGTGGGCGACGAAGCGGGTCTTGCCGCAGCCGGTCGGGCCCTTGATCAGCAGCGGCAGGCGGTTCTTCCAGGCGTGCTCGAACACTGCGACTTCGTCGCCGGCGGCCTGGTAGTAGGGGATGTCGAGTTGCTGCGTCTCGGCGCGGTTGTCCATGTTCATTGCGGCATTCCTTTGATGTATGCGATGGCGATGACCGCCCAGACGAGGACCATCCAGCCCAGCGTCAGCATGCGCCACAGCGCCGGTGCATGTCTCAGGGCCATGAAGTCGAGGATGATGACCGCGCCCTTCCAGAACGAGATCGCGGCCAGCGCGGCGATCGCGCCCTTGCCGGTGGCGCCCAGCACGCCCATGCCCCAGGTCAGCAGCGTGGCGACGATCAGCGTCGCCCACAGCAGGGTGGCGCGTCGCGGCGTGCCATGTACGTCGGAGCTCATCTTCTCCTCCTCAGTGGATGACATAGACCAGCGGGAACAGGATCAGCCACACCAGATCGACCATGTGCCAGTAGGCGGCGCCGGTCTCGATGCCGTTCATCTCGCCCGGCCGGTAGCGGCCCTGGCGTGCGCCGTTCCACATCGCGACCAGGATCACCATGCCGAGAATCACGTGCATGAAGTGGAAGAAGGTCAGCGACAGGTAGAACATGTGGAAGGGGCTGCTCGACAGGCTGATGTTGTGCTCGAAGGCCGCCGCGTACTCGAACATCTTGACCACCAGGAAACCGGCGCCGCAGGCGATCGCGGCCAGCAGCCAGCGCGCGCAGGGCTGCGACAGGCTGTGCTCGGCGGCCTGCACCGCGCGCACGACGAAATAGCTGGCGGTGAGCAGCAGCACGGTGTTGAGCGCGCCGGCATGGCGGTTCAGCGCCGCCTGCTCGGCATCGAACAGCTCGATGTTGTTGGCGCGGGTGAAGGCGTAGGCGGCGAAGAACACGCCGAAGGCCAGCAGTTCGGCGAGGATGAAGAACCAGATCGCCAGGTCGCCCGCGAGTCGGGGGCCGGTGGTGTCCGGGGGTGTTGCAATGGCGGGTAGGGTGTCCTGTTCCATGCATCGAAGTCTAGGCAGCGGGGCATGGAATTAACTTGATCGTGGTTAACTGAGCCGTTCCGCGAGGGATTCGGCGGCGCGGCCCAGCCAGTGCCGCGTCACATCCGCCATGCGGTTGGCAAACCCCCATTCGTTGTCGAACCACACCACCAGGTTGAGCAGCCGCGGCCCGATCATGCGCGTCTGGCCGCCGTCGACGATCGCCGAATGCGGATCGTGGTTGAAGTCGATCGAGGCATGGGGGTCGTCCGACCACGCCAGCAGTCCGCGCCACGTGCCTTCGGCAGCGGCGCGCAGCAGCCTGTTGATCCGCGCCGCGTCGGTGTCGCCGGCGAGCTGCAGCACCATGTCGATGGCCGAGACGTTGTGCGTCGGCACGCGGATGGCCTTGGCCTGCACCTTGCCGGCGAGCTCGGGCAGCAGGCGCTCGACGCCGCGCGCCAGGCCGGTGGACACCGGGATGATGGACTGCATCGCCGAGCGTGTGCGGCGCAGGTCGGCGTGGTGGTAGCCGTCGATCAGCGGCTGGTCGTTCATCGCCGAATGCAGGGTGGTCAGCAACACGTTCTCGAGGCCCAGTTCGCGGTGCAGCAGGGCCAGCACCGGCACTGCGGCATTGGTGGTGCACGACGCGTTCGACACCAGCCGGGCATCGGCGCGCAGGCTGGCATCGTTGATGCCGTGCACGATGGTGGCGTCGACGTCCTCGGCGCTGTTGCCCGGCTGCGATAGCAGCAGGCGTGGGCAGCCTGCCCGCAGGAAGCGTTCGAGTTCGGCGCGGCTGCCGTACTGTCCGGAGCATTCGACCACCAGATCGATGCCGTGGGCTGCCCAGTCGAGCGCTTCGGGCGTGGCTGCATGCGAGACCGCGATGGCCCGGCCGTCGATCAGCAACTGGTCGCCGCTCGTCTCGACCTGGCCGGGAAAGCGCCCGTGGGTGGAATCGAAGCGGGTCAGGTAGGCGATGCTCGCGAGATCTGCCGGCTCGTTGATCGCCACCACCTGGAACTGCCGTGCCAGCCCGGCCTCGTGCAGGGCACGCAGGTAACAGCGCCCGATGCGGCCATAGCCGTTGATGGCGATGCGTTGCGGGCGGGATGGGACGGGGGGCGGGGTGCGTGACACGGTGGCTTCCGGTGGGCGGGTCGGGGGAAAAGCGGAATTCTAATGGGCGATGGCCCCGTGCCGGAATTCGTGCAGGGCAGGAGCAGGCTTGCTGCGGTTTCAAAGTCGGTTATTTAGCTCTCGTTTTTATTAGTACAATGAGAACTGTTTTCATTAAAATTCATCGTCCGTTCTCATGAGGAAACCATGAAGGTCCGCATCGCAAGTTTGAAGAGGAAAACCGTATGCCTGGTCATCCTGTCGGCCATGCCCGCACTGGCAGCCGCACAGGAAAGCCGGCAGGCGTCCGCAGACGACGGGTTGGCGCCCACGGTGTTGAAGGCGGTCACCGTTGATGCCTACCGAACGGCGGAAACGACGTCGGGTGCGACCAAGACCGATACACCGGTTGCCGAAACGGCACAGTCGGTATCGGTGATCGTGCGCGACGAACTGGACGCGCGCGGCGTGCAGAACCTCAACGACGCGATGCGGTATGTCGCCGGAGTCGCGCTCGAAGGCTCCGGCATCGACAATCGCGTCGATGATTTCAGCATCCGCGGCTTCGATGCCGGCAGCTGGAGCAACAACGTGACCGTCGATGGCATGCGGGCGCCGCAGGGCAGCCAGTGGAACCGGACGATGGTCGATAGCTGGAACCTGGAGCGCGTCGAAGTCCTCAAGGGGCCGTCGGCGGTGATGTATGGCCAGGTGGCACCGGGAGGCATGGTCAACCAGGTGAGCAAGATGCCGTCGGCCGACCGCGAGCGGCTCCTGCGGCTCGGCATCAACGGCCATGGCCAGTTCAATACTGCCTTCGATGTCGGCGGCGGCAGCGAGGACGACCGCCATCTGTTCCGTCTGGTCGGGCTCTACCGCAAGGGTGATACCCAGATCAAGCACACGCCGGAAGAGCATTACTTCATCGCGCCGAGCTACAGCTTGCAGATCTCCGATGCGACGAAGCTGACGCTGCTGGGCCTGTACCAGCGCGACGACGGCGGTTCGACCTACCAGTTCCTGCCAATGGACGGAACGCTCGTCGCGACGCCGTTCGGGCGGATGAAGAACACCACCTTCATCGGCGAGCCGCACTGGAATACCTATGATCGTACGATCTGGACTGCCGGCTATGTCTTCGAGCACGCATTCGACGACAGCTGGAAGTTCAGCCAGAGTGCGCGTGTGACGGACGTGGAGTCCCTGTTCCGTACGGTGGTCACCAGCGGCGCATTGAATGCCGACGGCCGCACTCAGAACCGCCGCGCGGTATGGGGCGAGGGCGATTCCAGGGGGTATACCGTGGATACGCGCCTGACCGGAAAATTTGCCACTGGCGCGGTTGCACACACCTTGCTTGCCGGGCTGGATTGGCAGAAGGCGGATTGGACCGGTGCGCGCGGCGCGATGACCAGCCCTCCGCCCATCGACATCTTCAACCCGGTGTACAGCGGCTTCAGGCCCACCACCACCAGCATCAGCTACAGTGGCGGCAAGAACGAACAAACCGGGGTCTATCTGCAGGATCAGATGGCCATCGACAAGTGGCGGCTGACCTTGGGCGGCCGCTACGACTGGACCGAGGATGACACCTACTCGCAGCCCTATTCTGCCATTTCCGGTGTCTACGGCGCCCGCAGCCCGAGCAGGGTAAAGAACGAAGCCTTCACCCGCAATGCCGGAATCCTCTATGTTTCCGATCTGGGCCTGTCGCCTTATCTCAGCTATGCCGAGTCGTTCCAGCCGGCCGGCAGCAACACAAGCATGAGCTTCACCGACAAACCCTTCGATCCGGTGACCGGCAAGCAATGGGAATTCGGCATCAAATACCAGCCGGCGAACCATGATGGCCTCGTCACCGTGTCCATCTACGACCTGCGCCAGCAGGACATCCTGGTCGACGACCCCGATCCCGCCCACAACACATGCGGTTCGAACGGAACCAGCCAGTGCCAGGTCCAGGATGGCGAGAGCCGGGTGGCGGGCGTGGAGCTCGAAGGCCGGATCACGCTGCAGAAGGGGTTGAGCGTGATCGGCGCGGTGTCGTGGATGGATTCGGAAATCACCCGCAGCACGGCCGGCCTGAAGGGCAAGGAGCTTGCGCGCGTGCCGGAGAAAACCGCGTCGCTGTGGGCCGACTACACTTTCCTCGGCGGAGACCTGGCCGGCCTGAGCCTGGCGGCCGGGGTGCGCTACAACGGCAGGAGCTACGGCGACAGTGCCAACCTCTACGAGATTCCGTCCTTCACGCTCTATGACGCGGCAATCCGCTACGTCATCGGCCGCGACAGCGGCACGCCCGTCCAGCTTGCGCTCAATGTCGGCAATCTGACGGACAAGCGCTACGTTTCCACCTGCGGCGGCGTTTCTTCATGCTTCTACGGGACCGGCCGCACCGTCAACGCGACCGCGACCTTCAATTGGTGAGTCCGTGGCGGCAGGTTCCCCCGCCGGGGCGGACCGCGTCATGGCATACCCTGTGGGCAGCGACGCAAGCGGGGGCGGCAGTGATGATTGTCGCTGCGGCTGCAGCCGTATCTTTCGAATGAGATCAGTACGATGAATGCGTGGATGGTCCTGCTTTCGGCGCTGTCCGGTGTGGCGGGCGCATGGCTGCTCTATCTGGCATCGCCGCAGCAACTGTGGTCGGCACGCCGATCCTCCCCCCGCGGCCTTGCCTGGCTCGGCAGCGGCTGCCTGCTGCTGTCCCTGGTGCTGCTGCTGTCGATGATGGGGGCGATGGCTGCGGTGGCGAGCTGGATGGTGCTGGCGATGCTGGTGTGGACGGCGGCGCCGTTCGTTGGTGCATGGCGGGCGCGGCAGCGGAGGCCGTCATGAGCGAGAAGGCGGCAACGGTGAATGTGCGGCGGCTCGACAGCCGCCACTGGTTCGGCAAGGGCTGTGCCGGCGTGCTGCTCGGTTTCGGCCTGGCGGTGGCCCTCTCCGGCTTGTTTGCCTGGCTCGGCCCGGGAGGTATCGAGGGTGGGGGCGGCAAGACGCAGTTCAACATGTGGCTGATCTCGCCGATCTGGGCGGGTGTGCTGTCCTTCGTATTCCTGTTTCGCGACAGCCTGCGTGCATGGTTGTGGCTGGGCGCGGCGAACCTGGCTGCTTTCGGCCTGTTGGGCGCGCTCCGGCTGGGCATGGGTTGAGCAATGAAAATCCGTAACGACGTCATCAAGGTATACAAGGACGTACACATCTGGGTCGGCATCGTCAGCGGGCTGATGCTGTTCATCGCCTTCTACGCCGGCGCCATCACGATGTTCGAGAAACCGCTCGAACGCTGGGCGACGCCGCCATCGGCGCTGGCGCCGCCGCCGCCGATCGAGCGCGCGGACGAATTGCGGGAGGCCGTCCTCGCCAGGCACCCGCAGGCGGCGAAGTTCCATGCCGTCGTTGTCCAGCCGACTGCCGAAATGCCTGCAAGAGTGGTATGGCGCGAACCTGGCAAGACCCGTCGGGACTTTACCGAGTATGGGGCGAGCTTCGCTGCCGATGGCAGCCTGCAGGTCGAGAAGCTGGCCAGGGCGCCGGTGGCGCAACTGGTCGACACGCTTCACCAACTGGTGGGCCTGCCGTTTGCCGATGCGGTGGCACGCCCGATCATGGGCGCCGTGGCCTTGCTGTATGCGGTGGCGCTGGTTTCCGGGCTGATCATCGTGCTGCCGACGCTGGTCAAGGATTTCTTTGCCCTGCGCCTGGGCAGGAACATCAAGCGCATGTGGATGGACGTCCACAATGCGCTGGGCATCGTCAGCCTGCCCTTTCACCTCGTCATGGCGCTGACCAGCGTGGTGTTCGCCTTCCATACGCCTTTCTACGCGGTTCAGGAGAAAGTGGTGTATCCCCATGGCCTGCCCTGGGGGCAGCACGATCCTGCGCCCTTGCCCGGCCCCGACGAATACCCGCTGCCGGCGGACGAGCTGCTGCGCAGAGTCGAGGCGCAACTGCCGGGTTTCGAGGTGTACAGCTTCATTTTCCGTGAAGACCATGGCCAGTTGGAGGCGAGCGTCACCGGCCTGGACATCCGCTACGGCACTCGTGGGCGAACCTATGCGAGCACGCACCTGAATCCCTACACCGGCGAAGTGGACCCGCATGACCTGCCCGGGCACATGGAGCCATGGGACGCGACCGTCAATACCTTCTTCATGCTGCATTTCGGCAGCTACGGCGGCGACGCGATGCGCTGGCTCTACGTGGCGATGGGACTGGCCGGTGCCATGCTGTTCTACACCGGAAACCTGCTGTGGATCGAATCGCGCCGCAGGAAGCGGCGCGACGGCGTCATCCCCGGGCAAAAACGTTCGGCCCGGGTGCTGGGCTGCCTTACCGTCGGTGTGTCCCTTGGCTGCGTGATCGGTATTTCGGCGACGTTGGCAGCGACCAAATGGCTGCCAGGCCAGGCCGATGACCTCGCTGCATGGCATGAGGGCATTTATTACGCAGTTTTCTTCGCCGCCGTTGCCTGGGCCTTCGTGCGGGGGGCTGCCCGCGGCGCCGACGAACTGCTGCGGCTGGCGGCGCTGGCGACCCTGCTGATTCCGCTCGGCAGTCTGGCGGGCATCTGGGGGATCGGCGGCACCTGGAACCATCACGGCGCGGGCTTCGCCGTCGATGCCACCGCCCTGGCAGCCGTACCGGTGTTTCTGCTGCTGGCGCATCACACCCGCAAGCGGATGCTGGAAGGCCATGCCGATAGCGTCTGGTCCGCGAAGCATGAACCTGCCGTCGATCCAGGTGCTTCACCTCAGGAGGTGGCGGTTTCCAAGTGAGGGGCCGGTATGGACGGCCGCTGCTGCTCGCCGTCGTCCTGCATCCTGCCCCGCGGGGTGGACGTGACGGGGGTTCTAGGCTGTAATCCCGGCCACCAGCAGGGCAGACCGATGCGGCTGCCGATCAGGGACCACAGCGGCCGGCTTCGGGAACAGGTATCTTCGCGCCATGACTTCACACAAACCGCGCGACGGCAAGGATGTGCCGCCTGCGCCTGCACGAGAACAGGACGCCGGCGATGCCTTTGCGCTGTCGCAGAACGACGTCACCATCCTGGCGGAGACTTTCCGCCTGCTGGGCGATCCGTCGCGCCTCAGGATCATGCTGTGCTGCATGAAAGGTTCCACTTCGGTGGGGGAGATCGCTGACAGCCTTGAGCTGTCGCAGTCGCTGGTCAGCCACCATTTGCGGCTGCTGCGTGGCGCGCGGCTGGTGAAGGGAGTGCGGCGGGCCAAGCACATCTTCTACGAAGTCGCCGACCAGCACGTCAGCCAGGTGCTGCAGGACATGGCCAGCCACATCGTGGAAGAGCAGGCTGACGATTGAACGCTGCGCCCGGGCAGGAGGTGTGGCGCTGCAGCGGAGCGGGTGTGCCTTTTTAAAAAACACATGAACAATTGTTCATGTGTGCTAGTATGAGTGCACCTGCTGTGCAAGAAGGTCTGCGTTTTTGCAGCTCCCGCATCGGCAGGCAAGGAGATCGGCATGAATGAACACCATGCGGAGCACGGGCACCACGACGGCCACCGGCACGAGCGGGATGGCTGCGCGGATCACTGCCATTGCGAGATCCAGGCCTGCGCGGACGGGCATCGGCATGCCCACGCGGCCGGGGAGGTGGCTGCCGCCCAGGCAGCGTCCGCTCCTGCGCCCGAAAGCTCACCCAGGGTATCGATGCGGGTCGAAGGCATGGACTGCGCAAGCTGCGTCGGCAAGATCGAGACTGCGCTGGCGCGCATGCCGGGGGTGTCCTGCATCCGGCTCAATTTCGCTGCGGAAACGCTGGAACTGGCGCTGGCGCCGGATTCGGCCACCGGCGTCGGCGACATCGAGAAAGTCATCGGCGGGCTGGGCTTCGGTGTGTCTGCCATCCAGGACCGGAGGGGGGAAGAGGGAGCGCCGAGCGCTCCTGCTGCTGCCGCGGACCTGCCCTGGTGGAAGACGAAGAAGGGCGCGCAGGTTCTCGGCCTCGGCGTGCTGATGGGTGCGGCCTATGCGATGGCGCTCGTGTTGCCGGCATATGGGCCCTGGGTGTTTGCCGCCGCCGTGCTGCTCGGCGTCTTTCCCTTCGTGCGCAAGGCGTTCGCACTGGCGCGCGCGGGTTCGCCGTTCTCGATCGAGATGCTGATGTCCGTCGCTGCAGTCGGTGCCCTGCTGATCGGCGAGGCGGAAGAGGCCGTTGCGGTGGTGTTCCTGTTCTCGGTCGGCGAATTGCTGGAGAACGTCGCCGCGGGCCGTGCGCGCGCCGGCATCAAGGCGCTGGCCGCGCTGGTGCCGAAGACGGCGCTGCTGCTCGATGGGCAGGGCGGGCAGCGCGAAGTGCCGGCCTCGTCCTTGCGCGTGGATGACCGCGTGCTGGTCCGGCCGGGCGACCGCGTGCCGGCCGACGGCGTGATCGTGGCGGGCGCGTCCAGTCTGGACGAGTCGCCGGTGACCGGCGAGTCCGTGCCCCGGGAGAAGGCAGCCGGCGACGGCGTCTTCGCCGGCACCATCAACGTCGATGGCGTGCTGCAGGTCCGGGTGGACAAGGCCGCCGCGGACAACACCATCGCCCGCATCATTCATCTGGTGGAGCAGGCCCAGGCCGCCAGATCGCCCACCGCGCGTTTCATCGAGCGCTTCAGCCGCTATTACACGCCGGCGGTGATGGCGCTGGCGGCGCTGGTCGTGCTGGTGCCGCCGCTGGTGCTGGGCGGCGACTGGGGCACCTGGCTCTATCGCGGCCTGGCGTTGCTGCTGATCGCCTGCCCTTGCGCGCTGGTGTTGTCGACCCCGGCCGCCATTGCTTCGGGCCTGGCGGCGGGCACGCGGCAAGGGCTGCTGATCAAGGGCGGCAATGCGCTGGAAACCATCGGCCGCGTGGGTGCGATCGCCTTCGACAAGACCGGCACGCTGACCGAAGGCAGGCTGCGCGTCACCGACATTGCCGCCTTTGACGGAGAAGAAGGGGAAGACGAGGAGAGCCAGGCGATGAGCGTGCTCGCGCTGGCGGCGGGCGTCGAATCCGGTTCCAGCCATCCGCTGGCCAGGGCCATCATCCGGCAGGCCGAAAGTGCCGGGCTCGCCATTCCAGTGGCGGCGGAGGCTTCGGCCAGCGCGGGCCGGGCAGTGCGTGCGCGGGTGGATGGCCGTCGCCTGGCGGTGGGCTCTCCGGTGTACGCCGAGCAGGTCGCGCAGCTTGCGCCTGGGCAGCGGGCACGCATCGAGGCCTTGCAGAACGATGGCAAGACGGTGTCGGTGCTGCTCGACGAGGAGGCGGGGCGCGCCCTGGGCCTGCTCGCGCTGCGCGACGAACTGCGGCCGGATGCGCGTGAGGGCGTCGCCCGGCTCAAGGCGCTGGGCGTGCGGCCGGTGATGCTGACCGGCGACAACGCCCGCACGGCGCGGGCGCTGGCCGGCGAACTGGACATGGAATGGCAGGCCGAACTGCTGCCGCAGGACAAGCTGCGCCTGATCGACGGCATGAAGCGTGATGCCCGCGTGGCGATGGTGGGCGACGGCATCAACGACGCGCCGGCACTGGCAGCGGCCGACGTCGGCATCGCGATGGGCGGCGGCACCGACGTGGCGATCGAAACCGCCGATGCCGCGCTGCTGAAGAGCCGCGTCAGCGATCTCGCCCATCTCATCGCGCTGTCGCGGGCGACGATGGCCAACATCCACCAGAACGTGGTGTTCGCGCTCGGCCTCAAGGGGGTGTTCCTGGTCACCAGCGTGCTGGGCATGACCGGCTTGTGGGTGGCAGTGCTGGCCGATGCCGGGGCGACGGCGCTGGTCACGCTCAACGCGCTGCGCCTGCTGCGCTTCGGGCGTGGCTGAAGCGCCGGCTCGCCCGCGGCATACGGGGGCGGGCCGCTGCTTCAGGCGACGCTGGACAGCGAAGCCATGTCGATCACGAAGCGGTAGCGCACGTCGGCTTTTTCCATGCGCTCGAAGGCGTGGTTGATCTCGTCCATGCGGATCATCTCGCAGTCGGGCAGGATGTTCTTTGCCGCGCAGAAATCGAGCAGTTCCTGCGTCTCGCGGATGCCGCCGATCGGCGAGCCGGCGATGCGGCGGCGGCCGAACAGCAACGGCACCGTGCTCAGTTCGTCCAGCGGGCCGATCTGGCCCACCAGTACCAGCGTCCCGTCCACGTCCAGCAACGGCAGATAGGGCTTGAGGCTGTGCTGGACCGGCACGGTGTCGATGATCAGGTCGAAGCTGCTGGAGGCCTTGCGCATCGACTCGGTGTCCGATGAGGCGAGCAGGCGGTGCGCGCCCAGCGCCAGCGCGTCGGCTTCCTTGTCCCTGCTGCGGCTCAGCACCGTGACGTCGGCGCCCAGCCCGACCGCGAGCTTGACCGCCATGTGGCCCAGGCCGCCCAGCCCGATCACGGCCACCCGGCTGCCCGGCCCGACTTGCCAGGTGCGCAGCGGCGACCAGGTGGTGATGCCGGCGCACAGCAAGGGCGCCGCCCGGGCCAGATCCAGCCCTTCGGGTACGCGCAGGCAGAATTCCTCGCGCACCACCAGATGCTTGGAATAGCCGCCCTGCGTCGGCTCCCGGGTGATGCGGTCGTGTCCGCCATAGGTGCCGGTGCAGCCCTTGCGACAGAGCTGTTCCTCGCCCCGTTGGCATAGATCGCATTCCATGCAGCTGTCGACCAGGCAGCCGACGGCGACGTGGTCGCCGGCCTTGTAGCGGGTGACCTCGGCGCCGACCCGGGTGACGCGACCGACGATCTCGTGCCCCGGCACGATCGGGTAATAGCTCTTGCCCCAGTCGTTGCGCGTGGTGTGCAGGTCGGAATGGCACACGCCACAGTAGAGGATCTCCATCGCGACGTCGTTCGGCCGCAGCGCACGGCGTTCGAACTTGAAGGGCGCCAGAGGCGTGTCCTTGCTGTAGGCGGCATAGCCATAGGTCTGCATGTGCGGGCTCCTGTGCTGTATTTCTCGGAAAGCTGGGATCCTACAGGCTGTGGCGCGGCAGGCAAGCGGTTTGCCGCCGCCGGACTGCCGGGCGCCGGATCGCCAGACCGTCGACGAAAAAAAAGGGGCGGCCCAAGCCGCCCCCAACCCCTTCCCCTGGTCGCCCAGGAGTTACTGCGGAGAGACACCGGTCATCGTCATGCCTTTGCCGGCTGGGTCTCGCCCTTGACGAAGAAGCTGATGACGTACACCACCAGGCCGACGAAGAACATCACACCCGCCCATTCACGCATCCAGTAGAACAGGGTGACCTGGTCCTGGGCGGCCATGAAGGACATCGGCGAGTCGGACACGCGCTGCAGCCACACTTGCAGGATGCCGGCGGCGGTGAGGAACAGGGTGATGAAGACCATCGCGATCGTCATCAGCCAGAAGGCCCACATTTCCAGCACTTGCGACTTGTTCGAGTTGGCGGCACGGCCGCGCAGGATCGGCATCGCGTAGCTGATGATGGTGAGCACGACCATCACGTAGGCGCCGTAGAAGGCCATGTGACCGTGGGCGGCGGTGATCTGCGAGCCGTGGGTGTAGTAGTTGACCGGAGCCAGGGTGTGCAGGAAGCCCCACACGCCTGCGCCGAGGAAGGCCATCACGCCGGTACCCAGGGCCCACAGCACGGCAGCGCGGTTCGGATGCTCGCGGCGACGGCGGTTGACCATGTTGAAGGCGAAGACGGTCATGGCGAAGAAGGGCAGCGGCTCCAGCGCGGAGAAGATGGAACCCCACCACTGCCAGTATTCCGGCGCACCGATCCAGTAGTAGTGGTGGCCGGTACCGATGATGCCGGTGACCAGGGCCAGCGTGATGATCACGTACAGCCACTTCTCGATGACTTCGCGGTCGACCCCGGTCACCTTGATCAGCACGAAGGCCAGCAGCGCGCCGAGGATCAGTTCCCACACGCCTTCCACCCAGAGGTGCACCACCCACCACCAGTAGAACTTGTCACGGACGAGGTTCACCGGGTTGTAGAAGGAGAACAGGAAGAAGATCGCCAGACCCCACAGACCGAGCAGCAGCACCATGCTGATGGCGGTCTTGCGGCCCTTGAGCGTGGTCATGGTGATGTTGAACAGGAAGGCGAGGGCGACGATGACGATGCCGATCTTGGTGATCAGCGGCTGCTCGAGGAACTCGCGTCCCATCGTGGCGAGGATGTCGTTGCCCGTCATCTCGGCCAGCGTGGCGTAGGGCACCAGCAGATAGCCGAGGATGGTGGCCGCACCGGCGACGAGGAAGATCCAGAACATCGCCAGCGCCAGCTTCGGGCTGTAGAGCTCGGTTTCCGCTTCTTCCGGAATCATGTAGTAGGCCGCGCCCATGAAGCCGAACAGCAGCCAGACGATCAGCAGGTTGGTATGGACCATGCGGGCCACGTTGAACGGGATTTCCGGGAACAGGAAATCGCCGACGACGTACTGCATGCCCATGATCAGGCCGAAAATGATTTGCCCCACGAACAGTCCGATCGCCGCGATGAAGTAGGGCATGGCGACCGCTTGTGATTTGTATTGCATGGATGATCCCCTTGTCGGTTCTCCGGGTTGCGTCTGAGGTTCTATGGTTCAGCCTTCGACTCAACCTTCGATGTTGGGCGGCCAGTTGGCGGTGTTGATCTCGGAGGTGTACTTCAGGAAGGCAACGAGCTCATCCAGCTCCTCGTCGGTCAGGTTGAAGTTGGGCATCTGGCGGCGGCCAGGCGCCATCGTGGGCATGCTCTGCATCCACGCCTTGATGAACTCCGGACCGCGGCGAACATAGACATTGCCGAGTTCAGGCGCGAAATAGGCGCCTTCGCCCAGCAGGGAGTGGCATCCGATACAGTTTCGTGTTTCCCAGATGTGCTTGCCGGCGGCGACTTCCGGCGTGATGTTGTGAGAATTGTCGCGCGATGGCAGTTCGCGCTCGGTGTCGAAGGTCAGCGCCAGGAACAGGAGGAAGAAGAAAACCGTCCCCCCATAGAAGATGTTCCGCGCCATCGATTTTGTGAAAATGCCGCTCATCGCGCACTCCTCATCATTGGTCTCGTTTTCAGGATTGATTGGTGTCAGTGGTAAGGGGGATTACATTCCCACGGCTGAGCCGATGGTGAGCGCATGGTAGGGAGCCGGCTGCCCCCCCACCATGATTTGAATCAAGATTGACCGGGTAGCCGGAATGCGCCCGGCGACCGGGCTGGAGAGCGTGGGTGGAGATGAACGGGATGGCATCGACAGCGCATCGCGTCTGCATGGCCATGCTCGCCTTGCCGGCGATTGCGCTGGCACATGGCGAGATCGTGGTGGACGTGGGCCATACCCTGGCGGCACCGGGGGCGACGAGCGCGCGTGGACGCAGCGAATTCGAATTCAACCTCGATCTGGCACGCGAGGTGACGGCGGCGCTGCAGGCGCGGGGCCGGTCCGCACGCCTGATCAACGAGGACGGCCTCATCCCCAGCCTGAAGGCCAGGCCACAGGCGGCCGAGGGAGCCGCCTTCCTGCTGTCGATCCACCACGACTCGGTCAACGCCTTCGAACTGCAGCCCTGGCAGTGGCAGGGGCAGGCGCTGGACTACAACGACGACTTCGCCGGACATTCGCTGTTCGTCTCGCGCGACAACCCGGATACCGCGCGCAGCATCCTGTGCGCCCGCATCATCGGCGCACGCCTGCAGCGCATGGGTTTCGAGCCCACCTACAAGAACGGCCGCCGCCGCGCCTACGCGGACCCCATGCATGCCGTGCATTATTACGATGGCCTGGCGGTGCTACGACATGCGACGATGCCCGCCGTACTGTTCGAGGCCGGCGTGATCAAGAACCGCGACGAGGAACTGCTGCTGCGCGATCCCGCGCGCATCGCCCGCATGGCCGATGGCATCGCCACCGCGCTGGTGGCCTGCCTGACTGCCGGCCAGCCGGCCGATGATGAGGCGACGGCAGATGGGCCGCCGCTGCAGCCTGTCGTGGAGTGATGGCTCGAGTGCTGTGATGTGGCAATGTGGCGTATCAAGGCATGGCGCGCTCGCCTTGCCAGCCGAGCGCCTTGTATAGCGCGACCACTTGCACCTGCGATCCGGTTTCCTCCTGCACGATCTGCCGGCGTAGCTGAAACAGCGTTCGCTGGCTCTCCAGCACGGCCTGGTAGCTGCCGGCACCGGCGCGGTAGCGTTTGCCGGCGATGTCGAAGGCCGCCTGGGCGTGGCCGGCCGATTGCAGCAAGACGGCGAGTTGGCGCTGCTGTTCGGCGAGGGTGGTGATCGCGTTTTCGACTTCCTCCTGTGCGTTCAGCAATACCTGTTCGTAGACGGCCAGCAAGCCTTCGGACTGCGCCCTGGCGGCGCGCAGCCGCGCGCGGGCATTGCCGAGGCGCAGGGCTGGCCAGGACAGAGTGGGGGCAGCCTGGAAGGTGCGCGAGGCGGCGCTGCCGAGATCGCCATCGCGCAAGGCGAAGAAGCCGAAAAAGCCGCCCAGGTCGAGGCGAGGGTAGAGCTCGGCGGTGGCTGCGCCCACGTTCTCGACGCTGGCGGCCAGCAGGCGTTCAGCCCGGATCACGTCGGGCCGCGCGAGGATCAGGTGCTTGACGTCGCCCAGCGGAAGCTGCGTTGCCAGTGGCGCGAAGCGGGTTTCGGCCGGGTCGGGCAATTCCGCCCGGGCCTGGCCGGGCCGCCGTCCGGCGAGCACGTCGAGCCGGTAGCGGGCCTGCTGCAAGGCCGCCGTCAGCGGGGGAATCGCGGCCTCGCTGCGCAGCAGGTTGGCGCGGGCGCTTTCCACCTCCTCCGGCAGTCCGGCGCCGGCGCGCTGGCTGGCTTCGGCCAGGCGGACGGTTTCGCGCCAATTGTCGGCTTCCTGCCGGGCGACGTCCAGTTGCCGCCGATGGCCTTGTGCATCGAACCATGCCCGTGCGACTTCGGCAGCGATGCTCAGGCGCGTCAGCGCCAGGTCAGCCCGGCTGGCTTCGGCACGGGCCATCGCTGCCTGTTGCAGCCGATCCAGGCGGCCGAACAGGTCGATTTCCCACTGCACGTCGAAGCCGGCCTGCCAGGATTCGGACAGCCTGCGTCGGCCGTCGTTGCTGGCCTGCTGCTGGATGCCCCGCACATGGCCGGCGCTGCTGGTCACGCCCGGCAGGCGGTCGAGCCGGCGTTCGTCGAAGACCGCACGGGCGCCAAGCAGCCTGGCCTGCGCCTGGCGGATGTCGTGGTTGTGGGACAGTGCCGTTTCGATCCAGCGGGCCAGGCCCTCGTCCTCGAAGAAGCGCCACCAATCGGCGGGCATCGTTGCGCTGCTGTCCATCGCCTGGCTCGCGGCCAGTTCCACCGTCTGTGGGCTGGCAAGCACGACGGCTGGTGTGTCGGGTTTGACGTACTTCGGTCCCACTGCGCAGCCGGTCAGCGCCGTGGCCAGCGCCGCTGCACTCAGGAGACGGAGTCTGGTGCTGCTCGTCCTCATGCCTTCGCTCCTTCGGCCCGTTCGATTTCAGCGATCCCGGCCAACTGAAGCTCACGTGCGCTCTGCACGCGATGGTCGCGTGCCAGCCAGGTGTAGATCGTCGGCAGCACGAACAGGGTGAACAGCGTGCCGACCAGCATGCCGCAGACGATCACCACGCCCAGGCCGAAGCGGCTGTTGGCGCCCGCGCCGCTGGCGAACAGCAGCGGCACCACGCCGAAGGCCATCGCGCTGGTGGTCATCAGCACCGGCCGTAGGCGGATCTGCGCGGCGCGGATGATCGCGGACGTCCGGTCCAGCCCTTCATTCGCCTGCAGTTCGTTGGCGAACTCCACCATCAGGATGCCGTGCTTGCTGATCAGGCCGATCAACGTCACCAGGCCGATCTGGGTGTAGATGTTCAGTGTCGCCCAGCCCAGTGCCAGTGGCAGCAGCGCGCCGCAGATCGACAGCGGCACGGTGATCAGGATGATCAGCGGATCGGCCAGGCTCTCGTACTGCGCCGCCAGCACCAGATAGATCACCACCAGGGCGGCGAGGAAGGCGAACACCAGCGCATTGCCTTCCTGCACGTACTGGCGGGATTCGGACTGCCAGTCGTGGCTGAAACCGGGCGGCAGATCGGCCACCGCCTGCTCAAGGAAACCCACCGCCCGGCCCAGTGACACGCCTGGTGCGGGAATGGCCTGCAGGGTGGCGGCGTTCTGCTGGTCGAACTGCATCAGGCGGTTGGGTTCGACGCCCATCTCCAGCCGCAGCACCGTGGACAGCGGCACCAGGGTGCCGTCGCCGGTGCGCACGAACTGGCGAGCCAGTGCCTGCGGCGTCAGCCGCTGGTCGCGCATGCTCTGCGGGATCACGTCGTAGGAACGGCCGAACAGGGCGAAGCGGTTGATGTAGTTCTCGCCGACCAGCACGCCGAGCGAATCGCCGATGTCCTGCATGGAAATGCCCAGGCTTCCCGCCTTGGCACGGTCGATGGTGAGCTGGACCACCGGGCTGTCGTACTCCAGGTCGCTGTCGACCACGACGAACAGGCCGCTTTCGCGGGCGCGCTGCTTCAGGCCCGCCATCGCTTCATAGATCACCGGATGGTCCTGGGCACTGCGCAGCACCAGTTGCACCGGCAGGCCGCCGCTGCCGCCCGGCAGCGGCGCGACCTGGAAGGCGAAGATGCTGCTGCCTTCGATGTCGCCCACGGCCTGCTGCAGCTCGGCGAGGATTTCAGGCTCCTTGCGCTCGCGTGCGCCCCAGTCCGACAGGTTGATGCCGCCGAAGCTGGACGCGGGGCCGTCGGTGCCGTTGATGATCCAGGTGCCGGTCGTTTCCGGAATGGCGGCCATGACGCGGTGCAGCTCCAGCCCGAAGCGTTCGGCATAGTCCAGGCTGGCGTACTGAGGCGACTTGATCGCGGCCAGCACCGCGGCCTGGTCTTCCGGCGGTGCCAGTTCGCGTTGAGGCATCTGGTACAGCAGAGGCAGGCTCAGGCAGACGAGCAGGGCGACGCCACCGCTCAGCCAGCGTTGGCGCAGCGAGAAACGCAGCAGCTTGCCGTAACCGTCTGCCAGGCCGCCGAAGACCTGTTCGGCCAGCCTCGCCATGCGGCCGTGTCCGTCGTCCTGCCGGCTGGACTTCAGCAGCAGCGAACTCATCACCGGCGACAGTGTCAGCGCCACCACACCTGAGACGATCACCGCGCCGGCCAGCGTCAGCGCGAACTCACGGAACAGCGCTCCGGTCAGCCCACCTATCAGGCCGATCGGGGCATAGACCGCCGCCAGCGTCAGCGTCATGGCGATGACCGGCCCGGCGATCTCGCGCGCACCGATCAATGCCGCCGCGATTGGCGACCTGCCTTCTTCGATGTGGCGATGTACGTTCTCCACCACGACGATGGCGTCGTCCACCACCAGGCCGATCGCCAATACCATCGCCAGCAGGGTCAGCAGATTGATGCTGAAGCCGAAGGCCAGCATCAGCCCGGCTGCGCCCAGCATCGACAGCGGGATCGTCAGCACCGGGATGACGACGCTGCGCAGCGAGCCCAGGCACAGCCAGATCACCAGCACCACGATCAGCACCGCCTCCAGCAGCGTGTGCAGCACCTCGTCGATCGAGGCTTCGATGAAGCGGGCCGTCTCGTAGGCCAGTTCCATCTTCACGCCCGGCGGCAGCGCTTTCTCGATCTCCGGCAGCAACTGGCGGATGCCATCGACGATGACCAGCGGATTGCCCGCGGGCGTCGGGAACAGGCCCAGGTGGACGGCGGCTTCGCCATCCATCGTGGCGCTGGCGTTGGTGGCCGCGGCGCCCAGCTCCACCGTGCCCACGTCGCGCAGGCGCACCAAACCGTTGCCGTCGTTGCGGATCACCAGATCACGGAACTCGTCGACGCTGCTCAGTTCGGAATCGACCCGTACATTGGCGATCACGTACTGCCCGCGTACCTGCCCCGGCGCGGCCTGGTAGTTGTTGCGGCGCACCGCCTCGGCCACGTCGCTGGCGGTCAGGCCGCGGCCGGCCAGGCGATCCGCATCCAGCCACAGGCGCATCGCCAGCCGCTGGCCGCCGAAGGTCTGCACCTTGGCGACGCCGGGAATGCCGGAGAACAGCGGCTCGACCACGCGCGACAGGTAGTCGGTAAGCTCGGGCGCCGACAGGCTGCCGGTGGAGAAGCCGACATAGGCCACCGCCGTCGAATCGCCGGCGGACAGTTCGATCACCGGATCGTAGGCGCGCTCGGGCAGGCGATAGCGCACCTGATTGACCTTGGCCATGGTCTCGGTCAGCGCCTGGGTGGAATCGCGGTTCAGCTCCATGCGCAGCGTGACCGTGCTGCGGCCCTGCACCGACGAGGACGACAGGTAGTCGATGCCTTCGACCGAGGACACCGTCTGCGTGATCGGCTGGGTGACGAAACCCTGCATCAGTTCGGCGGACGCGCCGGGGTATTCGGTGCTGACCGTGATGGTCGAGGTTTCCAGCGTCGGGTACTGCCGGATCGGCAGCTTGCCCAGCGCGAACAAGCCCAGCAGCACGATCAGGCTGCTGGCCACCAGCGCCAGCACCGGGCGGCGCACGAAAACGTCGGTGAATTTCATGAGCGCGCGTCCTCCGTCACAGGTGCTACTGGCTGTTCCTCATGAAGCGCGTCACGTGCGACTACCTCGACCAGCATTCCGTCGCTCAGCCGCAACTGGCCGGAGACGACTACCCGTTCACCCTCGTTCAGGCCGGATTCGATCTCGACAAGGCCCTGCCAGCGTTCGCCGGTCCTGACCGCCACGCGGCGCACGCTCAGCGCCTGCCGTTCATCCCTTTCGGCGACGAACACCGTCTGGCCGTAGGCGGAATGGCTCACGGCGGTTTCCGGCACCACCAACACCGGCGTCGGCTGCTGGCGCAGCACGCGGACCTTGGCGAACATGCCGGCCTGCAACAGCCTTTCGGCATTCGGGATGCGGGCCTGCACCTGCACCGTGCGCGAGGCGCCGATCAAGGGGTCGATGGCGGCGACCTCTGCCTCGAACACACGCCCTGGCCAGGCATCGGCGCGCACCTGTACCGGCTGGCCAGCGCGCAGATGCGGCACCGCCTGCTCATCCAGCGCGAAGTTCGCATGCAGCGTGCCGGCATCGACCAGACTGGCGATGGCATCGCCGGCGTTCAGGTACTGCCCCTCATGCACCCGGCGGATGCCGATCACGCCGGGGAAGGGCGCGGTGACGGCCTTCTGCGCGATCACCGCCTCGATGCGCTGCAGTTCGCCGCGCGCCATGTCACGGGCCGCGGAGGCGTGGTCGAGCTGCTCCTGGGTCGCCACCCGCTCGCCGTGCAACTGGCGGGTTCGGGCCAGTACCGTTTCGGCGTTGCGCAACTGGGCGCGCAGCCGCAGGCGCTCGGCCTGCTCGGGCGCGTCGTTGAGCTGCACCAGCAACTGCCCCTTGTCGATACGCTGGCCGGAGGAGAAGGCGATGCGCGTGATGCGCCCTGCGACTTCCGCGGCCAGCTCCACCTGGCGCGCAGCTTCCAGTTCGCCGACACCGTGAAATGCCCGTGGCGCATCGGCGTGCTCCACGGCGGCCAAGGCCACCTTGGTGACCGGCCAGCCATCGCTCGAGGTTTCGCCGTCGCCGCCCCGGATCAGCCATGTGGCGGCGACGGTCACGGCGGTGGCCGATGCGATCGCCACTCCCGCCCATTTTTGCATTGTCGTTCTCCCGATGATTCAGCAGCGCAGTGCTGCACGCGCCCTCGATGTCCGGCCCGCAAGGCTTGCCGGCGTGGTCGCGGCGGACTATAAGACCTCAAGTTAACTTGAGGTCAAGCGTCGTGACGAACCAAGACAAACCCATCGGTTTCATCCGAGTGTTTCTGACCGTGGGGGAAGTTGCCCGGCGTGCGGGCGTGCCTGTATCCACCATCCACTTCTACGAATCGAAGGGTTTGATCACCAGCGTGCGCAGCGCGGGCAACCAGCGGCGTTTCCCCTTGGTGGTGCTGCGCTACATCGCCGTCATCAAGGTGGCGCAACGCGCCGGCGTGCCGCTGGAGGAAATCAAGGAAGCGCTGGGCCGCTACCCGCGTGGCAGCAAGCTGACGACGGAGCAATGGCGCGAGCTGTCCTCGGCGTGGCGTGCCAGCCTGGACGAGCGGATCAAGCGGCTGACGCGGCTGCGCGATGAACTGGACGGCTGTATAGGCTGCGGTTGCCTGTCGCTGGAGGAATGCCCGTTGCGCAATCCGATGGATGAACTCGGCAGGGAGGGGGCAGGGCCGAGGATTCTGGAGCGGCCATGAGAACGCATCAGGTTCGGCGCTGCGTGTGCAGGAGCTGTTTTGTCACGGCCCCTGTGCTCGGCTGCGCCGAAGTGTCACACAATTCACGACGGGACAGACAGGGAGACAAGCATGCACGAGGAAATCCTGCGTTTCTGGTTCGAGGACATCCAGCCGGCCCAATGGTGGGCGGTCGATCCGGCCTTCGATGTCCTGCTGCGCGAACGTTACGCGGCTGTGCTGCAAAGCGCTGCGCAGGGCGAATGCCATGCCTGGCGCGGCAGTGCCCGCGGCCGCCTGGCCGAAATCATCGTGCTCGACCAGTTCTCGCGCAACATCCATCGCGGCACGCCGCGTGCTTTCGCGCAGGATGGGATGGCCCTGGTGCTGGCGCAGGAGGCGGTCGCAGGCGGCGTGCTGGATGCGCTCGGGCCTGCCGAGCGCGCCTTCCTGCTGATGCCCTGGATGCACAGCGAGTCGCGCTTGATCCATGTCGAGGCCGAACGCCTGTTCAGGCATTGGGCGCCGCCGGACAGCCACGATTTCGAACTGCGCCACAAGGCCATCATCGATCGCTTCGGGCGCTATCCGCATCGCAATGCCATCCTGGGGCGGGAACCCAGCGCCGAGGAAGTCGCCTTCCTGCAGCAACCGGGGTCGAGTTTCTGAACCGGCTGCGGCCCCCTGGCCGGGTGCTCAGGCCGCGGGCGCTTTCCAGCTGCGCGTGGCACGCACGCATTCGCGCACCAGCGCCGGGCCGCGATAGACCAGGCCGCTATAGACCTGCACCAGGCTGGCGCCGGCATCGAGCTTGGCGATCGCGTCGCTGCCGTTGAGCACGCCGCCGGCGGCAATGATCGGCAGTTCGCCGGCAAGCGCCGCGGCGAGCTGGCGGACGACGGCGGTCGAGGCTTCGAACACCGGCGCGCCGGACAGCCCGCCTTGCTGTTCGCCGTAGCGGATGCCCTGCACCTTGTCGCGGGCGATGGTGGTGTTGGTGGCGATGACGCCGTCGATGCGGTGGCGGCGCAGCGCGTCGGCGATGTTGATGACCTGGGCTTCGTCCAGGTCGGGGGCGATCTTCAGCGTCAGCGGCACGTAGCGGCCATGGGTGTCGGCCAACCGGGTCTGCGCGGCCTTGAGGCGGCCGAGCAGGTCGTCGAGTTCGGATTCGCCCTGCAACTGGCGCAGATTCCTGGTGTTGGGTGAGGAAATGTTGACGGTGACGTAGCTGGCCAGCGCATAGATCTTGTCGAGGCAGGCGAGGTAGTCGTCGGCGGCGTTCTCGATCGGGGTATCGAAGTTCTTGCCGATGTTGATGCCGAGGATGCCGCGGAATTTGGCTGCCTTGACGTGGGCGATCAGGACGTCCACGCCGTGGTTGTTGAAGCCCATGCGGTTGATGACGCCTTGCACTTCGGGCAGGCGGAACATGCGCGGACGGGGGTTGCCGGGCTGGGGGCGCGGCGTGATGGTACCGATCTCGATGAAGCCGAAGCCCATGCGGGCGAGGCCGTCGATGGCTTCGCCGTTCTTGTCGAGGCCGGCGGCGAGGCCGATGCGGTTCGGGAAGCTCAGGCCCATGACTTCGACCGGCTCGGCCGGCTCGGGCTGGCCGGCGGGCAGTACGCGGCCGGCGAGGTTCAGGGCATGGATGGTGAATTCGTGGGCGGTCTCGGCGTCGAGCGAGAACAGCAGGGGGCGGGCGATGTCGTAGAGCATCGGCGGATTGTAGCGATTCGGTGCCCGTCAGGCGATGGCGCCGGATGTGCCGGAAAGAGGGGGCGCACCCGGATCCGGGGTCGGGTGGGGCGAAAGCGGGCCGCCATGGCCGGGCATGCTCTCCAGCGCCATCCACTGGCCGGCGTGCAGCGCCTGCAGCGGGCGGAAACGTGCCTTGTAGGCCATCTTCGGGCTCTCGCCGATCCAGTAGCCGAGATACACGTAGGGCAGGCCCATGCGGCGGCAGGCTTCGATCTGCCAGAGGACGCCGTAGGTGCCGAGCGAGCTTCCGGCCAGTTCCGGTTCGTAGAAGGTGTAGACGCTGGACAGGCCGTCTTCCAGGCGGTCGATGATGCTGACCATGCACAGGGTGTCGCCGTCGCGGAATTCCACCAGCCGCGTATCGACGTGGGTCTGCAGCAGGAAGTGGGTGTATTGCTCGCGGTTGTCCAGGTCCATGCCGCCGCCGGCGTGGCGGGTGGACTGATAGCGCTGGTACAGCCGGTAGTGCTCCTCGACGAAGGCCAGCGGCAGTTCCACGGCCCGCAGCCCGGCGTGGCGCGTCCGGGCGCGCCGCTGGCTGCGGTCGGGGCGGAAATCCTGCACCGGGATGCGCACCGGCACGCAGGCGTGGCAGGTGTCGCAATACGGCCGGTAGGTGAACACGCCGCTGCGGCGGAAGCCGCGCCGCACCAGTTCGCCATATACCTGGGTGTCGATCAGGTGGCCGGGCGTGGCGACCTGCGAACGTGCATTGCGGCCGGCCAGGTAGGAGCAGGCATAGGGCGCGGTGGCGTAGAACTGTATCAGGGCGTAGGGGTAGTCTTTCTGCATCTTCGCTCCCGGCCGTGTATCTAGCCCCAGTCGATGTACTGCCCGGCGTCCGCTGGCCATCGGGCTCCGCCCGGACAGGCCGATGCGTGCCGGGCGAGGATGTCGCTGAACTGTCGGCGCGGAATCTCGCACGCGCCCATCGACATCAGGTGCGTCGTCGTCATCTGGCAGTCGATCATGACATAGCCTCGCATGTGCAGGAAGCGGGCCAGGTGGGCAAGCGCGACCTTCGAGGCGTTCGATTCGATCGAGAACATCGACTCGCCGAAGAAGACCCGCCCCAGCGCCATGCCGTACAGGCCGCCCACCAGACGGCCATCGCGCCAGGTTTCGACGCTGTGGGCATGGCCGAGTTCATGCATGGCGCAGTACGCGGCGCGGATTTCCGGCGTGATCCAGGTGCCGGGGCCGGGTGTGCGCGGCGCCGCACAGGCGTCGATGACGGCGCTGAAGCGGGTGTCGAAGCGGACCTCGAAATGCCGCCGGCGCAGGAGCTTGCGCAGGGAGCGGCTGATGCGGATCTGCTCGGGTGCGAGCACCAGGCGCGGGTCGGGACTCCACCACAGGATGGGTTCGCCGGGATTGAACCAGGGAAAGATGCCTTTCCGGTAGGCGGCGAGCAGCCATTCCGGGCTCAGGCCGCCGCCGGCGGCGAGCAGGCCGTTCGGTTCGCGGAGCGCATGCTCGACCGGCGGAAATCCGGGCGGGCCGTCCAGCCAGGGAATCATGCCGGGCTCAGGCGGCTGCGTCGGCCGCCGGCGAGTCCTGGAAGGTGATGACGTGGTCGGCATCCAGGCGGATGCCGATGTGCTCGCCGATCGCGTGGTTGTGGTGGCTCGGCACCAGCGACAGCACCCGCGCGCCGCTCGCCAGGCGCAGGGTGTAGAGGATGTCGGCGCCGCGGAAGGCCTTGTGCAGGACTTCGGCCTTCAGCGGGCTGGCATCGTCGTGGATTATGTCGTCCGGACGCAGCAGCACGTCGACCGCCGCGTCGGGCCTGCACGCCTTGTGGTCGCCGCAGGACAGCGGGACATGGCTGTCGAGTATGCCGAGCTCGATGCGGACGCGGCGTTCGTCCAGCATCTGTCCGTCGACGAACACGCCCTGGCCGATGAAGTCGGCGACGAAGCGGTTGGCCGGTTCGTGATAGAGGTTGTAGGGCGTGTCCCATTGCTGGATGCGGCCTTCGTGCATGATGCCGATCTCGTCGGCGACGGCGAAGGCTTCGTGCTGGTCGTGGGTGACCAGGATGGCGGTGGTCCCGGTGGCCTTGATGATGTCGCGCACTTCGTGCGACAGGCGCTCGCGCAGCTCGACGTCGAGGTTCGAAAAGGGTTCGTCGAGCAGCAGCAGGCTGGGCCGGGGCGCCAGCGCGCGGGCCAGCGCGACGCGCTGCTGCTGGCCGCCGGACATCTCGTGCGGATATTTGTGGCCCTGGTCGCTGAGG
Organism: Thauera butanivorans; assembly: GCF_048398245.1. Classification (NCBI taxonomy): domain Bacteria; kingdom Pseudomonadati; phylum Pseudomonadota; class Betaproteobacteria; order Rhodocyclales; family Zoogloeaceae; genus Thauera; species Thauera butanivorans. Next base: position 2,399,951 of record NZ_CP183038.1, read on the forward strand.
CCGACCAGTTTCAGCAGTTCGGCGACGCGCGCCCTGCGGGCCTCGGCACTTTCCTTGCGCAGGCCGAAGGCGATGTTGTCCGCCACCGTCAGGTGGGGAAACAGCGCGTAGTCCTGGAACACCATGCCGATGCGCCGCTGTTCGGGGGCGAGATGCTCGCCGGCGGTGCTGACCACCCGGCCATCGAGCCGGATTTCGCCCGCGGCCACGCGCTCGAAACCGGCGATGCAGCGCAGCACGGTGGTCTTGCCGCAGCCGGAAGGCCCCAGCAGGCAGCCGATCCGGCCTTTCTCCAGGCTGAAGGACAGCTTCTGGACGATCCGGTGAGAGCCGAAAGCGAGGTCGATGTCGGTGAGCTGGAGATGGGCCATGTCGGGTCGTCGGACTGCGGAGGAGGAGGATTATTGCATCGTAACGCGCAACAAATGCGATCAATTATAATTCTCCTCCTCTGCAAGGGGCCAGGCGGCGGCAGACCGGGCCCGACAACGACGGAACCAGAATGAACAACAAGGGAGGGCAGGCCGCCACGAGCCTGCGCTGGTCATCTTTGACCGTGGCCGCGGTGATCATCGCGGCCTTGATCGCCGCGCCTGTGCTGTCGGTGTTTTCCAACGTCTTCACGGGAGGGACCAGCGATACCTGGACGCATCTCAGCGAAACGGTGCTGGGCGAATTCGTCTTCAACACCGTGGTGATGTGCGTCGGCGTCGGCCTGGGCGTGGCGTCGATCGGCGTGACCACCGCCTGGCTGACGACGATGCTGGATTTCCCCGGGCGCCGCTTCTACGAATGGGCGCTGATCCTGCCGATGGCGGTGCCGGCCTACGTGATGGCCTACGTGTATACCGACTTCCTGCAGTTCGTCGGGCCGGTGCAGACCGGGTTGCGCGAACTGTTCGGCTGGCGCGCGGGCGACTACTGGTTTCCGGACGTGCGCACCGTGGGCGGCGCGGTGACGATGTTCATGTTCGTGCTCTATCCCTACGCCTACATCCTGGTCCGTGCGGCCTTCCTCGAACGTGCCGGCGGCATGCTGGAGGCGGGACGTTCGCTGGGGCTCGGGCCCTGGGGCTGCTTCCTGCGCGTGTCGCTGCCGCTGGCGCGGCCGGCGGTGGTGGCCGGCACGGCGCTGGCGCTGATGGAAACCCTGGCCGACTTCGGCACCGTGTCGTACTTCGGCGTGCAGACCTTCACCACCGGCATCTACCGCGCCTGGTTCTCGCTCGGCGACCGCGTGGCCGCGGCCCAGCTCGCCGCCGCGCTGCTGGCCTTCGTCGTCATCGTGCTGAGCCTGGAGTTCGCCAGCCGGGGGCGGGCGCGCTTCAACAACACCTCGCGCCAGCAGGGGGCGCCGGCGCGCAGGCGGCTGTCGCCGGGCTGGGGGCTGCTGGCGAGTTTCGCCTGCTTCATGCCGCTGCTGCTGGGTTTCCTGCTGCCGGCCGGGTTGCTGCTGCAGATGGCTTTCGTCGAAGGCGATGCCCAGTTCGGCCCGCGCTTCCTGCAACTGGCGCGCAACAGCTTCGTGCTGGCGGCGGTGACGGCTGTGCTGGCGGTGGTGCTGGCGGTGGTGCTGGCCTATGCGGCGCGGCTTGCCCGCTCGTCGTTGCCGGCGGCGTTGAACCGCATCGTCGGCCTCGGCTATGCGGTGCCGGGCTCGGTGATCGCGGTCGGCGTGCTGATCCCGGTGACACGGCTCGACGCCTGGCTGGCGCAGGCCTGGCAGGCGGCGTTCGACGTCAATCCGGGTCTGATCCTGACCGGCGGCATCGCTGCGCTGGTTTACGCCTATCTCGCCCGCTTCCTGGCGGTGGCGCTGCATGCGGTCGAATCCAGCCTGGGCAAGATCACGCCGAGCATGGACGATGCGGCGCGCAGCCTGGGCTTCGGCAAATGGGCGACGCTGCGCCGGGTCCATGTGCCGATCCTGCGCGGCAGCCTGCTGTCGGCGGCGCTGCTGGTGTTCGTCGATGTGATGAAGGAGCTGCCGGCCACGCTGGTGATCCGGCCGTTCAACTTCGACACCCTGGCGACGCAGGCGCATACGCTGGCAGCCGACGAGCGCCTGACCGAGGCATCGACCGCGGCGCTGACCATCGTCGCCGTCGGCCTGCTGCCGATGATCGTGCTGTCGCGTCAGATCCTGAAGGCCAGCAGGCGGAAGGATTGAGCAATCCGATCTTCATGCGGAGCCGTCCGCGCTGGTTGCAAAGACGGCAAAGACGGGCAGGAACGTGATGCCGTCGCCTTTCCTGGCCAATTCGCATCGAGGATAATCGCGCGGGCAAGTTGTTCTGCCGGCGCGGCGCTTTGCCTGCGCGGCGCGCCTGTCATTTTCCGACGATGCGAGAACATGCAGATAGCAACGAAGCCCATTCATGCCCCCGCTCCGCTGGCCCGCACGGCCGGTGAAGCGCTCGGGCTTGCGCCGATTCGCCGGGCCCTGGCGCTCCACGTGTTGTCTGCCATAGGGAGCCGCACATGGCGCTGATGGACGAGCGCGCCCTGCTGATGGCGCTGGAGAGCGCTTCACTCGGGATCTGGGACTGGGACATTCCGTCCGGCAGGATGAGTTTCAGCCCCTTGTGGGCATCCATGCTGGGTCGGCGGCCCGAGGAGCTTGCGCCGGACGTGTCGTCGTGGGAGGTGCTCGTGCATCCGGACGACTGGAGCGGTATCCAGTCCGCGCTGCTACCCCATCTGCGGGGAGAAACCGAGTCCTACGCCGCTGAATACCGTCTCCGCCACGCCGACGGCCGCTGGGTGTGGGTGCAGGATTCCGGACGCGTGCTCGAACGCGACGACGAAGGCAAGCCCCTGCGGGCCGTCGGCCTGCACCAGGACATCAGTTCGCGCAAGGCGATGGAGGAGAGCCTGCTGCTGCTGGCGACCAGCGATCCGCTGACCGGGCTGTGGAACCGGCGCAATTTCGCCGAGATGGTCAATGGTGAACTGGGCCGGGTACGCCGCCACGGCTCGCAGGCCTGCCTGTTGCTGCTCGACCTCGATCACTTCAAGCGCATCAATGATACGTACGGACATGCGGCTGGCGATGAGGTGTTGCGGCACTTTTCCGGACTGGTTTCTCTCCATCTGCGCGAGGCCGACGTGTTCGCCCGTCTGGGTGGCGAGGAGTTCGGCGTCCTGTTGCCCTGTATCGAGGGCGATGCGGGCGCGCTGCGCGCGGCCACGCGTCTGCGCGAACTGATTGCGTCGAGCCCGGCCATCGTGGATGGCAAGCCCTTGCGCTTTTCCGTGAGCATTGGCGTGGCCATGCTCGATCCGGAAGATGAAGGCTTCGACGAAATCTTCACGCGCGCCGATGAGGCGCTGTATGAGGCCAAGCGCACTGGCCGTAATCGTGCGGTGCTGGCAGGGCATGCGCCTGACAGCGGGGCGGACGGCGAAAGAGAAACGGGCTTCGCGTCCTGGAACGACGCGAAGCCCGTCAGCCGGGAATGCCCCGAAGACGATCGGGGCTCGTCCGCCGGCGCCGGCTGTCAGCGATAGCCGGCGCGGTCGTAGATCTTCTGCGCTTCGGCGACGGTGTCGGCCAGTTCGCCGATCTGGATCGAATCCGCCTTGAACTTGCCCAGCTTGTCGAGCGCGGCATTGTCGACCTTGACCGAGGGCACCACCGGCCATTCGTTGTTGCCGTTGGCGAAGTAAGTCTGGGCTTCGTCGGAGGCCAGGTATTCGAGGAACTTGACCGCGGCTTCCTTGTGCGGCGCGGTCTTCAGCATGCCGGCGCCGGAAACGTTGACGTGGGTGCCCCAGCTCTGCTGGTTGGGCCACACCGCCTTGACCTTGGCGACCACTTCCTGATCCGCCGGGCGCGGCGAGTTCATCAGGCGGGCGAGGTAGTAGCTGTTGGCGATGGTGACGCCGCACTCACCGGCCGCGACGGCCTTGATCTGGTCGGTGTCGCCGCCCTTGGGCGCGCGAGCGAAGTTGTCGACCACGCCGCTCGCCCACTTGGCGGCGGCTTCCTCGCCGTTGTGCTTGATCAGAGCGGCGCCCAGCGACAGGTTGTAGGGGTGGCTGCCCGAGCGGGTGCACACCTTGCCTTTCAGCGCCGGGTCGGCGAGCTGCTCGTAGGTCTGGACCTGCTCGGCCTGAACAAGCTCGGGGTTGTAGACGATGATGCGTGCGCGCTGCGAGAACGAGAACCAGCGCTCGGTGCGCAGATTGGCCGGAATCCTCTCTTCCAGCACTGCCGACTTCACCGGCGCGAAGATGCCCATCTTGTCGGCATGGGCCAGGCGCGAGATGTCCACGGTGATGAAGATGTCTGCCGGGCTGTTGGCGCCTTCGTTGCGGATGCGCTCAAGCAGCTCGTCTTCCTTGGCTTCGATGCGGTTGATCTTGATGCCGGTCTGCTTGGTGAAGTTGCCGTACAGGGCTTCGTCGGTCTGGTAATGGCGGGCGGAGTAGATGTTCAGTTCGGTGTCGGCCGCGTACGCAATCGGCGCTGCAATGGCGAACGTGGACAGCAGGGCGATGATGGTGGCTTTCTTCATCATTTTGGAGGTCTTCCGTGGCAGTCGTTGAGGTCCGGATATTAAACGAGAAGAGTTCGCAGTTGCAAAGGCGTTCATTTCATGTCTTAATAGTGATAATCATTCGCAACTATCGGATACGGACATGGACGCACTCCTCGTTGGCGCAGATCGTCTTGGCAACATTCCCGACATCCTGTCGAACTTCGGCATTCGCATCGCCGGCCACGTCAGCGGCCGGGACACCACCCACCAGCGCCGCAGCAGCTCTCTGCCCGCGGGAATCGGCATGGTGATCCTGTTCACCGATTTCATCGGCCACAACGTCATGCAGCGATTCCGTGAGGCGGCCAACCGCGAAGGCGTGATGTTCGTGTGCTGCAGGCGCTCGACCTGCGCGCTGCAGCAGGCGCTGGGCCAGCGCATGGCGGAGAAGTGTTCGACGTGCACCGTGGCAAAGAAGTGTCGGCAGAAGCATTGAGAGTTGCCGCGGGAACGGCACCGGGTCGGTAGCCGGCCGCCGCAGACGAAGAAGGCGTTCGATTGCTGCGAACGAGCGGCAATCGAACGCCTTTCACGTTGATGCACTGCCGGCGACGGAGCGTGGGCGCAGGTGTCGAGCGGATGTGAAGCCGGATCAGCGGATGGCGGCGAAGCTGTCGGCAGTGGAGCCGCTGTCTTCGTCGATCAGGCGGCGGGCGCCGTTGAAGCGCTTGGACCAGTAGCTGCTCGAAAGCGCCTCGACACGTACCTTGCCGCCGGTGGACGGCGCGTGTACGAACTTGCCGTCGCCCAGGTAGATGCCGACGTGGGAAAAGGCGCGGCGCATCGTGTTGAAGAAGACGAGGTCGCCCGGTTTCAGTTCCTGGCGGCCGATCTTGTCGCCCAGCCGGGACATCTCGGCGGCAGTGCGCGGCAGATCGAAGCCGATGGCGTTGCGGAACACGTTCAGCACCAGGCCGCTGCAGTCGAGGCCTGTTTCAGGCGAGGTGCCGCCGAAGCGGTAGCGTACGCCGAGATAGGCAAGCGCCTGATCGACGAGCTGTTCGGCGGCCGAAACGTAGTCGCTGCCCGTGTCGCCACTGCTCGGGGATTCGCTGTTCGCCATGCCCATTGCCATCTGCTGCATGGGTTCGTCCGCGTGCGTGGCCTGGATTCCCGAGAGGGCGAGCGTCAGCACGAGGAGGAGGCGGCGAATTTGCATTCGGCGGAATATACGCAAATGTAACAGGCTTGTAAACAAGCGGCTGGCATGGACGCCGGGCAAGGCCGTGGTCAGCCTGCATAGGCTGCCCACGGCCTCTGTTTACAGCCGGTTGCGATACTGCCGCTGGCTGCGTTCGAGGTCTGCGAGTGCGCGTGGCGTATGCACTCCCTGTTCGGCAGCCCGGGCCTGCGCGACGAGGAGCAGCTGGGCGATGGCCCAGGCGTCGCCCAGCGCGTGGTGGCGCTGGAAGGTCTCGATGCCGAAGCTCTCCATCCAGGCGGCGAGCTTCGCCGGGCGCTCGATGCGTTCGGGAAACAGCGCGGGCAGCAGGAAATAGAGATCGATCCACTGGTCGTCGGGTTCGATGCCCAGGTGTTCGTCGAAGGCGTGTTCGAGCAGGCTGCGGTTGAGTGCGGCGTTGAACACGACCCGTGGCGCCTTGCCGGCCACGCCGAGCAGTTCGGCGAGGGTGGAGGCGGGGTTGGGGGCCAGGGTGCCGTAGTAGCTGTCGCGCGGGGCGAGCAGGCCGCCATCCACGGCCAGTGCCGCGACGGCGATCAGCCGGTCCTTGTCGAGATCCAGGCCGGTGGCCTCGGTGTTGAGCACCACGTAGCGGGTTTCGAAATGCGCCGTGCTGGTGTCGGCCGGGGCCAGTTCGGTCCAGCGCTGCAGGGCCTGGGCGCCCTCGTCCGAGAGCGGGGCCCCGGCCTGCGACGGGGCGAGAAAGCGGCTCAGCCATTTGCTCATAGCTGGTAGTCGAGCTTGATCCGGATCTGCAGCTTGCGCGCCTGGCGGAAAGCTTCCTTCAGGATGCGGCGATCGAGTTCGTTGAGGGTGTCGGGATCGACCTGGTTGTCGTCCGGCGCGCCATGTTCGGTCTCGAGGTGCTGGGAGCGCAGGCGCAGCAACTGGATGAAGTGGAAGCCGTCGATGATGGCCGACACTTCGTCGGCGGACACGCCCATCTTGCCGCTGGCCTGGCGCAGACGCTGGGCGGTGCTGCTGGAATCGATGCCGATGCGCAGGGCGATGATGCGGGCGACATCGACGAACAGCCGCGCGCCCGATTTCTTCAGGTCGATGCAGCCATTCTCCTCGACCACGAAGTCGCGCAGGCGGCCGAGCGGCGGCGTCACCGAGAGCGCGTTGGCCGCCATCATGCGCAGGAAGGCGGCGTTGCCGCGCACCGTCCTGTTGAGCCAGCTGCGGAGCTGGTCGCCGAGGCGTTCGTTGCCGTACAGCACGCGGAAGTCGAAGAAGATCGAGGCGTTGAGCAGGGCTTCGGGGTCGGGTTCGCGGATCCAGGCGCCGAAGCGCGACTTCCATTCGTCCAGCGTCAGGCACAGCTCGGGGTTGCTCGCCATGATGTTGCCCTTGCACAGCGGGAAGCCGCAGAGGGCGAGGCTGGCATTGACCTCCTTGGCGAAGGCGATCAGCCTGCTGCGGATCGATACCGGGTTTTCCCACTCGGCGCATTGCCAGATGATGCCGTTGTCCTGGTCGGTGGATAGCGTCTGTTCGTGCCGGCCCTCGGAACCGAAAGCCATCCAGCCGAAGTTGATGCCGGTCAGGTCGTGGTTTTCGAGCGCGAGCTGGATGATGCGGCGCGTCAGCGCATCGTTGAGCGTCGAGATGAACTGGGTGAGCTGCTCCGCTGCGATGCCCTGGGCGATGAGGTTGAGGGCGAGCTGGCGGATGTCCTTGCTGGCGCGCTGCAGCGATTCGATGTCCGCAGCGTTGTCGATGCCCGCACGAATCTGCCGCAGGCCGATGCGCTGCAGCGAGAACAGGTCGCGCTCGGAGACGACGCCCTTGAGCCGGCCTTCGGCGTCCACCACCAGGATGTGGCGCACGCCGTGCGTGGCCATCGCCAGCGCGGCATCGTAGGCCGAAGCGGTGGTGGCGAGCTGGTGGGGGTTGGCCGTCATCAGTTCGCCGACCGGGTTGCCGAGATCGAAGGCGGCGAGGATCACGCGCGGCAGCAGATCGCTCTGGGTCAGGATGCCGACGGGGTGGCGTTCCTGGTCGGTCATCACTGCGCAGCCGATGTGCTGTGCGTCCATCTGCTCGAGCACTTCGCGTGCCGGCGTGTCGGGAGAGAAGCAGACGGGTTCGCGCTTGATGAGCTGGCCCAGCGTGGTCGTCATCGTCTGCTGCTCGGCCGCGCGCTGTGCGAACGCGGCCTGCAACTGCTCGCGCGACTGGTTGAGCAGGCTGGCGATGTACTGTGTGCAGAACAAATGGAGGGCCGGGCTCGTTTCCATCAACTGCAGGAAGTCGTCCGCATCGATCTGGAAGCAGAAGCTGTCTTCGACCGCCACATAGGCGTTGGTCGACGGACGCCGGGCGGAAATCGCACCGATCGGGAAGCACTCGCCCGGGCCGAGCGGCAGGCTGGCGTATTCGCTCAGGGCGGAAGCGACCACCTGGCGCGCCTGGATCTTGCCGCGCTGGATGATGTGGAAATGGCGCGGCACGCCCATCTCGGGCGTCAGGATCTCACTGCCGCGCGGGTGGAAGGCAAGTGCGGCGCGCTCGGCGAGGAAGGCGAGAGCCTCGGCTTCCATGCGGTCGAAGGGCGAGAAGCGGCGCAGGAAGTCCGTGCTGGCTCCCACCAGCAGGTCGGCGGCGATGGCGGTCATGACGGTTCTGTCGTCGGTCGGATGCGCCGATTATAGGGGGCTGCCGGGACAATGGCTTGTCCGCGCGCAAGCGGCTACCCGCCGGCAGCGGTTTGCGCGGAGAGCGGGGACGAAAAGCGTGCCGGCGGAAAGGAAACTTACAGCACGTCGGCAGCGTAGTCGGCCAGGCGCGAGCGCTCGCCGCGCTGCAGCGTGATGTGGCCCGAATGCGCCCAGCCCTTGAAGCGATCGACGACGAAGGTCAGGCCCGACGAGCCTTCGGTCAGGTAGGGCGTGTCGATCTGGGCGATGTTGCCCATGCAGACCACCTTGGTACCGGGGCCGGCGCGGGTGATCAGGGTCTTCATCTGCTTGGGCGTCAGGTTCTGTGCCTCGTCGATGATCAGGAACTTGTTCAGGAAGGTGCGCCCGCGCATGAAGTTCAGGCTCTTGATCTTGATCCGGCTGCGGATCAGGTCGCGCGTGGCGGCGCGGCCCCAGTCGCCGCCTTCGCCGGCGGTGCCGTTGAGCACGTCGAGGTTGTCCTCCAGTGCGCCCATCCACGGCGCCATCTTCTCTTCCTCGGTACCGGGCAGGAAGCCGATGTCCTCGCCCACCGACACCGTCACGCGGGTCATGATGATCTCGGAGTAGCGCTTGGATTCGAGCACCTGGGTCAGGCCGGCGGCCAGCGTCAGCAGGGTCTTGCCGGTGCCGGCCTGGCCGAGCAGGGTGACGAAGTCGATGTCCGGGTTCATCAGCAGGTTCAGCGCGAAGTTCTGCTCGCGGTTGCGCGCGGTGATGCCCCATACGTTGTTCTTCTGGTGGCTGTAGTCCACCACGGTCTCGAGCAGCACCTTGCCGCCGTCGCGTTCCTTGACCCAGGTCTGCAGCGGATTGTCGCCGCTGGTCTCGAAGACGAACTCGTTGACCAGCAGGTCCGGCGCCAGTGGTCCGCTCACACGGTAATAGGTGTGGCCCTCTTCCTTCCACGACTCCATGCCGCGGCCGTGGGTGTCCCAGAAGTCGGCCGGCAGTTCGCGCGCGCCGGAGTAGAGCAGGTCGGTGTCCTCGAGCACCTTGTCATTGAAGTAATCCTGCGCCGCAAGCCCGAGCGCGCGGGCCTTGATGCGCATGTTGATGTCCTTCGACACCAGGATGACTTCACGCTCGGGGTGGCGCTCGGCCAGGTAGGTGACGACGGCCAGGATCTGATTGTCGCCGCGCGCGGTGGGCAGCGCGGCGGGCAGCGCGGCGTCGATCGCCTCGGTCTGCAGGAAGAGCCGGCCGGTGGCGAGGCCGTGCGACGGCAGGTCGAGCGCGATGCCTTCGTCGATGCCGTCGGGAGAGGTGGTGACGATCTCGTCCAGCATGCGGCTGGCCTGGCGGGTGTTGCGCGCGACTTCGGTCGTGCCCTTCTTGTTGTTGTCCAGTTCCTCCAGCGTCATGATCGGCACGTAGAGGTCGTGCTCCTCGAAGCGATACAGGCTGGTGGGGTCGTGCATCAGCACGTTGGTGTCCAGCACGAAGAGCTTGCAGTCGTGCTTGCAGGCGCTCTGCTTCACCGCCTTGCCGCGCTTGGCGGAAGCGGTCGCGACAGTTTTCGGTGTCTTGGCTTGCGCCTTCGGCGTCTTGGTCTTGGTGGTCGAGGGCATGGTCTGGCTCGGATGGAAGAGGGGAGGCGCGCAGCGAAGCGGTGCGCCGAAAGGGGTGGATCAGAGCGACTGCACCACGGCAAGCACGTCCGCAGCGTGGCCCGGCACCTTGACGCCGCGCCATTCGCGGGCGATGCGGCCGTCGGCGTCGATCACGAAAGTGCTGCGCTCGATGCCGCGCACCTGCTTGCCGTACATGTTCTTCAGCTTCATCACGCCGAAGGCTTCGCAGGCCGCTTCCTCGGGGTCGGAAATCAGTTCGAACGGCAGTTCCAGCTTGGCCTTGAAGTTCTCGTGGCTCCTGATGCTGTCGCGGCTGATGCCGAACACCTCGCAGCCGGCGGCGGCGTACTCCGCGTACAGAGCGCCGAAGTCCCTGGTTTCGTTGGTGCAGCCGGGCGTGTTGTCCTTGGGGTAGAAATAGATCACCAGCTTGCGGCCGCGCAGTTCGGACAGCGTGACGTTGCGGCCGCCGGTGGCGGGCAGGGTGAAATCGGGGGCAAGACTCATGCGGTTCTCCGTATGTTCTTCGAGCGTCGGGGGCGGCGGAAAGCGGGGCATTCCGTGCATGGCGGCAGGCCGGAGCGGCCTCGCCATGCGCGCATACGTTTCGACGCAGGGTAGCGGAGCAAGGTTTCGCCCGCAATCGTCCGTCGGCAGCCGGTCGTTCGGCCATGCGGGCCGCTGGCCGAGCGCGATGCGATCCTTGTCCGTCTCGTGGTCAGTGTATATAGTCGATGTATATCGCAGATGAAGGAGGAGCGATCATGACCACCACGACCGTTTTTACCAACAACCGCACACAGGCCGTGCGCCTGCCTGCCGAAGCCCGCTTCCCGGCCGAGGTCAAGAAAGTGAGCGTGCGCGTGGTCGGCAACGAACGCATCATCGCGCCAGCCGAGTCGGCCTGGGACAGTTTCTTTCTCGGTAGTCATACGGTCAGCGACGATTTCATGAGCGAGCGAGCGGATCAATCGCAGCTGGAGCGCGAAGGGCTATGAATGCGCCCGCGCTGCTCAGCCATCTGCTCGACACCAACATTGCGATCTACGTCATCAAACGCCGGCCGATCGCCGCGCTCGCCAGTTTCAACCGCCACCACGGCCGCATGGCCATTTCCAGCATCACGCTGGCCGAACTGATGCATGGGGTGGAAAAAAGCAGCGATCCGGCACGCAATTTCCTCGCTGTGCAGGATTTCAGCAGCCGCCTTCAGGTTCTGGCCTATGACGAAGCTGCCGCGGCTCACTACGGGCAGGTCCGCGCCGCATTGGAGCGGCAGGGCCAGCCCATCGGCGTCAATGACCTTCACATCGCCGGGCATGCCCGGAGCCGGGGGCTGACGCTGGTGAGCAACAATCTGCGCGAATTCCAGCGTGTTCCCGGGCTTCGGCTGGAAAACTGGATCGAGCCGTGAAGCGCTTCAGCCGGCCGCTTCGAACAGCAGCGCGACCGCGACCGAGCGGCCTTCGCCGACCAGGATGTTGTAGGTGCGGCAGGCCGCGGGCAGGTCCATGAACTCGAAGCCGATGCCTGCCTCGATCAGCGGACGGAGCAGGGCGGGAGAGGGAAAGCGCTGGCGCCGGCCGGTGCCGACGATGACGATCTCGGGCCGCAGTTCGGCCACCGCCGCCAGGTCGTCGGCCGTCAGCGCGGCCAGGTCGCCGCGGGCAGCGGGCGCCCAGCCGGTGTGGATGCCGTCCGCGGTCACGATCAGGTTGCCGTCGTGGCGCACCTTGTTGACCATCACGTGGTCGTCGCCATAGCCGGTGACGACGTTGAACTTGTCGTTGCTGTCCTGGTAGAGCTTCATCGTTCGTCGCTTGCGATTGTCTTGGTGCGGCTTTCGGTGCGCGCCGGGAAATTGCCGCAGTGCGGCAGCGCGGATAAGATAACAACCTTTTGCGGCAAGGGGTAAGCCCCCGGGATTCTTCCCTGCCGTTCCTTCCCTCCCTGCACGAAAAGGTCAGTCATGAAAGCGGAGAAGACAGTCGAGCTCGCAATGCCCAACCCGGAACCGGCTGCCAGGGCCGAAGCGGGCGCGGCCGTCGCGCGTCCTCCGATCCGCAAGTCCGTCAAGCTGAACAACGTGCTCTACGACGTGCGCGGCCCCATCGTGGATGCGGCCAAGCAGATGGAGGACGAAGGCCAGAAGATCATCAAGCTCAACATCGGCAACATGGCGCCGTTCGGCTTCGATGCGCCCGAGGAAATCCAGCAGGACATGATCCGCAACCTGCCGGATTCGGCAGGCTATTCCGACAGCAAGGGCATCTTCGCCGCGCGCAAGGCGGTGATGCACTACACCCAGCAACTGGGTATCGAGGGCGTGACCCTCGAGGACATCTACCTGGGCAACGGCGCCAGCGAACTGATCGTGATGGCGACCAACGCGCTGCTCAACGATGGCGACGAACTGCTGGTGCCGACGCCGGACTACCCGCTGTGGACGGCCTCGGCCAGCCTCGCCGGCGGCATACCGGTGCATTACCGCTGCGACGAGGACAAGGGCTGGCTGCCCGACCTCGACGACATGCGCGCGCGCATCACGCCGCGCACCCGCGGCATCGTGGTCATCAACCCCAACAATCCCACCGGCGTGATCTATCCCGACGACGTGCTGCAAGGCATCGTCCAGATCGCGCGCGACTACGGCCTGGTGCTGATGGTCGATGAGGTCTACGACAAGGTGCTGTACGACGGCGTCAAGTTCACGTCGATCGCCAGCCTGTCCACCGACGTGCTGACGCTCACCTTCAATTCGCTGTCCAAGGCCTACCGCTCCTGCGGCTACCGCGCCGGCTGGATGGTGATTTCCGGGCCGAAGGACGACGCCAAGGACTACATCGAAGGCCTGAACATGCTGGCCAACCTCAAGCTCGGCTCCAACGTGCCGGGCCAGTGGGCCATCCAGACCGCGCTGGGCGGCTATCAGAGCATCAACGACCTGGTGAAGCCCGGCGGGCGCCTGTGCCGCCAGCGCGACATCGCCTACGAACTGATCACCGCGATCCCGGGCGTGAGCTGCGTCAAGCCGCAGGCGGCGCTGTACATGTTCCCGCGGCTCGATCCCAAGGTCTACCCGATCGAGGACGACCGCCAGTTCTTCATGGAAGTGCTGCGCGCCACCCGCGTGATGCTGGTGCAGGGCTCGGGCTTCAACTACCCGGACAACCAGCATTTCCGCATGGTCTTCCTGCCGCACGAGGACGACCTGCGCGAGGCCATCGGCCGTCTGGCCCGCTTCCTCGAAAACTACCGCAAGCGCCACGGCGCCTGACACTTACTTCACACACCACGGAACACACTGCATGAAACCGATCAATGTTGGCCTGCTGGGCATCGGTACCGTCGGCGGCGGCACCTTCACCGTTCTGAAACGCAACGCCGAGGAAATTTCCCGCCGCGCGGGCCGCCCGATCTGCATCACCACCGTGGCCGACAAGAACCTGGAGCTTGCCCGCAAGGTTACTGGCGGCGAGGCCAGACTGACCGATGACGCCTTCGCCGTCGTGGCCGACCCCGACATCGACATCGTCGTCGAACTGATCGGCGGCTACGGTGTGGCCAGGGACCTGGTGCTGCAGGCGATCGAGAACGGCAAGCACGTCGTCACCGCCAACAAGGCGCTGCTTGCGGTGCATGGCAACGAAATCTTCGCCGCCGCGCAGAAGAAGGGCGTGATGGTGGCTTTCGAGGCCGCGGTGGCCGGCGGCATCCCGATCATCAAGGCGCTGCGCGAAGGCCTCACCGCCAACCGCATCGAATGGCTGGCCGGCATCATCAACGGCACCACCAACTTCATCCTGTCCGAAATGCGCGACAAGGGCCTGCCCTTCGCCGAGGTGCTGAAGGAAGCACAGGCGCTGGGCTACGCCGAAGCCGATCCGACCTTCGACATCGAAGGCGTGGACGCTGCGCACAAGGCGACGATCATGAGCGCGATCGCCTTCGGCATCCCGATGCAGTTCGACAAGGCCTACGTCGAAGGCATCAGCAAGCTCGACGCGGTCGACATCGCCTATGCCGAACAGCTCGGTTACCGCATCAAGCTGCTCGGTATCGCCCGCCGCCGCGAGCAGGGCGTCGAGCTGCGCGTGCATCCGACGCTGATTCCGGCCAAGCGCCTGATCGCCAACGTCGAAGGCGCGATGAACGCGGTGCTGGTGCAGGGCGACGCGGTCGGCGCCACGCTGTACTACGGCAAGGGCGCGGGCGCCGAGCCGACCGCGTCGGCGGTCATCGCCGACCTGGTCGACGTCACCCGCCTGCACACTTCCGACCCCGAGCACCGCGTGCCGCATCTGGCCTTCCAGCCCGATCAGGTGCGCGACGTGCCGGTGCTGCCGATCGAGGACGTCGTCACCTCGTACTACCTGCGCATGCGGGTCGACGACAAGCCCGGCGTGCTGGCCGACATCACCCGCATCCTGGCCGACAGCGGCATCTCGATCGAGGCCCTGCTGCAGCGGGAGGCCGCCGAAGGCGAATCGCAGACCGACATCATCATGCTCACGCACCGGACCGTCGAGCGCAACGCCAATGCCGCCATCGGCCGTATCGAGGCGCTGCCGGTGGTGCGGGGGCAGGTCACGCGCCTGAGGATGGAAGCGCTGCAGTAAGCGCCTGCATCCGGAGTGGCAGCCGCGGCCTGACCGGCCCGGCTGCAGCGGCGCTGCGACGCGGGCGGGGAGGATGCCCAGGCCCGCGCTTCCGCAATCGTCCGCTCGGAAATCGACTTTCCCGGAACCCAAGTGCGCTTCTTCGACTTCACTTCCTGGCCGGACCTGCTGCTGACCGTCATCGGCCTGGCCCTGTTCACACTGATCAGCATGGGCATCCGGCTGATCATGATGTTCTCGATCCAGCAACGCCGCGAGCGGGTGAACCGGCAGATCAACGAACGCCTGAAGACGCTGATCGCCGCCTACAAGACGCTGGGGGGTTCCTTCACCGGCACGCTCACCGTCGACCCGACCCACATGCGCGATCTTCGCCGCGAGGCCGACACCCAGGCCGGCGGCGAGGACGCCGCGCAGCAGGCGTCCAATTCGGAGCGCGCCCGGCGGATCCGCGACGCGGTGGAAGCGGCGCTGTCCGACATCATCCTGCTCGGCACCGCGGAACAGGTGCGCCTGGCCGCGGCAGCGAGCCGCCAACTGGTGGCCGGCGAGCACGTCCATACCGACGAACTGGTCGTGTCGCTGCGCGACTTCATCCGCCAGGCGCTGGATCTGGCGCCCGTTCCGGCCGATGCGGAGATTCCGGCCCAGGGCCCGGCACGGCCGTCGGCATCGGGCGGTCGTGGCGGCACGGGCCGAGGTGGCGGAGGCGGTGGAGGTGGCATGGGGATGGGTGCAGGCGGCGGAGGTGTGGCTTTCGGCGTGTCCGAGCGCTCGGCGCCGGATCTCTAGCCGATGCTGGGCGACGGCGGGATGTTCCTGTCCCGGTGCCACGTGCCAGCCGGACGCCGCGGGCTGGCCTTGCTGCGCCGAACCATCCGGCTCTGTCTGCTGGGCATGTCCGGTTTCGGCCTGCTGCCCGGTACGGCGCAGGCCGAAACCGGCACCCGGGACGTCACCATCGGTGTCCTCGCTTACCAGGGAGAGCTGGCCGCGGCGCTCGACTGGGCGCCGCTGACCCGTTTCCTGGATGAGCGCCTGCCCGGCTACCGCTTCCATCTCGAACATTTCGATGCTGACAGCCTGCGTGCGGCGATCCGCGACCGGCGTGTCGACCTGGTCGTCACCAACCCCGGCTACTACGTGGCGATGGAGAACGAATTCGGCCTGAGCCGGATCGCCACGCTGGATTCGCCGCAGGCGCTGTCGCCGGACAAGGCGACCGGCTCCGCGCTGATCGTGCGCAGCGATCGCGGCGATCTGCAAACGTTCGGCGACCTGCGCGGCAAACGTCTGGCGGCGATGGCGCCGGACGCCTTCGGCGGCTATCTGCTGGTCGTGCGGGAAATGCTGGCGAAGGGCATCGAGGCGGAATCGAGTCTGAAGGAAATCCGCTTTGTCGGCGTGCCGATGATGCGCATCGTCGAGGCCGTGCTGCGCGGCGAAGCGGACGCCGGCGTCGTGCGCAGCTGCTTCATCGAGCAGGCTGCGGCGCGCGGCGAGCTGCGCCTTGACGATTTCCGCGTGCTGGCCGACCGCCGCAGCGAGGGGGCCGCCGATGCCGCCTTTCCCTGCGGCTTGTCGACCGCGCTGTATCCGGACTGGCCGATCGCGGTGACGCGCACCATCGGCCATGGCCTGTCCAAGCAGGTGGCGCAGGCCTTGCTGGCGATGCCCGGCGATACCGGCATGGCGTGGACGGTGCCGGCCGACTACCAGTCGGTGCACGCGTTGTACCGCGAGCTGCGCACCGGCCCCTATGCCCACCTGCGCGATGTCACGCTGGCAGGCCTGCTGCGTCGTTTCTGGCCCGCGCTGCTGGCGCTGGCCCTGGTGCTGGCCGCCTGGGGCGTGCATACGGTGCGGGTCGAGCACCTGGTGCAGCGCCGCACCGCCGAACTGCGTGCCTCGCTGCGCGCCCGCGACGAAGCCGAGGCGCGGGTGCGCAGCCACCAGGAACAGATGGAGCATCTGTCCCGCCTGTCCATCCTCGGCGAGCTGTCGGGCAGCCTCGCGCACGAGATCAACCAGCCGCTGACCACCATCGGCAACTACGCCCGCAGCCTGCTGCGGCGCCACGCCGACGGCCGCCTGACCGAGGCGGCGGTGGTCGAAGCCGCCGGCGAAATCGACAGCGAGGCCGAGCGTGCCGGCGGCATCATGCGCCGCATCCGCGACTTCGCCCGCAAGCGCAGCGCGGTGCGCGAGCCGGTGGACATGCCGGCGCTGGTCGACAGCGCCCGCAAGCTGATCGAAGGCATGCTGCTGCAGGCGCCGCCCATCGTCTGCGAAAACAGCCTGCCGCCTGGCTGCGAAGTGCTGGCCGATGCGCCGCAGCTCCAGCAGGTGCTGTTGAACCTGATGAAGAACGCCATCGACGCCGCCCGCGAGCTGCCGCCCGGGCGCCAGACCATCGCCATCCGCCTGGAGATCGTGGACAAGCGTCTGGTGGTGCAGGTCATCGACCAGGGCTGCGGGCTGTCGCCGGAACAGCAGGCCCACCTGTTCGAGCCTTTCTTCACCACCAAGCCGGACGGGCTCGGCCTCGGGCTGCCGATCTGCAAGACCATCATCGAAGCCCACGGGGGTCGCCTGTGGGCGCAAAGCAATGTACCGTCGGGCATGTGCTTTTCCTTCTCCTTGCCCTGCCATGCCGTTTCCGACTGAAGACGCGCTCGTCTACGTGGTGGACGACGATCCCGCGCTGTGCCGCTCGCTGCGTTTCCTGCTCGAAACCGAAGGCTGGCCGGTGCGCCTGTTCGAATCGGCCGAATCCTTCCTCGACGAAATCGGCAACCGCTCCCGTCCGGCACGGCCTTGCTGCCTGCTGCTCGACATCCGCATGCCGGCGATGAGCGGCCTGGAACTGCAGCAGGTATTGCGCGAGCGCGGCTTCGACGCACCCATCCTGTTCATGACCGGGCATGCCGACGTGTCGATGGCGGTGCAGGCGATGAAAAGCGGTGCCTGCGATTTCGTCGAGAAGCCGTTCAACGACCAGGCGGTGCTCGACGCCGTCGCCGCCGCGGTGTGCCGCTGCGCCGACTTGCTCGACGAGGCCGCCCGCCGTGAAGCCGCCCGCAGCGCACTGAGCCATCTGTCGCCGCGCGAACAGGAAGTCGCCCACCTAGTCGCGCGCGGCCAGCCCAACAAGCTGATCGCCGCCGAATTGGGCATCAGCGAAAAGACGGTGCATATCCACCGCCAGCACGTCATGGAAAAGGCAGGGGTGTCTTCGGCGGCGGAACTGGCGCGGCTGTTCCTGCGGGTCGATCCGGCGGCCTTGGACTGAGCGGAGGCGGGGCAGGTCCGAGGGCAGTTCATCCCCGCGCGAGCGGGGAACACGACTGGCCGAGCAACGACTGGAACGACGTCGGCGGTTCATCCCCGCGCGAGCGGGGAACACATGAGCGAAACCACCCAGGCGGGCACCACCACCGGTTCATCCCCGCGCGAGCGGGGAACACTTCAAGTGGTGATCGAATATTCGCGCCGTTCGCGGTTCATCCCCGCGCGAGCGGGGAACACAGTGGTAGCGCATCCTATCTCGTCAGTTTCCACGGTTAATCCCCGCGCGAGCGGGGAACACGGGCAGATGGACCTGCAGACCGCGATTGACCGCGGTTCATCCCCGCGCGAGCGGGGAACACATGCCGCCTATGTATGCGCATGTAGGCTAGAACGGTTCATCCCCGCGCGAGCGGGGAACACGCACCTTGTACGCCGCCCACCAAAACGACCTCCGGTTCATCCCCGCGCGAGCGGGGAACACGCCCACGAACTGATCGCCACTATCGAATCCACCGGTTCATCCCCGCGCGAGCGGGGAACACGAACTGAGCGGTGGCGGAATCGACGCCGTTGAGGGTTCATCCCCGCGCTGTCAAGCGACACGCAGATTTGACCCCCTGACGACATCTGGAATTGACCCCCTGGGTTAATCAACTCTCCGACGTGATCGGGGTGGGGGCAGCGGCCTTCTGCAGAAGGCCGCTGCGGCGCTTGTCGCGCAGCCGGTAGCTGTCGCCCCGGATCGTGATCACCTGGCTGTGATGCAACAGCCGGTCGAGGATGGCGGTGGCGGCCACGGCATCGCCAAACACCTGTCCCCACTCGCCGACTGGCCGGTTGCTGGTGATCAGCATGCTGGCGCGCTCGTAGCGTCGCGACACGAGCTGGAAGAACAGGTGCGCGGCGGCCGGCTCGAGCGGCAGGTAGCCCAGTTCGTCGATGATCAGCAGCTTGGGCTTGGAGAGCTGCAGCAGCTTCTCCTCGAGTCGCCCGTCGGAGTGCGCCTTCGTGAGCCCTGCCATCAGCGCTGCTGCCGAGGTGAAGAGCACCGTGTAGCCGCGATCGACCGCTTCACGCCCGAGTGCGACCGCCAGGTGCGTCTTGCCCACGCCGGGCGGGCCGAGCAGCAGCAGGGCCTGGCCGTGGCCGATCCAGCGGCCGGTGGCCAGATCCCGGATCTGCCCCGGATCAATCGAGGGTTGAGCGTCGAAGTCGAAGCCGTCGAGCGTGCGCACGCACGGGAAGCGGGCGAGCTTCATGCCCATCTGGATACGCCGGGTGTCGCGTCGGGCGACCTCGCGTTCGGCCAGGAACAGTAGCGCCTCGCGCAGCGTCATCTGCGCCCGGCTGGCTTCATCGAGCAGGCTGTCGAGCTGGTCGCGGATCGCCGTGAGCCGCAGCCGGGTGAGCAGTTCGTCGAGTCGGTCGGTGTCGAGCATCACCAGCCCCCTCCGACGAGTGCTTCGTATTCGGCCAGCGGACGCAGCAGCGCATCGGTGCGTGGCGGCACCGCGATCTCGGCTGGCGGCGGAGAGCCGCCCAAGAGATGGCTGCGCTCGATGCTGCGCCCGCGACTACCGGAGAGTTCCGCGTGGCGTGCGACTTCCTCGCCGGCGTACTCAACCACCACGGTATCGGCGCTAACGACGACCGTGACGGTCTCGCCAATCAAGCGCCACGGCACACTGTAGGCGTTGGTGTCCAGTTCGATGCAGCCCTCGGCATTGACCCGGCGCACGAGCTCGCGCACCTGCAGGAAGGGGGTGACGCCGGCGATGGGGCGCAGGTGATCGCGCTCCAGCTCGAAGCGCTCGCGTGGGGCAACGCCCGTCGTGCCGTGGATACGCACGTCGGCCACCTCACGTTGCCAGCGCGCCAGGTGCGCTTCCATCGCCGCCCAACTCTCGAAGGCGTGGCCGGCGATGGCGTTCTTCTTCACGTAGCCCACGCCGTTCTCGGTCTTGCCCTTGGTGCGGGCGCGAAACGGCGCGCACGCCCGGGCAGCGATGTCCCAGTGCCGGCAGAACGCCTCGAAGCGGCTGTTGAACCGAACCTGGCGCGTGTGCGCGTCGTGCTTGTCGACCAGCGCCTTGGCGTTGTCGACGAGGAGCGTCTGCGGTCGTCCGCCGAAGTGGGCGAACGCGGCTTCGATGCCAGCGAACCAGGCGCTTTGGCGCTCGTGCCGGAACGCGCAGGCGAACCCCCTGCGCGAATGGCCCAGCGTCGCCACAAAGAGGAACACCCGCACCGACTCGCCGCCGATCAGCACGCGCGTCTGGCCGAAGTCGATCTGCATCTGCTCGCCGGGCGCGGTCTCGAAGCGGATCGTCGCACGGCGGCTCGCTTCGAGTTCCTGGCGGAACCCTCGGCACGCGCGCTCGACCGTGCGCAGGCTCGTGTCGATCCCGAGCTCTTTGCTCAACTGCTGGCGCACCACGTCGCAGTTGCCCCGGTGCTGCAGAAAGCGCTCCCGCAGCCATGTTTCATGACCGCCGAGCACACTGGCACGTTGCGGCTGCTGGTAGGGCACCGGCCCGCCCGCATTCAGATACCGCTTCGCTGTGTTGCGCGCGATGCCCAGCGTCCTGGCAATCCGCTTCGCACCCCACCCCGACTGCCCCAACCGAACGATCGTCGTGACCGCTTCCGGCTCCAACATCTCCTGCACTCCGCAAACCACACGGCGCACAGGATTCACCTTGATGTGCTTCGTTTCCAACGATGGCCTCCTTGCGAACGAGGGGGTCAGTTCCTCGTGTCGCTAGGGGGTCAATTTACGGTGTCGCCTGACACGCGCGAGCGGGGAACACAGTTGTCGCCGGTCAGGCTGTACAGTTTCTTGCGGTTCATCCCCGCGCGAGCGGGGAACACCGCGCTGATGCTCGCATCGGCTCTGTTTCGCGCGGTTCATCCCCGCGCGAGCGGGGAACACCGACCCCGCGCCCCACAAAACCCCCGGCCTACCGGTTCATCCCCGCGCGAGCGGGGAACACGGTTTCATTTGGCGGCGTCACCCGCACCACCACGGTTCATCCCCGCGCGAGCGGGGAACACCACGTTTCCGGTTCGTTGGGGTCTTGCTCTGGCGGTTCATCCCCGCGCGAGCGGGGAACACCACGAGTTCGCCGGTCGGCGTGGGCACGAGGTAGGTTCATCCCCGCGCGAGCGGGGAACACGCCATGCCGCAGGATACGGCGTCGGTGTTCGGCGGTTCATCCCCGCGCGAGCGGGGAACACATCCCCAGAAATAAAAAAGGGAAGGCCGAAGCCGGTTCATCCCCGCGCGAGCGGGGAACACTTGGGAAGCATCGGTTCATCAATCTGGCGCGGCGGTTCATCCCCGCGCGAGCGGGGAACACGCCGCTTCCGCCTTCCTGCGAAAGCTTGCCGACGGTTCATCCCCGCGCGAGCGGGGAACACGACGGCGAGCACGATGTTTGCCGGCACTTCGTACGGTTCATCCCCGCGCGAGCGGGGAACACATGGACGCCAGCGAGGGCAGGCAGTTGGAGGCCGGTTCATCCCCGCGCGAGCGGGGAACACGCACCGTTGGGCATCAGCAGCAGCCGGGCATCCGGTTCATCCCCGCGCGAGCGGGGAACACTAGACAGGGGCATCGTCAAGAATGACAGCGAGCGGTTCATCCCCGCGCGAGCGGGGAACACCGCACGGTGTTCACCGTGTCGGCCTGCACCTTCGGTTCATCCCCGCGCGAGCGGGGAACACTTCACCGCGTAATGTGGTTCCTGGTCGGCTTTCGGTTCATCCCCGCGCGAGCGGGGAACACTTGAGAATCCCGCACGAAAGTCATAGTCACCTCGGTTCATCCCCGCGCGAGCGGGGAACACGTTCCATTTGCGCAGGCCCTGGCGGAGCGTGCCGGTTCATCCCCGCGCGAGCGGGGAACACTACTAGGGAAAATAACGGACCTCATGCGACTGCGGTTCATCCCCGCGCGAGCGGGGAACACCAGACCTGGGTCACCGGCACCTGGGAAGACAGCGGTTCATCCCCGCGCGAGCGGGGAACACTCGGTGCTGTCGTAAGCAATGCCGGCCGGCTGCGGTTCATCCCCGCGCGAGCGGGGAACACGTAGCGCACGACGAGCGAATTGGCGGCGTAGACGGTTCATCCCCGCGCGAGCGGGGAACACTGGATCGCGCGGTGTAGAACTCAGGGAACCACCGGTTCATCCCCGCGCGAGCGGGGAACACCTGTTCATCAGGGCGGATTGCTGGCCCGAATACGGTTCATCCCCGCGCGAGCGGGGAACACGCCACCCACGGCGGCAATCGGGGTGGCCAGAGCGGTTCATCCCCGCGCGAGCGGGGAACACGTCAAAAAGTCGTGTTCTCCAAGCTCGACGGCCGGTTCATCCCCGCGCGAGCGGGGAACACCCCGTCCGTCGCAGTTTCACCGTCCTACCGTACGGTTCATCCCCGCGCGAGCGGGGAACACTATGACTGTGCATAGTTGTTCGTCGGAATCTACGGTTCATCCCCGCGCGAGCGGGGAACACTGTTCGTGTAATGATGAACATGATGAAACCGACGGTTCATCCCCGCGCGAGCGGGGAACACACCGTCCTACCGCACTTCCTTCGTTTCGTCGCCGGTTCATCCCCGCGCGAGCGGGGAACACGCCTCGAAGACAGACGACAGCAGCGCCACCGCCGGTTCATCCCCGCGCGAGCGGGGAACACCCGCGCGGTAACTACGTCCTGGCGCCGGAAAGCGGTTCATCCCCGCGCGAGCGGGGAACACAGCAGCTACTTAAGACGGCGGCATGCATTGCACGGTTCATCCCCGCGCGAGCGGGGAACACGGAAGCCGCTCAAGCAGCCGAACGAGAGGATGCGGTTCATCCCCGCGCGAGCGGGGAACACACTTCCTCCATCTCCATGAAATTCAATGGAAAAATGGAGAGGACAAATTCTACCGATAGTTCGTCATGCTGTAGGCATTTGTTCGGATTGTTAAGGAGCGTCGTCCGTGGGTTCGGGATGGAAACTCACAAGTCTTACGCCATCCCAGTCTGCTGGCATTCGTCGGTTCGCCCCAAGCGTCAGGAACTCGAACCCGGCTTCATTGTTCGTGCGCCAGACCATGACTGCATTGCCGTCGTCAATCCCATCCTCGACCTGCTTCCAGATGTGCTCGCGGACCTTGTTCGAGTAGTTTCCGACGTAGACGCCTGCGCGCACTTCCAATAGCCAGACGGCCAGACGGCCACGCAATCGAGGTGGTGCGTTTTCAAGAACGATGACCAGCATCGCCGATGTTCTCGGGGTTGGGAATGGCCGGACCGACGACTCCATCGACGGAATCGGGGCGGCTCACATCTCCGGCGGCAAGTATGGTTTCGATGTCCGGGATGATGCGTTCCAATAGTCTGGTCTGACGGAAGATGTCGCGGCAGGCCAGACGCACAGCACGTTCCGGGTTCTGCGGTTCAGATGCAGCCACCTTGAAAGCTGCAGGCACCACGGTTTCGAATTTGTAGATATCGGCCACGTCGTACACGAAGGACAGCGGCTTGCCGGTGTGGATGAAGCCGACTGCCGGTGCATAACCCGCTGCCAGCACGGCCGCTTCAGTCACGCCATATAACGCGGCAGTGGCGGATGACAGACAGCGATTGGGCAGATCGGACACGTCCCAGTCCTCCGGGTTGTAGTTGCGTCCAGACCACTTCACCCCAAATTTTTGCGCGAGCAATTGATAGGTCTTGCGTACCCGGACCCCTTCGATTCCGCGCAATTGCTCCACGCTGCGGCGCGCGGGCGGCTCTTCGCCGAAACGCATGGCGTACATTTTGCGCACGACCTTGAGACGCAGGGTTTCATCCAATGCTAGGCGTGCCTGATAGAGCAGCCGGTCGGCGCGCGCGCCGCCGGGCTGGCCGGACGAGTACAGGCGCACCCCGGCCTCGCCCACCCACACCAGCAAGGTGCCCACGCGCGCGGCGAGTGCCGCCGCCATGTGCGAAACTCGTGTGCCGGGTTCAAGCATGATGCACGCTACCCCGCCGACCGGGATATGAGCGAGCACCGGGCGTACCCGAAAGCCTTGCTGATCGACCATAACGAAAGCGCCATCGACAACGTCGATCTCGCCTTTCTCGACGAAGACGATGGACATGCGTTCCTTGATGGGGATGGGTTTGAGCGGCGGGAGCATGTTCAGGCTTCACCCAGGTCAGTCAGTATGCGCTCCACCAGCGAGGGCGACAGGAAATAGCCTGAGTCTTGCAGGATGCCGATCAGGGGTTTGAGCGCGGGGAGTAGGCCGCTTTCACGCGCCCGGATCAGCAGGCCCAGGGTTCCAAGCACGGGTAGTCCGAGTTCAACCGCAATCCGTCGCCCTTTCCTTTCATCCATCAGCACGGCCGCACCCAGTTCCACACCAAGGGCGAGCGTGTGTCGCTATCCGCGATCAGCAAGCGTCCGGGCATAGGCGAGTTCTTCGTCGAGTTCTTCCGGTGTGATGCGGATGACGGGAATCCGACGTCCGCCAAGCTCGTCGATCATCTCGCTGATCGACAGGCCTGCCATGGCTGCAGCGCCTCCCAGAGTGGGCTGCTCGAGATCGAACAGACGCACTGCCAGTTCCAGGCGTACGCTGCGAGCGTCGAATCCCTCGCCCATCGGCACGGTCATGAACACGGGCTTGCCGTGATCCGTCACCAGCGCGGATTCGCCTCGGCGTGCGTCGGCCAGCAGGCTGTCAGGCCGGTTCGTCAGTTCATCAGTGGTGAGCTGGTGCATTGCAGGCTCCCGAAGTGTGCGTCGTGTGGCAATTATCGCCGAATGGGTGCGGGTGCAACCGACAGCATTCCCAGTCCCAGCGCTTTGGCATGGCCTATGCCTTTTATCAGCGCCGACCCGACTCGTTCCGGATTATCCACCCTCAGCAGACCGTCGAACTGTACCACCTGCAGTGTGATTCGCCGGCCACTGCGTCCCTGTTGGTAGCTTACGCGCTCGCTGCGACCTATGCGGGTGTGCAGTGAGGTGAAACCGTGCTGCTGCCCCTGCCGGACCAACCACCCCAGTTGCTCCTCTTCGCGCATCAAGCCATAGCGTTTGCCGGCGCGGGTGACTGTTGGGTTGCACACCAGCCGGAACACATAACAGCGGTCTGCCTCCAGCAGTTGCTCAACTGGAACGGGTTTGTCCGGATACAGGGTGCGGATGTAGCCCGGCTCTTCCTGCAGGCGTTGCCAGCAGCCGGCTGTGGCAGACTGTAACAGGACAGTGGCCCCCTCTTCGGGAGAGCGGTCGCCGCCGTGTTCCAGCCGCCACAGGAAACGCACTGGCGGGCTGTCGATGCTGTCGGCAAACACCCGGCTCAGGGTGCGGTGCATTTCATAGGCGTTCGCCAGATCCCGCCGCGCCTGCGGATGGGTGGGGTCAAGCACCAGTTTGGACAGGAACATCCAGCACCTCCGAGAGTACGAAACGGGGGCCGAAGCGACGTTCGGCAAAGGACGACAGGGGCTGATCCATCTTCATCAGGCCGGAACGGTCGGCAGATTCCAGAGACAGAATTCTTGGTGTACGTGGCTGACCTCGCTGTGCTGGGGCGATGGACGGCCACTGGGTCAAAGCCTCGCGCAGATCGGCATCCACCACTGCGCCAGGCATCCAGATCGGTTCCGATGGAACATAAGATTTTCGGCCAAGAGCAAGAGGCCAGACCGGATCAGCAAATGCGGCGTGTGCGCGTTCGAGCAAGATACGGTCCTCGCCACACAACCCAACCAGGAAAGCGGCATCGGCGAGGTAGTGACGGGTGGTGACGGCAGTGTCGTGGATCTTCGAACCATCGGCCGAAATCACCCGCTGTGCCGTCTGGTAATCGCGCTTTGGCACTCCCGGTCGGTCATGGCGCACCCCCATGCGCAAGCGGCACAGGGGCTCCAGGTCGGCCCAGTTCTCCCGATCCATGCCCAGCGCCGCTGCCACCAGCCCGAGTACGCCGGACTTGCTGGGTTCCTTGCCGGTATCTCGTTCGTCGAAGCGGCTGGTGGTGCCCCAGGACTGCATCGGCCCCACCAGGCGCAGCAGTAAGGTGGCCATGATTCAGCCCTGCTGCACTTCGGCGATCACCGCATCCAGCAGCGCCGCGAGCGATGCAATTGGCTGGGCCGCATCGCCGATCTCCGCGCCGGAAAGGTCGAGCACGAAGGCAGCCGCCTCGCCGCCATAGGCCGCTTGCAGCGTTTTGGCCTTGCCGAGCAGCGCATTGGCGGAGTTGCGCGTCAGGTTGTCACGGGCGCGGATGGCAGTTTCGAAGGCATTGGCCAGATTGCGCGGAGCGGTATTGCGGCGCACCGTTGCCAGCACGAACTCCGGTGGGTTGTGTGCAGCAAAAGTGTTCTGCTTGCCGGTGGGCTCAGCTACGACAAAGCCTTCGAGGAAGGCGCGCAACCCCTTGGCAGCCAGTTCGCCGTCTCCTTGCAGATTCGCGCCCAGCTTTTCCCAATCGACCACGGCATAGCGGTAGAAGCAGGCGGAATTGAATTCGACCGTGCCCATCATGTCCGCCCCAGCGGTGTCCTCGGGCTTGAGATCGTCTACGGCGGTGTAGAAGTCGAATTCCCGCTCCACCGCGTGAGTAGACAAAGCATGGGCGACCTGGCAGGCGGCGTACTGGTTCTTCTCGGGCATGTCGGCCAGCATGCGCCCGAACAGCGCCACATCCAATGCCTTGCCACCGTTGAACACCTTGTCCAGTGCCTTCCTGATATCTGGATCAATGCCTTGCGCGGCCTGCTTCTTGGCCTTGCCCGCTTTCTTGCCCTCGGTGGTGGGCGTTGCGGACGCAACCAGGGCATCCCACTTTTCATGTACCACCTCGGCGATGCCGGCGATTTCGCGCTGACCGAGGAAGAGCAGGTATTCGGTCTTGCCTTCGTCCTTGATCGCAAGCTCCATGGCCCCCAGAGCCAATGTGGCCTTCTCTTTTGCATCGGTCGGGTCCCGGCCTCTTTCGACCAGGATTTCGATTAGCGCTTCAAGTACTCGCTTGCTACGCCGCGCCAAGTCGTCCGTGCTCAGAATGCCCTGCGATACCTGCTCGCCAAAGAACTGCCGCACTGCCCGCTTCGTACACTGACTGGAAATACGCGCCCGGCGTGTACCGCCAAACAGCGCATCCTTCGGCGCGCCGGTGTCGTCGCGGTTGAGGTTGGACGGCGCGAAGTTCTGCAGGGCGTGGATTTCAACGATGGTCTTCATGCGGACTCCTCTTCGGTTTCGGATTCTTCAGGCAGATCGGTGTCTTGCTGCAGCGTGCGGTAGAACTGGCGTGCCCACTGGTTCTGGGTGCGCTTGTCCGGGGATTGCCAGCGCAGGAGGTCGGTGAGCAGTGCGTCGAAATCAATGGTGTGATCCTTCAGCAGAGCGACCATCTGGCGCAGCCGATAGGGCAGTTCGTCGGGGTTCGCATCGAGCAGGGCGATGAAGCGGCGCTCGGTGCTGGCCGACTTGCTTGCCAACTGGAGCAGGGCGGCGGCCTTGCCGATGGGCTGGATACCGCCGCTACGCTCCGCCTTCCAATGAGCCGCCCATAGCGCCGCGACCAGGTAATGAACTTGTCGCCGCCAATGGCTGGCATCTTCCGCCAGGAAGGGTTCGACATAGGGGTAGGCTGCGGGAAAGACACCAGGGGCGAAGGCCAAGCTGCGGCGCAGCACGGCGCGAACGCGGCTATCGCGCTTGTTCATCTCCTCCAGCCAGTCGAGGTAAGCACTCATGCAGGCTCCTTGTCGGGTTCGAGTTTGGAAATTTCATCATTGAGCTTCCCGATGTGGCGCAGTACCGAAGCCTCGGCCAAGGCAAGCGCGCGGATCGCCCAGGCATCGCCGACGGCAACGCCCGATGCGTAGGCACGCCAGGCGGTGCTCATGGCGGAACGCACATGGCGCAGCCACGACAGGCGGATGTCTTCGGGGTCACTATCCTCGGTGTATTCGGCCAGAACCTGATGAAAGCGAGGTTCCAGGTTGGACCAGTAGCTATCGGTGACGGGCATCTGGCGCACGAAGTTGCTCACATCCTTTCCTGCAGGTTCCCGTTCGCCACGACTAAGCAGGTTGCGGGCAAAGGACTTGCAGGCGTACCACAAGGCGGTCTGTGCCTCTTCCGACTCGGCCAGCAAGGTGCGAATCTCCGCTCGTACAGAGCGATCTCCGGCCAGTGCAGATGGCAGGCTGAAACGCTCCATGCGCCAGTATTCGATCTTGGCCTTGTCATTGGACTGACCTGCCACCATCACCGTGGAAGGAAAGCGCTCCGGCACTGCACGGCCCAAGTCAACAGCATGCTCAATCACTTGAGGCGCACACCTTGCAGCGTCGGGCAATAGGGAGTCGAAGTCGCGCCAGAATCCCCGTTCACGAAAGATCATGGGCAAGCGGCCTTTCTTTTCGTCGACTCGATAGCCGAGCATCGGGTCGGTCTGCTGTTCCGCCCGATGCCCCACGCCCGATGCGAAGGCAAGCCGCGGCACCATGAGATCCGCGTCGACCTGTAAGCGCACAGCGCGAATGCGCCAAGTGTAGCGATCCGCATAGCCGCTGACAGCCCGCTCGCATCCGCTTTTCAATGCTTCCAGCGTTTCCGGCGCCCGTTCCCAGAGAGGAATATCTTGCTCCAGCACCAAACGATTCTGCGGAACGAGCAAGAACGAAAGGGTATCTCGCAGACTGTGCCCCAATGGTATGGCCATCGCCGCAGTGGCGGACGGTGCCGTGCCGGTATGGGACAACTCGCTCTTGCCGCAACTCACCGAGAAAGTCTGCGTCGCCAGCAGCCAGCGGGTGGCCTGGGCTGGAGGGATTGCGCCGGCTTGATTCACGTCCACATGGTCGGACAGGACTTTGGCGTTGTCGGCGTTGTGCTCGGCGGCCAGTACGGTCCACGCCCGCCATATCCGGGGCTTGAATGTGGGAATCTGTCCGAAGGGGAAATGCGCGTCAAATAACCAGAAATGCTCACGCCATTGCGCCAGATAAGCCTCTATCTTCTCGGTCGGCCAACCCTGTTTGAACCAGGTTCTGGCCTGCTGCCCGTCCGACGGCCCCTCCAGCGCTCGGTACAGCACCGCCAGCAGGAAGCGATGCAGCGCAGCGACCACCAGAGGTGAAGCATCCTGAATCTCGGCGATGCGGTCTGCCTGCAGAAGCGTTTCGCGGATGCCCAGTTCGCTGCGTGAGCCGTCCTGCCAGAGAACAGGTATCCACGGCTCATCGATGAGATTGAAACTCGGTGTGACCGCCGGTTCTGCGCTTTTTGTACTGTCGGCCATTGTGTCTCCGTGTTCAAGTGTTATTGTCATAGATCAGGCCTAAGGCCGCATCAAGACGGACTGATGGGTCGTCCAGCCAGCGTCCGAGTTCATCCAGGTATAGGGGAAAGCTGTTGCGCAACAGCGGGGATTGCTGCCACGTTTCAGGAATGCCCCGTGCCTTGAGCTGTTTCACCACCCCTTTGCGACCGACGCGCAACGCCTGCAGCGACCATGCCTTGGCCTGCTCGAAGCTGGGTGCGGTTTCGGCAACGAAGCCATCGGTTGGTCCCAAGGGAATCACGATCAGGGACTCGTCGCCCAGGCGGGTCTGGGCGGCCAGGGTGCGATGCACGAAGGGGTCGTTTTCGTCGTAGAGGGCAAATCGTGCCGGTTCGTCCCAGGACGCGTCATCAGGCATACCGATAATGGCGGCATGGGCCTGCTGGGTCTTGGTGATGTCGTTACCGTCGGATTCCATGAGCGCCTTGTCCAGCCGGGACTGTAATTCCTCCGGGATGGGAACGTTTTCCTCGTAGACTGCCTGTACGAGCGTGTCGATGTCGTCGGGCAGGATGATTTGCCGGTGCGCTGGCTGCCGCAGCAAACACCAAGTGCGCAGTAAAATCGATTCGGCATAAACCGCGCTCCACCACAGCGGGCGGCCGAAATCCTCCGGCGCATCTCCGGCCAGACCAGCGATCAGCAGCACCGGAAGAGCAACAGGACGCTGCGGCCTGGGATGGCGCCATAGCCGGCCGGCCCGTTGCAGCAGCAGATCAATGGGGGCGAGGTCGGTTGCAATGACATCGAAGTCCAGATCCAGGCTTTGTTCGGCCACCTGGGTGGCGATCAGGAGCTTGCGACCGCTGCGCAGTTCGCCATGCTCTCCACCGGATTTACCGAAAATATCAAGCACTCGCTGCTCGCGTACCTGGCGCTGCTTGGCTGGGAAACGAGCATGGAACAGATAAATCTCGCTACCATCGTTCAGCCGCTTGCCGACTGGATCTCCATCCCGCAGCAACGGGATACCTTCGGGGAGCAAGCCATACAGCTCCTGCGCCCGCTGCACCGTATTGACCAGTGCGAGGCCCATACCGCCATCGGCCAGGTTGTGCATCAGCGCAGCCTGCATCTCGTCGAGGGTGGTGCCAATCGGCTGGATGTCGACGGTCAGACGCCTTTCGGGATCGGCTTCGAAATGGATTTGCCGGATTGCTCCGCTGGTGAAGGCGCTTAATCGTGGGTAAGGCGTTTCAGTGGTGGGCAGTTCGGCGCCTACCGCCTTGGCCAAATTGCGCCGGATGGCAGGTGGCAAAGTGGCCGAGAGCAACACCACCGACGAACCCAGTGCATGTAGCCAACGTACCAAATGGATGAGTAGCGTGCCGGTGTAGGCGTCGTAAGCGTGAATTTCATCGAACACCACCACCCGGTTGGCCAATCCCCATAAGCGTACGAAGTGATGACGCACCGGCAGGATGGGCAGCAAGGCCTGATCCACCGTGCCCACGCCATATTCGGAGAGCAATGCCCGCTTCTTGTGGGTGAACCACTCGCTGGCCCTGATCTGTGCGTTTACGGGGTGCTCTTCGTCATGGACCGACGTCAGGCGAAGTTGCTGGAAGCTGTCATTGAGCAGCGTGCCCCCGTGCAGCAATTGCACGTCCAGTACACGGTCGGCGCTGCGCGCGCGCAAAAAAGCCAGCGTGCGGACGAACATGGCATTGCCCGTGGCTTGGGTGGGCAAAGCCATATACAAGCCACGATGCTCGAAGCGACGCTGCAGTTCCAGGTGTGCAAACCACGCAGCCTCGGTCTTGCCCTCGCCCATGGGGGCCTCGATGAGCAGAATGGCGGGCTCGGCCAACTCTTCCAGTGCGACCTCCACGGCATTCTGCAAAGGGCGTGGAGCAAAACCGAAGGCTTCGGAAAAACTGTTGCGACGTGTCAGCAGGGGCCTGCGCGGCTGCCAGCCGATTGCGTCCAGTGCCTGTACGGCAGTGTCGCAGCGGGCTTCAAACCATTTCTTCGGCGCGGCAGTATCGGTTGCGGCACCAAATCCGAACCAGTCGGTATTGGAGCCGATCCAGTCGGCAAAGCTGGTGAGTCCGGCCAATAGCATGAACTCCGGGCCGGGGAGGGTGGATGTGCTTGGAAACGCCGTTGGTTCGAAAACTTCGAACAGAGTGTCGAGCAATTGAAAGCGGACTTCGGCCCAAGGGCTCTTTCCGACGGCGCTGCGATCCCATTCGAGATTTTCAAGCGTGGTCGGCGAGGCCCGATTGCCATGGTGACAACCTATCGCATCGGCAGCCAGCCGGGCGAGCTCATCGGGCCAGTTGCGCTGGACCAGCCAAGCGGCCAGTGCGATCTGGCTGACGAAGGCGTGGTTTATATTGGTGTTCGGGCTGCGGCCCGGATCGAGTCCGGAGATGTTCTGCCACTTGCACTGAAAACCGGGGCAGGCCTTGCCGAGATCATGGGCTGCAATCAGAAGAAGCAGCCACGGTTTGGCTTCTTCCCAAGACAGTCCAAGGGCACGTGCAAACTGACGACGGGTCTGCCGCGGTTCGCGATTCAGGATTTCAAGCGCAGCCGCTGCCACATCGAGGCAGTGCAACAACAGGGGGTGCCACCTGCCTTCTCCGTCAGTTTTCGCCCAGATGTTGGTCATTCTCGTAGGAAGGGCTGCAGCGTGGGAAGCCCCTTGTCGTGTTGCCTTTGCAGTCATGGAATACAAAACCGCTATTGTATGCATGATGCAAAATTTCGCCGGCAAATGGCTCGTATGACGGGCTACTTCGGCAGTGCTCCGTGTCGTACTTCACGGCGCCTGACCGGTGGTCGGCTTGCAGGCTTCGGTGCAGGGTTTGCTTGAATCCTCCGACAGCCTTGGGTGTGCGGCTGCTTGGTTGTCGCATCCAACAGCAACGTCTCTCCGGGACGATTGCCGGGAGATGCTGGGTGCGACTGATTTCCTGGTGCCGAGCTTGCCCAATCTGGCGACGGCGCTTGATGGTGTGCGTGCCAGTTTGGATGACCCGGCCGCGCTGCGTCGGTGCAGCGCGGCCGAATCTGCCTGTACTCCCTTATCGTTCAAGCCAGTTTTCAATGATCAGGCTGGAATCGTCGCGCAAACCGGCCTCGTCTTTAGTTACCGGCGTGCAGCCTGCCGCTGGCTCGACATCCAGCCGCTGCTCAGTAGCGCGCGTCGCTTGGCTTGCCGCCCTTGGGCCAGTCATTGACCTTGGGTGCGAAGTCCGGGCGGGGCAGGTGGCTGAACCAGGCCGCCACGTCCACCGCTTCCTGGTCGGACAGCCCGCCCTGGCCGAGCGGGAAGCTGCCGTGGAAGGCGATCGGCATGTTGCGTTTGACGAAGGCCGCGGCAGTGTAGATGCGGGCCATGCCGGCGCCGATGTTGAACGAGTGCTCGCCGCCCAGCGGCGGATAGACCCAGCGGCCCCTGGCGTCCTTGATGCCTTCGCCTTCGTCGCCGTGGCAGACGGCGCACTGGGCGGCGTAGATCAGCTTGCCGTTGTCGGGGTCGGGTACGATGCTGCGGTCGATCTTGCCGATGCCCCGGCCCTCGACGCGATCCTCGGGCTTGGTCTCGCGCTTCATCCAGTCGAAGTAGGCGACCATCGCCTTCATCTCGTCCGACTCCTTGGGCAGCGCCTTGCCGTTCATCGAGCGCTGGAAGCAGCCGTTGATGCGCTCTTCCAGCGTGATTTCGCGGCCCGCGCGGGCGCCATAGCTGGGGAAGAAGGCCGACACGCCGACGTAGGGCGAACCATCGGCCACGGTGCCGGCGTTCAAATGGCAACTGGCGCAGTTCATCGCTGCGCCGACGTGATCGGGCAGCATGCGGGCAGTGTCGATGTTCAGGCGCGCGCCCAGCACCAGTTGCTCGGCGTTCGCTTCCTTCAGCATGTCGGCCAGCCGCGGCGTCTCGAACGGCCGCTCGTCGATGCCCTTGGCGCCGAGGTGCTTGCGCACGCTGCCGACCTCGCTTGCGAGGATTTCACGTGCATCGCTGCGGCCCCAGCTGCGGCGGGTGAAGTTCAGGATCTCGGCGATTTCCTCGTCGCCCAGTTGCGCGAAGGCCGGCATGTACAGCGGCCGCGCATGACTTTCGGTCACCGGCGCACGCCAGCCGGTGAGCATGATGTGGATCAGCGTGGCCGGGTCCTGCGACTGCAGCGTGTGGTTGCCGGTCAGCGGCGGGAACACATTGGGTACGCCGTCGCCGTTGGCGCGGTGGCAGTCGGCGCAGAACTGCAGGTAGCCCAGGCCGCCGCGGGTGGTGAAGATGTTGGTCGGCACGTCGTCGTCCGGCGCTGCACCCATGCCTGCCGACAGCGGGACGATGTTCGGCGCCGGGCCCTGGGCCACCTGCATCGGCAGGTCGTCCTTGCCCGCCGGCAGCGACTTCAGATACACGCCCACGGCCAGCAGGTCCTCGTCCGTCATGTACTGGGTGCTGTGCTGCACCACGTCCACCATGTTGCCCGAGACGGTGCCGTGCTTGTTGCGGCCGGTCTTGAGCATCTCGGCGGTGTCCTCCGGCGTCCACAGGTTGCGCAGGCTCAGCGCGCGCCAGCCTTCGACGGTTTCGCCGGCCAGGAACATGGCGCCCTTGCCGCCCTGGTCGCTCATGGTCTTTTCCTGGAAGGCGAAGCCGCGCGGCGTGTGGCAGGCACCGCAATGGCCCAGGCTCTGCACGATGTAGGCGCCGCGGTTCCACTGTTCCGATTCGTTCGCGACCGGCTCGAATGCCTCGTCGTCGAGGAAGACGGCATTCCACAGCGACAGGCCCCAGCGCATGCTGAAGGGCCAGTCCATGTCGTTCTCCTTGTTCGCCTGCTCGACCGGCTCGACGCCGTTCAGCATGTAGGCGTACAGGTCGCGCATGTCCTGCGCGGTCATCCTGGCGTAGGACGGGTAGGGCATGGCCGGGTACAGGTTGTGGCCGTCGGCGGCCACGCCCTTGCGCATGGCGCGGTCGAACTGCTCGAACGTGTATCGGCCGATGCCGGTCTTGCCGTCGGGCGTGATGTTGGTGGAATACAAGATGCCGAACGGCGTCTCCAGCGCCCGCCCGCCGGCCATCGGCTTGCCGTCCGGCGCGGTGTGACAGGCGACGCAGTCGCCCATGCGGGCAATGTATTCGCCGCGCCTGACCACATCGGCCTGCGCCGTGCCGGCCGATGCGGTAGCGGAGGCCAGCAACAGCGAACAGCCGATGCCGACCGCTCGCAGGATCGCTCGCGTATTCATGGAAAGCTCCCTTTGGCTCATGACGATTTGACTTGCCGGGAGCTTATTTCCTTGTTCATGGAAGGGATATAAGAAAATCTCCCTAGCGGCCTGTCGGGCTTGGGCTCGGCAGCTTGCTGGTCATGGCTACACGAAGGCGGGATGCCGATGGGTTTTCGCCACGGACAGAATGGCGTTTGAACTTTCTACGCGCGGGCTCAGCGCGGGGTATTCAACCAGACCGCGGTGATGTCGAAATTTATTACATTTATAGTATTGAAATCATCAATAAAATCACAATATTTTGATTTTATTGATTTTTATAAGATGGCATGCCGTTTGCTAGTCGGTGTGCGGCCTGTCCTCCATCCTGGTCAGTCAATTTGTCACGTACTTCGATTCACAAAGAGGCGCTCATGAAAATTTTTACCTTGAGTATTGCGGCCCTTGCTGCCGCGCTGACGTCCGGCACGACCCTGGCTGCGCCGGTCCTGCTCGAATCCCAATCTGTGCGGGTGAATATTACCGATGGGGGGGTGTTCAATTCTTTGCGCTTTGACCCCACCGGCACCGGCAACTTCCCTGCGGACAAGGATTATGTATCGCCCGGGATTCCCTTTGAAGGCTTCGGCATCAGGTTGACGGATTCCACTGGTTCCGCGCGCTCGTACTCGAATTCCAACTCTGGCGGCTTGTCGCTTTCCGGTACCACGTCGGTGGCAAGCGGCTCGTTCGACTTCGGCGCCACCTGGAGCACGACGACCAACCTGTTCTCGCTGACGCACCTGTTCTACTTCAACGAAGGCGACCAGCGCGTGAACATCCAGACCACGTTCACTGCGAACGCGAACCTGGACAACGTGCGTATCTCGCGCGCCGTCGATCCCGATCCGGACAACTACTCGGGCGGTAGCGCGGCCACGAACAACCAGCGTGGCATTGCGGATCAGGGCGTTTCGCTGGAGGACTTCGTCGGCTCGCTCGGCGCGATCTCCGGCTACCCGCTGGGCCTGTTCTATTCGGGCCCGATCGCGCACAACACGGGCATCGTCGGCGCCTGCTGCTCGGTGACCGATCCGGATGTCTATCTGGCTGGCGGCAACCAGGGCA
The DNA here is from genome assembly GCF_048398245.1 of Thauera butanivorans. NCBI lineage: Bacteria > Pseudomonadati > Pseudomonadota > Betaproteobacteria > Rhodocyclales > Zoogloeaceae > Thauera > Thauera butanivorans. The sequence continues at coordinate 2,435,509 of NZ_CP183038.1, forward strand.
ACTCCAGTTCTGGCGACCATGGCATCGGCCTGGCATTCAACCTGGGTGATCTGTTGAGCGGCGATACCGTTGTGTGGAACTACGCATACGTGATGGGCGGCTCGCTCGACACGATCGATATCCCGGTTGAGCCCGGCAAGGTGCCCGAGCCCGGCTCGCTGGCCCTGGCCTGCCTGGGCCTGGTTGGTTTGGCTGCTGCTCGCCGCCGCAAGCACTGATCTCAGCTTCGATTGCACGCACAACCCGGCTTTGGCCGGGTTGTGCGTAGGCGATGATCAGGGCAGTGAGGATCATTCCAAGAATTTCTGGCGCGTACACCAGGAAGCCTGCCGATGGTTAAATCGTGTGGCTTGGAATGCATCGCTCTACATCCACTATGCGCGGTCGGGCGATCGCGCTGTGGCGCCGCCATCGGCACGCAAGCGCGTCTTCGATGGCCCGGGTGGGGCGGGTTCAGGTAAGCTGATTTTCCCTGTTCCGATCCATGGAGAAGCGATGAAAAGCACGGTCGATCAGGTCTTCGTCGGACGCGTGCGGCTGATGCTGCCCGAAGGCGAGGCCAGCGGAATCTTCAAGTCGGCGGTCGACGGCCCGGTCCAACTGGGCACGACTGGGCTGGCGGGAGACGAGCAGGCCGACCTGCGCCACCACGGCGGGCCGGACAAGGCGCTGCATCACTATCCGGCCGAGCACTACGCGCTGCTGGCCGAGGAGTGGCCGCAGTGCGCGCAGATCGTCGGGCCGGGTGTATTGGGCGAAAACATCAGCACGCGCGGCTTGGTCGAGCACGACATCTGCATCGGCGACGTGCTGCGCATCGGCGAGGCGCATGTGCAGGTCAGCCAGCCGCGCTCGCCATGCTGGAAGATCGACCTGCGGCTGAAGGTGAAGGACGCCTCGCGCTTCGTCGAGGCCGCGGGCGTCACCGGCTGGTATTACCGGGTACTGCGGGAAGGTCGCCTGTGCGCCGGGGATGGCATCGAACTGCTCGAACGGCCGAATCCCTGGCTGACGCTGGCCGAATACTGGGACACGGTGACGGCGCACCGGCCCGATCCTGCGGCGCTGCGCCGCATCGCAGCGGCACCGGGACTTGCGGCGGACAAGGCCGGGCGCTGGCTGGAGAGGGCGGCCTGGCTGGAGGCGAATGCCGGCTGAGCGACGCGCTGCGGCAGGCGCGAGCGGAGATGTGCGGCTACACTGAAGGCATTGGCCGCGCCTGAGGCGAAAGGGGCGTTTCAGGAGCGAACGGGACCGACTGACATGGCATTCAAACTCATCGTTTTCATCGGCATCCTCATCGCGGTGGCAGTGCTCGGCGTACGTGCCTACCGTTCTTCGGTGCGGAATTTCGAAGCGCGGCAAGTGTCTTCCAGCCATTGCGATGGCGATTCGAACTGAGAAGGCCGATTCCCCGGCCTCACCACCAAGAGGAGGCTCACATGTCCGATCACGTCTATAAGCTCGTCGAGGTCGTCGGCTCGTCCCACGAGGGCAGCGATGCTGCCATTCGCAACGCCATCGAGGCTGCGGCGCAGTCCATCCGCCACATCGACTGGTTCGAAGTGGTGGAAACCCGCGGCCACGTCGTCGATGGCAAGGTGGCGCACTTCCAGGTCACGCTGAAGATCGGCTTCCGGCTCGAAGCCGATTGAGGTCTGTGGGCGGGCGGCGGAGGACTTGATTGCCTACGTGCCCACCAGGCTCGCTTCGTTCAAGGTGCCCAAGCGCGTGTTCTTTGTCGAGGACATGCCGCGCAATGCTTCGGGCAAGCTGCTCAAGCGCGAGCTACGCGCGCGCTACGCAAGCGAGGCCGAGGGCTGAGCGTTTTCCCGCCGGGATCTTGCCTGGCCCGGAGTCATTTATTATCCGCTTTTCTGATTTTCTGCTTGCCCATGCCTTTGCACATCGAAACCCCGCTGATCGCATCCGATTCCCTGAGCCAGGCCGCAGGCCGGCGCATCAGGCTCAAGCTCGACAACTTGCAGCCTTCGGGCTCCTTCAAGATTCGTGGTATCGGCGCGGCCTGCAAAGCGCACGCACGAACGGGCAAGCGCCGTTTCGTGTCCTCTTCCGGCGGCAATGCCGGTATCGCCGTGGCCTATGCCGGCCGCTGCCTGTCCGTGCCGGTCGTCGTGGTGGTGCCGGAAACCACCACTGAGCGAGCCCGGGCCTTGATCCGCGCACAAGGCGCGGAATTGGTCGTACATGGAGCGGCTTGGCATGAAGCCCATGCGCTGGCGCAATCCCTGCTGGGCGAGGAAGACGCCTTTCTTCACCCGTTCGATGACCCGCTGCTTTGGCAAGGCCATGCCACCCTGATCGACGAGGTGGCGGCGGCCGGCACCAAGCCCGATGCCATCGTGCTGTCGGTGGGCGGCGGCGGCCTGTTCTGCGGTGTGGTGGAAGGCTTGCGCCGCAATGGCTGGCAGGACGTGCCCATCGTCGCCGCAGAAACGGGTGGCGCCGATGCGCTGGCGCGTTCGCTCGCGGCAAACGAGCGCATCGCGCTGGATGCCATCACCAGCATCGCCACGTCGCTGGGCGCGCGACAGGTATGCAAGCATGCATTCACCCTGGCGCAGCAGCATCCGGTACGGCCCGCGGTGGTCAGCGACCAGGCTGCCGTGCAGGCGTGCGAGCGCTTCCTCGACGACCATCGGATGCTGGTGGAGCCCGCCTGCGGTGCCAGCCTGGCGGTGGCCTACGGGCAGGCTGGCGCATTGGCCGATGCCGCTGATGTGCTGGTGGTAGTGTGCGGCGGCGTAACCGCCACCGCCCAGCAGTTGCACCAGTGGCATGCCGCATTGGATGCGAATCCATGAGTCAGTCATGTATCCATGCTGGCCCGGAAATCTGACGGGCTGAAAGGGTCTGGCACCGCACTGCCAGGGGATCGTCCCGATCTACCGGCCTTGCTCCCTGAGCCAGCCGTCATGCAGCCACTTCTCGGTCTTGCGATGGCCTGGGAAGGTGATCCATACGATGTCGCGCTCGAACACCATCGGTTTTTCGTCGCTGCCGAGGATGACCCAGAACCAGCGCCCGTCGGCCAGATTGCGAGCTTTGACTTTCATGCCGGTCAGGGTGACGGTTTCGCTGCGGCCATCGCGCTGCACATGGATCGGCTCATCGTGCGGGTCGATCCATGGGTGAATCTCCTTTCAATGGATTCCGGTGTACCGAGGGAAATCAGGCATCCGGCGGCAGCACAGCAATCGCATCCATCTCGACCAGTACATTGGGGTGGAACAGCTCTGCCGCGCCGATCAATGTACTGGCGGGAGGCCGTTCCTGGTCGATGAAGCGGTCTCGTGCGCGGCGGATGGCGGGCAGTTGATCCGCCTGGAAATCGCGCACATAAATCGTGATACGCGCCAGTTGGCGAGGTGTTGCGCCTGCCGCTTCCAGCGTTGCGCTCAGGTTCTTGAATACCTGGTCCAGTTGGCTTTCAAGGTCTGGCGGAAGAACTGCGCCGCCCGCATCCATTGGCACGTGCCCGGACAGGAACATCATCCTGCCGCTCTCAACGACGACGGCAGAGGAAATGCCGGGGATAACGGCGCCCGCAGGATTGACGGGCCGAAGCATGGTGCTTGCGGAGGGCATGGCGGATTCCTCCTGTGCGGAAAGTGCGGGATTGGCCAGGGCATTGGCGCTGAGCAGAAGCGCTGCCGACAGCATGGAAAAGCGATGAGGTTTCATGAAGAGCGGTGCGCCCGCCATCAGGAGCGGCAACAATCGGCTGTGCTGCTCATCGCATCGGCCTCCCTCATGCGCCGGTTGCCGGTCCGGCCCAGCAGGCAAACAACACCGTTATTCGTGAACCGGCCGATTGCCTGAGGTGGCCGTTGCTCCAGGACGCTGACCGTGCGGACTGGCCGCTGTGGCTGGCGGCGCATGGCGTGCCCGACGACCCGCGCGCCGAACGCGGCACGGCATTCGAGGACGACTACCTGCTGATCCGGGCGGCCGTGGCCGGTCAAGGGCTCGCCCTGGTGCCGCAGGAATACGCCTGCGATGAAATCGCTGCCGGGCGTCTGGTACAAGTGCTGGACAAGCCTTGGCCGGCGCGCTTCGCGTATTACCTGGTCACGCTGCCGGATGCCATGCAGCGCCCGGAAGTCCAGGCGTTTGCGGAATGGATCAGGGAAGAAGTGCAGCAGGCTCTGGCCTGAACCAGGGCAACGCCCGTGGTGATGGGACCGTGGTACAGGACGGTGCCCTTGTGCGCCAGATGACCGATCGCGACTTCGATGTCCGGTACGAAGCGGACGATGGATTCGATGGTTCGCAGCATGGCGGGAGAGGCGTTCAGCAAGATGCCTGCCGCATCGCCTCGCGGCTGCATTCGTCCAGCAGATGGACGATGGAGCGGTAGGGCAGGCCGGTGGCGGCGGTGAGGCCGATTTCGCAGGTCTGGTTGCTGGAATAGCCGCCGCAGCAGCCGGCCGGGATGTCGGCGGCCAGCTTGCGCAGTGCGTGGGCGTTGAGTTCGGGCACGACGAAGCCGCGGTCGCCGCCGAAGCCGCAGCATTTGACTTCCGCCGGCAGCGTCACCTGTTCGGCACAGGCGCGCGCGAGCTGGGTGAGCTTGCGTTCGAAACCCATGCGGCGCGCGCTGCAGTTCAGGTGGACCAGCACCGGCTCGGCCTTCTTCGCCAGCATCAGGCGCGGCAGCAAGGCGTCGTGGGCGAATTCGACCAGGTCGTAAATCGGCAGGCGTTCGGCGAGGAAGGTTTTCATGCGCAGCGAGCAGGCGCTGGCGTCGAGCACGATGGGGTGGCGGCCGTCTTCGCTGGCGTGGCGCAGCACGGCTTCGAGTTCGGCGGACTTGCGGTCGGCATCAGCGGGCATGCCCTTGCTGGCGAAGGACTGGCCGCAGCACAGCGCATCGACGCCTTCGGGCACGACGGGGGCGTAGCCGGCGCGTTCGAGCACGCGGATGACCGTGGCCGACAGCGCATTCTCGGGCGTGTCGGCACCGAACATGCGGCCGGCGCAGGTCGGGAAATAGACCACCTTGTCGCCGCTGGCGGCGGGGTTGACGCGGCCCGCCGGCTGGGGGCGCGGCATGCCGGCCTTCCACGCGCCGCCGGTGAGGCGGGCGAGCAGCGGCGTGCCGAGCACCGATTCGGCGACGTGGCCGGCTTTCAATGCGCTGCGGGCCAGTGCCTGGGTGGCGCCGAAGTTGTTGGCGGCGACGCGGCCGAGCGTGCGTGCGACCGACGACAGGTTTTCGCCGCGCACTGCGCGCGTCAGCGCGCCGGTTTCGATGCCGACCGGACAGGCGGTGGCGCACAGGCCGCAGGTGGCACAGGTGTCCAGACCCATGTAGAGATAGTCGTGGCCGAGTTCGCCGGGCGCTTCGCCCGCCGCCTTGCGCCGCGACAGTTCGCGCCAGCCGACGATGCGCTGGCGGGGCGACAGCGTGAGGCCGTGCGACGGGCATTGCGGTTCGCAGAAGCCGCATTCGATGCAGCGGTCCACCGGCGCGTACAGCTCGCCGGCGGCGGGCATCGGCTTGAGGTGCTTCAGGTGGGCCTCGGCATCGTCGTTGATGATGACGCCGGGGTTGAGTAGTTCTTCCGGATCGAACAGGCGCTTGATTTCCTTCATCAGCGCATAGGCCTGTGCGCCCCATTCCAGCTCGACGAAGGGCGCCATGTTGCGCCCGGTGCCGTGCTCGGCCTTCAGCGAGGCATCGTACTTCTCCACCAGCACGGTGCACAGTTCGTCCATGAAGGCGGCGTAGCGGGCGACTTCCGACTCGATGCCGAAATCCTGCGTGAACACGAAATGGACGTTGCCTTCCAGCGCATGGCCGAAGATGATCGCCTCGTGGTAGCCATGCTTGGCGAACAGGTGCTGCAGGTCGAGGCAACAGGCGGCCAGGTCGGGTACTGCCACCGCGACGTCCTCGATGATGACCGTGGTGCCCGGCTTGCGCACCGCGCCCACCGCCGGGAAAGTGCCCTTGCGCACGTTCCACAGGCGCTCGATCTCGGCGGCGTCGGTGGTGAAGGCCGGCGCTTCGAGCAGCGGGTGGCGGGCCAGCTCGGCGAGCACCGCTGCCATCCGCTCGGACAGCGCGGCGGCCGACGGAGCGCGCGTCTCGATCAGCAGCGCGGTGGCGCCATCGGCCAGTTCGCGCAGCAGCGGCGGCATGCCCGGTTTGTCGGCCACCGAGCGCAAGGATGCGCGGTCGAGCAGTTCGACCGCATCCACCGGCGCGGACTTCAGCCCGGCCACCGCGCGGCAGGCGCTTTCCATGTCGGGGAAGAACACCAGCGCGCTGGCCTTGTTGGCGTATTCCGGCACGGTGCGGTAGGTGACGCGGGAGATGAAGCCGAGCGTGCCTTCCGAGCCGATCATCAGGTGGGCGAGGATGTCCACCGGGTCGTCGAAATCGACCAGGGCGTTGAGGCTGTAGCCGGTGGTGTTCTTGATCTTGTACTTGCTGCGGATGCGCGCGTACAGCGCCTCGTCGGCCTTGATGCCGGCGGACAGCCCGGCCAGGCGGTCGAGCAGGGCGGCGTGGCTGGCGCGGAAGGCGGCCACGCTGGCGGCGTCGGCGGTGTCGAGCAGGCTGCCGTCGGCCAGCAGCACGCGGATCGCCGCCAGCGTGTTGTAGCTGTTCTGCGCCGTGCCGCAGCACATGCCGCTGCTGTTGTTGGCGGCGATGCCGCCGATCTTGGCGGCGTTGATCGATGCCGGGTCGGGGCCGATCTTGAGCCCCAGCGGCGCCAGCCGGCGGTTGACCTCGGCACCGATGATGGCCGGCCCCACTTCCACCGTGGCGCCGTCGGCGGCGATACGGCAGCTCGCCAGCCCTTCGCCGAGCAGCACCAGCACGCCATCGGTCACCGCCTGGCCGCACAGGCTGGTGCCGGCCGCGCGGAAGGTCACCGGGCGCTGGTGGCTGCGAGCGAGCGCGATCACGTCGCGGACGTCGTCCTCGCTGTCGACGACGGCGACGACCTCCGGAATCAGGCGGTAGAAGCTGCCGTCCGTGCCGTAGGCAAGGCGACGCAGTTCGTCGGTGATGACGCGCTCGGCGGGCAGCCGGCGGCGGAGAGCTTCGATCAGTGCGGACATGGAGAGTCGTCCCGGCAAAAAGGTAGGAACAACCGGGCGCGATGCCCTTGTGCGCTCATCGGCAGGGCATCGCGCTCGTGATGGCGTCGGGCGTCTTGCTCAGGCCACGCCAGTGAGCTGGTGCAGGCGGGCGACGGTGTCGGCATCCAGTCCCAGTCCGCGCGCGAGCTGGCGCAGGTAGGCCAGTTCGGCTTCGGTGTCGAGGTCGATCGCCAGCAGCGAAGCACCGTAGACCTGTGCCGCGACCGCCTGGCTGGGCACGGCGGCGATCAGCGACTCCAGATCCAGCGGGCGGCGCAGCTCGGCGACGACGAACTGCTTTTCTTCCGCCGTGACGCCGTCTTCGCCGATCTTGCCGACGATGCGCTGGATTTCGCTTTCGTCCACCTCGCCATCGGCCTTGGCCGCCGCAATCATCGCGCGCAGCACGAGCTGCTCGGTCTCGGGCGAAGTCATCGCCGCCAGTTGGGCCGGCTCGATCTGGCCGGGCGCTATCGCCGCCTGGGCACCGCTGAAGCCGGCCGCAGCAGTGCGCGAACCCTGCCAGTTCTTCAGCGCCGCCATCGCCAGCGTGGCGAGGATGGCCATGCCGGTGCCGCCGAGCGGATTGCCCGAACCGGCGCGGCTGGCGCCGCTGCTTCCGCCGCCCAGCATGCCGCCGAGCACGTCACCGAGGCCGCCTCCCGCACTGCGGCCGCTGGCGCCACCGCCCAGCAGGCCGCCGAGCAGATCACCCAAGTTGCCGGCACCGCTCCTGGCCGAGCCCTGGCCGCCGAGAACGCTGCCCAGTACGTCCGCCAGGCCGCCACCTGCGCTGCCGCGGCCACCGCCGCCCGCGCCCAGAACCGTGCCGAGCAGGTCGCCCAGGCCGCCGACGCCGCCCAGCCCCGAAGAGCCGAGCGTGTGATCCAGCCGCGAACGGCTCTGGCTGGCCATGCCTTGCTGCAGGATCTGGCCGATGATGTTGCCGAAACTCATGGTGTTCTCCGGTTTTTGTCGTGGGGCGGAGGAATTGTAGCCGCCTGCCGGCCCTGGAACGGTATGTCGGCTGCCGCGCCATTCGTTAAAATCGCGCATTAGCACCCGGACACTTCGTCCGGCCCGATTCCAGCCCAGTCTCCGAGGACTTCCTCCGTGAAATACATCTCCACCCGAGGCCATGCCGGCCAGCCCGCCAATCCCGAGTTCTGCGACATCCTGCTCGGCGGCCTCGCACCCGATGGCGGGCTGTACCTGCCCGAAACCTATCCTCAGGTGACGCGCGCCGAACTCGATGCCTGGCGCAGCCTGTCCTACGCCGAGCTGGCCTTCGCCATCCTGTCGAAATTCATCACCGACATTCCGCCGGCGGACCTGAAGGCGATCTGCGACAAGACCTATACCGCCGAGGTGTACCGCCACGTGCGCGAGGGCGACCAGGCGAGTGACATCACGCCGGTGCACTGGCTGGAAGAAGGCAAGCTTGGCCTGCTGGAGCTGTCCAACGGCCCGACGCTGGCCTTCAAGGACATGGCGATGCAACTGCTCGGCAACCTGTTCGAGTACGTGCTGGCCAAGCGCGGCGAGACGATCAACATCCTCGGCGCCACCTCGGGCGACACCGGCTCGGCGGCGGAATACGCGATGCGCGGCAAGCGCGGCGTGCGCGTGTTCATGCTGTCGCCGCACGGCAAGATGAGCGCCTTCCAGCGCGCGCAGATGTATTCGCTGCAGGACGACAACATCTTCAACATCGCCGTCACCGGCATGTTCGACGACGCCCAGGACATCGTGAAGGCGGTGTCGAACGACCATGCCTTCAAGGCCGAGCACAAGATCGGTGCGGTCAACTCGATCAACTGGGCGCGTGTCGCGGCGCAGATCGTCTATTACTTCAAGGGCTATTTCGCCGCGACCGGGAGCAATGACGAGCAGGTCGCGTTCTGCGTGCCCTCGGGCAACTTCGGCAACATCTGCGCCGGCCACATCGCCCGCCAGATGGGCCTGCCGGTGGCGAAGCTGATCCTCGCCACCAACGAGAACGACGTGCTCGACGAATTCTTCCGCACCGGCGTCTACCGTCCGCGCAAGGCCGCCGAGACCCACGTCACCTCCAGCCCGTCGATGGACATCTCCAAGGCGTCCAACTTCGAGCGCTTCGTCTTCGACCTGGTCGGGCGCGAGCCGCAGAAGGTCGCCGCGCTGTGGGCGGAAGTCGATGCCGGCCGCGCTTTCGATCTGTCCGCATCGCCGGAATTCGCCCGCATCGCCGGCTTCGGCTTCGTGTCGGGCGCCAGCAGCCACGCCGACCGGCTGGCGACCATCCGCAAGGTGTTCGAGCAGTACGGCGTGATGATCGACACCCACACCGCCGACGCCGTCAAGGTGGCCTGGGCGCGCGCCGCCGAAGTGCCGACCGGCGTGCCGGTGCTGGTGCTGGAAACCGCGCTGCCGGTCAAGTTCGCCGAAACCATCGTAGAGGCGCTGGGCCGCGAGCCCGAGTGTCCGTCCGACCTCGAAGGCATCGAGAAGCTGCCGCAGCGCGTCGAGGTGATGGCGCCGGACGTGGATGCGGTGAAGCGCTTCATCGCCGAGCGCGTCTGAGGCGGCGTGCCTTGCCGGATGGGGTGTGACCGGCAAGGCCGTACAATGGCGGCCGAGACGGAATCCGCGAGCGCAGCCCATGAACCGCAAGAAACTGCCGATCGGCTCCAGACCTTCCGCGAAATCCGGGAGGAGGGCCATTATTACGTCGACAAGACCACGTTCGCGCTGCGCCTGATCGACGAGGGCAAGCACTACTTTCTCTCCCCCCGCGCCGTTTCGGCAAGAGCCTGTTCACTGCCTTCTTTGCCGGCATCCCGGCCGACTGGCACCGCAGGAACCCCATCGCCAACTACGAGGGCTACTGTGCCAGCGTGTTCTACGCCTATTTCGCCGCGCTCGGCCTGGATGTGGTGCCCGAAGAGGCCAGCCATGCCGGGCGACTGGACATGGCGGTGCGCTTCAACGGGCAGGTGTATCTGTTCGAGTTCAAGGTCGTCGAGATCGAACCCGAAGGCCGTGCGCTGGAGCAGATCAAGGACAGGGGCTACGCCGACAAGTATCGCCTGGCCGGCCAGCCCATTCACCTGATCGGCGTCGAATTCAGCCGCGAGCAGCGCCGCGTGGTGGGTTTCGAGGTGGAGAGCATTGCCGGGGCGTAAGGAGGCGAGACGGGTTTCAGGCTGCTTCAGGCTGCGGGTCTGAAGTGAAGCCGAGCCGGGAGGCGGCTGTTTCGCCGCTGCGGCCACCGTCCAGCGCCTGGAGCGGCATTCCGTGCCACTGCAGCTTCGCCCGGCTTTCACCCGCCACCAGCGCCAGCAGCGTATCGTCGTCCGCGGCCTTGCCCGCAGGGTCGCTCAAATCGGCCAGCAGCATCGCCAGATCGCGATCGTCCAGTGCAGCAGGGCCGGCGTCGGTGGCGAGGAACAACCGTCCTTCGGCGTCGAGCAGCAGCGGGCCGATCGCCGTGACGCTGCGCCCGGTGTGGGTGACGAAGCTGCCGTCAGGCTGCAGGCGCAGCACCCAGGGCGCGCTTTCCAGTGCGACGTACACCCGCTGCGGGCCGTTGTTCACCAGCCAGCGGCCTTCGGCGTCATGGGTGTAATGGGCGTTCAGGAAAGCGATCAGCCCGGGATGGGAGATCGTTTCGCCTTTCAGCCGCCAGCGGCCGCGGGCGTCGAGCGACAGCCAGCCGTAGCAGGCCGGCACCATCGGCCAGGGCGGCAGGGAAGCGCTGGCGCCGTCGGCCATCGGGCGGCGCTCAGGCCTGGGCCTCGACGTGGCGCAGCGAGAGGTCGAGCGCGCGCACGTCCTTGGTCAGGGTGCCGATCGAGATGCGGTCGACGCCGGTTTCGGCGATGGCGCGCACCCGCTCCAGGCTGACGCCGCCGGACGCTTCGAGCTCGGCGCGGCCGGCGTTGATCGTCACGGCTTCGCGCATGTCGTCCAGGCTCATGTTGTCGAGCAGCACCATCTTCACGCCCGCATCCAGCGCTTCCTCCAGTTCGTCGAGACTCTCGACCTCGACTTCGATGAAGACGTTCGACGGCGCGATGAGGCGCGCCTGCTCGACCACTTCACGGATGCCGCCGGCAGCGATGATGTGGTTTTCCTTGATCAGGATGCCGTCGTAGAGGCCGACGCGATGATTGGTGCCGCCGCCGATCGCGACCGCGTACTTCTGCGCCAGGCGCAGGCCGGGCAGCGTCTTGCGGGTGTCGACGATCCTGGCCTTGGTGCCGGCGACGGCATCGACGAAGCGGCGCGTCACCGTGGCCGTGCCGGACAGCAGTTGCAGGAAATTCAGCGCCGTGCGCTCCGCGGTCAGCAGCACCCGCGCGCGGGCGATGATGTCGCACAGCACGTCGCCGGCCTTGACCACGTCGCCGTCGCGGACGTGCCAGTCGACCACCGCCGCCGGGCTGAGCGCGGCGAAGGCGGCGTCGAACCAGGCGGTGCCGCAGATCACCGCGTCCTCGCGGGTGATGACGCGGCCGCGGGCCTCGGTGTCGGGGGCGATCAGGCGCGCCGTCAGGTCGCCGGTACCGATGTCTTCGGCCAGGGAGGCGGCGATGTTGCGCTGGATTTCGACGCGAAGCTGTTCAGAGAGCATGGCGGGTGAGCGGGCAGGTGGCAGGAGGCGCGATTCTAGCATCGCGCCCGGCGCGGACAGGTCGGGGTGGCGGCCCTGGGATCAGTGCTTGCCCAGCGTGATCAGCGGGCGCGAGTCGCGTTGAACGTCGCGGTTCGCATCCTGCTGGGCCTCGACGAGCCAGCCGTTGAAGACGCCGCGGGCGGCGACGATGGTTTCGCTGGCGCTCAGGCCAGCCGGGCCGATGCCTTCGCGCGCCAGGCGATCCGCTGCGGCGCCATGCAGGTGGACGGCCGTGATCAGTGCCGATTCGGCGGGCCAGCCCTGGGCGAGCAGGCCGGCGACGAGGCCGGTGAGCACGTCGCCCATGCCGGCGCTGGCCATGCCGGGGTGGCCGCTGGTGTTGATGAACCAGCGCCCGTCGGGCGCGGCGATGATCGAGCCGCAGCCTTTCAGCACGGCCAGCGCGTGGTAGCGGCGGGCGATGTCGAGCGCGGCCCGCAGGCGGTCGGACTGGACGGCCGCAGTGCCGATGCCCAGCATGCGGCCGGCTTCGGCCGGATGCGGCGTCAGCACGGTCGGCATCCTGCGTGCGGCAAGCTGGCTCTGCAGCGCGGCGTCGGTGCCGATCAGGTTCAGTGCGTCGGCGTCCAGCACCAGCGGAATGTCGCGGGCGAGGGCGGCGGCGAGCTGCGCGGCGGCATTCGCATCGATGCCCAGGCCCGGCCCGACGGCCAGCGCGCTCAGGCGCTCGGGCAGTTGTGTGGCGCGGCGCAGCATGAGTTCGGGGTGCGAGAAGTCGACCGCCGGGCCGTTGGGGTCGAGCAGGCCGACATAGACCCGGCCGGTGCCCAGCCATTGCGCCGCACGCCCGGCCAGCAGCGCCGCGCCGACCATGCCGGCATTGCCGCCGAGGATGCCGGCATCGCCGTACAGACCCTTGTGGCTGTTGCGCGGCCGGCGCACCAGCTGGTTGCGGAACAGCGCGGGCGTGATCGCATGGCCGACAGCGGGCAGCCAAGCCGGCGCGTCGATGTCCAGCCGCTGCACGCTGATGTCGCCGCAGTAGTCCGGGCCGTCGTTGGTCAGCAGGCCGGGCTTGAGCGAAATGAAGGTGGTCGTGTGGGTGGCGCGGAAGGCCGTGCCGAGCGGCTGGCCGGTGTCGGCGTCGAGGCCGCTGGGCACGTCGAGCGCCATGCGCGGTGAAGGCTGGGCGTTGAGGGTCTGGATCCAGCCCGCGTAGCGGCCTTCGATCTGGCGCTTCAGGCCGATGCCGAAGATGGCATCCACCACCAGCGCCCAGCCCTGTGCCGGCGCCGCCGGCAGGTCGGAAATGGTCTGGCCGCCCGCCGCGAGGTAGTCCGTGTAGGCCTTGGCGGCTTCGGCGGGCAGATTCTGGGCGTCGGCGGCGAAGGCGACCTGCACTTCGCGTCCGGCCTGGGCCAGCTGGCGGGCCATGACGAAGCCGTCGCCGCCGTTGTTGCCCGGCCCGCAGGCGATCAGGATCGGCCCCGGGCGGTCCATGACCAGGCGGACCGCGTCTTCGGCGGCGGCGCGGCCGGCGCGTTCCATCAGCGGCGGCCGCGCGCTGGGGATGAGCTTGCCTTCGATTTCACGGATGCCGGCGACGGGATAGATGGGTAGGGCGGACAGGAACATGATGGGCGCGCCGTCAGGTAAAGGCGAAATTGTAAGGCGCGCTGCGGTGCAGCGTGAATGTTCATCGAAGCTTCACTTGCAGGACGTACATTTTGCGGGGGCGCCTTGTGGGGCGCGATACGGTCATCGATCTTATTTTTTGCAATCCCGGGGGTTGCTTGATGTTGGGTGACACACGGCTCACGGTTCGGCTGCGCCAGATGCTGGAAAGGCACGAGCTGAAGTTCGTTTTCCAGCCGATAGTGGATCTGGCCAGGGCCGACCTCCTGGGCTACGAGGCGCTTCCTGCCCGGCAACATCCCGATCACCGAGCACATCGGCCACCAGCCGGCCGCGCACGGAGGCATCCTCGTTGAGCGCGCGCGAAACGTCCAGCCCCACGCCGTAGCGCGACCAGTTGCCCGCTTCGGCGCTGATGCTGGTCTGCGGTGCCTTCGTCGGGCGCTTGCGAATCATGTTGATGGTGGCCGAAGGATAGCCCAGACCGCTCATGATGCCGGTGGCGCCCTTGACGATTTCCACGCGGTCGTACATCGCGGTGTTTTGCAGGTAGTTGCTCATCGACGCGGAAACGGGCACGCCGTCGATCTGGAAGTTGGTGATGCTGGAGCCGCGTGACCAAAGCTGCGGGCCATCCGCGCCATGGTTGAACGGTTTGATGGTGATGCCCACGGCGGCCTCCAGCACGTCGCTCAGGCTGTTGAGCCTTTGGTCCTCCATGCGCTGGCGCGTCATCACCGTGACCGCCTGCGGCGTCTCCTGTGGCGTCAGGTTCAGGCGTGTGGAGCTGCTGGTGGACCAGGTGGTGTAGGAGCCCGTGCCCTCGGTGGTGGAGCCCGGTGCCTTGCCGGAAACAGTGACGGCTGGCAGCATCGCTTCCGGTGCCTGCGCTTCGGGGCTTGGCGCGATGCTGAAGCCGTTGCCGCCGCTGGCCCGGGCGCTCAGGCCGCTGCCGGCGAGCAGGCGGCTCAGGGCCTGTTCGACGCTCATCCGGCCGGACACGGCGGGAGCCTGGTGACCGCCGATCTGTGCGCCGGCGGCGAAGATCTGCGCGCCGGTCTGGCGCGACAGTTCGTTCAGCGCGCTGCCCAGCGGCTGGGCGGGCAGATCGATCTCGAAGCTGCGTTCCGCCTGTTGCGCGCTGGTCTGCGCATGGGCCGGCGCGGGTGGGCCGGCAAGCAGGGCGAAGGCGCCGCACAGGGCGGCGATGATGGGCAGCAGGCGGAAGCTGCTCGGCTTGCGGTGGGACATGTCGGCTCCTGTTCATGGACATGCGCGCTTCGACCAAAAAGCACGCTTCAGGGCAGGAGACGTTCGGGAGAGAAAAACGGAGACAGGAGACAGGTGGTTTCCAATTCGCCGCCGGGTTTCGGGCTCACCGCGCTGCCAGGCGGATGCTGCCATCGTCGAGCACTTCCACGCGCAACGGCAGGATGGCGGGCAGAGCCTGGACGAGGCTGCGCTGATCCTGGGCGCGGAAGCGGCCGGTCAGCCGCAGCGCGCCGGTGCGGTCATCGGCGAGGACGATGGGCTGTCGACGATAGGCGTTGATGGCGGGCAAGGCGTCGGCCAGCGGCGTGTCGTCGAAGAGCAGCCAGCCGTCGCGCCAGGCGGCGACCTGTCCGGGAGGGATGGGGCGGACTGCTTCGGGGCGGGCATCGCGCACGCTCAGCGCTTCGCCGCCGCGCAGGTCGATGGCAGGTGGGGCGAACACCGGCAGACGGGCGAGGCCTTCGCCACGCGGGGTGAAGCGGACCTGGCCGTGCTCGACGGCGATGTCCAGCGCGCCGCTCCGGTCGGCGATGTTGAAGGCGGTGCCGAGCACTTCGATGCGCCCCGCGCGCGTGTCCACGCGGAAGGGGCGGCCGATGTCGCGGGCGACGGCGAAATACGCTTCGCCTCCAGCCAGTTCGACGTGACGCGCAGCGCGGCTGAGGCTGGCCTGGAGCACGGTGCCGGGAGCGAGCTGGAGGCGGCTGCCGGGGGCGCCGCCAGGGCCGTCCGGCAATTCGGCAAGCAGGGTGTCGAAACCGTCGTTGTGGTACTGCCGTGCGAAATGCACGGTCTGCTCAGCTGATCGAAGTCTACGTAGCCGCCGGCCGGCTCGACGTACTCGGGCAGTTCCGCGAAGATACGGCTGCAATCGAGCGTGGCGCGGACCACGTGCTTGGCCACCGTGCTTTCCTGGATACCCAGCCGGGCGGCGATTTCGGCCCGGCTCATGCCGTAGGCGCGGAACAGGATGAACACCTCGCGCCGGGCGCGCGGCAGGCTCATCAACTGGGCGACGACCCGCTCGATGATCTGGCGCTGGGCGACCAGATGGTCGGATGCGGGTGCGGCCCGGTGCGCATGCGTCGCGCCGTGCTGCAAAGCCCAGCTGCTGGCGGTCTGCTGGCGGCGGTGATGGTCGATGCACAGATTGTGGGCGATGCGGAAAAGCAGGGCGCGGGGCGACTCGATGGCGACATCGAGCTTGCGCTGCAGGGTGAGCAGGAGCTGTTCGTAGGTGCTCTGGGCAATGTCGTCGGCGTCTGCGCCATTGCCCAGCTTGCGAGCCAGAAAGCAGCGCAGTTCGCGATAATGCGTGAGGACGTCGGCAATGGAGGGGGCTGGGGACGGCACGTGAGGGGCGCTGGACAGGCGACATGTTAATGATAATTCTTATCATTGCATGGGGGTTTGATCCTGTCGGCAGCCTTGCCGGCTGAATGGCTTGCCTTCCCTGCTTGAGCACATACAATTCCACATATATGCAGACCGTGGAGATCGCCATGTCCCAGATCACTCTATATATCGATGACGCTACGGAGGCGCTGCTCGTCCAGGCCGCGCAGGCGAGCGGCATGTCCAAGAGCCGTTGGGTGGCGGAACTCATCCGCCAGCACGCACACGACACCTGGCCGGCCGAATGCATTGCGCTGGCCGGGGCGTTTCCCGATTTCCCGCTACGCGAGGAATTGCCGCCACCGGGTGAAGACCTGGCCCGAATCAGGTTTTGACCCGATGCTGGTTCTGGACAGCAACACCATCAGTTACTACTTTCGGGGCGATGCTCAGGTGGTGCCGCGCCTGCAGGCGTTACCGCCATCCGAGGTGGGTGTGCCCGCCATCGTGGTCTACGAACTGCGCTATGGCCTGATGCGCCTGCCCGTCGAAGCTGCACGGCCGCGCATCGAGGCACTGGACAAGTTGCTGCTGCCATTGCAGGTGCTGGCTTTCGATGCCGTCTGCGCAGAACAGGCCGCCGCCATCCGCTGTGCGCTGGAGAGGCAAGGCACGCCGATCGGCGCCCATGACGTGCTCATCGCGGCCACGGCATTGCGCCATCGGGCGAGGCTGGTGACGCGCAATGAGCGGGAGTTCGCCCGTGTGCCGGGCTTGCAGGTGGAAAACTGGCACGCCGAATGATCGGTTCGCGGATACCCGGCATTTCCAGCTGCGCCTGCCCGACTCCCTGCACGAAGGTGCCCGATGCTCCGTCCATGCCCGGCGACGAGTCGCCCGGTGGCGAAGCGGTTTGATCCCACGGGGCCGGGCGCGCGCAACCCGGCCCCGAGCCCGCATCAGAAATCTGCGCTCAGGGAGAAGGTGAGGGTGCGCGGTTCGCCGACCTCGCTGCCATTGTTCCAATAGCGCCTGTCGCCCGCGTTCTGGACTTCCAGGCGTGCGGTCAGCGGCCGGCCCGCCAGCGTGGTGGCGTAGCGTGCGCCGACGTCGAACAGCGTGAAGGCGGGCAGCCGGTCGGTGTTCATTTGATCGGCGTATCGGTGGTGTGTGTACTGGACGCTGCCCACCAGTGTCAGCCCCGGCAGCCAGCGCGTGTCGTACTCGACGCGCATCGAGCACGCCGAATCATTGCTCAGGTGGGTCTACTCCCATCCGTAACCCGCCCGCGTTCTCTGCAAGGTATTTGCAATTCCGCCCCAGCTCATCCAACAAAATCCATGGTCTTCCCGCCATTTATCTCGCCGGAGCCTGTGGATTTATCTCACTCGTTCTTACGCAGCGGGCCAGAAACGATGGTTGGAGCTGGCTGCGAAGTCGCTCCCGGGCTGGGGCGGCAGGCGCGGATGAAGCGGTAGTCGGTGTCCGAAGGTGTCGGCGGCCGGCGCGCATTTGCGGCCGGCCGTGCGGGTCTCCGGGCTCAGCCGACCATCTTCGCCGGGTCGATCCAGCGGTCGAAGTCTTCCGCCGAGACATGGCCCAGCGCCAGCGCGGCTTCGCGCAGGCTGCTGCCTTCCTTGTGCGCCTTCTTGGCGATCTGCGCGGCCTTGTCGTAGCCGATGTGCGGATTCAGCGCGGTGACCAGCATCAGCGAACGCTCGACCAGTTCGGTGATGCGGGCGCGGTTGGGCTCGATACCGGCGGCGCAGTGGTCGTTGAAGCTGTTCATGCCGTCGGCGAGCAGGCGCACACTCTGCAGGAAGTTGTGGATGACCATCGGGCGGAAGACGTTGAGCTCGAAGTTGCCCGAGGCGCCGCCGATGTTGATGGCGACGTCGTTGCCCATGACCTGCGCGGCGAGCATGGTCATCGCTTCGCTCTGGGTCGGATTGACCTTGCCCGGCATGATCGAGGAGCCGGGTTCGTTCTCCGGGATCGAGATTTCGCCCAGGCCGCTGCGCGGGCCGCTGGCGAGCCAGCGCACGTCGTTGGCGATCTTCATCAGGCTGGCGGCCAGGGTCTTGAGCGCACCGTGGGCGTACACCAGCCCGTCGCAGCTGGCCAGCGCCTCGAACTTGCTGGGCGCGGTGACGAATTCCTGCCCGCTGAGGCGGGCGATTTCGGCGGCCACGGCTTCGGCATAGCCCTTGGGGGCGTTGAGCCCGGTGCCGACCGCGGTGCCGCCCAGCGCCAGTTCGCTCAGGTGCGGCAGCGCGGCGCGCAGGTGGCGTTCGCCATGGGCCAGTTGTGCGGCCCAGCCGGAGATTTCCTGCCCCAGGGTGAGCGGCGTGGCGTCCTGCAGGTGGGTGCGGCCGATCTTGACGATGTCGGCGAAGGCGCGGGATTTTTCTTCCAGCGTGGCGCGCAGCCGGGCCAGCGCCGGCAGCAGTTTCCGGACCACCGCCAGCGTGGCGGCGACGTGCATCGCGGTGGGAAAGACGTCGTTGCTCGACTGGCTGCGGTTGACGTCGTCATTGGGGTGGACGAGGCGCTTCTCGCCGCGTTCGCCGCCCAGCAGTTCGCTGGCGCGGTTGGCGAGCACTTCGTTGACGTTCATGTTGGTCTGCGTGCCCGAGCCGGTCTGCCAGACGGCGAGCGGGAACTCGTCCGGGTGCTTGCCGGCGAGCACTTCGTCGGCGGCGGCGATGATGGCGTCGGCTTTTTCGGCGGGCAGCAGGCCCAGGCCATGGTTGACCCGCGCGGCGGCGCGCTTGACCAGCGCGAGGGCGTGGATGAGTTCGGTGGGCTGGCGCTCGGTAGAGATGGCGAAGTTGATCAGCGAGCGCTGGGTCTGCGCGCCCCACAGGCGGTCGGCGGGGACGTCGATCGGGCCGAAAGTGTCGTATTCCTGGCGTGTGCTCATGGAGGGGGCTCCTGTTGGTGAGGTGGAAGGCGGGCGCGTGCCGGCGGCGCCTCGAGTGGATGAGCTGGAGAAAGGCTTTTCAGGCAAAAGGCGAATCCGGGCCGTCGAGCTGCATGGACGGGGACAGGTCCAGGTTGGCGACGCGCCAGCGCAGCGCGGCCAGCCGCGCCTGTTGCTGCGGGGTGAGGGCGCAGCAGGCCAGTCGAGCCAGCGGTTGGTGCAGATGATCCAGGCACAGGTGGCGCCAGTGGCCGGGCAGGGCGCGGTCCGCGGCGGCACCGGCCAGCAGTTCGGCCGCGCGCCATGCGGCTTCCCAGGGCGACAGCCGCATGCGGCGTACCAGGGCGTCGGCTTCGGTGAGGTAGTGCGGAATCAGGCGCGGCTCGTCCGGCTGCAGTGCGCAGCGGATGCGGATCGCGGCCCAGAGCCAGCGCTGTTTGCGGTCGAGGTGAGGGGGCATGTGGCTGTCGCGCGATCATTTCAAATTAATGAGAATCATTGTTGTCAATGAGGCCGAGATAGACAAGCCCGGTGGCGAAAAGTCGCAAGCGGGCGCGCTTCAGCCGGTGTCGCCGACGCGGCGTTTGTCTCTGCGTATCTCGGTATGCAGTTCGACCTGGCCGTCTGCCCCGACCGTCTCCAGGCGGACGGTGAAGCCCCACAGGCGGGCCAGATGCTTCATGACTTCGCCGGTGGAGTCGCCCAGCGGGCGGCGGCTGTGCTGCTGGTGGCGCAGCGTCAGCGAGCGGTCGCCGCGCAGATCGACGCTCCAGACCTGGATGTTGGGTTCCCGCGCGCCGAGGTTGTAGTGGTCGGAGAGGACGTCGCGCACACGGCGGAAGCCTTCGTCGTCATGGATGGCCGATACCTTCAGCTTGTTCTCGCGATCGTCGTCGAGCACTGCGAACATGCGGAAGTTGCGCATGATCTTGGGCGACAGGTATTGCGCGATGAAGCTCTCGTCCTTGAAGTTGCGCATCGCGAAGTCGAAGGTTTCGAGCCAGTCGCTGCCGGCGATCTCCGGAAACCAGTGGCGGTCCTCGTCGTCAGGGTTTTCGCAGATGCGGCGGATGTCCTGCCACATCGCAAAACCCAGCGCATAGGGGTTGATGCCGTTGTACCAGGCAGCGTTGTACGGCGGCTGATACACCACGTTGGTGTGCGACTGCAGGAATTCGAGCATGAAGCTGTCGGCGAGCAGGCCCTCGTCGTACAGGTGGTTGAGCAGGGTGTAGTGCCAGAAGGTGGCCCAGCCTTCGTTCATGACCTGGGTCTGGCGCTGGGGGAAGAAGTACTGCGCGATCTTGCGCACGATGCGCACGATTTCGCGCTGCCAGGATTCGAGCAGCGGGGCGTTCTTCTCGATGAAGTAGAGCAGGTTCTCCTCGGGTTCGGGCGGGAAGCGGCCTGGCGATTCCGGGCGGGCATGGATGTCGTGTGCCGGCAGCGTGCGCCAGAGTTCATTGACCTGGCTCTGCAGGTAGCTCTCGCGTTCCTGCTGGCGGAGCTTTTCCTTGGCGAGCGAGAGTTTGGGTGGGCGCTTGTAGCGGTCCACGCCGAGGTTCATCAGCGCATGGCAGGCGTCGAGCAGGTTCTCGACCTCTTCCTCGCCATGGCGCTCTTCGCATTCGGTGATGTAATTCCGCGCGAAGATCAGGTAGTCGATGATCGCGTCGGCATTGGTCCAGGTGCGGAACAGGTAGTTGCCCTTGAAGAAGCTGTTGTGGCCGTAGGCGGCGTGGGCGATCACCAGGCCCTGCATCGTCAGGGTGTTTTCCTCCATCAGGTAGGCGATGCAGGGGTTGGAGTTGATGACGATTTCGTAGGCCAGCCCCATCTGGCCGCGGCGGTAGCCTTTCTCGGTGGCGAGGAAGTGCTTGCCGAAAGACCAGTGGTGGTAGTTCACCGGCATGCCGACCGAGGCGTAGGCGTCCATCATCTGTTCGGCGGTGATGATCTCGATCTGCACCGGATAGGTGTCGAGCCGGTAGTGGGCGGCGACGCGGGCGATCTCGGTGTGGTAGCGGTCGATGCTTTCGATCGACCATTCCGAGCCGCGCGGCAGGGGGTCGAGCTTGCGGGTGGCGGCGGTCGTCATAGGATCGTCTTCTTGAACAGTTCGCGGAACACCGGGTAGATGTCGGCCGGCGATTCGATTCGCTGCATGGCGAAGTGGGGCTGTTCGTCGGCGATGCGGGCGTATTCGCGCCACAGGTTCTGCGGCTCGCCGGCGGTGATCTCGATGTAGGCGAAGTATTGGCAGCTGGGCAGGATGTCGCGGCCGAGCAGCTGGCTGCACAGCGGCGAATCGTTGTCCCAGTTGTCGCCGTCCGAAGCCTGCGCGCCGTAGATGTTCCACTGGCCGTTGGCGTAGCGCTGGCGCAGGATGTCGCGCATCAGCAGCAGCGCGCTGGACACCACGGTGCCGCCGGACTCGCGCGAGTGGAAGAATTCGTCTTCGTCGACTTCCTTGGCCACGGTGTGATGGCGGATGAAGACGACTTCGATGTGTTCGTAGCTGCGCGTCAGGAACAGGTAGAGCAGCATGAAGAAGCGCTTGGCGGTGGATTTGCGTTCCTCGCTCATCGAGCCGGAGACGTCCATCAGGCAGAACATCACCGCCCGCGTGGTGGGGCAGGGCACGCGGATGCGGTTGTTGTAGCGCAGGTCGAAGCGCTCGATGAAGGGGATCTGCTCGATCTTCTCGCGCAGCCGCTCGATTTCCTCGCGCAGCGCACAGGCTTCCTCGCTGTCCTCGCAGGCTTGGTCGCCGTTGCAGTGGGCGAGGAGTTCGTCGAGCTGCTGCTGGAGTTCGCGCAGCTTGCCGGCGTAGGGCGAGCCGAGCGCGAGCCGGCGGCCGAGCGCGCTGCGCATCGAGCGGATGATGTTGATGTTCGCCGGCACGCCGTCGGCGGTGAAGCCGGCGCGCTGGGTCTTGTATTCGGTGACCTTGGCCAGCTGGGTGCGGACCAGGCGCGGCAGTTCGAGATCCTCGAAGAACAGATCGAGGAATTCCTCGCGCGAGAGCTGGAAGACGAAATCGTCCTCGTGCTCGCCTTCGTTGCTCGCCTTGCCCTGGCCGGAGCCGCCCGCGCCGCCGCCGAGCGGACGGTTGATGAGGTCGCCGGCGCTGAACTGGTCGTTGCCGGAGAAGACCTGTTCCCAGGTGCCGCCCCGGCCGTGATGCAGCGAAGGTTCGGACAGATCGCGCGCGGGAATGGCGACTTCCTCGCCGTTCTCCAGGTCGCGGATCGAGCGGCCCTCGATCGCGCCGGACACCGCCTTGCGGATCTGCTGCTTGAAGCGACGCATGAAGCGCTGGCGGTTGACCGCGCTCTTGTTCTTGCTGTCGAAGCGTCGATCGATGATGCGGACCATGCCTCCTCCTCGGGCCGAAGCCGGCAACGGTGCGCGCCATGTCGGGCGCGCACCTCATCCGCACGGATTCACGAAGACTTGCGTACGCGCAGATACCATTCGCACAGCAGGCGTACCTGCTTCTCGGTGTAGCCCTTCTCGATCATGCGGTCGACGAAGTCCTGGTGCTTCTTCTGCTCGTCGGCGCTGGCCTTGGTGTTGAAGCTGATCACCGGCAGCAGGTCCTCGGTGTTGGAGAACATCTTCTTCTCGATCACCGCGCGCAGCTTCTCGTAGGAGGTCCAGCTCGGGTTGCGGCCGTCGTTCTTGGCGCGGGCGCGCAGTACGAAGTTCACCACTTCGTTGCGGAAGTCCTTCGGGTTGCTGATGCCGGCCGGCTTCTCGATCTTCTCCAGTTCGTCGTTGAGCGCGGAGCGGTCGAGGATCTCGCCGGTGTTCGGATCGCGGAACTCCTGGTCCTGGATCCAGAAGTCGGCATAGGTCACGTAGCGGTCGAAGATGTTCTGGCCGTACTCGGAATAGCTTTCGAGATAGGCGGTCTGGATTTCCTTGCCGATGAATTCGGCGTAGCGCGGCGCCAGGTATTCCTTGATGTAGCCCATGTAGCGCGCTTCGGTCTCGGGCGGGAACTGCTCGGCCTCGATCTGCTGCTCGAGCACGTACATCAGGTGCACCGGGTTGGCGGCAACTTCGCGGTGGTCGAAGTTGAACACCTTGGACAGGGCCTTGAAGGCGAAGCGGGTGGAGAGCCCGGTCATGCCTTCGTCGACGCCGGCATAGTCGCGGTATTCGGGATAGCTCTTGGCCTTGGGGTCGGTGTCCTTGAGGTTCTCGCCGTCGTAGACGCGCATCTTGGAGAAGATGCTGGAGTTTTCAGGCTCCTTCAGCCGCGACAGCACCGAGAACTGGGCCATCATCTTCAGCGTGTCGGGCGCGCAGGGCGCTTCGGACAGCGAGCTGTGGGCCAGCAGCTTCTCGTAGATGCGGATTTCGTCCGACACCCGCAGGCAGTAGGGCACCTTGACCGTGTAGATGCGGTCGAGGAAGGCCTCGTTGTTGCGGTTGTTCTTGAACGCGACCCATTCGGACTCGTTCGAGTGCGCCATCACGATGCCGTCGAACGGGATCGCGCCGAAACCTTCGGTGCCCTTGTAGTTGCTTTCCTGGGTCGCGGTGAGCAGCGGGTGCAGGACCTTGATCGGCGCCTTGAACATCTCGACGAATTCGAGCAGGCCGCGGTTGGCCAGGCACAGGCCGCCGGAGTAGCTGTAGGCGTCGGGGTCGTCCTGCGAGTACTGCTCGAGCTTGCGGATGTCGACCTTGCCGACCAGCGAGGAGATGTCCTGGTTGTTCTCGTCGCCCGGCTCGGTCTTGGCGACCGCCGTCTGGCGCAGCACCGAAGGCATCAGCTTGACGACGCGGAACTTGGTGATGTCGCCGCCGAACTCGTGCAGGCGCTTGACCGCCCACGGGCTCATGATGGTGTCGAGATAGCGGCGCGGAATGTGGAAGTCGTCCTCGAGGATGCGGCCGTCTTCCTGGGCATCGAACAGGCCGAGCGGCGACTCGTGCACCGGCGAACCCTTGACCGCGTAGAAGGGGATCTTCTCGATCAGCGACTTCAGCTTTTCCGCCAGCGAGGACTTGCCGCCGCCGACCGGGCCGAGCAGGTAGAGGATCTGCTTCTTTTCCTCCAGCCCCTGCGCGGCGTGGCGGAAGTAGGAGACGATCTGCTCGATCGCCTCTTCCATGCCGTAGAAGTCGCGGAAGGCCGGATAGAGGCGGATGAGCTTGTTGGAGAAGATGCGCGAGCGGCGCGGGTCGAGGCGGGTGTCGACCAGTTCGGGCTCGCCGATCGCGGCCAGCATGCGCTCTGCGGCCGAAGCGTAGGCCATGCGGTCGCTGCGGCAGAGTTCGAGGTACTCCTGCAGCGACATTTCCTCTTCGCGCGATGCCTCGAAGCGGGCCTGGTAAGCATTGAAGATGGACATGGCAATCTCCCTGACGATCGATGCGAGGGGGGGCGTGCCTGACGATGATACGCGCCCTGTGTCCTGACACCTGCATCCAGTCGTATGACGGCGAGCACGGGTGCGCGCTCGCGCGGATGCCGGCTCTGTAGCATCAGAGGCCCCGCGCGGGTGCGAGTTCCGCGCCCGGATCACCTGTCTGCGGCGTTCGTGCGCGCTTTTCGTGCATGGCGTCACGGTCTCATCCAGTCCTCAAGCGTGACGCGGGCGCTGTGCTAGAATCCCGCTCTTCGTTCAACGCGTTTGCGCTGGCGGCGTGTGCGTGCGTCCTTGTCGAAGACGCATGCCGACGCCGGCGAGAACGGTTTTTTTGACTTCTCAGGATCGACCCAATGGAGCAGAACCAGGTAACCCCGAGCGCACTCGAGCGCCGTATCGACATCGCCGTTTCGCTGGCAGACATCGAAAAAGAGGTGGATGCCCGCCTCAAGCGCATGGCGCGTACGGTGAAGATGCCGGGGTTCCGCCCGGGCAAGGTGCCGATGAAGATCGTCGCCCAGACGCACGGCGGCCAGGCCCGCGGCGAAGCGGTCGGCGCGGCGGTCGAGAAGGCTTTCGGCGAGAAGGTGCGCGAGCAGAACCTGCGCGTGGCAGGGTATCCGAACATCGAGCCCAAGAACGGTGCCGCCGACGGCACGCTGGAATTCAGTGCCGTGTTCGAGATCTACCCGGAAGTCGCCATCGGTGATCTCGCCAGCCAGCAGATCGAACGTCCGGCCCTGGTGGTCGGCGATGCCGAGGTCGACAAGACGCTCGACGTGCTGCGCAAGCAGCGTACCTCCTTCACCGCGGCCGATCGTGCCGCCGCCGAGGGCGACCGCGTCGTGATCGACTTCACCGGCCGCAAGGACGGCGAAGTGTTCCAGGGCGGCCAGGCCGAGGACTTCCCCTTCGTGATCGGCGCCGGTGCGATGCTGAAGGACTTCGAGACCGCCGTGACCGGTCTGAAGGCGGGCGAGAGCAAGACTTTCGACATGAGCTTCCCGGACGACTACCATGCTGCCGAACTGGCCGGCAAGACCGTCCAGTTCGAGATCAAGGTCAAGCAGGTCGAAGGCCCGGTGCTGCCGGAGATCGATGCCGACTTCGCCCGCTCGCTGGGCGTGGCCGACGGTGACGTCGCCAAGCTGCGCGAAGAGGTCAAGGGCAATCTGGAGCGCGAGGTCAAGCGCCGCATCCAGGCCAAGGTCAAGGAACAGGTGATGAACGCGCTGATCGCCGTGACCCCGATCGAAGTGCCGAAGGCGCTGGTGCAGGGCGAGTCGCAGCAACTGGCCGAGAATGCCCGCCGCGACCTGGAAATGCGCGGCATGAAGACCAAGGACATCCCGGTCGATCCGTCGTGGTTCACCGAGCAGGCCGAGCGCCGCGTCCGCCTGGGCCTGATCATGGCCGAACTGGTCAAGGCCAACGAACTGCACGCCAAGCCCGAGCAGGTCCGCGCGCTGGTCGAGGAAATGGCGCAAAGCTACGAGGATCCGTCCGAGCTGGTACGCTGGTACTACGCCCAACCCGAGCGCCTGGCCCAGGCCGAGGCCGTGGTGATCGAGGACAATGTCGTCGCCTGGGTCAGCGAGAAGGCCCAGACCACCGACAAGGACGTGACTTTCGACGAACTGATGGGCAACGCGGCCTGAGTCCGCAAAGGGTCTGACCAATGATGCAAGGAACACCCCAGCACAGCAGCGACTGGAATCCGGTCGGTCTCGGCCTGGTTCCGATGGTGGTCGAACAGAGCGGTCGCGGCGAGCGCGCCTACGACATCTATTCGCGCCTTCTGAAGGAGCGGGTGGTGTTCCTGGTCGGGCCCGTCAATGACGTGACCGCCAACCTGATCGTCGCGCAGTTGCTATTCCTCGAATCCGAGAATCCGGACAAGGACATCTCGTTCTACATCAACTCGCCCGGCGGTTCGGTCACTGCCGGCATGGCGATCTACGACACCATGCAGTTCATCAAGCCGAACGTCAGCACGCTGTGCATCGGCCAGGCGGCAAGCATGGGCGCCTTTCTGCTGGCGGCGGGCGAGAAGGGCAAGCGCTTCATCCTGCCCAACTCGCGCGTCATGATCCACCAGCCGCTGGGCGGCTTCCAGGGCCAGGCCTCGGACATCGAGATCCACGCCCGCGAAATCCTCTACCTGCGTTCGCGCCTGAACGAGATGCTGTCCAAGCACACCGGCCAGCCGCTCGAGCGCATCGAGAAGGACACCGACCGCGACAACTTCATGTCAGCCGCGGCGGCGGTCGAGTACGGCCTGGTCGACAAGATCCTGACCAGCCGCGACGACACCTGATCCAGGAGAACCCCCGACATGACGGACAAGAAGGCTGGCGGCGACAAGCTGCTGTACTGCTCCTTCTGCGGCAAGAGCCAGCACGAGGTGCGCAAGCTGATCGCCGGCCCTTCGGTCTTCATCTGCGACGAATGCATCGAACTGTGCAACGACATCATCCGTGACGAGGTCGTCGGCGCCGCAGACCCGGAAGGCACCAAGGGTGCGCTGCCCACGCCGCGCGAAATCTGCGAGATCCTCGACCAGTACGTGATCGGCCAGGCACGGGCCAAGCGCAATCTCGCGGTGGCGGTGTATAACCACTACAAGCGCCTGCGCCACGTCGAGGCACGGGAAGACGACGTCGAACTGGCCAAGAGCAACATCCTGCTGATCGGGCCCACCGGCTCGGGCAAGACGCTGCTGGCGCAGACGCTGGCGCGCCTGCTCGATGTGCCCTTCGTGATGGCCGACGCGACGACGCTGACCGAAGCCGGCTACGTCGGCGAGGACGTCGAGAACATCATCCAGAAGCTGCTGCAGAAGTGCGACTACGACGTCGACAAGGCGCAGCAGGGCATCATCTACATCGACGAGATCGACAAGATCTCGCGCAAGGCCGACAACCCCTCGATCACCCGCGACGTCTCGGGCGAGGGCGTGCAGCAGGCGCTGCTGAAGCTGGTCGAAGGCACGGTGGCCTCGATTCCGCCGCAGGGCGGGCGCAAGCATCCGAACCAGGACTTCATCCAGATCGACACCACCAACGTGCTGTTCATCTGCGGCGGCGCCTTCGACGGCCTGGAAAAGGTCATCCGCAACCGTACCGAGAAGGTCGGCATCGGCTTCGGCGCCGAGGTCAAGAGCAAGGAAGGCAAGAACCTCACCGACACCTTCCGCCAGGTCGAACCCGAGGATCTGATCAAGTTCGGCCTGATCCCCGAGCTGATCGGCCGTCTGCCGGTCGTCGCCACGCTGCAGGAACTCGACGAGGCCGCGCTGATCCAGATTCTGGTCGAGCCCAAGAACGCGCTGGTCAAGCAGTACCAGAAACTGTTTTCGATGGAAGGCGTCGAACTCGAGATTCGTCCTGCGGCGCTGCATGCGGTGGCCCGCAAGGCGATCAAGCGCAAGACGGGGGCACGTGGCCTGCGCTCCATCCTCGAAGCGTCCTTGCTCGACATCATGTACGACCTGCCGACGCTGAACGGCGTCGAGAAGGTCGTCGTCGATGAGGCGACCATCGAGGAAGGCGGCAAGCCGCTGCTGATCTACGCCGAGCAGCCGAAAGTGTCGGGTGCCAACTGAGACCGGCGAAGCGGACTCGTGTGATCGTCGTCCAGCCGTGGGTCGTACCCGTCGCTTGAATTTCCAGGTCATGCCCATACATGGGTATGACCTTTCTCACAGGGAAAATTAAAATGTCG
Source organism: Thauera butanivorans (assembly GCF_048398245.1). Classification (NCBI taxonomy): domain Bacteria; kingdom Pseudomonadati; phylum Pseudomonadota; class Betaproteobacteria; order Rhodocyclales; family Zoogloeaceae; genus Thauera; species Thauera butanivorans. The sequence goes on from NZ_CP183038.1 coordinate 2,463,521, forward strand.
GGTTCCGCTGAACTCCCCAACGGACAACTGGAAATGCCGCTGCTGCCGCTGCGCGACGTGGTGGTGTTTCCGCACATGGTCATCCCGCTGTTCGTCGGACGGCCCAAGTCGATCAAGGCGCTCGAAAGCGCGATGGAAGCCGGCAAGAGCATCCTGCTCGTCGCGCAGAAATCGGCGGCCAAGGACGAGCCCTCGATCGAAGACCTCTATTCCATCGGCTGCATCGCCAACATCCTGCAGATGCTGAAGCTGCCCGACGGCACCATCAAGGTGCTGGTCGAGGGCGTGCGCCGCGCGCGGGTGGATTCGGTCGAGGATCTGCGCCACCTGTTCGTCGCCAAGGTGACGCCGGTGAAGGTGACCGAGGTCGACACCAACGAAGTCGAGGCCATGCGCCGCGCGATCGTTGCCCAGTTCGACCAGTACGTCAAACTGAACAAGAAGATCCCGCCCGAGATCCTGACCTCGCTGGCCGGCATCGAGGAAGCAGGCCGCCTGGCCGACACCATCGCCGCGCATCTGCCGCTCAAGCTCGAACAGAAGCAGGAAGTGCTCGAGATGTTCGACACCGGCGAGCGCCTCGAAAAGCTGCTGAACCAGCTCGAAGCCGAACTCGACATCCTGCAGGTCGAAAAGCGCATCCGCGGCCGCGTCAAGCGCCAGATGGAGAAGAGCCAGCGCGAGTACTATCTGAACGAGCAGGTCAAGGCCATCCAGAAGGAACTCGGCGAAGGCGAGGATGGCGCCGACCTCGAGGAGATGGACAAGAAGATCAAGGCCGCCGGCATGCCCAAGGAGGCACTCGCCAAGGCCCAGTCCGAATTCAAGAAGCTGCGCCTGATGTCGCCGATGTCGGCCGAAGCCACGGTCGTGCGCAACTACATCGACACCCTGATCGGCCTGCCGTGGAAAAAGAAGTCGCGCGTCAGCAAGGATCTGGCCGAGGCCGAGAAGGTGCTCGACAAGGACCACTACGGCCTGGAGCGGGTCAAGGAACGCATCCTCGAATATCTCGCCGTGCAGCAGCGCGTGGACAAGGTCAAGGCGCCGATCCTGTGCCTGGTCGGCCCCCCGGGCGTGGGCAAGACCTCGCTCGGCCAGTCGATCGCCAAAGCCACCAACCGCAAGTTCATCCGCATGGCGCTCGGCGGCGTGCGCGACGAAGCCGAGATCCGCGGCCATCGCCGCACCTACATCGGCTCGATGCCGGGCAAGATCCTGCAGAACATGAGCAAGGTCGGCGTCAAGAACCCGCTGTTCCTGCTCGACGAAGTCGACAAGCTCGGCATGGACTTCCGCGGCGACCCGAGTTCGGCATTGCTCGAAGTGCTCGACCCGGAGCAGAACCACACTTTCCAGGATCATTACATCGAAGTCGATTTCGACCTCTCCGACGTGATGTTCGTGGCCACCGCCAATACGCTGAACCTGCCGCCGGCACTGCTCGACCGCATGGAAGTGATCCGCCTGTCCGGCTACACCGAGGACGAGAAGGTCAACATCGCCCAACGTTACCTGCTGCCCAAGCAGATCAAGAACAACGGCCTCAAGCAGGAAGAAATCTCGCTCACCGAGGACGCTTTGCGCGACGTCGTGCGCTACTACACCCGCGAAGCCGGCGTGCGCAGCCTGGAGCGCGAAATCTCCAAGATCTGCCGCAAGGTGGTCAAGCAGCTCGTGCTCAAGAGCCGCAGCAGCAAGATCGTCGTCAACGCCAAGAATCTCGACAAGTTCCTCGGCGTGCGCAAGTACAGCTTCGGCATCGCCGAGAAGCAGAACCAGATCGGCCAGGTCACCGGCCTGGCGTGGACCGAGGTTGGCGGCGAACTGCTGACCGTCGAGGCGGTGCAACTGCCCGGCAAGGGCAAGGTGCTGACTACCGGCAAGCTCGGCGAAGTGATGCAGGAATCCATCCAGGCCGCGCTGTCGGTGGTGCGCAAGCGCGCCCGCTCGCTCGGCATCGAGGAGGACTTCCACCAGAAGAGCGACATGCACATCCACCTGCCGGAAGGCGCGATCCCGAAAGACGGACCGTCCGCTGGCATCGCGATCAGCACCGCGCTGGTGTCTGTATTGACCGGCATCCCGGTGCGCTGCGATGTGGCGATGACCGGCGAGATCACCCTGCGCGGCGAAGTGCTGCCGATCGGCGGCCTCAAGGAGAAGCTGCTGGCAGCGGTGCGCGGCGGCATCCGCACGGCGTTGATTCCGGAAGAGAACGTCAAGGATCTGGCGGAAATTCCGGAGAACATCAAGAACGCGCTGGAGATCGTGCCCGTCAAGTGGATCGACCAGGTGCTCGAACGCGCGTTGGAGCGTCGCCCGGAGCCCTCGCCCGAAGAGGTGGCGGCGCCGGTGGCGCCTGCGGATCCGGACGCGGTCGGCGCGGCTCAGCGGCCGCACTGAGTTCGGGCGGATCCGCCGGGCGCAATTCCTGGCATCCACCCCGACAAAGCCGCAGCGTGTGTCATGCACGCTGCGGCTTTGTCATTGATGTATCACGCGTTGACCCGCCGAAGTGCGCGCGCTATAAAAACCGGGATCGGCAGGACAGCAGGCCGTACCGGACATCCGTACCGACGCGGATAAGCAGTGAGCGTCATCCCATCGCAGTGCACTTTCGGAGGGATTCAAGTGAACAAATCAGAACTGATCGACGTCGTCGCAGCACAGGCCGAAATCTCCAAAGCCACGGCGGGCCGAGCCCTGGATGCAGTCGTCGCGGGGGTCGTGGAAGCCCTCAAGGGCGGCGACAGCGTCACGCTGGTGGGCTTCGGATCGTTTTACGTCGGTGAGCGAGCAGCACGCACCGGCCGCAATCCGCGTACAGGGAAGAACATCAAGATCCAGGCAGCGAAAGTCCCGAAATTCCGTGCTGGCAAAGGCCTGAAAGATGCAGTAAACTAACGGGCTTTACTGGGCCGCCTGCCAAAGAAAGGTGGTTTCAGCGCGGGTGCTTAGCTCAGTTGGTAGAGCGTCGCCCTTACAAGGCGAATGTCGGCGGTTCGACCCCGTCAGCACCCACCAGACATGCTGCCAGTCAGCAATTCAAAAGCCCGGCAAGCCGGGCTTTTGCTTTTCCGTCGCCGAACAAGGCAAAACCGATGTTCGGGAGCAGAGCGACAGGTGCGGGTTCTTTCAGGCGCGGGGAAAACCTTCTTCGCGCAAGGCAGTTCATACTGCCGTTCATGGCCTCGCTGCCTCTCAGTGACAGGCATACCTTCTTCCCTGATGTGGTGCCTGCTTCGCGCAGATTGATGCGGATGAGCGGCGCCCCCTGTCTTTCGCCGGACAGGCGGACGGAAGGAATGGCCGTGCCGGCACCGATCTCGATCACGACCAGGTGTTCGACCATGCACCGCCAGGCATTCAGTCGGGCGTGTTGTGCCTCCGAACGGCTTTCGACCCAGCCCCAGTCGCCGAACATCAGGATGTCCGGGCGCGCCTCGTCGCCACGGAAATCCGGCAGGCCGGAATCGACGCCCAGTCCGGCGCCGGCCGTGATGAGAAGCCCGTCGGCCTGGGCGATGAGTCGGGCGCAGCGGATGAAGCCGGCATTCGGATCGTGCATGGTGTGGCCTGTGGCGTGGTGCTGCCCGGAGCTGCCGTCCGGCGATTGACCATTTTAGCGGCACAGCGGCAGACTGCTGCCATATGGGGAAACGGATCGCCACAGCGACGAGAGAAACGCGAAACGAGGGAGGCGAGATGAAGTTTCTGCGCACATGGCTTGAACCGCGCATTCTCGCGGTGGTGCTGTTGCTGGCTTCGGCGGCCTGGATTTTCATCGCGGTTGCGGACGAAGTGGCGGATGGCGATACCGTGACCCTGGATCGCGCCATCATGCTGGCGCTGCATCCTCGGCCCGACACCGGCGGGCCGATGTGGCTGCAGTCGGCGGCGCGCGACGCCACCGCGCTGGGCAGCACCACGGTGCTCAGCCTGCTGGTGTGCATGGCCGTGCTGTTCCTGCTGCTGTCCGGCCGAAGGGGCATGGCGCTGTTCGTGCTGGCGTCGACCCTGGGCGGGACCCTGCTCAGCACGCTGCTCAAAGGCGCCTTTTCCCGGCCGCGGCCGGACGTGATCCCGCACGGCGACTTCGTGACGAGTGCGAGCTTTCCGAGCGGGCACGCGATGATGTCGGCCGTCGTATATCTGACGCTCGGTGTCCTGCTCGCCCGCCTGGTGAATGCACAGGCGCAGAAGCTCTATATCATGGGGGCTGCGCTTTTTCTGTCGGGTATCGTGGGCTTGAGCCGGGTCTATCTCGGTGTCCACTGGCCGACCGATGTACTGGCCGGCTGGGCGGCCGGTGCGGCCTGGGCCCTGGGCTGGTGGATGGTCGCCGAACTGATGTGGAGAAGGCGCGGATGAAGGGCGGTGCCGGCGGCAAGTGGAGCCGCTGTCAAGACAGGATTTGCCCGGCAGTCAAGCGACCGACAAAAAGCCGGCTTGACGGGCCAGGGTGCCGCTTCTACAATGCGGCCTCTTTGCGGAAGGGCGGTTAGCTCAGCGGTAGAGCACTGCCTTCACACGGCAGGGGTCACTGGTTCGATCCCAGTACCGCCCACCAGGCCTCGAATGCCTCCTTTCGCAAGCCGACCGCGCGAATCTTTCGCCGGATCGGGCGGTTAGCTCAGCGGTAGAGCACTGCCTTCACACGGCAGGGGTCACTGGTTCGATCCCAGTACCGCCCACCAGAATCCAACCCCAGCCCGTCCCGGCTGGGGTTTTCGTTTTGTGCTCCCGTATGCTGATTGCCAGGCTCATTCCGTCAAGGCCGCTCCTGACGGAAGCGTGGAACGCATTTGCTCGATGGTGCCGAGAAAGGCTTCGAGGATCGGCGACTGGTCGTCGCTGCGATAGATGCAGCTCAGATCGACCTGGGCATGGTGGGGTAGGTCGGTGAGGGGCTTGTAGATCACGCCGGGCAGGGCCAGCGAGGTGGTCGATTCCGGGACCAGGCAGACGCCGAAGCCGCCGGCAGCCAGTGCTACGCCGGTGATGGCGTCGCTCACTTCCTGCGAGACGATGGGTTCGAAGCCCGCTTCGTGGCACAGCGTCATCACCTTGTCGATGAAGTTCGGGCGCGCGCCGGTGGGGAAGAGCACGAGCGGGTGATCGCGCAGCGCCGGGAATGCCACCGATTCTTGCGCGGCCAGCGGGCTGGTGTGGCTCATGGCCAGCAGCAGCCTCTCGTTGGCCACCAGCCGGGTGGTGATGTCGGGCAGCGGCGCGAGCATGCGGTTGAAGCCGACCGTGATGCGGCGCTGGCGCAGGGCTTCGATCTGTTCGCCCTTGTTCATGGTGTGGAGGACGATCTTCACCTCCGGGTAGGAGCGGCGGAAGGCCAGCAGCAGCTTGGGGATCGCGTCGAGGATCGCGGTGCCGAAGATGCCGACGTCCAGCCGCCCGAGCTTGCCTTGCCCCGCGCGCTGGGTGCGCTCGGTGGCCTGCTCGACGACGGCGCGGATGTTGCGCGCTTCGTCGAGGAAGAGCGCCCCGGCCTGGGTCAGCTCGACGCCGCGCGGCGTGCGCTTCAGCAGGCGGACGCCCAGTTCTTCTTCGAGCTGCTGGATCTGCCGGGTGAGCGGCGGTTGCGAGATGTGGAGCCGGGTGGCGGCGCGGCCGATGTTCTGTTCCTCGGCGACGGCGATGAAATATCTCAGGTGGCGCAGGTCCATGCGCTTTCTCCGGTATCGATCCGGGGCGATCATACTTTAAAGGTATTGATGAGTCCATAAATCGGTATTGGACGGCATTTCGCCCGCTCTATAAGGTTCGTGCCATCCCGGTAGGTCGGATACGGATCCGGGATCCAGATAACGATTGGAGGAGGAAGGCATGGACAAGAGGGCACATCCGCACGGCCGCAGCCGTTTTCGCATCAGATCCGTCTGTCGTGCCGTTGCCGGTGCGTTTGCAGGGCTTGCGGCCTCCGGCGCCGCGCTCGCTTTTCAGATCGATACCGGCAACCCGGACATCAGGATGAGCTGGGACAACACCGTCAAGTACAGCGCGAGCTGGCGCGTGAGCGGCGTGGACCGGAAGGTGGCGGACGACTCCATCGGACCGCAGGCGAACACCAACGACGGCGACCAGAACTTCGGCAGGGGGCTGGTCTCGAACCGGCTCGACCTGCTGTCCGAGCTCGATTTCCGCTACATGCGCAAGTACGGCTTCCGCGTCAGCGGGGCGGCCTGGTACGACCAGGTCTACAACGAGTCGAACGACAATCCGGGCGCCCTCGGCGGCGCGCTGCTGAACCAGCGCTCGGCGCGCTACAACGAATTCACCCGCGCGACCAAGAAGCTGCACGGGCGCAAGGCCGAGTTCCTGGATGCCTTCGTCTATGGCAGCTTCGAGCCGGCCGGCATGAACCTCAACCTCAAGGCGGGGCGCTTCACCCAGCTTTACGGCGAGAGCCTGTTCTTCGGCTCGAACGGCATCGCGGGGGCGCAGACGCCGCTCGACCTCGCGCGCGCGCTGTCGGTGCCCAACTCGCAGTTCAAGGAGGTCGCGCGTCCGGTCGGGCAGGTGTCGGTGACGCTGCAGATCAACCCCGAGGTGACGCTCGGCGCCTATTACCAGGCCGAGTGGCGCAAGTCGCGCCTGCCGGCGGCGGGCAGCTATTTCAGCTTCGCCGACTTCGTCGATGCGGGCGGCGAGCGCCTCATCCTCGGGCCGGGGCAGGAGGTGTTCCGGGGCAAGGACATCGAGGCGAAGGACTCCGGCCAGGGCGGGGTGCAGATCCGCTTCAAGGCCGGGGATTCCGAGTACGGCCTCTATGCCGCCCGGTTCCACGACAAGATGCCGCAGTTCTACGTGCGGCCGGGCGTCAACGTCCAGCCCGGCAGCATCGGCGACTACGTCATGGTCTATGCGGAAGACATCCGCACAGTGGGTGCCAGCTTCAGTACCCTGGTGGGCGAGACCAACGTCGCCGGCGAACTGTCCTTCCGCGACAACATGCCCCTGGTGGGAAGCGGCATCACCATGATCCTGCCGGGCGACACCACCGCCGACGGCGGCGACGACGCGGCCTTCCCCAAGGGCCGGACGATGCACCTCAACCTCTCGGCCATCAGCGTGCTGGGCGGCAGCGCGCTGTGGGACGGCGCGACCTTCGTCGGCGAGTTCGCCTACAACCGGCGGCTGAAGGTCACCGACAACGCGCACCAGCTCGACCGCCTCGCCACGCGCAGCGCGAGTGCGATCCAGTTCGTGTTCACGCCCGAGTACTTCCAGGTGGCGCCCGGGCTCGACCTGCAGGTGCCGATCGGCCTCAGCTACGGCCTCAGCGGCCGCTCCTCGGTGAATGGCGTGCTGTTCCCGTCCGAAGGCGGCGGCAACTTCAGCATCGGCGTCAAGGCCGACTACCAGCGGACCTGGCAGGCGGGCCTGAACTACACGCGCTATTTCGGTTCGGGCGGCTCCGTGATCCGCTACGACACTGCGGTGCCCGAGCTTTCGTACGACAACTTCCACCGCGACCGGGATTTCGTCTCGCTGTCGATCCAGCGCACGTTCTGATCCCCCGGGCACGACAATTTCAGGAGACGACAATGATGAAGCACAAGATTCTGCCGCTGGCCGCGATCGCCGCCGCGCTGATGGCGCAGGCCGCCGGCGCGGCGGTCACGGCCGACGAGGCCGCCGGGCTGAAGAACACGCTGACCCCGCTGGGCGCCGAAAAGGCGGGCAACGCCGACGGCAGCATCCCGGCCTGGGACGGCGGCATCACCAAGCCGCTGCAAGGCCGGAAGGTGGGCGACATTCCGGGCGAGATCTTCGCCGGCGAGAAGCCCCTGCACCAGGTCACGGCCCAGAACATGGGGCAGTACGACGCCCTGCTGTCGGAAGGGACGAAGGCGCTGCTGCAGAAGTACCCCGACAGCTTCCGGCTGGACGTCTACCCCACGCACCGCACAGCGGCGGCGCCGCAGCGCGTCTATGACAACACCGCGCTGAACGCGACGCGCTGCAGCACCAGGGATGGCGGCTACTCGCTCGAAGGCTGCATCGGCGGCATCCCCTTCCCGATCCCGAAGGAAGGCGTCGAGGTAATGTGGAACTTCCTGCTGCGCGTCGAGGCGCCGTCGATCGAATACCGCTTCAAGAACATCGTCGGCAACGCCGACGGTTCGCACACCCTGGCCACGCGCAACGAGATCGCCTTCCAGTACCCGCCGTACTACGAGGACGCGACCATCGAGAAATGGTCCGGCGAGTACGCGATGTTCCGCTTCAACACGCTGGAGCCGCCGTTCAAGGCGGGCGAGTCGCTGGTGATCCGCGACGGCATCGACCAGAAGAACGCGCGCCAGGCCTGGCAGTACCTCGTCGGCCAGCGCCGCGTGCGCCGGGCGCCGACGGTGTCCTACGACACGCCCGATTTCGTCGCCTCCGGGGCCAACTACTTCGACGAGGTGCAGGGCTTCTTCGGCCAGCTCGACCGCTTCGAGTGGACGCTGGTGGGCAAGCAGGAGATGCTGATCCCGTACAACAACAACGGGCTGGTCGGCGCCAGGCTGGAAGAGGCGCTGTCCCGGCACCACCTGAACCCCGACCAGGTGCGCTGGGAGCGCCATCGCGTGTGGGTGGTCGAGGCGAGCGTCGCCGCCGGCAAGCGCCACGCGGTGCCCAAGCGCCGCTACTACCTCGACGAGGACACCTGGCTGATCGCGCTGATCGACGGCTACGACGCCGAAGGCAAGCTGTGGCGCACGACCCAGGTCACGCCCTTCGTGGTGCCGAAGATTCCGGCCACGCTGATGAAGACCGCCACCGTCTTCAACCTGCAGGCGGGCACGATGAGCGTCATCCAGGCGCTCAACGACGAGGACTTCAAGGTCGTCGAGCGCAAGCCGGAGACCTACTTCACCGGCGACGCGGTGGCGGCCGACGCCGCACGCTGACCTGCGCGGCGCGCTCGCCGGTCGCCGCCGCGGAGTGCGCGCGGGCTGGCCGGCGAGGCGCCGGCTTCTCCAGTTTCTCAGATTGCTCGCCGCCGCCGTCCGCCACCCGCGGGCCGGGGCGCGGCGAGGACACGGGTTCCGAATCATGTCCATCAGGCTTCCAGGCCGGCGCGGCATTGCGCGCGCGGCCGTCGTTCTACCTGCCGTCCTGGCTGCGGCAACGGTCCTGGCCGCGCAAACGCAGGCCGTGCCCGACCTCCTCGAGGCGCCGGCCCGCGCCGACGTCCGCGCGCAGCAGTCGCCGCAGTTGAACGTGGCGGAGGCGGGCAGCCGCTTCGTCGGCGTCGGCGTGCGCGGCCTCGTGTTGCTGTCGGACGACGCCGGGCGCACCTGGCGCCAGGCCGGGGCGGTGCCGGTCAGCGTCGCGCTCACCGACGTCCACTTCGTCACCTCCACCGACGGCTGGGCCGTCGGCCATGGCGGCGTGGTGCTGCAGACCACGGACGGGGGCGAGACCTGGCAGCTCCGGCTGGACGGCCGCCAGGCCGCGCGCATCGTCTTCGAGGACGCGCAGGCCCGCGCGCAGGCCGGGGACGACGCGGCCGCCCGCGCGCTGCGCGACGCCCAGCGCCTCGTCGAAGAGGGGCCGGACAAGCCTTTTCTCGGCGTCCACTTCCTGGACGGGAAGCGCGGCTTCGCCGTCGGCGCGTACGGACTCGCACTGGCGACCGACGATGGCGGGCGGAACTGGCATTCCCTGATGGGACGCATTCCCAACCCGCGCGGCAAGCACCTGTACACCGTCCGCGCCAGCGGCGCCGACGTGCTGATCGCGGGCGAGCAGGGGGCGCTGTTCAGGTCGCTCGATGGCGGGCAGCGCTTCAGCGCGATCGAAACCCCCTACCCGGGGACCTGGTTCGGCGCGCTGGCGCTCGATCGCGACACGCTGCTGGCCTACGGCCTGCGCGGCAACGTCTGGCGCAGCGCGGACGGCGGCGCCAGCTGGCGGCAGATCGCGCTCGGGCAGGCGGTGACGCTGACCAGCGGCAGCGTGCTGGCCGACCGTTCCATCGTGCTCGCCGACGAAAGCGGGCGCCTGCTGCGCAGTGTCGATGGCGCGCGCAGCTTCACGCCCGTGGCGGGCAGTTTCCCGACCGGCCTCACCGGCCTCGCCCAGGGCGGCGACGGGGCGCTGGTGCTGTCCGGCGCGCGTGGGCTGACCCGTGTCGAGCCGGCTCGACTTGTTGCGGAATCAAGATAATGGCGGTCGCACATTCCCTTCCGGCCGAGGCCGTGATCGCGGACATCGCGGAATTCGATTCGCGTTCGGGCTCGCTGCCCGAGCGCCTGCTCTTCAACAACCGCCTGGCCGTCGTCGCCGTCTGCCTGCTGGTGACCGTGGTGCTGGCCTGGCAGGCGTTCGGCCTGCGGCTCAACGCGGCGTTCGAGAAGATGATTCCGACGAGCCATCCCTACATCGTCAATTTCCTGGAAAACCGCAGCCAGCTCGCCGGCATGGGCAACAGCCTGCGGATCGCGATCGAGGCCACCGAAGGCGACATCTTCAGCGCGGCCTATCTCGACACGGTGCGCAAGCTCAACGACGAGCTGTTCCTGCTGCCGGGGGTGGACCGCCCCTACATGAAGTCGCTGTGGGCGCCGGCGGTACGCTGGACGGGGGTCACGGAGGACGGCCTGGATGGCGGCCCGGTCATCCCGGACGACTACGACGGCTCGCCGGAAAGCCTGGAGCAGGTCCGCATCAACGTCGAGCGCTCCGGCGAGATCGGCCAGCTCGTCGCCGCCAACTATCGTTCGAGCATCCTCCTCGTGCCGCTGCAGGATGTCGTCGCCGACACCGGTGAGCGCATCGACTACCACGCGCTGTCGCAGCGCATCGAGCAGTTGCGCGGCAAGTACGAGTCGGACACGGTGAGGATCCATGTCACCGGCTTCGCCAAGGTCGTCGGCGACCTGATCGACGGCCTGCGCCAGGTGATGCTGTTCTTCGCCGGGGCGATCGTCATCTGCACCGTGGTGCTCTACTGGTACACCCGCTGCCTGCGCAGCACGCTGCTGGTGGTGGCGTGTTCGGTGGTCGCGGTGGTCTGGCTGCTGGGCCTGCTGCCGACGCTGGGCTACGAGCTGGACCCCTATTCGGTGCTGGTGCCTTTCCTGGTGTTCGCCATCGGCATGAGCCACGGCGCGCAGAAGATGAACGGCATCATGCAGGACATCGGCCGCGGCACCCACCGCCTGGTGGCGGCGCGCTACACCTTCCGCCGCCTGTTCCTGGCCGGGCTCACAGCCTTGCTGGCCGACGCGGTGGGGTTCGCGGTGCTGATGGTGATCGACATCCAGGTCATCCAGGACCTGGCGGTCACCGCCAGCATCGGCGTCGCGGTGCTGATCTTCACCAACCTCGTGCTGCTGCCGATCCTGCTGTCCTACACCGGCGTCAGCCCGGTCGCCGCCCAGCGCAGCCTGGCGGCGGAGCTGACGGACGCCGGCGACGGCGGCCACGGCAAGCATCCGTTCTGGGCCTTCCTCGACCTGTTCACCCGGCGCAAGTGGGCCACCATCGCCGTGGCCTGCGGCCTGGCGATGGGCGCGTTCGGCCTGGCGGTCAGCTTCCAGCTCAAGATCGGCGACACCGACCCCGGCGCCCCCGAACTGCGCCCGGAGTCGCGCTACAACCGCGACAACGCCTTCATGACCGCCAACTACGCCGCGAGCAGCGACGTATACATCGTCATGGTGAAGACGCCGCAGTATGCCTGCGGCCAGTACGGCACGCTGATGGCGGTCGATGCGCTGGAGCGCGCGCTGCAGCAACTGCCCGGCGTGGAAGCGACCAGCTCGCTCGCCGGCCTGGCCAAGGTCGCCAACGCCGGCATGAACGAGGGCAGCCTGAAGTGGTTCGAGATTCCGCGTTCGCAGGACATGCTCAACGCCATCATCACGCGCGCGCCGCGCGAGATGTTCAACCAGAACTGCGACCTGCTGACGGTCTATGCCTACCTGAAGGACCACAAGGCCGACACCCTGGCCAGCGTGGTGGACGTGGTCGAGGGCTTCGCCGCGCGCCACGGCACGGACGCGCTGCGCTTCCTGAACGCGGCCGGCAACGCCGGCATCGAGGCGGCGACCAACATCGTCGTGCGCAAGGCCAACGTGCAGATGCTGTTCCTGGTCTATGCGGCGGTGATCGTGCTGGCCTTCATCACCTTCCGCTCGTGGCGGGCCGTGGTGTGCGCGGTGGTGCCGCTGATGATCACCTCGGTGCTGTGCGAGGCGCTGATGGTGTGGCTCGACATCGGCGTCAAGGTGGCGACGCTGCCGGTGATCGCCCTCGGCGTCGGCATCGGCGTCGACTATGCGCTGTACGTGATGACGGTGACGCTGGCCCGGCTGAAGGAAGGCATGAGCCTGTCCGAAGCCTATTACCGCGCGCTGATCTTCACCGGCAAGGTCGTCGTGCTGACCGGCATCACGCTCGGCCTCGCCGTGGCGACCTGGGCCTGGTCGCCGATCAAGTTCCAGGCCGACATGGGCATCCTGCTCGCCTTCATGTTCGTCTGGAACATGCTGGGGGCGCTGATCCTGCTGCCGGCGCTGGGGCACTTTCTGCTGCGGCCGAAGCAAGCGATCGCGGTCTGATCCGAAGGAGACGGGACATGTATCGACATCTGCTGGTGCCGCTCGACGGCTCCGAACTGGGCACGGGCCTCGCCACCCAGGCCGTCGCCTTCGCCGCGGCGCTGGGGGCGAAGATCACCTTCTTCACCATGCGCGAGGACTACGGCGCGAGCGGCGAGGGCGCGCTGGCGCGGACCTTGTCGCCGCAGGCCTTCGCCGAACTGGCCATGGGCGAGGCCAACGCGATCCTGGCCAAGGCCGTCGCCGCGGCCGGCGCCGCCGGGGTCGACTGCGACGGCGTGGCGCGCACCGGCGCGCGGCCCTACGAGCTGATCCTGGACGTGGCGGCCGAGCGCGGCTGCGACCTGATCTACATGGCCTCGCATGGCCGGCGCGGCGTGCGCGCGCTGATCATCGGCTCGCAGACGCAGAAGGTGCTGGCCCACGCCACGCTGCCGGTGCTGGTGGCGACGGTCGAGGCCAACGTGCGCGGCACGCCGGCCGCGGCAGCGGTCGACATCATCAAGGACGAGCACCGCGCCATCGCCGCGATCTGTGCCGGGCTGCGGGAACAGGCGGCGCGCCTGCGTGCCGGCGCCGAGACCGACCACGAGCTGACCGGGGCGCTGCTCCACTACCTGCGCGCCTTTCCCGAACGGCTCCACCATCCCAAGGAAGAGCAGTACCTGTTCGCCAGGCTGGGGCAGCGCAGTACCGACGCCGGGCCGCTGATCACCGATCTCGAGCGCGAGCACGCGGAAGGCGGCCGTCGCCTGGCCGGGCTCGAACAGGCCGTGGCCCGCCTGCGCGAGGCTGGCGGCGATGCCGAGGCGCGCACCCGTCTGGGCGACGACATCGACGATTTCGTCGCAGGGCAGTGGCGCCACCTGAACACCGAGGAAAAGCTGCTGCTGCCGCTCGCCGCCCGCCACCTGCGGGACGAGGACTGGGCGGAGATCGCCCGGGCCTTCCGCGAGAACGCCGAGCTCGGCAAGGCGGGCGCGCAGGACGAAGCCTTCCGGCGCCTGTTCTCGCGCCTGATGAACCTGCGCGCCGGGCGTCCCGTGTATTGACATCGGATAGGGCGGTGCGGAGGCGGGCCGATCCGGGCCGGCCCGCGCCTTGCCGGCCTCTACACATCGGTGCGCCAGTCGCGTAACGTGGCGCCTCGGCGTGGCCGGTGGAGGCCATTTGGAACAGACCGGCCAGCGCTGCGCGCCCGCGATGCGGGCGGCGAGGCGCGTCTCAGAGCCGGATGCGGAGCGAGGACATGGCAGAGCAGCGACTCATCGAGCAGTTCAATCTGCGTTCGAGGTTGCGTTTCAACATCGACCAAGGGCAGATCTGGCTCGACGAGAACCGGATGCTGCTCCTGCACGCGCGGGCGATGGGGGCGCTGCGCAAGGAGCTGTTCGATTCCCTCGGCACGCGGCGGGCGCAGGGCCTGCTGCTGCGCATGGGCTTCGTCTCCGGCCAGCAGGACGCCGACCTGGCCTCCAAGCTGTACGGCAGCGGCGACAACTACGACGTCTTCCGCATCGGCCCCGAGCTGCATGCCTTCGAGGGGCTGGTCAGGGCGACGATCACGCGGGCCGACATCGACTGGGAGGTGGGCAGCTTCTTCGGCGAAGTCGAATGGGACAATTCGTGGGAGGCGGAATCCCACCTGCAGCAGTTCGGCAGCGGGCACGAGGCCGCGTGCTGGACCCTGGTGGGCTACGCTTCCGGCTACGTCACGGGTTTCTTCAAGCGCCTGATCGTGTTCCGCGAGACGCATTGCCTGTGCAAGGGCGACGGCAAGTGCGTCATCGTCGGCAAGCCGGCCGAGGCCTGGGGCGACGATCCCTACCTGGCGCATTTCAAGCCCGAGAACCTCGACTGGAAACTGCAGGAGATGGAGGCCGAGCTGGTCGAATTGCGCGGCCAGCTGCGGGAGCGCAAGGAACTCGGGCAACTGGTCGGCCGTTCGCCGGGCTTCCGCGCCGCCTTCGATCTGCTCAGCAAGGCGGCCAACAGCCCGATCAGCGTGCTGCTGCTGGGCGAGACGGGCGTCGGCAAGGAAGTCTTCGCGCGCTGGCTGCACGAGAACAGCGACCGCCGCGAACAGCCTTTCGTCGCGGTGAACTGCGCGGCCATTCCGAACGACCTGATCGAGGCCGAGCTGTTCGGCGTCCAGAAAGGCGCATACACCGGCGCCCAGCAGTCCCGCGCGGGCCGCTTCGAGCGTGCCGACGGCGGCACCCTGTTCCTCGACGAACTGGGCGAGCTGTCGCTGGCCGCGCAGGTCAAGCTGCTGCGCGTCCTGCAGACGGGCGAGGTCGAGCGCCTGGGGGACGAGAAGACGCGCAAGGTCAATGTCCGCGTCGTCGCCGCCACCAACGTCGATCTCCAGCAGGCGATCGCGCAGGGGCGCTTCCGCTCCGATCTGTACTATCGCCTCGCCACCTATCCGGTGACCATTCCGCCTCTGCGCGAGCGCAAGCCGGATATCCCGCTGCTGGTCGCGGCGATGCTCGACAAGTTCGCCCCGCAATACAACAAGACGCTCGAAGGCCTCACCGACCGCGCGATGCAGGCCTTGATGAGCTACCCATGGCCGGGGAACATCCGCGAACTGGAAAACCTCGTCGAGCGCGGCGTGCTGCTGGCGCCGGCCGGAGGACGGATCGAAGTGGACCATCTGTTCGCGGGCGGGGCGCCGGCCGTCGGCGCCGCTGCGGCGGTCGATCACGAAGGCGGCGTCTGCCGCGCGGTCGATGCCGCCCGCGAGCGCCTGTGCGAAACGCTGCTGGACGAGGAAGGCTTCGACCTCGACGCGCACGAGACGCGGCTGCTGAACCTGGCCGTGCAGCGCTCCCAGGGCAATCTCACCCATGCCGCGCGCCTGCTGGGCATCACCCGGCGGCAGCTTGCCTACCGCTTGAAGCAGGGTGAGGGCAGCGAGACGGGGCTGCCAGACCCGTAAGTCTGGGCGCCCGCCGCACCGCAGTTCCGCCGATGGCCGCTTTCGAGCGGCCATCGGCGTTTTCGGCGCAGATCGGCTCTGCCTTCTTGCTGCATCGCACCGTGACGCTTTTGTCAGGCGGACGGCGGCGATGGACCAAAACGTCAGGCCACCGCCGCAGCAGCAGCGTCGCTTTTTTCGTGAAAACTCAATTAATACAGTGATTTGATTCTTCTGGCACGGTCTCTGCATAAAGAATGGTGAATGCTTGATAAGCGGGCTTGATGGATGACGGATCGGTCAGGCGCCTTGCCCGCACCCACCGTTGAACAAGGAGACAAGAAGATGGCCATGACAGGAGTCCTGCGACCGGGGCACGTCCAGCTCAGGGTGATGAATCTCGACGATGCCGTTCGCCATTACCGCGACATCATGGGATTGACCGAAACCGGGCGCGATGCCGAAGGGCGGGTCTATCTAAAGTGTCGCGACGAGATCGACCACCACAGCGTGGTGCTGCGCGAAGCCGACTGCGCGGGGCTGGATTTCATCGGCTTCAAGGTGCTCGACGAGGCCACGCTGGACCGGCTCGAGGCGGACCTGCGCGCTTATGGCCTGGACACCACGCGCCTGCCCGCCGGCGACCTGCTGGAAACCGGCGAGAGAGTGCGCTTCCAGGTGCCGTCCGGCCACTGGTTCGAGCTGTACGCGAAGAAAAGCGCCGTCGGCAACGGCTGTGGACTCGTCGATCCGACGCCCTGGGCGCCCGAGAACAAGCGGGGCATGGCGCCGCTGCGTCTCGACCATGCCTTGCTGTACGGGCCGAACATCGGCGCGGTGCAGAAGATCTTCACCGAGGTGCTGGGTTTCACGCTGGTCGAGCGGGTGCTCAATCCCGAAGGCAGCGCCAACCTGATCATCTTCCTGAACTGCTCGATCAAGTCGCACGACATCGCCTTCGCCGAGTATCCCGAGCCGGGCAAGCTGCACCACTGCTCCTTCCTGATGGAAAGCTGGGAAGACGTGCTGCGCGCCGGCGACATCATGTCCATGAACAAGGTGCCGGTGGACATCGGACCGACCCGGCACGGCGTCACCCGCGGCCGCACCATCTATGCCTGGGACCCCTCCGGCAACCGCTTCGAGACCTTCAAGGAAGACCGCCAGCCCTATCCCGACCACGAGCCGCTGACCTGGACCTTCGAGGCGCTGGGCGCGGGCGGCGGGCTGGACTACGTCCAGCGCAAGCTGCACGAAACCTTCCTCACCGTCGTGACCTGAGGTGGCCGCCATGGCAGCGACAGATACCAGCGCGGCGCCGGCCTTCGACACCGCCCGGCGCTTCGTGCGCGTCACCGGCGAACGGCCGAACGGCTTCGTCGAATTCGATTTCGCCATCGGCGAGCCGGAACTCTTCGTCGAGCTGATCCTCGGCCGCGAGGCCTTCGGCGAATTCTGCGCCGCCAACGCGGTGGCGTTGCTGCCGCCGCGGGACGGGCAGGCGGACGCCAAGACGCCCGACGACTTCGACTGGCGGCTCGCCGACGCCACCCACACCCGATTCCGATGAACAGCATGCGCCGCCGCTCCGGGGCGGCGCAGGAGGGACAACATGCAGATCGACCTTCGCACCGTCAGCATCCAGCCGCAGCGCAACGCCTTCGACCACCTGGTCCGCCGCTTCGGCGACAAGCCGGCCTCGCGTTACCAGGAAGGCAGCTACGACATCCAGGCCGCCGAAAACCTGCATTACCGGCCGACCTGGGATCCGGACCAGCAGCTCTACGATGCCGGCATCACCCGCATCGCGATGCGGGACTGGTACGCGCTGAAGGACCCGCGCCAGTTCTACTACAGCACCTACACCCTGACCCGCGCGCGCCAGCAGGACACCACCGAGGCCAACTTCGCCTTCGTCGAGTCCCGCGGCCTGGCCGACAGGCTGGCTCCCGAGCTGCGCGAGGCCGTGCTGCGCCTGCTGGTGCCGCTGCGCCACGCGGCCTGGGGCGCCAACCAGAACAACACCTTCGTCTGTGGCTATGGCTTCGGCACTGCTTTCACGCAGCCCTGCATGTACCACGCGATGGACAACCTCGGCATCGCCCAGTACCTGTCCCGGCTGGGGATGATGCTGGGCGACGTGGAAGCGCTCGACGCCGGCAAGGCCGCCTGGCTCGACGGCCCCGCCTGGCAGCCGCTGCGGCGCTACGTCGAGGACTGCATGGTGGTGCGCGACCCGTTCGAGCTGTTCGTGGCGCAGAACGCCGCGCTCGACGGCCTGCTGTATCCGCTGGTCTACGCGCGCATCGTCGATGACGAGCTGTCGGCCAGGGGGGCGAGCGCGGTGGCGATGCTCACCCAGTTCATGGCCGAGTGGTTCGACGAGACGCGCAAGTGGGTGGATGCGGTGCTCAAGACCGCGGCCGCCGAATCCGACCACAACCGCGAGGTCCTGCAGGGCTGGATGGCGCACTGGAGCGACCGCGCCGCCGCCGCCCTGGTGCCGGTCGTCGAACTGGTGCTCGGCGTCGACGCCGACGAAGCGGTCGCCGTGCAGATCGCGGCGTTCAAGGCCCGCATCCACAAGACCGGGATCTCTTTCTGAGGAAACACGATGTCCACCGTATTCATCGCCTTGCAGGCCAATGAGGAAACCCGCCCGATCATCGACGCCATCGAGATCGACAACCCGCAGGCCGTCGTCAATCGCCAGCCGGCGATGGTCAAGATCGACGCGCCGGGGCGGCTCGTGGTGCGCCGCGAAACCATCGAGGAACAACTCGGGCGCGCCTACGACCTGCAGGAACTGCAGATCAACCTGATCACCCTTTCGGGCAACGTGGACGAGGACGAGGACACGCTGACCCTGAGCTGGAACGAATGAGCGAGGCAAACACCATGGATATGAAAGCCACCAAGAAAAAGCTGGGCATGAAGGAGCGCTACCGCGTCCTGACCCGCGACCTGGGCTGGGAGCCGGGCTACCAGTCGAAGGAGGCCATCTTCCCCTACGTCCGCTACGAAGGCATCAAGGTGCATGACTGGGACAAGTGGGAAGACCCCTTCCGCCTGACGATGGACGCCTACTGGAAGTACCAGGCGGAAAAGGAGCGCAAGTTCTACGCCATCATCGACGCCCATGCGCAGAACAACGGCCACCTCAACCTGACCGATGCGCGCTACCTGTCGGCGCTGAAGATCTTCCTGCAGGCCATCAGCCCGGGCGAATACGCCGCGCACAAGGGCTTCGCCCGCATCGGCCGCGAGTTTCCTGGCGTCGGCACGCAGGTCGCCTGCCAGATGCAGGCGATCGACGAGATCCGCCACGCCCAGACGCAGATCCACGCCATGTCGAACTACAACCGCTACTACGACGGCTTCCATGCCTTCGCCGATGCGCGCGACCGGATCTGGTACACCTCGGTCGCGCGCTCGTTCTTCGACGACGCGATGAGCGCCGGCCCGTTCGAGTTCATGATCGCGATCGGCTTCTCGTTCGAGTACGTGCTGACCAACCTGCTGTTCGTGCCCTTCATGTCGGGCGCGGCCTACAACGGCGACATGGCGACCGTCACCTTCGGCTTCTCCGCGCAGTCGGACGAAGCGCGCCACATGACGCTGGGGCTGGAGTGCATCAAGTTCATGCTCGAACAGGACCCGGACAACCTGCCGATCGTGCAGGGCTGGATCGACAAGTGGTTCTGGCGCGGCTTCCGCGTGCTCGGCCTGGTCAGCACGATGATGGACTACATGCTGCCCAAGCGCGTGATGTCGTGGCGCGAGGCCTGGGAAATCTACGGCGTCGAGAACGGCGGCGCGCTGTTCCGCGACCTGGCGCGCTACGGCATCCGCCCGCCCAAGGGCTGGGACGATGCCGAGCAGGCCATCGACCACATGTCGCACCAGTTCATGCTCGGCCTCTACCAGTGGAGCTTCGGCACCGCCTTCCACAGCTGGATTCCGTCGGACGACGACATGGCCTGGCTGTCGGCGAAGTACCCGGACACCTTCGACCGCCACTACCGCCCGCGCTGGGCGCACATCAAGAAGCTCAAGGCCGCCGGCACGCCGTTCAAGAACTACGGCCTGGCCAGGCTGTGCCAGTGCTGCCAGTTGCCGTGCGTGTTCACCGAGCCCGGCGACCCGACCCTGACCTGCCACCGCGAGACGGTCTACAAGGGCGAGAAGTATCAGTTCTGCTCCGACGGCTGCAAGGACATCTTCGAGCACGAGCCGGAGAAGTACATCCAGGCCTGGCTGCCGATGCCGGCGCTGTTCAGCGAGCTGGGCGGCGACGTCGCCGCGTGGATGGACTGGGTCAACCTGCGCGACGGCGCCGACAACGGCGACTACGACGGTTCGCGGGATCAGAAGCATTTCGACGAATGGCGCGGACTCGCGACCTCGAACCTGTGACCCGCGCCCACCAGGACAAGGAGACTCGACAATGGCTGTCACCTCACTGAAGGAATACATCGGCGTCGCCCGCGACCGCGTGGAGAACTACGGCGGCAAGCAGATCGTGTATCTGAGCTGGGACCACCACCTGCTGTTCGCCGCGCCGCTGATGCTGTGCCTGCCGCCCGCCACGCCGTTCGGCGAGGTGTTGCGGGGGCCGCTCGCGGCGCTGCTGCAGGCCGACCCCGACGCCTCCGCGCTGGACTGGAGCAAGGTCGAGTGGCTGAAGGACAACCGGCCCTTCGCGCCGGATTTCTCCCGCAGCCTCGCCGACAACGGCATCGGCCACAAGGACCAACTCCGCTTCCGCACGCCGGGGCTGAATTCCCTGCAGGCCGTCGCGTGAAGGGGCAGCGATGAGCTACGAACTGACCATCGAGCCGCTGGGCCAGACGATCGAGATCGAGGCGGGGCAGACGATTCTCGACGCGGCCCTGCGCGCCGGCATCTACCTGCCCCACGCCTGTTGCCATGGCCTGTGCGCCACCTGCAAGGTGCAGGTCAGCGACGGCGAGGTCGATCACGGCGAAGCCTCGAGCTTCGCGCTGATGGACTTCGAGCGCGACGAGGGCAAGTGCCTGGCGTGCTGCGCCCGCGCCGAAAGCGACCTCGTGATCGAGGCCGAGATCGAAGAAGACCCGGACGCCGAGAACCTGCCGGTGCGCGATTTCGACGGCGCCGTCAGTCGCATCGAAACGCTCACGCCGACGATCAAGGGTGTGTGGATCACGCTCGACGAACCCGCCGGCATCCGCTTCCAGGCCGGACAGTACATCAACCTGGAATTGCCCGGCGGCATCGGCAGCCGCGCGTTCTCGATCGCGAGCGTGCCGTCGGCGGCGGGGGAGATCGAACTCAACATCCGCATCGTGCCGGGCGGCGAGGGCACGGCCTACGTGCATGAGCGGATGCGGGCCGGCGAGCGGGTGCGCATCAGCGGTCCCTACGGGCGCTTCTTCGTCAAGAAGTCGGCGCGCGTTCCGGTGCTCTTCATGGCGGGCGGCTCGGGCCTGTCGAGCCCGCGTGCGATGATCCTCGACCTGCTCGAAGAAGGCTTCGAACTGCCGGTCACGCTCGTCTACGGCCAGCGCAGCCGCGAGGAACTCTACTACCACGAGGACTTCCTCGCGCTGGCCGGGAAGCATGCCAACTTCCGCTACGTGCCGGCCCTGTCGCACGAGCCGGAAGGAACGGACTGGACCGGGTTCCGCGGCTTCGTGCACGAGGCGGCGAAGGCCGCCTTCGACAACGATTTCCGCGGCCACAAGGCCTACCTGTGCGGGCCGCCGCTGATGATCGACGCCTGCATCACGACGCTGATGCAGGGGCGCCTGTTCGAGCGCGACATCTACACCGAGAAGTTCATCTCGGCCGCCGACGCGCAGCAGATCAGGAGTCCGCTGTTCAAGGCGATCTGAGCGGGAGCACGCCGGGGGAGGCGCCATTCGCGCCTCCGCCTCCTTTTCCCGCGCCCGGCGAACCGGGGTTCAGCGTCCCATCGCCATGATCCCGCCCGCCACCCCGGCCAGCAGCACCACGAGCGCCGGCGGCGCGCGTCCGACCGTCAGCAGCCCGAACGACGCGAGCGCCAGCCCGAAATCGGCCTTGCCATGGATGGCGCTCGTCCACACCGGGTCGTACAGGGCAGACGCCAGGATGCCGACCACGCCCGCGTTGATGCCGGCCATGGCCGTCTGGATGCCCGCACGGTGGCGCAGCTCCGCCCAGAACGGCAGCGCGCCGACGAGTATCAGGAAAGCGGGAAGGAAAATGGTGAGCAGCAGCGCCAGGCCGCCGATCCAGCCGTGCAAGGGCCCGCCGGCGACGGCGCCGAGATAGGCCGCGAAGGTGAACAGCGGCCCCGGCACCACCTGCGCCGCGCCATAGCCGGCGAGGAAATCGGCATTGTCCACGAGGCCGCCGGGCACCACCGCCGCCTGCAGCAGCGGCAGCACGACATGGCCGCCGCCGAAGACCAGCGCGCCCGAACGATACACCCCTTCCAGCAGGGCGATCGTGGACGAGCCGGTGGCGGCCGCCCACAGCGGCAGCGCGGCGAGCGGCGCGGCGAACGACAGCAGCGCCGCGATGCCCAGCTTGCGCGAGACCGGGTAGACGTGCGCCTGGCCGCCGCCCGGCTGTGCGATCTTCAGTCCCAGCCAACCCAGCAGGCCCGCCACCGCGATGGCGGCGACCTGTCCGGCCGCCGAGGGCAGCAGCATCGCCAGCAGCGCGGCCAGGATCGCCAGGGCCGCGCGCGGACGGTCGGGGCACAACGACCTGGCCATGCCCCATACGGCCTGCGCCACGATGGCCACGGCGACGACCTTGAGCCCATGCACCCAGCCGGACTGGGCCAGGTCGCGGTACTGCGCGATGCCGAAGGCGAACAGGATCAGCGCGATCGCCGATGGCAGGGTGAAGCCTGCCCAGGCCGCGAGCAGCCCGGCCCAGCCCGCGCGGCCCAGCCCCAGCGCCATGCCGACCTGACTGCTGGCCGGCCCGGGCAGGAACTGGCACAGGGCGACCAGATCGGAATAGGCGCGGTCGTCCAGCCAGCGGCGGCGATCGACGAACTCCAGGCGGAAATGGCCCAGGTGCGCGACCGGCCCGCCGAACGAGCTCAGGCCCAGCTTGAGGAAGGCGCCGAAGACCTCGGCAGGGGTGCCGGGCGCGGCGGCAGCCTCGCGCTGCGCGGTGTCGGCGGGGTCGGCCATCCGTTTCAGGGGCGCGATGCCCGGCGGGCGGCGAGTGGATGCGGGATGCCGCCATCGCCATCGGCGTGCATCACCCGCGCACGGAATTCATCGTCGAATTCGCACTTGGCGAACGTGAACGTGGCGGTGCTGGTGGCGTCGGACAAATCGAGCTCCTTGGATCATGGCCGTTGTTCCCGGCCGAGGCCGGTTTTCGGAACCGATAGTACCCATGCGGCCACTGATCGGCACGCCGGAGAAGGCTTTCCGGCTCAAGCCGAGCGTTTTCCCCGGCCGTCCTTGGGATTTTTTCGAATGCGCGCGCCGCCGTCATCCATGCTTTATTCAATACCTTTAAGGTATTGATAATTAGATAACAAAGTATTAGACGGTATTTCGCTTCTTTCTTAGACTCGTTTTCGAAGGTCGGGGCCGATGCGCAGCGCTTCCGGCACGAGTGACAAATCCACACCTGGGGGGACCATGCGTCTTGTAGACAACTTCATCGCGGGCGAATACCGGGCGCCGGCCTCGGGCCGCCGCTTCGACAAACGCTCGCCGCTGGACAACCGCGTGATCGCCTCGGTCGCCGAGGCGGGGCGCGGCGAGATCGATGCCGCGGTCGGCGCCGCCCGCGCGGCGCTGGCGGGCGAGTGGGGCGTGTTGACGACGGAGCAGCGCGTCGATCTGCTCCATGGCGTCGCCAACGAGATCACCCGCCGCTTCGAGGACTTCGTCGCCGCCGAGATGGCCGATACCGGGCAACCGGGCCACGTCATGCGCCACGTGTTCATCCCGCGCGGCGCGGCCAATTTCAAGGTGTTCGCCGACGTCGTCAAGAACGTGGCCTCGGAGTCCTTCCGCATGGCGACGCCGGACGGGCAGGGCGCGCTGAACTACGCGATCCGCGTGCCCAAGGGCGTGATCGGCGTCATCTGCCCGTGGAACGCGCCCTTCATGCTGATGACCTGGAAGGTCGGGCCGGCGCTGGCCTGCGGCAACACCGTGGTGGTCAAGCCGTCGGAGGAGTCGCCGCAGACGGCGGCCCTGCTCGGCGAGGTGATGAACGCCGTCGGCGTGCCGAAGGGCGTTTACAACGTCGTCCACGGCTTCGGGCCGGACTCCGCGGGCGAATTCCTGACCCAGCACCCCGGCGTCGATGCGATCACCTTCACCGGCGAGACGCGCACCGGCACGGCGATCATGAAGGCCGCCTCCGAAGGCATGCGCGACGTGTCCTTCGAGCTGGGGGGCAAGAACGCGGCCATCGTCTTCGCCGACTGCGATTTCGACGCCGCGGTCGGGACCATCTTCCGCTCGGCCTTCCTCAATACCGGGCAGGTGTGCCTGGGCACCGAGCGCGTCTATGTCGAGCGGCCGATCTTCGAGCGCTTCGTGCAGGCGCTCAAGGCCAGGGCCGAAGCGGTGAAGTACGGCCGCCCCGAGGATCACGATGCCGACTACGGGCCGCTGATCAGCCAGGCGCACCGCCAGAAGGTGCTGTCCTACTACCGCAAGGCGGTGGAAGAGGGCGCCACCGTGGTCACCGGCGGCGGCGTGCCCGAGATGCCGGAAGCACTCGCCGACGGCGCCTGGGTGCAGCCGACCATCTGGACCGGCCTGGCCGACGACGCGGCCGTGGTACGCGAGGAAATCTTCGGGCCGTGCTGCCACATCCGCCCGTTCGATGCCGAGGACGAAGTGGTCGGCCTCGCCAACGACACCGTGTATGGCCTGTCCACGACGATCTGGACCACCAGTCTGGCGCGCGCGCACCGCGTCGCCGCGCGTGTCGAGGTGGGCATCACCTGGGTGAATAGCTGGTTCCTGCGCGACCTGCGCACGCCTTTCGGCGGCTCGAAGCAGTCCGGCATCGGGCGCGAGGGCGGGGTGCATTCCCTGGAGTTCTACACCGAGACGCGCAACATCTGCGTCAAGCTCTGAGGCGGAATCATGGATGAAAGCAGGATCAGGCAATTGGGCGACGAGCTTTTCGACGCCTGGCGCGCGCGCCGCACGGTGCCGCCGCTCGTCGAACGCGAGCCCGACATCGCGCTGGAGGATGCCTACCGCATCCAGTCGCGCTACATCGAACGCCGCCTCGCCGCCGGCGAGACGATCGTCGGCAAGAAGATCGGCGTCACCAGCAAGCCGGTGCAGGATTTCCTCGGCGTGTTCCAGCCGGATTTCGGCCAGCTCACCTCGGGCATGGTGCATGAGGAAGGCGAGGCCATCGACCTCGGCACGCTGATCCAGCCCAAGGCGGAGGCCGAGCTGGCCTTCGTGCTGAAGGAAGACCTGCGGGGGCCGGGCGTCACCGCGATGGACGTGATCCGCGCCACCGACTACGTGGTGCCGTGTTTCGAGATCGTCGATTCGCGCATCACCGACTGGAAGATCCGCATCCAGGACACGGTGGCGGACAACGCCTCCTGCGGCGTGTTCGTGCTCGGCGGCAGCCGCGGCGACCCGCGCAGGCTCGACATCACGCTGGCCGGCATGGTGCTCGAAAAGAACGGCGAGCTGCATTCGACCGGCGTCGGCGCCGCGGTGCAGGGCTCGCCGGCCAATGCGGTGGCGTGGCTGGCCAACACGCTGGGCGAACTGGGCATTCCGTTCAAGGCCGGCGAGGTGATCCTGTCGGGGTCGCAATCGGCGCTGGTGCCGGTCGCCGACGGCGACGAACTGGTGTGCACCGTCGGCGGGCTCGGCAGCTGCCGGGTGAAATTCTCCGGGAGGAGCGCGGCATGAGCATGGACATCACCCTGTCGCGCGAGGATGTCGTGCGCCTGTGCGAGCGCATCGAAGGCGCGCAGCGCCGCGCCCACGCCATTCCCAAGCTGACCGACGAATACCCGGGCATGACGATCGGCGACGGCTACGCGG
Source organism: Thauera butanivorans (assembly GCF_048398245.1). NCBI lineage: Bacteria > Pseudomonadati > Pseudomonadota > Betaproteobacteria > Rhodocyclales > Zoogloeaceae > Thauera > Thauera butanivorans. The sequence goes on from NZ_CP183038.1 coordinate 2,489,062, forward strand.
TGCAGACCGAACTGCGCCGCCGCTACGTCGCCCAGGGGCACCGGCTCGTGGGCTGGAAGGCCGGGCTGACCTCGAAGGCGAAGATGCGCCAGATGGGCGTCGACGTGCCTTCCATCGGCTTCCTGACCGACCGCATGGCGCGCGCCGAGAACGCCGCGATCTCGACGTCCGACCTCGTCCATCCGCGCGTCGAGTGCGAAGTGGCCTTCGTCATGAAGAAGGCGCTCGCCGGCCCCGGCTGCACGCGCCAGGATGTGCTCGATGCCACGGACCATGTGCTGCCGGCGGTGGAGATCATCGATTCGCGCTTCTCCGGCTTCAAGTTCGACCTCGCCAGCGTGGTCGCCGACAACGGCTCGTCGGCGCGCTTCGTCGGCGGCGGCCGCGCCCGCTGCGCGGATGAGCTGGACCTGCGCACGCTCGGTGTGGTGCTGGAAAAGAACGGCGAGATCGTCGGCATGGGGGCCGCGGCGGCGGTGCTGGGCCATCCGGCGGACGCGGTTGCGATGCTGGTCAACATCCTTGCCGAACTGGGCGAGAGCCTGCCCGCCGGCAGCTTCGTCATGAGCGGCGGCATCACCGAGGCCGTCCCCGTGCGGCCGGGCGACAGCGTGGTCGCGCGCTTCCAGGAACTGGGCAGCGTGTCGATGCGCTTCGCCGAATGAGGGCGGCGTAAAGCCGGAGACGACAGATGCCAATCATCGAAATGCACATGATGCAGGGCCGCAGCGACGCGCAGAAGCGCGCGGTGGCCGGCGCCGTCACCGAGGCGGTTGCGCGCAGCCTGGGGTGCAGCCCGGAGACGGTGCGCATCCTCATCACCGAACACGGCACGGAGGAATTCTTCGTCGCCGGACTGACCATGGCCGAGCGCGCGGAACGCCAGCGGCGCACGGCATCGCAGGAGCAGAACCCATGAAGAAGATCCGATGCGCCCTGATCGGCTCCGGCAACATCGGCACCGATCTCATCTACAAGATCCAGCGCAGCCTGGTGCTCGAGCCGGTCTGGATGGTGGGCATCGACCCCGCCTCCGAGGGCCTGGCGCGCGCCCGCGAAATGAGCCTCAAGACCACCGCCGAAGGCGTGGACGGCCTGCTGCCGCACGTGCTGGAGGACGGCATCCAGATCGCCTTCGATGCCACCAGCGCCTACGTGCATGCGGAGAACAGCCGCAAGCTCAACGAACTGGGGGTGATGATGATCGACCTGACGCCGGCCGCGATCGGGCCGCTGTGCGTGCCGCCGGTCAACCTGCGCGAGCATGCCGACCGGGTGGAGATGAACGTCAACATGATCTCCTGCGCCGGCCAGGCGACGATTCCCATCGTCAACGCGGTGTCGCGCGTGCAGGGCGTGGGCTACGCCGAGATCGTCGCCAGCCTGTCGTCGAAATCGGTGGGGCCGGGCACGCGTGCCAACCTGGACGAATTCACCTACACCACCTCCAGCGCGATCGAGCGCGTCGGCGGTGCGAAGAAAGGCAAGGCGCTGGCCATCATCAACCCGGCCGAACCGCCGCTGATCATGCGCAACACGATCTACTGCCTGACCGAGGATGAACCGGACCATGTCCGCATCACCGAGTCGATCCTGCAGATGATCGGCGAAGTGCAGAAGTACGTGCCGGGCTACCGGCTCGTCAATGGCCCCATCTACGACGGCAACAAGGTTTCCGTGTTCATGGAAGTGGCCGGCCTGGGCGACTACCTGCCCAGGTACGCCGGCAACCTCGACATCATGACTGCGGCCGCGACCCGCACCGCCGAGATGTTCTCCAAGGAAATCCTGGCCGGAAAGATCAAGCTGAAAGCGACGGAGGCGGTGTGATGAGCGAAACGAAATCCCTGCAGGGCCGCAAGGTCGTCCTGCACGACATGTGCCTGCGCGACGGCATGCATGCCAAGCGCGAACAGATCGGCGTCGAGCAGATGGTGAAGGTCGCCACCGCGCTCGACGACGCCGGTGTCCCCTACATCCAGGTCACGCATGGCGCGGGCCTGGGCGGCAACTCGCTGCAGCACGGCTTTGCGCCGGCGAGCAACGAGGAATACATCGCCGCGGTGGCATCGCGGATGAAGCAGGCCAAGGTCTCGGTGCTGCTGATCCCCGGCCTGGGGACGATGAAGGAACTGCAGGCGGCCTTCGACGCCGGCGCGCGCAGCGTGCATGTGGCGACGCACTGCACCGAGGCCGACACCTCGCCGCAGCACATCGCCTTCGCGCGCAAGCTCGGCATGGACACCACCGGCTTCCTGATGATGGCCCACCTCAACGACCCGGCCGGCATCGCCGCGCAGGGCAAGCTGATGGAGTCCTATGGCGCCCACACGGTGTACGTCACCGACTCGGCCGGCTACATGCTGCCGGAGGACGTACGCGCGCGCGTCGCCGCGTTGCGCGAGGCGCTCGACCCGGCGACCGAGATCGGCTTCCACGGCCATCACAACCTGGGCATGGGCATCGCCAACTCGATCGCGGCGATCGAGGCCGGCGCCACCCGCATCGACGGCTCGGTGGCCGGGCTGGGCGCGGGCGCGGGTAACACGCCGCTGGAGGTGTTCGCCGCGGTGTGCGAGCGCATGGGCATGGAGACCGGCGTGGACCTGTTCAAGCTGATGGATGCCGCCGAGGACATCATCGTGCCGATGATGGACCACCTGGTGCGGGTCGACCGCGAGTCGCTGACGCTGGGCTTCGCCGGGGTGTATTCGACCTTCCTGCTGCATGCCAGGCGCGCGGCCGAGCGCACCGGGGTGTCCGCGCGCGACATCCTCGTCGAACTCGGGCGCAAGAAGATGATCGGCGGCCAGGAGGACATGATCATGGATACCGCCATGACCATGGCCAAGGCGCGCGGACTGGAGGGCGTGGCCTGATGTCCGGTGAGCCGTCCGAACTCGCGGTGGTGGTCGGCGCGACCGGCGCCTTCGGCCAGCACATCGTCGCGCGCCTGTGCGATCGCGGACTGGGCGTGGTGGCGGTGTCGCGCACCGCGGCCGCGCTCGACGCGCTGCGCGCGCGCCACCCGCGGGTGCGCGCCTGCGTCGCCGACATCGCCGCCGACGAAGCCATCGCGCAGATCGCCGCCAGCGTCGACCGTCCGGTGCGGATGGTGGTGCATGGCCCCGGCGTCGCCGTGGCCGGCGGCATCGCCTTGGTACCGGCGGCGGCGGTCGTGGATGCGGTCAACATCAAGGTGGGCGGCATGCTGCGGCTGGTGCGCGCGGTCGAGCCGCGGCTGGTGCGGGGTTCGCGGCTGGTCGCGATCGGCGGGCATTACGGGCTGGAGCCGACCGCCTACGCCGCCGCCGCAGGCATCGCCAACGCGGCGCTGGGCAACCTGATGCGGCAATTGAGCCTCGCCCACGGCGCGGCCGGCGTCACCGCCCACCTGATCGCGCCCGGGCCGGCCGACACCGGACGCCTGCACCGCGTCGCCGCCGACCGTGCCGTGCTGCGCGGCATCACCGTCGAGGACGTGATGGCGCAGATGCGCGCCGAATCCTCGATCGGCGCGTTCACGACGCCGGCGCAGGTGGCCTGGGCGGTGGCCCTGCTGCTCGACCCCGAAGCCGACGCGATGACCGGCAGCACCTTCATGCTCGACGCCGGACGGCGGCGCGGACTGCCTTGAGCCCCGGGGTCGGGACCTGCCTGACAAGGAGATTCACATGCCGGTCGTCAATTTCCACCTGGTCGAAGGACGGGCGACGCCGCAGCAGGAAGCGGCGCTGCTGAAGGCCGCCTGCGCGCTCTACTGCGAGGTGCTGCGCGCGCCGCTGGAGCGGGTGCGGGCCTTCATCACGCGGCACGCGCCGGCGCACGTCCTGGTCGCCGGCGAGTTGGTCGGCGACGACGGGCCGCATGCGCCGGTGTTCCACTTCATCGTCCTCGAAGGCCGGCCGCTGGAAGAGCGCCAGCGCCTGCTCGCCGGCTTCACCACGCTGCTCGTCGATATCCTGGGCGTGGAGCGGGCGCTGGTCAGGGGTAGCTGCACCCGCGTGCATCCGGAGGACTGGGCGATCGGCGGCCGTCCGGCGAGCGAGCTGCGCGCCGACGAAGTGCGCGCGCGGGCGCTGCGGGCGGCGGACGGCGCGGCGTGAGCGCGGCGGGGCCGGCACGCGTGAGGCACGACGTCGAGATCGCCGGCACCGGCGAGCACTATGCCTGCGGCAGCGACGAATCGGTGCTCGACGGCATGGCGCGGCTCGGCCGGCGCGGCATTCCGCTGGGCTGCCGGGGCGGCGGCTGCGGCGTGTGCAAGATCCGCATCACCGCGGGGCGCTACCGCTGCCGGGCGATGAGCCGCCAGCACGTCGGCGCCGACGAACTGGCGGCGGGCGTGGTGCTGGCGTGCCGGGTCATGCCGGAAAGCGATCTGGTGCTCCAAGTGTTGGGCAAGATGCAGAAATGCATGGGCGCGGGGCGCCCGGTGCCCGCAGCGGATGGCACCGGCGAATGACGCTCCGGGGCCGCTCCCGGGCCTGATCGCGGCCCCGTCCTTTTCATGCTGATGGCCTCTCCCCATCTCCTCGGTCGTCGGCACTTGCGCCCCGGAATCCGTTCCGGGGCTAATGAGATGGTCAGCCCGATCCCCGCTCAGCGGCTACGCTGAACGGGGATTGTTCTTTTCGGAGGCCATTATCATGAATGCGGTGACGTTGATCGGGATCGACCTGGGCAAGCACTGCTTCCACCTTCATGCTCAGGACGAGAAGGGGCGGATGGTATTCCGCAAGAAGGTGTCGCGCAGCCAGATGCTGACGATGCTGGGCAACTTTCCCGCCTGCCGCGTCGTGATGGAAGCGTGCGCCGGTGCGCACTGGATCGCGCGTCGGTTGGGCGGCATGGGACATGAGACGCGGCTGATCTCGCCGCAGTTCGTCAAGCCCTTCGTGCAAGGCAACAAGAATGACTTCGCCGACGCCCAGGCGATCTGCGAGGCGGCGAGTCGGCCGAGCATGCGCTTCGTGCGTCCGCGCACCGAGACCCAGCAGACCATCTCGGCGCTGCACCGGGTACGTGAAGCCCTGGTACGCGAACGCACGTCCACGACGAACCAGATTCACGCCTTCCTGCTGGAGTTCGGCATCGGTTTGCCCAAGGGCGCAGCCATCATCAAGCGCCTGCCGGCGGTGCTGGCCGAGCACGAGACACAACTGCCGCCGCGCCTGATCGCACTCATCGAGCGGCTGCGTGCCCACTTCAAGTATCTGGACGAGCAGATCAAGCAGGTCGAGCAGGAACTGACGCAACAACTGCGCGAGGACGATCGCGGCCAGCGGTTGCTGGAAATTCCCGGCATCGGGCCGATCACGGCCAGCGTGCTCGCCACCGAGCTGGGCGATGCCAGGCAGTTCGCCAACGCGCGCCAGTTCGCCGCCTCCGTCGGGCTGGTGCCGCGCCAGTACAGCACCGGCGGCAAGCCCACGCTGTTGGGCATCAGCAAACGCGGGGACAAGAACCTGCGACGGCTCCTCGTGCAGTGCGCTCGCGCGTTGATGCAACGCATTCAGAAGCGCACCGACGCCTTGGGCCAATGGACCCGCGCCATGCTCACCCGACGCCACTCGAATGTCGTCGCCTGCGCACTGGCCAATAAATTGGCGAGGATCGCCTGGGCCATCCTCGCCAACGGAACGCACTATCAGTGTCGCCAGCCTGTGGCAGCAGGCTGATGACTCGCGCCACCAATGAACCTGTAGTCACCCACCGGGTTTTGCGACGGTAGATCACGTGATGACGTAAACGGCTCAACGGCCTGGCAACGAACCTGACATAAAAAACAGCGATCACACGCTGAGGGGCTTTTGAGGATTGCCAGGCGCGGCTCTCATCAAGGAGCGGGGAGTCCCCTCCCCAACACGACTCCGAATAGATTTGCGCAAGCCCAATTTACGCCTGAACTCCTCTGCCTTGCGAAAATCGGGCTGACCATAGATTTTTTCGTCGCCGGGCCGCCCCAGGACGAAAAAGCCTCCTGGGGTGCAGTTCAGATGAGCGTGGGGGTCTTTCTCGTCCGCCTTTCCCGTCCATGGCCGTCGTATACTCTTGCGCCCTCCGGCTTCCGTCTCCACTACCGCCTTGCCTGCCATGCCGTCCGACCGCATCGACCCCGCCCAATACGAATCTCAACTGGCCGGCAAGCTCGCCGCCTTTAAGCGGGATTTCGCCGATTTCGGCCTGCCCGAGCCCGAAGTCTTCCGCTCGGCGCCGCTGCACTACCGCATGCGCGCGGAGTTCCGCATCTGGCACCACGGCGGGCGCATCGACTACGCGATGTTCGAGGCCGGCGGCGGCGACAAGAAAGTCGTGCTGATCGATGATTTTCCCGCTGCGGTCCAGCCGGTCTGCGAATTGATGCCGCGCCTGCGCGATGCCTTGCAGGATTGCGAAGTGCTCAAGCGCAAGCTGTTCCAGGTCGAATTCCTCGCCACGCACAGCGGCGAACTGATGGTGTGCCTGATCTACCACCGCCCGCTCGGCGAGGACTGGAGCGCGGCCGCGCAGGCATTGGCGGACCGCTTCGGCGTGCAGCTCATCGGCCGCAGCCGCAAGCAGAAGATCGTGCTCGGCCGCGACTGGCTGCTGGAATCCTTCGAACTCGACGGCCGCACGCTGCGCTACCAGCAGATCGAAGGCAGCTTCACCCAGCCCAATGCCGGCGTCAACCGGCAGATGCTGGGCTGGGCCCGCCGCCAGGCGGCCGATGCCGGCGGCGACCTGCTGGAGCTGTACTGCGGCAACGGCAACTTCACCGTGGCGCTGGCGCCGGCCTTCGGCAAGGTGCTGGCGACCGAGGTCAGCAAGTCCTCGGTGCGCGCGGCAAACTACAACCTCGAGGCCAACGGCATCGGCAACGTCACGATGGTGCGGATGTCGAGCGACGAGATCAGCGACGCGCTGGCCGGCGGGCGGGAATACCGCCGCATGAAGGAAATCGACCTCGGCGGCTATCGCTTTTCGACGCTGTTCGTCGATCCGCCGCGCAGCGGGCTGGACGCGGCCACGGTCGAACTCGCCCGCGGCTTCGAGCGCATCCTGTACGTGTCGTGCAATCCGGCCACGCTGCGCGACAACGTCGCCGCGCTGCACGATACGCACGAGATCGCGGCGGCGGCGGTGTTCGACCAGTTTCCCTATACCCTTCACCTCGAAAGCGGCCTGCTGCTGAAGCGGCGCCGGGCCGGCGGCTGAGCCGCCACGCAACCGGAGCGCCGGGCACGGATGGCGCTGCGCATTGCGCTGCGGCAGCCCGGGTCGACGCGGGCGGTGCGGGGTGGTAAATACAGGACTTCCGGCACGAGGGCTTGAAGCCCGTGCCAATCCCCGTTGCCAACCGGACCCGCGACACGATGCCTCCCGCCTTGCCTGCCGTCGAATACCGTATCCGCCCCGCCAATCCCGGCGCCCATCTTTTCCATGTGAGCTGCACTGTCCGCGATCCCGATCCGGCCGGGCAGGTCTTCCGCCTGCCGGCGTGGATTCCGGGCAGCTACATGATCCGCGAGTTCGCACGCAACATCGTCACGCTGCGCGCCGAACTGGATGGCGAAGCCTGGCCGATCGACAAACTCGACAAGCACAGCTGGCGCGCCGCGCCGGTGCCGGACGGCGGCGTGCTCAGCCTGTATTACGAAGTCTATGCCTGGGATCTGTCGGTACGCGCTGCCCACCTGGACGGCACCCACGGCTTCTTCAACGGCACCAGCGTGTTCCTGGCGGTGGAAGGACGCAGCGATCGTCCCTGCCTGGTCGACATCGAGCGGCCGGACGGCGCCGAGTACCGCGACTGGAAGGTCGCCACCGCGCTGCCGCTCGCACGCGGCGTGGCCGGCGCGGCGCGGCCCTATGGTTTCGGCTGGTATCGCGCCGCCGATTACGACGAGCTGATCGACCATCCGGTCGAGATGGGCAGTTTCACCCTCGGCCATTTCGACGCCGCCGGCGTGACCCACGACATCGTGCTGACCGGCCGCCACGACTGCGATCTCGAACGCCTGTGCGAGGACTTGCGCCGCGTCTGCGAATGGCAGATCGCGCTGTTCGGCGCGCCGCCGCCGATGGACTACTACGCCTTCCTGACCATGGTGGTGGGCGAGGGCTATGGCGGGCTGGAGCACCGCGCCTCGACCGCGCTGCTGTGCAGCCGCGCCGAGCTGCCGTGGAAGGGCATGGAAGGCCTGCCCGACGGCTACAAGAGCTTCCTCGGCCTGTGCAGCCACGAGTATTTCCACAGCTGGAACGTCAAGCGCATCAAGCCGGCGGCCTTCACGCCTTACGATCTGACCCAGGAAAACTACACCCGCCTGCTGTGGGCCTTCGAAGGCTTCACCTCCTACTACGACGACCTCGCGCTGGTGCGCAGCGGCGTGATCGCGCCCGACGATTACCTCGGTCTGCTCGGCAAGACCGTTTCCGCCGTGCTGCGCGGCAGCGGGCGGAGCAAGCAGAGCGTGGCGGAGTCGTCCTTCGATGCGTGGACCAAGTATTACCGCCAGGACGAGAACGCGCCCAACGCCATCGTCAGCTATTACGCCAAGGGCGCGCTGATCGCGCTCGCGCTCGACCTGCAGCTGCGTGCCGGCAGCGACGGACGAAGCAGCCTGGACGACGTGATGCGCCTGCTGTGGCAGCGCCACGGCCAGACCGGGCTGGGGGTGGCGGAAGAAGGCGTCTTCGACGCGGTGCGCGAAACCGGCGGCGGCACGCTGGGACCGAAGCTGGCGCGCTGGCTGAAGAAGACGGTCGAAGGCACGGACGATCTGCCGCTGGCGCGGCTGTTGAAAGGCTTCGGCATCGACTGGCAGGCCGAGCCGACGACCGCCGCACCTTCGCTCGGCGTCAAGCTGGCGGCCGGCAATGGCGAATGCAGGCTTGCCAGCGTCCATGACGGCGGTGCGGCACAGGCGGCCGGGCTGTCGGCCGGCGACGTGCTGATCGCGCTCGACGGCCTGAAACTGGGCAGCGGCAAGGCGCTCGACGACATGCTCGCGCGGCGCCAGCCTGGCGATGAGGTGGAGATCCACGCCTTCCGCCGCGACGAGCTGATGGTGTTCAGCGTCGTGCTGGGCGAGCCCGTCGTCGACAAGATCAGCCTGAAGCCTGCGGAAAAGGCTTCCGCCGGAGCGCTGAAGCTGCGCAGGGGCTGGCTGGGCCGGGCTGCCTGAGCGCTCGGCTGCAGAAGCAGGATCATCCCTGCCGGCGCTGGATTCCCGCAGTTCCCGGCCGGCAGGCCCCGGCTCCACGTCGGTGCGAGCCAGGCGGATTCAGGCTGCGTTCAGGCAGGCCGGGCGAAACTTGGGCATCGTCAATCGAAAAAGTACGGCGGGAGGCGTACGGCGATGAAACCGATCAAGACAGGTCTCGTGGTTTTGCTGGGTGGGCTGAGCGTGCTGTGGCTGATGGCGGATACTTTCCTGCCCCAGCCTTTCGGCTATTTTCCGTTCCGCAAGGTATTCGTGCAGTACTCCGGCGTCATCGCCATGGGGGCCATGAGCGTCGCCATGGTCCTGGCGCTGCGCCCGGTGCGCCTGGAGCCGATGTTCGACGGCCTGGACAAGATGTACCGCCTGCACAAATGGCTCGGCATCACCGCGCTGGTGGCCGGCACCGTCCATTGGCTGTTCGCCAAGGGCACCAAGTGGGCCGTCGCTTGGGGCTGGCTGGTCAAGCCGGGCAAGGGCGGCGGGCAGGCATACGAAGGCATCGAGGCGCTGTTGCGCACCCAGCGCGGGCTGGCCGAAACCGTCGGCGAATGGACTTTCTACGCGGTCGCGGTCCTGATCGTGCTGGCGCTGATCAAGCGCTTTCCCTACCGCCTGTTCGCCAGGCTCCACACGCTGCTGGCCGCCGGCTACCTGTTGCTGGTCTTCCACAGCGTCATCCTGATCAAGCACGAATACTGGACCCAGCCGATCGGCATCGCCATGGCGCTGCTGATGGCCGCAGGCAGCCTGGCCGCCTGTATCAGCCTGGCCGGCCGCATCGGCCGCAAGCGCCAGGTGGGCGGGCGCATCGAGGAACTGATCCATTACCCCGAAATGCAAACCCTGGTCACGCGCATCCAGCTCGACGAAGGGTGGAAGGGGCACCAGAGCGGCCAGTTCGCCTTCGTCACTTCGGATCCCCGCGAAGGCGCTCACCCCTATACCATCGCGTCGGCATGGGACCCCGGCAAGCGGCAGATCACCTTCGTCACCAAGGGGCTGGGCGACCACACCAGGCGCCTGCCGGAGCGCCTGAAGATCGGCGACCCGGTGACGGTCGAAGGGCCTTATGGCTGCTTCACTTTCTCGGACCAGCGGCGCCAGATCTGGATCGGCGCAGGCATCGGCATCACGCCTTTCCTGGCCCGTCTGCAGTATCTTGCCGGGCACCCCGCTGAAAGCCGCCAGGTCGACCTGTTTCACCCCACGACCGTGCTGGCGCCGCAGGCTCGCGAGATTCTGGCCGAAGCGGCCGGGGCCGCCGGTGTCAGGCTGCACCTGCTGATAGGCGATGGCGAGGGCCGGCTGGATGGTGAGCGCCTGCGCCGCACCGTGCCCGGCTGGAAGGATGCCAGCGTCTGGTTCTGCGGCCCTTCGGCGTTCGGCCGGGCCTTGCGTGCCGATCTGCTGGCTCACGGGCTCCCCCCGGGAGCCTTTCATCAGGAATTGTTCGAGATGCGCTGACGTTCCATCACCCGCGCCAGCAGCCAGCCGAACAGTGCGGTGGCCAGCACGGTCGCCGCCACGCTGGCCTCCCAGAAGCCGGCGACGCTGGGCGCCGTCTCGCGGCCGAAGGCGTGGTAAGTGGCCCAGTAGCCGCCGCCCAGGCCGACGCCCCAGAAACACAGGGTGTGCAGCAGCATCGGCAGCAGCGTGACCTTGAAGCCGCGCAAGGCATGCGCGGCCACGGTCTGGATCGCGTCGGTCAGTTGATAGATGCAGATGTAGACGATCAGGCCGAGCGCCACCGCGCGTACCGCCGGATCGGTCGATGACAGGCCGATCACCGGCTCGCGCAGCAGCCACAGGCCGATGCCGACCAGCGTGGCGAAGCCGGACGTCAGCCACAGGCTGACTTTCACCGTTGCGCGCGCGCGTGCCCAGTCGTGTGCGCCGGCGGCCTGACCGACCAGCACCAGGGTGGCGATCGACATCGCCAGCGGCAGCATGTAGACCAGCGCCGACAGGTTGGCGACCACCCGATGGCCGGCCACCGCTTCGGAGCCGAGGCGGGCGGCGAACAGCGCGATCAGCGTGAAGGAAGTGATCTCGATGAAGGTGGAAAAACCCATCGGCACGCCCAGGCGCAGCAGCGAGCCGATCTCGCGCGGGCGGGGCGCCTGCCAGTGCGAGAAGATCGCGTACTGGCGGTAGGCCGGGCTGCGCAGCAGGTGCAGCAGCCCGCAGCCCAGCCCCAGCCAACTGACGATGGCGGTCGAGATGCCGCAGCCGGTGCCGCCGAGCGCGGACAGGCCGGCGAAGCCGAACAGGCCGTGGGTCAGCGCCCAGGCGAGCGGCACATGCACGCAGACGGCGATGAAGCTGATGACCATCAGCACCCGCGGTCGGCCGACCGCGTTGTTGAAGGCGTAGAAAGTGCGATAGAGCAGTACCGCCGGCAGGCCGAAGGCGGTGGCCCGCAGGTAGGCACCGGCGCCTTCGGCAATCTCGGGCGGCACGCGGGCGAACCGGAGCAGGGCATCCGGCTGGCCGAGCACCAGGCAGCCCGGCACGGCCAGCATCAGCGCCAGCCAGAAGCCCTGCTGCAGAGCCGGCCCGATCGCACCGCTGCGCCCGGCGCCGACATGGTGGGCGATCGTCGGCGCCACCGCCTGCAGGATGCCGACCAGCAGCATCACCACCGAGATGTACAGCCCGCTGCCGACCGCGACCGCGGCGAGGTCGGCCGTGCCGTAGCGGCCGGCGATCAGCGTGTCGGCGACCATCATGGACATCGACAGCAACTGCGCGACCAGCACCGGCCAGGCGTGGTGCAGCAACTGGCGGATGATGGGCGCTGCCGGCAGAGCTGCGGCCGCCGGTGTTGCCGGCGAGGTGGGACGGGCGGGGGTGGGCTTCAATCTTGCGCCGCGCTGCGGGGGAACAGGCGCGGGCGCCAGTAGCGCCAGGCGAGGAAACCGAACAGCACGGCCATGATCAGCCAGAAACCCACGCCCTGCCAGAAGGCGATCGGATCGGTGGCGAGGAAGTAGTCGCGCGGCGGCCGCACGAAGTGGATGCGGCCCTCGTACAGGCCGCGCCCGGCGGCGGCAATGGCGGCCAGCGCGGGCGAGAACCACACCAGCAGGCCGACTGCGACGATGGGTTTGTCGAGCGCGGCGCCGGTCGTGCGCCTGGGCAGGTAGACGCTGTCCACGCCGAACCAGACCGCCAGCAGGAAGCCGATGGCGGCCGCCAGCGGCGCGATCGCCAGCGCCGCGCCGAGCAGCGTGGCCGCGGCCATGAAAGGCAGGCCTTCGAGCGGCAGGATCCGGTCCCAGATCGGTTCGAGCCGGCTGAACAGCCACCACGAGATCGGCAGCGCGATGATGAAGGCGAGCAGGCTCCGTTTTGCACGGCGGCGGGCGGCGTCGCCCGGCAGTTCGGCAGGTATGTCGGGAGAGTGGGGGGAAGAGGAGGATGGCATGTCTGTTGTTGTCCGGCAGGCCGGGAAAAATGTGCCGGGGGAGTGTACTACGTTCGCAAGGCGCTTCCCGGCGCGGCGGCCGCGTCAGCCGAAGCAGCCGTGCAGGAACCAGCCGCCCGGCGAGGCGAGATCATGGAAAACCCAGCACAGGCTGCCGTCGGCACGGCGGGCGAGGTAGTAGTCGCGGCGGATGTCGCCTTCGTCCCACCAGCCGCTTTCGATGCGTTCGGCGTCGCCGATCAGCGCGTATTGCCGAAGGTCGATCGCTCGCGGCGCGGGGAGCAGCCACAGGGGGCGCAAGTTTCGGCTCGGAGAAGGCTTTGCCTGGCTGCTTCGGGACCGCTCCCCGCAGACTTGCCAGGCGGCTTCCGGGCGGTGGTCGGCGAGTGGCGCGAGGCGGCGCACGGCGCCGTCGCCGAGCCGTGCGCGCAGGCGGTCGAGCAACTGCAGCGCTTCGTTCCGGGCCTGGCCGGGAGAGCCGAACAGGTCGGTGGCATGCGCACCGCGGTCGAGCGGGTGCTCGGCTTCCAGGCGCAGGATGCAGATCTCGGCAGGCAGCACCTGCATGCCCAGGCGTTCGCGCGTGATCAGGGCGAGATGATCCGCGTCGTCCGAAGGATGGCCAAGCACGATGTCCAGCGGCGTTTCCCCGCTGCCTTCATGGACCAGCGACAGGCGGCAATGGTCGATGCCCGCATGCCTGGCCTGCAGCCAGGCCGACAGGCTGGCGAACAATCGGCGGGCGGCGAACAGCAGGGTTTCGCTGTGATGGGTCGGCGCCGGCAGCGCCAGTTCGTGCGAGAAGCGCGCGGGCGGCTCGAACCAGGGGCGAGGGTCGGGCTGTTCGCCGCGGGCGCGGGCGATCAGCAGGCCGACGGCCTGGGCCTGGCGACGGGCCAGGCCTGCTGCGGGCAATGCACGTACCACGCCGATGCTGCGGGCGCCGAGGCCGTCGAGCAGCTCGAGCGTGCTGGCGGAACAGGCCGTGGTGGCATGAGCGAGCATTTGAGGGAGAGCAGGGGCGCCGTCCGTGCCGCTGCCGAGGACGGACAGCGGCAGGCCGTCCAGCGCCTCGCGCCAGTCGATGCCGGCCGCGGGGTCCTGTCCGCAGGCGGCGAACCAGCAGGCGGCCAGCGGCGTGGGGGCGCAGGCGAGGCGGGCTTCGATGCCGAGCTGCAGCAGGCCTTCGCGAGCCTGCTGGCGGATCGCGTCCATACCGCCGAACAGGCGCAGGCTGGCACCGATCTCGAGCAGCACGGCGTCGGGCGGAGCAAGGCTGATACGCGGCGTGAAGCGCCCGGCCCAGCAGGCGATTTCGGCCAGCAGGGCGGCTTCGCGCGCGGTCTGGCGAGCTTGCAGCTGCAGCGCCGGCGCCATGGCCCGTGCGGCCGACAAGGCCTGGCCGGCAAAGACGCCCTGGGCGCGGGCGGCGCCGTTGGCGGCGAGGATGCGGTTACGGCGGCCGCTGTCGATCACGCCGAGCGGCGTGTCCTCGTCGGCCAGGCCGCGGGTGAAGACCTGCAGCGGCAGCTCCGGCAGCTTGATCGCGAGCCACGGCATGCTTGTTCAGCCGACGAGGGCGAGGCGCCGTGCCGTGCCGGCGCAGGCGTCGTTCGTCGCGGCGGTGTCGTCGCGCCAGCTCAGCAGCACAGGGCGCGCTGCAGGCGGGCCGCGCCGTTTCAGGATGTCGATGCGCAGCCCCCCGGTCGTGGGCGCCAGGGCCAGGCGCAACGGCGCGGGCGAGGCGTGGCGGGCCATGTCGCGCGTGCGGAACAGGAACAGCGGCGTGGCGCTTTCTTCGGCAGCCAGTTGCAGGCGGCGCAGCGCTGCGGTGTCGGGCCGCGCAAGCCAGGCCAGCACCAGGGCGCAGGCGCCGCTGGCCGTCGCCTGGCGGGCGGCCCACAAGGCTTCTGCCGCGCTGGCAGGCTGGATCAGCAGCAGGCGCTGCAGCGGCACGCCGGCAGCGGCCAGCGCCGGTGCGTAGGGCAGCAAGGGCGGCGCGATGCAGGCGATCCAGCGTTCGGCGCCGGCCTTGCGCATCAGCGGCAGCAGCAGGGACAGTTCGCCCACGCCGGGGTGTTCGGCCAGCAGTTCGATCAGTGCGCCGGCCGGCCAGCCGCCGCCGGGCAACTCCGCATCGAGCACAGGGAAGCCGGTGGGCAGGATGCCGCCGGGCGGCCGCGCCAGATGCGAGCCCTGCCAGACGAGGCCGGCGGGCAGGTTCTCGAGCAACTGGGCCACGGCGTGCTCCGCGTGATTCGTCGATGCGCGGCAGGCGCGGACAGGACGGGGAAAACTCAGTGATCCTGGCGGATCAGGCCGACCATGACGCCTTCGATGGCCAGCGGATCGCGCCGGGTGTCGACGACGATGGGTTCAAAGTCGGGGTTGGCGGGCAGCAGCTCGACCAGCGGCCCCTCGCGCTGCAGCGTCTTGACGGTGACTTCGTCTTCCAGCCGGGCGACGACGATCTGGCCGTTGCGCGCCTCGGGGCTGCGATGCACGGCGATCAGGTCGCCGTCGAGGATGCCGGCGTCGCGCATGCTCATGCCGCGCACGCGCAGCAGGTAGTCGGCGCGCGGCGAGAACAATGCGGGGTCGAGCTGGAGCCGGGTTTCGACGTGCTCCGCCGCCAGGATCGGGCTGCCGGCGGCAACGCGGCCGACCAGCGGCAGGCCCAGCGCTTCGGCCAGGCGGATGCCGCGCGCGCGGCCTTCTTCCAGCAGGATGGCGCCCTTGGCGGCGAGCGCGCGCAGATGGGTTTCGGCCGCATTGGGCGAGCGGAAGCCGAAGGCGGTGCAGACTTCGGCGCGGGTGGGAGGGCGGCCTTCGCCTTCGACGGTGGCGCGGATGAAATCGAGAATTTCCTGCTGGCGGGCGGTGAGGTTTTCGCTGCGGGCGTTCATTACAGCCTCCTTGTGGATGGCTGTAATTTTAAACAGTTGATGGAGAACGGCAAGCCTGGCCGGAGCGGCTTCAGGGAATCAGCACCGCCGCGCCCTGCAGCGCGCCGCGGCGCAGCCGCTCGAGGGCGTCGTTGGCGTCGGCCAGCGCGAAGCGTGTCACTTCGGTGCGCACCGGCACACGGGCGGCGAGGGCGAGGAATTCGTCGCCGTCGCGCCGGGTCAGGTTGGCGACCGACATGATGCGGCGTTCGCCCCACAGGATGTCGTAGGGAAAGGAGGGGATGTCGCTCATGTGGATGCCCGCGCAGACCACGCTGCCGCCCTTGCCCAGTGCCCGCAGCGCGGCCGGCACCAGTTCGCCCGCCGGGGCGAAGATGAGCGCGGCGTCCAGCGGCTGCGGCGGCAACTCGTCCGACGCGCCGGCCCAGCAGGCGCCGAGCGTCCGCGCAAAGTCGCGGCTGGCTGCGTCGTCGCGGCGGGTGAAGGCATGGACTTCGCGCCCCTGCCAGACGGCGACCTGGCAGATGATGTGTGCGGCCGCGCCGAAGCCGTAGATGCCCAGCCGCCGCGCGTCGCCGGCCATCGCCAGCGCCCGGTAGCCGATCAGGCCGGCGCACAGCAGCGGCGCGGCCGCGGCGGCATCGATCGTATCGTCGAGCGCAAAGCAGTAGCGCGCGTCGGCCAGGGTGAATTGCGCATAGCCGCCGTGGATCTGATAGCCGGTGAAGCGGGCTTCGTCGCACAGGTTCTCGCGCTGGCTGCCGCAGTAGCTGCAGTGGCCGCAGGTCCAGCCCAGCCAGGGCACGCCCATGCGCTGGCCGAGGCGGATGCCCTGCACGCCGCTGCCGATGGCGGCCACGCGGCCGACGATCTCGTGGCCGGGAATCATCGGCAGTACGGGGTCGGGCAGTTCGCCGTCGATCAGGTGCAGATCGGTGCGGCAGACGCCGCAGGCTTCGACTTCGAGCAGAACCTGGCCGGCCTGCGGCACGGGGCGCGGCAGTTCGACGGCCTTCAAGGGCTCGAAAGGACGTTCGAGCACCATCGCGCGCATGCGTTCCGGCAGGTTCGGGAGCATCTGCCCGGGCCGGGAGTCATGGTTCGTGGAGGACATCGTGTGTCTCCTTGGAATGCAGGTGTAGCGCGTTTCCGAGTCTTGCCCGATGCGGACAAGGAGATTTTCGGCCTCGCTTTCCTGCCGGGCAAGCATTCCAGGCGACGGAAAGGATCGGCAAGGGCGCTGCGGCAAGTTCGAACAGCGCGATCGCCGTCGCGGTGCTCCTACAAAAGCTGCCTGGACAAGGCCGCCGTGGCGATGCCGGCAGCAATCGCGGGCAGGGGCTTCTTCAGCAGCAACATCGTGGCGGCGGTGGCCAGCAGCGCCAGCCGCGCGCCACCGTCGCCATTCACCGCCAGTGGTGCCAGAAGCGCCACCAGTACCGAGCCGGACATGGCGCCGATGAACTGTTGGACCCTGCGGCCGATGGGGACGAAGGACATGACGAAAATCCCGCCCCAGCGGGTGGCCAGCGTCACCCCCGCCATGACCAGAATGATGATCAGCGTGCCGATGGCCGACGTTTCGATGCTCACGGCTTTTTCTCCATCCAGACTGCGCCCAGCACGCCGCCCGCCAATGCGCCCACGACGACATGGCTGTTTTCCGGCAGATACCAGTAGGCCAGCAGGGACGAGCAGGCCGCCGCCGTCCATATCGCGAACATGCGCAGGTTCTTCGGCCCGCTGATCGCCATCGCCAGCATGAAACAGCCCATCACCATGTCCAGCCCCAGGCTCACCGGGTCATGAATGGCATTGCCGAAATGGAGGCCCAGCCAGGAGCCCAGTATCCAGGCCAGCCAGAGGGCAATGCCGCCGCCCAGCAACAGCCCCATGCCCGATTCGCCACGGCCGAATGCTTGTATGGACATGGCCCAACTGGCGTCGGTGACGACGAGCATCACGCCGTAGCGCCTTGCGGGCGGCAGATGGCGAAGCCACGGATAAAGCGTGGCCCCCATCAGCAGGTGGCGGGCGTTGACGGCGAAGACAGTGATGGCCAGCGGGATCAACGGCACTTGCGCGCCCCACAAGTCCAGCGCGGCGAACTGCGAAGCGCCGGCAAAGACCAGCGTGCTCATGATGACGATCGAAGCGCCATCCAGTCCCGACTGCGTGGCTGCAAGCCCGAATGCCAGGCCAAAGATGACGACGAAAAGGGAAATGGGCAGCAACTGCTTGAAGCCAAGCCATACCTCGTGGCGATCAAGCGCGTATGCCGTTGCAGCCTTGCTTGTCAAAGTCCGGTCTCCTTCACCTGTAGCTGTCGCCGTTCCGAGCGAAAACATCGATTGCGTGCGATGGCCGGCGTGGCCGGAAGGGCATGCAGGCCGGAAGGATGCGCCAGACAGTAAATGACGAAAAGCGCATAATTCTGCTACCTACCATCCGTAAATCGAATACATGAAGGCGCCATGAATTACCCGGATCTGCAGGTCGATTGGCTCAAGTGCTTCGTCGCGGTGGTGGATGCCGGTTCGTTGTCCGGCGCCGCGCCGGAACTGCATCGCTCGCAGTCGGCGGCGAGCATGCAGCTCAAGAAGCTGGAGGCCGCGGTGGGGCGGCAACTGCTGGTGCGCGGCCCGCGGCAGCACCAGCTGACGCCCGACGGGCAAGTCCTGCTGGGTTACGCACGGCGTATCCTCGATCTGCACGCGGAGGCGCAGGCGGCCTTTCATGGCGAGGAGCTGGCAGGCCGTGTTCGACTCGGGGTTCCGGACGATTACGCCGCCACCTACCTGACGCCTGTCCTCAAGCGCTTTGCGCCCAGGCACGGCAACGTGGAAATCGAGCTGGATTGCGAGCAGTCGACATCCCTGATTCCCCGCGTCGAAAGGGGCGACCTGGATCTGGCGCTGATTTCGCGGGACCATGCCCGGCGCGGCACCTTGCTGTTTCACGAACCGATGGTGTGGGTGGGAGCGCCCCAGTTCGATGCGTGGCGGCGTGATCCGCTGCCCATCGCGGTCTATGAGAACACCAGCCTTGCAAGGCGCAGCGCCATCAATTCATTGGGTTTGCAGGGGCGCCGCTACAGGGTGGTCTACAACAGCTCGAGCCTGGCCGGGCAGATCGCCGCCGTCGAGAGCGGACTGGCCGTCGCCGTGCTGACCCGCTGCAGCGCACCGCCCCATCTGGAAATCCTGGGCAGTGCGCATGGGCTGGGGCCACTGGAGCCGATGGAAGTGTCGGTGTACCGGAGCAGGGCTTCGCGCGGCTCGAAGGCCGTGGATAGCCTTCATGAGCTTCTGATCAGGACGCTCAGGATTTCCGAATCAGCCTGAGCTCTTGTCGGTCCATGGACATGTGGCCCGTGTCGCCGACGCTGAAAGAACAGAACCCAGCAGCCCCCTGGTGGCATGGCGACAGGGGGCTGCTGAGCTGGGGCAGGGCCTCGACCCTGCCATGCCGGGCAGAAAGTGCCTGCTCAGGCGGCGGTGCGCAAGGTCTTCGCTGCCTCCACCATGTTGGCCAGCGCCGGGATGACTTCACCCCACTGGCGGGTCTTCAGGCCGCAGTCGGGATTGACCCACAGGCGCTCGGCGGGGATGCGCTCGGCCGCCTTCTTCATCAGGTCGACGATGTGCGCGGTGCTCGGGATGTTCGGCGAATGGATGTCGTACACGCCGGGCCCGATCTCGTTGGGGTACTTGAAGTCGTCGAAGGCGTCGAGCAGCTCCATGTCCGAGCGCGAGGTCTCTATGGTGATCACGTCGGCGTCCATGCCGGCGATGGCCTCGATGATGTCGTTGAACTCCGAATAGCACATGTGGGTGTGGATCTGCGTTTCGTCGCGCACGCCGTTGGCGGCGATGCGGAAGCACTCGATCGCCCAGTCGAGGTATTCCTTCCACTGCGCGCGGCGCAGCGGCAGGCCTTCGCGCAGCGCGGCCTCGTCGATCTGGATCACGCGCACGCCGGCCTTTTCCAGGTCCAGCACTTCCTCGCGGATCGCCAGCGCAAGCTGCTTGCACGATTCCGAACGCGGCTGGTCGTCGCGCACGAAGGACCAGTTGAGGATGGTCACCGGGCCGGTCAGCATGCCCTTCATCGGCTTGCCGGTAAGCGACTGCGCGTAGGTGATCCACTCCACCGTCATCGGCCGCGGGCGGCTGATGTCGCCGAACAGGATGGGCGGCTTGACGCAGCGCGAGCCGTAGGACTGCACCCAGCCGAACTGGCTGAAGGCGTAGCCGTCGAGCTGCTCGCCGAAGTATTCCACCATGTCGTTGCGCTCGGCCTCGCCGTGCACCAGCACGTCCAGCCCCAGCTTTTCCTGTTCGCGCACGCTGCGCTCGATTTCCGCCTGCATGGCCTGGCGGTAGGCCGTGGCGCCGATGCGTCCGGCCTTGTAGTCGGCGCGTGCCTGGCGGATTTCCGCGGTCTGCGGGAAGGAGCCGATGGTGGTGGTGGGAAACTTCGGCAGCTTGAGCAGCGCGGCCTGCTTGGGCGTGCGCCGCGCGTAGCTGCTTTCGCGCATGCCCAGGTGGGGAACGATGCAGGCCACCGCGCTGCGCACCTTGGGGTTGTGCACCCGGGGCGATGCGCGGCGGGCGTCCAGGTCGGCCTTGTTGGCCGCCAGTTCGCCGGCTACCGCCGCGCGGCCTTCGCGCAGCGCGGTGGCGAGCACCTTCAACTCGTCGAGCTTCTGCAGCGCGAAGGCGAGCCAGGACTTCAGCTCGGGGTCCAGCTTCTGTTCGCTGGCGAGATCCACCGGCACGTGCAGCAGCGAGCACGAGGGCGCGAGCCACAGGCGTTCGCCAAGGCGCTCGGCGATGGGTTCCAGCCAGTCGAGCACGGCAGTCAGGTCGGTCTTCCAGATGTTGCGGCCGTTGATCACGCCGAGCGACAGCACCTTGTGCGAGGGCAGCAGGCCGATCAGCGGCAGCACGTCGTCGCGCCCGTTGATCGCATCCACATGCAGCCCGGCCACCGGCAGGTTGGCGGCGAGGTACAGGTTCTCCGCCAACTGGCCGAAATAGGTCGCCAGCAGCAGCTTGACGCGGCAGCTCTTCAACTGGTGGTAGGCGGTGGTGAAGGCATGCTGCCAGTCAGCGTCCAGCTCGGTGACCAGGATGGGCTCGTCGATCTGCACCCATTCGATGCCCTGCGCGGCCAGCGTCTCCAGCAGCTCGGCATACACCGGCAGCAGGCGCGGCAGCAGCGCGAGGCGGTCGGAGTCGTCCTTGGCCTTGCCGATGGCGAGATAGGTGACGGGGCCGACGATCACCGGCTTGGTGCGCACGCCCTGCGCCCTGGCTTCGGCGAGTTGCTCCAGCAGGCGCGAGGCGTCCAGGCGGAACTCGGTGGCGGCGGTGAATTCCGGGACGATGTAGTGGTAGTTGGTGTCGAACCACTTGGTCATCTCGCCGGCGGCCACGCCGCCGCAGCAATCGGCATGTTCTTCCGCCGACTGGGCAGAGCGGCCTCGGGCAACGCGGAAGTAGTTGTCCAGCACGTCGCCGTGGAAGCCCTGCACGCGCTCGGGCAGGTTGCCGAGCATGAAGCTGGTGTCGAGGATCTGGTCGTAGAACGAGAAATCGCCTACCGGCACCAGGTCGAGGCCGGCCTGGTCGTTCCAGTGGCGCTGGCGCAGGCTGGCGCCGGTCGCCTTCAGTTCGTCGCGGGACGATTCGCCCTTCCAGTAGGATTCGAGGGCGAATTTCAGTTCGCGTTTTGCGCCGATGCGCGGAAAGCCGAGGTTGTGTGTGAGTGCCATGGGAGTGCGGATACGGGTTGGTAGTGGCCCAATCCTATGACGCCTCGTTCATGAATAAAAATGGTATTGTTTCATTAATCGATTAATGTTGTTCACGCAATGACATGCCCATCCTGGAACGCACCCATCTGGAAATCGTCTGCGCCGTCGATCAGTACGGCTCGCTGACCGCCGCCGCCGAGAAGCTGCACGTCACCCAGTCGGCGCTGAGCCACACCGTGCGCAAGCTGGAAGATCAACTCGGCACCGCGATCTGGCACCGCGAAGGGCGCAGCTTGCGGCCTACGCAGGCCGGCGAGTACCTGCTGGCGGTGGCCCAGCGCCTGCTGCCGCAGCTCGTGCTGGCGGAAGAGCGTCTGCGCCAGTTCGCTCAGGGTGAGCGTGGCGCGCTGCGCATCGGCATGGAATGCCATCCCTGCTACCAGTGGCTGCTGAAGATCGTCTCGCCCTACCTGGCCGCGTGGCCGGCGGTGGACGTGGATGTGAAGCAGAAATTCCAGTTCGGCGGCATCGGTGCGCTGTTCGGCTACGAGATCGACCTGCTGGTCACGCCGGACCCGCTGCACAAGAACGGGCTGGTCTTCGAGCCGGTGTTCGACTACGAACAGGTGCTGGTGGTCGGCTGCGCGCATGCGCTGGCCAGTGCCAGCCATGTGGACCCCGAACAGCTCTCGGATGAAACGCTGATCACCTATCCGGTGAGCCTGGACCGGCTGGACATCTACACCCGCTTCCTCACCCCGGCGGGCATCTCGCCGAAGCGGCACAAGCCCATCGAGACCACCGACATCATGCTGCAGATGGTCGCCAGCGGCCGCGGCGTGGCCGCGCTGCCGCGCTGGCTGGTGGAAGAAAATGCGGAACGCTTCGGCGTGGTTCCGGTGAAGCTGGGGCCGCAGGGCGTGGACAAGCAGATCTTCCTCGGCTACCGCGAGGCGGACGGCGACATCGATTACCTGCGCGCCTTCATCGAGATGGCGCGGGCGCACCGCGATATCCATGCATGATTGGCAGCGCTCCTGTTTTGTCGGAATTCAAGCAATTGATAGGCATAAATATTATTAACGATTACATTACTGAGTAAATTTACTCAGTAATGTAATCGTGGCCTCTTCCTACCAACGCTCGGAATCGGCAACGCTGCACGAGCGGCTGCGCGAAACGCCGCGCTTTCTGATCATCGTCGCCACCCTGATCTGTGGCGCGCGGTGCATGAGCAACTCATCGGACGCTACATCCGCGATCCTGGCACAGGCGGTTGCGGCATCTACCTGGTGTTCTGGTTCGGTGGCGAGAACATGCCGCTGCCACAGACAGGCAAGAAACCGCGCAGCGCAACCGAACTTGAACAGCGCTTGCGGTCGATTCTGACCAAGGAAGAGGCAGCACATGTCGCCGTTATCGTGATCGATTGTGCGTTGCCGGTGAGCGCCAAAGGATGAACAGATCAAACGCGCCATCACCGCCGACACCGCGCTGCGGCTGGCTGCCTGTTTCGACACGGATGCGCGAAGCTGGCTCAATCTTCAGGGTGACTTCGATACGGCCAAGGCAAGGGATGCGCTGACCGAGGTGCTGGCGCGCATCGAGCGCTTCGAGCCGATCCACACCGTGCGCACATGAATCGTTGCGCCTTGCCTGCATAGCCGACACGGCCCCCTATACTCACTGCACGCACCCACAAGCTGCTTTACTTACAGGCAGGAAATACCAATGAATACGATTGGGTGGTAATATGAGATTCCATCCCACCCGGAGACACGCCATGACCAAGAACACCTCCATCTCGCTGGGAGAGCACTTTGGCAGCTTCATTGAGCAGCAGCTTGCCCATGGCCGGTACGGCTCGGCCAGCGAAGTCGTGCGTGCTGGGCTGCGCCTGCTCGAAGAGCAGGAAATGCGTCTGAGTGCCCTGCGCCACGCGCTCGAAGAAGGCGAGCGCAGCGGCCCGGCGACCGGCTTCGACTTCGACGAATTCATCCAGGCCAAACGCGCCCAGGCCGGGCGGAAAGCCTCTGCATGAGCGGCTATCGGCTTTCCCGCAAGGCGGTGGCTGACCTCTCCGGCATCTGGGACTACACCGCCGAGCATTGGGGCGTCGAGCAGGCCGAGCGCTACATCG
The DNA here is from genome assembly GCF_048398245.1 of Thauera butanivorans. Taxonomy (NCBI): domain Bacteria; kingdom Pseudomonadati; phylum Pseudomonadota; class Betaproteobacteria; order Rhodocyclales; family Zoogloeaceae; genus Thauera; species Thauera butanivorans. Next base: position 2,512,508 of record NZ_CP183038.1, read on the forward strand.
GCAACATCCGCGACGCTTGCAAAGCGCTGGCCAGCCGCCGACAACGCGGCCAGGACGCCAGCCACATCCGCCACGGCTACCGCAAGCAGCTCACGGGCGCACATGTACTGTTCTTTCGCACGCTGGACGATGGCTGCATCGACGTCGTGCGCATCCTGCACCAGCGCATGGATGCAGGCCAACACTTGTGAACGGGCCAGGCAAACCATTCACACCTGCTCCACTGCACCGGCGAAGCTGCCCCCGCCATTTGTCGAACACCTTGTCCACGTTGAAGCGAATGGTGGCCGGATTGCCGCTCCATGGGCTGCGAGCACGTCGTGCGGGCCATTGCCGCGCTGGAGGCTGCGGGTTTGCCGGTGCAGGGCCGGTTCCACATCCTGGATCACTGGCGCTGACGATTTCAGTGGATCGACGGCATGCGGCTGGAAAACCGGCGTGTGGATGTCGGCGGTTCGACGCCGCCGACACTGTCTGCCGGATATCACGAATCAGAAATCCACCGAAGCCGATAGCCGGAAGACGCGCGGCGCGCCAAGGGTGGCGTAGCCGCTATAAAAACCGCTTTGCCAGTAATTGCGGTTAAACACGTTGGCCACGTTGGCGCGGAACACGACCGGCTTGCCGCTCAGTTGGGTGGAATAACGCGCACCCAGGTCCAGCCGCGTCCATGAGGGCAGTTTCAACGTGTTGGCGTTGTCCACGTATTGTCGGCCGGTGTGGATCACCCGGCTGCTCAGCGCCAAACCTGGCAAGCTGGGCACGTCCCAGTCGACGCCCAGATTGGCGGCCCAGGGCGACGAGCCAGGCGCCTGATTGCCGTCTTGCAATCCATCCTGCGTCTTGCTCAGCCGGCCCTGCATGTAGGTCACCCCGCCCAGCACGCGCAGGCCGCGTGTCAGTTCGCCGAAGATCGTCCATTCGATACCCCTGTTGCGCTGCTCGCCGTTCATGCGCAGCATGGGCAGTGGCGACGTGCTGTTGTCGGTCAGCGTGCTGGGCTTTTCGATCTGGAACACGCTGATCGTGTTGGTGAATCGGCCGGTTTGCAACTTGGTGCCCACCTCGATCTGTTTGGTCTTATAGGGCGGGAAGACCTGACCAGCGTTCTGGTAGCCACTGCCGACCGTCGTGCCCTCCGACAGCCCTTGGATGTAATTCGCATAGAGTGATAAACCGTCGGTCGGCTTGACCACCAGCCCCGCCATGGGCGACCAGGCACTCGCGTCGTAGCTTGAGGTCACTGCACCGCTGTCATCGAAGCTGTCGGCCTTCACGTTCTGGCGCCGCACACCCAAAGTCAGCAATACGCGGTCGTCCATGAAGCCCATCGTGTCGGCCAGGGCAATGCCGCTGAGCGTGCTCTCCGAGGTTTTCAGCATAGGGGCTGGAGGAGCGGGCCAGGCAGGGATAGGCGTCGGCTCATAGATGTTGGTCGGCTGAATGGGAATGATTCCGAAAGCGTCGCTGCCGTCCCGGTTCAGATACGACGCGCTCAGGGCCAAGGCATGGCTGACCGCACCGGTCTTGAATCGGCCCCGCAGGCCCGTTTCGGCGCTGGTGGTTCGCATGTCCATAGGACGGATATGAGTGAGCAGGAGTCCATCGCCATTGGCTTGTACGTTTAGAACTGTTCCAGGCCAGATCCCCTCGACCTCGTAGCGCTGCACGCCCAGTTTGGCGAAGCCCGTCCAGCGGTCGTTGAAGTCATATTCACCGCCAAGGATCACTGCTTCCGTCGTTCTTTTTGTTTCAGGGGCGCCCGGCAGGATGTTCGTGCGGCCATCAGGTGCAGCGGGCATCGAACTCAGCCAACTTGCGCCGCTGCCCCAATTGCCAACAATGGCCCACAGAGGCGCACCACCATGCTGCTTCTCCTGCGAGCGAACGGCATCCAGCGACATGCGTAAACGCTCGCCCCGATAGTCCAGTGCCAGGGCACCAAGGTGGCCGCCTTTCTTCTGGCCATCGAGGTAGCCGTCACCGTTGTTGTAACTGCCGTTGAAGCGCAGGCCCCATTCGCCGACAGCGCCGAATCGCCGGCCCATGTCCACATGACCACGCCACAAAGCGTCCGACTCCACGCCCAGCGTCAGGCGTGTCAAGGGCTGATCATCTGCCCGCTTGGGAATGAGATTGACGGCGCCGCCTACCGCACCAAGAGGCGACATGCCGTAAAGCAGGGCGCTCGGTCCCTTGAGGACTTCCACCCTTTCAGCGAACTCCGCCGAAAGACCGCTAAAGCTCGGCGCCATCCCATAGAGCCCGTTGATCGCCAATTCGCTGGTGCTGACATCGAAACCGCGAATGGTGTAGTACGACATGGCCCCCCCCGATGGCGAGCTTTGTCGAACCGAGGGCTCGTTCAACAGTACATCCTGAACCGTGCTTGCCTGCTGATCTTCGATCAGTTGAGAGGTGTAGTTGGTGATGTTGAACGGCGCGTCCATCACGTCCACATTACCCAGCAGGCCCAGGCGCCCGCCACGTGCAACCTGGCCGCCCGCATAGGCTTCGGGCAGGTCGCCGGGGCGCGCAAGCTGCGCCGTCACCGCCACCGGCGCCAGCGTCACCTCGCCCTGCGCCGCTGGCAGCCTGTACAAGGTATAGCTGCCGTCGCCGCGTGCTTCCGCCGCCAGTCCCGTGCCTTGCAGCAGCCGGGCAAGGCCGCTGGCAAGGTCGTGGCTGCCCTGCAGGCCGGGACTGCGCAGGCCGGCGGTGAGGCCGGTGGAGAAGCCGAGCGTGATGCCGGCTTCGCGGCCGAAGTGGTTCAGGGCGGCTTCCAGCGGGCCGGCGGGGATGTCGTAGCTTCGCTGGACGGCGGCTTTGGCGGCACCGGCTGTTTCGGCGGCGAACGCCGGCGTGGCCAGTGCCGGCACCAGAGCGAGATGGGCGAGGGCCAGGGCCAGCAGGCTCGGGCGCGGCAGACGGCGATGGGACATGGTGTTTCCTCGGGTGGTGAAGGTGAAAAAACGTGGCTTCACCTGGTTTGTCCGACGAGGAAAAAAAGTAGACCACCCGCGGTGCGTTATTTTGCTCAGGTGGCGGGATGCACCGTGACCCAGTAGCGCGTGAGGGTGTCGATGCGCACCGGCAGGCTGGCGCGCAGGACGTCGAGGATGCGGTCGGTGTCGTCCAGCCGGTAGGTGCCGGAAACGCGCCAGTCGGCGATTTCCGGCGCGCAGGCGAGCCGGCCGTGGCGATGCCGGCCGACTTCGGCGAGGAAGTCGGCGAGCCGCATGTTGGCGGCGACCAGGATGTCTTCACGCCAGGCGACGGCGTTTTCGTCGGCGGCCTGCGGCGCTTCGTCGAGGCCCGGGGCGAAGCGCAGTTGTTCACCGGCCTGCAGGGTGACGCGCGGCGCCGTGTCGCCACTGTGCTGGACGGCGACGGCGCCTTCGAAGACGGCGAGGTGGCCGGCGTCCGGCAGGATGCGCACGGCAAAGCGGGTGCCGAGCGGGCGCAGCGCACCGTAGCGGGTGAGGACGACGAAGGGGCGTCTGGCCGGATCCTGCCCCGTGCGGATGAGGATTTCGCCGCGGTGCAGGCTCAGTTGCCGGGCCTGCTCGTCGAAGCGGACGTCCAGCGCGCTGTCGCTGTTGATCGCCAGTTCGCTGCCGTCGGCCAGTTCCAGTGTGCGGCGTTCGCCGATGCCGGTGCGCAGGTCGGCCAGCAGGCCGGTGTTGCGCCGGCCGTGGCCGCTGTGCAGCCACAGGCCGCCGCTGGCACCGGCGGTGAGCAGCGCGATGAGCAGTTCGCGGCGCCGACGGCGGGGGCCGCCGAGCAGCGCCTTGCGCACCGGCGGCGCGTTGTCGGCCACCGAGTGCAGGCGGGCGTTGACGCGCTGGATGTGTTCCCAGGCGCGGCGGTGGTCGGGGTGCTCGGCCAGCCAGCTTTCGAAAGCCCGGCGCGGCGCTTCGGCGTCGCCGGCCTCCTGCAGTTCGAACAGCCATTCCACGGCACGGCTGGCGATTGCCGGATCGAAGTCGGCCGGCGGCTGGGGCGTCGCAGAGGACATCTCAGCCGGCATCGAGGGCGAAGTAGCACAGGGTGCCGGCCCGGGTCAGGTAACGCTTGACGGTGGTCACCGAGACGCCGAGTTCCGCGGCGATCTGGGCCTGGTTGAGGCCGTCGAGCTGCGACAGCAGAAAGGCGCGGCGCACTTCGCCGGGCAGGGTGGACAGCAGGGCGTCGATCTCGATCAGCGTGGAGAGGACCACCTGGCGCTCCTCGGGCGAGGGGGCCAGTGCCTCGGGCCGCAGGGACAGGGCTTCGAGCCAGGCTTGTTCCAGGTACTCGCGCCGCCAGTGGTTGGACAGCAGACGCTGTGCGATGGTGGTCAGGAAGGCCCGTGGCTCCTGGATAGCGACCGGCTCTTCACGGGCAAGCAGGCGCAGGAAGGTGTCGTGCGCCAGATCGGCGGCGCGATGGGTGCAGCCGAGCCGGCGGCGCAGCCAGGTGTGCAGCCATTTGTGATGATCGGTGTACAGCTCGTCGACGTTGGGGGTGGCAGGGGCGGCAGGCACGGCATGCTCCGGGAAGCGGAAAGAAGTGCTGGCTACCGGGAACCTCCCCTTGGCTGGCTATCGAGAATCGTTCTTAGTTTCCGCCTGGAGCAGGCCGGCCGTCAATGTGGGCTGCCGGGTTCGGCACTCATCGAACTGGTGCGGGCGCCGCCGGGGCCGTGGGCGCCCGCCGGGGGGCTACTGCTTTCGCGCCTGCAGCAAGCCGATGATGCTGGAGAAGTCCAGCCCGCCGTTGCCGGCTCGGCTGTGTGCGGCGTACAGCGATTCGGCTAGCCCGCCCAGCGGCACCGGGCTGCGGCTGGCGATGGCCGCTTCCAGCGCAAGGCCGAGGTCCTTCAGCATCAGGTCGGTGCCGAAGCCGCCGCTGTAGCCGCGCGCGGCGGGTACGTTGTCCATCACGCCGGGCACCGGGTTGTACTTTTCCAGCACCCAGTTGCCGCCGGAGCTGACTTTCATGATGCCTGCGAGCACCGCCGGGTCCAGGCCGAGCGACTGGCCCAGCGACAGCGCTTCGCTGGTGCCGATCATCAGGATGCCGAGCAGCATGTTGTTGCACAGCTTGGCGGCCTGGCCGGCGCCCGCGCCGCCGGCATGGAAGACGTTCTGGCCCATGTGGCGCAGGATGGGTTCGGCGCGGGCGAGGTCTTCTGTTGCCCCGCCCACCATGAAGGTCAGCGTGCCGGCGGCGGCGCCCGCGGTGCCGCCGGAGACCGGCGCGTCGAGCACCGCGATGCCGGCCGCGTGGCCGGCCGCGGCCAGCTTCTGCGCGCTGGCCGGGGCGATGGTGCTGCAGTCGATCAGCAGCGTGCCGGCGGGCAGGGCGGCGAGCAGGCCGGGTTCGTTGCCGTTGCCGAGGAACAGCCCTTCGACATGGCGGCTGGCCGGCAGCATGCTGATGACGATGCCGGCCCCGTCCGCCGCCGCGCGGGCCGAGTCGGCGATGTGCGCGCCGTGCTCGGCGACGCGCGCGCGGGCGGCGGGGTCGAGGTCGAAGGCGCGTACCGCGAGGCCGGCCCTGGCGAGGTTGATGGCCATCGGGCCACCCATGTTGCCGAGGCCGATGAAGGCGATGTGCTTGTCGGTCATTGTGGTGTCTCCTCCTGGTTGCGAATGTGACGTGATGCCGTCCGGTCAGGATTGCTGAAGCCCCTCTCCCGCTGCGGGAGGGGGGCGGGGCCGGTGGTCTGCATCACCGGCCCAGATCAGCCAACGGATGCGGGCCGCTGTAGCGGGGCTTGAAATGGTCCTCGATGGCCGCGTCATCGACCGCCTCCAGCGTGGCGTACTGCCAGCGCGGCTTGCGGTCCTTGTCGATCAGCAGCGCGCGCACGCCTTCGGCGAAGTCGCGGTGGGCGGTGGCGGCGACCGATACGTGGTACTCGGTGCGGAACACCTCGGCCAGCGACATGTGGCGCGTCTTCTGCCACAGTGCCCACGACAGCCGTGCCGAACTGGGCGCGCCACGCGCGAAGGTCTTGCCGGCGGCGGCGAGCCAGGGGTCGGCATCCTCGGCCAGCGCGCTCAGGCGGGCAGCGATGTCGGCCAGGCCGTCGTGACCGATCAATGCCTCGATACGGTCGAAGTGGGCGCGCAGCGGCGAGGGCTGTACGGTGGCGGGCGACACGCTGGCACCCAACTGGTCGAGCAGGGCGCCCAGGCGGGCGTGATTGGCGGCGTTGCCGCCATCATCCGGTGCATCCCAGCGGGTGTCGGCGAGCAGCGCGGGCAGACGTTCGCGCTCGGCATCGGCGACGATGAAATCGGCCAGCCCGGCGAAGCGGGCGTCGGCGGCGTTGAGCGGCGCACCGGTCAGCGCCAGGAACAGGCCGGTACGCCCGGGCATGTGGCGCAGGAACCAGCTTCCGCCCACGTCCGGGTACAGGCCGATGGTGATCTCGGGCATCGCCATGCGGGTGGTGGGCGTGGCGACGCGGTGCGAGGAGCCGGCCATCAGGCCGATGCCGCCGCCCATGACGATGCCCTGACCCCAGCACAGCACCGGCTTGGGGTAGGTGTGGATGCGGTGGTCGAGGCGGTATTCGCGCTCGAAGAAGGCCTTGGCTTCCTCCGGTGCGTCGCCTTCGGGCGCGGCCTTGATCGCATGGTGGAGCGCGGTCACGTCGCCGCCGGCGCAGAAGGCCTTCTCGCCCGTGCCGTCGAGCAGCACGCCGACGATGGCGGGGTCGGCGGCCCAGGCGTCGAGCTGGGGCGCGAGGCGGTCGATCATGTCCAGCGACAGGGCGTTGAGGCTCTTCGGCGCGTTCAGCGTCGCATGGCCGAAGCGCCGGCCGCAGGCGGTGGGGAATTCGCGCAGGATCACGCAGTCGTCCATCGCTGCCTCCTCAGGCGTTGCGCCATTGCGGGGCGCGCTTTTCGAGGAAGGCGGTGACGCCTTCGCGCTGGTCGGCGGTGTCGAACAGCTTGACGAACTCCGCGCGCTCGTCGGGCAGCGCCTGGTTCGGCGGGGTGGTGCGGGCGGCCTGGATCAGGCGCTTGCAGGCGGCCACGCTGGTGGGGCTCTGCTTTTCGACCGTGCGCGCCAGTTCCAGCGCGCGCGCCAGTGCCTCGCCGCGGCCGGTGACTTCTTCCACCAGGCGGATGCGCAGCGCGGTGGCCGCGTCCAGGCGCTCGCCGCACAGGATCAGGCGCTTGGCCCAGCCTTCGCCGGCCAGCCAGGACAGCCACTGGGTGCCGCCCGCGCACGGCAGCAGGCCGACGGCGGCCTCGGGCAGCGCCAGCACCGCCTGTTCCTCGGCGATGCGCAGGTCGCAGGCCAGCGCGCATTCCAGCCCGCCGCCCATCGCATAGCCGTTGATCGCGGCGATCGACACGCCGCGGAAGGCCGACAGGGTCTCGAAGGCGAGGCCGAAGTAGTGCGCCATGCCCGCCGCCACTGCCTTGTCGCCGCTGGCGAAGAGCTTGAGATCGGCGCCGGCGGAAAAGAACTTGCCGCCCTGGCCGGTGACCACCAGGCTGTAGATCTCGCGGTCGTCGTTCAGCAGGCCGACCACCTCGACCAGGGCCGCGAGGCTTTCCTGCGTCCAGGTGTTGGCCGGCGGGTTGTCCAGCGTCAGGATGGCGGTGTGGCCCTGTTTCTCGAGTACCAGGCCGGGGTAGGTATGCGTGCTCATCGTGGGGTCTCCGTGGTGTGTTCTGCGAGCATGCGGCGGGCGATGATGACGCGCATGATCTCGTTGGTGCCTTCGAGGATCTGGTGCACCCGCGCGTCGCGCAGGTAGCGTTCCAGAGGGTATTCGCGGATGTAGCCGTAGCCGCCGTGGATCTGCAGCGCCTCGTTGCAGATGGCGAAGCCCAGGTCGGTGGCCAGGCGCTTGGCCATGGCGCAGTACATCGTGGCGTCGGCCGCGCCGGCATCGAGCCGGCTGGCGGCCAGGCGCACCATCTGGCGCGCGGCGACCAGTTCGGTGGCCATGTCGGCGAGCTTGAACTGCAGCGCCTGGAAGTCCGCCAGCGGGCGGCCGAACTGGCGGCGTTCGTGCAGGTAGGCGAGCGCCGCGTTCAATGCGCCCTGCGCGGCACCGACCGAGCAGGTGGCGATGTTGATGCGGCCGCCGTCCAGCCCCTTCATGGCGATGGCGAAGCCTTCGCCTTCATCGCCCAGCAACTGGCTTGCCGGCACGCGCACGCCGTCGAAGGCGATGCTGCGCGTGGGCTGGCTGTTCCAGCCCATCTTGTGCTCCTTCTTGCCATAGCTGATGCCGGGACTGTCGGCGGCGACGAGGAAGGCCGAGATGCCCTTGGGGCCGGCTTCGCCGGTGCGCGCCATGACCACCAGCGTACCGGTGGCGCCGGCGCCGGAGATGAAGGCCTTGGTGCCGTCGAGCACATAGTGCCCGCCCTCCCGCCGCGCGCGGGTGGCGAGCGAGGCCGCGTCCGAGCCGGCGCCGGGTTCGGTCAGGCAGTAGGAGGCCAGCACCTCGCCCGAGGTCAGGCGCGGCCCCCATTCGGCGGCCACCTCGGGGCGGGCGAAGCGTGTCACCATCCAGGTCGCCATGTTGTGGATGGTCAGGTAGGCGGTGGTCGATGGGCAGGCCGCAGCCAGTTCCTCGAACACGATGCTGGCATCCAGCCGCGGCAGGCCGAGGCCGCCGTATTCCTCCAGCGCGTACAGGCCGCAGAAGCCCAGTTCGCCGGCATGGCGCAGCGCCTCGACCGGGAAGATGCTTTCGGCGTCCCATCGCGCCGCGTGCGGCGCGAACTCGCGCTGGGCGAATTCGCGCGCGGTGTCGCGGAAGGCGCGCTGGTCTTCGGAGAGTTCGAAGTCCATGGAAATGCTCCGGGCCGGCTTACTTCAGGCTGATGGTGGTGTTGACCGGCGCCACCACGCCGTCGTCGAACCAGCGCGCGGTGACGGTCTTGGTCTGGGTGTAGAACAGGATCACCTGCTGGCCGTAGGGGCCGAGGTCGCCCAGCTTGGAACCGCGCGAGCCGGTGAAGGAGAACAGCGGCACCGGCACCGGGATGGGCACGTTGATGCCCACCTGGCCGACGTCGATCTCCTCCTGGAACTTGCGCGCCGCCGCGCCCGACTGGGTGAACACCCCGGTGCCGTTGCCGTTGGGGTTGGCGTTGATCAGCGCGATGGCCTCGTCCAGCGACTCCACCGCCATCGTGCACAGCACCGGGCCGAAGATTTCCTCGTCGTAGATGCGCATGCCGGGCTTGACGCCGGAGAATAGCGTGGGGGCGACGAAGTTGCCGTCCGGGTAGCCGGGCACCTGCGGGGCGCGGCCGTCCAGTTCCAGCGTGGCGCCTTCCTCGACGCCGGCTGCGATCAGCTCCAGGATGCGGGCCCTGGCCGCGCGCGAGACGACGGGGCCGACGTCGGTGCCGGCTTCGTGGCCGGCATTGACCTTCAGCGCGCGGGCACGCTCGACCAGTTCCGGCAGCCACTGCGCCGCTTCGCCGACGAAGACCACCACCGACGAGGCCATGCAGCGCTGGCCGGCGGCGCCGAAGCCGGCCCCGGCCAGGGCGTTCAGCGTCTGTTCCTTGTGCGCGTCGGGCAGCACGACGACATGGTTCTTGGCGCCCATCATGCATTGCGCGCGCTTGCCGGCGAGGCTGGCGCGGTTGTAGACGTGGGTGCCGACGCGGGTCGAGCCGACGAAGGACACCGCCTTGATGTCCGGGTGGTCGCAGATGCCGTTGACCACGTCGACCGCACCATGCACGACGTTGAGCACGCCGGCCGGAATGCCGGCCTCGATCGCCAGTTCGACCAGCCGCATCGTGGACAGCGGGTCCTGCTCGGAAGGCTTGAGCACGAAGGTGTTGCCGCAGGCGATCGCCATCGGGAACATCCACAGCGGGATCATCGCCGGGAAGTTGAACGGCGTGATGCCGGCGCAGACGCCGATCGGCTGCTGCAGGGTGTAGGTATCGACGCCGGTGGCGACGTTGTTGGCCAGTCCGCCGAGCTGCAGCGTGCCGATGTTGGCAGCGTGCTCCACCACCTCCAGACCGCGGAAGACGTCGCCCTCGGCGTCGGGCAGGGTCTTGCCCTGTTCGGCGGTCAGGATGGCCGCCACTTCCTTCATGTTCTCGCGGATCAACTGCTGGTACTTCAGGAAGATGCGTGCGCGGGCACCGATGGGCGTCTTCCTCCAGCTTTCGAAGGCTTTCCTGGCCGCGGCGACGGCGGCATCCACTTCTTCTGCGGTGGCCATCGGCACGCGGGCCAGCACCTGCTGGGTGGCGGGGTTGACCACGTCGCGCCATTCGGTGGTGCGCGATTCGACGAATTCGCCGTTGATCAGCAGTTTGACGGTGGGGATGGTGCTGCTTTGGGTCGTATTCATGGGTGTCTCCTTCCGGTTCTCGTTGCGGCTGCGCGGACATGCCTGCCGTGTTCGACCGCATCGTATTTACATGCCTTGAAATCATCAATAAGCTATTGATGTAAAAGAGAAATCATGTAAATAAATTCGCAATGGAAAGCGTGAAATTGCGAATCATGTGAACGAGGAGGCGAGGTCTTGAACCACAAGCTGTTCATTGGCGCCCGCCTGCGCCGCCTGCGTGAGCAGGCAGGCTTGAACCAGGCCGCGATGGCTGCCCGGCTGGGTATTTCACTGAGCTATGTCTGCCAGCTGGAGAACAACCAGCGCCCGGTGAGCGCCACCGTGCTGCTGAAACTGGTCGAGGCTTTCGACTGCGAAGTGAGCGATTTTTCGGAGGAGCAGGACCGGCGCCTGCTGGGCGAACTGAGGGACGTGTTCCGCGATCGCCTGCTGGCCGGGGAGGGCGTGGGCCAGGCGCAACTGGTGCGCATGGTCGAGCAGGTGCCCGAACTGGCCAGCGCCTTCGTCGGCCTGGTCCAGCGCCACCAGCGTCTGCAGGACGAATATGCGCAGTTGGCCGATCGCTTGCACGGCGATCAACTGCCGACGCTGCTCGCACCGTTGCCGCACGAAGAGGTGCGTGATTTCTTCAACCGGCGCGACAACTACATCGATACGCTGGATGCGTTGGCCGAGGAGCGGGCGGGCAGGGGAGGATTGGTGCCGGGCGAGCGTGCCGCGGCCCTGCGCAGGATCCTGCATGACGAGCATGGCATCGAGGTCGAAGGGCTCGGCAACACCGCTGCCGACGGCATGCTGCGGCGTTTCGATGCGCGCCGCAGCCGCCTCGCAGTGGCGACGCATCTGTCGGACGCCCAGCAGGCCTTCCAGATCGCCACCCAGCTGGCGCTGATCGCACACCGTGATGTCATCGAGGCGGAGATTGCCGCCGCCGGTTTTTCCGATGCGCAGACCAGCGCCCTGGCACGGCAGGGGCTGGCACATTACTTTGCCGGTGCGCTGCTGCTGCCCTATGGTGATTTTCGCGCCGCGGCACGCAGCTCGCGCTACGACATCGAGGCTTTGCAGCGGCGCTTCCACGTCGGCTTCGAAACAGTCTGCCATCGCCTGTCGACGCTTCAGCGAAGCGGTGCCCGTGGCGTGCCCTTCTATCTGGTGCGGGTGGACCAGGCCGGCAACATCTCCAAGCGCCAGAGCGCGACGGCTTTCCATTTCGCCCGTCACGGCGGTGCCTGCCCGCTGTGGCATGTGCACGATGCCTTCACTCAGCCGGGGCGCATCCTCACCCAGGTGGCGGAGATGCCCGACGGTACGCGCTTCTTCGGCATCGCCCGCAGCATCGGGCGCGGCGGCGGCGGCTGGCGGGTGCCGCGCAAGTCCTTCGCCATCGGCCTGGGCTGCGAACTGAGCCATGCCCGGGAGCTGGTCTATGCCGACGGCCTGGACCTCGACGCGCAGCGCGAGGTGGTGCCGATCGGCCCCGGCTGCCGCGTCTGCCCGCGCGCCGACTGCGTGCAGCGCGCATTTCCGCCAGCCGGCAAGCTGCTCGAAACCGGCGTCGATGTCGAGTTCCTGACCTCCTACCGCTTCGAGGACGAAGGGCGCAAGCACAGCGGGAACAGGGCGGCAGCCGCGCGCGGATAGGCGTGCCGGCGCAGCTTCCGGCCCTGCTGCCGATCCATCCGGCATTAGTGCAAACGCGGGCGGCAAGCTCGGATGGAGATCTTATTGATGTATGTCAAATCAACATGTAGTTGTTTGAGTGAAAAATTCAACTACATTTAGTGCATCAAGGGGACGAAAATGCAGAATCCGCCCGAACCCGCCAGCGTGATCAGCGCACGCAGGGTGATCAAGCGCGACGGCCGTCGCACTGCTTTCGATGCCGGCAAGATCCGTTCCGCGCTATCCCGTGCGGGCCGGGCCAGCGGCGAATACGGCGACGACGAAGCGGCCCGTCTCACCGAGCGGGTGCTGCGCGTGCTCGCCCACCGCTTCGGCAATCAGGCGGTCGGCATCGAGCAGATCCAGGACGTGGTCGAAGAAACGCTGATCGCCGACGGCCTCGCCGCCACCGCGCGCGCCTACATCGTCTACCGCGAACGGCACGCGGCGCTGCGCGGCGAGCGCAAGGTGCAGGTCGATGTCGAAAGCTCGGTCAATGAATATCTCACCCGCGCCGACTGGCGGGTCAATGCCAACGCCAACCAGGGCTATTCGCTGGGCGGGCTGATCCTCAACGTCGCCGGCAAGGTCACCGCCAACTACTGGCTGTCGCACGTCTACCCGCCCGAGGTCGGCGCCGCGCACCGCGAGGGCGACCTCCACATCCACGACCTGGACATGCTGTCCGGCTACTGCGCGGGCTGGTCGCTGCGCACCCTGCTGCACGAGGGCCTGAACGGCGTGCCGGGCAAGGTGGAGGCCGGTCCGCCCAGGCACATGTCCAGCGCGGTGGGGCAGATCGTGAACTTCCTCGGCACCATGCAGAACGAATGGGCGGGGGCGCAGGCCTTCTCGTCCTTCGATACCTACATGGCGCCCTTCGTGCGCAAGGACAACATGCGCTACGAGGAGGTGCGCCAGCACATCCAGGAACTCATCTACAACCTCAACGTGCCCTCGCGCTGGGGCACGCAGACGCCGTTCACCAACCTCACCTTCGACTGGACCTGCCCGGACGACCTGAAGGAGCAGATCCCCGTCATCGCCGGCGAGGAAATGCCCTTCGCCTACGGCGAGCTGCAGGCCGAGATGGACCTGATCAACCGCGCCTACATCGAGGTCATGTCGGCCGGCGACGCCAAGGGCAGGGTGTTCACCTTCCCGATCCCGACCTACAACATCACTCCGGACTTTCCGTGGGAGTCGGACAACGCCGCGCTGCTGTTCGACATGACGGCCAAGTACGGGCTGCCCTACTTCCAGAACTTCGTCAATTCCGAACTCCAGCCCAACATGGTGCGTTCCATGTGCTGCCGCCTGCAGCTCGACCTGCGCGAACTGCTCAAGCGCGGCAACGGCCTGTTCGGCAGCGCCGAGCAGACCGGCAGCCTGGGCGTGGTGACGGTGAATTGCGCGCGCCTGGGCTATCTGCACCGTGGCGACGAGGCCGGCCTGTTCTCCCGCCTCGACCGCCTGCTGGAGATCGGCCGCGACAGCCTGGAGATCAAGCGCAAGCTGATCCAGCGCCTCATCGACCAGGGCCTGTTCCCCTACACCAAACGCTACCTCGGCACGCTGCGCAACCACTTCTCCACGCTGGGGGTGAACGGCATCAACGAGATGATCCGCAACTTCAGCAACGATGCCGAAGACATCACCACCGAACGGGGCCACGCCTTCGCCGTGCGCCTGCTCGATCACGTGCGCGCCCGCATCACCGCCTTCCAGGAGGAAACCGGCCACCTGTACAACCTGGAGGCCACCCCGGCCGAGGGCACCACCTACCGCTTCGCCCGCGAGGATCGCAAGCGCTGGCCGGACATCCTGCAGGCCGGCACCACCGAGCAGCCGTACTACACCAACTCCTCGCAACTGCCCGCCGGCTTCACCGACGACCCCTTCGAAGCCCTGGCCCGGCAGGAGGCGCTGCAGCGCAAATACACCGGCGGCACCGTGCTGCACCTCTACATGGGCGAGCGCCTGTCCAGCGGCGAAGCCTGCAAGCGACTGGTGCGCCGCGCGCTGGAGAACTTCCGCCTGCCTTACATCACCGTGACGCCGACCTTCTCGATCTGCCCGGCGCACGGCTACCTGGCCGGCGAGCACGCCTTCTGCCCGAAGTGCGACGAAGAGCGCCTCGCCGCCAAGCGGGCACGGCTCGCCGCCTGACATTCCACTTTTCCACAAGGAGCACACCATGAACATGCACACCGCCAGCGAAACCCGCCATCTCGCCGACGCCGTCACCCTCAGCGACGAAGAGCGCCAGCCCTGCGAAGTGTGGACCCGCGTGATGGGCTACCACCGCCCGGTCGCCAGCTTCAACACCGGCAAGAAGGGCGAGCACGCCGAGCGCCGCTTCTTCGCTGAGAATCGCTGCGGCCTCGGTGGCTGAAGCAGGCTCCCCCATGTCCAGCCTGCGCGTCGGCGGCTTCGTGCCGCTGACCACCATCGACTTTCCCGGCCGGCTGGCCGCCGTGGTGTTCTGCCAGGGCTGCCCGTGGCGCTGCAGCTACTGCCACAATCCGCAGCTGATCCCGGCGGGGGCGGAAGCGGAGCGCCCATGGCAGGCAGTGCTGGACTTCCTCGAACGCCGCCGCGGCCTGCTCGACGGCGTGGTGTTCTCCGGCGGCGAACCGACCCTGCAGGCGGCGCTGCCGCAGGCCTTGCGCGAAGTCCGCGCACTCGGCTTCGAGACCGCGCTGCACACTGCAGGCATGTATCCCGACCGCCTCGCCGCGCTGCTGCCGCTGCTCGATTGGGTGGGGCTGGACATCAAGGGCCCGGCCGAACACTACGATGCGATCACCGCCACGCCTGGCAGCGCAAGCGCCGCGCAGCGCTCGCTGGAGCTGCTGCTGGCCAGCAGCGTCGACCACGAATGCCGAACGACCTGGCATGCCGGCCTGTTCGGCAGGGACGAACTGGACCGCCTCGGCGCTGGACTCGCGCAGCGCGGAGTACGGCGCTGGAAGGTGCAGGCCTGCCGCGTCGAAGGGTAAGCAGCGGTCGACGCATTGGCGTTCGAATAAGGTTCGCAAGCCGGGAGCGGCTGTTCAATTGGGCAGCGGCGCGGGCTCCTTGAGGTTTGCCAATCGCCGGCGCGCGGCGGCATAGGTTCGCCATACAGCTTCGGCCTGCGCTGCGTCGTGCCGGCTCAGGGTTGCATGCAGGGTAGGTGCGATGCCGGAAAAGCATTCGGCGTCACCGTCGCCGAAAGCGGGGCCGAGCGCTAGTCTGAGCTTTTCGCGCAGGCGAAGGATGGCGTCGGCGGCATAGCGATTGCCGGCGCTTTCGACCAGCCGTTCATAGTCGATCGGTCCGGCGACCGGGCCACGGCCGGCGGCTTCGCGCACGGCGAAGGCTTCCAGCAGCTCGAGCACGCCGAACAGTGCGCACACGTCGCTGCGGGAAAACTCCGCCACGCAGCAGCCGCGGCGTGGCTCGATCACCACCAGGCCCTCGTGGGCCAGCACTTTCAGCGCCTCGCGCACCGGCGTGCGGCTGACGCCGTAGCCGCGCGCAAGGGCGATTTCATCCAGCGCGGCGCCCGGCGGCAGTTCGTGGGCGAAGATGCGCTCGCGCAGCGAGTCACCGATGGCTTCGTATAGCGCTCGCGGGCGCAGCAGATCGTTGTCATTCATGTCCGTGCTCCTCCATCGGGTGGCTTGGAAGCCGGCCGTTGTGGCATCGTGGCAGTGGAAGGCACTCATGCCGCCTCCGCTGCTGTGAACTCGATCAGCAGATCCTTGGCTTCCACCTGATCACCGGGCCTGATGAAGATGCGGGCGATGGTCGCGTCGCGCTCGGCGCTCAGCACCGTCTCCATCTTCATCGCCTCGATCGACAGCAAGGGCGTGCCCTTCTTCACCGTCTGGCCGGCTTCGACGGCCACCATCACCACCGCGCCGGGCATCGGTGCGGGCAGGTGGGCGGCGTTGCCGTCCTCGGCCTTGGGGTGATTGCGCTGCGGCGCAGCCAGGCCGGCCTGGGCGACCTTGATCGGGCGCGCCTGGCCGTTGAGCTCGAAGAACAGCTTGACCATGCCGTCGTCGTCGGCTTCGGTGCGGCCGGTCAGGCGTACCGCGAGCGTCTTGCCGGCATCGATGGCGACGGCGATTTCATCGCGTTCGCTCATGCCGCTGAAGAACACCGGCGTCGGCAGCGTCGACACGTCGCCGTACTGGCGCTGGTGGCGGGCAAAGTCGGCGAAGACCTTGGGATACATCAGCCACGAGGCGAGGTCCTTGTCGTCGATGTCGCGGCCGGCCGCTTCGCTGGCGGCCGCGCGCGCGGCGTCGAGATCGGCCGGCGGCAGCACCGCGCCGGGGCGCTCGGTCAGTGGCGCCTGGCCCTTGAGCACCTTGCGCTGGAGTTCGGCCGGGAAGCCGTCCGGCGGCAGGCCGAGTTCGCCGCGCATCAGTTGCACGACGGATTCGGGGAAGGCGATCTCGCGCGCCGGGTCGAGCACGTCGGCCGGCGTGAGTTCGTTCGCGACCATGAAGATGGCCATGTCGCCGACCACCTTGGAGGTCGGGGTGACCTTGACGATGTCGCCGAACAGCATGTTGACGTCGGCATAGGCCTGGGCGATGGCGTCCCAGCGGTGTTCCAGCCCCATCGCGCGGGCCTGTTCGCGCAGGTTGGTGTATTGGCCGCCGGGCATTTCGTGGCGGTACACGTCGGCGGTGCCGGCGCGCATGTCGGCTTCGAAGGGGGCGTAGTGGCGGCGCACGCCTTCCCAGTAGTGGGAGAAATGGCGGAGCTGGTCGAGGGTGACGGCCGGCGCGCGTTCGCTGCCTTCCAGGGCGGCGACGATGGCGCCGAGTGAAGGCTGCGAGGTGAGACCGCTCATCGCGTCCATGGCGCCGTCCACCGCATCGACGCCGGCTTCGATAGCCGCCAGCACGCTGGCGGCGGAGGCGCCGCTGGTGTCGTGGGTGTGGAAGTGCACCGGCAGCCCGGTTTCCTCGCGCAGTGCCTTGACCAGCGCGCGCACCGCGCGTGGGCGGCAGATGCCGGCCATGTCCTTGATGCCGATGATGTGGGCGCCGGCACGTTCGAACTGTCTGGCCAGATCGACGTAGTACTTCAGCGAATACTTGTCGCGTCGGGCGTCGAACAGGTCGCCGGTGTAGCACAGAGCGGCTTCGCACAGCGCGCCGGACTCATTCACCGCGTCCATCGCCACCCGCATGTTGTCGGCGTTGTTGAGCGAATCGAAGACGCGGAACAGGTCGATGCCTTCGGCCGCCGCGCGCTGGACGAAGAAGCGCACCACGTTGTCCGGGTAGTTGGTGTAGCCGACCGCGTTGGAGGCGCGCAGCAGCATCTGGAACAGAATGTTGGGCACGCGCTCGCGCAGTTGTGCGAGGCGCTGCCACGGGTCTTCCTTGAGGAAGCGCATCGCCACGTCGAAGGTGGCGCCGCCCCAGCATTCCATCGACAGCAGGTCGGCGAGGTCTCGCGCATAGTGCGGTGCCACCGGCAGCATGTCGGCGGTGCGCATGCGGGTGGCGAACAGCGACTGGTGGGCGTCGCGCATCGTGGTGTCGGTGAGCAGCACCGCCTGTTGTTCGCGCATCCAGGTGGAGAAGCCCTTGGCGCCGAGTTCGCGCAGGCGGTCGCGGCTGCCGGCGGGGATAGTCGCATCCAGGCTGGCGGCTGACCAGATCAGGCTGCCGTCTTCGCGGCCGTGACCGAGGCTGCTGGCGGGAGCCGGCTGGCGGCCCTTCATTTCTGGGTTGCCGTTGACGACCACTTCGCCGATGAATTCGAGCATGCGCGTGGCGCGGTCCAGGCGCGGCGTGGTCGCAAGCAGTTCCGGCGTTTCGTCGATGAAGCGGGTGGTGCACGTGCCGTCGCGGAAGGACGGATGGTCGACCACGTTCTCGAGGAAGGCGAGGTTGTTGGCGACGCCGCGGATGCGGAACTCGCGCAGCGCGCGGTCCATGCGCTGTGCGGCTTCGGCCGGTTCGCGGCCCCAGGCGGTGACCTTGACCAGCAGCGAGTCGTAGTAGGGCGTGATCACCGCGCCGGTATAGGCGGTACCGGCGTCCAGGCGGATGCCGAAACCGGCGGCGCTGCGGTAGGCGCCGAGCTTGCCGTAGTCGGGCGCGAAGCCCTTGTCCGGGTCTTCGGTGGTGACGCGGCATTGCAGCGCGTGGCCGTTGAGGCGAATGTCGGCCTGCTCGGGCACACCGGATTCGGGCGTGCCGATGCGCGCGCCTTCGCTGACGTGGATCTGCGCCTTGACGATGTCGATGCCGGTGACTTCCTCGGTGACGGTGTGCTCGACCTGGATGCGCGGGTTCACTTCGATGAAGTAGAACTCGCCGCTGTCGGCGTCCATCAGGAATTCCACCGTGCCGGCGTGGGTGTAGCCGACCGAGCGGCACAGGCGCAGCGCGGCTTCACACAGCTCGGCGCGCTGAGTGTCGTTGAGGTAGGGGGCCGGAGCGCGCTCCACCACCTTCTGGTTGCGCCGCTGCACCGAGCAGTCGCGCTCGAACAAATGGACGAGCTGGCCATGGGTGTCGCCGAGAACCTGCACTTCGACGTGGCGGGCACGCACGATGCGCTTTTCCAGGTAGACCTCATCGTTGCCGAAAGCGGCCTTGGCTTCGCGCCGCGCAGCGGCGATGGCGGCAGCGAGCTCGTCCTCGCTGTCGATCGCGCGCATGCCGCGGCCGCCCCCGCCCCAACTTGCCTTGAGCATCAGCGGATAGCCGATCGCCGCGGCCTGGGCCTTCACTGCGTCGAGGTCGTCCGGCAGCGCGGCGGTGGCCGGAATCACCGGCACCTTTGCGGCAATGGCAGCGTTGCGCGCGGCCACCTTGTTGCCGAGCGTGCGCATCACCTCGGGCGAGGGGCCGATGAACTCGATGCCGGCGGCGGCACAGGCTTCGGCGAAGTCCGGATTCTCGGACAGGAAGCCGTAGCCGGGGTGGATGGCATCCACCCCGGCCTCGCGCGCGATGCGCAGGATGTCGTCGATGTCCAGGTAGGCCTGGATCGGCGTCTTGCCGGTGCCGACCAGATAGCTCTCGTCGGCCTTGAAGCGGTGCAGCGCGAAGCGGTCTTCGCGGGCGTAGATGGCAACGGTGCGGATGCCCAGCTCGGCGGCGGCGCGCATCACCCGGATGGCGATCTCGCTACGGTTTGCAACCAGCAGGCTTTTGATTTTTTTCATTCTTCATCGTCCTTTTCGGACATTTCCATTCCCTCTCCGCGGATCCGTTCTGCGCCTCTCGAAGGGAGGAGGGGCGCCCGGCGAGGGGCACCCAAAGGATGCTCGCCCGGGGAAAGGTATTCAGCCCGCTCAGATGTAGCGCTTTTCCAGCGCATCCCATTCGGCTTTGCCGACCAGGCGTTGACGTTCGGCAAAAGGCGTAACGAGGCCGCTCGATTCCTTGACCTCCTTTTCGTCGCGCAGCACGGTCAGCGCCTTCTGCATGCCGGCCACCGCACCCTGCAGCGCGGCGTTGGCGTACAGCACGAAACCGTAGCCCAGCTCACCCAGTTCGGTGGCGTTGAAGATCGGCGTCTTGCCGCCGATCACCATGTTCATCAACTGCGGCTTGGCGAGGCGCTGCGGCAGCGCGCGCACTTCCTCTTCCCCGGTCACGGCTTCGACGAACAGGATGTCGGCGCCGGCCTCGGCGAACTTGTGCGCGCGTTCGATGGCGGCCTCGAAGCCATGCACGGCGGCGGCGTCGGTGCGCGCCATGATCAGGAAGTCCTGGTCGCGGCGGGCGTCGGCGGCGGCCTTGATCTTGCCGACGGCCTCTTCGGTGCTGATCACGTCCTTGCCGTTGAAGTGGCCGCAGCGCTTGGGCGCGACCTGGTCTTCGAGCTGGATGCAGTCGGCGCCGGCGCGTTCCAGCGTGCGCACGGTGTGATAGACATTGACCGCGTTGCCGAAGCCGGTGTCGGCATCGACCAGCAGCGGCAGGTCGACGGCGTCGCGGATGCGGGCGGTGTGGTCGGCGATCTCGGCCAGGCCCATGAAGCCCTGGTCGGGCATGCCGAACCACATGTTGGTGACGCCGGCGCCGGTGATGTAGATGGCCTCGAAGCCGAGGTCGGCGATCACCCGCGCGGACAGCGCGTTGAATGCGCCCGGC
This sequence comes from Thauera butanivorans, assembly GCF_048398245.1. NCBI lineage: Bacteria > Pseudomonadati > Pseudomonadota > Betaproteobacteria > Rhodocyclales > Zoogloeaceae > Thauera > Thauera butanivorans. Next base: position 2,532,650 of record NZ_CP183038.1, read on the forward strand.
ACGATCACGCCGCGCCTGGCTTCGGCCAGGGCTTTCAGTTGCTTGCGAGTGGACATGGTGTCTCCTTGTTCGGGGGCTGTGTTCGAGGGGTCAGAAAGCGTCGCCGGGCACGCGTACCCAGCCTTCCATCAGCACGCGCGCGCTGCGGCTCATGATGGCCTTGGTGACGGTCCATTGACCGTCGACCAGCCGTGCCTCGGCGCCGACGCGCAGCGTGCCGGACGGATGGCCGAAACGGACCGCGGTGCGCTCGCCGCCGCCGGCGGCGAGATTGACCAGCGTGCCGGGAATCGCCGCGGCAGTGCCGATGGCGACTGCCGCGGTGCCCATCATCGCGTGGTGCAGCTTGCCCATCGACAGCGCGCGCACCAGCAGGTCGACCTCGCCGGCCGTGACCGTCTTGCCGCTGGAGGCCGCGTAGTCCTTGGGCTTCGAGACGAAGGCGATCTTGGGCGTGTGCTGGCGGGTGGCGGCTTCCGCCGGCGTCTTGATCAGGCCCATGCGCAGCGCGCCGGCGATGCGGATGGCCTCGAAGCGCGCCAGCGCCTCCGGGTCGCCGTTGATGTCCTCGCGCAGCTCGGTGCCCTGGTAGCCGATGTCTTCGGCGTTGACGAAAATGGTCGGGATGCCGGCGTTGATCATCGTCACCTTGAGCGTGCCCGCGTTTGCCACGCTTTCGGGCACTTCGAGGTCGTCGACCAGATTGCCGGTGGGGAACATCGATCCGCCTTCGTCACCGTCGTCGGACGGATCGAGGAATTCCAGTACGATCTCGGCGGCCGGGAAGGTGACGCCGTCCAGCTCGAAGTCGCCGGTTTCCTGCACCTGGCCGCCGGTGACCGGCACGTGGGCGATGATGGTCTTGCCGATGTTGGCCTGCCAGATGCGCACCACGCAGACGCCGTTTGCGGGAATGCGCGCCGGGTCGACAAGCCCCGCGTGGATGGCGAAGGCGCCTGCGGCAGTGGACAGGTTTCCGCAGTTGCCGGACCAATCCACGAAGGGCTTGTCGATCGAGACCTGGCCGTACAGGTAATCCACGTCGTGCTCAGGCCGGTTGCTCTTGGACAGGATCACGCACTTGCTGGTGCTGGAGGTGGCGCCGCCCATGCCGTCGATCTGCGCGGCATAGGGATCGGGGCTGCCGATGACGCGCATGAACAGCCTGTCGCGGGCCTCGCCCGGCGCCTGGCAGCGCTCGGGCAGGTCCTGCAGGCGGAAGAACACGCCCTTGCTGGTGCCGCCACGCATGTAGGTAGCGGGGATCTTGACTTGCGCTGCATGGGCCATGTGCGGGGCTCCTGTCAGGCCGCTGTGTATGGCGGCGGTGTGTGGGATGCGCAGGAAGCGTGCCGGGGCGCCGCTTCCTGCTCCTTGCTGCGTCAGACCGTCCCTTCCAGGAAGTCCTTGGCGAAGCGCTGCAGCACGCCGCCTGCTTCATATACCGAAACTTCCTCGTCCGAATCCAGCCGGCAGGTGACCGGCACCCGCAGGGTTTCGCCGTTCCGGCGGTGGATCAGCAGCGTCAGTTCGGCGCGCGGCTGCAGTTCGCCTTCCACATCGTACGTCTCGGTGCCGTCGAGCTGCAGCGTCAGGCGGTTGCTGCCCGGCTTGAATTCGAGCGGCAGCACGCCCATGCCGATCAGGTTGGTGCGGTGGATGCGCTCGAAGCCTTCGGCCACCACCGTTTCCACGCCTGCCAGGCGCACGCCCTTGGCCGCCCAGTCGCGGCTGGAGCCCTGGCCGTAGTCGGCGCCGGCGATGATGATGAGAGGCTGGCGGCGGTTCAGGTAGGTCTCGATCGCTTCCCACATGCGCATCACCTTGCCTTCCGGTTCGACGCGGGCCAGCGAGCCGCGTTTGACCTCGCCATCGACCACGGCCATTTCATTGACCAGCTGCGGGTTGGCGAAGGTGGCGCGCATCGCGGTCAGGTGATCGCCGCGGTGGGTGGCGTAGGAGTTGAAGTCTTCCTCCGGCAGGCCCATCTTCGCCAGGTATTCGCCCGCCGCGCTGCTCGCCAGGATGGCGTTGGACGGCGACAGGTGGTCGGTGGTGATGTTGTCCGGCAGGATGGCCAGCGGGCGCATGCCTTTCAGCGTGCGCGGATTGGCGGCCAGCGCGCCGACGCCTTCGGTGTCCCAGTAGGGCGGGCGGCGGATGTAGGTCGACATCGGACGCCAGTCGTACTGTGGCGACACGCGTTCGCCGTCGTCGCGGCGGATGGCGAACATCGGCTCATACACGGCGCGGAACTGCTCGGGCTTGACGGCGCTGGCGACGATGGCGTCGATTTCCTCGTCGCTCGGCCAGATGTCGCGCAAGTGGATTTCCTTGCCGTCGACCACCGCGAGCACGTCCTGCTCGATATCGAAGCGCACGGTGCCGGCGATCGCGTAGGCCACCACCAGCGGCGGCGAGGCCAGGAAGGCCTGCTTGGCATAGGGGTGGATGCGGCCGTCGAAGTTGCGGTTGCCCGACAGCACGGCGGTGGCGTACAGGTCGCGATCGATGATTTCCTGCTGGATCTTCGGATCGAGCGCGCCGCTCATGCCGTTGCAGGTGGTGCAGGCGAAGGCGACGATGCCGAAGCCCAGCTTTTCCAGCTCGCCCAGCAGGCCGGCTTCCTTCAGGTACAGCTCCACTGCCTTGGAGCCGGGCGCCAGCGAGGACTTGACCCAGGGCTTGCGCGTCAGGCCCAGCCGGTTGGCGTTGCGCGCCAGCAGTGCGGCGGCGATCACGTTGCGCGGGTTGCTGGTGTTGGTGCAGCTCGTGATCGCGGCGATGATCACCGCGCCGTCGGGCATCAGGCCCTGGGCTTCCTCTTCCTTGCCGGCGGCCAGCTTGGCGGGGTCGGCAATGCCACGCTCCTGCAGCGCCGACACCGGCAGGCGGCGGTGCGGGTTGCTTGGTCCGGCCATGTTGCGCACCACGGTGGACAGGTCGAAGCTCAGCACACGCTCGTACTCGGCGGTTTGCAGCGCGCTGCTCCAGATGCCGGCCTGCCTGGCGTAGGTTTCAACCAGTTTGACCTGTTCGGGGCTGCGGTCGGTCAGCTTGAGGTAGGCCAGGGTCTGCTGGTCGATGTAGAACAGCGCGGCGGTGGCGCCGTATTCGGGGCACATGTTGGAGATCGTGGAGCGGTCGCCGATCGACAGGCTGTCCGCGCCTTCGCCGAAGAATTCGACGTAGGCGCCCACCACTTTCTCCTTGCGCAGGAATTCGGTCAGCGCCAGCGCGATGTCGGTGGCGGTGATGCCGGGCTGGCGCTTGCCGGTGAGCCTGACGCCGACGATGTCGGGCAGGCGCATCCACGACGCGCGGCCGAGCATCACGTTCTCGGCTTCCAGGCCGCCGACGCCGACGGCGATCACGCCCAGCGCGTCGACGTGCGGGGTGTGGCTGTCGGTGCCCACACAGGTGTCGGGGAAGGCGACGCTCGTGTCGCCATCCTTCTGTACGTAGACCACGGGCGACATCTTCTCCAGATTGATCTGGTGCATGATGCCGTTGCCCGCGGGGATCACATCCACGTTGGCGAAAGCCTTCTTGGTCCATTCGATGAAGTGGAAGCGGTCTTCGTTGCGGCGGTCCTCGATCTCGCGGTTCTTGCGGAAGGCGTCGGGGTCGAAACCGCCGCACTCCACTGCCAGCGAGTGGTCGACGATCAATTGCACCGGCACCACCGGGTTCACCGCCGCCGGGTCGCCGCCGGCCGAAGCGATGGCGTCGCGCAGGCCGGCCAGGTCCACCAGCGCGGTCTGGCCGAGGATGTCGTGGCAGACCACCCGCACCGGGAACCAGGGGAAGTCGATCTCGCGCTTGCGCTCGATCAGTTGCGAAAGACAGGTGTCGATGATGGCCGGATCGGCCTTGCGCACGATGTTCTCGGCATGGATGCGGGCGGTGTACGGCAGCTTGTCCCAGGCGCCGGGCTGGATCGCGTCGACCGCTTCGCGGGCGTCGAAATAGTCCAGCGAGGTGCCGGGCAGGGGTTTGCGATGGGCTGTATTCATGGATGGCGGACGGCCGGGGCCGGCTCGAAAAAGGTTGTCGCAAGCGTCGATGCGGACGGGGAAGGCGCGGCGGGCAGCTTGCCGCCGCGCGGGCCGGGGCGCCGTGTGCGGCGGCCGTGGTGCCTTGACAGGAGGGAGATCACGGCCGCCGCGGCGCTCAGTGGCGTGCCTCGATGGGCACGAAGGGCTGGTCGTCCGGGCCGACGTAGTTGGCGCTCGGGCGGATGATCTTGTTGTCGATGCGCTGCTCGATGATGTGCGCCGCCCAGCCGCTGGTGCGCGCGATGACGAACAGCGGGGTGAACATCGCCGTCGGCACGCCCATCATGTGGTAGCTGACCGCGCTGAACCAGTCCAGGTTGGGGAACATCTTCTTCACTTCCCACATCACCTGTTCCAGCCGCTCGGCGATGTCGTACATCTTGGTCGAGCCGGCCTCATCCGACAGGCGCTTGGCCACACCCTTGATGACCACGTTGCGCGGGTCGCTGATCGTGTACACCGGGTGGCCGAAGCCGATCACCACTTCCTTGGCCTCCACGCGGCGGCGGATGTCGGCTTCCGCATCAATCGGATTGTCGTAGCGCTTCTGGATCTCGAAGGCCACCTCGTTGGCGCCGCCGTGCTTGGGTCCGCGCAGCGCGCCGATGGCGCCGGCGACGGCGGAGTACACGTCGCTGCCGGTGCCGGCAATCACGCGCGCGGTGAAGGTCGAGGCATTGAATTCATGCTCGGCGTACAGGTTCAGCGAGGTGTGCATCGCCCGCACCCAGGTCTCCGACGGCTTTTCGCCGTGCAGCAGGTGCAGGAAGTGGCCGCCGATGGAGTCGTCGTCGGTTTCCACCTCGATGCGCTGGCCCTTGGTGGACCAGTGGTACCAGTACAGCAGCATCGAGCCCAGCGAAGCCATCAGGCGGTCGGCGATGTCGCGCGCGCCCGGCGTGTTGTGGTCGTCCTTCTCCGGCAGCACACAGCCGAGCGCGGAGACGCCGGTGCGCATCACGTCCATCGGGTGGGCCGAGGCCGGCAGGCGCTCCAGCGCTTCCTTGACGCTGGCGGGCAGGCCGCGCATGGCTTTCAGCTTGGCCTTGTAGGCACGCAGCTCGGCCTTGGTCGGCAGCTTGCCGTGCACCAGCAGGTGAGCCACTTCCTCGAATTCGCAGCGCTCGGCGAGATCGAGGATGTCGTAGCCGCGATAGTGCAGATCGTTGCCGGTCTTGCCGACGGTGCACAAGGCGGTGTTGCCGGCGGTGACGCCGGACAGGGCGACCGATTTCTTCGTCTTCGGCGCGGTCTCGGTGGTAGCAGTGCTCATGCAGGTCTCCTTCGGTGGATGGGCACGGGCGGGAGGGCCGCCGGTGTCGATGGAGCGCACTATACGCAGCGAGAAAATTGCGTAAATGACTGAAAAGGCGAGGTTTTGCGAAGCGATATGAGTGAATTTGCAAAGCCTGCGAAGACCTTGGCCGGCCACTGCCGCGGCTGGAGGCGTTCACGAGGCGAAGGGTGTGGCTTGACGATGATTTGCAAGAATACGCAGCAAAAAAGTAATATAAGTTATTGATTTTGTGTATTTTGTAAATTTATCAGGCCTGGCTTGCAAATTTTGCGAATCAATTGGCCTTGTTATCGGAGCCAGCATGAAAAAGACCTTCATGGGCCCGCGCTTGCGCCGGCTGCGCGAGGAGCGCGGCCTGACCCAGGTGGCGCTGGCGCGGACGCTGGAGATCTCGCCCAGTTATCTGAACCAGATCGAGCAGAACCAGCGTCCGCTCACCGTGCAGGTGCTGCTGAAGATCAGCGCTGCGCTGGACGTGGATGTGCAGCGCTTTTCAGATGACGACGAGGCTCGGCTGATCACCGATCTGCGTGAAGTGCTCGGCAGCGGCGCGCTCGGCGCGATGCTGGACGAACCGGTGTCGCTGGCCGACGTCCGCGAACTGGCCGCCGGCATGCCCGCCATCGGCCGCGCCCTGATCGCGCTCGACCGGCGCTGCCGCGAGGCCGAGGAGCGCGTCGATGCGCTCGCCACCCGCCTGGGCGAGGACCGCGGCGCGGTGGCCGGTGCACCGCCGATGCCTTACGAGGAAGTGCGCGACTTCTTCTACGCCCGCCACAACCACGTCGCCGAGCTGGACGATCTCGCCGAGCGCCTGTTCGGGGCCTGGTCGCTGCAGCCGGGCGACGTCGCTGCCGGGCTGGCGGCGCGGCTGGCGAAGGTGCATGGCGTGCGCGTGGTGCGAGACGACGCCGGCTTCGGCGAGGAGGGCCACGAGGACGGCCCGCTGCGTGCGTTCGATCCGGTGGCGCGCGTGCTGAGCCTGTCGCCGCTGCTCGAACCCGGCCAGCAGGCTTTCCAGATGGCGACCCAGCTCGCCTTTCTGGAGGCGGGGGAGGAGATCGATCGCATCGCCGCCGAGGCACCGTTCCGCAGCGACGAGGCCAGGGTGCTGGCGCGCATCGGACTGGCCAACTACTTCGCCGGCGCACTGGTGCTTCCCTACGGCCGCTTCGTGGCTGCGGCGGAGCGGCTGCGCTACGACATCGATCGCCTCGGCCGGCGCTTCGGTGTCGGCTTCGAGACCGTCTGCCACCGCCTGTCCACGCTGCAGCGGCCGGATGCGCGCGGCGTGCCTTTCTTCTTCGTGCGGGTGGATCGCGCCGGCAACATCTCCAAGCGCCAGTCGGCGACCGATTTCCACTTCTCCCGCGTCGGCGGCACCTGTCCGCTGTGGAACGTGTACGAAGCCTTCGCGCGGCCGGGCCACATCCTGACCCAGCTCGCCGCGATGCCCGACGGCCGCACCTATTTGTGGATCGCACGCTGCGTGTCGCACAGCCGCGGCGGCTACGGCGTACCGGAAAAGAGCTTCGCCATCGGCCTGGGCTGCGACCTGCGCCACGCTTCGCGGCTGGTCTACGCCAAGGGGCTCAAGCTCGACGACCCCGAGGCGCCGACACCGATCGGCGCCGGCTGCAAGGTGTGCGAACGCCCCTCCTGTCCGCAGCGGGCCTTTCCGCCGGTGGGCGGCGGCCTGGCGATCGACGAGAACCGCAGCCGCTTCGAGCCTTATGCCGCGGTGGTACGCAGCGGCGTGCGCAGGGTACAGGTGCGCGGATAGTGGAACTTGTTTGTGGCCGGACGCCGCGTGCGCATCTATTATTCCGGTTACAGAAAAACAGAGAGGGAGTGAGCCATGTTGGTCCAGCCCCACCCGGAATCCCAGCCCGGCCCCGGTAGAGTTCGCCGGGGGTCTCGGCTAGAATCCGCCTCACGTCAGGGAGAGCCCATGCTGCAAAGCGGAGATACCGCGCCCCCGTTTTCCTTGCCCGATGCGGACATGGAGGTCTTCGACCTCGCATCCTTGCAGGGCAAGCATCATGTGGTTCTTTATTTCTATCCCCGCGACCGGACGCCGAGCTGCACGCTGCAGGCCGCAGATTTCAGCGATCACGAGGACGATTTTGCCCGCCACGGCTGCATCGTGGTCGGCGTGAGTCCTGACGACTGCCTGACGCACGCCGATTTCCGCGACGAGGAAGGCCTGTCGATCCGGCTGCTGTCGGATGCCGACAAGGAGGTCTGTCGCCTGTACGGCGTATGGCAGCAGAAGGAAGTCGATGGCATCAAGAAGATGGGCGTGCGGCGCTCGACCTTCATCATCGACAAACGGGGCGTGATCCGCCATGCGCTCTATGATGTAGCACCCCGTGGCCACGCGGCTGCGGTTTTTGAACTGGTCAAGAAACTGGAAGCCGACAATGCAGAATGAAATCGTGAAAAATAGCGTCGTGACGCTCAACTACACCGTCCGCGACACGGACGGCGCCGTCATCGACGATGGCCAGCACCCGCTGGTGTATCTGCACGGCGGATACGACGGCATCTTCCCGGTGCTGGAAGAAACCCTGCACGGCAAGAAGGTCGGTGAAAGCTTCCAGGTCAAGCTGCAGCCGGAAGACGCCTTCGGCGACTACGACGAGGAACTGATCCTGGTCGAGGACGCCAAGCTGTTTCCGGACAATATCGAAGTCGGCATGAGCTTCGAGCGCACCTCCGACGACGGTGAGGACGACGTCATCTACCGCATCACCGACATCGCCGACGGCAAGGTCGTGGTCGACGGCAACCATCCGCTGGCCGGTGTCGCGCTGGTGTTCGAGGTCACCGTCGCCGAAGTGCGTGCCGCCACCGCCGAGGAAGTCTCCCACGGCCACGTTCATGGCGCGGGCGGACATCACCACTGATCGTGCCCAGGCCGCGCAAGCGGCCTTTTTTCAGTCTCTTTTCTGTTGCGCTCCGGGGCTGCCGCAGTTCCGGACATAGCCAGACAACGCCAGCAATGAACCTTTCCGCGCCAGCCGCGGCTTCTTCCGGCGGTGCCGTTCCGCTTCTGTCCGTCTCCGGGCTCGCCGTCGCCATCGACCGCGGTGGCGCCGTCGCGGCGCGGCCGGTCGACGGCGTGGATCTGGCGATCGCCGCAGGCGAGACCTTCGCGCTGCTCGGCGAATCGGGCTGCGGCAAATCGATTACCGCGCTCGCGCTGACGCGGCTGCTGCCCGACGGCGGCCGCATCGAGCGCGGCGAGATCCGCCTGGGCGGCGAAGACCTGCTGCGCCTGCCGGAGTCGGTGATGCGCAGCGTGCGCGGCGGGCGCATCGGCATGATCTTCCAGGAGCCCTCGACCAGCCTGAATCCGGTGATGACGGTCGGTGCCCAGATCGCCGAGGCGCTGGCGCAGCATGGGGTGAACGGCGTGCGGGCCGAAGCGGAAGCCTGTCGCCTGCTCGAAGCGGTCGGCATTCCCGATCCGGCACGGCGGCTGCGCGATTTCCCGTTCCAGTTCTCCGGCGGCATGAAGCAGCGCGTGATGATCGCGATGGCGCTCGCCGGACAGCCGCAGCTGCTGATCGCCGACGAGCCGACGACGGCGCTCGACGTCACCATCCAGGCCCAGGTGCTGGACCTGCTGGTGAAGATCCAGGCCGAGCGCGGCATGGGCATGCTGCTGATCACGCACGATCTCGGCGTGGTGGCGCGCATGGCGCACCGGGTCGGCGTGATGTACGCGGGCGAACTGGTCGAGACCGGGCCGCGTGAAGCCTTCTTCCACGCACCGCTGCATCCATACTCGCGCAAGCTGTTCGCCGCCTTGCCGGGCGCGGCGAAGCGGGGCGCGCCGCTGGATGCGCCCAGCGGCGCCGTGCCGACGCTGGACCGGGATTTTCCGGGTTGCCGCTTCGCCGAACGCTGCGCGCTGGCCTTCGATCGCTGTGACGACGAGTCGCCGGCCTGGCACCGCATCGGCGAGCAGGCGGTGCGCTGCCATCTGTACGAAGGCGTGGCCGTGCCGCATCACCGGCCTGCCGGCGTGCAGCCGGAGGCCGCGCCATGGCGCGCGCGCCAGGCTGCGCCGGTGCTGGAAGTGAAGGATCTCAGCGTCCATTTCCCGGTGCGCAAAGGGCTGCTGCGGCGTACGGTCGGGCATGTCCGCGCGGTCGACGGCGTCAGCCTGAGCCTCGCACCCGGGCGGACGCTGGCGCTGGTCGGCGAATCGGGCTGCGGCAAGACCACGGTCGGCAAGGCCGCGCTGAAGCTGATCGAGCCGACCGCCGGCGAGCTCTTCCTCGGCGGCGAGAACATCAACGCGCACCGCGGCGAAGCGCTGCGGGCCATGCGCCGGGTGGTGCAGATGGTGTTCCAGGATCCGTTCGCGTCGCTCAATCCGCGCATGCGCGTCGGCGACATCATCGAGGAGGGCATGGCCAGCCTCGGCGTCGAAGCCGATTCGAATGCCCGCCGCGCACGCGTCGATGAACTGCTCGAACGCGTCGGCCTGTCGGCCGACATGCGCTGGCGCTACCCCCACGAGTTTTCCGGCGGCCAGCGCCAGCGCATCGCGGTAGCGCGCGCGCTGGCGGTGTCGCCGCAGGTGATCATCTGCGACGAGCCGACCAGCGCGCTCGACGTGTCGGTGCAGGCGCAACTGCTGAACCTGATGCGCGAGCTGCAGGCCGAGCGTGGCCTGGCCTACCTGTTCATCACCCACAACCTGGCGGTGGTCGAATACCTGGCAGACGACGTGGCGGTGATGTACCTCGGGCGCATCGTCGAGCAGGGGCCGGCCGACAAGGTGCTGCGCGCGCCGGCCCATCCCTATACGCGCGCCTTGCTCGCCGCGGTGCCGAGGATCGGCGAGGAGCACAGGGAAATGAGCGGCAAGGGTGGCGATGCGGCGCCGGTCGCGAGCGACCTGCCTTCGCCGCTGAACCCGCCGGCGGGCTGCCACTTCCATCCGCGCTGCCCGCACGCGACCGAAGTCTGCCGCATCAGCTACCCGCCGGTGACCGAGTTCGGCCAGGGCCACCGTTTCCGCTGCCACTGGCCGCGGCTGGGAGATTGAGCAGGAAGGCAACTAGGCAGGGGGCCAGAGTGCAGCGGAACCCACCGCGCCACGCTTGAGGCGATGGGTTTCGCCTTCGGCTCTTCCCATCCTACGCTCGCTGGGGGATTGAGCAGGGCAGTCTGGCGGCGAGATGGGGCGGGCCGCATCGGTAGATGCCGAAGGCGAAATCCGCCATCTCGAGAGCGAGCGCAGCGATGTCGGGTTTTGCTGCGCTGGCTACGCGGCCCGACCCATCCACACCTAGTTCCTGGCGGGCGCTTTGGCCTTGGCGGCGGGTTTGCTTGCCTGCTTCGGCGCTGCCGGCTTGGCGGTGGTCTTCCCGGTGCTCTTCGCCGTGCTGGTTTGGGGCGCCTTTTTCGCGGCGGGTTTCGAGGCTTTCTTGGGGGCTGCTTTCGGCGCGGCCTTCTTTGCGCCCGGCTTCGCCGGGGCCGCGGCCTTTTTCGATCCGCCCGCCGTTGTGCGCACGGCGGCAGGCGCTTTGAGCCCGCCTCCCGAACCGCCGATCTTCAAGCCCTGCTGGCGTGCCGCTGCAGCGGCGAAGGGCAGCATGCTGCTGACCTGCAAGGCGCCGTCCGGGTCGATGCCGCTGGGCACCAGCAGGGTATGTCCTGCGCTCACGGCATTGCCGGAGAGACCGTTGATCTGGCGCAGCTCGGTCACGCTCAGATCATGCCGGGCGGCGATCTGCTCCAGCCGCTCGCCCTTTTCGACGGTGTGCAGGCTCCAGCCCTTGCCGCTGCGCTGCAACTCGTCCAGCCCTTCGCGCAACTGGCGGGCACGGTCGGTGGGAACGATGAAGGCCTGGCCCGGCATCGTCGTCACCGGGCGGTTGAAGCCGGGGTTCAGAGCGAGGAACTCGTCGAGCGGCATGCCCGACAGCGTCGCGGCGGTGGCCAGGTCGACGCCGATCGGCGCATCGACCGAAACGAAGTGCATCTCGTTGGCGACGTAGGGCAGTTCGAAATGGAACAGCTCCGGCTCGGAGACGATGTTCTTGATCGCCTGCAGCTTGGGCACGTAGTTGCGCGTTTCGTCCGGCATGCGCAGATGGCTGTACTCCAGCGGCAGGTCTTCCTCGGCATTGCGCTTCAGCGCGCGCTGCACCGAACCTTCGCCCCAGTTGTAGGAGGCCAGCGCCAGATGCCAGTCACCGTGCATCTCGTAGATGTACTGCAGGTAGTCGAGCGCGGCATTGGTCGAGGCGATGACGTCGCGCCGTTCGTCGACCCAGGCGTCCTGCGTCAGGTTGTAGTGCTTGCCGGTGGAGGGGATGAACTGCCACAGGCCGGACGCATGGGCGCGCGAATAGGCAAGCGGGTTGTAGCTGCTCTCGACCATCGGCAGCAGGGCGAGTTCGGTGGGCATGCCGCGGCGTTCGAGCTCATCGACGATGTAGTACAGGTAGCGGCCGCCGCGCGAGAACACCTGCTTCAGGAAGCTCGGCCTGTTCAGGTAGAAGGCCTGCTGGTCGCCGACGCGCTCGCTGTCGAGATCGGGCATGCCGAAGCCGCGGCGGATGCGGTCCCAGATGTCGTTGGCGTCGCGGGTCAGGTCGAGCGTCAGCACGCGCTCGGGTACGGCGATTTCGTCGACTTCGAGCGGAGCGGGCGTGCTTGCAGGCGCCGCCTGCTGGGCTTGCGCAGGCCTGCCGATGGCGAACGCCCCCATGCAGGCAAGACTGGCAATGAAAACGGAGAGGCGGGCGGCGAAACGTCTGGGCATGATCGTGTGACTGCCTTGTGCCGCGAACGATTAAACGTGGAAGTCTATCGATCGGCGGGACGGGGCGTCAATTTCAGAACGTATCCTTCCAGGCGCGCAGCGCGGCCACGCATCCGGCGGTGTCGGCGGGGCGCACGCCGGAGTGGGTGGCGAGCACGTCGCGGATCTGTGCCTGGTCGCTGCGCAGGAAGGGATTGATCGCCTTTTCCAGCCCGATCGTGCTCGGCAGCGTGGGCCGGTTCGCAGCCCGTAGCGCCTGGCAGCGCTCGACGTAGGCGTCGCGTTCGGGGTTGTGCGGTTCGGCTGCACGTGCGAATGCGAGGTTGGACAAGGTGTATTCGTGCGTGCAGTACACCAGGGTGTCGTCGGGCAGGGCGGCGAACCTGGCCAGCGCGTCAGCCAGTTGCCGTGCACTGCCTTCGAACAGGCGGCCGCAGCCGGCCGAAAACAGCGTGTCGCCGCAGAACAGCGCGCGGGGCGGTGTGCCCCGGCTGACGTAGGCGATGTGGCCGGCGGTGTGGGCCGGGACGTCGAGCACGTCGAACTCTAGATCCAGCGCATCGATGCGCACCGTGTCGCCTTCGGCCACGGGATGATCGACGCCGTCGATGCGTTCGTTGAACGGGCCATGCACCGGCACCGGTGCGTGGGACAGCAGCGTGCCCAGGCCGCCGACGTGGTCGGCGTGGTGATGGGTGACGAGGATGGCGGCGAGCTGCAACCCTTCTCGTGCCAGGTAGTCCAGCACCGGTGCGGCATCGCCCGGATCGACCACGACTGCGTGGCGACCGTCGCGGATCAGCCAGATGTAGTTATCGCGGAAGGCGGGAAGAGGGATAATGTGCATCCGCCAATTGTGGAAGCCTGGTCGCCGATGTCAATGCCCGATCTCTCCGCGTGGCTGGAAACGCCGCCGGGGCAGTACCTGCTCGAATGGGAGCGAGCCGTGCTGGAGCGCATGGTGGCGGACATCTTCGGCTACAGGGCGGTGCAGATCGGCTTGCCCGGGCTGGATCTGCTGGCCGCCAACCGCATGCCTTTCCGCTTCGTCTGCGCCCGTACGGGGCCGGCGGCGGTGCTGGCGAACGAGTTCGAGCTGCCTTTCGCCAGCGCGAGCATCGATCTGGTGCTGATGCCGCACGTGCTGGAGTTTTCCGCCGATCCGCATCAGGTGCTGCGCGAGGTGGAGCGTGTGCTGGTGCCGGAAGGCAGCGTGGTGCTGAGCGGGCTGAATCCGATCAGCCTGTGGGGCTTGCGCCGCCTGGCGGCACGCAAGGACGGCGTGCCGCCGTGGCGCGGCCAGTACCGGCCGGCGATGCGGATCAAGGACTGGCTGAAGCTGCTCGGCTTCGAGGTGCTGGCGGTCGAATCCGGCTGCCATGTGCCGGCGCTGAACAGTGCGCCGTGGCTCGAACGCCTGCGCTGGATGGATCGCGCCGGCGCGCGCTGGTGGCCGTTGCTGGGCGGGGCTTATCTGATGCATGGGGTGAAGCGGGTGCAGGGCATGCGCCTGATCATGCCCAAATGGCGCGAACGCAAGGCGGCCGCGAAACGAGTTCCCGCCGTTGCCCAGCGCAACGGCGGCACGAGGAAAACGACATAGATGGAAGAAGTGGATATCTACACCGACGGCGCCTGCAGCGGCAATCCGGGGCCCGGCGGCTGGGGCGCGATCCTGCGCTCGGGCGCGCACGAGAAGGAAATCTGGGGCGGCGAACCGGTGACGACCAACAACCGCATGGAGCTGCTCGCCGTGATCCGCGCGCTCGAAGCGCTGAAGCGGCCGGTGAGTGCTCGGGTGCATACCGACAGCCAGTACGTGCAGAAAGGCATTTCCGAATGGATCCACGGCTGGAAGGCGCGCGGCTGGAAGACGGCCTCGAAGGAGCCGGTGAAGAACGCCGACCTGTGGCGTGCGCTGGATGAAGCGCAGGCCCGGCACCAGGTGAAATGGCTGTGGGTGAAGGGCCATGCCGGCCATGTGGAGAACGAGCGCGCGGATGCGCTGGCCCGCCGCGGCGTGGATGAGGTGCGCAAGACCGGCGCCACGGTCGAACCCTGAGACGAAGGAAAGGAAATAACATGCGACAGATCGTGCTCGATACCGAAACCACCGGCCTGGACTGGCGCAACGGTGATCGCGTCATCGAAATCGGCTGCGTCGAGCTGCTGAACCGCAGCCTCACCGGCCGCCATTTCCACGTCTACCTGAACCCGGAGCGCGGCATCGACGCCGAAGCGGTGGCGGTGCACGGCATCACCGAGGAATTCCTCGCCGACAAGCCGAAATTCGCCGACGTTGCTGCGGACTTTGAGGATTTCGTCCGCGATGCCGAGCTGGTCATCCACAACGCCAGCTTCGACGTCGGCTTCCTCGACAACGAATTGAGCCTGCTCGGGCGCGACAAGCTCAAACGCCTGTGCGCGGGCGTCATCGATACGCTGAAACTCGCCAAGGAACAGAATCCGGGCAAGAAGGCTTCGCTCGACGCCTTGTGCGACCGCTACGAGATCGACAACGGCCACCGCGAGCTGCACGGCGCACTGCTCGATGCGGAACTGCTGGCCGAAGTCTATCTGGCGATGACCCGCGGCCAGGAGAGCCTGATCATGGCGCTCGACGACGAGCCCGCGATGCACACGGCCGATGCCGGCGGTGTGCCGAGGGCGCGCGTGGCGGTGAAGGTGCTGCGGGCTTCCGACGAGGAACTGCAGGCGCACGGCAGCGTGCTGGCCGACATCGCCAAGGCCAACAAGGGCTTGTGCCTGTGGCTGCCACTCGAGGAGCCGGCGGCGGCTTGAAGCACGGCGCCGGGCTTACAGCCGCAGGCTGCCGCCCGGCACGCTGCCCGACTGCTCCAGGCGGGTGATCGTCGGCCCGAGGTCGAGGCCGGTGGTGGTCTTCAGCAGATGGGCGCGCTCGCGCAGTTCGGCCAGCGGGCGCTCGATCGCTTCGCCGTCGGCGGCGAAGGCGACGACGTTGCCGCTGTCGCATGAAGGAAAGGCGACGACGCGGTCGTCGAAGGCTTTCAGCAGGCGCTCGACGCTGGCCTTGTAGCCGCGCGAGCGGCCGAACAGGTTGACCGCCATCAGACCCTGGCCGGACAGGCGCGAACGCACCGCCTGGTAGAAGGGCAGGGTGTCCAGGGCGCCGGCGCGCGCGTTGCGGTCGAAGCCGTCGACCAGGATGTAGTCCCAGGTCTCGTCCTTTTCCAGCACGTATTGCGCGCCGCAGCCGACGTGGATCGAGAAGCGCGCGTCCTCGGCCGGCAGCTTGAAGAACTGGCGCGCGGCGGCGACCACCGTGGGCGCGATCTCGACCACCCTGATCCGTGCCTGCGGACAGTGGCGGTAGACGAATTTCGCCAGCGAGGCAGCGCCGAGGCCGATGATCAGCACTTTCTTCGGCCACCGGCCGGTGTCCTCGGCGAGGCCGTCGCGCAGCAGCAGGCCGGCCATCATCTCGCGGGTGTAGGCCAGCTCCAGCGCATCGGGTTTGCGGATGCGCATCGCGCCCTGCACCCAGTCCGAGCCGAAGTGCAGATAGCGCACGCCGGCTTCTTCGGAAATGTCGATCGGTGTATTCATGCTCGGCTCAGGAAGCCAGGCGCTTCAGCGCGTACAGGCGTTCGAGCGCTTCGCGCGGCGTCAGCGCATCGGGGTCGAGGGTGGCAAGCTCGGTCAGCACCGGGTGCAACAGCGGTTCGGCTTCCGGCTCGGGCAGCGAGGCGAAGAGATCGGCCTGCGGCCCGGCGTGGATCTCGCGGTTCTCCAGCGTACGCAGGCGGCGGCGGGCGTCGCGGATCACCGGCGCCGGGATGCCGGCCAGCGCGGCGACCTCGATCCCGTAGCTCTGGCTTGCCGGGCCTTCCTCCAGCGCGTGCAGGAAGACGATGCGGTGGCCGTGCTCGACGGCGTCGAGGTGCACGTTGGCGCACTCGGGGTAGTCGGTATTGAGCCGGGTCAGCTCGAAATAGTGGGTGGCGAACAGCGTCAGGCTGCGGTTCTTTTCCAGCAACTGGCGGGCGATCGCGGCCGCCAGCGCGAGGCCGTCGAAAGTCGAGGTGCCGCGGCCGATCTCGTCCATCAGCACCAGGCTGTGCTCGGTGGCGCCATGCAGGATGGCGGCGGCTTCGGTCATCTCGACCATGAAGGTCGAACGCCCCGAGGCGAGGTCGTCCGAGGCGCCGATGCGGGTGAAGATCGCATCCAGCGGGCCGAGTTCGGCGGTATCCGCCGGTACGAAGCTGCCGACGTGGGCGAGCAGGCAGATCAGCGCCACCTGGCGCATGAAGGTCGATTTACCACCCATGTTCGGGCCGGTGATCATCAGCATGCGGCGGGTGGCCGCCAGGCGCGCGTCGTTGCGGATGAAGTTCTCGACCTGGCGCTCGACCACCGGGTGACGGCCGCCGGCGATGTCCACGCCGGGCGTGTCGCGGAAACGCGGGCGGACGTAGCCGTAGCGCAGCGCGGCTTCGGCGAAGGCGGCGAGGCCGTCGAGCAGCGCCAGCGCGCGGGCGATGCGCTGCAGTGCCGGAATGTGGCCGGCCAGGGTGTCGAGGATCGCTTCGTACAGCAGCTTCTCGCGCGCCAGGGCGCGCTCCTGCGCCGACAAGGCCTTGTCCTCGAAAGCCTTCAGTTCGGGCGTGATGTAGCGCTCGGCGTTCTTCAGCGTCTGGCGGCGGCGGTAGTCGTCCGGCACCTTTTCGCTGTTGGCGCGGCTGACTTCGATGTAGAAGCCATGCACTCGGTTGAACTCCACCTTCAGGTTGGGGATGCCGCTGCGTTCGCGCTCGCGCGCCTCGAGCGCCAGCAGGAATTCGCCGCAGTTGCTCTGGATGTCGCGCAACTCGTCCAGTTCGGCGTCGTAGCCGGCGGCGATCACGCCGCCGTCGCGCACCATCGCGGCGGGTTCGGCGGCGATCGCGCGTTGCAGCAGTTCGAGCGCGTCAGGGGCGATTTGCAGCGCGTCGCGGATCTCGCACAACAGCGGCGTACCGCAGCCGTGCAACACGGCGCCCAGTTCCGGCAGCCGGGCCAGGCTTTCGCGCAGCGCCGACAGGTCGCGCGGCCGGGCGCTGCGCAGCGCGATGCGGGCGGTGATGCGATCGACGTCGGCCACGCCGCGCAGCGCGGCGCGCACGGCGGCGGTGTTGCGTCCGCTGCGATCGTCATCGCGGCTGGAGGGCTCGTCGCCGAGGCTGGTGGAAAAACCTTCCACCAGTTCCGCCACCGCGGCCTGGCGCGTGGCCGGCACGGCACGGTCGCGCAGCGGGTGGTGCAGGGCGTGGCGCAGCCAGCGCGAGCCCATGCTGGTGACGCAAGTGTCGAGCAGCGACAGCAGCGTCGGCGAAGCTTCGCCGCGCAAGGTCTCGGTCAGCTCCAGGTTGCGCCGGGTGGCGGCGTCCAGCCGCAGGTATTCGGACTCCCGTTCGACGGTGAGGCCGGTGACGTGGGCGAGCGTCTGGCGCTGGGTGGCCTGGGCGTAGTCGTACAGCGCCGCCGCCGCGCCGAGCGCCACCGGCAGCTCCTCGACGCCGAAGCCGACCAGGTCACGGGTGCCGAAATGCGTGGTCAGCAGTCGGGTGCCGGTCTCGGCGTCGAACTGCCAGTCGGCCAGCCGGCGCAGCGCCGGGGCCAGGGTGTCGAGCAAGGGCAGCGCCAGGCCGTCGGGGATCAGCACTTCGGCCGGGCGCAGGCGCTCGAACTGCGCCTGCAAGGCCTCGGACGGGCACTGCATCAGGCGGAAATCGCCGTTGGCGAGGTTCAGCCAGGCCAGGCCGAGCACGCCCCGGTGCAGGTTGGCCGCCAGCAGCAATGCATCGCGGCGGTCGTCGAGCAGGGCGGCGTCGGTCAGCGTGCCGGGGGTGACGATGCGGCTGACGGCGCGCTCCATCGGCCCCTTGGTGGCACCGGGTTCGCCGACCTGCTCTGCAATGGCCACCGCCTCGCCGAGCTTGACCAGCCGCGCCAGGTATTGCTCGACGGCATGGAAGGGCACGCCCGCCATCTTGATCGGCTGGCCACCCGACTGTCCGCGGGTGGTCAGCGTGATGTCGAGCAGGCGCGCCGCCTTCTCCGCATCGTCGAAGAACAGCTCGTAGAAATCGCCCATGCGGTAGAACAGCAAGGTGTCGGGATGTTGCTGCTTTATGCGGATGTACTGCTGCATCATCGGCGTATGAGCAGCGATCTCGGCTTCGGTGAGCGGCGGTGTCTTTTGCATTTCTTCCTATCAAGCCCAGGCATGCGAGCCGTCCATGGCCGGCCGGCAGGATGGCGCGGGCGTGGCTGAGCCTTTCGCCACGGCCGGCGCCGGTCGACGGGGCTGCATCTTATCAGGACGCCCGGGCGTGTCAGCCCGCAGGGTGGATCGCCGGATAGCTGCCGGTGCCTTCGGGCCAGGGGGTCAGGACTTCGAAACCGTCCGGCGTGACGGCCACCATGTGTTCCCACTGGGCCGACAGCGAGTGGTCCTTGGTGACGACGGTCCAGCCGTCGGCAAGGGTTCGGGTTTCGCGCTTGCCGGCATTGATCATCGGTTCGATGGTGAACACCATGCCCGGCTCCAGCCGCAGGCCTTCGCCGCGGCGGCCGTAGTGCAGGACCTGCGGGGCGTCGTGGTAGATCTTGCCGATGCCGTGGCCGCAGTATTCACGCACGACGGAAAAGCGTTCGCGGTGCGCCACGGTCTGGATCGCATGGCCGACGTCGCCCAGCGTGGCGCCTGGGCGCACCGCGCGGATGCCGGCGACCATCGCCTCATAGGTGGTGAGCACCAGGCGGCGCGCCAGCGGCCCGGGTTCGCCGACGAAGTACATCCGGCTGGTGTCGCCGAACCAGCCGTCCTTGATCACGGCGACGTCGATGTTGATGATGTCGCCTTTCTTGAGGGTCTTGCCCGGCGACGGGATGCCGTGGCAGACCACGTGGTTGACCGAGGCGCAGACGGTCTTGGGGTAGCCGTGGTAGCCGATGTTGGCGGGAATGGCGTCCTGCACGTTGACGATGTGGTCGTGGCAGATGCGGTCCAGTTCGTCGGTACTGACACCCGGCTTGACGTAAGGCGCCACGACCTTGAGCACTTCCGCCGCCAGCCGGCCGGCCGCGCGCGACAGGGCGATTTCTTCGGGAGTCTTGATGGAAACCGTGCTGTTCATCGGGCTTGGTTCTGCTCCGTGTGTCCTGCGGCCGGCTTCTCGCTGTCCTGCCGTTCTGCCAAGTGCTCGCGATAACGGGCGATGAGGCCCGCGGTGCTGGCGTCGTGGGGGTGGAGATCGGCGGGGGCGGCGAGATCGGCCAGCACGCGGGCGGCGAGCTGCTTGCCGAGTTCCACGCCCCACTGGTCGAAGGAATTGAGCCCCCACACCACGCCCTGCACGAAAGTGCGGTGTTCGTACAGGGCGACCAGCGCACCGAGCGCGAAGGGGCTGAGGCGTTCCATCAGCAGGGTGTTGCTGGGGAGGTTGCCGGCAAAGACGCGGTGCGGCAGCAGCGCACGGATCTGCGCTTCGGCCAGGCCCGCCGCCCGCATCTCGGCCTCCACTTCGTCCGCCGGCTTGCCGCTCATCAGCGCTTCGGCCTGCGCGACCATGTTGGCGAAGGCGATGCGATGGTGCTGCTCCAGTCCGGCTTCGGCTTGCAGCACGCCGATGAAATCGACCGGGACGAGCTGGCTGCCCTGGTGCAGCATCTGGAAATAGGCATGCTGGCCGTTGATGCCGGATTCGCCCCAGATCACCGGACTGGTCTGGCAGTCCACCGGACTGCCGTCGCTTCTGACCGACTTGCCGTTCGACTCCATGTCGAGCTGCTGCAGGAAGGCGGGCAGGCGGTGCAGGCGCTGGTGGTAGGGGGCGATGAGCTGGCTGGGCGCGCCGAGGAAATCGACGTTCCAGATGCCGAGCAGCGCCATGATCACGGGCAGGTTGCGCTCGAACGGTGCGTCGATGAAGTGCCGGTCCATGGCGTGCGCGCCGGCCAGCAGTTCGTCGAAACCCTCGGCGCCGATCTGCAGCACGATGGACAGGCCGATTGCGCTCCACAGCGAGTAGCGGCCGCCGACCCAATCCCAGAAGCCGAACATGTTGGCGGGGTCGATGCCAAAGCGCGCGACCGCGTCGGCATGGGTGGACACGGCGACGAAGTGGCGGGGGATCGCCGCTTCGCTGCCAGTGTGTTCGACCAGCCAGGTGCGTGCGGCATGGGCGTTGGTCAGCGTTTCCTGGGTGGTGAAGGTCTTGGAGGCGACGATGAACAGCGTGGTGGCGGGATCGACGGTACGCAGCACGTCGCCGATCTGCACGCCGTCCACGTTCGAGACGAAATGCATCCGCAGGCGCGGATGGGCAAAGGCTTTCAGTGCTTCGCACGCCATCAGCGGGCCGAGATCGGAGCCGCCGATGCCGATGTTGACGACGTCGGTGATGGCGCGCCCGTCGTGTCCGCGCCAGTTGCCGCCGCGCACGGCTTCGGCGAAACGGTAGATGCGTTCGCGTACTGCGGCGACGTCGGCGACGACGTCGCGTCCACCCACGATCAAAGGCTGGTCCGCCGGCCGGCGCAAGGCCGTGTGCAGCACGGCACGGTTCTCGGTGAGGTTGATGCGTTCGCCGCCGAACATCGCGGTGCGCCGTTCGGCCAGCCGCGCCTCGCACGCCAGTGCGAAAAGCAGCGCCAGGGTTTCATCGCTGACACGGTTCTTCGAATAGTCGAGGAACAGGCCACAGGCTTCGGCCTGCATGCGCGCGGCGCGTTCGGGGTCGGCAGCGAACAGTTGCTTGAGATGGCATTCGCCGATCCCGTCGCGATGGGCAAGCAGGGCCTGCCACGCCGCAGACGAGGTGGAGGAGGCGCCGGAGGGGGCGAAATGCAAAGTCGGATGGCTGGTCATCGATGCATCGAGGGAGTCGAGCGGGCAAGAGTCCGAAAGGCAGCCGGCATTGTGCCCGTTTTGCCGCGCCGCGGCCTGCCCGGATCGGATATGCGGCCGTAACGAGTTGTTTACAATGCCGCAGCCGATGCTGCCGGATGCAATGCCCGGGTGCGATGAGGGCACTGATATACTCGCGCCATTCTCCGTTCCAGACCCGGACCTTCCCCCGGCATGCCACTCAATATTCCCAATTCCCTGACTTGGGCCCGCATCGTACTCATTCCGATCTTCGTCGGTGTGTTCTACCTGCCGGACAGCCTGCTGTCCGTGCACAGCAAGAACTTGGTCGCGACCGCGCTGTTCGCCGCCGCGGCGATCACCGACTGGTTCGACGGCTATCTCGCCCGTGCGCTCGGCCAGACCTCGGCCTTCGGCGCCTTTCTCGATCCGGTCGCGGACAAGCTGATGGTGGCGGCGGCGCTGATCCTGCTGGTCGAACTGTCGCGCGTCGATGCGATCATCGCCGTCATCATCATCGGCCGCGAGATCACCATTTCCGCGCTGCGCGAATGGATGGCGCGGGTCGGAAAGTCCGCCAGCGTGGCCGTGGCCTACGTCGGCAAGCTCAAGACTGCCGCGCAGATGGCGGCGATTCCGCTGCTGCTGTACGACGCGCCGCTGCTGTCGATCGACATTCGCATGCTGGGCAGCGTGCTGCTCTACGTTGCCGCCGCATTGACCCTGTGGTCGATGGGCTACTATCTGCAGCGCGCCATTCCATTGCTGACCGGCGGGCAGGACGGTAAGTAGCGGCCCCGGGGCGGGCAGGGTGCTGATTTCGTACTTGACAGCATGAAATCGCCGCCTATAATGGCGCTCTTTCCCGAGCGGGAATAGCTCAGTTGGTAGAGCGCAACCTTGCCAAGGTTGAGGTCGCGAGTTCGAGACTCGTTTCCCGCTCCAAGCATTCCGGCGGTAGGTCGACGATCTGCCGTACAAGCCAAAAGGCGCGATGGCAGAGTGGTTATGCAGCGGCCTGCAAAGCCGTGTACCCCGGTTCGATTCCGAGTCGCGCCTCCATAAACAGCAGTTGATTCAAGCATATAGCCCGCCATGAGCGGGCTTTTTGTTGTGTGCGCCCAGCATGGGCGCCCTCCTGCGGGTGCAAGTCCCGCCGTAAGTTGATCACAGCGAACGAAGTGAAGCGCAACTGCGTGAGGGTGACCGAGCGTGGGGAGGAAGCGTGGAGCATAAGCTGCGAGCCGATGGACAAGAATCGGATAGAAGGCGCTGCGGAGCAGGGCGAGCGAGCACGTAATCGCGAAGCTCTCGTGATCAAGGCGAAGTGGCGTAGATCCGGCGGTTGTGCAGCGAAGGAGTGCGTTCTTACCTGGGGAGGTCTCGCCTTGTGCCTGAAAGGGCGACGGCGCTTAACCGGAGCGAGAAGTCAGCAGAGGCCGTAGTAGCCGCTGGTTTGGGGCGAAGGGCCGAACGAGTAGGAGGGCCGAAGGCCGTGTTGCTCGGACGTGAAGTGCATCAGAAGCTCGGGGAGCCGGGGCGCAATGCGGGAGGGCTCGGTGAAGCCGCGTCCGAAGCAGTGCGTGATGAAGCACGGACGGCGCGGCATGGAACTGGAAGCCCGGGGCGAGATGACCTGCTTGCGCAGGTGCTCGCGAGCGCGAACATGGAGGCGGCGTGGAAACGCGTCAAATCCAATCGCGGCAGTGCTGGGGTGGATGGGTTGTCGATCACCGAGACGGCGGAGCAACTGAGAGCGCACTGGCCCCGGATTCGGGAATCCTTGCTGGATGGCAGCTACCGGCCCCTGCCGGTGCGCCGTGTCCAGATCCCGAAGCCCGATGGTGGGGTGCGCGAATTGGGGATTCCGACGGTGACGGATCGGCTGATCCAGCAAGCCCTGCTGCAAGTCTTGCAGCCCAGGATTGATCCAACGTTCTCTGAACACAGCTACGGCTTCCGGCCGGGACGCCGTGCCCACGACGCGGTGCTCGATGCACAGCGCTACGTGCAGGACGGTTACCGGGTGGTGGTCGATGTGGATCTGGAGAAATTCTTCGATCGAGTCAATCACGACATCCTGATGGAACGGTTGTCGAGGCGAATCGAGGACAAGGCCGTGCTGCGGCTGATCCGTCGTTACCTCGTGGCCGGGATCATGGATGGCGGCGTGGCCATGGCGCGCTACGAGGGGACGCCGCAAGGCGGCCCACTGTCGCCGCTGCTGGCCAATGTGCTGCTTGACGAGGTGGATCGGGAACTGGAGCGACGGGGCCACCGTTTCGTTCGCTATGCCGACGACTGCAATGTATATGTACGCAGTGGTCGCGCAGGCGAACGGGTGCTGGCGGGCCTGACCAAGCTCTACGAACGACTTCACCTGAAGGTCAATGACGCCAAGACGGCCGTTGCGCCGGCCTCGGGCCGCAAGTTTCTGGGCTACGCCTTCTGGTACGGCCCGGGCGGACAGGTCAAGTGCAGGGTGGCCGACAAGGCGCTCAAGACCTTCAAGCAACGCATCCGGCAATTCACGCGTCGCTCGGGTGGGCGCAACCTGACCGAGATTGCCGAACGGCTGCGGGCCTACATGCCGGGCTGGAAGACGTACTTCCAGCTTGCGCAGACACCCAAGGTGTTCCGCAAACTCGACAAGTGGATAAGACACCGGCTGCGTGCGGTGCAGCTCAAGCACTGGCGTCGGGGTACGACGATGTACCGGGAGTTGAAAGCGATGGGCGCCTCGGAAGAGGATGCCCGCAAGGTGGCGGCGAACAGTCGGTGCTGGTGGCGTAACAGCCGCATGCGATTGAACCGCGCGATGCCTGTCGCTTACTTCGACCGACTCGGCGTCCCTCGGCTCTCATAACCTCAACGACTCGAACCGCCCGGTGCGGACCCGCATGCCGGGTGGTGTGGGAGGGGGCGGCCGGGTAAGCTGGCCGCCCCTATCCCGATCCGTGAGCGGCCTGGGGTGCGGCCGTTTCAAGTTTGTCGCCAAGTCGATTAAAATCGTCGGGAATTCGGCGTCGGCAGGTATGTGCGTTTCCGGCCCCGCATCCGTTTTCCGTACTGTCAGTCCAATCCATTCCGGAGTCCGTCCAAAAATGTTCAGCCGCCTGCGTGAAGACCTGGCCAGCGTTCGCGAACGCGATCCTGCAGCCCGCTCCACGTTCGAGGTGCTGACCTGTTACCCGGGCGTGCATGCGCTGATGTTCCATCGTCTCGCCCACGGGGCGTGGCGCCGGCAATGGTTCTGGCTGGGCCGTTTCCTGAGCCACGTCAGCCGTTTCCTGACCGGGATCGAAATCCACCCTGGCGCGATCATCGGCAGGCGGGTCTTCATCGACCACGGCATGGGCGTGGTCATCGGCGAAACGGCGGAGATCGGCGACGACTGCACGATCTACCAGGCCGTCACGCTGGGCGGCACTTCGCTCTACCGCGGTACCAAGCGGCATCCGACGCTGGGCAGGGGCGTGGTGGTCGGTGCCGGCGCCAAGGTACTGGGCGGCTTCACCGTCGGCGACGGTGCCAAGATCGGCTCGAATGCGGTGGTCGTGAAGCCGGTGCCCTCCGGCGCGACGGCTGTCGGCAACCCGGCCCGGATCGTCGACGCCGAGCGCGACGCGCAACGTGAGCAGAAGGCGGAGCAGATGGGCTTCAGCGCTTACGGCGTCACCCGCGACATGGACGACCCCGTGTCCAAGGCGCTGCACGGCCTGCTGGACCATGCGGTCGAAACCGACCGCCGCCTGCAGGCGATGGCGGCCCGGCTCGAGGCAGCCGGCCTGCAACTCGACTCGTCGATCGAGGCGAAGGATGATTTCGATGCCTCTCGCCTGTCGCGGATGGTGGATTGAAGCCATCGGTCTCTCCATATAGTTGACCGTTTTTGTCGGGATAAGTATAGTTGACCGAAACGTTCGGGTATTCAGGATGCGTGGCATCCTTGCCGGGCGACTCAAGGTTTCGGAGAGATGACGCGATGAGATTGACGACCAAGGGACGTTTCGCCGTGACGGCGATGATCGATCTGGCGGCGCGCCAGGACGACGGTCCGGTGACGCTGGCAGGCATCGCCGAACGGCAGAAGATCTCGCTGTCCTATCTCGAACAGCTGTTCGGCAAGCTGCGCCGCCACGATCTGGTCAGCAGCGTACGCGGCCCGGGCGGCGGCTACCGCCTGGTGCGCAGCATGGACGAGATCACGGTGGCGGACATCATCATCGCCGTGGACGAGCCGCTGGATGCCACGCAATGCGGCGGCAAGCAGAACTGCCACGACGCGCAGCGCTGCATGACGCACGATCTGTGGGCCAACCTGAACAAGCGCATGTACGCCTATCTCGATTCCGTGACCCTGCGTGCGCTCGTCGAGCGCCAGGTCAAGCCGGATTCCGACATGGCGGTCCTGAAGAACATCCGCCGCCGCGCCACGCTGCAGGCGCGTGAAATCGCGGCAGCTTGAGGGCAGGGATGAGTTTTGCCCCGGTCTATCTCGACTGGAACGCCACGACGCCGCTCGATCCGCAGGTGCGCGAAGCCATGCTGCCCTGGCTGGGCGCAGCCGAGCCGATCCGTTTCGGCAATGCGTCGAGCCGGCACGAATACGGCAGGCAGGCGCGCGCAGCCGTCGATGAGGCGCGTGCGCGCGTGGCCGCGGCAGTCGGCGCTCACGCGACCGAAGTGATCTTCACCAGCGGCGGTTCGGAAGCGAACAACCTCTTCCTGAAAGGCGCGGCGGCCTGTCTCAAGCCCGGTACCGTCGCCGTCAGCGCGATCGAGCATCCCTGTGTGCGCGAACCGGCAAAGCAGTTGCAGCGAACCGGCTGGACGCTGAAGGAAATCGCGGTCGACGCGCATGGCGTGATCGATGCGGCCGACTGGGGCGCAACGCTGCAGGCCAAGCCGGCGCTGGTGTCGGTGATGCTGGCCAACAACGAGACGGGCGTGCTGCAGGACATTGCCGCGCTGGCGGCCGAGGCGCGCAAGCCGGGCGCCTGGTTCCACACCGACGCGGTGCAGGCGCTGGGCAAGGCCGAGCTGGATTTCCGTGCCTTGGGCGTCAATGCGATGACGCTGTCGGCGCACAAGATCGGCGGTCCGCTCGGCGCGGGCGCGCTGGTGGTGGACAAGCGTGTCGAACTGGCGCCGCTGATCGCCGGGGGCGGGCAGGAGCGCGGGCTGCGCTCCGGCACCGAGAACGTGGCGGCGATCGTCGGCTTCGGTGTCGCCTGCGAACGGGCGGTGGCGCACCGCGAAACCGAGGCGCAGCGGCTGGCGCTGCTGCGTGGCGAGATCGAGACAGGTCTGGCCGCGCTCGGTGCCACCGTGTTTTCACGGGCAGCGCAGCGCCTGCCGAATACGGTATTTTTCGCCTTCGGCAACATCGATGGCGAAACCCTGGTGGGCAAGCTGGATCGCGCGGGCTTTGCCTGCGCCAGCGGTTCGGCCTGCTCGAGCGCCCAGCCCGAGCCGTCCCATACCTTGCTGGCGATGGGCGTCGATCCGGTGGTGGCGCGCGGAGCGGTGCGCGTCAGCCTTGGGCGCATGACCACGGCTGACGACGTGGCGCGATTCGTCGCGACCCTGTCGCGCGTGGTCGAAGATTTGAGAAAACTGGCGTCGGTGGCGGGCTGAACCGCGCCGGCGTTCGAAACCTGACAACGAGACAAACCCCTCTGCGGAGAGATGCAATGCTGAAGTTCCCGATCTACCTCGACTACTCTGCGACGACGCCGGTGGATCCGCGCGTGGCGGCGAAGATGATCCCGTGGCTGACCGAACACTTCGGCAACCCGGCCAGCCGCTCGCACGCCTACGGCTGGGAAGCCGAGCAGGCGGTCGAGGAAGCGCGCGAACAGGTCGCGGCGCTGGTCGGGGCCGATGCCAAGGAAATCGTCTGGACCTCGGGCGCGACCGAGTCGAACAACCTCGCGATCAAGGGTGCGGCGCACTTCTACCAGGGCAAGGGCAAGCACGTCATCACGGTCAAGACCGAACACAAGGCAGTGCTCGACACGGTGCGCGAACTCGAACGCGAAGGCTTCGAGGCCACTTATCTCGACGTGCAGGAAAACGGCCTGATCGACCTCGAGGTGCTGAAGGCGGCGATCCGTCCGGACACCATCCTGGTGTCGGTGATGTTCGTCAACAACGAAGTCGGCGTGGTGCAGCCGATCGCCGAAATCGGCGAGATCTGTCGCAGCAAGGGCATCGTTTTCCACGTCGATGCGGCGCAGGCCACCGGCAAGGTCGCCATCGACCTCGGCAGCCTGAAGGTCGACCTGATGAGCTTCTCCGCGCACAAGACCTATGGCCCCAAGGGCGTCGGCGCGCTGTACGTGCGCCGCAAGCCGCGCGTGCGCCTCGAAGCGCAGATGCACGGCGGCGGCCACGAGCGCGGCATGCGCTCGGGTACGCTGGCGACGCACCAGATCGTCGGCATGGGCGAGGCCTTCCGCCTCGCGCGCGAGGAAATGGCGGGCGAGAACGAACGCATCCTCAGGCTGCGTGACAAACTGATGAACGGCCTGACCGGCATCGAGGCGACCTACGTCAATGGCGACCTCGAGCATCGCGTGCCGCACAACCTGAACATTTCCTTCGCTTACGTCGAAGGCGAGTCGCTGATCATGGCGATCAAGGACATCGCGGTCTCCAGCGGCTCGGCCTGCACCTCGGCCAGCCTGGAGCCGTCCTACGTGCTGCGTGCGCTGGGCCGCAACGACGAACTGGCGCACAGTTCGATCCGCTTCTCGATCGGCCGCTTCACCACCGAGGAAGAAGTCGATTTCACCATCGATCTGCTGCGGAACAAGATCGGCAAGCTGCGCGAGCTGTCGCCGCTGTGGGAGATGTACAAGGAAGGCATCGACCTCGACACGGTGCAGTGGGCCGCGCACTGAGCGCCAACGAATAAAGACGGAAACCCCTGGAGAAACATCATGGCTTACAGCGACAAGGTCCTGGACCATTACGAAAACCCCCGCAACGTCGGCTCCTTCGGCAAGGAGGAAGAAGGCGTGGCCACCGGCATGGTCGGCGCCCCCGCCTGTGGCGACGTCATGAAGCTGCAGATCAAGGTCGGCAAGGACGGCGTGATCGAGGATGCGAAGTTCAAGACCTACGGCTGCGGCTCGGCGATCGCGTCGAGCTCGCTGGTGACCGAATGGGTCAAAGGCAAGACGATCGACCAGGCGCTGGACATCAAGAACACCCAGATCGCCGAGGAACTGGCGCTGCCGCCAGTCAAGATCCACTGCTCGATCCTGGCCGAGGATGCGATCAAGGCCGCCGTGGCCGACTATCGCAAGAAGCATCCGGCCTGAACGGCCGCGAACAGGAGGCAAGAACCATGGGCGTGACCCTGTCTGAAAACGCTGCGCGCCATGTGGCGAATTTCATCGCCAAGCGCGGCAAGGGCTTCGGCATCCGCCTCGGGGTGAAGACCTCGGGATGCTCGGGCATGGCCTACAAGCTCGAATTCGTCGACGACACCCACGACGAGGATCTGGTGTTCGACAGCCACGGCGTCAAGGTCGTGGTCGATCCGAAGAGCCTGGCCTATCTGGAAGGCACAGAGCTGGATTTCGTCAAGGAAGGGCTGAACGAGGGCTTCAGGTTCAACAACCCGAACGTCAAGGACCAGTGCGGCTGCGGCGAGAGTTTCAACGTCTGATGGCGCGCGACGAGGCATGAGCATCGATCTCAAGCAGGACCATTTCAGCCTGTTCGGTCTGCCGCGCAGCTATGCTCTGGACGAGGCGGCGCTCGAAGCCGCCTGGCATGGCCTGCAGTCACAGGTCCATCCCGACCGCTACGCTCATCTGCCGGATGTCGACAAGCGTCGCGCGATGCAATGGGCGACGCACGTCAACGAGGGTTTTCGCACGCTGCAGAAGCCGCTGTCCCGCGCCCGCTATCTGCTGGAACTGGCGGGCGTGGACGTTGGCGCCGAAACCAACACCGCGATGTCGCCCGAATTCCTGATGGAGCAGATGGAATGGCGCGAAGCGGTCGAGGAGGCGCGCCAGGCGGCGGAGGTCGAGGACCTGGAGCAACTGCACACGCGCCTGCTGCGCCATGCGCGGGCGGTGCGTGCCGAGCTGGAACGCCAGCTCGATGTCGAACATGACCATGCCGCAGCAGCCGACACCGTGCGCCGGCTGATGTTCATCGAAAAACTCCAGCACGAGATCGACGAAGCCCTGCTCGCGCTCGAAGGCTGAACACAAGAGGCACGGATTCCCTGATGGCCCTGTTGCAGATCGCCGAACCCGGCATGTCCCCCGAACCGCACAAACACCGGCTTGCGGTGGGCATCGACCTCGGGACCACCAATTCGCTCGTCGCCAGCGTGCGCAACGGCATCGCCGTGTGCCTGCCGGACGAATCCGGCCGCAGCATGCTGCCGTCCGTGGTGCGCTACCACGCCGATGGCAGCATCGAAGTCGGGCAGGGCGCATTGAAGGCGCAGGCCACCGATCCGCGCAACGCCATCGTCTCGGTCAAGCGCTTCATGGGCCGCGGCCTGAAGGACGTCGCCCACGTCGAGGCCATCATGCCCTACGACTTCGAGGACGGACCGGGCATGCTGCGGCTGCGCACAGTGCAGGGCGTCAAGAGCCCGGTCGAAGTGTCGGCCGAGATCCTGCGCGCGCTGCGGGTGCGCGCCGAAGCCAGCCTGGGCGGTCCGCTGGTGGGCGCGGTCATCACGGTGCCGGCCTACTTCGACGATGCCCAGCGCCAGGCGACCAAGGATGCGGCACGCCTGGCCGGACTGGACGTGCTGCGCCTGCTCAACGAACCCACCGCCGCGGCGGTCGCCTATGGCCTGGACAATGCCGCCGAGGGCGTCTACGCCGTCTACGACCTCGGCGGCGGCACCTTCGACCTGTCGATCCTGAAGCTGTCGCGCGGCGTGTTCGAGGTGCTGTCGACCAATGGCGATGCCGCGCTCGGTGGGGACGACTTCGACCACCGCCTGTTCTGCGCCATCCTCGAGCGCGCCGCGATCGCGCCGCCTTCGCTCGAGGACGCCCGCCGCCTGCAGATGAAGGCGCGCGAGGTCAAGGAACTGCTGACCTCGTGCGAGGAAGCGCCGATCCACCTGCGCCTGGGGTCGGGCGAACTGGTCGATCTCGTCGTCACCCGCGACGAATTCGCCGACATGACCCGCCACCTGGTGCAGAAGACGCTGACGCCGGTGCGCAAGGCCTTGCGCGACGCCGGGCTGACGCCGGAAGAGATCAAGGGCGTGGTGATGGTCGGCGGCGCCACGCGGATGCCCCACATCCAGCGCGCGGTCGCTGCTTTCTTCGGCCAGGAGCCGCTGACCAATCTCGACCCCGACAAGGTGGTCGCGCTCGGCGCCGCGATGCAGGCCAACGTCCTGGCCGGCAACCGCGCCGAACAGGACGACGACTGGCTGCTGCTCGACGTCATTCCGCTGTCGCTCGGCCTGGAGACCATGGGCGGGCTGGTGGAGAAGGTCGTGCCGCGCAACTCCACGCTGCCGATCGCGCGCGCGCAGGAATTCACCACCTTCAAGGACGGCCAGACGGCAATGGCTTTCCATGTCGTGCAGGGCGAGCGCGAGCTGGTCGCCGACTGCCGCTCGCTGGCGCGCTTCGAGCTGCGCGGCATCCCGCCGATGGTGGCGGGTGCGGCGCGCATCCGCGTGACTTTCCAGGTCGATGCCGACGGCCTGCTGTCGGTGTCGGCGCGCGAGATGTCCTCGGGCGTCGAAGCGAGCGTGCTGGTGAAGCCGTCCTACGGCCTGTCCGACGACGAGATCGCCGAAATGCTGAAATCCGGCGTCGAGCATGCCGGCGACGACATGATGCTGCGCGCGCTGCGCGAACAACAGGTCGAAGCCGAGCGCGTGATCGAGGCCACCGAGCAGGCGCTGGCCAAGGACGGCCATCTGCTCGATGCCGGCGAGCGCGCTGCGATCGATGCCGCGATCGAGCATCTGCGCGTGCTGCGTGCCGGCAGCGACCACCGTGCCATCAAGACCGGCATCGACGCCTTCGCGCGTGCCACCGACGAATTCGCCGCCCGCCGCATGGACAACAGCATCCGCACTGCGCTGGCCGGCCACAAGGTAGACGAGTTGGAACTCTGACCCATCATGACCCAGATCATTGTCCTTCCCCATGTCGAACTCTGCCCCGACGGCAGCGTGATCGAAGCCAAGCCGGGCCAGTCGGTCTGCGAGAGCCTGATCGAGAACGACATCTACATCGAGCATGCCTGTGAGATGTCCTGCGCGTGCACGACCTGCCACGTCATCGTGCGCGAGGGTTTCGAGTCGCTGCCGCCCGCCGAGGAAGAGGAAGAGGACCTGCTCGACAAGGCCTGGGGGCTGGAGCCGCAATCCCGGCTGTCGTGCCAGGTCCAGGTCGGCGACACGCCGCTGGTGGTGGAAATCCCGCGCTACACGATCAACATGGCCCGCGAAGGAAAGCACTGAAATGAAATGGACCGACGTGCAGGAAATCGCCATCCAGTTGTCGGAAGCCCGGCCGGATGTCGATCCGACCAGGGTGAATTTCGTCGACCTGATGAACTGGGTGATCGCGCTGCCCGAATTCGACGACGATCCCAAGCGCTGCGGCGAGCGCATCCTGGAAGGCATCCAGCAGGCCTGGATCGACGAGCTCGCCTGAGCTTCTCGCACATGACGGGCGCTCGCGTGGCGCCTGTCCTTTGTAGTACCCCGGCCCGACTCAATAGCCGTTGCGGGTGCTGGCGTCGCTGCTTTCGTTGACCTCCAGCCAGTAGCGGCCGAGCAGGCCGATGACCTGCACGAAGCGCTCGAAGTCCACCGGCTTGCGCACGTAGCTGTTCGCGCCGAGATTGTAGGCCTGCTGCAGATCGAGCGATTCGCGCGAGGTGGTCAGCACCACCACCGGCAGCAACGTGGTGCGCGAATCGGCCCGGATGTGGCGCAGCACTTCCAGGCCGTCGATGCGCGGCAGCTTCAGGTCCAGCATCACCACGGCAGGCAGCGGTCCGCTGCTGCCGGCATAGCTGCCGGTGCCGAACAGGTAGTCCAGCGCCTCGGCACCGTCATGTACCACGATCACCGGGTTGGTGATCTGGTTCTTGCTGAAGGCGTGAAGCGCGAGCGCTTCGTCGTCGGGATTGTCCTCGACGAGCAGGATCGGACGGTTGTTGCTCATCGCTCTAAGCCCCCTGATTCAGTCCTGTGGCGATGCAGTGGAAACTCAAGGCTCGGCGCTGGGCTTCCGGTCGCCGGATCGCCGGCCGCCCGGCACCGGATTGCCGGCCAGATCTTCCCTTCTCAGCACGAACACCATGTCGTCGCCGCCACGGGTGGAGAGCCAGGTGAAGGGCAGGTCGGGGAAAGCCTCTTCGACAATGTCGCGGTTGTGGCCGACCTCGACGGCCAGCAGGCCGTTCGGGTTCAGGTGCTCCGCGCCTTCGGCGATCAGCCGCCTCACGACGTCCAGCCCGTCATCGCCGGCGGCGAGCGCCATGTGCGGCTCGTGCAGGTATTCGGGGGGCAGGGCGTCCATCGCGTCGCCCGTGACGTAGGGTGGATTGCTCAGGATCAGGTCGTAGCGGCGTCCGCCGAGGGCCGAGAACACGTCCGACTGCACCAGCTCGATGCGTGCATCCAGGCCGTAGTCGCTCACGTTTTGCAGCGCGACGTCGAGCGCGTCTTCGGACAGGTCCGCGGCCGTGACTTCGGCGTTGGGGAAAGCATGCGCCATCAGCACGGCGAGACAGCCGGAGCCGGTGCACATGTCCAGCACGCTGGTGACTTTTTCGGGTTCGTCGATCCATCCCGCGAGGCCGTCTTCCAGCAGTTCGGCGAAGAAGGAGCGCGGCACGATGACGCGCTCGTCGACCGTGAAGCGGAAGTCGCCCAGCCAGGCTTCGCCGAGGATGTAGGCGGTCGGCACGCGTTCGCCGGCGCGGCGTTCGATCGCTTCGAACAGGGCGATGCGCTCCTCGGCCGGAATGCAGGCATCGAGGAAGGGCTCGAGCCGGTCAAGCGGCAGCGCCAGCGAACCCAGCAGCAGCCACACGGCTTCGTCGTAGCTGTCGTTGGTGCCATGGCCGCAGAAGATGCCGGCGCGGTTGAAGCGGGTGACGGCATAACGCAGCCAGTCGCGTACGGTGACCAGCTCGGCCAGCGGGCCGTGCTCGTGCATATGATCATGCTCGTGGTCGCAACGCTCGTGGTCGCAATGCGCGTGATCGGACGAATGTTGGTTCATGGAAGTGTGATTCCTTGTTTCGGGCGGCCGGACGGCTTCATGCGGCCAGCAGGGCGCGCAGGGTGCGTTCGTAAACCTGGGACAGCGGTTCGATCGCCGAGACGGCGATGCGTTCGTCGACCTGGTGGATGGTGGCGTTGACCGGACCGAACTCGACGACTTCGGCGCAGATGTCGGCAATGAAGCGCCCGTCCGAAGTGCCGCCGGTGGTGGAAAGTTCGGTTTCGATGCCCAGCGTGTCGGCGATGGCGCCGGACAGCGCGGCCACCAGCTTGCCGCGGCCGGTGATGAAAGGCTTGCCCGACAGGTGCCAGTCGATCTCGTAGTCCAGACCGTGGCGGTCGAGCACTTCGTGGGTCCGCGCCTTGAGGCCGTCGGCCGAGGACGCCGAGCCGAAGCGGAAGTTGAACATCACTTCGCAGACGCCCGGGATGACGTTGTTGGCGCCGGTGCCGGCATGGATGTTGGACACCTGCCAGGTGGTCGGCGGGAAGAACTCGTTGCCCTGGTCCCATTCGATCGCCGCCAGCTCCGCCAGCGCGGGTGCGAAGGCATGGATCGGATTGCGCGCGAGTTGGGGGTAGGCGACGTGGCCCTGCCGGCCCTTGACTCTCAGCGTGCCGGACAGCGAACCGCGGCGGCCGTTCTTGATCATGTCGCCGAGCGCATGCACCGAGGTCGGTTCGCCGACGATGCAGTAGTCGAGCCGTTCGCCGCGTGCCGCCAAGGCCTCGACCACCTTGACCGTGCCGTGCGTGGCGATGCCTTCCTCGTCCGAGGTCAGCAGCAGGGCGATGCTGCCGTCGTGGTCCGGATGGGCCGCGACGAAGCGTTCGATCGCGGTGACGAAGGCGGCGAGCGAGGTTTTCATGTCGGCCGCGCCGCGGCCGTGGAGCATGCCGTCGATGATGGTGGGCTCGAACGGCGGCGTCTTCCAGGCCGCCGCCGGTCCGGGCGGGACGACGTCGGTATGGCCGGCGAAGCACAGCACCGGCTGCGCCTTGCCGCGGCGCGCCCACAGGTTGGAGACGCCGCCGGTGTCGATGCGCTCGCAGCCGAAGCCGGCTGCACGCAGCCGTCCGGCGAGAAGTTCCAGGCAGCCCGCGTCGTCGGGCGTGACCGAGGGGCGGGCCATGAGTTCGCAGGCGAGGGCCAGCGTGGGGGAGTCGGCGTGAGGCATTCAGTGTGTTCTTGGTGTGGGGTGGACAATCGCGCTCAGTCCCGGTCGGCGTGCAGCGTGAACTCCTGGAACGAGGCGCCGCCGCCATCCGGCTCGAAATTGAGCAGGCTCGGCGAATCGGGCGGCGGCGAGGCGGCTGGCGCAGCGTCGATCTGGGCGTTGTTGATCAGCCAGTGCAGGTTGGTCGGGGAGTCGGCATTGGCCAGTGCCTCCTCGAGCGAGATGATCTTGTCGCTGTACAGCTCGTACAGGCATTGTTCGAAAGTCTGGCAGCCCGGTGCCAGGCTCTGCTCCATGGCCTGTTTGATCTCGTTGATTTCGCCGCGCTCGATCAGTTCGGCGATATGGCGGGTGTTCATCAGGATCTCGACCGCGGGCATGCGGCTGCCGTCCGGTTTGCGCACCAGCCGTTGGGAGACGATGCTGCGCAGGGCGACGGCCAGGTCGAGATACAGCAGTTGCCGGTTCTCGAGCGGGAAGAAGTTGATGATGCGGTTGAGCGCGTGATAGGCGTTGTTGGCATGCAGCGTGGCCAGGCACAGGTGGCCCGACTGCGCGTACGAAACCGCCGCCTGCATGGTTTCCCGGTCGCGGATCTCGCCGATCAGGATGCAGTCGGGCGCCTGGCGCATCGCGTTGCGCAGGGCTTCCCGCCAGCTCAGCGTGTCGATGCCGACTTCGCGCTGGTTGACCACCGACTTGCGGTGGGTGAACAGGTATTCGATCGGATCTTCCACCGTCAGGATGTGGCCGCTGCGATTGCGGTTGCGATGGTCGAGCATCGATGCCAGCGTGGTGGATTTGCCCGAGCCGGTGGCACCGACCACCAGCACCAGCCCGCGCTTTTCCATCACGATCTCCGCCAGCACTTCGGGCAGGCCGAGATCGTGGATGGAGGGAATGTTGCTCTGGATGTAGCGGGCGACGATCGCGATCGAGTTGCGCTGCCAGAAAACGTTGACGCGGAAGTTGCCCAGGTCCCGGCGGCCGAAGGACAGGTTCAGTTCGCGCTCGCGTTCGAGCTGGGCGAGCTTCTCGGCTGGCACTGCCTCTTCGACGATCCTGCGGATCATGGCCGGCTCCATGACCTGCTGGTTGATCGGCATCGTGTTGCCCTGGATCTTGATGTGGATCGGGGCGCCGGCGGTGATGAAGATGTCCGAGGCTTTCTTGTCCGCCATCAACTGGAAAAGGCTGTCGAAAATCATGCCCCGGCCATGCTCCGTCAATAAGGAAGGTTCTTGCCCACCAACTCAGGCGCCGCGCAGCAACTCGTTGATGCCGGTCTTGGCGCGGGTCTGCGCATCGACCTTCTTCACGATCACCGCGCAGTACAGGCTGTACTTGCCGCAGGCCGAGGGCAGGCTGCCCGGCACCACGACGGCGCCGGCGGGCACGCGGCCGTAGGTGACCTCGCCGGTCTCGCGGTCGTAGATCTTGGTGCTCTGGCCGATATACACGCCCATCGACAGCACGGCGTTCTCCTCGATGACGACGCCTTCGACGACTTCCGAACGGGCGCCGACGAAGACGTTGTCCTCGATGATCACCGGACCGGCCTGCACCGGCTCGAGCACGCCGCCGATGCCGACGCCGCCGGACAGATGTACGTTCTTGCCGATCTGGGCGCAGGAGCCGACCGTGGCCCAGGTGTCGACCATCGAGCCTTCATCCACGTAGGCGCCGATATTCACATACGAAGGCATCAGCACCACGTTCCTGCCGATGAAGCTGCCCTTGCGGGCGACGGCCGGCGGCACGACACGAAAACCGCCTTCGCGGAACTGCTCGGGCGAGTAGTCGCCGAACTTGGTGTCGACCTTGTCGTAGAAATTGAGGCCGCCGGCCGACACGATTTCGTTGTCGCGCAGGCGGAAGGAGATCAGCACGGCTTTCTTGATCCACTGGTTGACCACCCACTGGCCGTCCTTCTTCTCGGCCACGCGCAGCGTGCCGGCATCCAGCCCGGCAATGACGGCCTCGACCGCATCGCGGATCTCGGCGGGAGCGGAGCTGGGCGACAGGCTGGCGCGGTTCTCGAAGGCCTCGTCGATGATCTGTTGCAGTGCTTGCATTTGGTTTTCTCTCTTGGAGTTTCAGAGACTTCTGCAGAAGTCGATGATGCGCTCGGCCGCTTCGACACACTCGTGAGTGTCGGCAACCAGCGCGATGCGGATGAATCCGGCGCCCGGGTTGACGCCGCCAGACTCCCGGGCGAGGTAGCTGCCCGGCAGGACCGTCACATTATATTCAGCCTGCAGACGGCGGGCGAACTCGGTATCCGGCAGCGGCGTGCGCACCCAATGGTAGAAGCCCGCATCCGGCATCCGGACGGGCAGCCAGGGCGCCAGCATCGGCGTGATGCGGGCGAATTTCTCGCGGTACAGGCGGCGGTTCTCGGCGACGTGTTCTTCGTCGTTCCAGGCCACGACCGATGCTGCCTGCACCGGCGGACTCATCTGGCAGCCGTGATAGGTGCGGTAGAGCACGAAGTCCTTCAGGATCCTCGCGTCGCCGGCGACGAAGCCCGAGCGCATGCCCGGCACGTTCGAGCGCTTGGACAGGCTGGAGAACATCACGATGTTGCGGAAGTCGGTGCGCCCCAGTCGCCAGGCGGCTTCGAGCCCGCCGATCGGCTTCGCCTCGTCGTCGAACCAGATTTCGGAATAGCACTCGTCGGCCGCGATGACGAAGCCGTGGCGATCGGACAGCTCGAACAACTGCTTCCATTCGTCCAGCGACAGCACGCGGCCGGTCGGGTTGCCCGGCGAGCAGACGTAGACCAGTTGCACGTCGCGCCAGACGGCCTCGTCGACGGCATCGAAGCCGGACGCAAAGCCGTTCTCCGGCAGGTGGTTCAGAAAGACGGGTTCGGCGCCGGCCAGGTAGGCCGCGCCTTCGTAGATCTGATAGAAGGGGTTCGGGCACAGCACCTTGGCACCCGGCCGGGTACCGTCGATCACGCACTGGCCGAAGGCGAACAAGGCTTCGCGCGTACCATTGACCGGCACCACCTGGGTGGCGGGGTCGATCTTCGGCAGGCCGTAGCGGCGTTCCAGCCAGTGGGCGATGGCGCCGCGCAACGCATCGCTGCCCAGCGTCAGCGGATAGCTGGACAGGCCGTCCAGGCTGTCGGCCAGGGCGTGGCGGATGAAATCGGGTGTCGGATGCCGGGGTTCGCCGATCGACAGGCGGATCGGACTCAAATCCGGCGGTGGCGTGATGCCGGCAAACAGCTGGCGCAGCTTCTCGAAGGGGTAGGGCTGGAGGCGGGTGAGGTAAGGATTCACTTTGGCACAAAATCCACGCCGCAGCAGCGTGCCGCAGCCGAGTGGGAAAGGCCGGAAATGGTATCATGGCGGGCCTTGCCGGCACTGCGCCGGGATGGCCAGTCCCGGCTGCGCAGCCGTTTTCGTCCCGTTCAATCCGCCGCCTCGTTCCGCTTGCCGCCATGCTGGCGATGGCTGCGGCCCGGCTTCCCGCTTCCAGGCATCGATCCTCTCCTTCCGACGTGCGTCTGTCCAAGCTCAAACTTGCCGGTTTCAAGACTTTCGTCGATCCGACCACGGTACTGACGCCGGGCAATCTGGTCGGTGTGGTCGGCCCCAACGGCTGCGGCAAATCCAACATCATCGACGCGGTGCGCTGGGTGCTGGGCGAGACGCGCGCTTCGGCCCTGCGCGGCGAGTCGATGCAGGACGTGATCTTCAACGGCTCGACCACGCGCAAGCCGGTGTCGCGCGCCAGCGTCGAACTGGTCTTCGACAACGCCGAAGGCCGTGCTGCCGGGCAGTGGTCGCGCTACAACGAGATTTCGGTCAAGCGCGTGCTCGACCGCTCGGGCGAGTCGACCTACTACATCAACAACGTGCACGTCCGGCGCAAGGACGTCATCGACCTGTTCCTCGGCACCGGGCTGGGGCCGCGCGCCTACGCGATCATCGAACAGGGCATGATCTCGCGCATCATCGAGGCCAGGCCCGAAGAGATCCGCGGCTTTCTCGAAGAAGCCGCCGGCGTCACCAAGTATCGCGAGCGGCGCAAGGAGACCGAAGGCCGGCTGCGCGATGCGCGCGACAACCTCGCCCGTCTCGACGACATCCGCATGGAGCTGGGCGAGCGCATCGGCCATCTCGAAGCCCAGGCCGAAGTCGCGGCGCGCTTCAACAGCCTGAGCGCGGCCCATGTGCAGAAGCAGCAACTGCTGTGGCTGCTCAAGCGCAACGAGGCCCGGGCCGAGCAGGCCCGCCTGAGCGAGGAGCTGAACGCCGCCACCTTGCGCATCGAGTCGGACAGCGCGCGCCTGCAGGAACTCGAAGCCGCCGTCGAAACGGCGCGTGAAGCGCATTTCGAAGCGTCCGAATCGGTGCACGTGGCGCAGAGCGACCTGTTCGCCGCCAGTGCCGAAGTGGCGCGGCTGGAAACCGAACTGCAGCACCTGGGCGAGGCGCGCAAGCGCCTGGAGGCCCGCCTGGCGCAGCTCGAACTCGACCGCGCTCATTGGGAGGCGCGGCGCGAGGCGCTGATCGAGGACCGCGAGCGCTGGCTGGGGCTGGCGGACAATGCGGCGATGCGTGCCGAACAGGCCGAGGCGCGGCACACCGAGATCGCCGGGCGGGTGCCCGAACTGGAGTCCGAGCGCCAGGCGGCGGATGCCACTGTCGTGACTGCGCGCCGTGAACTGGCGCAGACCGAGCAGCAACTGCGGGTCGAGGAGGCCCACCGCGCCAGCGCGACGCGGGCGCTCGATGCCTTGCAGCAGCGCCGCGGCCGCATCGAAGGCGAACGCGCGGCGATCGTCGGCCCCGACGAGCGCGAGCTGGCCGAACGCGAAGCGCGCCTCGAAGCCCTGCAGGCTTCGCTCGAAGGACAGCAGCAGACCCTGGCAGAGTTGCAGCAGGAGATGCCGGATGCGCAGGCGGCATTGAAGGCGGCGCTGGAGCACGAACGCGCGGTACAGCGCCGCCTGACCGAACTGCGTGCGCGCCGCGACGCGCTGGTGCAGTTGCAGGCCAAGGTGCAGTCGCAGGGCAAGCTCGGCGACTGGCTCAAGCGCCACGGACTGGACAGCCTGCCGCCGCTGTGGCGCAGCCTGCGCGTCGCCGAAGGCTGGGACGCGGCGGTGCAGGCGGTGCTGCGCGAGCGCCTGGCCGCGCTGCTGGCGCCCGACGCAGCGTCCGCGCGCGCCTTGCTGGATGAAGTGCCGCCGGAATCGCTCGCGGTCGTGCTCGGCACCGAACACGCTGCGCCACCGGCTGCTTCCGCCGGGGACGGCTATGCCGGGCTGGAACCGCTGCTGGCGAAAATCGAAGTGCTCGACGCCGGCCTGCAGCCGCTGCTCGCCGGCTTCCTGCGCGGGGTCCATTGCGTCGAGCACCTCGATGACTGGCTGCCGCGCCACCGCGAGCTGCCGGCGGAGGTGCTGCTGGTCGGTGCGCATGGCCAGATGCTGGGCAGGGGACTGCTGTCGCACTCGGCGCCCGACAGCCGCACCCATGGCGTCATCGAGCGCCAGCGCGAAATCGACCATCTCGCCGACGAGCAGGGCGCGCTGGAAGACGAAGCCGCCATCGCCCATGAGGCCTTGCAAGCCGCCGAAGCGGCGGCGACGGCCTTGCAGGAACGGATCAACACATTGAGGCGCGACGGCCAGGGCATGCAGGCACAGGTCCACGCGGAGCAGGTCGAAGTGCTCAAGCTCGCGCAGGCACGCAGCCGCGCGGAAGAGCGCCATGGCCAACTGGCGCGCGATCTGGAAGACCTGGTCCATCTCGAACAGACCGAGCACGAGCATCTGGCCCGCGCCGAGCGCGACCTGGCCCGGGCGGAAGAACTCGCCGAACTGCAGCGCGAGCGCCTCG
Organism: Thauera butanivorans; assembly: GCF_048398245.1. Taxonomy (NCBI): domain Bacteria; kingdom Pseudomonadati; phylum Pseudomonadota; class Betaproteobacteria; order Rhodocyclales; family Zoogloeaceae; genus Thauera; species Thauera butanivorans. The sequence continues at coordinate 2,572,986 of NZ_CP183038.1, forward strand.
ATGCCGGCATGGACGTACTGCGCGAGCGCGAGCAGGCCCTGCAGGAAGCGCGGGCGCTGGAACAGGCAGCGGCGCGCGAGCTGCAGGAAGCGAGGTTCTCCGAGCGCGAGTGCGCCGGCAAGCTAGACGACATCGGCCGCAACCTGCAACTGGCCGCCGAACAGTTCGAGCGTGCCGTCGCCGAGACGCAGACCCGGACCGCCGAGCTGGAGGCCACCGACGACAGCCGCAGCTTCGACGCCTTGCAGACCGCGTTGGCGCTGCGTTCGAGCCGCGAGGCCGCGTTGGCGGCCTGCCGCGACGCGCTGGAAGACGCCGCGGCCCGGCTTCGCCAGGCTGAGGAAACGCGGCTGCGCACCGAACAGGAAGCCGCGCCGATGCGCAACCGCGTCGCCGAGCTGCGGCTGGCGGTGCAGGCCAGCGAACTGGCGGTCGAGCAGTTCGCCGAGCGCCTGCTCGAAGTCGACGCCGACGAGGCCGCGCTGCAACCCTTGCTGGATGCAGACGTCAAGGAAAGCACGTTGCAGCGCGAAGTTTCCCGGCTGGCGAGGGAGATCGCCGAACTGGGCGCGGTCAACCTCGCCGCGCTCGACGAGCTGCGCAGCGCCTCCGAGCGCAAGGGCTATCTCGATGCCCAGACCGAGGATCTGCTGCAGGCGATCGACACGCTGGAAGACGCGATCCGCCGCATCGACCGCGAGACGCGCGAGCAACTGCAGGAGACCTACGACACCGTCAACCGCCAGTTCGGCAGCCTGTTCCCGCAGTTGTTCGGCGGCGGCCGGGCGGAGCTGGTGCTGACCGGCGAGGAGATCCTGGATGCCGGCATCCAGATCGTCGCCCAGCCGCCGGGCAAGAAGAACTCCTCCATCCACCTGCTGTCCGGCGGCGAGAAGGCACTAACCGCGATTGCGCTGGTCTTTTCGATGTTCCAGCTCAATCCGGCGCCATTCTGCATGCTTGACGAGGTGGATGCGCCACTGGACGATACGAACACCGAACGCTACGCCAACATGGTCAAGCGCATGTCCTCGCAAACCCAGTTCATCTTCATCAGCCACAGCAAGATCACGATGGAGTTCGCGCAGCAGCTGGTTGGGGTGACGATGCAGGAGCAGGGTGTGTCGCGCGTGGTGGAAGTGGACATGGAAGAAGCGCTGCGCCTGGCCGAGCCGGCGGCAGCCTGAAGAACAGCAAGGAATTCGGGAATCTCTCTTACATATGGACAGCGAACTTCAGATCGCCCTCATCGGTGCGGGTCTCGGCGTCGTGGTGCTGATTTTTGCCTACAACAAGTGGCAGGAACGCAAGCACCGCAGCAAGGCCGAAAAGGTTTTCAAATCCGAACACCGCGACGTGCTGCTCGAACCGCGCGGCGGCGGGCAGAGCGAAGAGGCGGGGGAACGTTTCGAACGGCGTGAACCGGGCTTCGGCAACGGCGACGACGAAATCCCGCGCCCGGTGCGCGAGGCATCGATCAAGCGTTCGGCCCCCGAGCTGCCCGCGCTGCTCGACGCCCGCACCGACTGCGTGATCCGCCTCGAGGCGATCGAACCGCTCGACGTGCAGCGTGTCTGGCAGGCACAGCTCGAGCACCTCGAAGGCCTGTCCAAGCCGGTCCGCTGGTTCGGCTTCAACGATGCCGAGAACCTGTGGTTCCCGCTCGGCCCCGACGCCGACGGCGCCTGCCACTGGTTCTGCGCCGCGCTGCAGCTGGTCGATCGCCGCGGTTCGATCGGCGAAGCGGACTTCATGCGTTTCTCGGGGGGCGTGCAGCGTGTCGCCGACCTCGTCATGGCGCTGCCGCCGGGCTTGCCGGCGCGCGGCGAGACGCTGCACGGCGCGGCCCAGCTCGATGGCTTCTGCGCCGAAGTGGACGTACAGATCGGCGTCAATGTGATCGCCGGCGAGCGTCCCCTCGAAGGCCGGGAAATCGCCCAGTTCGCCAGGCGCCATGAGCTGAGCCTTGCCGGCGACGGCAGCTTTCATGCCCTGGCCGACGACGGCAGCACGCTGTTCACGCTGGCCAACCTGGAAGCGGGCGCGTTTTCCGAGGACATGGCGTCGCTGGCGACCATGGGGGTCACGCTGGTCATCGACGTTCCCCGCGTGCGTGACGGCGTGGCGGCCTTCGATCACATGATGGAACTCGCCGGTGCGCTGGCGCAGCAGAGCAAGGGCACGGTGGTGGATGACAATCGTGCCCCCTTCGGCGCCGAGGCGGCTGCGATGATCCGCAGCCAGATCCGCCAGTTCCAGGATCGCATGGCCGAAAGCGGCATCCCCGCGGGCGGTCCGCTGGCAAGACGCCTGTTCGCGCTGTGATGGATTCGCCCGTTTCTGCGGCGCAGCGCGCGCAAGCGCTGCGCGACGAGATCGCTCGCCACGACCACGCCTACTACGTCCTCGATGCGCCGACGGTGCCGGACGCCGAATACGACCGCCTGTTCCGTGAACTGCAGGCGCTGGAAGAGGCGCATCCCGAGCTCCACACCGCCGATTCGCCGACCCGGCGCGTCGGCGGCAGGCCGCTCGAACAGTTCCCGCCGGTACGCCATCGGGTGCCGATGCTGTCGATCCGCACCGAGACCGACACCGAGGCCAGCGGTGCCCATACTTTCGATGCCCGCGTGCGGCGCGAGCTCGGGCTGGGCGAGGGCGATGCCGAGGTCGAGTACGTCGCCGAACTGAAGTTCGACGGCCTCGCCGTCAGCCTGCGCTACGAGCATGGCATGCTGGTGCAGGCCGCCACCCGCGGCGACGGCGAGACCGGCGAGGACGTCAGCAGCAACGTCCGCACGATGCGCGCGGTGCCGCTTCGCCTGCACGGCCAGGCGCCCGCGGTGCTGGAGATCCGCGGCGAAGTCTATATGCGCCGCGACGACTTCGAGGCACTGAACCTGCGCCAGGCCGAAGCCGGCGAAAAGACCTTCGTCAATCCGCGCAACGCCGCGGCCGGCAGCATCCGCCAGCTCGATCCGGCGATTGCCGCGCGCCGGCCGCTGTCCTTCTTCGCCTATGGCCTGGGCGAAACCGAAGGCTGGGCGCTGCCGGCGACCCATGCCGAAGTGCTCGACGCCATCGCCGCCTTCGGCCTGCCGGTGTGCGGGCACCGCGCAGTGGTGCAGGGCGCGGCCGGGCTGGCGGCCTTCCACGCGCGCATCGCCGGCCTGCGCGAGACGCTGCCCTTCGACATCGACGGCGTGGTGTACAAGGTCAATTCGCTCGAGCTGCAGCGACAGCTCGGCTTCGTCACGCGCGAGCCGCGCTGGGCGGTGGCGCACAAGTACCCGGCGCAGGAGGCGGTGACGCTGCTGCGCGGCATCGAAGTGCAGGTCGGCCGCACCGGCGCGCTGACGCCGGTGGCGCGGCTGGAACCGGTGTTCGTCGGCGGCGTCACCGTCACCAATGCCACGCTGCACAACCAGGACGAGATCGACCGCAAGGACGTGCGCATCGGCGACTGGGTGATCGTGCGCCGCGCCGGCGACGTCATTCCCGAAGTGGTCGCGCCGGTCGTCGAGCGGCGCCAGGGCGAGCTGCCGCGTTTCGACCTGCTCGAACGTTTCCCCGCCTGTCCGGTGTGCGGCTCGCATGTGGTGCGCGGCGAGGACGAAGTCGTGGCGCGCTGCACCGGCGGCCTGTTCTGCCCGGCCCAGCGCAAGCAGGCGCTGCTGCATTTCGCCGGGCGGCGGGCGATGGACATCGAGGGGCTGGGCGACAAGCTGGTCGAGCAACTGGTCGATGCCACCATCGTCAAGACGCCGGTCGACATCTACCGGCTCGGCATCCTCGCGCTGGCGAATCTGGAGCGCATGGGCGAGAAGTCGGCGCAGAACCTGCTCGCCGCGATCGAGAAGAGCCGGTCGACGACGCTGGCGCGCTTCATCTTCGCGCTCGGCATCCGCAACGTCGGCGAAGCTACCGCGCGCGATCTCGCACGCCATTTCGGCAAGCTCGATGCGCTGATGGAGGCCGACGCCGAGGCCTTGCAGCAGGTGCCGGACATCGGTCCGATCGTCGCCCGCTCCATCGTCGAGTTCTTCGGCGAACCCCACAACCGCGAAGTCATCGAGCAGTTGCGTGCCGCCGGCGTGCATTGGCCGGAGAGCGAGCAACTACGGATGCCCCAGGGCGGGCTGGCAGGGCAGACCTTCGTGATCACCGGCACCCTGCCCACGTTGACGCGCGACGAGGCCAAGGCGCTGATCGAGGCGCGGGGCGGCAAGGTCGCGGGCTCGGTGTCGAAGAAGACCACCTGGCTGATCGCCGGCGCCGAAGCCGGCTCCAAGCTGGTCAAGGCGCAGGAGCTGGGCGTGGACATCCTCGACGAGGAAGGCTTGCGTGAACTGCTGCGCAAAACGGATACAAATGCCTGATGCAGGCGGCTGCGGCTTCGCGCATGATGCCGGGCGCGCCGGCCAGCCGAGGCATGGACGGCTTTGTCGAACGATCGAACAGGGAGTGAAGCAGGCATGAAGAAGATCACCAAGGCAATATTTCCGGTCGCCGGCATGGGCACGCGCTTCCTGCCGGCGACCAAGGCCAGCCCGAAGGAGATGCTGCCGATCGTCGACAAGCCCCTGATCCAGTACGCGGTCGAAGAAGCGGTGGCAGCGGGCATCACCGACATGATCTTCATCACCGGCCGCACCAAGCGTTCGATCGAGGATCACTTCGACAAGGCCTACGAACTCGAGACCGAGCTGGAATCCCGCGGCAAGAAGGAACTGCTCGAGATCGTGCGCAAGACGGTGCCCAAGGGCGTCAACTGCATCTACACCCGCCAGTCCGAAGCGCTGGGCCTGGGCCATGCGGTGCTGTGCGCCGACAACATCGTCAATGACGAAGCTTTCGCGGTGATCCTCGCCGACGACCTGCTCGACAACAAGGACGGCACGCCGGTGCTCAAGCAGATGGTCGACGTCTTCAGCTACCACCGCTGTTCGGTACTGGGCACGATGAACGTGCCGCGCTCGGAAACGCGCAGCTACGGCATCGTCAGCACCGAGAACGAGTCGGGCAAGGTGCAGCGCATGACCGGCATCGTCGAAAAACCCAAGCCCGAGGAAGCGCCCACCACGCAGGCGGTGGTCGGCCGCTACATCCTGACGCCGCGCATCTTCGAGCACATTCGCGCCCTGAAGCCCGGCGCCGGCGGCGAGTATCAGCTCACCGACGCCATCGCCTCGCTGCTGAAGGAAGAGGCCGTGCTGGCCTACCAGTTCGACGGCGTGCGCTACGACTGCGGCTCCAAGCTGGGCTACCTGAAAGCGACCATCGAATTCGGCCTGCGCCACCCGGAAACGGGTGCCGAATTCGCCGACTATCTCGGCGAACGCTTCGGCGCGCAGCAAAAGAGTGCGAAAACCGCCAAGTAGGCGGCACCGAGAGAAAGCACTGGCAAGGAATGCGCGGGGTGGAGGGAAGCCGGCAAGCGGCCTCCCTCCACCCCGCGTCGCGTTTCAGGCGTGATGCAGCCGTGCGGCCAGCGGGGTGCGGCGGATGATGAACTTCTCCGCTTCCGCGACGCAGAACACCAGCAGGCCGGCGCCCAGCACCTTGGCCCACTCCAGCAGCGTCAGGTCGTCCGAACCGAAGATACCCTGCATCAGCGGCAGATGGGTGAAGGCCAGTTGCAGCGGAATGCAGGCGGCGATCGCCAGCAGTACGTAGCGGTTGCCGCTCAGGCGGGCGGGCGCGAGGATGAAGCGGCTGTTGACCAGATAGAACATTTCCGCCGCGACCACTGCGTTCACCGCCATCGTGCGTGCGGTCTCGATGCTGGTGCCCTTGTCCAGCTCGTACAGGAACAGGCCGAGCGCGCCGGTCATCATCAGCACCGACACCATCAGCACGCGCCAGACGAAGAAGCCCGACAGCAGGGCTTCGCCGGGCGGCCGCGGCGGACGGTTCATAATGCCGCGCTCGGCCGGCTCGAAAGCCAGCGCGAGGCCGAGCGTGCTCGACGTCACCATGTTGATCCACAGCACCTGGGCCGCCGTCAGCGGCAGGATCAGCTCGAACAGGATCGCGGCGATCACCACCAGCGCCTCGCCGCCGTTGGTCGGCAGCATGAACAGGATGAACTTCTTGAGGTTGTCGTAGACCGCCCGGCCTTCGCGCACCGCGGTGGCGATGGTGGCGAAGTTGTCGTCGGCCAGCACCATGTCGCTGGCTTCCTTGGCGGCCTCGGTGCCTTTCATGCCCATCGCCACGCCGACGTCGGCGCGCTTCAGGGCCGGGGCGTCATTGACGCCGTCGCCGGTCATCGCCACCACCTGGCCATGCTCCTGCAAGGCCTGCACCAGGCGCAGCTTGTGCTCGGGGCTGGCGCGGGCGAAGACATCCACTTCCATCGCCACCTCGCGCAGCGTGGCATCGTCCATCACCGCCACCTCGGCGCCGGTCAGCGCCGGTTTGCCGACGCCGATGGAAAGCTGGGCACCGATCGCGCGCGCCGTTTCGGCATGGTCGCCGGTGATCATCTTGACGCGGATGCCGGCATGGTGGCAGTCGCCCACCGCGCGGATGGCTTCCTCGCGCGGCGGGTCGATGATACCGACCAGGGCCAGCAGCACGAAGCCGGCGTCCACGTCGGCGAAATCGAGCGACTCGCCCTGCGGCGCGGCGCGCTTGCAGGCCAGCGCCAGCAGCCGCAGCCCCTGCGCGGCGACATTGGTCGCCATGCGCCGCCAGGTGTCGATGTCCAGCGGCTCCTCGCCGTCGGCGCCCCACTGCGCGCTGCACATGTCGAAGATGCGCTCCGGCGCGCCCTTGGTGAAGATCCACGGCATGTCGTCGCTGTCGCGATGCCAGGTGGCCATGAAGCGGTGCTGGGATTCGAAGGGGATCGAATCGAGGCGGGGCCAGGCTTCGTCGCCGAGGTGCTGCGAAAAGCCGGTCTTGCCGCCGAGCACCAGCAGCGCACCTTCGGTGGGGTCGCCTTCGATTCGCCACAGATCGTCTTCCTCGCACAGGCGGGCGTCGTTGCACAGCACGCCGGCACGGATCGCCATCGCCAGCGCGGGATAGTGCTCGGGGTCGATGATGCGGCCGTCCACGCTCAGGTCGCCCACCGGTGCGTAGCCGACGCCGCCGACGTCGAACACGTGGCCGGCGCAGACCACTTTCTGCACCGTCATTTCGTTGCGCGTCAGCGTGCCGGTCTTGTCCGAGCAGATCACCGTGACCGAGCCCAGCGTCTCGACCGCCGGCAGGCGGCGGATGATCGCGTTGCGCCGCGCCATGCGCTGCACGCCGAGGGCCAGCGTGACGGTCATGATCGCCGGCAGGCCTTCGGGAATCGCGGAAGCGGCCAGTGCCACCACCATCATGAACATGTCCGCCGGCGCGTGTCCGCGCCACAGCGTGCCGAGCACGAAGGTCGCGGCCGACAGCGCCAGAATGGTCAGCGCCAGGGCGTGGCCGAAGCGATCGACCTGGCGCAGCAGCGGCGTCGTCAGGCTGCGGATGTCGGCCAGCATCTGGTTGATCTTGCCGAGCTCGGTGGCTGCGCCGGTCCTGACCACGATGCCGCTGGCCTGGCCGTACACCACCAGGGTGCCGGAGTAGGCCATGCCGTGGCGGTCGCCCAGCGGCGCATCGGCGGCGACGGTGGCGGTGGTCTTCTCCACCGGCAGGGATTCGCCGGTCAGCGCGGCTTCCTCGACTCGCAGCTCCTTGACCGAGGCGAGGCGCAGATCGGCCGGCACGCGGTCGCCGGAGGCCAGCACGACAAGGTCGCCGGGCACCAGTTCGCCGGCGTCGATTTCCCGCCGGACGCCGTCGCGCACGACCATCGCGTGGGGCGAGAGCATGCCGCGGATGGCGTCGAGCGCGGATTCGGCCTTGCCTTCCTGGATGAAGCCGATGATGGCGTTGATGATCACCGCCGCCATCAGCACACCGGTGTCGACCCAGTGGCCGAGCAGCGCGGTGATCAGGGCGGCGCCCATCATCACGTACAGCAGGATGTTGTGGAACTGCATCAGCAGACGCAGCAGCGGGCCGCGCCGTTTGGGCGGTGCCAGGCGGTTCGGGCCGTAGACGCCCAGGCGCCTGGCGGCTTCGGCCTCGGTCAGTCCGCGCGTTCCGGTCTGCAGCATTTCCTCGACCTGGGAGCGGCTCAGGGTGTGCCAGCGGGTGGGCGGCTGGGACGAGGAAGGAAAAGGATCGCCGGCGTGAACGGGGCGTGAGTCTTTCGTCATGGGTCGGTCTCGATGTCCGGTCGCTTGTTGCATATTCTGACAAGCGATGCTCGACTCTTCCAGACAACGGCAGGATCGTCGTAGTTCATGCCGCAAAAGGAAAACGCCCTTCACGGCGATCGGGAAGGGCGTTCATGCGTGGCGGCAGCGGCGGCTCAGGCGTCGGCGGCTTTCGCTGCGCGCTTGCGCTCGTGCTCCTGCAGGTGGCGCTTGCGCAGGCGGATCGACTTCGGTGTGATCTCGACCAGTTCGTCGTCGGCGATGAACTCGATCGCCGATTCGAGCGTGAGCTGGATCGGCGGCGTCAGGTTGACCGCCTCGTCCTTGCCCGAGGCGCGCACGTTGGTGAGCTGCTTGCCCTTGATCGGGTTGACGACGAGGTCGTTGTCGCGCGAATGCACGCCGATGATCATGCCTTCGTACAGCGCGTCGCCCGGGCTGACGAACATGCGGCCGCGGTCCTGCAGGTTCCACAGCGCATAGGCCACGGCGTCGCCGTTGTTCTGCGAGATCAGCACGCCGTTGCGGCGTTCGGCCATCTGGCCGGCCATCGGGCCGTAGTCGTCGAAGACGTGGCTGGCCAGGCCGGTGCCGCGGGTCAGGGTCAGGAACTCGCCCTGGAAGCCGATCAGGCCGCGGGCCGGGATGCGGTATTCGAGGCGCACGCGGCCCTTGCCGTCCGGCTGCATGTCCTGCAGCTCGCCACGGCGGCGGCCGAGTTCTTCCATGACGCCGCCCTGGTGCTCTTCCTCGACGTCGACGGTCAGCAGCTCGTAGGGCTCGCACTTCTGGCCGTCGATTTCCTTGAACACCACGCGCGGGCGGCCGACGGCCATCTCGTAGCCTTCGCGGCGCATGTTTTCGAGCAGGATGGTCAGGTGCAGTTCGCCGCGGCCCGACACTTCGAAGACGTCGGCGTCCTGGGTGTAGTTGACGCGCAGCGCGACGTTCTTCAGCAGTTCCTTTTCCAGACGTTCGCGGATCTGGCGGCTGGTGACGTACTTGCCTTCGCGGCCGGCCAGCGGCGAGGTGTTGACCATGAAGTTCATCGTCAGCGTCGGCTCGTCGACGGCGATCGGCGGCAGCGGGTCGAGCTTGTCGGGGTCGCACAGCGTGACGCCGATGTTGACCTGGTCGATGCCGGCCACCAGCACGATGTCGCCGGCTTCGGCGACCTCGGCGGCCGAGCGCTCCAGGCCCTTGAAGGTCAGCACCTGGCTGACCTTGCCCTTGCCGCGGTTCTCGTCGCCGTACATCACGACCAGTTCCTGGTTCGGGCGGATGCGGCCGCGCTGGATGCGGCCGATGCCGAGTTGGCCCATGTAGGTGGAGTAGTCGAGCGAGCAGATCTGCAGCCGCAGCGGGCCGTCGACGTCGATCTCGGGCGGCGGCACGTACTTGAGGATGGCTTCGAACAGCGGACGCATGTCCTTGCGCTCGTCGTCGAGGCTCTCGACCGCGAAGCCGTTGAGGCCGGAGGCGTAGATGACCGGGAAGTCGAGCTGTTCCTCGGTGGCGCCCAACTTGTCGAACAGGTCGAAGGTGTGGTTGATGACCCAGTCCGGGCGGGCGCCCGGGCGGTCGATCTTGTTGATGACGACGATCGGCTTCAGCCCCAGCGCCAGTGCCTTGCGGGTGACGAAGCGGGTCTGCGGCATCGGGCCTTCCTGGGCATCGACCAGCAGCAGCACGCTGTCGACCATCGACAGCACGCGCTCGACCTCGCCGCCGAAGTCGGCGTGGCCCGGGGTGTCGACGATGTTGATGTGGGTGTCGCCGTACTGGATCGCACAGTTCTTGGCGAGGATGGTGATGCCGCGTTCCTTCTCGATGTCTCCCGAGTCCATGACGCGTTCGGCGACCTGCTGGTTTTCGCGGAAGGTGCCGGACTGGCGCAGCAATTGGTCGACGAGGGTGGTCTTGCCGTGGTCGACGTGGGCGATGATGGCGATGTTGCGGATGGCGCGGGACATGGAGGCGGGAAGTCTTTGAAAGGGCGAGGATTCTAACATGCGTTGCGGCAGCGCAGCATCCTTTGTCGAAGCTGCGTGCTAAAATCCGCGCCCATTTTTTCAGCGGAGCAAGCGGATGCTCGCGATCATCGGCGGCAGCGGCCTGACCCAGCTTTCCTCCCTCGCCATCGTGCGGCGCGAGGTCGTGCGCACCCCCTACGGCGAGCCGTCCGGCGCGCTGACCTACGGCAGCCTGTGTTCGGAGCCGGTGATCTTCCTCGCCCGCCACGGCTACGGCCATACGATTCCGCCGCACCGGGTCAATTACCGCGCCAACATCTGGGCGCTGAAGCAGGCGAAAGTCAAGGGCATCATCTCGGTGGCCTCGGTGGGCGGCATCCGTGCCGATCTCGGCCCGGGCACCCTGGTCGTGCCGGACCAGATCATCGACTACACCTGGGGGCGCGACAGCAGCTTCTTCGAAGGCGGCGAGATGCCGGTCAAGCACGTCGATTTCACCCACCCCTACGACGCGGTGCTGCGCCGGCGGCTGCTGGCGGCGACGGCAGCCGCCGGCGAGCGCGCGGTGGACGGCGGCGTCTATGCCGCCACCCAGGGGCCGCGGCTGGAAACGGCGGCGGAAATCGACCGGCTGGAGCGCGACGGCGCCGACGTCGTCGGCATGACCGGCATGCCGGAGGCTGCGCTGGCGCGCGAACTGGAGCTGCCGTATGCGGCGCTCAACGTCGTGGTCAATCACGCCGCGGGGCGCTCGGACAGCGCGCGCGGGATCGTCTTCGACGACATCGAGGCCACGCTGCAGACGGCGATGGCCCGGGTGCGCGCCATCCTCGAAATGATCTGCCAGGTATGAAACGGAAAGCGATGAATCAGGAAGCGCAAGACATGAAACGGCTGGAAAACAACTTCGAGCACCTGCTGTTCTCCAGCCGCTGGCTGATGGCGCCGGTCTATTTCGGCCTGGTGCTGGCGATGGTGGTGCTGCTGGTCAAGTTCGGCAAGGAAGTGTGGGGCCTGTTCGCCCACATCATGACCGCGACCGGCGGCGAACTGATCATCGGCGTGCTGTCGCTGGTCGACATCGCGCTGATCATGAACCTGCTGATCATCATCATGTTCAGCGGCTACGAGAACTTCGTCTCCAAGATGGACGACCTGCACAGCCACCAGGATCGCCCGGAGTGGATGGGGCACATCGGTTTCTCCGACCTCAAGATCAAGCTGATCGGCTCGATCGTGGCGATCTCGGGTATCGAGCTGCTGAAGGCCTTCATGAACGTGGACAACCTCAGCGACCGCCATCTGGCCTGGATGGTCGGCATCCACATCACTTTCCTGTGTTCCGGTGTGCTCTACGCGCTGATGGACCGCCTCGGCGGCAAGGCTCACTGAGGGCCAGGCTCTCCGGCCCGGCCCTCGGTGGCGCGCCTCAGACCTGCAGGCGCTGCAGCAGTTCGCGCTCGATGCGCAGCAGCTGGGCGTCCTGGGCAAGCGTGGCGCCGCTGAGCAGGAAAGTATCCTCGACGCGTTCGCCGAGCGTGGCGATCTTCGCCGTGAGCAGGCGGATGCCGTGGTTGGCGAGTATTTCGGCGACGTCGAACAGCAGTCCCGGCCGGTCGGCCGCGGTCAGCGACAGGATGTAGTGCCGGCCCGCCTCGTCGGCGCGGATGCTGACCTGCGGCGTGATCGGGAAGTGCTTGACGTGGCGCGACATGCGGCCGCGCGACGGGCGGTCGAGCGCATCCGGGCGGGCCAGGTAGGCGGTGAGCTCGTGCTCGATCAGCGTGATCACGTCGCGGTAGCGGGCTTCGCCGCCCGGATCCTGCAGGATGAAGCTGTCGAGCGCATGGCCGTGGCGGGTGGTGTGCACCTTGGCGTCGAGGATGGTGAAGCCGAGGCGGCTGAAGAAGCCGGTCAGGCGGACGAAGAGCTCCCGCTGGTCGGGGGTGAACACCATCACCTGCACGCCGTCCTCGTCCTCGGTCACCCGTGCCTTGACGACGGGTTCATCGGAGTCCGGGCGAAAGTACAGCACGCGCGTGTGCCAGGCGATCTCCTCGGCCGAATGGCGCATGAAATACACCGCGTCCAGCTCGGACCACAGCCGCTCCTCGACGCCGGGACGCAGGCCGTGATAGCGCAGCAGCCGGCGCGCATCCTCGAGGCGGTCGTCCATGCCCAGCGCCTGCTGCGGGGTGGCGCCGCGCAGCAGGCGCTGGGCGGCGAAGAAGAGATCCTCGAGCAGCCTGCCTTTCCAGCCGTTCCAGACCTTGGGGCCGGTGCCGCGGATGTCGGCATGGGTGAGCAGATAGAGCGCGACGAGGCGGCGTTCGCTGCCGACGATGTCGGTGAAGCGCTGGATCACCTCGGGGTCGGAGATGTCTTCCTTCTGGGCGAAGTGGGACATGATCAGGTGCTGCCCGACCAGCCAGACGACGAGTTCGGTGTCTTCGTCGTCCAGGCCGTGCAGCACGCAGAAGTCACGTGCATCGATCATGCCCAGCCTGGAGTGATCGCCGCCGCGGCCCTTGGCGATGTCGTGGAACAGCGCCGCGATGTAGAGCAGCCAATGGCGGTCGAAGACCTGGATCAGGCGCGTCATCAGCGGATATTCGTGCGCGTGCTCGCCCATCGTGAAGCGCCGGATGTTGCGCAGCACCGTCAGGATGTGCTGGTCGACGGTGTAGGCATGGAACAGGTCGTGCTGCATCTGGCCGACGATCCGCCGCCAGGCCGGCAGGTAGCGCGACAGGATGCCGTATTCGTTCAGGCGCCGGAAGGCGTGCACGATGCCGCGCTTCTGCTGCAGGATCTGCAGAAACAGGGCGTGGTGCGCGGGGTCGGCGCGGAAGGCGGCGTTGATGCGGTTGCGGTTGATCCACAGCGCCCGCAGCGTTCGCGCGGTCATGCCCTTGAGTTCCGAGCGCTGCTGCAGCAGCAGGAAGCATTCCAGCAGTGCCGACGGCTGGCGCTCGAAGATGTCCTCGTGGCGGATGTCGAGCAGTTCGCGCACGGCCTGGAAGCGTGGGTTGATGACAATGGCCGCGCCGCGGCCGGGGAAGATCACCGTGCCGTAGTTCTGCAGCAGGATGGTGTTGAGCTGCGTCACCATCTTGGCATTGACGTAGTAGCGCTGCATCAGCACTTCGGAAGCGCGCCGGTTGGCGCTGGCGCCGATGCCCATGATGCGCGCCAGCTTTTCCTGGTGGTCGAACAGCAGGCGGTCTTCGGCACGCCCGGCCAGGTAGTGAAGGCGGATCCGCAGGTGCTGCAGGAAGCGTTCCACGCTGCGCAGCTCGCTGGCTTCGCTGCCGGTGATCAGGCGGCGACGGGCCAGGTCGCGCCAGTTGCGGCCCAGCCCGGCAGCTTGTGCGATCCAGCCGAGCATCTGCAGGTCGCGCAGCCCGCCGGGACTGTCCTTGCAGTTCGGTTCGAGCGAATAGGGGCTGTCGTCGAAGCGCGCGTAGCGCTGCTCCTGTTCGAGCAGCTTGGCCTTGTAGAAGGTGGGTACGTCCAGCGCGGCGCGATAGCGCTCTTCCAACTCGGTGAACAGCAACGCGTTGCCCGCGAGGAAGCGGGCCTCGAGCAGGCTGGTCTGCACGGTGATGTCGTCGTCCGCGGCTTCGATGCATTCATCCACCGTGCGCGCGGCGTGGCCGATTTCGAGCCCGATGTCCCACAGCGCGCCGACCATCGCGCTCAGCCGGATGCGGGTCTCCACGTCCGCCGTGCCCGGCAGGAGGACCAGCAGATCGACGTCCGAGGCGGGAAACAGCTCGCCGCGCCCGTAGCCGCCGACCGCCACCAGGGCCGCGTTGGCCGGCATGCCGCAAGCCTGCCAGAGGCCGGCGACCTCGGCGTCGACCAGCCGTGTGCGCCCCTCCAGCACCGTCGAGGTGCGCGGATGGGCATCGTACGCGGCGCGCAACGCGGCCGAACCATCGGCCAGCCGCTGCCGGGCTTCCGCGATCAGGGCTTGAAGGCGGGCGTTGAGAGCGTCTTGCATGGTGGCTCGGGCCTTGCGCGAAAAGCGGATTCAGGCGAAACGCGAGGCGACGACGGCCGGCGGGGGCGGGCAGTGCTCGGACAGGGTCAGGACTTCGACGCCGGTCTCGGTGACCAGCACGGTGTGCTCCCACTGCGCCGACAGGCTGCGATCCTTGGTGACGATGGTCCAGCCGTCGGGCAGTTCGGAAATGGCGGCCTTGCCGGCGTTGATCATCGGCTCGACGGTGAAGATCATGCCCGGCAGGAGCTCCGGCCCGGTGCCGGCCTTGCCGTAATGCAGCACCTGCGGCTCCTCGTGGAACTTGCGGCCGATGCCGTGGCCGCAGAATTCGCGCACCACCGAGTAGCCGTTGCCCTCGGCATGCTTCTGAATCACGGCGCCGATGTCGCCCAGATGGCCGCCCGGCTTCACCGCGGCGATGCCCAGCCACATGCATTCATAGGTGATCTGGGCCAGCCGGCGCGAAGCGATGCTGGCCGCGGCCTCGCCGCCGACCAGGAACATGCGGCTGGTGTCGCCATGGAAGCCGTCCTTGATCACGGTGATGTCGATGTTGAGGCTGTCGCCCTTCTTCAGTGCCTTGTCGCCCGGGATGCCGTGGCAGACCTGGTGGTTGATCGAGGTGCAGATCGACTTGGGGAAAGGCGTGTAGCCCGGCGGGGCGTAGTTCAGCGGTGCCGGAATCGTCTGCTGCACATCGACCATGTAATCGTGGCACAGGCGGTCGAGTTCGCCGGTCGTGACTCCCGGCTTGACGAAGGGGGCGATGTAGTCGAGAACCTCGGCGGCGAGGCGGCAGGCCACGCGCATCTTTTCGATTTCTTCCGGGGTTTTGAGGACGATGCTCATGTCGGTTTCTGTCTGCTGGGGCTGGAAAGGGTCTAAAGGTATCGCAAGCGGGCTGGGGCGGGCAAACACGAGGCACGCGCGCCCTTGAGCAGGGTAACGCTGGCATGCTAAGATCGCAGGCTTGTCTGCATGGGCAGGCAAAAATCCACACGTCCTGTGGAATGGGGTCCGGCGCGCGTACCGAAGGTGCGAAGCCGGCAAGGTGCAAAGGGCGCGTGCGGGCCACGGTGATGGCCGGTGCGCGTGACGGAGCACTCCCGGGGCGGAGGTCCAACCCTTTCAAATCTGGAGTTTCACATGTCAGTCACGATGCGTCAGATGCTCGAAGCGGGCGTCCATTTTGGTCACCAGACCCGTTTCTGGAATCCGCGCATGGCCTCGTACATCTTCGGCCAGCGCAACAAGATCCACATCGTCAACCTCGAGAAGACGATGGTGAAGTACAACGAAGCGATGGACTTCGTGCGCAAGCTGGCCGCCAATCGCGGCAACATCCTGTTCGTCAGCACCAAGCGCCAGGCGCGCGAGATCATCGCCGAGGAAGCCCGCCGTGCCGGCATGCCTTTCGTCGATGAGCGCTGGCTCGGCGGCATGCTGACCAACTTCAAGACCGTCAAGCAGTCGATCAAGCGCCTGAAGGAAGTCGAGGCCATGGTCGAAGACGGTTCCATCGAGCGCCTGTCGAAGCGCGAAGCGCTGACCGTGCGCCGCGAAATGGAGAAGCTGCAGAAGTCGATCGGCGGCATCAAGGACATGGGCGGCCTGCCCGACGCGCTGTTCGTCATCGACGTCGGCTACCACAAGATCGCCATCACCGAAGCCCAGAAGCTGGGCATCCCGGTCGTTGCCGTGGTCGATACCAACCACTCGCCCGAAGGCGTGGATTACGTGATCCCGGGCAACGACGACTCCTCGCGCGCGATCCGCCTGTACGCCCGTGGCGTGGCCGATGCCGTGCTGCAGGGGCGCAGCCAGGTGCTGCAGGAAATCGTCGATGCCGGTGGCGACGAGTTCGTCGAGGTCGAGGAAGAGAACACGCAAGAGCAGGCCTGATCTGCGGCTTGCGAGGGCCTCGAGGGGCCCTTTTTTGTCATCGTGAATACCCGTTCCGCATTGGCTGGGGCCGGTGCGGGCGATAGCCGAAATTCGAGGAGTTAGCATGGCGGAAATCACCGCGAGCATGGTCAAGGAACTGCGCGAGAAGACGGACGCGCCGATGATGGAATGCAAGAAGGCGCTGACCGAAGCGGCCGGCGACATGGGCAAGGCCGAAGAGATCCTGCGCGTCAAGCTCGGCAACAAGGCCAGCAAGGCGGCGACCCGCGTGGCGGCCGAAGGCGTGGTCGGCATCGAGATCTCCGCCGACGGCAAGCTGGGTGCCATCATCGAAGTCAACTGCGAAACCGACTTCGTCGCCAAGAACGACGATTTCCTGGCGCTGGTGCAGAACTGCGCCAAGCTGGTCGCCGACAAGAACCCGGCCGACGTTGCTGCGCTGTCGGCGCTGCCGCTGGCCGACGGCACGGTCGAATCCGTTCGCACCGCGCTGGTCGGCAAGATCGGCGAGAACATGTCGATCCGCCGCTTTGCCCGCGTCGAGGCCAAGGGCCAGCTGTTCAGCTACATCCACGGCGGCGCCAAGATCGGCGTGCTGCTGGATCTGGTCGGTGGCGACGAGCAACTGGGCCGCGACATCGCGATGCACATCGCCGCGTCCAAGCCGAAGGCGCTGGATGCTTCGGGCGTCGCGCAGGAACTGATCGATGCCGAGCGCCGCATCGCCATCGAAAAGGCGCGTGCCGACAACAAGCCGGAGGCGATGCTGGAGAAGATCGCCGACGGTACGGTGCAGAAGTTCCTGAAGGAAGTCACGCTGCTGGCCCAGGTCTTCGTCAAGGCCGAGGACGGCAAGCAGACCATCGAACAGCTGCTGAAGGCCAGGGGCGCTTCGGTCGCCGGCTTCATGCTGTACATCGTCGGCGAAGGCATCGAGAAGAAAGTGACCGATTTCGCCGCCGAAGTGGCCGAGCAGCAGGCTGCTGCAGCTGCTGCCGCCAAGCAGTAAGGAGAAGCACATGTCCGCCGCCTACAAGCGCATCCTGCTGAAACTGTCCGGCGAAGCCCTGATGGGGGACGACGCCTATGGCATCAACGAGGACGTGGTGACCCGCATCGTCTCCGAGATCGCCGAGATCTCGCGCCTGGGCGTCCAGGTGGGTGTGGTGATCGGCGGCGGCAACATCTTCCGTGGCATGAAGGGTGCGGCATCCGGCATGGACCGCGCCACTGCCGACTACATGGGCATGCTGGCCACGGTGATGAACGCGATGGCGCTCGCCGACGCCATGCGCCGCATGGACGTCGAGGCGCGCGTGCAGTCGGCGCTGCGCATCGACCAGGTCGTCGAACCCTACATCCGCGGACGTGCGATCCGCCATCTGGAAGAGGGGCGCGTGGTGATCTTCGCCGCCGGTACCGGCAACCCCTTCTTCACCACCGACACCGCGGCGGCGCTGCGCGGTTCCGAGATCGGTGCCCAGATCGTGCTGAAGGCGACCAAGGTGGATGGCGTCTATACCGCCGATCCGAAGAAGGATCCGGATGCCCAGCGCTACCATCGCATCAGCTTCGACGAGGCGATCGGCCGCAACCTGGCGGTGCTCGATGCGACCGCGTTCGCGCTGTGCCGCGACCAGAAGCTGCCCATCAACGTGTTTTCGATCTTCAAGCCGGGTGCGCTCAGGCGCGTCGTCATGGGCGAGGACGAAGGCACGCTGGTTCATTCCTGACGCCCTTGGAGAGTGCGCTGATGATTTCCGAACTGAAGAAGACCGCTGAACAGAAGATGCAGAAATCGGTCGAGGCGCTCAAGACCGATCTGGCCAAGATCCGTACCGGCCGCGCCCACGTCGGCCTGCTCGACCACGTCATGGTCGAGTACTACGGTTCGATGGTGCCGGTGAACCAGGTGGCCAACATCACCCTGATCGATGCCCGCACGATCGGCGTGCAGACCTGGGAAAAACCGATGCTGCCCAAGGTCGAACGCGCCATCCGCGACAGCGACCTCGGCCTGAACCCGGCGAACATGGGCGAGATGCTGCGCGTACCGATGCCCGCGTTGACCGAAGAGCGCCGCCGCGACCTGACCAAGATCGTCAGGCAGGAAGGCGAGGGCGCCAAGATCGCGATCCGCAACCTGCGCCGCGACGCCAATCAGCAGCTCAAGGATGCGGTCAAGGACAAGGAAATCTCCGAGGACGACGAGCGCCGTGCCGAGGAGGACGTCCAGAAGCTGACCGACAAGTACGTTGCCGAGGTCGACAAGCTGCTTGCCGCAAAAGAACAGGAACTGATGCAGATCTGATCCGCCGGATCGGCTCTTCCCTCATGGGCAGGACAGGAGGCGGACAATGACGGACGGACGATTCGCGAGCTCCACGCGGGACATTCCCGAGGTGCCTGCGGTGCCGCGGCACATCGCGATCATCATGGACGGCAACGGGCGCTGGGCGCGCAAGCGTTTCATGCCGCGTGTCGCCGGGCATGCCCGGGGGCTCGAAGCCGTGCGCACGGTGGTCAAGGCTTGCGTCGAGCGCGGGGTCGAATACCTGACCCTGTTCGCCTTCAGTTCCGAGAACTGGCGCCGGCCGGCGGACGAAGTCTCCTTCCTGATGCAGCTCTTCATGCGTGCGCTGCACAAGGAAGTGGCGCGCCTCGACCACAACGGCATTCGCCTGCGGGTCATCGGCGACATGTCCCGCTTCGATCCGGAGCTGGTGCGGGTCATCCGCGAATCCGAGGAGAAGACCGCTGGCAACACCAGGCTCACTCTGTGCGTGGCGGCGAACTATGGTGGCCGCTGGGATATCGCCAATGCGGTATCGCAACTGATGCGCACGCATCCCGAACGCCGTGACGGCTTCAGCGAGGAAGAGCTGACGGGCGCCTTGTCGATGAGTTTCGCACCGGAGCCCGATCTCTTCATCCGCACCGGCGGGGAGAAGCGCATCAGCAATTTCATGCTCTGGCAGCTCGCCTATACCGAACTGTATTTCACCGACGCGCTGTGGCCGGATTTCGATGCGGCTGCGCTCGACGAGGCCATTGCTTCCTACCAGGGGCGCGAACGCCGTTTCGGCCGGACCAGCGAGCAACTCGTCGCCCGTGGCCTTCCGCAGAGCGAGAGACCTCATGCTTAAGGCGCGAATCATCACCGCGATCGCGCTGCTCGTCGGCCTGCTCGCGGCCGTCTTCCTCCTTCCACCGGCGGGCTGGCTGGTGTTCTGCGCGCTGCTGTGCAGCGCTGCGACCTGGGAGTGGGGGGCGCTGGCCGGGTTCGCGCGGACGCTGCGGGTCGCGACGGCGCTGGCCTTCGGCGCGATCTGCCTGTTGTTCGGCCATCTGGCCGGCCTGAGCTCGCCTTTCCCGACCGGATACGAGCTTGGGCTGACGCCGCTCTACGTCATCAGCGCGGCGTTCTGGCTGGTGCTGGCGCCGCTGTGGCTGGTGCGCAAATGGCCTTTGTCGGACTCCGTGCTGGCCGCGCTGACCGGTTTCGTCGTGCTGGTGCCCACGGCGCTCGCGCTCGCCCAACTGAGGGCGATCGGCCCCTGGACCCTGCTGGCGACGATGGCGGTGGTGTGGGTCGCGGACATCGCGGCCTACTTCTCCGGCCGCGCTTTCGGGCGGCACAAGCTCGCACCGTCGATCAGCCCGGGCAAGACCTGGGAAGGTGCGGCGGGTGCGGTCCTTGCCGTGCTGTGCTTCGGTTTCATCGTGCTGGCATCGCAGCGGGCCGGCTTTCCCGGCGGCGTGACTGCCACCGTGACCGGCCTGGTGCTGTGGACGGCGGTCAGCATCGTCGGCGACCTGTACGAATCGCTGCTCAAGCGCCAGGCCGGCCTGAAGGACAGCGGCAGCATTCTCCCCGGCCATGGCGGCATCCTCGATCGCATCGACAGCCTCACCTCGACGCTGCCGATGGTCGCCCTCGGCGCCGTGCTGCTCGCGCGCTGAGCGGCCAGGCGCCACTCCGTCCCATTCCAGATCACACCATGTCCCAACACGCCGTCCAGCGCATCACCGTCCTGGGTGCGACCGGTTCCATCGGCCAGAGCACGCTCGACGTCGTTGCCCGCCACCCGGATCGATTCTCGGTCTTCGCTCTGAGCGCGCACCGCCAGGACGACAAGCTGTTCGAACAGGTGCTGCGCTTTGCGCCGCAATTCGCCGTGCTGGTCGATGGCGAGGCCGCGGCGCGCCTGCGGACCGCGCTGCGTGCGGCGGGCAGCCGCACCGAGGTGCTGTGCGGCAGCGAAGCGCTGGTCGACATCGCCGCAGCGGCCGAAGCCGACATGGTCATGGCGGCGATCGTCGGCGCCGCCGGGCTGCGTCCTGCGCTTGCCGCTGCGCGTGCGGGCAAGAAGGTGCTGCTGGCCAACAAGGAGGCGCTGGTGCTGTCCGGGCGGCTGTTCATGGATGCGGTGGCCGGGAGCGGTGCCGTCCTGCTGCCGATCGACAGCGAGCATAACGCCGTTTTCCAGGCCTTGCCCGCCAGCTATGCGCGCGACCCGCAACGCTCCGGCGTACGCAGGGTGCTGCTGACCGCCTCGGGCGGGCCTTTCCGGGCAAGCCCGCTGGAGACGCTGGCCGGCGTCACCCCCGAGCAGGCCTGTGCCCATCCCAACTGGGTGATGGGGCGCAAGATTTCGGTGGATTCGGCAACGATGATGAACAAGGGCCTCGAAGTCATCGAGGCGCACTGGCTGTTCGGCGCGTCTGCCGACATCATCGAGGTCGTCGTCCACCGCCAGAGCGTGATCCATTCGATGGTGGAGTACATCGACGGTTCGGTGATCGCCCAACTGGGCAACCCCGACATGCGCACGCCGATCGCCCATGCCATGGCCTGGCCCGAGCGTATCGATGCCGGCGTGCGTGCACTCGATCTGTTCGAAGTGGCCCGGCTCGATTTCGAGCGCCCGGATCTGGCCCGCTTCCCCTGTCTGGCGCTGGCATTCGAGGCGCTGCGGGCCGGCGGCGCCGCGCCGGCGATGCTCAATGCCGCCAACGAGGAAGCGGTCGATGCTTTCCTCGGCCACCGCATCGGTTTCCTCGACATCGCCCGCGTCATCGAGCCCTGCCTGGAACGCGCCGGCGACTTCGCTGTCGATTCGCTGGATGCCGTGCTGGCTGCCGACGCGCAGGCGAGGGAGCGGGCACGGCTGGAAATTCACAAGCTTGCGGCAGCCAGATGAACCTGTTCGATTACCTTTTGCCTTTTGCGCTCGCGCTGGGCCTGCTGATCCTGGTGCACGAACTGGGCCACTACCTCGTCGCCCGCTGGTGCGGCGTCAAGGTGCTGCGCTTCTCGATCGGTTTCGGTAAGCCGCTGCTGTCGCGCAAGGCCGGTCGCGACGGCACCGAATGGGCGCTCGCGGCCTTTCCGCTGGGCGGCTACGTCAAGATGCTCGACGAACGCGAAGGCCCTGTCGCGCCGGAGGAGCTGCACCGGGCCTTCAATCGCCAGAGCGTCTGGCGCCGCTTCGCGATCGTCGCCGCCGGACCGCTGGCGAATCTGCTGCTGGCGGTGGCGCTGTATTGGGGATTGTTCGTCACCGGCAGCAACGAGCTGCAGCCGCGCCTGGCCTTGTCGGACACGCCGGCCATCGCCCAGGCTGCCGGCGTGCAGGACGGCGACCTCGTGCTCGCGGTGGACGACGAAGCCGTCCGCTCGTGGCAGGACTTGCGCTGGGTTCTGCTGCGCCATGCACTCGACAGCCGCGAGGTCTTGCTCCATGTGCGTACGCTGGACGACAGGGAAGCCGTCCGCAGGCTGGATCTCAGAGGCGTCCCGATCGACGACGGCCAGCAGGACCTGATCGTTCGCCTCGGCCTGCAGCCTTGGCGTCCGCTGATTCCCGCGGTCATCGGGCGGGTTGCCGAGGACGGTGCAGCGGCGGGTGCCGGCATGCGAAGCGGCGACGAAGTCCTCGCCATCGACGGCGAGCCGATCGCTTCCTGGGGCGAGCTGGTCGCCAAGGTCAGGGACGCGGCCGGGCGCAGCCTGCGTTTCGACGTGCAGCGTGACGGCGGGCGATTCGTGCTGGACATCGTGCCGGACGAACTGGTCGAGGGCGGAGCGCGCATCGGGCGGATCGGCGTAGGCGTGGCCGAGCCCCTGCAGGGCGGGCTGTCGATGTTTGCCGAAGTGCGCTACGGGATTGGTGAAGGGCTGGTCAAGGCGGTGCACCAGACCTGGGAAACCAGCGTGCTGAGCCTGAAGATGATCGGCCGCATGTTCACCGGCGAAGTGTCATGGAAGAACCTTTCCGGTCCGGTCACGATCGCCGACTACGCGGGCCAGACCGCACAGCTCGGACTCGACCACTACCTCAAGTTCGTGGCGCTGATCAGCATCAGCCTCGGGGTGCTGAACCTGCTGCCGATCCCGGTGCTTGATGGCGGACACTTGTTGTACTATACGGTCGAAATCATCAAGGGCGGTCCGATTCCGGAACGCATCATGGAGATCGGTCAGCAGATCGGTCTCGTTCTCCTGGCGATGCTCATGGCCTTCGCCTTCTACAACGACATCAACCGACTCATTTCCGGCTGAACTCCTGCATGAATCGCAAGCTCCTGCCCGGGCTCATCATGGCCCTATTCGCCGCTGCGCCGGCGTTCGCATTCGAACCTTTCGTGGTCAAGGACATCCGGGTCGAGGGCATCCAGCGTACCGAAGCCGGTACGGTCTTCAATTACCTGCCCGTGCGCGTCGGTGAGCGCTTCGACGAGGCCCAGGCCGCCGAAGCCATCCGCGCACTGTTCGCCACCGGCTTCTTCAGCGACGTCCGCATCGAGACCGAAGGCGACGTCATCGTCGTCGCCGTCGATGAGCGCCCGGCGATCGCGCAGATCGATTTCGTCGGCGTCAAGGAATTCGACAAGGATGCGCTGAAAGCCGGCCTGCGCGAAGTGGGGCTGGCCGAGTCGCGCATCTTCGACCGTTCGCTGCTCGAACGCGCGGAACAGGAACTGAAGCGCCAGTACCTGTCGCGCGGCAAGTATTCGGCCCAGGTCACGACCACGGTGACCCCGCTCGAACGCAACCGCGTCGGCATCAACTTCAGCGTGGACGAAGGCGACGTCGCCAAGATCCGCCAGATCAGCATCATCGGCACCCAGGCTTTCGACGAGGACGACCTGCTCGAGCAGATGCAGCTGACCACGCCGGGCTGGCTGACCTGGTACACCAAGAACGACCAGTATTCGCGCCAGAAGCTGTCGGCCGACCTCGAGACCCTGCGCTCCTTCTACCTGAACCAGGGCTATCTCGACTTCAACATCGATTCCACCCAGGTGTCGATCACGCCCGACAAGAAGGACATTTACATCACGGTGAACATCACCGAGGGCGAGCAGTACAAGGTGACCGGCGTGCGCTACACCGGCGATCTCGTCATTCCCGAAGCCGAATACCTTGCGCTGACCACGCTGAAGCCGGGCGAGACCTTCTCGCGCGAGCGCCTCACCGAAACAACCAAGGCGATCACCGACCGGCTGGGCAACGAAGGCTATGCCTTCGCCAACGTCAATGCCGCACCCGAGGTCGACAAGGAGAAGCGCGAAGTCGCGTTCACGATCTTCGTCGACCCGGGCCGCCGCGTGTACGTGCGCCGTATCAACGTCGGCGGCAACACCAAGACGCGCGACGAAGTGATTCGCCGCGAGATGCGCCAGATGGAAGGTGGCTGGTACGACGCCGCGGCGATCAACCGCTCGAAGACGCGCATCGACCGGCTCGGCTACTTCGACGAGGTCAACGTCGAGACGCCGCCGGTACCGGGCACGACCGACCAGGTGGACGTCAATTTCGCGGTCAAGGAACGCCCGACCGGCAACCTGATGCTGGGGGCGGGTTTCTCCAGCTCCGAAAGCATCGTGCTGTCGGCCTCGATTTCGCAGCAGAACCTGTTCGGCAGCGGCAACGCGCTGAGCCTGGGTCTGAACACCAGCAAGTCGAGCCGCACGCTGTCGCTGTCCTTCACCAACCCGTATTACACCGTGGATGGCGTCAGCCTCGGCTGGGATCTGTACCACCGTACCTACGATCCGACCGATTACAACACCTTGTCGCCGTACAAGACGGTGTCGACCGGCGCAGGCCTGCGCCTGGGCTGGCCGATCGCCGAGGACGACCAGATCAACTTCGGCCTGACGGCGGACCACACCAAGATCACCACTTATTCGGACAGCCCGCGCCTGTACAAGGACTTCTGCAAGGATTTCGGCTGCAGCGGCTCCGGGGCGGCCGACGGCGTCGGCGAAGTCAGCGTCAGCAGCCTGCTGCTGTCCGTCGGCTGGTCGCGCGACAGCCGCGACAGCTTCATCTATCCGCGCAAGGGTGTGTACCAGCGTGTGTATGGCGAAGTCACCGTGCCGGTGGGCGACCTGCGCTACGGCAAGCTGGGCTACCAGTACCAGCACTGGTTCCCGATCGGGCGCGATTACGCGCTGATGCTCAATGCCGACCTCGGCTATGCCAAGGGTTTCGGTGGCAAGGAAGTGCCTTTCTACAAGAACTACTACGTCGGCGGCATCGGCTCGGTGCGCGGCTTCGATCAGGGCACGCTGGGGCCGAAGTTCAGGGATACCGATGGCGACATCACCTCGACCGGCGGTACCCGCAAGCTGGTGACCAACGCCGAGTTCTTCTTCCCGATGCCGGGTTCGGGCACCGACCGCTCGTTCCGCATCTCCGCCTTCTTCGATGCCGGCTATGTCTGGGGCGAGGATCCCGATACCGGCAAGGAGCAGAAGCTGGGCTTCGACGACCTGCGTTACAGTACCGGCCTTGCGTTCTCGTGGAGCTCCCCGATCGGACCGCTGAAGTTCAGCTTCGGCCACCCGCTCAAGAAAGAGAAGGACGACGAGATCCAGCGTTTCCAATTCCAGCTCGGCAGCGTGTTCTGAGCGCTGCGCCAAACAAGTTTCATTCGGAGGCATAAGTGAAAGTTAGCACCCTGTCCCTGGTGGGCGCCGCACTGATCGGCTTGTCGCAGGCCGCCGTGGCCGACACCAAGATCGGTTTCGTCAACTCCGACCGCGTGATGCGCGAGGCGGCGCCCGCGGTGCGGGCCCAGCAGCGCCTCGAGAAGGAGTTCGAGAAGCGCGACCAGGAACTCCAGCGCATGGCCCGCGACCTGAAGGCCATGCAGGATGAGCTCGAGCGCAATGGCACGACCATGGCCGAGAACGACCGCCGCAACAAGGAGCGGGCGCTGAACGATCTCAACCGCGACTTCCAGCGCAAGCAGCGCGAGTTCCGCGAAGATCTGAACCAGCGCCGCAACGAGGAACTGGCTTCGGTGCTCGACAAGGCCAACCGCTCGGTCAAGGACATCGCCGAGAAGGAAAACTTCGACATCATCTTCCAGGAAGCGGTGTACGCGAACCCGCGCATCGACATCACCGACAAGGTCATCAAGGCCCTGTCCGACGCCAAGTAAGCCTCCCGCCCGCATGTTCCGTCTCGACGAACTGGTTGCGCGGCTCGGAGGGGAAGTGTCCGGCGACGCCGGCGTGGCCGTCCACCGGGTGGCCACGCTCGACCAGGCGGGAGAGGGCGATCTCGCCTTCGTCGCCAACCGCAAGTACCTGCCGAAGCTGCGCGAAAGTGCCGCGTCGGCGGTCATCGTCGCGCCGGACGCGAAGGCCTTGCTGAACGGCCGCAGCGCCATCGTCGTTGCCGACCCCTATCTGTACTTCGCGCGCGTCGCCCAGCTCTTCAATCCGCTCCCGGTGGTGCGCCCCGGCGTCCATGCGCTTGCCGCGCTCGCTTCCAGCGTACCGTCGTCGGCCGAGATCGGGCCGGGCGCGTCGATCGAGGAGGATGTCGAGATCGGCGAGGGCGTCGTCGTCGGCGCGGGCTGCCACATCGGCCGCGGCGCACGCATCGGCCGCGGTACGCGGCTTGCCGCGCGGGTCACGATCCAGCATGGCTGCGTGGTCGGGGAGAACTGCATTCTGCATTCCGGCGTGGTCGTCGGCAGCGACGGCTTCGGCTTCGCCCGTGAAAAGGATGGGCGCTGGGTCAAGATCCCGCAGATCGGCCGGGTCGTCGTCGGCAACGAAGTCGAGATCGGCGCCAACACCACGATCGACCGTGGCGCGCTCGACGACACCGTGATCGGCGACGGCTGCAAGCTCGACAACCAGATCCAGATCGCACACAACGTGCGCATCGGCGAGAACACCGCGATCGCGGGCTGCGTCGGCATCGCCGGCAGCACCACCATCGGTGCGCGCTGCATGATCGGTGGCCAGGCAGGCATCATCGGCCATCTGACGATCTGCGACGACGTCGTCGTTTCCGCCGGCACGCTGGTCAGCAAGTCCATCACCCGGCCGGGCGTCTATACCGCCAGCCTGCCGGTACAGCCGCACGCCGACTGGGTGCGCAATTTTTCCCACCTGCGCCACCTCGATGCGCTGGCCGGACGCGTCCGCTCACTCGAAAACCAATGAAGGCGGCCGCGACGGCCGGCCCCGGGACAATCCTCATGATGAACATCAACGAAATCGTCGAATACCTGCCGCACCGCTATCCCTTTCTGCTGATCGACCGCGTGCTCGAGATGGAGGAGGGCAAGCGCATCATCGCGCTGAAGAACGTGACGATGAACGAGCCTTTCTTTCCCGGTCATTTCCCGCACCACCCGGTGATGCCCGGCGTGCTGATCGTCGAGGCGATGGCCCAGGCGGCGGCCGTGCTGTCGTTCAAGAGCATGGGCGTCAAGCCGGACGAGAACTCGGTGGTGTATTTCGCCGGCATCGACAACGTGCGCTTCAAGCGCCCGGTGGTGCCGGGCGACCAGTTGATCTTCGAGGTCGAGATCACCCAGAACAAGCGCAACATCTACAAGTACAAGGGAGTCGCCCGCGTCAATGGCGAAGTGGCGACCGAAGCCGATCTGATGTGCGCACTGAAGACCCTATGATCCATCCGACCGCCATCGTCCATCCGGGCGCCAGGCTCGGTGAGAAGGTCTCGATCGGAGCCTATTCGATCATCGGCGAGCACGTCGAGATCGGCGACGGCAGCCGGATCGGGCCGCACGTCGTCATCGAGGGCCATACCCGCATCGGCCGCGACAACGAAATCTTCCAGTTCTGCTCGCTCGGCGCCAAGCCGCAGGACAAGAAATACGACGACGAGCCCACCCGGCTCGAGATCGGCGACCGCAACACCATCCGCGAGTACTGCTCGTTCAACCTCGGCACCAGCCAGGACGGGGGCGTCACCCGTGTCGGCGACGACAACTGGATCATGGCCTACGTCCATGTGGCGCACGACTGCCAGGTTGGCGATCACACCATCTTCGCCAACAACGCGACCCTGGCCGGCCACGTCCATGTCGGCGACTGGGCGATCCTCGGCGGCTTCACCGGCGTGCACCAGTTCTGCCGCGTTGGCGCGCACAGCTTCTGCGGCGTCGGCACGGTGCTGCTGCAGGATCTGCCGCCTTTCGTCACTGTCGCCGGCAACCCTGCCAAGCCACACGGCATCAACAGCGAAGGCCTCAAGCGCCGCGGCTACGGCAGCGAAGGCATCGCCGCGATCAAACGTGCCTACCGGGCACTGTATCGTAGCGGCCTGACGCTGGACGAAGCGCGTCAGCGCGTCGCCGAGATCGCGGCCGAGCATGCCGAGGCCGGCCTGCTGTCCGAATTCATCGCCGACTCCGGCCGCGGCATCGTCCGCTGAGCACCATGACCGTCCGCATCGCGATGGTCGCCGGAGAAGCATCCGGCGACCTGCTTGCCAGCCATCTGATCCGGGCCATTCGCCGGCACCTGCCCGATGCCGAGTTTTTCGGCATCGGCGGGCCGAAGATGCAGGCGGAAGGCTTCGACGCGCGCTGGCCCTGCGAACTGCTGGCGGTGCACGGTTATGTCGATGCGCTGAAGCGCTACCGCGAGCTGTCGGGTATCCGCCGCAGCCTGCTGGCGCAGATCCGCAAGGAGCGGCCGGCGGCCTTCATCGGCGTCGATGCGCCCGACTTCAACCTGTGGCTGGAAGGCAAGGCCAAGGATGCGGGCATTCCGGCGATCCATTTCGTCAGCCCGTCGATCTGGGCCTGGCGCGGCGGGCGCATCAAGCGCATCGCGCGCTCGGTCAGCCGCATGCTGTGCCTGTTTCCGTTCGAGCCGGCGCTGTACGAGCAGGCTGGCGTGCCGGTCAGCTACGTCGGCCATCCGCTGGCGGACGTGTTTCCGCTGTGCCCGGACCGCGCCGCGGCGCGTGCGCTGCTGGGTTTGAATCCGGACAGCAGGATCGTGGCGATGCTGCCGGGCAGCCGCCAGTCCGAAGTGCGCAACCTGGCCGACATCTACATCGCCACGGCGATCCGTATGCTCGAACGCGACCCCGGCCTGGGTTTCCTGGTGCCGCTGGCGACGCGCGAGACCCGATTGATCTTCGAAGAAGCGCTGCACCGCAACCAGGCGATGGAGCTGCCCATTCGCATGCTGTTCGGCCATGCGGTCGAGGCCATGACTGCCGCCGATGCCGTGCTGGTGGCGAGCGGCACGGCCAGCCTCGAAGCCGCGCTGCTGAAGCGGCCGATGGTGATCACCTATCGCATCGGCGACTGGCAATACCGCCTGATGAAGCGCATGGCCTATCTGCCGTGGGTCGGGCTGCCGAACATCCTGTGCAACGAAGGCCTGGTCCCCGAACTGCTGCAGGACGATGCGACGCCGGAAAAACTCGCCGTTGCGTTGAAAGCCTGGCTCGACGACGCCGACCGCTGCGCGGCGCTCGAACTGCGCTTCACCGAACTGCATCTGACCCTGCGGCAGGACACGGCGCAAAAGGCAGCGGAAGCCATCCTGCCTTACCTGAACGGCAGGACGACGTGAGCGCAGACCTTTTTTTCATGCCTGCTGCGGCGTGTCCGGGACAGGCGCTGGTATGCGGTGTGGACGAGGCCGGGCGCGGCCCCTTGTGCGGACCGGTCGTTGCCGCGGCGGTGATTCTCGATCCGGCACGCCCGATCGACGGCCTGGCGGATTCCAAGAAGCTCGGCGAGCGTGCGCGCGAGCGCCTGGCGGTGCTGATCCGCGAGCGCGCGCTGGCCTGGGCGGTCGCCGAAGCCAGCGTCGAGGAGATCGACCGCCTCAACATCCTGCACGCAAGCATGCTGGCGATGCAGCGCGCGGTCGCGGGGCTGAGCGTGGCGCCGGCCGAAGTGCTGATCGACGGCAACCGCTGCCCGCGGCTGCCCTATCCGGCGCGCGCCATCGTCAAGGGCGATGCCACCGAACCTTCGATCTCGGCTGCTTCCATCCTTGCCAAGACCGTCCGTGACGCCGGCATGCGTGAACTCGACGCGTCATGGCCGCAATACGGGCTCGCCGCGCACAAGGGTTATCCCACTGCCGCCCACCTGCAGGCGTTGCAACAGCATGGCGTCGCCGATTTCTACCGCCGCAGCTTCGCGCCCGTACGGCGCCTGCTCGACGCCGCCGAGTGATGAAAGCGATCGCGTCGCGCGACAATCCGCTGGTCAAGCGCCTGCATGCGCTGTCAAGCTCGACGCGTGAACGGCGCAAGCATGGCGAGACGCTGCTCGACGGCGCACACCTGCTGGATGCCGCGCTGCAGCGCCAGTGGCCGCTGAAAGGCGTCGTCGTGGCCGAGAGCGGCCTCGCCGGCGCCGAGATCCAGGATCTGCTCTCGCGCTGCCCGGCCGAGGTGCCGCGCTACCGGTTGTCCGACGCCTTGTTCGCCCACATCAGCCCGGTCGATACGCCCTCGGGCCTCGTCGCCATCATCGACCTGCCGGCCGAACCGGCACCTGAGCCACTTGCAAGCGACGTCGTCGTGCTCGATTCGGTGCAGGACCCCGGCAATCTCGGCACCATCCTGCGCACTGCGGCTGCGGCCGGCGTGCGCGAGGTGCTGCTCACCGAAGGCTGTGCAAGCGCCTGGTCGCCACGGGTGCTGCGCGCCGGCATGGGCGCGCATTTCGGCCTGCGCATCCGCGAACGCGTCGACGCATTGCAGGCCTTGGAGGGGTTTCCCGGTACCGTGCTGGCCACCGCGCTGGCGCCCGATGCGCGCAGCCTGTACGACATCGACCTCGGCCGTCCGGCCGCTTGGCTGTTCGGTGCCGAAGGCCAGGGCCTTTCGCCGGCCTTGCTCGCCCTTGCCGCCGAGCGCGTCGTGATTCCGCTCGCAGACGGGATCGAATCGCTCAACGTCGCCGCGGCAGTGGCGATCTGCTTGTTCGAGCAGGCACGGCAGCGGCGCGCGTTAAGTGCGTCACATTCCTCTCAAGGCGGCGATTGACAGCTTTTTCCCCGGCACATGATGCTATCGGCCGGTGCCGGTCCGCGACACGCGTCGCGGCACGCAGGGCCACAGACGGCGGAAAGCCGCATTTGCCGAGGAGACGAGGAGTGACGATCCACTACAAAACCCCGAAAGGGGTGGGCGAAATCGCCAATCGCAGCGGGGCCATCGGCCAGCGTGCGAGGCGGTTGCTGATCCTGATCGACGGGCAGCGCTCCAGGACCGAACTGCACGCCCTGGCGGGCGACCCCGATTTCGAGAACTCCCTTGCCCAGCTGTGCGGCGCCGGCTTCATTGCCGCAGCACCCGTGGAGCCCGGGATCGTGCCGCCGTCCGCAGGCACTCCGGCAGACGATCCGTCGGCACAAGACCTGCAGAAGGCGCGCAACTTCATGATCAACACCTTGCGCGCCTATCACGGCCATTACAACAAGCTGAACCTGATCAA
The DNA here is from genome assembly GCF_048398245.1 of Thauera butanivorans. Lineage (NCBI taxonomy): Bacteria > Pseudomonadati > Pseudomonadota > Betaproteobacteria > Rhodocyclales > Zoogloeaceae > Thauera > Thauera butanivorans. Next base: position 2,603,839 of record NZ_CP183038.1, read on the forward strand.
GCGCATCGAAAGCTCGCAGCAGCGCGCGGAGCTCGAGGCCTTGTTCGGGGAATGGCGTGCGTCCATCGCCGAAAACCGTACCGGTCTCAAACGCGTCGACGAGCTCGCCAGCCAACTGCGCGCGGTGATGTAGCGCCCCGTTTGCTAACATTGGGCGCTTCTTCCTGCCGGCCGTCCTCCGCCCATGATCTTCGTCATTTCCCCCGCCAAGGCACTCGACTACGAGACGCCGCCTGCCACGCCGCGCTTCACCCAGCCGGATTTCCTCGATCGATCCGCCGAACTCATCGCCATCCTGCGCGAGCGCTCGCCGGCGCAGATCGCGGAGCTGATGTCGCTGTCGGACGCGCTCGCCAGCCTCAATGCCGCGCGCTACGAACAATGGTCAACGCCGTTCTCGCCGGACAATGCCAAGCAGGCGGTATTCGCCTTCAATGGCGACATGTACGAGGGGCTGGACGCATGCAGCCTGACGCCGCAGGAGCTCGACTGGGCACAGGACCATCTGCGCATCCTGTCCGGCCTGTACGGCGTGCTGCGCCCGCTCGACCTGATGCAGCCTTACCGGCTGGAAATGGGCACCCGGCTGGAGAACGCCCGCGGCAGGAATCTGTACGCCTTCTGGGGCGATCGCATCACCGACGAACTCAACCGCCTGCTCGCCGTCGAGGCCGAGGCCGGACGCGAGCCGATCCTTTTCAACCTGGCCTCCGACGAGTATTTCAAATCGGTCAAGCCGGCGAAACTCAAGGGCAGGCTGGTCGGCGCCGCTTTCGAGGACTGGAAGGGAGGCCGCTACAAGATCGTCAGCTTCTACGCCAAGCGCGCGCGTGGCCTGATGAGCCGCTACCTGATCCAGCACCGCATCGACGACATCGACGGGGTGAAGGGCTTCGCTGCCGAAGGCTATGCCTTCGCGGCCGAAGCCTCGGACGACGACCGGCTGGTATTCCGCCGCCGCGAGGCCTGAGCGCGATGGCTGAAGTGGCCTCCATGCGCATCAGTTCATGCTTCGATTCCGGCGCGATCGAGGTGGTCTGCGCCGACGACCCGCAGAACATCCGGCTGCGCCTGCGCGCCGACAATGCCGCCGAATTCCGCCAGTGGTTCCATTTCCGCCTGACGGGTGCCGCGGGCAGGGCAGTGCGCATGGTGTTCGAGAATGCTTCGCAGGCCGCCTACCCGGACGGCTGGCCGGGCTACCGCTGCGTGGAACTGGTTCCGCGTCTCCGGCACCCGCTACGAGAACGGCCAGTTGATCGTCGAGCAGTACGCGGCAATCTGCGCACCAATGCGGCGGGGCGCAATCTCAATCGCGAGTGGCGCGAGCCCGATCCCGCCGCCAGTCCGGAGGTCTTTCCAGGGACGATGAAAGCCCCGGTTGACGGGTCAGTGCCGCGACGGAGCGCGACCGGGTCCCTGGCTCCGGGGTGTTACAGCCAGGTCGCCTTCATTCCCAGTTCGGCCAGGATGGCGGCGGCGCAGGCCGTGCCCGAGCGCACGGCGGATTCGAGCGTGGCGGGGTAGGGGGAGTCGAGATAGTCCCCGGCCAGCCACAGGCCGCGCAGCGGCGTGCGCATGCCGGGGCGGAAAATGCCGGGCCGGCAGGCGATGGTGGCGCGCTTTTCGACGATGACCTGCGACCACTCGGGCGCGGGCAGCCTGCGGCCCAGCTGGCGTTCGAGCTGGGCGTGGGTTGCCAGGATCAGTTCGTCGCGGGGCAGCGCCTCGTGCGGCCCGTGGGCGCTGATGACGCAGGCGATCAGGCCTTCCGGCCCACCCAACTGGCCACGGTCGAAAGCCCATTGTGCCGGGCTGGCCGTCAGCGTGGCGGTGGTGCCGCTGTCGAGGCCGATCATCGGTTCGGACAGCTTCTGCCCTTTCCCGAGCGCCAGATAGACTGTAACGATCGGTTCGTGAGGCAGGGCGTCGATCTGCGCGGCGAGGCGCTCGCACGGGCCGGTGGAGGCGAGCAGGGCGCCGGCGTGATAGGGCGCAGTGGCAAGCACGACATGCGGCCAGGGACGGCTGCCGGGGTCGCCTTCGAGGCGGAAGCCGCCGTCGACCGGCTGGATCGCCTCGATCGCGTTGCCGGTGCGCAGCTTGCCGCGCCGGGTGGCGAGGTAGCGGGCCGCCGGCACCGGGAACAGTTCGGACAGGTCGACGCGCGGGATCAGCAGTTCGCTGTCGCTGGCCGAGGCGGCCAGGCTGTCGCGCAGCACGTTGGCGAAGACCTGGGCCGAAGCTTCGGCGGCCGGCGTGTTCAGCGCAGCGACACACAAGGGTTCCCATACCAGTTCAGCCAGTACCGGCGTCTGCCGCGTCTCGCGCAGCAGGCTGCGGACCGTCATCTCCGGCGGCAGGCGGAAACCCTGCTTCTTGAGCCAGCGCATCAGGCGCAGCATCGCCAGCCGGTCGGCCCAGTTCAGGCCTTCGGCACGCAGCAGGCCGGCGGCCAGGTGAAAAGGCGCGGGCAGCGCCGCCGCCTTCAGCTTCATCCTGCCCGGCACGTGCAGGGTCAGCGGCAGGTGGGCGAGCTGCTTGGGCGAGCAGCCGGTGGTGCGCAGCAGGCGGGTGAGTTCGGTGTAAGCGCCGATCAGGATGTGCTGGCCGTTGTCGACCCGCCGGCCGTCCTTGGCCACCACCCGCGCCCGTCCGCCCAGCGTGTGCGAGCGCTCGAACACCGTGACATGCACGCCGGCGCGCGCCAGCTCGACTGCGCAGGCGAGGCCTGCGTAGCCAGCGCCGATCACCGCGACGGTCGGCACGCTCATCAGCTCAGCCCTTGAACCAGGTGGTGCCGGCCAGCCAGACCTTGCGCAGCGGCGTCAGCGAGGTGCGGCGGTCCAGCACCTGGAAGCCGTCGGCGGCGATCTCGCGCAGCAGCGTGCGGTAGATCGCCGCCATCACCAGGCCGGGGCGCTGCATCTTGCGGTCGATGTCCGGCAACTGCGCGAAGGCCTGGTCGTAGAAGCCTTCCGCACGTTCGGCCTGGAAGGCCATCAGTTCGCGGAAGGCGTCTGAATGGCGCGCCTCCAGGATGTCCTTGGCCGGCACGTCGAAGCGCTGCAGGTCCTCGATCGGCAGGTAGATGCGGCCGCGGCGGGCGTCCTCGCCGACGTCGCGGATGATGTTGGTGAGCTGGAAGGCGATGCCGAGGTCGTGGGCGTACTTCAGCGTCTGGCGGTCCTGGTAGCCGAAGATCTCGGCCGCCAGCAGGCCGACCACGCTGGCGACCCGGTAACAGTAGAGCTGCAGGCCCTTGAAGTCGAGGTAGCGCGTCTGCGACAGATCCATCGCCATGCCGTCGATGATCTCCAGCAACTGCTCCTGCGGCAAGGCGAAACGCGGCAGCACGTCCTTCAGCGCATGGCCGACAGGATGGGTCGGGTTGCCGGCCCAGGTGCGCGCGACCTCCTTGCGCCACCATTCGAGCTTGGTCTGGGCCAGCGACAGGTCGTGGCATTCGTCGACGACGTCGTCGACCTCGCGGCAGAAGGCATACAGCGCGGTGATCGCCTGGCGCTTGTCGGGCGGCAGGAACATGAAGCTGTAGTAGAAGCTCGATCCGCTCTTGGCGGCCTTGTCCTGGCAGTAGTCGTGCGGATTCATGCGGTGTTCCGGTAGTTCAGGGCGCGCCAGCCGAGGCGCAGCCAGTCGGGCCGGACGAGTACCGGCCGGCGGCGGAAGACGTCGTAGCCGGCTGCTTCGATGCGTTCGAGGATGCGCAGGCCACCGAGCACGATCAGGCGCAACTCCCAGCCGATGCGGCCGGGCAGGGCCAGCGCCAGCGGTGCGCCGTCGAGCATCATGGCACGGGCGCGCTGCACTTCGAAAGCCATCAGCGCCTGCCAGCGGGCATCGCAGCGGCCGGCGTCGATGTCGCCCTCGGTGATCTCGAAGCGCGCCATGTCGTCCTGCGGCAGGTAGATGCGCTGCTTCCGCCAGTCGACGCCCACGTCCTGGCAGAAGTTGATCAACTGCAGACTGGTGCAGACGGCGTCCGAGCGGCGGAGATTCTCCGGCGTGGCGGCAGCGTACAGGTGCAGCAGCAGGCGGCCGACCGGGTCGGCCGAGCGCCTGCAGTAGTCGCGCAGCTCGGCGAAGTTGCGGTAGCGCGTCTTGCCGACGTCCTGGGCAAAGGCGCCGAGCAGGTCGCGAAAAGGCTGCACCGGCAGTGCATGTGCGGCGATCGCACGTCCCAGGCGGGCGAACATCGGCGCCAGGCTCTCGTCGCGCACGACCTCGCCGCGCGCACAGGCTTCGAGCGCCAGACGATAGTCGTGCAGCCGGGCCAGTCTGGCGACGGCCGGCGCATCGCCTTCGTCGGCCACGTCGTCGGCGCTGCGGGCGAAGGCGTAGATGGCCTCGACCGGCTCGCGCAGGCGCGGCGGCAGCAGAAGCGAAGCGACAGGAAAATTCTCGTAGTGGTCGACCGGCATGCCTGGCGATGAAGATGCGATGCCACGTTGTGGGCAGGCGGCCCTGCGCGGCGCGGCGGGCGGAGTATATACGTGATTCGCCCCTGTCCCGGATCGAGCAGGGGTGGCGGCAGCTGGCGGCATGGTGGTCTTGCCCAGGCTCGGCGCAGTCCGGCTGTCCATTTTTGGCAGGCTTCGCAGCAATTTCAACGCTGCGATGACACAATCGGGCTTTGCTGCCCCTTCTTTACCTCTCCTTCCACTTCCTGCCTGACCGATCTCATGCTGACTGCCCACGCCTTGCGCAAGACGCTTCCCGGTACCCCGCCACGCCTTCTGTTCGATGGGCTGGAGCTGCAGGTCGCGGGTGGCGAATGCGTGGCGATCGTCGGTGAATCCGGGGCGGGGAAATCGACGCTGCTCAATTGCCTGGCGGGGCTGGAGCCGTTCGACGGCGGACACGTCGAACTGGGCGGGCAACGCATCGGCGGGCTGGACGACGATGCGATGGCCCGCCTGCGGCGAGAGGCCTACGGCTTCGTCTTCCAGGCTTTTCACATCCTGCCGCATCTATCGTTGGCGCAGAATGTGGCGCTGCCGCTGTGGCTGCTGAAGGTCGACGAGCGCCAAGCCGATCAGCGCGCCCGCGCCATGCTGGCGCGCGTGGGCCTGGAAGGGCGGGCCGACGACGCGCCGCACACCCTGTCGGGCGGCGAGATGCAGCGTGTGGCGATTGCGCGGGCGCTGATCCATGCTCCTAAGCTGGTGCTGGCCGACGAGCCGACCGGCAACCTCGACCCGGCGCGGGCCGGCGAAGTGCTCGATCTGCTGCTTGGGCAGATCCGGGCCGGCGCCGCCGCCGGCGTGCTGGTGACGCATTCCCGCCTGGCCGCGAAGCGTGCCGACCGGGTGCTGGAATTGGGGCCGCAGGGGCTGGCGGACGTCACGGAGCGCGTGTGAGCGCCGCCGCCCGGCCGCCCGAAGGGGGCGCTCATCCTCCCGCGGGGAGGATGTCGCACAGCGACAGGAGGGTAGTCCAGTGAGCCTGGTGGGCGCGACCTCGCGCCGGCTCTTCCTCGCCAGCCTGCTGCGCCATCGCCTGGCCACTGCGCTGTCGCTGCTGGCGATCGCGCTCGGCGTGGCGCTGGGTCTGGCGGTGCAACTGATCCATGGCGCGGCCATCGACGAATTCGGCCGCGGCCTGCGCACGCTGGCGGGCGAAGCCGACCTGCAACTGGTGGGGCCGCGCGAGGGCTTCGACGAGGCCATCTATCCGATGCTCGCCAAGCGTCCGGAGATCGCCGAAGCCAGCCCGGTGCTGCGCATCGAGGCACGGCTGCCGGGGCGGGAGGATACGCTGGAGATTCTTGGCGTCGACATGTTCCGCGTCGCCCGCATGCAGGCCTTGCTGCGGCCGCGGGCCGACCCGGCGCTGGTGGACGGCGACGGCCGTCTTGCCGGGCTGCAGCCGCGCAACATCTTCGTGAGCGTGGATGCCCGTGCCCGCCTGGAGCTGCCGTCGCGCCTGGGCAACGGGGAGATGGCCGGGCCCGCGCTGCGGGATGGCGTGTTGACCGTCCAGTCCGGTGTCAGCGGGATCGAGCTGCGTCTGGCCGGCGAACTGCCCTTGAGCGGCGCCGAACTGGCGGTGATGGACATCGGCGGCGCGCAGCAGATGTTCGGGCGCATCGGTGTGTTGAGCCGCATCGACCTCAAGCTCGCTCCGGGCCTGAGTCCCGAAGCCGCAGGTCTGGCGCTGTCGCCGCTGCTGCCGCCTGGACTGGCACTGCAGGTTCCGGAAGCCGCGGCCGGCGAGGCGAGTGCGCTGTCGCGCGCCTATCGGGTCAATCTCACGATGCTGGCGGCCATTGCGCTGCTGACCGGTGCGTTCCTGGTGTTTTCCACCCAGGTGCTGTCGGTGGCGCGGCGACGGCGGGAATTCGCCCTGCTGCGTGCGCTCGGCATGGAAAGGCGCCAATTGCTGCGCGGGCTGCTGGCCGAAGGGGCGGTGCTCGGGCTGGTGGGCGGCGTGATCGGCGTGGCGCTCGGCCATGCGCTTGCTGCGCTGGCCTTCAGGCTGGTCGGCGGTGATCTGGGCGCAGGCTTTTTTCGCGGTAGCCGACCCGAGTTGCAGTTCGATGCCATGCTTGCCGCAGGATATCTGCTGCTGGGCGGTGTGGCCGGTGTGCTCGGTAGCTGGCTGCCGGCCCGGGCAGCGTCGCAGGTTGCGCCGGCCCGGGCGCTGAGGGCCGGCGAAGCGCAGTATGCCGGCTTGCCGCATATGCAGGGACGCCTGCCGCTGGCGCTGCTGCTGGCGGCAGGCGCCGGGCTCGCCTGCATGCTGCCGCCGGCCGGCGGCATTCCGCTCGGCGGCTATGCTGCGGTGGCACTGAGCCTGATGGCGGCAGTGCTGTCCCTGCCTGCGCTGGCGCAGAGCCTGCTGCCCTTGCTGGGGCGGACGCGCTCGGTGATCTGGCGCCTGGCCCATGCCCGCCTGTCGGCCACGCCCGGCCAGGCCGTGGTGGCCGCTGCCGGCGTGGTCGCCAGCGTGGCGCTGGCATCGGCGATGGCGATCATGGTCAGCTCCTTCCGGGTGTCGGTGGATGACTGGCTGGCCCAGGTGCTGCCGGCCGACCTGTATGTGCGGGCTTCGAGCTCGGCGGCCAGCGGCTATCTGGATGACGACGCATTGGCGCGCATTGCCGCAGTGCCGGGCGTGGCTTCGGTGGATACGACGCGGCTGCTGAATTTGCGGCTGTCGGACGAGGAGCCGGTGTTCAGCCTGCTGGCGCGTCCGGTCGACGGCAACTGGGGCTTGCCGCTGGTCGCCGGTTCGACCGGACGCCCGGACGGCAGCAAGCCGGGGCAGAGTAGCTTGCCGCCAGCGTGGATTTCCGAAGCCGCCGTCGATCGCCTGGGGCTGGGCGTCGGCGACCGCCTGACGCTGCCGCTGGCCGGCCGCCAGCAGAGTTTCGTCGTTGCCGGCGTCTGGCGGGATTATTCGCGCCAGTACGGTGCGGCGCTGATCGAACCGGCGGACTATCGCGCCCTGACCGGCGACGATCGCGTCAACGACGCCGCGATCCGGCTCGAGGAGGGCACCGATGCGGGCGCGGTGGCCGATGCGCTGAACGCCCGCTTCGGCCCCGGACGCCTGATCATCGCACTGCCGGGCGAAATCCGTGCGACCACGCTGCAGATCTTCGACCGGACTTTCCTGATCACCTATCTGATGGAAGCCGTGACGGTGATGATCGGCCTGTTCGGCATCGCCACCACCTTCGCCGCGCTGGCCGGCACGCGCGAAGGCGAGTTCGGCATGCTGCGCCATCTGGGTTTCACGCGCGGGGAGATCGGGCGCCTGATCGCAGCCGAAGGGGCGCTGACCGCCGGGTTTGGCGTGGCCTGCGGTTTGCTGGCGGGCGGGGCGATGGCATGGATCCTCATCGAGGTGGTCAACCGGCAGAGTTTCCATTGGAGCATGGACCTGGCCGTGCCTTGGGCTGCGCTGGTTCTGTTTGCCGCCGTGCTGGTGTCGCTGGCTGCACTGGTTGCACGGCTCGCCGGGGCGCGAGCGATGCGAGGGTCCGCGGTGCAGGCGGTGAAGGCCGACTGGTGAATGCGGCGGTGCAGGCAGGCGGAGCGGTTGGATGATGCGTGCGAAGGCGGATGCAGGAGAGGACAAGTGTCGATGGTGATACGACGTGCCGGGCAGTGGAGCGGAATCTGGAGGCACTTCGGAGCGGATATCGCCCGACGCTCGCTGTGTGCGTTCGCCGCTGTCATCGCCTTGCTGTCGTGTCTGCCACCGGAGATTCATGCACAGGGTTCAGGATCTGCGTCGGCTGCCGATGGCTACCCAGCCGTGGTGCCGGGCAGGCCGCTGATCTTCCCCGATGATTTCGGCGCCCACCCGGACTACCGTACCGAATGGTGGTACATCACCGGCTGGCTGCGTGATGACGCAGGCGCGGAGCGTGGCTTCCAGCTCACCTTCTTCCGGGTGCGCACCCTGATCGGCGAGGACAACCCCAGCCGTTTCGCGCCGCGCCAACTCATCCTCGCCCATGCCGCGGTGGCCGATCCGGCGAATGGCCGCCTGCTCCATGCCGAACGTTCGGCACGGGCCTGGCCCGGCCTGGCAGGCGCCGCGACCGGCCGGACGGACGTCGAGATCGATGGCTGGTCGCTGTCGATGGAAACTGGGGAGGGTGGCGAGACGGACGGGAGCAGTGGCGATCGCTACCACAGCCGCATCGAAACGGAGGAATTCGGTTTCGAACTGCGCTTCGACGCCCGCCGTCCGCCTTTGCCGAATGGCCGCCAGGGTTTCAGCCAGAAGGCGCCCGATCCGCTCAACGCCAGCCATTACTACAGCCGGCCGCAGCTCGGCGTGTCGGGCAGGCTGCGCCTGGGCAGCGAGATTCTGGACGTGGACGGCCATGCCTGGCTGGATCACGAATGGTCCTCGGAGATCCTGCCGCAGGGCGCGCGCGGCTGGGATTGGATCGGCATCAACCTGCATGACGGCGGTTCGCTGATGCTGTTCCAGATGCGCGATGGCGAAGGCGGCGCGATGTGGGCCGCGGGGACGCTGGCCGATGCGCTTGGCCGGGCGCGGCCCTTCGCTCCCGACGAAGTACGCTTCGAGCCGGTGAGGCACTGGACGTCTGCTCGCACCGGCACGCGCTACCCGGTGGAATGGCGCCTGCACCTGGCCGACGGACGCACGCTCGGCCTGCGTCCGCTAATGGACGACCAGGAGCTCGACAGCAGTGCATCGACCGGCGCCGTGTATTGGGAAGGCGCAGTACGCCTGTCCGAGCAGGCGGAGGACGGCAGCGAACGTGAAATCGGTCAGGGCTACCTCGAAATGACCGGCTATGCCGAACGCCTGGACATGTAGCCGCCGCTTCGATGATGCGATAATCCTGCCATTCGACCCAAGCGGAGCTTGATCTTGATTCTCGTGACCGGCGGCGCGGGCTTCATCGGCGCCAACTTCGTCCTCGACTGGCTTGCCGGCGATGGCCGCAGCGATGGCGAAGCCATCCTGAACCTGGACCTGCTGACCTATGCCGGCAACCTCGAAACGCTGGCGAGCCTGCGGGACGATCCGCGCCATGTTTTCGTGCAGGGCGACATCTGCGACCGCGCATTGGTCGACCGCCTGCTGGCAACCTACCGGCCCCGCGCGATCGTGCATTTCGCCGCCGAGAGCCACGTCGACCGCTCCATTCATGGCCCTGGCGATTTCGTGCGTACCAATGTCGAAGGCACGTTCACGCTGCTCGAGGCGGCGCGTGCCCATCATTCGGCGCTCGACGCGGGGGAGCGGGCGGCCTTCCGCTTCCTGCACGTCAGCACAGACGAAGTCTATGGCTCGCTGGGCGCCGACGACCCGGCTTTCGCCGAAACCAAGGCCTACGAACCCAACAGCCCGTATTCGGCCAGCAAGGCGGCCAGCGACCATCTGGTGCGCGCCTGGCACCACACTTACGGCCTGCCGGTGCTGACCACCAACTGCTCGAACAACTACGGTCCGCGCCAGTTTCCGGAGAAACTGATTCCGCTGATGATCGTCAATGCCCTGGCGGGCAAGCCGCTGCCGGTGTATGGCGACGGCCTCAACGTGCGCGACTGGCTGTACGTCACCGATCACTGCGCCGCGATCCGCGAAGTGCTGGCGCGCGGCACGCCGGGCGCGACCTACAACATCGGCGGCTGGAACGAAAAGACCAATATCGACATCGTCCGCAGCGTCTGCGGACTGCTCGACGAGTTGCGCCCCTCGGCTGACGGCAGCCATGCACGGCTCATCACCCATGTCACCGACCGCCCGGGGCACGATCGGCGCTACGCCATCGATGCCCGCAAGATCGAGCGCGAACTGGGCTGGCGGCCAGCCGAGACCTTCGACAGCGGCATCCGCAAGACGGTGCAGTGGTATCTCGACAATCCGCAATGGGTCGCGGACGTGCAGAGCGGTGCCTACCGCGACTGGGTGGCGGCCAACTACGCCACGCGGGGGCAGAAGGCATGAAGATCCTGCTGCTGGGCAAGAACGGCCAGGTGGGCTGGGAGCTGCAGCGTGCGCTGGCGCCATTGGGCGAGCTGATCGCGCTCGATCGCCGTGGCAGCGACGGCTTGTGCGGCGACTTGGAACGACTCGATGCGCTGGCCGATACCGTGCAGCGCCTGGCGCCGGATCTCGTCGTCAATGCCGCAGCCTACACGGCCGTCGATCAGGCGGAAAGCGACGCGGAGCGTGCGCGCCGCATCAACGCGGACGCGGTCGGCGTGCTTGCCGGGCAGGCTGCCGAGCTCGGCGCACTGCTGGTGCACTATTCGACCGATTACGTCTTCGATGGCAGCGGCGAGCGCCCCTGGTGCGAAGACGACACGCCGGCGCCGCTGTCCATCTATGGCGCGACCAAGCTCGAGGGCGAGGAAGCGATTCGCGCCAGCGGCTGCGATCATCTGATTTTCCGTACCTCCTGGGTCCATGCCGCGCGTGGCGGCAACTTTGCCCGCACCATCCTCCGCCTGGCTGCCGAGCGCGAACGCCTGACCGTCATCGACGACCAGATCGGCGCGCCGACCGGTGCAGACCTGATCGCCGATGTCAGCGCCCATGCCATCCGCCGCACGATGGGCGACCGCGGCCACGGCGGCACTTACCACCTGGCCGCAGGCGGGCAGACGAGCTGGCGCGGCTACGCCAGCTTCGTCATCGACCGCGCCCGCTCTGGCGGCAGGACACTGGCGGTGCGTGAGATCGTGCCGATACCGGCCTCGAACTATCCGACGCCTGCGGCGCGCCCGCTGAATTCGCGCCTTGACACCCGGCGCCTGCGCGAGCGCTTCGATCTGCACCTGCCCGACTGGCGCGACGGCGTGGCGCGCATGCTGGACGAACTCGGCTGAAGGCGGCCGTTCAGCCAATCAGCTTCGGACAATCGACTGGAACCCTATCGACATGATCATCAAGAGCGTCATCCTTTCCGGCGGTTCGGGCACCCGGCTGTGGCCGGCCTCGCGCGAGAATCACCCCAAGCAGTTGCTGCCGCTGACCAGCGAGCGCTCGCTGCTGCAGGAAACCGCGGTCCGCCTGGACGGTTTTGCCGGCGGCGAGGTCGATCGGCGTCCGCTCGTCGTCACCAACGAGGAATATCGCTTCATCATTGCCGAGCAACTGCGCCAGATCGGTGTGCGTTCGCCCCAGATCGTGCTCGAGCCCTTCGGCCGCAACACCGCGCCGGCGCTGACCCTGGCGGCGCTCGCAGCACTGGAGGAGGGCGACCCGGTGCTGCTGGTGATGCCGGCCGATCACGTCATCACCGACCTCGGCGCGTTCCAGCAGGCCATCGACCAGGGCAGCAGCCTGGCCGGCGACGGGATGCTCGTGGCCTTCGGCATCGTGCCCGATCGCGCCGAGACGGGCTACGGCTACATCCGCGCTGGCATGGCAATCGGCGGGGGGCGCGAGCTGGCCGAGTTCGTCGAGAAGCCGGATCTCGACACCGCCCGGCGCTATCTCGAAAGCGGCGAATATTTCTGGAACAGCGGCATCTTCATGATGAAGGCCCCGGTCTGGTTGCGCGCCATCGAGCGCTTCAGGCCCGATATCGCCGAAGCCTGCAGGAGCGCTTACGAAGGCCACAAACAGGATGCCGATTTCATCCGTCTGGAGCAGGGCGCATTCGAACGCTGCCCGAGCGACTCGATCGACTATGCCGTCATGGAGCATCTGGCAAGCGCACCGGAACTGGGCAAGGGTGCGGTGGTGCCGATGTCGGCAGGTTGGTCCGATGTCGGTGCCTGGGATGCGCTGTGGGCGATATCCGGCAAGGACGAGGCGGGCAATGCCGGCCGTGGCGAAGTGCTGTTCGAAGATTGCCGCAATACCCTGGTGCATGCCAATGATCGGCTGGTGGCTGCGGTCGGCTGCGAGGACATGATCGTCGTCGAAACGCCCGATGCGGTGATGGTGGCGCACAAGGATCGCACTCAGGACGTGAAGAAGGTCGTCGCCCGCCTGAAGGCCGAAGGCCGCAGCCTGACGCAAAGTCACCGCAAGGTCTATCGGCCCTGGGGTTGGTACGACTCCATCGACGAAGGGGAGCGTTTCCAGGTCAAGCGCATCGTCGTCAACCCGGGCGCCAAGCTCAGTCTGCAGATGCACCACCATCGCGCCGAACACTGGATCGTGGTCAAGGGCACGGCCGAAGTCACCAACGGCGAGCGCACCTTCCTGCTGGCGGAAAACGAATCGACCTACATTCCGCTGGGGCATACGCACCGGCTGGCGAATCCGGGCAAGGTGCCGCTGGAGATCATCGAGGTGCAGTCCGGGAGCTATCTCGGCGAAGACGACATCGTGCGCTTCGAGGATACCTACGGGCGCAGCTCGAGCTGAGGCCGGAAGGGGGAGGGTCGCTTCGAGCCGTGGCAGTCCGCGCAGGCCGAACCGCAGCCAGGTTCCGCGAAGAGACCATGTATAATGCGGCCCGCTTCGCTGCCGATGCGGGGGTGGCGGAATTGGTAGACGCACTGGATTTAGGTTCCAGCGCCGCAAGGCGTGAGAGTTCGAGTCTCTTCCCCCGCACCATCGGGTTTCAGCGTACTTCTCCCGAGCCGTCTCGTTTTGCAAAACCGTATCTGTTTTGCAAGAATCAGCAGCAGAGACGCCAGTGTGCCTGCGTTGCGATGTCGCGGATGCCTGCGCCACAGCATGTCGGTGAATGCTGCCTCAACCTGCAGGGTACGCTACGCGGCTCTCTTGCACCTGGATTTCCAACATGATCGATGTTGGTCAGGCTTCAGGAGGCGTGCATGGATTCTTCTTCGCCCCTTGTCGAGACATTGCGCCGACTCCTCGCCGATCGCGGCCTGGCGCTGGGCCTGCAATTGGGAAATGGCCGTACTGAAACGCTGGGCAGTGGTCCGGCCGCGGTCATCTTGCGTCTTCCGCGTCCCGAAGCGGCGCTCAAGCTGTTGTCCCCCGATCTCGGCACGCTTGCGCGAGCCTATATCCATGGCGAGATCGATGTCGAAGGAAGTGCGCTGGACATCGTCCGGCTGGCGTTCGAACTCGCGCATGCCGGGAGTGCCCATCGGCGTCTGCTGAACCGGGTCACGGGGTGGCGCCTCTGGCGACATAATCCGGCCAGTGACAGGCGGGCCATCGCGCATCACTACGATGTCTCGAACGATTTCTATCGGCTGTGGCTCGACCCCGAGATGGTCTATTCCTGCGCCTATTTTCCGAGCGGCTCGGAGACCCTGGAGCAGGCACAGCAAGCCAAGCTCGACCTCATCTGCCGCAAGCTCCAGCTCGAGCCGGGAGAGCGCTTCCTCGACATCGGCTGCGGCTGGGGAGCGTTGCTGCTGTGGGCTCATCGTCATTACGGGGTGAAGGCCACCGGCGTGACATTGAGCGAACAGCAATTCAACTACGCACGGCAGCGCATCCGCGAACTGGGCCTGGAAGGGGCAATCGACGTTCACCTGCAGGACTATCGCCACATCCCGGGCCAGGGTGTATTCGACAAGATCGCCTCGGTGGGCATGTTCGAACATGTAGGCATACGCAATCTGCCCGTATATTTCGGCGCCATCAGTCGGCTGCTGACGGATGGCGGCCTGGTGTTGAACCACGGCATCACCACCCGCACAGGGGATGAGGCAGTCAGGGACGGCGCGGGCGATTTCATCGACCGCTATGTGTTTCCCGATGGAGAACTGCCGACCATGGCCCAGGCAGCCGCGGCGATGGAGGATCAACAACTGGAGGTTTTCGACGTCGAAGGCTTGCGACCCCATTACGCACGAACGCTGCTGCATTGGGTCGAGCGTCTCGATGCACACCGCGATAGCGCCATCCGGCTTGTCGGAGACCGGACCTATCGCGTGTGGCGGATCTACATGGCCGGTAGCGCTCAAGCCTTCGAGTACGGCTGGATCTCCGTTCATCAACTGCTGGCTGCCAAGCGCGCCGTGAAGGGTTTTTCGGCCCAGCGCTGGAGTCGTGAGCATATGTGGAGGAGTCCAGCACGATGAAACCCCTTGTCGCCGCAAGGATCTTCACGCTGCTCGAACCCGGCCCGGTCGTGCTCGTCACGACACGCCATGGAGGCAAGAGCAACATCATGACCATCTCGTGGACGATGGTTCTGGATTTCACGCCGCGCTTTGCGATCTGCACCGGTGCATGGAACCACTCGTTCACCGCGCTGGAGAAAACGCGCGAATGCGTCATCGCCATCCCGCCCGCCGACATGCTCGACACCGTGATCGGCATCGGCACCTGCTCGGGCGCGGATACCGACAAATTCACGCGCTTTGGTCTCACGCCCTCCAAAGGCAAGCACGTGCAAGCCCCGCTGATCGCGCAATGCCTCGCCAACATCGAATGCCGGGTCGCCGAGATCATCGCCCCGCACGGCATCGTCGTACTCGACGGCCTGGCCGCGTATGTCGATCACCAGAAATCCGACCAGCGCATGCTGCATGCCGTTGGCGACGGCACCTTCGTCGCCGACGGCGAACGCTTCGACCGTAAGGAGGCGATGCGGTCGAAGCTGCCTGATGGTGTTTAGACTACACTTTGCCACGCGCTGATGACTCGGCGCGGGTGTTGCCGCATGTTGCTGACGTGGCGAAATCGGATGGCGGGCACGACATGCTGGTCTTCCTCGCACGGGCGATCGTCCGACTGTCCGCGACGCACTTGTACAAGCATTCGTGTGCTGCTGGAGCGGCGCCGGCACGGTAGCCAGAGCAGAATGTTCAGGCGCTTGCACGACTGAGGACAGCGGCGGCGCTTGGTCTTCCTGCATAACATGGCATGGGCCGGCACTCTAGGCTATCTGGAAACGCGTCGAAGGAATGTGAAGAGCCAGGAAAACAGCTTTGATCCCACGGAGCCTGTTCTTAAACTTAACATAATACAAATTATCGCGGTTTCAGGCGGCTACTCGTGCAGTTCCTGCCCAATTCAGTACTCCAGCGTGAACGGCGTCATGAATGCCACCTCCTTATCTGACTACCATGCTCTTCATGAAAACCAGTGTTCTGGTCACGCTTATTGCGTTGATCGCCTTCCTCGGTATCGTGTCGTTGTTGCTGTTCACCGGCAAGGCGCCAACGCATATACGCATCCAGCCCGTTCAAGTATCCGGAGCCGCAGGGTCGTCAGCGCCGGATTCCGCTGTACACAACTGAGCGCTGTGGTGGCCGCGGGCCGATCGCCCCCGCGCGCCACCTCGAGAACAGCAAATGGACCGTCAAAGCAGCTCTTTGCGCAACTGGGCCGGCGTCTTGATCGACAGCAGTCCGGGTGCCACATCGAAGGCGGTCTTGGCGCCGAACTGGCCCTGTACGTTCAGGCGATAGGCTGCCCGTGCATAGGCCACCAGAACGCTGGCGGTGAACTCGGGATTGCTTTCGAGTTGGAGCGAATACTCGATCACTTGGGCGTGTGCCTCGGTGGTGTTGCCGCTGCGAATGACGAAGCCGCCATGCGGCATGCGGCTGTGTTCGCGGAGCAAGGTTTCTTCGCTGATGAAATGGACCGTGGTGTCGTAATCGGCAAAATAGTTGGGCATGGTGACGATGGTCCGCTCGACTTCGGCTGCATCGGCGCCTTCGTTCAGAACGACGTAACATTCACGCGTGTGCTTCTGACGGGTCGTCAGTTCGGGACGCAAGCCACTGCGCACTTGCTCGATCGCATCCCGTGACGGCAACGTGTACTGCACCCCCGCTTTCACACCGGGCACGCGGCGAATGGCATCGGAATGCCCCTGGCTGAGTCCCTTGCCCCAGAACGTGTAAGTTGCGCCATCGGGCAACAAGGCTTCGCCATACAGACGATTGATGGAAAACATGCCTGGATCCCAGCCAATGGAAATCAACGCTGTTTTGCCGTTTGCGCGTGCTGGCGCATCGACAGAATCGAAGTACTCCGGGATCCGCGCATGTGTGTCGAAGCTGTCGACGATGTTGAACCTTGCCGCCATCTCCGGCCCCTGGCGAGGCAAGTCGTCCTTGGAGCCGCCACATAGAATCAATACGTCGATCGTGTCACGACAGTCGGACAGTGCGGTGATGGGCTGCACCGAGGTCCGGGCGGACAGAGGCTTCACCGACTCCGGCGAACGGCGGGTAAATACGCCGACCAGCGTCATGTCCGGGTTCCTAGCGATGGCGGCTTCGACGCCGCGCCCCAGATTTCCGTAGCCGGCGATACCGATGCGAATTTGTGTGTTGTCCATCAGGAAATCGACTCCAACTTCAAGAGAATGAATGTTCGCTCAGCGCCCTGTCCATAAGAGCACGCGTCGTGTTCGGCTCTGCTCTCAGCGCCTTTCCATATCTGGGAACAGTACATCAGTGAAGCCGAAACGGGTGAAGTCGTTCACCCGCATCGGGTACAGTACTCCGGCGAGATGATCGCATTCATGCTGCGCCACACGAGCGTGAAAACCCTCGACCATGCGATCGATGGGATTCCCTTGCGGATCGAACCCTTGATAGCGGATGCGTTGGTGGCGTGCCACCACCCCACGCAGCCCGGGGACCGACAGGCAGCCTTCCCACCCCTCCTCCATCACGTCGTCCAGTGGCGTGATGACTGGATTCAGCAGGATCGTGCGCGGTACTGCGGGGGCGTCGGGATAGCGTTCATTCTGCTCGAAGCCGAAGATCACCAACTGCAGGCCGACGCCGATCTGCGGTGCTGCCAGACCAACACCACCATTTGCGCTCATCGTGTCGAACATGTCGGTGATCAATTCGTCGAGTTCCGGCGTTCCGAACGCCGTGATGGGTTTGGCCGGTTCGAGGAGACGCGGATCTCCCATGCGGAGGAGCGTACGAGCAACCATTGTCTTCACCAGATGTTTGTCGGGATATTTTACACTCTGATTGCAATGCTTTTGAAAAGATCATGGAAACATTATTGATTACAACTATTTGATCAAGCAGGTGTGAATATTGCTTTAGAATGGTCTGCGACCTTCACGTTGCGACGACGTTAACCCCCGCACTCTGGCCATACGCCAGCCGTGACGTACAGACAGGAATCACTCATGAAGAAAACCGCCTTCATCGCTGCCACTGCGGCTCTTGCCACCTTCAGTGCCGGAGCATCGGCTGCTTATGTCAGTCAGGTCGATAGCCTCAGCGGTGGTTTCACCGTCTCTGGATTCAACGATGGCACACCGAATACCTACACGATCAATCTCACGGGCCTTTCAGGCAGCGGCGTGGTCAACGTCGGTCCGAGCGGCGGCTATGAAATCAGCGCCGGCCCCGGCACCTTGGGTGGAAGCGCTTCGGTCGAGCTCACCGTTCCGGTCCTCGGAAGCCGTACGTTTACGACAAGCAGTTTCACCTCGCTGTTCACCGGTGACGTCAATTTCAGCGGCCTGGCCGAGGGCAGCTACCCCTTCGCCTTCGGCACCGGAGCCGTCACCACGCCCATCGGCGTCAATTTCGGCGGCAGCTACGATGGTGCCACGACCATGGGTATTCTCGGCTTCCTGAACGCCCTGCTGGGGACTTCGTTCGTCGATCCGTCGGGGGCCGGCACTTTCAGTGTCGAAGGCACCATCACTGACACCGGGGTCGTGCTGGATGTCACTGAAACTGCTACCGACTGGCCCGGCGCGGGCCAACTCCTGCTGGATTTCATCGGTGATGTTCCCGTCATCGGCGGCAGCTTCCGCATCGACAATCTGGCAATCGTCGCAACGCCGGCCCCCACCGAGGTTCCCGAACCTGCTTCTCTCGCCCTGCTGGGCCTGAGTATGGCCGGCCTCGCTGTAATCCGGCGCCGTAAGCAAAGCGTCTGATCCAGGCGTTTCGGCAACATCTCGAAACCGGCGCCCTCGACAGGGGGTGTCGGTTTTTTTACGCTAGCGCCATGTTCGAAAAGATACTCATCCTTTGCACGGGCAACATCTGCCGCAGTCCATTGGCCGAAGCCCTTCTCCGCGACCGAGCTCAGGCGAAGGGCAAGAAGGTCCTCGTTCGTTCTGCCGGCATTGGCGCTCTCGTCAATCACGGTGCCGATCAGACCACCCTGCAGGTGGCCGGCCGGCATCAGATCGATCTCGATGGTCATCGGGCACAACAGCTCAACCTCGAGTTGACGCGCTGGGCCGATCTCATCCTCGGCATGGAAAAGCATCATCTCGACTACACGAACGACCTCGATCCAACCACACGCGGCAAGACCTTTCTGCTCGGCCACTGGAGCAAGGCTGAAGTGCCTGATCCCTACCGCAAGCCTCAGGAAGCCCACCAACTGGCTCATGACATCATCTCCGAGGCGGTTGAGCAATGGATCGCCAGGATTTGATGCCGCCCTCTTCTCCAATCAGCCCGGAGCCATCTCATGTCTGAAACACGAATCGGTCTGCTCCCTGCCCTGCTGCTCGCCGGCAGTGTTGCATTTGCAGGCTTTCAGGTAGGAAAAGGGATCGAACGCTTCAGAATGGCCGATCGCAGCATCACCGTCAAAGGCCTTGCCGAGCGTGATGTAAAAAGTGATTTCGCCGTATGGACCTTGAGCTTCCGCCGTGCGGCGGATGAGTTCAGCACCGTTCAACGAGCGTTGACCACGGACCGCGAGCAGATCGTGTCCTTCCTGCACGGCCAGGGGTTCGAGGATGCCGAGATCGAGATACGTCCGCTGCAAGTGCAGGACCTTCTTGCACGGGAGTATGGCCCGGAGCGTGTCGCCCTGCGTTTCAACGGCCAGGGGCAAGTCACGGTGAAGTCTGCTCGGGTCGATGCTGTCGCAGCAGCCTCGAACAAGGTCGACCCCTTGATTGCCGCCGGTATCCAACTCGGCGGAGATGGCCAGGGGGAATGGCCGCGCTATCAATTGCGCGGCTTCAATGACATCAAGCCCCTGTTGCTGGAAGAAGCGACACGCAGCGCACGTGAGCAGGCGAGCAAGTTCGCGGCCGATGCCGGCGCTCGTCTCGGGCCATTGAAGAGCGCAAATCAGGGCGCCATCCGTATCCTGGACGATGATGGCAGCGACATGGACAGCTCGCGCACCATCGGCAAGCGCCTGCGCGTTGTCAGTACGTTCGAATTCGGGCTGGAGTAGCGCCTTTCACCGCGCAAGCGGCTTCTTGCCCCGAGCATCATCCACCACGGCCTCCAGCATCGCCAGCATCTGCTGCGCCAACTCCTTTCTGTCATATTTTCGGGCCCCTTCCAGTCCCTTGCTGCGGTATCGCTCGTACGCCATCCGATCCTCGAACATCCTCACCACACCGTCGCAGAGCGCATCTGCGTTTTCCGGTTCGAAAACGATGCCTGCGCCTTCCTGTTGCACGATATCGGCCGATTCGCCCGCGACACCGTGCAATACCGGAATGCCCATGCCCATGCATTCGAACAATTTCGATGGGATCACTGTCGTGAAGAGCTCCGTCCTGCGCAGGTGGATGATCGACACATCGAGCAGAGACCAATAGCGCACGACTTCCTGCTTGGATACCGAATCGACGAATACAACGTTGTCCAGCCCCATCGACCGCGCTTTCGTCACCAGCTCCGCCTTGCAAGCGCCATCGCCCAGCAGAAGCAGCCGATATCGGTCACCATCGGGCAAGGCCTTCAGCTTGGCAGCGGCTTCCAGCAGCGTATCCAGCGCATGTGCCATTCCATGCGTGCCGATGTAGCCGGCGATAAACTTGCCTTCCAGCCCCAGTCGAGCAAGCAATTCGGCATCCTTCTGCCGTGGTTTGAAACGGCTGATGTCGACGCCGTTGGTCACGACATCAATTTTTTGCCCATCGATCCCGCGCCTGATCAGGTTCTCGCGAAAGGCGTTGGTCACCGTCACCACGGCATCCGCCTTGCGATACAGAAAAAGCTCGAGCTTCTCGACGAGATCCAGCACTTTCGATTCCTTCATCGCCCCCACTGCGCGGATCGACTCCGGCCAGAGATCGCGCAGTTCGAATACCCAAGGCACGCGTTTCATCCGACTCGCCACATACGCCGCGCATGCGGTGAAGAATTGTGGCGACGTGCCCACTACCATATCAACCTTGCGCACGAAGGGACTGGCCAGCACTGCCGACAGCATGAAGCTCTGGTAGTCCAGGATGCGCTTCACGAAACCTTCGTTTGCCGTGATGTAGGACCATACTCGAATCACGCGGATGCCTTCGACCTCCTCCGTCTGCCAAAGGTGGTTTCGATAACCATCGAAGACCTTGCCCTTGGGAAAATTCGGCGCGCAAGTGATCACCGTGACCTCGTGACCCATGCTCCTCCACTCGCGGCAATGTTCGAAAGTACGGCTGGCCGGGGCGTTCACCTCGGGCGGGAAATTGTCAGTCAGAAAGAGAATGTGCATAGGGATGGCAGCAATGATTGAGTACTGGATCTAATGAATGGCGACTACAAGGCTTCGGCATGAGCAGCATGCTTGGTCGCGTAGGAATCGGCATCTTCCGAAGACCACGAAAAGCGTACATGGGCCCTTCGGTCCACGATCTGCACACGTAGCAGCCTGCATGGCCTCGACACGCCGAAGTGGGGATGCCACGTGGACTCCACCAGTTCCCCCATGCCGTGCTCGATCACCCATTCCACTGGCTGACCACCTGGCAGCACGGCCCTCCCCCGGCGTCCATTGCCCTCGATCGAAAGTGCCACATCGGGATGGAAGCGATACTGCGCCACCGCCTCGGCATAGGTGCCTGTCAAACCATCCGCGACGCTCAGCTCACCAGGCCGCAGGGACCAGCTCCGCGTGTGCAGCGGACGCCCTTTCAGCCGGCGATAGCCGTCGTGGCTGCAGCTGACCTGCATGCAGGCAACGTCCTCCCTGCATGCCAGTCCACGCGGATATGCTCGCCCGGCGACTCGAAAGCCGCCCCATACCTCGGACGAATCCATGCCATCCACAATCACCGTGTTGTGTGCTGCGGTACCGCGCTGGCGCAGGCGTTCGGCACTCGCGCCGTAGCACGAAGTTCCGCCATTCACCAGGAGGCGCTGTCCGAACAAGGACAGCTCGAAGCCCAGCGTGTCGGCATGCGCATGCCCTGGCAGGTAATCCGGCCCCACCCGTGCCACATCCAGCAAGGCAAGCGCTGCGTCCGATGCCAGGCGTACATAGCCACTGGCTGCCAATACTTCCATCGGTTTCGGTACCGGCACGCTCACGGCCGGAAAGCAGCGCGCGAAGTACGCTTCCATCTCTGCAATCGAAGGGGCAATTCCGATCGCCGAATCATTGAACAGCGAGATCTCGCCGTCCGGATGACACATCGTCCGCAGCCAATGCATCATCGCCGCAACCTTCGGCACTAGCCAGGCACGGACCAGCGCGCAGTCCTCGGATGCGGCTGATTCGTAACAAGTGGCGATATTGACCAGATCGAGCACATCCTCCAGGGCCAGCACGTGATACATCGTACTGAGTTCGAAGTGGCCGCCATCGGGCAGTATCTGTTCGGATATCTCGCGCACCAGAATTCTCAGCGCCGTTCTTCTCCAGCCGTCTGCTTCCTCGCCTTCGAAGAACAGGCCGGCAAACAGCAAGGCCTTGGCATTGGCAAACAGATGGTTGCCCAGCAGATGGATCTCCAGCCGCTTGCTCAGCCAGCGCGCCTGCACAGCCAGGCTGTGCCGTGCCGCCGGCGGCAGTTCCCCGCCGGCCAGCGCCCATTTGATCCAATTGACAATGCGCAGCGAAAGCGGATATGGCTCCCAGCCGTTACCCTGCCCGGGCGGATTGTGCCGGATCCAGTCCTCGATCAGGGCGACATGCCAGGCGTATCGCTGTTCGGCGCCGATCGCGTTGAGATCATCAAAATAATGCTGGTTGTAGCGCCACAATTTTTCACGCTGAGGTCCGTCCCAGCCGATCTCGTCCAGTCCGCCCGGCTCGTTCAAGAAAACGAATTGCCGCGGTCCATCCATGCTCGCCAGTCGCCGTGCGCTTGCCTGCCACGTGCCCCTATGGGCACGAAGGGCAGGCGCCGGGCGCAGGTCAGGCTTGGGTCGTGAATATCGGAACCATATCCGGCCATAAAACTGCACCGGCCGCAAATGGCGCAAGGTGCGCCAATAGAGTCCCGCCTTGCTCAATAGATCCATCGTCGTTCGACTCGGTTCACCGACAAGGGAGCGCTGTCTGCATGGCAGCCTCTCATGTGTTCTGGTTCAAAATCCGTATCGGCAATTCAGATTGCGCCGAGCCGTTCTTCAAGCCGCGAAGCAGCGCGTTCAATTCGTCCTGATTGCCATATCCATAGAGCTTCACGCCATCCGGGCGGGGTACGACATCGGATGCAAGGACAGGGCAGCCGAAATGAATGGCCTCCCTGATGCTGATGCTGTCTCCATCGGTCGAGGTGAGGCGAAGAAAGGCATGCACCCTCTTGTATACCGGCCAGAACTGATACTGCCCCAGCATTTTCACAAGCACTCCGGCCGACGCCAGCCTATCCATGCGCACAGCCAGATCACGGGGCAAGAGGCTTTCGTCGAACTCCGCGATTGCGAGCAAGCAGCGCGGCTCGCATCCCTCCTCCTGGAGGTATTCAAGTGACGCGATGAGCGCATCGATACCATAAACGTCGCGCCCGGCACCATCCCGTACATATACGGACGCGGAAAGCGCCAGCTTCAAGCCATGCGTGCTTTCCAGAAAATCCACGACCTCTTCCGGGTAGCTTTTCAGTATCTCCGCCTGTTCAGACTCCACCGGCGGCAAAAAAGGGCTCTCCACTTCAACCTTGTGCCCCAACCCCCTGCTCTCATATCCAGCCTTGAGGTGTTGGTGAACAACCCTGATCCCCAACGCATTCTTCACCAGAAAAATGTAAAGCCTTTCCAGTCGGCCCCTGCCCCAGTTTCGCCGGGAAGCATTGTGATCGTAAACGTAGGAGCGCCTGAGGGCGCCAAGCAGATAGCACGCAAGGAGAAAATGGATATTCCCCGTATTCACATAGAATTCACATCGCGAGGAGATGACAAGCCAGAACAGCTTCGCCGGCCACCACAGGCTCCTCAAGTCGACATATCCAGCACCGGCTGAACGCATCGACTCGTATTTTCGCTTAACGAAAATGCTCACTCCGCCGTAAGGTGGAGGAAAGCGACCAACGACAACGACTTTCATGATGGATCCGGGAGTTGAAGAAAAAGCCCTGAGCATTCACTCTCTGCTTCTGGCAGCATGTCCTAAAGAAACTTGGCGCCGGCCCATAACAGATGCAGAACGGCCGCAGCCGCCAGAACCACGCCCGTCACTCTCTTGTACCTGGCCCGCATGAGATGGTCCGACATGTCCGGCTGGAGAGCGAAAACCAGCAAGGGCACCAGAAAGGCGCCGAAATGCCTAGGCTCCAGGCTGGTTGCCGCTATCGCGAACATCATCCCTCCGCCCAGAAAGGCCAGAAAGAGAGTTTCCGGTGTCCTTTTCGAGCGATCCCTTGCAAGCTCCAGCAAGGCAAGCCACAGAAGCGGAGTCACGAAATAAAAGTAGATTGCGTTGACAGATCGAAGGGCATGAATGGCGCTTGCCACCTCGAACCCCGACCATACCGGCACCGGAAATACGAGAAGATAGAGAGAGCCGAGGACCAGTCTGATCGGCAATGGTTGCTTGACGATCAGTGCCATCCCGAGTGAGCCCGACCCATGCTGGCCTTCGCTCATGCCAAGATACGCCTCGTTCCCCTTGACGAGCCGATCCAGGATCTGGTCGCCAAAAGCAACGAGCAGTCCTATGACACACGCACCTGCAAGGACGGCCATCAAGTAGAGGCCGCCTTTCCCTCGACCGCCGGCGTTGCCGATCAGGAGCGCAGTGACGGCGCACAAGGCCATCGCAAAAGGAACGAAGGAAAACTCGGTTCTCAGAAAACCCAGAATCGTTGCGCCCGCAATATTGGCCACGGCAAGAGGGACGAGATTCAAGCCAAAACGCGGTGTGCGGAGCGCCTTGACCCATAAGAACACCAGGAAAGTGACGAGCAGCAGCACGACCGCATCACGGAGATGTATGGCTGCGAACATCCAGAACAAGCCGCAGCATGCCGCCAATAGCTTGAAAAGTCTGATTTTTTGAACGTCGTCGCCATAAACGCATCTGACTATTCGCACCCCGATCGCTGCCGTCATCGAAACGGAGGTGATATTTACCGCAACTCCGATGTAGCGCTCTTTCTGAAATCCGAGAAAGGAAAAAAGATCGTAGATCTCCGACCAGAACGCGATTGCCAGAGAGCCCTCATGAACCTCTCTCAGTTCCGCAAGCGTCAGGCCGCTTCCTTTTCCTGTCGCATAGTCGAAGAAACGGCCTGCATCGCCGTGCAGTTGAACCTGATCGAAGAAAAAGTTCGCGTAGATTGCCGCAATGCCTGCCACTGCGAAACAGACAAGAAAAACCAGACCGAAGGTGGAGTACTCCTGGGACCTAGAGCCGTTCAGCGGGACAATGAAAAGCGAGCCCAGGAAAAAAAGCAGCGCCGATGCCACGAACGGCTCGATCGTGCCATATGCAAGAACATTGAGAAAAAAACCCGCTCCAAGGAGAATGGACAGGGCGAAGAAGCTGTTCACCAGGTTTCTCGCGAAATATGTATCATGAAAGAAGCTCGAATGCGGCTCTCTTTTCAAGAGAATGGCTGCAAGGAGCGTCCAGCCCCACCAAGCAAGGCCTCATACTCCTCAACCATTCTATCCACCCCCAGTTGACTCCGAGCGTAATTCATTGAATTTTCAGACATTTCACGCCACTCCTGCTCCGGGAGGAAGACGACATGCTCGATGGCCTTGCAGATCTGTACCGGATCCAGCGGGTCAAAGATGAATCCGCGCGCCGGCTCATCGACAAGAGATGGATGATCGCAGACGCCCGATGCAATCACCGGGCGTCCGGCAATGAAAGCCTCGCAGACCACGTTCGGCAGGCCCTCATACAACGATGGATGTATCAGCGCCCGATGCTCGCGCAGAAGATCCATGATGTCCCGCCGCTCGCCAAGCCAGTTCCATTGCGCCCTCACTCCGGGATACTTGTCGAGGATCGCTCTGAGGGCGGAAACGTAGCGCTGTCCAGCAGGAAGAATGTCCTCCTTGCCTGCCCATGAAATATCGGGCACGTAGCCGTGCTTCCGGCGAAAAAGCTCCAGCGCCTCGACCAATCGAATGCCGTTCTTTTCGGGGCCAATCCGACCGACAACCAGGAAACTCATGGGCGGAATTTCGCCGCTGGCAGCTTGGTCTGCCATTGGGAATCCGTTGTAGATCGCCATGGTTTTTCCGCGGAGCCACGGATACCGCCGTAGCCACTCGGCCTGGCTTTTGCTGTTGGCCACCACCTTGTCTGTGAACCCGTACAGAAGCCGCTTTCCCAAAGCAAGGTATTTGTTCTTGTCGTGGTGATGGCTGGACCGCTCCGATACGACGAGCTTCAAGCGCGGAGAGAAAATCGACGCCACGACGGAGTACACGTTTGGCGTATCGAGAAACGAAATCAGCGCATCGTATTCCCTTGCGTGCAGCAGGCGCACGAGTCCAACGAGCACGTTGACGCCCAGTTTTCCCTTCTTGGGGAGCGCATGCACCGCCACGCCCGCTTCTGCCAACTCGGACAGGAAAAAATCCTGGTGGGGATAGTAGATGAACACATCCACGATATGCCCACGGGCCTTCAGGCCGCATGCCAGGTTGACCAACTGACGCTGTGCCCCTCCCGAGCCGAGCGAGTCGATTACACATAGAATCTTCATCGAGTCCTCGAGCCTGCCAATGTTCGTGTGTTCCACGGAAAATGATTCATCACATCGACTTGGGCGGCAGGCCGACGGACGCGATCAGCCCTTCCAGAATCTTGACGGGCATGCTCGTCTCGCCATCGTGCCAGGCTCCGCTTCGATCGAAATACCCCGGATAGACCGACGTCACGCAGCCAAAGCTGATTTCGACGACCATGGGTTCGCCATTGGCCGTGTACACAAGATCGATCGCAACGCTCTGCATCTTCAAGGTGTCTGCAAGCCTGAACGCGAGTTCGATCGAAGCCTTGGGAAACGCGTCCGGCTCATAGCTCTTCAAACCGGAACCCGATGCGCGAAAATCTCCCGTCCTGCAGAAGCGCCGTACTGCAAAGCAGAAATCGCCGACGACGACCAGCCTGTCGTCGAATCTGTTGTCTGGAATGAATTCCTGGAAGTAGGCGTATCCAATTTCCCGCGGATGGAGGTCGGATTCGTCGCGAATGGAGGGCAGCAAGGAGCGTCCCAGGTGATAAAACACCGCAGCCATCGAACGTGGGCTCCTGTCGCGCCTCGCGCGCCAGATGCTCTGCTTGAAGATCTCCCACCTTTCAAAGTACGGGAAACCCGTGCCAAAGGCTTTCCTGACGAGTTTTCGCGCCTCGGCCCTTGTCCTCGCCAGCCGTACATTCAGGGCACCCGCTCCACCACGCAGCTTGAAAACGACCGGATAGGAGCAGGTTTGCAGCCAGGCGTCCGCCGATGCCTGGTCGTAGAACACGTGGGATTTTGCCGCAGGCAGGCCCGCCACCTCGAAAACGTATTTCTGTGCGACCTTGTCATCGAAGTGCCAGCAGGTCTGGATATCCGGATACGTCCGAATCGAGGTGCTTGCCAGCGCCGAAAACAGCTGACGGGCAAAGAGCTGGTCCTTGTAGGAATCATGGCGCCAATGCCATAGAAAAGCCGCACCATCGCGGATCTTCGAAACGAGGTCACTCCGATAAGGGTTCACGGTCTCGAAATCCACTCCAGCTTTGGAGCAGTATTCGATCCACTCGTCTGAAAACGAGCCTTTCCGTTCGACGATGTATAGCTTGCGTGAGGCCGGTTCCCCGTGCGCGCCTGGATTCCCGGCCACGGCGCAAGTATTTTCCGGGTATTGATCTTCTTGCCTGATCACGACTGATTCGCCTCTTTGATGGACCGGGCCTTCCGGATGACGTGAAGCACCAGATACAGGTTGACGATCGCTCCGGCGCAGGAAAAAAGAGCCACGGATATCGTTTCATCCTTGAGAACGAGGATCCCGAAAGCCAATGCCAGGGCCTTCGCAACGATACTCAGCACTTCATAGCCGAGCAGAAATTTCTGTATCCCCAGCGGGGCGATGGCAGAAACCGATGGCCTGTTGATGAAGCCGAACAGAAGCCAGATGGAAATCCAGCCGGCGAACACGCCGGCGTTGTGCCATTGGGTTCCGAAGACGAAGGAGAAGAGCTCGGGGCCATAGAAGAACACCACGCCGAAGGGCAGTGCAGCGATACCGAAGAGGATTAGGGTCGACCTGATGAGCAGGCGGCTGACGTCTTCCCTCTCGGCCACGGCTTCCGCCAGGCGTGGATAGAAGACGTCGGAAACCGATTTGCCGACCAGCGTCAGCGGAGCGCTCAATATGCTCTTCGCCAGCGCATAATAACCCACCACCGCCTGATCGAACGCAAAGCCTAGAACCAGAATCGGCAGGCTTTGCGAGATGGCGTTGATGAATCCCTGGGGGGCGCGATAAAGCGCGAAATCACTGAATTTCCGTGCGACGACCGAAGCATTGGCGAGCGCGTCGAACGTGCCCAGGGCAGCCAGGCCGCGCCTTGCCTTGAGGCCGAGCGTGTAGAGCAAGGTCTGCACGGCCTGGCCGAATGCGTATATCCCGATCAGTGCCGCGGCAAGCGGGAAGAAGAAGCCGAGGGCGGATTTCGAGACATTGTTGAAGAGCGAGTTGATCACTTCCATCCGCGCCAGCGAGGAGAAATCCTTTTCGCGTAAAAGCCAGCTTCTGAACACTTGCGCCAAACCCGAGAACAGTACGGCAAAGGCAAAGAGATACGGCAGCCCGGTGAAGTTCTCCATTCCCATGTAATCGAGCAGTTCGCCCTCGAACATCAGCGCCAGAAAAAGCGTGACTGCGGCAAAGAGGAGCGCGATCAGGCCGGATAGCTGGGTCAGTGAGACAGCCTCGCTGTCGTCGCGGGACAGCACGATCGCCATGGGGTAGGACAAGGCCACAAGTGGAACGAGAATCGTGATCAGCGAAGAGAAGGTGCCGAGCGCGCCATAAGCTTCCGGCGGGAAAAGCCTTGTAATGATCGGCGTGAAGAGGATGGTGATCGCCTGAGCGAGGGCAGTGCCTCCCGCCATGGTGGCGACCGATTTGACGACTTTCGGTTTCACTTTGAGCGTTCTTTTCCAGATGCCATCTCGCTGTTTGGCTCGACCCTGCAAGCGTGTTGCATGGCGGTACGTCGCCGATCAGACCCGCGGTTTTCTCCATGCACGACCTGAAGCATTCGGTGCCAGCATGGCCCCGAGCAGCACGGTCCTCGTGCTGCTCGGGTTTGCTGTCAGTTACTGGAGACTACAGCCTCAAGTCCGCCGCATCGCGCGGCAGTACATACTTCAGGTCGTAGAGCACGTGCTCGCGCTTGCCCAGCGCGCGGATGCCCTGATCGCTGAGCACCTTGAACTGGTCGTGGGCCACGGCCACGACGATGGCGTCGTAGGTGCCCGGCGCCGGGATCTGGATCGGCGTGATGCCGTACTCGTGCTCTGCCTCGGCCGGATCGACCCAGGGGTCGTACACCTCGGCCGCCATGCCGTACTCTCCCAGTTCCTTGACGATGTCCACCACGCGGGTGTTGCGCAGGTCCGGGCAGTTTTCCTTGAAGCTCAGGCCCATGATCAGGATCTTCGCGCCTTCGACCTGGATGCGCCGCTTGAGCATGGCCTTGACCAGCTGCGACACCACGTAGGCGCCCATGCCGTCGTTGAGCCGACGGCCGGCCAGGATGATCTCGGGGTGGTAGCCGATCGCCTGCGCCTTGTGGGTGAGGTAGTACGGATCCACGCCGATGCAGTGCCCGCCGACCAGGCCCGGACGGAACGGCAGGAAGTTCCACTTGCTGCCGGCCGCCTTCAGCACTGCTTCGGTGTCGATGCCCATGCGGTTGAAGATGATGGCGAGTTCGTTGATCAGCGCGATGTTGACGTCGCGCTGGGTGTTCTCGATGACCTTGGCCGCCTCGGCCACCTTGATGCTCTCGGCCTTGTGGGTGCCGGCGAGGATGATCTGGCGATACAGCGCATCGACCAGGTCGGCCACCTCGGGCGTGGAGCCGGACGTGACCTTGCGGATGGTGGAGACGCGGTGCTCCTTGTCGCCCGGATTGATGCGCTCGGGGCTGTAGCCGGCGTAGAAGTCGACGTTGAAGCGCAGCCCGGAGTGCTGCTCCAGCACCGGCACGCAGTCTTCCTCGGTGGCGCCGGGATAGACGGTGGATTCGTAGATGACGATGTCGCCCTGCTTGAGCACCTTGCCGATGGTCTCGCTGGCCTTGATCAGCGGCGTCAGGTCGGGCTGCTTGTGCTCGTCGATCGGCGTCGGCACGGTGACGATGAAGACGTTGCAGGCGGCCAGATCCTGCGCATCGGCGCTGTAGCGCAGGCCGGTGGCTTCGCGCAGCTCTTCGTCCGAGACTTCGAGCGTGGCGTCGTGGCCGGCCTCGAGCGCGTCGATGCGCGTCCGGTTGATGTCGAAGCCGAGCACGTCGCGCTGCCTGGCGAACTCCACCGCCAGCGGCAGGCCGACGTAGCCCAGGCCGATGACGGCAAGCTTGATCTGATCGAGGGAATGGGCAGTCATGGTGGATGACACTCCGCGTGAATGAGAAGAAGTGTTGAGAAAATCAGTGTTTTGCAATCAGGGTGTCAGGGGCGCCGACGGCCTCCTCACCTTCCGTATTCGTGTGCTTGACGTCCTGGTCCAGGATTCGGCCATGATCGACGTAAGTGAAGGACTCCTCCAGCAACTCGCGTTTGCGCTGCCGGCGGTTGCGGACTCGCATCTCGACTGCGGGCTCATCCGGATTGATCCGGCGATCATTGAAAGGGTCTCGATGGACATAGCTGCGAATATAGACCCCGTTGTATGGATGCAGCGCTTTTCGTATCAAACGCAGATATTCGATTTGGTGGGTCAGGGGCGCAGTTTCATCGTCAAGCATGATCTCCACCACGGCATACCGCATCCCGGGACTGCCGTCGGCCTCCATGCGCTGATACAGGCGGGTCCGGAAAGCCGTGTTGTCGCGGAGCTGAGGAGCGACCAGTTCGTTGATCTGCTCGACACGCTCGAGTGCGCAGTTGCCGAAGAACACGCCGCAATTGGCGGCAGGCGTAAGATGCAGATAACGGTGAATGCCGCGCAATGCAGGCACGAAACGCCATGGGCGCGCGGTGACCATGACGTAAGCGGCAAACAGGCACAGAAAGGCCATGAACATCACGCTTTCGGGCACGCCCCAGAGCAAGCCGGTGACGCCGGCTCCTCCCAGCACGAGGTGCAGCAAACCTATGGACGTCACCACGTCCTCCACGCGAAAGCCCGCACGTTGAAGCAGGTGATGCAAATGGTGGCGATCGGGTGTGAACGGAGACTGCCCCATCAGCACTCGGCGTACCATGACGCTGAGCGTGTCGATGAGCGGAATGGCGAACAGCCACAAAGCGGCAACGGGGCTGATCAGCGCGCCTTCTCCCTGGGTCAGGCCGATAAGCAGCCATACGATCAGCAGTCCCAGCGTCATGCTGCCGTTGTCGCCCATGAAGGTACGTGCGCGATGCTGCCGTCCATGGCGCATGTTGAACCACAGAAACCCCCCTACTCCGCCCAGCAGGGCCATCGACAGCAAGTGCATCGGGCCGTCTCCGCCAAAGCCCGTCATCAGCGCGATCAGCAGCAGCGTGATGCCGGCGATGGTGCCGACCAGTCCATCGATGCCATCGACCATGTTGAGCGCATTGATGCCGCCGATGGTGGCGAAGACGGTGAACGGCACGGCCAGAAGGCCGAGCGCGATGTCGCCGGTGAATACCACGTTGCCCAGTCCGGTCAGTAAAATCCCGCCGCCGTATACCATGAGCAAGGCCAGCACGGCTTGAACGACGAGCCGGATCCTGAAGCCGAGCTTCCAGCGATCGTCCACCAGCCCCACCAGGAACATCGTGCCGCCGCATATCAGCAGCGAGATCCACGCGGTATTCCGGGCGGGATAAAGGCTGATCAACATCACGACCGCGAGCAGCAATGCGGCCATTATTCCGAAGCCGCCGATGAAGGGCGTGACGTGCTCATGCTGCTTGTGCTCCCCGGGATGGTCGATCAAGCCCGCGCGCGGAGCCAGCGCGATCATGGCGCGTATGACGATGGCGGAAACCAGGATCGCCAGCGGTAGAACGATGAGCCCATGCATCATGAGAGCCTCCTTTTTTGAAGTCGAACACACCCGGCGAGGCGACGCCGGGGTGCGCGCTCGAGAAGCTGAAGTGTCGTCAGGCGGGCGCCTGTAGATGATTGGGGGGCGCCCGTGCGTGGTGCCTGCCTGGTCGTCAGGCGGAATATTTGTATTGGTATTGATAACCCTGGTAACCGAAACGGTGCCGCTGTCGCTGCAGGTCCAGGCCATTGAAAACGAATCCCTTGACGCTCACGCCACCCTGCTCCAGGCGCTTGACGGCTTGGTCCAGCTCGCCGATCGGATGGCGGCCTGCCCGTGCGACCAAAAGCGTGGCGCCCGTCAGGCGGCCAACGATCACGGCATCGGACACGGCAAGCACGGGAGGCGCATCGACGATCAGCACATCGCATTGCGTCTCCAGGCCGTGCAGCAGCGCCGCGAAACGCTCATGCATCAACAACTCCGAGGGATTGGGCGGGATCTGGCCGGTCGTGACGATGGACAGGCCCTCGACGATGGTCGGGCGCACGATCGATTCGAGTGACAGGCCGCTGGTAATGAACTCGGAAATCCCGCCATTGCGCGGCAGCGCGAATTCCTTGTGGATGTGCCCTTTGCGCAAGTCGGCATCGACGATGATGACGCGCTTGCCACTCTGGGCCAGCACGGCGCCGAGATTCTTGGAAATGAAACTCTTGCCGACATCTGGCGCCGGACCGGTGATCAGCACTGAACCACGATCTGCCCCCAGCAGCGCGAAATGCAGCGTGGTGCGCAGGCTGCGCAGGCTTTCCACCGCGCCGTCGTCCGGATGCGCCACGGCCAGCAGTTCTCCAGCATTCCTGCCGCGCTTGATGCGGCGATCGATCTCTTCCTCGGCCTTGCTCTCCGGCACGGTGGCATACACGGGTAGCGAGAGTTCCCGCTCGATGGTCTCGGGGTCTTCGACGACCACCCGCAGGGCGCGAATCGCCCAGACCGAGCCCAGGCCGATCAGGGCACCGAGCACTCCCGACAGCAGCACGATGAGCGCCTTGCGTGGGGCGATGGCCTGATGCGCGGTAACCGCGCTGTCGATGATGCGCACGTCACCTACCGTGCCCGCCCGGGCGACGCGCAGTTGCTGCGCGCTATTGAGCAGGTTGGTGTAGAGCGCGGTGGAGACCTCGACGTCGCGATGCAGCCGCAGCGCGGTCTGCTGCGTATCCGGCAGGCGGGAAACGTCCTTGTCCAGGGTGCTGCGCAATGCCCGCAGACGGGCGATCTGCGAGTCCACCGACTGGACCTGCGGGTGCTCGGCGGTGAAGCGCTGGCGAAGCTCATCGCGTTTCTGCTGCAGCACGACGATGTCGTTGTCCACTTTGACGATGGAACTGAGCATCGCTTGCGTTTCCATCGTCAGGTCGATGGAGCCGCGGTTCTGACGGTAGTTGTTGTAGGCAGCTTCCGCCGTATCCAGCTCGTTCTTGAGTTCCGGCAACTGGGCCTCGAGGAAAGCCAGCGTGGACTCCGCTTCCGCGGAGCGGTATTCCACGTTCTGCCGTACATAGGCATTCAGTACCTCGTTCAGGATGGCCGATGCCCGGGCCCGATCGGTGTCGGAGAAAGTGGCTTCGATCACGTTCGACTGGCGGGCGCGCTCCCGTACCTCCAGGACACCACGCAGCGAGGCGATCGCCTCGGCCTGGCTGCGCCGGGATACGTCGAAACGGGTGCCGGGACGTGCGACGAGCTCGGCCACGAACAAGCTGACGCGCTCGCCATTGACCAGGATGCCCACGGCGCCTTGTGCAAGCAGGATGCCGTCTTCATCGAGAAGCCGGAACTGCTCGCCCTCATCCACGACGAGGGTCAGCGGCATGCCGACGAGATCCGGCGCCACCTCGAGGCTTTGCACCGTGATGCGTTCGCCTCCCCAGGCATGACCGGACAGGCCGAGGAGCGGCTCAGCCGGAGCATCGGCATTGGCGTGGCGACGAGCCAGGGCACGGCCGACGATCGGAAAATACCTTGGCTCGGCGACAATGGTGAGGTTGAGGCGTTCGACGACACGGCCGAGGATCATGCGCGAGCGCAGGATCTCGAGTTCTGCGGCCACCGAGGTGGAGTCGCCCAGCACGGCCTCGACGTCGCGCAGGGCGGCAATTCCGCCCTTGGCCGTACCCTTGTCCTCCACCTGCAGCATGGCGTCGGCACGATAGATGGGAGTGGACACCAGTGCGACGAACACGCCCACGGA
This sequence comes from Thauera butanivorans, assembly GCF_048398245.1. Taxonomy (NCBI): domain Bacteria; kingdom Pseudomonadati; phylum Pseudomonadota; class Betaproteobacteria; order Rhodocyclales; family Zoogloeaceae; genus Thauera; species Thauera butanivorans. The sequence goes on from NZ_CP183038.1 coordinate 2,637,782, forward strand.
GACTGCAAAAGCGGTGATGCTCAGGATGAGCCACTTCCATTCGAACAAGGTGGCGATGATTTCACCCAGATTGATGAAATCGTCCCCCTTGCCGTGCAGGCTGGGCACGTGCTTGTGTCGAGTCTCGTCGAAGGGAACAGCGTGCGGAGTTTGTCGAGCCAAGGGCGGAGCTTCCTGAAGAGGGTTCGATCAAGCGCAATCGTATGCGTACTGGATGGCGCCCACGTTACTGGCGGCCATTGAAGAGCGGATAGCGTGTTTCGCCGAGGAGGTTGAGCATCTGCGATGTGGGCAGGATGTTGCTCACGACACGATTCCAGCGCGCGACGGCGGCCACATCCACGTAGACGATGTCACGGGGGCGCAGCGGGAAGCCTTCGGCCAGCAAGAGTGCGTCGGGCGAACCTGCGTTGAGGTGGAAGAGCTCCGACGTGCCATTGTCACTTCGCATCACGTAGATCCAGCTCGGATCGGATGTGATCTGGTTGACGAAGCCTGCTTCGCTGAGCGCTTCGGCCAGCGTGGTGCGCCGCTTGTTCATGACGAACGAGCCGGGCTCCCTGACCTCGCCCAGCACGAAGATCTTGTTGAGCTGGCGATCGGGCACGTTGACGATGTCGCCGGGCTGCAGCTCGACGTTCTGCGACACGTCGCCGTCTTCGTACAAGGCCTGCAGATCGACGCGCCACGTCTGGCCGCCGCGCGTGAGCAGCACGTTGCCGTGGTCTGCCTCGGTCGTGATGCCGCCGGCGCGATTGATCGCTTCGACCAGGGTCATCCTGATGTCGTTGATCGGCTGCAGGCCCGGCTCCCTGACTTCACCGACGACATAGATGCGCTTGCTGCGGAAGGACACGACGCGAACGTCGAGCTGAACGTTCTCGATGACCTTGGACAGGCGCTGGGACAGGATCTCGCGCACCTGTCGAGGTGTCTTGCCCGCTACGTCGAGCGTGCCGGCATAGGGGAAGAAGATGGTCCCGTCGTCGGCGACCAGGGTGCCGGACTGCTCGGCAGAGCGATAGGAGCCCGCAGGAATGGTGATCTCGGGATGGTCCCAGACGATGACGTTGATGATGTCGCCAGGGCCAAGCTGGTAGTCCTGATGGGCGAGGCCGAAGTCGGGCACCGTCGCTGGCCGCACCGCAGTGCGGCCGCCGGATTGCGTTGCCCGGAATCCGGGCTCGCCATTGCGGACTTGAGCGATGATCAGATCGGCCGTGATCGGGGTGATGGTGACGTTGTCCGGAACGGGCTCGGATTGGCGGGCTTCGTCATCGACGATCGGCAGAGGCACCGAAGAAGTCGTCCGCATATCCCAGGCGGAAGTACCGGGGATCACCGTGCATGCCGACAGCGCTCCCGCCAGGCCTGCAATCAACCCCGTCCGTACGAACCATTCTCCGCTGCTGATCATGGTGGGCGACAACCCGAAAAATGATGACGAAAGCCATTTGCCTTTCATTAAGCAGCCCTATCCAAAACCGCCATGATTGCCGGCCGGCATCCTTGATGTTCATCAAAACAGCGAAAAACACCAAAAATACCCAGCTCGCAATAAAAAACAGGAATGTCAAAAAAATATGGAAATAGGCAGCTAATTCTATTTATCAGCGCCTTGCGGTGCACAATAATACATGGATGCTAAGCATTCATGCTTTTATTATTGCTTCAGCATGTAAACGGCGGTTTTCGAACCGGACTGCGAAAAAGGATTGCCGCAGGGACGCGACAGGCGTGCTCAAGCCTGCTCGCGCATCCGCTCGAGCGCCTCTTCAACACGATCGACGGCGATCACGTTCAGGCCTTCGATCGCCTGGCGCGGCGCATTGGCCCTGGGGATGATGGCGGTATCGAAGCCGAGCTTCGCCGCTTCCCTGAGCCGCTCCTGACCGCGGGGCGCCGGACGGATTTCGCCCGCGAGCCCCACTTCGCCGAAAACCGCCAGCCCTTGCCGCAGCGGGCGGTCGCGCAATGACGAGACGATGGCGAACAGGATGGCGAGATCGGCTGCCGGCTCGGTGATCTTGACGCCGCCGACGGCATTGACGAACACGTCCTGGTCGTAGCACACGACGCCCGCATGGCGATGCATGACGGCCAGCAGCATCGCCAGCCGGGTCGGCTCCAGGCCCACCGACAGGCGCCGGGGATTGGGGCTTTGCGCCGAATCGACCAGGGCCTGGATCTCGACCAGCAGCGGGCGCGTGCCCTCCTGGGTGATCAGCACGCAGCTTCCCGCCACCTGCTGGGCATGCTGCGACAGGAAGATTGCGGAAGGATTGGAGACGCCTCTCAGGCCCCGCTCGGTCATGGCGAACACACCGAGCTCATTGACCGCGCCGAAGCGGTTCTTGAAAGCCCGGATCAGCCGGAAGCTGGAATGGGTGTCGCCTTCGAAATACAGCACGGTATCGACGATGTGCTCGAGCACGCGCGGGCCGGCCAGCGTGCCGTCCTTGGTGACGTGGCCGACCAGGATCAGGCTGGTGCCGCTCTGCTTGGCGAAGCGCGTCAACTGCGCCGCGCACTCGCGCACCTGCGCCACCGACCCCGGTGCGGACTGCAGGGTTTCGGAATACACGGTCTGGATCGAATCTATGACGGCCACGCGTGGCCGGGCGTCGCGCAGCGTCTGCAGGATGCGCTCGAGATTGATCTCGGCCAGCATCTGCAGCTCGGATGGCGGCAGTTGCAGGCGGTGGGCGCGCAAGGCCACCTGCTCGCCCGACTCCTCGCCGCTGACATACACGACCTTGTGGGCTCCGGACAGATGCGACAGCGCCTGCAGCAGCAGGGTCGACTTGCCGATGCCCGGGTCGCCGCCGATCAGCACGACGCCGCCCGCGACCAGGCCGCCACCCAGCACGCGGTCGAACTCGTCGAGCCCGGTCGGCTGGCGCGGCTCCTCGCGCGGCTGCAGCGTCGACAAGGGCCTGAGACGGCTGGTTTCGCCCGCCAGCGCGGCGAACCGCCCGCCCGTTGCCGGAGCGGCGGTGATCGCGGTCTCCACCAGGGTATTCCAGGCCTGGCACTGCGGGCATTGCCCTTGCCAGCGGGCCACCTGCCCGCCGCATTCGCTGCAGACGAAAGCAGTCCTTGCTTTTGCCATCAGCCCTCGGCGTCCGTGTCGCCGGCCATCCGGACGAACTCCTCACAGACGTAGTCGGCAAATGCCGTGATCAGGCGCGAGCGGAACTTGTCGCGCGGCAGAATGACTTCGAGCGGGGTGTAGATGCGGGGCTCGAGGCGCACCGCGGCCAGCCGCCCTTCGGCAACGTCGCGCCGGATGGCACGATCCGATGCGATCGCGAAGCCCAGGCCGGCAGCCGCGAGCTGCTTGATCGTCGCCAGGCTGCCGAGTTCGGCGCAAAGGTTGATTTCGCTTCCGGCGATGCCTGCGGCCTCGAAGAATTCATCGGCGATCTGGCGGATGCCGTTGCCCGGATCACGGTCGATGAAGGGGTGGCCGATGAGATCCTTGGCCGTCAGCTTGTCGAATTTCGCCAGCGGATGGTCGGGGCTGCAGATGACCATGAGCTCATCGCGGGCGGCGCTGCGGCGCTCGACGCTACTCTGTTCGGTGACGATCTCGATCAAGCCGATGTCGAGGTCGCGCGCGGCGACGCTGTCCTCGGTCAGTTTGGAATTCCCGACCACCACACGAGGCAGTACCCGAGGGTATTTGCGCTTGAAACCCTCGAGCACGACCGGCAGCCAGTAGGCCGCGATCGTCGTGCTGGTGCCGATCTTGATCTGCCCCGCCAGTTCATCGGTCAACTCGGATACGCGCGAATCGAGCTCAGCCGACAGCCCGAGGATACGCTCGGCGTAGGCCAGCACGAGTTCACCAGCGGGCGTCAGCGTGATCTTGCCGTGGCCGCGGTCGAGCAAGCGCGTGTCGAAGTGCTCTTCGAGCTGCTTGATCTGGAAAGTGACGGCCGGCTGAGTCATGTAGAGATGCTCGGCGGCACGGGTGAAGGAGCCGTGCTTGGCCACGGCATGGAATACCTGAAGTCTGCGGTCTGCCATGGTGTAGATAAGTATGATTTATTAAGTGGATTAGATCACAAACCGCTCCACATTGGACAGATGTCCGGAGCACTCGGTGAGGGTAGATCGCCTCCTGCGGCCCAGGCAAGCGCCCATCCGTGTTATAAACCGCGCTTCCCGACCACAGCTGCCCGGTACATTCACGATGCCGCTTGGCTTCTACATCATCATGGCAGCGCAGTTCTTCTCTGCGCTCGCGGACAATGCCCTGCTCATCGTCGCGATTGCCCTGCTGCGGGACATGGCTGCACCTTCTGAGTACGAGCCCCTCCTGAAGCTGTTCTTCACGGTCTCCTACGTCGCGCTCGCGGCCTTCGTCGGCGCCTTTGCCGACTCCATGCCCAAGTGGCGGGTGATGCTGATCAGCAACACGATCAAGATCGGCGGCTGTCTGATGCTGTTCCTCGGCGCCCATCCCCTGTTCGCCTACGCGGTGATCGGGCTTGGTGCGGCGGCCTACTCCCCTGCCAAATACGGCATCCTGACCGAATACCTGCCTCATCGCCTGCTGGTCGTGGCCAATGGCTGGATCGAAGGCCTGACCGTCGGTGCGATCATCATCGGCACCGTGATGGGCGGCTTCATGATCCTCGACGGCGTCGCCGACGGCTTGATGGCCCTCAGCCTGCCTTTCGTCGATACGCCTTTCGAGGCGGCAGTGCTCGTCATCGGCTCGCTTTACCTGGTTGCAGCCATCTTCAATCTCTACATCCCCGATACCGGCGTCGACCACAAGCCGCTCAAGAGCAACCCGCTTTACCTGCTGCACGACTTCAACCACTGTCTGCGGCTGCTGTGGCGCGACAAGCTCGGGCAGATCTCGCTGGCCGTCACCACCTTGTTCTGGGGCGCGGGCGCGACGCTGCAGTTCATCGTGATCAAGTGGGCCGAGCACAATCTCGGCATGAGCCTGTCCCAGGCATCGATGATGCAGGGCGTCGTCGCGCTGGGCGTCGCGGCAGGCTCCATCGTCGCCGCGCGCTATGTGACGCTGCGCAAATCCGTCCGAGTGATTCCGCTGGGCATCGCCATGGGGGTCGGTGTGATTTCGATGATCTTCGTCACCAGCACCAGTGCGGCGATGCTGCTGATGGTCGCGGTCGGTGCGCTGGCCGGCTTCTTCGTCGTGCCGATGAATGCGCTGCTGCAGCATCGCGGACACATCCTGATGGGCGCAGGCCATTCGATCGCGGTGCAGAACTTCAACGAGAACCTGTCCATTCTGGTCATGACCGGCACCTACGCCCTGCTGATCATGCTGGGGCTGTCGATCAATACCGTGATCGTGCTGTTCGGGCTGTTCGTCGCCGGCACGATGCTGCTGGTCAAGCTTCGCCACGAAGCCAATCAGCGCGAATTCGACAGTGCCGCCCTGCTCGAAGACCGTAGCCATTGAACGGCACGGCGGTACGGCCGCAGGCCTGCCGCCCGCTCAGCTTCCCTGCTGCATCACTTTGCGGGCAAAGCACAGATCGGCCCAGGCCTTGCCCTTGTCCTGCGGATTGCGCAGCAGATAGGCGGGGTGGTAGCTGACCACCACCGGAATGCCCTTGTAGTCGAAAATGCGGCCTCGCGCCCTGGAAATGCTGATTTCGGTATTCAGCAGCGCCTGGGCGGCGGGGCGGCCCAGCGCGAGCAGCAGACGAGGCTTGACCAGTTCGATCTGGCGCTCGAGATAAGGCAGGCAGGAGCCGATTTCCGCCGCTTCGGGCGTACGATTGTGCGGCGGACGGCACTTGACCGCATTGGCGATGTACACATTGGCACCGCGTTGCAGCGCGAGCGCGGCAAGCATGTTGTCCAACAGGCGGCCCGCCTGGCCGACGAAAGGTTCGCCGCGCTGATCTTCCTCACGCCCTGGCCCCTCGCCCACCAGCATCCAGTCGGCCTCGCGGTCGCCCACGCCGGGCACGGCCTGCTTGCGCTGCTCGCACAAGACACATGCCCGGCAACTGCGTATTTCGGCTTCCAGCGCGTCCCATTCAAGCGTGGCGATGCGCTTCGGGCGTTCGGGGTCGGGCATGTTGGCGGCAGGCCGGCTCGCATGCGCGGATTCGGTGTGCGCGGCGAAGCCGGACTGCGCCAACCCCGTTCGGGGGCCGTGCTCCCGGCTCCACGCCGCATCGCCTCCTGCCCGAGCTTGCGGCCGATGCGAAGGCATGGGGGCAGATGACAGTTCGGCTGCTGCATCCGCCGCAGGCGCGGCCGGCGACGACATCTCCGCCACCGCCGTGCTCCCATCGTCGGTTTCCCTGGCTGCCGACCGCAACCGCCAGACCGGACCCAGACCCATCTCGCGGATGATCGCATCACGCCGGGAGCTTGGCCTGCGCATGGGTGTCGCCATTCGTTCAGAGCCTCCGCCGCATCACGATCGCATCCTCGCGGCCGTCTTCTGCGGAATAGTAGCCTTTGCGCAGGCCGATCTGCTCATAGCCCAGTGCCCGATACAGCGACAGGGCGGGGGTATTGGACGGACGCACTTCCAGAAAGAACTGCGTCGCCCCCTTGCTGCGCGCATCGCCATGCAGCCATTCGAGAAAGAAGCGCCCGAGCCCACGTCGCTGGGCGCTGCGGATGACGCTGATGTTGAGCAGATGGGCTTCGTCGAGAACGGCGAGCACGATGGCGTAGGCAAGCATGCAGCCCTCCTCCTTCAGGACCCAGGCTCCATGTCCCGCCGCCAGCGAATCGAGAAAATTGCCGCGGCTCCAGGGAAACGCATGCAGTGAAGCCTCATGAACCTCGATCCAATCCAGATGCCCGGCCTGCATCGGCACGAATTCGCAACGTCCCGTCATGCTCAAGCTCTGCCGCCGCGCGCCAAGCGTTCGGCCGTGGTCAAGGCCACCTTGTCGCGGATGTAGAGCGGTGCGGCGGTTTCGGGCGATACCAGGTCGCCACGCGCCGCCGATCCTGCTGCCAGCCTTGCCACTTCGTCCGCCCGGGCAGTCAAGCCATCCAGGCAGACCGGGAGCCGGTCACTGAAACGCGTGTACAGGGCATCCGGCCAGACCCGGAAGGCGGAACCCGCTGCTGTCCAGCATCCAGGGGGCAGTTCGACGTCCTCGGGCGCCAGGCAACGAATGGGGGATAGTGCCTGCACCACGTCCTTGCCGGCCTCGAAAGCAGCACAGTAGACCTCTCCCATGCGCGCATCCGTTGCCACAAACACCCTCTCCGCCCCCGCCTGCAAAGCAATGGCATCGAGGCTGCCGATGACGGCAATCCCCAGATCGGCGCCCAGGGCAAGCCCCTGAGCCACGCCGCAGGCCAGCCGCAGCCCGGTGAAAGCGCCCGGCCCGGCACCGAAGGCCACGGCATCGAGCGCGGAGACGGAAAGCCCGGCGTCGGCCAGCAACTCGCGCACTTGATGCAGTACCGATGCCGAATGCCGTGATGCGCCTTCGATTCGGCGGGCGACGATGGCACCATCGACGAGAAGCGCAACGCTGGCCAGTTCGGATGAAGCTTCGAGTGCGAGGATTTTCATGGTGCCGGTATTCTACCGGCTCGGACCATGGGATTCAGTGCGACTTCTTCTTTCTGGAAGGGCCGGGATGTTCCGGATAGGCGCCACGCATGGCATCGCGCAGATCGCGGTGGAGAGCGTTGCGCTCTTCCACGTTCAGGCGACGGGGTTCGGAGGCTTTGCCGCCAACTTCGTGGGAGCTGGTCAGCAGGTGATTGCGCAAGCCCTCGTGGCGCAGCCCCTCGCGTATCGGCACCGGACCGCTCGGCAACCCGGAATCTTCACCGCGCGTGCGCGCATCGGCAACGCCGGCGGCAGTGAGCAAGCAGACCGACAGCACACAGGCCATCACGCATCGGCCATGATGCGGCAAGGCGGAAGACCGGTATAACGGACCAGGAGAGGCGAAAGTCGGTGTCATCGGATGGGAGGCACTGCGCATCGATCATGGACTCGAACATACGGTAAATCCACGTTTTGCGACAGTCCTGCGCATCGGTACCGATGATGCTTTGTAAAACGGTGTTGCCTGTTTGCCACGCTCTTACGAAGCGTTACCGGCCCGCCGGCACCGGCCTTTCTCCAGCACTGGCAAGCTCTCGCTTTGAAGGATAGGATTGGCTCCATGAACCTGAAAACCCGCTATCGCGTACTGTTGGTGGACGACGACGCTCGTCTGCGTGAACTGCTGTCCCGCTATCTTCAGGAGCAAGGTTTCGCGGTCAAGGCCGTGAGCGACGCCCCGATGATGGATCGTGCATTGCATCGCGAGCACTTCGACCTGATGGTGCTCGACCTGATGCTGCCCGGCGAGGACGGACTGGCTATCTGCCGCCGGCTTCGTGCGGCAGAAAACAATCTGCCGATCATCATGCTCACCGCCAAGGGTGACGACGTGGATCGCATCGTCGGTCTGGAGATGGGGGCCGACGACTACATCGCCAAGCCGTTCAATCCGCGCGAACTCGTCGCCCGCATCCAGGCCGTGATGCGGCGGCAGCCGCACACCCTGCCCGGCGCGCCGACCGCCGAAGACGAGATCGTCGCTTTCGGCAACGTCAGCGTCAATCTGGGCACTCGTCTGCTAGAGCGCAACGGCGAGGAGATCCAGCTGACCACCGGCGAATTCTCACTGCTCAAGGTGCTGCTGCAGCATCCGCGCCAGCCCTTGTCGCGGGACAAGCTGATGGAACTGGCCAGAGGGCGCGAATACGGCGTCTTCGACCGGGCGATCGACGTGCAGATCTCCCGCCTGCGCAAGCTCGTCGAGGAAGACCCGGCCAAGCCCCGCTTCATCCAGACGGTATGGGGTTTCGGCTACGTGTTCGTGCCGGAGGATGTCAAGAACGAATCGGGTGAAGGCAAGGCAGCCGCCAGCGAGTAAGCGCGGCATGTCCGCCAAGCTGCACCCCGGTCGTCGGCCGCGCCCGGTGACGCGCCTGCTGCAGGCCTGTCTGCCCGGCACCCTGCTCTGGCAGACTTTCCTGCTCGTCGCCTTGCTGCTGATCCTGGCACTCGGTGCCTGGTCCCAGATCTTCAGCTATTTCCAGGAGCCTGCCCGGTCGCGCGACGTGGCGCAGATGGTGGTCTCGGTCGTAAACCTGACCCGCACCGCACTGATCAATGCCGATGCAGGACGCAGGACCGATCTGCTGATCGAGCTTGCCGCGCTCGAAGGCATCCGCATCTACCCGGCGGAAGCATCCGACGAGGTGGAGCCCCTGGCCGATACGCGGCCGAACCGGCTGCTCATCAACGACGTGCGCCGGCAACTGGGAAACCACACGCGCTTCGCCTCACGCTGGAAGACGCTCGATGGCTTCTGGGTGAGCTTCCGGCTCGACCCGGATGATCAGCACAACGAATACTGGGTCATGCTGCCTGGCGAGCGGATCGAAAGCCCCGACACCCTCGACTGGCTCGTCTGGGGGCTCGGTGCGCTCTTTGCCGCGATGCTCGGCGCTTACCTGATCGCTTCGTGGATGGGCAGGCCGCTGCGCCAGGTGGCACGCGCAGCCCGGCTGGTCGGCAGCGGCCAGACGCCGCCGCCGCTGGATGAGTCCGGTCCGCATGAAATTGCCGTGGTCGCCCATGCCTTCAATCAGATGACGGGCGATCTCGCCCGCACCGATGCGGATCGCGCGCTGATTCTGGCAGGCGTGTCCCATGACCTGCGCACGCCGCTGGCGCGCCTGCGTCTGGGTGTCGAGATGTCGGGAGCGCCGGACAGCGAAGTCACGGCGATGGTGTCGGACATCGAGGAGATGGACCGGATCATCGGCCAGTTTCTCGACTTTGGCCGCGGCGTGCCGCAGGAGCCCGCGCAAGCAGTCGATGTCGTGCAACTGGTGCGCGAAATTGCCGAGCCTTACCGCTTGAGGGGGATCGATCTCCAGCTCGACACACCGGAAAGTCTGACATGCAGTGCCCGCGCCCTGTCCCTGCGCCGGGCGCTCGCCAACCTGATCGACAATGCCCTGCGCTATGCAGGAGAAGACATGCGGCTCGACATCGTGGTCGGGCCGCACGATGGTTTTACCTGCATCGAAGTGGCCGATCGGGGCCCGGGGATTCCCGAAGACGAAGTCGAGCGCATGCGTCACCCCTTCACCCGGCTCGAAAAGGCCCGGAGCAACACCAAGGGTGCCGGCCTGGGCCTGGCGATCGTCGAACGGGTGATGCGTTCCCACGGCGGCCGGCTGGATCTGCTGCCCCGCGAAGGCGGCGGTCTCAGAGCGATCCTGTGCCTGCCGGCAGATGGAAACCCGGGCGCGCGCGCTAGAATGCACGGCTCACAGGAGGACAGTCCTTCCCATGCCCACTGATAACGCCCTGCCGCCGAACGCCACGCCATACGAGCGCCTGGGTGGCGAAGCCGCCGTCCGCAAGCTGGTCAGGCGCTTCTATGGACTCATGGACACGCTGCCCGAAGCCTGGGCTGTGCGCCGGATGCATGCCGAGGATCTTTCCGGCTCGGAAGAAAAGCTTTTCCTGTTCCTGTCCGGCTGGCTCGGCGGGCCGAATCTCTACGTCGAGCGCTACGGCCATCCTTTCCTGCGGGCCCGGCATCTGCCGTTCTCGATCGGCATCCGGGAGCGCGATGAATGGATGCTCTGCATGCGCCAGGCGCTCGAGGAGCAGGTCGCCGACGGCGCATTGCGCGCCAGCCTGCTCAGCGCCTTCTCCTCGCTCGCGAACCACATGCGCAACAGGGCCGAAAGCGGAGCCGCAAGTGCCGCCGTGACGCTCGACACGCTTGGCAACGGGCAGGCTTGAACACTATCGCTATAATTCGACCGCATGAAATTCCTCTTCGACCTCCTTCCGGTCATCCTCTTCTTCGCCGCCTACAAGCTTGCCGGCGCCCAGCCCGAAGCTTCCCATGCGTTTGCGGCCCAATGGCTGGGAGACGGCATCGACGTCGCGCAGGCACCGATCCTGATCGCCACCGCGGTCGCGATCGTCGCCACCTTCGCGCAGATCGCCATCGTCTGGGGCAAGCATCGCAAGGTCGACACCATGCTCTGGGTCAGTCTGGCGATCATCGTCGTGTTCGGCGGCGCAACCCTGTTCTTCCACAACCCCACTTTCATCAAATGGAAGCCGACCGCGCTCTACTGGCTGTTCGGCGCCGTGCTGATCGGTTCGGCCACGCTGTTCAGGCGCAACCTGATCCGCAAGATGCTGGAGGCGCAGATACAGTTGCCCGACGAGGTCTGGACACGCCTGAACCTGGCCTGGGCGGGCTTCTTCGTCGGCATGGGCCTGCTCAATCTCTACGTCGCCTACAGCTTCAGCGAGGAAGCCTGGGTCAACTTCAAGCTGTTCGGTGGAATGGGCCTGATGCTTGCCTTCGTGCTCGGCCAGGGTTTCTATCTTTCGCGCCATATCGAAGAGGAAAAAAACTGATGTTCTACGCCCTGATCGGAGAAGACGCGCCCGGCACGCTGGAGCGGCGCATGGCGGTACGTCCCGAACACCTGGCCCGCCTTCAGGCACTGAAGGACGAGGGCCGCCTGCTGCTCGCCGGCCCCATGCCTGCGATCGATTCGCCCGACCCGGGGCCGGCGGGCTTTGCCGGCAGTCTCGTCGTCGCCGAATTCGATTCGCTGGCCAGCGCGGAAAAATGGCTGGCCGAGGACGCCTACGTGCGTGAAGGCGTCTTTGCGAGAACCAGCGTGCGCCCCTTCCGCAAGGTTCTGCCATGAGCGCCGTCGCCCGGCCGCCCGAAGGCGGCGCTCTCCTCCCGCGGGGAGGTGGTCGCGCCAGCGACCGGAGGGTAGTCCAATGAGTACCGACGTGGCGGAGCGGATCCGGCTGCGCTTGAACGAAGCCTTTGCGCCCGACGAGATCGAGATCCGTGACGACAGCGCCCTGCATGCCGGGCATGCAGGCGCACGCAGCGGCGGCGGCCACTATGGCTTGCGCATCGTTGCCAGCGCCTTCGCCGGGCACGGCACGGTCGCTCGCCATCGCATGATTTACGAAGCCCTGGGCGACATGATGAAAAAGGACATTCACGCGCTCGCCATCAAGGCAATGACGGCCGACGAGGCCACCCAAGCAACCCACCCCTGAAGGAACACCGATGAAACGCTTCCCGAGCCGCCTCGCCATCGCCATGCTGGCTGGTTTTCTCGCTTTCCCCGCCGCTGCGGCCACCCCGGTCGCCAAGGTCAACGGCGTCGCCATCCCGGCCGAGCGCGCAGAAGCGATGCTTGCCGAACAACGCGCCCAGGGTGCACAGGACAGCTCCCAGTTGCAGGACGCGGTGCGCGAAGAACTGGTCCGCCGTGAAATCCTGAGCCAGGAGGCAACCAGCAAAGGGCTCGCCAAGAAGTCCGAAGTGCAGACCCAGATGGAACTGGCCAAGCAGGCCATCCTGATCCGCGCCTACCTGCAGGACTTCGTCCAGAAGAACCCGGTCACCGACGCTGAAGTCCAGCAGGAATACGATGCAATCAAGGGCCGCATGGGCGACAAGGAATACAAGCCCCGCCACGTGCTGGTCGAGACCGAAAACGAAGCCAAGGCGATCATCGCCAAGCTGCAGTCGGGCACGCCCTTCGAGGAAGTGGCGAAGGAGTCGCGCGATCCCGGCTCCAGGGACCGCGGCGGCGATCTGGGCTGGAGCAACCCGGCGATGTTCGTCCAGCCCTTCTCCGAAGCCATGGTCAAGCTCGAGAAAGGCAAGTTCACCCCCACGCCGGTGAAGAGCGATTTCGGCTACCACGTCATCCAGCTCGACGACGTGCGCACGACGCAGGCGCCCCCGCTCGACGAGGTCAAGCCGCAGTTGCAGCAGCGCCTGCAGCAGCAGAAGATCGAGAAGCACGTGCTCGACCTGCGCGCCAAGGCCAAGGTGGAATAATTCTCCTTCTTCGCACGGCGGGCTCCGGCCCGCCCTCGAAAAAAAGAGAGGCTGGATCACGACGATCCAGCCTCTCTTTTTTGGACTGTTGCTGCGGCCTTTCCTCGAGGGAAAGGCCGCATGCAGGTCAGAACTGCTCTTCCGTCAGTTCGAGTGCCCCGGTGGCGCCATTGACGATGGTGTAGGCCAGGCCGGGCGCCTGTGCCAGCACGTGATCGGCGTAGAAGCGCGCGGTGACGATCTTGGCCTGGTAGAAGTCGGGTTCGCCCTCGCCTGCTTCGAGCCTGCGCTTGGCGATCAGCGCCGCACGGCCCATCTGCCAGCCACCGGCGACGATGCCCAGCAGCTTCAGGAAGGGAACCGAGCCCACCGATGCCGCCTTCACGTCCTTGCCGTAAGTGGCCAGGATATAGGCGACCGCTTCTTCCACCGCGGCGATGCCGGCACCGAGCGACCTGGCAATGGCGGCGAAGGCCTCACCGTCCGCGGCAGACAGTTCGGCTTGGACTCCTCGCATCGCCTCGATCAGGGCGGCGATGGTGGCGCCGTTCTCGCGCGCGATCTTGCGGCCGATCAGGTCATTGGCCTGAATCGCGGTGGTGCCCTCGTAGATCGTCGTGATGCGGGCATCGCGCAGGTGCTGGGCGGCACCGGTTTCCTCGATGAAGCCCATGCCGCCATGAACCTGCACGCCGTCCGAAGCGACGTCGATCGAGTTCTCGGTGCTCCAGCCCTTGACGACCGGGATCATCAGATCGACAAAAGCCTGATTCTGCGCCCGGACCGCTTCGTCCGGATGGTGGTGGGCCTTGTCGGTGGCAGCGGCGACCACATAGGCCAGCGCACGCATCGCCTCGGTCTTGCTCTTCATGTTCATCAGCAGGCGGCGGACGTCCGCATGGTGAATGATGCTGACCTTCGGGCCGCCACGGACGCCCGCCTCGGTTCCCTGGATGCGATCCTTGGCGTACTGCAGGGCGTGCTGATAGGCGCGCTCGGACAGTGCCAGGCCTTCCATGCCGACCGCGAAACGGGCCTCGTTCATCATGATGAACATGTACTCCAGGCCGCGATTCGGCTCGCCCACCAGGGTACCGATCGCCCCGCCCTTGTCGCCGAAGGCGAGCACTGCGGTCGGGCTGGCATGGATGCCGAGCTTGTGTTCGATCGACACGCAATGCACGTCGTTGCGCGCACCGAGGCTGCCATCGGCATTGACCAGGAACTTGGGCACGACGAACAGCGAAATGCCCTTCACCCCTTCGGGCGCGTCCGGCAGGCGGGCGAGCACCAGATGGACGATGTTGTCGGTCATGTCGTGCTCGCCGTAGGTGATGAAGATCTTCTGGCCGAAGATCTTGTAGGTGCCATCACCCTGCGGTTCGGCCTTGGTGCGAACCGCAGCCAGATCCGAACCGGCCTGGGGTTCGGTCAGGTTCATGGTGCCGGTCCATTCGCCGGAAACCATCTTCGGCAGGTACATGTCCTTCTGCTCGTCCGTGCCGCGCAGCATCAGTGCCTCGATGGCGCCGGTGGTCAACATCGGGCACAGCGAGAAAGCCATGTTGGCCGATTTCCACATTTCCATGACGGCGGTGGACAGCAGCTTGGGCAGCCCCTGGCCGCCGTACCGGGGGTCGCAGGCGACCGCTGTCCAGCCGGATTCACAGAACTGGCCGTAGGCATGTTTCCAGCCCGGCGCGGTGAGCACTTCGCCGTCCTTCCACTTGGCGCCTTCCTGATCACCGACCCGGTTCAGCGGCGCGAGCACGCCGCTGGCGAACTTGTCGGCTTCTTCGAGGATGGCATCGACCAGGTCGATCGAGACTTCTTCATTGCCGGGCAGCTGCGCGACTTCGTCGAGACCGGCAAGCTCGCGCATCGCGAACTGCATGTCGCGAATCGGGGCGTTGTAAATGCTCATGGATTCGATATCTCCCTCAGATTGTTGGAATCACTTGTTGATCAGGTAGCGATTGTCATCGAAGCCGGCTACCCAGTCCGGCCGGTAGACCACCAGCAGCGTCACGACCGCGCCGCTGATCCAGGCCTCGGCAAAACCGAGGAGTAGAAAATAAGGCAGGTATTCCGTCAGCAGGTAGTCGGCAGGGTATGCGCCTGCCGCGACCAGCGCCGCCGATGCGGTCAAGCCCTGGAACATGACGGTCAGTGCAGCCCCGGCGAAGCCGGTGACGAAGATGAAGATGAAGAAATGGGCTGGAAGCCAGCGTTCTATGGCGCGCTGGATCAGGTGCGCCACGGCCACCGGAATCGCCGCCATCAGGATGAAATTGATCGGCCATGCGCTCCACTCCACCGCCCCGTTCAAGGTGATTCCCGTCAGCGCTCCGGCCAGCGCCAGCAAGCCCAGCCAGGGGCCGAGAACCAGGGTTGCCGCCATCGCACCGAGCATGTGCAGGCTCAGGCCGGGCTTCACGCCCGCGCGCATGCTCCACAGCAGCATCAGTCCGACGATGAAACCCAGCAGCAGATTGAGCTGCGAGCCGTTCTGCAGGCGTCGCCATGGCGCACGCACCAGCAACTTCGACAGGATGAACACGGACAGCACCAGCATGCCCCAGTGCCAGGTCGCCGGAAACAGCGAACTTGCGAGGTTCATGCCGACGCCGTCCGCTGCCGACCGGACTCAGAGCGCCGCGGTCAGTTCCGGCACGACCTCGAACAGATCGCCCACCAGGCCGTAATCGGCCACCTGGAAGATCGGCGCCTCCGGGTCCTTGTTGATCGCCACGATCACCTTCGAGTCCTTCATCCCCGCCAGGTGCTGGATCGCCCCCGAGATGCCCACCGCGATGTACAGCTGCGGCGCAACGATCTTGCCCGTCTGGCCCACCTGGTAATCGTTGGGCACGAAGCCCGCATCGACCGCCGCACGGCTCGCGCCCAGTGCCGCGCCCAGCTTGTCCGCCAGCGGCTCAAGCAGCGTGTGGTAGTTCTCCCCGCTGCCCACGCCCCGGCCACCCGAGACGATGACCTTGGCCGCGCCCAGTTCAGGGCGCTCGCTCTTGGTCAGCTCGCGGCCGGCCAGCGCCGCCACGCCCAGGTCGGCACCCGCGGCCAGCGCTTCGATCGGCGCGGCGCCGCCTTCTGCGGCCGCATCGAAGGCGGTGGTGCGCACCGTGATGACCTTGATCGCATCGGCGCTCTTGACCGTGGCCAGCGCGTTGCCGGCGTAGATCGGGCGCACGAAGGTGTCGGCGCTTTCGATGGCGACGATGTCGCTGATCTGCGCCACGTCCAGCAGCGCCGCCACCCGCGGCAGCATGTTCTTGCCGTTCGGCGTCGCCGGCGCCAGCACGTGACTGTAGTTCGGGGCGAGGCCCTTGACCAGCTCGGCCACGTTCTCGGCCGTCTGCGCTTCGTAGTGCGGCGCGTCGCTCACCAGCACCTTGGCCACGCCGGCGATCTTCGCCGCCGCCTCGGCCGCCGCGCCGCAGCCGGCACCGGCCACCAGCACGTGGATGTCGCCGCCCAGCTTGGTTGCCGCCGTCACCGTGTTGAGCGTGGCGGCCTTGAGCGATTGGTTGTCGTGTTCGGCAATGACGAGAATGCTCATGTTCAGATCACCTTGGCAACGTTCTTGAGTTTGTCGACCAGCTGGGCGACGTCGGCCACCCGCTCGCCCGCGCTGCGCTTGGGCGGCTCGGCCACTTTCAGCGTCTGCAGCCGCGGCGCCACATCCACGCCCAGCTCTGCGGGCTTGACCGTGTCGAGCGGCTTCTTCTTCGCCTTCATGATGTTGGGCAGCGTCGCGTAGCGCGGCTCGTTCAGCCGCAGGTCGGTGGTGACCACCGCCGGCAGCACGATCGACAGCGTCTCCAGACCGCCGTCGATCTCGCGCGTGACCTGCGCCTTGCCATCGGCGATCACCAGCTTCGAGGCGAACGTCGCCTGCGCCCAGCCCGCCAGCGCCGCCAGCATCTGCCCGGTCTGGTTGGCGTCGTCGTCGATCGCCTGCTTGCCGCCGATCACCAGCGCCGGCTGCTCACGGTCGGCCACCGCCTTCAGCAGCTTGGCCACCGCCAGCGGCTGCAGCTCGGCATCGGTCTCGACCAGGATCGCGCGGTCCGCGCCGATCGCCAGCGCCGCGCGCAGCGTCTCCTGGCACGCCCCCACCCCGCAGCTCACCGCCACCACCTCGGTGGCCACGCCCGCTTCCTTCAGGCGCACCGCCTCTTCCACCGCGATCTCGTCGAACGGGTTCATGCTCATCTTGACGTTCGCAATATCCACGCCGCTGCCGTCAGCCTTGACGCGAACCTTCACGTTGTAGTCGACAACGCGTTTCACGGGTACGAGAATCTTCACTCTGCCGCGCTCCTTTCATTGGTCAGAATATTTTCCGGCGATTGCAACCGGGGTGGATGATTATGTCACTGCTCCGCGGACATGACACGCGTGCCGGACTGGAAGCCAGCTTCGCAGCCCATTCCATCTCTACATACGGTAGCGTATGGGCAAAGAATCGTCAATACTATTCCATATGGAAAAAACAGCAAAGAAGCCACGCATCCAACTCGATCGCCAGAGCTGGGTCAACGCCGCCATCGAGGTCATGGCCGAAGAAGGAATCGCCGGCCTGCGGGTCGAAGTGCTCGCCAAGCGTCTCAAGGTCACCAAAGGCAGTTTCTACTGGCACTTCAACGACCGCCGCGACCTGCTGCTGGCGATATTGCAGCACTGGAAGGAAGGCCGGATCTGCGACATCATCAAGCAGACCCGGGTACAGCCGGGCAAGGAGCTTGCCCAGATCTACCACGTCATCGATGTGTACAGCGCAAGCCGCAATCGCCGCGGCATGATGATCGAACTCGCGGTGCGCGACTGGGCCCGCCGCGATGCCGAAGCTGCGGCGATCGTCGCCGAAGTGGACGACGTCCGCCTGCGCTGCGCGCGCGATCTCTTCCTGGCTTGCGGCGTGCCGATGGAAGAGGCCTCGAGCCGCTGCATGCTGCTCTACGCCTACGTGTTCGGCGTATCGCTGATGATCTACGAGAAATTCGACAGCGACATACTGCGCCTCAAGCGCGACATCGCCGATCTGATCGCACGATCCGGAGCCATGGCCACGCTGGCGGCTACACCTGAGCCGGCCGGACTTCAGTCGCCGGCTGCCTGACCGGGTGTTTCACCAGGACGCCAGCGCAGGACTTCGATCGCGTTTCGCCCGGTCGCCGCGATGATCTCCTCGACCGTGGCACTGCGCAATTCGGCGAGAATCGACGCATAGCGCAACAGATTCGCCGGTTCGTTGCGCCGCCCCCTCGCCCATTCCGGCGGAATGTCGGGGGCGTCGGTCTCTAGCACGATCGCGCCCAGCGGCAGTGCGGCAGCGAGTTCGCGGATGCGCGTCGAACCGCTGAAGCTCATCGTGCCGCCGAAGCCCAGCTTGAAGCCCAGGCCGATCAGGGCGTCCGCCTGCTGTCTGCTGCCGTTGAAGGCATGGGCGATGCCACCCGGCACGCCGATGCGGCGCAACTGCTTCAGAATGGGGTCGATCGCGCGGCGCACATGGAGAATCACCGGAAGCCCGTGGCGCCGCGCGAGCTTGAGCTGCGCGACGAAGAATCCGAGCTGCCGTTCGTGATCGATGCCGGGAACAAAATGATCCAAGCCGATTTCGCCCACCGCCACCGCCCCGCCTTCGCCGAGGTATTCGTCGAGCACGTCGACGTCGTCCATCCGCGCCGGCATCACGTACATCGGATGAATGCCGAGCGCGAAGCCTATATCGGCATTCTCCGCGGCGATGCCCCGCACGGCATCGAAGTTGGCCCGTTCGACCGCCGGCACGACAAAGCCGGCAACGCCCTTGGCCCGGGCGGCATCGATGACCTGCCCGCGATCGGCATCGAACTCGGCGGCATCGAGGTGGATGTGGGTATCGATCAGCATGCTGCCATTGCGGCGGTCCTGCCCGGCCGCCGCCCGGAGAGGTTCAGCGCCCTTTCCACACCGGCTTGCGCTTGGCGGCAAAGGCGTCCATGCCTTCGGCCGCGTCCTCGCACATGGCGTTGCAGGCCATGGTTTCGGCCGCCATCTGGTAAGCGGCTTCCAGGCCCATTTCGAGCTGCTTGTAGAACATCTGCTTGCCCATGCGGATCGCGACCGGCGACTTGGCGACGATGGCGGCTGCCAGCCGGGCAACTTCTTCATCGAGCTGTTCGAGCGGCACCACGCGGTTCACCAGCCCGCGGCGCTGCGCCTCGTGGGCATCGATGAAATCGCCGGTGACCAGCATCTCGAACGCCTCCTTGCGGCCCATGTTGCGCGACAGGCCGACACCCGGCGTGGCGCAGAACAGGCCGACGTTGATGCCGGACACCGCGAAGCGGGAGACGTCCGCCGCGACCGCGAGGTCGCACATCGACACCAGTTGGCAACCCGCCGCGGTGGCGATGCCATGGACGCGTGCGATGACCGGCTGCGGCAGCTCGGTCAGCTTCATCATGAACTTGCCGCACAGGCGGAACAGCCGCTGCTGGAAGTCCTTGCTGTAGTTGCCGCGCATTTCCTTCAGATCGTGCCCGGCGCAAAAGGCCTTGCCTTCGCCCGCCAGCACGACCACGCGCACGCTGTCGTCGCGGGCGATTTCGTCCACCGCCTCGATCAGCGTCTCGAGCATCTCGAAGGACAGCGAATTGAACTGGTTCGGGCGATTCAGCGTCAGCGTGGTGACGCCGCCATCGTCATGACGCAGCAGCATCGGCTCGGAACTGGAAACGGGAACGGCGCTCATGAGGTCTCCTTGGACGATCGATTCGGGGCGTGCGATCCGTGCACCTCGCCGGCCGCAGCTGTTTGGATCAGGTTGACGGTAACGTCAACTGCCGTACATGGTACTGCTTCGCGGAGCCGGCAGCCAGTTCCCTCGGCGCGGACGCTCCGCCCCGTTCAGACCTCTGCTCCGCGCGCGCTGGGCGAGCGAATATAGAGCCCTCTGCCGAGCGCGCTCCATTGCCGCTGCTCCTCGTCCAGCGCAGCAGCCGTCAGCGGCAGCTTCTGCAGCCAGCCCGGCGGTGTGTTGACGCTGAAGCCGCGCCCTTCGCGCCGCAGCACGATCGGCGGCGTGCCGCGCGCATCGCGGGCGCGATGGATGACCACGGCCAGCCGCAGACAGGCGATCAACAGCCAGTCGACACTGTTCGGATCGATCGACGCCACCCGCTCGAGCTTGCCGCGATGCGACAGCACCAGGCGCGACAGGCGTCCCTGATCCATGCGCGAGAAGCCCGGCATGTCGGCGTTGGCGACGATGTAGGCGCTGTGCTTGTGGTAGCTCGAATGGGCGACGGAAATGCCGATCTCGTGCAGCAATGCCGCCCAGCTCAGAAAGCGCCGGTCGAGGTTCTCCGGATCGGCCATCGCCGGCTCGACCTGGTTCAGCAGATGGCAGGCGGTATCCGCGACCTGCTGGGCCTGGCGCAGATCGACGTTGTAGCGGCGCACGAAGGCACTGACCGTGGCATCGCGCAGATCGTGATGGTGGTAGCGGCCGAGCAGGTCGTAGAGCACGCCCAGACGCAACGCGCCTTCGGAAAATACCATCTGTTCGATGTCGAATTCCTTGAACACGGCGCTCATGATGGCGAAGCCGCCCAGAATCACCGGCAGGCGGTCGCCCTTCAGCCCGGCGAGGTCGAGTGCGTCGATGCGCCCCGCCCGCAGCAGTTCGGCCCGGAAGCGCTCCAGCCCCTCGCGGGTGATCCCCGAATGCGAGAAGCCGTTCTGCTCCAGTATTTCGGCCAGAGCCTTGGCCGAGCCGCTGGAGCCGACCGCCTCTTCCCAGCCCGCTTCGCGGTAGGCGGCGACGATGGTCTGCAGCTCGCGCCGTGCGGCGAGCTCGGCTTCCTTCAGGCTGCGCTTGTCGACGCGGCCATTCGGGAAGAAGCGCAGGCTGTAGCCCACACAGCCCATGTAGCGCGATTCGAGCAGCAAGGGCTCGAAGCTCTTGCCGATGACGAACTCGGTGGAGCCGCCGCCGATGTCGACCACCAGTTGCTGCTTGTGGGGATCGGGCAGCGTGTGCGCCACGCCGACGTAGATCAGGCGGGCTTCCTCGCGGCCGGCGATGACTTCGATCGGAAAGCCGAGCGCCGCTTCGGCGCGAAGCAGGAACTCGGCAGAGTTCTTCGCCACGCGCAGCGTGTTGGTGGCCACCGCACGCACGGCACCGGCGTCGAAGTCGTGCAGGCGCTCGCGAAAGCGCTGCAGTGCCGCCACCCCGCGCTGCTGGGCATCGAGGTCGAGAATCTTGTCGGCAGACAGGCCGGCGGCCAGACGCACCGATTCCTTCAGCCCGTCGAGCGGATAGATCTGATCATTGACGATGCGACCGACCTGCAGGCGAAAACTGTTGGAGCCGAGATCGATTGCTGCAATGAGGTTGCGCATCATCAGAGTTCCGGACGAATGGCACGAGGCCGATCGGCGGATTTTAGCATCGGCTCTACGCTGCGTTGCAGCAAAAATATTCTGCCGAACACATCCGCCGCGGTTCCTTGCGCGGAATCATCGAAGCTCGCCGCTGTCATGATCCTGCAACGAATATGTCACATAATCGAGACGAACCTTCATCCGCGAACCCGGACCGCCATGTACGCCCCGAAGAACGATCGCAGCTACCCCACCGACCATTTCATCAACCGCGAGCTGTCCCTGCTGCGCTTCCAGCGCCGCGTGCTCGCACAGGCTGCCGACCCGACGGTGCCGCTGCTCGAACGCCTGCGCTTCCTGTGCATCGTCTCGAGCAACCTCGACGAGTTCTTCGAGATCCGCGTCTCCGGCATCAAGGAGCAGATCCACCTCGGCAGCCGCAAGACCGGCCACGACGGCATCTCGCCGCGCGATCTGCTCGAACGGGTCAGCGACGAGGTGCATGACATCATCTCGGACCAGTACGAACTGCTCAACGACGACATCCTCCCCGCGCTGGAAAAGGAGGGCGTGGTCTTCCTGCGCCGCAGCGAATGGTCCGAAACCCAGTTGAAGTGGATTCGCGACTACTTCATGGACGAAGTGATGCCGGTGCTGACGCCGATCGGGCTCGACCCCGCGCACCCTTTCCCGCGCGTGCTGAACAAGAGCCTGAACTTCGCCGTCGAGCTGGAGGGGCGCGACGCCTTCGGCCGCGATTCCGGCGCCGCCATCGTCCAGGCGCCGCGGGCGCTGCCCCGCGTCATCCGGCTGCCGCGCGAGATCTGCGCGCAGGAATACACTTTCGTGTTCCTGTCCTCGGTGCTGCATTCGCATGTCGGCGAACTGTTCTCGGGCATGAACGTGCTCGGCTGCTACCAGTTCCGCGTCACGCGCAATTCGGACCTGTTCGTCGACGAGGAAGAGGTCAAGGACCTGAGGGTGTCGCTGAAGGGCGAACTGCAGCAGCGCCATTACGGCGACGCCGTGCGGCTGGAAGTCGCCGACAGCTGCTCGAAGGAAATGGCCGCCTTCCTGCTGCAGCATTTCCATCTGGAGCCGGACGACCTCTACCGCACGCCGGGCATCGTCAACCTGGTGCGCCTGATGCAGGTGCCCGACTGGGTGGAGCGCCCCGACCTCAAGTACCCGCCCTTCGTGCCGGGCATCCCCAAGCCGCTGGACAAGCGGCGGCAGATCTTCGCCGTGCTGCGCAATCACGACGTGCTGCTGCACCACCCCTTCCAGAGCTTTGCGCCGGTCATCGACCTGCTGCGCGCGGCGGCGGACGACCCGCTGGTGCTCGCGATCAAGATGACGGTGTACCGCACCGGCACCGACTCGGTGCTGATGGAGCACCTGGTGCGCGCAGCGCAGAAAGGCAAGGAAGTGACCGTGGTGCTGGAACTGATGGCGCGCTTCGACGAGGAAGCGAACATCAGCTGGGCCAACCGCCTGGAAGAAGTCGGCGCGCATGTGGTGTACGGCGTGTTCGGCTACAAGACCCACGCCAAGCTGCTGATGGTGGTACGGCGCGAGGAAGACGGCCTGCGCCGGTACGTGCATCTGGGCACCGGCAACTATCATCCGCGCACCACGCGCTTCTACACCGACTTCGGCCTGCTGACCGCCAACGAGGAAATCGGCGAGGACGTCGCCACCGTGTTCAAGCAATTGACCGGCCTGGGCACTGCCAGCGAACTGCGCCACCTGTGGCAGGCGCCGTTCACGCTGCAGCCCAAGGTCGTCGAGGCGATCAAGCGTGAAGCGGAGATCGCCCGCGAAGGCCGCCGCGGCCGCATCATCGCCAAGATGAACGCGCTGCTCGAGCCGGAAACCATCGAGGCGCTGTACGAAGCCTCGCAGGCCGGCGTCGAGATCGACCTGATCGTGCGCGGCCCCTGCGCGCTCAAGCCGGGCGTGTCCGGCCTGTCGGACAACATCCGGGTGCGCTCGGTCGTCGGCCGCTTCCTGGAGCACCACCGCATCTTCCATTTCCATGCCGACGGCGACGACCTGATGTTCCTGTCCAGCGCCGACTGGATGGAGCGCAACTTCTTCCGCCGCATCGAGATCGCCTTCCCGGTGCTCGATCCGAAGCTGAAGCGGCGCGTGATGAAGGAAGGCCTGCGCCCCTACCTCGGCGACAACTGCCAGGCCTGGGAAATGCATTCGGATGGCCGCTACCGCCGCCGGAATCCGCGCGGCACGCGCCGCGCCGCGCAGCTGATCCTGCTGAAGGAGCTTGCCGCCAGCAGTTGAGCGGGCGGCACGAAAGGCATCGGGGGCTGCATCGCCCCCGTTCGCCCCACCGGCCCGGCGTCAACGCTTCCGGTAGCGGCGCCTCACTTGCGCTGCGCGTCGATCACGCCGGACACCTCGCGGATCAACGTGATCGCACGCTGGACCTGCTTGATGCCGTTGACCTCCATCGTGAAGCGCATGTAGGCCGTGCCCTTCTTGGTCAGCGTATTCACCGCGATCACGTTCAGCTTCTCGCGCGACAGCACTTCGGAGATGTCGCGCAGCAGGCCCTGGCGGTCCATTGCCTGCACGGTGATGTCGACCTGGTACAGCGCCGTCTTGCTGTCGGTCGCCAGCCCACCCCATTCCGCCGAGATCACGCGCTCGGGGTGCTTTCTCGCCAGCAACTGGAAATCCTGGCAATCGACACGGTGGATCGAGATGCCGCGTCCGCGCGTGACGAAACCTTCGATCGCATCAGGCGGCGCCGGCTTGCAGCAACGCGACAGCGAAGTCATCAGCTTGCCGACGCCGACGATCAGGATCTTGTCGGAATTGTCGCCCGAGCGGCTGCGGCTGACGACGAAATCCGGCTCGGCCGGCGCTTCCGGCGCTGGCGCGCTGCCTTCGCGCAGCGCCACCTGCACCGAGCGCGGCCCCACTTCGCCACGGCCGGCGGCGAGGAAGAGCGCCTCGGCGTTCTTGAAACCGAGACGCTCGGCGAGGCCGTCGAGGTTGGCCTGGCTGTGGCCGTCGCGCTGCATCTCGCGCGCGACGAAGCTGCGGCCGCGCGCGAGCAGGTCTTCCTCGTCGAGCTGGGCAAAGTACTGCTTGATCTTGTTGCGCGCGCGCGAAGTGTTGACGTAGTGCTGGCGTGCATCCAGCCAGTCGCGCGAAGGACCACCCTCCTTGACCGTGACGATCTCGACCGTCTGGCCGTTTTCCAGCGGCGTGTTCAGCGGCACCAGATGGCCGTCGATCTTGGCGCCGCGGCAGTGGTGGCCGAGGTCGGTATGCAGGCGGTAGGCGAAATCGATCGGCGTCGAACCGCGCGGCAGGTCCACCACCTTGCCCTGCGGCGTCAACACGTACAGCATGTCGTCCAGCGAGGCACGCTTGAACTGCTCCATCCACTGCGCGGAATCGGTGACTTCGTCGCGCCAGGACAGCAGGTTGCGCAGCAGCGCGATCTTTTCGTCGTAGTCGGAGCCGGACTGCGAGCCTTCCTTGTAACGCCAGTGCGCCGCCACGCCGAGTTCGGCATGCTTGTGCATGTCGTGGGTGCGGATCTGCACCTCCAGCGCACGGCCGTCGCCCGCCAGCACCGCGGTATGCAGCGACTGGTAGTTGTTGCCCTTGGGCTTGGTGATGTAGTCGTCGAATTCCTTGGCGATCGGCTGCCAGATCTGATGCACGAAGCCGAGCACCGTGTAGCAGTCCTTGACCTCGTCGACCAGCACGCGCAGCGCACGGATGTCGAACACCTGCGAGAAGTCGAGCCGCTTCTTGCGCATCTTGTTGTAGATGCTGTAGATGTGCTTGGCGCGGCCGGTGATCTCGGCCTTGATGCCGACTGCCGCCAGTTCGGCCCTGAGGCGCTCGATCGCGTCCTGGATGAACTGCTCGCGCTCCACCCGGCGCTCGTCGAGCATCTTGGCGATGCGCTTGTAGGTTTCCGGCTCGATGAAGCGGAAGGAAAGATCCTCCAGCTCCCACTTGAGCTGCCAGATGCCCAGCCGGTTGGCCAGCGGTGCATAGATGTCCAGGCTCTCGCGCGCCACATCCACCCGCGCGTCGCCCGGCAGGTCGGTGTAGAAGCGCAGCGTCTGGGTGCGCGACGCCAGCCGCACCAGCACCACGCGGATGTCCTCGACCATCGCCAGCAGCATCTTGCGCAGCACTTCGGTCTGGGCGCGGATCTCGGGCGCGGTGGCGGTGGTCGTCATGCGCGTCAGCACGCGCAGGCCGTTCAGCTTGTGCAGGCCGCGCACCAGATGGCAGATGTCGGCATCGAAGCGCGACTCGATCTCTTCGGCCGGGTCGTCCACTTCGTCCCACACCGCGAACAGCAGCGCGGCGATGCGCGTGTCCGCGTCCAGCCTCAGCGAGGCCGCGATCAGCGCAGTGCCGATCGCATGCGTCCAGGCCGGCTCGCCGGTGCCGAGCACCTTGCCTTCGTACAGATCGGAGATCCATTCGAGCGCGGACTCGATCCTGTCGCGTTCTCCGGCCGTCAGGCCGGCAGCGAGCATGTCGACCGGGGGGGCGGTGTCGCCCTGGGAGATGGCGTGAGTGACGGAAACCATGGCGGCGGATTATCCCATACCGGCGGGTTTTTCGAACCTGTCGCCAGGCCGCGGAAAATGTATGGAAATGCGGCATGCCGGTGCAGGCGGGTCGGGCCGGCGGCGGGCATGCGCTTCGCAGCTGCATCCGTGCTGTGCGATCATCCCCGGCCTGCGGCGCCCGCCACGATCGAGCGCCGCTCCCGAAACGACTCCAGGCCGAAGCATCGATGCAGCGTCTCAATGCCAATCCTTACCTCCTGCTCACGCTCACCGCCCTGTTCTGGTCGGGCAACATGGTGATGGGCCGTGGCATCCGTGCCGACGTGCCGCCGCTCGCGCTCGCCTTCTGGCGCTGGGTGATCGCCCTCGCCCTGGTCGCGCCGTTCGCGCTGCCGCACCTGCGCGGGCAATGGGCCAGGCTGCGCGCGGCCTGGCCGGTCGTCGTCGTGCTCGGCCTGCTGAGTGTCGGCTGCTACAACACGTTTGCCTATCTCGCCCTGCAGCACACCACCGCGACCAGCGCCACGCTGCTGAACTCCTTCATCCCGATCGCCACCATTGCCTTCGGTTTCCTGTTCTTCGGCAGACGCCTGAGCCGCGCCGAGACGGCCGGCGTCGCGACGTCTCTGCTCGGCGTGCTTGCGATCGTCAGCCGCGGCAGCCTGGAAACCCTGCTGGGGCTCAGCCTCAACACCGGCGACCTGTGGATGCTGGCTTCGGTGACGGTGTGGGGGCTGTACACCGTCGGCCTGCAGAAGCGCCCTGCCGGCGTCGATCCGATGCTGATGCTGGCCGCCTTCACCGTGGTCGGCCTGCTCGCGCTGGCGCCGGCCTATGCCTGGGAGCTGTCCGAAGGCCGGCACATCAACCTCAACCTGGCATCGCTCGGCGGCATCCTCTACACCGGCATCTTCCCCGGCTTTCTCGGCTACGTGTTCTACAACGCCGGCGTCGCTGCGGTGGGGCCGGCGCGCGGCTCGCTCTTCATCCACCTGATGCCGGTGTTCGCAACCATCCTTGCGGCGATCTTCCTCGACGAGCGGCCGCAGTGGTACCACTTCGCCGGCATCGCGCTGGTGTTCGCCGGCATTTTCCTGACCACGCGCAAATCCTCGAGCTGATCCCATGTTCGAACGCATCCGCCGCTGGCTCGGCCTGGCCACCCCGCCGACTTCGGTTCCCGACAGCCAGTGGGCGCGAGTCGAGGCCTGGCTGCCCTTCCTCGATTACCTCGACCCGGACGACCGGCCCCGCCTGCGCCGGATGGCGCTGGAATTTCTCGCCGGCAAGCAGTTTCACGGCGCCAACGGACTCGAACTGAACGACGACATCCTGCTCTGCATCGCGCTGCAGGCCTGCCTGCCGGTACTGAACATCGGCCTGCAGGCCTACCGCGACTGGGTCGGCGTGATCGTCTATCCGGGCGATTTCCTCATTCCCCGGCGCGAGTACGACGAGGCCGGCGTGCTGCACGAATACGAGGACGAGGTGCTGGGCGAAGCCTGGGAAGGCGGGCCGGTGCTGCTGTCCTGGTTCGGCGGCGAAGGGCAGCCGGCAGGCGTCAATGTCGTGATCCACGAGTTCGCCCACAAGCTCGACATGGAGAACGGCGGCGTCGACGGCCTGCCGCGGCTGCGGCCCGGCATGTCCCGGCAGGCCTGGGCAGCGGCCTTCAGCCAGGCCTACGAGGATTTCTGCGGCGAAGTGGACCGCGGCGCGGAAACCGACATCGACCCCTATGGTGCGGAGCACCCGGGCGAGTTCTTCGCCGTCGTTTCCGAAGTGTTCTTCGAGGCGCCCCATGTGCTGCAGCAGCGCTTCCCGCAGGTATACGCTCAACTCGCCCTGTTCTATGGCGTCGACCCCGCCCAGCGGGAAGCCCTGCTGAGAGGACGCGGATGGCACCAGCCAAGCGCCTGCTGATCGTGCATCACACCCAGTCGGGCAACACCGGCATGCTGGCCGAAGCGGTGTTGCGCGGCGCCGGGCGCGTCGATGGCGTCGACACCCGGCTGATGCGCGCCTTCGACGCCGGCACCGACGATCTGCTGGCCTGCGACGGCCTGCTGCTCGGCACGCCCGAGAACTTCGGCACCATGTCCGGCGCGCTGAAGGACTTCTTCGACCGTACCTACTACCCCTGCGAAGGCAAGCTCGTCGGCCTGCCCTACGCCGTCTTCGTCAGCGCCGGCAACGACGGCACCGGCGCGGTGCGCGAGATCGGGCGCATCGCCAACGGCTACGGCTGGAAGCAGGTCGCCGAAGCGCTGATCGCGCGCAAGGAAATCACCGCCGGGCATCTGAACGCCGCCGAAGAGCTCGGCGAAGCGATGGCGTCGGGATTGGCGATGGGAATTTTCTAGGCCTGCCCCGAGGCAAGGTTTCATGGACGGCCGGCGGTGCTTTGCGGGATGCGATCCGCTCATCGGAACACGTTTCCATACTGCGATACGAAATGAATTTGGCAGGATCGAAACGAGTGACTAAGCTGAACGAGTGCCGCTCCATCGGCACCCCATTGGTGCATGGCACGGTACGCTATCCTTTTCACGCAACGGAGGTCGTCTCATGGCAATAACCTGGATTTTGGTTGCCAACGCCAGCCTGGCGAAGCTGTATGCGAATCTCGGCCCCAACAAGGGGCTCACGCTGGTCAAGGAACTGATCCACCCGGAAAGCAGGCAGAAGAACTCTGAACTCGTCACCGACCGCTCGGGCGCGATGGGTGCCAACGGCGGTGGCGGATCGATGCAGCCACAGACACTCCCGAAGCAGCACGAAGCCAGGGTCTTCGCCCAGGAGATTGCCCAGGCCCTGTACCAAGGGCGGGCGGCGAACGCCTTCAAGCGCGCCATCCTGGTCGCGCCGCCGGCTTTCATGGGCATACTCAATACCGTGATCGACGGCCCGACGGCGCAATTGATCAGCGACCGCTTCGAAAAGGACTACACCAAGACGACCGAGCCGGAACTGAGCCAGCGGCTCGCTTCGGCGATCTATCTGTAATGCCGCAGGAACGGCGTTTTCGGAGGAGGATTCATTTGAGCGGATACGACATCCCACTCGATTCGATCTGAACCATTCCGATTCATTTCCGATAGCCTCCGTCCAGGAGGCTCGACGGCGCAAGGCGCGCGATGCCTGGCGCCGTTACGCAGAGCGCGGGGCCAGCGTGCCAGACACGCGGCCCCGCAGCCGTTTACATCCGCTCAGCCCGGAGACGGCCAACTCGGCCAAGGAATCAGGCGCGGGTTTCAGCCTGTCCTTCTGCACGCCCCAGCAAGGCCACGACCTGGGTCGCGATCCCCTCTCCACGTCCGGCGAAGCCGAGCTTCTCGGTGGTCTTGCCCTTGATGTTGATCGCGCTCGCGTCCATGTCGAGGTCGGCGGCGATGTTGGCGACCATCGCCGGCGCATGGGGCATGATCTTCGGCGCGGCGCAGATGATGGTGGCGTCGATGTTGACCACCTGCCAACCCGCCGCACGCACGCGGGCGAAGGCTTCGCGCAGCAGCACGCGGCTGTCGGCACCGGCATGCCGTGGATCGGTATCGGGAAACAGCCTGCCGATGTCGCCCAGGCCGGCCGCCCCCAGCAAGGCGTCGGTGACGGCGTGCAGCAGCACGTCGGCATCGGAATGGCCGAGCAGGCCGCGCGGGAAGGGAATCGTCACGCCGCCGATGATCAACGGCCGGCCGGGCACCAAGGCGTGGACGTCGAAACCCTGGCCGATGCGGAACGGAACGCTCATTGCCTGGCTCCTTCGCGGTTCTGCAGAATCCACTCGGCCAGGTGCAGATCGAGCGGATAGGTGACTTTCAGATTGGTGGCATCGCCCTGAACCAGGCGGGGGCGCAGGCCGGCAGCTTCGATCGCGCTGGCCTCGTCGGTGACGTCGGACGCCGCTTCCAGCGCCCGGCGCAGCATCACGTAGCGGAACATCTGCGGCGTCTGCGCCTGCCACAGGCTGTCGCGCGGCACGGTGGCGGCGACGTGGCGGTGGTCGTCGGCCCGTTTCAGCGTGTCGGCCACCGGCACCGCCAGCAGCCCACCGACTTCGTCGTGCGCCAGTTCTCGCACCAGCTTGTCGATGTGCCATGCCGCCAGGCAGGGCCGCGCAGCATCATGGACCAGCACCCAGTCGGATGCCGCGGCCTCCTTCGAGATCGCACGCAGGCCGCCGAGCACGCTGTCCGCACGCGTCGCACCGCCGCAGAACAGCGGCACGAGCTTGCCGCCCAGCACCGACCAGTCGTGCCGCGACCACTCGGCATCATCCACCGACAGCACGACGAAGACCTTGTCGATGTCGGGCGAAGCGCACAGCACCGACAAGGCGTGGTGGATCAGCGGACGGCCCAGCAGCGGCAGATACTGCTTGGGCCGCGCAACGCCCATGCGCGAGCCGCTGCCCGCGGCAGGCACGATGGCGAAATGGCGGGCCCGGGGGCGGGCTTGTGTGTTTTGCATGGCGCGCATTCTAACCGCGCCTGACGGCGCGGGGCCGTATTCTGCGAGGCCTGGGGGTATGATTCGGAGGCCCGCCATCCGCGCATCTCCTTTCCTGCCATGCCGCTCGCCCCGCCCCTGATCGAAGCCATGCCCGACACCGATGTCGGCCCACGACTCCTGCGCCTGGCGCGCGAGGCCATCGCCCACCACCTCGGACTCGGCCCCGCGCCCTCACCCGACGGCCACCCCGCGCTCGCCGAACGTGGCGCCACCTTCGTCACCCTGACGGTAGCGGGCGAACTGCGCGGCAGCGTCGGCAGCATGCGGCGCACCCGCTCGCTGGCGGCCGACGTGATCGCCAACGCGATCGCCGCCTGCCAGGATCCCCGCTTCCCGGTGCTCGATGCGGCGGCATTCGCACAGTCGGAAATCGAGGTCTCGCTGCTGGACGAACCGGAGTTCATCGATTTTGCCGACGAGGCCGGCCTGCTTCGCCAATTGCGCCCGCAGCAGGATGGCGTGATGCTGTTTGCCGGCTGCCGCGGCGTCACGCTGCTGCCGCACATGTGGGCCCAGTTGCCACGGCCGGAGCTGTTCCTCGCCGCGCTCAAGGAGAAAGCCGGCATTCCGCTCGAACGCCCGGTGGACGGACTGATGGCGGCACGCTACGGCGTCAGCACCTGGCGCACCGACGACGGGAAGCCCGCATCGTGAAGCTGCGCCACACTCCGCTCAGCATCCCGGCGCACGGCGACTGGCTGGCCGGCACGCTCGCCCACGCGCCGGACGTGCGGGCGCTGGCGCTGCGCATCCATTCATCGGGCCGCTCGCTGGACCAGTCTCCGCTCGACGGCGCACCCGGGCCGCTGGAGCCGGCGCTGCAGGCCGCCGGCTTCGCGACGATGACGGTCGAACTGCTGACCGGCGACGAAGCGCTGCACGATGCCGATGCCGCTTTCAACATTCCGCGCCTCACCGAACGCATCCTCGCAGCGGTGGATTGGGCCATCCACCAGCCATTGCTCGACCGCCTTCCGCTCGGTCTCGTCGCTGACGGCACCGGGTGCGCCGCAGCGATCCGCGCGGCGGTCAACGCACCGGAAAGCTTCACCTCGATCACCTGCCTCGGCGGACGGCCCGACCTCGCCGGCGCAGCCCCGCTGCGTGCCGTCCGCACGCCGGCACGCTTCGTCGTCGCGCCGGAAAGCCCGGATGCGCCGATGCTGGCATCCGCCTACGCACTGCTCCAGGGCGAGCGCGACTGGCTGGCGCTGCCGGCTGCCGGCGAGCACGACCGGCAGCGGCACGCCGCGCAGGCCGCCAGCGACTGGCTGGCATCCCATCTCCCGCCGGCGGACGAAACCGGCACCGGGCAGTCGCCTTGGCCCACCTGAGCGCCCGGCATCCCCTCAGTCGCGGAAGCTGACCCACTCGTCGAGCGCCATGCGTTCCGTGCGCAAGGCGTTCTCCGGCGCATCCGGATCGGCATGCCCCATCGACATCGCGCAGATCAGGACTTCGCCGTCGGGAATGCCGAGTTCCTGCTTGATGATGCGATGGAACTGGATCGGTGCGACCTGGGGGCAGGTGTCCAGCCCGCGCGCCTTTGCCGCCAGCATGACGTTCTGCAGCAGCATTCCGCTGTCGAGCCACGAGCCCTGCTCCATGATGCTGTTGACGCTGAAGATCAGGCCGACCGGCGCATCGAAGAACTTGTAGTTGCGGGCGAACTGCTCGTGCATGCGCTGCGCATCGCCTTTCTGGATGTTCAACAGGCTGTAAAGCTGCCTGCCGACCTGGCGGCGGCGCTCGACGTAGGGCGACACCCACTCCCTGGGGTAATAGATATAGGGTTCGACGTGGGTGGCGGCCTCGCCGGGATCGTCGAACACGGCGAGTATCTTGTCGGACACCCTGGCCTTGGTTTCCCCGGTCAGGACCCAGACCTTCCACGGCTGGATGTTGGTGCCGGACGGCGCACGCGAAGCCACGGCGAGGATCTCGGCAATCGTCTCCCGAGGTACGGCGCGCGGCAGGAAGGCGCGGCAGGAATAGCGGCTGTTGATGACTTCGTCGACTGCTGACTGGAGGGAGTTGCTCATGCGAGGAACCTCGGGAACGTACAGGATTGTTGAAAGCCGCCTTCAGGCGACGCCGTCGAGAAAACGCGAAACCAGTTTGAACACCTGCTCCGGGCATTCACGGTGAGGCACATGCCGTATGCCGGGCATGATCTCGACACGTGCCGGACCGCCGGCAAGTTCGCCGATCAGCTCCGGATGGCACGGACTGCCGTATTCATCCTCCGCGCCATGAATGGCGAGCAGCGGACACTCGACCCGAGGCAGCACCGGCCTCAAGGACCAGGACGCGAACGCGGGGCTCAGCCAGGTGCCGATCCAGGCATCCAGCACCCACTCCGCCTTGTCGCCATGGTATTTCGCCAGCCGTTCGCGCTGCGCCGGGTCCTTGAACAGCTCGCGGGCTTCCTCGATGCCGGCGACGGTCCGATCCTCGACGAAAGCCTGGGCCGACTCGGTAATGAGCGCCGCACAATCATCGGCATGGCGCGCGGCGCAATTCACCGCCATGCCGCCGCCGACGCTGTGGCCGAACAGGATGAAACGGCCGATCTCCAGCTGCCGCAGCAGCGCCGCGAAGCCCGTCTCCGCCTCGGCCGCGATGAAGTCCAGTGGGAGCTTGCCCGAACACGCATCCGAGCGGCCGAAGCCGAGGCGGTCGTAGGCCAGCACCCGCCGGCCGGTGCCGGCACACAGCACCGCGGGGAAATCCCGCCACAGCTCCACGCTGCCGAGCGAATCGTGCAGCAGCACGATCGGGGTACGATCGCGGCCCGGCGGGGGCGGCAAGCCGCGGGGCGACCATTCACGTGCATACAGGCGGGCGCCGCAGGCCTCGATCCAATGGTCGCGGGTGTCGATGTCGTGAAGCACTCGAATCGTTCTCCTGGGCTTGGGGGGCGGGGGCCGCATGATCGTGCCGGCACA
This sequence comes from Thauera butanivorans, assembly GCF_048398245.1. Classification (NCBI taxonomy): domain Bacteria; kingdom Pseudomonadati; phylum Pseudomonadota; class Betaproteobacteria; order Rhodocyclales; family Zoogloeaceae; genus Thauera; species Thauera butanivorans. Next base: position 2,671,106 of record NZ_CP183038.1, read on the forward strand.
TCATGCACCACCCTTCTTCTTGTCGTCCGCGGGATGATGTGTCGAAAATTACGTTAACGTCAACGTAATGGCGGCAGGCAATGGCCGGCCCATGACGAAAAACCCGCTGGAGGAAGAAGACGGCGGGCAACGGCCGCCCGGGCACTCTCTATAATCGCGTCTTCAGAATGCGCAACACCGGTGCAATGCCCCCCTCTCAGCCCCCTTCCCAGCTCCGCTCCCCCCTCGATCCGCTGCTGCCCCTGCTCGCCGCCTGTGCACTGCCCAGGCCCGGCGCCCGCCTCGAGCTTCCCGCCTTCGCCGGCTCGGCCGATGCGCTGGCGGTCGCCGCGCTGGCGGCACGCGCCGGCCGGCTGCTCGTCGTCACCGCCAACCCGCTCGACGCACAGCGCCTGCAGGACGAGATCCGCTGGGTCGCACCCGAACTGCGGCTGCACCTGCTGCCCGACTGGGAGACGCTGCCCTACGACAACTTCTCGCCCCACCAGGATCTGATCTCCGAGCGGCTGTCCTCGCTGTACGCGATCAGCCGCGGCGAGGCCGACGTGGTGCTGGTGCCCGCTTCCACCGCGCTGTACCGCATGGCGCCGCCATCCTACCTGGCGGCCTACACCTTCTTCCTGAAGCAGGGCGAGCGCCTGGACGTCGAGGCGCTGAAGGCGCAGATGACGCTGGCCGGCTACGCCCACGTCACCCAGGTGGTCAGCCCGGGAGAGTTCTCGGTGCGCGGCGGCCTGGTCGATCTGTATCCGATGGGTTCGCCGCTGCCCTTCCGCATCGACCTGTTCGACGATGAAGTCGAGAGCATCAAGACCTTCGATCCGGACACCCAGCGCACCGTCTATCCGACCACGGAGATCCGCCTGCTGCCGGCGCGCGAATTCCCGCTCGACGATGCCGGTCGCAGCCGCTTCCGCAGCCGCTTCCGCGAAACCTTCGAAGGCGACCCGACCCGCGCGGCGATCTACAAGGACGTCTCCAACGGCATCGCCCCGGCCGGCATCGAATACTACCTGCCGCTGTTCTTCGACGACACCGCGACGCTGCTCGACTACCTGCCTGCCGACACCACGGTGCTGCTGCACCGCGACGTGCCGGCGGCGATCGCCGAGTTCTGGCGCGACACCCGCTCGCGCCACGACCTGCTGAAAGGCGACCGCAGCCGGCCGGTGATGCCGCCGGAACAGCTCTTCCTCAGCGACGAGGACTTCTTCGGCGCGCTGAAAGCGCGCCCCCGCCTCGTGCTGGGTGCCGCTGCCAGTGCCGAAGGCGGCGAGGCCATCGCCCGGCCGCTGCCCGAGCTGTCGGTCGAGCGCAAGGCCACCGACCCGCTGCACAAGCTGAAAGCCTTCCAGGCCGGCGACTGGTACCAGCGCGGCGGCCGCATCCTGCTGCTGGCGGATTCGCCGGGGCGGCGCGAGACGATGGCCGACTATCTCGCCGAATACGGCCTGAAGCCGGAGGCGATGACGGATTTTGCCGCCTTCATCGACGGCGAGGTCCGCTTCGCACTCGGCGTATCGCCGCTCGCCAATGGCTTCATGTTGCCCGAAGCCGGCCTGGCCATCGTCACCGAAGCCGAACTCTATGCCGCCACCGCCCGCACCCGCACGCGGCGCGACAGCCGCAAGGCGGCGACGATGGAAGGCTGGCTGCGCGACCTGTCCGAGCTCAAGCTCGGCGACCCGGTGGTGCATGTGTCGCACGGCATCGGCCGCTACCTCGGCCTGATCCACATGAACCTCGGCGAAGGCGACACCGAATTCCTGCACCTGGAATACAACGGCGGCGACAAGCTCTACGTGCCGGTGTCGCAGCTGCACGTCATCACCCGCTACGCCGGCGCCGATCCGGAAGCGGTCGACCTGCACCGTCTCGGCTCCGGCCAGTGGGAAAAGGCCAAGAAGAAGGCCGCGATGCAGGTGCGCGACACCGCCGCCGAACTGCTGGCGCTGTACGCCCAGCGCGCCGCCCGTCCCGGCCACCGCTTCGACTTCCAGCAGCACGACCTCGAAGCCTTCGCCGAGGGTTTCGGTTTCGAGACCACGCTCGACCAGCAGTCCGCGATCGACGCGGTGGTGAACGACATGAAGTCCGGCCGGCCGATGGACCGCCTGGTGTGCGGCGACGTCGGCTTCGGCAAGACCGAAGTCGCGCTGCGCGCCGCCTTCATCGCGGTGCAGGACGGCAAGCAGGTGGTCGTGCTGTGCCCCACCACCCTGCTCGCCGAGCAGCACTACCAGACCTTCGCCGACCGCTTCGCCGACTGGCCGGTGCGCATCGCCGAGCTGTCGCGCTTCAAGTCCGCCAAGGAACAGGCCGAAGCCCTGCAGCAACTGGCCGAAGGCAAGGTCGACATCATCATCGGCACCCACCGCCTGCTGCAGAAGGACGTGCAGTTCAAGCGCCTGGGGCTGGTCGTCATCGACGAGGAGCACCGCTTCGGCGTGCGCCAGAAGGAAACGCTGAAGCAGTTGCGCTCGGAAGTCGACATCCTGACCCTGACCGCGACGCCGATCCCGCGCACACTGGGGCTGGCGATGGAAGGCCTGCGCGAGTTCTCGGTGATCGCCACCGCGCCGCAGAAGCGGCTATCGATCAAGACCTTCGTGCAGCCCTCCAGCCGCGGCACGATCCGCGAGGCGGTGCTGCGCGAATTCAAGCGCGGCGGCCAGGTGTACTTCCTGCACAACGAAGTCGACACCATCGAGAACATGCGCAACGACCTCGAGGAACTGCTGCCCGAGGCACGCATCGTCGTCGGCCACGGCCAGTTGCCCGAGCGCGAGCTGGAGCGCGTGATGCGCGACTTCACCCAGCAGCGCGCCAACCTGCTGCTGTGCACCACCATCATCGAGACCGGCATCAACATCCCCACAGCCAACACCATCATCATCAACCGCGCCGATCGCTTCGGCCTGGCGCAGCTGCACCAGCTGCGCGGCCGCGTCGGCCGCAGCCACCACCAGGCCTACGCCTACCTGCTGACCCAGCCCGGCGCCAAGCCCTCGGCCCAGGCGCAGAAGCGGCTGGAAGCGATCACGATGATGGAAGACCTCGGCTCCGGCTTCTACCTGGCGATGCACGACCTGGAGATCCGCGGCGCCGGCGAAGTGCTCGGCGAGAACCAGTCGGGCGAGATCCAGCAGGTCGGTTTCAGTCTCTACACCGAAATGCTCAAGCGCGCGGTCAAGGACCTGCAGGCCGGCAAGGAACCCGACCTCAGCCAGCCGCTGGAAGTGGTGTCCGAAATCAACCTGCACACCCCGGCGCTGCTGCCCACCGACTACTGCCCCGACGTACAGGAACGCCTGACGCTGTACAAGCGCCTGGCCAACTGCGAAACCGACGAGGACCTGCGCGCACTGCAGGAAGAACTGATCGACCGCTTCGGCGAAGTTCCGCCGCAAACCGCCGCGCTGCTCGAAACCCACCGTCTGCGCATGCTCGTCAAGGACTACGGGGTACAGAAGCTCGACGCCTCCGACGCTCAGATCAGCGTGCAGTTCGCCAAGGACGCGCCGATCGACCCGGTCAAGGTCATCTTCCTGATCCAGAAGGACCGCAGCGTCAAGATGGCCGGCCCGGAAAAGCTCGTGCGCCGCATCGCCCTGCCGAACCTGAAGGACCGCGCCAAGGCCGTGAAGGATCTGCTCGACGCGGTGAAAGCCTGAGCGACCGGAGGCCGCCATGCTCATCAACTGCACCGCCTACCAGCACGGCCGCAAGCTCGCCGAGCTGCCGGTCGAGCGCATCGGCGACTACCTGGCACGGCCGGACACTTTCGTCTGGGTCGCGCTGAAAGACGCGACGCCGGAAGAGCTGGCGGTGATGAAGGGCGTCTTCGACCTGCACGAACTGGCCGTCGAGGACGCCAACCACGGCCACCAGCGGCCCAAGGTCGAGGAATACAACGACGGCGACGACGGCGGCTCCAGCCTGTTCGCCGTCATGCATCTGATCGACGAGCGTGAAGGCGGCCTGCACGTCGGCGAAGTCCACGTCTTCGTCGGCGCCAACTACATCCTGTCGGTACGCAACGACAGCCCGCGCGATTTCGCCGGCGTGCGCGCCCGCTGCGAACGCGACCCCCGGATGCTGGCCAAGGGACCGGGCTACGTGCTCTACGCGCTGATGGACGCGGTAGTGGATCGCTACTTCCCGCACATCGAAAAGCTCGAGACCGAGGTCGAGGCGCTGGAAGAGCGCATCTTCACCAAGGGCGCCGCACGCTCCAACATCCGCCGCCTGTACCGCCTCAAGCGCAAGGTCACGCTGCTCAAGCACGCCGTCGCCCCGCTGATGGAAGCCGCGAGCAAGCTCCACAGCGGCCGCGTGCCGGACCTCTGCAGCAAGAGCCGGCACTACTTCCGCGACGTCTTCGACCACCTCGTCCGCATCAACGCCTCGCTCGACGGCATCCGGGACACCATTGGCACCGCCATCCAGGTCAACCTGGCGCTGGTCACCGTCGACCAGACCGAGATCAGCAAGCGCCTCGCCGCCTGGGCCGGCATCTTCGCCGTCGCCACCGCGCTGGCCGGCCTCTGGGGCATGAACTTCAAGTACATGCCCGAGCTGGAGTGGGAGTACGGCTACCCCCTGGCGCTGGCGACGATCGCGGCGCTGGGCGGACTGCTGTACTGGCGGTTCAGGAAGGCGAAGTGGCTGTGAGAAGGAAGCAAGGGAAACAGTAAGGCCGCCCCGGGCATGATGCCCGGCGCGACACCATCCGCGACCTGGGCTATTCCCATGTGGAAGACGAGATGTACCTCGGCGACATCGCGCTGGGCGTCGCCACACTGATTCGAGCAACAAGGTCGTCGGCGCGATCAACATCGGCATCGCCCGTCCGCAATGGAAGGGCGAGGAAGACAAGGAGAACATGCTGTCGCTGCTGATCGCGGCAGGACGCGCGATTTCCAGCCGGGGATGATGCCGGAGCCGGCGCGTGGATGAAGCCAGGTTCGGCGTCCACACGCAGGTTCGCGACGAAATCCGTCTCAGACGGTGCCCATGGAGCGTTACAATTCATGGTTTTCCGTCCCTGCCGTACACCGGAGTCTCAGCAATGCCCGCCGCCCTGACCGAAAACCTCAACATCGCCGCCTTCGATCACATGCCCTCGCCGGAGGAGATCAAGGCCAGCGTACCGATCACCGAGCAAGCCGCGGCTTCGGTCGTGGCCGGACGCAGAGCGCTGATGGACATCCTCGATCGCAAGGATCCGCGCGTCTTCGTCGTCGTCGGACCGTGTTCGATCCACGACCCGGTGGCCGGCCTCGACTATGCGCGCCGGCTCAAGGCGCTGGCCGACGAGGTGTCGGACGTGCTGCTGCTGGTGATGCGGGTGTATTTCGAGAAGCCGCGCACCTCGACCGGCTGGAAGGGTTTCATCAACGATCCCTTCATGGATGACTCCTTCCGCATCGACGTCGGCATGGAGCGTGCGCGCAAATTCCTGCTCGACGTCTGCGAGACCGGCCTGCCGACCGCCACCGAGGCACTCGACCCGATCGCGCCGCAGTACTACGGCGACCTGATTGCGTGGACCGCGATCGGCGCCCGGACTTCCGAATCCCAGACCCACCGCGAGATGGCTTCGGGCCTGTCGACGCCGGTCGGTTTCAAGAACGCCACCGACGGCGACCTCGACGTGGCGATCAACGCGATCATCTCGGCGGCCAGCCCGCACAGCTTCCTCGGCATCAACAGCCGCGGCCAGTCGGCGATCACCCGCACCCGCGGCAACCGCTACGGCCACGTCGTGCTGCGTGGCGGCGGCGGCCGGCCGAACTACGACACGGTGTCGGTGTCGCTGGCCGAGCAGGCGCTGGCCAAGGCCAAACTGCCGCAGAACATCGTCGTCGACTGCTCGCACGCCAACTCCTGGAAGAAGCCCCAATACCAGCCGCTGGTGATGAAGGACGTGATGCACCAGATCCGCGAAGGCAACGAGTCGGTGGTCGGCCTGATGGTCGAAAGCAACATCGAAGCCGGCAACCAGCCGATTCCCGCCGACCTGTCGCAGCTCAAGTACGGCTGCTCGGTGACCGACGCCTGCGTGGGCTGGGACACCACCGAGGAGATGATCCGCAATGCGGCGGCGATGCTGCGCGAAGTCGCCGGCAGGCGCGGAGCGCGCGCATGAATCTCGTCGTGCTGGCCGAGGACGTCGACAGCATTGCGCTGAAGAACGTCGCCAAGCTGACGGGCGCGCGCGAGATCGAGCAGATCACACCGCGCTCGTTCCGTCTGGTCGCGGCCCAGGCCCATCCCGACCTGGCGAAGACCTGCGCCGCAGGCGGCCTGGACCATGCCTGGCTGCCCGACGGCCGTCAATTGCGCGACTTCGGCCTGTTCGTCACCGACATGGATTCGACGCTGATCAACATCGAATGCATCGACGAGATTGCCGACATGCAGGGCCTGAAAGCCCAGGTCGCCGAGATCACCGAAGCGGCGATGCAGGGTGAGATCGATTTCCGCGAGTCGCTGACCCGCCGCGTGTCGCTGCTGGCCGGCTTGCCCGAAAGCGCGCTGGAAGAGGTTTACGTCCATCGCCTGCAACTGAACCCCGGCGCTGAACGGCTGATGAAAGGCATGCAGCGCGCCGGCATCCGCACGATGCTGGTGTCCGGCGGCTTCACCTACTTCACCGAACGCCTGAAGCAGCGCCTGGGCTTCGACCACGCCCATGCCAACGAGCTCGAGGTGGCCGATGGCCGCCTGACCGGCCGCGTGCTGGGCGGGATCGTCGACGGCGAGGCCAAGGCGCACCATCTGCTGCGCGTCCGCGATGCGCTCGGCCTGCAGCCGCAGCAGGTGATCGCTGCCGGTGATGGCGCCAACGACATTCCGATGTTGAAAGCTGCTGGCTTCGGCGTCGCTTTCCACCCCAAGCCGGCGCTGCGCCAGGTGGCTGACTGCTGCATCGAGCACAGTGGGCTGGATGGAGTGCTCGACCTTTTTGGCTGAATCGACCTAGGCGTCACCGAGTTCGACGATTTGCTCGCCCGCCTTCAACAAAACGATGGCGTCGAGAAACAAGCGTCCGAGTACTTCGCGCAAGCGTCGATTGGTCAGGTTTCCACAAGTCACCCACAGCAGTCGCGGTGGGGGGCCGCGCTGTGCAATCAATTCGATGAAATCGCTGTCCTTGCTGATCAGCACGACTTCACCTGTATCTCGCGCTCGATCGAAGATATGCCCGTCCTCTGCGTCGTGTAATCCGAGAAAGCGCATCGAATAGGCTTCCACACCAAAGGCTTCGGACAACCATGGCGCAAGACTGGGCGGCAACTGGGCATCCACCCAGAAAATCACGCCGCCAGCCTCGCAATGGATGCGCGCTTGGCGGCGAAATGCAGGCAGGCCAGGATGTCCGCGCCTTCCAGATCAGGGAAGTCCGTCAGGATTTCAGACTGATCGACTCCCTGGGCAAGCATTTCCAGAACGTCGGCCACGCGAATCCGCAGTCCGCGAATGCAGGGCTGCCCACCGCATTGGCGAGGATTGAAGCTGATACGCTGATCAAGGTCGGTATTCATTGCTTTCTCATCCTTGGCCTGAATGGTCATTGTGCCTCACTCAAGCGCCCCGCATCCATCCGCAGCACGCGCCCGCAGCGGCGCGCAAGCGACTCGTCGTGGGTGACGAGAATCAGCGTGGTGCCGGCTTCGCGGTTGAGCGCGAACATCAGTTCGATGATGGCGCGGCCGGTTTCGGCGTCGAGGTTGCCGGTCGGCTCGTCGGCCAGCAGCAGGCGCGGATCGGGGGCGAAAGCCCGCGCCAGCGCGACGCGCTGCTGCTCGCCGCCGGACAGGTGCTTGGGATAGTGGCGCAGCCTGCTTTCCAGGCCGACGCGCTGCAGCCATTGCGTGGCCACCTCGCGCGCCTGCGGCACCCCGGCCAGTTCCAGCGGCAGCATCACGTTCTCCAGCGCGGTGAGCGCCGGCAGCAGCTGGAAGGACTGGAACACGAAGCCGATGGTCTCGCCGCGCAGCGCCGCGCGCGCATCTTCGTCGAGGACGAAGAAATCCGTGCCCTGCAGCCTGACCGAACCGCCCGATGGAACATCCAGCCCGGCGAGCAATCCCAGCAGCGTCGATTTGCCCGAACCCGACGCGCCGACGATGGCGACCGACTCGCCCGCGCCGACAGCGAAGCCGACATCCTGCAGAATGTGCAGATCACCCTCGCCGTCGGCCACCTTCACGCGCTTCGACAGGCGCTCGACTTCGATGACCGGAATGGAGATTTCAATGCCGCTGCGATCCATCGCTACCTTCTTTGTCATGCTGCTGTTCATGAGTGCCGCCCAGGCGGCGACGATCCTGGTGTGGGGCGACAGCCTGTCCGCCGGCTACGGCCTGAAGCCCGGCGAAGCCTGGCCCACCCTGTTGCAGACGCGCCTGGAGGAAAAAGGGTTCCACCATACCGTCGTCAATGCCAGTGTATCCGGCGAGACTTCGGCCGGCGGCCGCTCGCGCCTGCCGGCCGCGCTCGAACGCCACAAGCCCGACATCGTCATCCTGGAACTCGGCGCCAACGACGGTCTGCGCGGCCTGAAGCCGCAACTGCTGGCCGAGAACCTCGAAGCGATGATCGCCGCATCCCGCGAAGCCGGTGCCCGGGTGCTGCTGATCGGCATGCAGATGCCACCGAATTATGGTCCCGCCTACACCCGCCGGTTTGCCCAGGCTTTCGACGAAGTCGCCAAGGCCCAGCAGGTGCCACTCGTTCCCTTCCTGATGGAAGGCTTCGCCGACCAGCCCGAGCGCTTCCTCGCCGACGGCATCCATCCCACGGCCGACGCGCAGCCGCTGGTGCTGGATACGGTGTGGAACGGCCTGGAGCCATTGCTGGGCAAGCGCTAGCGCAGCCTCAGACCACCGTCACGATCGCTTCGCCCGCCACCATCCGCCCGATCACCGTGCCGGACTCGCCCTGTGCGTCGGCGATCGCAGCCTGCACCGCGTCCAGCGCGCGCTCGTCACAGGCGATCAGCAGACCGCCCGAAGTCTGCGGATCGGTGACGAGCTTTTGCTGCCATTCCGGCGCGCTCGCCGGCAAGCGCACACCGCTGCCGTAGCTGGCCCAGTTGCGCGTCGAGGCGCCGGTGGCGATGCCGTCCCTGACCAGCGCCGCGGCTTCGCCGATGAGCGGCAGCGCGTCGATGCGCACTTCCGCGCCCAGCTTGCCGCCGCGGCACATTTCCAGCAGGTGGCCGGCCAGGCCGAAGCCGGTGACGTCGGTGACGGCATGCACGCCGTCCAGCTCGGCAAGCACGGTGCCGGCGCGGTTCAGCGTGGTCGTCCAGCGAACCATCTGCTGATAGCCCTGCGGCGACAGCAGCCCCTTCTTCAGCCCCGCCGACAGGATGCCGATGCCGAGCGGCTTGGACAGCACCAGCACGTCGCCATCGCGCGCGCCGGCATTGGTCTTGACCTTGGCCGGATCGACCACACCCAGGCCGACGAGGCCGTAGATCGGCTCGAGCACGTCGATCGAATGGCCGCCGGCGATGGGGATGCCGGCGTCGCGGCACACTTCCGCTCCGCCCTGCAGGATCTCGCCAATGACTTCGCGCGGCAGCTTGTCGAGCGGCATGCCGACGACGGCCAGCGCGAAGATCGGCGTGGCGCCCATCGCATAGACATCGGACAGCGCGTTGGTGGCGGCGATGCGGCCGAAGTCGCGCGGATCGTCGACGATGGGCGTGAAGAAATCGGTGGTGGCGACCACGGCCTGGCGCTCGTTCAGCCGATACACTGCCGCATCGTCCGAGGTGTCGGTGCCCACCAGCAGCTCGGGCGGCATCAGGCCGGCCGGCATCGCCGCAAGCAGTTCGGTCAGTACGCCGGGCGCGATTTTGCAGCCGCAGCCGCCGCCGTGGGAAAATTGCGTGAGTTTGATTTCGTTCATAGCCGGAAAGAGGAGCAGCGGGCGCGCAAGGAGTATTGGAAACGTGCCTGCGAAAACATGAGAAAAGGCGTCGCGACCGTAGCACAGCTATCCGGCTTTGACGAGATCATCGATGCCCGCAGCCCGGCGGAATTCGCCGAGGATCGCATTCCCGGCGCGGTCAACCTGCCGGTGCTGGACGACGAACAGCGCATCGTGGTCGGCACCCTGTACAAGCAGTCCGCCTTCGAGGCCCGCCGGCTCGGCGGTGCGCTGGTCGCCGAGAACATTGCCCGCCATCTCCAGGGCCATCTCAAGGACAAACCGAAAAAATGGCGGCCGCTGGTGTATTGCTGGCGCGGCGGACAGCGCAGCGGTTCATTCACGACCTGGCTGCGCATGGTGGGTTGGGACGCCCATCAACTGGAAGGCGGCTACAAGGCGTTTCGGCACCACGTCATTTCCGAGATCGGGCACTACGCCTCGGCGCTGCGCTGGCGGGTCGTCTGCGGCCCCACCGGCAGCGCCAAGACGCGGGTGCTGGAGGCGCTGGCGCACGCCGGCGCGCAGACGCTCGACCTGGAAGACCTGGCCGCTCACAAGGGCTCGGTGCTCGGCGCCCTGCCCGGCCGGCCGCAGCCCGCACAGAAGCACTTCGAAACCCTGCTGTGGGCGCGGATGGCGGCGCTCGATCCGGCACGCCCGGTGCATGTCGAAGCCGAAAGCCGCAGGATCGGTGCACTCTTCGTGCCCGAGCCGCTGATCCTCGCGATGCGCCGTGCGCCCTGCATCGCCATCGAAGCCAGCCGCGAGGCGCGGCTGGAATTCCTGGTGCACGACTACGCCTACCTCGGCGACGACATCGCCCGCCTGCGGGCCAACATCGACCGCCTCGCCCAGTTGCAGAGCCGCAAGACCATCGAGCACTGGCACGCATTGGCCGAGGCCCGTGCCCTGCCCGAACTGTTCGGCGAATTCATCGACCTGCACTACGATCCGCTCTACCACCGCTCGCAACATGGCAACTACGCCGGGTTCGGCGATGCGCCGCAGCTGGAAACCGATGACCTGAGTCCAGCCGGCATCGACGCGCTGGCGCAGCGGATACTGGCGCTCGATCCCGCCCGAGGCGGTACGGGCGATCCGGGTGTGGCCTGAGCAGCCGCCTGTGCTTCAGCCCAGCCGGCTTCGGCCAGCATGCTCCGCCCCGCGAGCGACGAGCCCGGATGCAGCACCGGCGGACATCAGCGGGGAACCTCGAAGCTGAGCGTGGCCGTGTGGCGCACGTCGTCGTACTTCTTGCAAGCGATGTTGGGGGGAACGGGACTGCGGCATGAGTTCTCCTGTCTTTACCGGGTACGCATCCAGCGCGGCACCCGATCGGGCGGCGGCGCGGTGATCTCTTCCTGTTCGACCGTGACCTGCAAACCGGGGCCGATGTCGAACAGCACGTAGAAGGGCTGTTCAGGTTTCTTGAATGTCCATGTGGAATCCGCGCCCAGCTTGCCTTCGAGCAGCGCACCGCCGTCCACGGCGATGACTTCCATGCGCGAATCCGGCATTTCGTCGCCGTCGTTGGTCGCGCCCCGGCAGCGCACGGTGTGCTCGTCCACCAGGAAGCAGCGGGCCACCGGTTCGTGGGCAGCAGCCCCGGCGCACCCCAGCGCCAGGCCGAGGGCCAGCAGCCAGCGGGCGCTCGAGTGTTCAGCGTCTTGCATGTTTGCTCCGTTGTTCATCGAACCAGGCCACGGTGGCGGGAGAGACCCGATCCATGCGCATCACGGCCTGGTGGACGCTGCCGTCCTTGCCGACGACGGTGAGCCACAGCTCGCTGTCCGCCCGTGTCGTGGACGGCAGCGGAATTTCCACCCGCCGCTCCCAGCGCTGCCCCATGAAAGCCATGCCGGTAGCGCGCTCCGAGCGCGGCTTGTTCACCTTCAGGTAGGCCCGCTGGATGTCGTCGTCGCAGGCCTCGCAAAAGCGAAGGCGGAATTCCTTCATCGGAACGTCCATCTCCATCACCTCCGGCTCGTCGCGGTGGGCCTCGGCAAAGGCGAACTGCCACGGCCCCACCTTGCCCTGGATCGCGTCAGGGCGCTTGAGCAACTGGACTTCCTCGCCGGCCAGGCCTGCCGAGAACACGGCGACAGTGGCCGCCAGCAGGCCGCCGGCAATCCAGCGGCGAGCGCGTGGCTCGGGAATGGCATCCGCCTCGGCCGGCCCAGGCTTCGCGCTACCGCGTTCGGCGCGTTCGCGCACAGGCGGTTGCCAGGGCCACTTGGGGAAGGCGAACACCCAGGCCAGCGCAGCAACGCTCAGCCAGCCCAGCCACAGCGTGATGCCCACGCCGCTGCCCAGCGCAGCGATGCCCAGCGCCAGCGCGACCGCCAGCAACAGCCAGCCCAGCGCCCGTGCCATGCGCCGCCAATGCGGTGCAGGCAGCCTGCCGAGCAGATGCTTGCCATGGCGCTCAGTGGCGAAAGCCAGCGCGAAGAAGCCCAGCCCGCTCAGCAGCAGAATGCCCAGATGCATCCCGCTCAAGTTCGACACGACGTTCATGCGCCACCTCCCTGCTCCGCCAGCCAGAGCAGCCAGGCGATTCCGGACAGCAGCACTGTGCCGGCCACCATGCCTGCCCAGGCACGGCCGGCGCTGCGCGTGTGGACGGCCCAGATCACCGCCACGGTGTATACCGTGAAGCTGATCATCGTTGCCCACAGCACGGCTTGCGCCCGCGGTGCTGGCCACAGCAGTGACAGCAGCACGGTGGCGGCAGAAGTGAGCGCATAGCCCCCCAGCGCGGCAGCAGCCACGCGGGACGCCACCGACCAGCGATAGGCCGGCGTCAAGGTGCTTTCCTTCTTCATGCCACCCCCTTCTTGGGCATGGCGCCCGCCGCAGCCCGCACGGCCTGGTCCGCAGGGGTCAGCCGGCGCCGCACCTTGATGGCCGTGCAGGCGAACATCGCGGCCAGCGCCCACATCGTCAGGTCGAAGCCTGCCAGCACCCAATCGCCGGCCGGCAAGGTCTGGCCCAGATGGCGATCCGTCGTCAGGGCGTTGATCACCGGTACCAGCGCATAGGCCGCGCAGGCGCCCCACAGCAGTTCGACCCAGGCGCGGGCAAGCGGCCGCGCCAGCGCATAGAACAAGCTTCCCAGCCACACTGCGAACAGGCAATGAAACTCCCAGGTCGCGCGATCCGCGATGTCGACCGGCAGCAGGCGGTTCGCCCAGAAATAGGCTGCTACCGCCACCGGCAGGCCGGCAATGGTGGCGACGTTGAGCGCCTCGACCAGCCGCACGCCGAAGTGCTCGGCGCCTTCACGGCCGCTGCCCAGGTGGTGCCTGCGCCGCTTGACGCTCCACAGCACCAGCCCGGTGCCGATCATGGCGCAGCCCAGCAGCCCGGCGATGAAATACAACCAGCGCCCCCATATGTCGGCGAACAGGCCTTCGTGCAGGTTGAAGATCACCCGCTGCGTCTTTGCCGCCGAGCCACCGGGCCGGGGCTCCGGCTCGAGCAGCTCTCCCGTCTCCGCATGAAACCGCAGCATGGCCGGGTTCCAGAAGTCCAGACTGCCGCCGGGAATCCGGGAAACGAGGATTTCGGGCGGCTCGCCCTCGTGGCGCTCGATGGTCACCGAAGCCACCTTGCCCGCCCCCCATTCCGCCTCCGCCTGCGCAAGCAGCGGCACCAGCGGCACGGCCGGCCTGCCGATCGGTTCATGCTTGTGTTCGCCGCGCTCGAACAGCGCGTCGTAGTACGCCGTCTGCTCCGCCGGGCCGGTGCCGTACAGCAGATCGCGCCCGGCCGGCATGTAGGCGAACAGGAAGAACACCAGCCCGCTGTAGGTGATCATCAGGAAGAAAGGCAGCGCCATCACGCTCACCGCGTTGTGCGCATCCAGCCAGCTTCGCTGCCCTTTGCCCGGCCGGAAGGTGAAGAAATCCTTGAAGATCTTCTTGTGCGTGATCACCCCGCTGACGATCGCCAGCAGCATCAGCATCGTGGCGATGCCGACGATGCGGATGGCCCAGTCGTAAGACATGTAATGCAGCGCGTAATGCATCCGGTACAGGCCACGGCCGCCCGCGGTTTCGCGCGGTTCGGGGCCTGCGGGCAGCAGCGCACCGGAGACGGGGTCGAGCTTCTCGCTGCCGCTCGCGCCCCACTCGTGGCCCGGCAAAGGCATCTCTTCCCAGCGGATTTCGAGGCCGCGCCATTCGCGCGGCGCCATCGCTTCGTGCGGCAGGGTGATGCGCCAGCTCGCGGCCACCGGGGCCATCTGCTCCAGGCGTTGCAGCGCGAGTTCGAGCATATGCCCGGTCGTGGCGCCTTCTCCCGGCCTGTCCGGTTCCATGGCGCGCTCCGGCTGCATCCAGCGGGTGATCTCGTACTGGAAATAGCCGGCGGTGCCGGTCACGAAGACGAAAAACAGCAACCAGCCGGCCACCAGGCCGACCCAGGTGTGCAACCAGGCCATCGACTGGCGGAGATGCTCTTTCATGCCTGCCCCCAGGCATGACGGGCAGACCCGCATGGGAAGAAAAATTGTCTGTGCATCGATAAGGATAAGAAAAGGAAGGGGCCATGGACGGCCACGGGCTCGCACGACAGGCTCGGAGACAAGCCTCCACCGCCGTCTTTTGCGCTCTCATAAGGTATGTCGTTTGAGGCGGCGAAAAACGGACATTTCTTACCTATTGTTACAACTAGGCATGAAAAAGGCGCGCCGCAGCCTGCGGCAGATGCGATTGACGCTTCCTATTCTGAGAAATGAAAATAAGACTGATCAACAATACTCTTTGTGCCTGTTCGCACCAATCAAGGGTTCCCGACTTCCGGAGCACGCCGTGCCTGTCGCCCCAGCCCACCCCATTGCCGATCTCTATACCGAGCATCACGGCTGGCTTCACGCCTGGCTGCGCAAGAAACTCGGCTGCTCGAACCATGCCGCGGATCTGGCCCAGGACACCTTCCTGCGGCTGCTCACCCAGGAACAGCGCGGCAGGCCGCTCGAGCCCCTGCGCCAACCGCGCGCCTATCTGGCCACGGTTGCCCACGGGCTGGTGGTCAACCACTGGCGGCGCCTGGAAATCGAGCGCGCCTGGCTGGAAACCCTAGCCAGCCGGCCCGAGTCCCTTGCCCCCTCGCCGGAAGAACGCAGCCTGCTGCTGGAAGCACTATGCGAACTCGGCGCGCTGCTCGACCGCCTCAACCCGAAGGCCCGCAGCGCTTTCCTGATGGCACAGCTGGACGGCCTGAGCTACATCGAGATCGCCGGGCATCTGGGGGTTTCCGAGCGCATGGTCAAGAAGTACATGGCCCAGGCCATGCTCCACTGCCTGCAATCGGGACTGGCGCCGTGAGCCCCGCAAGCGGCCATGGCGGCAACACGCCGGAAACGCCCGATTTCCAGGTACTGCAACAGGCCGACGAATGGTTCGCGATCCTCGGGGCCGCCTCCGTCGACCCGGCCCAGCGACAGGCATGGCAAGCGTGGTGCGATGCCGATGTCCGGCACCGCGCCGCATGGCAGCAGGTCGAGCGCATCTGCGGCGCCTTCAGCCATCTCCCCACGCCCGACAGGGCCGGTGCCCGCCGCACGCTCGACGCTGCGTCGGAACGGCAACTCACGCGCCGACGTGCCGCCAAGATGCTGCTTCTGCTCTGCGGCACCGGCACGCTGGGCTGGACGCTCGCCCGCCAGGCGCCCTGGGCCGAATGGAACGCCAGCCACAAGACCGCTACCGGCGAACGGCGCACCATCGCACTTGCCGACGGCGGCAGCATCTGGCTCAACACCGCCAGCGCCGTGGATGTCGATTACGACGCGCAGCAGCGCCGCATCCGCCTGCATCGCGGCGAGATACTGATTCAGACCGCACACGACACCCATCGGCCGCCCCGCCCCTCGTCGTCGACACCGTTCATGGCCGCATGCACGCCCTTGGTACCCGTTTCAGCGTCCTGCGGCAGGAAGCCGGCACGCAGGTCGCCGTATTCGAAGGCGCGGTCGAACTGCAGCCTCAGGCAGCCGGTACCCCTGCACTCATCCTGCAAGCCGGAGAACAAAGCCTGCTGAGCAGCCATGGCGCCAGCGCCCCTTCACCCGCCGACAGCACCCGCCAGGCCTGGAGCCAGGGCCTGCTGCTGGCGGAAAACACACGCCTGGGAGACTTCATCGCCGAACTCGCCCGCCACCGCCCCGGCTACCTCGGCTGCGCCCCCGATGCCGCTGAGCTGATCAGTGGCAGTTTCGCAAGCATGTCCTGGAGGGCCAGCGCATCCCAGGGAAGATGCTCGGCAACGGACATTCCGACCGCTGGCTTTTGTGAGGTGACTTGTCCGATAAGCTTCACAACGTCGGGAATATTGAGCTTTCCTTCGGCCACATCGCCGAAGTCATGCTCGCCCCGCCCAGGCCGAGCAAACAGCACCGAGCGGAAATTTTGGGGATCGAGCACGTCCAGATCGAGGTGAATGGCCAAAACCTCGATGCCACTGTCACTTATCCACTGGATCACAGACTCCGCGCCAGCGCGCACTTCTTCAGGTGAGCAAGTGCGAATGCCGTGATCGGCAATGAACTTCGCTTCATACGGCAGAGGATCATGGATGCCCGCGATCATGATGTTTTTGGCGAGAATCGGATGTTTGACGGCACTGGTCAAATCGGGGTCGCCATTACCCATGAGCGCGCCAAGCACATGGGCATGGGCGTTCTTGTACTGTGCCGGAGTTTGTACGTCGGGATGTGAGTCAATCCAGAGGACGCCTAGCTTGTCACCGTAGCGTTCGCTCAACCAGGCAAAAGGTACGAGAGAGACTAAACAGTCTCCGCCCAGCACCGCAATGGCGTCCGGTTGATGGCGCTTGACGATTTCCTTAGCCGACTGGATGTACTTTTTCAGCGAGGCTCGCCCTGTCATGTCGTTTTCCGGTGTCAAGGGAGTATCCGTAGGAATATCTACCGGCACTTCCTCAACTGGGCCAGTTGCCTCGGGCGCAAGCCAAGTCAGCATCTTCGATCCGAGAAAATATGGCGGATTATCTCCACCTTCCCATTGCGGAAATATCAGGCGTAGGGTTTTTCCGTTGTTTGTAGTCACAACGGCCTTGTCGCTGGAAACACGCCGAATGCCAAGCTTACCCAACGTCTTGATGATCGTCTGCTCATGTACGTCGATGCCGGTGCGCCGCCTGAACTCCTGACGAATCTCATCCAGCGTGGCCGTCCGATCCGATTGCACGATGGCGACCAGATGCTCCGCGTCATCGGCCTGGATCTTCGGGGGACGTCCTGTTCTGGCCATGGGACTGGCTCCTTCGATCAGTGAAGGGGGGAGTCTACTTTATTTTGTAAACACCCTCTAAGGCAGCACCAAGGTCGCAGCATGCCCGCGCACCGCGCATATCCGCTGCACCGCGGCCGGGCGCGGCGACTGCACTTCGCCCTGTTCGAAGGCGACGATGGTCCAGTCGCCCCGCAGCCGTTCGAGCAGTTCGTTCGGCCGCAGCAGGAATTCGGGATTGCTCGGCTTGCCGAAACGCTCGTTGCCGAGCATGAAGGTCTCGTAGATCAGCACCCCGCCCGGCCGCAGCACCGTGAGCAAGTGCCCGAAATACGGGCGGCAAAGGTAATTGGTGACGACGACGGCATCGAACTGGCGTCCGGCATACGGCCATGCCTCGCCTTCGAGATCGGCCTCGCGGGTGGTGACCTTGGGCAAGCCCTGCAGAAGCTGCAGCGCGATGCCGTCGCGGTCGACCGCTTCGACGCGGAAGCCGCGCTGCGCCAGCCAGCGTGCATGGCGGCCGCTGCCGCAGGCGTAATCCAGGATTGCGCCGCCCGAGGCGATCAAGGGCGCGAATCGCGTCACCCAGCTGGAAGGCGTGCTCGCGGCGGTGTGCAGGAGATCGTGCATGGACTGTTCCCGTTGTCGTGAGTCGTGCGGGGTCGTGGGCTGAACATTCTAACCAGCCAGCCGCCGAATGCACCGGCGTCGCTTGCGGCAGCAACGATGATCGCCATGACCGTCGGGTCGGACCGGCATGCCGCCGCATTGGGCAACGAATCTGTGCTATAGATTCAGGCCATCGCCAGCATGCCCGCCTGGCCCATCGGTGGTTTCCGACAAGGCAATGGATCGCGTTCCGGACGAGGATAGCTCAGCGGCAATCAGGACACCGGCCCGTATCGCAACGGGTCTCGCGCCATTGCTTGCCGTCCCGGCGTCGCTCGCGTCCGACAGCTTGCTCGGGCCTGCCGGTGGGCAGGACTGGCTCTGGCCCGTGCTGTACCTGCTGGCCGGCCTGGTGCCGGGATACGTTCTCGGCCGTCGCCAGCGCGCGCGTGCCCGTCCCGCCGCGTCGGCTGCGGCGGCATCGACGAGCTCTGGCGCCCGGCGGGAACGGACAATGCCCGCTCCTTCCGCGAAGGAATCCCTCTACCTCGACATGCTCGAATCGGTCAGCGAAGTCATCTTCCGCACCGATGGCACGGGCAAGCTCATCTACCTGAACAAGGTGTGGTGCGAACTGAGCGGCCACGACGTCGAGACCAGCCTGGGCAAGCCGCTGCACGAATTCCTTCATCCGGATGATCGCGAGACGGCCGCACAGCTGTTCCGTGACCTGATCGTCGGCGCAGGCGCCGACTGTGAGCGCGAATTCCGGCTTCGGACCCGCAGCGGAGAAATCCGCTGGATCGAAATCACCGCACATCGGGCGCCGGACACCAAGCCGGGAGAAGGCGGCCTGACCGGCACGGTGGACGACATCTCCTCGCGCAAGGTGGCCGAACTGAGCCTGCGCAACCTCAACCAGGATCTGGAGGCGCGCGTGCGGCTGCGGACCGCCGAGCTCGAAGCTTCGAACCGGGAACTCGAAGCCTTCTCGTATTCGGTTTCACACGATCTGCGGGCGCCGCTGCGCGCCATCGACGGTTTCGCCCGCATCATCGAAGACGAGCTCGACGGCAAGGCCGAAGCGCATACCTTCGCGCATCTTTCGCGCATTCGCAAAGCGACCGAACGCATGGCGAACCTGATCGACGCGCTGATCAATCTCGCCCTGCTGGCGCGGCAGCCGCTGCGGAAGGAAAGCTTCAGCCTGTCGGAACTCGCCCACCAGATCGTCGAGGAGCTGCAGGCCGAAGAGCCCGGGCGCGAAGTCGAGATCGAGATCACCGAAGGACTCGATGTCATCGCCGATCGCGCCCTGAGCTTCTCGCTGCTCGACAACCTGCTGCGAAATGCCTGGAAGTTCACCGCGCATTGCACCCCGGCCCGAATTGCCCTGAGCGCCGAGCGCATCAATGGTCGCCGCGTGTTCTGCGTCTCCGACAATGGTGTCGGCTTCGACATGAGCCACGCCGGCAACCTGTTCCGCCCCTTCTACCGCATGCATGGTGACGAGGCTTTTCCGGGTACGGGGATCGGTCTGGCGACGGTGCAGCGCATCGTGCAGCGCCACGACGGTTCGATCCGGGCCGAGTCCAGGCCGGGCGAAGGCAGCCGTTTCCTGTTCACGCTCGGACGATGAGGTGCAAGCGTGACGATGTGCCCGCCCTTTCGCGAGGTTTTAAGCTTTAATCGTCGGCAGCGATACGGATTTTGTGCACTGCAGTATAATTCTGCGATCAATACACTTGATTCCGCAAACGCCCGAAACGACAGGCGGATGCACCGGCAATTTCACCCAGACAGGTTGCAGCCATGAAAGAAACGCACTACCTCACTCCGCTTCTCGAACCGCGCTCGGTGGGGATCATCGGTGCCAGCGAACGCGAGGGTTCGCTGGGCGACGTGCTGGTCCGCAACATGCTCGACGCGGGCTACAAGGGCAAGCTGTTCGCCATCAACCCCAAGCACGAATCGGTGCGCGGCATCGCCTGCTACAAGTCGGTGGAGGACGTCCCCCAGCGCCTGGATCTGGTGGTGATCGCGGTGCGCGCGGAAAAAGTGCTGGCCATCCTTGACGCCTGCGGGCGTGCCGGCGTCAAGGCCGCGATCCTGCTGTCTGCCGGCTTTTCCGAAGCGGGTCCGCGCGGCGCACTGCTCGAACGCCAGGCCGTCGACGCTGCGCAACGCCACCGCATCCGCCTGCTCGGCCCCAACTGCCTGGGCATCATCCGCCCGCAACTCGGCCTCAATGCCACTTTCGCCCACACCTGCGCGCAAAAGGGCAGCATCGGCCTGATCTCCCAGTCCGGCGCGCTCTGTGCCGCGATCCTCGACTGGGCCAAGCCCAACAACGTCGGTTTCTCGGCCGTCGTGTCGCTGGGCACCTCGTCCGACATCGACTTCGGCGACGTGCTGGAATACATGATTTCCGACCCGCGCACCGAGAGCATCTTCCTGTACGTCGAAGGCATCCGTGACGCGCGCCGCTTCATGAGCGCTCTGCGCGGCGCGGCGCGGGTCAAGCCGGTGCTGCTGATCAAGGCCGGCCGCCACCCCGAGGCCTCGCGCGCCATCCTGTCGCATTCGGCGGCGCCGATCGGCGACGACGCGGTGTTCGACGCCGCGCTGCGCCGCGCCGGCGTGATCCGCCTGTACAACCTCGGCCAGCTCTTCGCCGCGGCCAATGCGCTGTTCTCGCACTTCCGACCGCGCGGCAACCGCCTGGCGGTGATCACCAACGGCGGCGGACCGGGCATCATGGCTGCCGACCGCGCGGCCGACATCGGCATTCCGCTGTCGGAGTTCACCGAAGGCACGATGGAGAAGCTCAACGCGGTGCTGCCGGCCAACTGGTCGCGCGGCAACCCGGTCGACATCCTGGGCGACGCCGACGCCGAACGCTATGGCAAGGCGGTGAAGGCCACGCTGGAAGGCCCCAACGTCGATGGCGTGCTGGTGATGCTGACGCCGCAGGGCATGACCAACCCGAGCGCCGTCGCCGACGCGCTGATCGAGATCGAAAAGACCGCCGACAAGCCGGTGGTCGCCTGCTGGATGGGCGAAGAGCTGGTCACCGAATCGCGCCAGAAGTTCAGCGCCGCGGGCATCCCGCATTTCCGCACGCCGGAACCGGCGGTCGAACTGTTCAGCCACATCTCGGCCTACTACCGCAACCAGAAGCTGCTGATGCAGACGCCGTCCTCGCTGTCGCACCTGAGCCCGCCCTCGATCGAGAGCGCCCGGCTGGTGATCGAGATGGCCTTGTCCGAGCGCCGCAAGAAGCTCAACGAGATGGAGTCGAAGGCGCTGCTGGCCGCCTTCCGCATCCCGATCGCACAGACCGTGGTGGCGCGCTCGGCGGCAGAGGCAATGGTGCTCGCAGCCGAGATCGGCCTGCCGGTGGTGATGAAGATCGACTCGCCGAGCATCGTGCACAAATCCGACGTCGGCGGCGTGCGCCTGAACATCCGCAGCCTGGTGGCGGTGCGCTCGACCTATCAGGAGATCCTCGACGAAGTGAAGCGCGTGCAGCCGGACGCGGTCATCAACGGCATCGCCATCGAGCCGATGATCCAGAAGCGCAACGGCCGCGAGCTGGTCGTCGGCGTCAGGCGCGACCCGGTGTTCGGCCCGGTGATCACTTTCGGCGAAGGCGGCAACCTGGTCGAGGCCAACCGCGACGTCGCCGTCGCCCTGCCGCCGCTCAACAACTACCTGGTCAAGGACATGATCCGCTCGACGCGGATCTACCACCGCCTGGGCGAGTTCCGCCATCTGCCGTCGATCGACATGACGGCGCTGGAACTGGTGCTGCTGCGGGTGTCGGAGATGGTCTGCGAGCTGCCGTGGATCAACGAAATGGAAATCAACCCGCTGATCGTCGACGAGAACGGCGCAGTCGCGGTCGACGCCAGCATCATCGTGGACAACGTCTCGCCGACGGCGGACCGCTACGATCACATGGCGATCCACCCCTACCCCTCGCACCTGACCCAGACCTGGATCGTGCCCGACGGCACCACCGTGACGATCCGTCCGATCAAGCCCGAAGACGCCGACCTCGAAGTCGAATTCGTGCGCAACCTGTCGTCCGAGACCAAGTACTACCGCTTCATGAACACCATGCGCGAACTGCCGCCGGCGATGGTCGCACGCCTGACGCAGATCGACTACGACCGCGAAATGGCCTTCGTCGCCACGCTCGAAGTCGATGGCGCGGAGAAGGAAATCGGCGTCTGCCGCTACGCGGTCAACCCGGACGGCGAGTCCTGCGAGTTCGCCGTCGTGGTCGCCGACGACTGGCAGCACCGCGGCCTGGCGCGCAAGCTGATGGGCGTGCTGATCGAGACCGCGCGCAGCCGCGGCATCGCCTACATGAACGGCGTGTTCCTGTCGAACAACGAGCGCATGCTCAAGTTCGTGCAGAAGCTCGGCTTCGTGCTCAGCAACGACCCCGAGGACAACACCGTCAAGCTCGGCGTGCTGTCGCTGCAGGACTGATGGCGATGGCAGCAGGCATCGAACGCATCGACTTCAAGGGCCTGCCGGCGCTGCGACTGGGCGCCGGCAACGGCGCCAGCGCGGTGGTGAGCCTGTTCGGCGGCCAGGTGCTGTCCTGGACTCCGCCCGGCGGGCAGGAACGCCTGTACCTGAGTCCCGCCGCACGCTTCGACGGCAGCACGCCGATCCGCGGCGGCATCCCGGTCTGCTTTCCGCAGTTCGCCGACCTCGGCCCGCTGCCGCAGCACGGCTTCGCCCGCACGGCGAACTGGTCGGTGCTGAACGAACGCAGCGGCGAGGGCTATGCGCTCGCCACTCTCGGGCTGCGCGACGACGACGCGACCCGCGCCCTGTGGCCCCATGCTTTCACGGCCGAACTGAGCGTCCTGGTGGAAGACGCCCGGCTCGACCTCGAATTCGAAGTCACCAATACCGGCGGCGAGGGCTTCGACTTCACCGCCGCGCTGCACACCTATCTGGCGGTACGCGAAGTCGAGGAAACCCGCGTCGAAGGCCTGCACGGATACAGCTACCGCGACAAGGCGGACGCCAACCGCATCGGGCGCGACAGCGGCGACGTGCTGCTGATCGAGGCCGAGACCGACCGCGTCTACCACGGCGTCGAGCGCCCCCTGCTGCTGCGCGAATACGATCGCAGCCTGGGCATCAACAACGCCGACGGCTTCGTCGACGTCGCCGTGTGGAACCCCTGGGTCGAGCGCAGCGCCGCCATCGCCGACCTGCCCGACGACGCCTTCCGCCGCATGCTCTGCATCGAAGCCGCGGCCGCACGGCAGCCGTTGCAGCTCGCCGCAGGCAAAAGCTGGTGGGGCAGGCAGACGCTGGTAGCGCTGTAGCACCAGTGCCAATCGCATCCCCTTGCTTGGCCGAGCAGCATCGGACTGCTCGAGTTCGTCCAGGTCTGCAAGGGGTGCCCGGCGATTCCGCGCAGGCCGCCGACCTGGCGCAGGACACCCTGCTCGCCGTGGGCGCCGACTATCAGAACAACGATCCCAAGGGCAGTACCTGGGGCGGAATTCCGGTCTACGACAGCAACGGCGATTTCAACAAGACATCGCGCTCCTTCAACCTTGCGGCCCGCTGGAGCAGTTGGGAGCAATACACCCGCACGGCCTTCGCGACACTGGAGCATTATTTCGACAACGATTGGGTCGCCAAGCTGAAACTGAACCACCAGATCAACGGCTACGACAACCGGATGGGCTCGATCGGCAGCGGCTTCCCCGATCCGGCCACCGGTGCCGGTACCAGCCTGTGGCTGGGCAGCTACGCCGGCAAGACCGTCAGCAACGCCGCCGATCTTTACACCAGCGGGCCGTTCAGCCTGTTCGGGCGCAAGCATGAACTGGTGGTCGGCGGCAGTACGTCCAGGCTCAAATGGACCAATGAAGGGCAATGGGCCGGCGCCACCGCCATCGCGGATTTCTACGAGTGGAACGGCAGTCATCCGGAACCGAACTGGTCACGCACCAAAGGCAAGGACGAAACCACGCGGGAACAGGGCTTCTACCTTGCCACCCGCCTCAATCTGCGCGACGACCTCAAGCTGCTGGTCGGCAGCCGCGTCGCCGATTACGAGAAGGAAGACCTGAAGAAATCCGAGGTCGTCGTCCCCTACCTGGGTGTGGTCTATGACCTGAACAGGCAACTCTCGCTGTATGGCAGCCACACCAGCATCTTCAAGCCTCAATCCGCGCAGAACGAGCAGGGCCGCACGCTCGATCCGCTGGAGGGCAACAACACCGAGATCGGTTTGAAAGGTGCCTTCTTCGGTGGGCGCCAGCAGAAACCGCGCCTCAACGGAGAACGCGTCTCCACCCTGGCCCCCGAGAAACAATTCAGCCTGTACACCAGTTACAAGCTGAGCGGCAAACTCAGGGGCCTGACGCTGGGTGGCGGCGCACGCTGGCAGGATGACACCTGGAGCAGGGTCAACCACCCTGCGCTAGGCAAGGCCAAACACATTGTCGAAGGGTACTGGCTGGTCGACGCGACAGCCCACTACCAGATCAATCGGCACATGTCGGCCATGCTTGCCATCAACAATCTGCTGGACGAGAAGTACTACACCATCTTCGACAGCAACTACAGCTGGGGCGAACCGCGCAGTACGAGTATCAGCCTGAAATACGCATTCTGATCCCGATGCACTGGAAACGGGGCTGGCCAATGCTTTGCGCACCGCCACCTATCTGAAGCAGCCCTCCTCCGGCCCACACGCCGCAGCAGCAAGCCTTGCCTCCACGGCGCAATCTATAGCACCATCGCCGCCCCGTTTACGTTTCTTCCCCGCCCGCCGGGGCGTATGCCATGCTGCCACCCATCGAACACCGCATTGCCGACGAAATCGGCGTCTCCCCGCGCCAGGTCATTGCCGCGGTCCAGTTGCTCGACGACGGCGCCACCGTGCCCTTCGTCGCCCGCTACCGCAAGGAAGCCACCGGCGGGCTGGACGACACCCAGTTGCGCACGCTGGAAGAACGCCTCGGCTACCTGCGCGAACTCGAAGACCGCCGCGCCACGGTGCTGGCCTCGATCGAGGAGCAGGGCAAGCTGACGGCCGAACTGCGCGCCGAAGTCGAACATGCCGACACCAAGCAGCGCCTCGAAGACCTCTACCTGCCCTACAAGCCCAAGCGCCGCACCAAGGCCCAGATCGCCCGCGAAGCCGGCATCGGGCCGCTGGCCGAAGCCCTGCTCGCCGATCCGGCGCTGACGCCCGAGGATGAAGCCGCCAAGTACATCAATGCCGACGCCGGCTTCGCCGACGCCAAGGCGGTGCTCGACGGCGCGCGCCAGATCCTGATGGAAACCTTCGCCGAAGACGCCGCGCTGCTGGGCGAACTGCGCGGCTATCTGCACGAGCACGGCCAGGTGCGTTCGTCGGTGATCGAAGGCAAGGAGAACGACGGCGCCAAGTTCCGCGACTGGTTCGACTTCCAGGAAGCCATCGCCACGATGCCTTCGCACCGCGCGCTGGCCCTGCTGCGCGGCCGCAACGAAGGCGTGCTGCGCCTGGCGCTGGACGTGGAGCGCGCCGACGCCGATGCGCCCCACCCCTGCGAAGGCCGCATCGCCGCCCGCTTCGGCATCCGCAACCAGGGCCGCCCGGCCGACCGCTGGCTGGCCGACACCGTGCGCTGGGCGTGGAGCGTGAAAATCTCCATCCACCTCGAACTGGAACTGATGGGCGAGCTGCGCGACCGCGCCGAGGAAGAGGCGATCCGCGTCTTCGCCCGCAACCTGAAGGACCTGCTGCTCGCCGCGCCGGCCGGCACGCGCGCCACCATCGGGCTCGATCCCGGCATCCGCACCGGCGTCAAGGTCGCGGTGGTCGATGCCACCGGCAAGCTGGTGGATACCGCCACGGTCTATCCCTTCGAGCCGCGCCGCGACCGCGAATCCGCCATCGCCACGATCGCCGCGCTGGCGAAGAAGCATGCGGTAGAACTGATCGCCATCGGCAACGGCACCGCCTCGCGCGAAACCGATGCGCTGGTCGCCGAGTTGATGAAGCGGCACGCCGGGCTGCCACTGACCAAGATCGTGGTGTCGGAAGCCGGTGCCTCGGTGTATTCGGCCTCGGAGCTGGCGGCACGCGAGTTTCCCGATCTGGACGTCAGCCTGCGCGGCGCGGTGTCCATCGCCCGCCGCCTGCAGGATCCGCTGGCCGAACTGGTCAAGATCGATCCCAAATCGATCGGCGTCGGCCAGTACCAGCACGACGTCAACCAGGGCCGCCTGGCGAAGAGCCTGGACGCGGTGGTCGAGGACTGCGTGAACGCGGTCGGCGTGGATGTGAACACCGCCTCGGCGCCGCTGCTCGCCCGCATCTCCGGGCTGAACGCCACGCTCGCCGGCAACATCGTCGAATACCGCAACGCCAAGGGCCCGTTCCGCAGCCGCGCCGCGCTGAAGGACGTGCCCCGCCTCGGCCCCAAGACTTTCGAGCAGGCCGCCGGCTTCCTGCGCATCCCCAGCGGCGACGATCCGCTCGACGCCTCGTCGGTACACCCGGAAGCCTACCCGGTGGTCGAACGCATCCTCGCCAGGGTGCAGAAGAGCGTGCGCGAGCTGATGGGCAACGGCAGCATCCTCAAGAGCTTGAAAGCAGCGGAATTCACCGACGAGCGCTTCGGCCTGCCGACGGTGCAGGACATCCTCGGCGAACTGGAGAAACCCGGCCGCGACCCGCGCCCCGAATTCCGCACCGCCAGCTTCCGCGAAGGCGTGGAGACGCTCAAGGACCTGCAGCCCGGCATGCTGCTCGAAGGCGTGGTCACCAACGTCACCAACTTCGGCGCCTTCGTCGACATCGGCGTGCATCAGGATGGGCTGGTGCATATCTCCGCGCTGTCGAACACTTTCGTCAAGGACCCGCACAGCGTGGTCAAGGCCGGACAGGTGGTGAAGGTCAAGGTGCTGGAAGTGGACATTCCCCGCCACCGCATCGCGCTGACGATGCGGCTGGGCGACGAAGCTGCGCCCAGGCGCAATGACGGCGCCGGCCGCGGAGAGCGCCGCGGTGACGACCGCCGCAGCGGCGGCAATGCGCGCACCTCGTCCACAGCGCGCCACGGCCAGGACAAGCCCGCCGCAGGCAACGCGCTGGCCGAAGCCTTTGCCCGCGCGCGTGGCAACAAGTAACAGGAGCATGTCCGCATGAAGCCCGCGATCTACGGCATCAAGAACTGCGACACGATGAAAAAGGCCTTCGCCTGGCTCGACGCCGCGGCCATCGCCTGCGACTTCCACGACTACAAGAAGGCGGGCATCGATACCACCACGCTGACGCGCTGGTGCGACAAACTCGGCTGGGAGGCGCTGGTCAACAAGCGCGGCACCACTTGGCGCAAGCTGTCGCCCGAACAGCAGGCCATTGCCTCGACCGAAGACGCCATCGCACTGATGCAGGCGAACACCAGCCTGATTCGCCGCCCGGTGATCGAAACCGCCAGCGGCGAACTGCTCGTCGGCTTCGACCCGGAACACTACGCCACCGCTTTCACCGGAGCCGCCCGATGAGCACCTCCCTCCCCTCCAGCTACGTCCAGCGCTTTCTGCTGGAAGAGCTCGACATCCGCGGCGCCGTCGTGCGCCTGACCGACGTCTGGCAGGCGATGCAGGCCGAACGCGGCTATCCGGCGGCCGTCGCCCGCCTGCTCGGCGAAATGGCCGCGGTCTCGGTGGTGATCACCGGCAACCTCAAGCAACCCGGCCGGCTCACCTTCCAGGTCAGCGGCCACGGCCCGGTCAGCCTGCTGGTGGTCGACTGCGCAGAGACGCTGAACCTGCGCGGCTACGCCAAATCCGAAGGCGCGCCGGCCGATGGCAGCCTCGCCGAACTGGTCGGCGACGGCCGCCTGCAGTTGTCGCTCGACATCCCCGGCCTGGACCAGCCCTACCAGAGCCTGGTGCCGCTCGAAGGCGACAGTATCGCCGAAGTCTTCGAGCACTACCTTGCCCAGTCCGAGCAGCAGCCCGCGGGGCTGTGGCTGGCCTGCGGCGCGGATGCCGCCACCGCGCTGTTCGTGCAGAAGCTGCCGGGCGCGGATCTGAAGGACCTCGACGGCTGGTCGCGGGTGCAGCAGCTTGCCGCCACCGTGCGCGGCGACGAACTGCTCGGCCTCGACGCCGCCGACATCCTGCGCCGCCTGTTCGCCGAAGAGAACGTGCGCCTGTTCGAGGCCCGCGCCGTCACGCACGACTGGCCAGCCGACCCGGACAAGGTCGCCACCATGCTGCTGAGCCTGGGCGAGGAAGAAGTGCGCAGCCTGCTGGCCGAACATGGCGAGATCGTCGTACACGACGATCTGTCGAATCACACCTACCGCTTCGGCGCAGCCGAAGTGGACGCCTTGTTCCAGGCACGCACGCTGCACTGAGGCGCTCCCCCGCGCCGATCCAGGCTCGGCGCGGGCTGCGGGCGCATGCGCGCTTTCATTTCTGGCCCCCCTGCTTCGGCCTTGCCCGATCGCACGTCGATCAGTACACTTCCTTGATTTTGAAGAAGCTTCCATCCATGTCCGCCTCCGCGCCTGTCCAGTTCCGCAACACCACGCTCGGCGCGACCGTCGCCGTGCTGCAGGCCACCGAACCGCCCGCCTTGGCGGACGCCCTGCACAAGATGTTCGGCGGCATGCCTGATTTCTTCAATGGCGAAGCGGTGATCCTCGACTTTGCCGCACTGGCCGAAGTGCCGTCGTCGATCGACTGGGCGGGCTTGAATTCATTGATGCGCCGCTACCGCCTGCAACCGATCGGCGTCTTCAACCTGCCGCCGGAACATGGGGAAGGCGCCCGCCGCGCAGGTCTGGCTCAACTCGATGAAGCGGTCACCGGCAACCCGCGGCAGATAGAAACGCCTGCACCGGCGCGCACACCCGAACCGCCTGCGGCAGCGCCCCAGGCACCAGCCCCTTCGCCGCAGCCGGCAACGGCGTCGACCATGTTCATCGACCGCCCCTTGCGCTCCGGCCAGCAGATCTATGCACGCGGCGCCGACCTGGTGCTGGTGGGCGGCGTCAGCCCCGGCGCCGAAGTCATCGCCGATGGCAGCATCCATTGTTACGGCCCGTTGCGCGGACGTGCCATCGCCGGCGCCCAGGGCGACGACCGGGCCCGTATCATCACCAGCAATTTCGGCCCGGAACTGGTTTCCATCGCCGGCGTGTTCCGCACCTTCGAGCGCGGCATTCCCGAGACCATCGCCGGCCGTGCGGCCCAGGTGCGCCTGAGCGGCACCGAGAACACTCTCAACATCGAAGCGCTGCAGCCCATCTGAACGCAGCCACACAGCAGAACAAGGGGAAACCGTGAAAGTCATCGTGATAACGTCGGGCAAGGGCGGCGTGGGCAAGACCACCACCAGTGCGGCATTCGCTTCCGGCCTCGCCCTGCGCGGCTACAAGACCGCGGTGATCGACTTCGACGTCGGCCTGCGCAACCTCGACCTCATCATGGGCTGCGAACGCCGCGTGGTGTATGACCTGGTCAACGTCGTCAACGGCGAAGCGCGCCTGAACCAGGCGCTGATCAAGGACAAGCATTGCGAGAACCTGTTCATCCTGCCGGCGTCGCAGACCCGCGACAAGGACGCGCTGACCGAGGAAGGCGTCGAGAAGGTGCTGGAAGAACTGCAGCACATGGGCTTCGACTACGTCGTCTGCGACTCCCCCGCCGGCATCGAGCGCGGCGCGGTGATGGCGCTGACCTTCGCCGACGAGGCGGTCGTCACGAGCAACCCCGAAGTCTCCTCGGTGCGCGACTCCGACCGCATCCTCGGCATCCTGCAGAGCAAGTCCAAGCGTGCGCGCGACGGCGGCGAGCCGGTCAAGGAACACCTGCTCATCACCCGCTACTCGCCCAAGCGCGTCGACGAAGGCGAAATGCTGTCGTACAAGGACGTGCAGGAACTGCTGCGCGTGCCGCTGATCGGCGTCATTCCCGAATCGGAATCGGTGCTGCACGCTTCCAACCAGGGCACGCCGGCAATCCACCTCAAGGGCACCGACGTCGCCGAAGCCTATGCCGACGTCGTCGCCCGCTTCCTCGGCGAAGAACGTCCGCTGCGCTTCGTCAACTACGAAAAGCCCGGCTTGATCAAGCGCCTGTTCGGAGGCAAGTGACATGTCCTTCCTTTCCCGCCTTTTCGGCGAAAAGAAAAAGACTGCGGAAATCGCCAAGAACCGCCTGTCGCTGCTGATCGCTCACGAACGTGCAGGCAACTCCCCGGCCGCCGACTTTCTGCCCGCGCTGCAGCGCGAGCTGATCGAGGTAATCTCGAAATACGTCGCGGTGAACCCCGACGACATCAAGGTCCAGCTCGACAAGCAGGACAACATGGACGTGCTCGAGGTCAACATCGTCCTGCCGGAGCAGCCGCGCTGAGCTGATCACGCCCGCCGGCGTGGCCCTGCCCGGGTGATGAAATCGGTAACCATAGCGGACTTAAAATCCGCCGGCGCAAGCCTTACGGGTTCGAGTCCCGTCCCGGGCACCATTCCATATCCAGTTGGTCCGAAAGGTTCGCAGGCGCTATCGGAGCGCCTCCCAACCCGCATGCGCTTATCGTGATCGTCCTAGACCTCTGCTGTAGCCAGGAGCATCGCTTCGAAGGCTGGTTCGCTTCGGCGGAAGCCTTCGAGGAACAGTGTGCCCGCCAACTCGTGAGCTGTCCCGTGTGCGGCAGCACGGCGGTGCGTCGCCTGCCCAGCGCGCCGTACGTGCAGACGCGCCACTCGTCGTCTGCCGGCAATGCCGTCGAGCAAGTGCAGGCTGCGCCAGTCCCCGTTTCTGCCGAGCCCGATCAGCCGCCGCATGCGATCGCAGAGAACATGCTGCAGATGCTGCGGCACATGTCCCGCAGCGCCGAGAACGTCGGCGACCGCCTGCCGGAAGAGGCACGCCGGATCCATTACGGCGAAGCCGAGGTGCGCAACATCCGCGGCCAGGCCTCGCCGGAGGACGTCGAGGAACTGATCGATGAAGGCATCCTTGTCGTGCCCCTGCCGCCCGGCGAGGACGAAGTCCACTAGAGCCGCACGGTAGCGATCACGGCCGCGCGACGATCAGCGGCACCCGCATTTCATCGGCCGTCATGCCGCCATGCACGCCGATCAACTCGTGGGGCTTTTCGCCCTCGACCTCATCGACGATGGTCCAGCCAGGCTCCATCAGCAGCACGTGGCTGCCGACCCGCTCCGCCAGCCGGGGATGAGGCTGCCCGGGGCCGAGCAGTCCGGCAGCGATGCAGTCGGCGCCGGACATCGGCACGGCACGCCCCCGCAGCGTTTCCTCCGCCCAGCGCTCGAACTCCCGTTCGGCCCCCTGCCTGACCGCGCAGAACGCCAGCCGGCGCTCGCCGAACAGCGGTGCGGCAAGCATCGCGGACACCTCGCCGTCCGGCGCCAGCTGCAGCGTGCGTTCCGGCGAGCTGTCGATGAAGCCGTGGTCGGCAGTGACCAGGATGCGCGTGCCGCTCCCTGCCAGCCGTTCGCAGAGGCGGGCGAACATTCCATCGATCTTGCCGAAGCAGCCCAGCGCCTGGGGCGAACGGCAGCCGTAGGCATGGCACAGCGCATCAAAACTCGGGTAGTAGGCATGGATGAAACCGCCTTCGCGGCCGAATTCACCGATGGTCTCCAGCAACACTTCTTCCAGCATCGCCAAGCCGTCGTATGGGCGGATGCGCGCCCCGCGCGTATGGTGCTGCGAATAGGGAGAAAAGGCGATCTGGCTGGGCGAAAGCATCACCGTGGGCCGCTGCGCGGCGCGGAACATCGACGCCTGCCGGAACAGGCGGGTCGCGGCGTCGGGCGTCAGTGCGCCGCCGCCCCGCAGCTCGAGCGGCAAAGGCGAGATCACGCCGCCGAAGCGAGGGTCGTGAATGAACCAGCCGTTCAGGCCGTGCTCGGCCGGCGAGGCTCCGGTCATCAGCGTGGTGATGGCACTGGCTGTGGTGCTGGGGAAAACCGAAGTCAGCGTGCGCCGATAGTGGGCAGCGAGCGCCGAGCCTGCGCCGGCATCCGAGAGGAAATTCGCGCCGAGGCCATCGATCACCAGCAGCACGAGGCAGGCCGCTTCGCCTGCCTCGACTTCCGCAGCTTCGAGCCCGGCCCGGGGCACATGCAGCCAGGTCCGCAGATCGCGCGCCAGGCCGTAGATCCCGCCCTGCTCGTAATCGGGCAGGACATGGTCGCAAGGCCAGCGCGGCGCAAGGGAGTGGGTGTGGTTCGATTCCATGCCGATCGGCGGGCCGTCAGCGCCCGTTCGCGGCCGCACTGCCGCCGCTCGGTGCCGCATGCGCACCGGCCAGGTAGTTCACCACCGCATTGATGTTCTTTTCTCCCAACTGGGTCACCGCGGCCGTCATCGGCGCGGAAAAGCGCTCGCCGGATTGGGTCAGGTATCGCCGCAGGCTGATGCGCAGATATTCGGCCTGCTGGCCGGCAAGGCGCGGGAAAGTCTCGGCGCCGCCCGCATCGGGCTGGTGGCAGAGCGCGCAGTGCTTTTCGTAGAGCCCGGCGCCGGCACCAGCATCCGCCTTCATCTGCGGTGGCGGGGATGAGGCGTAATACAGCGCGATGGCAAGCTTGTCGCGCTCGCTCAGCACTTTCATCAGCCCCTGCATGAAGTCGTCCCTGCGTGTGCCGGTGAGGAAGGCCTCGATCTGGGAAAGGATGTAGGCAGGATGCTGGCCTGCCAGATTGGGGACTTCGCCATAGCGGCTGACGCCTCGCTCGCCATGGCAGTTCGCACAGAAGAACGCAGCCTTGCGCCCCTCCTCTGCCAGCACCGCACGTTGTGCGTCATCCATCTGCTGAAGCGCCTGGCTGGCGGATTCGGCGCCTGCAGGTGCCGCCAGGACCACAGTCGACACCGCCAACGAAAGAACTGCAACGGGAAGCCACTTCAGATGCATATTTGTCCGACCCCTGCTCCGGATGGTCAAGATTACACCATTGCCGCGCGCCGATGGACGGGGGCCTACCGATGTTTCGTCATGGGTGTGACTTTGGTCCGCTATGGCGCAACGCATCGACGACCAGCGAGAAAGCCGGCGATGGCTGACGGCGGCTGGGGTAATGCAGGAAGAACCCCGGGAACGGTTCACACCAGTCTTCCAATACACGCACCAGCCGGCCTTCGTCGATGTGCGGCACGAACTCATCCTCGAGCAGACTCGCGATGCCGAGTCCGGCGAGCGCGGCGTCCACAATGCTGGATGAAGCATTGAAGATGAGTTGCCCATCCACGCGCACGTTCAGCTGTTTTCCACGCCGCCGGAAATCCCATAAGGAAATCCCGCCGCTGCCCTGCATCCGCATATTGATGCAGTAGTGGTTCAGCAGATCGTGAGGGCCGACAACTCGACCAAGGTCTTCTCCCCGCTCATCGCCGCCATCGCGTCCGAACGCAACGACCTCCATGTTGTCTCCAATGACGTTGACGGTGTCCAGCAGAGGGTTGCCTCCTGCTTCAGCCCGTCAAGCTGTTGCCTCCCGGCAGCATGATCGGAGGATACGTCGATGGATCGAAGAAAGTTTCTCGCCGCAGGTGCCGGACTGGGTTCAGCGCTGACTGCCGGATCTCTGCTGTCCGCCATGCCTGTGCAAGCCCGGACGCCAGCGGCCGCCGGCAAGGAGGCCCCCATGTCCAACGCGCAAGGTGCCACGGCTCGCAAGCGCCGCGTCTTCATCACCGGTTCGGCCGACGGCCTGGGCCACGCCGCAGCCAGGACGCTGCTCGGCGAAGGCCACGACGTCGTCGTGCACGTCCGCTCCCAGGCCAGGCTGACAGCCGTGCAGGAACTCGTGGATCAGGGTGCCGCCGCCACGATCGGCGATCTGTCGGATATCGCGCAGATCCGCGATCTCGCCGGGCAGGTCAATGCCATCGGCCGGATGGATGCCGTGATCCACAACGCCGGCGTCATCTCCGGTGCGCATCTGATGGTGGTCAATGTCGTCGCCCCCTATCTGCTCACCGCCCTGATCCAGCGCCCTCAGCGTCTGATCTACCTCAGCAGCGCGATGCACAAGGGCGGACGTGCCAGTCTGGACGGCATCGACTGGTCCGGCCAAGCCACCACCGGCAGCTATTCGGACAGCAAGCTCTTCATCACCACGCTGACCGCGGCCGTCGCACGGCTGTGGCCCGATGTGTACAGCAACGCGGTCAATCCCGGCTGGGTGCCGACCAGGATGGGCGGCCCCAGTGCGCCGGACGACCTGCGGCTGGGGCACCTGACCCAGGAATGGCTCGCCACCAGCGACGATCCCGAAGCGCTGACCAGCGGCGGATACTGGCACCATCAGCGCCGCGAGGAAGCGCACCCCGCCGTCGACGACGTCCAGTTCCAGGACCGGCTGCTGGCCGAACTCGCGCGCGCCACCGGTACGACGCTGGTGCGATGACATCAATCATGATGGGCGGCGCTGGGCGAGCGAAATTCGGCGCGCAGCCGGCGTGCCGGCACTGCCCCGTTCTTTACCGCAATGATTTCGGCCATCACGCTCACCGCGATCTCGGCGGGCGTCTTGCTGCCGATGTAGAGCCCGACCGGCGAATGCAGGCGCTGCACGGACGCCTCCGTCTCGTCGAAGTGTTCGATGAAGCGCTGCGTGCGGCTGTTCGCGTTGCGCCGCGAGCCGATGGCGCCGACGTAGAACGCCGGGCTGTGCAGTGCTTCCAGCAGCGCCATGTCGTCGAGCTTGGGATCGTGGCTCAGGGCGACGATGCAGCTGCGGGCGTCGGGGACAAAAATGCGCACGGCGTCGTCGGACATTTCGATGGTGATGTGCACGCCGGCCACGGCCCAGGTGTCCCGGTGTTCGGCACGCGGATCGCACAGCGTCACGGCGAAGTCGTTGAACAGCGCCATCGTCGCCACGTATTCGGCCAATGCGCCTGCACCGATCAGCAGCATCCGGTGCTGCGGCCCGAAAGTGCTGGACAGCGTGGTGCCGTCGAAATGCAGCGGCCCGGGCGCGCTGGCCGCTTTCAGGCTCGCTGCGCCGGAGCGGCAATCCACCGTGCGGCGGACGAGTTGCCTCGCTTCCAGGCGCTGCACCAGCTCAGCGAGCGCGGCAGGATCCGGTTCGAACTCCAGCAGCAGCTCCAGCATACCGCCGCACGGCAGGCCGAAGCGGCGCGCTTCGCCGGCGGTCACGCCATAGCGCACCAGCCTGGGTGCCGAGCGCGGCATGCCCTGGCCGCCATGGACCGTGGTGTAGCCAGGATCAGATCGTCCTCGATGCAGCCGCCCGAAACCGAGCCGATGCAGCGGCCGTCCTCGCGCAGCGCCATCATCGAGCCGGGCGGCCGCGGCGACGAACCCCAGGTCTTGACCACCGTCGCCAGCATCAGCCGGTGTCCGGCGGCATGCCAGTCCCGCGCGGCGCGCAGCACCCGCACATCGACGCTTTCCATCAGGCTGCTCCCCGGGTTTCGAGCAGTGCCTCGGCCCGTGCCAGATCGTCCGGCGTGTCGATGTCCAGGACGATGCCCTCATCGTCCAGCTCCATGTCCAGCACCCTCCCCGCCTGCCGCTGCGCCCGCACGACGGCAGCCGCACCCGCATCGCCGCCCAGTGCCATCAGCGCCGCGCGGCATTCGCGGCCGAAGCCGACCGGGTGGCCCTGCCGTGCATTCCAGAACGGCACGACCACCGGCTGTGAAGCCAGGCCCTCCGCCACCCGCAGCAGGCTGCGGGCGTCGACCAGCGGCAGATCGCCCGGCAGGATCAGCCAGCCGGCGGCGTCGGTCGTGGCAGCGACGCCGCGGGCAATGGAGTCGCCCATGCCATCCGTGCCGTTTGCCGGCCGCACGACATGGCAAGCCAGGCCCGATGCGGCGACGCTGCGCAGCACATGCTCGAGCACCGGCACGCCGGCCAGCAGTGCATCGAGCTTGTGCGTGCCGCCGCCGGAGCGGGCGAAGCGCTCGCCCCGCCCGGCGGCCAGCACGATCACGGTGGGCGCTTGCAACACGTCGGTCATGCCACCGTGCGCACCGGCAGGCTGCGCACGCGCTTGCCGGTGGCGGCGAAGATTGCATTGCACAGCGCCGGCGCTACCGGCGGCACCGGCGGTTCGCCGACGCCGCCGGGCGGCAGGTCGTGGTCGTCGTTGACCAGGTGGGTGCGGATCACACGCGGCGAGGCCTGGTGGCGCAGCACTTCGTAGTCGTGGAAATTGCTCTGCCTGACCCTGCCCTTCTCGAAGCTGATCTCGCTGGCAAGCGCCAGGCTCAGGCCCATGATCGCACCGCCTTCCATCTGCGCGCGGATGCGCTCGGGCGACTCGGTGTAGTTCCAGGTGTCGGCCATCATGCCGGGGTCGATCCTGCGCGCCGGGCCGATCAGGTCGAGCGCGAACTGGCGGTGATCCTTGCCGGCACGATGCGCCAGTTCGGCGATGAAGCACTGGGCCGCAAAGGCGTGCGGGATGTTCGCCACCGAGCGGAACCAGCCGATGCGCGCATGCGCCGCCACTTCGGCGGTTTCCACCCGCACGTTCGGGATCACGTACGGCATGTTGATCGCCGACATCGCCGATTCGGTGATCTGCTGTCCCTTGGCGCCTTCGACGAACAGTGAAGCAATCGTCGGCGAGGCGCTGCGGTGCAGCCAGGACTGCACCTGGCCGCTGCCGTCGATGACGGCTTCCTGGCGTTCGACCGAGACAGTGTGCAGGTAGTCGTGCTGGATGTCGTCCTCGCGCGTCCACACCAGCTTGACCGGCGTGCCTTCGGGCATGGCCTGGGCCACGGCGGCCTGCGCCGCGGCGGGGTTCTGCACCGAGGTCCAGACTTCGGCACGGCCGTCCTCGATCCGCACGGTGGCGACCGGCGGCTCCATCGACGCATGGGCCAGATGCGGAATGTAGTATTCGGCAGCCAGGCGCTCGGCTTCCGGCGCCTCCGCCCAGGCCTCCGCAACATTGCCCTGGTCGCGCATCAGCTTGCCGGGCGCGCGTGCCGCGGCTTCCAGTTCCTCGCGGTAGGCAACGGAGTCGTAGCTGCCGTTGGGGCCGTCGTCCCATTCGATATCCAGCGCGTCACGGCCCTGGATGGCGGCCCAGGTATTGCGCGCGACCACGGCGATGCCGCCCAGCGGCTGGAAGGCGGGTGCGCCCTGGAAAGCGGGAATCTCCACCAATTTCAGCACACCGGGTATCGTCAGCGCCTTGCTGCCATCGAAGCGGCGCAGCTTGCCGCCGACCACCGGCGGGCGTGCCACCACGGCATGGACCATGCCGGGCAGGCGCATGTCCATGCCATAGACGGCCTCGCCCTTGCCGATCGCTTCCAGATCGACAAGCCTCACCTTGTCGTTGCCGATGTAGCGGAAATCCTCCCGCGCCTTGAGCTTCAGGGCATCGGCCGCAGGCACCGGCTGCCGTGCCGCATCGGCCGCCAGTTCGCCAAAGCCCAGGCGCCGGCCACCAGGCTCGTGCAGCACTTCGTGCTGCACCGCCCTGACTTCGGACACCGGTACCGACCAGCGCGCCGCCGCGGCCGCTTCGAGCATCTGTCGTGCCGCCGCCCCCACCCGCCGCATCGGCATCAGGAAGTAGCGAACGCTGCGCGAGCCATCGACGTTCTGATTGCCGTAGCGCGCCTCGTCCGCCTCGGCCTGGACCACCTCGACGCGCTCCCAGAGTGCCTCCATCTCGTCGGCCACCACCATCGGCAGGCTGGTGCGCACGCCGGTGCCCATCTCGGCGCGGTGAGCGACGATGGCCACGGTGCCGTCTTCGGCGATCGAGACGAAGACCAGCGGATCGTCCACCGTGCCGCCGGGCATGGAATCGGCGCCATATTTCGGCACGTCGGCATCGGCGGCCCTGACCAGCCCACTGGAGGTGACGGCCAGGGTCAGCACTCCGAGGCTGCCCTGCAAGA
Organism: Thauera butanivorans; assembly: GCF_048398245.1. Taxonomy (NCBI): domain Bacteria; kingdom Pseudomonadati; phylum Pseudomonadota; class Betaproteobacteria; order Rhodocyclales; family Zoogloeaceae; genus Thauera; species Thauera butanivorans. The sequence continues at coordinate 2,708,851 of NZ_CP183038.1, forward strand.
AAGCGCGCCGGGAAAGTCGCACGGTCGCAGTCATGATTGGCCTCCCGCCCCCAGGCGGCCCGCTGCCTGCTTGATGGCGGCACGGATGCGCGGGTAGGTGCCGCAACGACAGATGTTGCCGCTCATGGCATCGTCGATCTGCTGCTCGGTGGGCGCCGGGGCGGTCTTCAGCAAACTCACCGCAGCCATGATCTGGCCGGCCTGGCAGTAGCCGCACTGGGCGACGTTGTTCTCCACCCAGGCCTGCTGCACCGCCTGGCCGATGCAGTCGGCTGCCATGCCTTCGATGGTCGAAATCTCGCGTCCGGCCGCAGCCGAGACCGGCGTGACACAGGCGCGCACGGGTTCGCCATCGATGTGGACCATACAGGCGCCGCATACCGAGATGCCACAGCCGAACTTGGTGCCGGTCATGCCGAGTTCATCGCGCAGGGCCCACAGCAAGGGCATGTCGTCCGGCACGTCGGCCTTCCTGGCCTGGCCGTTGACTTGGAGATGTGTCATTGGCGAACTCCTCTGGGGGTAAGCGCGCAGGGCGCAGATTATGCGAGCCTGTGCCTTGAAGCGGCTCTTGTTCGAGTCCGAGGATTTTCCCTGAAAACCCCTGCCTTGATAAATCAGCAAGGCTAATAACTGCTGTAAGCGCTCGTCAGGCACCCACGAAGGCCTGCTCGCCCGAAGCTGCCTCCCGCAGCAGCCAGTCCCGGCATGCCCACAGCTTCGGCATACCGGCGCTTTCCGGTCGATACACGACGTAGTAGGCCAGCTCGGAAGCGAAGCGGACCCCGGGGAACAGCCGCAGCACCCGGCCGGATGCCAGATCGTCATGGGCCGTCACGCTGCGGGCGAGCGCCACGCCCCGGCCCTCGATCGCAGCCTGCAGGACTGCCGCGGAGTTGTTGATCCTCAGACCGCGTGAAGCCGCCAAGCCGGCGACTCCCATCTTCCGCAACCACCTCTCCCAGCTCGGAAAGCCCGCATGGCCACGCAAGGCCGTGTCGGTGGCAACGAGCCTGGCGCGGCCGCTGTTGCTGCGGATGAACACCCCATCGGCCGTGCCGGCACGCCGCAGGACTCGCCGGAGCCATCGTCTTCCTGCGCTCGGACAAGGCGGGCTGGGTGACGGGCGCAGTCTGGGATGTCGGCGGCGGCGTCGCCACCTTCAATGCACTGAAGAAATGCGGCGCGCAGGCCGGCGACACGGTCGCGGTGCTGGGCATCGGCGGCCTCGGCCACATGGCGCTGCAGTATGCGCGGCGGATGGGCTTCAGGGTCGTGGCGATCGGCCGCGGCGGCATCGCCGCGGATGCGCTGGCGCTGGGTGCGCATGTCTTATATCGACAACCGCCGGGAAGATGCCGCCGCCAGGCTCTGGGCCATGGGCGGAGCCCAGGCCATCGTGACCATGATCGACCAAGCCGATGCGGTATCGGCCCTGCTGACCGGCCTGGTGCCGGAAGGCCATCGGCCAGTGGAGAAGACGCGGGTAGAATCGCCCGACGATTTCATCATCTTCGGCGTGGCTCCTTCCCGTCCGGCAGCCGCTGTCCGCCCATGGCTGCCTGCCCACCTCCATGGCGGGATCTGCCGTGGCGCCGATCTTCAGGACCGATCGACATGTCTGCTGCCGCGCTGCGGGAACGACTCGAATCCCGGCAGGTTGCCATCTATTTCCTCGCCGTGCTGCTCGCCGCCGCGCTGGCATGGCTGCTGCCGGGCACGGCGGCACTGGCACCGGCGATCGATCCCCTGCTCGCCTTCATGCTGTTCGTCACCTTCCTGCAAGTGCCCTTGATCGAGCTGCGCCAGGCCCTGGCGAACGTGCGCTTCCTGGGCGCCTTGCTGACGGCGAACTTCATCGTCGTGCCGATACTGGTGGCGGTGCTGATGAACTGGCTGCCGGACGATCCGCTGTTGCGCACCGGCGCCTTGCTGGTACTGCTGGCGCCGTGCATCGACTATGTGGTGACCTTCGCCCATCTCGGCCGTGCCGATGCCCGCGCGCTGCTGGCCTCCACGCCGGTGCTGCTGGCCGCGCAGATGCTGCTGCTGCCGGTTTTCCTGGGGCTGTTTCTCGGCGACAGCGCGGCCCGGATCGTGCAATGGGAGCCCTTCCTGCATGCCTTCACCTGGCTGATCGCGGTGCCGCTGGCACTGGCGGCCGCCTGCCAGGCATGGGCCGCCCGCGCCAAAACGGGCGCGAAAGCGGCAGCCCTGCTGGGTCTGTTCCCCGTTCCCGCTACCGCGGCGGTGCTGTTCGTCGTCGTCGCGGCCGTGACGCCCCAGCTCGGCCTGGCGCTGGATGCGGTCCGCACGGTCGTGCCGGTCTACATCGCTTTTGCCGTCGTCTCGCCGCTGCTGGGCTGGGCGGTGGCGCGCGGCTGGCGGCTGCCGGCGGATCAGGCTCGGGCGGTCGCCTTCAGCAGCGCCACCCGCAACTCGCTGGTCGTGCTGCCGCTGGGCCTGGCGATTCCGGGCGCCCTTCCCCTGATACCAGCGGTGATCGTCGCGCAGACGCTGGTGGAACTCGTCAGTGAACTGCTCTATGTGAAGCTGCTGCCGCGTCTGGGTCCAGTTTCGATGCCCGCACGATGACTGGCTGCCGCCCTGACTCGTCACGCCTTTGCCGCCCGGACAGCAAGCAGGAAGACCCCATCGGAGCCTATCCGCCAAAATGGACGGGCACCCCAGGGCCGTCATCATCCGAAGATGGGATGCCGCCGGCAGCACAATGAAAACAGGCCGGTCCTATCTGCATAGGACCGGCCTGTCGAAAGAAGAACAACACTGCCGCCCGACACCCTTCGGCGCCGGGCAAAACCTCACGTCAGGCGGGCAGTGGCACCAGCGGGTTGCCGTACATCGGGTCGTCCTGCTTGGAGGCCAGCGCCTTCTCCAGGTCGATGCCGAGCGCCTTGGCCACGCCGGCACCGTAGGCCGGGTCCGCCGCATGGCAGTTGCGGATGTGGCGGAACTTGATGAATTCCGGCGCATCGCCCATGGCGCGGCCGGTGTTGCCGAACAGGGCTTCCTGCTGTGCCGGCGTCATCAGCTGGAACAGCTTGCGCGGCTGCTCGAAGTAGTTGTCGTCGTCCTGGTGGTAGGACCAGTGCTTGGCTTCGCCGGTCAGACGCAGCGGCGGTTCCTCGAACTCCGGTTGCGCCTGCCATTGGCCGAAGCTGTTGGGCTCGTAGTGCGGCAGGCCGCCGTAGTTGCCATCCACCCGGCCTTCACCGTCGCGGTGGTTGCTATGCACCGGACAGCGTGCCCGGTTGACCGGGATCTGGTGGTGATTCACGCCCAGCCGGTAGCGCTGCGCATCCGCGTAGTTGAACAGGCGGGCCTGCAGCATCCGGTCCGGGCTGGCGCCGATGCCGGGCACCAGGTTGGACGGCGAGAAGGCGCTCTGTTCGACATCGGAGAAGAAGTTTTCCGGGTTCTTGTTCAGCTCGAACTCACCCACTTCGATCAGCGGGTAATCGCCCTTGTACCAGACCTTGGTCAGGTCGAAGGGGTGCAGGCGGTATTTCTCGGCATCGGCCTCGGGCATGACCTGGATGTACATCGTCCACTTGGGGAAGTCGCCGCGCTCGATGGCCTCGTACAGGTCGCGCTGATGGCTTTCGCGGTCCTTGCCGACGAGCGCTTCGGCTTCAGCGTCGGTCAGGTTCTTGATGCCCTGCTGGGTCCTGAAGTGCATCTTGACCCAGAAGCGCTCGCCCTTCGCGTTCCAGAAGCTGTAGGTGTGCGAGCTGAAGCCGTGCATGTGGCGGTAGCTGGCGGGGATGCCGCGGTCGCTCATCACCACCGTGACCTGGTGCAGCGCCTCGGGCAGCAGCGTCCAGTAGTCCCAGTTGTTGGTGGCGCTGCGCATGTTGGTACGCGGGTCGCGCTTGACGGCCTTGTTCAGGTCGGGGAACTGGCGCGGATCGCGAATGAAGAACACCGGCGTGTTGTTGCCGACCATGTCCCAGTTGCCTTCCTCTGTGTAGAACTTGAGGGCGAAGCCGCGAATGTCGCGCTCGGCGTCGGCGGCGCCGCGCTCGCCGGCCACAGTGGTGAAGCGGGCGAACATTTCGGTCTTCTTGCCGACTTCGCTGAAGATCTTGGCACGGGTGTACTTGGTGATGTCCTTGGTCACCGTGAAAGTGCCGAAGGCGCCCGAGCCCTTGGCGTGCATGCGGCGCTCGGGAACGATCTCGCGCACGAAATTGGCGAGCTTTTCGTTGAGCCACACGTCCTGCGCAAGCAGCGGGCCACGTGGGCCGGCAGTGAGGCTGTCGCGGTTGGTGACGACCGGGGCACCGAAATCGGTCGTCAGCTGGGTCACGGGACACTTCTTGGTATCGTCATTCATGGCGCACTCCTGCCGCAGGTTAGTCGATAGGCCCCATTGTTCGAATGGGTTTTTGAATTTTATGGAAATTATTCAAACAACAAAATTTAAACCAATCCGGGAAATCCCCCGGCTGTGCCGGGGTGGCAGTAGAGGTTTGACTTATGCGGGAGTCCATCGATGAAACTTCCAGAGTGAGCCGCCAAGCACACTCGAAAAGGGAGTTTCACGATGGACGAGTTTGAGAGCCTAAGTCACAGCCGTTGGGAGTGCAAATACCATGTGGTGTTCATTCCGAAATGCCGTAGGAAGACGTTGTATGTGAGGTTGAGGGTGCATCTGGGTGAGGTGTTCCGGCAGCTGGCGCTGCGTAAGGAAAGCCAGATTCTGGAAGGGCACCTGATGCCGGATCATGTTCACATGCTGATCGCGATCCCGCCGAAGTACGCGGTTTCGCAGGTGGTTGGGTACATGAAGGGTAAGAGTGCGATCCACCTTGCGCGGGTGTATGGGGAGCGTAAGCGCAACTTCGTGGGGCAGCATTTCTGGGCCAGGGGCTACTTCGTATCGACGGTAGGGCGTGACGAAGAGGTGATTCGGCGCTACATCCGGGACCAGGAGAAGGAGGACGCACGTTTGGAGCAGCTCAAGCTGATGTGATGCGTGCCACCAGCAGGTGGCGCATGAGGAGGGGCCGCGTTAGCGTCCCCGCATAGCCGCTTTGAGCGGCTCACAAACGAAGGCCCCCGGCTCTGCCGGGGGATTGTTACTAGTTTCTATCGATGCCATAGGCACCACGATCAGGCAGTCATCACTCAGGCAGCAGAGCGCCGCACCATGGACCATCATCCACGGCTCAGAGCTGCGATTCCAGCGGCAGCATGCCGATGATTCGCGCGGCAAGCCGCCGCGGCAGCGAGGTTTCGGGTTCCCTGTCGTAGCGGACGGGCTCCCCGTTCCGGCTTGCGCTCCATTCCAGCCTGCCCTGCGGCGTCAGACGGACCTCATAGCTGCGCGAAGGAGCGGTTTCGCGCTGCCAGACTGCCTCCATCCTTGCCACCAGCGTTCCGGAATCGAAGAGCACCCCCATCTCGGTGTTGAGCGAAGTCGAACGCGGATCGAGATTCATCGAGCCGATGAAGCCCACGCGCCCGTCGGCGCTGAAGGCCTTGGTATGCAGGCTTGCACCGCTCGATCCGCGCAGGGAGAAATCCTTGTCCTGATCCTCGGGGCGCAGTTCCCAGAGCCTGATGCCCGCCTCGAGCAGCGGGACACGGTAGCGCGCATAGCCGCCATGGACCGCGGCCACGTCGGTCGCGGCCAGGGAATTGGTCAGGACCGAAACCGAAACGCCTCTTGCGGCAATGGCGGCGAGTATCGCCGTGCCCTGCTCTCCGGGAATGAAATAGGGCGAGGTGATCTCGAGCCGTTCGCGCGCGCCCTCGAACACCGGCCGCAGCTCGTGCATCAGCCAGTTCTCGCCATCCCTGCCAAGCGCCTTCTGCGGCGGATCGGCGATGATCCGTGCGTTCGCCGTCCAATGGGGCTGCTCCGCCCCGGGGTCGAGCAGCGAGAGCCGCTCGACGAGGCGCTGCAGGTATGGGCGGGCAGCGGCCTCATCGGCGGTGCCGCTCAATCCCGGGGCAATCCGTTCCAGTGCGGCCCTGGGGTCTTGCACGGGCGAGAGCCTGTCGATCGGCAGCGCCACGCCGCTGTTCCAGTAGTCGTCGAAGATCGTTTCCGCCTGTGCGACGACAGGCCCCATCACCAGTACGTCCATGTCGCGGAAATTGGTTTCTTCGGCCGCATCGAAATACTCGTCGCCGATGTTGCGCCCGCCCAGGATCGCGATGCGTCCATCGACGATCCAGGCCTTGTTGTGCATCCGCCGCGTCACGCTGAATGCCCGCAGCGCCATTTCGATGCCACGCCGCAGACTGCCCTCCCGCGCCCGGGTCGGGTTGAAGATGCGGATCTCGATCTGCGGATGGTGCGCCATCGCGATCATCGCGTCCCAGCTATGGCTGGTGCCGATGTCGTCGATCAGGATCCGCACCCGCACGCCGCGCCCGGCCGCGGCAAGCGCCTCGGCGAGAAGAAGCCGGCCGGTCAGGTCCTCATGCCAAATGTAGTACATCAGATCGAGCGAACGCTCGGCCTTGCGGGCCGAAAGGCCGCGCGCGGCAAAGGCATCGAGGTTCTCGGCCAGCAGGATCAGGCCGTTTTTGCCTGGGTGGGCGTCCGTCGCGGCGCCGATCTGCCGGTCGAGCAGCGTCCGCCCGCCCTCGACCGGCAGCGCGTGGGAGACCTCTCCCTGAACGCGGGCTGCAAAGATGCCGTACAGCCAGGTCGCAAGCACCGAGGCCGCGACGAAACACAGACAGGCGAGAACGATGAACCGGATCATGGCCATCCTTCAGTACGGCGCCCGGAACGGATGGGCACATGAGGGTTCAGCCCCGATGGAATGGACACTTTCGAGGCTCCGAAGAGCAGAAGGCCGGTCGTGCCCGATCAGCAACAGCCCGCACGCCGAGCCGGGTCCGGCAGCCACGGGAATTGTAGCGCCCGAACCTCCTCGCGCAAGATGCACGCATGGCGCAGGTGGATTTCGGGATGGTCGCCCGAGGGAATGCGCTTTTGCCGTTCAAGCTGTCCGGCATGCCGGGTTCCGTCCCCTGCTCCACCGCACCGATGAATATTCGTTCATGGCGATATAACCATCCTTTAACATATATCAAGTCTCCCCCTCCCTGGCGGGCCTAAAGTGCATCCGCAGGAACTGCCACGAAACGTTTGTCATGGACATTCATGCGGGCAGTAGCCAGGCCCATGAGCCGGATGCCTGGACGAGCGTCGATCAAGCCAGAAAGGGAGCGAGATGATCATGAACGAAGAAATGAAGATGAACCCGGCCGATGCGATGCCGGATCCGAGCCGCCGCAAGTTCCTGAACACCGCTGCCTTCGCCGGCCTGGCCGGTGCCGGCCTGTCGGTCGGCCTGTCGGCCTGCAACAACGAAACGGCTCCCGCACCCGCTGCGCCATCTGCAGCGGCCCCCACCGGTGCGCCGGCAGCCGCCGCAAGCGACATGCACCTGCACATGCAGCCGGGAGAACTCGACACCTACTACGGTGTCTGGTCCGGCGGCCACTCGGGCGAATGCCGCATTCTCGGCCTGCCCTCGGGCCGGGAGATCAAGCGCATCCCGACCTTCAACCTCGACTGCATGAGCGGCTGGGGCATCACCAACGAGTCGAAGAAAGTCATCGGCACCCGCCCCGACGGACGCCTGAAGTACATGACGGGCGACACGCACCACATCCACGGCTCGTACACCGACGGTACCTTCAACGGCAAGTACTTCTGGGTCAACGACAAGATCCACGGCCGCCTCGCCCGTATCCGCGGCGACGTCTTCGAGTGCGACGCGATCACCGAGCTGCCCAACATCCAGGGCTTCCACGGCATCTTCCCGGACAAGCGCGACCCGGTCGATCCTGCGATCAACCACACCACCCGCGTGTTCTGCGGCAATGAGTTCCACATTCCGCAACCCAACGACGGCCGCGACCTGGACGACCCGACGAAGTACTTCTGCCTGTTCACCTGCGTCGATGCGGAAACCATGGAGGTCCGCTGGCAGGCCAAGGTCGACGGCAACATGGACTTGGTGGCGACTTCGTACGACGGCCGCTTCGCGGCCTCGAACCAGTACAACACCGAAGGCGGCGTACATTACGAAGACATGATGTCGGCCGAAATGGACGCCTGCGTGTTCCTGGATGTGGGCCGCGTCGAACAGGCGATCAAGGACGGCAAGTTCACCACCATCGGCGACTCGAAGGTGCCCGTGGTGGACGGCACCCGGGCTGCCAACACCGACCCGGCCACCGCGCTGTCCGCCTACGTTCCGGTGCCGAAGAATCCGCACGGTGTCAATGCCAGCCCGGATGGCAAGTATTTCATCTGCTCTGGCAAGCTGTCGCCTACCTGCACCGTGATCGAGGTGGGCAAGGTCGCCGACTGGCTCGACGGCAAGCTCGACGACGTCCGCAAGGCGGTGGTCGCCGAAGTCGAAGTCGGCCTCGGCCCCCTGCACACCACTTTCGACGGTCGCGGCAACGCCTTCACCACGCTGTTCCTGGACAGCCAGGTCGTCAAGTGGAACATCGACAAGGCGATCCAGTTCTACGCCGGCGACAAGTCCGTGCAGGCCGTGGTCGACCGCATCGACGTGCATTACCAGCCGGGCCACATCAACGCCTCGATGGGCGAAACCCGCGAGGCCGACGGCCAGTTCCTCGCGGTGGGCTGCAAGTTCTCCAAGGACCGCTTCCTGCCGGTCGGCCCGATGCACCCGGAAAACGAGCAGTTGATCGATATCCGTGGCGAGAAGATGGTGTTGCTGGCCGACCACCCGGTGCATCCGGAACCCCACGATTTCGTCATCGTCCGGCGCGACATCATCAATACCCGCCAGGTCGGCGTGCTGGACGCCCATCCGCTCGCGGTGAAGGATCCGAAGGATTCCGGCGTGTTCCGTGACGGCAACAAGGTCACGGTCAAGATTGCCTCGATGGCGCCAGCCTACACCTTGCGCGAGTTCGAAGTGAGGGTCGGCGATGAGGTCACCATCATCCTGACCAACCTCGACAAGGTGGAGGATCTTACGCACGGCTGGGCGATGCCGAAATACGACATCAACTTCACCGTCAATCCGCTGGAAACCAAGTCGGTCACCTTCACAGCCGACAAACCGGGCGTGTTCTGGTGCTACTGCACGCACTTCTGCCACGCCCTGCACCTGGAGATGCGCACACGCATGATCGTGCGTCCGTGATCCTGCAGCACTGAACGCGGCACGCCGTCAGCGCTGCCTGGCCTGAATCGAGGGGCGGCAAGCCCCTCGATTGCTTTTCTCCGCCGACTTCCCGACATGGAGCGCATCATGAAGCCCCTCACCGCCCTGCGGAACATCGCAATGGCGGCATTGCTCGCTGCCAGCCTGCTTGCGATGCTCGCTGTGCCAGCGGCCGCGGCCGAAGTGTGGCGGGTCAAGGCAGGCGAATCCATCCAGGCCGCGATCGACCGCGCCTCACCGGGCGACACCATCGAAGTCGAGCGCGCGCGCTATTTCGGCCACCTGCTGATCGACAAGCCGCTGACCCTGCGCGGCATCGACCGTCCGACGATCGACGGCGAGCTGAAGGAAAACACCATCAGCGTGAAGGCCGAGGACGTCACCATCGAAGGCCTGATCATCGCCAACTCCGGCGGCGACACCCTGTACCAGCATGCCGGCGTCTACATCTACCCCGGCTCGCACAAGGCGGTGGTACGCAACTGCGATTTCTCCTACACGCTGTTCGGGCTGTGGATCGAGAAGGCCAACGACGTGCTGATCGAGAACAATCTGATCACCGGCAAGCGTGATTTCGATTCGCCCCGCCGCGGCAACGGCATCCAGCTCTACAACACGCGTCGCGCGCGGATCATCGGCAACAACATCAGCTTCGTGCGCGACGCGCTGTACGTCGATGTCTCGCACGACGCGCTGTTCCGCGACAACCGCCTGCACCACAGCCGCTACGGCACGCACTACATGAACGCCTACGACAACGTCTGGGAAGGCAACGACAGCTGGATGAACCGCGGCGGGCTGGCGCTGATGGAAGTGCGCCGCCTGACCGTGCGCAACAACCGCGCCTGGGCCAACTCGGACCACGGCATCATGCTGCGCACCATCCAGGACTCGGTGATCGAGAACAACGTCGTCGCCGGCAACCAGCGCGGCTTCTTCATCTACGATGCCGAATACAACGCGCTGCGCGGCAACGCGGTGATCGACAACCGCGTCGGCATCCACCTGTGGGCGGGCTCGAAGAACAACCAGGTCGAAGGCAACGACTTCATCGCCAACCGCGAGCAGGTGCGCTACGTCGGCGCCCGCGACATGGTCTGGGGCGAGCAGACGGGCAACTACTGGAGCAACTACCTCGGCTGGGACCGCGACGGCGACGGCGCCGGCGACGTCCGGTACGAAGCCAACGACATGGTGGACCGCCTGTCCTGGCGCCACCCGATGATGAAGCTGCTGCTGGCCAGCCCCGCGGTGCAGACGCTGCGCCTGGTCGGCCAGCAGTTCCCGCTGCTGCGCGCGCCCAGCATCGTCGACCCCAAACCGCGCATGCAGCCGCACAACCCCGACTGGAGCCAATGGCGTGGCCGATATTTCCCCCGCTCCGAGTGACACGACCCGCGCGGTGATCACCGCCCGCGGCGTGCGCAAGCACTATGGCGCCATCCACGCGGTCGATGGCGTCGACCTGGACGTGCGCGAAGGCGAACTGTTCGGCCTGATCGGCCACAACGGCGCCGGCAAGAGCACGCTGTTCAAGATGATGCTCGGCCTGATCCCGCTTTCCGCGGGCGAGATCCGCATCGACGGCGCGCCGGTGAGCGGCGGCGACTTCCGCGCGGTGCGGCGCAAGATCGGCTACCTGCCCGAGAACGTGGTGCTGTACGACAATCTCACCGGGCTGGAGACGCTGCACTTCTTCGCCAGGCTGAAAGGCGTGGCCGGGCAGAATCATGCCGCCCTGCTCGAGCGCGTCGGCCTGGCCCACGCCGCCCGGCGGCGGGTGCGCGAGTACTCCAAGGGCATGCGCCAGCGCCTCGGCTTCGCCCAGGCCCTGCTCGGCCAGCCGCGCATCCTGTTCCTCGACGAACCCACCACCGGCCTCGACCCCGAGGCGATCCGCGGCTTCTACGCCATCCTGCGCCAGTTGAAGAGCCAGGGCGTGACCACGGTCATCACCTCGCACATCCTGGCCGAGATCCAGGAGCGGGTGGACCGCCTGGCGATCATGGCCGCCGGCCAGGTGCAGGCCAGCGGCACCGTGCAGGCCCTGCGCGAGCAGATGGCGCTGCCGCTGTGGTTCAGCGTGCGCGTGGCGCCCGAGGACTTCGAGGCGGTGCGCGCGGCGCTGGGCAGCCTGCCGGTGGGCGCGATCGAGGCGCGCGACGATCACGTCGCGGTGCAGTGCCCGCGCGAGGCCAAGATGGCGGTGATCGCCGCGCTGGCCGCGCTCGGCGACAAGGTGCGCGACCTCGGCGTGCGCGAACCTTCGCTCGAAGACGTGTTCTTCGGCTTCTCGGACTAAAGGGGCGGACCATGGAGTTTTCGCAGATCGCCGCCATCGCCGGCAAGGAATTCTGGGACCGCATCCGCAACCGCTGGGTGCTGGCGGTGGCGCTGGTGTTTACCGCCTTCGCGCTGTCGATCGCCTATTTCGGCGCCGCCCAGCAGGGCGCGGTGGGTTTCCGCTCGATCGAGGTGACCATCGCCAGCCTGGTCAGCCTGGTGATCTACCTGATCCCGCTGATCGCGCTGGTGCTCGGCTTCGACGCCATCGTCGGCGAGCGCGAGCGCGGCTCGCTCGACCTGCTGCTGTCGATGCCGATCACCCGCGTCGAGCTGCTGCTGGGCAAGTACCTCGGCCTGGCCGGCGCGCTGGCCTTTTCCACCATCGCCGGCTTCGGCCTGGTCGGCGTCGTGCTGTCGGCCCAGCTCGACCTCAATGCGCTGTACCACTACCTGGGCTTCATGATCAGTTCGGTGCTGCTCGGCTGCGCCTTCCTCAGCCTGGCGGTGATGCTGTCGGTGTTCGCCGCCGACCGCACCCGCGCCTCGGGCCTGGCGATCGCGATGTGGTTCTTCTTCGTGCTGATCTTCGACCTGCTGCTGCTCGGCGTGCTGGTCGTCACCGCCGGCCAGTGGGGCGGCGAGGCGCTGCCCTACCTGCTGCTGCTCAATCCGGCCGACGTCTTCCGCATCCTCAACATCTTCTCGCTCGAGGACGTGCGCACGCTGTACGGCCTGGCCACCGTGTTCCCGCCCGCGCTGGCCAGGCCCTGGCTGCTCGGGCTGGTGATGGCCGGCTGGATCGCGCTGCCGCTGGCCATCGCCGCCTGGCGCTTCCGCCTCGGCGCGGGCCGCGCCTGACAACCCAAGATTGCGACAGGAGAACAGACATGTGCACACACCACGGCTGCCGCCACACCCCCCGGTCATCCTTCGACCGGCGCCGCTTCCTGGCCGCCGGTGTCGCCACCGGCCTGCTCGCGGCCTGCGGCGGCACGGACGGCGGCAGCGCTTCGGTCGTCGCGCTCGAGATCGAGCGCAGCACCAGCTGCGCGCTCGACGGCATGCTGCTGGCCGACTACCCCGGCCCCAAGGCGCAGATCCATTACGCCGGCGTGGCCGAACCCGACTGGTTCTGCGACACGCTGGAGATGTTCAACATCCACCTCAGCCCGGAGCAGGCGCGCCGCGTCACCGGCATTTTCGTGCAGGACATGGGCAAGGCCGACTGGGACGCGCCGGCCGGCCACTGGATCGATGCCCGCCAGGCCTTCTACGTCTTCGGCTCGAAGCGGCTGGGCTCGATGGGGCCGACCGCCGCTTCGTTCGCAACCGAGGCCGATGCCCGGGCCTTCGCCGCACAGCACGGCGGCAAGGTGCTGAAGTTCAGCGACGTCACGCCAGACATGGCCATTCCCGAGTGACTGATTTCGATTTATGGGCCAGAGCTACCACTGGCAATCCGTCAGGTCGCTGATTACCTTTCTTCCCACGGATCGATGACGGTCAGGCCGGCAGCCTCAAAAGGTGTGGCGTCACGTGTGGCGACCATGAAAGCACGCGCGGCAGCCGTGGCGGCGGCATGAGCGTCTGCCCTGCCGACGGCCAGACCTTCTGCCCGAGCTCGAGCCATCAGATCTGAGTAGGCCTGATGGCGCTTCATGGGAATGCAATCATTGACGCAATATCAGGAGTTGGACCCCCTTCGAGCGTTTTGCCGCTCGGGGGCAGCATCTTGCTGCGCTCATCGGACAAGCAGCTCAGTGCCCTGCACATCACAACGCGGCGATCTGCAAACAATAAATTAGAAATTTCTAATATAATGGTCACGCAATGCACAACCGATAAGCCCCGGTTCGCCAGACTCCCTGTCATCCATTCCGTTCCACGCACAGCCCACCCATGCTCCCTCTCCGCCAGAAAACCCTGGTCTGCGCGCTGTTGTCGGCCGCCTGCCTCCCCTGGCCACCCGTGCTGGCCAGCCCGCCGGACGGAACGGTCGCGCCTGCAACGGTATCCGCCCAGGCGGCCGGCGTCGGCACCGGCACCGCCCATGCCGGCCGCGTAGAGGCGGTGCGCAGCGCCACGGTGGCGGCGCAGGTGGCCGGCACGATCACCGCGCTGCACGTGAAGGCCGGCGATCGCGTGGCGGAAGGCCAGGTACTGCTACACATCGACAGCCGCGTGGCCGGGAAAACCGCGCAGGCCAGCGCCGCACAGACCGAGGCCGCCGTCGCGGTGCTGACCGCCGCCCGCAGCGAATTCGCGCGCCAGCAGCGCCTGTTCGAGAAACGCTACATCAGCCAGGCGGCGCTGGAGCGCGCCGAAGCGCAGTACAAGGCCGCCGCAGCCCAGGCCAGGGCGCAGCAGGCCGCGGCGGACGCGGCGGACACGCAGGCCGGGCTGTCCGTGCTGCGGGCACCGTTCGATGCGATCGTCGCCGAGGTGCCGGTGGAGACCGGCGACATGGCCATGCCCGGCAGTCCGCTGCTGGCGCTGTTCGCCCCCGACGCGCTGCGCGTGGTCGCCGACGTGCCGCAGGGCGCCGTGCCGGCCGACGCCGCGGCGCCGGACATCAGGCTGGAACTGCCCGACGGCCGCATGCTTTCCCCCGCCGCGGTGGAGGTGCTGCCCACGCTCGATGCGCGCAGCCATACCGTGCGGCTGCGGCTGGCGCTGCCGCCGGCGGCCGGGGCGGTGGCACCCGGCAGCTATGCCCGCGTCTGGCTGGCGGACGCCGCGCCGCGCGCCGCCGTACTGGTGCCGCGCCGGGCCGTCGTGCGCCGCGCGGAGATGACCGGGCTGTACGTACTGGATGCGCAGCAGCGCCCGCTGCTGCGCCAGGTGCGGCTGGGCGCCGAACGCGGCGAGCAGGTGGAAGTGCTCGCCGGCGTCGATGCGGGCGAGGCGGTGGTGGTGGACCCGCAGGCCGCCGCGCGGCTGCGCCGCTGACGAGGGGGCCGGCTTGAGCACTGCAGAACACGGCACCGGCCCGGGCCTCTCCGGCCGCATCGCCGCCGCCTTCCAGGCCGCACGGATCACGCCCCTGCTGGCCCTGCTCGGGCTGCTGATGGGGCTGTTCGCGATGCTGGTGACGCCGCGCGAGGAAGAACCGCAGATCGACGTCACCATGGCCAGCGTGATGGTCGCCTTTCCCGGTGCCTCGGTGCGCGAGGTCGAGCAGATGGTGGCCTCTCCCGCCGAACAGGTGCTCGCCGGCATGGCGGGGGTGGAGCACGTCACCTCCGCCTCCTACCCCGGCCAGGCGCTGCTGACCGTGCAGTTCGAGGTTGGCGTGCCGCGCACCGAGGCGCTGGTGCGCCTGCACGACGCGCTCGATTCGCATGCCGACTGGCTGCCCGCCGGGCTGGGCGTGCTGCCGCCGATCGCCAAACCGCGCGGCATCGACGACGTGCCCATCGTCAGCCTGACGCTATACACCGATGCCGCCGACCAGGGCGCCTACGATCTGGCGCGCGTGGCGCACAGCATCGAGGCCGAACTCAAGCGCGTGCCCGGCACGCGCGAGGTGTGGACTCTCGGCGGCCCCGGCCGCGCCGTGCTGGTGCAGCTCGACCCGGCGCGCCTGCGCAGCCACGGCGTCAGCGTCGGCGAGCTGCACCAGGCATTGCAGGCCGCCAATGCGGGCGGCCCGGCGGGCGAACTGCTCGCCGGCAACCAGGCCATCCAGGTGGATACCGGTGCCTTCCTGCAGGATGCCCGCGACGTGGCCGAACTGGTGGTGGGCGCGCACGACGGCCGCCCGGTGCTGCTCGGCGACGTGGCCGAGGTGCGCCTGGGGCCGCCGCCCGCCGCCAGCTACGTCTGGCACGGCACCACCGGCGGACAGGCGGCCGAATACCCGGCGGTGACACTGGCGGTCAGCAAGAAACCCGGCGAGAACGCCATCGACGTCGCCGACCGCCTGATGGAGCGGGTGGAGAGCCTCAAGGGCACGGTGATCCCCGACGCCGTGCAGGTGGCCGAAACGCGCAACTACGGCGCCACCGCCGACGACAAGGCGCGCCAGCTGATCCAGAAGCTGCTGTTCGCCACCGCCTCGGTGGTGGCGCTCGTATTCTTCGCGCTGGGGCGGCGCGAGGCGGCCATCGTCGGCATCGCCGTGCTGCTGACCCTGACCGTGACCCTGTTCGCCTCCTGGGCCTGGGGCTTCACCCTCAACCGCGTGTCGCTGTTCGCGCTGATCTTCTCGATCGGCATCCTGGTGGACGACGCCATCGTGGTGGTGGAGAACATCCACCGCCACCAGCACCTGCACCCCGGCCGGCCGCTCGCCGCGATCATCCCCGCCGCGGTCGACGAGGTCGGCGGCCCGACCATCCTGGCGACCTTCACGGTGATCGCCGCGCTGCTGCCGATGGCCTTCGTCAGCGGCCTGATGGGCCCCTACATGAGCCCGATCCCGATCAACGCCAGCATGGGCATGCTGCTGTCGCTGGCGATCGCGTTCACCGTCACCCCCTGGCTGGCGCGGCTGTGGATGCGCGAGGTGCCCGCCGGTACGAATGCCAGCCACGGCGCCGATGCCGCGCGGCCGTGGCTGGCGCGGCTGTTCCACCGCATCTTCGATCCGCTGCTGGACGCGCGCCGCGGCCGGCGCAGGCGCTGGCTGCTCGGACTCGCGGTGATGCTGCTGATCGCCGCCTCCCTGGTGCTGCCGGCCACCGGGTTGGTACTGCTGAAGATGCTGCCCTTCGACAACAAGTCGGAAATCCAGGTGGTGGTGGACATGCCCGAAGGCACGCCGCTGGAGAAGACCGCCGCGGTGCTGCGCGAACTGGGCGCGCATCTGTCCACGGTGCCGGAAGTCAGCGACTACCAGGCCTATGCGGGCACCGCCGCGCCGATCAACTTCAACGGCCTGGTGCGCCAGTACAACCTGCGCAGCGGCGGCGCGGTGGGTGACCTCCAGGTCAACCTGCGGCCGAAATCCGAACGCCGCGAGCAGAGCCACGCCATCGCCACGCGCCTGCGCGCGCCGCTGCAGGCCATCGGTGCGCGCCACGGCGCCAACGTCAAGATCGTCGAAGTGCCGCCCGGCCCGCCGGTGCAGGCACCCATCGTCGCCGAAATCTACGGCCCGGAGGCGGAAGGCCGCCACGCGCTGGTGCGGCAGGTGCGCACGGTGTTCGAGAACACGCCCGGCGTTGTCGATGTGGACGACAGCACCACCAGCGCCGCCCCCCGCGTCCTGCTGCGGGTGGACCGGCGCAAGGCCGCCGCGCTGGGCGTGGCCCAGGCCGACGTGGTGCAGACGCTGCAGGCCGGCCTCGGCGGCCTGGCCGCCACCTATGTGCACGACGGCAGCAGATACCCGGCCCCCGCCTGGCTGCAACTGCCGCCGCACCTGCACGGCGAACTGGACGCACTGCTGCAGTTGCCGGTGCGTTCCGCCGCAGGCGCCCTGGTGCCGGTGCGCGAGGTGGTGCGCATCGACGACGGCGTGCGCGAACAGCCCGTCTTCCACAAGGATCTGCTGCCGGTCGATTACGTCACCGCCGACATGGCCGGCGCGGTCGACAGCCCGCTGTACGGCATGTTCGCGATGCGCGGCGAACTGCTCGCCCTGCCCACCCCCAACGGCGGCGCGCTGGGCGAATACTTCATCCGCCAGCCGCTGGACCCGTGGCGCGAATACGCCATCAAGTGGGACGGCGAATGGCAGATCACCTACGAGACCTTCCGCGACATGGGCGCCGCCTACGCCGTCGGGCTGCTGCTGATCTACCTGCTGGTGGTGGCGCACTTCGGCTCCTACCTGATGCCGCTCGTCATCATGGCGCCGATCCCGCTGACGCTGATCGGCATCCTGCCCGGCCACGCACTGCTGCACGCGCCATTCACCGCCACCAGCATGATCGGCATGATCGCGCTGGCCGGCATCATCGTGCGCAACTCCATCCTGCTGGTGGACTTCATCCGCCTGCAGCAGGCGCAGGGCGTGGCGCTGGAACGGGCCATCGTGCAGTCGGCGATCATCCGCGCCCAGCCCATCGCGCTGACCGCGCTGGCGGCCATGCTGGGCGCCTTCTTCATCCTCGACGACCCGATCTTCAACGGCCTGGCGATCGCGCTGATCTCCGGGATCCTGGTGTCCACGCTGCTGACGCTGGTCGTCATCCCCCTGCTCTACTACGTCGCCTACCGCCCGCGCGGCGGCACCGGGCAGCCCCATGCCTGATCCTTCCCCCACCTTCCCCTCGAGGAGAACCGCCATGACATCCTGGCAGATCGTGCGCATCGCCGCCGGCTTCTTCATCCTGCTGTCCCTCGCCCTGGGCGTGCCGGGCAGCCCCGTGTTCGTGAACCAGTGGTGGCTGGCGTTCACCGTCTTCGTCGGCCTCAACCTGCTGCAGAGCGGCTTCACCCGGTGGTGCCTGCTGGAAACCCTGCTGCGCAGGCTGGGCGTGCCGCCGGGCTGCTGAACCGTCACCGGAACGCGCCATGATCCGCCGCCTCACGCTGGCCCCGCTGTGTGCCGCGCTGCTGCTGGCCGCCGCCGGCGCCCGCGCCACGCCCCTGCCGCAGTTGTGGGAAGCTGCCCAGGCCCATGCGCCCGTCCTGCACTCGGCCCGCGCCGCCCGCTTGGCGGGGCAGAGCCGCAGCGACCAGGCGCGCGCCCTATGGCGGCCCGACCTGGTCATCGGTGCCGCCGCCGGTTATGCCGACGCCAGCAGCCTGACCCGCGGTGCGCAGTTCGCCGCGCCGGGCTTCGGCAGCACCGGCGGCGTGCGCTTCGAGACCGACGTCAGCCACGCCCGCAGCGGCAACTGGAGCCTGGTGCTGATGCAGCCGCTCTACAGCCCGCAGCGCAGCGCCCGGCAGCAGTTGCTGGAGATCTCCGCCGCGAGCGCCGAGCTGCAGTGGCAGGCCGCCCGCCAGAACCTGATGTTGCATCTGACCGAAACCTATTTCGCGCTGGCGCTGGCCGAGGAATCGCTGCACGTGCTGCGGCGGCAGCAACAGGCGGTGGAACGCATCCTCACCGAAACCCGCGACCGCTTCGAACTGGGCGACCTGCCGGTGACGGATACCCACGAAGCCCACGCGCGCGCCGAAGCCGTGCGTGCCCAGGTGCTGGCCGCCGAAACCGAACTGGATCTGCGCCGCAACGCGCTGGCCGACCTGACCGGCATCCGCCTGGCGGACGGCGAGGCACGCCTGCCCCAGGCCCTGCGGCAAACGCCGCAGACCGCGCCCCTGGATGACTGGCAGGCCCGCGCCGCGCAGCACAACCCGCAGTGGCTGCTGATGGAACAGCAGGTGGCCGCGGCCGCCCGCGAAGCCGCCCGCCACGGCCCGCTGGACGACGCCCGGCTGGATCTGGTGGCCAGGGTCGGCAGCGAACACCTCAGCGGCGACGGCCGCGGCGGCAGCGCCGCGAACCACGGCCGCGAGGCCTGGGCCGGCGTGCAGTTCACCTTGCCGCTGTCCACCAGCGGCCTGCGCAGCGCCCAGCAGCGGGAAGCCCTGCATCTGCTCGACCAGGCCCGCGCCGACCGCGACCTGCTCCGCCAGCAGATCGATCAGCGCATGCGCAGCGCCTGGCTGGGCCTGACCACCGGCAGCGCCCGCGTGCAGGCGCTGCAGGCGGGCGCAGAAGCCAGTCTGGCACAACTGGAAGCCACCCGGCTCGGCCTGGAGGCCGGCGACCGCAGCACGCTGGATCTGCTCAATGCCGAAAACGCCCATGCCGCCGCCCGGCTGGCGCTGGACGAGGCGCGCGTGCAGTTGCTGCTGCACCGTCTGCAGCTCGACGCGCTGGCCGGCGGGCTGGACGAAGGCGCTCTGGCGTGGGCCTGGGCGCAGGCCCGCTGAGCCAGCCCCGCCATGCCCTTCTCGCCCGCTGGCGCCGGCACGGCAGGGCATGGCGATGAGCTCGATGCGGCAATCCATGCCACGGTGAATCCTGCCCGGTGCCGGTTCATGGCATGCCGCTCCGCGCCGGATCGTCGCCCCCCTGGAGCGAGCGGCCGGACCGGGCGGGGTCGCCCTCCGGTTCCTCGTCCTCCCAGCCGGTGATCATCGCCTTGATGTGGGCGAACACCGTGTGCCCGGTGGTGGTGAGATACACGTGCACGATGAAGAACACCAGCATCATGAAGGCGCCCGCGGTGTGGGCGGTGGCCACCCATTCCAGTTCCAGCCAGCGGTCGACGCCGTAATCCCCCCACCAGGCGTAGAAGAGGTAGAACAGACCGGAGACCCAGATGACGGGCGAGACCACCGCCAGCAGCGCCAGGTAGGCCAGGCGCTGCAGCGGATTGTGCTTCTTGAGCGCGGTCTTGTGGTAGGGGTGGGGGGCGCCGCGGAAGATGCCCCAGGCGTAGTAGCGCACCATGGCGTCCACCTTCTTCAGCGTGGGGATGTACTGCCGCCACTCGCCGGTGGTGAATTGCCAGAAGATGGTGAAAGCCCACAGCACCAGCAGCGCCCAGGCGGCCAGGGTGTGGTACTCCACCGCGCGGCGGAAGCCGAAATTCTCGTAGGCGCCGGCGATCTCGAAGCCGGTGAGCATCATGAAGACGATCAGCACGGCCTGGGACCAGTGCCAGAAACGCTCGTAGCGCTTGAAGACGTAGATGCGGCGCACGGGTCGATGTTCGTTCATGGTGTCACTTCCCCCGGTAGTGGGTGAGGATGCGCAGCGCGCCATGGATCAGCACGCCGGCCAGGGCCGCGAGCGCGGCCAGCCAGCCGGCGGTGCGCAGCAAGGGGAAGCCGTCGCGGCCCGGAACGTAGATGCCCTCCACCCCCGCCAGGCGTCCGTCCCGGCTGTGGCATTCGTGGCAGGCCACGGCCCGCTCCTTGGGCGCCACCATGTGGGTGATCGGCCAGATCATGCGGGTGGCGGCGAAATCGAACTTGCCGCTGTAGGGCTGGCCCGTGGCCGCGGCGCCGGCGGCCAGCGCCTTGGGCCAGTCGAAGTTGTACCAGAAGGCGGTGTCGTCCGGCGTGGCGGTGTGCGGCACCAGCAAGGTGCGGTGCTCCACGTCGTAAGGCTGCTTGCCGTGGAAGATCTTCACCGGCCAGATACGTGCGTCCGGGTCGTCCGGGCCGCCGTGGAAGGTGTTGATCGCCACCTCGGCGGACGGATCGATGCGGGTGTCGATCGTGGTGTAGGTGACCTTGCCGTTGAACCACAGGTAGTCGGGCACCACGTTCTCGCCGAGGACGAAGTCGCCCTTCTTGCTGTCGTAGATCACGTGGCCCTTATCGTCCTTCTTCTGGAAGGGCTTGCCGTTCTGGTCCATCCGGCCGGCGGTGGACCAGTCCCAGCCCATCTTGGTGGGCACGCCGCCGCGCGCGAAGCTCGGGATGTGGCAGGCCTGGCAGGCCAGGGTGTCCGTGTGGGCATTGAGCCGTCCGGCATGCAGCAGGCTTTCCTTGTGCGGCTTGTCGCCGTGGCAGGATTGGCAGGTGGCCGGATTGCGTTCGCTCTTCTGGCCGCGCACGAGGGGGCCGTGGGGATCGGCGGCGGTCATGGCGATGCGGCTGCCGGGCACCTTGTGCTCTTCGGCCTGGTGGCAGTCGCTGCAGGCGAAGTTAAGGCCGTCCTGCGCCATGTGCACGTCCAGTTCGCGCGGCGCGGCGTTGAGGGAGGAATCCAGGTCGCCGTGCTTCACGCCGTCCCCGCCGCCGCCGTAGTAGTGGCAGGTGCCGCAAGTCTCGCGCGAGGTGTGGCCCACATGCTGCGCCACCCGGGCGAGATCGGTGGCCTCGACGAACTTGCCCGAGCCGGGCGGCCATTCCATGCGCTCGTAGGCCGGGTGCCCGGCCAGCCCGGAGAGCTTCTTGTATCCCCCTGTGTTGTGGCAGGCCAGGCAATCCACCTTCTCCTCGGCGGAGAAGTCGAAACTGTCGTCCTTCCAGCCGTAGCCCACGTGGCAGGACTGGCAGAAGGCTTCATTGGACTTGTCGCCGATGCAGAAGCCGTTGAGCATGGTCTTCTTGCCCAGCTTCGTGCCGTCGGCGGGGTTCGCGTATTCCCAGGTCCAGTGGCGGGTGGCCATGACCTGCCTGGCCGCCTCGGTGTGACAGGACAGACAGGCGCGGGTGACGTCCTCACCGCTGGCAAACGGACCCTGCAGTTCCTTGAACTTGCCGTGGTCGGCGGTGGCCGCCAGGGCGCTGCCTGCCATCCATAGCGCCACGCCGAGTGCGCATGCCGCGCCCCGGCCGATCATGGTCTCCATGCTCCTCTTCCTTTTCTTTTCTAATGCCCGGCACCCCTGGATGCCCGGTCGGGATGTGAAACGAAGGCAGGAAAGAACATCCGGGCAACGGCCCCTGCCAGGAGAGTTCAGGGGGCAGCGAAGCGACGCTGCGGTGGCTGTTCAGTCGGGCATTTCCGCCTCAGTGTCGGGTGTATCAAGGAACATGCCAGAATCCACGGCAACCATGATTTAAATAAATTGCTTTTAAAAACAACAATATGAAACTTGAACCCAGCCATTCCGGAGCGAGCCGGCACTGCCAGCGGCGCGTGCCATGACAGTTCATGGCAGCATCTGGCGTCAATCCTGGCAGGCCGGCCGAGTGGCCGGCCCCCTCATCGCACCCCTATTCGGGCACGCAGATTCTGTGTCCGGCCGCCGCCGCGAGGGTCTTCACCGCCAGCAGGGCGACCACCGCGCTGAGTGTCGCCAGCAGCACCCAGGACAAGCCCGCATGGAAGACGGAGCCGCTGCGCGCGCTCATCTCGAAGGTGGCGATCGTCATCGCCGCCAGCGGGAAGGAATAGGCCCAGGCCGAAATGAAAAACGACAGACGGAAGAAGCGCGCGGCATTGCTCGCCAGCAGCAGGGTCAGGAACAAGGCGGTGAAGTACAGCACGCGGGCGAAGGCGTCGAGCTGGCCGGTCAGCGCCACGTAGGAAATGAAACCCACCGCGGGCGGCGCGATCAGGATGAACAATGTCGGCGTCAGGCGCGCCGGCAGCGGTTCGTGGAAGAACAGGCGGTAGAGCACGATGGTCATCAGCACCAGCCAGAACACCAGCCCGATGCTGAAGAAGAACCAGCTGACGTCCGCCGGGGCGAAATGCACGCCGGCGATCGGCACGAGGATGTTGCCCACCACCGGAATGAACCAGGCCGGGTTGGCGTGCTTGATGTCGTAATGGGTGTGGTGGATCCAGCTGCTCATGGCGAACAGCGTGAACGTCAGGTGGACCGCGGCGCCGATGCCCCACAGCCAGCGTGCCACGGCAGGCGCGTCCTGGGCCCAGGCGATACCGAGCAGGATGAGGCCGATCGAGATGGCGGGAAAGAAATTGAGCCGTACCGGGTGGGCCCAGTCGGCGCGCACGGCGTCCGGATGGCGCAGCACCTTGGCGGCGTAGACCGCCAGCAGGAACACGTACAGGCCGCTCGCCAGCCAGCGCAGCACGATGCCGGCCTCCGGCGGTACGCCGCCGCCGTGGTGCGCCTTGAGCCAGGCGATGGCCAGCCCGGCCACGCCCATGACGGTGGAAAACAGGGCGACGGGGAAATGCGCCAGCCACCCTGCGTGATCAACGGGTGCTGTGCTGGAAGCGGGGACGGTCATGGGAAGCTCCTGGGCCGGCGAATCAGTAGCGGATGTCGATGCGGACTTCGTGCGGCGCGGCGCCGGACACGAGCTCGAAGGCGCTGTCCTCGAAGGCCGGGGGCCCCGAAACACTCGGATTGTTCGACAGCCCGTAGCCTTCGGTCGGGAACATACCGAAGCGCCGGTTGAGTTCGCCGTTACCGTCTTCGTCGTGGTAGGCCATGATGGCATAGCGGCCGGGCGGCAGCCCGTCGAACTCGACCCGCAGTTCGCCCGGCACGGCGGCCCCGTATCCGCTCAGAATCCGATGAGCTTGCGGTTCGGTTCCAGCAGGGCGCGCCCCATGTCGGCGGGCTTGGCCGGCCTGATGCCATCCTTGAGGTCCTCCGGCTTGTTTCCGGAGTTGGGCAGGTAGAGTGCGCAGACCGAGGCCGTCGCCCCCTTCTTCAGCGCGGCGTCGAGCAACTGCGCGGGGGTGACGTCGTTGGGCTTCAGGGCTTCGCCCCCCGCATTCCTGAGTGCCAGATCTCCGGCCTTGTCGCACAGCAGGATGTCGACCTGGGCGCCTTGCTCCTGCATCTGGTTGGCGAGGACCATGGCCATGCCTTGCGTCATGGTGCTGGCGTCGTTGAGCACGACGGTGACGGCCTGCTTGTCGGCGAGCGCGGCGCCGGAACCGAGTGCGAAGGCAAGTGCGATGAGGGTTTTCTTCATGATGCAACTCCTTGTGGACGAAAGATGTGAACGTTCGGCGAAGCGGCGTTCAAGGCGGGGGCCGCCATTCACGCGCCGAGTTCCGGATAGGCCTTCTTCAGCCGGTGATCGGCGAAGAAGGCCCCCGAAGGGCAGCAGCGCGCCATGGCGTCAAATATAAGATTATGCTAATACAACATCGAGCTGAATACCAACCTGTCGGCCATGGCGTCATGCAATGACCTGCCGCTCCCCATGCCGATCAAGATGCATGCCTGCGCTCCCCGCTCCGCTCCATCGCCTCATCTGCATGATTCTTCACCGCTTTCGAACCTGCTCGATACCTGCCATGGCAGGCATTTCCTGCCACCTATGGCAGCACCGCCACAAACGGCAGCCCTCTCCCCGCCGCCGGGAGGCCGCCGCGCGGCCCCGCCTTTCCTTGAACCATCGCGTTCCGGCCCGATATGCCGGACGAGCACCACGAACCAGGATGCCCACGACCATGAACGCCCCACTCCATCTCGTCTGCCCCCACTGCCACGCCGTCAACCGCCTGCCGGCCGAGCGCCTGGGTCAGGCGCCCAACTGCGGCCAGTGCCACCGTCCCCTGTTCGACGGACAGCCCGTGGAACTCGACGCGGCGGCCTTCCCCCGCCACCTTGCCCGCAACGACATTCCGCTGCTGGTGGATTTCTGGGCGCCCTGGTGCGGCCCCTGTCGCATGATGGCGCCCCACTTCGCCGAAGCCGCGCGCCTGCTGGAACCGCGGGTACGGTTGGCTAAGGTAGACACGGAGGCGGCACCGCAACTGGGCGCCCAGTACGGCATCCGCAGCATTCCCACGCTGGCGCTGTTCGCCGGCGGCAAGGAAGTCGCGCGCCAGACAGGCGCCATGGGCGCCCAGGGCATCGTGCGCTGGGTAGACAGTCACCTGTGAGAGCAGGTACGCGATCTGCTCCGCATCCGGCAAACTGCCTCGGATGCGGAGCAAGCGATGCCCGGATGATTCGGCGACTTTGGAAAGGTTGCTGGAGCAGTACAGGCGATTTTGCCGACATCTGGTCCGGATCTGCCGTCGACCACTGCGTTTCCGCCTCTTTGTATGGGCGCGCACCCTCTTCAATATTATCTATTTCTCATATTTCGCCCCCCGCCCGGACCAGCCATGAAGATTGCCGACCCCGCCCAGACTTCCCTGCTCAACGAAATGGAGTTGCTGCTCGGAACCTTGCCCCTCGACGGTGCAGCAGTGCTGGAACTGGGCTGCGGCAAGGCCCAGAAGACACGGACCCTGGCCGAGAGCGGCAGGGTTGCGCACATTCTCGCGCTGGAGGTGGATGCCATCCAGCACGAGCGCAACCTGGAAATCACCGATCTGCCCCAGGTGGAGTTCCGCCATGGCGGGGCCGAAGCCATCCCTGCGGAAGACGGCCGCTTCGACGCCGTGCTGATGTTCAAGTCCCTGCACCACGTCCCGGCCGGACACATGGATCGCGCCTTGCGCGAAATCGCCCGCGTACTCAGGCCGGGCGGCCTGGCATGGATTTCCGAGCCGGTTTACGCCGGCGACTTCAACGAGATCCTGCGCCTGTTCCACGACGAAAAGGCAGCGCGCGAAGCTGCCTTCGCCGCGGTGTGCAAGGCGGTGGACGACGGCAGCCTGCACCTCGAACGGCAACTCTTCTTCAACACCCGGAGCCACTACCGGGGTTTCGCCGACTTCGACGCCCGCATCATCCGCGTCACCCATACCGACCACCGCCTGTCCGATGACGTCCATCGGCAAGTGCGGGACAGGTTCAACGCACACCTGACGCCGGAGGGCGCCACCTTCCATACGCCCAACCGGGTGGACATCCTGCGCAAGCCGGCCTGAATCACAACGACGTCACCCATCCGCGTCTCCCATTGTGCCGGGCTGATGATGCAGCGCATGTTCTCCACACTCACCCTCTCCTGGCGGCCTTCCGGTAACGCGTGCCGTCTCTTTGTCAGCCCCTTCCTCATCCCTCCTGCACCGTCCCGCGGCCAGCCGCCGTGAACAGGCGGTAGAGCCCCACGCCAGCCCCCAGAGTGAGCAGCCCGTACAAGGCCACCTGCGGACGGCTGAACAGCGAGTAGGCCACGATCCACAGATTGCCGCCCAGGAACAGCAGCGGTGTCAGCGGATAGCCCCAGGCGCGGTAGGGACGCGGCAGGTCCGGCTCGCGCCGGCGCAGGCGCAGCAGCCCGGCCACGGTGAGCATGGCCGACAGCGACAGGGTGAAGCCGATGTAGATCAGCAGGGTGTCGAAGGCCGCGGTGAGGATCATGCCGATGGCGATCAGGGCCTGGAACAGGATGGCCTGCGCCGGGGTGTGGCGGGCCGCGTCCACCTGGCCGAAGCGGCGGAAGAACAGGCCGTGGCTGGCCATGGCGTAGTACACCCGCGGCCCGGCCATGATCATCGCGCTGACCACCGACAGCAGCCCCAGCGCGATGGCCAGCCCCACCAGCGCGCCCGCGCGCGGGCCGAACAGCGCGGCGGCCGCGCCGCTGCCCACTTCCAGCATGCCGGCCATCTGCTCCGGCGGCAGGGCGTAGACGTAGACCAGGTTCAGCAGCAGGTACAGCACGCTGACGAAGGCGGTGCCGAGCAGCAGGGCCAGCGGCAGGTTGCGTTCCGGCCGGCGGATTTCCGCCCCCAGGTAGGCGGCGGCGTTCCAACCGCTGTAGGCGAAGGAGACGAAGATCAGCGCCACGGCGAAACCGGCGCCATCCACCGGGCGCCCGTCGCCGAACAGCGCGGCCTCGACGCGCGCCGCATCGCCCTCGCCGAAGGCCAGCCCGGCCACGATCAGCACGACGATGAAGGCCACCTTGAACACGGTGAGCACGTTCTGCACGCCCTGCCCCATGCGCAGGCTGTGGTAATGCACGAGCGAGAACACCACCACCGCGGCAATGGCGAGCACGGAGACAGGCGACAGGGCGAGCCACGGGTGGCCGCCCGCTTCCAGGCTCCACCAGGCTTCCCGCGCGCCGCCGAGAAAATAGGTGGCAAAGGCGATGGCCGCCGCGGCGATGGGCGCGGAAAAACCGACGATGAGGGAAATCCAGCCCGACACGAAGGCCGGCAGCGGGCCGAAGCTGCGCCGCAGGTAGGCGTACTCGCCGCCGGCCTCGGGCAGCATGGCGCCCAGTTCGCCGTAGCACAGCGCGCCGGCCAGGGCGAACAGCGCGCCGATGGCCCAACAGGCCAGCAGGGCCTGGGTGCTGCCCAGTTCGCCGAGGATGAAGCCGGAGGTGGTGAACACCCCGGTGCCCACCATGTTGGCCACCACCAATACGGTGGCCGCGCCCAGCCCCATCTCGCGCCGCAGGCCGCCGGCCAGCGTGTTCTTCACCGCAGGAAGTCGCCCACGTAGATCAGGTGCTCGAAGGGCAGCTTGTCGCCGCCCAGGCGTTCCAGCACGGTATCCAGCGTGGCCTGCAGCACCGCCTGCCGATCCGCCGCGCCGGCGTGGGAGACGATGGCGATGGGCGTGTCGCCCGGATAGTGGCGCTTGAGCTGGTCGACGGCCTCGGGCAGGTTCATGCCCATGGTGAAGAACACCAGCGTGGAGCGGGTCTCAGCCAGTTTGGCGAGCGTGTCGCGGCCCTGGTAGTTCTCCCGCATGCCGGCGGCGGCGGTAAGAATCACCGAACGGCTCTCGCCGCCGCTGGTGATGCTGCGCCCCAGCGCGGCGTTGGCGGCGTTGAAGCTGGAGATGCCGGGCACCACCACCGGGCTCAGGTCGCTGAATTCGCGCAGGTAGCCGGTTTGCGGGCCGTAGAGGGTGGGGTCGCCGTAGTCGATGACGGCCACGGTCTTGCCCGCCTGCACCGCCGCGCGGATGATGCGGCGGGTTTCCGCCTCCTGTTCGCGCAGCTTGTCGTCCGGGGCGTCGCGCCGCGACAACGTGCCGAACAGGCCATGGCCCGCCTCGTGCATTTCCTTGCCGACGAGCAGTTCCGGCAGGCGCTCGCGCAGGCGCTGCATGCCGAACACGATGTCCGCCTGCTGGATGATCTTCTGCGCCCGCACGGTGATGTTGTCGGGGTCGCCGATGCCCACGCTGACCAGATACAGGCCGCCGGCCTGCCCGGCGAAGGAATGGCCGGCAAGAAGCAGCAGCCCGGCGAGGGCGAGGCGGCGCAGCAAGGCGCCGGATTGCTTGGCAAACATGAAAGACTCCGTGGAAATAGGAAAAAACAGGAAAAAGCAGAAAAAGGAGAGGCCGCCGGAACCGCCGGCGGCGGGTGGATCAGAAGCGGTAGCTGGCGCTCAGGCGCACGTCGCGCCCCGGTTCATGGACGATGTTGTCGGTGCCGGCGGCAATCGAAGTCTGGCTGCTGTAGCGCTTGTCGCCCAGGTTGCGGATGGCCAGCGCCAGGCTCAGGCCGCGCACGGCGGCGGGCTGCCATGCGGCCTGGAGGTCGTGCAGGGCATAGCCGGGCCGCTCGATCTGCCCGGCCGGCACGCGCGACAGGCGCTTCACGGCAGTCAATGTATAGCCCAGTGTCAGGCCGTCGGCCACGCGCCACTGGTTGTCCCACACCAGCCGGTCGCCGGTGGGCGCGTTGCGGCGCCGGCTGATGGCGACCGGATCGCCGTGCTGGTTCTCGCTGTTCACCCGGCTGTAGGCGAGCCGGGTGCCGTAGGCGCCGAGGCGCCAGCCCGCGCGCAGATCCCAGCCGGTGGAAATCAGCGTGTCCGGGTTGTTGCGGATCGCGCTGACCTGCCCGCCGCCACCGCCCACGCGCTCGATGGTGTCGTACAGGTAGGACCGGAACAGCGTCAGTTCAAGGTTCACCTGGTCGCCAGCGCGCAGCAGGTCGCCGCCCGCATAGCGCAGGCCGCCTTCGCGCTGGCGCGAGCGTTCCGGTTCGAAGGGATTGCCGTCGTTGAAATTGGTGCTCTCGGTGATGTTGGTCATCCAGGAAGCGGGAATCAGCCCGCTGCCACGCACCGCCTCGCCGTAGCCGGCAAAGGCCGTGACGCCCCGCCCCAGGTCCAGCTCCACGCCCGCGTTGGGCGAAACCTCGCTGCCGCTGACGCTGCGCGGGCCGTACTCGGCATCGAAATCGTCATGGCGCGCACCCACGGACACCAGCAGGGGGCCGAAGGCGATGCGGTCCTGGATGAACAGGGCGCGGTTCCTGGACGTCGTGGTCTGCTTGACGCTGCGGAAATCCAGCCCGGTCAGGTCTTCGGAAAACCAGTCCATGCCCACGGTGAGCCAGTGGCGGGTCGGCCCCAGGCCGAAGCTGAAGGTGTTGCGCAGTTCGCCGCCGGTTTTCTCGCCGCGCATCTCGGTGTCGGTGGTGACGTTCTTCAGACTGTCCTCGTTGCGGTACAGGTTGAAGCGCCAGTCGATCCAGGGCGTATCGGCGGAACGGTAGCTGTGGTTGAGCACGTGGGTGTTGCGTTCGCTTTCCTGATACACGGGCACCGAGCCTTCCGGCGCATAGCCCATGTCGCTGCCGGTGCTGCCCCACAGGTACAGGCCACGGTTGGTGTTGCGCTCGGTGCTCAGGCGCAGGCTGTGGCCGGCCTGTTCCAGCAGGCTGAACTTGAGGAAGTAGTCGCGGTCCCGCCCGGCGGTGTTGGGCGCGTCATCGCCGCCGCCGATGCGGTAATCCTCGGCGTTCTGCGCCGAGACATGGCCGAGCAGGCCCATGCCCTCGCCCAGCAGGCCGTACACCGTGGTGGCGCCGCGCCACGCCTCGTCCGCGCTGGCGTAACCGGCCTTGAGCCGCACGCCCGCGCGCCGCTGCGGATCGAGCAGGTCCTGGGCATCCACGGTCTCGAAGCGGATGCTGCCGCCCAGCGCGCCCGGCCCCCGGTCCGCGCCGGGGCCGGCCTGGATGTCCACGCGCTTGAGCAGGTCGGGGTCGATGCCGCCGATGCCGCCGCGATGCTGGTGCAGGTTGCGGCCCTGGCTGGCGCCATCGATGGAGATGTTGAGGTTGCTGCCTTCCATGCCGCGCAGGTAGATGCGCTGGGCGTTGCGCCCGCCGCCGCCCACGCTGACCGAGGATTCGGTGGCGAACACCTCCGCCATGTCCCGCGCCTGGGTGCGTTGGAGGGTTTCCGCAGTGATCTCTCTGCTTTCTGCGGAGAAGGCGCGCACTTCCACCTCGG
This sequence comes from Thauera butanivorans, assembly GCF_048398245.1. Taxonomy (NCBI): domain Bacteria; kingdom Pseudomonadati; phylum Pseudomonadota; class Betaproteobacteria; order Rhodocyclales; family Zoogloeaceae; genus Thauera; species Thauera butanivorans. Next base: position 2,738,749 of record NZ_CP183038.1, read on the forward strand.
GCAAGGTGGTCTGGGCATGGCTGGCGGTCATCCAGCCAGACGCCAGCACGGCGGCAAGCGCGGTCATTCGTGGAGCCATTGGTCTGCCTCTTTGTTGCACATGTAAATCACTCTCAATATCATCCAATATTAGAGATTCACCCTGTGCTGAAGAAGCCACATCCGCGGAACACCCCGTTCCGCAAATGCGTCCGCAACCGCCATGATCGATTTCGACCCCCTGCGCGCCGTCCTCGCGCTGGCCCGGCACCACAGCCTGAGTGCCGCGGCACGCGCGCTGGACTGCCCCAAGTCCACCCTGAGCCGGCGCATCGCGCTGGTCGAGCAGACGCTGGGGCACGCCCTGACCCGGCAGGAGAACGGCCGGCTGATCCTCACGGAAGCCGGCTGGCATTACGCCGAATACTGCGAGCGCATTCTCGAACTGGCCGACGAGGGACGGCGCGCAGTGGACCAGCTTGCCACCGGCATCAGCGGTGAGCTGCGCATCGGGATCAGCCCGGAAATGACCCGGGGCTGGATCAGCCGGGCGCTGAACGAATTCCTCGATCACTACCCGGGCCTGCGCCTGGATGTCCATGTGGCCCACTCCGGCACCCTGACGAACGGAACGGGGCTGGATCTGTGGATCCAATGCGGAGAAGCGGCCCTGCCCGGCATGAAGCGCCTGCCGCTGGGGCGCTGGGAACGCCGCATCTACACCGCCGCGCCCCCCGACAGCCCCTGCCGCAATCTGGACGGCCCGGACGGACTGCCGGACTGCCCATGGATCTGCCTGGCCGGAGAGGCTCAGCAAACCGTCCTGCGCCATGCCGGCGATGGGACATGCCGCAGCGTGCAACTCACCCCCCGCCTGCGGGTGGCCTCCATGCAGATGCTGGCCGATTGCATCGCGCGCGGCTACGGCATCGGCATCCTGCCTTCCTGGCTGGCCGAATGTCCCCGCCACGGGCTCCGCGGACAGTTCAGCCGGGTGCTGGACGGCTGGCAGGCACCCGCCATCGAACTGGCCCTGTATCTTCCGCCCGGCCCGCGCACCCGGCGCTGCGACCTGCTGGTCGAGCACCTGCACACCCGGCTGCCGCCGCGCTGGGCGCTCGAGCAATGTACCGAAGGCACCTAACGGAAGTCCGGAAGGGATTCCGCGCAACGGCCCCTGCCAAGGGGTTGGCGTGAAAGACTTTTCAGCGTGCGCTCTTTAAGGAAGCAATCCGGGGTGCGAGTCAGTCCGGCGGGTCACGTTGGGTGCGGAGTCGAGCCGCCAAAGACCTTTACGGCCTTTCCACGCCACCTTCCTCATCGAAGTCTCTTTCATCTTCAGGAGTGGCGGCAGCCTGGCAGGCCGGCGCGTTCGAGCACGTTGCGCAGTTCCTCCACGCTGCCTGGCAAGGCGTAGCGGCACAGCGCCCGCATGGCCGCCGCCGGCACGCGCAGGCGGCGCTCCGGCGCCACCCGGCCAAGCAGCGATTCGACCAGCAGCGGGATGTCGCTGACGCGCTCGCACAGCGGCGGCACGATGATCGGGAAGGTGTTGATGCGGTAGTCGCGGTCGCACAGGATGTGCGGCTCGGGCAGGCTGTCGAGAAAGGAGAGCAGTTCGGGAAGGGAGCGGTTTTAGGTCGACATCGTATCGCTCGAGCTGGCAGCAGATTGGCAGAAATCTGGCAGTTTATGCTGGCAGACTGTGTGGCACTGGCAGTCCGACCGTCAGTGCCGAGCGCTCGAAGCAGCTCTAAAATTGATATAAATCAAGATCATCACGACTGGCCGGCAATACTGGCACGGCACTTGTATTGCAAGGGGTGTTTTCCCCCCGGAGATGACGATGCAACTGGCCGACCGGAAACTGCTGCGCGAGATCGTCGTGGTCGTCGTGCTCAAGCTCGTGCTGATCACCGCCCTGTGGTGGGCGTTCATCCGCGGCCACCAGGTCGAGGTGGACGTCCAGCGCATGGTGGCGCACACGTCCGGCACGTCCGCCGGGGGGCTTCCCAACCCTGACGGAGAGACCGATGGTCACAGAGCAACTCGTTGACCTCTCGCGGCTGCAGTTCGCCGCCACCGCGATGTACCACTTCCTGTTCGTGCCGCTCACCCTGGGCATGGTGTGGCTGCTGGTCATCATGGAAAGCGCTTACGTGATGACCGGCAAGCTCATCTACAAGGACATGACCCGCTTCTGGGGCAAGCTGTTCGGCATCAACTTCGCGCTGGGCGTCACCACCGGCATCACGCTGGAATTCCAGTTCGGCACCAACTGGGCCTACTACTCGCACTACGTGGGCGACATCTTCGGCGCGCCGCTGGCCATCGAGGGGCTGATGGCATTCTTCCTGGAATCCACCTTCATCGGCCTGTTCTTCTTCGGCTGGGAGCGCCTGTCGCGCAAGCAGCACCTGATGGTGACCGTGCTGATGGCGGTGGGCACCAATCTGTCGGCACTGTGGATCCTGGTGGCCAACGGCTGGATGCAGCATCCGGTGGGCGCCGAGTTCAGCTTCGAGACCATGCGCATGGAAATGACGGACTTCTGGGCGGTGCTGTTCAACCCCGATGCGCAGGCCAAGTTCGTGCATACGGTATCGGCCGGCTACGTGACCGGGGCGATGTTCGTGCTGTCGATCTCGTCCTGGTATCTGCTGCGCCGCCGCGACCTGGAATTCGCCCGCCGCTCGTTCTCCATCGCCGCAGCCTTCGGCTTCGCCTCGGTGTGTTCGGTGATCGTGCTCGGCGACGAATCCGGCTACGTGGTCAGCGAGGCGCAGCAGACCAAGCTCGCAGCGATGGAGGCGATGTGGGAAACCGAGCCGGCGCCGGCGAGCTTCAACCTCATCGCCTTTCCCAACGAGGCGGAGATGCGGAACGACTACGCGCTGCACATTCCCTGGGTGATGGGCATCATCGGCACGCGCTCGCTCGACCGGGAGATGCCGGGCATCCGCGACATCGTGGCGAGGAACCGCGAGCGCGTGGAAACCGGCGTGGAAGCGGCGCGCCTGCTCGAAGCCCTGCGCGCCGACCCGGCCAACCCGGACCTGCGCACACGCTTCGACGCGGTCAAGGACGATCTCGGCTTCGGCCTGCTGCTGAAGAAGTACGTGGCGTCGATGGACGAGGTCACGCCCGAACTGATGGACCGCGCCGCGCGCGACACCATTCCGAAGGTGGCGCCGCTGTTCTGGAGCTTCCGCCTCATGGTGGCGCTGGGTTTCGCCCTGCTGGCGCTGTTCGGCCTGGCGCTGTGGCATTCGGTCAAGGGCGACTTCGAGCGCAAGCCGTGGCTGCTGCGCTGGGCGCTGTGGTTCCTGCCCGCGCCGTGGATCGCCTGCGAGCTGGGCTGGTTCGTCGCCGAATACGGCCGCCAGCCGTGGACCATCTACGGCGTACTGCCCACCCATCTGTCGGTGTCCACGCTGTCGGTGGAGAGCCTGTACGGCTCGCTGGCCGGCTTCGTCGGCTTCTACACCCTGCTGCTGGTGGTCGAGATGTACCTGATGGTGCGCTTCGCCCGCCAGGGGCCGGGCAGCCTGGGCACCGGCCGCTACACGAACGAACAACACGGCGAAACCGCCCCCGCCTGACAAGGAAACCTGGACATGATTCTCGACTACCCGACCCTCAAACTCGTCTGGTGGCTGCTGGTGGGCGTGCTGCTCGTCGGCTTCGCCATCATGGACGGCCACGACATGGGCGTGGGCACGCTGCTGCCCTTCGTCGGCAAGGACGACACCGAGCGCCGTGTGGTGATCAACACCGTAGGGCCGCACTGGGACGGCAACCAGGTGTGGTTCATCACTGGCGGCGGGGCGATCTTCGCCGCCTGGCCCATCGTCTATGCGACCGCCTTCTCCGGCTTCTACTGGGCCATGCTGGCGGTGCTGTGGGCGCTGTTCTTCCGCCCGGTGGGTTTCGACTACCGCAGCAAGATCCATCATCCCGTTTGGCGCAGCACCTGGGACTGGGGCCTGTTCGTGGGCGGCTTCGTGCCGCCGCTGATCTTCGGCGTGGCCTTCGGCAACCTGCTGCAAGGCGTGCCCTTCCATTTCGACGACACCCTGGTGCCGTACTACACCGGCAGCTTCTGGGGCTTGCTCAACCCCTTCGCGCTGCTGTGCGGCGTGGTGTCCAGCGCCATGATCACGCTGCAGGGCGCGGTGTACCTGATGCACCGTACCGAGGGCGAGGTGTACGAGCGCACCCGCAAGGCCATGCTGGGCGCCGGCCTGGTGCTGCTGGCCGGCTTCACCGCGGCGGGCATCTGGGTGCAGGCGATTCCGGGCTACGTCATCGCCAGTGCGATCGACCCCTCTGCCCTGCCCAACCCGCAGGCCAAGGAAGTAGTGCGCGAGGCCGGCGCGTGGATGGCCAACTACCGCGCCATGCCGGCCACGCTGCTGGTGCCGGCGCTGGCCTACCTGGGCGTGGCCGCGGCGCTGTGGCTGGCCTGGCGCGGGCGCACGCTGGCGGCCTTCGTGGCCTCGTCGCTGGGCATCGTCGGCGTGATCGGCACCGCCGGGGTATCGATGTTCCCCTTCGTGATGCCTTCGATCAGCGCGCCGGACGCCAGCCTCACGGTGTGGGACGCGGTCTCCAGCCACCTCACGCTGACCATCATGTTCTGGGCCACGCTGATCTTCATGCCCCTCATCGTCGCCTACACCAGTTGGGCCTACAAGGTGATGGCCGGCAAGGTCACCGCCGCCTACGTGCGCGAAAACGAACATTCGGCCTACTGAAAAAAGGAGAACCGTTCATGTGGTACTTCACCTGGATGCTGGGCATCGGCTTCGCCGTGCTGCTGGCGATTCTGAACGTGTTGTGGATGGAGAACGAAGATGGACGCCGGAACAGCCTGCAGACACAACGCGGCGGCGACGATGCCTGAGCAGGTGGCCGCGACGCCGGCGGCGCCTGGCCGCAGCAAGCCGCTCGCCCTTGCCCTGGCCCTGGCGATCACGCTGGGCATCACCGTCTATCCGCACGCACTCGCCGGCCCCGGCGGCGGCGCCGACCACTGGGCGGCCGTCGCGGCCTTCTGGGCGATGAGCGCCGGCTACGTCGCCGGCGTCGGCTTCCGGCCGCGCCGGCTGGCTTTCCGCCTGCTGTTCTCCGGCGGCGCCTGCATCGTGGCGCTCGGGCTGGCCCTTGCGCGCATGGCCTGGCTGTGGCGATAGCACGGCGTGGGATGCAGGACGATGCATTTCCGCGTGATCGAGGATGCGCGCGCCGCCGCACATGGTTGCAGGGGCGCATGGTCACCACGGTGGCCGACGAGCGCCGCCACCACGCCCGGGTGGTCGGTGCCTCGCGCGAGTCCTTCGTCACCGATCAGTCCGACGCCTGACCTTTTGCATCATGCTCGGACGCCAGGAACATGCTGGCGGACCGGACGCTCGAACAACCAGAGGCTGCTGGCACCCAGGGTCGTATCGGCCACCACGATGGCCGGGGTCGCCGCTGGTCAAGCGCCAGAGCCGCTGCGTCCACAACATGCCATATCCCCGAAAGGATCACGCCATGACGAGCGCCCACGATAGCTTCCGATCCCGCAGCCGCCTCCAGGTCGGCGACCAGTCCTATACCTACTTCTCGATTCCGGCAGCGGAAAGGAACGGTCTTGCAGGCGCATCGCACCTGCCGTTCTCGATGCGTGTCCTGCTCGAAAACCTGCTGCGCTTCGAGGACGGGCGCACCGTGCGGCGCGCCGACATCCTCGCCGTGGCCGATTGGCTGAACGACAAGGGGCGGCTGGAGAAGGAAATCGCCTTCCGCCCTGCCCGCGTGCTCATGCAGGACTTCACCGGCGTGCCTGCCGTCGTCGATCTGGCTGCCATGCGCGACGCCATCGGTCTGCTCGGGGGCGACCCGAAGAAGATCAACCCGCAGGTGCCCGTCGATCTGGTCATCGATCACTCGGTGATCGTCGATGAATTCGGCACCTCGCTTGCCTACCGTCACAACGTGGAAAAGGAATACCAGCGCAACGGCGAGCGCTACCGCTTCCTGCGCTGGGGCCAGGACGCATTCGACAACTTCCGCGTCGTTCCGCCCGGCACCGGCATCTGCCACCAGGTGAACCTGGAGTACCTGTCGCAGACGGTGTGGACCCGCAGCGAGGGCGGCGAAACCGTCGCCTATCCCGATTCGCTGGTCGGCACCGATTCGCACACCACCATGGTCAATGGCCTTTCCGTGCTGGGCTGGGGCGTTGGCGGCATCGAGGCGGAAGCGGCCATGCTCGGCCAGCCGCTGTCCATGCTGATACCCGAAGTCATTGGCTTCAAGCTCTCCGGCCGGCTGATGGAAGGCGTGACGGCCACCGACCTGGTGCTGACCGTGACCCAGATGCTGCGCAACAAGGGCGTGGTCGGCAAGTTCGTGGAGTTCTACGGCCCGGGGCTCGACGCGCTGAGCATCGAGGACCGCGCCACCATCGGCAACATGGCGCCCGAATACGGCGCGACCTGCGGCTTCTTCCCCATCGACGAAGAGACGCTGCGCTACCTGCGCAAGACCGGCCGCGCCGAGGAGCGCGTGGCGCTGGTCGAGGCCTATGCCAAGGCGCAGGGCATCTTCCGCACGGCCGAGACGCCCGACCCGGAATTCACCGACACGCTCTCGCTCGACCTCGGCGACGTGCTGCCGTCTCTGGCCGGCCCCAAGCGTCCGCAGGACCGCATCCTGCTCTCGGCCGCCAGGCAGGGCTTCGCGGACGCGATGGAAACCGAGTTCAAGAGGGCCGCCAACATCGCCGCGCGCTACGAGATCGAGGGCAAGCCCTTCGATCTCGGCCACGGCGACGTGGTGATCGCCGCCATCACCTCCTGCACCAACACCTCGAACCCCAGCGTGATGATCGGCGCCGGGCTGCTGGCCCGTAACGCGGTGGCCAAGGGCCTGAAGGTGAAGCCGTGGGTGAAGACCTCGCTCGCCCCCGGATCGCAGGTCGCCGGCGAATACCTGGAGAAATCCGGCCTGCAGAAGAGCCTCGATGCGCTCGGTTTCAACAGCGTCGCCTTCGGGTGTACGACGTGCATCGGCAACTCCGGCCCGCTCGCCGCGGAAATCTCGCGTGCGATCAACGACAACGGCATCGTCGCGGCTGCCGTGCTGTCGGGCAACCGCAACTTCGAGGGCCGCATCAATCCTGACGTGCGCGCCAACTACCTCGCTTCTCCGCCGCTCGTGGTGGCCTATGCGCTCGCCGGGTCGATGCAGATCGATCTCACGACCGAGCCGCTCGGCACGGGCTTCGACGGCCAGCCGGTGTACCTGAAGGACATCTGGCCGTCCTCGCGGGAAATCCAGGCATTCATCGACCAGAACATCTCCGAAGCCTTGTTCCGTCGCCGCTACGCGGACGTGTTCACGGGCGACGACAACTGGAAAGGCATCACCGTCTCCGGCGGGCTCACCTACCAGTGGGACGCCTCGTCCACCTACGTACGCAATCCTCCGTATTTCGACGGCATCACCAGGACGCCGGAGCCGATCCAGGACATCGTTGGCGCCCGCATCCTCGGTCTCTTCCTCGATTCGATCACCACCGACCATATTTCGCCCGCAGGCTCGATCAAGGAGACGAGCCCCGCCGGCCGCTACCTGCGCGACCACGGCGTGAGTCCGCCGGACTTCAACCAGTACGGCACCCGCCGCGGCAACCACGAAGTCATGGTGCGCGGCACCTTCGCCAATATCCGCCTGAAGAACCAGATGGTGCACGACGAGGCCGGCAATGTCGTCGAAGGCGGCTGGACCGTGCATCACCCCTCGGGAGAAAGGCTGGCGATCCACGATGCCGCCGAACGCTACGAGGCCGAAGGCGTGCCGCTGGTGGTGTTCGCCGGCCGTGAATACGGCACGGGGTCTTCGCGCGACTGGGCAGCCAAGGGCAGCAAACTGCTCGGCATCCGTGCCGTGATCGCGCAGAGCTTCGAGCGCATCCACCGCTCCAACTTGGTCGGCATGGGCGTCGTCCCGCTCGTGTTCGAGGAAGGCACGTCATGGCAGACACTCGGCCTCAAAGGCGACGAGCGGGTGAGCATCCACGGCCTCGGCGGTGCGCTCCAGCCTCGCCAGACGCTCGATGCCGAGATCACTTTCGCAGATGGCACGGTGAAGAACGTCCCCCTCATCGTGCGCATCGACACGCTCGACGAGCTGGATTACTTCAGCAACGGCGGCATCCTGCATTACGTGCTGCGGCAGCTCGCCTCATGAAGGCCCCGCCGAGGTGCGGGCCATGCAGGCCGCCATCAGCGGTTCAGGCCGAAGGCCGTGGATGAGGGCTCGAGGACCGGAGCGGTTTCGCCGCGCATGGCTGCACCCGGATCAATAGGCATAGGTCGCCGTCACCCCCAGCGTCCTGCCCGGCGCCACCTGCGCGAAGTTGCCGGTCGCGCCGTAGGAGAAACCGTAGGTGCGGTAGTCCTCGTCGCTCAGGTTGTGTGCATAGACCGTGAAGTCCCAGTTGCGCACCGGGCTCCAGGCCACGGCTGCATCGACCACGGTGTAGGCATCCTGGCGCAGCGTGTTGCTGCTGTCGAAGTAGTGCGAACCGGTGCGGCGCACCGACAGCTGAGGCCGCAACAGCTTGTCGCCGATCGTGACCTTGCCCCTGGCCGCCAGGGTCAGGCCATGGCTGGGCACCATCGGCACGTCGTTGTCCTTGCAGCCGGTGCAGGCGCTGGAGTCCTCGAAGCGGCGGAAGGTGGCATCGTTGACGAAGCCGCCCGCGCTCAGCGTCCATTGCCGGGTGAGGTCCCATTCGGCGTTGAACTCGATGCCGACCGAGCGCGTGTCGCCGACGTTGCGCAGTGTCTGGTTGCCCATGTCGCCGTCGCCGTAGAGCTGAACGTCCTTGGTGTCCACGCGATACACCGCGACGCTGGCGCGCACCGCATCGCCGGAATAGCGCAGGCCGGCCTCGTAGCTGATCGAGCGTTCGCGCCCATAGCCGTAGGCGTCATCCACGCTCGACGGCGCGAGGTTGTAGCCAAGCGGCTTGTAACCCTGGGCGACGTTGACGTAGCCGCGCCACTGCGGCGTGAATTGGTAGCCGGCGGCGACATGGCCGAGCCAGGTGTTCTGGTTCGAAGAAGCCCTGCCCTGGAAGGCGCTGCCCATCATGTCGCCGCGGAAAGTCGTTTTCGCCTCGTCGCGGGTGAAACGCAGGCCGGTGGTGAGATCGGCCCTGGGCGTCAGATGCCATGTCACGTCGCCGTACGCCGCCAGCGATTCACTGCGGTTGTCGGACGCGGAGTCCATTATCCGAAAGAGGCCGGGCAGCACCATGTCGAACTGGTAGCCCCGGGACATCTCCACTTCCTGCCGGTACAGGCCGAACACCGCGTCCCAGGCACGTGAAGGCAAGCCGCCCTGCTCGGCACTGCGCGTCGACAGGCGCACTTCCTGAGTGTTCTGCTTCCAGTGCTCGGAGAACTGCGGGAAGTAGGCATCGAGCGGGAAGCGGCGGGTGATGTGGACCCGCTGGGTGCTGGCAACGGCGCTCAGCCGCCAGACGTCGAAATCGTATTGGCCGCTGGCTGCAATACTGTTGGCGCAACGGCGCTGATGATAGTCCTGCCAGGTTTCCGGCAGGTTCGGCAGCACATGGGCGCGGCGGGACGTGTAGTCGTCGAACAAAGTGTAGACGTCCTGGTCGCCGGTCGCGCAATCACGTCCGGCCGACAGGCCCAGCTCCCAGGGGCTGCCGGTCGGCGCCAGGCGCAGCTTGACGTTGCCGGCGCGCGAACGCACACCGCCGAGTTCGTCACTGCCGATCACGTCGCTGCGCACGTCGCCGTTGACGTCGTTGGCGAGCAGGGACACCGAGCCGTACAGCAGATCCTGGATCAGCGGCCCGGCGCCCTCGGCCTGCAACTGGTAGCCGTCGCGGCTGGACACGCCAGCGCGTGCGACGAACTGCGGCGTGCCGTCCGGCTTGTGCGAGACGATGTTGAGCACGCCACCCTGCGCGCTCTTGCCGTACAGCGTGCCTTGCGGGCCTTTCAGCAGCTCCACCTGCTGCACGCCGAGCAGAGACTGCGCAGCCACGATTGGCAGTTGCGGCACGCCGTCCACGTAGACGGTCAGCGCCGGATTGTAGAAATCCTGGGCCGAGGTGACGCCGCGAATCGTGATGATCGGGAACAGGAAGGTCGCGCTGTGCGCCATGTACAGCTCGGGGAAGGCCCGGTGCAGCTCCAGCGTCGACGAAATCTGCGCATCGTCCAGCTCCAGCCGGTCGACGATGCTGGCCGCGCCATTGAGCTGCTCCAGGGTTTCGCCACGCTTGCTGGCGGATACCACCACCGGGGCCAGCGCCTGGGTCTCGCCCTCCCCCTGCTGCGCATGAACGGTGCCGGTCCAGGCCGCGGCATGGGCGGACGCGAGCGCGAGGCCGAGCAGGCGCAATCTCGATCTGAAAGTGAAGCGGGTCATGGTTCCATCTCCTGCCAGTTGAAATTCCGTAGCGGTTCAGCGTCCGGCGTGCCAGTTCTTCGCGCTCTGCTGCGCCTGCCACATGCGGGCGTAGCGACCGTTGTCGGCGAGCATCTCGCCGTGACGGCCCGCCTCGACCACCCGCCCACCGTCGATCACCAGAATCTGGTCGGCGGCGGCGATGGTCGACAGGCGGTGGGCGACGACGATCACCGTGCGGTCGCGCACCAGGGCGTCGATCGCACCTTGCACGGCGACTTCGCTCTCGGTGTCGAGTGCCGCGGTGGGCTCGTCGAGGATGACGATCGGTGCGTCCTTGAGCATCGCCCGGGCAATGCTGATGCGCTGGCGCTCGCCGCCCGACAGCCGGCCGCCGATGTCGCCGACGCGGGTCGCGTAGCCTTCGGGCAGGCGGCTGATGAAGTCGTGGCAATGGGCTGTGCGGGCGGCAGCCCCCACTTCCTCGTCGCTTGCCTCGGGCCGGGCCATGCGGATGTTGGCCAGGATGGTGTCGTCGAACAGGTACACATCCTGGAACACCACCGAGATCAGCGCGTTGAGCCGTTCGGGTTCGATGGCGCGCACGTCCACGCCGCCGATGGTGATGCGTCCGGCCTGCGGATCGGCATGGCGCATCAGCAAGCGCGTCAGCGTGGTCTTGCCCGAGCCCGAGGGGCCCACCAGCGCAGTCAGGCTGCAGGCGGGCAGGCGGGCATCCAGCGCCTGCAGCGTCGGCTTGCTCGCCTGGGCATGGCTGAAGCTCACGCCTTCGAAAACCACCTCGAAGGATTGCGGCACTTGCGCCGGCAGGATTTGCGGCAGCGGCTCGATGCGCAGCATCGCATTGATCCTGCCCAGCGCCGCCTCGATCAGGTCGATGACCTTGGCGTACAGCACGAAGGTCGCCAGCGGCTCGCCGAAGCGCACCACGATCACCATCAGCGCCGCCAGGATCGCGACGTCGAGCGTGCCTTGCGTGACCAGCCAGGCGCCGGTGAAGACCACCAGCAGCACCGCCATTTCCATCACCGTGGCCAGGATCAGGTTGGGCTTGGCGCCTTTCTGCTGGCCGACGGTCTGGATGGTCTCCAGGTGCTTGAAGCTCGCCTGCAGCCTTTCCGCCTGGATGCCGGCGCAGCAGGCCGCGCGCAGCACCGGCAGCCCCTGCACGTACTCCAGGATGTCGGCGCTGGTGCGCTGCTGGGCGTCGGCCAGCATGCGCATGCCGCGGCCGAAAGCAGGCCGGCGCCAGCGGTAGAGCGGGATCAGCAGCGGGAACACCAGCAGCAGGATCAGTCCCATGCGCCAGTCGAAGCACAGCACCGCCAGCGCCACCACCACCGGGGTGATCAGCGCATGCGCCATCATGTTGGCGATGGTCAGCAAATAGCTCAGGTTCTCATCGACGCTGCCCAGCAGCGTGGCATTGACCTCGCCGGCGCGCTTGTCCTGAACCTGTTCCAGCGGGATGCGGCGCAACTGCTCGCCCAGCTCGGTGCGCAGCTCGTGCGTGTTGTCCACCATGTCGCCGCGGTAGTCGAAGCCCTGCGCCCGCCAGCACAGCAACATGCTGGCCAGCATCAGCCCGGTCATGAGCAGCAGCCAGGGCAAGGCTGCCTGCCAATCGGCAGAGGGATGATGGGCGGTGGGAATCAGCGCCTGGAACAGCGGTATCAGGCAGGCCAGCGCCAGGCCCTGCAAGGCGGCGGAAATACCAAGGCCGATCAGGCTGGCCCGCAGGCGCGGTGCGCGGCTGCGGGCACTCGCCATCAACTGGCGCCAGGTCTCGCGCAAGGGCGTGATCTGCGGCCGCGTGGCGCTCATGCCTGTGCTCCCCGCAGCGCCCAGCCTTGCGCCTGCTCGTAATTCGACCACAGCCGTTCGTACACACCGCGCTCGGCAAGCAATGCCTCATGTCGCCCGCGCTCGACCAGCCGGCCCTGATCGAACACCAGGATCTGGTCCGCATCGCGGATCGTCGACAGCCGGTGCGCCACCATCAGCACCGTCTTGCCCCGCATCAGGTTCGACAACGCCGCCACCAGCGCCGCCTCGTTCTCGGGGTCGGCAAAGGCCGTGGCCTCGTCCAGCACCAGGATCGGCCGGCTCTGCAGGATGGCGCGGGCGATGGTGATGCGCTGGCGCTGCCCGCCGGACAGGAACACCCCGCGCTCGCCAGCGGGCGTGTCATAGCCCTGCGGCAAGGCCGTGATGAACTCGTGCGCCTGGGCAGCACGGGCGGCGGCAATCACCTCGTCCATCGTCGCGCCAGCCAGCCCCAGGCGAATGTTGTTGGCGATGGTGTCGGCAAACAGGAAAGTGTCCTGGAACACGAAAGCCACCTGCTGCATCAGCGCCGCCGGCTGCAGCTCGCGCACATCCACGCCGCCAATCTGGATACAACCCGCGCTCACGTCCCAGAAACGCGGAATCAGCCGTGCCACCGTGGTCTTGCCGGCGCCCGATGGCCCCACCAGCGCGGTGATGCTGCCGGGTGGCGCCTCGAAGCTCACGCCCTGCAGCACCAGCGGGCCATCGGCCATGTAGCGGAAGTTCACCTGCTCGAAACGGACGCTGGCATCGCGCGGCATCTTCGTCGGTATCGCGGCCGGCACCGGCAATACGGGTTCGGCCAGCACTTCATGGATGCGATGGATGCTCATCTGCGTCTTGCCCACCAGATGCCGCAGCGACACCATCGGCAGCAGCGACTCGGCCATGCCGGTGCCGGCCAGCAGCACCGCCAGCCAGGTGGCGGCGTCCAGCGCATCGCGGCTCGTCAGCCAGGCGCCCAGCCATACCAGCACCACCAGCGTCGGCAGGGGACTGAGGATGATCTGCGACAGGCGCGACGACGTACCGGACATCCGGTACCAGGACTTCACCACGTCGCGGTAGGTTTCCAGTGCCCGCTGGTAGCGGCCGAACGTCGCCGTGCCGGTATCGAAGGTCCGCACCACCGGCATCGCCTGCACGTATTCCACCACCGCCTTGCCGACGTTCTCGCCCGCCTCGTTGTAGCGGCGCATCATGTCGGCGCTGCCGCGCAAGGCCAGCGAAACCACCGCCACGCCGAGGCCCAGCACGGCCGTCGCCGCCAGCGCCAGCCGCCAGTCCAGCCACAGCAGCAGGGCGAAAGTCAGCAGCGGCGACACGTAGGCACGGGCATACAGCGGCGTGCTGTCGGCAACGAAGACGTGCAAGGCCTTGACGTCTTCCATCATCACCTTGGCGAGCGCGCCCGAACCCGTCTGCTGGACGTAGCCCAGCGGCAGGTGCGCCAGATGCTCCGACAGCCGGCTGCGCAGCAAGGTCTCCAGATGGAAAGCCGCATGGTGCGAACGGTTGAAGGCCGCCAGCCGCAGCACGAAAGCCAGTGCCGTCAGCCCTGCCGCCAGCAGCAACGGCTGCCATGGCCACGACACTGACGACTGCAACAGCGCGTGCACCGACCAGGCCAGCGCGCACAGCGCCCCCAGCGCCGCCGCAGCGCTCAGGCCGGACAAGGCCATCGCGAAACGGATGCGGCCCTGCACCGGCTGCATCACGGCCCAGGCTGAGGGCACGGGCTGGGCGGCACTAGCGGGCATGCGCAACCTCGGCTGCGGCCAGGCCGTTCCCCTTTCGGGACCGGCACCACACCACCAGCGCAGCGATCGCCGTCGACACCGCCGCCAGGCCGAAGCAGACGTGGTAGCCCAGGTGCTGGGACAGCCAGCCGCCCACGATGCCGCCGGCCACCGCCAGCAGCGCATCGGCACTCTGGAAGATCGCGAAATCCACGCCGGCCTGCAGCGGCGAAGTCATCCCCATCAGCGCCGAATACAGTGCCACCCACAGGCAGCCCATCACGCCAAAGAGCAGGCCCAGCAGCACGACAAACGTGCTCAACCCGGTCGACGACTCCGGCAATGCAGCCCTCGTCAACGCCAGGAAAACGCAAGCCTTCAGCGCCACCGCGATCGATACCGCACGCCAACCCGGCGCAAGGCGCACCAGCAAACCACCCAGCACGGCACCGCTCAGGCCGGCACCGATATGAAGAGAACCGAACAGCCAGCCAAGCTGCTCCATGTCCATGCCTCGATCCAGCATGAACGGCCCGAACATGCCCAACGTCAGCCGCACGCCGATACTCGACAACAGCAGCATCAACAGGCCGACGCGCACTTCCGGGCGGCGCAAGGCGTGCATCAGACTCGGACGGTGCTCGATGGCCAACTTCCGGTCACGCTCCGGCTCGCGCACGAGCAACATCGGTACGGTCAGCACGAGGATCACGGAACCCGCCGCAAGCAATGCCCAAGGCCAGCCGTATTGGCCCGCGACCAGCAGAAACCCGCCCGCACCCAGCATCGCGCCGACATAGTTGCCACCGACCTGGGCGACGTTGCCCCAGCCGCGCCCGCTCTCGGAGAGTTGATCCACCACGAAGCCGTCGCAGGCGATGTCCGCCGTGGCTGCGACCAAGGCAGCGAGCGCCAACCCCGCCAGAATCCAGCTTGCATGCCCACCCAAGGACAAGCGCCCGAGCAGGCTGGCAAGGCCAAGCCCGACCAGCAGCAGCGTCATCGTCCACTGCCCCGCCAGCACCAGCAGGCGCGAGCGGCGCTCGACGCGGCCTGCGGGCAGGCGCCAGCGCTCCACGATCGGCGCCCACAGGAAGCGAATGCCCCAAGGAGCCCACAGCAGCGCACTCAAGCCCGCCACCTGCAAGGGCGCGCCTTCATTGCGCAGCAGCGTCGGCAACGCCTGGGTGATCAACGCGGTGACGATGGTCTGGGTGATGTAGACACCGGCAACCGCGGCGAGCAGTTGCCATGACTTCAAGGTCGGGACACGGTGGGACACCACAGGGGACATCTGTCTGACGGCTCCATGCAAACCAGAAAGTAGAAAGCCGACGCTTGTGCTGTCATCGGCAGAAGAAGCAAGCTCGTCAGGCACAAAATCCACCCCGAGCGCCACGCGTAGGCGTGCAAATCAGCCCATGCCGCTCGGGCTGAACACGCCTGCGTGCAGACACCGCATCACCACAATACGGATGGGAATCATTTACCACCCTGGGCGCACGAAGGGGTCACAACACGCAGGCAGCGATCATTGCCGGAATGCGTGCGCCATTCCACCGCATTACGGCCAGAATTCGCGTTTCACGGAATATTTTTGCTGCCCGGATGGCCTCTACTGCCCGGGCTTCCTGTTATAAAATGCGGATGGGAATCATTTTCGACGCCATGACGAACGAGGAGACACATCGCCAAGTCGGCGGTCATCGCTGGCATGGGGGCTGTTTGCTGCCGGATTACGGCCAGAACCTGTCTTTTCGAGGAACTTTTGATGGCGGACACGTTAATCAGGAGCGTGCACAGCCGCGTCGTGCATGATCCGGCCCGGATCATCGACAGCCAGTTGGACGGTGTTCCCGACAGTTGGCGACACACCATGCAGCTGGAACGCCCGGCCGAAGGCATCAACATCTGCTGCATGAATGGCCACCCGGGCAGTAGCTGGGCCTTCGAAGCCGAAGGCGACCCTGCCGTAACCCTGGCCATCCTGCTCGATGGTCATATGGAGGCCGGCGTTCAGGATGGCGCCGAACTCGCCATGGGCGCCGGCCAGGTACTGCTGATGGCCGTGGGCGAACGCGCCCGCGGCTGGGACGTGCTGTCCTCACCAGACGACTTCCACCTGGTCAACATCAACCTCACCGAACAAGCTCTGCTCGGCCTGACCGGCCTGGAGATGGACGACGTGCTCGGCTGCATGCGCGCATCCAGCGCCGGCATGGAGCATGTCAATGCCTGCATGGTCACCATGCCCGCATTCACGACGCTGCAGCGCATCGCCGGCGAAATCACCCGCTGCGGCCATCAGCACCGCCTCGCGCGCCGAGCCTTCGTGTGCGCCAAGGTCAGCGAAGCCCTTGCCGCGGTACTCGACCAATGCACCTACAGACAGCGCAATCTCGATTCGAGGCACCCGCGCGCACTCCCCAGCGATCGCTCGCGCCTCATTCAGGCCCGCACCCTGCTCGAGCAGCAATATGCCAGGCCCTGGAGCGTGCGGACACTGTGCAGGGCCGTGGGCCTCAATGAAAAGCGGCTGCAAGCCGGCTTCCAGACACTGTACGGCCACAGCGTACACGACTGCCTGACCCGGATCCGGCTCGATGCCGCCCTGACCCTGCTCTCCACCGGCCACTCCGTGGCCGACACCTCCCAGGCCGTCGGCTTTGCCAACGTCAGCCACTTCGGCAAGGTGTTCCGCAACGCCATCGGCATCACACCCAAGCGCTGGGCACGCGGCCAGCAGCCAAGGGACTAGATCACCCCTCCCCGCCTTCACGCACCGCCGGCAGTTCAGAACATCGGCGGTGCTGCCATGCGCACCGTCATCGGCAAAATACTGCCATTGTCATGCAGCGGGATCGTTCCGCGAATCCCGTGACCGGTGAGCCGGTTCTCGTAGGTTTTTTGGCGGCTTTGGCTTGCCGCACGATCAGATCAGCGAGCGCCATCATCGAACTCCCAAGTCCTGGACTCAGGCCCGACGTTGCTCTCCATCCCGATCCAAACCCAGCAAGAAACCGGAGTCGGTAGCACCACATTCTTTAGCCACGAATATGGACCAAAAAGCGCTGGCTGCAGGTAGAACCCGGCAGCGGTCGCTGAAACGAAAAAAGGAGCCGAAGCTCCTTTTTTCAACGACTTACAGCACCCACCGGGATTCCTCGGAACGCTGCAGATCAAATTCTGGAGCGGGAAACGAGTCTCGAACTCGCGACCTCAACCTTGGCAAGGTTGCGCTCTACCAACTGAGCTATTCCCGCATTTCGACGATCCGGTACGGCGAGGGTTTTCCAGAACCATTCGCGCCTTGCAGTCGCCGGCTTTCACCGATGAAGCAAGCCGATCGTCTTTCGTCTCGCGCCGTTCCGCGCTCGACGGGGGCGAACTATACCGGGCTTCACCCTCGTGCGCAACACCGGCTCGTCGTCAGCCGCCGAGCGCCTCGTCGACGATTTCGATCCAGTGCCGCACCGGTGTGCGGCCGGCGCTGTCCAGGTGGGTCTGGCAGCCGATGTTGGCGGTCGCGATCAGTTCGGGCTTGCCGCTTTCCAGCGCATCCAGCTTGTTGTCGCGCAGGCGGCGCGAAAGCTCGGGCTGCGTCAGCGAATAGGTGCCTGCCGAGCCGCAGCACAGGTGGGCATCGGGCACCGGCGTCAGTTCGAAGCCCAGGCCGGCCAGCACGGCCTCGACTGCGGAGCCGAGTTTCTGCGCATGCTGCAAGGTACAGGGACAGTGGAAGGCGAGCCGCTTGCCGGTGGGCACGCCGAGTTTGTCCAGCGGTTCGGCGCGCAGCACTTCGACCAGATCCCTGGCCAGTTCGCTGACCCGCGCCGCCTTGGCGGCATAGGCCGGATCGTCGCGCAGCATGTAGCCGTATTCCTTGACGAAGGCACCGCAGCCGCTGGCAGTCTGCACGATCGACTCGGCGCCCGCCTCGATCGCCGGCCACCAGGCATCGATGTTTCGCCGGGCACGTTCCAGCCCGGCCTCCTGCGCATCGAGATGGAAATCGAGCGCGCCGCAGCAGCCGGCTTCGCTCACCGGCCGGACGCTGATGCCGAGGCGGTCCAGCACCCGGGCCGCAGCGGCGTTGGTGTTGGGCGACAGGCCGGGCTGCACGCAGCCTTCCAGCATCAGCACGCTGCGGGCGTGGCGTGGCGCCGGGCGCTGCCTGGCGGCAGGTCTGCGCCGGGGGAGTTTCGATGCCAGGGTTTCGGGCAGCAGCGGCCGTAGCGCCGTGCCCGCCGCCAGAAGCGTCTTGAATACCGTCGGCCGCGACAGGGTGCCGCGCAGCAGCGTGCGCCGGGCGGTTTCGTCCAGCGGCCGCGGCGCCCACAGTTCGATGGCCGCGCGGCCGACATCGAGCAGCTTGTGGTACTGCACGCCCGAGGGGCAAGTCGTCTCGCAGTTGCGGCAGCTCAGGCAGCGGTCCAGATGCATGCGGGTGCTGGCGCTGAATTCGCCGCCTTCGAGCATCTGCTTCATCAGGTAGATGCGCCCGCGCGGGCCGTCGAGCTCGTCTCCCAGCAACTGATAGGTCGGACAGGTGGCATTGCAGAAGCCGCAATGCACGCAGGCGCGCAGTACGCTTTCGGCGATCTCGGCGCCGGGCAGCTGGCGCGCGGCTTCACTCAGCTTGGTTTGCATGGCCTCTGCCTGTTACAGCCCGGCGTACATGCGGCCGGGGTTGAAAATGCCTTGCGGATCGAGCTGCGCCTTGAGCTGGCGGTGGTAGCGCATCAGCGCTGCCGGCAGCGGGTGCAGCGGGCTGTCGCAGGCACCCGGCGTGAAACAGCTCGCATGCCCGCCCGCCGCCGCTGCCGCACGACGGATTTCCGTGCTGTCGGCGGCGCTCTTGAGCCAGCGCTGGGCACCGCCCCAGTCGACCAATTGAGCGCCGGCGGGCACGGCCGGACGGCAGTCATTGGCTACCGACAGCCGCCACAGCGGCGCCGGATCGGCGAAGAAATCGAGCTGGAATTCGCGCAGCGCGGTCCAGAACGCCGGCGAGACCTGTTCGCCGCCAAGCGCTTCCCGCGCAGCCTTCACCGAGCCCTCGCCCCCTTCCAGCCGCAGCATCAGCGCTTCGCCGTCATGGCAGGCGGCGGTGATCGGCAGGGGCTGCCGGCCCCATTCGGCGAAACGGTCAAGCGCGGCCGGCACATCCAACTCCAAGCGCAGCGTACAGGCGCTGCGCGGTTTGGGCAGGACTTTCAGCGACACTTCGGTGAGCAGCCCGAGGCAGCCCAGGCTGCCCGCCATCAAGCGCGAAACGTCGTAGCCGGCGACGTTCTTCATCACCTCGCCGCCGAAGCGCAGATGCTTGCCGTGCCCGGTGACGATACGGCAGCCGAGCACGAAGTCGCGCACCGCGCCGACCCACGGCCGCCGGGGTCCGGACAGCCCTGCCGCGACCATGCCGCCCACCGTGGCCTGCCCGCCGAACTGCGGCGGTTCGAAAGCCAGCGTCTGGCCTTCGCCTTCCAGCACCGCCTCGAGTTCGGCGACCGGCGTGCCGGCGCGGACGGTGACGACCAGTTCGGTCGGCTCATAGTTGACGATGCCGCGATGGCCTCGCGTATCCAGCAAGCTGCCGCTGCCCTGCCCGCCGTAGAACGCCTTCGTGCCACCGCCCTGGATCAGCAGCGGCGTGCCGGTGGAAAGCGCCGTGCAGACCTGGGCCAGCAGTTCCTCACTGCGATCGGCATCCGGTGTTGCGCTGCTCATCAGAAACGCTCCAGTTCGGGAAACGGCATCTGTCCCTGATGCACACGCATCGCGCCGTTCTCCGCACAGCGGCGCAGCGTGGGGATATTCTTGCCGGGGTTCAGCAGGCCTTCGGCGTCGAAAGCCGCCTTCACCGCATGGAAGAAAGTCAGTTCGTCGGCGTTGAACTGCACGCACATCTGGTTGATCTTCTCGCGTCCCACGCCATGCTCGCCGGTGATGGCGCCGCCGACCTCGACGCAGAGTTCAAGGATCTTGCCGCCGAGTTCCTCGGCCCTTTCCAGCTCGCCCGGCTGGTTGGCATCGAACAGGATCAGCGGGTGCATGTTGCCGTCGCCGGCATGGAAGACGTTGGCGACACGCAAGCCATAGCGTTCGGAAAGCTCGGCCGTACCGCGCAGCACCCTGGGCAGATGCTTGCGCGGAATCGTGCCGTCCATGCAGTAGTAGTCCGGCGACATGCGGCCGACGGCGGGAAAGGCATTCTTGCGCCCGGCCCAGAACCTCACTCGCTCGGCTTCGTCGCGCGCCAGGCTGACCGCGGTCGCGCCCGCCTTGTTCAGCACTGCGCGTACCCGTTCGATGTCCTCGGCGACGTCCAGCTCGACGCCGTCCAGCTCGCACAGCAGGATCGCCTCGGCCTCGACCGGGTAGCCGGCATGGATGAAATCCTCGGCCGCCTGGATGGCGAGCTTGTCCATCATCTCCAGGCCCCCCGGGATGATGCCTTCGCCGATGATGTCGGCGACCGCCCTGCCCGCGCTGTCGACCGAATCGAAGCTCGCCATCAGCACGCGCGCCACCCGCGGCTTCGGCAGCAGCTTGACCGCGATCTCGGTGACGATGCCGAGCATGCCTTCGGAGCCCATGAACAGCGCCAGCAGATCGAAGCCGGGCGAATCCAGCGCATCCGAGCCCAGCGTCAGGCGCTCGCCCTCGATCGTGAGAATCTCGACCTTGAGGACGTTGTGCACGGTCAGCCCGTACTTCAGGCAATGCACGCCGCCCGCGTTCTCCGCCACGTTGCCGCCGATCGAACAGGCGATCTGCGACGAGGGATCGGGCGCGTAATAGAGCTCGTAGGGCGCGGCGGCCTGCGAGATCGCCAGATTGCGCACGCCCGGCTGCACGCGGGCAAAGCGCCCTTGCGGATCGACTTCGAGGATGCGGTTGAAGCGCGCCATCACCAGCAGCACGCCCTGCTCCAGCGGCAGCGCCCCGCCCGACAGGCCCGTGCCCGCGCCGCGTGGCACCACCGGCACCCGGCGCGCATGGCAGATGCGCAGGATGGCTTCGACCTGCTCGACACGCTCGGGCAGCAGCACCAGCATCGGCAGCGTGCGGTAGGCCGACAAGGCATCGCACTCGTAGGGGCGGCGGTCTTCCTCGCTGTGGAGAATCTGGAGATCCGGCAGGCTGCGGCGCAGCTCGGCAAAGAGATCGGCGACATCGACCTTGTCGAGCGCGCCGTCGATCGCCTCGTCGTAGAGAATGTTCATTGCAGGGCCCGTCCACCTGTCCTCGTTGGCAACAGATGCTAAGGCCTTCGGCCGCGCGCTCCAAGACCTCCTTGCAGGCAGCGGCCCGGCTCAGCGGGCTTTCAGTTGCGCCGCTTCGGTGTCTCGAAGGTCGTCAGCATGCCACGCAGGATGGCGACTTCTTCCTTCTCCAGCCGGATGCGGTTGAACATCCGCCGCATGCGCGGCAGCAGCCGCTTGGGATTCTTCGGGTCGTGAAAGCCGCTCAGCGTCACCGCATGTTCGAGGTGGGCCATGAAGCCTTCGAAGTCGGCATGGGTGGCCGGCTCGGCCTGCAGATCCTGCGGGGGCGGCGGCTGCAGCGCGGCCATGCGCAGCTCGTAGGCCAGCAACTGGACGGCTGCGCCCAGGTTCAGCGAGGAAAATTCGGCGTCGGTCGGGATCGTCACCGGCAGGCTGCACAGGCCGACTTCCTCGTTCGTCATGCCGCTGGTTTCGTTGCCGAACACCAGCGCGACCTCGCCATCGATGGTACGGGCGACGATTTCCTGCGCCGCCTCGCGCGCATGCAGGCGCGGCAGCGACAGCTCGCGGCGGCGGGCGGTCAGCGCCGCCGAGAACACGGTGTCGGCCAGCGCCTGTTCCAGGGTATCGACCACGCGGGCGGACTCGAGGATATCGACCGCGCCGGACGCCCGCGCGGTGGCGACCTCGTCGGGAAAGACGGCCGGCGACACCAGCCACAACTGGCGCAGCCCCATCGTCTTCATCGCGCGGGCGGCGGCGCCGATGTTGCCGGGGTGGCTGGTACGCGACAGCACGACCCGGATACGGTCGAGCGCAAGGGGGCGATTCATATTAAAATTCCGCGTTTTCCGAATTCCGCCGGGCCGGCGCGCACGATAGCGCGGCACAGCCCCGCCTCTTTAACCGAGATCCCGCATGCATCCCACCCTGAACATCGCCGTCAAGGCCGCCCGCCGCGCTGCGACCGTCATCAACCGCGCTTCCACGCAGCTCGACCTGCTGACGGTGCAGAGCAAGACGCCCAACGACTTCGTCACCGAAGTCGACCGCGCTGCCGAGCAGGCGATCATCGACGTGCTGCGCGAGGCCTTCCCGGGGCACGGGATTCTAGCAGAGGAGTCCGGCGAGTCGGGCCCCGAGAGCGAGTACAACTGGATCATCGATCCGCTCGACGGCACCACCAACTTCATCCATGGTTTTCCGCAATACGCGGTGTCGATCGCACAGACCAGGAACGGCGTGCTCGAACATGCGGTGATCTACGATCCGAACACCAACGAGATGTTCACCGCCTCGCGCGGCGGCGGCGCCTTCCTCAACGACCGCCGCATCCGCGTGTCGCGCCGCACCCGCCTCAACGAAGCGCTGATCGGCACCGGCTTCCCCTTCCGCCAGTTCGACAACGTCGATGCCTATCTGGCGATGTTCAAGGAACTGACGCAGAAGACCGCCGGCATCCGCCGCCCCGGTGCGGCCTCGCTCGACCTGGCCTACGTCGCCTGCGGCCGTCTCGACGGCTTCTGGGAAATGGGCCTGTCGCCGTGGGACATGGCGGCCGGCGTGCTGCTGATCCAGGAAGCCGGCGGCCTGGTGTCCGACCTGTCGGGCGAAGCCGGCTTCATGACCACCGGCAACGTCGTCGCCGGCACGCCGAAGGTCTTCGGCCAGTTGCTGCCGGTCATCCAGGCCTACCGCCCGGCCAACATGCAGGCCTGACTCTCCCTGCCCCGCCGCCGGGTCCCGCCCGGCGGCTACCTGGGGGATTCGGCGAGGCGATCGAGCATCGCGCGGATGGCGCGAATCTGGCCGCCGTCTCGCGTCGCGTATTCCGGCCCGGTATAGCCCCACCAGTCCCAGCAGCCCTTCGGGTTGTACACCCAGCGCAAGGACCAGAAGGCCAGGCCGCTGCGCGCCGCTGCCTGCGGATACAGGACGATGATCCGGTTGCCATCGGCCCACTCGTTGTAGCCTGCCGTATCGACGAAACGCCGGCCGATCTGGCCCTCGGTCTGGCGGCAGCCGTGCAGCGCCACATGCAGCCGGCAGCCGCCCTCGCGGCAGGCCTGCGGCACATAGACGTAGCCCTGATCCGCCATACTCAGCTCGAACGGTGCGATGCCGGTGTATTCGCTCTGGTCGAAGGCGACCACTTCGCCTGCCGGGCGCTCCACGCGCGGCGCCAGCGGTCCGTACAGCTGTGTCAGCAGTTCGCCGGCTGCATCCAGTTCGCCGCAACGGTTGATGAAAGGCGGCGCCGAGGTCTCGCAGGCATTCGCCGCCGGATCGGCCACCGAGATCATCGCGTGCCCGGCATTGTCGTGCTGCACGTACTGCACCGCGTCCTGCGGCAGGCGGCTGCGGTAGAAGGCCACCAATCCATCGACCACCGGCCGCTCGACCGTGCGGTCCCCGCCGCCGGAGAACACCCACACCTTGTCGTCCGCCAGCCCTGCCGGGTCGTCGATGCGGCCGGCGCGGGCACGCGCCTGGATACGTGAGTCGGTGTCGCGCGCAGAGGGCACGCTGGCCGGCGTAGACGGCTCCATGCAGTTGCCGAGCGCGCGCCACATGCTGCCCTGGGCGCACTCGTAGGGACCACCGGCGATCACGCCCGCCCCTTTCACCAGTTGCGAATGTGCGACCTGCAGTTGCACCGCCATGTAGGCACCGGACGAAATCCCCGACACCGTCACCGCATTCGCGTCGGCGCCCAGCGCCGGCAAGGGCGGAGCGGCCTGCACGCTGAAAACGATCAGGCAATGGATCGCACTCCCGAACAGCATGGAACGAAAGAACCTGCTCCCCATTCACCACCTCCATCGTCAAAAACAATCGGCATGAAACGGCTCCGTGACGAGCCGACGCTCGCGGAAGTGTGCCTCCACGGCTCGCGGCAGTCCATGCATACGGCAACAAAGTTCTAGCCATTTCAATAGAAATTCTTATCTCGACATTCGGCATTCCCGCACTACGATCAGAGTGTGGCTTTTTGACCCACATCGGGACCTCCTCGGCTTCCTCTCGCACGACATCCCGGTATCCATCCTGCAACAGGCAGGAATGATCCGTTCGTCGCAGCACCGTTTCGCAAGCTCACGCCGGCTCAAAGGGGAGAACAGCTTGGCTTCGCACCACGGAATCCTCGCGGTACTGCAGGCGCTGCGCGAACGCCTGGCGATTCGCATGGCGGTGCGGCTGGGCGGCAACCCCCAGGTCGAGATCCTGGGTTCGCACACGCTGGCCGGTACGCCGCAGCCGAACACCGATACGCTGGGGCTGTACCTGCACCGCATTTCGGTCGACCCTTTCAGCCGCAACCGCCACCTGCCCGCCGTCGAGGGCCGCCGCCTGCCGCGCCCCGAACTACCGGTGAACCTGCACCTGCTGCTGATCGCATGGTGTACGCACACCGAGCAGGAGATCGAATACCTCTCCACGGCGATCCGCATCGTCGGCGGTGGCCTGCCGCTGACGAGCGGCGACCTCAGTCTTGCCGATCCCTCGTGGGGCGACGAGGACAGCGTGCAGGTGATGCCCGAGGAAATGAGCACCGAAGACCTGATGCGGCTGTGGGACAGCCTGCCGGGCGACTACCGCCTGTCGGCGCCCTATCTGGTCAAGACGGTGCGCCTCGCCCCCGACATCGACCCCGCCGAAGGCCCGCCGGTGCGCACGCTGGTGTTCCCGATGGACGACGGAGCGCGCACGCGATGATCGCCGAGACCCTCGTGCTGCATGCCAGCGACTTCATCGAATGGCTGGACGCCAGCGGCCCGCAGGCCGTCGCGCGCCGCGTGCTGCCGGCGCAGGATCTCGACGTGCGCTTCACCCAGGCGCCGCCGGATCTGAAGCTGATCCACAAGACGGCCGGCACCGTGCTGTGGCGGCGGGAACCCGAGGGAATGCGTCTGGTGATCGATGGCGAGGCGGAGCCGGCCGAGCTGGTCGCGCCCGACGAGGCGCTGTACCCGCTCGCCGGCGAGGTGCGCGACCGCGCCGGAATCTTCCTGCCGCGGCGCTTCGCGTTCGACGCCGGAAGGCGCGAAGGGCGCCGCCTGGGGCTGTTCCGCTCGCCGCTGGGGACGCGCTTCGGGCGAGCCGGCGGCCTGTACGGGCGCACGCTGCGCGAAGACGGCACGCCGGTGCCGTGGGTACTGCTGACATTGCGCGTGGCCCCGCCGCTCGCCGAACCGCTCGACTTCATCGCGCAGAGCGACGCGCACGGCGAGTTCCGCCTGTCGCTGGAGCGCCTGCCCTCGCTGACCAGGGATGCGCCGGCAGAAACCTACCCCGCCACGCTGACGCTGCGTGCCGCCGCCGATGGCACGGATCCCGACACGCTGCCCGCCGCGCAGGTACGCGGCACGGGCAGCGGCAACGCCGCATTCAAGACCGAACTCACGGTGGACCTTGCGCCGGGGCGCATCGCCACCCTTGCCAGCCCGGGACGGGATGCCCTCGTCCTGCGGCTTCCCTGAACGCCCGACAAGCGCAACGCCCGCGAAGGAGAAGCGACATGCCCGAGTACCTTGCACCTGGCGTCTTCGTCGAGGAGACGAGTTTCCGCAACAAGTCCATCGAGGGCGTCGGCACCAGCGTCGCGGCGCTGGTCGGGCCGACCCGCAGCGGCCCGCTGCGCGGCCTGCCGGAAGTGCTGACCAGCTATGCGGAGTTCGAGCGCATCTACGGCGACGCGCAGGATCTGGCCATCGGCACGGCTGGCGCCGCGGTGCCCAATTACACCGCGCATGCGGCGCGGGCCTTCTTCGACAACGGCGGCAAGCAGCTTTTCGTCGTGCGCGTGGCGGCCGACGGAACCCAGCCCAGGGCCGCAAGCACCCGCCAGAACGCGGATGACACGGAAGATGTCGACGACACGGAAACCCCCGAACCTCCTGAGCCACCTGAGCCTCCCGAGCCGCCCGAAGACGCCGAGGACACCGACGACGCGGAAAGCGCGGCAGGCATCGTGAGCTTCTTCAGCCGCTTCCCCGGCAAGGCCGGCGAATACACGCTGGAGCTGCGCTGGCGCGACACCGCCCGGCGCCACTTCGATCTGGACGTGCGCAGCGGCGGCAAGGATGGCGAAGTCATATACACCTACGGGGAACTGTCCATCGCCCCTGACGGCCCCGGCAGTCTTGCCGCGGCTCTTCCGGCCGAGCCCGAGCGCCGTGCCGAAGCGCTGAGTTCGCCGATCGCAGCCTCCATCGAGCCGGCGGACGCAAGCGAGGAACAGATCCGGAGCGCCTTGATCGCGCTGTGCGATTCCGCCGCCATCACCCCCCCGGCCACGTCGCTCGATGGCCCACGCTACCTGATCACGCTCGCAGGCGGTTCGGACGGCGGCGAGCCCACGGCCATCGACTACGCCGGCAAGACCGACGAAGTCAGGGGCAGCACCGGCCTGAAGGCGCTCGAAGACATCGAGGACGTGTCCATCGTCATGACGCCCGCCGCGGCCGCCTCCCCCGAGGACGTGCACAAGGCCGTCGTGCTGGAAGTGCAGAAGCATTGCCGCCGCATGCGCTATCGCATCGGCGTCGTCGATTCGCGCAAGGACCAGAGCATCGGCGAAGTGCGCGCCTTCGCCGGCAACTTCGACGACTCCCGCCTCGCCCTCTACTACCCCTGGGTCGTCACCCCCGATCCGGCCGGCACGCGGCGCGACATCGCCGTGCCGCCTTCGGGCTTCATCGCCGGCATCTACGCGCGCACCGACGTGGACCGCGGCGTGCACAAGGCGCCGGCCAACGAGGTCGTGCTCGGCGCGCTGCGCTTCGACCAGCAGATCAACGCCTTCCAGCAGGAGCTGCTCAACCCCAACGGCATCAACGTGCTGCGCTCCTTCGCCGGGCGCGGCCACCGCGTGTGGGGCGGGCGCACGCTGGCCAGCGATCCCGAATGGAAGTACGTGAATGTGCGGCGCTACTTCCTCTACCTGGAACGCTCGATCGAGAAATCCACCCAGTGGGCCGTGTTCGAGCCGAACGGCGAGGCGCTGTGGGCCAACATCCGCTCCAGCGTCGAGGACTTCCTGTTCTCCGAATGGCGCAACGGCCGGCTGCTCGGCGGCACGCCCAAGGAAGCCTATTTCGTGCGCTGCGACCGCTCGACGATGACGCAGAACGACATCGACAACGGCCGCATGGTGTGCCTCGTCGGCGTCGCCGCGCTGAAGCCCGCCGAATTCGTGATCTTCCGCATCGGCCAGAAGACCGCCGACGCCTGAAAACCGGAGAACAGAGTCATGGCCACTTTCCGTGAAACCCCCTACTCGGCGTTCAATTTCCTCGTCGATCTCGAACCCGGCCAGGGCAGCGAGGTGCGCGCCGGCTTCTCCGAAGTGTCGGGCCTCAATGCCGAAGTCACGATCGCCGAATACCGCGCCGGCAACGACCGCGTGAACTACGTGCGCAAGGTGCCGGGCATCCACAAGGCCGGCGACGTCACCCTCAAGCGCGGCGTGATCGGCGCGCAGAACCTCTACGAGTGGCTGGAGCTGGGCCGTACCGGGAAGATTTCCGAAGCCAAGCGCGACATCGCCATCAAGCTGCAGTCCGAGGACCGCAGCGAAACCGTGCTGACCTGGAAGCTGCGCGGCGCGATCCCGATCAAATGGACAGGGCCGACGCTGACCGCCAAGGGCGGCGGCGACGTCGCCATCGAGGAACTGGTGCTGTCGGTCGAGACCATCGAACAGGAATGAAGCCGTGCTGCTCGCCGACCGCCGCATCGAACTGGACGCCCGCCCCGAACCGGGGCGGCTCGCGCCCGTCGAAGTCGTGATGATCGGCCACTGCCCGTCGCCCGACGGCGGCGCGCAGTGGCAGCGGCTCGCGCGCGACGCCGTCGTGCTGGCGGACATCGAGGCGCTGGGCTTCGCCAGGCAGGTCGAGCGGCTGCGCCAGCTCTTCGACGAACCGGAACTGGCCGCTGCGGACGATGCCGACCTGCTCGCGCTGTACCGGCTGCCGATCCCGATCCGCTCGCTCGGCCATTTCCAGGCCCTGTTCCCGTTCGCCTTCGATACCGGCACCGGCTATCGCAGCACCCTTGCCGGGCGCACGGCCTGGCTGCCGCTGGCGGTGCAGGACTTCTTCGCCGGCGGCGGCCCCAGCAATGCCGATGCCGGCATACCCGACACCCGCACGCTGTGGATCATCCGCGTGCCCGAGCGCGACGGCATCCACGCCTTCCTGCCGCGCCCCGGCGCCGACCTGGCCGGGCCGGACACGCTGGGCGCCTTCGAGCACGCGCTGCTGGTGCCGCGCGCCGGCATCGTCGCGCTGCCCGACCTGGAACGCCTGCTGGTGCCCGCCGCGCTGCCCGACGTGCCGCGCCTGCGGCTCGCCAATCCCGCCCCCGTGTTCCTGCCCTGCGGCACCGAGATCGACGACACCCACCGCGAACGCCGCAACCCGGACGAGATGCCGGCCGCGGGCGAAACCGCCGACGCCTACCGGATCGTCGCCGGCATCGCGCGCACGCTGGCGCGGCTGCGGCCGGACCTGCAGTGCCTGCTCGCGCTGCCGCTCGACTCGCGGCCCGAGGACGAACTGCCCGCGCCTGCGGCCGCATTCCTCGATCGGCTGCGCGGCAGGCCCGCCCCCGACGCGACGGACGACGAGAACGTGAAAGACGGCGCGGAGTTCCGCCGGCTGCGCCACCTGCAGTTCGTCTGGCCCTATCTGCGCGGCGACGACCGCGCACTCGGTTCGCCCTGCGGGCTCGTCGCCGGCATGCAGGCGCGCGTCGCCCAGCGCTTCGGCGCCTGGCGCTCGATCGGCGGACGCCCGCTGCCCGGCATGCTGCAGCCCTGGCCGCCGGTCACGCAGCAGCGCGCGGCCGATCTGCGGGACGACCCGGGCGTCACGGTGCTGCTGATGCGCGCCGGAAAACTGCAGGTGGACGACGAAGCGCTGTGCGCGCCCTGCCTGCCCGCTGCCGACCTCGACCGCATGAACGCCGCCACCCGCGCCCTGGGCCACTGGTACTCGGCCGAGGCGATGCGCTTCATGGGCTGGCTGCGGCGCGAACTGCGCACGCTGGGCGAACGGCTGGCGTTCGACGTCGATCCGCGCGATCCGCGGGTGGAGATCGCGCTGCACGCCTTCTTCGGCCGGCTGCATGCGGCCGGCGCGCTGCGCGGCGCGAGCCCAGAGGACGCCTGCCGCATCCGGCAACTGCCGCAGGCCGAATCGACGCTCGCGTTCGAGATCGAAGCCGCCCTCGCCTATCCGCTGGACCGGATACGCATCACCTTCCTGCAGGACCGCCACGCCAGCGGGGCGGACACACGCATCGAGGCGCTCGATGGCTGAGCATGCCGAATTCATCCCTTTCCGCTTCCACGTCGCGCTGTACGACGGCGAGGGCGGCAGCCTGCTGTGCGAAGGCGCCTTCAGCGAAGTCAGCGGGCTGGAAGCGACGATGGCGCCGAAGGCACTGAAGGAAGGCGGGCGCAACTGGGGCGAAGTGCAGCTCGCCGGCCCGACGACCTTCGCCCCCATCGTCCTCAAGCGCGGCATCACCGCGGTCGCCGACCTGTGGCGCTGGTTCGACGTCTCCACCCGGCAGGCCAACCACGCGCTGCGCATGAACGGCACCATCGACGTGTTCCACCCCGAAAGGCCGGACGCGCCGCTGCTGCGCTGGCGCATCACCAACGCGCTGCCGACCAGGTTCAAGGGCCCGGATCTCTCCTCGACCGCCAGCCAGGTCGCCATCGAGGAGCTGCAGCTCGTGCATGAAGGCCTGGAACTGGAACACGTCTGAGGAGACCGCCCATGCCCGCCATGCAGATCGCCCGCGCCAAGCTGATCCCGATGAACGGCGATCAGGTCGAGACCGACGAGAGCAAGCACATCGACGTGCAGTTCAACCCGGCGACGCTGCGCGTGACGCTGTCGAACACGCTGAAGGCCGACAACAAGGGCGGCAGCGGCGCGGCGGCGCAGTATGTGGACAAGAGCGAATCCACGCTCGCGGTGGAACTGGTGTTCGACACCAGCGTC
This sequence comes from Thauera butanivorans, assembly GCF_048398245.1. Taxonomy (NCBI): domain Bacteria; kingdom Pseudomonadati; phylum Pseudomonadota; class Betaproteobacteria; order Rhodocyclales; family Zoogloeaceae; genus Thauera; species Thauera butanivorans. The sequence continues at coordinate 2,769,013 of NZ_CP183038.1, forward strand.
ACCGCCGCACTGGGCACGGACAAGCGCGAGACGGTGGCCGCCAACACCGATGTCCGCACGCTCACCAAGCGCATCGCCGAAGCCTTCATGAAACCGCAGGATGCCGAATCGGAGCGCCCCAAGGCGCCCACGCGCTGCCGCTTCCAGTGGGGCAGCTTCCAGTTCACCGGCATGCTGTCGAGCTATTCCGAGACGCTCGACTTCTTCGCCCCGGAAGGCATTCCGCTGCGCGCGACGCTGGCGCTGACCTTCAAGGAAGACCGCTACCAGTTCGCGCTCGACCCGTCGGTGCAGGCCGCCGCCCGTCCCGGCTTCGCGGCCGGCGGCCAGAGCGCCGCGGGCGCGGCGCAAGCGGCCGGACGGAACCCGCGCGACTGGCGCGGCGTGGCCGACCTCAACGCCCTCGACAACCCGCGCTTCGCATCGCCGGGCGCGCTGCTGATTCCATTCGGAGGCCGATGATGCCGGTGATCATCGACGAGCTGCTGGCCGAGATCCAGCCCGAACCGAACCCCGCGCAGGGTACGGGCGCCGACGCCCGCCCGCCCGAAGGCCAGCCGGGCGAAACGCTGTTCGATCTGCTCGCCATCGCACGCGAGCGGGAGGCCCGCCTTGTCATCGACTGATACTGCCCTCGTCAGCGCCCGTCCGCGCCTCAGCATCGACGGCAGCGTGCTCGCCGCGCTGGGCCAGGCGGCGGCCGCGCTGTCGGTGCATCTGCCGGCCAGCGGCATGGCGAGCGCCGAACTGCGGCTGATCAACTGGCTGCCGAACAGCAGCGGCACGGCGGATTTCGGCTTCCAGGACCTGCGCCTGGGCAGCCGGCTGGACATCGTGCTCGGCGAGACCGCGCGCAGCGCCATCTTCTCCGGCGACATCACCGCGCTGGAAGAGCGCTACGGCGACGGCGCGCCCCAGCTCGTGATCCTCGCCGAGGACGCCCTGCACAAGCTCGCGCGCAGCCGCGCCAGCCGCGTGTTCGAGAACCAGGGCCTGGACGCGGTCGTGCGCGCGATCGCCAGCGATGCCGGCCTGCAGGCCGACGTCAGCATCGACGCCGGCAGCGCCGACTGGCTGCAGCACAACGAAAGCCATCTCGCCTTCCTGCTGCGCATGCTGGGGCCGCACGACATTCCGCTGCGCCTGCAGGACGGCCGCCTGCGCGCGCGCGCCGAAGAGGCCGACGCCAGCCCGGTGCATCTCGACCCCGGCACCAACGCCCGCCGCGTCCGCATCATCGCCGACCTCAACCGCCAGCCGCGCGAAGTGCTGGCCGACGGCTACAACCTGGCCGACGATGCCGCGGCCAGCGGCAGCAGTGCCGCGCTCGCCCCCGCGCCCTCCGGCCGCACCGCCGCGGCGACGCTGGCCGAGCTCGGCTGGGACGGCCGCTCGCCGCGCGCCCACCCTTTCCCACGCTCGCAGGCCGAGGCCGATTCCCTCGCCCGCGGCGCCTTCCGCCGCGACGCCCAACGCTTCCTGCACGGCGAGATCGTGTGCACCGGCACGCCGGAACTGCGTGCCGGGCGCGAAGTGGAGCTGGCCGGCGTGTCGCCGCGGCTGGCCGGCCGCTACCGCGTCACCGAATGCTGGCACCACTTCGACAACACCCAGGGCCTGTCCACCCGGCTGCGCGTCGAACGTCCGGACTGGAATCCATGAGCACACATCACAGCCCCGGCTCCCTGCACGAGCTGCACCTCGGTGTGGTGCTCGACAACGCCGACCCGGAACAGCGCGGCCGCGTCAAGCTGCGCCTGCCGGCAAGCGGCCTGGAAACCTGGGCGGCGGTGATGGTGCCGGGCGCCGGCAGCGGCTACGGCGTCAGCCTGCTGCCGCGCGTAAACGAACAGGTCGTCGTCGCCTTCGTCAGCCCGGACCTGCCCATCGTGCTCGGCGCGGTGTGGAGCGGCGGCGGCAGCCAGCCGGGCGACGCCGAGCCGGTGGAAGAACGCTACTTCATCCAGAGCCCGGCCGGCATCAAGGTGCTGCTGGACGACCAGGAACCCAGGGTCCGCATCGAAACGCCGGCCGGCAACCACCTCACGATCACCGACCAGGGCGGCGGCAGGATCACGGTCGAGCAAGGCGGCGAAAAGGTCGAGATGTCGCCCGGCAGCATCAAGGTGAGCAGCGCCGGCGAGGTCAAGATCGAGGCCGCGCAGCTCACGGTGTCGGCCGGCATGGTCAAGGTCGACGCCGGACTGAGCAAGTTTTCCGGCGTCGTGCAGTGCGACACCCTGATCAGCAACTCTGTGGTGTCGGCGAGCTACACGCCGGGAGCGGGGAACATATGGTGACCACCGTCGAAGACGCGCTGCTGGCCGAACAGGCCCGGCGCGCACCGAAATTCTCCGGCAGCGCGGGCACGCACGCGCCGCGCGTGGCCGCGCCCTTCTTCGCCGGCGCCGGCGACGGCCCGACGCTGCACCGCTATCTGGACGACGATTTCGTCGCCCGCTTCCTCGACGACGCCCGCGCCGGCCGCCTGGCCGGCATGGCGGCACAGCCCTGGTTCGGCGCCGACCGCTTCGGCCGCTTCAAGAACGAGCCGACGCTGCGCCTGCCGATGCACCGCAGTTTCTACGTCGTCTGCGCCGAAGTGCGGTGCATCGCGCCCGGCGCGCCGGCCTTCGACCCGAACAAGATCCTCGGCGCCGGCATGGTCGTGCGCCGCATGCCCGCCGACGGCCCGCCACAGCGCTGGATGATCGCCGACGGCCAGCCGCTGGGTTGGCGCGGCGGCCCGATCCCGGATCACGACCCGGACGACGTGCACCGCCTCACCGCCCGCGGCCTGCTGCCGCAGCGCTTCCCCGAGCCGCCCTATTCGGGCGAAGAGGTCACGCCGCTGCACCCGCTGCTGGTGCGCCGCCGCGACGCCCGCGGCATCGTGCGCAGCCACACGCTGCTGTGGGGCTACCTGCCGCTCGGCGGCAGCGCGCGCGAAGCCGCCGACACGCCGCTGCCGCAGGCCAGCGGCGACCAGGCGCCCGACTTCGGCCTCGAACACGCCTGGCCGCTCGGCAGCCGGGGGGAGAAGGCGTGGAGCGCAGACGACGGGCAGCTCGTCACGAACGGCATCGCGACCGCCGGCTTCATCGAACTGCTGCAGACGCTGATCGCGCAGTTTCAGGTTCACGACGCCGCCGACGCCGACAACGCCGGACTGCGCGCGCTGCTCGGCAGCTTGCGCTTCCACACGCTGGAATGGCGCATCGTCGACGACAGCCTGATATCTCGGCCCGTTCAGGTGTCCGGCGAGACGGTACTCGCATGGCTGGACCGGAGTGCGCCAGGCCTGATCACGCTCTTCGCACGGATTGCCCGCCACGACGCCATACCCGGCTCGGCTGCCCTGCCCGCCGGCGGCAACCAGACGCGCAACGACCATCTCGCCATCTCCGAACAGCAGGCCGCCGACCTGCGCAGCCTCGTCGCGCTGCGCCTGGCCCGCGCCCAGGTGCGCTTCGACGACGGCCTGGCGCTGCCGCGCTACGGCCAGACCGACGGCGACCGCTTCGTCGCCCTGCCCTTCGTGCGCTGGGCCGACGACTGCGGCTGCGAGCGCGTCGCCTGGGGGCCGGCGAGCCGGATGTTCCGCGTCGCCTCGCCCTTCGACCCGGAGGCGCAGCGCCCGACCACGATCGTGCTGCCTTCGCTCGACGACTTCAAACGCGGCCTGCCGCGCGGCGTCGCGCTGCTCACATCGAAATCGCTCGCCGACGTGATGCGCAGGATCCAGCCCGGCATCGACATGAAGGAAGGCGGCCCGGGCAACCGTTCGGGCAGTTGCTGGAGCTTCGGCTTCAGCCTGCCGGCGATCACGCTGTGCGCGATGCTGCTGCTGATGGTCGTCATCAACCTGCTGAATCTCTTTCTCGGCTGGCTGCCATGGGTCTTCATCGCCCTGCCCCGGCTGTGCCTGAAAGCGCTGAAAGGAAAATGAAGATGCCGACGCCGGAATCCCTGCTGACGAGCTTCCCGCTGCTGAGCGGCCTCGGCGCCGACGGCCGCCCCGCGTGGCGCCGCGGCAACGCCAGCGTGCGCGAAGTGATGCTCAACATCCTGCTGACGGGGCCGGGCGAGCGGCTGATGCGCCCGGAGTTCGGCGCCGGCATCCGCAACTTCATCCACTACCCCAACAACGAAACCACGCGCGCCCTGATCGCGGACGCCGCCCGGCGCGCGCTGGCGCGCTGGGAGCCGCGCGTCGGCATCGACGAGGTGCGCGTCGTACCCGACGGCGAACGCCTCTCCCACGTCACTCTGGAAGTGCGCTACCGGCTGCTGGCCGACGGCCGCCGCGAGACCTTCGCGCTCGCACTGGAACTGGGCTGAGGCAGATGAAGACCACGACGCAATGACAGGGAGCCGAACACATGCCGCATCCCACACACTTTCCCGTTCCGGACCTCGACGACCGCCGCTTCGACGAGCTCGTCGCCGAGCTGCAGGCCCGCCTCGCCCGCCACGTGCCGGAAATGGCGCCGCTGGCGCCGGGCGACCCGGTCTACGCGCTGGTCGATCTGTTCGCCTGGCTCACCGAGACCATCATCTACCGCGCCAACCAGATTCCGGAGCGCCAGCGCCGCGCCTTCCTGAACCTGCTGCAGATTCCGCTGCGCCCCGCCCGCCCGGCCGCCGGCATCGTCAGCATCGATGCCGCCAACCGCGCGCTGCCGCCGCTGCTCGCCGCCGAATCGCTGCTCAAGGCCGGCAGCACGAGCTTTTCCACCGTCGGCGAAGTCCAGCCCACGCCGCTCGCGCTGCACATCCTCGTCAAGCACACGCTGGACGACGCCGCGCTCGCCGCCGAAGGCATCAGCCTCGAACAATTGCGCGCCCAGTACGGCGTCGAACCCGCCGCCTTCCGCCCGCTGACGCTGGTGCCGGGGCGCGACGCGCTGAGCACCGCCGGTACGCGCGACGGCGCCTTCCATCTCGCCATCGCGCTCGCCAAACCCGCTTTCATCGCCCAGGCCGATTTGCTGCGGCGCGATCTGGCCGGCATCGTGCTCAACGTCGGCCTCGCGCCGCTGACGGAACTCGAAGGCCAGCTCGCCACCGGCCTGCGCCCGCGCAAGCTGGACTGGGAGCTCGCCTGGTGGCCCGACCCTGACGGCGCGCCCGGCAGCGTGCGCTACCTGCCGCTCGAAGTCGTCGGCGACAGCTCGGCGGGCGGGCGCCGCACCGGCGTCGCGCGCCTGCGCCTGCCGCGCAACGCCGAACTGCTGCGCGCCGCCAGCGCACTCGATCCGCAGTTCGCCGGCCTCGGCGACACGCCGCCGGAAGCCCCCGCCGAGCTGCGCCCCGGCCAGTTGCTGTTCTGGCTGCGCCTGTCCTGCGCCGACGAAGCGGCGCTGAGCCTGGGCTACATCGGCCTCAATGCGGTCGACGTCATCGGCCAGGGCATCGCGCGCGACGTGATGCTCGGCGCCGGCAACGGGCGCCCCGACCAGCGCTTCGAACTGCCGCACGCGGACGTGGACGCCGCCAGCGTGCAGGTCGACGTCGAACACCTGCGCGCCTTCCAGCCGTGGACGCAGGTGGCGCATTTCGCCGGCAGCGGGCCGGACGACACCGTCTTCACCGTCGATGCGGCCAGCGCCAGCGTGCATTTCGGCGACGGCATACGCGGCAAGCGCCCGCCCGCCAACGCACGCATCCGCGCCGCCTTCTACCGCCATGGCGGCGGCAGCGGCGGCAACCTGCCGGCCGGCAGCATCAAGGAAATCCACGGCGGCGGCACCCGCCTGGCGCTGCGCCACGAATGGCCGACGCGCGGCGGCGTCGATGCCGAGACGCTGGACGAGGCCGAACGCCGCATCCCCGCCTTCCTCGGCCACCGCGACCGCGCCGTCACCGCCGAGGACTACGGCGTGCTCGCGCGCGACAACCCGATCAATCCGGTGGCGCGCGCCGAAGCGGTCGCCGGCTTCTTCCCCGGCGCCAGCCTGAAGGCGGTGCGCCGCGGCGTGCCGGGCGTGGTCGGCGTATTCGTGCTGCCGCCCGCGCCGCAGGCGCTGGCCGCCGCGCCGCGGCCCAAGGCCGGGCTGCTGACCGATGTGTACGACTACCTGTCGGCGCGCTGCATGCTCGGCACCGAGCTGTACGTGCTGTCGCCGCAGTTCGTGCCGGTCGCCGTCGCGCTGTCGCTCGAGGTCGTCGATCCGGCCACCGAGCAGCAGGTGCATGCCGAAGTCGAGCGCGCGCTGCTGCGCTACCTGTGGGCGCTGCCGCCAGGCGGCCCGCGCGCTGCCGGCTGGCCGCGCGGCAAGGCGGTCGAGATCAACGAACTGCGCACGCAGGCCGGGCGGGTCGAGGGCGTCGAGGCCGTCAACGCGCTGCGCCTGTTCTACCAGGACCCGCAGCAGGACGCGCCGGCCTGGCTGGAACTCAGCGGCGCGCAGGCGCTGCCGCTGCTGGACTTCCAGCTTCCCGAGCTGATGGCGGTCGCGATCCGTCCGGGCGAGGACCGCCCCGCGCCGCCGCGCGGCTTCGGCCCCGGCGCGCCGGCGCCGGACGGCGGCAGCCGGGCGGTGCCGGTCCCGGTCATTCCCGACCTCTGCTGAGGACACGGCGATGAACAGCAACGGCACGCGCTTCCTGCTCCTCGACGGCGCCGCGGATTTCCGCAATGCGAGCCGCCAGTGCGCGTGGGATGCCGAGCAGCGCGCATTCACGCTGACGCGCCAGGACGGCGCGAGGATTCCGCAGCTGCCGCCGGCGCGCGCGCGCGACATCCATGCCGCGGCGACACCGTGGATGATCGACGACCACGGCCAGCTCGGCCGCCTGTCGGACGACGGCCTGCGCCTCGAATGCGCGCTCGCCTGGCCGCCGGCGCAGAGGCAGCCAGCTCAGTGGCAGCCAGTACTCGCCGCGCTCGACGACGCCGAAACCGGCGCACCCGACCTCGAATCCCTGCTGCTGGACCCGGTCGACGCCCCGCACGGCCGCTTCACCGACCTCGCCTTCGGCGGCAGCGGCGTGGTCGCGCTGCCGTGGAGCGACGGCGGCACGGCGCACGGCCTCACTGCCGTGCATCTGCGCCGCCGCTGGCAGACGCACTGCATGCTGGCGTTCGCGCCGCGGCACGCCTGCGTCGAAGCGGCGAGCGGCGCCGACCGCGTCTGGCTGCTCGGCGAGACGCGGCTCGGGCTCGCCGCCGGCGCCCCGCTGCCGCGGCGCTACGCCGGCCGTCCGGAACGTTTCGAGCCGCTGCAGGCCAACCCCGATCCGCTGCGCCTGCTGTGGGACGTGGCGCTGCCGCCGCACCGCGGCCTGCTGGGCCTGGCCGCCGACGGCGAACGCCTCTACATCCTCGCCGAACGTCCGGACAGCACCGACGATGCGCCGCTGATGCAGGTCTTCAGCCGTCCGCTCGCCGCCGGCCCCGCCGCCGCCTTCCGCATCCATCGCCTGCCGGCCGGGCTGCCGCTCGCCACCGACATCGCCGCGCCGGGCGCGGGCCGTTTCCTGCTGCTGATGCCGTTCGAGGAAGGCGAGCAGCATGGCCGGCGGCGCGACTGCCCGCTCTTCGCGCTGGCGGACGACGGCGAGGAAAGCAGCGAAAGCAGCGCACAAGAAGCCCGCGCCGAAGCCGTGCCCGAGCGCTGGCCGCGCCGCTCGGAAGCCGCGCTGCCCGCGGCGGCGCGCTTCGTCCGTCGCCGCGACGGCCATCCCTGCACACTCACCAAGGACGGCCCGATCCGCCTCTACCGCCTCGCCCAGGCCCACTTCGCGCCATCCGGCACGGTGACGCTGAGCGAGATGCTCGATTCGGCGATGCCCGACACGCTGTGGGACCGGCTCTATCTCGACGCCTGCATCCCGCCCGGCTGCCGCATCGACATTGCCGTCCAGGCCGGCGACGATCGCGCCCGGCTGCCGGCGGAGTGGATCGAACAGCCGCAGGCGGTGCGGAATCCGCAGCCGTCCGAGCTGCCGTTCGCGCCCGGCCGCGCGCCGCCCGACGATCCCCATGCCGGCCTGTACGAAGTGCTGCTCCAGCGCGGCACCGGCGCGGTGCGCGAAGTGCGCGGCCGCTACCTGCGGCTGCGCCTCACGCTGCACGGCGACGGCCGCCACAGCCCGGCGATCTTCGCGCTGCGGGTGTATTACCCGCGCTTTTCGTGGCAGACGCACTATCTGCCGGACCACTTCCAGCAGCAGGAACGCCCGCAGCCCACGAATGCCGACGAGGTGGCGGACGGGGTGCCGGCCAACGGCGCGGACCTGCGCGAACGCCTGCTGGCGAGTTTCGAGGGCGTACTGACGCCGCTCGAGGACCGCATCGCCGCCAGCGAAATCCTCGTCGATCCGGCGGCGGCGCCGGCCGCGCACCTGCCCTGGCTGGCGCATGTCCTCGGCACCGCCCTGCCCGGCCACTGGCCCGAGGCCCGCCGCCGCCGCTGGCTCGCATCCCAGGGCGCGCTGCAGCAGACGCACGGCAGCTATCGCGGGCTGCTGCTGGCGCTCGACATCCTGACCGACGGCGCGGTCGCGCGCGGCGCGGTGATCCCGGTCGAGCACTTCCGCCTGCGCCGCACGATGGCGACCCTCCTCGGCATCGACATGGACGACCGCGGCCATCCGCTGACGCTGGGCACCGGGCAGTCGGGCAACAGCATCGTCGGCGACAGCCTGATCCTGTCGGACGACATGGCGCGCGAGTTCCTCGCCCTGTTCGCGCCGGAAGTGGCCGAACGCCAGGGCGAAGCGGCGGTGGTCGAGCGCTTCTTCGACGAAGCCTCGCGGCGCCTGACGGTGATCCTGCACGGCCCGGCGCGCGGCCTGCAGGCGGTGGTGCGCGATGCGCTGCCGGCGCTGGTGCCGGCGACCGTGCAATGGGCCGTCCGCAGCAGCGAGCACCCCTTCGTGCTCGGCCTGTCGCCGCTGCTCGGCATCGACACCTGGCTGGAAACCCGGCCGCCGTCCGGCCGCGTCGTGCTCGAGCGCACGCGCCTGGGCCGCGGCGATCTGCTGCACAACCCTGTGGCGCTCGACCCCGAGCATGCGGTGGCCGTCGGGGCGGGCGCCGGTGACGGACCGTAAAGGACCAGAAAGGAGAAGGGCATGAGCAAGCCCGACGACAACTGCGATGCCAGCCTCGCCAGCGACGGCCGTTTCGAGGAGGCGCTGAAGCGCGTGAGCCACCAGCCCGGCATGCTGCTCGGGCTGGAAGCGACGCGCGCCGAGCAGGACTACCACCGCCGCCGCGCGACGCGCCACGGCTACTGGCTGCACGGCGCCGGCACCGTGGCCGGCCTGCGCGTGAGCATGCGCGCGGAAGACCCCGGCAACGACACCGACAACGTGCGCGTGCGCCTGGTCGTCAGCCCCGGCATCGGCGTCGATGGCCTCGGCCGCGAAGTCAGCGCCGCCGAGCCCTACTGCGTCGATCTCGGCGCCTGGCTCACCGCCCAGTTCGAGGACGAGGCGGCGTGGGGCGCACTGATCCGCGACGGCTATGACGAACCCGGCAACCTGCTGTGGCTCAAGGTCACGATGCGCTACCAGGACTGCGCCAGCGGCCTGCAGCCGGTGCTGGCGACCGGGATCAATGCCGGCACCGATCCGGTGCAGCCCAGCCGGGTCGCGGACTGCGTGCTGTTCGAACTGGCCGCCGAGCGCCCGCAGGACGTCGCCGACGACGAACACCTCTTCGCCGCCCATGCCCGCATCCGGCCCTTCGACGAGATCGAGGACAGGCTCGGCGAAAGCGAGCGCAGCCGCATCGAAGCCGCCAGCGGCGGCGCGCGCGGCCAGCTCGAACTCGGCGCCCGCCTGCTGCATTCGCTCGGCGACGACAACCAGGCGCTGGTTGCCCGCCAGGCTTTCCTGACCGAGCCGGCGCTGCTCGCGCGCACGCTGCTCGCGCGCATCGCGATCCGCCTGACGCCGCCGGCGCCCGGGTCTGAGTCTGAGTCTGAGGCCGAGCTCGGGCCCGGCCTCGTCGTCAACCCGCGCCGCATCGAGGTGGACAACCTCGTGCGCCCCTTCCTGTTCAATGCCGCCGCGCTTGCCCGGCTGATCCGCGCGTAAGGAGCCGCCATGGCCACCATCCACTTCACCCCGCTGCGCACCGGCACGACCAACGCGGCCGGCGAACGCATCTCCAGCATCGACCCGCTGCTGTCGCGCACCAACTACTTCGACGGCCAGTTGTTGAAGGCCTCGGACCTGAACCGCGACCAGATCTACCTCGACGAACGCCTGCTCGAACTCGGCCAGGTCTTCGGCGCCGGCATCGTGCGCGGGCTGGAGCCGAGCCTGAAGTCCGGCCACGTGCTCGAAGTCGCGCCCGGCATCGCGATCGCGCCATCCGGCCGCGTGCTGCAGCTCAACGACACGCCGCTGACCATCGACCTGCTCGACAGCGGCCTGATCGCCACCCTCAACGACGGCCGCTTCCGCAGCCATGCGCGCGGCCTGTACGCGCTGGCGCTGACGCACGCCGAGATGATCGACGGCATCGCCGAGGCCTACCCGAAGGATCTTTCCGCGCCGCGCACGCCGCATGTTTCCGCATGGGCCGAAGGCGTCGAGCTGCGCCTGGTCCCGCTGCCGCTGCCCTTGCCGCAGCAGGACGAGATCGCGGTGCGCGCGAACCTCGCGCGCGAGCTGCTGGGCAGCGGCGAACGCCTCGCGCTGCCGTCCGACGACGCCGTGGCGCTGGGCCTGATCGCCGTCGAGCGCGGCCGCATCCTGTGGCTGGACCGCGGCCTGCTGCGCCGGCCGCAGCGCGCGCTGAACACCCCGAACGCGATCCAGCAGGATCTCGCCGCGCATTACCAGGAACTGCTGCAGGCGGTGCTCGCGGCGCGGCGCAGCAGCGGACTGCGCGGCGCCTTCGCCGCCAGCCAGTACTTCCGCGTGCTGCCGCCCTGGGGCTCGCTGCCGCAGGATTCGATCGACCCGGTCGGCGGCCGCCAGCAGTTCTTCCCCAAGGATTTCGAAGTCAGCATCGCGCCGCTGCGCCGCAGCGAACTGGCCGCGGTGCTGGCCGATTCCGCCCATCTCGCCCCCATCGACCTCGAACGCGACGCCGACTGCGACGTGATGGTGCTGGTGCCGATGAGCGACGCGGCCTTCGCGCTGCGCGCCCGCCAGCTCGAAGCGCCGGCCGAGGCCGTGCCGCGCGCGCTCGGCCGCCTCGCGCGCCTGGATCGCCTCGCGCTGCGCGTGCTGCCGCAGCCCCCCATCCACCGCATCGATACCGACGCTGACGTCTGGCGCGCGATCTGGGCCGAGGCGAATCCGGACGAAATCCTCTACGTGCGCCGGCCGCCGCGCACCGCCGAAACCGCCGTCAGCGCCGTCGTGCTGGCGCTCGGCACCACGCTGCCGCCGCCCTCCGCGGCCCTGCCGCCGGATGCCGCCCGGCTCGAAGACGAACTGGACGCCGCCCTCGAAGCCGCCGACACGGCCGAGGAAGCGCGCGGCGCGCTGGAAGCCGAAGCCGCGCGCCTGAAGATCCGCATCGCCGAACTGGAAAAGGCGGTCGCCCTCGGCGGCGACCAGCGCCTGGCCGATGCGCTGGCCGAAATCGAGCGCCTGGCGCTGGCGCTGGAGGCTGCGCGGAAGGAGATCGAGACGCTGAGATCGGACCAGCGCAACGCCGCCGTGCTCGCCAATGCACTCGAAGCCACCAGCGCGCAGATCGACAAGTTGAAAGCCGATCTCGACGCCGCGCGCGCCGAGATCGAGCGCCTGAAGACGGCCGCCTCGCCAATCGACGAGACGGTGAAGCGGCGCATCGACGAGCTTTCCGGGATGCTCGACGACGAACGCGCCCGATCCGCCGCGCTGAACAGGGAAGGCTCCACGCTTGCCGCCCAGTTGAAGGCCTCGCAACTGCAAATCGCCCAGCTCGAGGCCGAACTGAGGGAGGCCAGGATCAGGCTGGAAACGGCAGGCGGTACCGATGCCGATCTGAAGGCCGCGCGCGAGGAAATCGACAAGCTGAAGGCGGACATCGAAGCCGCGCTCAGGACGCAGGACAGCACCGGTGCCGAACTCGCCGATGCGCGCACCCGGCTCGAAGCCAGCCTCGAACGCGAAGCCAGGGGCAGTACGCGCATCGCCGAAATGCAGGCCGCGCTCGACAAGGCGGCAAGCGACAACAAGGCCCTGGGCGCCGAACGCACGGCACTGGAAGGCCGGGCGACCAAAGCGGAAGCGGAAGCCGAGAAGCTGAAGCTGGAGGCCGCGCGCGCGCCCGACCTGCAAACCATGCTGTCGCTCGAAATCCTCGCCCGGACGCGCGGCGCGGACGAAGCCGGCATCAAGGCCGCCGCCGCTGCCGACGCGCTGATCGGCGCCGACGGCAGCGCGCGCCTGGCCGCGGTGCAGATCGTCGGCCTGGCCGAACGCCGCACCGAGCGGGCGCTGTGGCCGAGCATGCAGGCCATCGCCAGGGCCGATGTCGCGCACTTCGAGAAGCTCCGCGAGCACCTGTTCAAGAGCGGCGGCGACGTCGATCTGCCGAAGTTCTTCGTCGCCGAAGGCAAGAACTACGGACTGGCCGCGGCCCAGATCAGGCTGTGGGAGTCGCTGATCGGCTGACGGCAAGGAGAAGCACATCATGGCCACCACGTCCTTCCTGCCGCCCGGCCTGCTCGCCGCACTGGCTTCGCGCCCGGCGCTGACGCTGCTGCCGCGCGTGCCGCCGTCCATCCGCCTGCACGAACCGGAACGGCGCGCCGGCGACCCGCGCCGGCTGAACCTCTTTGCCGGCCGCGCGCTCGGCGAGCGCGAGTTCGAGCGCCTGCAGGCCTATGTCGACGACCGCATCGCGCCGCTGCTGGCGAGCCTCGCGCCCGGCATCGTCGAAGGCCTGGCCACGGCCTTTTCCGGCAGCGGCGCGGACACCCGCGTGCGCGTGCAGCCGGGCCTGGCGGTCGGCGCCGCGGGGCAGTTGATCCGCCTCTTCCATCCGCTCGACCAGGCCTGGACCGACCTCGCCGCGCAGGCCGAACGCGACCAGGACAGCCCACTGCGCGACGGCCTCTTTCTGCTGACGATACGCAGCGCGGTCGAGCCCATCGACGACAGGGCCGCGCAGGAGCCCTGCACCCGTACCGAAGCCGACCCGCTCGCCGAGCGGCGCATCGAGACCGTGAGCCTGCTGGGCCTGCAGCGCGTCTCCGGCAGCCCGCGGCTGATGGCGATGCCGCAGGCGCGCGCGGCCAACCGCATCGGCGTCCGCCTGCTGCGCGAAGCGCCGTTCCGCGCCGACAGCGGCGCGGTGCCGCTGGGGCTGGTCAAGATCGTCGACCGGCTGCCGGTGTGGTTCGACCCGCTCGCCGGCCGGCTGCTGGCCGGACCGGACGCTGCCGCGCACACGCTGCTCGCGCACACGGTCGCGGCCCTCGAAGCCTGGCAGCGCGCCCACGCCGCGCCGCTGCCGGACGTGCCGACACAGACCCTCGCCGAGCTGCTGGGCCTCGACTACCTACCGGCCGCCGGACCGCTGCCCGCCGCGCTGCTGCGCGATCCGGCGGCCAGGGCGCCGTCGCTGGCCTTCCTGCCGGCCGACCTGCAGGTCGAGCTTGCGCCGGTGCCGGCGGGCACCATCGAAGGCGTGGTCACGGACGAACTTCCGCGCGGCAGCGTCGACCTGATCCACGGCCTGGGCGAGCGCATCCGCCTGCTGCTGGCGATTCCCGACCTCGACTACCGCCGCGACCTGTTCGACCTGCCGCAGCGCGACACCCGGCTGGAAGACGAGTTGTTCCGCCGCGCGGAAACGGCCACCCGCGCATACGAGGCATGGAAGCAGCAGTGGTACGCGCTGTTCCACGGCCTTTCCGCCGCGCAGTTGAAGGCCCTGCGCGCGCCGGGGCTGATCGCCTCGCCGCCGCCCGATCCCGGGCACTACCGCAACAAGCTCGTCAGCGACCGCGCCGGCAGTCTGCCGCCCGAAGAACTGCCCGAGCCCTATGCCAGCCACCTCGCCGAACCGCATCCCGCGCCGGAAGACTACGGCAGCGTCGCCTCCGCCGCGCCCGACGGCGACGGCCTGCTGTTCCAGCGCGAAAAGCTGCGCGACGACATCCGCCATCTGGAAGCCGCGCTGGACCAGAGTTTCCGCCTGCTCGAAGAGGTCAATGACTTCCTCGGCCTGCAGCGCCAGCAGCTCGATGCACTGACGGTGTCCTTCAGCGCGCTCGCCGGCGGCGTGGCCGGCGACGGCCTGGGCGCGCAACTGGTGCGCTGGACGACGACGGCCCGGTTCACCCCCGTGGTCAGGACGGAGAATCCGAAATGAGCGAACTCTTCAACAGCTTCGCCAGCGGAACGGTGAACGTCAACGAACAGAAGCTTGCAACGACACCGCAGACGGGCGCCTTCACCACCAACGCCCTGCTCTCCGGCGTCCTGCAGCAGGAAAGCCTGCTCTCGGCCGGCACGCTCGCCGCGCTCGGCACGCTGCCGCTGCAATTCTCCCAGCCGAAGGAACCGCTCACCGAGCCGGTCTTCAACAAGGCCCCCTCCACCGGCAAGGGCGTGCTGTCGCACGTCAATCCGATCAAGGACAGCTTCCTGAACGTGCAGCGCGAGCTGCTCGATCTGCGCGACAAGGCCGACACCCGCCGGAACCAGGCGAAGTCGCTGATCGACCGCGTCTGCGACTTCCTCGACGACCACCTGCAGCCGGCCGAACTGCGCCGCCTCGGCGTCATCGCCGACGACAGGGAGGCGCCCGCCTTCCGCCTGCGCATCGCCCCGGACCTGCACTCTGCCGCGGGCCTGCTGCTGCGCCCCCGGCTCGACCGCGCACTCGCCAAGCCGGGAGAGGCCGGGCTCGACGGCACGCCGCACAACGACGAATCGGCGCTGTTCTCGGCCGGCAAGACCATCGCCGACGACATCGCCAAGATCGAGGCGCTGCGCGGCGCGTTGATCACGCTGCGCCGCCGCCACCAGCAGACCGTCGAAGACCTGCGCGCCCGGCTCGCCGCGCTGGAAGCCGACATCCCCGGCGAGGTCCGCCAGCTCGACGTGCGCGAACGCGAACGCGCCGAAGCGCTCGACGACCATGCCGTCGCGCAGCGCCTGCTGGCCGAGCACTGGCGCGAGATCGAGGCCGCCCATGCCGAGCGCCGCCGCATCATCGAAAGCCATGTCGGCCTGTTCTACGTCAAGGTGCGCGAAACCCCGCTCGGCCGCACGCTGCCCGATCCGCTGGACCTGCGCCCGTCCAGCCCCGACGACCTGGTGCCCGGCTGCGCCAATCGCGAGACTGCCCTGCCCGCCGCGCTGTCGCCCTTCATGGAGGCGGTCTACGCCATCCCGGCCGGCGACTGGGCGGGCCTGCGCCCGCTCGGCCACCTGCTGCCGGGGCGGGAGATCCTCGCCGGCCTGGTCGACGCGCGCCGGCACAAGCTCGCGCTGCAGTTGAACCGCACGGTGGTAGCCGCCGCCTTCGCCACGCCGGTGCTCGCCGGACTGGCGCAGCAGAACGATGCGCTGGTGCGCGAAGTCGCGATGCGCCCCTTCGATGCCGCCGCGCTGACGGACCTGCAGCGCCAGGGCAGCGCGATCCTCGCGCTCGACGACCTGCTCGCCATTCCGTCGCCGCTGCTGCGCGAGCCGGCGCGGGCGCTGCACCAGCGCCTCGACGCCGCCGCCGGCTGCCTGCTCGCCCGCCTGCGCGCCATTTCGCCGTCCATCCGCCTCGACTGGGCGACGGCCGCCGAGGCCAACCGCCTGGCGGTCGACAGCCCGGAACGCTGGCCCGGCCTCGCCAGCGCCGAGGAGCGCGACTTCAACGGCGTGCGCACGCTGGTCGAACTCGTCGCCTGGTGGTTCCGCCAGCTCGACGCCGATGCCTCCGCCGCCGCGCGCAGCGCGATGCGCAACCTCGTGTGCGCCTGCCTGCTGCTCGCCGCCAGCGACGACCCGCAGCAACTCGTCCAGGGCAGCATCAAGACCCTCCCCGGCCGCTTCCGCCTCGGCGACGCGCTGCGCCTGACGCTGAACCGCGAGGCCGCACCGGGCACGCTGCTGCAGCTCTTCGACGACAGCCAGCGCGTCATCGCCACGCTGCGCGTCGACGATCACGACGGCCAGGGCACGCTGGCCTCGGTCGCCAGCATCCTCGATCCGCGCCTGGAACGGGAGCCGGCCGCGATCCTGAGCACGGCGCTGCGCATCAGCGGAGCCGACCGGGGCTGAGCGCATGAACGCCGCCGACCTCCGCCTCGGCCGCGTCGTGCTGCGCGGCACGGCCAGTACCGTCGCCCGCGCCCGCGCGGAGTTGCCGGCCGCGCTGGCGCGCAGCCGCTGGCCGGCAGCCGGCGACGATGCGATCCTGGTCGTGCGCCGCGTCGCCGTCAGCGGCACGCTGCCGGAACTGCCGGCGCGCGCCGCCGCGGCCACCGCGCAGATCGCCCGCCGCGCCGCCGATCCGTGGAGCCCGGCGGCCGACGGCGCCGAGGCGGTGCGCTTTCGCGATGCGCTCGACTACCGCGCCTGCCTCGCCCGCGATCTGCTCGCCGGCACCGCCGCGCGGCGCTGGCTGTGGCGCCATCGCGCCGCGCTGCCCGGCCTGCGGCCCGCAGGCGCGCTCGCCGCCCTGCTCGCGGAGGACGCACTGGCGCTGCCCGCGCTGCTCGACCACCCCGGCCTGCGCGCGGCACTGCCTGCGCTGTGGCGCGCGCTCGATGCGCCGGCCGCCCGCGTGCTGCTGCATGCCATCGGCACCGCGACCGGCTGGAGCGGCGCGATCGCCGCCGCGCTCGATCCCCCGCCGGGCAGACGCCGGGCGGCACATCAGGACGGGCCGGATCGGGACGCATCCGGGCGGGAACGGCCTGAATCGTCCGCACCGCATTCCTCGACGGCCAGCCCGGATGCGGACGTGACCGCCCATGCTCCGCCGCCCGCACCCCCTGTTTCTCCTGCCGGCGACGGCATCGCGGGCGCGCCCGACGGCACACCCCAGCCTTCAGCCCCCTACTGGCACGCGATGCCGGGCGCCCAACAGGCCATCGCCGGCCTGCCGCCAAACGATCCGCGCGCCGTGCTGCAGGCCGTGCTCGGGCTGTGGGCCGGCACACCAGCCATGCTGGGCGCTGCCAGCGCGGGCCAGGGTCTGCGCGATGCCGCGCACGCGCTGGTTCGTGCCACGCCCTCGGCACTGACCGCGGCCACGCCGGCGCCCCGCACGGCTCCAGCCGCTCCGTCCGCCACAGCGACGGCAAGGCCGGCCCGATCCCGCCCTGCGGACGAAGCGGCGGCTGCACCATCCGCCGCCCCCGCGCCGGAGCCGCCTCCGCTTTCCTCCAGCGCGGCATCGGCGATGCCGCTTCCGCCCGCCACAGAGCATGACTTCCTGACCCGCGGCGGCGGCCTCTTCTTCCTGCTCAACGTGCTGAACCTGCCCGCGCTGCGCGGCTGGCGGGCGGCGCTCGCCGAGCCACAGGCCGGCTGGCGCGAACTGGCACGCCTCGCCGTGCGCATCGGCGCCCCGACCGACCCGCCGCTGGCGGCCTTCCTGGCGGATGCTGGCGGCCTGGATATCGATACCGGCCCGGCCGCCGCGCTCGCCGCCCTTGGCACGGGCCACGATGCCGCCACGGTCGACGCCGCGGCCCGCCGTTTCCACGGCGATGCCGCGCTCGCCGCGTTGCGCGCCGAGCGCCCCGCCCGGGTACGCGCAACGGCCAGCCGCGTCGACATCCACCTCGGCCTTGCCGACGCCAGCCTCGACATCCGCCGCGCCGGCCTGGACATCGACCCCGGCTGGCTGCCCTGGCTCGGCCGCGTCGTGCGCTTCCATTACGACCGCGGAGGCTTCATGCCATGAACGCGCCCGCCCTGCACAACGCCCAGGCCGCGACGCCGCCCGACGCTGCGCGCCTGTCGCGCGCCTTCGTCCATGCCGGGATCGCCGAGTTCGCGCGGCTCAGCCTCGGCGCCCCGTCGGCGGTGTTCGACGCGCTGGCCGCGAGCCAGGCCGGCGACGAGCTCGCGACCCTGCTCGGCACGCCGCGCGACGACTGGCATGCCGCCTGCCTCGCGCTCGCGCGCACCGCGCCCGAGCTGCGCGGCCCGCTCGGCCGCCTGCTGGCCGACCTGAAGCTGCAGCTCCACGAATGGTTCGCGCTGGCGCTGTGCGGCGAGAACGAATCGAGCCATCTGCTGAACCTCGCGCTGGCGGAGCTGCAGGCGCCCGGCGCGCTGCGGCCCGGCCTGCATCTCGTCGCCGCGGCCAGCGCAGCGCTGTTCGGCGCCTCGCTGGCGCCGCTCGCGCTCCCCAACCACCGGCTGGTGCGCGCCGGCGTGCTCGACATCGTCGGCGACGGCCCGCTGCCCACGCGCACGCTGGCGGTCGCGCCCGAGCTGTGGGCGCTGCTGTGCGGCGACACCAGCGCCTGGCGCGACACCGCGCCGCTGCCGGCCAGCGACGTGGTGCTACCGCACAACTTCCGCGAACGCCTGCCCGCGCTCGCGGCCATGCTGCGCAGCGGCGTCGGCCGCCACGTCGTGTTCCGCGGCGCCCGCGCGGCCGGCCTTGCCGCCGCCGCGCGGCTGGCCGCCACCGTGGGCCGCCCGCCGCTGCAGCTGGAGGCCGCGGCCTGGGTTCGCCAGCCCGCGCTGGCGGCCGCCTGCCGCTATGCCGGCTGGCTGCCGGTGCTGACGCTCGAACTCGGCCCCGGCGAGCGCCACGCGTTGCCGGCCCATCCCGCGCTCGCGGTGCCGCTGCTGATCGTCACCGGGCGCGACGGCGCGGTGGAAGGCGAAGCCCTGGTCGAGATCGACCTGCCGCCGCTGTCGGCGCAGGAGCGCCGCGATGCCTGGCACGCCGCACTCGCGGCCGGAGACGGACGGCCCGGCGATGCCCGGCCTGACCCGCGGCTGGACGCGCAGCTGGACCAGTTCGCCGGCCACGCGCTGCTCGACGGCCCCACCGTGCACAGCCTCGCCGAGCGCATCCGCCTCGACACCGGCGTGCGCGGCGAAGCACCCACGCTCGCCCACCTGCGCCGCGCGCGCACCGGCTTCGGCAGCGAGCGCCTGCGCCAGCTCGCCCAGCCGGTGGCGCGCGAAGTCGGCGCGGACGAGCTGGTGCTGCCGGACGAGCTGCTCGAACGCTTCGATGCGCTGATCGCGCGCTGCCGCCAGCGCGAAGCGCTCGCCGAAGGACTGGGCGCGAGCCTCGCCGAACCCGCGCCGGGCGTGCGCGCGCTGTTCTGCGGCGAGAGCGGCGCCGGCAAGACGCTGGCCGCGAGCCGGCTGGCGACCGTGCTCGGCGCGCCGCTGTTCCGGGTCGACCTGTCCGCGGTGATGAACAAGTACATCGGCGAATCCGAGAAGAACCTGGGCCGCCTGCTCGACGAGGCCGCCGCGCTGGACGTGATCCTGCTGATCGACGAGGCCGATGCGCTGTTCGGCCGCCGCGGCGAAGGCAAGGAGACCGGCGAGCGCTACGCCAACATGCTGACCAACTTCCTGCTCACCCGCATCGAGCAGCACTCCGGCATCGTCGTGCTCACCAGCAACAACCGCGGCCGCATCGATGCCGCCTTCACCCGCCGCTTCGACGCCATCATCGAATTCCCGCCGCCGGGCGTGGCCGAACGCCTGCGCATCTGGCATTCGCACCTCGGCCGCCGCGCCCCCGACGCCGCGCTGTGCCGCCAGCTCGCGAGCTATTGCACCCTGCCCGGCGGCCACATTCGCAACGCGGTACTGCAGGCCGCGGCGCTCGACCCGGCCGGCGCCGGCAAGGGCGAGCCGCCGCCGATCTCCGCCGGGCACCTGGTCGGCGCGCTGATCGACGAATACCGCAAGATCGGCCGCAGCCCACCGCCGCAACTGCTGCATGCGAGGGGAGCATCATGAGCCGCCTGACACCCGGCCTGCGGCGCAAGCCCGCGCCCGCGCCCGACGGCAAGGCGCCGGACGCCACGGCCGGATCGCCGGCGGCCGGCAAGAACATGCCCGCCGCGGGCGCGCCCGGCGGCAGCGCCATGAAGCCGCAGGGCGGGCAGGCTGCCAACGCTGCCTCCGGCGAAGCGGCGAAGACGGCTCCGGGCACGCCGGGCTACCTGCAGGCCAAGCTGGCGGTGAGCCATCCGCAGGATGCCGAGGAACAGGAGGCGGACAAGCTCGCCGGCGAAGTGCGCCGCGCGCTGCGCCCGCCCGCGGGCGGCACGCAGGCCTGCGCGGCCTGCAGCGGCGCAGCGCCGCGCGGCAGCCTGGAACCGGCGATCACGCCGCCGAAGAAGGACGTGCTGTCGCCGAAGCTGTGGCGTTCAGCGGCGGCCGGGGAAGCGGGCAAGGCAGGCGCACCGGATGCCGACAAGGCTGTCGGCGAAGCTGCCGGCACGCCGCAGGCAGGCAGCGGCGGCGCCGATCCGCTCGCCGGCAGGACCGCGCCGGCCGGCACCGAGCAGCGCATCGCCGCGCGCCGCGGCCAGGGCACGGCGCTGGACCCCGATCTGCGCGCCCGGCTGGAAGCCCAGCTCGGCCGCGACCTGTCGGCCGTCCGCATCCACACCGATACCGAAGCCGATGCGATGTGCGTGGAAATGCACGCCCGCGCCTTCACGGTCGGCAACGACGTCTATTTCTCGGCCGGCAGCTATGCGCCAAGCAGCGACGCCGGGCTGGAACTGCTGGCCCACGAACTCGCCCACGTCGGCCAGCAGGCAGACGCCGGCGGCCCGCAGAGCGCCGCGCCCAAGCTGCAGCGCGACTGGTGGGACGACCTGTTCGGCGGCAGCGGCGGGCCGGCCGACCCGATGGCGGCGTGCAGGAATGAACTCGAAGAGGCCGAGGACTGGGCCAGGGCCGGGCCTTATCCGGCCGCGCCACGGACCATCATCGGCGCCGGCGGCCGTGGTGGTTTCGATGCGCAGTACACGACGGACCCGGCCGAAGGCAACGGAACGCTCGACATCACGCAGGGCGTTGCAATCGAGTTCAAGGACACGCTCGTCGTCAGTGGCGGCGCCATCGCCCCGCATCCGGACCTGCCGGCCACACCTGCCATTGCCGCGCTGGCCGCCCGTCTGAACGCGATTCCCATTCCCCTGCTACGCAGTGCCGTGCTCGCTTCCTACCAATGGACGCCGGCGGAACGCGCGCCGTGGATCGATGAACTGAAAACCATGATCGAAACGAGCTGGGGCGGTCGCCACAGCTTCTTCCTGAACAAGCCGCGCTGGAACTGGCTGGGTGCCGACGTGCGGGTCACGCTCGACATCGGCGCACGGGCAAAAGCAGCCGGCGATCACATGCTGACCGAGACGTACAAGATGCCGACTGGCGAGAGCCTGCGTACCTACGACATCGCGCACCAGGTCAGCCACGGCAGCGGTGCCGACGCCCACGATCAGACGATGCGGCTCGCCAGTACCACGACCGGCCCGAAAGAAGTCGACCTGCTGCGGGAGTCCGTCCAGTTCGGCGACAATTCCGACGTGCTCACGCCGGCGGCAAGCGCCGCGCTCGATGCCTTCATCAGGAGATTCAACGGCGCCACTGCCAATGCGGCGCACCAGGAAGTGCGGGTCGAGATCGTCGGCCATGCCAGCGCCTCGGGCAGCGAGTCATACAACATGGCCTTGTCGCAGCGTCGCGCACAAGCCGTGCGCGACTATCTCGCCAGCAACGGATTTGCGAATACGGCCTCACGCGTCACGCTCGACCCGCGGGGCGAAACCGAAGCCGATCAGAGCCAGCCCCGGCTCGGAAGCGACCGACGCGTCGATCTGATCGTCGACGGCGGCGAGCGCATGATCACCGCGGCCCACGAATGGGGCCACGCCTTCGGCCTCGGCGATGAATACGTCACCGGCGGTAGCAACATCGGCGACCCGGTCGCCCATGACGATCTGGTCAAGGCGATGACCGATGCAAGCGGCAGTCCCTTGCCGGGAGCAATCAGGGAGCACAACGCCGGCATCATGTCCCTGGGCAACGAGGTCAGGCCGCAGCACTACGCCACCTTCCACAACGCGCTGAGCACCATCACCGCACAGTCGCCCTGGTCGCTGGGCCTGCACAAGCCGAAATGGCAGGTGGCGATGGAATGCGGCGCGCCGTCGCCGCCGGGCGACTGGCCGACGCCGGCGCCGCGCGCGCCCGGCGGCATTCCCGGCGCACAACCGGGCAGCGGCGATGGAAGCGCCGTCGCCTAGATTCGCCCGCCGGCCGAGCGAACGGCCGGCGCCGGGCCCGCAGGCCCTTGCCCGCAGCGGCGGCACGGCGAGGGCGGCGGCCTCATCTCCGCACCCGGCCGCCGCGCCCGCGCCGCCGTCGACCCTGCCCGCCTACGCCGCGCGCCCCACGCGCCTCAGCCAGCCCGGCGAGGCCATCGAACGCGAAGCCGAAGGCCACGCCGACGCGGCCGCGCCCGCCAGCACGCCGGACCCCACGCCGACCGCGGCCCCCGCGCCGCCGCCATCGGCCGCCAGCGCCGGCAGCGACGCAAATCCGTCCCCGCCGGCACATGCAGCCGCCGCTGCCGCGGCCGGCACATCCTCCCCTTCGGCCCCGCCCGGAGCGGCCCTGCCCGCCTATGCCGCCGGCCGCGTCGAGGACCGCCGCGGGCGTGGCGAGCCGCTGCCCGAGGATGCGCGCGCACCGCTCGAAAGCCATTTCGGCCGCGACTTCGCCGACGTCCGCATCCACACCGATGCCGAGGCGGCGCGCCTGACGGCCGCATTGGGCGCACGCGCGTTCACGTCGGGGCGCGACATCCATGTCGCAGCCGACGCCTACGCACCGGACACGGCCGAAGGCCGCCATCTCCTCGCCCACGAACTCGCCCACGTCGTACAGCAGGATGGCCAGGCCGCTGCGGTGCTCGCGCGTGCGATCGAGCCCGAGATGCACACCCGCTACCACGAGAGCGCACGCACCGCCGCAGCCCTCGCGGCGCTTGAGCGGCTCGAAATCCCAGCGGTGAAGGCGCGCCATCTGCCGCTGTACAGCGGCCTCGCCGCGGCCGGCAATCTCAAGCGCGTGCGCGGTTACGGACGCGACGGCGCCGACCAGCGCTCGGTCTGGAACAGCCAGGCGCAGGTCGGCGCCGATGCGATCCGCGAACGCCTCGGCGAGCGCAACGTCCCGGTACCCGCCGATGCCGGCGGCCGCATCCGCCTCAAGCTGCACCGCGGCGCACCGCTCACGACGAAGCGTCTGTCCGAACTGCAGACCCTGCTGCGCATCCCGGGCTGGGACCGCAACGGCCGCAAGGTTCCGCAGTTCCAGGTCGATCACGTCGTCGAACTGCAGGTTTCGGGGCAGATGGGCTCGGGCGTCGGCAACAGCATCCAGAACATGGAGCTGCTGGACCAGCCGTCGAATTCGAGTTCCGGCGGCACGATACGCAGCGGAATCTACCGCAAGGTCGATGCCTTCCTCGATACTTTCGATCCCAGGCCGGACCGCAGCACTTTCCTGCGCCAGCACGACCTCGTGTTCACCGGCGTCGTCGCCACCGGCGCCGGCTCGGCCGCGGGCGCTTCGGCCTGGTGGACCAAGACCGAGATCGAAAGCGCCGAAGCGCTGGGCACCGCAAGCCCGCCGAGCCCGGCCGAGGACGGCGACACTCAGGGCTCGGCCGGGGAGTTCATCCTCACCTCCGGCCCCGGCGGCATCACCGTCGGCCGCTTCCGCCACAGCCCCGGCGCCGCGCCGGTGGTCGGCCGCACGCAGGCGCGCGCGCTGGCGGGTCTGGAAATCACCGCGATCAGCCTTGCCGACAACACCGGCAATCCGGAAGGGCCGATCGGCTCGATGGCGGCAAAGTGGGATCTGCCCCCCGACTGGCAGCCTGAAACCCCCGAGCTCACGGTCTCGCTGAACGGCGACGGCGAATACTGCGGCTACCCTTCCGCGCTGCCGGCGCTCAAGCTCGAATACAGCAAGCTCAGCCCGGTACTGTTCGAAAGCGTTTCGACCGAGGACGGCGAGCTTTCCGCCGAAGGCACGCTGACGCCGTCGATTCCGATCCTCGATGCGCCGATCACCGTGCGCCTGCGCGGGCGCGACCTGACTTTCTCGCTCGACTACGGCCCCGATCAGGTCAGCCTGCCGATCCCGCGCACCACCATCGACGACGCCTACGTCAACATCTTCTATTCGACCACGCGCGGCCTGGGTGCCGGCGGCCAGATCCTCTTCTCGATCGAAGGCGCGGGCAGCGGCGAGCTTGCCGCGTCGACGTCGACGACCGGCGGCCCCGTGTTCGAAGGCGGCTTCACCTTCGAGCCCTCCTTGTTCGACCGCGCCCGGGTGCGCGCATGGTGGCGCAACGGCCAGTTCGGCGCCGACGGCACCATAGGCATCGACACGCCGGACAAGATCCGCGGCATCGAAAGCGCGACCGCGACCGTCAGCGTCGACGAAGGCCGCTGGGCCTTCGCCGGCAGCGCGGCGCTTTCGGTGCCCGGCGTCGATGAGGCCTCGATCGCGATCACGCAGGGCGACAAGGGCCTGAACATCGCCGGCGACGTCCAGCTCGCGGCCAATCCGGCGATCCGCTCCGGCTCCATCCACGTCGAGTGCGAGCAGTCCGACGGCGGATGGAAAGTCTCGGCCAGCGGCACGGCGCAGCCGGCGATTCCGGGCGTCGATTCCGAACTCTCCGTCACCTACGACGACGGCGCCTTCGATGCCGGCTTCAGCGGCGCCTTCAGCCGCGGCATGCTGTCCGGCCAGATCAGCGCCGGCGCCACCAACCGCAGCATCGGCGAGGACGGCCAGCCCAGCGGCGATGCGGCACCCGGCGCGCCCATCATCGTGTACGGCAGCGGCTCGGCGACCGTGCGCATCGCACCGTGGCTGCAGGGGACGGCCGGCCTGCGGCTCGATCCGAACGGCGAGATCACCGTCTCGGGCGAAATCGCGCTGCCCGGCCAGCTCGAAATCTTCTCCAGGCTCGAATACGACAAGCGCCTGTTCGGCCTGTCGACGCAGATTCCGATCATCCCCGGCGTCGTCGCCGAAGTCGGCGGCAACCTGAGCGCGAACGCCAGCATCGGCCCGGGCGCGTTCGAGCGCTTGCGGGTCGGCATCGAGTACAACCCCGCGCACGAGGAAAACACCCACGTCACCGGCGACGCCCATCTCAAGGTGCCGGCGCAGGCCGGCCTCCGCCTGGGCGCCCGCGCCGGCGTCGGCCTCGGCATCACCGGCGCGAGCGCGACCGGCGGCCTGGAGATCGGCGGCACGCTGGGCATCTCGGGCGCCGCCGAGGCCGGCGTGCATATCGACTGGATGCCCTCGCAGGGCCTGGAGGTCGATGCCGAGGCGGCGCTCCACGCCCAGCCCAGCTTCCGCTTCGACGTGTCCGGCTACGTCGCCGTCACCGCGCTCGGCGCCAGCCTGTACGACGAGCGCATCGAACTCGCCGCCGTCGAGCTCGGCTCAGGCCTCGAATTCGGCGTGCGCTTCCCGATCACCTATCGCGAAGGCGAGCCTTTCGACCTTTCGCTCGACGATCTCGAATTCGAGATACCCGATGTCGATCCCGTCGCACTGGTCGACCAGCTCGGCGCGCAGCTTTTCTGACCCACCTGCCGCCTCGGCAGCAGCGCGCGGACCTCTCCGCGCCGGCGGCGATCGTCGATCAGGAACACCGGCACGAAGTCCGGGCAGGCATCAGCACGAAGAAGGAGCCGAGCCGGCCGCCCAGGATGATCGGCACGAAAGCCGGCGGAATGTCGACAGACATGATGAAACGATCAGAGCGTCGCCTGCGCCACCGCATGCTCCCAGCGCGCCATCAGCGCCTCGGCCTGGTCGCGTGCCAGCGTGGGCAGGAAGCGCCGCTCGGCACGCCAGAGTTCGGACAGTTCTGCCGTGCCCGCGTACACGCCACTGGAAAGCCCCGCGAGATAAGCCGCGCCCAGCGCCGTCGTCTCCACCACCGCCGGGCGCACCACGGGAATGCCGAGCAGGTCGGCCTGGAACTGCATCAGCAGATCGTTCACGCAGGCGCCGCCATCGACACGCAGCTCACTGACCGGGCTGCCGCCCTGGGCCACGGCATCGCGGCTCATGGCCTGCAGCAAGGCCGCGCTCTGGTAGGCAATGGATTCGAGCGCCGCACGGGCAACGTGGGCCAGCGTGGTGCCGCGGGTCAGGCCCGTGATGGTGCCGCGCGCCTCGGGCTTCCAGTACGGCGCGCCCAGGCCGGTGAAGGCCGGCACCATCATCACGCCGCCCGAGTCGGGCACGCTTTCGGCGAGCGACTGCACCTCGCTGCTGGCCGAGATGGCACGCAGCCCGTCGCGCAGCCACTGCACCACGGCGCCACCGACGAACACGCTGCCTTCCATCGCGTACTCGGGTGTTCTGCCGGTTTGCGCGGCGCTGGTGCTCAGCAGACCGTTCTCGCTGCGCTGGAAGCTGCCGCCCGTGTGCATGAGCATGAAGCAGCCCGTGCCGTAGGTGTTCTTGGCCATGCCGGCGGTGAAGCAGGCCTGGCCGAACAACGCGCTCTGCTGGTCGCCCGCCACGCCGCCGATGGCGATCGCATCGCCGAGCAGTTCGGGCACGGTCCGGCCGAAATCGCTGCTGGAGGGCAGCACCTCGGGCATCAGCGCACGCGGAATGCGCAGCAGTGCGAGCAGTTCGTCGTCCCACTGGTTGCTGCGCACGTCGAACAGCATCGTGCGGCTGGCGTTGCTGACGTCCGTCACGTGGCGGCGCCCGCCGGTGAGCTGCCAGATCAGCCAGCTATCGACGGTGCCGAAGGCGAGCTCGCCGCGCTCGGCCGCCGCACGCGCGCCGGGCAGCTCGTCCAGCAGCCATTGCAATTTGGTGGCCGAGAAGTAGGCA
This sequence comes from Thauera butanivorans, assembly GCF_048398245.1. NCBI lineage: Bacteria > Pseudomonadati > Pseudomonadota > Betaproteobacteria > Rhodocyclales > Zoogloeaceae > Thauera > Thauera butanivorans. The sequence continues at coordinate 2,795,827 of NZ_CP183038.1, forward strand.
TCGATCAGCAAGCCGGTCTTCTGCTGGATGAGCTCGGCGCAGCCCTGTTCGCGCAAGGCGGTGCAGATCGGCTCGGAGCGCCTGTCCTGCCAGACGATGGCGTGGTGCACCGGCCGGCCGGTCCTGCGGTTCCACAGCACCGTGGTCTCGCGCTGGTTGGTGATGCCCAGGGCGCGCACGTCCCTGGCGCCGATACCGGCCAGCCGCAGCGCCTGCTGCGCGGTGGCGAGCTGGGTACGCCAGATTTCCATCGGGTCGTGTTCCACCCAGCCGGGGCGCGGATAGATCTGCGGCAGCTCCTGCTGCGCCTGGGCGACGATATGGCCGCGTTCGTCGAAGACGATGCCGCGCGAGCTGGAGGTTCCCTGGTCGAGAGCAAGCAGGTAGGTCATGGCCTTTGGCTCCTGAAGAGTCACCGCATCACCAGGCCGCCATCCACGAACAGCACCTGTCCCGTCATGAAGCTGCTGAGTTCCGAGGCCAGGAACAGCACCGGCCCGGCGACATCCTCGGGCCGCGCCAGGCGCTTCAGCGGCGTGGCTGCCATCAGCGACTCGCGAAACGACTCCCGGGTATTCTGCGTGCCCTGAGTAGGATAGACCAGGCCCGGCGCCACGCAGTTGACGCGGATGCCCACGGGCCCCAGCTCGCCGGCCAGATTGCGGCTGAAGGCCACCAGCGAGGCCTTGGCCGTGGTGTAGTCATGGTAAGGCACGACCGGGTGCTCGACGAGGTTGGTGACGATATTGACGATGCTGCCCCGCGCGCGCCGGCGCATCAGCGGCAGCACCGCGCGGCAGACCTTGAAGGCTGCGCCCACGGCGCCGTCGAACTGGGCCTGGTAATCGCGCCAGTCCAGGTCGTCGAAGCGGCTGCGGCGCTCAGGGTCGAAGGCATAGGGCTTGAAGGCGTTGTTGACCACGACATCGATCCCCCCGGCCTCGCGTGCGATGTCTTCGGCCATGGCCTGTACGGCGGACTCCGAGCCGACGTCGGCCTTGACCGCCCAGGCGTCGCCGCCGGCGGCCTGGCAGGCCGCCACGGTCCGGGCTGCCGCCTCCTCGTTGGCCAGGTAGTTGACGGCCACCGTCGCCCCCTCGCGCGCGAACGCGGTGGCGATGGCCGCGCCTATGCCGCGGCCCGCTCCCGTGACCAGCACCACCTTGCCGCGCAGGCTCAGTCCAGATGGCTGGTCCATCTCAGGCCTCCGGCAGCAGGCTGGTATCGACCACTTCCGCCACCTCGATCCGGCGCTGCACCAGGCCGAGCGCACGATAGGCGTCGGCCCCCTTTTGCAGCGCCTCCAGGTCGAAGCTGCCCAGGCCCTTGCCCTCCACTGTCGGCAGCGAGGCCGCGTTGCGCAGGCGGATCACGTCGAGGTTGATGTCGCGCTGCGTGCCGTCGATGGCGTACTTGCCGGCCAGCGTCGCGGCCTCCTCGGGGTTGGCGATCATCCAGGCGGCGCTGTCGCGGTAGCCTTTCAGGAAGGCCTTGAGCAGATCCGGCTGCTGGCGCAGCGTGCCCTCGCGCACCACGAACATGTCGCTGGAGATGTTCAGATGGTCGCGCACGTGCATCACGTCGACCTCGGCCAGCCCCCTGCGCAGGCCCACGGCCAGGCCCGTGTCGGTGGCGGCCGTGGCATCGACCTGGCCCTGCATCAGCGGCGCGAAGTTCAGCAGGCCGGTGACGACGATGCTCACGTCCGACTCCTCGAGGCCAGCCTGGTGCAGCATCACCAGCAGGTTCAGGCGTGTGCCGCTGGACAGGCTGTAGACGCCGATCTTCTTGCCCTTGAGGTCGGCCGGCTTGCGGATGCCTGCCGACTTGAGCGAGACCACGTTGAACACGTTCTGCGGATAGATATCGTAGATGGCGACCAGCTTCTCGCCCTTGTCCAGCGCCATGAACAACGACCCGGGGTCGGTGAAGGCCACGTCGGCCTGGCCGCTGAGCAGGTTGCGGATGGCGTCGCCGCCGCCCGCGCCGGGCAGGTAGGCCAGTTCCACGCCCCGGGCCTTGAAAAAGCCGTGCTCGGGCTCGGCGAGGATGTTGGTGATCTCGCTGATGGGCTTGCTCCAGCCCGCCAGGCGGATCCTGCCCTGGACCGGAGCCGCCGAGCCGACGCCGGCAAGCATCAGGCCGGCGAGGCCTGCAGTGGCGCCGAGCAGGCGGCGGCGGGAGATGAACGGAAGCTGGACCGGTGTATGCATGGCAGTTGCCCGTGGCAGTCAGGAGTTGCCGCGCGAACGCGGAGGGGACGAAGCGGACAGGGACGAAGCGGGAAAGGCGTGGGCACGCAGCAGCCTGCGCTCCAACAGAAGGCAGCCCTGGTACAGCAGCAGGCCGATGACGGCGATGAGCACCAGCGCCGCGAACATCAGGGTGGTGTCCATCATGCCCTGGGCGGCGATGACCACGGCGCCCAGGCCTTGGCTCGAACCCATGAACTCGGCCACGACGACGCCGACCAGCGCCAGCACCACGGCCACGCGCAGCCCCGCAAGGATGGCGGGCAGGCCCATGGGCAGCTTCAGCCGCAGCAGTGTCTGCAAGCGCGTGGCGCCCAGCATGCGAAACAGCTGCAGCCGCTGGGCATCGGTCTGGCGCAGGCCGGTCAGCGTGTTCTCCATCAGCGGAAAGAAGCAGATCAGCGCCGTGATCAGCACCGTGGGCAGCATGCCGAAGCCGAACCACAGCACGAACAGCGGCGCCAGCGCCAGCTTGGGCACGACCTGGCTGACCACCACATAGGGCTTGAGCACGCGCTCCAGCAATTCGGATTCGGCCAGCGCCATGCCCGCGAGCAGCCCCACGATGCTGCCGGCCGCCAGCCCGAGGAACAGGGCCTGCAGCGTCGCCCGGACGTGCGGCCAGAAATAGCCCGAAGCCAGGCCCGACCACAAGGCCTGGACCACCGCCGACGGCGCGGGCAGCACCAGCGCCGACAGCCCCCATTGCCGCACCACCAGCTCCCACAGGCCCAGCAGGACCAGGAACAGTGCGGCCGCCATCAGCCGTGCCTGCATCGGCGTCGGGTTCATGTGCCGGCCCCGTCCATGGCAGCGCGCACGCGGGCGCAGTAGTCGTTGAAAGCCGGGCCGTGGCGCATGGCCTGCGTGCGCGGCGCGGGCAGCGTGATCGTCCAGTTTTCCACGATGCGCCCGCCATGCATCAGCGCGATGCGGTCGCCCAGGTAGACGGCCTCGTTGATGTCGTGGGTGACGAACAGCACCGTCGTGCCGCGCTCGCGGCAGGTGCGCAGCAGATCGTCCTGCAGTTCGGCGCGCGTGATCGCGTCCAGCGCCGCAAACGGTTCGTCGAGCAGCAGCAACGGCGGTTCGAGGACCAGCGCCCGCGCAAGCGCCACCCGGCTTTGCTGGCCCCCCGAAAGCTGGCGCGGGTGATGCTGCGCATGACTGGCGAGCCCCAGTTGGTCCAGCAATCGCAGCGCGCGCTGCGCATCCTGCGGCGTGGGCCGGCGTTGCAGCGATACGGGCAGCAGCACGTTGTCCAGCGCACTCAACCAATCCAGCAGCGTGGGCGCCTGGAACATGAAGCCCACCTGCGGCCCGGGTGCGGCCAGTTCGCCGCCGCGCAGCACGATGCGCCCCGACTGCGGCTTCAGCAGGCCCGCAGCCAGCTTGAGCAGCGTGGTCTTGCCGCAGCCGCTGCGGCCCAGCAGGCAGTGGAACTCGCCGGCCTGCATGCGCCAGTCCACACCGTCGACCACCGGGGCGCGACCGGGATAGGTGAACACCACCTTCTCGATGTCCAGAAACGCCACGGTCGCGCCTTCAGTCCGCATACGGGGCGAAGGGCTGCGCCGCCGCCTCGGCCGATTGTTCGATCTCGGTCATGCGCACCAGGTCGATCAGGTTGAAGCGCCCATCGTGATGCCAGCCGGCCTCGGGCATGCTCATGGCGCCGATGGCGCTGATGCGCGTGACGCCGGCCGCGCCCAGCAGACCGGCCAGCCGGTACAGCTCCTCGGGCGAGGCCGCGATGCCGGCGGTCTGCAGGAACGCGCGCTGCTTTGCGACCACCGGCACCACCTCATCGAGGCGATCCACGCCGACCACGGTTATCGTGCGGTACAGCGCAGTCGGCGCCAGCGCTTGCAGGCTGTCGCCGTAGGCCACGCTCCAGGGCGCATCCACAGGCCCGATCAGCACCTGATCGTCGCTGCCCCACTCCACGGCCTGCTGCCATTTGGCGACGGCGGCGCCTTCCGCCAGATCCAGGGGCCGGCGTGCAAAGCGCTGCTGCAGATTCGCCAGCTCGGCCGCGAGGTAGTCGGCGAAGGCGCGTGGCGGCACCGGCGCGCCGCGCTCCACATAGAACACATGGGGCGAGTAGCAGCCCTGCTGGTCGTAGCGCATCACGTCCCAGGCCGCCAGCCGCGCGACGGCGGGCGCCTTGAGCGCATCGAGCGCCGCTGCGCCGACCAGGCCGAAGCCCAGCTTGTGGCCGTGCGGCAGAAAGCGCGCGGTCATCGGCAGGCGCTGGTGCAGCGCGGCCAGCGTGTCGTTGCCGCCATAGGCCAGCACCGTGTCGGCCTGGGCGTAGAGCGCATCGACTTCCTCGCCCCCGGCGCCACGCCACCACACCACGGCCAGGCAATCGGCCAGCGGCGGATGCACCTCGGCCAGCAGCCGCGCGAACCAGCCCGCGAACAGCGGCTCGGCACTCGCCAGCTTGCCGATGCCGGGGGCCTTGACCAGCAGGCCGCAGACCAGGCTCCACAGCGACAGCGCAGGCACGTTGCCGGCCCAGACATGCACGAGCAGATCGGGACCGAAGGCGCGCACCGCGCCGCCCTTGGGCGCGGGCTGGAAACCGTCGAGGACGGCGGGGTTGGCGAAATCCTCGGCCACGAAGCGGCGCAGCTGTGGCGCGCGGAAGGTCTTGAAGTAGCCCGTCAGCCCCAGCCGCAGCATGTCCGCGTCGTAGCCGCTGACCACGGGCAGCCAGGCCTCGGCCTCGCGGCGGAACGGATCGTTGCGGTCCAGCAGACGGGCGATCGCGCGATCGATCACGTCGATGATTTCGGCCACCGGCATCGTCCTCAGATGCCGGTCCGCCGCCCCGCGCACGCGCTGTGCCAGTGCCTGCATCTGCGCGGCCGTCAGCATGGGCACGGAGACTTCGAGCCGCAAACCATCGCGCTCGAAAGGCAGCACGTGCCACTGCACCTCGTCGTCGCGCAGGCCAGGCAGATGGCCCGCCGTGATCCGCTCCACCTTCATGCGGCCGCCGCCTTCACGAATTCCTCGACGGCCAGCGAGCAGCCCTTGGCCACCGCGCCCTCGGCGCGCCCCAGCAGCAGGAAGCCGCCCTCGGCCCATTGCCCCACGTCCTCGGTCAGGATGGTCGTGACCGAGTTGTAGTTGGCCAGATCGCAGTGCACGAGGATGCCACGCTCGCCAGGCGCCACGCTGCGGCCCGTGACGGGCTCGACCAGGCGCGAGCGGATCCAGTGCGGCCCCGACTTGACCGAGGGCAGCACGGCATTGCCGTCGTCGTAGAACTGCGTGCTCAGTTCCGTCATGCCGTACATGTTGATGCAGTGCGTGCGCGGCACGCCGAGCAGCTCTTCCAGCCCGGCGTAGAAATCTTCCAGCGGCAGCTCGCGCGACTGGCCCTTGTAGCCGCCCGTGTCGAGGATGCGGCTGCCGGCAGGCAGCCGGAAACCGCGCCCCTGCTCGCGCAGCGCATCCATCACATGCACCAGGCTGAAACTGGCGCCCAACAGCGCATAGGCTCGTCCCGTCCGCTCGGCCTGCTCCAGCGCGGCGCACAGGCCCGGCAGATCCAGGCCCTCGGGCGTCAGGAAACAACGGCTGTCCGCGGCGCCGAATTCGGATCTGGCCAGCGCCAGGTAATGCGCGAGCGAGGAATTGGGCATGGCCTGCTCGTCGGGAAACAGGATGCCCATGGACAGACGCTGCGCCCCGCTCATGAAACGCCGCGCGAAGTTGCGCGTCATCGACAGGTCATAGACATCCAGCCTGGGATGGAAATGCCGCCCGCGCGCCGCGCGGCCCGTGGTGCCGCTGGTCATGAACACGCGCTCGGTTGGCAAGGCCGGTTCGCTGCGCAGCTCCATGGCCTTGAACGCATCGATTGGCACGGCCGGGATGTCGCTCCAGGTCTTCACCTTGCGCAGCGTGGCGCCGCGCCGCTGGCAGAAGCTGCGGAACAGCGCGTTGTTTTCGTACTGGTAGGCAAACAGCCGCAGCGCGAGTTGGTCGAACTGTTTGTCGGTGCAGCCATCCATCGCGATGAAAGCAAGCAGGTCTGCAAGCAACGAAGCGGCCTTGTCCATGGAATTTCCTTCGAGAGCGGGGACGTGATGCTCCGAAGTGCCCCGAGCCCGCCATATCAATGCACGGTCTGTCAGGGCCAAGCTCTTCTTCCGCCGGCATGATCCGGTTCAAGTTCTCGGGTATGGATCTCAGCACTGGCGTGCACCCCGGAGCGGGAACCATGTTACCGCATGGTGCCGGCGACATGCTGAACAAACGCTGTTTCCGGGACTCGAACAGGCCAATGGATATTGGCAAACATAAACTTACAGCCCCATGGATCTGCAATGTGGACACTGTCCATTTGAAATCCTAGGATGTGAACGCCGTCCACACTACAGCCGTCACCACCCGCGCCCGCCTCGCCTCTCACATCCAGGTTTGCCTGTGGTTTGGCGCCCGAGACCATGAACGAGTTGAAAAAACTCGACGCCGCTACCGCGCAGGCAAGCTCCGGCGAGTGCTCAGCCGGCGCCTCCGTATCCTCCCCCCAACCGACCGGAGCTCCCCATGAAAGCCAATCCCGTTGTCTGGTTCGAGATTTACGTTCAGGACATGGCGCGTGCGCGCAAATTCTACGAAACGGTGTTCCAGTGCACGCTGGAGCCGCTGGCTGCGCCTGAACAGGCCGCATCTAAGCCGGCCGCGCCCGAGTGCGAAACCGGCGGCATGGAAATGCTGAGCTTTCCCATGGACATGGATGCCCCCGGTACTGGCGGCATGCTGGTCCGCATGGACGAGGTCTCGTCCGGCGGCGGGGGCACGCTGGTTTACTTCGGCTGCGAAGACTGCGCCGTCGAACAGTCGCGCGTCGAAGCCGCCGGCGGCCAGGTACACAAGCCCAAGTTCGCCATCGGCCCCTACGGCTTCTGCGCACTGGTGGTGGATACCGAGGGCAACTGCATCGGCCTGCATTCCATGCAATGAGCCAGAAGGAGACACGAACATGAGCACCGGAACCGTCCACCTCCACCGCGTCCTGCGCACCACGCCCGACAAGGTGTACCGCGCCTTCACGCACGGCGCGGCCCTGGCCAAGTGGCTGCCACCCTACGGCTTCGTCTGCCACGTCCATCAATTCGATGGCAAGGTCGGCGGCAGCTTCAAGATGTCGTTCGAGAACTTCTCGACCGGCCACAGCCATTCATTCGGCGGCGAGTACCTGAAGCTGGTCCCCGGCGAATTCGTCGAATACACCGACCGCTTCGACGATCCCGGCCTGCCCGGCGAAATGCGGGTGACCGTGAAGCTGCGCGCGGTATCCTGCGGGACCGAGGTCAGCATCGAGCAGGCCGGCATTCCCGAGCTCATCCCGGCCGAGATGTGCTACCTCGGCTGGCAGGAATCCCTGCTGCAGCTTGCCACGCTCGTCGAGCCCGACATTCCCGACTAGCCACGCATGGGTCCGCATCGGTGGGTGGAATGAAAGTCCAGTGTCTGGATATCCCGTGTCTGAAGCAACATCGCTTCAGCGCGCGCATCTGGAATCCCCACTCCTTCAACCGCCTGGCGGCCTGCTCCATCCTGGACAAAGGGGGCATTGCCGTTTTGGCTCAGACAGGTCTGGCGTCGAACAGCACTACGTATGATTGGCACGTTCATGCTGCATCGGATCAGTAGAGAGGCAGGCGATGATTTTCGTGTTCGAGATTCACATCAAACCCGGCTACACGGCAGAAGCGTATGCAGATGCGTGGGTCCGCGCGAGTGAAATCATCCAGCGTGCGCCGGGCGCCCGCGGTACGCGGCTGCATCGCAAGATCGGCGCTCCAGACGTACTCCTCGCGATCGCAAGCTGGGAATCGAAGGCCATGCGGGACGCAATGGAGGGAAGTCCGTCACACGACGCCAAGCGCATCATCAAGGAACAGGCCGAGTTCGTCGACGTACGCGTCGTCGGCGAGTTCGAGGATGCGGAGTGGGTCGTCTTGCCAGAGGGGCGCGTCAGCGAGTGACGGTACGCGCCAATGACCGGCGCACAGCCGAGGACGCCCAACCTTCGATAATTACAACATATCCAAATTCTCACCCCTTCGGTACAGCCGCGCGGGAAGACGGTCGGGCGCACCCACCACGAAAAATTCTGGGGCATCGTTCCAGAACCATAAAAGAATGGTATGAGCAGTACGAATCGTACAAGTGATATGGCTGAGAATTTGGTTTCTGCACCCATCCTCAGCATCATTCAGATTTCTAGGACAGCAGAATTTCAACCCGGGGACTCTTGGAAAATACGGTGAGTTCATGACCTCTGATGTCCCTTCCTTGCAAATGCGAATGGTGTTCACGCAACTGTTACGGCACGGGGCGAAGCCCGAAAGCCCGGCGGCGCGTGGTGCCGGCACGCCCTGTACGATTTCCGATACGCCATATATAATTAGCCGCCATACTATATGGCAACATCAATCATGGTCTTGGAACAGAAGTACCAGGCGCTGCTGCAGGAAGCGCAGCGGCGGCAACTCCCCGACGTGGCAGGCATCCGCCTATGCTTCCAAACCCTGTCCCTGGCATCGGCGATCGACCGCGATTGCGCGGCGCTGCTGGCCCCACATGGTCTCTCCGAAGGCCGCTTCGTCCTGCTCTTTCTACTCGATGCTGCCAGCGAAGGGCTGGCCCCGAACGCGTTGGCCGAACAGGCAGGCGTCACCCGCGCAACCGTTACGGGCCTGCTCGACGGCCTGGAACGCGAAGCCCTGATCGAACGCCGCGCCGACGCCAGTGATCGCCGCGCCTTGCGCATCCGACTGACCCGCAAAGGCAAACAGACCGCCAAGAAGGTCTTCGACCAGCACGGCCGCTGGATCGCCGGCCTGTTCGGCAATCTGTCCCCCTCGGAACGCGAGCAACTGGCCTGCTTGCTCGACAAGGTTGCGGAGAACATCGGCACGTCCTGGCGGGGAATGCCCCAATGAACGCGACGGCACCACGCAAAGGCGCAACCCGCGCCGCCGATATTCCTGCCGACGTGCTGGATGCCCTGTCGCGCGGCGAACTGCAAAGCGCCACATTGGCCGAGGGACTGGCACTCGACCAGGCCCGGCTTCTGCGTACGGTCTTCCCGCAACTGTCCCAGCAAGTTTTGAGGCGCACGGATACCGCCTGCCAGCTTGGCATTCTCAAGCGCATGGCCGGCGTCGGAGCCGCACTGCTGGAGGAATTGGGCAACGATGGCATCGCACAATGCCAAGGCCATGCTTCGGACACCGTACGTGGCTGGGCCTGCTTCATGATTGGCGCACAACCGGGACTGGCGCTGCCGAGCCGGTTAGCCGCCATCCGCCCCTTGGCCGATGACACGCATTTCGGCGTGCGCGAATGGGCCTGGATGGCCGTTCGGCCCCACTTGGCCGAGGAACTGGATGATGCCATCGCGCATTTGACGAAGTGGACGACAGAACCCTCCGAACGCTTGCGCCGCTTCGCCAGCGAAGCCTTGCGACCGCGCGGCGTGTGGTGCGCCCACATTGCCGCGCTCAAGCGGCAACCGGAACGGGCGTTGCCCATTCTCTCGCCGTTGCGTGGCGACCTATCCATCTATGTGCAGGACTCGGTGGCCAACTGGCTCAACGACGCTGGCAAGGATCGTCCCGGCTGGGTGCGCGAGCTATGCGCGCAATGGCTGCAAGGCCATCCCACCGCAGCCACTCATCGCATCTGCCAGCGCGCCCTGCGCAACCTGAAGTGAAGGAGCACACTGCCATGTCGCACTATCTCGTCGAACTCTATACGCCCAATGCCGCATGGCGCGCATTGCCAGTCGAAAACCGGCAGCAGTTTCTGGATGGCATTCAGGCTGCAATGGGCGAACTGTCCAACCCTTCCTTGCAAAGCTCGGCCAGTACGGCGGCGGTGAGGATACAGGCGTAACGCTGCGAACGGTTCTCATGCGGCGCGTCCGCGAAGATGGACGGGGCGACTCGGTGAATCTGGTCATCGGTCAGCGGGTAATCGCTGCGCAGCGACGGCGAACGGGAAACGAAGCGGGATGCGACTTGCATGGCCTTGCTCCTGACGAAAAGGGTTTGCTGTTCAAACCGCACACCGGATTCCTGGATTCGGAAGCCCAGCCTTTCGGCTGTTCGGTGCGGTTGGCACGAGGAACCCGGGTGGCCCTGTTGCCACCGTCTTTCAAGACGGCTGGACATAGCAACGGCCGCCCTCGTGTGCCGAACCGCACGCAAGTGAAGCGCGCAGGCCCGAAAGCTAAAATTGATGGCGATTCAGGCGAGTGTCTTTTCACGGCATCCGCTATCCAGAAGAAAAATGGCGGGTACGACATGGATACCGATCTCCAGACGATGACGCGAGAACAGCTCATCGAAGAAGCGAAGAAACTGCGCGCTGGCATCCGCACGCACCGGGACACCTCTGGTCATGACCTGTGCTGGTATCACCCGCACCTGTGGGCATTGCTACCTGAAAAAGTCGATCACGTCCCGAGCGTGCCCGACTGGCCGCAGTTCATGCGCGGTTGCGTGAAGTACCGTGAATCGCTTGATGCTCAATGCCCAGGCGCGCCACGCAGCCAGCGGGAATTCGGTGAGTAGGTTGTTGGCGCACCGAATGACCGCATGTCCGCACTCCGTCCCATGATGCACAGCGATCCGACCCAGGCGTTCTGGCGCGACCCGGCCCTGCCCTTCGCCGAAAGTCGCCGGGCGTGCCAGAGCCGTGCCTGTTACAAGCCGCACCACCATCCAAGCTTCTCCATCGGCGCGGTCGATGGCGGCCAAAGTGTCTTCACCGGCGTGGCCGAAGGCCCGGTCGCGCTGCACCCCGGCACGCTGGTGTTCGTGCCGGCCGAGCGCGTGCATGCCTGCAACCCTGCGCCCGACACGGCCTGGAGCTACCAGATGCTGCATCTGGATACGGAATGGCTGCGAGCCATCCGCCGGGAATACGCCCAAACCGATGCGATCGACGCCGAACCCGTGCGCATCGTCACCGAGTCTTCGGCCTACATGCGCTTCTGTCGGCTCAACGCGCTGTTGTTCTCCGAGGCGGATACGCGCGACAAGGAAGCCGCGCTGATCGAGTTCATCGGCGATTGCGACACCGAACAGGGCTTGCGCATCGAAGCCCCGAGCATCCCGTCGCGTCTGGCCGAACAGATTCAGCCGGCGCTGGACGGCCTGCGCGCCACACCCGCGGCCGGTATTGCGCTGGAAGAACTGGCACGGCTGACAGGCATGAGCCGTTATCAGGTAATTCGAGCCTTCCGCGCCGTCACCGGCATGACCCCGCACGCCTGGCAGTTGAACCTGCGCGTCAACCTGGCCAGGGAACGGATGCGGCAGGGAGACAGCCTCTCGGACGTGGCCCAGCACCTGGGTTTCGCCGACCAGGCGCATTTCCAGCGCGTGTTCAAGGCCCATGCGGGCGTGACGCCCGGCCGCTTCCGCGCGTAGCGGCGAAAGCCAGGGCGGCTGCAATTTCCTTCAATACAGAAGTTGCGGCACTCGGCACACTGTGCGGGAAAAACTCGCACGTGTGCCCTTGAATGCAGCAGTTCCTGATGATTGCAGCAGCGCATTTCCTGGCGCTGCTGTCCCCCGGCCCGGATTTCTTCCTGATCGCCCGAACTTCGCTGTCCGCCGGCTGGCGCATCGCCAGCGGTGCTTGCGTCGGCATTGCGCTGGCCAATGGCGTCTTCATTGTCGCCGCATTCGCCGGCATGGCCGCGCTACGGCCGGACAGCGCCTGGTTCGTCGTGCTGCAACTGGCCGGCTGTGGCTACCTGGTTTATCTCGGCGTTCTGTTCATTCGCTACGCGGGCAGTAGCGAACTGAAGGTGTCGGCCTCTGGCCACACCGCCGCGCCCCCCCATCCGCTCGTTGCCTGGCGGCGCGCGGCCGGCATGGGCTTCCTCTCCGGCATCCTCAACCCGAAGAATGCGCTGTTCTATGCAAGCCTGGCCGCGATGCTGACCGGCCCGCACGCCAGTGCCGGCTGGAAGACGTTCTACGGCACCTGGATGTTCAGCGCCGTACTGCTGTGGGACGTGCTGATCGCTGTCCTGATCGGCAATCCCGCCGTGCTGCGCCGCTTCGCGCGGGCGTTGCCGTGGCTGGAACGTATTTCCGGCATCGTGCTGATCCTGCTCGCCCTGGGCGTCATCACGGCTCTACTGCTGCGTTGAAGCAGAAAAATGGCGTATCGCCTCGAAGGGCAACACGCTTGTCCTCCGCCCCCCACTCCAAGGCAGCGCTCACGCCACGCCGGCAAGCCGCACTGGCCGGCGCCGAAACCGCCCATGACGGCCCGGTCATCATCACCGACCGGGGCAAGCCCGTGCATGTGCTGCTGTCTTACGACGAGTACCTGCACATCATCGGCCAGCAGGAAAGCATCGTCGATCAGCTCGGTCTGCCGCCGGGCATCGAGGACGTGGAAGTGGAATTTCCCCGCTCGCGCGAGCTGGCGCAGCCTGCGGATTTCACCTGAATGCTGCTGCTCGATACCAACGTCGTCTCGGAGTTGCGCAAGGTTCGTGTCGGCAAGGCCGACCCGCATGTCGCGGCCTGGAGCCGGACGGTGCCCGGCGCGAGCCTCTATCTTTCGGTCATCGTCGTGCAGGAACTGGAGATCGGCACCTTGCAGATCGAACGCCGCGACCCGGCCCAGGGTGCCTTGCTTCGCGCCTGGCTGGAGGAGCATGTGCCGCCCGGCTTCGCCAACCGGATTCTGCCGGTCGATACGGTCGTTGCCCGCCGCAGCACCGCGCTGCACGTACCCGACCCGCGCCCTTATCGGGACGGCCTGATCGCCGCCACCGCGCTGGTACACGGCATGACGCTGGTGACGCGCAACGTGGCCGACTTCACGCCGACGGGCGTGGCCTTGTTCAATCCCTGGGAGCCGGCGGCCTGAGGCCGGCCACGAACCGGCTGCGACTGGCTGGTTTTTGCTGTTGCCTGACAGGAGGCGCATATGCCCACGCTACCAACCTCTCCCGTGGTGCCCGACAGCGAACACTGGCTGCACAGCGCTGCGGCGGCCGCCGGCCTGCGCGAAGCATTGGCGTGGGCGCAGTCCCATCCCGCCAGCGACGAGGCTGCCGACAGCCTGCTCCAGCACCTGCGCGATAAGCAAGGCTGAGTGCGTAGTGAAAATGGGCAGTAATGGCTGCGTTTGCCATTCCTCTGCCATATCAAGCCGTCTTGGCGAACAGCGCCACGTCCGGTAGTCCTTTGAAGTGCGCATCGCAAGTAAGCAGCTCAGCGCCCTGACGCCGTGCCGTCGCGTAGACGATGGCATCGGCGGTAGCCAGCTTGTGTTCGCGGTGCAGCTCCGCCGCGAGCAGGGCGATGGTGGTGTCCAGTGGCACGACGACACACTTCTGCGTGTAGGCGATCACTTGGTCGGCCTGTTCTTCGCCGAGTTCGCGCACCAGCCACTTCGACAGTTCAAGCTGCACGATGGTCGGCACGATGCACTGCGGCTTGTCCGGAAACTGCTTGCCCAGCCTCTTGCCGAGCGCGCTGCCAGTGAGCCATTCGATCCAGGCCGAGGTATCGACCACGCGCAACGGTGCCGTCATCAGTAGCGCCGCCTTCTCAGTAACGGTCTTGGCGGTCGCGGTAGTCGTCGGTGCGTGCGCCCTTGGCGATGCCGGCCAACTGCTCCAGCTCGGGCACGGGCATCACCAGCACGCCCTTGCCTTTGGGGATGAACACGAATTCCTGCCCGGCTTCCCAGTGCTGTTCTTCGCGCACGGCCTTGGGAATGGAGATCTGGAACTTGCTGGATAAGGTGGCGGTAGCGGCCATTTTCGTACCCTAAAAACGTCGATCACGATCTGGTAAGAATATACCGCTTCGCCCCAGGAGAGCTGACTCCTTGGAAAGACCCGATTCCAGGAGCCTCTTGGGAGCCAAGCGGACGGAAGCCGGGTCAGGTTTCGGAAAGCACCGGCATAGGATGAACTCACGTAAGTTCTTGATAAACCTGCAACAACGGACTGTGGCGTAGTCCAGCGAAGTTCGGTGCTGGAGTCATGCTGAAATAAAAAAACCTGCAACCCGGACGGCCCATGGTGTCGATTTTCCGCTTCACCCGTTCCATCATCGCGCCCGCGAGTCGGGATCCGCCTGCTGAAGAATATCCTCGATCACACGAGCAGTCTGCAAGAGACGTTTTACCGCCTCCCTTGTGAACTCATAGACACTTTCATCCACGCCTTCACGAGCGGCACTCCAAAGGCCGTCATCCGTCCGACACAGCCTTCCAGACTCCCGCAACTTGTCGAGCTTTCGGCGAACAGTCTCTTTTGGCAATCCCGAAACCTGTACGATGTCGGCCAGACGCACGGCACGCCCCCCATCCGGCAAAAACCCATCAGATGCCAACAAATCAGAGGGGGGACTACCGGGCCGCATCGCGTGGGCCACACCGAGATGTGCGACGAGCCCCCATAGCATCGCGCTCTCGAGATCCATCTTGAGCAGATGAATGAGTCGCCGCATATGATCGACCAAGTGACGATTGCTCGCGAACGCAAGCATTACAAAAGCCCTGTCAAACCTCTCATCAAAATCATCCATCATTTTCTTCTCCGTGGCCTTCACCTACGACAGGCTCACTCCGCCGAGCGCCATGCAAGAATGACGGCATCCTCAACATCTGATATCATGCAGAAACTGCGATTCCGATGAAGCACTGAATGAATCACTTTCAGCGACGCTGAATCAGCCGCAAGCATGATTCGCCGCCGGATTCATCGATACGCTGGCGCCTTTCATCCGAAGCACGGTTCTGCGCAGGCCTTTCCGGGCCAGACGCGCCTTGATCGCCTCGAAGATCCTGCGTGCCAGTCCGTGTGTTTCCAGCAGACGGCGAAGCTTCAACAGCGTCGTCGCATCCGGAACCGCTTTCCGAGCCAGATCGATGGCGCGGATCGCCTTACTGTCGTAGGGCGCATCCTCTCACACCCTGAGACGCTCGAGCCGTCGCATCACATAGAGTTTCAGAATTGAGTATATTTTCTACGGCGTGCGCGGGAGTCCCGTAACGGCGGGCATCGCATCCAGTTTCGCCTCACGACGTCGACTCCAAGTCGGCCAGCGTCGAGCGCTCCAGTTCGATGCCCTCGCGGGCCTCACCGATCTCAGAGCAGCTTCATCTTCATTGCCGCCTCGCGCAGTTCGCCGCGGAAATCCGGGTGGGCGATGCCGATCAGCGCCTCGGCGCGCTGTCTGGCGGTCTTGCCGCGCAGCTCGGCGACACCGTATCCGGTGACGACGTAGTTGATGTCGTTCTTGCTGGTGGTGACGTGGGTGCCGGGCGACAGCACCGGCGCGATGCGCGACACGGTGCCGTCCTTCGCCGTCGACGGCAGCACGATGAAAGCCTTGCCGCCCTTCGAGCGGTTGGCGGCGCGGACGAAATCCACCTGGCCGCCGGTACCGGAATAGGGCACGTGGCCCAGCGATTCGGAGCCGCACTGGCCGATCAGGTCGATCTGCAAGGTGGCGTTGATGGCGCACAGCTTGTCGTTGCGCGCGGCCAGATACGGGTCGTTGGTGAAATCGACCGGATGCATCTCGATCGCCGGGTTGCGATGCAGCGCGCGGTACAGGCGCTGCGAGCCGAGTGCGAAGGTGGCGACCAGCTTGCCGGGCATGAAGGTCTTGCGGCGGTTGGTGACGGCGCCCGATTCGATCAGCGACAGGATGCCGTCGCCGATCATCTCGGTGTGGATGCCGAGGTCGCGCTTGTGCTGGAGCTGCATGACCACCGCGTCGGGGATGCCGCCGTAGCCGATCTGCAGCGTCGAGCCGTCGTCGATGAGGTCGGCGACATACTTGCCGATCGCTTCCTGCACCGGGCCGATCTGCGGCAGGCCGACTTCGAACAGCGGCTCGTCGCTTTCGACCAGGCCGGCGACCTGCGAGACGTGGATGTGGCAGTCGCCGTTGGCGAAGGGCACGTTCGGATTGACTTCCAGCAGCACGACGCGGGCGCGGCGGATCGCCGCCATGGTGTAGTCGGGCGCCAGCGACAGGCTGAAGTAGCCGTGCTCGTCCATCGGCGAAGCCATCGACACGACGACGTCGGCCGGCGTCAGGCCGCGGTCGATGAGCATCGGCAGCTCGGAGAAATAGGCCGGGACGTAGTCCACCCAGCCGGCCTGGCCGCCGGCGCGGGTGGCGCCGCCGAAGAAGTAGGCATCGTGGCAGATGTTGGCGCGCGTCTCCGGATCGAGGTAGGCGAACTTGCGCAGCGGCAGGATCTGGCTGACGGTGACGTCATGCAGCGTGTGGCGCCGCTCGGACAGCGCGTGCAGCAAGGCAGGCGGTTCGCCGACGCCGGTCGGCACGACGATGGTGTCGCCGTCGCGAATCACGCCCACGGCATCGGCCGCATTCATACGCTTGCTCTCATAAAGCGCCCTTTGACTACTCATCACCACACTCCTCAACAGCACGGATATGCTTCATAAACTCAAGAAAAAAATGACGGCTCGTCGTTGCACATGGCAACCAGGCGCCGGAACGAACTTCACCAAAAAAGACGTTCTGTATCGCTGCAGACCGGATCAAGGGCATTCTGATCACCCCGAGGCGGATTCATGCGCCATGCGATGAAAAAGACCTCGAAGAATCCTGCGCCCAACTCCACGACTTGCTGGCGTTCTCGTAGCCAGGCGCCTCACTTCGCCACTGGGCACGAGCGGGCCGCATTCTCACCGACCGACTCGGCGAGACACTGCAGGGTTCTCAGAACCTCAATACTCGCCTCCTCCATCTCTGCGACTGCAGCAACGGCCCCTTCCGGATCGCCTTCCACGATTCGAGCCAGTGCAGTTGCGCCACTCTGATGCACCTTTGCATGGGGTTGCTCCAGATGACGGTAGGCCGGCAACTGCTCGAACCGTCGCCCTTCCGCGCGATACCAACGTCCAAGACGGCAATCATTGTGGGTGGCCAGCGATTCGGCTCTCGCCTCAGGGACGCCCGCGATTGCCTGATACACGTCAAGCTTGAAAACCAAATGATCCAGTTTTGCCAACTCGACAAAGCTCTGCAATGCGGCTTGGCGCATCACGTCGGCAAGTTCGCGCGTCAGTCCACATAGTTCATCCATGTTGAAACGTGCATCGGCCCCTTCGCTCGAAACGGATGCGGCCGAATGCGAAAGATCGCCGATCACGAGTGCGACATGCTTCGTTTCCTCTTGAATAACGCCCACAATCTCTGAAATATCATTCGTTGCCCCTGCGGTTCGCTCGGCGAGCTTGCGCACCTCATCCGCAACCACCGCAAAACCCCTTCCTTGGTCGCCCGCCCGCGCAGCTTCAATCGCTGCGTTTAACGCCAGGAGGTTCGTCTGATCGGCGATCTCCCGGATAAGGCGAACGATTCCGCCGATCTGGGCAGCACGCGTTGCAAGCTTATTCACCGATTCCACTGTTCGGCCCGACTCGTTCGCCAAGCACTGAAGATGATCCGTGACTCGGACGATTGCCTTACTGCTCTCATCGGCTGCATGCGTCGAGCGAACTGCGACTGACTCCTCGTCAGACAGCTTGCCGGCAAGAACGGAGAATGATTGCTGCACCGAACTCAAGGTCTCGGAGTAAACACGCAAGTTCCCGAAAAGCGCATTACCAAGATCGTTCTGCCGGCCCATCGCCGAGCACTCCGACAGACTTCGAGCAAGCTCCTGCTCCAAGTGTGAAACCTGGTCGCGCTCCACCGCAAGAGCGCGCTCCAGATTGCATTGGACGTCTGCGTACGACTCGCTCGCCCGCCTCTTCGGTCACCATGCCATATCCACCACTCCCTTCTTTCCTCAGATCCATGAAGCGCGCTGAATCCACTCGTAAGTAGCCCACCGCGCCTGCCCACGATCATGCTCTTCCAAACCTCGCCTCACCTGCGAGCTCTCGCCAGAAAACGCTACAGTTCTTCCCCCGCTCCTTGGCCGCGTACATGGCCTCATCCGCCCTGCACAGCAATTCCGTTGCCGAGTCGGCATCGTCAGGGAAAAGCGCAATCCCAATACTGCAACTCACCTGAACGACATTCCCGCCGTCCAGCGATATGGGGGCAGTGATTCTTCGGATTATTCGTTCACAGAGCCCGATATCTCCAGTGCCGCCGGCGGCGATGTCATGAGCCACGATTGCAAACTCATCGCCCCCCAAGCGCGCGACGACATCACCTTCACGAAGCATCTGCGAAAGCCGTTTCCCGACCTCACGCAGAACCGCGTCTCCCGCAGCATGCCCATACGTATCGTTGACCGGTTTGAACTCATCGAGATCGAGCAAAAGCACCATTCCTCCTGCCAGATGGGCGCTTGCCTCCTTTGACGCAAGCGATCGTGCCAACCAGTCGTAGAGATAGCGCCTGTTCGGCAGATTGGTCAGTTCGTCCCGCAACGCCTGTCGTTCGAGGAGATCCAGCGCCTTGTGATGATCAATCGCAAGAACTGCCAGCTCCACACCCATGCTCGCGATCTGGATTTCATCCGGCGACGGCATCCCCGGCGCCAACTTGTAGATCGCAAATGCACCCAATACCCAGCCATCCTCCCTGATCGCCGGTAACGACCAACAGGCTCGCAAGCCACAAGGCAACGCGAGCTCACGGAATGGCGCCCAGTTCGGATGCGTAGCAATGTCGTCGACGAAAACCGGAGATCCCATTGACATCGCAGCGCCGCACGATCCGACGTCCGGCCCTATCCTCAGCCCGATAAGAGCGGCGTTGTAATGAGCCGGAAGGCTCGGTGCAACAGACCGCACGACCGTCCGTCCATCACGGTCCAGTATCAGTACGGAGCATCGCGACCCCGGCGTTTGCCCCTCAACGAAGTGGCACAGATCCTCGAGCGCGGCGTCCAGTCCTTCGCGCCTGGCGACCTGGCGGAGAACTCCGATTTGCCCCGCAAGCCGCTCGTTCTCCATCTCGGCTGCCAGCCGATATCGCCTGAGCATCTCCGCGAGAACACTCAATCTGCAATGCAGAAAATCGAACTCCGATGGGCATTCAGGCTTCACGGCTGCACTCCCTTCGAGTTCGGGAAACATCTCATCGACCGTGCCCAGAAGTTTTCTGAGTTCACGCGTGAAGTACGAGCTCACAAGAAACCATATTCCCAGTGACAAGAGCACAGCCACCGCCAGCGCTCCCACCGCAATCAAGCCGAGCTGTCGAATAGGCCGATCGGCGAAAGATGACAGCGGGGGGAAAAAGGCATGCAACACCGCCGCATCGTGGCGAAAACTCTCATATTGTCCGCCAAGAATCAGCGATCGTGCAGCCGTCGTTTCCACGGTGATGCGTTCCCAATCATTCTGGATCTGCGCCGGATCAATATCCAGTTGCCCGAATGTGTCGGATTTTTCGATCACCCGGCCAACTCGATCCAGCAGAACCCAGGCGCCAACCGAACGATTGAGGACTTCCGCGACCGCTCCTCTCATTGATTGCGCGTCCAATACCGCAAATCCGGCCCGCAGCCGTTCATTCAGATCGTTTCCCATCGAGCGCACCACGATGACCATTCCCGCCCTGTCTGGAACATCACGGACAACCGTCGCCTGGTCTTGCGTGATCTCTGCGATCACCTCCGCTGCTGCAGGACTGGGCTCATCCCCGGCGATCACTCGCAGCCTGCCATCTGCTTCCATCACTCCCAAAGTCAGATAGCGGGCATCCGTGATAAGCAGGTTTTCATCAGGATCTCCAGCGGCTCGAAAATCAGCGTTTTGCGCATAGCGCTCACCCACCTTATCGAGAAACGAGATCACTCGTACGACAATCTTCTCTTCCTGTGCGGCAATCGCATCCCTTAAACGCACAAGCCGATGCTCTCTTATTTCGTTTCGCAGCATTTCCTGCTGTGCCCAGATGATGGTCGTCACAGCCCCCCCGGGGATTACGATACAGCCGACGAGCACCAGGAGTAGCTTTGCCCTCAGTGTTCTAAATCTAGATTCTATCGCCAAAGCCACAACCCAATTCCGTACAATATTGCACTTTCAAGGAAACCCCATACTCCAGCAGTTCGTTCGAACGCACCTTCGGATTATCGTTCAAGCGGCTGGATCCTGGCCAAGAAAGATACGTTGAATGTGACTTTTGACTCAACCTCCCAGCCCGGAAAAATACACCCGACCAATTTTCCTCTCGCTTTCATCGATCGTCGACACCGTTATCGTCTGGTGATCTCCCCCCCTCGCCATACCTAAAGCCGCTTCAATACGTCCGCCGATGACACCCAATCCTTCAGAGAATCGAGATCCATCGGTTTTGCAAAGTAATAGCCTTGCCCCTGATCACATCCCATCTGATGCAGCATGTCACTGACCGCCTTCGTCTCGACCCCCTCTGCAATCGTTGAAAGTCCGAAACTGCGTGCCAGCCGGATGATTCCATCAACCAGCGTCCTGTCATTGACATCAGAATCGATGTTCGTGACGAATGATTTATCGAGCTTCAAAGCTCTTACCGGAAGCTTCTTAAGATAAGACAGGCTTGAGAAGCCTGTGCCGAAATCGTCAATCGACAAGGACACCCCCAGCTCGGCAAGATCATTCAAAGTCCTGAGGATTTCATCGGTTCCTTCAATCAGGGTCGATTCAGTCAACTCCAGTTCAAGACGATCACACGGAAATCCCGTTTCATCGAGCACTTCACGAACGAAGTCCACGAATCCAGGCATTCGAAACTGGATGGGCGAGAGATTCACGGACAGTCTTTCCAGGCCACACCCCCCTGCTCTCCACCCGACAAAATCCGAACATGCACGCCGGAGTACCCACGCCCCCAGCTCCACTATGCAGCCGGTTTCTTCGGCAATGGGGACGAACCTTGCAGGCGAGACGCTTCCAAGCGTTGGACTGTGCCAGCGCAGAAGGGCCTCCACGCCAACAAATGCACCGGACGACAGGCCGATTTTCGGCTGATAGTGAATGTTGAGCTCGCCGCGTACGATGGCGCTCCTCAGCTCTTCACTCAGGACGCACCGCTCCGAGTGCAATGCATGCAGATCAATATCGAAAAAGGCATATCTGCTCCGGCCGTGTCTTTTCGCTTCAAATAGAGCAAAATCAACCTGCATCAGAAGAAGCTCGAGCTCTTCATTATGACGAGATGAGACCGTCACACCAGCTGACATCGTCACGCGTGTCTGTCGAATCCCAAGATCAATGGGTTCGCTGACCGCCTCCAGGATTGCGCGAACGACGGCCTCTGCCGTACCACCGAGGTTTTCCTCGGTCAAGCACACGAGAAACTCATCTCCGCCAGCCCTTCCAAGCAACTGATCATCGCCGATGACCTGGCGAATTCTGCGACCGACTTCCCGGATGACTGCGTCGCCAGCGGAATGCCCCAACGCGTCATTCACTGCTTTAAAGTTGTCGACATCCAGGTACATGAGAACGTGACGCAGCGACCGGTCCTGACGTCCACTCGTGAGGCTGCAGTAATCTTTCTTGAAGCCTTCCCTATTGGGCAGGCCAGTGACCGTGTCGTTGTAGGCCAGATACTCGATACGCTGCCTTGCCACCCTCTCTCCGGTAATGTCTCTGACGAACCCGTAATAGAGACGCTCCGAAAACTCGCCAACCTCATCTTCTGTTGCCACCCCACAGATGCTCACTTCGATATCGCGCAGATGGCCGTCTTTTCTAGAAAGGCGGCTTTCGAAACGAACAGCGTTGCCGCCGCCCGACCTAAGCCTGTCCACAACGGACAGGCCATCGAGCGGAACATCTATGTCTCGCACAGACTTTCTCAACAGTTCGTCGCGTGAATACCCGGTCAGATCCTGCGCGGCCTGGTTAACCTCGATGAATTGCCCACTCTCTGCAAGCAGAAAGAATGCATCCATTGATCCGCCGATTACGACCTCGAACCTCTTCTCTGCGAGGTAGCGGCCCGTTATGTCGTGCGCAATCCCTCCCATTCCCGCGACCGCGCCGCTTATTTCCTTGATCGGAAAATAATTCACCTCATAGACATATCTGACACCGCAGGCGCTCTCGACGACTTCGACCAGTTTCCGAGGTTCTTGGGTGAGGACGATTTCAAGATTGCGCGAATGAAGCGTTTCTCCACCCATGTTCTTGAAGACGTCACTGGCGTCATGCCCGATTATCTTCTCTTCCGGAAGGCCGACCAGACGCTTGAACGCATCGTTGACGAATTTGTATCGTCCATTTATGTCTGTGACATAGATCACGGAGAACGAGCTATCAATGACAGTTTGATACAGACGAACGCTCTGCATCAGCGCCATGTGACAACTCGATTGCCCTCCCATGTCTGATTGGCCCACTATATTTTTTTGACTACCGTCAGTCATCAATTGGAACGCTCGTGAGTAAAGGAAAGGAGGCCAACCAGCTCCGCACCTAGCCAGAAGTAGAGTCTCCTGGATTCAGTCGAAAAATCTATCGATCAAGAAATTCGCTTAATCATTAAAGGCCAACTCCATTTTTACATCATTCTCAATTTTTCAATATACGCCGTGGCCCGATATGAGCCTCAAGCGCCCGTATTAGTGCAAAATGGCTCAAATTGAGCCTCAATAATCGAGAGTTGAATGGGACTTTGAGAAAAGTCAAAGGTTGCCGAAATGAATACAACGATCCTACTAATGTCGGATCGCGGTGATGGGCGAACTCACCGGATCTCCATCTGACCTTCTCTTACTGGTGCTGCGACGCTGAGGGGTTGCACTCTCCTCGACCAATCAATCTCGATTGCATGGCCCGTAGCCAGGGGGCGGTCCGTTTGCTCCTCTGGGCGTCGGCCTTCCTGGAATACGTAGGCGGTTTCAAGTTTGAGGTGCAACACTTGATTTCATGCTGATGACTTCCCGCGCAAATACTTCAGCTGGGGTTTCGAACTGGAGACACTTGCGCGGCCTGTCGTTGATCTGCCTTGCAATTGCATTGAGATAGCCTTGCGAGATCGGAGCCAAATCCAGCCCCTTGGGCAGGTATTCACGAATCAGTCCGTTGGTGTTTTCGTTGGTGGGCCTCTGCCACGGACTGTGCGGATCGGCGAAATAGACGTCGATCTTCAAACGGCGAGCCAACTCTTCGTGCTTGGCCATCTCCTTGCCTTGATCGTAGGTCAGCGTTTTGCGCACGCATGCTGGAACGTGGCGAAACCTGGCAGTGAAGGCTTCCAGCACGGATTGAGCAGAACAATCAGGCAATCTAGTCATGATCAGGTAACGGCTCTTGCGTTCGACCAATGTGCCAACCGCGCTGCGATTACCCGCGCCCTTGATCAGATCGCCTTCCCAGTGCCCAGGAATGAGTCGAGCCGCCACTTCAATCGGCCTCAGGTGGATCGAAGTCATGTTCGGCAACTGACCGCGCCGATCCTGACCACGAGCACGGGGCATGCGCGTCTTGTGAGCAAAGCGCAATTGGGCAATGAGCTCTTTGCGCAGTTCGCCTCGGGGCAAGGCGTAGATCGCGCAGTAAATCGTCTCGTGGGAAACATGAAAGCCAGGGTCGTCTGGATGCATACGCCGCAGTCTGCCTGCAATTTGCTCAGGCGACCAACCTTGCGCCATCAGTGCTCGTACCCGAGCAAACAACTTCGAATCAGTCTGGAGCTTGATCGAGCCGCGGCGCCGGCGAGCCTGCGATTGATGTCGCGCTCGAAGCGCATCGTAGCTCTTGCCAACCGTGTTGCGAGCCAGTTCGCGCGTCACCGTCGAAGCAGGGCGATTGAGCAGTCGGGCAATTGCCCGACTGCTCAATCCTTCATTACGACACCGATGGATTACGTTACGCTCTTCCATGCTCAGATGCTTGTAGATTCTTACCATGCGCACACCCTATCAAAATAAGGGTGTTGCACTTCAGTCTAGAGCCCGCCGTATGTAATGTGGACATTTCCCGCGGCTACGGCCGGTGCGGAGTGGCAATCTTTTAGGCTCTGACTATGGATGAATTCGAAGCCCGGTTTCGGCGATCCTTCGGCGTGGTGGCATTCACCTGCAATCGCTACATCGTTGATCACATGCGACGGCTCAATAACAGCAGGATCGGACTCGAACTTGAGACTGCGCTTATCTGGGGCATCATTGCGCACCTCAGCATTGCTCGATCGATACGCCCGGGCTTTCCTTCCGACGACGTGATCAACGAAAAAGGGATGTTTGTTGGTGAGTTGCATCCCGTGCGTGTCGCGGACATCGTCCAGATCTCCGGAGTACCCAAGGAGACCGTTCGACGAAAACTCGAGAAGCTGAGAACGCTTGGAAAGGTGGAGAGAACCGGGCTGGGCAGGTGGGTCGTCTCACGAAACGCCGTGGACCAGGAAACCTTCGATCTGACTCGGGAAGCCGTCAAAAGTCTTCTGGCAACGGCGAGGCAAATCGAGTCATTGCTCGCGCATGTGAAGCTGCCTCCCCACGACGAATCTGGGTCGTGAGTGCGTCACAAGGTCTCTGATGAAGCGCCTCCCGCTTTCGCGGTCTGGCGCATCCACCTTCATCATGCGTTTTGATCGGGTGCTCGTGACTGCCTGAAAGGGTAGGCACTACTGGATCGGCCTTGCGATGAACGGAGATACCCCTTGACGCACAAATCCGTTCGCCCCGAGCTTGTCGAAGTTCATTGCCTGAAAAATCAATGATTTCGACAAGCCCAGGCCGAACGGTCATGAACCATTCGGCGCTTCCTCAGCTTCGAATCTGCGCTGGAGCAGTGCTCGATCCACCGCCCAGCGCCTGGTAAAGCTGGACGATCGACTGTTGCAGCGCGCGACTGGTCTGCGACTGCGACAGTTCGCTGTCGAAGAGCTGGCGTTCTGCGTCGATGACTTCGAAATAGCTGGAGATCCCCGCAAGATAGCGTGCATTGGTGACCCGCAAGCGTTCGCGGTTGGCCTGCACGACCCTGCTCATGGCCTCGCGTTGTTCGCTCAGGCGCTCGAATGCGACAAGGGCATCGCTGACCTCGCGGAAAGCCTGGCGGATGGTGGCCTTGTACTGTTCGACCAGGATGCGCTGCTGCGCTTCCGCCGCAGCCACCCCTGAACGCAGTCGGCCGGCATCGAACAGCGGCAGGCCGAACGAGGGCTGCAGGGACCAGGCGTAGCGGTTGCCGTCGAAGAGTTCGCCGAGATCGGTACTGGCGAAGCCGAGCAGTGTGGTGAGGGTGATCCGGGGCAGGAAGGCCTTGCGTGCGGCGTCCAGATTGGCGCCGGCGGCACGTAGCGCCTCCTCCGCCGCCCGGATGTCGGGGCGACGCTGCAACAGCGCCGACGGCAGGCCTGCGTCGAGGCGTACGGGCGTGTCCAGCGCGTCGAGCCGTGCGCTGCGAAGAATCGGCCCGGGATTGCGGCCGAGCAGCAGCGCGAGCGCATTCTCGGCCTGCGCGATGCGGCGTGCCTGGTCGGCGAGCGCCTGCTCCGAGCCGGCGAGCACGGATTCCGCCTGGCGCACATCCAGGATGGAAGATACGCCTTCGTCGAACCGCGCACGCGTCAGGCGCAGCGCCTTGCGCCGGCCCTCGATCGTGCGGCGGGTGATCTCGCGCTGCGCATCGAGGTCGAGCAGCTCGAGATACAGCGAGGCGACCTGTGCGATCAGGCTCGCGCGCACGCCGTCGGCCTGGGCCGCGCTGGCGAGCACCTCGCGACGGGCAGCCTCGGAACGCGCGGCCAGGCGCCCCCACAGATCGATTTCCCAGGCGGGTATCGAGAGCGCGACCGAACCGGACTCGCCCACACGGTTCCCGCTCGGATCGATACCCGGCATGCGTTCCCGGGTCCCGGCGCCGGTGGCGTTGACGGCCGGGAACCGTGCGGCATGCTCGATGCCGTACTGGGCGCGGGCGAGTTCGATGCGCTCGATGGCGATACGCAACGTCGCGTTCGCAACCAGGGCCTCCTCGATCAGTGCCTGCAGTTCGGGGATGGGCAGCAGGACGTTCCATGGGAGGCTCGCGAGATCGGCCGTATCGTCGTGGCCGTCACGTTCTGTCGTCAGCCGCCAGTGCTCGGGCACCTCAACGCTTGGGCGGACGAAGTCCGATGGTTGGCACCCGCCCACCAGGGCAGCCACCACCAACGGACATCCCAGGCGGCCAAACCTCGCAAGCGCGATATCCAGCAGGCCGGTACGCAGGGTGCTGCGGCTCATCGTGCCTCCTCCCGTCCGGATTCCGGCCTTGCCGGGTACGCAAGCTCTTCACCTCGTATGCGGAAGAAGCTCGCGTACAGTAGCGGCACCACGACCAGGGTCAGCCCGGTCGCGAAGATCAGGCCGAACATGATCGTCACCGCCATGCTGCGGAAGAAGGGGTCGACCAGCAGCGGTGCCACGCCGAGCACCGTGGTTGCGGCACCGAGAAAAACCGGGCGGGCGCGGCTGGCCGAAGCGTCGAGCACCGCAAGCAGGCGTGGCTTGCCCTCGCGGATCTCGACGTCGATCTGATCCACCAGCACGATCGCGTTCTTGATCAGCATGCCCGTCAGGCTCAGGAAGCCGAGAATGGCCATGAACTCGAACGGCGCCTGGAACACCAGCAGTCCGATCGCCACCCCCACGACCGCCAGTGGCACGGTGAGCCAGATCACCGCGGTCTGGCGCAGGCCATTGAACATCACGATCACCGCCACCACCATCGCCGCGAAGCCGAACGGCGCGGCCGCGGCCAATCCGGCGTTGGCCTCGGTGGCGGCCTTGTACTCGCCGTGCCATTCCAGCGCGTAGCCCGGTGGCAACTCGATGGCCTCGATCTTCGGCCGAAGGCGCGCGAACAGCGGTGCGGACAACTGCCCCGCGGGCGGGTCGCACTGTGCCTTGATGGTCGGAAAGCGGTTCTCGCGCCGGATCAGCGCATCCTCCCACACCGTGTCGATACGCTCGACGAACTGGCTCACCGGGACGTACTTGCCGGCGGTGGCGCTGAACACCTGGGCGTTGCCGAGGTCTTCGATGCCTCGGCGCTCGTCGGCCGGCGCACGTGCGAGGATGGGGATCAGGCGCTCGTCCTCGCGATAGACGCCGATCTGCTGACCGACGTAGGTGCGCTCGAGTGCCGCGGCGATATCCGAGGGCAGCACGCCGGCGCGTTGCGCGGCCTCGACCGAGAAGCGCGGGCGCACCACCGGCACCGCCTGGCGCCAGTCGTCCTGGATGGCGACGGCTTCCGGGTCCGTGGCCATGATGGCCTTGGCCTCCTCGGCCAGCCGGCGCAGCACGGCAGGGTCGGGGCCGCGGAAGGCCGCTTCGATCTTCTTCCCGCCACCGCGGCCGAGCATGAACTTCCACACCTTGACGCTGGCCTCCGGAAAGGCGTTCTCGAGTTCGGGCTGCAGACGTTCGATCAGGCCGGCGATGTCCTCGAAGCGCTCGACATCGACCAGGAGCTGGCCGTAGGCGGGGTTCGGGTCTTCCGGGCTGTAAGTCAACATGAAGCGCAACGCCCCCTGACCGACGAAGCTTGTGACGTGGGTGACACCCGGTGCGTCGCGCACCGTCTCCTCCGCCTTGGCCACCATGGCCGCGGTGGCGTGGATGTCGGTCCCTTGTGGCAGCGCCAGGTCGACCACGAACTGGGGCCGCGCGGAGTCGGGCATGAAACCGGGCGGAACGAAGCCGAAGGCCACCACGCCGGCCGCCAGCAGCCCAGCCAGCACCACGCCGCTGGCGGCACGGTGGGCGAGCACGCTCTGCAGCACGCGGCGGTAGCCACGCAGCAACCGCCCCTCTGCGGCGCCGGCATCCACCTTGGTCTTCAGGAAAGCCGCGCACAGGAGCGGGGTCAGCGTGATCGCGAACAGCCACGACAGCAGCATCGAATACAGGATGACCCAGAACAGCGACCCGGCGTATTCACCCATGTCGGTGGGCGACAGGCCGATCGCGCTGAAGGCGAGGATGCCGACCACGGTGCCCCCGAGCAGTGGCCACACCGTGGCGCGCACCACTGCGCCCGCGGCCGATGCAAGCGGTTCGCCCTTCTGCAGCCGGACCAGGATGCCGTCGGTGACCACGATGGCGTTGTCGACCAGCATGCCGAGCGCGATGATCAGCGCGCCGAGCGAGATGCGCTGCATGGCGATGCCGTCCATCAGCATCGCGATCAGGGTACCCGCTACGGTGAGCACGAGGACCGCACCGATGATGAGTCCGCTGCGCAGCCCCATGAAGAGCAACAGCACCACGACCACGATCGCGACCGCAGCCACGAGGTTCTCGACGAAGCCCGACACTGCGGCGCGCACCGCGTCCGACTGGACGGAAACGACGTTCAGCTCCATGCCGATCGGGCGCTGGCCTTCAAGCTCGGCCAGGCGCCGCTTCACCGCGTCGCCCATCTCGACCACGTTGCCGCCGAGCACGTTGGAAATGCCCAGCCCGATCGCCGGACGACCATCGTGGCGCATCAGCACCGCGGGCGGATCGACGTATTCGCGATGGATGCTGGCCACGTCTCGAAGGCGCAGCAGGCCGCTGTTGGCGTCGCCCGCGACCACCAGGTCGCCGAGCGTCTCGACCGCAAGGACGCTCTCGGCCGGCTGGATCTGCAATCGCAGTGGGCCTGCATTGACGGCGCCCGCGGGCACGATCAGGTTCTGCGCGCGCAACGAGGCATAGATCCGGTCGAGCGGCACGCCCAGCTGAGCGGCACGGGCGCTGGAAACCTCGACGTAGATCGCTTCCTTGCGCTCGCCCAGCAGCGCAACCTGTGCCACACCCGGCACCAGCACCAGTTCACGGCGCAGGAAATCGACGTAGTTCCAGAGCTGGCGCGGGCTGTAGCCGTCGCCCGTGACGGCATAGAACAGCGCGAAGACATCGCCGAAGTCGCCCTTGACCACGGGCTCGGCCGCACCTGGCGGCAAGGCGCGGGCGGCGTCGGCAATCTTGCTGCGCAGCTTGTCCCACACCTGGTCGAGCTCGGCCTGGGTGCGCGAGAAGGCCAGCTTGGCCTCGACCTTGACCAGCGACTCGCCGGCGCGCGATACCGAGGTCACTTCTTCGACCTCCTGCATCTGTTGCACCGCGCCTTCGATCAGGTCGGTGATCTCCTCGGCGACCTGTGCCGGCGAAGCGCCCGGATAGGCCGTGACCACCACCGCCTGGCGGATGACGAACTCCGGATCCTCGAAGCGCCCCAGGCGCTCGTACGACAGCCACCCGCCCACCAGGACGAGTAGCACCACCACCCAGGCGACAACCGATTTTCGGAGCGTATATTCGGCAATGTTCATTGGCGGCGATCCGCTGTCGTCATCGCTAGAGCCCGGACCCGCATCCCTTCACGTAGCCCTCCCACGCCGGCCGCAACGATACGCTGGCCGCGCTCAAGACCGGATCGCACGACGATCCGGGCCCCACGGATGTCGCCAGTCTCGATCGGCCTGCGCTCTACGCGGCCGCCCTCATCGACGACCCAGACGCCTGGCGCACCTTGTGCATCAGGCGCAACGGCGGACAGCGGGACCGCCACCGCCGCTTCCGTGCTTGACATGGCCTCCCTCCGCATAGCCGGCTGGACGTTCACCGCCATGCCGGGCAAAAGATTCAGACCCTTCGGAATCGACTTCACCGAAAGTACGGCGACATAAGTCTGAGTCAATGGATCGGCGTCCGCAGCGAAGGACTTGAGCTCGAGCGCCAACGACTGCTCGGCGTCATCGTCGAAGAAGGCGATGGCCTCCTGATGAGATTGCATTCTCCGCACCAAGCGCTCCGGGACATTGATCACCACTTCCAGCTCACGCAGGTCCTGCAGTTCGGCAATAGGCTGCTTAGCCTGCACATTGGTGAAAGTTTCAATGCGACGGCGGGTAATCACGCCATCGAAGGGCGCCCGGATGACGGTGTCCGCAAGATCCTGCTCTGCGGCAGCCAGATTGGTTCGGGCCGCTTCGAGCCGGGCGCGACGGTCGTCAACCTCCGCACGCGCAACAGCCAACTCCTCTTCCCAGAGCCGCTGGTAGCGCGCAAGATCAACCGTTGCCCGCTCGAACTCGGCACGTGCTGCATCCAACCTGGCCTTGTACACACCATCGTCCAAGCGCGCGACCACGTCACCAGCTTTGACCTGCCGCCCTTCTTCCAGCCTGAAGCGTTCCACCGATCCGGGCACGTCGAACGATAATTCCGCACGCTTGGCTGCGCGGAGACGCCCCGGCAAACGAAGCGTGTCGTACAAGATCTGTCGATCGACGGTCACTATGAGTGCAGGCCTCACTGCCTCGGGGATCCCGGTTGGCGGTGGTGCGTCACCACATCCGCCGGTCATTACGGCCAGGATCGCTCCTGCCCATAGAACGAAATTTTTGGAATGTCGCATGTCATTAATGGCCGCCCAAAACCGGCTGCCAGGTTACTCCCGCCAAAAAAGAGCCACTCGTTAGCGACGGGAGCGATGTTTATAAGATTCCGTGACCGATCGACGATCAACTTGCATTTGCAACAGGACAGATCAGAGTCGGAAACAGGCGGAAAATGAACCCCATCCCGCGCAATGGGCCTTCGCAACACATGACAAATTGCAAGGTTCCACGCCATGCCGGTTAACCGGCAGCAACGATGAGCGCTCAGTCATTTCACGCTCATCGCAGTCGCACGAATTCGTCGAACCGGAAGAATAAACACTTCCCGGCCCGATATGCAGCCTTCCGGCCCATTTTGGGCCCGTCAATAGCCATGATCGAAGGTCCCGACATTCTGCGCAATCAAACCGCCCCGCCTTTCCAGCCAGATCGAACGCCTCCCTCTGGGATTTCCCTGCAATCAAAATTCAGTCCATCAATACGTACATAGATTCATTTATGAGCCGTCTCAATTTGGGCCGATGCCAGACTAAAATTACTTTCAAGCGATTATCCTCTGTGCCGTCCTCCCGGTTGGCAATGGAACCACAGCCTCGATCCAATCCGGAATCTCTTCTCAACGGCCAATCCTCGACACTGACGCCACATTCGAATCCATCATGGGAAAAGTCGCACTCCATCTTCTATGCGTGATCCTGATCTCGGCTTCTGCACATGCTTCGCCGCCCTCCTCACCGCCGGAATCGAACGAGTCCGATGAGATTGCGCGCATTCGAGATCAGTTCTCGACGCTTGATCGGCGCCGCATGGAGCTGGTTCGCAGCCGCATAGAGCTCTCCTCCGAAAAGAGCGCCCCCTTCGACGCGGCGTACCGGGAATACATCGACACCGTCGCTCTACTACGCTCGGCCCAACTACGAATCCTCGAAAATTACGCTGACCAGTTCAATAACGACTTTGACCAAGCCGGCACTCCATTGAAGATGATCTGCGGATCGCTTTCTCTCGATTCAAAGCGGATCGAAGCCAGGAGGCGCTTGCTCCGGGACCTTGCCCCTCATTTGACTACCAAGCAACTGCACCTCCTCACAAGATTGGAGGCTGAGATCGACGCCGAGATGACGCTAGGCATCATCCGACAGGTGCCGGATCCGTATCGAGGCTAGTAGTCGACCTCGCTCCCTAACTTAATTCAACACGATCAGGACATACAGATGGCTCTCTGCATCAGAAAAACAATCCACTATCGCATGGTCGCATCGCTTTTGCTCATGGCCTTTGCCATGCCAGCATCCGTTCTCGCAGACGATCGCAATCCAGCATACCGTTTGGGCGCGTTCTCAGGCGCAATGAAGTATTGTGAAGAACGATACGATGAGAAAAGTGTGCGGTACGGCCTGGCCCGACTTCGTGTCGCCAAGGAAGTAGATAATTTTTCTGGAAAGGAGAAACTGGTTGCACTGACTGGCCGAGACCGTGCATACAACCGCGGTCAGTTTCTCGGGAACCGGCTGAACCGCAACGAGTGCCGCGCCCTGTTGAGGACGGGGGAGTGGAAGAGGTTCTTCGCAGACTGACCCTATTTTCCGGTGAGGCGCGAACCTTTGACCATGCATTCGGCAAGACAGGATGAACCAATGCCGTCGAATCGAGCGGATAAACTGACCTATCTTTTCCTCGCGTGGCTCATCGCCCTGATCTCGACTGCCACCGCGGTGTTTCTCGGCGAAATCATGGGGCAGCCTCCGTGTGATCTTTGCTGGTATCAGCGCATTGCGATGTTTCCATTGGCTGTCATCCTCGGGATCGCAAATTTCCGCGATGACGCAACTGCATGGATCTATGCGTTGCCGCTCGCAGTGGCTGGTTCCGTATTGGCACTGGTGCACACGACGACATATCTCAGCGCCCTTCCCGAGGTGATTGAAGTGGCACGCACCATGGGCCCCTCATGCACCGACCGTAGCATGCAAGTCATGGGCATTCCCCTACCCTTGCTTTCTCTCGCATCGTTCCTATCCATGACTGCGCTGCTCACAACTGTTTCCATAAAGGATCACTCATGACCAGGAGACGAATGCTGCTAGCCACTGCATTTGCAGTAAGCGCTGTGTTTCTCATCGCCACGGCAACGTTCCATATGTTGTCGTCAGGCACCTCCAACACAAAGGAGCCTCCGGGGAGCGCGCTGGAGCGATCGCATTCACATGCGATCGGGCCTGAGGACGCCAGAGTCTCCATTGTCGAGTTTTTCTCCCCTTCATGCAGCACCTGTGCATTCATTCACCCCTACGTCAAGGAAATCGTCGACCGGGCCCCTGAAGACATTCGATTGGTGTATCGCTACGTCGTTTTCGACGAGCAAGGAGAATACGCCGCACGGATCATCGAATCAGCGAGATCCCAAGGGCTGTACGACGCGGTTCTCGCTGCGGTTCTCGAGACCCAGCCTGAGTGGCGGCAAGATCCGGCGATGGCCGCCGCATGGCGAGCGGCTGAGATGGCAGGCCTTGACATTGACAAGGCAAAGGGCGAACTCTACTCGGAATCAATCAATGAAACGCTTCGCACGGATCTGGAGGACGCGAGAAATCTTGATATACATGCAACTCCGAGCTTCTTCGTAAACGGCCGGCCTCTTGCTGCTCTAAGCGTGGAGGCACTGCAAGCGCTTGTGCAAACTGAGCTGGAGGACGCCGCAAGCAGGCGGTAATCCCCCTGCAAGGCCTCCGGCCAGGCGCGAGAACGGTGTCACGCCGGTGCCTGCGGCAATCCAGACCTGATCCCGTTCTTCCTGTCCGGCCGGTTGGAAGGTTGAAGCAAGCATACGATCCTCCGGCCTGCACCGCCTGCCCCGATCGAAAGCGTTGCGCGACCCCCTGGGTGAGTCGCCCAGCGCCTTGACCTGGAAGATGACGCAGCGATCGCCCCGATCAGGGCCGGCAATCGCGATGGCTCTCGAAAACTCAGTCGAGCCGGTACTTATCGTGACAGGCCTTGCAGGTGGCTCCTGTTTCACCAAATGCCTTTTGCACGGCTGCTTTGTCGCCCTTTGCGGCGGCGTTCGCCAGGTTCGCGGCAGCGGCATTGAAATCGGTGGCGAGCTTGCCGAGATCCGCCATATTCTGAAACGCTTCAGGCTTCACGCGCGTTTTGCGATCACCAATGTCGCTCTCAGTCCCTGGGCCGTAAAGGGCCCCCATCCCCGAACCAGCGATGGCAGCAACCGCGCTGGCCGCCGCCTGAACCTGTTGAACGTTGAATTCACCATCCAGGTTGGCTTTGATCTTGCCCATGTTCCAGGCCATAAAGCTATAACCGGCTTGCCGATATTTTATCTGATCCTCGGGTTTGACCTGGGCGGAGACCGTGCCGACCAGAGAGAGGGCAAGGATGCCGAACGCAACAAGTTTCTTCATTATTCACCTCGTTTAAAAAAAGAACAGTCAAGCGCTGCTGCAATTGCGCCGGCGCTTGAACTCTGACATGGAGGATCCACTTGCGGAGCCGACAAGGATGCACACAAGCGAGTCCCTCCTGATCGGCGGCCTGAAGATCCACTGGCGCCTATATGGTACCAACCTCATCTTCAATCACGGGGGAAACACGATTTCGGCCTGTGCGCTTCGCGTCATACAGGGCTGAATCGGCTTTCTTCAAGGTGTTCTCGAGATCCTCTACCGCACGGCAGGAGCCATAGCCGAAGCTCATGCTGACGGCGAGGGACTGTCCATCCGTGCCACGGTACTGGGTCTCCGAAATCACACGGCGGAGATTTTCGCACACCCGGTATGCCTGGGCTTCGGTGGTTGACGGCAGCAATAGAAGAAACTCTTCTCCGCCCCAACGTCCGCAAACATCATACTTTCGTATATTCAAGACGAAGCGCCGGGCAACCTCCATCAGCACCGCATCGCCAGTATTGTGGCCGAATGTATCGTTGACGGCCTTGAAATGATCAATATCTGCCAGTACAACCGAGAAGAGCTGGTCTTGATGACGACCCAGCTTCAGCGCCTCTTCGTGAAGGCGCCTTTGCATGTAGCGGCGGTTATACAAGCCTGTCAGCGGATCGTGCGTGGACTGTTGGCGCAGTTCTTCATGCTGGCGGCGCATGATTTGCTGATAGCGGTCGCTGATGCGTAGCAGGCGTTCAAGTTGGTGCAGCTGTTTCTCGTAGCGTTGGCAGTATGACATGCCACGCTCATGCTCGGCCCCTTGATAGCGATCGGCAATGTGCGTGATTCGTTCCAGCTGGCGAAGCAGATCGCGATGCCTCTCCATCAATACGCCTAATGCATGATGGAGCGGGTGCCCCTGCCATGCCGGATCGGCCAGGAGCCCATCGATATCCACTTCAAGTTCCTGCATATCTGCCATCACGCTTAGCTCTGCCGCTTGAGGACCACGAAAGGGAAAGTACAGTCCTCCCGAAACTCTTCGGCCAGTTCGGCCACGCGCTCGTTCTCGGCATCGTAATACCAAATCAAGCTGACCTTCTTACCAGCTCGATGAGCCGATTCCATGTCATCAAAGAGATCCATCAGCATACGGATGCTGCTCGTATTTATATAGAGAAGCGAGAGCTCAAGTATCAGCGGTGACTCCGAAATTGCTACATAGCCGTTAATCCAGTTGAGAAGCGGTTCAAAGAACTCGAACGCATCTTCCGGATAAGAGTCACCACACAGACTGACGCGTCCCGACTGCCAGTCGGTCTGGATCGATGGAGTTGAGGTGGTTCCAGGTAGATGGATGTCCTGCATACGTTTAATGATCTTCAAAGAATGACCTGCAGGCTGAAGAAGCCCCAATTTTCGTCAAGCCGGTTGAAAGATGCGACCAACGGTTGGCTAGCCTTGCGCGCCATATCGATCAGTCCCAGACCTGCCCCAGTGCTGGCGCCGGGAGCGCGCGGCTGACGCATCTGATTCTTCCACAGCGCCTTGAGTTCGAGCTTGTCAAGACGCGCTAACTCATGAATACGCCGGAATAACTCTTCGCCATCAGCCATCTCCACCACGTTCCCCGCATTGATGATGTAACGATTCTGCTCACGGGAGATCGTTATCGTTCCGCTGGCACGCTCATCGGAAAGCCCCTTTTTTTTCGAGTAATGGCGGATGTTCTGCGTAAGCTCAATATAGATGGTGAACACATCCGTCACTTCCGTTGGAGTGGCTGACAATGCCTCGAGGTGTTTCCGCAATGCCAATCCAATCTCTTCGATCAACGAAGCGGAAAACAATCCGTTGAACGCCAGCAGGATGTAGTGCTGCTCGAACAGGTTACGCAGTAAAAGGAGATTTTGTGGGTGCATCGTGTCGTCTATTCATCAGTTATGGGTGCGTGGTTGGCGTGGTCGCAAGCGGGTATCCCAACGTTCGGCAAGGCCGAGAACCCGATCACACAGATATCGTCAAGTTGTGTCTCCCCTCCCTGCCAGTTACTCAGGCACGAAACGAGAGCTGTATTTCGAGCCGGCCATGGCAGTGTATGGAGCACCCCTAGCAGTTCAACAAAGCGGCTGGCACCGAATCCATAACGCCTCTCCCCCCCGATCTGATCCAGTGCGCCATCCGAAGTCAGATAGCAGTCCAGTCCGAGTGCCGGCAAGGCCAGGTTCTGGTAAATCTCCTGGCGCTTTCCGCCCAAAGCGCGTTTAGAGCCCTTATGAACCCTGACTGATCCGTCACTGGCGACGCAGAAGAGCCCAATGCCCGCGCCAGAGTAGATGAGGCTGGCCTGAGCCGGATCGATGCGAACCAAAGCTGCCTCCATGCTGGTGGGAACACGTTGGCGACTGGCCAGTTGTTCGGCAAATGGCGCACGCACGATCTTGTTCATCATATTGAGGATTGCTGCTGGATCGTGACTGCCTACGCGGTCAATAGCAGCCTGGAAAGCACCATGCGCTACCATGGTCATCATTGCGCCGGTTACGCCATGACCTGCACAATCGATGAGCCCGATCAGCCAACCGTCCGAATCGCGATGGAAGAGATACAAGTCGCCGCTGACAATATCCTTGGGTCGCCATAGCACCAGGAACTTGCCGTGGCTGACTTCGGCCAAGGCTGCCTGTTGCAACATGGCATCTTGAATCATCCGGGCACAATGTATGTTGTCCTGCTGACGTGTCAGTACCTCCGTCAATGCTCTCGTCCGTTCTTTCACAACGGCTTCCAGGTTCTCCGTATGGTGCCGGACCCGTCTCGCCATGCGATTGAACGCTCCGGCCAGTTCGCCGATCTCGTCGTGTCGATACAGTTGCAGCTTGATGTCGTACTGACCCCGCTCCATCTCCTGCACTCCCTGGCTCAAGGCAAGAAGCGGTTTGAGGACCAGAAAGTGAGCACCGTAGTACATCAAAACCATCGCCAGAACCAGCAGACCACCGAGCACCGACAAGGCCCCCAGCAGGAGATTGGAATCAGCGAACGCTCCTGTATGGGCTTCCACTGCGCTAACGACGAACCAGTCCAGCTCGGGCAACCACGTAATACCCAGCAACTGGCGCCTGCCCTCGAGCACAACGTCCAATGTCTCCACGTCGCTTTGATTGTTACGTAGCAACTGCATTGCCGCGGACACCCGCTGCTGGTCATTCAGTCCCGACAGCAGCTTGAACAGGGTGTGCGTCGGTACCTTATCCGTTATGGCCTGGTGTTCAATCTGTTCGGGATCGGGGTGGGCCTGAATCGCGCCATTGCCTGCTATCAGCATTGAAGTCACCCCGGACGTCTCGCGACGGGCAAAACGCTGCAGGAAGTGTGCCAGATCATAGCCAGTGCCGACAAACCCAAGTGGCGTGCCGTCTGAATCCGTTACGAGAACGTTGATCCAGACCTTCGTGGCGCCCACTTGCTGATTGGTGTTGATGTTGAAGTTATAAGGTGTTCGTCTTGCGATACTGGCAAAGAACCACGCGTCAGCCGCCACGTCCCGCCGCATGGTGCCGCGCGGATTCGCCGAGAACGCCAGATCGTTGTCATTGAGGTAGAAATGCCGGGTTTCTGCTGCGCCGACAAACAGAACATGCTCACCGAACAGGCGCCTGAACGACTCTGCTTCGACAAAGAACGCATCCTTATCAATCCCGTTGCCTTCGTCGCGCAGGAACCGGCGGGTTACATCGCTATCCGCAAGCTTCTTCGACAAGGCCAACTCTCGGGCAACAGGCAGCATGAATTGCGCCTTGCTCAGGAGCACATGATTTCGAACCACGTTGCCCCCGTAGCTTTCGCGGGTCAGTTCAATGAAGATCCAGCTGGTAGCGAAGGCGGCAATCAACAGTACAACGGCCAGCGTACCCAAAAGGATGGCAGCCTTGCTTCGAAGACCGAAACGCAGGGCCGCAGACATGATGTGCCGGAGGGCTGAGCGGATACATCCGATTAAAGATATCAGATTGGGCGTGCTGCCGGACTGCAAAGGATCGATCCTTACGTAAGAACAACAACATCCTTGAACATTTATCTACAGCCATTCCTCGCAATATATGGCCCCCCACGTATCGGCGCAGCATTGCCGACTTTGGCGAGCTGCAGAAAACTAACAAACTAATCTTCGAAACACCAGATCTCAAGACCCGGTTCAGGCCGCATTCGCCCATTCCGGGTCGAGAGAAGAAAAAACCCTTGCTTCATAAGTCTTTCAAATGACCTTATTATGAAAACGGGCATTGATGCATTCACGCGAACCTGCCATCGAATCCGCTGAAGATTGCATCCTCATCTGCTGATCGAAGCCGTCGCGAGATCAAAGGCGTTCTGGCCATCCTGGTCACCCCGCCGTTCCCAGTTTCATTTGACATTGCAGGTAATTCGGCATGCCGATCAGGCGCAGTTGCTGTTCGAGCCAGCGAATGTGGTTTTCCTCGGTATCGAGCAGCAGGGGCATCAGCTTCTCGCGCGTGACGAAATCCCCCTCCTGTTCGCACAGTGCGACAATCTCGCGCAGTTGCCGGATCACGGTGCTTGCGTGGTGGAATGCTTTCCGCGGCAGGGCGCCGATTTCGCCGGAACATTGGATCGTTCCCGCTGTCTCCCCGATTCGGCACCTCCAGCACAATCGCTCATACCTGCCGGCAGCCATCCCTCCACAGGCATTCCTCATGCACATCGTTCCGTCTGCCCGGAGCCGGCCTCGATGACAACTTTGCTCAAGCAAACGCGCCTTGGCGCACTTTTCAAGCTTCGCCGCGACGAAGCCGTACCGGTGCTGCTGGCCGGCCTGTTCTTCTTCTGCGTGCTGACCGCCCTGATGGTGCTGCGCCCGGCGCGCGACGCGCTGGGCATGCAGCGCGGCATCGAGGCGGTGCGCTGGTTGTTCATGGGCACTGCGCTGGTGACGCTGCTGGCCAATCCGGTGTTCGGCTGGCTGGTCAGCCGCCTGCCGCGGCTGACGTTCATCGCCGCGACCTATGTCTTCTTCGCGCTGAGCCTGGTCGGCTTCCATCTGCTGCTGGTACTGGCGCCGGAAGCGGTCGGCATCACCAGCGGGCAGGTGTTCTACGTCTGGTTCAGCGTCTTCAACCTGTTCGCGACGATGCTGTTCTGGGCGCTGATGGCGGACCGCTTCACGCTGGAGCAGAGCAAGCGCTTTTTCGCGCTGATTTCGGTGGGGGGCACGCTGGGCGCGATCTTCGGCCCCTGGCTGGCTTCGGTG
The DNA here is from genome assembly GCF_048398245.1 of Thauera butanivorans. NCBI lineage: Bacteria > Pseudomonadati > Pseudomonadota > Betaproteobacteria > Rhodocyclales > Zoogloeaceae > Thauera > Thauera butanivorans. Next base: position 2,835,086 of record NZ_CP183038.1, read on the forward strand.
CTGGCGCGTCCTCTCGGCACGCCGGCGCTGCTGCTGGTGTCGGCCGGCTTCCTGATGCTGGCGCTGGGCGCGGCATGGGCGGTAGCGCGCAGCCAACGATCCGGGGCCGCAAGTGACGGCGCAGACGGCTCCGGGCAGGCGGAACGGCCGGAACATGCGATCATCGGCGGCAGCGCATGGCAGGGACTGAAAGCGGTGTTCGCCTCGCGCTACCTGCTCGGCATCGCGGTCTACGTGATCATCATGGCGGTGGTCGCCACCCTGCTCTACTTCACCCGCCTGCAGATGGTGGCGGCGCTCGGCGGCGACATGGACCAGCGCACGGCGCTGTTCGCCCGCATCGACCTGATCACCCAGCTCACGACGCTGGTGCTGCAGGCGCTGATCGCCGGCCGTGTCATGGAACGCTTCGGCGTCCACCTGACGCTGATGCTGCTGCCGCTGACGGTGGTGCTGGGCTTCGTCGGCCTGGCCATCGTCGGCACGCTGGCGGCGCTGATCGTGTTCGAAGCGACGTTTCGCGCCGTGCAGCGCGCGCTGACGCGGCCGGCACGCGAGACGCTGTACACGGTCGTCAGCCGCGAGGACAAGTACAAGTCGAAGGCCTTCATCGACACTTTCGGCTACCGCGGCGGCGACGTGGCCGGCGCCCAGGTCGAGGGTCTGCTCGGGCGGCTGGGCATGGGCCTGGCCGGCCTGGCGAGCGTGGCGATTCCGCTGACGCTGGCCTGGGCGGCACTGGGGCTGTGGCTGGGACGCGCCCAGCAGCGCCTGGCCGCGGAACGCGAAGCAAGCCTTCCTCCAGTCCCGGCCGCAGCGCCGGGAGAACCTTCCACGACAAGGAGTCCAACACCATGATCACACGACGAGACTGCCTCAAGCTTTCCGCCGCTGCGGGCCTGGCCCTGGCCACCCATCCCCGGTTGCTGATGGCTGCCGAGGGCAAGCGCAGCCTGATCACGCGAACGATTCCCGGCACCAGCGAGCAGTTGCCGGCCGTCGGCCTGGGCAGTTCGGCATCTTTCTCCCGCATTGCCGGCGAAGGCAAGGTCGAGCAAGTGCGCGAGGTGCTGGAAGCCTTCGTGCGCGAAGGCGGCACGGTTTTCGATACTGCACCCAGCTACGGCGCCGCCGAGGAAGTGGCCGCCAGGATCGCCCAGGAGACCGGGCTGAACCGGAAGCTGTTCTGGGCCACCAAGGTGAACGTGGCCGGGCGCGGCGGCGGCAAGGCCGATCCGGCCGCGGCCCGCGCCCAGATCGAGCAGTCGCTGGCGCGGCTGGGAAAGGAGCAGATGGATCTGATCAATGTGCACAACCTGGGCGACGTGCCCACCCAGCTCGGCCTGCTCAAGGAGTACCGCGACGCCGGGCGCGTACGCTACATCGGCGTGACGACCACCTTCCCGGGCCAGTACGAGGAGCTGGAACGCATCATGCGCAGCGAGCCGCTGAACTTCATCGGCGTGGACTACGCGATCGACAACCGGGTGATGGAAGAACGCATCTTCCCGCTGGCGCAGGAGCGCGGCATCGGCGTGCTGGCCTACCAGCCTTTCGGCCGCTCGCGGCTGTGGCAGAAGGTGGACGGCCATGTGCTGCCGGACTGGGCGGCCGAATACGACATCGCCTCATGGGGCCAGTTTTTCCTGAAATACGTGATCTCCCACCCCGCGGTCACGGTGGCCACACCGGCGACCAGCCAGGCACGCAACGCCATCGACAATCTCGGTGCGGCAAGCGGCCGCCTGCCAGACGAGGCCGGCCGCCGCAGGATGTTCGAGCACATCCGGTCGCTGTAGGCCGGGTCGGGCTGCGCAGGTCGGGCCACGCAGGCTGCATCGCACAAAATAATGCTTCTGGGGTCATAAAATTTTTTGTATTTGGAATTATTGCATCGCACAATCCATCCAGTTAGTATCTGAACCGTCTCCTCCACCCTCCTCCTTAGGTGTGGATTTCAGCCCGGACCGTCAAGCGTCCGGGCTTTTTCTTTTCGGCGCCCCTGTCGCGCCCTTCCTTCATCGCCATGCAAGCCTCGCCGGCGCCGGACGGCCCGGAGCGATCGCGGCTTCGCGCGCAGCTTCATTCCGGCAGCTGCCGGTCGGCTTGCTGCCACCCCCCGATTCTGCTATTAAGTCGCCTCTACCATTCACCAACCTACGGAAGTTGAGATTCATGGCTGACGATACCCTGCACAAACAATTCCCGCCCTACGTTCCCGCCGCTGGCGAGGAATACATGAGCGAGAAGCAGATCGCCCACTTCCGCGAAATCCTGGGCTCGCTGAAGGGTGAATTGATGGAGGACATCGAACGCACCGTGCACACGATGCAGGACGAAGCCACCGTGTTCGCCGACCCCAACGACCGCGCCAGCCAGGAATCCGACATCGCACTCGAACTGCGCAACCGTGACCGCGAGCGCAAGCTGATCAAGAAGATCGACGAAGCCCTCGGGCGACTCAATGACGGCGAGTACGGCTACTGCGACAGCTGCGGCGTGGAAATCGGCCTGAAGCGCCTGGAGGCCCGTCCGACCGCCACGCTGTGCATCGACTGCAAGACCCTGGAAGAAATGCGCGAACGCCAGGTCGCCAGGTAAACACCAACCGCTGCTCCAACGAAAAAGGACGCCGTGGCGTCCTTTTTCGTTGGAGCGTGCACCGCAGCGGACCGGAATCCGCTGCGCGCCGCCAGCCTATCCTCAGCCGGCGTTCTCGTTCAGCAGCGCCTTCATGCTCAGGCGGATCTTGCCGCGCTCGTCGGTCTCCAGCACCTTCACGCGCACCACCTGGCCTTCCTTGACGTAGTCGGAGACGTTGTTGACGCGCTCGTTGGCGATCTGCGACACGTGCAGCAGGCCGTCGCGGCCCGGCATGATGTTGACGATGGCGCCGAAGTCGAGCAGGCGCACGACCGGACCTTCGTAGACCTTGCCGACTTCGACTTCGGCGGTGATCGCCTCGATCTTCGCCTTCGCCGCCTGGGCGCCTTCGGCGCTGACCGACGAGATCGTGATCTGGCCGTCGTCCTCGATCTCGATCACGGTGCCGGTTTCTTCCTGCAGGCCACGGATCACCGCGCCGCCCTTGCCGATCACGTCGCGGATCTTCTCGGGGTTGATCTTCATGTTGATCATGCGCGGCGCGTATTCGGACACCTCGCCGCGCGAAGCGCCCAGCGATTCCTTCATGATGCCGAGGATGTGCAGGCGGCCGGACTTGGCCTGGTCCAGCGCGACCTGCATGATGTCCTTGGTGATGCCCTGGATCTTGATGTCCATCTGCAGGCCGGTGATGCCGTTCTCGGTGCCCGCGACCTTGAAGTCCATGTCGCCGAGGTGGTCCTCGTCGCCCAGGATGTCGGTCAGCACGGCGAAACGGTTGCCTTCCTTGATCAGGCCCATGGCGATGCCGGCGACGTGGTCCTTCAACGGCACGCCGGCATCCATCATCGCCAGCGAGCCGCCGCAGACCGAAGCCATCGACGACGAACCGTTGGACTCGGTGATCTCGGACACCACGCGCACGGTGTAGGAGAAGTCCTCGGCCTTCGGCAGCATCGCCACCAGCGAGCGCTTGGCCAGGCGGCCGTGACCCACTTCGCGGCGCTTGGTGACGCCGAAGCGGCCGGTTTCGCCGGTGCAGAAGGGCGGGAAGTTGTAGTGGAGCAGGAAGCGCTCCTTGTACTCGCCGGCGATGGCGTCGATGATCTGCTCGTCGCGGCCGGTGCCCAGCGTGGCGACGACCAGCGCCTGGGTCTCGCCTCGGGTGAACAGCGCCGAACCGTGGGTGCGCGGCAGCACGCCGGTGCGGATCGTGATCGGACGCACGGTGCGGGTGTCGCGGCCGTCGATGCGCGGCTCGCCGTTCAGGATGCGGCTGCGGACGATGCCCGATTCGATGTTGAAGAAGATGTCCTTCAGCTCGGTGGCCGCCGGCGGGTTGTCGACGCCTTCGCTCAGCGCCGCCGCCACGCGCTTGCGGATCTCGCCCAGGCGGGCCGAGCGCTCCTGCTTGCTGGTGATGCGGAAGGCTTCTTCCATGTCGGCCTTGGCCAGTTCGGTGACGCGGGCGATCAGCGCGTCGTTGCCCGCCGCTGCCTGCCAGTCCCATTCGGGCTTGCCGGCGACTTCGACCAGTTCGTTGATGGCCTTGATCGCGTTCTGCATCTGCTCGTGGCCGAACACGACCGCGCCCAGCATGACCTGCTCGGGCAGCTCCTGCGCTTCGGACTCGACCATCAGCACGGCGGCCTGGGTACCGGCGACCACCAGGTTCATCTGGCTGGTCTGCAGCTCGGTCGCGGTCGGGTTCAGGATGTACTGGCCGTCGGCATAGCCGACGCGGGCGGCACCGATCGGGCCGTCGAACGGAATGCCCGAGATCGCCAGCGCGGCGGAGGCGCCGATCATCGCCGGGATGTCGGCGTCGATTTCGGGGTTCAGCGACAGCACGGTCACGATCACCTGGACTTCGTTCATGAAGCCTTCGGGGAAAAGCGGGCGGATCGGGCGGTCGATCAGGCGCGAGGTGAGGATTTCCTTCTCGCTCGGGCGGCCTTCGCGCTTGAAGAAGCCGCCGGGGATGCGGCCCGCGGCATAGAACTTCTCGACGTAGTCGACGGTGAGCGGGAAGAAGTCCTGGCCCGGGCGCGCTTCCTTGGCGGCCACCACGGTGGCCAGCACCACGGTCTCGTCCATGTTCACGATGACGGCGCCGCCGGCCTGGCGAGCGATCTCGCCGGTTTCCAGAGTGACGGTGTGCGCGCCGTAGGCAAAAGTTTTCTTGATAGCGTTCAGCAAGGGAATTCCTTTAACGATGAATGCAGCGAACCACAACTGCGGGCGGCATGCGGATGGAAGCATCCTGCCGCAGGAGAACCAGCCGGTGTTTGCGGTGCCGCAAACGGCACAAAGCCGGCGGTGCCGCGGAGGCACGCACCGGCTTTGTCGCTTACCTCGCCCTGGCGGGCGCTGTCGGGCTGGTCATGGACGCAATTACTTGCGCAGGCCCAGACGCTCGATCAGGTTGCGATAGCTTTCGGCGTTGCGGCCCTTCAGGTAGTCCAGCAGCTTGCGGCGCTGGCTGACCATCTTCAGCAGGCCGCGGCGGGAGTGGTGATCCTTGCCGTGGGCCTTGAAGTGGGGGGCGAGCCCGTTGATGCGGGCGGTCAGGAGCGCAACCTGGACTTCCGGCGAACCGGTGTCGCCCTGGGCGCGCTGGAAGTCGGAGACGATCTTCGACTTGGATGCGGTATCAAGAGCCATGTGTGTCTTTACTCGTGTTTTTCTGCCAATCAGAAGCGGAGGATTATACCCAAAGCCGCGCCAGAAACTCAATCGATAATCATGCAGATGCGCCAGGCGCATCCGCCCCGGTGGCGATCAGCCGGCGTGCCGCCAGCTTGCCGCCCAGCTGCCACTGCCCCAGGCCGAGGAAGCCCTGCGGGCCGTAGACGCGTACCAGGCCCACGGCGAGCCCTTCGGTGCCAGCATCACCCAGCGCCAGCACCCTGCCCTGCAGCAGCCCGCGCGCCTGCTCGGCGTCGAGATGGCAGGCCGGATATGCGGCCACCAGCGTATCGGCCGGTGCCAGCAGGCCGGCACGGACTTCGGCCGGCTGCGCTTCCAGCGCTTCCAGCGTCAGCGCATCGGCGACGTCGAAGGCGCCGATGCGGGTGCGGCGCAGGGCGCACAGATGCGCGCCGCAACCCAGCGCCGAACCGATGTCCATCGCCAGGCTGCGGATGTAGGTGCCCTTGCTGCAGGCCACGCGGATGCTGAAGCGGGTAGCGGCGAAATCGAGCAGTTCGAGCGCATGGATCCGTACCTTGCGCGCTTCGCGCTCGATCTCGATCCCCGCCCGCGCATACTCGTACAAGGCCTTGCCGTCGCGCTTCAGCGCCGAATACATCGGCGGCACCTGCTCGATGTCGCCGCGGAAGTTCTCGAGCACGGCGTCGAGCTGCGCCCGCTCGACGGCCACCGGCCGGCTCGCCAGCACCGCCCCTTCGGCGTCGCCGCTGTCGGTCTCGATACCCAGCTGGACGACGGCTTCGTAGGTCTTGTCGGCGTCGAGCAGCATCTGCGAGAACTTGGTCGCCTCGCCGAAGGTCAGCGGCAGCAGGCCGCTGGCCATCGGGTCGAGCGTGCCGGTATGGCCGGCCTTGGCGGCGTTGAGCAGGCGGCGCGCCGTCTGCAGCGCGCCGTTCGAACTCATGCCCCGAGGCTTGTCGAGCAGCAGCACGCCATCGACGATGGCGCGGACGATCTTGCGCTGCACCTGCTTCGGCCGGCGCGGACGCGCCGCAAGCTCCTGCATCTCAGCCGCCGGCCTTGCCATCATCGTCCGCGGCGCGGCTGCCATCCGTACCGTCACCGCCATCCTTGCCTTTGTCGCCGTCCTGGCTGCGCGCTTCGTCCTCGCGCACCACTTCGTCGATCAGCCGGGACAGGCGCGAGCCTTCTTCCACCGAGCGGTCGTAGTGGAAATGCAGCTCGGGAATGGTGTGGATGCGGATGCGGCGGCCGAGCTCGCGGCGCAGGAAGCCGCCGGCCCGGCGCAGGCCCTTGAGGATTTCGGGCACGTCCGCCTCGCCCGTCATCGAGGTGAAGAACACCTTGGCGTGGGCGTAGTCGGGCGTGATCTCGACGTCGGTCAGCGTGATGAAGCCGACGCGCGGATCCTTGACTTCGAGCCGGATCAGCTCGGCCAGCTCGCGGCGGATCTGCTCCACCACGCGCTGGCTGCGGGAATACTCCTTGGGCATCGCTTACAGCGTCCTCGCCACTTCCTTGATCTCGAACACCTCGAGCTGGTCGCCTTCCTGGATGTCGTTGTAGTTCTTGAGCTGCAGGCCGCACTCGTAGCCGAACTTGACTTCCTTGACGTCGTCCTTGAAGCGCTTGAGCGATTCGAGCTCGCCGGTCCACAACACCGTGTGGTTGCGCAGCAGGCGAACGTGCGAACCGCGCTTGACCATGCCTTCGAGCACGTAGCAGCCGGCGATCGAACCGACCCTGGAGATCGTGAACACCTGGCGGATCTCGACCATGCCGATGACTTCCTCGCGCTTCTCGGGCGCCAGCATGCCGGACAGCGCCGCCTTCACCTCATCGACCGCGTCGTAGATGATGTTGTAGTAGCGGATATCGACGCCGAAGGTTTCGGCCAGCTTGCGCGCGCCGGCATCGGCACGGATGCTGAAGCCGAGGATGACCGCGCCCGAGGCCTGCGCCAGGTTGACGTCGGATTCGGAGATCGCGCCCACCGCGGCGTGGATGACGTTGACCCGCACTTCGTCGGTGGAGAGCTTGAGCAGCGACTGCACCAAGGCTTCCTGCGAACCCTGCACGTCGGCCTTGATGATCAGTGGCAGGCTCTTGACCTCGCCGTCGGCCATCTGCTCCATCAGGGTCTCGAGCTTGGCGGCCTGCTGCTTGGCCAGCTTGACGTCGCGGAACTTGCCCTGGCGGAACAGCGCGATCTCGCGCGCCTTGCGCTCGTCGGCCAGCGCGATCGCCTCGTCGCCGGCGGACGGCACGTCCGACAGGCCGAGGATCTCGACCGGGATAGACGGGCCGGCTTCCTCGATCTGCTTGCCGTTCTCGTCCAGCATCGCGCGGATGCGGCCGAAGGTGGCACCGGCCAGCAGCACGTCGCCCTTGCGCAGGGTGCCGGACTGCACCAGCAGCGAAGCCACCGGGCCGCGCCCCTTGTCGAGGCGGGCTTCGATGATCAGGCCCTTGGCCGGTGCATCGATCGCTGCGGTCAGCTCCAGCACTTCGGCCTGCAGCAGCACGGCTTCGAGCAGTTCGTCGACGCCCGTGCCCTTCTTCGCCGACACCGGCACGAAGATCACGTCGCCGCCGTACTCTTCCGGCACCACGCTCTCGGCAATCAGTTCCTGCTTGACCCGCTCGGGGTTGGCTTCGGGTTTGTCGATCTTGTTGATCGCCACCACCAGCGGCACGCCGGCAGCCTGGGCGTGGTGGATGGCTTCGCGCGTCTGCGGCATCACGCCGTCGTCCGCCGCCACCACCAGGATGACGATGTCGGTCGCCTTCGCGCCGCGCGCACGCATCGCCGTGAAGGCCTCGTGGCCCGGCGTGTCGAGGAAGGTGACGACGCCGCGCGAAGTCTCGACGTGATAGGCGCCGATGTGCTGGGTGATGCCGCCGAATTCGCCCGACGCCACCTTGGCGCGGCGGATGTAGTCGAGCAGCGAGGTCTTGCCGTGGTCGACGTGGCCCATGACGGTGACCACCGGCGCACGCGGCAGCAGCTCGACGTCCTTGTGCTCGTCGTGCTCGTCGAGGAAGGCGTCCGGATCGTCCAGCTTGGCCGCCAGCGCGGTATGGCCCATTTCCTCGACGATGATCATCGCCGTATCCTGGTCGAGCACCTGGTTGATCGTGACCATGGTGCCCATCTTCATCAGCACCTTGATCACTTCGGTGGCCTTCACCGCCATCTTGTGGGCGAGATCGGCCACGGTGATGGTCTCGGGCACGTGCACTTCACGCACGATCGGCTCGCTCGGTGCCTGGAAATTGCTGCGTTCGTCGCTCTGGTGGCGGCCATGGCGGCCGCCGCCCTTGCCGGCGCCACGCCAGTTGTTGCCGCCCGAGCCCACTTCGCCGCGGGTCTTCAGGCCGCCGCGGCGCTTGCCGCCATCGGCAGCATCGCGGCCAGGCGCACCGCGCTTGGCATCCTTGGCACCCGGCTTGTCGTCGGCCTTGGCCGGACGGTGCAGCGTACCGCTGCCCGGCTTGGCCGCAGCGGGCTTGGCCGGCTCTTCCTGCTTCTTCAATGCGGCAGCGACACGCGCTTCTTCCTCGGCACGGCGCGCATCGGCCGCCGCGCGTGCAGCGGCCTCGCGTTCCTGGCGGGCACGGAGATCGGCGGCCTGACGCTCCCTGAGCGCACGCAGGCGCTCTTCGTCGCGCTTGCGTGCGGCGATTTCCTCGTCGCTGAGGATCTCGTTGATCGGCAGCGGCTTCGAGCGCACCAGCGTGGTGGTGGTTTTCGTCGGTGCCGATGCCGCCGGCACGGCGGCCGGAGCGGGCTCGGCCGCCGGCTCGGGCTCAGGCTCGGCAGCGACCGGTTCGGGCTGGGCAGCCGGAGCGGGCTCCGGAGCAGGCGGCTCGGCCACCACGGGCTGTTCCACCACCGGGGCTTCGGCTTCAGCCGGTACAGGCTCTGCCGCAGCCGGCGCGGCGGCTGCGGCCACCGGCTCGGGCGCCGGTGCTTCGGCCTGCACGGGCGGCAGATCGGCCAGCGGCGCTTCTTCCAGCGCTTCCGGTGCCGGAGCGGCGGCGGCCTGGGCCTCCGCGGCGACTTCGTCACGCTTGACGAAGGTCCGCTTCTTGCGGACTTCGACCTGCACGGTACGCGCGCGGCCGGTCGAATCGGTGGCGCGGATCTCGGTCGTCTGCTTGCGGGTCAGGGTGATCTTGCCCTTGGGCTCGGTATCGCCGTGCGAACGGCGCAGGTATTCCAGCAGTCTCGCCTTGTCCTGTTCTGTCAGCAGATCGGTCGGACCGGATTTGTCGACGCCGGCACGCTTCAACTGCTCGAGCAGCGCCGCGGCCGGCATCTTCAGTTCGCCGGCAAACTGGGTCACGCTCATGTTTTCCATTACTGCCCTCCCATCATTCCTGGAACCAATGGGCGCGCGCAACGGAAATCAGCGCCTTGGCTCTTTCTTCGTCGATCCCGGCCATTTCGACCAATTCGTCGACCGCGAGGTCGGCGAGGTCGTCACGGGTGCGGACACCCTGCTGGGCCAGTTTGGCGGCAAGGGATTTCTCCATGCCGTCGAGATTGAGCAGATCGTCGGAGACGTTCTCCAGCTGCTCTTCGGTCACGATCGCCTCGGTCAGCAACACGTTGCGTGCGCGGTTGCGCAGCTCGTTGACCGTCTCTTCGTCGAAGGCTTCGATCTCGAGCATCTCGGCCAGCGGCACGTAGGCGATTTCTTCCAGGGAGGAGAACCCCTCCTCGATCAGGATGTCGGCGATTTCCTCGTCGACATCCAGTTTTTCCATGAACAGCGCGCGCAGGCCCTGCTGTTCCTGCGCGGTCTTCTCGGCCGACTCCTGCTCGCTCATCAGGTTGATCGTCCAGGCGGTGAGCTCGGAAGCGAGCTTGACGTTCTGGCCGTTGCGGCCGATGGCGATGGCGAGGTTGTTCTCGTCGACCACCACGTCCATCGCGTGGGCTTCCTCATCGACGACGATGGACACCACTTCGGCCGGCTGCAGCGCGGCGACGACGAACTGGGCCGGATCGGCGGCCCACACGATGATGTCGATCTGCTCGCCGCCGATCTCGTTGCGCACCGCGGTGACGCGCGAGCCGCGCAGGCCGACGCAGGTGCCGATCGGGTCGATGCGCGGGTCGTTCGACTTGACCGCGATCTTGGCGCGCAGGCCGGGGTCGCGGGCGCAGGCCTTGATCTCGAGCAGGCCGTCCTCGATCTCGGGGACTTCGAGTTCGAACAGTTTCATCAGGAACTCGGGCGCGGTGCGCGACAGGATCAGCTGCGGGCCGCGGGCGCCGCGGTCGATGCGCAGCAGGAAGGCCTTGACGCGGTCGCCGACGCGCAGGTTCTCGCGCGGGATCTGCTGGTCGCGCGGCAGCACGGCTTCCATGCGGCCGACTTCGATGATGGCGTTGCCGCGCTCCATGCGCTTGATCGCGCCGGAGACGAGGAATTCCTTGCGTTCGAGAAAGTCGTTCAGCACCTGCTCGCGCTCGGCGTCGCGGATCTTCTGCAGGATGACCTGCTTGGCAGCCTGTGCGCCGATGCGGCCGAAGTCGATCGGTTCGAGTTCTTCCTCGATGTATTCGCCGAGCTGCACGTCGGCGCGGATGTCGCGCGCATCGATGATGCCCATCTCGGCTTCGTCGTTGGTGACTTCCTCGTCGAGCATGACCACCCAGCGGCGGCACGAGGTGTAGTCGCCCGTCTCGCGGTCGATCGACACCGCCACGTCGGCGTCGTCATGGATGCGCTTCTTGGTTGCGGAGGCCAGCGCGGACTCCAGCGCGGCGAAAACGATGTCCTTGGCGACGTTCTTCTCACGCGCCAATGCATCAACAAGCAGCAGGATCTCGCGGCTCATTTCAGGAAAACCTCCACATCCACAGTCTCAGAATTTGGGTACAAGGCGTGCTTTCTCGATGTCCTCGAAAGGCAGCGACTGCTCGCCCTTCTCGGTCGTGAGCACCACGGCGCCATCGCGCACACCGCCGAGCACGCCGGCAAAATTACGTTGGTTGCCGATCGGCAGCGACAACCGGACCTGCGCTTCCTGGCCGGCGAAGCGCTCGAAATCGGCCAGCTTCTTCAGCGGACGATCCAGGCCGGGCGACGACACTTCGAGGCGGTCGTAGTCGATGTTCTCGACCTCGAACACGCGCTGGAGCTGGTTGCTCACCGTGGCGCAATCATCGACGGTGATGCCGCGCTCGATGTCGAGGAAGACGCGCAACAGACGCCCGCGCGGCGAAAACTCGATGTCCACGAGTTCATAGCCGAGGCCGGTCACCACCTGTTCGATCAGATTCTCGATTCCTGCTCGCATACCTGTCTTCCGCCGCGCACACGATTGCCGCGCACAAATAAAAAATGGGCCTAACGCCCATCAACCCATCGCCCCTGTCCGGAACACGCCGCTGATCACAACCGCAGGACTGCTCCCGTGCGCCCAAAGATGCGAGCGGACGAAAGCCATCCATCAAAGCCTTGAGAGTATAGCCTCAAAACCGATAGCCGGGCAAACTGCCGCAACGCAGCAATCCGGCCCGGCCGTCAGCCATGGTGACGCAGGAACTTGAAGATCAGCGCGCCACGGGCGTGGTCCGATGCATCTTCGGCGGACGTTTCGCGCGTTCGCCTTTCTGCACCTGGCGCTGCGGCTCCGGCAGGCCGGCGAGCCGACAGGCCTCGGCTTCGGGCATCTCCATCCACATGCCGCGCTTCAGGCGGGTCGGCAGCTCCACCGTGCCGTAGCGCACCCGCATCAGGCGGCTGACGGTCAGGCCGACTGCCTCGAACATGCGCCGCACCTCGCGGTTGCGGCCTTCCGAGATCGTCACCCGGTACCAGTGGTTGGCGCCTTCGCCGCCCTCGTCGCGCAGGCTGTTGAAGCGCGCCGGGCCGTCGGCGAGCTGGATGCCTTCGGTCAAGGACTTCGCCTGCTCCTCGGTCAGTTCGCCCAGCAGGCGCACCGCGTATTCGCGCTCCAGCTCGTAGCGCGGATGCATCAGGCGGTTGGCGAGATCGCCGTCGTTGGTGAACAGCAGCAGGCCCGAGGTGTTGAAGTCCAGCCGGCCGACGGCGAGCCAACGGCCCTTGCGCAGCAGCGGCAGGCGCTCGAACACGGTCGGACGGCCTTCAGGATCGTCGCGCGAGACGATCTCGCCTTCCGGCTTGTGGTAGATCAGCACCCTCGGCGAACGCTGGGTGAAGCGCAGCGGCACCAGCTTGCCATTGACCTTGACGCGGTCGCCCGGCCCGATCTTCTGGCCCAGCGCGGCCGGCAGGCCGTTGACCGAAATGCGGCCGGCGATCACCCATTCCTCGATTTCCCGCCGCGAGGCCACGCCGGCCTGGGCCAGCACTTTCTGCAGGCGCTCGGGCTCGGTCAGCGTCATTGGCGCATTGCGTCCGCCGCCCTGCCCCTGAGGCCGGGCGCGCGGCGCGCGGTCGCCGCGCTCGGGCATGCCGAGCGCGGACTTGTGCGCATCCGGCCGGCGTGCGGGGTCACCACCGCCGCCCGGCCGGCCGCTGCCCTGGCCCCCCCGGCCGCCCTGCCCGCGCGGGCCACGGGGATCGGCGTTGAGATGGGCATTGGGGTCGCGCGGCTGAGCGTCCTCGTCGCGCCCATCCTTGCGCGGCGCGCGGCGGGGACGGTCGAGGATCTCGATCGCGTCAGACTTCTTCTGCGGAGGGCGGAGCGGGCTGTTCGGTTTGCGAGGCATCGACGAGGTCCATGATTTTTTCGATTTCGGTCAGCGCAGGCAGCTCGGTGAGGCTGCGCAGGCCCATGTCATCGAGAAAGCGCCGGGTGGTGGCGAACAATGCCGGGCGGCCCGGCGTGTCGCGGTGGCCGACGATGTCGATCCAGCCGCGCGATTCCAGAGTCTTCAATATGTTGGGCGACACCGCCACGCCGCGCACATCCTCGATGTCGCCGCGCGTGACGGGCTGCCGGTAGGCGATGATCGCCAGCGTTTCCATGACCGCGCGCGAGTAGCGCGGCGGCTTTTCTTCCTTCAGGCGGTCCAGATAAGCCTGGTAGCCGGCGCGCGTCTGGAAGCGCCAGCCGCTGGCGAGCTGCACCAGCTCGATGCCGCGCTCGGCCGCCGCCCATTCGGCGCGCAGCTCTTCCAGCAGCTTGCGCACCAGCTCCGGCCCCGGGTCCTCGTCGAACAGGCGGCGCAGTTCGGACACCGGCAGCGGCGCCGGCGCGGCGAACAACGCGGCCTCGATGACGCGCGACCAGGCTTCAGGCGTCGTCGCCGGCTGCATCGGCCAATTTCACGTAGATCGGCGCAAAGGCCTCGTTCTGGCTCACTTCCACCAGTTTTTCCTTCACCAGCTCGAGCACGGCGAGAAAGCTCACGACCAGGCCCGCCGTGCCGAGCTTCACATCGAACAAGGCGTCGAAAACGACGAAACCGCCACCGCCCAGCTTGCGCAGGATGCCGGTCATGTGCTCCCGCACCGAAAGCTGCTCGCGCCCGACACGATGGTGCTGGGTCAGGCGCGCATTCTTCATGATCCGCAGCCAGGCAAGCTGCAGATCGTGCAGGCTGACTTCGGGCTGGCGTTCGACGACCTTTTCGGCGACGAAGACGCCGACCCACTCGAAATCGCGCTCGGCACGCGGCAGCGTGTCGAGCCGCGCCGCGGCCAGCTTCATGCGTTCGTACTCCAGCAGGCGGCGTACCAGTTCGGCGCGCGGATCTTCCTCTTCCGCATGCTCGCGCGGCGGCCGCGGCAGCAGCATGCGCGACTTGATCTCGAGCAGCATCGCCGCCATCAGCAGATATTCGGCAGCCAGCTCCAGGTTGCTCGCCCGCATCGCATCGACGTATTCGAGGTACTGCGCCGTCAACGGCGCCATCGGAATGTCGAGGACGTCGAGGTTGGCCTTGCGGATCAGGTACAGCAGCAGATCGAGCGGCCCCTCGAAAGCGTCGAGGAAGACTTCCAGCGCATCGGGCGGAATATACAGGTCTTTCGGCAGTTCGAGCAGCGGTTCGCCATAAATGCGCGCCACGTGCTCCAGCACTCCGGGCTCCTCGACCGGCGCCAGTTCCAGCGACAGGTTCATCGGCACATATGCGTCAGATGCCCACGATCACGCCGAGCAGGTAGCGGAAACCCGCGATCAGCGGCCACAGGATGGTGCCCAGCACACCGGTGAACAACAGCACCAGCAGAATTGGAAACCCATAAGGCTCGAGCCGGGCGAAGCCCCAGGCGAGGCGATTCGGCAGCAAGCTGACGGCGATCCGGCCGCCGTCCAGCGGCGGGATCGGCAACAGGTTCAATACCATCAGCACCGCGTTGATCTGCATGCCGGCGTCGGCCATCTTCATCATCGGCAAGGTGTAATCACCCGGCTCACCGGCCATCGCGATGCGGAACAGGATCGCCCAGCCCAGCGCCATCAGCAGATTCATGAACGGCCCGGCCGCGGCCACCCACAGCATGTCCGCCTTCGGGTTGCGCAGACGGCCGAAATTGACCGGCACCGGCTTGGCCCAGCCGAACAGGATGCCGCCGATGCCGGCCAGCGAACTCAGCGCCAGGATGCCCGCCGGCACCAGGATCGTGCCCACCGGATCGATGTGGCGCAAGGGGTTGAGCGTGATGCGGCCGGCCAGATCGGCAGTGGGATCGCCGAAATGGCGGGCGACATAGCCGTGCGCCGCCTCATGCAGGGTGATGGCGAGCACCACGGGCAGCGCCCAGATCGCCAGCGTCGAAATCAGAGAATCCATGGAAGCGTCGGCAGTAAAGCGTGCATTCTAGCAGAGCGCACATGCGCCCACGGCAGCCCACGGCCGAGGCCACTGCGAACCACGGCTGCAGCCGCCTTCTCAGTCCGCCTCCAGGCCGAAGGGTTCGAGCGCGCCGCAGCCGGCGCGCACCAGTTGCGGCGTGCCGGTGGTCAGATCGATCACCGTCGTCGCTGCCGGACCGCAATAGCCAGCCTCGATCACCAGATCGACCTGCTTGCCGAGGCGGTCGCGGATCTCCTCGGCATCGGTCAGCGGCAGATCCTCATCGGGCAGCAGCAAGGTCGAAGTCAGCATCGGGCCGTCCAGTTCGGCCAGCAGCGCCGACACCACCGCGTGCTCGGGAATGCGCAGGCCGATGGTCTTGCGCCGGGGATGCAGCACCCGGCGCGGCAGCTCCTTGGTGCCTTCGAGAATGAAAGTGTAGGCCCCCGGCGTGGTCGCCTTGAGCAGACGGTACTGGCTGTTGTCGACCCGGGCGTAGGTGGCGATCTCGGACAGGTCGCGGCACATCAGGGTGAAGTGATGCCGTTCGTCGACGCCGCGAATCTTGCGGATACGCTCGAGCAGGCCGGCATCGCCGACCGTACACGCCAGCGCGTAGGCCGAATCCGTCGGCAGCACGACCAGCCCGCCGCCGCGGATGATTTCCGCCGCCTGGCGGATCAGGCGCGGCTGGGGCTGCTCGGGGTGGAGGGAAAAGAACTGGGCCATGATCGTCGTTTTTTCTCAAATGAAGCGCGACCACACCGGCGTGAGGTCGGGCGGAAGGGGGTTGCAGCGGCCAAGGTCGACCGGACTTTCGTTTTCGCCGTGGAAGTCGGATGCGCGCGAGGCGAGCAGCCCGCGGCGGCGGGCGACGGTGGCGAAACGGCGCATCTCATCCTCGGAGTGGGCGCCGGACACGACTTCGATCGCCTCGCCGCCGGCAGCCACGAAGCGGTCGAGCAGGCGTTCCATGCCGGCATTGGACAGCCGGTAGCGCGCAGGATGGGCGACGACGGCGGTGCCGCCGGCGCCGCGGATCCAGCCCACCGCATCCTCGAGCGAGGCCCACTCGTGGTCGACGAAGCCGGGCTTGCCGCGCACCAGGTAATGGTCGAACACCGTCCTGACGTCCGGCATCACGCCACTGGCGACCAGATGGCGGGCGAAATGGGCCCGGCTGACCAGCGCCGGGTTGCGCGCGAAGCGGCGCGCGCCTTCGAGTGCGCCGCGGATGCCGGCTTCGGCCAGCGCTTCGCCGATGCGCGCGGCGCGCGCATCGCGCCCCGAGCGGATCTGCTGCAGGCCGGCAATGATGCCGGGCTCCTGCGGGTCGATGCCGAGGCCGACGATGTGGATCGTCTCATCGGCGAAGGACACCGAGATTTCCACCCCCGGAACGAAACGCAGTCCCAGGCCGGCCGCCGCCGCGGCGGCGATGCCGAGCCCGCCGAGTTCGTCATGGTCGGTCAGTGCCAGCAGTTCGACGCCGTTCGCCTTCGCCCGCGCAACCACGTCGGCAGGCTCCAGCCAGCCGTCGGACACGGTGGAATGGCAATGGAGGTCGGCATTGAGTGCATGCAGGTCGGCGAATTTCATCTGAAGGCTCCGGAAAGAAGCGTCATTGTCCATCGGACAGGAAAAACGCTTCGACGATCTCCGCGATCCGCTGCGGCTGGTCGTGGTGCAGATTGTGGCCGGCATCATCGATGCTGCGCACCTCGATCGATGCGAAGCATGCGAAGGCCGCCGCGTGGTCCTCGTCGCTGACGCCGATACGCTCGCGCAAGTCGGCATTGGCGGGCTCGATCGCCAGCACCGGTGCCGTCACCCGCCGCCAGCAGGCCTCGGCCTCGGCACGGCGGTAGAGCACCGGATTGACCCGGCGATGCAAGGGGTCGCCGGCAATCCGCCAGCCCCTGCCGCCATCACCGTCGTCGGGCTGCGCCAGCGTTTCCGCCAGCCAGCCCGCGCGCGCCGCGTCGAGGCGCGGATTGTCCCGCCGCAGGCGCTCGGCCAGCGCGTCGAGGCTGGGGTAGATCCGCGGCCGCGGCACTTCGGTCAGTTCCCGCAGCCACTTCTGATAGCGTCCGGGCGCCTCGCCGGCCGGACGGTCCGGCAGGCCGAAGGCATCGAGCGCGACGACGCGGCCGACCCGTGCCGGGCGGATGCCGGCATACATCAGCGCGACATTGCCGCCCATGCTGTGGCCGACGAGACGCACCGGCGCCGCATCCTCCCCTTCGACCGCGCGCAGGATCGCATCGAGGTCGGCAAAGTAATCCGGATACCAGTAGCCGTCGGCATGGCTCCAGGCGCTGAGGCCGAAACCGCGCCAGTCGGGTGCGACCACATGCCAGTCGCCGGCTAGCGCATCGACCATGAACTGGAACGATGCCGACGCATCCATCCAGCCGTGCAGCAGGTAAAGCCGGGGCGCGCCTTCCCTGCCCCACTCGCGCAGATGCAGGCGCAGGCCACGGATATCCAGGAAACGGGAACGAGAACTTTTCATCGCCGAATGATAGCAAAGCCCCTCCGGCGCCCCGACAGCCGCGATGCGGACGGCTCGCGCATCATCGCCCGGCCGAACGCATCCTGCCCGGATCCACCTCAGCCATGCGGCCGACGAGCATTTCTCCGATTGCAGAGCTTCGCCGCTGCCCCACCTGCAACCGCTGGGGCGGCAAGCGCACGCTGGCGGAAGACGGCAGCACGGTCCGCATCGACCCCGAGGACAGCCGCGGCACCTCCTTGGCACGGCAGCCTGCGCGGGCCGCGCAATGCCTGCGGCCAGTGGCTGCGCTGGGTCGAGATCGCGGCCGGAGGCTGAGCGCAGTCCTGCGGGCCGCATCCGGGACCCGCAGGTGTTTCAGGTCTTATTCCTCGCCGTCATCCGCCTGGCCATCGCCGGCAGCAGCCTCGGCGCGCTCGGTCTCGATCCGCGCGATCATCGCCGCCCGCGACTCCGGCGTTTCCAGGCTGATGCGGCCGATCACGCCATCGCGGTAATCCTGCAGCAGGATCAGCGAGGCCTTTTCCAGATCCAGCCCGCCGCCCTTGACCAGGCAGCCCCGCCTGCGCCCGATCGCCTCCACCAGCGCCTGTGCATCCAGCGACGACGGATCGATACGGTAGCGGGCCGCCAGCAGCGCCGGATAACGCTCCAGCAGGATGCTGCCGAGGAAGGCCGCGACCTCTTCGTCGATGACGGCATTGCGGCCGATCGCATGGCTGGCCGCCAGCATGTAGCCATCCGGGTCGTAGTCGATCTTGGGCCACATCATTCCCGGCGTGTCGGTCAGCGTCATGCCCGGCCCCAGGTCCAGCGTCTGCTGGTGCTTGGTCACCGCCGGCTCGTCGCCGACCTTGGCCACCTTGCGCTTCAGCAGCGCATTCATCAGCGTCGATTTGCCGACGTTGGGAATGCCCATGATCATCATCCGCAGCGGCTTGGTGCCGTCGTCGCGATGCGGCGCGAGCTGGCGGCACAGGGCCGGCACGCGCGCGGCATCGGACGCATTCCTGGCCGAAACCGCAACCGCCTTGACGCCCGGCTGGCGATTGTAGAAGTCCATCCAGACCCGGGTCACCGCCGGATCGGCCAGGTCGGCCTTGTTCAGCAGCTTCAGGCAGGGACGGTTGCGGAAGCGCCGCAGCTCGGAAATCATCGGATTGCCGCTGGCCTCGGGCAGGCGCGCATCGGTCACTTCGATGACGACGTCGATGGCCGCCATGGCCTCGGCCGCCTTCTTCCGCGCCGACGCCATGTGACCGGGAAACCACTGGATTGACATGCTTTAGCTCATCGCCGTTTTTTCGGGTGCGCGCATTATCCCATCGCCCCGCCGCTTTACACCTTCTTTCCCGGCTGGCGCACCGCGCCCTGCATGATGCAATGCACAACAATTTCAGGCGCCACCTGCCCGTTCTCCGCGCGCCCTCTCCGGCAGAAATTTTTTTCGCCCGGCACGCAAAATAAATTCCCCATGCCCCGGAAACGGTGTATCGTGCGGCTCGCAGTCGATTCAAGCAGTGGTTGTTCTGGTGGTTGTCCAGCGTGTTCTACAAGAACGCGTGCCGGTCTGATTCCTCTGGATTACGTTTCTTGATCGTTCCTGCATTTTGGGGCGCATGCCCAGTCATTTTTTATATGGAACGCAAATGAGCACTCAAACCGGTACCGTCAAGTGGTTCAACGACGCCAAGGGCTTCGGCTTCATCACCCCGGAAAACGGCGGCGACGACCTGTTCGCCCACTTCTCCGAAATCCAGAGCAAGGGTTTCAAGAGCCTGGCTGAAAACCAGCGCGTCGAATTCGAAGTCAAGACCGGCCCGAAGGGCCTGCAGGCGGCCAACATCCGCCCGCTGTAATCGCTTCGACGTCGGCGACGTCGATCGATTCAAGACGAAACGCGGCCTTGCGCCGCGTTTTTTGCTTTTCTGCTGCAAGGCACCAACACCCTCCAGGCGCTGCACCAGGAGGTCGCGGCAAGCACGGCCGCCTGTCGCGCCCCGCTCCCCCGTATACCCCCGCTTCACACCCCTTTACGCCGCCTCACTCGTTTGCTGCGCCGGATTCGCCGATAATCGCGACTTCGCAGCATCGCTGCCCATTGCCGCCAACGCGGCTCGACTGCCATGACCGACACCGTTCCCAACGAATCTCCCAGCCACGAGCCCGCCTCGCGGGAGACGCTGCGCTTCACCGATCTCGACCTTCCCGCGCCCATCCTCTCCGCGCTGGCCGAAGTCGGCTACGAAACACCCTCGCCGATCCAGGCCGCCTGCATTCCGCAACTGCTGGCCGGGCGCGACATCCTCGGTGAAGCCCAGACCGGCACCGGCAAGACCGCCGCCTTCGCGCTGCCGATGCTGGCCCGTCTCGATCTGGCCGACAGCCGGCCGCAGGTGCTGGTGCTGACACCGACCCGCGAACTGGCCATCCAGGTCGCCGAAGCCTTCGCCAAATATGCGCACCACCTGAAGAACTTCCATGTGCTGCCGATCTACGGCGGCCAGAGCATGGTGGTGCAGCTGCGCCAGCTGTCGCGCGGCGCCCAGGTCATCGTCGGCACGCCCGGCCGCGTCATGGACCACCTCGAGCGCGAGAGCCTGAAGCTCGACGCGCTGAAGGCGATCGTGCTCGACGAAGCCGACGAAATGCTGCGCATGGGCTTCATCGACGACGTCGAATGGATTCTCGAGCACACGCCGGCAGAACGCCAGACCGCGCTGTTCTCGGCGACGATGCCGCACGCGATCCGCGACGTCGCCCGCCGCCATCTGCGCGAGCCCGAAGAAATCAGGATCCGCGCCGCCACCGCCACGGTGGCGAAGATCAGCCAGCGCTACTGGCTGGTGCGCGGCGTCGACAAACTCGACGCGTTGACCCGCATCCTCGACGCCGAGGAAAGCTTCGATGCCGCAATCGTCTTCGTGCGCACCAAGATCGCCACCGAGGAACTCGCCGACAAGCTCGCCGCACGCGGCTATGCAGCGGCAGCGCTGAACGGCGACATGACCCAGGGCCTGCGCGAGCGCGTGATCGAGCAGCTGAAGAGCGGCGCGCTCGACATCGTCATCGCCACCGACGTCGCCGCGCGCGGCATCGACGTGCCGCGCGTCAGCCACGTCATCAACTACGACATTCCCTACGACACCGAGGCCTATGTGCATCGGATCGGCCGCACCGGCCGCGCCGGCCGCGAAGGCGTCGCGATCCTGTTCGTCGCGCCGCGCGAGACGCGCATGCTGAAGATGATCGAGCGCGCCACCCGCCAGCCGATCACGCCGATCGCGCTGCCGAGCAGCGAGGAAGTGACCAACCTGCGCGTGGCGCAGTTCAAGCGCACGGTGGTCGAGACGGCCGCGGAGCAGGAACTGGGTTTCTACATGGACGTGGTCAACAACCTCGCCGACGAGAACGAGCTGGACGTGCATGAGATCGCCGCCGCGCTCGCCTATCTCGCCCAGCGCGATCGGCCGCTGCTGATCGAGCAGGCCGGCCGCGGCTGGGATCTGGCCACCGCCCAGCCGGGCAGCGGCGGCCGGCCGCCGCGCGACGAGCATTTCACCACCGGCGCGCCGCGCGAACGCACGCCCCGCCCCAACCGCGACGAGATCCTTGCCCGCCGCCGTGCCTTCGCCGACGGCGCACTGGTGCGCTATCGCATCGAAGTCGGCCGCAACCAGGGCGCCAGCCCGAAGGAGATCGTCGGCGCGATCGCCAACGAAGGCGGCATCGAAGGCCGCTTCATCGGCCAGATCCATCTGTTCGACGATTTCTCCACCGTCGAGCTGCCGGCCAACCTGCCGGCCGAGCTGATGGACACCCTGAAGCGCACCCGCGTGCGGCAGATGCAATTGAATATCCGTGCGCTGTCGGCGGCCGAAGCCGCCGCCACGCCGGAACGCCGCCGCCCGCCGCGCGACGACGGCGGTTGGCGCGACAACAAACAGGAGCGCAAACCAGGCGGCTTCGAGCGCCGCGAATCCAGACCGACAGGCGGCTACCCGAAAGGCGACTGGAAGGCACGCGAGCGCTCGTCGGACGGCCAGCAGCGGCAAGACCATGGTCCGTCGCGCCCGGACGCCGGTGGCCACCACCGCAACTTCAGTCGCCCCGCCGACACGCCGCGCCCAGCCTCGCACGGCGCGGGCAAGCCCCGCAAACGCAGGGAAAGCTGAACCACTGGCGGCACTCGGCCCGGACACCCTGCTCCGCATCGACGCCCGGGCCACTGAGGCGCTCAGCAGCCGTGCCGCCTACCCGACATGAACGCTGGACCAAGCATGAAGCTGCAGCCCTGGCATCACACCACCACGGCCGGATTCACCCTGCGCGGGCAACACAGCCCGCCCTCCGGCCGCCCGGTGATCCACTTCCTGCACGGCAACGGCTATTGCGGGCTGACCTATGCGCCGATGCTGGAGCGCCTGGCGGAAGACTTCGATCTCTTCCTGTCCGACATCCAGGGTCATGGCGACAGCGACCAGGGCGGCCGTTTCCACGGCTGGAACCGGACCGCGGAATTCGCCGCCGAGGCCTGGCGGGCGCAGTTGGCACAGTTCGGCGATGTGCCGGCCTACGCCGTCGGCCACAGCTTCGGCAGTGTCATCAGTTGCCTGATGCTGGCCCGCGAGCCGGATCTGTTCGCGCGTGGTGCAGTGCTGCTCGATCCGGTGCTGTTCCCGCCGGCGATGATCGGCCTGATGGCACTGTCCGACGTCGTCGGCCTGCTGTCGCGCAACACGCTCGCCAGCCGCGCACGCAAGCGCCGCCACCACTGGCCGGACCGCACCGCCGCCTACCTCGGGCTGCAGGAGCGCGGCATGTTCCGCGGCTGGCACGAGGACGCGCTGCAAGCCTACGTCGACCACGCCCTGCGTGAAAGTCCGGCAGGCGGCGTCGAACTCAAGTGCCGGCCCAGCCGCGAAGCCGAGATCTTCGGCTCCTATCCCCGCCGCCTGTGGTCCTCGCTGGCACGGGTACGTACCCCCACGCTGGTGTTGCGCGGCGATCGCAGCTACCCTTTCGCCGCCAAGAGCATCGCGCGCTGGTGCGCGGGCAACCCGGCAATACGCGAGCAACTGGTGCCGGGCGGGCACTGCTTCATGCAGGAGACACCGGACGCGGCGGCGGCCGAAATCAAGCGCTTTCTCCAGGCCCTTGGCTGAAGCGCGCCTGCCGCGGGTATTCGGCCGCGCAGGATCGGCAGCACCCTGCCCGGCGTTCTTCACCCGCGCATGCTGCAAAAGGCGTACGCGGGGAATTCATCCGCCGCGCATCGGCACGCCGGTCAGGCCTGGCCGCCGCCCAGCAGGAAGCGGGGTTCGATGGACACACTATCGCGACCGTTGGTCACCCAGACGTGGCCGTCCTGGATGCTGAACTGCAGGCGCATCGTGCGCTCGGCCAGTTTCGCCAGTTCGCCGCTCGCCTCGCGTGCCAGCTCGATGACCTGCAGCGAAGGCTGGCGCGCCAGTTTCTCGCGCACGCCGTTCCACCATACGTCCAGCGCGCGGCCGTAGGCGAGCACGATCACCTCGTCCGCCCGTCCGCAGGCCTTGCGCACCCATTTCTCGTCGGGCTGGCCGACGTCGATCCAGCACTCGATCGCGCCGGTCAGGTCCTTGCGCCACAGGTCCGGCTCGTCGTCCACGCACAAGCCCTTGCCGAAGCCCAGCGCCGGATCGGCGAACAGCGCGAAGGCCAGCAGCCGCACCATCATCCGCTCGTCGGTCTCGGACGGATGGCGGGCAAGCGTCAGGCCGTAGTCGGCATAGTGGCCGCGATCCATGTCCGCGATCTGGATGCCGGCCTTGAAGATCGTCGCCTTGAGCGCCATCAGTGCATCTGTTCCGGCGGACGGCTGGCCTGCTGCCAGGCGATGACGGCACGCGCGGCATGCGCCATCACCCTGTCGCGCTGCTCCTGCGGCAGCTCGCGCGCCAGCGCGCCGAACAAGGCCTGGGTGGCTTCCTGCCCCGCACCTTCGGCAGCGAGGCCGTCGGCCAGGCAGCGGATCTGGATGAAGGCCAGCGTATCGGCCACCAGCCGCCAGCCGGCCAGCGGCATCTCGCGCATCATCAGGCCGAGCAGGCGGCCGCCGAGCTGCGCGGCAAGGCGCAAGGCCTCGTCGCGATCCTCGGTGGCGATGGACGAATGCCATAGCGCAAGGTGGATGCCCCGCCGCAGTTCGACCTTGAAGTCGATGGCGTTCTCCTCGGCCTGGCCGATGGCCTCGAACTGGCGCAGGAAGCGCGCCTCGTCCTCGACTCCGAGCCCGGTCCGCAGGCTGCCGATGAGTTCGGTCAGGCCGGGGATGGACACCAGGCCGAAAGCCTGGCTCCACGCCACGCCCCACTGGTCCATGCCGGACAGCAGCAAGGCCCGCCGCAAGGCGCGGGCCTCGTCGCCATCGCCGGCACACGCCCAGCCATCCAGTTCCCGCTGCAGCTGGGCAACGCCTTTCAGGCGGACCTCATCGCTTTCACCGACGCTGAGGCGGAACACGCGGGCAAAGGCTTCCTGCGCCATCTGCGCGGCCTGGCGCTGGCTGCCGCCGTCGGCATGGACAGCGAGAGGGTCGGGAGGAATCGCGGCATCGTTCGCGCTCATGGGGGCTACCATCGGCAGAAATGGGCGCCCATTGTGCACAGCGATAGCGCTCGAATCAAATCGGGCCAGTTGCATGCGGGCCATGGCAGCCCGCGGCGGCGCTCAGGCGATGCTGCGCGCCGCCCACAATGACACCGGTGCAGCCGCGCCAGCGCGAAAACCGACACTCTCGGCGGTCCCCTCGCGGAAGTTCCGCAGCATGCGATGCAGCGCCGCGGCGTCCTCTTCGGTGAAGCCGCGCTTGAAATCGGTCAGCAGCAGGCGCGAGCGGGTCATCCAGTTTCCCGGCGCGTCGTCCAGCGCACACCACGCGGCACTGCGATGATCCGCCTCGTGCTGGGCGAGCCACAGCATCGCTTCGCGCTCGCGCAGGCCATGCAGTTCGGTACCACTCTTGGGCAGCATGTGCGGCGTGGCGCCGGCGATGCGGGGACGGATGTCCTCGGCGAAACGGGTCAGCAGTTTCTGCATCGAGAACAGCATGCGCCAGTCCGAGGCGATGACCACGCGCGCCTCTTCGAACTCCCGCAGCACCGCCTCGATCAGCGGCAGGCAGCGAAAGTCCTCGACTTCGCCCCAAGGGTGGGTGACGCCATCGAAGTCCATGAAGATGTATGTATTGCGTGTCATGTTGCACTCTCTTTGCGATTTGGACGCATGGCAGCGGTTCTGGATTGCTGCAATGCGGAATATACTCCAATCCAAGGCGCCAGCACCTGCCGCTTTCGTCACGAATCATCGAAAGAAAGTTGCCGCACCCTGTGCGGGCAGGTGATTTTGCACCGCAAAAAAACCGCATTGAACAAAAACCCTACTGCGAGGACTACACATGGCTCCCATCATCGATCTGCAAGGCAAGGTCGGCCTGATCACCGGCATCGCCAACGAGAAATCCATCTCCACCGGCGTGGCCGAAGCCTGCGCCCAGGCCGGCGCCAAGCTGATCATCACCTACCAGAACGAAAAGACCCGCGCCTTCATCGAGCCGGTGATCCACCGCCTCGGCGTCGAGGACGCGTTCCTGCTCGACGTCACCCGGCCCGAGACCATGGATGCCGCCTTCGCCGAAATCGAGGCCCGCCACGGCAAGCTCGACTTCGCCGTGCACAGCATGGCTTTCGCCAAGCGCGACGACCTTCACGGCCGCGTGGTCGACACTTCGGCCGACGGCTTCGCGCTGGCGATGGACGTATCGACCCACTCCTTCGTCCGCCTCGCCAAGAAGGCCGAGCCGCTGCTCGAGAAGGCCGGCGGCGGCGCACTGGTGACGATGACCTACCTCGGCTCGGAAAAGGTCATCCCCAACTACGGCGTGATGGGCCTGTGCAAGGCCGCGCTCGAAGCCGCCACCCGCTACATGGCGGCCGAGCTCGGCGCCAAGAACATCCGCGTGAATGCCGTGTCGCCCGGCCCGCTGATGACCCGCGCCGCCTCGGGCATCGCCGGCTTCGACGGCCTGATGGCCGCCGCGGTCGAGCGCTCGCCGATGCATGCCCTGGTCACGCCCGAGGACATCGGCGCACTGACCGCCTTCCTCGTTTCCGACGCCGGGCGGCTGGTCAGTGGCGGGGTGCATTTCGTCGATGCCGGGTATAACATCATGGCGTAAGCACGGAGCATCGCCATGATCGCCACGATCGATATCACCGCAGCCCGGGCACAGCTCGGTCGAACCAGTATCGTGCTGCCGGACCCCGTTCCGGCGCATCCACTGCTCGACGGCAAGGAGGAAATCGGCCGTGGCGAATATTCGATCGTGCTCGACAAGGGCGACGGCGAGCGGGTCTACAAGATCGTCAGCTCGCCCGCCGACTACTTTCTCTACACCGCCGACGACCGTCCGCGCGGCGAGCATTTCCCCGTCATCCATGCCGACCACGGCATCATCGGCCGTGCGCAGTCCGGCTATCCGCTGCATCTGATCGAGATGGAAAAGCTCTATCCGCTGGCCGACGGCTCGCCTGCGGCAGCGCTCGCGCTGCGCCTGATCGACACCTACTGGTCGGCCTGCCAGCAATGGGGCAAGCTCGGCGCCGACATGGGCCGGATCGCGCTGTACGACATGACGCTGAACCCATTCGCCAGCGACAAGCTGGACAGGGCACTCAAGGCCTTGTCGGACTTCGTCGAGGAATACCAGGTCCTGCCCGACATCCTGAACGCCAACAATCTGATGATGCGCAAGGACGGCACGCTGGTGTTCTCGGACCCGGTCTTCATCGCCTGAGCGCTTTCCCGCTTTCCGGATGCTGCCACGGCGACGCTGGCGGGCGATCCGCGTATCATGGCCTGCCCACCAGCCGCGACATGCATGGAACGCCTGATGCACCCACACGACCATGACGCGCACGAAGAGCCCTCGCCGGCACCGCCCGACACGATCGGCATCGCACGGACCGGCGCCTTCGACGCCCCCGCCTTCGAACGCGCGATCGACGACCTGCTGCGCGCCTGCGGCATCGATCCGCATTCCTCCCATACCGGCCGCACCGCGCAGCGCGTGCGCGAACTGTGGCAGCGGCGCCTGCTCGGCGGCTACGAACTGGATCCGGCCGAAGTGCTGGGCGACGGCTTCGCCGACGAGCGCCGCGACATGGTGGTGGTGCGCGGCATCGCCGTCCATGGCGTCTGCCCTCACCACCTCGTGCCCTTCCGCGGCGTTGCCCACGTCGCCTACATTCCGGACGGGCGCCTGCACGGCTTCGGCCGCATCGCCCGCCTGGTGGACGCGATCGGCCACCGCTTCACCTACCAGGAGTGGATGACGCGCGACATCGCCGACGCGCTGCTGCGGCACGGCAAGGCTGCGGGTGCGGCTTGCGTGATCGAGGCCGAACAGCTCTGCCTGTTGCTGGGCGAGGACCGGCGCGGCGACGAACGCGTCGTGACCCAGGCTTTCAGCGGAGAATTCGAGCGCTCGCCCCAGGCCCGCAGCGAATTCCTGCGCGCGATTTCGGGCTAGACGGCATCAGTGCGGGTGCAGCACGCGGATGCGGTGCTGCGCGGTATCGACCAGCACGACCTCGCGCCCTTCGATGAGCACCGAGCCGCGATAGCGGTCGTCGCCCGACAGCGAATACTCGAAATCGAAGCCGCGGCGCAGCACCACATGCCCTTCGTCGTTGCGTGCGAGCCTGATGCCATGGCCGACGACGGTCTCGTCCAGAAACTGCAGCCCCTCGCGCAGGCAGGCACGCCGCGCCGCTTCCAGCCCGGCCTCGCGCGCCTTCAGGCTGTCGAACCAGAACCAGACGCCGCCGCCGAGCCCCAGCACCGCCATCAGCTCGGCAAAACTCATCTGCAGCGGGTAGCGGCGATCACGGCAGCATCATGCCGCGGATCATGAAGAACAGCATCGCCGCCATCAGCGCCGACGCCGGCACCGTGATGACCCAGGCGGCGGCGATGCGCATCAGTTGCGAGCGCTTCACCAGTTCGCGGCGATAGACCTTGCGCAAGCCCTTGCGCTCGACCTTGGAGAAGTGTGCCGGATCCTCGGCCTTCTTCGAGCGCTGCTTGAGGTCGCGCAGCATCTCGCCCTTCTCCTCGATCGAGGCTTTCTCGAAGCGGGCGACAAAGGCCTCGATCGCGGCCAGGTCGCCTTCCGGGTGATGCGCCTTGATCTCCGCCAGCATGCGGTCGTAGTTGCTCTTCAGGTACTCGCGCAGGAAACCGACGCCGAGCACGCCGCCGACGGCGATGTGCGTCGAGCTGACCGGCAGGCCGAACTGGCTGGCGACGATCACGGTCAGCGTCGCTGCCATGGCGATACAGTAGGCGCGCATCTGGTCGAGCTCGGTGATCTCGCTGCCGACGGTGCGGATCAGCTTCGGCCCGAACAGCGCCAGGCCGAGCGCGATGCCGAGCGCGCCCACCATCATCACCCAGGTCGGGATCGGCGCCGACTTGTGCATCACGCCGTCGCTGGTGATGACATCGACGATCGCGGCAAGCGGGCCGACCGCGTTCGACACGTCGTTGGAACCGTGGGCGAAGCTCAGCAGCGCCGCGGCCGAGATCAGCGGCACGGTGAACAAGCGGTTGACGCTCTGCTTGGTGTTGGCGAGCTGCATGCCGCGCCCGTTCATCGAGCGCTTGGTCAGCAGGAAGATCGGCACGGCGATCATCAGGCCATAGACCACCGCCTCGCCGAAACCGACCGACCACACACGGTTCAGGCCCTTCAGGATCAGGTAGGTACCGAAAGTCCAGGCCATCAGGCCGACCAGCATCGGCACCGTCCTGCGCGCCGCCGCCGCCATGTCGGTCTGATAGGTGATACTGCGCTTGACCAGATACAGGAAGGCGGCGGCGAACACGCCGCCCAGCACCGGCGACACCACCCAACTGACGACGATGTTGCCCATCGTCGACCAGGCCACGATGTCCATGCCTTCGGCGGCGATGCCGGCGCCGAGCACCGCGCCGACGATCGAATGCGTCGTCGACACCGGCGCGCCGACCGCGGTGGCGATGTTCAGCCACAGCGCGCCGGCCAGCAGCGCCGCCAGCATGATCCAGACGAACGTATCGGAATCCGTGATGAGTTCGGGGTCGATGATGCCGCTGCGGATGGTACCGACGACTTCGCCGCCGGCGATCAGCGCACCAGCCGCCTCGAAGACGGCGGCGATGACCAGGGCACCGGCCAGGCTCATCGCCTTGGAGCCGACGGCCGGACCGACGTTGTTGGCGACGTCGTTGGCGCCGATGTTCATCGCCATGTAGCCGCCGATCATGGCCGCCATGACGAGGATCAGGCTGCCGTCGCCGCCACCGCCGCGCATCGCGGCATAGAACATGACGCCGACGATGAAGAGCAGGCCGATGCCCAGGCGAAGCACTTCTCCCCGGCCACGATGCGTTGCTCGTTCAATTTCGCTGATGTGTTTCAGGTCCACGCCAAGTGATCCGAAATGGAAAGGCGCCATTGTTTCAGAAAATCGACAAGCGCCCAAACTCCTTGTGAGTCCCTCCACCGCCGATCACGCTGCGGCGCAGCATCGGTGCAACACCACCCGCGCCGGCCATTACAGCCGATCGTGCTTGTCGGCCCGCCCCCGCGCCTTGTCCACCGGATAGCGCACGGCATTGATTGCCATCTTCCGCACCGCGGCCCCTGCCAGGTCGATCTCCAGCACATCGGCCAGGCGGACGAGATAGAGCAGGACGTCCGCCAGTTCTTCCGCCACTTCGTTGCGCGTCGCAACATCCAGCTTGGCGGACTGCTCGGGGGTCAGCCACTGGAAATGCTCGATGACCTCGCCGGCTTCGCCGGCCAGCGCCATCGCGAGATTCTTGGGCGTATGGAACTGGTCCCAGTCGCGCTCGGCGGCGAAGCGGCGCAGCTCGTCGCGCAGGCGGTCCAGCCGACCCTCTCCCGTTCGATGCGGCTTCATTCGATGCGGTGCTCCAGGTCGAAACCGGCACCATCGTCGACGCCCAGCGCCTCCACCAGCCAGGGCATCGTCGATTCGAGCAGCTTGGGCAATACCCAAGGCGGATTGACGATGAACATGCCGCTGCCGAACATGCCGAAGCCCTCGCGCGGCGGCCGGCGCACCGCCAGGCGGACGTCGAGCCAACTGCCGGCACCCAGCTCCGCCAGCCGCTCCGGCAGCCTGCGCGCTTCCGGACGTGCGAGCATCGGGTACCACACTGCGTAAGTGCCGGTCGGGAAGCGCCGCATCGCATCCCTGAGGCAATCGACCACATGGCGATAGTCGTCCTTGACTTCGTAAGGCGGATCGATCAGCACCACGGCACGGCGGGAAGGCGGCGGCAGCAGGCTCTTCAGCGCACCGAAGCCGTCCGCCTTGCGGCATTGCACGCGCTCGGCCTCGGTGGCGAAAGTGCGTGCCAGGGAGTCGAAATCGGCCGGATGCAGCTCGAACAGGCGCAGCCGATCCTGCGGCCGCGCCAGCGTCATCGCCAGAGCGGGCGAGCCCGGATAGAACAGCAGGCGGCCATGGGGATTGAACTGTGCCAGCGCCGCACGGTAGGCGGCCAGCGGCTCGGGCAGGTCCGCCCGGTTCCAGATGCGGCCGACGCCATCGACATGCTCGGCGGTCTTGCCGGCCTGCTCGCTGTCGAGCGCGTAGCAGCCGCCGCCCGCATGGGTGTCGATGTAATGCCAGGGCTTGTCCTTGCGGTTGAAATAGGACAGCAGCTCGAGCAGCAGGGTGTGTTTCAGGACGTCGGCGTGGTTGCCGGCATGAAAGGCGTGGCGGTAACTGAGCATGAAGGATATCCGTTTGCGACTCGCATGCTAGCACCGCAGAGGGGGAAAGCGCCAAGGCAGTCGGGGATCCGGATGGGGAATTCCCCGCAGGATCAGGGACATTGCCGGCCCCCGGAGTGGTTTGCAGCGCCGGATGCGCTTGCTATGATGCGCCCCCCGAGCGTCGGCATTGGCCGGCAGCCAGAGAGAGCGAGAAAACACACATGAGCATCTACGCCCTGGGCGATCGCACGCCCCGTTTCGGCGAAGGATCCTGGATCGCCCACAATGCGACCGTGGTCGGCGCGGTGGAGGCCGGCCGCGACGTCAGCATCTGGTACAACGTGGTGATTCGCGGCGACAACGATCCGATCAGGATCGGCGACGGCAGCAACATCCAGGACGGCTCGGTGCTGCATACCGACGACGGCGTGCCGCTGACCATCGGCGCGGACGTCACCATCGGCCACATGGCGATGCTGCACGGCTGCTCCATCGGCGACGGCAGCCTCATCGGCATCAATGCCGTGATCCTCAACAACGCGGTCATCGGCAGGAACTGCATCATCGGCGCCAACGCGCTGATCCCCGAGGGCAAGGCCATCCCCGACCGTTCGCTGGTCGTCGGCTCGCCCGGCCGGGTGATCCGCCAGCTTTCCGATGCCGAGATCGAGCACCTGAAGTGGAACGCCCGCCACTACGTCGAGAACGCAGCCCGCTACAAGACCGAACTGCGGGCGATCGACCCCGCGGCGGTACTCGGCCAGCCGCCGGCCTGAGCACCAGGCCTCAGGCCGGCAGTTGCCCGCCGGTCCGGGCCAGCCAGACCACGGCGGTCAGCACGATCGCACCGCCGAGGATCTGCAAGGGCGTGAACGCCTCGCCCAGGAAGATCGCCGCCAACACGATCGTCACCACGGGCTCCAAGGTCGACAGGGTTGCCGCATCGGCCGCCCCCAGGTGGCAGATGCCGACGAACAGGCCGAGCATCGCCACCACCGTGCATACGATGGCGATCGCGAAGCACAGCAGCAGCACGGCCGTCACGTCTGCGCCGCCGGCATAGGCCTGGCGTGCGAAGATCGCCATCGCGCCGAACGATGCTGCCGAAAGCGCCACGCAGAGTGCGCCGACGAGTCGTGGATTCATGATGCAGGCGGCAAAAGCCGGGAAGCTTGCCTCCACACCACGCGCGGGTCAATCAGGCGGCTGTGCAGGCGCGCCGAACGCCGGCAATCGTCGGGCAATGCACACTTACACCCGCCTGCCCCGCCAGGCGGCGAATTGCGGTATACCGGACATCCCATCCATCACGGCGGGCGCATGCGCGCCATCGCTGCACGCGCCGGCCATTCATCGATCATCACTCCCGGGAGTTCGCCCATGTCTCTTCGCCTCTGGCCCAGCATCATCCTCGGCGCCGCCCTCGTCTCACCGCTTGCCTCAGCCGTCGCGCTTGCCGCCCCCGGGCAGGACGCCCGCCAACAGCAGACCATCGAGTTCTCCGCGAATGCAAGCCAGGCAGCGCCGAACGACCTCGGCATCGCCACGCTCTATGCCGAAAGCAACGGAAAGAATACCGCCGTGCTGGCGAAGGAAATCAACCAGCGTATCAGCAAGGCGCTCGAGCTGGCGCGCGGCTTTGCCAGCGTGAAAGCCCAGTCCGGCGGCGTATCGACCTGGCCGGTGTATGCGAAGAACGGCCAGGGGAAGATCGAATCGTGGCGCATGCGCTCGGAGATCCGCGTCGAGAGCCGGGATCTCGGCGTGCTGTCGGAGCTGATCGGCAGGCTGCAGTCGGACCTGGCCCTGTCGGGCGTCGCCATGCAGCCCGCGCCCGAGACCCGGCGCAAGGCGGAAGAGGAAGCCACCGTCAGCGCGATCCAGGCTTTCGAGCAGCGCGCGGCGCTGATCGCCAAGACCCTCGGCAAGCAATACCGCATCGTGCATATGTCGATCGGCGACAGCGGCGGCCTGCCGCCGATCAGGTATCGCATGCAGGCCGCGCCGGCGATGATGGCCGAAGCGGCACATGCGCCGGCGCCGCTCGAAGGCGGCGAGAGCGAACTGGCAGTCAATATCAACGGCCGCATCGAATTGCTGGACTGAGACAGGCCAGACCTGCCACTGCCGGCTGCCGCACTGGACGCGACGGGCCGGCTCGATTATGTTTGCGCGCATGGAACATGCATCGACACCTGCTCCGCGCCCGGCCATGCTGCCAGACATCCGCCTTGCCGGCATCATCGCGCTCGCCGCAGCCCTCCTCGCCGGCTGCAGTTCGACGCCCGCTCCCGGTCCGCGCGCGACCACGGATGCGCCCATCACCCAGCCCGACCAGGGCCGGTACTTCACCCTCGAAGACGAGACTCATGCGCAGGAAATGGTGCTGTTCGCGCTCGGCCTGCTCGACACCGGCTACCGCTTCGGCGGACGCAACCCCGAAGCGGGCCTGGACTGCAGCGGCATGGTGGCCTGGATCGTCGAGAACATCAGCGGCAGGCGCCTGCCGCACAACGCGGCCCAGATCGCCGATCGTACGCGGCCGATCAAGCTCAGCCAGCTCCAGCCCGGCGACCTGGTGTTCTTCAACACCCTGAAGCGCCGCCATTCGCACATGGGCATCTACATCGGCGACGGCCGCTTCATCCATGCGCCATCCAGCCGCGGCAGCGTCCGCGTGGAAAGGCTGGACAACCGCTACTTCGCGCCGCGCATCGACGGTGCGCGAACGCTGATCGCCTTGAATTGAGGTTGCGGTCCATGCCCGGCGGCGGGCATGCAGGTTACCGGCGCGAGCCCTTGTGCCCGGCTTCCGTTCGGTTTTCTTCGCGCCGTGCGGGCTTGCCGGCGCAGGATTTCATTTCTGCGGCACCTGCACGTAGATTTCTTCCGGCCGGGTCAGGCCGAGTTCGAAGCGCGCCCGCTCCTCGATCGCCTCGTTGCCCGACTTGAGATCGCGCACTTCGGCATCGAGGCCGGCGTTGCGCTGTTCGAGCCTCAGGTTCTCGGCGCGCTGCGCCTGCAGCAGGCGGTCGACTTCCCATACCCGCAGCCAGCCGCCCTTCCCCAACCAGAGCGGGTACTGCAGCAGCACGACGAGGGCGAGCAGGATCAGGATGGGCCAGCGCATGTTCGGGAAATGGTCGGAGCGTGCACGACAAAGGCCGGCGGATCGTCCACCGGCCTCGCGCATGCTTCAGTCTCGGTTCGGCACCCTGCTCAGCGCAGGTTGTAGAACGCGCGCTTGCCCGGGTAGAAGGCGGTGTCGCCCAGGTCTTCCTCGATGCGCAGCAGCTGGTTGTACTTCGAGATGCGGTCCGAGCGCGACAGCGAGCCGGTCTTGATCTGCATCGCGCGCAGGCCGACGGCGATGTCGGCGATGGTCGAATCGTCGGTTTCGCCCGAACGGTGCGAGATCACCGCGGTATAGCCGGCCAGCTTGGCCATCTCGACGGCAGCGAAGGTCTCGGTCAGGGTGCCGATCTGGTTAATCTTGATCAGGATCGAGTTGGCCACGCCCTGCTCGATGCCCTGCTCCAGGATCTTGGTGTTGGTCACGAACAGGTCGTCGCCCACCAGCTGCACCTTGTTGCCCAGACGCTCGGTCAGCAGCTTCCAGCCGTCCCAGTCGCCTTCGGCCATCGCGTCCTCGATCGACACGATCGGGAACTTGTCGCACAGGGTCGCGAGGTAGTCGGTGAAGCCTTCGGCGCTCAGCGACAGGCCCTCGCCCTTCAGTTCGTACTTGCCGTCCTTGTAGAACTCGGAGGCGGCGCAGTCGAGCGCCAGCAGCACGTCCTGGCCGGGCACGTAGCCGGCGGCGATGATGGCTTCCTGGATCAGGTTCAGCGCCTCCTCGGTACCGGACACGTTGGGAGCGAAGCCGCCTTCGTCGCCGACGGTGGTCGGGTAGCCCTTGGCATCGACGATCTTCTTCAGGTTCTGGAAGATTTCGGCGCCGCAGCGCAGGGCTTCGCGGAAGCTCGTCATGCTCACCGGCATGATCATGCATTCCTGGATGTCGAGGCTGTTGTTGGCATGCTCGCCGCCGTTGATGACGTTCATCATCGGCACCGGCATCACCATCGGGCTGGAGCCGCCGAAGTAGCGGTACAGCGGCAGGCCGGACTCCTCGGCGGCGGCCTTGGCCACTGCCATCGACACCGCCAGCATGGCGTTGGCGCCCAGACGCGACTTGTTCTCGGTGCCGTCGAGTTCGATCAGCGTGCGATCGATGAAGGACTGGTCTTCGGCGTCGAGGCCGATGATGGCTTCGGCGATCTCGGTGTTCACGTTCTCGACCGCACGCAGCACGCCCTTGCCGAGGAAACGCGACTTGTCGCCGTCGCGCAGTTCGATCGCCTCGCGCGAGCCGGTGGACGCGCCCGAGGGCACGGCGGCGCGGCCCATCACGCCGGACTCCAGCAACACGTCGGCTTCGACGGTCGGGTTGCCGCGAGAATCGAGAATCTCGCGGGCGATCACATCAACGATTGCGCTCATGTTTTTTTATCTCCTGTTGTCGCTACGGAATGATTCAAATCGGTCACGGAGGGGCATGATCCGACAGAAAGGATGCTCGCGCCCGATCGCCAGCGTGTGGGCGCAGCCGCACAATAGCGCTTATCAGTCCATCCGGATACTGCAGGCCCCCAAGTCATTGTCAAAGCGTCGCTTCCAGAAAGCCTTCGCGCTTGACCAGCGCGTCGATCTCCTTCAGCGTCGTCAGCAAGGCCTTCATCTTCGGCAGCGGCCAGGCATTGGGGCCGTCGGACAGCGCCTTGGCCGGGTCGGGATGGGTTTCCATGAACAGGCCCGCCACGCCGACCGCGACCGCCGCGCGTGCCAGCACCGGCACGAACTCGCGCTGGCCGCCCGAGGCCGTGCCCTGCCCGCCCGGCAACTGCACCGAATGGGTGGCATCAAACACCACCGGACAGCCGGTGTCGCGCATGATCGCCAGCGAACGCATGTCGGAGACGAGGTTGTTGTAGCCGAAGGAGGCGCCGCGCTCGCAGACCATGATGGTGTCGGCGCCGCCGTTGGCCTCGCGCGCCTTGTCGGCGACGTTCTTCATGTCGCCCGGGGCGAGGAACTGCCCCTTCTTGATGTTCACCGGTTTGCCGCTGGCCGCCACCGCATGGATGAAATCGGTCTGGCGGCACAGGAAGGCAGGCGTCTGCAGCACATCGACCACCGCCGCCACGGCCGGGATTTCCTCGATGGTATGGACGTCGGTCAGCACCGGCAGGCCGAGCTGCGTCTTCACCGCTTCGAGCATCTTCAGCCCGCTGTCCATGCCATGGCCGCGGAAGCTCTTGCCCGAGCTGCGGTTGGCCTTGTCGTAGGAGGCCTTGAAGATGTAGGGGATGCCCAGTTCGCCGCAGATTTCCTTCATCTGCCCGGCGATGTCTAGGCATATCTGCTCGGACTCGGCCACGCAGGGACCGGCAATGACAAAGACGGGCTTGTCGAGGCCAACTTCGAAACCACACAGCTTCATGCTTCGCTCCTTCAGGCGCTGGCCTGCTTGCGTGCGATCGCCGCCTTCACATAGGCGGTGAATAGCGGATGCCCCTTGCGCGGGTTGGAAGTGAATTCGGGGTGGAACTGACAGCCGACGAACCACGGATGCACGTCGGTGGGCAGTTCGACCATCTCGCACAGGTCGGTGGCCGGTGCGCGGCCCGCCACCACCAGGCCCTTGTCTTCGAGCCTGGCCAGCAGCGTGTTGTTCACTTCGTAGCGGTGGCGGTGGCGCTCCATGATCTCGGCCGCGCCATAGATCTCGCGTGCCAGCGTGCCTTCCTTCAACTGGCAGAGCTGGCCGCCCAGGCGCATCGTGCCGCCGAGGTCGGACGCTTCGCTGCGCTTCTCGATCCTGCCGCTGCGGTCCTTCCATTCGGTGATGAGGCCGATCACCGGGAAACGGGTGTCGGGCGCGAATTCGGTCGAATGCGCGCCTTCCATGCCGGCGACGTCGCGGGCGAACTCGACCACGGCAAGCTGCATGCCGAGGCAGATGCCCAGATAAGGCACTTTGTTCTCGCGCGCATGGCGGATCGCCGCGATCTTGCCTTCGGTACCGCGCTTGCCGAAACCGCCGGGCACCAGGATGGCGTCCATCGCGCCGAGCACGCCGCAGCCGTCGCGCTCGATGTCCTCGGAGTCGATGTAGTGGATCCTGACCTTCGACTCGGTGTGCATGCCGGCGTGGTTCAACGCCTCGATCAGCGACTTGTACGATTCGGTGAGATCGACGTACTTGCCGACGAAGCCGATGTTGACCGTCTGCTTCGGATTCTCCAGCGCATGGATCAGCTTTTCCCACACCGACAGGTCGGCCGCGCGGGCCAGGATGTCGAGCTTGTGGCAGACGATCTGGTCGAGCATCTGATCGTGCAGCATGCCCGGAATCTTGTAGATCGAGTCGGCGTCCAGGCATTCGATGACCGCTTCGGGCATCACGTTGCAGAACAGCGCGATCTTGCGCCGCTCGTCCACCGGGATGGAGCGGTCCGCGCGGCACAGCAGGATGTCGGGCTGGATGCCGATCTCGCGCAGTTCCTTGACCGAATGCTGGGTCGGCTTGGTCTTCAGCTCTCCCGCGGTCGGGATGTAGGGCAGCAGCGTCAGATGGATGAAGCAGGTTCCGTTGCGGCCTTCCTCGAAGCCCATCTGGCGGATGGCTTCGAGGAAGGGCAGCGATTCGATGTCGCCCACGGTGCCGCCGACTTCGACGATCGCCACGTCGGCGCCTTCGGCGCCGCGCTTGACGTAGGCCTTGATCTCATCGGTGATGTGCGGGATGACCTGCACGGTCTTGCCGAGGTACTCGCCGCGTCGCTCCTTCTTCAACACCGACTCGTAGATCTGGCCGGTGGTGAAGTTGTTGCGCTTGCTCATCTTGGCGCTGGTGAAGCGCTCGTAGTGGCCGAGGTCGAGATCGGTTTCGGCGCCGTCCTCGGTGACGAAGACTTCGCCATGCTGGAACGGGCTCATGGTGCCCGGATCGACGTTGATGTAGGGATCGAGCTTGAGGTGCGTGACCTTGATGCCACGGGACTCGAGGATGGCCCCCAATGAGGCCGCCGCGATGCCTTTGCCCAGGGAGGACACGACACCGCCGGTAACGAAGACGTATTTGGTCATGGGAACAGTGCTGCGGGAAAGCGCGATGATAACCGATCCGCTCGACCGAAGTCAGCACGCCGCGCCGGCGGGCCACGGTCAACTGCAACAACACCATTCATGCGCCCGCCCGCGCGGATGGCGCAGGGGCCGCTTACGTCCGGCGTTTCCTCAAACCCTCTTCTCGCAGCCGATGCAGCGATAGAGCACGGCGCCGAGCACCGCATCGATGATCGGCACGACCCGGAACAGCCACGCTCGGGCCATTCCCCAGCCATGCCGCACCGCGACACTTCAGCCCCGAAAAACGATTTCCTTCAAATGACGCCGGCAAATCCGCCTGACGAATGCCCCCCCGCAGTCAGCTCAGCGGATGAAATCCCGGCTCACTTCGCGAAAGAGCTCGGTGCCGCCACGCTGCAGCCATTCGAAGGCGACCATCTCGCGCGACACGATCTCGATACCGTGCGCGCGCATGCGCGCGAAGGCCAGCTCGCGATCGGCCGGATTGCGCGAGCCGGCGGCATCGGCGACGATGAACACCTCCTTGCCCGCCCAGCGCAGCTCGAGCGCGGTTTGCTGCACGCAGACGTGGGCCTCGGTGCCGCAGACGACGACTTGCCGGCGCGCTTCCACCGCGGTTGCGTCCAGGCGGCCCTCGGCTTGCGCCGAAAAGCACTGCTTGACGACATATTGCGCATCGGCGGTCGCCGCACGCACTGAAGCCAGCGTAGCGCCGATCTTCTCGGGAAAATGCTCGGTGACGACCACCGGCACGCCGATGCGCGCCGCCACCCGCGCCAGCCATACGCAATTGGCCTCGATGCGCTCGGTATCGTGGATGGCAGGCGCGAGCTTTTCCTGCACGTCGACGATCAGCAGTACGGATTTTTCGCGGTTCATCAGCATGTCTTTCTCCTCGTCAGGAAGCCAGTTCGTCCCGGTCGCGGAAATGCGCCAGCGCCTCGGGGTTGGCCAGCGCTTCCTGGTTCTTCACCGGGCGGCCATGCACCACGTTGCGCACCGCCAGCTCGACGATCTTGCCGCTCTTGGTGCGCGGAATGTCCTTCACCTGCAACACCTTGGCCGGCACGTGGCGCGGCGTGGTGTTGTCGCGGATCGTCTGCCGGATGCGCCCGATCAGTTCATCGTCCAGCGCCAGGCCCTCGCGCAGCCTGACGAACAGCACCACGCGCACGTCGCCCGGACTCTGCGGCGGCCAGTCCTGTCCGATCACCAGGCTCTCGACGACTTCGTCCAGCTTCTCGACCTGGCGGTAGATTTCCGCCGTGCCGATGCGCACCCCGCCCGGATTGAGCGTGGCGTCCGAACGCCCGTAGATGACGACGCCGCCGTGGGCGGTGATCTCGCAGAAGTCGCCGTGGCACCAGACCTTGGGGAAGCGATCGAAATAGGCCGCGTGGTACTTGCTGCCGTCGGCGTCGTTCCAGAACCCCAGCGGCATCACCGGGAAGGGCTTGGTGCACACCAGCTCGCCTTTCTCGCCGCGCACCGGCTGCCCGTCGTCGTCCCACACGTCCACCGCCATGCCCAGGCCGCGGCACTGGATCTCGCCGCGCCACACCGGCCATACCGGGCTGCCCAGCACGAAGCAGGAGATGATGTCGGTGCCGCCCGAGATGGACGACAGCTGCAAGTCGGCCTTGATCTCGCGATAGACGTAGTCGAAGCCTTCGGGCACCAGCGGGCTGCCGGTGCTCATCATCGCGCGCAGGGTCTCGAGCCGGTGCGTTTCGCGCGGCTCGAGGCCGAACTTGGCGCAGGCGTCGATGAACTTGGCCGAGGTGCCGAAGTGGGTCATGCCTTCGGCGTCGGCGTAGTCGAAAAGGACATGATTGCCGCCGGCGAAGGGCGAGCCGTCGTAGAGCAGCAGCGTGGCGCCGGCCGCCAGGCCGGACACCAGCCAGTTCCACATCATCCAGCCGCAGGTGGTGAAGTAGAACACGCGGTCGCCGGGCTTGACGTCGCAGTGCAGGCGATGCTCCTTGAGGTGCTGCAGCAGCGCGCCGCCGGCGCCATGCACGATGCACTTGGGCACGCCGGTGGTGCCCGAGGAGTACATGATGTACAGCGGGTGATCGAAAGGCAGCTGCGCGAACGCGATGTCGTCGACGAAATGGAAGGGCGCGATGAAGTCGGCGTACAGGCGCGCATGCGCCACCTGCGACAGATCATGTTCGCGATGCACGTAAGGCACGACCACCACGCGCTGCAGCGAGGGAAGCTGGCCGGCGATCTCGCCGAGCTTGTCGAGCACGTCGATGGTCTTGCCGCCGTAGTAATAGCCGTCGCAGGCCACCAGCACCTTGGGTTCGGTCTGGCCGAAGCGGTCGAGCACGCCCTGCACGCCGAAATCGGGCGAGGCCGAGGTGAAGATCGCGCCGATGCTCGCCGCGGCCAGCATCACGATGATCGTCTCGGGCATGTTGGGCATGTAGGCGGCGACGCGATCGCCCGCCACCACGCCCTGCTCGCGCAGTGCGGCGGCGAAATGGGCCACCGCGCGGTACAGCTCGCCGCGGCTCATGCGATTCTGCACCCGGTCCTCGCCCCAGAACACGAGGGCATCGCCGGCATCACGCGAGCGCAGCAGGTTCTGCGCAAAGTTCAGCCGCGCATCCGGAAACCATTTCGCCCCCGGCATGCGCTCGCCATCGACCAGCACCCGCTCGCCGCGCGTGCCGATCACGCCGCCGTCTTCCCAGACGCTGACCCAGAACTGCTCCGGATGCGCGACCGACCAATCATGAAGCGCAGCGTAGTCGGGCAGCGAAACGCCCCAGCGCCTTTCCGCCGCAACACGGAACGCGGTGACATTGGCCGAGGCGATGCGCTCCGGCGAAGGTGCCCACAAGGGCATGTTGTCTGCAGGATTCATGATGCCTCCTCACCACCGATCAAGTATTCATGCAAGCGCCGCCGCTTGTTGTTCTATACTGCCGCGCGACGCCCTGCGCTTGCGGCTTCAGCCGGCGGCGGCGTCGAACAGCGCCCGGATCGCTTCGGGCAAGGGCACGGACCTGCCGGTGGCGTTGTCCATCCACACGATCTTCGCCGCACCTTCCGCGTAAAGCTTGTCCTGCCCTTCCACGAAAAGTTCATACCACGTCATCACGCTCGAGCGGCCCGGTTCGCCCGCATGCATCCTGATGACGAGAGTGGCAGGATAATTGACTGGCACGAAAAAAGTGCAGCTCGCATTGATGATCACCGGCCCGGCTGCCTCCCTGGGGCTGACCGGAAAACCCATCTGCTCGATCCACTCGCAGCGCGCCTGCTCGAAGTAGCGGAAATAGACCGTGTTGTTGACATGACCATAGGCATCCATGTCGCCCCAACGCACCGGTATACGGGAGGTATGGATGAGCTTTGCCCCTTCCTTCATGCTGCTGTCTCCTGTTATTTGTTCGACCCGACCGGGTAATGTAGCATACGCATCCGTATGTTTTGCGCAGCCGCACCCTGCATTTCGCGAGGAGTTTAGACTAAGCCTTTGGGCTGAACCCTGAACCCCCTTGAACCCATTTCGCAGCTTGAACAAGAACCATGCCTTCGGCAACAGGAGAACAGAATGGAACGCGACTCGATGGAATTCGACGTGCTGGTGGTGGGCGGGGGGCCTGCCGGGCTGTCGGCGGCGATCCGCCTGAAGCAACTGGCGGCTGAGCGGGGCCGGGAACTGTCGGTGTGCCTGATCGAGAAGGCGGCCGAGCTCGGCGCCCACATCCTGTCGGGCGCGGTGATGGACCCGCGCGCGCTCACCGAACTGATCCCGGACTGGAAGGAACGGGGCGCACCGCTCAGGACGGCCGTCACCGAGGACAAGGTGCTGTTCCTGTCCGAGACCGGCGCCCGGCAGACGCCCAACGGGCTGCTGCCGGACTGTTTCGTCAATCACGGCAACTACATCGTGCGCCTGGGCAACGTGGTCAAGTGGCTGGGCGAGCAGGCCGAGGCGCTGGGGGTGGAAGTCTATCCGGGCTTCGCCGGCGCCGAGATCCTGTACGACGAGGCCGGTGCGGTCAAAGGCGTGGCCACCGGCGACATGGGCCTGAACCGCGACGGCACGCCCGGCCCGCAGCACCAGCCGGGCATGGAACTGCACGCCAGATACACCCTGTTCGCCGAAGGCTGTCGCGGCCACCTGGGCAAGCAGCTCGAAGCGAAGTACGCGCTGCGCGACGGCGCCGACCCGCAGACCTACGGCATCGGCATCAAGGAGCTGTGGGAAGTCAAACCCGAGCACCACCGCCCCGGCCTGGTCGTGCACACCGCCGGCTGGCCGATGGACAGCGCCACCTATGGCGGCGGCTTCGTCTATCACCTCGAGGACAACCTGGTCGCGGTCGGCTACGTCGTCGGCCTGGACTACAGCAACCCGCACCTGTCGCCGTTCGAGGAGATGCAGCGCTACAAGACCCACCCCGAGATCCGCAAATATCTCGAAGGCGGCAAGCGGCTGCAGTACGGTGCCCGCGCCATCGCCGCCGGCGGCCTGCAGAGCCTGCCGCGGCTGATCTTCCCGGGCGGCGCGCTGATCGGCGACGACGCCGGCTTCCTGAACGCGGCGCGCATCAAGGGCAGCCACGCGGCGATCAAGTCGGGCATGCTCGCGGCCGACGCGGCCTTCGACGCCCTGGCACAGGAACGCCAGCGCGACGCGCTGACCGCCTACCCGGCAGCCTTCCAGGACTCCTGGCTGCACGCCGAGCTGCACAAGACGCGCAACTTCAAGCCCTACATGAAGAAGGGCCTGGTCCTGGGCTCGCTGCTGTTCGGCATCGACCAGGTGCTGTTCAAGGGCAAGGTGCCGTGGACGCTGCACAACAGCGCCGACCACGACAAGCTCAAGCCGGCGGCCGAGTGCGCGAAGATCGACTACCCGAAGCCGGACGGCGTGCTGACCTTCGACCGGCTGTCCTCGGTGTTCCTGTCCAACACCAACCACGAGGAAGAGCA
Source organism: Thauera butanivorans (assembly GCF_048398245.1). NCBI lineage: Bacteria > Pseudomonadati > Pseudomonadota > Betaproteobacteria > Rhodocyclales > Zoogloeaceae > Thauera > Thauera butanivorans. The sequence continues at coordinate 2,877,569 of NZ_CP183038.1, forward strand.
GCCCTGCCACCTGCGGCTGAAGGACCCGACGGTGCCGATCGCGATCAACCTGGCCCGCTACGACGCCCCCGAGCAGCGCTACTGCCCGGCCGGGGTGTATGAGATCGTGCAGGAAGCGGCCGGCCCGCGGCTGCAGATCAACGCGCAGAACTGCGTGCACTGCAAGACCTGCGACATCAAGGACCCGACCCAGAACATCGACTGGGTCGTGCCCCAGGGCGGCGAGGGGCCGATTTACCAGGGGATGTGATACGCAGCCTGCCGGCTGCCGCCAAGCGCGGGATCGACGAAGCCCCACGGCCCTCCCCGGCCGTGGGGCTTTTTGCCAGCCCCGTCAGTCGAGCGCGATCTGGGCCTTCACCCAGAACGTACGCCCCGGTTCGTTGATGCGCTCGCCGGTCACTGCGCCGCCGGCAAAGTCCCAGCCGCCCTTGCCAAGATGCTCGCTGTACTTGCGATCGAAAACGTTATCGACGCCGACAGTCAGCAAGGCGAGCTTGTTCGGGCGCCAGCCGGCATTGAGCGACAGCGTCGCGAAACCGCTGGTCGGTCCGAGATCCTGGCCGTTCGCGACGATGCTGCCCGATCCCAGGTCGTAGCGGTTCTGGCTGGCGACCATGCGCAACATCGCGCCGTAGGAAAAGCGGCGATCATCGTATTCGAGCGCCAGCCGCGCCTCCAGCGGCGGCTGCTGTGCCAGCGCCTTGCCGTCGGTATCGTTGTTGCCGCGAACCCAGGCAACGGTGCCGACCGCCTGCCAGTTGGTCGCGAAGCGCCAGGTGACATCGCCTTCCAGTCCATAGACCGTGGCATCGATGTTGCGGACGCGCGCGGTCGACGGATTGACCCAGCGCAGCAGGATGTAATCGTCGACCTTGCCATAGAAGCCGGACACCGAGGCCGACCAGGCCCCGGCGCTCCAGTCGGCGCCGACGTCGAGCTGAGTGGTCTTTTCCGGCTTCAGGGTGTCGAAGCGCTGCCCTCCCGCAGTATTTGCGCGCATGAACTCCCAGAAGTCGGGGAAACGTTCGACATAGCCCACACCCGCATACCAGGTGCCGGCGCCTTCGCCGAAATCGGCCTCGTAGCGACCGAATCCGCTCTGCAGCGTCTTGTCGACGGTCACGCCACGGGTACTCGAGGACGGCCGGTAGTCGCGCACCTCGTGTTCGTCGATACGCAGGCCGGCAACGATGCGGCGGACGTCGTCCAGTGCATAGCTGGCCTCGCCGAACACCCCGTAACGTTCGAAGCCGATGTCCTTCTGCCACCTCTGGTTGCGATAGTCCACGCCACCACGGGTTCGATGCTGGTCGTCGCGGACATCGGCACCCACGGTGATCTGCCACTGCCCGCCCGGCGCCAGCACGACCGCGGCACGCGCGCCCGTGGTCCTGCGATCGGGATTGCTGAGCATCCTCATGCCGCTATTCGATCGCAGGCTGAAGTTGTCCATCACGTGATCGATGTAGCTGTAATACGCGTGCGCCTCGACCTTGCGCACGAGCGGCGAGATGTTTCGCTTCTCGAACCTGAGCCCCGCGTGCTCGCGCTCGAACTTGGCACCGTCCATCGCGCGGTCTGCATAGGCCGCCTCGCCGTCGCTGCGGCCGAAATTGAGTTCGAGCAGCGTGTTGTCGTCCGGCGTCCAGCCGATCGCCCCTGTGGTGCTCCAGCGGGTATAGAAAGAATGGACCTCGTTGCCGTCGCCGTCATCGTAGTTGTTGCTGTCCGAACGCGTCGCGCCGATCCGCGCATAGAAATCCGGATTGCCGCCCTTGGCATCGAAGACCTGGTCGTTGCGCCCCCAGCTGCCGAGGGTGAGGCTGCCGCTGGCGCTCCAGCCGCTCTCCCTCATGCGCTGGATGTCGCGCTCGAAGAGGACGACCGCCGCGGAATTGCCGGAGCCATAGAGCACGGTCTGGGGGCCTTTCAGAACGGTCACGCGGTCGAAGGATTCCGGGTAGATGTAGGCCGTCGGAGGGTCCATCCGGCCGCCGCATCCGCCGTAGATTTCCTGGCCGTCCTGCAGAATGCCGAGACGCGAACCTGACATCCCGCGAAACACCGGGTCGCCGTCGGTGCCGCCCTTGCGGATCACGGAAAAGCCCGGGATGCTCTTGAGCATGTCCGCGCCGTCGTGCGCGGGGAGCGGCTGGCGCGGCGCCTTCGGGTCGGTCGTGACGGTCAGCGGCGCAGAAATCACGGGGGCAGTGACCACGACGCTGTCGAGCCGAGCCTCGGTGCCTTGTGCAAATGCCGGCAAAGCCAGCGAAATCGCCGCCACGAGCGGCAGTTGCCTGAAGCTGTGTTTCATGTTCTGGATCTCTTTGAATGCTTGATCACCGCATGGATCCGGCCCTGGAAGCAGGCGCGGCCAGAGCCGCCGCCGCCCGTTTCCGGGCTTCGGTCCGCAGTGTGTCGTCATGGGCAGGCCTTGCGCGGAAAGCGACGGGGAGCGGCAGCTCCCCTGGGCGCAGGCTGTCCGCGGGTTTTCGGGCTCAGTGCTTGCCGTGCTGCATCCGGCCTCCGGCCGATGCATTGAGCGGACGCGCCGGCGCCGTGATCTCGATCGTCTGGCGCTCGCCGCCGGCGCGCTCCACGACGATCTTCAGGGGCACCGCGTCGCCGTCCTTCACCTGCTGCTTCAGATCCATCAGCATCACGTGATGAGCACCGGGCTTGAGCTCGACGGTCGTTCCCGCCGGGAGATCGAGGCCCGGGATGGCATTCATCTTCATGACATTGCCGTCCATGACCATCTCGTGGATCTCGACCACGCCGGCAACCGGCGAGTCGACGGAAACAAGGCGGGCATCGGTGTCCGACGTCAGGCGCATGAAGGCGCCGGTGGCCTTCTGCTGCGACACGGTGGCGCGCACCCAGGCATCGGCCACGGTGACGTCGGCCAGAGCCGGCAGGGAACCCAGGGTGAAGGCAAGGGCGATGACGATTTTTTTCATGATGCGAGTCCTCGAACGACGAGCCGACGGCGCGATCGGCGCCGGCATGCAAGCGGCGTCGGGCGGATCGGCAAATTGGGAAGCTTGAACGCGGAATTGAACGCGGAACTCACCGCGCAGCACGGCTCACACGGACAGCGGAGGCGCGCGAGGACTCGAGGGCGACCATGCAAAGAGCGGTCGCGGAGCAACAAGGAAAAGCAGCGGCAGGCGTTCGCTCGCCCCGCCTGCGACAAGCAGCGCAGTGCGCTCCATGGGCGGCAGGCCGACTCCGGCTGCATGCGAACCGCAATACGGGCAGGAAGACAGCGACTCCAGCAGCGAACCGTCGGAGCCCTCGCCTTCAGCCAGTGCCGCATCGAGGTAGAGCCCGGCATCCGCAGCCGGAATCGCAAGCCTGTGCGTTCCGCCCGCCGAGCAGATGTCGATCAGGAGCTGCCCCTCCGCATCCGCCATTGCCCGGCTCACCGCAGGCGCCAGCGCAGCGACCAGCATCGCAGCGACGGCGAACCAGGCATGAAGGCGTTTACGAAAGCGGAACACGGGATAGGGTCAGCAGCGCAAGGGCGGGATCGTCTTCGCGGAATTATACCGAGTTGCCTTGCGCGGGACTTGATTCCGCTCAGGTCGACACGCTGGACAGACAGCTCGGGCGGCCAGCGTCGTAGAGCTTGAGCCAATCGACGAAATCGTCCAGCGCCAGCGCCGGCGAAAAATGGAAACCCTGCAGGTAGTTGCAACCGAGGGCGGCAAGCGCAGCCGCGGTCTCCGCATCCTCGACGCCTTCGGCCGTCACCATGACCCCCAGGCGATGGGAAAGCGCGATGATCGACGAGGCGATTTCCCGATCCCGTTCCGAGCTCAGTAGATCGACGACGAAACTGCGATCGATCTTCACTTCCTGCACCGACAGGTGCTTGAGCCGGCTCATGCCCGAAAAGCCGGTGCCGAAATCGTCGATGGAGAGCTTGACGCCGAGCAGACGCAGGCGGCACAGCACGTCGGCGACACCTTCCCCCGCATCGTCGACCATGTCGGTTTCGGTGATTTCGAGACACAGCTGGCGAGCGGGCACCCCCCATGTGGACAGCGCCTGCGCGATGAGATCGGGAACCTCGGCATCGTAGAGATCGGTGGCGGACAGATTGATCGACAGCGTGATGTCGAAACCCTCCGCATCCAGCCGCGCAAGCGCCTGGGCTGCATGCTGGAACAGCCAGCGGTTGAAGCGATGGCGCATGCCGAGCCTGTCGATCAGGCCGAGCACCACGGTCGGCGCCACCCATTCGCCGGGCACGCGCTCCCAGCGCAGCAAGCCTTCGGCAGCATCGCATTCGCCGCCGATCGCGTGGACCTTGGGCTGCAGGAAAAGCTGCAGGGGCTTGTCACCGCCGAACGCGCCATGCAGATCGCGTTCGAGGATGGCGAGCTGCGGCGACGTCCGTTCCATCGACTTGTCGTATATCGCGCCTCGCTCGCCTCTTTGCTGCGCATCGAGCGCCGCGATCCGCGCCGACTGCATCAGATAGAGCGGCCCCTCGCCGTGCTCGGGAGACACTGCCGCGCCACAGACGAACTGGACCGGCAGTTCCAGGCCATCGAACCGGAACGGAGACTCGCCGAAGACCTGCTCGATCTTCAGCATCGCCAGGGTCAGCACCGCCCTGCTCGGCAGTGCCGGCAGCACGATCAGCCATTCTCCCCGGCCAAGCGCGAACAGGCTGTCGCCGCTGCGCAGCAGCCGTTTGAGGGTCATGCCCATCTCGCTCTCGAGCCTGCGGCCCTGCTCGAGCGACAGCCGGCAGATGGAGACATTGGGCTGCATGCTGACCGCGATCACCCCCAGTTCGGTCCCCATGGGATCAGCCTCCATCGGGTGGCGCGAAATTTCGTTCAGGGCCGGCAACAAGTCGGGGGAGTTCAGAAGTGCCATCGGTCAGGCCAGGTAGAAATCATTGGGATCGATGCCGTATGCATTGGGCGGCAAGGCGCGGAGAATCCGGTAAGGCTCGCCAGCAGCCGTTTCGGGCTGCATCAGCAGGTCCAGTATTCGCGGAAAGCGCTCGACCGCCTTGTCCGGTGCCAGAATGACGATCACGCGCGGCTGCAGGCGCCGCACCTGGTTCTGCTGGATGACCACGGCCACTTCGCCGGAATTGAGTTCCACCAGCGTCCCGATCGGGTACAGCCCGATGCATTGCAGGAATTGATCGACCAGTGCGTCGCGGAACAAGGTGTTGCGCAGCCGGTTGATCTCTTCCATGGCGCGCTGGCTCGACACCGCCGGCAGATAGACCCTGTCCCGGGTCATCGCACAGTAGGTGTCGACGAGGCCGGCCATCTCGGCGGCCAGTGGAATGTTCATGCCCTTCAGACCGCGCGGATAGCCGCTGCCGTCGAAGCGCTCGTGATGCGCGGCAATGATGCCGAAGATCTCGGGGTCCACAGTGTTGTTGGCCTTCAGCAGCGCCAGGGTGTGCAACACATGGGCACGGACATGCTCGAACTCCTTGTCGTCCAGCGGCCCCGCCTTGGCCAGAACCTCAGGATCGATCCTGACCTTGCCGATATCCTGCAGCAGGCCCGCCAGCCCGAGCTGACGGATGCTTTGCGTGTCCAGCCCGATGAAACGGGAGAACACCATGGCGTGGACCGACACGTTGACCGCATGGTCATAGGTGTAGCGGTCCGTGCGCTTCAGACGCGTCAGCCACATCAGGGCATCGGAATTGCGCTCGACCCCCTGCGCCATCTCGCCCACCAGGCCTTCCAGGCGAGCGATGTCGATGTTGTCGCCGGCATCGATCGCCACCTGGGTTTCCCGCAGGGCGCGATACACGTCGTCGACGATCGGCGCGGAATAGAACAGCTCGGATTCGAGGCGGCTGCGGCCATCGGCGGCCCTGACACGCGGAATGCTCGGCCTGCGCTGGGTGTGTATCCTGCCTCTGAAGCTGCGTGCGACAGCGAGGAAACGCGAGGCCTCCTCGCGGCCGTCCCGCTCCTCTTCGTCGACCGCCGTCGAACGAAGGCCCGGCCCCTTGAGCGGCTCGTCCTTTTCTATCACGCGGGCGCGCTGGTGCTCACCGACCGAGCGGCTGCGGTCGATGACGACCTGCTTGCAAAGGCGCTGCAAGGTCTGGATTTCGTCGGACGTCGTGACAAGAAAGCCCTGCAGCATGAAGGGCGTCTCCACCCAGGGCCGGTCGATGTCCGCGACGTACATCCCGATCTGGACTTCGCTTGCCGGTATCGTGCTATTCAATCAAAGGCTCCATGAGCACCCTTTCGACGAAGGGTGATTTCTCGGTCGGGAACGCTTTAACGGCAGAACGACACCGGACCTGAGCCCAGTTCGGGCCCCGCATCCCCAGTTTGGGCAATACAGGGCCGGCAGGATCACCTCCGGAGAATCACCCCAGCCACACCCTCGCATTGCGGAACATGCGCAGCCAGGGCGAGGCATCCGGGCTCTCCTCCACCAGCCAGCGCGGCGCCCAGGACATCTGCAAGGTCCGCGCCGTGCGTTCGGGGTGGGGCATCATGATGGTGAACCGTCCGTCCGCCGTGGTAAAACCGGTCGCACCGCCCGCCGAGCCGTTCGGATTCGAAGGGTAGCGCTCGGTGGGCGAGCCATGACGATCAATATATCGCATTGCCATCAAGGCGGCTGTGCGATCCTGCTCGCTCGCGAACACGGTCCGGCCTTCGCCGTGGCTGACGACGATCGGCATGCGGCTGCCCGCCATGCCCTTGAACAGGATCGACGGACTGTCGGTGATTTCCACCATGACGAAGCGGGCTTCGAACTGTTCGCTGCGGTTGCGGTGGAAGGTCGGCCAGTTTTCGGCCCCCGGGATGATCGGCGCCAGATGGCCCATCATCTGGCAGCCGTTGCAGACGCCGAGTGCGAAGGTATCGTTGCGGCGGAAGAAAGCTTCGAATTCGTCGCGCAGACGGTTGTTGAACAGGATGGACTTGGCCCAGCCCTGCCCCGCGCCCAGCACGTCGCCGTACGAGAAACCGCCGCAGGCCGCCAGCCCGTGGAAGCCGGCCAGATCGGCCCGCCCGGCCTGCAGCTCGGACATGTGCACATCGACCGGCACAAAGCCCGCCCGCTCCAGTGCGGCAGCCATTTCCAGCTGTGAATTGACCCCCTGCTCGCGCAGCACCGCGACTTTCGGCCGCACGCCGCTGGCGATGAAGGGAGCGGCGACGTTCTCCTTGACGTCGAAGCTCAGCGACACCGACAGACCGGGATCGGTGGCATCGGCCAGATCTTCGAACTCCTGGCGGACCGACTCCGGATCGTCGCGCAGCATCGCGATGCGATGGCTGGTCTCCGACCAGGCCTGCAACAGCTCGACGCGGCTGGCGGCGAACACCAGCTTGGCGCTGCGGCGCAGGCGGATCTCGTCCATCGCGTTCGGCTCACCGATGAAGTGGTAAGCGAGCCCTGCCGAGCGCAGCAGTTCGGTGACGCGCGAGCGATCGTCGCGGCGGATCTGCACCACCGCACCGAGCTCCTCGGCGAACAGGGCGGCGAACAGGCGATCGTCGAAACGGCCCTTGAGCGTGTCGGGCTTCTTCTCCAGCCCATCGACGTCGTTCATGTAAGGGTCGTAGCAGACGGTGTCGAGCACCAGCGACAGGCCGCACTTGGCTGCGAAAGCCATTTCGCAGACGGCAGCGAACAGCCCGCCGTCGGAACGGTCGTGGTAGGCCAGCAGCAGATCGTCCCCACGCAGGCGCTGGATGGCCTCGAAGAAGGCCTTGAGCTGTACCGGATCGACGTCCGGCGCATGCTCGCCGACCGAGCCGTAGGCCTGGGCGAAAGCCGAGCCGCCAAGGCGATTCAGGCCGTTGCCGAGGTCGATCAGCAGCAGTTCGGTGTCGACGCCTTCGGGCAGCTGCAGTTGCGGCGTGAGCGTGTTGCGGATGTCGCGCACCGGCGCGAAGGCGGTAGCGATCAGCGACAGCGGCGCGACCACCTGCTTGTCCTCGCCTGCGTCCTGCCAGGCGGTGCGCATCGACAGCGAATCCTTGCCGACCGGGATCGACACGCCCGCCGTGATGCAGAAATCGGACACGGCCTTGACCGTGTCGTACAGCCTGGCATCCTCGCCGCGATAGCCGGCCGCCGCCATCCAGTTGGCCGACAGCTTGACGTCGCCGAGCTTGTCGATGTCGGCGGCGGCGATGTTGGTGATCGCCTCGCCGATCGCCATGCGGCCCGAGGCCGGCGCATCGACGCAGGCCAGCGGCGTGCGCTCGCCCATCGCGAAGGCTTCGCCGCGATAGCCCTGGAAGCTCATCGCGGTGACCGCCACGTCGGCCACCGGCACCTGCCAGGGGCCGACGAACTGGTCGCGCGCGGTCAGGCCGCCGACCGAGCGGTCGCCGATGGTGATCAGGAAGCTCTTGCTGGCGACCGCCGGCATTCGCAGCACGCGCAGGCCGGCTTCCTTCAGGTCGAAGCCGGTGGTGTCGAAAGGCGGCAGATGGACGGCGCGGCGCGATACCTTGCGCGTCATCTTCGGCGGCTTGCCGAGCAGCACCTTCATGTCCATGTCGACCGGCTTGTTGCCGAAATGGCGGTCGGAGACGGTGAGATGGCCATCGGCGGCCGCCGTGCCGAGCACCGCGAAGGGGCAGCGCTCGCGTTCGCAGAAAGCCTGGAACATCGGCAGGCTTTCGGGCGCGATCGCCAGCACGTAGCGTTCCTGGGATTCGTTCGACCATATCTCGCGCGGGCTCATGCCCGGCTCCTCGATATGCACTTCGCGCAGCTCGAAGTGCGCACCGAGGCCGGCGTGGTCGGCCAGTTCCGGCATCGCGTTCGACAGTCCGCCGGCACCGACGTCATGAATGGCGATGATCGGATTGTTGTCGCCCTGCTGCCAGCAGGCGTCGATCACTTCCTGGCAGCGGCGCTGGATCTCCGGGTTGCCGCGCTGCACCGAGGCGAAATCGAGGTCAGCAGTGTTGGTGCCGGTCGCCATCGACGATGCCGCACCGCCGCCGAGGCCGATCAGCATGCCCGGGCCGCCGAGCTGGATCAGCAGGGTGCCGGGCGGGAAAGTCGGCTTTTCCGACTGCCGGGCCTGGATGCTGCCGAGGCCGCCCGCGATCATGATCGGTTTGTGGTAGCCGCGCACCTCGCCTTCGACTTCCTGCTCGAAGGTGCGGAAATAGCCCGCCAGGTTCGGACGGCCGAATTCGTTGTTGAAGGCGGCGGCGCCGATCGGCCCCTCGATCATGATGTCGAGCGCGGAGGCGATGCGGTCGGGCTTGCCGTAGGCCTTTTCCCAAGGCTGGCCGAACTCCGGGATGTTCAGGTTGGACACGGTGAAGCCCGCCAGCCCGGCCTTGGGCCGCGAACCGCGCCCGGTCGCGCCTTCGTCGCGGATCTCGCCCCCGGCGCCGGTCGCCGCTCCGGGGAAGGGCGAAATCGCCGTCGGGTGGTTGTGCGTCTCGACCTTGGCGAGGATGTGGGTCTCTTCCTCGTGGTAGCGGAAGGCCCTGTCCGCATCCGGATACAGTCGCGCGATGCGGGCGCCCTCGATGATCGAGGCATTGTCCGAATAGGCGACCACCGTGCCTTCGGGATGGGCCTTGTGCGTGTCCTTGATCATGCCGAACAGGGATTTCTCCATCGGCCGCGCATCGATCACCCAGTCGGCGTTGAAGATCTTGTGCCGGCAGTGCTCCGAATTGGCCTGCGCGAACATCATCAGCTCGACGTCGGTCGGGTTGCGTCCCATGCGGCCGAAGTTGTCGACGAGGTAGTCGACCTCGTCCTCCGACAGCGCGAGTCCGAGTTCCCCGTTCGCCTTCTCCAGCGCCTCGCGCCCACCGGCGAGAATATCGACCGAGGTCAGCGGCTGCGGCTCGTAGTGGTGGAAGAGCGCTTCGGCCTCATCCACGGTCTTCAATACCGACTCGGTCATGCGGTCGTGCAGCAGCGGCAGCAGCGCGGCGCTGTCTTCCGCGCCGCGGACATCGATGGTGTAGGCAATGCCGCGCTCTATCCGCACGATCTGGCTGAAGCCGCACTGGCGAGCGATGTCGGTCGCTTTCGACGACCAGGGCGAAATCGTGCCCAGCCGCGGCACGACCAGCTTCAGAACACCCGTCGGCAGTGCCGGCGTCGCGGGACGCGCATCGAGCAGATCGGCCAGGCGTTCCTGCTCCTCGTTCGACAGCGGCGCCGAGATCTCGACGAAATACCAGTGCTCCGCGACAATGGCCTTGAGCCTGGGCTGAAGCTCGGCGACAGCCCTTGAAAGACGTTCCAGACGAGAGGAGGACAGCGCCAGGGCACCGCGTAGCTTGAGGATCGAAGTCATGTTCTTCATGGAGAGGAAGCGTGGACGAACGGCAGGCAGCCACTCGATATCGAGCCCCGGATTATACCTGAGGCACCGAAGCTCTCCGGGCCGCGAGCGCCCTTTGCGCGCAAGCTCCACGGCAGGATGCTTCATTCATGTCCTGGGCAATCAGATCGGCTATATTGACGTCTCCCGGCGTCACCTACCTGGACGCAGCGATCATTTCAACAGGAACTGGAACATGAGCGACAACACCCGGAATTTCGACGAACTGTACGGCTACCGCTTCGAGGATCTCAGTGTTGGCCAATCCGCCTCGATGTCCCGCACCGTCACGGAGGCAGACATCCTGCTGTTTGCCGGCGTGTCGGGTGACACCAACCCCGTCCATCTGGACGAGGAATTCGCTTCGAGCACGATGTTCGGCGGCCGTATCGCGCACGGCATGCTTTCCGCCGGCCTGATCTCCGCCGTCTTCGGCACCCGCCTGCCCGGCCCGGGCTGCATCTACCTGTCGCAGAATCTGAAGTTCAAGGCACCGGTGAAGATCGGCCAGACCGTCGTTGCCCGTGTGACCGTGAAGGAGCTCAAGGCGGAAAAGCGCCGGGCCGTGTTTTCGACGGTCTGCACCTGCGGCGATACGGTCGTCATCGACGGCGAAGCAGAGCTGCTGATTCCCGCCCGCAATTGAGCATGAAAAGCGGGGACGCCGAATATCGACGTCCCCGTGTCAGTCGGTGAACGGCAGGCCTGGCCTGCCGAACGACTCAATCAGTGCCCTGCCCCAGCAGCCCGCCATTCACCTTTTCGCCGTACAGGTTCACGCCGTCGTCGGCGTGATAGTGCAACCCGACCATCCATTTCCATTGCCGATGGCGCCGAAATGGATTGAGATTGCCGCTGCTCCGCGTTTTCCCGTGCAACCAAGTACACGCGGATTGACGCAAAAAGCCCGAATACCTTGTGGCATTCGGGCGTTGTTGCGCATGGATTAGTCTGACGATGACCTACTTTCACGAGGGCGTGCCTCACTATCATCGGCGCGTTTGCGTTTCACGGTCCTGTTCGGGATGGGCAGGGGTGGTTCCACAAAGCTCTGGTCGTCAGACTGTGACTTGTTGCCTGCGCGTGCTGTCGGGCAGCGTGAGCGCGGGCCAAAGTGAGAAGAAGTGCGTGTGAGTTGTGTGATGTGCAACGAGTTCTAGTGTGCATTCAAGGTTATAGGATCAAGCCACACGGGCAATTAGTATCGGTTAGCTCAACGTGTTGCCACGCTTCCACACCCGACCTATCAACGTTGTGGTCTTCAACGACCCTTCAGGGGGCTCGGGGCCCCGGGGAAGTCTCATCTTGAGGCGAGTTTCCCGCTTAGATGCTTTCAGCGGTTATCTCTTCCGCACATAGCTACCCGGCGATGCGACTGGCGTCACAACCGGTACACCAGGGGTGCGTCCACTCCGGTCCTCTCGTACTAGGAGCAGGCCCTCTCAAACTTCCAGCGCCCACGGCAGATAGGGACCAAACTGTCTCACGACGTTTTAAACCCAGCTCACGTACCACTTTAAATGGCGAACAGCCATACCCTTGGGACCGACTACAGCCCCAGGATGTGATGAGCCGACATCGAGGTGCCAAACTCCGCCGTCGATGTGAACTCTTGGGCGGAATCAGCCTGTTATCCCCAGAGTACCTTTTATCCGTTGAGCGATGGCCCTTCCATACAGAACCACCGGATCACTATGACCTGCTTTCGCACCTGCTCGACGTGTGGGTCTCGCAGTCAAGCCACCTTTTGCCATTGCACTATCAGTACGATGTCCGACCGTACCTAGGTGACCTTCGTACTCCTCCGTTACCTTTTGGGAGGAGACCGCCCCAGTCAAACTGCCCACCATGCACGGTCCCCGACCTGGATTCACAGGCCTGGGTTAGAACCTCGACGACACCAGGGTGGTATTTCAAGGATGGCTCCACCGGAACTGGCGTCCCGGTTTCATAGCCTCCCACCTATCCTACACAAGTCCCGTCAAAGTCCAATGCAAAGCTACAGTAAAGGTTCATGGGGTCTTTCCGTCTAGCCGCGGGGAGATTGCATCTTCACAAACATTTCAACTTCGCTGAGTCTCAGGAGGAGACAGTGTGGCCATCGTTACGCCATTCGTGCAGGTCGGAACTTACCCGACAAGGAATTTCGCTACCTTAGGACCGTTATAGTTACGGCCGCCGTTTACCGGGGCTTCGATCAAGAGCTTGCACCCCATCACTTAACCTTCCGGCACCGGGCAGGCGTCACACCGTATACGTCCACTTTCGTGTTTGCACAGTGCTGTGTTTTTAATAAACAGTCGCAGCCACCGATTCTCTGCGGCCCCTTCGCCCTTCGGATGTGCTCCTACAAGCTAACGGGGCATACCTTCTCCCGAAGTTACGGTATCAATTTGCCGAGTTCCTTCTCCTGAGTTCTCTCAAGCGCCTGGGTATTCTCTACCAGCCCACCTGTGTCGGTTTGCGGTACGGTCGATTCTAGACTGAAGCTTAGAGGCTTTTCCTGGAAGCAGGGTATCAGTTGCTTCGGCTCCTAAGAGCCTCGTTATCACGCCTGAGCTCAGCCCGGCGGATTTGCCTACCGGGCACGCCTACACGCTTGAACCACCTATTCCAACAGATGGCCAACCTAACCTTCTCCGTCCCCCCATCGCATCTAGAACCGGTACGGGAATATTGACCCGTTTCCCATCGACTACGCATTTCTGCCTCGCCTTAGGGGCCGACTCACCCTGCGCCGATGAACGTTGCGCAGGAAACCTTGGGCTTACGGCGAGGGTGCTTTTCACACCCTTTATCGCTACTCATGTCAGCATTCGCACTTCCGATACCTCCAGCATCCCTTACGAGACACCTTCGCAGGCCTACGGAACGCTCCCCTACCACGTGTCAAAGACACATCCGCAGCTTCGGTTCATGGCTTGAGCCCCGTTACATCTTCCGCGCAGGACGACTCGACTAGTGAGCTATTACGCTTTCTTTAAAGGGTGGCTGCTTCTAAGCCAACCTCCTAGCTGTCTATGCCTTCCCACCTCGTTTGCCACTTAGCCATGCATTTGGGACCTTAGCTGGCGGTCTGGGTTGTTTCCCTCTTGACACCGGACGTTAGCACCCGATGTCTGTCTGCCGTATATCACTTTGCGGTATTCGGAGTTTGCTATCGCGGGGTAGATCGCAGTGACCCCCCCAACGATTACAGTGCTCTACCCCCGCAAGTGTCCGTACGACGCACTACCTAAATAGTTTTCGGGGAGAACCAGCTATTTCCGGATTTGTTTAGCCTTTCACCCCTATCCACAGCTCATCCCCTAACTTTTCAACGTTAGTGGGTTCGGACCTCCAGTGCGTGTTACCGCACCTTCATCCTGGCCATGGATAGATCATCCGGTTTCGGGTCTACGCCCAGCAACTACGACGCCCTTATCAGACTCGCTTTCGCTACGCCTCCCCTATTCGGTTAAGCTCGCTACTGAACGTAAGTCGCTGACCCATTATACAAAAGGTACGCAGTCACCCCTGCACGATGGACTCTCGACGAGTCCATCGTGCAGGGGCGCCTTTCGTCTCGCTACGCGAGCCGAAGTCACCTTCTACACTGATGAACTCATCAGGATCTATTTCATCTTTGAGTTCTTTTGAGTCGCGCTGCGCGCGCCTCGAAAGAACCGAAAGCCCATTGTGCAGGGGCTCCCACTGTTTGTATGCATGCGGTTTCAGGATCTATTTCACTCCCCTCCCGGGGTTCTTTTCGCCTTTCCCTCACGGTACTGGTTCACTATCGGTCGATCACGAGTATTTAGCCTTGGAGGATGGTCCCCCCATCTTCAGACAGGATTTCTCGTGTCCCGCCCTACTTGTCGCACGCTCAGACCCGCCACCGGCTTTTCGCATACGGGACTATCACCCTGTATCGTCGGACTTTCCAGACCGTTTTGCTGAGCTGATGGTTTAGTCGTGCAGGCTACTCCGCGTTCGCTCGCCACTACTTGCGGAATCTCGGTTGATTTCTGTTCCTGCGGCTACTTAGATGTTTCAGTTCGCCGCGTTCGCCTCCTCTGGCCTATGTATTGAGCCAGGGATGACCCTTGCGGGCCGGGTTTCCCCATTCGGACATCGTGGGATCAAAGCTCTATTGCCAGCTCCCCCACGCTTTTCGCAGGCTTACACGTCCTTCATCGCCTGTGATCGCCAAGGCATCCACCACATGCACTTAGTCGCTTGATCCTATAACCTTGGTGCCTCCAAAGAAGCACCCCGTCACAGGTCGAACTCGTTTGTGCGGTCCAGACTGTGCTGACAACGCAGCCTGAACCAATGCAATCACACAACTGCAGTACGCACCGGCTACAGTACGCACTGCACTTCTTCCACTTTGTTAAAGAGCAAACCTCAAACCGGCTTCTCGCCGATCAAGAAGTCAGAGATGAGACCTGAGCCCAAACCCCATCTCTGACTTCCCGAAACACGCATGACCTGGTGGAGCTGGTCGGGATCGAACCGACGACCTACGGCTTGCAAAGCCGCCGCTCTCCCAGCTGAGCTACAGCCCCCTTGTCTTCATCAACCAAGCCATCAAGCAACCCTGACATCCTGGTGGGTCTGGTTGGGTTCGAACCAACGACCCCCGCCTTATCAAGACGGTGCTCTAACCAGCTGAGCTACAGACCCTCTTCTCATGCACCTTCGAGGCTCTTCGCCTGAACAACCGATAAGTTGTGGATACTTGGCCGCTGCGGCCCTCTTCTCTTGAAAGGAGGTGATCCAGCCGCACCTTCCGATACGGCTACCTTGTTACGACTTCACCCCAGTCATGAATCTCACCGTGGTAAGCGCCCTCCCGAAGGTTAAGCTACCTACTTCTGGTGAAACCCACTCCCATGGTGTGACGGGCGGTGTGTACAAGACCCGGGAACGTATTCACCGCAGCATGCTGATCTGCGATTACTAGCGATTCCGACTTCACGTAGTCGAGTTGCAGACTACGATCCGGACTACGATCGGCTTTTTGGGATTGGCTCCACCTCGCGGCTTGGCAACCCTCTGTACCGACCATTGTATGACGTGTGAAGCCCTACCCATAAGGGCCATGAGGACTTGACGTCATCCCCACCTTCCTCCGGTTTGTCACCGGCAGTCTCACTAGAGTGCCCAACCAAATGATGGCAACTAGTGACAAGGGTTGCGCTCGTTGCGGGACTTAACCCAACATCTCACGACACGAGCTGACGACAGCCATGCAGCACCTGTGTCCAGGCTCCCGAAGGCACGCTCGCCTCTCAGCAAGCTTCCTGGCATGTCAAGGGTAGGTAAGGTTTTTCGCGTTGCATCGAATTAATCCACATCATCCACCGCTTGTGCGGGTCCCCGTCAATTCCTTTGAGTTTTAACCTTGCGGCCGTACTCCCCAGGCGGTCGACTTCACGCGTTAGCTGCGTCACTCAGTGCATTGCTGCTCCGAACGACTAGTCGACATCGTTTAGGGCGTGGACTACCAGGGTATCTAATCCTGTTTGCTCCCCACGCTTTCGTGCATGAGCGTCAGTACAGGCCCAGGGGGCTGCCTTCGCCATCGGTGTTCCTCCACATCTCTACGCATTTCACTGCTACACGTGGAATTCCACCCCCCTCTGCCGTACTCTAGCCTGCCAGTCACAAGCGCAGTTCCCAGGTTAAGCCCGGGGATTTCACGCCTGTCTTGGCAAACCGCCTGCGCACGCTTTACGCCCAGTAATTCCGATTAACGCTCGCACCCTACGTATTACCGCGGCTGCTGGCACGTAGTTAGCCGGTGCTTCTTAGTCCGGTACCGTCATCCACATCCTATGTTAGAGAATGCGATTTCTTCCCGGCCGAAAGAGCTTTACAACCCGAAGGCCTTCTTCACTCACGCGGCATGGCTGGATCAGGGTTGCCCCCATTGTCCAAAATTCCCCACTGCTGCCTCCCGTAGGAGTCTGGGCCGTGTCTCAGTCCCAGTGTGGCGGATCATCCTCTCAGACCCGCTACAGATCGTCGCCTAGGTGGGCCTTTACCCCACCTACTAGCTAATCTGACATCGGCCGCTCCAATCGCGCGAGGCCCGAAGGTCCCCCGCTTTCTCCCTCAGGACGTATGCGGTATTAGCACATCTTTCGATGTGTTATCCCCCACGACTGGGTACGTTCCGATGCATTACTCACCCGTTCGCCACTCGCCGCCAGGCCGAAGCCCGCGCTGCCGTTCGACTTGCATGTGTAAAGCATGCCGCCAGCGTTCAATCTGAGCCAGGATCAAACTCTTAAGTTCAATCCTACAAAGTACTCAAAATACTGACTTGCAGTATGAGCACCCAATCATTGTGAAACCGTGGCACAACGCCACTGGACCACAACCACCAAGCACCCACACTTATCGGTTGTTCAAGTTGTTAAAGATTCGTGCCGTCAGCACAGAAGCGAAATTATGATCAACAAACAAAACCTTGTCAACCTCCCGAACCGCTTCCCAAAAAACACAATCACGGAAAACGCCGGAAAAACCTCACCCCCAATACCGCCGCAAACCCCGCCGCACCCGCCAAACAACCACCGGCGCCGCGAGAAAGATCGGCATTATAGACAACAAAAATAAACCGTCAAGGCAAAACTTCAACAGAAATACTGATCAGCCCATGAAACAGAAAACACACCAATCCATGAACAAGCAATCCGCTCGCCCGCCCCCCAGGCACGCAGGCCCGTCACGCCGCCACTACGCCGCAGACACCACCGCCAGCCTGAACCACAGCGCGTAAAGCGACGGCACGAACAACAGCACAAGTAGGATGGGTAGAGCCTAGCGAAACCCATCATTTGCGGGGCGCAGAGGTGATGGGCTTCGCCTGCGGCTCCACCCATCCTACGGCTGCCGTCAGAAACCCTGGCCGCCCGCGTAGTTCTCGAAGTACTGAAGGCCTCGGCTGTCGAGAGATGTCTTCGGAAACCCCGTCCAGGCGTCGCGGCTCATCGAGGTGCTCACGATTCACCAACGATGTGTTATCGTCCGCGCGACACGCGGGAGAGAACTCCCGACTTGGAGTCGCCGAAGGCGCAACCCCCCGGAACCGCTCAGGCAAAAGGACCGCGTGCGAAGTGCAAGTCTGGAGAGCGGTGCGGACGCCCGACGGCGTGACGCACCCACCGAAGGGGCACCGTCCGGGTCTTTGCCGCGCTCAGCGTCCAGGAACATCTATCTACTATCTATATATAGATGCGTTCGGCGCAGCGGCTCAGGGCGAAATCTCTCAGGTACAAGGGACAGATGGGGCGAATCCGGCAAATTGGCCGCGTTCGCCCTTTTTCGTTCACGACTACCGGAGCCGCAACGATGAGCACCTCTTCCAGGCACACCCCGCTCCACGCAACCCATGTCGCCGCCGGCGCACGCATGGTCGACTTCGCCGGCTGGGACATGCCGGTCAACTATGGCTCGCAGATCGAAGAGCACCACGCGGTACGCCGCGATGCGGGCATGTTCGACGTATCGCACATGCTGGCGCTCGATCTGAGCGGTCCTGATGCAACACCTTTCCTGCGCGGCTTGCTTGCAAACGACGTCGCCAAGCTGAGCAACCCGGGCAAGGCGTTGTACTCCTGCATGCTCAACGAACAGGGCGGCGTCATCGACGACCTGATCGTCTACCGCTTCGGCACCGACGACTATCGCATCGTCGTCAACGCCGGCACCGCCGACAAGGACGTCGCCTGGATGCGCACACGCATCGCCGGCACCGGCGCCAACGTGACGCTAGCCAGCAGGCGCGACCTGGCGATGATCGCAATCCAGGGCCCGCAGGCGATCGAACGCGCCCGCAGCGCGATTCCCGAACTTTCCGCGGGACAGGAGATTCCCTCGCCGTTCAGTGCGATTCGCGCTGGCGAACTGCTGATCGCACGCACCGGCTACACCGGCGAAGACGGTCTCGAAATCACCCTGCCGGCAAGCCGCGCGGAAAGCATGTGGCAAGCTCTCGCCGCCGCTGGCGTGAAGCCCTGCGGCCTGGGCGCGCGGGACACACTGCGCCTGGAAGCCGGCATGAATCTGTATGGGCAGGACATGGACGAAAGCGTTTCGCCGCTGGATTCCGGCCTGTCCTGGACCGTCGACCTGAAGGACGAAAACCGCGACTTCGTCGGCCGCGCCGCGCTGGAAGCCGCGCCTGCCAGCCGCCGCCTGATCGGCCTGATCCTCGAGGACAAGGGTGTGCTGCGCGCCCACATGAAGGTCTTCACCGCCGCAGGCGAAGGCGAAACCACCAGCGGCAGCTTTTCGCCGACGCTCGAACGCTCCATCGGCTTCGTCCGCGTCCCGCTTGCGACGCAGGCAGGCGAAGACGCCGAAGTCGAGATCCGCGGCAAACGGCTGAAGGCCCGCACCGTCAAGCTTCCCTTCGTGCGCAACGGCAAGCCGCTCGTCTGAGCATACACGCATCATTCCACAGGGCCGGCCGCCAGACCGCCGGCCCTTCATTCGATCCAGTCCGGAGAGTCCATCATGAGCAACATCCCCAACGAACTGAAGTACACCAAGTCCCACGAATGGATCCGCGTCGAAGACGACGGCAGCCTGACCATCGGCGTCACCGACCACGCCCAGGAGGCGCTGGGTGACGTCGTCTTCCTCGAGTTGCCTGAAGCCGGCCGCAGCGTGAACGCGGGCGAAGCATGTGCCGTGATCGAATCCGTCAAGGCTGCTTCCGACATCTACGCACCCGTCGCCGGCGAAATCATCGCCGCCAACCAGGACGTGGCCGATGCACCCGAAAGCGTCAATGCCGACGCCTACGCCAACTGGCTGTTCAAGCTCCAGCCGGCCAATGCCGCCGATATCGATGCCCTGATGGACGCTGCCGGCTACGCCGCCGAAATCGCCCAGGCCTGAACGCCCACGCCCGAGTTTTCCAACCGACCATGACCGATTCCCTGCTTTCTGCTCCGCTTGCCCGGCTGGAGCAGCACGATGCCTTCATCCATCGCCATCTCGGACCGAACGCCGACGAGGTCGCACGCATGTGCGCGACACTCGGCGTCGGCAATCTCGACACCCTGATCGAGCAGACCGTCCCTGCGGATATCCGCCTCGAATCGCCGCTGCCACTCGCCGCGGCGACGCCGGAGCACGAGGCGCTCGCCAGGCTGAAGGCTATCGCCGGCCGCAACGTCGTTAACAAGTCCATGATCGGCATGGGCTATTACGGCACGCACACGCCGGCGGTGATCCTGCGCAACGTCATGGAAAACCCGGGCTGGTACACCGCCTACACCCCCTACCAGGCCGAAATCTCGCAAGGCCGCCTCGAAGCCCTGCTGACCTACCAGCAGATGGTGATCGACCTCACCGGACTGGAACTGGCCAACGCCTCGCTGCTGGACGAGGCCACCGCTGCCGCCGAAGCGATGACGATGGCACGCCGGGTGTCGAAGTCCAAATCGAACGCCTTCTTCATCGACAAAGCCTGCTTCCCGCAGACGATCGACGTGGTCCGCACCCGCGCCCACTATTTCGGCTATGAACTGGTGTTCGGCAAGGCGGAAGATGCCGCCATGCACGAGGTATTCGGCGCGCTGCTGCAGTACCCGAACGCCCACGGCGAAGTCACGGATCTGAGCGAAACCATCGCTGCAGCCAAGGCCAAAGGTACCGTCGTTGCCGTCGCCTCGGACCTGATGGCACTGGTGCTGCTCAGAAGCCCGGGCGCCATGGGCGCGGACATCGCGCTCGGCTCGGCGCAGCGCTTCGGCGTACCGATGGGCTTCGGCGGCCCGCACGCCGCATTCTTCGCCACCCGCGAAGCCCATGTGCGCTCGATGCCGGGCCGCATCATCGGCGTCTCGAAGGACGCCCGCGGCAAGACCGCACTGCGCATGGCGCTGCAGACACGCGAACAGCACATCCGCCGCGAGAAGGCGAACTCCAACATCTGCACCTCCCAGGTACTGCTCGCCAACATGGCCGGCTTCTACGCCGTCTATCACGGCCCGCAGGGGCTGCGCACCATCGCCGCGCGCATCCACCGCTTCGCCGCGATGCTCGCCACCGGCCTGCGCGATGCCGGTTTCGATGCCGGCAGCGATGCCTTCTTCGACACTCTCGAAGTCGACACCGGCCCGCGCACTGCGGCCATTGCCGACGCCGCGCTTGCCGCCGGCTACAACCTGCGCCAGGTATCCGCTACCCGCCTCGGCCTGTCGGTCGACGAAACCACCACCCGCGAGGACATCGCCGCAGTGTTGAGCTGCTTCGGCGCCATCGCCGACATCGATGCGCTCGATGCGCGCGTGGCCCGGGCCGGCGGCAAGCTGCCGCCGGCGCTGCTGCGCGACGATGCGGTCCTGTCGCATCCGGTGTTCAACACCCACCACACCGAGCACGAGATGCTGCGCCATCTGAAGAAGCTGCAGAATCGCGACCTCGCGCTCGACCATTCGATGATCTCGCTCGGCTCGTGCACGATGAAGCTCAACGCCACCAGCGAGATGATCCCGGTGACCTGGCCCGAGTTCGCCAACCTGCACCCCTTTGCGCCGCGCGAGCAGGCTGCGGGCTATCTCGAGATGATCGAAGGCCTGGCCGACCACCTGCGTGCCATCACCGGCCTCCCGGCGGTCTGCATGCAGCCCAACTCCGGCGCCCAGGGCGAATACGCCGGCCTGGTGGCGATCGCGCGCTACCACGCCAGCCGCGGCGATGCGCAGCGCACGGTCTGCCTGATCCCGCGCTCGGCCCACGGCACCAACCCCGCCACCGCGCAGATGTGCGGCATGCAGGTGGTCGTCGTCGATTGCGACGACAACGGCAACGTCGATGTCGCCGACCTGAAGGCGAAGGCGGAGCAGCACGCCGCCAGGCTCGCCGCGCTGATGATCACCTACCCCTCGACCCACGGCGTGTTCGAGGAGTCGATCCGCGAGATCTGCGCAGTCGTCCATGCCCACGGCGGCCAGGTCTACATGGACGGCGCCAACCTCAATGCCCAGGTCGGCTTGACCTCGCCCGCCACGATCGGCGCCGACGTCACCCACATGAACCTGCACAAGACCTTCTGCATCCCGCACGGCGGCGGCGGGCCGGGCATGGGGCCGATCGCGCTGGCGGCACACCTTGCGCCCTTCATGGCCGACCACGTCGTGCAGCCGACCGGCGACGCCGGACGGGCCAATCTCGGCCAGGGCGCCGTTTCCGCCGCCCCCTTCGGCTCGGCCAGCATCCTGCCGATCTCGTGGATGTACATCACGATGATGGGCGGCGAAGGGCTGAAGCGTGCCACCGAGGTGGCGATCCTCAACGCCAACTATCTCGCCGCGCGGCTGCAGCAGCACTACCCGGTGCTCTACACCGGCAGCCAGGGCCGCGTCGCCCACGAGTGCATCCTCGACATCCGCCCGATCAAGGCGGCGACCGGCATCAGCGAGGTCGACATCGCCAAGCGCCTGATGGACTACGGCTTCCACGCGCCGACGATGTCCTTCCCGGTGGCCGGCACCATCATGGTCGAGCCGACCGAGTCGGAAGACCTGCACGAACTGGAGCGCTTCGCCGACGCGATGATCGCGATCCGCGAGGAAATCCGCCAGCTCGAGAACGGTACCTGGCCGGCGGACGACAATCCGCTGAAGAACGCGCCGCACACCCAGGCCGATTTCGTCGGCGAATGGTCGCGCCCGTACTCGCGCGAACAGGCGGTGTTCCCGCTGCCCTGGGTGGCGGAAAACAAGTTCTGGCCCAGCGTCAATCGCATCGACGACGTCTATGGCGACCGCAACCTGTTCTGCGCCTGCGTGCCGATGAGCGACTACGAAAGCTGAGTCCGGTAGAATCCGCTGCTGTCGCACCGAAGCCACGCCTCGCCTGGGGCGTGGCTTCTTTTTTCCCGGCAAGCCGTTTCACTCTCCTCCGCCCGCCTCTGCAGACCGATCCGCCATGCCGACGCTCCACGATGACCGCAAGCCCCTCTGGCTCGCCCTGCTGCTTTGCCACCTGGCCCTGCTCGCCGGCCTGCTCGCATGGGCCGGCTGGCAGACCCGCCCGGTGGACATGCACGATCTTCGCCTGGCCGATGGCGAAAAGCTGAAGTGCGTCTCCTACGCCCCCTACCACCGTCCCAGGCAGACCCCCTTCGATCCGGACCTGCGCATTTCCCGCGAGCAGATCCATGCCGACCTCGGCGCCCTGGCCAAGATCACCGACTGCGTGCGCCTGTATTCGGTCAATCAGGGGTTGGAACAGGTACCCGAGGTCGCGCGTGAAGTCGGCATCCAGGTGCTGCTCGGCGCCTGGATCGGCTACGACCGGGACATGAACGCTGCCGAACTCGACCGCGCAATCGGGCTTGCCAATGCCAACACCGACGTCGTCCGCGCCCTGATCGTCGGCAACGAAGTGCTGCTGCGCCGCGAGCGCAGCGAAGACGAAATGCGCGCGCTGATCCGCGAAGCCAGGGCGCGCGCCAAGGTACCGGTCACCTACGCCGACGTCTGGGAGTTCTGGACGCGGCATGACAGCCTGGCGCAGGAAGTCGATTTCGTCACCGTCCACATCCTGCCCTTCTGGGAGGACGAGCCGGTCGACATCGCAGATGCGCTCGAACACGTCGCCGCAACCCGCAGGCACGTCGGCGAACACTTCGCCGGCAAGCACGTCCTGATCGGCGAGACCGGCTGGCCGAGCCAGGGGCGCCAGCGCGAGGAATCGCGTCCGTCACAGGTGAACCAGGCGCGATATGTAAGGGAATTCGTCCACCAGGCGCATGCGCAGGGCTGGGACTACAACCTGATCGAAGCCATCGACCAGCCCTGGAAACGCCGGCTCGAAGGCACGGTGGGCGGCTTCTGGGGCATGCTCGACGCCTCGACGCTGGAGCCGAAATTTCCGTTCGCCGGCCCGGTGGCCGAGCGTTCGGGGCTGGCCAGCGTCATCGCCGGCCTCGCCGCCGGCGCGGCGGCAGGCCTGCTGCTCGGCCTCGGCACTGCCTGGGGCGGCCCCCTGCGGCGGGCCGCGCTGATCGTCCTCGGCGCCACCACCGGCCTCATCGCCGTGCTCCATGCCGAGCACGCACGCCTCGCCTACCGGGATGCGCTCGAATGGATGGTACTCGGCGCTGTCGCGCTGCTCGGTGTCCTGCTCGCCACAAGCTTCGCCGCATGGCGCGGCTCCGCCATCCCCAGCGCCGAACAGGCATGGCGGACGCTGCGCCGGACTCCCGCCGGCTACTGGCCGGACGGCGCGCTCGGCCTGCTGCGCGGCCTGCTGCTGTTCGCCGCCGCCATCGCCGCGCTGCTGCTGTTCGTCGATCCCCGCTATCGCGACTTCCCGACCCTGCTCTATCTCGCTCCCGCAGCCTTGCTCGGTGTGCTCGGCTGGACGCAGGCTGCGCACGGCCGCGCCGAGCGCATCTGCGCGGCAATCATCGCAATCTCGGTGATCGGGCGCTGGTCAAGCGAGCCGGCCAATCCCCAAGCCGTCGCCTGGCTGGCCACCGGCCTCGTCCTTGCCACCCCTCTCCTTGCCACCCCTCTCCTTGCCCTGCCCCTTCTCGCCCGCTCGCTGTCCGGGGCGGGCAAGCACCAGCAGTGACAGCAGGCTGCCGACCGCGGCCGGATCATGGCTGTACAGCACCAGCCCGGCCAGCCCGCTCAGCCAGCCGGCCCAAGCCAGCCAGCGCCGGCCCAGCACGAAGGCCAGGCCACCGCAGGCAAGGCTGAACCAGCCCATGCGCTGATGCAGGAAACTCTCCACCAGAACCGTCTTGAACAGGCACAAGCCGCCGTGCGCATCGGGCAGGGTGCAGTCGCGCGGCAGCAGCCCGTTTTCCAGCAGGCCATGGCGCACCCCCCAGGCCGAAGCCAGCACCAGCAGGGCCGAAAGCAGGATTGCTGCAACACCATATTTGCCCGAATTATTCCATTCCATCCCGCCTTTTCCTTGTAAATCAGACCTTCGGCAACGATATCGCACGATGTTGCAAATTGGCACTGGATGTGGCTCGTAAGCAGCTGAAAGCGTGCATAGAATGCCGGCACCGAGCATCTGCAACAGAATCTTCGGTTGTCTGCCGAAATCGTTTGCGCAGTGCAGCAATTCTTTCAGCAGGCCCACGCAACCGCGCAGGCCTTTCCGTTTTGTCAGCGTTTTACCCGTTTTCCGGCGTCATCTCCACGCCGCTCAGGATTCGAACATGAAACAGGCCGCCTCGCTCCTCTATCGCATCGCGATCGCACTTGCCATCGCCGCGGGCGTCGCCTTCCTCCAGCACTGGATCTGGCAGCAGTTCAACCGCGGCGCCGAGTTCATCAGCACCAACCAGAGCATCAAGGGCTTCGCCTACAACGGCTTCCAGCGCGACCAGAGTCCGCTGAAGGGCACTTACCCGACGACGGAAGAGCTCGCCGCCGACCTCGACCTGCTCGCCCGCACATCCGACGGCCTGCGCACCTACGGCGTCACCGACATGCCGGTCCTGCTGACGCTCGCCGGCGAGCGCGACATGAACGTCACCGCCGGCGCCTGGCTGGACCCCGACCTGGAAAAGAACGAACGCGAGATCACGGCGCTGATCGAAGCCGCGCGCAAGATGCGCCACGTCGAGCGCCTGATGGTCGGCAACGAATCCATCCTGCGCGGCGACCTCAAGCCCGAAGACGTCATCGGCTACCTCGACCGCGTGCGCAAGGCCGTGCGCAAGCCGGTGTCGACCGCCGAACCCTGGCACGTCTGGCTGCGCTATCCGGAACTGGTCGAACACGTCGACTACATCACCGTCCACCTGCTGCCCTACCACGAGGGCGTACCGGTGGAGGCCGCTGTCGACTACGCTTTCGAACGCTACGACGAACTGGCCAGGACCTTCCCGCGCAAGAAAATCGTGGTCGGCGAAATCGGCTGGCCGAGCAAGGGGCCGACGCTGGGCGCCGCCATTCCTTCGCTCGACAACGAGGCGCGCTTCATCCGCGAGTTCCTCGCCCATCCGCGCACCGCGCGCATCGACTACTTCCTGATGGAAGCGATCGACCAGCCCTGGAAAGTCGATGTCGAAGGCTGGGCCGGCCCCTACTGGGGCATGTACAACGCCGACCGCGAACAGAAGTTCGCCCTCGAGGGTATCGTCGAACGCGATCCGCACTGGTCGAAGAAGGCCATGAATGCCGCGGCACTCGCCTTCCTGCCGATGTTCCTGGTGGCCTTCTTCCTGTCCGACTGGAACGTCTTCGGCCGCGTCTTCCTTGCCGGCCTGATCCAGGCCTGCGTATCGACGCTGATCGTCGGCCTCAACGTGCCGGTCGACTACTATCTCACCCAGCGTGACCTCATCGGCCTCGGCCTGCTGATCGGCGCCACCATCCTCACCGCCGCGGTGCTGCTGTCGCACGGCTTCGAGTTCGGCGAGATGCTGTTCAAGAAGCAGTGGCAGCGCCGCTTCATGCCGCTGCCGCCGCACGCCCCGGACCAGCAGCCCTTCGTCTCGGTGCACCTGGCCTGTTACAACGAGCCGCCCGAGATGGTGATCGCCACCATCGACAGCCTGGCCAAACTGAACTACCAAAACTTCGAGGTGCTGATCCTCGACAACAACACCCGCGACGAGGCGCTGTGGAAGCCACTGGAAAAGCGCTGCGCCGAACTCGGCCCGCGCTTCCGCTTCTTCCATCTCGCCAACTGGCCCGGCTTCAAGGCCGGCGCGCTGAACTACGGCCTCAAGGTCACCGACCCGCGCGCCGAAGTGGTCGGCGTCGTCGATGCCGACTACGTCGTCGATCCGGACTGGCTGGCCAGCCTGATCCCGCACTTCGACAAGCCCGACGTCGCCGTCGTGCAGGCGCCCCAGGCCCACCGCGACTGGGAAGGCCAGCCTTTCAAGCGCATGTGCAACTGGGAGTTCGACGGCTTCTTCCGCATCGGCATGCACCACCGCAACGAGCGCAACGCGCTGATCCAGCACGGCACCATGACGCTGGTGCGCCGCCTCGCGCTCGAGGAAGTCGGCGGCTGGTCCGAATGGTGCATCTGCGAAGACACCGAGCTCGGCCTGCGCCTGATCGAAAAGGGCTACGACACCCGCTACGTGGACCACGTCCTCGGCCGCGGCCTGACACCGTCGGGCTTTGCCGCGATCAAGAGCCAGCGCTTCCGCTGGGCCTTCGGCGCGATGCAGATCCTCAAGGCCCACCTGCCGCACATGATCGGCCGCAGCAAGCTCAACCTGGCACAGCGCTATCACTTCCTGACCGGCTGGTTCGCCTGGCTGGGCGATGCGCTGCAACTGGTGTTCGCCTTCGGCAGCCTGCTGTGGACGCTCGGCATCCTGCTGTTCCCGAAGGCCTTCGGCCTGCCGGTGACGGCGCTGGCGCTGCCCATCCTCGGTTTCATGGCCTTCAAGGCCGCGCTCGGCCCGATCCTGTACCGCCGCACCATGGACTGTCCGTGGAAGGACATTCTCGGCGCCTCGATCCTGTCGGTGGGCCTCGCGCACGCGATCGCCCGCGGCGTGTTCGCCGGCCTGGTCAAGAAGAAGGGCGTGTTCGTCGTCACCCCCAAGGGCTGGCGCGGCGGCGGCGCACTCGCCTTCTTCAACCCGATCCGCGAGGAAATCGGCATGCTGGTGGCGCTGCTGCTCGGTGCCGTCACGCTGGTCGCCCAGCGCGGCGCCGACAACCTCGAGACGCAGCTGTGGGTCGGTATCCTGTGCCTGCAGTGCATCCCCTACCTCGCTGCGATCCTGTGCCAGATCGCGGCCTACATGCCGGAGCGCCCGGTCGCGGCCAGCAAGCCCGACGCGCTGCCCGCCGGCGCCTGAACCCCCGCCTCCGGACGGCTCAGCAGGCGCCGGAAGCCGGCGCGGACCTGCGTCGGCAAAGCGTGATGGCTACGCCTGCCACGGCGGCAGCCGCCGCGCGACAGGCTGCAAGGCGAGCGCGCCGTAATCGGGCAGGCCACCCGCGGTGGGCTGCGGCACCTCGCCCTCGATCAGCGGCCGGATGTAGTCGCGGGCCGCCGCGGTGACGTGCAGGCCGTCGGTACGCATGAAGGCCACCGGCAGCGTGCGCTCCAGGTTGGCGATGGCGGCAGCGTCCTCGGTGCCGACTTCCCAGCGATAAGGCGCTTCGCCGAGCCGCCGGATCGCCGGAAAGCAGCCATTGCGCCCGTCGAGCGCCATCTCGACCGCTGCCCGCCCGACCGCCAGCGCCTGCTCGCGGTCCACCGCCGACAGCCAGTGTCCGCCGGCGCGCTGCAGATAGTCGGGTATCGCCCAATGGAACTTGTAGCCCAGGCGCTCGTGGATCATGCGCGCGATGGCCGAGCCCGCACCCCCCAGTTGCACATAGCCGCCTTCACGCGATTTCTCGACGATGGGGCTGCCATCGGCACGACGGATGCCCTCGGCGACCGTGATCGTGCAGTAGCCCAGGCGCTCGGTGACGCGCCGGACTTCGGCCAGGAAAACCTCCTCGTCGAAGCCCGCTTCCGGCACCAGCACGATGTGCGGCGGCGCATCGGCGTCGCCGCCGGCGGCCAGCGCGGTCGCCGCTGCGAGCCAGCCGGTGTTGCGCCCCATCACTTCCATCACGAACACGCTGCCCCGGCTGCCGGCCATGGAGCGGATGTCCAGCCCGGCCTCCAGCATCGAGGTCGCCAGATACTTCGCTGCCGAGCCGAAGCCCGGGCAGCAGTCGGTGCCGACGATGTCGTTGTCCACCGTCTTCGGCGCGCCGATGCAGACCAGCGGATAGCCGCGTTGCTGCGCCGCATCGCGCAGACGCCCGACCACGTCCATCGAGCCGTTGCCGCCGTTGTAGATGAAATGGCCGATGTCGTGCGCGGCGAAGACTTCGAACAATCTGTCCATCACCCGCCTGCCGTCCGCCGTAGCGGTTTGCGGCAAATCGAAACGGCAGGAGCCGAATACCCCGCCCGGACGCAGCGACAGGCGCTGCAGCGCCGCTTCGTCGAGCGCGGCGGTCTCGATCAGGTCTTCCGCCAGCACGCCGAGAATGCCGCGATGGGCGGCCAGGACCTTGCCGATGCGTTCCGGATGAGCCCGTGCGGCACCGATCACCGCACTGGCCGTGGCGTTGATGACGGCGGTGACGCCGCCGGAATGAGCGTAGAGAAGATTCGATCGCGCCATGATGGAAGCCGCCAGGCCTGAATCAGCAAAACGAAACGGCCGGCCCCACCACGGGAGCCGGCCGTCAGGAATGTGGATTGCGCGCTTACTTCAGCGCTTCGAACGCACGCGCGGTGATGTCCTCGACCGCACCCAGGCCTTCGATCTTGCGCACCTTGGGCGCCTTGGCGTCGCCCGAAGCCGCCCACTTGCCGTAGTACTCGACCAGCGGCTTGGTCTGGGCGTGGTAGACGTCGAGGCGCTTCTTGACCGTCTCTTCCTTGTCATCGTCGCGCTGCACCAGGTCTTCGCCGGTGACGTCATCCTTGCCTTCGACTTTGGGCGGGTTGTACTTGACGTGGTAGGTGCGGCCCGACGCCAGGTGGGCGCGGCGCCCGCTCATGCGCTCGACGATCTCGCTGTCGGGCACGTCGATTTCGAGCACGAAGTCGATCGGCACGCCGGCGTCCTTCATCGCATCGGCCTGCGGAATGGTGCGCGGGAAACCGTCGAACATGTAGCCGGCCTGACAGTCGGGTTGCTGCAGGCGATCCTTGACCAGGCCGATGATGATGTCGTCCGACACCAAGCCGCCCGCGTCCATCACCTTCTTGGCCTCGATGCCGAGCGGCGTGCCGGCCTTGACCGCGGCGCGCAGCATGTCACCGGTCGAAATCTGCGGAATGCCGAACTTCTCCTTGATGAAGTTGGCCTGCGTACCCTTGCCCGCTCCCGGCGGCCCCAACAGAATCAGTCGCATACACCCTCCCGACGAAAAGAATATCGGCCGTGCGGCACGGCCACTTGTTTGTACTGTTTATGCGAAACCCTGCGAAATTAACCGACACATGGCCGGCGGTCAAACCCCTTCGATGCGAAACGACTGCCTGACGCGCGCCAGATCCTCCGGCGTATCGACGCCGGCAGCCGGCGCCACCGCCAGCTCGAGCACGCGGATACGGTAGCCGTGCCACAGCGCGCGCAGCTGTTCCAGCGCCTCCCAGTGCTCGATCGGCGAAGGCGCCAGACCGGCATAGCGGCGCAGGAAGCCCACGCGGTAGGCATACAGGCCGACGTGGCGCAGCATCGGCAGGCCTTCGGGCAAGAGACCATCGGGCAAGGCATCGCGGCCGGCGGCGAAGGCATCGCGCGCCCAGGGAATCGGCGCGCGCGAAAAATACAGCGCACGGCCGGCGGCATCGCACACCACCTTGACCACATTGGGGTTGAAAGCCTCCTCCGCGCCGGCCAGCGCATGCGCCGCGGTGGCGATCGCGGCGTCGGCATCACCGGCCAGCGCAACAGCCACCGCCGAAACGATGGCGGGATCGATCAGCGGCTCGTCGCCCTGCACATTGACGACGATGTCCTCGTCGCCCCAGCCGCGCTGCATCGCCACTTCGGCCAGGCGGTCGGTGCCGCTGGGATGGTCGGCACGCGTCATCACCACCTCGCCGCCGGCGGCCAGCACCGCGTCGCGGACGCCTTCGTGGTCGGTCGCCACCCACACTTCCTGCGCGCCGGCGGCACGCACGCGTTCGAGCACGCGCACGATCATCGGCTTGCCGCAGATGTCCGCCAGCGGCTTGCCCGGCAGGCGGGTCGACGCATGGCGCGCCGGAATCACGATGCGGAAAGGCGTTGTCAGCCCGGGCGTTGCCATCTCGGCCCCCGTCACGCGCGCAGGGCGTCGACTTCCTCTGCGCTCATCGCGCGCGCTTCCTCGTCGAGCATCACCGGGATGCCGTCGCGGATCGGGAAGGCGAGCCGGTCGCCCTTGCACACCAGTTCCTGCTTGTCCTTCAGGTGGTCCAGCGGACCCTTGCACAGCGGGCAGACGAGGATTTCAAGCAGACGTGCGTCCATGCTCCAGTTTCTCCAGAATGCGTTCGGCGGCGCCCGAACCGATTTGCGCCTCGACCGGGAACTCCCAGCAGTCGTCGGGCGCGAAAGCCCGGCATTTTACCGCATCCTTGGCCGTCATCAGGATCGGCGCGGCTTCGGCAAAAGCCAGATCCGGCGGGGTGAAGACATGATGATCGGGGAAGGGATGCCTCAGCACCACCAGGCCCGCGGCTTCGAGCTGCTCGAAGAAACGCTGCGGCCGGCCGATTCCCGCCACCGCATGCACGCGGCGGCCACGCAGCGCCTCCAGTTCGAGGGTTCGCTGCGGCTCCCCGAGCGCACGCAGGGCGCCGCCCCGCAGTTGCATCGGGAAGACCGGCACGCCGCCGAGGGCCGCGGCCAGCGCCGGCGGCAGCGTGCCGTGGGCGATCACGGCGTCGACTTCCGCCAAGCGCCCGAGCGGCTCGCGCAGCGGCCCGGCCGGCAGCAGCAGGCCATTGCCCAGCGTGGCGGGATCGACCACCGCGATCTCGACGTCGCGCCCGAGACGATAGTGCTGCATGCCGTCGTCGGCCACGATCACGTCGCACCCGGGATGCAGGCGCAGCAGTTCGCGCGCCGCCGCCGGCCGGTCGCGGCCGACCACCAGCGGGCAGGCGCAGGTGGCGGCCAGCAGCACCGGTTCGTCGCCATGGACTGCGGGATCGCCATCGGCCGGCACTTCGGCGACGCCCTCGATCCGGCCGCCATGTCCGCGGCTGACGATGCCGGGCCGACGGCCCGCCGCGCTCAATTGCGCCACCAGCCACTGCACCACCGGCGTCTTGCCGCTGCCGCCGACGGCGATGTTGCCGACGACGATCACCGGCACCGGCAGCCTCTCCGGCCGTGCCCGCCGCCGACGGCGCCGCGCCAGCGCACCGAACAGCCAGGACAGCGGCTGCAGCAGCCGGGCCGGCAGGCCGCGCCTGTGCCAGAAGGCCGGAGCCTGGGCCGCCATCGTCCGCGCCCCTTCAGCGGCTCACTGCGCCGGCGCCTGGGTGGCGAAGGTCACATGGCCGAAACCGGCGCGCTGGGCCGCCTGCATCACGTCGATGACGCTCTGGTGCGCCGCCTTGGCGTCGGCATTGATGACGATCACCGGCTCGCCGCCGCCCGGTGCGGCCTTGCCCAGCGCCGCGGCCAGCGATTCGACGCTGGGTTCCGCAACCGGCTGGCGGTTGACCAGCACTTCGCCGGCCGCGGTCACGGCGACGAGGATCTCGTTGGGCACCGCATCCACGCCGTCCGCTTCGGCCGACGGCAGATTGATCTCGAGCCCCGACACCTTGGAGAAGGTCGTCGTCAGCATCAGGAAGATGATGATGACGAGCACCACGTCGATCAGCGGGATCAGGTTGATCTCGGGCTCTTCGTTGCGGCTACCGCGACGGAAGTTCATGCCGGACCCTCAGCCGCGCCGCTCGCCATGCGCCACTTCGACCAGCTTCACCGCCTGCTGCTCCATGTCGATGACGAAGCTGTCGACGAGGGCGCGGAAATGGCGCCAGAAGATCATCGCCGGAATGGCGATGATCAGGCCGAGTCCGGTGGTGTACAGCGCGATCGAGATGCCCTGGGCGAGCTGGGCCGGATTGGCCCCGCTGACGCCCTGCGAGGCAAAGATGTCGATCATGCCGATGATGGTGCCGAACAGCCCTAGCAGCGGGCTGATCGCGGCGATGGTGCCGAGCGTGGTCAGGTAGCGTTCGAGTTCGTGCGCGACCGCACGGCCGGTTTCCTCGATCGATTCCTTCATGACCTCGCGCGAACTGCTGACGTTGCGCAGGCCCGCCGCCAGCACCCGGCCGAGCGGGGAGTGCGCGTTGACGCGCTCGACCATCGCATCGGACACGCCCTGCCTGCGCAGATCGTCGAGCACGTTCTGCAGCAGGCCCGGCGGCACCACGCGCGAGCGCCGCAGGGAGGCCGAACGCTCGATGATCAGCGCCAGCGCCACGACCGAAGCCAGAATCAACGGCCAGATCGGCCAGCCCACTTCCTGGATGATCGCGAACACGCTGGCAGCTCCCCTATTCCGCAAAAGCGGAACTTTAGCGCCCGCAAGCCAGCGGCGACAAGCAAGATGCGTGTCGAAACGTGGAATATGCCCACCTCGTGCCCCACCCCGACTTCCAGACGGGATATGCCGAACCGGCCCCCGCCCTCCTCCCCCAGGACTCCGGCCAACCCGGCAAGCAATCCACAGAAGCTGTGGATAAGTTTGTGGGTTGTTTCTGGATGTGGGCCTCAAAGCCCGTCGCCACAAGCATTCAGACACTCCGATGAAAATTTGTGCAACATATATTTTTCAATTAAAACAGGCACTTATTTTTTCACCCCTTGTAGATCAAGGACTTGCCGCACGGCCCTTGACAGCCTGGCGGAGCTGTGGATTCCGCTACAATCCGCGCTTCTCCAAATTTCCCCAGCGCCCCTGGCGATGTCATCCGCATGACTGGAATGCTGTCCGCTCCGATACTTACCGTGTCCGCGCTCAACCGCCTCGCCCGCCAGGCGCTGGAGGCGGCCCTGCCGCTGATGTGGGTGGGCGGCGAAATCTCCAATCTCACCCGGGCGGCCTCCGGCCATCTCTACTTCACGCTGAAGGACAGCGACGCGCAGGTGCGCTGTGCGATGTGGCGCAACCGGGCCCAGCTCCTCCCCTTCCGCCCCGAAAACGGCATGCGGGTCGAAGTGCGCGCGCTGGCGACGCTGTACGAGGCGCGCGGCGACTACCAGCTCAATATAGAAAGCGTCCGCCGGGCCGGCATCGGCAACCTGTTCGAGGCTTTCAACCAGCTCAAGGACAGGCTTGCCGCCGAAGGCCTGTTCGATGCCGACAACAAGCGTGCCCTGCCACGCTTTCCGCGCGGCATCGGCCTCGTCACCTCGCCTGCCGCTGCGGCGCTGCGCGACGTGCTGGTGACGCTGGCCAGGCGTGCACCGCATCTGCCGCTGGTGCTTTATCCGGCGCCCGTGCAGGGCGCCGACGCCGCGCCGCGCCTTGCGCAGGCGGTCGCCACGGCAGGCAGGCGCGCCGCCCTGGACGGTATCGACGTGCTGCTGCTGGTGCGCGGCGGCGGCAGCCTGGAGGATCTGTGGGCCTTCAACGACGAAGCGCTCGCCCGCGCGCTGCGCGCCTGCCCGCTGCCTGTCGTCAGCGGCGTCGGCCACGAGACCGATTTCACCATCGCCGACTTCGCTGCCGATCTCCGCGCACCGACGCCGACCGGCGCGGCCGAACTGGTCAGCGCAGGCTGGCATGCAGCGCACCAGGAGATCGCCGTCCTCGGCCCGCGGCTCGAGCGCGGCATCGAGCGCCGGCTCGAAACCCTGGCCCAGCGGCTGGACAGGGCCTCGCTGCGCCTGGTCCATCCCAGCGAGCGCCTGCGCCAGACCAGGGCCGACATCGATGCCCGTGCCGGCAGGCTGGCGCGGGCCATGAAGCACCGGCTCGAACAGGCGCGCTTCCGCCAGACCGCGCTCGGCCTGCGCCTGGCCCGCCTGCAGCCGGAGCTGTCCGGCACCCGGCAGCTCGTCGCGCAGTTCGGCCACGAGCTGCAGCGCGCCGCACAGACGAGCCTGCGGCAGCGCCGGGAACGGCTCGAAACCCTGGCATCCCATCTGCAGCACCTCTGTCCGGAATCCGTGCTCGCGCGCGGCTACGCCATCGCCCGCGACAGCCGGGGCCGTGTGCTGCGCTCGGTCGGCGAGGCCAGT
Organism: Thauera butanivorans; assembly: GCF_048398245.1. NCBI lineage: Bacteria > Pseudomonadati > Pseudomonadota > Betaproteobacteria > Rhodocyclales > Zoogloeaceae > Thauera > Thauera butanivorans. The sequence continues at coordinate 2,911,633 of NZ_CP183038.1, forward strand.
GCCGGCATGGCAGTCGACGTGCAGTTGGCCGACGGCACGCTGCATACGCGCGTGACCGGGGCCGGGCCGGACGAAGTCGGACAGAAGGACTGAGCCAGGCCTTTGCCGCGTCGATCCCGACGGGAAGGATGGACCGCCCCGGAGCTTCGCCAGGAGCCCCCCAGGGAACCCGCCCAGCGCTGCCCGCGGGGGCTTCACTCTCGACAAGACCGCCGCCGGAAGCTGACAGGCGCCCGCTCGTGCGCCTATGATGTCGGCCGCGAGCGTTTTCGCCGGACGCGAATCCCGCCCGGACTCGTCGGGCTTCGCACGAGTTTGCAGAACACCTTAACAAGGAGAGATACGCATGGAACACACCCTGCCCGCCCTGCCCTATGCCAAGGACGCCCTGGCCCCGCACATCTCGGCCGAGACCCTGGAATTCCACTACGGCAAGCACCACCAGGCCTACGTCACCAACCTGAACAACCTGATCAAGGGCACCGAGTACGAAAACCTCGAACTCGAAGCCATCATCAAGAAGGCACCGGCCGGCGGCATCTACAACAACTCCGCCCAGGTCTGGAACCACACCTTCTTCTGGAACAGCATGAAGCCCAACGGCGGCGGTGAGCCGACCGGCGCGCTGGCCGACGCGATCAAGGCCAAATGGGGTTCCTTCGACGACTTCAAGAAGGCCTTCCAGGCTTCCGCGGTCGGCAACTTCGGCTCGGGCTGGACCTGGCTGGTCAAGAAAGCCGACGGTTCGGTCGACATCGTCAACATGGGCGCCGCCGGCACCCCGCTGACCACCGGCGACAAGGCCATCCTCTGTATCGACGTGTGGGAGCACGCCTACTACATCGACTACCGCAACCGCCGTCCGGACTTCGTCGCCACCTTCCTCGACAAGCTGGCCAACTGGGACTTCGCGGCGCAGAACTTCGCCTGATGCATCCCGGCCTTGCCCCGGCCTCGGCCGGGCAAGGCAAACCTGCGGAAGCGGCCCTTCGCGGCCGCTTTCTTTTTCGCAGCGCCCCGCAGACGGGGCACCGCGAATCCGACAGCCCATGCTCGACATCCTGTATCGCGACGAATGGCTCGTCGCCATCGACAAGCCCTCCAGCCTGCTCGTGCACCGCAGCCCGATCGCCGCACACGAGGAACGCTTCGCCGTGCAACTGCTGCGCGACCAGATCGGCCAGCGCGTCCACCCAGCCCACCGGCTCGACCGCGGCACCTCGGGCGTGCTGCTGTTCGCGCTCGACCGCGACGTCGCCGCCGCGCTCGGCAGGCAGTTCGAGGCCCATGCGGTCGACAAGCGCTACGTCGCCATCGTGCGCGGCCATCCGCCCGAAGAAGGCATCATCGACCATCCGCTGGTACGCCGCCTGGACCCGATCGAACGCAGGCAGGGCTACGGCGCCGGCCTGCGGGACGGCCTGCCGGAAGACGAGGAAACGGACCCGGACAGCCGCGCCGGACCGGCAGGCAGCGAAATCGCCCTGCCCGCGCTGACGCGCTTTCGCCGCCTGGCGACGGCCGAACTGCCGCATGCGGTCGACCGCTATCCGAGCAGCCGCTACGCCCTGGTCGAGCTGTGGCCGGAAACCGGCCGACGGCACCAGTTGCGCCGCCACCTGAAGCACATCTCGCATCCGATCATCGGCGACGCCACCTACGGCAAGGGCCGGCACAACCGCCTGTTCCAGACCCTGTTCGGCAGCCGTCGCCTGCTGCTGGCCTGCACCCGGCTGGGCCTGCAGCACCCCGTCAGCGATGCAAGGCTGAACCTGCAGTGCCGCCCCGGCGATGACTTCAAGGCCGTCAGCCGGGCGCTGGGCTGGGACGACACGCTGCTGGGCTGAGCCGCTGCCGCGCCCTCCTCCCCCGCGCGGCGATTTCAGGGCACAATCGGTTCCTTCCCGGCAATGCTCTCCTGCACAGGATGCAGGCATGTCCGATCACTCATGCACACTCCAGGTACATCGATGAACCCGCTGCTCCAGGTACGCCAGCACGGCCAGCAGATCTGGCTCGACAACCTTTCCCGCACCCTGCTCAACGACGGCCATCTCGCGCGCTTCATCGCCGACGACGGCATCGCCGGGGTCACCACCAACCCGGCGATCTTCCACAAGGCGATCGCGGATGGGCGCTATTACGAGGACGACCTGGCCGCCCTGAAAGCACAGCCGCTCAGTGCCGAGGCACGTTACGAAGCGCTGGTGATTCCCGACGTGCAGCGGGCCTGCGACCTGCTGGCGGCGCTGCACCGCGACAGCGGCGGCGATGCCGGCTACGTCAGCCTGGAAGTCTCGCCCGCGCTGGCCCACGACGCCGCCGGCACGCTCGCCGCCGGCCTGCGCCTGAAAGCCGCGGTGAACCGCCCCAACCTGCTGATCAAGGTGCCGGCCACGCCGGCCGGGATCGACGCCATCGAGCAGTTGATCGGCGCCGGTGTCAGCGTCAACGTCACGCTGATGTTCTCGCTCGCCCACGTCGAAGCCGTCGCCCAGGCCTATCTGCGCGGCCTCGAACGCCTGCTTGCGGCTGGCGGCGACGTGGCGCCCGTCATGTCGGTGGCGAGCCTGTTCCTGTCACGGGTCGACACCCTGATCGACAAGCAGCTCGAGGAACTGGGCGGCACGGCGCTGGCCCTGCGCGGCAAGAGCGCGGTGGCCACTGCCAGGCTCGCCTACCTGCGCTACCGCGAACGCTTCAACGGCCCCGATTTCGCTGCGCTGCGCGCAGCCGGCGCACGGCCGCAGCGGATGCTGTGGGCGAGCACCGGCACCAAGAATCCGGCCTACAGCGATCTGCTCTACGTCGAACCGCTGATCGGCGCCGAAACCATCAATACCCTGCCCGACACGACGCTGGACGCACTGCGCGACCACGGCAAGGTGGCGGCCGACACCGTGGGCCAGGACATCGAGGATGCGGCGGCGCAGTACGCCGCGCTGGAGCAGCACGGCATCGACCTGAACCAGGCCGGCGAGCGCCTGCAGCAGGAAGGCCTGCGGCAGTTCGAACAGGCGTTTGCCGCGCTGCTCGAACTCACCGCCTGAACGCTGCCGGCAGAACGAAACCGGACCTTTCGCGTTCAGCACGCGAAAGGTCCGGCTCCGGCTTGCGGCCGCTCAGGAAGCCAGCGCCAATGCTTCCTTGCTGCCGCGCATCAGCGTGGCGCGCGGCACGCCGCGGTGGTCGCCGGCGGTACCGAGCAGTTCCTTCATGTCGAGGATCAGCACGATCTGGCCGTTCGACAAGGTGGTCACGCCGGCGACGCCCTTCGGCCGGAAATCGTCGAGCGACTTGATCACCGCGTCTTCGCGGCCGGCAAAGCTGTCGATCGCCAGGATGAAGGACAGTTCGGCGGCCTGCATCAGCACGCCGTACTGCGGCGCCCGCTCCTGCGGCCAGCCGAGCAGCGAGGACAGCGGCAGGATCTGTAGCACTTCGCCGCGCACCACCATGGTCGCCTTGCCGCCGACGTCCTGGATCATCGACGGATCGATCGGCAGGATCTCGCGCACCATCGCCAGCGGCACGGCGAAGGGCTGCTCGCCCAGGCGCACCAGCAGCACCGGCAGGATCGCGAGCGTCAGCGGCAGGCTGATGATCAGGGTCGTGCCCTTGCCCTGCTGCGAACGGATCTCGATGCTGCCGTTGAGCTTCTGGATGTTGGTGCGCACCACGTCCATGCCGACGCCGCGGCCCGACACGTCCGACACCTGCTCCGCCATCGAGAAGCCGGGCTGGAAGATCAGGTTGTAGCTCTGGCGCTCGTCCATGGTGCTGGCCTCCTCATCGGTGATGAGGCCCTTGGCCAGCGCCTTGCTGCGCAGGCGCTCGGCATCCATGCCGCGGCCATCGTCGGCGACGAGAATGACGATGTGATCGCCCTCCTGGCGCGCCTCGAGGCGGACGATCGATTTTTCCGGCTTGCCGGCGGCGATGCGGCCGGCGCGGTCTTCGACCCCGTGGTCCACCGCATTGCGAACCAGGTGGATGATGGGGTCGGACAGATCCTCGATCATCGTCTTGTCGATCTCGGTCTCCTCGCCGACCAGCACCAGCTCCACATCCTTGCCGAGGTTGCGGGCAAGGTCGCGCGCGATGCGCGGATACTTCTGGAACAGCCGGCCGATCGGCTGCATGCGGGTCTTCATCACCGCGTTCTGCAGGTCGGAGACCAGCAGGTCGAGCTGGCTGACGGCGAGATCGAGCGCATGCAGCGTTTCGGAATCGTTGCGGCCGCTGAGGATGTCGCTGCGCAGCGCGTTGAGCCGGTTCTTGGTCAGGCCGATCTCGCCGGAGAGGTTCAGCACCTGATCGAGGCGTGCGGTATCGACGCGGATCGAGTTGTCCCGCTGGCGCTCGCTGTCGCGCCGGCCGACCGGTCCGGAAACACCCGGCTTGTCGGTGGCGCGCCGCCCGATCGCCGCCTTGATGATCTCTTCGGCAGGCGCGGGCCTGGCCGGCGCAGCGGCCGGGACGACCGACGATGGCGCCGCGGCAGCGGCCTCGGCCGCAGGCCTGCCGGCCACGGCCGCGTACAGCAGATCCCATGCCGGCTCGCCCGGCAGCGGCAGGCCGACCCCCTCCGCCGCTTTCGCCGCAGGCTGCGCGGCCGCGATCGACTCGCCTGCCAGCGTGGCCTTCAGACGCGCCATCAGATCGGGATCGGCCGGCGGCGGCTGGGTCCCGCTTTCGAGAAAGCCGAACATTTCGCGCACCGCGGAGGTGGCGGCCAGGATCACGTCCATCGCTTCGGGCGTGATCGACAGCTCGCCGTTGCGCAGCTTGTCGAACAGGTTCTCGGTCAGATGGCACAGGCTCACGAGCTCGGCCGCATTTAGGAAGCCGGCGCCGCCCTTGATCGTGTGAAAACCGCGGAAGATGTCGTTGAGCAGGCCACGATCCTCGGGCGAGCGCTCCAGATCGACCAGCTTGTTGTCGACCCCGGACAGCAGGTCCCCGGCCTCGATGAGGAAGTCCTGCAGCAGGTCTTCCATTCCCGCAAAATCACTCATGCTCTTCTCGCTCCACTTTTTCCACTGCGGACGTGCGGTCTTCCCGGTCCGTCCCCATGCAAGGCCCACTCGCCGGCAGACATGCCCGGTTCAGAAACCCAGGCTTTCGAGCAGATCGTCGACCTGTTCCTGGCTCGTCACGATGCCATCAGCCGTCTTGCCGTCGATGACCGGCCCGTTCATCAGGCTGCCCGCGCACTCGACCTTCATCGCCGGCGGCGCGGTCTCGATCAGCACCTCCAGCAACTGGGACTCGAGCGCCTGGGCGGTCTGCAGCACGCGCTTGATGACCTGGCCGGTCAGGTCCTGGAAGTCCTGCGCCATCATGATGTCCATCAGTTGCGCGCCGGTCGCCGCGCTGTCGGCTTCGGCCTGGCCGAGGAAATCGCGCGTCTCGATGCTCAGCAAGCGAAAGTCCGCCGGCGGCATCCTGCCGGCGAACACCTCGTCCCAGCGCGTGCGCAAGGCCGCCGACTGCTGCTGGAGCCTGTCCTGCAGTGGACGGGCGATGTCGGTGGCATTGAGAACGCGGCTCGCCGCCTGCTCGGTCATCTGCGCGATGTAGTCCAGCCGCTGGCGGGTATCGGGAATCGCCTGCGCCGCCTCCTGCAGACTGGCATCCAGCCCGAGTTCGCGCAGTGCATCGTGCAGTTGGCGGGTCATGTGCCCCAGGCGGTTGAAGACGGCGCGATCGCCGTCGCCATCCTGCTGCTCCCCGCCCGCATTCGCGGCCGGCGGCACCTCGGCGATGCCGGTCTCTGCCGACACTGCGTCGAACAAGGCCTGCAATTCGTCACTGTCCCCAGCTTCGTCGCCAGCGGCCGCCAATGACACCGTCTGTGGCGCCGCAGCGGCCGGGGAAACCTCGGCAGGTTGCGCGGCAATGCTGTCGAACAGTGCCTGAAGATCGTCCGAGTCGCCCGACTCGTCGAATTTAGGCCGTTTACTCATGTCCAGACTCCATGCTCGGGATACGCAAGCGTTCAGGTGGTGTGCCCTTCGGCCGGGCCGGACGCCTTCATGCCGGGCGTCCCATCTTCTCGAAAATCTTCTGCAGCTTTTCCGCCAGCGTCGCCGCGGTGAACGGCTTCACGACGTAGCCGCTGGCGCCGGCCTAGGCCGCGGCGATGATGTTCTCCTTCTTCGCCTCGGCGGTGATCATCAGCACCGGCAGGTGCTTGAGCTGCGGCGTGCGGCGGATCGTCTGCAGCAGCGTCAGTCCGTCCATGTTCGGCATGTTCCAGTCGGTGACGACGAAGTCGAACTGCCCCGCAGTCAGCTTCTGCAGCGCGATCGCACCATCCTCGGCTTCATCGACGTTGGTGTAGCCCAGCTCCTTGAGCAGATTGCGGACGATCCGCCGCATGGTCGAGAAATCATCGACGACGAGAAATTTAAGTTTGGGGTCGGACATTCCAGGTTCTCCATTCATTCCTGCTCGGCTCAGGCTGCCCGGCGCGCGCGCGCGAGCAACGGCCTCAGGGTTTCGGCAAGTACGTCAGCGTCGAATTTTGCCACGTACGCATCCACCCCCACCCGCTTGCCCATCGCCCGGTTGGCCTCGGACGACAGCGAGGAATGCATCACCACCGGAATTCCGCCGAAGCGCGTGTCGGCCTTGATGTTGCGCGTCAGCACGTAGCCGTCCATCTCGGGCATTTCGGCATCGACCATGATGAGGTCGATCTCCTCGGCGACCGGGCGGCCCGTATGCTCGGCGTGATCGGCGATGCCGAGCAGGCGCGTCCATGCCTCGAGGCCGTTCTGCGCGTACTTGTGGCGCACGCCGAGCTTGTCGAGCACTTCGGTGATCTTGCGCCGCGCCACGCCCGAATCATCGACGAAGAAGACGTTGACCTCGTGGCCGTTGCCGATCGGCTCGATGTTGCCGACCACCGCATCGCCGAAGGTGTTGGCCAGAATGCTCTCGACGTCGAGGATCGACACCAGGCGCCCGTCCGGCAGTTCGGTGATGGCGGTGATGTAGGCATGGCTGCCGCCCGACACGTTCTCGGGCGTGCGCACCTTCTCCCAGTCGACGCGGATGATGCGATCGACTTCCTCGACCAGGAAACCGAGCGTGCGCTTGCTGTACTCGGTGACCATCATCGAGCCTTCGTTCAGCGTGCCGGGCTGGGCGATGCCGAGGATGCCGGCCAGCGACAGCACCGGAATGACGTTGCCGCGCAGGGAAATCAAGCCTTCCACGCCGGTCGGCATGTTGGGCGTGCGGGTGATGAAAGGCGTCTTCGAGACTTCGCGCACCTTGAACACGTTGATGCCGAAATGCTCGGTGGTGCCGAGCGAGAACAACAGGATCTCCATGCAGTTGGAGCCTGCGAGCTGGGTGCGGCTGACGACCGAGTCGAGCAGCGCGGATTCTTCCTGGGCAAGGTTCAGCATGGCGGCTCCTCAATCCTGCGCCTGCGGCGCGACACCTTCGAGCAGCAGGCGGCTCAGGGTCTGCGCCAGACGCTGCGGCTCGAACTTGGGCACATATTCATCCACCCCCACCGACATCCCCAGTTGCTGGTTGGAGTTGCCCGACAGCGAGGAATGCATGATCACCGGAATGCCCGCGAAGCGGCGGTCGGACTTGATCTGCTTGGTCAGGATGTAGCCATCCATCTCGGGCATCTCGACGTCGGTCAGCACCAGGCTGACGAGATCGCCGATCTTGCGTCCGCTGGCCTCCGCATGGGCCGCGGCGCGCTTCAGCTCTTCCCACAACTGCCGGCCATTGACCGCCGAAACATAGCGCACGCCCATGGCGTCGAGCGTCTGCTGGATCTGGCGCCGCGCCACCGAGGAGTCGTCGGCGAAATACACCACGCGGCCATCACCATCCGGCAGCTGGACGATGTCCTTGAAGATGTATTCGTTGTCGTAGCGGGTCGTCTCGGACAGCACTTTCTCGACGTCGAGCATCATCACCAGCTTGTCGCCCGGCAATTCGGTGACGGCGGTGACGAGGCCGCCCATGTTGGCCGTCAGCATCTCGGGCGGCACCCGCATCTGCGACCAGTCGAGGCGCAGGATGGTATCGACGGCCTCGACCAGGAAACCCTGGGTGTGGCCGTTGTACTCGGTGACGATCATGATCTCGCGCGGTGTCTCGACGCTCATGCCGATGTAGCGCGCCAGATCGACCACCGGCACCAGCATGCCGCGCAGGCTCACCATGCCTTCGACCGATGCCGGCATCTCGGGCGCGGCGGTGATGCTCGGCGTGCGCATCACTTCGCGCACCTTGAACACGTTGATGCCGAAGGTCTCGCGCCGCCCGGTGCGGCCATCGGTACCGAGGGTAAACAGCAGGATTTCGAGCTTGTTGGTCCCGGCCAGCCGGGTACGCGCGTCGATGTTCTTCAGAAGGTCGGACATGTTCCCCCCTGTCTGGGGCAAGAATCGGTTATCGCATTTGCGACGGTATGGATTCGATATCGGCCGGATTCGCCAGGACTTGAGCCCATCGGCTCAACTCGGCGGCGGTGGAAGCCCCTGGATCAGGCTGCCTCGCGGCCCGCCCGGCGGCGGCACCGGGACGTTGCTGCCGATCTGCTCGCCGATCGATTCTCGGCTGTCGGCAGCGTCGACATCGACGCCGGCCGTGCTGGTCTGGCTGCGGATCGCATCTTCGGTCGATTTGTTCAGCACGATGATGCTGATGCGCCGGTTGGTCGGGTCGTAGGGGTCGGCGCGATTGAGCGGGATGGTGTCGGCCAGGCCGACGACGCGGACCATCTTCCCGGCTTCGAGCCCGCCCGCGACCAGTTCGCGGCGCGATGCGTTGGCCCGATTCGACGACAGCTCCCAGTTCGAGAAACCCCGTTCCCCTCCGGCGTACTGGGTCGAATCGGTGTGTCCCGACAGGCTGATGCGGTGATCGACGTCGTTCAGCGCACCTGCGATCGTGCGCAGCAGTTCGCGCGTATAAGGCCTCAGCTCGGCGCTCGAAGACGTGAACATCGGCCGGTTCTGCTCATCGACCAGCTGGATTCGCAGGCCTTCGGTGGTGATGTCCATCAGGATCTGGTTCTTGAACTGGCGCAGCGAGGCGTTGGCCTCGATGATCGCGTCGAGGCGGCCCTTGAGGTCGATCAGGCGTGCGCGCTCCCGGCGCTCGGCCAGCCTCTCGGCGCTGACTTCGGCCTCGCTCTTGCGCTTGCCGCCCGCCGCATCCATGTTGATCGAGCGGGAGCTCTCGACATCGCCGCGCCTGACCTGGCCCACCGAGCGCGTCAGGTCCTCGCCGCCGCCCGAAATCACGCTCGAACTGTCGCCCGTGCCATCCCCACCCACCATCGACATCTTGAGCGGGTTCTGGAAGTAGTCGGCGATGCCTTCCAGATCGCCCTGGGCGGTGGAGCCCAGCAGCCACATCAGCAGGAAGAAGGCCATCATCGCCGTCACGAAGTCGGCATAGGCGATCTTCCACGCGCCGCCGTGCGCGCCGCCACCGCCCTTCTTGATGCGTTTGACGACGATGGGTTGCTGGGTGTCGTCGCTCACGCCGCGCTCCCTTCACGTCCCTGGCCGATCTGCGTTCGCATCGCTCAGCCCTTGCGGTTCTTGAGTTCCTGCTCGAGCTCGACGAAGCCGGGCCGGTCGGTGGAGTACAGCACCTTGCGGCCGAACTCGACCGCGATCTGCGGTGCGTAGCCATTCATGCTGGCGAGCAGCACGACCTTGATGACCTGGTAGATCTTGCCGCCTTCCTCGACCTTCTGTTCGAGCTGGCCGGCGATCGGCGCGACGAAGCCGTAGGACAGCAGAATACCGAGGAAGGTACCGACCAGCGCGCCGCCGATCATCTTGCCCAGCACCGCGGGCGGCTGGCCCACCGAGCCCATGACGTTCACCACCCCCATCACCGCGACGACGATGCCGAAGGCCGGCAGCGCATCGGCCACCTTGGACACGATGTGGGGCGCCTGGTGCGCCTCGGTATGGTGCGTTTCGATCTCCATGTCCATCAGGTTCTCGATCTCGAACGCATTCAGGTTGCCGCCCACCATCATGCGCAGGTAGTCGGTCAGGAACTCGATCGCGTGATGATCGGCGGTGACGCTCGGGTACTTGGAAAAGATCGGGCTGGACTCCGGATTCTCGATGTCCCCTTCGATCGACATCAGGCCTTCCTTGCGGACCTTGGCCAGCAGTTCGTAGAGCAGCGCCAGCAGGTCCACGTACATGGCCTTGTTGTACACCGAGCCCTTGAATACCGACGGCAGCGCACCCATCGTGGCCTTGATCGCCTTGCCGCCGTTGCTCGCGACGAAGCCGCCGATCATCAGGCCGACGATGGCGAGATACTCCATCGGCACCCACAGCGCGGCAAGGCTTCCATGCACCGCGTAGGTGCCGAGCGAGGCGGCCAGGATGATGACGTAGCCGATGATCAGGAACACAACTCACTCCAAGATGAGAACACCGCGGCACAGCCTAACCGCAACGGAATCCAGAACCCGTGACTTTTATCGTCAGGCACCGGAAAAACTTGAATCCAGCGACATGGGCCGTGCCGAACGGCACGAAAATGGCCCCCACGCTCCCCCACTTCGTGTGGTCGCAAGAGGGCCAGCTTTGCACAGCCGGCCCGTTCCGCAGGCGCGGAGCAGTGCTCCGCGAAACCCCTGCTCCCCCCCCCCCCCCCGAGGGGGCGCTTTTCATCTGGGCGCACATCGGGATAGGGGCGGCCAGCTTACCCGGCCGACCCCTCCCACACCACCCGGCATGCGGGTCCGCACCGGGCGGTTCGAGTCGTTGAGGTTATGAGAGCCGAGGGACGCCGAGTCGGTCGAAGTAAGCGACAGGCATCGCGCGGTTCAATCGCATGCGGCTGTTACGCCACCAGCACCGACTGTTCGCCGCCACCTTGCGGGCATCCTCTTCCGAGGCGCCCATCGCTTTCAACTCCCGGTACATCGTCGTACCCCGACGCCAGTGCTTGAGCTGCACCGCACGCAGCCGGTGTCTTATCCACTTGTCGAGTTTGCGGAACACCTTGGGTGTCTGCGCAAGCTGGAAGTACGTCTTCCAGCCCGGCATGTAGGCCCGCAGCCGTTCGGCAATCTCGGTCAGGTTGCGCCCACCCGAGCGACGCGTGAATTGCCGGATGCGTTGCTTGAAGGTCTTGAGCGCCTTGTCGGCCACCCTGCACTTGACCTGTCCGCCCGGGCCGTACCAGAAGGCGTAGCCCAGAAACTTGCGGCCCGAGGCCGGCGCAACGGCCGTCTTGGCGTCATTGACCTTCAGGTGAAGTCGTTCGTAGAGCTTGGTCAGGCCCGCCAGCACCCGTTCGCCTGCGCGACCACTGCGTACATATACATTGCAGTCGTCGGCATAGCGAACGAAACGGTGGCCCCGTCGCTCCAGTTCCCGATCCACCTCGTCAAGCAGCACATTGGCCAGCAGCGGCGACAGTGGGCCGCCTTGCGGCGTCCCCTCGTAGCGCGCCATGGCCACGCCGCCATCCATGATCCCGGCCACGAGGTAACGACGGATCAGCCGCAGCACGGCCTTGTCCTCGATTCGCCTCGACAACCGTTCCATCAGGATGTCGTGATTGACTCGATCGAAGAATTTCTCCAGATCCACATCGACCACCACCCGGTAACCGTCCTGCACGTAGCGCTGTGCATCGAGCACCGCGTCGTGGGCACGGCGTCCCGGCCGGAAGCCGTAGCTGTGTTCAGAGAACGTTGGATCAATCCTGGGCTGCAAGACTTGCAGCAGGGCTTGCTGGATCAGCCGATCCGTCACCGTCGGAATCCCCAATTCGCGCACCCCACCATCGGGCTTCGGGATCTGGACACGGCGCACCGGCAGGGGCCGGTAGCTGCCATCCAGCAAGGATTCCCGAATCCGGGGCCAGTGCGCTCTCAGTTGCTCCGCCGTCTCGGTGATCGACAACCCATCCACCCCAGCACTGCCGCGATTGGATTTGACGCGTTTCCACGCCGCCTCCATGTTCGCGCTCGCGAGCACCTGCGCAAGCAGGTCATCTCGCCCCGGGCTTCCAGTTCCATGCCGCGCCGTCCGTGCTTCATCACGCACTGCTTCGGACGCGGCTTCACCGAGCCCTCCCGCATTGCGCCCCGGCTCCCCGAGCTTCTGATGCACTTCACGTCCGAGCAACACGGCCTTCGGCCCTCCTACTCGTTCGGCCCTTCGCCCCAAACCAGCGGCTACTACGGCCTCTGCTGACTTCTCGCTCCGGTTAAGCGCCGTCGCCCTTTCAGGCACAAGGCGAGACCTCCCCAGGTAAGAACGCACTCCTTCGCTGCACAACCGCCGGATCTACGCCACTTCGCCTTGATCACGAGAGCTTCGCGATTACGTGCTCGCTCGCCCTGCTCCGCAGCGCCTTCTATCCGATTCTTGTCCATCGGCTCGCAGCTTATGCTCCACGCTTCCTCCCCACGCTCGGTCACCCTCACGCAGTTGCGCTTCACTTCGTTCGCTGTGATCAACTTACGGCGGGACTTGCACCCGCAGGAGGGCGCCCATGCTGGGCGCACACGAAAAAGGGCTGCCCCGGCCTGCGGGCAGCCCTTTTTCCATGCCGCCCCTGCGGGCGGTGAATCCTCTGCTTCAGGCCGTCTCGGCAACGGCCCGGTTCGCCGGCTTGCGCTTGGCCACCGCCTTCGGCTTGGCCGCGCGGGTCCTGGTCGAGCCGGACTTGCCTGCGCGCGACGGCATGTTGCACAAGCCGCATACGTAGTCATGCACCGGGTCGTGCGCATGCGCGACGAAACCGCCGCCGCACGAGCGGCATGCCGCCATCTGCAGCAGATCGGCATCGAAGAAACGGACCAGGGTCCAGGCGCGCGTCAGGCTCAGTGCCGGTTCCAGCGCGCTGGCTTCGAGATGGTCCAGATAAAGGTGGTAGGCCTTGATGATCGCATCGAGGCCGCTCAGCGCGGCGCGCTCGACGTAGAAGCGGTACAGCGCCATGAACAGCGACGAATGCACGTTCGGCTGCCAGGTCATGAACCAGTCGGTCGAGAACGGCAGCATCCCTTTCGGCGGCGAAACACCGCGCACTTCCTTGTAGATGCGCAACAGTTTCTCGCGGCTCAGCCTGGTCTCGACTTCGAGCATCTGCATGCGCGCGCCGAGTTGCACCATTTCCACCGCACGGCGGATGTCGTCCGCCTCGTCGAGCACGCTCTTGTTCTTCATGTCCGTTCCTCAGGCCGCACCTTCGGCCGTCTTGCCTGCGGCGATGATCGCGGCGTGCAGGCCGGCGCTCACCGCATCACGCCCCTCGCCCGCCATCAACCGGGCAAGCCGGGCATCATCGAAGCGGAAGCACGGCACCAGCATCTGGCTTCCCGCCATTCTCACCAGCTTGGCCGCACTCATCGTCGCGATCAGCTCGGCCAGTTCGTCGCCGATGCCGAGCCGGAACATCGCCGTCGCCCGATCGCTGCGCAGCATCTGCTGGGCGAGCATCAGATAAGCGAGGTTCAGTTCACGAATTTCGGCCTGGAAGTCGGGTCGGTCCATAAAATTTCCAATCCCTTTCAGGGACGAACGGCGCCGAAGTTAAAGTAAATTATCGGTTGCAGCAAGTTACAAAGTCACACTGGCGCGCAATCGGATAGCATCGGCGTTGCCCCGAAACAACAGCAGGGGGTCACGGCCGGCAGCTCAGGGAGCCCGGCCGGCCAGCTGCGGCGCCACGACGCAGTTGCGCCCGCGCGCCTTGGCAAGGAAAGCCCCACGGTCGGCGAGCTTGATCAGCGCCTTCATCGCCGGCATCGATTCGTCGCGCACTGCCAGGCCGATGCTGACCGAAAGGCGCAGCTGCGGGCCGCCCGTTTCGATCTCCAGATTGGCCGCCGCCGCCCGCAGGCGCTCCGCGCAGGCGAGCGCCGCATTCAGATCGGCATCCGGGCAGATGACGAGAAACTCGTCTCCGCCCATGCGGCAGAGGACATCCTGCGCGCGCAGTTCGCCGCGCAGCACCTCCGATACCTGGCGCAGGGCCATGTCGCCGACGTCGTGCCCGTGCGCGTCGTTGATCTCCTTGAAACCATCCAGGTCCGCGACCATCACCGTCAGGGGGCGGCGGTGGCGGGCGCATGCGGCCCACTCCATGTACAGGCGATCGATGGCATAGCGCCGGTTCGGCACGCCGGTCAGCACATCGGTCATCGCCACTTCCTGCAGGCGCCGGTTCGAAATCGCCAGCTCGGCAGCGAAATGCCGAAGCTCCTCGCGCTCGTGTTCGAGCCGAAGCTGCAGCAGGATCGTGCGGCGCCCCGCCTGCATCCGCAGCGCCAGCGCGCTCGGGCATACCGGCCTCACGAGAAAATCGTCGGCCCCCGCTTCGGTGGCCTTCCTGAGGGTTTCTTCGTCCAGGTGGTCGAGCAGCACCAGCAGATACAGCGAGCAGCCGAAACGGGTGTCGCGCAGCGCCCGGATCCAGTCGGCCCAGCACCCCGCATGCCCCCAATCGACGACCATCAGCTGCGGCTGTATGTCGATCGCCCGCTCGATGCCCTGGTCGTAATCGTCCTCTTCGGTGATCAGGAAGGTGTCCGGGTCCAGCGTCGAACGCATGCACGCGCGTTCGTCCTCGTTCGCGCCGATCACGAGCACGCGAACCGCTTCGTCGTCCCTGAGCTCGTCGCCTGCATCCGGGCCCTGGCCGGCACCGTCCGGCGGACGCCGGGCAGCTTCGGCGACGGGCGCTTCCTTCGTGGACGACAGCCGGGAAAACGCGGGTGCCTGCCTGGTCTCGAGCAGCAGCAATTTGCCCCATTCTCCCCATTCGCGCCCGACGTTCTCGCACAATGCGATGAAATCGCCGTGCGATATCCCGAGCCGGTTCGCCAGCCGCAGCATCGGCGGCATCAGGTTCGCATGCTCGGACTCGGGCGAGAGGCATAGCCGGGCGATCGCCCGCGAGAGCACCAAGCATTGCAGCACGCCGGCTTCCCGGCTGGCCTCGGCGAAGCCGGCCTGCTCCGGCGTTTCGTAGCACTGCACCGGAGCGACCATGACTTCGGGCAAGCCCCAGTCCAGCAGCATCGCGGCACCGAGTTCGCAATGCGTCATGGCGAAGGCCTTCTCCTCGAGCTCGAGCTGGTGCAAGTCCGGCGTCGCCGCGATTTCGCGCAGCACGCCGCCGAACTCGGCCGGATACAGCGTCGCCAGGGCCAGTTCGCCGACGCGTGCGAGCAGGCCGACACTGAAGGCCTCGTCCGCGGCGAACACGCGCACGCGCAGCGCCAGCGCCTGCATCGACAGCGCCATCACCAGCGAAAAGGACCAGAAATGCTCGTAATCGAAAGCTCCGCAGGCGCCCTTGCGATAGTTGGACAGCAGCGAAAAGCCCAGCGCCATCGTGCGCACGGAGGGCAGGCCGAGCACCATCAGCGCATCCTTCACCGATACCACCGCGCGCTTGCCTGCACCCAGCGAGGAGTTGGCCGCCTTGACCAGGCGCCCGACGAAAGCCGGGTCGCCCCTGATCGCCCGCGCCAACTCGGCCGCCGACACGTTCGGAGACTGGGTGAGCCGAATGATCGCGATCGCCACGCCACGCGGCGATGGAAGATCTCCCGCCGCCTTGAGCTGTTCGAAACGCTTCATGTCAATCGGCTGCCGCATGAAATGATTCTCCTGACATATCTTGTCGTCACTGCGAGGGCGCGGTTCAGGGACGCGAAAGCGCCATTCTTCCCTTTCTGCAAGGTCACCGCCACGGTCACGGAAAAAATCTTGACCGATCTTATAAGCATACGCGGTATTTCCGTTCCGATCAGTGCAGAAAAGCACGCTAGAATCAAACCTGAAAAACGCCTCCCCCCTTGCCCATTCAATGAACTTCTGCTCGAACTGCGGCGCCCCGGTCGAAATCCGCATCCCCGCGGGCAACAGCCATCCACGCCACGTCTGTCCGCAGTGCGGCACGATCCACTACCAGAACCCCAAGCTGGTGGTCGGTGCGCTGGCCGAATGGGAAGACCGGATCCTGCTCTGCCGCCGCGCGATCGAGCCGCGCCATGGCTACTGGACGCTGCCCGCCGGCTTCATGGAAAACGAAGAGACGACCGCCGAGGCGGCCGCGCGCGAAACCGCCGAAGAAGCCTGCGCGCGCATCGCGGTGGGCGAACTGTATACGCTGATCGACGTGCCGCATATCAGCCAGGTCCATCTGATCTACCGCGCCCGCCTGCTCGACCTGGATTTCCGCGCCGGCGAGGAGTCGCTCGACGTGGCCCTGTTCCGCGAAGAAGACATCCCGTGGGAGCAGATCGCCTTTCGCAGCATCGGCCTGACGCTGCGCCACTTCTTCGACGACCGCCGCCGCGGCCACTGGTCCTTCCACAGCGCCAGCCTGGCGCCCCCGCCGGCCGCCTGAGCGCCCGGCCGGGCTCCGAGGCTTGAAGTGCCTTCGCCCCGCGGGCGATAATCCGCCGTTTATTTTCCCCGGCGGATCATGGCCAGCTACATCTTCGTCGTCATCGGCGCCGTCCTGGTGAACAACGTCGTCTTCGTCCGCATCCTGGGCCTGTGCCCCTTCATGGGCGTATCGAAGAAGCTCGACACCGCGATCGGCATGGGCGCGGCGACCACGTTCGTGCTCACGCTCGGCTCGGGTTCGAGCTACCTGATCGACCACTACCTGCTGCAGCCCTTCGACCTCGGCTATCTGCGCACGCTGTCCTTCATCGTCGTCATCGCCGCCATCGTCCAGCTCACCGAACTGGTGATCCAGAAGACCAGCCCGCTGCTGCACCAGGTGCTCGGCATCTACCTGCCGCTGATCACCACCAACTGCGCGGTGCTCGGCGTGCCGCTGCTCAACGTCGGCATGAACCACGACCTGCTCGAATCGCTGCTGTTCGGCTTCGGCTCCTCGGTCGGCTTCACGCTGGCGCTGGTGCTGTTCGCCGGCATCCGCGAACGCCTCGACGGCGCCGACGTGCCGGTGCCGTTCAAGGGCACGGCGATCGCGATGATCACCGCCGGCCTGATGAGCCTGGCCTTCATGGGCTTCGCCGGCCTGGATCGCTTCCAGTGACGAAAAGGCACCGCCGATGCTGACCGCCATCCTCGCCATGACAGCCCTCGCCCTGGTGCTCGGCGCCGCGCTCGGTTACGCCGCGGTGCGCTTCAAGGTCGAAGGCGACCCGCTGGTCGACAAGATCGACGCCATCCTGCCGCAGACGCAGTGCGGCCAGTGCGGCTACCCCGGCTGCAAGCCCTACGCCCAGGCGATTGCCGGCGGCGAGGCCGACATCAACCAGTGCCCGCCGGGCGGCGAGGAAGGCGTCCGCAAGCTGGCCGACCTGCTCGGCCGCGAGTTCAAGCCGCTGTCCGAGGAACACGGCACCGAGAAGCCCAGGGCCGTCGCCGTCATCGACGAGCAGACCTGCATCGGCTGTACGCTGTGCATCCAGGCCTGCCCGGTCGATGCCATCGTCGGCGCCGCCAAGCAGATGCACACCGTGGTCGCGCCGCTGTGCACCGGCTGCGAACTCTGCCTGCCGCCCTGCCCGGTCGATTGCATCGCCATGGAGCCGGTCGCCGAGACCGTCCAGAGCTGGAAATGGAAATACCCGGTGATCGACATCAGGAAAGCCGCATGATCGCGCGCCTGTTCAAGTTCCACGGCGGCGTCGCACCCGAAGGCCACAAGGACGAATCCGCCGGCACGCCGATCCGCCGCGCGCCGCTGCCCTCGCGCCTGGTCGTGCCGCTGCGCCAGAGCCCGCGCACCACCGCGCGCTGCTGCGTCGAGGTCGGCCAGAAAGTGCTCAAGGGCCAGCGCATCGGCGAAGCGGAAGGCGGTTTCGGCACCGCGGTGCACGCGCCGACTTCAGGCACCGTGGTCGATTTCGCTCCCTACCCGATGGCCCACCCTTCGGGCCTGCCGACGCGCTGCGTCGTCATCGAACCCGACGGCGAGGAGCGCTGGATCGAGCGCACGCCCTTCGACATCGACGCTGCCGGCCGCGACGCCGCGCTGGCCTGGCTGCGCGACTGCGGCGTCGTCGGCCTGGGCGGCGCCGCCTTTCCCAGCCACGTCAAGCTCGGCAGCAGCGGCGGCGTCGATACGCTGATCCTCAACGGCGCCGAATGCGAGCCCTGGATCACCTGCGACGACCGCCTGATGCGCGAACGCGCCGCCGAGGTGCTGGCCGGCGCGCGCATCCTGTTCCGCCTCATCGGCGCGCGCGAATTGCTGATCGGCATCGAGGACAACAAGCCCGAAGCCATCGCAGCGATGCGCGCCGCCGCCCGCGATGCCGGCGACGAGGCAAGCATCCTGCCGGTGCCCGCGCTCTACCCGATGGGCGGCGAAAAGCAGCTCATCCGCGCGCTGACCGGCATCGAGATTCCCTACGGCAGGTTTGGCGCCGAATACGGCGTGCAATGCTTCAACGTCGGCACCGCCCACGCCGCATGGCGCGCCATCGTCCACGGCGAACCGCTGGTGGATCGCATCGTCACCCTCACCGGCAACGTCGCCCATGCCGGCAACTGGGAAGTATTGATCGGCACCCCGATCGACGAACTGCTGGCACTCGCCGGGCCCGCAGCGGACACCGACCGCTGGCTGATGGGCGGCCCGATGATGGGTTTCGCGCTGCCGCGGCTCGACGTGCCGGTGATCAAGGCCTGCAACTGCATCATCGCCGCCTCGCCGACGCTGATGCCGCCGCCGCCGCCCGAACAGCCCTGCATCCGCTGCGGCGAATGCGCACGCGCCTGTCCGGCCGAACTGCAGCCTTTCGAGCTGTACTGGTTCAGCCGCGCGCGCAACTTCGACAAGGCGCGCGACTACCACCTGTTCGACTGCATCGAATGCGGCTGCTGCGCCTACGTCTGCCCCTCGCACATTCCGCTGGTCGATTACTACCGTTTCGCCAAGAGCGAGATCGTCGCGCGCGAGCGCGACAGGAACGCCGCCGACCAGGCGCGCGAACGCTTCGAATTCCGCAACTTCCGCCAGGACCGGGAAAAGGAAGAAAAAGCCGCCCGCTTCGCCGCCAAGGCCGCGGAAACCCGTGCCCGTGCCGCCGGAGAAGCCACGGCAGAAACGCCCGCCGCCGGAGCGCCGGCCGCGGCAAGTCCCGGCGATGCGGCGGACAAGAAGAAGGCCCTGATCGCCGCCGCACTCGCCCGCGCCCAGGCGCAAAAGGCCGCGGCGGCGGCGCACGATACCGAAGACCCGGCCCCATGATCCACTCCCCCTACATCCGCAAACCGGCCAGCGTCCAGCGCGTGATGGGCCTGGTGCTGCTGGCGCTGCTGCCCGGCATCGCCGCCTACGCCCACACCGTGGGCGCCGGCATCCTGGTCAACCTGGGCATCGCCACCTGCACCGCGCTCGCCGCCGAAGCGCTGGTGCTGGCCTTGCGCAAGCGGCCGGTGGCGATCGCGCTGAGCGACCTGTCGGCGGTGCTGAGCGCCTGGCTGGTGGTGCTGTGCTTCCCGCCGATCGCGCCGTGGTGGTTGACGATGCTCGGCGTAACCGTCGCCATCGTGATCGCCAAGCAACTGTACGGCGGCCTCGGCCAGAACCCCTTCAACCCGGCGATGGTGGCCTACTGCGCGATGATCGTCGCCTATCCGGCGCTGATGTCGCAGTGGCCGCCGGCCGGCGGGATGGACTTCGGCACCCAGCTCGGCCTGATCCTCGGCGGCGCGCGCGACATCGACGGCCTCACCGGCGCCACCGCGCTCGACGCCCTGCGCACCGGCCTGCACGCCGGCGCCGGCCCGGTCGACGTGCTCAGGCAGGGGCCGGCCTTCGGCTTCCTCGGCGGCAGCGGCTGGGAATGGATCGCGCTCGGCTACCTCGCCGGCGGCCTCTTCCTGCTCGCCGCCCGCGTCATCACCTGGCACATGCCGGCCGCCTTCATCGCCACCCTGAGCCTGGTGTCCGGCCTGTTCTGGCTGGTCGATCCCGCCCGCTTCGCCTCGCCGCTGTTCCATCTGGCCAGCGGCGGCGCGATGCTCGCGGCCTTCTTCATCGTCACCGACCCGGTGTCCGGCGCCACCACGCCGCGCGGCAAGCTGATCTTCGCCGCCGGCGTCGCCCTCGTCGCCTGGACCATCCGCAACTTCGGCGCCTATCCCGAAGGCATCGCCTTCGGCGTGCTGCTGATGAATCTGTGCGTGCCGCTGATCGACATGAAGACCCAGCCGCGCGTCTTCGGCCACCGCGGAGGCCTGCGATGAGCGCGCCCGGCGACGCCCTGCGCACTTCGCTGCGCACGTCCGCGATCATGCTGGCCTTCACCGTGGCCTTCACCGCGCTGATGGCCTTCACCTACGACCGCACCCGGCCGATGATCGAAGCCTCGGCGCAGCAAGCGCAGATGCGCCTGATCGACGAAATCCTGCCGCCGGACGGCTACGACAACGCCCTGCTCGACGACCTCGTGCTGCTCGGCCCCACCCCCGCGCTCGGCCTCGACAAGGGCGGCAGGGTCTGGCGCGCACGCAAGGCCGGCGAGCCGGTCGCGCTGATCGTCGAGGCCACCGCCCCGGACGGCTACGCCGGCCGCATCGCGCTGGTGGTCGCGATCAACACCAACGGCCTGCTGTCGGGCGTGCGCGTCACCACGCACAAGGAAACGCCCGGCCTCGGCGACTACATCGATCCGAAGAAGGACCGCCGCAAGGACATGCCCTGGATCGGCCAGTTCGCCGTCGCCGGTTGGCGGGACGCCGACCCCGCGAGCTGGGCGGTGCGCAAGGACGGCGGCACCTTCGGCTACCGCACCGGCGCCACGATCAGCGCGCGCGCGGTGGTCGGCGCCGTCGGCCGCGCCACCGCCTGGGCCGTCGCGCATCAGCAGGATCTCTTCTCCGCCCCCGCCGGCAGCACTTTCGGAGCGCAACCATGAACACCCGACGATTCCGCGAGCTCGCCCACAACGGCCTGTGGAAGCAGAACACCGGCCTCGCCCAGTTGCTCGGCCTGTGCCCCATCCTCGCCGTCAGCACCAGCATGGTGAATGCGGTCAGCCTCGGGCTGGCCACCATCCTGGTGATGGCGCTGGCCAACCTCGCAGTCTCGGCGCTGCGCAGCTACATCCCCTACGAGATCCGCATCCCGGTCTTCATCCTGATCATCGCCGCGCTGACGACGGTGGTCGATCTGAGCTTCAACGCCTTCTTCCACGACCTCTATCTGGTGCTCGGCATCTTCATCCCGCTGATCGTCACCAACTGCATCGTGCTCGCGCGCGTCGAAGCCTACGCGGCCAAGAACGATCCGCTCGGCTCCACCCTGGACGGCGTCATGATGGGCCTCGGCCTGGTCTGGGTGCTCGGCCTGCTCGGCGGCATCCGCGAACTGCTCGGCGCCGGCACGCTGTTCTCCGGCATCGAGATGATCGTCCCCTCGCTGTCGGCCTGGAACGTGTTCGGCGACGGCTATCCCGGCTTCCTGGTCGCCATGCTGCCGCCCGGCGCCTTCATCACGCTGGGCTGCCTGATCGCCGCCTTCAACGCGATCAATGCGAAGCTGGCGGAACGCGCGCGCCGGCGCCCGCCTGCGGCACCCATCGCCCAGGACGCCACGGACGCCGAACCGGCGGCAGCGGGCTGAAGCCATGGCCCTGATGAAACGCGAGGCGATCCGCGAATTCTTCCGCCGCCTGCACGACGCCAACCCGGACCCGCGGACCGAGCTCGAATACGCCTCGCCCTACCAGTTGCTGGTGGCGGTGGTGCTGTCCGCCCAGGCCACCGACCGCAGCGTCAATCTCGCCACCCGCAAGCTGTTCGCCGACGCGCCGACGCCCGAGGCGATGGTGACGCTGGGCGAAGCCGCCATCGCCGAACACATCAAGACCATCGGCCTGTTCCGCAACAAGGCCAGGAACACGCTGGCGCTGTCGCGCCTGCTGCTCGAACGCCACGGCGGCGAGGTGCCGGCCGACCGCGCCGCGCTCGAAGCCCTGCCCGGCGTCGGCCGCAAGACCGCCAACGTCGTGCTCAACACCGTGTTCCGCCAGCCGGTGATGGCGGTCGACACCCACATCTTCCGCCTTTCCAACCGCAGCGGGCTGGCGCCCGGCAAGGACGTGGTGGAAGTGGAAAAAGCCTTGATGCGCCGCGTGCCGAAGGAATACCTGCTCGACGCCCACCACTGGCTGATCCTGCACGGCCGCTACACATGCACCGCGCGCAGTCCAAAATGCGGGCAGTGCATCGTGCGCGACCTGTGCCTGTTCCGTGACAAGACCGCCTGAGCGGCGGCGGCATCGCCGCCCCGGACGAACCGACGCCGGCGATCCGGATCGAAGCCGACGAGCCGATACGCCCCATTCCATCCCGAACACTTGCCGGAGCCTCCAATGTTCAACCCCAGCCGCGACCAGGTTCGCCGCTTCTTCATCGACAGCTGGCGCAAGCATCATGCACGCGAAGTGCTGACGCCGATGGAGACCATCGCCGCCGACATCGTCGGCCATCACCCGGAATACCATGCCATCGTCGAAGACCCGGACGCCATCGATCGCGACTTCACCCCCGAGGACGGCGGCATCAACCCCTTCCTGCACCTGTCGCTGCACCTGGCGATCGAGGAACAGTTGTCCATCGACCAGCCGCCCGGCATCCGCGCCGCCTTCGAGGCCGCCTGTGCGCGCCACGGCGACCGCCACGACGCCATGCACGATGCGCTCGAATGCCTCGGCGAAATGCTGTTCAGCGCCCAGCGCAACGGCACCCCGCCCGACGGCGCGGCCTACGTCGCCTGCCTGAAGAAAAAGGCCGGCATCGGCTGAAGGCCCGCAGGCCATCAACAGGCATGGCAGCTTTCAGCCTGGCTTCAGCCAGGCCCTGCGACACTGTGCCCGTCCCATCCCGGACAGCCAAACCGCAAGGAGCCCATCATGAACATCCGCCAGACCCACACCGCCCGCCGCAGCGTCGCCGCGGCCATCGCCGGCCTCGCCGTCGCCACGCTCGCCGCCACCGGCCTGCAGCCTGCCACCGCCCACGCCTCGGACGACCGCGCCCGCGCCAGCGAAGTCCGCCAGTTGCGCGAAAGCGGCAAGATCCTGCCGATGGAAGACATCCTCGCCCGCGGCCGCGCCGCCCAGCCCGGCCAGGTCGTGGAAGTCGAACTCGACCGCGAACGCGGCAGCTACGTCTACGAGGTGAAGATCATCGACGACGCCGACCGCGTGCATAAGCTCGAAATCGACGCCGCCAGCGGCGAAATCCTGCGCCGCAAGACGAAGTAAGCCATGCGCCTGCTCGTCGTCGAAGACGATCCCGATCTGGCCGGGCAGCTGCGCAGCCGCTTCGAGCACGAGGGCTACGCCGTCGATGTCGCCGGCAACGGCATCGACGGCGCCCACCTCGGCGCCACCGAAGCCTACGACGCCGCGGTGCTCGACCTCGGCCTGCCCGGCAAGCCGGGGCTGGACGTGCTGCGCGAATGGCGCGCGGCCGGCAGCCGCCTGCCCGTGCTGATCCTCACCGCCCGCAACGGCTGGACCGAGCGCGTCGAAGGCCTGCAGGCCGGCGCCGACGACTACCTGGGCAAGCCTTTCCACGTCGAGGAACTGCTGGCCCGGCTGCAGGCGCTGCTGCGCCGCAGCGCCCCGGCGCCCACGCTGGAACTGCGCACCGGCCGATGGCGGCTCGACGAAGCGCGCCAGTGCCTGTGCGGCGACGACGGCGGCGAGCAGACCCTGACCGCCACCGAATTCCGCCTGTTGCGCTACTTCATGCGGCATCCGGACGAAGTGCTGTCCAAGACCCGGCTCTACGAGCATGTGTACGACCACGGTGCCGAGCACGACAGCAACGTCATCGAGGTCTACGTGCGCCGGCTGCGCAGCCTGCTCGGCAACGAGCGCATCGAGACCCGGCGCGGCCAGGGCTACCGCTTCCTGCCATGACATCGCTGCTCAACCGCCTGTCGCTGGCAATGGCCCTGGTGCTGGTCGCCGCCGGCCTGCTGCTCGCCTTCGCGCTGCAGGATTTTCCCCGCCGCCTGGTCGAAGACTACGTGGTCTCGCGCCTGAAGAACGACGCCGACCTGCTCTACGTCCACGTGCTCGATGCCAACGACCCCGGAACCGCCGCGGAGGGCTCGGCCGGCACCGCCTACCAGATCCCCCTGTCCGGCCACTACTTCATGATCCGCAAAGGCGACGGCCCCTGGCTGCGCTCGCGCTCGCTGTGGGACGAAGAGCTCGCCCTGCCGCCGCCCGACGCCAGCGGCGAGGCCGTGTTCCGCCTCGACGGCCCCGCGCGGCAGAAACTGCTGGTCTATGCCAAGCACTTCCCGTCCGCCGACGGCGGCATCATGGTCGTCGTCACCCAGCACATCTCCTTGCTCGACGACGCCATCGCCAGCTTCGGCCAGCGCATGCTCGCCGGCCTGGGCATCGCCCTGCTGCTGTTGCTGATCCTGCAGCGCCGCCTGCTGCTGCACGGCCTCGCCCCGCTGCAGGACGCAGCCGCCGCCTGCCGCCGGATCGAGCGCGGCGAAGCCGCCGGCCTCGACCGCCAGGCCCCGCGCGAAGTCCAGCCGATGCTCGACGCCCTCAACCGCCTCGCCCAGCATCACGCCCAGCGCCTCGGCCGCATCCGCCACACCGTAGGCAACCTGTCGCACGCCCTCAAGACCCCGCTGGCCGTGCTGCAGCACCACGCCGACGAACTGCAGCGGCAAGGGGCCGAAACCTCGGCCCGGGCCATCCAGGCCCAGGTCGACACCATGCGCGACACCATCGAGCGCGAACTGCGCCGCGCCCGGCTCGCCGGCGGCGGCCCCACCCGCGAAGGATTCGACGCCCGCTCCCAGCTCCAGGCCCTGACCCTGGCCCTGCGCCAGCTCCATGCCGAGCGCGCACTCGACATCGTCCTCGACATACCCGAGCGCCACTACCCGCTCGACCGCGAAGACATGCTGGAGCTGTTCGGCAACCTGCTCGACAATGCCTGCAAATGGGCAGGCTCACGCGTCGTGCTGCGCCTCGCCGGCGAGGCCGAGGCCCCCGACGCCCTGGCATGCACCATCGAGGACGACGGTCCCGGCGTACCGCCGGACATGATCCACAGCCTCGGCACCGCCGGCCTGCGCAGCGACGAACGGCGCCCGGGCCACGGCATCGGCCTGGTCATCGTCGGCGACATCGTCGCGCAGTACGGCGGCACGATCGGCTACGCACCCTCTCCGTCGCTGGGCGGCCTGCGCGTATCCCTGCACCTGCCGCTGTAGCAGCCCGCTCCACGACATGGACCGGTCAGCCTGCGCAAGACACCTGGCCAGACACCTCATCGGACAGCTCATCGGACACCATTCCACTCGCCCGGCGATGCATGCGCCAGCCTGAGCAAACCAGCATTTCATCGTTCCGCTCATGGCATCGGCGACGGATAATGGCGGCACCTTCGGCCTTTCGTCCGACTGCGGCGGCACCTCGTCCGCGCGCCCTTCCCGCACTCGCCAGGAGAACCCATCCATGCCCCAGCACGCTTCGCCTTCCCGCCGCCCATCCCTGCTCGCGCGCCTGCTGTTCGGCGCCGCCATGGCCGGCGCGCTGCTGCCCGCCTGGGCCGCCGACCTGCGCATCGGCCTGTCGTCCGACGTCACCTCGCTCGACCCGCACTTCGTCAACATCGCACCGAACATCGCCTTTTCCGACCACGTCTTCGACACCCTGGTGAAGTCCGACGCCAGCGGCAAGCTGGTGCCGGGGCTGGCGGAAAGCTGGCGCGCGCTGTCGCCGACCACCTGGGAATTCAAGCTGCGCCAGGGCGTCGTCTTCTCCGACGGCACGCCGCTGACCGCCGAGGACGTGGTGTTCTCGCTCGACCGCCCCGCCACCATCAAGAACAGCCCCGGCCCCTTCACCAGCTACACCAAGCAGATCGTCAGGAAGGAAGCCATCGACGCCCACACGGTGCATCTGCACACCGCCTCGGCCTATGGCCCGCTGCCGCTCGACCTGATCTCGATCTACGTGGTATCGAAGAAGGCCGCCGAAAACGCCGGCACCGAAGACTTCAACAGCGGCAAGGCGCTGATCGGCACCGGCCCGTTCAAGTTCGCCGCCTTCCGCAAGGGCGAGAGCATCGAAATCACGCGCAACGAGCGCTACTGGGGCGCCAAACCCGAATGGGACAAGGTGGTCTTCCGCATCCTCGCCTCCGACGCACCGCGCCTGTCGGCGCTGCTGGCCGGCGACGTCGACGTGATCGAGAACGTGCCCGCCGCCGACCTCGCCCGGCTCAAGACCAATCCGCAAGTCACGCTCGCCCAGCACACCACCTGGCGCACGCTGTTCTGGCAGCTCGACCAGTTCCGCGACCAGAGCCCCTTCGTCACCGGCAAGGACGGCAAGCCGCTGGACAAGAACCCGCTGAAGGACCTGCGCGTACGCCAGGCGATTTCCAAGGCGATCAACCGCCAGGCACTGGTCGAGCGCACGCTCGAAGGCCTGGCGGAGCCCGCCTCCAACATCAACGCGCCGGGCATCTTCGGCTACAACGCGCAGATCCCGGTCGAAGCCTACGACCCCGAAGGCGCGAAGAAGCTGCTCGCCGAAGCCGGCTATCCCGACGGCTTCTCGCTGACCATCCACGGCACCAACAACCGCTACATCAACGACGATCAGGTGGTGCAGACGGTGGCGCAGTTCCTCAACCGCATCGGCATCAGGACGCGGGTCGACACCCAGCCGGTCGCCACCTACTTCGGCAAGGCGCGCGCGCACGAATACAGCTTCGCGCTGCTGGGCTGGGGTTCGCTCGCCACCGACTTCACGCTGCGCTCCATCGTCGGCACCATCGACCCCGACACCGGCTGGGGCAGCTGGAACTGGGGCAAGTACAGCAACCCCAAAGTGGATGAACTGGTGGCCGGCGCGCTGGCCGCGGTCGAACCGGCCGAGCGCGAACGCCTCGCCCGCGAAGCCGCCAGCGTCGCGCTGGGCGACCTGGCGGTGATCCCCTCGCACCACCAGCTCGCCACCTGGGGGCTGCGCAAGGGCTTCGCCTACGACGGGCGCATCGACGAGTTCACCTTTGCGCACGAGATCCGCAGTGCGCGTTAGGAAAGGCCTGCACGTAGGATGGGTAGAGCCGAAGGCGAAACCCATCAAATCCGAGGCGAACCATGGCTGCCGCGCACGGTCCGCCCCGTCCTGCGTAAACGTCACGACCAATCGTAGGATGGGTAGAGCGAAGCGAAACCCATCGGCCATGGCGCACCCGAGCGTTGATGGGTTTCGCCTTCGGCTCTACCCATCCTACAGCTCTGAACAAGCGCTGGCCTGCCGTAGCGGAGCCGGCGCATGACGCTGTTCCTGCTGCGCCGCCTGCTGCAGACCGCCCAGGTGCTGTTCGTCATGTCGCTGCTGGTGTTCGTCGGCGTCTACGCCATCGGCAACCCGCTCGACATGCTGGTCGATCCGCAGGCCACGGCAGCCGACACCGCCCGCGTGGCCGCGGCGCTGGGGCTGGACCAGCCGCTGTGGGTGCAGTACTGGCGTTTCCTCGGCAACGCGCTGCAAGGCGACCTCGGCACCTCCTTCCTGCACGGCACGCCGGCGCTGCAACTGATCGTGCAGCGCCTGCCGGCGACGCTGGAACTGGCCGTCAGCGCGCTGCTGATCGCGGTACTGCTCGGCATCCCGCTCGGCCTGTGGGCCGGGCTGCGGCCGGACAGCTTCGGCGGGCGCACGATCATGGCCGGCTCGATCCTGGGCTTCTCGCTGCCGACCTTCTGGGTCGGGCTGATGCTGATCATGGTGTTCTCGGTGCATCTGGGCTGGCTGCCGTCCGGCGGGCGCGGGCCGACGCGCGAATTCCTCGGCCTCGAATGGTCGCTGCTGGCCCCCGATGGCTGGCGCCATCTGCTGCTGCCGGCGCTCAACCTGGCGCTGTTCAAGCTCGCGCTGATGATCCGCCTGACGCAGAGCGGCACCCGCGAGGCGCTGCTGCAGGACTACGTGCGCTTCGCCCGCGCCAAGGGCCTGCCGCCCCGCCGCGTGGTCGGCGTGCATGTGCTGAAGAACATCATGATCCCGGTCGTCACCGTGGCCGGCCTGGAGTTCGGCACGCTGATCGCGTTCTCGGTCGTCACCGAATCCATCTTCGCCTGGCCCGGCATCGGCAAGCTGCTGCTGGATTCCATCGGCCAGCTCGACCGGCCGGTGGTGGTCGCCTACCTGCTGCTGATCGTGTTCATCTACACGCTGATCAGCCTGGTGGCCGATCTCATCTACGCCGCGCTCGATCCGCGCGTGCGCCTCGCCGGCGGGCAGGCGGCATGAGGGCTGCGCGATGACGGCTGCCGCTGCTGCCTTCACCCCGGCCGCCGGCGGCTGGCGCGCGCTGGCCCGCGCCTACGCCGACAGCCCGCTCGCGCTCGCCGGGCTGGCGCTGCTGATGGTGATCGTCGCCGCGGCGCTGGCCGCGCCCTGGATCGCGCCGCAGGACCCCTACGACCTGTCGCAGCTCGACATCATGGACTCGCGCCTGCCGCCGGGCAGCGCCAGCGCCGACGGCAGCCTGCACTACCTGCTCGGCACCGACGGCCAGGGCCGCGACATGCTGTCGGCCATCCTCTACGGCCTGCGCATCAGCGTCGCGGTCGGCTTCAGCGCCACGCTGCTGGCGCTGGCGCTGGGCATGTCGCTCGGGCTGGTGGCGGGCTACGCCGGCGGGCGGCTGGATGCCTTCGTGATGCGCGCGGTGGACATCCAGATGTCCTTCCCGGCGATCCTCACCGCGATGATCCTGCTGGCGCTGTTCGGCCAGGGCACGGACAAGATCGTCATCGCCCTGGTGGCCTCGCAATGGGCCTACTACGCCCGTACCACGCGCGGCGCGGCACTGGTCGAAGGCCGGCGGGAATACATCGAGGCGGCCCGCCTGCTGGGGCTGTCCACGCCGCGCATCCTGTTCCGCCACCTGCTGCCCAACTGCCTGCCGCCGCTCATCGTCGTCGCCGCGCTGCAAGTGGCGGCGGCGATCGCGCTGGAAGCCACGCTGTCCTTCCTCGGCCTCGGCCTGCCGGTCACCGAACCTTCGCTCGGCCTGCTGATCGCCAACGGCTTCCAGTACCTGTATTCCGGCCGCTACTGGATGAGCGTGTTCCCCGGCGTGGCGCTGCTGCTCGCCATCGTCGCGCTCAACCTGGTCGCCGACCGCCTGCGCGAAATCCTCAACCCGCGCCTGCAATCGCAATGACGCCGATCCCGCCCTCCACCGCCGGCGGCACCGAGCCGCTGCTGCGCGTCGAACACCTCAGCACCCGCTTCCGCAGCCGCGGCGGCGAAGTGACCGCGGTCGACGACGTCGGCTTCGAACTGGCGGCGGGCGAGGTGCTCGGGCTGGTCGGCGAATCCGGCTGCGGCAAGTCGATGACCGGCTACTCGCTGATCGACCTGGTCGACCCGCCCGGCTACGTCGCCGGCGGCTCGGTGCGCCTGCACGGCCGCGAGCTGCGCGGCCTGCCGCCGAAAGCCTGGCGCGCGCTGCGCGGCGACCGCATCGCGATGATCTTCCAGGACCCGATGCTGACGCTGAACCCGGTGCTGCGCATCGACACCCAGATGGTCGAGACCGTGCTCGCGCACCGCCGCGTCGGCCGCGCCGAGGCGCTGGCGCGCGCGCTCGACGCCCTTGAACGCGTCGGCATCCCGGCCGCCACCGAGCGCCTGCGCAGCTACCCGCACCAGCTCTCCGGCGGCATGCGCCAGCGCGTGGCGATCGCCATCGCACTGCTCAACCAGCCCGACCTGATCATCGCCGACGAACCCACCACCGCGCTCGACGTCACCATCCAGGCGCAGATCCTGTACGAAATGCAGACCCTGTGCCGCGAAGCCGGCACCGGGCTGATCTGGATCACCCACGACCTGTCGGTCGTGGCCGGGCTGGCCGACCGCGTCTGCGTGATGTACGCCGGCCGCATCGTCGAGCAGGGCAGCACCGCGCAGGTGCTGGAACGCCCTGCCCACCCCTACACCCGCGGCCTGCTCGACGCCACGCCCGCCGCCGCGCTGGCGCGCGGCCACCGGCGCGGCGAGCCGCTACGCCAGATTCCCGGCAGCGCGCCGCCGCTGTCGGCGCTGCCGGTTGGCTGTGCCTTCCATCCGCGCTGCCCGCGCGCCGACGAACGCTGCATGCAGACGCCGCCGCGCGTTGCCACGGCGGCCGGGCAAGAAGTGCTGTGCTGGCATCCGCTGCCGCCCGGCGCATCGCTGACCGCCCCCGCCGCAGACATCGGAGCACGGCCATGAACACCCCGCCGCTGCTCGCCCTGCATGGCATCCACAAGCACTTCGGCCCGCGGCCGGACTGGCTCGAACGGCTCGGCATGCGCCTGGGCTGGCTGCCGCCGCCCGCGCGGGTGCACGCGCTGGACGGCGTCGACGTGGAAATCACTGCCGGCGAAGTGCTCGGCCTGGTCGGCGAATCCGGCAGTGGCAAATCCACCCTCGGCCGCGTCGCCGCCGGCCTGCTGCGGCCGGATCAGGGCCGCCGCCTGTGGCATGGCGAGGAAATCGCGGCCGCGCCGATGGCCGCCCACGGCATCCAGATGGTCTTCCAGGACCCGTCCGCGTCGCTGAACCCGCGCATGAGGGTGGCCGAACTGATCGCCGAAGCGCCGCGCACCCACGGGCTGATCGCCCGCCACGAACAGGCGGACTACGTCGCCGGCCTGCTGCGCCGGGTCGGCCTCGACCCCGGCGCCGCGAGCCGCTTTCCGCACCAGTTCTCGGGCGGCCAGCGCGCCCGCATCGGCATCGCCCGCGCGCTGGCGGTGAAGCCCGAACTGCTGATCTGCGACGAGCCGGTGGCGGCGCTGGACGTGTCGGTGCAGGCCCAGGTGCTGAACCTGTTCGGCGAACTGCGCGACCGCCTCGGCCTGACCTATCTGTTCATCAGCCACGACCTCGGCGTGGTGCGCCACCTGTGCGAACGCGTCGCCATCCTGTACCTCGGCCGCATCGTCGAAAGCGCCCCGGCGGACGAACTGTTCACCGCGCCGGCCCACCCCTACACCCAGGCCCTGATCGCCGATGCGCCGACGCTGAAGGCCGGGAAGAAACGCTTCGTCGCCATCCGCGGCGAACTGCCCTCGCCGCTGTCGCCGCCCTCCGGCTGCCATTTCCACCCGCGCTGCCCGCACGCCTTCGCCCGCTGCCGCGAGGAACGCCCCGTGCTGCGCGAGACCGCCCCCGGCCATCGTGCCGCCTGCCATCTGCACGACGCCTCCCTCTGAGCCCTCACGCGCATTCGGCTACAATCGGTCGTTTCCCGCAGGCGCACCGCCTGCAGCCCGCCCGGTGGAGACACCCGGCGCCCCCGCACACGAATGGAGATGACAATGCCCGGACTGCTGCCCGACGTCGACCCCGATGGCCTGCTCGAATACTCGGTGGTGTTCACCGATCGTTCGCTGAACCACATGTCCAAGGCCTTCCAGGGCGTGATGCGCGACATCTCGGCGACGCTGAAGAAGGTCTACAACGCCAGCTCGGTCGCGCTCGTGCCCGGCGGCGGCTCGTTCGGCATGGAGGCCGTGGCACGCCAGTTCGCCACCGGCAAGAAGACGCTGGTGATCCGCAACGGCTGGTTCAGCTTCCGCTGGACGCAGATCTTCGAAATGGGCGGCATCCCGTCCGAATCGATCGTCCTCAAGGCCCGCCAGATCGGCACCGGCTCGCAGGCCCCCTTCGCCCCCGCGCCGATCGACGAAGTCGTCGCCGCCATCCGCCAGCACCGCCCCGACCTGGTCTTCGCGCCGCACGTCGAAACCGCCGCCGGCATGATCCTGCCCGACGACTACCTGCGCGCAGTGGCCGACGCGGTACATGAACACGGCGGCCTGTTCGTGCTCGACAGCATCGCCTCCGGCGCCGTGTGGGTGGATATGCAGGCCTGCGGCGTCGACATCCTGATCAGCGCACCGCAAAAGGGCTGGAGCAGTTCGCCCTGCGCGGCAATGGTGATGCTCAACGCCACCGCGCGCGAGCGCATCGACGCCACCACCAGCACCAGCTTCGCCGCCGACCTGAAGAAGTGGCTGCAGATCATGGAAGCCTACGAAGCCGGCGGCCACGCCTACCACGCCACGCTGCCGACCGACGCGCTCGCCGCCATGCGCGACAGGATGAAGGAAACCGAAGCCTTCGGCTTCGACAAGGCCAGGGACGCACAATGGGAACTGGGCCGCCGCGTGCGCGCACTGCTGCAATCGCGCGGCATCCGCAGCGTCGCCGCCGAAGGCTTCCAGGCCCCGGGCGTGGTCGTCAGCTACACCGAGGACGACGGCATCAAGAGCGGCGCCAAGTTCATCGCCGCCGGCCTGCAGACCGCCGCCGGCGTGCCGCTGCAATGCGATGAACCGGCGGATTTCAAGACCTTCCGCATCGGCCTGTTCGGCCTCGACAAGCTGGGCGACATCGACCGCGCGGTGGGTAATCTGGAGCGGGCGCTCGATTCGCTGGGGTGAGGGTTCAATAGCCCTCGTCGGAGCCAGCGGCCGACGAGGGCTGCATAAACCGATGACTCAGTCACCCGACGAAAAAGGTGAAATCTGCTGAAGAGAAATAATGAGGCCGAGGCTGGGTAAATGTCATGCGACAGGTTCTCGACCTCAGCTGCCATTCGCCAGCCGCTGCCAGTGCAGCCGCAATGCGGCAGAAATCTGTCGCTCACTTGCCATCCCGCGAACTGGGACTTCTGCGCTGGAAGGGCTTCGGTACATGTTCGTACGCACAGCGCACCGGCTAGCCCAACAAAGCGTGGATCGTCGAGGCGGCGCGAACGCGCTGCCAAGCACACAGGCAGTCGGTTTAGTGGCAAACTATGCCATTACTTGACATTGCCTGGAGTACGCCATGTCCCTCAACGTCTCTTTACCACCAGAGCTGGAAAACCGGGTGCGCCAGCACGTCGAATCTGGCCTCTATAGCTCTGCGAGTGAAGTCATCCGCGAAGCATTGCGATTGTTCGAGGCCTACCAGGGCGTGCAGGCGGCGAACCTGGCCAGCCTGAAAGCCGACATCGCCCAAGGCGTCGCCGACATCGAGGCGGGCCGGGTGCGCGAGCTCGACATCAACGAAATCAAGCAACGCGGCCGGGCAACACTGGCAGCTCGGCGGCCGGCGTAGCGACGGCGTGAGCAAGGTTCGACATTCCGCCAGTGCGGAAAACGATTTGCTTGAGGCTTGGCTGTTCATCGCCGAGGACAGCGTCGAGTCCGCCGACCGGCTACTCGATCAGATCCGAAACGATTCGCGAACACTGCTCTTGCAGCCAAAAATGGGCCGGGCTCGGGACGAACTGGCGGTCGGCCTGCGCAGTTGGCCGACGTCAACGCCCTACATCCTGTTTTATTTCGTTGAGGGCGATGGGATCACCGTTGCGCGCGTCCTCCACCACGCCCGGGATGTTCCCGCGATCTGGAGCTGGCCAAGACACTGAGGACGCGCGGTAAGCGCCATGCGTTGCAATCCGCCGACGTAGAGCCTGGAACAAGGGAAAGCTGGTTGGCCAGAAGGCGCCGCTCAAGCCCAAAGACATCTGGGCCATCCGTATCCATCTGCAAAACGCGCACGCGATGCGTGACCTCGCCATGTTCAACCTCGCGATCGACAGCAAGCTCAGAGGCTGTGAGCAACACATTACTGCCTGACTTCACCGATCAGACCAGTGACAGCTGAGGCCGAACAGCGGCCTCCCCAAGGGATCGTCTGTTTGATGTTCGCCACGGAGGCAACCACCAAGCTCAGACCCGCGCCGCCTGTCCGCCCTCCGCCCGCCGCAACTCCCGCTGCTTCGCCAGCACGAACAGCACCGGAATCACCGCCAGCGTCAGCACCGTCGACGACACCATGCCCCCCACCATCGGCGCGGCGATCCGGCGCATGACCTCGCTGCCCACCCCGGTGCCCCACATCACCGGCAGCAGGCCGACGACGATGGTCAGCACCGTCATCATCTTCGGCCGCACGCGGCCGGCCGCGCCTTCCATCACCGCCGCATGCAGTTCGGCGGCAGTGGGCGATCGCCCCTCCGCGGCGCAGGCGGCAAGCACTCGCTTCCATGCCTGGTCGAGATAGATCAGCATGATCACGCCGGTTTCGGCGGCGACGCCGGCCAGCGCGATGAAGCCGACCGCCACCGCGACGCTCATCTGGTAGTCCAGCCACCACATCAGCCACACGCCGCCGATCAGCGCGAAAGGCACCGACAGCATCACGATCAGCGTCTCGGCCAGGCGGCGGAAGTTCAGGTACAGCAGCACGAAGATCAGCGCCAGCGTCAGCGGGCCGACGATGGCGAGCCGTTCGCCGGCACGCTCCATGTTCTCGAACTGGCCGCTCCAGGTAGCGTAGTAGCCCGGCGGGAACTGCACCTGCCCGGCCACCGCCTGCCGGGCGCGGGCGACGAAGGCGCCGAGGTCGGTCTCGCGCGTGTCCACATACACGTAGGCGGCCAGCATCGCGTTCTCGGTACGCACCGAGGCCGCGCCGCGCACGATGCGCACGTCGGCAAGCTGGCCCAGCGGCACCGCGCCGCTGGCGGTCGGCACCAGCACGCTGGCGGCGACACGCTGCGGGTCGTCGCGCAGCGCGCGCGGGTAGCGCACGCTGACGTCGTAGCGCTCCAGCCCTTCCACCGTCGTCGTCACGCGCTCGCCGCCGAGCGCGGTGGCGAGTGTCTCCTGCAGGCGGTCGATGGTCAGGCCGTGGCGTGCCAGCTGATCGCGGCGCGGCTCGATGTCGACGTAGTAGCCGCCAGCGACGCGCTCGGCGTAGGCGCTGCTGGTGCCGGGCAGCGCGCGCACCGCCGCCTCGACCTCCTTCGCCACCCGCTCCAGGGTTTCCAGGTCGGTGCCGAACACCTTCACACCGACCGGCGTGCGGATGCCGGTGGACAGCATGTCGATGCGGGCCTTGATCGGCATCGTCCATGAATTGGCCAGGCCGGGGAATTTCAGCGCCGCGTCCATCTCGGCGATCAGCGCGTCCACCGTCATGCCCGGGCGCCATTCGGCTTCGGGCTTGAGGTTGATCACGGTCTCGAACATTTCCAGCGGCGCCGGGTCGGTCGCGGTGTTGGCGCGGCCGGCCTTGCCGTACACCGACTCGACTTCGGGAAAGGTCTTGATGATGCGGTTGGTGGTGGCGAGCAGGCGCCCGGCCTCGGTCACCGACATGCCGGGCAGCGCCGCCGGCATGTAGAAGATGGCGCCTTCGTTCAGCGTCGGCATGAACTCGCTGCCGATCTGACGCGCGGGGATCAGCGTCAGCCCCAGCGCAAGCAGCGCAAGCACCAGGGTCGTCAGCCTGAAGCGCATCACCAGCGCGATCAGCGGCCGGTAGGCCGCCCCCAGCGCGCGGTTGATCGGGTTGCGGTGCTCGGGCACGATGCGGCCGCGCACGAAGAGCAGCATCAGCACCGGCACCAGCGTCACCGACAGCACCGCGGCGCCGGCCATCGCCAGCGTCTTGGTCCACGCCAGCGGCGCGAACAGCCGCCCCTCCTGGCCTTCGAGCGTGAACACCGGCAGGAAGGAGACGGTGATGATCAGCAGCGAAAAGAACAGCGCCGGCCCCACTTCGCGGCAGGCGCCGATCAGCGTCGCCCGCCGTTCGGCTCCGCTGGCGTCCGCGCCCAGCGTCTCCAGGCGCTTGTGCGCGTTCTCGATCATGACGACGGAGGCATCGACCATCGCGCCGATGGCGATCGCGATGCCGCCCAGGCTCATGATGTTGGAGCCGATGCCCAGCGCCTGCATGCCGATGAAGGCCACCAGGATGCCCAGCG
This sequence comes from Thauera butanivorans, assembly GCF_048398245.1. Classification (NCBI taxonomy): domain Bacteria; kingdom Pseudomonadati; phylum Pseudomonadota; class Betaproteobacteria; order Rhodocyclales; family Zoogloeaceae; genus Thauera; species Thauera butanivorans. Next base: position 2,947,449 of record NZ_CP183038.1, read on the forward strand.
GCAGCGTCACGATCGCCACCAGCGCGCTGCGCACGTGCAGCAGGAAGACGATGCACACCGCGGCGACGATCAGGCTTTCTTCCAGCAGCGTCCACGTCAGGTTGTCGATCGCGCGCCCGATCAGCGTCGAGCGGTCGTACACCGGCACCACCTCCGCCCCTTCCGGCAGGCCGGGGGCGATCTGGGCCAGCTTGGCCTTGACCGCGCCGATCACGTCCAGCGCGTTCTCGCCGAAGCGCGCCATGACGATGCCGGACGCCACTTCGCCTTCGCCGTTCAGCTCCGCCAGGCCGCGCCGCTCGGCCGGCACCTGCTCAACGCGGCCGACGTCGGCGATGCGCACCGGCGTGCCGTTCTCGATCTTCAGCACGATGCCGCCGATGTCCTCGGCGCCGCGCAGATAGCCGCGCCCGCGCACCATGTATTCCTTCTCGGCCAGCTCGATGACGCGCCCGCCCACGTCCCGGTTCGACTCGCGGATCGCGCGCGTCACGTCGTCGAGGGCGATGCCGTAGCCCGCCAGCCGGAACGGGTCGACCGTGACCTGGTATTCGCGCACGAAGCCGCCGACGCTCGCCACCTCGGCCACGCCCTCGGCCTGGGTCAACTGGTAGCGCAGATACCAGTCCTGCAGGCTGCGCGTGTCGGCCAGCGACATGTCGCGGCCGGTGACGGCGTACTGGTAGACCCAACCCACGCCGGTCGCGTCCGGCCCGATCTGCGGCGCCACGCCCTGCGGCAGTCGCGCCGCCGCGGTACTGAGGTATTCCAGCACCCGCGAGCGCGCCCAGTAGATGTCGGTGCCGTCCTCGAAGATCACATAGACGTAGGACGCGCCGAACATCGAGAAGCCGCGCACCACCCGCGCGCGCGGCACCGCCAGCAGCGAGGTGGTGAGCGGATAGGTGACCTGGTCTTCCACCACCTGCGGCGCCTGTCCGGGGAAGTCGGTATAGACGATGACCTGCACGTCGGACAGGTCGGGCAAGGCGTCGAGCGGCGTGTGCTTGATCGCGTACAGCCCGCCGCCGATCAGGAACAGCGTCGCCAGCAGCACCAGGAAGACGTTGCGCGCCGAAGCCTCGATCAGCCCGCCCAGCAGGCCGCCCTCCGCCCGGCTACCTTCCATGTAGTCGCCGGCTCCCGCACGGCCGGCGGCGGGCTCCCGCGCCGAATCAGTCATGGCGATGCTCCGCCGCGCCCGGCGCCGGCGCGGTGCCAAGCGTCTCGATGCGAGTGACGACATACTCGCCCGGCCCGCGCGCCTCGAAACGGAAGCGGATCGGCGTGCCCGGCGCCAGGCCATGCACGAGATCGGGCGATTCGAGGCCGAACTCCATCGTCATCGACGGCCACTTCAGCGCCGGAATCTCGCCGTGGCTCAGCATGGCGCTGCCGGTTTCGGCGTCGAAGTCCTCGAAGCTGCCTTCGGCATCGTAGGCAGGCGGCGCACCGGCGTCGCCCTCCCCGGCATCGGCGAGATTCGACAGCGCCGCGCGCAACTGGCTCTCGGAATCGATCAGGAAGCTGGCGGAGACCACCACCCGCTCGCCCTCCCGCACGCCGTCGAGCACTTCGGCGAAATCGCCGCCGCGCGTGCCCAGGCGCACCGGCCGCGGCGCGAAGCGCCCTTCGCCGAGCGCGACCAGCACCACCTGGCGGTCGCCGTCGTCGATGACGGCCGATGCCGGCACGGCGACGCGTGGTGCATCGCCGCCAGTCACGACTTCGACACGGGCGAACATGCCGGGCCGCAGCGCGCCGTCGGAGTTGTCCAGTTCCAGCCTCACTTGCGTGCTGCGCGTGGCCGTGTCCAGCGTCGGATACAGATAGGCGACCCGCGCCTCGAAGCTCCGCCCCGGGAAGGCATCGAACACGAGTTGCGCAGGCTGGCCGACCCGCAGTTGCGCCAGATCGCGCTCGAACACGTCGGCGATCACCCACACCCTGGACAGATCGGCGATGCGGAACAGCGCCTCGCCGGCGGCGAAGCGCGCGCCCTCGACCGCCGTCTTTTCCAGCACGACGCCATTGATCGGTGCGTGCAGGGTCTGGCGCGCACCGGTCTGCTCCGCCACCTGCAGGTTGCGCAGGCGTGCCCGCGTCGCCTCGGCCAGGCGCGCGGCGGCCTCGGCAGCCTGCGGGTCGGCGGCGCTTTCGCGCCGCAGGCGCTCGGCGATGCGCAATTCCTCGCCCGCCGACTGCAGTTCCGGGCTGTAGGCGGAGAACAGCGGCTGGCCGCGGCGCACCACGTCGCCGGTGGCCCTGACGTGCAGGCGCTCGATCCAGCCGTCGAAGCGCGGCGCGACGACCGCCTGCGCACGCTCGTCGACCTCGACACGGCCGCTCGCGCGCACCGGCTGGGCCAGCAGCCGCATCTCCACCGCCGCGGTCTTCACCCCCAGCGTCTGCACCCGCGCCGGGCTGACCTTCACCACGCCTTCGCCGCCCGGTTCCTCGCCCGCATAGACCGGGATGTAGTCCATGCCCATCGAATCCTTCTTGGGCACCGGCGAAGTGTCCGGCAGGCCCATCGGGTTGCGGTAGTACAGGATCTGGCGCCCCTGGCCGGCCGCCTGCGTCCCTGCCGCCCCACTGCCGTGGGCTGTCTGCCCAGGGCCTTCCGCCACGGCACCGCCATGCGGCGCCTGGCGGCTCCCCGCCCAGTAGCCGGCACCTGCCGCCAGCGCGCCGAGCAACACCAGCGCGGCAAGCCACCCCGTCCTGTTCACTTGATTTCTCCCGACAATTTCTCGATTTCGCTCAGGGCCAGGCGGGCTTCGATTTCGGCCTGCAGCACTTGCTCGCGCACCGCGATCAGTTGCCGCTCGGCTTCGAGCACGCTGTCGAAATCCACCTGCCCGCCGGCCAGCGCGCTGCGCGCCGCGTCGCGCGTGGCGGCGGCCTGCGGCACCAGGCTGTCGCGCAGCAGGCGCAGGCCATCCCGTCCGCCGGTATAGGCGGCCCACGCCGCGCCCAGCCGGCCGGCGGCTTCGTCGGCGGTGGCTTCGCGCCGCGCCTGGGCGGCGGCGAGCATGCGCTCGGCTTCGTATTCACGGGCACGCCGGCTGCCCTGCTGCAAGGGAATCGTCACCTCGAACATCAGATCCCAGGACGAACGCCCATCGTCGGGCCGGTTGTGGGTGAGGCCGATGCCGAAGTCCGGCAAGCGCTCGCGCCGGGTGCGGTCCCGCTCGGCATGGGCCAGGCCGACGCCTTCCGCCGCGGCCATCACCTCGGGGTTGCGGCTGCGCGCGCGCTCGAAGCGTTCGGCTGCATCGCGCAGGTCCGGCAGCGGGCCGGGTTCGGCCGGCACCGCCAGCGGCGCATCGGGCCGGCGCGACAGCAGGCCGTTCAGCGCCGCCACCGCGCCGCTGCGGGCGCGCTCCCGCGCCAGCAACTGCAGGCGCTGCTCGGTGATCTCGCGCTGCGCGCGCAGCACCGCCTGCTGCGGCAGCAGGCCGAGCCGGTAGCGGGCCAGCGCCAGGGTTTCCAGTTCCTGCATCAGCGCCAGGGCATCGCGCGCCAGCGCAAGCTCGCGGTCGGCCGCGTAGTAGCGCAGCCACGCCGCCTCGATCGCCGCCACGCGCTCGCTCCAGCCGGCATCGCGCAGCGCGCCGGCCTGCCGCGCCCGCGCCTCGGCCGCCTGGCGGTCGAGTTCGCGCTTGCCCCAGCCCGGCAGCGGCTGCACCACGCGGTAGCGCGTCTCGCCGACGCGTTCCGGCAGCAGCGAGGCCGAACGGCCGTTCATGGTGTTGGTGAAATCCATCAGTTCGAGTTCGAAGCGCGGGTCCGGCAAGGCGCCGGCCGACTCGATGCGCGCCTGCGCCGCCTCGGCCTCGGCGCGGTCGGCCGCGTAGGCCGGGCTGTGCTCGCGCGCATGGTCGATCAGCCCGCGCGGCTCCGCACCCAGCACGGCTTCGGCGCCCGCCCCGGCATCCGCGGCGGACGACGGCACCGGCAGCACCGATGCCGCCACGGCCACGCAGGCCACGGCGCCGACCCGCAAGCCGGCGCGGACGATCGAGCGGGACAGTCCCGGCAGGCTCATTGCAGGCTCCGCTCGCACGAGCCACGAGAGTCCGGCGCAAGAAAGGCCAAGCCATTGGCGGCAGGAGTGCATTGCCGCTTCGGCATCGAGGCGGGGATGAAGCTGGACATGGCGGACACTCAGCGCAAGGGCTCCAGCTCGATCACGACGAGCTTGCCGTCGACCTTGTCGGCGATGAAGCGCACACGATCTCCTGCCTTCACGCCTTCGAGCATCGCCGCATCGGTGACACCGAACACCATCGTCATCGGCTGCATATCCAGCCGCGGCAGAGGACCGTGGGCGATCGTGATCCTGCCGGCGGCGGCATCCACCTTGCGCACCGTGCCTTCGGAATGGTCGTCCGCCTGCGTTGCGGTGGCGGCCGCGCCGTGGCCGCCGTGGTGGTCGTGCCCCGCCTGGGCCAGCGCGACGGCGGGCGCGGCGAGTATCAGCACGGACGCCAGCAGGGAAATGCGCAGCGTGGAGGGATGAAGTGCGGAAGGGTGCAGCGCCTTGGCCATGTCGGTCTCTCCGTTGGACGGTGTGGAATGCGGGGGATGAAGCGATGGTGCCCCGCCACCGCCGTCGACAGACTGACGCCAGGATTACATCTCTGTAATCTGCGGCCCGCGCGGCGCCACACAGGGCACAATGCGCCTCAGTTCCAGCGACACCGCAAGCCCAGCGCAACACCGACCCGATGAAGATCCTGATCGTCGAAGACGAACCCAAGACCGGCGACTACCTGCGCCAAGGTTTGGCCGAAGCAGGCTTCGTCGTCGACCTCGCCCGCAACGGACCGGACGGCCTGCACCTTGCGCTCAGCGGCGACTACGACCTGATCGTGCTCGACGTGATGCTGCCGGGGCTGGACGGCTGGGGCGTGCTGCAGACGCTGCGCAGCGGCGGACGCGAGATGCCGGTGCTGTTCCTGACCGCGCGCGACAGCGTGGAAGACCGCGTGCGCGGGCTCGAACTCGGCGCCGACGACTACCTGGTCAAGCCCTTCGCCTTCTCCGAACTGCTCGCCCGCGTGCGCACGCTGCTGCGCCGCGGCCGCAGCAAGGAGCCCGAGATACTGCGCGCCGCCGATCTCGAACTCGACCTGCTGCGCCGCCGCGCGCAGCGCGCCGGCCAGCGCATCGACCTGACCGCCAAGGAATTCGCCCTGCTCGAACTGCTGCTGCGGCGCCGCGGCGAAGTGCTGCCACGCTCGCTGATCGCCTCGCAGGTGTGGGACATGAACTTCGACAGCGACACCAACGTCGTCGAAGTCGCGGTGCGCCGCCTGCGCGCCAAGGTGGACGACGCCTTCGAGCCGAAGCTGATCCGCACCGTGCGCGGCATGGGCTACGTTTGTGACGCGGGCGACGCCGGCGATGCGGCGGAGCGCTGAACGATGCCGCTGTCGCTGACCGCCCGCCTCGCGCTGCTGTTCGCGCTGCTCACCGCCGGCCTGCTGATCGTCGTCGGCATCGTGCTCGGGCGCGCGGTCGAACGCCATTTCGACGAACTCGACGCGCACGAGCTGGCGGCCAAGCTGACCCTGGTCGGCAACCTGGTGCGCGAAGCCGGCGCCGAACCGGAGCAGCACCTCGACGCCGCCTTCGCCGGCCAGCACATGGTCGGCCTGCTGCTGCGGACAACCGACGGCAGCATGCTGCACGCGATCCAGCCCCAGGCATTCACCGCCGCGCAGCGCGCAGGCACGGCGCTGAACGAAGGCGGCGAAACCTGGCACGAAGCCGGACGGGAATTCATCGGCCGCGAGATCGGGCTGGCGCCGGACGCCGCCGGCGGCGAGCCGCTGCGCGTGGCGGTGGCGCTGGACATCTCGCACCATGCGCACTTCCTGGATGAAGTGCGGCGCGGGCTGTGGCTCGGCATCTCGGCCGCGGCGCTGGCGGCCGCGCTGCTCGGCTGGCTGGCCGCGCACCGCGGCCTGGCGCCGCTGCGGCGGGTGACGACGACCGCCCGCCGGCTGTCGGCCGACGGCCTGTCGCAGCGGCTGGACGAAGCCGGCGCGCCGGCCGAGGTGCGCGACTTCGTCGACGCCTTCAACGGCATGCTGGCGCGGCTCGAAACCTCCTTCACCCGGCTGTCGGACTTCTCCGCCGACATCGCGCACGAACTGCGCACGCCGATCTCCAACCTGATGACGCAGACCGAAGTGGCGCTATCACGCGCGCGCAGCAGCGAGGCCTACCGCGAAGTGCTGGCGTCGAACCTCGAAGAATTCGAGCGCATCGCGCGCATGGTCGGCGACATGCTGTTCCTCGCCCAGGCCGAGAACGGCCGCCTGCCGCGCCCGGTCGAGACCGTGCAGCTCGACGACGAGGCGCGCGCGCTGATCGAATTCTATGAAGCCCTGGCCGAGGACCGCGGCGTGAAGATCACGCTGGCCGGCCAGGCGCGCGTCACCGGCGACCGGCTGATGCTGCGGCGCGCGCTGTCCAACCTGCTGTCCAACGCCCTGCGCCACACGCCGGCCGGCAGCACCATCGGCATCGACATCCGCGACGCGGACGAAGCCGCCGATGGAATGGCCACCTTGTCCGTATCCAACCCCGGCGACCCCATTCCGTCCGACCAGCTGGAGCGCATCTTCGACCGCTTCCACCGCGCCAGCGACGAACGCGCCCGCAAGGGCGAAGGCGCCGGCCTGGGGCTGGCGATCACCCGCTCCATCGTGCTCGCCCACGGCGGCGACATCCGCGCCGCCTCGGCCGACGGCCAGACCCGTTTCACCCTCACGCTGCCGCGCGCCGCCGCGGCGGGCAGCGTTCCCCCCTCCCACACAGGAGCTGCAACATGAATCCCGTCCGTTCCTCCCTGCTCGCCCTGCTCGGCGCCGTCCTGCTCGGCCTGGGCGCCATCGGCACCGCTGCCGCGGCCGACGACGAAGTCACGATGTTCAAGGACCCGCACTGCGGCTGTTGCGGCAAATGGGCCGATCACATGCGCGAAAACGGCTTCAAGGTGAAGGAAGTCATCTCCCAGGAAATGGACCAGGTCAAGCGCCAGGCCGGCGTGCCGCGCGCGCTGGGTTCCTGCCACACGGCCCAAGTCGGCGGCTACGTCGTCGAAGGCCACGTGCCGGCCGCCGACGTCAAGCGCATGCTGACCGACAAACCCGCCATCACCGGCATCTCGGCACCCGGCATGCCGCTCGGCTCGCCCGGCATGGAAGGCCCCTACCCGGCCGACCACTATGATGTGGTGAGCTTCGACGCCCAAGGCAAGACTGCGGTGTTCGCCAGCCATTGAGCGAACACCCATCGCAGCGCAGGGGGCAGTCAAGACACCATCCGTGCATCATCCAAGGCTTCCGCCACCGCTGCGCCCGCATGGATCGCCGTGGTGTCGAACAGCGGAACGGCCGCGTCCTGCGCACCCACCAGCATCGAAATCTCGGTGCATCCCAGAATGATGCCTTGTGCACCGCGCTCGACGAGACGTGCCATCACGCCCTGGTATGCCTTCCGTGAGGCATCCTCAACCCGGCCAAGGCAGAGTTCCTCGTAGATCACGCGATGCACGACATCGATGTCGTTCTGCTCGGGGATGAGCACTTCGATGCCATGGCGCTCCTCCAGGCGGCCGCGATAGAAGGCCTGCTCCATCGTGAAGCGCGTGCCGAGCAGGCCGATACGGGACAAGCCGGCCTTGCGGATCGCTGCCGCGATCGGATCGGCAATGTGCAGCAGCGGAATCTTCACCGCAGCCTCGATGGCAGGGGCGAGCTTGTTCATGGTACCAGGACGCATAGCCGTAGATGGTCGACGGCTTCAGCCTTCCGCCTTCACCGTCCACAAATGCGCCGCCACCAGCGCACGCCACGGAGCGAAGGCTTCGAGCCATTGCCGCGTTTCGGCCTCGCCGACCGGCTCCGCCCTGCCGAGCAGCAGCCGCAATCCGCGCCGCACCGCGACGTCGCCGTGCAGCGAAGCGTCGAGCCAGCCGAAGCCGCGCAGCAGGGCGTAGTTGATCGTCCACGGACCGATGCCGCGAATGGCGAGCAGGCCGCTGCGGATATCCTCGACCGGCAGGGTCCGCAGCCAGTCGTCGAGCGGAAGCCCCTCCTCCGCCACGGCGCGGGCAAGCCCCAGCAGCGCGGCGGCCTTGGTCTGCGAGCAGCCGGCGGCGCGCAGCGCGGCGGCGTCGACCTGCAGCAGGCTGGCGGCGTCCGGGTAGCAGATCAGCCCGGACGAATGGCGCCGGTCGGCGGCCTGGATCAGCCTGCGGCGCAGCGCCACCGCGGCAACCAGGCTGATCTGCTGGCCGAGGATGGCCCAACTGATGGCTTCGAAAGGCGTCGCCACCTGCGGAATGCGCAGGCCGGCATTGCGCCGGATCAGCGGCCCCAGTTCCGGATGGGTGGTGTGGGCGTGCTCGAAGGCCTCGATCGGCTGAGCGAGTCCGAGCATGTGCCGCACCAGTCGTTCGAAGGCTTCCTGGCCGAAATCGCCCTGCCCGAGGCCTTCTCCGATGGCTCCGCGTTCGGTGCCGGATACGGTGTCGATGACGCACTCGACCCGCACATGACCGTTCTGGAGAGCCCCGCCTTCCGCGACATCCCCGTCGAAGCGAAATGCCATGCAGGCGGGACGTCCAGCCCAGACGAAGGCTTTGTCGAGCCCTGTCTCCGGACCCTCGTCCAGGATGCGCTCGGCGATCTGCTGCGGATCGCGGCGGTGAAACGCGAGCACATCCACGGTGCGAAAGCCTGCAGGCAGCGGCAGCTCGACGTTCAGCCGGGTCATGCTTCGACTTTCCGCTTCGCACTTCGCTGGGCGAAGCCGATCTTGATCTCGCGCGCCCGCAGTTGTCCGCAGCCGGCATCCACGTCCTGCCCGGCCGAGCGCCGCAGCTTGGTCAGGATGCGGTGCTGGTGCAGCCAGCGGGCGATGGCGGCGGCTTTCTCCCAGCTCGGCCGCTGGTAGGCCAGCCCTTCCACGGCATTGAACGGAATCATGTTCATCACCGCGTACTTGCCGGCGAGCAGGCGGACGATGCCTTCGAGTTCCTCGGCGCCGTCATTGACACCGTCGATCAGCGTCCATTGGTACTGGATCGGATAGCCGGTGGCGCGCGCATAGGCTTCGCCGCGCTCGACCAGTTCTTCCGGCGCCATGCGCGGCGCGCGCGGCAGCAGGCTGGCACGCAGGTCGGCGCGGGTGGTGTGCAGCGACAGCGCGAGCGCGGGCTTCACCCGCATCTGCGGCAGACGCTCGAACACGCGGGGGTCGCCGACCGTGGAGAACACCAGGTTCTTGTGCGGAATCGCGCCGTCGGTGCCCAGGGCCTCGATCGCCTCGACGACGTTGTCGAGGTTGTGGGCCGGCTCGCCCATGCCCATGAACACCACCTTGTGCACCCGGCGCAGGCTGCGCGCCAGCGCCACCTGGGCGACGATCTCGGCGCTGCCGAGCTGGCGCAGCAGGCCGTCCTTGCCGGTCATGCAGAACACGCAGCCCACCGCACAGCCGACCTGGGTGGACACGCACAGGCCGTCGCGCGGCAGCAGCACGCTTTCCACCGTCTGGCCGTCGGCCAGTTCGACCAGCAGGCGCGAGGAACCATCCTCGCCCGGATGCCGGGAACGCAGGCGCGCCAGGTTTTCCAGGCTGGCGGCGATGTCCGGCAGCGCCTGGCGCACGGCCAGCGGCAGGAAATGTTCGGGCGGGCACGGCCCGCCGTCGAGCGGCAGGGCTTGCAGCCAGGTCCGCATCAGGCGGTCTTCGTGGCAGGGTTTGGCGCCCAGTTCCCGCAGGCGGACGCGAAGGTCTTCGATACGCATGGAGCCGGCATGCTAGCACCGGCACGCCGCGCCGTCAGCGCTTCGTATACAGGCCCTGCTGGGCGCCGAACCAGGCGGCGAGATCGGCCATGTCCTGCTTCGACAGGGCTTCGACCTGCACGGCCATGATCGGATCCTTGCGCCGGCCCGCCTTGTAGTCGAGCAGCGCCTGCAGCAGATACTCGGGATGCTGCCCGCCGATGCGCGGGAAGGTCGACAGCGGGCTGTTGCCGTCGGGGCCGTGGCAGGCGGCACAGACTTCCGCCTTCTCCTTGCCGCGCTGCGGGCTGCCGCTTACCCGTGCCGGCGCCGCTGCGGATTGCGCTGGCATCGCACCGTAATAGGCGGCGAGGTCGGCCATGTCCTGCTCCGACAAGCCGCCGGCAATGCTCTGCATCGTGGGATGGCTGCGGTCGCCCGACTTGTACACCTGCAGTGCGGCCATGATGTATTCCGGATGCTGGCCGCCCAGTTTGGGGACCGGATATACCGTGGGGAAAGCGGTGCGGTAGCCGTCGATGCCATGACAGCCGATGCACATGGAGATCTTGCCCTTGGCCGCCTCGGCATCGCCTTCGACCGCCGCCGCAGGCAGGGCGCCGAGCGCGAACGCCAGGCCGCAAACCAGATATCGTCTCCGCATGTCGAGCCCTCCGTCGGGGTGCTGCACAAGCCGTTTCCGGCCGTCCCCATCCAATCCTGCATGGTGCCTGCAGGACTGGAACGCAGCCCGGGGGAGAAACACACCCCGGAGCTGCGGACGCGCCGCCGGTTTTTCGTAACGCTAGTCTTATAATCGCCAGGGAATAATCAGAGGAATCCCGCATGTCCACGTTGCGCTTCGAAGGTACCCGCGATTACGTCGCCACGCCCGACCTGATGCTGGCGGTCAATGCAGCCATCCGCCTGCAACGGCCGCTGCTGATCAAGGGCGAGCCCGGCACCGGCAAGACCATGCTGGCAGAGGAAGTCGCCGCCGCGCTCGGGCTGCCGCTGCTGCAGTGGCACATCAAGTCCACCACCAAGGCCCAGCAGGGCTTGTACGAATACGATGCGGTGTCGCGCCTGCGCGACTCGCAGCTGGGCGACGACCGCGTCAAGGACATCGCCAACTACATCGTCAAGGGCGTGCTGTGGCAGGCCTTCGAGGCCGAGCAGCAGACCGTGGTGCTGATCGACGAGATCGACAAGGCCGACATCGAATTCCCCAACGACCTGCTGCGCGAGCTCGACCGCATGGAATTCCATGTGTACGAGACGCGCCAGACCGTGCGTGCGCGCCACCGCCCCATCGTCTTCATCACCTCGAACAACGAGAAGGAGCTGCCCGACGCCTTCCTGCGCCGCTGCTTCTTCCACTACATCCGCTTCCCCGACCGCGACACCATGCAGCGCATCGTCGATGTGCATTTCCCCGCCCTCCGCAAGCAGCTGCTGAGCGAGGCGCTGGAAGTCTTCTTCGGCCTGCGCGACGTTCCCGGGCTGAAGAAGAAGCCCTCGACCTCCGAGCTGATCGACTGGCTCAAGCTGCTCGTCGCCGAGGACATCCCGCCCGAAGCCCTGCGCAGCCAGGACGGCAAGACCGTGGTGCCGCCGCTGCATGGCGCGCTGCTGAAGAACGAGCAGGACATGCACCTGTTCGAGCGCCTGGTGATGATGGCGCGCAACAACCGCTGACGGCACAGGCACCGCATGTTCAAGGCCCTTCTCGACTGGCTGTTCGGACGCCGCCCTGCCGCCGCGCAGGCAGCCGCACCGGCGGCCACGCGCCAGGATTTCGAGCAGCTCAACCGCAACGCGCCGCTGCGCGAGGCCGCCGTCGGCGACGCCCACGGCGAGGACGGCGCTGCCACCGTCACCTATCTGTGCCGCGAAGCGGTACTGGGGCGCGACCAGCGCATCGCCGGCTACCAGTTCATGCTGCACGAGGGCACGCGCAACCGTATCCGCCACGGCAGCCGGCGGATACACCACCTCTACGCCGAGGTACTGGTACGCAACCTCGTCACTGCCGACATCGGCCGGCTGCTGGGCCACCGCCTGGCTTTCATCGAGATACCCGACTCCTTCCTGTCCCACCCCTGCCTGGCCGAGCTACCGGCACGGAACATCGTCCTCATTCCGATGCCCCACGCCGAAGCCGGCGGCCCCGCCACCGAGACGCTGGGCGGCGCGATGGCGCAACTGCGCCAGGCGGGTTTCCGCTTCGGCCTGCCCGACCCGATGATCTTCAGCGAGTTCGTGCCGCTGCTGCCGCAAGCGGACGTGATCGCGCTGCGCGCGCCCACCCTGGACGCACGCCGCGGCCTGCAGCTCGGCCAGATGCTCGCCGACGCGGCGCCGCAGGCACGCCTGCTGGTCCGCGACCTGCCTTCGCTGGAAGATTTCCGCTTCGCCTTCAAGCTGGGCGCCAACCTGTTCCAGGGGCCGTTCATCACCAGCCGCGAGGACTGGAGCGAGCATGAACTCGGTCCGAACACCGCGCGCATCGCCACGCTGATCGGCCGCCTGCGCCTGGACGGCGACACCCGCGAGATCGCCGCGATGCTCAAGCAGGACGGCGCCCTGTCGCTGCGCCTGCTGCGCTACGTCAATTCGGTGGCCGGCGCCCATGCCGAGCCGATCTCCTCGATCGAGCACACGCTGGTGATGCTGGGCCACGACCGCCTGTACCGCTGGCTGGTGCTGCTCGCCTGCAGCACCGACGGCAGCCAGGGACGCGCCGCCGCCGCGCTCGAAACCGCCCTGGTGCGCGCGCGCATGATGGAGCTGCTGGCCGAAGACCAGCCGGTGGCGCAGCGCGAATCGCTCTTCCTGGTCGGCCTGCTGTCGCTCGCCGACGTGATCATGCAGGTGCCGCTGGAAAAGGCCCTGGCGCCGCTGGCACTGGCGCCCGACGTGCAGGCGGCGCTGCGCGGCGGCGAAGGGCCGCTGCGCCCGCTGCTCGAACTCGCGATCGCCTGCGAACGCGGCAGCGCCGACAGCGAACAGCTCCAGGCTGTCGCCGAACGCTGCGGCGTCACGCCCAGGCAGGCCTCCCGCTGCCATATCCAGGCCCTGCTTTGGGCGATGGACATCCAGCAGTGAAGGCCTCCGAGCCAAGGATGCGACGATGCTGATCGATTTCTTCCTGCACCTGAAGGCCCGCAAGCTGCCTGTCTCCACACGCGAGTTCCTGACCCTGCTCGAAGGCCTGCGCGACCATGTCTGCGGTCCCTCGATCGACGACTTCTACGTCTTCTCGCGCGCCAGCCTGGTCAAGGACGAATCGCTCTACGATCGCTTCGACCAGGCTTTCGGCGCCTACTTCAAGGGCGTCACCGAGATTCCCGGCCTGGAAGCCGAGCTGCCCGAGGAATGGCTGCGCGCGATGGCGAAGAAGCACCTGACGCCCGAAGAACGCGCCCGGCTCGAAAAGCTCGGCTGGGACAAGCTGATGGACGAGTTCCGCAAGCGCCTGGCCGAGCAGAAGGGCCGCCACCAGGGCGGCAGCAAGTGGATCGGCACCGGCGGCAGCTCGCCCTTCGGCAACAGCGGCACCCATCCCGAAGGCATCCGCGTCGGCGGCGAATCGGCCGGCAACCGCACGGCGGTCAAGGTGTGGGACAAGCGCGAATTCCGCAACCTCGACGACTCGGTGGAACTGGGCACGCGCAACATCAAGGTCGCGCTGCGCCGGCTGCGCCGCTTCGCCCGCGAAGGCGCGGCAGAAGAGCTCGACCTCGGCGGCACCATCGCCGCCACCGCGCGCAACGCCGGCTGGCTCGACCTGCTGATGCGCCCCGAACGCCATAACGCGGTCAAGGTGCTGTTGTTCCTCGACGTCGGCGGCTCGATGGACGACCACATCAAGGTCTGCGAGGAACTCTTCTCCGCCTGCCGGCTGGAATTCAAGCACCTCGAATACTTCTACTTCCACAACTGCGTGTATGAAGGCGTGTGGCGCGACAACCGCCGCCGCTTCAGCGAGCGCACCCAACTGCTCGACCTCATCCACAAGTACGGCCCAGACTACAAGCTGATCTTCGTCGGCGACGCCACCATGAGCCCCTACGAAATCCTGCACCCGCACGGCTCGGTCGAGCACATGAACGCCGAGGCCGGCGCCACCTGGCTGCGCCGCCTGCTCGACGCCTACCCCGCCGCCGCCTGGCTCAACCCGGAGCCGGAACGGCTGTGGGAATACCGCCAGTCGATCGGCATCATCCGCCAGATCATCGGCGAACGCATGTACCCGCTGACGCTGGACGGCCTTTCACGCGCAATGCAGGGGCTGTCCAGGCGGCAGTGAAGGAAGCGGCACGCCCCTGCCAGTCACGGAATCAATCATTTCCTTGGCGAAGATCGGATGGGCGATGTCCGGGAAGCTTCGATTCCGTCCGGGCCGTCCGCATCAATTCGCCTGGAGTGGTGGCCACCCACTGTTGCTCATTCACTGAAACGGCGACGAGCAACTGGCTCGCACGATAAGTGCCAGCATGCGCCGACTCGATGAACTCAAGCAGATAGTCGGGCCGCGCATCCCGGTTCCAGTCGGCAATCGCGCGGAGTACGAACTGGACGGTCCAGTCTTCGATGACGACCGAGATTCCGGTACAGCCCGGAAGCACTTCGATGGCGGCAAACTCGATGAGCCGTTTACGCTCTCCCTCCGGCAAGCTCCAGCGCTGATTCATGGCTGTATTGAACCCGCCAATGAACATTCCATCGCCAAGTGCCGCAAGGGCATCGCATGGATCTTCTTGCGATGCGCTCGGCAGCGCCGCCTGGATCAAAAGCTCGATCTGACAAATCCGCAGATCCGATGGAAGCATGCCGTCGACCGGTGGCAGGCCTGCTGCCGCATAGGCACGACAATCGGACATGCCATTTTCCTGAAGACTTGCCGCTTCGATGGGCAGTTCGGACAAAGACTGCCGGACGTTCTGGATGGCCAGCGAGACATCATCGTCGAACACTCTGATCCTGTCCTCGGCGGACATGGGCGCAGGCAGCAAAATGAACAGTGCGGCGAAGCCGTTTCTCAGCCAGTGCATGATCTTCAGTAGGCCTCGGTGGTCTGGAAAAATGTGCTTCATGTACAAGGCAGCGTTCCCTGGCAGCCTCCATATGAATGAATTCTACAGCTCAAGCCCACGCCATCAGAATATTTTTAATCGATATGCGTATACAGTAAAACTTCCTCGGCAAGCTGCCGCAACAAGGCACACGGCATCAAGATCGTCATGCGGCCTGCCCGCAAGCACTATGATCCCTGGACCATGGCAAACCCAAGCGGCTTCCCTTTCGTTATATACGAGCGTATATTTCAATGATTTACAGAATGTTGCGGAATTCGGCCCTTGTGGCCGCCTTATCGCAACCGGCATCGGCCGCGGACCGCACGCTCGCCCGCGGCCGTGGTGCAAAGCGCCGACATGAGAGCGCCATTTTTTTGCCAGTCGTTATATACGGTTCAATATTTCGATTCATCAGGGGAGTCCGGGTCATGAGAAGAAAGATTCTGTGCTGTTCAATCGCGATGTGCTTTCCGCTGGCCGTTCCCAGCATCGCCCAGGCCGAGACGGACGAGCGCGTGTTCACGCTGGGCCAGATCACCGTGACCGGCCGCCCCGACGACGGTGGCCAGGCCGTCGCCACCAGCACCATCGGCCGCGAGCAGATGGACGATTTCAGCCGTGACGGCCTGCTCGGTGCGATCGACCTGCTGCCGGGCGTCAGCACCACGTCGGGCAGCGGCTCGCGCAATGAAGGCAGCTTCCGCATCGGTGGCTACGATGCCTGGCGCGTGCCGCTGATGATGGACGGCATCCGGCTCTACCTGCCCTACGACAACCGCATCGACATCGGCCGCTTCCTGACGCCCGATCTGTCCGAGATCCAGGTCTCGAAGGGCTATGTCTCGGTGCTGAACGGGCCGGGCGGCATGGGCGGCGCGATCAACCTGGTGACCCGCAAGCCGGCCAAGTCCTTCGAGGCCGAAGGCCGGGTGTCGCTGCTGCTGGGCGAAGGCGGCCAGCGTGGCGGCATGACCTGGTACGCCAACGTCGGCGGCAAGCAGCAGGACTGGTACTGGCAGGCCAGCTTCGAGCAGCGCGACATCGACCATTGGCGCATGTCGCGCGACTACACGTCCACCAGCATGGAAAACGGCGGCGACCGCAACCGTTCCGACTCGGATGACAAGCGGCTGAACCTGAAGCTGGGCTACACCCCGAACGCCACCGACGAATATTCGATCAACTTCGTCAAGCAGGAAGGCGAAAAGACCGCGATCCTGAGCACCCGTCCCGGCAACCGCGACCGCGACTGGGACTGGCCGAAGTGGGACGTCTGGAGCCTGTACTGGCTGTCGCACACCCAGTTGTCCGACACCGCCTACCTGAAGACGAAGGCGTATTACAACCAGTTCGACAACGAGCTGATGATGAACAACTTCGATACGCTCAGCACCTATGACGACACCTCGTACGGCCTCTCGCTCGAAGCCGGCACGACCTGGCTCGCCCGCAACACGCTGAAGGCCGCGGTGCATTACCGCAATGACAAGCACACCGGCTGGGACAAGGAATACTCGCCCTTCTTCGTCACGCCCAAGCAGGACGCCGAGGAGGAAACCTGGTCCTTCGGCCTGGAAAACACTTTCCACGCCACCTCCAGGCTCGATCTGGTCGCGGGCATCAGCTACGACGACCGCAACACCAAGAAGGTGGAACAGTTCAGCAAGGGCCAGACGCCGGAATTCTTCGAGTACGAAACCAAGGACGCATCGGCCTGGAACTACCAGGGCGCGGCGGTCTGGCGCTACAGCGACACCGGCAGGCTGAATTTCTCGGCCTCGCGCAGGGTCAGCATGCCGACGATGTTCCACCGCTTCAGCTCGCGCTTCGGCGGCGCCACCTCGAACCCCGGGCTGAAGCCCGAGAAGGCGCTGAACTTCGAACTGGCGCTGTCCGACAGGATCGGCGAAAACTGGTTTGGCGAAATAGCGCTGTTCCACAACAAGATCGACGACCTGATGCAGGGCGTTGACGTCGAATACCCGGCCGGTTCGGGCCGCTTCTACACCCAGAACCAGAACGTCGGCAAAGGCACGTTCAAGGGCGTGGAACTGTCGCTCAACGGCTTCATCAACCCGAGCCTCGAAGTCGGCGGCAACTACACCTACACCCATGCCGACATCGACCTGGACCGGACCGCGGTCAACAGCACGCTGACCCGCAACGAAATCCCGCGCCACGCCGGCATGGTCTATGCCAAGTGGACGCCGACACCCCGTATCAGCGTGATGCCCTACATCGAGTCGGCAAGCAGCCGCTGGTCGCCCAACATCATGAGCGGCGACCCGGATGTCAGAACCGGCTCCTACACGCTGGCGAACTTCAGGGTCGCCTATCAGGTGACGTCCGATCTCGACGTGTCGCTGACCGCGCGCAACCTGTTCGACAAGAACTACGAACTGAAGCACAGCTATCCGGAAGAAGGCCGCAACTTCATGCTGACTGCGCGCGTGCGCTATTGATGATAACGGCACCGGGCGGCGCGGGGCATCATGCCCGGCCGCCCGGCTTCCGGTTCGGCACACCGCTACCGGGGACATCCGATGACGACCTCCACGATCTCCACTTCGGGCGCCCGCCGGCCATCGCCGCTGGTGGCCGCGATCGTCCACAAGCACGGCGACCAGGCCGACGAGCTGCTCGCGCGCTTCGCGCTCGACCTGCGCGACTCGGGCTGGCGGGTGCACGGCATCGTCCAGCGTCGTTGCGGTTCGCGCAAGGCGCATGCCGCGCTGGTCGAACTGGATACCGGCCTGCACATCCCGCTTTACCACCACACCGGCCGCTGGCCGCTGCCGTGCAGCCCCGAACCGGGCGGCATCACTGCCGCCAGCCTCGCGCTGCGCACTGCACGCGAGGCTGAAAGCGACCTGGCGGTGGCCAACCGCTTCGGCACGCTGGAAGCGCTCGGCGGCGGGCTGGCACCCGAGATGCTGGCGCTGATGAACACGGGCCGGCCGTTGCTGACGGTAGTCGGCAAGGCCTACCTGGCCGACTGGCGGGAGTTCACCAGCGGACAGGCGGCCGAGCTGCCGCCCAATCGTGCCGCGCTGGACGAATGGTTCATCGGCGTTGCCTACGCGAAACGCGCAGCCTGAAGCTGCGGATGACCGGCCAATGAAACGAAGATCCTTCCTGGCGCTCGCCGCCTGCGCGCCCTTCCTGCCGGCAGGCGTGCTGCTGCCGGGCATTGCCGCAGCACGCCCGACCGCCGGGGACGGCATTCACGTTTTCGGCGAACTGCCCGCGCCCGAACGCATCCGTCGCGTGTTCGCCGCCGGGCCGCCAGCCTCGGTGCTCGTCCATGCCCTGGCGCCCGACAAATTGATGGGCTGGCCGGGTGCGATGTCCGACGACGCGCTCGCCCTGCTCGCTCCGCAATACCGCGCGCTGCCGGCGCTGGGCCGGCTGACCGGGCGCGGCAGCACGGTGCCGATGGAGCGGCTGGTGGCGCTGGCGCCGGACGCCATCGTCGATACCGGCATGGTGAGCGAGCACTTCCTCTCCATCGCCGAGCGCGTCCATCGGCAGACCGGCATCCCCTACATCCTCGTCGACGGACGCTTGCCCGACAGTGCCCGGCAACTGCGGCAGACAGGCCGCCTGCTGGGCGCCGGCGAGCGCGGCGAAACCCTCGCCCGCCATGCCGAGGCAGTGCTGACCGCCTGCCCGCCCATCGACGCGGAGGACAAGCCCAGAGTCTATCTGGCGCGCGGCAGCGACGGCCTGGAGACGCCGCTGCCCGGCTCGGTCAATGGCGAGTGCATCGAAGCGGCCTGCGCGGCGAATGCTGCCCGCGGCAGCGGCAACCTGGCGCGGGTGTCGCTGGAGCAGTTGCTGGCCTGGAAGCCGGATGTGATCGTCACCCAGCACGCCGAGTTCGCCGCCCTCGCCCGCCGCGACGCCACCTGGAACACGCTGCCGGCGGTGCGCGAGGGCCGCCTGTTCCTGGCACCCCATTTGCCCTTCGGCTGGCTGGACGGCCCACCCAGCGTCAATCGCCTGATCGGCGTGCACTGGCTGCGCGAGGTGCTGCGCAGCGGCGCACCGGCGGCGGACTGGATCGACGAGGCGGAGGAATTCCACCGCCTGTTCTACGGCCACGTGCCCCCGCGCGAACTGCTCGTGCGCGCCATCACCGCCGCATGAGCGCTCGCGGCCTGCATCCGCTGGTGCTGGTGCTGCCGGCCGTGCTGGTCGCGGTGGCCGCGCTGGTGTCCGGCGCCTATCCGCTGGCCCTGGCCGATGCGCTGTCCGCGCTGCTGGCCGGCCCGGCGGGCGGCGGCGAGGCCGGCACCGTGGTGTGGAAGCTGCGCCTGCCCCGCATCCTCGCCGGGCTGCTGGTCGGCATGGCGCTGTCGGTGGCGGGCGCCGCCTACCAGGGCATGTTCCGCAATCCCCTGGTGTCGCCGGACATTCTCGGCGTGTCGGCCGGCGCCGGCGCGGGCGCCTCCATCGCCATCCTGCTCGGCCTGCCTATCGCCGCGGTGCAGGGCGCCGCCTTCACCGGCGGCATGCTGGCCGTCGGCAGCGTGTATGCCGTCGCCAGCCGCATCCGCTACCACGACCCGGTGCTGGTCCTGGTGCTGGCGGGGGTCGCGGTGGGCACGCTGTTCGGTGCCGCCATCTCGCTGACCAAGGTGCTGGCCGATCCGAGCGTGGAGCTACCTTCGATCACCTTCTGGCTGCTGGGCGGGCTGAACGCGGTGAGCATCGACGACCTCGCCATCGCCGTGCCGCTGATCCTGTGCGGCCTGGCGCCGATGTGGCTGCTGCGATGGCGCATCAACCTGCTGACGCTGAGCGACGACGAATCGGCGAGCATGGGCATCAACGTCGTCCGCCTGCGCCTCGCGCTGATCGCCTGCGCCACGTTGATGACCGCGGCGGCGGTGTCCATCGCCGGCATCATCGGCTGGATCGGCCTCGTCGTGCCCCATGCGGCGCGGCTGCTGGTCGGCCCCGAATTCTCCCGCCTGCTGCCGGCCACCGCGCTGCTCGGCGGCGCCTTCCTGGTGGCGGCGGACACGCTGGCGCGCTCGGCCGCCAGCATCGAACTGCCGCTCGGCATCCTCACCGCGCTGGTCGGCGCGCCGGTGTTCCTGTGGCTGCTGGCCCGGAGCGGCAGGCAGGCATGAGCGACACGGCATTCGACGCCATGACGGCCGATCGCCACCAGCAAGACACCGGGCCGGTGCTGGAGGCCCGCGGACTCGCCATCGGCCACCATCGCAAGCGCATCGGCGAAGACATCGACCTGCAGCTTCACCGCGGCGAGGTGCTGTGCCTGCTCGGCCCCAACGGCAGCGGCAAGACGACCTTGTTCCGCACCCTGCTCGGCCTGCTGCCGGCACTGGACGGCAGCGTCCGCATCGGCGGCAAGCCGCTGCCCGGGTGGCCGCGCAAGGCGCTGGCACGTTTGATCGCCTACGTGCCGCAAAGCCAGGCCGTGCCCTTCCCCTTCACCGTGGCGCAGATGGTGCTGATGGGGCGCACGGTGCATATCGGCCCCTTCGCCCAGCCCTCGGCGCACGACCGCCACGTCGCGGCAGAGGCGCTTGAGGCACTCGGCATCGCCCATCTGTCGGCACGCGCCTGCATGGAAGTATCGGGCGGCGAACGCCAGCTTGCGCTGGTGGCGCGCGCGCTGGCGCAGGAAGCCCGGGTGCTGATCCTCGACGAACCGACTTCCAGCCTCGACTTCGGCAACCAGTTGCGCGTGCTGGAGCGCATCGCAACGCTCGGCAAACGCGGCATCGCGGTGCTGATGTCGACCCACCAGCCCGAACACGCGCTGCGCGTCGCCGACCGCGTCGCCTTCCTGAAAGCCGGCCGCATCGTGCGCCGCGGCGGTCGCGAGATCATCGACGCCAGGGCGCTGGCCGAACTTTATGGCGTCGCTGAAAGCCTGATCGCCGCCGGCTCCGCCTAGCCTGCCCGCGTCGCAGCCGGTATGCTTCGGTCGATTCGAATTCGAAGAGGTGGTGCCGACGCATGAAAACCGACAACAAGGGCATCGAGCTGCAGGGCGCGATCTGGATGACGGTCGGCAGCGCCAATCTCGGCGGTCCGGGCCGCATCGAACTGCTGTCGAGGATCGCCGAATGCGGCTCCATCACCGGCGCGGCCAAAGCCATCGGCATGAGCTACAAGGCCGCCTGGGACGCAATCGATGCGATGAACAACCTCGCCGGCGAACCGCTGGTCGAACGCCAGACCGGCGGCAAGGGCGGCGGCGGCACCAGGCTGACGCGCCGCGCCGAGCAACTGGTGGCGAACTTCCGTTTGATCGTGCAGGAGCATCGCCGCTTCATCGAACATCTCAGCCGGCAGGCCGAAGGCATTGCCGACGATTACCTATTGATCAGGAGAATGAGCATGAAGACCAGCGCACGCAACGAATTCCTCGGCACCGTCCGCGAACTGAAGCGGGGAGCGGTGAATGACGAGGTCGAACTCGAAGTCGCCGGCGGGCAGCGCATCGTCGCCATCGTCACCCACGAGAGCAGCGAAAGCCTGGGGCTGCAGCCCGGCGCCGAAGCCTTCGCGCTGATCAAGGCCTCGTCGATCATCGTCGTCACCGACGAAGCCGGCGCCCGCTTCTCGGCCCGCAACCGCCTGGCCGGCACGGTGTCGCGCGTGCAGCCGGGCGCGGTCAACACCGAAGTGGTGCTCGACCTGCCCGGCGGCGGCAGCGTCGCCGCCATCGTCACCAACGAGAGCGCCACCAATCTCGGCCTCGCCACCGGCAAGCCGGCCACCGCCATCTTCAAGGCATCGAGCGTGATCGTCGGCGTGCCTGCGTAAGCCGGGAGCCGAATCAAGCCTTGCTGCCGCGCCTGCGCAGCAGCAAGGCCCACATCGCCAGGCTGAACAGCATGCCGGCCGCCACCGTCAGCGCCAGCGGCGTCGCGCTGGCCTGCACGCTGTGGCCGACGATCATGCCGGCGCCGGCACCCAGCCCCATCTGCGCGAAGCCCATCATCGACGCCGCTGCGCCTGCCATCTTCGGGTAGCCCGCCAGGCCCAGCGCGGTGGCGTTCGGCAACAGCAGGCCGACCGCTGCGGTCACGCCCCACATCGGCCCCATCACCGCCGCCGGGTGATGCACGCCGGCCAGCGCCAGCACGGCCAGCAGCAGGCCGCTGGCCGCGCCCAGATACACGCCGCTGCGGATCAGCCAGTCCGCGCCCAGCCGCCGCGTCAGACGCGCCGACAGCGTGCTGCCGACGATGAAGCCGGTGACGTTGGCGCCGAAGGCGAGGCCCATCTGCTGCGGCGACATGCCGTACAGCTCGATATAGACGAAGGGCGAGCCGGAGATGAAGGCGAACAGCGAAGCAAAGGCACCGCAGCCGGTCAGCAGCGCGCCGCGATAAGTGCGGTCGGCCAGCAGCACGCCGTAGTTCGCCAGCATGCGCGACGGACGGATCGCGTGCGGATCGGGATGGCGGTTGGTCTCCTTCAGCACCTTCCACACCATGAAGCCGAGCGCCAGCCCGTACAGCGTCAGCACGACGAAGGTCGAACGCCAGCCGAGATGGGCACTGAGCCAGCCGCCGAAGATCGGCGCCACCAGCGGCGCCAGCGCCGTGGCGGTCGACACGTGCGACAGCACCCGTGCCGCCTCCTGCGGGCCATAGACGTCGCGCACCACCGCACGCCCCAGCACCGGGCCGACGCAGGCGCCGAAGGCCTGCACCAGCCGCGCCAGGATCAAGGTTCCGATCGTCGGCGCCAGCGCGCAGGCCGCCGACGACAGCACGAACAGCGCCGACCCCCACAGCATCACCGGCCGCCGGCCGAAGCGGTCCGACAGCGGGCCGATCAGCAGCTGGCCCAGGCCGAAACCCAGCAGATAGACCGACAGCGTGAGCTGGGCGCCGGCGGTGTCCGTGCCCAGCGCCCGCGCGATCGCAGGCAGGGCCGGCAGGTAGAAGTCGGTCGACAAGGGGCCGATCGAGGTCAGCGCGACGATCAGGACGGCAAGCAGCAGGCTGTGTTGTACGGGCATGGAAAATCGTGGTCGGAAATGCAAGCGCCGGCCCTGAGGCCGGCGCTCATCGATCGATGCCGGCAGCTTCAGCCGCCGGCCCGATCCACTGCTCAGGCGCCCTGCTTCGCCTTGAACACCTGGCGGTAGTGGTGCAGCAGCGGTTCGGTGTAGCCGCTGGGCTGGGCGCGGCCGTCGAAGATCAGCGCGCGGGCGGCCTGGTAGGCGATCGAGTCGTCGACGTTCGGCGCCATCGGGCGATAGGCCGGATCGCCGGCATTCTGGCCATCCACCACCGCGGCCATGCGGCGCAGCGTGGCATCGACCTGCTCGGCGCTGACGATGCCGTGGCGCAGCCAGTTGGCGATGTGCTGGCTGGAGATGCGCAGCGTGGCGCGGTCTTCCATCAGGCCGACGTTGTTGATGTCGGGCACCTTCGAGCAGCCGACGCCCTGCTCCACCCAGCGCACCACGTAGCCGAGGATGCCCTGGCAGTTGTTGTCCAGTTCCTGCTGGCGTTCTTCCGCGCTCCAGTCGGCCTTGGCGGCGACCGGCACGGTCAGCAGGCCGGCCAGCAGCGCGTCGCGTTCGGCGGCGAGGTCGATCTTCTCCATTTCCTGCTGGATCGCGGCGACGTCGACCTGGTGGTAGTGCAGCGCGTGCAGCGTCGCGCCGGTCGGCGACGGCACCCAGGCGGTGTTGGCGCCGGCCTTCGGATGGGCGATCTTCTGTTCCAGCATCGCCGCCATCAGGTCGGGCATGGCCCACATCCCCTTGCCGATCTGGGCCTTGCCGCGCAGGCCGGCGGTCAGGCCGACCAGCACGTTGTTGCGCTCGTAGGCCTGGATCCAGGTGCTGGTCTTCATGTCGCCCTTGCGGATCATCGGGCCGGCTTCCATCGCGGTATGCATTTCGTCGCCGGTGCGGTCGAGGAAGCCGGTGTTGATGAAGACGACGCGGCTCCTGGCGGCGGCGATGCAGGCCATCAGGTTGACCGAGGTGCGGCGCTCCTCGTCCATGATGCCCATCTTCATCGTGTGGCGCGGCAGGCCGAGCAGATCCTCGATGCGGCTGAACAGTTCGTCGGCGAAGGCGACTTCGGCCGGGCCGTGCATCTTCGGCTTGACGATGTACGTGCTGCCGGTGCGCGAGTTGCCCTTGCGCGCGAGATCGTGCATCGAGATCAGCGTGGTGACGACGCCGTCCAGGATGCCTTCGGGAATCTCGTGGCCTTCGCCGTCGATGATCGCCGGATTGGTCATCAGGTGGCCGACGTTGCGGATGAACAGCAGCGAGCGGCCGTGCAGGCGCAGGCTGCCGCCGTCGGGGGCGGTATATTCGCGGTCGGCGTTCAGGCGGCGGGTGATGGTCTTGTCGCCCTTCTGCACCTCTTCGGTCAGCGTGCCCTTCATCAGGCCCAGCCAGTTGCGATAGACGACGACCTTGTCGTCGGCATCGACCGCGGCGATGGAGTCTTCACAGTCCATGATGGTGGACACCGCGGCTTCCACGATCAGGTCGTTGATGCCCGCGGCGTCGGTCTTGCCGATGGCGCCGTTGCGGTCGATCTGGACGTCGATGTGCAGGCCGTGGTTCTTCAGCAGCACCGCGCTCGGCGCGGCGGCGCCGCCCTGGTAGCCGACGAACTTCTCAGGCTGCTGCAGGCCGACGGTGGAACCGTTTTTCAGCGTGACGGCGAGCTTGCCATCGACCACGGCGTAGGCGGTCGAATCGGCGTGCGAGCCGCCGGCCAGCGGCGCGGCCTGGTCGAGCACCTTGCGGGCGAAGGCGATCACCCTGGCGCCGCGCACCGGGTTGTAGCCCTTGGTGATCTCGGCACCGTCGGTCTGCGGGATGGCATCGGTGCCGTACAGCGCGTCGTACAGCGAGCCCCAGCGGGCATTGGCGGCGTTGAGCGCGTAGCGGGCGTTCATGACCGGCACCACCAACTGCGGGCCGGCCTGCGACGACAGTTCGCTATCGACGTTGGGAGTATCCACCTTCACGCCGGTCGGCTGCGGCAGCAGATAGCCGATCGATTCGAGGAAGGCACGGAAAGCGGCCATGTCGGTGATCGGGCCGGGATTGGCGCGATGCCACTTGTCCAGTTCGGTCTGCAGGCGATCGCGCTCGGCGAGCAGCGCGCGGTTCTTCGGAGCGAGATCGTGTACCAGCGCATCGAAGCCTTTCCAGAAGGCGGCGGCATCCACGCCCGTGCCCGGCAGGGCCTCTTCTTCGATGAAACGCTTCAGATTCGCAGCCACCTGAAGGCGATGGCAGTTCACTCTCTCGGTCATGTTGTACGCACTCTCTGGCATGATTCATGGGAACCCGGGCGCAGCACTCATGCAACGCGGGCGACCGCGAGGATGCGACCGATTTACGCTCCGGTCAAGGCCAACGCGCAAAAGTCCTCTATAAGACCTGAGATATACCTGCCCGGCCCCCATCGGCAGGATGGTGCCGAAGCTCATCGACACGCATGTGCTTCACCTGGCGGACGCCAGGAGACGAACCGATTGGAGAAACAGGGAATGCCCAGTCCGACACTCACCAGGCACCAGACGCTGGTGTTGAATGCGCTGCAGCGTGCCAAGGAGCCGACCAGCGCGTATGCGCTGCTCGAGCAGCTCCGCGACGAGGGGATCAAGGCTCCACCGCAGGTCTATCGGGCGCTGGACAAACTGGTCAGTTGCGGACTCGCCCACAAGCTGGACAGCCTCAACGCCTTCGTCGCCTGTGCGCATCCACACGAGCATGAGCATGACCTGGTCGCCTTTGCAATCTGCAAGCGCTGCGGATCGGTGCAGGAATTCGCCGATCAC
The DNA here is from genome assembly GCF_048398245.1 of Thauera butanivorans. Taxonomy (NCBI): domain Bacteria; kingdom Pseudomonadati; phylum Pseudomonadota; class Betaproteobacteria; order Rhodocyclales; family Zoogloeaceae; genus Thauera; species Thauera butanivorans. Next base: position 2,973,160 of record NZ_CP183038.1, read on the forward strand.
GCCATCGAGCAGCACCTGACGGATTTGTCGCAGGCCCACGCATTCAGGATGGAAAGCGCCATCGTCGAAATCCGCGGCATCTGCGGGAACTGCCCGACGGCCTGAGGGCCGACTTCCACCCCCTGCCGCTGGCGAAGCCTCCGCCCGGAGGTATGCACGCTCGTTGAAACGCCTTTTGTTATATTATAACATAACCGATCGCGCTTTTACTGAATTGACGAGCAATGAACGCAGACCTTTCCCAGCCGCAACAGAAAAAACTGCCGGTGACCGTGCTCTCGGGCTTCCTCGGCGCCGGCAAGACCACCTTGCTGAACCACATCCTGCACAACCGTGAAGGACGCAGGGTCGCGGTCATCGTCAACGACATGTCCGAGGTCAATATCGACGCCGCGCTGGTTCGCAACGGCGGCGCCGAACTGTCCCGTACCGACGAGAAGCTGGTCGAGATGAGCAATGGCTGCATCTGCTGCACCCTGCGCGAAGACCTGTTGGTCGAAGTCGAACGCCTCGCCCGCGATGGGAGCTTCGACCAGTTGGTGATCGAATCCACCGGCATCTCCGAACCCTTGCCGGTCGCCGAGACCTTTACCTTCGAAGGCGAGGACGGACGCTGCCTCAACGACCTGGCGCAGCTGGACACGATGGTCACGGTGGTCGACGCCCGCAACTTCCTGCACGACTACGGCTCGCGCGACAGCCTGCAGACACGCGGCGAGTCGCTCGGGGCGGAGGACCGCCGTACCGTGGTCGATCTGCTGATCGAGCAGGTCGAATTCTGCGACGTCATCGTGCTCAACAAGATCGATCTGGTCGGCGCCGAGGAACGCGAACGCCTGATGGCCATCCTGCGTGGCCTGAACCCGCGCGCCCGCATCGAAGTCGCCGAGTTCGGCAAGGTGGCGCTGGATCGCGTGCTGGACACCGGCCTGTTCGATTTTGCCCCTGCGCCGCGCCGGAATGGCTCGACAGTGGAAAGGCATGACTATTGCTCCCCGTCTGGAGACACTCGACGGAGAACAGCATGCGTATTCAATCAGGCCACGGCATCCAGGCTTACGGGGCATCCGTTCGATCCGCCCTCCAGCAGCAGAACGGCCATGCCGCTTCGTCCGCGCTCGTCGCGCTATCGCGCAACACCGAAAGCGTGAGCCTTTCCAGCATCGGCCGGGCGCTGGCAGCGCGTGAAATCGACGCGGCAGAATCCCCCATGTCCGCCTCGGCCGTCCCAGGCACTGCTGGCCACGGCCCGACGCTTGATCGCCAGACCATCCAGGCAGGCTACGAGTCCTGGCTGCAGGAGCGTCGCCAGAACCCCGGACTCGGTCGTGAATATCACGCCCAACTGGACGGCAGCAGGGACACTTACCTGAACATCCTCGGCAAGGCCGACGCAGCCAATGGCTTTGCCCAGCCACAGGCGTTCCTGCAAACACTGAGCCAGGATGAACTGCGAGCCCTGCAGCACATGCATTCGTTGGCCTCTCTCCCCGATCCGGCCACGCTCGATGAAGAAGGCGCGCTCAATCTGCTGCTGCCACGCAACATGAGCCGCGACCTGAACCAGGACGGCCTGACCCGCATCGGCCGTGCCGATACCATGCTCTTCCCGCCCAATGACGCCCCACAAAGCGTCAAGGATGCCTGGTCGAAGGCCACCAGCGACCTCGATCCCGGCACGCGCCTGCACCTGGAGCTGCAAATGTGGACGAGCGCCCGCGGCGGCATCCCGATGTCGGGCATGGCCGCAGACATGGGGCAGGCCGACTACCACAAGGCAGGCTTCGACTATGGGACGGCGGCGCGGACCGTGATCGATGGCCTGGTCGCCGCGTTGCAGCGCCAGCTCAGCGGAGAAGAAAGGACGCTGCAGGAAACCCTGCTCCAGGCCGTCCGGAATTTCGCGTCCCACCTGTAAAAAACATGGGGCCGTGATCCGGCCCTATGTCGCGCTGGCTTCGTGGCTGTATCAGACCGGCATGTTCATGATGTCCTGATACGCGGTGACCAAGCGGTTGCGCACCTGCACCATCTGCTGGAAGGACAGGTTGGCCTTCTGCAGGTTGACCATCACGTCCTGAAGATTGACGTTGGGGTCGCCGGCAGAGAACTCCTGCGCCATCTGGCGTGCTTCGGACTGGGCCGCGCTGACGTCCTTGAGGGCGTTGTCGAGCACATCGGCGAAGTTGACGCCGCCCGCCGCGGGCGCAGCCGTTTCCACAGGCTTGTTCTGTGCAGCCTGGGATACCGAGCGCAGTTCGCTCAACATCTGGTCGATTCCACGGGTGTCCATGCTCGCTCTCCGGTCCAGGTCTTCGGCCTTGTGATCTGTCTGCCGATCTTCGGTTCCCCGGCCTGTGTCGCTCTGTTTGTCGCTGTTGACGTCAGTCTAGCAGAGCAAAGCCCGTGCCACCGCCATGCAGTTCGTCCGCCGGCTAGACATCGTAGCCTTCGTCGCGGTACTGCTGCAGCTTGTAGCGCAAGGTTCGTTCCGAGATTCCCAGCTTTTCGACGGTTTTCTTGCGCGATCCGCCCAGTTCGCGCAGCGTGCCGAGGATGTGCTCGCGTTCGAGATCCTTCATGTTCGCCGGGCGAGCGGCCTGGGCAGTTGCAGCGACAGCCCCGGTCTGCGGCGGCAACGGTTGGCTGGCGGCAAACATTGCCGCCGGCGCGGCAGGCGCCTTGCTGGATGCCGCGGCAAAATCTGCCGCCGGAGCGATCTGCGCCGGCGCCGCTGCGGCGCCGTCCCAGTGCGGCAGGCAGAGGCGCAGCGTCTCGGCGCCGACGGTGTCGCCGGGCGTCAGGATCAGCGCGCGCTGCAAGGTGTTCTCAAGTTCGCGCACGTTGCCCGGCCAGCCGTAACTCGGCAGCAGGTTCTCGGCCTCGGGCGCCAGGCGGGCCTGGCGCTTGAGCCGCGCAGCGTGCTGGCCGAGGAAATGACGTGCCAGCGGCACGATGTCGCCCGGCCGCTCGCGCAGCGCGGGAATCGCGATCGGGAAGACGTTGAGCCGGTAGTACAAGTCCTCGCGGAAGCGGCCCGCGGCGATCTCCTTCTGCATGTCGCGGTTACTGGTGGCCAGCACCCGGATGTCGAGCGCCACCGGCTTCTTGCCGCCGACGCGTTCGACTTCGCGCTCCTGCAGCACCCGCAGCAGCTTGGCCTGCAGGCCGAGCGGCATTTCGGAGATTTCGTCGAGCAGGATGGTGCCGCCCTGGGCCTGCTCGAACTTGCCCGGCTGTGCGGCCTGCGCGCCGGTGAAAGCGCCCTTCTCGTAGCCGAACAGCGTGGCCTCCAGCAGGTTCTCGGGGATCGCCGCGCAGTTGATCGCGATGAAGGGGCCGCTGCAGCGTGGCGAATGGCTGTGGATGTAGCGCGCGAAGACTTCCTTGCCGGTGCCGGACTCGCCGGACAGCAGCACCGTGGCGTCGGTCTCGGCCACGCGCGCGGCCAGTGCCAGCAGATTGCAGGTATGCGGGTCTTCGGCGACGGTGTCCTCGGCGGCGGGCGGCAGCGCCGCGTAGCGCCGCACGTTCTCCAGCAGCACTTCGGGTTCGAAGGGCTTCATCAGGAAGTCGCAGGCACCGCCGCGCATCGCTGCCACCGCCTTGTCGACGTCGCCGTAGGCCGTCATCAGCAGCACCGGCAGTTGCGGCTGGCGCAGGCGGATCTCGTGCAGCAGTTCGAGGCCGTCCATCGGCTGCATGCGCAGGTCGGTGACGACGAGGTTGAAGCGCTGGCGCTCGAGTTCGGCCAGCGCCGCCGGTCCGCCATCGACGCCGGTGACGCCGTGGCGGGCCATCTCCAGCGTGAAGCACACGGCATCGCGCAGCGCGGCATCGTCCTCGACGACGAGAATGTTCAGGTGTTCGATCATGGCGGTGACGGCGAAGAAGTCGTGTCTGCCGGCAGTTCGAGCGACATCGGCAGACTGAGGATGAAGGTGGAACCCTGGCCGGGCGCCGAACGCAGCAGGATGTCGCCGCCGTGGCCGCGCGCGACGCCGCGCGCGATGGCGAGGCCGAGTCCGGTGCCTTCGGCGCGCGTGGTGAAGAAAGGCTCGAACAGGCGCTCCTGCAACTCGGCCGGAATGCCCCGGCCTTCGTCGCTGACGGCGAAGCGCACCGCGGCCACGCCCAGGCCGCTGTCGGCGGCCGGCACGCTTGCGACGTCGAAGCGCACGCAGCCGCCCGCCTCGCTGGCCTGGATGGCGTTTTCGAGCAGGTTGGTGAGCGCGCCGCCCAGTGCCTTGCGGTCGCCAAGGAGTTCGGTGTCGCCGCAGCCGCAGTGCGCGTCGAACTCGATCTGCTTCGCCCTCGCCAGCGGCTCCAGCGTATGGGCGAGTTCCGCCGCCAGTTCGCAGACGTGGAAGCGCTGCCGCCCCAGGCTGTCGCCGCGGGCAAACAGCAGCATGTCGCGGATCAGGCGTTCCAGGTAGCGCAGGCGCTCCAGCGCGCGGTCGGCGACGTGGCTGCGCTGCGCGGCGCCGAGCTCGGGCTGGCGCAGATTGCCGGTGTAGAGCAGCGCGGCGGCCAGCGGCGTGCGCAGTTGGTGCGCCAGGCCCGCGACCATCTCGCCCATCGCCGCGAGCCGTTCGTTGCGCTCTGAAGCGAGGCGCATGCGGTGTGTTTCGGTGATGTCGTGCAGCAGCACGATCCGCTCGTCGCCCGATTCGAGCGCGGATTCGGACAGCGACAGCCGCCGCGGCTCGTCCGCACTACCGCCCTCGCCCGGCGCCGCGAAGCTGAACTCGCCCGGCGTCTCGGTGGCCTGCAGGCGCGCCCACGCGGCACGCCAGGCGGTGCCGACCAGCGCGCCGCCGAACAAGGCCTCGGCCGCACGATTGACCTGGACGACGAGGCCCGCGCGATCGACGACGACGACCGCTGCCGGCAGCGCGCCCATCAGCACCGACAGCCGCTCGGTCAGTTGCCCGACCTGCGCCTGCAGCGCGTTGTAGGCGGTCGACAGTTCCTCGGAAGCGCGGTTGAACAGCGCGAACGCCTCGGCCAGCTGCGCCGCGTCGAGCGGAGCGGCCGGCGATCCGGCAGAAGGATGGCTGGGTTCCGTATTCACGCCCTGCACTCTAATCATGGTGGGCACTATCTTAGCCGGCAAACAGGCGGCAAAAAATGCCGCTATTCGCATGACCACCCTTGCCAGGGCCGCGTGACAATGCGCCCATCCGAAAAAGTGGACCGCCATCATGGCCGCTGCCGAGAACACTGCCGAGATGCCCATTGGTGGGGCGCCCGCAGGGAACGCACCGAATACCGGGCCTGCCGAGCCCACCGAACCCTCTCGCCTGCAGCAGGCGCTGGAGAACGTCAAGGCGCTGACGCAGCAGCAGAAGATCGCCGCTGCGGCCGCGCTCGCGCTGACGATCGCGCTGATCGCAGCCCTGCTGATGTGGAACCGTCCGCCCGACTACGCGGTGCTGTACTCCAACCTCGACGAGCGCGACGGCGGCCAGGTCATCGCCACGCTGCAGCAGCAGAACGTGCCCTACCGGATGTCGTCCACCGGCAATGCGATCCTGGTGCCCAGCGCGCAGGTGCACGAAACCCGCCTGCGCCTGGCTGCGGCCGGCCTGCCCAAGGGCGGGCTGGCGGGCTTCGAGCTGATGGATGGGCAGAAACTTGGCATCTCGCAGTTCAACGAACAGGTCAATTACCAGCGCGCGCTCGAAGGCGAGCTGTCGCGCACCGTGCAGTCGATCTCGGCGGTCGACAGCGCCCGCGTGCATCTGGCGATGCCCAAGCAGACCGCCTTCCTGCGCGACGACCAGAAGCCGACCGCGTCGGTGATGGTGAACCTGCGCCCGGGGCGCATCCTGGACGAGAACCAGGTCGCCGGCATCGTGCATCTGGTGTCGTCCAGCGTGCCGCGCATGACCGCCGAAGGCGTCAAGATCATCGACCAGAGCGGCAAGCTGCTGACCGAACGGGCCGACCCGCTGATGCGCGCCGGCCTCAACGCCAACCAGCTGCAGTACGTGCGGATGGTCGAGGAAGGCCTGATCGAGCGCATCGACAACATCCTGGTGCCGCTGTTCGGCAAGGACAACTTCCGCGCCCAGGTCACCGCCGCCGTCGATTTCAACCAGGTCGAGCAGACCGCCGAGACCTACAAGCCCAACCCTTCGCCCGACCAGGCAATCCGCAGCCAGCAGACCACCGAGACCATCAACCCGCTGCAGGGGCCGCAAGGCATTCCCGGCGCGCTCACCAACCAGCCGCCGGTACCGGCCACCGCGCCGCTCAGCGTGCCGCCGGTCGGCGCAGGCCAGCAGGGCTCGCAGGGCGTGATCAGCAGCAACCGCAGCGCGGTGCTCAACTACGAAGTCGACCGCAGCATCCAGCACATCAAGCAGGCGGTCGGCCAGATCAAGCGCCTGTCGGTGGCGGTGGTCGTCAACAACCGCAGCATGCCCGGCCCGGACGGCAAGCCGACCCGGGTGCCGCTGACCGACGAGGAAATCGCCCGCATCACCAACGTCGTGCGCGAAGCCGTCGGCTACAACGCCGACCGGGGCGACTCGATCAACGTCGCCAACAACGCCTTTGCCCGCGACACCGACGACGCCGCGCCGCCGCTGTGGAAGGATCCGGAAATGGTCGAGCTCGGCCGCGAAGGGCTGAACTGGCTGCTGATCCTGATCGCGATCCTGCTCGCCTACTTCGGCGTGCTGCGCCCGCTGCTGCGCACGGTGATACCGCCGAAGGAGAAGCCGGCCAAGGATGCCCAGGCCGAACCGGGCCAGGGCGGCCAGGGTGGCGTGGGCGGCGACGAAGACGAGGACGGCGTGGTCGTGTCGCTGTCGGGCGAGGATGAAGCCGACAGCTACGAAGGCCGCCTCGCCCGCGCCCGCGAGCTGGCCCGCGACGATCCCAAGACCGTCGCCAATCTGGTCAAGGAATGGCTGGGCGTGGCCGAGGAGGGCCGCAAGTGACGACACCCGAAGAAGGCCTGGAAAAAGCTGCCCTGCTGCTGATGACGCTCGGCGCCGACGAAGCGGCCGAGGTGCTGAAGCACCTCGGCCCGCGCGAAGTGCAGCGTCTCGGCATGAAGATGGCGAGCATGCCGCCGCAGTCGCGCAGCAAGGTCGAACCGCTGCTGGAGGAAATGATCGAGCATTTCGCCAAGGGCGCACTGATCGAATCGGACGAGGAGCAATTGCGCCTGATGCTGACCAAGGCGCTGGGCGACGAGCGCGCCAGCCACCTGCTCGCACGCATGATCCAGGGCTCGGACACCGCCGGCATCGAGAGCCTGAAGTGGATGGACGCCGGCACCGCCGCCGACCTGATCAAGAACGAGCATCCGCAGATCATCGCCACCATCCTGGTCCACCTCGAATTCGACCAGGCCGGCGAGATCCTGACGCATTTCAACGAACGCCTGCGCAACGACGTGGTACTGCGCATCGCCACGCTCGACGGCGTGCAGCCTGCCGCGCTGCGCGAACTGAACGATTCGCTGACGCGCATGCTGGCCGGCGCATCGACGGTGAAGAAGGCCTCGATGGGCGGCGTGCACCATGCCGCGGAGATACTCAACTTCGTCGGCTCGACCTACGAGACCAGCATCATCGACAACGTGCGCGAATACGATCCCGAACTGGCGCAGAAGATCCTCGACGAGATGTTCGTGTTCGAGAATCTGCTCGACATCGACGACCGCGGCATCCAGACCGTGCTGCGCGAAGTCCAGTCCGATTCGCTGATCGTCGCCCTCAAGGGCGCGCAGCCGGAGCTGCGCGAGAAGATCTTCAAGAACATGTCGAGCCGCGCGGCCGAGATGCTGCGCGAGGATCTCGAATCCCGCGGCCCGGTCCGCCTGTCCGAAGTCGAGGCCGAGCAGAAGGAAATCCTCAAGATCGTCCGCCGCCTGGCGGAGGAAGGCCAGGTCATGATGGCGGGCAAGGGAGGCGACGATGGCTTCGTCTAAGCTGCCGCCGCTCTCGATACGGCCCGGGAGCATTTCGTGAGCATTTCCCGCCACCAGGCCGTGGGCGCGTACCGGCGCTGGACGCCGGAGGATTTCGACGCGCGGGAAGCGCCCCCTCCCCCGGCAGGCGCCGACGCCACTGCCGCGGCCGAGCCCGAAGCCGTTCCCGACGCACCCGAGCCGGCCTACAGCCTGCCGCCCGATCTGAAGCTGCCCACGGCGGAGGAAATCGAGCGCATGCACGAGGAAATCCGCAATGCCGCGCGCGAGGAAGGCTGGCGCGAAGGCCACGAAGCCGGGCTGGCGGCGGGTACGGCCGAAGGCGAACGCAAGGGCTATGAGGAAGGCAAGGCGAGAACCGAAGCCGAAGCCGCGCGCGTGCTGGCGCTGGCCGAGCGGCTCGAGCAGTCGCTGGCCGAAATCGACCGCGAAGTGGCCGAGGAGCTGATGGCGCTCGCCATCGAGCTGGCCCGGCAGATGGTCCACCACACCCTGCGCCTCCACCCCGAGACCGTGCTCGACACCATCCGCATCGCCCTGCAGCAGTTGCCGCAGGGTAACGCGCAGATCCGGCTGCATCCGGACGACCTGGCGCTGGTGCGTGACAACCTGGGCGAACAGCTCGCGCAAGCCGGCCACCGCCTGCAGGAAGATTTCGACCTGCAGCGCGGCGAGTGCCGCATCGACACCCAGGGCGCGCAGCTCGACGCCACGCTGGAGACCCGCTGGCGGCGCGTGCTCGAATCGCTCGGGCGCGAACACATGCGCTTCTCCCCCGCCGATCCGGATCGGCCGGCAAGCGGCACACCGGACGCTGCCGCATGAAGCACGGCAGCGATCTGTGGCGCGACTTCCTCGCCGACGGCCGCCGCCTGGTCAGGGACACCAGCGCCTTCGAGATCTCGGGCCGGCTCACCCGCATCAACGGCCTCGTCATGGAAGCGGCCGGACTCAAGCTGCCGCTGGGTTCCGGCTGCCGGATCCTGATCCCGGGCGGCGGCTCGGTCGAAGCCGAAGTCGTCGGCTTCAGCGGCGAAAAGCTGTTCATGATGCCGACCGACGACGTCTTCGGCCTGGCACCCGGCGCCCGCGTGCTGCCGATGGAAGTCGGCATGCCGCGGCTGGTGCCGGGCAAGCGCATCGGCCCGCGCCGCCGCGCCGCCGACCGCGCCAAGCACCTGCCGGTGGGCGACGCCCTGCTCGGCCGCGTCGTCGATGGCGCCGGCCGGCCGCTCGACGGCGCCGGGCCGCTCGCCACGCAGGAAACACGCTCGCTGCAGGGACGCGCGATCAACCCGCTGTCGCGCGCACCGATCGAGCAGCCGCTGGACGTCGGCATCCGTGCGATCAACGCCCTGCTGACCGTCGGCCGCGGCCAGCGCCTGGGCCTGTTCGCCGGCTCCGGGGTCGGCAAGTCGGTACTGATCGGCATGATGGCGCGCTACACCTCGGCGGACGTCATCGTCGTCGGCCTGATCGGCGAACGGGGCCGCGAAGTCAAGGAATTCATCGACCAGAGCCTCGGCCCGGAAGGCCTGGCGCGCTCGGTGGTGGTGGCCGCGCCCGCCGACACCAGCCCGCTGATGCGGATGCAGGGCGCGGCCTACGCGACCACGGTGGCGGAATACTTCCGCGACCAGGGCAAGCAGGTGCTGCTGATCATGGATTCGCTGACGCGCTACGCGATGGCGCAGCGCGAGATCGCCCTGGCGATCGGCGAACCCCCGGTCACCCGCGGCTATCCGCCGAGCGTGTTCGCCCGCCTGCCGGCGCTGGTCGAGCGCGCCGGCAACGGCCCCGAAGGAGGCGGCTCGATCACCGCTTTCTATACCGTGCTGGCCGAAGGCGACGACCAGCAGGATCCCATCGCCGACTCCGCGCGCGCCATCCTCGACGGCCACTTCGTGCTGTCGCGCAGCCTCGCCGACCAGGGCCACTACCCCGCGATCGACATCGAGCAGTCGATCTCGCGCGCGATGCACGGCCTGGTCGGCGACGAGCATTTCGCCGTCGTGCGCCAGTTCAAGCAGTTCTTCTCGCGCTATCAGCGCTCGCGCGACCTGATCGCGGTCGGCGCCTACCAGCCGGGCGGCGACCCGGTGCTGGACACCGCGGTGCAGCTCTACCCCAGGCTGGAGGCCTTCCTGCAGCAAGGCATCAACGAGCGCGAATCCTACGACGGCGCCCTGCAGAAGCTGGCACAGGCATTTTCGGCCTGAGTGTGACATTTTGCACGAGCGGCAGCCGAACACACGGCACGCCTGCGGCATACGGCGCTTAGACTGCCGGCGCCCCTCTCTCCGCCGCCGGGGCACGCGAACGACACAGCCATCCCCATGAGTCCCCGCTTCCACCTCCAGCCCCTGCTCGACCTCGCCCAGACCCGCACCGACGAAGCCGCCCGCCAGCTGGGCGAACTGGTCGCGGCCGAGCGCGACGTGGCGCAGAAGCTGCAGATGCTCGAGGACTATCGGCGCGAGTACAACGACCGCTTCGTCGAAGCCGCACGCGAAGGCCTCAGCCCGGACGCCTGGCGCAACTATGGCGCTTTCATCACCCGCCTGGATGAAGCCATCCTCGCGCAGCGCAAGCTGGCGGAACAGTCGCAGCAGTTGACCGCGCAGGGACAGCAGCACTGGCTCGCCCAGCGCAACAAGCTCAAGGCCTTCGACACCTTGTCGCAGCGCCACCAGGCGGGCCTGGCCCGCATCGAGGCCCGCCAGGAGCAGAAGATGGCCGACGAGCACGCGGCACGCCTCGGCCGCGCCCGTCTGGACGGCGACGGCGGCGCCCACGACTGATCGTCCGGCAGTCCGCCTGCATGGCACGGCTCTTGCGTAGAAAGCCCTGCTCATCCTGTTCCAGAGGCGCCAGACCATGTCCGCAACCCTTTCTTCCCCCAGCCTGGCCCAGAGCCTGCAAGGCCATTCCGCTCGCAAGTGGTCCGACCCGGTGACGCTTGCCGGGCTGATCGGCCCCGGCAGCCAGCAATCGCCTGCCCAGACACCTTCCCAACTGCCATCCTTCTCCCGCACGCTGCAGAACCAGTTGCGCGATTCGCGCCCCCCATCGGCCCAGCCCGCGCATGCGAACGACGCTCCGGCACGGCCGCGCGAGGCCGAACGCAATCCCCAGCGCACCACCACGCGCGAACCGGAACACGGCCGGGCACAGCCTGCCGACCCGGCGGCCCGCTCCGCCGAATCCGGCGAGTCCCGTCCCGCCGAAAACGCCGTGCAGCCGGACGAGGCAGCCAAGGGCAGCGAAACCACGGGCGAACATACCGACACCTCACGGAACGACCAGGCGGCAGCGGCCGAGGCGCCGGCAGATACGACCGCCGAGGCGGCCGCGCTTGCCGGCCTGCCGGCAGCGATTGCCGCCCTGCAGGCCGGCACGGCGAACGACGGCGAAGCCGACGCCGAACCGGCCGCGGATGACAGCGCCGGCAAAGCGCTGCAGAATGCCGGCCTGCCATCGAAAGGCAGTCCGAAACCGGCGGATGCCGGCATCGACGCCGGCCAGGCGGCACAGGGGCGATTGCCGCTCGCGGCAGTCATCGCCGACAAGGCGGCAGGCACGACCCCAAGCCTGAAGGCCGGGGACGACGACATCGCGGCCCGGCAGCCCGGCCAGGCCACGGGCGGGCATCACGGCGCCAATCTGCTCGGCGTGCTGCGCCACGCTCCCGCCCAGGCGCCGACGCCGCAGTTGCCCGTGCACACCCCGGCAAACCGGCAAGCCTGGGCCGAGGACGTGGGCAACCAGGTGCGATGGATGATCGGCCGCGCGGAGAGCAAGGCCGAACTGGTGCTGACGCCGCCCAACATCGGCAAGCTCGAAGTGTCGATCTCGCTCAACGGCGACCAGACCACGGCGCAGTTCGTCGCCTCCAGTCAGGCCGCGCGTGACGCACTCGAGCAGGCGCTGCCGCGCTTGCGGGAGATACTTCAGCAATCCGGCATCAGCCTGGGACAGGCCGATGTCAGCACCTCGGAAGACCGTGGCGCTGGACGTGACGGCGGCGGCAATGGCAGCGGACAGGGCCGGCACACGGGCGGCAGCGGAACGATCGCGGATGCGGCCGACGGCGGCCAGCCCGCATCATGGCTGCAGCAACACGACGGAATGGTCGACACCTTCGTCTGAAGCGCTTGAATTGGGGCTGCTCTGCCCCACTTTTCCACGCTTCGCGGCGTGCGATCTTCCGCGATAATTTTGGCAAGATATCAGGAGATTCGCATGGCCAAGGCGCCAACCAAACCGGAGGCGGGCGGAGAAGCCGCCCCCAAGGGCAAGAGCAAGCTGCTCATCATCATCGTCATCGTGCTGCTGGTGCTGCTGATCATCGTCGCGGGCGGCATCGGCGCGCTGCTGCTGCTGAAGAACAAGGGCAGCAGCGATGACGGCGCCTCCGCGCCGGCAGCCGCCGCCGCCCAGCCCCCAGCACCGCCGCCGGTGGATCTGTCCAAGCCCCCCACTTTCGTGCCGCTGGACCCCTTCACCGTCAACCTGCGCCGCGACGAGGGCGACCATTACCTGCAGGCCGTGATCGTGCTGCGCGTCGCCGATGCCAAGACCGGCGACGCGCTCAAGGGCTACATGCCCGAGATCCGGCACCGCATCAACCTGCTGCTGTCGAGCCGGCTGCCGTCCGAGCTGTTCACCACCGAAGGCCGCGAACTGCTGGCGACCAGCATCGTCGACGAGGCCAATGCCGCGCTCGGCTTCCCGGTGCAGACCGACGCCCGCGGCCGCACGACCTCCACCGGCCCGGTCCAGGCCGTGCTGTTCAACTCCTTCATCATCCAGTAGCGGACGCGAACGCCATGTCCTCGGATTTTCTCTCCCAGGAAGAAGTTGACGCCCTGCTGCGGGGCGTGACCGGAGAATCCGACGAGCCCGAAGCCGAGGAACACGCGGCCGAAGGCGTGCGCCCCTACAACCTGGGCACGCAGGAGCGCATCGTGCGTGGGCGCATGCCCACGATGGAGCTGATCAACGAGCGCTTCGCGCGCTACCTGCGCATCGGCTTCTTCAACTACGTGCATCGCAACACCGAGGTTTCCGTCGGCACGATCAAGGTGCAGAAATACGCCGAATTCGTGCGCAACCTGGTCGTGCCCACCAACCTCAACCTGGTCACGGCCAAGCCGATGCGCGGCACCGGGCTGATCGTCTTCGACCCGAACCTGGTCTTTCTCGTCGTCGACAACATGTTCGGCGGCGACGGGCGCTTCCACACCCGGGTCGAAGGCCGCGACTTCACGCCGACCGAGCAGCGCATCATCCAGGGCATGCTCGAGGTGGTGTTCACCGAATACGCCAAGGCCTGGGCACCGGTGTTCAAGCTCGAGTTCGAGTACGTGCGCTCGGAAATGAACTCGCAGTTCGCCAACATCGCCACACCTTCCGAGATCGTCATCTCGACGACCTTCTCGCTGGAGATCGGCGGCGCCCAGGCCGAGATGCACATCTGCTTTCCGTACTCGATGCTGGAGCCGATCCGCGACCTGCTGTATTCGACGATGCAGAGCGACCACATCACCTCGGATCGGCGCTGGATCAAGCTGCTGTCGCACCAGCTGCGCTCGGCCGACATCGAGCTGTACTGCAATCTCGGCAGCGCGCGCGTCACGCTGCGCGACATCGTCGACATGCGGGTCGGCGACGTGATTCCGCTGAACGTGCCCGAACTGCTGCAGGCCGAGATCGACGGCGTGCCGGTGTTCGAATGCAGGCAGGGCACCAAGAACGGGCAATACGCCATCCGGGTGGAGCGCTTCCTCGCGCAGGAAGAAGAGCCTTCGCCCTTGTTAGCTGGAGGCCAGAATGGCTGACGACAACCAGATTACCGACGACGATTGGGCCGCCGCGATGCAGGAACAGGCGGCGACCGAGGCCAGCCAGTCCGGCGACAGCGAGGCCGACCGCGTCGCCGCCGAACTGGCCGCCGCGGCGATGGCCGATTCGCCCTACCAGGCTCGCCCGGCCAGCCAGATCTTCGAGGATTTCGGCGCCGGCAGCCCCGGTAAGGGCTCGCTCAACGACTTCGACATGATCCTCGACATCCCGGTGCAGATCACCGTGGAGCTGGGGCGCACCAAGCTGACGATCCGCAACCTGCTGCAGCTCGCGCACGGCTCGGTGGTCGAGCTGGACGGTCTCGCCGGCGAGCCGATGGACGTGCTGGTCAACGGCACGCTGATCGCGCAAGGCGAAGTCGTCGTCGTCAATGACAAGTTCGGCATCCGCCTGACGGACATCATCAGTCCGGCCGAGCGCATGCGCAAGATCCGCCACTGAACGCCGTAGCACCGTGCATCGCCCCATCCCCCCGCGTCTTCTGCCGATCCTGTTGCCCGCCTTCGCCGCCGATGCGCTGGCCCAGACGACGCCCGCAGCCGGCAGCGCCCCCACCGAGCTTGCCGGCAGCCTGTTCCAGATGCTGGCCGGCCTGGCCGTGGTCATCGCCCTGCTGCTCGGCTGCCTGTGGCTGATCCGCCGCCTGGCCGCGCCGCGCGGCAGTGCCGCCGCCGCGATCGAGGTGCTGGGTGCCGCCGCGGTCGGGCCGCGCGAGCGGGTGGTGCTGGTGCGCCTGGGCGAGCAGTTGCTGGTGCTCGGCGTGGCGCCGGGCAGCGTCACCCGGCTGCATGAGATGAAGGCCGAAGATCTGCCGCTCGCAGCGCGGCATGGCGCGCAGCCGCCCTCATCCGGCCCGACACGGAATTTCTCGGCCTGGCTGGGGCAGGCCATGAAGCGGCAAGCGGCTGAACAGCATGTGACGGAGCGCGGCGATGCCCGCTGAACGCCATCCTCTGCCGCTGCTGCGCGCACGCCTGGCGCCGGCGCTGTGGCTGGCAGCGATACTGGCGCTGCTGCTCACCCTCGCCGGCCTGCCGCTGCCGGCCCAGGCCCAGGCCCTGCCCGCCGTCACCAGCACGGCCACAGCGGACGGCGGCACCACCTACAGCCTGACCATCCAGACGCTGCTGCTGATGACGCTGCTGAGCTTCATCCCGGCAATGGTGCTGATGATGACCAGCTTCACCCGCATCATCATCGTGCTCTCGCTGCTGCGCCAGGCGCTGGGCACGCAGACCGCGCCGCCCAACCAGGTACTGCTGGGCCTGGCGCTGTTCCTGAGCTTCTTCATCATGGCGCCGGTCGCCGAGCGCGTCTACACCGATGCCTACCTGCCGATGGCCGAAGGCCAGATCCAGTTCGACGAAGCCCTGCAGCGAGCCTCGGTGCCGATGCGCACTTTCATGCTGGCCCAGGTGCGCGAGCCCGATCTCGACCTCTTCGCCGGCCTGGCCAAGGTGCCGCCGGTCGACAAGGCCGAAGACCTGCCGATGCGCGTCATCATCCCGGCCTTCGTCACCTCGGAAATCAAGACCGCCTTCCAGATCGGCTTCATCGTCTTCATCCCCTTCATCATCATCGACATGGTGGTCGCCTCGGTGCTGATGTCGATGGGCATGATGATGATGTCGCCGGTGATCGTGTCGCTGCCGTTCAAGATCATGCTGTTCGTGCTGGTCGACGGCTGGACGCTGCTGATCGGCTCGCTGGTGCAGAGCTTCGCGGTCTAGCGCAAACAAGCGGGAGAAACCGGCCATGACCCCCACCACCGTCATCGAACTCGGCCGCCAGGCCGTCGAAATCACCCTGATGGTATCGGCGCCGCTGTTCCTCGCCGCGCTCGTCACCGGCCTGATCATCAGCATCTTCCAGGCCGCGACCCAGATCAACGAGATGACGCTGACCTTCGTGCCCAAGCTCGTCGCCATCTTCGCCGCGCTGGTGCTGGCCGGGCCGTGGATGATCACGGTGCTGACCGACTTCATGCGCCAGCTGTTCGAATCCATCCCGGCGATGATCGGCTGAAACCACGGTCCGCCCCCGCCCGATGCTCAGCGTAACAGCCGCCCAGCTCGACGCCTGGCTCGCCGCAGCGGCCTTCCCGCTGGCACGGCTGCTCGGCCTGTTCGCCGCCGCACCGATCTTCTCCAACCGCGGCATGCCGGTCCGCGTCCGCCTCGCCGCCGGCCTGGCCGTGGGCATCGCGCTGCTGCCGGCGATGCCGCCGATGCCCGAGGTGGCGCCGAACTCGGGCATCGGGCTGGCGATCTTCGGCCAGCAGATCTTCATCGGCGTCGCCGTGGGCTTCATGATGCGGCTGGTATTTGCCGCGGTGGATACCGCGGGCGCACTGATCGGCATGCAGATGGGCCTGTCCTTCGCCATCTTCTTCGACCCCGACGCCGGCGGCCAGACCGCGGTGCTGTCCGACTTCCTCAGCCTGATCGCCACCCTGCTGTTCCTCGCCGTCAACGGCCACCTGCTGATGATCGAAGTGCTGGTGCGCAGCTTCGAATGGCTGCCGGTCGGCGCCGAAGTCGTGCGGGCCCAGGGCTGGGGCTATATCGCCCGCGCCGGCGCCACCGTCTTCGCCACCGGCCTGCTGCTGTCGCTGCCGGTGCTGGGCATCCTGCTGGTGGCCAACATCTCGCTCGGCGTGCTGACGCGCGCGGCACCGCAGCTCAACCTGTTCGCGGTGGGCTTCCCGGTCACGCTCACCGCCGGCTTCATCGGCGTGCTGCTGTTCATGACCAACTTCGCGCCGGTGCTGCAAAGCCTGTTCGAACGCGGCTTCGACGACATCGGCCACATGCTCGAACTGCTCGCTCCGCTGCCGCCGGCCGTGCCGCCACGCTGACCCCCGCACCCGGCTCAGAGCGCGGGAAAGATCTGCGACCTCAGCAGCCGGATCTCGGCATTGGCGTAGCGGTGCGCGAACGGCCGCGTCGATTCGACACCTTCCTCGTAATGCACGATCTCGTAGCCGGCGAAGCCGCCCGCCTCGACCATCTCGCGCGCATTGCGCAGGAAGACCTGGCGCGCCTCGCCGTCGCCGCCGGTGATCAGCGACTTCATGCGCAGCGCCATCCGCACGCGGCTGGCGCCGGATTCGCGCACCTCGATCCGCCAGGTCGGCGCCAGCGGATCGTAGATCGCGAAAGCCACCAGGGCACCGGCCAGGTACTCGACCTTCAGCATCTCCAAGTCGCGCAGCATCAGCAGCCCGCCGGCGATCGCCGCCACCGGGGCGCCCTGGTCTCCGGCCCACGCCCGGGTCCGCTCCAGGCCGGAGGGCTGAGCCGATGCCTGTTCTTCCTGTTCGGGCGCCGAGATTCTGGACGCCGAAGAGCAGCCGGCAAGGACGAGCGCGACCGCAGCGGCGGCAGTGAGGGCCAGGGCGGAACGGGCAGGCATGGCGGGACTCAGTTGAGGTAGTTGAACAGCGACAGGCCGGACACCCGCATGAAGGACATCTGCGCCGCCTGCAGGTAAGTCTGCTGCTGGGTCAGGCGCGAGATCGCATCGACGTAATCGACGTCCATCAGGTCGGACAGCGTGGCGGCGTACTGGATGTTCAGATCGCTGCCGAGATTGGCCAGCGCCTCGGTTTCGGTCAGTTGCGAACCGATCTGGGCGCGCGCTTTCAGGATGCTTTCCTGGCTGGCATCGAAGGTTTCCAGCGCGAACGCAACCGCTCCGGTCATGCCCGACACGCCGTTCTGCTTTTCCAGCGCGACGGCGAACATGGCCATGTTGTTGAGCATGCTGGTCGACGGCACGTAGATTTCGAAGGCGTCGCCATCGGCCACGTCGGCCGTCGGCAGGGACAGCGTCAAGCCGTCGATGGTGGCGCTCGGCGGCGTCAGCGTGGTCGCCGGCGGCACTTCGTTGCCATCCTGGCCGAGGCGCGTGACGCTGTATTCGCCGGTCGCCTCATCGAAGCGGAGCTGATAGCGCGACGCCTGGTTCACCGCCGCCGGGTCGACTGCGCTCAGGGCGGGTGCGGCGCTGCCCTCGTTGTCGATCGCGCCATGGATCTTGATCGTGTCGGTGTCGAGCGTCAGCGTGCGGTCGAACACGTCCGAGCCCGGCAGGCTGATCGGCATGTAGCGCGAGGCCGACACCTGGATGCTGCGCTCGCCCTGGTCCCCGGCATAGCTGACGCCGGACAGGTTGCCGTTGAACGGCTGTGCCTGCGAACGATAGCCGCCGAAGATGTACTCGCCCATGCCGTCCTGGCTGTTGGCCAGCGCCAGCATGGCTTCGAACTGCGCCTTCATGTCGACCGCCAGCGCACGCAGGTCTTCCGGCTTCATCGTGCTGTCGCCGTTGCCGGCCTGCACGGCGCGCGTGCGCACGTAGTGCAGGATTTCGCCGGCCCCATCCAGGCGTGCTTCCAGCAGCTTCATCGCATCGTCGGCGTAGCCGATGTTCACCGAGAACTGCTTGTTGACCGCCTGGGTCTGGCCGATTTCGAGCGCGCGGGCCGAAGCGATCGGGTCGTCGGCCGGCGTCAGCACGCGGCGGCCGGTGGCCACCTGCTGCGAAGTCTGCAGGATGTTCGACCATTGCTGCTGGATCGAGGCCACGCCACGGTCGTAGATCATGTTGGACGAAATGCGCATGATGCTCTCCCGATGTTTCCGGCTCAGCGGCCGATGGCGATGAGTTCGTCGAACAGCCGCTGCGCCACGGTCATGACGCGGGCCGAGGCCTGATAGGCAAGCTGGAAGCGGATCAGGTTGGCCGCTTCCTCGTCCAGATTGACGCCCGAGACGCTGTCGCGCGCCGAGGTGGCCTGTGTCACCAGCGCCTGCTGCGCGGCTTCGTTGACCTGGGCTTCGCGCGTCTTGTTGCCGACGGTGGTCACGGTCTGGGCATAGACCGACTGGAACGTGGCGGTCGGCCGCCCGCCGGCATCGGCCAGCAGGGTCTTGGACGTCTGCAGCGCGCCGAGCGCGACCGCATTGCGGTTGTCGGCGACGCCGGCAGCGTTCGGCGCGAAGGCGAAAGTGTCGCCAGCTTCGGGCGTGCCGCTGAACTCGAAGTCGAACTCATACCCGCCCGGGCCGGTGACGCGGAAGCGCGCTCCGGACGAATCCGTGGCCGGGTCAAAGGTCGTGCCGGTGCCGCCGCTTGGATAGGCGGTATCCGTCAGCCACTGTCCGCTCGTGCTGTCCTGCCGCAGGCGCTCGATGGTGTAGCCGGCCGGCACCGACAGACTGGTGCCGCCGAAGCTGGCCGAGAAGGCGGCGAAATCCGGCTTGCCGTCGCCCGAAGCATCCATGCCGGCGTTGCTGCGGACATCGATGTTGGCCAGCTTGCCCGTGCCTTGGTTGGTCAATGGCGCGGTCACCGACATCGGCCCGCCGGCGGCGATTTCGCGCGGATCGGAAATGGCCACGGAAATGTCGCGCGCGGCGTTGCGCGTCGGCTGGATCAGCAGCCCCTTGGCCGGCACGCTGGCCGCGTCCGGAATCGTGACCGACAGGCCGCCGCCGTTCAACGTCAGCGGCCCGGCGGCCGGCAGGCTCAGGGAAGCCAGCTCCTCGTTGCCGGCAAACAGCCTGAGCGCGCCGCCGTCGCTGTCGATGGCGACGCGGTAATCCCTGGCCCGCACCGCGCTCACGTCGGTGATGCCGGCGCTGACGCCCGCCGTGGCCGGCACGACCGTGGGCGTGATCGGCTTGAAGAAGTCCTTGCCGAAGACCCCTTCCAGGTCGATGCCGAGCTTGTGCTGGGCATTGACGGTTTCGGTGATGCCCAGCGCGATCAGGCCCAGTTCGTTCTGTGCGGCATCGAGCGACACGCGGCGGAACTCCAGCAGCCCGCCGAGCGTTCCGCCGGTCAGCAGCGATTCCGCCAGTTCCATGCGGTTGCCGCCCGGCGCCACCATCGAGATCGCGCCGCGTGTCGGATCGTTGGCGCTGGGCACGACTTCGAAGGTCGATACCGTGCCACGCAGCACCAGCGACTGCCCCGAGCCGATGAACACCGACACCGCGCCGTTCGCCTGCGCGCCATCGGTTTCCTCGACGATGGTGATCTTCACCAGCTTGTTCAGTTCGGCCAGCAACTGGTCGCGCTGGTCCAGCAGGTCGTTGGCCGGCGTGCCGGCTCCGCCCGCCTGGGCGATGACGATGCGCTGGTTCATGTCCGCGATCGCCTGCGCATAGGTGTTGATCGACTCGACCGTCTGCACGATGCTGCCTTCGACGCCGTCACGGATTTCTTCCAGCCGGGCATTCAGCGACTGGAAGCGCGACGCCAGCGACTGGGCATTGGAAATCAGCGCCTGGCGCGCCGCCACGCTGGTCGGGTTGGAAGCGACTTCCTGCACGCCGGCAAAGAAGTTTTCCATCGCCGGCGACAGCCCGGTGGTGCGATCGGCCAGCAGGTTGTTGATCTGGCCGACCTGCGCGCCGTAGGCCGCATATTGCGAGCGGCGGTTGTCGGCCTGCAGGATCTGTCCTTCCAGGAAGCGGTCGTAGCTGCGCGTCACCGAGGACACCTGGGTGCCCTGGCCGAAAAAGCCCGCGCCGGTGAACAAGGGCTGCAGCGCACTCTGCCCCACCGTTTGCCGGTGGTAGCCCTTGGTCCCTGCATTGGTGATGTTGTGACTGGTGGTATTGAGCTGGGCCTGTGCCGCATTGAGGCCCGTCATTCCGATGTTCAGCATGCCAGCCATGATGGTCTTCCTGATCCGCGATTGCCTGGAAAGGGTTCAGCAAGAAGGATGCCACCCCGAAACCGGCAATTCATGCGGCCATCCGGAGCGGCAGGCTCAGCCGATGCCGGCCAGTGCGCTGCGCAGCGTGCTGCCGCCGATGATGCGGGTGAGCTTGTCGGCGTACTGCGGATCGGTGGCATAGCCGGCATCCTGCAGGCTGCGGGCGAAGCCGGCAGCATCGGTCTGGCCCAGCACGCCGGCGTAGCGCGGGCTGCGCGCCATCAGGCTGGCATAGTCGCGGAAGGATTCGGCATAGGACGAATACGAGCGGAAGCGTGCCGCTTCGGCATAGGGGCGGCCGTCGGCATATTCGGTGACCTCGCGGTCGACGGTGCGGCCGCGCCAGGCCGAGCCGGCCTTGATGTTGAACAGGTTGTGGCTGGGGCTGCCGTCGGCATGGCGCAACTGCTTCTCGCCCCAGCCCGTTTCCAGCGCCGCCTGCGCCACCATGAAGGCGGGCGGGATGCCGGTGCGCTTGCTGGCTTCGACGGCATGCGGCCACACCTCGGCGACGAAGCCGCGGACCTTGTCCGACACCGCGCCGCCAAGCTGGCGCACGCGCTGGATCGCCTCCCTGAAGCCGGCTTCGAGCACGCCGCCGCCGGCCGCCCTGGCATCGCCGGAGGCAGCCGGCGCAGCAGCCTCGGCACGGGCCTGAACCGGCACCGCGCGCCGCGCGGCGGCAGATATTGCCGCGCCGCGAAGCACGCCGGCAAGCGGAAAGCCATCCTTGCCGCCCTGCCCGGTCTGCCCGGCCTGTGCGGGCGCCGCCAGGGCATCCGTACCCGCCGCACCTTCATCCTTGCCGCCAAGCTGGCGGAACAGGGTATCGGCGAGGCCGGTGCCGCGCCCCTGCGACAGGTTCAGTGCCATCTGCTGGTCGAGCAGGCTCTGGTACATGCGGGTCTGGTCACTGTCGAGCAGGCTGTTCTGCGGCGTGGCGTCGCGCATCGACTTCAGCATCATCTGCATGAACAAGGCCTCGAACTGCTTCGAGGCCGCGCGCAAGGCCTCATTCGAGCGGCCTTCGCTGCGGGCGAGCCGCTGCAGCTCGCCGAGCGAGTTGGGATCGAGGGCGTTGAGCTGGACGCCGGCGTTCATGGCCCGCCCTCAGATGATTTCCAGCTCGGCGCGCAGCGCGCCGGCCGCCTTCATCGCCTGCAGGATGCTGACCAGGTCCATCGGCTTGGCGCCCAATGCGTTGAGCGCCTTGACCACGTCGGCCAGATTGCCGCCGGCACGCACGTTGTGGATGCTGCCGCCGTCCTGGCGGATGTCGACCTGGCCCTGGTTCTGCGCCGCCACCGTCTCGCCGCGCGAGAACGGCGCCGGCTGGCTGACTTCGGTCTGGCTGTCGACGGTGACGGTGAGGTTGCCGTGCGACACCGCCACGTTCTGCAGCGTCACGCGCTGGTTCATGACCACCGAGCCGGTGCGCGAATTGACGATGACCTTGGCGATCTGCTCGCCCGGTGCCACCCTCAGGTTCTCGATCCGGCCGAGGAAGGCCACGCGGCGCGACACGTCCTGCGGCGCCATGACCTGGATGCTGCGGCCGTCCAGCGCATAGGCCGAGCCCGGCGCAATCGCGTTGATGGCATCGACCACCTTGCCGGCGGTGTGGAAATCGGCTTCATTGAGCTCGACCATGACGAAGTCGCCCTGCCCGACCGACGCGGCCACGCCGCGCTCCACCGTGGCGCCGCCGGGAATCCGCCCTGCCGCCAAATGGTTGATGGTCTGCGCCGCGCCGCCCGCCGCGCCGCCCGCGCCGCCGACGGCGAGGTTGCCCTGGGCCACCGCATACACCTGGCCGTCCGCGCCTTTCAGCGGCGTCATCACCAGCGTGCCGCCGCGCAGACTCTTGGCGTTGCCGATCGAGGACACGGTGACGTCGATCGCCTGGCCGGGCCGGGCGAAGGCCGGCAGGCTGGCCGTCACCATCACCGCGGCGACGTTCTTCAACTGCATGTTGGTGCCCTGCGGCACGGTGACGCCCATGTTGCCCAGCATGTTGACGATGCTCTGCTTGGTGAAGGGCGTCTGCGTGGTCTGGTCGCCGCTGCCGTCGAGGCCGACCACCAGGCCATAGCCGACGAGCTGGTTCTCGCGCACGCCGGCGATGGTGGCCAGGTCCTTGATGCGCTCGGGCGCGGCTTCGGCCGCCGACACGAAGAAGATGCCGGCCGCCACGGCCACCACCAGCGCGCGCGTCAGCAGGGATCGGAAGGCGTTCATGTCTGGCCCCGTTCAGAAAGGCAGGATGGCGAGGAAGAAGCGCTGCAGCCAGCCCATGGTGTTGGACTGGTCGATGACGCCGGTGCCGCGGTATTCGATGCGCGCATCGGCGACCTGGATCGACTGCACCGTATTGGTCGACGTGACGGTGTTGGGGTCGACCACGCCCGAGAAGCGGATGAATTCGTTGCCCTGGTTGATCGCCAGCATCTTCTCGCCCGACACCAGCAGGTTGCCGTTGGCGTAGACGTCGATGACCGTGACCGTGATCGTGCCGTTGAAGGCGTTGTTGGCGCGGGCGCTGCCGGCGCCGTTGAAGCCGGAATCGACCCCGGCCTCGACGTTCAGCCCATTGAGCCCGCCCAGCGGCAGGCGCGAGGAGGCGGTGATGCCGCCCGTCATTTCGGAGCTGCGCGTTGCGCTGGTGTTGGCGCTCTTGGTCGCGGTGTTGCGCTCGACCAGGTTGATCGTGATGATGTCGCCGACATGGCGCGCGCGCCTGTCCTCGAACAGCGGGCGCGCCAGCGCCGCCTGGTAGATGGCGCCGTTCGCGGCGGGTGCCGGAGCCTGGCCGTCCGGGCGCACGCTCATCGGCTGATGCACGGCGGTCGGCGGCACGGTTTCGATGGCGGCGCAGCCCGACAGCAGCGCCAGCGCGGCGGCAAGCCAGAATGCGGACAGCGGTTTCATGGCGATGCGCTCACAGCTGGGTGAGCCGGCCCAGCATCTGGTCGGACGTGGAGATGGCGCGCGAATTCAGCTCGTAGGCGCGCTGCGTGACGATCATGCTGACGAGTTCCTCGGCGACGTTGACGTTCGAGTTCTCGACGTAGCCCTGGTTGATGACGCCCGCGCCATTGGTGCCCGGCTCGGTCGGCGTGGCCTCGCCGCTCGACGCCGTCTCGTAGAACAGGTTCTCGCCCATGCTCTGCAGGCCGCCCGGGTTGATGAAGGTCGCCACCTGGATCTGGCCGACCGGCTGCATCTCGACCTGGTTGGGCAGCTTGACCGTGACCGTGCCGTCCTTGCCGATGGAGATCTGCGTGGCGTCGGCCGGAATCTGGATGGCGTCGAGCAGCGGATAGCCGCTGGCGGTGATGACGTTGCCCTGGTTGTCGAGCTGCAGCGCGCCGTCGCGGGTGTAGGCGGTGGTGCCGTCGGGCATCGCGATCTGCAGGAAGCCGTTGCCCTGGATCGCCAGGTCCAGCGAGCCGCCAGTCTGCTGCGGGCTGCCCTGGGTGAAGATGCGCTCGGTGGCCACCGGACGCACGCCGGTGCCGATCTGCAGGCCGCTGGAGACCTGGGTCTGCTGCGTGGTCTGCGCGCCCGGCTGGCGCATCGTCTGGTACAGCAAGTCCTCGAACACCGCGCGCTGGCGCTTGTAGCCGTTGGTCGACACGTTGGCCAGATTGTTGGAGATCACGTCCAGCGAAGTCTGCTGGGCATCGAGCCCGGTGCGGGCGGTCCACAGGGAGCGGATCATGATGAAGTCCTCTGTTCTGCATTGCCGTGCCGGCAGGCTTTGCCGGCACGCGGCGGCGATTGCCGTTTGTGCATGGGATCAGTCTAGGCCTTTGCCGGCCCCGGCCATCCCGCGATAAACAACGCAAAAACCGTGCTAATTCCGTACGAAGCGCAGCTGCCGCGGAGCAGCGCCCGCCATCTCAACGCGCCCCCAGCACCTGCGCCGCAGCGCGGTCGTTGGCTTCGGCGGTCTGCAGCATGCGCACCTGCATCTCGAACTGGCGGGCGAGCGAGATCATCTGCACCATCTGGTCGGCGACATTGACGTTGCTGCCTTCCAGGTAGCCGCCGGCGACCTGCACGTTCTCGTCCGCCGGCGCGGGCGCGCCGCCGGCGAGCCGGAACAGGCCGTCGTCGCCGCGCACCAGCTCGGCCTCGGGCGGATTCACCAGCTTGAGCTGGGCGACGACATTGACGATGTTGCCGTTCGGATCGATCGACGACACCGAGCCGTCGCGGCCGATGACGATCTCGGTGTCGGGCGGCAGCGCGATCGGCCCGCCGTCGCCGATCACCGGCAGGCCCTCGCGGGTCTGCAGGATGCCGGCCGGGCTCAGCGCCAGGCTGCCGTTGCGGGTGTAGGCCTCGCTGCCGTCGGGCAGCCGCACGGCCAGCCAGCCCTTGCCCTCCACCGCCACGTCGTAGGGCCGCCCGGTGTATTGGATCGGCCCCGGGGTGAAGTCGTTGGCGATGCTGGCATCGACCGCGAACGAGCGGCTGCGGAAGGCCTCGGTCTGGATTTCCACCCCGCGCAGCTTGTGCATCTGCGCACGAAAGCCGGTGGACGAGGCGTTGGCGATGTTGTTCGACACCGCCGCCTGCTGGTTCATCGTGCCGGTGGCGCCGGTCATCGCGGTGTAGATCACCCGATCCATGTTCTGTTCTCCCTATCCTGCAAACCCGGAACGGCGCCCTGCCCTCATCAGCGCAGGTTGACCAGCGTCTGCAGGATCTGGTCCTGCGTGCGGATCGACTGGGCGTTGGCCTGGTAGTTGCGCTGCTGGATGATCATCTGCACCAGTTCCTGGGTGAGGTCGACGTTGGATTCCTCGACCTGGCCGGCGGAGATGACGCCGTTCATGCCGTTGCCCGGCGTGCCGCGCGCGAAACCGCCGGACTCGGGCGTCTCGACCCAGTAGTTGTTGCCGATGGGCGACAAGCCGTTGTTGTTGCGCACGGTGGTCAGGTTGACGATGCCGATGTCCTTGGAAACGCCGTTGGTGTAGCGCGCCTGGATGACGCCGTTGCGGCTGATCGCCAGACCGGCGATCTCGCCCGGCGCAGCGCCGTTCTGCACCAATTCACGCGGCTTGGATTCGCCGCCGAACTGCGTGATCGAGTTCATCGCCAGCGTGGCCTCGCTCGGGTTGACCGCGTCCGTGCCGAGCAGGGCGCTGAACACCGAGCCATTGGTCGGCGGCGTGACGGCCGCCGTCGCATGCGGCGTGACCTCGGCGACCCGGCCCAGGCCGTCGAAGCCGAGCGTGGAGTTGTGGGTAAGCGTGCCCGGATCGTTGTCGACGACGGTGTAGACATCCCACTCGCTGTAGCTGGGCGGCGCCGTCGTGGTATCGACGACGTCGGTGCGCCGGGCGAAATAGAAGGACAAGGTGTGTTCCTTGCCCAGGGTGTCGAAGATCTTTATTCCAGTGGAATAGGTATAGGTCAGGGGGTCGCTCGGATCGAGCGGCATCGCGGCACCGTCGATCGTTTCCGCATCCGCGCTCAGGTTCAGGTTCAGGCTCATTTCCGTCGTCTGCACGGCGCCGATGCCCGACGCAGGCACGATCAGCGGACGGAAGCTATCCACCGAGGAAGTCGCCGGCGCCGCGACGTCGCCCGACACCGGATCGACCGTCTGGTAGCCCATCAGCCTGTCGCCCAGCGCGGTGATGATGTAGCCCTGCTTGTTGATGTCGAACTGGCCGTTGCGGGTCAGCGCGTAGCCGCCGTTCTGCAGTTCGATCTCGAAGAAGCCGTTGCCGTTGATCGCCATGTCCAGCGGGTTGCTGGTGGTGGTGACGTTGCCCTGGGTGAAGGCCTGGCGCACCGCCTGCACCGCGCTGCCGATGCCGATCTGGATTTTCGACACCGCGCCGGTCAGCGACGAGGCATAGGCGTCCGCGAATACCGTGCCGGAATTCTTGAAGCCCACGGTGCTGGCGTTGGCGACGTTGTTGGAAATGACGTCGAGCGCCTTGGAGGAAGAACTCAGGCCGCTGAGGCCTTGCTGGAATGCCATGATCGCTGCTCCGGATCAAAGAATCTGCTTGATGTCGTCGAGCTTGAACAGACCGAGGTCGCCGACCTGCAGGTCGGCGCCCCTGGGACCGCGCACGACGCTGGTCACGGGCCCGAACTGCAGCGTGCGCCCCTGCACCTTCTCGTCGCCGAGAGTCGCGGACAACGACAGGGTGTAGACGCCGTCGGCGGCGCGCGAGCCGTCTTCCGCGGTGCCGTCCCAGATGAAGTTGTGGCTGCCGGCCTCGATGCTGTCGAACACCATCTGCTTGACCGGCAGGCCCGAGCTGTCGGTCACCGTCAGCGTCACGCGGTCGGCCGGCCCGTCGATCTCGAAACCGCCGATGCCGCCCGCTTCGGTCAGCACCATCTGCTGGCCTTCCACCAGCACGCCGCGCCCGATCAGGGCCGCAGCGTTGATGCCCTCGTTCGAGGCCTGCGAATCGAAGAAGGACTGGACCATCTTGTTGAGCCGCTCGATGCCATCGACCGTGCTCATCTGCGCGAGCTGGGAAGTCAGCTCGGCGTTTTCCATCGGGTTCATCGGGTCCTGGTTGCGAAGCTGGGTGGTCAGCAGCTTGAGGAAACGCCCCTGCATGTCCTCTTCCGCCTTCTGCACGGGTTCGCTGCGTGCCAGCTTGGACAGCACGTTTTCCGTTGTCACATCGTTCGAGACGGTGCTCATGAATCTCTCCTGCTACGGCATCATTTGCCGGACAGCGCTCACTGTCCGATCTGCAAGGTACGCTGTAGCAATGTCCGTGCCGTGTTCATGATCTCGGCGTTGTTCTGGTAGGAGCGCGAGGCCGAGATCATGTTCACCATCTCCTCGGCCACGTTCACATTGGGCATTTCGACATAGCCGTCGGCATTGGCCGCCGGGTTGTTCGGCTCGTACACCATCCGCATCGGCGCGGCGCTGTCGACGATCTGCGTCACTTGCACGCCGACCGCCGCCGGCCCGGCCATCTGCCGGGCGGCAAAGACGACCTGCTTGGCGCGGTAAGGCTCGCCGGTCTCGGTGGTGACGCTGTCGGCGTTGGCGAGGTTGGAGGCGGTGGTGTTGAGCCGCAGCGACTGCGCGTTGAGCGCCGAGCCGGCGATCTGGAAGACGTTGAGCATGCTCATGATGGAATTCCTTACTGGCCGGTGAGCGCGGTGTTCATCGAGCGCAGCATGCCGTTGATGAAGGTCAGGCTCGCCTCGTAGCGCAGCGCGTTCTCGGCGAAGGCCGCACGCTCGACGTCCATGTTGACGGTGTTGCCGTCGACCGCGGACTGCAGCTCGGTGCGGTATCTGGAGAAGGCATCGGCCCCGAGCGCCGCGCCGCCGGCGATATGGCCCTGGTGCGTGATGTCGAGCGCGACGCCGCCCAGGCCGCCCCCTGGCGCCTTGCCCAGCGCATTGTCGAGCGCGGCACGGAAATCGATGTCGCGCGCCTTGTAGTGCGGCGTGTCGGCGTTGGCGATGTTCGACGCCAGCAATTCCTGGCGGTGGGCCTGGAGATTGAGCGCCGCCTGATGGAAGCGCATCTGGTTGTCCAGCAGGGTTTTCATCGCCTTACCTCTCGAATGCGGCCGGCACGTTCCCCGGCGGGGACGCGACGGATCACGGGCCAGCATGATTGCCCAAAGAACAGGCAGCTTTCATGCCAGCGATGGTAAGCCCCGCCCCGCAGCCGCCCTCGCCCGATAAGGCGGCGGAAAACCGCCCAAATCTGCCGCTTGCCGGCCCCGCCGGCAAAACCTGCCGCGGGCACTTGCCGCCCGCTGCCCCTTCCGCCAGCTTGCCTCCACGCCGGAGGCATGCTGCAATCCGCCCATGAATCGCCTGCTCCCCGGCCCGGCCGCTCTCCGCACCATCAGCCCGTCCCGTTTCCTTCGCGCAGGCCTGCTGTCACTGGCCCTGCTTGCGTCCTTCAGCCCTTCCCCCGCCGCCGCCCGACAGCCGCCCGAGGCCGTCGAGGCAGCGGTACGCAGCCTGCTGGAACGGGAAACCCTGGGCCAGCCCGGCGAAGTCCGGATCAACGTGCGCGCCTTCGATCCGGCCAACCAGTTGCCGCCCTGCGCGGCGCTCGAAGCTTTTCTCCAGCCCGGCACCCGCGCCTGGGGACAGATCACCGTCGGCGTCCGCTGCGACGCCCCCACGGCATGGACGGCATGGGCACAGGCCACGGTGCAGGTCTTCGGCCCCTATCTCGTCACCACCCGCGCGTTGCGCTCGGCCGAGGTGATCGGCGAAGCCGACGTCGAAGTCCGCGAAGGCGAGCTCAGCGCCCTGCCCGACAACGTGCTGTCCGCGCCCGAGCAGGCCGTCGGCCACGTCACCCGCTTCGCGCAGGCGGCGGGCGCGCCGCTGCGGGCGGGCAGCCTGCGCCAGGCGGATGCCGTGCGCCGCGGGCAGACAGTGCTGGTGACGACGCGCGGCCCCGGCTTCACGGTGTCGGGCGAAGGCCAGGCCCTGAACGGCGCCGCAGCCGGCGAACGTATCCGCATCCGTCTCGGCAACGGCCAGATCGTGCAAGGCCTGGTGCGGCCGGATGGCACGGTCGATGTCGACTTCTAGATCACAAGCGCTTGTGGCAAGGCGTGAAATAAATCACTAAAGTTTCACGAAACGCGGCCGTCTACCCATTCGTGTCGATGCGTTTCCGGAGAACAACATGAAAATCGAGAGCACGGGCAAGGCCTATGTCCCGTCGCAGGTGCAGGATGCCCGCACGCCTGCGCAGCGCAGCAATGCCCCGGCCCAGTCCGGCGGCGACAGCGTGCAGCTTTCCCCGCTGGCCACGCTGATGAAGAAGGCGGAAAGCGCGATTTCCGAATCGCCCGAAATCGATCAGAAGCGCGTGGATGAAATCCGCCAGGCAATCTCGGAAGGCCGCTTCAAGATCGACGCCAACCGCATCGCCGACGGCCTGATCGCCAGCGTCCGGGACATGCTCGAGTCGCGCGGTTGAACCATCGGACGGCAACGGCGGTAAGATTCGGCTCCGCATGCACCGACCCGCGCAGGACACGATGAACCAGCCCGCCCCCCCCACCGCCGACCAGCAGCGCCTCGCCCTGCTGATCGAGGCCGAATCGATGCAGCTCGGCGAATTCCTCGCCATCCTCGACCGCGAGGAAGGCCTGCTCGTGCAGGGCAATACCGACGCACTGATAAACATCGCCAACGAGAAGAACGAGCGCTACCGCCAGCTCCAGCACCTGCACGACGAACGCACGCGGCTGCTGGTGCGCATGGGCCATGGCGTCTCCGACGCCGCCATCCGCAAGGTCTGCGCAAATCTGCCGCGCGTGCTCGCACGCTGGGACGAAGTCATCGCCCGGGCGCGCCAGGCGCGCGATCGCAACGCGCTGAACGGCCAGCTCATCCTCGAACGTATGTCCGGCAACCAGGCCGCGCTGACGGTGCTGCTGTCCGCCGCCAACCATCCGCAACTGTACGATGCCGACGGCCTCGCCAAGCCCACCGGCGGCGGCCGCATCCTCGGCAGCGCCTGATATCTCGCGCCCGCGACCGTGCGCCGGCTCCCGCGCCTGAACATTCATCCAGTATCCGGCTCTGCTATCCTTGCGCCCTTCGTGAAACCGGACGGGCCCGCAGCATGGCTGGCAAGCAAGACACTCCCAAGCAATACGACGAATCCTCCTTCCGCGTCCTGAAGGGACTGGAGCCGGTGCGCGAGCGCCCCGGCATGTACACCCGCACCGACAGCCCGGCGCACATCATCCAGGAAGTCATCGACAACGCCGCCGACGAGGCGCTGGCCGGCTTCGCGAAGAAGATCCACGTCAGCCTGCACCTGGACGGCTCGGTCACCGTTGCCGACGACGGCCGCGGCATCCCGGTCGGCCTGCACCCGGAGGAAGGCGTGCCGGTGGTGGTGCTGGCCTATACCCGGCTGCACGCCGGCGGCAAGTTCGACAAGCGCGAAGGCAACTCGGCCTATGCCTTCTCGGGCGGCCTGCACGGCGTCGGCGTGTCGGTCACCAATGCGCTGTCGACCCGCATCGAAGTCGAGATCAGACGCGACGGCAAGATCCACCGCATCGACTTCGCCAACGGCGGCGAGGACATCGGCGCCGTCCGCATCGAAGGCGACTGCGGCCGCCAGAGCGGCACCCGCGTGCGCGTGTGGCCGGACGCGAAATACTTCGAATCGCCGCGCGTGCCGATGCACGAACTCGAACGCCTGCTGCGCTCCAAGGCCGTGCTGCTGTCCGGCGTGTCGGTGCGGCTCGACGTCGAGCAGGCCGGCGGCGGCATGCAGAGCAAGACCTGGACTTATCCCGAAGGCCTGGCCGGCTACCTGAAGGAACTTGCCGGCGACATCGACGCGGTCGCGCCGATCTTCACCGCCGAGAAATACGCCGGCAAGGACGACAGCAGCTTCGCCCCCGGCGAAGGCGCGGCCTGGGCGCTGGCCTGGTTCGAATCCGCGGTGCCGAGCGAGTCCTACGTCAACCTGATCCCGACCGTCAATGGCGGCACCCACGAGTCCGGCCTGCGCGCCGGCGTGTTCGAGGCGATGAAGTCCTTCATCGACCACCACACCCTGCTGCCGCGCGGCGTCAAGCTACAGCAGGAAGACGTGTGCGGGCGCATGAGCTTCGTGCTGTCGGCCCGCCTGCTCGACCCGCAGTTCCAGGGCCAGGTGAAGGAAAAGCTCAACTCGCGCGAGGCGGTCAAGCTCGTCTCCAGCCAGTTGCGCGACCCCTTCGAGATCTGGCTCAACAACCACGTCGACGCCGGCAAGGCCATCGCCGAACTGTCGATCAAGCAGGCCCTGGCGCGGCAGAAGAGCGCGCAGAAAGTCGAGAAGAAGAAAACTTCGGGCGTCGCCGTGCTGCCGGGCAAGCTGTCGGACTGCGAATCCGAGGACATCGCCGACAACGAGCTCTTCCTGGTCGAAGGCGACTCCGCCGGCGGCTCAGCCAAGATGGCGCGCAACAAGGAGACCCAGGCCATCCTGCCGCTGCGTGGCAAGGTGCAGAACGCGTGGGAAATCGACCCCGACCGCCTGTTCGCCAATGCCGAGATCCACGACATCGCCGTCGCCCTGGGTGTGGACGCGCACAAGGCCGACAGCGAGGTCGACCTTTCGGGCCTGCGCTACGGCAAGGTCGTCATCATGTCCGACGCCGACGTCGACGGCGCCCACATCCAGACCCTGCTGCTGACCCTGTTCTTCCGCCACTTCCCCAAGCTGATCGAAAGCGGCCACGTATACGTGGCGCAGCCGCCGCTGTACCGCGTCGACGTCCCCGCCCAGGGCAAGAAGCGCCCGCCGCGCCGCCTGTACGCGCTGGACGAAGGCGAACTCACCGCCATCCGCGACCGCCTGGAGCAGGAAGGCTTCCGCCCCGACGCCATCGAGATCGGCCGCTTCAAGGGCCTGGGCGAAATGAACCCCGACCAACTGCGCGAAACCACCATGGATCCCGCCACCCGCCGCGTGCTGCCGGTCAAGGTGCGCGGCGGTGCACTGCAGGACACGCTGAAGATGTTCACGCTGCTGATGGGCAAGGGCGAAGCTTCGAGCCGGCGGGCCTGGATGGAGGAAAAGGGCGACAGCGTCGAAGCGGACATCTGAGCCCCGCAGGCGGCGGACGGAGAAACCGTTCTCCCTGCCCCGGAATCTATCGATGATATATACTCCATCCAGCATCGTCCGGCAGGAGAAAACGTCATGGATACCGCCAAGCTCTTCATCAATGGCCGCAGCCAGGCTGTCCGCCTGCCCAAGGAATACCGCTTCGACGGCGACGAGGTGATGGTCAAGCGCGTGGGCGATGCCGTCGTGCTGCTGCCGCGCCATGGCTGGCGAACCCTGTTCGATGCGCTCGACCAGTTCGAGCCCGGCTTCGAGCTGGTGCGCGAGCAGCCGCCGCCGCAGCAACGCGAGGCGATCGCGCCATGAGGTACATGCTCGACACCAACATCTGCATCTACCTGATCAACCACCGCCCGGCCCACGTCCGCCATCGCTTCGAAGCGCACCCCATCGGCGACATCGGCATCTCGGTCATCACCGCCTGCGAACTGGCCTACGGCGTCGCCAAAAGCGATTCGGCGCGCAACCGCGCAGCGCTGGAGGCCTTCCTGCTGCCGCTCGACATCGCCCCCTTCGACGAAGCAGCGGTATGGAAATATGCCATCCTGCGCGCCGAACTGGAACGCAGCGGCGCCCCCATCGGCTCGCTCGACACCCAGATCGCCGCCCATGCGCTCGCGCTGGACTGCACCCTGGTCACCAACAACACGCGCGAATTCGCCCGCATCGGCGGACTCAGGGCCGAAAACTGGGCCGAACCGCTGCTGCATGAGCCGGCAGCGCCGTGGCCTGCAGCATCGTGAGCCCCCGACGAATCCTCTACCGCGCCTCTCCCAGGGCTGGATCGAGCAGCAATTCGGTCTCCAGCGTCACATGCGACAACTCGTGGATATGGGCAAGCATCGCCTTGTAGGTCTGCGAGTCCTTCGGCGCGACCGAGGCCAGCGAGATGATCGCCGCGAAGTGGCCTGGCCCCACCTGCCAGACGTGGATGTCGGTGATTCTGTCGCCGGTGGCGGCGAGCGCTTCCCGTATCTCTTCGCGCACCTCCTCCCCTTCGGGCACCGCATCCAGCAGCACGCTGCCCGCGTCGCGGATCAGACCCCATGACCAGCGGCCGATGACCAGCGCGCCGACCACGCCCATCAACGGATCGGCCCACAGCCAGCCATAGCTGCGGCCAAGCAGCAGCGCGACGATGGCCAGCACCGAAGTCAGCGCATCGGCCAGCACGTGCATGTAGGCCGCGCGCAGATTGTTGTCGGGCGTATGGCCGTGGTGGTGATGGCCATGCCCGTCGTCATGGTGGTGCGCATGGCCATGTCCGTGATGGTGATGATGCGTATGGTCATCCTTCAGTAGCCAGGCCGACACCAGATTGACGATCAGGCCCAGCACCGCGACCAGGATCGCCTGGTTGAAGCTGATCGGCACCGGATCGGCCAGCCGCGACAGGCTCTCCCAGCCAACCAGCAGCGCAACCAGCGCCAGCACCACCGCGCTGGCGAAGCCGGCGAGGTCGCCCAGCTTGCCGGTGCCGAAGGTGAAGCGGGCATTGCGCGCATGGCGTCTGGCGTAGGAATAGGCCAGCGCGGTGATCAGCAAGGCACCGGCATGGGTGGACATGTGCCAGCCATCGGCAACCAAGGCCATCGAGCCATATATCGTCCCGGCCACGATCTCCGCCACCATCATCGCCGCCGTCAGCGCGATCACCAGCCACACCCGCCGCTCGTTGCGATGGTGATCGCGGCCGAGGAAAACGTGCTCATGGGACGGCTGGAAATTCCCCGCCGCCGCTGCATTCGGATGCGTGCTCATTTCAGGTAGGTCCGGATGACGTCGATCATTTCCTGTCCGCCTGCGCGGCGCTCATCCTCGCTTGCGGGTTCGATGACGTGCTCCTGCAGGTGGCCTTCCATCACTTCCGCGGTCAGCCCGGTCAGCGCACCACGCGCCGACGCGAGTTGCCGCAGGACCTCGCCGCACGAGGTCTCCGCCTCCAGCGCCCGCTCGACGCCATCGAGCTGCCCCTTGATCCGCCTGATGCGGGCGATCAGCTTTTCCTTCTGGCGGATGGTGTGCGACATGGCCGGTTCCGTCGTGACTATAGTATAGGGGGCTATACTAAACCAAGCTTCACCCTATCGCCACAGACGGGCCTGTCCGGCTATCTCGAATCCAGGAATGGCAATCGGCCTGCTGCCGGCCACAATCGCCGGCGCCGCCTGGCTGACCTTCCTGTACGCCTGAACATCGAGCCGCTGCATGCGGCCAGATCAGGAACGACTCGAGGTATCAGCCTGCAAGAGCAACAGCGAACTCTGGAAATGCCTTGAGTATTTTCCTGTCCATCGTCACCAGCTTCACATCGAAACGCCTGGCCAATGCAACGAACTCGCAGTCACAGGCCGAGCAAGCGCTGTCACGGACCAGATCCAGCACGTCGTGCGAGAGCACCTCGAATTCGAATCCTGCCATCAAGGCTTCGGCTTCCGCCTGCAAACTGCAGACCTGCTCAAAAGTCAGCATCCCGCGACGGAGGTATCCCGCCAGGATGTTCCGGAACTCGCTTCGCCACAGTGGCGGAGCGGCCCATTCGGGCTCCCGTTCCAGCAAGGCTTCCGCAGCCTCGGTCAAGTCTCCGGGCAGATACAGGTATGCCAGGACATTGCTGTCGACGACGATCATTTGCGCCCCGCGCGCTTGGCCTCGTCGATGTCCTTCGCGCTGAACTGCCCTTGCGGCAAACCGGCGCGAAGCTCGCGAGCGCGGGCCAGCCTGTCGTGAGACACAGCTCGGTTCGGCAACAGCACGGACTCCAGACATACGATGGCTTCGTTGTTCAGACTGCGGCGATGCAGCTCCGCGGCAGCCTTCAGACGCTCGTACACCGCGTCCGGAATGTTCTTCAGCGTAAGGGAAACCGGCATGTCAGCCTCCGTCAATAAAACCAGAATGGTTCCATTCTGGTTTATCGAAGCAGCAAGTTCAAGCATATGCCTCATCCCGGCCTGATCACCTTTCGCCTCGATCGCCAGCCACTCCCGTGTATCCGCGCATCGGCTCGCACCCAGGCGCGTGCTCGGGGTAAGATCGCCCCCTTTCGCAGCAGCAGCGGCCGCACATCCGGGGCCGCTTCGATCGATGAGCAACGACACTTCCGACCTGTTCGGCACGCCCGAACCGTCCGCCGACGCCGGCCTGGCGCCCCCCCCTGCCCCGCCCGCCGCGCCTGAACCGGCAGAAGAGGACGACGGCACCCTGGCGCTCGACCGCTATGCCGAGCGCGCCTATCTCGCCTACGCCATGAGCGTGGTGAAATCACGCGCACTGCCGCAGGTGGAGGACGGGCTGAAGCCGGTGCAACGCCGCATCCTGTACGCGATGAACGAGATGCGGCTGTCGCCCGGCTCCAAGCACGTGAAGTCGGCGCGCGTGGTCGGCGACGTGATCGGCAAATACCATCCGCACGGCGACAGCAGCGTCTACGACGCGATGGTGCGGGTGGCGCAGGACTTCTCGCTGCGTTATCCGCTGGTCGACGGCCAGGGCAACTTCGGTTCGCGCGACGGCGACTCCGCCGCGGCGATGCGCTACACCGAATGCCGCCTGACGCCGATCGCCGAACTGCTGCTGTCCGAGATCGACCGCGGCACGGTGGATTTCGTCCCCAACTACGACGGCGCCTTCGAGGAGCCGAAGCTGCTGCCGGCCCGCCTGCCCTTCGTGCTGCTCAACGGCGCCTCCGGCATCGCGGTGGGCATGGCCACCGAAATCCCGCCGCACAACCTGCGCGAAGTGGCCGAAGCCGCCTGCCACCTGATCCGCAATCCGGAAGCGACGCTCGACGAAGTGCTCGGCATCATCCCCGGGCCGGACTTCCCCGGCGGCGGCCAGCTCATTTCCTCGCCCGAGGCGATCCGCGACGCCTACGCCTCCGGTCGCGGCAGCCTGCGCCTGCGCGCGCGCTGGAAGATCGAGGAACTCGCCCGCAACCAGTGGCGGGTGATCGTCGAGGAGCTGCCGCACGGCGTGTCGGCCGCGCAGGTGCTGTCCGAGATCGAGACCCTGACCAACCCGCAGCCGCGTGCCGGCAAGAAGGACGTCTCGCAGGAGCAGAAGAACCTCAAGCAGCTCGTACTCGGCGTGCTCGACACCGTGCGCGACGAATCCAGCGACAAGGCGCCGGTGCGCATCGTGCTGGAACCCAAGTCCAGCCGCCAGAGCCGCGACGAATTCATGGCGGTGCTGCTGGCCCACACCAGCCTGGAGACCTCGGCCTCGGTCAACATGACGATGATCGGCCGCGATGGCCGGCCGCAGCAGAAGAACCTGGTGCAGGTCCTGCAGGAATGGATCGACTTCCGCTACGTCACCATCGAACGCCGCACCCGCCACCGCCTGGACGAAGTCGACCGCCGCATCCACATCCTCGAAGGCCGCATGATCGCCTTCCTGCACATCGAGGAAGTGATCCGCGTGATCCGCGAGTCGGACGAACCCAAGCCGGCGCTGATCGCCGCCTTCGGCCTGTCCGAGACGCAGGCCGAGGACATCCTGGAAATCCGCCTGCGCCAGCTCGCGCGCCTGGAAGGCTTCAAGATCGAAAAGGAGCTGGCCGAACTGCGCGACGAACGCGACGGCCTGCAGCACATCCTCGACAGCCGCCCGGCGATGACCCGCCTGATCCTGAAGGAAATCCAGGCCGACGCGAAGAAATACGGCGACGACCGCCGCACCCTGGTCGAAGCCGTCGCCGCGGTGGCGCCGGCCGAGATCGCGGTACCGGACGAACCCGTCACCGTGATCGTGTCGAAGAACGGCTGGGTACGCTCGCGCCAGGGCCACGGCATCGACCCCGCCGGCATCGGCTACAAGGCCGGCGACTTCGGCTTCGCCGTGATCGAGACGCGCACCACCTGGCCGCTGATCGTCATCGACGCCAACGGCCGCGCCTACACGATCAAGGTGTCCGAACTGCCCGGCGGACGCGGCGACGGCGTGCCGATCACCACGCTGGTGGAGTTCCAGGACGGCGGCAAGCTGGCGCAGGTCCTCAGCGATGCGCCCGAGACGGTCTGGCTGTTCGCCAACAGCGGTGGCTATGGCTTCCAGTGCAGCGTCGGCGACGCCAGCAGCCGCCAGCGTGCCGGCAAGGCTTTCATGAACCTTGAAAAGGGCGAGAAGGTGTTGCCACCGGCCAAGGCCCACGGCGACTGGATCGCCGCCGCGTCGGAAAACGGCCGCCTGCTGGTCTTCCCCCGCCCCGAGATGAAGACCCAGAGCGGCGGCCGCGGCGTGATCGTGATGGCGCTGGACGAAGGCGAGGCGCTGGCCGCCGTCGCCGTGCCGGCCGACGACGCGGTGCTGACCGTCGAAGGCAGCGGCCGTGGCGGCAGAGCGGTCGCCATCGAACTGAAGCCCGCCCAGCGCGAACCGCTGCGCCACCGCCGTGCGCGCAAGGGGGCGCCGCTGACGCCGAAGGTGAAGCCGGAAAAGATGCGCTGAGAAGCCTTAATCGGCGGGGGCTGCTTCCGCAGCGGCATCTGCCGACGCAGCAGCCCCGGTATCGACCTCTCCCGGCAGGATCGAGCGGATCGGGTCGTCGGGCGACATGCGCGTCGGCCCGACCGGTGTCGGTTCGACGTCGCGCGCTTCCAGCAGGATCGTAACGCGGCGGTTGCGGCCCCTGCCCTCTTCGCTGGCGTTGTCCGCCACCGGGCGCTGGTCGGCATAGCCGGCGACGCTTAGGCGGCCGGGCAGCACGCCGCTGTCGACAAACAGGCGCGCCACACTCGAAGCACGCACTGCCGACAGTTCCCAGTTCGACGGAAAGCGCCAGGAACCGATCGGCGTGCTGTCGGTATGGCCTTCGATGGTGATCGGGAATATCGAGGCCGCCAGCACCTGCGCCACCGCGCGCAGGGCCTCAGCCGCGGGCGCACTCAGCGCGGCGTCGCCGGGGGCGAACAGCAGCGCGGCATTGATCTCGATGCTAATGCCGAACGCACCTTCGGACACATTGACTTCGCCGGTCTGCGCCAGTGCGCCCATCGCGCGGCGGATTTCCTCGGCCATGCCACGCATCTGCGCGGTGGTCTGCCTGCGGCGGGCCTCGGCCGCCTCCTGCAGCTCGGCGTTCGCCGGCGGCGCCGGCCTGACGACCGGCGCCATCGCCACCGGCGGCACGATGAACTGCTCGCCCCTGTCGGTGATGCTGAGACTGCGGAAGGCCTGGACGATCGAGTCCGACACGACGCGGTACTTGCCCTCGTTGATCGAGGACAGCGAATACATCACGACGAAGAAGGCGAACAGCAGCGTGATGAAGTCGGCGTAGGACACGAGCCAGCGCTCGTGGTTGTCGTGTTCTTCCGCCTGTCTGCGTCTGCGCGCCATGGCCTGCGGCTAGACCACGTAGCCCTGCATGCGGCTGGCGATGATGCGCGGGTTCTCGCCGTTGGCGATGCCGACGATGCCGTCGACGAACATCTCGCGCTGCGTCACCAGCACGCCGATCTGCGCCGCCAGCTTTTTGGCGATCGGCAGGAACACCAGGTTGGCGAAGCCCACGCCGTAGATGGTGGCGACGAAGGCGACGGCGATGCCCGCGCCCAGCCGCGAAGGATCGGACAGGTTCTCCATGACGTGGATCAGCCCCATCACCGCGCCGAGGATGCCGATGGTCGGCGCATAGCCGCCGGCCGCTTCCCAGATTCTGGTCGATTGCCGCATCCGGGCCTCCCAGGCGTCGATCTCC
Organism: Thauera butanivorans; assembly: GCF_048398245.1. Taxonomy (NCBI): domain Bacteria; kingdom Pseudomonadati; phylum Pseudomonadota; class Betaproteobacteria; order Rhodocyclales; family Zoogloeaceae; genus Thauera; species Thauera butanivorans. The sequence continues at coordinate 3,012,029 of NZ_CP183038.1, forward strand.
ACTTCGAGCACTTCCCGCAGGCGCACCGGATCGACGCCATCGACCAGCAGTTGCAGCCCCTTGCGCATGAAGGGGTCCGGCAGGCTGCCGATGTGGTTCTCGAGCACCAGCAGGCCGTCCTTGCGCGCGATCTGGCCCCAATTGACGACCTGGTCGATCATGCGCGACGGATTGGTCACCGGTGGCACGAACACCCAGCGCGCCATGCGCACGCCATCGACGAAGATGCGCAGCGGACTCTGCAGCATCACCGCGCCCAGCGTGCCGCCGATGACGATGAAGAAGGCCGTCGGCTGCAGCAGCGAGGATACGTGCCCGCCTTCGAGCACCTGCCCGCCGACGATCGCGGCAAGCCCCAGCGCGAGGCCGAAGACACTGATCCTATCCATGACGCAGTCCGGGTATCGTCATCGGGCGCTCGTCAGGTCTGCTGCTTCTTGGGCGGCCGGCCGCGCCGCGCGGCCGCCGGCGCGTCGCCGCCGAACACCGACGAGCGCAGCCGCGCCACCGCCTGGCTGTGGAGCTGGCAGACCCGCGACTCGGTCACGCCGAGCACGGCGCCGATCTCGCGCAGGTTCAGTTCCTCGTCGTAGTAGAGCGCCATCACCAGTTGCTCGCGCTCGGGCAGCACCTGGATCGCCGACACCAGCCGCCGGCGCATGTCGGCATCTTCCAGCAGATCGAGCGGGTTGGCATCCTGCTGCGCGAGATGGCGTTCGAGGAAATCGTCGTTCCGATCCTGGCCGAAATCCTCGAAATACACCAATTGGTACCCACGCGCTTCCTGCAGCATGTGCTGGTACTCGGCCAGCGGCACGCCGAGCGACTCCGCCAGTTCGCCTTCGGTCGGCGCCCGTCCGTATTCCTGCTCGAGCATGTGGATGGCGGATTCGATGCGCCGCATGTCGCGCCGCAGGCTGCGCGGCAGCCAGTCCGCTTCGCGCAGGCCGTCAAGCATGGCGCCGCGGATGCGCTGCACGGCATAGGTTTCGAACTGTGCGCCGAGGCCGTCCTCGTAGCGGCCGATGGCATCGAGCAGACCCATCATGCCGTTCTGGATCAGGTCGTCGACTTCGACGCTGGCCGGCAGCCTGGCCATGAGCTGGTAGGCGATGCGCTTGACCAGCGGCGCATAAGCTTCGACCAGATGGGCCTTGTCGAGATTACCTTGGGCGTCGTACATCCATTGGGCCTGTATTTTCCTGCGGCGCGATCCGGCCGGCATACCTGGACGGGAAGTGGATTGCCGGCATTCTCCCGCACTGTCACAGGCATTACCAGCGGGATACATCACACCGCCCGCCATGTTCAGGCTCTCCGCACGGACTTCGCCCGGCCCGCCGCCTCGATGTCGCGCATGAAGGCGGCGCTGGCCGCCCGCGTCGCCGCGGCAGCATCGAAACGCGACAGCGTGGCAGTCAGGTCGTCGTGCTCGACTTCGCCCAGCCATTCCAGCGGCAGGCCGACGTGGCGCCGGACCAGTGCATTCAGACCGGCGAAGAACCGCGCGGCATCGTCACGGTCGCGCGCACGGCAGACTGCGACATGGGCGGAACCCGCGCCGGCGGCGGCCAATGCCTTGAGCGTGCGATAGGCCTCGGTGGCCCCGCTCGCGCTCGCCTCCACCACCAGCAGGCGGCGCGGCGCGGCAGCGACGAAGGGGGAGGGTTCGGCCGCCGTTTCACCAGCGGCATGCACCAGCACGAAGCTGGCATGGCGGTGCAGGATGCGCAGCGCCTCGACCAGGCAGGCGCGGCGCGCATCGTCCAGCAGGGGCAGCGCCAGTGCGGCAGCCACCGCCGGCACGCGGCCGAGCAGGCCAGGCGAGGGTTGCAGCACGTCGGCCAGCGTGCTGCGGCCGTCGAGCAGTTGCAGCAGGTCCGGCCCGGGCGCCTGGCGCAGTACCTCGCCCAGCCCGGCTTCGCCTTCGGCCTCGTCCAGGATCAGCACCCGCTCGGCGTGGCCGGCGATGCGATGCGCAGCCAGCACCGCGTTGTGCGCACGGCGGCGGCCGCAGGCATAAAGTGCCAGCACCTGCGGCGGCACGCGGCGGAACAGGCGCCTCAACCCTGCCGCCTGGTCTTCTCGTCGGTCGATCATCTCAGGCACCTCCGGCCGCGGCCAGCATCATTCCCGTCTCGTCACCGTTCAGATGCCAGGGCGATTCGGCCCCCTGCCCGCGCAGCGCGCGATGCAGCAGATAGGCCCGGTTGGGCAGGTGCAGGTCTTCCGGCACCCGCTGGCCGTTGGTCAGGTAGCGGATCCCGAGCCGGTGGCGCACGGCGACGTCGAGCGCCGGCGCCAGGGAGGCGGCCTCGTCCACCTTGGTGAAGATGCAGCCCGCCAGGTCGTCCCCGGCATAGGCGCGCACCACGTCGTCCAGCGTGTCGCCGCGCGCGGTGGCATTCAGCAGCAGCAGGCGGCGGACGTCGCCGGCGCCGCTCAGCATCGCCGCCTGCTCGGCCACCATGCGGTCGCGCTGGCTCATGCCCATGGTGTCGATCAGCACCATATGCTTGTTGCGCAGGCCGGCCAGGGTCTGGCGCAGATCGGCGGCGTCGCGCACCGAGAATACCGGCACGCCCAGGATGCGGCCATAGATGCGCAGTTGCTCCTGCGCACCGATGCGGTAGCCATCGGTGGTGATCATCGCCAGCCGGCTGGCGCCGTGGCGCACCACGCAGCGCGCGGCGAGCTTGGCCGTGGTGGTGGTCTTGCCGACACCGGTCGGCCCGACCAGCGCGAACACGCCGCCCTGGTCGATCACGTCGTCGTCCGAGGCGTGGGCGCGCATCATGCGGTCGAGCAATGCGCCCGCCGCCTCGCGCGCCTCGATCCGGCCCGCCTCCTCGGGCACCGCCGCGGACAGCTTGCGCGCGGTGGCGGCGGAAAAGCCGGCTTCGAGCAGTTCGCCCATCAAGGCCGCGCGGCCCGGCGCCTGGCGCTGGGTTTCGCCCCAGGCGAAGCCGGCAAGCTGGCGCTCGATCATGCCGCGAATGCCGGACAGCTCTTCCATCAGCCGGGCATTGGTTTCCTGCAGCTCACGCACGCGGGCACTGCCGGAATCCTCGGCCGGCGCGGACACAGGAGCCGAAGCCGGCGCAGGCCGGCTGCGCATGGCGAAGTCGGCCGTCTCGATACGCGGCGGCGAGAAAGGCCGGATGACGGGCTGCTGGGGGGCGGCCGGAGCCGGACGCGCCGCATTCCGGGCCGCATTGGCTGCCAGTGCGGACAGGCTGACGCGGAAATCGTCCTCGGCCGCTTCGGGGGCGAGCGCTCGCGGGCCGGGCTGGACGAAAGGCTCAGGCGCCGCCGCCTTCGCGGCAGGCCTTGCCGCAGCCGCCGTTTTCTCCGCAGCAGCCGTGCGCCGGGCCGCCTGCAGCGCACCGACGGCCTCGCCCGGCAGCGCCAGAATCTCCACGCCACCATCGACGGCACGGTTCGACAGCACGATCGCATCGGGGCCGAGCTCTTCCTTCAGCTCGCGGAGCGCTTCGCGGGCAGTGGGAGCAAAGTAGCGTTTGACGTTCATGGCGTTTCTCCAGGCAGCCGGACTTTGGCCGCAGCTTGAGGAGGATTATCCCGAGCGGGGCGCGCATCCCTTGGGCCGAATAAACCGCGTTTCACCCGCTTATTCGATGCTCTGGGCAGAACGTGGTTGCTGGGTTTCGCCTCCGGCTCACCCCTTGCGCGGCCCCACTCATCCTACGTCGATGCCCTGGGTAGGATGGGTAGAGTGCAGCGAAACCCATCAATCGTGCCGATCATCCGTTCTGCCCGATCATCGCCGTGACACGGATGGTGCGGGACTCGGGCACTTCGCTGTTGGAGATCACCTTCAGCGAAGGCACGGCGCGGCGCAAAAAGCGCGACAGCAGCATGCGCAGCTGCGAGGGCACCAGCAGCACCGGCGGGAGGCCGATTTCTTCCTGGCGCTGGGCGATCTGCGCGGTCTGGCGCAGCAGCGTGTCGGCCAGCCCCGGCTCGATCGCGCCGCCCTCGCCGCCCGCGCTCATGGCCTGCATCAGGATGCGTTCCAGGCCGGGCTCCAGCGCCATGACGTTGACTTCGGCGTTGCCGGGGAACAGGCCCTGGATGATCGCGCGGCCCAGCGCCTCGCGCACCTTGAGCGTGAGCTGCACCGGGTCCTGCGTGCGCGCCGCCTGCTCGGCCAGCACTTCGATGATGCTGCGCATGTCGCGGATGTTGACGCCTTCTTCGAGCAGGTTCTGCAGCACGCGCTGCACGGTGCCGACCGGCAGCAGCTTGGGCACCAGGTCTTCGATGAGCTTGGGCGAATCCTTGCCGACGTGGTCGAGCAGCGCCTGCGTTTCCTGGCGGCCGAGCAGTTCGGCGGCGTGGTTGAGGATGACGTGGTTGAGGTGGGTGGCGACCACCGTGCTGGCATCGACCACGGTGTAGCCCAGTGCATGCGCCTGCTCGCGCATGCCGTTCTCGATCCAGAACGCCGGCAGGCCGAAGGCCGGGTCGGTGGTTTCGCGCCCCTGCAGCGGGCCGGACACGTGGCCGGGGTCGATCGCCAGCAACTGCCCCGGATAGGCCTCGCCGGCGCCGACTTCGACGCCCTTCAGCGCGATGCGGTAGGCGTTGGGCTTCAGTTCCAGATTGTCGCGGATATGCACCGGCGAGGACAGGAAGCCGACTTCCTGCGCGAATTTCTTGCGCAGGCCGCGGATGCGCTTGAGCAGTTCGCCGTCCTGGCCCTTGTCGACCATCGGGATCAGCCGGTAGCCCACTTCCAGGCCGAGCACGTCGACCTGCGACACGTCGTTCCAGCTCGCCTCCTGGGCATCCGGCTGCGGCATCGCGGCCTGCGCCGCGGCCTCGGGCGCCGCAGCCGCGGCCACGTCCTCGATCATGCGCTTGCGCCGCATCCAGGCCAGGCCGCCGAGCGTGCCGGCCAGCAGCAGGAAGACGAGGTTGGGCATGCCGGGGATCAGGCCCAGCACGCCGATGATGCCGGCCGCCAGCGTCATCACCTGCGGATTGGAGAACAGCTGGCCGATCACCAGGCCGCCGATGTCGCCGTCGTCGCCGACGCGCGACACCACCAGGCCGGCCGCCACCGAGATGATCAGCGCCGGGATCTGCGCCACCAGGCCGTCGCCGATGGTCAGCAGCGTGTAGGTGTGGGCTGCCTCGCCCGCCGCCATGTCGTGCTGCATGACGCCGACGAACAGGCCGCCGACGATGTTGATGACGAGGATGATGATGGCGGCGATGGCGTCGCCGCGCACGAACTTGGACGCACCGTCCATCGCGCCGTAGAAATCCGCTTCCTGCGCGATCTCCTTGCGCCTGGCCTTGGCCGTCTTCTCATCGATGAGGCCGGCGTTGAGGTCGGCGTCGATCGCCATCTGCTTGCCGGGCATCGCGTCCAGCGTGAAGCGCGCCGACACTTCGGCGATGCGGCCCGCCCCCTTGGTGATGACGACGAAGTTGATGATGGTGAGGATCACGAAGACGACGATGCCGACCGCGGTGTTGCCGCCGACCAGGAAGCTGCTGAAGGCCTCGATGACCTTGCCCGCCGCATCCGGCCCGCCATGGCCTTCCAGCAGCACGATCCGCGTCGACGCCACGTTCAGCGACAGCCGCAGCAGCGTCGTCACCAGCAGCACGGTAGGGAAGACCGAGAAGTCCAGCGGCTTGCGCGAGTACATCGCCACCAGCATCACCATGATCGAGATGGCGATGTTGAAGGTGAAGAAGACGTCGAGCAGGAAGACCGGCAGCGGCAGCACCATCATGGCCAGCACCATGATGATCAGGATGGGCGCCGCCAACGGGCGCAGGTTGGCCGGGGTCAGCAGCGCGCGCAGGTTCAGGGTGGTGTTCAGGGCCATCGCTCAGTGACTCGTTTCGATGTTCATTCTTCGGCCGCACCGGGGTCCATGCCCTCGGGCACCTGCAGGTCGGCAGGCGCCTCGGGCTGCAGGCCACCCTGCTTCATCCAGGCGTCGAGCTGGTAGACATAGGCCATGACCTCGGCCACGGCGGTGTACAGCGCGGCGGGAATCGCCTGCTCCAGCTCGCAGTGCCTGTACAGCGCACGCGCCAGCGGCGGCGCTTCCAGCAGCGGCACCTCGTTGTCGCGGGCGATCTCGCGGATCTTCAGCGCCAGTTCGCCGCGCCCCTTGGCCACCACCACCGGCGCGCCCATGCGCTCGGCGTCGTACTTCAGCGCCACCGAGAAATGCGTCGGGTTGGTCACCACGACGTCGGCCTTGGGCACTTCGGACATCATGCGGCGGCGTGCCATCTCGCGCTGCATGGCGCGGATGCGGCCCTTGACCTGCGGATCGCCTTCCTGTTCCTTGCTCTCGCGCTTGACCTCTTCCTTGCTCATGCGCAATTTCTTGTGGTACTGCCAGAGCTGGAAAGGCACGTCCATCAGCGCCAGCAGCCCGAGGCTGGCGGCGATCAGCACCGCGGCGAAGATCACCGTGCCGGCGAAGTCGGCCATGCCGGCCTCGATCGGCGTCACCATCAGGTCGAGCAGGTGGTCCTTGTTCGACCACAGCACCATCGACGCCACGCCGCCGATGATCAGCGACTTCAGGATCGCCTTCACCATCTCCATCAGGCCGTGCGCCGAGAACATCCGCCCCAGGCCCTTGATCGGGTTCATGCGGCCGAAGTTGGGCCCCAGCGCCTTGGGCGCCAAGTTCAGCCCGCCCAGCACGATCGGCGCCGCCACCGCGGCGACCAGCAGCGTCAGGAACAGCGGCATCAGCATCAGCAGCGCGCCGCTCAACTGGCCGCGCAGCACGTCGAGCATCAGCGCGACGTCGAACACCGTCTCGCGCTCGAAGGAAAAGCCTGTACGCACCACCGCCAGCATGCGCTCGGCCATCCAGCCGCCGAGCAGCCACAGCGCCAGCACGCCGGTGATGGTGACGAAGAAAGTCGACAGTTCCCGCGACTGCGGGACCTGGCCTTCCTCGCGCGCCTGTTCCAGCCGTCGCGGTGAGGGGGCTTCTGTTTTTTCGAGATCGCTTTCTTCGGCCACGGCCGGCTCCATGTGCGCCCCGCCGCGCGGCAAAGGGCGCGGGCGCGGGGCGACGTGTGCGGATTATCGGCCGTGGCCGGCAATATCTGCCGGCCGAAAAAAGGCGCTAAAGGGCCGCTATTCGTCCCTTTCCATCAGGGGCATCAAGGCCCGATCAGCTTCCCGAGGGCAGGCGGTCGAAGCCGCGCAGGGTGTCGCCGGCCTCGATGCCGCGCTCGCGGAACCAGCCCTGGTTCATCTCCAGTGCGAAGCGCGCGGGGGCGGCAGCGCAGTGGTTGTCCTCGGAGTGCGGCTGCATGTCCTCGATGTTGATGATCCTTCCCTGCGTGTCGATGAAGGCCACCGACAGCGGCAGAAAAGTGTTCTTCATCCACATGCAGTGGGTCGCGTCCTGGGTGAACACGAACACCATGCCCCGTTGCGCCGGCATGGACTTGCGATTCATCAGGCCGAGTTGGCGCGTCTGCGGCGTATGAGCGATTTCGGCCTCGATCCGGTACATGCCTGCCCCCAGTTCCGCCACCGGCATCGCCACGTCCGCCAGCCCGGCGCCCGACGACAAGGCCATACCGGTTGCCAGCGCCGCCTTCCAGAAAACCGCCATCCGCGTCATCCTTTCGCTCCTTTGCCTGGACCCTTGTCAGCGCGACGCATCTTACCCGCGCCAACGCCAGACCGGGAACGCGAATCCGCCGTGCGCATCGTTCCGCCACCCCGCCCGGCCGGCCTGGCACGCCCGCTGGCAACAGGTTTCCCAGCAATTCGACCCGCCCTGCCCGTTTTATCCGCGGCAGGCAGATCCGGCACCGCCACCTCCCGCCACTCCCCCGGCTGCAGGCCGTCCAGCCGCCACGGCCCGATCGCCACACGGATCAGCCGCAGGGTCGGAAAGCCGATCTTCGCCGTCATCCGCCGCACCTGCCGGTTCTTGCCTTCGCGCAGCACGATCTCCAGCCAGGCAGTCGGCACCGTCTTGCGAAAGCGCACCGGCGGGTTGCGCGGCCACAGCCACTCCGGCTCGACCACCCGGCGCGCATCGCAGGGCCGGGTATGGAAATCGCCCAGATCCAGCCCGGCGCGCAGTTGCGCCAGCGCCGCCTCGTCCGGCCCGCCCTCGACCTGCACGAGATAGGTCTTGGGCTGCTTGTGGCGCGGGTCGGCAATGCGGTGCTGCAAGGCGCCGTCGTCGGTCAGCAGCAGCAGACCTTCGCTGTCGGCATCGAGCCGGCCGGCGGCATAGACGCCGGGCACCGGAACGTGGTCTTTCAGCGTGGCCTGCCCGGCCTCGCCGGAGAACTGGCACAGCACGCCATAGGGCTTGTTGAGGAGGATCAGGCGGGACATGGACGGGATGATACCTGCCGATTCGGGCATCACATCCGGAACGCAGGACAATCGCACGAATACCGCTGTCGCCTTTTTGGGCACGAAAACTCCCCTCCCCGACCCTTTCCACGGCAATGTCGGTCGATGGATGGCGCTGCGCCTGCTGACCTATGTCTGCCTGCTGTACCAAGATTTGATTCGCGGAGGACAGGTCAAATCGGGCGGCAAGCTGCCGCCGGTTTTCCCGCTGGTGCTCTACAACGGACAGCCGAAGTAGGCTGCGACGCAGGAAGTCGCTGATTTGATCGCCGCGCCCGGCGGGCTGGCGCGCTGGAGCCCGCGCTTTCGCCATCACCTGCTCGACCAAGGGAGGGTATCGGAGAAGGAACTGCGGCGCCTGCCGGACAACCTGATGGCGCGACTGATCGAGCTGGAAACCCATCTGCCCGATGATCCGTTCATCCGCGAAGTGACCCAGGCGCTGGCGGAACACCTCAAAGACCCTGCCTTCGACAGCCTGCGCCGGGCCTTCGTGGTGTTCTACAATCGGACCATTCTCTCGAAACTCGATGCGAGCCAGAGCATCGAACCCCCGAATGACCTGCAGGAGATCGACACCATGCTTGCCGAACGTATCGACCAGTGGCTGGAGGGCATCCGCCAAGAGGGGGTGCTCAAGGGAGAGCAGGAAGGCTTGCTCAAAGGCAAGCGGGTCGAGGCTGTACGGATGTTGAGTCAGCTGCTTCGCCTGCGTTTCGGCGAACTGCCCACCTGGGCGGAGGAACGACTGGCGCGGGCGCCGCTGGGACAGCTCGAAGGCTGGATCGATGCGGTGCTGGCGGCGGAAACACTGGAAGGAGTGATCGGACCGGAAGGCTGAGATCGCGGCCTGGCGGAGATGGGTGAAAAAACGCGGGAAGCCGCGCAATTGGCCGGGGAAACCGGCGCGATTGCGCGGTTTTTTGTGTAAACAGAGAGAGAAAAGCGTACAGGCTTCATGCGACTGCCCTGATCCGGAACGGCAGATCGGCTTGTTGATAAGAACAATTCTTAATATCATCACCCGATATCGCCCGCCTCCGCGCTCTTCATGCACACCCCGCCGCCCTCGCTGCGACAAACCGCCGACCTGCTCTACCGGGATCACCACCAATGGCTGCGGGGCTGGCTTTCCCACAAGGTCGGCTGCACCCACCAGGGCGCCGACTTGGCGCAGGACACCTTCGTGCGCGTGCTCGGCTCGCACGAACTCGGCAGGCTCGACGAACCGCGCGCCTTCCTGATGACCCTGGCGCAGCGCGTGCTGTACAGCTTCTGGCGCCGCCGCAATCTGGAAAACGCCTGGCTGGAAGCCCTGGCCCAACAGCCGGAAAACTACGCCCCCTCGGCCGAGGACTACGCCCTGGTGCGCGACGCCATCGAAACCCTCGACCGCCTGCTCGGCGACCTGCCGCTGCGCGCCCGCAAGGCCTTCCTGATGAACCGCCTGGAAGACATGACCCATGTGGAAATCGCCCGCAGCCTGGGCGTTTCCCTGGCCACCATCGAACGCGACATCAAGCTGGCCTTCACCCACTGCTACCTCGCCAGCCTCGACGCCATACCGAACGGCATCACCGAAGCGCCCTCCTCCACGCGCCCATGAACACTCCGGCCAGACAGCTCGACCCCATCGCCGAACGCGCCATCGACTGGCTGCTGCGGCTCGACTCCGGCAGCGCCACCGCCGAAGACCGCAGCGCCTTCGAAGCCTGGCTGGATGCGGATCTGCGCCACCGCAACGCCTGGCAGACGATCTCCGGCCTGCTCCACCAGCCCATCGCCACCCTCCGCGAAGCGGAAAGCCATCTCCCCGGCCAGCGCCGCGCCGCCCGTCTGGCACTGACCACTCCCCAGCGCCGCAAGGCCCTGCGCAACAGCGCCGCCGCCCTGCTCCTGCTGAGCCTCGGCGGCTACGCGTTGAACCGCCAGCATCCGCTCGGCACCCTGGTCGCGGACCTGCACACCGCCACCGGGGAACGCCGGCAAGTGCAGCTCGCCGACGGCAGCACCTTGGTGCTCAACGCCCGCAGCGCGGTCGACGTGGAATACAGCGCATCCATGCGCCTGCTGCGCCTGCGCAAGGGCGAAATCCTCATCCACACCGCCCCCGACCCGGCCCGCCCGCTCGTCGTGCAGACCCTGCACGGCCAAGCCCGCGCCCTCGGCACTCGCTTCAGCGTGCGGCAACTCGACACCCACAGCGAACTCGCCGTGCTCGAACATCGCGTGCAGCTCACCGCCACCAGCGGCGCGCAGCAAGTGTTCGACGCCGGCAGCACGGCGTGCTTCGATGGCACCCGCATCCAGCCCCTGGCCGCCTCCGCGGCCACCCACGCCGCCTGGGCCGGCGGCCAGCTCGACGTACGCGACCAGCCGCTGGGCGAAGTCGTCAACGCGCTGCGCCCCTACAAGCGCGGCTACCTGCGCGTCTCTCCGCAGGCCGCCGCGCTGCGCGTGTATGGCGTCTTCCCGCTGGACGACCCTGACGCCGCACTGCTGTCGCTGGCGGAAACCCAGCCCATCGCCATCCGGCGCTACGGCGCGCTGGTTACGCTGGTCGAGCATCGCGGCGAAATCGAATAATTTCGAATTTCCATGAGGGGTTTTGCCGGCCTCGTTGGACATGACTACTGAACCCGTGCGTTCAGCCCCATGTTCAACACCCGCCGAGAAGACTCCATGACCCGCAAGCACCGCCCCAGCGCCCGCCGGCCCCGTCTGCTGCACTGCGCCATCGCCGTATCGCTCGCCCTCGCCAGCCTGACGGCCGCCGCCCAAAACGCCGCACCGGCCCCCACCGCCGCCGAAGCCGCCGCCCTGCGCGCCTGGGATCTTCCCGTCGCCCCGCTGGCTGACACCCTGGCCCGCATCGCCCGCGACAGCGGCCAGCGCCTGTCCGCCGATCCGGCGCTGATCGCCGGCAAGACCGCCGCCCCGGTGCGTGGCCGCTACAGCCCCACCGACGCCGCCCGCCAGGCTCTGGCCGGCACCGGGCTGGAGCTGATCGTCACCGAAAGCGGCACGCTGAGCGTGCGGCCGGCGCCGGTGAGAAAAGGGGATGCAACACTGGCCGCCGTGACAGTGACGGCGCAGGCCATGCAGGAGCAGGCCACCGGCCCAGTGCTGGGCTATGTCGCCAAGCGAAGCATGACGGCGATGAAAACGGACACGCCGATCATCGAGACGCCCATGTCGATCAACATCGTCACGCGCGAGCAGATGGACAGCCAGGGCGCACAGCAGGTGGTGCAGGCGCTGCGCTACACGCCGGGCGTGGCGGCGGACATTCGCGGCAATATTTCGCGCTTCGATCAGATTGCCTTTCGTGGCATCGGCTTTGCGCTCGACTCCTTCCATTACCTCGATGGCCTGCGCCTGCCGCGCGGCGCGTCATACCTGATTCCGCAGATCGATACGCACAACGTCGAGCGTGTGGAGGTGTTCAAAGGTCCGGCCTCGCTACTGTATGGTCAGGCGCCGCTGGGCGGTATCGTCAACTTGGTGAGCAAGCGCCCGGCGGAAGAGCCTTTGCACGAGGTGAGCGTGTCGCTGGGCAGCCATCAACGCAGGCAGATCACCTGGGACAGCGGCGGCGCGCTCGATGAGGATGGCACCTTGAGCTATCGCCTGACCGCTCTGGCGCGCAAGGCGAACACATCGGTGCAGATGACCGAAGAGGAGCGTTTCTACATCGCGCCATCGATCGCCTACAAACCCGATGCCGACACCTCGCTGACCGTGTTCGGCCTGTACCAGCACGATCCCACCGGTGGCTTCTACGGCACGTTGCCGTCAAGCGGCACCATCCTGCCCAATCCGTACGGCAAGCTGCCGCCCGACTTCTTCGACGGCTCGCCCGATTTCAATGCGTTCGACCGCACGCAGGCGAGCATCGGCTATGAGCTGAAGCATCGCTTCAACGAACGCTGGTCACTGACGCAGAACATGCGCTACTGGCGCATGGACTTGGACCAGAGCCAGGTTGGCCAATCGGGCCTGCAGGCGGACTACCGCACTTTGTCGCGTTACGCGCTGTGGTCGCGGGAGAAGATGAACGCGGTCAACATCGACTCCCATTTGCAGGGTGATCTGCAAACAGGCCCGCTGGCGCACAAGCTGCTGATCGGTCTGGACTTGCAGCGCGACCGCTGGACGCAGACCCAGGGCTTTGGCGCTGCGCCGACGCTGGACATCCTGACGCCCGACTACGGCCAGGCCATCATGCGGCCCGCGGCATCGACCAGCCCGGATCGCACGCAACGCCTGATCGGTCTGTACGTGCAAGACCAGATCAAGTGGGGCGGCTGGGGGCTGACGCTGGGCAGCCGGTTCGACCGGGTGAACATCGAGAACAACAACCGGCTGGCCAGCACTCGCACCGACCAGGACATCAGCAAGCTCACCTGGCGCGCCGCGCTGATGCACAACTTCGACAACGGCTTTGCACCATATGCAAGCTACGCCACTTCGTTCGACCCGTCGGTCACGGTCAATCCGTATGGCGATCCGTTCAAGCCGACGACGGGCCGGCAGTATGAAGTGGGCCTCAAGTACCAGCCGCAGGGCACGGATGCGCTCTTCACACTTTCGGCGTTCGACCTGGTGCAGCAGAACGTGCTCACCAGCGACCCTCAATCCCCGCTGCCCAATGCGCGCGTGCAGACGGGTGAAGTCACCTCGCGCGGGCTGGAGTTCGAGGCGCGCTTCAGCCCCGTCAAAGGGCTGAATGTCGTCGGCGGGCTGGCAGCCATCAACCCCAAAGTCACGCGCAGCAACGGCACGGATCTGGGCAAGCGCACGGTGTCGGTGGCACACGGCACCGCATCGCTGTGGGCAGACTACCGATTGGGCGGCGCGCTGGCGGGGCTGACCGTGGGCGGCGGCGTGCGCGTCTCCGGCTCCGCATATGCGGATGCGGCCAACACGCAGAAGATTCCCGGCTACGGCGTGGCCGACGCGATGCTGCGCTACGAGTTGGGTCGCATCAGCCCGAGTCTGCGCAGCGCAACGCTGGCACTGAATCTGAACAACATCTTCGACAAGGCCTACTTCACCTGCAATGCAGCGAACTTCTGCAACTATGGCCAGGGTCGCACCTTCCTCGCGACGCTGAAATATGGCTGGTGAAGCGGTGGATGATCGCCGGCGCGCACTGCTGATGATGCTTGCGATGGGCGCGCTGTATGCCGGCTTCGGCGTGATGATGGGCTTGCTGCAGGGCGGGCTGCCACCCGTGCTGCGCGCCCGCGGCATGCCGCTGGACCAGCTCGCGTTGACCTACGTTCTGTTCCTGCCGCTGGGGCTGTCCTTCGCGTGGGCGCCGCTGGTCGATCGCATTCGGCTGCCCTGGCTGTCGCCCCGCATCGGCTGGATCGTCGCGGCGCAGGCCGTGGCCGTGGCGGGCGTGGTGGCCGTTGCCTTGCTGGAGGACGCACCGCTGACGCTGCTGTTCGGCCTGGGGCTGGGCGTTGCCGTGGCGATGGCGACGATGGACCTGGCGCTGGATGCGCTGGCGGTGGAGATGACGGGCGAATCGCTGAAGCCGGTTGCTGCGGCACTGAAACTCGCTGCGCTGGCGCTTGGCTCGATGCTCGGTGGCGGCGTGTTCGTCGGTCTGCTGGGCAGCCTGGGCTGGCTGGCGACGTTTCTGTCGGTAGCCGCCTTCCTGTCGCTGTCACTCGCGCCAGTGCTCGGCTTGACGCACGCGGATAGCGCGGCCCACGCGGCCCATCAGAGGAAGGCCGCCGGCGTTGGCCGCATGTTCGGCATCCTGTGCCAGCCGCAGCTGCGCTGGCGCGTGGCGATGCTGGCCGTGGCTGGCAGCGTGATCTTTCCATTGAGCGCCCACAACCGCGTGATGCTGGTGGACCTGGGCGTGCCGCTGGAGCGCATCGCGTGGCTGGTCGGCACCCTGCAACCACTGGCCTTGCTGGTGGCATCGCTGGTCGTTGCACCGATGGTGCGCACGGTCGGCCATCGCAGCGCATTGACGTTGCTGGCGGCTGCCGCGCTGCTTTGCGTCGGTCTGCTGCTGGCAGCCTGGCATTACGGGATTCCCGCACTGGCGATTGCCTGCACCGTCGGCATGGCCGGCATTGTCGGCGCGCTGATGGTGGTCTATGCCACGCTGATGCTGTGCTGGGCCGAGGGCGACCAGGCCGCAACCAGCTACGCGGTCATGTTCTGCGGCACGAGGCTGGCGGGCATGGTGGCGACGGTGGGTACGGGCAAGCTGGTTGCCGTGGTGGGCTGGCAGGCTTTTTACGGGCTGGGCGCTGCGGCGCTGCTGCTTTCGTCGGCGTGGCTGCTGCGCGGCCTGCGCAATACATGAGATGAAACATGAGGGTCTTTTGATGAATGTTCCCGACTTTTCCACTCTCCGCCCCGATGCCGCGCTGGCCGATGTCAGCGAATGGCCCGTGGCGCATATCCGCTTCCCCGAGCTGGACGAGCCCGACCGCGTGGGCCGCGTGCTGGGCGCGCTCGACGCGCTGCTGGCGCAGCGCCAGCCGTTCGCGGTGATCTGGAGCATGGCCAGCCACGACCATGACGACGAACCACACGAGGACGAAAAACGCGCCACCATCTGGATCAAGCAACGCAAGGGCGATCTGCGCGCCTTTTGCAAAGGCTATGTCTACGTCGCGCCGACGCAAGAGCTGCATGATCTGCTTGCCGGGCGCTTTCGCACGGTGCAGAAGCTCTACGGCTTTCCGCTGCTACTGGCGGATGACCGGGAAGATGCGCGCCGGCAGGCGCAGGCCCTGCTGGCGGCTTGAATGACGCAGGCACAGCAGCCAGGCGAGCATGCACTGAACATGCACCCATTGCTGTTGCGGTGGCGACTGCGCATGGCTGGGGCATGATCGTCGGGCCGCTGCTGGGCAGTCTGCTGTATGGCATGCATGGCGGCGTGCCTTATGAGGTCATGGCGTTGACGCTGCTGGTGATGGCGATTTCCATCTGTCTGAATCCGTGACCACCCCACGAATCTTTCGCCTCCCGACCCGAATTGCTCCCCATTCCGGCCTCAGCCATGACAACCCCCAAATCCGCGAAGCCGTATACATCCTCCGGGACGGTGGCCGCAGTGGCGCTGTTGCCGGCCTGGCGGCCAGGCCGGCTGCAGGTCTGGGCGGCGGATTGATCGATGCGGCGGATGCGCCCGGTTCACGCTGCGGACAGGTGTGCCGAAGGACACGCCTGCTCCGGCCTGGATCAAACCGCTTTGCCGCCGGGCTTCTCATCGCCTGGCATTGGCACAGCCCATGTTCAAAGTGATCCACGTTACGCCAGGCTGCCTCTCGACCACGATCCGCTCGCCTTCCAGCCGATAGGTCAACAGGCAGTTGTGCCTGGGATTGGAAAGCACGCCTGGATTGAAGATGGCCACGTTCTCTCCGGCAGGCCGGCGAACCGATCGGGTGAGAAGGCCGGGGTGACCCTCCCGGTGGATCCTGGCTCCCACCGACTGGCAGAACCCATAATCCGACGGATGCAGGAGATCCGGGTGTTCGTCGGCTGCCTTGCGGAAATCCAGCAAGGCTGCGCCGCATGCCACCGAATACACCTTGCGCTCGGCAATGACCGCCATCCGCTCAAACCCTGCATCGCCGAGCAAGCCCCGGTACCAGTGGTAAGAGGACTCGTGGACCGTGGTCTCGACCGACTCCGATCCGTACCAGACGCCGTGGCTGCCATCGGAAAACCGGCTGGACTGCCAATGCTTGAACGGCCAAATGATGGCGTTGAACCATTCGGCGTCCTCGAACGGGCGATCGATGACCGGCGTGCCGGATCGGTATGGCGGCGGCTTGACCTCGTCTTCCACCTTCTGCGCCAGCAGCCACTCGGCGGGATCATCCGTCAGGTCATCGAACAGATCCTGCGACTGGCGCAGGGACACGATGTTTCGGGCGACATCCTGATGAACGTCGGCCAGCGTGAGTCGATCAAACACCACGGGCCCGGTCCAGGTAGCCGCGCACCATCAGCAGGCCCGCAAAACCCCACTCCTTGATCACCTCGACGGGCGTCAGGTTGTCGAAGGCCTTGTTGCGGGTGCCCATCCAGCGGTAGGCCAAGTCCCGGTTCTGCGGGAACAGCAGGCGCAGGTTCTTGTGGATACCCAGCAAGTGGCCCACGCGCTCATACTGGTCACGGCTGGTGCCGATCGGTTTGCCGCTGCGATAGTTCGACAGGGCAGCACGATTGCTGGCGGCGATACCCAGCAGTGCAGCCTGATCCTCGGTGCTCAGCTTCCAGTGGTCGAACAAGGCCATGACCATCTTGGCCAGGGCACCACGGTCTTGTGACGCGCTCACTTCGCGCTTGGCTACGGCACCCATGCCTGACTCCTTGTGCGTGATTGGTCAGCGACTTGAGTATAGGATGACGTTTCGAATAGCACAAATATTGTTTTAAATAAAACAATCAGTGCGCCCGCAGCCAACGCGTCGGCAGCGTGGCGAGCAGCACACCCAGCACGGCCACGCCCAGCGCAAGCACCTGGGTGCCGTTGAGCGCTTCACCCAGCACCAGCGCTCCGACCACGCCGGCGGTCGGCGCATTGGTGGGGCTGATGCCGGCGATCATGCAAGCTGATGAGACTCCGCGGTCGACTGGTCAGCCAGTGCTCAGACGCCGCTGCACCACATCGAGCAGTACCTGCGCGCCTTTGACGAGTTGCGCATCGTCGGTGTGTTCGCGCGGATTGTGGCTGATACCACCCCGACTGGGAACGAAGATCATGGCTGACGGCGCAATGCGCGCAATCATCTGCGCATCGTGGCCAGCGCCCGAGGTCATGCGCCGGTACGTGAAGCCGAAGCTCTTTGCCGAAGCTTCAATTTCATCGGCCAGACCGGCATCGAAGACCACTGGCTCAAATCGTGCCAAACGCTCGGTCTCGATCCCGACCCCCTCGCGCTCAGCGATCTCCAGCAGGAAATCGGCCAGCTGCTTTTCGGCAGCCTGCAGGCGGGCCTCGTCCGGATCACGCAGATCCACGGTGAAACTCGCCTTGCGCGGGATGACGTTGATCAGATCAGGCTCCAGGCGCAGCGAGCCGGTCGTGGCCAACGTCGTGTCCGGAGCGGCGGCCACAACCTGCTCGCGCAGGAATGCCACGATGGCCGATGCGACATACCCTGCATCATGGCGTAGCCGCGTCGGCGTGGTGCCGGCATGGTTGGCGGTGCCATGCACGGTGATCTTCTGCCAGGAAATGCCTTGCAGGTTTTCGACCACGCCGATCTCGAGCCCCTCGGCTTCCAGGATGGGCCCCTGCTCGATGTGCAGTTCCAGGTACTCCCGCGGCATGATCGCCCCCGGCTCCATGTCACCCGCGTAACCGATGCGCGCGAGTTCGTTACCCAGACGCGTGCCGTCGGAGCCGATGGTATCGAGCATGGCTGGCAGCGAAGCTCCCCCCGCATAGGTCAGCGAGCCCATCATGTCGGGCTGGTACCGCACCCCTTCCTCGTTGGTGAAAGCAGCCACGACGATCGCACGCGCAGGCGTCACGCCTGCAGCCCGGTAGGCACGAACGACCGCCAGGCCGGCAAGAACGCCGTAGCAGCCGTCCAGCGCCCCTGCATTGCACACCGTGTCGATGTGCGAACCGATCATCAAGGGCTGCAGGCCCGCTCCTTGGTCGGCACCATGCAAGATGCCAAGGATGTTGCCGATGCGGTCGATACGCACCTCGAGCTGAAGCTCCCGCATCCATTGCACGACCAAATCGCGGCCCGCTTTTTCGTCATCGGTCAGCGCAAGCCGGGTACGTCCCCCGTTCACCGGGTCCGCACCGATGGCAGCGAGGGCCTGAATGTGCGCGAGCAGTTGCTCGGCGTTCAAGAAAATATTCGAAGTTTCCATGGTGACTCCCATGCTTTGTTCAGCCGGTAATTTTTTCCAGGCGACGCCCAGCGTTGGACGTCGCCACGGCACACTGCAAAAGCGGCAGCGCTTACCGCAAGATGCTGTAGAAAATGGCGGAGACGGTGATCATGCCAACCGTGGTGACGAATACATTGCTGATGCGCCCACGATATGGCGCCAAAGCAGGCACTTTATGGATTGCATACATCGGCAGCAGCAGCAGGATGATCGCCCCGGCCGGTCCGGCAAAGCTCTCGATGATGCTGAGCACGTTGATGTTCAACCAGGCGGCTATCCAGCAGCATGAAATCGTGAAGGCCAGGATCAAGGCATTTCGCGTACGTTTGGACAATCCCCAGCCATGGCTGCCCGAGACTTTTGCAAGCGCATCCTCCATGACCTCGTAGGCGCCGACATAGTGGCCCAGGAAGGATTTGTTGATCCCCACGAAGGCGATGAACGAAGCCAGATAAGCAATTGTCGGCGTGTTGTAGCGATTGGCGAGGTAGGACAGCACCGAGATATTCTGGTCCTTGGCTGCCTGCAGATCTGCCGGCGACAGGCTCAGGATGCAGCTATAGACGAAGAACAGCACCACTCCCACCATCAGCAGGCAACTGCGGAGCTGAATGCTGGCGCATTTCCGATCGCACTCGCTGCCGTAGGTCTGCTTCTGCACCACGACAAACGGCGAAATGATCGGGAAATGGTTGAACGACATGACCAGCACTGGAAACGTCAGCCACAGCGTCATCAGGGCGGAAGTGTCGAGGGCGAAGCTCTCCGCGGAAAAGGAGGTGAAAACCGAAAGATTCCACTTGGGGATCAGATAAAGCGCAATCACCACCAGCGAGCCGATGAAGGGGTAAACAAGCGCACTCATCACCCGCATCGTCTTCTCCTGCCCGAGGCTGACGATTCCCAGCAATACCAGGATCAGCACGATGGATACCAGCGCGCGGGACGGAGCTTCGATCCCCATCTGATGCTCCATGAAGCTCAGCGTCGTATTCGTCACCGCAATCGAATACATCAGCAGGATGCTGAAGATGGTCGCGAAGTAGATGGACGCAATCACCCGTTTCGCCGTGATGCCGAAATGCTCCTCGACCGCAGCGATGAGGCCTTTATCTGCCGCGGTCGAAGCCTGGGCAAAATGCGCCAGCGCCCGGTGAGAATAGTAGGCGATGGGAAGGGCCAGCGCGGTGATGATCATCAGCGGCACGATGCCGCCGAGGCCGGCATTGATGGGTAGGAACAGGACGCCTGCGCCAATGGCAGTGCCGAACATCCCCAGCATCCAGACCGTGTCCTGGGAATGCCATTTCTGGGAGGATAGAGGGATTTGGCGGCCTACCGCCGCGGAATCGATTTGCATGCTTGTCTCCTGCCGATGCATACGCCGATGCACCGGCGTTTTCTCCGAATGCGCCCGAAATTCGCTGACGGCAAATTCATGGGGCGCGTGTTTTTTACATGTAGTTCTTCAGCACCCGCCTCCCCGGCGTCAGGAGGCTTGCCGATAGGCAATGGCCTCTATTTCGATGCGCGCATCCGCGGGAAGCCGCGAAGTCTCCACGCACGAGCGGGCAGGCGCACCGCTGGTGCCGAAGTAGCTGGCATAGACCTCGTTGAATGCCGCGAAGTCTTTCAGGTCGGCGAGGAAGCAGGTGGTCTTGATCACTGTCCTCAGCGATGCGCCGCCGCTCTCCAATACCGCCTTCACGTTTTCGAGCGATTGCCGGGCCTGCTCCCTGATATCCTCGCTTTCGATCCGGGCGGTGCGAGGATCGATGGGCAACTGGCCGGAAGTGAAAACCAGGTTTCCGTATGCAACGCCCTGGGAATACGGTCCGATGGCGGCAGGCGCCGTAGTGGTCTTGATGTCGTCTTTCATGTGCTGTCGATCTCCATGACAGGCAAAAGGAGGCTCCTCCCGGCGCTCCGGAGTGGAGCGCGGGCTGGAAAAAAACGCAGGAAGGGGAGTTGTCTTACGCCGGGAGGCGGGTGCGGATGATCTCGGCGAAGTAGCGGGCACCGATGGGCAGGATCTCGTCGTTGAAGTCGTACTTCGAGTTGTGCAGGGGTACGCCGCCGGTGGCGTCACCCGTGCCGTTGCCGATGAACGCGAAAGCGCCAGGCACGACCTTGAGGAAGGCGCCGAAGTCCTCGGAAATCATCATCGGTGCAATGTTGCCGTCGACGTTGTCTGCGCCGACCACGGCCTGCGCAGCGCGAACCGCCACCGGCGTGCACTCCGGCCAATTCACCGTCGGCACGAACTCGTGCGTGTATTCCACTTCGCAGCTCGCGCCATGGGCGCTGGCAATGCCCGTGCAAAGCTCGCGCATGCGCCGCTCCAGCAGTGTCTGTACCTTGGGCGAGTAGCTGCGCGTATCGCCCTTGATCTCGACATTGGTCGGGATCGCATTGCGGATGCCATCGCTGTGGATCTCGGTGCAGGAAACCACTGCGGAATCCGCCGGATCGACCGAGCGGCCAACGATGGTCTGCAGCGCCAGGATGATTTCCGCCGCCACCACCAGGGGATCGATGGCCATCTGCGGCCGCGCGGCGTGACCGCCGACGCCACGGATGCGAATGACGAAATTGTCCTCGCTGGCCATGATGCCGCCCACACGGGTGGCGATGTGGCCCACCGGCATGCCGGGGATGTTGTGGGCCCCATAGATTTCGTCCACCGGGAAGTGCTCGAACAGGCCGTCCTTGATCATCGCGTTGGCGCCGCGGCCATGCTCTTCGGCAGGCTGGAAGATGAAGCGCACCGTGCCATTGAAGTCGCGGCTGCGGGTCAGGATGCTCGCCGCCCCCAGCACCATCGCCATGTGCCCATCATGCCCGCAGCCATGCATGCAGCCGGCGTTGCGAGAAACATGGGCCCGGCCCTCTGCTGTCTCGGTCATCGCCAGGGCATCCATGTCGGCGCGCAGGCCGATCACACCCTTGCCGTCGCCCACCGCGAGGCTGGCCACCAAGCCCGTACCGCCGATACCGCGATGCACTTCCAGACCCATCTGCTCGAGCGCATTGGCCACGTAAGCAGCCGTGTCGTACTCGTTGAAGCCGGTTTCCGGATGCTGATGCAGGTGATGCCGCCACTTCACCATTTCGGTGCTCAGTTCGTTATCGACATGCATGGTGCGTCTCCTTCTCGAATAATCTGATGGCGTGTGATTTCGGGGATATGGCCTACCGGGCAGCAGACCAGGCAGCCTGGCGCTCGAGCACCGCGCGGTCGCTCTCGCCGACGAGCTCCTCGTACACCTTCGGCGCAGTCGCCCCTTCGGTATTGATGACGAGTACCCGCGAAGCGGCATCCAGCCCGATCTCGGCAGACGAGGCCGAATCGGCCCGCAACTGCTGAAGCGCCGCCAGACCTGCGGTACCGGACTCGCCGGCCACGATGGGGATATCGCGCAGGCTGCCCTTGGCCAGCACCCGCATGGCCTCGACTGCCTGACCGTCCTCGATGGTCATGAAGTGATCGATGCAGGGCTGCAGGAACTTCCAGGCCAGCGGCGAGGTATCTCCGCAGGCCAGGCCCGCCATCACCGAATCCACCGAACCCGTCGCCTTGGCCGCGCCCCCCTGGATCGCACTCTGTATCAGGCAGTCCGCCTGGGCCGGCTCCACGATGATGAAACGGGGGCGCTGGACACCGTGGAACTCCCAGAAATAGCTCGCCACCCCGGCAGCCATGCCGCCCACGCCGCCTTGCAGAAAGACATGCGTGAAGGGGCCAGCCTCGTCCGGGCGAGCACCCGACTGCTCGACGATTTCTTCCGCGATCGTGCCGTAGCCCTGCATCACGTCACGCGGAATCTCTTCGTAGCCTTCGTACGAGGTGTCGGACACGACCTGCCAGCCGTTGGCAGCCGCCAGGCGTGCAGCCTCCTCCACCGACTCGTCGTAATTGCCCGTGATGCGCACGATCTGCGCACCATGGGCGGCAATGGCCTGTTCGCGCTCCATGCTCACGTTGGCGTGCAGCACGATCACGCAGCGGCAGCCCGCATCACGGGCAGCGGCAGCCAGACCGCGGCCATGGTTGCCGTCGGTCGCGCTGATCACCGTGTAGTCCTTCAACTGCTCGGCGTAGCGGCCGCTCAACACCGCTGTCGGCTCGAAACCGGGATGCAGACGCAGAATCTGGCGCACCAATGCGATGGGTGCGCCCAGGGCCTTGAAGCTGCCCAGCGGCGAGCGCGCGGACTCGTCCTTGACGCTGACGCGCGCAAGCTTGAGTTGCGCCGCCAGCTCAGGCAGGTCATGGAGCGGCGTCGCAGCAGGTGCGATCTCGCTCCAGTGCGACAACCACTGACGACTTTCGTGGGCACGCTCGATGTTCATGATCGAGCGAAGGTCAGAGGGATATGGTGCGCGGATGGCGCGTTCATTAGCAATCAGCATAGCTTGTCTCCTAAGGCGATTCGGATAGACACCGAAGCATCGGCGCCCATAAAAATAATATTCATATATAAAAAATATTTATATGAAAAACAGGCATAAAATCCGTTCGTACGATCAAACTTTCCCCGTTTAGCGGAAAAAAATTCAACATGCCTCATGAACTGGACGCTTACGACCGGATATTGCTGTCCGCACTGCAGGAGAACGCCCGCATCACCCAGGGCGAGCTCGGAGAACGAGCGAACCTGTCGACGGCCGCCGTGAACCGGCGGCTCAGATTGCTGGCACAAGCCGGCGTCATCGAACGCTACACCGCCTACGTCAATCCCAAGGCGGTCGGCTATCCGCTGACCATCATCGTGGAGGTCAAGGTCGAGAGCGAACGCACCGACCTGCTGGATGAAATCCAGCACAGTTTCCGGAACTGCCCCCAGGTCCAGCAGTGCTACTACGTGGCCGGTGAATGCGATTTCGTGCTGATCTTTCTGGTACGCGACATGGCGCAGTACGTGGAGCTGAGCCGCCGCCTGTTCCTGGACAACAAGAATGTGAAGAGCTTCAAGACCCTGGTCTCAATGAACCAGGTGAAGACAGGGGGGAGCGTGCCAATCGACGAGCCGGGATGATGTGTGCGACTGAATATCGCCCCTGCTCGCCAGACAAAGCAGCAGCCACACGCCGGGCATGCCCGCGCTGAAATCGAAGCTCCATGCCAGATAAAGGCCGAACGGCGTCGACAGCACGAAACCCCATAGGCTGATCAGCGCGGTGATGCGCTTGGCGCTGAGCTTGCCGGTCAGCTTCTTGCCAATCACCGCATAAGAGGCTTCGCAGACCACCGCCGCCAGCAGCAAGACCTTGCCCAGCAGGGTACGGCCAGTGTGCTCCTGCACCGTCAAGGGGAGGATTGTTCTTCCCAGGGGTTCAGCAGAAGCACGCCAGTGCTTTTGAAGTCGGCTACGTTGCGAGTCATCAAGCGGAGGCCATGAGCCAGCGCCGAAGCAGCAATGATGGCATCCGGCAGTTTGATTCGATGTGTTTCGCGCAACCTGATGGTTTCAAGGATAACGGCTTCATCCAGCGCAACTTCCTGCATCTGGTTCAACAGGGCTTGTGCGGTCAGCCCATTCATCACGCATTGCTGACACATCACGGTCAATGGACTCGATGGACCGTGCTGGCGTGATGCAATTCCAGGCAGATAGCAGGGCCTGCCTGCGGGCACTGTCGGATGCAGTCCGGGGCGCTGCTTCGTCATCCAAGGGCAGGATGATGACCTCGCCGCGCTGCTGACGAAGATGCTCGGGAACTTGCACGACATCCGGAAGGCGGTCGTAGATTTCGCGCAGGATGATGCTCACGCTCGCCGCTCCTTTCTTCAGAGCTTGAGAAGCATTCGACCGCCGAGGGCCGAAGCCCCGTGGCTTGGCGAACAGGGCCGGCAGACGAGGCCGGGGCGATCCTCGCCCAGCAACGATTCCAGGTCGCTCGCCCGCAGCTCGACCTGCTGGCGATTGGACTGCAGCAGTCGCGCCTGCCCTTGCCGCCTGGCCGCTTCTCGGGCCTGCTGCGCCACTGCCGCCTGCCGCTCATCAACCGCTGGCAGATCCTCGAACAGACTCTTCGCTGCTTCGCCGGGGGGTCGGATCAGTCATGTCTCATGGTAAGCCAGTGGCAGGTCCAAATCACCGCGGCGAAAAACTCTCAGACTCTCAGTGGTAATCCTGTTCGCGTTGATGGCGAATGGCCAGCACTATGGCGCTATCGGCCTGGTCATCGTAGCTGTACAACGCCAAATAACCGGTATGGCCGCGAGAGATCACGAGTTCGCGGAGTCCCTGGGGTAAAGGGCGGCCGATGCGCGGATGCTGCGACAAGATGGAAAGCGCATCGAGAATCAGATCGGCCGTCTCAACCGCATGCAAAGGTTCGGCTTCCAGCAGGAAATCGACGAGGCGTTCCAGATCGTCGGCTGCTTCCGGCGCAAGCAGCCAGCAGGTCATGCGCCGGAGTCCTCGGTCTTCAAAAACTGCACTTCCGGCCTGGGTAGCACCACGCCTCGCACCCGGGCGCGCAGATAATCGGCAAAGGCGGCGCCGTCCACGACCCGGCCGCTGTTGATCACTTCTTCACGCACGCGCAGCGCACGAGCCACGAAGCGATTCTGCGCCTCCGTTCTTTCCAGCTCCGCGTCAATGGCCTTGACCATGAAAGCATGCGGCGTCATGTCCTGGCTCGCAGCGGCATCGTGCAAGCGCAGGCGGGTGGCTTCATCGAGCTTGACTGACAGGTTGGGCATGGCGAGCACTCTGCATTGAGGTATTGAAATACTACTACCGCAATCAGGCGGCAACAAGGCCACGGCGTGTTTTCAATCAGCCATTACCGCGCCCGCAGCCAGCGCGTCGGCAGCGTGGCGAGCAGCACGCCGAGCACGGCTACGCCCAGCGCAAGCACCTGGGTGCCGTTGAGCGCTTCACCCAGCACCAGCGCCCCGACCATGGCGGCGGAAATCGGCAGCATCACGGTGAACACCCCGCTCTGCGCGGCGGGGATGGTCTTCAGGCCGGTCATCCACAGCCACACCGTCCACATGCAGGCGGCCAGCGCGTAGAACAGCAGCAGCAGCCACACGCCGGGCGTGACCGCGCCGAAATCGAAGCTCCATGCCAGATAAAGGCCGAACGGCGTCGACAGCACGAAACCCCACAGGTTGATCAGCGCGGTGATGCGCTTGGCGCTCAGCTTGCCGGTCAGCTTCTTGCCGATCACCGCATAGGAGGCTTCACAGACCACCGCCGCCAGCAGCAAGGCCTTGCCCAGCAGGGCACGGCCGCTGCCCTCGTCGCTTCCCGCTGCGCCAGCCTCGCCGCCATGCCCGGCGATCGCCAGCAGCGCGATGCCGAGCACCGCGCAGCCGATGGCCAGCCAGATACGCGGGCTGATGCGCTCGCGCAGGAAGCCCCAGCTCATCAGCGCGATGACGGCGGGAATCGAGGCCATCACCACGCCGGCGGTCAGCGCGTTGGTCAGGCTGACACCGGTGATCATGCAGATGGTGAACAGGAAGTTGCCGAGGAAGGATTCCAGGAACAGCAGCCGGCGGGTCTGTCCGCTCATCGGTTCCTCGTCCGCCGGGCGCTTCAGCCAGCCCAGCATCGCGGCCCCGCCGATGCCGAAACGCAGCCAGGCCAGCAGCATGACCGGAAAAGTCGCCGCCAGCGGCTTGCTCAGCGCGACGTAGCTGCCGACGAGCGCCATGCTCGATGCCAGGCAGAGCATGGCGACGGGACGGGATGAGGTGATCGAT
Source organism: Thauera butanivorans (assembly GCF_048398245.1). Taxonomy (NCBI): domain Bacteria; kingdom Pseudomonadati; phylum Pseudomonadota; class Betaproteobacteria; order Rhodocyclales; family Zoogloeaceae; genus Thauera; species Thauera butanivorans. Next base: position 3,038,053 of record NZ_CP183038.1, read on the forward strand.
GACATGAAAAAGGCGGTGAACGGAGCGTGTGCGGCGGGCGAAGCCAGCATTCTGCCATCACGGCCCTACCCGCGGCAGCGCCGGTGCTGTCGGCCCTGCCCTGCCGTCCTCTGCGCACGCGGCCACCGACACGAGATTCGCGGAGCCGCCGCAGTGATGCATCATGTCGGGCAGGATTCTTGAAGGGAGCGGCCTCTTCGATGGCAGGCAGACAGGATGTGGCGCGATTCATCGCCAACTACCGCGACGAAACCGACAGCGCGGCCCTGTACCGGGCGATGGCGGATGCCGAACCCCAGCCGGAGATCGCCGAAGTCTATCGACGGCTGGCGCGGGTCGAGGAAACCCACGCGGAGTTCTGGCGGCGGCGGATCGAGCAGGCGGACGGCCAGTTGCCCAAGGGCCTCGGCTGGCGCACCCGGGTACTGATCTGGGCCAGCCGCCGTTTCGGCGCGCAGAGCGTGCTGCCGCTGGTGGCCGACGACGAGGCACGCAACCGCACGATGTACGACAGGCAGCAGGAAGCCGCAGGCACTTCGCTGCCGGCGCAGGAGCGCTCGCACGCGCGCATGCTGTCGCTGCTGGCCAGCCGTTCCAGCCGCGGCTGGAACGGTGCGGTCTATTCCCGCCTGGAAGGCCGCCACGGCGCGGGCGCCGCCAACAACCTGCGGGCGATGGTGCTCGGTGCCAACGACGGGCTGGTGTCGACCTTCTGCCTGCTGATGGGCGTGGCCGGCTCGGCCGCCAGCGTGCAGACCCTGCTCGCCACCGCGCTGGCCGGCATGCTGGCCGGTGCCTGTTCGATGGCGATGGGCGAATGGATCTCGGTGCAGAGCGCACGCGAACTGCAGGAAAGGCAGATCGCCAGCGAAGCCGAGGAACTCGCCGAAGTCCCCGCCGAGGAGCAGGAAGAGCTGACCCTGATCTACCAGGCCAAGGGCTTCAGCGCCGAGGAAGCACGCCAGATCGCCGAACGGGTGATCAAGGACAAGGACTCGGCGCTGGAAACCCTGGTGCGCGAGGAACTGGGCATCAACCCGGACGATCTCGGCGGCTCGCCGATGGCCGCCGCGATGTCGTCCTTCCTGGTGTTCATCGTCGGCGCGCTGATCCCGGCACTGCCGATGTTCCTGGTCGGCGACGACAAGCTCGTGCTCGCCAGCCTGATCGCCTCGGCCACCGGCCTGTTCGCACTGGGCGCGGCCATCGCGGTCTTCACCGGCAAGCATCCGCTGCTTTCCGGCCTGCGCCAACTGGCCATCGGCCTTGGCGCGGCCGGCATCACCTACGGCATCGGCCACCTGTTCGGCGTTGCGGTGGGCGGCTGAGGCGGTTCAGGCGCCCCCTCTCCAGAAGCAATAGCCGATACCTTCCCTCCGTTGCCGGCGGAATCAGTCGAGCGTCCTGACGCTTCTGGCGTCGGCGCGTACCGCTTCCCGGCTCAGATGCTCTTCCTTGCAGCCGAAGGACTTGTACAGCTCCAGTTGATCGGCGTAGTGGGGAGACTTGACGCCATTCGGGTCGACAAAGCCACTCTGACCCGGAGGCGCCACGGTGCACAGGCTCACCGCCTTGCCGCCCTTGAACACCACCAGGTTGTTCTCGGTGCCGCGATTCATGAACGGTGCGAGCTCGATGCCCTCGTCCGCGCCGGCCTGCGGGATGCCGAGGAAGTTCTGCGGCCTGAAAAGATGGGTCGCAACCGGCGTCTTCCAGTCCGCGAGATTGCTGCCGAACTGATCCTCGAGCGCAGCGACCGCAGCAAGGAAGGTTTCCTTCAGCACCGCAGCCGGGGCCTCGCCGTTGAAGAAGTCGACGGTCTGCGGCACGCCGGCTCCGGCGCCAAGCATCGCGTTGTAGACCAGCTTCAGGCCAGCTGCAGGGCGCGGGCTCCCGGGGTTGCCCGCAGCCGGATAGCCCGCCGGCGCATAGCGTGCGAAGACTTCGGCCGGCAGATCGTCCTTGAGCACACGCTCGAGCAGCGCGGGCACCCACTTGCGCATCAAGGTAGCCGCTGCATCATCGTAGTAGCCATCGTCGTCCGCATCGGCGCTCTCCCAGTTCCAGGCGGCGAGATGGTCGCGCACGATGCGCGCCATCGAACCGGCGGGCAGATCGGTCGTGGCGTCGATCAGCGTGGGAAGCAGATAGCGGGCATTGAGATCGGCGAACGAGCCCGCCCTGTTCAGGTCCAGCACGTCCTGGCGGCTCAGCCTCGGCTTCGCCTCGATACGGCTGGACAATTCGTTGACCCGGTCGACGATTGAATAATTGCCGAAATCGGTCAGCGTGCCGGGGCCGGCCTGGTTGTTCCAGTTGACGACATATTTCTGCGCCGTATTGAAGACCTGCGGGTTGCTGCTGAACGGGTGGAAGCCTTCCCACTCCATGTCGCCGGCACCGCTTGCCGGCAGGCGCACGTCCTGATTGGCCGGTCGCCTGGGCAGGTAGCCTGGCGAAACGTAGCCGATGTTGCCCTTCGCATCGGCGTAGTACCAGTTGATGGTATGGGCCATCCTGCTCGCCTGATCGAGAAACTCCTCCCAGTTGCCGGCCTGGGTGGAGCGGATCCAGGCGATCAGCGACTGCACCTCGAAGCCCGCCCAGCTCGATTTCTTGGTGTAGGCGGTATTGTTGCCGGGATCGAAACTGGTCACGAAGCCGTGCACGGTGGAATACACCTCCGTCGTCGTGTCCGGCTTGCCCTTTACCTTGATGAGCTCGGTCCTCACTTTCATCCGCTGCACGGTGCCATTGTGCAAGTAGGCGGTCTTGTCGCCGGGGACCAGGGTTTCCTGATACATGTCGTTGACGTCGAGCGGGCCCGCGGTCGCCCCCCAGCTGATCTTGCCGTTGGTGCCGAACAGGATGACCGGCAGCGCGAAAGGCGTGTTGCCGACGATGTCGAAGCCGGCGCCGTGCAGGCCGACGGCAAACACGTAGCCCGGATTGAACCAGCCGAACTGCGGCCCGTTGAGCAGCATGGTGGAGCCGTCGTCGGTCTTGTCGGGGCCGATGATCCACATGTTGCTGGTCGTCGGGCGAGCATCCGGCCAGGTACCGCCGACGATCGAGCCGGCGAGCTCCATGCCCTTCCAGTCGGCGGACAGCGGGCGCAGACGGGCGAGATGGCCGGACAAGGACGACGCCTTCTCGTCCGTCGCGGATGCGTTGTCGGCAACGGCGATCTGCTGCGCGGCCGTCCCGGCTTCATCGCGTTTCATGGCGACCGTCTCGTTGCGCGGCACGGTGGTGGGCGCGTGCTCGTCCTCGAGCCAGTAGATCTGGTCGAAAAGCGCGCGCCCTGCACTGTCTCCGTAGCTGCCTGTCAGCGAGCTCAATGCCTGGTAGTTCGACACTTCCGACGACGAGCCCGAATAGCGATTGACCATGGTGCCGACGTAGAGCATCGCCACGTCGTAGGGCGTCCATCTGGTCGGCTCGAAGCCGGCATCGATGAACTGCCTGGGCAGCAGCCGAGCCTTGTCGGCAAGCACCTCATCGATGCGCCGGTTGAAGCCGCTGGCATAGCCGTCGAGGATGGCGAAGTCATCGGCGCCAAGCGCATCGATCTGCCGCTGGATGTCCTGCGGATCGAACAGCGCGCGAGTGGAGACGTCATGGTTGACGTAGGCTTCGCCGAGCACCTCCGCGACCGTGCCGATGACCGAGCGGCGCGCCATTTCCATCTGGTACAGGCGATCCTCGGCGATGACGTAACCGTAGCCGGTGAACAGATCGCGCGTCGTATCGGCGTACACATGCGGCACGCCGTAGCCGTCGCGGATGATCGTGATGCGGTCCTCCGCCGGGTGGCCGCCGGCATTGCCCATGCAGCCGGCCACGAGGGCGCCTGTGAGTGCCAGTGAGATGGCGGCGGCGATATTCTTTATCCTTCTCATGCTTGTCTGTCTCCTGTGGTGGTTACTGCTCTTCGTTATTTTTTGCACACCAACCCGCCGTGCCCAGCGGTCCGGGGCTCAGCGGCGCTGCGTGACGCTCGACTTGAGGTCGGGCGCCACGCAGCCTTTCAGGTTTGCACTCGAAGTTCTGGCAAGGCTCTAGCTGGCCCTGGTTAAACCTGAATTTCCTATAAAGGAATGAATTCCTTTTATTAGAAATGATACTTTAATTCTGGTCAAGCTGAATTTCTGTATCACATCCTGAGAGGAGCGCGCCTGGGTCCGCGGCGCTCCGCTCCAGGCGGTCCCGCGAGGTGCCGCTCCAGTTGCCGCCGTCGGTGGGGTAGAAGCCCAGCTGCACATCCAGGGGGCCGGCGGTGTGCTGCAGCCTGATGCCGAGGTTATGCACGTCCTCCAGGCCGATGGCGTTGACCATGGTCTGGTAGAAGGTGCTACTGACGTAGGGCAGCACGCCGAAGGGGATCTGGTTGATGCCGGCGACGACGCGGGTGTCGTCGCCGAGCTTGTAGCCGACCCAGGCCCACTCGGGGAAGTTGATGCGCCCGATCCTACTGGTGTAGCCGTAGGGGTAGGCACTGCCGTAGAAGCGGTACTGCGCCGAGCACGCTGCCCGCAAGCATTGCAGCACCGATGGCCGACAGGCGGTACGGCATGCAGGCCGTCTTGACTGTGTATTGCTCGTTCATGGTTTCTCCTCCTCGTTTCAGGTTGATGCAGCAATTGTCCAGGCATGCGAAAGCCCCCGCCCGACCCCGCTGTCGGGGCAGGCGTTGCGGAACGGGCGGCTTAAATGCTTATGGAATAGGCATGCCGGTCGAGCCGGCGCACCCCTGGCACCGCAAAGCTGCGAATCGAAGGGCTGGGCGCTAGGCGCTCTGTCCCGCCTTCTCTGCAACCGGCGCCGATGCCTTGCTGCGCGTTGCCAGCCAGCACAGGATCGAACCGATGCAGACCATCGCCGCGCCTTGCCAGAAGGCGAACGAAAGCGGCGCGCTCAGCAGCAAGGCGGCGAGCGCGGCGGAAAGCACCGGGATGAAATAGGACGCGCCGGCAAGAATCGTGACGTTGCCGTGCAGGATGCCGACGTTCCAGGCCGCGTAGCCGAAACCCATCGCCGACGCGGCCAGCACCAGATAGATGACCGAACGCAGGTTGAAATCCATCTCACCGCCGCCCATCAGCAGGTATTTGACCCACAGCACCACCGCGACGAGGATGAAGAACAGCGTCACGCAGTTGTGCCCTTGTGCGATGCGTGCGGTCACGGTGCAGTAGGCGGCCCAGATCACCGCCCCCGCAAAGGCCAGCCCGTAGCTCAGCGGGTTGTCCTGGACGTTGGCGATCATGCTGGCGATGTCCAGCCCCTGGTCGCCGCCCAGCACCCAGCAGATGCCCGCCATCGACAGCAGGAAACCCGGCACCACCAGGAAATTGGCCTTCTGCTTGTTGAACAGGATCGCCGACATCAGCGTGAAGGTCGGCCACAGGTAGTTGACCATGCCGACTTCGATCGCCTGCCGGCCGGTGTTGGCATAGCCGATGGACAACGCGAGGCAGAGCTCGTAGGACACGAACAGCAGGCTGCCCCACAGCAGATACTTGGGCGGCACCTTGCTCAGCCGGTTGAAACCGACGCTGAAGATCAGGAACACCGATGCGACGGTATAGATCAGCGCCGCGCCGCCGGTGGCGCCGAAGCTCTCGCTGACGCCGCGGATCAGGCCCACGATCGACGCCCACAACAGGATCGCGATGAAGCCGATGAGCGTTGCCTTGTTCTTGTTCATGCTGCCTTGTCCATGGTCGGGAGTGTGACGAATTCGGCCCGGTGAAAACCACGGCCTCGGGCCCTCAGGCCGCCGGAGCGCCGGACCGCAAAAAAGCTGGGGATTATGGAGCAGACTGCCCCGCCCGGACGCGGCCGGCCGACGCCTACCATCGCCGGGCGGGGCACGACCGGCGTCAGCCGGCGCCTGGCACGTCGATCCAGATGGTCTTCAGCTCGGTGTATTGATCATGCGCCCACACCGACTTGTCGCGACCGCCGAAACCCGACTCCTTGTAACCGCCGAACGGCGTGGTGATGTCACCTTCGCCGAAGCAGTTCACGGTCACCACGCCCGCGCGGATCGCACGCGAGATACGGATCGCGTTGTTCAGGCTGCTGGTGTAGACCGAGGCCGCCAGACCATAGACCGAGTCGTTGGCCAGCGCGATCGCTTCATCGACATCCTTGAAGGTCGTGACCGACAGGATCGGCCCGAAGATTTCCTCGACGAACAGCAGGCTGTCCGGCCCGACGCCGTCCACCACCGTCGGCTCGACGAAGTTGCCTTCGCTGACGTTGCCGCCGAAGACCACACGCAGCTTTTCCGCCGCCGCCTGGTCGAGGTAGGAACGGACCTTGTCGAAGTGCGACTTGCTGACGAGCGAACCCAGCCGGTGCTCCGGATCGAGCGGGTTGCCCATCTTCCACTCCTTGACCGCCACGGCCATGCGTTCGAGCAGCGCGTCCTTGATGTCGGCATGGACGATCAGGGTATCTCCCTGGGCTGGGACCACCTGGTGACACCCATGATCCAGCAGGGCCGGCTGGTCCGGCCGGTCGAACACGAAGTGGAACTGGAAGAGACACGCCACTACCTCGCCTACCGCGAAGACAAGGCCGACGACGAGGCATTGGGCCGCTTCCGCGACTGGTTCCTGGCCGAGTGCGGCTTGGCGGGATGATTCCTGGCGGCTGAGTCTGGAAAGAAGAGGCGGCTTCGGGGCTGTCGCCCCCGACGAACGCGGGGGCAGATTTGATATGGAAGGCAAGCAGGATGGAACCCAAGCCCTTCCCCTGCGCCGCTTCACTCACCGCAAGCCGAGACCGAGCAGGGCCGCAGGAACGGGATAACGCGGCAGCTTTTTTCGCAGGTAATCGGGCAACTGTTCGGCAGCGACACTGGCAGCGCTGAGGGTGTAGAACCCTGCGACCTCACTGGCCTGGTCGGCAGGCGTTGCCACAAACACCCGCCCCACCCCGCGCTTGGCGTCCTGCCTGGCATGGCGATGGAGATATTCATCCAGCGCCGCCTCCCCACACCGGAAACTGGCGGTGTCGGCCTCGTTGTCCAGCGGACGAATGCGGTACTCCACTCAGCTCAGCGCACCTGGTTCGCGTGGCGGGCAAACGCCCGCTGCAAGGCCGGAGCGGGCTGAGCCGGGGCATCCAGGGCGGCCAGGAAGGCCGCAAAATCCTGCTGCGACAGGGTGATGGCTTCGTGCCGCTGCACCGCAGAGCGGGCCTGGTCAACGGCGTGCCGGAGCACGAACTCCGACACGCTCATGTTCTCGTAGGCCGCCGCCTTGTCGAGCAGGTGACGGACCTCCTGATCGCAGCGGATGTGCAGACGTGCGTCCTTGGTAAGGGAGTTCATGGGACTCTCCTCAGAAATAACGCACTCATGTGCGCCATTTGTAACCGCTCAAACTTGGGCAGATATCGTGGAGCAAGGGCCTGGACGACAGCCGGGCGTCTGCCGCATTCGGCCCCGTCGAACGCGGGGCCAGATCGGATTCTGGCGGAGGCGGTGTCCGCTGCAATAGAACTCCGCATGCAATCACGTTGTATCAGAATCAGCACAAACCCTTTGTAGTCACTGCGCCATATTGTTTCACCTAAGATCAGATGCTATCGTTCAGTCGCACACTCTTTGATGGGTGTAACGATGGATGGGTGGAACGATGCCGAAGAAAGCGCAGGAACTGTCCGCGCTCGCCGTACAGCGATTGACCAAGACCGGAATGCACGCAGTTGGAGGCGTGGCCGGTTTGTACCTGCAAGTCCTGCCGTCTGGTGCCCGTAGCTGGGTGCTGCGATCCATGATTGCCGGCAAACGTCGTGACATGGGACTAGGCGGATTCCCGGATGTCACGCTCGCCCAGGCCCGCGAGAAGGCCCGCAAGGCTCGGGACGACATCGCGATGGGTATTGACCCTATCGAGCAGCGCGCCGCCGCCCGCAGCGCCCTTCTGGCGGCTCGTGGCAGTGCAATCACGTTCGAAGAGTGCGCGCGCAAGTACATCGACGCGAAGTCGCCGGAGTGGAAGAACGCGAAGCATGCGGCGCAGTGGTCGGCAACGCTGGAAACGTATGCGTTCCCCACCATCGGCAAACTCCAAGTGCGCGACGTGGCCCTGTCGCACGTCATGACGATTTTGGAGAAGGACAGCTTATGGACGGTCAAGACCGAGACAGCCACTCGACTGCGCGGTCGGATTGAATCAATCCTCGATTGGGCAACCGTTCGAGGCTATCGGCACGGTGAGAACCCGGCCCGCTGGCGCGGACACCTTGATAAGTTGCTGCCGGCTCCACGCAAGACCGCCAAGGTCAAACACCATCGCGCCCTACCGATAGATGACATGCCGGCCTTCGTTCGTGATCTGCGTCAGCGTGACGGGATGGCGGCGCGCGCCCTTGAATTTCTGATCTTGACCGCTGCCCGTTCGGGTGAGGTGCGCGGCATGACGTGGGACGAAGTGGATTTGCAGGCCGGCGTCTGGACGGTGCCGCCCGAGCGCATGAAAGCCGGCCGGCTGCATCGCGTGCCGCTCTCGCAACGCGCTATCGAGATTCTGCGCAGCCTGCCGCAGATTGATGGATGCTCGCTCGTTTTCCCAGCTCCGCGCGGTGGACAGTTGTCCGACATGACCTTGACCGCCGTCATGCGCCGCATGAACGTTGATGCCGTCCCCCACGGCTTCCGCTCGACGTTCCGCGACTGGGTTGGCGAGCGCACCGCATACCCGCGCGAGGTGGCCGAGCAAGCCCTTGCGCACACCATCTCGAATGAGGTTGAGGCGGCCTACCGTCGCGGCGACCTCTTTGAGAAGCGCCGCAGGATGATGGCCGAGTGGGCCAGGCACTGCGACACCATCCAGAAGGCGGGAGACGTGATCCCGCTGCAACAGGGCACCACCGCCGCCTGACGGTTTCAGGCAAGCGGGCCGGCACGGTCTCTCACCACCGCGCCGCCCCTGACCGCAACGTGAAAAGGAGATTCACATCATGGCTATTGACGATTTTAGCGATGAACGAGTGTTTGTTGTCCGCCCGGGCGATTCGCGCCTTGGCATCCTGTGGACAGACGAACAGGCCGGATGCGAGCAGTGGTTTGATAGCCCGACATACGCCGTTGTTGGCGCAAATGCACCAGACGAAAAACTCGTGCGACTCTCTCAGAGGGTTGGCATTAGCCTCGGCGAGTTGCGCCAATTCAGAGACCAGCCGGAGATGGCTGCATGACGAACCAATCCAGCGCCTGGCCGGTGGTCGGTAATGAAGCAGGGCATGCGCGGTTGGGGGTCCCTGCTGAAGCCTCCACACCGACCATTCAGTTGGGCGGCATCACGCTGTGCGAGTTGCAGCGCGCCCTTCTGAATGTCGGGCGGACCCATCCCGACACCGGAGATGTCATGCGAGCCGCCTGCGCCATTCTGGACGAGATCAACGAGACCCGTTCGGAGATGAAGGTTAGGGCCGTTGTAGGCAGGGGGCATCTGAGCGGCGGGAACATTCCCGAGGCGATGCGCATGTTCGATTCGGTGGTGCGACTCGCCGGCACCCCTGGCCGCAAGTATCTCGACTCGGCTCAGTTCATTGAAGGTGCAGCATGATGACCACAACCGACAGGCTGGCCGGCGTCGCTCTCGACGTGGCGAACCGCTGACGACCACTAGCCCGGCCTAGGCCGGGCAAGAGTAATGCCGCCCCTACCTTTAGCGGGAGAAAACCGGGACACCATCGCCCGGCGGTGCGGATCATTCTTGACACGAATAGAACCCTATTGCGTCTCACGGCGCATTGATATAGATTCGTGGCATTGCTGGAACCGAGGTACTGCAGCTAGGCGCAACAGCGCGGCCGGACGGCCTTTGCAGAAGCAGGTTTCTGAGTCCCAGGAAAGGGAAGCGATGAGCTAACGCTCGCGCTTCCCTTTTTCTTTTCTGGGCGGCGCGAGACTTGAAACCAATTCAAGGACTCACGCCATGACCGCAAAGTCACTCCGCCCCCATCAGGCCGCCGACCTTCTAGGCATCTCGGTTCCGACGCTCTGGCGCTGGCTTAAGAATCGTGCCGATTTTCCCCGTTCACGAAAGCTCAGCGAACGCTGTACCGTTTTCGATCGCGATGAGCTAGTCGCTTGGCGTGATGCCCAGGCTTCCGGCCGCAAGGCCGCGTGAGGGGTGCGGCGATGACGACACCGAACCCCGAACAGCACAACGCCCGGCGGCAACCGGGCGAAGTGGGCAAATCAAGCGCGACGACAATCCAATTCTACACCGGCAACGCGCGCGAGCTACGCCTCTTCCTGGCGCTCGCTGCCGGTCCGGTGACACGCGAAGAGCTTGATCGCCGGATCGGAGCAAGCAATACACCCGACCTAGTTTTTCGCCTGCGCCAACGAGGGTTTGACCTGCCGTGCGAGCTGCGCGCGGCGACGGATCGCGACGGAAACCCTGTCCGCTACGGCATCTATCGGATGACTGCCGCCGACCGCCGCCGCGTCTGCCACTTGCTGGCAAGGCGCAATAATGCCGGCTTCATTCGTCCCGAGCTTGCCGGATTGCTTACCGTCCTGGCTGCACCCGTCGCAACGGTTCTTGCAGTCCTGGCGCGTTTCTTCGGGTGGGCGTGATGAATGGGCCGCGAACGCACAAAGAACGGCATCAAAGGCCGATTCCTTGCCCTGCCGCATGGAGTGATGGATGCGCCGAGCTTCATCTCCCTGAGCGCGCCGGCAACGCGCTTGCTGCTGGACATTGCACGGCAATATTCCGGCACGAACAACGGGCAATTGCTTTGCACCTTGTCTGCGATGAAAAGGCGCGGATGGTCGAGCAACGACACTCTGATACGCGCTCGGAGAGACTTGGAGGCCGCAGGCTTCATCCAGCAAACCCGACTGCCCATGATGCCCCGCCGCGCAGCGTGGTACGGCATCACCTGGCGACCACTGGACTACACGGCAGAGATGGATATCAAGCCGTTCGAGTTCGTCGCAAATGCCTACCTGCTGACGCCCGAGGAAAACAAAACGCGGCACCGTCTCCCGGTGGCATCAAGCGCCGGATAGCACCGTCTCCCGGTGGCATGGATGCACCGATGCCACCGTCTCCCGGTGCTGTAGAGCGTGATAAGCCCGTTTTGATGCCACCGTCTCCCGGTAGCTATTTAGATGTTGCCATCTGCTGGGTAGTTGCGACCCGGAGTTCAGCGGTCTGGGAAAGCGCGCGCGGCCCGCCCGAATCACGCTCGGCGGAGACGGCATCCGCCACGCACCCGATAGACCGGCCGACTCAGGCCCGCACGACAAGAAACCCCGCATTTGACCCATCAAAAGGAAACTGACCATGCAACTCCAAATCGCAGCGCACACCATCGAGGCGCCCGACCTCCACGAAGCACACGCCGCCGAACTGCCGGTTGTGTTCGCAAACGCGGCCGTCACCGCACTGACCGACTTTCATGCCGCAAAGGTCTCCATCGAGGCCGATGCGCACCTGTCGCCAGTCGGAAAGGCGGCCAAGCTTGAACCCCTGGCCGCAGCTGCACTGGCGCAGGTGTTCCATAGCCTTGAGGCTGTCGAAGCCGAGCGCGAGCGCATCAATCGCAACGAAGCCGAGTTGTTGAGCACGGGCGCGCCGGAGACCGCAAACCAAGTTCAGCGCGACGCGGAGATTCGCGCATGGTGGGCGATGCTCAGCGCAAAGGAGCGCAACCGCCTGCTGACCGAGGCTGAGGCAAGCCCGGAACTCGGCGAGTTCGTCCGCGCCGTCCTGCGGTCGCCGATCCCGACGCCGCTCGATCCGGCGAAGCAGCACCTCCAGGAGTTGCACAACCGGATTCGCCGCCTTGAGAACCCCGAAGCGGCGCACGCCATCGCCATTGGCCGGGATTTGATCGGCTGGGCTGATCACGTCCTGACGCACGCAACGGCCATCGCCCGCAGTGCGACCGGCAAGGCGCCCGAGCAGATGGCCCGCGCAGCGATCCAGGCCGGCCGAGAGCGGATGGCCAAAAAGCTGTTTGGCGTGCCGCTGGTCGAAAAGGTCAAGGCTGTACTGGCCGCCGAGCAGCGCCGTAAGGCCGGATAAGGGGCTGCACGTGGCGACACCTGGCACCCGTGACGAGGCCACATGCAGCGCGCCGGCTGAAGGTGCCGCCACACCCCCCACGGGGGGCAAGCGGCTCCGCCTCCCGCTGCGCTCCATGGTCGACCTGCAAAACGAGCTGGCCCGGCTCTATCGCGCCGCCAAAGCGGGCGACATGGCTGTGGCTGATGCAAGCCGCCTGGCGAACATCCTGCAAATCCTGGCCCGCCTCATTGAAGGCGCGGACCTTGAGAAGCGCATCGCAGCTCTTGAGCAACACGCCGACCGATGACAACGCCCGCCAAGGCCCCGATTAGGGCGTCTGGCGGGTTTTCTACGAGGATATGACCCATGACCCTATCAAAGCGAATTGAAGCCCTTGAGCGCGCGTTTGGCGTTCATCAGCCGCTGGTCTATTTCGCCGACACCGAGCATGACGACATGGCCGAGCACGCCGACGACATCGACCGCGCGCGCAAGACCGGGCGCGTCGTCCTGCTGGTCACGCAAGCGAACGGCGTGTTCCGGCTTCTGCCGGATGGCACCCCGGCAAGGATGGTGTGAGATGTCGACCTTGCGAACCCGTCTGGATCGGCTGGAGCGTCGCGCCGACGACGCTACTCCGCCCCCGGCTGCACTGGTGCTCTTGCCCCACTGCGACGAGGCTGCCGAGCGTGCGAAGTTCGAGCAGTTGCACGGAAGGCCGCCCGCGCTCTTGATTCGCTGCACCGCCACAGACGCACGCATCAGGCCCGATGCGGAGGATGTGTCATGCTGACCCGCAGCTGACCGACGACATACCCGGCCGCGAGCCGGGTTTTTTGTGCCTGCGCCCCGAACATTCGGCGAACATTCGGCGAACATTCGGCGAACATTCGGCGAACATTCGGCGAACATTCGGCGAATGGCTGCTATCCGCACTGCGCCGGCATGCTACTAGCACGGTGCTAGCACGGTGCAGGACTCGAGAAGCATCGGAGATAGTCCCGAATCAGGACTAGTCCCGAATCAGGACTACCAAGGCATCAACTGTTTTGGTTGCCTGACGCGTCCCCACGCGTGCCTGACGCGTCAAGGCTCGCAGGGTTAAGCGCGGATCTCGCCAAGCGTTTTTTCTTTGTGGGGCGGGATGATGGGTGCAACAAAAAAGCGCCCCGAAAGGCGCTTGTTTGCTTGGTGTCTGGCGGAGGCGGTGAGATTCGAACTCACGAGGGGCGTAAACCCCTGACGGTTTTCAAGACCGTTGCATTCAACCGCTCTGCCACGCCTCCGCAAGAGGGCGCGATTATAGCACCGGGCAGACGGCACGCCGCTTCAAGCCATCATGCGGACGACGGGGTCAGTTCGGGTGCCGGCTGCTGCTTCTCCCGCGCCCCGGACTCCGGCACCCCGCCCTCCGGCCCCGCGCCGCCGCAGCGCACCGGCAAGCGCAGCAGCCCGCGCAGTGCGGCATTGCCGTTCCACTGCGGTTCGGCATCGATCATGCGCAAACCGGGCCAGCGCCGCATCAGTGCGCGCAGCGTGATGTCGGCTTCGAGCATCGACAGGCCGGCGCCGATGCAGACGTGGGGGCCGCTGCCGAAGGCGAGATGGCTGCCTTCGCCGCGTGTGATGTCGAAGCGCTCGGGCTCGGTATAGCGAGCGGGGTCGCGGTTGGCCGAGCCGATCAGGGCGATGACCAATTCGCCGCGGCGCAGGGTGTGGCCGTGCAGTTCGATTTCCCGGCTGACGCGGCGGCCGGTGTATTGCACCGGGCTGTCGTAGCGCAGCACTTCGCGCACGGCGGCGCCGATGCCGTCCGGCTGCGCGCACAGCGCGGCCCATTGGCGGGGGTGCGACAGCAGCGTGAACAGGCCGTTGCCGAGCAGGTTGCGAGTCGTTTCGTGGCCGGCGAAAAGCAGCATCGCGCATTGCGCGAGCAGTTCGCCGTCGGTGCGCACAAGGCCGTGTTCCTCGGCCTGCACCAGCCGGCTGAGCAGATCGGTGCCGGGCGCGCGGCGGCGCGTCTCGATCAGGGCATCGAAGTAGCGCACCAGCTGCATCAGGCTGCGCTGGGCGCGCTGCAGTTGCTCCGCCTCGGGCCGGACGGCGCCGATGAAGACGGCGAGTTCTTCCGACCAGGCGATGAATTGCGCTTCGTCGGCGCGGTCGATGCCGAGCAGCAGGCCGATGACGCGCGAAGGCAGCGGCCGGGCGACCGTTTCGATGAAGTCGAAGCCCTGCCTGCCGTCCAGCCCGTCGAGTATCTCGTCGGCCAGGCGCTCGATCTCGGGCGCGAGGGCGCGGATCGTCGCCGGATGGAAGCCGCCCAGCATCGCCCGGCGCAGCCGGGTGTGGTCGGGCGCATCGAGGAACACCATCGCCCGCGAGAACAGGCGCTGGAAGCGGTCCAGGCCACCCTGCGCGCGCGCCATCGCGTAAGCCCCGCCGTGCCCTGCGTCCAGCCCTTCCGCGCGCTTCACCCAGCCTCCGGTGCGCTGCGACGAGAAGCGCGGGTCGCGCAGTACGCGCTCGACGTCCTCGTGCCGCGTCAGCAGCCACGCGCCCTGGAAGAAATCCTCGCACCAGTGCAGCGGCCCGGCTTCGCGCAAGGCGCGGTAGGCCGGATAGGGGTCGCGCAGGAAGCCGGCATCGAAAGCCGGCAGGCCGGCGCTGGCCGCCCGGATCACCGCGCGCCGCTCCCGTCGCTGCGCGACGTAGGGCCGGCTTTGCACAGCCGGCCCGCTCCGCAGGCGCGCAGCATTGCCGCGCGAAACCCCTGCTTCGCCCTCCCCGCGGGAGGAAGAGCACCTTCTGCGGGCGGCCGGGCGGAGGCGCTCATGCGGCGTCCTGCCCCTCGATGCGCATGTCGAGCCGCTCGAGCAGGCTGCGGTCGCGGCCGGTGCCGGGGTTGGGGGTGGTCAGCAGGTGGTCGCCGTAGAAGATGGAGTTGGCGCCCGCCATCAGGCACAGTGCCTGCAGGGCTTCGTCCATTTCCTGGCGTCCGGCCGACAGGCGGACGTAGCTGTGCGGCATGGTGATGCGGGCCACCGCGATGGTGCGCACGAATTCGAAGGGGTCGATCGGGTCGACGTCGGCCAGCGGCGTGCCGGGGATGGGCACGAGGTTGTTGATCGGCACCGACTCCGGCGGCGGTTCGAGATTGGCGAGCTGGGCGATCAGGCCGGCGCGGTGGGCGCGCGTCTCGCCCATGCCGACGATGCCGCCGCTGCAGACGTTGATGCCGGCCGCGCGCACGTTGCCGAGGGTGTCGAGGCGGTCCTGGTAGGTACGGGTGCCGATGACCTTGCCGTAGTACTCCGGCGCGGTGTCGAGGTTGTGGTTGTAGTAGTCGAGGCCGGCGTCCTTCAGCGATCTGGCCTGGCCTTCGTCCAGCATGCCGAGCGTCATGCAGGTCTCCAGCCCCAGCGCCTTCACTTCGCGCACCATCGTCGTCACCCGCTCCATGTCACGCGGCTTGGGCGAGCGCCAGGCCGCCCCCATGCAGAAGCGGCTGGCGCCCTGGGCCTTGGCGGCACGGGCGGCTTCCAGCACCTCGTCGACCGGCATCAGCTTCTCGGCTTTCAGGCCGGTGTCGAAATGGGCGGACTGCGAGCAGTAGCCGCAGTCCTCGGCGCAGCCGCCGGTCTTGATCGACAGCAGCGTCGAAAGCTGGATCTCGCTCGGATCGAAATGCTGGCGATGGACCTGCTGGGCGCGGAACACCAGTTCCATGAAAGGCAGCGCGAACAGGGCTTCGATCTCTTCGACGCGCCAGGCGCCGGTGGCCGCCGGGGCGGGCTGGGGCGCGGTACGGCGCAGGGTGTCGGGCGACACGGTGGCGACAGTGGTCATGGGGTCTCCTTTAGGATGGAATCGGAATCGAACAATCGGTGCAACGCAGGCACGTTCAGGTAGGGGGCGACGGCTTCGGGCGACGGTGCCGGCAGGCGCGGCACCAGGCCCAGGCAGGGTGCGTTGCCCAGGCCGGCGGCCAGCGCATCGAGCGTGGCGGAAGCCTGGGCCATCGCCGGGTCGATGGTGTTGGCCACCCAGCCGCACAAGCGCAGCCCGCGCACACGGACGGCTTCGGCGGTCAGCAGCGCATGGTTGATCGCGCCCAGGCGCAGGCCGACCACCATCAGCACCGGCAGATCCAGGTCGCGCGCCAGGTCGGCGCTGTCCCAGCCTCCGGCGGCGTCGAAGGGCACGCGAAAACCGCCCACGCCTTCGACCACCACCCTGTCGCAGCGCGCCGCCGCAGCCCGGATGGACGCCAGTATACGGCCACGGTCGATGCTGCGGCCTTCGAGCGCGGCGGCGACGTGCGGCGCGCAGGCGGTCTCGAACTGGAACGGCGCGATCTCGTCGGCGCTCAGCGCCACGTTGCTCGCGGCACGCAGCGCATGGACGTCTTCGTTGATGCGTTCGCCGTCGATCACGCCGATGCCGGCGGCGACCGGCTTCAGCCCGGCGACGCGCAGCCCGGTCTTGCCCAGCAGGCCGACGATGGCGGCGGCGATGGTGGTCTTGCCGATCTCGGTGTCGGTGCCGGTGATGAAACAGGCATGGGCCATTACGGCTCCTCCGGTAATTCGGTGAAGGCGCTGCAGGCCGGACGATGGCGCCGGGCCTGGCGCATGGCCTTGTCCATCCAGCCTTTCAGCGCGCTCATCGGCTCTTGCACAGCACTGCGTAGACCACCTGATAGGTGGCCGGCAAGCCCTCGGCCGTGCGCAAGCCCTCGTAGGCGGCGGCCAGGGCACGGATCCGCGCCGGGCCGGTGAGCCCGCCCGGACGGCCGGGGTTGAGGTTGTGCGCGCCCAGCTCCTTGAGCGAACGGGTCAGCGCGCGCAGGTCGGGAAAGTGCAGCGTCCGCGCCTGGCGTTCGAGCGCCAGCACCTGCAGGCCGCTGTCCGCGCACAAGGCCTCGTAGTCGCCGAAGGCGCGGAAGCGATTGACGTGGGTGAAGCCGTCCACCGCCTGCCAGCTGTCGCGCAACTCTCCCAGGGTGCCGGCGCACAGGCTGCTGAAGGCCAGCACCCCGCCCGGCCGCAGCACCCGCTGCGCCTCGCCCAGCACGGCGGCGAAGTCGCCGCACCATTGCACCGCCAGGTTGGAATAGATCAGGTCGAGACTGCCGTCGCGCAGCGGCAGGGCTTCGGCATCGCCGGCTATGAAATGCCGCGCGCCGCCCCGGAGCCGGGCATGGCGCAGCATGCCTTCGGCCAGGTCCAGGGCCATGCCGGCGCCGAAGCGCTCCGCCAGCAGCCGGGTGAAGTGCCCGGTGCCGCAGCCCAGATCGAGCCAGCGGGAGAACGCCAGGGACGGCAGGCGCGCCAGCAGCTGCGCACCGACTTCACGCTGCAGCGAAGCGACGGCGTCGTAGCTGCCTGCCGCACGGGAGAAGGAAGCGGCCACCTGGCGCTTGTCCGGCACAACGAGCAAGTATTCAGGCATTGCCGGCCTCGCCGATGAAAGCCAGCATCGCCGCCGCCACCTCGCGGGGCCGCTCCAGCGGGAAGGCGTGGCTTGCGTCCTCGATCAGCCCGACCTCGATGTCCGGCCGCAATGCCAGCAGCTCGCCGGCCACCTCGGCCGGCACCAGGGCATCGGCACCGCCAAGCAGATGCAGTTGCGGCCCGCTGAAGTCTCGCAGTGCGCTGCGCCCGTCGCCACTGCCGAGCACTTCCAGCCCGGCCAACCGCACCTGCGGCACGGTGCAAGGCAGCGCGGCCTGCAGTTGCCGCGCCAGGCCGCGGGCTTCGGCCGCACCCTGGGTGCAGAGCAGGCTGAAACGCCTGAGGGTGGCGTCAGGATCGGCGCGGCAGCCATCGACGAAGGCGTCGAAGGTCGCCTCGTCCATGCCGTGCGGCCAGTCGCCGCCCGCCACGAAGCGGGGATTGCTGGCCAGGGTCAGCAGGCCGCGGCAGCGCTCGCCGCGCAGCGCCGCCAGTTCGCTGGCGAGCAGGCCGCCGAGCGACCAGCCGCCCAGCCAAGCATGCGGCGGCAGGCGCTCGTCCAGCGCCAGCAGCCAGCCGCGCGCTTCGCCGCTGGCCAGTTCGGGCAGCGGCTCGATGTCCACCCGCAGCATCGGATCGAGCCCGCGCAGCGCTTCGGCCAGTCCTTCCAGCGGCAGGCTGCCCAGGCCCCAGCCCGGCAGCAGGATCAGATGCTCACGCATGGCGGTCCGCCTCGGGCCGGCATGCGGCCAGTGCGCCGCACAAGCGCTCGACGTCGTCCAGCGTATGTGCCGCGCTCAGCGTGATGCGCAGCCGCGCGGTATTGGCCGGCACCGTGGGCGGGCGGATGGCCGGCACCCACAGCCCTGCGGCATCGAGCGCCGCAGCCAGCGCCAACGCGGCGGCGTTGTCGCCGACGATCAGCGGCTGGATCGGCGTGACGGAATCCGCCAGTTGCCAGCCGCGGCCGGGATGGCGGGCGATCAGGGCGGACAGGCGCTCGCGCAGCGCGGCGGTCAGCGTGGCGAGCCTTTGCCGCCGCGCCACGCCCTCCTCGCCGGTGATCAGCTTCAGGCTGGCGCTCAGGGCGTGGGCCAGCGCAGGCGGCATCGCGGTAGTGTAGATGTAGCTGCGGCCGCCCTGCACCAGCGCGTCGACGACCGCCGGATGGGCGGCGACGAAAGCGCCCGCCACGCCGGCGGCCTTGCCGAGCGTGCCCATGTAGATCAGGCGCTCGCTGCGCAGGCCGAAATGCGCCAGCGCGCCCTCGCCGTTCGCACCGAGCACGCCGAAGCCGTGGGCGTCGTCGATGATCAGCCAGGCGTCGTGGCGTTCGGCCAGTGCCAGCAGTTCGGGCAGCGGCGCGACGTCGCCGTCCATGCTGAACACCGCGTCGGTGACGATCAGCCGGATCGGCTGCTCGCAGTCACGCAGCATGGCGTCGAGCAGATCGAGGCGGCCATGCGGATAACGCCGCATCCTTGCCGCCGCGAGCAGGCCGCCATCGACCAGCGATGCGTGGTTGAGCTTGTCGGCGAAGATCGCCGCCTGCTCGGCGCCGAGCGTGGTCAGCAGCGCCAGGTTGGCCATGAAGCCGCTGCAGAACAGCAGCGCCGCCGCATCCGGCACCCAGGGCGACAGCAGTTGCGCCAGTTCGCCTTCGAGCCGGGCATGGGCCTGACTGTGGCCGGTGACCAGGTGCGAGGCGCCGCTGCCCGCCCCCCAGCGCTGCGCGCCTTCGGCCAGCGCGGCGGCGATGTCCGGATGGCTGGCGAGGCCGAGGTAGTCGTTGCTGCCGAAGTTCAGCAACCGGCGCGTGCCGCTCTCGCCACTTTCGACGGTCTGCAAGGGCGCGCAGGGCGAAGCGGCGATTCGGCGGCGGCGCAGCAGCGCTGCGGCCTCGCGCTCAAGCCGTCGCCGGGTCAGATGCGCCAGCAGCATCGCTACTCCGGGTGGAGGTGCCCTCAGCCAATACATCTGCCAGCACGCCGTCGAGCGTCGCCCGCACCCGTGCCGCCAGCCAGACAGACAGCTCGTCGTCGAGCACGTAGGGTGGCATCAGGTACACCGTGCGGCCGATCGGGCGGATCAGCAGTTCATTGCGGCGCCCGGCGAGATGGAAACGTTCGGCGAAGCGCTCGCCGGCCCATTCTTCACACACGTCGAAAGCCCAGATCATGCCGCGCCGGCGCAGGTGCTCGATGCGCGGATCCCCGACCAGCGGTGCCAGCGCAGCCGTCAGCGCCTCGGCACTGGCCCGGTTGCGGACCAGCACGTCTTCCTGTTCGAAGCGGTCGAGCACCGCCAGCGCCGCGCGGCAGGCGAGCGCGTTGCCGGTATAGGAATGCGAGTGCAGGAAGCCGCGCGCGACCTCGTCGTCGAGAAAGGCCGCGTAGGTCTCGTCGCGGCTCAGCACCAGCGACAGCGGCAGGTAGCCGCCGCTGATGCCTTTCGACAGGCAGATGAAATCCGGCCACAACGGCGCCTGGCCCTCGCCCGCCGCCTGCTCGAAAGCGAAGAAGCTGCCGCTGCGGCCGCAGCCGACGGCGATCTCGTCGGCGATCAGGTGGACGTCGTAGCGGTCGCACAGCGCGCGCAGGCCACGCAGGTAGGCCGGGTCGTGCATCGCCATGCCGGCGGCGCACTGCACCAGCGGCTCGACGATGAAGGCGGCGATGTGTTCGTGGCGGGCTTCGAACAAGGCGCGCACCTCTTCCAGCGCGCGCTCGGCGACGCCAGCCGCGGTCTCGCCGGGACCGGCCTGGCGGGCGTCGGGCGAGGCGACGATGTGGGCCTGCAGCAGCAGCGGTGCGTATGCGTCGCGGAACACCGTGACGTCGGTCACCGCCAGCGCGCCCAGGGTTTCGCCATGGTAGCCGTGGCGCACGCAGACGAATTCGCGCTTGCTGCCACGGCCCCGGTTGCGCCAGCAATGAAAGCTCATCTTCAGCGCGATCTCGACCGCCGAGGCGCCGTCGCTGGCGAAGAAAGCATGGCCGAGCACGCCGCCGGTCAGCGCCGACAGGCGCTCGGCCAGTTCCACCGCCGGCGCATGGGTGCAGCCGGCCAGCATCACATGCGGCAAGGTATCGAGCTGTTCGCGCAGCGCGGCGTTGATGCGCGCATCGGCGTGGCCGAAGAGGTTCACCCACCACGAGCTGTTGGCGTCGAAATAGCGCCCGCCGGCGTAGTCGTACAGCCACGGCCCCTCACCGCGCGCGATCGGCAGTGGCGGCACCGCCTGCATGCGCTGCATCTGGGTGCAGGGATGCCACACCTGGGCAATGCTGCGCCGCTGCCAAGCGGCCTGCTCGTCACGCACGGGGCCGCTACCGGCAGCGGTGCTGCCACGGGCCGGGAAATCGGGGTCGGGGGAACGGGACGCCATGCCCTCTTCGTCCATAATTATGAATCACGGCTCATGATTGTTTCAGTTGCAGGCCAAAATGAAAAGCCTTCAACCCTGTTCGAACAGCGCGATCGACTCGACATGCGAGGTCTGCGGGAACATGTTGGCGATGCCGGCGCCGCGCAGCACGTAGCCCTTTTCATGCACCAGCACCGCCGCGTCGCGTGCCAGCGTCGCCGGGTTGCATGATACGTAAACGATGCGCGGCGGGCGCTGCAACGGGCTGATCGCCTTGACCACCGCGATCGCGCCCTCGCGCGGCGGGTCGATCAGCAGCTTGCCGAGCGGCCCGAGCGCAGCCAGGCTGTCCTCGGTGGCTTCGAACAGGTTGGCGGCGTGGAATTCGCAGCGTTCCGCCATGCCGTTGGCCGCGGCATTGGCCCGGGCGCGCTCGACCAGCGCCTCGCTGCCCTCCACGCCGACCATCGCCGCGCCGCGCCGCGCGATCGGCAGGCTGAAGTTGCCCAGGCCGCAGAACAGGTCGGCGATGCGCTCGCCCGGCTGCGGATCGAGCAGTTGCATCGCACGCCGGATCAGCAGGCGGTTGATGTGAACATTGACCTGGGTGAAATCGGTGGGACGGAAGTCCATCCGCACGTCGAACTCGGGCAAGGTGTAGGCCAGACCGGGGCCGCCCTGCGGATGCAGCGGCGCAGCAGTGTCCGGGCCGCCCGGCTGCGCCCAGGCCTGGATGCCGTGGGCGTCGGCGAAAGCCGCCAACGCACGCCGGTCGCCCTCGCTGAAGGGCAGCAGGTGGCGGAACACGAAGGCGGTCGCGGTATCGCTGACGGCGATCTCGATCTGCGGCACGCGGTCGGCGATCGACAGCCTGGCGATCAGGCGGTGCAGCTCCGGCACCAGCGCGGAAATCGCCGGCGGCAGCACCGGACAGGACTGCATGTCGGCAATGTGGCTCGAACGCTTCTGATGAAAGCCGATCAGCACGCCGCCCTTGCTCGGCACCACGCGCACGCTCAGCCGCGCACGGTAGCGGTAGCCCCAGGCCGGGCCGTGGATCGCCGGGTAGATCACCTGCGGCCCGACCTTGCCGATGTGCCACAGCGCGTCCTCGAGGATGCGCTGCTTGGCCGCGGCCTGCGCCAGCGGGTCGAGATGCTGCATCGAACAGCCACCGCAGGTGCCGAAATGCACGCAGCGCGGCGCGACCCGCTGCGCACTCGCCTTCAGCACCCGTGCCGTTTCCGCCTGGGCATAGCGCGGCCGCTCGCGCAGCATGGTGTATTCCACCCGCTCGCCCGGCAGCGCGCCTTCGATGAAGACGGCCTTGCCGTCGACATGGGCGATGCCGCGGCCTTCGTGGTCCAGCGATTCGATGACTGCTGCCGACATGGGGATTCCGCCGAGAAAAGTGGCGCGATTCTACCGCGTCCGTCCACCTGCTTCTTGCGTCTGCTTCCACCATCCGTCGCGGCCGCCCCCGCACCGGCGCCAGCGTCCGGCCCCACCCGGGCCTATAATCCGCGCCATGAATTCACCCGCTCATCTGCCCACTCGCCTGCCTTCCCTCGAAACCCTGCTCGGCGGCCTGTCGGCGCGCGCGTTCCTCGCCGAATACTGGCAAAAGAAACCCCTGCTGATCCGCCAGGCCGTGCCCGGCTTCAGGGGCGTGCTGGAGCGCGACGAACTGTTCGAGCTCGCCTGCGACGCCGACGTCGAATCGCGCTACATCCGCCTGCCCGCCGACGGCCTCGAAGGCGAATGGACGCTGGAGCACGGCCCGCAGAGCCGCGGCCGCCTGCGCGGCAGGAAGCAACCCTGGACCGTGCTGGTGCAGGGCCTGAACCTGTGGGTGCCCGAAGGCGACCGCCTGCTGCACTGCTTCGACTTCATCCCGCAGGCGCGGCTGGACGACCTGATGGTGAGCTACGCCGTCGATGGCGGCGGCGTCGGCCCGCACTTCGACAACTACGACGTGTTCCTGCTGCAGGGCACGGGCAAGCGCCGCTGGCAGATTTCCGATCAGGCCGACCGCACGCTGATCGAAGGCGCGCCGCTGCGCATCCTGAAGAATTTCCAGCCGACCGAAGACTGGGTGCTGGAGCCCGGCGACATGCTCTACCTGCCGCCGCACTGGGCGCACAACGGCATCGCCATCGGCGAATGCACCACCTACTCCATCGGTTTCCGCTCGCCCACCGCGCAGGAACTCGGCAGCGAATTCCTCGGCTGGCTGCAGGAGCGCATCCAGCTCGACGGCATCTACACCGACCCGGATCTGGAGCTGCAGCAGAACTCGGCCGAGATCGGCAGCCGCATGGTCGACCAGATCGAAGGCATGCTGTCGGGCATCCGCTGGAGCCGCGCGGACATCGAGGAGTTCGTCGGCGCCTATCTCACCGAGCCCAAGGCCCACGTCTTCTTCGAGCCGCCCGAACAGACGCTGAGCCGCAAGGCCTTCGAGCGGGCGGTGCGGGCGCGCGGCTTCGCGCTGGATGCCCGCAGCCTGCTGCTGTTCTCGGCCGCGGGCTTCCATCTGAACGGCGAGCCGCTGGAATTCGCCCCTGTCCTGCACGACGCCATGGCGAAGCTCGCCCACCAGCGCAGCTTGCCGGCCGAGGATTTGGCGGCTTGCCCGACCGAGTTGCTGGACATGCTGCATGACTGGTACGAAAGCGGTTTCGGCGCCCCGGCGGCAAGCTGAAACGGAAAAATACGCTCACATTTTGCAGCGCAGCATCCACGCCGGTTTTTCTTCGCCTGCATGCTAGACTTGCGCCGCTTCAAGCCGTGATTGCCGTACTCGTGCCACTGGTTGCCTCCAACCGGCGGCACTCAACTCGAAAAAGGAAAAAAGCAATGAAACAATCCCTTCTCGCCGCCGCCCTCGTTGCCATCGCCGTGACCGCTTGCAGCAAGCAGGAAGAAGCGCCGCCTCCGGTGTCGACGCCCGCCCCCAGCATTCAGGAACAGACTAAGGAAGCTGCCGAGCAGGCCGTGGAAGCGGCGAAGGAAAGCGCCGAGGCGGCCAAGGAAAGCGCTGCCGAGGCCCTCGAAGCGACCAAGGAAACCGCTGCGGATGCCGTCGACGCTGCCAAGGAAGGCGCGGCTGCGGCAGTCGAGGCAGCCAAGGAGCACACCGCTGCCACTGTCGAAGCAGCCAAGGAAGGCGCGGAAGCGACCAAGGAAGCCGCTGGCGAGGCCGTCGATGCCGCCAAGGCAGCCGCCGAAGCCGCTGTCGAAAAGGCCAAGGAAGCCTCCAACTGATTCTGCAGTGGCATGATCGGGATAGGGGCGGCCAGCTTACCCGGCCGACCCCTCCCACACCACCCGGCATGCGGGTCCGCACCGGGCGGTTCGAGTCGTTGAGGTTATGAGAGCCGAGGGACGCCGAGTCGGTCGAAGTAAGCGACAGGCATCGCGCGGTTCAATCGCATGCGGCTGTTACGCCACCAGCACCGACTGTTCGCCGCCACCTTGCGGGCATCCTCTTCCGAGGCGCCCATCGCTTTCAACTCCCGGTACATCGTCGTACCCCGACGCCAGTGCTTGAGCTGCACCGCACGCAGCCGGTGTCTTATCCACTTGTCGAGTTTGCGGAACACCTTGGGTGTCTGCGCAAGCTGGAAGTACGTCTTCCAGCCCGGCATGTAGGCCCGCAGCCGTTCGGCAATCTCGGTCAGGTTGCGCCCACCCGAGCGACGCGTGAATTGCCGGATGCGTTGCTTGAAGGTCTTGAGCGCCTTGTCGGCCACCCTGCACTTGACCTGTCCGCCCGGGCCGTACCAGAAGGCGTAGCCCAGAAACTTGCGGCCCGAGGCCGGCGCAACGGCCGTCTTGGCGTCATTGACCTTCAGGTGAAGTCGTTCGTAGAGCTTGGTCAGGCCCGCCAGCACCCGTTCGCCTGCGCGACCACTGCGTACATATACATTGCAGTCGTCGGCATAGCGAACGAAACGGTGGCCCCGTCGCTCCAGTTCCCGATCCACCTCGTCAAGCAGCACATTGGCCAGCAGCGGCGACAGTGGGCCGCCTTGCGGCGTCCCCTCGTAGCGCGCCATGGCCACGCCGCCATCCATGATCCCGGCCACGAGGTAACGACGGATCAGCCGCAGCACGGCCTTGTCCTCGATTCGCCTCGACAACCGTTCCATCAGGATGTCGTGATTGACTCGATCGAAGAATTTCTCCAGATCCACATCGACCACCACCCGGTAACCGTCCTGCACGTAGCGCTGTGCATCGAGCACCGCGTCGTGGGCACGGCGTCCCGGCCGGAAGCCGTAGCTGTGTTCAGAGAACGTTGGATCAATCCTGGGCTGCAAGACTTGCAGCAGGGCTTGCTGGATCAGCCGATCCGTCACCGTCGGAATCCCCAATTCGCGCACCCCACCATCGGGCTTCGGGATCTGGACACGGCGCACCGGCAGGGGCCGGTAGCTGCCATCCAGCAAGGATTCCCGAATCCGGGGCCAGTGCGCTCTCAGTTGCTCCGCCGTCTCGGTGATCGACAACCCATCCACCCCAGCACTGCCGCGATTGGATTTGACGCGTTTCCACGCCGCCTCCATGTTCGCGCTCGCGAGCACCTGCGCAAGCAGGTCATCTCGCCCCGGGCTTCCAGTTCCATGCCGCGCCGTCCGTGCTTCATCACGCACTGCTTCGGACGCGGCTTCACCGAGCCCTCCCGCATTGCGCCCCGGCTCCCCGAGCTTCTGATGCACTTCACGTCCGAGCAACACGGCCTTCGGCCCTCCTACTCGTTCGGCCCTTCGCCCCAAACCAGCGGCTACTACGGCCTCTGCTGACTTCTCGCTCCGGTTAAGCGCCGTCGCCCTTTCAGGCACAAGGCGAGACCTCCCCAGGTAAGAACGCACTCCTTCGCTGCACAACCGCCGGATCTACGCCACTTCGCCTTGATCACGAGAGCTTCGCGATTACGTGCTCGCTCGCCCTGCTCCGCAGCGCCTTCTATCCGATTCTTGTCCATCGGCTCGCAGCTTATGCTCCACGCTTCCTCCCCACGCTCGGTCACCCTCACGCAGTTGCGCTTCACTTCGTTCGCTGTGATCAACTTACGGCGGGACTTGCACCCGCAGGAGGGCGCCCATGCTGGGCGCACACGCGAAAAAGCCGGCTGATGCCGGCTTTTTTCATGTTCGGTGCGCACCATGGCAGGCTGCCGCGATGCGCACGACCGCTCAACGCAGTTCGTTGTGCAGCAGGCCGAGGATGCGCCTGGCGGTGTCGGAGGTGTCGGCGCCGCCCTCGCGGGTCAGCACCGTGACCTGCGAATCGCCGCCCTGCCCCTGCACGTGCAGCCGGTATTCGCTGCCGCCCTGCGCCGGCTTGTCGCTGCTGCGCCAGAAGGCCAGCCTGGACAGGAAGCCCTTGTCCTCGCTCTTGTTGTCGGCATCGGGATCGACATAGCGCACGAAGTACAGGCCCTGGGCGCGGTCGCGGTCTTCGACGGTGAAGCCGATGCGATCCAGCGCCAGGCCGACGCGGCGCCAGGCACGGTCGAAGGACTCTTCCATGATCAGGCTCGCCTGGCCGCCGCTGCCGGCGGCGATGCGTGCGCGTTCTTCGGTCGGCGCGGTGGTCAGCGCAGCTTCGGCACGCGCTTCCTCGGCGCCGAGGTGCACCATCAGGCGGCGCAGCATTTCGGCTTCCAGCTCGGGGTCGGCCGGGCGCGGCTGCCAGATCGTCGAGTCCTTGGCTTCGTTCGGGTAGATCTCCATCATGCCGCGGTGGCTGATGTAGACCTCGACCGTGCCGTTGTCCTTGCCCTGCTCCAGGCGGGTGCGGAACTTGTCGCGCTCGGGCGTGGAGAACAGGCCGTCGAACACCTTGCCGATCGTCGAGCGCAGGAAATCCTGCGGGATCTTGGCGCGGTCCTCGGCCCAGTCGGTTTCCATGACACCGATGTCCGGGCTGTCGATGTTCAGGATGAAGCCGAGTTCGAGCCAGAAATCCTTGATCTGCGGCCACAGTTCGTCAGGCGTGCCGGCAACGACCAGCCAGCGCTGGCTGCCGGCGCGCTCGATGCGCATCGTTTCCGGCGCGGCGAGCACTTCCGGGCCGGTGGATGCAGCCGGTTGGTCGGCACGGTCCGCGCTGTAGGCGGAATAGGTCGCCACGCCGCGCGGCGTGACGTCGGGTACGGCGAAGCGGTCGTCGCGGGTGGGCGCGGTGAGATCCGGCGGGATCTCGAGCGGGCGCTCCATTCGCTTCGCACCCTTGTAGTCGATGCGTTTGGATTCGAGCAGGGAAGTCGAGCAACCGGCGAGCGCCACGGACAGCGCGATCAGGGAAACGGGGGTGCGCATGGAGCGATTCATGGAGTTCCTGCGGAAGAGAAATTCGGATCAGACCTGGATGCCGGCCTTGCGCATCGCCTTCAGCACGCGCTCGTGGCAGGGCTCGGTCAGTTGCGTCAGCGGCAGGCGGATGCCGTCGCCGATCAGCCCCATGCGGGCAACCGCCCACTTGACCGGAATCGGATTGGCTTCGCAGAACAGGTCGCGGTGCAGACCCGTCAGCGCGGCATTGGTTTCGCGCAGCTTGCGCATGTCGCCCGCGGCGGCGGCGGCGCACAGTTCGTGCATCGCGCGCGGCGCGACGTTGGCCGTCACCGAAATGACGCCGTGGCCGCCGAGCATCAGGAAGGCGGCCGAGGACATGTCGTCGCCGCTGTACAGGGCGAAGCCCTCGGGGGCGCGCTCGGCCAGGTCGCAGGCGCGGTCCAGGCTGCCGGTCGCATCCTTGATGCCGACGATGTTCGGCACTTCGGCCAGGCGCAGCGTGGTGTCGTTGGCGAGATCGGCGACGGTGCGGCCCGGCACGTTGTAGAGGATCAGCGGCAGATCGACCGATTCCGCGATGGTGCGGAAATGGCGGTAGAGGCCTTCCTGGGTCGGGCGGTTGTAGTACGGCACGACCGACAGATGGGCCGCTGCCCCCGCCTGCTTGGCGAACTGCGCCAGTTCGACCGCTTCGACGGTGGAGTTGGCGCCGGTGCCGGCAACGACGGGGATGCGGCCGTCGGCATGCTCGACCGTGACGCGAATGAGTTCGCAGTGTTCCTCGACGTCGACGGTGGGCGACTCGCCGGTAGTGCCGACGATGACGATGCCGTCGGTGCCCTCGTTGATGTGCCAGTCGATGAGGTTGCGCAGACGGGGATAATCGAGGCTCCCGTCGTCGAGCATGGGCGTGACGATTGCGACAAGCGATCCGGTAATCATGGCGTTGGCCAGAGCGTTAAAAAGCCGATTCTAACCGATCGCCGCGCCACGGCCAGCGCGGCACGCATTTTTGCGTGCACGCGCCGGGGACGGGAATGTCTGCGGATATTACCGGCTCACAGATCGGCCAGCGCCTTGACGTGCGCCACCACCGAACGTGCCAGCGAGGACAGCGAATAGCCGCCTTCGAGCAGGGACACGATGCGGGTGTGGCCGCAGGCCCTGGCGACGTCCTTGATCTGCTCGGTGGCCCAGATGTAATCCGCTTCGAGCAGCCCCATCGAGCCCATGTCGTCCTCGTAGTGGGCGTCGAAACCGGCGGAGATGAAGATCATCTGCGGGTCGTGGGCGCGCAGCGCGGGCAGCACCCGCTCGCCGAAAGCCTCGCGGAAGGCATCGCCGCGGGTGCCGGCCGGCAGCGGCACATTGCACATGTGGGCGGGCGGGTTGTCGGCACCCGAGTAGGGATAGAACGGATGCTGGAAGATGCCGCCCATCATCACGCGCGGATCGTCGCGGAAGATGTCCTCCGTGCCGTTGCCGTGGTGCACGTCGAAGTCTACGATGGCGACCCGCTCCAGGCCGTGCGCCTCGAGCGCATGGCGGGCGGCGATGGCGACGTTGTTCATGAAGCAGAAGCCCATCGCCTTGGCACGTTCGGCGTGATGGCCGGGCGGGCGCACGGCACAGAAGGCGTTTTCGATCTCGCCCGCGATCACCATGTCGGTCGCCATCACCCCGGCGCCAGCCGAGCGCAGCGCAGCCTTCATGGTGCCGGGGCTCATCGCGGTGTCGGGGTCGAGGTGGCGGATGCCGTGCTCGGGAACGCTGCCGAGCAGTTCGTCCAGGTAGCTCCCGGGATGGACCCGGATGATCTGCTCACGCGTGGCGACGGGCGCATCGTAGAAGGAGACGTACATGTCCAGCCCCGACGCGATCAGGCGATCATTGATCGCACCGAGTCGATCAGGGCATTCGGGGTGCATCGTCCCCATGTCGTGCAGCCAGCAGTCGCGATGCGTGATGAACGCCGTTGTCGTCATACTCTCCCCTTCTCCAGCATTGAACGTCGTGTCCGCCACTCGGTCGGAGGCGGCTCTGCTTGTCACCCGTTTTTTCCGCTCGGCCCGACTCGGCGTGAACCGTGAAATGGCTCCGCCGGCCGATGTGCTTTTGTCACCTATTATCACCGCTTCGCAGCCAATTTCACAGTGCCTCCGAGATGCCCAATTTCCATGTCGAACGCTTGCTGGAAGCCGCCAGCCAGATCATTCTCGGCAAGGGGCACGAGCTTCGCCTCGCCTTTGCCTGCCTGATCGCACGCGGCCACCTGCTGATCGAGGACGTTCCCGGCGTGGGCAAGACCACGCTGGCCCACACCCTCGCCCAACTGACGGGCCTGCAGCTCCAGCGCGTCCAGTTCACCAGCGACCTGCTGCCGGCCGACATCCTCGGCGCCTCGATCTTCGACCGCGACACCAATGCTTTCCGCTTCCATCCCGGCCCCGTGTTCGCACAGGTGGTGCTGGCCGACGAGATCAACCGCGCCACGCCGAAGACCCAGAGCGCCCTGCTCGAAGCGATGGAAGAGCGCCAGATCACCGCGGACGGCCACAGTTTCGAGCTGCCGGAGCCCTTCTTCGTCATCGCCACGCAGAACCCGGCGCACCAGATCGGCACCTTTCCACTGCCCGAAAGCCAGCTCGACCGCTTCCTGCTTCGCATCCGGCTCGGCTATCCCGACCCGATGGCCGAACGCGCCCTGCTGATGGGAGAGGACCGGCGCAGCGTGCTCGAACGGCGCACGCCGGTGATCGGGCCGGCGGAGCTGATGGGGCTGCAGCGCGCCGCCCAGGCCCTGCACGTCGCCGATCGCCTGATCGACTACGTGCAGGCACTGCTCAGCGCCACCCGGCACGATGCGGAACTGGCCACCGGGCTCAGCCCGCGCGCCGGACTCGGCCTGCTGTCGGCAGCCCGCGCCTGGGCCTTGATCGACGGCCGCGACCATGTGCTGCCGGAAGACGTGCAGACACTGTTCCCGCATGTCGCCGCCCACCGTCTGCACCTGGCCGGCGATGCCCGCCCCGTTCCCGCCACCACGCTCGCGCGCCTGATCCAGTCGGTGGCGCTGCCCTGAGCGACATGCCCGCAGCCGGTACGCCCTCTCCACCCGCCCTGTTCCGCCGCTGGCTGCTGCGCCGGCCGGGCAGGCCCGAAACGGCGCCGATCGAACTTCGCAGCCGCCGCATCTACGTGCTGCCGACCGCCAGCGGCCTGAGCTTTGCCGTTGCCATGCTGGCGATGCTGGTGGCGTCGATCAACTACGGCCTGAGCCTCGGCTATGGCCTGGTCTTCGCGCTGGCCGGCGCGGGGCTGGCCAGCATCGTGCACGCTTGGCGCAACCTCGCCGGACTGCGCATCCGGCCCGGACGCAGCGAAGCGGTGTTCGCCGGCGAAACGGCCACGCTCCATTTCATCATCGACAACCCGCGCAAAGCCCGCCGTCCTGCCCTGCGGCTGAAACTGCGCGGCGCGGAAACCACCTTCGAGCTCGGCCCGCTGCAGACGCTCGCGATCGGAGTCGCCTGCGCCGCCGAACATCGCGGCCGGCTGCAGGCCGGGCGCACGGTCATCGAAACCCGCTGGCCGCTGGGGCTGATCCGGGCCTGGAGCGTGTTCGTGGCCGACGTCGGCTGCGTCGTCCATCCGGCGCCGGAGAAGAACGCGCCTCCCCCGCCCGAAAACCCGGCGGAACAGGGCGACAGCACGCCTTCGCCACAGGCCGGCGACGACGATTTCGCCGGCCTGCGCCCGCACCAGCGCGCCGACTCTCCACGCCACATCGCCTGGAAAGTGCTCGCGCGCGGCGGCCCGCTGATGACCAAGCAGTTCGCCGGGCAGCAGGGGCAGGAACTGTCGCTGGCCTGGACCGACCTGCCGCCCGGGCTCGACGCCGAGCGGCGCCTGTCGCGCCTGAGCGCCTGGCTGCTGGAAGCCGAACGCAGCGGCCGCCCCTGGTCGCTGGCACTGCCCGGCACGAGCGTGCCGCGCGGCAGCGGCCGCAGCCACCTGCTCCGCTGCCTGGACGAGCTGGCGTATCACGAGGAGCCCGGCAGGGCGGACGGCACATGATCGGCGGCTGGCTGAAGCAGCGCGCAGCGAGACGCCGACCGGCAAGCGCCGGCAGCGCGCTCGACCGCCGCCAGGGCGCCTGGCTGCTCGGCGCCGCAGCGCTGACCATGGCACCCCACGCGAGCTGGCTGCCGCCCTGGATCAGCGGACTGTGCGCCGCACTGCTGGCCTGGCGGGGCCTGTTGCTGTGGCATGGGCGCCAGGCGCCGTCGCCGTGGCTGCTGCTGGCGCTGACCGCGGCCGCAGCAGCCGGCGTGCGCGCCGAGTTCGGCCACTTCTTCGGCAAGGACCCCGGCGTGGCGCTGCTGGCCCTGCTGCTCGGCCTCAAGCTGCTCGAAATCCGCGCCGCCCGCGACGCCCGGGCAGCGGTGATGCTGTGCTTCTTCCTGCAACTGGCGATCTTCTTCGAAGACCAGAGCTTTCCGGTCGCCGCGCTCGCACTGAGCGCCAGCCTGCTCGGCCTCGCGGCGCTGGTCGC
The DNA here is from genome assembly GCF_048398245.1 of Thauera butanivorans. Classification (NCBI taxonomy): domain Bacteria; kingdom Pseudomonadati; phylum Pseudomonadota; class Betaproteobacteria; order Rhodocyclales; family Zoogloeaceae; genus Thauera; species Thauera butanivorans. Next base: position 3,069,786 of record NZ_CP183038.1, read on the forward strand.
CCAGGCCGACCCGAACGGCCGCAGCGGCGAGCACCTGCGCGTGGCCGGCACCCTGATGGCGCAGGGCCTGCCGTTCATGCTGATCCTGTTCGTTCTGTTCCCGCGTATCGACGGCCCCTTGTGGGGCTTGCCGGCCGATGCCTTCAGCGCCCGTACCGGCTTGTCGGAGTCGATGAGCCCCGGTTCGATCAGCGCGCTGAGCCAGTCGGGCGAAATCGCCTTCAGAGCCAGTTTCGCCGGCGAAGTCCCCGCCCGCCGGCAGCGCTACTGGCGCGGCCCGGTGCTGACCCGTTTCGATGGCCGCACCTGGCAGGCCGAGCATGCGCAGGAGGCAGCGGCGCCCTTCCATGCAGCCGACGGCAAGCGCATCGACTACACGCTGACCCTGGAAGCCCATGGCAAGCGCTGGCTGCTGGCACTCGACTTTCCCGGTGCCACCGGCGCAGCGCTGCGGCACACGAGCGATTTCCAGTTGCTCGCGCCCCGGCCGGTCCGGTCGCGGGTGCGGCACGAACTGAGCGCCCATCCGGCAGCCGTCGCCGGGCTGGCGGAGACGGCGGCGACGCTGGCTGCGGCGCGCCGGCTCCCGCCCGGCTTCAATCCGCGCACGCAGGCCCTGGCGGCACGGCTCGCCGCCGATGCGGAGTCGCACGAGCAGATCCTGCAAAGAGCCGTTTCGCATCTCCGGGATGCCGGGCTGCTCTACACGCTGCGGCCGCCGCTGCTCGGCCGCGACAGCGTCGACGAATTCCTCTTTGGCAGCCGGCGCGGCTTCTGCGAGCACTTCGCCTCCGCCTTCACCGTGCTGATGCGGGCCGCAGGCGTGCCGGCGCGCGTCGTCACCGGCTACCAGGGCGGCGAGATCAATCCGGTGGATGGCAACCTCGTCGTCCGCCAGCTCGACGCCCATGCCTGGAGCGAGGTCTGGCTCGCCGGCCGCGGCTGGGTACGCGTCGATCCGACCTATCTCGCCGCGCCCCGCCGCATCGACGACGGCCTCGCTGCCGCCCTGCCCGCCGGCGAAGCCCTGCCTTTCACCCTGCGCGCCCAGCACGACTGGCTGCGAAACATGCGCTTGCGCTGGGAAGCGCTGTCGAACGCGTGGAACCAGCGCGTTCTTGGCTACAATCCGGAACGCCAGCGCGCACTGCTGTCCCGCCTGGGCCTGGCCCCCGGCGATGCGTGGCGCCTCGCCGGCATGCTGGCCGCCGCCATCGGCGTGCCGTTCCTGTGCCTGCTCCTGTGGACTGGCCGCAGGCGACGCAGCACCGATCCGCTCGACCGGGCCTGGCAGGCGCTGAGCACGAAGCTGGCTGCCCGCGGGCTGGCGCGCCAGCCCTGGGAAGGGCCGCATGACTACACGCAGCGGGTTGCGTCGGCCATTCCCGAACTCGCAGCCGCAGTGCGGGCGATAGGCGTGGATTACGCCAGCCTGCGCTACGGCCCCCATTCCGACGGCGCGCGCCTTGCCGCGCTCAGAAAGAAGATCGACGCTCTCCGATTGCCATGAAACTGCCCCGATTCCGCCTGCCCCCGTCCATCCGCCGCAAACCCGCCGCCGACAAGACGAGGCACAGGATCCTGCCCGCCCTGGTCGGCGCCGGCCTGTCGCTGCTGGCGGCGCTGCCGGCCACCCCGGCACTGGCTTCCTATGCCGAGCGCGACGACGTCCGCGCCTTCGCCGACGAGCTTGCGGCACGCCACGGCTTCGACCGGGACACCGTGACGGCGACGCTGGCGCTGGCCCGGCACGAAGCCGGCGTGATCCGCTTGATCACGCCACCGGCACGCAAGGGCACGCGCTCGTGGCAGAACTACCGTGCCCGCTTCTTGGACCGCAGCCGCATCGAAGGCGGCGTCGCGTTCTGGAAGGAACATGAAATCGACCTCGAACGCGCCTCGAAGCAATTCGGCGTGCCGCCGGAGATCATCGTCGCGATCATCGGCGTCGAGACCCTGTACGGGCGCCATACCGGCAATTTCGAAACCCTGTCCGCGCTCACCACGCTCGCCTTCGACTACCCGCCGCGCGCGGACCTGTTCCGCCGCGAACTCGAAGCCCTGTTCCTGCTCGCCCGCGAACAAGGCCGCATACCGACGGATTACTACGGCTCCTTCGCCGGCGCCATCGGCTATCCCCAGTTCCTGCCCAGCAGCGTGCGCGCCTATGCGGTCGACTTCGACGGCAATGGCCGGATCGACTTCGATTCCGACCCGGTCGATGCGATCGGCAGCGTCGCCAACTACCTGCACATGCACGGCTGGCAGCCTGGTGCCCCGATCGCCGAACCCGCGCTGCTGGCCGCCGGCACCGACGCCGCGGCGCTGGTCGCGGCAGGCATCGAGCCGGCGCTGGAACCCGAGGCCCTGACCCAGGCCGGCGTGAAGCCGCTGCATGGCGATGCCGCCGCCGGCCCCGCCACCCTGGTCGACCTCGAAACCCCCGGTGCGGCGACGGAATACTGGCTCGGCTACCGCAACTTCTACGTGATCACGCGCTACAACCGCAGCAGCTTCTATGCGATGTCGGTGTTCGAGCTGGCCGAGGCGCTGAGCCAGCGCCGCCTCGTCGAGCGCATCAGGGCCGAAAACCGAAACTGATCCAGATCAAGGCATGACAAGGCGATTCCCCGTGAACTAGGCGGCCCACAGCATCCCGCCCGCAGACACGTGACCTCGACGCCACTGAAACCCGCCGCAGTCCGCCTTTCCGACATCTCCGCGGCAATGTCCACCGGCTGGCGGCAATTCTGCGCCATGCCCGCCCTCAGCTCCGGCTATGCGGCGGTCTTCGTCGTCCTCGGCGCAATCCTGTTCTGGGCGCTGGAATCGATGTCGATCGCGCCGATCAGCCTGTCCTTCGCCGGCGGCTTCATGCTGATCGGCCCGGCGCTGCTGGCGGGCTTCTTCGCGCTGTCCGACAGCCTGCGCGCCGGCCGGCGGCCCGTCGCCGCCGACATCGGCCGGGGATTCGCCCGCATGCCGCGCGGCGGCTGGGTCGTCTCCTTCGTCTGCGCACTGCTGTTCCTGATCTGGATCACCGACGCCGGCACGCTCTACGGCTTCATGGTCGGCCGCGAACCCGCCCAGCTGGCCCACCTGCTGCAGGGCGACGCGGCCATCCACCGTTTCGTGTTCTTCAGCTCGATCATGGGCGCGGTGCTGGCCTTCATCCTGTTCACAGTCTCGGCCTTCTCGATCCCGCTGATCTACGATCACCGCGCCAACCTCGTCTCCGGCGTCGTCGCCAGCGTCAGGGCGGTGTTCGGGCGCTTCGGCGTCGTCATGGCCTGGGCCTGCCTGCTGGCCGCGGTGATCATCGTCAGCGCCGTGCTGCTGCCGCTGCTGCTGGTCACGCTGCCGGTGATGGCCTACGCCAGCCGCGAACTGTATTTCAGGGTCTATCCGGTGGACGGCGCGCCGGACTGATCACCGCTGCAGCAGCCTGGCCGGCGCCCGCGCTCACAGCAGCGCATCGCGCGAAATACCGTAGCGCTTGAGGATGCGGCGCAGCTGGCTGAGCGCTTCGAGCTGGATCTGGCGCACGCGCTCGCGGGTCAGGTCCAGGCGCAGCGCCAGTTCTTCCAGCGTCAGCAGTTCGCATTCGTCGATGCCGTAGCGGTGGCGGATGACGAGCCGCTGCTTGTCCGACAGCATCTTGATCCATTCGCGCACCAGACGCTCGAGCTCGGCGAAATGGATCTGCAGGTCCGGCGCCAGCACCTGCTCGTCGGCCAGCGACTCGCCGATCGACAGGTTCGGATCGATGTCGAGCGGCGCATCCAGCGAAGCCGTGTGCTCGCTGAGCTGCAGGATTTCCCGCACCTCGTCGACGGTCTTGCCGAGCCTGCGCGCGACCGACTCCAGCGAAGGCTCGCCGAGAGTGCCGTCGTTGCAGCGCTGGGCGCGCAGCACCTGGTTCAGCTCCTTCACCACATGCACCGGCAGACGGATCGTGCGCGACTGGTTCATGATCGCGCGTTCGATGTTCTGGCGTATCCACCAGGTCGCATAGGTGGAAAAACGGAAACCGCGTTCGGGGTCGAACTTCTCGAGCGCATGCATCAGCCCGAGATTCCCCTCCTCGACCAGATCGAGCAGGGGAATGCCACGGTTGAGATAGTGCTTGGCGATATTGACGACGAGCCTGAGATTGCGCTCGATCATCGTCTGCCGGGCGTCGAAGTCGCCCGTGCGCACCAGGCGTGCCAGCCTGAGCTCTTCTTCGGCGGTCAGCAGCGGGTTGGCGCCGATCTCGTTGAGATAAAGCTGGGTGACGTCGCTGAAGAAGTCGCTTTCCTTCGTCTGCGCGACCGCAGTGGCGAAGACCTCGACCTCGGGGGGAAGATCCGGTTCCTGGCTTTCGAGATCATCGAGGCTTACCGCTTCTTCCATGTCTCCCCCTGTCGTCAGCGTGCGGGCAGGTACTTCGTCGGGTCGATTGCCTTGCCCTGCTTGCGGATCTCGAAATGCAGCTTGGGGCGATCGGTTTCGGAACTGCCCAGTTCGGCGATCTTCTGCCCGCGGGCGACCTGGTCGTCTTCCTTCACGAGCAGCTTGTCATTGTGCGCATAGACCGAGTTGTACTCCTGGTTATGCTTGATGACAACAAGCTTGCCGTAGCCGCGCAGCCCGCTCCCGGCATAGACGACCTTGCCCGCCGCAGCCGCATAGACCGGGTCGCCGACGTTGCCACCGATGTCGACCCCCTTGTTCGACGCCTCGTTGTAAGCCGCGATCACCCTCCCGGCAGCGGGCCACTGCCAGTCGCCGGCCACGGCCGCTCCCGGCGTCTCCGGCGCAGGCGCCGGCTGCTCGGGCGCGGGCACCGCCGGCGGCGTCGCAGCGCCCGCTCCGTGATCCTGGGAATACGGTACCGGTCCGCCCAGCGGCCCCTGCTTCAGCGGCGGCGCAGCGGGCCCGGTGCCACCGGGCATCGGCACCGGCATCGCCACCGCGCCGTCGCCGATCGGAATGGCGGTGGCGCCGCCGTCCTGCGCCATGTCGGGCGACCCGACGCGCAGGGTCTGGCCGACCTGGATCTGGTTGGGATCGGTCAGACCGTTCCAGCGCACGAGATCCGGCAGCGTCACGCCGTACTGGCGCGCGATGCCGAGCAGGGTTTCCCCCTGCCTGACCACATGCGTGCCTGCCGGCACTGCCGGAACAGAACCAGTGACAGGCGGCGCACCGTTGCCGTCGCGCACCGGCGCCTCACCCGACGAGGCGCACCCCGCCAGTACCACGCTTACCAGCAAAGCCGGCATCAAACCAAAACGAGTCTGCATGTGAATAGCGAATTTCATTCCGTACCTGCGAGCAGCGGTACGAAGCGTACGGCCTCATACCAGCTTTCCCGGAAAACATTACCTTGCCGCTCGACCAGCAGCAATCGCTGGTCGGCCCCTCCCACCGGCACGATCAGGCGCCCGCCAGGGGCGAGCTGTGCCTTGAGCGCCGGCGGTACACCGATGGCCGCGGCCGCAACGATGATGCTGTCGAACGGAGCCGCCTCGGGAAGACCCAAACTACCGTCAGCAAGTTTCAATCTGACATTGGGCAGACGAAGCGGACGCAGGTTCGCCCGCGCCCGATCGAGCAGCGGACGGATGCGCTCGACCGCATAGACCTCGGTCGCCAGCTGGCTCAGCACCGCAGCCTGATAGCCACAGCCCGCTCCGACCTCGAGCGTCCGCCCCAGCTCGCGGCCGGCACGCAGCAACTCGATCATGCGCGCGACGACGAAGGGCTGCGAGATCGTCTGCTGGAAGCCGATCGGCAGCGGCGTGTCGTCGTAGGCACTGTAGCCCAGCCCTTCCTCGACGAACATGTGCCGCGGCACGCTCTGCATTGCCGCCAGCACCCGCTCGTCGCGAATGCCCTGGGTACGAAGGCGCTCGACCATGCGCACGCGTGCGCGCATCGCCTGCCCGGCATCGGCGCTGCGCACGCTCACCGCTTCAGCCAGTCGAAGACCGGCGCGATCTGGCCGGTGTGGGTGAGATCGATCTGCAGCGGCGTGACCGACACGTAGCCGTTGGCCACGGCATGGAAATCCGTGCCTTCGCCCGCATCGGCCGCCCCGCCCGCGGCACCGACCCAATACACGGTCTCGTTGCGCGGCGTCACGCTGCGCACCACCGGCTCGGCCTTGTGGCGCCGGCCCAGGCGCGTCACCTTGACGCCCTGCAGGCGCTCGTAGGCGACGTCCGGCACGTTGACGTTGAGCAGCACCGGCTGCGGGAAAGGATCGCGCATGAAGCGCTCGGCGAGGTCGCGGGCGACGCGCGCGGCGGCGCTGAAATCGGCCGCCGACTTGCTGACCAGCGACACCGCGATCGACGGCACGCCGAGCAGGAAGCCTTCGGTCGCGGCCGCGACGGTACCGGAATACACCGTGTCGTCGCCCATGTTGGCGCCGTGGTTGACGCCGGACACCACCATGTCGGGCAGATGGTCGAGCATGCCGGTCACCGCGAGGTGCACGCAGTCGGTCGGTGTGCCATTGACATGATAGAAGCCGTTCGCGGTGCGGCGCAGCGACAGCGGGCGATCCAGCGTCAGCGAGTTGCTGGCGCCGCTGCGGTCGCGCTCGGGCGCGACCACCGTGACTTCGCCGATGGTGCCGAGCGCCTCGGCGAGCGCCGCGATTCCGGGAGCGAAGTAGCCGTCGTCGTTACTGACCAGAATGCGCATCTGAAACCCATGGAAAGCGCCGCGGGCGCGGCCTGAAGACGCGGAATTCTAGCACAGCGCCAAGTCACGGGCGGCCCGCCCGCCACCTGCGCCGGACGGCGAAAGGCCGTGCGCGGCGGAGGAGCGCCACGCACGGCCTTTCGCTGCAGCCGGAAGCTGCGCCCCCTTTTACTTCAGGGTCCTGGGCGTGTCGCTGCCCAGCTTGTAAGCCTGTTGCGAGGGCACGAAGACGCCCTTGTTGTCGTCACGCCCCTGCAGCAGGTAGCGCGCATCCGGCTTGCCGTAGCTTTCGGCCGCGAGCCTGGACATCTTGCCGATGTCGTTGCCGCGCAGGCGGTTGATGATGAGGCCGACCTTCATGTCGTCGAAGTCCTGCATCATGTTCTGGTCGCCTTCGCTGTCGCCGGCGACGAACACCGGGCCGTAGCCGTACTTGGGCACCAGGAACTGCTTGATCGTCTCGGTCTTGCCCGGCCCCTGCGTTTGCGCGTAGCCCTGGCGGAACTGCGTCCGGATCACGCCATTGGCATCGCGATCGAGCTCCATCGCGTAGACGTTGTCCACCGCGTTGGCGTAGCCGAACTCGGGGTTCGACGACACTTCGCGGATCACGTCGCGGAACGAGGCCGAGCACACATACACGTCGAAGCCGTTGGCGCGCAGCTTCTTGTACAGATCCTGCATTTCCGGCACCGGGCGCAGGCCGTTCTTCCAGGTGATGCTGACCACCCCGGCCTTGCCCGGCAGCGCGGCCGGACTGGTCCACTTGACCGCCTCGACCGGCTGGGTCTGCTGCCAGCGGAAGGTTTCGGCAGCCAGCGCGCGCACGTCCTTCTCGGTCATGCCGGTGAAGTGGTAGGTGACCCACGGATAGGACACGGAATGGTCGAAGGTGTTGCCGATGGCCTCGTACAGGAAGCGCATCTTGACGATGAAGTCCTGGTACTGCGGCGCCTGCTTGACCTGGGCCAGCGTCTGCTTGCCCCTGAGGCCCTGGTAGTTGTTGTACAGCCAGGCATAGCTGGAGACGATGTCCTGCGCGATCTTGTCGATGTTGATCGCCTGGCCGGCTTCGTTGCGGCTGTCGTCGTCGAAATCCGTGGTCGGGATGTCCTTGCGGATCGCATTGTCGAGCTGCGCCGGCGTCATCGCGAAGCGCAGGTTCTCCAGCTGGTAGACCAGCAGCGCTTCCTGGATGTCGAGGAAGATCGAGGTGTTGTCCCAGTCGAACACCACGTAGGGCGGCTTGGCCGGATCATAGTTCGGGCTGGCCTTGCCGTAGGTGGCGAGCATCTTGTCGAGCTGCGCGCGGTTGAAGTCGTCCCAGTTGCCCTTCTCCAGCTTCTGCACCTGCAGGGCCTGCGATACCTGCGAGGTCGCCTGCGACACCACCTCGGACGAGGTCTGGCACGCCGTCAGCACCACCGCCGACAGCAGCGCCGCGGCAACAGCAGTCATCCTGAACTTCATCTTCATGACCTTCCTCCCTTCAATGTGAACACAAAATTGCCCTGCTGCCGCTGCCGCCCTACAGCAAGGCATCGACCAGTTGCGGATGCGGCCGCGGCAGGATGGCGTATTGCACCAGCAGCCCTTTCGCGCCCGCCAGGTCGGCACCGGTCCTGACGGCTGCGGTGACGTCGGCGACATCGCCGTTCAGCACGTAGTAGCACTTGCCGCCGATGCCGAAGGCCAGGTGGGTGCGGATCGGCACCACGCTGGCGGCCTTGACCGCGGCGTCGGCCGATTCGATGCAGGCGCCCACGCTGTAGGTCTCGACCACGCCGATCGCCTGCACCTGGTCGATCGGCGTCACGCCGCTGATCGACGGCAGGATGGAGGCGTGGATGTTGGGGATGGTGAATTGGTCCACCAGCGTGTGCGCGGCGACCTCGGTGCCGGCATCCACCGCCCGCGCCGTCGCCGCGACGTCGCCGCCGACCATGACGATGTACTTGCCTGGACAGATGGTCTTGGCCACCAGCAGCGACACTTCCGCGGCCTTCAGCATCGCATCGCCGGCTTCGATGCCCTTGGCGATGCTGTTCAATTCGATCAAACCGATGGCGTGCAGCACCTTACGCCCTCCTGATGACAATGGCGTCGCCGCCGATCGCTTCCACCACACCGTCGATGCTGGCGTGGATCGGTACGCCCATCGCCTTGGCCGGAATGTCGGCGATACGCTGCCCGCAGCGGACGGCATCGCCGACGCGGATACAGGGTTCCGCGGCGACGCCGATGTGCTGGCGCAGGCGAATCCACACCCGCTCCGGCGCATGCACGGCGTCCGACCACGGCGCCTTGCGGTTGTAGCGCGTCAGGCCGATGCGGGCCACCAGCCGGCTCGTCGGCAGCAGGCGCCCTTCGATCATCGGATCGGCCTTGCGCAGCTCGCCTTCGTAGCGCGCGCCTTCCTGGCGGAACTTCGCCTTCAGCGCCTGGTTCAGGCGCATCGGCGAGATCTCCACCGGACAGGCGTAGGCTTCGCAGATCGCGCATTCCGAACAGGTCAACGCCGACAGCAGCACCGAGGGTTCGGCGACGTGGTTGTAGTTCACCGAACGCACGATCAGGTGCGGCGGCAGTTCGTGGCCGATCAGATGGCGCGGGCACAGTTCGGTGCACAGCAGGCACTGTTCGCATACCGTGCGCGCCATGCTGATGACGCTGCGCATGTCGGCGCGCCGGCGCTGGATCAGCAGATGGTCGGCAGGCAGCGCGATCAGGCCGCCGGTGGTCCGGGTGACCGGGACGTCGAGCGATTCGAGCAGGCCGCCCATCATCGGCCCGCCGTCGATGAAGGCCGCGCCGGCGGCGGGAATGCTGAGTCCGCCGGCCAGCGCCAGCGTCTCGCGCAGCGGCGTGCCGATCGGCACCGTCACGGTGACCGGTTCATTGACCGCGCCGGTCACCGTCAGGCAGCGGTGGGTCACGGGCAGTCCTTCGTCCACCGCGCGGGCGACGTTGATCAGCGTGTTCACATTGTTGACCACCACGCCGATGCTCAGCGGAATGTCGCCCGGCGGCACGCGCCGGCCGGTCGCCATCCAGATCGTGATCACCTCGTCGCCGGCCGGATACACGTCCTGCAGGATGTGGATGCGCATGTTCTCATGCAGCAGCGGCGTGATCGCGTCGATCGCCTCGGCGTACTTGGCCTTCAGCGCGACGATGCCTTCGCGTGCGCCCACCGCCTGCATCGCCAGCGCCAGGCCGCGCACCATTTCCTTCGCATGGCGCGCCGCCAGTTGCTGGTCGACCTTCAGCAGGGGCTCGCATTCGGCGCCATTGACCAGCACGATCTCGGCCTTCGCGCCCAGCTTGACGTGGGTCGGAAAGCCCGCGCCACCGGCGCCGACGACGCCGGCCTCGTACACCTTGCGGACGATGTCCTGGGTTTCCATGTGCCTCTATCTCCCGCTCGCAATCCACGCCGCCATGGCGCCCTCACTGCACCACTACCCGGTAGCGGGCCCCGGCTTTGCGCAGCCGGCCCGCGGCCACCAGCGCATCCAGCCGCACACGGTCCACCGCCGGGCCGAAGTGCGCCGCCAGCTCGGCCAGCGAGCGGCCGCGCGCAGAGGCGGCGATGAAGGCCAGCAGCGCCGCCTCGTCCGGCACAGCGGCGGCCGGCGTATCGACGCCCGATGCGGCGGTGCCCGGGGTATCGACGCCCTCATCTGCTGCCGGCGCCGCAGGCGCTGGCGTCGCGGGCGTTGGAACACCGCCAGCCTTGCCGGCCCCGGCGGCGGCCGGCAAGGCCGCAGCAGTTTCTCCCGCAGCCGGCCTGGCTTTCGGCGCTTCGCCCTTCGAGCGATCCACCAGATCCAGCACCATGGCTTCGGTATCGCCGTCGGGCCGGCCGATCTCCAGCCGGCTGACGACTTCGCCCAGCCGCGACGCTGCGGCCTTGCCGGCATCGACGGCGGCGCGGCAGGCGGCCAGGTCGCCCTCGACCACCAGCGTGAAGAAGCGCGGATCGACCTGGTGCGAGCGGATCAGCTTGACGTCCGCCGCCTTCAGCATGGCGTCGGCCGCCTCGATCGCCGCGACCAGGCCGCGGACTTCCAGAAAACCCAGCGCGTCGATCTTCATGCCGAAACCTCTATGGAAAGAGCCTGAGCGCTCATCTGCCGGTCACCCGCTCAGAAGCGGATGTTGTCGCGCCCGACTTCGAGCACCGCTTCGGTGAAGGCGCCGCAGGCCGCCTTGCACGCCGCCTGGCTGCCGGTCAGGAAGGCGCCGCCGTAGTTGGTCTCGGACGGCGGCCCGATGTAGGTCGCCAGCCTGACGTCGGCGGCCTTGATCGCGGCATCGATGCCGTACATCGCCTCCAGCGGCGGCGCGATCAGGTAGGCCATCGCATCGCCGAGCGGAATCTTCGCCAGCCCCGACAGATAGCTGCCGGTGCGCGACACCAGGTGGGCGAGGAAGGCGGCGGTATGCGCATCGTCGGCCCACTGGAAGGCCGGTCCGCTCTCGATCGTCGCCACCATCGCATCCAGCCCGGCCTTGACTTCGGCCGGCGTCGGACCGCCGAGCATGATGATCACTTCGCCCGCGGTGGGCGAGGAACTGTGTGCCGCGCCGGCATACAGCGAGCGGCCATAGACGACCTCGACCTGCGCCTGCTTCGTCGCCTCGTCGGCGGCGATGTAGGTGACGTCGTCCGAATCCGCCGTCAGCAGGCCGATGCTGTTCATGTGCGCCGGCAGGCCGAGTTCTTCCTTGTAGTCCTTCGCCACCGAGGCGATCAGGCGGACGGCCTTGACGCTGGGCTTGATGGGTTCGAGTGCGGACATGACTTATCTCTCCACGGAATCCGGATGGCTCACTTGTTCAGCGCGATGCCCGAAGCCTTCTGCTCCAGCATCCGCTTGGCCAGATCGACGATGACGGCCGCTGCCTCGACCGGCGGCGTGCCGGCGCGGTGGATGTTGGAAATGCAGGTGCGGTCGGCTTCCACCGTCTGCGAAGTGGGGCTGTAGACCATGTAGCAGGACAGGCTTTCGGACTGCCCCAGGCCGGGCCGCTCGCCGATCAGCAGGATCACGACCTTGGCGCCGAGCAGTTCGCCGATCTGGTCCTCGACCTTGACGCGGCCATAACGCACGAAGAACGGCGTGCCGACGTCCAGCCCGGCGCTCTCCAGCCCCTTGAGCAGCGGCGGCAGGATCTCGTCGTAGTTGGACGTGATCGCATCGGTCGACAGGCCGTCGGACACCACCACCTGCACCTGCGGCGACTGCTTGCATTCCGATTTCAGAATCTGCACCGCTTCGGCCGACAGCCGCCGGCCGAGGTCCGGCCGGGTCAGGTACTGGTCCTTGTCCTTGATCTCGCTGTGCACTTCGATGAGGCCGGTCTTCTCCAGCCAGGCGGCGGGCACGTCCTGCAGCACCGTGTCCTTGGAGCGCGAATGGTCGGCGAGGAAGCGCAGCAGCGAGGTGGTGCGCGGGCGGGTGCCGACGCGGCCCGAGCACACCCGCGAGCCGCTGTTGCGCTTGAGTTCCTGCAGCACTTCGAGGCTCTTCGGATTGCGCACGCCGATCCAGTTCTTGACGCTGGCGTCGCCGAGGTCCGGCAGGCAGCCGCCATCGGCCGCCGCCACTGCAGCCGGCGCCGTGCCCGCAGACGCGGGTGCCGCCGTGCCGCCGATCTGCCCCAGCACCGCGCGGACGATGCTCTCGATCTCTTTCTGGTCCATGATCAACACGCCCCCAAAGTCAGAAGAACCACGACGCGTCGCCCGCGTTGCGGGTCAGGCGGCCGTTTTCCATCAGCCCCATCTTTTCCAGCCACTGCTCGAACTCGGGCGCCGGCCTGCGGTTCAGCACCTTGCGCAGCGTGGCGGTGTCGTGGAAGGCACTGGTCTGGTAATTGAGCATGATGTCGTCACCCAGCGGCATGCCCATGATGAAGTTCACCCCGGCCGAGCCCAGCAGCACCATCAGGTTCTCGTTGGAGTTCTGGTCCGCTTCGGCGTGGTTGGTGTAGCAGGTGTCGCAGCCCATCGACACGCCGGACAGCTTGCCCATGAAGTGGTCCTCGAGGCCGGCGCGGATGATCTGGCGGTCGTTGTAGAGGTATTCCGGGCCGATGAAGCCGACCACGGTATTGACCAGCATCGGGTCGTAGTGGCGCGCCAGGCCGTAGTTGCGCGCCTCCATCGTCACCTGGTCGGCGCCGTAGTGCGCGCCGGCAGACAGCGCCGAGCCCTGGCCGGTTTCGAAATACAGGCAGTTCGGCCCGGCCAGGCGGTTGTGGGTGCGGCCGACCTCGGCCGCCTCGTCGAGCATCGCGATCTCGACGCCGAACTCCTTCAGCCCCTTCTCGCTGCCGCAGATGCTCTGGAAGATCAGGCCGCCCGGCGCGCCGCGGCGGATCGCCGCGATCTGGGTGGTGATGTGCGCCAGCACGCAGCCCTGGGTGGGAATCTGGTACTTGTCGACGATCTCGTAGATGGTGTCGAGGATGCGGTGGATGTTCTCGACGTTGTCGGTCACCGGATTGACCCCGATCACCGCGTCGCCCGCGCCGTAGGACAGGCCTTCGAAGATCTGCGCGCGGATGCTTTCCAGGTTGTCGCGCGTGTCGTTGGGCTGCAGCCGCGCCGAGATCCGCCCCGGCAGGCCGATGGTGGTATTGGCCTTCTTCACCACCGGCATCTTCGATGCGCCGTAGATCAGGTCCGAGTTGGAACAGATCTTCGCCACGCCGGCGATCATCTCGGACGTCAGCCCCTTGCGGATGAAGGCGATGTCGTCGATGCCGGTGTCGTCGTCGAGGATCCATTCGCGCAGTTCGCCGACCGTCCAGTTCTTGAGCTTCTCGTAGGCTGCGGAATTGATGTCGTCCTGGATGATGCGGGTGACGCAGTCCTCTTCGTAGGGCACCACCGGGTTGTTGCGCAGGTCCGCCAGCGTCAGCTCGGACAGCACGTATTTCGCCGCCACCCGCTCGCGTGTGCTCTGCGCCGCCACGCCCGCCAGAACGTCGCCCGAGCGGAGATCGTTCGCCTTGGCCAGCACGTCCTTGACGTCCTTGAACTGGTAGGTCTGGCCGAACAACTGAGCCTTGAGTTTCATGTGCGCTCCATCCACAAAGCCAAAGAGGAAACGATCCGCCACGCTCCACGCACCAGCCGCTGGCGGCACCTGCATCCCGAACGGCCGAAGCCGACGGCCGGCGGCCGGCGGCCGAAGATCGGGCCGCCTCATTCCACGCAGCGATGCTACGCCCGGCGTTTTTTGGGCCGCTAACAAAAATCGGCAAGTTTCGCGCGGCGCAATTGACGCCCTGAACCGGAACGGGCTAAGGTCCGCCCATCCCCTTCCGCTGTGTGGTCATTCGGCGGCAGGCGGTGCGGGATCGAACCGGAGCGCCGGGCCCCTCCCCCCCCCGGAATTCAGTTTTTCCATGCAGCGGAGAGCCATGAAAGCCGAGACCATGACGACCACGGAGCAGGGAATCATCCTGCCCCTGGGCGACACCAAGGGGTGCATCCGGGTATCGGACGTGCACGATGCCGACGACCAGGCGACCAACATCACCGCCTGGTATCAGGAATACGATCAGCTCGGCGCCGGTCGATTCTTCGGCTCGATCACCGAGGTCTGGCTCGGGCAGATGCAGTTCTTCCTCGAGACCACCAGCCACGCGCTGCGCCAGACCTGCATCGTCTGGCCCGGCGCCTTCTGGTTCGGCCTGCCGCGCTGCGACAGCGCCGACGGCCTGATCAACGCTTCGCCGCTCGGCCGCAACACCATCGCCGTGCGCCCCGGCGGCAAGGATTTCGAACTGCTCACGCCGGATGCCTACCAGATCCTCGGCATCGTCATCGACGAAGCGCTGCTCGAACGCCACGCCCGTGCCGCCGAGCGCCCCCAGCTGGTCGAACTGCTGCGCAGGGGCGAATCGTTTCCGCTGCCGGCGCGGCAGAAGGCGATCTTCTGGGAGCGCGTGTCGCGCACGCTGCTGCAGGCCGCCGGCCTGGGCCTGAAGCGCCTGCCCCGCACGGTGTGCGACACCCTGACCGAGGAACTGATGACCGGCCTGTTCGAGCTGTTCGGCGAACACATCGCGCCGGTCAGGCTGCGCCACAGCAATCTCAGCTACCGCCGGCTGGTCTCCGGCGCGCGCGAATACGTGCTGTCCCAGCCCGACCGCGTCATCTCGGTGACCGATCTGTGCGAAGCGCTCCACGTCAGCCGCCGCACGCTGCAGAACGCTTTCCGCGCGGTACTCGGCATCTGCCCGGTGAACTACCTCAAGGCCCTGCGCCTGAACGCGGTGCGCCGCACGCTGCGCGACCACGACTCCGGCTTCAGGACGGTGCAGGACGTCGCCGCCCGCTGGGGCTTCTGGCACATGAGCCAGTTCGCCGCCGACTATTTCGCGATGTTCGCCGAACACCCGTCCGACACCCTGAAGGCCGGCGGCGGCGAGCACGTCTGCTTCCGCTACCCTTCCAGCATCCGCTCCAGAGCGGAAAGAGTCCCGCTCGTCATGCTTGCCTGAAGCCCGGCACGCTCGCCTCGGGCACCTTCCGCTCCATGCCCCTGCCCTCCCGTCTTGCGGCAACTGCCTGAGCGCGCACAGCCGTGTCCCGCACACGGGCGCCCCACCGTCAAACTTGCCGATTTTTGTTAGCGGCCCCAAAAACGCCGGGGCTACCATCAGACCGAACTCCTCGCCATCACGGCAGCGGCCGGCAGGACCGGACCGCGCCAGCCGTGCAGCGCAAGGTGTTCAGCCGACGTTCCTGGAGCGGCTCCCTTCACCGGGGCGCCACCCGCTGCGATAACGGAGCAGGCCGACGGAAGCCATGAAATTCGACGACAAAGAACGCATCATCCAGGAGTTCGTGCCCGGCAAGCAGGTCACGCTGGCACACCTGATCGCGCATCCCACCGAAGAACTGGCGCACAAGGTCGGCGTCTCCGGCGCCGAGGCGATCGGCATCCTGACCCTGACTCCGGGCGAGACCGCGATCATCGCCGGCGACATCGCCACCAAGGCGGCAGCGGTCCATATCGGCTTTCTCGACCGCTTCAGCGGTGCGCTGGTGATCTGCGGCTCGGTCGGCGCCGTCGGCGAGGCGCTGCAGGAAACCCTCGGCGTGCTGCAGCGCGTGCTCGACTACGCCGTCTGCAGCATCACCCGGACCTGAGAGGCGCACCATGGCTCAGCCGGTCCCCTCCCCCTACGATCCCAGCCGCTTCGTGCTGGTCGGCCCGGTCGCGGCGGGCAAGACCACGCTGTTCAATGCACTGATCGGCCGCGAAGCCGCGGCGATGAAGACACAGGCACTCGACTACGAGAACGGCATCGTCGACACGCCGGGCGAGTTCTTCAGCCACCCGCGCCTGCACCACGCGCTGATCAACACCGTCGCCGACGCGCGCAGCGTCGTCTATGTGCATGGCGCAACCGACTTCGACTACCGGCTGCCGCCCGGCTTGCTCGAAGTCAATGCCGACAAGCGCCTGATGGCGGCGATCACCAAGATCGACCTGCCCGATGCCGATCCGCAGCGCGTCGAGGCCCTGCTGCGCGCCGGCGGCTTCAGCGCGCCGATCTTCCGGGTCTCGGTGTTCAGGCCCGAAACCCTCGTGCCCTTCAAACGCCATCTGTTCGAACAGGAAAGGCAGGATGATCATGAAGCAACTCATTAGTGCCGAAGTGGTGCGCAGTGAGCACGCCGCCGGAAAGCGCGAGATCGCAGTGACGCGCAAGGGACATATCGTCACGCCCGAAGCACGGACCGTGGCGGAGGCGCTGGGCGTGCTGATCCGCGAGGGCGAAGCGAAAGCCGACGCCGCGCCGCACTGCGGCGCCCCACCGACGCCGGCCATGCCTGCACCAGCCGCAGCCAAGCCGGCCGCAGCCGCCGCCTTGCCGGCGGAAGCGCTCGCCGAGATCCGCAAGGCGGTGCAGGCCCGCCTGCCGGCAGGCCTGGTGCCCGACGGCGTGGTCGACCAGCTGGTCAGCAAGGTCGCGCAGGAGCAGCAGGCGCGCCAGGCCGCCACGCTCGCGGTCAATGCGCCGCCCAAGCCCGCCCCTGCCTCCTCCGTGCAGGACGCAGCGCTGCCCTACGAGTCCCGCACCATTGCCGGCGGCATCAAGGCGGTGAAGGGCGATTCGGTGCGCATGGGCCTGTTCGACGGCGCCGGCGAGGACAGCCACGTCGGCATCGCCGACGTCGTCACCAGCGCCGACGGCAGCTCGATGGCCGCCGGCTTCATGAGCTGGAACCGCTGCTTCTTCCCATGGACGCTGAACTACGACGAAGTCGACCTGGTGCTCGAAGGCGAACTGCACATCCGCTGCAACGGCCAGACCGTGGTCGGCAAGCCCGGCGACGTGATCTTCATTCCCAAGGGCTCGGCGATCGAGTTCGGCACGCCCACCGAGGTGCGCTTCCTGTACGTCGCCCATCCGGCCAACTGGGCCGACTGCTGAAGCGGAGCACGACGGGTAGTCATCATGGCAACCTACATCACCGAAACCTGGCTGCGCGAGCGCAACACCCTGGCCGACGGCACCGAGCTGCATCTGCCGGCCGGCGCCTGCCTGACGCCGGCGGCGCAATCGCTCGTCAGCGAGCGCCATCTGCGGGTGAAGTACGTCGATGCTTCCGGCCAGGTCTTCGTCAATGATCCCGCGGCGGCCCGCGGCAAAGGCAGCACCGACGAGCGCAGGCGGGTGCATCCGCTGACCGGCAGCGACCATGCCCACGCCATGCACTGCGTGCTGTGCCGGCAGGCAGTCGACAAGAAGCCCGATACGCTGACCCACCTGAACGCCGACACCCTGGTGTCGAAGAACGACCCGCGCATCCACCTGCGCGGCCAGATCGACGATGCGATCGCCTGCGCGGTCTGGATCCAGGCCGAGCTGGCCGACAGCGACAAGCCCTCGCGCCGCATCGCGCCCTGGCTGGCCGACGTCCGCTCCGGCCTCGGCAACGTGCTGCGCGCCGAAGCCACCGGCGACGCCCTGCACCCGGTGCACATGGGCGGCTTCGACGCCGAAGCCATCCACCGCATGTCGCACGCGCCGCTCAAGCACCTCGGCTACGACCACATCGTGCCCGACGTCGAGCACGGCCTCACCGCCGCGAGACTGAACATGCTGCGCACCGCGATCCGCAAGGTCGAACTGGTCGCCGCGCGCCTGTACATCGGCGGCGACTTCAGCATCGCCCGCCCGGACATCCTCGAAGGGCTGAACCGCCTCAGCAGCGCGGTGTACGTGCTGATGATCGTCGCCCTGATGCTCGATCGCGGCCTCGCGGTGAAGGAGGCGGCATGGAGCTGATGCGCCGCTGCGCGGAAACCGCCCGGCAACGGCCGCCGCGCGTCGTCTTCCCGGATGCGCTCGATGCACGTGCCATCGAAGCCGCCCGCCACCTGCAGGCGCGCGGCTGGGCCAGGCCGACGCTGCTCGCCAACCCCTTCGAGCTGCGCGCGCTGTGCCTGGAAAAAGGCCTCGGCCAGGGTTCGCTGGCGCTGCTCGATCCGGCGCGCGCCGGCATGCGCCACGCCTATGCCGAACTGCTGCAGGCGCGCATGCCCAAGGCTTCGCAGGAAGAAGTCGCCGCGCGCCTGTCGGAGCCGCTGTGGTTCGCCGCCGCGATGCTGGCGAGCGGCGATGCCGATCTGTGCATCGGCGGCAACCTGTCCTCCACCGCCAGCGTGCTGCGCGCCGCGATCCGCGTGCTCGGCCTGGCGCCGGGCAACGCCACGGTGTCGTCGATCTTCTTCATGATCCCGCCGGCCGAGGCCTGCGGCAGCGACAGCCGCATCCTCGGCTTTGCCGACTGCGGCGTGGTGCCGCAACCCGACCCCACACAACTGGCCGACATCGCCATCGCCTCGGCGGCGAGCTACGAGAACGTCACCGGCGAACGCGCCGCAGTCGCCATGCTGTCCTTCTCCAGCCACGGCAGCGCCCGCCATCCGGCGGTCGACGCGGTGCGCGAAGCCACCGCGCTGGTGCGCCGGCGCCAGCCCGGCCTGCTGATCGACGGCGACCTGCAGTTCGACGCCGCGATCGTGCCCGCGGTCGCGGCGCTGAAAGTGCCGGACAGCCCGCTGCGGGGCCGCGCCAACGTGCTGGTGTTCCCGTCGCTGGAGGCCGGCAACATCGGCTACAAGATCGCCCAGCGCCTGGGCGGCTACAGCGCGCTCGGGCCGATGCTGCAGGGCCTCGCCTGCCCCATGCACGACCTCTCGCGCGGCTGCAGCAGCGAGGACATCGTCGAAACCTGCCTGCTGGCCGCGATGATGGCCGGCGGCAATGCCGTACCGGCCGCGGCGCCATCGGCGCCGCGCGCCGTCACCGTCTCACCATGATTCCCCAGGAGGGGACTTTTTAAGGAGTAGTCAAAATGGAAGCCCTGGGACTGATCGAAACGAAAGGCCTGGTTGCCCTGATCGAAGCCTCCGACGCGATGGTCAAGGCCGCGCGCGTCAAGCTGGTCGGCGTCAAGCAGATCGGCGGCGGTTTCGTCACCGCGATGGTGCGCGGCGACGTCGCCGCCTGCAAGGCGGCGACCGATGCCGGCGCGGCCGCTGCGCAGCGCATCGGCGAGCTCGTCTCGGTGCACGTCATTCCGCGTCCGCACGGCGATCTGGAAGAAGTCTTCCCGATCAAGATGGAAAGCGGACTGGACTGAGCGGCCGGACGGTTCGGCTCGACTCGACCGGACGGCCCGGCCGCTCCGCCCCACGGGGCTAGCGGCCGGCAGCCGATCCATTGCGGTACATGCGACGGCTGCGGCGCCACGGCACCCGCACGCCCGCGCAATGACGAAAACGGCCCCACAGGCCGGCGACGCTGAACAGACACGGCGGTGAACACATGGAACTGGCAATCGTACTCGGACAAGTGGTTTCGACGGTGAAGCACGCCGGCTTCGAACAGCAGCGCCTGCTGCTGGTGGACTTCATCGACCCCGAAGGCCAGCGCAAGGGCAGCCCCTGCGTCGCCACCGACAGCATCGGCGCCGGCGATGGCGAATGGGTGCTGGTGGTCCAGGGCAGTTCGGCGCGCAAGACGATTTCCAACGACGCGCCGACCGACCTGAGCGTGGTCGGCATCGTCGACGAAGTGGTGTTGGGCGGCAAGCTCACCTTCCACAAATAGGCAGGCCGGAACACGAACGAAGCCGCGCCGCCGGCATGGCGGCGCGGCATGGATGAAAACGGGAGCGCACGGTGGATATCAACCTGAAAGACGTGGAACAGATCGTTCGCACGGTACTGGCATCCATGCAGACACAGACCCAGGCGGCGCCGGCCGCCGCGCGCCGCGCCGCGCCGGGCGTGTTCGCCGAACTGGACGACGCGGTGGCCGAAGCCAGCCTGGCGCAGAAAGGCATCCGCACGCTGGCGGTGCGCACCCGGGTCATCGAGGCGATCCGCAAGGTCTGCGAGGAGCATGCGCGCGAGCTGGCCGAACTGGCGGTGGCCGAGACCGGCATGGGCCGGGTCGAGGACAAGACCGCCAAGAACATCTCCCAGGCGCGCCACACGCCGGGCGTCGAATGCCTGTCGCCGATGGTGCTGACCGGCGACCGCGGCCTGACCCTGATCGAGAATGCCGCCTGGGGCGTGATCGCCTCGGTGACGCCTTCGACCAACCCCGCGGCGACCGTCATCAACAACGCCATCAGCATGATCGCCGCCGGCAACGCGGTGGTGTTCGCCCCCCACCCGGCGGCGAAGAAAGTCTCGCAGCGCGCGGTGTCGCTGATCAACGAAGCCTCGGTCGCCGCCGGCGGCCCGGACAACATCGTCACCACCGTGCTCGAGCCCGACATCGCCACCGCGCAGCGGCTGTTCAGCTACCCCGGCATCAACCTGCTGACCGTGACCGGCGGCGAGGCGGTGGTCGAGGCCGCACGCAAGCACACCGACAAGCGCCTGATCGCCGCCGGCGCCGGCAACCCGCCGGTGGTGGTGGACGAAACCGCCGACATCGCCCGCGCCGCGCGCGACATCGTCTGGGGAGCGTCCTTCGACAACAACATCATCTGCGCCGACGAGAAGGAAATCATCGTCGTCGACCGCGTCTGCGACGCGCTGAAGACCGAGATGGCGCGCCACAAGGCGGTGGAGCTGACGCCCGACCAGGCCAGGCGCCTGGTGGACATCCTGCTCACCCAGGTCGGCGCGGACGGACGCGGCAGCGTCAGCCGCGACTGGGTGGGCCGCGACGCGGCGAAGATCGCCGCCGCCATCGGCCTGGAGGTGCCGGCCGACACCCGCCTGCTGTTCGTCGAGACCGAGGCCGACCACCCCTTCGCCGTCACCGAGCTGATGATGCCGGTGATTCCGGTCATCCGCGCGCCGGACGTGGATGCCGCGATCGAGCTCGCGGTGAAGCTCGAAGGCAACTGCCGCCACACCGCGGCGATGCACTCGCGCAACATCGACGCGCTCGACCACATGGCCAACGCCATCAACACCAGCATCTTCGTCAAGAACGGCCCCTGCCTGGCCGGCCTCGGCTTCGGCGGCGAAGGCTGGACGACGATGACGATCTCCACCCCGACCGGCGAAGGCGTGACCAGCGCCCGCACCTTCGTGCGCCTGCGCCGCTGCGTGATGGTGGACCACTTCCGCATCATCTGAGGCCCGCCATGCGCAGCATCGCCGACTGGCTCGAACCCCGCCTCGCCCGCGCCGCCGCACTGGCGGCCAGCGGCGCCGCGGCCGACGGCCTGGCGCCGGATGCGCCGCTGCAGCTCGGCATCGACCTCGGCACCAGTTGCGTGGTGACGATGGTGCTCGACGGCGAGGGCCGGCCGGCAGCGGTGCGGCTGGACTGGGCCGACGTGGTGCGCGACGGCGTGGTGTGGGACTTCTTCGGCGCGGTGCAGATCGTGCGCCGGCAGCTCGAATCGCTCGCCGCGCTGTTCGGCGACCGGCTGCCGAAGCAGGCCACCACCTCCTACCCCCCCGGCACCGACCCGCGGATTTCGGTCAACGTCATCGAAGCCGCCGGACTGGAAGTCTCGGGCGTCATCGACGAGCCTTCGGCGGTCGCCGCGCTGCTGCGGCTCGACAAGGCCGCGGTGGTCGACATCGGCGGCGGCACCACCGGCGTCGCGGTGGTGCGGGACGGCCGCATCATCCATTCCGGCGATGAGCCCACTGGCGGCCATCACGTCAGCCTGACCCTGGCCGGCGCGCGTGGCCTGCCGCTGGCCGAGGCCGAAATGCTCAAGCGCGGCAAGGACAACGCCGCGCTGTGGCCCATCGTGCGCCCGGTGTTCGACAAGATGGCCCACATCGTCGAAAACCATCTGCGCAAATGGCAGGTGGATACTCAGTTGACCACACTCTACCTGTCGGGCGGCTCGTGCAGCATGCCCGGCGTGCGCGAGCTGTTCGCCCAGCGCTTCCCGCAGCTGGAGGTGATCCTGCCGCAGCCGCCGCTGTTCCTCACTCCGCTCGCCATCGCCGCCCACGGCCTGGCCGGCGCATGCGCCGAGGTCCAGGCATGAACCACGAAGACGTCAGCACCGTCGTCTACCAGGCCATCGACCTGATCAACGCCCGTTCGGTACGCGAATTCTCGGTGCCGCCGAGCACCTTCATCGGCCCCGGCAGCATCGCCCGCATCGGCCAGGCGATTGCCGCGCGCGGCATGGGCCGGGTCTTCATCGCCATCGACGAGAGCCTGGAAAGGCTCGGCCTCGCCGACGGCATGTACCGCTCGCTGCAGTCCTGCGGACTGGAACACATCGTCTATCGTCAGGCACCGCGCGAACCGGACACCGCGCTGGTCGAGGCCATGGCCGCGGCGATGCGCGAGGCCCGCTTCGACGGCGTCATCGCCTTCGGCGGCGGCTCCATCCTCGACGCCGCCAAGGCCGCGGTGGTGCTGGCCGCCAACCCCGGCCTCAGCGTGCGCGCGATGGCCGACGAGCCGGCACGCATCGCCGTCCGCCGCGCGCCGCTGATCGCGGTGCCGACCACCGCCGGCACCGGCTCCGAGGCCACCAATGCCACCGTCGTCACCGATACGGACGGCGGCGAACACGTCAAGCACCTCATCATCCACCCGGACATGATTCCGGACCTGGCGGTGATCGACGCCTGCCTGACGCTGGGCACGCCGCCGCACTTCACCGCCGCCGTCGGCGTCGACGCCCTCACCCACGCCATCGAGGCCTATGTCGCCATCCACGCCACGCCGCTGACCAAGGCGCTCGCCTACCGCGCGATGACGCTGATCGGCGAGGCGCTGCCGATCGCCGTCGGCCAGGGCCGGAACGTCGAGGCACGCGAATCGATGATGCTGGCGTCCTACATGGCCGGCGTTTCCTTCTCCAATGCAGGCCTGGGGCTGTGCCATGCGATGGCGCACCAGATCGGCCCCGCCTACGGCATCCCGCACGGCATCGCCAACGCCATCCTGCTGCCGTCGGTGATGGGCTTCAACCAGTTGGTGTGCAAGCGCGACCTCGCCGAGATCGGCCACGCCCTGAGCGGCCGCCTGCTGGATGCGGCGCAGACCATCGAGCACGTGCAGCAACTGATCGTGGAACTGGGGCTGCCGCTCAACCTGCACGAGGCCGGCGGCCGGGACGGGGACTACGAGCGTTTCGCCGACGCCGCGCTGCTCGACCCCAGCCTGGTCACCAATCCGCGCAGCGTGTCGCGCGCGCAGGTGGTGGAGGTCTATCGCCACGCCCACGGCCGCCAGTGCGCCACCGACTGGCGCACGAGCCAGCCGGCCGGCTGACGGAAAACGACAAACAGCGGAGCACCGGGCACGCGCTGGCGCGGTGGTTCGACGAGCATCTGGCGCAAGAGGAAACGAGCATCATGGACAAGATCAACGTCATCATCATGTGGATCATGATGAGCTTCATGGCGATCGCGGCACTGGACCGGATGATGGACCAGTTCGACGGCGCCGAGAAAGTGCTGGGCAAGATCGGCCTCGGCGGCCTGGGCCGTTCCATCAGCGGGTCGGGCAAGCAGTTCGAGGAAGGCTTCATGGCGATGGGCGCGCTCGGCCTGGCGATGGTCGGGGTGATGGCGCTGGCGCCGGTGCTGGCGCGCCTGCTCGGCCCGATCGTGATCCCGCTGTACGAGGCGCTCGGCGCCAATCCGGCGATGTTCGCCACCACGCTGCTGGCGCTGGACATGGGCGGCTTTCCGCTGGCGCGCGAACTGTCGGGCGGCGACACCGCGGCGTGGATGTATGCCGGCGTGATTCTCGGCTCGATGATGGGGCCGACCATCGTGTTCTCGATCCCGGTCGGGCTGGGGATCATCGACAAGGAGGACCGCCGCTTCCTCGCCATGGGCGTGCTCGCCGGCATGGTCGCCATTCCGGTCGGCTGCATCGCCGGCGGCCTGGTGGCGATGGCATCCAACGTGGTCATCGACGGCCAGCCGGTGGTCTTCACCTTCGGCACGATCCTGTCCAACCTGACGCCGGTGATCCTGTTCGCGGTGGCGGTGGCGCTGGGCCTGAAGTTCATCCCCGAGAAGATGATCGCCGGCTTCCAGGTCTTCGCCAAGATCCTGGTCGCGGTGATCACGCTGGGGCTGGCCGCCGCGGTGCTGCAGGACCAGATCGGCCTGCGCCTGATTCCGGGCATGGACCCGATCTTCATGGTGCCGGGCGACGTGCCGGGCGAGGAACTGCGCGGCATCGAGACCATCGGCAAGATCGCCGCGGTGCTGCTCGGCGCCTACCCGATGGTGTTCCTGCTGACGCGCTGGTTCGGCAGCTCGCTGGCCAAGGTGGGCGGCCTGCTGAAGATGAACGACACCGCCGCCGCCGGCATGGTCGCCACGCTGGCCAACAACATCCCGATGTTCGTGATGCTCAACAAGATGGACGACCGCGGCAAGGTGCTGAACATCGCCTTCGCGGTGTCGGCGGCCTTCGCCCTCGGCGACCACCTCGGCTTCGTCGCCGCCGTGGCCTCGCCGATGATCTTCCCGATGATCGTCGGCAAGCTGGTCGGCGGCGTCGCCGCGGTGTTCGTGGCGATGATGATCGCGCCCAAGCCGAGCGTCGCACCCGCCACCGCCGCCAAGGCGACTGCATGAAGCTTCCGTCTGCTTCTGTGCCCGCGACGCGCCCCCGCTCCCCAGCCCCCGGCCGGCCCTCCCTCCCGGGGAGCGGGGGCGCAAGCACAGGAGATCCGCGTCATGGCTGAATCCTGGCAGATCCACAGCGTCGGCATCGACATCGGCACGACCACGTCGCAGGTGATCTTCTCGCGCCTCGAAGTGGTCAACCGCGCCGCCGCCTCGCAGGTGCCGAACTACGAGTTCTCGCGCCGCGACATCCTCTACGTCAGCCCGGCGATCCCGACGCCGATCGACTTCGAAGGCCACGTGCATGAGGACGCGCTGCGCCGCTTCATCATGTCGCAGTACGCCGCCGCCGGGCTGGACACCGAGCTGGTCAAGTCCGGCGCCATCATCATCACCGGCGAAACCTCCAAGGCGCGCAACGCCCGCCAGGCGGTGATGGGACTGGCCGAACAGCTCGGCGACTTCATCGTCGCCACCGCCGGCCCGCACCTGGAATCGGTGATCGCCGGCCAGGGCTCGGGCGCGGCCGAACATTCGCGCACCAACACCTGCCGCGTGCTCAACATCGACATCGGCGGCGGCACCTCCAACTACGCGGTGTTCGAGGCCGGCCGCGTCGTCGACACCGCCTGCCTCAACGTCGGCGGCCACCTGCTCGAACTCGAAAGCGACGGCCGCCTGCGCCACCTGCACGCACCGGCCCGGCCGATCTGCACGGAACTGGGACTGTCGCCGCTTCCGGAACCCGGCCAACCGGTTGGCGACGGCACCGTCGCCCGCATCGCCGGCCGCATGGCCGGCCTGATCCATGAAATCTGCGTCGGCCAGCCCTCGCCGCTGGCGCAGCAACTGCTGATGACCGACTGCCTGCGCCCCGGCCATCGCTACGATGCGGTATACCTGTCCGGCGGCGTCGGCGCCTGCTACTACGACCCGCAGGGCATCGCTTCCGCCCGCGCCTTCGGCGACATCGGCCCAGCCCTCGCCGAGGCGCTGCACCGCCATGCCGGCATGCAGGCGCTGCCGCTGCGCGAACCGCGCCACACCCTGCGCGCCACCGTGATCGGCGCCGGCGCCTACAGCCTGTCGCTGTCGGGCAGCACCATCTGGGTGGACGAACAGCACCTGCCGGTGCGCAACCTGCCGGTGGTCCATGCCGCCCGCCCCTGGCCTGGCTGCACCGCGGTGCAACTGGCCGAGGACTGGGATACCGCGATGAAGCGCATGGACATCGACCCCGCCAAGGACGGCTATGCGCTGGGCCTGCCCGACGACCTGCCGGTGGCCTACGCCGACGTCGAGCGCGTCGTCGACGCCCTGGCACACTTCGCCGACGCCCATCCCGACCCCGCACGGGCGCTGTTCGTCGTCGCCCGCCAGGATCTCGGCAAGGTGCTCGGCATGCTGCTGCAACCCCGCCTGCACGGCCGCAAGCTCGCCGTCATCGACGAGATCCAGACCCGCCCCGGCGACTACATCGACGTCGGCAAGCCCTTCATGGGCGGCGACATCGTGCCGATCACGGTGAAATCGCTGGCGTTCCCGGGCTGAATCAGGAGGCAATTCGAGGCGCCCCGCCAACTTCCCCCTCAGCGGCAGCTCAAGGGCAGGAAATCGAGCCTGCAGTTCGCGCCGACATCGAGTCGTGGTCGAACGGACAAGGAGCCGCTCTTCCCCCCATTGCCCGCCTTGGTCCAATGCAGCGTCACCAGCTCCGGGGCCTGCGCGGGCCGCGTGGCGTGCGTTCGAAGACCGAGCGGGGTGCGATACAGGTATTGCAGCGAAGCACTGCTGAGATCCTGCAAAAGGACAAGCCGTGGTGGATTCGGCATCGAGCTGGTGGGCCCCTGACCCCGCTGCTCGAATGCCACCACGAACCCGCCTGCACTTGCCGGCTCGATCAGAACGCTTGCTCTCACCGTCCCCGCGTGGACCTGGCTGTCGGCCGGAATCGCGGCAAACTCGAAGGCCGACCCGGTGGCGACGATCCGATGTCGCTCATCGGTGTCGGAGGCAGGCGGAACGAGGTTCGATATTGCCGCTTTCACCACCGCAATCGCGCGCTGCTCCGCCATCATCTGCCCCGCCAGCTCCCTGGATTGCTCCACACCGCGCTGGACCAGCGACAACACTTCGGTGCTCATGTAGACAAGCACGCTGCCGATGAGCATGGCGATGAGCAGCTCCAGCAGCGTGAAGCCTCCAGCTGCGCCGCGCGTGCGCCGCGCGCTCAACGAATCACTCCGACACGGTAAGTTTCAAGCGATACCAAGGGCACATGCCCTTGAGCGAAGACGTCGACCTGCACCCGACGAAGC
The DNA here is from genome assembly GCF_048398245.1 of Thauera butanivorans. Classification (NCBI taxonomy): domain Bacteria; kingdom Pseudomonadati; phylum Pseudomonadota; class Betaproteobacteria; order Rhodocyclales; family Zoogloeaceae; genus Thauera; species Thauera butanivorans. Next base: position 3,096,880 of record NZ_CP183038.1, read on the forward strand.
GCATGGGGCTTCACGGTATCGCCCGCACGGGCTGCCGTTCCAGCCTGTTCGACCGTCGCCCTCCATGACAGGGCGCCTTCACTGCCCTCGAAGCGTCCCTCCGTATCGGCGGCGATGACGACATGGGCCTCGATCTGATTGGCCGCGACCAGCAAGGCCTCAACCCTCAGGGCATCCGCTTCGATGCGTTCCAGGTTCGTCACGATCGGCGGCAGCAGCACGCCGAAGAAGAGCGCCACCACGGCAAGGGCGATCAGGGTTTCGAGCAGGCTGAATCCGTCTTGTTGCTGCACGGTGTCACTCGAAGGTCAAAGTGCCTGTCAGCGCATCGACACGGATCCGGGCACGCGACTTTCCGGTCATGAATCCGATCGTCTCCCCGCTGGAAGACCCATCGGGAAAGAAGGTGATGCCCCGCTCCCGTCCCGCCGCGCTCGTGCAGGACACCGTGAAGCCGGTATCACGGTCAGCCTTGGCGGCCTCCCCTCGCCTCGAACTTGCCATGGATTCGCATGGAACGAACACGGCGGCGCCGCTTCTCATCGCGCTCAACCTGGCCTTCCTGAGACGGTGCTCGACCCGTTCCGAGGCACTTTGCAGGCGCCGCTCATCGCCCGGGATGACCTGGGCGCCGATGGCGGACAGCAAGCCGAGCAGCACGATCACCACCAGCAGCTCGAGCAGCGTCACACCACGCTCATTGCCTGTCCCAATTGCCGATGTCGGTGTCTTCGCCACTGCCGCCTTCCTTGTCGTCCGCACCCAGCGAGAACACATCCACCGCTCCATGCTTGCCCGGCATCCGGTAGCGGTACGGGCGCCCCCACGGATCGGTCAGGTGCTGCTGCTTGCGCACATAGGGCCCACGCCACTTGGCCGCGCCCGGCGGGGCTTCCCACAGGGCGCGCAGCCCATGTTCCATCTCCGGATAAGTCCCCATGTCGACCCGGTAGTAGTTGAGTGCGGTGGTCAGCGTCTCCACCTGGAGCGCCGCCGTATCCGACTTTGCGCCGGAGAACATGTTCATCACCTGCGGCGTGACCACGGCGGTCAGCAAACCCATGATGACGAGCACGACCAGAAGTTCGAGCAGCGTGAAGCCCCTGCTTGTCCCGGTGTGCCGGCGTGCCGATCGACGAAAGTGTCCGGTCATGATCTCAATGCAAGTTGGTTGATGCTGAGTATTCCCAGCATGACGCCGCCGACCACGAGGCCGACGACGATACCCAGGAACGCGATCGCGAGCGGATTGACCAGCGCGAGCGTCCGCTCGAGTTGCTCGGACGCATCTCGCTCCAGCAACTGGGCGGCGCGCAGCGTTGCAGCACCGAGTGCGCCGGTATGTTCGCCCACTTCGATCAATGCGCAGGTCTCGTCGGGAATCGCGCCGATGGATTCGAGTGCCTCACCGATCGTGCTGCCCTCGCGAAGCTGTCGCGACGCACCTTCCAGCGCGATACGAAGACGCCGCGAGCCGGCAGCCTGTGCAGTCAGCAGCACGGCCTCCGAAGCTTCCACGCCACTCTGAAAGAGCATCCCGAGCACGCCGAGCATGCGCGAAACATTCAGTCTTTCCATGAGACGAACAGGCGGAAGCCGTCGTGCCGCTGCGCCGAACCAAGTGTCGAACCATGGAGAACGGCGATACAGCACGAACCCTGCCGCGACGAGCCCGAGGCTCCACAGCAGCGCTGCCAGTGCATGGTTCAGTACCACGTCCGACAGCCACAGCACGAAACGCGTCATGCCCGGCAAGCGATGCTCTTCGCCGGCGAAGATCGGTTCGAATCCCGGGATCACCACGGTCAGCACCACCACCAGCGCAAGCAGAACGGTCGCGAGCACGATGGCAGGATAGGTGAGCGCATTGCCGATCTCCGCCCGCGTGCCGGCCTGGCGCTGCAGGTGGCGTCCTGCAGCCTCCAGCCCATCGGCCAGGTCCCCGCCGCTCTCCGCCGCCCGGATCATCGGCGGCAGATACTGCGGCATGCCGGGTTCGGCGCCCAAGGCGTCCGACAGGGGTGCCCCGGCCTGGATGCGAGGCAGCAGGCTGCGCGCAAAGCGCGCCGACGGACGCTTGCCCGCCTGGCGCGAGACCACGCGCAGCGCCTGTTCGACGGTCAGCCCGGAGGCGAGCATCGCACCGATCTGTTCGCAAAATAGCGCAACGTCGCGAAGCGGCATGCGCCGGTTCAGCGTCACCGGTCGGCTGAGCAGATCGCCAAGGCTGCCGTCCTGCTCCGTGATCCGGAGCGGCGTCAGGTTTTCGCCGATCAGCACAAGGGCAAGGCCCTCCGCATCCTTCGCCTCACGTATCAGGATGCGGGTTTCGCCATCGGCAGTCAGCGCACGCACGGTGAACCGCCTCACAACCGCCCGTCCTCGATGACGCCCAGCACTTCGTCGAGCGTCGTCTCTCCCGCCAGCACCCTGCGCAATCCGATGGACAGCAAGCTCGGGATGAGCTTTTCCCGGGCCAATCGCTGCAGCGCCTCTTCCGCATGCGCCTGCCGGATCGCCCCTCGCTCTTCCGTTCCGATGGCCAGCGCCTCGAAGAGCGGAATCCGCCCGCTGTAGCCGCGCCCCCGGCAGGCCGGGCAACCTGTTGCCATGGGCAGCCGGTAGGCGCCGGCATCGTCTCCCGCAACCACGGCCATCGCCGCGTGCTCCTCCGGCGTCGGTGAACGCGTCGTGACGCACGCCGGGCACAGTCGGCGAACCAGGCGCTGTGCGCCGGCAAACACCAGCGTCGATGCCAGCAGATAGTCCGCCACCCCCAGATCCAGCAGGCGCGTCACGGCACCTGCGGCGGTATTGGTGTGCAGCGTCGCAAGCACCAGGTGTCCGGTAAGTGCCGAGCGAATGGCGATATCGGCAGTCTCGCCGTCCCGGATCTCGCCAATCATGATCACGTCCGGATCGTTGCGGAGCACCGAGCGCAGCGCTGCGCCGTAAGTCAGGCCGATCTCGGGTTTCACCTGCAGCTGCGCCACGCCGGGCAAGGTGTACTCGATGGGATCCTCCACCGTGACGATCTTGAGTTCGGGGCTGCGGATCGCATTCAGCGCAGCGTAGAGCGTCGTCGTCTTGCCGCTGCCGGTCGGGCCGGTGATCAGCACGATGCCATGGGGCCGCCCGAGCGCTGTCCGAATTTCACTCAGGCTGAAGGGGTCGAGCTCGAGCCGCTCCAGTTCAGGCGAAACCGAGTGCTGCCCGAGCAGACGCAGCACCATCGACTCGCCATGCAACGTGGGAAAGGTCGCGACGCGCAGATCGAGGCTCACACCCCGCGTCGTGAAGCGGATGCGCCCATCCTGCGGCAGGCGTTTTTCGGCAATGTCGAGCCGCGCCATCAGCTTGAGCCGCGAAATCAGGGCTTGCGACCAGCGGCCGGACAATGTTTCGGCCTCCTGCAGGATCCCATCGATCCGGTAGCGCACCACCAACGCATCGGCCGAGGGTTCGAGATGGATGTCCGACGCATGCATGTCCATCGCCTGCGTCAGCAGACGGTGCGCCAGTCGTATGGCAGGCGCATCCGAATCATGGTCGGACAGCCGGTCGATATCGTCCCCGCTGCCCGCTGCTTCGCCCTGCCCCGCATGAGCATCCGAATGCGGACTTTCCTCGCGGGCGTTGGCCTGCAACTGTTCCTCGATGTCCGACTCCAGCGCCGCCAGCCGCTCCACCGGCTTGCCCAGCGCAAAACGCACGCCCTCGACCGCCACCTCGTCCAGCGGATTGGCCATCGCCAGCCGCAGCCCCGCCTTGGACTCGCCGATCGGGCACACACCGTGCCGACGCAGGAAGACGGGATTCAGTCCGGCCGGAATCGCCAGCGGACGCGGATAGTCGGATCGAGCAAGGACATCGATGCCGAGGAGTTCGCCGAACAGCCCCGCCATGTCCCGCTCGGACACGACCCCCAGACGCGTGGCCGCCCGGGAGAACGCCAGGCCGCGAGCGAGCGCCGCCGCACGCACCCGCTCGACACCCTCGACCGTAATGAGCTGATGATGCTGAAGCGCCTCAACGAGTCGGGCCTCGTCCGACATGCCCTCGGATTGGCTGGACAAACCCAGGATGGATGGCCTGCTCATCTTGGTCCACATCGCTCTGCCTGCATCTGAAACGCGTATTGCCATGTCGTTGCTCGAACCGTGAGCATAGCCGTTTACGGCTCGGCATGCATGCCATTCGTCTATGACGAGAAAAACCGCAGAACTTCAAATCCAATTGCACACCCAAGGTATCATGCGCACACTATGCGCACTGGAGGTAGCCATGAAACCCACAGGAGCCGCTGCACAGGCGACGAAACGCCCGGTCAACTTGACCTTGAGCGAAAGCACCGTCGAGCAAGCCCGCCGCTACACGAACAACCTGTCGGCCACGGTCGATGGCTTGCTGGCTGAATTCATTGCCAGGGAAGCTCAGGCTCGCGAAGAAAAGCGCCAACTCTACGCAAAAGTCTCTGAAGCCTGGAACCGGTTCGATGACCGCTATGGCACGTTCGGTTCGGAGCACTCCCCTTTATGAGCCAGTTCGACGTTCATCGGAACCCCGGCAAGAATGCCGCTGCAATCCCGTTCGTCGTCGTGGTACAGTCCGCGGCATTCGATGAGCGGAAAAACCGAATCGTCATTCCCCTGGCCAGAACCGAGAAAGCCTCTGCCAACGTGGGCATGGTGGCATCGCGAGTAAACCCGGTTTTCGAAATCGATGACGTCCAGGTGACATTACATACACTGCAAGTGGTGTCGGTACCAATCGATTCGCTGGGTAAGAAGGTGGGGTCGTTGGCACACGAAGCAGACGCCATCATCGATGCCATGGACGAAGCTTTCTCCAGGGCCTATGGCTGACGCCTACTTTTTATACCCCGGCGAGTAGAACCGCGCCTCGTTCTTGCGCGAGGCCGCCACACCGATGAACACTGAGACGCTCTCGCCGCCGCAATGGAGCGGATTGTGGATCGTGCCCGGTACTACGAGAGCAGGTCGAGCGCGCCACAGTTCGATATCAAGCACTCGTGAGGCCGGCCGCAGTCCCAAACAGCAACGCCCCGCGAGGGGCGTTTTCAGGTGCGCCCAGCATGGGCGCCCTCCTGCGGGTGCAAGTCCCGCCGTAATTTGATCACAGCGAACTGGTCATCCTGCCAGCGCCCGCAGCACGTGTTCAGGATCGTTGTGGATAGCGCGCAGCAACGCCTTGGCCGGGCCGGTGGGTTCGCGGCGCCCCTGCTCCCAGTTGCGCAGGGTGCCTACCTGCACATCGATCACCTTGGCAAACCGAGCCTGCGAAAGCCCGGTTGCCATGCGGATTTCCTTGACCTGCAGTGCGTCGACCGCGAACTCACGGGACGGCTGACGCTCGCCGCGGCGGATTTCGTCCATCTGCTGCACGCTCTCCATCAGGTCATCGAAAAAGTTGCCCATGATGCTCACCCCCACGTTTCAATGATGCGCCGCAGCGCCTTGCGTTCATCGCTGGTCAGGTCGTCCTTTTCGTTCTTGGGGTAGATCAGCAGAAGCGCGATCTGCGCCGCCGAAACGAAATGGTAGTAGATGACCCGAGAGCCGCCACGCTTGCCGCGTCCGCTGCTGGCGACCCGTACTTTGCGGATTCCGCCCGTTCCTTCGATCACATCCCCGATATCCGGCCGTTCGGCCAGCAGGCGCTGAAAATCTGCGTAGCTGTCATCATCCAGCAGTTCGCACAGACGCCTCGTGAAGACCGGGGTTTCGATAAAGATCATGTTGGGCAATGTACGCCATTGGCGCATATCCTGCAACCGCTCTTGTTGCCCCTGTAGGTCTAACTCCACGTCCCGCTCCCCCCGGAGTCAGAATAGTTGTCGCCCCGATAGAATCCGAACCCCAGCCCTACCGGACAAAAGTCGCTTTCACCCGCTTCGACATCAGCAGGTAGGGCGTCCAGATCAACGCCCCCACAAGAGGTCGAACAATTTCTCGAATCACGTTGGCACCCAACATCGGCGCGTCGGGGAGCATATGGCGAATAACCACGGCATCGATCATGACGACACAAGCGGTAAGGACATGGATTGCGATGAACCAGGGAGGGAAAGCCCGGCGCTTCGAGAAGAACAGAAATGCTATGTAGACCCAAACCAGAGTCATGGCACCACTCAATACAAGCTCCCCGATCAGAATCGGCGCCCAAGACGGGTCATAAGCCATGCTGTCCGGCGAAGTAAGCGCCTCCCATCCGCCGCTGGAAAGCATTTCAGCGTAGCCCGTATAGGTTTTCACGACGCTCAGAAGCGGCGTCAGAACAACGCTCAACCCGACGACGATCAGCCAGCCTCTCAAGCCTTCAAGATTTTTCCTGCCGGCCGGATCGGAAGAGCCTAGCGGAGGCATCAACCTGGGATCGGCTCTCCGCATGCCTGCCAGTGCCAATAAATTGAAGCCAAGCGGAACAAGCAGTACGAGAAGCACCAACAGCAGGTTCTTCATCGCCGAGGGGCCGTCCATCAGGATGATGACAACCATTGCCACAGCCAGCACAAAGAACAATCCGTTCAGCACTGCAGCGGCAAGATAGCTACCACGGCGCACCCGGACCACCGATATGCAGTAGGCGACCAGGGGCAATAGGCATATATATGTGCCCACAACTCCATGGCGCACATTGTCTTCCTGCACCTCGCTGAACAAAGCAATCACACCCATGACCGCGACCAGCAGGATAGTAATTACAGACAATACGAATGCGGCTTTCTTTATAAAATTCAATGCAGGAGAACTTCGTCGTCTTCATGGCTCCATCTTCTCAAGAGCTGGAACCTCCGCAAAAAACGGGGCGGTTCAGGACTATCGTCACACTTTCTTGGAAAGCGCATGCCTGCATGGAACTCATTGCGGCAATGCCGGATTATGTGCAGACGTATTTCAGCCATGAATACGTTTGCCACGCTCGGCAAATCATCCATTTGATTACCATATTCCCTTCTTTTATCGCGTTTTGCCACTTGCCTCATGCCTCATCAAGTCCGTTGTTGCATACTCTCGAAACAAACTTGTTTAAGCTCATATTTCGGTTTAACTGACATCCACCTGACAAGTCCTAATATTCCTGCCCCACACCCTGCCACTACAACACCAAAACCGATTATAGAACCAGCAATTAACACCTTTTCAAAATTCGCCCCTCCTGAAAAAAATAAATCCTTAAAAGTAAAAAGCATAGTCGAAAAAATAGCCGCCAATAACCATATTGACATTAGCAAAATCCATACCAATATGATTAATTTAGCCGCAAATATCATTCTAATCCTTCCACCCACTACATTCACCCCATCCTTTTTCCTCAATTTTCCTCGAAAATAATACAGCGACTTGAACCCAAGAAAAATTGCTCCATTAGCGCGCTTTAGAGAAAAATTTCCATTCTCTACATTCAAACGATAGCTCTCACCTGATTCAGATATAAATAAATTTGAATGAAAATCGGGGAAATCTGGCTGAATTTCGATGCTCAAGTCTTCTTCCCCAAGCATAGAGCCCAAGATGTGCCCAAATATCAGTTCTCTCAAGCCATCAGCCAGCATTTCAATCTCTCCCCCTACCGTTGCTTCATCTACTTCCGAGCCTCAAGTTCCTTTGCAGAGAATAGGTCCCTCAGCCCCACGCTTCCGCCAATAGTTCCTGCAATTCCAATATTATACCCGGCGGGCTCTAGACTGAAGTGCAACACCCTTATTTTGATAGGGTGTGCGCATGGTAAGAATCTACAAGCATCTGAGCATGGAAGAGCGTAACGTAATCCATCGGTGTCGTAATGAAGGGTTGAGCAGTCGGGCAATTGCCCGACTGCTCAATCGCCCTGCTTCGACGGTGACGCGCGAACTGGCTCGCAACACGGTTGGCAAGAGCTACGATGCGCTTCGAGCGCGGCATCAATCGCAGGCTCGCCGGCGCCGCGGCTCGATCAAGCTCCAGACTGATTCGAAGTTGTTTGCTCGGGTACGAGCACTGATGGCGCAAGGTTGGTCGCCTGAGCAAATTGCAGGCAGACTGCGGCGTATGCATCCAGACGACCCTGGCTTTCATGTTTCCCACGAGACGATTTACTGCGCGATCTACGCCTTGCCCCGAGGCGAACTGCGCAAAGAGCTCATTGCCCAATTGCGCTTTGCTCACAAGACGCGCATGCCCCGTGCTCGTGGTCAGGATCGGCGCGGTCAGTTGCCGAACATGACTTCGATCCACCTGAGGCCGATTGAAGTGGCGGCTCGACTCATTCCTGGGCACTGGGAAGGCGATCTGATCAAGGGCGCGGGTAATCGCAGCGCGGTTGGCACATTGGTCGAACGCAAGAGCCGTTACCTGATCATGACTAGATTGCCTGATTGTTCTGCTCAATCCGTGCTGGAAGCCTTCACTGCCAGGTTTCGCCACGTTCCAGCATGCGTGCGCAAAACGCTGACCTACGATCAAGGCAAGGAGATGGCCAAGCACGAAGAGTTGGCTCGCCGTTTGAAGATCGACGTCTATTTCGCCGATCCGCACAGTCCGTGGCAGAGGCCCACCAACGAAAACACCAACGGACTGATTCGTGAATACCTGCCCAAGGGGCTGGATTTGGCTCCGATCTCGCAAGGCTATCTCAATGCAATTGCAAGGCAGATCAACGACAGGCCGCGCAAGTGTCTCCAGTTCGAAACCCCAGCTGAAGTATTTGCGCGGGAAGTCATCAGCATGAAATCAAGTGTTGCACCTCAAACTTGAAACCGCCAAGTTAAGAGCGCTTCCGCTCGGATCTGTAGCATTAGCAGGATCATTTCCCATATAGGCATACAGATTCAGATCGTCCGCCGTCCCGATCGGGTCGGTCTGCAGGAACCGGCCCAGGCTCGGCGAGTAGAACCGCGCCTTGTAGTAGTACAGGTTCAACCCGCCCAGGTACTGCTGCCCCGTGTAGCGGAAACGCACGCCGGTGGTGACGTTCGGTTCTCCATACGGGCCGTAGCTATAGACCGCCGTGCTGGTGCCCGCGCTGTTGGCCGCGCCCATGATGCTGCCCAGGTGGTCCGCGTACAGCCACGTCTTGTTCGTCGTGGTCGTGCCCTCATACCACACCAGCGCTTCATCGACTCCAGGTCCGTGCACGTAGCGGCGCAGCAGCGTGCCCGTGCTGTCGTACTCGGCCACCAGGTCGACACCGTCGTACATCAGGTCGGTGATCGTGCCCGCCAGCGTCGTGCGGCGCAACCGGCCTTCCGCATCATAAGCCAGCGTCGCGGCGTAGCCGCTCTTGTTCGCCGTCTTGAGCTTGTTGTCGACATCGTAGGTGTAGGTCCACACTCCGTCGCCCGTCAGGTTGCCCCGGTTGTCGTGGGTGATGCTGGCCCCTGCCGCCGCGGTGTACTGATTCCGGCCGTTGACCGTGTAGCTCTGGGTACCGTTGGCGTAGCCCATCCATTGGTACAGGTCGTTCGTCCAGCTCTGGCCCACGATCTCCTGTACCTGGTTGCGGGTGTAGCTGGTGGTCTGGTCCTGCGCCGTGCCAGCCAGGTTGTGCGCCAGGCTGGAGAGCGTGCCCTGCGCGCCGTAGCCGTAGCTCGTCGTGGTGCCGTTGCCCAGCGTCACCGTGGTGCGGCGCGACAGGTCGTCGTAGGCATAGGTGGCCAGATTGGTGCTGCCCAGCTCCTTGATCGCCGTCGGACGGCTCAGGGCGTCGAAGGTCGCGGTGACGTAGAAGCTAGTGTCCGGCCACGTGGTGCGCGTGCGGTTACCGGCCGGGTCGTACTGGTAGGCCAGCGTCTTGGCACCGGCCGTGGTGCTGGTGAGCCGACCGGCCGCGTCCCACACGTAATCGACGGTGTGGCTGTTGTTGGCGTACTTGGCCTGCGTGCGCCGGCCCAGCAGGTCGTAGCTGAAGGCGACGTTGTCCGCGGCAGTCGGGTACGTGCGGCTGATCAGGCGGTGCAGGTTGTCATAGGCGAGCGTGACGTTCTGGCCGCTGCGCTTGCGGTGTTTGGTGACGTTGCCGACCGCATCGTAGGTGAATTGCTCGTAGTCGGTGGTCGATGAGGTGCCGACCGTGGTGGGGTGCGGGTAGCGCAGTTTCACGCGCCGGTCGTGGCCGTCGTATTCGTAGGTCGTGCGATTGCCCTTGGCATCGGTCAGCGTCAGCGGCAGGCCGTTGTTGCTGTAGGTGTAGGCGGCATAGGTCTGTGCGAGGGTACTGCCCACCGCGCGCTTGACGTTCGCCACGCTGTCGTCGGCGTTGTACACCGTCTCGGTGACCCGGTTGCCGCCCTGGGCCGAGGTCAGGTTCTCGGTGACACGGATCAGCCGATCGAGGTCGTCGTAGGCGTAGTCGGTGACCGCCACCGGGGCAGCGGCCGTCGGGCACGTGGTGGCCGCACTGGTCAGCGCCGGCCCCCAGCTCTTGAGCGGCTTGCCCGTACCGGCGTCGGCCACCACCGTCTGCGGTACGTAGGCGTTCGCGGAATAGGCGGGTGCACCACGGTCAGGTTATTCCAAACCGTGGTGCACTCTCTATTTGCCCAGCTATTTAAGACGCCCAGTATTGAGCAAATGACTTACAAAGTCATCGTGAAGTCCTTCACCCAAGCTATTACCATCCCCATCGACTACATACACCCGACCTTTCTCAGCTAGAGCAGTTCCACCGTCTATCGCAGTCAAAACAGAGATCGCGAACCCTCGCAGGCACTCCGCAAGAACCTCTTTGAGATCATCACCATTCACTCCAGAATTAGCGAATAACTTCTGGAGTCTGTGATATAGCTCTTGCTCATCAACCCAAATAAGGTCAGCATCAGGTTTAGTTAACGCATCAGAAGTGGCCTCGCTCCAATAATCAATTGACATTGCGATATCTTCAAAAAAATCCAATTTTGTCACACGCATTTCAACCCCTCAGAATCCTGTCCAAATAAAGCTACCATCGTATTTCCTATCTAACTGTTTGGCAAAATCGGCGATTTGTGCTGCGGAAGGATTGCCACCAGCAGCCTTATCAAATCTTGCCCACTCAGTGGTGATTTTTGAATGAATCTGGGGAGAAACTCCCCGCAGGAATTGGACGTCATGAACATTCACTCCTGAAGCCATCATTACCTCTTGATATTTCTGCGGCATGCTGTGGTGCACCTGCCAACCAGTCGGAAGATCGGGGCGGGCCTGCCTAAAAAGGGCTCGATAATTGGAGGCATCTGCAACTTCACCTATCCTTGTGGCTACCTTTGCGGTATTTCCGCCGAGTATCGGAACATCGCCCAATGCAATTTCATTCGCTATTAAACCTAAGCCAAGGAGAGGAAGCAATGGACCACCGGCAACTTGAATACGCTCTCCGGTGAAGCTCGACCCTAGCCCCAAGCCACCACCACCATTGAGTCCTCCTACTCCCCCTGAAAGCGCCCCTGCCTCCCAAGAACTCAGCCCCATCGGATCGAACCTGTTGACCGGGTTATTCCCCACGTAGGCATACAGGTTCAAATCGTCCCGGGTACCAATCGGGTCGGTCTGCAGGAAGCGGCCCAGGCTCGGCGAGTAGAACCGCGCCTTGTAGTAATACAGGTTCAACCCACCCAGGTACTGCTGCCCCGTGTAGCGGAAACGCACCCCGGTGGTGATGCTGGGCTCGCCATATGGGCCGTAGCTATAGACCGCCGTGCTGGTGCCCGCGCTGTTGGCCGCAGCCATGATGCTGCCCAGATGATCGGCATACAGCCACGTCTTGTCGGTCGTGGCCGTGCCCTCGTACCACACCAGCGCTTCATCGACTCCAGGTCCGTGCACGTAGCGGCGCAGCAGCGTGCCCGTGCTGTCGTACTCGGCCACCAGGTCGACACCGTCGTACATCAGGTCGGTGATCGTGCCCGCCAGCGTCGTGCGGCGCAACCGGCCTTCCGCATCATAAGCCAGCGTCGCGGCGTAGCCGCTCTTGTTCGCCGTCTTGAGCTTGTTGTCGACATCGTAGGTGTAGGTCCACACTCCGTCGCCCGTCAGGTTGCCCCGGTTGTCGTGGGTGATGCTGGCCCCTGCCGCCGCGGTGTACTGATTCCGGCCGTTGACCGTGTAGCTCTGGGTGCCGTTGGCGTAGCCTGTCCATTGGTACAGGTCGTTCGTCCAGCTCTGGCCCACGATCTCCTGCACCGGGTTGCGGGTGTAGGTGGTGGTCTGGTCCTGCGCCGTGCCAGCCAGGTTGTGCGCCAGGCTGGAGAGCGTGCCCTGCGCACCGTAGCCGTAGCTGGTCGTGGTGCCGTTGCCCAGCGTCACCGTGGTGCGGCGCGACAGGTCGTCGTAGGCGTAGGTGGCCAGGTTGGTGCTGCCCAGCTCCTTGATCGCCGTCGGACGGCTCAGGGCGTCGAAGGTCGCGGTGACGTAGAAGCTGGTGTCCGGCCACGTGGTGCGCGTGCGGTTGCCCGCTGGGTCGTACTGGTAGGCCAGCGTCTTGGCTCCGGCCGTGGTGCTGGTCAAGCGGCCGGCGGCATCCCACACGTAGCTGACCGTGTGGCTGTTGTCGGCATACTTGGCCTGGGTGCGGCGGCCCAGCAGGTCGTAGCTAAAGGCGACGTTGTCCGCGGTGGTCGGGTAAGTGCGGCTGATCAGGCGGTGAAGGTTGTCGTAGGCGAGCGTGACGTTCTGCGCGCTGCGCTTCCTGTGGGTGGTGACGTTGCCCACCGCGTTGTAGGTGAATTGCTCGTAGTCGGTCGTCGACGAGGTGTTGACGGTGCTCGGGTGCGGGTAGCGCAGTTTTACGCGCCGGTCGTGGCCTTCGTATTCGTAGGTCGTCCGGTTGTTCTTGGCATCGGTCAGTGTGATCGGCAGGCCGTTGTTGCTGTAGGTGGTGGCGGCGTAGGTCTGCGCCAGCGCCGTGCCCACCGCGCGCTTGACGCTTTGCACGCTGTCGTCGGCGTTGTACGCCGTCTCGGTCACCCGGTTGCCGCCCTGGGCTGCAGGCAGGTTCTCGGTGACGCGGATCAGCCGGTCGAGGTCGTCGTAGGCGTAGTCGGTGACCGCCACCGGTGCAGCCGCCGTCGGGCACGTGGTGGCCGCGGTGGTGAGCGCCGGGCCCCAGGCCTTGAGCCGCTTGCCGGTGGCGGTGTAGGTGCTGCAACTGACCAGCCATTGCGTGCCGAGCTGCGCCGCGCTGCGGATCAGGCGGCCGTCGTTGTCATACGCAAGCAGGGTCTGCTTGCCCAGCGCGTCGGTCGTCTGCGTGACCCGGCGCTGCGCATCGTAGGCGTGCGTGGTGATGTCGGTGACGTCCGTGAGCGGGCCGTTGACCTGGGTGAGGTTGCCCACCGCGTCGAAGGTGAAGGCCGTGCTGAGGTTGAGCTTGCCGGTGCCCGAATCGGCCACCACCGTCTGCGGCACGTACTTGTTGGCCGCGTTGTAGGCGGTGGTGGTAACCACCGTGGCGCTGGCGGTGATCTTGCTGGTCTGCGAGGTCTGCAGGTAGAAGCTCGGGTAGCCGCTGGCCGTGTAGGCGGTGTAGCCGTAGGTGGTCTGCGGCTGCACGCCGGCCGCGTCGGCCGGAGCCGTGACCGTGAGCGGGTTGCCCTGCGCGGTGTAGGTGTAGGCGGTGAGCTTGCCCAACGCGTCGGTGGCGCTGGCCACCTTGTTGAAGGCGCTCTCGTAGGTGAAGCTGCTGGTGAGCGTCGGCAGACCCGAGGCTGCAGGTAGCAGGCCAAGTTGAGACCAAAGCTCGGCCTTCACTACTTTCTATTTCCAGACCGATGGGGCTGCAAACCAAACCCCATCAACATCTGGATCAACTTTTGAACTTTTCCAACAGCAATCAGCGCCTTCACAAGTACAGGAATTTTCAATTGAACCCCCGTTCCACTCAACTCATATCATGACGCGCGCTCCTTTCTCTGATATACCCAAAAACCATCATCTGAAATAGGCAAAGGATAATCAAGCCTTATGACCTCAGCACAAATCGAAAAATCAGGCTCAAAATCAGCAAGAATTTCAGTCTCTATGCAGGACACAGACTCCTCATCCTCCTCTGAAACATCTCCGTCAAAATAGAAATGCACATCTATTTTCTTGCAGTCAACAGAAAGCACAACTGCTCGGAGATGAGGAGAAACCTCTCCCAATAAGGCTCGTTGAATGGATAAACGAGCCTCAACAACTCTCTGACCAGATACCATCTCTAGGGCCTCGCAGGAACGATATGAATACCGTTCTTTCCATAGTGAATTATCCCGTTTGATGTCGCAGAAGCACTTCCATTCAAATCGACATATTTTCCTATATTCTCACCAAAGTCCACCCTTTCTTTAGAACCTGGAGAACCAACTGGAACGTTTCCGATCTGTTGTCCAGTTCCAGCTTTATCAGCGAGCTTTGATGGATTAGCTGTCAAGGTGCTTTTTCCCGGCATGTAATTGTTATGACCTGGAAAGTGCTTTGCCTGCTGCCCCCAGTTAACTTCTGGCCTCACTCCCTTACCTGCCCCGCTGGACTTCAAAGTTCCTAGCAAAATTAACGTTTCAACATTCTTAGCCCGGGTAGCCGACAATCCCTCGACTGCCGCATTGTAAAGTGCATCATCGCCCGTCATCCAACCCACTGCTGCAGCACCGAGGCCACCAAAGGCATTTCCAACAGTGACAATCGGAGCATCTTTGGGGAAGAAACTAGCCACATCGCAGCTTACTCCGCAGAGGAGCATTTTTACTTCTGCGGCAACCAACCCCGTCGGGTCATTGAAGTTGACCGGGTTGTTCCCCACGTAGGCATACAGGTTCAGATCATCTCGGGTACCAATCGGATCGGTCTGCAGGAACCGGCCCAGCGTCGGCGAGTAGAACCGTGCCTTGTAGTAGTACAAGTTCAACCCACCCAAGTACTGCTGCCCCGTGTAGCGGAAGCGCACCCCGGTCGTCGTGTCTGGCTCACCATACGGGCCATAACGGTAGATCGCCGTGTTCGTGCCCCCGCTGTTGGCCGCAGCCACGATGCTGCCCAGATGATCGGCATACAGCCACGTCTTGTCGGTCGTGGCCGTGCCCTCGTACCACACCAGCGCTTCATCCACCCCGGGGCCATGCACGTAGCGGCGCAGCACCGTGCCCGCGCTGTCGTACTCGGCCACCAAGTCCACACCGTCGTACATCAGGTCGGTCACCGTGCCCGCCAGCGTCGTGCGGCGCAGCCGGCCTTCCGCATCGTAGGCCAGCGTCGCCGCATAGCCGCTCTTGTTGGCACTCTTGAGCTTGTTGTCGACATCGTAGACGTAGGTCCACACCCCGTCGCCCGTCAGGTTGCCCCGGTTGTCGTGGGTGATGCTGGCCCCTGCCGCCGCGGTGTACTGATTCCGGCCGTTGACCGTGTAGCTCTGGGTACCGTTGGCGTAGCCCATCCATTGGTACAGGTCGTTCGTCCAGCTCTGGCTCACGACCTCCTGCACTTGGTTGCGGGTGTAGCTGTAGGTGACGTCCTGCGCCGTGCCGGCCAGGTTGTGCGCCAGGCTCGATAGCGTGCCCTGCGCGCCGTAGCCGTAAGTGGTCGTGGTGCCGTTGCCCAGCGTCACCGTGGTGCGCCGGCTCAGGTCGTCGTAGGCGTAGCTGGCCAGGTTGACCGTGCCGGTTTCCTTGATCGCCGTCGGGCGGTTCAGCGCATCGTAGGTGGTGGTGACGTAGAACGCGGTCTCCGGCCACGTGGTGCGCGTGCGGTTGCCCGCCGGGTCATACTGGTAGGCCAGCGTCTTCGTCCCGGCCGTGGTGCTGGTGAGCCGACCGGCCGCGTCCCACACGTAATCGACGGTGTGGCTGTTGTTGGCGTACTTGGCCTGTGTGCGGCGGCCCAGCAGGTCGTAGCTGAAGGCGACGTTGTCCGCCGCAGTCGGGTACGTGCGGCTGATCAGGCGGTGCAGGTTGTCATAGGCGAGCGTGACGTTCTGGCCGCTGCGCTTGCGGTGTTTGGTGACGTTGCCCACCGCATCGTAGGTGAATTGTTCGTAGTCGCTCGTCGACGAGGTGCCGACCGTGGTGGGATGCGGGTAGCGCAGTTTCACCCGGCGATCGTGACCGTCGTATTCGTAGGTCGTCCGGTTGTTCTTGGCATCGGTCAGCGTCAGCGGCAGGCCGTTGTTGCTGTAGGTGTAGGCGGCATAGGTCTGCGCCAGCGCCGTGCCCACCGCGCGATTGACGCTTTGCACGCTGTCGTCGGCGTTGTACACCGTCTCGGTGACGCGGTTGCCGCCCTCGCCCGCCGGCAGGTTCTCGGTGACGCGGATCAGCCGGTCGAGGTCGTCGTAGGCGTAGTCGGTGACCGCCACCGGGGCAGCGGCCGTCGGGCACGTGGTGGCCGCACTGGTCAGCGCCGGCCCCCAGCTCTTGAGCAGCTTGCCGGTCGTCGTGTAGCTGGTGCAGCTTACCAGCCACTGGCTGCCGAGCTGGGCCGCGCTGCGGATCAGCCGGCCGTCGTTGTCATAGGCGAAGCGCGTCTGCTTGCCCAGCGCGTCGGTCGTCTGCGTGACCCGGCGCTGGCCGTCGTAGGCGTGTGTGGTGGTGTCGGTGACGTCCGTGCGCGGACCGTTGACCTGGGTGAGGTTGCCCACCGCGTCGAAGCTGAAGGTGGTCGTCAGGTTCAGCTTGCCGGTGCCCGAATCGGCCACCACCGTCTGTGGCACATACTTGTTGGCCGCGTTGTAGGCGGTGGTGCTGACCACCGTGGCGCTGGCGTTGATCTTGCTCGTCTGCGAGGTCTGCAGGTAGAAGCTCGGGTAGCCGCTGGCCGTGTAGGCGGTGTAGCCGTAGGTGGTCTGCGGCTGCACGCCGGCCGCATCGACCGGGGCCGTGACCGTGAGCGGATTGCCCTGCGCGGTGTAGGTATAGGTGGTGACCTTGCCCAGCGCGTCGGTGGCGCTGGCCACCTTGTTGAAGGCGCTCTCGTAGGTGAAGCTGCTGGTCAGCGTCGCCAGGCCCGAGCCGGGCTTGGGCAACTGCTTGACCTCGGTGACGTTGTGCGTGCAGCGCTTGTCGGCGGCGGCGCACGGCGCGTCGTCGTAGCTGTATTCCAGCGCGTTGCCTTCGGGGAAGGTCTTGCGCGTCAGCCGACCCTGGCCGTCGTAGGTGTTGGTGGTGACGCGGCCGAGCTTGTCGATCGCCTTCAGCACCTTGCCTTGCGCATTGAAGTACGACACGTGACCAACGCCATCGGGGTCCACTTCTTCCGAGCGCGAGCCGGCGAAGTGGTAGGTGTAGAGCTTGCCGGCAGCGTTGGTCTGGGTCTGCACCCGGCCCAGGCTGTCGTAGACGTTGGTGGCGAAGGCGACCGACGGGTTGCTCGGCTTGAAGAACTTGGTCATCCGCCCCGGCTGGTCGTACTGGAAGGTGGTGGCCTTGGCGGTGGCGTCGGTGGAACTGACGAGGTTGCCGCTGCTGTCATAGGCGTAGCCGATGCTGCGCGTGCCGTCGCTGACCGCGCTGATGCGCGCGCCGCTGTAGCTGAAGTTGAGCACCCGGCCCAGGCTGTTGGCGACCTTGGTGAGGTTGGCACCGCTGTAGGTGAACTTGGCCTGCACGCCGCTCGGGTGGGTGTAGGTCGCCAGCTTGCCCGCGCTGTTGAAGGCGAGCTTGGCGCGGTTGAGCGTTTCGTACTGGTAGGTGCCGTCGCCCTGCTTGGTCAGCCGCGCCGCGTTGCCCGGCGGCGGGTTGTAGCTGCCGTCGGGCAGCTTGACGAACACTTCGCCGTTCAGGCCCTGGGCCACGACCACGGTGTTGTCGATCAACTGGTCGGCGAACCAGCGCTGGCCCACCGTGGCGACGACCATCTTGTCCAGCGGTTTGGCCGCGTCGCCGAGCAGGTCGAGCGCGACGAGCTTCTCGACCAGCGTGGGTACGGCGTCGAGCGCAGAATCCTCGCCCATGCTTTGGAAACCGTCCGAGCCCACCCGCACGCTGGCGGCTAGGCTGTGCGTCCAGCCCTTGCCCAGCGGGCCGTCCTGCGTGCGCGCACTCGAGCTATAGAGCTTGTTCACGCCCAGGCTGTGCGGAAACTCACCCACCCCGGTCTGGATGTCTTCATCGGCATAGACAAAGTTCCCCTTGGCCATATCGATGGGGTCACCAAAGAACTTGCCGACCGTTGTCATCCAGTCATCGCTGCTCTTGGCTGAATTGGCGGAATTATTTACCGTTCCCGCCGGTATGTTGTTTATGCCGAACCCACCTGCGAGCCCGCCGCCGATGATGGCGCCGATGCTCGTGCCGGTGCTGTTGATGGTGAAGTAGCCGGTCCCCGTCCAGCTACCCTCGGTCAGGTTGCAGCTGTCGGGCAGGATCAGCCGGTTGCCGGCCGTGACCTGGCCCTGGAAGGTCGTCAGCCACGACGCGCATCCCACCAGGTTCGGCTGCACCGCCGAAGCGTAGTTCGCCGAGGTGGCGTTGTAGATCTTCTTGTTGCCGGCCACGGCCATGTCGATGAGCTTGACTGTCGACACCGCGCTCACACCCGCGGTCTGCTGCACCGCGGCCGATTCGAAGATGCTCGAATGCATGGCCGAGCTGTAGAAGGCTGCACGCTCCTTGGCAGCATCCGCGCTTTGGCTGACCACGCCGACCATGTTGCCCGGCAGATCGACGTAAGGCGCGCCGCTGTAGCCGGCGATGCCGACCTGGTGGTGGAACAGGGTGTTGGTGGCGGCGAGCCGGTCGGTGATGTAGTCCGAGTGGTTCACCTGCGCGATCCAGCTTGCCGACAGCACCGCCAGCGACGAGCCGAGCACGACCTCGGAAGCATCGGCGCTGCCGGCCGCCTTGGCGGTGTCGAGCTGGCTGCGGTAGCGTTCGACGAGCCCGCGCCCGGCCGGCCCCCAGCCGTTGCCGATCAGGTAGGTGCCGCCCGCCTTGATCTGCTGGGTGAAGTTCTGGTTCGCCCCGGTGCTGCCGTAGGCGCCGTGCGCGACGTTGAAAGTGACGGTGCCGACCGTGCCCGGCGTGACGGTGGTGCCGGTGGCCTGCGCCACGCCGTCGAGCATCAGTACCGGCTTGTTCGCGCTGTTGTAGGTGATCGTGAGCCGCTTGCCGTAGATCGCGTCGGAGCTGTAGGTCTTGTCGATGCCCTGGTAGACGATCCGCAGCGTCGGGCTGTAGCTGGCCGGGATGTTCGCCCACTCGGTCAGCGCGACCGAGGTGTCCCGGTAGGGCAGCGCGGTCTGGCGCAGCGGGGCACCGGTGTACGGTGCCACTGTCTTGCCGCCGATGACGTCGTCGAGCGTGCCCGCCGGCAGATTGGTGCGCAGATAGGTGGCCAGCGTGTTCGAATAGCTGGCGAGGTTGTTGCGGATGTTGTTGCGGTTGATGCCCTGCACGTAGTTGGCATTGACCGTGGCACCGCTCTTGGCCGAGCTCAGGTAGCTGCTGGCGTTGTAGCCGCTGGCGGTGGCGAGGTTGATGCCGGTCTTGTGGACATGGGACTTGAAGCTCGGATCGAAGTAGTAGTTGGTGCCGTCGATGTTGACCTTCACCCACACGTGGTCGAACTTCATGCTGTGCAGCGCGGCGGTCGAGCCCGGGCAACTGCCCGCGGCCGTCGCCGTGACCGAGGACACCGGGATCTGCGCCTGGCCGAACAGGTTCAGCACCCCGCACACCTTGCTGGTGTCGATCCCCAGCCAATCCTGCACCTGCGCTGCGGTGAGGTTGATGCGCCCCTTGACGTGGCTGGCGGTGAAGCCCGCCTCCTTCAGCAGCTGCACCATCAGCGTGGCCTGGTCGAAGGCCGTGCCCTGGTTGTCGAGCAGAGCTCCGATCGCGCCTTTCTGGATGCCCCAGGTGGGGTAGTAGGCGATGTTGTTGCGGACGTACTCGTAGATCAGGTCCGGGTCGTTCTTGAGCGCACGCGCCAGTTCCGCGATCGAGGCCGGCCCGGTCGGCGCGGTGTCGCCCGCAATCCGCATCGCCGACATCGCCGGTTCGCGGCCAGGGGCGGCGCTGCGCCCGGCTTCATGCGGTACGCCCTGGTTCAGCCCCTGGGGCAGTTCACGGGCGTGGATGGCTTGCTCCGACTCCTCGGGCGTGACCGGGGCCAGGATGGCACGGTTGACGCCGGGGCCGTGCTCGATGCGCTCGCGTTGCACGCCGCCCTTGGCCGTGCGGGCCGTGGCCGCCAGGGGCTGGGGCAGTTCCACCACCGCCGGCACGCCCTGGCCGAACTGGATGTTGCCCTCGGCCAGCGCCGAACCCGAGAACAGGCCGGCGACCAACACCGCCAGCATGCTCGCACGCAGCGAACCTTTGTTGCGTTCTGACATGATCGAACTCTCCCGAACAAATACGAAATACGCAGCGAGGCCCGCCCACGGCATGCGAACCGCATGCCCGAAAAGCGCACGACGCCCCACGGCCCACCCACGCGGGCCGATACAGAACTCAAGGGAAAACAATGGAAAAGCGGCCATTGGCCGCCAGGGGATCAGGGCACGCCGGTGGTGACCTGGCTGACGCGGTTGCCGGCCGCGTCGTAGGTGTAGGTGATGACCACGCCGTTGCTGTAGGTGGCCGTCTTGACGCGGCCCAACTGGTCGTAGGTGTAGCTGACCGAGCCGGCCAGCACGGGCATGGACAAGCCCAGCAAGGTGGCCAGCACCAGGGTGCGCATGCTCGCACCCGACGCCGGCTTCAGGGTCCGACTCTCACTCATCACCACTCTCCCCTATTGAAATGGACTGCAGCCCTTCGCCTTCGCCCACAGTTTCGACTACACTCTGACGACATACCCCGACCGCATGCTCAAGCTGACTGACATTGTTCGAAACAAACATACCATTGTCAACAGTAGACCCCAAATAAATATCCACACCCGATGATCAAAGGAAAAGCCCGACGCAATGGAATCCGCGCCACCCTGCCCTTGCCCGCCGGAATGGCCGATGCGCTCCGGCATGCGTGGCACTGGTGGCGCGAAGAAATGCACGGGCTCATCGCGCCGGCCACAGAGCGCTTCACAGGCACCGGCACAACCGTCACCCTCGTCTCGGATGCACATGGCACGCCGCACCTGCACGAGCAGCACCGAGCGTCGGGCGGACTGCCCGACGACTGGCAAGCCGCATGCAGGGACAGGCCCGTCATCATGCTGATGGACTCCGCGCAGGTGATGCGGCTGCCACTGACCTTGCCCCGCGCGGCCCGCAGCAGCCTCAAGGACGCCGTCCGCTACCGCCTGGCAGCAGAAGCGCCGATCGACCCTGCGGCGCTGTATTTCGACATCGGCGAGGTATCGGCCGGAAGCAATCGAGATGAGATCAGAGTGGATGTCGCCCTGTGCACACGGGAGCAGGCCGCGAGGCTGGAGGCTGCCGCCGAACGGGCTGGCACAACGGGATGCGTGGTCGGTTTCTCGCCGGAGGGTCATCCATCCCCCACGTTCATCTTTTCGGTGTCGCGGGGCGCGCAGCATGCGCTCGCGACGACGCGCCTGAACCGATGGCTGTTCGCATCCGCTTGCGGCATCGTGCTTGCAATCGGGCCGGCGCTCCATGCAGGCGCATCGTGGCTCACTACACGTACCCAGGCCGCCATCGACGAAAGCCGGGCGGTTCAAGGCAAGGCCATTCGCCTGGCCGAGGAACAGGCTCGGCTGCGCGCCGTGCAGGATGCGATATCCGCCGTGCGCGCCGCACCGGGCCTGCTACCCGTACTCGAGGATGTTGCCGCCCATCTGCCGAAGCAGGCATGGGTCAGCCAGCTTCATTACGAACAGGGCGGCCTCCGGATCACCGGCCATGCTGCCGACCCGACAACGGCCGCCCGCGCACTGGAGCAGGCCGGCAGCTTGAGTGCCGTCCGGCTGGAATCGGTGTCGCGGCTGGATCCTGGCTCGGGCACGGCGGATGTGCCGCAGTTCGTGATGCAGGCAAGGCTCGCCCGGACAGGTGCCCGATGACACATCTTCCGCTGGCCATACGGCGGGCACTTGCGATCGTGCTGGGCTGCGTCCCGCTGATCATGATGTGGTCATTGGTGATCCGTCCCCTGCACACCCTGACCACGGCTGCCATCGAGCGCCTGGACGACTCCCGTTTCGAACTGCAGCGCCTGCGGCTACTGGCAGCCACAAACGATGTACTGGCACCCGATGAACTGGCACGCCAGTCGCACGAGGTTGCTGCGTGGGTTTTTCGGTCGCGCACGGACGGCGCAGCAGTCCTCAGTGCCGTGGATGAGCTGGTCCGTGGCGCCGGCGTCGAGCTGAATGAACTACGGGCCGCCGAGCCTCGCGCGCAAGGGCCTCTGACCCGATTCTCGGTAGACCTGAAGGTGACCGCACCGGAAACCGAGCTGGTTCAGCTGCTGGCGGCCTTCGCCCATCACCGGCCGCTGCTGACGGTCGACCGCGCAGTGATCCTGTCTTCTGCTTCAGGGCCGGATTCGGCACTGCTGCCGCTCTCCATCGAGTTGCGTGTTTCGGGCTTCGGCGCGGAAGTGCCGACGCCTTCATCCACGGAAGAAGTCGATGCCGAGTAAGCAGACCGTGGCGCTCATCGCCTGCAACATCTGCGCACTCGCCGCCTTCGTCCTGCTGCATTGGGTCGCGCTCGGCACCCCCGATCTGCCAGCCTCGACCACGCAGCATGACATGGCGGATGCCGTCGAAGGCGGCAGCCACTGGCCTGAGGTGCTACCGGACATGCTGGTGCGGGCACCGCTGTTTTCACCTTCCCGTAGCCGTCCCGAAATTTCGCTCTCCGCTGATACCGCAGCCAGCTCTCCGCCGCAGCCGCCGCGCCTCGTCGGCATCGTCGGTGCAGGCGGCCGGGCTCGCCTGGTGCTGCTGGAAAACGACGCAGCCGAGCGCAGGCTGGTGCCACGCGGCGAGGTGTTCGGTGAGTGGCGTGTCATCTCGATCGCGCCGAATGCCGTGCGGCTCCGCCAGCAAACGAACTCCAGCGCCGAGTCCCCGCCTCCCGCAGACATCACCATCCAGCTCCGGCCGCCCATCACCCATTCAGGGCTTCCACCCAATGAATAAGCTCACCCCGTTCATCATCGGCATTGCGCTTCTGGCAGGACTCAGCGCCTGCTCGACCACAGCCGCACCCGAACCTGCCCGCATTTCACCATGGAAGCGGATTCCGGCTGCTGCCATGGAGACGAACGGCAACGCGGTTCAGTCCGCCGTAAACGATCCAGAACCACCCCGGGGGCTCGTCACGGAATATTTCGAATCCGGCCGTGAAGAACCGGCTCCCGCCCGGGCAGGCAGCACCGCACGCCCCGGCGGTGGCGGCGAGCGCTTCGAGCTCAATTTCAACGAGGCCGACATTCGCGGCGTGATCGATGCGGTGCTCGGTGACATGCTCAGACTCGACTACGTCGTCTCGCCCGAAGTACAGGGCCGCATCACGCTGCGGACCAGCCGCCCGGCTTCGCAGGCATCGCTGCTGTCGGCACTGGAGGCCGCGCTGGGGACAGTCTCGGCCGTGCTGCTGAAGGATGGCAACAGCGTCAGCGTGGTGCCGTGGAGCGAGGCACCGCAGCGCGTGCGCCCGGCCCAGCGCCTGGCGGCATCCATGCCGCCCGTTCCGGGCTACGCGGTGGAGATCATTCCGTTGCGCTACGTCAATGCGAAGGACATGCAGACCGTCCTGGACACCTTCGTACCGAAAGGCACGGTACTGCAGGCCGATACCCAGCACGGCCATCTCGTGATCGCCGGCAGCAGCCAGGATCGTGGCGCCGTGCTGCGTACCATCGAGAACTTCGACGTCGATTGGCTCAAGGGCATGACCTTCGCCATGTACAGGCTTGCACAGAGCCGGCCCGAAACGATCGTCAACGAACTCCAGCAGATCTTCCAAGGCAAGCTGGACCTGTTCACGACGCGGGTGCGGCTCGTGCCGCTCGAACGCATGCAGGCCGTTCTCGGCGTGGCACGGAACAGGTCCGACCTCGATCTGCTGGGTGAATGGATCGGGCGGCTCGACATTTCGAAGACGGGCAGCCAGCGGATCTTCGTCTACAACGTGCAGAACGGCAGTGCGAAGGACCTGGTCGCATCCCTGCGCCAGGTACTGACCGGCGAGATGGCGGCAACCGCCGCCGTGACCATCGCCGGCACGGAAACGGAACGTTTCCCGCCTTCGACCGTGCCTGCCGACCTGCAGGCGAGCGGAACGGCCAGTGCTCAGTCGAACATCGGCCGGCTCGTTGCGCTCGAAGAAAACAATTCGCTGATGTTCTACGGTACCGAAGATGAATACCGCGTCATCCAGGAAGCGCTGGCCCAGATCGACGTACTGCCCAGGCAGGTGATGATCGAGGCCTTTCTGGCGGAAGTCACGCTGAACAACAACCTGCGCTACGGCGTGCAGTGGTTCTTCGACTCGAGCGAGAACACGGTGACCTTGAGCGCCGCCGAATCCGGCGCCGTGGCCTCACAATTTCCGGGGTTTTCCTACGTCTATACCGGCAAGGCGAACGCCCGCATCGTGCTGAACGCGCTGCAGTCCAAGACCGAGGTCAAGATTCTCTCCGCGCCGAAGATTTCCGTCCTGAACAACCAGAAGGCGAGCCTGCAGGTCGGCGACCAGGTGCCGATCGTCACCCAGACCTCGCAGGGCACGGATGTTTCGGGCGCACCGGTCATCAGCACGATCCAGATGCGCGATACGGGCGTCATCCTGGAAGTGACGCCACGCGTCAATGACAATGGAAACGTGATCCTGGATGTCATGCAGGAGGTGAGCGAAGTGGCGCAGACGACATCGTCCGGCATCGACTCGCCCACCATCCAGCGGCGGAGAATCCACAGCGTCATCGCCACCCGCGACGGCTTCACCGTGGCGCTGGGCGGCCTGATCCGCGAAAGCGGCGGGATGGGCAACAGCGGCGTGCCGCTGCTGAAGGACATCCCGGTCGTCGGCAACTTCTTCCGGAACAACACGTCCGACACCCGCCGCACCGAACTGGTGGTGCTTCTGGTGCCGCATGTGATGCGCAACCAGATGGAGACACAATCGGTCGTCGATGCGCTGGTCGATGGCCTCGAAACCGCTTCCAGGCTGGCCGAGCATGCCCTCCCCCTTGCCCCGTCGCGCCCGCAGTGAGGGCTTCGTCCTGCTGCATGCATTGTGGCTGCTGCTTGTCGCCGCCACCCTCGCCGCTGGCTCGATGACCGCCGTTTTCTACTCATCGGAGGAGTTGTCCATCTCGGAACAGCGGCTCCGGACCCGTCTGGTGCATGAGTCGGCAGTCGAGTTTGTCATCCATGACCTCCTGGTCAACGGAGCCAGAAGCGCCTGGATAGGTGACGGCATCGTCACCCGACGCGTGCAGATCGATCAGCAGTTCGTCAGCGTGTCGGTTCAGCAGGTGGATGGGCTCGTCGACCCCGTGACGTCCGACCCAGCGATATTCGGCCGGCTGCTGGCGGGGCTCGCCATACCGCAGGAACGACAGAAGCCGGGCGGCACGGCGACCCAATCCGCAGACGTCCTTCGTCCCACGACCTATGCGGACCTGCAGGCCATGCTCGGCCTCGACGACAGCTCATTCGCCTGCCTGTACCCCTACGTCACGCTCCACTCCGGACGGACGGAGCCCGACCTGCGGCATGCGTCGAAGCGTCTTGCCGAACTTGCCGGATCAAGGTCCGGCACGTCGTCCGGCGCACGATCCGTCATGAGCGAGGACTCCGCCCATGGCGTGCTCGGCTCCACGTTCAGGGTGAACGTGTTTTCCGAGAGCGCCCCCGGCGGTGCAGACGGATTTTCCGTCGAAGTGACGATCACCGGCCAGATCGAACCCAGCCATCTCGTGAGAAGCCGGCAGCGCATCGTCGGGGCCTTCGACAAGCCCTGCCCATTTTGAGCGAAGCTCCTTCATACAGTCCCACCAGCCGGGTCCGAGCCAGGAACATCGCCCACCTGTCGAAGCCCGTCACAGCAGGCGTGGCTCGGTTTCAGCTTCCTTGGCGGCCAATGCTGGAGAACACCTAGCTCGATGGCGTCTGGTGGTCGATGTACGCGGAAAAGTGCTTGGCCACGGTCGCCTCGATGCGGGCCACATCCTCATCCGGCAGCCCCTCTACCAGTTTGTGCTTACGCTTGGAGAGCACCCCCTTGCCTTGCACGATGACGTCGATGAGGGTGTGGAGCGCCGCCTGGCGCAGGTCGAGCCAGGATTCCAGATCACGTACCGTCGCGTCGTGCGCGCGCAGGTAAACGATTTCGGCCTGCAAATCCTCTTCCACGCATGCCTGGCAGCACTCGTAGATGAATTCGCAGATCTCCGTGAAATCGTGGTAGGCATAAAGCCACAAGGGCTGCGGCGAGCGCACGTGGATCGTGGCGCTGTCCCCGTCGAGGGCATAGTCGAGCAACTCGGTGCGGGGGCGTGAGTAGCGTTTGAGAAGCGCCGAGTAGCGGTCCAGTTGCTTCAGCATCCGGGCCGACAAGGGCAGCACCACGCCGGCCGGGGTGAAGCCTGTCTGGCGCAGTATGTGATGCAGCAAGAATCGATGAAGCCTGCCGTTGCCATCCCAGAAGGGGTGTACGAACACAAAGCCGAATGCTGCACACGCTGCGGCCAATACCGGGTCCAGTTTGCCCGCCGCGGCGATCTGCGCCAGCCGGGCCACGGCCTCCATCATCGGCCTCACCAGCTCCGGCGGCGCCGGAATGAAATCGGCGATGTTCCTGAGCCGCCCGGCCCGCGAAAGCCAGTTCTGGCCGTCGCGGTATCGGTATTCTGCCGTCCGGGCATTCACGATCCGGGATTGCCACTCGCCGAGTTGGTCCTCGGTAAGCGGCCCGGGTTCGCCAGCCTGTTCAAGCAAGTGCCTGAATCTGGCCGCCCGATTGTTGTCCGGAATCTCGTCCTCGATGCCGTAGGTCGAGCGCGTCTCGGAGAGATAGAGGTAATCCACGGCCCGCGCGAGCATCTCCGGCTCGATGGCCCGGAAGGTTTCTCCCACCTTGCTCGCAAGTCCTGCGGCAAGCCACTTCTCCAATTTTTCGGTACGCCGAATGAGCGGGCTGAACCATTTGTCACCCAAGAGATTGCTCACGATGCCGAACTTGGGATCGGGAACAGCCGGCCCGACGACGTAAGCGGCCGGATCCAGCAGGGGTACTCGCGGGCTGCCCGCCGGCAAGCTGTACTCGAACTCATGGCCCGTAAGCCATGCCGCCAGGTGACCGGCCATCCGTGAGTACTTGGAACTGGGCTTGTCGCGCAGCCAAGCCTGGATGGCTTCGCGTACCTCGGGCACCTCGAAGAGCGCCCCAAGCACAGTCAGATCGAGGTGCTCCCGCTTGAACGCAAAAGTGAGCTGTCCTGCCAGTGTTTCAGTGTCGCTGATACGCTGAAGGGGTAGCTCGATACGCTCCTCTCCATCCGCACTGACGGTCCGGGAGCCGATGGCCCGCTCCGTGGCCGCATAGACGCAGCGCAATGGAGGCACCCGCAATTGATACTTGCGAATGAGTGCTTCGTAACCAAGATGGAGATGAGTCATATACAGAAGACCAGAAGTTGCAGCGCATCGTCTACTTCTTTACAAAATCATCTATTTATTTTTCTATCCCCCCAAAAACATCTACATTCTACCAACACGATTTTCGTTTCCGGCCCATGATCAGTGAAACTGGGGCGACATATTGGCTTGAGCATGCGGCCCGCCGGGGGCATAAGCGGTGGGAAATGTGGGGGAATTTTGGGAAAGCGCGCAAAAAGCACTTGGGCCAATCCGAAGATTGGCCCAAGTGCTTGATTCTTTTGGTCGGGGCGGCGGGATTCGAACTCGCGACCCCTTGCACCCCATGCAAGTGCGCTACCAGGCTGCGCTACGCCCCGACACAAGCCGCCATTATAGCAGCGACTTCAGAATTTGCCAGTTTTTTGATACTGGCAACCTTGCCGATGCTCAGGCGCGCAGGTCTGCGAGCAAGGCCTGCACGTCGGCACGGACCTCGGCCACCAGCGCGCGATACTGGTCCGCCTCGATCCTGCTTTCCTGCTCCTGGATCGCGCTTTCGCCCAGGCGGTTGCGCGCGCCGGAAATGGTGAAGCCTTCCTGGTACAGCAGCTCGCGGATGCGCCGGACCAGCAGCACTTCGTGGTGCTGGTAGTAGCGCCGGTTGCCGCGGCGCTTGACCGGCTTGAGCTGGGTGAACTCCTGCTCCCAGTAGCGCAGCACGTGCGGCTTGACGCCACACAGTTCGCTCACTTCACCGATGGTGAAATAACGCTTGGCCGGAATCGGCGGCAGCGGTTCCGCGCCGATTTCAGGGTTGCTTGCTTGCATCGCTGAGTTGCTCCACGGCTGCCTTCAGTTTCTGGCTGGCATGGAAAGTGACCACCCGCCGCGCGGTGATCGGGATTTCTTCGCCAGTCTTGGGATTGCGTCCGGGGCGCTGGGGCTTGTCGCGCAACTGGAAGTTGCCGAAGCCCGACAGCTTGACGCTGTCGCCACGCTCCAGCGCCATCCGGATCTCCTCGAAGAAGCCCTCCACCATGTCCTTGGCTTCGCGCTTGTTGAGACCGACCTGCTCGAACAGCAGCTCGGCCAGTTCCGCCTTGGTCAGCGTTGTCATGTCAGCCTCCTGCACCACGCAGGCGGGCACCGAGCACGGTTTCGGCCTGCTTCACCAAACCTGCCATGACGGCATCCACTTCAGCGTCTTCGAGCGTGCGCTGAGTATCTTGCATCGACACCCTGAAGGCAAGGCTCTTCCGGTCGGGCTCGATGCCCTTGCCCTGATAGACGTCGAACAGGGTGATTTCCCGCACCACCGCCGGCGCGGCCTGGCGCAGCGCGTCGATGACGCGTTCGGCAGTGACGTCGGTGCCCAGCACCAGCGCCAGGTCGCGCACCACCGCCGGCATGCGCGAGATCTCGCTGTAGGCCGGCATGCGCGCGCCCAGCACGGCGTCGAGCTCGAGTTCGAACACCACCGGCGCGGTGCCGAGATCGTAGCGCTGCACCCACACCGGATGCAGTTCGCCGATGATGCCGATCACGCGGCCATCCAGCGATACGCTGGCGGCGCGGCCGGGGTGCAGGGCCGGATGGGACAGGCGCACGAAGTTCAGGCTGCGCGGTGCGATCAGGGCTTCGACGTCGGCCTTGACGTCGTAGAAATCGACCGTCCGGCTGCGCTCGCCCCACTGCTCGGGCAGCACCGAGCCCGCGGCGAGGCCGGCGATGCGCATCGGCTGGTGGAAGCCGGCCACCGGCTCGCCGTCGGCCTTGCGCTCGAACACGCGGGCGACTTCGAACACGCGCACGCGCTCGGTCTGGCGCTTGCGGTTGGTGGCCATGGTATCGACCAGGCCGGCGATCAGGCTGGAGCGCATCACGCTGAGCTGGCTGGCGATCGGGTTGGCGAGGCGGATCGGGTCTTCGTTGGCGCAGAAATCGCGCTCCCAGGCTTCCTCGACGAAAGCGAAGTTGACCACTTCCTGATAGCCGCGCGCGGCCAGCAGGTGGCGCGCTGCCCACACCGGGCGGGCATGCTCGGTGCTCGGCAGCATCATCAGGCCGCCTTGCGGCGCCACTGCGGGAATGTTGTCGTAGCCGTGCAGGCGGGCGAGTTCCTCGACCAGATCGACTTCGATCTCGATGTCGAAGCGCCACGACGGCGGCGTGACGACGAAGTCCTCGCCGTCGCGCCGGACGTCCAGATGCACGCGTTCGAGCAACGACTGGATCGCGGCATCGTCGAGGTCGATGCCGAGCACGCGGCGCGCGCGCGCAGTGCGCAGGCGTACCGGCTGGCGTGCCGGCAGCTTGTCGGCGGCGAGCGCTTCCTCGACCGGGCCGGCCTCGCCGCCGCAGATGTCGATGATGAGCTGCGTGGCACGCTCCAGCGCGCGGCGCGGGAGTTCGAAATCGACGCCGCGCTCGAAGCGGTGCGAAGCGTCCGAACCGAAACCGTAGGCACGTGCGCGGCCGGCGATCGCATCCGGCGCGAAGAAGGCGCTTTCGAGGAAGACTTCGCTGGTGTCGAGCGTGATGCCGCTGTCTTCGCCGCCCATGATGCCGGCCAGCGCCAGCGCGCGGGCCTCGTCGGCGATCAGCAGCGTGTCGGCGGCCGGCATCACCGTCTGTTCGTTGAGCAGCAGCACCTGTTCGCCTTCACGCGGGTAACGCACGTGGATCGCGCCCTGCAGTTTGGTATTGTCGAAGGCGTGCAGCGGCTGGCCGAGTTCGAGCATGACGTAGTTGGTGACGTCCACCAGCGCGCTGATCGCACGGATGCCGCTGCGCGCCAGGCGCGTGACCATCCAGTCCGGCGTCGGCGCCTTGGCATCGACGCCGCGCAGGATGCGGCCGCAGTAGCGCGGGCAGGCTTCGGGGGCGTCGAGCACGATCGCACGACGGCCATCGTGGCTGGGGGCGACCGGCGCGACTTCGGTCTTGCGCAGCGCGCTACCGGTGATCGCCGCGACTTCGCGCGCCACGCCTTCGAGGCTGAGGCAGTCGGCACGGTTCGGCGTCAGCTTGATCGTGAACAAGGTGTCGTCGAGGCCGAGGTAGTCGCGGATGTCGCAGCCGACCGGCGCATCCTCGGGCAGCGCATACAGGCCACCGTGGTCTTCCGACAGGCCCAGCTCGCGCGCCGAGCACAGCATGCCGAAGGACTCGACGCCGCGCAGCTTGGCCGCCTTGATGGCGAAGCCGCCCGGCAACACGGCGCCGACCCTGGCGCACGGCACTTTCATGCCGGCGGCGGCGTTCGGCGCACCGCAGACGATCTGCAGCAGCTCGCCACCGCCCGCGTCGACCTTGCACAGCTTGAGCTTGTCGGCGTTCGGATGCTTTTCCGCCTCGACGATGCTGGCCACGACCACGCCCGAGAAGGCGGGCGCAGCCGGCTCGGCCTCTTCCACTTCGAGGCCGGCCATCGTCAGCAGGTGGCCGAGCGCGTCACTGTCGAGTTGCGGATCGACGAAGGTCCGCAGCCACTGTTCGGAGAATTGCATGATTCGATTACCCGGAAGAATTCGATGAGGCAGGCGCCGCCGATGGACGCGCTGCCGGCACTGGTCAGCGGAACTGGCTCAGGAAGCGCAGATCGCCTTCGAAGAACAGGCGCAGGTCGTTGACGCCGTAGCGCAGCATCGTCAGGCGATCCGGCCCCATGCCGAAGGCGAAGCCGGTGTAGCGCTCGGGGTCGATGCCGCCGAAGCGCAGCACGTTCGGGTGGACCATGCCGCAGCCGGCGATCTCGAGCCAGCGCCCCTCCAGCGCGCCGCTCATGAAGGCGACGTCGATCTCGGCGCTGGGTTCGGTGAAGGGGAAGAAGGACGGCCGGAAGCGGACCTGCAGGTCGTCGGTCTCGAAGAACTTGCGCAGGAAGTCGGCGATCACGCCCTTCAGGTCGGCGAAGCTGACGTTCTCGCCCACCCACAGGCCTTCGGCCTGGTGGAACATCGGCGAGTGGGTCGCATCGGAGTCGACGCGGAACACCCGGCCCGGCGCGATCACGCGCAGCTCGGGCAGGGTGCCGCAATCCTTGTAGCGCTCGACGTGCGCCTGCATGGCGCGGATCTGCACCGGACTCGTGTGGGTGCGCAGCAGCACCTCGTCCTGGCCTTCCAGGTAGAAGGTGTCGTGCATCGAACGCGCGGGGTGCTTTTCCGGCGTGTTCAGCGCGGTGAAGTTGTGCCAGTCGGTCTCGATTTCCGGGCCGTCGGCGACGATGAAGCCGATCGAGCCGAACAGCTGCTCGATGCGTTCGAGCGTGCGGCTCACCGGGTGCAGACCGCCCAACACCGCGCCACGTCCGGGCAGCGTCACGTCCAGCGCCTCGGCGGCCAGTTGGGCCAGCAGCGCGGCTTCGCGCAGCGCGTTGCGGCGCGCTTCGAGTGCGGCCTCGATCGCGGTCTTGGCGGCATTGATGGCTGCGCCGGCTTCACGCCGCGCATCGGGGTCCAGCTTGCCGAGCGACTTCAGCCGCTCGGTCAGCGAACCGCTCTTGCCGAGATAGCGTGCCTTGGCCTGTTCGAGTTGGGCGCTGTCGGCCGCCGCGGCGAAATCGGCGGCTGCCTGTTGAACCAGTTGATCCAGGTGTTCCATATCCGTGCCCTGCCGGGTTGCGATGTGCTGCAAGTGCTGTGGATGGCCGTGCAAGCGAGATTCAGAAGAAAAAAAAGGAGGCCAGGCCTCCTTTTTTCGGGCTGCGTCGAATCACGCAGCGAGTTTGGCCCGGGCCTGTTCGGCGATCGCCGCAAAAGCGGGCTTGTCGAACACGGCCAGGTCGGCCAGCACCTTGCGGTCCACTTCGATCGCAGCCTTCTTCAGGCCGTTCATGAAGGTGCTGTAGGTCAGGCCCAGCTCACGCGCGGCGGCGTTGATACGGGCGATCCACAGGGTACGGAACTGGCGCTTGCGCTGACGACGGTCGCGGTAGGCGTACTGGCCGGCCTTCATCACCGCCTGCTTGGCGATGCGATAGACGTTCTTGCGACGGCCGCGATAACCCTTGGCCTGGGAAAGGACTTTCTTGTGACGAGCGCGGGCGGTTACACCACGTTTAACGCGAGGCATTGCGGTCTCCTATCAAGCGTACGGAAGCATGGCGCGGATCAGCTTTTCATCGGCCGCATGAACTTCGGTCATGCCGCGCAGCTGACGCTTCGCCTTGGTCGTTTTCTTGGTCAGGATGTGGCGCTTGAACGCCTGGGACCGCTTGATCCCGCCACTCGAGCGGACCTTGAAGCGCTTCTTGGCGCCGCTCTTCGTCTTCATCTTGGGCATTGCTGAGACTCCATGTTTTTGGATGACACCAGGTAGCGCCGATGAGCCCCGACGCATTTCCATACCCGGCACCACTTGTTTTCCGGCGGGCGGCCTTCGCTGCCCGTCGGTCTTGCCCTTGCGGGGCAAATTCCGTGCTGCTTAGTGTTTCTTCTTCGGCGCGATGACCATGATCATCTGGCGCCCTTCCATCTTCGGCATCTGCTCGACCTGGCCCAGGTCTTCCAGGTCGGCCTTGACGCGTTCGAGCTGACGCAGACCGAACTCCTGGTGAGCCATCTCACGGCCGCGGAAGCGCAAGGTCACCTTGCACTTGTCGCCTTCTTCCAGGAAGCGCTTCAGGTTGCGAAGCTTGATCTGGTAGTCGTTCTCGTCGGTGCCGGGGCGGAGCTTGACTTCCTTGACCTGCACCTGCTTCTGCTTGAGTCGGGCTTCGTGGGCCTTCTTCTGTTCCTGATACTTGAACTTGCCGAAATCCATCAGCTTGCAGACCGGCGGTGCGGCCATCGGCGCGATTTCGACCAGATCCAGCCCGGCCTCTTCGGCCATGTTCAGGGCTGCGTTCAGGGACACGATTCCAAGCTGTTCACCTTCTTCACCGACCAGCCGGACTTCGGGCGCGTTGATCTCCCTATTGACGCGCTGCTTCTTCTCTTGAGCGATGGTTCAACTCTCCACGAAAACCAAAAATCAGACCGTGCCGGCCTTCGCTTCAACTTCGCGAAGCCAGCGTTCGATCAGCGAATCGAGGGACATTTGGCCAAGATCCTGGCCACCCCGGGCACGCACGGCTACCAAGCCAGCCGCCTTTTCCTTGTCGCCGATGACGATCTGATAGGGCAGCTTCTGCACGCTATGTTCGCGGATTTTATAGTTAATCTTCTCGTTGCGCAAATCGGCTTCGACGCGGAAACCCGCTTTCCTGAGCTTGGCCGCCGCTTCGGCGGCATAGTCCGCCTGCCCTTCCGAGATATTCATCACCACCGCCTGCACCGGCGCCAGCCACAAGGGCATCGCGCCGGCGTGGTTCTCGATCAGGATGCCGATGAAGCGCTCCAGCGAGCCGAGCACCGCGCGATGCAGCATCACCGGCACCTTCTTGGTGTTGTCCTCGTCGACGTATTCCGCGCCGAGGCGCACCGGCAGGTTGAAGTCGAGCTGCAGCGTGCCGCACTGCCATACCCGACCCAGGCTGTCCTTCAGCGAGAACTCGATCTTCGGTCCGTAGAAGGCGCCCTCGCCCGGCTGCAGGTCGTACTTCAGGCCCTGCGCATCGAGCGCCGCCGCCAGCGCGGCTTCGGCGGCATCCCACTGCTCGTCGGTGCCGACGCGCTTGTCCGGCCGCGTCGACAGCTTGACCAGCACGTCGTTGAAGCCGAAATCGGCATAGACCTTCTGCAGCAGGCGGATGAACTCGGCCGACTCGGCCTGGACCTGGCTCTCGGCGCAGAAGATGTGCGCATCGTCCTGCACGAAGTTGCGCACGCGCATGATGCCGTGCAGCGAACCGGACGGCTCGTTGCGGTGGCAGGAGCCGAACTCGGCCATGCGCAGCGGCAGGTCGCGGTAGCTCTTGAGGCCCTGGTTGAATATCTGGATGTGGCACGGACAGTTCATCGGCTTGACCGCGTAGTCGTGCTTCTCGGACTGCGTGGTGAACATCAGGTCGGCGTACATGCCCCAGTGGCCGGACTTCTCCCACAGCGAGCGATCGACGATCTGCGGCGTCTTCACTTCCTGGTAGCCGTGCTCGCCGAGCGTGCGGCGCATGTACTGCTCGATCTGCTGCCACAGCGTCCAGCCCTTGGCGTGCCAGAACACCATGCCCGGCGCCTCGTCCTGCAGGTGGAAGAGATCGAGCTGGCGGCCGAGCTTGCGGTGGTCGCGCTTTTCGGCCTCCTCGATCATGTGCAGGTAGGCGTCGAGCTCGTCCTTCTTCGTCCATGCCGTGCCGTAGATGCGCTGCAGCATCTCGTTCTTCGAATCGCCGCGCCAGTAGGCGCCGGCCAGCTTCATCAGCTTGAAGACCTTGAGCTTGCCGGTCGAGGGCACGTGCGGGCCGCGGCACAGGTCGATGAAGTCGCCCTGGCGGTACAGCGAGACGTCCTCGCCTTGCGGAATCGAGGCGATGATCTCGGCCTTGTAGTGCTCGCCGATGCTCTTGAAGAACTCCACCGCCTTGTCGCGCGGCCACACTTCGCGCTCGACCGGGATGCTGCGTTTGGCGATCTCGGCCATGCGGACTTCGATCGCGGCAAGGTCTTCCGGCGTGAAGGGGCGCTTGTACGAGAAGTCGTAGTAGAAGCCGTTGTCGATCACCGGCCCGATCGTCACCTGGGCATCGGGGAACAGCTCCTTCACCGCGTGCGCCAGCAGGTGGGCGGAGGAGTGGCGGATGATGTCCAGGCCGTCCTCGTTCTTGTCGGTGATGATCGCCAGTTCGGCGTCGGTGTCGAGGCGGTGCGACAGATCCACCAGCCGCCCGCCGACGCGCCCGGCCAGCGCGGCCTTGGCGAGCCCGGCACCGATGGACGCCGCGACCTCGGCAACGGTCACCGGATGGTCGAAGCTGCGGACGGAACCATCGGGAAGCGTGATGTTGGGCATGGCAGTAGTCTCTGGCAGTGTCTGCCCGGCGAAATCGCGGGGCGGGATAGCAACGGAACGAGAATTGTGGACGAAAAAAAAGCGCGGTCTAGGCGCGCTTTTTTCTCTAGCAGACTAACAAGCGGAGCCGACCTGTTCAGTTTCCGGCCTGAGTGGTAGTTCGGAACATGGCATCGACTCCAGAATCTTGGTAGGCGCGATTGGATTCGAACCAACGACCCCCACCATGTCAAGGTGGTGCTCTAACCAACTGAGCTACGCGCCTGCTGAAGACCCGCATTATAGGCACTCAAAAAAACTTGTCAAAGTTTTTTTGCAGCGCACACGAAGAACCTATTTCTTGAGCCGGCTGACCACGAACAGGATCAGGATCGCGCCGACCACCGCGCCGATGAAGCCTGCACCCTGGCCGGCCTGGTAGATGCCGAGCGCCTGGCCGCCATAGGTCGCCACCAGCGAACCCGCGATGCCGAGCAAGGCGGTCATGATCAGGCCGAGGCCGTCCTTGCCTGGATGCAGCAGGCGAGCGACGAGGCCGACGATCAGGCCGATGAAGATGGTAGCGATGATGCCCATGTGACTCTCCTGTTGTGGGGTGAATGTGTCGGGCTGCGTCAGGCCGGACCACGATCAGGCCGCGCCGCGTCAGGCCAAGCCGCGACCGGGGGCCGTAGTGCGCTCAGGCCTGCGGCCAGGCTTCGAGAAACTGCTTCCAGTGCGGCGCCTCGAGCC
Organism: Thauera butanivorans; assembly: GCF_048398245.1. NCBI lineage: Bacteria > Pseudomonadati > Pseudomonadota > Betaproteobacteria > Rhodocyclales > Zoogloeaceae > Thauera > Thauera butanivorans. The sequence continues at coordinate 3,132,954 of NZ_CP183038.1, forward strand.
GGCCGAGCGATTCTCGCACGACTTCGACTTCGTCCGCCCAGGCCTTGGCATCGAGATGCCCGCGCATGCGCTCGAAGCGCAGATAGACGAGGTAGGTGTTGACCACGTCGGTCTCGCAATAGTCGCGGATCTCGGCGGCGCGCCCTTCCTGCCAGGCCTGCCACACCGCCGAGCCATCCATGCCGAGCTTGCCCGGGTAGCCCATCAGCTTGGCCAGGTCGTCCAGCGGCGCGTTGGCGCGCGGCTGGTACAGCGCCAGCAGGTCCATCAGGTCGAGATGGCGGTTGTGGTAGCGGCTGATGTAGTTGTTCCACTTGAAGTCGCGCGAGTCGTGGTAGTCGCCCTCGCCCTGGTCCCAGTAGCGCGGCGCCGTGACGCCGTGCAGCATGCCGCGGTAATGCAGCACCGGCAGGTCGAAGCTGCCGCCGTTCCACGAAATGATCTGCGGCGTGTAGCGCTCGATGCCGTCGAAGAAGCGCTGGATGATCTCGCCTTCGCCCGAATCCGGTTCGGACAGCGAAAACACGCGGAAATGCTGGGCATCGCGCAGCACGCACGAGATCGTCACCACCCGCTGCAGGTGGTGCGGCAGGAAATCGTTGCCATGACTGGCGCGCCGCTGCTGGAAAGCCCATTCCGCCGCTTCGGTGTCGGACAGTTCGGGCGGCAGTTCGTACAGGTTCCGGATGCCGGCGACGTCCGGAATGGTTTCGATGTCGAAGACGAGAACGGGCATTACTTCTTCACCCAGGTCCCGCCTCGCTGCACCCACCAGCCTGCCGGCGCACGGTCGATCCAGCGCTGGGCGAAGGTGCTGCGCACGTCCGCCTCCCATTCCGGATGCTGGTTGGCGCGCGCGACTTCGCGGTACAGCGCACTGCGATCGGCATTCTCCGCCGCGACCAGGGCGTTGACGCTGCCGCGCTGCGCCAGCGGCACCGCCGACGCATCCCTCAGGGCGACGCTGCCATCGGCGGCAAGGCCGATCGCACCCGAGACATACAAGGGCCGGAGCTGGGCATGGCGCTGCTTCATCGACGCCTTCAAGGCGGAAATCGCCGGCGTGTCGATCTCGAGATTGCCCTGGGCCTGCACGGCGAAGGCCATCATCCAGCTCAGCAGACCCGCCGTCAGCCAGCGCATCCACCCGGGGACTCCATGACGTGCACTCATTGCTCTGCCCCCTGCTCTGCCGGCGCCGCCTGCGGCGACTGGTTTTCACGTGCCTGCCAGACCTCGTCGATGATGCGGTCGGCGGCTTTTTCCGCGGCCGCAGCCGGAAAATAGATGTTGATCGTCACGCAGGCCGAGGCGGCAAGCGCCAGGCTGCCCGCAAGCAGCAAGGATCGGATTCGAAAGAATGGCATTCGGTTCTCCTGCAGGACCCGGCGCCTGCCGGCCTGAATCAGTGCAACTCGGGCGCGACGTTGTTCTCGATCACGCGCTGGATCCGGTCGACCAGCTCCTGCCAATCGACGCGCCGATTGTAGCCGATGACATCCAGCGCCGGGATGCCGCCGCCACGCACGATGGGAAAGCCGCCGTCCGGCCTCTCGCGGCCGGCGATGCCGCTCATTTCGCAGATGCCGTTCGCCAGTACGCAATGGAAACCGAGCTCGCGATAGCCGAAAGTGTCGAACACGCTCAGCACGCCACGCTGCAGCGCCGCGATCGCACCGCCCCCGCCCAGCGCGCCGATGTTCTGCACCGCCCGCTGGCTGATGCGACGGCGATAGCTGCCCGGGCTGCTGGCGAGCCGCAGATCGAACGCGACCGGCCGCCAGCCGGCCAGCTCCAGCCCTTTCACGTCGGCATCCACATAGCCGCTGATGCTGCCGAAGCTGAAGGTGTCGGTGAGCTGGGCCAGATCCAGATGGCGCGCCTCGATGTCGGCGCGCAGGTTGGAGGCGACGCCGAACGGCTCGCTGACGCGCAGGCCGGTCGCCTGCAGATAGCCGTCGAACACCGAAACCACCAGCGCGCCATCCAGCGAGATCTCGCCGGTGCTGACGCGCATGCCCGGCATGGACGCCGACAGGATGCCGGACATCGACGGCCAGCCGAGCGCCTGGGTCAGCAAGGCCATCGACAGCGGCTCGACGACCACGCCGCCCTGCCCGCGCCAGCCCTCCGCGCCGTGTTCGAGCGCAAGGCCGTCCAGCACCAGGGCACCATCCAGCAAGGGAATGCGGATCTGCCCGAAAGCGACCTGCCCGCCGTCGAGCAGTGCATCGACGTCGAAGGCGCCGAGCGACAGGGCTTCCCAATGCCCGCCCTCAAGCTGCAGGCTGGCGCGTGTCGGCGCAGTCGCCGACCAGGGCAGATGGCCGGACAGCGGCCCGAAGGCCAGCCCGCGTCCGCGCACCTCGCCGCCTTCATCCACGCCGGCGAGACTGAGGCCGGCGCCGTCGAAGACCAGGTCCAGGGAGAAGAGTTGCCCGTTCCTGATCTCGGCGCCAGCGCCGGCATGGCCGGCAAAACGCAGGCGGTCCGCCAGCGCGGGCGCCAGCGCCGGCGTGATCCAGTGCGGACCGAGAATCGCCAGATCGCCGCCGGCCAGCGACAGCGTGAGATCCTGCAGGCTCGGCGGTTCGCGCGCGATGCGGGCGGTCAGGGCGAACTGATCGACGCCTTCGAGTTCCAGTGTCGCCATGCGCAGCACGAGCTCGTCGTCGTTCAGCCGGCCTTCGGCCTGCAGCACTGGCCCCGACTGCAGGTAGAGCGGATGCAGGTAGGCTTCGCCGCCCTCCCATGCCAGCCGGCCCTGCCAGTCCCAGCCTGCAGCCAGCGCCCGGGCCGTGAGATCGAGCGACAGCGCCAGGCCTTCGGCCGCCTGCAGGCCATCCGGGCTGGAGAAGCTGCCGCCGCTCAGTCGCGCCTGAAGTTGCAGCTTTTCATGCGGATCGGCATCGCCGGCCTGCTGCCACGCCAGTCTGGCATCGACCGTCCCTTTGGCTGCGTGCTGCGCCAACTCCGCTGCAAGTGCCGGCGAAACCTGCGCAGCGAAGCCGGCCAGGTCTCCACTCAGTTCTCCTATCTCGAAGCGCGTCAGCGCCGCCTCGACGAGGTTGCCGCCGTCATGGCGGATATCCACGGTCGAACCCGACGACAGCCGCAGCACGGCGTCGAAAGCGGATGTCAGCGGATCGAAGCGGAAATCGATGTTCAGCGGCAGGCGTTTGGCACCGACGCGGATCTCGCCTCCCCTGCAGCGAATCTCCGGAAATGCGGCATCGGCTTCGGGACAGGAGAGATGCAGTCCACGCCACGCCCGCTCGCCCAGCGCCAGATGGGCGATACGCAGCTCGGGCCCCTTGCTGCCGGCAGCGAACTGCAGTTCCACCCCCTGCACGGACAGGCCGGGGGCGCGAATGTCGCCGATCGACAGCTGGATGCGTTCGATGCCCTGTACCGGCAGTATCGCCGCCAGCGCCAGCAGGGCCAGGCAGCAGCAACGGGCGGCGACCCTGGCCGCCATGGCCCGCAAGCTTCCCTCAGGCCGGGAACACACCCGTCGACAGATAGCGGTCACCGCGGTCGCAGACGATGGACACGATCACCGCATTCTCGAGTTCGGCGGCCAGCCGCAGCGCGACGTGCATCGAACCACCGGAAGAGATGCCGGCGAAGATGCCTTCCTCGCGCGCCAGCCGGCGGGTCATTTCCTCCGCCTCGGCCTGGCTGACGCGTTCGACGCGATCGACCCGCGGGCGCTCGAAGATCTTCGGCAGATAGGCTTCCGGCCACTTGCGGATGCCCGGAATCTGCGACCCCTCTTCCGGTTCGCAGCCGACGATCTGAACCTCGGGGTTCTTTTCCTTGAGGAAGCGCGAAGTCCCCATGATGGTGCCGGTGGTGCCCATCGAGCTGACGAAATGGGTCACGCGGCCGCCCGTCTGCTCCCAGATCTCGGGGCCGGTACCTTCGTAGTGAGCGAGCGGATTGTCCGGATTGGCGAACTGGTCGAGGATGATGCCCTTGCCTTCGTCGCGCATCTTGTCGGCGATGTCGCGCGCCATCTCCATGCCGCCGGAAGTCGGCGTCAGCACCAGTTCGGCACCGAAGGCGCGCATCGTCTGGCGCCGCTCCACGCTCTGGTTCTCCGGCATCACCAGGATCATGCGGTAGCCGCGCATCGCCGCTGCCATCGCCAGCGCGATGCCGGTGTTGCCGCTGGTCGCTTCGATCAGGGTGTCGCCGGGCTTGATCTCGCCGCGCGCCTCGGCATGCATCACCATCGACAATGCCGGCCGGTCCTTGACCGAGCCGGCCGGGTTGTTGCCTTCGAGCTTGGCCAGGATGACGTTGTTGCGGCCGGCATTGATGCGTTTCAGCCTCACCAGCGGGGTGTGGCCGACATAATCTTCCAGCGTCTTGAATTCCATGGATCGGGTTCTCTGAATGGGGGGGCGGCCGCTCAAGAGGCGTCAGGGCGCTCAGGTCATCGAGCTGTTCAGGGTGTCAAGTCGAATTCTTCGGTTCGCCGCGGCGGGTAAGTCTCCCAGCCGCCGCAGGCCGGACAACGCCAATGGAACTGGCGGGCCTTGAAGCCACAGGCGTCGCAGCGATAGCGGGCGACCTTGCGCGTGTGGCCGTGGATCAGTTGCTTGATCAGCTCGACGTCGCCGCGCTGCTCGCTCGGCACCGTCAGCAACGCGGCTTCGAGCAGCTTGTCCAGGCCCAGCAGCGTGGGGTTGCGCCGCAGTTCCTCGCGCACCAGGTCGTAGGCCGCCTGCGGGCCCTGTTTGTCCATTTCCCAATGGAAAAGCTCGTCGAGCAGATCGAGCGAGGCATGGCTGTCGAGCCAGGCACGCAACAACTGATGGCCCTCTTCCAGCCGCCCGAGGCGGCCATAGGCGTCCATGATGCGCTCGGCGGCCAGGGCGAGATAGACCGGATCCTGGTTCTCGATCCGTTTCCACGCGGCGAGCGCGTCCTCGTCTCTGCCTTGTGCGGCACAGATGTCGCCGCGGATCAGGCTCGCGCGCACGCAGCGGGGATTGACCGACAGCGCCGCCTCGACGTGGCGTTCGGCCTCGTCCGGCTTCGAGTTGGCCAACGCAGCCGACGCCAGCTCGCAGTGGAAATTCGCCACCTCGGTCCGCCACATCAGACTTTCGTGGCCCGGCAGCGCATCGGCCACTTCGATCGCCTTCGCCCAGTCCTTCTCCTGCTGATAGATCTCCAGCAGGTAGCGCAGCGCCAGCGCGTCGGCGCGTGTGCCGCGCAGGCGGACGAACACCTCTTCGGCACGATCGAGCAGGCCTGCCTTGAGGAAGTCCTGGCCGAGTTCGCCGAGCGCCTGCAGGCGCTGCTCTTCGGTGATGTCCTCGCGATCGACCAGCAGTTGATGGATGCGGATCGCCCGGTCGGTCTCGCCGCGGCGCCGGAACAGGCTGCCGAGGGCGAAATGCAGTTCGATCGTCTGCGGGTCGATGCGCACGGCTTCGACGAAGGAGTCGATCGCCTTGTCGGGCTGCTCGTTGAGCAGGAAATTCAGGCCGGACAGATAGGAGCGCGGCAATGCCCGCGACTCCTGCACCACCTGGCGAATGTCGATGCGGGCAGCGAGCCAGCCCAGCGCGAAGAACAGCGGAAGGGCCAGCAGCCACCAGAGTTCGATTTCCATGGGACGGCGAAACGCTCAGGAAAGGCTGGGCATCTGGATCTCGGCCGCCGGCTCGGTGGCGTTGGCCGTCCGTTCACGCTCGGCACGCTCCCGCTCCAGCTGGCGGCGCAATTGAGAGATTTCGCGGCGCTGGCGCAGCAGCGAAGCGAAGGTCGCCGTGACCCCGAGCAAGGCACCGGCGGCGAAGCTGACGAGGATGACGAACACCAGCGGAAGCTGCCATTGCCCGCCAAAGAAGAAGTTCAGGGTCGCCAGATGATCGTTCTTGATCGCGAACCCGAACAGCAGGATGAACAGCAGGAGACGGATGAACCACATGATTGCGCGCATGGCGCCATTATCACCGAGCACGCCGCAAAAAAGAAGAAAGGCGGCCATCGGGCCGCCTTCCGGTACTGCATCTGTTGCCACTCGCAAGCCTGGCTTGCATCCGATCGCCGCGCGGTCGATCGTCCATCGGTGGCCGAACTCGCCAGCCGAACCCGGTCCGGCTGCTCAGCCAGCGAGATCCACGCGTTCGCGCAACTCCTTGCCGGCCTTGAAGTGCGGCACGTACTTTTCCGGCACGTGCACCTTCTCGCCCGACTTGGGATTGCGTCCGACGCGCGGCGGACGATAGTTCAGCGCGAAACTGCCAAACCCGCGGATCTCGATGCGATCGCCGCGCGCAAGCGCATCGGTCATCGCATCGAGGATCATCTTGACCGCGTAATCGGCATCCTTTGCGACCAGTTGCGGGAAACGCTCCGCAAGCTGGGCGATCAGCTCCGATTTGGTCATGTCGGCTTGCTTACTGCTTCTGCTCGTTCAGCTTGGCCTTCAGCAGCGCACCCAGGTTGGTCGTGCCGGACGCGGCGGAGCTGTCGGAAGCCAGCTTGTTCATGGCTTCGTTCTGCTCGGCCTGATCCTTGGCGCGGATCGACAGGTTGATCGAACGGGTCTTGCGATCGACGTTGATCACCATCGCCTCGACCTCGTCGCCTTCCTTCAGCATCGTCGTCAGGTCGTCGACGCGGTGGGCAGCGGCTTCGGAAGCACGCAGGTAGGCTTCGACGTCGTCACCCAGCGAGATCACGGCGCCACGCGCATCGACCGACTTCACGGTGCCGCGCACGAGGGTGTTCTTCTCGTGGGTGGCGATGAAGTTGGTGTAGGGATCGCCTTCGAGCTGCTTGATGCCCAGCGAGATGCGCTCGCGCTCGACGTCGATCGCTAGCACCACGGCTTCGACCTCGTCGCCCTTCTTGAAGCGGCGCACGGCTTCGTCGCCCTGCTCGCTCCACGACAGGTCGGACAGGTGCACCAAGCCGTCGATGCCGCCTTCCAGACCGATGAAGACGCCGAAGTCGGTGATCGACTTGATCTGGCCGCGGACCTTGTCGCCCTTCTTGTGGTTGATGGCGAAATCGTCCCACGGGTTGGACATGCACTGCTTCATGCCCAGCGAGATGCGGCGGCGGTCTTCGTCGATCTCGAGGATCATCACTTCGACTTCGTCGCCCAGCTGCACGACCTTGGTCGGGTGGATGTTCTTGTTGGTCCAGTCCATTTCGGACACGTGCACCAGACCCTCGATGCCCTGCTCGACTTCGACGAAGGCGCCGTAGTCGGTGATGTTGGTGACCTTGCCGAACAGGCGGGTGCCCTGCGGGTAGCGGCGCGAGATGCCGACCCACGGATCTTCGCCGAGCTGCTTCAGGCCCAGCGAGACGCGGTTCTTTTCCTGGTCGAACTTGAGCACCTTGGCTTCGATCTCGTCACCGACGTTGAGCACTTCGCTCGGGTGACGGACGCGGCGCCAGGCCAGGTCGGTGATGTGCAGCAGGCCATCGATGCCGCCCAGGTCGACGAACGCACCGTAGTCGGTGATGTTCTTGACGATACCCTTGATGACGGTGCCTTCCTTGAGGTTGGCGAGCAGCTTCTCGCGCTCTTCGCCCATCGACTCTTCGAGCACGGCACGGCGCGAGACGACGACGTTGTTGCGCTTGCGGTCGAGCTTGATGACCTTGAATTCGTATTCCTTGCCTTCGTACGGCGTGGTGTCCTTGACCGGACGCATGTCGACCAGCGAACCCGGCAGGAAGGCGCGGATGCTGTTGGTCATGACGGTCAGGCCACCCTTGACGCGGCCGGTGATGACGCCCTTGACCAGCGAGCCTTCGTTGAGGGCCTTCTCGAGGTCGTTCCAGGCGGCGATGCGCTTGGCCTTCTCGCGCGACAGGCGGGTCTCGCCGAAGCCGTCTTCGAGCGCGTCGATGGCGACGTGGACGAAGTCGCCGACGTTGACTTCGAGTTCGCCGCGGTCGTTGCGGAACTCGTCGACGGGGACGTAGCTTTCGGACTTCAGGCCGGCGTTGACGACGACGAAGTTCTGATCGATGCGCACGACTTCGGCGGTGATGACTTCACCGGTGCGCATTTCCTGCAGGGCAAGGCTTTCCTCGAAGAGGGCGGCAAAACTTTCTTCGAAGGCGGGGGTGGCGTTGGACATGAGGGATAAATCCGGGACCGCCGTGCGACGGCAAAAAAGTGAGATTGAGAAAAAACGCGCCTGGGCTCCCGCCCCTGCGCGCGGCACTTCAACCGGCGGCGAGTCCCCGATCCCGCACGAGATCGAGCACGAAAGCCACGGCGCCCTCGACGTCCAGTTCGGTCGTGTCGAGCAGCACCGCATCCGGCAACTTCACGAGCGGCGCGACGGGCCGTGCCGCATCGCGCGCGTCACGTTCCCGAAGGTCGTCCAGAAGACTTTGCATGTTAGCAGGCAAACCCTTTTCCATCAACTGCTTATAACGGCGCCCGGCACGCGCCTCGGCCGTCGCGGTCAGGAAGATCTTGATCTGTGCATCCGGGAATATCACCGAGCCCATGTCGCGGCCGTCGCCGACCAGCCCGGGCGCCACGCGATAGTCGCGCTGGCGGCCGAGCAAGGCTTCGCGCACCGCCGGCAGCACCGCGACCTTCGATGCGCCCACCGAGCAGGCTTCGCTGCGGATGTCGGTGCTGATGTCGTCGCCGCCGAGCAGCACCTTGCCGTCCTCGAAGCGCGCCGGCAGGCTGGCGGCGATCGCGGCGACGCCCGCTTCGTCGTCGAGCGCGACGCCGGCGCGCGTCGCCGCCAGCGCGACGATGCGGTACAGCGAACCGCTGTCGAGCACCTTCCAGCCGAGCGCGGCGGCGACGCGCTCGGCCACCGTGCCCTTGCCCGATGCCGACGGACCGTCGATCGCGATCACCGGCACCGGCCGCGTCACGCTGGCGAAAGCGTCGAAATAGCCGGGGAAAGTCTTGTTGACGCACTTCGGATCGTTGATCCGCACGCGGCAGCCGCCCAGGCTGACGAGCGAGAAGCACATCGCCATGCGATGGTCGTCGTAGGTGTCGATCGCCGCCGGCAGCAGGCGCGCGGGCGGCGTCACGCACAGGTAGTCCGCGCCCTCCTCGATCTCGGCACCGACCTTGCGCAGTTCGATCGCCATCGCCGCGATGCGGTCGGTTTCCTTGACCCGCCAGCTGGCGATGTTGCGCAGCCGGCACGGGCCGTCGGCGAACAGCGCGGCGACCGCCAGCGTCATCGCCGCATCCGGGATGTGGTTCAGATCGAGATCGAAAGCCTTCAGCACGCCGGATTCGGGCGCCGAAGCCTCGATCCAGTTGTCGCCCATCGTGATCCGCGCGCCGAGCTGCGCCAGTGCCTCGGCGAAGCGGACGTCGCCCTGGATGCTGCTGCGGCCGACGCCTTCGACCCGTACCGGCCCGCCGCCGATCGCACCGGCAGCGAGGAAATACGAAGCCGACGAGGCATCGCCTTCGACGAACAGCGTACCCGGGCTGCGATAGCGCGCGCCGTCCGGCACGACGAAGCGCTCCCAGCCCTGCTGCTCGACCTCGACACCGAAGCGCGCCATCAGCTCCAGCGTGATCGCGATGTAGGGCTTGGAGATCAGTTCGCCGACGACCTCGACCGTGGTCTGCACGCCGGTCAGCGGCAAGGCCATCAGCAGCGCGGTCAGGAACTGGCTCGAGACGTCGCCCCGCACCCTGACCACGCCGCCTGGACTGATCGTCGCCGGCTTGATGTGCAGCGGCGGATAGCCTTCGTTCGCCGTGCAGCTGATGTCGGCACCGAGCTGGCGCAGCGCCTCGACCAGGTCGCCGATCGGGCGCTCGTGCATCCGTGGCACGCCCGACAAGCGGTATTCGCCACCGGACAGGGCCAGCGCCGCGGTCAGCGGCCGGAAGGCGGTACCCGCGTTGCCGAGGAAAAGTTCTGCCGCCTTGACCGGAAACGGTCCGCCAACGCCATCGACGACGTAATCGAGCGTATCGCCCTTGCGCTGCCAGCGCACGCCGAGCGCCTGCAGCGCCTCCAGCATGCGTTCGACGTCGTCGGACGACAGCAGGTCGCGGATCTCGGTGCGGCCTTCGGCCAGCGCGGCGAGCAGCAGCACGCGATTGGAGATGCTCTTGGAGCCGGGCAGGCGCACGCTGCCGCTCGCGCCCAGCATCGGGGACAGGTCGAGGAATTCCATGTTTCGTCTCTTATTGACGCAGCCCTTGAACAGGCTGCTTTCGAAAAGCCGGGCAGGATGGGTAGAGCCGTCGGCGAAACCCATCGCCTCGATGACGGCTCCGTTCTGGCCATTGATGGGTTTCGCTGCGCTCTACCCATCCAGGCCGGGAGTGGGGACACAGCCGCCCGATCATTCCGCCGTCTGCACCGGCAGGCCTTCGGCCCAGGCGTTGCGGGCGCGCCGGGCACGATTAAAGACGGCTTCGAGCGCGTCACCGTCGCCCGCCGCGAGCATCCGCCGCAGGCTGGCCAGTTCGCCGAGATAGGCATCCAGTTCGGCGAGCAGCGCCACCCGGTTGGCGACGCAGATGTCGCGCCACATTTCCGGATGGCTGCCGGCGATGCGGGTGAAGTCGCGGAAACCGCTGGCCGCATGCGAAAACAGCAGTTCCGCGTTGTCGCGCCGCGCCAGGTCGTCCACCAGGCCGAAGGCGAGCAGATGCGGCAGGTGGCTGACGGCGGCGAACACGCTGTCGTGGTCCCGCGGCGTCATGTCGACCACGCTGGCGCCGCAGGCCTGCCAGGCCGCCCGCACCAGTTCGACCGCATCGGCCCGGCTGTCGGGAAGCGGCGTCAGCACGACCTTGCGCTTGACGTAGAGATCGGCGAAGGCGGCATCGACGCCGCTCTTCTCCGCGCCTGCGATCGGGTGTGCCGGCACGATCTGCGGCAGCTGCGCGCCGAGGTGGCGATGGATGGCTTCGATCACGTCGCGCTTGGTGCTGCCGGCGTCGGTGACCACCGTCCCGGCGCCCAGGTGCGGCGCCATCGCCGCCATGATCGCATCCATCTGCCCCACCGGCGCGGCAAGCAGCACCAGATCGGCACCGGCCAGCGCCGTGGCCCAGTCACCTGCAATCTCGTCGATGACGCCCAGTCCCAGCGCACGCTCCAGTGGTTCGCGCCGCCGGCCGATGCCGACGATGCGGCCGACCGCCCCCGCGCGCCGCAGGCCGAGCGCGAACGAACCGCCGATCAGGCCGACGCCGCAGATGACGAGCTTGCCGATCAGCGGCGAGGTCTCGCGGCCTTCCATCAGGCCAGCGCCTGCTTCAGCGCGGCGATGAAGCGGGCGTTCTCTTCCGGCAGGCCGATCGACACCCGCAGCCAGTGCGGCATGCCGTAGCCAGCGATCGGGCGCACGATCACGCCCTGCCGCAGCAGCGCGCGATCGACTCCGGCGGCGTCGCCGACCTTGAAGGTGACGAAGTTGCCGGCCGACGGAATCCACTCCAGCCCCAGCGCGACGAAGGCGTCGGTGAGTTGCTGCATGCCACGCCGGTTCAGTTCGGCCGACTGCTCGATGAACTCCTCGTCGTCCAGCGCCGCCCCGGCTGCCGCCAGCGCGACGCTGGAGACGTTGAAGGGCTGGCGCACCCGGTTCATCAGGTCCGCCACTTCGGCATGCGCGACGCCATAGCCCACCCGCAGGCCGGCGAGGCCGTAGGCCTTGGAGAAGGTGCGCGACACCAGCAGGTTGGGAAAGCGTTCGATCCAGGCGATGGCGTCATAGCGCTGCGCCGGCGCCAGGTATTCGGTATAGGCCTCGTCGAGCACCACCAGCACGTCCTGCGGCACTTGGTGCAGGAACGCCTCGATGTCCCCACCCGGCAGGAAAGTGCCGGTCGGATTGTTCGGATTGGCGATGAAGACGATGCGGGTATCGGGCGAGATCGCCGCCGCCATCGCATCCAGGTCGTGGCCGAAGTTCCTCGCCGGCACTTCGACGCCGCGCGCGCCGCGCGCCTGCGTCGCCAGCGGATAGACGGCAAAGGCATGCTGGGCATACACCGCCGAACAGCCGGGGCGGAGGAAAGCCTGGGTGGCGATCTCGAGGACATCGTTGGAACCGTTGCCGATCACCAGTTGCTCGGGCTTCACGCCGAGCTTGCGGCACAGCGCCGCCTTCAATGCGAAGGCACCGCCGTCCGGGTAGCGCGCCAGATCGGCCAGCGCCATGCGTGCGGCATCGCGGGCGCGCGTGCTCATCCCCAGCGGATTCTCGTTCGATGCGAGCTTGACGATGCTCGATTCGGCAAGCCCCATCTCCCGCGCCAGTTCGGAGATCGGCTTGCCCGGCTGGTAGGGCATGATGGCACGGATGTGGTCCGGGGCACGGCTTGCTACGCTCATGGCTGTCTCCTTGATGGCACGTGGCCTCGTTCGTCGAATGCTCGGGCGGATTCAGAGTGTCAGATGGCGGCGATCGGATAGGAGCCGAGCACCTTCAGGAATGCGGCGCGATCGGCCAGTTCGGCGAGCGCGGCGGCGACCTCGGCATCTTCGCGGTGGCCGTTGATGTCGGCGTAGAACACATATTCCCACAGGCCTGACTGCGCCGGGCGCGACTGCAGTTTGGTCATGTCCACACCGTGGCGCGCGAGCGGTTCCAGCAAGGCATGGATCGCCCCCGGACGGTTCGGCGCCGAGAACACCAGCGAGGTGCGGTCGCTGCCCGACGGCCCGGCGTCGTGGCTGGCGATGACGAGGAAGCGCGTGGTGTTGTTGGGATCGTCTTCGATGTTGGGCGCGAGGATGTTCAGGCCGTACAGCTTGGCCGCCGCCTCGCCCGCGATCGCGCAGGACTCGGCATCCTCCGCCGCCAGCCGCGCCGCCTCGGCGTTGCTCGCCACCGGGATGCGCGGCAGGTGAGGCAGGTTGCGGTTGAGCCATTCGTGGCACTGCGCCAGCGACTGCGCATGCGAATACAGGCGCTTGGCGGCGCCGATGCCGTCGGCACGCGACATCAGTTGCTGATGGATGCGCAGCCTGACTTCGCCGCAGACCTTGACCGGGCTCGCCAGCAGCAGGTCGAGCGTGATATTGACCGCACCCTCGGTCGAATTCTCGACCGGCACGACGCCGTAATCGACGTTGCCGGCCTCGACCGCGCGGAACACGTCCTCGATCGTCGCCATCGGCATGAAACCGGGCGCGGAACCGAACTGCTTGCGGCTGGCGCTTTCGGAAAAAGTACCGGCCGGGCCGAGGTAGGCGACGCGCTGCGGATGCTCCAGCCCCAGGCAGGCCGACATGATCTCGCGGAACACGGTCTTCACCGCATCCGCCGGCAGCGGCCCCGGATTCAGCTCCGCCAGGCGGCGCAGCACCTGGGCTTCGCGCTCGGGCCGGTAGAAAGGGGGCTTGCCCTGCTTCACTTCACCCACGCGTTGCGCGCAGCGCGCACGCTCGGACAGGCGGGCGAGGATTTCCTCGTCGAGGCGGTCGATTTCGTTGCGCAGCTTCAGCAGTTCGTCGCTCATGCTCGGTCCTTCGGTTCAAGCCTTGCGCGCGGCAAAGTCGCGCATGAAGTCCACCAGCGCCTGCACGCCCGCCAGCGGCATCGCGTTGTAGATCGACGCGCGCATGCCGCCGACCGACTTGTGGCCCTTCAACTGCGTCAGGCCCGCAGCCTTCGATTCGGCCAGGAAAGCGTCGTTGAGCGATTCGTCCTTCAGGAAGAAAGGCACGTTCATGCGCGAACGGCAGGCCGGATCGACGCGATTCTCATAGAAACCGCTGCCGTCGAGGAAGCCGTACAGCAGCTTCGCCTTGGCGACGTTGCGCGCCTCCAGCGCGGCCACGCCGCCCTGGCGCTTGATCCACTGGAACACCAGGCCGGCGATGTAGATGCCGTAGGTCGGCGGCGTGTTGTACATCGACGCGTTCTCGGCCACGATCCTGAAGTCGAACGCGGCCGGGCAATGCGGCATCGCGCGGCCGAGCAGGTCCTCGCGCACGATGACGATGGTCAGGCCGGCCGGGCCGATGTTCTTCTGCGCACCACCGAAGATCAGGCCGTATTTCGACACGTCGATGACGCGCGACAGGATGTGCGAAGACATGTCGGCGACGACCGGCACTTCGCCGCGGCCGATCCGGGCCAGATCCGGCTCGAAGGGATATTCGACGCCGCTGATGGTCTCGTTGGTGCAGGTGAAGAGGTAGGCCGGATCCGCCGACAGCTTCCAGTCCGCCATCGGCGGCACGGTGGTGAAGTCGCTCGCCTCGGAAGTGGCGGCGATATTCACCTCGGCGTACTTGCGCGCCTCCTTCTGCGACTTCTGCGACCAGGCGCCGGTGACGACGTAGTCGGCGACGCGCTTGCCGCCGATCAGGTTCATCGGGATGATCGCATTCGCCGCGATCGCCCCGCCCTGCATGAACAGGATGCGGTAATCGGCCGGCACCGCCAGCAGTTCGCGCAGATCGGCCTCGGCCTGCACGGCGATCGAGGTGAACTCCTTGCCGCGATGGCTCATCTCCATCACGCCCATGCCCGAACCCTGCCAGTCGAGCATCTCGTCGGCGGCCTGGCGCAGCACTTCCTCGGGCAGCGCGGCCGGGCCGGCGCTGAAGTTCCACACCCGGCTCATCAGGCATCTCCCTGTTGGTCGGCCGCGGGCGCTTCGCCCTGGCCGTCGTTGCCGTCCTGCGCAGTGTCGTCGGCAGGCTCCCCGGCTGCGGCAGCCCCGCCTTCGTCTTCCGCGCGCATGCTTTCGTCGGACTCGGACTCCGCCACTTTCTCGATGCTGGCGAGGAAAGTGCCGTCGTCGAGGTTGATCAGGGTCACGCCCTGGGTGGAACGGCCCATCTCGCGGATGCTCTCGACGCCGGTGCGGATCAGCACGCCGCCGGTCGAGATCAGCATCACCTCGTCGCCCGGCTCGACCAGCACCGCGCCGACCAGCTTGCCGTTGCGGTCGGAGGTCTGGATCGCGATCATGCCCTTGGTGCCGCGGCCGTGGCGGGTGTATTCGGCCACCGGCGTGCGCTTGCCGTAGCCGTTCTCGGTCGCGGTCAGCACCGACTGCGACTCGTCCTTGGCCACCAGCATCGCGATCACCGCCTGGCCGTCCTCCAGCATCATGCCGCGCACGCCGCGGGCCTCGCGGCCCATCGGCCGCACGTCGGTCTCGGCGAAACGCACCGCCTTGCCGGCATCGGAGAACAGCATCACGTCGCATTCGCCGTCGGTGATGGCGACGCCGATCAGGTGGTCGCCGTCATCCAGATTCACCGCGATGATGCCGGCCTTGCGCGGGTTGGAGAAGGCGGTCAGCGCGGTCTTCTTG
Source organism: Thauera butanivorans (assembly GCF_048398245.1). NCBI lineage: Bacteria > Pseudomonadati > Pseudomonadota > Betaproteobacteria > Rhodocyclales > Zoogloeaceae > Thauera > Thauera butanivorans. Next base: position 3,148,234 of record NZ_CP183038.1, read on the forward strand.
ACCGTGCCCTCGGAAGTCGCCATGAACACGAAGTGCTCCTCGTCGAACTCCTTGATCGGCAGCACGGCGGTGATCTTCTCGCCTTCGACCAGCGGGAACAGATTGACGATCGGCTTGCCGCGCGAGTTGCGCGTGCCTTCGGGCACTTCGTACACCTTCAGCCAGTAGCAGCGGCCGCGGCTGGAGAAGCACAGCACGGTGTCGTGGGTGTTGGCGACGAAGAGATGGTCGATGAAGTCCTCGTCCTTCATCGAGGTCGCCTGCTTGCCGCGGCCGCCGCGGCGCTGGGCGCGGTAGTCGGCCAGCGGCTGGCGCTTGAAGTAGCCGGTGTGCGACAGGGTGACGACCATGTCTTCCGGCGTGATCAGGTCCTCGATGTTGATCTCGGCGGTGTTCATCACCAGTTCCGAGCGGCGCGGATCGCCGAACTGGTTGCGGATCGCGCTCAGCTCCTCGACGATGATCGCGGTGATGCGCTCGGGACGGGCGAGGATGTCGAGCAGGTCGGTGATGATGTCCATCACTTCGCGGTACTCGCCGACGATCTTGTCCTGCTCCAGCCCGGTCAGGCGTTGCAGGCGCAGCTCCAGGATGGCCTGGGCCTGGGCTTCGGACAGCCGGTAGCCCTGTGCCGACAGGCCGAACTGCGGGTCCAGCCCTTCCGGCCGGTAGCTGTCGGCCATCGCGCGCGACAGCATCTCCTCGACCAGCGGCGAGCGCCAGGTGCGTTCCATCAGGCCGCGCTTGGCATCGGCCGGCGTCGGCGCGGCCTTGATCAGGGCGATGATCTCGTCGACGTTGGACAGCGCCACCGCCAGGCCTTCGAGGATGTGGCCGCGGTCGCGCGCCTTGCGCAGTTCGAAGATGGTGCGGCGGGTGACGACCTCGCGGCGGTGCTCGAGGAAGCACACCAGCATCTGCTTCAGGTTCAGCAGGCGCGGCTTGCCGTCGACCAGCGCCACCATGTTCATGCCGAAGCTGTCCTGCAGCTGGGTGTGCTTGAACAGCTTGTTCAGCACCACTTCGGGCATCTCGCCGCGCTTGAGCTCGACCACCAGGCGCATGCCGGACTTGTCGGACTCGTCGCGGATCTCGCTGATGCCCTCGATCTTCTTTTCGTTGACCAGTTCGGCCATGCGCTCCTGCAGCGTGCGCTTGTTGACCTGGTAGGGCAGCTCGTCGACGACGATGGCCTGGCGGTCGGTCTTGCCGATCGGTTCGAAGTGGGTGCGCGCGCGCATGATCACGCGGCCGCGGCCGGTGCGGTAGCCCTCATGCACGCCGTGCAGGCCGTAGATCAGGCCGGCAGTCGGGAAGTCGGGCGCCTTGACGATGTCGATCAGCGCCTCGATGTCGGTGTCCGGCTCTTCCAGCAGCTTCAGGCAGGCATCGACGATCTCGCCCAGATTGTGCGGCGGGATGTTGGTCGCCATGCCGACCGCGATGCCGCTCGAACCGTTGATCAGCAGGTTGGGGATGCGCGCCGGCATGACCAGCGGCTCCTTCTCCGAGCCGTCGTAGTTGGGGCCGAAGTCGACCGTTTCCTTGTCGATGTCGGCCAGCAGTTCGTGGCCGATGCGCGCCATGCGGATTTCGGTGTAACGCATCGCCGCGGCGTTGTCGCCGTCGACCGAACCGAAGTTGCCCTGGCCGTCGACCAGCATGTAGCGCAGCGAGAAATCCTGCGCCATGCGCACGATGGTGTCGTACACCGCGGTGTCGCCGTGCGGATGGTATTTACCGATGACGTCACCGACGATGCGCGCGGACTTCTTGTAGGCACGGTTCCAGTCGTTGGACAGTTCGTGCATCGCGAACAGCACACGGCGATGCACAGGCTTGAGGCCGTCACGCGCATCGGGGAGTGCGCGGCCCACGATCACGCTCATCGCGTAGTCGAGGTAGGAGTGCCGCATCTCCTCTTCGAGGCTGATCGGCAGGGTTTCCTTGGCGAACTGGGTCATGCTCGAAGGCGGCGAAAGCCGCGTGAATCAAAACGGTCAATGCTACCACGAGAGCCCTGCCCTACAGCCGCAGACGACTCCAAAGGAAGCACGCTTCCGTCAGGGAGACAACGAGCAAAGGCGCGAAGAAGGCGCGCCTGAAGGGCACGCAGCAGAGATCGTCCGCGCAGCCGGATCATGACAGGACGATGCCTGCCACATGCATTTCATCAGCAGCGAGAGGAGGGCCACGCACTCTTCCCCATGCTGCGATGCCACCGGAACCCGGTCAGGCTCCAGTGGCCGATGGGCGATCAGAGCTTCAGTTGAGCTTCAGCTCACCCTTCATCACTGCCCAGTGGCCCGGGAAGGAGCAGAAATAGGTGTACTTCTCACCGGCCGCGAGCTTGGATACGTCGAAGGTGACCGAGTCGGTTTCGCCGCCACCGATCAGCTTGGTGTGGGCGATGATGCGGGCATCGCCATCGACGAGGTAGTCCTTGGCCGGGCCGGCCTTGGCGCTGTCGGCAGCCAGGTCCTTGACGTCGGCATCCTTCGCCAGCACCCAGTTGTGGCCCATGGCAGCCTTGGCCAGCTTGCCGGTGTGCTTCAGCGTGAGGGTGAACTCCTTGCAGCTCTTGTCGACCACGATCTCCTTGATATTGAACTGCATCATGTCGTTGCCTTCGATGGTGGCCTCGCAGGCAGCCCAGGCCGGCGCGACGGCAGCGGACAGCAGAACGCAGGCGGCAACTTTCTTCAGTTTCATCGATATCTCCCATGGTTTCCTGACGAGCAGGAAAAAACTCAACTGCAACGATGACACAGGCAAACGCCGGGCATCACGTGGAATTCCGGAATGGTGAAGACCCGTTGAACCGGCCATCTCCAACTCGGAACGCGAACCAGTTCCGGACAGGCTATTGTGCGCCAGCGCGCAGCCTGCCGCAATGGCTGCTTCTTCACCAAAGGTTTCCTCTTGAAATCGAATCGCCCGCCCCAACATGCCGGCCAGGAACAGCCATCAACAGGGAGCAAGAACCCATGCAGGACCTGAGCCAGAATCCAAACGCCATTCCGGAAACCGGACAGCAGCCCGCTCCCGCAGCGGCCGCGCAGGACACCGAAGAGAACAAGCCGGACACCCTGCCCAGCCTGGAAGAGAGCCTGCGCCAGGCCGAACTGAAGGCCGCCGAGCATCATGACGCCTGGCTGCGCGCCAAGGCCGAGACCGAGAACGTCCGCCGCCGCGCGCAGGAGGACATCGTCAAGGCCGGCAAGTTCGCCGCCGAGAAGTTCGCCAGCGCGATGCTGCCGGTCAAGGACAGCCTCGAAGCCGCACTCGCGGTGGAAAACCAGACCCTCGAGAATCTGCGCGAAGGCGTCGAACTGACGCTGAAGCAACTCGTCGCCGCCTTCGAAGGCGCCAACCTGGCGGAAGAGAATCCGCTCGGCCAGAAGTTCGACCCGAACAAGCACCAGGCGATCAGCACCGTCGAGGCGGATGCCGAACCCAACACCGTCGTCACCGTGCTGCAGAAGGGCTACCTGCTCAACGAACGCGTCATCCGCCCGGCGCTGGTGATGGTCGCCAAGGCGAAGGAACAGTAAGGGCGGCCGAACCAGCGAGCAATCTGCACGCGGCGGCTTGAAACGCTGCCGCACCACCCCATATTCGAACCAGACCGGACGGCGGCGCCGCTCCGCCACCACATTCAGAAAACAAAGGAACTTTCATGGGCAAGATCATCGGCATCGACCTCGGCACCACCAACAGCTGCGTTTCCGTGATGGAAGGCGGCAAGCCGAAGGTCATCGAGAACTCCGAAGGCGCGCGCACCACCCCGTCGGTGGTCGCCTACGCCGAAGACGGCGAAATCCTGTGTGGTGCGCCGGCCAAGCGCCAGGCCGTCACCAACGCCAAGAACACCCTGTTCGCGATCAAGCGCCTGATCGGCCGCCGCTTCGAAGAGAAGGAAGTGCAGAAGGACATCGACCTGATGCCCTTCACCATCACCAAGGCCGACAACGGCGACGCCTGGGTCGAGGTGCGCGGCAAGAAGATCGCGCCGCCGCAGGTGTCGGCCGAAGTGCTGCGCAAGATGAAGAAGACCGCCGAGGACTATCTCGGCGAGGAAGTGACCGAAGCCGTCATCACCGTGCCGGCCTACTTCAACGACAGCCAGCGCCAGGCCACCAAGGACGCCGGCCGCATCGCCGGCCTGGAAGTCAAGCGCATCATCAACGAGCCGACCGCGGCCGCGCTCGCCTTCGGCATGGACAAGAAGCCGGGCGACTCCAAGATCGCGGTGTATGACCTCGGCGGCGGCACCTTCGACATCTCGATCATCGAGATCGCCGACCTCGACGGCGAGCACCAGTTCGAAGTGCTGGCGACCAACGGCGACACCTTCCTCGGCGGCGAGGACTTCGACCAGCGCCTGATCGACTACATCGTCACCGAGTTCAAGAAGGATCAGGGCGTCGACCTCAAGAACGACGTGCTCGCGCTGCAGCGCCTGAAGGAAGCGGCCGAGAAGGCCAAGATCGAGCTGTCCTCCGGCCAGCAGACCGAAGTCAACCTGCCCTACATCACTGCCGACGCCTCCGGGCCGAAGCACCTGGCGGTCAAGATCACCCGCGCCAAGTTCGAGGCGCTGGTCGAAGACCTGGTCGAGCGCTCGATCGAGCCCTGCCGCGTGGCGCTGAAGGATGCCGGCCTGAAGGTCTCCGACATCGACGACGTGATCCTGGTCGGCGGCCAGACCCGCATGCCGATGGTGCAGGAGAAGGTCAAGGCATTCTTCGGCAAGGAGCCGCGCAAGGACGTGAACCCGGACGAAGCCGTGGCCGTGGGCGCCTCCATCCAGGGCGGCGTGCTGCAGGGCGAGGTCAAGGACGTGCTGCTGCTCGACGTGACCCCGCTGTCGCTCGGCATCGAAACCCTGGGCGGCGTGATGACCAAGCTGATCCAGAAGAACACCACGATCCCGACCAAGGCCTCGCAGGTGTTCTCCACCGCCGACGACAACCAGAGCGCGGTGACCATCCACGTGCTGCAGGGTGAGCGCGAGATGGCTTCCGGCAACAAGAGCCTGGGCCAGTTCAACCTGTCCGACATCCCGCCGGCGCCGCGCGGCATGCCGCAGATCGAGGTCACCTTCGACATCGACGCCAACGGTATCCTGCACGTGTCGGCCAAGGACAAGGCCACCGGCAAGGAGAACAAGATCAAGATCCAGGCCAACTCCGGCCTGTCGGACGAGGAAGTCGAACGCATGGTGCGCGACGCCGAGGCCCATGCCGAGGAAGACAAGAAGGCGCACGAACTGGTCGATGCCCGCAATCAGTGCGACGCGCTGGTGCATTCGACGCGCAAGGCCCTGGGCGAGTACGGCGACAAGCTGCCCGACGACGAGAAGGCCAGGATCGAAGCCGCGATCAAGGATGCCGAAGAGGCGATCAAGGGCTCCGACAAGGACAGCATCGAAGCCAAGAGCCAGGCCCTGGCGATGGCCGCACAGAAGCTGGGCGAGCAGATGTATGCCCAGGCCCAGGCCGAGGGCGGTGATCAGGCTGGCGCCGGCACCCAGTCGTCCGGCAGCAAGGCCGACGACGCCGACGTGGTGGATGCCGAATTCACCGAAGTGAAGGACAAGAAGTAATCGTCACTCTGGCGAATCCTTCTCGGCCGAGCCCCGCCGGAGCCCTGCTCCGGCGCCGGCTCGGCCTTTGCGTGATACCAGACTGAGCGAAGCAACATGTCCAAAAGGGATTACTACGACGTTCTCGGCGTCAATCGCGATGCCGGCGACGACGAGATCAAGAAGGCCTACCGCAAGCTGGCCATGAAGTACCATCCGGACCGCAATCCGGACAACAAGGAAGCCGAGGAGAAGTTCAAGGAGGCCAAGGAGGCCTACGAGATGCTCTCCGACCCGCAGAAGAAGGCCGCCTACGACCGCTACGGCCATGCCGGCGTCGACCAATCGATGGGAGGCGGCCAGGGCTTCGAAGGCGGCTTCGCCGATGCCTTCGGCGACATCTTCGGCGACCTGTTCGGCGGCGGCCGCGGCGGGCGCTCGAACGTCTATCGCGGCGCCGATCTGCGCTACAACCTCGAGATCACGCTCGAGGAAGCCGCGCGCGGTGCCGAGAAGACGATCCGCATCCCCACCGTCGAGGAATGCGGCACCTGCCACGGCAGCGGCGCCAAGCCCGGCACCCAGCCCAAGACCTGTCCCACCTGCAACGGCCACGGCCAGGTACGGGTGCAGCAGGGCTTCTTCTCGATCCAGCAGACCTGCCCGAAGTGCCACGGCAGCGGCAAGATCATCCCCGACCCCTGCCGCGACTGCGGCGGCGCCGGCCGGGTCAAGAAGCACAAGACACTGGAAGTGAAGATTCCCGCCGGCATCGACGAAGGCATGCGCCTGCGCCACGGCGGCCACGGCGAACCGGGCGTCAATGGCGGCCCGCCGGGCGATCTCTACGTCGAGATCCACATCCGCAAGCACGCGGTGTTCGAGCGCGACCACGACGACCTGCACTGCGAGATGCCGCTGAGCTTCACCACCGCGGCGCTGGGCGGCGAAATCGAGATCCCGACGCTGGAAGGCATGGCCCGCCTGAAGATCCCGGCCGAGACGCAGAGCGGCAAGGTCTTCCGCCTGCGCGGCAAGGGCATCAAGAACGTGCGCAGCCACGTGCATGGCGACCTGCTCTGCCACGTCGTGGTCGAGACGCCGGTCAGGCTCACCGAACGCCAGAAGGAACTGCTGCGCGAATTCGAGGAGATTTCCAGCGGCAACGCCGACCGCCACAACCCGAAGGCCAAGTCCTGGATGGACAAGGTGAAGGACTTCTTTGGTACTTGAACCCTGGCGGCGCGCAGCGCCGCCTGTCCAGGCATGAAAATGACCCGCCATCACTCCGATGGCGGGCCATTTTTTTCATCATCGGGGCCCTTCCGCCCCGACGAGGCACCGCTCAGGCGCGGCGCCAGGTCGTGCCGCCCGCGCCGTCCTCCAGCACGACGCCGGCTTCGGCCAGTTCGGCACGGATGCGGTCGGCTTCGGCGTAGTCCCTGTTCTTCTTCGCCGCGGCACGCGCAGCAATCCGTGCTTCGATCGCCGCAGCGTCGAGCCCGCCGGCATCCGGCGTACCCGCCTGCAGGAAAGCCACCGGATCGCGCTGCAGCAGGCCGAGCACGGCGCCCAGCGCCTTCAGTTGCCGCGCCAGCCCCGGCGAGGCGCTGCGATTGACCTCGTTGGCCAGCTCGAACAGCACCGCCATCGCTTCGGCCGTGTTGAAGTCGTCGTCCATCGCCGCGCGGAAGCGCCTCGCATGAGCTTCGTTCCAATCGACTTCGCCCTCGCCTTCGGCCGGCACGTTCTTCAATGCGGTGTAGAGCCGCGTCAGCGCACTGCGCGCATCCTCGAGATGCGCATCCGAGTAGTTCAGCGCGCTGCGATAGTGGGCGCGCAGGATGAAGAAGCGCACCACTTCGGCGTCGTACTGCTGCAGCACTTCGCGGATGGTGAAGAAATTGCCGAGCGACTTCGACATCTTCTCGTCGTCGACACGCACGAAGCCGTTGTGCATCCAGTAATTGACGAAGGCGTGGCCGTGCGCGCCTTCGGACTGGGCGATCTCGTTCTCGTGGTGCGGGAACTGCAGGTCCATGCCGCCACCGTGGATGTCGAAATGGTCGCCGAGCAGTTCGGAACTCATCGCCGAGCATTCGATGTGCCAGCCCGGACGGCCGGCACCCCAGGGCGAATCCCACTTCACCTCGCCCGGCTCCTCGGCCTTGGCATGCTTCCACAGCACGAAATCGAGCGGATCGTTCTTGTCCTGGGCGACATCCACCCGCTCGCCGGCACGCAGCTCGTCGAGCGACTTGCCCGACAGCTTGCCGTAGCCGTCGAACTTGCGCACCGCGTAGCAGACGTCGCGGTTGGCGGCGACGTAGGCCAGGCCTTTCTGCTCGAGGCGCGAGATCAGGCTCTGCATCTGGACGACGTAGTCGGTGGCGCGCGGCTCGTGGTCCGGGCGCAGCACGCCGAGGGCGTCGGCGTCCTCGTGCATCGCGGCGATGAAGCGGTCGGTCAACTGGCGGATCGACTCGCCGTTCTCCTGCGCCCGGCGGATGATCTTGTCGTCGATGTCGGTGATGTTGCGCACGTAGTTCACATCCAGCCCGCTGGCCCGCAGCCAGCGCGCCACCATGTCGAACACCACCATCACGCGCGCATGGCCGAGGTGACAGAAGTCATACACCGTCATGCCGCACACGTACATGCGGACCTTGCCGGGCTCGATCGGGGTGAAGACTTCCTTGCTGCGCGTCAGGGTGTTGTAGATGGAAAGCATCGGCGAATGGAAAAACGGTGGGGAAGATCGGTTGAAAACCGGTTCGTCGGCGGCGCAATTGTGAGGGGGGGTGCTTGTTGCTAGAATCCCGCGTCACCCAGGCGCCGGGCCGGCAGTCGAAGGCCGCAAATATACCACGGCCGCAATGCCTGCCATTTTCCCGGCCGCCACGACGTCCGCCGCCCATCCGGCCACCACGGCCGCGCACCGGAGATTCCATGAAAAAGCACCTGATCGCCTTTGCCGCGCTGGCATCGACCGCCCTGACCAGCCTCGGCGCCCTTGCCGCCAACCCCATGGTCGAGCTCAAGACCAACCAGGGCGAGATCGTCGTCGAAGTCTTCGCCGACAAGGCACCCAAGTCCGCCGAGAACTTCGTCCAGTACGTCAAGGACGGCTTCTACGACGGCACCGTGTTCCACCGCGTCATCGACGGCTTCATGGTCCAGGGCGGCGGCTTCGATGCCGACCTGAAACAGAAGAGCACCCGCGCGCCGATCGAGAACGAAGCCAAGAACGGCCTCAAGAACGAGCGCGGCACGCTGGCGATGGCCCGCACCGCCGATCCGCATTCGGCCAGCGCGCAGTTCTTCATCAACCTGGTGCCCAACACCTTCCTCGACTATCCCTCGCGCGACGGCTGGGGCTACGCGGTGTTCGGCAAGGTCGTCAAGGGCATGGACGTGGTCGACAAGATCGCCAAGGTGCAGACCGCCAACCGCGGCTTCCACCAGAACGTGCCCGTCGAGGCGGTCGTCATCGAGAGCGCGAGCGTGCTCGAGAACGCAGCGCCGAAGAAAGCGGGCAAGTAAGCACGCCTGCATCCCCAACAGCTTTCCCCAGGAGAACAGCACATGGCAGTCAAGCTGCATACCAACCACGGCGTCATCACCCTCGAACTCGACGCCGACAAGGCGCCGCAGACGGTGGCCAACTTCATCGCCTACGTCGAGGCCGGCCACTACGACAACACCATCTTCCACCGCGTCATCGACGGCTTCATGATCCAGGGCGGCGGCTTCACCCCGGGCATGGACCAGAAGCCGACCGGCGAGCAGATCAAGAACGAAGCCGACAACGGCCTCAAGAACGAGCGCGGCACCATCGCCATGGCCCGCACCCAGGCGCCGCACTCGGCCACCGCCCAGTTCTTCATCAACGTCGCCGACAACGACTTCCTGAACTTCCGCTCGCCCGACCCGCAAGGCTGGGGCTACTGCGTGTTCGGCAAGGTCAGCGAAGGCATGGACGTGGTCGACGCGATCCGCAAGGTCAAGACCGGCTCCAGCGGCTTCCACCAGGACGTGCCGAAGGAAGACGTGATCATCGAACGCGCCGAAGTGGTCTGAAACCCGCGTCCGATCCCTACTGTCGTTTGACACCCCTGGCCGGACGTCCGGCCAGGACGAGACCGGCCCGTGCGACTACTCTTCATCTCCGATCTTCATCTATCGGAAGATCATCCGGAAACCGTGGCAGCCTTTCTCGCGTTTCTGGCCGGGCCGGCGCGCGAAGCCCGGGCACTCTACATTCTCGGCGACCTGTTCGAATACTGGGCCGGCGACGATGACGGCGACGCACCGCTCAACCGCGACATCGCCAGCGCATTGGCCGCCACTGCCCGTGCCGGCACCGCGATCCATTTCATGCCAGGCAACCGCGACTTCCTGCTCGGCGCCGACTACGCCGCCCGCGCCGGCATGGACATCCTGCCCGACCCATGGCTGCTCCAGACCGGCGACAGCCGGCTGCTACTCAGCCACGGCGACATCCTCTGCACCGACGATGCCGCCTATCAGGCCTACCGTGCCCAGGTGCGCGATCCGGCTTGGCAGGCCGCCTTCCTCGCCCGGCCACTGAGCGAGCGCAAGGCGCTGATCGACAACCTGCGCCGGCTCAGCACCGCCGAAAACGCCCGGAAGTCGATGGAGATCATGGACGTCAATGCCGATGCAGTCGCCGCGCTGCTGCGCGCGCACCACTACCCGACCTTGATCCACGGCCACACCCATCGTCCAGCGCACCACCGCATCCAGATCGACGGCCATGCCTGCTCGCGCCATGTGCTCGCCGACTGGCACGGCTCGGCGCCTCATCTGGCCTTCGACGGCCAGCAGCTCAGCACCAGCGAATACCGCCCGAGTTGAAGGAAACGTCACCCATGTTCCGTTTCATCGCCATCTTCGTCGCGCTGCTCGTCGGGCTGTTTGCACTGGAGCTGACCAAGCCGGTGCAGGAGGCTCTGGTCACGCCCTGGACTTTCCTGCTCGCCAGAATCAGCGCCACACTGGTGTCCTTCTTCGATCCCGGCGTGATCGCGTACGACAAGGTGCTGATGCACGCCACTTCCGGCATCGGCGTGTCGATCGAAGCGGGCTGCAACGGCATCGAAGCCTGCATCATCCTGAGCGCTGCCATCCTCGCCTACCCGGCCGGCTGGAGAATTCGGCTCATCGGCATCGTCGCCGGCTTTGCCGCCATCCAGGCAGTCAACATCCTCCGGGTCATCACCCTGTTCTACCTCGCCGCCTGGAACCACGAAGCTTTCGAATTCGCCCACCTCTATCTGTGGCAGGCACTCATCATGCTCGACGTGCTGATCGTCTGGCTGATCTGGGTACGCCAGGTCGCCCGTAGCGAAGCCTCCCGGGAGCTTGCCCTTGCCTAGTCCGTTCAGCATCATCGGCGGGCTCTTCGTCCGCGCCCTGTTGTGGCTCGGCGTGCTGCTGAGCATCTGGTACTGGCAACGTGAGGTTTTCGCCCTGCCCGCAAGCTGGCTGGCCGGCCATGCAATGGAGTTCTTCTTTCCGTCCTGGGTGGCAGGCGTCGAGCAGGAAGGCAACATGGTGGTGCTGCTCACCCGCATCACGATCTTCGCCGAGGATGGCCGCATGGGCACGCTGACGCCGGAAGTCCGCGCCCTGACCTATTGCTACGGCCCACCCCTGTTCCTGGCCCTGCTGCTGGCGTCCCGCGCCAAAGGCATCTGGTGGAAATTCCCCGTCGGCCTGCTCGCCATGCTGCCCTTCCAGGCCTGGGGAATCAGCTTCGACTGGCTCGTCGACGTCGCCGTGCACATGGCGAACCTGACCTCCTCCGTCACCCGCTTCACCCCGCTCCACGCCAACCTGTTCGGCCTGGCATACCAGCTCGGCTTCCTGCTCTTCCCCACGCTGATCCCCTTCCTGCTCTGGGTCTATCTGGAACGTGGATTCGTCGCCACGGTGGCGGTGGATGGCGCAATGGCCGGAATGCTGGAAAAGAATGCTCCGGCGAATCCTTAGGCGAGGCGCAAGCAGCAAGAACGAGCATGGAAGCCGGACGCCAGCCGTTTGATGCCGCCGTGTGGTGCGGATGCAGGACTTGCCATGCCCCCCGAGTGCCGCACACGGCTCGAGCGCCGGCGACTGGCGGCCTGTAAATCGGGATAGGGGCGGCCAGCTTACCCGGCCGACCCCTCCCACACCACCCGGCATGCGGGTCCGCACCGGGCGGTTCGAGTCGTTGAGGTTATGAGAGCCGAGGGACGCCGAGTCGGTCGAAGTAAGCGACAGGCATCGCGCGGTTCAATCGCATGCGGCTGTTACGCCACCAGCACCGACTGTTCGCCGCCACCTTGCGGGCATCCTCTTCCGAGGCGCCCATCGCTTTCAACTCCCGGTACATCGTCGTACCCCGACGCCAGTGCTTGAGCTGCACCGCACGCAGCCGGTGTCTTATCCACTTGTCGAGTTTGCGGAACACCTTGGGTGTCTGCGCAAGCTGGAAGTACGTCTTCCAGCCCGGCATGTAGGCCCGCAGCCGTTCGGCAATCTCGGTCAGGTTGCGCCCACCCGAGCGACGCGTGAATTGCCGGATGCGTTGCTTGAAGGTCTTGAGCGCCTTGTCGGCCACCCTGCACTTGACCTGTCCGCCCGGGCCGTACCAGAAGGCGTAGCCCAGAAACTTGCGGCCCGAGGCCGGCGCAACGGCCGTCTTGGCGTCATTGACCTTCAGGTGAAGTCGTTCGTAGAGCTTGGTCAGGCCCGCCAGCACCCGTTCGCCTGCGCGACCACTGCGTACATATACATTGCAGTCGTCGGCATAGCGAACGAAACGGTGGCCCCGTCGCTCCAGTTCCCGATCCACCTCGTCAAGCAGCACATTGGCCAGCAGCGGCGACAGTGGGCCGCCTTGCGGCGTCCCCTCGTAGCGCGCCATGGCCACGCCGCCATCCATGATCCCGGCCACGAGGTAACGACGGATCAGCCGCAGCACGGCCTTGTCCTCGATTCGCCTCGACAACCGTTCCATCAGGATGTCGTGATTGACTCGATCGAAGAATTTCTCCAGATCCACATCGACCACCACCCGGTAACCGTCCTGCACGTAGCGCTGTGCATCGAGCACCGCGTCGTGGGCACGGCGTCCCGGCCGGAAGCCGTAGCTGTGTTCAGAGAACGTTGGATCAATCCTGGGCTGCAAGACTTGCAGCAGGGCTTGCTGGATCAGCCGATCCGTCACCGTCGGAATCCCCAATTCGCGCACCCCACCATCGGGCTTCGGGATCTGGACACGGCGCACCGGCAGGGGCCGGTAGCTGCCATCCAGCAAGGATTCCCGAATCCGGGGCCAGTGCGCTCTCAGTTGCTCCGCCGTCTCGGTGATCGACAACCCATCCACCCCAGCACTGCCGCGATTGGATTTGACGCGTTTCCACGCCGCCTCCATGTTCGCGCTCGCGAGCACCTGCGCAAGCAGGTCATCTCGCCCCGGGCTTCCAGTTCCATGCCGCGCCGTCCGTGCTTCATCACGCACTGCTTCGGACGCGGCTTCACCGAGCCCTCCCGCATTGCGCCCCGGCTCCCCGAGCTTCTGATGCACTTCACGTCCGAGCAACACGGCCTTCGGCCCTCCTACTCGTTCGGCCCTTCGCCCCAAACCAGCGGCTACTACGGCCTCTGCTGACTTCTCGCTCCGGTTAAGCGCCGTCGCCCTTTCAGGCACAAGGCGAGACCTCCCCAGGTAAGAACGCACTCCTTCGCTGCACAACCGCCGGATCTACGCCACTTCGCCTTGATCACGAGAGCTTCGCGATTACGTGCTCGCTCGCCCTGCTCCGCAGCGCCTTCTATCCGATTCTTGTCCATCGGCTCGCAGCTTATGCTCCACGCTTCCTCCCCACGCTCGGTCACCCTCACGCAGTTGCGCTTCACTTCGTTCGCTGTGATCAACTTACGGCGGGACTTGCACCCGCAGGAGGGCGCCCATGCTGGGCGCACACGAGCCAACGGCTCCGCAACACGGAGCCGTTGGCAGGCATTGGTGCAGAAGGCTGGCGTTCAGCCGCCCAGCCCCCGCGCCAGATCCGCCTTGAGATCCTCCACGGCTTCCAGTCCCACCGCAACGCGCAGCAGGCCGTCGCCGATGCCGGCCGCGGCGCGTGCTTCCGCCGTGATGCGGCCGTGCGTGGTCGTCGCCGGGTGAGTGATCGTCGTCTTGGTGTCGCCGAGGTTGGCGGTGATCGAGATCAGCCGGGTCGAATCGACCACTTTCCATGCCGCCTCGCGCCCGCCCTTGACGTCGAAGCTGACGATGGCGCCGCCGGACTTCTGCTGGCGCATCGCCAGTTCGTGCTGCGGATGCGAAGGCAGGCCGGGGTAATACACGCGGGCCACGCCGGGCTGGGTCTCGAGCCAGCGGGCCAGTTCCAGCGCCGCGGCCGACTGCGCTTCCATGCGGATGCGCAGGGTTTCCAGGCCCTTGAAGATCACCCAGGCGTTGAAGGGCGACAGGGTCGGCCCTGCCGTGCGCAGGAAGCGGAACACTTCTTCGGTGATCGCCTTCCGGCCCGCCACTGCGCCGCCCAGCACGCGGCCCTGGCCGTCCAGGTACTTGGTCGCCGAATGCACGACCACGTCCGCGCCGAGCTCCAGCGGACGCTGCAAGGCCGGCGTACAGAAGCAGTTGTCCACCGCCAGCAGTGCGCCGGCCTGGTGGGCGATCTCCGCCACCGCAGCGATGTCGACCACTTCGGTCAGCGGATTGGACGGCGTCTCGATGAAGAACAGGCGGGTGCGCGGCCTCACTGCCTTGCGGTAGGCATCGAGATCGGTCGCCGCCACGAAGCTGGTTTCGATGCCGAACTTCGACAGGATGCCGCCGAACAACTGCTGGGTGGCGCCGAACAGGCCGTTGGAGGCAACGATGTGATCGCCGGCCTGCAAGGTCGCCATCGCCAGCGACAGGATCGCCGACATGCCGGACGCCGTCGCCACGCAGGCTTCGGCGCCTTCGAGCGCGGCGAGCCGCGTCTGCATCGCGGTCACGGTCGGGTTCGAGAAACGGGCATAGACGTTGCCCTCCTCCTCGCCGGAAAAACGCGCCGCCGCCTGCGCCGCATTCTCGAACACGAAGCTCGAGGTCAGGTACATCGCTTCGCCGTGTTCGCCGAACTGGCTGCGTTCGATACCGGAGCGGATTGCCAGCGTGTCCGGATGAAGGGGAAGATCGTCAGGGAGCGTCATCGCAGTTCGCAGAGGATATCGGTTCAGTTGTCGGAGCCGGAAGCGAGGTTGAGGTCGAGCTGGCCGCCCTCGTCGTCGTGGAGGTCGACCTTGGCGGGCTTGTCCTCGCCGCGCTGGTTCTCGACGCCGTTCAGGTATTCGGCGGTGATGTCGCCGGTCACGTAGCAGCCGTCGAAGCAGGACGTCTCGAAGAAGCTGAGCGCGGGATTCAGCGCACGCACCGAAGCCTTCAGATCGTCGAGATCCTGGTAGATCAGGCCGTCGGCGCCGATCTCGCGGCAGATTTCCTCCTCGGTGCGATCCGATGCGATCAGTTCGCCGCGCGTCGGCATGTCGATGCCGTAGACGTTGGCATGGCGCACCGGCGGCGCCGCCGAGGCGAGATAAACCTTCCGCGCGCCGGCTTCCCGTGCCATGTTGACGATCTCCTTGCTGGTCGTGCCGCGCACGATGGAGTCGTCGACCAGCAGCACGCTCTTGCCCCTGAATTCCTGATGGATGGTGTTCAGCTTCTGGCGCACCGACTTCTTGCGCGTCGCCTGTCCCGGCATGATGAAGGTCCGGCCGATGTAGCGGTTCTTGACGAAGCCTTCGCGGTAGGGCAGCCCCAGGCGCTCGGCCATCTGCATCGCCGACGGCCGGCTGGAGTCCGGAATCGGGATCACGACGTCGATATCGACGTGCGGCATCGTGCGCTTCATCTTGTCGGCGAGGAACTCGCCCATCTTCATGCGCGACTCGTACACCGACACGCCGTCGATGATCGAATCCGGCCGCGCCAGATAGACGAACTCGAACATGCACGGCGCCTGCACGGTCTGCTCGGCGCACTGGCGACTGTGGAAGTTGCCTTCGGTGTCGATCAGCACCGCCTCGCCCGGCGCGACGTCGCGCAGCAGCTTGAAGCCGAGCACGTCGAGCGCCACCGACTCGGACGCCACCAGCCATTCGGTGCCGGCCTCGGCCTCGTTGCGGCCGATCACCATCGGGCGGATGCCGTAGGGGTCGCGGAAGGCGAGCAGGCCGTAGCCGGAGATCATCACCACCACGCCATAGGCGCCGCGACAGCGGCGATGGACGCCGGCCACGGCACGGAACACAGCCTCCTCGTCGAGCTTCAACCCATTACAGGCCGCCTGCAGCTCATGCGCCAGCACGTTCAGCAGCACTTCGGAATCGCTGCTGGTGTTGATGTGGCGGAGATCGGACAGGAAGATCTCGCGCTTGAGCGCATCGGAATTCGTCAGGTTGCCGTTGTGCGCCAGCAGCAGGCCGAAGGGCGAATTGACGTAGAAGGGCTGTGCTTCCGAGGCGTTGTAGGCTGAGCCGGCCGTCGGATAGCGGACGTGGCCGATGCCCCAGTTGCCTTCGAGGTTGCGCATGTTGCGCGTGCGGAACACGTCGCGCACCAGGCCCGAGCCCTTGTGCATGTGGAATCGCCCGCCTTCGGCGGTGGCGATGCCTGCCGCATCCTGCCCGCGGTGCTGCAGCACCTGAAGACCGTCGTACAGAAGCTGGTTGACTGGGGAGGTCGCGACGACTCCGAGAATTCCGCACATGAGGATTTCGCCTATCTGAATCGAATCTTGTCGGCCACCACTTCGGGCAGCCAGGGTTTGGCGGCAAGAACCGCCGTTTCCAACGGTGGCGAGAACAAGGCCTGCGTCCACCAGGGTTCACGGGACAGACCGGCGAGGCCGCCGATCAGCACGACCACCAGCGCCACCAGCAGGCCACGCGCGATGCCGAACAGCGCGCCGAAGAAGCGGTCGGTCGCCCCCAGCCCCGCGGCATGCAGCAGCTGGCGCAGCAGGTAGCGGACGAGCGCAGTCAGGATCAGCACCCCGAGGACGACCAGCGCACCGCCGGCCACCTGCCGCCACAAGGGTTCGGCGATGAGCCCGGCAAAGACCCGGGCCGCCTGTTCGTTATAGCGCCAGGCGGCAAAAAGCGCGAGCACCCAGGCCATCACGGCCATGACCTCGCTGACCAGGCCGCGCCA
Organism: Thauera butanivorans; assembly: GCF_048398245.1. NCBI lineage: Bacteria > Pseudomonadati > Pseudomonadota > Betaproteobacteria > Rhodocyclales > Zoogloeaceae > Thauera > Thauera butanivorans. The sequence goes on from NZ_CP183038.1 coordinate 3,165,060, forward strand.
CATGCCCACTGCCGCGGACAAGGCCAGGATGCCGAGGAACACGTAGTCGAATACCGTCATGCGGAAACCGTCAGCGCGGCGTGATCACGGTACTGAAACCCAGCGCCCGCAGTTGCTCGGCCGTCTTGTCGGCGGCGCTCCTGCCGGTGATGGGGCCGACGCGCACGCGCGTGACGTTGCCAGCCTTCTCGGTATAGGCGGCAAATCCCTGCTTCTTGAGATCGGCAGCAATGCGCGAGGCCCTGGCGGCGTCGCCGAAGGCACCGATCTGCAGGATGAAGCTTTCGCCCTTCGGCGTCTGGGCCTTCGGCACTTCGCGGCCTTCGATCGCGGCGCGCGCGCGCGCGGCTTCGGCCGCCTCATCGGCAGCGGAGCGTGCGGGTGCGGGCTTGGGCGTTTCGGGTTTCGTCGCAGCGGGCTTCGCGGGAGGAGTCGGTGCTCCGGCGGCCGGCGCCTCGGGCTTCGCCGGCACAGGCGGCGGCGCGTCGACGGTGGGAGGCGGGGATGGCGGCGCCTGCTCCTCGGGCGAGGGCGTGGTTGCGGGCACCGGATCTTCCGCAGCCGCATTCGGGCGGACCTGGCCGGCAGGTGCGTCGCGGTCCGGAATCGTGATCTGGATGTCGCCGCTGACCGGATGCGGCTCCTGCTCCATCATCATCGGCAGGATGATCGCCGCCAGCAGCGCAAGTGCGATCGCGCCCACCAGCCGGCGCCGGGCGCGTTTCTTGATGTCGAGGTTTTCTGCGTCGCTCACGAAACGATCTCGTCAGTGTCTGCCCGCTTTCACCACGTCGAGCACTTCGGCTACGGTCAGGAAGGAGCCGAAGACCACGATTCTATCACCCTCCCCTGCACCCTGCTGCGCCGCAGCATAAGCATCCTTCGGCGAGGGAAAACACCGGATGCCGGCTTCGATGCCCGCCATATGCAGGCGCAGCGCCAGCTCTTCCGCCTTGAGGCCGCGCGGGCCGGGCAGATCGGCAAGCAGCCAGTGGTCGATCCGGCCCTTCAGCAGCGACACGACGCCTTCGACATCCTTGTCGCCGAGCATGCCGAGCACCGCCCAGGTTTCCGGATGGAAACCCATGCTCCCCAGGTTCTCGGCCAGCACGCCGGCCGCCTGCGGGTTGTGGGCAACGTCCAGCACCACCGCCGGACGGCCGGGCAGGACCTGGAAGCGGCCCGGCACCTCGACCAGCATCAGGCCCTGGCGGATGGCCTGCATCGATACCGGGATGCGGTCACGCACGGTGTCGAGCACCGTCATCACCGCAGCGGCGTTGAGCAACTGGTTGGCCCCCCGCAGCGCCGGATAGGCCAGGCCGCCGCGCTTGACCAGCGCACCCTGCGCAGGCGGCGCCTGGTAGCGCCAGTAGCCCCACTGCTGGCGGTCGCCGCCGAAGCCGAAATCGCGGCCGCTGATCCACAACTGCGCGCCGATCGCCTCGGCATGGTCGCGCAAGCTGGCCGGCGGTTGCGGGTCGCCGCACACGGCGGGCCGGCCGGAACGGAAGATGCCGGCCTTCTCGAAGCCGATCGCTTCCCGGGTGTCGCCGAGATAATCCATGTGGTCGAGCGCGATACTGGTCACCAGCGCGCAATCGGCGTCGAACACGTTCACCGCGTCCAGCCGGCCGCCCAGGCCGACTTCGAGGATGACGACGTCCGGCGCCTCCTTGCGGAACACTTCCCAGGCGGCCAGCGTGCCATGCTCGAAATACGTCAGCAGCGTGTCGCCGCGGGCGGCTTCGACCGCATCTAAAGCCGCGACCAGCGCCTCGTCGGCCACTTCCTTGCCATCGACGCGGACACGTTCGTTGTAGCGCAGCAGATGCGGCGAGGTATAGCAGCCGACGCGATAGCCTTCGGCCAGCAGGATCGCCTCCAGCATCGCGCAGCACGATCCCTTGCCGTTGGTGCCGCCCACCGTGATCACCAGCGCATCGGGATCGGCTCCGAGCACGGCCCGCACCCGCGCGACACGCTCCAGGCCGAGCTGGATGGTCTGCACATGGCGCTGTTCGAGCAGTTGCAGCCAGCCGGCCAGCGTGCGCGGCGAAACGGCAGTGGACGAAGAAACCATCAGGCAGCCGAGGCGGCGGGCTGGCGCAGCAGCAGGCAGAGCAGACGGGCCAGCTCCTGCCGCATCTCGCGGCGATCGACGATCAGGTCGATGGCGCCCTTCTCCAGCAGGAACTCAGCGCGCTGGAAGCCTTCCGGCAGCTTCTCGCGCACCGTCTGCTCGATCACGCGCGGGCCGGCAAAGCCGATCAGCGCGCCCGGCTCGGCGATGACGACGTCGCCCATGAAGGCGAAGCTCGCCGACACGCCGCCCATGGTCGGGTCGGTCAGCACGGTGACGAAAGGCAGCCGGCGCTCGGCCAGGCCCGTGATCGCCGCCGTGGTCTTGGCCATCTGCATCAGCGAGAACAGGCCTTCCTGCATGCGCGCGCCGCCCGAGGCGGTGATGCAGATGAAGGGCAGGCGCTGCTCATAGGCGGCCTTGGCGCCGCGCACGAAGCGCTCGCCGACCACCGACCCCATCGAACCGCCGAGGAACTCGAACTCGAAACAGGCCACCACCACCGGCACGCCGCCGATCAGCCCCTGCATCACGACCATCGCGTCGACCTCGCCGGTCTCGGCTCCCGCAGCCGACAGGCGCTCGGGATACTTGCGCGAGTCCTTGAACTTCAGCGCATCGATCGGCCTCACTTCGGCGCCGATCTCGACGCGCCCTCCGATGTCGAACAGCATGTCGAGACGCTGGCGCGCGCGCAGCCGGTTATGGTGTCCGCACTTCGGGCACACGCCCTGGTTGCTGTCGAGGTCGGAGCGATAGAGCACGGCTTCGCATGCGCTGCACTTGCTCCACAGCCCTTCCGGAATCGTCGACTTGCCGCGCCCTGCGTTGTCGCTGCGCTTGATCTTCGGCGGCAGCAGCTTCTGCAACCAACTCATGATTTCACTCCTGTTGCCGGTTCGATGGCGTCGAGCGCTGCGCGGATGCTGCGCATGAAGGCATGCACGCGTGCGACGGCTTCGCCTGCCGGGGCCTGCTCGATTTCCTCGATGATCCGGCTGCCGATGACGACCGCGTCGGCAACGGCACCGATGCGCCGGGCACTCTCGGCATCGCGGATGCCGAAACCGACGCCGACCGGCAGGCCGACCGCGGCGCGGATCTGCGGAATGCGGCGCGCGACCTCGTCGATGTCGAGCCTGCCGCTGCCGGTCACGCCTTTCAGCGAGACGTAGTAGATGTAGCCGCTGCCCGCCGCGGCGACGTCGGCGAAACGCTGCTCGGTCGACGTCGGCGCCAGCAGGAAGATCGGATCCAGGCCGGCGGCCTTGGCCGCGCGGGTGAAGCCGGTGCATTCCTCGGGCGGATAATCGACCACCAGCACGCCATCCACGCCCGCTTCGCTGGCGGCGGCGACGAAGTTTCCAACGCCCATGGCTTCGATCGGGTTAGCGTAGCCCATCAGCACCACCGGCGTCTCGGCGTTCCCGGCGCGGAAGGCGCGGACGGTGTCGAGCACCTTGCGCAGGCTCATGCCCTGCTCCAGCGCACGCTCGGAGGCGCGCTGGATGGTGGGGCCGTCGGCCATCGGGTCGGAGAAGGGCACGCCCAGCTCGATGACGTCGGCGCCGCCGTCGACCAGGGCGCGCATCAGCGGCAGGGTCAGCGCGGGCTCGGGAAAACCAGCGGTGACGAAGGGAATCAGCGCCTTGCGGCCATCGGCCTGCAAGCGCTGGAAAACGGTCTGGATTCTTGACATGTCACGTCTCGATCACGCAGCGGGCCGCAAGGCGGCCCGGGGAGGTTCAGAACTGGATGCCGGAACGTTCGGCGACGGTGTGCATGTCCTTGTCGCCGCGGCCCGACAGATTCACCAGCAGGATCTGGTCGCGCGGCAGCGTCGGCGCCAGCTTGGCTGCGTAAGCCAGCGCGTGCGAGGACTCCAGCGCCGGGATGATGCCTTCGTAGCGGCACAGGTCGTGGAAAGCCTGCAGCGCTTCGGCATCGGTCGCGGCGACGTACTCGGCGCGCTTCGAATCCTTCAGCCAGGCATGCTCGGGGCCGACGCCCGGATAGTCCAGGCCGGCTGAAATCGAATGCGTCTCGATGATCTGGCCGTCCTCGTCCTGCATCAGGTAGGTACGGTTGCCGTGCAGCACGCCGACGGGCGCATCGGTGGTCAGCGGCGCCGCATGGCGGCCGGTTTCGAGGCCGTCGCCCGCCGCCTCGACGCCGACCAGGCGGACGCCTTCGGCACCGATGTAGGGATGGAAGATGCCGATCGCGTTGGAGCCGCCGCCGACGCAGGCAATCACGTAGTCCGGCTGGCGCCCGGCCATCTCCGGCATCTGCACCAGGCATTCCTTGCCGATCACGGTCTGGAAGTCGCGCACCAGCAGCGGATAGGGATGGGGCCCGGCCACGGTGCCGATGATGTAGAAAGTGTCGGCGACATTGGTGACCCAGTCGCGCATCGCTTCGTTCAGCGCATCCTTCAGCGTCTTCGAGCCGGACTCGACCGGCACCACGGTGGCGCCGAGCAGCTTCATGCGATAGACGTTGGCGGCCTGGCGCTTGACGTCTTCCGAGCCCATGTAGACCACGCATTCCATGCCGTAGCGCGCGGCGATGGTCGCGGTGGCGACACCGTGCTGCCCCGCGCCGGTCTCGGCGATCACCCGCTGCTTGCCCATGCGACGGGCCAGCAGCGCCTGGCCGATGCAGTTATTGACCTTGTGCGCGCCGGTGTGGTTGAGGTCTTCGCGCTTCAGGTAGATCTGCGCGCCGCCGAGCGTCTCCGACCAGCGCTTGGCGTGGTAGATCGGGCTCGGACGGCCGACGTAGTGCTTGAGCTCGTATTCGAACTCGGCCATGAAGGTGGGGTCGGCCTGGCACGCGGCATAGGCCTCGCGCAGCTCGGCCAGCGCCGGCATCAGGGTCTCGGCGACGAAAACGCCGCCGTGAGGGCCGAAATGCCCGCTTGCGTCGGGAAACTGGTAAGGCATGTCAGCCATCTGCTTGTCGAACTCCATCGATGAACGCGGCGATCCGGGCCGCATCCTTGATTCCCTTGCCGCTTTCGACTCCGCTCGAGACGTCGACCGCCCACGGCCGGAGGCGCCGCACCGCCTCGGCGACGTTGTCCGCGTCGAGCCCGCCGGAAAGCACGAGCGGCCGCCCGAAGCCCTCAGGAATCAGCGACCAGTCGAAAGTTTTCCCTCCGCCGCCATAACCCTCGACGAAGGCGTCGACGAGGATCCCGCTGGCGTGCGGATGCGAAGCCGAGAATTCTACCAGATCGACCCCCGGCCGCATCCTCGCGGCCTTGATCCATGGCCTGCCGTGGCCGGCGCAATCGGCCTCGCTCTCGTCGCCGTGGAACTGCAGCAGTTGCAGCGGCACACGCTCGAGCACGGCCTGGATCTCTTCCCGCACGGGATTCACGAACAGGCCAACGGCGGTGACGAAAGGCGGCAGCAAGGCCGCGAGTTCGGCCGCCCGATCGATGCTGAGCGCACGCGGGCTGGGCGGATAGAAGACGAAACCGATCGCATCGGCACCGAGTTCGACGGCGGCACGCACGTCCTGCGGGCGCGTCAGGCCGCAGATCTTGATTCGGGTACGGGGCATTCAGGTGAGGGGGAGCTGAGGCAGCGCGATGATACGCCCATCGCCGGGCAGCGGCCAGCGCGGCGGATAGGCAACACCGCACAGGTACAGGCCGTCCGGTGCAAAGGTCGGCGCAGCATGGATGCGATCCTGCGCTGCGAGCTGCGCCTGCATCCACTCCACCGGGTAACGCCCCTTGCCGACATAGACCAGCGCCCCGACCAGGTTGCGGACCATGTGATGCAGAAAGCCATTGGCGCGGAAGTCGAACAGCAGGTATTCGCCCTGGCGGGCGACGCGCGCTTCGCGCATGACGCGAACCGGTGTCTTCGACTGGCAGCCGGCGGCACGGAAGGACGAAAAATCATGCGTGCCGACCAGGCATTCGGCCGCCTCGGCCATCCGCAGTTCGTCCAGCGGCGCATGGAACCAGCCGACCCGCCCGGCCAGCATCGCCGGCCGCGTCGGACTGTTGTGCAGGATGTAGCGATACTGGCGCTCATAGGCGAGAAAGCGCGAGTGGAAATCCTCATCCACCGCCACCGCCCAGCGCACGACCACCGCCGCCGGCAGCAAGGCATTCACGCCGCGCACCCAGGCCGTCATCGGCCGTGACGCCTCGGTATCGAAATGCGCCACTTGGGCGCTCGCGTGGACACCGGCATCGGTGCGCCCCGCGCAGTGCAGGCGCACCGGCGCGGCGGCGATCTCCGTCAGCGCCCGTTCGAGCACGTCCTGCACCGTGCGGCCATGCGCCTGGCTCTGCCAGCCGCAGAAGGCATCGCCGGCATATTCGATGCCGAGCGCTATGCGGCCCATGGCAGGCTCCACAGCGACACCCCCAGGCCCAGCAGCCCCAATGCTGCGGCAACGGCGACATCCAGCGGCCCCAGTCGCTCGCGGACGAGCCTGACCGGCTCCAGCTCGCCACCGGCGCCATCGTCACCAGTGTCGCGCAGCCAGTCCTTCCAGTGCGTCGCACTGCCACGCGGCGAAGCCTCGACGAAGCGCAGCACCAGTATCAGACGCAAGGCCAGGTCACCGGCACGCAGGCCGATCACGGAAAAAGGACGGCTCAGGCTGTAGAGCCCGCCAACCAGACGCTCGACCGGCAGGCGTTCGAGCAACAGCGCCACCGCACACACCACCGCGATCAGGCGCCCGCCATGGACCAGGGCGAGCATCGCCCCCTCACGGCTGGGTGAAAGCTGTGGCCAGGACGGGAACACCGCTTCGCCCGGCGTGAACCAGCCGAACAGCAGCACGATGGCAAACATCAGCACCCGTACCCGGCGCAGCAGGCGCAACGCCCTGTCACGGGCGAAACCGAGTGCGAGCGCCAGGCTGGCGGCGGCGACCCACGCCAGCGCCACCGGGCCGAGGAATTGTACCGACGCCACGCCGGCGAACCACAACGACAGCAGAAGTCCTGAATGCATGCCTGTAATGAAGAAGCCCTCGGCGGGGGCGAAGAGGGAATATTTTGCCTGGGGCGCATTCTGCCTGCCGACGCTTGCCGCGGCAAAAAAAGACAGCCCCCGCAGAGCTACGGCCCTGCGGGGGCAAATCCGGATTCGAACTCAGGACAGGCGCTCGATCATCTCGCGGGCGGTTGCCTGCTGCGCTGCGGAGCCTTCGCGCAGCACTTCATCCAGCAGTTCGAGCGCGCCTTCCTTGTCGCCCATGTCGTCGTAGGCGCGCGCCAGCTCGAGCTTGGTCTCCACTTCGTCACCGGACGCCGCCAAATCGGCATCGAGAGTGTCGGCCGCAGCGAAATCCACCTGGGACTGGCCGAGCTGGGTCGCTTCGATCGAGATCGGAACGGTCGTTCCATCCTCCGCCGGCGAGGTACCGAAGTTGTCCAGATCCAGATCGATCGAGGTCAGGTCGAGGCTCGCGGCACCGGCCGCCGGAGGCGGCACCGGTGCATCGATGTCGAAATCGAAATCCAGCAAGCTGCTGTCGAAGCTGGTCTGCTCGATGTCAACGACCGGCATCGGCACATCGTCCGATCCGCCCCCGGGTTGGGGTCCGGCGGGCGTCAGATCGAGATCGGGCAGCTCGAAATCGAGCGCGGACGCCAGGCCCACATCCGCAGTCGCCGCCGCTTGCGAACTCTCTTCGGCCGCACGCGCTGCGGACTCGGTCGCGGCGTCTGCCGCCCCGCCGGCGCTGCCCGCTTCGTCGATCTCGAGATCGAAAGTCAGGCCTGCATCCTCAGCCGCCTGCGTTGCGACCGGCGCTGCCGGCGTTTCGCCCCCCAGGTCGAGTTCGAAGTCGATCACCCCGGCGTCGAGCGTTCCGGCGACTTCGGCTTCCGGGGCAGTTGCTTCCGCAGCGGCATCGACTGCAGCCGGGGCCTGCACGGAATCGGGCAAGGCATCGGCTCCTTCCTCGCCGCTTTCCTTCTCGCCACCGAGCTGGCTCAGTTCGCCCGGCACCATCCAGGTGTCGCGCATCTGCGACTGGCTCGGCCCCATGGGCAAGGAGCTGGTGAAATCGAGATCGGCCAGCGAGGCCGGCTCGGACACCGGAATGGAAGTCCGCGCCGGCGCTGCGGGCTCGGCTTCGACGCTGAAACTGTCCGCCGGCGCCTCGGCTGCAGCCGATCCGACTGCGCCCGCAACCGCGGCCGCCGCACCTGCCGCGACGCCCAGCGGCATCTCGGTCGGGACTTCGTTCTCGCTCGGCTTTTCGGCATACAGGGGATTGTCGGCATCCAGCTTGCGGCCCATCGCCGCGGCCTTCTCCCAGTCGCTGCCCTGGCCGCCGGACTGTGCGAACAGTTCGGAGGCGACGGTCTCGAACTGGCGCGGATCCTTGCGCTGGGCGTAGATTTCCAGCAGCTTCAGGTGGATCGCCGTACGCGCGGGATCGGCCTTCAGCGCGTCCTGCAGAATCTCCTCCGCCTGCACGTCGCGGCCATACGCCATGTAGACATCGGCTTCCGCAACCGGATCGACCCCTTCGTCGGCATCGATCGCCGACAGCCCGGTCTGGCTGAAGTCGGTCTGCATGATGCTGCTGGCACCGGTATCGACGCTCTGCCCGCCGGTCGAGTCGAACACGCTCTGTCCACCCGGGGCCAGCTCGCTCAAGGCTGCCGGCGCAGGAGCGGCAGCCGCCTTGCGCCGATTCCGCAGCTTGAGGCCGGCATAACCGAGCAACAAGGCCAGGATGCCGCCACCTCCCGCGATGACGGAAGGGTCTTCCATCATCGACTCCATGAAGCTCGGCTCGGGTGGCGGCGGTGGCGGCGGCGCCCTGCGCACCGGGCGCTTCGGCGGCGCCTCCTTTGCCGCAGCCTCGGCCACTTTGGCGGCTTCCGGCGCGGCAGCCTCCGCGCTGGCGGTTGCGGCCGGAGCTTCTGCACGCTGGGCAGGCTCGGCCTGGCCCGCCTCGGCCGGCTGGGTGGCATCCGATGCAGCCGCCGGCTCCTCGGCCGCGGCGGGCGTGTCCACCGCAGCCGCCGACAGCAGCGGCTCGGCTGCAGATTCGCTGGCAACGGGCGACAACGGCAGTTCGGCTACCGGCGGCATGCCTTCCGCTTCCTGCTGCAGCTGGGCGAGCGGTGCGCTGCGCAGCTCGAGCAGCTTCTTCATGTCGTTGATGCTCGCTTCGAGCTGCGCCAGCCTGGCATTGGCCTCCTCCAGCGCCCGCTCGCGTGCGGCCAGTTCTTCCTCGAGCGCCTGCAGGCGGCTGTCTGCATCGGCGGAGCCTTGCGCCGGCTGGCTGCGGGAAACCCTCAACTGGTCGCCATTGTCCGCGGGCGCCTGCGGTTCCTCGACGCGCGGCACGATCCTGCCCGCGCTTTCCTGCCCGGCCTCGGCCTGCTGTGCCGGTGCGCGGCGGGCCGCGGCGGCAGCCAGGCCGCGGCGGTAGGCATCGAAATCGGCGGAATGGACCCGGATCTCGCGCCGAGCCTCGGCAGGCGCAATGCCGCGGGCTGCATCGGCATCGGGAATGGCGAGCACTTCACCGGCACGCAGGCGGTTGATGTTGCCGCCATCGAAGGCATTGCGGTTGGCGCGATACAAGGCGACCAGCATCTGGTCGAGCGTCACGCCCGGCTGTGCATTGGCAGTCGCGATCCGGTTCAGGGTATCGCCGCGGCGGACCGTGTAGGAGTCGACGGGCGTTCGCGCGACAGGCGGCGGTGCCGACCGTGTCGGCGCCTGGCTGCGTGCGGCGGGCGTGGCCGGCATATCGACGGCCGCCGCCAGCGGCTGGGGCGCGGTGAGATCGACCGGATCGAGCAGGAAAGTGTATTCCCGGGCGACGCGGCCGTTGGCCCAATCGAGCTCGACCAGCAGATCGACGAAAGGATCGTTGATCGGCCGGTCGCTGGACAGGCGGACGACGGGGCGGGATGCGCGCGTATCGACGCTGACCCGAATCGCCGCGGCCGCAGCCGAATACGCGATGCTTGCCCGCTGGAAAGCTTCGGGCGACGCGATTTTCGCCGTCAGCGACTGCAGTTCCTGCGCCGTCGCACTGATCTGGATTTCTGCGCGCAGTGGCTGACCCAGGCCGCTGAAGACGTTGATCTGCCCGAGGCCCGCGGCCTGTGAGCCGAGCGGAATCGAAGCGATGGCCAGCGCAATCAGGGATGCCTTGAGCGAGGTTTTCATCATGGTCTTCAAACTGCGTTTCCCCCGAAAGCCGAGCTTTCCTGTCGAAAAGCGTCGTGGTTTGGGCTAGAAATCTAGCATCTTCCCCAGTGAGCCGCAGCAATCCACGTCAATTCACGGATGCACGGCGTGAATTAATACCGCGATCGCAGCCCCCGGAAAAGCAAAGGGGGCCGCAGCCCCCTCTGATTACGGCACGGAATGCCGATTCTTGACGCTCGATCAGCGCTCGACCAGGATGCGCAGCATGCGGCGCAGCGGCTCGGCGGCCCCCCACAGCAACTGGTCGCCGACCGTGAAGGCGCCGAGATAGTCCGGCCCCATCGCCATCTTGTGCAGGCGGCCGACCGGCACCGACAGCGTGCCGGTGACGGCGGTCGGCGTCAGTTCGCGCTCGGTGAGTTCGCGCTCGTTGGGCACGACCTTCACCCACTGGTTGGCGCCGGCGATGATGTCGCTGATCTCGTCGAGCGGCACGTCCTTCTTCAGCTTGATGGTCAGCGCCTGCGAATGGCAGCGCATCGCGCCGATGCGCACGCACAAGCCGTCGATCGGGATCGAGCCCGGGGTGCGGAACGCCGGGTTGCCGAGGATCTTGTTGCATTCGGCACCACCCTTCCACTCTTCCTTGCTCTGGCCGTGCTCGACCGGCACGTCGATCCACGGGATCAGGCTTCCGGCCAGCGGCGTGTTGCGGAAGTTCTTCTTCGGGAAGCCGTCCGAGCGCATGGTCTCGGCGACCTTGCGGTCGATCTCGAGGATGGCCGAGGCCGGATCGGCGAGCAAGTCCTTGACCGAGTCGTGGATCGTGCCCATCTGGCTGATCAGCTCGCGCATGTTCTGCGCGCCGGCGCCCGAGGCCGCCTGGTAGGTCATCGCCGAGATCCACTCGACGAGGCCGTGCCGAAACAAGCCGCCGAGGCCCATCAGCATCAGCGACACGGTGCAGTTGCCGCCGATCCAGTTGCGCCCGCCCTTGTCCAGCGCGGCGTCGATGACGTCGCGGTTGACCGGGTCGAGGATGATCACGGCGTCGTCGTTCATGCGCAGCGCCGAGGCGGCGTCGATCCAGTGGCCGTTCCAGCCGGTGGCACGCAACTTCGGGAAGACTTCCTTGGTGTAGTCGCCGCCCTGGCAGGTCACGACGATGTCGCAACTCTTCAGCGCGTCGATGTCCGTCGCGTCCAGCAAGGGCGCAGCCGCTTCCTTGCCGCCGAAGGACGGCGCCTTGCCGCCGGCGTTCGAGGTGGAGAAATACACCGGCTCGATGAAGGCGAAGTCGCCTTCTTCGACCATGCGCTGCATCAGCACGGAACCGACCATGCCACGCCAGCCAACCAGACCGACTCGATTCATGTTCATCACTCTCAGCAAAAACGTTTTTCGAAGAATCCGTTCGGACCCGACAGCTTACAGGGCGGCGAGCACCGCGTCGCCCATCTCGCGGGTACCGACCTTCTTCGTACCCGGCTCGTAGATGTCGCCGGTGCGCAGACCTTGCGCGAGCACCGTCTTGACCGCGTTCTCGATGCGCTGCGCGGCCTCTTCCTGATTGAAGGTATAGCGCAGCATCATCGCCGCCGACAGGATGGTGGCAAGCGGGTTGGCGACGCCCTTGCCGGCGATGTCCGGCGCCGAACCGTGCGAAGGCTCGTACAGGCCCTTGTTGTTGGCGTCGAGCGAGGCCGACGGCAGCATGCCGATGGAACCGGTCAGCATCGAGGCTTCGTCCGACAGGATGTCGCCGAACATGTTGCCGGTGACCATGACGTCGAACTGCTTGGGCGCACGCACCAGCTGCATCGCGGCGTTATCGACCAGCATGTGGCTCAGTTCGACATCCGGATAGTCCTTGGCCACTTCCTCGGCGATGTCGCGCCACAGCTGGGTGCATTCGAGCACGTTCATCTTGTCGACCGAGCACAGCTTCTTGCCGCGCTTCTGCGCCGCCTCGAAGGCCACCTTGAGGATGCGGCGGATCTCGTACTCGGCGTAGATCATCGTGTTCCAGCCCACGCGCTGCTGCGTGCCGTCCACTTCGCGGGTCTCGATGCCGCGCGGCTGGCCGAAGTAGATGTCGCCGGTCAGCTCACGCACGATCAGGATGTCGAGGCCGGCGACGACCTCGGGCTTCAGCGAGGAGGCGTTGGCCAGTTCGGGGTACAGGATCGCCGGGCGCAGGTTGGCGAACAGGTTCAGATCCTTGCGGATGCCGAGCAGGCCGCGTTCCGGGCGCTGCTCGCGCGGCAGGTTGTCCCACTGCGGGCCGCCGACGGCGCCGAGCAGCACTGCATCGGCTTCGCGTGCGAGCTTCTGCGTCGCCTCGGGATAAGGCGTGCCGGTCGCATCCACGGCGCAGCCGCCGAGCAATGCCTCTTCCATCTCCAGCCCGAGGTCGAGCGCCTGCAGCACGCGCACGGCCTCCGCCATGATTTCCGGACCGATGCCGTCGCCCGGCAGCACGCAAATCTTCATTCCGTCTTTTCTCCTGTTGGCCCGCGCCGCAGCGGCTCAGGCAAAGTAATAGGGGTGCTCGGCGCGCCGGCGCTCTTCGTAGGCTTTGATCTTGTCGGCATGGCGCAGGGTCAGGCCGATGTCGTCCCAGCCGTTGAGCAGGCATTCCTTGCGGAAGGGATCGATGTCGAAGCCGATCGTCCTGCCGTCCGGACGGGTGATGGTCTGCGCCGCCAGGTCGACGACCAGGCGGTAGCCTTCGTTCGCTTCGCACTGGCGGAAGAGTTCGTCGACTTCGGCTGCATCCAGCTTGATCGGCAGCAGGCCGTTCTTGAAGCTGTTGTTGAAGAAGATGTCGGCGAAGCTCGGCCCGATCAGCACGCGGAAGCCGTAGTCTTCCAGCGCCCACGGCGCGTGCTCGCGCGAGCTGCCGCAGCCGAAGTTGTCACGCGTCAGCAGGATCTGCGCGCCTTGGTAGCGCGGCTGGTTGAGCACGAAATCCGGGTTCAGCGGACGCTTGCTGTTGTCCTGGCCCGGCTGGCCGACGTCGAGATAACGCCATTCGTCGAAGGCGTTGGGGCCGAAGCCGCTGCGCTTGATCGACTTCAGGAACTGCTTCGGGATGATGGCGTCGGTGTCGACGTTGGCGCGGTCGAGCGGCGCGACCAGGCCGTCGAGCTTGGTAAACGGATTCATTATTTCACTGCCCTCTGGATGGCTTCGCCACCCTTTTCGATATCCTTGCCAATGCCATGCACGGTGTTGCAGGCGCCGAGCGACAGCCCGGCGAGCACGGCGGCGAGGACCATTGCTGCTCCCCTCATCGGGACACTCCTGGCGAACGCGCGGCTCAGCCGAGCTGGCGCACGTCGGTGAAGTGGCCGGTCACCGCGGCGGCCGCGGCCATCGCCGGGCTGACGAGATGCGTGCGACCGCCGGCGCCCTGCCTGCCTTCGAAGTTGCGGTTCGAAGTCGAGGCGCAGCGTTCGCCCGGCTCCAGCCGGTCGGCGTTCATCGCCAGGCACATCGAACAGCCCGGCTCGCGCCATTCGAAGCCGGCGGCGACGAAGATCTCGTGCAGCCCTTCATCTTCGGCCTGGCGCTTGACCAACCCGGAACCCGGCACCACCAGCACGCGCTTGACGCTGTCCGCCTTGCGCCGGCCCTTGGCCACCGCAGCCGCTTCGCGCAGATCCTCGATGCGCGAGTTGGTGCATGAGCCGATGAAGACCTGGTCGACGGCGATCTCGGTGATCGGCGTGTTCGGCTCCAGCCCCATGTATTTCAGCGCCCGCTCGATGCCCTCGCGGCGCACCGGATCGGCCACCGCGGCCGGATCGGGCACGCGGCCATCGACCGTGGTGACCATTTCGGGCGAGGTGCCCCAGGTGACCTGCGGCAGGATGTCCTCGGCCTTCAGTTCGACGACCTTGTCGAACTGCGCGCCTTCGTCGCTCTTCAGCGTGCGCCAGTAGGCCACCGCCTGCTCCCAGGCCTCGCCCTTGGGCGAGAACGGGCGATCCTTGAGGTATTCGATGGTGGTTTCATCGACGCCGACCATGCCGGCTCGCGCGCCTGCTTCGATCGCCATGTTGCAGATCGTCATGCGGCCTTCCATCGACAGCGAACGGATCGCGCTGCCGCCGAACTCCATCGCATAGCCGGTACCGCCGGCCGTGCCGATCTTGCCGATGATCGCGAGCACGACGTCCTTGGCGGTGACGCCCTGGCCGAGCTGCCCATCGACCCTGATCAGCATGGTCCTGGACTTCTTCTGCAGCAGGCACTGCGTCGCCATCACGTGCTCGACTTCGGAGGTGCCGATGCCGTGCGCCAGACAGGCGAAAGCGCCGTGCGTCGAGGTGTGCGAGTCGCCGCAGACGACGGTCATGCCCGGCAGCGTGGCGCCGTTTTCGGGGCCGATGACGTGCACGATGCCCTGGCGTTCGTCCTTGAACGGGAAGTAGGCCAGCGAGCCGACTTCGCGGATGTTGGCGTCCAGGGTCTCGACCTGCTGGCGCGACACCGGGTCGAGGATGCCCTGCTCCCAGTGGTCGGTCGGCGTGTTGTGGTCGGCGGTGGCGACGATCGAGCTGATCCGCCACGGCTTGCGCCCGGCCAGCTTCAGTCCTTCGAAAGCCTGCGGACTGGTGACTTCGTGCACCAGGTGGCGATCGATGTAGATCAGGGCCGTGCCGTCGGCCTCTTCATGGACGACGTGGCTGGACCAGAGCTTTTCGTACAGGGTTTGCGCTGCCATCCCGTGTATTCCGTACAAAAGAGATTGATTATTTCACAAAGCGGCCGGCGCAGGCCATAGCCACTCTCGCCCACGAACCCTCAGCGCCGCGCCGCCTGGTACAGCGGCATGACCCGCGCCGCGTATTCGGTGAGGTCGCGCTGGCGCGTGCCGTGCGACGGGTGGGTGGACAGCCACTGCGGCGGCGAACCGGCCGACTGCGAAGCCATCTTGTCCCACAGCGTGACTGCGGCACGCGGATCGTAGCCTGCACGCGCAGCCAGTTCCACGCCCATGCGATCGGCCTCGGTTTCGTGCTCGCGCGAATTCGGCAGTTCGAAGGTGACCTGCGCGACCTTGCCCATCAGGTCCTGCCCCACCTGCCCCACGCCGAGCACCGCGCCCGCCACCGACAGGCCGATGCCGGTCGCCATCGATTTCGAGATGCGCTCGCGGGCATGTTCGCGCAGGGCATGGGCGATCTCGTGGCCCATCACCGCGGCGATCTCGTCGTCGCTGAGCTTCAGCCGATCGATCAGTCCAGTGTAGATCGCCATCTTGCCGCCCGCCATGCACCAGGCGTTGAGCTCGTCGGAGGACAGCACATTGACCTCCCAGTTCCAGGCCGGCGCATCCTTGCGGAACACCCCGGTATGCGGTGTCAGCCGGCCGACGATGCGCCGTACGCGCTGCACCGTGGCGGCATCGCGGTTCAGCGCATTCTTGCTGCGCGCCTCGTTCATCATCTCCTGGTACTGCTTGTTCGAGGCCTGCTCGACCTCCTGCGCCGACACCATCATCATCTGCGAACGCTGCACCCCGACCGCGCCACCCTGCGTGGTCTGCACCGTCTGGCAGGCGACCGTGATCGTCGCCGCCAGCGCGGCGGGCAACAGGCTTCCGTAAATGAGCTTCATGTCTTTCCCTCCGATTCAAGGATTCCGCGCCTCGTCCTGCGCGGACGCGGGCCAACCGCGCACCAACCAGGCGAGTCCCAGCAGCGCGAACACGGAGCCGAAGGTGAAAGTCCATTCCGGCCCCGGGGCGTCCCAAGTGTAACCACTGAGCAAGGCGCCCAGCATGCCGCCGGCGCCGAAGGAAATGCTGCCGTACAAGGCCTGTCCACGCGATTGGAGTCGGCCGGTGAACCATCGGTTCACCACCGCGATCGCGGCGGCATGATAGGCGCCGAAAGTCACGCCATGCAGCACCTGGGCAAACAGCAGCACCGGCAGGCTGCCCGCGCCCCAGCCGATCAGCACGAAGCGGAGCACCGCGCAGGCGAAGGAAAACACCAGGATGCTGCGCAGGCCGAAGCGCCGCATGATGCGCGGCATCAGCATGAAGACGATGATCTCCGCAACCACGCCGAGTGTCCACATCCAGCCGACCAGCGCCTTGTCGTAGCCCGCACCGACCAGGTAGATCGAATAGAAGACGTAGAACGCGCCATGAGCCGCCGACATCAGGAAGCAGGCGCCCAGCAGCGCCCTCACCTCGCGCCGTTGCAGCACCTCGCGCAGGTTCATCGCCACATGCCCCGCCTGCGTCGATGCGGCGTCGGGGACGAAAAAGGAGCACAGCAGCACGCCGCCGAGGATGGCGGCCGTGACCCACAGCACCGATTCGATGGCCACATGGTCGAGCGCCTGACCCAGCACCAGCACTGCGACGATGAAGCTGACCGAGCCCCATACCCGCACGCTGCCGTAGCGGTGCCCCTCCGCCCCCAGGTGCGAAAAGGTCAGCCCTTCGATCAGCGGCAGCGCCGCACTCCAGAAGAAGGCCATCAGCGCCATCGCCGCGAGCAGGCCGCCGAACTCGGTGGTCATGAAGAAACCTGTGAAACCGGCCAGGCTCATCAGCGCGGACAGCCGCAGAATCGCCACCCGCTTGCCGAAGTGCTCGGCAAGCCAGCTCCACATGTAAGGCGCGACGATGCGCATCAGTTGCATCATCGACATCAGCAGCGCGATCTCCGCCGCGCTCAGCGAAATGGACTGCAGGTACAGCGCAAAATACGGCGAAAAAGCGCCGACGAAGCCGAAATAGAAGAAGTAGTAGGCCGACAGGCGCCAATAGGGAAGCATGGAAGCGATAGAAGAATGGGGCGAGCCACGGAGATAGGGCCAAAGGCGAAACCCACCAACACAGAAATGAGCCCCATGCCATGAACGATGGGTTTCACCTGGCGGCTCTACCCATCCTACATGGTTCCCATCTTATTCGACTGCCCCGGCAGGCAGGCCTCGCATCCAGCCATGCCAGCGCTCAGCGCGGCGACGGCAGGCGCTGCTGCCCTTCGGGCGCCAGCGCGGCGATCTTCGGCGTCGCCGTCGTCACGTCCGCGCACTGGGCGCGATGGCGCAGCGCATGGTCGATCAGAACCAGCGCCAGCATGGATTCGGCGATCGGCGTCGCGCGGATGCCGACGCAGGGGTCGTGCCGGCCATGGGTATTGACGGTGACCGGTTCGCCCTGGCGATCGATCGAACAGCGATCGAGGCGGATGCTGGAAGTCGGCTTGATCGCGATGCTGGCAATGACGTCCTGGCCGGTGGAAATGCCGCCCACCACGCCACCGGCATTGTTCGACAGGAAGCCGCGCGGCGTCATCTCGTCGCCGTGCTCGGTGCCGCGCTGGGCGACGGACGCGAAACCGGCGCCGATCTCGACGCCCTTGACCGCGTTGATGCTCATCATTGCATAGGCGATGTCGGCATCCAGCCGGTCATAGACCGGTTCGCCCCAGCCCACCGGCACGCCGCTGGCAACCACGTCGATGCGCGCGCCGATCGAGTCGCCCGCCTTGCGCAACTCGTCCATGTAGGCTTCGAGCTGCGGCACGATGCCGGCATTGGGCGCGAAGAAGGGATTGCGTTCGACCTCGTCCCAGCTCACGAAGGGAATCTCGATCGGGCCGAGCGCGGTCATGCAGGCACGGATGACGACGCCGTAGCGCTCCTTCAGCCACTTCTTCGCGATCGCACCGGCAGCGACGCGCACCGCGGTCTCGCGCGCCGACGAGCGGCCGCCGCCGCGGTAGTCGCGGATGCCGTATTTCTGCCAGTAGGGGTAGTCGGCATGGCCCGGGCGGAAGGTGTCGACGATGTTGCCGTAGTCGCGCGAGCGCTGGTCCTGGTTGCGGATCAGCAGGCCGATCGGCGTGCCGGTGGTATGGCCTTCGAACACGCCCGACAGGATCTCGACTTCGTCCGGTTCGCGGCGCTGGGTCACGTGCCGCGACGTTCCGGGCTTGCGGCGATCGAGCTCGGCCTGGATGTCGGCCGCGCTCAGCGCCAGCCCCGGCGGGCAGCCATCGACGACGCAACCGATCGCCGGGCCGTGGGATTCGCCGAAGGAGGTGACGGTGAAGAGGGTACCGAGCGTGTTTCCGGACATGAACTTCCTGCCTGATCAGCACAAAAAACGAAAAAGGATGGGACGCGAGTCTAGCACGCGCCCCATCCCCACCGGCCGCCGTGCCCCTGCGGGCACGCGGAAATCAGTGGAAGAAGCCTTCCAGCCGCTCGAACACCTCGTGCTCGGCACCATGGCGGCGGACGTTGAGCACGTCCTCCAGCTTTTCGACCTGGCGCACCATCTGCTCCAGCCGGTGATCGTCGAACACCAGCAGCCAGATGCGCGAACGCTTGCCGTCGGACACCGGCATGCACAGGATGCCTTCGACGTTGAAAGCGCGGCGCGCGAAGAGATTGCAGATGTGGCTCATCACGCCGGGATGGTTGTTCACATCCAGCTCGAGGACGACCTTGGCAACAGCGGTGGCTTGCGGCAGCGGGTCGGCAACTTGTTCGATCATCATCAGCCTCCGATCATTTCGGTGTTGGCGGCACCCGGCGGCACCATGGGATAGACGAATTGTTCGCGATCGATCGTCGCGTGGATCAGGCACGGTCCCGGTTCGCTGAGCGCCTTGGCCAGTGCCGCGCGCGGATCGTCCGCCTGGTCGAGATCGAGGGCCGGCACGCCGAAGCCTTCGGCGATCTTGACGAAATCCGGCTCGACCCGGTAACGGGAGGCGAACTGGCGCTTGCCGTAGAACAGCGCCTGCTGCTGGTACACCAGACCGAGCGCGTTGTTGTTCATCAGCACGATCTTGAGGTTGAGGCCCTCCTCGGCCAGCGTGGCGAGCTCCTGGATGTTCATCTTGAAGCTGCCGTCACCGGTGAAGCACACCACCGTGCGTTCGGGTTCGGCCAGCGCCGCACCCATCGCCGTCGGCAGGCCGAAGCCCATCGTCCCCAGCCCGCCCGAGGTCAGCCACTGGCGCGGACGACGGAAGGGGTAGGCCTGGGCGACCCACATCTGGTGCTGGCCGACATCGGTGGCGACCACCGCCTCGTCGTCGAGGGCATCGGCCACCGCCTTGATCAGGCCGTAGTGGCTGCGCGGATCGCCGATGTCGGGGAACTGCATCGGAAAGCGTTGCTTCAAGTCCGCGACCTGGGCCAGCCAGTCCGTGCGCAGCGCTGCCTTGACGCGCGGCAGCAGGGCTTCGAGCGCTTCGGTGACGTCGGCATGGATGGCGACGTGGGCGTTCTTGATCTTGTGCAGTTCCGAGCGGTCGACGTCGATGTGCACGATCTTCGCATTCGGGCAGAACTGCGCCGCACGGCCGATCGCGCGGTCGTCGAAGCGGGCGCCGACACAGATCAACAGGTCCGCTTCCTCGAGCACGAAGTTGGTGTAGCGGGCGCCGTGCATGCCGAGCATGCCGACCGACAGCGGGTGATCGACCGGCATCGCGCCGAGCGCCATCAGCGTCATCGTCGTCGGCAGCCCGCCCTGCTCCGCCAGTTGCACGGCCAGCGGCGACGCGCCGGAATGGATCACGCCGCCACCCAGGTAGAGCACCGGACGCACAGCCTCGTTGATCATCCGCGCGGCCTCCTCGACCGCGGCCAGGTCGAGTTGCGGCGGCAGGTCGGCAACGGCCGGCGGCGGCAGCTCCTGCACTTCGATGAGCTGGTTCTGCACGTCCTTCGGCACATCGATCAGCACCGGGCCGGGACGGCCGGACATGGCGATGCGGAAGGCGTCGGGCACGACTTCGAGCAGTTCCTCGGCAGAGCGCACGAGGAAATTGTGCTTGGTGATCGGCACCGTGATGCCGTAGATATCGACCTCCTGGAAGGCATCCGTACCGATCATCGCCTGCGGCACCTGGCCGGTGATGATCACCATCGGGATCGAGTCCAGACAGGCATCGGCGATCGCGGTGACGAGATTGGTCGCGCCGGGTCCGCTGGAGGCGACGCACACCTGCGGCACGCCCGACACGCGCGCCATGCCCTGGGCCATGAAGCCCGCGCCCTGTTCGTGGCGTGCCAGCACGTGGCGAATCTGGCTGCTGGCCGAGAGGGCGTCGTAGAACGGCAGGATGGCACCGCCGGGCAGGCCGGCGATGGTCTGCACGCCCTGGCGTTCGAGCAGGCGCACGATCAGTTGCGCGCCGGTGAGTTGAGTCATGATGTTCTCCTTCTTGGTTTCAGCGACATCACCGGCGAGGCTCCAGAATGCAAAAACCCCCGCCGGGCTTGCGCGCCGACGGGGGTTTGGAATCCTGCAGTTCGAGTGTTCTGTCCCGTTACGACGCGCGCATGCCTACGCCTACTACGCGTACGGCTACGACCACGACGGAGAAGAAACGGGAAACGGAACGCATGATGGCTCGAAATGAATTGCGCTTCGAATGAAACCACGAACGCGCCGGCAACACAAGCGCTTCGTGATCAAAAAAACTTGCCGGCGCTCCGGGCGCGCCCAGCCCTGCGCCCTTCACGTCGCGCTGCCGTCGCGCAACTCCCGGCGCAGGATCTTGCCGACATTGCTCTTGGGCAGATCGTCGCGGAACTCGATCCGGTGAGGCACCTTGTAGCCGGTCAGGTTCTGCTGGCAGTAGGCGATCAGTTCCGCCTCGGTCAGGTTCGGATCCTTGCGCACCACGAAGACCTTGACCGCCTCGCCACTGCGCTCGTCCGGCACCCCGACCGCAGCCACCTCGATCACGCCCGGATGGCTGGCGACGACGTCCTCGACTTCGTTCGGATAGACGTTGAAGCCCGATACCAGGATCATGTCCTTCTTGCGATCGACGATCGAGATGAAGCCCTTGTCGTCGATCACCGCGATGTCGCCGGTACGCAGGAAGCCGTCCGGCGTGAAGGCACGCGCCGTCTCCTCGGGAAGCTGCCAATAGCCCCGCATCACCTGCGGCCCGCGCACGCAGAGTTCGCCGCGCTGGCCGATCGGCTGCTCGACGTCGGCATCGTCGCGGATGCTGATCTCGGTCGAAGGCACGGGCAGGCCGATGGAGTGGTTGAATTCGGGCAGATCGAGGGGGTTGATCGTGACCGCGGGCGATGTCTCGGTCAAGCCATAGGCCTCGACCAGCGGAACCCCGGTCACCTTGCGCCACTTCTCGGCGACGACCTGCTGCACGGCCATGCCGCCCCCCAGGGAAACGCGCAGGTTCGAGAAGTCGAGCCTGGCGAAATCGGGGTTGTTCAGCAGGGCGTTGAACAAGGTATTGACGCCGGTGATGGTGGTGAACTTGTGCTTGCCCAGTTCCTTGACGAAACCCGGGATGTCGCGCGGATTGGTGATCAGCACGTTGACCGCGCCGATCTTGAAGAAGGTCAGGCAGTTCGCCGTCAGCGAGAAGATGTGGTACAGCGGCAGCGCGGTGATGATCACCTCCTCGCCCTCGTGCATGAAAGGGGCGATCCAGGCGTGGGCCTGCTGAAGGTTGGCGATGATGTTGCCGTGGGTCAGGACCGCGCCTTTCGCCTTTCCGGTCGTCCCCCCGGTGTATTGGAGGAAGGCGATGTCATCGTGCCCCAGTTCCACCGCCTGCAGGCGATGACGCCCGCCGCGGGCCAGAGCGTCGCTGAAGCGCACCGCGCCGTCGAGACGCCAGGGCGGGACCATTTTCTTCACCCGGCGGACGACGAAATCGACCAGCATCGACTTCGGGAAACCCAGCATCTCTCCCAGGCTGGTGACCACCACGTGCCTCACCGGCACCCGCGCACGCACCTGTTCGAGCGTATGGGCGAAATTCTCGACGATGACGATGGCGTCCGCCCCGGCATCCTGCAACTGGTGCTCGAGTTCCCGCGCGGTATACAGCGGATTGACGTTGACGACGGTATAGCCCGCGCGCAGGGCGCCGAACAGGGCGACGGGATACTGCAGCAGATTGGGCATCATCAGCGCCACGCGCGCACCGGCGGGCAGCTTCAGTTCCCCCTGCAGGTAGCCGGCGAACTGCGCCGACAGACGATCGAGCTCACCGTAGGTGATGCCCTTGCCCATGCAGATGTAGGCCGTACGCGACGCGAAGCGGTGCACACTCTGCTCGAAAAGGTCACCCAGCGAGCGGAACTCATCGGGATCGATTTCGGCAGGCACGCCGGCGGGGTAGCTTTTCAGCCAGATCTTGTCCACGGTATCTCCTCCTTTTGTTGGAAAAAAGCGGGTCGAACCAGGTTCGACCGGCCGCCCTCCCGAGGCGTCGGGCGGGCCCCGTGGCCCGCCTTCCATTCCAACGATCATCCCACCCCTGTTATGTGTCGCGGAGCGTGGATGCTGCGTGCCTCACGCGGCACGCATTGGAGGGGCAGCGGCACGAAGCCGCCACCACTCTGGAGCTTCGCAGCCCCTCGCCTGTTTCAGGCCTCCTCTTCCTGTGAAGGCCAATTGCGGATGTAGTTCTTCAACATCCGGTTCTCGAAGCTCTGTTCCTCGAGCACCGCCTTGGCGACGTCGTGGAAGCTGACGACGCCGAGCAAGGTATGCCCATCCATCACCGGCAGATAACGCTGGTGATGCTCGACCATCATGCGCCGCAGCTCGTCCATCTCCATGTTCGGCGACGCGGTCTGCGGATCGGCGATCATGACATCCTCGACGGCAAGCGACTGCCAGTCCGCCGCGCCGCGCCGGACGCCCTGCAGGACTTCGCGGAAGGTCAGCAGGCCGACCATCTGGCCACGCGAGAAGACCACGAGCGAGCCGACGTCCTGCTCGTCCATGATGTCCACCGCTTCAGCGATGCTCTTGTTCGGCGCAATGGTGAACAGCACCTTGCCCTTGATCGCGAGAATTTCGCTAACCAGCATCTCGTCTCCCTGCCTCGATCCCCAGGATCGTTCGCGTCATCGATGCGCCATCTTAGAGCATCGGCCGGTGACCGGGAAGGCATCCGGCCGCCTGTCGCTGCGGCGGGTCAGCGCTTCAGTTCGCCCAGCTTGCCCTTGACCTGCGCCCACTCCTCTGCGTCCGGCAAGGCATCCTTGCGCTCGACGATCGGCTTCCACTGCTTCGACAGTTCGGCGTTCAGCGCGATGAACTGCTGCTGATCCGCCGGCACGTCGTCCTCGGCGTAGATCGCCTCCACCGGGCATTCGGCCACGCACAGCGTGCAGTCGATGCACTCCTCGGGATCGATGACGAGGAAGTTGGGGCCTTCACGGAAGCAGTCCACCGGGCAGACGTCGACACAGTCGGTATATTTGCAACGGATACAGGATTCGGTCACTACGTAAGCCATCGTTCTCTCCAGCCAGATCAGGGCTCGGGCCCCTGCAGACGACAATATAGTGCAGTCGTTTGCATTTTCACCACGCTTCGCGAGCGAAACATCGTTTTCGGCGCATCGACTCTCTTGACGCGCGCCGCGTCATGGCATAAGTTTCGCCGAAATTCTTCGAGAGAAGGCTCCCTGCTTCTCTCCAGGCCGGGCGACTCTGCCTGCCCTGCCCCCTCCATACCCGCAGTACCCCGACGAGGCACCTCCGCCTCGTCCATACCCGCCACCCTGATGTGAGGAATCATGAGCGAGCATATCCACTATGTGACCGACGGCAACTTCGACTCCGAAGTGCTTCAGTCCCAGACCCCCGTTCTGGTCGATTACTGGGCCGAGTGGTGCGGTCCGTGCAAGATGATCGCGCCGATCCTCGATGACGTCGCCAAGGACTATGCCGGCAAGCTCAAGGTCGCCAAGCTCAACATCGACGAAAACCAGGACACGCCCGCCAAGTACGGCATCCGCGGCATCCCGACGCTGATGCTGTTCAAGAACGGCAACATCGAGGCGACCAAAGTGGGCGCCCTTTCCAAATCTCAACTGACCGCCTTCATTGACAGCAACATCTAAGCCGGACCAGTCTCCGGCCCGTTCTCGCGGGGCTTCGCGCGCTCGTCGCCGCGGCGCGCGCAACCGCGACGGTAATTCCCCCCAGAATCCGCAGATCGAAGACGACCTGTTCGACGTCGAGAACGCCGGCGAGGAAAACTCCACGCCGCGCGACGCCAGCGTCCCCGCGCTTCACCTGTCCGAACTCAAGGCCCTGCACGTCAGCGAACTGCTGCAGATGGCCATGGAGAGCGGCGTCGAAGGCGCGAACAGGCTGCGCAAGCAGGAACTCGTCTTCGCCCTGCTGAAGAACCGTGCACGCAAGGGCGAACCGATCTGTGGCGATGGCGCACTCGAAGTGCTGCCTGACGGCTTCGGCTTCCTGCGCTCCCCCGACACCTCGTATCTCGCCGGCACCGACGACATCTACGTCTCGCCATCGCAGATCCGGCGCTTCAACCTGCGCACCGGCGACACGATCGAAGGCGAGATCCGCACGCCGAAGGACGGCGAGCGCTACTTCGCGCTGACCAAGCTCGACCGCATCAACGGCCGCCCGCCGGAAGAATGCAAGAGCAAGATCCTGTTCGAGAACCTCACGCCCCTGCACCCGCAGGAATGCCTGAAGCTCGAACGCGAGATCCGCGGCGAGGAGAACATCACCAGCCGCGTGATCGACATGATCGCGCCGATCGGCAAGGGCCAGCGCGGCCTGCTCGTCGCCCCGCCCAAGAGCGGCAAGACGGTGATGCTGCAGCACATCGCCCATGCGATCACGTCCAACCACCCGGACGTCAAGCTGATCGTGCTGCTGATCGACGAGCGCCCGGAAGAAGTGACGGAGATGCAGCGTTCGGTGAAGGGCGAGGTCGTGGCCTCGACTTTCGACGAGCCCGCCACCCGCCACGTCCAGGTCGCCGAGATGGTGATCGAGAAGGCCAAGCGCCTGACCGAGCACAAGTACGACGTGGTGATCCTGCTCGACTCGCTGACGCGGCTGGCGCGCGCCTACAACACCGTGGTGCCGGCTTCCGGCAAGGTGCTGACCGGCGGCGTCGATGCCAACGCGCTGCAGAAGCCCAAGCGTTTCTTCGGCGCCGCGCGCAACATCGAAGAGGGCGGCTCGCTGACCATCATCGCCAGCGCGCTGATCGACACCGGCAGCCGCATGGACGACGTGATCTACGAGGAATTCAAGGGCACCGGCAACATGGAGCTCCACCTCGACCGGCGCATGGCGGAAAAGCGCGTCTATCCGGCGATCAACGTCAACCGTTCGGGCACCCGCCGCGAAGAGCTGCTGCTCAAGCCGGACGTGCTGCAGAAGGTCTGGATCCTGCGCAAGCTGCTGTACGGCATGGACGACATCGATGCGATGGAATTCCTGCTCGACAAAATCAAGGCCACCAAGGGCAACGCCGAGTTCTTCGACGCCATGCGCTCCGGCCGCGGCTGAACGAAGCGCACACATGCGGCAGAAACGACGAACGCCACCCTCGGGTGGCGTTCGCTTTCTTGCGGCCGGTCCGCTGCGGGGCCGGCCGGACGCATCATTTACCGTAATCGAAGAAACCCTTGCCACTCTTGCGGCCCAGGTAGCCGGCTTCCACCATCTCCACCAGCAGCGGCGCCGGACGGTACTTCGGATCCTTGAAGCCTTCGAACAGTACTTGCATGACGGCAAGCTCGACGTCCAGGCCGATCAGGTCGCACAGCGCCAGCGGGCCGATCGGATGGTTGCAGCCCAGCTTCATCGCTTCGTCGATCTCGGCCGCCGTCGCCAAGCCTTCGCCGAGCGCGAAGATTGCCTCGTTGATCATCGGGCACAGCATGCGATTGACGACGAAACCCGGGCTGTTCTTGATCTGTACCGGCGTTTTGCCGATGGCTTTCGACACCGCCTCGACCGCCGCATAGGTCTCGTCCGTGGTCTGCAGGCCGCGGATCAGTTCGACCAGCGCCATCATCGGCACCGGATTGAAGAAATGCATGCCGACCACCTGGCCGGGGCGCGCGGTCGCCGCGGCGAGCTTGGTGATCGAGATCGACGAGGTATTGCTCGCCAGGATGGCATCGGGCCGCATCGCCGCATCGAGCTTGGCAAAGATATCGAGCTTCAACTGCAGGTTCTCGGTCGCCGCCTCGATGACCAGATCGCAGTCTCCGAGCGCCGGCATCGACGTCGCCGCCACGATCCGCGCCATCGCTGCATCCTTCTGCCCGGCGCTCAGCTTGTCCTTCTTGATCAGGCGGTCGAGGCTCGAGGCGATCGTCGCCAGGCCACGCTGCACCTGCGCTTCGCCGATGTCCATCATCACCACATCCAGGCCCGCGACTGCGCAGGCCTGGGCAATGCCGTTGCCCATCGTCCCTGCACCCACCACACCGATCTTGCCGATACTCATCGTCTTCATTCTCCAGTCAGGATTTCGATTCATGCAGCCGCCGCCAGGGGACGAATCCATACCGCTGCGTATGGACCACGACTCTAGCGGATAAATCGCATCGGCACCAGCCTGCTCTGCTGCAATGCATTTCTTTCCAGCATACGCTCATGCACACCGTATTTCCGCCACGTCCATTACACTGCGCGTGCAGCCGCCTCCCACCCGTACCACGGATTTTCATTCCACAAGGCACATGCGCGCCCCAGCCTCGTGATGGCCAGACAAACCCGATCCTTCGCAAGAGCACTGCTGCTCGACATCGTCGGCGTGGTCCTGGCACTCGGCTGCGCCCTGTTTGCCATCCTGGTCTGGCAAGGCGCCGCCAGCACCGAAGAATCGGCGCAGCAGAAGATCGACGAATCGCTCGACCGGGCGATCGAGCGCCTGCGGATCCTTGCCGCCGCGGCGGAAATGACGGTGGATTCGGCCGCGCGCGCCTTGTACATGTCCGGAACGACTGGCGCCGGCCTGCGCCCGGCCCTGGAAAGCTCCTTGTCCGCATTCGAGCAGCGGCCCGAATTGAGCTACCTCGGCATCGTCCTCCCCGCGGACGGCGAATATGGCACCCTCGAGCGCACCAGCACCGGCGAAATCCTGCTCTGGCTCTTTCCGGGCACGCGCCCCGACGACAGGTTCACGCGCAATTTCATGCTGACCGAGAACGGATTCTCCCTGCACGAGGAACGTTCCAGCGACGGTTACGACCCACGAACCCGCCCGTTCTATCGCGCAGGGGTGACGGCCCCGGCCGAGGGCAGATGGATTGCGTCGTACAGATGGATCCTCCATTTCGAGGAAGCAGGCACCACCCCCCTCTGGGGTTTCAGCTATGTGAAAGCGCTTCGGGACCACGACGGCAGGCTGCTCGGCGTGCTGGACGCGGACTTCGACATCCCCGCGCTGAATCGCTTCCTGGCGGGTATCGCCAAGGATTACGATGTCCGCCTCCAGATCGTCGAACTGGGGGATGCGCCGCGTCTGCTGGGCGGCCCGCAGGTCGGCCGCGTACCGTTGCCGGTACCGGAAGAACTGGCGCCGCTGATTGCATCCGCCGCCCATTCCTTCACGGGGAAAATCCAGTCGGGCGAGGAGCGCCGCTGGGCCGCCGCGCGCCGCTTCGAACTCAAGGGCGGCTCATCCTGGATGGTGATTGCGTCGCGCGAAGCCTCTCTGATCGAAGCCCCGCTGCGCCGCCAGTTGTATCAGGTGGGCGGCATGGGGCTGGCGATGGGGCTGGGCCTCGTGCTGATCTCGGTTCGCCTGGCACGCCGCTTCGGGCAACCATTGACCGCATTGGAACGCAGCGTGGCGGCCATCGGCCGCACCGATGCGGAAACCGTACCGATCATCACCCCGGCCGCCGGGGGGTTCCGGGAAACGCAGTTGCTGGAAGAAGCGCTCAGCCGCATGGCCGCGGCCATCAGGGATCGGGAAGGCAAGCTCGCAGCAAACACCGCCAAGCTACTGCAGGCTCAGGAGCAGCAGATGGCCTCGCTGGCGTTGAAAGGCGCGATATTCGATTCCACGGACACGGCGATCTTCAGTCTCGATGACAGCCTCACCATCATCGAATGGAACGCTGCAGCCGAAACCCTGTTTGGTGCGGCACGGAGGCAGGTACTCGGGCGCTCCATCCAGGAAGTGGTGTCCTTTCCTGGCGGCCCCGCCGATTGGGCGGCGATTCTGGCCACCACGGATACCGGCATGTTCCGCTTTCTCGGCGCCCGGGGCGCATTCGATGCGGAGTTGCGCATCATCGCGCTGCATCAGGATGGGCAGGCCATACGTACGCTGATCATCAACGATATCTCGGCACGCAAGATGGCCGAGCAGCACCTGCGCCATCTGGCCACGCATGATGAACTCACCGGCCTGCCTAACCGCAACCTGCTTCAGGAGCGCCTGGAGCAGGCCATCGCGCACGCCGGCCGCACGGGCCGTCTGCTCGCGCTGCTGTTCCTGGATCTCGACCGCTTCAAGGTCGTCAACGACGCCTACGGCCATCCCTTCGGCGACGCCGTGCTCAAGGCGGCCGGACAGCAACTCGTGGCGCTGGTGCGCGACGGCGATACCGTCGCCCGCCACGGCGGCGACGAATTCCTGATCCTGCTGACCGGCCTGCACACGCCTGCCGACGCCGACGCCGTGGCGCGAGCCATCACCGAGACGCTGCGGCAACCGCTCGTCGTGCAGGGCCGCGAGATCCACCTTTCCGGCAGCGTCGGCATGAGCATGTTTCCGCACGACGGCACGACGGCCGAAGCGCTGATCAGCAGTTCCGACATCGCCATGTACCGCGCGAAAAGCCTGGGGCGCAACATGTACCAGGAATTCACGCACGAGATGAAGGAGGAGACGCAGCAGCGCGTCAAGCTCGAAACCTGCCTGCACGGCGCCGTGGCCGCCGGCCAGCTGCAGCTCGTGTATCAGCCGAAGGTGAGCCTGGCAAGCGGCACGATCATCGGCTGCGAGGCGCTGCTGCGCTGGCAGCATCCCGAGCTCGGCATGGTGCCGCCCAGCCGCTTCATTCCGGTCGCCGAGGATTCGGGCCTGATCATGCCGATCAGCGACTGGGTACTGCGAACGGCCTGTCTGCAGGCAAAGGCATGGTCCGCCGCAGGCCTGCCGGCCGCCACGATGGCAGTGAACATCTCCGCGCGCCAGATTCTGCGGCATGACGTGGCCGAATGGGCGCTCGGGATTCTCGACGAGACCGGACTTGCACCGGACTTGCTCGAACTGGAGTTGACCGAAAGCCTGATCGCCCAGGACGTCGACAAGGTGACCGCAACCTTCGGTCGATTGAAGAATGCCGGCGTGAAGCTGTCCATCGACGACTTCGGCACCGGCTATTCCAGCCTCAGCTATCTGAAGCACTTTCCGGTGGATACGCTGAAGATCGATCAGTCCTTCGTACGCAACATGCTCACCGAGCCGGGCGACGCCGCCATCGTGCGAGCCGTGATAGTGCTTGCCCACAATCTCCGGTTCAAGGTGATCGCGGAGGGTGTCGAGACTGCGGAACACTGCCGGCTGCTGTGCGAGCAGCGGTGCGACGAGATTCAGGGCTATTACATCAGCAAGCCGGTGCCGGCGGGCGAATTCGAAACCATGCTGCGCAACGGGGTTCAGCTTCCCGTCTGCCGGGCATGACGGCCAGGCGTGCGAGGCGAAGACGTCACCAGGACACCAGGTCCGGCCGATCGCGAAAGCACTGCGGAGCTGCGCCTTCTTCTTTACGGGCTTCGTTGCGCCGGAACGGCGTGCAATGGGCACAAAAAAGGGCTGCACAGCGTGTGCAGCCCTTTTTTGACGACATGAGATGGCGGAGTGGACGGGACTCGAACCCGCGACCCCCGGCGTGACAGGCCGGTATTCTAACCGACTGAACTACCACTCCGCACTGACCTGCAACCGGCATTCCTGCCGGCCCTGCCTTCCAGCCACTCGGGCTGGAACGCCTTGTATGGCGTCCCCACGGGGATTCGAACCCCGGTTATCGCCGTGAAAGGGCGGTGTCCTAGGCCTCTAGACGATGGGGACTGCGGTGCTGCAAAACTACTCTACTTCGTTTGGTGGAGGTAAGCGGGATCGAACCGCTGACCTCTTGCATGCCATGCAAGCGCTCTCCCAGCTGAGCTATACCCCCACAACGAGCCGGCGATTATAGCAACCACTGGCGCTCTTCGCAAGATTTTCGGCCTTTGAAAACCTTGCTCGAGCATGGCCCGAATGAAACTGGCGGAGTGGACGGGACTCGAACCCGCGACCCCCGGCGTGACAGGCCGGTATTCTAACCGACTGAACTACCACTCCGCACTGACCTGCAACCGGCATTCCTGCCGGCCCTGCCTTCCAGCCACTCGGGCTGGAACGCCTTGTATGGCGTCCCCACGGGGATTCGAACCCCGGTTATCGCCGTGAAAGGGCGGTGTCCTAGGCCTCTAGACGATGGGGACTGCGGTGCTGCAAAACCACTCTACTTCGTTTGGTGGAGGTAAGCGGGATCGAACCGCTGACCTCTTGCATGCCATGCAAGCGCTCTCCCAGCTGAGCTATACCCCCGTCACCGAAGAGCGCGAATTATAGGATGCAGATTTCGGTCTGTAAACACCAATTTCAGCTTCAAGCCTTCTTTTCTTCAGGTGGCAGCACCTTTCCCGGATTCATCAAGCCACCCGGGTCGAAAGCCTGCTTGACCGCCCTCATCATGTCGATCTCCAGCGGCGCCTTGTAGCGCGGCAGCAGCTCGCGCTTGAGCTGCCCCAGTCCGTGTTCCGCCGAAATGGAGCCGCCGAGTTCGGCGACGAGATCGTGCACGATCCGGTTCGCTTCGGACGTCCGGGACATGAACTCCTGATTGTCGACCGCCTGGGGTTGCGACAGATTGTAGTGCAGGTTGCCGTCGCCGATATGGCCGAAAGCGACGATGCGCACATCGGGCCAGACGGCCTGCAGGGCGATGCGGGCGCGTTCGAGGAACGCCGGGATGCGGCTCACCGGCACGGAGACATCGTGCTTGATGCTGAAGCCTTCGATCCGCTGGGCCTCAGAGATGTTCTCGCGCAAGGCCCACAAGGCATGTGCCTGCGCGAGGCTGCCCGCGATCACGCCATCGATCGCCAACCCCCGTTCGACGGCCAGCGCAAGCGCCCGGGCGAGCAGCTCATCGAGGGGCACATCGGCACTGTCCGACAGTTCGAGCAGCACGCTCCACTCCACTTCGGACGGCAGCGGCGCCCGCGTGCCCGGGATATGCGCCAGCACCAGTTCGAGCGCGCTGCGGCCGACCAGTTCGAAAGCCGTCACCCGGTCGCCGCAGACATCACGCATCAAGCCGAGCAGGCCGACCGCCGCCTGCGGGTCCGGCGCCGCGATCCAGGCCGTCGAGCGGCTGCGTATCGCCGGAAAGAGCTTCAACACCGCGGCAGTGATCAGGCCCAGCGTCCCTTCCGCACCGACGAAGAGCTGCTTCAGATCGTAGCCGGTGTTGTCCTTGCGCAAGCCACGCAGACCATCCCAGATGCGACCATCGGGCAGCACGACCTCGAGCCCGAGCACGAGTTCACGCATGTTGCCGTAGCGCAGGACCTGCACGCCGCCGGCGTTGGTCGACAGATTGCCTCCGATCGTGCAGCTTCCCTCGGACGCGAGCGACAGCGGGAACAGCCGATCCGCTGCGGCGGCAGCCTGCTGCACGCTCATCAGGGTGCAGCCCGCCTCCACAGTGACGGTATCGTTGTCGGCATCGATGGCGCGGATGCGATCGAGCCGCCTCAGGCTCAGCACCACCGCACGCCCGTCGTTCAATGGCGTCGCGCCGCCGCACAAGCCGGTATTGCCGCCCTGCGGAACCATCGGCACGCACGCCGCGGCGCACAGGCGTACCACCGCGGCAAGCTCCTGCGTCGTCGCCGGCAGCACCACGGCACGTGCCGCACCCTTGTAGCGGCCACGCCAGTCGACGAGGCAGGCAGCGGTGTCTTCGGCATCGGTGAGCACATGGCGGTCGCCGACGATCCGCTGCAGTTCCTGAATGAACTCATCCATGCCCAAACTCCTGCTCAGCGTTCCGCGCGGACGAGGCTGCCGTCATCCGGCGGTGTTCAATCGGCGTCGCGGCCCAATACGTAGCGCAGCAGGGGCCGCATGCGCATCACTGCCGCTTCGCCTTCGGCCAGCGCTTCCGCTGCACGGTGGTAGTCCATCAGCCCGAGCTGGCCGACGCGCGGCGAGATCATGACGTCCGCCGGTTCCCCCGCCAGGCGGCTGCGCGCAATCCGCACCTGCATGATGTTGATGCTCGAACTGATGACCGATATCAGCGACGGCGCCGCTTCCTCGCCGCTGCCGTTACCATTGCCATTGCCGAAGCCGAATCGCGACAGCAGGCGTTCGCTCCAGCCCGCTTCGGTTTCTTCCGACGGTGCCGGCTCGATCGCGGCACGCTGGAAAGCACGGCCCACCATGTCCGAGCCGAGATCGACGGCGATCACGATGTCTGCCCCCATCGCCCGGCACAGCGACACCGGCACGGGATTGACCAGGCCGCCATCGACCAGCATGCGCCCTTCGTGCATCACCGGTGTCATCAATCCCGGCAAGGCGATCGAGGCGCGTACTGCCGCGGAAACGCTGCCTTCCTGCAGCCAGATTTCGCGCCCGCTCGTCAGCTCGGTGGCAACGCAGGCGAAGCGGGTTTCCAGATCGGAAAAATCACGGTCGACGAAGTTGCGCTCGAAGAAACCGATGAGCTTGTCGCCCTTGATCAGCCCGCCGCGCAGCGACACGTCGAGCAGGGAGACCACGTCCTGCCACTTGAGCGTTTCCGCCCATTGGGTGAGCTTGTCGAGATCGCCCGACGCTGCGGCAGCGCCGACGAAGGCGCCGATCGAGCAACCGCAGATGATCCGGGGCTGGACGCCCTCCTCCGCCAGCGCCCGCAGCACGCCGAGATGCGCCCATCCGCGCGCCGCGCCGCTGCCCAGCGCAAGGCCGATGACCGGCTCGTGCCGGTGGAGCGGCTTGACGCGCGGCTTGGCCGGCGCCCGCGGATCAGGCTCATCCATGGCGGATCATCCTGACGCCGGCCGCAACATCAGTCGAGCCGCTCAGCGTAGAGATCGTGGACATCGCAATCGGTGATCCGCACGCGGACGAAGTCGCCCGTCGCGAGGCCTTCGGCATCCGGGATGATCACCAGGCCGTCGATCTCGGGCGCATCCCCGGGCGACCTGGCCAGCGCACCTTCCTCGTCAATGTCGTCGACCAGCACCGTCATCTCGCGGCCGATCCGCGCTTCGAGGCGCTGGGTGGAGATGTCCTCCTGGAAGTCCATCAGGCGCGCCCGACGCTCCTCGCGCACCTCGTCCGGCACCGCGCCTTCCAGTTCATTGGCTGCCGCCCCTTCCACCGGGGAATAGGCGAAGGCACCGACGCGATCGAGCTGTGCTTCCTCGAGGAAGTTCAGCAGCATCTCGAAGTCTTCCTCGGTCTCGCCCGGGAAGCCGGTGATGAAGGTCGAGCGGATCGTCAGCTCCGGGCAGATGCTGCGCCATTTGCGCACGCGCTCGAGCACGTTCTCGGCATTGGCCGGGCGCTTCATCGCCTTCAGGATGCGCGGGCTGGCGTGCTGGAAGGGCACGTCGAGGTAAGGCAGGATCCTGCCTTCGGCCATCAGCGGAATCAGCTCGTCGACGCTCGGGTAGGGGTACACGTAGTGCATGCGGATCCAGATGCCGAGCTCGCCCAGTGCCCTGGCGAGATCGTAGAGCCTGGTCTTGAGCGGCTTGCCGCCCCAGAAGCCGGTGCGATACTTGACGTCGACGCCGTAGGCCGAGGTGTCCTGCGAGATCACCAGGATCTCCTTGACGCCGGCAGCGGCGAGCGCTTCGGCCTCGCGCATCACTTCATGGATCGGGCGGCTGACGAGATCGCCGCGCATCGACGGGATGATGCAGAAGGTGCAGCGGTGGTTGCAGCCTTCGGAAATCTTCAGGTAGGCGTAGTGCTGCGGCGTCAGGCGGATGCCTTGCGGCGGCACCAGATCGGTGAAGGGGTCGTGCGGCTTGGGCAGGTGCTTGTGTACCGCGTGCATGACCTCTTCGGTTGCATGCGGGCCGGTCACCGCCAGCACCTGGGGATGGGCGGCCAGCACCACATCGTCCTTCGCCCCCAGACAGCCGGTGACGATGACCTTGCCGTTCTCGTTCAGGGCTTCGCCGATGGCGTCGAGCGATTCCTCGACCGCAGCGTCGATGAAGCCACAGGTATTGACGACGACGAGATCGGCGTCGTCATAAGTGCCGGTGATCGCGTAGCCTTCGGCCCGCAGCCGGGTCAGGATGTGCTCGGAATCGACGGTCGCCTTCGGGCAGCCGAGGGATACGAAGCCGACACGCGGCAGGTCCGGGGTCTTGAAAATGGTCATGCTTGATTGGCCTGTCGGGGTCGGCGCGGCTGCCCGGGACGGCAAGCCTGCGCAGGCTTGTCTTTATCTGTTCGAGCCGCTCTTGTCGGAGGACGGCCGGGTGGCGGATGGGGTTTCGTCGCTCTGCACGCCGTAGTTCGGAAACTTGAAACCGGTGAACATGTTGCGCGTCTGGCTTTCGAGCTGTTCCTGCATCTGCTCGAACATCTTCTTGGACTGGTCGACGTAGGCACCCATCATGCTCTGCAGCGCCGGCCCCTGGAAGCTGAGGAACTGGGCCCAGAGATCCTGGCCGACGGGGCTGTTCTCGCCGTAGATGGAGCGTGCCTGCTCCTGCAGCTTGCCCTGCATGTCGGTGAAGGCCTTGATGTTGTTCTCGAGGTACTTCCCCATCATGCCCTGCATGGCGTTGCCATAGAAGCGGATCATGTGCGCCAGCAGGTCGCTGGTGAACATCGGCGCCCCGCCCGCCTCCTCTTCCAGAATGATCTGCAGCAGGATGCTGCGTGTCAGATCCTCGTTGGTCTTGGCGTCCACGACCAGGAACTCCTCGTGATTGAGGACGAGCTCCTTGACGTCGGCAAGCGTGATGTACGAACTGGTGCGGGTATCGTACAGACGGCGGTTCGGGTACTTCTTGATCAGGCGCGACTGCTCGGGCATTTCCCCATCTCCTCGGCGGTGGCCACTCCGCTCTTTGGTCTTGAATGTCTAATCTGATTATATCGCGCTGCGAAAACGGAACCCCGCCTTCCGACGGGGTTCCGTGATTTCGCGCATGGCACGGTGCAGCATCAGCACATGTGCAGGCCACCGTTGATGTTGATGGTGGCGCCGGTGATGTAGCCGGCCTTGTCGGACGCCAGGTAGGCGCACAGGTCGCCGATTTCGTCCGGACGGCCCAGGCGCTTCATCGGCACGGTGTCGATGATGCCCTGGCGGATGTCCTCGCGGATGGCCATCACCATGTCGGTACCGATGTAGCCCGGCGCGATCGCATTGACCGTCACGCCCTTGGTGGCCAGCTCGGCCGCCAGCGCCTTGGTGAAGCCCAGCACGCCGGCCTTGGCGGTGGAATAGTTGGTCTGGCCGGCCTGGCCCTTGACGCCATTGACCGACGAGATGTTGACGATGCGGCCCCAGCCGCGCTCGGCCATCTTGGCGGACACGTGGTGGGTGACGTTGAACAGGCTGTTGAGGTTGGTGTTGATCACCGCATCCCACTGGCTCTTCTCCATCTTCGGGAAGAACTTGTCGCGGGTGATGCCGGCGTTGTTGACCAGCACGTCGATCGGGCCGACTTCGGCTTCGATCTTGGCGACCATTCCGGCGCAGGATTCATAGTTGGAAACGTCGCCTTCCGCAGCGACGAAATCGAAGCCCAGGTCGCGCTGAGCAGCGAGCCAGGCTTCCTTCTGGTCGAAATTGGGCAGGCAGTTCGCGACGACCTTCATGCCTTCCTTGGCCAGCGATTGACAAATCGCGGTGCCGAGACCACCCATGGCGCCGGTGACGAGAGCGATTTTCTGCGACATCTTGAAATCCTTCTGGATCTGTTTGCGTGACCGAGAAACCATCACGAAACACGATCCGGACGGCCCCCCTCGGCGTTCTTGCGGCAGCGCATCAGCTGCTTTGCTCCTGCATTATATCTACTGCCGGCCATTTTTGCTGCAACGCAATACGCGGAGCAATGGGACACGCACCAAAAAAAGCGGCATGCCCCTTTCGGGGGCATGCCGCCTGTACGCACAGGGCCGCAGATGCGGATCAGAACATGTGCTGGCCGCCGTTGATGGAGATGTTGGCACCGGTCACGAACGCAGCCTCTTCCGAAGACAGGTAGGCGACCAGGCCGGCGATCTCTTCCGGTTTGCCCAGACGGGACACGGGAATCTGCGGCAGGATCTTCGAGTCGAGAATCTCCTGCGGAATCGCCATCACCATCTTGGTGCCGATGTAACCCGGCGAGATCGTGTTGACCGTCACGCCGTTGCGCGCCACTTCGAGTGCCAGCGCCTTGGTGAAGCCGTGCATGCCAGCCTTGGCAGCCGCATAGTTGGTCTGGCCGAAAGCGCCTTTCTGGCCATTGACCGACGACACGTTGATGACGCGGCCCCACTTGCGCTCGACCATGCCGTCCATGACCTGCTTGGTCATGTTGAACACCGAATCGAGGTTCGTGCTGATGACCGCATCCCAGTCGGCCTTGCTCATCTTCTTGAAGGTCATGTCGCGGGTGATGCCGGCATTGTTGACCAGCACATCCACCGGACCGACTTCCGCCGTCACCTGCTCGACGCAGGCCCTTGCGGAATCGAAATCCGCGACGTCACAAGGATAGGCCTTGAAGCCATAGCCCATGTTGTTCATCGTCTGCAGCCAATCGGCCGCCTTGCTGTTGCCAGGCGAATGCGTAGTAACGACCTTGTAGCCCAAAGCTGCGAGCTTGATGCAGATCGCCTCGCCCAGACCGCCCATGCCACCAGTGACCAGTGCAACTCTCGACATGAATTTCTCCTCTCCCTTGATGGGGTTTCTTATCGGGGCGGGTGGAACATGGACCGGGCAGCGCCCTCCCCACTCACTGCGGTCCCGTTGATCGATCAGCCTTCCGCCGCTCAGGCGCGCTCCTTCACGTAGCGTCCCGGCGCGGGTTCGATCGGCTCGTACTTGGTGCTGCCCAGGCGGCCACGCGCGGCGACCTGCTTGCCGCCATGCTGCCTCAGCCATTCGATCCAGTGCAACCACCAGCTGCCCTTCTGCTCGCCGGCCTGCTCCAGCCACTCGTCCGGATCGGTCGGGCGGGCATCGGAAGTCCAGTAGCTGCGGCGGTTCTTGGAGGCCGGATTGATCGCGCCGGCGATGTGGCCGCTGGCCCCGAGCACGTAGGTGGTATCGCCGCCGAGCAGGTTGCGCGCCAGATAGGCGCTCTTCCACGGCACGATGTGATCCTCGCGCGCGGCCATCAGATAGGCCGGCATGTCCACCTTCGCGAGATCGATCTTCTCGCCCAGCATCTTGAGCTTGCCGGGCACGCGCAGGTTGTTCTCGAGATACATGTTGCGCAGGTACCAGGCCAGGAAGGGGCCGGGCAGATTGGTCGAATCGGAATTCCAGTACAGCAGGTCGAAAGCCTGAGGCGTCTTGCCCTTCAGGTAGTTGCCGACGACATACTGCCAGATCAGGTCGTTCGCGCGCAGCGACGAGAACACGTTGGCCAGTTCCTGGCCGCGCAGCACTCCGCCCTTGCCGATCGTCGCTTCGCGAGCCGTGACGCTCGCTTCATCGACCAGGCAGCCGATCTCGCCGGCATCGGCGAAATCGAGCAGGGTCGTCATCAAGGTCAGGCTGGCGACCGGCTCTTCCCCCCTGGCACGCGCAACCGCCAGCGCCGAGGTGAGCAAGGTGCCACCGACGCAGAACCCGAGCACGTTCGGCTTCTTGACCCGCGTCACCGCACGCACCACCTCGAGCGCCGTCAGCGGCCCCTTGTCGAGGTAGTCGTCCCAGGTATGATGGCCGCCGGACTCCGGACGCGGATTCTTCCACGACACCAGGAACACCGTGAAACCCTGCTCGATGATGAAGCGCACCAGCGAGTTCTCCGGCTGGAGATCCATGATGTAGAACTTGTTGATACACGGCGGGATGATCAGCAGCGGCACCTGCGCGACCTTCTCGGTCAGCGGAGCGTACTGGATCAGCTGCATCAACTCGTTTTCGAAGATCACCGCTCCGGGCGTCAGCGCAAGATTGCGCCCGACCTCGAAGGCGGCATCGTCGGTCATCGAGATGCGGCCTTTCTCGAGATCGCCGAGCATGTTGCGAACGCCTTGCGCGATGCTCTCGCCCTTGGTCTCGATCGCGGTCTTGATGAACTCGGGGTTGGTCGCGGCGAAATTGGTCGGCGCCAGCGCCTCGATGTACTGGCGGGTCAGGAACTGGATGCGCGACTTCGCGCGCCCGTCCGCGATCGGCAGCGCCTCGGCCATCTCCTTGAGGAAACCGGCGTTCAGCAGATAGGCCTGGCGGACGTAATCGAAAACCGGGCTCTCGGACCATTCCGGCGCGGTGAAGCGGCGATCGCCCGGTTCGGGCTGCACCACCGGCGTGGCTTCTCCGCCAGGCTTGCGCGCAAGCATCGACGACCACAGCGCCACATGCTTCTCGGCGAACGCCTGCTGCATGCGCGCCATTTCAGCGGACTCCGGCATCGGCAGCTTGGGTACTGCGACACCCGAAGAATCCTGCATCGCAACCTGCTGGCGCGCCAGCGCATCGAAGAAGTTCTGCGCCATGGCCTGGCCAGCGGCCAGCATCGCCTGCATGCCTGCCGTCGACTGACTGCCTGCGGAATCCGACATTCTCATCTCCTCTATCCACGGGCAACAGCATGCCTGCGCCCGGGTTTGCCTTGTTGTCAGCGCCCGACTACCCCGGCCGGACCGGGCTGTAGAATGGCGCCATGTACCTTATCGCAATCGCCTGGCTTTATGTCGCGCTGCTGGCAAGCATTACCGAAAACACGGTCGTGGGGGGCGTGTTGACCTTCATTTTTTTCGGTCTTGCTCCAATGGCGTTGTTCTTCTGGCTGTTCGGAACGCCGACGCGGCGGCGCCGCCAGCGCGAGCGGGAATCGAGAGGGCTCAACGATAGAGCCGAATCGGACGCCGATCAATAGCCTGCACGCTTTTCGCACTCGCACCGTTCTTCCCTTCCCCGCGAGGCAACCTGCGCCGCCGGCTCCAGCCAGACGATGGAGGCAAAACGCCCGGTGCGCCGGTCCCGGCGGTATGAGTAGAAACGTTCGGCGTCCTTCACCGTGCACACGCCGCCGCCTTCGATGCGCCCGACGCCCGCCGCCTGCAGGCGTCTGCGCGCCAGCATGAACAGGTCCGCCAGCCACTTCCCCGGCGCCGGCGTCGGCACGAAGGCCCGCCCAGCACCCGGATCCGCGGCGACGAAGACCTCACGCACTTCGTCGCCGACCTCGAAGCTGCCGGGCCCGATCGCCGGTCCCAGCCACGCCCGCAGGCGAGCGGGCGGAACCGCCATCTTCGCGATCGTGGCCTCGAGCACGCCGCCCGCCAGGCCTCGCCAGCCTGCGTGGGCTGCCGCCACCACCGAACCGTCGTCGTCGCAGAACAGCACCGGCAGGCAGTCGGCCGTCATGACGACGCAAACCCGCCCCGGCTCGCGCGCCACCGCCGCATCGGCGGCCGGCACACCCGCCACCGGCATGTCCGCGTCGGCCACCGCGCAACCATGCACCTGCGACAGCCATAAGGGCTCGGCCGGCAGCAATTCCCTCAGCATCGCCCGATTGCGCGCAACCGCCTGCGGCTCGTCGCCGACATGCTCGCCGAGGTTGAAGCCGTCATATGGCGGCCGACTGCAGCCACCGAGGCGTGTGGTCAGCAAGGCCCGCACGTTCGCCGGCGTGGTCCAGTCGGGCCGGATCACGCCGGCGACGGTTCCGTCCGATGCGCTGCTCATGTCCCTGCCCTCACGCGCTGCAGCAGCGCGGCGAAATCGGCTGCCATCGGCACTTCCCACTGCATGAACTCGCCGCTGGCCGGATGCAACAGGCCGAGCCGGAAGGCATGCAGGGCCTGGCGGGCAAAACCTTCACATGCCGGGTCGGGCAAGCGCCGCCCCCCATAGACCGGATCGCCCACCAGCGCGTGGCCGATGTGTGCCATATGAACCCGGATCTGGTGCGTGCGCCCCGTTTCGAGCCGGCACTCCACCAAGGTCGTTTTCGCGAAACGCTCGGCCACCACGTAATGGGTCAGCGCCGGGCGTCCGTTGCCGACCACCGCCATGCGCGTCCGCTGAGCGGGATGTCGCCCGATCGGCGCGTCGACGCTCCCTCCGGAACGCAACACCCCCTGCACCAAGGCCCAGTAATGCCGCTTCACCGTACGTGCCTGCAACTGGCGGACCAGATCGGTCTGGGCCTGCAGCGTCTTCGCCACCACCAGCAAGCCACTGGTGTCCTTGTCCAGCCGATGCACGATGCCGGCGCGCGGCACCTCCGCCACCGCCGGGGCATGATGCAGCAAGGCGTTGAGCAGGGTTCCGCTCCAGTTGCCGCTGCCCGGATGCACCACCAGCCCGGCAGGCTTGTCGATCACCAGCAGGTGCGCGTCTTCGAACACCACCTGCAGCGGAATGTCCTCGGGCTGTTCGCTCCCCGGTGCCGGAGCGGGCGCGGGGTCGAGTTCGACGCACTCGCCGCCATGCACCTTGCTGCGTGCATCGGGCGACGCACCATCGACACGGATGCGCCCCTCCTTCAGCCAGGCCTGCAGGCGGCTGCGGGAATGCTCGGGGAAAAGCCGGGCGAGCGCCTGGTCCAGCCGCAGCCCCGCCAGGTCGACAGGAATCGTCTGCACCGCGAACGGGCTCGACTCGTCCGCTGCTATATAATCGACGCGTTCATTCACGCGAGTTTTTTCGATGGCCAGGTTCACCCTTGGAAGTGTAGCGGGAAAAGCGGCGCTGATCGGCGCGCTGATGCTCGGCGGCTGCGGTCTGCTGCCCGAGCAGATCGACGAGACGACCGGCTGGAAC
This sequence comes from Thauera butanivorans, assembly GCF_048398245.1. Taxonomy (NCBI): domain Bacteria; kingdom Pseudomonadati; phylum Pseudomonadota; class Betaproteobacteria; order Rhodocyclales; family Zoogloeaceae; genus Thauera; species Thauera butanivorans. The sequence goes on from NZ_CP183038.1 coordinate 3,206,138, forward strand.
GCACAGCGGCTCTATTCCGAAGCCAAGACCTCGATGTCCGAGGGCGCCTACGATCGCGCCATCCAGATGTTCGAAAAACTCGAAGCGCGCTATCCCTATGGCCGTTACGCACAGCAGGCCCAGATCGAAGTCGCCTACGCGTATTACAAGCAGGGCGAGCAGGCACTGGCACTGGCCGCGGCGGACCGCTTCATCAAGCTTCACCCCAACCACCCCAACGTGGACTATGTCTACTACCTGAAGGGCCTGGTTAATTTCAACGAAGACCTCGGCCTGCTCGCCGGCCTGTCGCGCCAGGATCTGTCCGAACGCGATCCCAAGGGCGCGCACGAAGCCTTCGAGAGCTTCCGCGACCTCGTCACCCGCTTCCCGGAAAGCCGCTATGCGGACGACTCCCGGGCGCGCATGCAGTACCTGATCAATTCGCTCGCGGCACACGAAGTCCACGTCGCGCGCTACTACTACAACCGTGGCGCCTACGTCGCCGCGATCAACCGCGCCCAGACGGCGGTGGCCAATTTCCCGCAGGCGCCCGTCAACGAAGAAGCGCTGTTCCTGCTGGTCAAGAGCTACGATGCGCTCGGCATGACCCAGCTGCGTGACGACGCCGACCGGGTGATGCGCACCAACTTCCCCGACAGCGTCTATTTCTCCGGCGGCCCCGAGAGCGACAAGCCGTGGTGGCAGCTCTGGTGAGCCCTGCGGCCGGCTGAAGGCCAGCAGCGCTGCTGCGGCTGGCCGCCGTTTCTTTCAGCTCAGCGCAGCAGCTCCGGCGGAATGGCGCACACCGGAATCGGATTGATCTTGTGCTGCATGGCACGGTGCAGGCGGTGGTAAATCTCGAACACTTCCCGTTCGCGGCCGTCGAAATCCTCGGCGCGGTGCTTGTCGTACACCGACATCGCCCATTCCAGCTCGGGGTAGCTGGCGCCCATCTGCTCTTCGTCGGTCCTGTCGGTATCCCACAAGCCGTCGGTCGGCGGCGCCTCCTGGATGCTCTGCGGTACGTCCAGCGCCCTGGCCAGTTCATAGACCTGGGTCTTGAGCAAATCGGCGATCGGGCTGATATCCACGCCGCCATCACCATACTTGGTGAAGAAGCCGACGCCGAAATCCTCCACCTTGTTGCCGGTGCCGGCCACCAGCAAACCATGCTGCTGGGCGTGGTAATACAGCGCGATCATGCGCAGCCGGCTGCGGGCGTTGGCCAGCGCCAGATGCGTATGCGGCTGGCTCTCATCGTCGATGCCGACGGCGCGGACGAAGGCATCGAACGTGGCACTCAGGTCGACCCACTGCTCTTCCACATTGCTGAAACGCTCTCTCAGTTGGCCGATGTGTTCCTGGGCACGACTGACCTGGTCCGGCTTCTGGCGAATCGGCATTTCCAGCACCAGTGTCTGCAGCCCGGTCCTCGCGGCCAGCGTGGAAACCACAGCGGAATCGATGCCGCCGGACACGCCCACCACGAAGCCGTTCACACCGGCCTTTACAGCGTAGTCCCTCAGCCACCGGACGATATGGTCGATGACAGCCGTCGTCTGCATGATTCATCCCCGTCGATAGGATTGTGCACGGCAGCAATATACTGCCACTCCCGGCCGCCTGGAAAGCACGAATCCGCTTCCGGCACCCGCCAGGCAGGACGGAGGGCCGGATGGGCAGCAGAAGAGCGCCACGCTCCACCGCTGCGAAGACCGCAGCCCCTGCGGGGGCGCTTTTTGCCTTGGGACGGCGGCGCACAAAAAAGAGCGGCCCGAAGGCCGCTCAAGCTGCTGTCTGCATCCGTGGCGCCAGACGGCACCTCGACACAGTGAAACTCATTCGGTAAACGGCAGGGGCTGCATACCGAAACCTTCGTCCAGATCGCGAATCTGCAACAGGAGCCCGTCCAGCTCGTTCTGCAGGCGCTGCAGTTCTTCTTCATCGAGCAGGCGAAGCCCTTCGACCAGCACCCCTCTCGCCGGTGACGGCGCCCGCCCGAGCATGGCCTCGCCCTCGTCGGTCAGGTACAGCCTCACCACGCGCTGGTCGGCGCTGGTGCGCTCCTTGCGGATCAGGCCGCTGGTTTCGAGGCGATCCACCATGTTGGACGCGGTCGACTGATGCAGCGCCATCCGCTTGGCCAGTTCCCCAACGCGCAAACCCGGCGATTCGATCAGTTCCTGCAAGACCCACAATTGCGCCCCGGTCACTCCGCTCTGGCGCTCGATCCACTGGGAATGCCGCTGGGCGGTGCGGATGAGAACCCTGAAACGCTGAAGAACCGACAGCGGGGTCGCGGGCTTCCTTGTCTTGTGTTGCTGCGTTTCCGCCATTTGAATCTTGCTCCAACTATATTTGCCTGAATCAGTATTGTCAAAACTACTTCGCGACCACTCGCGCCTCGCATGGTAGCGATATCGTCCGCCTTCCGCAGGCGAGGATGTCGCATCTCCACACACATGCCCATTTCGGCTCGCCTGAAGCTCGCCGTCGCGCCGACGCGCATGGCCCGGGGTAAACGATGAGCGGGGCGGCTGCATGACGCAGCCGCCCCGCTCATCGTCGATATCAGCGTGGCTTGTTCCAGCCGGGAAAACCGATCAGCGGATACCCGCGCGCTGGATCAGCGCCTGCAGCTCGCCGACGATGCCGCGGCGGAACAGCAGCACGCAGACGACGAAGATCACACCCATGATGACGGTCACCCACGAGCCCACCGAATCGGCCAGCTCGGTCTGCAGCGAGACGATGGTGGCCGCGCCGACCAAGGGGCCCAGGATGGTGCCCAGGCCGCCGAGCAGGGTCATCAGCACCACCTCACCCGACATGTGCCAATGCACGTCGGTCAGCGACGCGAGCTGGAACACCAGGGTCTTGGTCGCGCCGGCCAGGCCGGCGAGCGAGGCCGACAGCACGAAGGCCAGCAGCTTGAACTTGGCCACGTCGTAGCCGAGCGACACCGCGCGCGGCTCGTTCTCGCGGATCGCCTTCAGGATCTGGCCGAAGGGCGAATGGATGGCGCGGTAGATGATCGCGAAGCCGATGCAGAACACCGCAAACACGAAGTAATACATGGCGATGTTGTTCGACAGGTCGATGATGCCGAACAGGTGGCCGCGCGGCACGCCCTGCAGGCCGTCCTCGCCGCCGGTCGCCTTCCACTGCAGCACGAAGAAATACACCATCTGCGACAGCGCCAGCGTGATCATGGCGAAATAGATGCCGGTGCGCCGGATCGCCAGCACGCCGAACACCCAGCCCAGTGCTCCTGCCGCCAGCGTGCCGCCGATGACGCCGACTTCCGGCGTCACACCGAGGTCGCGCACCAGCATGCCGCAGATGTAGCCCGCGCTGCCAAGAAAGGCCGCGTGGCCGAAGGACAGCAGGCCGACGAAGCCCAGCAGCAGGTTGAACGCGCAGGCGAACAGGCCGAAGCAGAGGATCTTCATCAGGAAGGTCGGATACATCGCGAACGGCGCAACCAGCCCGATCACGAACAGCACGCCGAACAGCAACGGCGTGGCGCGGGCGAACATCGAGTTCGTGTTGTTCATCTGTCTCTTTTCCCCTGTCTCTTTCCCTGTTCGCTCAAGCCTTGCCGAACAGGCCGGCCGGCCGCACCAGCAGCACGATCACCATGATCACGAACACCACCACCGCCGAGGCCTCGGGGTAGAACACCCGCGTCAGGCCTTCGATCAGGCCGAGGCCGAGGCCGGTCAGGATCGACCCCATGATCGAGCCCATGCCGCCGATCACCACCACGGCGAAGACGACGATGATCAGGTTCGCGCCCATCAGCGGATTCACCTGATAGACCGGCGCCGCCAGCACGCCGGCAAATGCCGCCAGCGCGACGCCGAAGCCGTAGGTGAAGGTGATCAGCAGCGGCACGTTGATGCCGAGCGCCTGCACGATCTGCGGGTTCTCGGTACCGGCGCGCAGGTAGGCGCCGAGCTTGGTCTTCTCGATGACGAACCAGGTGCCGAAGCACACCGTCAGCGCCGCCACCACGACCCAGCCGCGATAGATCGGCAGGAACATGAAGCCGAGGTTGATGCCCCCTTGCAGCAGTTCAGGCACCGGATAGGACTGGCCGGAGATGCCGTACTGGTCGCGGAACAGGCCTTCGAAGATCAGCGCCAGGCCGAAGGTCAGCAACAGGCCGTAGAGATGGTCCAGCTTGTACAGCTTGCGCAGCATCGTGCGCTCGATCACCACGCCCAGGGCGCCGATGATGATCGGCGACAGCAACAGCGCCACCCAGTAATTGACGCCGAACTTGGTCAGCGCGATCCAGGCGACGAACGCCCCCATCATGTACTGCGCGCCGTGGGCGAAGTTGATGATGTTGAGCAGGCCGAAGATGATCGCCAGGCCGAGGCTGAGGATGGCGTAGAACGAGCCGTTGATCAGCCCGACGAGCAACTGGCTGCCGAGCAGCGCGCTGGGGACACCGAATATTTCCATACGAGACTCCCGCACCGGAACGGCCAAGCCGTTCCGGTGCGCAGCGAAGTGCGGTTCTTTCCGCGATCAGATCACTTCTTAACCAGCGGGCAGACCGATTCGGACAAGGGCAGGAAGGCTTCCTCGGCCGGAATCGTCGCGCGGATGTGGTAGTAGTCCCACGGCCCCTTCGACTCGTCCGGCGTCTTGACCTGCGCCAGATACATGTCATGCACCATGCGGCCATCCTCGCGGATGCGGCCGTTCTTGGCGAAGAAATCGTTGATCGGCGTCTTCTTCATCTGCTCCATCACCTTGCCCGCGTCGTCCGAGCCGACGGCATTGACCGCGCGCAGGTAGTGCAGCACCGACGAGTACTGGCCCGCCTGCACCATCGTCGGCATCTTCTTGTGCTTGTCGAAGAAGCGCTTCGACCAGGCCCGGGTGTCATCGTCGAAATCCCAGTAGAAGCCGGTGGTCAGGTACATGGTCTGGGCGTTCTGCAAACCCAGCGAATGCACGTCGGAGATGAACATCAGCAGCCCGGCCAGTTGCTGCTTCGGCGTGATGCCGAATTCGGCGGCCTGCTTGATCGCATTGGTGGTGTCGGCACCGGCGTTGGCGAGGCCGATGATCTGCGCGCCCGAAGCCTGCGCCTGCAGCAGGAAAGACGAGAAATCCGACGCCGGGAAGGGATGGCGCACCGAACCCAGCACCTTGCCGCCGTTGGCGACGACGACTGCCGACGAATCCTTTTCCAGCGACTGGCCGAAGGCGTAGTCGGCGGTCAGGAAGAACCAGTTCTTGCCGCCCTGCTGCGTCACCGCCTTGGCCGTACCGTTGGCCAGCGAATAGGTGTCGTAGGTGTAATGCACGGTGCGGTCGTTGCACTGCTCGTTGGTGATCGGCGTGGACGCCGGGCCGCTCATCAGCGCGATGCGGTCCATTTCCTTGGCGATCTTCATCACAGCCAGCGCAGTGGAAGTCGTCACCAGCTCGGTCACGGTGTCGACGCCGTCGCGCTCGAACCACTGGCGCGCCCTGTTCGATGCGATGTCGGCCTTGTTCTGGTGGTCGGCGGACACCATCTCGACCTTGAACGCCGGCTTGGCCTCGGCGATGAAGTCGTCGATCGCCATCTGGGTGGCGAGCACCGCGCCCGGCCCGGCCACGTCGGAGTAAGTGCCCGACATGTCGGTCAGCACGGCGATCTTCACCGTGTTGCCGGAAATCTGCGCACTCGCGGCACCGGACAGCGTTGCAAAGGCGGCCGCGCAGGCCAGGGTCGTCAGCTTCTTCATCTGCATCATGATCTCCCGTCTCTTCCTTCTCGGTTGTGATACGCAGGGCTGTGCGGCATCCCGCTCAGACCCCAAGCGTCTGGTGCAGCCAGTCCATGCGGCCAGGCAGTTCCTCGGCGCTGATGGTGGCGATGATTTCCCCGTGCTCGAGCACGTAGTGGCGGTCGGCCAGCGGCGCGGCGAAGCGGAAGTTCTGCTCGACCAGCACGATGGTGAAGCCACGGGACTTCAGCTCGACGATGACTTCGCCCAGCTTCTTGACGATGACCGGCGCCAACCCTTCGGTGATCTCGTCGAGCAGCAGCAACTTGGCCCCGGTGCGCAGCACCCGCGCCATCGCCAGCATCTGCTGCTCGCCGCCCGACAGCTTGGTGCCCGGGCTGTTGCGGCGCTCGAGCAGGTTGGGGAACATGCTGTAGATCTCGTCCACCGACATGCCGCCGCTGGCCACCTGCGGCGGCAGCATCAGGTTTTCCTCGCACGACAGCGAAGAAAAGATCGCCCGCTCCTCGGGCACGTAGCCGACGCCGTAGCGCGCCATGCGATGCGTCGGCTCGGCAATGACTTCCTTGCCATTGACCATGATCGAGCCGCTGCGGCGTCCGACCAGGCCGAGGATGGACTTCAGCGTTGTCGACCGGCCCGAGCCGTTGCGCCCGAGCAGGGTCACGCATTCGCCGCGCGCCACCTGCAGGTCGATGCCGTGCAGGATGTGCGATTCGCCGTAGAAGGCATGCAGATCGTGAATCCGCAGCATTTCGGGGTGGGGATGGAAAGCGCTGGTCATGTCTGCGTTCGCAACGGATCAGTGGTGGGCGTCGTTGATGTCGTCGGAGCCGACGTAGGCTTCGAGCACCTTCGGGTTCTTCGACACCTCGGCATAAGGCCCTTCGGCCAGGATGCTGCCGCGGGTGAGCACGGTGATGCGGTCACACAGGTTGGCGACCACCGACAGGTTGTGCTCCACCATCAGGATGGTCCGGTTGGCCGACACCTTGCGGATCAGCTCCACCACGCGCGCGATGTCCTCGCTGCCCATGCCCTGGGTGGGTTCGTCGAGCAGCATCATCTTGGGCTCGAGCGCCAGCGTGGTGGCGATCTCCAGCGCACGCTTGCGGCCGTAGGGCATCTCGGCCGTGACCGTGTCGGCGAAGCCGGCGAGGTCGACCGATTCGAGCAGTTCCATCGCCCGATCGTCGAGCACGCTGAGCGACTTCTTCGAACGCCAGAAGTGGAACTCGGTGCCCAGCGAGCGCTGCAGGCCGATGCGCACGTTCTCGAGCACCGTCAGGTTGGGGAAGGTCGCCGAGATCTGGAACGAGCGCACCATGCCGCGCCGGGCGGTGGCGACCGGCGCCTCGCGGGTGATGTCCTGGCCCTCGAAGCGGATGGTGCCCGAAGTCGGCGGCAGGAACTTGGTCAGCAGATTGAAGACCGTGGTCTTGCCCGCGCCATTGGGGCCGATCAAGGCGTGGATATGTCCCTTCTGCACTTTCAGGTCGACATTCGACACGGCGACGAAGCCCTTGAACTCCTTCGTCAGACCGCTCGTTTCGAGGATGAACTCGCTCATGTTCCGTTCCGGAAGGCTGCCGCCGCGGGTGTCGCGGAGGCGTGATGGTTCTTGCGCATCAGCTTATATCTTTTTTTTATAGTCCGGCAATTTTCCGTCAGCCATCGTTCCGGACAAGCATCGTTTACCCCGATTGCGCACCTCCCGCACCGGACTGCAGCGCCTCCCTGGACGGTCTGAACAGATCAGTCCCTGTTTATCGTTTCCCGATTTTTGTCCGTCGGCCGCCACCGTCGAAACAGGGCTCCACAAAAGCAACGCGCCTTGCTGACGATGAACATCAGCAAGGCGCCATGGTTTCGAGCATCGCAGCCCGAACGCGCGTCAGTAGCGCTCCGGCACATACATGTCGTCGGGCACGGGATTGCGGATGTAGTCGGGGTTATAGACGCGCGGCGGCAGCCTGACCTCGGGATACGGGATGGCCTCGTAGGGAATCTGCCCCAGCAGATGGCTGATGCAGTTCAGCCGCGCCTTCTTCTTGTCCACCGCCTGCACCACCCACCACGGCGCCTCGGGGATGTGGGTGCGTTCCAGCATGACCTCCTTGGCCTTGGTGTAGGCCTCCCAGCGGCGGCGCGACTCCACGTCCATCGGGCTCAGCTTCCACTGCTTCAGCGGGTCGTGGATGCGGGCGAGGAAGCGCGCTTCCTGCTCGTCGTCGGTGATCGAGAACCAGTACTTGATCAGGCGGATGCCCGAGCGTACCAGCATGCGCTCGAACTCCGGCACCGAACGGAAGAACTCCTCGTACTGATCCTCGTCGCAGAAACCCATCACCCTCTCGACGCCGGCACGGTTGTACCAGCTGCGGTCGAACAGCACGATCTCGCCGCCCGCAGGCAAGTGCGTCACGTAGCGCTGGAAATACCATTGCGTGCGCTCGCGGTCGTTGGGCGCGGGCAGCGCGGCAACCCGGCACACGCGCGGATTCAGGCGCTGGGTGATGCGCTTGATGACGCCGCCCTTGCCGGCCGAATCGCGGCCTTCGAAGATCACGACCACCTTTTCCCCGCTGCGCTGCACCCAGTCCTGCAGCTTGACCAATTCGCCCTGCAGACGCAGCAACTCACGAAAATAGGTCCGCCGGCCCAACTCGCCCTCGGGCGCATCGTCGTCGATGCCCAGGGCTTCGAGCACGCTGGCGTCACCCAGGCGCATGTCGTCGATTTCCTGCTCGAGTTCCTCGTCGTAGCTGTCGATGACGTCGAGCCCGATGCTGCGAAGGACTTGTTCGTTGCGGTTGAAATCGCTGCGGTCTTCCATGGCTGGCCAAAGTGTCCGTTTACGGGAAGACATCAGGCTACAAGCCGATTGTGTCGGTTGTGTGACGTAGCCCCGTCTGCCCTACCGCCAGAACCCCCGTAAAATCAGCAGCAAGAAAACCCTTACTCCGGCCCATGCCCATCAAATACGTAGCCGGAATGCTCAAGACACCCGAAACCGCATGAACCACCAAACCCTGTCATCCTTCATCTGGTCCGTCGCCGACCTGCTGCGCGGCGACTACAAGCAAAGCGAATACGGCCGCGTCATCCTACCCTTCACCGTGCTGCGGCGGCTGGACTGCGTGCTCGAAGCCACCAAACCCGCGGTACTGGCCGAGTTCGCGGCCAAGATCCGTGCCGGCCTGAACCCCGACCCCTTCCTGCTACGCAAGGCGGGCCAGAGCTTTTACAACACCTCGCCGCTGGATCTGGGCAAACTGCTCGGCGACCAAGACCACATCCGCCAGAATCTCTACGCCTCTATATCCAGACCTTCTCGCCGGCGGCACGCGACATCTCCGAGCGCTTCGACTTCCACACCCAGGTCGAGCGCCTGGCCAAGGCCAACCTGCTCTACCTCGTCACCGAGAAGTTCGCCAACATCGACCTCCACCCCGAAGTGGTCGACAACGCCAGCATGGGCCTGGTGTTCGAGGAACTGATCCGCAAGTTCGCCGAAATCTCCAACGAAACCGCCTGCGAGCATTTAACCCCCCGCGAAGTCATCCGCTTGATGGTGAACCTGCTGTTCATCGAGGACGACGACGTGCTCACCCCCGGCAACGCCGTGGTGCGCACCATCTACGACCCCACCGCGGGCACCGGCGGCATGCTGTCGGTAGCCAGCGAACATTTGCAGCAGCACAACCCGCAGGCGCGGCTGACGATGTACGGGCAGGAACTCAACGATGAGTCCTACGCCATCTGCAAGGCCGACATGCTGATCAAGGGCCAGGACGTGGCCAACATCGTCGCCGGCAATACCCTCAGCGACGACGGCCACGCCCGGCGCAAATTCGACTACATGCTGTCCAACCCGCCCTTCGGCGTGGAATGGAAGAAAGTCGAGAAAGCCGTGCGCCAGGAACACGAGCAGAAAGGCTTCGACGGCCGCTTCGGCCCTGGCCTGCCGCGTGTGTCCGACGGCTCGATGCTGTTCCTGATGCACCTGCTGTCCAAGATGCGTCCGGCGCAGGACGGCGGCAGCCGCTTCGGCATCGTGCTCAACGGTTCGCCGCTATTCACCGGCGGCGCCGGCAGCGGCGAAAGCGAAATCCGCCGCTACGTGCTGGAAAACGACCTGGTGGAAGCCATCATCGGCCTGCCCACCGACATGTTCTACAACACCGGCATCGCCACCTACGTCTGGATTCTGTCCAACAGGAAACCCGCAGCCCGCAGGGGCTACGTCCAGCTCATCGACGCCAGCGGCTTCTGGCAGAAGATGCGCAAGAGCCTCGGCTCCAAGCGCAAGGAAATGAGCGACGCGCATATTGCCACCGTGACGCGGCTGTTCGGCGACTTCACCGAAGCCGAATGGATCACCGTATTCGACGCCGCCGGCCAGCCTGTGGGCGAACCCCGGCTCGTCACCGAGTCCGACACCCCACCAACCGCCCCCGAAGGCGGCCGGCTCAAGCGCGTGCCGGTCGCACGCATCTTCCGCAACGAGGAATTCGGCTACACCACCCTCACCGTCGAACGCCCGCTGCGTGACGAAGCCGGCAACGCGGTGCTGGGCCTCAAGGGCAAGCAGAAAGGCAAACCCCAGCCCGACAGCGCCCTGCGCGACACCGAGAACGTGCCGCTGACCGAAGACATCGGCGAATACTTCCGCCGCGAAGTGCTGCCGCACGCGCCCGACGCCTGGATCGACGAAGACAAGAGCAAGGTCGGCTACGAGATCCCGTTCAACCGCCACTTCTACGTCTTCGAGCCGCCGCGCAGCCTGCATGCGATCGACGAGGACCTGAAGGCTGTGTCGGCCAACATCATGCGGATGCTGGGGGAGTTGGCGGAATGAGCAAGACCATCATCCCCACCGGCCATCGAAATACGGATGAATTCGTCTCGCGGAACGGTACGGCCGTTCGAGCAAGGAGATTGCCTTCAGGTAACTTCTCGGGTATACTTCGCGGCAACACACCCGCCATGCCTCTCAACGATGCACACTCTGGCGGGTTTTTTACGTCCAGGGGTTGCCGATGAGTCTCTACGACAAACCCGCCGTCAGCCTCGACGAACATCTAAGCATTCTGCTCCAGCGCGGGCTCGCCATTCCCGACGAACAGCAGGCCAGACATTATCTGGCCAACATCAGCTACTACCGTTTGTCGGCCTATACCCGGCCGTTCTACCTGCCGAACCAGCAGAAGCACTCCTTCTTGCCGGGGACGAGCTTTGCCGACGTGCTCCACCTGTACATCTTCGACCGAGAGCTTCGTCTACACCTGCTCGATGCCATCGAACGGCTCGAAATTGCCTTGCGTACCCAACTCGCGAACACCTTGGGCGAACATCACGGCCCCCATGGTTATCTGGCCGCTACGGTGTTCGACTCCCGCTACCGGCATGACTGGTTGATCGAGAAACTGGAGTCGGAAGCACGCGCGCGAGATGTGGAAGCCTTTCTCGCGCACTACCGGAACAAATACCGCTCGGCACCACCGCAGCCACCCATCTGGATGGCTGTCGAATTGCTCACCTTCAAGGAGGTCTCGACGCTTTTTGCCAACCTGCGGCTGCCTCAGGATACGCAGCGCATTCAGGCGCATTTCGGCTGGCCTTACACCTTGCTCAAATCCTGGTTCCGCAGCCTCTCCGATCTGCGCAACCTCTGCGCCCACCACTCACGTGTATGGAACCGCGAGTTCGGCAGCCGTCCTGAGATTCCGAAGCGGCCGCCCGAATATTGGCCGGTAGTGCCGGAGCACATCGCGACGGGCGCTCACCTGCATCCGAAGCAAACACTCAGCCCACGCCGCCGCCTCTACCTGCAACTTGTCGTCATCGAATCGCTGATGAGACGGGTCTCCCCGGAAAGCCAGTGGGCCGAACGCCTCGTACAACTGCTCGACCGCTACCCTCAGGTTTCCCGTCCCCACATGGGCTTCCCTGCCGATTGGGAAAACGAGTCATTCTGGAGCACGACCGTAAAGGCTGCGCGCAAGGAGAAACTATCGTGAGTCTGCCGCGCTATCTGAAGGATTTGGCGGCCGACGCCGACGGCTTCGGCGAAATCCTCGGACTCATCGCCGGCACACGCCAGCAGGCCATGCAGGCGGTCAACACCGTGCTGATCGAATTGTACTGGCAGGTGGACTCGATCATCAGCCGCAAGATCGCAGCGGCGGCATGGGGAGATGGCGTGGTCAAGCGCCTCGCCGGGCGTATCGCACTGGAGCACCCGGGCCTGCGCGGCTTCACCCGGCCCAATCTGTTCCGCATGCGGAAATTCTACGAAACCTACCGAGGAGACGAAAAAGTCTCAGCACTGCTGAGACAATTGCCGTGGACCCACAACATCACCATCCTGGCCAGGCGGCGGGGGGGATGACGAGGAGACATCGTGAGTTTGCCGAGGTATTCGAAGTACAAGGACAGCGGAGTGGAATGGCTGGGTCCGGTGCCGACGCATTGGGTAATTCATCGATTGGGCTATTTTTTTGAAGAGCGCCGAGAAAAGGTCAGTGATAAGGACTTCGTGCCGCTGTCGGTCACAAAGCTCGGCATAGTTCCGCAGTTGGAAACGGCAGCAAAGACTGACGATGGAGATAACCGCAAAAAAGTTATTGCTGGTGATTTTGTTATCAATAGTCGGTCAGATCGCAAAGATTCCTCTGGTACAGCACCCCAAGATGGTTCGGTTTCTCTTATCAATACTGTTCTCCGTCCATTAGCTGAATTTGATGCTGGGTTTGCTCACCACCTCTTGCGTAGCGTGCCATTCCAAGAGGAGTTTTATAGATATGGGAAAGGCATAGTCGCTGATCTTTGGAGTACGCACTATTCAGAGATGAAAAATATTATGCTGGCTATTCCGGAAGTGGTTGAACAACGAGCCATCGCCACTTTCCTCGACCGCGAAACCGCCACGATCGACGCGCTGATTGCCGAGCAGGAAAAGCTCATTGCCCTGCTGGCCGAAAAGCGCAAGGCCATCATCTCCCACGCCGTCACCAAGGGGCTCAATCCCAAGGCCCCGATGAAGGATTCCGGCGTGGCATGGCTGGGGGAAGTGCCGGCGCATTGGGGGGTACGCCCACTGAAGTTTTTTGCAAAAATCGGGAACGGTTCTACTCCCAATCGTGATAACCCTGATTACTGGGCAGATGAAGGGTTTCCTTGGCTCAACAGTTCAGTGGTTAACCAAGAAGAAGTCACTGAAGCAGAACGGTTCGTGACAGAGAAGGCGCTCAGTGAATGCCATCTACCAATAATTAGCCCACCTGCCATCTTGATCGGAATAACAGGCCAAGGAAAAACTCGGGGAATGGCGACGCAGCTTCAATTTACAGCAACCGTCAATCAACATTTGGCCTACATCAAACCGAACATGGAGCAATTAGCCCCTATTTTCTTGCTTCGCTGCCTTGAATCTGCTTACGATCATCTCCGGATTGAGAGCGAAGGGGCTGGAAGTACAAAAGGCGCAATAACTTGTGACCAATTAGGTCGCCTTCGGATTCCAGCGCCTGATTTGAATGAGCAGAAGCAAATAGTATCGTTCTTGGAAATGAAAATAACTAAGCTTAATGAATTAGAGGCTGGTGCTATTCGTGCCGTTGCCCTGCTCAAAGAACGCCGCTCAGCCCTCATCACCGCCGCTGTCATCGGCCAGATAGATGTGCGCAGAGCCACCGAAAAATAAAGGAAAACGCAACAATGAAGTACTTCGGGAATATGCTCACCTTCGCGGCCATCGCCACCGGCATGTTGGCCGCGTGGTACTGGTTCAAGGCGAGCCGCGTCAAGATTGACCCTGGTTGGGACCGTAATGGGCTAGTTGAACCTGGTATCCACTCGGCGGCACAGGATGCATGGATGGCTGCGCTGATTCGAGCCACTGCGGACTCTGCACGTTTGAATAAGGTAGCCGCAATATGGACAGCGGTAGCCGTTGCTTTGAATGCACTGGCAGGGCTTGTATGGCTATAGGCCTGACGAGACTGTGACTCTGGGTGCAACCATGGAGCATCACTCCGCCCTCATCACCGCCGCCGTCACCGACCAGATCAACGTCCGCAATCTGGTTCAAGAGGTTTCCGCATGAGCGATATTCAGCTTTTCCGGCTCCAGAACAACGCCGCCACCGAACTGACCGCCACGGCGGCGGCGCTGGAGCGCAATTTGCAACGACTGCTTGAAGGCCAGATGGAAACCTTCTTGGGCGTGCGCTTTCTAGCGTCAGAATACGCCACCGGCAAGACGCATCGCGGCCGCATCGATTCACTGGGGCTGGACGAGAACAACTGCCCCGTCATCATCGAATACAAGCGGCACAGTAACGAGAACGTCATCAACCAGGGCCTGTTCTATCTGGACTGGCTGCTCGATCACCAGGCCGAGTTCCGCTGGTTGGTGATGGAAAATCTAGGCAAGGACGTGGCCGATAGCGTGGAGTGGGCAGGCACCCGGCTGCTGTGCATAGCAGCGGATTTCACGCGCTACGACCAGCACGCGGTACAGCAGATTCCGCGCAATATCGAGTTGATCCGCTACAAGCTGTTCGGCGAGGACTTGCTGCTGCTGGAGCTGGTGAATACGCAGACAGTGGCTGAATCCGCACCGGAAACGGCCAGACCTTTGCCCCCCTCTTCCACCGACACCGGCTCTGCCACCCCGAAGCCGCAAAGCAAGGACAAGACCTTTGCCGAACAGCTAGAAGGTGCGGCAGTGGAGATTCAGGGTATCTACGCCGATCTGCGCTCTTTCGTGTTCGCGCTGGGTGACGACGTCACCGACAAGCAGCTCAAGCAATACGTGGCCTTCCGCAAGCTCAAGAACTTCGCCAGCGTGGTGATGTACCCGAACAAGATGCTGGTGATACTAAAGCTCAACCCCAACACCGTGACGCAGGAAGAAGGCTTCAGCCGCGACGTGCGGCAGATCGGCCATTGGGGCACAGGCGACTTGGAACTGTGCCTGCGCAGCGCTGCCGATCTCGAACGCGCCAAGCCGCTACTGGAGCGGGCATACCAAGAGGGATGAGCTTTCGTCCGCCCACCACGTTATCGAGAAATCCACTGAATCCGGAGGAAGGATGTCCACTTCACCATCCCAAAGAAAACTGTCGCGTTGGAACCGTCGCCAGCGCAAGAAACACCATGCAGGCGAGTTTCAGGAACTCGGCTTTTCCTTCTGGGTGTGCTTTGAACCGGCATTGACGGAAAACCAACTGCATGCCTTCCTGGACTCAGCCATCGGCATGTTCGAGGCCAACGACCTCTATGTCGGCGGGCTGGGCGGCAGCGCACCGACCTTGTCGACCAGTGGGATTGTCGTCGCCGGCAAAGGCTCCGTCACAGAAGCGCAACGTCAGACCGTGCTGGCCTGGATGCAGACATGGCCGGGAGCAGCACAGGTCAAAGCCACCGAGTTGCGGGATGCCTGGTACGGGGATTTCGACGATTTCGATGCTGAAGACGCCACTTGAGCGTTGCCAAACGACAGGACATGTTTATTTTTCTACGGAAAATCGACATGTTCAGCCGATGTGTCGACGGGATCGACGCATGGCATGTCACCCGAAAGACTGAAGCCAAACAAGTCATCGCATGAACGCCTGCTCGGAATCGCGCTCACACTGCTAGACGCCGACACGTTGGAAAGCCTGGAAGCCCTCAGCGTAACGTGGCTGCTTTTCGAACACCTTCGGATGCTAGACCGCGAACGGTCCGACGGCCACTCGGCTGTGGAATTCGCCGACATGCTTCAGGCTCACGCGAGAGACATCCTCGCGCGCGTTCGCTCGGAAGTTACCGATGACCTCACCGTCTTTGACAAGCTCGAACCAGCGGCGGAAGGGCGCTTCTTCCAGTGGGTAAAAGGCGAGCCACATCGGTACACATTGCGCGAGCAAGGCCTCACGTACGCCCTTGGCCTTGCTGTCATAGAAGAACTGCGTACGGCAATACGCAATGGCAGAGATGCCCAAGAAGCGTTGCAGACCGTCCTGGAGCCAATTGCAGCGTTGCACCAGACTGCTGATGCCACCATCGCGGCGCTTACCATTGCATGCTTGGATCAGAAAATGCCAGAGCAAATCAGCGTGGCTCTCTTGGTCGGTTTCGCGCAATTGCAGAACCCCGATGATGCGCTGACCGCCTCGGTGAAAGGGCTCGCGCTCCGCAGAGCACGCGTTTTCTGCAAAGCATGCGAAGTGCTGTGGATAGCACCAACACCGGCACCCAATGCCGACTGGCTGGAGAACTCGTTACACGCCATCAAGCGCCACCCGGAAGTTTGGATGGAAATGCAGCCCTTCCTAGACAAATGGTTGCGCTATTGGTGGCCCGACGTCCGTGTCGACTACAAGGTCCAGCACGCCCAAAGCTCGCTTGACGACGAACGGCGTGATGCCGAAGCGGAACGTGACCGGCGAATCAACAGCCTGAACGAGGTCGAGCGTGAGTATCTGTCCCGATTGATACGCCAACAAGCAAGCCCGCATCGATTGATCCAGCTCGCCCTGCAATTTTGCTCCGGCATGCCTCTAGAGAGCTTCGCAAGCAGTCTTGCCTGTGCAAGCTTCTCGATGGCACTGACACCCACGCCCTTTTCGCCGCACGATGAGCTGTCCAGTCTGATCCTTTTCAACCGCCGCGATTGGCTCGCCACTCGTGACCAGTTGTTGGCTCACGCGACACGACTCGCGTCACCTGGCACGTCCGTAGCCGGACGATGGGCAGCGGTGACACTGCTGCGCGCCACAGGGACCCTCGTCGACTCTGCAAAGGCCCACAAGCTTGTCCTCGAATTGACCAAAGACCGCGATCGGTTTACTTCCTGGCGGCGCGTGGAGTCGTATTGTGCGACGGACCCATGCGACCCGGACAGCGATCGCCCTGACAATATCGACGATACGGCATGCAAGTACACGCAACTGGACGTCGGCCAGCTCAAGCTCTTTATGGGCATGAACGAGCACGATCACTTCGTAGAGTCAGCACTGCCCGGCTTGGTCCGCTTCTCGCCGGAGGTCGCTGTACGAAAGCATCGCGAGTTTCTCACTGCTCTCCCGAACCGGCGGGGCCTTCCGTTGCGCCAAGCGACTTGGGCTGCTCTGAATGATGCAGCCCTAATCGATAGCGCGTTGGCCACTCGTCTGCTGGCACTGAGCATCTCCCTGAGCCGTGATCATGCTGGCGTTGATAACGAATCTGTCGGCCACGTGCAGCAAGCGCTTTTGCTAGCTGCATTACCACATCTGTCGCCGCAAGAGCAGTTTGCCGGCGTAGAGGCAATCTCTGATCCGAACCGGATCTGGCTGGAGCTGCTGCGGCTCGTCAAGGATGGTTCGCCGTCGCAGTTGATGGATGTCGTGCGCCTGCACGACCCGTCTGACCTGCGTGTGGCGGTACCTCTTGTCCTGGCCGGCCGTATGGACAATGAACCTTTTCCTGGCTTCGCAAGCATACTGCCAGCACTGCTTGCCAGCCCTCACACGCTTGTGCGATCCGCTGCCCTCCACCTGGCCGGAATCACGGGCGACCCCGAGGCCCTTGAGGCCGTCGTCGCATCAGGATGGACGTCCTGGGCGGTTTCGCCACCTACTTATGAGCACATCAGGGGATCCGTCGCGCTCATTGAGGCCGCCAGGATTGGTATGGTCGCTGCACATGAAATCCTTCCGCGTATCGATCTCCTGAGTGGAGCTACCGCACTTCGTCGGCGGGCGCTGCGCAATTTCGGCATCTACATAGCGTGCGCTCTGACGCACAGCGAGATGTCATCGAAGGGGATCGAACTACTGACCTTACTTCAGGAAGACACGTCCTTTGTGCGAGTGCAATACACGCTGGCCGGCCTACCGCTGGAAGCCGTAGCGCTTTGGTGGTCGGCCGACGGCGTGAGTGTCAACCGACTGCGGTTTGCGCGGTTGGATGCCTGCAGCAATGACCAAGAACTCGCTCTTGAGGCCGCGACTGCAATTTACACCGGCAAGGCAGCAATCCTGAAGGCTTATGTCGATGATAGGCTGAGTTCCCTACTTCCCGTTGACCTCGCGCGTGCAATCACGGTGGCGGGCTTCTCTAACGATGAGCGTCTCGCAAGCGAAGTCGCTGCAAACTTCGCGGGAGACGAGGGTCTTCTCGTCACAGCGGCACGGTCCAGTCAGTATGCAATGGAACGGTATAGATGGAGCAAACACTGGTTCAACAAGATGTTGACCTCCAGCACTGCAGAGGACTTCTGGACAGCGTCCGTCCTCTTTCTCAAGGTGGTAGACGCCCGCTTCCCAGCAGAGCATCAGGATGAGCCTGTAGGGACCGAGGTGTTTAACACTTGGTGGTGGTCAGTGGAACGGCGTCTTAAACAGCGTTTCGACAGATGGGCCAACAAAAGAAAGAAGACGCTTTTCGGCTCGAAGGTGCCCGACCCGATCTACTTGCCGCAGGCGCAATAGCATCATGCCTGCCGTCAATAGGTAGAACCAGCATCGTTCTTCAAGCTCTGATAACGGGCTTGTGCTTGCAGAAACTTCTCATTGCGCGGCGGCGGGTTCTCGATCATCTCCAGCAACCTCAACGATTCCCGACGCGTCAGAGCAATCGTTGATTCGCTTTCAATGACCTTCTCGGCCTTTTCCAGAGCCGCCTGAACGACAAACTGGTTTTCTGTCTGAGCGTGCATGGCAGCCTTCTTCGGGGGTGGTGGTTGATGACCTCCAACATAAGCGCATAACATCCTTTTGTCACCACCACCTACGAATCAAGCTTAGACGCGTCCATACGTGTCCGAAAAAAAGCGGCGAGGCCCAAACCCCGCCGCTTCTGCATTCAGCCTTGACTCGTAGCCGAGATCAGTTGCCGCTCATCGCCATCATCAACTGGTTGATGCGCTTGACAAAGGTCGCCGGGTCGTCGAGCGTGCCGCCTTCGGCCAGCAGCGCCTGGTCGAACAGCACCGCGGCCCAGTCGTCGAAGTTCTTGTCTTCGTACTGCAGCCGCAGCACCGCCGGATGGCTGGGGTTGATTTCCAGGATCGGCTTCGACACCGGTGCCTCCTGGCCGGCCGCCTTCAGGATGCGGGCCAGGTTCATGCCCAGGTCGTGCTCGTCGGCCACCAGGCAGGCGGGCGAATCGGTCAGGCGCAGCGTCACCTTGACGTCCTTGACGCGCTCGCCCAGGCTCGCCTTCATCCGGTCGAGCAGGTCCTTGAACTCGTCGGCGGCCTTCTCGGCTTCCTTCTTCTCGGCCTCGTCTTCCAGCGCGCCCAGGTCCAGGCCGCCCTTGGCCACCGACACCAGTGGCTTGCCGTCGAACTCGCTCAGGTTGCCCGTCACCCATTCATCGACGCGGTCGGACAGCAGCAGCACTTCGATGCCCTTCTTGCGGAAGACTTCCAGGTGCGGGCTGTTCTTGGCGGCGTTGAAGGTCTCCGCGGTGACGTAGTAGATCTTGTCCTGGCCTTCCTTCATGCGGCCGATGTAGTCGGCCAGCGACGCCACTTCGTCGGCGCTATCGAGCTGGGTCGAGGCGAAGCGCAGCAGGCCGGCGATCTTCTCCTTGTTGGCGAAGTCCTCGCCCACGCCTTCCTTCAGCACCTTGCCGAAGGCCTTCCAGAAGATGGCGTACTTCTCCTTGTCCGCTTCGTCCTCGCTGTTGGCGAGGCTTTCGAGCATGGTCAGCACCTTCTTGGTGCAGCCGGCGCGGATGGTGTCGATGTCCTTGGATTCCTGCAGGATCTCGCGCGACACGTTGAGCGGCAGGTCGGCCGAATCGACCACGCCGCGGATGAAGCGCAGGTAGGTCGGCATCAGCTTCTCGGCGTCGTCCATGATGAAGACGCGCTTCACGTACAGCTTGATGCCGTGGCGGGCGTTGCGGTCCCACAGGTCGAAGGGCGCGTTCTTCGGCACGTAGAGCAGGTTGGTGTATTCGTGGCGGCCTTCGACGCGCGAATGGGTCCACGCCAGCGGCTCGTCGAAATCGTGCGCGACGTGCTTGTAGAAGGCTTTGTACTCGTCGTCGGTGATGTCGTTCTTCGACCGGCTCCACAGTGCGCTGGCCTGGTTGACCGTCTCGTCCTCGTCGGTCGGCACCTGCTTGCTCTGCTCTTCGTTCCATTCCTCCTTCTTCATCACGATCGGTTGCACGATGTGGTCGGAGTACTTGCGGATCAGGCTCTTGAGCTTCCACGACGACAGCAGGTCGTCCTGGCCTTCGCGCAGGTGCAGGGTGATCTCGGTGCCGCGGCCGGGCTTGTCGATCTGCTCGACGGTGTAGGCGCCGGCTTCGTCGCCGGCCATCGAGCATTCCCACTTGACGCCTTCGCCGGCGGGCAGGCCGGCGCGGCGGGTCAGCACGGTGACGCGGTCGGCGACGAGGAAGGCGGAATAGAAGCCGACGCCGAACTGGCCGATCAGGTTGGCGTCCTTTTGCTGGTCGCCGGTGAGCTTGCCGAAGAATTCGCGCGTGCCCGACTTGGCGATGGTGCCGAGGTGGGCGATGGCTTCGTCGCGGCTCATGCCGATGCCGTTGTCGGCGATGGTGATGGTCTTGGCTTCGGCGTCGAAACCGATGCGGATCTTCAGTTCGGAGTCGTTCTCATACAGCGCGCCATTGTCGAGCGCCTCGAAACGCAGCTTGTCGCAGGCGTCCGATGCGTTCGAGACCAGCTCGCGCAGGAAGATCTCGCGGTTGGAATACAGCGAATGGATCATCAGGTGAAGCAGTTGCTTCACCTCGGCCTGAAAGTTGAGGGTCTGGGAGGTGGCAGTTTGCGCTTCGGACATCTTGCTGAGGCTCCGTCTGGGTTGTTCGGACGCAGCCTCAAATGGGGATGGGCAGACCGGATTTCAAGTCTGCCCGGGATTCGCGCGGCGGATCACACCTTGAATCGCCCCACCAGTTCGCTCAGGCCGGCAGACAGCTTCTCCAGTTGCTCGACGGCCGCCACTGCCGAACGCATCGACACGTTGGTACCCTCGACCATCTGCGCGATCTGTTCGACCTCCTGCGCGATCGCCGTCGCCGCCGCGCGCTGCTCGGCCGTGGCCCCGGCCACGCTGCGGATCTGCTCCAGGGCTTCGACCGCCCCGGCGGCGATCTCGCGCAAGGAGCCCGTCACATCGAGTACCAGCGCCATGCCGCTCCCCACCTGCGCCGAGACACGCGACATCGCGTCCACCGTGCCATGCGTCTCGGTCTGGATGCCGGCGATGTCCTGCTCGATCTGCACCGTCGCGGTGCTGGTGCGCTCGGCCAGCTTGCGCACCTCGTCGGCCACCACCGCAAAGCCGCGGCCCTGCTCGCCGGCGCGCGCGGCCTCGATCGCCGCGTTCAGCGCCAGCAGGTTGGTCTGCGCCGCGATCTCCTTGATCACGCCGGCGATGGCCCCCACTTCGTCGGCACGCTTGACCAGTTGCTGGATTCTTCCCGTGGCTTCCTCCACGGTCCCGGCAATCACCTCCATCTCGCCTGCGGCACGCTCCGCCTTCGCCGCCCCCTGGTTCGCCAGTTCGGCGGAATGGGCCGAATTGCGCTCGGCGCCCATTGCGTTCTCGGTGATTTGCCCGATGCTGACAGTCATCTCCTCGATCGCCGCGGCAATCGACGCCGTCGCATCGGTCTGGCTTTCGGACGCCTTCGACACTGCGCGCGACACTTCCGAAATCTCGTGCGAACGGTCCGCCACCTGCCGCGCACTCTGGGTGATCTCGCCCATCATGTGGCGCAGCCTGCCCAGCATCGAGGACAGGGAACCTAGCAGGCTGTCGCCTCCGCCCTTCACCGCGACATCCACGCACAGGTCGCCGCCGGAGGCCTTGCGCATGATCTCGCTCGCATACGCCGGCTCGCCGCCGAGCTGGTCCGTCACGCTGTGGACGACGCGCCACGAGACGACGACCAGCAGCGCCAGCACGGCCGCCGCGATGCTGCCGATGCGCAGCATCGCGGCATTGAACGCGTCGTCGATGTCATCGACGTAAACGCCCGTCCCCACGATCCAGTCCCAGGGCTTGAACATCTTCACGTAGGAGACCTTGGGCTGGGGCACATCCGAACCCGGGCGCGGCCATAGATAGTCGACGGCGCCTTCGCCGGACTCGGTCGCCACGCGCACAAACTCGCGGAACATGTATTTGCCGGCGGCATCGCGCTGCTCACTCATGCTCTTCCCTTCCATCTCGGGACGAATCGGGTGGATGACGACCACCGTCGCGCTGTCGTTGACCCAGAAATACTCGTTGCCCTCGTAGCGCAGTTCCTTGAGTGCCGCCTTCGCCGCACGCTGCGCCTGGTCGCGGCTCATGGCCTGCGACTGCTCCAGCCCATGGAAGTGGACCACGATACCGTGCGCCAGCTCGACCGCCCCCTTGACCGAGCGCTGGTAGCCCGCCTCCAGCGCGGCGCGCTCCTCGTACAAGGCATCCAGCACCAACACGACCAGACCCACAAGCGCAATCGCCAGCACCAACATCAGCCGGCGTGCTACCGGTATCGACTTGAACGACATATTCCTTTCCCTCCGAATATCCGGCACCGACGGTACACCGCGGCACCACCATGACCTCGATCAGATTGCGGGCTTTCGCCCGCCTCCGTAAGCGGAAAAATCAAACTTCCACTGAAAACCGTCATCGAGGCATGGGTGACAGGCTGCGCAATACGCATCGGACATGGAAACAGGGCGCAGCGCAGCAGGCCAACGACCGCATTTTCGGCACTGCGCTGGAATCCTTGAGCCGGACTCGGGAAAAAAGCCGCATCGCCGCGGCGAACGCTCATTCAGACATAGCGAATCTCCACCACTTCGATCTCGCGCATGCCGGCCGGGCTCTGGAAACGCACCACGTCTCCCACCCGGGCCTTCAGCACCGCGCGCGCCAGCGGCGCGATCCAACTGATGCGGCCCCGCGCCGCGTCGGCTTCATCCACGCCGACGATCTGCCAGGTCTGTTCCTCGTCGGTATCGAGATCGCAGAACGTCACCGTCGCACCGAAGAACACCTGTTCGAGGTCCTGCTGCCGCTCCGGATCGACCACCTCGGCGTTTTCGATGCGCTTGATCAGGAAACGGATGCGGCGATCGATTTCGCGCAGCCGCTTCTTGCCGTAGATGTAGTCGCCGTTCTCCGAGCGATCGCCGTTGCCCGCCGCCCAGGCGACGGTCTCGACCAGCTTGGGCCGCTCGATGCGCACGAGCTGGTCGAGTTCGGCCCGCAGCGCGTCGTAGCCGCGCCGCGTCATGTAGTTCTTGCTGCCCGCCGGCAGGCGCAGCGCGGGCGCGAGTTGCTCCTCGTCGTCCTCGCCGTCGCTTTCCTTCACGAACGCCTTGTTCACCTCGTCCTTCTCCCATGAAGCCGGCAAGCCGGGAATGATAATGAATTGTGCCGGCAGAGGCAGTCCGGCGGGGCGCACGGTTGTCAGCACACAGCCCTGCGCATACCATCGGCACAGCCTCTGCCCGGCCTTTCCCATCCTCCACCCATGCCCTTCCCGCGGATCGACCATGAGCGACGAAACTTTCGAAGATGTCACCAGCCTGCACCGCCGGCTTGACGAACTGCGCATCGAGCACCAGGATCTGGACGATGCGATCAATCGCCTGGCGCAGTTGCCGCTGGGCGACGAACTGATGCTGCGCCGGCTGAAGAAGCGCAAGCTGATCCTCAAGGATCGCATGAGTGCCATCGAACGCCTGCTGGAACCGGACGAGCGCGCCTGAAGCGTCGCCACATCCCGACTACCCCCTCCTGCCACACACATCGCCGATGAAAGAACTCGAACTCCAGGGCCAGCCCGTCGCGCTCCACGAAAACACGCCCGCCGCAGATTCGGATGCGCCGCCCTGGCTGCTCATCCACGGCGCAGGCCACGACCACGCGGTATGGAACGAAGTCGCCGCCGGACTCGCTGCGAACGGCGAACACGTGCTCATCCCCGATCTGCCCGGGCATGGCGGCTCCGGCGGCAGCCCGCTGCCCGACATCGACGCCATGGCCCGCTGGGTGCTCGCCCTCGCCGATGCGCTCGGACACGAGCGCATCCGGCTGTGCGGCCACAGCATGGGCTCGCTGGTCGCACTCGCCGCCGCCGGCCAGGCGCCGGCACGCGTCGACCGGCTCGCGCTGGTCGGCTGCAGCGTGCCGATGCCGGTTTCCCCCTTCCTGCTCGACGCCGCGCAGAACGAGCCCGAAAACGCCTTCGCGCTGATCAACAAGTTCTCGTTCGCGCCGGCCGAAGTCCTTGGCGAAAGCCGCCGCGCCGGACTCGAAGCGGCCAACCTGCAGCGCATGCACCAGCAAGGCGCACGCGTGCTCGCCAGCGACCTGAACGCCTGCAACGCCTGGCAGGACGGGCTGGCCGCCGCCGCCCGGGTGAGCTGCCCCACTTTGCTGGTCAGCGGCGAATTCGACCGCATGACGCCTGCCGATGCGGTAAAACCCTTATCCGATTCGCTTGAAAAGATGGGCTGCAGCACGCGTATGATTGTGCTTGCCGGTGCCGGCCATTCCATGATGAACGAAGCACCCGACGGCCTGGTCGATGCTTTACGGGGAGCGTAGCCCACGCACGACAACACATATATATCGCGCCCCCGTCTCATCGCTGACGCCCCCGACAGGAGAGACACATGGCACGACAGAACGACCCCCTGCCCGCAGGTACGCAGGACGACCCCGCCCTTCCCTTTCCGGCCGTACGCGAGGTTTCGCTCGGCGCGCCGCTGCGCTGGATCGCCCGAGGTATCGACGACCTGAAGGCGTGCGCGATTCCGAGCCTGTTCTACGGTTTCTGCTTCGCCGGCATGGGCCTGCTGCTCACCATCACCCTTCGCCATGCCTACGAATACGTCGCGGCGCTGACGTCGGGCTTCCTGATCCTCGGCCCCTTCCTCGCCATGGGCCTGTACGAGATCAGCCGCCGCCGGGAACGCGGCGAAGCCTGCGAACTGCGGCCGACGCTCACCGTCTGGCGACGCAACGCGGGCAACATCGGCTTGTTCGCAGTGGTGCTGGGCGTCCTCTTCCTGCTGTGGGCCCGGGCCTCGATGGTCGTTTTCGCACTGTTCTACACCAACGAAATGCCCGACCTGTCGAGCTTCGTCAGCCAGCTGCTCCGCCTGGAGAACCTCGAATTCCTCGCAGCGTACTTCGGCGTCGGCATGCTCTTCGCCTTCCTTGCCTTTGCCGCCAGCGTCGTCGCCGTTCCGCTGATGCTGGACCGCAACCAGGACGCCATCAGTTCGATGCTGGCCAGCTTCTCGGCGCTGCTGCGCAATCCCGGCACGATGCTGGTATGGGCTTTCCTGATCGTGCTGCTGACGCTGTTCGGTTTCCTGCTCTTCCACGTCGGCCTGATCGTCATGATGCCCATCCTCGGCCATGCCACCTGGCATGCCTACCGCGATCTGATCGACCCTCGGCAGACGCCCGACTGAGCATGCCCTGCCGGCACGGCCGCGCGGAACTCAGTCCGCCAGCTCCAGCACCACCGGCTGGTGGTCCGAGGCCGCGGTTCCCGCCAGGACCTCGACCGCGCGCACGCGCGCAGCCAGATCGGCACTGACGAAGAAGAAGTCGCAGCAGAAGGCATGATCGGGCCAGTCCGCGCCGTGCAGGCCCACGCTCGGCGGGTGCGGCAGGCCGGGCCGGCAGAGCGGCCAGGCGTCGCACCATGCGGGCACGCCCTTGGCGATCGCCGCTTGCAGCGAGGCATGTTCCTCCGACCCCGGCTCGCAGTTGAAGTCGCCGCACAGGATCGCCGAAGCCGGACGCGGCCAGGCGGCAAAGCAGGCGCTGCCGCCATTCTTGGCCGGCGCCGGTGCGGCCGCATGCCCGGCGGCCTCGGCCTGCAGCGCACGCAGTGCGGCGATCTGCGCCCGGCGCTGCCGCTGCGAGTAGTACTCCAGATGCGTCGTCATGAAACGCAGCGGCCCGCGCTCGGTACCCACCACCGCTTCCACGCAGGCCCGCTGCATCGACGGCACGCTGTCATCCGCCGGCGCCGGCAGCATGTGGCGGAACACCTGCCCCACCGGCAGCCGCGACAGCAGCAGATTGCCGAACAGCGCCCGTCCGCCCCTGCGGCCCGGAACATCCACCGCCGCGCCGAACACCGGCGCATACCCTTCGAACGCGGCCGCAAGGAAGGCCACCTCATCCTCGCCCGCGCCGCCCGGCAGGCCATCGAAGTTGCGTGCGACCTCCTGCAGGCAGATCACGTCGAGCGGGCCCGCATCGCGGATCGCCGCCACGGTCCGCTCCAGATCGACCACGCCATCGGCGCCGCGGCCCCACTGTATGTTCCAGCTCAACGCTCTCATATCGCTACCTCATCGACATCGTCCGCGCCTCCTGGGCGCAAAGGGCGATTTTGCCCGCATACTTCCCCCGTGCAAGCCGTTCTTTGGCGCCTCATCGCCGGCAATCGCCGATAATGGCCGCTCGCATCACGGAGCCCCCCCATGCATTCAGCACAGGAACTCGCCAGCCAGATCGAAGCCCTCACCTCGCTGCCGACCGTCTATGAGCGTGTCCGCGAACAATTGGAGTCGCCCACCGGGTCGGTGTTCGAAGTCTCGCGCCTGGTGTCGGCCGACCCGGCGCTCACCGCGCGCCTGTTGCGACTGGTCAACAGCGCGATGTACGGCTACCGCGGCAAGGTCGACAACGTGGCGCAGGCCGTTCAGATCCTCGGCCTGCAACAGGTACACGACCTGGTGCTGGCGATGTCGCTGCATGCGGTCTTCGCCGGCATCCGCCCGGCCCGGCTGGACATGAAGCGCTTCTGGCGCGACAGCGTGCTGTGCGCCCTGGCATCGCGCACGATCACGCGACGCAGCGGGCGCCCCGGCCTGGAAAGGATGCTCGTCACCGGCCTGCTGGCCGACATCGGCCATCTGGTCATGTTCCAGACCACCCCGCTGCTCGCCGACACCGCCCGGCAGAGCGCGGTGCAGACGGGCGAGGCCCTGCATCTGGCCGAGCGCCGCATCGTCGGCTGCGACTTCGCCGAAGTGGGCGCGGCGCTGATGGACCAATGGCGGGTTCCGGGCGCCTTTGCCGGCGCCATCGGCACCCAGACCCTGCCGAAGCTGGGCGGCGAACACGCGGGCGACGCCGCCACGCTGAACCTGGCGCGCGCCATCGTCGAAGCCGACACGCTGGGCGAATCGAGCGCGCAGACGGCAGGGCGCGTCGATCCCGCGGTATGGAAACTGCTCGACATCGCCCCCGACGCAATCGCCCCGATCCGCGAGGAAGCCGAGCTCGATCTCGCCGCCTGGCTGGCGCTGTTCTTCCCGCCCCGGCCACACTGACAAGCGGCCCCGCCCGCGCCCCGACCGGGCAGCGCGGGCGGCTTCCAGCTACATCACAGCGCCATCAGCACCGACTTGATCTCGGTGTACTGGTCGAATACCGCGCGCCCCATCTCGCGGCCGATGCCCGACTGCTTGAAGCCGCCGAACGGCATCGAGTTGTCCAGCACCGTGTGGCAGTTCACCCACACCGTGCCGGCCTTGATCCGCGGAATCAGCCGATGCACCCGCGTCAGGTCGTTCGACCAGATGCTCGCCGCCAGCCCGTAGGGCGTGTCGTTGGCGCGGCGGGCGACTTCGTCCAGGTCGTCGTACGGCATCGCCACCACCACCGGGCCGAAGATCTCCTCGCGCACCACCCGCATGTCGTCGCGCGCATCGACCAGCACCGTCGGCTTGACGAAGTAGCCGCCGCCCGCACCCGCCTCGCCGCCCACCGCGGCACGCGCCCCTTCATCGAAGCCGCTGCGGATGTAGCCCATCACCCGCTCCTGCTGCACCGCCGAGACCAGCGGGCCGAGCTGGGTGTCCGGATCGAGCCCGGCGCCGACCTTCATGCCGGCGGCGATGTTCGACAGGCCCTCGACCACCTGGTCGAACTTCTTCTTGTGCACGAACAGGCGCGAACCGGCGGTGCAGACCTGGCCGGAGTTGAAGAAGATACCGTGCGCAGCGCCGGCCGCCACCGCGTCGACGTCGGCGTCGTCGAGCACGATCATCGGGCTCTTGCCGCCCAGCTCGAGCGAGATGCGCGTCATGTTGTCGAGCGCGGCCTTGCCCACCAGCTTGCCGATCTCGGTCGAGCCGGTGAAGGCGAGCTTGTCGATGTGCGGGTGCGAGGACAGTGCCGCGCCGGCGACATGGCCCAGGCCGGTGACGACGTTGAACACCCCGGCCGGGTAGCCCGCTTCCTGCACCAGTTCGGCCAGGCGCAGCGCGCTCAGCGGGGTTTCCTCCGCCGGCTTCAGCACCATCGTGCAGCCGCTGGCCAGCGCCGGCCCCATCTTCCACGCCGCCATCAGCAGCGGGAAGTTCCACGGGATGATGGCGCCGACCACGCCCACCGGTTCACGCCGGGTGAAGCCCCAGAACTCGCGCTCGCGGATGATCGGCACCGAGGGCTGCATGGTCTCGCCGCCGATCTTGGTCGCCCAGCCGGCCATGTAGCGCAGCGAGTCGACCACCAGCGCGACGTCGGCGAAGCGCGCCACCGCCACCGGCTTGCCGTTGTCCAGCGCTTCGAGCTCGGCCAGTTCCTGGGCGTTGGCTTCGACCAGGTCGGCCAGCTTCATCAGCAGGCGCTCGCGGTCGACCGGGCGCATGGCCGCCCAGTCGCCGCCGTCGAAGGCCTGGCGCGCGGCGGCCACCGCGCGGTCGATGTCGGCCTTGCCGCCGGCAGGCACCTTGGCGAAGGCCTGGCCCGTGGCCGGGTCGAACACGTCCAGCGTGCCGCCCTCGCTCGCCTCCAGCCAAGCGCCGCCGATCAGCATCCGTTGCGGCTTGGACAGAAACCGCCGGGTGGCCTCGCTCACCGGCGCGCTCAGGGTGCTTGCGTAATCCTGCATGTCTTATCTCCTGTCACGAATTCATGCAGGCGGCGGCAGACGCCTGCCGCCGCCTGCACAGTCACTGCTTGGGCCGTACGGCGTCGGCGGTACCGAGGATGAAGGCCCTGATCTTGCGCACTTCCTCGGACGTGAGCTTGCCGGTGAAGTCCGGCATGCCGCGCGAGACGAGCGGCCCGTTGAAGACGTAGCGCTCCAGATTGTCGATCACCGTCGCCGGACGGTAGCCCAGGTTCGGCAGATTGCCGCCCTTGTCCACGCCGGGCACGCCGTGGCAGAACACGCAGTTGCTCACGTACAGCAAGGTGCCCTCGGCCACGTCGGCCGGGTCGTAGGGCACGCCCTGGACGAGATTGCCGAGCTGGTAGGCCACCTGCTCGGGCATCGGCGCGGTGCCGCCGAGCTTGAAGGTGTACACCGTGCCGGGCGATTTGAAGTCCGAGCCGCGCGTGTATTGACCATACACGCCGCCCCAGCCGACGGCGACGGAGACGTACTGCTCGCCATCCACCTCGTAGGTGATCGGCGCCGCCACCACGCCGCTGCCGGTGGCGGTGTCCCACAGCTTCTTGCCGTCGCGCGCATCGTAGGCGATGAAGCGGGCATCGGCCGTGCCCTGGAACACCACGTTGCCGGCGGTGGCCAGGGTGCCGCCGTTCCACGGCGAAACGTACTCCTGGCGCCAGACCTCCTTCTGCGCGACCGGATCCCAGGCCAGCAGGCGGCCGTAGGC
The DNA here is from genome assembly GCF_048398245.1 of Thauera butanivorans. Lineage (NCBI taxonomy): Bacteria > Pseudomonadati > Pseudomonadota > Betaproteobacteria > Rhodocyclales > Zoogloeaceae > Thauera > Thauera butanivorans. Next base: position 3,235,504 of record NZ_CP183038.1, read on the forward strand.
GGGCGCCTTGGGCGCTTCGGCGTTGACCAGCTTGGCGGTGTTCCAGCCCACCCCGCTCATCGGCTGGCCGGGCTTGTTGTCGCGCGGGCCGCTCCAGTTCTTGTCGTCCTGCAAGGTCACCGGCACGTACTGGGCGGGGAAGTAGGCCAGCCCCGTCTGCGGGCTGTAGGACATCGAATGCCAGTTGTGCGCGCCGAACACGCTGGGGATCACCTCGACCGGCTTGTCGGTGCGGCGCGCCTCGGGGTTCTCGATCGGCCGGCCGGCCTTGTCGTAGCCGGTGGCCCAATTCACGTCCACGAAGTTCTTCGCCGAAATGAACTCGCCGTTGGTGCGATCCACGACGAAGAAGAAGCCGTTCTTGGGCGCGTGCAGCAACACCTTGCGCTTCTTCCCGTCCAGTTCCAGGTCGGTCAGGATGATGTCCTGCGTGGCGGTGTAGTCCCAGTTCTCGCCCGGCGTCTCCTGGTAATGCCAGACGTACTCGCCGGTCTCCGGGCGCAGCGCGACGATGGAGCTGAGGAACAGATTGTCGCCGCCGCCGGGGCTGCGGGCCAGATGCGCCCAGGGCGCGCCGTTGCCCACGCCGATGTACATCAGGTCCAGCTCCGGGTCGTACACCATCGAGTTCCAAACCGTGCCGCCGCCGCCCGCCTCCCAGTACTTGCCGGACGGGTCCCAGGTCTTGGCGGCCATTTCCATCGCCGCGTTCTCGTACGGCTTGGACGGGTCGCCGGGCACGGTGTAGAAGCGCCAGGCCTGCTTGCCCGTCTTCGCGTCATAGGCGGTGATGTAGCCGCGCAGGCCCAGCTCCGAGCCGCCGTTGCCGATGATGACCTTGCCCTTGAACACGCGCGGCGCGCCGGTGATCGTGGCCGCATCCTTGGCGGCCGCCTCCAGCGTGTCCTGCTCCCAGCGCTTCTCGCCGGTCGCGGCGTCGAGGGCGATCAGGCGGCCGTCGAGCGAGGCCACGTAGACCATGCCCTCGTGGTAGGCCACGCCGCGGTTGACCGCGTCGCAACACGCCTTGCGGCCGGTTTCCGGCGGCACCTTCGGATCGTATTCCCACCGCTTCTTGCCGGTGCGCACGTCGATGGCGTGCACGATGCTCCAGGCCGCGGTCACGTACATCACCCCGTCCACGACCAAGGGCGTGGCTTCCACGCCACGGCTGGAGTGCAGGTCGTAGGACCACGCCAGACCAAGCTCCTTGGCGTTGTCCGGCGTGATCTGGGCCAGCGGGCTGAAGCGGGTGCCGGCATCGTCATAGCCGTGGCTGCGCCACTCGCCGCCGGCCGCGAAAGCGGCGGAACCCAACACCAGGCAGCCCAGGCCGAACACTGCCTGCTGAATGCGCTTGCGCGCGGGAAGGGCGCCGTCCCGCGGGCGCACGGATACCATCGTCAACATATCGTCTCCTTCTTTTTCTCGTGGGGCGGCGCCACGCTCGGGCGCCCCCTTCTCGTTGGCCTGCGGCGGCTCAGAAAACCTTCAGCACGCGCAGGTTCAGGCGGTCGTCCTCGCGCAGGCCGCTGCGTACCGACACGTCGCGGCCGTAGCTGGCCAGCAGTTGCAGGTCCGGCGCGATGAACCAACCGGTGCCGACGCTGACCTTGGTCAAGCGCTGGCGGTCGCCCTGATCCACGCCGGCGACCTCGGTCTCGCCGCCGATCGTGTGCGACACGCCGAGGCGCAGGTCCCAGGCGTCCGACAGGTGGTAGCGCAGATAACCCTGGAACTGCATCGACGCCTTCTGCTTCATCGTCTCCCGGGCCGGGCCGTACTTGTCGTTCTTGCCGTACACCATGACGTCGCCCGCCAGGTCGAGCGTCACCTTGTCGGTCAGCTTGGTGATGAAGCCGGCCTGCAGCGCGAACTTCCACCGGTTCTCGCCGATGTTCAGCGCATCGTCGTTGTCGTACTTGCCGGTCGGAACGTACAGGAAGGGCGTGATGCCGAAATAGGTGCCGGTTTCCGGCCGGTTCACCAGCCACACCGTTGCCGCCAAGATCAGGTCACCGACGCCGCTGGCGCTGCCGGCCGCCGACAGGTCGTCCTTGCCCTTGAGCTGGCCGAACGGCAGCAGGAACTGCGGATCGACGATGAAGCCGCCGATCTCGGTGAAATGCACCCCGCGCAGGATGCCGATGTGCGAATCCAGCCGCGGATCGCCGGCCTGCTTGTGTCCCCGCACATAGGCCGCATCACGGGTCGCGTACTGGTAGTACCCCATCAGCAGATTGGTGCCGGCCGGCAGCGCCGTGTAGTCGCCCGCATCCACATCGACTGCGTGTGCCTGCGGTGCCGCCAGCATCGCGCACAACGCCGCCACGCTGCCAAGACCACACCTGCGGTTTCGACGCGCTTGCGCCGCCTCCTTGAGTCGCTTCATTCCCTTGTCTCCGATAGTAGTAATATTCGGCGGCCGCCTCTCAGCATTGCGGAACCGGCCCCGCCCACTGCTCCGGGCTGGCGGATCAAGCAATGCAGAAGCCATGCCAGAAAAACAAAAAACATTCAAAACAACCAGTTGAACCAATTTCTGAGCAAACCCCGACAATAAAGAGGGCACACGCTGTATCGTTTCAAGCCAGGCTGTCTCCGGTCACTGTATCGTTTCGAATCAGACTGCCTCCGGCCACTGGACCGATACATGCCAGCCCTGGCACAGGAGGAGACATGGGACCTGTCCATACGGACTTCGATACCAAGGTGCTGCACGCGCGCCGTCTGCTGCGCGAAGGCCGCGACATTCCCCCCAGCCTGGTCGCGGACGAAGTGCAGCGCTCCTGGTCCCGCTCGCTCGGGCACGGCCTCAGGGAGAGCGACCAGATACTGTTCAACCCGGTTTCGGCGGCACAACTGCGCCGCCTGGACGAAACCCACCGCGTGCTGCTCACCCATGTCGAACCCGAAATGCAGCGCCTGTTCACCGCGCTGGGCAACGCCCGCTGGATGCTTGCCTGCCTGGAAGCCCGCGGCACCGTGATCAAGACCCTGGGCGGACAGGATCAGGAGTTGCGCGACATCGCCACCGTGCTGCACCCCGGCCGCAACCTGAGCGAAAACGTGGCCGGCACCAGCGCCCCCGGCTGCGCGCTGGAAGAACGGCGGCCCGTGATCGTGCGCGGCAGCGAGCACTTTCTCGAAGAAATACACATGTGCGCCTGCGCCGCGGTGCCGATCTTCAACCCCTCCGGCGATCTGGCCGGCGTCCTGAACGCCTCGCGCCACCACCACGCCCCTTCCATCGGCATTCTCGAGCCGCTCGCCCTCACCGCGCGCGCGATCGAGAACCGCATGGTCGATGCCTTGCCGGATGCGCTTCACCTGCGCCTGCACTACAGCGCGGAACTGGTCGGCACGCCGATGTGCGGCCTGCTCGCCATCTCCCGCGACGGCCGCCTGCTCGGCGCCAATCCCCTGGCGCGCCAGTTGCTGGAACTGGACTTGCTGCCGGGAATCGAGCAGTGCGCACAGACGGTGTTCCAGTGCGGCCTGGGCCCGCTGCTCGACATGCTGCGCAAGCATGGCCGCACGCCATCCCCGCTGCACTGCCACAACGGCGTACGCCTCCACGTGTGCCTGGCCGGCGATGCACCCCCGCGCACCTTCACCACCCCATCGCCGCGCCCGGCAGCGGCGGGCATGGCAGCCGGCGCAGCGCCTGCGGCCCGCGCCTCCACGCCATCGATGCTGGCCGACCCGAAGCTGAGCCTGCGCATCCACCAGGCCGAACGCGCCTTCGCCCGCGGCATCCCGGTACTGATCGGCGGCGAAACCGGTACCGGCAAGGAAGTACTGGCGCACCACCTGCACGACGGCGGCCCGCGTGCCTCCGGCCCCTTCGTCGCCATCAACTGCTCGGCGATTCCATCCGGCCTGATCGAATCCGAACTGTTCGGCTACGACGACGGCGCCTTCACCGGCGCGCGGCGCGGCGGCATGGCCGGGCGCTTCGAGCAGGCCAACGGCGGCACCCTGTTCCTCGACGAAATCGGCGACATGCCGCTCGAACTCCAGGCCCGCCTGCTGCGCGTGCTGCAGGAACGCACGCTGACCCGGCTGGGCAGCACCCGCAGCATCGCGCTGGACTGCTCGGTGATCTGCGCCACCCACCGCGACCTCGCCCGACGCGTCGCCAGCGGCGAATTCCGCGAAGACCTGTACTACCGCGTCAACGGCCTGCGCGTCACCCTGCCCGCGCTGCGGGAGCGCAGCGACCTGGACGCGCTCATCGACCACCTCCTGGCGCGCGAAGCCGCACCCGCGACGCTGACGCTGAGCCCCGCCGCGCGCGACTGCCTGCGCCGCCACGACTGGCCGGGCAACATCCGCGAGCTGCAGCAGGTGCTCCGTCTCGGCGCCGCGCTGGCCGAAGCCGGCTGCATCGACCTCGTCCACCTTCCGTCCGAGCTGACCGGCACCTGCGCCATCCCGCAGGCCGCAGCCCTGCACGAACCGGCCCGTCACGCCGACGGCAGTTCAACGCTGCAGCAGACCGAAGCCGACGCCGTGCTCGCGGCCTTCCTGCACCACAACGGCAACGTATCGGCCACCGCACGAGCCTTGGGGATCGCCCGCGCAACGCTGTATCGCAAACTGCGCAGCTACGGCCTGTTCACCGGCCCAACGGACGCCTGACTCTCCCGAAAGCCACTGTTCACGCGGCATTCAGGGCAAAACCAGTCCAAAAATCACTACTATATGTAGTGTTTCATTTTTCAATTCAACACAAACAAAAACTTTAAATTATTGATTTAATTGAATAAAATTTTTTTGATCTTACCCCGTTTCCGCGCTATTCTTCAGTCCGAATCCAGATCCACCGTCAGACCCACCCACGGATGAAGAAAAACACCATGAGCGAGACCACCAGCGCAGCCATCCACAGCGCCGCCAAGCCCAGTGCCGCCAATCTGCCGATGCAGGAAATCTCCGGCGAAGTGCTCGTCGAGAAGTACGCCAAGGGCGACGAACGATCCATTGCCGAAGTGCGCCAGCGCGTCGCCCGCGCACTGGCCGCGGTCGAAACCGAGGACAAGCGCGCCCATTGGGAAGCCAAGTTCCTCGAAGCGCAGGAGAAAGGCTTCGTCCCCGCCGGCCGCATCAACAGCGCCGCCGGCACCACGCTGGCCGCCACGCTGATCAACTGCTTCGTCCAGCCGGTGGGCGACTCGGTCACCGAAGCGGTCGACGGCCGCCCCGGCATCTACACCGCGCTGGCCCAGGCCGCCGAAACCATGCGCCGCGGCGGCGGCGTCGGCTACGACTTCTCGTCGATCCGGCCGAAGGGCGCGCTGGTCAAGGGCACGGCCTCCAACGCCTCCGGCCCGGTGTCCTACATGCGGGTGTTCGACCGCTCGTGCGAAACCGTCGAATCGGCCGGCGCGCGCCGCGGCGCGCAGATGGGCGTGCTGCGCTGCGACCATCCGGACATCGAGGAATTCATCCACGCCAAGGACCACGGCGACCTCACCAACTTCAACATCTCGGTCGGCGTCACCGATCCCTTCATGCAGGCGGTCGAAGCCGACGACGACGTCGAGCTGGCGCACAAGGCCGAACCCACCGCCGACCTCAAGGAAGCCGGCGCCTACCAGCGCGACGACGGCCTGTGGGTCTATCGCAAGGTGCGCGCCCGCGCGCTGTGGGACCAGATCATGCGGTCCACCTATGACCACGCCGAGCCGGGCATCCTGTTCCTGGACCGCATGAACCAGGACAACAACCTGTACTACTGCGAGACCATCGAGGCCACCAACCCCTGCGCCGAACAGCCGCTGCCGCCCTACGGCTGCTGCTGCCTGGGCTCGATCAACCTGACGCCCTTCGTCAGGAACCCGTTCGGCGACAAGGCCGAGTTCGACTACGCCGGCTTCGGCAAGGTGGTCGACGTCTCCATCCGCATGCTCGACAACGTGCTCGACAGCACCCACTGGCCGCTGGAGCAGCAGCGCGCCGAAGCCGCCTCCAAGCGCCGCGTCGGCCTCGGCTTCACCGGCCTGGGCGACGCCCTGATCATGCTCGGCAAGCGCTACGACACCCCCGAGGCGCGCGAGGAAGCACGCAAGATCTCGGAATTCATGCGCAACCGCGCCTACCTGGCCTCGGCCGAGCTGGCCCGCGAGCGCGGCGCCTTCCCGCTGTTCAACGCCGACCTCTACCTGTCGGGCGGCAACTTCGCCTCGCGCCTGCCGGCCGAGGTCAAGGACAAGATCCGCAAGCACGGCATCCGCAACTCGCACCTGCTGTCGATCGCCCCCACCGGCACGATCAGCCTGGCTTTCGCCGACAACGCCTCCAACGGCATCGAACCGCCCTTCTCCTACACCTACACCCGGCGCAAGCGCATGGCCGACGGCACCTTCAAGGAGTACGCGGTCGAGGACTACGCCTGGCGCCTGTACCGCCACCTCGGCGGCAACGTCGAGGCCCTGCCGCCGTCCTTCGTCACCGCGCTGGAAATCTCCGCGCAGGCGCACAAGGACATGGTCGCGGTGGTCGCCCCCTACATCGACACGTCCATCTCCAAGACGGTGAACGTGCCCGAGGACTACCCCTACACCGAGTTCGAGGATCTCTACCTCACCGCCTGGAAAGCCGGCCTGAAGGGGCTCGCCACCTACCGCCCCAACAGCGTGCTGGGTTCGGTGCTGTCGGTGACGCCGACCAGCGAGCAGAAGCAGCCGCACGACGTCGAACTGTCCGACGCCAACCGCCGGCTGTCGATCAAGAGCCTGCCGGCGCCGGTGCTGTCCAGCCTGCGCTGGCCCGGCCGCCCCGACATGCCGGACGGCAACATGGCCTGGACCTACATGCTGAACACCCCGACCGGCGACTTCGCGCTGTTCGTCGGCCAGGTCGGCAACAACGGCGGCAGTTTCCCGTTCGAAGTGTGGGTCAACGGCGCCGACCAGCCGCGCGGCCTGGGCGCGGTGGCCAAGACCCTGTCGATGGACATGCGCGCCAACGACCGCGGCTGGCTCAAGCTCAAGCTCGAAACCCTGGCCCGCACCGTCGGCGAAAAATCCTTCGAGATGCCCTTCCCGCCGCACGGCGAGAAGAAGCTCTTCCCCGGCACGGTGTCGGCCTTCGCCCAGGTCGTGCGCTACCGCTGCGAAGCGCTGCACGTCTTCGACAAGGAAGACGAAGCCAACCCGGTGCTCGACACCCTGTTCAGCCTCGAAGAGCCCAAGACCGGCACCGACGGCACGCTGTCGTGGACGGTGGACCTCTACAACCCGGCCACCGGCGAAGACTTCGTGCTCGGCCTGAAGGAAATCACCCTGCCGGACGGCGTCACCCGCCCCTACTCGGTGTGGCTGTCGGGCAACTACCCGCGTGCGCTGGACGGCCTGACCCGCATCCTGTCGCTCGACATGCGCGTCATGGACCCGGCCTGGATCGGCATGAAGCTGCGCAAGCTGCTCGACTACCCCGAGCCACTGGGCGACTTCATGGCCTTCATCCCCGGCACCAAGCGCCAGACCAACTACCCCAGCACGGTGGCCTACCTCGCCCAGCTCATCATCCACCGCTACGCCATGCTCGGCGTGCTCGACGAGCGCGGTTACCCGACGCGCGAGATGGGCATCCTCGAGTCGCCGCGCGACGACAGCGAACCGAAGCTGATGCAGGGCGCGCTGTGCACCGAGTGCGGCAACCACACGGTGATTCGCAAGGATGGCTGCGATTTCTGCACCGCCTGCGGCGCGGTCGGGACTTGCGGTTGAGCCAAGGCCTCGCCCGGTACAGGCTGTGCTGATTCACGCATAGGCTGCGACCGGGCAGTACGAAGGCTCAAAGGCCCGACTCCGGAGATGGAGTCGGGCCTTTCCACTCATGCCGTCAGTGTCGAACAGGCGCTCCTCGGGCAGCACGGCCCCCTCCGGTCCGAGGAGGCGCGGCGATCCGAGGCCTGCCCCTTGCCATCCCCGGCCATGGATCATCGAATGCTTCTTGCCGCATCCGCTGCCGGATTCCTGACCGGCGCGGGCCTCCTGATCGTCATCGGCGCACAGAACGCCTTCGTTCTGCGTCAAGGGCTGCAGCGCAGGCACGTTGGCCTGGTCGTCGCCGTTTGTGCGCTCAGCGACATCGCCCTGATCCTGTGCGGCGTCGCCGGCATTGGCGCTCTGGTGCACACATGGCCGGAACTCCTGCAAACGCTGCGCTTCGGTGCCGCGGCCTTCATCGGCTGGTATGGCCTGATGGCAGCGCGGCGGGCGTGGCTCGGCACCAGCGCCCTCGTGCCGAGCGCGGAAGATGGCAACAGCAGGCGTCGTGTGCTGCTGGCCGCGCTGGCGTTCACCTTCCTCAATCCGCACGTGTATCTCGACACGATGGTGCTGGTCGGCAGCGTATCCACGGGCTATCCGGGCATTGCGCAGTGGGCCTTCGGCCTGGGTGCCTGCGCCGCCAGCGTGACGTGGTTTGCGACCCTGGGTTTCGGTGCCCGCCTGCTGCAATCCATCTTCCGCAATCCGCAGGCCTGGCGCGTGCTCGACGGCGGTATTGCCATCATCATGCTGGCGCTGTGCGTGTTGCTGCTGTCCGGCGTGGAGCAAATCTCGTCCTGATCCGACGGAGGAAAGGCCGAGATGCCCGAGGGCCACGCCATCCACGGCATTGCCACGGCCCCCGGCGGTCTTTTCCAGGACCAGCTCATTCACACCTCGTCACTGCAGGGTCAGAGCTCGATATGCGAGCACACCCACAGCACCTTGGCGTCGTCCGGGCCGCCGGACACGCAGACATGGCCCATGGTGCTGTCGAAGTAGCAGGAATCCCCTGCCGACAACTGCAGCGGCGCGTAGCAGTCGGTATGCACCACGACCGTGCCGCTCAGCACGTAGATGAACTCCTCGCCGTCATGGCGCAGAAGCTCCGAAAAATCGGAGGTTTCGTGGGCCTTGATGGTGGTGAGCAGCGGGATGAAGCGCTTGTCCACGAGATCGCTGTGCAGTACCTCGTAAATGTACTGCCGGGTTCGGTGAAACACCCCCTGGTCACGATAGGTGACGCTGCGCCGCGCATGCACGGCGGGCCGTTCCGGGCCCCGGAACAGCTCGCCGACTTCCACATCCAGGCCCGAGGCCAGCGCGGCAATCTTCTCGTAGGTGGGCGACAGCTGGCCGTTCTCGATCTTCGACAGGGTCGAAACCGAAATCCCGGTGCGCTTGCTGAGCTGTTGCAGCGTCAGCCTCGCCGCCCCCCGCAGAACACGCAATTTGTTCCCCAGCACGCTGACTTCGGTGGCGGGAGGGAGAGCCCTTGTCTTCTCGTTCATTGATCTGCCTGCATGGTGCCCTGACACACCTAGGGTTATCCCTAATATAAAGCCCTCGAGAACACGAATAAATTCTCGTATAAGAAAATTATTTTAGAAAACGAAGCTTTTTGATGATGCGCCAAAGCGCCCCTGAAGGGTACATGGATATCCTGAATCAAGCCCAGACCAATGAGCACCTTCCCTTCGATCGGCTCATTCCCGCCCTGGAACAGATGTTCGTGGAAGGCTGCAGGGTTCCGCTGCGTCACAACCATGCGATCGAAAACGCCGCGGGCGAGCAGGCCGGCACGTTGCTGCTGATGCCTGCCTGGCAGCCCGGCAAGCGGTTGGGCGTCAAGACGGTGTCGATTTTCCCCGGCAACCAGGAACTGGGCCTGCCCGGCCTGCATTCGGTCTTCATCCTTTACGACGCCGGCACCGGCAAGCCGCTGGCCTTGCTGGACGGCGACGTCATCACCTCGCGCCGCACCGCCGCGGCATCGGCGCTGGCCGCGCGCTGGCTCAGCCGGCCCGAGTCCAGCAGCCTGCTGGTCGTCGGCGCCGGCCGCGTCGCCAGCCTGCTGGCGCAGGCCTACCGCGCGGTACGGCCGATCGGGACGGTGCATGTCTGGGACATCCACCGCGCAAACAGCACAAGACTGGTGCAGTCCCTGCGCGAAGCAGGCTTCGACGCCCATCGCGCCGACGATCTGGAACAGGCCGCGCGCCGGGCCGACATCATCAGTTGCGCGACGCTGGCAACCGAACCGCTGATCCGGGGCCAGTGGCTGCGGCCCGGTACGCACCTCGACCTGATCGGCAGCTTCACCCCGGCAATGCGCGAGAGCGATGGCGAGTGCTTCCGCATCGGCACGGTCTTCGTCGATACCGAGGAAGCGCCGATGAAGTCCGGCGACATCCTCGAAGCCGTGAAGGAAGGCGGCTTCACCACCGACCGCATCGCCGCCACGCTGCAGGATCTGTGCCGCGGCCGGCATCCGGGCAGGACCGGCGCCGGCGAGATCACCGTCTACAAGGCGGTCGGCACGGCGCTGGAAGACATCGCTGCCGCCTCGCTGGCCTTCGACAGCCACCTCATTGCGGCATCCGCATGATTCCGCCCGTATCCGAGGCCCTGCATGCCGACTGCTTTACGAGTCCCGCGCGGAGGCGCAGACTTGGATCGACGGGCGTATGCGGCCAAGAACCATGTTCATGATGCATCACGGTGCGCAGGCTGCATGGCGTGACTCCTGCCCTCACTCCTCTTCTGTCTGAACCGCACCGCTTTCTGCGCAAGCACTCCAGCCCCGACACTCCAGGAGGACGACAACGATGTCCGGCAATCTCTATACATACATCGCACTGGCGGTGTACTTCGGCGCAATGCTGCTGATCGGCTATCTGGCCTATCTCAAGACCAGCGATCACGAGAGCTACATGCTGGCCGGGCGCGGCCTGCCGCCCTGGGTGGCGGCGCTCAGCGCAGGCGCTTCGGACATGTCGGGCTGGCTCATCATGGGTCTGCCCGGCGCAATCTACACGACCGGCCTGATCGAAGGCTGGATCGCCGTGGGCCTGCTCATCGGCGCCTACCTGAACTGGCGCCTGGTCGCCCCCCGCTTGCGCGCCTACACCGAAATCTCGCGGAACTCGATCACCCTGCCGAGCTTCTTCGAGAACCGCCTGCGCGACAATTCTCGCCTGCTGCGCAGCATCTCCAGCATCGTCATCCTGGTATTCTTCACGCTGTACGCCTCGTCGGGGATGGTCGCCGGCGGCAAGTTCTTCGAGAGCGCCTTCGGTGGCGACTACGTGACCGGCATGATGCTGGTGACGGCGGTGACGCTCACCTACACGCTGTTCGGCGGTTTCCTCGGCGCCTCGCTGACCGACGTGGTGCAGGGCCTGATGATGGTGGTGGCGCTGATCGTGGTACCGGCGGTGGCCATCATGGCCGTCGGCGGCATGGGCGAGACCGCCAGCCTGGTGACGACCGTCGGTGCCGGCAATCTTTCGTTCATCGGCGCAGGCCAGATGACCGCCGGTGCCGCCGCGCTGGTGATCGCTTCAGGCCTGGCCTGGGGGCTTGGCTATTTCGGCCAGCCGCACATCGTCGTGCGCTTCATGGCGCTGCGCACGCCGCAGGAAGCCCGCAGCGCGCGGATCATCGGCACCAGCTGGCAATTCCTCTCGCTCTGCGGCGCGGTTTGCAGCGGCCTGATCGGCATCGCCTATTTCAGCAAGTTCGGCAATGCGCCGGCCGATGCCGAAACCGTGGTGCTGCTGCTGTCGCAGGTGCTGCTGCATCCGCTGGTCGCAGGCTTCGTGCTGGCCGCGGTGCTGGCCGCGATCATGAGCACGCTGTCGAGCCAGCTCATCGTCTGCTCTTCGGCGCTGGTCGAGGACATCTACCGCGCCATCAAGAAACCCGCCCCCAGCCAGCAGACGCTGATCGTGCTCGGCCGCAGCGGCGTGCTGGCAGTGGCCATCATCGCCGCGGTGCTGGCGGTCGATCCCAGCGACACCATCCTGGGGCTGGTGGCTTTCGCCTGGGCCGGCTTCGGCGCCGCCTTCGGCCCGCTGGTGCTGCTGAGCCTGTACTGGCGCAAGCTCACCAACGTGGGCGCGATCGCCGGCATGGTGTCCGGCTCGATCATGGTGTTCGTGTGGAAGTCGCTGGACACCGGCCTCTACGAACTGCTGCCGGCCTTCATCACCAGCATGGTGGTGACGGCGCTCGTCAGCCGCGCCACCTACCGGCGCAACGAGGAGATCGAGCGGGAATTCACCCGAACCTGCCAGGCGGTGGGTGCGACCGCCGGCCACCAGGCCTGACAGCACACCTGCGCCCCCGGCATGCCGGGGGCGCCACATCGTGGCGACGGAAACGGCCGATCCGGAGCACGCTTCCTGAACCAGCCGATTGCCCGAGCCCATTGAACATTACTTCGCCTTGAATCGAGGTTTCGCATGCAGCCCAATCCCTCCATCGCCAGCGCAGCGCCATTCACCGCCATCACGCCGCATCCCGAACGCTCGCCGCTGCGCGCTGCCATCACCGCGGCTTGGCGCACGCCTGAAACGCGCGCCGTGCCGTGGCTGCTGGAACAGGCCCGGCTGCCGCCGGCGCTGGCCACGCGCAGCCAGCAGCTGGCGCTGCGCATCGCCGGCGCGCTGCGCAGCCGCAAGGCCAGCGGCGGCAAGTCCGGCCTAGTGCAGGGGCTGCTGCAGGAATTCTCGCTGTCCTCGCAGGAAGGCATCGCGCTGATGTGCCTGGCCGAAGCGCTGCTGCGCATCCCCGACGTCGGCACCCGCGATGCGCTGATCCGCGACAAGATCAGCCACGGCAACTGGAAAGGCCACGTCGGCCAGAGCCCGTCGATGTTCGTCAATGCCGCCGCCTGGGGGCTGATGCTGACCGGCAAGCTCGTCGCCACGCACAGCGAAAGCGGCATGTCCAATGCGCTCGGCCGGCTGATCGCGCGCGGCGGCGAACCGCTGATCCGCAAGGGCGTGGACATGGCGATGCGGATGATGGGCGAACAGTTCGTCACCGGCGAAACCATGGCCGAAGCGCTGGCCCATGCCCAGGCGCTCGAAGCCAAGGGCTTCCGCTACTCCTACGACATGCTGGGCGAAGCCGCGCTGACGGCCGAAGACGCCAGGCGCTACCTGAACGACTACGAGCAGGCCATCCACGCCATCGGCAAGGCCTCGAACGGCCGCGGCGTCTACGAAGGCCCCGGCATCTCGATCAAGCTGTCGGCGCTGCACCCCCGCTACGCCCGCGCGCAGATGGAACGCGTGATGGACGAGCTCTATCCGGTGGTGCTGAAGCTGGCACTGCTGGCCAGGCAGTACGACATCGGCCTGAACATCGACGCCGAGGAGACCGACCGCCTGGAACTGTCGCTCGACCTGCTCGAAAAGCTCTGCGCCGAACCCGGGCTGCAAGGCTGGAAGGGTATCGGCTTCGTCATCCAGTCCTACCAGAAGCGCTGTCCCTACGTCATCGACTGGCTGATCGATCTCGCCCACCGCAGCGGCCACCGGCTGATGATCCGCCTGGTCAAGGGCGCCTACTGGGACAGCGAGATCAAGCGCGCCCAGGAAGCGGGCATGGAGGACTACCCGGTCTATACCCGCAAGCCCTACACCGACGTGTCCTACATCGCCTGCGCGCGCAAGTTGCTGGCCGCGCCCGATGCGATCTACCCGCAGTTCGCCACCCACAACGCCCAGACGCTGGCCGCCGTCTATGAGCTGGCCGAGCCGAGCGCCTGGCAGCCGGGCCAGTACGAATTCCAGTGCCTGCACGGCATGGGCGAGCCCCTGTATGAACAGGTCGTCGGCCCGGTGTCCGAAGGCAAGCTCGGCCGCCCCTGCCGCATCTATGCGCCGGTCGGCACGCACGAGACGCTGCTCGCCTACCTGGTGCGCCGCCTGCTGGAGAACGGAGCCAACACCTCCTTCGTCAACCAGATTTCCGACGACAGCATCCCGCTCGAGAACCTGGTGACGAACCCGATCGAGCAGGTCGAAACGATGGCCAAGCTGGAAGGCACGGCGGGCCTGCCGCATCCGGGCATCGCCGCACCGCGCAAGCTCTACGGCTCCGCACGTGCCAACTCCGCCGGCCTGGACCTCGCCAACGACCAGGTGCTGCTGAAACTGGCCCGGACCCTGCAGGCCACGGCTGCCGGCAGCCTGCGCGCCGAAGCGCTGATTGCCGCCGACGCTGCCGCATCCGGGGACGGCCCGGTCGAGCCCGTGATCAACCCCTCCTGCCATGCCGACCAGGTCGGCACGGTGCGCGAAGCCAGTTCCGCGGAAGTCGAAACCGCCTTGCAGAGCGCACTCGAAGAGGCACCGCGCTGGGCCGCAGTGCCCACGGTCGAACGCGCCGCCGCACTGCAGCGCGCCGCCGACCTGATGGAAGCGCAGTTGCAGCCACTGATGGGCGTGCTGGTGCGTGAGGCGGGCAAGACCTACGCCAACGCGATTGCCGAAGTCCGCGAGGCGGTGGATTTCCTGCGCTACTACGCCGCCCAGGTGCAGGCCCAGTTCGACAACGCCACGCATCGCCCGCTCGGCCCGGTGGTGTGCATCAGCCCGTGGAACTTCCCGCTGGCGATCTTCACCGGCCAGGTCGCCGCCGCACTCGCAGCAGGCAACACCGTGCTGGCCAAGCCGGCCGAGCAGACGCCGCTGGTGGCGGCGCGCGCGGTGCGGCTGCTGCACGAGGCGGGCATTCCACGCGCCGCGCTGCAGTTGCTGCCCGGACGCGGCGAAACGGTGGGCGCGCGGCTGACCGGCGACGCCCGCGTGCAAGGCGTGATGTTCACCGGCTCGACCGAAGTCGCGCGGCTGCTGCAGCGCACGCTGTCCCAGCGCCTGTCGCCCGACGGCCAGCCGATTCCGCTGATCGCCGAAACCGGCGGCCAGAACGCGATGATCGTGGACTCCTCGGCGCTGACCGAGCAGGTCGTCGTCGATGTGCTCTCCTCCGCCTTCGACAGCGCCGGCCAGCGCTGCTCGGCGCTGCGCGTGCTGTGCGTGCAGGAAGAAGCCGCCGAGCGGCTGCTGACCATGCTCAAGGGCGCAATGGCCGAACTGCGCCTGGGCAACCCCGAACAACTGTTCAACGACATCGGCCCGGTCATCGATACCGAGGCTCAGCAAGGCATCCAGCGCCACATCGATGGCCTGCGGAGCAAGGGGCGTGCGGTGCACCAGCTGTGCCAGCGCGATGCCAGCGCCGGCAAAGGCACTTTCATCCCGCCGACGCTGATCGAACTGCCCGACCTCGCCGATCTGACCCGCGAGGTGTTCGGGCCGGTGCTGCACGTGGTGCGCTACCGCCGCGAGGAGCTGCCGAAGCTGCTGGCCAGGCTCAACGGCCTGGGCTACGGCCTGACCATGGGCCTGCACACCCGCATCGACGAGACCATCGCCCAGGTCACGGCGACGGCCCACGTCGGCAACCTCTACGTCAATCGGAACATCGTTGGCGCCGTGGTCGGCGTCCAGCCTTTCGGCGGCGAAGGCCTGTCGGGCACCGGCCCCAAGGCGGGCGGCCCGCTCTACCTCTACCGGCTGCTGTCGGCGCGGCCCGATGCGGCCCTGGCCGCGCCTTTCGGCACGGCCTCGACCCTCCAGGCCGCCACGGCCACGCCGGCACTTCAGGAGCTCTCGGCATGGTGCCGCAGCCAGAACCTGCCCTTCGCCGCCCCCATGCCCTTCTTCAGCGGCGCGCAGTACGAACTGCCCGGCCCCACCGGCGAGCGCAACGTCTACCGCGTGCTGCCGCGCGAAGCCGTGCTGTGCCTGGCCGAGGACGAGGCCGAGCTGCTGGCGCAGCTGGCCGCGGTGCTGGCCGTCGGCAGCCGTGCAGTCTGGCTCGAGGACAAAGCCTCCGCCACCGCCCTGCATCGCCGCCTGCCGCCCGCCGTGCAGCAGCACGTCGTGCTGGCGGAGACGTTCGCCGCTGCCCAGTTCGATGCCGTACTGCACCACGGCGGCGAGGCGGAGCTGCGCCGCGTGCTGGCCGACCTGGCGGTGCGCCCGGGGCAGATCGTCGGCGTCACCGCGCGCCAGCCCGGCGACAACACGATCCCGCTGGAACGGCTCGTCATCGAACGTGTGACCAGCGTCAACACCGCCGCAGCCGGTGGTAACGCATCATTGATGACGATGCAGTGATTTCGCTGCATCCGACCTGTCCGAGGTCCCCCACCCAAAGGAGGAGGTTCAAGACATGACCGAGTCAGCCACACCCGACCATTCGCCCCACGCCGGCAAGCGCATCGCGCCCAAGCACGCGACGCATGCCCTGCCGTCCTACCTGGACCCCGAGCACCTCGGCCCGTGGGGGATCTACCTGCAGCAGGTCGATCGCGTCACGCCCTATCTCGGCCATCTGGCCAAGTGGGTGGAGACGCTGAAGCGGCCCAAGCGCTCGCTGATCGTCGACGTTCCGATCGAGCTCGACAACGGCACCATCGCCCACTTCGAGGGCTACCGCGTCCAGCACAACCTCTCGCGCGGCCCCGGCAAGGGCGGCGTGCGCTTCCACCAGGACGTGACCCTGTCCGAAGTGATGGCGCTGGCGGCGTGGATGTCGATCAAGAACGCGGCGGTCAACGTCCCCTACGGCGGCGCCAAGGGCGGCATCCGCATCGACCCGCGCCAGTACTCGCAGAACGAACTGGAGAAGGTGGCACGCCGCTACACCAGCGAGATCGGCCTGATCATCGGGCCGACCAAGGACATCCCGGCGCCGGACGTGAACACCAACGAGAAGGTCATGGCCTGGATGATGGACACCTACTCGATGAACACCGGCGCCACCGCCACCGGCGTGGTCACCGGCAAGCCGATCGACCTGGGCGGCTCGCTGGGCCGGCGCGAGGCAACCGGGCGCGGCGTATTCACGGTGGGCGTGGAAGCGGCCAAGCTGACCGGCCTCGCCATCGAAGGCGCACGCGTCGCGGTGCAGGGCTTCGGCAACGTCGGCGGCACCGCCGGCAAGCTGTTCGCCGAGGCAGGCGCCAAGGTCGTC
This sequence comes from Thauera butanivorans, assembly GCF_048398245.1. NCBI lineage: Bacteria > Pseudomonadati > Pseudomonadota > Betaproteobacteria > Rhodocyclales > Zoogloeaceae > Thauera > Thauera butanivorans. The sequence continues at coordinate 3,252,342 of NZ_CP183038.1, forward strand.
GCGGTGCAGGATCACACCGGCACGGTCTACCGCGACACCGGCCTGGACGTGGATGCGCTGCTGGCGCACGTGCAGCAGACCGGCGGCGTGAAGGACTTCGGCGAGGCCGATGCGATGGGCGACGACGAGTTCTGGGCGGTCGATTGCGACATCCTCATCCCCGCCGCGCTCGAAGGCCAGATCAACAAGGACACCGCACCCCGCATCCGCGCCAGCATGGTGATCGAAGGCGCCAACGGCCCGACCACGCCGACCGCCGACGACATCCTGCGCGACCGCGGCGTGCTGGTGCTGCCCGACGTGATCGCCAACGCCGGCGGCGTGACGGTGAGCTACTTCGAGTGGGTGCAGGATTTCTCGAGCTTCTTCTGGACCGAGGAAGAGATCAACCAGCGCCTGGTCAAGATCATGCAGGACGCCTTCCACGGCGTCTGGGAAGTGGCCCAGCACCACAAGGTCACGCTGCGCACCGCCACCTTCATCGTCGCCTGCTCGCGCATCCTGCAGGCGCGCGAACTGCGCGGGCTGTATCCGTGACCGCTTCCCTGCGCGTGTAGCGAAAAGACTGCACCTCGCGCACGCCCCACTGCCCCGTGCAATCGAGGCAGTGGGGCGCAACCCGGAATGGCCCCGCCCGGCAGGACCACCGCCAGCGGCCGGCATCCCCGGCCCGGTCGCCCATGAGCGCCTGGGCGCCGCCTTTCTCCCCCGCCGGGACAGCACCTCCGCAGCGCAGCAGACCCGGGGCCTTTCCGCCTGCCCCCGATGCATCCGGCAAACATATCCTCGTGATCTTGTTGTCATTCGCGATTCTGGCGATGTTGAAATCTGCTCCACATTGCCCGAGAATCGCCGCCGCAGTTCGCGTTTCATGCACCCGGTTCATGCCTGTGCCCATGTTGTACCGCGTCCCTGCGTCCGGGCGCCCGGTCCGACCGCACTGCACAACCTGCCATTCCGAAAGGCCTCTTGATGGACGTAAGCGCCAGCATCTCCTGCCCCAAATGTGCATCGACACGCTGCCGCGTGTCGCGCTGGCGCTCGCATGCGGAAAAAATCGAGAACCCGGACAAGCGCCCCTATCGCTGCGAAACCTGCTCGCACCGCTTCATCGCCTCCGCGGATACTGCAAGGCAAAGCCGGACGGGCGCGCCTTCCCTGACCATCGGCGCCGCAGCCGTCGTCGCCGGCGTGGTGGCCAGCATCGTTCTGTTGTGGCCCGACGCGGCGGAGCACGGCGAAGCCGCAGTCAATTCCCCTCAGGCAGCGATCGCCGTCAAGTCCGCGCTCGAAGAAGCCGCGCGCAACGGCGATGCGGAGGCACAGTTCCGCCTGGGCCGCGCGGCCCTGCTCGACACCACGCGCGGCAAGGAAGGTGCCGCCGAAGCGGTCGCCTGGCTGCGTCAGGCGGCCACCGGCGGCCACACCGGCGCCATGCTGCAGTTGGGCAAGCTCTACCGCAGCGGCGTGGGCATGCCGCAGAACTACGAATATGCCGGAAAGTGGATTCGCAGTGCCGCCGAAGCGGGCGACAGCGACGCCATGGTCGAACTCGGCCGCCTCTACCGCGGCGGACTCGGCGTCGGCGCCGACCCGGTTCAGGCCTACGTATGGTTCAACCGCGCTGCCGCCGCGATGAACATAGACGGCGCACGCGAGCGCGACGGCATCGCACTGAAGCTGAGCCCGGAAGAACTGAAATCCGCCCAGGCAGCCTCATTGGCCGCAGAAGAAGAGCATGCCATCGTGCTGCCGAAGAAGGTCGCACAGGACTGAAGGCGCCGCCGGGCAGCCCGCTTTCCCGCACGCAGGATGCGCCGTTGAGATGATGAAAATCGACGTCGCCGCGATCGAAGCAGCCCGGCGCGGCTGACGCTGCGCATTCATCCGCCGGCGAACTCCGGCGCCGTTTCGCCAGCCACTCTCGAGAAGCCGCCAGCCCCAGCCCTGCCAGCTTCTCGTAGCGTTTCACGCCGCACTCCGATTGCAGGCCATGCCCGGGCCTGCGATGGATGATAGGGCGGCGGCAACGGAAATGCCCATTGCTTGGTGGGCATTTTTCCGCAAGCCCTGATCCGTGGCTTGCAAGCCGTCGGCCGAGCTTGATCAAGCTATTTGATTTGTTGATTCACCCCCGATGTGTGTAAGCTTGCCGCCGGGTGTCCGTGCTGCAGATCCGCTGTCGGGCAGGTTTTCGTGATGGTCGGGCCGCCTCACGGTGTACCCGTGCGCCCATGAACCGACACCTTGCCCTCCAGGCCCCGTTGCCTGCGCAATCGCAGGCCGCCCGTCCCGGCTCCCGCCCGCGTTCCCCCGCGCCAGCCCTTCTCCGCTGCGCCTTGCGCATCCGTGTCTGCCACTGCCCGCCGCGCGCGCCGCCGGCACCGATGACGGCCCTCTGCCCATCCCGGCCCTGCCACGCCCCTTCCCCATACTTTTCCTGTAAAGCCGCATGACTCCAACGACAATCCAGCTGATCGGCGCGATCCTGTTCGCCATCGCCATCATCCACACCTTTTCCACCAAGTTCTTCGAGCACCTGGCGCATACCCGGCCGACCCATGCGGGGCTATGGCACCTGCTGGGCGAGGTCGAAGCGGTGTTCGGCTTCTGGGCCATCGTGCTGATCGTGTTCATGGGCTTCACCGTGAGCCTGGACGACGCGGTCGAGTACCTGGACACGCGCAACTACACCGAACCGATGTTCGTGTTCGCCATCATGGTGGTGGCGGCGAGCAAGCCGGTGATGCAGTTCGCCTCGGCCACCGTGCGCATGATCGCCCGCACCGTGCCGCTGCCGGAATCGGTCGCGACCTACTTCACCATCCTCGCCGCCGTGCCGCTGCTCGGCTCCTTCATCACCGAACCGGCGGCGATGACGCTGGCGGCGATGATGCTGCGCGAACGCTATTACAGCCGGGGCATCTCCCGCCACCTGATGTACGTGACCATCGGCACACTGTTCGTCAACATATCGATCGGCGGTACGCTGACCAATTTCGCCGCGCCGCCGGTGCTGATGGTGGCCTCGACCTGGGGCTGGGACTCGCTCTACATGCTGTCGCACTTCGGCTGGAAGTCGGCCCTGGCGGTGAGCATCAACGCCGCCGCGGCGACAGCGATCTTCTACCGGGAACTGAATGCACTGCCGGTGGAGACCGAGGAGCGCAAGGACGAAGTGCCGATGACGATGGTCGGCATCCACCTCTTCCTGCTGTTCCTGATCGTCGCCTTCGCCCACCATCCGCCGATCTTCCTCGGCGTATTCCTGCTGTTCATGGGCCTGGCGACCGCCTACCCGAGCTTCCAGGAACGCCTGATCCTGCGCGAAGGCCTGATGGTGGCCTTCTTCCTCGCCGGCCTGGTGGTGCTCGGCGGCCAGCAGGCGTGGTGGCTGCAGCCGCTGCTGACGAAGATGGACGCAACCACGGTCTATTTCGGCGCCACCGCGCTGACCGCCGTCACCGACAACGCCGCGCTGGCCTATCTGGCGTCGCTGGTCGATGGTCTGACCGACGAATTCAAGCACGCCATCGTCGCCGGCGCAGTCACCGGCGGCGGCCTCACGGTGATCGCCAACGCCCCCAACCCCGCCGGCATGTCCATCCTGCGCCGCGACTTCAACCAGGGCGTGGTCAACCCGCTCGGCCTGCTGGTCTCCGCCCTGCCGCCGACCCTGGTCGCGATCCTCGCCTTCCGGGTGCTGTAAGCACCGGCCTGTGGCGCGCTGCCGGAATCGGGCAGCGCGCCACAGGCCAGCCGAGGCTCAGAAAATCGTCATCAGCCGCAGATTGACGCGCAGGTTTTCGCGGACACCCTGACCCACCGACAGGTCCCGCCCTATGTGGCCCATCAGCTGCCAGTTCGGCGCCAGGAAGCGGGATGCTCCGATCATCATCCGCGTGCGGCGCTGGCGATCGTCCTGATCCACACGATCGATTTCCGTTTCGCCGCCCTCGGCCCGGAACAGGCTGGCGCTGAGCGTGGTGGCCGGAGACAGGTGGTAGCGCAGATGGGTCTGCAGTTCCCAAACCTGCTTCTGGCTCATGGTCTGCCTGCTTTCGCCGAAACGCTTGTTGTCGCCGTGGAACTGCACGTCGCCGACCACGTCCAGCGTGAACTTGTCGTTCAGCGGCAGCACCCCTGCCGCCTGCAGCGTGAACTTCCAGCGGTTTTCGCCGAAGGGGTTCAGCGTGCGGTCGCGGTCGTACTGCCCGGTGGGTAGGGTCAGGTAGGGCATGATGCCGAACACGCGGCGCTGATCGTCCCTGTACAGGAAGATGCCGCTGCCCAGGATCACGTCGCCCACACCGTTGCGCACGGTCGCACCGCCGAGGTCGCCGCCGGTATCGACCGAGCCGAACGGCAGGATGATCTGCGGCGTCATCGTGATGCCGCCGACCTCGATGAACCTGACCAGCCTGAGCATGCCCACCTGGGCGCGCAGGCTGGCGTCGCTCGAGACCTTGTCGCCGCCGGCATACAGCTTGTCTCCCTTGCTGTACTGGTAATACATCAGCCCCAGGGTGGTGCCCGGTGGCGCGTGGTCGTAATCGCCCGGATCGACGCTTATCGCCACCGCCTGTTGCGCAGTCGCCGCGAGCAGCGTGGCGCCGAGCCAGGCCGTCACGCGGCCGCGGTGCCTGCTGCGCTTCCGCTCGGCAGAACCTTGCCCGACACAGTTCTCCGTCCCGGTTGAAATACCGGGCATGGACCCGGATGCGTCTCTTTCGGTCATCTGTTTGTCTCCTTCAGTGGAGCCGCGCATTCGATTCGATACGCTGTCGCCCCCGATGGCGGATTCTCCGGAAATGGCCGCAGGCAAGCGCTCCATTTCCAGGAGGTGCTCTTTCTCGAAGCGGGTTTCTTTTTGCTTTCGACAGCCACGGAACGTGGCGGGAAAAACTTTAACTTGCATCAAAGACACCCCGCCGCAAGTTCAGGTCGGTTTCACCGGTTTGTTCAAAACATTGCCAAGAACAAACAAGATGCCCGGCGCAATACACCTATAGATTCTCCTCCGGCATGAAACGAAATGCGTTCAGCGAAGCGCGACAGCATGCCGCCGCATGATCTCCGATCATCGGGAAAACCCTTATAAACAGCAGTGAAGGAGACTAAAATGAGTGTTGTACAGGTACAGGGCAGCGGCGCCGGAAAGCAGGCGACAGCCAGGCATTTCGACGCAATCGTCATCGGCGCGGGTGTAGCCGGGCTATATCAGCTGCATCGCCTGCGGGAAATGGGCATGAATGTGCGCGCCTATGAAACTGGCAGCAATGTCGGCGGAACCTGGTACTGGAACCGCTATCCAGGCGCCCGCTTCGATTCCCAGGCAGAGATTTACCAATATTGGTTCTCCGAAGAATTGTACAAATCGTGGCAGCCCTCCGAGCGCTTCCCCGCCCAGGAAGAAACCGAGCGCTGGCTCAATTACGTCGCCGACAAGCTCGATCTGAAGAAGGACATCCGGTTCAATACCCGGATCGCATCGGCCCATTACGAGGAAGCGCAGGACATCTGGCGGCTCACCACCGCGAACGGCGAACAGGTGACGACCCAATACCTGATCGCCTGCTGCGGCATGCTGTCCGCACCGATCACCGAGCGCTTCCCCGGGCAATCCACTTTCAAGGGCGAGCTCTACATCACCGGCCTGTGGCCCAAGGAGCCGGTGGACCTGAAAGGCAAGCGAGTGGCAGTGGTCGGCACCGGCGCCACCGGCATCCAGGTGATCCAGACGATCGCACCCGAGGTCGGCTCGATGAAGATCTTTGTGCGCACGCCGCAATACGTCGTGCCGATGAAGAACCCCAGATATACGGCATCAGACTGGGAAAAATGGGGCACCCGCTTCCACGAGCTCAAGCAACGGGTGCGAACCACTTTTGCCGGCTTCGACTATGACTTCGACAAGGGCGCATGGGCGGACAACACGCCGGAACAGCGCGCTGCGGTCATGGAGGCGCTATATGAGGATGGTTCGCTGGCGCCATGGCTGGCCGGCTTCCCGGAAATGTTCGTCGACGAGGAAGTCAGCGAAGTGGTGTCGGAGTTCGTCCGCAACAAGATGCGCGAGCGCCTGAAGAGCCGCCCCGACCTTTGGGACCTGCTGATCCCGCAGGATTACGGCTTCGGCACCCACCGCGTGCCGCTGGAAAACAAATACCTCGAGGTCTATCTCCAGCCCAATGTCGAAGCAGTGGATTGCCGCAAGGCACCGATCGAGCGAGTCGTGCCGGAGGGCCTCCAGACTTCCGATGGCAAGGTGCACGAAGTGGATGTGATCATCCTGGCGGTCGGCTTCGATGCTGGTTCGGGCGCACTGACCCGCATCGACATCCGCGGCCGCGGCAAGCGCTCGCTGCAGGAAGAATGGAGCAAGGAGATCCGCACCTCGATGGGCCTGCAGGTCCACGGCTATCCCAACCTGTTCACCACCGGCGCGCCACTCGCGCCGTCCGCCGCGCTGTGCAACATGACCACCTGCCTGCAGCAGCAGGTCGACTGGATCACCGACTGCATCGCTTATGCGCGCAAGAACGGCAAGAAGGTGGTGGAGGCCACACAGGAATTCGAGGACGAATGGGTCAGACACCACGATGAAGTGGCCAACGCCACACTGCTGACCAAGACCGACTCGTGGTACATGGGCTCCAACGTCGAAGGCAAGCCGCGCCGGCTGCTGTCCTATGTGGGTGGCGCAGGCGCTTACCACAGCAAGTGCGACGAACTGGCCAGCCAGGGTTATCCCGGCTTCGCCATGAACTGATCAGGATAGGAGAGAACGACATGAATCGACTTGCTGGAAAGGTGGCGGTCGTCACCGGCGGTAGCAGCGGCCTCGGCCTGGCCATCGTCCGGCGCATGGCCGAGGAAGGTGCTGCTGTCGCCATCCTCGACCTCGATGCGCAGGGCGAGGCGGTGGCGGAAGCCATCCGCAGCACAGGCGGCAAGGCGCTGTTCGCGCAGCTGGACGTAACCGACGAAGACCGCGTCCGCGCAGCCATGCAGGCTACCGCCACGCAGCTCGGTGGCATCGACGTGCTGGTGAACAACGCCGGCATCGAAGGCGAGAACACGCCGACGGACAAGCTGACGCTGTCCGAATGGAACCGGGTGATGGCTGTGAATGTGACGGCGGTATTCCTATGCACCAAGCACGCCGTCCCGTATCTGCGCCAATCGGGCGGGGGCTCGATCATCAACATTTCGTCGATCTACGGCATCGTCGGCGGCGGCGACATTCCGCCCTACCACGCCGCCAAGGGCGCGGTGCGGACGATGAGCAAGAACGATGCCCTGCTCTACGCGCCCGAGCGCATCCGGGTCAATTCCATTCATCCGGGCTTCGTGTTCACGCCGTTGGTCGACCGCTACGTCCAGGACAACGGCCTGACGCACGATGCGGCCAAGACCCATCTGGACGCTCTGCATCCGCTGGGTGGAACCGGCACGCCGGACGACATCGCATGGGGCGCGGTCTACCTCGCCTCGGACGAGTCGCGCTGGGTCACCGGCGCCGAACTCGTCATCGACGGCGGCTACACCGCACGCTGATCCCGGGGCCGGCCGCCTTCGCGCGGCCGGCCATGAGCGGAGGAGACATTCATGAAAGCCATGCCCCCGGCCGGGCGCCACTGCAGGGATGGCGGCATGCCGGCGGGCTGGGCCCGCTGATATCCCCTTCCTGCCAACACGGCCAGAACACCGGCCTCATCCGTATGCCCTGCGGCGCTCGGGCCGTCCGCGGCCCAGCCCCCCCCACGAGGACACCCACATGAACACCTATTACACCCAGGAAAACCACGGCCCCTACAAGCTCATCAACATCGGCCGACTCGAACTCGAAGAAGGCGGCGTGCTCGAAGAATGCACACTGGCCGTCGCCACCCATGGCCAGCTCAACGCCGCACGCGACAACGCGATCCTCGTCCCGACCTGGTATTCGGGCACGAGCAAGATCATGGAACAAATCTATATCGGTCCCGAGCATGCGCTGAACCCGGACCGCTACTTCATCATCGTCGTCAATCAGATCGGCAGCGGCCTGTCACTGTCGCCAAGCAACGCACCGGCCGAGATCGCCGGGCCGAAATTCCCCCGCGTACGCATCGGCGACGACGTCCAGGCCCAGCACCGCCTGATTACCCAGCACTTCGGCATCGAACGCCTGGCGCTGGTGCTAGGCGGCTCGATGGGCGCCCAGCAAACCTACGAATGGGCGGTACGTTATCCGGACATGGTCGAACGCGCCGCGCCCATCGCCGGCACGGCCCGCAACACCGAGCATGACTTCATGTTCGCGGAAACCCTGATCGACGCCATCGTCACCGATCCGGCTTTCCGCGACGGCAACTACACCGATTCCGCCGAAGTGGCAGCCGGTCTGCGCCGCCACGCCAAGCTATGGACGGTGATGGGCTGGAGCACCGACTTCTTTCGCGTCGGGCGCCACAAGGTGCTGGGCTTCGACAACATGGAAAGCTTCGTCGATCAGTTCATGACCGGCTACTTTGCGCCGATGGATCCGAACAACCTGCTGTGCATGATCTGGAAATGGCAGCGCGGCGACGTCAGCCGCCACACCGGCGGCAACCTGGCCCAGGCGCTCGGCCGCATCAAGGCGAAGACTTTCGTGATGCCGATCAGCCACGACATGTTCTTTCCGCCCAACGACTGCCTGGCCGAGCAGACGCGGATCGCCAACAGCGAATTCCGTCCGCTGAACAGCATCGACGGCCACCTCGCGCTGTTCGGCACCGATGCCAACTGCATCGCAGAACTGGACACCAACCTCCGGCAACTGCTGGACGCCCAAGCCGGCGCATAAGGAGCACGAGTCTGCCGCAGCCGCGGCGGGAAATGCAGGCCGCAGCCTCCGACGAGGCTGCGGTTTTTCTATTCCTGCTCCAGCCTGATGCCGCCCATCTTTCTGAGGCAGGCCGGCGTGACGCCCATTCTGCTCCGCATCACGCGCGTCAGATGGGCCTGGTCCGAAAATCCGCACATCGCCGCGACCTGCTTGATCGCCAGCCCGTCGCGGGACAATAGACGAACGGCCCGCTCCAGCCGACGGCGGATGACATGTTCATGCGGCGAAACGCCGGCGCTGGCGCGAAAGTGCTTCGAGAAGGTCCATACGCCGAGCCCGATCGCCTCGGCCATCTGCTCGATAGTGAGCCCCTTGTGCAGATTGGCTTCCACATATTCATCCAGGCGACGCAACTGCCTGGGTGCCAGCGGCCCCACCGGCGTGTCGTCGCGGATGTCGATACAGGCATACTTGCGGAACAGATGGACCGCCAGTTGCAGAGCGAGGCCCTCGACATAGATACTGCTGCCAGGCGCGCACTGCTCCGCTTCCGCGGTGATGGCATCGACGATGCCGGTGACGACCGGATCCTGCGCCTGCAACACGTCCTGCAGGCGGACATCCACCATGCTGCGCCCGGTGATGTCCACCGCCACCCGCTGCATCAGCGCTTCCGAAAGATAAGTGTGGGACACGTTGATGCATTCGGTCCAGTGCCAATGGGACATTTCCGAGAGCGTCAGTAGCGAGAAATCGCCCGGCGTGCATTTCTTGCGGCTCCACTGCCCTTCCACCTGCCGATCCATCAGCGTCTGGCCGCGACGATAGTGGACGATCATGTAATGATCCAGCGGCGGAATATACACATCCAGGCCAGTGTAGAGATATGCGCGGTGCGCCACACCCTTCCAGCCCAATCCGTCACTGGCGGACAGAACCCGCCCTGGCACCCAGGTAGGCAGGTCCCTTGGAGTAATCAAGGTGCTCATATGACGACCAACCCGAAACTGAACGCGTTTGGAGGAACAAACGTGTGGAAGCCGTCATGATACAAGAAATATTGAATTACACGATCAAATCGCCTAATACACAACCCGGTCTTTGTCCGCCATGCGTCGAGCCCATCCGTCCCGCTGCGCGAGGCCGGATTTCGAGCTACCTGATCGACACCAATGCTCTGTCGGAGCCGCTGGGGGCAGGTACAGGCCAGCGCAGGCCGTGCCCTTCCCGCAATCGACGGCCCGTCGGCAGCCACGGCACTTCACCACGGCCTGACGCTGCTTACGCGCAGCACCAGGGATTTCGCAGTTCTGAACCTGCGTCCGATCGATCCTTGGGAAGCGCGACCTCCATCCGTGAAGCGCTATCGGTATACGGGATGACGGCGGCACAGTTCCGCCACCTGTCCCCGCACCCGGTCGCGCACCACCGCCAGCGCACCGTCGCCCGCTTCCAGTGCATCCAGTACGTCGCACAGCCAGCCGGCCAGCTGCTCGCACTCGGCCACGCCGAAGCCCCGCGTGGTCACTGCCGGCGTGCCGATGCGCAGCCCCGAGGTGACGAAGGGCGAGCGCGGGTCGTTCGGCACCGAGTTCTTGTTCGCGGTGATGTGGGCATCGCCCAGCGCGGCGTCCGCGTCCTTGCCGGTGTAGGGCTTGGTGGACAGGTCGATCAGCATCAGGTGGTTGTCGGTGCCGCCGGACACGATCTTGTAGCCACGTCGTTGAAGCACCGCAGCCATCGCACGGGCATTGGCCACCACCTGACGCTGGTAGGTCTTGAACTCGGGCCGCAGTGCTTCCTTGAAGGCCACCGCCTTGGCGGCGATGACGTGCATCAGCGGGCCGCCCTGGATGCCGGGGAACACGGCGGAATCGAGCTTCCGGCAGAAATCCGCCCCCTGCCCCTGCGCCAGGATGATGCCGCCGCGCGGGCCGCGCAGGGTCTTGTGGGTGGTGCTGGTCACCACATGGGCATGAGGCAGCGGGTTCGGGTACTCGCCCGCCGCCACCAGGCCGGCGACGTGGGCCATGTCCACCCAGAAGATGGCGCCCGCCTTGTCGGCGATGGCGCGCATGCGCGCCCAGTCCTTGTGCCGCGAATAAGCCGAGAAGCCGCCAATCAGCAGTTTCGGCCGGGTTTCCAGCGCGATGCGCTCCATCTCGTCGTAGTCGATCAGCCCCGTCTCCGGATCGAGCCCGTAGGGCACGATCCTGTAGTGCCGGCCGGAGAAGTTGGACGGGTTGCCGTGCGTCAGGTGGCCGCCCTGGGCCAGGTTCATTCCCATCACGGTGTCGCCGGGCTCGGCCAGCGCCAGGAACACCGCGGCGTTGGCCTGGGCGCCGGCATGCGGCTGCACGTTGGCGTAGTCGCAGCCGAACAGCGCCTTGGCGCGCTCGATCGCCAGCCGCTCGGCCACGTCCACATGCTCGCAGCCGCTGTAGTAGCGCTTGCCGGGATAGCCTTCGGCGTACTTGTTGGTGAACACCGAGTTCTGCACCGCCATCACCAGCGGGCTGGCGTAGTTCTCGGAGGCGATCAGCTCGGCATGGTCTTCCTGGCGGCTTTCCTCGCCGCGCAGCGCGGCGGCCAGCGCCGGATCGAAGCCGGCAAGCGTCGTGGAGGCGTCGTACATGGCGCGATTCCTATGTTTGGTCGGTGTCGAGCAGGCGCGCGACGCGCGCCGCGATGTCGTCGATCTGCGCCTCGCTGCAGATCAGCGGCGGCAGCAGGCGGATAGTGCTGCCCCGGGTCACGGTGATCAGCAGGCGCTGTTGTTCCAGCGCGCGGCCCACCAGTCCGGCGCAGGGGCGGTCCAGCTCGATGCCGATCATCAGCCCCTGGCCGCGGATGGCGAGCACATCGGGATGGCCGTGCAGCGCCGCGCGCAGCGCGGCCAGCAGGCGCCGGCCCAGCACGGCGGCGCGCCGCGGAAGCTGCTCGCGCGCCATCACATCGATCACGGCGCAGCCCACCCGGCAGGCCAGCGGATTGCCGCCGAAGGTCGAACCATGCCCGCCGGGCGAAAACAGCGCCGCCGCCGGCCCGCGCGCCAGGCAGGCGCCGATGGGAAAGCCGTTGCCCAGCCCCTTCGCCAGCGTCACCACGTCGGGCACGACGCCCGCATGGCGGTAGCCGAACCAGGCGCCGGTGCGCCCCATGCCGGTCTGCACTTCGTCGGCCATCAGCAGCCAGCCGTGGCGGTCGCACAGCGCGCGCAGTTCGCGCAGCCAGGCGGTGCCGGCCGCGTGCACGCCGCCTTCGCCCTGCACCGTCTCGACCAGCACGGCGACGATGCCCGGCACTTCCGCCGCCGCCCGCCGCACCGCCCCGACGTCGTCGTACGGCACGCGCACGAAACCGGGCATCAAGGGCTCGAAACCGCGCTGCGCCGCCGGGTTGCCGGTGGCCGCCAGGGTGGCGAGCGTGCGGCCGTGGAAGCCGTTGTCCATCACCAGCACCTGCGGCTGCGCCACCCGGGCGTGATGGGCATGCAGGCGGGCGAGCTTGAGCGCGGCCTCGTTGGCCTCCGCCCCCGAGTTGCAGAAAAAGGCCCGCTCCATGCCCGCCAGCGCGCACAGCCGCTCGCCGAGGCGCTCCTGCCAGTCGATGCGGAACAGGTTGGAAGTGTGCAGCAGCAGCCCGGCCTGCTCGGCGATCGCGGCGGCGATGTCCGGGTGGGCATGGCCGAGGCTGGTGACGGCCACGCCGGCCATCGCGTCCAGGTATTCGACGCCATCCGCGTCCCACAGCCGCGCGCCGCTGCCGCGCACGAAGGCGACCGGCTGGCGGGCGTAGGCCTGCATCAGATGGGATGAGGTATCCGTCATGCGTCCTGTCCTCCGCCGTCCTGCGCGCCGGGTGCGTCGGAGCCGGGCCAGTAGTGGCTGTCCGGCAGCGCACGCGCGCCGAAGATGGCCTGCCCCACGCGGACCACGGTGGCGCCTTCCTCGACGGCGATCTCGAAATCGCCCGACATGCCCATCGACAGTTCGTCCAGGCCGATGCCGTCGGGCACGATCTGGCGCAGCCGGTCGCGCAGCGTGCGCAGCAGCACGAAGCACTGCCGCACCCGCTCGGCCTCGCTGGAGAACAGCGCCAGCGTCATCAGCCCGCGCACGCGCAGCGCCGGAAAGGCCGGCAGCGCCCACAGGAAGGCCGCGACCTCGGACGGCGGCAGGCCGTACTTGCTGGGTTCGCCCGAAGTGTTGACCTGCACGAACACGTCCAGCGCGCGCCCCTCGGCCTGCAGCCGGCGCTCCAGCGCCTCGGCCACGCGCAGGCTGTCCAGCGCCTGGAACTCGCTCGCGAAGCGCGCCACCAGCCTGGCCTTGTTGGTCTGCAGGTGGCCAATCACCGACCAGCGCAGATCCGGCAGGTCGGCCATCGCCTCCCACTTGCGCTGCGCCTCCTGCACCTTGTTCTCGCCCAGCATGCGGCAACCCGCCGCATGGGCCAGGCGGATGTCGGCCTCGGGCCGGGTCTTGCTGACCGGCAGCAGGCGTACGCCGGCCGGGTCGCGTCCCGCGCGGCGGCAGGCGGCAGCGATGCGCGCCTGCACGGCGGCGACGTTGTGGCGCAGGTCTTCGACCGTCGCGGCCTGCGGGTAGCGGCCGTGCCGGTCGTGGCGGGTGGGGGTGGCGGGGGCCGGGGACGCCCCGCCCGTGGCGGATGGATCGTGCATCAATTCGACTCTCCTTTGCCGGCCGCGGCATGCACGGTCCGCCACGGCGCCCACGGCAGCCGGCCGTTGAGCACCGCATGCGCCAGCAGGCCGACCACCAGCCCCCAGAACGCGCCGCCGATGCCCAGCAGGGTGATGTTGGCGGCGGCGGCCAGAAAGGTGATCAGCGAGGCTTCGCGCGTCCCGGCATCGGCCAGGGCATTGGCCAGGCTGCCGCCGATGGTGCCCAGCAGCGCCAGGCCCGCCAGCGTGGTGATGAAGGTTGCCGGGAAGGCCATGAAGACGGCCGCCAGCGTCACCCCGAAGACGCCGACCAGGATGTAGCACACGCCTGCGGCGATGCCGGCGATCCAGCGCCTGGACGGGTCTTCGTGCGCCTCCCGGCCGGTAGCGATGGCGGCGGTGATGGCGGCGATGTTGAAGGCGTGCGAACCGAATGGCGCCATCAGCAGCGAACCCAGCCCGGTGATCGTCACGATGGGATTGGCGCTGGTCCTGAAGCCGTCGTTGCGCAGCACCAGCATGCCGGGCATGTACTGCCCGGTCAGCGTGATCAGGAACAGCGGCAGCGCCACGCCGAGCAAGGCATTCAGCGAGAACGCCGGCATCGTGAACACCGGTGCGGCCAGCTTCAGCTCCAGCCCCGACAGATCGACGCGGTGCTGCAGCAACAGCAAGGCCAGCCCCAGCACCAGGATGCCGACGACCGCATAGCGCGCGCTGAAGCGCTTGAGCACCACATAGGCGACGATCAGCAGGCCTGCCAGCAAAGGGTCGATGCTCATGCCGCCGAAGGCCTTGATGCCGAACTGCAGCAGGATGCCCGCCAGCAGCCCGGCGGCCACGCCAGACGGAATCAGCCGGATGACGCGCTCGAACCAGCCCGACAGCCCGAGCACCACGAAAGCGGCGGCCGAAATCATGTAGGCGCCGACCGCCTCCGCATACGGCGTGGTGCCCAGGGCCACGACCAGGAAGGCGGCGGCCGGCGTCGACCAGGCGGTGATGATCGGCACGCGCATCATCCAGCTCAGCATCACGCCCGTCACCCCCACGCCGATCGAAACCGACCACACCCACGAGGCCGTCAGTTCCGGGCTGAGTCCGGCCACCCTGGCGGCCTGGAACACCAGGATGAAGGTGCCGCCATAATTGACGATGACCGAGATCAGACCGGCCACCACCGGGTGGGCGAAATCGCCGAAACGGAGGGCGGAAAAAGATCTGGATGAAGACATGGCCTGTCTGCGGCTCCCTGGTCGATGAAGTTTTGACGCGGATGGAAAGCTGCTTTATATCTTGGCAATGGCTTGCCATACCCTGCCACTTTATCGATATCGAGCAGACCACTTGTTCAAGCACGCCCAACTCGAATCCGTCAAAGCCTGGATCGGCGACCCGACGCATGGCGCCCTGCCGCTGCATGCACGCATCCAGCGCGCCATTCGCCAGTTGATCCTCGATGGCGCACTCGATGCGGGCAGGCCATTGCCCGCGTCGCGCGCGCTGGCGAAGTCGCTGGGGGTTTCCCGCGATACGGTGGAGTCGGCCTACGGCCAGCTACATGCGGAAGGCTTCATCGAACGGCGCGTCGGCAGCGGCAGCTTCGTGTCCGGCAAGCTGCAGCGCACACCCGGCCGCAGCAGCGCGCCGCGCACCGGAGCGCGGCCCGGCCCGGCGCCCGCCCCCCAGCCCGGCCCGCACCTCAGCCAGCGCGGCGCCGCCCTGTTCCGTGACGGCGGCGTGCGCGACTTTCCCGCACCGCGCCCCTTCGCCCCCGGCGTGCCGGAAACGCGCGGCTTTCCGCTGCACACCTGGGAACGCCTGCAGCGCCAGGTACTGAAGGAACACGGCACCCAGGCCCTGCGCCACGGCCCGCCGCAGGGCGTCGAGGCGCTGCGGCGGGCGATCGCGGACCACGTCAACCTGGAACGCGGCGGCCACGCCACGGCGGAACGCGTACTGGTGCTGACCAGCTCGCAGCAGGCCATGACGCTGTGCGCGCACGTCCTGCTCGACCCCGGCGAGCGCATCTTCATCGAAGACCCGGTTTATCACGGCGCGCGCAAGGCCTTCGACGCCGCCGGCCTGCGGTGCGTGCCGGTGCCGCTGGACGGCCAGGGCATGCAGGTGGCGCGGCTGGGCGCCGATGCCGAGCCGGCGCGGGCGGTGTTCGTCACCCCTTCGCACCAGTTCCCCACCGGCACCACGCTGGCACTGGAACGGCGGCTGGCGCTGATCGAATGGGCGCGACAGCGGCAGGCCTGGATCATCGAGGACGACTACGACAGCGAATTCCACTACGCCGGCCGCCCCACCGCCTGCGTGCAGGGGCTGGACGCCCACGAACGCACGATCTACATCGGCACCTTCACCAAGTCGCTGTTTCCCGGCCTGCGCATCGGCTACATGGTGCTGCCACCGCAGCTCGTCGCGCCGATGACGGTGGCGCGCACCCTGCTGGACGGCCACAGCGCCCCCATCCCGCAACTGACGCTGGCACGCTTCATGGAAGATGGGCATTTCGGCGCCCACGTCCGCGCCATGCGCGGCGTGTATGCGAAACGGCGCGACGTGCTGGCGGAACTGATCCACCGCCACCTGGGCGATTTCCTCGCCCCCACAGTGCCGGCAGGCGGCATGCAGATGCCGTGCACGCTGAGCTGCGACATCCCCGAACGCACGCTGATCGACCACGCCCGCCGGGCCGGCATCGAACTGCTGGGCCTGAGCGGCCTGCACGCCTCGGACGGCGGCCAGCCCGGCTTCCTGATGGGCTTCGCCGCCTACACGCCGGCGGAGATGGAAAGCGCGGTCGAGGCGCTGGCGGAGGTGTTGCGGAAATCGTCGTCATCGACGCATGGACAAGGGCCGCGGGATCGTGGATAAAGGCGGGCACCAGACTTATGAAGCCCGATCGAGGCATGCCATTCATGCGTGAAAAATTCTCAGTTGCGTTACTTCTTTTATTTGCAGTTGTAAGCCAGGCACTGGCGCATGCCGTTGCCGAGGGCGACAAGGGCTACATCCAGGAGATATCCGGCGTCAATCCGATCCCCTTCATGTATCTGGGGGCGAAGCACATGGTGACAGGGTATGACCACATCCTGTTCCTGCTGGGCGTGGTCTTCTTCCTGTACCGGATGAAGCACGTCGCGCTGTACGTGACCCTGTTCGCCATCGGCCACTCGACCACGATGCTGCTCGGCGTTTACTTCGACGTGGGGATAAACAGCTATCTCATCGACGCGATCATCGGTTTTTCGGTGGTCTATAAGGCACTCGACAACATTGGCGCATTTCAGCGCTGGCTCGGTTTTCAGCCGGACACGAAAGTCGCGACGCTCGTTTTCGGGTTCTTTCACGGCTTCGGCCTGTCGACGAAGATCATCGAATACGATATCTCGCCCGACGGCCTGATCCCGAATCTTCTGGCATTCAATGTCGGCGTCGAGATCGGCCAGCTGATCGCACTCGGCATGATCCTGATTGCCATGGGCTACTGGCGCAGAACAGCCAGTTTCTGGCGCCATGCATATTCCGCAAACGTCGTGATGATGTGCGCCGGATTCGTTCTGATCGGCTACCAGCTCACCGGCTACTTCGTTTCCTGGACCGCACACGGAGAAACTCCCCATGTTCAACGTATCCAGGCCGACGCTCGACGACCTGCCCACATCGAAGCAATTGCTGCGTTCGACCTTCGTCGCGCTCGTTGCCGCCATCGCAATCCTGCTCGCCATCGTCCTTCCTTCCGAGTATGCGATCGACCCCACCGGAATCGGCCGTGCGCTCGGGCTGACCGAAATGGGAGAAATCAAGGCCCAACTGGCCAGGGAAGCTGCTGCCGATGCCGCGATGGATGCGGCCCGGGCCGCTCCCGCGAAGACGGAGAACGCAAGCAGCGCGGCGCCTGCGCAGCCCCAAGGCAGTTCGCAGGTGCCGGACGATGCTGCCTGGCGCGACGAAATGCGCGTCGTGCTCAAGCCCGGCCAGGGGGCCGAAGTGAAACTGAGCATGAAGACTGGCGAACAGGCGCAGTTCAGCTGGATTGCCGAAGGCGGCGTGGTGAATTACGACACCCACGGCGATGACGGCGGACAGTCCATCAGTTATGAGAAGGGGCGCGATGCATCCGCAAACGACGGCATGATCGAAGCCGCTTTCGACGGCAATCACGGCTGGTTCTGGCGGAACCGCGGAAATGCCGATGTGACGGTGATCGTGCGTGCTCGCGGCCAATATGCAGACATGAAACGAGTCCTGTGATTCGTCATCCCCACTCACCACCAGGAGATAGTGAAATGAAGATCCGTCCGTTCTTGATTGCTGCCGTGGTCAGCGCATCGCTCGCCTCGCCGCTCGTCATGGCTCACCCCGGTGCGCATGACGACGATGACAAGGATATACCGAAGACATGCGAGCAATTGGCGAATACGGAACACTACACCAACGATGTGGCGTACCCGGAAGTCAGGAAGCTGAAAGAACAGTGCGACGCCGCGAAGCAGAAGCCGGCCGCAACGCAGTCTCCGGCGGCCCAGCGTTCATCCAAGGGCGGCGACTGACCACGGGCCGGGCGCAAGCCCCGCCATTCATGGCGGGCTCAGCGAGACAAGCGTCCCTGGAGCCGAAGGTTCCACAAGCTCGTGGCGAGAAAGCCCCAGCCTTCAGGCTGGGGTGACTCACTGCTCAAGGCTGTGGCCGTGATTCATGGGTGGCGACCACAGCCTGTGAGCCTGCTTGCGGCCAAGGCAGCCACGCCACGCCGCCGCGCGGCGCAGGAACCGCGCGGCGATGAGCGCTACTCCAGCGTCCGCGTATCGATCCAGTCCACCTGGCCCGCGCACCGCTTCACCTCCTGATACATGTGCGCCGTGCCGCCCGGACCATCACCGCCGCCGCCATTCCACAGGCAGATGAAGCGCACCTTGTCCGCGCCGAAGGCCAGCGCCGAATGCAGCAGCCACAAGTTGCAGCGTCCGAACGGGTCGACGCCCTCGGGCAGGGGGCCGAGTTCGGCCGGCATGATGCGCGGGGCAACGGCCAGCTCCGCCTTGAGTGCAAGGTAGCGCTGTGCCCATGCAGCGCCATCGGCCGACGGCAGGATGGACCGCTGGATGAACTGAGGCTCGTCGAACGGCAGCAGAATCTGGCAACGCACGCCGCGCCGGCGGCAGGCTTCGAGGAACAGCAGGTCGCCCCCGGCGGCGGCCTGGGCCAGGGCCAGATCGCCGGGGCCGGCGTGGTGCCGGTCGAGCGCCGCGGCGATCTCCCGCGCGGCAGCGCCTTCCTTGTCCGGAGGGAAGCGCGGACTGGGGCGGTCGGGCGCATCGATCATGTGGCCGCTGAACAGGAATACCCGGTCCGGCTGGCTCTCCGGCATCAGGGCGGCTGCCTCGGCGCCCGAACGGTCGTGCCCGGGATCGCCGCCGTCGGTGCATCGATGTCGGTCTCTTGCAGTTCGCATCGAATCATCCTCACATGCCATCTCGTGGCGCGGGTCCGGCAGCGCCCGCCGCTCGGCGCAGGAACAGCGCGGCGATGAGCGCCGTCGCCAGCATGATCGCGGCGCCGATCACCGAGTTGACGTGCAGCGCCGCCGAGAAGGCTTCGCGCGCGGCATGCAGCAGCGCCGCGCCGGCCTCGCCCGGCAGCAGTTCCGCCGCGCCGAGCGCGCCGCCCAGGGTATCGACCGCCGATGCGGCGAGTTCGGGCGGCAGCCCTTCGGGCAGCTCGGCCAACATGTGGCCGCGGTAGACCGCCGCGCCCACGCTGCCGATGATCGCGATGCCCAGCGCCATGCCGAGTTCGGTAGCGGTCTCCGAGGTGGCCGCGGCGGCGCCGGTCTTGGTCGGCGGCGCGGCGCCGACCACCAGGTCGGTGCCCAGGATCATCATCGGCATCACGCCGATGCCCAGCAGCGAGGTGCCGCCGACCAGCAGCCACACCGAGGCCGGGCCGCCCACCAGCATCATCGCGACGAAGCCCGGCAGCGCCAGCAGCAAGCCGGCACTGACCAGCCGTTCCGGCGGGTAGCCGCGCGCCAGCCGCGGCACCCACATCGACGCTGCCACCTGCAGCAGCGCGGGCGGCAGCATGACGATGCCGGCATCGAGCGGTGACAGGCCGAGCACGCCCTGCAGGTACTGGAACACCATCAGCCAGGTGCCGGACAGCGCCAGGATGGTCAGCAGCATCGCCACCACCGACACCGAAAAACCCCGGTTGGCGAACAGGCCGAGGTCGAACATCGGCTGCGCCAGGCGGCGCTGGCGGCGCACGAACAGCACGCCGACCGCCAGTCCGAGGACGATGGCCGCCAGCGCCTGCAGCGTGACGCCGTCGCGCGCGACCGACTTGATGCCGAAGATCACCGCCAGCAGCATGCCGACGCACAGCAGCGCGCTCGGCAGATCGAGCGGGCCGGCCGCGTCGTCGCGGAACTCCGGCAGCAGCAGCGGACCGGCGACCAGCAGCACCAGCATCACCGGCACGCCGAGCAGGAACACCGAGCCCCAGGGGAAATATTCGAGCAGCGCGCCGCCGACCAGCGGGCCGATCGCGCTGCCGACAATGAAGCCGGTCATCCACACCGTGATCGCCACCGTGCGCTCGCGCTCGACATGGAACATGTTGCGGATCAGCGACAGCGTGGACGGCATCAGCGTGGCGCCGGCGATGCCGAGCAGCGCGCGGGTGGCGATCAGCATCGCCGCGCTGGTCGACAGCGCCGCCAGCACCGAGGCCACGCCGAAGGCGAAGGCGCCGGCCAGCAGCAGGCGGCGCCGGCCGATGCGGTCACCCAGCGTGCCCATCGTGACCAGGAAGCCGGCGATCATGAAGCCGTAGATGTCCAGGATCCACAGCAGCTCGCTGCTGCTCGGGCGCAGGTCGGCGCTCAGGTGCGGCGCGGCCAGGTGCAGCACCGTCATGTCCAGCGCCAGCAGCAGCGTGGGCAGCACCAGCACCGCGAGCCCCCACCATTCGCGGCGGGTGGCGGGACGGGGCGGGACGGCGGCAACGGACGGCGGCGAAGACATGGGGACGGGCATCGAAAAGCGGACCGTGGATTATGGCGCCCGCAGGCCTGCAGTGCCACCGGCCTGCCGCTGCAAGGCGGGTGCGATGCCCATCCTTCCACAGCCACGGCGGCATCCGGGTCCGCCGGCGGCCCGGCGAATCACGCATTCCACGCCGTTCCGCGGCATCATGCGCAGCATCACCGTTCCATCCGCGCATCCATGCCCCCCGACCTCGGCACTCCACTGGACCTCTACTGCGAACGCGCCTCGGCGGCCTTCTGGGCCGAGCCGGTCAATGCGCTGACCAACCTGTCCTTCATCGCCGCCGCCTTCGGCCTGCTGCATCTGGTCCGGCGCGAAAGGCTGCGGCTCGATCCGGCGGGCGGCTTCCTGGTGGCCAACGTGGCCCTGATCGGCATCGGCAGCTTTCTGTTCCACACCCTGGCCAATCGCTGGACGCTGGTCGCCGACGTATTGCCGATCTTCATCTACCAGCTCGCCTTCGTCGGCCTCTACGCCCGCCGGGTGAGCCGCCAGCCGGTGGCCGTGGTGGCCGGGCTGGTGCTGCTCCATCTCGCCCTGTCCTTCGCCTTCGCCAGCCTGCCGCGGGCCTGGCTGAACGGTTCGCTGGCCTACGGCAGCGCGCTGGTGTTCGTCGCCGGCATCGGCCTCCACCACCTGCGCGCCGGCCGCCGCGACGCCTGGGGCGTGCTGGCGGCATTCGCCGTGCTCGTGCTATCGCTCGCTTTCCGTTCGATCGACCAGCAGGTCTGCCCGCACGCTGCGCTCGGCACCCATTTCCTGTGGCACCTGCTGAACGGGCTGGTGCTCTACCTCACCACCCGGGCCTATCTGCTGAACGCGCCGCCGGCCCTCCCCCCGCGGCCGCGCTGAGCACTATGCGGGCCGGCGGCTCCGTCGTCGAGCATGTCGACGTACAGGGCTTCGACCTGCGCACGCGCCCACGGCGTGCGGCGCAGGAACTTGAGGCTGGAGGCGATGCTGGGCTCGTGGGTGAAGCAGCGGATCGCCACCCGGCGGCCGAGTCCGTCCCAGCCGTAGTGTTCGACCAGGGCATGGAGCAGGTTTTCGAGGGTGATGCCGTGCAGGGGGTTGTTGGGCTGGGTGCTCATGCGGATGTCCGTCAGTGATCGAGTTGCAGCGCGGCGAGCCGGGCATAGAGGCCGCCCTGGCGGCGCAGGTCGGCCGGGGTGCCGACTTCGACGATGCGCCCGCCGTCGAGCACCACGATGCGGTCCACCCGCTGCACCGTGGCCAGGCGGTGGGCGATGACCAGCGTGGTGCGCCCGTGCATCGCCGCATCCAGGCCCTGCTGCACGAGGATCTCGGATTCGGCATCGAGCGCGCTGGTGGCCTCGTCGAGCAGCAGCAGCCGGGCATCCTTGAGCATTGCACGGGCGATCGCGATGCGCTGGCGCTGGCCGCCCGACAGGCGGGTGCCGCGTTCGCCGAGGAAGGTGTCGTAGCCTTCGGGCAGGCGGGCGATGAAGTCGTCGGCGCCGGCCGCGCGCGCCGCCGCGCGCACCGCGTCGTCGTCGGCGCCGGGGCGGCCGTAGCGGATGTTGTCCAGCGCGCTGGCGGAGAAAATCACCGGGTCCTGCGGCACGATCGCGATGTCCCGCCGCAGCTCGCGCAGCGCCAGGCTGCGGATGTCCTGGCCGTCGATCAGGATGGCGCCGGCCGAAATCTCGTAGTAGCGCAGCAGCAGCTGGAACAGGCTGGTCTTGCCGGCGCCGGACGGGCCGACCAGGGCGACCCGCTCGCCGGCGGCGATCTCCAGGCAGATGTCGTCGAGCGCACGCAGCTGCGGCCGCGCCGGATAGGCGAAGCCGACGTGGTCGAAACGGATCGTCATTTGCGCCAGGCGCCGCGGCGCCACCGGCGCGGCCGCTTCGCGGATCGCCGGTTCGGCCTGCAGCAGTTCGAGCAGGCGCCCGGCGGCGCCGGCCGCGCGCATGACGTCGCCCCACACCTCGGCCAGCGTGCCCGCGCCGCCGGCCACCAGCGCCGCATACAGCACGAAGGCGGCAAGCTCGCCGGTGCTCAGTTCGCCGCCCCGCACCTGCTGGGCGCCGACCCACAGCACGAAGATGATGCTGCCCATCACCGCGGCGATGATCAGCGCGGTCAGGCCCGCCCGCACCCGGGTCCGGCGGATCGCCGCGACGAAGCCGGTCTCGCTGCGGGCGGCGAAGCGGCGGGCCTCTTCGGCCTCCTGGGTGAAAGCCTGCACCGTGGGCATGGCGTTGAGGATCTCGCCGGCCAGCGCCGAGGCATCGGCGATGCGGTCCTGCGATTCGCGCGACAGCCGCCTGAGCCTGCGCCCGACCAGCATGATCGGCACCGCCAGCCCCAGCATCAGCCCGAGATTGAGCGCGAACAGGCCGAAGCTGGTCACCGCCAGCATCACCATGCCGCCGAGAAACTGGAACAGGCTGCGCAGGCCCATCGACACCGAACTGCCGACCACGGTCTGGATCAGCGTGGCGTCGCCGGTCAGCCGCGACAGCACTTCGCCGGTCTGCAGGGTCTCGAAGAACTCCGGCGACTGCCCGAGCACGCGCGCATATACCGCGCTGCGCAGGTCCGCGGTCACGCGCTCGCCGATCCAGGACACGATGTAGTAGCGCGCCGCCACCACCACGCCCCAGAACGCCGCCAGCGCGAACAACTGCAGGAAATGGCCGTCCAGCGCCGTGGCCGTGCCCGCCACCCCGGCCACGCCGCCGAAACCGAAATCCACCAGGTCGCGAAAGGCCAGCGGCACCAGCAGCAGCGTGGCCGAGCCGAGGCACAGCAGCACGAAGGCCAGCGCGATGCGCGCGCGGTACGGGCGCAGGAAAGGCAGCAGGCCGCGCAGCGCCGACAGGCGGCGCGGCGGCGTGTCGGCGGCGATGGAAGCGGCGCTGGGCTGCGGGGATGGTGGCACGGCGGATTCGGGCATGCCCGATTATCGTCGATCGCGCCGCTGCCGTGCCTGGCCGGCCCTGGCCGGGACGGTAGGCACGCACCTTCGAGCGCACGCGACATCAGCCTTCCCGTATAAGCGCTATCAAGCACGGTGCGATGGGCGCGGCGGCATGGCGACTAAACTTCGGCACGGCACGATGATCGGCCACATGAAAACGGGCCACGTCATCTGCGGAATCCGTCGTCTGCGAACCGCAGCGTGAAGTACCAAGGGCACACACCACATTCATCGGGAGACTCGCATGAGCTACGAAATCCGTTCGATCCTTTACGCCTCCGACCTCACCCCGCGTTCGCCTGCGGTTTTCCGCCATGCCGTCGGCCTAGCGATGAAGTTCAACGCCAAGCTGCATGCCGTCACCGTGACGCTGCCCTCGTCCAGCCTGCCCTACGAGGAATTCCTCAGCGAAGAGAAGATGGACGAAATCAAGCTGGCCGGGCACAAGAAGGCCGAGGCGCTGCTGCGCCACCGCATCGACGTGTTCGCCGAAGCCAACCCGGATCTCGACGTCAAGAGCGTGCTGGCCAGCGTGCGCGCGCTCGAAGGCGACGCCTCGCGCCGCATCCTCGACGTCGCCAAGCACGTGCTGGCGGACATGATCGTCATGGGCTCGCGCGGCCACAGCACGATCGGCGAGCTGCTGCTGGGCTCGGTCGCCCACAAGGTGACGATGAAGGCGGACGTGCCGGTGATCCTGGTACCGATCGACCGCTGAGCGCAGCGTCCTGCGCCCGTTTCCACGGGGAGCGCGCCGCACGGCCCGCTCCCCGCGTGCCGTCTACGCCGGCGGCAGCACGATGCGCCGGCCGCAGTCGGACAGCAGCCGGCGCAGCCAGCGATGGCCGGTCGAATGGTGGTTGCGCTCGTGCCACAGCTGGTAGAAGCGCATCGGCGGAAAGGAAATCGGCGACGGCACGATCGCGAGCTTCAGCAGATCGGCGTAGAACTGGGCGAAATGCCGGGTGGTGGTGAATACCAGGTCGGTGTTCTGCAGCAGATAGGGCGCGGCGGTGAAGGACTGCACCACCACGCGCTCGTCGCGGTTGATGCGCATCGACGCCAGCACGCTGTCGATGACGCCGCGCTGGCTGATCGAGTACGGCATCGGCACCACGTGGGCGGCGCGCATGTAGTCCTCGGTCGTCATGCCCTTGCGCACCAGCGGATGGCTGGCCGCCACCAGGCAGACGATCTCGTCCTCGAGCAGCATCGACAGGTGCATGCGGTGCGGCGGCTCGGGCCAGTTGCCGATCACGACGTCCAGATCGCCCTCGGCCAGCGAGCGCTCGAAGTCGAAGTTCGGCCCCAGCGCATGCAGCGTCAGCCGCGCCTGCGGCGCCTCGCGGCGGAAGCGCTCGGCCACGCTGGCGACGAACACCGGCGCCAGGTAGTCGGGCGAGCCGATGCGGAACTCGTGGCGCGTGCTGTGCGGCTCGAAGGATTCCGGCGCATCGACCATGCGGTCGATCTCCGCCAGCGCCCCCTTGGCATGCGACATCAGCGCCAGCGCGCGCTCGGTCGGCACCATGCCGCCTTTCTCGCGCACCAGCAGCGGGTCGCCCAGGATGTCGCGCAGGCGCTTCAGCGCCGCACTGACGGCGGGCTGCGACTGGTTCATGCGCAAGGCGGTACGCGACACGCTGCGCTCGGTGATCAGCAGCACGAAGATGCGCAACAGGTAGGTATCGAGCGGGTCGTCGCCGCGTCTCAGGCTCATGGTGTGGTCTCCTCGTATGTTTATAAGCGAGAGGGTATATCACTTATAAAGGCATATGTGTTTTGTTAAGAAGGGCCGGGCTTACACTGCGCCTCACACGATCCCCCGAAAGCGGCAGCCAGACATACCGATTTCATCCTTCTCCACCGGACACTACCAGGAGCAACAGCATGGGACGCCTCACCACTCACGTACTCGACACCGCCAACGGCAAACCCGGCCAGGGCATTTCCGTCATCGTCTATCGCCTCGACGGCGAGCGCCGCGAAGTGGCGCGCACGGTCACCAACCACGACGGCCGCTGCGACCAGCCGCTGCTCGAAGGCGCGGCACTCGAAGCCGGCAAATACGAAATCGTCTTCGGCGCCGGCGACTATTTCCGCGCCCAGGGCCAGAACCTGCCCGAACCGCTGTTCGTCGACGAAGTCGCGCTGCGCTTCGGCATCGCCGACACCGGCGCGCACTACCACGTGCCGTTGCTGGTGTCGCCGTGGAGCTACTCCACCTATCGCGGCAGCTGAGCCTTCCCTGATCCATCGCCGCCCTTCCTGAAGACCATAACCACTACATAGAGACACGAGATCATGGAAGCCTACCTGCTCGACTGGGCCAATTTGCTGGTCCGCTGGGTACACCTGATCGCAGGCATCGCCTGGATCGGCGCATCCTTCTACTTCGTCATGCTGGATAACGCGCTGAAGCCGCCGAAGGACCCGGAAGCCACCAAGCGCGGCGTGTTCGGCGAACTCTGGGCGGTGCACGGCGGTGGTTTCTACCACAGCCAGAAATACCTCACCGGCCCCAAGCACGAACCGCTCAGCAACGACCTGCACTGGTCGAAGTGGGAGGCCTACTCCACCTGGCTGTCCGGCATGGGCATGCTGGCCATCGTGTACTGGATCGGCGCATCCAGCTACCTGATCGACAGCAACGTGATGGCGCTTTCCCCCGCCGCCGCCATCGGCATCTCGATCGCCTTCCTCGTCGCCGGCTGGGTCTTCTATGACGTCCTGTGCCGCAACATGGTCGGCAAGGACGGCCTGCTGGTGACGATCGTGTTCGTCTTCGTGATGGTCGCCAACTACGTGCTGCACCAGGTGTTCTCGGCCCGCGGCGCCTACATCCACGTCGGCGCGATGATCGGCACGATGATGGCGGCCAACGTCTTCTTCCACATCATTCCGGGACAGAAGAAGATGGTCGAGCAGATCCGCAACGGCGAGCCGGTCGATCCGAAGCCCGGCATCGTCGGCAAGCAGCGCTCGGTGCATAACACCTACTTCACGCTGCCGGTGCTGTTCATCATGATCAGCAACCACTACCCGATGACCTATGCCAACCCGAACGGCTGGCTGATCCTCGGCGTGCTGATGATGGCCGGCGTGCTGATCCGCCAGTTCTTCGTGCTGCGCCACCGCGGCCAGGTCAAGTGGTGGCTGCCGGCCGCCGGCACCGCGCTGATCCTGCTGCTGATCGTGCTGATGGCACCGAAGCCGGTCGATGCGAGCGGCGAGAAGGTGAGCTTTTCCACCATCCGCGACGTGATGAACCAGCGCTGCGTGAGCTGTCACGCCGAGAAACCCACCTACGACGGTTTCGTGCAGGCGCCCAAGGGCATCGCGCTGGAGACACCGGAGCAGATCCGCCAGCACGCGGCCAAGATCGCCGAGACCATCGCCAGCGGCTACATGCCCCTCGGCAACCTGACCGGGATCACCGACCAGGAGCGCGAAGCCGTCGCCATCTGGCACGCCCAGGGCGCTTCCACCACCGACTGAGAACGCCCGGCGCCGCGGGCCGCCGCCCGCGCGCGCCAGGACCGGCATTCCATACTGAATGAATCCCACGAGGGAAGAGACAAATGACTACCCACACCGCCGCCTCTCCAGCGACCGCCCCGGCCACCGCACTGGCCGAACTGTCCCGCCTGCCGCAGGACGCCTTCGTCGCCCGCCTCGACGGCATCTTCGAGCACTCGCCCTGGATCGCCGAGCGCGCCTGGAGCGCCGGCCCCTTCACCAGCGTCGATGCGCTGCACGCCGCGATGTGCCTGGTGGTGGATAACGCCGCCCAATCCGAACAGCTCGCCCTGATCTGCGCCCACCCGGAACTGGCGGGCAAGGAAGCCGAGGAAGGCACGCTAACCACCGCTTCGACCGGCGAGCAGCGCGGCGCCGGCCTGGACCAGTGCAGCAAGGAAGAACTGCAGCGCCTGCGCGACCTGAACAAGGCCTACCGCGAACGCTTCGGCTTTCCCTTCGTGATCGCGGTCAAGGGCCTGACCCGCTACCAGATCATGGACGGCGTCGAAGCCCGCCTGGCCAACGACCGCGACACCGAATTCCGCACCTGCCTGAAGGAAATCGGCAAGATTGCCCGTTTCCGCCTGGACGCACTTTTCGCAGCCCAGGGCTGACCACCGGCTGAACGAGGCTCTCCGATGACTTCGCAAATCATTACCCCCTACCCCCGCGACCTGATCGGCTACGGCAGGAAGCCGCCGCACGCCAACTGGCCCGGGCGCGCCCGCATCGCCGTCCAGTTCGTGCTCAACTACGAGGAAGGCGGCGAGAACTGCGTGCTGCACGGCGACCCCGGCAGCGAGCAGTTCCTGTCCGAACTGTTCAACGCCGCCAGCTACCCCGAGCGCCACCTGTCCATGGAAGGCATCTACGAGTACGGCTCGCGCGTGGGCGTGTGGCGCTTCCTGCGCGAATTCGAGCGCCGCGGCCTGCCGATGACGATCTTCGGCGTGTCGATGGCGCTCGAACGCCACCCCGAACTCACCGCCGCCTTCAAGGCGCTCGGCCACGAGATCGCCTGCCACGGCTGGCGCTGGATCCACTACCAGAACACCCCCGAGGAGATCGAGCGCGAGCACATGCGCATCGGCATGGAGATCATCGAGCGCCTGACCGGCGAGCGCGCGCTGGGCTGGTACACCGGCCGCGACTCGCCCAACACCCGCCGACTGGTGGCCGACTACGGCGGCTTCCTGTACGACTCGGACTACTACGGCGACGACCTGCCGTTCTGGACCGAAGTCGAAAAGACCGGCGGCGACACCGTGCCGCACCTGGTCGTGCCCTACACGCTCGACACCAACGACATGCGCTTCGCGCTGCCGCAGGGCTTCTCGTACGGCGACGAGTTCTTCGAGTACCTGCGCGACGCCTTCGACGTCATGTATGCCGAGGGCGAGGAGCGCCCGGCGATGATGAGCATCGGCATGCACTGCCGCCTGCTCGGCCGGCCGGGCCGCTTCAAGGCGCTGCAGCGCTTCCTCGACCACATCGAGAAGCACGACCGCGTCTGGGTCTGCCGCCGCGTCGATGTCGCTCGCCACTGGATCGAAAACCACCCGTACCAGCCCAAATAACCCACGCGGAAGCCGCCCCCGCCCCCCGTCCTTTCCTTTTGGCAGCCGGGCGGAACCCGCACAACCCGCTGAATCCAAAGGAGAACACCCCATGGCTAGTCACACTCCCGGCGCCCCCGTCTTCGCCGCCCCCGCCGAACTGCCCGACTGGGCACAGCGCTCGGTCGATCTCGCCAACCCGCGCCTGGGCGCCAAGGCGATCGCCGTCTCCGACGATTTCTTCGCCGAAGTCTCACGCATGCTCAACCCCGAACCCGCCCAGTTCGTCCCCGGCAAGTTCGATACCAACGGCAAGTGGATGGACGGCTGGGAGTCCCGCCGCAAGCGCGTCGCCGGCCATGACTGGGCCATCGTCCGGCTCGGCGTCAAGGGCCTCATCCGCGGCTTCGACATCGATACGTCGCACTTCACCGGCAACTATCCGCCCGCCGTCTCCATCGAGGCTTGCGTGGCCGAGTCCGACGACGCCGAGACCCTCAAGGCCGCCGACTGGACCGAGATCCTGCCCGCCACCCCCTGCGGCCCCAACAGCCACCACATCGTCGAGTGCGCCAGCACCCAGGCCTGGACCCACTTGCGGGTGAACATGTATCCGGACGGCGGTATCGCCCGGCTGCGCGTCTATGGCCGCCCGGTGGGTTCGCTGGCCGCCGCGGCCGGCGAACTGGTCGATCTGGTGGCGATGGAGAATGGCGGACGCGCGGTGTCGTGGAACGATGCGAGTTTCGGTTCCTCGGCCGCCGCGCTGCTGTTGCCCGGCCGTGGCATGAACATGGGCGATGGCTGGGAGACCCGCCGCCGCCGCGAGCCGGGCAACGATTGGTGCGTGCTCGAGCTGGGCGCGCCCGGCACGGTCGAGAAGATCGAGGTCGATACCGCTTTCTTCAAGGGCAACTACCCGGATCGCTGCTCGATCCAGGCCGCCTGCGTGAGCGGCGGCACCGATCGCTCCATCACCACCCAGTCGATGTTCTGGCAGACCTTGCTGCCCGAGCAAAAACTCGAGATGGATGCGATCCATACTTTCACCGAGCAGCTCGCCAAGCTCGGGACCATCACCCATGTGCGCTTGAACATCTTCCCCGATGGCGGCGTGTCCCGACTGCGCCTGTGGGGCAAGCCCGAGGCGAAGAACTGATCGTCCACGCTGCCGCGCTGGCTCCATGAGCGCGGCAGCGTTTTTTTGCGTTCTTCCTTCAATACCGTTCGTTCAAGCAGGAGCATCTTTCACCGTAGGAGCGGCTTCAGCCGCGAAAGGCGCTTGTTCGCGGCTAAAGCCGCTCCTACACCGAGAGGAAAATCTCCTGAGTGAACAGCATCGGCCCTTCCTTTCCTTTTCCGCACGAGACGCCCATGTCCGAACACAACGCCTTCACCCTGCAGGTCCAGCCGCTGACCCGCGAGGCTTTCGCCCCTTTCGGCGAGCTCATCGAGGCCTGTGACGCCGTCCAGCATTTCACCATCAACGCCGGCAATACCGAGCGCTACCACGATCTGGCCAACATCGAACCCGGGCCCGAGGGTCGCGTCATCATTTCCATCTTCCGCGGACAGCCCCGCAGCCTGCCCTTCTGCGTGCAGATGATGGAGCGCCATCCGCTCGCTTCACAGGCCTTCATTCCGATGTCCGGCAGGCCCTACCTCGTCGTCGTCGCGCCGGCCGGCGAGCCCCCTGCCGTCCAGGACCTGAAGGTCTTCCTCGCCCGCGCCGACCAGGGCGTCAATTACGCCACCGGCGTATGGCACCACCCGCTGCTCGCACTCGACGGCGTCTGCGACTTCATCGTCATCGACCGCAAGGGAACCGGACACAACTGCGACGAAATCCAGCTCGAACGACACGGCATCATCACCGACCGGAATCCCTGATTCACAGCGCCTGCTGACTCAGGCCAGCAACCGGAGCCGACGCCATGGATGATCTCGACGCCTTTGCCGGATGCCCGTATGCGGAATGCCCCGAGGGCTTCAGTACAGAAGAATGGCGTGCGCGCGTCGATCTCGCCGCCTGCTATCGTCTCGCCGCGGCAAGAGGCTGGACCGACCTCATCTACACCCACATCTCGCTGCGCCTGCCGGGGCGCGACGATATTTTCCTGATCAACGCCTTCGGCCAGACCTTCGACGAGATCAGCGCTTCCAGCCTGCTGACGATCGATCTCGAAGGCCGCGTCACCGACGGCAGCGGCCGCAAAGCCAACCCGAGCGGCTTCGCCATCCACGGCGCGGTGCATCGCGCCCGCGCCGACGCCCACTGCGTGATCCACCTGCACACCGACGCCGGCATCGCCGTCTCCGCGCTGCGCGGCGGGCTGCTGCCGCTGTCCCAGCACGCGATGCGCTTCTGGGACGACATCGGCTATCACGACTACCAGGGTCTGACTTTCGGCGCCGAAGAGCAGGCGCAGTTCATCGCCGAACTCGGCACGCACCGCGCGATGATGCTGCGCAACCACGGCACCCTGACCTGCGGCCGCACGGTGGCCGAAGCCTTCGTGCTGATGGACACGCTGGACAAGGCCTGCCGCATCCAGCTCGCGGCGATGGCCGCCGGCGCGGTGACGATGCCACCCGACGAGGTGCTCGCACGCACCCACGCACAGCTCACCGCCGACCCCGCGCCCGAAGGCGAACTGGAATGGCCGGCGCTGCTGCGCGGCCTGATGCGTGCGGACCCCGGCTTCACACGCTGAACACCAAGCCATCATTCCTGTTCGAAGGGTGTCCCCAGCCTGGATCTCCTCCGGACAAGATGCCTCTCCCCGACCTACATCCACAGCAGGAGCACATCATGCCCACCATGCACATCGAACTGTTCGAAGGCCGCAGCCCGGAGAAGAAGCGTGAACTGGCCGCGGCGCTGACGAAGGAAACCTGCCGCGTGCTCGAATGCGAGCCCGGCGCGGTCGACATCATCTTCACCGACGTCAAGCGCGAGAACTGGGCCACCGGCGGCGTGATGTGGTCGGAACGCGACTGAGCGCAGCGCGATTTTCCGCGGCCGGCGGGCCAGGGCCCTCTGTGCGGCCCGCGCCGCAGCCGGGCCGCGATGCGCCGACACCGCACTGCAGCAATATCAATTTTCTTATTCAAGCTATAAGGCCATAACGATTTCCATATCGGGCCCCCTCACTACACTGGCCCCATGCACTGGTTGCGCCCTCCCCGGCGCGGCCGCAACGAAAAGCCAGGACGACAAGGAGACTCCGATGACAGCGCCCCCCGACACGACCGCCCGCCCGCAGCAGCCCGATCCCGTCGACGAACGCCTGCCCGGCGGCCGCCTGTTCACGCTGGCGCTGCAGCACGTGCTGGTGATGTACGCCGGCGCGATCGCCGTGCCGCTGATCGTGGGCGGCGCACTCAAGCTGCCGAAGGACCAGATCGCGCTGCTGATCAACGCCGACCTGCTGTGCTGCGGCATCGTCACCATCATCCAGTCGCTGGGCGTGGGCAAGTTCGGCATCCGCCTGCCGATCATGATGGGCGTCACCTTCGCCGCCGTCGGGCCGATGGTGGCGATGGCGGTCAATCCCGAACTGGGCATCAACGCCATCCTCGGCTCGGGCATCGCCGCCGGGCTGTTCGGCATCCTTTTCGCGCCGCTGGTGTCGCGCAGCCTGCCGCTGTTCCCGCCGGTGGTCACCGGCTCGATCATCGCCGTGATCGGCATCTCGCTGATGCCGGTGGCGATCAACTGGGCCGCCGGCGGCCAGCCGCAGATCCGCGACGCCGCCAGCGGCCAGCTGGTCGACAACCCGGCCTACGGCGCACCCGAACACCTGGCGATCGCCGGCATCGTGCTGCTCGTCGTGCTGGCGATCACCCGCTACGGGCGCGGCTTCGTGTCCAACGTGGCGGTGCTGTTCGGCATGGCGGTCGGCTTCCTGATCTCGATGGCGATGGGCAAGGTCAGCTTCGCCGGCATCGACGAGGTGCCGTGGGTGGCCTTCGTGACGCCGCTGCACTTCGGCATGCCGGTGTTCGACTTCGTCTCCATCGCCACCATGTGCCTGGTGATGGTCGTCGTCATGGTCGAATCGCTCGGCATGTTCCTCGCCCTGGGCGAACTCACCGGCCGCCGGCTGTCGCGCGACGACCTCACCCGCGGCCTGCGCACCGACGGCCTGGGCACGCTGATCGGCGGCTTCCTGAACACCTTCCCGCACACCTCGTTCTCGCAGAACGTCGGCCTGGTCGGCGTCACCGGCGTCAAGAGCCGCTGGGTGTGCGTGGCCGGCGGCGCCATCCTGATCGCCTTCGGCATGTTCCCCAAGATGGCGCTGATCATCGCCTCGGTACCGCAGTACGTGCTCGGCGGCGCCGGCCTGGTGATGTTCGGCATGGTCGCGGCCACCGGCATCAAGATCCTGCTCGGCGCCGACCTGCGCAGCAACCGCTTCAACCTCTACGTGGTCGCCATCAGCGTCGGCTTCGGCATGATTCCGATGGTGGCGCCGACCTTCTTCCACGGCATGCCCAAGGCGCTCGAACCGCTGCTGCACAGCGGCATCCTGCTCGCCGCGATCTCCGCGGTGCTGCTGAACCTGTTCCTGAACGGCACCCGCCGCCGGCAGGAGACGCTGGACGACGGCAAGGCGGGCGCCGCGCACACGCACTGAGCGCAGCCGGCTGCCGCACACCCGCGCACGAGACGGTCGGGGCCCCACGGCCCCGACCGTCTCGTGCTGTCTGCCTTCCTCTTCGCCGCGATGAGCCCCCCGCTCCTCATTCGGCCTGCTCCTCCACATTCCGCTTCAGTGCCCGGACATACCGTGCGGCGAGTGCCCGGATCGATGCGGGCAGGGCTGCCCATTCGCCGGGGCCGGGCGCCTACAGGAAGACGAACTTGGCGACGAAGAGCGCGAACAGCACGTACAAGGCCGGCGAGATGCGGTCGAACTGCCCGGTGAAGAACTTGAGCACGACATAGACGACGAAGCCGAGCGCGATGCCGTTGGCGATGGAGAAGGTGAGCGGCATCATCACCGCGGTGACGATCGCCGGAATGGTGTCGGTGTAGTCCTCCCACTCGATGTGGGCCAGCCCGGTACTCATCAGCATCGCCACGTAGATCAGCGCCCCGGCGGTGGCATAGCCCGGAATCATGCCGGCCAGCGGCGCGAAGAACATCGCCACCAGGAACAGCAGGCCGACGACGATCGCGGTCAGGCCGGTGCGTCCGCCCGCTGCCACGCCCGCGCAGCTCTCGACGTAGCTCGTCACCGGCGGGCAGCCGACACAGGCGCCGAGCACGCTCGCGGTGCTGTCGACCCTCACCGCCTCGGACAGCTTCTCGATGCTGCCGTCGGGCCTCTCCAGCCTGGCGCGGTGCGCCACCCCCATCAGCGTGCCGGCGGTGTCGAACAGATTCACGAACAGGAAGGCGAGGACGATGCTGATCATCGCCACGTCGAAGGCGCCGGCCACGTCCATCGCCAGCAGGGTCGGCGCCAGGCTGGGCGGCATCGACACCAGGCCGCCATATTCGACGATGCCAGCGGTCCAGCCGATGAAGGTGACCGTCAGGATGCTGATCAGGATGGCGCCGAACACGCGGAAGTGGCTCAGCACGCCGATCATCAGGAAGCACAGCCCGGCGAGCGCCGCGGGCAGCTCCAGCATCGAACCCATCGCCACCAGCGTCGCTTCGCTGGGCACGACGATGCCGGCGAGCTTGAGCCCGATCAGGCCGAGGAAGAGCCCGACGCCGGCCCCCATCGCAAAGCGCAGGCTGCGCGGAATGCTGTCGAGCAGCCACTGGCGCAGGCCGGTGAAACTGATCAGCATGAACAGCACGCCGGACAGGAACACCGCCCCCAGCGCCACCTCCCAGCTGTAGCCCATCTCGCCGACCACGGTGTAGGTGAAGAAGGCATTGAGCCCCATGCCGGGCGCCAGGCCGACCGGCCAGTTGGCGTAGAAACCCATCAGCAGGCTGCTCAGCGCCGAACCGATGCAGGTGGCGACGAAGGCGGCGCCATGGTCCATGCCGGCGGCGGCCATGATCATCGGATTGACGAAGATGATGTAGGCCATCGTGACGAAGGTGGTCAGCCCGGCGAACACTTCGGTGCGCACGTTCGTGCCGTGCTGGGCCAGGCGGAAGCGGCGCTCCAGCCAGCTGTCGGGGGGAATCTTCGCGGAAGCGGCCTCGGCAGCCGTGCTCGAAGTCTGGGTTTGCATGGATGTCTCCTCGGGCCGGCGGCGGTTGCGCATCGACTCTCGTTTGTTTTCGCTGGACGCCCTCACGGCTGCACTGGCCCTGCAGGACGCACTCTGGCATGACGTCGCCGGCACTTTGTTGACAATTTTGGCAACGACAGAGCTCGCAGTCTAGGCAGTGTGCCCCCACTCCTTCCATACGCGAAACCTGATAATAATTATCAGGCTTGACGTATGAACCGCTCTACATACGGGCAGCAGGCCGTTTCACGGCCCGCCACCCTCCAGGCCCAGCAGGCGGGCGATCCCCGAATCGCCCTCCTGCGCACCGCGGTCGAGCGACACCCGACCTTCCAGGTGGCCGACATGCTCGATCATCAGCGCGCGGGCGCAGCTCGCATCGCCGGCGGCGATGGCATCGAGGATCCGTTCGTGGTCGTCGAGCATGCAGGTGGGTGGCGATTCCCGGCGATGGGCAAGCACGACCAAGGGCATGCGGGTCACGATCTCGTCGAGGAAGGACGCGAGCACGGTATTGCCGACGGCGTCGGCGAGCTGCAGATGGAAATCGACCGACAGGCGCAGCGCCCTGCGCACGTCCTGCGCTTCGTAGGCCTGCCGCTCCTGCCGCGCCAGCGCACGCAGGCGTGCGATGTCGGCTTCCGTCAGGCGCTCGACCGCCAGTTCGACGATGGCCGCCTCGATGTAGCGGCGGGCGGTGAACAGGTCGCGGCCCTCGGCCGCGGACGGATGGGCGACGAACACGCCGCGATTGGGCGCATGCGTGACCAGGCGATAGATTTCCAGGCGGGCAAGGGCCTGACGGACCACTGCACGGTTGACACCGAAGGCATCGGCAAGCGCCTGTTCCTTGAGCTGCAGGCCGGGCGGCAGACGCTGGTCGAGCACCGCATTGCGCAGGGCTTCGAACACGCGCTGGCTCTCTTCGGTCGACGGCGCCTTGCCGGCCCGGCCTGCGGCCCTGTCCCGCGTATCGCCCGCTTGCTCCACCTCGCTCACCGCATCTCCTCCTGTGTCCCCGCCGCTGCCCTTGCTGCAGCAGGGGAAAGGATTATAACGAGATCGTGATTCGGCATATTTCGCTTCTGCCGCCATGAGCCCTGCCCGGCCCCGGCCAGCCGGCGCGCAGGCCGCAGCCAGCCGGGCTTTCCGCCCGCCGGCAGCAATCGGATGCATGCCGGGCTGCCGACGAAGACAGCGCTTTAAATTGTTGACAATCATGTAGTCAATCGCCAAGATCGCCTCGCTGCCGCGCCAGGTCCTGCCGGCTCGAACAACGAATACAGGCATGTACAGTGCAACCGTCTCCGCCTTCGGCGGGTCGACCTGCACGGCACATGCTCCACACTGGAGGAGACAATGGGCGCAGATGCAATCCGCTTTCTGCTCAATGGCGAGCCGGTCGAGGTCTCCGGCATCGCCACCACCACCAGCCTGCTCAGTTGGCTGCGCATCCACCGCGGCCTGACCGGCACCAAGGAAGGCTGCGGCGAAGGCGACTGCGGCGCCTGTACCGTGGTCGTCGGCGAACTCGCCGGCGAGGGTGAGGAACCGAGTGGCGAACCGAGCGACGAACTGCGGCTTTACAGCCTCAATGCCTGTATCCAGTTCGTGCCGGCGCTCGACGGCAAGGCGGTGTTCACCGTCGAATACCTGCGCCGCCAGGCCGGCGGCAGCCTGCATCCGGTGCAGCAGGCGATGGTGGATTGCCACGGTTCGCAATGCGGCTTCTGCACGCCCGGCTTCGTGATGTCGCTGTGGGACCTCTACAACGACTGCGTGCCGGCCGGCACCCGCCCCGATACCGCCCGCATCCGCAGCCAATTGGCCGGCAACCTGTGCCGCTGCACCGGCTACCGGCCGATCATCGAGGCGGGCGAGCGCATGTTCGAGCTGCCTGAACGCGTTCTGGACCGCGAGGCCCTGCGTGCCGGACTGCTCGCCCTGCGCCGCAGCGGCGGATTCGACTACGCCCACGACGGCTGCCATTTCCATGCCCCGCGCACGCTCGCCGGACTCGTCGAACTGCGCAGCCGCAAGCCGCAGGCCACCCTGCTGGCCGGCTGTACCGACATCGGCCTGTGGGTGAACAAGCAGTTCCGCGACGTCGGCGACCTGATCCACGTCGGCCGGGTCGAGGAATTGCGGCAGATCGGCGAGCAGCACGGCTTCCTGCGCATCGGCGCGGCGGTGCCGCTGAGCGACGCCTACGCCGCGCTGTGCCGGCGCTATCCGGAACTGGGCGAGCTGTGGGAGCGCTTCGCCTCGCTGCCGGTGCGCAATGCCGGCACGCTCGGCGGCAACATCGCCAACGGCTCGCCGATCGGCGATTCGGCACCCGCGCTGATCGTCCTCGGCGCCCGCGTCGTGCTGCATGGCATGCATGGCCGCCGCACGCTGCCGCTGGAAGCGTTCTACCTCGACTACATGAAGAAGGACCTCGCCGCCGACGAGATCGTCGAGGCGGTCGAAGTGCCCTTGCGCGCACCGACGCTGCGCCTGCGCAGCTGGAAGCTGTCCAAGCGCTTCGATTCCGACATCTCGGCGGTGTGCGCGGCCTTCGCCCTGCAGCTCGAGGACGGCATCGTGCGCGCCCCGCGCATCGCCTTCGGCGGCATGGCGGCAACGTCCCGGCGCGCCCTGCGCACCGAGGCGGCGCTCGAAGGCCGCCGCTGGGACGAAGCCGCGCTGGCGGCCGCGCTGCAGGCGCTGGACCAGGACTACGCGCCGCTCGGCGACCTGCGCGCCAGCGCCGGCTACCGCCGCCGTGCGGCCGCCAACCTGCTGCGCCGCTTCCATCTCGAGACCCGTGCCGAGGCGCCGCTCGACGCGCAGCAGACGCGCGTGTTCGCCGCCTTCGACAGCTTCGCCGCCCAGTCCCAGCCCCTCCCCAGCCCCGAGGCCGCCCGATGAAAGCCGAAACCCTCCCCCAGGCCTCGCCCGCCGCCCCGGCCGCGCACCACGGCCACCCGCACGAGTCGGCCCACCTGCACGTCAGCGGCGAGGCCACTTACGTGGACGACATCCGCGAACTCGCCGGCACCGTCCACGCCGCGCTGGGGCTGTCCACCCAGGCCCATGCGCGCATCACCGCGCTCGGGCTCGACGCGGTACGGGCGATGCCGGGCGTGATCGCGGTGTTCACCGCCGCCGACATTCCCGGCAGCAACGACTGCGGGCCGATCATCCACGACGATCCCATCCTCGCCGACGGCCTGGTGCAGTACGTCGGCCAGCCGATCTTCGCCGTGGTCGCCGAAAGCCACGAACTCGCACGCTGCGCCGCGCGCCGCGCCGAGGTGGCCTACGAGCCGCTGCCCGCCGTGCTCGATCCGCTGCAGGCGAAGCAGCAGCACAGCTTCGTGCTGCCGCCGATGCAGCTGGTGCGCGGCGATCCCGCCGCCTGCCTCGCCGCCGCGCCGCACCGGCTCGCCGGCCGCTGGCAGGTGGGCGGCCAGGAACAGTTCTATCTCGAAGGCCAGATCTCCTATGCCGTGCCGCGCGAGGACGGCTGCATCCACCTGTGGTGCTCCACCCAGCACCCCACCGAGATGCAGCAGGTCGTCGGCCACGCCCTCGGTCTGGCGGCGAACCAGGTCGTCGTCGAGATGCGGCGCATGGGCGGCGGCTTCGGCGGCAAGGAATCGCAGTCGGCGCTGTTCGCCTGCGTCGCCGCGCTGGCCGCCTCGCGCCTGCGCCGCCCGGTCAAGCTGCGCCCCGACCGCGACGACGACATGATGATCACCGGCAAGCGCCACGACTTCCACTACGACTACGACGTCGGCTTCGACGACGATGGCCGCATCCTCGCCGCGCGCATCGAGATGACCGCGCGGGCCGGCTTCTCGGCCGACCTGTCGGGGCCGGTGGCGACGCGCGCGATCTGCCACTTCGACAACGCCTACTACCTGTCCGACGTCGACATCCGCGCACTGTGCGCCAGGACCAACACCCAGTCGAACACCGCCTTCCGCGGCTTCGGCGGGCCGCAGGGGGCGATCGCGATCGAATACATCATCGACAGCATCGCGCGCGAACTCGGCCGCGACCCGCTCGACGTGCGCAAGCTCAACTTCTACGGCGGCGAAGGGCGCGACCTCACCCCCTACGGCCAGCGCGTGGAGGACAACGTGATCCATGAATTGGTCGCCGAACTCGAGGCCGGCAGTGCCTACCGCGAACGCCGGCGCGGGATCGCCGCCTTCAACGCCGCCAGTCCGGTGCTGAAGAAGGGCCTGGCGCTGACGCCGCTGAAGTTCGGCATCTCCTTCAACGTCGCCCACTACAACCAGGCCGGGGCGCTGGTGCATGTCTACACCGACGGTTCGGTGCTGGTGAACCACGGCGGCACCGAGATGGGCCAGGGTCTCAACACCAAGGTCTGCCAGGTCGTCGCCAACGAGCTCGGCATCCCGCTGGCGCAGGTGCGCGCCACCGCCGCCGACACCAGCAAGGTGGCCAACACCTCGGCCACCGCCGCCTCCACCGGCGCCGACCTCAACGGCAAGGCGGCCGAGGATGCCGCCCGCCGCATCCGCCTGCGCCTGGCCGAATTCGCCGCCGGCACATACGGTGGCGGAAGCATCGGTGCCGACGCCGTCCGCTTCACCAACGGCCAGGTGGAAATTGGCGAAACCGTGCAGCCCTTCGCCGAACTGGTGATCCGTGCTTACGAGGCCCGCGTGCAACTGTGGTCGGAAGGCTTCTACGCCACGCCCAGGCTGAGCTGGGACCTCAGCACGCTGACCGGACGCCCCTTCTACTACTTCGCCTACGGCGCCGCGGTGTCCGAAGTGCTGGTCGACACCCTGACCGGCGAATGGCGGCTGCTGCGCGCCGACCTGCTGCACGATGCCGGCAACTCGATCAACCCGGCGATCGACATCGGCCAGGTCGAGGGCGCCTTCATCCAGGGCATGGGTTGGCTGACGATGGAGGAGCTGTGGTGGAACAAGGACGGCCGGCTGATGACCCACGCGCCGTCGACCTACAAGATCCCCGCCGCCCACGACTGCCCGGCCGAGTTCCACACCCGCCTGTTCCGCAACCACAGCCACGAAGACACCATCCTGCGCTCGAAGGCCGTCGGCGAACCGCCGCTGCTGCTGCCCTTCTCGGTGCTGCTGGCGATCCGCGACGCCATCGCCGCGGCCGGCGACGGCCGGACGAACCCGCCGCTGCGCGCGCCGGCGACGCCCGAGGCGATTCTCGACGCCGTCGAGGCGGTACGGGCGGCCTGCGGCGAGGGGAGCCGGCCATGACGCCCTGGATCGAACAGCTCGCACGATGGGCGGCCGACGGCATCCCGGCGGTGCTGGTGACGGTCGCCGCCACCCGCGGCTCGACGCCGCGCGCGCCCGGCGCGCGCATGATCGTCAGCGCCGATGCCTGCCACGGCACCATCGGCGGCGGCCAGCTCGAACTGCGCGCGATCGCCCTCGCCCGCCAGCGCCTTGCCGACGGCGCGGCGCTTCCGAGCCTGGTGCGCTTCCCGCTCGGCGCCAGCGTCGGCCAGTGCTGCGGCGGCGTGATGCAGCTCGCCTTCGAACCGGTGGGCGCTGCCCAGCGCGGCTGGATCGAGGTGGCACAGGCCCGGGCCGCGGCGGGCCGTCCCTGGGGGCGGCTGGTATCCCTGACGGACGGCACCGTCCGCGTGTTCGACGAGGAGCCGGCCGAGTTGCCTGGCGATGAACGCCTCGCCGAGCACGCCCGCAGCCTGCTGGCCGGCAGCGCCGACAGCGCCACGCTGCTGGCGGGCAAGACCGTCGGCAGCATCGACGCGCTGCTCGACGTCAGCCTGCCGCCGGAACTGCAGGTGGTGCTGTTCGGTGCCGGCCACGTCGGCCGCGCGCTTGCCGAAGTCTTCGGCCGCCTGCCGATGCGGATGCGCTGGGTCGATGCGCGCGACGAGGAATTCCCTGCCGCGGTCGCAGACAACATCGAGGTGCGCTGCACCGACATGCCCGAGGCCGAAGTGCGCGCGGCCCCGGCCGATGCCGTGTTCCTGGTGCTGACCCACAGCCATGCGCTGGATTTCGAGCTGGTGCGCGCCATCCTCGACCGCGGCGACTTCCGCTTCTGCGGCCTGATCGGCTCGCACGCCAAGCGCGCCAGCTTCGAGCAGCGCCTGCGCGCGCGCGGCTACGGCGAGCAGGCGATCGCCCGCCTGCACTGCCCGATCGGCGCACCCGGCCTCGCCGGCAAGGAGCCCGCGGTCATCGCCGTCGCGATCGCCGCCGAAGTGCTGCAGCTGCGCGGCGCCTCGCTCGCCGCGCGTCCCGCACAACGCCACCGCGCGGCATGACGGCGATGCGCGTTCGCCCTGCCGCCCGCTCCCGCCCTTCTTTCCGAGCCTGCCCGACATGAACCCTGCCGACCTGCACGCCGTCCGCGGCGAGATCCTGCACTTCCTCGCCGACCCCGCCAGCCATGGCGAAGCCGCCATCGAGCACTTCGCCGACGGCCTGCTGCTGATACGCGACGGCCATGTCGCCGAAACCGGCCCGGCCGGCGAGCTGCTCGCCCGCCTGCCGGCCGACGTGCCGGTGACCGACTACCGCGGCAAGCTGATCCTGCCCGGCTTCGTCGACACCCACATCCACTACGCCCAGACCGACATCATCGCCAGCCACGGCGAGCAGCTGCTGGCCTGGCTGGAGAAATACACCTTCCCCGCCGAAGCCCGCTTCGCCGATCCGGAACACGCGCGGGCCGTCGCCGAATTCTTCTGCGACGAGCTGCTGCGCAACGGCACCACCACCGCCCTCGCCTTCGCCACCGTGCATGCAACATCCGTCGACGCGCTGTTCGAAGCCGCGCTGAAGCGGCGCATGCGGATGATCACGGGCAAGGTGATGATGGATCGCCACTGCCCGGACTTCCTGCGCGACACCGCCGCCGGCGGCTACGCCGAATCCCAGGCCTTGATCGAACGCTGGCACGGCCGCGAGCGTCTGCAGTACGCCGTCACACCGCGCTTCGCCGCCACCTCCACGCCCGAACAGATGAGGCTTGCCGGCCGTCTGTACGCCGAGCACCCGGGGCTCTACCTGCAGTCCCACGTCGCCGAGAACCGCGGCGAAGTCGCCTGGGTGGCGAAGCTCTACCCCGAGGCGCGCAGCTACCTGGACGTCTACGACCGCTTCGGCCAGCTCGGCATGCGCTCGGTCTACGCCCACTGCATCTGGCTCGACGACACCGACCGCCGGCGCATGGCCGACACCGGCGCAGCCGTCAGCTTCTGCCCGACTTCCAACCTGTTCCTCGGCTCAGGCCTGTTCGACTTCGGGCGCGCGCGCGAGCTGGGCCTGCGCGTCGGCATCGGCACCGACGTCGGCGCCGGCACCAGCTTTTCGATGCTGCAGACGCTGAACGAGGCTTACAAGGTGCTGCAGCTCGGGGGCCAGAAACTGTCCGCAGCCAGCGCCTTCCACCTCGCCACGCTGGGCGGCGCACACAGCCTCTACCTGGACGAGCGCATCGGCAACTTCCTGCCCGGCAAGGAAGCCGATTTCGTCGTCCTCGACCCGGCCGCCACGCCGCTGCTGGCGCGGCGCATGCAAGGCGCGCAGACCCTGGACGAACGCCTGTTCGTATTGATGATGCTGGGCGACGACCGCAGCATTGCGGCGACCCATGTGCTCGGCAGGGTGGCCTGGCAGCGCCCCGGCTGAAACTGGAAATCGGACTGGACGAGGTGTTCGAGGACATCGACGGCCCGGCGCCCGCCACGGCTTGAGCCAATAGCCCGTCCGCCGCCAGACGTGGCAGCGGTCACCGGGGCTTCGTTTCACAACACGAAGCCCCGGCGCCGGCCGCCCTTTACAGCGGGAAGCCGATGATGCTCTTGGGGCGCGGCGGCGCGTAGGTGCGCACCTTGGATGTCCGCAGCCCCAGCCGGACCAGCGATTCCGCGATGGCCACGGCAGCGGCCACGCCATCGACCACCGGCACGCCCGTCCGCTCGCGCACCTTGTCCTCGAGCTCGGCCATGCCGCCGCAGCCGAGGCAGATCACCTCGGCGTGATCGTCGCGCACCGCGGCCTCGGCCTGGGCCACGATGGTTTCCACCGCGCGCTGGGGCTGGGTTTCCAGTTCCAGCACCGCCATGCCGCTGGCCCGGACCGAGGCGCAGCGCGCATCCAGCCCGGCCAGCTTCAGCCGATCCTCGATCAGGGGCACGGCGCGGTCCAGCGTGGTCACGACCGAATATTTGTGGCCAAGGAGCATCGCAGTCGAGGCGGCGGCCTCGGTGATGTCCACCACCGGCACTTCGAGCAGTTCCTGCAGGCCCTCCCGCCCATGTTCGCCGTAACCGGCCTGGATCACCGCGTCGAAGGGCTGGTCGTAGCGCATCACCGCATCCATGACACCGACGGCGCAGAGATAGCTTTCAAAATTGCCCTCGACCGACTCGGCGCCAAAGCGCGGGGTCAGGCCGACGATCTCGGTGCCGGGGGCCGCGAACTTGCGGGCCTGGGCGGCAATGCTCTTGGTCATCGAGGCGGTGGTGTTCACGTTGACGATCAGAATGCGCATCTGTCTCTCCGGTCAATGAGTGGTGGCCACGGCGATCGCCTCGCCGTCGCGGTCGGCATAGACTCCGCCCTTGGGCGCAATCAGGTAATAGAACAGCCCGCCAAGCCCCGCGGCGATGAACCACGAGAATTGCGACAGCACTTGCAGCGCCGGAAGGAAGGCGAACAGCAGCGAGATCAGGGCCGAGGGGACCAGCGCCTTGATCGCGGCAGGGTTGATGCCGTTGACGTAGTGATAAGGGCCCCGGTGGTCCTCGGTGTAGAGCGCGGGAACGTCGACCTTCTGTTTGCGGATCAGCCAGTAGTCGGCCATCACGATCCCGAACAGCGGGCCCAGGAAGGCGCCCAGGCCACCCAGGAAATAGACGATCACGACGGGCGAGTTGTAGAGGTTCCAGGGCAGGATGACGAAACCGATGATCGCGCTGACCACGGCGGCGCGGCGGAAGTCCAGGTACTGGGGCAGCAGGTTCGCCAGCGCGAAGGACGGCGCGACGAAGTTCGCCATCAGATTCACCGCGATGGTCAGGATCAGCAGGGCCAAGCTCGCCACTACCAGCAGGAAGGTGTTGGGGATCTTCTGGACGATGTCGGTCGGACTCTGGATCAGCGTGCCGTCGATGGACAGCTGGCCGCCGGTCAGGATCACGACGACCAGGCCGAAGATCAGCATGTTGATCGGGATGCCCCAGAAGTTGCCCCCCACGATGGCCTTCTTCGAGACCGCGCCGCGGGTGAAGTCGCAGAAGTTCAGCACGAAGGTGCCATAGATCGCCACCCACAGCGAGGCCGCACCCAGGATCTGCGCCCACATCGCGCCGCCGGTCAGCCCGCCGGGCTGCGACCAGACCAGCCTGCCACCCGAGCTGTAGAGCATCCAGCCCGCCAGCGACAGGAAGGTGACCAGGATGACGGGCCCGGCGAAAGCCTCGTACTTGCGGATGCTCTCCATGCCGTAGCAGGCGATGATGACCTGAACCACCCACAGGATCGAGAAGCTGATCCAGCCCAGCACCGACAGGCCGAGGACGATCTGCTGCGACAGCGGCGCAAGGCTGGGTATCATCGCGATCAGCAGCACGTCCAGCACCATCGAGGCCAGGTAGGTCTGGATGCCGAACCAGACGATGGCGACGCCGCCCCGGATCAAGGCCGGGATCTGCGCGCCACGGGTGCCGAAGCTGATCCGGCTCATCACCGGGAAAGGCACGCCGGTCTTCTCGCCCA
Source organism: Thauera butanivorans (assembly GCF_048398245.1). Lineage (NCBI taxonomy): Bacteria > Pseudomonadati > Pseudomonadota > Betaproteobacteria > Rhodocyclales > Zoogloeaceae > Thauera > Thauera butanivorans. The sequence goes on from NZ_CP183038.1 coordinate 3,296,904, forward strand.
TGAAGCCCGAGAAGTTCAGCAGCACGAACAGGAAGAGCGCGCCGAACATCAGCGCGGCCAGGATCTGCCACGCGCCCAGCCCCAGCGCGAACAGCCCGATGGCAAAGGAATAGTTGCCCAGGCTATGCACGTCGTTGGCCCAGAGCGCGAAGATGTTGTAGGTGCTCCAGGTACGGCCCTCCTTCTTGCTGGGTGCAAGATCCTGGTTGTAAAGACCGGCCGAAACCCCGGCAGGCACTTCAAACTCGTGATTGCCGTCATCGGCAAGAGATGCGCTGTGGCTCATGCTGCACCCCCTTCTCCGAACCCGCCGCGATATTGCGCGCGCGGGCGTGCCGAAGGCTCGAACGGCGTTGCGGGACGTGTCTCATCAGGGCCATGCTGGCCGATATGCAAACTCATGATTCTCCTCCTTGTTTTATCTGAAACCGGTACTTTTCCGGCTGGCGACCCCACTGCCTCCGGGGGCTGCTCGGGTGCCGGGGCCGGACACACGGCCGGCCCCGGCAGTAAATTCATCTGCTCTGGTACGGGTGGTTTTCGATCCAGTGGCGGGCGACATCGACGCGGCGGCAGACCCAGACGCGGTCGTGCTTCTCGATGTGGTCGAGGAAGCGCTGCAGGGCCTTGAAGCGGCCCGGGCGGCCGAGCAGGCGGCAGTGCATGCCGATGCTCATCATCGCCGGGCGTTCCTCGCCCTCGGCGTACATCACGTCGAAGGCGTCGCGCAGGTATTCGAAGAACTCGTCGCCGTGCGAGAAGCCCTGCGGCAGCGCGAAGCGCATGTCGTTGGTGTCGAGCGTGTAGGGCACGACCAGGTGGGGCACGGTGTCGCCGTCGGTCTTTTCGACTTCGGTCCAGAACGGCAGGTCGTCGCCGTAGTAGTCCGAGTCGTACAGGAAGCCGCCGTAGTCGGCCACCAGGCGGCGGGTGTTGGGCGAGTCGCGGCCGGTGTACCAGCCCAGCGCGCGCTCGCCGGTCAGGCGCTCGATGATCTCCATGCCGATGCGCATGTGCTCGCGCTCGATCTCCTCGGGGGTGTTCTGGTAGTGGATCCAGCGCCAGCCGTGGCAGGCGATCTCGTGGCCGAGCGCCTTGAAGGCGGCGGTGAGTTCGGGGTGGCGTTCGAGCGCCATCGACACGCCGAAGATCGTCATCGGCAGGCCGCGGCGCTCGAATTCGCGCAGGAAGCGCCACACGCCCACGCGCGAGCCGTACTCGTAGATGCCTTCCATGGACAGGTGGCGCTCGGGGTAGCTGGCGGCGTTGAACAGTTCGGACAGGAACTGCTCGCTGCCGGGGTCGCCGTGCAGCACGCAGTTCTCGCCGCCTTCCTCGTAGTTGAGCACGAACTGGACGGCGATGCGGGCGCGCCCGGGCCAGTTGGCGTGCGGCGGCTTCCTGCCGTAGCCGATCAGGTCGCGGGGGTAGGGCGCAGATGAGGGGATCGGGATATTGCCTGTCATTGCATTCTCCTCCAGCAATGGATTGGAAATCCGGCTTCGAAGCCGGTTGTTCTCGGGGTTGGCGTAAATCGGGACAGGCAGGCGGCCAATGAAGGCTTCGGCTGCGGGGCCGAAAACTCAGTCTTCGCCGCGGTGGCGGCGCGCCACCTCATCGAGGATCTTGCGCAGGTCCAGTGCGGAGGGTTCCTCTTCGACCAGCACGACGGTGCGCTCGACGTCCTTCAGATGCCGTTCCATCCAGGTCCGCGCGCCTTCCGCGTCGCCGGCGGCGATCAGTTCCAGCACCGCGTCGTGTTCGGAATGGCGGCAGCTGCCGGCCATCGGCGCGCCATAGGTGGAGATCACCAGCGAGGAGCGCGACACCAGGCCGGCCAGTATCTCGGCGACGGCCTCGTTCTCCGACACGCGGCTCAGCGCGACGTGGAACTCGCCCGACAGGTAGATCGCCTCGCGCCGGTCGCCGCGCGCTTCGGCCTCGTGTTCGCGGCGCACGATGTCGCGCAGCGCATCCAGCCCGGCCGGCGTGGCCTTGGCGACGACCAGGGCCATCACGCCGCATTCGACGATGCGCCGCGCCGCGAAAATGTCGCGCGCCTCCTTCACCGTGGGCTGGGCGACGGTGGCGCCGCGGTTCAGGCGGATGTCCACCAGGCGCTCATGGGCCAGGCGCTGCAGCACCTTGCGGATGCTGGTGCGGCTGACGCCGAAAGCCTCGGCCAGCGTGTCCTCGGGCAGCTTGGTGCCGGGCTCGAGATGGTTTTCGACGATGGCGGCGTACAGATTGCGGTAAACCGCCTCGTCACGCCCGTTGCCGGACATCACGTCCTCACCCTGCATCGCACCGAGATCGATCGATGAGCGCTTCTTACCCATTTGCCGTCTCCGTCATCGGCAGCCTGCGAAGGTGGGCTGCCAGTCTTTGATCGCAGTCTATTTTCAATTTGTACATAAAACAATAATTTTTTGTATGCATTCAAAAGATTGATCGCACACAATTAACCACAGTTTTCTTCGCAACGACATGCACGATTCCCATACCGTCTTTCCTGCGAAGCCGTACAAGCTCCAGCCGGCCCCGGGCACCAGGACAGTCCGGGCCGGAGCCGTCCTGGCGAACCGGTTCTCGAAAAAACGTGGATGGAAGGCTTTGTTGCGCTGCTGCGGCACTTCGAGGCTGGACATGGGATGCGGATCGGGGCAGCCGATCACCCGCCACCTCCGCGAGCGCGGCTTCGCCGTCGTCGGCGTCGATGCCCGCCGACGCCCATTTCGCGGTGCCGGAGCCGATTTCCCGGTGCGGAACGGGTCGTGGCGGACGTGCGCGCCCCGCCGCTTCCGCGCAGGCTTGGCGGTACCGGCCGTTCCCCGGATCGCAGGCGTGGTGAAGCACGCAGCCGGAAACCCGGCGCGCGGGCGCCGCACCGTGCGGCTCGCGCAGCGGTGCTGACGGCTAACTGGAAGTAGGCTTGGACGAGGTGTTCGAGGGCGTCGACAGCCCGGCGCCCGTCACGGCTTGAGGCGGTAGCCCGTCCTGAACATCCACATCACGATGGCGATGAACACCGCCAGGAACAGCAGCGCCATGCCGATGCTGATACCGACCGCGACGTCGGCGCTGCCGTAGAAGCTCCAGCGGAAACCGCTGACCAGGTACACCACCGGGTTGAACAGGCTCACCGTCCGCCAGGCCGGCGGCAGCATGTCGATGGAGTAGAAGCTGCCGCCGAGGAAGGTCAGCGGCGTGATGACGAGCAGCGGCACCAGTTGCAGTTTCTCGAAATTGTCCGCCCAGATGCCGAGGATGAAGCCCAGCAGGCTGAAGGTCAGCGCGGTCAGCACCAGGAAGAACAGCATCCACAGCGGATGCTCGATGCGCAGCGGCACGAACAGCGCGGCGGTGGCGAGGATGATGAGGCTCAGCATGATCGCCTTGGTGGCGGCCGCGCCGACGTAGCTGGCGACGATCTCGAAATGCGATATCGGCGCCGACAGCACCTCGTAGATGGTGCGCGAGAATTTCGGGAAGAAGATCGCGAAGGTGGCGTTCGACACGCTCTGCGTCAGCAGGTTGAGCATGATCAGGCCGGGCACGATGAAGGCGCCGTAGCTGACGCCCTCGACTTCGGGAATGTAGCCGCCGATCGCCGAGCCGAACACGACGAAGTACAGCGAGGTGGAGATCACCGGCGCCAGCACGCTCTGCAGCAGCGTGCGGCGGGTGCGCGCCATCTCGAAATGGTAGATGGCGCGTACGGCCTGCCAGTTCATCCTTGCTCTCCTGTCTGGTTCTGTTCGCGCTCGCTGACCAGGCCGACGAAGATTTCCTCCAGCGAACGCTGCTCGGTGTGCAGGTCGGCAAAGCCGATGCCCGCGCGGCCCAGGTCCTGCAGCAGGTCGGCGATGGCTGTGTCCTGTCCGCCGCCCTCGCCTTCGTAGTGGTACACCAGTTCGCTCCCCCCCTTGCCCAGCACCAGCCCGTAGCGCGCCAGCGCGGGCGGGATCTGCGCCAGCGGCGCGGCGAGCTGCAGCGTCAGGCGCTTGCCGCCGAACTTGCGCATCAGCGCCTCCTTGTCCTCGACCAGGATCAGTTCGCCCTTGCTGATCACGCCCACGCGGTCGGCCATTTCCTCGGCTTCCTCGATGTAGTGGGTGGTCAGGATCACGGTGACGCCGGTGTCGCGCAGGCGGCGGACCAGCTGCCACATGTCGTGGCGCAGTTCGACGTCCACACCGGCGGTCGGCTCGTCGAGGAACAGGATCTGCGGTTCGTGCGACAGCGCCTTGGCGATCAGCACCCGCCGCTTCATGCCGCCGGACAGCGACACCAGGCGGGCGTTCTTCTTGCCCCACAGCGACAGCGCCTTCAGCACTTCCTCGATATAGGCCGGGTTCGACGGCTTGCCGAACAGCCCGCGGCTGAAGCTGACGGTGTTCCACACCGACTCGAAGGCATCGGTGGTCAGTTCCTGCGGCACCAGGCCGATCATCGCCCGCGCGGCGCGATAGTCGCGGATGATGTCGTGGCCGCCCACCGTCACCCGCCCGGCGGTCGGGTTGACCAGGCCGCAGACGATGCTGATCAGCGTGGTCTTGCCGGCGCCGTTCGGCCCCAGCAGGGCAAATATCTCGCCACGCCGGATGTCCAGGTCGACCCCTTTCAGCGCGGCGAAGCCGCCGGCGTAGATCTTGGAGAGACCGGCAATGGAAATGATGGGCTGCATGGCCGGCCGGTCGCTCATGCCGCCGGCACGATGATGGCCACGCGGCGGTTCTGCGCGCGCCCGGCGGGCGTGGCGTTGTCGGCGATCGGCCGCATGCTGCCGAAACCGCGGCGAATGATGCTGCCGTAAGTCAGCCCGTGGCGTGCAAGTTCGCGCGCCACCGCCTCGGCGCGCCGCTCCGACAGCGCCATGTTGTAGTCGGGCGCGCCGGTATTGTCGGTATGGCCTTCGACCCGCACGGCATCGACCCTGATGTCCCGCAGCGTATCGACGACACGCTCGATGATGACCGAGGTCTCGCTGGAGATCTGATCGGTATCGATGTCGAACAGGATGCTGCCGCTCAGATTCAGACCCCAGCCGTCTTCGGTCTCGACGAAGCCGATCTTCTCGAGCGCGGCGACCTGTTCGGCGCTGAGACCGTATTTGTTGGGCACCGTCTGGCAGGCGGCGAGCAACAGCACCGCCGCCAGCATCAGCAGGCAACGGGCCAGGAAGCGGCCCGGGCCGGGATGGACGATATGTTCGGTCATTCGCTTGTTTCTCCATGATTGAGGCAAGGACGGGGGGCGGGATCGAAGATCCGGTAGTGGCCGCGCCCGTTCTGTTTTGCGGTATACATGGCCTGGTCGGCCGCGACGAGGAGCTGCTCCGCAGTCTCGGCATGCTCGGGGAACAGGGCGATGCCGATGCTGACGGCGGGCGCGATCCGCACTTCGCCGATCTGCAGCGGTGGCGCCATCGCGGCCAGGATCTTGTCCGCCACCAGCACGGCATCATCGACGTCCCGCACCGAATCCAGCAATACGGTGAATTCGTCGCCGCCCAGGCGGGCGACGAGGTCGGTATCGCGGATGCAGTTGCGGATGCGGTCGGCCACGTCCACCAGCAGCGCATCGCCGACGGCATGGCCGTACTGGTCGTTGACCTGCTTGAAGCGATCGTTGTCCAGGTACAGCACGCCGACCTTGCCACCCGAGCCGCGAACGTCGCCCAGCGCCTTCTCCAGCCGCTCGGTGAAGCCGCGCCGGTTGGCCAGGCCGGTCAGGCCATCGCGCAGCGCGAGCTGGGACAAGGTCTGGTTGGCCACTTCCAGGCTGGACTGGCGCGCGATCAGTTCGACGTTGCGGGCATGGAGCTCGGCGAACAGGGCGTTGAAGTCCTTGCCGAGCTGATCGAATTCGACGATGTCCAGCGGCGGCACGCGGCGGCTGAAATCCTGCTGCAGCCGGGCGCCGTGGGTGGCCGAGGCGAGCGCCTCGAGCTGAGCGCTGATGCGCTGCGACATCCTCCCCGCCAGGCGGCTCGCGGCATAGAAGAACAGCGCGATGCTGCCCAGGCCGATGCCGACGGCCTGCAGCGTGTAGATGATGAATCGCGCGCCGTTGCCATGCACCACCACATTGCCGATGTGCTTGCTGCCGGAGCGGATCTCGGCAGCGATGGGTTCGGGGAAAAGCAGGCGCCCGACGGCTTCGTCGAAATGGCCGAGCATGCCGTTGCCGGGGTATCGATAACTGGCCAGCATACGCCCGTTCAACGTGCTGACGCTGGCCTCCCTGAGCTGTTCGCGCTCGGCGATCTGCAGCAGGATCTCGGAAGCGGTCCGCCGGTCCTCGAAAAGGACGGCTGCCTCGGCGGAGTAGGCGATGGTGCGCGCGACGAGCTGCAGATGCTGCTCGAGCTGCCCCCTCAGCGTGATCAGGGTCAGGGCGAACAGCGCCGTGCCCGCCAGCGTGATGGCCAGCACGGTCGAGTCGGTGTACATCCGGCGCAGGGCCTGGAAAAGAGTGGTGCGTTTGATGCTCGTCATGGGTGGCGCTGCAACTGCTCGGTCAGCCGCAGGACTTGGGGATTGACGCGCAGCCCGCTGCGGGAGATGGCATCGAGATTGGCCGCGAAGTTCTTCCTGTCGGGACGACCATCCAGACAGAACATGCCGCCGAAGGAACAGAAATCGTGTTCTTCGCCGATCGTGAGCACCGGCCTGCCGGTGAGCATCTTGACGAGAGCGGTCAGTTGCTCCGGCGGCAGCTTGCCGGCGTACAGCACGTCGCACTGCCCTGCTGCTTCCTCTTCGGAGGCTAGCTCATGCACGCCGACGTCGTACTCCGGCCTGCGCCCATCGTCCGCCGCGTACAGCGTTCCGCCATGTTCGCTGTCGCCGATGAGGCACAGCCGCAAGGGCCGGGGCGGCTCGGGCCAGCGCGTGTAGCCGATGATCCCCCAGACGATGGCGGCGGCACTCAGTTGCCGGTCTGCCGACGCCTCCGGCTCGTCCTGGGCCCGGGCACACCAGGCACTGCTCGCGAGCGGCACGGCCACCAGGCAGTAGATGATCAGCTTGCGTAACATGTCGGGTTTCCATCGGGAGTTGAGCGCCAAGTGGCCGCGTCGGGCATCAGCGGCGGTTCCGGACCTCGGTGCAAACCAGCATGTGCCGGCCGTGATTCTAGCCCGAAGCGCCCCCACAATCGCGGCAAACGCGATTCCACAGGCATCGCCGGTCGAAGCCAATGCATTTTTTCCTGCAGCTGCAGGCGCGCGGTATCGAGCCTGTGCGCGTGCCCGTCAGCCCAGCGTCGCCGTCGCCAGCTTGGCGCCGAAGCCGATGAACACGCCGCCCACGCCTGCGGTGGCACCGGCCGCCGCGCGGCGATGGCGGCGGAAATGGGCCGCGAGCCGGGCGCCCGAAAAGATCAGCACCGACAGATAGAGCACGCTGCAGATCTGCACGATGACGCCGAGGATCACGAAGGACAGCCCCGGATGGGCATAGGCCGGATCGACGAACTGGATGAAGAAGGAAACGAAGAACAGGATGGCCTTCGGATTCATCAGGCTGATGATCAGCGCGGTGCGGAAAGGATGCGGCGTGCCGCTCACCGCAGGATGGCCGGTCACGGCTTCTGCTCCGGCTTCGTCGCCGCGCCGCCAGGCGGCCAGGCTGGCGCGCAGCAGGCCGATCCCCACCCAGGCCAGGTAGGCCGCGCCGGCATACTTGATCGCCATGAACAGTTCGGGCGTGGCGCGCAGCAGCGAAGCCATGCCCAGCACGGCGAGCAGCATCAGGATGGTGTCGCCGGCGAAGATGCCGAGGGCACCGCGATAGCCTGCCGCCACGCCCCAGCGCGAAGCCGTCGCCATGACGTAGAGCGAGTTCGGGCCGGGCAGCAGCACGATGAAGATGGTGCCGAGGATGAAGGTGCTCAGGTCGGTGATGCCGTAAAACATGGCCGCATTCGCAGGCAGATGGGAAGCCGTCACTTTGCCACGCAACTCGCCGTCGGGCCAGCGAGACGCGCTTGCCCTTCAGCGGCGCACGGCGACGAATTCGAGCGGTGCATCCACGCTGCCGCCGCGCTGGATCTGCAGCCGCACGTGCAGGACATCGCCATCGACCCGGGCCTCGTAGTGCTGCACCATGCCCTGCACCGCGTCGCCGCCGGCAATGGATTCGGCGCGCGTGGCGAAACGCAGCCGGCCGTCGCGCCATTCCACCTGTTCGATCAGGCGCGGAACACCGAGGAAGCTTGCGCTGCCCTCGACCGTGTCGCCGTCCGCGACGAAATCGAAGCGCTCCCGCAGCTCGACGTTCCACGGGTAGCTCACGTCGGCCTCCCACACCCCCTGCAGCGCTTGCGGGCCCGGGGCGGACGATCCGCTCCACAGCCAGGCCGCGGCAAGCATGCCGGCCAGCGCGGCAGCCGCCGCCATCCCCGGCCAGCGCAGCCGCCGGCGCGGCGCCGGGACGGCCAGCCACTGCTCGAGGGCGGCATACAGCCGCTGCAGGTCGGCTGGCCATGACGCATCATCGAGCGACAGCGCATGGCGATTCGCCAGCCCGCGCAGCGACGGCGGCAATGCCTCCACCGCCGGCATCGCCGCGCCCCCCACCAGCACCGGCACCACCGGCTTGCCGGAAGCCAGCGCGCACTCGATCTCGCGCCGCACGTGATCGTCGGCGCGGTCGAGCCTGCGCTCGCCGTCCCGGCTGGCAGCGAGCCAGCCCGGACCGATGACCACCAGCACCGCCTGGACCTGCCGCAGGCTGTGCTCGATGGCGATCTCGAAATCGGCGCCGGGCCGGATGTCGTCGACATCGCGGAACACGCTGCCGGCCCCCAGGCGCTGCTCGAGCGCATCGGTCAGCCGGCCGGCGAAGCCGGCGCTGTCCTCGCGGCGATAGGAAACGAACAGGCTGGGCACGGGCGTTCAGCGGAAGTGGGCCACGCTTGCATTCAAGCACGCGGATGGAAGGCCGGCCACCCCCGGCCACGCCTCAGCCCGCCGCGCGGCGCGACTGCCACAGCGACCACAGGCTGGTCAGCGCCAGCGCGCCGCCGATCAGCAGCATGCCGGCGAACTCGGCGGCCGATGGCCGCTCGCCCAGTTCGATCCAGCCCGCCAGCACACCGACCATCGGGATGCCGAGCGCCGACAGGCCGGCCATGCCTGCCGACAGATGCTGCAGGATGTAGAGCCACAGCAGCCAGGCCAGGCCGGTGGCCAGCACCGCATTGAAGGCCAGCGCACCGTAGAAATAGGGCGTGGGATCGATCGGCCGCGACGGCAGCAGCAGCGCGACGATGCACAGCGCCAGCGCGCCGAACAGCATCTGCCAGGCGGTCAATGCCAGCAGGTCGAAATCGTGGTCGCGCCGCAGGCGTTTGGCGAGGATGGCCGACAGTGCCCAGGTCAAGCCGCCGCCGATCGCGAGCAGGTTGCTGAACAGGCTGCTGTGCATCGCCCAGGGTTCGAGGATCAGCACCAGGCCACCTGCGGCAATGGCCAGCGCCAGCCACTGTATGCCGCGGATGCGCTCGCCCAGCGCCCACCAGGCCATCGGGATCACCCAGAAAGGCATGGTGTAGACCAGCACCGCCGTCTTGCCCGCGCCGCCGGCCACCAGCGCCCACTGGATCAGCGCGGTGAATGCGCCCGTCTGCACGACGCCGAGCATCGCCACCCGCGGCATCGCGGCCAGCTTCAGCGGCTTGCGCAGCCCCGCCAGCACCAGGAACAGCGTCGCCGCGCCCAGCAAGGTGCGGATGGCGGAAAAGTCGAAAGGATCGACGTACTGGATGACCTGCTTCATCACCACCCAGTTGTAGCCCCAGATGCCCGACAGCAGGATCAGGGCGAGGATTGCCAGACGCGAAGGCGACATCGATTGCATTGCATTTCCAGATGAAAAAGAGCGCGGGGACGCCTGCAAGGCGCCCCCGCGCGTTGAGAAAAGTGGTGGCCGGCACCCCGGTGGCTTGCCGCAGCCGCTACGGTCCGCCGCGCCTCCTCGGTCAGCGATCGCGGCGGTGGCGCCTGGCCACTTCGCCGAGAACTTTCTTCAGGTCCGGGGCGGAGGGCTCCTCCTCCTCCAGCACGACACTGCGCTCGACCTCGCGCAGATGGCGCTCCATCCAGCCACGCGCGCCTTCGGCGTCGCCGGAAGCGATCAGATCGAGCACTTCGTCGTGCTCGGAATGGCGACAGCTGCCGGCCATCGACGAGCCGTAGGTGGAGATCACCAGCGAGGAGCGCGACACCAGGCCGGCCAGTATCTCGGCGACGGCCTCGTTCTCCGACACGCGGCTCAGCGCGACGTGGAACTCGCCCGACAGGTAGATCGCCTCGCGCCGGTCGCCGCGCGCTTCGGCCTCGTGTTCGCGGCGCACGATGTCGCGCAGCGCATCCAGCCCGGCCGGCGTGGCCTTGGCGACGGCCTGGGCCATCACGCCGCATTCGACGATGCGCCGCGCCGCGAAAATGTCGCGCGCCTCCTTCACCGTGGGCTGGGCGACGGTGGCGCCGCGGTTCAGGCGGATGTCCACCAGGCGCTCGTAGGCAAGGCGCTGCAGCACCTTGCGGATGCTGGTGCGGCTGACGCCGAAAGCCTCGGCCAGCGTGTCCTCGGGCAGCTTGGTGCCGGGCTCGAGATGGTTTTCGACGATCGCCGCGTAGAGGTTGCGGTAGATCGCCTCGTCCCGGCCGCCGGCGGACCGGTCTTCCTCACCCTGCAGCGAACCGAGATCGATCGATGAACGTTTCTTGCTCATGCCCTGTTCTCCAGCACCAGCGCTTCACAGACGGTGCCGACCGCGCTGGACGCAAATCCATTGGAAAATTGTACACAAAATAGAATAACTCTGTATTTATAACCACTATCAGCCTGGCAACCGGATTCACAATCACCGTTCGGGCCGAGCCCTTCGGCAAACGGCATCCCGGCTTCGGCCCGGCGCCAGCCTCCACGACGACTCGCCGTTCAATACTGACGCCAAGGTGTGGAACGTGCAGAAAGAGCCCGGCCGGCGACAGCTCCGCGGCCCGGGGCGCGCATCAGCCGATGATGCCCCACCAGCGCAGGGTCTGGCGGAAGTGGTCGCGTACCGCGGCGGCGGCGCGCTCCTCGTCGCCTGCGGTGATCGCATCGATGATCGTCAGGTGTTCTTCCATCGCCGGCACGATGCGGTCGGGCAATAAGGGCCGTGAATGCTGGATGATCGAGATGCGGTCGCGGTTGCGGGAGTAGATTTCGTGCGCGCTGTTGTTGCCGAGCGCCCCGGCGAGCGTCACGTGCAACCCCCAGTCGACCGCCATCGCCTCGCGCTGCAGCGACGGCGTGATGCCGTCGCGCGCGACGTCGAGCACCCGCTGGTGCAGCGCGCGCAGCGCGTCGAGCCTGCCCGCGCGCCCGTCGCGCACGAGCTGACGCGCGCCTTCCTGGTCGAAGATCGTGCGCAGGTGGAAGCACTCGCGGATCAGTTCCGGCGTGGCTTCCATGACCGCGACGCCACGCTTGGGCAGCACCCGCACCAGCGCGGCCGACTCGGCGCGCTTGACCGCCTCCCTGATGGGGGCGATCGGCAGGCCGATCGATTTCACCAGGTCCGGCATGGACACGAACTGGCCCGCGCGCAGTCCCCCGCTGGTCAGCAGTTCCCTCAGCGCCAGAAAGGCCTTGTCGGCCAGCAGCAGACCGTCAACATCCGGCATGTTCATCTCATTGCTCCCGTATGGTCGAACATTGTCACACACGGCTGGAGCAGGGGAAATGCCTGCCGCCATCTCGGGTTCTTGCCATAAAAAATTTTTACTATCATATCAGCGACGTTATAACTAACATTTCAGAAAGAATATGAGCACCCCGCAAGCTGGAACGCATTACCCGGCGTTCCGGCAGCGGTGGCCGAAACAGGCGCACTGAACCCCAGCGGCGCCCGGGGCGGCAGAAAACCAGAATGGTTGCCAACATGCTTGTCGACATGCAGGCACGAGGCAACTCCTTCCACACGGTTCGTGAGGCAAACCATGAAGAAACCGTTCTATAAGACATTGTTCGGGCAGGTCGTCATCGCCCTGGTCCTCGGCGTGATCGTCGGCGTCGTCTGGCCCGATTTCGCTGCCAAGCTCAAGCCGCTCGGTGACGGCTTCATCAAGCTGATCAAGATGATCATCGCGCCGCTGGTGTTCTGCGTCGTGGTGCACGGCATCTGCAGCACGGGCGATCTGAAGAAGGTCGGCCGCGTCGGCGCCAAGGCGCTGGTGTATTTCGAGATCGTCACGACCTTCGCCCTGGCGCTGGGCGTGCTGCTCGCCTACACCCTGCAGCCTGGCGTCGGCATGAACGTCGACCCGAGTTCGCTCGATGCCTCGGCGATGTCCGCCTACACCGACCGCGTCGCCCAGGCCACGAGCACGATCGACTTCATCATGAAGATCATCCCGGCCACCTTCGTCGATGCCTTCGCCAAGGGCGACATCCTGCAGGTGCTGCTGATCGCGATCCTGTTCGGTACCGCGGTGGCGGCGATGGGCGAAAAGGGACGTCCGGTGACGGCGGCGATCGACAGCCTTGCACACGTGTTCTTCAAGCTGATCGGCTTCATCGTCAAGCTTGCGCCGCTCGGTGTGCTCGGTGCGATCGCCTTCACCGTGGGCCAGTACGGCGTCGGCTCGCTGAAGCAGCTCGGCATGCTGGTGGCACTGTTCTACGTCACCTGCGTGATCTTCGTCATCGGCGTGCTCGGCCTCATCCTGCGCCTGGCCGGCTTCAACATCTTCAAGTTCCTCAAGTACATCCGCGAGGAACTGCTGGTGGTGCTCGGCACCGCCTCGTCCGACTCGGTGCTGCCGCAGGTGATGCGCAAGCTCGAGCTGATGGGGATCAAGGACTCCACCGTCGGCCTCGTCATCCCGACCGGCTACTCCTTCAACCTCGACGGCTTCTCGATCTACCTGACCCTGGCGGCAGTCTTCATCGCCCAGGCCACCAACACGCCGCTGTCCACCGCCGACCTGCTGACCATCCTCGCCATCTCGCTCGTCACCTCCAAGGGCGCGCACGGCGTGCCCGGCTCGGCGATCGTGATCCTGGCGGCGACGCTGTCCGCGGTGCCGGCGATCCCGGCGATCGGCCTGGTGCTGGTGCTGTCGGTCGACTGGTTCATGGGCATGGCCCGTGCGCTGACCAACATGATCGGCAACTGCGTCGCCACCGTCGTCATCGGCGTGTGGGAAAAGGACATCGACCGCGAACGCGCCCACAAGGTGCTGAACGGCGAGATCACGGTCGACCTGCATGCGCCGATCCAGCCCGAAGCCCTGGCCGCCGCGCGCGCCGAGGCGGAGGCAGCCACGGTGGCCGACATCAAGGACGCCGCGGACATCAGCCCCTCGCGCGCCTGAAACACCGCACCCGGCATCCCTTCCATCCCCCCGCCCGGCGGGCGCACCCCGCCCGCCGGACTCATGCAACTGCTGCACCCACATTTTCACAGGAGAAGTCCCCATGGCTAGTCACACTCCCGGCGCCCCCGTCTTCGCCCCCCCCGCCGAACTGCCCGACTGGGCACAGCGCTCGGTCGATCTCGCCAACCCGCGCCTGGGCGCCAAGGCGATCGCCGTCTCCGACGATTTCTTCGCCGAAGTCTCACGCATGCTCAACCCCGAACCCGCCCAGTTCGTCCCCGGCAAGTTCGATACCAACGGCAAGTGGATGGACGGCTGGGAGTCCCGCCGCAAGCGCGTCGCCGGCCATGACTGGGCCATCGTCCGGCTCGGCGTCAAGGGCCTCATCCGCGGCTTCGACATCGATACGTCGCACTTCACCGGCAACTATCCGCCCGCCGTCTCCATCGAGGCTTGCGTGGCCGAGTCCGACGACGCCGAGACCCTCAAGGCCGCCGACTGGACCGAGATCCTGCCCGCCACCCCCTGCGGCCCCAACAGCCACCACATCGTCGAGTGCGCCAGCACCCAGGCCTGGACCCACTTGCGGGTGAACATGTATCCGGACGGCGGTATCGCCCGGCTGCGCGTCTATGGCCGCCCGGTGGGTTCGCTGGCCGCCGCGGCCGGCGAACTGGTCGATCTGGTGGCGATGGAGAATGGCGGACGCGCGGTGTCGTGGAACGATGCGAGTTTCGGTTCCTCGGCCGCCGCGCTGCTGTTGCCCGGCCGTGGCATGAACATGGGCGATGGCTGGGAGACCCGCCGCCGCCGCGAGCCGGGCAACGATTGGTGCGTGCTCGAGCTGGGCGCGCCCGGCACGGTCGAGAAGATCGAGGTCGATACCGCTTTCTTCAAGGGCAACTACCCGGATCGCTGCTCGATCCAGGCCGCCTGCGTGAGCGGCGGCACCGATCGCTCCATCACCACCCAGTCGATGTTCTGGCAGACCTTGCTGCCCGAGCAAAAACTCGAGATGGATGCGATCCATACTTTCACCGAGCAGCTCGCCAAGCTCGGGACCATCACCCATGTGCGCTTGAACATCTTCCCCGATGGCGGCGTGTCCCGACTGCGCCTGTGGGGCAAGCCCGAGGCGAAGAACTGATCGTCCACGCTGCCGCGCTGGCTCCATGAGCGCGGCAGCGTTTTTTTGCGTTCTTCCTTCAATACCGTTCGTTCAAGCAGGAGCATCTTTCACCGTAGGAGCGGCTTCAGCCGCGAAAGGCGCTTGTTCGCGGCTAAAGCCGCTCCTACACCGAGAGGAAAATCTCCTGAGTGAACAGCATCGGCCCTTCCTTTCCTTTTCCGCACGAGACGCCCATGTCCGAACACAACGCCTTCACCCTGCAGGTCCAGCCGCTGACCCGCGAGGCTTTCGCCCCTTTCGGCGAGCTCATCGAGGCCTGTGACGCCGTCCAGCATTTCACCATCAACGCCGGCAATACCGAGCGCTACCACGATCTGGCCAACATCGAGCCCGGACCCGACGGCCGCGTCATCGTCTCCATCTTCCGCGGCCAGCCCCGCAGCCTGCCCTTCTGCGTGCAGATGATGGAGCGCCATCCGCTCGCTTCCCAGGCCTTCATCCCGATGTCCGGCAGGCCCTACCTCGTCGTCGTCGCGCCGGCTGGAGAACCCCCTGCCGTCCAGGACCTGAAGGTCTTCCTCGCCCGCGCCGACCAGGGCGTCAATTACGCCACCGGCGTATGGCACCACCCCCTGCTCGCGCTCGACGGCGTCTGCGACTTCATCGTCATCGATCGCAAGGGAACCGGACACAACTGCGACGAAATACAGCTCGAACAATACGGCATCATCCCGCCCATATCCCATTCCCGATACGCACCATAAACACCCGCCGCAGTTCCCGGCGCGGCGCCCCCCTACACTCCGCGCCGCCCGGAACCCATTCTAGGAGTGCTCAATGTTGCTCGGCTTGTCGCTGTTCTACGTCGGTGCGGTGCTGATACTGAACGGACTATGGATGCTCGGGCGGATCAGCGACCGCGAGATTTCGATCATCAACCTGTTCGCCGGCGGACTGACCCTGCTGGTATCGCTGAAGCTCGCCTTCGGCGAGGGGGCTGACCGCACGTCGGTCAAGGCGGCGGCCCTGTCGCTGCTGTTCTCCTTCACCTATCTGTGGGTCGCCTTCAACCGCCTGACCGATGCCGACGGGCGCGGCCTGGGATGGTTCAGCCTGTTCGTGGCGATCACTGCGGTGCCGGTCGCGGTCGATACCCTGAGTACCGCGTCCAGCATCGGGGACTGGTGGCTCGGCGCCTCGTGGGCGGCATGGTCGGTATTGTGGCTGCTGTTCTTCCTGATGCTGGCGCTGCACAAACCGATCGTCCGGCTGACTGCCGGCATGGCGATCGGCCAGGGCATCTTCACCGGCTGGCTGCCGGGCTACCTGCTGCTGACCGGCGTGCTCCGCTAGGTTTTCCCCCTCTCCCGCATCGCCCGCGAAGGCCGTGCCGTCCGCCAGGACGCACGGCCTTCACGCATTCGGAGCTGCGCTCGAAGCTTGGGTGCAGTTGGATTGTGCATTGCAAAAATATAAATTTTTATATTCCACTTATTAACGGGACACGCACTACACGCCCCAGCGAATCCCTAGACTGCCCCACATCAATGCAGCACGGCACGGCCACCGACCGGCGAGGCGTGCCACGACAGGCAAGCACGGAGATGGGCGAGTACCCGGCACAACGGAAAGCAGCACTGTCGGACAAGCACAGCCAGTCGATCGATACCGGTGACCGCCCGGATGACAAAAAAGCGGCACGGACATTGCATTGACGCTCCACCGGCAAGGCCCGCTCCGGCGGCGAAGAGACAAACAAACAGAGAAAGGGGTACGACATGTCAGACCAGACATCGAAAATCGACGCGCAGCGGGTCCATCCGGTAGACGAGAAGCTGCCGAGCGGGCGTCTCGCCACCTTGGGCATGCAGCACGTGCTGGTGATGTATGCCGGCGCGGTGGCGGTGCCGCTGATCGTGGGCCGCGCGCTGGGCCTCGATCCACAGCAGGTCGCCATGCTGATTTCGGCGGATCTGTTCTGTTGCGGCCTGGTGACGCTGATCCAGTCGCTCGGCCTCACCAAGTACTTCGGCATCAAGCTGCCGGTGATGATGGGCGTCACATTCGCCGCCGTCGGCCCGATGGTGGCAATGGCCAACGTCCAGGGCGGGCCGGAAGGCGCCCGGGCGATCTTCGGCGCGATCATCGGCGCCGGCATCGTCGCGACCCTGATCGCCCCCTTCATGAGCCGCCTGCTGCGCTTTTTCCCGCCGGTCGTCACCGGCACCATCATCGCCATCATCGGCATCAGCCTGATGCGGGTGGGCGTGGGCTGGGCGCTGGGCGGTCCTGCCCACCTGGCGCAAACCGTCGATGTTCCGCAACTGGTGCAGATGGTCGATGGCGCCAAGGAGACGGCCGCGGCAACCGGCTCCGAGCTGACCCGGCTGCCGGGACCGATCCCGATGGCCGACAACCCCGGCTACGGTGCGCTCGACACCATGGCGGTCGCGGGCTTCGTGCTGGTGGTGATCCTGCTGATGGTGCGCTACGGCCGCGGCTTCATCGCCAACATCGCGGTGCTGCTGGGCATCGTCATCGGCTGCATCGTGGCGGTGATCATGGGCAAGATGCACTTCGACATGGTCGCCAAGGCCGACTGGTTCGCCATCGTCACCCCGTTCGCCTTCGGCATGCCCACCTTCGACCCGGTGATGGTGCTGACCATGACGCTGGTGATGATCGTGGTGATGATCGAATCGGTGGGCATGTTCCTGGCGCTGAGCGACATCACCGACAAGCCCATCTCCCGCACCGAACTGGCGGCCGGCCTGCGCACCGACGGCCTGGGCACGGTGATCGGCGGCGTGTTCAACACCTTCCCCTACACCAGCTTCTCGCAGAACGTGGGCCTGGTGGGCGTGACCGGCGTCAAGAGCCGCTGGGTCTGCGTGGCGGCGGGCTTGATCATGATCGTGCTCGGCATGCTGCCCAAGATGGCCGCGCTGGTGGAGTCGGTACCGACCTTCGTGCTCGGCGGCGCCGGTCTGGTGATGTTCGGCATGGTCGCGGCCACCGGCATCCGCATCCTGACCAGCGTCGATTTCAAGAGCAACCGCAACAACCTGTACATCGTCGCCCTGTCGATCGGTTTCGGCCTGGTGCCGCTGGTGGCCCCGCGCTGGACCCAGCACATGGCCCACAGCCTGCACCCGCTACTGGAATCGGGCATCCTGCTGACCGCGATCTCGGCGGTGCTGCTGAACATGTTCTTCAACGGCGGCCGCGACGACACCGCCGGTGCGATCGAAGCGGCGAAGGCGGCGGAAGCGCACTGATCCACCCGGACCGGCAATGAAACACGGCAGGCCACCGCGCAGCATGCGGTGGCCTGTTCTGTTTGCGGCCGCCGCCAACGGCATCGCCGCCCCCCCTCTCGCCGCCCCTTCTCACCGGACTGCGGATGCGCCGCCTGCCGCCGGCCCGGGTCACGCCCGCCGCTGCGCCTACGCTTTCCCCTCCCCGCCTTCCCAGTATCCCGGCTGGTTGTAGACCGCCTTCAGGTAGTCGATGAAGTGCCTCACCTTGGCCGGCAGGTAGCGCTGCTGCGGATACACCGCCTGGATGTCGTAGCTCGGCGCGGCGAAATCGTCCAGCACCGTCACCAGTTCGCCGCGCCGCAGCTCGGCCTGGATCTCCCAGGTCGAGCGCCAGCCCACGCCCAGGCCCTGCTTCACCCAGTCGAACAGCAGTTCGCCGTCGTTGCAGGCCAGATCGCCTTCGACGCGGACGGCAAACAGCTTGCCGTCGCGCACGAAGCTCCAGCCGCGCTGCTGGCCCCCGGCGAGGTTGAAGGCGAGGCAGTTGTGGCGCACGAGGTCTTCCGGCTGGCGCGGCACGCCGTGGCGCTCGAAGTAGTCCGGCGTGCCGCACACCACGCGCCGGTTCGGAAACAGCCGCAGCGCCACGTAGTTCGGGTCGGTGACTTCGCCGATGCGGATCGCCATGTCGTAGCCCTCGCGCACCAGGTCGACCACGCTGTCGGTGAAGTTGAAGGACATCTTCAACTCCGGATGCAGGGCACGGAAGCCCAGCGCATGCGGTGCCACGTGCCGCCGGCCGAAAGCGGCCGGCGCCGACACCACCAGATGCCCGCGCACCACCTTGCGCCCGGCGCTGATGCCGTGCTCGATCTCGTCGAATTCGCGCAGCAGCTGCCGGCATCGTTCGAGAAACTGCTCGCCCAGGTCGGTCAGCGTCAGGCCGCGGGTGGAGCGGTGCATCAGCTTCACGCCGAGGCGCTTTTCCAGGCCGTCGAGGCGGCGGCCCATGATGACCGGGGTGACGCCCTCGACCAGGGCGGCGGCGGCGAAGCTGCCTTTTTCGGCGACCAGCGCGAAGCTGCGGATTTCGGTATGGCGGTCCATTTCATTCAATACCTGGAGTATCGACAGAAACGATTTATACGCCCATTCAGTATTCCTTGCAGGATCCTTATCCTGCACCCATCGGAATCATCCACCATCCCCCAAAGGAGACAGAAATGGCCCGCATGAGAGCAGTCGATGCCGCAGCCGCGGTGATGCGCAAGGAAGGCGTGAGTACCGTGTTCGGCGTCCCCGGCGCCGCGATCAACCCGCTGTACTCGGCAATGAAGAAGAACGGTGGTTTCAACCACGTCCTCGGCCGCCACGTCGAAGGCGCCTCGCACATGGCCGAAGGCTACACCCGTGCCAACGCCGGCAACATCGGCGTCTGCATCGGCACCTCGGGCCCCGCAGGCACCGACATGATCACCGGCCTGTACTCGGCCTCGGCCGATTCGATCCCCATCCTGTGCATCACCGGCCAGGCGCCGCGCGCCCGGCTGTACAAGGAAGACTTCCAGGCGGTGGACATCGAGTCGATCGCCAAGCCGGTGACCAAGTGGGCGGTGACGGTGCGCGAGCCGGCGCTGGTGCCGCGCGTGTTCCAGCAGGCTTTCCACATCATGCGCTCCGGCCGTCCCGGCCCGGTGCTGATCGACCTGCCCTTCGACGTGCAGATGGCCGAGATCGAGTTCGACATCGACACCTACGAGCCGCTGCCGGCGTACAAGCCCGCCGCCACCCGCGCCCAGGCCGAGAAGGCGATGGAAATGCTCAACGCCGCCGAGCGCCCGCTGATCGTCGCCGGCGGTGGCGTGCATAACGCCGATGCCGCCGCCCGCCTGCAGGAGTTCGCCGAACTCACCGGCGTGCCGGTGATCCCGACGCTGATGGGCTGGGGCAGCGTGCCCGACGACCATCCGCTGATGGCGGGCATGGTCGGCCTGCAGACCGCGCACCGCTACGGCAACGCCACCATGCTGGCCTCCGATTTCGTCATCGGCATCGGCAACCGCTGGGCCAACCGCCACACCGGCTCGGTCGAGGTCTATACCGAAGGCCGCAAGTTCGTGCATATCGACATCGAGCCGACCCAGATCGGCCGCGTCTTCGGCCCCGACTACGGCATCGTCTCCGACGCCGGCGCGGCGCTCGACCGCCTGCTGGAAGTGGCGCGCGAGATGAAGGCCGCCGGCACGCTGCGCGACCGCAGCGCCTGGGTCGCCGACTGCCAGGAACGCAAGCGCACGCTGCAGCGCAAGACGCACTTCGACAACGTGCCGATGAAGCCGCAGCGCGTGTACGAGGAAATGAACCTGGCCTTCGGCAAGGACACCTGCTACGTCAGCACGATCGGCCTGTCGCAGATCGCCGCCGCGCAGTTCCTGCATGTGTACAAGCCGCGCCACTGGATCAACTGCGGCCAGGCCGGCCCGCTGGGCTGGACCATCCCTGCCGCGCTGGGCGTCTGCGCCGCCGATCCGCAGCGCAAGGTGGTGGCGATCTCGGGCGACTACGACTTCCAGTTCATGATCGAGGAACTGGCGGTGGGCGCGCAGTTCAACCTCCCCTACATCCACGTGCTGGTCAACAATGCCTACCTCGGCCTGATCCGCCAGTCGCAGCGCGGCTTCGACATGGACTACTGCGTGCAGCTCGCCTTCGAGAACATCAACGCGCCGGAGACCGAAGGCTATGGCGTCGATCACGTCGCCGTGGTCGAGGGCCTGGGCTGCAAGGCGATCCGCGTGCGCAAGCCGGAGGACGTCGGCCCCGCCTTCGCCCAGGCGCAGCAATGGATCAAGGAGTTCCGCGTGCCGGTGGTGGTCGAGATCATCCTCGAGCGGGTGACCAACATCTCGATGGGCACCGAGATCAACGCCATCAACGAGTTCGAGGAACTGGCCGAGCGCGGCGAGGACGCCCCGACCGCCATTTCGATGCTCGACTGAGCAAGCCCGCCAGGCCGTCCCCGGACGGCCATGCGCCCCCTTCGGAGGGCGCACGCGCAGACGGAAGGGGTAAAGCAAGCCCCACGACCGACAATAGGAGAACACGACGATGCCAAGATTCGCCGCCAACCTGACCATGCTGTTCAACGAGGTCCCGTTCCTCGAGCGCTTCGAGGCCGCCGCCCAGGCCGGCTTCAAGGGCGTGGAATACCTCTTCCCCTACGCTTTCGACAAGGAAGCGCTGGCCGAGCAGTTGCAGAAGCACGGCCTCACGCAGGTGCTGCACAACCTGCCGGCCGGGAACTGGGAAGGCGGCGAGCGCGGCATCGCCTGCCATCCGGACCGCGTCGGCGAGTTCCAGGACGGCGTCGGCCGTGCGATCGAGTACGCCACCACGCTCGGCTGCAGGCAGATCAACTGCCTGGCCGGCATCACGCCGGCCGGTGCCGATGCCGGCAAGGTGCACGAGACCCTGGTCGCCAACCTGCGCTTCGCCGCCGGCAAGCTCGGCGAAGCCGGCATCCGCCTGCTGGTCGAGCCGATCAACACGTTCGACATCCCCGGCTTCCACGTGAATGGCACCGCGCAGGCGATCGCGCTGATCGACGAAGTGGGCTCGGACAACCTCTTCCTGCAGCACGACATCTACCACATGCAGCGCATGGAGGGCGAACTGGCCAACACCATCGCCAAGCACCTGCCGCGCATCGCCCACATGCAGATCGCCGACAACCCCGGCCGCAACGAGCCGGGCACCGGCGAGATCAACTACGCCTGGCTGTTCCGCTTCATCGACGGCCTCGGCTACGGCGGCTGGATCGGCTGCGAATACAAGCCGGCGGCCGGCACCCGCGAGGGCCTGGGCTGGGTGCAGGCACTCGCAGGCTGACCCCGACATCTCACCACCACGACGAATTCAAGGAGACCTCATCATGGCAAACATCGGCTTCATCGGACTCGGCATCATGGGCGCCCCCATGGCGGGCCACCTCATCAACGGCGGCTACACCGTGTACACCTTCACCCACGGCGAGATGCCCAAGGCCTTGGTCGATGCGGGCGCGAAGCAGTGCGCCAGCGGCGCCGAAGTCGCACGCAATGCCGACATCATCATCACGATGGTGCCCGACACGCCGCACGTCGAAGACGCGCTGTTCAATCCCGAAGGCGTCGCCGCCGGCCTGTCCGCAGGCAAGATCGTGGTCGACATGAGCTCGATCTCGCCGGTCGCGACCAAGGAGTTCGCCAAGCGCATCAACGCGCTCGGCTGCGAATACCTCGACGCGCCGGTGTCGGGCGGCGAGGTCGGCGCCAAGGCCGCCAGCCTGACCATCATGGTCGGCGGCAGCGAAACGGCCTTCAACAACGTGAAGCCGATCTTCGAGCTGATGGGCAAGAACATCACCCTGGTCGGCGGCAACGGCGACGGCCAGATCACCAAGGTCGCCAACCAGATCATCGTCGCGCTGAACATCGAAGCCGTCGGCGAAGCCCTGCTGCTGGCCGCCAAGGCCGGCGCCGACCCCGCCAAGGTGCGCCAGGCGCTGATGGGCGGCTTCGCCAACTCGCGCATCCTCGAAGTGCATGGCGAGCGCATGGTCAAGCGCACTTTCGATCCCGGTTTCCGCATCGAACTGCACCAGAAGGACCTGAACCTGGCGCTGACCACCGCCCGCCAGCTCGGCGTGTCGCTGCCCAACACCGCCACGGCGCAGGAGCTGTTCAACGCCTGCGCCGCGCACGGCGGCAAGGCCTGGGACCACTCGGCAATGGTTCGCGCGCTGGAGAAGATGGCCAATTTCGAAATTGGACAATGATGCGGACAATGACGGCCGGCTTGCCGGCCGGCCCGCTTCCCCCCCGACAACAATGAAGTGCCGGCATCGACCGGCACCCGGGCGACGGACCTTCTCCCTCCCCTCGACCGTCCGTCGCCCACCCATCGAAGGAGATCATCACGATGCGCCATCTCGCCATCGAAGTCGGATCATTCCGCTTCGTCGCCCGCATGGAAGAAGCCGCTGCGCCCAAGACCTGCGCCGCCTTCCTCGAACTGCTGCCGTTCTCGAACCAGGTCATCCACTCGCGCTGGAGCGGCGAAGCCGTGTGGGTGCCGCTGGGTGAATTCGACACCGGCGTCGGCTTCGAGAACCACACCAGCCATCCCTCGCGCGGCGACATCCTGCTGTATCCGGGCGGCTTCTCCGAGACGGAGATCCTGTTCACCTATGGCAGCAGCTGCTTCGCCAGCAAGATGGGACAACTCGCCGGCAACCACTTCCTGACCGTCGTCGAAGGCGGCGATCAACTTTACGAAATGGGCCGCACCGTGCTGTGGAAGGGCGCGCAGTGGATCCGTTTCACCGACATCGGAGAGCGCTGATCATGAAGCCCACATACATGCTGAGCCTGGAAGACGCCAGGCGCATCGCCGCCGCAGCGGAAACCGAGGCACGTGACAAGGGCTGGGCGGTCAGCATCGCGATCTGCGATGCCGGCGGCCATGCCCTGTGGCTGCAGCGCATGGACGGCGCGCCGCTGATGAGCGCCGCCGTCGCCCCCGAGAAGGCGCGCACCTGCGTGCTGAGCGGCAAGCCGAGCAAGGTTTACGAAGACATGGTCAACAACGGCCGCTTCGCCGCGCTGGCGATGCCGGTGGTGCCGCTCGAAGGCGGCGAGCCGATCGTCATCGACGGCAACATCATCGGCGCCGTGGGCGTTTCCGGCGTCAAGGCCGGCGAGGATGCGCAGGTCGCCCGCGCGGGCGTCGCTGCGCTCATCACACAGGAGAATCCGGCATGAAACGCGAACGCAGCGCCCGCATCCTCGCCACCCTCGGCCCCGCCAGCTCCAGCCGGGAGCAGATTCGCGCGCTGGCCGAGGCCGGCGCCGACGTCTTCCGCCTCAACTTCAGCCACGGCAGCCATGAGGACCACGCCGAACGGCTGCGGACGATCCGCGAGATCGAACAGGAAATCGGCCGCCCGATCGGCGTGCTGATGGACCTGCAGGGCCCCAAGCTGCGCGTCGGCCGCTTTGCCGAAGGCAAGGTGACGCTCGCCGCCGGGGCGCCCTTCCGCCTCGACCTCGATCCCGCCGCCGGTGACGCCAATCGTGCCAACCTGCCCCATCCGGAAATTTTCGCCGCGCTCGAAGCCGGCACCGAGCTACTGCTCGACGACGGCAAACTGCGCCTGCGCGTCGATGCCTTCGGTGCCGATTTCGCCGAGACCACGGTGCTGGTCGGCGGCGTGCTGTCGGACCGCAAGGGCGTCAACGTGCCCGGCGTGGTGCTGCCGATCTCGCCGCTGACCGCCAAGGACCGCGCCGACCTCGCCTTCGGCCTGTCGCTGGGCGTCGACTGGGTGGCGCTGTCCTTCGTGCAGCGCGCCGAAGACCTGCGCGAAGCGCGCGAGATCATCGGCGACCGCGCCTGGATCATGGCCAAGCTGGAAAAGCCCGCCGCCATCGACCAGCTCGAACCCATCGTCGCGCTGGCCGACGGCATCATGGTGGCGCGCGGCGACCTCGGCGTCGAACTGCCGCCGCAGCAGGTGCCGGTGCTGCAGCGGCGCATCGTGCGCGCCTCGCGCGCCGCCGGCAAGCCGGTGGTGGTCGCCACGCAGATGCTCGAATCGATGATCACGTCGCCGGTGCCGACGCGCGCCGAAGCCTCGGACGTCGCCACCGCGATCTACGACGGCGCCGACGCGGTGATGCTGTCGGCCGAATCGGCCTCCGGCCAGTACCCGGTCGAGGCGGTCGGCATCATGCACCGCATCATCTGTGAAGTGGAACGCGACCCCGCCTGGCGCGCCGGCCTGGAAGCCAGCCACACCGCGGCCGAAGCCAACACGCCGGATGCGATCTGCTGCGCGCTGCGCCGCGTCACCGGCCTGCTCGGCGCCGCCGTCACCGTGGCCTACACCACGTCCGGCTTCAGCGCCCTGCGTGCCAGCCGCGAACGCCCGGTGGCGCCCATCCTCGCGCTGACGCCGCAGCAGACGACCGCGCGCCGGCTGGCGCTGGCCTGGGGCGTACATGCGGTGCCGTTCGAGCAAGTGAACGACGTCACCGAGATGGTCGAGCACGCTGCGAACGCTGCCGTCAGCCACGGCTTCGCCAGCCCGGGCGACGACGTCGTCATCATCGGCGGCATACCCTTCGGCCGCAGCGGCACCACCAACCTGCTGCACGTGGCGCGCATCCCGCGCTGACGAAGCGCTTTCCAGCCCTCGGCACTCTGCCCGCACCGGCAGAGTGCTTTTTTTTGCGGGAGCGCGGCACCCCCGGCTGAAGCCGCTCCCTACGAAAACGTCCTATTCAGCTCATGGACAAGGCGCCGCAGGCCGTGCGCCATTCGCGTGCGAGTTGCGCCATCAATTCCGCCGCCGGCAGCGCCCGCGCCGCGGCTACGCCCTGGCCGGCCCACAGCGAAAGATGGTCCGCCCGCCCCTGCGCCGCAGCCGCCCGGCGCAAGGGACCGGTGAGGGCGTTTTGGACGGGATATGGCGGCACGCTGGCTTCGTCGCCGGCGAGCCGCTCCATCATCGCGTTGACGATGCCGCGCGCCGGGCGGCCGGAATAGATCCGCGTCACGCGCGTATCCATGGCGCCGGCAGCGGCCATCGCGGCACGCTGCGCCGGGACGATGCCCGACTCGGCGCAGGCGAGGAAGGCCGTGCCCAGCTGCGCCGCCTGCGCGCCCAATGCCTGCGCCGCGGCGATGCCGCGCCCGTCCATGATGCCGCCGGCGGCGATCACCGGAATGGACAGCGCATCCACGCACTGCGGCACCAGTGCCATGGTGCCGATCATGCCGGCGGCGAAATCCTCCGCCGATGGCTGCCCGCCCCCTTCCGCCATCCCGCTCCGCGGCAGGAAAGTGCCTCGATGGCCGCCCGCCTCCATGCCGGAAGCGCAGACCGCATCTGCGCCCACCGCCTGCCATGCCAGCGCCTCGGCCGGCGTGGTCGCGGTGCCGATCACGAAGCTGCCGGCCTCGTCCTTCAGGCGCCGCACCTGCGCCGCATCGAGGATGCCGAAAGTGAAGCTCGCCACCGCCGGCCGGGCGGCGATCAGCGCCTCGAACTGCGCGCCGAAGTCCTCGCACCAGCGCGCCGGCGCCTCGGGCGCCAGGCCGAACTCGGCATACAGCGGCGCGAGCCGCGCCATCGCCGCCTGCACGACGGCAGGATCGGGCGAAGGCATGGCCTGCACGAACAGGTTCATGCCGAAGGGCTTGCCGGTGGCCGCGCGCACCGCGGCGGCGGCTTCGGCCATCGCCTCGGGCGAACGCATGCCGCAGCCCAGCATGCCGAGCCCGCCCGCCTGCGAGACTGCGGTGGCCAATCGAGGCGTGTCGGCGCCCGCCATCGGGCCCTGGATGATGGGCAGGTCGATGCCGAGGCGCTGCAGGAGGGGATTCATGGGTCGGGTTCCGGAGCAAATGGATCGGACAGGTCTCGCCGATGCGAGTGTGGCACGCCCGCGGTAATTGATGAATACGGCTTCAGACGCATCCTGCCGAGCTGCGCGTGACCGACCGCCCTGCCTCAAGCACCCGGCTGACGAGAGCCTCGACGGAACACCAAGGGCGAACCGCCATGCGAGCGCTTCACCATCCAGGCTGCCAGGGCCGAATCCATGTAATCGGCATGACCGGGAAACCAATCCATGAGGGCATGAGCCAGCTCGCGAACGATTTCAGTGTTCCCGCCGGCGAGCGCCTGCTGAACTTCACGCACCGACTCCAGCACTTTGGCATGCTCGTCGATATGACAGTCAGCGGCAGGAAAAACGCTGTCCTTCATCCAGCCATCCTCCTCTCCGAAGTGGGCCGTGGCATGATCGGCAAATGCCGCCAGAGCCTGCCCCAGCGTCGCATCGGGCGCCTGAAGCAATGCATCGACCAACTCGACGAATTCACGGTGCGTGGCATCCATCGCCGCATGGCCGAGCAGATACCGATCCTCCCAGCCAAAGCCTGCCTGCTCTTCAAGCATGGTCCATCTCCAAAAAATTCCGAACACGCATGACCCGGTTCTCAGCCTCCCAGCCCGACCGGCGCGGGGGCGATGTTCACGATTCGGGAGAACAGCGCCGCATACTCGCCCGCCGCCCCCTGCCACGGGTTGTCGTTGGCCAGAAAGGCGGCATCGATCTCGGCCCAGTCCTCGGCGCTCAAATGGGCTTTGGCGAGCGGAAAGATCATGCGCTCTTCCATGTTCATGTGTTGCCACTCGTGCGCCGTATACGTCTTGAGTGCCGCCTGGAAGCCCGCCAGGCCGGCAATGCCGTTTTGGCGATAGGTTTCGAGTGCAGTACGCAGGGCGGCGATTCGCTCATCGCCCTGGCGATGCTCTTCTTCCAGATGCTCGATGATCGGCAGCGCCTCTTTGCTGCGCAGGCGCAGCTTGGCAAACAGAAAGGCATCTTCCTTCGGATGATGGACCTTCTCGGGCACTTTTTCGATGTAGTCGATCATGGACGCCATCAGGTTGAAATCGGGCTGCAGCCGCCCGGCCTCGATGCCGGCGACGAGCGTGCCCAGGCCGCTCAGCATCGCCGCCAGCGCGCGGTGCTCATCGTGGATGATGTCGAGTGATTCGTAGCTCATGGTCGGGTTCCTTGCGAATGCAACTCGGGGCTCAGACACCGAGATGCGTCTGGATCAGTTCCGGCTGCGCGCGGATCTCGTCGCTGCTGCCGTCGAACACCACCTGTCCTTTCACCAGGATCATCGCGCGGTCGCAGATGCTGGTGACGGCGCCGTGGTTCTTGTCCACGATCACGGTGGCGATGCCGGTCTTGCGGATTTCCTTGACGATGCGCCAGATCTCCATCGCGATCAGCGGCGCCAGGCCTTCGGTGGCCTCGTCGAGGATCAGCAGATCGGGGTTGGTCATCAGCGCGCGGCCGATGGTGAGCATCTGCTGCTCGCCGCCCGACAGCTGCCAGCCGCCGTTGCCGATGCGCTCGCCCAGGCGCGGGAAAGTCTCCATGACGCGGTCGAAAGTCCATTCGCGGCGGCCGTCGACACCGGCACGGGCCGACATCAGCAGGTTTTCGCGCACGCTCAGGCTCTTGAAGATGCCGCGCCCCTCGGGCACGTAGGCAATGCCTTGCTGGGCGATCTGCCAGGTGCGCGCCCTGCTGCGGTCGTCGCCGCGCACCAGCACGCGGCCGTGGCGCGGGCGCACCAGGCCGAGCATGCTCTTGATCAGCGTCGACTTGCCCATGCCGTTGCGGCCCATCAGGGCAATGCCTTCGCCCTCGCGGATGTTGAAGTCGATGCCGTGCAGGATGTGGCTGGCGCCGTAGTAGGTGTGGATTTCCTTGGCTTCGAGCAGCATGTTAGACATGGAAACTGTCCTCCGTACCCAGATAGGCCTGCTGGACGGCCACGCTGGCCTTGATCTGCGCGGGGGGGCCGCACTCCAGCAACTGGCCGTTGACCATCACCGTGATCATGTCCGCGACCGCGAACACCGCATCCATGTCGTGCTCGACGAGCAGGATGCCGCGCGTGCGGCGCAGGCGCTTGAGCACCTCGACCATGCTCGCCGACTCTTCCGAGCCCATGCCGGCCAGCGGCTCGTCGAGCAGCAGCACCTGCGCGTCGGTGGCGAGCACCATGGCGATCTCGAGCTGGCGCTGTTCGCCGTGGCTCAGCACGCCCGACACCCAATCCACGCGCCTGCCCAGGCCGGCTTCCTCGATGCAGGCGCGCGCCTTCTCCAGCGCCCACTCCGCCTCCATCGCCTTGCTGAAGATGCGCCACGGCTGCTGGCGGCGCGACTGCGCGGCCAGGCGCACGTTCTCGAGCACGGAGAACTGCGGGAAGATGTTGGTGCGCTGGTAGCTGCGGCCGATGCCGACCTGCGAGCGCTGCGCGGCGCTGAGCCGGGTGATGTCCTGGCCCATGAAGTGGATCCTGCCCTCGCTGGGCGGCAGATCGCCCGACAACATGTTGATGCAGGTCGACTTGCCGGCGCCGTTCGGCCCCAGCAGCACATGGATCATGCCGCGCTCCAGCGTCACGCTGATGTCCTGGTTGGCCACCAGGCCGCCGAAACGGCGGGTCAGCCTGTCGGCCTGCAGCAGCACTTCCTGCTTCGTCCTTTCACTCATTTGGCCTCTCCCCCTTGCAGGGCACGCTTGATGCGGCCCGGAACCCCCGCCAGGCCGCCCGGCAGGAACAGCACCACGGCAACGATCACGCCGCCCATCAGAAGCTGCCAGTACTTGGTGATGTCGGCGAATATCTCGCGCATCGCCTCGAAGGCGAAGGCGCCGGCCACCGCACCGGCCAGATTGCCCATGCCACCCAGGATGACCATCAGCAGCACGTTGCCCGACTCGTGCCAGGACAGCAGCTCCGGGGTGACGAAACCGAACAGCACCGTGTACAGGAAGCCCGCCAGCCCGCCGAGCGCACCCGCCAGCGTGAAGGCGCCGAGCTTGTAGCGGAAAGTGAAGTAGCCGAGCGACTGCATGCGGTGCTCGTTGCTCTTGATGCCCACCAGCACGCGGCCGAAA
Organism: Thauera butanivorans; assembly: GCF_048398245.1. Lineage (NCBI taxonomy): Bacteria > Pseudomonadati > Pseudomonadota > Betaproteobacteria > Rhodocyclales > Zoogloeaceae > Thauera > Thauera butanivorans. Next base: position 3,326,211 of record NZ_CP183038.1, read on the forward strand.
GGCGACTGCAGCAGCCGCGCCAGGAAGAGGTACACCAGCACCATCATCGCCAGGATGAAATAGAACAGGTGCACCTCGTTCGTCAGCTCGAAGGGCTCCCAGCCGAAGATCGCGGCCGACGGCTTGTTGTTGAGGTACATGCCGTCCGAGCCGCCGCCCAACGGCGTGTCGTGGAAGATGAAGTAGGCCATCTGGGCGAAGGCCAGCGTCACCATGATGAAGTAGATGCCCTTGGTGCGCAGCACGAAGAGGCCGATCACGAAGGCCGCCAGCGCCGACAGCGCGACCGCGGCCGGCATCACGACCCACAGGCTGGCGGCGTCGTACTGCGGGCTCAGCAGCGCCACCGCGTAGGCCGCGATGCCGAAGTAGGCCGCGTGGCCGAAGCTGACCAGGCCGGTGAAGCCCACCAGCAGATCCAGGCTCATGGCGAAGATCGCCATCACCAGCACCTTGCCGACGATCTCGATGTAGAAGGATTCGCCCGACAGCGGCACGCAGGCGACGGTCGCGACGGCGATCAGCTTGGGAAGCAGGGAAGCATGTGCGTTCATGGTTTCAGCCTTTCTTCAGGATGCCTTCGGGGCGCCACAGCAGGACCACGGCCATCACCACGTACACCACGATGCCCGACAGCTCGGGGATCAGCACCTTGCCGAAGGTGTCGGCGAAGCCGACGATCAGGGCCGCCACCAGCGCCCCCCACACCGAGCCGATGCCGCCGATGACGACGATCACGAAGGAGATGATCAGCACCTGGCTGCCCATGTTCGGAAACACCGACGAGATCGGCGCCGCCAGCATGCCGGCCAGTGCGGCCAGCGCCACGCCGAGTGCGAACACCACGCGATAGATCATGTCGATGTTGATGCCGAGCGATTCGACCATGCTGCGGTCGTCGTTGCCGGCGCGGATCATCATGCCCAGGCGGGTGCGCTGGATGACGTGATAGAGGGCCACTGCCAGCGCGACGCACACCGCCGAGATCGCCAGCCGATACACCGGGTAGCTCATCACCTCGGTGAGCTGGATCGAGGCGTCGAGAAAGGCCGGGATGGCGACGCCGTGCACGTCGTCGCCCACCAGCAGGCTGCGCAGTTGCTCGAAGATCAGAATGAGGCCGTAGGTCAGCAGTACCTGCTCGAGGTGGTCGCGCTTGTACAGATGCGAGAACAGCGCCCACTCCAGAATGGCACCGAACACCAGGGCCAGCGGAATGCCGAGCACGATCGCCATCACCAGGCTGCCGGTGGCGCTGCTCAGCACGAAGGCCAGATAGGCGCCGACCATGTAGAAACTGCCGTGCGCCAGGTTGATGATTCCCATGATGCCGAACACCAGCGTCAGACCGCTTGCCACCAGGAAGAGGAGCAAACCGTACTGCAGCGAGTTCAGCGTCTGGATCAGGAAGCTTGCGAAATCCATGACTGTCCCCCGCCCGGCAGGCACACGCCCGCCGGGACGACAAAGGCTTAGGAATGAAGGGTGGAAAGCAGGATGCTCAGAGCTTGCAGCCGCGGGCCGGGTCTTCGAGGCCCTTCGAGACGATCTCGACCACGACGTTCTCGCCGCCCTTGACTTCACGCATGTAAATGTCCTGCACCGGGTTGTGCGCCCGGGACAGCGTGAAGGCGCCGCGCGGGCTGTCGATCGTGGCGGACTCCATGCCCTTGATGACTTCTTCCTTCCTGCCCGGATCGCCGCCCGCAGCACGCAGGCCAGCCTCGTACATCTGCGCCGCATCGTAGCCCTGCACCGCATAGACGTCGGGCTGCGCCTTGTAGCGCGCGGCGTACTCCGTGCGGAACGCCGCGTCCCTGGCGTTGCTCAGGCCGTCGGCATAGTGCAGCGTGGTCAGCAGGCCTTCGCCGGCGGCACCCATCGCGTCGAGGTTGCCGTCGGTCAGGAAGCCGGGGCCGTACAGCGGGATGCTGTTCTTGAGGCCCGCCGCAGAGTAGTCGCTGACGAACTTGGCCGCGCCGGCGCCGGCGAAGAACACGAACACCGCATCGGGCTTGAGCGAGGCGATCTCGGTCAGGAAAGGCTGGAACTCGACGTTCGGGAAGGGCAGCGTCATCTCCTTGGCGATCTTGCCGCCACCCTGCTCGAAGGCTTCCTTGAAGCCGGCGACCGACTCCTCGCCGAAGGAATACTTCCAGGTCACCGTCACGATGTTCTTGAACCCCTTCCTCGCCAACGCCTCGCCCATCGCATAGGACGGCTGCCAGGCCGAGAACGACGAACGGAACACCCAGGGCGAACACAGCGGGCCGGTCAGATCGTTGGCACCCGCATTCGGCACGATCATCAGCGTCCTGGTATCGCGCGCCACCTTGGCCATCGCCAGCGCGACCCCCGAATGCACGGTGCCGACCAGCACGTCCACTTTCTCGCGCGAGACCAGCTTCCGCGCGTTTTCGGTCGCTTTCGCCGGGTTGGACTCGTCATCCACCACTGCGTATTCCACTTCGCGGCCGCCGAGCTTGCCGCCGTTTTCTGCCACGTACTGCTTGAAACCGTTGGTGATGGCGTTGCCCAGCGCGGCATAGGTGCCGGTGTAGGGCAGCATCAGGCCGACCTTGATCTTGTCCGCAGCGTGCGCAGCGCCGATGCAGGCGGCGGCGATTGCGAGGCTCAGCGCGGTGCGGCCGGCGATCTTGACTGTCTTTCCCATGATGTCTCCTTCTTTGAATGTGCTTGAATCCGCGGTGTCGTAGCGTGTTGCGTTGATGGACCTGGCGGCGGGGGGCGCGGTGCCACGGCAGCGCCCCCGCCGCCAGCAGCTCACACGAAGCGGGTGCTGACGCTGCCGAGCGACTGGATGCGCAGGCTGACGTCGTCCCCCGCGGCGACCGACACGGCCTCGGTCACGCCGCCGGACAGGATCATCGTGCCGGCAGGGATTTCCTCGCCGCGCGCGCCCAGATGGTTGGCCAGGGCCGCGATCGCCGCCGCCGGATGCCCCAGCACCGCGGCGCCGGCACCGATCGCGACAGGTTCGCCGTTCTTCTCGAGAACCACGCCCAAGGTGCGCAGATCCAGCCCGGCAACCGGTGCAGCCTGGCCGCCGAGCACGAAGCGGCTCGACGAGCAGTTGTCGGCGATCACGCTCTTGAGGTCGAACTTGAAGTCCTTGTAGCGGGAGTCGATGATCTCGATGCCCGGCATGACGAAATCGGTCGCCGCCAGCACGGCGCCGATGTGGCAGCCCGGCCCCTTCAGCGCGCGCTTGGTGACGAACACGATTTCCGGCTCGACCTTGGGGTGGATCAGCCTGGCGGTCTCGATCTCGCCGCCGTCGGGCACGCTGAAATAATCGACCAGCCAGCCGAAGACCGGCGTCTCGACGCCCATCTGCTTCATCTTGCCGCGCGAGGTCAGCCCGGCCTTGAGGCCGACCACGCGCTTGCCGCGCGCCAGCTTGCGGCTCAGGATCGCGGCCTGGATCGCGTAGGCGTCGTCCCAGTCCATGTCCGGATGGGCCTCGGTGATCTTCACCACCTCGTGGGCCTGCAGTTCGGCGTTCTCGAGATGTTCGGCAAGCTGCTCGATGCTTTGTTGACTGAGCGTCATGTATGGACTCCTGTTTGGTTTGTACGGATCAGACGAAACGCACCGAGCAGCCGCCGATGCCGCCGATGCTCATGCGCAGGCTGTCGCCCCTGGCGACCGGAACCATCGCGCCCATCGCGCCCGACAGCACGATGTCCCCGGCCTTGAGCGCGATGCCCAGCCCGCCGAGCGTGTTGGCCAGCCACACCATGGCATTGACCGGATGCGCCATGCTCGCGGCGCCGGCGCCGGTGACGACGATCTCGCCGTTCTTCTCCAGCACCATGCCGGCCAGCGCGAGGTCGATGCCGGCGGCATCGACCAGGCGGTCGCCGAGCACGAACACGCCGCACGAGGCGTTGTCGGCAACCGTGTCCTGGATGCGGATCTGCCAGTCCCGGATGCGCGAATCGACGATCTCGAAGCAGGCCATCACGCCTTCGGTGGCGGCCAGCACGTCGGCGGCGGTGACGCCCGGCCCCTGCAAGTCGTGCTTGAGCACGAAGGCGATCTCGCCTTCGGCCTTGGGCTGGATCAGCGAATCCATGGCGATGGACTCGCCTTCGTTGTAAACCATGCTGTCGAGCAGGTAGCCGAAGTCCGGCTGATGCACACCCAGCATGTTCATCACCGCCTTGCTGGTGACGCCGATCTTCTTGCCGACGACGCGCGCGCCCTTTTCCAGCCGGCGCGCGAGCATGCGCTGCTGGACGTGGTAGGCGTCCTCGATCGTCATGTCCGGATGCGCCGCGCTCGGCGGCGCGATCGGCGTGCGCGAGACGAGCGCCTCGTACAGTGAATCGCCCAGCGACTCGATGGTGTTCTGGTCCATGGTGTCCTTCCTCACAGCTTGATGCAGACGTTCTTGAGATCGGTGTAGAACTCGAGCGAGTGCAGCCCGCCCTCACGGCCGATGCCCGACTGCTTGGAACCGCCGAACGGGGTGCGCAGATCGCGCAGGAACCAGCTGTTAACCCAGGAGATGCCGACTTCCATCTTCTGCGCGACGCGGTTGGCACGCGCTACGTCGCGGGTCCAGATCGCGGTGGCCAGGCCGTACTTGTTGTCGTTGGCCTTCTCCAGCACTTCCGCTTCGGTGTCGAAAGGCGCGATGTGGCAGCAGGGCCCGAAGATCTCTTCCTTGATCACGCGCGCGGTCTCGGGCAGGCCGGTCCAGATCGTCGGCTGCACCCAGCAGCCGTCCTTCAGCTCGCCGGCCATCTCGGGCACGCCGCCGCCGGTCACCACCGTGGCGCCCTCTTCCACCGCCAGGCGGCAGTAGGACAGCACCTTCTCCTGGTGCTCCTTGCTGATCAGCGGCCCCATGTCGGTCGCCGCATCGTCCGGCACACCGATCTTCATCGCCTCGGCACCCGCCTTCATCGCGGCGACGAAGCTGTCGAAGATCGGGCGCTCGACATACACCCGTTCGGTGCCCAGGCAGACCTGGCCGCAGTTGGCGAAGGCCGAGCGCAGCGTGCCTTCGATCGCGGCATCGAAATCGCAGTCGGCAAACACGATCGCCGCGTTCTTGCCGCCCATTTCCAGCGAAACCGGGCGCGAGCCGATGGCGGCGGCACGGTTGATGATCTCGCCGGTGCGGGTCTCGCCGGTAAAGGTGATGGCATCGACGTCGGGGTGCGAAGTGACGAATTCGCCCGCCGAGTTCGGGCCGAAGCCGTGGACGACGTTGTACACCCCCTTGGGGATGCCGACCTTGTTCATCACTTCGCCCAGCAGCGCCGCGGTGCGCGGCGTCTCTTCCGAGGGTTTGACCACTACGGTGTTGCCGCAGGCCAGCGCCGGGCCGACTTTCCAGGTCATCAGCAGCAGCGGCAGGTTCCACGGGCAGATCACACCGATCACGCCGACCGGACGGCGATAGCCGTAGTTGATGCACGAACTGCCGTCGGGCGTGGCCATCTCGAAGAATTCGGTGGAGGCGTTCTTGATCATGTCGGCGAAGACCCTGAAGTTCGCCGCGCCGCGCGGAATGTCGATATGCGATGCGAGGCTCCGCGGCTTGCCGGTGTCGGCGCATTCGGCCTCGAGGAACTCGTCGAAGCGGGCATTGATTTCGGCGACCAGGGCTTCGAGCAGCTCGACGCGGCGCGCCAGCGGCATCGTTCCCCAGGGGCCTTTCAGCGCGGCGCGCGCGGCGGCCACCGCGGCATCGACCTCGGCCTTGCCGGCTTCGGCGACCTGGCCGATGACGGCATTGGAGATCGGCGTCCGGTTGTCGAACCATTTGTCGGTGGCGACGTACTCGCCGCCGATGAAGTTGAGGATCTTGTCTGCAAGCATGTTCGTTCTCCGCCGCCCAACGCAGCGGCTCTCGGTTGTGCGGCTGTCGCACGCGGATGCATTCCGGCGTGCGGCGGCCGCTGGGGATCGGGGGTCGGTGCTTCGCCAGGCGCGCCATCTGCCGCCGGGTCGCAGCCCGGATCAGGTCAGCACGCTCAGGAAGCGGTCGTTGAGCTTGCGGTCGTGGTAGAAAATGCCGGTGCCGACCTCGTCGAAGGTCCAGGTCAGCGGTTGATGGTCGGGGTAGGTTTCGTAGCCGCCGCAGAAGGTCTCGAAGCGGTTGCCCGACGGGTCGAAGGCGTAGATCGTGGTGCCGCGGGTGATGCCGTGGCGGGTCGGGCCGATGTCGACCGACACCTTGTTCATCGACATGATGTCGGCTGCGCGCAGCACCTGCTCCCAGCTCCCCAGCAGGAAGGACAGGTGGTGCAGCTTGCCCGGTTCGGGGTGGCAGATGAAAGCCAGGTCGTGGGCCTTGTGCGAGCAGGAAATGAAGGTTCCCAGCAGCGCCTTGCCGTCTTCCATCAGCACACGCTCGACCAGGTGGAAGCCCAGCACTTCGATAAAGAGCTTCAGGTTCTCTTCGATGTTCGGACCGTACAGCAGGCAGTGGTCGAAGCGATGCGGGGCGATGCCGTGCTCGGCTGCAGGGATCCAGGGGTTGGGGTTGGTGTAGGGCTGGCCATTGCCGACGTCGGCCTTGTCGGCGTACAGCTCCATGACGTGGCCGGTGGGAGTGGTGAAACGCACGCGCTCGCCGGTTTCCAGCAGTTCGCCCGCAGGGATGCGCTCGGTGGCGACGCCGTAGGCCTGCAGGTCCTTGTCGAGCTGCTCGAGCGTGGCCCTGTCCTTGACCTTGAAGCCCATCAGGTCCATGCCGGCACGGTCGGCCTGGCGCAGGATCACGCTGTTGTGGTCACGCTCGTCCCAGGCCTTGAAATAGACCCGGCCCTGGGCATCGCGGCCGGTCTCGACCAGACCGAGCATGTTCTTGTAGAACTCGACGCTTTCGTCGATATCCAGCACGCGCAGCTGGATGTGGCCGGGGCGCATCACTCCGGTGGTTGCCATCTTTCATCTCCTCTTCGGGTCGTTGGCGGGGACTCGCGCCTTGTGGGCGGCACGCTGTCCCCGGGTTGCGTCGTTGGCGTGACGATGTCCGCCCCTGTTGCTGAAGCTTGTTTCACCCGCGCCCGGACCTCAGGCGCAGACCTTCTTCTTCATCTGTCCCAGCACCGCCAGGCGGATGTCCGACAGCGGTTTCACCCGGCAGGCCAGCACGATGCCGGCGCCCTCCTCCTCCGCGCTGACGTGCTCCCTGCTCATCGCCCGCGCGCTGAAGGCGCCGGACTCGATCCGTACCTTGCACACCCCGCAGCCGCCGCCGCGGCAACCCACAGGGATGCCGCGCTTGCCCAGCCGCTCCATGCCGGCCAGCAGGGTTTCGTGCTCGCCGCAGCGGAACGCTTCGCCGGTATCGGCGACCGTCACTGCGAAGTAGGTTCTTGCTGTGGCTGTCGCCTCGGCCTCCCGCCGGGACGCCCCATGGGCGGCCTGTTCCCCCTCTGGAGACGGCGAAGCCGTTGAGCGCGGAGGCCGCTTCACTTCAGGCCACCCGCCGTTCCTGCTGCGGTTCGAGGAAAGCCTTCATCCGCTCGGCCTGCAGCTCGCGGGCGAGCGCGACGCTCTTTTCCTTGACGTGGCCATAGCCACGGATTTCGTCCGGCACGCTGGCCAGGGCCACTGCGGCATCGTGGTTGGCCGGCGTGAGCCGGGCGAGGATCTGCTCCAGCAGCGCGATGTAGTCCTCGATCAACTGGCGTTCCATGCGGCGCTCGGCGGTCTTGCCGAACACGTCCAGCGCGGAGCCGCGCAAGCGCTTCAGGCCTGCCAGGCGCTTGAAAACCTTGAACATCCACGCCCCGTACTGCTTCTTCCGCAGATGGCCGGTGGCGGGGTCCGTCTTGGCCAGCAGCGGCGGCGCCAGGTTGTATTTCACCGAATAGCCGTGCGGGAACTGCGCATCCAGCTCGGCCAGGAAGGCCGGGTCGGTATGAAGGCGGGCGACTTCGTATTCGTCCTTGTAGGCCATCAGCTTGTACAGGTGGCGGGCGGCGGCCTCGGACAGGGCGCTGCCGGAGACGGCGCGCTGCTCGGCGGCGACGACGCGTTGGAGGACTTCGGCATAGCGCCTGGCGTAGGCTTCGTCCTGGAACGCGATCAGCTCGGGCACGCGGACTTCGGCCAGACGCTTCACCTCGCCTTCGGCGCCGATCGAATCGACGATGGCACGCGCCGCCGGCGACAGCTGCGGCTTCCTGTGCAGTGCGATCACCGAAGCGCCGCCGCTCAGCCGCGTCGCTTCGGCTTCGACGAAGGCGCGATCGACCACCGCCAGGCGGCCCCAGCGGAAGGCGGCCAGGCTCATGTCGACCGCCACGCCCGACTGGCGGATGGCCTCTTCGATCGATTCCGCCTGCAGCGGGATGGCGCCCGCCTGGAAAGCGACACCGACCATGAAATTGTTGGTCGCCATGGCGTCGCCGAACAGCCCCTCGGCCAGCGCCTGGCCGTCGAGGAAAACGCTGTCCGCCTTGCGCGTGACGCGCTCGATGCCCGCGCTCAGGCCGCCGACGGCCGGAAACGGCGTCTTGCGGTTGGTCACCATCTGTCCGGTCGGCGTCTCCGTGGTCGATACCACCGCGATCGTGCGGCCGGGGCTGCACTTGTCCAGGTTCTTGGGGTCGGTGGCATTGAGGATGTCGAAACCCAGGTAAAGGTCGGCGCGGCCGTCCGAGATCTTGTTCGAGCCCTTGAACGGCGCATGGGTGATCTTGATGTCGGAGATCACCGCACCGCCCTTCTGCGCCAGGCCGGTCTGGTCGAGGCCGATCACGTGCTTGCCCTCGAGCCGCGCGGCCTTGGCCAGCGTCGCCACCACCGTGACCGAACCCGTGCCGCCGATGCCCATGACGTGGATGCCGACGCCGATCGTGTCATCCACTTTCTTCGGCGGCACCGGCAGTTCGCGCTCGAACACCGGGATGCGCCCTTTCCGGCGCTTCGGCGCATTCTCGACAGCCGGTACGGGATTCGGCGTGATGGTCTGGAAAGACGGACAGAAGCCTTTCACACAGCTGTAGTCCTTGTTGCACGAGGACTGATGGATGCGGGTCTTGCGCCCGAACTCGGTGTGCACCGGCTCGACGCTCATGCAGTTCGAGACCTCGCCGCAGTCGCCGCAGCCTTCGCACACACGCTCGTTGATGACGACGACTTCGGCCGGCTCCTCGGCCCTGCCCCGGCTGCGCGCCCGGCGCAGCTCCGCCGCGCACTCCTGGTCGTGCAGCAGCACGGTGGTGCCCGGCGTCGCTGCCAGCACGCGCTGCGCCTCGTCGAGGCGGTCGCGGTGCCAGACCTCGGTGCCGCCGGGCAGGCTCACCGCATTGAAGCGCGACGGATCGTCGGTGGTGACGATGATCTTCCTGACCCCGTTGGCCAGCAGGTCGGACACCATGCTGGCCAACGGCACCTCGCCCTGGATGGCCTGGCCGCCGGTCATCGAAGTGTGGGCGTTGCGCAGCAGCTTGAAAGTGATGTTGACCCCGGTCGAGGCCGCATAGCGGATCGCCAGGCTGCCCGAGTGCGCATAGGTGCCGTCGCCCATGTTCTGGAAGATGTGCCGGGCCTCGGTGAAAGGCGCCATGCCGATCCACTGCGTGCCCTCTGCGCCCATGTGGGTGCCCATGACCACGTTGCGCCCCATCCACATCGCCATCGTGTGGCAGCCGATGCCGGCCGACACGATGCTGCCGTCGACCGCCTTCGTCGAGCTGTTGTGCGGACAGCCCGAGCAGTACCAGGCGGTGCGCACCGCGGTCGGCAGCTTGCTGCGCGAGTGGATTTCGTCCAGGCGCGCGAGCCAGTTCTCCGCCGACTCGATGCGCGTCTTGCGCGACAGGCGCTTCAACAGCGCACGCACCAGGGTGTCGGACTCGAACTCGCCGTAGTGCGGCAGCAGCTCCTTGTCTTCCTCGTCGAACTTGCCGACGATGCGCGGCGCGTTGGCCGTGCCGTACAGCACCTGCTTGGCGAACATCTCGAGGAAGGGACGCTTTTCCTCGATGACGAAGATCTCTTCCAGCCCCTGCGCGAACTCGCGCACGATGCTCGGCTCCATCGGGAACAGCATGCCCATCTTCAGCACGCGGATGCCGTGGCGGCGCAGCGCCGCATCGTCCAGCCCCATCTCCAGGAAAGCCTGGTTGAGGTCGCTGTAGGTCTTGCCCGCGGTGATGATGCCGATCCAGGCATCGGGGTTGGGGAAGACGATGTCGTTCAGCCGGTTGGCGCGGGCATAGCGCCTGGCGACCTCGAGACGGCGGGTGTACAGCGACTGCTCCATTTCCAGCGCCTCGGCGCGCACGTTCATGCCCAGGTTCATGCTGGGCGTGAACAGCTTGCCGTCGAATTCGAGATCGGGCGTGACGAACTGCAGCCGCTCGGGCGAGATACAGGCGGTTCCGGTGCTGTCGGCGACATTGGTGACGATCTTCATCCCCACCCACAGGCCGGCCAAGCGCGACATCTGGTAGCCATGCAGGCCGTAATCGAGAATCTCCTGCACGTTGCCCGGGTACAGCGACGGGATGCCGACGTGATAGAGCATCGGCTCGGACTGCGAGCACAGCGACGAGCTCTTGCAGCTCGGATCGTCGCCGGCAATCGCCAGCACGCCGCCATTCCTGCCGATGCCGGTGTAGTTGGCGTGCTTGAGCGCATCACCCGAGCGGTCCACGCCCGGCGCCTTGCCGTACCACATGCCGGTGACGCCGTCGAACTTCTGCTTGCCGACGGTATGCAGCATCTGCGTGCCCCACACCGCGGTGGCGGCCAGGTCCTCGTTGATGCCGTCGACGAAATGGATGTGATGTTCGAGCAGCAGCTTCTGCTGGCGGATCAGTGCCGCATCGAGCATGCCCACCGGCGAACCGCGGTAGCCGGACACGAACATGCCGGTCTTCAGCCCGCGGCGCGCATCGGTGCGCACCTGGTCGAGCGTCAGGCGGACGATGGCGTCGATGCCGCCGAGATGGATGTCGCCTTCTTCCTGCGTGAATGCGTTGAGCGTCTTCGTGCCCGATGACATGTCCGCCGTTTCCTTTTCTTGTCTGCCCGGCCCCCGCGGGGGCAGCGGCTGGTCTCCGTTGGGTCCCGGCGCCAAGCGGCCCGCCGGAACGGCATGGAGCGCAGATTAGGGGCAGCGGAGAAGCAGAAATATCCAGTTCCTGCACGAGTTCTATCCGCTTTGTGCATCCTGGCGCGCACTGCACAGACTGGATAGCGATGCTGCAAGAAGTGGATATTTCACGCCTTTTGTCGTCCCTAGGATGCGAACTCCATGCTGCAAACGACACTGGAGACGCTGGCGATGATCACTACGGAATATCTGGACTCACTGGTTCAGAAGGACAAGGAAAAAGGGGTTTTCCGCTGCAAGCGGGAGATGTTCACCAACAAAGCGCTGTTCGATCTCGAGATGAAGCACATCTTCGAGGGCAACTGGATCTATCTCGCCCACGAGAGCCAGGTGCCGAAGATCAACGACTACTACACCACCAAGATCGGCCGCCAGCCGGTGTTCATCACCCGCAACAAGGACAATCAGCTCAACTGTTTCATCAACTCCTGCGCCCACCGCGGCGCCACGCTGGCGCGCTTCAAGCACGGCAACAAGGGCAGCTTCACCTGCCCCTTCCACGGCTGGACCTTCAACAACTCGGGCAAGCTGCTCAAGATCAAGGACCCGGCCGAAACCGGCTACCCGGCCAGCTTCAACTGCGATGGTTCGCACGATCTGAAGAAAATCGCGCGCTTCGAGTCCTACCGCGGCTTCCTGTTCGGCAGCCTGAACCCGGACGTGCAGTCGCTGGAAGATTTCCTCGGCGAATCGAAAGTCATCATCGACATGATCGTCGACCAGTCCCCCGAAGGCCTGGAAGTGCTGCGCGGCGCCTCGACCTATGTCTATGAGGGCAACTGGAAGCTGCAGGCCGAGAACGGCGCCGACGGCTACCACGTCACCGCCACGCACTGGAACTACGCGGCAACCCAGGCGCAGCGCAAGAGCCGCGACTCGGGCGACGACATCAATGCGATGAGCGCGGGCGGCTGGGCCAAGAAGGGTGGCGGCTCCTACTCGTTCGAGAATGGCCACCTGCTGTTGTGGACCCGCTGGGACAACCCCGAGGACCGCCCGCTGATGGAGCAGCGCGAGCGCCTGGTCGAGGAATTCGGCGAAGCGAAGGCCGACTGGATGATCTGCAATTCGCGCAACCTGTGCCTGTACCCGAACGTTTACCTGATGGACCAGTTCAGCTCGCAGATCCGCGTGTTCCGTCCGCTCGACGTCAACCGCACCGAAGTCACCATCTACTGCATCGCGCCCAAGGGCGAATCGGCCGAAGCCCGCGCCCGCCGCATCCGCCAGTACGAGGACTTCTTCAACGCCACCGGCATGGCCACGCCCGACGACCTGGAAGAATTCCGCGCCTGCCAGGAAGGCTTCATGGGCGGTGCGCTGGAATGGAACGACATGTCGCGCGGCGCCGAGCACTGGGTCAAAGGCCCGGACGGCGAAGCCGACAAGATCGGACTCAAGCCCATCCTGTCGGGGATCAAGACCGAGGACGAAGGCCTCTACGTCGCCCAGCACAGCTACTGGCTCGAACAGATGCGCGAAGCCATCGCGGCCAAGTGAGCAAACGCCAACCGGAGACCATCGACATGAACATTTCCTACGAGAACCTGTGCGCCTTCCTCTACCGCGAAGCCCGTTACCTGGACGACCGCGACTGGGACAGCTGGCTGGCGCTGTACGACGAGAACTGCACCTTCTGGATGCCGGCCTGGGACGACGACGGCGAACTGACCGAAGACCCGCAAAGCGAGATCTCGCTGATCTGGTACGGCCGCCGCGCCGGCCTCGAGGACCGCGTGTTCCGCATCCGCACCGAACGCTCGAGCGCGACCATTCCCGACACGCGCACGAACCACCACCTGAGCAACATCGAAGTGCTCGAGCAGGACGGGCAGATGGTCAAGCTGCGCTTCAACTGGCACACGATGAGCGTGCGCTACAACCACACCGACCACTTCTGCGGCACGAGCTTCTACACCCTGGACCTGTCCGGCGGGCAGCCGCTCATCAAGGAGAAGAAGGTCGTGCTCAAGACCGACTACATCCGCCACGTCCTCGACGTGTATCACGTCTGACAACAAAAGCCTGGCGCCGCCGCACGCCGGCCACGACGGCCGCGGCCCCGTCCGCAACGGACGGGGCCGCGGCATCGGGCGGGCGCACGCCGGTCGACCATGCCCCGACACGGAGACAAGCATGACATTCAAGATCGCCCTGAATTTCGAGGACGGCGTCACCCGCTTCATCGACTGCAACGCTTCGGAAACCGTGGCCGATGCCGCCTACCGCCAGGGCGTCAACGTGCCGATCGACTGCCGCGACGGCGCCTGTGGCGCCTGCAAGTGCAAGGCCGAATCCGGCCAGTACGAGCTGGGCTTCTACATCGACGACGCGATGAGCGAGGAAGAGGCGGGCCTGGGCTACGTCCTCACCTGCCAGATGCACCCCAGGAGCGACTGCGTCGTGAACGTGCCCGTCTCGTCCGACGTGTGCAAGATCAGGCAGGCGACGCTGAGCGCATCGGTGGACGAGGTGCGCCAGCTCTCCCCCAGCACCATCAGCCTGGTGCTGCAGGGCCCGGGCATCGACAAGCTCGCCTTCCTGCCCGGCCAGTACGCCAACCTGGAAGTGCCCGGCACCACCCGCACCCGTGCCTACTCGTTCAGCTCGATGCCCGCCGAAGGCAAGGTCGCCTTCCTGATCCGCAACGTACCCGACGGCCTGATGAGCGGCTACCTCACCGAGCGCGCCCGCCCCGGCGACACGATCAGGCTTGCCGGCCCCATCGGCAGCTTCTACCTGCGCGACGTCGCCCGCCCGGTGCTGATGCTCGCCGGCGGCACCGGCCTCGCCCCCTTCCTGGCGATGCTGGACAAGCTCGTGGCCCAGGGCGGCAGCGCCCACCCGGTCCACCTGATCTACGGCGTCAATACCGACGCCGACGTCGTCGCCCTCGACCGCCTGGATGCCTTCAAGGCCGCCCTGCCCAATTTCAGCTACGAAGTCTGCGTGGTCGCCGACGACAGCGCATGGCCGAAGAAGGGCTACGTCACCGCCCACATCGAGCCGGCCCACCTCAACGGCGGCGAGGTCGACATCTACTTGTGCGGCCCGCCGCCGATGGTCGAGGCGGTCGCCCATGACCTGCGCGAACGCCAGATCGAACCCAAAAGCTTCCACTACGAGAAATTCGCCGCCAGCGTCTGAGCCGGCCCAGCCAGGAGCAAACATGCCTAACCGTTTCAACAACAAGGTCGCGGTCATCACCGGCGCCGCGCAGGGCATCGGCAAGCGCGTCGCCGAGCGCATCGCCGAGGAAGAAGGCACGCTGGTGCTGGTCGACCGCTCGGAGATCGTCCATGAGGTCGCCGATGCCCTTGCGCAGAAGAAGACCGACGTCCTCGGCCTGACCGCCGACCTCGAGAAATTCGCCGAATGCCAGCGCGTCATGGACGCGGCCGTCGCCCGGTTCGGCCGCATCGACATCCTCGTGAACAATGTCGGCGGCACGATCTGGACCAAGCCCTACGAGCATTACGCCGAGCACGAGATCGAAGCCGAAGTGCGCCGCTCGCTGTTCCCCACGCTGTGGTGCTGCCGCGCGGTCCTGCCGCACATGCAGGCGCAGGGCAAGGGCGCGATCGTCAATGTGTCGTCGATCGCCACCCGCGGCGTCAACCGCGTGCCCTATGGCGCGGCCAAAGGCGGGGTAAACGCCCTGACGGCCTGCCTGGCGCTGGAGAACGGTGAGCGCGGCATTCGCGTCAATGCCACCGCGCCGGGTGCGACCGAGGCCCCGCCGCGCCGCGTGCCGCGCAACACGCAGGCACAGAGCGAGCAGGAAAAACGCTGGTACGAGCAGATCTACAGCCAGTCGATCGACAGCAGCCTGATGAAGCGCTACGGCACACTCGAGGAACAGGCCGAACCCATCCTGTTCCTCGCCTCCGACGACGCCGCCTACATCACCGGCACGGTGCTGCCGGTGGGCGGTGGCGACATGGGCTGATTGCAGCGTCCTCTCCCTCTCCTCGGACGCATTGGCCGCGCTGTGATCGGGCAGCGCGGCTTTTTTTCATCGCGGACGCCCGCCTCGCCAGGCTCAAAAAATTTTATATCGCCGTATAGACATAATTTTTATAAGGCCATACAATCGAAATTACTGAATATCTCGATAATTTTCCCATAAGAAGCCGGAATCACCCAGCCCAGGACAAGGCGCCAGACCATCCCCTGGCGGAGAGGAGAAGGAAATGACGAACGAAGGTGTGCTGCAGGCACATTCGCCCACATCGCCCCGGAGGGCCGCGTGATGCCCCTCCAGTTCCTGAACGGCAGCAGCAAAGTCTTCGCCGCGGCGAATCCTTTCGAAGTCTCCGAATACGTACGTGCCAATGTCGGCACGCACAGCCTGCGGCTGTCCAACGCCGGCCATGCCAGCGCCTCGCTCAGCCACCGCCGCGCCGGCATGCTGGACCTGTGCCGCCTGCGCTACGGCGCCCAGGCGCGCATCCTCTCCGAGGGCCTGGGGGACATCTACCATGCCCAATTCATCCTGCACGGGCATTGCCGCTACACCTTGGCCAATACCTCGCTCGACCTGTCCGCAGGCCATGTGCTGGTCATCAATCCGGACGAGCCCATCGATCTCACCTATTCGGACGACTGCGAGAAGTTCATCCTGCGGATTCCATCGCCGATGCTGGACGATGCCTGTGCCGAGCACCGCTGGTTCAAGCCCAACGAGAGCATCAAGTTCAGCCAGGTACCGCACAAGTTCGAGGACATCGACAGCCTGCTGATGCTGCTGAAACTGCTGTGCGAAGAGGCCGAATCGGAGCTCGCCACGCCGCAGATGCTGCAGCACTACAACCAGGTGGTGACGACCAAGCTGATGGTCATGCTCAAGCACAACGTCAGCATGATCACCCCGACCCGGCATGCGCCCAGCTTCGAACGCCTGAGCAACTACATCGAGCGCAACATCAAGCTCGAACTCAGCGCCGAACAACTCGCCCAGCATGCCGGACTCAGCCTGCGCTCGCTGTACATGCTGTTCGAGAAGAACGCCAGGACCACACCCAAGAACTACGTCCGCCAGAAGAAGCTGGAACGGGTGCACGCCGTGCTGAGCGATCCGCAGCAGCCCTGTCCGAACGTCACCGCGGTGGCGCTCGAATACGGCTTCACCCATCTCGGCCGGTTCTCCGAACTCTACAAATCGGCATACGGCGTGCTGCCTTCGCAATCGATCCGCTGCCGCCACCCATCATCGAAAGAAGCAGGCAAATGAGCATCGAACGCCTGGCAATCAATCCCCCCGAACTGTTCTCCGGCAAGGCTTTCAGCCAGACTTTCTCGATCCGCGGTCACGAGCGGCTGATCTTCGTATCCGGCCAGGTCGACTGCGACGCGGACGGCAAGGTCCGTCATCCGGACGATCTCGAAGCGCAGCTCGAGGGCACGCTCGACAACCTCGACATCGCCTTGCGCGCCCAGGGCGCCGGCATGCGCGACCTGGTCGCGGTGACGATCTACGTGGTCGGCCTGCAGCCCGAACAGACCGCCCGCATCCGTGAAATCCGCTCTGCCTATTTCGACCCGGAGCATCCGCCCGCAGTCACCTTGCTGGGTATCGAACGCCTGGCCTTTCCCGGCCTGCGGGTCGAGATCGACATCATCGCGGCACAGTAAACAGCAGTGACCGCAGGGCCGAGATCAGGATTTGCCATGCCCCTGATTGAGAAACCCACGGAGCAGTCGGACCAGCCTGGGCATCACCAGCCAGGTCATCATCACCACGATCAACGCCGTCAGAACTGCGGTACGCAGCAGGAAGGGCAAAGCCTGCAGCAGAGGGGCGACCAGCCAGAGCACCAGGGACACGGTCGGAAAGATGCCCAGCCAGGTCACCAGCGCCATGCGCGCGCGGGGCGGGTGCATGCTGGCAGGCACCACTGCCGGCTCGAACCAGGCTTCCAGGCCGCTCAACTTCCGGAACGCCGGCTCGCCATCGGCGACTTCGCGCAAGCGCTCGAGGCACTGCATCCGCGCTTCGCTGCGGTCCCAGACATCCAACGCAGCCTCGGAAGCAAAACGCGTCACGATCTGATAATCGCCCCCCGGCTGCTCGGGCGGAATGATGTCGCCGCCCAGGAAGCCCTTGAAGGTGCGCATCCGGGCCAGCATCGCGCGCACCCGCGATTCGTATTCCGCCTCGTGCCCCGGGAGCGCGCGGCGGCGCGCGATGCGTGTGACGGACGGAGCGGTTTCGTTTGTCGGATCGTTCATCGCAGCGGATCCCCAGGCTGTTTCATCGGCACGACCGAGCGTGCCCCGCGCCGGAGCGTCGGGCAACGGCCATCGTCAGCGCCCCAGATCCTTGGCCGAGGCGCCGGCAATGCCCCAGTTTTCCTTGGGCACGTCGTGGATCCAGACGCGCACGTTCTCCTTCGGCGCGCCGACTGCATCGACGAGCGCCTGGGTGACTTTCTCGATCACCGCGCGTTTCTGCTCTTCGCTGCGGCCTTCGATCATGTAGATCTGGGCAAATGGCATGGTTCCGTTCTCCGGGCTTGTGGGTTTGGAGCGGCAGGCCTTGCTGGCCGCTCCACGGGATCATTTGAAGCGCACGGATACCGAGCCGAGGCCCTGCACCCGCAATGTGACGTCGTCGCCCGGCTGCACGGCCACGGCCTCGGTGATGCCGCCCGACAGGATCAGCGACCCGGCCGGAATCTCCTCGCCGCGCTCGCCCAGCATGTTCGCCAGCATCGCCACCGCGGCGGCGGGGTGGCCGAGCACCGCCGCCCCCGCACCGAAGGCCACCGGCTCGCCATTCTTCTCCAGCACGATGCCGGTGGTGCGCAGGTCGACATCGTCGGCGCCGGCCATGCTGCCGCCGACGACGAAGCGGCTCGACGAGCAGTTGTCGGCGACGACGCTCTTGAGGTCGAACTTGAAGTCGCGGTAGCGGCTGTCGATGACCTCGATGGCCGGGATGACGAAATCGGTGGCGGCGAGCACGGCGCCGATGTGGCAGCCCGGCCCGCGCAGCGGCGCCTTGGTGACGAAGGCGATCTCGGGCTCGACCTTGGGATGGATCAGCTCCGAGGTGTTGATCTCGCTGCCTTCGGGCACGCTGAAGTAATCCACCAGGAAACCGAACACCGGCGTCTCGACGCCCATCTGCTTCATCTTGGCATGCGAGGTCAGCCCGGCCTTGAGGCCGATGACGCGGTTGCCGCGGGCTATCTTGCGGCGCCGGATCTCGTCCTGGATGGCATAGGCGTCGTCCCAGTCCATGTCGGGATGCTCGTCGGTGATCTTGGGCGTGTCCTTCGCCTCCAGTTCGCAGGTCTCGAGATGGATGGCCAATTGCTCGATGGCTTCGCGTGACAGTTTCATGCTGCAATCCCCTTCGCCTTCGCCAGGTTCATCGCCGTATCCTCGATCATGTCCTCCTGCCCGCCGACCATGCCGCGCCGGCCCATCTCGACCAGGATCTCGCGCGCCGGCACGCCGTACTTCTTCTCCGCGCGCTTGGCGAACAGCAGGAAGGAGCCATAGACGCCGGCGTAGCCCAGCGTCAGCGCATCGCGGTCGATGCGGATCGGGAAGTCCATGATCGGTACCACGAGGTCCTCGGCCACGTCCTGGATCCTGAACACATCCACGCCGGTCTCGATCCCCATCAGATCGCACACCGCGACGAACACTTCCATCGGCGTGTTGCCCGCCCCCGCGCCCAGCCCGGCCGCGGCCGCGTCGATGCGGGTGGCGCCCGCTTCGAGCGCCGCCAGGCTGTTGGCCACGCCCATCGCCAGGTTGTGGTGGCCGTGGAAGCCCAGTTCGGTCTCGGGCTTCAGGGCATCCCTGACCGCGGACAGGCGCGACTTCACCGTGTCCGGCAGCAGGTGCCCGGCCGAGTCGGTGATGTAGATGCAGTTGGCGCCGTAGCCTTCCATCAGCTTCGCCTGCTGCACCAGCCCTTCGGGGCTGTTCATGTGCGCCATCATCAGGAAGCCGACGGTGTCCAGGCCGAGCTTGCGGGCCATGCCGATGTGCTGCTCGGAGACGTCGGCCTCGGTGCAGTGGGTGGCGACGCGGATCGTGTTGACCCCGAGTTCGTGGGCCATCTTCAGGTGGTCGACGGTGCCGATGCCCGGCAGCAGCAGCGCCGAGACTTTCGCCCGCTTCATCAGCGGGATCACCGCGCCGAGGTAGTCCTCGTCGCTGTGGGCCGGGAAGCCGTAGTTGACCGAGCTGCCGCCCAGGCCGTCGCCGTGGGTGACTTCGATCAGCGGCACGCCCGCGTCGTCCAGCCCGCAGGCGATGGTCTTCATCTGCTCGAGCGTCATCAGGTGGCGCTTGGGGTGCATGCCGTCGCGCAGGGTCATGTCGTGAACGGTGACTTTCTTGCCGCGAAGTTCCATGTTGATCTCCTTCATCGGGCGGCCGTTCAGGCCACCATCGTTGCGCGGTTCGGTTCGAGTGTCAGGCGCCCGGCGAGGATCTCCTCGGCGAACATCTCGGCGGTGCGCGCACCGGCCGCGGTCATGATGTCCAGGTTGCCGGCGTACCGGGGCAGGTAGTCGCCCAGGCCTTCGACCTCGAGGAAGACCGACACGCGCTTGCCATCGAACACCGGGCCATTGACCAGGCGGTAGCCGGGCACGTACTTCTGCACTTCGGCGATCATGGCGTGGATCGAGGCGGTGATCTTTTCCTGGTCGGGTTCGGTCTCGGTCAGGCAGTGCACCGTGTCGCGCATGATCAGCGGCGGTTCGGCCGGGTTCAGGATGATGATGGCCTTGCCCTGCCTGGCGCCGCCCACTTTCTCGACCGCACCGGCGGTGGTGCGGGTGAATTCGTCGATGTTCTTGCGCGTGCCCGGGCCGGCGGATTTCGATGACACGGTGGCGACGATCTCGCCGTAGGCCACCGGCTGCACGCGCGACACGGCGGCGACCATCGGGATCGTGGCCTGGCCGCCGCAGGTGACCATGTTGACGTTCATTTCGCCTTTGCCGACGTGTTCGGCCAGATTGACCGGCGGCACGCAGAACGGGCCGATCGCCGCGGGCGTGAGGTCGATCATCAGCACGCCCAGCTCGTTGAGCTTGCGGCTGTTCTCGGCATGGACGTAGGCCGAGGTGGCGTCGAAGGCGATCTGCACGCCGTCGGCCCGCACGTGCGGCAGCAGGCCGTCGACGCCGTCCGCGGTGGTCTTGAGACCCAGTTCGCGCGCGCGCGCCAGGCCTTCGGAGGCGGCGTCGATGCCCACCATCCACACCGGTTCCAGCACCGCGCTGCGCTTGAGCTTGTACAGCAGATCGGTGCCGATGTTGCCCGGGCCGATCAAGGCGCATTTGATCTTGTTCATGAGTCGGTTCCTTGTCGGAAAGTTGAATGCGGTCAGTCTGTGTTGCGGCAACCGGTGCTGCGGTCAGCCGATGCTGCGCACGACGCCGCCATCGGCGCGCAACGCGGCGCCATTGGTGGCCGCCGACAGCGGGCTGCAGACATAGGCCACCAGATTGGCCACTTCGGCCGGTTCGATGAAACGCCGCAGCAGGGAACTCGGTCGATCGCGATTGAAGAACTCGCGCTCGACCGTTTCCACCGCCACGCCCTGCTCCGCCGCCAGCCTGCCGAAGAACTCGATGACGCCTTCGGTGCGGGTCGGCCCGGGCAGCACGGCATTCACCGTCACGCCGGTACCGCAGCAGGTCTCGGCCATGCCGCGCGACACCGAAAGCTGGGCAGACTTGCTCATGCCGTAATGCACCATGTCGCCCGGCGGATTCAGGCCGGATTCACTGGAAATGAACACGATCCGGCCCCAGCCGCGAACCTTCATGCGCGGCAGGCAATGGCGTGCGAGACGCACGCCGCTCATCACGTTGGCTTCGAAGAAACGCAGCCAGTCGGCATCGCCGATGTCCTCGAAGGCACGAGGCTCGAAGATGCCGAAGTTGTTCACCAGCACGTCCACTTCACCGCAGTGCTCGAGCAGGCCAGCCACGCCTGCCGCGGTACTCACGTCGGCCGCGACCCCACGCACCCAGGCCTGCGGCACTTCGGTACGCACACGCGTGCAAGCCGCCTCGACACGGCCTGCGTCACGGCCATTCACCACGACTTCGGCGCCTTCGGCAGCGAGCCGGCGGGCGATGGCATAGCCGATGCCTGCCGTCGAGCCGGTCACCAGCGCACGCTTGCCGGATAGTTCGAGATCCATCGGATGTTCTCCAGGAGACGGGGAAAAGAGGCGCGGCGGACGAAGAGGGAGACAGGTTGGAAGTTATCCGCCGCGCGCAATCGATCAGACGAAACGCACCGAGCAGCCGCCGATGCCGCCGATGGTGACGCGAAGGTTGTCGCCAGCCACCACCGGCACCATGATCGCCAGCGAACCCGACAGCACGACTTCACCCGCCTTCAGGCTGATGTCGAGCGCACCGAGCGTGTTCGCCAGCCAGGCCACCGCGTTCGCAGGCGCGCCGAGTGCCGCGGCGCCCGAGCCGGTGGCGACGATCTCGCCGTTCTTCTCCAGCACCATGCCGCAGGTGTTCAGATCGACCCGCCGGGGATCGACCAGGCTGTCGCCGAGCACGAACACGCCGCAGGAGGCGTTGTCCGCCACGGTGTCCTGGATGCGGATCTTCCAGTCGCGGATGCGCGAATCGACGATCTCGAAGCAGGTCATCACGCCTTCGGTCGCGGCCAGCACCTCGGCGGCAGTGACGCCCGGACCTTTCAGATCCCTCTTCAGCACGAAGGCGATCTCGCCTTCGGCCTTGGGCTGGATCAGGCTGTCGGCCGGAATCGCCTCGCCTTCGTTGTAGAGCATGCGGTCGGTCAGCATGCCGAAGTCGGGCTGGAACACGCCGAGCATGTTCATCACCGCCTTGCTGGTGACGCCGATCTTCTTGCCGACGATGCGTTCGCCGGCTTCCAGCCGGCGCGCGATCATGCGCTGTTGCACGCGGTAAGCGTCGGCGATGGTGATCTCCGGGTGGCGCTCGGTGAGCGGCGCCAGCACTTCGCGCTTCACCAGCGCCAGGTAAAGCTCGTCGCCGAGCTGTTCGATGAGATTGCGGTCCATGTCGATTGGCCTCAGTTCAGGGGTTTCGGTTCGTCGTCGCCGGCTTCGGCGAGGAAATCGCCCACCAGGCGGGCAAAACGCCCGGCATGTTCGATCTGCGTCCAGTGGCCGCAGCGGCCGAAGACGTGGAGCTGCGCGCGGGAAATCCAGTCGGCCAGGGTCAGCGAAGTGGCCAGCGGGATGACCCGATCGTCGCGGCCGTGGATCACCAGGGTTTCGTGCGGCAGCGCACGGATGTCGGCCTCGCGGCTGGCCATCGCATCCACCCAGCGCTGGCGCGGCGCGGGGAACATCGCCGCGAAGGACTCCTGGAAGCCGGGGCGGATGCTGGCCTGGTAGCGCAGTTGCGCCAATTCGTCGTTCACCAGCGAACGGTCCCAGGCGAAGTAGTCCATGATCGCGCGCATGTTCTCGAACGACGGCGTATAGCCCCACACCGCGTCCAGCCCCGGGGTGATCTCGAACGGCACGCCGACGCTGCCCATCAGCACCAGCCGGCGCACCCGCTGCGGATGGCGGATGGCGATGGCCAGCGCCAGCGCGCCGCCGAAGGAGTTGCCGACGAGGTCGGTCCGTTCGATGCCCAGCGCGTCGAGCAGGCCGACCGCCTGCGCGACCCAGTCATCCATGTCGTAGCGCTGGCCTGCCGGCCGCTCGGTGAAACCGAAGCCGACCATGTCGGGCGCGATCACCCTCGCCTGCCTGGCCAGTTCGGGCATCACCAGACGCCAGTTGGCCCAGGCCGATACGCCCGGCCCGGAGCCGTGGATCATCAGCAACGGGTGGCCGCTGCCGAGGTCGTGGTAGTTGGTACGGATGCCGGCAGCGACGATGCTGTCGGCGATCTCGGGGCTGGTGGCGCTCATCGCGGCCGGCCTCACAGCTTGATGCAGATGTTCTTCAGCTCGGTATAGAACTCGAGCGAATGCACGCCGCCTTCGCGGCCGATGCCGGACTGCTTCGAGCCGCCGAAAGGCGTGCGCAGGTCGCGCAGGAACCAGGAATTCACCCACACCAGGCCGGCCTCGATGCGGCCCGCGACGCGGTGGGCGCGTACCAGATCGCGGGTCCACACCGAGCAGGCCAGGCCGTAGTCGGTATCGTTGGCACGGCGGACCACTTCGTCCTCGTCGTCGAACGGCTGGATCAGCGTGCAGGGACCGAAGATTTCCTCGCGCGCGATCGGCGAGCTGTCGTCCAGCCCGGTCCAGATCGTCGGCTGCACCCAGGCGCCGTTCGCCAGTTCCCCCGGCATCACGGGCACGCCGCCGCCGGTGACGACGGTGGCGCCCAGCGCCCTGGCCTTCTCGTAGTAGGACAGCACCTTCTGCTTGTGCTCCTGCGAGATCAGCGGGCCGAGGCCGGTGGCGGCATCTTCGGGGCGGCCGAGCCTGAGCCCTTCCGCGCCCTTCTTCAGCGCCTCGACGAAACGCTCGAAGATCGGCCGTTCGACATAGACACGCTCGGTGCCCAGGCAGACCTGGCCGCAGTTGGCGAAGACCGAGCGCATCGTGCCTTCGATGGCGGCGTCGAAATCGCAATCGGCGAACACGATCGCCGGATTCTTGCCGCCCATCTCGAGCGACACCGGGCGCGCACCTTCCGCTGCCGCCTTCATGATCGCCGCGCCGGTGCGGGTCTCGCCGGTGAAGGTGATGGCATCGACGTTCGGATGCGCGGTGACGAATTCGCCCGCCGAGCCCGGGCCAAAGCCGTGCACGACGTTGTAGACGCCCTTCGGCATGCCGACCTCGTTCATCACCTCGCCGAGCAGGGCCGCCGTCTGCGGGGTTTCCTCCGAAGGCTTCACCACCACGGTGTTGCCGCAGGCCAGCGCAGGCCCGACCTTCCAGGTCATCAACAGCAGGGGCAGGTTCCACGGACAGATGACACCGACCACGCCCACCGGGCGGCGCACGGCATAGTTCAGCGCACCGCGGCCGTCCGGCGTCGCCATCTCGAAGAACTCGGTCGGCACGCTCTTGATGACGTCCGCGAACACCTTGAAGTTGGCCGCGCCGCGCGGAATGTCGATATGACTGGCGAGGCTGCGCGGCTTGCCGGTATCGGCGCATTCGGCGGCGAGGAAATCATCGAAACGCTTGTTGATGCCGTCGGCCACCGCGTTGAGCAGATCGACGCGGTCGGCCACGGTCATGCGGCCCCACGGCCCCGACAAGGCGGCACGCGCGGCGGCGACGGCGGCATCGACTTCGGCCTTGCCCGCCTCATGCACCTTGGCGATCAGGGCGTTGTCCAGCGGCGAGAACTTGTCGAAGGACTTGGCGGTGGCGACGAATTCGCCATTGATGAAATTGTGGATCTGTTTCATGGATTGCGTTCCTCACGCTTCGATGTCGTCGGCACCGATCGCGCGCAGACCGGCGCGCGCGCAGATGCCGTCCTGTTCTTCCGTGGCACCGGAGACGCCGATGCCGCCAAGCAATACCCCTCCGCTGCGGATCGGCAGCCCGCCGCCGAACACGATCAGCCGGGGACGGGCGGTGAAGCCGAGCTTCATGCCCTCGTTGTCGCCGACCGCCTTCATCCAGTCACCGGTCGGAAAGCCGAAGCCGCCGGCGGTGTAGGCCTTGTCGATGGCAATCGCGATCGACTGCGGAAAAGCCCCCGGCATGCGCAGGAAGGCGACCAGGTTGCCCGCGGCATCGGCCACGCCGACGCTGATGCGCAGGCCGAGCTTCTCCGCCTCCTGCACCACGGCCTCCACTGCCGCATGGGCAGCTTCCCAACTGATTGCACTCTGCGTGACGGCCAACTTCATCGTTCCGACTCCACTTGCGCCCCACGGGGCTGGTTGTGCGAGAAATTAGATCATCATTTTCTCGATGTCAATATATTTTCTCGAGATTTTAACGATCTACCGCAATGCCTGCCGTCAGCTAGAATGCGAAAGAGCTATCCCTTCGGATCCCGCGCCACCATGAGCGAAACCGTCCTGTCCCAAGCAGCCCTGAACCAAGCCACGGATTCCCACGAAGAACCCAAGACCCTGGTCGAAGGTGCCTACCAGCGCCTGCGCCGCGACATCATCGAGGGCGTCCACGCACCGGGCGAAAAGCTGCGCGTCGAGCACCTCAAGGAGCACTACGACGTCGGCGCCGGCACGCTGCGAGAAGCGCTGCTGCTGCTGGTGACCGACGCCCTCGTCGTTGCCCAGGGACAGCGTGGCTTCCGTGTCGCGCCGATCTCCATCGCCGATTTCGAGGACATCACCCGCACCCGCGTGCTGCTGGAAACCGAGGCCCTGCGGCAATCGATCGCCTCCGGCGGCGAGGACTGGGAGGCCGCCGTCGTCGCCGCCTTCCACCGCCTCTCGCGCGCCGAACAGCGCCTCGCCGACCACGACGTCGGTACCACGGAGGAATGGGAGAGCCGCAACCGTGCCTTCCATGAAGCCCTCATCTCGGCATCCAGCTCGCGCTGGATTCGCCATTTCCAGCACATCCTCTACCAGCAGTCCGAGCGCTACCGCCGCATCAGCCTGTTCCGCCAGCCGATCGCCCGCGACATCCACGCCGAGCACCAGGCCTTGTTCGAGGCGACGATGGCACGCGATGCGACCCGCGCCACCTCGATCCTGACCGAGCACATCCTGCGCACGCTGGATGCCGTCAAGCGCATGCCGGCGGACTTCTTCACCTCCAAGAGCAAGCGCTGACTCTCCAAACCTGCGGCAGCCATGGCTGCCGCAGGCTCTTCCGTTCAGGACACGACGGTCAGGAAACGCTCGTTGAGCTTGCGGTCGTGGTAGAAGATGCCGGTGCCCACCTCGTCCCAGGTCCATTTCACCGCCTGGTAGTCGGGATAGGTGTCGTAGCCGCCGCAGAAGGTCTCGAAGCGGTTGCCCGACGGATCGAAGGCGTAGATCGTCGTACCGCGGGTGACGCCGTGGCGGGTGGGGCCGATGTCGATCGATACCTTGTTCATCGACATGATGTCGGCGGCACGCAGCACCCTCTCCCAACTGTCGAGCTTGAACGAGACGTGGTGCAGCCTGCCCGGCTCGGGGTGGCGGACGAAAGCGATGTCGTGCGCCTTCGTCGAGCATGACAGCCAGATGCCGAGATCGGTCTCGCCATCCTCCATCACCACGTGCTCGACGAGGTAGAAACCGAGCACCTTCTCGAAGATCTCCTGCACTTTCTCGATATCCGGGCCGTATAGCAGGCAGTGGTCCAGGCGCGTGGGTGCGATGCCGCGCTCGGCGTCCGGCACCCAGGGATCCGGATTGACGTAGGACTGGCCATTGCCGACGTCGCTCTTCTCGGCATACAGCTCGATCAGATGGCCGGAGGGGACTTCGAAGCGGACGCGTTCACCGGTCGCCAGCATCTCGCCGGCCGGAATGCGCTCGGTGCGGACGCCGAATGCCTTCAGGTCGCCATCGAGCTTGTCGAGCGTGGCCTTGTCCGCCACCTTGAAAGCGAAGAAATCGATGCCCGCGGAATCGGCCTCGCGGATCAGCACGCTGTTGTGTTCGCGCTCGTCCCAGGCCTTGAAATAGACCCGCCCCTGCTCGTCCCGGCCGGTTTCGACCAGGCCCAGAACGTCGCGGTAGAAATGGATGCCTTCCTCGAGATCGAGTACGCGAAGCGAGATGTGTCCCGGCCTCAATACACCTGTCATAGCCATTTGTTCAACTCCTCTTGAATGTGCATGTCTGCCCGGCCGGGGAAACGAACCGCCGGGCCTGCCCTGCGAATCCGGATGCTCAGTCGCCGCCGCGCATGTACTGCGCCTGGAACATCCTGGGCGGGTTCTGCTTCGGATCGACCTGGCCCTTGAAGTGGCCGGTGGTGCAGTGCCTGGCCTGCACGTCGATCATCGAGAAGGCGTCGTCGATGCCGATGCCCGAGCCCTTGTTGATCGGCAGGTGGTGGTCGGCGTGCGACTTGCCGACCATGAACACCTTCCACAGGTCGCCCTTGCGGTCGTAGATCTCGTTGGCGCCGTTCAGGTTGCCGAGCTGCGCGTCCATGTAGAACACGCGCTTGCTGACCGGATGGGCGCTGTTGACCGGCGCGGCTTCGAGCACGTAGACCTTGCGCAACTGCCAGGTGCCCTGGTGGAAGCATTCGCCCTGGCCGCCGAAGCCGACGTACTTGAAGCCGTCCGGATCCTTGAACTCGTCGCTGAGCGCGAGCTCGTTGTGGTTCCACATCGGCAGGATCACGTTCTTCGTGCCCTTGTAGGTCCACTTCATGTCGGAGATGCGGCCGTTGTAGCCCTCAAAGTCCTCGATCATCAGGTCCGAGCCGAGGAAGGCGTCGGTGGTCTGCCCGGTCGCCAGGCGGCGCACGCGGCGCTGGAAGCCCAGGTACAGGTAGGCGTCGTCGAGCTTCTGGTCGTCGTCGTAGCGCTGGATCAGCAGCTGGGTGTTCTTCAGGTCCTGCGGCGCGTCGACCTTGACGTAGATGCCCCTGAACAGGTTCGAGGGGTTGGGCGTGACCTCGGGCACAGGGTCGTCCTTGACGCGGTGTTTGAGGTTGAGGAAGTGGAAGCTGAACTGGATCGTGCGCTCGAGCTGCCCGGTCGCCATGTTGCGGTACTTCCAGTAGAAGGGCGTGATGTTGGCGCCATCGCCCCAGTTGACGCCGTACTTGTAGTTCCACGCCAGCTTCTCGCCGGCGCGCGGGTCCTCGATGTCCGGCTCCTCGACGAAGGGACGGCCACCTTCGAAGCCCTCCAGGTCGCCGCTGTTGGGGCCGAGCCGGGCCTTGCCCAGATTGCGCCGGGTGGCCTCGACGTAGGCGCTGGAAAGTTCGAACTGGGTGGTCGGGCCGACTTTTATTTCGAACAGGCCATCCTTGAGCAGCTTGTAGACGCCGTCCGGCACGACGTCCTTGAACTGGTCGACGTTGCCCTGGTTGATCACGGTGCCCACGCTCAGCCCGGGATGGCTCGGGAAACCGTTCTGGTAGGGATTGAAGCTGGCCTGAAGCTCGGCTTCCGTCGCCGCCTGGGCGGCCAGGCTCAGGCCGAGCAGTGCCGCGGCGATGATGGTTTTGTTCATGGGGAATGTCTCCTCGGGTCAGAACTGATAGCGCAGCTTGAAATACACTTCGTCTTCGTACATCGCCGAACCGATCGGCCCGGCGCGGAAGCGGCCGAGCGGCTCGAAGCCGGCGAGGCCGCGTGAATACGGCGTCATTGGATCGGGATCGCCATCCGGCGCGGTGAAGGGCATCCAAGGGTTGCAGGCGCGGCAGTCGTCGAAGCGGCGCGCGCCGGTGCCGACCTTGAAGTTGCCGCCGAAGCTGAGCTTCAGGTTGTCGGTGAGGCTCCATTCCACCGCCGGCGCGATGGCGGTCGCCCTGGCCTTGAAGTCGCGCGCGATGATCAGCTCGGGGCTGAGGCGGTCGTTCATCATGAAGGACTTGATCAGCAGCGTGCCGATGTAGCTGTCCTTCCAGTCCGGCATCCCCACCGCGCCGAGGTAGTTCTGGCCGTTCTTCGTGCCGGTCGAGTAGTACTCGTGGTCGAAGATGTGCTGCCAGAACAGCTGCGCCGAGATCAGCGTCGTGCGGTGCGGATTCAGGAAGGGAATGAAGGTCGGCCGGTCGATGCCGATCACGCTGCGCCACACGCGGTTCTTCGAGTACAGCCCGGGCCGGGCGGTGTTCGAGAACTCCTCGCCCCAGCTCATCGCGCCTTCGAAGCGGAAGGCCGCGCCCAGCGTCTCGGACTGGAAGTCGAGCGAGCCGCCCAGCAGCTTGACGCGCGGGAAGTGCATGTCGAAGGAGATCAGGTAGGGATTGTGCTCGCTGTATTCGCCGGTGAAGCCGTTGGTGGTGCGCTTGCCGCCGCGCAGCGAAGGCAGTTGCGAGCGGTAGTACAGCGCGTTCAGCGAAAACGCCAGGCCGCTCTGGGTGATGCCCTCGAACTTGGCACCGATCTGCGTGTTGGCCAGACTCCAGGATGGCAGGTCGACGTCCCGCAGGCCGATCTGGCCGGGTCCGAAGTTGGTTGCAAGCAGCGTGCCCGGCGCGACGTTGGCGAAGTTGGCGACCGTGCCGCCGTTGTCCCACAGGTTCGCCATGCCACGGAAGAAGCAGCCCGCATCCAGGATCGCGTTGGGCGAGCCGCACTGGCCGAGGTTGTTGGGGCGGAACTTGTCGAAGTTCCACACGATCTGGAAGTTGCGGTCCTGCATCGACTCCGACGGCCCCATGCGCCATTCGGCCTGCACCATCCACATCGGGATGCGGATGTCCTGGAGTTCGTCGTAGATGTTGTTGCGCGAGTAATCGACCGGGTTGATGACGTCGAGCACGCGGAACAGGTCGGTACGGCCCCACACGACCTGCTGCTTGCCGATCTTGAGGAACAGGTCGGTGCCATCGTCCAGGGCGAAGTTCTTGCGCACGTAGGCTTCGCGGATGAAGTCCAGGCGGTCGTTGAACTCCGGCGCCTCGAGTTCGGACAGTGTCCGGTCGCCGTAGCCGCCGAAGTCGCGGCAGCCGCGCTTGTCCTTGTCGCAGGGCCGCACCGGCACGCCGAAGGCGACGCCGCCGTCGGTGTCGTGGAGACGGTCGCCGAGCACCCTCAGGCCTTCGTTCGGGCTGTTGCGGTAGCCTGCGCCCGAGACGAAGGCGTTGTTGGTCAGGCCGAGGCCGTCGACCAGTTCCTTGTTGACCGGGCCGGCACCGTGCGGCGTCTCGATGTAGCCGCCCGGCGTGGTCGATTGCAGCATCACCGCGCCGCCCGCCGAATTGCCGTACTGGCCCTTGTTCATGCGATAGACGCCGTCCCAGGTGCCGCGCAGGATGCCGCGGAAAGCCCAGTCGTCGCCGAGATCCTTGTCCGCTTCGAGCTGCAGCGTGTTGCGGAACTTGGACAGCCCGACCCGCTCGCCGGTGTGGTCCTTGCCGCGGAAGGCCGTGTGGTTGTCGTAATAGACATCCACCTTCCAGGGCGCAGTCGAGCTGCCGAGGTCCGGCAACTGCTGCGCCGCGGCGGCAAAGGCCAGCGCGCAACCCGCCGTACAAGCGGCGAGCCTGAACACCGGCGGCCGCAGGATCCGTTTTTTCCTCATCTCGTGTCTCCTACCTTCTTGTCGTTTTCCGGGCGATCCCCCGGCTCCTTGCCAGACGTGGCCGGTGGGCCAGCCGCGTCCTGAACCCCCTGCGGCCCCTACACCTCGAGTACGCCGTCCTCGTCGTAATGCGCGGCGGTGACGAACTTCGGCTTGAACACCACGCACCAGCTCGGCACGATCAGCACCGCGGCGATGGCATTGACGACGAGCATGTACACCAGCAGCAGCGCCGCATCGGACTGGAACTTCAGGTCGGACATGAAGATCCACAGCACCACCCCGGCGATCAGGGTCGCGGCGGTGAAGGACACGGCCGAGCCGGTGGTGGCGACCGCCTTGATCACCGCCTGCTTCATGTCGCCCAGCTCCGCGTACTCCTCGCGGATGCGGTCCATGAAATACACCGCGTAATCGATGCCGACGCCGACACCGACGGCGATCACCGGCACGGTATTGACGCTGATGCCGATGCCGATCGCGCCCATGTAGGCGTAGGTCATCAGCGTGGCGAACAGCATCGGCAGCACCATCAGCCAGCCGGCATGGAGCGAGCTGTAATAGAGCGACACGATCAGGAAGGCGAAGACCATCACCGCCGGAATGATGATCAGGTGGTCGGTGTGCAGGGCCTGGTTGGCCGCCGCGGTGACGCCGATGATCCCGCCGCCGAGCTCGATGCGCAGCCCGGGCACCTCGGCCTCGATCAGGCGGGCGCCCTCCTCGGCCAGGGCGACGACACGGTCGATGGTGTCGGCCTGGTGGTCCTTGTAGTAGAAGACGATGTTGGCTTCGTCCTCCTGGGCATTGACGAACTCCTTCAGCGCGCCGGGGATCGGACTGGAGGCCATGTAGGCGAACATCAGGCCGCCGACTTCCTCGGCGCTGTCGGGCAGCTGCATCCAGCGCGGGTCGTCGTTGTGGGTCAGCTTGTTGACCACGCGCACGACGCCCGGCAAGGCCTTGGTGCCGCCCAGCGCGGGGTCGGACATCATGTGCGCCTGGAAGCGCTCGATGGCCGCCATGACTTCCGGCCGCTTGATGCCGCCCGGCTCGTCGGTGCGGGCGAGCACGTGCAGTTCTTCCGAACCCGGGAAGCGCTCGTTGATCGCCGTGGTCGACACGTTGTAGTCGTGATGGCGGTGCAGCAGCGGCGAACCCGGCTCGGTGTCGCCCATCTTGACCTGGCCGAGCAGGTACAGCCCGCCGAGCGCACCGATCAGCGTCAACACCAGGATGGAACGTGCGCCACCGTCGGTGCCGCCGGTCTTCGCCATCGCGCCGCCGAGGATCGCGGGCATGAAGTCGTTGCTGTTGTCGGTCTTGCGCGGTGCGGGCAGCACCGACAGCGCCAGCGGCACCATGAAGTGCACGGTGAAGATCACCGAGATGCCCCAGAAACCGGCGGCGATCCCGAGCTTGTGGTTGAACGGCGCGGCGCCGAGCACCAGCACCGCCAGCCCGACCGCGTCGACGATGATCGCCAGCGAACCGGGCCGGAACAGGGCGTCGAGCGCATTGCGCGCCGCCTTCTGCCCGTCCTTCACGATCGCCAGCTCTTCGTAGTAGCGCGCCACCAGTTGCACGCCGTGCGAGGTCGCGCGCGCCGCGATCAGGAAGGGGATCGGCAGGGACAGCGGTTCGAGGTTGATGCCCATCAGCGCCATGAAGCCGAGGCCCCAGATCGTCGATAGCGCAATGCCCAGCATCGGCAGCGCGATGCCGTAGAGCCGGCGGAAATACACGATCAGCAGCAGCGCCAGCAGCATCAGCGTGAACACCATGATCCGGATGATCTGGTCCAGGTAGGTGTACACCCAGCCGGTCAGCACCGGATTGCCGGTGACGTGGATGCTGTGCCCCGGCGTGGCGAGCTCTTCACGCACTTTCTGCAGCGCCGCGAAGGTCGCCGGATAGTCGATGTCGCCTTCGTTGAGCTGGGCCTTGATCAGCGCGGCCTTCAGGTCGGGCGACACGAGCAGGCCGTACATCGTCGGGTTGGCGATGACGTCCTTCTTCAGTTGCTCGAGTTCGGCCACGCTGCGGCTCGACTTCTGCGGGTCGTAGTAGGACTCGGAGGCGAAGCCGCCCTGCTCGTCGAGGAAGATCTTGCGTGCAGTCCGGTGCGTCAGGCTCGACACCAGGTTGTGGTTGACGCCCGGCAGGCTGTCGACGCCCTGGGTCGCCGCGTGGATCAGGCGCAGGGTGCGATCGTTGAAGATCGTGCCCTGCTCCACTTCCACCGCCATCACCACCATGTTGGCACCGCCGAAGTTCTCCTTCAGGCGGTTGTAGGTCTGGATGTAGGAATGGTTCTGCGGCAGCAGATCGGAAAAATCGGTGAACACCCGCAGCCGGGGCAATGCCAGGCTGAACAGGACGGTACCCAACAGGATCAGCGCAAGGACGATCTTCGGATTGGCGAAGATCCACGCCTCGGCGAGGTGCAGCCTGTGGGTGACGGAGTGACGCAGCTTACTGACCAAGTTCCTGCCCTCCTCAGTTGGCCCGGATGCCGATCACGCGCACCAGCCCGCCGGGACTGCCGGCGACGAGCGCCGACTGCCCGGGCAGCGAAGCGCCGGCACCGAAGAAAACGGGCAAGGGATCGGGGTAAGGCACGGCTTGCCAGACACCTTGTTCCAGCCGCGCCACCGTGCCGCCTGCACCGATGCCGTGCGGTACGCCTTCGTGCATGAACAGGCGATAGAGCGGCGCATGGGTGTTGTTGGCCTGCCGCTCCCAGTTCCGTCCGCCATCTGCGGTATGCAGGATCTGGCCGGCGATGCCGCTCACCCAGCCTTCGTCGCGTGAGGCGAACAGCGCGGCATACGGGTAGAACTCGTTCGGAATCGGCTCGAGGCGATCCCAGCGCTTGCCGCCGTCGGCGCTGACGGCAATCAGGCCGAACTCGCCGACCGCAATTGCATGGTCCTCATCGACGAACTGCAAGGCAGTGATCTGCGCGTCCTCGTCGAGATCGAGGTGAGACCAGGAACGGCCCTGATCAGGCGAGTGCGCAATACCGGCATGTGTGCCGGCCACCCACCAGCCGCCCCGAGGATCGCAGGCGATCGCCAGCGGCACGCTCGGCTCTTCGAACGCCGAGGACGCGGCTACGGCGCCATCCGCAGCGATCGACACGACGCGGCGGTAGAAGTCCAGCGCGATGAAGCTTCCGTCCGGACATTGCGTCGAGTCGATCAGCGATGCGCCATCGACGGCCGTGCGCTGCCAGCTATGGCCGGCATCGGTGGACACCAGCATCGCCCCTGCCTGCGTGCCGGCAATGACGACCTGCTGGTTGGCATTCAGGGTCTGGATGACGTGGTAGCGCTGCAGCGGGCGTTCCGCCTGGGCGCGGACCGCCGACAAATCCGGCTGGGCCTGGCAGGCCGCCAGCGACAACGCGCAGGCAGCCGCCAGCAGCCCCGGGCGCAAAAGCCCGTCGGCAAGGTGATTCATTGTCTCCTCCTCTCCGGAGCCTCGTTGCGGCCCCGGCGCCGGCAATCGGCGCCGGCTGGTCTTGTTCTTTCGGTGAAGCGGGAAAGCACAGCTCAGATCAGCCTGCTTATTCCCATGATTTCACATAATTCTCGATATTTCACTAAAATTTATTTTATAAAACCCGGTCAGATCTTCTTGAACAGCGGGCTGCGGACCTGCTGGACGTCCGCCGCGGAGAAGAACTTCTCCATGTAGATGTCGCGCTCGAACAGACGGCCCTGCATCAGCGCCGTGATGCAGGCGTCGATCATCAGCGGCGGGCCGCACAGGTAGGCCTTGTGGCCGCGGAAATCGCCGTTGAAATGGGCAGTGGCCGCTTCATGGACGAAGCCGCGAAAACCCGTCCAGCCGGAATCGGCCGGCTCGTCCGACAGCGCCGGCACGTAGCTGAAGCTGGGATGGCGCTCGGCTAGCGCGAGGAATTCGTCGTGGTAATAGAGTTCGCCGCGATGGCGCTGGCCATACACCAGCGTCATCGGCCGCGTGTCGCCGGCATCGAGCAGGTCGAGGATCATCGAGCGCGGGCTCGACAAGCCCGAACCGCCGGCCATGAACAGCAGCGCCTCAGGCGCCGACCTGCGCACGAAGAAACGGCCATAGGGGCCGGACAGGCGTACGCGCTCGCCGGCTTCGAGCCGCTCGTGAACCCAGGTCGTGCCGCGGCCGCCCGGCACGATGCGGATGTTCAGTTCGACTTCGCGCCCGCTCGAAGGCGGGTTCGCCAGCGAGAAGGCCCGGCTGTATTCGCCGCCTTCGAGGAAGAAATTGACGTACTGCCCGGCCTGGAAGTGCATCGGCTCGTCGGTCTCGATGAAGACCGCCTTGATCGTCGGCGTCAGTGGCTCGATCCGCGTCACGGTGCCGGGAAAATCCCGCACCGGAATGGATTCAGCATCCGCTTCCTCCTCGATCTCGGCCTCGATCGTCACGTCCGACTCCAGCCGCGCACAGCAGGCCAGCGTCTTGCCTTCGTCGCGTTCGAAGTCCATCAACGCGAAGCTCGAGGCCTCGCCATGGTCGATTTCGCCGTCGATCACCTGCACCTTGCAGGTTGCGCACAGGCCATGGCAGCAGGCGTGGGGCAGCCAGATCCCGGCCCGCAGGGCGGCGTCGAGAATGGTCTGGCCTTCTTCGACCTCGATCGTCTGGCCGATCGG
Organism: Thauera butanivorans; assembly: GCF_048398245.1. NCBI lineage: Bacteria > Pseudomonadati > Pseudomonadota > Betaproteobacteria > Rhodocyclales > Zoogloeaceae > Thauera > Thauera butanivorans. The sequence continues at coordinate 3,361,097 of NZ_CP183038.1, forward strand.
TTCGATCGTCAGTTCATGACTCATGATTCGTTTCCGTCGTATCCGTTCTTCGGCGGGCGGAGACGGCGGGTAGCGCCGCCCCGCGCCTTGCGTTCAACTGCAGGACCCCTCGATGCCGGTGAGGCCCGGCGTGCGGAAGCGGATCACGTCCTTGTGTCCGAGTCCGTTGTCCGCCAGCGACTTGTCGAAGTCGGGGGCGAAGGGCTTGCCGGACTTGAACCACTCGGCCTTCGTCCAGTCGATGCGGGCGAAGTCGGGGTGGTAGCCGAACGAACCCGGCAGCACGCCGTCGACGACGTCGCCGAAACGCATCGTCGGCGGAAAGGCAAAGGCGAAAGGCGCGCAGAACATCAGGTGATCCTCCCAGCCGATGTAGAGCAGCTGGGCGCCGTGGAACTTGTCCATCGAGTCGGCAGGCGGGAAGTCGTAGGCTTTGATGGCAGCAACAGCCATGTCGTGTCTCCTGGGTGTTTTTGTCGGCCGCAGGTGGGAAACCGCCCGCGGCATCGAGATGCTCAGATGTTCCTGGTCGCCTGGCCGCGCCATTCGGCGAAGTTCTTCCTGTCTTCCGAGATCTCGAAATCCAGGTTGTCGCGGCCGTGCTCCAGGTTGTAGAACTTCAGCACCTCGGCCAGCGGATCGAAGCCTTCCACCGTCGGATCGGTGCCTTCGGGGAAGCAGTTGCCCTGGTAGATCTGGTGCACCGGCAACCAGGCCTGGGTGTACTTCTCTGGTTCGTCCTCGAAGATCTTTTTGCAGTGATCCGAGCAGAAGTGATACTTGTCGTCCCTGTAGTCGACCTCGCGGTAGCAGGTCTTGGTGGGCTCGCCCGGTTCGGTGAAGACCATCGGGATCTGGCAGACCTGACACAGCATCGGCAGCGTCTTGCTGTAGAAGCGATTGCCCTTGGCCGCCTGCTCGCGCCAGAACCGGTAGCGCGGGCGGTAAAGCTTGTCGAAGCTGTCGGGATACTTGCTCGCCAGCCACTTCATCTCGTCGTCGTCCGGCATCCAGGTGTGGAAGTTGGCGGCAGCGGCGTAGTTGTAGAAAGTGCTCCAGGCCTGGTGCGACAGATGGTCCTTTTCGAGGGCGATCTGCCCGGCGCACTTGGGCATCGTGATGCCGTAGCGGGCGAGGTCCTTGAACAGCGCGCCGCCGTTCTCCTCGAAATAGATTTCCCACGCCTCCTTCCAGCTCATCGTGCGCTTGGGCAGCATGTAGTCCATCATCATCGCCACCAGCGTCAGCACGCGGTAGCCGCGCCAGGTCCACTTGTCGATCCAGCGCTGCACGATGGGCACGTTGGCGGGGTCCTGCTCGAGGATGAACTTGATCACCTCCAGGCCCAGCGTCATGTGGCGCGCCTCGTCGGACTGCGCCGAGAAGCCGAAGGTCATCGTGCCCATGTCGCCGTTGTAGGCCGCGCCCGAGACGAAGGGGACGAACAGCAGGTTGGTCAGCACGTACTCGAACGAGAAGCCGATCGCCACCATGAACTCGAACGGGCCCGCGGTCAGCGCATCGTCGAAGAAGCTCTTGGGCACCGACAGGAACCACACGCGGTCATGGGCATGATGGAAATCGTGCATGCCGTTGTAGTACTTGTTGTAGTTCGAGATCGAATGCACCTGGGTCTGGGCATGGCGGATCTCGTCGATCGACTGCATCAGGCAGGCGACGCGCGGCCCCGGCCCGGGGAAGGCGCGGCCGGCATGGGCGAAGCCGCGATGGGCGACGTATTCGAGCGGGCTGATGCCGCTGATGAACAGCTTGACGGCGTTGATGTAGCGCGCGTCGGTGACGTTGAGGTGGCCGTTGTTCTGGTTGAAGGCGTCGATGATCGCGTAGAGCTTGCGCTCCTTCTCGGCCTGGTACTTCCAGTAGGCGTCCATCGTCAGGCGGAACGGATCCTCCCATTTGTCCCAGTCGTGGATCTTGATCCCCTCGTAGGCGACGTAGGGGTAGATGTCCTCCATCTTCTGGTAGGAGGGCGTCCAGTCGAGGCCGCGGGTCATCACCGCGTAGCGCTCCTTGAGGCCGAGTTTCTTCTTGGCGACTTGCATATCCATGGTTCGTGTCTCCTTGGCGTGCCGGTTCAGGCGTTCCAGTAAAGGACCATCTCGTCGTCGGTCTGGTCGAGGTTGCCGGTCATGGTGATCAGATTGACCTGCAGCTCCTGCAGGTCGAACGGGCGGCCGATCAGCTCCTCGATCGTCTCGCGGCGGATGACCAGCCTGTCCTGGGCATCGATCTTCACCATCGCGGGCTGCTCATTGACGACGGCATCGGGATTGTCCTGCACGATGGCCTCGATGACCTGGCGGGTCTCTTCGTTGGTCTGCAGCGCGATGAATACGGTGGACATCGGGAAATTCCTCAGAGGGGCACGCCGGCCTTGGCCATGCGTGCGTTGAATTGCTGGACGATTTCGGTGGTCAGTTCGTCGGCACGCTCGCCGAGGGCGATGCGCAACACGGGCAGCAGCGCCGCCGCCGCACGGTCGCGCCACTGCACGATCCAGTCGGCGAGGACGGTCTTGTTCCCGGCCGATTCGGCGGCGGCGGTCTTGACCGTGGCGTCGATCCATTTGCGGGTCTCGGCATGCCAGTCGGTCATGAACTGGGTCAGCATCGCCACCGGCGTGCCGCCCTTGGCCGAGAGCACGTCGTCGATGATCGTTTCGTACACCAGCGGATACAGCAGGCCGTCGAGCGCCACGTTCTGCGCCACGAACAGCTCGAACGGGTCGCGCAGCACCAGGGTGTCCTCGACGTAGCGGCGCAGCCCTTGCCAGGTGTCGTCCTCCATCCACGCCTGCTTGGCGGCATCGAGCGAATCCACGTCGCCCAGCAGCAGGCCGACGCGGGTCAGGTACTGGGCGATGCCGAGCTGGTCCATCGCGTGGTAGATGCAGGGCTGGGTGAAAGCCGTGCCGTAGCCATAGGCACAGACGGCGGCATTGTTCATGTTGGCGCCCCAGGCCACATGCCGCAGCGGAATCAGCAGCGCCAGCACGGTGTCGCGGATTTCGTCCGGCAGCGTCGCGGCCAGGCCCCGGTTCTCGACGAAATCGAAATTGGCCTCGGCGGTGTCCTGCTGCTTGGCCCGGGCAATGGTGTAGGCACCGTAGTAGAACTGGCGCGGGTCCTTGAAGCTGTACCAGTCGGCCATCCTGATCGCGCTCCGGTCACGGTCGTAGATCAGGTGATCGGGATCCCAGGTCGGGCGATAGTGGTAGTTCGCCTCCTGCTGCATGTCCAGCGTGCCTTCCTGGTAGCGGGATGCCGGCTTGTCCGCACCGATGCGCCGGGCGATGTTGTCGAACGTGTGCCGCAAGGGCTTGATGGTCACGGTGCGCAGATCGATCTGCATGGACGCTCCTCCTTTTGCTTGTATGGCCGCAGTCAGCGAAAGCGCTGATGCGTGGCTTGGTGCAGGTTCCAGTTCCAGTCTTCGGCCTCTTCCGCGCATTCCCCTTCCCGGGGCGCCAGAAAAGCGACGTCGTTGGCCCGGCAAAACGATTCGTAGGCTTCAGCCGGAAGCAGCAGCTCGGCGTAGAGCCCGGGATCGCCGACGGCGAACTCGAACTCGACGAATCCATCCGGCCTGCGCTCGATGAGGCGCACGAACTTCCGGCCGATGTCGATCGCAGGCTCGGCATCCTTCATATCCTTCCCCTCCTCCGGTTTGATCAATGCGGGATCGCGACAGAGCCATCATTAACAACTTCCGTGCCAATCTCGCAAAATCGTGAGATTTCATGTTGATTACTGTTTATCTCGATATTTCTTCGTGCTTCGCCCATTGCCTGGCGCTTCACCAAATGATCAATTCATTGATTTGATAGATCATTTGATTCATTCGATTTATTGCCATGCAGCATCCCGGCCGGAAAGCAAGACGGGCCGGAGACATCCGTCTTCCGGCCCGCCGCACCGCCTGCCCGCTCAGGCACTCATCCAGTCATTTCGCCACCCCGGCGCACACTGCCCTGGCCATCTTGCCGACCACCTCGATCCTCAGGTCGCTGTCGGGAAAAAGCTTGCAGGCCAGTACCACACCCGCGGCCTCTTCCGCTTCGGATACGCAGCTACGGCTCATGCGGCGCGTGTGGTAGCGCCCCTGCATCACCCTGACCTTGCACACGCCGCAGCCGCCGCCCCGGCAGCCCACCGGGATGCCCTTGCGGCCAAGGGCTTCCATGGCACACAACACGTTGTCGCTGTCCGCGCAGCTGAGTCTTTCGCCGCAACCTTCGATCGCCACCACAAATCTCTGTCTCATCCGGGCTGTCTCCTCTTTCGATGTGCTTGCCGTCGATCGGCAATTCGTCCGCACGACCGGCGGCTCATGGCGGCAGATACAAGAATCATGCCATCCATTTATTTTTCTCGAGATTCTATCTATGATCGTGTTTTCCCTGCCCCCCGGCACAAGCACTCGTTTAAGCTTCGTCCGGTGTCCGGACGGTACCGAGGGTCCGGGAGAGCCAGCCGCCGGCAGAGCGGAGGTGACGCCAATCTGGAGGAGATCCGTGACCACCATCCAATACCCGGAGAGCGCAGACCTGCGCAGCCTGCTCCGGTTCGCGCCCGAAGACGGGCATATCTGGCTGAGCGAGCACCGCATGCTGCTGCTGCATGTGGGCGCGATGTCCGAACTGCGCAAGGAACTGATCGGCTCCGTCGGCCAGCAGCAGGCACGCCGCATCCTTACACGGATGGGTTTCGCCTCCGGCATGCGCGACGCGGAGCTTGCGCGCAAGACGCGCCAGGCACGCGATCCCGCCGATGCATTCGTCGTCAGGCCGCAACTGCACATGCTCGAAGGATGTGCGCGCGTCGAACCGGTGCGCCTGGAATTCGACATGCAGGGCAACACTTTCTACGCTGAATTTCTGTGGCACGATGCCTGGGAAGCCGAGGCCCACGCCCAGGCCTTCGGGGAAGTGGATCAACCCGTGTGCTGGATGATGATCGGCTACGCCTCGGGCTATACCAGCGCCTTCATGGGGCGCTTCATCCTGTTCAAGGAAACCCAATGTGCAGCGACGGGCTGCGAAAACTGCAGGATCGTCGGCAAACCCGCCGAGGAATGGCCCGATGCCGACGAGCTCAGGCCTTATTTCGAAGCCGATTCGATCGTCGGACGCCTGCTCGAACTGCGCGAGGAAATCGAGGCGATGCGCCACACGATCGCCTGCCCGCGCAAGACACCCGATCTCATCGGCAGCAGTTCATCCTTTCTCCATGCCTACGACCTGATCAGCCGCGCTGCCTCGACCAGCGTCTCGGTCCTGCTGCTCGGTGAAACCGGCGTCGGCAAGGAACGCTTCGCGAGAACGCTGCACGAGATGAGCGCACGCAAGGATGCCCCCTTCGTCGCGGTCAATTGCGCAGCCCTGCCCGACGAACTGATCGAATCGGAGCTGTTCGGCGTGGAGCGCGGCGCCTTCACGGGCGCTCACGCCTCGCGCGCGGGCAAGTTCGAACGGGCTCATGGCGGCACGCTCTTTCTCGACGAAGTGGGTGAATTGCCCCTCCCCGCGCAGGCAAAGCTGCTGCGCGTGCTTCAGGAAGGCGAAATCGAGCGGCTCGGCGACGAGCGCACGCGCAAGATCAACGTCCGGCTGGTCGCCGCCACCAATGTCGATCTGCAGAAGGCCGTCAGTGCCGGCACGTTCCGGCGCGACCTGTACTATCGCCTCAACGTCTATCCGGTGACGATTCCGCCGCTGCGCGAGCGCCCCGGCGACATTCCGGCCCTCGTCGATGCCCTGGTCCGCCGCTTCGAGACGCTGCACGGCAAGCGCATCGCCGGGATCAGCGACAAGGCCATGCACGCGCTGAAGCTGCACTCCTGGCCCGGCAACGTCCGCGAACTGGAGAATGTCCTCGAACGCGGAGCCATTCTGGCCCCGCAGAATGGCCTGATCGAAATCGAACACCTGTTCATCGGCGCCCTGCCCGATGACAGCCAGGAGCATGCACTCAGCGCCCGGGGCGAACTCGAGGCGGCGCACCGGCCGCCCCAGGATCTGGTCGCAGCCGTACTGGCATCCGGCGTTTCGCTGGAAGCATTCGAGCAAAACCTGCTGAATCGCGCAGTGGACCAGGCCAATGGCAATCTGGCCGCCGCCGCCCGTCTGCTTGGCATGACGCGGCCACAGCTCAACTATCGGATCAAGAAGCAGGCCGGCTAAGGCACGGCGCTGGAATCCCGGGCCCTTGCCCGGCAGGCCGGACATCGATCACGGGTCGGCCGGCTGCTCGCGTGCCATGCCACCGAGCCGGCCTGAACGGAAAAACGCCCCTGCGCTTGCTGCCATGCAATGGCGAGCGCAGGGGCGTTTCCGGTATTCCGGAAACTACAGGGCGGCTTACTTCTTGGCGGCAGCCAGGCCGTCGACGATTTCCTTCTTCGCCTCTTCGACGGAACCCCAGCCCACGACCTTGACCCACTTGCCGGGTTCCAGATCCTTGTAGTGCTCGAAGAAATGCACGGTCTGCTTCATCAGCAGCTCGGGCAGGTCGTCGGTGGTCTGGACCTTGTCGTACAGCGGGGTCAGCTTGGACACCGGCACGGCCACGACCTTGGCATCGACGCCGCTTTCGTCTTCCATCTTCAGCACGCCGACCGGACGGCAGCGGATGACGACACCGGGAGCCAGCGGGAAGGGGGTCACGACCAGCACGTCCACCGGATCGCCGTCGCCGGCAATGGTGTGCGGCACGTAGCCGTAGTTCAGCGGATAACGCATCGACGTGCCCATGAAGCGGTCGACGAAGACGGCGCCGCTGTCCTTGTCTACTTCGAACTTGATCGGATCGCCCTGCGCGGAGATCTCGATGATGACGTTGATGTCGTTCGGCACGTCCTTGCCGGCGCTGACCAGATCGAAACCCATGATTCCCTCCCGTGGAAAATTGTGCGCGGATTATAGGGGGAAATCCGCTTGTCTTGCACTGCATCATCGCCTTCGAAGCCGCTCCGGCAACACGAAAGCCGGGGCATCAGGTCAGGCAGACCACGCCCTCCCACAGCGCGCCGCCCAGCGTGGGCGCGTGGATCAGGCCGAACACGCCGAAGCCCAGCACCAGTAGGCCGGAGGCGAAACGCACCTTGGAATTGCGGGTGAAATCACGGAAACGCTTGAACAGCATGCCGGCCAGCAGCAGGTTGGGCAGCGTTCCGAGGCCGAAGGCGAGCATCAGCCCCGCACCGCGCACGCCGGAGCCGGTGACGAGCGCAGTCGCCAGGATGGAATAGGTCAGGCCACAGGGGATGAAACCCCACAGCAGGCCCAGCGGCAGCGCCTGCTTGACCGAGCGCGCCGGCAGGAAATGCCGTGTCGCGGGCTGGATGCGGCGCCACAGCACGTGGCCGGCACGCTCGACCGGCACCAGCAGGCGGGTGAAGCCGGTGAGATAGAGGCCGAGCGCGATCAGCATCAGGTTGGCGAGCACGTACAGGCCCATCTGCACCGGCAGCATGCCGTCGTACAGCATGCCGACCGAACCCAGCGCGCCCACCACGCCGCCCAGCGCGGTGTAGGTGGTGATGCGGCCTACGCTGTAGGCCAGGTGCAGCGGCCATTGCGGCCTGCGGCCGGGCAGCTGCACCTGGGCGGTGAGCGCGCCGACGATGCCGCCGCACATCGACACGCAGTGCGTGCCGCCGAGCAGGCCGATCAGGAAGACGGCGAAGTAGCCGGTTTCGGGCATGGTCGAAACAGGACCGGTAAGAGGGCCAGGGAGAAAAGCTGCCTATTCTACGCCCCCGGCACGCACGCTGCTGCGGCGCGGTGCCGCAGGCGGGCTCGCCCGTCAGGCAGAGCCCCCCCTGCCCGTCGCTCAGATCACGCGCGAGTAGCGCGCGCGTTCGCGGTCTGCACGCAGGTAGCGGTCGAACACCATGGCGATGCCGCGCACCAGCAGGCGGCCGGCTGGCTCGACGCTGATCCAGTCGCCGTCGATCCTGACCAGGCCGGCCTTCTGCATCTCCTGCAGATCGGCGAGCTCGCTGGCGAAATACTCGCGGAAATCGATCAGGTGGGCGATCTCGATCGACTGCATCGACAGCTCGAAGTGGCACATCAGCGCCTGGATGATCGAGCGCCGCAGCAGGTCGTCCGCGTTCAGCTCGATGCCGCGCAGCACCGGCAGTTCGTCGCGGTCGAGGGCATCGTAGTAGTCGTCGAGCGTCTTGACGTTCTGCGCATACACCGGGCCGATCTTGCCGATCGCCGACACGCCGAAGGCCAGCAGGTCGCATTCGGCCTGGGTCGAGTAGCCCTGGAAGTTGCGGTGCAGCCGGCCCTGGCGCTGGGCGACGGTCAGTTCGTCGTCGGGCTTGGCGAAGTGGTCCATGCCGATATAGACGTAGCCCGCTTCGGTCAGGCGGCGGATGCCGAGCTGCAGCAACTGCAGCTTGGTGTCGGCGGTGGGCATGTCGTCCTGCGAGATGCGGCGCTGCGGCTTGAACAGGCCCGGCAGGTGCGCATAGCTGTAGAGCGAGACGCGGTCGGGCGAGATCTCCAGCACCTGTTCGAGCGTGCGGTTGAAGCTGATGACGTTCTGCCTGGGCAGGCCGTAGATCAGGTCCATGCTCACCGACTTGAAGCCGTTGGCGCGCGCGGCATCGATGACGAGCTTGGTTTCCTCGAAGCTCTGGATGCGGTTGACTGCCCGCTGGACGTCTTCGGCGAAGTCCTGCACGCCGACGCTCATGCGGTTGAAGCCGAGTTCGGCCAGCAGCGCGACGGTGTCGAAATCCACCTTGCGCGGGTCGACCTCGATGGAATATTCGCCATTCGGCACCAGCGTGAAATGCTCGCGCACCGAAGCCATCAGCTGCCGCATTTCGTCGTGCGACAGGAAGGTGGGCGTGCCGCCGCCCAGGTGCAGTTGCGTCACCTGGTGGCCGCCCTCCAGACAGGCGGCCTGCATCTCGATCTCCTTGGCCAGGTATTTCAGGTACTTGGCCGAGCGCCCGTGATCCTTGGTGATGATCTTGTTGCAGGCGCAGTAGTAGCAGATCGTGTTACAGAACGGGATGTGGAAGTATAATGAGAGAGGTTTGCTGACGCCGCCGATGGCTCGCTTGGCAAGCCAATCCTTGAGGGCATCAGCGTTGAATGCCTCGACGAAGCGATCCGCAGTGGGATAGGACGTGTACCGCGGACCGTTGATGTCGAATCGGCGGATGAGCTGCGGATCGAAGATGAGTTCGTTCTGGTCGGTCATGATCTGAAGCTTGAGTGTGTGCCGAACAATGGCAGAACACCACAATATTTTGGTTGACGTGGATCAACGGGCAGGAACAGCCCGGGGTCGATGGACTGGTGAGGGCGCCCGGGACAGTGTCTGAAGGGAACGGAATTATCGTGCAGATGAGGGCAAGCGTGCCAGTGACCATGAACGGGTTGAAGACCGCCTGTTCGCAATGCAATCTCGTGGAGCTGTGTCTGCCCTTCGGCATGTCCGACAGCGAATTGCACCAGCTCGACGAACTGGTCGGCGGGCGCCGCAAGGTCAAGCGCCAGCAGAGCCTGTACCGTGCGGGCGATCCTTTCGAGGCAATCTACGCCATTCGCGCCGGCTCGTTCAAGACCGACGTGCTGCTCGAGGACGGCCGCGACCAGGTGACCGGCTTCCAGATGACGGGCGAAATCCTCGGCCTGGACGGCATCAGCACCGAAAGCCACAGCTGCAACGCGGTGGCGCTGGAAGACAGCGAAGTGTGCGTGATCCCCTACGCCAAGCTCGAGCAGCTGTCGCACGAGGTCGAAGGCCTGCAGCATCAGTTCCACAAGGTCATGAGCCGCGAGATCGTGCGCGACCACGGCGTGATGATGCTGCTCGGCTCGATGCGCGCCGAGGAGCGGCTGGCGGCCTTCCTGCTCAACATGTCGCAGCGCTTCACCGCACGCGGTTTCTCGGCGGCCGAATTCCACCTGCGCATGACGCGCGAGGAAATCGGCTCCTATCTCGGCCTCAAGCTCGAGACCGTGTCGCGCGCCTTTTCCCGCTTCCAGGAAGAAGGCCTGATCGCCGTGCAGCAGAAGCACATCCGCCTGCTCGACACGACCAGGCTGCGCAAGCTGGTCCAGCATCAGACGGCCGGCTGCGGGCGCTGAGAGCGCCTGCTTCCGGCCTGCCTTTGCCCCCTTCCCGTCTCGCTGCCTCGACCGTCCCGTCAGACGACGGCAGCCAGATAGCCCGCAGCGTTCTTGCTCAGCGCCACCGACACGATCCACGCATACACCGCGAGCGCGGCGGCAAACGCGAACAGCCGCTGCGAGCGCGTCTTGCCGCGCTTGAGGGCGACGGTGCCGAGCGCGACGTAGGCGACCAGCCCGATGACCTTGGCCGTCACCCAATCAGCCTGGAACGGATACTGCTGGATCATCACCGCCAGCACGATCGCCGTGATCAGCAGGACGCTATCGACGACGTGGGGCAGCACCCGCGCCGGCAGGCTCTTCAGCAAGGGGCTACCGCTGATCATCCAGTAGCCTCGCAGCAGGAAGCCCAGGATGCTGAGCGCCACGCAGGTGACGTGAAGATGCTTGATGGCGAAATACATGTTCTTCCTTTTTTCCAGGGGCAGCACGGCCGCCGCAGCCCCTGCCCTCAATTAGAATGGAGGCCGACAAACGAGACGGCTTCCCATCAGGAGCGCCCGCACATGGCCAGCACCCCACCAATAGACATCCCCGCGCTGCTCAAGCGCATTCCGCTTTTCAGCGAACTGTCCGCAGCCGACATCGAGCGCATCGCCCGCTACACCCGCGACCGCCACATCGCCCGCGGCGAAGTCCTGTTCCAGCGCGGCGACCAGCCGCATGGCTTTTACTTCGTCGTCTCGGGCCAGGTCAAGCTCGCCTTCTCCTCGCCGCAGGGCACGGAAAAGGTCGTCGAGATCATCGGCCCGATGCAGAGTTTCGGCGAAGCGGTGATGTTCATGAACAAGCCCTACCCGGTGTTCGCCGAGGCGCTGACGGAAACGGCGCTGATCCACGTCGGCCAGGCCGTGGTCAGCGAACTGATCGACCAGGACCCCTCCTTCGCCCACAAGCTGCTCGCCGGCATGTCGATCCGCCTGCACGGCCTGATCCAGGACGTCGAGACCTACTCGCTGCGCTCGAGCATCCAGCGCGTGATCGGCTATCTGCTGCAGGTCGCCGACAGCGACTCGCCCTGCGAGATCGACCTGCCCACCAGCAAGCAGGTGATCGCCTCGCGCCTGAACCTGACGCCCGAAACCCTGTCGCGAATCTTCCACGATCTCAGCGAGTCCGGCCTGATCAGCGTGCACGGCAAGCACATCACGCTGCACGATCCTGCCCGCCTGGCACGCCACCAGGTCTGAGCACGCGGCTCAGGACTCCAGCACGTAGCTTCCCGGTGCCGGGCACAACGCCGGGAAGCTGTCGTTCGCGACCGGCCGCGCCTCGACCTCCGGGCCGACGCGCGGCTTGAGCCAGCGCATCCAGTCCTCCCACCAGCTGCCCTGGTGCTGCTCGGCACGTTGGTGCCAGCTATCGGCGGTATCGGAACGGCGTGCATCCGCGACCCAATAGCGCCGCTTCGGCGGATGAACGATCGGATTCAGGATGCCGAGGATGTGCCCCGAGCTCGACAGCACGTAGCGCCGGCTGCCGACCACGTGGTTGTTGATGGCGAAGGTCTGGCGCCAGGGCGCGATGTGGTCATCCTCGGCCGCGACTGCGTACATGGGCTGGCGGATCAGCGACAGGTCGAGCTTTTCGCCGGCGACTTCGAGGGCGTTGGGCTGGATCAGCCGGTTGTGCAGGTAGAGCTCGCGCAGATACCAGGCATGCATCGCATACGGCATGCGCGTGGAATCCATGTTCCAGTACAGCACGTCGAAAGGCGGTGGCGTCTCGCCATACAGCCAGCCATTGACCACGTACTGCCAGATCAGGCTGTTCGAGCGCAGCAGGCGGAAGGAAGCCGCCATCTCGGCCCCATCCAGATAGCCCTTCTGCGCCATCTTGTTGTCCAGGTAGTCGATGCTGCTCTTGTCGATGAAGACTTCGATGTCGCCCGGCTTGTGGAAGTCCACCAGGGTGGTGAACAGCGTCCAGTCGGCGACCGGCACCGCATCCTCGCCATGGCGGCGGTTGGCCCAGGCCATGTACATCGCCAGCGCCGTGCCGCCGATGCAGTAGCCCACCGCGTGGACCTGCCGGGCAGCGGTGAACTCGCGTGCGACACGCACGATGGTATCGACACCTTCGAGCAGGTAGTCGTCGAACGTGAGCTCGTGCATCGAAGCGTCCGGGTTCTTCCAGCTCGTGATGAAGACGTCCAGCCCCTGGTCGAGCAGGAAGCGGATCATGCTCCGCTTCGGCGTCAGGTCGAGCACGTAGAACTTGTTGATCCAGGGCGTGACGATGACCACCGGCTCGGCATGGATACGCGGCTGGCTGGGGGCGTAGTGGATGATTTCGAGCAGGCGGTTGCGAAAGATCACCGCACCCGGCGTGACGGCGAGGTTCTCACCGACCTTGAAATCATCGGGATCGGTCATCCTGATGTCGCCCGCCTTCAGGTCGGCGAAGAAATTCTCGAAGCCGCGCATGAGGCTGGCGCCGCCGCTTTCCACCGCCTTGCGCAAAGCCACCGGATTGGTCAGCAGGAAGTTCGTCGGCGCCACGGCATTGAGCCAGTTGCGCCACCAGAACGCCGCCCGCCGCCGCTCCTTGCTCGACAGGGCCGGCGTCTCGTAGAGCATGTCCTGGGTGTGATGGGTGAAGGCGAGATACCACTCCTTGATCAGATCCCAGGTCGGGGACTCAGTCCACACCGGATCGGCAAACCGCGTGTCGCCCTGATGCGGTTCGATCGGATCGGTACTGGGCAAGCCGGCTGCGCGATTCCAGGTATGCCACTGCAGGCGCCACAGGTCGGACGACAGCCGCATGGCACGCTCGGCAAGCTCCTGGGGGTGGGCCAGCCAGGCGAGCTGTGCATGGACGATGGGCGCCGCCAGGCCCAGCGGATCGGCCGCCTCGGCGAGGCCTTCGTTCATGCGGTGCAGGGTCTTGTAGAACTCCGGCGGCCGGGGCGCGGCAGAGCGGGCCCGACCCGCTCCGTTTCCTCCCCGCGCCTGCCTCTTCGCCGCCCCCCCGATCTTCTGGTTCATGTTCGATCTCCCATTCTGTTCACTGGATGAAGTAAGGCCGCCCGGGTTCGGGCATCAGCACATGCCGCCATCCCAGCCGGTCGCGGATGGCATCGGCCAGCGCCAGCGCGCCGAGCGGCTCCCCATGCACGACGAAGGTATGCTGCGGCGCCTGCCTGAAGCGCCCCAGCCAATCGAGCAGTGCCGGCTGATCGGCATGCGCCGACAAACCGCCAATGGTGTGGATGCGTGCGCGCACCGGAACCCGCTCACCGAACAGCGTGACCTGCTGCGCCCCATCCACCAGCCGGCGGCCCAGCGTGCCCGCGGCCTGGAAGCCGGCGATGACGACCGCACATTCGCTGCGGCCGAGGTTGTGGCGCAGATGATGCCGGATCCGCCCCGCGTCACACATGCCGCTGGCGGAGATGATCACCAGGCCACCGCGGACTTCGTTCAGCGCCATCGACTCTTCGACGTCCTGCACGAAACGGACGTCGAAACGTCCCTGGCTGGACTGCCACCAGGCATAGAGCGCCTGCGTCTCCTCGTCCCAGAGTTCGTGGTGGTCCAGGGTCAGCGCCGTGACCGCCGAGGCCATCGGCGAGTCGACGACGACCTTCAGCGGCCCGAGGCGGCCTGCGCGCACCAGATCGGCCAGCACGAACAAGATCTCCTGCGTCCGTCCGACGGCGAATGCCGGAATGACGACATTGCCGCCACGCCCGTGTACCGTCTGCTGTATCGCATCGACCAGTTCGTCGCAAGTGGCCGCGAGCGGCCGGTGGGCGCGGTTGCCGTAGGTCGATTCCACGCACAGCACATCCGCACGCTCGACAGGCACCGGATCGCGCACCACCGGGCGCATCGGCTGGCCGAGATCGCCCGACGCCACCAGGCGCTTCACTGCCGTGCCTTCACCGACATCGATCTCGATGATCGCCGAACCCAGGATGTGCCCCGCCTCGCGAAAGCGGCAACGCACTCCCGGCCCCGGACGGAAATCCGTCTCGTAGGCGACGGGCCGCAAGCGGGCGAGGCTGCTGCGGGCCTGCTCGACGGTGTAGAGCGGCGTCATCTCCGCACGGCGGCGGGCACGGCGATTGTGCGCATTGCGCAGGGCCCACTCGGCTTCCTTTTCCTGGATGTGCGCGGAATCCATCAGCATGATGCCGAGCAGGTCCACCGTCGCGGGCGTGGCCAGAACCGGCCCCTTGTAGCCGAGTGCGACGAGGCGTGGTACGAGGCCGCTGTGATCGAGATGGGCATGCGTCAACAGCACGAAGTCGATCTGCCGGAGGTCGAAATCGAGCGCACGGCGATTTCGCCCCTCCGCCGTCCGTCCCCCCTGGAACAGGCCGCAGTCCACGAGAAAGCTCCCGCGCTCGTGGTCAACCCGCAGACACGATCCCGTCACCTCGCCGGCTGCACCCATGAAGCTCAGTTTCATCGTCTATCCCCTTGCCATGCACGATGCACCCCTCGAACGGCAGACCGTTTGACGCTCGTCAAACCCGATGCCGCGGCACAGCCAGCTATAATCGAATTGCACCCAACCGACAGGAGAGATACGCCATGTTCAAGCACATCCTCGTTCCCACCGATGGTTCCGCACTGTCGGAAAGCACGGTTTCCCGTGCAGTGACCTTCGCCAGTGAAGCCGGGGCGCGCGTCACATTCTTCTACGCCCAGCCCGATTTTCCGATGCCGATCTACGGCGAAGGCGCCTTGATCGACCCCACCACGCCGGAACAGTTCGCAAAATCCGCGGCAGCGGAAGCACAATCCATCCTCGACAAGGCAAAAGCCGTTGCCGACAGCGCAGGCGTCGTGGCGGCGACCGATACGGTCGTCAACGAAATACCTTACGAGGCAGTGATCGATGCCGCCGACCGCCATGGCTGCGATCTCATCTTCATGGCTTCGCACGGCCGCCGCGGCATCGCCGGCCTGCTGCTCGGTAGCGAAACCCAGAAAGTGCTGACGCACAGCAAGATCCCGGTCCTCGTCTATCGCTGAACGGCGAGCTTCGACAACTCCCCCGGAAATGCAGAACGGCCCGTGAGGGCCGTTCTGCATTTCCGGGCCTGGCAGCGGGACGTCAATTCCGCCGATTCAGCTCACTGGCACTGCGTTGCAAAAAGATCGTGCACAGGCTGGAGGCCGCGCATACCAGCCAGAAGCCGAGAAAGCCGATCGAATAGGTCGCCAGTTCGCCATAGTCGACCGGCTGCCCGAACAGGTAGAGCTGTTGCGGATCGATCACGGTAAAGAAGACCGCCTCTGCCATCGCCGCCACCAGGAATGACGGCCACAGCACCTGTATCCATTTCAGCATCGCATCTCTCCTTCGCACGGGAGAATCATGACATTGCTCTCAGCAGTCCGTTCCGGCCATTCGGCTTCCGCGCCGGAAGCAGACCGTTCGCCCTGCCGATGGGGAAGGCGAGCATGGACAGGCTGGGCAGGCCGGCACACTGCCAGGCCGCAGTCGGGGTGTCCTTTCAATATAGCCGGTAAACGGCTCAAGCAGCTGCTGGATCGATCCAGATTTCCGTCTCCGTCGGAATGTAAGTATCCCCGCTCATACGCCAGCTGCGAGCCTCGTCCTCCAGCAGGAACAGCCAGCGCCCGGTGCTCAGGGGCGCCAGTGCAGCCTGGTAAACGCCGCCGGCACCTTCGAGCAGAATTTCCTGGTCCATGCCGCCACGCGTGGGATGCGAAACGGTGAGGAGAAGGCGCTCGGGCAAGTTCGACGTATCGAGCGCATCGAGTTCGATCCGGATCGAGTCGCTGCGCACGACGAGGTGCGCCCTCAGGCCGAGCTCCTTCGCATGCTCGGCACGCTCCATCGTTTGCACGATGGCACGCCCTTCCTTGTAGTAATCATCGACCACCATGCCATCGAAGGTATTGATGGCGATCACCAGGGTCGCGATCCCGGCGACGACTGCAATCGCCGGGAAGCTGATCAGGAACCAGGGCCAACCCTGCTTGTACCACGGCGGCGGCGTCTTCTCTGTCAAGGTCGTATTCATCTTGGAATGAGGAAAGTCGTTTCTTCTGTGATGCTCAGGCCGGAATCATCTTCCGCGGTGATCTGGAAGGCAATCGTGTTCGCTCCGGGCTGGCCCTGATCGTAAGGCACGAGGACCTGGGTCGTCAGCGAATGCGTTGCTGCCGGGCCGACCTCGACGCTTTGCGCGCTGCCGATCCTGGCCCCGGGAATGCCCACGACATCGATGCGGAAGCTGCGCGACGCTTCGGACATGTTGATCACATGCAGGTTATACACGTTTTCGATCATGCCGCCTTCGATCTCGCGCCCGAGCGAGGAGCGGTCGCGAATCACGTCGACCCGCAGCGGCTCGCGGTTCGCGAGCAGCAGCACGAATCCGACGCACATTACCGCAAGCACGAAGCCATAGATCAATGTACGGGGACGGAGGACGTGCCCGAGTATCTCCTTGCGCCCCCAGCCTTTCTTCACCGCGTTATCGGTCGAATAGCGGATGAGGCCGCGCGGGTACTGCATCTTGTCCATCACCTGGTCACAGGCGTCGATACAGGCCCCACAGCCGATGCACTCGTACTGCAGGCCCTGCCGGATGTCGATTCCGGTCGGACAGACCTGGACGCAGATGCTGCAATCGATACAGTCTCCCCTGCCCACCGTCTTGGGATCGACCCCCTTCCGGCGCGAGCCGCGCGGTTCGCCACGCCCTTCGTCATAGGTGACGACCAGGGTGTCGGGGTCGAACATCACCGCCTGGAAGCGGGCGTAGGGGCACATGTACTTGCACACCTGCTCGCGCATCACACCTGCGAACAGATAGGTGAAGCCCGCATAGAACAGGATCCAGAATGCTTCCCATGGCCCGAAGGTGAAGCCCGGCACGGCGGCCAGCAATTCCTTCAGCGGCGAGAAATAGGCCACGAAAGTGAACCCGGTCCATAGCGAGAACAGCCCCCAGACGAAATACTTGGCCGTCCGCTTGAGCGCCTTCTCGCCGTTCATCGGCATCTTGTCGAGCTTCTGCTGCTTGCTGTGGTCGCCTTCGATCTTCTGCTCGAACCACATGAAGATCTCGGTATACACCGTCTGCGGACAAGCGTAGCCGCACCACAGGCGGCCAGCGATTGCAGTGAAGAAGAACAGCGCGTAGGCGGAGATGATCAGCAGCAGGGCGAGGAAGAGCACGTCCTGCGGCCAGAACACCCAGTTGAAGATGTAGAACTTGCGCTCGGTGAGATGGAACAGGACTGCCTGACGATCGTTCCAGGTCAGCCACGGCAATCCGTAGAAAACGATCTGCGTGATCCACACCAAGGCCCAGCGCCAGTTGGCGAACAGGCCGGTGACGGCGCGCACGTAAAGCTTGCGGCGTGATTCGTAGAGCGAGTCGCTCGATTGGGAAGAATTCTGCTTGGCCGATTTGTTCGGCTGTGGGGATGGGCTGCTCATGGTGCCTCTGACCGATGAATTCTTGTTCTTGTTTTATGGGTAACCCCGGGAGGACCCCCTCCTCCCGGGGATGGAACTGCTTTTACCGTACCGACTGTTACTGCTTGCTCAGGCTCAGCACGTAGGCCGTCAGCAGGTGGACCTTGTCCTCGCCGAGGAACTCGCCGAAGGCCGGCATCTGGTTGGTGCGGCCATGGGTGATGGTCTCGACGATGGTCGCTTCGGACGAACCGTACAGCCAGGCCTTGTTGGCCAGGTTGGGCGCGCCGAGCATCGGGTTGCCGGTGCCATCGGCGCCGTGGCAGGCCACGCAATTGGTGTCGAAGGCCTCCTTGCCGCGCTGGGCGCGCAGCGAGTCGTGCGCCAGGCCCGACAGCGAACGGACGTAGTTGGCAACGTCCTTGACACCTTCCCCGCCCAGGATCGGGCCGAAGGGCGTCATGATCCCCATGCGCCCACCGGTGATGGTGGCCTTGATCGCCTCGGGATCACCGCCCCACTGCCATTCGTCGTCGGTCAGGTTGGGGAAGCCCTTGTTGCCCTGTGCAGCTGAACCATGGCACTGCGCACAGTAAGTCAGGAACAGGCGCTTGCCCATCGCGTTCGCTTCCGGATCGGCAGCCACGGCCATCACGTCCATCTCGCGGTACTTGGCGAAGATCGGGCCGTAGCGCTCCTCGGCCTTGGCCATTTCGGCGTCGTACTGCGCCCACTGGCCGCGGTGCTGGTTCACGTCGCCGAAGCCCGGATAGATCGCCAGATACGTGACGGCAAAGATGATCGTGAGCCAGAACAGATACATCCACCAGCGCGGCAGCGGATTGTTGTATTCGGCGATCGTCTCGTCCCACACGTGGCCGTGCAGTTCGACCGGCCCCTTTTCGCGCTTGGTCATGTTCGACGCCAGCACGAACACGCAGAACAGGATGGAGAGGGCCACCAGGACCATCACATACATGTTCCAGAAACCGCTGATAAAGTCAGCCATTTGCTTTTCCCTCTTGGTCTTGCCGGCGATCGGAGGCCGGCAGGTCATCATCGCTCAGGGGCAGGCGCGCCGCCTCGTCGAATCCCTTCTTGGCGTGCTTGCTGTATGCCCAGACGACGATGCCCAGGAAGCATAGCAAGCCCAGAACAGTGAACAGGCTTCTGAGGTCATTGATATCCACGGCGCGCCTCGACCCTTACTTAAAGTCCGAAATCGCAGTGCCCAGACCCTGCAGGTACGCAATGATGGCGTCCAGTTCGGTCTTGCCCTCGAGGGCGGCGGGCGCGGCGGCGATCTCTTCCTCGCTGTACTTGTGCAGGCCCACCTTGTTGAGCGCACGCATCTTCAGCTGGATGTCGTCGGCCTTGACCGGACGATCGAGCCAGGGGAACGCAGGCATGTTCGATTCGGGCACCACGTCGCGCGGGTTGAGCAGGTGCGCCCGCTGCCATTCGTCGGAATAGCGGCCGCCGACACGCGCCAGATCGGGACCGGTACGCTTGGAGCCCCACTGGAACGGATGGTCGTAGATGAACTCGCCCGCCACCGAATAATGGCCATAGCGCTCGGTTTCGGCGCGGAACGGACGAATCATCTGCGAGTGGCAGTTGTAGCAGCCTTCGCGGATGTAGATGTCGCGGCCGACCAGGCGCACCGGGTCGTAGGGCTTGACGTCGAGCGCATTGCCCTTCTGGTCGATTGCCGTCGTCGTCGAGTGCTGGAAGAACAGCGGCACGATTTCCACCAGACCGCCCACGCTGACGGTCATCAGCGACAGGACGATCATCAGGAATACGTTGCGCTCGATTTTTTCGTGTTTCGATTGAGCCATGTTTGTCGTTCTCCGATCAGGCGTGAGCAGCCGCGGGTGCGAGCACCGGCGCTTCATAGGCCTTCTGGCCGGCGATGGTCTTCACCATGTTGTAGAACATGATCAGCATACCGGCGAGGAACAGCACACCGCCGATGAAGCGGATGGTCCAGAACGGATAGCTGGCCTTGACGCTCTCGACGAAGGAATAAGTCAGCGTGCCGTCGGCGTTGGTGGCACGCCACATCAGCCCCTGCATCACGCCCGAGATCCACATCGAAGCGATGTAGAGCACGATGCCGATGGTGGCGATCCAGAAGTGCGCGTTGATCAGCTTGACGCTGTACATCTCGGTCTTGCCGTACATGCGCGGCAGCAGGAAGTAGATCGAGCCGATCGAGATCATCGCCACCCAGCCCAGCGCGCCCGAGTGCACGTGGCCGACGGTCCAGTCGGTGTAGTGCGACAGCGCATTCACGGTCTTGATCGACATCATCGGGCCTTCGAAGGTCGACATGCCGTAGAACGACAGCGCGGTGATCAGGAACTTCAGGATCGGATCGGTACGCAGCTTGTGCCAGGCGCCCGACAGAGTCATGACGCCGTTGATCATGCCGCCCCAGGACGGTGCCAGCAGGATCAGCGAGAACACCATGCCGACGGACTGGGTCCAGTCGGGCAGCGCGGTGTAGTGCAGATGGTGCGGGCCGGCCCACATGTAGGTGAAGATCAGCGCCCAGAAGTGCACCACGGACAGGCGGTAGGAATACACCGGACGGTCGGCCTGCTTCGGCACGAAGTAGTACATCATGCCCAGGAAGCCCGCGGTCAGGAAGAAGCCCACCGCATTGTGGCCGTACCACCACTGGACCATCGCGTCCTGCACGCCGGCATAGGCGGAGTAGGACTTCATGCTGGTCATCGAGATGGGAATCGCGGCGCTATTGACGATGTGCAACAGCGCGACGGTGAGGATGAAGCCGCCGAAGAACCAGTTCGCGACGTAGATGTGCGAGACCTTGCGCTTGGCGATGGTGCCGAAGAACACGATTGCGTAGGACACCCAGACGATCGCGATCAGGATGTCGATCGGCCACTCGAGTTCGGCATATTCCTTCGAGCTGGTGTAGCCGAGCGGCAGGGTGATCACGGCCAGCAGGATGACCAGTTGCCAGCCCCAGAAGGTGAAGGCGGCCAGGCCCGGCGCGAACAGCCGGGTATGACAGGTTCGCTGCACCACGTAATAGGACGTGGCGAACAGCGCGCAACCGCCGAATGCGAAGATCACGCCATTGGTATGAAGCGGACGGAGCCTGCCGAAATGCAGGAATTCGTGAACGTTCAGTTCAGGCCACACGAGCTGTGCCGCGGCGATGACGCCGACCAGCATGCCCACGATGCCCCACACCACCGTCATGATGGCGAACTGACGCACGACTTTATAGTTATAAGTCGCTTGCGATTGCATGTGAGTCACCTCTTAGTTGAAAACCCTTTCTTGAGCCACGCCACCCGACCGGATGCGCACGCCCCAAATGCCGGGACGAAGGATACGCAGGGATCGAGACCTCAATTTGATACAGATCAACATTGTATTGCAGTGTGTCAGCAGGAGGAAGCCGAGCGGCGTATTCACGCTGGCTGCAGACACCGTTCTGCAGGTGGAGGCAAGATTCGCAGGCGAAAAAAAAGGGTGCGAATCAACGCACCCCCAACCCCAACAGAGAGACAAAAAATCCTGTTTCGGACCGCTGCCGCGCAGTCGCTTGAAACCCTTGAGACGAAGTGTGCCGCAACGGGCAAAAGCCAAGTTGACATAGGTCAACCCGCAGGCATTTCCTTCAGGGCTCCCGCTCCTTCGCCGCTTCCCCATCCTTGCGCTCCGGAGCCTCGTCGCCCTGGGGAAGTTCATCGCGATCGTCGAGCAGCAGGCGATAGGCCGGGCCCTCCAGGTCATCGTACTGGCCGTTGCGCAGGGACCACCAGAACAATCCTCCGATGACGAACACCAGCACCACGGAGAGCGGGATGAGGAGATACAGGCTTGCTTCCATGTCGGGGTTCGTCCATTCCCTTATTTGCCGGTGCGCGGCACGCGCTGCAGGCGCATCGCGTTCAACACCACCAGCAGCGAGCTGCCGGCCATGCCGACACCGGCCATCCAGGGCGTGACCAGGCCCAGCATCGCCAGCGGCACCGAAGTGAAGTTGTAGGCGAAGGACCACCACAGATTCTGGCGGATGATCCGCAGCGTCTTGCGCGCAAGCAGCACCGCCTGCCCGAGGCTGCCGAGGTTTTCGTTGAGCAGCACGATGTCGGCCTGGTTGCGGGCCAGTTCCGTGCCGCCGCCCATCGCCACCGAGACGTGGGCCTGGGCCAGCACCGGCGCATCGTTGACGCCGTCGCCGACCATCGCCACCACCGCCGTCGGCGTCTTCTGCAGGCCGGCGATCCAGGCCTGCTTGCCTTGCGGACTCATGCCGCCATGCGCTTCGGCAATGCCCAGTTCATCCGCGACCGCGGCAACCGCACGCGGTGCGTCGCCGGACAGCACGCCGAGCTCGATGTCGTCCTCGGCAAGCTGCCGCACCAGGGGGCCGGCCCCGGCACGCAGCGTATCGGCCAGCCTGAACAATCCCTGCCAGCCCGCGGCGGAAGCCAGCGCCACCACCGTTCCGCCGCGCTCGGCGAAGGTTTCGAGCACGGTGGGCGGCGTCAGCCCGGCAGCCTCGGCGACGTACTGGGGGCGGCCGATCCAGAATGCCTCGCCATTCATGACCCCCTGCATGCCCTGCCCCGTCTCGGCAC
This sequence comes from Thauera butanivorans, assembly GCF_048398245.1. NCBI lineage: Bacteria > Pseudomonadati > Pseudomonadota > Betaproteobacteria > Rhodocyclales > Zoogloeaceae > Thauera > Thauera butanivorans. The sequence continues at coordinate 3,383,321 of NZ_CP183038.1, forward strand.
GCAGCGCGTGCACCGCCGGCAGCGCCATGTCCTGCGCCGCCTCGCGCAGGCCGGCGGCCACCGGATGTTCGGAGCCCTGTTCGATCGCCGCGGCCAGCGCGGTCAGTTCGGCTGCATTCCGCCCGCCGAGCGGCAGGACCTCGTCCAGCCGCATACGCCCGTGGGTCAGCGTGCCGGTCTTGTCGAACACGAAGTGCGTGGCATTGGCCAGCGTTTCGATGGCATGGCCGCGCGTGACCAGCACGCCCATGCGCGCCATGGCGTCGGTGCCCACGGTGAGCGCGGTCGGCGTGGCCAGCGACAGGGCGCACGGGCAGGCAACCACCAGCACCGACACGAACACCCACAAGGCCCGTTCGCTGTCGATGAAATACCACGCGATCCCGGTCAGGCTGGCCAGCGCCAGCAGCGTCACGATGAACCACTCCGCCACCTTGTCGGACTGCGTCGCGACGCGCGGCTTCTCCGTCGCCGCACGCTCCATCAGCCGGCGGATGGCCGCCAGCCGCGTCTCGTCGCCGACATGCTCGACGCGGAACAGCAGCGGCGACGACACGTTGATGCTGCCGCCGGTCAGCAGATCGCCGGCCCGCTTGGCGACGGGCAGGCTCTCTCCGGTCAGCAAGGCCTCGTTGACGTCGCCCACGCCCTCGACGACGACGCCATCGGCCGGGATCACTTCACCCGGGCGGACCCGCAGCACGTCGCCCGCCGCCAGTTGCGACGCCGGCACGCGCTCGGCGACGAGCTGTTCGGGCCAGCCCGCCAGCCGCTCGGCGAAGGACGGCAGCACCTTGCCCAGTTCCTCGACGCCGCGCACCGCCTTCTGGCGCGCCACCATCTCCAGGTAGCGCCCGCCCAGCAGGAAGAACACGAACATCGTCACCGAGTCGAAATACACTTCCGGCCCATCGGTCAGTGTCGCCCACAGGCTGGCAAGGAAGGCGCTGCCCACGCCCACCGCGACCGGCACGTCCATGCCCAGCCGGCGCAGGCGGATGTCGCGCACCGCACGCTGGAAGAAGGGCGCCGCCGAATACAGCACCACCGGCAGGGTCAGCAGCAGGCTGGCCCAGCGCATCAGCAGCTCCATGTTCCAGCTCATGTCGCCCTCGCCCGCCACATAGACGGGGAAGGCGTACATCATGACCTGCATCATGCCGAAACCGGCGACGAACACCCGCCACAGCATCGAGCGGCGCTCGCGGTCGGCGATCTGCTCGGAACGCTCGGCATCATAGGGATAGGCGCGGTAGCCGATCGCCTGGATGGCGCCGAGAATGTCGGAAAGCTTGATCCTGCGCTCGTCCCAGCGCACCCGCACACGCCGCGTCGCATAGTTGATCTCGACCGCGGACACGCCTTCCTGGCGGGCGACGTGCTTCTCGTTCAGCCACACGCAGGCGGCACAGGTGATGCCTTCCAGGATCAGCGACGCTTCGCGCTCGTGCTCGCCCACCGGGCGGACGAAACTCTTCTGGAAATCCGGATGGTCGAACAGCCCGAGTTCCTGCAACTCGACCGGCATCGCCTCGCGCCGCGTCTCGGGCATTGCATCGCGGTGGCGATAGTAGTCCACCAGGCCATTGTCGACGATGGAGCGGGCAACGGCCTCGCAGCCGACACAGCACATCCGCCTGTCGCGGCCATCGATGCGAACATAGTGCTGCGTTTCGGGCGGGATGGGCAGGCCGCAGTGATAGCAGTCGGCCTCCTGGGCCTGGGCTGCGGCGACGGACGACGAGTCGACAGGGGGAGAAACGGCAGAAGGGTCGGCAGCGGTCATCGGCAACAGCAATGTGAAGCCGCCTCTGAAGGACACATCCTTCAGAGGCGGTCGAAACGGGGCGGCCCGTCGGGATGACCCGTTTTTAGCACATTTCCCCCTGCCCGGCCATTGCACGGCCGCGCGCTGCGGCGGTGCGCCGCAGCGCAGGCGGGGGAGCTCACCCGATGCTCACTTTGCCGCCATGCGAATGGCACCGTCGAGGCGGATCACCTCGCCGTTCAGGTAGGCGTTCTCGATGATGTGGCGCACCAGCCCGGCGAACTCGGCCGGCTTGCCGAGACGCGACGGGAAAGGAACCATCTTGCCCAGCGAATCCTGCACTTCCTGGGGCATCCCCATCAGCATCGGCGTTTCCATGATGCCCGGCGCGATCGCCATGACCCGGATACCGAAGCGCGACAGCTCGCGCGCCACCGGCAGCGTCAACCCGACCACGCCGGCCTTGGACGAGGCATAGCCTGCCTGCCCGATCTGCCCGTCGAACGCGGCAACCGACGCCGTGTTGACGATCACGCCCCGCTCGCCACCGGCGTCCGCCTCGGCCTTGCTCATGACGTCGGCCGCCAGCCGGATCATGTTGAAGGTGCCGATCAGGTTGATCGACACGGTACGGGCGAACGAATCCAGCCGATGCGGCGCCTCGCGGCCGACGACTTTTTCGGCCGGCGCCACGCCGGCGCAGTTGATGAGGCCGTTCAGGCCGCCGAAGCCCGACACCGCACGATCGATCGCCGCCTTGCCGCTCGCCTCGTCGGTGACGTCGGTGGCGACGAAGGCCGCGGCAGCACCCAGTTCGGTGGCCAGCGCCTCTCCCGCCTCGCGATTGACATCGGCCAGCACGACCCTGCCCCCCGCACCCACCAGCATGCGCGCCGTCGCGGCACCCAGGCCCGAGCCGCCGCCGGTCACAACGAATACACCGTTTTCGATCTGCATCGCCAACCTCCCCGTCTGTAGACTGATATATCTGAACCTCAGCCTGCAAACATAGTTCACGTTGACGTTAACGTCAATAACAACCGACCCTCCGCCCTGGCCCGCCCCTCCCCGCCGGACGGCCCCAAGGCGCCATCTGCGCTCAGACCCGGCTCACGACCTCATCGCGCAGGCGGCTTCGGCTGCCGAGCACCCAGACGACGAACATCGCCAGTACCAACCCCTCGATCAGCATCGCCCGCTGTGCGCCGACCTGTGCCGCCAGCAAGCCGGCAAGCAGACCGCCGATGGCGTCGAAACCGAAGCGCGTCGAACTGAAGAAGGACACGACCCGCCCCCGCAGATGGTCGGGCGCCAGGGTCTGCAACAGCATGTTGGTGGCGACGTTGCCGATCGAGATGCCCAGGCCCAGCATGCCCATGGCCAGCAGCGAGACGGGCAGGAAACGGTTGTACGAGAACACCAGCAGGCCCAGCGCACCGATCGCCGCGCCGCTGAGGATCACCTCCACCAGGCCGGGCAGGTGCTTGCGCGTGGCAAGGAACACCGTGCCGAGGAAGGCGCCCGCGCCGGCCGCCCCCCACAGCATGCCGAGCATGCGCGCATCGCCAGCGAAGACATCCTTCGCGAACACCGGCAACAATACCGCATAGCTCGATGCCGTCAGGTTCGTCATCGCCAGCGTGAGGATCAGCGTCCGGATCGCATACGTACTCCAAACATATGCCAGGCCTTCGCGGAACACCGAGGCCGTGCTGCCGCTCGCGCGCGGCGATGGCGCCACGCGAATCCGCCACACGCCGAAGGCCAGCGCGGCAAACGACAGGGCATTGAGCGCAAAGCAGAATGCCTCCGAAGTCAGCCCGAGCAGCAGTCCGGCCAGCGGCGGCCCGAGAAAACGCCCCGAATTGAAGGCCATCGCATTCAGCGCCAGGGCATTCGGCAGATCGGCCCGGTTGCCGACGAAGCTGTTGATCTGCGACTGCCGCAGCGGCGTATCGAAGGCATTCAACCCCCCCAGCAGCACCGACATCGCGACCAGCAGGTCCGGTCCGACCAGTTCGAACCGGGTCAGCACTGCCAGCGACAGGGCCTGCAGCGCCAGCAAGCCCTGCACCAGGATCAGCAGCCGGCGCTTGTCGTGGCGGTCGATCCAGGCCCCCGCCAGGGGGGCCACCACCAGCATCGGCACCAGCGCGGCAAACGTGGTGATGCCGAGCAGCGCCACCGACCCGGTCAGCCGATAGACCAGCCACGACATCGCCACCTGCTGTATCCAGGTGCCGAGGATCGATACCACCTGCCCCAGGAAGTAATAGCGGAAGTTGCGGTGCCCCAGCGCGCGGATCGGGCCGGGCAAGGCGCTGCGTACCCCAGAGGAATCAGCCTGCATGCCCGGCTCCACCCATGTGAGCCCCGACGACGACCATCACCATGCCCTTCCTTTTCTGCACGCAGGCCGCGCGCCGCAGCGACAGGCCCCCGCGGCCGGAACCGGAAAAGCAAAAAGGCCAGCCCCGAAGGAATGGCCTTTTTGCTTGATTCTGGTGCCGGCAAGAGGAGTCGAACCCCCGACCTTCGCATTACGAATGCGCTGCTCTACCAACTGAGCTATGCCGGCTGAGGGCGCGGACTATAGCCCATTGCCACGGCAGTTTCAAGCAAAGCCCGATTTTTGATTCCGAGTTCGCAAAATCGATGAAAAAAACTTTTTCGCCCATGTTCATTTTTTTGGTCGCCTGCACTACACTTCGCCCCCATTCGGGGCAGGAGGAGACACGCTCCAATCAGAACGCGACGCCGGGGGCATGCCCCCGGCAGCCGCGCCAACGCTGCCGCATGCCGGCGCCCGCACCTGAACCTCCCGTCTTTCCGCTCATCCCGCCATGGCCGGCCTCGACCTCTTCGAAATCGCCCTCATCGGCATTGCCGCATTTGCTGCCGGTGCGGTGAACTCGGTCGCCGGCGGCGGCACCTTCTTCTCGTTCCCGGCGCTGCTCGCGGTCGGCGTACCGCCGGTCATCGCCAATGCCAGCAACGCGGTCGCGCTGTGGCCAGGCAGCCTTGCCGGCGCCTGGGCCTTCCGCCGCGAACTCAAGCGCTTCTCGAAGAGCCTGCCGATGCTGTCGGTCGTCGCCTTCATCGGCGGCATCGCCGGCGGCCTGCTGCTGCTGGCGACGTCTAACGAATCCTTCTCCCGGCTGATTCCGTGGCTGCTTCTGGCCGCCACGGTGCTGTTCGCCTTCAGCAACCAGATCTCTGCACTGGTCAAGCGCTGGAAACCCACGCCCGCCGGAACGGATGAACACCACATCGGCCCGGGCGGCTTCGCTTTCCAGCTGGTGGTGTCGATCTACGGCGGCTTCTTCGGCGCCGGCATGGGCATCCTGATGATCGCCGCGCTCGCCATCCAGGGCTTCAAGGACGTGCTCGAGATCAACGCGCTGAAGAACTGGCTGTCGGCCATCATCTACAGCGTGGCGGTGCTCACCTTCGTCATCGCCGGCGCGGTGTCGTGGCCGCACACCATCATCATGATCCTGACCGGCACCGTCGGCGGCTACTGGGGCGCGGCCGTTGCCCGCAAGGTCCCGGCGATCTGGCTGCGGCGCTTCATCATCGGCGTCGGCAGCGTACTGACGGTCTATTACTTCGGCAAGGCGCTCTGAAAGCATGCTTGCCGGCCTGCTCGCCGCGCTCGGCGCCGGCCTGCTATGGGGGCTGGTGTTCCTCGCCCCGCTGGTGCTGGGCGAATACCCGGGTTTCATGCTCGCCGTGGGCCGCTACCTCGCCTTCGGCGTCCTCGCGCTCGGCCTGGCCTGGTTCGACCGCCACGCCCTCGGCCGCCTGAGCCGCGCCGACTGGATCGAGGCCGCCAGACTGGCACTGGTCGGCAACCTGCTCTACTACGCCACCCTGGCCACCGCCATCCAGCTTGCCGGCGCGCCGCTGCCCACGCTGATCATCGGCACGCTGCCGGTGGTGATCGCCGTGTGCGCCAACCTCGCCGACCGCGGCGGCGGGGACGCCGTACGCTGGTCGCGGCTGCTGCTGCCGCTGGTACTGATCCTGGCCGGGCTGCTGGTCGTGCATGGCGACAGCGGTGGCGGAGCCGACGCCAGCCTGCACACGGATACCCTGCCGGGACTCGCCTTTGCCGTCCTGGCCCTTGCCTGCTGGACCTGGTATCCGATCCGCAACAGTCGCTGGCTGCGCGCACGCGGTCCGGGCCTGTCGCGCCCCTGGGCCACCGCCCAGGGGCTCGCGACCTTGCCGATCGCGCTGCTGGCCGGCATCGGCTACGCGGCATGGAACGAGCTGGTGCCCGGCAGCAGCTTCGACTGGCCGCTGGGCCCGCGGCCGGCACTCTTCGCCGGCATGTGCCTGCTGCTCGGTCTCGCCGCCTCCTGGCTCGGCACCTTGCTGTGGAACAAGGCCAGCCACCTGCTGCCCGCCGCCCTGGTGGGCCAGATGATCGTGTTCGAAACGCTCGCAGCCCTGCTCTATGCCTTCATCTGGTACCAGCGCTGGCCCACGCTGGCGGAGGCAGCCGGCATCGCGCTGCTGGTGGCGGGCGTCAGTTTTGGCGTGCGGGTGTTCCGCCGTGGCCAGGACGGGCGGGCTGAAGGCTGAGTGCGCGGCCCTCGCCGCTTGCCAGCATTCGACCGCCGCCCTGCCAGCCTTTATCATCGACCCCCGCGCCGCCACGCATCCCTTCAGCTCGAGGCTCTTCGCCAGCCCGCCACCCCAAGACCATGGACCTCCTCACCCAGATCATCCTCGAGGCTGGCCGCTCCGCGGTGGAGCTGGCGCTGTTCGTGCTGCTGCCCATCATGGTCGTGATGCTGTCGCTGATGCGCCTGCTCGAAGCACGCGGCATGCTCGACTGGCTCGTCGCCCGGCTCGCCCCGCTGCTGCGGCCGGCCGGCCTGACCGGGCTGGGGGTGTTCGCCGCCGTGCAGATCAACTTCGTCAGCTTCGCCGCGCCGATCGCGACGCTGACGATGATGGAAAGTCGCGGCGCCTCGGACCGCCACCTCGCTGCCACGCTGGCGCTGGTGATGGCGATGGCGCAGGCCAACGTCACCTTCCCGATGGCCGCGATGGGCCTGTCCTTCGGGCCGGCGCTGCTGCTATCGCTGGCGGGCGGCATCGTCGCCGCGGCAGTGACCTACCATGGCTTCGGCCGCCGCCTGTCGGCAAGCGAAGCGAAGCTCGACGAAACCCTGCACCACCGCGTCGCCGACGATGCCAAGGGCGTGCTCGACGTCATCAACCGTGCCGGCGCCGAAGCCTTCAAGATTTCCGTCGGCTCGATCCCGATGCTGGTGCTGGCACTGGTGGCCGTGATGGCGCTGCGCGCCAGCGGCACGATCGACGCGCTGACCGGCGCGCTGACGCCAGTGCTGAATTTCCTCGGCATCGATCCCGCGCTGATCCTGCTGACCCTGACCAAGTGCATCGCCGGCGGCACGGCGATGATGGGCGTGATGGACGAGATGCTGAAATCCGGCGCGGCCAGCGTGGCCACCCTCAATGCCAGTGCCGGCTTCCTGATCCACCCGCTGGACGTGGCCGGCGTCGCCGTCCTGATCTCGGCCGGGCCACGCGTGGCCCGGGTATGGAAACCCGCCGCGCTGGGCGCTGTCTGCGGCATCGCGCTGCGCACTGCGGGCCATGCGCTGCTGCCGGCATAGGCCCCCCCTTTTCCACCCCCACCCTCCGCCACATTCACGAATCCCATGATCGCAGCCCTTACCCTGCTACTCGTGTTCCAGCTCGCCGGCGAAGTCATCGCACGCGGGCTCGGCCTGCCGGTGCCCGGCCCGGTGATCGGCATGGCACTGCTCTTCCTCGCCCTGCTGCTGCGCGGCGGGCCGGGCGAAAACCTGCGCCAGTCCGCCGGCAAGCTGTTGCAGCACCTGTCCTTGCTGTTCATCCCCGGCGGCACCGGCATCGTGCTCTATGGCGACCTGATCGCGGCCGAATGGCTGCCGCTGGCCGCCGCGCTGGTCGGCAGCACCTTCCTTGCCATCGTCGTCACCGCGCTGGTGCTCGACGCGCTGATCAAGCGGCGCAAGGCCGGCGGGAGCGCACAACCATGACCCCCCGCCTGACCGAACTCTGGGTCTACCTGTCGGCCTCGCCGCTGCTGGGCCTGACGCTGACGCTGGTCGCCTACCAGGCCGCCTTCTGGCTGTACAAGCGTGCCGGCTACCACCCCCTCGCCAACCCGGTGATGCTCGCGATCATGATGGTGGCCACGGTGCTGGCCCTGAGCGGCATGGACTATGGCGCCTATTTCGACGGTGCCCAGTTCGTGCATTTCCTGCTCGGCCCGGCAACGGTGGCGCTCGCCATCCCGCTCTACGCCCAGTGGCCGCGCCTGAAGGCGATGGCCGGGCCGCTGATGATCGCGCTGGCGGTCGGTTCGCTGACGGCCGCACTGTCGGCCTATGGCATCGGCGCCCTGCTCGGTGCCAGCCAGCCTTCGCTGATGTCGCTCGCGCCCAAGAGCGTGACCATGCCGATCGCGATGGCGGTGGCGGAGCCGCTCGGCGGCCTGCCGGCGCTGGCCGCGGCGCTGGTGATGCTGACCGGCGTGCTCGGTGCCGTCTGCGCCCCCTATCTCTACCGCTGGCTGCGCATCGACGACTACGCCGTCCGCGGCTTTGCCATCGGCCTGGCATCGCACGGCATCGGCACTGCACGGGCCTTCCAGGTCAGCGAGCAGGCGGGCGCCTTCGCCGCGCTGGCGATGGGACTGAACGGTCTCCTCACCGCGCTGTCCCTGCCCTGGATCATGCCCTGGCTGGAGCGGTTGCTCGGTCGCTGAGCTTCCCCTCCACGCCTGGCGCCGTAACGAATCGATGCCGAGGACGCACGCTTGCTGACCGCCTTCCAGCGCTGGATAGACCGCAACATTCTCGAACTCGGCCGTGAAATGCGGCTCTCCTACCTGCCGCCGCTGATGGTGTATTGCGCGGCAGGCGTATCGACCTTGACCGCCATCGTCGGCACCTTCTTCGTCAAGGACCATCTCGGCCTGTCGGCGGCCTTCCTCGCCGCGCTTGCCTTCTGGGCCTACATTCCGTGGTCGCTGAAAATGCCGATCGGCCACCTGGTCGACCTGCTGTGGCGCTACAAGGCCGGGCTGGTCTATCTGGGCGCCGCGCTGATCGCCGTCAGCCTGCTGATCATGATCGGCCTCGTCGGCAAGCCGGACGCGATGCGCGCGGTGATGCCTGCCGAAGCCTGGTTCGTGCTGTCCACGCTGCTGTCGCCGGTCGGCTACGTGCTGCAGGATGCGGTCGCCGACGCGATGACGGTCGAAGCCGTGCCGCGCGTCGATGAGCACGGCCGGCCGATCGATGCCGGCACCGTGCGCCTGATGCACACCACCATGCAGATGCTGGGCCGCGTCGCCATCATCGGTGGCTCGGTGCTGGTGTCGCTGGTCAATGTGGCGATGTTCCAGGGTTCGGAGAATCTGTCCGAAACCGACAAGGCCGCCATCTACCTGCGCATCTACGAACTGGCGCTCGTCATCCCGCTGCTGTCGGTCAGCGGCGTGGTGCTGGCGGGCGTTCTCAAGCGCCGCGAAGCACGCCGGCTGGCCGCACGCGGGCACAGCTCCGCCGACATCGAGCGCATGCTTCATGCGCCGGAAGAAAAAACCCAGGCCAACTGGTGGATCCTGGGCAGCAGCGCGGCCTTCGTCGCCCTGAGCATCGGCGTCGGCCTGTCCGGCTTCGCCTATGCGCAGGAAATCATCTTCGCCACCTCCTTCGCCATCATCGGTTTCATGATCCACCGGCTGCTGCGCGAACTCTCGCCCGAGGCCGCGCGCACGCTGCTCGGCACCATCATCGTCATCTTCGCCTTCCGCGCGCTGCCGCTGCCCGGTGCCGGCATGACCTGGTGGATGATCGACGAACTCGGTTTCGACCAGAGCTTCCTGTCCCGCCTCGACCTGCTCGTCAGCACCCTGACGCTGGCCGGCCTGTTCCTGTTCCGCCGCTTCATGGCGGAAAAGACCATCGTCGACATCGTCATCTTCCTGACGCTCGCCTCGACCCTGCTGTCGCTGCCCGCCATCGGCATGTTCCACGGCCTGCACGAATGGACTGCCGCCCATACCGGCGGCGTGGTGGACGCGCGCTTCATCGCGCTCGCCAACACCGCGCTCGAATCGCCGCTCGGCCAAGTCTCGATGGTGCCGATGCTGGCGTGGATCGCCAATTCCGCGCCGTCCCACCTGAAGGCGACCTTCTTCGCCGTGATGGCTTCCTTCACCAACCTGGCGCTGTCGGCCTCGCAACTCGGCACCAAGTACCTGAACCAGATCTTCACCATCACCCGCGAGGTGAAGGACGCCGCCACCGGTATCGTCGCCACGCCCGCCGACTACGGCCACCTGGGCGCCCTGCTCGTCACCGTGACCCTGGTCGGCCTGCTGCTGCCACTCGGCGCCATCCTGCTGACGCGGCTGCTGGGGCTGCGCAGCGCCTGAGCCGGCAGCAAGCCTGCTACGGCCGCCGGCGCGCCGACAAGGCGCAGAAGCGCCTCAAGGTATCGAGGGCGAATTCGCGCTCGTCCTCGTCGAGCGCGCACAACTGCATGGCAAGCCGGGGCACGTCGCCAGACAGGCCCGGCGGGCGCCCCGTTCCGCCCGCCGGCTGCCAGGTCACGCGTTGACCTTTCGCATTGTCTTCCGCGCCGGGCTGGCGGACACTTGAGGCCATTCCACAACCCTGGAGGCCCACGATGACACCCAGCTCGGTACACGACATCCGCAACCTCGCCCTGTTCGGCCATGCCGGCTGCGGCAAGACCACGCTGATCGAGACCCTCCTCGCCGCCGCGGGCGAGATCGGTACGGCCGGCAGCGTCGAGCGCGGCGACACCGTGTCGGACTTCGACCCGCAGGAAAAGGCCATGGGCCACTCGCTGCATGCGGCGCTGGTGCATCTGGAATGGGCCGGACACTGGATCAACCTGCTCGACACCCCGGGCCTGCCCGATCTCGCCGGCCGCGCGCTGGTCGCGCTGCCGGCGGTCGACACCGCCGCGGTGGTCATCGATGCCGCCGCCGGCGTGGAAAGCGTCGCCCGTCGCATGATGGCAGCGGCGCAGGGCAAATGCCGCATGATCGTGGTGAACAAGATCGACGCCGGCGGCGTCGACTTCGGCGCGCTGATGGAAGCGATCGTCGCCGAATTCGGCCGCGAATGCCTGCCGATCAACCTGCCATCGAGCGACGGCGGCCGCGTCATCGACTGCTTCTTCGCCCCGCAGAACGACGCCGCCACCGCCTTCTCCAGCGTCGGCGCGGCCCATGACGCGATCGTCGACCAGATCGTCGAGCTCGACGAAGAGCTGATGGCGAAGTACCTGGAACAGGGCGAATCGCTCGACCCCGAACAGTTGCACGCGCCTTTCGAACAGGCCTTGCGCGAAGGCCATCTGGTGCCGGTGTGCTTCGTCTCCGCCCGCAGCCGCGCCGGCGTGCGCGAATTGCTCGACATCCTCGGCAAGCTCGCGCCCGATCCCACCGAGGGCAATCCGCCGGCCTTCCTGAAAGGCGAAGGCGCCAATGCCGAGCCGGTCGCGGTGCTGCCCGAGGCCGACCGCCATGTGGTCGCGCACGTGTTCCAGATCGCCAACGACCCCTATCGCGGCAAGCTGGGGTTGTTCCGCGTCCATCAGGGCAGGGTCACGCCCAGTTCGCAGCTTTTCGTCGGCGACGGCCGCAAGCCCTTCAAGGTCGCCCACCTGCTGCGCATGCAGGGCAGGACCGCGGTGGAGACCGCACTCGCGGTGCCCGGCGACCTGTGCGCAGTGGCGCGCGTCGACGAGTTGGCGCGCGACGCGGTGCTGCACGACTCGCACGACGAGGACTTCTTCCATCTCGCCCCCACCGCCTATCCGCAGCCGGTGTTCGGCCTCGCGCTGATGACGCGCAAGCCGGCCGACGAGCAGAAGCTGTCCGAGGCGCTGGCCCGGCTCACCGAGGAAGACCCCTGCCTCGAGGTGAGCTTCGACCACCGCAACCGCCGCACCGTGGTGCGCGGCCTGGGCGAGCAGCACCTGAAGATCGTGCTCGACGAGTTGGCGGCGCGCTGGAACCTGCAGCTCGATACCGCGCCGCCCAGCATTCCCTACCGCGAGACCATCAGCGTGGCCGCCGAGGCGCGCTACCGCCACAAGAAGCAGAGCGGCGGCGCCGGCCAGTTCGGCGAAGTCGCGCTGCGCGTCGAGCCGCTGGAGCGCGGCGCCGGCATCGAACTGGCGGACGAGGTCAAGGGCGGCGCGATTCCGACCCACTTCATGCCGGCGGTGGAGAAAGGCGTGCGCCAGGCGCTGGCCGAAGGCGCTTATGCCGGCTTCCCGCTCCAGGATCTGCGCGTGGTGGTCACCGACGGCAAGCATCACGCGGTGGACTCGAACGAAATCTCCTTCGTCACCGCGGCCCGCCATGCGCTGATCGAAGCGGTGCTGGCGGCCAGGCCGCAAGTGCTGGAGCCGCTGCTCGACGTGCAGGTGAAGGTGGCCGATGCCCGCTTCGGCGACGTCAGCGCCGAGCTGGCCGGGCGCCGCGGCCGCCTGACCAGCACCGACAGCCCGACGGCGGGCTGGACGCTGATCTCGGCCCGCGTGCCGATGGCCAGCCTGGACGGCTTCGAAAGCCGGCTGAAATCCATCTGCGCCGGCGAAAGCGAGTTCATGCTCAGCGCCGGCGGCTACGAGGCGGCGCCGGTCGAGATCCAGAGCCAGTTGGCGCAGGCCCACGCCGGCAACGGGAACGGCAATGGCGGCAACGGCGCACACTGACACGGGACGAAGCGCGACCCCTCGCCGCCGGCCGGGCCGGCGGCGAGGCCGTGACCGGATATGAGGACGGAACTGAGCACGGCGCAACGCGCCTACTGGCGCCGCAACCTGCTGCTGACCTGCGGGCTGCTGGCGGTGTGGTTCGGCGTGACCTTCGTCGCCGGCTATTTCGCCGACGAGCTCAACGCCATCCACTTCCTCGGCTTTCCGCTGGGCTTCTACATCCTCGCCCAGGGATCGCTGGTGGTCTATCTGCTGATCATCATGGTGTATGTGATCGTGATGGGCCGCCTCGACCGGCGCTACGGCGTCGGCGAACGCCCGTAGCGCCGGCCGGGCTCAGAGCACCAGGCCCGGATTGCCGCCAACGCCTTTTAGCTCCGGCAGGTTCAGCGCCTGCTGGGTAACCACCTTCTGCGCACGCAGATGGCTGGCCACCACGTCCCACACGGCGGGGCCCGAATCCCTCGCCTCTTCCGCCACCGGCGCCCAGCCGGCGACCTTGTAGGTCTTGCCCGGCTCGATGCGCTTGCCCTTCAGCATCATGTCGTCGATGCGCCGCCCCATCGGCGCAGCGGGATCGCAGGTATATTGCAGGCCGCCCACCCGCACCATGTCGCCGCCCTGCTGGTAGTAGGGGTCGGGGTTGAACAGGTTGTCGGCGACGTCTTCCAGGATGGTCTTGATCATCTCGCCGCTCATCTCGGTGAGCGTGGTCCACGGATAGGTGATCGCGGTCTGGTCGAGCAGGTGCTCCATCGTGATGGTGTCGCCCGGCAGCAGCGAAGTGCCCCAGCGGAAGCCGGGCGAGAACGCCAGTTCGGCATCCTTTTCGGCGATCAGCGCATCGACGATGAGCTGGTCCCACGAGCCGTTGAAGTTGCCGCGGCGGTACAACAGGCCTTCGGTGACGGCGAGCGGCTCGCCGAGTTTTTCGAGGAAGGGCGCGCGGACCTTGTCGATGAAGGCGGCCATGTCCGGGTCGGCCGGCAGCAGGTTGGCGAATACCGGCAGCAGCCGGTAGCGGAAATCCGCCACCTTGCCGTCCCTGACGTCGAAATCCATCACGCCGAGGAACTTGCCGCTGGAGCCCGCATTGGTGACCAGGGTCTTGCCGCCCGCGTTGTCCACCACGGTCGGCGCCGGCATGCCGTCGTGGGTGTGGCCGCCGAAGATGGCGTCGATGCCGGTGACGCGGCTGGCCAGCTTGAGGTCGACGTCCATGCCGTTGTGCGACAGCACGACGACCACCTGGGCGCCTTCCGCCCGTGCGGCATCGACCGCCTCCTGCATGCCCTGCTCCTGGATGCCGAAGCTCCAGTCCGGCGTCATCCAGCGCGGATTGGCGATCGGCGTGTAGGGGAAGGCCTGGCCGACGATCGCCACCGGTACGCCGTTGATGTTGCGGATGACGTAGGGTTTGAAGACCGGATCCTCGAAATCGGTGGTCTTCACGTTCTGGGCGACGATGTCGATGCGGCCGGCGAAATCCTTCTCCTCGATTTCCTTGACGCGCTCGGCGCCGTAGGTCGATTCCCAGTGCAGCGTCATCACATCCACGCCGAGCAGCTTGCAGGCGTCGACCATGTCCTGCGCCTTCGTCCACAGCGCGGTGGCCGAGCCCTGCCAGGTGTCGCCGCCGTCGAGCAGCAGCGCGCCGGGGCGGCTGGCCTTCAACTGCTTGACCAGCGTCGCCAGGTGGGCGAAGCCGCCGACCTTGCCGTAGGTCTTCGCCGCCTCGACGAAATCCAGGTAGGTGAAGGCATGCGCCTCGATGCTGCCGGGCCGGATGCCGAAGTGCTTCAGCAGGTGCTCGCCGACGAGGTGCGGCACCTTGCCCGACATGTTGCCGATGCCGAGGTTGACGCTGGGCTCGCGGAAATGGATCGGCAGCAGTTGCGCGTGGCAGTCGGTCATGTGCAGCAGGCTGACATTGCCGAACGCAGGCATGTCGTACAGGGCGGCGGCCGCTTGCTGCGCGCGCGCGAAACCCGAATGCAGGCTCATGCCACCAGCCGCTGCCACCGCCAGCATCTGCATGAATTCACGACGATTCATCGACATGGATCATTCCTTTGACGAAAAGATGCCCCCACGCTCCGCCGCTGCGCGGGTCGCAAGAGGGCCAGCCTTGCACAGCCGGCCCGTTCCGCAGGCACGGAGCAGTGCTCCGCGAAACCCCTGCTCCCCCCCGAGGGGGCTGTTTTGCCCTGGGGCGGTCCGGCGGCAAAAAAACGGCCCGGGGCCGGAGCCTCGGGCCCTGCGCGATGGCATCAGCGGACGGGGCTTACTGGTTGACCGGCGAAGCGGGGTCGAACAGGAAGGCCATCACGTGGCGGATCTGGGCTTCGGTGAGGATGCCGCCGTAGCCATTGCGCGGCATGTCGCTGCAGGCGTGGTAGGCCTTGGCGTTCCACAGCTTGCCCCAGGTGTATTTGACGATCTCCTCGCCGTTGCCGCGAAGCTTGGCATAGCCTTCGAGGCTGGGGCCGATGGTGCCTTCGGACACTTCGTTCGGATCCATCGCGTGGCAGTTGTAGCAGCCGCCGCCGTTGTTGTTCGGCGTCTTGTCGGTCCAGGTCAGGCCGCGGCCGCTGGCGGCGATCTTCTGCCCTTCCTTCCAGTCGCCGCCGGTGTAGTTGCCGTCGGCCGGCCACCGGATCTTGGCCATCTCTGCGGCCTGCAGCCGCTGCATGGTTTCCGCGCCCGGAGGCGTCGGGCTGGAGCACGCTTGCTGGATCTCGTCCTGCTTCTGGCGGTCGAGGCTGGCGATGCCGTTCGCCTTGAAGGAGGTCAGCATCATCTCCTCGACCTTGGTCTGCAGTTCGTCGGCCACGGCGACGGAAGTGCACAGCGCCAGCGGCACGGCAATGAACAGTTTTTTCATGTCGTTCGCTCCCTCAGCGCTTGACGCCGGGCCACTTGGCCTCGATGCCGTTGCCCTTGCCCGCCATGAAGGTTGACAGCGCGATGATCACGTCCGAACCGAAGATCGGCTCGGCCGCACGCTGCTGGCGGAAGCAGTCCCACAGGCGGTGCTGCATGGTCCAGAACTGCGAGCTGGACACCCGGTAGGCCGGCCACGAACCCCAGCCTTCGGCCGCGCCTTCACGGGTGGTGATGTTGGGCAATTGGGTGGCGCGGATGCGCTTGCCGTCCTGGCTGTGGCAGGACGCACAGGAGAAGTCCATGACCCCGAGCCGGTAGTAGAAAGTCCGCTCGCCGAGCTCGTACATCTCCTTCACTTTCGGGTGCGACAGATCAACGGCAATCTTCTCGCCCTTGGAGTGGGTGACGACATAGGCCACCAGCGCCGCCAGCCTTGCGCGCTCGCCCTGCAGGAACTTTCCGTCGATGATCTCCTTGGACGGAATGCCCTGCAGCGTATCCATGCAGTACATCAGGCGCGTTTCGAGATCCTGCACCCTGCCCGCGTCCTCGAAGTAGCGCGGCAACTGCGCTGCGGCACCCGCGACCACGCCCGCTCCAAGGCCCAGGTCGCACTGTTCGAGCGTGGCGTTCTTCGGTCCGCGCGCGGTGCGCCACAGTTCCTCGCCTTCCATTTCGTAGAGTTCGGCCGGATTTCCATCCGCCAGCATCTCGCGATAAGCGTCGAAATTGAGTTCTTCCTGCGCCGACGCGGGCGCCGTCAGGGCAATGCCGACGCACACGGCGACGGCCTTGATTCGTTTTCTCATTTTTTCTCCTCCATGGCTTCCATGCCGCCATGCTCTCCGTTACTCGCCTGGGCTCGTCCTTGCCGCCCCCGCCTGGCTGCGGACACGACGGGCATCAGGCAATCTGGGCTTCGTCGGTGCGGGAGTCGCCCTTGTTGTCCACCCAGCTGACGGTGACCTTGTCGCCTTTCTCGCCCCCCTTGAACTTGAAGGCGAGATAGGGATTGGTGGAAACGGACGGGCCGAATTCGGCGCTCAGCACGAGCTTGTCGTTGTGCCTGGCGGTCAGTTCGGTGATGAAGTGGGCCGGAATCACTTCGCCGGACGAATCCTTGCGCTGGCCGGTTTCCATGACGTGCGACATCAGCACACGGACTTCGGTGACGCCATCCTTGGCGGCGGCGCGAATACGCATCGGGCTTGCCATTTCGATATTTCTCCTGAATCTCTTCGTCGATCAGCCGCCGCAGCCGCCGAGCGTGACCTTGACTTCTTTCTTGGCCATGTAGAACTTGCCGTCGGCCTTGACCAGGGCATAGACGTCCGAGGTCTGCCCCATCTTGACGCGCGTCTGCACCTCGGCCTGGGTACCTTCGGGAATCGTGAAGCTGGCGGCGAGCATGTACGGATTCTTCTCGATCATGATCGCGACGTATTCGGTTCCCGGAAGCTTGCTGACCACGCCGACCGGTACCACGGCACCGTTCTCGGCGATGTCCGGCGTGTTGAGGACCACGTCGTCGCTCACGGCCGGCTTGCCGGCACCGAGCACTTCGAACGCCGCATCCAGGCTCTTGGCGCCGAAGGCCTGCTCGTTCCAGGCCGCGTGAGCCGTTTCCGGCCTGATCAGGCCCACCGTGGCCAGCAGCCCGAGCACCCCCAGGCCACCACCTGCCTTCAGGGCATCCCTGCGTTGATGATTCATCCCGTCTCTCCTTATAGAGCTGTTACTGCGCTTTCGCGCCCTGCAAAATCCATTCGACCAGCCGTTCGATGTCGCCGTCGGCGACATGCCCCTGGGGCGGCATCGGCACCGCCCCCCAGACGCCCTGGCCGCCGGCCTTCACCTTGGCGGCCAGCTTCGCCGCGGCATCGGCCTGCCCCCGGTATTTTTGGGCAATTTCATTGTAACCGGGACCGACGATCCCTTTCTCGACGCCATGGCAGGCCATGCAACCCTTTTCGTTGGCAAGCGCCAGCACGGCGGAGGCTGCGGCGACGGCATCGCTGCCTTCCGCAGGCTCCGGCGCGCCGGTGGGTTTGCCGCGCGTCTGGCCCACCGGGCGGTTCTGCTCCGCCAGGTTGCCGTGGGCATCCTGCGCATAGTCGGGCAGCGCCGAGGCGATCTCCACCTTCTCCTTGCAGTCCTTCATGCAGACCACATTGACGACGTCGGGCTTGCCACCGTTGCCGAGGCCGCCACCGGACGAGGGCGCGCCCGGCCACATGCCGTGCTCGGTCGTCATGCCGTTGCGGTTGGGCATGCGCGCCTGCACTTCGTGGATGTTCTCGTCGCTCAGCACGTAGTCGACCGGCACGATTTCGCCCAGGTTCAGCAGGTAGGCAAGAACCGCATAGACGTCGTCGGGCGCGAGCGACTTCGGCGCAGTCCAGGGCATCGCGCGCTGGATGTAGTCGAACAGCGTCGACACCGTCGGTACCTTCATCAAGGTTGTGCGCTGCGGGAAGGAGCCATCGATCAGCGCCGCGACGCGGCCGGTCTCGATGTCCTGCAGCGTGGTGCCGCCGGCGATAGGTGTGAACACCTCGTTGGACTCGCCGAAGATGCCGTGGCAGCTCGCGCAATGAGCTTCCCACAATTCCATGCCGCGATCGACGTCGCCGGAACCTTTCGGCAGGCCGGTGAAATCCGGCCGCACGTCGATGTCCCAGGCGCGCACTTCGGCCTCGGTCGCCGCGCGGCCGATGCCCGGATAGCGATCGAAAGCTGCCGCCGAAGCCGCGGCGGCAAGGATCCCGAGAGCGATCAGCGTCTTACAGAACCTGGACATTGCTGACCTCCCCGGACTCGACCACCTTCCAGGACTGGATGGCATTGTTGTGGTAGATGGACCGGGTGCCGCGCACCTTGCGCAACTGGCCGTAGCTCGGCTGGACATGGCCGGTTTCATCCACCGCGCGCGACTGCAGGATGGCGGGCTTGCCGTCCCACACCCAGCCGATGTTGAAGCGCGTGACCGCCTTCGACAGCACCGGCGTCTCCAGCCGCGCCTCGCGCCAGTTGATGCCGCCATCGGTGGAGACATCGACGCGGGTGATCCTGCCGCGCCCCGACCAGGCCATGCCGGAGATGTTGTAGAAGCCCTTGTCGAGCAGCAGTTGGCCGCCCGACGGCGTGGTGATGACCGACTTGCATTCCTGCACCGAGGTGTACTGGCGGTGCAGGCCATCCGGCATCAGGTCGATGTAATGCACCGCCTCGTCCTTGGTCGCCCAGGGCTTGTCGCCGACCTCGATGCGGCGCAGCCACTTCACCCAGCTCACGCCCTGCACGCCCGGCACCACGAGGCGCAGCGGATAGCCGTTCTCGGGACGCAGCATCTCGCCGTTCATGCCATAGGCGACGAAGACTTCGCCGGACTCGATCAGTTCCATCGGGATGGTACGGGTCATCGACGAGCCATCGGCGCCTTCGGCCAGCACGTAGCGGCCTTGCTTGTAGTCGGCACCGCACATGTCGAGGATTTCCTTCAGCGGCACGCCGGTGAACTCCGAACAGGAAATCATGCCGTGCGAGTACTGGACGGTGGGCACCGCGACGTTGCCCCACTCCATGCCGGTATTGGCGCCGCACTCGATGAAGTGGATGCGCGACACCGACGGCAGGCGCATCAGATCGTCCATCGTGAACACCGCATTGGTCCTGACCAGGCCGTTGATCATCAGGCGGTGCTTCGACGGATCGACGTCGTGCCAACCCTGGTGATGACGCTCGAAATGCAGGCCGGAAGGCGTGATGATGCCGAACAGCCCCTGCAAGGGCGTGAACGCCACCGACGAGCCGCCGACCCGTGTCAGGCCCGGGCTCTCGCGCCGCCGCAGGCCGCGCTCGTACCTCGACGGCATGCCGTAGGGGTTCGCCGCCACCGGCAGGCCGAGCGAAGTGCTCCACGGCGGCAGGTTCAGGATCGCAGGATCACCCTCGCCCGCAGCGCGCACCGCTGCGGGTACCGCCATCGCCGCCGAAGCGGCCAGAAAGGCCTTGCGCAGGAAATCCCGCCGCCCGTCCTTCACCGCCACGATCTGCTCGGCGGTGAGGAAATTCTCCGGTGCCGGCCTCACCCGGCCAAACCGGGCATCGATGTCTGCCATGCGTGCAATCCCCCCTCCGGATACGCTATCAGTAATGCTTATGAATGCATTTGCCTATTTAGACTCAATCTAAAAGCGCATCAAAATATAGTCAAGAACTAATATTTATGCAGCGCAGCATTGGCCGCGATTCCTGCAAAGCAATGCGGAAAGCTTGCGCATGCCGCAGCATCGATGTGGCTATACTCTGCGTCGCCGGCCCTCGCCTGCACACAGAATGCGCGCCGGGCGGCCCTTTCGGGGCCTGGCGCACTCCATATCGGTACAAGAATCGGAGGGACATCCTTGTGAATCTCAAGCACGCCCTGGCCATGCTCGGCCTCGTCGGGCTCAGCGCTGCGGCGCAGGCCCAGGACCCCAATCTGGCCCGCAACCTCGCCGCCACCTGCGCGAACTGTCACGGCACCAACGGACACAGCGTCGGCGGCATGGACTCTCTCGCCGGTGAAGCCCAGGACAAGCTGATGCAGAAGCTGATGGACTTCAAGTCGGGCGACAAGCCGGCGACGATCATGCACCAGATCGTCAAGGGCTACACCGATGAACAGCTCACGCTCATCACCGCCTGGTTCGCGGCGCAGAAATAAGGGAGAGACAGGACGATGTTCACCAGACGCGATTTTCTCAAGACCGCCGGCATCGCCGCAGCAGGCAGCACCACGCTCGCCGGACTGTCCGCCTGTGCCACGGCGGGCGGCAAGAGCCGGGGCCACGTCGTCATCGTCGGCGGCGGCTACGGCGGCGCGACCGCGGCCAAGTACCTGCGCATGTGGAGCAATGGCACGGTCGACGTGACGCTGATCGAGCGCAACCCCGTTTTCATCTCGTGCCCGATCTCGAACCTCGTGATCGGCGGCATCAAGCAGATGGAAGACATCACGGTCGGCTACGACAACCTGAAGTCGAAATGGGGCGTTCGTATCGTCACCGACGAAGTCACCGCCATCGACACCGACAAGCGCACGGTCGCCACGGCGCGGAACGGTTCGCTGGGCTACGACCGCCTGGTGCTGTCGCCCGGCATCGATTTCATCCCCGGTGCAGTCGGCGGACTGGACGGCAATCAAGAGCGCATCCCGCACGCTTGGAAGGCCGGCCCCCAGACCGTGCTGCTGCGCAAGCAGTTGCAGGACATGGCCGATGGCGGCGTGTTCGCGCTGCACATTCCCAAGGTGCCCTACCGCTGCCCGCCCGGCCCCTACGAGCGCGCCTGCGTCGTCGCCAATTACCTGCGCGCCGCCAAGCCGAAATCCAAAGTGCTGGTGCTCGATTCCAACGAAGAAATCCAGTCGAAGAAGGGGCTGTTCACCAAGGCTTTCGAAAGCTACAAGGGCCTGATCGAGTACGTGCCCAACAGCTCGCTGCAGAGCGTCGATGCGGCCAGCCTCACCGCCGAACTCGAATTCGACAGCGTCAAGGCCGATGTGCTGAACGTGATCCCGCCGATGCGGGCCGGCGACATCGCGCTGAAGGCCGGCCTGCCGCTGATCAACGAGCGCTGGGTCGACATCGACTGGCTGACGATGGAAGCCAAGGGCGTGCCGGGCGTGCATGTGCTGGGCGACGCGCTGTTCCCGGCGCCGACGATGCCGAAGTCCGGCCACATGGCCAACCAGCACGCCAAGGTGGCGGCGGCGGCGATCCTGAACCTGTTCGACGGCATCGCCCCCAACCCGGCGCCGGTGGTGATGAACACCTGCTACAGCTTCGTCGACGACCGCAACGTCATCCACGTCGCCTCGGTGCACCAGTACGACGCCGAGAAGAAGCAGCCGATGCCGGTACAGGGCGCAGGCGGCGTATCGGCAGCCGCCAACGAGATCGAAGGCAAGGCGGCACTGGCCTGGGCGAGGAACATCTGGGCCGACATGCTGGCCTGAGACATCATCTCCGCTTCGAGAACGGGAGCGCGGCCATCGGCCCGCTCCCGTTTTTTCATCCCTGCCCGCTCATGCCGGCCTGCATTCGAAGCGAGAACAAGGCCGGAGCACGACACCGAGGCCGCAGCCCGTGCTGTGGCACGGCAAGGCCGAGCAACCCGGGGATCAGTCCAGCGTGCTGACGTAGAG
The DNA here is from genome assembly GCF_048398245.1 of Thauera butanivorans. Taxonomy (NCBI): domain Bacteria; kingdom Pseudomonadati; phylum Pseudomonadota; class Betaproteobacteria; order Rhodocyclales; family Zoogloeaceae; genus Thauera; species Thauera butanivorans. The sequence goes on from NZ_CP183038.1 coordinate 3,404,959, forward strand.
CGATACGGCCTTGATCTCCAGTTCGGTCAGCTTCGACGCGATCGAATGCATGACTGCGTTGTCGTTGGTACGCTCGCGCTGGCCGAAGGATTTCAACTGGCTCTCGATGTACTTGGGCACCTGTCCGGCGAGCCTGGGCAACTGGTCGGTGCCGAGCCCCCGCTCGCCATGACAGGAAGCGCAGGCGGGCACGCCCGATTCCTCGTTGCCCCGATGAAACACGAAGCGCCCCACGCCGGCGAGTTCGGCATCGCGTGCCTGGCGTGGCTTGGTCGGCTTGCTTTCGAAGAACACGCCCAGCGCCAGCATTTCCTCGGGCGTCAGGCCCTCCGCCATGCTGGCCATGGTGTCGCTCTTGCGCCGGCCGGACTGGAAGTCCGCCAGTTGCCTGGCGATGTACTGGTGATGCTGGCCCGCCAGCCGCGGATACAGGGCCGATGCACTCTCCCCGTCCGCCCCATGGCACAGCGAACAGCGTCCGGCGCTGATCTGCGCAGCCCGCTCCAGATCGACTTCGGGCAAATCCGCGGCAGTTGCAGCAAAAGATAGACAGCAGGCAAAGCCTGCCGTCGACACGGTCTTCTTCCACATTTTCATCATTCCCCCATGGCGCTCCGCGGCAAGAGAATCAAACCCGGCACGAGGGAAAATATCAGAATCCACCGCAGCGCTGAATGCGGCCTGTCGTGCAGGACCAGCCGAGTTCCAGCATCCACGGCGTCTGTGTCTGCCGCAGCGCGGCCTCGACGTAGGCAACCATCGGCTGGGGCAACTGCTTGCGTGCGCACCACACCATGTCGTCGCATTTGCCGGGCTCGAGGTTCTCCGGCTCGCCGCTCCAGCGGGCCGCACGCACGAAGAAGTCGATGCGATTGGTGTCCGACAGGCGATGCACCACCCCCAGCCATTCGAGATCGCGCTCGAGCACCGACAGGCCGGTTTCCTCGCGCAGTTCGCGCACTGCAGCGGCAAGGACCGATTCGCCCGGCTCGACGTGCCCGCCGGGCAGGCTGTAGCGCCCGTCGAAGAAGCCCGTGCCGGCACGGCGCATCAGCAGCACCCGGCCTTCGCGCTCGCAGACGACGTGCACGCCGGTCGGAATGCCCGGATGCTGCATCAGTGCTTGCCGGTGCTGCCGAAACCGCCGGCGCCGCGCTCGCTGGCATCGAAATCGTCGACGACGTTGAAGCCGACCTGCAGTACCGGCACCACCACCAGCTGTGCGATCCGCTCCATCGGCTGGATGGTGAAACTGGCGCGCCCGCGGTTCCACACCGAAACGAAGATCTGCCCCTGGTAATCCGAATCGATCAGGCCGACCAGGTTGCCCAGCACGATGCCGTGCTTGTGGCCCAGCCCGGAACGCGGCAGCACCATCGCCGCCAGGCCCGGATCGGCCAGATGGATCGCCAGCCCGCTGGGCACCAGCGTGGTTTCCCCCGGATGCAGGGTGATCGGCGCCGGCAGGCAGGCCCGCAGGTCGAGGCCGGCGGCCCCGCTGGTGGCATAGGCCGGCGGATGCGCCTTGAGCCGTTCGTCGAGCAGTTTCACGTCGATGCGATGCATTTTCATCTCCTTGGCCGGCGCCGCAGCGCACGTCCGGTGTTCGGGGCAGGCCTCAGCGCCCCGCCGCTTCCAGCAGGCCGGCCAGGTGCTCGACGATGCCGCGGGCGAGCTCGGTTTTCGGCGCCCGCGGCAGCGGATGGCGGCCCGCATCGTCGTACAGCACGACCACGTTGTCGTCCGAACCCATGCCGTCCTGCACCAGGTTGCCCACCAGCATCGGCAGGCGCTTCTTCTGCCGCTTGCCTTCGGCGTAGGCGTCGAGATCCCGGCTCTCGGCAGCGAAACCGACGCAGAAAGGCGCATCCGGCAAGGCCGCGACTTCGGCCAGGATGTCCGGATTCTGGGTCAGTTCCAGCGTCAGGATGCCATCCTTTTTTTTCATCTTGTGCTCGGCGACTTCCAGCGGCCGGTAGTCGGCCACCGCGGCGACGCCGATGAACACGTCCGCCCCCGGCAGCGCCGCATGCACCGCGTCGCGCATGTCGCGCGCGCCCGCCACGCCGATCCGCCGGACGCCGGCCGGCACCGGCAGCGCGACCGGCCCGCTCACCAGCACGACCTCGGCGCCCGCCTGGGCGCAGGCGCGCGCCAGCGCATAGCCCATCTTGCCCGAACTGATGTTGGTGATGCCGCGCACCGGATCGATCGCCTCGAAAGTCGGGCCGGCGGTCAGCACGACCTTGCGGCCGGCCAGGCGCTTGGCGACGAAATACGCTTCCAGGTGTTCGAGCAGTTCCTCGGCTTCGAGCATCCGCCCCATGCCGACCTCGCCGCAGGCCTGCTCGCCTGCCGCCGGGCCGAACAGCGTGACGCCATCGCCGCGCACCAATGCCACGTTGCGCTGGGTGGCCGGCGCCTCCCACATCTGCCGGTTCATCGCCGGGGCGACGATCAGCGGCACGTCCCGGGCCAGGCACAGCGTGGTCAGCAGATCGTCCGCCCGCCCCTGGGCGAGCCGGGCGATGAAGTCGGCCGTGGCCGGCGCCACCAGGATGGCATCCACGTCGCGGCCGAGATCGATGTGCGCCATGTTGTTCGGCATGCGCGCATCCCACAGGTCGCTCCAGACCGGGTTGCCCGACAGCGCCTGGAACGTGACCGCGGTCACGAAGCGCGCGCCCGCCTCGGTCAGCACGACGTGTACGTCCGCTCCCGCCTTGCCCAGCAGCCGCACCAGCTCCGCCGCCTTGTAGGCCGCCACGCCGCCCGTCACACCGACGACGATCTTCCTGCCCTGTAGTGTATTCATGACATCAGCTTATAATCCCGCAGCACCGCGCTGCATTCGACGACAATCCCGGGCGGAAGCAGCCTGCCGGAGAGCCTGCATCTTCGGCAATCAGCCTTCCCCGCCAGCCTGAAGGAACCCGCGCCCATGGCAATCACCGACTGGCCCGCAGACGAACGCCCCCGCGAAAAACTCCTCGCCCGCGGTGCGGGCGCCCTGTCCGACGCCGAGCTCCTCGCCCTGTTCCTGCGCGTCGGCATCCGGGGCCATACCGCCGTCGATCTCGCACGGCAGTTGATCAGCCATTTCGGCTCCCTGACCCGGCTGTGCTCGGCCAGCGCGAGCGACTTCGCCGCCCTGCCCGGCATGGGGCTGGCGAAGTATGCCCAACTGCAGGCCGTCATGGAACTGGCGCGGCGCGCGCTGGGCGAAACGCTGTCCGAGCGTGCGCTGTTCGATTCGCCCCAGGCCGTGCGCGACTGGCTGGGCCTGCGGCTCGGCCATCTGCCGCACGAAACCTTCTGCATCATGCTGCTCGACGCCCGCCATCGCCTGATCGAGGCGGTGGACCTGTTCCGCGGCACCTTGACGCAGACCAGCGTCTACCCGCGCGAAGTCGTCAAGCTCGTGCTGTCGCGCAACGCCGCTTCGGTGATCCTCGCCCACAACCATCCGTCCGGCGCCGCCGAACCGAGCACGGCCGACGAAGTGCTGACCCGCACGCTCAAGGATGCGCTTGCCCTCATCGACGTCCGCGTTCTCGACCACTTCGTCGTCCCCGCGCACGGCAAGCCGGTCTCGTTTGCCGAACGCGGCTTGCTTTGAGGCGGGAAATCGGTTCCAATGCCGGCCCCACGAGCAATTTCCCGCACCCGGCACTTGCCTTCCTGACCCAGGATGCAGTATCCTCGTGCGTTTTCCGCAATCAGAATCCCCTGGAGCATCGTATGGCTCGCGTCTGCCAAGTGACCGGTAAAGCACCGATGGTGGGAAATAACGTTTCCCACGCCAACAACAAAACCAAGCGCCGCTTCCTGCCCAACCTGCAAAACCGCCGGTTCTGGAGCGAGGGCGAAAACCGCTGGATCCGCCTGCGCGTTTCCAATGCCGGCCTGCGCACCATCGACAAGAAGGGCATCGACGTCGTCGTTGCCGAGCTTCGCGCCCGCGGCGAGAAGCTGTAAGCAACAACACTAAACGGAGAACGCCATGGCCAAGGGCATCCGCGAAAAGATCAAGCTCGAATCCACCGCCGGTACGGGGCACTTCTACACCACGTCGAAGAACAAGCGCACCACCCCGGAAAAGCTCGAATTCAACAAGTACGATCCCGTTGCTCGCAAGCACGTGCCGTACAAGGAAATCAAGCTGAAGTAAGCTCGCCGAAGCCGGCACGGCAGGCGCCCCGGAAGCACCAAGGGCACAGGCTAGCAGAGCAAGCGAACCAAGGCAGAAGGGCCATCGAGTGATCGATGGCCCTTCTGCCTTTTGCATCCGGCGCTGCTTCAAATCGAACGTACGATGAAGCAGACATGATGTCCGCCGGATACGGCTCCGGTGTCTCCGGCTTCAGGTACGCTGGACTCAGGCGCGCTGGATGTTGGATGCCTGCTTGCCCTTGGGTCCCTGCGTAACCTCGAAGGAAACCTTCTCGCCTTCCTTCAGACTCTTGAAACCGCTCATGTTGATGGCGGAGAAGTGCGCGAACAGATCCTCGCTGCCATCATCGGGCGTGATGAAACCGAAACCCTTGGAATCGTTGAACCACTTCACGGTACCAGTTGCCATATTGCTTCGTTCCTTCAAGGTTGCTTGATGCGGCCATCTCCGGCCGGTATATCGGCGCCGCCAGCAACTTGAAGAAGCATCGACGGAAAGCACCCCGAAACCGGATTCCGGGAACGCTCCGGGAAAGCGTCGTATCAAGCCAAGACTGCGCACGGCCTCGTTTTTACGCAGTTGCCCGAAGAGCGTCAACGGTCTGACCACGGCATTTTTTTGCGGCGGCGCAACAGCCGAACCCCTTGAAATTCGCGGAAAACAACCCAGTTGTCTTGAGCGGCAAGGGCTCCAGGTTTTTTCGCAGCGCACGATCGGCACTCCATCCCTGCGCGACGGCACCGGCAAGGGCACGGCCGGATTCGCACCAGCCACGAAAGGCGTCAGAAAGTTCGCTCATCGTGTTTCTCCTGTGTTGCACTCCGCAATGACTTCATTAGAATGGTTTTCATGGGTACCCGGAAACAAGATGAATTCGTCCTCGAGGCGAAGCGGACGCGCACCCGTCCACCACCGATGTACAAGGTGCTTCTGCTCAACGACGACTACACGCCGATGGATTTCGTCATCGTCGTTCTGCAGAAATATTTCGGCATGGATCGCGAACGTGCCACGCGAGTCATGCTCCAAGTTCACAGAGAGGGCATGGGGGTGTGCGGCGTCTTTCCCCGGGACATCGCATCGACCAAGGTCGAGCAGGTCGCCTCGTTTGCTCGTCAGCATCAACATCCGCTGGCATGCGTGATGGAGGAAAATTGAATGATCGCGCAAGAGCTTGAAGTGAGCCTGCACATGGCCTTCGTGGAGGCACGTCAGAAGCGTCACGAATTCATCACCGTCGAGCACCTGCTGCTCGCCCTGCTGGACAACCCGTCGGCGGCCGAAGTGCTGCGCGCGTGTTCGGCCAACATCGACGAGCTGCGCCAGGAACTGGGCAATTTCGTCAATGAGCACACGCCGCGCATCGAAGGCAGCGACGAGATCGACACCCAGCCGACACTCGGCTTCCAGCGTGTCATCCAGCGCGCCATCCTGCACGTGCAGTCGTCGGGCAAGAAGGAAGTCACCGGCGCGAACGTGCTGGTGGCGATCTTCGGCGAGAAGGACTCGCACGCCGTCTATTACCTGCAGCGCCAGAACATCTCGCGCCTGGACGTCGTCAACTTCATCTCGCACGGCATCGCCAAGAGCCCGCCGCAGGGCAGCGGCGCGCAGAACCGCAGCGAATCGGATCAGAATGCCGACCAGGAACAGGACGAGAAGTCGGCCGGCGGCGCGCTCGAAAGCTACACCCAGAACCTGAACCAGCAGGCACTGGTGGGCAAGATCGACCCGCTGATCGGACGCGAGAAGGAAGTCGAGCGCGTCATCCAGACCCTGTGCCGGCGGCGCAAGAACAACCCGCTGCTGGTCGGCGAGGCCGGCGTCGGCAAGACGGCGATCGCCGAAGGCCTGGCACGCCGAATCATCGAAGGCCGCGTGCCGGAAATCCTCGAGAATGCCCAGGTGTTCGCCCTCGACATGGGTGCCCTGCTCGCCGGCACCAAGTACCGCGGCGATTTCGAGCAGCGCCTGAAGGCCGTGCTGAAGCAGCTCACCGAGAATCCGAACGCCATCCTGTTCATCGACGAGATCCATACCCTGATCGGTGCGGGCGCGGCATCGGGCGGCACGCTGGATGCTTCCAACCTGCTGAAGCCGGCGCTGTCCTCGGGCCAGCTGAAGTGTATCGGCGCGACCACCTACAACGAATTCCGCCAGATCTTCGAGAAGGATCACGCCCTGTCGCGGCGCTTCCAGAAGATCGACGTCGTCGAGCCCTCGGTGGCCGAAACGGTCGAGATCCTGAAGGGGCTCAAGAGCCGCTTCGAGGAGCATCACGGCATCAAGTACAGCAATTCGGCGCTGTCGAGCGCCGCCGAACTGTCGGCCAAGTACATCAATGACCGCCATCTGCCGGACAAGGCGATCGACGTCATCGACGAGGCCGGCGCCGCGCAGCGCATCCTGCCCAAGTCGAGGCAGAAGAAGACCATCGGCAAGAACGAGATCGAGGAGATCGTCGCCAAGATCGCCCGCATCCCGCCGCGCACGGTGTCCAACGACGACAAGGCTGCACTGAAGACGCTCGATCGCGACCTGAAGAACGTGGTGTTCGGCCAGAACGCCGCGATCGAAGCACTGGCGAAGGCGATCAAGATGTCGCGCTCGGGCCTCGGCAACCCGCAGAAGCCGATCGGCTCCTTCCTGTTCTCCGGTCCCACCGGCGTCGGCAAGACCGAAGTCGCACGCCAGCTCGCCTACACGCTGGGCATCGAACTGGTGCGCTTCGACATGTCCGAATACATGGAGCGCCATGCGGTCAGTCGCCTGATCGGCGCGCCGCCAGGCTACGTCGGCTTCGACCAGGGCGGCCTGCTGACCGAGCAGATCACCAAGAAGCCGCATTGCGTGCTGCTGCTCGACGAGATCGAGAAAGCCCATCCGGACATCTACAACATCCTGCTGCAGGTCATGGACCACGGCACGCTGACCGACAACAACGGCCGGCAGGCGGATTTCCGCAACGTCATCATCATCATGACGACCAATGCGGGCGCCGAATCGATGCAGAAGGCGGTGATCGGCTTCTCGGCCAAGCGCGAGGCCGGTGACGAGATGGCCGACATCAAGCGCCTGTTCACGCCCGAGTTCCGCAACCGGCTGGATGCGATGATCTCGTTCAAGGCGCTCGACAACGAAGTCATCCTGCGCGTGGTCGACAAGTTCCTGATGCAGCTCGAAGCCCAGTTGCACGAGAAGAAGGTCGAGGCGCACTTCAGCGACGAACTGAAGGCCTGGCTGGCCGAAAAGGGTTTCGATCCGTTGATGGGCGCCCGTCCGATGGCACGCCTGATCCAGGACACGATCCGCTCCGCGCTGGCCGACGAACTGCTGTTCGGCCGCCTGGCCAATGGCGGCAAGGTCAGCATCGAGCTCGACGAGGACGAGAAGGTCACGCTGGTCTTCGAGGAAGCGGAAACCGCCGCGACCGCCTGACATCCTCTCACCGCCGGACGGCGCCTCCCCTTTGCGGGAGGCGCCGTTTTCTTGCGCTGTCCGTATCTCAGCATCGGCGCGACCTGGGCACATATCCCCCGCCTCCTGCATGCCACGGCACAGGACGCTGGACTATCATGCGCGCTGCCGGCGACAAGCCACCCCATCGACAAGGAGCAGACATGAACATCCAGACAGCCGATCTGTGCGACGCCCACGACGACAAGCTCGCCGTCGTCAGCCCCATGTTCCGCAGCTACGGCGGACGCAGCGCCTTCGGCGGCCCGATCAGCACGCTGAAGCTCTTCGAAGACAACTCCTTCGTGCGCAAGGCGGTCGAATCCGCCGGCAACGGCCGGGTACTGGTCATCGACGGCGGCGCCTCGATGCGCTGCGCGCTGGTGGGCGACCAGCTCGCCGAACTGGCCGTCAGGAACGGCTGGGCCGGAATCATCGTCTACGGCTGCATCCGCGACTCGAAGGCCATCGGCGGCATGGACCTCGGCGTCTTCGCCCTCGGCACCCATCCGCGCAAGACGGTCAAGCGCAATGTCGGTGAAGTCGATGTGCCCGTGAGCTTCGGCGGCGTGAGCTTCGTGCCGGGCCACCACGTCTATGCCGACGAGGACGGCGTCGTCGTGTCGGAAACCGCCCTGCTCTGACGCATCGCGTGCACGGAACCGCTGCGGGACGCGGGCTCCGCACGAGCACGGACACCGCAGTGCAGCACCGAAGTGTGGAAATCCATTTCACAAGGCTCACTTTCGTTTCACCTTCCGAAATCAGAAAAACAAATCAATGTTTTCATTGATAAAAATTCTTTCTTATGTCTTATATAAGACATATTGCTGCTAAGCGGAAACCCTCCTATACTTCTTTCCCATCGACAAGGCGTTTTTCCCTCGAATGCCCTTGCGACGGATACACCGCGACCGACGCCCGAACCGGCCGCGATGGTTGACACCCTTCTGCACTGAAAAGGAAGCATCATGACGCTGACCCGCGAACAGCAAATCGCCGCTCTGGAAAAGGACTGGGCCGAGAACCCCCGTTGGAAAGGCATCAAGCGCGGCTACTCCGCCGCCGACGTCGTCCGCCTGCGCGGCAGCCTGCAGCCCGAATACACGCTGGCCCAGCGCGGCGCCAAGCTGCTGTGGGAGCGTGTCAATGGCGGCGCCAAGAAAGGCTACGTGAATGCCTTCGGCGCCATCACCGCGGGCCAGGCCATGCAGCAGGCCAAGGCCGGCCTCGAGGCCGTGTATCTGTCCGGCTGGCAGGTCGCCGCCGACGGCAATACCTCCGAGACCATGTACCCGGACCAGTCGCTGTACGCCTACGACTCGGTGCCGACCATGGTTCGCCGCATCAACAACACCTTCAAGCGCGCCGACGAAATCCAGTGGTCGCGCGGCATCAACCCCGGCGACAAGGAGTTCATCGACTACTTCCTGCCGATCGTGGCTGACGCCGAAGCCGGCTTCGGCGGCGTGCTGAACGCCTTCGAACTGATGAAGAACATGATTGCCGCCGGTGCCGCCGGCGTGCACTTCGAAGACCAGCTGGCAGCGGTGAAGAAGTGCGGCCACATGGGCGGCAAGGTGCTGGTGCCGACCCAGGAAGCGGTCGAGAAGCTGATCTCCGCCCGCTTCGCCGCCGACGTCATGGGCGTGCCGACCATCATCCTGGCCCGTACCGACGCCGAAGCAGCCAACCTGATCACCTCGGACCACGACGCCAACGACAAGCCCTTCCTCACCGGCGAACGCACCCAGGAAGGCTTCTACCGCGTCAAGAACGGCCTGGAGCAGGCCATCAGCCGCGGCATCGCCTACGCGCCGTATGCCGACCTGGTCTGGTGCGAAACCGGCACCCCTGATCTGGGCTTTGCCCGCGAGTTCGCGCAGGCCGTGCATGCCGCCTGCCCGGGCAAGCTGCTGTCCTACAACTGCTCGCCGTCCTTCAACTGGAAGAAGAACCTCGACGACGCCACCATCGCCAAGTTCCAGGACGAACTGTCGGCGCTGGGCTACAAGTACCAGTTCATCACCCTGGCCGGCATCCACGTCAACTGGTTCAACACCTTCAAGTTCGCCCACGCCTACGCCCGCGGCCAAGGCATGAAGCACTACGTCGAAATGGTGCAGGAACCCGAGTTCGCCGCCCGCGAACAAGGCTACACTTTCGTGTCGCACCAGCAGGAAGTCGGTGCCGGCTACTTCGACGACGTGACCACCGTGATCCAGGGCGGTTCGTCCAGCGTCAAGGCGCTGACCGGCTCGACCGAGGAAGAGCAGTTCCACTAAGCCGGACTGCTCTCCCATCGAGACGAAAGGCCATCCCGCGGGATGGCCTTTTTCCATTCGGGCAGCGCGCCGATCAGCCGCGCGGCTCACGCATGCCGCGTTCGCCCTTGCCGGGGCCCCTGTCACCCTTCTTGCCGAAATCATGGCGCCCCGCCTTCTGGAACTCGGCGTCGAACACCGTCTTCTGCGCGCTGCCGAGCGTGGCATAGAAGGTTTCGACCGCCTTGCGGGTTTCCGCCATCTCGGCCAGGCGCAGCTTGCCGGCTTCCTCCATGCGCTGCATGCGCTCGATCGCGGTCGCCGGCCTGGCTCCCGCGCGACCTGCGGCCATGGTCTCCGCCATGCGCTCGGCGCGTGCCTTCATCGTATTCTTGAAGGTCTCGAAAGCCGGTTTCTGCTCCGCACTCAAGGCAAGCGCCAGCTCCAGCCGGGCCATCTGCAGTTCGACGCGCTGGGCCATGCGCTGCTTCACCTGTGCCGGCTCCATCTGTGCGCAGCTGGCCTTGCCGCCATGCGGGCCGTAGCCATGTCCGCCCCAGGCAAGCGCGGCCGTGGTGCCGAGACCGGCGGTGGCGATGACGGCGGCGGCGATCGAGGTCTTCATCCAGGTCTTCATGGTGCTTCTCCTTTCGGTTTGGTTCGTCGTGCCCGTCCGTTCGGGCGACGGAGTCATTTCAACACCTTGATGTAAGCCGCGTTTGTCCGTATCCCCCCGGTTTGCAGCCTCGTGTCTCCCACCCCCGGATTGATACGCTGGGATACAAAAGCAGGTGGGCGGAGGCTTAAGATTCGCCCCATCGAAAACACCGGCACCGATGCGATGAGCCAGCAAGACCACATCCTGATCGTCGATGACGACCGCGACATCCGCAACCTGCTCGCCGACTACCTCGAAAAGCAGGGCCTGCGCTGCACCACCGCAGCCGACGGGCGCGAGATGAAAGCCGCACTGGAGCAGCACCGCATCGACCTGATCGTGCTCGACGTGATGATGCCGGGCGAGGACGGCCTGACCCTGTGCCGCAACCTGCGCGCGGCCGGCGGCCCGCCGTCGAACATCCCGATCCTGATGCTCACCGCCCGCGGCGACGACATGGACCGCATCCTCGGCTTGGAAATGGGTGCGGACGACTATCTGACCAAGCCCTTCGTGCCGCGCGAACTGTACGCGCGCATCCGCGCCGTGCTGCGCCGCACGCGCGCGCTGCCGCCCAACCTCGACGCCGCGCCGCCGGCCAATGCGCGCGAGCTGCGCTTCGCCCAATGGCGGCTGGACACCGTCAACCGCCACCTGATCGACACGGCCGGCACCGTCGTCGCCCTGTCGGGCGCGGAATACCGCATGCTGTCGATCTTCCTGTCGCACCCGCAGAAAGTCCTGTCGCGCGACCAGTTGATGGAACTGACCCAGGGGCGCGAAGCGGACGTCTTCGACCGCTCGATCGACCTGCAGGTCAGCCGCCTGCGCCAGCGCCTCGGCGACAACGCGCGCGAACCGGCGATCATCAAGACGGTGCGCAACGAAGGCTACGTGCTGGCCACCGAGGTCAGCGTCGTCGCTCCGGACGCCTCATGAAACTGCCCTGGCCCCGCAGCCTGTTCGCCCGCCTGATGCTGATCCTGCTGGTCGGCGTCCTGGTCGTCATCGCGGTCAGCGTCGCGCTCTTCGTCAGCGAACGCGAGCGCATCGGGCGCAGCGCGCTGTTCGAGAGCGTGGCCCAGGAGATCGCCGCCGCCGCGGACGTGCTCGATCGCCTCGGCCCCGCCGAGCGCGCGCGCTGGATCGACGAACTCGGCCGCCGCCGGCTGCGGCTGGCACTGCGCCAGCCGTCCGAACGCCTGCAGCCGCTGCCCGCCGGCCACCCACTGCCCACGGCGCTGCGTGCCGCGATGCCGGAGCGGACCACCGCGGCCTATGCCCAGAACCGTCCCGGCATGCCGCATGCCGTGGTGGTCGCCGTGGTCGAGCTCGCCGACGGCATCCCGCTGCAGGTCCGCCTGCCCGGCATCCCGCCTTCACCCCCGATCCGTCCACCCGAGCCGGATCAGTTGATCGCCGCGCTGGCCGCGCTGGTCGGCGGCGTCGGCCTGCTGACCTGGTTCGCGGTCCGGCTGGCGACCCGCCCGCTGTCGCGCATGACCGAAGCCGCCCGTGCGCTCGGCGAGGATCCGGAGCGCGCGCCGCTCGACACCCAGGGTCCGACCGAAGTCAGCCAGGCCGCTCAAGCCTTCAACCAGATGCAGCAGCGCATCCGCGACTATGTCAGCGAGCGCACCCGCATCCTGGCCGCCATCTCGCACGATCTGCAGACGCCGATCACGCGGCTGCGGCTGCGCGCGGAGCTGGTCGACGACGATGAGCTTCGCAGCCGCATCCAGGCCGATCTCGACAGCATGCAGGCACTGGTCAAGGAAGGGCTCGCCTATGCCCGCAGCCTGGACGACGCCACGCCTGCGCAGCCGATCGACCTCGACCGGCTGCTCGAAGCCCTGCGCGACGACGCCACCGACATGGGCTGGAAAGTCCGGCTCGACGGCCGTGCCGATGCACCGCTGGTCGCCCAGCCGACGGCCTTGCGGCGCGCGCTGTGGAACCTGATCGAGAACGGCGTCAAGTTCGGCGGCGAAGTCGACATCGCCGTCGCCGCCAGGCCGGGCGCCTTCGAGATCCGCATCCGCGACCGTGGCCCCGGCCTGCCGGAAGATCAGCTGGAAAAAGTCTTCGAGCCCTTCTACCGGCTCGAAACCTCGCGCAACCGGGAAACCGGCGGCACCGGCCTGGGCCTTGCCATCACCCGCAACCTGCTGCGCCGTCAGCGTGGCGAAGTACAGCTGCGCAATGCCGCCGCAGGCGGACTGGAAGCCACGGTCCTGCTGCCGCGCTCAGGCGAAGCTGCAGCGCAGCAGTGATTTCCGCACAGGCCTGATCCGGATTCCGCGCACGCGGCGTGCCGATGTGGTTCAATGCCGGGCTCTGTCGCTGCACCGCAACATTTCATGCCTGCTTTCTGGATGCTCGTTTCCTGCCTGCTGTTCGCCTGCATGGGCGTCTGCGTCAAGCTCGGCTCGAGCACGTTCTCGACCGGCGAAGTCGTGTTCTACCGCGGCATCGTCAGCGTTGCGATGATGGTCGTGATCGCCAGGCTCAAGGGCATCCGGCTGCGCACCCCCCACTGGCGCATGCACGTGTCGCGCAGCGTGTCCGGGTCGACTGCGCTGAGCTGCTACTTCTTCGCCATCGGCAGCCTCCCGCTCGCGACTGCGGTGACGCTCAACTACACCTCGCCGATCTTCGTCGCCCTGCTGCTGGCGCTGGTCTTCCGCGAGAAGCTGCGCTGGACCGGCATGCTTTCGCTGGCGATCGGCTTTGCCGGCGTCGTGCTGCTGCTGCGCCCGACGCTGGCCGCCGAGCAGTGGCTGGGGGCGGCCGTCGGCCTCGGTTCCGGCGCGATCGCCAGCATCGCCTACATCAGCGTGCGCGAACTGGGGAAGGCCGGCGAGCCGGAAGTGCGCACGGTGTTCTGGTTCTCGCTGGTCACGATGCTGTTCGGTCTTGCCGGCGCACTGTATGCCGGCCCGCACCTGCCCGATCTGCAGGAGCTCGTCATCCTGCTCGGCATCGGCGTCTTCGGCGGCCTTGCCCAGCTCGCCATGACCCGTTCCTACAGCTACGGCCACACCATGCTGTCGGCCAACCTCAGCTACGCCACCGTCGTCTTCGCCAGCCTGTTCGGCGCCCTGTTGTGGGACGAGATCATGCCTTGGATGAGCTGGATCGGCATCGCCTGCATCGTCGCCAGCGCGATCATGATCTCGCTGCGCCCGCGCCGCAGCAGCTGAAACGGCGGCTGAGGCGCCCCCCCACTGATTGAGCCGGATCGATGCGAAGGCTATAGTAGTAGGCAACCAGTCCAAGACGACGGAGGCCGCAATGATCAGCATCGAGCACCGCGACAACTTGGTCGCTATCACCGTTTTCGGTGAATTCGCGCTGGCCGACTACAAGGAGTTCGAGGAACTGGTCAATTACAAGATCCAGTTCGCCGGATCGATCGACCTGTTTTTCGACCTGCGCGAAATGGTGGGCTTCACGCTCGACGTGGCGTGGGAGGAAATCAAGTTCTCGCGCCAGCATGCCCATGATTTCCGCCGTATCGCCGTGCTGACCGACGACCAGTGGCTGACCTGGAGCGCCTGGGTGTCACAGCTGTTCGTCGATGCCGAAGTCCAGGTATTCGACGACGAAACCGAAGCCCGCAGCTGGCTGGACATGACGGCCGAGGCTGCCGAGTGAACGCTTCCTACGCGACGCTGATCGGCCCGGTAGAGCTCGCACAACGGCTCCATTCGCCCGACTGGGTCGTGTTCGACTGCCGCTTCGATCTGTGCAATACGGATTTCGGCCTGCACGCCTATCTGGGGCAGCACATTCCGGGCGCCTTCTTCCTGGATCTGGAAACCGACCTCTCGGCGCCCCGGACGGGCGTCAACGGCCGCCACCCCCTGCCCGACCCTGCGAAGCTCGCCGCCCGCCTGGAAGCATGCGGCGTCAGCCATCATACCCAGGTGGTCGCCTACGACGACGCCTGCGGCATGTTCGCCGCACGGCTATGGTGGCTGCTGCGCTGGCTCGGGCATAACCGCGTCGCCGTGCTGGACGGTGGCCTGCAAGCCTGGTCCAGCGCCGGCCTGCCGCTCGACTCGGCCCAGCCCGAAGCGCAGCCCGCCACCTATGCCCTGGCCCCGCGGGCGAATCGGGTCGATGCGGATTTCGTCCTCGGTCATCTGGGCCAGCCGCAGATACTGCTGATCGACGCCCGCAGCCCGGACCGCTTCCGTGGCGAGAACGAAATGCTTGACCCGGTGGGCGGCCACATCCCCGGCGCCATCAACCGCTTCTTCCGCGACAACCTGCAGCCCGACGGCCGCTTCAAGCAGGCATCCGTGCTGCGCGAGGAGTTCGGCGCGCTGCTGGGGAATCATCCTCCGCAACAAGTCGTACACCACTGCGGCTCCGGCGTGACAGCCTGCGTCAACGTGCTGGCGATGGAGTCGGCCGGCCTGTCCGGCTCGCTGCTCTACGCCGGCTCGTGGAGCGAATGGTGTGCCGACCCCCGGCGGCCGGTTGCGACCGGCCCCGCCTGAGGCTCAACCCAGCCTGAACGGGGCCCGGCCTGAACGCTCCCGCGCTGCAGACCGCGCGTCAGGCGCTCACCAATCGATTTTTTCCACCTGCCCCAGCGAACGGCCGAGGAAACGCTCGCCGATCGTCTGGAAGCGCAGCGGCACGTCGCTGACGACGAAGCGGTAGCGCGCCGCAGCGCCGGCGCCGCGCGCCAGCCCCGCCTGCTGCAGGCGCCGTGCGGCGAATTCCGCCGTCGTCACCGCCGAATCGATCAGCCTCACGTCCGGCCCCGCAACGTCGCGCAGCAAGGGCTTGAGCAGCGGATAGTGGGTGCAGCCCAGCACCAGGCTGTCGACTTCCTCGGCCAGCACCGGGCGCAGGTACTCCTGCGCCGTCAGGCGCGTCACCGGGTGATCGAGCCAGCCTTCCTCGACCAGTGGCACGAACAGGGGGCAGGCCTGGGAATACACCCGCACCGACGGATCGAGCTCGTGCATGCGCCGGGCATAGGCATTGCTGTTGATCGTGGTCGGCGTGCCGATCACGCCGATGCGCCGCCCGCCTGCGGGCGACACCGCGGCGCGCGCGCCCGCCTCGATCACGTCGAGCACCGGAACGCCGCGCGCCAGGCGGTGGACGAGGTCGGCAGCGACGGCCGCCATCGTGTTGCAGGCGATGATCAGCATCTTCACGTCGCAGCGCAGCAGGTAATCGGTGATCTGCGCGGTGAACTGCTCGATCGTCGCCACCGACTTGACGCCGTAGGGCACGCGCGCGGTATCGCCGAAATAGACGATGTTCTCCAGCGGCAAGCGCTCCATCAGCGCCCGCACGACGGTGAGGCCGCCGACGCCGGAATCGAACACGCCGATCGGGCGTGCAGCATCGGCAGCTTTCATGCCTCGCCGCCCTTCATGCGCAGGGCGCGGTTCAAGCCAGCACCACCGAAGCGAACTTGCGCTTGCCGACCTGCAGCACCACCTTCTCGCCTGCCTGCAGCAGCAGGCCCTTGTCTTCGGCGCGCTCGCCGTTGATGCGGACCGCCCCCTGATCGATCATGCGCATCGCCTCTGACGTGCTTCCGGTCAGCCCGGCCTGCTTCAGCACCTGGAACAGCACGATGCCTTCGGCGCCGGCGGGCACCGTCACCTCCGGGATGTCGTCCGGGATAGCGTTGCGCTGGAAACGCGCCTCGAAGTCGGCCTGCGCTTCCTCGGCGGCCTGCGCGCCATGGAAGCGCGCCACCAGTTCCTGCGCCAGCATCACCTTGACGTCACGCGGGTTGCGGCCGCCCTCGACTTCGCGCTTCAGGCCCTCGATCTCGGCCGTGGAGCGGAAGGACAGCAGATCGTAGTAGCGCCACATCAGGGTATCGGACACCGACATCGTCTTGCCGAAGATCTCCTTCGGCGCCTCCGAAATGCCGATGTAGTTGCCGAGCGACTTCGACATCTTGTTGACGCCGTCCAGGCCTTCGAGCAGCGGCATCATCAGCACGCACTGCGGTTGCTGGCCGTAGTGCTTCTGCAGTTCGCGCCCCATCAGCAGATTGAAGCGCTGATCGGTGCCACCCAGTTCGATGTCCACCTTCATCGCCACCGAATCGTAACCCTGGCACAGCGGGTAGAGGAACTCGTGGATCGCGATCGGCTGGTTGCTGCCGTAGCGCTTGGCGAAATCGTCGCGCTCGAGCATGCGGGCAACGGTCTGCTGCGCCGCCAGGCGGATCATGCCGGCGCTGCCCAGCCCTTCCATCCAGGTGGAATTGAAGCAGATCTCGGTCTTCTCGGGGTCGAGAATCTTGAACACCTGATCCTGGTAGGTTCTCGCGTTCTCCATGATCTGTTCGCGCGACAAGGGTGGCCGGGTGGTGTTCTTGCCGCTCGGATCGCCGATCATGCCGGTGAAATCGCCGATCAGGAACATGATGTGATGCCCCAGTTCCTGGAAATGGCGCATCTTGTTGATCACTACCGTGTGGCCCAGATGCAGGTCGGGCGCCGTCGGGTCAAAGCCCACCTTCACGCGCAGAGGCCGGCCGGTCTTCAGTCGCTCGGCCAGTTCGGCCTCGATCAGCAATGTGTCGCAGCCGCGCTTGATCAGCTCCATGGCGGCCTGAACATCAGTCATTCTCATTTCTCCAAAAATACATTCCCGAATGCAAGGGCAGATTTGCTAGAATTCCAGAAATTTTTTGCCCATCCCGGCCCAGGTAAGCTCATGCAGGCGAGAAAGACCAGAATTCTAGCCGAATTGCCGGCACAACTCCTCACCCGTCCCCGCCCCTGGCTGCTTGCAGGCATCGTCGGCGTCTCCATGATGGGCGTCGTGGCAGCGACTGCGGTCGCACCCGGCAACGACGACGCCGGCATCGTCGTGCGCCCGGTGATCGAGACCCTGCCCACCCCCCGCGTGGCGATCGACACCGAAACCGACCTGCCTTTCGTGCACAGCGAGCGCATCCAGCCCGGTGATTCCTTGCCGTCGCTGTTCCGCCGCCTGAACATCGAGGACAGCGAAGCACTGTCCTTCCTGAGCACCTCTGACGAAGGCAAGCAGGCCGTCCGGCAGTTGCGTGCCGGCCGGTCGGTCATGGCGATGGTGCATGCCGATGGCCGTCTGGCTTCGTTCAGCCTGCCGGTCGGCAATGGCGAACAGCGCCTGGTGGTCGAGCGCAAGGACGATGGCACGCTCCAGCTGCGCGCGGCCGAAGCCGCCGCACAGAGCACGCTCGTCGAGATGCGCTCGGGCACGATCCGCAGCTCCCTGTACGGCGCAACCGATGCCGCAGGCGTACCCGACAGCGTCGCGACCCAGCTCGCCGATATCTTCGGCACCGAGATCGACTTTCATACCGACCTGCGCAAGGACGACCGCTTCAGCGTCGTCTACGAAATGGTCTACCAGGACGGCAACGCCGTCCGTGCCGGCCGCATCCTGGCCGCCGAGTTCATCAACCAGGGCAAGCGTCACGCCGTGGTGATGTACCGCGGCCCGAGCGGCAAGGAACAGTACTACACCGACGACGGCCGCAGCCTGCGGCAAGGCTTCCTGCGTTCGCCGCTGGAGTTCTCGCGCATCAGCTCGGGCTTCGGCCGCCGCCTGCACCCGATCAACCGCAACTGGCGCGAGCACAAGGGCACCGACTTCGCCGCCCCGACCGGCACGCCGATCAAGGCCACCTCCGATGGCGTCGTCGAGCTTGCCGCCTCCCAGCGCGGTTACGGCAACATCGTCATCCTGAAGCACCGCGGCAACATCTCGACCGCCTACGCCCACCTCAGCCGCTTCGCCACCGGCATGCGCAAGGGCAAGGAAGTCAGCCAGGGCGACATCATCGGCTACGTCGGCTCGACCGGCTGGGCGACCGGCCCCCACCTGCACTACGAAGTCCGCATCAACAACGTCGCCCAGAACCCGATGACGGTCGCACTGCCGATGGCGGACTCGCTGAGCCCCAGGGAGCTGGCTGCGTTCAAACGCGACACGGCCGACCTCCGCAACCGCTTTGCGCTGCTCAACTACGAACTGGCCAGAGCAGACTGAAGCACGGTGGGCAGCTGCCCACCGTTCGAGTCGGCTACAAGCCGCCAGCCATCTGTTCTGACACCGATCTCAGCAAAGCAAGACGGGGGCGCCAAGGCGCCCCCGTTCTTTTCCTGCGACCGGAGAATGCTCAGGCCGAGAACGACGAACCGCAGCCACACGTGCTGCTGGCATTCGGGTTGCGGATCACGAACTGCGAACCCTCGAGACCTTCGGTGTAATCGATCTCGGCGCCGACCAGGTACTGGTAGCTCATCGAGTCGATCAGCAGCATCACGCCATTCTTCTCGTAGGTCGTATCGTCCTCATTCACCTCCTCGTCGAAGGTGAAGCCGTACTGGAAGCCCGAGCAGCCGCCGCCGCTGACGAACACGCGCAGCTTCAGTTCGGGATTGCCCTCTTCCTCGATCAGTTCGCGCACCTTGTTGGCCGCGCTGTCGGTGAAGACCAGGATGTCGGGGGTTGCGACTTCTGCGCTCATGATTTCTCCTCTGTAGGGGGATGCGGCGAATGATGGGCCCATCCGCTCTGCACTTGAAAGGTTCGGATCGTGCTCCGTGCCCGAGGTTCCCGTCAAGGACTGACCGGGACGATGTCCAGCCCGGTCTCTTCATCGAAACCGAACATGATGTTGAGGTTCTGCACCGCCTGCCCGGCAGCCCCCTTGACGAGGTTGTCGATGACCGACAGCACGACGATGGTGTCTCCGCCCTGCGGACGATGGACGGCGATGCGGCACAGATTCGACGCGCGCACGGAGCGCGTCTCGGGGTGGCTGCCGGCAGGCATCACGTCGACGAAAGCCTCGCCCGCATAGCGTTTCTCGAACAAGGCCTGCAAGTCGGGCAGTTCGACGCCCTGCTTGATCCGGCCATACAGGGTGGCATGGATGCCGCGGATCATCGGCGTCAGGTGAGGCACGAAAGTCAGGCCCACCGCCCGCCCCGCCGCAAGCGACAGACCCTGGCGGATTTCCGGCAGGTGGCGGTGCCCCGGCACGCCGTAGGCCTTGAAGCTGTCGGCTGCCTCGGGCAACAGCGTATGGACTTCCGCCTTGCGCCCCGCACCGGACACCCCGGACTTGGCATCCGCGATCAGATGGTCGGTGTCGACCAGACCGGCTTCGACCAGGGGCAGGAAGCCGAGCTGGACGGCGGTCGGGTAGCAGCCCGGGTTTGCCAGCACGCGCGCCTTGCGGATCTGCTCCCGGTTCACTTCGGGCAGGCCATACACTGCCTCGGCGACCAGTTCGGGCGCGGCATGCTCCATGCCGTACCACTTCTGCCACTCGGCCACGTCACGAATGCGGAAATCGGCGGCCAGGTCGATCACGCGGACACCGGCGGCGACGAGTTCCGCCGCCTGCTTCATCGCAATGCCGTTGGGCGTGGCGAAGAACACCGCGTCGCACTTCTCGAGCGCGGCATCCTGCGGCGCGACGAACTTCAGATCGACGCGGCGGCGCAGGCTCGGAAACATCTCGGCGACCGGCATGCCGGCTTCGCCGCGCGACGTGATCGCAGTCAATTCCACCTGCGGATGACGCGAAAGCAGGCGCAGCAACTCCACGCCCGTGTAACCGGTACCGCCGACAACACCTACCTTGATCATCTCGATTCCTTTTTGCGAGTCAGGACGTGGCATCGATTATCTCACCCCGGCGGCCAAGGACAATGAAGAAGCGATGAAGCCGAAGCTCCGTATCCGGCACACGAACACCCTGGATATCCTCGACTGCGGCAGGGGAATGCAAAAAGCAAAAAGCCGCCCCTCGGGACGGCTTTCCGCATGCAGCCAGAAGCGATCAGCGCTTCGAGAACTGCTTGGCACGGCGCGCCTTGCGCAGACCGACCTTCTTGCGCTCGACTTCACGGGCATCGCGGGTCACGAAGCCGGCGGCACGCAGTTCGCCCTTCAGCTCGGCGTTGTAGTCGACCAGCGCACGGGTGATGCCGTGACGCACGGCACCCGCCTGGCCGGACTCGCCACCACCGGTGACATTCACCATGATGTCGAACTTGCCTTCGTTGCCGGTCAGCACCAGCGGCTGGCGCACGATCATGCGGCCGGTTTCACGCGAGAAGAACTCGTCGACCGGCTTGCCGTTGACGACGATGCTGCCGGTGCCCGGCTTGATGAACACACGGGCAACCGCGGTCTTGCGGCGGCCGGTTCCGTAGTTGTAAGTCACAGCCATTTATCGGCTCCTGTCAGATCTCGAGAATTTGCGGCTGCTGAGCGGTATGCGGATGCGACGGACCCGCGTAGCACTTCAGCTTCTTCAGCATGGCGTAGCCCAGCGGGCCCTTCGGCAGCATGCCCTTCACCGCCTTCTCGAGCACGCGCTCGGGGAAGCGCTGCTGGAGCTTGGTGAAGTTGGTTTCGTAGATACCGCCCGGGTAGCCCGAGTGACGGTAGTACTTCTTGTCCTGCGCCTTGTTGCCGGTCACGCGCAGCTTTTCGACGTTGACGACGACGATGAAGTCGCCCGTATCAACGTGCGGGGTGTAAATGGCCTTGTGCTTGCCACGCAGACGGCGGGCGACTTCGGCGGCAAGACGGCCAAGCACCTTGTCCGTGCCGTCGACAACGAACCAGTCGCGCTTGACCTCGTGCGGCTTGGCAGAAAACGTCTTCATGTAAAACCTCGATTTTTGTCAGGCCGGACACATTCAGGCCGTCAAACGGAAAGCTCGCAAGCTTAATGGGAGCACTACTCCCGTGTCAATCACTAAACGAAGCACCGATGGCATTCGAGCAGTGCAGGCGAAAAAAAAACGCAGTCCGCGAGGACTGCGTTAAATCCACACCAAAGGAGGAGGGTGGAGGAGACACCATTTGGATCGGCGCGTCGTTGTTGCCGCGTCAGCGATCCGACTGAGGTGCATTATCCAGACTCCACCCTGCTCCCGCAAGCAGAATTTTGTGCATTGCACTATAAATGTTTTGATTTTTTGATAAGACGGGTTTATCAAACATCACTCCATTGATTTTAATCAATTTTTCAAAATTCGAAGACGGCAAATGCTCTCGATGACGACGTACTCGCCCCATCTTCCGAAGCATGATTTGTGCACCGCAAGAATACGGCTCCGTATTGTTCCGCACGACGGCCGCGCTGACGGGCTCGCACGCCCTGAAAGCCCTCACCCGGTTGCTCTCCGGTAGAATCCGCGCCAGCAGCGCCCGGCCCTCCCCGGCGGCTCACCGCTCTCGAACAGGAAAGAAACACATGGAATGCACGATCAGATGGTCCGACGGCATGAGCTTCATCGCCGAAACCGGCTCCGGCCACCTCGTCACGATGGACGGCGCACCGGAGGCAGGCGGCCGCAATCTGGCACCGCGGCCGATGGAACTGATGCTGGCCGGCGCGGGAGGCTGCACGGCCTTCGACGTGGTACTGATCCTCAAGCGCGGCCGCCACGACATACGCGGCTGCAGCGTCCGCCTGGAAGCCGAGCGGGCAGACGCCGACCCCAAGGTGTTCACCCGCATCCGCTTCATCTACACCATCACCGGACGCCAGTTGAAGCGCGAGGCGGTCGAACGCGCCATCCACCTGTCCGCGGAAAAATACTGCTCGGCCTCGATCATGCTCGGCAAGACCGCCGAGATCACACACGAGTGCGAGATCGTCGAAGTCGACTGAGCGTATCAATCAAGCATTCTTTGGATTTGGATAGTCCTGCCGACAGCCCGGCTTTTCCGTAGGAGCGGCTTCAACCGCGCATGCAGCCTTGCAGCCCTGATCGCGGCAGAAGCCGCTCCTACAGGTACGGTGTTTTCTTCAGATGCGGTAGGTCAGCGTCGTCATCACCTTGGAGGCGAGCTTCATCGCCCCCTTCACCGGCGCGGGCAGTTCATGCCCAC
The DNA here is from genome assembly GCF_048398245.1 of Thauera butanivorans. NCBI lineage: Bacteria > Pseudomonadati > Pseudomonadota > Betaproteobacteria > Rhodocyclales > Zoogloeaceae > Thauera > Thauera butanivorans. Next base: position 3,427,418 of record NZ_CP183038.1, read on the forward strand.
CCAGCCGGATCGCCATTTCGGCATGCTCGGCCTCATCGATCTTCATCTGCTCGACGACCGCGCGCGATTTCTTGTCGTTTGCCGGCAAGGTATCGAGATGCCCCTTCAGATGATTCTCGACCTGGCGTTCGGTTTCGGCCAGGAAGCCCAGATTCCATCGGTCACCGAAACGGCCCGCCAGCAGGCCGAGGCCCAGCGCCCCGCCGTACCACAGCGGATTGAGCAGGCTCTTGCGGCCGCCGAGCTCGGCAATGCGGCGCTCGGTCCACGCGAGATGCTCGGTTTCCTCCTGGGACGCCTGCCTCAGCGCATCGCGCAGCGACGGATCCCTCGACATCAGCGCCTGCCCCTGGTACAGCGCCTGGGCGCAGATCTCGCCCACATGGTTGATCCGCATCAGCGCCGCGGCATGGCGGCGCTCCGCCTCGCCCAGCTCCGCCTCGGGCAGGCCTTCGCCCGGGACTGCGCGAATGCTGCGCGCCGGCGCGAAGACCGTGCGCAAAGCCTTGTCGAATTCGATGATGGCGGTGTCGATCATTATCGGACTCCGTAGGTTCTGGACGGGTCGAGCGGATTGCGCAACAGGCGCAGCGCATGTTCGAGATCGCGCGGCGCAGCCGGTCCGTCGCAGAAATGCTCGTATGCCAGCGCCGCCCGCGGGCGGTTGTAGGCATTGTCGCTGATCGGCTGCCAGTCGCTCTTCTTCATCGGCGTCCATTCGCCACTCCGGCGCCCGCTGGCGTAGATCCTGCGTTCGCCGGTCGCGCAGCGCAACCCTTCATATGTGATGTTCTCCGCACCGCCGGGCGTGCGCACCACCAGGGTGTAGCGGACCACGCGGTCTTCACCGACGCTGACGCTGCCTTCATCGACGAAAAAGCTGTTCGGCGACGCACTGCTGACGAAGAAGGCCCGCAGGCGGGAATCGTCCACCGGCGGCGGCATCGTCACCTCGGCCTCCTGCCAGTCGGGATCCTCGTCGAACAGCAAACCGCCCAGGGCGCTGCCGGAAACCAGGGTCAGCGCGGCAAGCCCTGCGCCGACGGCACTACGTACACGTGAATTCAATCCCAGCAGCCTCCAGGGAGATGACAAGGCGCCGCCCGCCGATCAGCGCTGCGACGCACCGAGAACCACCGGTACCGGCTGCTCGGGTTCGGGCAGGCGGTAGCTTTCCGGCAGATCGAAGTTGCGCGACCGGAACAGCACGCGCGCCAGTTCGACGAGCGCCATCTGATACACCTGCCGCTTGAACTCGATCACCGCATCCAGCGGCACCCAGTAGTTGCTCCATCGCCAGGCATCGAATTCCGGGTGCGAGCTCGCACGCAGGCAGACGTCGGTATCGCGCCCCACCAAGCGCAACAGAAACCAGATCTGCTTCTGTCCACGATAGGTGTTGCGCCATTCGCGCCGTATCCAGTGCCGCGGCACTTCGTAGCGCAGCCAGCCCCGCGTGCGGCCGAGGATCTTGACGTGCTCCGGACGCAATCCGACTTCCTCGAACAGTTCCCGGTACATCGCCTGCTCCGGCGATTCGCCGTGCTTGATGCCACCTTGCGGAAACTGCCAGGAATGTTCGCGGATGCGCTTGCCCCAGAAAACCTCGTTGCGCGCATTTACCAGAATGATGCCGACGTTCGGGCGAAAGCCTTCACGATCAAGCATGACTAACCTTCAAATTCGGTTGATTGACATCGATTTTTTCACACTTGGGTGCGCTTTGAAAGCGCACCATCGGCGTGCATCGACCCGCCACACCCGATACAAGCCTTTGCAGGCGGCGCCTTGCGCTAGAATCGCGCGTTCGACAACGCCTTTCCAGACAGAAGACTCTCATGCGCGCCAGCCAGTTCCATCTGTTCACCCTCAAGGAAGCTCCCTCCGACGCCGAAGTCGTCAGCCAGAAGCTGATGCTGCGCGCCGGCATGATCCGCAAGGCCGCAGCCGGCATCTACAGCTACATGCCGATGGCGCTGCGCTCGATCCGCAAGGTCGAGGCGATCATCCGCGAGGAAATGAACCGCGCCGGCGCGATGGAGCTGACCATGCCGCTGGTGCAGCCCGCCGAGCTGTGGCAGGAAACCGGCCGCTGGGACAAGATGGGCCCCGAGCTGCTGCGCCTGAAGGACCGCCACGAGCGCGACTTCGCCATGCAGCCGACGTCCGAGGAAGTCGTCACCGACATCGCCCGCCAGGAACTGAAGAGCTACCGTCAGTTGCCGCGCAACTTCTACCAGATCCAGACCAAGTTCCGCGACGAGCGCCGGCCGCGCTTCGGCATCATGCGCGGACGTGAATTCACGATGAAGGACGCCTACTCCTTCGACCGCAGCGAGGAAGCCGCCGGCCGCAGCTACGACGCCATGTTCGCCGCCTACACGCGCATCTTCGACCGCCTCGGCCTCCAGTACCGCGCCGTCGCCGCCGACACCGGCGCCATCGGCGGCGACCGCTCGCACGAATTCCAGGTCATCGCCGACACCGGCGAGGACGCCATCGTCTACTGCCCGGACTCCAGCTACGCCGCCAACATCGAGCTGGCCGAAGCCGTGTCGCTGCTGCCGGGCCGCGCCGAAGCAAAGCAAGCCCTGGAGAAAACTCCGACCCCCGGCAAGGCCACCTGCGAGGACGTCGCCGAGCTACTCGGCGTGCCGCTCGCCACCACGGTCAAGTCGCTGGTGCTGGCCACCGACGACGTCGATGACAAGGGCGCGCCGGCCGGCGTCACCGTCTGGCTGCTGCTGGTGCGCGGCGACCATGCCCTGAACGAGGTCAAGGCCGGCAAGCTGGAAGGCCTGAAGGCCGGCTTCCGCTTCGCCACCGAGGTGGAAATCCTCGAGCACTTCGGCTGCAAGCCGGGCTACCTCGGCCCGATCGGGCAGAAGAAGCCGGTCAGGATCGTCGCCGACCGCACGGTCGCCGACATGGCCGACTTCATCTGCGGCGCCAACGAAGCCGACTATCACTTCACCGGTGTCAACTGGGGTCGCGACCTGCCCGAGCCGGACCTCGTCGCCGACATCCGCGACGTCGTCGAAGGCGACCCCTCGCCCGACGGCAAGGGCGTGCTGGCCATCCAGCGCGGCATCGAGGTCGGCCACGTCTTCTACCTCGGCACCAAGTATTCCAAGGCGATGAACGCCACCTTCCTCGACGAGGACGGCAAGCCCAAGCATTTCGAGATGGGCTGCTACGGCATCGGCGTGACCCGCATCCTGGGTGCTGCGATCGAGCAGAACCACGACGCCCGCGGCATCGTCTGGCCGGTGGCGATCGCACCTTTCGAAGTCGTGATCTGCCCGGTCGGCTGGGGCAAGTCGGAAGCCGTGCGCGACGAAGCGCAGAAGCTCTACGACACCCTGCTGGCGCAGGGCGTGGACGTCATTCTCGACGACCGCGACGAACGCCCCGGCGTGATGTTCGCCGACTGGGAACTGATCGGCGTGCCGCACCGCGTCACCATCGGCGACCGCGGGCTGAAGGAGGGTCTAGTGGAATACCAGGGGCGCCGCGACGCCGAAGCCGGCAAGCTCGCTGCCGGCGACATCGCAGCCCACATCCTGGGCCTGCTCGGCAAGGCCTGAGCCGTGCGCCCCCCGCCAGCCCTGCTCCATGCTGCTGCCGCGCTGCTGTTCGCGCTGGCCGGCAATGCCGCGCAGGCCGGCGCGCAACAGTACGAACCGCTGGCTGCCAGCGTGCGCGCGGCACTGCACGAAGCGGTCAGCGACGCAGTGGCGCCGATGTTGCCGATTCCCGACGCCGGCGAGCGCGCGCAGTGGCTGGCCGAAATGTCGCGCCGGCTGCAGAAGCGGATTCCGGACGCCGCCTACCGCAACGAACTGCTGACCAGCATCCACTACGAAGCCACCCGTGCCGGCCTGGACCCGCAACTGGTGCTCGCCCTGATCCAGGTCGAAAGCAACTTCCGCAAATACGCGATCTCGTCGGCCGGCGCGCGCGGCTACATGCAGGTGATGCCGTTCTGGCTCAAGGTCATGGAGCGCCCGGACGACAACCTGTTCCACCTTCGCACCAACCTGCGCTACGGCTGCACGATCCTGCGCCACTATCTCGACATCGAGAAAGGCGATCTCTTTCGCGCACTCGGCCGCTACAACGGCAGCCTGGGCAAGCCGGGCTACCCGAACCTGGTGCGCACGGCGTGGGAAAAGCAATGGAGCTGGCAGGCCCAACGGCTCGCAGCCAACTCCACCACGCTCACTCCCACGGAGTGAATCGAATCCGCGGGGGGCGGCACGCCCCCCGCTGCGACATCAACCGGCCACTGCCGCAATCGGCTTGCTGTCGTTGCCGCGGCTCTCGACCGCGCGCAACCCTTCCTTGGCTCCCGCCCTGGTGAGCGACTGCACATCACCGGACACTTCGCCGCCTTCCTCGATCAGGATCTTGCCGTAGCGAATCTTGCCGCTGACCCGGCCGGTGGCGTGGATGATCAACTGCTGGCGGGCCGTCAGCTCGCCTTCGAAACGGCCGTGGATCTCGGCGACATCGATGCCGACCGTGCCTTCGTAGGAACCATTCTCGGCAATCCGGATGACGCGGCTGTCCATCGTCGCCTCGACCCGGCCTTCGACGACCAGGGTATCGCAGTCAAGGATCTCGGCGCCCTTCAGTTTGACGTCGGGCCCGACGATCAGGCGGCTGCCGCCCGTCGCAGTCTCCACGGGCGCAGCGGACTCGGACTTCGCCGAATCCGCCTTGGTCACCTCCTGCACCGGGTCGGAGGACGCCGCCGCGCTGGACGGGGAAACGCTGCTTCCCATCGTTGCGGGTCGCGTCGGCGCGGAGCGCTGGCCAACGGATTCGGTCTGCTTCGGAAAAAGATTCGGCTTGTTGAACATGACATCTCCTTGAACTGGCTTCAACCGTCCGACACGGTTGCTGAACCTCCAGCGCATTCGCAAGCCTCATGCCACCCATTTCTTTCCCGAGTGATTTCAAATGCTTGAAAGCCAAGTCACGGCGACATGCCGCGGTCGTACCGTCATGGTGGCGCCGATTTTGTCGCCTCATCCCGACAGCGATTCGGACATATCATTGCAACTCGCTGTTATTCAAAAATTTTTTAGTGTCACATCGGAGCGACAAGCACCGGAAATTACCCGAACCGAGCCGATTTGCCCGCACCAGCGACCTCGTGGCTCGTTAGAATCATGAAGTCCGCACTTTTCCGCAGAGCGCCCTAAAAATGTTGCGTCCGTCATTCAGTTCGACTCTGCTCGCGAGCTTCCTGTCGATCGTCGCCATCCTCGGCGCCGCAGCCGTCAGCGGCTGGCTCGACCTCGAAAGCTTCGCCCGCGACAGCCGCCGCAGCGCAGCCGCCTTGCTCGAGCTCAACAGCGACATGCAGCAACTCGCCGAACGTACCGTCGATTTCGAACGCGGCGCCCGCCAGTATCTGGTGCATGAGGAGATCTCCTTCCTCGAACGCTCCAATGGCGCCCGGGCCGAGGCCCTCGCCGCCCTGGCCCGTATCGAGACCCAACTGGCCGATGCCGCCCCACTCGCCTCCCGATGGCGCGAACAGGCCGCAGCAGCCGACGCCGCAGTGGCGGGCGATACCACCGCCATCCCCCTCGAACTGCGCAGCCGGACTGCGGCCACCGCCCTCGCGGAGCTGGCTCGGCTCAACGATGGCCTGGCCCAGACCGTTCGCACGCACATCATTGACAGCAACGGCAAGTCGCTCGACACCCTCGACCAGCGCCGCGAACAGCTGACCTGGCAGATTCTCGGCGCGCTGGCACTGTCCGTCGTCCTTGCCGCACTGACCGGCTGGTGGCTGCTTCGCCCGCTGCGCCACATCGAGCGGAGCATCTCGGACCTCGGCGAGAATCGCCTCAACCAGGCCATCCGCATCGGCGGCCCGGCCGATCTGCGCCGGGTCGGCAAGCAGCTCGATTGGCTGCGCGTGCGCCTGAGCGAACTGGAAGCAAACCGGAACCGCGTGCTGCGCCACGTCTCCCATGAACTCAAGACACCGCTCGCCTCGCTGCGCGAGGGCGTCTCGCTGCTCGCGGACGGCGTACTCGGCCGGCTCACGCCCGAGCAGCAGGAAGTCACGGCCATCCTCGAGCACAATACGCGCGCCCTGCAGGAACGCATCGAACAGCTGCTGCACTACAACGCCATCCAGTTCGACTCCCGTCGCCTCGACCTGCAGCCGAGCGCCTTGCTGCCGATGGTGCGCGAAGTCGCCAGCGAGCTGCAGTTGCAGGCGCAGGCACGCGGCGTGGCGATCGACATCGTCGGCGATGCCCCGCTCGTGCGCGCCGATCCCGGCAAGCTGCGCATCGCCTTGTCGAACCTGATCGCCAACGCCGTCGGTTTCAGCCCGACCGGCAGCAAGGTGCGGGTCGAGCTATCCGCGCAGGACGAAAAAGTGCTCATCGACTGTATCGACGACGGCCCCGGCATTCGGCCGGAAGAATCCGAACGCATCTTCGAACCCTTCTTCCAGGGCAGCCATCCCGATGAGCGCACCTCCAAAGGCACCGGCATCGGCCTGGCGATCGTGCGGGAATTCATTGCCGCGCATCACGGCAAGGTTTCCGCGCTTCCAGTCGAACGCGGCGCCCATTTCCGAGTCGAACTCCCCCATGCGACCTGAACTCCGTCCGAGCCCGATGCCGCGAGCCACCGCAGCTGCCGCTCCGTCCGGCGCCCCGTCTGCCGCCCTGCTCCTGCTGCTGGGCGCCTTGCTGCTGTCGAGCTGCGCCGCGCTGCCCCGTCTCGACGGCGCCGAAGGCGGAGCTGCACACCATGGCGAAACGCAGGCCAGCACCGCCGAGCAGACCATGCAGGCGGCAATCCGCGCCGCCAGGCCGCGCCAGTCCAACCTGCCGCGCGCCCGAAGCCTGCTGCAGGGGCTGCTGGCCGCCGAAGACGCCGAATCGCGTGCGCTCCATCCATACGCGCGCGCGCTGCTCGAGCAAATCCAGGAGCGCCAGCGCCTCGCCGGGCTCAACGAACGCCTCGGCCAGCAGCTCGAACAAAGCGCCGGAGCGCTCAAGGACAGCGAACAGCGCAACGAAGCGCTGCAGCGCAAGCTCGATGCACTGGCCGAAATCGAGCGCAGCCTTGCGCCGCCCGTGCCGGCCGCGCCGCGCACGCGTTCGCAGTGAGCCGGCGCCCCCCGCCCGTCGAGGCGTCATGCGCACAGCATGTGTTGCTGATCGACGACGACGCCGACCTGCTGCGGCTGCTGTCGATGCGCCTGAAGGCCAGCGGCTATCGTGTCGCCACGGCCGCATCCGCCGTCGAAGCGCGCAGCCGGCTCGGCGCCGAGCGCTTCGACCTGGTGCTCAGCGACGTGCGCCTGCCCGACGGCGACGGCCTCGCCCTGTTCGATGAAATCCGCCAGCAGCACCCGGCCCTGCCCGTCATCCTGATCACCGCCCACGGCACGATTCCGGATGCGGTCGAAGCCACCTCACGCGGCGTCGCCGGCTACCTGACCAAGCCTTTCGACAGCCAGGCGCTGCTGGCACGCATCGCCCAGACCCTGCAGCTCGGCGCTCCCGCCCCTGCCGCCGGCCAGGCCGCGGACGACGGCTGGCGGGCCGACATCATCAGCCACAGCACACGCATGCACGCGCTGCTGGACGAGGCCAGGCTGGTTGCCGCATCGGACGCCAGCGTGCTGATCCGCGGCGATAGCGGCACCGGCAAGGAACTCCTCGCCCACGCCATCCACCGCGCCAGCCCGCGTGCCGCCGCGCCTTTCGTCGCCATCAACTGCGGCGCGATCCCGGAACCCCTGCTCGAATCCGAACTGTTCGGCCACCTCCGCGGCGCCTTCACCGGTGCCACCAGCCACCGCACCGGCCTGGTGCAGGCTGCACATGGCGGCACGCTGTTCCTCGACGAGATCGGCGACATGCCGCCTTCGCTCCAGGTCAAGCTGCTGCGCGTGCTGCAGGAACGCGCAGTGCGCCCGGTCGGTGCCACCCGCGCCGAGCCGGTCGATCTGCGCATCCTGTCCGCAACCCATCGCGACCTCGATGCCGCGCTGGCCACCGGCCAGTTCCGCGAAGACCTCTACTACCGCATCAACGTCGTCAGCCTGGAACTGCCCACGCTCGGCGAACGCCGCGAGGACATCCCGCTGCTGGCCGAGCATTTCCTGCGCCAGGTGGCACGGAAATACGGCAAGGAACTGAGCGGCTTCGCCCCGGACGCGCTCGAGGCGCTGGCCATCGCCAGATGGCCCGGCAACGTGCGCCAGTTGCAGAACGTCATCGAGCAGGTCTGCGCACTGGCGACGACGCCGCTGATTCCGCGCAGCCTGGTCGAACGCGCGCTGCGCGTGCAGCCGATCGAGGCCCTCGGCTATGCCGAAGCCAAGCGCCGCTTCGAGCGAAACTACCTGATACAGCTCCTGAAACTGACTGCGGGTAACGTTTCGGACGCTGCACGGCTGGCCGAACGCAACCGCACCGAGTTCTACCGCCTGCTGCAGCGCCACGGCCTGACGCCCGACCTGTTCCGCGGCGGCAGTCCGGATGCAGAACGCTGAACAGACCAAAGGAGCATGCCATGATCAAGCGCCAGACCATCGCCACCCTCATCACCACCACCGCGCTGGCCTATGCCATCTGCACGCCGGCCCAGGCCACCAGCCTGCTGCCGACCATGGAGATCGACGTGCCGAGCAACTGCAGCGGCGACAAGCACGACGCCGGCGGCACCAAGGACAAGACCGGCAAGCCGGTCCAGAGCTGAACCCGGCTCATCCGGGGCATGGGGGAGCGGGGACGAGCGCTCCACTCTCCCCGCCCGACGATCGGGATCAGGCCGTGCCGCCCACCGTCAGCCCGTCGATGCGCAGCGTCGGCTGGCCGACGCCCACCGGCACGCTCTGGCCGTCCTTGCCGCAGGTGCCGACGCCGGGGTCGAGCCGCATGTCGTTGCCGATCAGCTTCACCTTGGTCAGCGCATCCGGGCCGTTGCCGATCAGCGTCGCCCCCTTGACCGGGCGAGTCACCTTGCCATCCTCGATCAGATAGGCCTCGGCGGTGGAGAACACGAACTTGCCCGAGGTGATGTCGACCTGGCCGCCGCCGAAGTTCACCGCATACAGGCCCTTCTTCACCGACTTGATGATCTCTTCCGGGTCCTTGTCGCCGTTCAGCATGTAGGTGTTGGTCATGCGCGGCAGCGGCAGATGGGCGAAGGACTCGCGCCGGCCGTTGCCGGTCGGCGCCATGCCCATCAGGCGGGCATTCATCATGTCCTGCATGTAGCCGGTGAGGATGCCGTCCTCGATCAGCACCGTGCGCCGGGTCGGATTGCCTTCGTCGTCGATCGACAGCGAGCCGCGGCGGTCCGGCAGCGTGCCGTCATCGACCACGGTGACGCCCCTGGCCGCGACCTGCTGGCCGATGCGGCCGGAAAAGGCCGAACTGCCCTTGCGATTGAAATCGCCTTCCAGGCCGTGGCCGATCGCTTCGTGCAGCAGGATGCCGGGCCAGCCCGGCCCCAGCACCACCGGCATGCTGCCGGCCGGCGCCGGATCGGCACCGAGGTTGACGCGCGCCTGATGCACTGCGGCGTGCGCATACTCGTGCAGGCGCTCGTCGCTGAACCAGCCGTAGTCGTAGCGCCCGCCGCCGCCACCGCTGCCCTGCTCGCGGCGGCCGTCCTCCTCCATGATCACGGTGATCGACACCCGCACCAGCGGCCGCACGTCGGCCGCCAGGTGGCCGTCGCTGCGCGCCACCATCACCACTTCCCAACTGCCGGCGATGTGCGCCATGACCTGGGTGACGCGCGGGTCCTCGGCGCGGGCGAAGCCCTCGAGGCGCTCCAGCAGCCTGACCTTGGCGGTATCGTCGAGCGAATCGAGCGGATCGTCGGCACGGTACAGCGGCGTCTTGAGCTTGTGCGGCACGATGCCCACGCTGCGGCGCTCGCCGGCGGCGGCGATCGCGCGGGTGGCGGTGGCCGCGTCCAGCAGCGCATCGAGCGAGATGTCGTCCGAATAGGCGAAAGCCGTCTTCTCGCCACTGGTGGCGCGCACGCCCACGCCCTGCTCGATGTCGAAGCTGCCCGACTTGACGATGCCTTCTTCCAGGCTCCAGGCCTCGGAGCGCTGATACTGGAAATACAGGTCGGCGAAGTCGATGTCGTGGCGCATCAGCTTGCGGAAGGTCTTCTCCAACTCCGCCTCGCCCAGGCCATGGGGCGACAACAGGTAGCGGTCGGCGATTTTCAGCGGGTTCTGGCTCTTGCTCATGCTGGGTCCTTGGATGCATTGCCGGGTTGGACCGGCCGGGCGCACAAACGATCGCGCCCGATTCGGGTTCGGAGTGTTCGGCGGGCGTTCAGCCCAGGCAGCGGTGGCGCAGCGCCGGCAGACTTTCGCGCACGCTCGCGATACGCTCGGCATCGACCTCCGCCAGCACCACGCCGGGGCCTTCGCCGCGGCAGGCGAGCACGTCGCCCCAGGGGTCGACGATCATGCTGTGGCCCCAGGTCACGCGCCCGCTCGGATGGCGCCCGCCCTGGGCCGGCGCCATCACGTAGCACTGGTTCTCGATCGCACGGGCACGCAGCAGCACTTCCCAGTGCGCGCGGCCGGTGGTGCAGGTGAAGGCGGCCGGCAGCACGATCAGGTCGGCCTCGCCCATGGCGCGAAAGAGTTCCGGAAAACGCAGGTCGTAGCACACCGACAACCCCACGCGCCCGACGGGAGAATCGAAGCTGCACACGGTGGCACCCGGCTCGATCGTCGCCGCTTCGTCGTAGCGCTCGCCGCCGCGCCGGAAGCCGAACAGGTGGATCTTGTCGTAGCGCGCCACGCGCCGGCCGCTGCCGTCATACACCAGCGTGCTGTTGCGCACCTTGTCGTCGGCCTCGGCCACCAGCGGCACCGTGCCGCCCACCAGCCAGACGCCGTGCCGGCTCGCCAGTCCGGCGAGGAAGTCCTGCAGGGGCCCGCTGCCATCGGCCTCGCGGATGCCGACCTTGGCCTGCTCATCGGCGCTGATCAGCGGGAAATACTCCGGCAGCGCCACCAGGCGTGCGCCGGCGGCGGCAGCCTCGGCCACCAGGCCGGCGGCGGTTTCGAGGTTCGCGGCCACGTCGGGGCCGGACACCATCTGGATGGCAGCGATGCACGTGCCACCGGAAGCGGATACGGGTACGGAAGAAGCAGACGGTTTGTTCATGCAGTGCCTGGCAATCTCGGGTGGGGTCAAGGCTGGAAAGGGCGGCAGATCGCGGACGGGCCGTCCGGCATTTCATTCGGCCGGCGCCGGCTGCGCGGCGCCGAGGCGCCGGACGGCGGGATCGGCCCAGGTGCCGGTGATTTCATATTCATAGGCAAAGAGTCTTTCGATCGGGTCGCTGAGCGCCTTCTGCGCCAGATAGGTCACCACGCCCGCAACCGGGTTCAGCAGACCCGCGGCGGCGCCGATCGCAACCGATTCCGACAGCGTGGGCTGCACCGCCACGCGCAGGTCCTGGGTCTCGGCCTCGACATCGGCCGAACCCCGCATGCGCACGCGTGCCGCCGGTCCGCGAATCTCGAGATCGTCGGTGCGCATCACGCCATCGGCCACGTCGATGCTACCGGAAATGCCATCGAAGGCGAATCCTGCCGAGAACACGTCGCGGAAATCGAGCGTGATCCGGCGCGGCAAGGCCTGCAGGCTGAGAATGCCCAGCAGGCGGCCGACACCGGGTTCGAGCTTGTTGAACTGGCCCGCCTCCGCCGCCAGCTCCATGCGGCCGGCCAGCGTCGGATAGTGGATGCGGGTCGGCGCGCCCTGCCAGCGCAGTTGTCCGCCCAGCGTGGCCTTGCCGCCCCGCACCACGTCGTCGTAGCCGAGCCGCTGCGAGAAGCGGCCGATGTCCTCCACCTGCAGTTCGAAGTCGAGGCGGGTGGACGGCTGGCCCGTGGTACGCCATTCGCCACTGCCGTCCAGTTGCCCGTCCGCATTGCGCAGCCCGAGACGCTCGAGCTGCCATACCCCGGCGCGGTTGCGCGCGGACACTTCGAGCCGGCCGAGATCCCTGCCGCCCAGCATGAACTGCTCGGCGACCACGTCGAGCGCCGGCAGCCGGCGCGGCGGCGTCCCGGTCTCCACATCCGCGGCAGTCGCCTCGCTGGCGCCGCCGTCCTCCGTTTCCCGCGCCTGGCCGATGCTCAGCCGCTCGAAGCGTGCGCGCAGGGCGCCGGGGCCGCTGTCGCGCCAGTCGAACTCGCCCACGGCGCGGTCGCTGTCGATGCGGGCCTTCCAGCCCCCCGCATCGCTGACGCTGTGCAGGGCAAAGCCGCTCAGCGTCTGGCCGAAAATCTGCAGGCGGCCGATCTGCAGCGACAGGTCGGCCAGCGACAGGGGCAGTTCCCCCGTTCCATCGCCGCCGCCGGCTTCGCCATCGAAAACCCTGCGCCAGGCGTCGGCATCGAGCACGTCGAAACGCCCCTCCACCCGCAAGCCACGCTCGGCCAGCCGCGGGACGGCGGTCCGTGCGGCATTCAGCGCCAGGCCACCGCGCATCGGCCCGTCGGCCGGCCAGAGCAGTTCGGCCCGCAGCGGCATGCCGCTTTCTTCCGCCAGTTCCAGCTTCAAGCGCCGGGGCGCGGCTCCGCCCGGCGCATCGAAGCGGACATTCAGGGGCCAGCTTTCGCCCGCGTTCTTGTTCAGGGGCGCAGGCAGGCTCGACGCCAGCCCGGTCAGGTCCGACTCCACGCCCACATGCAGGCCGCCAGTGCCGACACCGACCTGCGCCTTCCATGCCGTGCTGCCCGACAGATGCGCCAGCGGCAGCTTCCCGGCCGCCGCCAGCGCCGCGGCGCTCGCCACGCCGCTGGCATCGAAGCGGACGGTGCCATCGTCCAGCGTGCGCGCCGTGATGCGGGCGGGCGCGCCGAGGAACTGCGCCCGCCCTTCGGGCATCGCCAGGCTGTCCTCGGTGAAGCGCAGCCGGCCCGCCGCGCCTTCGAGCACCGGCAGTCCTTCGACCAGCCACAGCCGGTTGGCGCCGAAGCGGTACTCGCCGGCGACCCTGCTCTCATCGACCTTCTCCAGCGGCATCTCCAGGCGCAGGTCGAGCGTCCCCCTTCCCTCGGCGCGCATGCCGTCGGTGAAGCCGCCGATGCGGGCCGACACCGGGCTCTGCGAGACGAAACGCAGGAACTCGGCAGTCGGTCCGGCGGCCTTGCCGGTGATGGTCATCAGATCGGAGAGCGCCGTGTCCAGCTCGGGCATGTCGACGACGACTTCGCTCAGCGCCACGCCGAAGATGCGGCCACGCGGTGCCTCGATACGCATTCCCGGCCCGATGAAACGCACTTCGCCGAAGATGCCTTCGATCGGCGGCCAGCCATCGGCGTAGTCGAGCACGCCATCGACCACCCGGATCGCAACGCGAAACTCGCCATTGCCGTCGCGGAACGGGAAATCGTCGAGCGCGCCGCGCAGCCGCAAGCTGGCTTCCGGCACGTCGGCGCGGCGGATCGCATCACGCACCCAGTCATGCGTCTCCTTCCCCACCACGCGCGGCAGATAGCGCCACACCGCACGGCCCTCGGCGCGCGTCAGCCGGGCCTGCAGGTCGATCTCCCCCGCGCTGCCGGCCTGCGGCCGGTAGACGCCAGAAGCATTGCCGGCCGCATCCGCGTTGTCGAACTGGGCGCTATCGAGGGTGATCTCGAGCCGCCCGCCACGCCGCTGCCAGCCGCCCTCGGCACGCAGCAGATCGAACCGCAGGCGCCCGGACTCGAACACCTCCGGCAGGTCGAGGTGGGCGTCGCGGCTGTCGAGCCGGTAGCGACCGCCCTGCTCGTCGCCGTCGAACATGCCGCTCAGGCCGCCGAGGCCCGGCATGCCCTCTCCCGCCAGCAGTCCCAGCCCGGCAAAGCGTGCCGCCGCGGCCCAGGCCCGCGGCGCGGCCGGTGCCCCGTCCCAGCGCCAGCTCAAGGCCTCCAGCCGGCCCTGCGGCGCGAACGCGGCGAGCCGGCCCCGCACGGCCTCATCGAGCGGCAGGAACGCGGCCAGGCGGGCCAGGGTATCGAAATCGAGCCGGTTGGCCGCCAGCCGCCCGCCCTGCTCGCCGGACGCCTCGCCCCTGAACTGCAGTTCGAGATCGGTCGGCGGCAGCGCCAGCCCATCGGCGGTACGCAGCGCCAGGCCCTGTGTGCTCAGGCGGTACTCGTCGGCCACGCGCTCGACGCTCAGGCGCCCGTCCAGGCGTTCCAGCAGCAGCTCGGGCAAGCCGCTGCCGAGTTGCGTGCGCACCCCGTCCAGCGCCAGATCCGCCGTCACTGCCCAGCCGCGCCCGGCCGCCTGGCCGAGACCCAGGCCGCTCGGCAATGCGAAGCGCCCCTCCTGCCGCGACTCCAGCCACGCGCGCACGCCGCCGTTGCCCTGCAGCGGCAGCGGATAATCCAGCCACGGCTGCCAGCCCCCCAGGTCGGCGCGGTCGAGCGAAACGTAGAGCCGCCCGGCCGAGGCCAGCGAAAGCGGCGCATCGGCATCGAGGCGCTGCAGTTCGCCGCGCACGTCCAGCGTCGACGCCAGCGCCTGCGGCGGCTGGGCACGCAGCGCGAAACGGCGCTGGCCGAAGCGCTGGTCGAGGCGCAGCTCGACGTTTTCCAGCACCAGTTCCGGCGCCGCCCGCAGGCGATCATCCCAGCGCAGCACGGCATCGTGGATCACGATCTGGCGCTGCGCCAGCAGCCAGTCCAGCCCGCCGCCATCGCCGCCGCCGTCCGCCACCGGCAGGCCGGCGACGAACACCCGCCCATCCGCATCGCGCCGCAGCCTCAGCTCCGGCGCCGTGATCTCCAGCCGGTGGAAATGCGCCTGTCCGCGCAGCAGGGAGGTCCACGCGAGCGTGGCGTCGACCCGGGGCAGATGCAGGGCCGGCCGGCCCTCGGCATCCGACAGGGTGACACGCTGCAGCACCAGGCGCGGACGCCAGCCGGCCCAGTCGCCGTCGATCGCCTCGATCGCCACCGGCAGGCCGAGCGAACGCCCGGCGATGCCGGCGATCTCGCCGTGGAACTCGCCGACCGCGGGCAGCACCACATGCCTCAGCAACAGCATCGCGCTGGCGACGACGATCCAGCCCAATACCAGCACCTTGCCGATCCGGCCCAGCACCGCGCGCGAACGCCGGGCGCGCCGCGCCGCAGGCGACTCCGGCGCGGGCGATTCGGGAAGGGGTTCGGAAAGCGGATTCATGCAGCATCGCAACGGCTTGCCGAGCCGAAATTCGGGAAGAACGGACGGCCGCAGCACGCAGGATCACGCGCAGCCCCGCTCCCGGGCACCCGCCGGCACGCACGGAGACGGCGGCGCCCGGATACACTACGCATGCCCGCGCAGCCGGCGCCCGCCAGCGCCATTCGCCGCGGGGCCGACATTCTATCAACGATCAGACCAAGGCACCGGAACCGCCATGTCCGCCTCCCCCGACGCCCAGCCGGCACTGCCACAGGCGGTGCACGACGCCCGCCGCTTCTCCCGCTACCTGAGCCGCATGCTGGACTGCCAGCCCTGGCTGGGCGAGGCGCTGGCAGCCAGCATCGGCGGCCCGATCGACGCACGCCGCATGGAAGCCTTCATCGCCGCCCGCGAAGCGGGCTTCGGCGATCCGGACAGCGCGCTGCGCCCCGCCCTGCGCCAGCTCCGCAGCTGGGTGCTGTGCCACCTGATCGTGCGCGACCTGTGCTGCGGCGCGCCGCTGGCCGAAGTCACCGAAACCATGACGACGCTGGCCGAAGTCGCCGTGCGCCACGCCCACGACGTGCTGCGCGCCGCGCTGGTCGAACGCTACGGCCGGCCGCTGTCGCCCACCGGCTGGGAGCAGGAACTGCTGGTGATCGGCATGGGCAAGCTCGGCGGCCGCGAACTGAACGTGTCCTCCGACATCGACCTGATCTTCATCTACCCCGAGGACGGCGACACCGGCGGCAACAAGGTAATCAGCAACTACGAGTTCTTCGAGCGCCTGGGCAAGCAGTTGATCAGGGCGCTGGCCGAGATCACCGAACACGGCCAGGTCTTCCGTGTCGACATGCGGCTGCGCCCCAACGGCGACTCGGGCCCGCTGGTGTGCAGCTTCGACATGCTGGAGAACTACTTCGTCACCCAGGGGCGCGAATGGGAGCGCTACGCCTGGATCAAGGCGCGGGTGATGCTGGGCGAGCGCTGGACCGAGCTGGGCGGCATCGCCCGCCCCTTCGTGTTCCGCAAATACCTCGACTTCGGCGCCATCAACGCCATGCGCGAGCTGCACGCGCAGATCCGGCGCGAAGTCGCCCGCCGCGACCGCGCCAACAACGTCAAGCTCGGCCCCGGCGGCATCCGCGAGATCGAGTTCATCGCCCAGGTGTTCCAGCTCATCCGCGGCGGTCGCGACACCGCGCTGCAGATCCGCCCGACGCTGGGCGTGCTCGCGCAACTCGCCGAACGCGGCATCCTGGCGGCCGAAACGGTGGCCGAGCTGACGGCCGCCTACGTCTTCCTGCGCCGGCTGGAGCACCGCCTGCAATACCTCGACGACGCCCAGACCCACGACCTGCCCGCCAGCGAGGACGACCAGGCGCTGATCGCGCAGGCGATGGGCTTCGCCGACCATGGGGCCCTGCTGACGGCGCTCGACGCCCACCGCGCAGCGGTCAGCCGGCATTTCGACAGCGTGTTCGGCGATCCTTCCGACGAGGACCACAGCCTGGACGCCACCTGGGCCGGCGCCGAGGATGTGGACGGCGTCGCCCCGGAACTGGGCGAACTGGGCTATCGCCGGCCGCGCGAAGCCGCCGAACGCCTGGCCTCGATCCACGCCAGCCCGCGCTACCGCCAGTTGCCGAACAACATCAAGAGCCGCTTCGACGCGCTGATCCCGCGCATCCTCGAAGCGGCCGCGGCCACCTCCGGGCCGGACGACACGCTCGCCCGCTGCCTCGACCTGATGGAAGCCATCGGCCGCCGCGGCGCCTACCTCGCACTGCTGCAGCAATACCCGCAGGCGCTGCGCCGCGTCGCCGACCTGATGAGCGCATCGCGCTGGGCCGCGCAGTACCTGACGCGCCACCCCATCCTGCTCGACGAAATGCTCGACACCCACAGCCTGGAAGCGACGCCGGACTGGCAGGCCTTCCGTGCCAGCCTGGATGCCGAACTGGAAGCGCTGGAACCCGACATGGAGCGGCAGATGGACGTGATGCGCGAACAGCACCACGCCCAGGTCTTCCGCCTGCTGACACAGGACATCGCCGGCCTGCTGACGGTGGAAAAGCTCGCCGACCACCTCTCCGAACTGGCCGACATCATGCTCGACCTGACGCTGCCGCGCTGCTGGAGCCGGATCAAGATCCGCCATCGCGAGCAGCCGGCCTTCGCCGTCATCAGCTACGGCAAGCTCGGCGGCAAGGAACTGGGCTACGCCTCCGACCTCGACATCATCTTCCTCTACGACGACGACGCGCCCGAGGCCGCCGAGGTCTACACCCGGCTCGCCCAGCGCACCAACACCTGGCTGTCGAGCCGGACCGCCGCGGGCCTGCTGTTCGAAACCGACCTGCGCCTGCGCCCCAACGGCGAAGCCGGCATGATCGCGGTGTCGCTCGAATCCTTCCGCAAGTACCAGCTCGAATCGGCCTGGGTGTGGGAACACCAGGCGCTGACCCGCGCCCGCTTCTCCGCCGGCGACCGCCGCATCGGCGACGCCTTCGAACGCATCCGCGACGAGGTGCTGCGCCTGCCGCGCGAGCTCGACACGCTGCGCGCCGAAGTGCTGGCGATGCGCCACAAGATGCGCGACGCCCACGCCGGCAAGGACCCCGAACGCTTCGACCTCAAGCACGACCGCGGCGGCCTGATCGACGTCGAGTTCCTGATCCAGTACCTGGTGCTGGGCCATTCCCACGCCCACCCCCGGCTCACCGGCAACCTCGGCAACATCGCGCTGCTGCGCATCGCCGGCGAACTCGGCCTGATCCCGGCCGAACTCGCCGCCGCCTGCGCCGACAGCTATCGCGAACTGCGCCGCCTGCAGCACCGCCAGCGGCTCAACGAACTGCCCTCGCGCGTCCCGCCCGGCGAAGCCGAAGCCGCGCGCGCGCCGGTCGTCGCGCTGTGGCGGCACGTCTTCGGCGAATGACAGGCGACTTGAAACATAAACGTCATCGAAGCATGCATGACGCCCTCCGGGCGGATGACTAGAATCCGGACGTCTGCATCCGAACAAAACACCATGAGCCAGGAAATCGAGCTGAAACTTGCCTTGCCGAAGCGCGCGCTTGCCGCGCTGCGCCGCCATCCGCTGGTCGCCGGCGCGGAGAAGCTCGGCAACACCGTGACCCTGGACAACACCTACTACGACACCCCGCGGCTGCAGCTCAAGGCGCACAAGGTGGCCGTGCGCACCCGCCGCCAGGGCCGCGACTGGCTGCAGACGGTGAAATGCGCCGCGATATCGAGCGGCGGCCTGTCGCAGCGCCCCGAATGGGAGCAGCCCTACTCGGGCAGCTTCGACTTCTCGCAGGTCGATGCTCCGGACGCCGCGAAACTGCTGAACCGCCATGCCGGCGCGCTGGTGCCGGTGTTCACCACCCGCTTCCGCCGCGAGACGCGCCGCCTGAGTCCGCGTGACGATACGAGCATCCTGCTGATGATCGACACCGGCGAAGTCCGGGTGACGACGCCCGAAGGCATCGAACGCCAAGCGCCGATCTGCGAACTGGAGCTGGAACTGGAGCACGGCCAGGCCGAGGATCTGTTCGCGCTGGCCTGCGAACTGGCGCAGGCCCTGCCGCTGATGCCCGCCGACGTTTCCAAGGCCGAGCGCGGCTACCGCCTGTTCCTCGGTACGCCGCCCGGCGCGGCACGGGCCGAGGCTTCCGACCTCCGGCCCGGCGACAACGTGGTCGACGCCTTCCGCCGCCTGGCTTTCGGCTGCGTGCGCCAATGGCAGGCCAATGCCGCGGCCCTGCTGCCGGATGCCGGCGCGGCCGGCGCTGCGGACACCGCCCACGCCGACTTCATCCACCAGCTCCGCGTCGCCCAGCGCCGCTTGCGTGCGCTGCTGAAGCTGTTCGCTCCGGCCCTGCCGGCCGAATTCGCCGGACAGTGGAACGCCCGTCTGCGCGACAATGCCAGGCGCTTCGGCGATGCGCGCGACCTCGACGTCCTCCATGGCGAACTGCTCGCACCGGTCACGCCGGAAGGCCTGGCCGACGAGGTATCGATGGCCAGGCTGATGCAGACCGCCGCGCAGGCCCGCGACACGGCCTACCAGGCGGCGGAACAGGCACTCGACATGGCCACGCAGGGCCGCCTGCTGCTCGAACTCAGCGCCGGACTGCTGCGCCTGCAGGGCAACAACCTGGTCGACGCCGCCGACCTGCGAACCTTCGTCCGCCTGCGCCTGGCGCGCCTGCGCAAGCGGGCACGCCGCCAGTTCGAAGCAGCATCGACGCTCGAACCCACCCAGCTACACATGCTGCGCATCGGCCTCAAGCAACTGCGCTACGGCATCGAGTTCTTCGCCCCCCTGCTCCCCGCCAAGGCCGCCGCACGCTACCGCACGAGCCTGGTCGACGCGCTGGGCATGCTGGGTTTCCTGCAGGACGTCGACATCGCCCGCGCGCGTCTGCTCGGCTGGGCCGCGGCCGACGCCTCGCTGCAGGCCGCCGTCGCCTTCGTGCTGGGCTGGCATGCGCCGCGCTACGCCGGCTTGCGGCACGGCGTGCTGCAGACCGCCGAGCCCGTGCTGTGGGGCAAGACGCCATGGTAGGCGGCGCAGACGGCCTGCCGGACCGCGAAGCCACCGAAACGCTGCGCCGCCAGGCCTCCGTGACACCGGGCCGCGTCATCGGCCTGCAACAGAACGAGGACATCATGCAGGCCCCCGATCCGATGGAGAAGCAAATGGACCTCCTGCTCTGGCGCCACGCCGAAGCGGCCGACGGTACGCCCGACCACACGCGAGAGCTGACCCAGCGCGGCCACAAGCAGGCCCGCCGCATGGCGGCATGGCTGGCGAAGAACCACCCCAAGCGCATGCGCGTGCTGGTGAGCCCGACCGTGCGCACCCGCCAGACCGCCAGCGCCTTTGCCGACGACTTCGAGATCGTCAACGGCCTCGGGCCGGACGGCAACGTCGCCGACATCCTCGCCGCCACCGGCTGGCCGGACTCCAGCGGCGCCGCCCTGGTCGTCGGCCACCAGCCTGCGCTCGGCCGCCTCGCCGCCTTGCTGCTGTCGGGCCAGGAAGCCGACTGGACGATCAAGAAAGGCGCGCTGTGGTGGTTCACCAACCGCGTGCGCGAGAACGAGACCCAGACCGTGCTGCGCGCGGTCATCCCGGCCGACCTCATCTGACACCTGCCCGGGGACCGGCCCCCCCTTGCGAGCACATCGCACGGCGACAAGGCTTGTGCTTTGCAGCACATTGCGCAAGACTGCGCATCCTGCCCGGACGCCCCCGTCCCGGCAGGCCGTGTTTTTTCCATCCGCAAGCCAAAAGGTCGGGCTGGTCATGAACGCTCCCACCGAAAACGGCACCATCGCCATCATCGACGGTGTCCGCCGCATCTTCTGCGACGGCTACTGGATCAAGGTCTATGATCCGCCGGCCAATTCGCTCAAGACCAAGAAGCAGCTCATCCAGGCGCTGACGCGCAGGCTGTTCAACCACGTCGAGCACGGCATCAACATTCCCGGCAAGCGCCTGAACGATGCCCGCAAGGCCTATGAAGCCGAGCAGGACCCGGCGCGCAAGCGGGTCAAGGGCGCGATGCTCGCCGGCGCGCTGTTCAACCGCGCCACCGACATCTTCACCAAGCTGGTCGAGCTGCAGGAACTGGGCATCGAGATCGAGACCGACAACGCGCTGATGCGCGAATGCGGCTTCTGCCTGCAGGAAGCACTGAGCCTCGGCAAGCTGGTGCTGCACCGCAGCGGCGAAGAAGGCATCGACGAACTGTGGGGCGAGCCCTTCCGCGCCTTCTCGATTCCGGTCGAGGCCTTCTACGACAGCCGCGTCATCAAGATCGCGCAGACGCTGCGCGACATCGACCTCCTGGCCAAGACGATGGCGGCCACCCTTTCCGCCACCCCGCTGTACGAAGGCATCCTGCCCGCCATCACCCGCTTCGCCGACGCCGCCAAGATCAAGTGCGAGACGCTTCGTACCGACCCGGACATCTTCGACGTGTGGGCGGACTTCGTCGTCGCCTCCGAGGAACTCACCGCCTTCTCGCCACGGCTGTCGCACGGCATCAGCGCTGCCGAGCGGCAACTGGCCACCGACGGACGCAGCCTGCTGCTGCAGGGCCGCGATCTCGTCACCTACATCACCCGCGCACGCGTGCCGATGCCCAAGAGCACACGCGAGTTCATCGAACGCTGCGAAGCCTTCGCCGCCAGGGCGCACCAGCGGGGCCGGCCGCGGCTGGCCGGGCCGATGTCCTGTTGAACACCGCCGGCGTCAGACGATGATGCCGCCGCCGAGGCAGACCTTGGATTCGTAGACCACCACGCTCTGCCCCGGCGTCAGCGCCCACTGCGGCTGGGCGAAGGCGATCTCGGCGCGGCCGTCGGCGATGCGGTCGATCTCGCACGGCATGTCGGGCGTGCGGTAGCGCGGCTTGGCGGTGTAGACCCAGTTGGTGTGCGGATCGCGGCCGGCGATCCAGTTGAGGTCGGTCGCCACCAGGCGGTCGCGCAGCAGCGCCGGGTGCTCGTGCCCCTGCACCACGTACAGCACGTTGGCCTTCACGTCCTTCTTCGCCACGTACCAGGCCTCGTGCTCGCCGGCCTCGTCCTGGTTGCCCTTGATGCCGCCGATGTGCAGCCCCTTGCGCTGGCCGATGGTGTGGTACATCAGGCCCTGGTGCTCGCCGAGCACGGAATCGTCGTCGAGCGAGCGGATCTCGCCCGGCTGCGCCGGCAGGTAGCGCATCAGGAACTCGCGGAAGGGCCGCTCGCCGATGAAGCAGATGCCGGTCGAGTCCTTCTTGGCGGCGACGTGCAGGCCCGCCTGCTCGGCGATGCGGCGCACTTCGCGCTTGTACAGCGTGCCGAGCGGAAACAGGGTTTTCGCCAGTTGCTGCTGGTTCAGGCGATAGAGGAAATAGCTCTGGTCCTTGGTGCCGTCCTCGGCCTTCAGCAACTGGTATTCCCTGCGGCCGTCGTTGTTCCATTCGCGCACCTGGGCATAGTGGCCGGTGGCGATGCGCTCGGCGCCCAGCTGCATGGCGTGGTCGAGGAAGCAGCGGAACTTGATCTCGGAGTTGCACAGCACGTCCGGATTCGGCGTGCGCCCGGCCTCGTACTCGCGCAGGAAGTCGGCGAACACCCGGTCCTTGTATTCGGCGCTGAAGTTGACGACTTCCAGATCGATGCCGATCACGTCGCAGACCGAAGCCACGTCGACCAGGTCCTGCCGCGTCGAACAGTAGTCGGAATCGTCGTCGTCCTCCCAGTTCTTCATGAACAGGCCGGTCACCGCGTAGCCCTGCTGCTTCAGCAGCAGCGCCGTCACCGACGAATCCACGCCGCCGGACATGCCGACGACCACTTTCATGCCGTTTCCATCCTGCTTACTGGACATTCGGTCCACCTCCATTGAGCCATTCGGCGAGCGGCAGCACCACCGCCGGCTCGCCATTGTCGACGAACCAGCTGTCGACCGCATAACGTTCGCCCGGACTGGGCGGTTCCGCACCATCCGGGCCTTCGACGATCACTCCGTCTTCCGTGCAGTTGCAGCGCGCCAGCGCCGAACCCGGCGGCAGCCGCTCGATGCGCTCGGCCGGCGTCAATTCCTCGATCACCGCGCTGAAATGCTGGAAGATGAAGCGGGTGCGCCGCTCGGGCTCCAGCACCCGGTGAAAGCGCAGCGCACCGCGCGACTCCAGCAGCTTCAGCAAACGGGTGGTCGAGGTCGAATGGTCGATGCAGTCCATGCGGCCTTCGACGCCGCCATCCAGATAATTGCCGCCGCGATCCGCGCCCACCGGCAACTGCCGGCCGGCCAGGCGGTACAAGCGGCCCACCGCCTCGCCGAGCAGGGCGCGCTCCTCAGCCGCGCTCCGCGCCTTGTCCAGCCGTCCGGCCAGATTCGCCAGATCGGCCGCGCCGTAGCGCGCCACGCCCTCGTGCGCGCAGCCGTAGCCGTAGCAGATGCCGACTTCCGCGCCCGCTTCCTGCGCGCCCGTCCCGGCCTGCGCCAGGCCCGCGACAGCCAGCAGGATCGCCAGGCAGATGCCCTGCATGCCGCCGGATCAATAGTGCCGCAGCAAGGACAGCGGGTGGCGCTGCCCCGCCCGCCAGTCCTCGATGCACTGCAGAATCAGCGGGCTGCGATGGCGGCCGGCGGTGGCGCGCACCTCGTCGACCGTCATCCACACCGCGCGCACGATGCCGTCGTCGAGGCTGCGCCCGGCTTCCTCGCCCTCCACCCGTCCGCCGTAGGCGAAGCGCAGATAGGTGATGTCGCCCTGCGGCCGCGTCCATTGATAGATGCCGACCAGGTACTCGGGCACGAAACGGTGCGCGGTCTCTTCCAGCGCCTCGCGCGCCACCGCCTCCAGCAGCGATTCACCGCGCTCCAGATGGCCTGCGGGCTGGTTGAAACGCAGTCCGTCGGGCGTATGTTCCTCGACCAGCAGGAAGCGGCCGTCCCGCTCGATGACGGCGGCGACGGTGACATTGGGTTTCCACTCGCGATCGATCAAGGCCTGCTCCTTCGACGACAGGCCGGCATTCTAGCGCGCGCCGGCGGCTTTCCCCACCGCCGCAAGGCTTTCACCCGCATGAAGTGGCGTTCGCAGACCCTGCCTTTGCGCTAGAATCCACGGGTTCCGCCCGCCGGACGCGGGCTGCCGAATCAACTTTCCTGAGGTGGAGAACCCAATCATGTCCATGGCTGATCGCGACGGTTTCATCTGGCAAGACGGCAAGCTCGTTCCGTGGCGCGAAGCGACCACGCACGTGCTGACCCACTCCCTGCACTACGGTCTGGCCGTCTTCGAAGGTGTCCGCGCATACAACACCGCCAAGGGCACGGCCATCTTCCGCCTCGCCGAGCACACCCAGCGCCTGATCAATTCCGCCAAGATCTACATGATGGACATCCCCTACTCCAAGGATGAACTCATGGAAGCGCAGAAGGAGGTCGTGCGCGCCAACAAGCTCGAATCCTGCTACCTGCGCCCGCTGGCCTTCTACGGCTCGGAAAAGATGGGCATCTCCACCCGCGGCGCCACCGTGCATGTGGCCATCGCCGCCTGGCCGTGGGGCGCCTACCTGGGCGAGGAAGGACTGGAAAAGGGCATCCGCATCAAGACCTCGTCCTACACCCGCCACCACGTCAACTCGACGATGCCGCGCGCCAAGCTCGCCGCGACCTATCCCAACTCCATCCTCGCCAACCTCGAAGTCACCAAGATGGGCTACGACGAGGCGCTGCTGCTCGACAACCAGGGCTTCGTCGCCGAAGGCGCGGGCGAGAACCTGTTCATCGTCAAGGACGGCAAGATCTACGAACCCGAGATCGCCTCGGCGCTGACCGGCATCACCCGCGACTCGATCATCACCGTCGCGCGCGAATTCGGCTACGAATTCAGCTCCAAGCGCCTGACCCGCGACGACGTCTATCTCGCCGACGAAGCCTTCTTCACCGGCACCGCGGCCGAGGTCACGCCGATCCGCGAACTCGACGACCGCATCATCGGCGAAGGCAGGCGCGGCCCGGTCACGACCAGGCTCCAGGCCCGCTTCTTCGACATCGTCAATGGCCGCGCGCCGGAATACGAGCACTGGCTCGCCTACGTCTGACATCCACGCACAAAGGACTTCATCCATGGTCGAGAACACCGACAAGACCCAGGCCGTCGCAGTCACCGCCAAGGACCTGCCGCTGCACTGCCCGCCGCCGGGCGCGCCGCTTTGGGCGCGCCACCCGCGCGTCTTCCTCGACGTGCTGAAGACCGGCGAAGCCGTGTGCCCTTACTGCAGCGCGCACTACATCTTCACCGGCGAACATCCCAAGGGACATCACTGAGCCGCCGGCTCCAGTCACCGATCCCATCCAGCGCGCGGTCCTGTCCGCACAGCCTGGATGACGCGGGGGCCGATACCGGCAGGTATCCGGCCCCCGTTCCTTTGCAGCCCTGCGGCGGCGCAGAAACATCCTGCCGCAATGGCCGCGGCCGCCCGGCAAGCCCATCCGGCATACAATGCCGGCTTTCGTCCAATCCACGCAGCCTCATCCATGACCTCGAATCGCCACGCCCAGCCCGCCCCGGAAATCTTCAAGGCCTACGACATCCGCGGCATCGTCGACACCGTGCTGACGCCGGATGCCGTGCGCGCCATCGGCCACGCGCTCGGCTCCGAAGCCGTCACCCGCGGCCAGCAGGCCATCGCCGTCGGCCGCGACGGCCGCCTGTCCGGCCCGGCGCTGGCCGGCGCGCTGGCCGACGGCATCCGCGCCGCCGGCGTGGACGTCATCGACATCGGCTGCGTGCCCACGCCGCTGACCTACTTCGCCGCCCACCACCTCGGCTGCGGCTCCTGCGTCTCGGTCACCGGCAGCCACAACCCGCCCGACTACAACGGCCTGAAGATGGTGCTCGGCGGCCAGACCCTGTACGGCGACATGATCCAGGCCCTGCGCACCCGCATCGCCGACGACGACCTCATCCGCGCCGCCGCGCCCGGCGCGCTGCGTACCGCGGACGTCGCCGACGCCTACGTCGACCGCATCGTCGGCGACGTGAAGCTGGCGCGGCCGATGAAGATCGTCATCGACTGCGGCAACGGCGTCGCCGGCAACATCGCACCGGCGCTGTTCCGCCGCCTCGGCTGCGAACCGGTCGAACTGTTCTGCGAAGTCGATGGCAGCTTCCCCAACCACCATCCCGACCCGTCCAAGCCCGAGAACCTGCAGGACGTGATCCGCGCGCTGCGCGACACCGACGCCGAACTCGGCTTCGCCTTCGACGGCGACGGCGACCGCCTGGGCGTGGTGACCAAGGACGGCGAGATCATCTACCCCGACCGCCAGCTGATGCTGTTCGCCGAGGACGTGCTGAGCCGGGTGCCTGGCGGCGAGATCATCTTCGACGTCAAATGCACGCGCAGGCTCGCGCCCTGGATCCGCGAGCGCGGCGGCAAGCCGACGATGTGGAACACCGGCCACGCGCTGGTGAAAGCCAAGCTCAAGGAAACCGGCGCACCGCTGGCCGGCGAGATGAGCGGCCACATGTTCTTCAAGGAGCGCTGGTTCGGCTTCGACGACGGCCTCTATTCCGGCGCCCGCCTGCTGGAGATCCTGTCCGCCCGCGCCGACGCCAACGCCGCGCTGAAGGCGCTGCCGGATTCCATCAGCACCCCCGAGCTGAACCTGAAGATGGACGAAGGCGAGCCTTTCGAACTGGTCAAGCGGCTGAAGGAAGCCGCCCGCTTCGACGACGCGCAGGACGTCATCACCCTCGACGGCGTGCGCGTCGAATACGCCGACGGCTTCGGCCTGGCGCGGCCGTCCAACACCACGCCGGTGGTCGTGCTGCGCTTCGAGGCCGACAGCGCCGAAGCGCTCGCGCGCATCCAGGCCGACTTCCGCCGCGCCATCGAAGGCGTGTGGCCGGGAGTGGCACTGCCGTTCTGAGGTCGGTTCAGTACAGCGACGGGCAGAATGGAAAAACGGCCGGAAAGGGCATCCCCCTTTCCGGCCGTTCGTGCATCAGAACACCGGCAAAGCCGGCGCTGCCTCAGAGCTTGCCGCTCACCCACTCCCTGACCCCCGCCAGGGCGGCCTGCAGGTTTTCCGGCTGGGTGCCGCCGGCCTGGGCCATGTCGGGGCGGCCGCCGCCCTTGCCGCCGATCTGCTGGGCGACGAAGTTGACCAGTTCGCCGGCCTTGACCCTGGAAGTGCTGTCGGCGGTGACGCCGGCGATCAGCGAGACCTTGCCGTCGGCCACCGAGGCCAGCACGATGGCGGCGGTCTTGAGCTTGTCCTTGAGCTTGTCCATGGTGTCGCGCAGCGTGGGCACGTCAGCGCCGTCGAGCGTGGCGGCCAGCACCTTGATGCCGCCGACTTCGACCGCCTGGCTCACCAGGTCGTCGCCCTGGCTGGCAGCGAGCTTGCCCTTGAGACGGGCGAGTTCCTTCTCGAGCGCGCGCACGTTGTCGAGGATGCCGGCGACGCGCTCGGCGACCTCGTCGGGCTGCACTTTCAGCAGCGCCGACATGCCCTGCACGCGGCGTTCCTGTTCCTGGGCGTAGTGCAGCGCGTTCTCGCCAGTGATCGCTTCGACGCGGCGGATGCCGGCGGCGACACCGCCTTCGGCGACGATCTTGAACAGGCCGATGTCGCCAGTGCGCGCGACGTGGGTGCCGCCGCACAGTTCCTTGGAACTGCCGATGGTCAGCACGCGCACTTCGTCGGCGTACTTTTCGCCGAACAGCATCATCGCGCCGGACTGCTGCGCGGCTTCCAGCGCCATCACTTCGGCCTGGGTCGCGGTGTTGGCGAGGATTTCGCGGTTGACGATTTCCTCGACCTCGCGGATTTCCTCGGCCGTCATCGGCGCGGTATGGGCGAAGTCGAAGCGGGTCTTGTCCGGATCGACCAGCGAGCCTTTCTGCTGCACGTGGGCGCCGAGCACCTGGCGCAGCGCCTTGTGCATGATGTGGGTGACGGAGTGGTTGCGCGCGGTGGCGGCGCGGGCGGCGCCATCGACGCGCGCGGCGACGCCCTGCCCGACCGACAGCTTGCCGGTGCGCACCACGCCGTGGTGGCCGAACACCGCGGCCTGGATCTTCTGCGTGTCCTCGACGCCGAAGATGCCGCCGGCGGCGCGCAGTTCGCCGCGGTCGCCGGCCTGGCCGCCGGATTCGGCGTAGAAGGGCGTGTGGTCGAGCACGACCACGCCCATGTCGCCTTCGAGCAGTTCATTGACCGCGGCGCCATCCTTGTACAGCGCGAGGATGTTGCCCTTTTCTTCCAGGCGGTCGTAGCCGTGGAAGGCGGTCGCGGGGCCGTCGTAGTCGAGGTTGGCGGCCATCTTGAACTTGCCGGCGGCGCGCGCCTGCTCCTTTTGGCGCGCCATCGCGGCGTCGAAGGCGGCGGCATCCACCGTCACCTCGCGCTCGCGGCAGATGTCGGCAGTGAGGTCGAGCGGGAAGCCGTAGGTGTCGTGCAGCTTGAAGGCGGTGTCGCCGTCGAAGACCTTGTTGCCGGCCTTTTCCATCGCGGCGAGTTCGGCTTCGACGATGGCCATGCCGTTTTCGATGGTGGCGAAGAAGCGTTCCTCTTCCTGGCGCAGCACGTCGGTGATGCGGCGCTCGCCGTCCTTCAGTTCGGGATAGGCGGCGCCCATCTCGGCCACCAGGTCGGGCACCATGCGGTGGAAGAAGGCGGCGCGCGCGCCGAGCTTGTAGCCGTGGCGGATGGCGCGGCGGATGATTCGGCGCAGCACGTAGCCGCGGCCTTCGTTGCCCGGGATGACGCCGTCGGCGATCAGGAAGGCACAGGCACGGATGTGGTCGGCCAGCACTTTCAGCGACGGCGAATCCATGTCGGCGCCGGAGGTCTCGCCCCCCACCTCACGGTAAGCGGCCTTGATCAGCGCCTGGAACAGGTCGATCTCGTAGTTGGCATGCACGCCCTGCAGCACCGCCGAAACACGCTCCAGGCCCATGCCGGTGTCCACCGAGGGCTTGGGCAGCGGATGCATCACGCCCTGCTCGTCGCGGTTGAACTGCATGAACACGTTGTTCCAGATCTCGATGTAGCGGTCGCCGTCCTCTTCGGCCGATCCCGGCGGGCCGCCCCAGATGTCCGGGCCGTGGTCGTAGAAGATCTCGGTGCAAGGGCCGCAGGGGCCGGTGTCGCCCATCATCCAGAAGTTGTCCGAGGCGTAGCGCGCGCCCTTGTTGTCGCCGATGCGGATCACGCGATCAGAAGGTACGCCGACTTCCTTGGTCCAGATGTCGTAGGCTTCGTCGTCCTCGGCATACACCGTGACCCACAGCTTTTCCTGCGGCAGCTTGAAGACTTCGGTCAGCAGTTCCCAGGCGTAAGTAATGGCGTCGCGCTTGAAGTAGTCGCCGAAGCTGAAGTTGCCCAGCATCTCGAAGAAGGTGTGGTGGCGCGCGGTGTAGCCGACGTTTTCCAGGTCGTTGTGCTTGCCGCCGGCGCGCACGCATTTCTGCGAGGTGGTGGCGCGGCTGTAGGGGCGCTTGTCGAAGCCGAGGAAGACGTCCTTGAACTGGTTCATGCCGGCATTGGTGAACAGCAGCGTCGGATCGTCGTGCGGCACCAGCGAAGACGAAGGCACGATCTGGTGGCCTTTCGATTCGAAGAACTTGAGGAATTTTTCGCGGATTTCGGCGGCTTTCATGGAGATTGGCGTGTTTTCTGGACGATAGACCCGTGCTGCGGGCGAATGTGCAAGTTTATCATGAGCTTAAACCGGCCATGAGCCGGCCCGCACGGCCGGGGCCTTCGCCTATAATTGACGCGAACGTCAACCTTAACCACAACCGATAGCGAGGCACGACACGCCATGGGCAACCGCCTTTCCAAGATCTACACCCGCACCGGCGACGCCGGCACCACCGGCCTGGGCGACGGCAGGCGCGTTTCCAAGGACAGCCTGCGCATCCACGCGCTGGGCGAAATCGACGAGACCAACTCGGTCGTCGGCCTGCTGCTGTGCGAGGAACTGCCGGAGGACGTGCGCGCGCTGCTGACCGACGTGCAGCACGACTTGTTCGACCTCGGCGGGGAAGTGTGCATCCCGGGCATGAGCATGATCACCGACAGGCAGGTGACCCATCTCGAAAACGAGCTGGACCGCTTCAACGAGCCGCTCGAAGCGCTGAAGGACTTCATCCTGCCCGGCGGCACCCGCGCGGCTGCACTGGCCCACCACGCCCGTACCGTGTGCCGCCGCGCCGAACGCGCGCTGGTGGCGGTGGCGCTGGAAGAAACGATCAACGACGGCCCGCGCCAGTATCTCAACCGCCTGTCCGACCTGTTGTTCGTGCTCGGCCGCGTGCTGAACCGCGCCGGCGGGCGCGGCGACGTGCTGTGGCAGAAGCGCAAGAACGCCTGAACCAGTACCGGCCGGCCGCATCGAGCCATTCGCCGATGCGCAGGATCGAGCGCTTTCTTGTCGCGAGAGAGCGCTCAATCCGCGAAATCCAGCGAAATCTGCCCGGCCCCGGCCACCGCGCCCTCGTCCTCGGCAAAGCGCACGCCGATGCCCAGCAGCCGCACCGGCCGCGACTTGCGCGCATGGGCCTCGTCGAGCAGCGCCAGCCATACCTGCTCGTCCGGCGCCTCGCAGACGCACTCGGCGGTGGTCCGGGTGAAATCCGAGAACCTGATCTTGACCACCGCCTTATGCACCGGCCGCGTTTCGCGTGCACGGCCGAAGCGCTCGCGGAAAGCCTCGATCAGCACCCGCAGTTCGGCCCGGCAGGCCGCCAGGTCGGGCAGATCGGTGACGTAGGTGGTCTCGATCGACAGCGACTTGCGGATACGGTCGGGGCATACCGGCCGCTCGTCGATGCCGCGGCACAGGCGGTAGAGGCTGGCGCCGAAGCTGCCGAAGGCCTGCGCAAGCTCGGCCAGGCTCCAGGCGCGCAGGTCGCCGCAGGTCTGCACGCCCAGCCGCTGCAGCCGCGCCGCCGTCACCTTGCCGACGCCGAAGATCTTCTTCACCGGCAGCGCGGCGACGAAGGCATCGACCTCATCGGGCCGCACCACGAACTGCCCGTCCGGCTTGTTCCAGTCGCTCGCCACCTTGGCGACGAACTTGCTGGGGGCGATGCCCGCCGACGCGGTGATGCCGACTTCGGCACGGATGCGGGCGCGAATCTCGTCGGCCATCAAGGTCGCCGAGCCCTTGCAGCGGTCGACGCCGCTGACGTCGAGATAGGCCTCGTCCAGCGACAGCGGCTCGACCAGCGCCGTGTAGTCGCGATAGATGGCGAGGATCTGCCGCGACGCCACGCGGTAGCGCTCGAAGTCGGGCGGCAGCAGCAGCAATTGCGGGCACAGTTGCAGCGCCCGCGCGGTGGGCATCGCCGAGCGCACGCCGAAGGCGCGCGCCTCGTAGTTGCAGGTGGCGATCACGCCGCGCGTCTCCGGCCGCCCGCCGACCGCGAGCGGCCGGCCGCGCAGCGACGGGTCGTCGCGCATCTCGACCGAGGCGTAGAAGCAGTCGCAATCGCAGTGGATGATCTTGCGCATCTCGGCCGAAACCCGCAGCTCGGGAAAAATGGAATCTGCCCGCAAGTATACGGGCACTTCCGCCCTCACCCATTCAACGCAATCGGACGGCCCTTCCAGCAGACGGCTTCGCCGGCGGGCAAGATGCGCTGCGATGGCGGGTCGCTGTCCGCCGGACCTGCCCGGTTCTGGCGCCCGGGTGCGCGATGCGAGACAATGACAGGCACGTTCCGGATGCCGCACGGGCAGGACGGCCGCCTGGCCGGGCCGCCCCCGATACATCCGGCATGCCTCGCCCACTCACGTCGGATCCTCGTCCATGCATACGCGCGACACCGCCCTCTCCACCGATCAGAAGGCCCTGCAGCTCAACCTCGACAAGTACAAATACGGCTCCATCGTCGAGATCGGCGCCGGGCAGGAAGTCGCGCGCCGGTTTTTCCAGGTCGGCGCGGCGGCAGGTACCATCGCCAAGACCATGTCGGCCTACGACATGGCGGTGAGCGACGACATCTACGGCCATGTGGACCGCTACGTCAGCCGTGCACGGCTGCTGCAGATGCTGGAAAAGGAGTTCGACCAGGTGGTGGCGCGGCTGGCCCATCTGCGGCCGAAGAACACCACGTTCTTCGCCTATGCCGCCACCGTCACCGCGCGCAGCTTCAAGCAGAAGAACGAATGCCACGGCTGGGTCGGCATCCGCCTGCAACTGCATCCGGGCGCGGCGCCCAGCGACGTGATCCTGCACGTGCGCATGCTCGACAATGACAATGCGCAGCAGGCCGAGGCGCTCGGCATCCTCGGCGTCAACCTGATCCACGGCGCCTTCTTCCATCACCACCATCCCGAATGGGTGGTCGAGGGTCTGGCCGACGCGCTGGGCTCGGAGCGCATCGAGGTCGATCTGATCCATTTCTCCGGCCCCTATTTCGAGGAAGTCGACAACCGGCTGATGAATCTGCACCTGATCCGCAGCTGGCTGACGCGGGCGGTGGTGTTCAACCCGGCGGGCGAGATGGTGGTGCCGGGCGAACTGTTCCATCGCAAGCCGGTGATGGTGATCCGCGGCAGCTTCAAGCCGGTGACCTGCGTCAACGTGGACATGACGACCGCTGGCCTCAAGCAGTTCAGCCAGCTCGCCGCGGTGGACGAGGACGAGATCGTGTCGCTGGCCGAGATCACGATGAATTCGCTGATCAGCGGCGACAGGATCGACGGCACCGACTTCCTCGCCCGCATCGAGCTGCTCGCCTCGCAGGGCTACACGGTCATGATTTCCGACTACGTGCGTTTCTTCCGCCTGCGCGCCTACCTGCGGCGCTACACGCAGAAGCCGATCGGCATCGTGCTGTCGGTGCGCGACTTCGATTCCCTGTTCGACGAAAAATACTACGAAGGCCTCGAGGGCGGCATCCTCGAAGCCTTCGGCAAACTGTTCCCGGACAACACCCACGTCTATGTATATCCCTCGCGCCCCAGGGGCGGCGGCGCGGAACTGGTGACGCTGGACAACGTGCAGGTGCCGGCCAAGCTCCGCCACCTGCTCGCCCACCTGATGGACAACGACAAGCTGCTCGCCGTGCAGCCACTCGACGACAGCCATCTGCACATCGACTCCACCGAAGTGCTGGCGGGCCTGCGCCGCGGCCGCGGCGCCTGGGAGCAGGACGTGCCCGAACCGGTGGCGCAGCGCATCATCGACGGGCGCCTGCTGGGTTACGACACCGCATAGGCCGGACGCCATCGACTAGAGGCACAGACGGCCAGCCGGGGACTGCAATGCTCGAACCGGAAGCGCGCAGCCGGCGATGGGGCTCCGCCGTCACATCCCCTGGTAAATCGGCCCCTCGCCGCCCTGGGGCACGACCCAGTCGATGTTCTGGGTCGGGTCCTTGATGTCGCAGGTCTTGCAGTGCACGCAGTTCTGCGCGTTGATCTGCAGCCGCGGGCCGGCCGCTTCCTGCACGATCTCATACACCCCGGCCGGGCAGTAGCGCTGCTCGGGGGCGTCGTAGCGGGCCAGGTTGATCGCGATCGGCACCGTCGGGTCCTTCAGCCGCAGGTGGCAGGGCTGCTCTTCCTCGTGGTTGGTGTTGGACAGGAACACCGAGGACAGCCGGTCGAAGGTCAGCACGCCGTCCGGCTTCGGGTAGTCGATCTTCGCGCACTCGGCCGCCGGCTTGAGCTTGTCGTGGTCGGCGCTGTTGTGCAGCGTCCACGGCACCTTGCCCTTGAACAGCACCTGGTCGATGCCGAACAGCAGCGAGCCCAGGACCAGGCCCTTCTTCATGTAGGGCTTGAAGTTGCGCGTCTTGTGCAGCTCGGCGTGCAGCCAGGAGTCCTGGAAGGCTGCCGGGTAGGCGGTCAGCGCGTCGCGCTGGCGTTCCTGTGCCAGGGCGTCGAAGGCCGCGTCGGCCGCGAGCATGCCCGACTTGATCGCCGCGTGGCTGCCCTTGATGCGCGCCGCGTTCAGGAAGCCGGCGTCGTCGCCGATCAGCGCGCCGCCCGGGAAGATCAGCCGCGGCAGGCTCTGCAGGCCGCCGGCGGCGATGGCGCGGGCACCGTACTGCAGCCGCTTGCCGCCTTCGAGATATTTGCGGATCTCGGGGTGGGTCTTGTAGCGCTGCATCTCCTCGAACGGCGACAGGTGCGGGTTGCTGTAGTCCAGGCCGACGACGTAGCCGACCGCGACCAGGTTGTCCTCGAGGTGATAGACGAAGCCGCCGCCATAGGTGGCGCTGTCCATCGGCCAGCCGGCGGTGTGCACGACCAGGCCGGGGCGGTGGTGCTCGGGTTTGACTTCCCACAGCTCCTTGATGCCGATGCCGTAGGTCTGCGGGTCGGCGCCGTCGCGCAGCGCGTACTTCGCTTCGAGCTGCTTGCCCAGGTGGCCGCGACAGCCTTCGGCGAACAGGGTGTATCTGGCGTGCAGTTCCATGCCCGGCTGGTGCTGCGGGCCGGGCGTGCCGTCGCGGTTCAGGCCCATGTCGCCGGTGGCCACGCCTTTGACCGCACCGGCCTCGTCGTACAGGATCTCGGCGCCGGCGAAGCCCGGATAGACTTCCACCCCCAGCGCCTCGGCCTGCTCGCCCAGCCACTTGACCACGTTGCCCAGGCGCACGATGTAGTTGCCGTGATTGACGAAACAGTCCGGCAGCAGCCCGTTGGGCGTCTGCCGGGCGCCGGTCTCGGACAGGAACAGCACCTTGTCCTCGGTGACGGCCGTCCTGAGCGGTGCGCCCCGTTCCTTCCAGTCCGGGATCAGTTCGGTGAGCGCGCGCGGGTCCATCACCGCGCCCGACAGGATGTGGGCGCCGAGCTCGGCCGCCTTCTCGATCAGGCACACCGACAGTTCCCGGCCCCGCTCAGCCGCCAGTTGCTTCAGGCGGATCGCCGCCGACAGCCCGGCAGGCCCCCCGCCCACCACCAGCACGTCGAATTCCATCGAGTCGCGTTCGATGCTCATGAAAAGCGATACTCCTCTTTCAAGACGGCGGCCGGCTCAGGCGAGCCCGGCAGCCGGTTCGCGCCAGTCGGGCACGATGCCGTGCTCGAGGGCGAAGGGCTGGGCCTGGATGCTGCGGCGCTGGAAACCGGCCGCCTCCGGCGCGGTGGCCAGCCAGCACAGCACGGCAGCCGGCACCTCCGGCGGCGCCACCCCGTTGCGCAAGGCGACGATGCCCTTGTCGCCGATGGTCGCGTGCAGCGCTTCGGTCGCCACCACGCCCGGATTCACCGTATAGGCGCGGATGCCCTGTTCGCCGAACTCCGCCGCCAGCACCCCGGACAGGCGCGACACCGCCGCCTTGCCGGCGCCGTAGGCATAGCCCCAGCCGCCCTTGCCTGCGGCCACCGGCGGATCGCTCTCGCCGGCCCCGGAAGTGACGTTGATGATCGTGCCGCCCCCCTGGGCCAGCATCGCCGGCAGCAGGCATTGCGTCAGTACCACCGGTGCCACGACGTAACCCTGGAACACGCGCTGCAGACCATCGACGTCCAGCGCCAGGAAGGGCGCATTGAGGTCCGCGCCCTGGTAGATCGCATTATTGACCAGCACGTCGATGCGGCCGAAGCGCTCCAGCACCGCAGCGGCCGCATCGCGCACCGAACGCTCGTCGAGCAGGTCCATGCGCACCGTGCATGCCTCGCCCCCCAGGGCACGCACCGCCTCCGCGGTGGCGGCGAGACTGCCCGCGAGCGGACGGCCATCGGCATGGGTCAGCGCGTGGGCATGCGTCTCGCCTTCCTCCAGCGTCCGCGCGCTGATCGCCACGTCGAAGCCTGCACGGGCGAAAGCCAGCGCCGTCTCGCGGCCGATGCCGCGGCTGGCGCCGGTAATGAAAGCCACTTTGTTCATCGTGCCACTCCAGGACGGTAATCGCGCCAGTCTAGCTGCCGGCCCCGCGCCGTCATCGTCGGTTCGGACCATGCGGCGGCCGCCCGGCGACACGGATCCAGTCAACACAAAGCCGGCCGCGACGGGCCGGTTCGGGTACAGCCAGCGGAAATGCCGGAATGCTCAGAAGCGATCGGCGCGCGTCATCGCGTCCATGCCGCCATCGACGAAGACGACGGTGCCATGCACGAAACTGGCCCGCTCCGACTGCAGAAACTCGACGACGCCGGCGATTTCGTCCGGCCTGCCGGGGCGCCCGAGCGGGGCCACGAACTTGCGCGTCGCCTCGCCATAGCGCGCATCGGCCAGCGAGGCGGCGAACAGCGGCGTCTCGACCGCGCCGGGTGCAAGCACGTTGATGCGGATGCCTTGCGGCCCCAGCTCGACCGCCTTCCTGCGGGCGAATACCGTGACCGCGTACTTGGAACCGGCATAAGCGGCCTGCGGAACGGCCATCCCGTCGGCCTGGGCGATGGCGCCCGCCTCGTCGCCGGCCAGCATGGCCGCCACCATCGGCAGCTTGTCGACGCCATGGACGGACGCCACCGAACCGATCAGCAGGATCGCCGGCTTGCTGCCGCGCGACAGCGCCCCTTCCAGGCCTTCGACCAGTTCGGTCATGCCGAAGTAGTTCACACCCACGATCATGCCGCTGGACGGCGCGGTCGGCCCCAGCCCGGCGCAGCACACCAGGCCGTCGAGCACGCCGCCGCAGGCCGCCAGCGCGGCGTCGACCGCGGCCTTGCGCCCCGCTGCAGTCGACAGGTCGGCGACGATGTCGGCGTTCTGGCGGTCGATGCCGACGACGCGGTGCCCCGCGCGCTCGAGTTGCTTGCTGACGGCTGCGCCAATGCCAGAGGCCGAGCCGGTGACGACGGTAATAGTCACGAATCACTCCCGAAGATGCCCGCGAGGGGTGCAAAAGACGAGGGCAGTATCGGCGCCGCCCTCCCGCGCCGGCATCGTCCAGGCGGACTAAGACCGGGCCGATGCCTTGAACCTACAATCGCAGGACGCCAAGTCCATACCGAGGATTCGTTCCATGACACCGTTCAAGACCCTCGCCGCCGCCGTGAGCCTGGGCTGCGCCCTGCTGGCAGGCCCGCTGCACGCCGCGGACGCCACCGCCCCGGCTACCCAGGCGGCCAGCAGCGATGCGGCCAAGGCGCAGGCACTGCTCGACCAGGCCGAAGCCTATCTGCGCGCGCATGGCGACCAGGCCATGGCCGGCTTCAGCCGCGCGGG
Organism: Thauera butanivorans; assembly: GCF_048398245.1. Classification (NCBI taxonomy): domain Bacteria; kingdom Pseudomonadati; phylum Pseudomonadota; class Betaproteobacteria; order Rhodocyclales; family Zoogloeaceae; genus Thauera; species Thauera butanivorans. Next base: position 3,464,292 of record NZ_CP183038.1, read on the forward strand.
CGAATTCGTCGATGGCGAGCTGTACGTGTATGTGCTCGACACCCGGGGCAACTTCCTCGCCAGCGGCGGCAGCTCGACCACGCTGATCGGCCGCAACGTGGCCGGCGTTGCCGACTCGGACGGCCGCCTCTTCTTCCGCGACATGATCGAAAGCGCCAAGGCCCGGCCTGCCGGCCAGATCGAATACCGCTGGAGCAACCCCGTCCGCGGCATCAACGAAACCAAGATCGCCTCCTGGCGCCGGGTCGGCGACCACATCCTGGTGATCGGCTACTACGCGCCGCACCCCAGCTTCGAACTGGCGAAATCGCTTGCCTGGCGCGCGGTGCACACCCTCAAGGTCAGCGGCGAGGACGCCTTCGCCCGCTTCAACAGCCTGAACGGCGGCTTCGTCCAGGACGACCTCTACGTCTTCGTGATCGGCCTCGACGACGGGATCATGCACGCACACGGCGGCCAGCCGCGGCTGATCGGGCGCAAGGCCACCGAACTGGTCGATCCGGTGAGCGGCCGCCGCTTCGTCAAGGACATGATCGACATCGCCCGCGACAAGGGCGAAGGCGAAATCCGCTACACCTTCCGCAACCCGCTGACCCTCAAGAACGAAGGCAAGCGCACTTACGTCGTGCGCGTCGGGCAGTATCTGGTCGGCGTCGGCACCTACGCCGAACCGGCGCCACGGCAGAACGGCGAGTAAGCACCGGCGGGCCGCCGCAAGACGGCTGCCGGCAAGCCGGCGGCTTTTCGTCCCTTTGCGCCTTGCTACTGCTTGTGGCTGAGCGCGGCGACGCTGTTGAGCATGATGCGGACCAGTTCGGTCTGGCGGCGCACGCCGGTCTTGGAGAAGATCGAGCGCAGATGCGCGCGTGCGGTATTGCGCCGGATGTTCAGCTCCTCGGCCGCCTCTTCGAGCGACAGGCCGTTGGCCAGTTCCATCGCCAGCGCGGTTTCGGCCGGCGTCAGGTTGAAGAGCTGCTTCGCCGCCGCCGTGCTCGCCAGCAACTTGCCGGTGGCATCGCGGATATAGACCAGCACCGACGGCTGGCCCTTGCCTTCGGCCCATTCCTGGGACGGCACCGGCTCAACCACCACGCCCAGGCTGACCTGCCCCGACGGCCGCGACACCGACATCGCCGACGCCGCCGCCATCAGCGCATCGCTGCCGCCGGGGCGCTGGCGCACGAAGGCATTGCGGATCAAGGTCTGGAGTTCGCGGTTGTCGCTCGGGTAGGAGGCTTCGAGCTTGCCGCCGACCAGCTTCAGGCCGTCGCTGGCTTCCAGCAGTTCGCGCGCGATCAGGTTCTGCTCCAGTACCCGGCCGCTGTCGTCGAGCACGATGGTGCCCACCGACAGGCGCCCGATGGCCTGCGAATAGAGCGAGCCGAGCGATTCGCTGCGGTCGAGCAGGTTGTGAATGTGCAGCGCCCGCCGCAGGTGCGGCAGCAGCGCCTCGCAGCGCTTGCGGTCAAGATCGCTGAAACGGGGCGCGGACTCCGGGCGCGTGAGGCGGAAGCGCAGCTTGCCCGCGTCCGGCGTCGAGATGTCGACGCCCATGACGTGGAACACATCGACCGGCTCGCACCAGTGCTGGTAGTAGGCCGTCCGCCGCCACTCCGCCTCGGTCATCAGGTCCTGCATCAGGAAGACCTTGTCGGCGGGCTGGTTGGCGAAAGGCGTCATCGAATGGCCATAAGGCAGGTAGGTGACCTTGTCGCCCCCTTCCACGCCCACGGCGATCATCATCCCGAGGTTGCCCTCTTCCGGGCTGCGCAGGATCAGGGTCGCGTAGTTGGCCTGGAACAGCACGCGGAACAGCTCCAGCGCCTCGCCCCAGCGCCGGCTGTCGAGCGACGCATCGTAAAGTGCCGAAACGATCGCATCGTATTCCGGCAGTCCCAGTTCAATGTCGCTCAAAACCCTTCCCCTTCAGTTTCACACCGGCAGCCGGAAGGCCTGCCGCCTCAGGTCGCCGCCACGCTCGACGTCAACGCGGGCACGGCCTCGAACAGGTCGGCAACCAGTCCGTAATCCGCAATCTGGAAGATCGGCGCATCCGGATCCTTGTTGATCGCGACGATCACCTTCGAATCCTTCATGCCGGCCAGGTGTTGGATGGCGCCCGAGATGCCCACGGCGACGTACAGACCGGGGGCGACGATCTTGCCCGTCTGGCCCACCTGGTAGTCGTTGGGCACGAAACCCGCGTCGACCGCCGCCCGCGATGCGCCCAGCGCGGCACCGAGCGTGTCGGCCAGCGGATCGAGGACGCGATGGTAGTTTTCGCCGCTGCCGAGCCCGCGTCCACCCGATACGACGACCGCCGCGGTGCCGAGTTCCGGCCGCTCGGATTTGCTCAGCTCGCGCCCGACGACGCGGGACAGCGCCAGATCGGGGCCAGCGGCGATCTCCTCCACCGCCGCGCTGCCGCCGCTGCCGGCCGCATCGAAGGCGGTGCTGCGTACCGTCAGCACGTCGAGCACCTGGTCCGACTCGACCGTCACCATCACATTGCCGGCGTAGATCGGCCGCTCGTAGCGGCCGGGCGCCGAAATCCCGACCACGTCCGAAACCGCCGCCACATCGAGCAGGGCCGCCGCCCGGGGGGCGAGATTCTTGCCGAAACTGGACGCTCCCGCAAGCACCGCGCGGTAGCCGCCTTCGGTCGCCACGCGCTGCACCAGCACCGCCAGGTTCTCGGCCAGCGGTTCGGCATAGTGCGCCGCATCCACCTTGAGCACCCGCGCCACCCCCGCCACCGCCCGGGCCTGCGCCACGGCCGCATCGCAGGCGTGGCCGGCGACCAGCACGTCGACCGTGCCGCCGAAGCGCACCGCCGCCGTCACCGCATTGAGGCTCGCCGTCGCCAGACGGCCGTTGTCATGTTCCGCAATGACCAGTGTCTTCATCATCCGCCTCAGATCACCTTCGCTTCGTTGCGAAGCTTGTTCACCAGTTCGGCCACGTCGGCCACCTTCACTCCGCCCTTGCGCGCCGCCGGTTCGGCATGGCGCACATGACGCAGGCGTGGCGCGACATCGACCCCGAGCTCGGCCGCCGGCAGCACGTCGAGTGGCTTCTTCTTCGCCTTCATGATGTTGGGCAGCGTGGCGTAGCGCGGCTCGTTCAGGCGCAGGTCGGCGGTAACCAGCGCCGGCAGCTTCAACTCGACGGTTTCCAGGCCACCATCGACCTCGCGCGTGACGCTCGCCGTTCCGGTGCCGATCACCAGCTTCGAGGCGAACGTGGCCTGCGGCCAGCCCATCAGCGCCGCCAGCATCTGGCCGGTCTGGTTGGCATCGTCGTCGATCGCCTGCTTGCCGCAGATCACCAGTTGCGGCTGCTCGCGTCCGGCCACCGCCTGCAGCAGCCTGGCCACCGCCAGCGGCTGCAACTCGACATCGGTCTCGACCAGGATGGCACGATCCGCGCCCATCGCCAGCGCAGCGCGCAGGGTTTCCTGCGACGCCGCCGTACCGCAGCTCACCGCCACCACTTCGGTCGCGGTACCCGCTTCACGCAGGCGCACGGCTTCCTCGACGGCGATCTCGTCGAAGGGGTTGATCGACATCTTCACGCCTGCCAGTTCGACCCCACTGTGGTCGGACTTGACCCGCACCTTCACGTTGTAATCGACGACCCGCTTCACCGGGACAAGAATCTTCAAAGCGTTCTCCTTGCAAACGAATGTTCGGGCAGCGGGCCGTCAGGCGGCCACTGCATCGCGGCGCAGCATCACCACGTTGTTGTCGAAGCTCACGAGCGTCTCTCCCCGCTGGTTGAAAAGCTCGAAGCGGGATACCAGCAAGCCGCGTTCGGGCCGGCTGCCGGGCTGGCGGTCGATATGGGTCACGCGCACCCGCAATTCGTCGCCCGCCACGCCGGGCCGGTGAAAGCGCAGCCGATCCCAGCCGCGTCCGGCGATCGAGGCCGTTTCCTCATGCACGATCGTATGGCTGAGCCGGATCGCGATCGACAGCAGATGCACGCCCGCGGCAAACAGCTGCCCGATCGGGGATTTCGCCGCAGCCGCCTCGTCCACATGAGGCGGAAACGGATCCCACTCGGCAGCAAAGCCCTTGATGTTCTCAGCCGTCAGCAGATAGCTCGCCGTCGACTCGCTCGGCGAGTCCAGGGTCACGTCTTCCCAGTAGATCACGCGCTCACCCCTTCGGCGGCAGGATAGTCGGTATAGCCTTGCGCGCCGGGCGTATACAGCGTCCTGCGGTCGAAGCCGGCCAGCGCCAGGCCGTGTTTCAGGCGGCCGACCAGATCCGGGTTGCCGATGTAATGGCGCGCGAAGGACACTGCCTCGCCCGCGCCGCCGGCGAGCGCCGCTTCGGCGGACGCGCCGTCGAAGCCGTCGTTGAGGATCAGGCCGCGGCCGAAGGCGGCGCGCGCCAGGGCGAAGGCGTCGATCCCCGGCACCGGCGCCCGCATCACATGCGCGTAGGCGAGTCCGAGACAGGCTGCGCGCCGCGCCAGTTCAGCGTGCGTTTCCGCCGGATCGCCGTCGCGGGTGTCGTTGTAGGTGTTGCCCGGATTGAAGCGCAGGCCCACCCGGCCCGCACCGATCGCGTCCGCCATCGCCTGCAGGCATTCCACCGCGAAACGCACCCGGTTGGCGGCACTGCCGCCGTATTCGTCCGTACGCAGATTGGTGCCGCTGCACATGAACTGCATCGGCAGGTAGCCGCTGGTGCAGTGCAGTTCGACGCCGTCGAAGCCGGCCTCGCGGGCATTGATCGCCGCCTGGCGGTGCTCGCCCACCACCGCGCGCACCTCGTCGGTGCCCAGCGCGCGCGGCATGTCGTAGGGCTGCATGCCGGCGCTGTCGGTGAACACCTCGCCCGCGGCGCGGATCGCCGACGGCGCCACGGTATCGACGCCGTCGCCCTTGACGTGGCGGCTGCCGATGCGGCCGGCATGCATGATCTGCAGCACGATGCGGCCGCCGCGCGCATGCACCGCATCGGTGAGCTTGCGCCAGCCGGCGACCTGCGCCGGCGTCGCGATGCCCGGCTGGCGGCAATAGGCCTGGCCGGTGGCGCTGGGCCAGGCGCCCTCGGCCACGATCAGGCCGGCATCGGCGCGCTGGGCATAGTGCGCCACCATCAGTTCGGTCGGCACGCCGGCGGCATCGGCCCGGTTGCGCGTCATCGGCGCCATCACGATGCGATTGGCGAGTTCGAGCTCGCCCAGCCTCAGCGGACTGAACAAATGCGGGAAAGCGGCCATGGCAGCACTCACAGCGCGGTCACCAGCACCGACGAGCGCCCGCCGTCGACCGGCAGGCTGGCGCCGGTGATGTAGGACGCCTCGTCGCTGGCGAGGAACAGGATGGCGTTGGCCAGCTCTTCGGGCTGGCCAACGCGCCCCATCGGGATCAGCTTCTCGGTGTTCCGGCGCGAAGCCTCGTCGGCCAGCATGCCGGCGGTGGCCGGCGTCTCGACGACGGCGGGGATCACCACATTGACGCGGATGCCGTGCGCCGCGCCTTCGGCCGCGGCCGCGCGCGAGAAATTGTCGACCGCCGCCTTGGCCGCGGAATAACCCGCCATCCACGGCGTACCGAGCTGGCCGCAGATCGACGACACGTTGACGATCGCGCCGCCCTTGCCCTTCATCAGCCGCATCGCGGCACGCGTGCCCCAGAAGGTGCCGTCGACCGAGGTGCTGAAATTGGCGTGCCAGTCGGCGGTCGACATCTCCTCGATGCTGCCCCAGGTGTAGGCCATCGCGTTGTTGACCAGAATGTCAAAGCGCCCGTGGCGTGCGGCCACGGCTTCCAGCGCGGCGGTGAAGCCGGTCTCGTCGCTGACGTCGGCCACCACCGCCTCGGCCTCGCCGCCCGCCGCGCCGATGCGCGCGACGACTTCATCCAGCGGCTCGCGGCGCCGGCCGCAAACGACCACCATCGCCCCTTCCTGCGCGAAGCGCTCCGCGGTGGCGGCGCCGATGCCGCTGCCGCCGCCCGTCACGAAAGCCACCTTGCCCTGCAAACGACCGGTCATGAATATCTCCTCTTGCCTGTATCCGGAAAGTCGGACTTGCGCCTTCCGGACAAGGGTAGGAAATCCGCCCCCGGCCGCCATCGTCCGTTGAGACTAAGAAACGGGCGGCGAGCGGACGGCGGCGGCCGTAGACGGAAAAAGCGGCCACGCGGCCGCCTCTTCGCTTCGCCGCACACACCCTCTCAGCCGGGGAAACGCACCCTGACACGCCCGCTGACAGGCAACGCCTGGCAGCACAAGGTCCAGCGCTTGGCCAGGTCCTTGGCATCGAGGACTTCGTTGTGGCGCAGGTGGACTTCGCCTTCGATCACCTGGCACATGCACGATGCGCACATCCCCGCCTGGCACGAATAGGGGGCGGCGACGCCGGCCTTGAGCGCCGCTTCGAGCAGGGTTTCGGTACCGGCGACTTCGAGGACATGCACTTCGCCATCGAGCTCGATCTCCACCGTGGCAGACTCGATCGCCGCCGCCGGCGCAGGCGCCGCGGCCTTGATCGCGGCGACGTCCTCCTCGTCGGGCAGCGATACGAAACGCTCGACATGCACCCGCTCGCCATCCACGCCGGCCAACTCCAGCGCGGAAACCATCGCGTCCATGAAGGCCGCCGGCCCGCAGATGAAGGCCTGCGCCGCAGCAAAAGGTCGCGCAAGCTCGGTCAGTTGCGCGACCGAGGGCACGCCCTGCACCGAATCGAGCCAGTGGATCACCTGCAGGCGGGCAGGATGCTGGGCCGCGAGGGCATTGAGTTCGTCGCGGAAGATCACCGAACGCTCGTCACGGTTGGCGTACAGCAGCCGGATCCGCCCCTGCCCGTGCGCCAGCGCCGAACGCAGGATCGAGAACACCGGCGTGATGCCGCTGCCGCCGGCGCACAGCAGGAAATCTTCCTGCAGCGAAACCGGGGTGAATACTCCGGCCGGGGCCAGCACCTCGAGTACATCGCCGGGACGGATCTTGTCGCACACCCAGTTCGAGCCCCGCCCTCCGCTGACGCGCTTGACCGTCACGCGCAGGCTGGCATCGAGCGTGGGCGCACTCGACATCGAGTAGCAGCGCGGCAGGTGGCGGCCCAGCACCGGAAGCCGCAGGGTCAGGAACTGCCCGGGGCGGTACTTGAAGGCGTCGGCCAGTTCGGCCGGCACCTCGAATACGAGCGACCTGGCGTCGTGCGTTTCGTCGATGACCGCACTGACCTTCAGGCGATGATAGTGCTGGGCTGTCATGTCCTCACCTGCTCCTTTCGCAGCCGGCGCTCAGATGTACGGATCGGCGTTGGGCAGGCCGAGCATCACCGCGCCATGCGCGCGCGCATAGGCATCGCTGTTGTTGGCGATATGGCCGCGCGCCTGGTGGATGTCGCGGAACACACGCTCGATCGGGTTGCCCTTGTACATCCCCGACGCGGCCCCGGCGCGCATCAGCTCGCTGGCCGCCGCGGCGCACAGCTTGGGCACCTGGGAGGCCTGGGCGCGCTGCATCAGGCGCTCCTCGACCGTCATCTGCGCGCCCGTCCTGGCGCACTCGACGATGCGGGCGTAGTTGCGGAACAGCACCAGCTTGAGCTGGTCGGAGGCCATCATCGCCTCGGACACCGCCAGTTGCGCATTGACGTCCTCCGCCGTCTTCGCGCCGTGCTTGCCGACGTGGGCAGCGGCGCGCTCGCGGAAGCTGGCGATCGCGCCGTCGAGGGCGCCGATGCAGGCCGACGACACCGCGCGCTGGAAGACCTGGGTGAAGGGAATCCTGTACACCCAGCCCGGATTCGTCTGGCGGCCGGGGCAGCCGGCATCGCTGTGGTCGTTGGTGTGATGGGTGCGATGCGCCGGGACGAAGGCGCCATCGACCACGATGTCGTGGCTGCCGGTGGCGCGCAGGCCGAGCACGTCCCAGTTGCGCTCGATGCGGAAGTCCGACTTCGGCAGCAGGAAGGTGGCGTGCTCCAGCGCGCCGGAGCCGTCCTTCTTCGGCAGCAGGCCGCCGAGGAAGATCCAGTCGCAATGATCGACACCGCTCGAGAAGCCCCAGCGCCCGGAGAAGCGGTAGCCGCCCTCGACCGGCTCGGCCTTGCCGGTCGGCATGTAGGTCGAGGCGATCAGCACCGAGGTGCCCTCCGCCCACACGTCCTGCTGGGCCTGCTCCGGGAACAGCGGCAGCTGCCAGTTGTGCACGCCGATCACGCCGTAGATCCAGGCGGTGGACATGCAGCCCTCGGCGAGCGTCATCTGGATGCGGTAGAACACGCGCGGATCGAGTTCGTAGCCGCCGAAGCGCCTGGGCTGGAGCACGCGGAACAGGCCCGCCTCGTTCATCTCCCGCACCGTGTCGGCCGGCACCATGCCGGCGCGCTCGGCTTCGAGCGCACGTTCGGCGAGCGTCGGCACCATCGCCCTGGCCCGCGCCAGCAGCTCGACCGCCTCCAGCGTCATGTAGTCCTCGGCCGCATTGCCAAGAACGTGATCTTCTCCAACTACGCCCATTTTCGTGTCCTCCGTGATCGCCGGGAAAGGCATTTTTCCGCTGCATGGTTCTACCGCGACGGAGGCAATTTCCCACACGCCGGAAAGGCGCTCATCGTCTGAACGGACGACCAGGCCAAGCGGCGGGGGACGAAGGGTTCTTTCACGCCGCCGGCAAGCGCTCAGCGCCCGGCCGCCGGCAATATCCTCTCCGCCACCAGTTCGGCGACATCGAACACCTTGCGCTCCGGCCCCTCGCGCGACGCGCTCGAACCGAGCATCAGCAGGCAGAACGAGCACGAGGTGGCGATCTTGCCCGCACCGGTGTCGAGCGCCTCGCGGGTGCGCACGTCGTTGATGCGCGCGCTGCCGCTGTTGCCCGCGCTCCAGTAGTTGCAGCCGCCGGCGCCGCAGCACATGCTGTCCTTCCTGCTGCGCGGCATCTCGATCAGCGTGCCGAGCGCGGACAGGACCTTGCGCGGCTCCTCGACGATGTCGTTGTGGCGCGCGAGGTAGCACGGGTCGTGGAAGGTGATCAGTTCGGCATCGTCACGCGCCACCTGCAGGCGGCCCTGCGCGATCAGTTCCTCGATCAGCACGGAGTGCGGAATCGTCACCCAGTCCGCTCCCAGTTCCGGGTAGTAGCGGTCGAAGCTGTTGAAGCAGTGCGCGCACATCGTGATCACCTTGCGGATGCCGCGCTCGCCGAAGGCTTCGATGTTGTCCTGCGCCATGTCCACGAACTGGATCTCGTTGCCCGCCATCTTCGCCGGATCGCCGGTGCAGCGCGCCTCGCCCAGCACGCCGTAGGACACGCCCGCGGCCTCGAGGATGCGCACCATGGCGCGGGCGACCTCCTGCGCGCGCTCCTCGTAGGTCACCGCGCAGCCCAGCCACAGCAGGTATTCGGTCTTGCCCGCCTCGAACAAGGGGATGTCCAGCCCCTTGCACCAGTCGTCCGGGTTGGCCGAAGTGCCGGCAAAGGGATGGCCGCGCGCCTCCAGGTTGCGGTTCGCCAGCGCCAGCGTGTCCGGCATCTCGGAACGGTCCATCACCAGGTTGCGGCGGAATTCCAGGATGATCTCCGCCGGGCTGTTGCTCACCGGGCATTCCTCCACGCAGGCGGCGCAGGTCGTGCAGTCGAAGATGGCTTCGCTGCCGACCTCGTCGATCAGCTGCGCGTCGTCGGCCCGGCCCTGCTCGAGATACTCGGCACAGGTCAGCATGACTTTCTTGGGCGACAGCGCCTTGCCCGTCTGCGCCGCCGGGCAGACTTCCTGGCAGCGGCCGCAGCCGAGACAGGCCGACAGGTCGAGCAGGCTCTTGCGCGGCAGCTCGCTCAGGCGGGTGGCGCCCAGGCGCAGCGAATCCTCGTCGGCGTCGAAATCGATCGGCGCGAGCTGGATGCCCGGGCGCGGCCGCGCCAGCGCCGAGTTGGCGGGGCCGAGCAGCATGTGCGACAGCGGCGTATAGGCGATCAGCGCGATGAAGCTCACGCCCAGCAGACCATGCCCCCACCACATCAGCGTTTCTCCCCAAGCCAGGCTTGCGGCGTCCAGCCCGGCCAGCCCTGCCGCCAGCGCGCTGCCGACGAACTCTCCGGCCGGCGCCGCCGGCAGCGTCGCCAGCCTGAAGGCCTCGGCGACGAAACCGGCGACGACCGTCAGCAGCAGCAGCACCTCCATGGCGACGAAACCCTTGCGCTCTCCGCCCTCGACCAGGCGCGGCAAGCGGCCGAGGCGGCGCAGGAGGAAGAACGCGGCACCCGACAGCATCGCCAGGCCGGCCAGCTCGCGCGCCCAGCGCATGACCACGGTGCCGAACCAGCCCGCATAGACATCCACGCCGACGAAGCTCAGCGCGAAGCTCGCATGGCCGACGATCGCCACCACCGCCCCGCCCAGCAGCAGCGCATGGGCCAGGCCGGCCACCGGGCGCTTCCACAGGCGCTCGGCCAGCAGCGCGCGCCGCACGAAGCTGTGCGCATTGAACGCCCGCCCGGCAAAGCTCCGCCCCGCAGCGGGAGGCGGCCCGGCGCGGCCCTGCCCGATGCGCCGGCCGTAGCGGCGCAAGCCGAGGACGAGGGCAGCGAGGGCCGCGCTCAGCAGCAGCGCGAGGATGAAATATTCGATCACCGATGGAGAAGACATCTGCGACATCCCTGTTCAGTCTCTGCCCGGCTGCCGGCCTCGCACGGCCGGCTCAGCGCTTGAGAATGGCGGCCGTGGCATTGCCGCCGAGGCCGTTCGTCTGCGCCAGGCCGACGCGCGCATCCGGCACCTGCCGCGCCCCGGCTTCGCCGCGCAGCTGCCAGGTCAGCTCGGCAATCTGGAACACGCCCATTGCCGTCGTGGCCTCGCCGAAGGAGACGAAGCCGCCCGAAGGATTGATCGGCATGCGGCCGCCGGGCGCGGTCTCGCCGGCCTCGACGAGGCGCTCCGCCTCGCCCGCTTCGCACAGCCCCCACTCCTCGGGGAAAGCCAGCTCGTAATAGCAGGTGTTGTCCTGCAGCTCGGTGAAGCCGATCTCGCGCGGACCGATGCCGGCGCGCTCGAAAGCGCGCAGCACCGCCGCCCTGGCCTCGGTATGCAGGCTCGGACCCGCCGGCACCGGCCCCGCCAGGCTGCGCGGCAGCGCGTCGTCGAAGGCGATCGTGGCCACGGTGCTGGTCGCCACCGTGATCGGCCTGCGCGTGAAGCGGCGCGCCATCGCCGCCGAACAGATGACCGCGGCAGCGGCGCCATTGGACACCGGGCAGATCTCGAACAGGCGCAGCGGATCGCTGACGTAGGGCGAGGCCAGCACCTCCTCCACCGTCACCGCCTTGCGGAAGCGCGCGTAGGGATTGCCCACCGCGCACTGGCGGGCCTTGACCGTGACCCTGGCCATCTGTTCTTCGGTGGTGCCATGGTCGTGCATGCGGCGGCGCGCGAGCGTGGCCCAGAACGACGGCCCCGGCATGCCGACGCAGCGCTGGCGCAGGAATTCGGGATCGGCGGCATCCTCGACGCCGGAAGTCTGGATCATGCCCCTGGGCATCACCTCGCCGCCGACCACCAGCATCATGTCGTAGATGCCGCCCGCCACCAGCGAGTAGCCCACGTTGAAGGCGTTGCCGCCCGCCGCGCAGCCGGCCGAAAGGTTGTAGACCGGAACGCCGGTGCCGCCGAGATCCTCGACCACGTCGTTGCCGTTCAGGCCCCAGCCCTTGCCTCCGGAGAAGCGGGAGCTGGCGGCCGACACCGCCTCGATCTGCCGCCACGACACGCCCGCGTCCTTGAGCGCCATGTCCACCGCCGCCCGGCACAGTTCGGTGACCGACTTGTTGCCCACGGCCTCGTCCCCGGTCTTGCCGAAGCGGTGCATGCCCACTCCCAGCACCACGACTTCACGCATGTTCCCTGCTCCCCCGGCTCAGCTCGAATTTCCAGGAAGTGAAAGCCTTCCCGTCCTCGTGATAGATCGGTGCCACCACCAGATCGACGCGGGCGCCGACACGCATGTCGGCCGCCTCGCCCACCATCTGCCCCACCACCCGCAGCCCCTGGTCCAGATCGACCACCCCGATCACATAGGGCCGGAACGGCTCATCGAACCTGTGCGGCGCAGGCGGGGCGAAGTTCGCCACCGAATAGCTCCACAGCGTTCCGCCGCCACCGAAGGCCTGCGGCTCCAGCGCCGATTCCGCGCACGACGGATTGCGGCAATGGGAAGGCGCCGGAAAGTACGGCGTCCCGCAGCTTCGGCAGCGGGCACCCAGCAGGCTTGCCCCCCCTTCCTCGGTGAACAGGCCGGGCACGCAAGGTTCGCGCAATTCGCTCATCGTTCCCTCCTCAGGCCCGGGCCGCGCGGATCAGCTCGGGCAGCAGCTCGACGCAGTCGCCGACCACGCCGTAACGCGCGTAACGGAAGATCGCGGCATCGGGGTCCTTGTTGATGGCGACGATGGTCTTCGCCGCCGAGCACCCCGCCATGTGCTGACTGGCGCCGGAGATGCCGACCGCGATGTAGAGGCCGGGGCGGGTGATCTTGCCGGTCAGGCCGACCTGGTGCGACGAATCGATCCAGCCGTCGTCGACGATCGCGCGCGAGCCGCCCCACATGCCGCCCAGGGCATCGGCCATCTGCTTGACCAGCTCGAAGTTCTCGCGCTTGCCCAGGCCGCGGCCGCCGGAGACGATGATCTCCGCATCCTCCAGCCGCTGTTCCGGCACCTGCGGCGCCGATACGAGCTCGAAGCCGGGCGTGGCGGCGCCGGCATCCACCGCGACGCGGCTGATCTCCACCTCGCAGGCCGTCGCCGCCTTGCGCGCCGCCAGCGCAGTGGTGACCACCGACAGCACGTTGCGCGGCGCCGTCAGCAGGTATTCGGCACGGGTGTCGCCGCCATAGGCGCTGACCTCCGCCTTCAGGCCTCCCTCGGCGCCGGCCAGCGCCACCACGTTGGCCAGCACCGGCAGGCCGAGGCGGCCGGCCACGCGCGCAGCGACGACGCGGCCCTCGACCGTCTGGTTGAACAGCACCAGTTCGGGCATCTGCGCCCGGCAATAGCCGGCAAGGACCGCGACGCGGGCATCCACGCCCTGCGGCGAGACGTCGATCACGTCAACGTGGCGCACGCCATGCAGCGCCGCAAGGGCGGCGGCCTCCCGCTCCAGCTCCGCAGTCACCGCCCAGCGCAGCTCGAGGCCACGCCCAGCAGCCAGGTCGGCAGCCAGGGTCAGGGCCTCCGCAGCCCCTCCCTCGATTTTTTCACCCCAGGAAAACAGCACGACAGCCATGGCATTCGCTCCTTGATTCATGTTGATCCGATTCGGCATCGGCCGCCGGGCCACTGGCGCGATTCCGCACGATCTGCCACGCAGTCTAATCGGGCGCATTCATCCGGGGCGGCGGCCATCGAATCAGTTGGGGCCTTAGCCATTTCATTTCCGGACAGCGTGCCGCCGCGCGAATTTCTGCATCGCCATTGCCGCAATTCGCCTTCATTGCAAAGACTCCATTCCTCCCATCCGGCTGCACACAGGAGATGTCCGCATCTGCCATTACTCCGGCCACTTCCGAAACCCGGCGGCGAAACCGGCTTTTCTTGCGCTGGCTAGAATGGAATCCGGTATCGGGGGCATGCGACGCGATTCATGCGAACCGTTTTTTCAGGAATCATTCAGAGGGCAATCATGGATTTCGAGTTTTCGGAACAGGAATGCGAGTTTCTGCGCGAGGTCGATCGCTTTCTCGCCGAGAATCATGATCCGCAGGTGATGGACGTGACGCGCGAAAACATGGCTCAAGTATGCGACACGCCCGAGCGCCGCGCCTTCATGAAGAAGCTCGCCGCCCGCGGCTGGCTGGGCATCACCTGGCCGAAGAAGTACGGCGGCCAGGACGGCGCGGGATTCTACGAATACCTGCTCAATGAAAAACTGTCCTCCGTCGGCGCACCGCAGATCGGCAAGGGCATCGGCATCATCGGCAAGACGCTGATCAAGGTCGGCTCGGAAAAACTGAAGGCCGAATTCCTGCCGAAGATTCTCGACGCATCGATCGAATTCGCCGTCGGCTATTCCGAACCGAACGCCGGCTCCGATTCGGCCGCGATGCGCCTGAAGGCGGAGCGCCACGGCGAGGGCTGGATGCTCAACGGCCAGAAAGTGTTCACCACTTCCGCGCATTTCGCCGACTGGTACTGGGTCGGCGCGCGCACCGATCCCGACGCGCCCAAGCACCACGGCATTTCGCTGTTCCTGGTGCCGATGAACCACCCCGGGCTCACCCTCCATCCGATGTACACGATGGGCAACGAACGCACCAACGCGGTGTTCTTCGACAACGTCTTCGTCCATGACGACTACCGCGTCGGCGAGCTCAACAAGGGCTTCCAGTACATCGCCGAGGCGCTGGACATCGAGCGCTTCACGATGTTCACGCTGTCGCCGATCCGCGGCCGCATGGAACTGCTGTGCGACCACGTGCGCACGGCGAGCCGCGACGGCAGGCCGCTGCGCGAAGACCCCGTCATCCGCCAGCGCATCGCCCAGCTCGCCACCGAATGCGAAGTGGCGCGCGTGCTCAGCATCAGGTTCGTCGATGCCGCGCTCAACAGCGACAAGACGCCGACCAACGAAGCTTCCCAGTACAAGCTCTATGCCACCGAGCTGTCGCGCCGCATCGCCGACGCCACCATGGACATCGTCGGCCCCGGCGCACAGCTGGCGCTGGGCACCGAGGACGCCCCGCTGCGCGGCCGCGCCGAGAGCTGCTACACCTACACGGTGATCGACACCATCGGCGGCGGCGCCTCGGAAGTGCAGAAGAACATCATCGCCAAGCGCAAGCTCGGCCTGCCGAAGAACTTCTGAGTAAGCGGGACGAAACGCATGACCTCGATGAAGGACCTCATCGTTCTCGATCTCGCCAGCGTCGGCCCCGCCGCGCGCGCGTCGCGCCTGCTGGCCGACTTCGGCATGCAGGTGATCAAGGTCGCCCCGGTGCAGGCCAGGGGCGCCAAGCAGGTCGACCCGGTGTTCCATGCCTACGGCGCGGGGCGCGGCATGCGCCGCATGCGTGTCGACCTGAAGGCGGAAAAGGGCCGCAAGCTGATGCGCCACCTGGCCTCCTGCGCCGACGTCTTCATCGAGAGCTACCGCCCCGGCGTCGCCGCGCGGCTCGGCATCGGCCACGAGGAACTGTGCGCGCTCAACCCGCGCCTGGTGTACTGCTCGACGAGCGGCTACGGGCAGGACGGCCCCTACGCCGGCTGGGTCGGGCACGACATCAACTACCAGGCCGTCAGCGGCTATCTCGCCTGCAGCGCGCGCGATGCCGATGGCGTCCCGGCGCTGCCCGGCGCGACCGTCGCCGATGGCGCCGGCGGCGGCATGCATGCCGCGCTGTCCATCCTCGCCGCGCTGCTCGAGCGCAGCCACAGCGGCCGCGGCAAGTACCTGGACGTGTCGGTCACCGACGGCATGCTCAACCTGATGTCGCTGTACGTGGACCAGTACCTCGCCACCGGCGAGGACACCGGCCCGGGCTCGGGCGTGCTCACCGGCAGGTACGCCTGGTACGGCGTCTATGCCACGCGCGACGGCAGGTTCCTGTCCGTCGGCGCGATCGAGAACCACTTCTTCCGCAAGCTGTGCGCCCTGCTCGAACTCGGGCAGTTCGCCGAGCGCCAGTACGACGCCGCGGCCCAGGCGGACATGCGCAGCGCCTTCCGCGCCCGCTTCCTCAGCCGCGACCGCGACGAATGGGTGGCGCTGCTGGCCGCTGCGGACACCTGCGTCGCACCGGTGCTGTCGGTGCCGGAAGTGTGCGCCGATCCACACTTGCGCGCGCGCGCCAGCTTCACCGCCGCGCTGCATCCGGAACATGGCGAGTTCGAGCAGCTCGCCCCCCTGCTCGCCGGCAGCGAGCGCAATGTCCCGCCGCACGCCGTTGCGCGCCCGGGGCACACCGATACCGACGAAATCCTGCGCGCCGCCGCACTGAGCGCAGCCGAGATCGAAACGCTGCGTGCAGAGGGTTGCGTCGAATGAGCGGCACCGCCCATCCCTCCGCCGCCAAGGACAAGACTTCAAGGAGCGAAGCTTCATGAGTGCAGCAGACGACCTGCCGGACGCCGTGCGCAAGATGATCGGCGTGCCGATGTACGAGGCGCGCAGCGAATTCCCGATCGAGATCGGCTACGTCTACAACACCTGCGCGGCCGTCGGCAACGGCAACCCCCTGTACTGGGACGACGAAACCGCGCAAGCCGTCGCCGGCGGCCGGATCGCGCCGCCGACGATGCTGTCGGTGTGGTTCAGGCCGCACTACTGGGCGCCGGGCGCGAGCGGCGAACGCAAGGCGATGCAGGCGCATTTCGACCTCAAGGCGCTGCTCGCGCTGCCCGAAGCGGTGGTCGCCAGCAACGAGGCCAGCTTCGGCGAACCGGTGCGCATCGGCGACGTGCTCACGACCTGCCAGATCGTGCGCTCGATCGGCCCGCTCAAGCAGACCCGCCTGGGTACCGGCCGCTTCTGGACGGTGGATGTGCGCAGCACCAACCAGCACGGCGACTGGGTCGGCACCGAAAGCTACACCTTCCTCGGCTACCGGAGGCCCGGACAATGAACACGAACAGCACGCCGCGCCTGCTCTTCGGCGACCTCGAGGTGGGCGGCCGCCTGCCCCCGCTCAGCCACCGGGTGACGGCGACCACGGTGGTGCTGGGCGCGCTCGCCAGCCGCGACTGGCGGCCGATGCACCACGACAAGGATTTCGCCATCGAGCGCAACGGCACGCGCGACATCTTCATCAACACGCCCAACAACGCCGCCTGGTTCGAGCGCTACATCACCGACTGGACAGGGCCTTTCGGCCGCCTCGGGCGCCTCTCCTTCCAGATGAAGACGCCGGTGTTCCCCGGCGACGAGATGCGCTTCGACGGCACGATCACCGCACTCGCCACCGACGGCGAAGGCTGCGGCTGGGTCGATCTCGAACTCGACATCAGCGTCGACGGGCAGACCCGCACCGTCGGCACGGCCCGCGTCGCCGTTCCCGCCGATGCCGCCGACAACCCCTGGAAACGCAGGGGCGCCCGCTGGCAACCCTGATCCACTCACACAGCCAGGCCCCGACGGGCCGCTCACGAAACCGATAGAGGCCACACATGGATCTGAAGTTCACCGACGAACAGAACATGCTCCGCGACATGACCCGCGATCTGTGCAGCGATTACAGCGGCATCGACGTGGTGCGCGCAATGGAGAACGACCCGGTCGGCATGCCCGCCGACCTGTGGGCACAGATGCAGCAGACCGGCCTGCTCGGCATGCGCATTCCCGAAGCGCACGGCGGCATGGGCCTGAGCCTGCTCGACTGCGCCGTCATCTACGAACAGCTCGGGCGCTTCCTCGCCCCCGGGCCCTATTTCGACAGCACCCTGATGAGCGCCGGCGCCCTGGTGCACGCCGGCGACGGCGCCTGGCAGGCCGAACTGCTGCCCGCGATCGCCGCCGGCGAGCAGATCGTGGTGCCGGCCTGGCTCGAAGCGGACGGCGGCTTCGGTCCCGCCGGGGTGCAGCTGCGCGCGCAGCCCGACGGCGACCACTACCTGCTCGAAGGGGTGAAGCGGCACGTATTTCATGCCCGCGCCGCGCACCGGCTGCTGGTGCTGGCCCGTACCGGCGAAGGCGCGGAAGCGATCTCGCTGTTCGTCGTCGATGCCGACAGCCCGGGCCTGCACTACGAACAGCAGCGCTCGATGGCTTCGGACACCCAGTACAAGCTGACTTTCGACAAGGTGCGCATCCCCCGCTCGGCCCGCGTCGGCGCCGAGCACGCCGGCTGGGCGGCATGGAACGCCGCCATGCGCGAAGGCATCGTGCTGCTGGCCGCCTGGGCCGCCGGCGGCGCCGAGCGCGCGCTCGAGATCACCGTGCAGTATTCGAAGGACCGCGAACAGTTCGGCAAGCCGATCGGCGCCTTCCAGGCCCTGGCCCATTACATGGCCGACGCCAGCACCGTGGTCGAGGGCGCCAGGACGCTCGTGCTCGAGGCGGCCTGGGCGCACGCGGCGGGCAAACCCATCGACCGCCTCGCGCCGATGGCCAAGCTTTTCGCCGCGAAAGCCTTCCGCGACGTCACCGCGATGGCGCAGCAGGTCCACGGCGGCATCGGCTTCACCCTCGACTACGACATCCAGCTCTACTACCGCCGCGCCAAGCAGCTGCAGATGAACTGGTGGGACTCGCGCCATCTCGAGGACCTGGTCGCCGCAGCGGTGCTCGACGGCAGCGGGCGCAGCATCGACGACCCTTTCACGGTCTAGCCGCCGGGCAGGCGCGGAACGGAGCGGCAAGCACCATGGCCAGACCCAACCCCAGCTACGGCGCCGGCGTGTTCCGCCGGCGCATCCGCCTGCATGCTGCCGCAAATACGGTCAGCGTCGCCCTCGAGGACGGCAACCACGGCTTTCGCATCCAGCTGCGCCACGACGGCGAACGGGTGACGGACATCGGCGTGGATGCCCTGCGCCATCCCTTCGACACCTGCCCCGAGGCGGCCGGCCCGCTGCAGCGCATCGTCGGCCACAGGCTCGACAGTCCCATGCAGGCGCTGCGCGACCGCGTCGTGCCCGGCGAGAACTGCACCCACCTGTTCGACATGGCTGCCCTCGCGGTCAGCCACGCCGGGCACAGCGACGCGGTGCTCGAGTACGACATGGCGGTGGAAGACGACAAGGGGCGGCCGGCACGCGTCGACATCCGCTGCAACGGCCGCCAGGTCCACGCCTGGGAAGTCGAGGCACACCACGTCGTGGCGCCGCCGGCGCTCGCCGGCAAGCCGATGATGCGCGGCTTCCACGCCTGGGCCGCCGCCTGCTTCGACGGACCGGAACTCGAAGCCGCGATCGCCCTGCAGCGCGCCTACTTCGTCGCCCAGAGCCGGCGCTTCAGCTTCGACCCGCCCGAGGCCAACCCCGGCATCGCCGACGGCATGCCGCAGGGCAGTTGCTATTCGTACAACCCCGGCGCGGTGGAACGCGCCCTGCGCAGCGCCGGCACGGTGCGCGACTTCACCCACGCCGCGGACAAACTGCTCCGCTTCGAACCCTGAACGAGGAGCCACAAGATGAGCAGCGGCACGACCACCATCCGCCCCGCAGCCCTGGCCGGCCTGCGCGTGATCGATTTCGGCCAGGGCGTCTCGGCGCCGCACTGCGCCCGCCTGTTCGCCGACTACGGCGCCGACGTGATCAAGGTCGAACCGCCCGCGGGCGATGCCGCGCGCGCCAGCGGCCCCTACCCGGACGACGTCCCCGACCGCGAACGCAGCGGCCTGTTCTTCTTCCACAACACCAACAAGCGCGGCGTCACCTGCAACGTCGAGCATCCCGAAGGCAGGCGCCTGTTCCTCGAACTGATCGGCAAGGTCGACGTGCTGGTCGAGAACAACCTGCCGGCGCGGATGCGGCAGTGGCAGCTCGACTACCCCACGCTTGCCGCGCTCAACCCGCGGCTGGTGATGATCTCGATCACGCCCTTCGGGCAGACCGGCCCCTATAGCGGCTGGAACGGCTGCGACCTCAACGCCTACCACCTGTCGGGGGCGAGCGCGCGCTACTGCGGCCGGCCGCGCGAGATGCCGCTCGAACACGGCACTTTCTCGGCCGACTATTTCGGTTCGGTGACCGCGGCGGCCTGGGGGCTCGCTGCCGTCTTCGGCCGCGACGCCGTTGGCGGCGGCCAGCAGGTCGACGTGTCCTGCGCCGAAGCGATCGCCGCTGCCTTCGTCGGCGGCCAGAACATCGGCGGCCTCGCCCAGGACGGGCGCTCGGACTCGCGCACCGGCGTCGGCATGCCGCTCGGCGCACCCGCCACCATCCTGCCGTGCAAGGACGGCCACGTCTGGATGCTGGCCCTCGAACCCGGCCAGTGGAAAGGCCTGTGCAAGGTGATGGGCGACCCGGAATGGGCCCGGCTCGACATGTTCGACGACATGTACACCCGGGCGCAGAACGCCGATCTCATCTACGAGCTGATGCGCGACTGGCTGATGGCGCACGGCAAGATGGAGATCATGGAGATGTGCCAGGCCGCAGGCTGCCCGGTGACGGCGGTGTTCACCGTCGAGGAGGCCGCACGCCACCCCCACCTGCAGGCACGCGGCCATTTCGTCGACATCGACCATCCCGCGCTCGGCCGCGTGCGCAGCCTGGGCGCCCCCTTCAAGCTGCCCGCCAGCCCGGGCGGGCCGCATTCGCCGGCACCGCTGCTCGGCCAGCACAACCAGGACATCTATGGCGGCCTGCTCGGCCTGCCGGCAGCCGAAATCACGCGCCTGCAGGCGCTCGGCGCCCTCTGACGGACCAACCCGGACCCACGCCATGACGAACACGCTCCCGCTGCAAGGCATCCGCATCATCAACTTCGGCTGGGTGTGGGCCGGGCCGGTGGTCGGCCAGACCCTCGGCTTTCTCGGCGCGGAAGTGCTGAAGATCGAGTCTCGCGCCCGCATCGACATGACGCGCAACCTGCCGCCGTTCGCCGAAGGGGTGCCCGGCCCCGACCGCAGCCTGTCGAACCACGCCTGCTGGGCGGGCAACGGTTCGGTGACGGTCGACCTGAAGCACGCCGAGGGCCGCGAGCTGGTGATGAAGCTGATCGCCGAATCCGACGTCGTCATCGAGAACTTCGGCCCCGGCGTCATGGAGCGCCTCGGCTTCGGCTACGAGGCCCTGCGCGCGGCGAGGCCCGACATCATCCTGTTCTCGATGCCCGCCGCCGGGCTGTACGGGCCGCTGGACCACGTGCGCACCTATGGCCTCAGCCTGACCTCGCTGACCGGCCTGGACAGCCTGGTGGGCTACGAAGGCGGGCCGCCGATCCCGGTCGAGAACGCTTATTCCGACCCCTTCGCCGGCATCTTCGGCGGTTTCGCGATCCTCGCCGCGCTGCACCACCGGCGCAGCAGCGGGCAAGGCCAGCACATCGACTTCTCGCAACAGGAAGCGGTGATGCAGATGGTCGGCCCGGCCTACATGGACTACGCGCTGAACGGGCGCTCCGGCGGCCCCAGGGGCAACCGCCATCCGACCGGCGCGGCCGCGCCGCACGGGGTGTTCCCGTGTGCCGGCGACGACCGCTGGATCGCCATCGCCGTCGGCAGCGACGCCGAGTGGGCCGCGCTGGCCGAGGCGATGGGCTCGCCGGCATGGGCCTGCGAGCCGGCCCTGGCCAGTGTCGCCGGCCGCGTGCAGGCGATCGACCGCATCCATGCCGAAATCGCCGCATGGACGCGCGGCCACGACGACCGCAGCCTCGCCACGCGCCTGCAGGCTGCCGGCGTCGCCGCCACGCCGGTGCTGGCGGTGGCCGACCTGCTCGACGACCCGCACTACCGCGCCCGCGGGACCTTCATCGAGGTGCGGCATCCGCTCGGCTTCGACGAAACGCTGTACGGCGGCTACGTCAAGATGAGCCGCACGCCGGCCGTCGTCAGGCCGGGCCCGGTGATGGGCCAGGACAACGACCGCGCCTTCCTCGACATCCTGAAGCTGCCTGCCGAGGAATATCAACGCCTGAAGGAATCGCAGGTGATCTACTGAGCCTCGCGGCCGGCCGCACGGCCCGGCCCCATCCGCCAGACTGAGCAAACACGGAGACGCACGACATGAAATTCGCCCTGGCAACACCCGCCCTCAACACCTATCCGGCCGCGATGGCCCCCTGGGAGCCGAAAGCCGGCGGCGCCGAAATCCTGCGTTATGCGCGCAAGGCCGACGCCTTGAGCTGGGACTGGCTCACCCTCCCCGAGCATCTGGTGATGCCGGCCGAGATGAAGGAAGTCATGGGTTCGCGCTGGGCCGAGAGCATCACCGCCGCGGCGACGCTGATGGGCGCGACCCAGCGCATCCACATGCTCACCTACATCCT
This sequence comes from Thauera butanivorans, assembly GCF_048398245.1. Lineage (NCBI taxonomy): Bacteria > Pseudomonadati > Pseudomonadota > Betaproteobacteria > Rhodocyclales > Zoogloeaceae > Thauera > Thauera butanivorans. Next base: position 3,486,186 of record NZ_CP183038.1, read on the forward strand.
GCCCCTGCCCTACCGCCACCCGCTGCTGCTGGCCAAGCAGATCGCGACGATGGAATTCCTCGCCGGCGGACGCTTCACGCTCGGCACCGCGGTCGGCCACCTGGAGAAGGAGTTCGAGGCGCTCGGCATCCCCTTCCACAAGCGCGGCGCGATGACCGACGAATACCTCGCCGCGATGAAGGAGGCATGGACTTCCGACACCCCCGCGTTCGAGGGCGAATTCGTCCGCTTCAAGGACATCGTGATCGAGCCCAAGCCGGTGCAGAAGCCCCATCCGCCGATCTTCATCGGCGGCAACTCGCAACCCGCCATGCGCCGCGCCGCCGAGCACGGCGACGGCTGGATCCCCTGGCTGGTGACCAGCGAGGACCTGCCCGGCTGCATCGCCTACATGAAGAGCCTGCCCGCCTACGAGGCCAAGGCGGACCGCTTCGAGATCCTCGTCACCACCACCGCCTACAAGGTCGACGACTACTCCCATGCCGAACGCGGCCAGACCCAGATCGCCAGCGACCGCGACGGCGTGCTGCGCGAGATCGAGGCGCTGCAGAAAGCCGGCGCGACTTCGGTGCAGGTGATGCCGCCGCGCCACGACACCCTCGAGCAGACCCTCGAATGGATCGAGTGGTACGACGACGAGATCATCCCCCGCTTCCGCTGACGGGCGCCGCCCCCTTTTTCGAGGATCCACGCATGACCGAAGAACTGCGCCATCTGCAATTCCGCATCGAGGACAATGTCGGCATCATCACGCTGAACCGGCCCGACAAGCTCAACGCGCTGAGCTGGGAGCTGGTCGAGGAACTCGCCGCGCTGCTGCGCCGCCTGCGCTACGTCGACGAGGTGCGCTGCATCCTGCTGCACGGTGCCGGCCGCTCGTTCTGCGCCGGCGGCGACGTGGACTGGATCGCCGGCGACAGCGATCGCCCGATGCCGGGCACCTCCGACCCCTCGCGGCCGATTCCGCGCTCGCAGCGCATGACGCCGGGCGGCCCCTTCATGGACGTCACCCGCCAGATGGTGGCGGTGGACAAGCCGATCGTCGCCGCCCTCCACGGCCACGCGGTCGGCGCCGGCCTGGCCTATGCCATGGTGTGCGACCGCCGCTTCGCCGACGCCACGACCAAGATGTCGGCGATCTTCACCAACGTCGGCGTGGCGCCCGACTGCGGCCTGTCCTGGTTCCTGCCGCGCATCGTCGGCCTGCCCACGGCGCTGATGATGGTCGAGAGCGGCAGGACCTTCGGCGCCGAGGAATGCAAGGCGCTGGGCCTCGTCGACGAGCTGGTGCCGGCGGGCGAGAGCTTCGCGGCGGCCTTCGAGTACGCGCGCACCCTGGCCAGCCGCGCCAGCGTCGCCGTCTGCATGGCACGCCGCATGGTGCTGATGGGGCAGACCGCCACGCTGGAGCAGATCCTCGACTACGAAGGCATCGCCGGCGTCATCGTGGCCTCGACCCTCGACGCGAAGGAAGGCACCCAGTCCTTCCTCGAACGCCGCAAGCCGGCTTACCGCGGCATCTAGACCCACCTGCCGCCGCAACGGCAGCCAACCGGAAAGCTCCTCGATGAAACCGATCTCACTGCGCGCCGCAGCGGCCCTGGCCGGCTGCTGCACCATCCTGCTCACCAGCGTTCCCGCCGCCGGCGGCGGCGGGAACGAAGCCGCCAGCCTCGCCGAGCTGCAGCGGCAGGTCCGCGAACTGCGCGACATCGAAGCGATCAAGCGCGTCAAGCACGCCTATTTCCGCGCCATCGACAGCGCCGATCTGGCGCTGCTGGGCAGCCTGCTCGACCCCGGGGTGGAAGTGCACTTCATCGGCGGCGACTACGAATGGCGCCTGCAGGGGCGCGACGAATATGTCGAGGCCATCGGGCGCAACTTCAATTCCGAGGTGATCGCCCAGCACAACGGCCACCATCCCGAGATCACCGTGCTCAGCGAGACCGAGGCCGAAGGCATCTGGTACCTCCACGACAACTTCTACAACCTGAGCACCAGGCTGTTCACCACCGGCAGCGCCTTCTACCACGACCGCTATCGCAAGGTGGACGGCCAGTGGCGGATCGCCGCGACGCGCTACACCCGCCACTACGAGATCGTCACCCCGCTCGAGGACCTGCCCAAGGTCACCGTGCATTACCTGGGCAAGCATGGCCGGGTGGTCGATCGCCACTGCCACACCGACGCCCTGTGCCGCGACGCCGAATAGCCCCCGGCCGCGCGCCGGCGGTTCACATGTATGGGTGATGCGAGCGCGGCACGCAGCCCGTATCGTCGGCCACATGCATCGAACCGGCCTGCGCCAGAGATGAAACCATGAAACCGGCTCCCTTCGACTACCATGCGCCCGCGACCATCGACGAGGCCGTCGCCCTGCTGGCCCGCCTCGACGGCGAAGGCCGCGACGCCAAGATCCTCGCCGGCGGGCAGAGCCTGATGCCGATGCTCGCGCTGCGCGTCGCACGGCCCGAAATCCTGGTCGACCTGCGCCGCCTGGGCACGCTGGACTACATCCGAGACGAGGCCGGCACCCTGGCCATCGGCGCCATGACGAGCAAACAGGCCGCCGCCGATTCCGCCCTGGTCAGGCGCGCCCAGCCCCTGTTCCAGGCCGCCACCGAACTCGTCGGCCACCGCCAGATCCGCAACCGCGGCAGTGTCGGCGGCTCGTTCGCCCACGCCGACCCGGCCTCCGAGTACCCGGCCGTCGCCCTCGTGCTCGACACCGGGTTCGAAGCAGCCGGGCCGGACGGCAGCCGGACCATTGCCGCGGCCGACTTCTTCATCACCTACATGACCACCGCCCTCGAACCGACCGAGATCCTGACCGCGGTGCGCTTCGCGCCCTTCCCGGCGGGTCGGCGCTGGGCCATCGAGGAATTCGCGCGGCGCAACGGCGACCTCGCGCTGGCAGGCGTCACCGTCACCTTCGACGTCGACGCCGGACTGTGCCGCAACGTGCGCATCGCCGCATTCGGCGTCCAGGCCACCGCGCTGCGCCTCACGGCGGCGGAAGCGCTGCTCGAAGGCCGCCCGGCGCAGGCCGCGCAGTTCGACGCGGCGAGCAAGGAAGCCGCCGCCGCGCTCGACGATCCGATGAGCTGCATCCACGCCTCGTCCGCCTACCGCCGCCACCTGGTCGGCGTGCTCACCGCCCGGGCGCTGGGCCAGGCAGCGGCGCGCCCGCACTGAATCCACGCGAGAGGACAAGCATGCCGAACAAGCAACGCGTCGAAGTCCGGGTGAATGGCACCCGATACGTCCGCGAGGTGGAGCCGCGCCTGACGCTGGCCGACTTCCTGCGCCACGAACTGAACCTGGGCGGAACCCACGTCGGCTGCGAGCACGGCATCTGCGGCGCCTGTACCGTACTGGTCGACGAGCGCAGCGCGCGCGCCTGCCTGACGCTGGCGGTGCAGGCCGACGGCTGTGAGATCACCACCGTCGAAGGCCTGCGCGACCCCTCGAGCGGCGCGCTCCATCCGATCCAGCAGGCCTTCGTGGACGGCCACGGCCTGCAGTGCGGCTTCTGTACCCCGGGATTCATGATGACCACGCTCGAACTGCTGCGCGGCACGCCCGACCCGAGCGAAGAGCAGATCAAGGAAGCCCTCGGCGGCAACCTGTGCCGCTGCACCGGCTACCAGTCGATTCTCGACTCCGTGAAACTGGCCGCGCAGCGGATGAAGCCGTCGACGCCGGCCTGAGCCGGCTCCTTCGTTTCACAGCGCAAACCACCAAGGCGACGACACCATGGCAATCGAGATTCCCACCCTGCCCGAACAGATGCCCAACGATGCATCGCGCTATGTCGGCAAGGCGGTGAACCGTGTCGAAGATCCGGCACTGGTATCGGGCACGGTCGAGTTCATCGACAACTTTTCCCTGCCCGGCATGCTGCACTGCGCCATCCTGCGCAGCCCGCATCCGCACGCCCGCATCCTGTCGGTGAAGGTCGACGCCGCGCTGGCCGCCGAAGGCGTCGTCGCCGTGCTCACCGGCGAAGATGTCGGGCGCTGGTGCAAGCCCTGTTTCACCGCCCCCGAGGGCTGGGGCAGCTACTGCCTGGCGGTCGGCAAGGTACGCTTCGTCGGCGAGCCGGTCGTGGCCGTCGCCGCAAGCAGCCGCTACCTCGCCGAGGATGCCCTCGAACTGGTCGACATCGAGTACGAACTCCTGCCGCCGGTCGCCGACGCCGGGCAGGCGATGGCGAGCGGCGCCCCGCTCGTCTTCGAGGAACGCGGCACCAACGTCATGCTCGACCGCACTTACACCTGGGGCGAGCTCGAGCGCGTCTTCGCCGAGGCCGACCGCGTGGTCAGCCGGCGCTTCCGCTGGAACCGGGTCGGTGCGAACCCCACCGAGACTTTCGGCTGCGTCTGCCGCTGGGACCTCGCCGACAACAGCCTGGTCTGCCACGGTGCCTACCAGACGCCCCGCTTCATGGCCATCGGCCGCGCCGCCTCGCTCAATCTGCCGGTCAACCGCGTGCGCATCGTCACCCATCCGCAGGGCGGCGGCTTCGGCGGCAAGGGCGGCCCGCGCGGCACCGACATCGCCGCGCTGCTGTCGCGCAAGTCGGGCGGGCGGCCGGTGAAGTACATCGAGGACCGCATGGAATACCTGCTCGCCGGCGGCGGGCAGTCCTGGGACCGCCATTACGACGCGGCGCTGGCGGTCAAGGCCGACGGCACCGTCACCGGCTTTCGCGTGCGCCTGGTCGACGACCAGGGCGCGGGCGCCGAAGGCTACGGCACCATCTCCGCCGCCAAGCCGCTGGCCGCATTCACCGGCAACTACCGCATCGAGGCCGCCGGCTACGAGCTGACCCTGGTCGCCACCAACCGCGCGCCGACCTACCCCTACCGCGGCTACGGCCCCCCGCCGCACAACCTGGTCCTCGAATCGCTGATGGACTGCACCGCCCGCGAAATGGGCATCGACCCGGCCGAACTGCGCCGGCGCAACTACATCCGTCCGGAGCAGTTCCCCTACACCGTGCCGAGCGGCAACGAGTACGACAGCGGCGACTACCACGCGGTCCTCGACCGCGTGCTGCAGATGGCCGACTACGACGCCCTGCGTGCCTTCCAGGCCGAAGCGCGCGCCGCAGGCCGCCTGGTGGGGATCGGCGTCGTCAATACGGTGGAACCGGGCGTGTTCGACTGGAACGCCTACGCGACCGTGGGCGTTCCCGGCGTCGGCGTGCCGGAAGGCGTCAAGGTCGCCGTCGACCTGTTCGGCGGCGTGACGGTGGCGGTCGGCTTCAGCCTGCAAGGCCAGGGGCAGTTCACCGTGGCCTCGCAGGTCGCCGCCGACTACTTCGGCATCGACATCGCACAGGTGCGCGTCGCCACCACGCCCTCGGACGTCGCCGTCCCCCACTTCGGGCAGGGCGGCAGCCGCCTCGGCGTCGCCGTCACCGGCGCCATCCTGGGCGCCTGCGAGAAGCTCAGGGCGACCTTCTGCACGGTCGCCGCGCACGTCATGCAGGCGCCCGAAGGCGGCGTCGAACTGCGCAACGGCCGCCTGCGCCGCATCGACGCCCCCGAACACTCGATGTCGCTCGCCGAGATCGCCGGGCTGATGCTGTCGCGCAGCGACCTGCTGCCGCCGGGCGTCGAACCCTGCCCGGAGGCGACCTACGTGTGGACCGCGCCCAACCGCAACGCGCCGGACGACCAGGGCCGCTGCCGCAGCTACCTGACCGCGGCCAACGCCACCCACGTCGCCCTGGTCGAGATCGACCGCGACACCGGCCGCAGCGCCATCCTCGACTACTTCATCGTCGACGACTGCGGCACCCGCCTCAACCCGGCCAACGTGGAAGGCCAGCTGCAGGGCGGCGTCGCCCAGGGCGTGGGCGCGGCGCTGTACGAAGAGTACGTCTACGACGCCCAGTGCCAGCCGCTGGTGAGCACCTTCGTCGATTACCTGATCCCGACCATCCACGAAGTGCCGATGACGAAGAAGGACCACATCGTCACCCCTTCGCCGGTGTCGCCGCTGGGCGCCAAGGGCTGCGGCGAAGGCGCGATCCATACCACGCCGGCCACGATCCTGTGCGCGATCAACGATGCGCTCGCGCCGCTGGGCAAGGAACTGCTCGAGACGCCCGCTTCGCCACAGCGCGTGTGGAAGCTGCTGCACGAGGATGGCGCCGCGGCCTGAGCAAGGCTACCGGACCGGCCAACAGAACGAAAGGAAACACGAAATGAGCCGCACCGACCTGTCTGCCGGGCCCCTCTCCGGCCTGCGCGTACTCGACCTGTCCACCATGCTGGCCGGCCCCTACGGCGCGACGCTGCTGGGCGACCTCGGCGCCGACGTCATCAAGCTGGAGTCGCCCTACGGCGACGAGAGCCGCCACCTCGGCCCCAGGCGCGGCGAGGAACGCGGCCCCTACCTGAGCCTGAACCGCAGCAAGCGCGGCCTCGTGCTCGACCTGCAGCAGGCCGATGCGCAGGCGGTGTTCGCCCGCCTGGCCGCCACCGCCGACATCCTCGTCACCAACATCCGCGAGCCGGCGCTGGGCAGGCTCGGTCTCGCCTACGAGCAGGTCCGCGAGCACAGGCCCGACATCATCTGGATCCGCGTCACCGCCTTCGGCGCCGACGGCCCCTACGCCGGCCGCCCCGGCATCGACTTCCTCGCCCAGGGCTACACCGGCGTGCTGACGCTGAACGGCGAGCCCGACGGCGCCCCGGTGCGCACCGGCTTCCCGGCGGTGGACGTGATGACCTCGCTGCTGGTCAGCAACGCCGCGCTCGCCGCGCTGCGCGCGCGCGCGCTCAGCGGCGAAGGCCAGCGCATCGAGATCTCGCTGCTCGACGCGCTGATGCACGCCCAGGCCAGCTCGATCGGCACCTACCTCGCCACCGGCGACCGCCCCAGGCGCACCGGCAACCGCAGCCTCTACTTCGCCCCCTCGGGCGTGTACCCGACACGCGACGGCAAACACGTGGTCATCACCACGCCGGGCGAGAAGTTCTTCGCCAAGGTCTGCCGCGCGCTGGAAACCGACTGGGACAGCGACCCGCGCTTCCACGACATCCATGCCCGCCTCGCCCACGAGGACGAACTCGACGCCGCCATCGCCGAATGCACCCGCCGCTTCGACCGCGACGACCTGGTCGCGCGCCTGGTCGCCGCCGACGTGCTGACCGCGCCGATCAACGAGGTCGAGGACGTGGTGAAGGACCCGCAGGTCCTGCACAACCGCATGATCGTGCCAGTCGAGCATCCCGAGCTGGGGCGCATCGACGTCACCGGCATCCCGCTGCGCTTCTACGGCACGCCCTGCGAGGTGCGCAAGCACCCGCCGATGCAGGGCGAGCACACGCGCGAACTGCTCGCCGAGCTGGGCTATGCCGGAGACGAGATCGACGCGCTGATCGCGCAGGGGCTCGCCGCCGATACCGCCGAACTGCGGCGCCAGAGGGATGCGCGGCGGGCGGAGAGAGCCACGGCGGCGCAAGCTTGAGGCGGACTGGCGGGCGACCGCGGGAAAAGCCTGGCCCCCGATCGTTCAGCGCATCGTGCCGAAAAACTCGGCGTTGCTCTTGGTGGCCTTCATCCGCGTCAGCAGGAATTCGACCGCTTCGAGGTCGTCCATGCCGTGCAGCAGGCGGCGCAGGATCCACATCTTCTGCAGTTGGTCGGGCGGCACGAGCAGCTCCTCCCGCCGGGTGCCGGAACGATTGACGTTGATCGCCGGATACACCCGCTTTTCCGCCAGGCGGCGGTCGAGGTGGAGCTCCATGTTGCCGGTACCCTTGAATTCCTCATAGACCACGTCGTCCATGCGGCTGCCGGTGTCGACCAGCGCGGTGGCGATGATGGTCAGCGAGCCGCCCTCTTCGATGTTGCGCGCGGCGCCGAAGAAGCGCTTGGGTTTTTGCAGCGCGTTCGAATCCACGCCGCCGGTGAGGATCTTGCCGGATGCGGGCGCAACGGTGTTGTAGGCGCGCGCCAGCCGCGTCAGCGAGTCGAGCAGGATGACGACGTCGCGCTTGTGCTCGGTGAGGCGCTTGGCTTTCTCGATCACCATCTCGGCGACCTGGACGTGGCGGCTGGCGGGTTCGTCGAAAGTGGAGGCGATGACTTCACCCTTGATCGAGCGCTGCATCTCGGTCACTTCCTCGGGGCGCTCGTCGATCAGCAGCACGATCAACACCACGTCCGGCTGGTTGGCCACGATCGAATGGGCGATGTGCTGCAGCATGATCGTCTTGCCGCTCTTGGGCGGAGCGACGAGCAGGCCGCGCTGGCCCTTGCCGATCGGCGCGATGAGATCGATGACCCGGCTGGTGAGGTTCTCCTCGCCGCGGATGTCGCGCTCGAGCCTGAAGCACTCCTGCGGATGCAGCGGCGTCAGGTTCTCGAACAGGATCTTGCCCTTGCACTCGGCCGGCGGGCGGCCGTTGATCGCATCGATGCGCTCGAGGGCGAAGTTGCGCTCTCCGGCCCGGGGGACGCGGATGATCCCTTCGACGGTGTCCCCGGTGCGCAGGTTGAAACGCCGGACCATCGAAGGCGAGATGTAGATGTCGTCCTGGCCGGTCAGGTAGGATGAGTCGGCCAGGCGCAGGAAGCCGAAGCCGTCGGGCATCAGCTCGAGGGTGCCGTCGCCATGGATCGGCCCGCCGCTGCGCGCGTGGAGGCGCAACAGGGCAAACACGAGATCCTGCTTGCGCAGGCGCTGCGCGCCTTCCACACCCTGCACCTGCGCCATCGCCAGCAGTTCGGAGACGTGCAGGGACTTGAGCTCGGACAAATGGAGCGGCGGACCGGTGTTGACGTCCGCCCCTGCGGACGCCTCGGTCTCGATCGGCTCGGGCAGGTCGTATTCGTACCCCTCGCCGGCGGGGCCTCCGGCATCATGCCGGGCAGGGTTGCGGCCGTTCTTCCTGGGGCCGTTGGAGGAGTGGGAGCCGTTGCGGCGCCCACGTGCAGGATTCTTCGAGCGCGGCTTGGCGGCGGGTCTGGGGGTATCGGTCACTCTGAAATACCGTGAAAAGGAATCGAACGGGCGGCTGCGAACTCCGTACAGCGGAGCACCCGCGCGCCGCCTGCAGCCTTTCGGGCCGCGGACTACGCATGGGTCCAGCCAGAGATGTCGCCTGACGAGAAAACCCCGCAGGCCGGAGCAGCACCGTGACCACGATGCCAGGCACCACGCTCATCGGTTCAACGCCGGAGCCCTCTTCCGCATCACTCAGGACACGGCCCGGCGAAAGCATTCCGGACGCACGGCGATGGCCTGGCCCGGTGGCCGGTCTACGGGGCGATTCAATGCGGCATGGCCTGCGCGATTCGGTCTGCGCCAGCCGTGGTTCCGCCGCTCCAACAGTGGAACCCGCATCATACCATCGTCGACGGCGCGGGCCGGGCATGATTCGGCCACGCCCCTCCCCCGATGCTTCCGCCCCCCGCCTGAGCAGGCCTTTTCCCGTTTCATGGTCTATGGTCAGACGAGAAGCCGGCGCAGATGCGGCTCCGGCAGACTTCGCACCGCCGCTGCAGACCGGATGAGGGAGGAAGGCATGGCGAAACCCGGCGACGCCCGCCCCGTGTTCCTGGATCTCTTCCGGATCCGCTTTCCGATCGGTGCGATCGCATCGATCCTCCACCGGGCCTCCGGCGTCCTGCTCTTCCTCGCCCTGCCACCGCTGGCACTCGGACTGGAGATGTCGCTGCGTGGCGAGGCGCAGTTCGAGGCCCTGCGCAGCTTGCTGCCGGCACCGTGGCGGATCGTGATCGGCACGATCCTGGCGTGGGCAGCAACGCACCACCTGCTCGCCGGCATCCGCCACCTGCTGATGGACGTCGGCGTCGGCAGCGCGCTCGGTACGGCACGTGCCAGCGCCCGCGCGGTGCTGGCGATTGCGCTGCTCGCCGCCCTGTTCGCGGCCTGGCGGGGGCTGTCATGAGACTGTTCCGCGGCCAGCGCGCCTGGCTGGTGCAGCGCATCAGCGCGCTGCTGGTGCTGGCCCTGCTCGCGGCGGGCGGCCTGGCGCTGCTGCTCGGCCCGCCGCTCGACCATGCGCGCTGGCACGCGCTCGCCACCGGCGTCCACGGCGGCCCGCTGATCATGCTGCTGTTCGCGGCGCTGTGTGCGCACGCCTGGGTCGGCATGCGCGACATCGTGCTCGACTACGTGCAGCCGCGCGCCCTTCGCCTGTCCGTGCTGACGCTGGTCGCGCTCGTCCTGTTCGCGGTGCTCGTGCGCGTGCTGCTGACGCTCGCCGCCCATTTCGCCCCGCCTGGCTGAGCGCCCGCGCGCAGGAGACGACATGAAGCTCTCGATCTACCGCTTCAACCCCGAAACCGACGACAGGCCGCGCATGCAGGCCTACGAGATCGAGCCCGAGGCTGGCGACAAGAAGCTGCTCGACGTGTTGATGCGCCTGCGCACCGTCGACGACAGCCTGTCCTTCCGCCGCTCCTGCCGCGAGGGCGTGTGCGGCTCCGACGCCATGAACATCAACGGCCGCAACGGCCTCGCCTGCCTGACCGCGCTGGCCGGGCTGAAAGAGCCGGTGGTGCTGCGCCCCCTGCCCGGCTTTCCGGTGATCCGCGACCTGATCGTCGACATGACGCAGTTCTTCGCCCACTACCACGCGATCAAGCCCTACCTTATCAACGACGGCCCACCGCCCGAGCGCGAGCACCTGCAGACGCCCGAGCAGCGCGCCCGCCTCGACGGCCTCTACGAATGCATCCTGTGCGCCTGCTGCAGCGCGTTCTGCCCGTCCTACTGGTGGAATCCCGACAAGTTCATCGGCCCCTCGGGGCTTCTGCAGGCCTACCGCTTCATCGCCGACAGCCGCGACACCGCCACCGCCGAGCGCCTGGACTACCTCGACGACGTCTACCGCCTGTACCGCTGCCGCACGATCATGAACTGCACCGAGGTCTGCCCGAAGGGCCTGAGCCCCTCGCACGCGATCGAGCGCATCCGCCTGGCGCTGCTGCAGCGTTCGTCCTGAGCCGGCCGGCGGGCGTCAGCCCTGCTTCATGGCCTGCACGACGTCGGCCCAGTGGCGGGGATCGGGGCAGCGGTTGTGCGTGATGCTGACGCTGTCGGCGATGCCGTCCAGGCGCGCGCGCAGCTTGCCCGGGATCTCGTGGCGCTCGCCGACGACGGCGATCTCGTCGAGGATCGCGTCGTCGATCACGGCCGTCATGTCGTCCCAGCGCCCCTGCTTGGAGAGCCGGTTGAGTTCGGTATGGACTTCGTTCCAGCCATGGCAGGCCAGCGTGGGGACGTAGGCGGGGGTGGAGCCGTAGAAGGCCAGCTGCTTGCGCGCCGCCAGCCGGGACGCGGCGAAGGCTTCTTCCGTGTCGGCGGTCACCACCAGCGTCGCGCACATCACCTCGATGTCGCGCCGCGTGCGTCCGGACCTGAGCAGGCCGTCCTGCAACGCGGGCAGCGTGTTCTCGAGCAGGGAGCGGCGCGTGTTGAACGGATGGGCGATGAAGCCGTCGGCCGTCTCGCCGGCCACCGCCGTCATCCGGGGGCCGAAGCCGCCGGTGAAGATCGGCGGCGGGCCATACGGGTTGGGGCCGGGGTCGAAGGCCGGAATCATGATCGTGTGGTGGTAGAACCTGCCCTCGAAACGAAGCGGCGCCCTGCCCTCCCAGCAATCCCAGATGGCCTTGATCGCCCGCACGATCTCCGCCATCCGCTCCGCCGGGTGGGACCACACGCTGCTGAAGCGCTTCTCGATGTGGGGCTTGACCTGCGACCCCAGCCCCAGCACGAAGCGGCCACCGCTGATGGACTGCATGTCATGGCCGAGGTTGGCCAGGTTCATCGGATTGCGCGCGAAAGCGACGGCGATGGCCGTGCCCAGGCGCAGCGTACTCGTATGCTCGGCCGCTACCGCCAGCGACAGGAAAGGGTCGTGCTTGGCCTCGAAGGAAAAACCGCCGTCGTAGCCGATGTCCTCCAGTTCCTTGTAGATCGTGCGCGCCCGGCGGGGATCTTCCAGGGGAGCGGTGGTGTAGACCTTCATGTCGCATGCCTCGGGCAGGTGGTGGGGAGCCTAGATGCCGGCGCGGCGAGCGCGCCGGCTGGCATCGGCGCATTTCCACGCCAGCGGGATCGCCAGCAGCGACACCGCCGCCGCCAACTGGCCGACGCTGTCGAAGCCGGCCAGGCGGCCGCCGGCGTCGATGTCGATCATCAGCCCGGCGGCGAGCGCACCCACGCCCATGCTGAGCTGGGTGACGACGCCGTTGATCATCATGAAGCCGCCGCGGTGCTCGGCGCGCGGCAGTTCCGACAGCAGCGCCAGCGCCGGAATCCAGCGCCCATAGACGGTGAGGAAGAAAGCCGCGCCCAGCGCCACCGCGAGCCACGCCGGCAGCAGCGCGGCATGCGTCGTCTGCAGGATCACCACGATCGACAGCAGCGTGGCGGCGACGAAGACTTCGAAGCGGCCGTGGCGGTCGGCGAGACGGCCGACCAGCGGCGAGGTGAACAGGCTGAGCGCGCCGGCGACGAGGTAGACGAGCGGCAACTGCGCATCGCCGATGCCGACGTTGCCGACCCAGAACGGCGCGAAGTAGGCGCCGACCGCGTAGGCCGAGCCACTCACCGTGACTGTCAGCAGCAAGGCGGGCGACAGCGCCAGCAAGGCCTTGCCGCCCGCCCCCGCCGCCGGCGACGCCGGCCGCGCGGGCAGGCGGGGTACGCGGCGCCGGATACCCAGCGCGACCGGCAGCGCCAGCAGCAGCAGCGCGCCGAAGGCCAGCCGCCAGTCCAGCGCCGAGGCGATCGCCAGGCCGAGCGGCACGCCGACGACCGAGGCCAGCGCATGCCCGGTCATCACCGTGCCCAGCGCCGCCGCCCGCCCTTCGAGCGGCACGCAGTCGGCGACCGTGGCCTGGATCAGCGACGACAGCACGCCGCCGCAGGCGCCGGCCAGCACGCGCGCGGCGAGCAACGCCGGCAGCGACGGCGCCAGCGCGGTGAGCAGCAGCGCCAGCGCGAAGCCGCCATAGACGGCGAGCAGCAGCGCGCGGCGCTCGAAGCGGTGGATGACGGCGCCCAGCACCAGGCCGGCGGCGCCGGCGCCCAGCGTATACAGGAAGACGAGCTGGCCGAGGGCGGCCGGCGGCAGGCCCAGCGTGCGCAGCAGCTGCGGCGCCAGCGGCATGACGATCATGAAATCCACCAGATGGGTCATGTGCACCCATCTCAACACATTGGTCAGGCGACGTGCCGCTCCCGCATCGCCCGCCGCTGGCTCAAGTGCCGGCACCGGCCGGCGTCACCGACAGCACGTCGTCCGGCGCCCAGTACGCCCGCATGCTGGTCACTTTCAGCGTCGGGTCGAATTCGAGCACCTCGATCACCGCGATGCACATTTCCCCCTGCGGCGTATCGACGCGAACATTGAATGCCATCGCTGCGGCCAGCCCATGCGAGGCGCGGATCGGCGTCACCAGTTCGATCCGGGCACGCGCGGCAACCGCCCGGTCGTAAAATCCGGCGATTGCCGCGCGTCCGCGCACCGGCTCGCTGCCGACCGGATCTTCCACCGTGGCGTCCTCGGCGTAATGCCTGACGATGCGTTTCACATCTCCCGCATCGAGCCCATCGATGATGTCCTGCACGATTCGTCGCATCTCCTGCGCTGTGTCGATATCCACATCCCTCTCCTGGCTGTGCGTCCGGCGGCGGTTCAGGCCGGAGCCTTGATGATGTACTGGCTGGTCTGCACGACGTCGAGCTTGTCGAAGTCGATGAAGCGCGCGCAGCTCTCGCGCATCGAGGCCTGGTTGCGCTGGTATCTGGCCTCGTCGCCGGCAGCATCGTAGAAGGCCCGGATGTCACCGAAGGCCGCCGGCGGGAAACCTTCCTCGACGATCGCGTCATAGCGCGGAGCATCGAAGCTCAAGGCGCGCCCGACCACGTTCTGCACGTACAGGAAGGTGTCCTGGGTATCGATCGCCACCTGCGTGTGGGATTCGAGCCAGATGTCGAGCCAGGCCTCGCGCGCCACCCGCGGCGGGCGGCGGAACAGTGCGATCTGGATGAAGCCCGGCGTGCGCTCGCCCGGCGCGGCCGGGAAGCGCGTGTTGCGCATGGGCTGGGATTCGCTCACCGCATAGCTTGCCACCCGCCCGCCGAGGCTGCCGACGGCCTCGTCGAAAGGCGCACGCGAGGCGCGGTTGGCCGAATCCACCCACACCGAGATGAAGGCCTCCATCTGCGGCGTGCAAGAGCGGAAAGCCGGCGCGGCGCCCCGCGCCGCCTCGTCGGCGACGTTGACGGCCACGCCGAGCGCACCGCGCTCGACGAGCAGCGGTCCCACTTCCTCCCGCACCCGCCGGCAGAAACCCGCCGGATCCTCGCGCGGATCGCGCCACAGCGCATGGACGATCTTCTCCATCAGTTCGCCTTGGGCACGCGCTTGGTCGGCTCGATCCCGGTCAGGCGCGCGAGGTTGAGGCCGAGGATGTTGGCCTTGTCCTGCTCGGTGAGCTGGGCGTAGCCCCACTTCTGCTGCAGCTCCTCGGGCATGTCGAAATGGCGGATGTAGTCGGTGACGCGCCCCAGGTCGTCGAACGGCAGGTCGAAGCCGAGCACGATCTTCTCCGACGTCATCCACTGCAGCGCGGTGCCGATGGCGTGGTAGCCGCGGTAGGGCGCGCGCTGGTACCAGCCGATGATGCCGGAGATGCTCATGTACAGGTTCTTGTGCTTGCCGCACAGGCCGACCAGCAGCTCGGTGTCGGGCCAGCCGGCGTGGTAGGCGATGATCTTCAGGTCGGGGAAGTCGAGCAGCACCTCGTCGAGCTGGCCGACCGCGCAGTGGTTGTTCGGCTGCGGGCAGACGTAGCTCATGCCGGTGTGGATGGTGAGCGGTACCCCCAGTTCCTGCGCCTTCTCGTAGAACGGCCACAGGCGGCGGTCGTTGAGCGGGCCGTCGTCTTCGGGCGTATACAGCTTGCACAGGCGCGCGCCGCGCTCCTTGGCCAGGTACTCGAGCTCCCAGTTGGCGTGCTTGATGCCGCGCTTGATCACCGGGCCGACGTTGGCCTCGAGGTACATGCGCTCCGGATAGGGCTCGATCTGCTGCAGCATGAAGCCGTTGGTCGACATCGACACCGTGCCGCCGGTGATGTCCATCATCGGCTCGCGCAGGCAGAAGGCCACGTCAACGTTGGCCTGGTCCATGTGCTTGATGAGTTCGCTGGCGATCGGTGCCGGCCACTCGCTGTCGAGGTCGCGTCCCGCCCAGGCGCGCAGCACGCCGTTTACGCTGTCGTGGAAATGCTGCATTCCGGGGTAGTAGCCGATCTCGCTCATGGTCTGCAGGTTCATGAAGTGGAACTCGGTCATCGCGACGAAATAGTCCTTCTCAGCCATGCTCGCTTCTCCTTTGGTGATGGTGTTGCGCCGGTCCGGCTCAGCGTCCGGTGAATTCGGGCTTGCGCTTGGCGGCGAAGGCGCGCGGCCCTTCCTGCGCGTCGTCGGACGCGAACACGCGGGCCGACATCGTCTTCTCGAGCACGAAGGCGGGTTCGTTGTTGAGCGCGCGCACCGCGATCTCCTTCGCCGTGCGCACCGCCAGCGGGCCGTTGTCGCAGATCCGTTGTGCATAGGCGAGCGCCTCGTCCATGAGCTTGTCCGCAGGCACGACCTTGTTGATCAGACCGACCTCGCAGGCGCGCTGGGCGTCGATGGTGTTGCCGGTGAGCAGCAGTTCCATCGCGATCGCCCATGGCACCTGCTGCGGCAGCCGGATGTGCGAGCCGCCCGCCGGCACCACGCCCCAGCGCACTTCCGCAAGGCCGAACTTCACATGCCCGGCGGCGATACGGATGTCGGTGCCGAGCATGAATTCCAGCCCGCCGGCCACGCACATGCCGTTGACCGCGGTGATGATCGGCTTGAAGTTGCGCTGGAAGGGCCGCTTGGCGGGATCCTCGTAGCCGAGCGCGTCGCCTTCGTTGAGCGCCGGCAGGGCGACCTTGAGGTCGAGGCCGGTGCAGAAGGCCCGCTCGCCGGCGCCGGTGAAGATCGCCACCCGCAGCGCGGGATCGGCCTCGAAATCGTCGAAGGCGGCTTCCAGGCCGATGAGCATTTCCTTGGTCAGCGAGTTCATCGCCTCGGGACGGTTCATGGTGATGACCGCGATCGGGCCGCGTTTCTCGTAGATCACGCTTTCGGGCAGCTTCGGTTCCATCCTTCCTCCTGTGTTCGTTCCTTGCCGGCCGCAGGGCTGCGGCCCGTGCTCAAACCTCGCTGCGCCTGAAGCAGGGCAGATACAGCTCGTCGGTGACGCGGCTGAAGGCGACCTCGACCGCCATGCCGATCGACAGTTCGTCCGGCGCGCAGTCGAGTACCCTGCTCAGCATCCTCACGCCCTCGTCGAGTTCGACGATCACCGGCGCGTAGGGCGCATCCCCGGCGAAAGCCGGATGCAGCGGGCGCTCCACCACGGTCCACGAAAACACCTTGCCACGGCCGCTGGAACCTTCCCACACCCATTTGGGTGAACCGCAATGCGCGCACAGCTCGCGCGGCACGTGGCGGTAGCGGCCGCAGCCGCTGCAGCGCTGGAAGCGCAGTTCGCCCTGCGCGCCCCAGCGATAGAATTCACCCGCCAGCCCCTCCAGGGCGGGCAGGGGCTTGCCTCGATCGGCGCTTGCTGCATCCATGTTCATATCGACCTCTCTTGCCCTCAGCGCCGCAGGATGGCGATGCTGCCGTCACCGAAATCCCCCCAGCCGGTGACCACGCCGATCTCCGCGCCGGCCACCTGGCGCGCCTCCGCCTGACCGCGCAGCTGCCGGACCGCCTCGACGACGTGGGCGATGCCGAGCACGTGGGCCTGCGACAGCAGGCCGCCGTGGGTGTTGACGGGCAGCCTCCCGCCGAGCTCGATGCCGCCGTCCTCGACGAAAGCACCGCCCTCGCCGCGGGCGCAGAAACCCGCCTCCTCGAGCTGCTGGATCACCTCGAAGGTGAAGCAGTCGTAGATCTGGGCGAAATCGACGTCCGCCGGCCCCACTCCGGCCATGCGGAAGGCTTCGGGTGCGGCCGTCGTCAGGCCGATGCGGTGGAAGTCGGGGCGGCCGCAGATCTCGTCCGCCGGATAGGGCTGGCTGGCCGCCGCGCCCATGATGAACACCGGGTCCCGGCGCAGGTCGCGCGCCCGCTCCGCGCTGGTGACGACGAAGGCGGCGGCGCCGTCGGTTTCCAGGCTGCAGTCGAACAGCCGGTAGGGCGACGAGATCATCGGCGAGGCGAGATACTGCTCCATCGTCAGCGGCTTGCCATGCATCAGCGCCGCCGGATTGAGCTGGGCGTGGCGGCGCATCGCGATCGCCACCGCGCCGAGCTGCTTCTCGGTGGTGCCGAATTCATGCATGTGGCGGCGCGCCATCAAGGCATACCACTGCGGCGGCGCGGTGAGCCCGAACGGCAGGTAGAAGTCGCGCGCGATGCCGCCGCCCGGGATCGAGTTCACGTCGTTGGCGGCGGTTTCGCGCACGCGCGCGCCGGAGAATCCGTTCCAGCCGCCGGGCACCAGCACGTGGTCGGCGACGCCGGTGGCGACCGCCATCGCCGCCGCGCGCAGCGAGGCGACCGGCGCCGCGCCGCCCATGTGCAGGGTGGCGGCGAAGCGCAGGCTGGTGCAGCCGAGTTCGGCAGCGAAGGCTTCGGCCTTGCCGACGTTGGGAAAGGGCATGATGCCGTCGATGTCGGCCGGCTTCAGACCGGCATCCTCGATCGCGGCCAGCGCCGCCCTGAGCTGGATGCCCATCTCCGACAGCCCGGAACCGGGCTTGCGGCAGAAGGGCGTTTCGCCGACGCCGACGATGCAGGCCTTGTCGCGCAGCATTTCCCGCTGCATGCCCCGCCGCATGTCCTACTCCCCGGCCGCCGGCGCGGCGCCGTCGGCGAGGTAGGCATCGAGCAGCGCCTGCCGCATGCCGGCCTCGCGCTCGCGCAGGCGCCAGAAGTCAGGCCGGCGCTTGGCGAGGAAGGCCGCGCCGCCTTCCTTGCCTTCGGGCATGTCGAACCAGTCGGGGTACATCGCCGCCGAAGTTGCGCAGGACTCGCGGTAGCCCTCCATCTCCTGGTCGAACGCGGCCTTGAGCACTTCCAGGCAGCCCGGGCTCTTCTCCAGCAGTTCGGCGCACCAGCGGTCGACTTCGGCCTCCAGTTCGTCGAGCGCCACCACGGTGTTGACCAGGCCCATCTCCAGCGCCTGCTCCGCCTTGTACTTGCGGCACAGCATCCACATCTCGCGCGCTTTCTTGGCGCCGACCACCTTGGTCAGATAGGGCACGAAGAAGCCATCGGCCGGCGACGAGACGCGCGGCCCGGCCTGACCGAACACCGCGTCGTCGGCGGCGATGGTGAAGTCGCAGCAGTAGGCCATGTGGTTGTGGCCGGCGATGCAGTAGCCCTGCACCTGCGCGATCACCGGCTTGCGCGACAGGCGGATCAGGCGGTTGTGCGGATAGCGGTTGTAGAAGGCCTCGCGCAGGCCCCAGCGCTCCCACTCCACGTCGCCGCCGGCACCGAAGTGCCTGCCCTTGCCGGCGATGACGATGACGCCCGTCATCGGATCGTGGTTGGCGTCGTAGAAGGCGCGGAACATCTCGTCCACCGTCGCCAGCGTCAGCGTGTTCATCCTGTCGGGCTTGTTCAGCGACACGCGGGCGATGCCGCCGCCCGAGGGCAGGTGCTGCTTCTTCTCGTAGATGATCTCGGCGAAGTCGTCGAGACCTTCCCCTTCAACCTGCTTCCAGTCGCTCCATGCGGCCATGCCGCCATCCTCGCGTGTACTCATGACTGTCGTTTCCCTGCTGTTGATCCTGCGCCCTGCCGCCGCATCGGCGGCGCCCGGGAAACACCGGTTCGTCCGCGGCCGCCTGGGCCTTCGGCAAGCCCGGGGCCGGCGGACCGATCCGGCATTCCCCTCAGGGGATCGCACCCCTGGCCTTCATCGCCTCGATCTCGTCCCACTCGTAGCCGAGCAGTTCCATCATCACCAGCTCGGTGTCCTGGCCGAGCTGCGGCCCGAGGCTGCGGATCTCGCCGGGCGTCCTGGACAGGGCGACGGGCAGGCCGCGCACGTCCACTTCGCGCTGCACCTCCTCGCACCAGGTCTTCATGAAATAGCCGTTGCGCCAGGCCTGCTCGTCGCGGATCACGTCGGCGAGGTTGTTGACCGGGCTCGCGGCCAGCCCCTCGCGGCCGAAGGCCGCCATCAGCTCCGCGTGGCCGTGGCCCAGGGTGTGGGCCTCGATCGCTTCGATGAGTGCCTCGTTGTGCCGGCGCCGCCCGGCCGCGTCGGCGAAGCGCGGATCCGCCGCCAGAGGCGCGTCGCCGAGCGCGCGGCACAGCGCCGCCCAGCGCGCGTCCTCGTTGGGCTCGCACAGGAACACCCATTTCCCGGCCGTCGGGTAGAGATTCCACAGCGGGTTGTCGACCTGCTTGCGCGACTGCTGCAGCGAGACCGCCTCGTTGCCCGCCAGATAGGACTGCAGGAAGGGCGCGGCGAGGAAGAGCTGGGCGCCGTAGAGCGAGGCGTCGAGGCACTGGCCGCGGCCGGTGCGCCTGCGCTGGTACAAGGCCAGCACGATGCCCAGCGCCGACATGATGCCGCCGTAGGCATCCCCCGAGCCCATGCCGAGGTAGATCGGCGGCTCGCCGGGCTCGCCCAGCCGCGCCATGATCCCGGTCAGGGCCTGCACCGTCATGTCGAAGGACGGCTTGGAAACGTCGCCCAGGCGGCCGTAGCCGGTGTTGGTGGCGTAGATGATGTCCGGCCTGACCGCCTTGAGCCTGTCGTACGACAGCCCCCAGGCATCGAGCATGGACGGCGCGAGATTGGACAGGAACACATCCGACTCGGCGACCAGGCGGTACATGATCTCGCGCCCGCCCTCGGTCTTGAGGTCGATCGCCACGCTCTTCTTGTTGCGGTTGATGACCAGGAAGTACTGGTTCCAGTCGCCGATCTCCAGCGACTTGATCGAGCGCACCCCGCGCGCCTGGTCGCCGCCCTGGGGCCGTTCGATCTTGATCACCTCGGCGCCGAAGTCGGCCAGGTACTGGGCCGAGACCGGCCCCTGGAACCAGACCGTCAGATCGAGGACGCGGATGCCTTCCAATGCCTGTGCCATGGCACTCTCCTTGTGCTGCCTTCATGCCACCACGCCTGCGCTGCGGCAGGCGTGGATGGCGTCTTCCGAATAGCCGAGCAGGTCGCGCAGGACCTGCGAAGTGTGCTGGCCGATGCAGGGCGCGAGGCGGTCGAGGCGCGCCGTGCCCTCGCTGAGGAAAACCGGGAAGCCCAGGCTCTTCACCGTGCCGAAACTGGGGTGTTCCAGTTCGAGGATGTAGCGGTTGGCGCGGGCCTGCGGATCGGCGGCCGGGTAGTCGAAACGTTCGATGACGTCGGCCGACAGCTGCTTTTCCATGAACACCCGGCGCCAGTCGCCGCCCGGCCGGGTGGCGAAGGCGGCCTCGAGCGCGTGGATGAGTTCGAGCCGATGGGATTCGGTGCGCTTGTCGTGGGTGTCGAAGCGCGCATCGTCGGCGGCGATGCCGACCGCGGCCGAGAACACCGGCCACCAGCGGTCGGTGTCGGGCATGGTCAGCGTGACCCAGCGTCCGTCCGCGCTGCGGTACAGCGCGCCCGACATCGGGTTCGACACGTCCAGCCGCGAGATCGGGTTGAGCAGCCGGTCGCCCTTGCCGATGGCGAGGAAGGCCTGGATGTCGAGCGCGGCGCCGTACATGTTGGCGCCGAACAGCGACACGTCCACCGCCTGCCCCTCGCCCGAAACGGCGCGGTGCAGCAGCGCCGTCACCACCCCGAAGGCCAGCATCGCGGTCGAGTGCATGGCACCGGCGCCGGTATACACCGGCGGCTGCCCGGGCTGCGGCAGGATAGGCATCATGCCGGTGCGGGCGGCGGCCAGTTCGTCGATCGGCGGCAGCCCGCTGTCCGGCCCCTGCGGCCCGAAGCCGGACAGCCGGCCGAACACGATGTCGGCGCGCAGGGCGCTGGCCCCGGCATGGTCGATTCCCAGCGCCGCGAGTTCGGGCGCGCTCCAGTCGGTCAGCAGCACGTCCGCCTTCGCCACCAGTTCGTGGAGCAGCGCCATGCCCTGCCCGCTGCGCACATCGAGGGCGAGGCTTTCCTTGTTGCGGTGGATGAGGTCGGCTTCGTGGTTCCAGCCGGCGGCCGTGCGCGCCGCTTTCTGCGGCAGCGGCTCGAGGCGCACCACGCGCGCGCCGAAGTCGCCCAGGAAGGCAGCCCCCAGGGATGTACAGAACAAGCGTGTCAGGTCGATCACGACCACGTCGTCGAGAGGACGATCCATCTCTGTTTCCTCGTTCGATTCGCCGCATACGCCGCCGTCGGGCGCTGCAGCGCAAGCCTTCAGACGGCTCCGGGCGGCCCGGCCCCTGCTGCACCATCGGCGCGCCGCAACAACAATTGCTGGAAGCGAGTCTAGTACCGGCGTCGTCGCGCAATGACTTCGTGATTGGCTCAAATGCGGCCGTTGGAACATCAAAAACGGCCCTTCGCGGAAGTAATCCGAATGAGTGATGCGCCGGCAGGAAGGGCATGGAAGTCTCCCGTTGCGGCACCTCCATCGGTGCCGAGCCACAGAACCAAAGGGGAATGGGATGCCCATCAGGAAAAAAGAACGGGGGGACAAGGTGCAACCGGCAATCGCCTTTTCACCGCTGGCACTGGCAATCGGTCTGGCCGCTGCGCCCGCAGCCCATGCCGGAGCGACGATCGATCTCGGCGAAGACACCAGCCTGGCTTATTCGGTGACGCTCTCGCACACGATGTCGAGCCGGCTGAAGAAGGCGGCGCGCGAATACCTCGCCGATCCGAACTACGACGACGGCACGCGCAACTTCGACCGCGGCGGCCTCATCACCAATCGCACCAACGTCCTGGGCGAACTGCGCCTGCGCCATGACAATCTCGGCGCGATGCTGCGCGCATCGACCTTCTACGATTCGGCCTACCGCAACGACAACGACAACGACTCGCCGGCCACCGTCAACAAGATCGGCCCCCACGACGAGTTCACCGCCACCACCCGCCGCGACAGCGGCCGCTCTTCGCGCATCCTCGACGCCTACGTCTATGGCAACTGGGCGCTGGGCGAGCAGCAGTACCTGTCGGTGAAGGCCGGGCGCCACGTGCTGGCCTGGGGCGAGAGCATGTTCTGGCCGAACATCAGCCAGGGCCAGGCGCCGGTCGACGCCACCGTCTTCAACGTGCCGGGCACCGAAGCCAAGGAAGGCTATCTGCCGGTCGGCCAGCTGTCGGCGTCATTCACGCTGAACGACCAGTTGACCCTGACCGGCTTCTATCAGTACGAATGGGAGAAGACCCGGCTCAATCCGGTCGGCGACTACTTCGCTTCCGACTTCTTCGGCCCGGGTGCGCAGTTCTACCGGCTCGCCTCCGGGGTGATCACGTCGCTGCCGGACAATACCTACACCGCGGTCAACTTCGCCGGTGAGATCAAGCCGCGCGACTCCGGCCAGTGGGGCCTGGGCGCGCGCTACCAGGTCAGCGACGCCACCGAACTGGGCCTGTACTACTACCGCTACCATGACCGTGTCGGCGCGATGTTCTTCGATTTCAGCGGCGATACGACCTACTCGTCGTTCTCCCGTTTCGGCCGCTGCGCCTCGCCCGGCAGCGCGCCCTCTTACAAGCTCGCCTATTTCGACGACATCGAGCTGACCGGCATCAGCCTCAGCTCCAAGATCGGCGACGCGGTGCAGTTCGCCGGCGAACTGAGCTACCGCGACAACGCCCCGGTCTATGTGATGACCCCGCTCGGCGCCGCACCTGCCCGCGGCAGCTACTTCCAGGGCAACGTGAACGCGGTCTACATGCTCGGACCGTCGAAGCTGGCACACCAGACCACGCTGATGGGCGAGATCGTGCATCAGCGCATCCACAAGGTCGATGATCTTGCGATCACCACGGGCGGCTTCGACATCGGACGCTACGACGACTACACCTACGAGGGCCAGACACGCGGCTCGACGCTGGTCGGCCTGGGCGCGCTCTTCGACTATCCGTCCGTCTTCCCGGGCTGGGACCTGGCCACCAAGGTGATCTGGACCCAGAACGCCGCCGGCAGCGCCTTCAGCGGCATGGGCCGCGACGAGAAGCGGCTGACGCTGGGTGCCGAATTCAAGTACCTGGGCAATTTCAGCATCGGCCTGACCTACGTCGGCTATTTCGGCTCGCCGAGCATCGCCGAGGGCCGCACGATGGCCGACCGCGACTACGTCTCGCTGAGCGCGAAATACACCTTCTGATCCCGATGAAACGGAACAAGGAATCGAACATGAAACCCAAATTCATCGGCCTGGCGGTCGCCACAGCGCTCGCCCTGCCGTTCGCCGCCGGTAGCGCGCATGCGAAAGCCACGGCAGACGAGATCGCCCGCCTCGGCAAGGATCTGAACTGCATCGGCGCCGAGAAGGCCGGCAATGCCGACGGCTCGATCCCCGAATGGAGCGGCAAATGGCTCGGCGTGCCGCCGCACGTGGACTTCAAGGGCACCGGCAGGCATCCGATCGACCCCGCCCGCCCCCCTTGCCGTTCGTCGTCTGAACGGACGATGAGCGGCTTGCGCCGCGGGCGGAATAATCGCCCCATCCCCCACCCCGCTCCGGGCCCGGCGGCCGCAGAGCCGCCGCCGGGAGCCCGCATGGAGTCTTCATGACCGCCGAAGCCACGCCACCGTCGCCCGAGACGGCCACGCCGCTGCTGCTCGAACGCCTGGACGGCGGCGTCGCGCTGCTGCGCCTGAACCGCCCCGAGGCCACCAACGCGCTGTCGCTGGAGCTGCAGGCGCTGCTGTCGCGGCGCTTCACCGAACTGGCGGCGGACGACAGCGTGCGCTGCATCGTGCTGACCGGCGGCGACATCACCAGCATGGCCGGCGCCGGCCCGATCGAGATCACCCGGCGCCATACCGAGCGCGTGTGGGGCCCGATCCAGCACTGCCCCAAGCCGGTGGTCGCCGCGGTGTGCGGCTATGCCTACGGCGGCGGCTGCGAGCTGGCGATGCTGGCCGACATCATCGTCGCCGGCGAGGGCGCGCGCTTCTGCCAGCCCGAGATCCGCATCGGCATCATGCCCGGCATCGGCGGCACCCAGCGCCTGGTGCGCGCGGTGGGCAAGGCCAAGGCGATGCGCATGGCGCTGACCGGCAGGCCGATCAGCGCGCACGAAGCCTGGACCGCCGGCCTGGTCAGCGACCTGGTGCCGGACGCGCAGGTGATTTCGACCGCGATCGAGCTGGCGCGCGGCATCGCCGCGATGCCGCCGCTGGCGGCCGAGCAGATCAAGGAATGCATCCTGCTGGGCATGGACGCGCCGCTCGAAGCCGCGCTGGCGATGGAGCGGCGCGCCAACGCCCTGCTGTTCGCCTCGCACGACCAGAAGGAAGGCATGGCGGCCTTCATCGAGAAGCGGCCGCCGAAGTTCGAGGGACGTTGAGTTTCCCCCGCAGTTTTCCACTCGGTTTCCCTGCCTCCAAGGAAGACGATCCGTCCGCTGATACCGACGCACCTTTTGACAACCGAGCCACTCACCACCAAACTAGTCACATGACTGGTTTGGTTGAGGAGATCGATCATGCATACATGGCCGGTGCAGGATGCGAAAGCGCGATTCAGCGAGTTCCTGGACGCTTGCCTTTCCGAGGGGCCGCAAATGGTGACCAGGCGCGGTACGGAAACCGCCGTACTGGTCCCCGTGCAGGAATGGTTGAGACTGCAGGCCGCTGCGCGCCCGACGCTGAAGCAGTTGCTGCTGTCCGACCAGGCCCGCGCCGAAATGCTTGTCGCGCCTCGCGGACGAGCCAGGCGGCGCCCGGTCGCAGCCCTGCGGTGACGAGCATGTACCTGCTGGACACCAACGTCGTCTCCGAGCTGCGCAAACCCAGGCCCCATGGAGGCGTGGTGTCGTGGCTGCAGTCCGTGGATGATGCGCACCTGTTTCTGTCGGCCGTCACGCTCGGCGAGATTCAGGCAGGCATCGAAATGACACGCGAACAGGATGAAGCCAAGGCCGCCGAAATCGAAGCATGGCTGGGGCTCGTTGCCGAAGCCTACAACGTATTGCCCATGGACGCGGCGGCTTTCCGCGCCTGGGCAAAGCTGATGCACCGCAAGTCCGACACGCTGTATGAGGACGCCATGATTGCCGCAACAGCCAGCGCCAACGGCTTGACCGTAGTGACGCGCAATGTTGCGGACTTCAAGACGCTGGGCGTCGAGGTCTTCGATCCGTTCACGAAGACGGATACTCCCGGTACTTGAAAAGGCTTGACCCGGCCGCTCAGCCCGCCGCCCGCACCCGGTTCAGCGCCGGGTCGTTGGGTGGGTTGAGCACGCACCGCGTGCCGGCCGGGTGGTAGATGTAGGGAATGCAGCGGTTGCAGTTGGTACAGCCCGACGCCGCGGTTTCGCCGCGACGGAACTTGTCGACCAGGCGCGGATCGTGGATCAGCGGCCGCGCCATCACCACCGCGTCGAAACCCTCGCGCATCGCCTGCTCGGCGTTGGCCAGCGAGCGCGCGCCGCCGAGATAACCCAGCGGCACATCCACCGCGGCGCGGATGCGGCGCGAATATTCGAGGAAGTACATCTCGCGGAAGCTGACCCTGGGCGTGCCGAACTGCGCAGCCTTCATCATCAAGCCAGTCAGCCAGTTGCCCTTGAGCACCTTCTTCATCTCGTCCATGTCGAAGTTGCTGCCGAACATGAACCAGCCCGATTCGATGTTGCGCCCGCCGGACAGCACCAGCAGGTCGGCGCCGGCCTGCTGCAGCAGGCGCGCGGTGACGATGGCGTCATCCACCGTGGCGCCGCCGGGCACGCCGTCGGCGACGTTGATCTTGGCCAGCACCGCCATGCGCTGGCCGACCTCCTCCTTGACCCGCCGCAGCACTTCGGCCGGAAAACGCGCGCGGTTCTCCGCGCTGCCGCCGTATTCGTCGCGGCGCTTGTTGGAAAGCGGCGAGATGAACTGGTTGAGCAGGTAGCCGTGGCCCATGTGGATCTCGACCGCGTCGAAACCCGCCTGAGCGCAGAGCTCGGCGGCGTCGACGAACTGGCCGACGACGAGATCCATGTCGGCGCGCGTCATCGCGCGCTGGAAGAAGTTGCCGCGCATGAAGCCGGCCTTGTTGAAGCCGCCCGAGGCGCTCATGGTCGGCCCTTCGACCTTCACCGAGGTGACGAAGGAACCGCCATGGGTGAGCTGGTAGGAAATGGCGCCGCCTTCGGCATGCACGGCGTCGGCCAGCGCCTTCAGGTCGGGCAGGATTTCCGCGCGCATCCACACCTGGTTGGGCAAGGTGCGGCCGACCTTGGCGACCGCGCCGTAGGCCACGGTGGTCAGGCCGACGCCGCCGGCGGCCATGCTGCGGTGGTGCTCGAGCAGCGCCCTGGTCGGCGCACCGTCGAGCACCATGCCCTCGTTGGCGCCGGCGCGGATGAAGCGGTTGCGCAGCGTGAGCGGCCCCAGCCTGAAGGGGCTGAACAGCGTGTCGCGATCCTGGTTCTGGTTCATATGCACCTCGCTGGCGTGGGCGGAACTGGCAGGCGGCGCGGCAGATTCACGCAGGAACACGCAGTTGCGCCCGCAACGCGTTCTTGTCGACCTTGTTCGACGCATTGACCGGCAGCGCGTCGAACAAGCGCACCAGGCGCGGCACCTTGTAGTTGGCCATGCGCTCGCGCGACCAGGCGATCAGGCCGGCTTCGTCCAGCATCTGGCCGGGGCGCGGCACCACGCAGGCGCAGCCGACTTCGCCCATGCGTTCGTCGGGCACGCCGATCACCGCCACCTGGGCGATCGCGGGGTGCTCGGTCAGGGCGGCTTCGATCTCGGCCGGATAGCAGTTGAAGCCGCCGACGATGAACATGTCCTTGAGGCGGTCGGTGATGCGCAGGTAGCCACGCGCATCCAGCGTGCCGACGTCGCCGGTGTGCAGCCAGCCTTCGGTATCGATGGTTTCGGCGGTGGCTTTGCCGTCCTGGAAATAACCCTGCATGACGTGGAAGCCGCGCAGGCAGATTTCTCCCGTCTCGCCGGCGGCCAGCGGCCGGTTGTCGGCATCGACGATGCGCAATTCGGTGCCGGGAATGGCATGGCCGCTGGTCAGGGCGACGGTCTCGGCGTCGTCGTCGGCTTCGCAGCAGCTCGCCAGCCCGCCGCATTCGGTGAGGCCGTAGGCGGTGAGGACGACGTCGAAGCCCAGTTCGCGGCGCATGCGCTCGATCAGCACCGGCGGGATCGTCGAGGCGCCGGTGACGGCCACGCGCAGGCTGGACAGATCGGTCTGCGTCAGCCCGGGATGCGCCAGCATCGACAGGTAGAGCGTCGGCGGCCCGGGCAGCACGCTGATGCGGTCGGCCTCGATGCGGCGGAACACCGCCTCGGCGTCGAACACCGGATGCGGCAGCACGGTGGCACCGGCGATCAGGCAGGTCACCCAGCCGGCCTTGTAGCCGAAGGTGTGGAAGAAGGGATTGACGATCAGGTAGCGGTCGCCGGCGCGGATGCCGGCGATCTGCACGTAGGCGGTGAAGGCCTGGATGACCTGGTAGTGGGCGCTCATCACGCCCTTGGGGCGGCCGGTGGTGCCGGAGGTGAACATCAGGTCCGAGATGTCGCCGGGCTGCACGGCCTCGGCGCGCGCGCGGGCCTGCGCTTCGTCGATGCCTTCGCCGCTGGCCAGGAAAGCGGCCCAATCGGTATCCGCGTGCGGCCCGGCCTCGCCGATGGCGACGACTTTTTCCAGCGTCGGCGGCCGGCAGCCGGCCAGCATCACCGGGTAGTCGGTGTCGAGGAAACGGTCGACGACGAACAGGATGCGGCTGCCGCTGCGGCCGATGATGTCGGCTGCCTCGGCGCCTTTCATGCGGGTGTTGATCGGCACCATCGCCGCGCCGGCGCAGTGGATGCCGAGCGCGGCGATGATCCATTCGGCGCGGTTGGGTGCCCAGATCGCGACCCGGTCGCCGGCGTCGATGCCGTGGGCGATCAAGGCGCGGCTGACGGCGAACACGCGGGCCGGCAGGCCAGCATAGTCGATGCGGGTGTCGCCGTCCTCGATGAAGATGCGTTCGCCGTGGCGGGCCGCGGCTTCGAGGACGAGTGCGGGCAGGCTGCGGGCGAGCAGCGGAACGAAGGCTTCGGTCATGGGACGCTGTGCCTCAGATGCCCATGACGAACTGGCCGCTGTCGACGCGCAGCTCGATGCCATTGACCGCGCGCGAGCCATCCTCGGCGAGGAACAGGATCGCGGCGGCGACGTCGGCCGGCAGGCAGGCGCGGTTCATCGGGTCGGCGTCGATGGTGAAGCGCGCCGGATCCACGCCTTGCGGATAGCTGCCGGCGGTCATCGGCGTCATGATGCCGTCGGGATGGATGGAGTTGCAGCGGATGCGGTACTTGGCCCGGCGGCAGTGCGCGGCGACCGCGCGCGTGAGGCCGGCGATCGCGGCCTTGGAAGCGCCATAGGCGGCGTAGTCGTCCTTGGCGGCGATGCCGGCGATCGAGGACATGTTGATGATCGAGCCGCCGCCCCCGTCCTTCATCATCGCCACGCCGGCCTTGCAGCCGAGGAAGACGCTGTCGGCATTGACCCGCATCAGGCGCTGCCAGTCGTCCAGGGTGGCGTCCTCGATCGAGCCCTTCAGCAGGATGCCGGCGTTGTTGACCAGGATGTCGAGGCGGCCGAAACGCTCGCGCACCGCCGCCATCGCCGCGTCCCAGTCGGCGGCCGAGGCCGCGTCCTGGCGGATGAACAGCGCCCTGCCGCCGAACGCGGACGCGAGCGACTCGCCCCCGGCGACGTCGAGATCGGTGAACACGACCCGCGCGCCCTCCCCGACGAACAGTTCCACCGCGGCACGCCCGACGCCGCTCGCACCGCCGGTGACCAGCGCCACCTTGCCTTCGATCCTTCCTGCCATGTCCTGAATCTCCCGATGTTCCGTCACGCGCTGGCCGCGATGTGATGGGCGGCGATGTAGCCGAAGGTCATCGCCGGCCCGATGGTGGCACCCGCCCCCGGATAGGCCGTGCCCATCACCGAAGCGGAGGTGTTGCCGATGGCGTAGAGCCCCTCGATCGGCGAGCCGTCGGGGCGCACCACGCGGGCATGGGCGTCGGTAAGCAGCCCGCCCTTGGTGCCGATGTCGCCCGCATCCATGCGCATGGCGTAGAACGGCCCCTTGCGGATCGGCGCGAGGCAGGGGTTGGGCTTGACGTTGACGTCGCCGTAGTAGCGGTCGAACACGCTGTCGCCGCGGCCGAAGTCCGCATCCTTGCCCGTGCGGGCGTACTCGTTCGCCTTCGCCACCGTGTCGGCGAGGCCGGCGGGGTCGACGCCGATCTGGCGCGCGAGGCTGTCCAGCGTATCCGCCTTCCAGTACACGCTGCCGAGCCATTCCCTGCGCAGGCGGCCGTCGGGCATGATCTGCGCCGGCATCAGCGGGCCCATCGCGTAGTTGAAGCGGAAGTGGGCGTCGAAGATGCACCACGCCGGCACGTTCCCGCCGCCGGTGGCCGCGCGGTCCTTGTACATCGCGTCGCCGAATTCGAGATAGCCCTGGGCTTCGTTGCAGAAGCGCCTGCCCAGGCTGTTGACCACGATCGCGCCGGGGAAGGCACGCTCGGCGAAGATGCCGCGCGGCTTGTCTTCGCCCACGACCGGAATGGTCGGCGCCCACCAGGCCCAGTCGAGCATGTCGGTCGCCGCACCGGCGGCCAGGCCGGCTTCCAGCGCCGCGCCGGTGTTGTTGCCCGGCGGGGTCGCGCTCCAGGCGGCCTGGGTGGGCTGCGGCAGGTATTTTTCGCGCAGCGCCTGGTTCTGCTCGAAGCCGCCGGCACCGAGAATCACGCCGCGGCGGGCGGTGAGCGTCATCTTGCGCCCCTCGCGCACCACCTCGATGCCGGTGACGCGATCGCCCTCGAGCACCAGTTCGCGGAAATCCGTCTTCAGCCACAACGGCACCTCGCGGTCCATCAGCGAGGCGCGCAGCGCGCACACCAGCGCACTGCCGAGACCCGCGCGGCGGTCGCTTTTCGTTTTCCTGCGCCACTTGAAGTCGAGCTTGTAGCGCAGCATCAGGCCCAGGATCTTGAGGCGCCAGCCGCGTTCTCGCGCCATCGCCACATGCGCGTCGCGCGCGGTCCAGGCGATGCGCCCCATCAGCAGGGTCGAGGGCGAAGGGCGGCGCAGGTTGTCCAGTTCGTCGCCGAGCGTGCTGGTGTCGAACAGCTCGGGGTCGAGCGATCGCCCGCCCGGCAGTGCGCCCGGCAGGTGCTGGTAGTAGTCGGGGTACTTCTCGGCCACGGCATAGCGCACCCGGGACTTGTCCTCCAGGTACCGGATCATCTTCGGCGCATGCTCGAGATAGGCGCGCACCTTGGTTGCATCCGCCTTGCCGCCGCCGGCGGCCAGGATGTACTGCAAGGCCTTGTCGTGGCTGTCCTTGCCGCCCTTGGCGGCGAAATGGTGGTTGCCGGGTATCCAGATGCCGCCACCCGAGATGGCCGAGGTGCCGCCGAACTTGTCGCTCTTCTCGACCACCAGCACCGAAAGCCCCTGGTCGGCAGCGACCACCGCCGAAGTCATGGCGCCAGCGCCGGATCCGACGACGATCACGTCCCAGTCCGTCCGAGACCGTTCCTGCATGCTCACGCTCCACCCCCGATCCTGTTTGAATGTCGGCGATGGTGGCGCCAGCCCGGCCGCCCTTCATCGTCAATGCGGACTAGACGCGGGCGTTCGCCCCCGGAACGGCCCCGGCATCGTTCAATCGGGGGATGCCGCCGCACCCGCCCGTGCCGAAAATCGTGCGCACGGATCCGACTTACGGACACACATGGAGCAAGGCATGACACGAAGCACCCCTCCCATCCACAGCCCCGCCCGCCCCTGCCGGGTCGAGGACGTCCCGCGCTGGGACATCGAGACCGGCGTCGCCGTGATCGGTTTCGGCGCTGCCGGCAGCTGCGCGGCGATCGAGGCACGCGAGGCCGGAGCCGACGTGCATGTGTTCGAAGTGGCAGCGGCCCCCGGCGGCAGCGCCTCGCTGTCCGGCGGCGAGGTCTATGTCGGCGGCAGCGGCGGCACCCGGGTGCAGAAGGCAAATGGTTTCGAGGACAGCACGGAAGACCTCTACACCTACCTGATGATGGCCGGCGGCCCCGGCGCCGATGCGGCGCGTGTGCGCCTCTACGCCGAGAACGCCGTCGCCCACTTCGACTGGCTGGAAGCGCAGGGCGTCCCCTTCAAGGGCACCTACCTGCCCGGCAAGTGGATCGAACCCACCACCGACGACACCCTGGTGTGGTCCGGCAGCGAGGCCGCCTGGCCGTTCAGCGAAAAAGCCAGGCCGGCGCCGCGCGGCCACACCGCCCAGTTCAAGGGCTGGGGGGGCGGCAAGATCCTGATGGAAAGACTGTGCGCGCGCGCGCAGGCGGTGGGCGCCGTCGTCCACTGCAACAGCCGGGCGTTGAGCCTGATCGTCGACGAGGCCCACGGCATCGCCGGCGTGGTGGTGCGCGTCGAGGGCGAGCTGAAATACGTGCGCGCGAGAAAGGGCGTGATCCTGTGCGCCGGCGGCTTCATCGTCAATCGCGCCATGGTCGCGCGTTTCGCGCCCGCCGCGCTGGCCTGCACCGACGTGGTTTCCGGCGGCAACGACGACGGCTCGGGCATCCGCATGGGCATGAGCGTGGGCGGCGCCACCCTGCACATGGACCAGTTCTTCGCCACCATCCCCTTCTTCCCGCCGGCATCGCTGGTCAAGGGCATCTTCGTCAACGCGCGCGGCGAGCGCTTCATCAACGAGGATGCCTACCATGGCCGCGTCGGCCACTACGTGCTGCGCCAGCCCGAGGGCAAGGCCTGGCTGCTGGTGGATGGCGGGATCTTCGGCCGCCCACTGATCCAGCCCGACATCGAGGTCGCGGCCGTGGGCGAGACCTGGGCGGAGGTGGAACAGGAACTCGGCCTGCCCGCCGGCAGCCTGGTGCATACGGTCGCGCAGTTCAACCGCAATGCGGCCGAGGGCCGGGACCCGCTGTTCCACAAGGCCGCGGACTGGCTGCGCCCGCTCGCCGAGCCGCCTTTCGCCGCGCTCAGCTACTGCATCGGCGATCTCAAGGCCCACGCCTTCACCATGGGCGGGCTGCACACCCTGCCCAGCGGCGAAGTGCTCGATGCCGACGGCGAGCCGATCGCGGGCCTCTACGCCGCCGGCCGCAGCGCCTGCGGCCTGCCGCGCTGGGGCGAAGGCTATAGTTCGGGCATGTCGCTGGGCGACTCGACCTTCTTCGGCCGCCAGGCCGGGCTTGCCGCCGCGCGGAACTGAGCGCGCACCCTCGCCGAAGGAACGCCGCGCCGCCCGGACGGGCGGACGCGGCGTTTCCCTGCAGCAGGGGCCGCCGCGAAGACAGCCCCCGGCGCACAGGCCCGGGGCGAAGCTCAGGGCGTGACCTGCGCCTCCATCATCGCCAGGAACTGATCGGAATACGGCGGCAGCAGGCCCCATTCGCGGCGCGGATCGTAGGCCGGCGCCTTGAACACCGTGCGCGTGTGGCTGAATTCGAGGAAACCTTCGCGGCCGTGGTAATGGCCCATGCCGGAATCGCCGATGCCGCCGAAAGGCGCGTCCTCCATCGCCGCATGGAACATCGCTTCGTTGATCGTCACGCCGCCCGACAGCGTGTGCTCCAGCACCTGCTGCTGCTCGGCCTCGTCCTCGCCGAAGTAGTACAAGGCCAGCGGCCGCGGCCGGGCATTGATGTCGGCGATCACGTCGTCGATGGCGTCGTAGGGTTTGACGACGACGGCGGGGCCGAAGATTTCCTCGCGCATGATCGCGCTGTCCGCCGGCGGGTCGATGACGATGCTGAGCGGCCTGCGGCGGTCCGTCGCGTCAGCGGCTGCAGGGACCGGCGCACATTCGACGCGCGCCCCGACGCGGGCGGCGTCGCCGACGCAAGCTTCGACGCGCGCCAGATGGCGGGCATTCACCACCGCCACCATGTCCGCATTGCCCGCCACGCTCGGGAACAGTTCGCCGAAGCTGAGCTTGAGCGCGGCGACGAAGTCCTCGAGCTGCTCGCGGGCGACGTAGACCACGTCCGGATTGACGCAGAGCTGGCCGGCGTTGGCCGCCTTGGCAGCGGCGATGCGGAAGGCCGCGGTGGCGAGGTCGGCGCTGCGGGCGACGATGGTCGGCGACTTGCCGCCGAGTTCCAGCGTCACCGGCACCAGATTCTGCGCGGCGTTGCGCATCACCGCCCTGCCCACCTGGGTGCTGCCGGTGAAGACGATGTGGTCGAAAGGCTGGGACGTGAAGGCTTCGCCCATTTCCGGCCCGCCGGTGACGACGCCGACTTCGAGCGGATCGAACAGATCGGCCACGGCCTCGGCCACTATCTGCGCAGTACGCGGCACGACTTCGGAAGGTTTCAGGATCGCCCGGTTACCGGCGGCCAGCGCGCTCGCCAGGGGGCTGAACAGCGTGAACAGCGGCGCGTTCCAGGTGCCGATGATGCCCACCGTGCCCTTGGGCTGGTACATCACCCAGGCCTGGGCGCCGAACTGGTCGTAGGGCGGAAAGGGCGTGCGCGGCTCGCTCGCCATCCACGGTTCGAAATGATCGCGGGCGTACTTCAGCGAGGTCAGCGAACCGAGCACGTCGTTCATCAGCGAGTAGCCCCTGGGGCGGCCGCCGAAGTCGGCGTCCATTGCTTCGGCCAGGGATTTGTGGTGTTTCACCAGCAGGTCGATCGCGGTCTGGATGCGGCGCCTGCGCTCGGCGGCGCTCACGGCGCCGGCGGCAGCGAAGGCCTTGCGCTGTTGCTGGAGCAGGCCGGCCAGGCCCGCGGCGGTGGTGATGATCTCTTTCGTCACGGCAATCGCTCCGGTTTGAGAGGCGGGAAAGCGTACGCATACGCCAGGCCGCGACCTTAACCCGCAGCCCCGCCGTCCGCGTAGTCCGATCGGACG
This sequence comes from Thauera butanivorans, assembly GCF_048398245.1. NCBI lineage: Bacteria > Pseudomonadati > Pseudomonadota > Betaproteobacteria > Rhodocyclales > Zoogloeaceae > Thauera > Thauera butanivorans. The sequence goes on from NZ_CP183038.1 coordinate 3,520,275, forward strand.
AGCAGGACCGGGGAACGCCATGCGAAACGGTAGTCCGTTGGGACGATGACCCTGCCCTGGCCGGATTCCATACTCGGCTCCACCTCTCCTTCCGCCCCCTCGAGACACGACATGACGACGCACAAGGGCTTCGACCCCCAGGCATTCCGCGCCGCGCTCGGCACCTTCACCACCGGGGTCACCATCATCACCACCCGGGCCCAGGATGGCGAGCCGGTCGGCATCACCGCCAACAGCTTCAACTCCGTGTCGCTGAACCCGCCGCTGGTGCTTTGGAGCCTGGCGAAGAACGCGCGCAGCCTGCAGACCTTCTCCACTTCCACGCACTGGAACGTGCATGTGCTGGCAGCAGACCAGGAAGCCCTGTCCGGCCGCTTCGCCCGCCAAGGCGAGGACAAGTTCGCCGGGCTCGAACTGGACGAAAGCATCGGCAAGGCGCCGCTGCTGAAGGACTGCACGGCACGTTTCCAGTGCCGCACCGCCTTCAGCTACGACGGCGGCGACCATGTCATCTTCGTCGGCGAAGTGCTGGCCTACGATCACAGCGACCGCCCGCCGCTGGTGTTCCAGAGCGGCCAGTACGCACTGGCCGCCCGCAGGCCGCGCGAGGAAGTGCGCCTGGGCGCCACGCCGCCGCCCGAATGCAGCTATACCGAAGACCTGCTCGGCTACCTGCTGGGCCGCGCGCACTACCAGATGCTGCATGCACTGCGGCAGTTGCTGGACACCCAGGCACTGGACGAGCGCTCCTTCTTCATCCTGTCGGTGCTGTCGATCCGCGACCGCCTGACGCTGGACGAACTGAACGCCTTCATCGCCTATACCGGCATGCTGGCCACCGCCGACTCGATGGCGGCGCTGGAAGCGCAGCACCTGGTCGCACTCGAGGACGACGGAGGCGAGGATCGCTACGTATTGACCGCCGACGGCCGCGAAGCCTCGCTGCGCCAGATCGCGCTGGCAAAGGCGGTCGAGGAAGACATCGCCGCCAGACTCGGCACCGGTGACACGATGGCCCTGAAGCTGCTGCTGAAGCGCCTGATCGCCAACAGCGACCCGGGCATGCCCGATCTCTGGTCGCCACGCTGATTCCCGCCAGCCGGCCGCTTCGCCCGCCCCGGGACAAGCCCTTCAACGGCATCACGACAAAGGAAATTCCCATGCCGCTCATCGAACGTTTCCACCTGGACAATCAGGTCGCCATCGTCACCGGCGGCGGCCGCGGCATCGGCCGCGCCATCGCCCTGGCCTACGCCGAAGCCGGCGCCGACGTGGTCTGCGCCGCGCGCACGCCGGCCGACGTCGAGGCGGTCGCGGAAGAAATCCGCGCCCTCGGCCGGCGGGCGCTGGCGGTGCAGTGCGACGTCACCGATCTGGCGCAACTGGCGAAGCTGGTCGACGCCGCGGTGGCGGCTTTCGGCCGCATCACCCATCTGGTGAACAACGCCGGCGGCTCCGGGCCCAACGACCCGCTGAAGATGTCCGCCGACAAGTTCGAGCACGTGTTCCGCTTCAACGTCACGTCGGCCTACGAACTCACCCGCCTGTGCGTGCCGCACATGCGCGCGGCCGGCGGCGGCAACGTGCTCAACATCACCTCGGGCGCCGCCCGCTATGCCCAGCCGCACTTCAGCGCCTACGGCACCGCCAAGGCCGCACTGAGCCAGCTCACCCGCCTGCTGGCGCAGGACTTCGCCCCCGAGGTGCGCGTCAATGCGATCGCGCCGGGGCCGATCATGACCGCCGCGCTCGATCGCGCGCTGCCGGCCAACATGCGCGAGGGCATGATCCGCAACACGCCGCTGCAGCGCCTCGGCGAAGTCGAGGACATCGCCGCCGCCGCGCTCTATCTCGCCACGCCGGCCTCCGCCTGGGTCACCGGCAAGATCATCGAAGTCGACGGCGGCGCCGAATCCAGCGTATGGCCGGGTTGAAAGAGGCGGACATGGACGGCACCCTGATCCATCGCCTCGGCGACGAACTCTACGATGCGCTGCGCCAGCGCCGCACACTGGTGCCGCTGACCGAGCGCCACCCGGACATCGGCATCGACGACGCCTACCGGATCTCGCTGCACATGCTGGCGCGCCGCGAAGCCGACGGCGAGAAGGTCGTCGGCAAGAAGATCGGCGTCACCAGCAAGCCGGTGCAGGACATGCTGAACGTGCATCAGCCGGACTTCGGCTTCCTGACCGACGCGATGCATCATGCCGACGGCGCGACGATTCCGCTCGCCGCCGCTGGGCTGATCCAGCCGCGCGCCGAAGGCGAGATCGCCTTCATGCTGAAGTCCGACCTGCAGGGCCCCGGCGTGAGCCGCGACGACGTACTGGCCGCCACCGCCTGGGTCGCGCCCTGCTTCGAAATCGTCGATTCGCGCATCCACGACTGGAAGATCCGCATCCAGGACACCGTGGCCGACAACGCCTCCTGCGGCGTGTTCGTGATCGGCGAGCAGCACACCGACCCCGCCGGACTGGACCTGGCGGCGGTGCGCATGCGCATGACGCGCAACGGCGAGCCGGCCGGCGAAGGCCTGGGTTCGGCGGCGCAGGGCCACCCGGCCGAAGCCGTGGCCTGGCTGGCCAACACCCTGGGCCGCTTCGGCATTCCGTTCCGCGCCGGCGAGTTGATCCTGTCCGGCTCGCTGGCGTCGCTGGTGCCCGCGCGGGCGGGCGACCGTTTCGACATGGAGATCGAAGGACTCGGCCGCTGCTCGGTCGCGTTCAGCTGATTTCCTCCGCTTGCAGGCGCGCAGCGGCAGCTTCCCCCTCCCTCTCCCGCCGCTGCGTGTCCTGCAACCCTGTGCTTCCGGAGAACGAATCTCATGAGCAACAAGATCAAATGCGCGCTGATCGGCCCGGGCAACATCGGCACCGACCTGCTGTACAAACTCAAGCGCAGCGCGGTGCTGGAACCGGTGTGGATGGTGGGCATCGACGCCGCCTCCGAAGGCCTGGCGCGCGCGCGCGAACTGGGCTTGAAGACCACGTCGGACGGCGTCGACGGCCTGCTGCCGCATGTACGGGCCGACGGCGTGCAGATCGCCTTCGACGCCACCTCGGCCTACGTCCACGCCGAGAACAGCCGCAAGCTCAATGAGCTGGGCGTGCTGATGATCGACCTCACCCCGGCGGCGATCGGCCCCTTCTGCGTACCGCCGGTCAATCTGGCCGAGCACGTCGGCAAAGGCGAAATGAACGTCAACATGGTCACCTGCGGCGGCCAGGCCACGATCCCGATGGTCGCCGCCGTCTCGCGCGTGCAGCCGGTGGCCTATGGCGAGATCGTCGCCACCGTGTCATCGAAGTCCGCCGGCCCCGGCACGAGGAAGAACATCGACGAATTCACCCGCACCACCGCCGGCGCGGTCGAGAAGGTCGGCGGGGCGAAGCAGGGCAAGGCCATCATCATCCTGAACCCGGCCGAACCGCCGCTGATCATGCGCGACACCGTGCACTGCCTGACCGAGACCGAACCCGACCAGGCCGCGATCACCGCCTCGATCCACGCCATGATCGCCGAAGTGCAGAAATACGTGCCCGGCTACCGCCTGGTCAATGGCCCGGTGTTCGACGGCAAGCGCGTCTCGGTCTTCCTCGAAGTCGAAGGCCTGGGCGACTACCTGCCCCGGTACGCCGGCAACCTCGACATCATGACCGCGGCCGGCGCGCGCACCGCCGAGATGTTCGCCGAGGAAATCCTCGCCGGGCGCCTGACACTCGAACCGAACCGCGCAACGATGGTGGCCTGAACGGCCGCCCGATGAAGGAGATGAACATGGAACTTCGCGGCAAGAAAGTCACCGTGCACGACATGACGCTGCGCGACGGCATGCACCCCAAGCGCCACCTGATGACGCTCGAGCAGATGAAGGCCATCGCCACCGGGCTGGACGACGCGGGCGTGCCGCTGATCGAAGTCACCCACGGCGACGGCCTGGGCGGCAGCTCGGTCAACTACGGCTTCCCCGCCCACAGCGACGAGGACTACCTCGGCGCGGTGATCCCGCTGATGAAGCAGGCCAAGGTCTCGGCGCTGCTGCTGCCGGGCATCGGCACCGTCGATCACCTGAAGATGGCGCACGAGCTCGGCGTTTCCACCATCCGCGTCGCCACCCACTGCACCGAGGCCGACGTCTCCGAGCAGCACATCGGCATGGCCCGCAAGCTCGGCATGGACACCGTCGGCTTCCTGATGATGGCGCACATGAACAGCCCGGAAGGGCTGGTGCAGCAGGCCAAGCTGATGGAGAGCTACGGCGCCAACTGCATCTACGTCACCGACTCGGCCGGGCACCTGCTGCCCGACACGGTGAAGGCGCGCCTGTCCGCGGTCAGGGATGCGCTGAAACCCGAGACCGAACTCGGCTTCCACGGCCACCACAACCTGGCGATGGGCGTGGCCAACAGCCTGGCGGCGCTCGAAGCGGGCGCCACCCGCATCGACGCGGCCGCGGCCGGGCTGGGCGCGGGGGCGGGCAACACGCCGATGGAAGTGTTCGTCGCGGTGTGCGACCTGATGGGGATCGAGACCGGCGTGGATGTGTTCAGAATCCAGGACGTGGCCGAAGACCTGGTGGTGCCGATCATGGACTTCCCGATCCGCATCGACCGCGACGCGCTGACGCTGGGCTACGCCGGCGTCTATGGCTCCTTCCTGCTGTTCGCCAAGCGCGCGGAGAAGAAGTACGGCGTGCCGGCGCGCGAGATCCTGGTCGAGATGGGGCGGCGCGGCATGGTCGGCGGACAGGAGGACATGATCGAGGATACGGCGATGAGCCTGGCGAGGGCACGGCAACTGGCATCGGCCTGAACACCGCTCGAGACGCCATCGCGGCATACCGCCAGCCCACGGTTGGCGGTATGCCGCGTCCGCTCATTCCGCCGCGCCGTCGGCCGCCGGCCGCATAGGCGCATCAGCCCCCTGCCCGGCCTGCTTGCGGCGCGAGAAGCGCGACAGCACCCAGACGAAGAAGATCGGCACCAGGATGACGCCGAGCGAGGTCGCGGTCAGCATGCCGCCGATCACGCCGATGCCGATCGCACGCTGGCTGGCGGCGCCGGCGCCGGTGGCGATGGCCAGCGGCACCACGCCGAGGATGAAGGCCAGCGAGGTCATCACGATCGGGCGGAAGCGCAGCCGCGCCGCCTCGATCGCGGCCTCGACCAGCGAACGCCCCTGCTGGTGCAGGCTTCTGGCGAACTCGACGATCAGGATCGCGTTCTTCGCCGACAGGCCGATGATGGTGATCAGGCCGACCTTGAAATAGACGTCGTTGGGCATGCCCAGCAGGGTCACGGCCAGCACCGCGCCGAGAGCGCCGACCGGCACGATCAGCATCACCGAAGCCGGGATCGACCAGCTTTCGTACAGCGCCACCAGCAGCAGGAACACCACCAGGAAGGACAGCGCGAACAGCATCGGTGCCTGTGCGCCGGCGAACTTCTCCTGGTAAGACAGCCCGGTCCATTCGTAGCCGATGCCTTCGGGCAGTTCGCCGATGATGCGTTCGATCTCGGCCATCGCCTCGCCGGTGCTGTGGCCGGGCGCGGCGTTGCCGCCGATCTTGAACGCCGGATAGCCGTTGTAGCGCGAGATCTGCACCGCGCCGCTTTCCCAGGCCATGGTGGTGAAGGCCGACAGCGGCACCTGCCCACCGCGCGCATTGGGCACGTGCAGCGCCAGGATCTGCTCCGGCGTCATGCGCTCGTCGACGTCGGCCTGCACCACCACCCGCTGCTGCCGGCCGGCGTTGGCGAAGTCGCTGACCAGGGCCGAACCGTAGGCGCTGGCGATGACGGTGTTGATGTCGGCAAAGCCGACACCCAGCGCCTCGGCCTTGGCACGGTCGATGTCCAGCCGAAGCTGGGGGGCATCCTCCAGGCCTTCCATCATCGCGTAGGCGAAGAGCGGCGAGGTGTTGGCCCTGTACAGCAGCTCGTTGCGCGCCGCGATCAGCGCCTCGCGGCCGAGGCCGCCACGGTCCTGCAGGCGCAGGGCGAAGCCGCCGGCATTGCCCAGGCCTTCGATCGGCGGCGGATCGACCGCCATCACCGCGGCATCGCCGAGGCCGGCGAAGCGGGCGTTGAACGCCGCGACCTCGTCCGAAGCCGACTGTCCGCGGCCGCGCTCGGACCAGTCGGTCAGCGTCGGGAAGCCCAGGGCAGCGTTCTGGCCGGTGCCGGAGAAGCTGAAACCGAGCAGCATCGTGGTCGAATCCATGCTGTTGCGGGAATGCAGATACTCTTCCAACTCCTTGACCACCGCTTCGGCGCGCGGATAGGTGGCGCCCGGCGGCAGTTGCACGTCGACGATGAAATAGCCCTGGTCCTCGACCGGCACGAAGGATTCGGGCAGGCGCAGGTAGAAGAAGCCCAGCACCGCGACGATGGCCGCATAGACCAGCATGTAGCGCCCGCTGCGCCGCAGCAGGCGCGCGTTGAGCCATCCGTAGCGCTCGGTCAGCCCGGCGAAACGGCGATTGAACCAGCCGAAGAAACCGGTCTTCTCGTCGTGATGGCCTTGCGGAATCGGCTTCAGCAGCGTCGCGCACAGCGCCGGCGTCAGGCTCAGCGCGAGGAAGCCGGAGAACAGGATGGACACTGCCAGCGACAGCGAGAACTGCTGGTAGATCACGCCGACCGAGCCGCTCATGAAGGCCAGCGGCATGAACACCGCCGCCAGCACCAGGGTGATGCCGACGATGGCGCCGGCGACCTGCTGCATCGCCTTGATCGTCGCCTCGCGCGGCGCCAGCCCCTCCTCGGCCATGATGCGCTCGACGTTCTCGACCACGACGATGGCGTCGTCCACCAGGATGCCGATGGCCAGCACCATGCCGAACATCGTCATCATGTTGACCGAGAAGCCCAGCGCATACATCACCGCCAGCGTGCCGAGCAGGCACACCGGCACCACGATGGTCGGAATCAGCGTGTAGCGGAAGTTCTGCAGGAACAGGAACATCACCAGGAAGACCAGCACCATGGCTTCGGCCAGGGTCTGGATCACCTTGTCGATGGCGACGTCCACGAAGCGCGAGGTGTCGTAGGGCACGGCGTATTCGATGTCGTCCGGGAAGGACACCGACAGTTCCGCCAGCCGCGCCTTGACCGCCGCCGCCGTCTGCACCGCATTGGCGCCCGGCGACAGCTGCACCGCGCCGGCCACCGACAGCTTGCCGTTCATGCGCGAATCGAAGTTGTAGTCCTGGCGGCCCAGTTCCAGCCGGGCAACGTCGGCGAGCGTCACCTTCGAGCCGTCGGGGTTGGCGCGCAGCACGATGCGGCCGAACTCCTCCGGCGTCGCGAGCATGCCCTTGACCACGATCGTGGCGCTCAGCTCCTGCTCGGCGCTGCCGGGACGGCTGCCGAAGCTGCCGGCCGGCACCTGCGCGTTCTGCGCCGCGATCGCGGCATTGACGTCGGCCACCGACAGCCCGTAGCCGACCAGCTTCTGCGGATCGACCCACACCCGCATCGCCGCCTCGGCACCGAAGTACTGCACCTTGCCGACGCCGGACACGCGGCGGATCTCGTTGTTGATGTTGCGCACGGCAAACTCGGACAGGCCAACGACGTCCTTGTCCGCATCGTCGCCCTTGTAGGTGAGCGCATAGATCAGCAGGAAGCCGGCGCTGGCCTGATCCACCTGCAGGCCGAGCTGGGTGACGACGCCGGGCAGGCGTGCCTCGGCCTTCTTCAGGCGGTTCTGCACGTCCACCTGCGCCAGGTCCGGGTCGGTGCCCGGCGCGAAGGTGACGATGATCTCGGCGGTGCCGGCGGAACTGCTGGACGACTCGTAGTACAGCAGCCCCTTGGCGCCGTTGAGCTCTTCCTCGATGACGCTGGTCACCGAATCGACCACGGTGCCGGCCGATGCGCCGGGGTAGGTCGCCCAGATCGAGATCTGCGGCGGCGCCACCACCGGGTACTGGGCGACCGGCAGCGAGGGAATCGCCAGCAGGCCGGCGAGCGAGATGAAGATCGCGACCACCCAGGCGAAGTTGGGGCGGTCGATGAAAAACTTCGGCATGTTCCTGTTCCTGGCGTCTGGTCTCAACCGCCCGCGGCGGCGGGGGCAGCCGCGGCGGGCGACGCCGCTGGCGCGACGGCGACCTTGTCGCCCGCCTTGGCGCGGCCGCCGACGACGACCCGGTCGCCGGCCTGCAGGCCGTCGGTGATGTGCCAGGCAGCGCCGTGCATCGCACCGGTGCGCACCTGCCGTGCCTGCACGGTATCTTGGCCATCGACCACCAGCACCTGCGGGCTGCCGTCGGTGCCGCGCACCACCGCGCGCTGCGGCACCAGCACCGCCTGCGGGTCGACGCCCTGCGGCGCATGCACGCGCACGTACATGCCGGGCAGCAGCAGCCCGTCGGCATTGTCGAAGCGGCCGCGCAGCGATATCTGCCCGGTACCGCGGTCCACGGTGATGTCGGAGAACAGCAGGTGCCCGTCGCGCTGCTCGCCCGTGCCTTCGACGCTGACCGAAATCCGCGCACCCCTGCCTTCGTCCTGCGCCAGCCGCCCTGCGGCCAGTTCGGCGCGCAGGGCCTGCACTTCGGCCACCGGCTGCTTGAAATCGACATAGACCGGATCGATCTGCTGGATCATCGCCAGCGGCGTGGCTTCGCCCTGGCCGACGAGGGCGCCTTCGGTCACCAGCGCGCGGCCGATGCGGCCCGAGATCGGCGCCTTCACCGTCGCATGGCCGAGATCGAGCTTCGCCGTCTCGACCTCGGCCAGCGCCGCCTGGCGCTCGGCCTGCGCGCTCTTGAGCCGCGCCTGGGCCGCATCGTAGTCCTGGCGGCTGACCGCTTCGATCCTGACCAGTTCTTCATGGCGCTTCAGCACGGCCCGGGCATCGAACAGGTTCGCTTCGGCCTTGGCCAGCGCGCCCTGCGCGCGCGACAGCGCCGCCTTGAACGGCGCCGGATCGATCTGGAACAGCACCTGGCCGGCCTCGACGTCGGCGCCTTCGGTGAACTTGCGGCTGAGCACGATGCCGGCGACCCGCGCCCGCACTTCGGCGACGCGGACCGGCTCGACACGCCCCGGCAGTTCGCTCGACAAGGCCAGCGGTCCGCGCTCGACCGTGATCGTCTCGACCGTGGGCAAGGTTTCGGCTTGCGGTCCGGGCGCCCCCCGGCTGCCGTCGCAGCCGGCGATCAGCGCCGCCGCGGCAAGCATGAACAGGGATGGCGGCCGCATTTTCGGGCTCTTCATCATCGGTCTCTCTGCAGGATCGGAATGCACAAGCGCTGCATGATTCCACAAAAAATCCTATGAATCAATTTTGATTCAAAAGATATTTTTATGATCAATTTTACGTTTGAATCCAGCTCATGCGACAATGGGGCCGATGATTGGCGAAGGTGAGTCAGGTGTGATTCACGTTCGCATCCGAACCCCTGACATGGAAGCGTGTGAGCCTGGCATGACAACTCCTGCCGCCGATGCCGAAGACCGGAAACTGCTGGCCGCGCTGGCCCTCGCCCTCGTCGACCAGCCCAGGGCCTCGCTGCAGGAACTCGCCCGCGCCATCGGCATCAGCAAGGCCACGCTGTACCGCTTCTGCCGCACCCGCGAGCAGCTCATCGAGCGCCTGATGCAGCACTGCACCCAGGTCTTCAGCGACGCCATCAGAGACGCCAGCCTGGACACGGCGGCGGTGCCGGACGCCCTCAGGCAACTGACCGCCAGCCACCTGGAGCACCGGGAACTGACCGCCTTCCTGATGTATTACTGGAAGGATGCGCTGAGAGATCCCTGCGTCGAAGAAGGCTGGGATGCCGCGCTGGACGCCTTCTTCCTGCGTGGCCAGCAGGAAGGCGTGTTCCGCATCGACATCCCCGCACCCGCGCTGGCCGAGATCTGGGTGTCGATGGTGATCGGCCTGGTGGACGCGGAGCGCCGCGGCCGCGTCGCCCGCGCGGGCCTGCCCGGCCTGCTCGAACGCGCGTTCCTGCAGGGTACGGCAAGGCAGTGACAAGCTGCCGGGACGGGCGTCGCCATGGGCCTGAAGCCGGCCTTCCCGGCCCCGCCATCGGGAGCTGAACATCCTGGCGGGTGCGATGACCGGACGCTGCCCGGGCCATGCGCCGCCGGATCGGAGACATCTTGTCGATCGTGGGTGGCAATGATGCGGCCGATGCATCTCGCCACGCAGACCGAACGGGGACAGGGCCGCTTTGCCGATCGGGGAGGCCGCTCGCCTGCCACCGGCCGGCAAGGGAACAGCAATACGATCAGCCCTGCACGGCCCTGACGACGTCGATCACGGTGCCGTCCCGATACTCCACGAAGGCGACGACACGCCCACAGGATGGAATTCCGGCCGGCGGCTTCGTCGCCTGCCCGGCGGCGATGTCGCGCAGCGCCTCGACCGGCACCACCGGCAGGCCGGCGGCCTGCAGCCGCTGCGCGAGCTCGGTGCGCCGCGGATTCACCGCGACCCCTGCCTCGGTGACCAGCACGTCGATCGTCTCGCCGGGCGTGGTGACCACGCCGACGCGATCCACCACCTTGGCGAAGCCGCCGGCATTGAGCTTGGTGGTGACGATCGCCAGCTTCGCCCCCGCTGCGGTATCGGCATGGCCGCCCGAGCCGCCGAGGATCACGCCGTTGGTGCCGGTGGTGACATTCACGTTGAAATCCGTGTCGATCTCGGCCGCGCCCAGGATCACCACGTCGAGCTGGTCGACGACCGGGCCGCGGGTCGCCGGATTGGCATACAGCGAGGCCGACATCTCCATGTGGGCGGCGTTGCGGCGGAAGGAATCGACCGCGGCGAGATCGAAGCACTGCACGTCCAGCAGGGTCCGGAACAGGCCTTGTTCGAGCATCTCGACGAGGTAGGAAGTGATGCCGCCGGAGGCGAAGCTGCCGGTGATCCCGCGCGCGACCATCAATTCCCGCAGCGCCGCGGCGACGGCCAGCGAGATGCCGCCGGCGCCGGTCTGGAACGACAGCCCGTCCTTCAGCAGCCCGGAGGCCTCGATCACCTGCGCAGCGGTACGCGCGATCTCCAGCCCGACCGGGTCCGAGGTCGCCCGCGTGGTCCCGGAGACGATGCCGGCGGCGTCGCCGATGGAGTCGACCTCGACCACGTGGTCGACGAAGTCCTGGGTGATCTGGGCCGGGCTGGCGGGGTGGGGCACGAGGTGGTCGGTGACGGCCACCACATGCCGCGCATGCCTGACGTCGACCAGCGCATAACCCAGCGTGCCGCAGGCCGAGCGCCCATCGATGCCGTTGATGTTGCCGCAGCAGTCGGCCGTGGGCGCGGCGACGAAGGCGACGTCGATCGGCAGCTCACCCGCCATGATCGCCCGCGCCCGCCCGCCGTGGGTCAGCATGCGCACCGGCTCGCTCAGTTCGCCGCGCGCGATGGCCTCGCCGACCGCGCCGGAAATGTAGGTCGCGCTGATCCGGCCGACGACGCCGGAACGGATGTGCTCGACCAGCGGCGCATGCACCGGAAACAGGGAACTGGCCGCCACATGGATGCCGCGCAGCCCGCGCCGTGCGATCTCGGCAAGCACGAGGTTCAACAGGTGGTCGCCATTGCGCAGATGGTGGTGGAACGACACCGTGCCACCATCGGCCAGCCCGCAGGCATCCAGCGCGTCGCCGATCGACGCCAGCAGCTTCTGCTGCCCGGACGCGCGGCCAGCCTTCCCGCCCGCGCCGGCGAAGGGCGCGCGGCCGGGCAGTTGCGCGGGAATGTCCCGTCCGACGGCGTTGATCATGTTCGTCTCCTCGTTCATTCGATCGGCCGGCGCATCGAGACGCCGCAAGGGCGCATCGTATCGAAGGCGCCCGGAGAGGAGGTATCGTTGATTCATTAACCCGGTCTTCACGAAATCCGAAGACCGGCCAGGGCCCCTCCCAGCCACAATGGAAAAAGCCTTGGCATGGAAGAAGCCCCGGCAGCGGCGGCGAGGCTCACGCTGCCGCCTTGCGGCGACGGCGTGGGTCCGGCGCTCATTCCGCGAGCTTGCGCATCTCGCAGATCAGGTCCGACTTGCCTTCGAAGCCGATTCCCGGCAACTCCGGCAACGTGACGTAGCCGTTCTCCACTTTTACGCCATCCGGGAATCCGCCGTAGGGCTGGAACAGATCCGGGTAGGACTCGTTGCCGCCCAGGCCGAGGCCAGCCGCGATATTCAGGGACATCTGATGGCCGCCGTGCGGAATGCAGCGGCTGGCAGACCAGCCATGCTGCTTCAGCATGTCCAGTGTGCGCAGATACTCGACCAGCCCGTAGCTCAAGGCGCAGTCGAACTGCAGCCAGTCGCGGTCGGGACGCATGCCGCCATAGCGGATGAGGTTGCGCGCATCCTGCATCGAGAACAGGTCTTCGCCGGTTGCCATCGGCTTGTCGTAGTAGTTCCTCAGCGCTGCCTGCAACTCGAAGTCCAGCGGGTCGCCCGGCTCCTCGTACCAGAACAGGTCATACTGGGACAGCGCCTTGGCGTACTGGATGGCGGTATCCAGATCGAAGCGGCCATTGGCATCGACCGCGAGTTTCTGGCCATCCTGCAGCACGCTCAGAATCGAGTCGATCCGGCGGAGATCCTCATCCAGCGATGCACCGCCGATCTTCTTCTTGACCACGGTGTAGCCACGATCGATGTAGCTGCGCATCTCGTCCTTCAGCTTTCCGTGATCCTGGCCGGGGTAGTAATAGCCGCCGGCCGCATACACGAAAATCTCGCGGTTCACCGTGCCGTCGCCATGGCGGTCGGCCAGCAACTGGAACAGCGGTTTGCCTTCGATCTTGGCCACCGCGTCCCAGACCGCCATGTCGATCGTGCCGATCGCAACCGAGCGCTCGCCGTGGCCGCCCGGCTTTTCGTTGGTGAACATGCAGTTCCAGATCTTGTGCGGGTCCAGGTTGCCGCCGCTGACATCGACCAGGCTTGCCGGATCGGCCTCCAGGATGCGGGGAATGAAGCGCTCGCGCATCAATGTGCCCTGGCCGTAGCGGCCGTTGGAGTTGAAGCCATAACCGATGACCGGCTTGCCATCGCGGATGACGTCGGTGACGACGGCCACGAGGCTGAGCGTCATCTTGCTGAAATCGATATAGGCATTACGGATCGGGGAACTGATCGGTACGGTCTTCTCGCGAATTTCCACTATTCTCATGTGCGTCTCCTTGAAGTCCGGAGGCTGGCGGGTCAGCTTCCGTGGCACTAGAATAGTTTTAAGCTCCTTGATGCTGTTTCAGCCTGATCTGAGATCATTATTAAGTTTTGATTAAAACTGCAAGCTTCTCCGAACTCGAATTCTTCGTGCTCCTGAACAGGCTGGGCAGCCTGTCGGCCGCAGCACGGGCACTCGACATCACACCGCCGGCGGCGACGATGCGCCTGGCAGCGATGGAGAAGCGCATCGGCGCCCGATTGCTGAATCGCAGCACGCGCAGGATCAGCCTGACGCCCGAGGGGGAGGTCTATCTCCAGCATGCGGTCCGCCTGATCGACGAACTGCGGGAACTGGACGAGATCGTCTCCGGAAACGGTGCCGCGCCGCGCGGGCTCCTGCGCGTCAACGCACCGCTGGGCTTCGGCCGCAGCGTCATCGCGCCGCTCGTCTCGACCTTCACGGCCCGCCATCCCGATGTCCAGGTGCAGCTGGAAGTCACCGACCGCCCCGTCGATCTGATCGACAAAGGTTTCGATCTGGCAGTCCGCTTTGGCGAACTGCCGGACAACAGGATCAACGCCCGCCGGATCATGTCGAACCGGCGCTTCGTCTGTGCCTCGCCCGCTTACCTGGAAAAGCATGGCACACCGAAGAAGCTGGAAGACCTGACCAGGCACCGCTGCATCATCCATCGGCAGAACAACGATGCATACGGCGTCTGGCGCTTCCTGGTCGATGGCCGCACGGAAGCCGTCAAGGTCCAGGGAGTCCTGTCCAGCAACGACGGGGACATCGTCCAGGGCTGGGCGCTGGATGGCCGGGGCATCGTCATCCGCTCGGAATGGGACGTGACCAAGTACCTGGAAAGCGGCCGGCTGCGGCGCATTCTCCCCGAGTTCGCGCTGCCGAGTGCGGACCTGTACGCCTATTACCCGAGCAAGAAGAACCTGCCTGCCCGGGTCAGGACGTTCATCAACTTCCTGGTCGAGCAGCTTGCGGGCGAACAGGCCTAGCCGGTTCGGGCCGGCGGCGCCCCGGAATGGAGCGCCGAGCTGCGAAAGCAATGTGATGAGCCGAATCGTTTACTAAGATGCAGGTGAGGCTCCCCGAGACCTCGTCAAGGAGAACGACATGAAAGCCTCCAGAACATCCGCCCGCCTGATTCTTGCCGCCACCTTGCTGGCGGCCGGCCACACCGTCCAGGCCACGGAACCGGCGCAGGTCAGCGACGGCATGCTCACCGGCAGCAACGGCATGACGCTCTACACCTTCGACAGGGACGCCGAAGGCAGCGGCACGAGCGCATGCAATGGCCCCTGCGCCACCAACTGGCCGCCGCTGCTGGTGATGGAGGGCGAAACGGCCGGGGCCGACTACAGCGTCGTGACGCGCGACGACGGCAGGAAGCAATGGGCCTACAAGGGCAAGCCGCTGTATTTCTGGGCCAAGGACCAGAAGCCGGGGGACAGGACGGGAGACGGCTTCAACAACGTCTGGCGCGTCGCGAAACCCTGAAGCCGATGGCGACCCTGGATTGCCGCGGCGTCATAGCCTTCCGATGCGCATGTTGATCGGCCAGACGATGGCGCGGCGGGTGTCGCCGTCGCCCCATGCCGCGGAAATTTCGTCGGCGAAGCCGAGCAGCACGTCTTCGCGCCCCGCTTCCCTGGCATTGCGGACGGCCGACCAGGTCGACAGATAGCCCAGGAACTCGGGCAGGCGCCAGTCGAGCCGGATCTGCAGGGCTGGGGCGCTCAGTTCCTGGAAGGGGAAATCGAGGGTCGCGTAGCCGCTGTCCACCAGCTTGCGCTCGGGCGGCCAGCAGGGGCCGATGCCGTCCCGGTAGAAGGC
The DNA here is from genome assembly GCF_048398245.1 of Thauera butanivorans. Classification (NCBI taxonomy): domain Bacteria; kingdom Pseudomonadati; phylum Pseudomonadota; class Betaproteobacteria; order Rhodocyclales; family Zoogloeaceae; genus Thauera; species Thauera butanivorans. Next base: position 3,535,283 of record NZ_CP183038.1, read on the forward strand.
CTGGAATCGCTCGTCGAGCGCGGGTTCGAGCCTGAGGACGCCATAGCTGACCAGGGCCAGGACGGCTCCCGGCGCGCCGACCCGGCGAACCTCCCGGTAGAAGGCGGGCAGGTCGAACCAGTGCGCGGCCTGGGCCGCGGTGATCAGGCTCGCGCTGCCATCGGCCAGCGGAAGCCGTTCGGCCGGCGCGCACCGATAAGTGATGCGCGCGTTCGGCGCGGCGTGCGCGATCTGGTCGGCGCTGGGGTCCAGGCCGACGACCGTGTCGAAATGCGGCGCAAGCAGTTGGGTCAGTTGCCCGTTGCCGCAGCCGACATCGACCGCAAGCCCGGTGTCCGGCGCCGCCGAGGCGAGGAAGGCGGCAAGCTCGGGCGGGTATTCGGGGCGAAAGCGCGCATAGGCGCTGCCGCCCTGGTCGAACCAGTTGCGTGCCGGGGTGGAATCACTCGACATCGGTGTCGCCTCCTGTGGAAAGTCCTGCCTTGGCGGCCGCGATGCGGGCCGGGAATTCTTCGCGTGCCAGGGCCTGGGCCGCATCCTCCAGCACCTGCTCCAGCCGGTACACACCTGGCGAAGCTGCTTCTGCCGGCACCCTCACGCCCGGGTGAACGCCGCCAGGCATTTCTGCAACTGCGCCTTGGGCACGCGCTGAATCCGCCGCAGCAGTTCGACCGACACCTGCGGCACCCGATGGCGCTGGCGCAGTTCCTCTTCGAGACGCAGCAGCAGGCTTGCCGCCATCTCGGCATCGGCCAGCGCGCGGTGATAGCGGCCGGCGACCGGCAGTTGCGCGTACTCGACCAGCGCACCGAGCTTGTGGCTGGGTGCCAGCGGGAACAGGCGGCGGGACAGCAGCAGCGAACAGACGAACTCCTGCCTGCGCGAGCGCTGGACGCGGGCGAGTTCGGCATCCCAGAACTTGGCGTCGAAGGAAGCGTTGTGGGCGACGATGGGGATGTCGCCGACGAAGTCGGACACTTCCCGCATGACCTCTCCGGCGGGCGGCGCGCTGCGGACCATGGCATTGGAAATCCCGGTCAGCGCTTCGATGAAGGCCGGGATGCGCACACCGGCGTTCATCAGGCTCTGGTATCGATCCACCACCCGGCCGTCTTCCACGATCACCGCCGCGACCTCGGTCGCCCGGTCGCCCTGCGCGGGCGACAGCCCCGTGGTCTCGAAGTCGATCACCGCCACCACTTCCATGCTCGGTACACCTGCTGATTCGTCAGAGTCGGAACTGTAGCCGACATCCGGCGGATTCGGCCATGCCACATGGGGCGTGCCGAAGCGGGCACGAGCCCCGTTTGAAGGGCACTGACACCTGCCTGCCATCCCAGCAGCGGGGCTGTCATTTTCGGCAGCCGAGACAGCGCCACATTCGCCGGACGGTCGCCGAAAAGCCAGGCGCGGCGCCTTTTCCGGCATTGGCACGAACCATGCTCACTCCAGCCCATTCATCAATCCAAAAAATCGGCGGATCCGACTCCATGAATCAATCTCTTCGATTCACCCGTTTCCACGATCCGACGCCCATGGGCCGTGGTTCGACAAATATCGTTTTCCCGATGTCTGGAATGCAGTAACTCATTAGGAGATATCCAAAATGAAAACACTGGCAGTAAAGACCATGGCCCTGCTCATTGCGTCCGGCCTCGGCCTGGGCGCAGGCATGTCCTCCGCGGCCGAATCGCTGCAGGACGTGATGAAGCGCCGCAACCTGACCCAGCAGGATCTGCTCGCGGCGGCCAAGACCTACACGCCGAGCGGCGGCCGCGACGAATTCCTTGCCTTCAGTTCGGGCGGACAATCCGGCCAGGTTCTCGTCTACGGCGTGCCTTCGATGCGCATCCTGAAATACATAGGCGTATTCACGCCTGAGCCCTGGCAAGGCTATGGCTACGACGAGGAATCCAAGGCAGTGCTCGCCCAGGGGCGCATCGACGGCAAGGACATCACCTGGGGCGATACCCATCACCCCGCGATTTCCGAAACCAATGGCGAATACGACGGCCAGTTCCTTTTCATCAACGACAAATCGAACCCGCGTATTGCCGTTCTCGATCTGCGCGACTTCGAAACCAAGCAGATCGTCGTCAATCCGATCATGAAATCGGAGCATGGCGGCGCCTTCGTCACCCCGAATACCGAGTACATCATCGAGGCCTCGCAATACGCCGCGCCGCTCGAGAACCAGAAGTTCTACCCGCTCGAGCAATTCAACGAGAAATACCGCGGCGCCATCACCTATTGGAAGTTCGATCGCGAGCACGGCAAGATCAAGCCCGAAGAATCCTTCTCGCTCGAACTCCCGCCCTATTCTCAAGACCTTTCGGATGCGGGCAAGCTGGTGTCCGACGGCTGGTCCTTCACCAACAGCTTCTGCACGGAACGCTACGTCGGCGGCATCGAGAAGGGCCGCCCGCCGTACGAGGCCGGCTGTTCGGCGAAGGACACCGACTACATGCACGTGATCAACTGGAAGCGTGCGGCCGAGATCGCCAGGGACGACAGCAAGATCCAGGTCATCAACGGCCATCGCGTGATCATGATGGAAACGGCGATCAAGGAAGGCATCCTGTTCCTGATTCCCGAGCCGAAGAGCCCGCACGGCGTCGATGTGACGCCGAACGGCAAGTTCATCGTCGTCTCCGGCAAGCTCGACACCCACGTATCCGTCTATTCCTTCGAGAAGATCATGGATGCGATCAAGAGCGGGCGCTTCGAATCCAAGGATCCGTATGGCATCCCGGTGATCGGCATGAAGGATGCGCTGCACACCCAGGTCCAGCTCGGCCTCGGCCCGCTGCACACCCAGTTCGATGCCAAGGAGTGCGTCGCCTACACCTCGCTGTATGTGGACTCGATGGTGGCGAAGTGGAACTTCTGCGAAGGCAAGCTGCTGGACAAGCTGGCCATCCACTACAACATCGGCCACCTGATGACGATGGAAGGCGACACCACCAAGCCGAAGGGCAAGTACCTGGTGGCGCTCAACAAGCTGTCGATCGACCGTTTCAACCCCGTGGGCCCGCTGCATCCGCAGAACCACCAGCTGATCGACATCAGCAACGACAAGATGCAGCTGCTGTACGACATGCCGCTGCCGCTCGGCGAGCCGCACTACGTCGTCGGCATCGACGCCAAGAAGCTCAAGCCCGCGATCCGCTACAAGGTCGGCACCAATACGCGTACCGACTCCGAGCATGTGGGCAAGGTGCGCGCGGGCGAGGAGAAGATCGTCCGCGAGGGCAACAAGGTCACGGTGTATGGCACGCTGATCCGCTCGCACATCACTCCCGAGACCATCGAGGTCGAAAAGGGTGACGAGGTCACGATCTACCTGACCAACCTCGAGCGCGCCCAGGACGAGACCCACGGCTTCACCGTCTCGACCTACAACGTGCATGCCTCGGTCGAGCCGGGCAAGACCGCCTCGGTCAAGTTCACCGCGGACAAGGAAGGCGTGTATCCGTACTACTGCACCGAGTTCTGCTCGGCGCTGCACCTCGAGATGCAGGGCTACCTGCTGGTCAGCCCGAAGGGCTGGAAGCCCGAGGAAGGCGCCCAGCTCGCCGCCGCCAACTACACCGAAACCGACTACAAGAACACCTTGAAGAAGGTTGTGGACACCCAGGCGGTCATCGACCAGGTCGTCGGCTACATCACCTCGGTGAACTACAAGGCCTATCCGGAAGTCGTCGCGCTGATGGAAGACGCCACCGACCAGCTCGGCAAGACCCAGGAAGCCAAGGCCAAGCACGAGGCCGCCGCCGCCCAGCAGGACTGGGAGCAGGCGAACCTGTGGGCCGAGCAGGTGTGGCAGTACCAGGTCAAGGCTGCCGACATCGGTCTGCGCGCGAAGACCTTCCTCGAGCAGAAGGGCGCCAAGTAGCACACGAATCGGGGAGCGGAGCCAGTGGCCGCCGTTCCCCGACCTTTCTTCTCTCCCAAGGATGACGGATCCATGAAGCTGATCGTTTCTCTGCTGCTGGCGGCCACCGTGTCCGCCCCCGCTTTCGCCGCGCTCGACGGCGCCAGGCTCTACGCCGAAAAGACCTGCAACGCCTGTCACGGCGCAGACGCCAGGAAGCCGCTGCTGCCCACGTACCCCATGCTCGCCGGCCAGAACGCGGCCTATGCCGAGCAGCAGATGAAGGACATCAAGAGCGGCACGCGTGCCAATGGCCAGTCCGCCGCGATGAAGGGCGTGATGCACCTCGTCAATGACGAAGAGATCAAGGCGATCGCCGCCTGGCTCGAAAGCCTGAAATGAGGCAGCCCTTCACCGCCCCCCGTGACCACGCATGCGGAAGCCATGTTCTCTCCAAGCCCTCCGCGCTGCACCGATTGAGGACCCGAATCATGAAGATCACCGTTCTGCTCACCGCCCTGCTCTCCGCCAGCCTCGCGTTCGCCGGCCCCCCTGCACCGAAGGCAACCGGCATCGAGGGCGAAGGTTATGTCTGGAACGCCCAGGAAGGCGAAAAGATCGAGGCGCTCCAGCTCGAGGGAGACGTCACCCGCGGCGAGGAAGCCTATGAAATCTGCGGCGCCTGTCATCTGCCGTCCGGCGCAGGGCGTCCCGACGGCACCTTCCCGCAGCTCGCGGGCCAGCACACCACCGTGTTGATCAAGCAGATGGCCGACATCCGCGCCGGCCTGCGCGACAACCCGACCATGTATCCGTTCGCGGTGACCCTGGTCGACCCGCAGGAACTCGCCGACGTCTCCGCCTATATCGAAAGCCTGTGCATCCCGACCGACCACGGCAAGTACGAGGGCGCCGACGTCTCGATCCAGATCGCCAAGGGCAGGGAGATGTACGAGAAGGACTGCATGGAGTGCCACGGCAAGAACGGGGAGGGCGACAAGGAGAAGTTCTACCCCGTCATCGCCGGCCAGCACTACAAGTACCTGCTGCGCCAGATGACCGAGATCCGTGACGGCCACCGCCGCAACGCCAACCCCGACATGGTCAAGGTCATCAAGCCATACAACGACGACCAGTTGGTGGCGATCTCCGCCTACCAGGCCAGCCTGAAGATGCCCGGCTCGATGTGCAGCGCCAAGAAGTGACCCGCTGACCTGCCCGTCTCGCACCGGGGGGTACGTGCCACGCGCACGCCCCCCGGGACCGCCAACCCATCCTCTCGCGACCGGAGCTCCACATGCCTGCAACCCAAAACAAGAACGGCCTGATCGCCGGCCTCACGCTGGTGGCGCTGGTGGCGATGGTCGCCGCCTACTTCGCCCCCATCTGGTGGGTGTCGCTGACTGCCCCGAACTACCCTGAAGACGCCTTCCCGGACGGCATCCGCATCCACTTCCACTTCGATGGCGTCAAGAACGGCTGCTCCACCCCGCCGAAGACCTCGCGTCTTGCCGAAGAAACGATGGCCGAGGACATGGGCGAGGGCACCGGCCGCTACAACCCGATTCTCGCCGAGCAGACCACGCTGACCGGCAAGGCGACCGCGCTCGACTGCGTTCACGAGATGAACACGATCAACCACTACGTCGGCATGTATCCGATCGCCACCGGCGGCCCGGTCGAAACCAAGCTCTCCAAATTCTTCATCACCTTCTTCGCCGTGATGCTGCTCACCTTCGCCGTGCGCGACCGCAGGCTGCGCCTGGGCATCATGGGGGCCGGTTTCGGCGCACTGGCCGCATGGATGGTCGCCGACCAGTTCGTGATGGGCAGGCTCGCCATCCACGTGCAGCACTACATGGACGAGTCCGCGACCTTCTTCAACGACCCCGAACGCATCGCCGCCTGGGGCAGGAACGTCGAGCTGGTCTCGAAGATCGCGATCTTCGGCCTGATCGCCGCCATGCTCGTGGTGCTCGCCGGCGTGCTCAAGTTCCGCTCCTTCGAACTGCTGCTCGCGCTGATTCCCGGCCTGCTGCCGCTGTTCTACCTGGTCGAGTATTCCGGCTGGCTGTGGTTCTTCGGCCACAACCTGCACCCGTGGGGCGCTTTCACGGTGAAGCCCTTCATGCCCACCGTGTTCGGCGAAGGCAAGGTGGCGCAGTTTTCCACCTTTTCGTACCCGCACTGGGGTTACGGCCTGCTGATGGTGGTGTTCGTCTGCCTGATGCTCGCCCTGCTGCTGCGCCGCAAGCAATTGCGCGAAGAGCAAGCCCTGGCCGGCACCCGGCAAGGATGAACGCCCGTGAGCATTCTTCAGCGGCTGACATTGCTGGCCGCGGCAGCGGCCCTGGCCCTGCCCACGGCCCAGGCGCGGGAGTCCGACGGCGAGGACCGGGTCCGCGGACCCGGCGCCACCGCCGACTTTTCCACCGCGCCGCGGGTCGACGTCCATAAACCGGTCGAACTGATCCCGCTCTACCTGCGCCACAAGCGCATCCACGGGCTGCAGCCCTTCCAGGAACTGGTCGACAAGGCGCCCGAAGGCAGCGTGCTCAAGGTTCCGGCAGGCCATTACTCAGGGCCGGTGCACGTCAGGAAGCGCCTGACGATCGAGGGCGAAGGCGAGGTCGTCATCGACGGCGGCGACAAGGGTACCGTGTTCGTGCTCGAAACCAACGAAGCCACGCTGCGCAATCTCACCATCACCGGCTCGGGCGACTCGCACGACGCCGACGACACCTGCCTGAACATCCGCGGCCACGGCAACCTGGTCGAGAAACTGAACATCGCCGACTGCCTGTTCGGCATCGACCTCAAGCAGGCCGACCACAACATCGTGCGCAACAACAAGGTGCGCTCGAAGGACGCCGAACTCGGCGTGCGCGGCGACGGCATCCGCCTGTGGTACAGCAACGACAACCTGATCGAGAACAACCTCGTCACCGACACGCGCGACATGGTGGCCTGGTACTCGCACCGCAACATCTACCGCGGCAACGAAGGGCGGCGCAGCCGCTACTCGATCCACTTCATGTTCGCCAACCACAACATCGTCGAGAACAACCGCTTCCACGACAATGCCGTGGGCATCTACTTCATGTACATGGAGGGCGGCGTGGCGCGCAACAACGTCATCTCGCACGCCACCGGCGCCACCGGCATGGGGCTGGGCTTCAAGGAGTCCTCGGACATCCTGCTCGAGAACAACGAGATCATCTACTGCGCCGTGGGCGTGGGCTCCGACCTCTCGCCCTTCCAGCCCGACACCGCGATCCGCTTCGTCAATAACCGCTTCGCCTTCAACGGCGTCGCCATCCAGCTCACCAGCGAACTCGGCGGCAACGAGATGCTCGGCAACATCTTCGAGGGCAACCTCACCGACATGTATCAGGCTGGCCGCGGCGAAGGCGTCAAGAACAAATGGAACGGGAACTACTTCGACACCTACCAGGGCTTCGACCGTGACGGGGACGGCCACGGCGACACCCCGCACGAGGAATATGCCTACGCCGACCGGATCTGGATGGAGATCCCCAGCGCGCGCTTCTTCAAGACCTCGCCCGTCCTCGAACTGCTCGACTTCCTCGAGCGCCTCGCGCCGTTCTCGAATCCGGACCTCCAGGCCCGCGACGAAAACCCTCTCTACATCAAGCCCGAACGGCGCACCGAAGGGAATGCATCATGAGCGACAAGGAAAACGCCCCCGCGCCCGCCGCCCCGGCCAAGGGCAAGGCGCCCGTTTCGCGCGAACGCGCGCGCCAGGGCCGGCGCAAGGCCTTGCGCACGATCCTGCTCACCGGCGGCGTGCTCGGCGCCGGCCTGTCCGGCTACCTGCCGCTGGTCTATGCGCGCACCAGCCGCCTGCGGCCGCCCGGCGCACTCGACGAGAAGGAGTTCCTGCAGTCCTGCATCAAGTGCGGGCAATGCGTGCAGGTATGCCCGGTCAATGCGATCAGGCTCGCCGATCTGACCGACGGTTTCGGCGTCGGCACCCCGTACATCGACGCCCGCGAGCAGGCCTGCGATTTCTCCTGTGACGCGGTGCAGTGCATCCTCGCCTGTCCGACCGGTTCGCTGACCTACGACAAGCCCGATTTCCTGCCGGTGCGCGCGGGCGCTGCGCTGCCGCAGAAGCCGACCCTGATCGCCAAGATGAACGACCCCGAGCCCACGCTCAACATGACCGAGCGCATGGGCGTGGCGCGCCTGACCCGCCCGGAATCCTGCCTGGCGATGAAGGGCGAGGGCTTCAAGGGCCAGGCCCGCGGCCCCGGATTCAAGGGCAGGATGCGATACGTCAAGGTCGACCGCTGGAAGCCCATCCAGGTCGCCGACCATCCCTACGACGTCCCGCTGTGCGACCTGTGCATGCGCGAATGCCCGATCGCCGGCGCGATCTCGCTGGAGAAGTTCACCGGCCCCGACGGCAGCACACGCGCGCGCCCGATCGTGCACGAGAACTGCGTCGGCTGCGGCGTGTGCGAGATGATCTGCCCGACCGAACCCGCCTCGATCGCCATCGTCCCCCGTGAGGTGTGGAAATCATGAGCAAGCTGCTGACCCGCCGCTACTTCGACCAGATTAAGGCGATGTTGGGCAAGGAACCCGAGAAGCCCAGGGAAATCTCGCCCGCGGCGCAGAAGATCCACTTCTACAAGAAGAACAACCGCGACGAGATCGCCGAGCTCAAGCACCGGCGCGCGCACGAAAAACCCAGCCACACGTGGCGCAACCGGCGCTGGGCGACGCTGATCTTCGCCAACCTGCTGTTCGTGTTCTCGTACTGGCTCGACATCCAGGTGCTGGAGGGCGCGCTGACCGCGTCCCGCTTCGTCGGCTTCCACATGGCCGACCTCAATTCGGCGCTGCAGGTGATGCTCGCGCACAAGCACATCATCACCAACCTGCTGATCGGCACCGCCACGGTGCTGCTGCTCTGGGCCCTGCTCGGCGGCCGGACCTTCTGCTCCTGGGTCTGTCCCTATCACCTCGTGGCCGAGTGGGCGGAAAAGATCCACCTGTATCTGGCGAAGAAGAAGCTCGTGAGCGACCAGCCGATCGACCGCCGCCTGCGCACGGTGTTCTGGATCGTGTTCGCGGCGCTCGCCGTCGTCACCGGCTACACCGTGTTCGAGGCGATCTCGCCCACCGGCATCCTGTCGCGCGCGCTGATCTACGGCGCCGGGCTGTCGCTGCTGTGGGTGCTGGCCCTGCTCGTGTTCGAGGTCTTCTTCTCGCGCCGCGCCTGGTGCCGCTACGCCTGCCCGATCGGACTCACCTACGGCGTCGTCGGCATCATTTCGCCGGTCCGCATCAAGTACAGGCTCGAGGGCTGCTTCCACGAGGGCGACTGCCGCAAGGTCTGCCTGGTGCCGCACGTGCTCGACACCGTCATCAAGGGCCGCGCGGTCGAGCCGGAAGTGCCACTCGGCCCCGACTGCACCCGCTGCGGCCTGTGCGTGGATGCGTGTCCGACCGGTTCGCTGAGCTTCGACATCAAGGGGCTGTCCAGACTGCTCTGAGACATTCCGGACCGCCACCCCCGGACAATCCGCAACACATGACGAGAGTCGACACATGATCCGACTACAGAACGTCCGCAAGACCTTCCGCAGCGCGCGGGTGCTCGACGGCATTTCGCTCGAGGTCGCCCCCGGCGAGCGCATCGCGCTGATCGGCTCGAACGGCGCCGGCAAGACGACGCTGATCCGCTGCCTGCTGGGCGAGTACGTGCATGACGGCGAAGTCCGCATCGACGGCGTCGACCCGCGCCGCGAACGCGCCACCGTGCTCGCCAACGTCGGCTTCGTGCCGCAGCTGCCGCCGCCGCTGAAGATGCCGGCGGGGCAGCTGATCGACTTCGCCGCCGGGCTGTGCGGCACCGCGCCGGCACGCATCGACGACATCGCGCGCCGGCTCGGGCTCGACATCGATTCGATCCGCGCGCGCCAGTTCGTCCGCCTGTCGGGCGGCATGAAGCAGAAGCTGCTGATCGCGATCGCGCTCGGCCGCGACGCGAAGCTGCTGATCATGGACGAGCCGGCCGCCAACCTCGACCCGGAGGCGCGCAGGATCTTCTTTGACCTGCTTGCCGAGCGGATGCAGGAAGCGACGATGATCATCTCCAGCCACCGCCTCGACGAGGTCTCCGCGCTGGTGAACAGGGTGATCGAGATGGACACCGGACGCATCGTGCTCGACGACAAGGTCGCCGACCCCGGCGCGCTGACCACCCGGCTCGACTGCCGCATCGTGCTCAAGACTCCCGATCCCGCGATCGCCAAGGCCCTGGCGGGCTGGAAGTTCGCCTTCGACGCCGAAGAAACCGCGTGGAGCGGCGAGATCGCCGGCGCCGACCGCCTGCGCTTCCTCGGCGTCGTCTCGCGCTACACCGGGCTGGTCAGCAGCCTGGACATGACCGAAAGGCCCCACTGACCATGTGCAACCAGCATCGACGCCGATTCATCAGCCGTCTCGCCACCGGCGGGCTCCTGCTCTCCCCGCTCGCCGCCGCGCTGTCGGGCTGCACCGACGACAGGTGGCCCGAGGGCATGAAACCCATCATCTGGGACCGCGACACCTGCGTGCGCTGCAACATGGCGATCTCCGACCGCCGCTTCGCCGCGCAGATGCGCGGCGGCCCCAAGGACACCGTGTTCAAGTTCGACGACGTCGGCTGCCTGGTGTTCTGGCTGGAGGAGCAGCGCGACCGCTTCCCGTGGATGACGAACGCATCGTCCCGGATGTGGGTGGCCGACTTCGACAGCAAGAGCCGCGACGAGATGGTCTGGCACGACCCGCGCAAGGTGCGCTACATCACGCGTACCTCGCCGATGGGCTACAACCACGCTGCCGCCGGCGCGGCCGCCGAGGCGGAGAGCGCGAGCTACGAGGACATGCGGCAGCAAACGCTGGCGAGGGGGAAATGAGGCACATGAAACAGTTCTGGCTCACCGCAGGTCTGGACATCGTCGAGTCGCTCCGCGCCCGCTGGTTCCACGTCTACACCCTGGTCTTCGGCGGCATCGTCGCCCTGCTCTTCCTGTTCGGCCTCACCGAGTCGCGCGTGCTCGGCTTCATCGGCCTGTCGCGCCTGCTCGTCACCTACATCCAGCTGACGATGGCGATCCTGCCGATCTTCGTGCTGATCACCACCGTGCGCTCGGTCGCCGGCGACCGCGAGGCGGGCGTGTTCGAGTACCTGCTGTCGCTGCCGGTGTCGCTGTGGGCCTGGTTCTGGGGCAAGTTCGCCGGCCGCTACATCGTGATCTTCATGCCGGTGTTCGCCGCGATGCTGCTCGCGGTGGCCTGGGCGACGGTGCAGGGCATCGAAGTGCCCTGGGGCATGTTCGCCTACTACACCGCGCTGATCGCGGCGATGGCGATGTGCTTCCTCGGCTTCGGCATGCTGATCTCGTCGATCGCGCGCAGCACCGACGTCGCCCAGGGCGCCGCCTTCCTGGCATGGCTGGGCTTCCTGCTCTTCCTCGACCTGATCCTGCTCGGCGTGATGATCCAGGAACGCATCTCGCCCGAACTCGCGGTCACGATCGCGCTCGCCAATCCGCTGCAGGTCTTCCGCACCGCCGCGCTGTCGATGTTCGATCCGCAACTGATCGTGCTCGGCCCCTCGGCCTACGTGATCCTCGACCTGTTCGGCGTGCTCGGCTACAAGGTTTTCGCCGTCGCCTACCCGGCCGCACTCGGCATGGCGAGCGCGGCACTGGGCTTCCTGATCTTCCGTCGCGGCGACCTGCCCTGAGCGAGCGCCCCCCATGAACATCGACAAATCCCTCCGCGAGCCCGTCCGCGATCCATTCCGGAACGCGTTCACGCGCTATTTCGCGGCGACGCGGCCCGCCTTCCTGACGGTGACCTTCGCCGGCTCGCTGATCGGGCTGGGCACGGCGGCGGCCGACGGGCTCGACATCGACCCCGTCAAGGCGCTGGTCACGATCCTGTTCGCCCTTGTCGCCCACGCGGGCGCGAACGTGATCAACGATTACTTCGACGCCCTCAACGGAACCGATACCCTCAACACCGAGCTGCTGCACCCCTACACCGGCGGCAGCCGCTTCATCCAGAACGGCTACCTGAGCCTGGCCGAGATGCGCCGCTTCGGCTACCTGCTGCTGGCGGCGGTGATTCCCGGCGGGCTGTGGCTCACGATCGAATCCGGCCCCGGCCTGCTCACGATCGGCCTGGCCGGGCTGCTCGTGGCCTGGGCCTACTCGGCACCGCCGTTCAAGCTGATGTCGCGCGGCATGGGCGAGTCCGCCATCACCGCGGGCTGGCTGCTGGTGGTGTTCGGCACCGATTACGTGCAGCGCGGCGAGGCGGCGGCGCTGCCGCTGGTGGCCGGCCTGCCCTTCGCCCTGCTGGTGGCGGCGATCCTCTACATCAACCAGTTTCCCGACCGCCGCGCGGACGCGGCGGCCGGCAAGCGCACCGTGGTCGTGCGCCTCGGCCCGCAGGCCGCGAGCCGGGGTTATGCGGCACTGGCCGCCTTCGCCTACCTGTGGCTGGCCGGCGCCCTCGCCGCCGGGCAGATGCCGGCCAGCGCCGCGATCGCGCTGCTGCCGGCGGCGTTCTCGATCCGCGCCGCGCGCAGCCTGATCGCCGACGCCGGACACCCATCCCGTCTGGTGCCGCCGATCCGCGACACGATCGCGGCCGCGAACCTGAGCGGCGTGATGCTGGCCGTCGGCCTGGGCGTGGCAAGGCTGTTCGCATGAGCGCTCCCGCACGGCCGCCCGCAGGCAAGCGCCCGCCTCCCACGGGGAGGATGCCGCGCGGCGGCGGGAGGGCCGCGCCGTGAGCCGGCCGTCCGACCGCGTGCTCGGCTTCACGCTGCTCGCCGCCGCGCTTTTCGCCGCCACCTTCGTGGACGCGGCGCTCCGGCGCGGCACGCACGAAGCGGCGCTGCAGCGCACCGCGCGCCTGGCCGAAGATCTGCGCCTGTCGGACCCCGTGCTGTTCACCGAGGCCCGCTACACCCGCCACCCGACCCAGGCCGACCTGCATTCCGCCTTCCAGGACCACCCGGTGGCGTTCGAGCACTTTCCCTCCGGATCGCTGCTGCCGCCCCCCGCCCTCCTGCTGGACCGCCATGAACCGCTGGATCGAGAAGCAGCGCCATCTGATTGACTTCACCGCCAGCTCGCTGGCGCGGCGCAAGGGCAAGAGCCTCGGCCTGCTCGTCGTCTATACGCTGCTGGTGTTCGTGCTCGCCTCGGTGTCGCTGTACACCCACGCGCTGCGCAACGAGGCCACCCGGGTGCTCGCCGGCACTCCCGAGATCGTGCTGCAGCGCCTGATCGCCGGCCGCCACGACCTCGTCCCGCCCGGCTACGTCGAGAAGATCGGCCGCATGCGCGGCGTGCAGAAGATCGAGGGGCGGCTGTGGGGCTATTACTACGACAGCGTGCTCAAGGCCAACTACACCTTCATGGTGCCCGCCGACCGCAACATCGCCGAGGGCGAGATCACCGTCGGCCCCGCGCTCGAGCGCTCGCGCGGGCTGGCGGCGGGCAACGGCATCTCCTTCCGCGCCTATTCGGGCGAACTCCACACCTTCATCGTCACCGGGGTGCTGGCCCACGAATCGGAACTGGTGAGCGCCGACCTGGTGCTGATGAGCGAGGCCGATTTCCGCCGCTTCTTCGCCTACCCCGAGGGCCACTACACCGACATCGCGCTATGGGTGGCCAACCCGCAGGAAGTGCGCAACGTCGGCCGCAAGCTGATCGACGCCCTGCCCGACTCGCGCCCGATCCTGCGCGAGGAGGTGCTGCGCACCTACGCCTCGGTCTTCGACTGGCGCGAAGGCATGATGCTGGCCTTGCTGTCGGCCGCCATCCTCGCCTTCGGCATCTTCGCCTGGGAGAAAGCCGCCGGCCTGTCGGCCGAGGAAAAGCGCGAGATCGGCATCCTGAAGGCGATCGGCTGGGAGACCGGCGACGTGATCGCGATGAAGTTCTGGGAAGGCTTCCTGGTCTCGCTGCTCGCCTTCCTGCTCGGCTACGTCGCCGCCTACGTGCACGTCTTCCACTTCGAGTTCGCCCTCTTCGCCCCGGTGCTGCAGGGCTGGGCGGTGCTCTACCCGAGCTTCGCGCTCACGCCGCGGATCGACGGCGTGCAGGTGGCGACGCTGTTCGTGTTCACCGTGCTGCCCTATACCGCCGCCACCCTGGTGCCGATCTGGCGCGCCGCCACCACCGACCCCGACACCGTGATGCGGAGCTGACGCGATGCTCGAACTCGCCAACATCCGCAAGGCCTTCAACCAGGGCCGGCACAACGAATACTGGGCGCTCAAGGGCATCGACCTGGCGATCCCGCCGGCACGGGTGAGCGTGCTCAAGGGCCCCTCGGGCTCGGGCAAGACCACCCTGCTCACCATCCTCGGCTGCCTCGCCCGCCCCACCGAAGGCCGCGTGCGGCTCAAGGGCGAGGACATTTCCGGCCTGCCCGAGCGCTTCCTGACCGAGATCCGGCGCCGCAGCTTCGGCTTCATCTTCCAGCAGTTCAACCTGGTGCGCGGCCTGTCGGCGATCGACAACATCATCCTGCCCGGCTACCCAACCGGTACGCCGCGCGCGCGCCTGCTCGCGCGCGCCGGGGCCCTGCTCGCCGACATGCAGCTTGCCCACCGCCGCGACGCGAAGGTGGAATGGCTCTCCGGCGGCGAGCAGCAGCGGGTGGCGATCTGCCGCGCGCTGATCAACGACCCCGAGATCCTCGTCGCCGACGAGCCCACCGCCAACCTCGACAGCAGGCTGTCGGCCGAATTCCTCGCCATCCTGCGCCGCCTGGCCGAGGCCGGGCGCACGGTGATCCTCACCAGCCACGACCCCCTGGTGGTCGAATCGGCGGTGGTCGACCGGGTGTATTCGCTGCGCGACGGCCAGCTCATCGACGTCCGCGACGTGCGCAGGGCGGCGCCATGATCTTCCAGCCCGCCATCATCGCCCTGCTGCTGGCCGCCGGCCTGAGCCTGGCCATGCTGGCGGCGGCCTCGCCGTTCGCGGTGCAACTGATCCGCCACTGGGACATCGGCAGCGGCAGCGAGCGCCAGTTGCGGCTCGAACGCCTGACCTACCTGTTCTCTATGATGGTGGCGCTGGTGTGCGTGCTGCAGATCCTGTCCACGCTGCTGTTCGTGTTCAACGCCGACAGGATGGCGGTGATGTTCGTCGGCGCGATGTGCGCGGTGGGCACGCTCAACGCCAACGCATACGGCTTTCCGGCCCTGTACGCGCAGCTCGCGCTGTTCTTCCTCGCCGCCGTCTGGCTGGCGATCAACCGCCTCGACAACCAGGCGCGCGACTACCCGCTGACCCGGCTCAAGTACGCGCTGCTGCTGGTCTACGCGCCGCTCGCCGCGCTGGTGCTGTACCTGCAGTTCAAGCACTTCATCCACCTGGAAGCCGACGTGATCACCTCGTGCTGCGGCAGCATGTTCTCCGAGGCGGCCGACACGGTGGCGAGCGAACTCGGCACGATGGCGCCGCGCCGGGCAATCGCGCTGTTCTACACCGCCCTCGGCGCGGCGGTGCTGCTCGCGCTGTGGCACTGGCGCGGCGCCGGCCGGCGGGCATGGGGCGGGCTGGCGGTCGGTGCCTCATCCGTGGCCGCCTTCTTCGCCGCGCTGATCGGCATCGTCGCCTTCGTGTCGCTCTACATCTACGAGCATCCCAACCACCACTGCCCGTTCTGCATCCTGAAGCCGGAATACGGCTACCAGGGCTATCTGCTCTACGTCCCGCTGTTTACCGCCGCCGCCGCCGGGCTGGCCGCGGGTGTGCTGACACCGTTCGCGCGCCGCCCCAGCCTCGCCACCCTCGCGCCGCGGGCGAGCGCGCGCCTGGCCGGCATCGCCGCGGCGGGTTTCGCGCTGTTCGCCGCGATCGCCAGCGTCATGGTGCTGCGCTCGAACCTGATCCTGATCGCATGAGGCCGCCACCGATGAGAGCCTTCCCGATCGCCCTCGCCTGCGCCCTGCTCGCCGCCTGCGGCAGCCCGGACACCGGCCCGAGCACCGGCACACCCGCCCCGCGCTTCGAGGCGGTCGGCATCGACGGCAGCGTGCGCCGCTTCCCGGAGGACTTCGCCGGCACCCCGGTGATCCTCGACTTCTGGGCCGACTGGTGCCGCTACTGTGCCGGCGGCATGGCCCGGATCGACGCGGTGCACCGCGAACACGCGGCGCGCGGCCTGGCCGTGGTCGCGGTCAATGTCGGCCAGGACCGCGACACCGCCGCGGCCTTCATCGACAGGCTCGGCGTCGGCTATTCGGCGGTGCTCGACCCGGATTCGAAGATCGCCCGGCGGTACGGCGTGAACGGCCTGCCGATCACCTATTTCATCGACCGTGACGGCATCGTCGGCGGCAAGATCATCGGCGAGGCGGACCGGAAATCGCTGATGTTCCAGTTGAACCGCATCCTGCCGCCCGCGCCCTAGAGACCTTCATCGAACCCCCGACGCGGACCGGCAGGGTCGACGGCAGGCCCGCGTCATCCACCCACCCCATTCACACCAGGAGAAACCATGGATCGCAGGGAAGCCCTCAGGATGTCCGTCCTCGCCAGCATCGGACTGGCGGCCGCCGGCAAGGCCGGTGCCCAGTCGGGCTGCGCCGGCGACGGCACGCCGGCGCAGTTCGTTCCCAAGACCGCGCCCGACCCCCAGCCCCAGATCGATGACATCGCCAAGTACCCCAGATGCCCGTACTGCGGCATGGACCGCAGGCAGTTCCACCATTCGCGCATGGTCGTGCATTACGCGGACGACCTCGCCGACGGCACCTGCTCGCTGCACTGCGCGGCGATCAGCCTGTCGCTGAACATCGATCGCGACCCCAAGGCGATCTGGGTCGGCGACAATGCCGCCGAGGGCGAGCCCAGGCCGCTGGCCGCGGCCGACAAGGCGAGCTTCCTGGTCGGCAGCAAGCTGCCCGGCGTGATGACGGCGCGCAGCAAGATCGCCTACGGCAACGCCGAGGCCGCCAGGGCCGCGCAGGCCGCCAACGGCGGCGAGATCGCCGATTTCGACCAGGCGCTGCTCGCCGCCTACACCGACATGTCGGCCGACGTCGCGCGCATCCGCAAGAACCGCGCCGAACGGCAACGCAGGATGATGGAGCGGCAGGGCCAGTCATGAAGACCCTGCTCGCCCTCGTCTTCGCGGCCTGGACGGGCTTCGCGCTTGCCCAGGCCCCCGCCGCCGGCCTGCCGAAACCGGGGCCGAGGGATCTCTGCCCGGTGTGCGGCATGCTGGTGTCCAGGTATCCGAACTGGGTGGCGACCATCGTCTACGAGGACGGCCACGCCCACTTCTTCGACGGCGCCAAGGACATGTTCAAGTTCTGGCACGATCCGGGCAAGTACGCCGCCGGCCACGACCGCGACCAGATCGCGCACATCCGGGTGACCGAGTACTACGGCCTGCAGGCGATCGATGCGAAAAGTGCGTACTACGTCATCGGCTCGGACGTGCTCGGCCCGATGGGGCACGAATTCGTACCGCTCGCCAGCGCCGAGGACGCGGCCGATTTCCTCAGGGAGCACAAGGGCGTGCGGATCGTGCGCTTCGACGAGGTGCCAGCCGGGTTGCCAGCCATGCTGGACCAAGGGCGCTTCGAGTAGATCGTCCGCCCGAGCGGGGCGCCGGACCGGGGCCGCCCCCCACCAGCCCCCTACTTCAGCAGCGCCTGCGCCGACGCCTCCAGGTCGGCGCGCCGCACGACGCCCATCTTGCTGCCGAGCGGCTCGCCGTCACGGCCGATGTAGACCGTGAATGGCAACCCTGCCTGCGGATTTCCGAGCGCCTTCATCAACGGAATGCCGTCATTGGCGGCGAGGACGACCGGATAGCCCATGTCGTAGGCGCGGGCGAAATCGCGCACGGCCTCGAGCTTGTCGCTTTCCTCGATCGCCACGCCGATGACCTCGATGCCGTCCACGGCCTGTTCCGCGCTCAACTTGACGAGTTCGGGAATCTCCTCGCGGCACGGCCCGCACCAGCGCGCCCAGAAATTGACTACCAGCGGCCGTCCGCGGAACTGCTGCATCGCGATCTTCCGCCCGTCGAGTCCGGTCAGCGTGGAAGAAAAGAAAGCCGCGGTATCGATGCCTTCGCCGGCGCGGGCAGTGCTGGCAGCGACGAAGCCGAGACAGAGGATCAAGGCAAATCTGCGGATCATGAGGCAACCTTTTCTTGGCAAACAGGGACCGGGCGGTTCGGGCGCGGCATGGATTTCGCATATCGGCGAACGGGCGCCCGGGAATGCCGCGGGCTCAGCGCTCCCAGGCACAGCCCTGCAGCGCCTCGCCGTTGGCGAGCAGCAGGGAAGCCCTCCACCCCGCCATCATGCTGCCATCGGCAAGGCGGCATATGCCCGGCGCTACCGTCAGCGTCGTTCCTGCCCCGGCAATCCGGACCGTCTCGCCGTCGCGCTCGATTTCGCCGTCGATCGCATATGCTTCGGCCTCACCGATACGATCGATGCGCAGGGTGCCGCCGCCGGCCATGGCCTCCCAATCGGCCTGCAGACCGACCGCTCGCCACTCCCCGGTATCTTTCGACTCGCGCATGCAGCGCGCAGTGATGTGGACGAAGTTGATGCCCGACACTTCCAGTGAGCCGCCACGCTGCACCGCAAGCAGCTCGGCGTAGAGGTTACGGCCCGGCGCGAGCCCGAAATCCTTCAGCGCACCGAGCACCGCCCGGCCTACCGAGGCATCGTCCACGTTCAAGTAGCTGCGATCCCGGCAGGGCGCCATGAAAACGCGCCCTTCATGGACAAGAAGCAGCCCTTTGGCGATTCCCGGCCCGCCCGGCGTCTGCTGCTCCCCTGGGATGGACACCGGCGCCGTCGCGGCTTGCTGGGCAAGGACGGGCAAGGTAGCGGCCAGAGCGCCCAATCCGAGCACGAGACCGAGGAACCTTTCTGCAATCATCGACGCAAGTCCTCCACGGAACGGACGCTGGAGGCTGCGACCGGCCGAGAAACGGATACGGCCGCCGCCTGGCTTTCGAGCACCAGGCGAAATCCGACGAAATCGAAACGCGCCGTGGGCCTGCAATGCATGTGGCGCTTGCTGCAGCGGGCAAAGGCACCCGGGTGGGACCAGCCGCCGCCGCGCAACAGGCGGGCAGGTCCGGCCGCCCGATAGTGCGGGTTCTCCACGGCATGATGCGCGTAGGCATCGGATGCATAGACATCCGACACCCATTCCCACAGATTCCCGCTCATGTCGTACAGACCGAGCGCATTCGGCGCGAAGGAGCCTACCGCGACGCTGCCCTCACCATGCGCCTCCGCATACTCGGCCGTGTTCGCGCCCGCGGGTGGCGGCTCTCCGCCATGCTTTTCGGCCCTGCCCCCGGCACGGCACGCATATTCCCATTCGGCCTCGGTCGGCAGCCGGAAGATCTTGTCCGGATGGTGCTCGGAGAGCTTGCGCACGAAGGTTTCGATGTCGGCCTGGTTCACGCTGTCGACCGGGTGCCGGGGCGAGGCCGCAAAGACGGACAGGTTGTAATCCATGAGCCGCCCCCACTGCGCCTGGGTGACCTCGTGACGCCCGACCCAGAACGGGCTCATGCACACCTTGTGCACCGGAAGTTCGTTCGTTTCCCCATCGCCGAAGGTGTCGCCCATGTCGAAACACCCCCCAGGCACACGCACGAACTCCATACCGGTGACAGGTTCCCGCCATACGTCCTGCGCCATCGCGGACGCGCTCGCCACGACGGCAAGCAGCGCCGCACCGGCCAGGCAGCGGAGCGGGAACGAATCCGTTTTCATTGCGGGCTTCCTCCTGCTGTGACCCTCCCGGTGCGGCCTGCCGATACGGGCGGCTTGCATGCCTGGTGGACACAGGCGATCCCCAGGCTCAAGTTGCGCCAGTTCACCTCGCTCAGGCCGCCCGCCTCCAGCATCCCGGCGAAACGCCGCTGATCGGGGAAGTTGCGGATCGACTCGACCAAGTATTCGTAAGCCGCGGGATTCTTCGCCACCCAGGAGCCCAGGCGCGGGATGACATGGAAGGAATAGGGGTCGTACAACAACTGGAACCACTTCTGCGGGCGGGAAAACTCGAGGCAGGCGAAGGTGCCACCGGGCCTGAGCACCCTGGCCACCTCGGCGATCGCAGCATCCAGCCGGGTGGTGTTGCGCAAGCCGAACGACACCGTGAGGACATCCACCGAAGCGTCTGCGAAGGGAAGGCGTTCGGCCTCTCCCGCAATCCACTCCACCCCGGCCGCATCGTCCCTGTTCCGCCCCGTACGCATCATCGGGAGGGAGGGGTCGAGCACGACGACGCGCCGGCCGCTCCGCCGTGCGAGGAGCGCAGCCACATCGCCCGTCCCCCCTGCCAGATCGACGAACAATCCGCGCTCGGGCAGGTGCGCGACGAAACTGCGCTTCCACAGCCTGTGGATGCCGAAACTCATCAGGTCGTTCATCAGGTCGTAACGCGTCGCGACGTCGTCGAACATCCGGCGAATCCTTCTCCTGCGCTCGTGCGCCGTCACCGGCTGCCGACCGAAAGTCGAATCCAGTTCCTTGTCGCTGTCGTCGTGGCCGCTCATGAACACATTCGCATCCTCGGTGGTTCCGGCATTTCCGGCTTCCGCGACGACGAGACATCACGGGGCAGCCCACCGGCCAATCAGCAAATGTCGTGCCATTTTCATTCGAATGCCAGGAGGCGGATCTCTTTCAAGCCGTGCAAGCCTTTCAGCCTGTATCGGACGCCCCCGCCACCTTCCGGATTGCTGCCACCGACCGCCATGAATGGCAGTCCATGCGCGAAGGCAAGCCACTGCCCGAATGGAAAAGCGATGGAGCGGCGTCCCGACAACGGCGGCAGGAAACGCCGGATTGCTTTTGTCCCCTATTCACGTGCTGAAAATGCCGAGCACCGGCTCCATGCCGCCGCGGGACCGAAAAGCCTGCAATACGGCGTGAAGCCCGTTCGATGAAACAGACGGACCCTCTGTCCTTATGGCAGAATCGAACTCTCATTTCCGTCCTGGCGGCATCCCAATGAGCCCCGCGTCACGCCCTCTGCCCGAATTGATTTCGTTCATGGAGACATTGCCGGAGCCGCATATCCTGTGCGGCCGGGATTACCGGATCATCGCCGCAAACGCGGCATACCGCCGCTCGTATCCTGACAGGCAGAGCGTGGTCGGACGAACCTGCTACGACGTGTCCCACCATTACAGCGTTCCATGCGACCGCGCGGGAGAGTCCTGCCCGCTGGCAAAGAGCTTGCAGTCGGGGCAGCGCGAAAAGATGCTCCACCTGCACCACACGCCGCGCGGGGAAGAATACGTCACCATCGAACTTTCCCCGATCCGGGATGCGGAGGGCGAGATTGTCTGGTTCATCGAGAGGATGGAGCCGATGCAGGTCGCGCGGGGAGCAGCGGGCCATCAGGCGCTGATCGGACGTGCACCGGCATTCCAGCGCATGCTCGAAATGGTGATGAGAGTGGCTCCCTCGGAGGCCAGCGTGCTGCTGCAGGGCGAATCCGGCACCGGCAAGGAGCTCGTCGCCAGCGCCGTGCATGCGGCCAGCAGCCGGGCAGACGCGCCTTTCGTCGTGGTGGATTGTTCCGGGTTGCCGGAAACCCTGTTCGAGAGCGAAGTCTTCGGTCACGAGCGCGGCGCCTTCACCGGCGCGGTCGCGCGCAAGCAGGGGCTGGTGGAAGCCGCCAGCGGCGGCACGCTGTTCCTCGATGAAATCGGCGACATCCCGCTGAGCATGCAGGTCAAGCTCTTGCGCCTGCTCGAGACCGGCACCTACCGCAGGGTCGGCTCGACGGAACTGCGCCATGCGGACGTGCGGCTCGTATCGGCCACGCACCGTCCGCTGCGGCAGATGATCCGCGACGGCGGCTTCCGCCAGGATCTGTACTTTCGCATCAATGCCTTTCCGATCGTCGTGCCGCCGCTGCGCGAGCGGCGCGAGGATCTGCCGCTGCTGGTGGCCTCGCTGCTCGAGCGGGTGGCGCCGCGCCGCCGGCTGAGCCTGTCGCCGGCAGCCTTGCGGGCCTTGTCCGCCTACTCCTTTCCCGGCAACGTGCGCGAACTGCGCAACGTACTGGAACGTGCCAGCCTGATGTGCGACGGCGAAGTGATCGACCTCGAACATCTGGCGAACGAGATCCGTAACCCGGATGAGCCGGCCCCTGACGCCACGCATGCCCGCAAGGAAAGCGCCGCGGAGATGGCGCCAGGATCCGATCTCGGTGAAATCCAGCGCCAGGCGCTGATCCAGGCGGTACGCAACCATCGCGGCAGCCGTCAGGAACTGGCGCAGAAGCTGGGCTTGAGCGAGCGCACGCTTTATCGCCGGCTGAAAGCACTCGGCCTCGGACAGCGGACAAGCTGAGGCCGGCCCCCTCCTCCGTCTGCGTCGGAAATACCGATGCAGACGGCAGAGCCGGCAGCTTACGGCACGGACTCGCCGCTTGCGGAGTCCATCGTTCTCCGCGATTCCATGTCGGTGATGAAGGCGTCCCTGCCGTGCCGCATCACAGGCGCCAGATGCGCCTTCAGCTCTTCCAGCGTTGCCACGCGGCGTACATCGATCGGATGAGCAGGAAACACCAGGGTCTCTTCCGGCAGCACGAAAACACGCCGGACCAGAGTGTCGAAAAGCCTCCCCGGCTCCGTCTCGCTGCCACTGGGCACGCAGCCATCCAGATCGAACACATCGCCGCAGAAGAGGCGATCCTGCCAGAGGAAGCTCACGCTGCCCGGCGTGTGGCCGGGAGTGCCGATCACGTCGATCGTTTCTGCGCCGAACGACAGCGCCGCACCGTGCCCGACACGGCACATCCGCGCTGCCGGCATACCTGCGATCTCGAACTCATCGCCCGCCAGCAGGCATGCGCAGGTGCGGCTGCACAACTCATCGCAGGCATCGCCATCGACTGCATGGACGTGGGTGCGAAGGACATACTTCAACTCGACACCGCGCTCTTCCGACAGGGCGAGGATCAATTCGGTCTGTCCGCGTGGCGGGTCGATGACCACCGCGGCCTTTGCGGCCAGGTCGGCCAACAGATAGCCGATCAGCCCGGTTTGCACCCCCTCGATCGGCCTGAACTGCAGCGGCATCACTCTGCCAAGCATGGAAGCCGCCTCTCTTTCTATTCGTTCCTGGCCAGCATTTCGTGCAGCGTCGCCACATGCTCCGCTTCCTCGGCAGCGAATTCGGCGGCCATGGCCTTCACCAGCGGGTCGGCCGAAGCGGCCGCGACCGATCGGTAGAAATCCAGGCCACCCTGCTCGCTCTCCAGCGCCAGCTTCAACGCCCCTTCGACGTCCATCAGGCCGTCGACGCCCCACCACGGCGCGGCCTCGGGCGGCTCGCCATGCGGCCATTCATAGCCGTCCCGCGGCAGATCCCGGACATGTCTGAAGCCGGCCCGGGCCATCGCGTCCTCGAGGTGCAGCCTGGAAAAGTCCGCGAACTGCCGGAACACCGCCTCCACTTCCACGTTGCCGTGGGTGGCCATGTGCTCGGCCAGTTCGTCGAAACGCCTGGCCGACTCGGCCTCCAGGCGCACGGCATGGGCCAGGAACTTGCGGATACCGTTCATCGCTTCGATCAACCGAACTTGAAGAGGATGCCGAAACCACCGCGCGGATAGTTCCAATCGACGTTGCCTTCGCCGCACACCAGCCTGCAGGTGCCGCATTCGAGGCAGCCGTCGACGACGAGTTCGATTCCGCCGCCCTCGGCGACGCGCCAGCAGCCCGCGGGACAGCACACGGTACAGGGCTTCGCCTTACACGCCGTGCACACCGCGGCGTCACGGAGCTTGATGTGCGGCCTGCCCACATCGACGCGATAGCGATCCTGGAAGAGCTTTTCTTCCACGTTGACGCTGGGCAGCAGCGCTTCGGCAAGCATGTTCATCGAAAGGCTCTCCAGAACTTGTAGGCATCGCCCAGCAGGCCGAGCAGGGAGCGTCTGCGCGCCAGTTCGCCGAGAATCTTCTTCTGCTTGTCGCGCTTGGGCACGCCATCGACGGTGAGGATTTCCCGCGCGGCATCGCCGACGAAACGCGGATACAGGTCGAGGATGTGCGGGTTCTGGTTGAGCAGTTCGGGCACGCCCTGGTATTTTTTCAGGTCGGCCATCACGAAGCTGTCGTCCAGGCCTTGCTTGTATCCCGCCAGATTGGCGGCAGTGAACGGCTTGCCGGCCTGGCGCAGCGCGATCAGCGTCTCCGCGGCGATGCGCCCCGAGGTCATCGCCAGGTTCGAGCCTTCGCGGTGCACCGCATTGACGAAGCCGGCCGAGTCGCCGACCACCAGCCAGCCTTCGCCATACAGCTGCGGCAATGCGCGGTAGCCGCCTTCGGGAATCAGGTGGGCGGAGTACTCCTTCATCTCGGCGCCATCGATCAGGGGCTGTACGGCGGAATGGCGCTTCAAGCCCTCCAGCAACTGGCAGGGCGTGAGCTGCTGCCGTTTCATGTCGCCCAGCATGCAGCCGATGCCGATCGCGATCGAGTCCTTGTTGGTGTAGAGGAAGCCGGTGCCGACCATGCCATGGGTGACGTTGCCGGCGATCTCGATGACCACGCCCTGGGTGCCGCTGATGTTGAAGCGCGCTTCCAGGGTTTCCTTGGGCAGGAACAGCACCTCCTTCACCACCAGCGCCATGTCCTCGGCCTTGATCGCGGGGCGCAGGCCGGCACGCTCGCCGAGCAGCGCGTTGGCGCCATCGGCCAGGATCACGCAGTCGGCCAGGATGTCGCCCTGGGCGCGCTCGGTGCGCACGCCGATGACCTTGCCGGCGTCGTCCTTCAGCAGGCCGGTCACCGTGGTCTCGCAGATCACCAGCGCACCGGCACTCTTGACCTGCTCGGAGAACCAGCGGTCGAAGCGCGCGCGGATGATGGTGTAGCGGTTGTACGGCTGCTGCGAGAAGCGCGCGTCGCGGTGGCTGACGCCGGTACAGGTCTGGTTCTCGTCGAGCAGCCACATCCGCTGCTCGGCGACGTGCCGTTCCAGCGGCGCCGAGTCGCGAAAGTCGGGGATGATCTTCTCCAGCGCATCGGCGTAGAGAATCGCGCCCTGGACGTTCTTGGTTCCCGGCGACTCGCCGCGTTCGAGCTGGAGCACGGACAGTCCGGCGCGAGCAAGATTGTAGGCCGCAGCATTGCCGGCCGGGCCGGCGCCGACGACGACGACGTCGAATTTCTCCATCACACCGTCTCCTCCGCCGCCTGCGCCCGCCGTGCCCGCGCCTCGGCCAGACGCCGGGCGAAGGCGCGTTCGAGCGCAGGCAGCAATTCGGCGGCGCTGCCGATCAGGGCGTAGTTGGCGAAATCGAAGATCGGCGCCCGCGGATCAAGGTTGATCCCGGCGATGACGTCCGCGCCCTCCATGCCGACCCGGTGCTGCACCGCGCCGGAGATGCCGGCGGCGATGTAGAGCTTGGGCCGTACGGTCTTGCCCGACTGGCCCACCTGGCGTTCGACGTCGGCCCAGCCGGCATGAACCGCCGGGCGGGAAGCGCCCACCTCGGCGCCGATGGTGCTCGCCAGGCGGGTGACGAGGGTGAAGTTTTCCGGCTTGGCCAAACCCCGGCCGCCGGCGACGATGAAATCGGCGAACGGCAGCTGCGGTTTGTCGGCGCGGACATCCGGGACGAAATCGAGCACCTTGGTGACGACCGCGGACTCGTCCAGCTGCAGGCCATGCTCGACGACGCGCAGCGGGCGGTCCGGCCGGCGGGCGGGCATGGTCATGACGCGCGGCCTGACCGTGGCCATCTGCGGCCGCGTCGCCAGATTGACGATGGTGCACATCAGGCTGCCGCCGAAGGTCGGGCGGCTCGACAGCAGCGAACGGTCGCTGGGATCGATGTCCAGCCCGGTGCAGTCCGCGGTCAGCCCGGTCAGCAGCGTGGTCGCGACCGATCCGGCCAGATCGCGCCCCTGCGTGGTGGCGCCGAGCAGCAGGATTTCCGGCTGGTAAGTGTCGACCAGTTCGGTCAGCCCGGTGGTGTAAGGCTGGTTGCGGTAATCCTCGAGCACCGGATGCCGGGCCAGATAGCACAGCTCGGCACCGTAGGCACCGACCTCCGCGGCCAGTTCCCTCACCGCTTCGCCCATGCCACCCAGCAATACGCCGGCCAGCTCCACACCCAGCTTGTCGGCGAGTTCCCGCCCCTTGCCGAGCAGTTCCCAGGACACCGGATGCACATGCCCATGCTCGTGCTCGATGAAGACCCACACGCCCTTGTAGGACTTGAAGCGTTCCGGCAGGACTCGCTTGGGCTTCTTGATCGGCTTGGCGGCAGTGTCGAGTGAGTCGCTCATGGTTTCACTCCCTGCTGGCCGAGCAGTTCCAGATGTTCGAGCATGGCGTCCTCGAGATGCGGGTGATCGGCGAACAGCTTGTCGACAAAGGCTTCGGCGATCGCATCCGGGGTTTCCCCGTCGATGCGCAGCGCCTTGACCGCCTTGGGCCTGGGACCGAAAACCTGGGCGACCACCGTGGGCGAACCCTTCAGTCCGACCTGGGCAAGCTCCACGCCGATGCTGTCGCGGTTCCAGCGTTGCACTTCCTGGCGCGCCGCCCTGAACATGCCGGGCATGTCGGCGAAGCGGAGTTCGTTGCTGCCCTCCAGCATGGTCACCACGGCGGGCAGCGCCGATTTCAACACCTGCACGCCGCCTTCGGCCCTGCGTTCGACGACGATGTGCCGTGCCGTCGGCTCCAACTCGCAGATCTTCGACACGTAGGTCAGCAATTGGCAGCCGAGCCGGATCGCAATGCCGGGACCGACCTGGGCGGTGTCGCCGTCGATGGTCTGCTTGCCGGTGAAAATCAGATCGATCGGCGTCCGCGCATCCAGCGTCTTCAATGCGGCCGCCAGTACATAGGAGGTGGCGAGGGTGTCGGCACCGGAGAACACCTTGTCGGTGATCAGGATGGCCTCATCCGCACCGAGGGAAAGGCATTTCCGCAGCGCCTCCTCGGCCTGGGCCGGCCCCATCGTCAGCACGGTGATCCGGGCACCGGTACGATCCTTGATCCGCAACGCTTCTTCGAGCGCGAACAGGTCGTAGGGATTGACGATGGTCGGCACACCTTGCCGCATGATCGTGTTCGTGACCGGATGCACGCGAATCTGCGCGCTGTCGGGAACCTGTTTTATACAGACGGCGATGTGCATGGCATTCGGTCACGTTTGCAAGGAATCGACGGCAAGCTCATCGGCCCGGTCCTCATCACGCAGAATCACCGCTGCCGTCGTCACCGATCCGGACCACGGCCTCCGACAGCCACTGGTAAGGCGGCACTTCGAGATTGGTCGGCGCCGGTTGGCTGAGGTAGACACGCCCGGCCAGATCGAATATCGAGCCGTGGCAAGGGCACAGAAACCCCCCCGGCCAGTCCTCCCGCATCCCTTGCGCCGCACCCGGTGCGAACTTCTCCGATGGCGAGCAGCCGAGATGCGTGCAGATGCCGATCACGACGAGAAATTCGGGATTGATCGAACGATGACGATTGGCGGCGTACCCGGGCTGCTGTTTTTCCGCCGAGGCCGGGTCGGCGAGGCGCTGTTCATGACCTTCCAGCGCGGCCAGCATTTCCGGCGTGCGGCGCAAAATCCACACCGGCTTGCCCCGCCACTCCACGGTCATCATTTCACCGGCCGCCAGCTTGCTGACGTCGGCCTCGACCGGCGCACCGGCCGCCTGGGCACGGCTCGACGGCGTCAGGCTGGCAACGAAAGGAACCGCCGTCGCAGCCGCCGCAACAGCCCCTGCACCTGCAGTGGCAGCCAGCAGCTTGCGGCGGTCTTCGAGATATTCGGACATCGACTGCTCTCCCGGCAATGGCACGAAAAAGAAACAAGGCCGGGGAACACTCCAATCCGGAAAACTCTACCGGGGGGTTGGGCCGAAGAGGGGACAGCCCAGGCAGGGATTTGGCCGGCGGCCTTGCTTCGATGGCTCTATTGCAATCCGCGTGCCACGAACGGGATGGCGTGGAATGGGCGGAAAACAGGGGATATTGCCGACATGGCTGCATCCGGCGACTGCCATTCACCGCCAATACTGCCACCCGGACGGCAGCGACTGCCATGGACGAACCGGCACAGCAGACGCAGGGCCTGCTTTGATTCGACGTGCATGGAGGCCGCAAAAAAAAACGCCCAAGTGATCGATTCACTTGGGCGTTTCCCGGGAATTTCTGGTCGGGGAAAGAGGATTCGAACCTCCGGCCCCTGCGTCCCGAACGCAGTGCTCTACCAGGCTGAGCTATTCCCCGACACTTGTTTGCTGCCTTGCGAAGCCCACCAATATATCAGTGATTTCGCTCAACTGCAAAGTGGGATAATTGTAGCAGTGCATCCTTGAAAATGGAAGGGGGCAGCACCGAAATCGCGTCGATCGCCAGTCGGGCTTCGGCTTCGGCATGGCGGCGGGTTTCTTCCAGCGCACCGGTGGCCTTGATCGCTGCCAGCACGACGGCGAAATCGTCACGGCCGCCGTTCTCGATGGCGCCGCGCACCAGCGCGGCCTGCTCGGGCGTGCCGTGGCTCATGACATGGATCAGCGGCAGCGTGGGCTTGCCTTCGGCCAGGTCGTCGCCGAGGTGCTTGCCGGTGTCGGCTTCCTCCGCGGAATAGTCGAGCACGTCGTCGATGAGCTGGAAGGCCGTGCCGAGGTGCATGCCGAATGCGGCGAGGCGCTGCTCGGTATCCGCGTCCGCACCGCCGATGATGCCGCCCAGGCGGGAGGCGGCTTCGAACAGCTTGGCCGTCTTGTAGCGAATCACGCGCAGATAATCCTCGATGAGGACATCTGCGTTGTGACAGTTGAGCAACTGGAGGACTTCGCCTTCGGCGATGATGTTGGTGGCGTCGGCCAGCACGCGCATCACGTGCATGTTGTCCACCCCGACCATCATCTGGAAGGCGCGGGTATAGAGGAAATCGCCCACCAGCACCGAAGCCGCGTTGCCGAACATGGCGTTGGCGGTCTTGTTGCCGCGGCGCAGGTCGGATTCGTCGACGACGTCGTCGTGCAGCAGCGTCGCGGTATGGATGAACTCCACGACCGCAGCCAGCTCGTGGTGATGCGTCCCCTTGTAGCCCATCGCCCCGGCGGTGAACAGCACCAGAGCCGGACGCAAGCGCTTGCCACCGCTATGGATGATGTATTCCGCGACCTGGCGGATCAGGACCACGTCTGAATGGAGACGGCTGCGGATGGCCGCATCCACCGCCTGCATGTCGGCGGCGATCGGCGCAAAAAGCTGCTTGACGGACAAGGCGGACACGCTGGCGGAAAAAGTCTGGATGGTAGGCGCCCGCGTCGACTCGCGTCAAGCCGCGCGGGCGACCTGTTCCCGGCACCTTGCTAGTGGCTGGCCAGGGCGCGCGCCACGGCGTTGTCCAGCGCCTCCTTGGCGGCCTTGCTGTCGGCCCACACGCCGGCCAGCTCCTCGTCGAGGATGCGGCGCACGCGCCCGCGCTCGACCACCGGCTGGGCACCGGATTCGGCCGTGGCCGGCTTGTTCGTGAGCTGCCCGACGGCCACGCGCACGTTGTCGAGGTCGTCGCCCAGCAGTTCGCTGGTCGATGCCAGCAGGCCCGCGCGGTTCAGCGGCAGATAGCCGGTCTCGCGCTGCCAGGCGACCTGGTTCTGCGGCTGCAGCCAGAACGCGATGAAACGCGCGACCGCCTTGTATTCGGCCGGCTTCTTGCCCGCAGAGGCCCATAGCGCCGGACCGTCGGCAATGGTGTTCTGGGGTGCGCCGGGGAAATCGTCGTAATACGGCAGGCGCGACACCGCGACATCGACCTTGCCCTGGCGGCGGAAATCGGCCCAGCTCGACGACGGCGCCGCGATCACCGCGCAATCGCCGCTCGCGAAACGCTGCTCGGCTTCGCTGTTCTGCTCGAAGATATGCAGATAGCGCGCCCGCGACCAGCTCGCCATCATCGCCACGTGCTTGACCTGGAACATGCCGTTGAAGGATGGCGCCATCGTCTGCGCCTTGCCCTTGCCCTGGGCCTTGGTGACGGGCTGGTTGTGCCAGGCGCTCAGGTTCTCGACCATCACGCGGCCCGGCTCGGCCACGGTGTAGGGGCAGGCATGGCCGGTATCGGCCAGGCGGCCGAGCGTTTCCTGCAGTTCGAACCAGGTCGCCACCGAAGGCGCGTCCGCGTTCACCCCCGCCTTGCGCAAGGCCTCGCGGTTGAGGAATAGCACCGGGGTCGACAAGCCGACCGGCAGCGCCAGCAACTGGCCCTTGGCGTTGACCGGCGTGCGCGTCATCATCGCGGGCGGGCGCAGCGTCTGCAAGGGCACGCCGGCATCCTTCATCAGCGCGTGCAGCGCCTTGTAGCGAGGCTTGCCGGCAACGAATGCCTCTTCGTCCTCGCCTTCGAGGATCAGCATGTGCGGCGAAGCGCTGCGCCAGTCCTCATCGGACAGCACCACCCTGGCGCTTTTTTCCTGCGCGTTGAAGCGCTCGACCAGTTCCTGCAGCGCCGCCGCCTTGCTTTCGGGCAGCCGGTGGAAGAGCTGGATCTGCAAGCCGGCATCCGCTTGCGCCGCAGGCATGGCAGCACCGGACAGAAGGGCGGCAAAGGCAATGACTGTCGTCTTGAAACGTTTGATATCCATGGACCTGGGGCAAAAGGAAAACGGCGGGAAAGAGGAAGGGCGGCAGAAATCAGTTAACTGAAAGATTATAGAGTGCTCCTGATGTTGCTGACGCAACATCGCACGCCTTCGCGCCAGACCTTCAAGATATGGCGGGCAATGCCGTTAAGCCCTGCCATAGCCCGTGCACATTCCGACCAGCCATGCACAAACACGCCCTGCCCTCCGCACTTGCGAAACGCTCGCTCGCAAGACTCCTGCTCGCCGCCTCGCTGACGATGACCGCCGGCTGCGACGTACTGGGCGAGTTGCTGGAAATTCCCAATCCTGCACGCGAACAGGCGGCGAAGGAAGCCGAGGGGCGTGCGGTCGGCGGCGCCTGCCGCCACGCCGGGCGCTCGCTCGAAGACTGCTACGCACTCAACCCCTCATCCGAGAAGGCAGCGGTGTTCGCCGGCTGGCGGGACATGAACGATTACATGATGGAGCACAAGCTTGACACCGTTCCATCGGTGCTGGTGCCGGAAGCCCGGCAGGCCGCGCCCGGCACGGCCGCCTCCCCGGACGGCGCCACGGCGCCCGCACAGTAGCGGCGCCACTGCCCCTGGCGGGCCGCAGGGCTTATCATCCGCACTTTCCCCGCATTTGCTCCCATTTCGCGATGGGTGCGCGCCCTTCATCTCCCCTGCCTGCCGATGACCCAACACACACCTGCCGCCGGCCTGCCCTGTTCCGGCCTGATCGGCTATTGCCGCGCCGGTTTCGAGAAGGAACTGGCCGGCGAGCTCGACGATCTGGCCGCCGAGGCCGGCCTGATCGGCTTCGTCCGTGCCCAGCCCGACACCGGCTACGTCGTCTTCGAGACCTTCGAGCCCGTTCCGCTCGGCAGCTTCGGCGCCGCCACCGACTGGCGGCGGCCCTGCTTCGCACGCCAGTTGCTGCCGTATTTCGCCCGCGTCGAGGGTCTGCCCGAGCACGACCGCGCCACGCCGATCGTCGACGCGGTCAAGGCCTCCGGCCAGCGCTTCTGCGGCGTGGTGCTGGAAACACCGGACACCGACGAGGCCAAGCAGCGTTCAGGTTTCTGCAAGCGCTTCACCGAGCCCTTGACCAAAGCGCTGGAGAAGGCCGGCTGCCTGCGCAGCAGCCGCACCGGCCTGCCGGTGCTGCACGTGCTGTTCACCGACGCCACCACCGCCTGGCTGGCGGCCGGCCTGGACGGCCAGTGCGCGCCCTGGACCATGGGCATTCCGCGGCTGCGGATGCCCTCCAACGCCCCCAGCCGCTCGACCATGAAACTGGCCGAAGCCTTCATGACGCTGCTGGAAGAAGGCGAGCGCGACAACATCCTGCGCGCCGGGCAGCGCGCGGTCGATCTCGGCGCCGCGCCGGGCGGCTGGACCTGGCAACTCGTCCATCGCGGCCTGCGGGTGACCGCGATCGACAACGGCCCGCTGCGCGACAGCGTGATGGCGACCGAGATGGTCGAGCACCTGAAGGCCGACGGCTTTACCTGGCGGCCGCAGCGGCCGGTCGACTGGATGGTGTGCGACATGGTCGAGCAGCCTTCGCGCATCGCCTCGCTGATGGCCGAATGGATCGCCACCGGCAAGTGCCGCCATACGATCTTCAACCTCAAGCTGCCGATGAAGCGCCGGCTCGAAGCCGTCGAGCAATGCCGCGAGCTGATCCGCAAGCGGCTCAACAGCGTCGGCCCCTTCGACCTGCGCATCAAGCATCTGTACCACGACCGCGAGGAAGTCACCGCCTTCCTCACGCTGAAGCGCTGAAGCCGGCCCCGACCAGGCAAGGTCCGGCCGGGGACGGCCCGGCCCTGCCGCAGGCGAAGCCCCTGTCCCGTAACGATTTTCCGTGCGGTGTATAATCCGGGGTTTCGCAATCAGGCGGTCGGCTGCCGGCCGCATTCAACGCAAAGGCGCCCATGAGTTTCGCCGATCTCGGCCTCATTCCCGAACTGCTCAAAGCCGTCACCGACGCCGGCTATTCCGAACCCACGCCGATCCAGCGCCAGGCCATCCCGACCGTCATCGCCGGCCACGACGTGATGGGCGGCGCCCAGACCGGCACCGGCAAGACGGCCGGCTTCACGCTGCCGCTGCTGCAGCGCATCGCCCGCCACGCCAACACCAGCACCTCGCCCGCCCGTCACCAGACGCGCGCGCTGATCCTGGCGCCGACGCGCGAACTGGCGATGCAGGTGTACGAATCGGTCAAGACCTACAGCAAGCATCTGCCGCTGCGCTCGGTGTGCGTGTACGGCGGCGTGGACATCAAGCCGCAGCAGATGGAACTGCGCCGCGGCATCGAAGTGGTCATCGCCACGCCGGGCCGCCTGCTCGACCACGTCGAGCAGAAATCGATCAACCTGTCCCAGGTCGAAGTGCTGGTGCTGGACGAAGCCGACCGCATGCTGGACATGGGCTTCATCCCCGACATCAAGCGCATCCTCGCGCTGCTGCCGGCCAACCGCCAGAGCCTGCTGTTCTCCGCCACCTTCTCGGACGAGATCAAGAAGCTGGCGGACCAGATGCTGAAGAATCCGCAGCTGATCGAAGTCGCGCGCCGCAACATGGTGTCGGAAACGATCACGCACGTCGTACACCCCGTCTCGTCGGGCATGAAGCGCAATCTGCTCGCCCACCTGCTGCGCCACCAGCCGGACACCCAGGCGCTGGTGTTCGTCGACACCAAGATCGTCTGCGGCAGGCTGGCCCATTTCCTGGAGCGCAGCGGCATCTCGGCCGACGCCATCCACGGCGACAAGAGCCAGCAGCAGCGCACCGAGACGCTGGAAGCGTTCAAGAGCGGCAAGCTGCGCGTGCTCGTCGCCACCGACGTCGCCGCGCGCGGCATCGACATCGACGAACTGCCCTACGTCATCAACTTCGAACTGCCGCACACCGCCGAAGACTACGTGCACCGCATCGGCCGCACCGGCCGTGCCGGCCACAAGGGCAATGCGGTGTCGCTGGTCAGCACCGAAGAGAAGCACTGGCTGGCCGAGATCCAGAAACTGATCAAGCTCGAGATTCCTCAGGAGATCGTGCCCGGCTTCGACCCCGAGCCCGAGTTCTTCGAAGCCGGCAGCCGGTCGCGCGGCCGCCGTGCTGCAGCCGCCGCCGATGGCCAGCGACCGCCGCGCCAGGGCGGGACGCGCCAGCCCGCCGTGCCGGCGGCACGGACCGGCCCCCGCTCGCGTTCGACGGTCGCCGCGGACGGCTTCGATTTCAGCAAGCCTTACCAGCCCGCAGCGTCGTCGTCCGCCTCCGAGCACCCGGCTGCCGATGCCCGCCCCGACCCCCTGCGCCGGCCCCAGCGGCCGATCGCGGTTCTGCTGGGCGGCCTGGGGCGAAAATAGCCGCGACTCCGGCGTCTATTTCCAGATCGGCGATGACGGGGGTTCAAGTATTCTGATGGCGATGCCGTAGATCACCACACCACCACCTCAGACCTTGTTCCCCGTGAATCTTCCCGGACGCCCGTCTTCTTCGCCGCAGCACGAACCTTTCGTTGCCGACCTCTCGGAAGGCGCCGAAACGGGCGTCTACCTGGCCCTGCTCGAGCTGATCGACGAAGGGCTGCTGATCATCGGCGACGAGTTGATCCTCGACGCCAACACGGCGGCCTGCAAGCTGCTGGAGCGTGACTACCGGGAAATCGCCGGCCAGCCGCTTGCCAGCCTGTTCCCCAACGAGGAAGGTTTTCTCGAAGCGCGCGGCCGGCTCCTGATCCAGGGCGAACGGCGCAGCCAGGTCGGCTTCGCCCTGCCGGACGGGCGCACGCGCGAACTCAAGGTGCTCTGCGCACCCCGGCTGCGCCCCGGCGTCCATGCGCTGGTGCTCAGCCCCACCGGCTCGCGCGCGCGCGCATCATCCCGCCCGGCGTCGCGCACCACTGCGCCCCCGACCGTGCATTTCGCCGCCCATCTCGATCCGGAACACCGGCTTCTGAGCCGCCCGGGCAGCCTGTTCGACGCCACCATATGGCCTGACGCCAGTGCCGGCAGCTTCGAACCCAGACTGTGGCAAGCGCTCGACCAGGACGAGTTCACGCTGAATTTCCAGCCGCTGATCGACACCCGAAGCAAACGCCTGTGCGCCGGCGAAGCGCTGCTGCGCTGGCAGCATCCAACCCTCGGCCAGCTGCCGTTCGGACGTTTCAGGAATGCGATCCACGATCCGCAGCTCATCGCCCGACTCGGCGACTGGGCGCTCAATGCGGCCTGCCGCAGCGCCCGGACGTGGCAGAACGGCAAGGGCCGCAAGGCGCGGCTGACCGTCAACGTCGCCACCGAGCAATTGCTGCACGGCGACTTCGCTGAATGCGTACGGCTGGTGCTGGAGGACAACGACCTGCCACCGGAGCGCCTGGAGCTCGATCTCGACGAGAAAGTGCTCGAAAGCGAGAGCCCGGGCCTGCTGGCCGCCTTGAAAGCGCTGTCGGCAATGGGCGTCCGCCTTGCCATCGACGACTTCGGCCGCGGCCTGTCATCGATCCCGCGGCTGCGCCGCTATCCGCTGAACGCCGTCAAGCTGACGCCCGGGCTCGTCCAGGGCGTGGGCCACAGCGAAGACAGCGAGGCCGTCGTCGAGGCGATCGTGAGCCTTGCAGGCACGCTGGGGCTCGAAGTATTTGCCCGCGGCGTGGAAACGCCCGCCCAGCGCGATTTTCTGAGCGCCCTCGCCTGCCACCTGCAACAAGGCCCCTTGTTCGGCCAGCCGATGACGGCCCACGAATTCTCGCGCTTTTCCGCCTGATACCGACCTGCGTTCGAAGCGGGATTCAGTAGTCGAGCAGCGTCCGGCAGTCTTCGTCGCGCCCGGTCATGGCACTGAAGCGGTTCAGCCGCTCGCGCACGAAATCGTCCGGCACGCGCACATTGGCGCAGAACTCCCGCAACTGCATCGCATAAGCGAGGTTCTGCATGTCCTCGACCGTCTTTGCCACGGCGGGAAAGCGGTAGCCGTCGGTTTTGCGCCATTCGGGCACTTCCGGCTTCGCCGCGGCGGACGCCGGCGCGCCTTCACTCGCCACGGCCGCCGGCTGCTGCGCGGCGGCCGGCAGCAGGACGAAAAACAGGCTCAGGAAAAGCAATGCACGCATGAAGGACATCGGGCCGCAAGCAGGGGTACATTCTCCTGCTTACGGCCCGATGAAGCCAGGCTTTAGCCGGCCGGCGGCTGCCGGCCGGAAACCGCCCGGATCAGGACTCCAGCGCCTTGACGTGTGTGATGACCTGGGCGATCGCTTCCTGCGCGCTGCCGTAGAGCATGCGGCAGTTGTCCTTGTAGAACAGCGCGTTCTCGATGCCCGAGTAGCCCGCGCCCTTGCCGCGCTTGACGACGATGACGTTGTGCGCCATATCGACGTTCAGGATCGGCATGCCGTAGATCGGGCTGCTCTTGTCGGTGCGGGCGACCGGATTGACCACGTCGTTGGCACCGATGACCAGCGCCACGTCGATCTGCGGGAAGTCGGCGTTGATCTCTTCGAGGTCGAAGATCTTGTCGTAGGGCACCCCGGCTTCGGCCAGCAGCACGTTCATGTGGCCCGGCATGCGGCCCGCCACCGGATGGATCGCGAACACCACCTCGACGCCGCCCTCTTCGAGCAACTGCGCCATTTCCCACACCTTGTGCTGCGCGCCGGCCACCGCCATGCCGTAGCCCGGCACGATGGCGACCTTGCTGGCGTAGCGCATCACCGAAGCGGCATCGAGCGCGGAGAACTCCTTCATCGTGCCTTCGATCGCCTCACCCTCGCCACCGGCCGCGCCGCCGCTGAGCGGGGTGAAGATGACGTTGGTAATCGGACGGTTCATCGCCTTGGCCATCAGCTGCGTCAGCAGCGTGCCCGAGGCGCCCACCACGATGCCGGCGACGATCAGCGCCGGATTGCCCAGCACGTAGCCCTCGAAGCCCACCGCCAGGCCGGTGAAGGCGTTCAGCAGCGAGATCACCACCGGCATGTCGGCACCGCCGATCGGGCTGGTCAGGATCGCACCCAGCGCCAGCGCCAGCACGAAGAACAGCACGATCAGGGTCGAGGACGGCGCATCGGCGACGACGATCGCCAGCCCCAGCACCGCGGTCAGCACGGCCAGGCCGATGTTGACCAGGTTCTGGTTGGGCAGCCGGAAGGCGTTCTTCATGATGCCCTGCAGCTTGGCGTAGGCGATGCACGAACCGGAGAAGGCCACCGAGCCGATCAGCGCACCGAGCACCGCCAGCGTCGCCACCACCGGATCGTTGATTTCGCCGCGGGCGAACTCCAGCGCCGCGATCGCCGCCGCCGCGCCCCCGCCCATGCCGTTGTAGATGGCGACCATCTGCGGCATGTCGGTCATCTTGACCGTCTTGCCGCTCCACCATGCCACTGCGCCGCCGGACACGATGGCCAGCACCATCAGGCCGACGTTGTGCAGATCGGGCGTGAAGAAGGTGACGACGGTGGCCGCGACCATCGCGT
This sequence comes from Thauera butanivorans, assembly GCF_048398245.1. Classification (NCBI taxonomy): domain Bacteria; kingdom Pseudomonadati; phylum Pseudomonadota; class Betaproteobacteria; order Rhodocyclales; family Zoogloeaceae; genus Thauera; species Thauera butanivorans. The sequence goes on from NZ_CP183038.1 coordinate 3,572,321, forward strand.
AGCCCGCCCACACGATGCCCTTGCGCGCCGTCACCGGCGAGCTCATCGCCTTCAGGCCGAGGATGAACACCACGGCAACGATGAAATAGGACGCCTGAATGAACCAGTTCGCCATTTATGCGCCTCCTTCCTTCTTGTTGCCACCCTTGAACATCGCCAGCATGCGCTCGGTGACGACGTAGCCGCCGGCCGCGTTGGCCGCGCCGAGGAACACGGCGACGAAGCCGATCACCAGTTGCACCGGTTCTTCCGGGTCGGCGTGGCCGAGCACGACCATCGCGCCGACCAGCACGACGCCGTGCACGAAGTTCGAGCCCGACATCAGCGGCGTATGCAGGATCACCGGCACGCGCGAGATCACCTCGTAACCGGTGAATGCGGCCAGCATGAAAATGTACAGTGCTGCGTATCCTTCCATCGTGGTCTCCTTACAGCCCCAGGATCTGCTTCACCCCGGCGTGGCGCACTTCGCCCGCATGGGTCAGGCAGGTGCCGGCCACCACCTCGTCTTCCCAGTCCAGCGTCAGCGCGCCGTCCTCGATGAAGGGCGAAATGAAGTTGAACAGGTTCTTGGCATACATCTCCGACGCATGCACCGGCATGCGGCTGGGGATGTTGACCGGGCCGATGACGAGCACGTCGCCGACCCAGCTCTTCTCGCCCGCCACCGTGCCTTCGACGTTGCCGCCGGTCTCGGCCGCCATGTCGACGACCACCGCGCCCGGCTTCATCCTCGCGACCATGTCGGCGGTGACGATGCGCGGCGCGCGCTTGCCGGGAATGGCCGCGGTGGTGATCAGCGCGTCGCACTGCGCCACCGCCTTGGCCAGGCGCTCGGCCTGCCGGGCCTTTTCCTCGTCGGTCAGTTCGCGCGCATAGCCGCCCGTGCCCGCCGCCGACACGCCGGTGTCGACGAACTTGGCGCCCAGCGACTCGATCTGCTCGCGCGTTTCGGGGCGCACGTCGTAGGCCTCGACCATGGCGCCGATGCGCCGCGCGGTGGCGATGGCCTGCAGGCCGGCAACGCCCGCGCCGATCACCAGCACCTTGGCCGGACGGATCGTGCCCGCGGCATAGGTCATCATCGGGAAGAACTTCGGACTGTGGTCGGCCGCGATCAGCGCACATTCGTAGCCCGCCACCGCGCCCTGCGAGGACAGCACGTCCATGCTCTGCGCACGCGAGATGCGCGGCAGCAGTTCGAGCGCGAATGCGGTGATCTGCTTCTCCTGGAGCTGGCGCACGCGCTCGGCGCTGGACCACGGCTGCAGCAGGCCCAGCAGCACGCTGCCCGGCTTGATCGCCGCGATCGTCTCTTCGCTCGGCGGCTGAACGCAGAACACCACGTCGGCCTGCCCGCAGACTTCGGCCGCAGTGTCGGCGAAACTCACGTCGGAGAAGACTTCATCGGGGAAATGCGCAGGCACCCCCGCCCCTTTCTGCAACACTACCTGGGCGCCCTGGCTCAGGTATCTCTTGACCACGTCCGGCACGACAGACAAGCGTCGTTCGCCCGCAGCGGTCTCCGCTAGCACTCCGATCGTCAGAGGCATAGGCCGATCCTCCCTGTTGTTTGACCACATTGCACATTCCGCCGGGCTCACCCGTCGTTATCCTTGTCCTGCAACCTTTCGTTGCAACACCGGCGAACCCCGGACATTAGACGGATTTGCTGCACCACAGCAACAAGGGTGAACCCGAAGTCGACGGGAAATGCGGTGCGGAATTCATCCGCATGCTTTCACCGCGAAGCGTCTGCGGCAGGCGGAACGAGTTTGACGATGGCCAGGGAGATGTTGTCGCCCGCGCCGCCGGCACGCTCCCGCGCCAGCTGGATCAGGCGTTCGGCAGCGATCCGGGGCGGATGCGCCTGGATGGTCGAAGCCATTTCGAAATCGGTGAAGTAGGACCACAACCCATCCGAGCACAGCAGGAAGCTGTCCCCGGCATCGGGCGATTCCGCCACGCCATATTCGATATGCGGCTCGCGTTCGCTGCCCAGGCAGGACAGCAGCACGTTGCGTTGCGGATGCCTGAGCGCGCCCGCCTCGTCGAGCCGCCCCTTGCGCATCAACTCGGCAACCAGCGAATGGTCGCGGCTGCGCGACGCCGTGTCGGTACCGCGGAACCAGTAAAGCCTCGAATCGCCACAATGCGCCCAGTAGGCCTTGCCCTGCTGCAGCAGGAATGCGACGGCGGTGCTGTGCGGGTCCTTTTCGCTGGTGAAGCGGGTGAGCTTGATGACGGTATGCGCTTCGTCGATCACGCTCGCCAGCAGATCCCGCGGCGTCTCGTGCAGCGGCGCGTAGGTTTCGAGGTTCTGCCGGGCGCGCATGATCACCTGTTCGGCGGCCACCGCGCCTCCGCTGTGCCCGCCCATGCCATCGGCCAGCACCGCCAACATGATGCCCGGCCGCTTCGGATGCGCGAAAAGGCCGACGCGGTCCTGCTGTTCCAGGCGGTCGCCGATATGCATGGCGACACAGGTTTCGGCGGAGAAGGGCATTGCGGGCATGCTTGCGGAAGAGACGCTGATCATAGCAACCGCTTTATCACCGCCGCGCGGCACTTCTGCCGGAAACGGCCATTGCCGGCGCATGCTGCGTGACAAAGATCACGCTGGCACGTACGGCGCTGATTGGCATTGACTTTTCCCGCCCGAAAAGCCAGAATGCGCGATTCTTTGCAAACCCATCAACTGGAGCAGCACCATGTACGCGGTGATAAAAACCGGTGGCAAGCAGTATCGCGTTGCCGCTGGCGAAAAGATCAAGGTAGAACAGATACCGGCCGACGTGGGTTCCGAAATCACCCTCGACCAGGTTTTCATGGTCGGCGAAGGCGAGTCCGTGAAGATCGGCACGCCGGTGGTGGCCGGGGCTTCCGTCAAGGCGACCGTGGTTTCGCACGGCCGTCACGACAAGATCAAAATCTTCAAGATGCGCCGTCGCAAGCACTACCAGAAGCATCAGGGGCATCGTCAGAACTACACCGAGCTTCGCATCGAAGCGATCTCGGCCTAAGGCGCAGGAGGTAATCCGACATGGCACACAAAAAAGCTGGCGGCAGTTCGCGTAACGGTCGCGACTCGGAATCGAAACGCCTCGGCGTGAAGCGCTACGGTGGCCAGTTCGTGCTCGCCGGCAACATCATCGTTCGCCAGCGCGGCACCGAATACCACCCGGGCGACAACGTCGGCATCGGCAAGGACCACACCCTGTTCGCGCTGAAGAACGGCACCGTCCAGTTCGCGGTCAAGGGGCCGTCCAAGCGCCGCACCGTGATCATCGTGCCCGAAGCGGCCTGATCGACGGCAGCACGCGCCTTGCAGCATCGAAGCCCTATCCTTGCGGTAGGGCTTTTTCATTTTTGGATCAAGGTTGATCAGGCATGAAGTTTTTTGACGAAGCCCGCATCGAAGTCTTCGCCGGCGACGGCGGCAACGGCGCCGCCACCTTCCGCCGCGAGAAGTTCATTCCCAAGGGCGGCCCCAGCGGCGGCGACGGCGGACGCGGCGGCAGCGTCTATGCGGTGGCCGACCGCAACCTCAACACCCTGATCGACTACCGCTACACCCGCAGCTTCCGCGCCCAGCGCGGCGAAAACGGCGGCAGCCGCGACTGCTACGGCAAGGGCGGCGACGACATCACGCTGCGCTTTCCGGTCGGCACCGTGATCCGCAACCTCGAGACCGAGGAACTGATCGCCGACCTCGACGAAGACGGCAAGAAAGTGCTGATCGCCCGCGGCGGCCGCGGCGGCCTGGGCAACATCCACTTCAAGTCCAGCGTCAACCGCGCGCCGCGCAAGAAGACCATGGGCCAGGAAGGCGAACGCTTCAGCCTGCATCTCGAGCTCAAGGTGCTGGCCGACGTCGGCCTGCTCGGCATGCCCAATGCCGGCAAATCCACCTTCATCCGCAGCGTGTCGGCGGCCAAGCCCAAGGTGGCCGACTACCCCTTCACGACGCTGGCGCCCAACCTGGGCGTGGTGCGCACCGCCGAGAACCGCAGCTTCGTCATCGCCGACATTCCCGGCCTGATCGAAGGCGCTGCCGAAGGTGCCGGCCTGGGCCACCAGTTCCTGCGCCACCTGCAGCGCACCCATGTGCTGCTGCACCTGGTCGACCTCGCACCCTTCGACCCCGAAGCCGATCCTGCCGCCGACGCCAAGGCCATCGTCGAAGAGCTGCGCAAGTACGACGACGCGCTGCATGCCAAGCCGCGCTGGCTGGTGCTGAACAAGCTCGACCTGGTTACGGAAGAAGAACGCGCCGAACGCATCGCTACCTTCCTCGAGGCCTACGGTCCGGTCGAACGCCATTTCGAGATTTCGGCGCTCAAGAGCGAAGGCACGCAGGCGCTGATCTTTGCGCTGCAGGATTTCCTCGACGCCGAACGTGCCCGCATCGAGGCCGAACGCGCCGAACGCCAGGCGGCCGAAGCCGAACGCCTGGCCGCGCTCGATGCCCAGCGCGCCGCTGCCGATGCAGCCTATGCCGCCGAGAGCCTGGATGGTGAAGATGAGGGTGAAGAGGGCGGCCCCATCGACGGCGCTGCGCGCTGACCGCATTCCACCCATCCCATCGTTCTGCCGATCTTTCCCGCCGACCTTTTTCCTTCCGCCGCGACACCATGAGAACCAAGATCCGCAACGCCCGCCGCCTGGTGGTGAAGGTCGGCAGCGCCCTCGTCACCAACAATGGCGCCGGTCTCGACAAGACCGCACTCGACGACTGGGCGCGGCAGATCGCCGCATTGCGTGCCCAGGGGCGCGAAGTCCTGCTCGTCTCCTCCGGCTCCATCGCCGCCGGCATCCAGCGGCTGGGCTGGAACAAGCGGCCGCACGAAATCAGCAAACTCCAGGCCGCCGCCGCCGTCGGCCAGATGGGGCTGGTCGAAGCCTACGAAGAAGCCTTCTCGCGCCACGGCCTGCAGACGGCGCAGATCCTGCTGACGCACGAAGACCTCACCGACCGCACCCGCTATCTCAACGCCCGCAGCACGCTGACCACGCTGCTCGAACTCGGCGTCGTGCCGATCATCAACGAGAACGACACCGTCGTCACCGACGAGATCAAGTTCGGCGACAACGACACCCTCGGCGCCCTGGTCGCCAACCTGATCGAAGCCGACGCGCTGATCATCCTGACCGACCAGCAAGGCCTGTACACCGCCGACCCGCGCCGCGACACCGACGCCACGCTGATCTCGGAAGGACGCGCCGAAGACCGCCAGTACGAAGCCATGGCCGGCGGCGCCGGCAGCGGCATCAGCAAGGGCGGCATGATCACCAAGATCCGTGCCGCCCAGCGCGCCGCCCGCAGCGGCGCCCACACCTGCATCGCCAGCGGACGCGAGCACGACCCGCTGCTGCGCCTGGGCGCGGGCGAAGCCGTCGGCACCCTGCTCTACGCCAGCAGCACCCCGCTGCAGGCCCGCAAGCAATGGCTGGCCGACCACCTGCAACTGGCCGGCGACCTGATCATCGACGACGGTGCCATCGCCGCGCTCCGGAGTGGCCGCAGCCTGCTGCCGGTGGGCGTCATCGCGGTACGCGGCGATTTCGTCCGCGGCGCCGCCGTGGCCTGCCGCAGCGCCGCCGGCGAGGAAATCGCACGCGGCCTGGTGAACTACAGCGCCGCCGAATGCCGCAGGATCGCCCGCAAGCCGAGCGCCGAAATCGAGAAGCTGCTGGGCTACGTCGACGAACCCGAGCTGATCCACCGGGACAACATGGTCGGCCGCTGAAAGCCCCGCGCGCGGCCCACCGGGCCCGGCGAACCCGCCGGGCTCACTTTCGCACGGGATATCCTCCCTGAATAGCGTCTCGTCAGCTAATATTCCCTTTGGCTCGGGGAGCACATCGGCACGCCCTGGCCGGATATCGCGCAAACGCTCCGGCGTGCGCGTGGACAAGCGCCAGCGAGAGAGCAATGCAGAGGACGTCAACCAACTTCGAAGCCCAGGTTTCGAACCCTGGAACCACGCAACACCATCGCCAGCCGGACGGAGCGATCAGCGCCCCCGACGGTGCCCACACCCAGCTTCGGCAAGTCCAGACGCTACCGGCCCTGCTCGACGCACGGGCAGGATCGAACCCGTCCGCGATCGGCTACGTCCATCGCACCGGCAGCGCATCCACGACATTCACCTGGGCAGACATCCAGGCAAGAGTGCGAGCCCTGCAGGGCGGCTTTCAGCATCTGGGCATCGGGCGAGGCGACCGCGCCGCCGTCATGCTGCCCACCACCCCGGAATGGGAGCTCGTCCATCTGGCAATACTGGGACTCGGTGCGGCCATCATCGGGCTCGACGCTCACGACACCTCACGCAACCTCGGACACATCCTGGCGATCGCCCGGCCCCGCATCGTCATCACAGCCGATGCGGCCCAACTCGACAGGCTCGACGCACTCTACCCGGGCTTCGCCATACGGGTCATCGCAGCACCGGATGCCCCTCCGGGCACGCATGCGCTCGGTCCGCTCCATGCATCGCACCCCGCGCCGGCACCCGCCCCCCCACTGCCGACGGATGTCGCAACCATCATCTTCACCTCGGGCAGCACCGGCGAACCCAAGGGCATCGCCTACACCCATGCCCAGATCCTGCTGGCCTGCCGCGTCACCTGCGACGGCTTCCCGTCGATAGGCGTCGGCGATCGCATGGTCTGCTGGCTCCCGCCATCGAGCATGTTCCAGCGCGTTCTCAATCTGTGCGCCATCCTTTTCGGCGCCGAGACGCATTTCGTCGAGCGGCCCGAACAGATCGTGCAACGGCTGCCGGAAATACAGCCCAGCCTCTTCGTGGCGGTGCCGAGGTTCTTCGAGAAACTCCATGCCGGCATGCTCGAGCGCATCGACGCGCAGCCCGCTCCCGTCCGGGTGGGGCTGCGCGCCGCCTGGTCCATCGAAGAACGGATCGCCAAGGCCCGCAGCCTCGGTACCGAAGCGCCGCTGCACCTCCGCCTGCTCCATCCGTTCACCAAGCGGGCCCTGACCCCCCTGAGACGCGTGATGGGCAGCAAACTACGCTTCCTGGTCAGCGGCTCGGCGCCCCTCCCCATCTGGCTGATCGAACGCTTCGGCGCACTCGGCTGGCCGATTCTCGAAGCCTACGGCGTCAGCGAGGACATCGTCCCCATCGCCTTCAACACGCTCGAAGCCTCGCGGCCAGGCAGCGTCGGCCGCCCCCACCCCTCGAACGAGGTGCGCATCGCCGAAGACGGCGAACTGCTCGTGCGCGGCCCTGGCGTCTGCAGCCGATACGAACCCTGCACGCAGGCAGTGTCGCTCAAGATGAGCAAGGATGGTTTCCTCCATACCGGAGACTATGCCCGCCTGGACGAAGACGGATACCTCTGGCTGCTCGGCCGCAAGAGCGAAATCTTCAAGACATCGACCGGACGCCGCGTCACACCTCACCCGATCGAGGCGGAGATCAAGCGCCTGGAGTACGTCGAGCATGCCATCGTCACCGGCAAGGGCCACCCCTTCCCGGTCGTCGTCATCACCCTCGCACAAGGGAAGCCAAGCGGCGCCGGAGCACCGTCTGCCCCGCCCCCGGAGCAGATCGCCGGCGACATCCAGACCGCCTGTGCGCCGCTTCCCGGCCACCAGCGTCCGGCCGCCGTCATCGTCACATCGACACCGCTGAGCATCGAGAACGGCGAGCTCACGGCAAATCTCAAGCTGCGCCGAAAAGTCGTGGAGTTGCGTTTCACCGGCAGCATCGAAGAAGCCTACCGCCGCATCGAAGCCACGCCGGACCACGGCCCCGACTCTCCCCCCATCGTCGTCATCGCGCCATGAACACTTATTTCATCACCGGCGCATCCGGCGCCGTCGGCAGCACCATCGTGCCCATGCTGCTGCAGAACCGGGACACCCGCATCCGCATCCTGCTGCGCGCCGAATCGGACGAACATCTCGCCCAGCGGCTCGAGGCGCTCCACGACTTCTGGCAACTCCCACCCGGCGACGAAACCCGCCAGCGCGTGGAGGCACTGCGCGGCGACGCCACGCTACCGAAGCTCGGTCTGGACGAAACCACCTATGCCCGCCTGTGCGACGACACCACCCACCTCGTCCATTCGGCCGCCAGCGTCAGGATGAACGACCCACTGGACCACGCCCGGCGCTCGGCAGTCGGCTCCGCCGAAGTCATGCTCGGACTCGCACGCACCCTGGCCAGACGGAATACCCTGCAGAAGATGGAGTTCGTCAGCACGGTCGGCATCGCCGGCAAACGGCCGGGCATCCTGCCCGAAACCTGGATCGACGAAGCCCGTGCCTTCCACAACACCTACGAACGATCCAAGGCCGAAGCCGAAACCCTGGTCCGCGCGGCCATCGAGAAAGAAGGACTGCCGATCACGGTCCATCGGCCCAGCATGGTGATCGGCGACTCACGCGACGGCCGCATCATCCACTTCCAGATCTTCTACTACATCTGCGAAATCCTGTCGGGACGCAAGACATCCGGCCTGCTGCCGGATTTCGGCGACGCGAAGCTCGACATCATTCCGGTCGACCATGTCGCGGCGGCCATCGTGGCATCGAGCCAGGGGCGATCGCCCCGGGGACACATCCTGAACCTGTGCTCAGGCCCCGAACGCTCCCCGCGCATTGCAGCGCTGGTCATGCTCGTGCGCCAGATCCTGCAGGAGCGCGGCCAGGAGCTCCCACGCGGCAGGAGCATTCCGCGTGCATGGTTTGCCGCCCTGCCCCGCCTGCTGCGCCCGTTTCTCCCCGCGCCGCAAAAACGCCTGCTGGCGACCTTTCCGATGTACATGGACTATCTTTCGGACCATCAGGCATTCGGCAACGACGTCTATATGAGCTGGCTCAAGGTACGCAACGTACCTCTGCCCGAAAGAGCGGACGAATACGCCCGGCGCGCACTCGACTACTACCTGGGCAGGATTGCAGCACCCAGGAGCCGCAAGCCGTAGGGTCGTTACGGCTCCTCTGTCCGGCACGCTGGATGGACATCGATGATGACCGCGGCGAGCAGCCGGCGGCAGCGAAACCCATGCGCCGAATCCCGGAAGCGCTGGCGCAGCAAACCGATCGAGACGCCATCGCCTCCGAACATATCCAGCGCCGGGGGCTTTTGCGTACCATGCGTGCATTCCTATCGTCACCGCTGTTGCCATGAGCCTGCCCGTCGATGCCGCCTCGGTCACCCACAGCGTCCAGTTGGCGGTGACACCCGTGTCCTTTCTGACGGCGGTGGCCGGCATGATCGGAGCCGTGGCCGGGCGGCTGGCCCGCATCATCGACCGAGCCCGCGTGCTGGACGAGCGTGTGCGAACCAGCGCCGATCAGGAACTCACCAAGCGCTTGCTGGTGGAGCTGACGATCCTGCGCAAGGGGGCATATCGCGAACTTTTCCATCGGCTGTCTGGCGCTGTGCGGCTTTTGCATCGGCATCACCACCGCGCCCCTGCTCCTTGGGCAGGCATGGGAAACACAGTGGCAACTGGTGGTAATGGTGTGCTTCCTGATGGGCGTGCTGTCCTTCCTGGTGGCGCTCGGCTGTTCAGTTGACCACCCACCTGCTGATTCAAAGTGCTGATTCAGGCCACCTCGGCCATGGAGGCCTGTTTGATCATTTATCAGCGCTTCTAAAACGAAACCCCCGTCCAACACGAACATTGGACGGGGGTTTGAACGGTCACTCGATTACAGCCCCTAACAGCGAACCACTTCGAGCTGGTCCGTAAGAGATATCATGCCTTACGGCGACGCATGCTAGCGCCCAAGCCAATCAAACCAAGGCCGAGCAGGCCCAGCACAGCGGGCTCCGGAACCTGCTGCACGATATAGGCATCGCCTGCAGATGCAACGCTGAACAGCGAGCAGGTCGCGCCAGCCTTGAACGAGCACTCACTCAGCCCAAAGCTGTCCGTTACGTTGTTGTTCGTCACAGCTTCGAACAGATACTCACCAGTGGCAAAACCGGGGTTCAACAATCCACCCCCGTTATCATAAAAATTCATGATGCCAGCAGTGCTCAGGATCTGGGCCAGCAGCGTGGAGTCACCATTGGTTCCGCCAATGACGGCAGTGCTGGCTGCATTACCGCCGATCCCGATGATGCTGCCAGAGGCGCTACCGCCGCCAACAGCTTGAATCGTGAAATCGCCGCTGGTGAACGAGTACGCGAAGCCGCCACCGGAGTTCAAGGCAGTCACTTGACCACCCACATTGCTGAAGCTGATCGTGAGCATCGCATGCAGGGGCGACGGCGCGCCTGTATCGCCAGCGCCGACCGTGTTTTCGGCCGTATAGGTGACCGAATAGATGGAGCCCTGTTCCCGGAAGAGTGCCCCAACAAACACGTTGCCGGCGGCATCCGTTTCCTGCTCCACTGTGGCAGTACCGGACACCAGATTCAGTCGCCCGATGTTCGAGGTAATACCGTTCGTCGTCTCGAGCGCCCAGCCATCGAGAACGACGGCAGCCTGGGCTGCACCGCTAGCGGCGACAGTGGCACCAACCGCTGCAATGGCAAGAGCAATTTGCTTGAATTTCATGACCATCTCCTAGGTTTTCTTGAGTAAAACACGCTCTCGCCGAGAGCAGTTCAATTTGGCAGATGCCGCACGGAGACTTAAGCATGTAGTGTGCCAGTCACCGATCAAAACCATAAGCCCATGAAATTAAAGAAGTAGAACCCATACCCGAGAAAGCAGACCACCCACACATAGCCCGGCATGTAAAAAAAATCGACACCGTCATCCTCAAGCGAGCGGGAACATACTCTCTCGCTCCAGCCAATACGGCCTGGTTCAAAGGCCGCTAAACCATCAACTCCGCCAGCTCCTTGCGGATCGACCTCGACACCGGAACGGCGGACTCCCCGACCCGACAGAAAAACACCCCCTTATTACCGAGCATCCGGTCGACCTGCGTACCCACTTCATGCATCGCCGCATTGACATGCTCGTCGGCCGAAACCGGCTGTTCAGCCTGTGCATACCAACCGAAAATCAGTGGCGTCATCTGCGGCTGGAGATGCAAGCCTTGGGCCGCTGCCGTTAGCCATACCCGCTGCATCGCCCGTCCCGCATCCACGAACTCGGGCAAACTTGCCGGAAAAACGTCTCGCTCGACAAGCACGTGCGCGGCGCAGGCCCAGGCCGGCAGAAAATCGAGCATCACTCGCGGCGCAACCGTACCGAAGGCATAGCGGTTCAGCGCATCGACACGTGCCCAGCTTTTCATCGCCCACTGCATCAAACGGGCGGTGAGCGGATCGACGCCGACTGCTCGTTCGGGAATGCGGTCCTTGCTGAACGTGGCGCCCCACTCGATGATCTCCCGGTGCACTTCAAAGGCTTCGGGACATGTCAGGCGGACACGGGCGCTCGTCCACAGCAGGCCTGCTATTTTCAACCGCTCTCCGACAGGCTCGACGAGTCTGACCGAGTAGCCATCTCCCGGCGCAAGACGCAGCGCCTTCGCGGCAGACGGCGCCAATGGCGTGCGGCGCATCATCCTGCGCTGCACCGTGCGTGTGGTGATGAAGGGATGCAACGGATCGACCGCGAGATCGGCTTCAGGCACCAGCTTTACGTCATAGATCGGCGCATGCTCGGGGGTTTCGGCCCGCCAGTTCCATTCTGCACGCAAGCCGAATCGGGTCGCGGCAATCCTCAGGGTTTCGAGCAAGGCGCCATGCGCCATCTGACTCGCCCTCCCGTCCATGTCATAGAGGCACCAGTCCCGGGTGTCATGGCCGTGCACGGCGACATGATCGTCGGCAAGTATTTCGAATTTCCAGGGCTGGGTGTTGTCGCCGCTGGGCGCCCAGCGGGCGAGATTCAGGATTTCCAACAGTGTTTCGCGATTACTCACTTCATGCTCCCGTGGATTTCATTCGGCTCAGTTGCCAACGTGCAATCATCAACCCGAGCCGCTGCAGGGGATTACGGTTGCCACCAGGCCGCCATGTCCGCACGAACCGGTTACGATAGGCATCGAACTGATATCCGCGCGGTGCGGCAATCACCTCCCCTCGCCCCAGCAGTATCTTGGCTGCCTCCGTTGCCGCGACACCCGCGCACAGCTGGCACGCCATGATGGTGGAGGGGCCGCGGCGCTCGGTCAGATTCACCCGGGATGGATCCGCCAGATAGCTTCGCTGCAGCATGGCAGGCGACAAACCGAGCAGGAAGCGAACAGCCATTTCCTCTTCGTCGCATCCTTCCAGGCAGAAATACTCCTCGAACGACATCTGCCCCGGCAGAAATACCAACACAGCAGTTCCCATCCCCAGGGGAGCAGCGGTCACGGCGGGAATCCCCAGGCGATGGCAGGCCGCGAAGGTCGAGCAGCGGGCTTTGAACGAGAAAAAATCCAGGCCATCGACGTAGAGATCGACGCCCGAGAGAAAGTCGTCGAGGTTGTCGTCCGAGACCCCCTGCGGAAATGTCCTGACCTCCACCGTCGGATTGATTTCCGCCGCCATTTTTGCCAGCACGTCCACCTTGGGCTGCCCCAGCGAACCCACTACCGCGCCAGCCTGGCGATTGAAATTGACTATGTCGAAATCATCGAAATCGGAAATGTTGAAACGCCCGATACCCAGACGCGCCAGAGTGAGCAGATGGACTCCACCAACCCCTCCCATACCGGCGATGGCGATGCGCTTGCCACGCAAAGCAGCCTGCTCTTCGGACGTCACCCAGCCGATGTTCCGCGAAAACGCGGCGGTGTAGTCGAAGTCCTCTGTCACCCCTTTCCCCTTCAGTTTCTGCTGGTTCGGCCGCTATCATAGAGAGAGAACCCTGATACGCGAACCCCCAATGAGCCTCCGCGGCATGAGCCACACCCTGACCCTTTCCGCACGGAACCTGCTTCGGCAACGGCGGCGCGCCTTGCTGGCCCTGACCATCGTGGCGGGTGGAGTCGTGGCGTTTCTGCTCGCTAGCGGCTTCATCAACTGGATTTTCCAGGACATGCGGGAGGCGACCATTCATTCTCAGTTGGGGCATGTCCAGGTGACCCGGCCAGGATACTTGCGTGAAGGACTGGGAGATCCATACCAGTACCTGCTGCCAGCCGATACGTCTCCCGTCGCCGGCATCGTCGGGCAGCAGGCCCGCACGGTGACGCCACGGCTGGCCTTCAGCGGCCTGCTCAGCAAGGACGAAGCCACGGTCTCCTTCGTCGGCGAAGGTATCTCGCCGGAACAGGAACAGCCCATCGCGCGCGCGATCACGATCGTCGCCGGCAAGGATCTGACCGAAAGTCCGCCCGACTCCGTATTGCTGGGCGAGGGCCTGGCCGCCAACCTCGATGCCTCTCCAGGGGACCGCGTGGTCCTGCTGGCCACCACGGCCAGCGGTGGCATCAATGCCGTCGAGCTCACCGTCGCAGGCCTCTTCGCCACGATCACCAAGGCCTACGACGATACCGTGCTGCGGGCGCCGATCGATGTCGCGCGCAAGCTGATGCGCGTGGAGGGCGCGACAAGCTGGGTCGTGCTGCTGAACGAGACCGGCGACACCGACAAGGTCGTGGCCGCGTTGCGCGAGCAATTGCCGACGGCCGGATTCGAGATCATCCCCTGGTCCGACCTGGCCGACTTCTACAACAAGACTGTCGAACTGTTCTCGCGTCAGGTCGGCGTCGTCCAGTTGCTGATCGCACTGATCGTCATCCTCAGCATTTCGAATACCCTGTCGATGACCGTCGTCGAACGCACCGGAGAAATTGGCACCTCGATGGCGCTGGGGGTGCGCCGGCACGAAATTCTCAAGCTCTTCGTGACCGAAGGCATCCTGCTCGGCCTTGTCAGCGGCGTGGTCGGCATCCTGCTCGGCCAGTTGCTGGCCCAGTTGATCTCGGCAATCGGCATCCCCATGCCTCCGCCTCCCGGGATGGCACGGGGCTATACGGGAGAAATCGCGATCTCTCCTGCCCTGGCGCTCGAGGCCTTCATGCTCGCCTTCTTCACGACCTTGCTCGCCAGCCTGTTTCCGGCCTGGAAAGCGTCGCGCATGAACATTGTCGACGCGCTGCGCCACCAGCGGTAAAAGCCATGCTCTTCAAACTCGCCTTCCGCAACGTGTTCCGCCAGAAGATCCGCACGGCAATGACGCTCGTGGCGATCGTCTTCGGCGTTTCCAGCCTGATCCTCAGCGGCGGCTTCGTGCAGGACATCTTCGTCCAGCTGGGCGAAGCCATCATCCACTCACAGACTGGGCACATTCAGGTTTTTCGTCAGGACTTCATCGAGAAGGGAAGCCGCCAGCCCGACCGCTTCATCATCGACGATCCAGACGCCGTCGCGCGCGGCATTCTCAGCCAGAACGGCGTGACCGACGTGACTGCGCGGCTGAACTTCTCGGGCTTGCTGAACAACGGCAAGCGGGATCTGGCCATCATCGGCGAAGGCATCGAGCCCGACAAGGAAGCGCGGCTGGGCACCTACGTAAACATCACCGCAGGGCGCCAACTGACGGACGCCGACCACACCGGCATCGTCGTCGGTCAGGGCGTCGCGCACTCGCTCAGCCTGAAACCGGGCGACTTCGTGACGCTGGTCATGAATACCGCGGACGGTGCGCTGAACACGCTCGACTTCGAGATCATCGGCGTTTTCCAGAGCTTTTCGAAGGACTTCGACGCGCGCGCAGTCCGTATTCCACTCGACGCGGCACGGGAACTGATCGGGACGGCCGGCGCGAACCTGCTGGTGGTCTCCCTGGAACGAACGAAAGACACCGACACGGTTCAGGCCCGTATCGACGAAGCGCTCCCCCCTGGCACCGATTCCCGCAACTGGCACCAGCTGTCCGACTTCTACGACAAGACCCTGCAGCTCTATGACCGGCAGTTCGGCATACTCAAGCTGATCATCCTGATCATGGTCCTGCTGTCCGTCGCCAACACCGTGAACATGAGCGCCTTCGAGCGCCTGGGCGAGTTCGGCACCCTGCAGGCTCTGGGCAATACCCGGCGCCAGGTCTTCCGCCTGATTCTGGTGGAAAACCTCGTGCTGGGCCTGATCGGGGCGATACTCGGCGCGGCCATCGGTATTGCGCTGGCCCTGCTGATCTCGGCAATCGGAATTCCGATGCCGCCACCGCCGAACGCCAATCTGGGTTATACCGCTTTCATCCGGATCGACGCGACCACGGTCGCCGTGTCCTGCCTGATCGGCCTGGGAGCAACCGTGCTTGCATCGGTGTTCCCGGCAACCCGCATATCCGCCACTCCCGTCGTGGATGCGCTGCGACAGGGCAACTGACTACCTGGGAGCCACACCATATGTCACTCCTCGACCGCATCAATCTCGGCTACGGCTTCCGGAAATACTTCCGCATCGATGCGGCACATGATGAAGCGCTCCGCGACCAGGTTTACCGCGTCCGCCACGAAGTCTATTGCGAAGAGCTCAAGTTCGAACCAGAACGCCCCGATCGGCGGGAGATCGACGCTTACGATGCCCATAGCCTCCATTGCCTGCTGCGCGGCGTCGACGAACCGCACACACTGGTCGGCTGCACACGCCTCGTTCTGGTCAATCCGGACGATCCCGATGCACCGCTGCCCTTCGAACGCACCTGCGCCGCAACGCTCGACCGCAGCATCATCGACCCGGCCAAAATGCCGAGGGGCCGCATCGCGGAAGTCTCCCGGCTCGCCGTATGCGCACGGTACCGCCGCCGGAAAGGCGAAACCAGGAGGCCCGCCGACATCCAGGACGAGGATTTCGGCAGCAAGGGCCAGCCCCGTTTCCCGTATATCCCGGTGGGTTTGTACATGGGCGCCATCTCGCTGGCCATTCGCCACGACATCGATACCCTGTTCGTGCTGACCGAGCCTCGCCTGGCCAGCCACTTTGCCCGTCTCGGCGTCGATATCAGGCAGATCGGCGGCCCCATCGAACATCGCGGCACACGCGTCCCCTCTGTCATGGACGTGCAGAGCATCGTCCGCAACATGCGCATGATCATGCGCCCGCTATGGCGCACGATCGACGGGGAAATCGCCCGCAGCCTCGAACAAGGTTGAAAGCAGGCGGCCCCACCTGGGTGGGGCCGTCCAGACTGCCGACAGGACCAGGTTATCCTGGTCTTGTCGGTTTTTCAGCAAGAGCGCAGCAGCATCAGCTCTTCAAGGCCTCCTTGATCTGATCCAGCGTGCTCGGATCGTCGATCGTCGTCAGGTCGCCTGCATCGCGGCCTTCGGCCAGGGCCTGGATCGAGCGGCGCAGCATCTTGCCCGAACGCGTCTTGGGCAGCCCGCCGATGAAGTGGACACGGGCCGGACGCGCGATGGCACCCAGGCTTTCGTCGACCTTCTTCATTACTTCCTTCTCCAGCGCAGCGCGCTTTTCGGGCGTATCGACGTCGGCGGCATTCTTCACCACCGCGAAGGCCATCGGCATCTGGCCCTTGACCTCGTCCGCCACGCCGACCACGGCGACCTCGGCGATCGCCGGGTGCGACTGCACGGCTTCCTCGATCTCGCGCGTGCCGAGGCGGTGGCCGGCGACGTTGATGACGTCGTCCATGCGGCCGAGGATGGTGTGATAGCCGTTCTCGTCCCTGATGCCCCAGTCGGACGAGGAATACACCACCGGGTCGGAGAAAGTGCTGAAATAGGTCGACACGAAGCGGTCGTCCTGGCCCCACACGGTGGACAGGCAGCCCGGCGGCAGCGGCGGGACGATGCCGACGATGCCTTTCTCGTTGGCGCCGCATTCGCTGCCGTCCTCGCGGAAGATGCGCAGGTCGTAGCCATACACCGGGAAGGCGGGCGAACCGAGCTTGATCGGGCTCTGCTCGACGCCGCGGCAGATCGCCAGCATCGGCCAGCCGGTTTCGGTCTGCCAGTAGTTGTCGATGACCGGGATGCCCAGTTCTTCCATGATCCACCGGTGCGAGGTTTCGTCCAGCGGCTCGCCGGCCAGGAACAGGTGCTTGAGCGAGGACAGGTCGTACTTCTTGAGGAAGGCCGGGTCCTGCTTCTTCAGCACGCGCACGGCGGTGGGCGCGGAGAACATCACGCTGACCTTGTACTTCTCGACGATCTGCCACCAGATGCCGGCATCCGGGCGCAGCGGCGTGCCTTCGTACATGATCGTGGCCACGCCGGCGATCAGCGGGCCGTAGACGATGTAGCTGTGGCCGACCACCCAGCCGATGTCGGAGGTCGAGAACATGGTCTCGCCGGCCTCGCCGGTGAAGATGTGCTTCATCGACGCCGCCAGCGCCACCGTGTAGCCGCCGGTGTCGCGCTGCACGCCCTTCGGCTTGCCGGTGGTGCCGGAGGTGTAGAGGATGTAGCTCGGCTCGGACGATTCGAGCCATTCGACCGGCACCTGGTCGTCCATGTGCCTGGCGCGCAATTCGGCGTAATCGACGTCGCGGCCTTCGACACGCGGGAAGTCCTTGTCCAGGCCACGGTCGACGATCAGCACCTTGGCCGGCGGGAACTCGGCCAGTTTGCAGGCCTCGTCGACGAGGTGCTTGTAGGGCACCGGCCTGCCATTGCGCATGCCGGCATCCGAGCTGACCATCAGCACCGGCTTGGCGTCGTCGATGCGGGTGGCGAGCGAGCCGGCGGCGAAACCACCGAACACCACCGAATGGATGGCACCGATTCGCGCGCACGCCAGCATGGCGAACGCGGCCTCGGCGATCATCGGCATGTAGATCAGCACGCGGTCGCCGCGCTTGACGCCGAGCTCCTTGTAGATGGCCGCCATGCGCTCGACTTCGCGCTGCAGCTCGGCAAAGGTGTAGACCTTTTCCTCGTTGGTCTCGGTCGAGATATAGACCAGTGCGCGGTCGTTCGGCCGCGCGGCGGCATGGCGATCCACCGCGTTGTAGCAAAGGTTGGTTTCCCCCCCCTTGAACCACTTGACGAACGGTGGCCTCGAAAAGTCGCAGATCTGTTCGGCCGGCTTGTTCCAGTGGATGAGCTGGGCCTGTTCGGCCCAGAACCCGTCACGATCCTCGATCGAGCGGCGGTGAAATTGCTGGTAATCCGTCATTGCTTCCTCTCCCTCTCATTCCCTCATTGGCGGATGACAAGCCGCCCATGCCGACGCGCCGGGAAAGCGCCTTCGCCACGAGCGGCAATTTACGACTCAGATGGTGGTTTGGATGCCATCCATCCCGCCACTGCCAGCGTCCGATCCATGTTGGTATCGTTCGAGCTGCTCGATCGGCAACCCGCAGTGGAGTCGAGATTCTATCAATTCGAATAGCGGCATAAGCGCGCCGATGATGTCGGGCAGGCGCGCCTCGACTTCCCCGATCGCGCCGGCACGCAGTTGACGCAGCGCTGCATCGACACTGCAAATCCGCTTGGCATGGCGCTCCACCCATCCGGGCTCGACCTTGCCGTGGTCCGCGAAGACGCAGTTGCCGCCCGCTTCGTGTCCCTGTCGCACGCGCTCCTGGGCAATGTCCAGCAACTCGCTGACCTTGCCATGGCCATCGACCGCGGAGTTGGCCACGCCGATCGTCACGGTCACGCGGATGTGCTCTTCACGATAGGCGAGCACCAGCTTTTCGAAACTGCTCCGCAGACGGAGCGCGAAAGCGCAGCTCGACACCACGTCGATGCCAGGCGACAACAGCGCAAACTGCGTCGCCGAATGTTGCGACACGCTGTCTTCGGTGCGAATCCGCGCCGTGACCATCTTGGTCAACCTGCGCACGATCAGTTGAACGACATGCAGACCATGGCGCCCGAGCAAGGTTTCGTAGTCGTCGAGTTCGATCAGCATCACCGCGATGCCGGTCTGTCGCCGCTGGGCTTCGGCCAATGCCTGCTCGCCATGGTGCTCGAGATAGGCCCGGCTGACCAGGCCGCTTTCCGGATCCTTCGGGCTGTTGCTCGCGAGCGCTTCCCGGCTGCGCTCGAGTTCGGTCTGCGTCTGCGACAGACGTACCAGTGAATCGAGCGTCGCCAGCAGTTCCACGCTGCCCATGCCCTTGGCGATGAAACCATTCGCGCCGAGCGCGAGGGCGCGTTCGCGCGCATGCTCGTCCTCATCGCCCGAAATGATCACGACCGGCAGGCCGCGCACTCGTGCCACTTTGGACGAGCGGATCCGTTCGAGCAGGCCGAAGCCGTCGAGGCGCGGCATGCCGATGTCGGTCAGGACCAGATCGATCGCGGGGTCGACCAGCAAGGCCTCCCAGCCCGCTTCGCCATCAACCTCTTCGCGCGCCTCGAAGCGGCCCCGGACACTCTTCAGGATGGACGCCCGCACCATGCGCGAATCGTCCACCACGAGAATCCGGGGGAGTTTGCCGTCCACGGTCATTCCCGGAACGCCATCGCCCCGCAAGCGGGCCTGACGCCCGCCTGCCGGTCGATCACAAAAGCGTTGAAAAGCTTCACTCGGGCTTCTCCTGCCGGTGGAATGTCACAGACCGTCTCAGTGTGATTCGCCATAATTATAGCGCCATAGAAAGAAAGGCCGCCCCGGCAGGTGGCTTCAGTTTGAACGACACCGGCCGATAGCCATTCCGAACCCCGGATTTCCAAGCATGCCCATGAGCACCCTGCATTCCCCTCTGCCCTCGGTGGACGCCTACGTGGCGTACTTCACGCAACGGCCGCTGCCAGTGCTGCGCCAGACGGCACGCGAGTTGGAGGCGCTGCACCGTGACCCGGAGCATGCCGGGAGCCGCCGGCTTGCCGCCACCGTGCTGGCCGATCCGCTGATGACGATGCGCCTGCTCACGCACCTGGAAACGCATCGCCGACAGTCCCAGAATCACGATGTCACCACGATCGAACACGCGCTGATGATGATCGGTATCGAGCCATTCTTCCGCCTGTTCGGCACGCTGCCGACCGTGGAGGACACGCTCGGACAGAATCCGCGTGCGCTGGTCGGCGTGCTGCGGGTCATCGTCCGCGCCCGCCGCATCGCCGGGCTGGCGCGGGAGTTCGCGATCGTGCGGCACGACCTCGACGTGCAGGAAATCACCGTCGCCGCGTCGCTGCACGAAGCGGCCGAAATCGTCTGCTGGATCCATGCGCCGGCGCTGACCGAACAGGTCTATGCGCTGCAGACCGCCGATCGCCGCATGCGCTCGGCGGATGCCCAGCGGCAGGTATTCGGCATCACGGCCAATGAACTCCAGCTCGGTCTGATCCGCGCATGGCGCCTGCCGGCGCTGCTGACGCAATTGCTCGACGACAGCCAGCAAAGCGACCCGCGGGTCAGGACAGTGAGTCTGGCGGCGCGCCTGGCCAGGCATCTCGCCCGCGGCTGGGATGACCCCGGCCTGCCGGACGATCTCGCCGAACTCGACACCTTGCTGCGGATTCCGCGCGAAACCCTGCTCAGGCGCCTCGGCGCCCCCGAGGAAGCCTTGAATCGCCTGACCACACATTGACCGGACAAACTTTCTGGAGTCGAACACATGAACACCTTCAGCGCACTGGTAATGGGCGTACTCGTCCTCGGGCTGGTCTATGGCGTGCTCGTCTATAACGGGCTGGTCAATCTCAAGCACAACATCGCCAAGGCCTGGGCCAACATCGACGTGCTGCTCAAGCAGCGCCACGACGAGTTGCCCAAACTGGTCGAGGTATGCCGCCAGTACAAGCAGTTCGAGCAGGCCACGCTGGCGCGCGTCACCGAGGCCCGCGCACGCGTGGCCGCGGCACGCGAAACGCACGATGTCGGTGCCCTGGGCGCGGCGGAGAGCGTGCTGCGCGCTGGCCTGGGCCAGATCTTCGCCGTTGCCGAAGCCTATCCGGAACTGAAGGCGAACGAACACTTCGCGCAGTTGCAGAGTCGCATCAGCACGCTCGAGAACAGCATTGCCGACCGGCGCGAGTGGTACAACGAGGCGGTCAACCGGCATAACGTGCGCATCGAACAATTCCCGGATCTCATCGTCGCCCGCCTGTTCGCCTTCAGCGCCCAAGCCCTGCTGCAGTTCTCCAGTGCCGAAAAAGCCGATGTCGATCTGAAGGCACTGTTCAAAGGCTGAACCGGCCATACGCAGCCGATCCTCGCATGCTTGTCCGCCTCATCCACAGCCGGCTGGACGCAGCGCTGCCGCTGCTTCAGTTGGGCGTCGCCACCGGTCTGTTCCGGGCCGGGACAGGATGGCACGCCGCCGCGGCGCTGGCCTTTCTGGCCGCGACCGGCCTGTATGGCTGGGTGCGCGCGCTACGGCATTCGCGGCTGATCGCCGACACGCCGACATCGCGGATCGCCTCGGCGGCGCAAGGCTACGTCGAACTGCGCGGCAGGGTCCGGCCGCTCGACGGCAGCCCACTCCATTCGCCGATGAACGGCCTGCCGGTGCTGTGGTACCGCGTGCAGACCGAACGCCGCCAGACCAAGGGCACGTGGCAGATCGTCAGTACGGTCGAAAGCGACACTTCGTTCTTGCTCGACGACGGCAGCGGCACATGCGCGATCGACCCCGAAGGCGCCGACATGCTGGTGCGGCGCCGGGATGTCAGCACGGTCGGCGACATGCGCTACACGCAATGGTCGCTGATCCGCCACGACACGGTGTATGCGCTGGGCGATTTCGCCACCCTCGGCGGAGCCTGCCCAAACTTCGACAGCCGCACACAGACCCGCGACTTGCTGGCCAGTTGGAAGCGGGATCGAAAGACGCTGCTGCAACGCTTCGACCTCGACGGCAGCGGCGAACTCGACCTGCACGAATGGGAGCTGGCACGGCAGGCGGCCAAGCGCGAAGTCCAGCGCCAACGGCAGGAACTGATGGCCGCGCCCGAAGCGCATGTGATGCGCAAACCGGCGGACGGCCGGCTCTACCTGATTTCGGATCTCGACCCGGACCGGATCGCACGGCGCTACCGCTGGCTGGCGGCATTCCACGCCGCCGTGTTTCTCGGCGCCGTGGGTGCCTCGGCCTGGCTCCGTCAGGCCGGTGACTTCTGACGGCGCCTGCGGCCCATCGCGCAGCGCACTCGACCGTCAGGATGCAGCACGCGACTCCAGTTCTTCCCAGCGCAGCATGGCGGCCTCGATCTCGGCTTCGAGGGTTTCGAGACGGGCCTTGATCTGCGCCACGTCCTGCGGCGCTTGCTGGTACAGCGCGGGATCGGCCATGCGCGCATGCAGGGCCGTCTGCTCGTCCTCCAGCGCTGCGATCCGGTCCGGCAGCGCCTCCAGTTCGCGCTTGTCGTTGAAGGACATTTTCGCCGGACGCTTGGCCGTCCCGCTCTCCGGCCTGGCTTCGGCTGCCCGCTGCTTGTCGGCAGGGGCAGCCGAAGTCCGTTTCGCACTATCGCGCCTGGCCTGCTCCTCCTCCCGCGCCCGTTGCACTCGCTGCCAGTCGGCATGGCCGCCGGCATATTCGCCCCAGCGGCCGTCGCCTTCCGCAGCGATCACCTGGGTGACGACATTGTCGAGGAAAGCGCGGTCGTGGCTGACGAGAAAGAGCGTGCCGTCATAGCCGGCCAGCAGTTCTTCCAGCAGGTCCAGCGTTTCGATGTCGAGATCGTTGGTCGGTTCGTCCAGCACCATGACGTTGGCCGGGCGGGCGAACAGCCGCGCCAGCAGCAGGCGGTTGCGCTCGCCGCCGGACAGCGACTTGACCGGGGAACGCGCACGCTGGGGCGCGAACAGGAAGTCGCCGAGGTAGCCGATGACGTGCTTCTTCTCGCCGCCGATCTCGACGTAATCCGAGCCCGGGCTGATGACTTCGGTCAGCGGCAGCTCGGGATCGAGCTGGGCACGCAACTGGTCGAAGTAGGCCACGGTCTGGCGGGTTCCGCGCCGCACCATGCCTTCGTCGGCCTCGATCTCGCCGAGGATGAGCTTGAGCAGCGTGGTCTTGCCTGCGCCGTTGGGGCCGATGAAGCCGATCCGGTCGCCGCGCATGATGCGGGTGGAAAAATCGCGCACCACCACACGATCGCCATAGCGCTTCGAGACGTGTTCCAACTCGGCCACCATCTGGCCGCTCTTTTCGCCGCGGTCGACAGCCAGGCTGACGTCGCCGAGGCGATCGTGGCGCGCGGCGCGCTCGCGGCGCAAGGCTTCGAGACGGCGCACCCTGCCCTCGTTGCGCGTGCGCCTCGCCTCCACGCCCTTGCGGATCCAGACCTCTTCCTGCGCCAGGAACTTGTCGAAGCGCGCCGCGGCCTTTTCCTCGGCTTCCAGTTCTTCTGCCTTGCGCCGCTGGTAGTCGGCAAAGCGCCCCGGATAGCTCGCCAGCCGGCCGCGATCGAGCTCGATGATGCGGGTCGCGATGTTGTCGAGGAACACGCGGTCGTGGGTGATGACGATGACCGCGCCGCGAAACTCGCGGATCAGGCCCTCGAGCCAGAGGATGCCGTCGAGGTCGAGATGGTTGGTCGGCTCGTCGAGCAGCAGCAGATCCGGCTCGGCCACCAGCGCGCGCGCCAGCGATACGCGTTTGACCCCGCCGCCCGACAGGCTGGAAACCTTGGCGCTCGCATCCAGTCCGAGCTTGGCGAGCATGTGCTCGACACGCTGGTTGAGGCGCCAGCCGTCGGCCGCCTCGACCTCGTGCTGGAGCGTATCGAGCCACGCCAGCGCCTCGGGCGTCGCCTGCTCGGCCACCGCCATCATCGCGGCATGGTAGTCGACCAGCAGGCGGGCGGCATTGCCCAGACCATCGGCCACGGTCGCAAACACGTCGCGCTCGAGATCGAAGTCGGCCTCCTGCGGCACATAGGCCGTCACCAGCCCGGTTTCGCGCCACACGATACCGTCGTCCAGCGCGGCCTGCCCGGCCACTGCCCTCAGCAGGCTGGACTTGCCCGAGCCGTTGCGCCCGATCAGCGCCACACGTTCACCAGCGTCGAGCTGGAAGCAAACCTTGTCGAGCAGGTCGACATGGCCGAAGGCAAGGCAGGCGTTTTCTACGGACAACAGGGGCATGGCGTGAGATCGGCCGGGTCTCGGCCAGCAGCAGACAATCCCGAATTCTAGCCGCCCGCTCGCAGTTCGGACACTTTGCCCGATAATGCAGCGCCGTCCGGCCATGCTGGACGATGCGCGACCGCCACGCAGGGAACACTTGATGGAAGATATTCTTCAACGCTTTGCCAACACCGATGAAGATCCGGTTGCCCCATGGGTAGCATTGGTCGATCGTCTGCGCCCCCGGCACTCAACCCAGATCGACAAGGCCACCGAAAACCTCCGCACCCTGACGCACTGCCTTGCACGCCGGCCGGAACTGCTTGCCCAGGTACGAGCGGCGCTCATGCAGCTGTTTGCCGAGCGCAAACAGGTGTCACTCTACGTTTCCTCCGGCCTGCTTCCCTCCACCGGCTTCTTCACCGAGACGGCGAACCGCATCTCGCACCGCCTGCTGCCCGAAGTACGCGACACGAGCTACCTCAAGGATCTGCTGTCGATCGTGTTCCACCGCAGCGACGACGAAATCTGGGTCAACGGCGTCAGCGACGAAGTCTGGCTGGATCTGATCGCAGTACTGGTCGGCGATGAGCAGCCGATGGCCGAAGAGGATGCGGGCCCGTTGCCGCCGGCAGTGGGGGAGATTCTCGAATCGCTCCGGGTGCTGTCCTATCACGTCTCGGCCATTGGCCTGGACCCGGAGCTGGTTCGCATCGATCCGAACCTGGAGGAGTACGAATCGCCCTTCCTGGCGCAGAACGCCGAACTG
Source organism: Thauera butanivorans (assembly GCF_048398245.1). Taxonomy (NCBI): domain Bacteria; kingdom Pseudomonadati; phylum Pseudomonadota; class Betaproteobacteria; order Rhodocyclales; family Zoogloeaceae; genus Thauera; species Thauera butanivorans. The sequence goes on from NZ_CP183038.1 coordinate 3,596,963, forward strand.
CTGGTCTATATCGACCACTACAGCGACTGGTGGGCCACCCCCGGAGCACTCGTCACCGACGATCTCCACCTGACCGTGATGCTGGGCCAGTGCGACGAAGTGCTGCAACGGGTGCGCAAGCGCGCGACCAAGCTCGGCACCAGCCTGACACTGACCTTCAAGCTCGAACGCTTGCGCCAACACCTCGACCGCATCGACGAGTTGGTGTCGATGCTGAACGAACTGCGCAAGCGCCGCATGCTGGCCGACGTCGCACCGCGTGCGGTACGCCTGTTCAAGACCCTGGTGTGGGCGGAATGCCGCAAGAACAATCTGACCGACTACTGGAGCCAGAACGTCGAGATCCTGTCGCTGCGCATGACCGAAAGCGCCAGCAAGACCGGCGAGAAATACATCACCAGCACACGCAGCGAATATTTCGGCATTCTTCGTTCGGCCATGCTCGGGGGCGTCATCATCGCGTTGATGTCGGGGATGAAGCTCGTGCTGGGCGCGCAAGGCATGGCGCCGCTGAACGCCGCCCTGGCCTTCTGCCTGAACTACGGGCTCGGCTTTACCCTGATCCACATCCTTGGCGGCACCGTGGCCACCAAGCAGCCGGCGATGACCGCCAACGCCATCGCCGCCTCGATCGGCGAAGCGCGCGGCAGCACACGCGACCTCGAAGCCCTGGCAGACCTGATCGCACGCACGGTTCGCAGCCAGCTTGCCGCGATCCTCGGCAACCTCGGCACTGCCATTCCGATGGCGATCCTGGTCGGCACGGCCATCCATCATGCGACGGGTGCGCATTTCGTCGATCCGGACAAGGCACATCATCTGCTTGCGGAAATCGACCCGCGCAGCGGTGCGCTGTTCTTTGCCGCCGTCGCAGGCGTGTGCCTGTTCCTGTCGGGCCTGATCGCGGGCTACTACGACAATCTCTGCGCCTACTACCGCATACCGGAGCGCCTGCTGCAGTTGCGGTGGCCGCGGCACTTGTTCGGCGAGGCCCGGATGCAGCGGATCGCCGGCTACGTCGAGAACAATCTGGGCGCGCTGGCCGGCAACTTCTTCTTCGGCTTCCTGCTGGGCGGTACGACAGCGCTGGGGATGCTGTTCGGGCTGCCGCTCGACATCCGCCACATTGCCTTTTCCTCAGCCTATCTGGGTTACGCCTCGGCAGCGCTCGACTTCGCGCTGTCCTGGCAAGCGGCGATGCTGGGACTGTCCGGCGTGCTGCTGATCGGCCTGGTCAACCTGGTCGTCAGTTTCACGCTGACCCTGACCGTCGCCATGCGGGCACGCCGCATCAGCTTCGCCCAGGGCCGCAGCCTGGGCCGCATGCTGTTGCAGCGCCTCGCCCGCCGCCCGCAGGACTTCCTGCTGCCGCCGCTTCGCAATACGGCCGCCCCTCTTGGTGAGCCGCCGCCGAACGGCTAGAATGTGCGGTTCGTCGGCTCGTCATAGTTCAATGGATAGAACGGGCGCCTCCTAAGCGCCAGATCCAGGTTCGATTCCTGGTGACGGGACCACTTCAAAGCACCGAGCAGCACCCGGAAGCAGCACAAACCCGCGCAGCCACTGGCCCCGCGGGTTTTTGTTACGCCTGCCGCCACAGATGCAGCCCGGCATCGTTCAGGGGGCGTTCCCCAGCAGCCTGTGCAGATACTCCACGGGAATCGCATAACTGATCCCCGAGGGATCGGACAGCACGCTTTCCTTCGTCGATTTGACGAACACCATGTTGATGACGCCGATGACCTCCCCTGTCTTCGGGTCGAACACAGGGCTACCGCTATTGCCGGGATAAGCCGTGGCATCGAGTTGATAGACGCGGAACACGTCGTTGGCGAGCCGCCGGATGAGGGCGGGATTGAGATCGCGTGAATTGCCCTGGGGAATGCCGATCGGCGTGATCGCGGAGACGATGCCGCGATGCGTGACCGGCGTCATGCCTAGCACGGCACCGATGGGGAAGCCGGTAAATGCGATCTCCTGCCCTTCCTGCACCCGCTCCCGCGCAGCCAGCTTCAGGGCAGGCAGGGCCTCACCGCCTTCGAGCCGGAGCACGGCAAGGTCGCGGCTGCGTTCGCTGGCAACGCGGCTGACCTGCCGAACCGTCCCCTGCTGGTCCTTGCCGGGGACGACGATTACCAGCATTTCCATGTTCTCGCTTGCGATCGCTTCCGGAAGCACATGGGCATTGGTTGCAATCATGCGCCCATCGCCGACGACGAAGCCCGTGCCGCGAAACTGGAAGGCGGGGCTGCGGGTACGCTGATAGGTGCCGACCGCAACGACGGAAGGCTTGATGCCGGGCAGGATATCGACCAGATTAGCCCGCGCAAGCGCAGGAAATGCCGTCAGCGCAGCGAACGTACAAACCGATTGCAGCACCCGCCGGCGAATCCCGGCGTGCGCTGCGCGCTGCTGCTCAGCACTCATGTGCCGCTCCCTTTCTGTGCGGCCAGGCGCAGGTTGCGCAGCATCCGGCTGGGTGAGACGACGCTGCGGTCGTAGGGGTGATGTGCCTGCCCGACGTGGCGAAGGATACGTTCGACATATGCCTGCGTCTCACGATAAGGCGGCACGCCGCGATGGCGGTCGACCGCCCCTTCCCCCGCGTTGTAGGCAGCCGCGGCAAGGGCGACATCGCCTTCGAAATAGGCCAGCAACCAGCGCAGATAGGCCAGACCGCCACGAATGTTCTGCTCGGGATCGTAGGGCTTGCTGACGTTGAATCGCTCGGCGGTCTCCGGAATCAGTTGCATGACGCCCATCGCGTTCTTGGGCGACAGGGCCTGCGGATTCAGTGCCGACTCGGTCAGGCCGATGGCCAGCGCCAGTGCGGGCTGGATGCCGTACTTCGGCGAGAGCTCCGACAGCAGGCGGGCGATTTCGCGTCGCTCCGGCGACAGGCGTGCGATGAGGCCATCGATCGGCCAGCGCTCCCGCACCACGTCTGCCGGCCTGCGCAGGCATTCGGGCTTCGCGCGCGTGTCATCTCCCGTGTAGCGCAGCATCTTCCTGGCATGCTCGTGGCCCTTGCGGGCTGCCTGGGCAAACAAGGCACCAGCATAGGCGTCGTTGCGCTCGACGCCACGGCCATTGGCATACATCCAGCCCAGGGAGTACATCGCTTCGACGTCGCCCAGGCGAGCTGCTTCGCAATAGAGTCGGGCTGCGTAGGGCTGGTCACGCGGAACCCCTTCGCCATGCTCGTAGCTCAGGGCTTCTCGCGCCAGATAGCGGGCCTGCTCGGCAAGGCGCTTGTCGATGGCAAACGCAGTTGGCACAGGCAGCGCGATCAAGAGTCCGAGCACCCATTTCATGCCATTCCAGAAAAATCCGGGATGGCCAAAACTGGAGCGGATCACTACGGACTGCTTCGTCATCGCTGCCTCCCCGATACGATGGCCCTTACAGGCGCCAGACAACTGCCCCTGCGGCCTCGAGCACCGCCGGATCGTAAGCCGATTTTACGTCGCTGAACACGCCACCGGGCGAGAGTTTTTGCAACAACTCGGCAACGGGCATGTCCAGGTACTGCTGGTGCGCCACCGCTGCCACGATGGCTTGCGCCTGCGGCAGCGTATCCCACGTGCAGAGGCTTACGCCGTATTCATGCTCGGCTTCGGCAGATTCGGCCACCGGGTCATGGACGTGGACCTTGCAGCCGTAGCTCTGCAGCTCGCGGATGACGTCGATGACCTTGCTGTTGCGCAGATCGGGGCAGTTTTCCTTGAAGGTCAGGCCGAGCACGACGACATCGGCGCCCTTGATGCTGGAGCCCGCGGCAATCATCTTCTTGACCGTCTGCTCGGCGACGTACTTGCCCATGCCATCGTTGATCCGGCGGCCGGCAAGGATGACCTGCGGGTGGTAGCCGAGCATTTCGGCCTTGTGCGTCAGATAGTAGGGATCGACGCCGATGCAATGGCCGCCGACGAGGCCGGGCCGGAACGGCAGGAAATTCCATTTGGTACCGGCCGCCTTGAGCACTTCCAGCGTATCGATGCCGATCTTGTGGAAGATGACGGCCAATTCGTTCATCAGCGCGATGTTGAGATCGCGCTGGGTGTTTTCGATGACCTTCGCCGCTTCGGCAACCTTGATCGAGCTGGCCGGGCAGACGCCGGCGGTGATCACCGAACCGTATACCTGCGCCACCGTCTCCAGCGTCCGGGGCGTGTCGCCGGACACGACCTTGACGATCCTGGTCACCGTGCGTTCCTTGTCGCCCGGATTGATGCGCTCGGGCGAGTAGCCGACGAAGAAGTCCTTCTTCCATTCCAGGCCGGATTCACGTTCGAGGATGGGAATGCAGACCTCTTCGGTGGCGCCGGGATAGACCGTGGACTCATAGACCACGATCGCCCCGCGCTTCATGTTGCGGCCGACGGTTTCGGACGACTTCACCAGCGGCGTCAGATCCGGCTGGTGCGCATCGTCGACCGGCGTGGGCACGGCGACGATGATGAAATCCGCTTCCTTCAGCACCGCAGGATCGGTATGGCAGCTCAGTCGAGTCGCCGCACGCAGATCTTCGGTGGCGACTTCGCCGGTCGGATCGATGAAATCGCGGTAGGCCGCAACCTTGTCGGCGGATAGATCGAAGCCGAGGGTTCTGTGCTTCTTGCCGAATTCGACGGCGAGCGGCAGTCCGACATAGCCGAGCCCGACGACAGCAATGGTGGTCATGAACAGATTCCTTGTTGCAAGGTATTCAAATCAAACGAAAAGGATCGTCAAAGCGAGTTCAACAGTTCGATCGCTTCCTTGTGCAGGGCGGTATTTTCCTGCAATTTGGGCATCAGCATGTCGAGCTCCTTGCGGGCGTCGTCCTTGCGGCCCAGCTTCGCATACGAGCGCGCCAGGCTCAGCCGCAACTGAGCGAGATCCGGAGCCAGCGACACCGCGCGCTGCAGGTTGGCCAAACCCTTGTCGGCCTGGCCATGATCGATCTGGATCACGCCCAGGGTATCGAGGATGGCGGCGTTGTCCGGTGCGAGGCTTAGTGCCCGCTCCGCATATTCGAGTGCCTTCGGATCCTTGACCTGGTTGGCGGCCCAGGCCAAGTTGTTGAGCACCATCGGGTTGTCGGGCGATATCTTCCTCATCACCTCGAAGCCATCGACTGCATCCGCATAACGGGTTTCGCTCAGTGCACGCTCGGCCAGATAGCCTCTCATCACCAGGTCCTCCGGCTGACGCTGCAGCCAGTCGGCGGCGAACTTGTCGGCCTCGCCTTTGCGCTCTGCGCGCATCAGCGCGGAATGCAGGCGAGCCGCGACATCGCCACCGCTTCTGCGCTCGAGGGCCTGGCGATATGCCGACGCAGCCTCGGCCCAGCGATTGCCGGCCGATTCGATCTCCGCCTCCAGCACGTAGCCGGCCGGGTTTTCGGCATGTTGCTTCTGCACCGCCTTGGCGACTTTCAGCGCGTCCTCACGCGCGCCGCGTTCGAGCATCAAACCTGCGAGCCGCTGCTGAGCATCGATCGAATCCGGCTGCACCGCCAGCGCCCTGCGCAACGCCTGTTCGGCTGCAGCATTGTCCTTCGCGCCCCGGTGCACGTCGGCCACCATGATCAAGGGTACTGCGGATTGCGGACGCAGCGTGGCCAGCCGGTTCAAGGAGGCTATGCCTTGCTGGGTTTCATTGGCCGCCAGTTGAGCACGGGCGAGCGCTTCGACCGCACGAACGTCGTTCGGGTTTGCTGCACTGAGTTTTTGTGCAGCAGCGAGCGCTTTCGGGAACTCCCTGTTGCGCAAGTGATGCTGGATGATCGCCAGGGCGGGCGCCATGGTTCCCGGCGCAGCCGCTTCTGCGCGTTCGAGCGTGGCAAGCACGTCGGCGGGTGCGGCACCGGTTGCGACCTGCAGGTCCGCTAGCGCGAGACGGGCCTCGGCGTTCTTTTCATTGCGATCGGCAATCGCGCGAATCCGTGCCAGCGCTTCCTCCGTCTTGCGCTCGCCGAGATCCAGGCGCGCAAGATTCACTGCAGCAGCGAGGAAATCGGCATTGAGCGACAAGGCTTTCTCGAACGCAGCCCGCGCGGCAGGAATGTCCTGCCTGGCCTGCATCACCCCGCCACGCAGGTTATACACGAGCGGATTCTGCGGCTGCTTGCGCTCCAACTCGGCCTGGGCCTCGAGCGCCTTCTCGGTGTCACCGCGCCGCAGGTAGGCTGCGACCAGGGCCAGGTCCGCCTGGATGGCAGAATCGTCCATCGTCGATGCGCTTTCGAAATCAGCCAGCGCGCCCTCTGCATCGCCACTGGCCAGACGGGCCGCGCCGAGACGCAAGCGGGCCCGAGGATCCTCTGGCGCAGCCTTGGCTGCACGCTCCAGGTAATCCTCAGCCTTGGCCAGATCGCCATTGGCGAGAAATACCTGTCCGGCCAATCCCAGCGTGCGTGCGTCGGCTGGCTGCGTCTCGAGCAGCGGCTGCAGCAGTTCGAGTGCGCGCGATGCTTCGCCCGAGGACAGATGGGACGTGATCAACAAAGTACGTGCCAATTGCTGGCCAGGGGCACGGCTGAGTACGGTGTTCAGGTGATTGCGGGCCTGCGCCTGGTCGTTGAGTTGCAGCAGCACCGAGCCGGCGAGCAGTTGCGCGGGCAGGAAGTTGGGCGCCTGTCTCAGCACCTGCGTCAGCAAATCGCGCGCTTCGGCCAGGCGGCCCTCGCGCGCATCCATGAAGGCCTGGAGATAGCGGGTCGACGGGTGGCTGGGTGCCGCCTTCTTCATCGCCTCGAAGTGCTTCACCCCTTCTTCGTATCGGCCGCTGCGAAACAGCAGCGAAACCAGCGCATAGTGATAGCCGACCTGGTTGGGGCTCAGGCGCACGGCCTCTTCCAGGGCTTTGAGCGCCTCTTCCTGCTTGCCTTGTGCCAGCAGGATGTCGGACAAGGCGGCCAACACATCGCCATTGTCGGGGCTGTGCGCGACGACGGCCTTGATGGCCTCCTCTGCTCCAGTCGGGTCGTTGCTGAAAAGACGGGCGCGCGCCAGGCCGATGCCGGCCTCGACATCGGCCGCGCGCAGCGTGAGCGCCTGTTGATAGGATCGAATGGCTTCCTGAACATTCGCCTTGCCGAAATGGGCATCGCCCACGGCCCCCAGCAGGCGCCCCTGCGCGGCATCCTCATCCAGTTTCACGTCGGCAAAATCGGCCAGTACGCGATCGAACTCGCCGGCACGGACTCTGGCCCTCGCCAGCAGAGGGACGACTTCGGTTCTGGCGTAGCCGAGATCGAAGGCATGCTGCAGCTCCTTGATCGCTCCCGCCGTATCGCCTTGCTGCAGATTGATGCGTCCCAGGAGAAAGCGAGCCTCGGCAAGGCTTCCATCCTCCTGCAGGGCATTCTTCAATTGAATGACTGCTGCATTGGTATCGTTGTTGGACAGATAGCCTTTCGCCGAAGCAAGCATCTGCTCCGGGCTGTCGCTGCAGGCACTCAACAAGGCGGCGGAAACCAGCGCCAGCGCCAGGCCCCGGGAACGCCCTCCCCAGGCCGAAATCCGCCCGCCCTCTGCAGTGTTGTTCACGATCCGTTCTCCTTCTTCAAACCGAAGCGATTCATCAAGTCGTAGAGTGAAGGACGGCTGATTCCAAGGACTTCAGCCGCCCGGGCAATGTTGTTGTTGGTTCGCGCGAGGACCCGCAGCACCGCCCGGCGCTCGGCCTCATCGCGGACCTGTCGCAGGTTGAGATGCCCGAGATCCTCCTCGACCGTCTCGAAGCCGAGATCGTCCGCGGTGATGCGGTTGCCATCGGCCATGATGACCGCGCGCTTGAGGCAGTTTTCCAGCTCCCGCACATTGCCGGGCCATGGATGAGCCTCGATTGCGTTGATCGCATCGTCGGTCAATGTCATCGAACCGCGCCCGTTCTCGCGCGCATAACGCTGCACGAAGGCATGGGAAAGTAGTACGGCATCGCCTTCCCGTTCACGCAACGGGGGAATGTCGATGATGATCTCAGCAAGGCGGTAATAGAGATCCTCACGGAACGCACCCGCCTTGATCTGCTCCTTCAGATCCCGGTGCGTGGCACACACGATCCGGACATCGACCGGAATTTCGTCGCGCCCTCCCACCCGCTCGATGACCCGTTCCTGCAGGAAGCGCAGCAGCTTGGCCTGCAAGGGCATCGGCAAATCACCGATTTCATCGAGGAACAGAGTGCCCTTGTTGGCAGTCTCGATCTTGCCGAGCGTCTGCTTCACCGCTCCGGTGAATGCGCCCTTCTCGTAGCCGAACAGCTCGCTTTCCAGCAAGGTTTCCGGAATGGCTGCGCAGTTGATTGCCACGAAACGCTCGGCAGAGCGCGACGACAGCGCGTGCAGAGCACGCGCAAGCACTTCCTTGCCGGTTCCACTTTCGCCCAACAGGGCGACGGTGACCGATGCCGAAGCAAGCTTCTCGATCGTGCGGCAGATCTTGAGCATCCCGGGATCGCGCGTCAGCAGGCCGGACAGGGGGCTGGTCCCCATTGCCGACAGGCGTGCATTCTCGAGCTGCAGGTCGTGCATCCGAAATGCCCGCTCGATGGTGAGCGACAGCAGTTCGGGTTCGAAGGGCTTGGCGAAGAAGTCGTATGCCCCCAGCCCGATCGCCTTGACCGCATTCTCACGATCATGCTGGCCGGTCAGCACGATCACCTTGGTGTCCGGCGCCAGCACGAGGATTTCGCGCAACAGCCGAAACCCTTCGGTGACATCGTCAGGCGCTGGCGGCAGCCCCAAATCCATGGTCACCACTGCGGGTTCATGGCGACGCACCTGCGCAATCGCGCTTTCCCTGTCGTCTGCAACGACGGTTTCACAGGCATCGAAGGCCCAACGCATCTGCTTCTGCAGCGCAGGATCGTCCTCGACGATCAATAGCGTCCGCTGCTTTTCAGGCATGAATTTCACTGGCTCCGTCTTGTAGATCCTGCCTCCCATCCGACAAGCATGGTAACAGGATGGTTGCTCGCGTCCCCCGTCCGACTTCGCTTTCGAACTGGAGGTCGCCACCGATCTCGTTCAGATACTGGCGGGTCTCGAACACGCCTATGCCCATGCCGCTGGCTTTGGTCGTCTGGAACGGACGGGACAGGCGGTCGCGAAGGAAATCGGCTGACATGCCGCACCCCGTATCTGCAATCACCAGACTCGCCCTGCCGTCACCGGCAAGACTGAGCTGAGCGGTCACCTTACCATCCTCATTTGTGGCATCCAGTGCATTTTGCACGACATGGCCGATGATTCTCTCCAGACGCTCGCGATGAGCCAGCACCATCGCCTGGCGGGGAAGCGGGTCGAGCAACTGGACCACGGGCGACTGGCAGCGCTTCGATTCGCAGACGCTGCGCAGAATCTGCACGATGTCGACACCACGGGGCGAATCGATCGGGCGCTTCTCCTGCAACTGCGTCATCAGCCCCCTCATCCGCGACTCCACATGCGAAACAGTCTCGAGCATGTCCTGCTGGAATTCGGGCTTGTGTCCGTGGCGCTCCGCGTTCTTGAGCATCAGCGACAGTTGCGCGACGAGATTCTTCAGATCGTGCACGATGAAGGCCGACATTCGATTGAAGGAGTCGAACTTGCGGGCTTCGAGCAGGGCCTCCGCAGCAAGCATCCGCTCGAGATAGCCTGCGGCCTGCCGCTGGGCCGTCTTCAGCAGGTCGAGCACCTCCCAATCCACATCGAATGGCGCACGAGGCGTTGCCAACACGACGAAACCGAGCAGCGAATCCGTGCTCCTGAGGGGGATGACGAGCCACGCATCCGGCAAGCTGGAGAGCCAGTCCGGCAACACCAGGCCGTCGTAGTGCCGGGGACGACTCCGGTACTCCTCGAGATCGATGATCCATTCGCGTTCATCGAGAAAGCGGCACAGTTCAGAATCCATCGACTCGATGACATCGGCCGCCGGACGGTTAAGGCGAGCATAAGGCGCGAATTTGCCGTAGCTGTCGCGCAGCCACAATGCTCCACCGGGGCTCTCGACCAGATCCGACAGTGCCTTGACGACCGACTGCCCGAGGTCGAGCCCCTTGTCCGCCGAAGCCAGAGCCTGGGTGAAACGCAGCCATTCGGTACGATAGTCGTAGCGATACGGGAAAAGGTGCTTGCTGAGCAGAACTTTCAGGCGCGCCCGCTGTGATCCGGAAAAAAGCAGCGCCCCGAGCAGCACGAGGCCGCCGAAAAGCAGGGCCATCTGCAACGCCCGCCCCCAGCTCTCTCCAAAATAACGTACGTAATAGGCCACCCCGGCGATCACCAGCAGATAGATCCCGGCAGCGGCGAGAGCTGCAGAATGGAACACGACTTCCCGCGACACTGCCATGCGCAGCGTCCAGGTCGGACTGCGCGTTCCCGAAAGCGCGATCAATGGTATCAGCAGAGCATGCGCCACACCCCGAACCGCAATGACATCAACATCGATCCGATTGAACAAGGCCGCATCGGCAAACAGGTACAGCTCGAAGATGTATCCGGCTCCAAGTCCGATGCACAGGGGCTTGATACCCCATCGGGATGCATCGGGAAGCGCCCGATAGAGGTGCTCGATGAACATCAGCCCCACTACCGCATGCGCAAGCCAGGCAACCAGGATCGGCCGAATCGGCAGCACGATACCCGGCATGAACACTTCGAAAGCCAGTGAAGCCAGTTGGCTTCCAACAACCCCTGCGGCGAGATACGCAGGCCATCTCACGCGTGTGCCCCACAAGGGGCGCATCAGGACGATGAGAAAGACGAACCATGCAGCACCGCGAAGGCAGTCGAGCAGAACACCCAGCACCGGCCATGGGGCATCCGTAAAATAGACGGAACTCGCTTCGGTCGCCGCCCACAGGCAGGACAGCACGACCGCAACCAGGAGAACGCCTCCCGGAAGCCCTCCTCGCCATGCGAAGAAGACATAAAGCCCGAAGAAAAAGAAGGCCAGCGCCGCAGTGCCGTACCCCCAAAAGGCAAGCTGCAGCACTTCAGATCTCTCGTTTCAGATCGGCGACAGCCAATACGCCTTCGCCTTCAACCGGAGTACGCCCGGTGCATCTCAATGGGCCCCCTCGCCCGTCAGAACGACGCGAACCGTTTCGAAAAGCACGAGGATGTCGAGAACGAGCGTATGGTTCTTGACGTAGTAAAGATCGTACTGAAGCTTCTCCATCGCATCATCGACAGAGGCACCATACTGGTAACGAACCTGGGCCCAACCCGTCACACCAGGCTTGACGCAATGCCGGACGTTGTAGAAAGGGATTTCCCGTGCCAACTGGTCGACGAAGAAGGGGCGCTCGGGCCTCGGCCCGACCATGCTCATGTCGCCGACAAGCACATTGAACAGTTGAGGAAGTTCATCGATCCGCAGCTTGCGGATCACACGCCCGACCTTGGTCACACGGTCATCATTGGACGTTGCCCAACGCGGCTTGCCGTCCTTTTCCGCATCACGACGCATGCTGCGAAACTTGGTTACGCGCACAATCCGGCCACCCAGTCCGACCCTCTCCTGACGATAGAACACCGGAGCGCCATCCTCGATGAGGATGAGCAGCATCGTCACGAGCATGATCGGCATGGCCAGGATCAGCAACAGCAAGGCTGCACAGATGTCGAACACACGCTTCACGAAGGTGCGGATCAAACCCTGCCGGAAACCGTCACCATAGATCAGCCAACTCGCCCTGAGCGAATCGAGCTTCACCTGCCCCTGGACCCTTTCGAAAAAGGATGACAGATCGGCAATGCGGACGCCTTCGAGCTTGCAGTCCAGCAGTTCACGAAGAGGCAGCACACCGCCGCGCCGCTCGCGCACGGCAACGATGATCTCATTGACCTTCAAGGTTCTGACGACATCGAGCAAGCCCTGCACCGGCAGGACCTGCCTCGCATCGACTTCGAGCTTTTCGTCCCCGCCGCTGCGCAGAAAGCCGACGACTTCGACGCTACGCTGCAACGGGCGAGTCAGGTCGCGATAGACCTGGGCAGCATCAGCCCCGGTACCGATGATCAGCACACGCGGAGAAAACAGGCCGGAAGCCTGCCTCTGGTTGATCAAGCCCCGCATCAGCAGCAAGGAGGACAGCAGCAGCACGACTGTCCATTGCAGGGAATGCGGCGCCATCTCGGCCCAGGGCAGCAGCCCGAAAACGCCATAGGCCACAGGGATGCTGACCAGCAGCGACAGGGCAACACGGGCAAACGCCTGCCGCTTGCAGCGCTGCAGTACAGGACGATAAAGCCCCATTGCGGTATTCAGCCCGACCATCAGCAACGCAAAGATCAAGGCGGATGGAGCAAAGACAGCCCAATCGGGAACCCCGGGCGGCGCAAGCAAGATGACCGTGCCCAACACGACGAGAAACAGCAGCAGGGCATCGAACAACACCTGTTGTAGCGTGTGAGACGGAAGATAGTGACTGAAGATCTTCAGCATCGTTTACCCCAGACTGAACCCATTCACTTTGGAGCTCCCTCGCACCCGACATGAGCGCAAGCAGCTTCTTGACAGACTATCCGACTGACACCCTACAAGCACGTTAAACCCATCACATCTACGGCATCACAGACCATGCCAAGAGCCATGAATGCAAAGCAACTTTGCATGTTATCACGACATTTCAACGCCCCTCAGTCAGCGGGTCTCCAGTCGCTGTTTCCGGTCATAGGCTGGCCAGCCAGTTGACTGGGCAGGTTTTCCAGCCATGTGGCGCACGCAAGTGCCTCGAAGTGTGGGGCCGTAGACGCACGAACGCCCGAGAGTGTGTTGAGTTCTCGGGCGTTGTTGCGCATGGATTAGTCTGACGATGACCTACTTTCACGAGGGCGTGCCTCACTATCATCGGCGCGTTTGCGTTTCACGGTCCTGTTCGGGATGGGCAGGGGTGGTTCCACAAAGCTCTGGTCGTCAGACTGTGACTTGTTGCCTGCGCGTGCTGTCGGGCAGCGTGAGCGCGGGCCAAAGTGAGAAGAAGTGCGTGTGAGTTGTGTGATGTGCAACGAGTTCTAGTGTGCATTCAAGGTTATAGGATCAAGCCACACGGGCAATTAGTATCGGTTAGCTCAACGTGTTGCCACGCTTCCACACCCGACCTATCAACGTTGTGGTCTTCAACGACCCTTCAGGGGGCTCGGGGCCCCGGGGAAGTCTCATCTTGAGGCGAGTTTCCCGCTTAGATGCTTTCAGCGGTTATCTCTTCCGCACATAGCTACCCGGCGATGCGACTGGCGTCACAACCGGTACACCAGGGGTGCGTCCACTCCGGTCCTCTCGTACTAGGAGCAGGCCCTCTCAAACTTCCAGCGCCCACGGCAGATAGGGACCAAACTGTCTCACGACGTTTTAAACCCAGCTCACGTACCACTTTAAATGGCGAACAGCCATACCCTTGGGACCGACTACAGCCCCAGGATGTGATGAGCCGACATCGAGGTGCCAAACTCCGCCGTCGATGTGAACTCTTGGGCGGAATCAGCCTGTTATCCCCAGAGTACCTTTTATCCGTTGAGCGATGGCCCTTCCATACAGAACCACCGGATCACTATGACCTGCTTTCGCACCTGCTCGACGTGTGGGTCTCGCAGTCAAGCCACCTTTTGCCATTGCACTATCAGTACGATGTCCGACCGTACCTAGGTGACCTTCGTACTCCTCCGTTACCTTTTGGGAGGAGACCGCCCCAGTCAAACTGCCCACCATGCACGGTCCCCGACCTGGATTCACAGGCCTGGGTTAGAACCTCGACGACACCAGGGTGGTATTTCAAGGATGGCTCCACCGGAACTGGCGTCCCGGTTTCATAGCCTCCCACCTATCCTACACAAGTCCCGTCAAAGTCCAATGCAAAGCTACAGTAAAGGTTCATGGGGTCTTTCCGTCTAGCCGCGGGGAGATTGCATCTTCACAAACATTTCAACTTCGCTGAGTCTCAGGAGGAGACAGTGTGGCCATCGTTACGCCATTCGTGCAGGTCGGAACTTACCCGACAAGGAATTTCGCTACCTTAGGACCGTTATAGTTACGGCCGCCGTTTACCGGGGCTTCGATCAAGAGCTTGCACCCCATCACTTAACCTTCCGGCACCGGGCAGGCGTCACACCGTATACGTCCACTTTCGTGTTTGCACAGTGCTGTGTTTTTAATAAACAGTCGCAGCCACCGATTCTCTGCGGCCCCTTCGCCCTTCGGATGTGCTCCTACAAGCTAACGGGGCATACCTTCTCCCGAAGTTACGGTATCAATTTGCCGAGTTCCTTCTCCTGAGTTCTCTCAAGCGCCTGGGTATTCTCTACCAGCCCACCTGTGTCGGTTTGCGGTACGGTCGATTCTAGACTGAAGCTTAGAGGCTTTTCCTGGAAGCAGGGTATCAGTTGCTTCGGCTCCTAAGAGCCTCGTTATCACGCCTGAGCTCAGCCCGGCGGATTTGCCTACCGGGCACGCCTACACGCTTGAACCACCTATTCCAACAGATGGCCAACCTAACCTTCTCCGTCCCCCCATCGCATCTAGAACCGGTACGGGAATATTGACCCGTTTCCCATCGACTACGCATTTCTGCCTCGCCTTAGGGGCCGACTCACCCTGCGCCGATGAACGTTGCGCAGGAAACCTTGGGCTTACGGCGAGGGTGCTTTTCACACCCTTTATCGCTACTCATGTCAGCATTCGCACTTCCGATACCTCCAGCATCCCTTACGAGACACCTTCGCAGGCCTACGGAACGCTCCCCTACCACGTGTCAAAGACACATCCGCAGCTTCGGTTCATGGCTTGAGCCCCGTTACATCTTCCGCGCAGGACGACTCGACTAGTGAGCTATTACGCTTTCTTTAAAGGGTGGCTGCTTCTAAGCCAACCTCCTAGCTGTCTATGCCTTCCCACCTCGTTTGCCACTTAGCCATGCATTTGGGACCTTAGCTGGCGGTCTGGGTTGTTTCCCTCTTGACACCGGACGTTAGCACCCGATGTCTGTCTGCCGTATATCACTTTGCGGTATTCGGAGTTTGCTATCGCGGGGTAGATCGCAGTGACCCCCCCAACGATTACAGTGCTCTACCCCCGCAAGTGTCCGTACGACGCACTACCTAAATAGTTTTCGGGGAGAACCAGCTATTTCCGGATTTGTTTAGCCTTTCACCCCTATCCACAGCTCATCCCCTAACTTTTCAACGTTAGTGGGTTCGGACCTCCAGTGCGTGTTACCGCACCTTCATCCTGGCCATGGATAGATCATCCGGTTTCGGGTCTACGCCCAGCAACTACGACGCCCTTATCAGACTCGCTTTCGCTACGCCTCCCCTATTCGGTTAAGCTCGCTACTGAACGTAAGTCGCTGACCCATTATACAAAAGGTACGCAGTCACCCCTGCACGATGGACTCTCGACGAGTCCATCGTGCAGGGGCGCCTTTCGTCTCGCTACGCGAGCCGAAGTCACCTTCTACACTGATGAACTCATCAGGATCTATTTCATCTTTGAGTTCTTTTGAGTCGCGCTGCGCGCGCCTCGAAAGAACCGAAAGCCCATTGTGCAGGGGCTCCCACTGTTTGTATGCATGCGGTTTCAGGATCTATTTCACTCCCCTCCCGGGGTTCTTTTCGCCTTTCCCTCACGGTACTGGTTCACTATCGGTCGATCACGAGTATTTAGCCTTGGAGGATGGTCCCCCCATCTTCAGACAGGATTTCTCGTGTCCCGCCCTACTTGTCGCACGCTCAGACCCGCCACCGGCTTTTCGCATACGGGACTATCACCCTGTATCGTCGGACTTTCCAGACCGTTTTGCTGAGCTGATGGTTTAGTCGTGCAGGCTACTCCGCGTTCGCTCGCCACTACTTGCGGAATCTCGGTTGATTTCTGTTCCTGCGGCTACTTAGATGTTTCAGTTCGCCGCGTTCGCCTCCTCTGGCCTATGTATTGAGCCAGGGATGACCCTTGCGGGCCGGGTTTCCCCATTCGGACATCGTGGGATCAAAGCTCTATTGCCAGCTCCCCCACGCTTTTCGCAGGCTTACACGTCCTTCATCGCCTGTGATCGCCAAGGCATCCACCACATGCACTTAGTCGCTTGATCCTATAACCTTGGTGCCTCCAAAGAAGCACCCCGTCACAGGTCGAACTCGTTTGTGCGGTCCAGACTGTGCTGACAACGCAGCCTGAACCAATGCAATCACACAACTGCAGTACGCACCGGCTACAGTACGCACTGCACTTCTTCCACTTTGTTAAAGAGCAAACCTCAAACCGGCTTCTCGCCGATCAAGAAGTCAGAGATGAGACCTGAGCCCAAACCCCATCTCTGACTTCCCGAAACACGCATGACCTGGTGGAGCTGGTCGGGATCGAACCGACGACCTACGGCTTGCAAAGCCGCCGCTCTCCCAGCTGAGCTACAGCCCCCTTGTCTTCATCAACCAAGCCATCAAGCAACCCTGACATCCTGGTGGGTCTGGTTGGGTTCGAACCAACGACCCCCGCCTTATCAAGACGGTGCTCTAACCAGCTGAGCTACAGACCCTCTTCTCATGCACCTTCGAGGCTCTTCGCCTGAACAACCGATAAGTTGTGGATACTTGGCCGCTGCGGCCCTCTTCTCTTGAAAGGAGGTGATCCAGCCGCACCTTCCGATACGGCTACCTTGTTACGACTTCACCCCAGTCATGAATCTCACCGTGGTAAGCGCCCTCCCGAAGGTTAAGCTACCTACTTCTGGTGAAACCCACTCCCATGGTGTGACGGGCGGTGTGTACAAGACCCGGGAACGTATTCACCGCAGCATGCTGATCTGCGATTACTAGCGATTCCGACTTCACGTAGTCGAGTTGCAGACTACGATCCGGACTACGATCGGCTTTTTGGGATTGGCTCCACCTCGCGGCTTGGCAACCCTCTGTACCGACCATTGTATGACGTGTGAAGCCCTACCCATAAGGGCCATGAGGACTTGACGTCATCCCCACCTTCCTCCGGTTTGTCACCGGCAGTCTCACTAGAGTGCCCAACCAAATGATGGCAACTAGTGACAAGGGTTGCGCTCGTTGCGGGACTTAACCCAACATCTCACGACACGAGCTGACGACAGCCATGCAGCACCTGTGTCCAGGCTCCCGAAGGCACGCTCGCCTCTCAGCAAGCTTCCTGGCATGTCAAGGGTAGGTAAGGTTTTTCGCGTTGCATCGAATTAATCCACATCATCCACCGCTTGTGCGGGTCCCCGTCAATTCCTTTGAGTTTTAACCTTGCGGCCGTACTCCCCAGGCGGTCGACTTCACGCGTTAGCTGCGTCACTCAGTGCATTGCTGCTCCGAACGACTAGTCGACATCGTTTAGGGCGTGGACTACCAGGGTATCTAATCCTGTTTGCTCCCCACGCTTTCGTGCATGAGCGTCAGTACAGGCCCAGGGGGCTGCCTTCGCCATCGGTGTTCCTCCACATCTCTACGCATTTCACTGCTACACGTGGAATTCCACCCCCCTCTGCCGTACTCTAGCCTGCCAGTCACAAGCGCAGTTCCCAGGTTAAGCCCGGGGATTTCACGCCTGTCTTGGCAAACCGCCTGCGCACGCTTTACGCCCAGTAATTCCGATTAACGCTCGCACCCTACGTATTACCGCGGCTGCTGGCACGTAGTTAGCCGGTGCTTCTTAGTCCGGTACCGTCATCCACATCCTATGTTAGAGAATGCGATTTCTTCCCGGCCGAAAGAGCTTTACAACCCGAAGGCCTTCTTCACTCACGCGGCATGGCTGGATCAGGGTTGCCCCCATTGTCCAAAATTCCCCACTGCTGCCTCCCGTAGGAGTCTGGGCCGTGTCTCAGTCCCAGTGTGGCGGATCATCCTCTCAGACCCGCTACAGATCGTCGCCTAGGTGGGCCTTTACCCCACCTACTAGCTAATCTGACATCGGCCGCTCCAATCGCGCGAGGCCCGAAGGTCCCCCGCTTTCTCCCTCAGGACGTATGCGGTATTAGCACATCTTTCGATGTGTTATCCCCCACGACTGGGTACGTTCCGATGCATTACTCACCCGTTCGCCACTCGCCGCCAGGCCGAAGCCCGCGCTGCCGTTCGACTTGCATGTGTAAAGCATGCCGCCAGCGTTCAATCTGAGCCAGGATCAAACTCTTAAGTTCAATCCTACAAAGTACTCAAAATACTGACTTGCAGTATGAGCACCCAATCATTGTGAAACCGTGGCACAACGCCACTGGACCACAACCACCAAGCACCCACACTTATCGGTTGTTCAAGTTGTTAAAGATTCGTGCCGTCAGCACAGAAGCGAAATTATGATCAACAAACAAAACCTTGTCAACCTCCCGAACCGCTTCCCAAAAAACACAATCACGGAAAACGCCGGAAAAACCTCACCCCCAATACCGCCGCAAACCCCGCCGCACCCGCCAAACAACCACCGGCGCCGCGAGAAAGATCGGCATTATAGACAACAAAAATAAACCGTCAAGGCAAAACTTCAACAGAAATACTGATCAGCCCATGAAACAAAAACACACCAATCCATGAACAAGCAATCCGCTCGCCCGCCCCCCCAGGCACGCAGGCCCGTCACGCCGCCACTACGCCGCAGACACCACCGCCAGCCTGAACCACAGCGCGTAAAGCGACGGCACGAACAACAGCACAAGTAGGATGGGTAGAGCCTAGCGAAACCCATCATTTGCGGGGCGCAGAGGTGATGGGCTTCGCCTGCGGCTCCACCCATCCTACCCTGGCCGCCCTCCTGTACAGCCACTCCAGGAGCCAGCACCTTTCTCGTCACACGATCCGCCAAACACACGGACGGGACCCGGACGCCCCCCATGCTGCTTGCCCCAGAGCCGCGGAGTGGGTAATGAGGGTGATGTACCATCTCCATTTATTTGCCTCCCCTCAAACATGCGACAGTACCTAGACCTCATGCGCCACGTGCTCGAGCACGGGGACCGCAAGACCGACCGCACCGGCACCGGCACCCTGTCCGTCTTCGGCTGGCAGATGCGCTTTCCGCTGAAGGAAGGCTTTCCGCTGCTGACGACCAAGAAGCTCCATACGCGCTCGATCATCCATGAGCTGCTGTGGTTCCTGCAGGGCGATACCAACATCCGCTACCTGAAGGACAACGGCGTCTCGATCTGGGACGAGTGGGCCGACGAAAACGGCGACCTCGGCCCGGTGTACGGCAAGCAATGGCGGCGCTGGGAAAACAAGGACGGCACGACCGTCGACCAGATCACGAAGCTGATCGACGGCATCAGGCGCAGCCCGGATTCACGCCGGCACATCGTCTCTGCCTGGAACCCGGGCGAAGTGGACACGATGGCACTGCCGCCCTGCCATGCACTGTTCCAGTTCTACGTCGCCAACGGCCGCCTCTCCTGCCAGCTCTACCAGCGCAGCGCGGACATCTTCCTCGGCGTACCCTTCAACATCGCTTCCTATGCCCTGCTCACCCACATGGTCGCGCAGGTCTGCGAGCTGGAAGCCGGCGACTTCATCTGGACCGGCGGCGACTGCCATCTCTATCTGAACCATCTCGACCAGGCGCGCGAACAACTCTCGCGTACGCCGCGCACATTGCCGACATTGAAGATGAACCCCGAAGTGAAGGATATCTTCGCCTTCCGCCTCGAGGACTTCGGCATCGGCGGCTATGATCCGCATCCCCACATCAAGGCACCGGTGGCTGTATGAGCACGACTCCTGAAATCACCCTGATCGCAGCGGTCGCACGCAACGGCGTGATCGGTCGCGACAACGGACTGCCCTGGCGACTCAAGGCCGACATGCAGCATTTTCGCGCGATGACCATGGGCCATCCAGTCGTGATGGGACGCAAGACCTGGGAATCACTGGGTCGGCCCTTGTCCGGCCGCCGCAACATCGTCGTCACCCGCGACACGCAGTTCCGCGCGGAAGGCGCCGAGGTTTTCCACTCTCCGGAGGCCGCACTCGCCGCTGCCGCGGACGCCGAGCGCATTTTCGTGATCGGAGGCGCCCAGCTTTACAACACCCTGCTGCCCCGCGCCGACCGCCTCGAACTGACCGAAATCTGGGCCGACGTCGAGGGTGACGCCCATTTCCCGCTCTTCGATCGTTCCGATTTCGTCGAGGAGCGGCGCGATGCGCGCACCGCCGATGCGGACAACGACTTCGACTTCGATTTCGTCAGCTACCGCCACCGCTGAGCACAGGCACCGCATGACGCAACGAGGGCCGCTGATCGCGGCCCTCGTCGTTTCTCATGCCGGCACAGCCAGCCTCGATCAGTCCTTCACGCAATCGACGTGATAGCGGCCGTCCTCACCCTTCACAAGACCATGGATGTCGGTTTCGAAGCCTGGGAAGCGGGAGTTGAAATCGCGTGCGAACTTCAGGTAGCGCACGATCGTGGCATTGAAGCGCTCGCCCGGGATCAGCAGCGGGATGCCCGGCGGATACGGCGTGACCAGCATCGCGGTGACGCGGCCTTCGAGTTCGTCCAGCGACACACGCTCGATCTCTCGGTGCGCCATCTTGGCGAAGGCATCGGCGGGCTTCATCGCCGGCACCATGTCCGATAGGTACATCTCGGTGGTCAGGCGGGCGATGTCGTGGGCCTTGTAGAAGCTGTGGATCTGGTCGCACAAGTCCTTCAGCCCGACCCGCTCGTAGCGCGGGTGCTTGGCGATGAACTCCGGCATCACGCGCCACAGCGGCTGGTTGCGGTCGTAGTCGTCCTTGAACTGCTGCAGCTCGGTCACCATCGTGTTCCAGCGGCCCTTGGTGATGCCGATGGTGAACATGATGAAGAAGGAGTAAAGCCCGGTCTTCTCGACGATGATGCCGTGCTCGGCCAGGTACTTGGTGACGATCGCCGCCGGAATGCCGGTATGTTCGGCGAAGTCGCCGTCCATGTTCAGGCCCGGGGTGATGATCGTCGCCTTGATCGGGTCGAGGATGTTGAAGCCTTCGGCCAGGTCGCCGAAGCCGTGCCAGCTTTCGCCGGCCTTCAGCGTCCAGTCCTCGCGGCTGCCGATGCCTTCCTCGGCGAGGAATTCCGGCCCCCATACCTTGAACCACCAGTCGTCGTCGCCGAACTCGGCATCGACCTTGCGCATCGCGCGACGGAACTCGACTGCTTCGCTCAGCGATTCGTTCACCAGCGCGGGGCCGCCCGGCGCTTCCATCATCGCCGCCGCCACGTCGCAGGACGCGATGATCGCGTACTGCGGCGAGGTCGAGGTGTGCATCAGATAGGCCTCGTTGAAGATGTCGCGGTCGAGCTTGCGCGTCTGCGAGTCCTGCACCAGGATCTGCGAGGCTTGGCTCAGGCCGGCCAGCAGCTTGTGGGTCGATTGGGTCGAGAACACCATCGACTCGCGGCAGCGCGGACGATCGGCACCGATGGCGTGGTAGTCGCCGTAGAAGTCGTGGAAAGCCGCGTGCGGCAGCCAGGCCTCGTCGAAGTGCAGCGTATCGATCTCGCCGTCGAGCATCTCCTTGATCGTCTCGACGTTGTACACCACGCCGTCGTAGGTCGACTGCGTGATCGTCAGGATGCGCGGCTTCTTGCTCTTCGCATTGCGCGCGAAGGGGTTGGCCTCGATCTTCTTCTGGATGTTCTCCATCGAGAACTCTTCCAGCGGGATCGGCCCGATGATGCCGTAGTGGTTGCGCGTCGGCGTCAGGAACACCGGCACCGCGCCGGTCATGATGATCGAGTGGAGAATCGACTTGTGGCAGTTGCGGTCCACCACGACGATGTCGCCGGGCGCCACGGTGGTGTGCCACACCATCTTGTTCGAGGTCGAGGTGCCGTTGGTGACGAAATACAGGTGATCGCAGTTGAAGATTCGCGCCGCATTGCGCTCCGAGGCCGCCACCGGACCGGTGTGGTCGAGCAGTTGGCCCAGTTCGTCCACCGCGTTGCAGACGTCGGCGCGCAGCATGTTTTCGCCGAAGAACTGATGGAACATCTGTCCCACCGGGCTCTTCAGGAAGGCGACCCCGCCCGAGTGCCCCGGGCAGTGCCAGGAATACGAGCTGTCCGCCGCATAGTGGGTCAGCGCGCGGAAGAAAGGCGGCGGCAGCGATTCGAGATAGTTCTTCGCCTCGCGCACCACATAGCGGGCGATGAACTCCGGCGTGTCCTCGAACATGTGGATGAAGCCGTGCATCTCGCGCAGCACGTCGTTGGGGATGTGGCGCGTGGTGCGCGTCTCGCCGTGCAGGAAGATCGGGATCTCGGCATTGCGGAAGCGGATCTGCTCGACGAAGGCGCGCAGATCGGCGATCGCCTTGGCCGAAGCCTCGGGCGACGAGAACTCTTCGTCATCGATCGACAGGATGAAGGTCGAGCCACGGCTCTGCTGCTGGGCGAAGGAGGTCAGATCGCCATAACTGGTGATGCCGAGCACTTCCATGCCTTCGTCTTCGATCGCCTTCGCCAGCGCGCGAATCCCCAGGCCCGAAGAGTTTTCCGAGCGGAAATCCTCGTCGATGATGATGATGGGGAAATGGAATCTCATCCTGATCGTCTCCAGCGGGGTCCTTGCGGGACGGAAAAAGTGGAAGAGTAAGCCCTCGATCTTGCGCGGGCATTACCGGAATTGAAGCGGGAAAAGCACAAGGGGCCGTCAGGCGGCCCCATATTCACGGTTGTCGGCGTCAGCGGCCAGGCTCGATCAGATCTTCGGCAGCGTGACGCCGGTCTGGCCGAGGTACTTGCCGCCGCGGTCCTTGTACGAGGTCTCGCACACCTCATCCGACTCGAAGAACAGCATCTGCGCCACACCCTCGTTGGCGTAGATCTTGGCCGGCAACGGCGTGGTGTTGGAGAACTCCAGCGTCACGTGGCCTTCCCACTCGGGCTCCAGCGGCGTGACGTTGACGATGATGCCGCAGCGCGCGTAAGTGCTCTTGCCCAGGCAGACCGTCAGCACGCTGCGCGGAATGCGGAAATACTCGACGGTGCGCGCCAGCGCGAAGGAGTTCGGCGGAATGATGCAGACGTCGCCGGTGAAATCGACGAAATTGCGCGCATCGAAGTCCTTGGGGTCGACGATGGTCGAGTTGATGTTGGTGAATATCTTGAATTCATTCGCCACGCGCACGTCGTAGCCATAGCTCGACGTGCCGTAGGAAACGATGCGGCCGCTGTCGTTGGTGCGCACCAGTTCCGGCGCGAAAGGCTCGATCATGCCGGCCTCTCGGGCCATGCGGCGGATCCACTTGTCGGACTTGATGGACATGGGCACGGGTTCCAGCGGGTGCGTTGCGACCGTCAGCGGTCGGGAAAGCCGCGTAGTGTAGGACAAGCACCCCGCGGACGAAAGCCTCCGCGCCACAGTTTTTCAGCCGGGGCACGAGCCTGCGCCGACGCGCTGCCCCCCGAGCCGGGCGCGGCAGTGCGCCCGGGGACACTCAACTATTCTTGATGACGATGTTCGGGAACTTGTGCGTCATGTCCTTGGACTTCTCGGCGATGCGCACCGCCACCTTGCGCGCGATCTGCTTGTAGATCGCGGCGATGCGCCCGTCGGGATCGGCGACCACGGTCGGCGTGCCACCGTCGGCTTCGGAACGGATCTGGATGTCCAGCGGCAGCGCCCCCAGGAAAGGAATGTTGTAGTCGGCACACATCTTCTCGCCACCACCCTGGCCGAAGATGTGCTCTTCGTGGCCGCACTTCGAGCAGATGTGGATGCTCATGTTCTCGACCACGCCGAGGATGGGCACGCCCACCTTCTCGAACATCTTCAGGCCCTTGCGCGCATCCAGCAGGGCGATGTCCTGCGGCGTGGTGACGATGACCGCACCCGTCACCGGCACGCTCTGCGAAAGCGTCAACTGGATGTCGCCGGTGCCCGGCGGCATGTCGATCAGCAGATAGTCGAGATCCTGCCAGGCCGTGTCCTTCAGCATCTGGTTCAGCGCCTGTGTCGCCATCGGGCCGCGCCACACCATCGGCGTATCCTGCTCGATCAGGAAGCCGATCGACATCGCCTGGATGCCGTGGGCTTCGAGCGGGATCATGGTCTTGCCGTCCTCGGACACCGGCCGCTGGCCGCCGATGCCCAGCATCTGCGGCTGCGACGGGCCATAGATGTCCGCATCCAGCAGGCCGACGCGCGCGCCTTCCGCTGCCAGTGCCAACGCCAGATTCACCGAGGTCGTGCTCTTGCCCACGCCACCCTTGCCGGAAGCCACGGCAATGATGTTGCGCACCCCCGGCAGCAGCTTCACGCCGTGCTGCACGGCATGGGCCACCACCTTGCTGTTGACCGTGACATCGATGCGGCCGACGCCCGGCACCGCCGCCAGTGCTTCCACCAGCAAGGCGCGGATGGGTTCGTGCTGGCTGTTCGCCGGGTAGCCGAGTTCGACCTCGAAGGCGACATTGCTGCCTTCCACCACCAGATTGCGGATGCAGCGGGCAGAGACGAAATCTTTGCCGGTATTCGGATCGATCACCGACTTGAGCACGTCGGTTACGGTTTGCTGGTCGAGACTCATTGCGTATTTCCTCGATGATCGGAACGCCCGCAGCCGGGCGGAAACGGGGGAATCATACCGGAGCCTCCGCCAACGCTCACCCGCGCTACCATTGGGGGTTTCCTGCCGGCACGGATCGGCAGTGGCTGACCCGCCAGCCTGCGCGCCCGAATTTCGTATGCTTTCCACCCTCGGCAGAGCCTCTGCCCCATCGACGTATTTCCGGCAATGAACATCTCCGCCTCCCTCCGCTCCACGCTTCTCATCCTCGGCACCGCGCTGCTGGTGCAGGCTTGCGCCACCACCGGCACGGCCGACGCGCCAGCCGCGCCCGCCGACGACCCGATCCACCTGCATGCTCTCGTCCGCCAGACGGCACCGGCGCCCGATTGGCCCGCCCTGCGGCAGGCGATGAACGAGGCCACGCGCAGCACACCCGGCATCACCATCGGCACGGCCGACGCGCAAGGCTTCAGGATCGAGATCCCGGTATCCGACGGCTTCACCTCGGGCAGCACCGCGATCCGCCCACCGCTCGCCGCCGCCCTCGATGCGATCGCGCCGCTGCTCGCCGCCGAACCCGGCGTCGCGGTCAAGGTCGTTGGTCATACCGACAGCCAGGGCAGCGAAATGGTCAATCTGCGCCTGTCGATCGAGCGCGCCGAGGCAGTCGCCGCCCATCTCGCCGAACGCGGCATCGCCTTCGAGCGCCTGAGCGCCGACGGCCGCGGCGAAGCCGACCCGCTCACCAGCAACGCCACCGAGGAAGGCCGCGCCCGCAACCGCCGGGTCGAGCTGCTGCTGCGCGAAATGCACTGAGGACTCGACTCGGTCGCCGCCGCTGGAATCGGGTGCGGACGCAAGCGCCACAAGCGGCAGGCCGGCACTCGCGCGCTTTGCTAAACTTGCATTCTTTTGTTTCACACCCGACACCACATGCCCCGCAAGATTCTCGTCACCAACGCCCTGCCCTATGCCAACGGCGACATTCACCTCGGCCACCTGGTGGGTTACATCCAGGCCGACATCTGGGTGCGCTACCAGCGCATGCGGGGCCATTCGGTGCATTACGTCTGTGCGGACGACACCCATGGCACGCCGGTCATGCTGCGCGCCGAAAAGGAAGGGCTGACGCCCGAGCAACTGATCGAACGCGTGCACGGCGAACACCTGCGCGACTTCACCGCCTTCGGCGTCGCCTTCGACAACTATCACTCCACCCACAGCCCCGAGAACCGCGACTACGCCGCGGACATCTACGGCAAGCTGCAGGCCGCCGGCCTCATCGACACCCGCGAGATCGAGCAGTACTACGACCCGGTCAAGGAAATGTTCCTGCCCGACCGCTTCATCAAGGGCGAATGCCCCAAATGCGGCGCCGCGGATCAGTACGGCGACAACTGCGAAGCCTGTGGCGCCGCCTATGCCCCGACCGAACTCAGGAACCCCTATTCGGCGGTATCCGGCGCCAAGCCGGTGCTTCGCACCTCGACGCACTACTTCTTCCGCCTGTCGGACGACCGCGCGATCGCCTTCCTGCGCCGATGGACGCGCGGCACCAACGCCCAAGGTGCGCGCCGCCTGCAGATGGAGGCCGCCAACAAGATGAAGGAATGGCTGGGCGAAGAGGGCGAGAACAAGCTGTCCGACTGGGACATCTCGCGTGACGCCCCCTACTTCGGCTTCGAGATCCCCGGCGCCCCCGGCAAGTACTTCTACGTCTGGCTGGATGCGCCGATCGGCTATCTCGCCAGCTTCCGCAACCTCGCCGACAAGCGCGGCGACATCGTCGTCGAGGACTACACCGACGGCGCACGTGCCGCTGCGGCCGGCACCGAGATGGTGCACTTCATCGGCAAGGACATCCTCTACTTCCACGCCCTGTTCTGGCCGGCAATGCTCGAGTTCGCCGGCTACGCCACGCCCAGCCAGCTGTGCGTCAACGGCTTCCTGACCGTCGACGGCGCCAAGATGAGCAAGAGCCGCGGCACCTTCATCACCGCGCACTCCTACATCGCGCAGAAGCTCAATCCCGAGTGGCTGCGCTACTACTTCGCCGGCAAGTCGAACGGCACCATGGAAGACGTCGACCTCAACCTCGACGACATGATCGCCAAGGTGAACTCCGATCTCGTCGGCAAGTTCGTCAATATCGCCAGCCGCTGCGCCGGCTTCATCGGCAAGCGCTTCGACGGCAGGCTGGGCGAAACCGACTTGCAGGCCTGCGCCGACTT
This sequence comes from Thauera butanivorans, assembly GCF_048398245.1. NCBI lineage: Bacteria > Pseudomonadati > Pseudomonadota > Betaproteobacteria > Rhodocyclales > Zoogloeaceae > Thauera > Thauera butanivorans. The sequence continues at coordinate 3,623,660 of NZ_CP183038.1, forward strand.
CGCCGCCGCCTGGGCCGACGGCAGCATCGCCACCGCCTACGACGAGCGCGACTACGGCCGCGCGCTGCGCGAGATCATGCGCCTGGCCGACCTCGCCAACCAGTACGTCAACGATCACAAGCCGTGGGAACTGGCCAAGCAGGAAGGCCAGGAAGCCCGCCTGCACACCGTGTGCAGCACCGCGCTGAACATGTTCCGCGACCTCGCCCGCTTCCTGAAGCCGGTGCTGCCGGCGCTGGCGGCCCAGGTCGAATCCTTCCTGTCGATTCCGGCGCTGGACTGGCAGGGCGACTGGGCCGCGCTGCCTGCCGGCCACGCCATCCAGCCCTACAGCCACCTGATGACCCGCGTCGAGCGCAAGCAGATCGACGCCCTGCTCGAAGCCAACCGCGAATCGCTCGCGCCGGCCGCGCCGGCAGCGGACGCCAAGACCGCATCGTCCCAGCAGCGCCATGCCGAGCAGCAGCAGCACGCCGCCCAGGCGGCGGAGACAGCCTCACCGCACATCTCGATCGACGACTTCACCAAGGTCGACCTGCGCATCGCCAGGATCGTCGCTGCGGAACACGTCGACGGCGCCGACAAGCTGATCCGCCTGCAACTCGACATCGGCGAAACCGACGAAGCCGGCGAGCCCAAACCGCGCCAGGTCTTCGCCGGCATCAAGTCGGCCTACGACCCGGCCACGCTCGTCGGCCGCCACACCGTCATGGTCGCCAACCTGGCACCGCGCAAGATGAAGTTCGGCCTCAGCGAAGGCATGGTGCTGGCCGCCTCGGACGCCGAAGGCAAGAGCGCCGGGCTCTACATCCTGTCCCCCGACGCCGGTGCCACACCCGGCATGCGGGTCAAGTAAGCCATGCCGCTGACGCCCTCGAAACGCTGGATCATCCTGCATCATGCAGGACGAGGGCGACCGTCTCCGTAATGCTGCCCGAAGGGGCAGCCAGGTTTGCCTCGTTCAGACTCGCAGCGGAGACGACATGAAGATCCAGTTCCGACCCAAACTCCTCGACACCCTGCCCGGCTACGGCCGCGCAGGTTTCGCCCAGGACCTTTCCGCCGGCATCACCGTCGGCGTGCTCGCCCTGCCGCTGGCGATGGCCTTCGCCATCGCCTCGGGCATGACCCCCACCGCCGGCATCTGGACCGCGATCGTCGCCGGCCTGCTGATCTCGCTGCTGGGCGGCTCGCGGGTGCAGATCGGCGGCCCCACCGGCGCCTTCATCCCGATCATCTACGCCATCGTCGTCGATCACGGCGTGCAGAACCTGCTGATCGCGACGATGATGTCGGGCATCCTGCTGTTCGCCATGGGCGCGCTGAGACTCGGCAGCATGATCCGCTTCATTCCGCTGTCGGTGGTCATCGGCTTCACCAACGGCATCGCGGTCGTCATCTTCATCTCGCAGATCAAGGACTTCCTTGGCCTGCAGATCGACAATCTGCCTGGCGAATTCTTCGCCAAGATGGTCGCGCTGTGGACCGCGCTGCCGACCATCGACCTGCCCACCGTCGCCGTCGCCGTCGCCTCGCTGGCGGTGCTCGTCGTCTGGAACCGTCAGGCGAAGAAAGTGCGCTGGATGGCACGCCTGCCGGGACCGCTCGCAGTGCTGATCGTCATGACCGCGATCAACGCCCTGTTCGCGCTGCCGGTCGACACCATCGGCAGCCGCTTCGGCGGCATCCCGCAGGAACTGCCCACCTTCGGCCTGCCGGAACTGAGTCTGGGCACGCTCGGCAAACTGGTGACGCCCGCGCTCACCATTGCCCTGCTCGGCGCCATCGAATCGCTGCTGTCGGCCCGCGTCGCCGACAGCCAGATCGACGACCGCCACGACCCCAACCAGGAACTGATGGCACAAGGCATCGCCAACGTCGCCGCGCCGCTGTTCGGCGGCTTCGCCGCCACCGGCGCGATCGCCCGCACCGCCACCAACATCCGCACCGGCGGCCGCACGCCGGTCTCCGGCATCCTCCATGCACTGGTACTGCTGGCGATCGTGCTCGCACTGGCGCCGCTCGCCAGCGCCATCCCGCTCGCCACGCTGTCGGCCATCGTCGTCGTCGTTTCGATCAACATGGGCGAATGGCACGCCTTCGCGCCCAAGGTGCTGGCGCGCTATTCGCTGAGCTACCGCACCATCCTGCTCAGCACCTTCTTCCTCACCGTGGTGTTCGACCTGACGCTGGCGGTGGAACTCGGCATGGTGCTGGCCAGCCTGTTCTTCATCTACCGCATGTCCGACCTGACCCGCATCGAACGCGTGCCGCTGGAAGACTACTACGGCAACGAAGCGATGCAGCGCGAGGACGGCACCCCGCGCATCCTCGCCTACAAGATGTTCGGCAGCCTGTTCTTCGGCGCCGCCAACAAGCTCGAGAACCTGCTGCTGATGCAGCACGGCCACCCCGACGTGGTGATCCTGGATCTGGACAAGGTCATCAGCCTGGATACCACCGGGCTGGACATCCTGCAGACCCTGCACCGCAACCTGCAGAAGCGCGGCGCCCACCTGATCCTGTGCGGACTGAACTCGCAGCCGGGTTCGCTGGTGTTCCGCTCGGGCTTCATGGAAAGCCTGGGCGACGAGAACATCGCCGCCAACATCACCGACGCCCTGCTGCGCGCCCAGTGGCTCAGCGGCACCCGTCCGGAAGTCGCCTATGCCTGAACGGGGCGACCCGCAGCCAGCCGCCCGCCTGCTGCGCATCCACGGCAAGGTCCAGCGTGTGTGGTACCGCGCCAGCGCGCAGGCCGAAGCCACCCGGCTGGGTCTGCGCGGCTGGGTGCGCAACCGGCTCGACGGCAGCGTCGAAGCGCTGGTGATCGGCGCGCTGCCGGCTGTCGAAGCCTTCATCGGCTGGGCGCACAAAGGACCGCCGCAGGCCAGGGTCACGCGCATCGACGTCAGCGCGGCCGACGACGAAGCCACGGACGGATTCGAACAACGGCCGACGGCCTGAAGGCAGCCGCCTCCATTTCCTCCTTGCCCGATCGGCAGCCAGATCAACGGGCAGGCCGGAACCGGCCAACGACGTGAGCTCGCACTGCTGCCGTGCAGGCAGGCAGCAGCTTGCACGTACTTGCCCGGCGCCTGAAGCCTGCTGCGGCCCGAATGCCGCAGGTTCACGTTTTCTGCACATTTCCCTGACGTTTCGGCGACGCCGTCCGGCTCATAGTGCCGGCCGATGAACACCGCCAGCGCCTCCCCCGCCCCCTCCATCGCCGCTTTCCACCGCCCAGCCCGTTTTGCCCTGGCCGGCGGAGCGGCGACGCTCGTCCATTGGCTGTGCATGAGCGCGATGCTCGCCGCCGGCATCGATGCCCATGCCGCCACCGCGGCGGGCGCGATGGCGGGCGCCGCGGCCAACTATCCGCTGCAGCGCCGCCATACCTTCGCCAGCCGCAGGGCCCACCGCCGCGCCCTGCCACGCTACCTGGCGAGCTGCGCGCTCGCCTGGCTGGCCAACCTGCTGCTCTTCGCCGTGCTGCACGGCCCCGCCGGCTGGCCGCCCGCCCTCGCCCAGGCGGGCACCAGCGGCGCGATCGCCGCGCTCAACTACCTGCTCTACGCGAGGATGGTCTTCGATGAAGCCACAGATGCTCAAACGCCTGCCTGAACGGCACGCCCTGCCCACGCTCAGCATCGTCGTGCCGTTCTACAACGAACGCGAGGTGTTGCCAGCCTGCGTGGCACGGCTGGAACAGGTCCTCGATACGCTCGACCTGGACGCCGAACTGGTGTTCGTCGACGACGGCAGCCACGACGGCTCCGCCGATCTGCTGGCCGCCATGCAGCCGCGCCGCGCCGACCTCCGCCTGCTGCGCCTGAGCCGCAACTTCGGCAAGGAAGCAGCGATGAGCGCCGGCCTCGCGCATGCGCGCGGCGCAGCGGTGGTCGTGCTCGACGCCGATCTGCAGGACCCGCCGGAACTGATCCCCGACATGCTGGCCCAGTGGCGCGCCGGCGCCGACGTGGTGCAGATGCAGCGCCGCAGCCGTGCCGGCGAAAGCTGGCTCAAGCGCGCCAGCGCCCACGCCTTCTATCGCCTGCTGGCACGGCTGAGCCCGGCGCCGATTCCGCTCGACACCGGCGACTTCCGCCTGATGAGCCGCCGCGCGGTGGATGCGCTGCTGCGCCTGCCCGAGCGCAACCGCTACATGAAAGGCCTCTACGCCTGGGTCGGCCTGCCCACCGCGGTACTGCAGTACGACCGTGCCGCACGCCACGCCGGGCGCAGCAAGTGGGGCTACGCGGCGCTGGCCGGCCTGGCGCTGGAAGGCATCACCTCGTTCTCCACCGCGCCGCTGCGCCTGGCCACCATGGCCGGCGCGCTGACCGCGCTGGCAGGCGGGCTCTACTGTCTCTGGATCGTCGCCAAGGCGCTGCTGTTCGGCGATCCGGTGGCCGGCTATCCCTCGCTGGTGGCGCTGCTCGCCTTGCTGGGCGGCATGCAGTTGCTGGGCATCGGCATCGTCGGCGAGTACGTCGGCAAGACCTATCTGGAAGCCAAGCAGCGGCCGCTCTACCTGATACAGGATGAGCACCTGGTCCTCGCCGCCACCCGGATGGCCGAATGGAAGACGCGCCGCCATGCCTGATTCCAGCCGTCGGCCGACGACCGGATTCGGCCTGTTCTGGCTGCTGTGCGCGATACTCGGCCTGCGCCTGCTGAGCATGGCCGTACTGCCGATGAGCGACACCACCGAGCCGCGCTATGCCGAAACCGCCCGCCTGATGGCCGAGCGCGGCGACTGGATCACGCCCTGGTTCACTCCCGAGTTGCCCTTCTGGGGCAAGCCGCCGCTCTCGTTCTGGGCCCAGGCAGCGTCCTTGAAACTGTTCGGCGTGCATGACTTCGCCGCCCGCCTGCCGAGCTGGCTGGCCATGATCGGCATCCTGTGGCTCACGCTGAGGCTGGCGCGACAGCAGGGCAGCGAACGCCTGGCCTGGTGGTCCGGCCTGGTGCTGGCCAGCATGGCGCTGGCCTTCATCAGCGCCGGCGCGGTGCTCACCGACCCTTTCCTGGCTTTCGGCACCACCCTCAGCCTGGTCTCACTGGCCCTCGCCAGCCGCGGCCGGCGCGTACCGTGGGGCTGGCTGTTCTTCGTCGGCCTGGCGATCGGCCTGCTCGCCAAGGGGCCGCTGGCGCTGGTGCTGGTCGGCCTGCCCGGCACAGCCTGGCTGCTGTGCAAGGGCCGCTGGCGTCGCGCAGCGGACGCCCTGCCGTGGCGGGGCGGCAGCCTGCTGGTCGCCGTGCTGGTGCTGCCCTGGTACCTGGCAGCCGAACTGAAGACGCCCGGATTCCTGGACTACTTCCTGCTCGGCGAACATTTCCGCCGCTTCGTCGATCCGGGCTGGGCCGGCGACCTGTACGGCAACGCCCACCGCGAGACGCACGGCACGATCTGGCTGTTCCTGCTGTGGGCGAGCTTTCCCTGGGGCATCGCCGGCCTGGCCCTGCTGGCCCACCGCCTGTGCAGCCGTGCCGGCCGCGCCACGCTGCGCAAGGCACTGGCCGACGACGACGTGCGTCTGCTGCTGGCGGCCGGCTTCGCCCCGGCGGTGTTCTTCAGCTTTGCCGGCAACATCCTGTGGACCTACCTGCTGCCGGGCCTGCCCTTTCTCGCCATCCTGATCGCGCGCGGCCTGCTGCCGCTGCTGGATGCGACACCCGTGCGGCGGACAGCGCTGGCACTGGTGCTGGCAGTCCCGCTGATGCTCAGCGTGGCGGGCGTCCATCTTGCCCTGCATCCGCACACGCTGAAATCTGCCGCGCCGCTGATCGCCGCGCTCGAAGCACTGCCGGGCGGCAGCGTGGAGCGCCTGTACTACCTCGAGGACATGCCGTTTTCCGCGCGCTATTATTCGCGCGACGCCGCCCGCCGCATCGAGCGTGCCGAGCTGCTGGCGGCGCTGGCGCAGGCGGCCGACGGCTCTCCTCCTCTGTTCATCGCCGTCCGTCGACGCGATCTGGACTGGCTGGAACAAGCCGCCGGAACGCAACTGGCGGTACGCTACCGCGGCGCGCAACACATCCTGCTGCAGCACAACCCGCCGACGCCGCGCTGACGGCCAGGCCACTTTTACGAGACTGCCGATGCGTCTGCTGGTCATCGAGGACAACGCCGACATCCTGGCCAACCTGGTCGACTACCTGGGCATGAAAGGCTATGTCGTGGATTGCGCCGCCGACGGCCTCACCGGCCTGCACCTGGCGGCCACCCAGCACTACGACCTGATCGTGCTCGACGTCATGCTGCCTGGCGTGGACGGTTTCAGCCTGTGCGAACGCCTGCGCAACGGCGAACGCAAGAGCGTGCCGGTGATCATGCTGACCGCGCGCGACGCGCTGGCCGACCGCCTGCAGGGCTTTCACAGCGGTGCGGACGACTATCTGACGAAACCTTTCGCCCTGCCGGAGCTGGCCGCGCGCATCGAGGCCGTGCTCAAGCGCAGCCATGGCGGCATGCGCCGCGACCTGTGCGTCGGCGATCTGCGCTACGACCTCGACACGCTGAAAGTCAGCCGCGCCGGGCAGGGCCTGCATCCCGGCCCGATCGGGCTCAAGCTGCTCGCGGTATTGATGCGCAAGAGCCCGGCAGTCGTGCCCCGCGAAGTGCTGGAGGAAGCCCTGTGGGGCGACAACCCGCCCGACAGCGATGCGCTTCGCAGCCACATCCATGCGCTGCGCCAGCAGATCGACAAGCCTTTCTCCCGGCCGCTGCTGCATACGGTGCATGGCATCGGCTACCGCCTTGCCGATGGCTGAGCGCCTTTCACATCTTTTTCACTTGCCGTGCACCTTTCCTTGACCGCTGCCTGATTACCTTGCGTGGACTCTGCACCGAATGGAGTCCACCCCATGCCCCGCAACACCGCCCCAGCCGACGTCGAACTGCCATTCAGCGCCAAATACGACGCCGGGCATTCCGAGGCCTACCACGACAAGCATCTCAGCGGTCTGCGCCGTCGCCTGTCCAACCGCCGCGACCAGCAACTGGCACGCCAGGCCCTCGTGCTGGCCGGCGAGCCGCAATGGGTGCTGGACCTTCCATGCGGCGCGGGGCGCTTCTGGGAAGTGCTGGGCGAGCAGCCTGCGCGCCAGATCATCGCGGCCGACAACTCCGCCGCCATGCTGGACGTCGCGCTGCACCACTGTCCGGCAGGCCTGCGCGAACGCATCCGCCCGCTGCATACCTCGGCGTTCGCCATCGATCTGCCCGACCGTTCGGTCGACAGCATCTTCTGCATGCGCCTGCTGCACCACATCGGCGAGCCCGAACACCGCCTGGCCATGCTGCGCGAGTTCCATCGCGTCAGCCGCGATACGGTGATCCTGTCGCTGTGGGTGGACGGCAACTACCTGGCCTGGCGGCGCCGGCGGCAGGAAACGCAGCGGCAGCGGCGCGGCAGGACGGGCTACCAGAACCGCCACGTGCTGCCGCGCGCCACCGCGGAAGCCGAGTTCGCCAGCGCCGGTTTCGAGATCATCGGGCATCTCGATTTCCTGCCCCTGCATTCGATGTGGCGCGTCTATGTTCTGCGCCGCGCCTGAACGGCCCGCCGGGACGGCAATCGCGGGCAGGAACGACTTCGATTACTGGTGGACACTGCCGGGCGACTGGGTGGAAGAACCCAATGAACGGCGGAGCGGCTGGAGCGGCGTGATCCGCGCCGTGACCGGGAACGGCGTCGCCTACGTCAAGCGCCAGCGCAATCATCTGTTCCGCAGCCTGCGCCACCCGCTGGGCTGGCCCACGGCCAGCCGGGAGTGGTACTTCCTGCTGCAGCTGCGCGCGCTGGGCATCGCCGCACCCACCCCGCTCTTTCACGCCGTCCGGCATACGGCGGCCGGCATCGAAGCAGTGCTGGCAACCGCCGCACTGGAGGACTACCATCCGCTGCACGAACTGGAGGCATTGCCGGCGGACCGGCGCGCCACCGTCGCCGATGCGCTGGGCCAGACGCTCGGCCGCCTGCACCGCGAACGCCTGCAACACAGCTGCCTGTATGACAAGCACGTCATGATCCGCCTGCACCACGACGCTCCGCCCGATGTCGCGCTGCTGGACCTGGAAAAGATGCGCCGCCGCCTGACGCCGGGCCAGGCGGCGCGCCACGACCTCGCCCAATTGCGCCGCCGCCAGCGCCTGTTCGACGATCAGGAGTGGGCGCGGCTGCTCGCCAGCCACGCCCGCGCCCTGGCCGGCGAGCGCTCGAGCCGTCGATGAAAACCTCGCTCTCGCGCCGGCTGTTCCGCACCTTCCTCGCCATCGGCTTCATCAACGTCGCCGTCACGCTGGTCATCATCGAGAGCGTTTACGACGACATGGAAGACAGCATCCTGCGGAACGAACTGGCATTGGAGCGGGCCTTCCTGGAGCAGCACGTCGGCGGCACGGAGGTCGAATCCCGCGACACGGCGCTGCTGACCACGCTGTACGTGCCCGATGGCGCCACCACCGAACTGCCGGAAATCTTCCGCAACCGCCCGGTGCCGTTCTCGGCCGAAGTGGAAGTGGCTGACAAGACCTGGCTCATCTCCATCGAGCGTGTGGCGGCGCCCGCCGGCGTGATCTACCTCGCCCAGGACATCACGCTGATGGAAAGCCGCGAAGCAGCGCAGCGGTTTGGGTGGGGCTTGTTCGCCCTGCTGGTACTCGGCCTGGTCGTGCTGCTGACGCGCATCGGCACCCGCCGCATCCTCGGCCCGCTGGAAGACCTCACCCGCCACATCGCGCGCCTGCAGCCCGGCTCGCCGGTCGCCCGCATCGACAGCCGCTACGAGGACATGGAGCTGGCCAACATCGCCGCCACCCTCAACCAGTTGCTCGATGCGCTGGACGCCTACGTCCAGCGCGAGAAATCGCTGGTCAGCCTGGCCAGCCACGAGCTGCGCACGCCGGTGGCGGTGATCTCCGGCGCGCTGGACGTGCTGGCGCAGCGCAATTCGCTCGGCGACGCCGATCGCCACACGGTGGCACGCATCCGCCGCGCTGCCGACGAGATGCGGGCCGATGTCGAAACCCTGCTCAAGCTCGCCCGCCGCTCGGGCGACAGCGACCAGCCGGAAGACCTCGACCTGACCGACAGCGTGCGCGCGGTCGTGGCAGAGCTGGAAGACGGCGCGCCGCAGCAGGCCGGACGCATCCGCTGCAGCCTGCCGAAGCCCGCGCCCGTCGTACACGCCGATCCGACCCTGGTACGCATGCTGCTGCGCAACCTGGTGCAGAACGCGGTGCGCCACACCGCCGGCGAGGTGCATGTCGAACTCGGCGCCAACAGCCTCAGCATCAGCGATGCCGGCGCGGGACTGCCGGAGCACATCCGCGCCCGCCTGAACGCGCCTGCGGGCCGTCTCGTGCCGGAAGACGGACTCGGCCTGTTCATCGTCCGCCTGATCTGCGAGCGCCTGGGCTGGCTGCTGCGGGTGCGCCGCAGCGATGCCGGCGGCACCGTGCTGGACCTGCTGTTCCTGCCCGATGCGGCGCGCAGCGCCCAGGAATGAAGCACGGCGCGGGCGCCCTCAGTTCGGATAGACGATTTCCACCGCCTCCGGCGCCAGCCAGTCGCGCAGGCTTTCCAGCAGCGCATCGTCCAGCCGCACCCGCCAGCCGTCGCCCAGCGGCAGCTCCGCCTCGGCGGCGGCGTTGCGGTAGTTGACCCGTACCGGGCAGCCCCCTTCGCGGAAGGGTTCGAGCAGGGTCTGCAGCTTGCCGGCGGCCGCGAGCGCGCCGCCGCTGGCCGCGACTTCGCCGTTGATGCGCACCTGCAAGGCGCGGGCGAAGCGGCTGCGCGCCTCGCCGAGCGTGAGCAGCCGGTCTGCAACGATGCGCAGGCCACCGGAGAAGTCATCGTTACTGACCTTGCCTTCGACCACCAGAATCTCGTCGGTGACGATCTTGCCGCGGTTGGCGTCGAGCACTTCGGAATAGACCGCGACCTCGCGCGGCTGGCTGCCGTCGTCGAGCTGAACGAAGGCCATCTTGCCGCGGTTGCCCATCTTGGTACGGGTTTCCATCACCACGCCGGCCATCATCGTGATGTCGCGCGAGGGCTCCAGTTGCGCCAGCGTGCGCCGCACGAAGCGGCGCACTTCGGGCTTGAAGGCGTTGAACGGATGGCCGGAGAGGAAGAAGCCGATGGCAAGTTTTTCCTCCTTCAGCCGCTCGCGCTCGGTCCACGGCCGGACCCTGGCGAACTCCGGCGCCGCGCCGGCAGCCTCCGGCATCATGTCGAACAGGCCCCCCTGCATGGCGTTGGCCGCAGCCTGCTCGGCGGCCTCCATCGCCAAGGCCACAGTCGCCATCAGTTGCGAGCGATCCAGGCCGGCGTGGCCTTCCAGCGTATCCATCGCGCCGGAACGGATCAGCGCCTCGATGACGCGGCGGTTCACCATCCTGCGGTCGACCCGTTCGCAGAAGTCGAACAGATCACGGAAGCCGCCCGCCTTTTCGCGCGCGGCGATGATCGCCCGCACCGCCGGCTCGCCCACGCCCTTGACCGCCCCCAGGCCATAGCGGATCGTCTTGCGATCTACCGGCACGAAGCGGTAGTCGGAGGTGTTCACGTCCGGCGGCAGCACCTTGATGCCGTTGGCGACGGTGTCCTCGAAGAAGATCTTGACCGTGTCGGTGTTGTCCAGGTCGGACGACATCGTCGCCGCCATGAAGGCGGCGCAGTGATGCGCCTTCAGCCAGGCGGTGTGGTAGGTCACCACCGCATAGGCCGCGGTGTGCGACTTGTTGAAGCCGTACTCCGCGAACTTGGTCATCAGATCGAAGAGCTGCTCGGCCAGCGCCGGGTCGTAGCCCTTCTGCTTCGCGCCTTCGGCGATGGTGGCGCGGTGCTTGGCCATCTCCTCCGGCTTCTTCTTGCCCATCGCGCGGCGCAGCATGTCGGCGCCGCCCAGGGTGTAGCCGCCGATGATCTGGCTGATCTGCATCACCTGTTCCTGGTACACGATGACGCCGTAGGTCGGCTCCAGGCAGGCTTTCAGGTCGGGGTGGAAGTAGTCGATCTCCTGCTGGCCCTTCTTGCGCAGGATGAAGTCATCCACCATGCCCGAGCCGAGCGGGCCGGGACGGTACAGCGCCAGCACCGCGATGATGTCCTCGAAGCGGTCGGGCGCGAGCTTCTTCAGCAGCTTCTTCATGCCCTCCGATTCGACCTGGAAGATCGCCGTGGTATTGGCGTCCTTCAGGATCTGGTAGGCGGCGGGGTCCTCGAAACCCAGGCTCATCAGGTCGGGCCGGCTGCCTTCCAGGCGCTCGACATACTCCAGCGCCAGCTCGATGATGGTGAGGTTGCGCAGGCCGAGGAAGTCGAACTTCACCAGGCCGACCGCCTCGACGTCGTCCTTGTCGAACTGCGACACCGGCGAGGCATCGTCGCCGTCGGCGATGTACAGCGGGCAGAAGTCGGTCAGCTTGCCGGGCGCGATCAGCACGCCGCCGGCGTGCATGCCGACGTTGCGCGACAGGCCTTCCAGCGGCTGCGCCAGAGCCCACAGGGTCTGGACCGCCTCGCCGTCGTTGCCGTCCTTCATCATCTCGCCGATCTGCGGCTCCATCTCGTAGGCCTTGTTCAGCGAGACGGGCTTGGCACCCTCGATCGGGATCAGCTTGGACAGGCGGTCGCACAGGCCGTAGGGCAGGTCGAGCACGCGGCCGACGTCGCGCACCACCGCCTTCGATGCCATGGTGCCGAAGGTCGCGATCTGGCTGACGGCGTCCTTGCCGTAGCGCTCGCGCACGTATTCGATGACGCGGTAGCGGTTGTCCTGGCAGAAGTCGATGTCGAAGTCGGGCATCGACACCCGCTCGGGGTTCAGGAAGCGCTCGAACAGCAGCGCGTAGGCCAGCGGATCGAGATCGGTGATGTCGAGCGAATAAGCCACCAGCGAGCCCGCGCCCGAGCCGCGTCCCGGCCCCACCGGCACGCCATTCTTCTTGCCCCAGCGGATGAAGTCGGCCACGATCAAAAAATAGCCGGGGAAACCCATCTGGATGATGGTGTCGGTCTCGAACTTGAGCCGCTCCTCGTAGCGCGGGCGCTGCTGCTCGCGCTCCTCGGGGTGCGGGTAGAGCTGTGCCAGGCGGCGCTCCAGGCCGATCTTCGCCTCCTGGACGAGGAAGTCGTCCAGCGTCATGCCGTCGGGCGTCGGGAACTGCGGCAGGAAGTTCTTGCCCAGCTGCACCGTCAGCGAACAGCGGCGGGCGATCTCGACGGCGTTTTCCAGCGCCTCGGGCATGTCGGCGAACAGCTCGCACATCTCCGCCTGGCTCTTCAGGTACTGCTCTTCGGTGAAGTCGCGCGGCCGGCGCTTGTCAGCGAGCACGTAACCCTGAGCGATGCACACGCGTGCCTCGTGGGCCTGGAAGTCCTCGCGCTTGAGGAATTCCACCGGGTGCGTCGCCACCACCGGCAGGCCGAGTTCGCCGGCGATCTCGAGCGCCTGGCGGATGTAGCTTTCGGTGCCCGGGTGGCCGGCGCGCTGGACCTCGATGTAGAAGGCATCCGGGAACAGCCGTGCCCAGTCCGCCGCCAGTTGCGCCGCCTGCGCGGGATTGCCGGCGGCGATCGCCGCGCCGATGTCGCCCTGCATCGCGCCCGACAGGCACAGCAGTTCGCTCGCCGCGCCGTTCTCGAACCACTCGCGCCGCATCTCGGCACGGCCGCGGTACTTGTTGTCGAGATAGGCGCGCGTCAGCAGCTCGCACACCTGGCCGTAGCCCGCGCGGTTCTTGCAGATCAGCAGCACGCGATGGGGCTTGTCGCGCTCGACTTCGTTCTGGATCCAGGCATCGACGCCGACGATCGGCTTGACGCCCTTGCCGCGCGCGGTCTTGTAGAACTTGACCATGCCGAACAGGTTGGCGAGGTCGGAGATGCCGAGTGCCGGCATGCCGTCGGCCGCGGCGGCAGCGACGGCCTGGTCGATCTGGACGATGCCGTCGGTGATCGAGTATTCGGAATGCAGGCGGAGATGGACGAAGCGCGGCTGCGGCGGCGAAGCTGGCGAGTCCTGGGAAAGCGTATTCTGGGAGGCAGTCATGGCGGCGATTTTACCCGAGCCCGCCGGCCCTCACCGCCCTCTGATTGCGCCCTCATCGTTCCTTCGTTGTTCCCGCCCGCTGCGCCCGGCTACGGCAGCAGGATGGTCGACCCCGTGGTCCGGCGCGCTTCGAGATCGAGATGGGCCTGCGCCGCATCCTTCAGCGCGTAGCGCTGGTTGACGGCGATGCGCAGCCTGCCCGCACCGACGGCCTCGAACAGCGCGGCGCTGCGCAGTTCCAGCTCCTCGCGCGTAGCGATGTAGTCGAACAAGGTCGGGCGGGTGACGTACACCGAGCCGGCCCGCGCCAGCAGCGCGCAATCGAAGGGCGCGACCGGCCCGGTGGCGTTGCCGAAGCTCACCATCATGCCGCGCCGCTGCAGGCAGGATACGGAGTCGAGGAAAGTGTCGCGGCCCACCGAGTCGTAGACCACCGCCACGCCCGCGCCGCCGCTCAGCTCGCGTACCCGCTCGGCGAAGCGCTCGCGCGAATACACGATCACGTGGTCGCAGCCGAGCGCTTTCGCCTGCGCCGCCTTGTCGTCGTTGCCAGCGGTGCCGATCACGGTCGCCCCCAGCAGCTTCGCCCACTGCACCAGGATGGAGCCAACGCCGCCGGCCGCGGCATGCACCAGGATGATGTCGCCCGCCTTCACCGGGTAGGTGCTGTGCAGCAGGTAGTGCGCAGTGAGGCCTTGCAGCATCATCGCCGCGCCCTGCTCGAAAGAGATCGCCTCGGGCAGGCGCACGAGGTGGTGCGCCTCGATGTTGCGCGCCTCGGCATAGGCGCCGAGCGGACCGCTGGTATAGGCGACGCGGTCGCCGGCCTTCAGTTCGGCCACGCCTTCGCCGACGGCCTCGACGACGCCGGCCGCTTCCATGCCCAGCCCGGACGGCAGCGACAGCGGATACAGCCCGCTGCGGTGATAGGTGTCGATGAAGTTCAGCCCCACCGCATGGTGCCGGACCCGCACTTCTCCCGCGTCCGGCGCCGGCAGCGCCACCTCTTCCCATTGCAGCACTTCGGGGCCGCCCGTACGGTGAAAGCGAATCGCATGCGTCATGTCCGTCTCCTGTGTGAGCGTGCGCGACGGCATTGCCTCAGCGCACGAGTGAGATACCGATGCGCCACTGGCCGCCGTTGTCCTTGTCGTAGTCGAGCAGGGTTTCGCCGTAGCCACCGATGTACTGCAGATGCAGGAAGGCGCCCACGCCCGAGAACACGCTGCGGCGCAGCGGCCAGGACAGATCGAACTGGCGGCGCATCTTGCCCGCCGTACCCCGGCGCAGCAGCGAAGTGAGCATCAGGCCATCGTCCCGGCCGTAGCGCAAGCCCAATTCGGCATAGCCGCGGTAACGAGCAATATCTGGATTGTCCTCGCGGTCGAGATAGGTCCATACCTTGGGTTCGAGGCCGAAGTAACTCACGCCGTCATCCAGGTAATGGCGCCCCTCGGCCTTCAGGAACAAGGTATCGATGCTGCGCGAATCCTCCTCGTCCTTACCGTTCGATTCATGCTCGTAGCCGCCGGACAGGGCAACGAAGCCGCCCCGCGCAGGGTCGGAGACCAGCCAGCGGTAGAACAGCGAAGGACGGAAGCTGGTGTCGCGGAAAGGTTTCGAATCCGACTGCAGATCCCACAGCGAAGTCTGGGTGAAACCGAAATAGAGGCCACGCGCGACCGGGAAATGCTCGCCGACGACACCCTGGTCGTCGAACAGGCGATAACGGAAACTGAACTGGAAGCGCGCCGAGACCGGATCCTTTCCGCCGACGAGGAAATACATCGGCTCATGGGCAGCGAGCGCCGAAGGCTGGACCGGCTCGTGATGCGTCGCCGCCGCCGGCACGACGGTTCCGCTGCGCGCGAGGTCGTTCGACTGCGCAGTCTCCGCCGGCATGCGGAAGGCCGCTCCCGCATCCATGACGATGCGGGCCGACGCCGCATCGGACAGGGACAGCGTGGCGAAGCCGGTGACCTCGGCCGGCCAGCGGCCGAGGTAGCGCCGCTGCCGCGTGCGCTCATCGGCCGCAGCGGCAGCGACCAGTTCGAGTGCGATGTGCGGGCCGCCGTCGGGCAGTTCGATCTGCGCCGCCAGACGCTCCGGCAGTTCCGCCCCATCCGCCGGACCGATGACCACGACATCGAAGCTGCGGCCCGGCACCACACGCGGCTCGGGCGATGCCAGCAGCCACCCGTCCGCCATCGCGGGCAGGTTCGTCAGGCCCAGAATGCATGCGAGCATGCAGCGGGCGAGCGGGGCATGAAACGTCTTTGAAGTTCGGCAGGACGACATGGACAGTGCCGGACGGGCACGCTTTCGGTAGTTGATCGAGCACCTGGGCGCCACCCGCGGAGATGGCGCCCGGCAGATTGGATTCAGCCCGCCTGTTCGGCGCGCGAGGCCTGCGCGTCCACCACCGCCAGAGCGGTCATGTTGACCAGGCGGCGCACCGTGGCCGAAGGCGTCACGATATGCACCGGCTTGGCCGCGCCCAGCAGGATCGGCCCCACCGACACACCGTCGCCATTGGCGATCTTCATCAGGTTGAAGGAGATGTTGGCGGCGTCGAGGTTGGGCATCACCAGCAGGTTGGCTTCACCCCTGAGGCGCGAATCCGGGTGCAGGTTGTCGCGAATTTCCTCGGACAGCGCGGCATCGCCGTGCATCTCGCCATCGACGTTCAGGTCGGGGGCGGTTTCGCGCAGGATCTCGCAGGCACGGCGCATCTTGCGCGCCGACACCGACGTGGAGCTGCCGAAGCTGGAATGCGACAGCAGCGCGACACCGGGCTCGATGCCGAAGCGGCGCAATTCGTTGGCCGCCATCAGCGCGATGTCGGCCACCTCTTCGGCGCTCGGATTTTCGTTGACGTAGGTGTCCGTGACCGCAAGCATGCGCTTGGTCAGCAGCAGCAGGTTCATCGCCGCGAACTGCTTGGCGCCGGGCGCCAGGCCGATGACGTCCCCGACCTGCTTCAGGTGGTAATCGTAGGAGCCGAAGGTGCCGCACACCAGCGCGTCGGCATCGCCACGGCGCAGCAGCATGGCGCCGATCAGCGTGGTGTCGCGCCGGATCTTGGCCTTGGCCAGTTCGGGCGTGACGCCGTCGCGGCTCATCAACTGGTAATACTCGGTCCACAGTTCGCGGTAGCGCGGATCGGACTCCGGATTGATGATTTCGAAGTCGCGTTCGGGTACCAGGTTGAGGCCGATCTTCTTGATCCGCATCTCGATCACTTCCGGGCGCCCGATCAGGATCGGCCGCGCCAGCCCTTCGTCGAGCACCACGCGCACCGCATGCAGCACGCGCTCCTCCTCGCCTTCGGCGTAGATCACGCGTTTCTGCTCGGCCGGCACCCGCTTGGCGGCGGAGAACACCGGCTTCATGACCATGCCGGACTGATAGACGAAAGCGTTCAGGCCCGACGCATAGGCGTCGAAATCCTCGATCGGCTTGGTCGCCACGCCCGAATCCATCGCCGCCTTCGCCACCGCCGGCGCGATCTTGACGATCAGGCGCGGATCGAAGGGCTTGGGAATGATGTACTCGGGGCCGAAGCTCAGATCCTGGCCGCCGTAGGCGCTGGCGACGACGTCGCTCGCCTCGGCCTCGGCCAGCTCGGCGATCGCCTTCACGCAGGCGAGCTTCATCTCCTCGTTGATCGTGGTGGCGCCGACGTCAAGCGCACCGCGGAAGATGAAGGGGAAGCACAGCACGTTGTTGACCTGGTTCGGGAAGTCCGAACGGCCGGTGGCGACGATGCAGTCGGGGCGCACGGCCTTGGCGTCGGCCGGCAGGATTTCGGGGTTCGGGTTGGCGAGCGCGAAGATCAGCGGCTTGTTGGCCATCCTCGCCACCATTTCGGGCTTCAGCACGCCGGCGGTCGACAGGCCGAGGAACACGTCGGCGCCCTCGATGACCTCGCCCAGGGTGCGGGCAGCGGTCTGCTGCGCGTAACGGGCCTTGGTCGGCTCCATGCTGGCCTCGCGGCCTTCGTAGATCACGCCCTTGGAGTCGCAGACGTAGATGTTCTCGCGCCTGAGGCCGACGCTGACCATCAGGTCGAGGCAGGCGATGGCGGCCGCACCGGCGCCGGAGCACACCAGCTTGACCTCGGCGATGTCCTTGCCCACCACCTTCAGGCCGTTGATGAGGCCGGAGGCCGAGATGATCGCGGTGCCGTGCTGGTCGTCATGGAAGACCGGAATCTTCATGCGTTCGCGCAGCTTCTTCTCGATGTAGAAGCACTCCGGCGCCTTGATGTCTTCCAGGTTGATGCCGCCCAGCGTCGGCTCGAGCGAAGCGATGATGTCGATCAGCTTGTCGGGGTCGTTCTCCGCCAGTTCGATGTCGAAGACGTCGATGTTGGCGAATTTCTTGAACAGGCAGCCCTTGCCTTCCATGACCGGCTTGGACGCCAGCGGGCCGATGTTGCCCAGCCCCAGCACCGCCGTGCCGTTGGTGACCACCGCCACCAGGTTGCCGCGGCTGGTCAGTTCGAAGGCTTCGGCGGGATCGGCGACGATCGCGTCGCAGGCCGCGGCCACGCCGGGTGAATAGGCCAGCGCGAGGTCGCGCTGGTTGGTCAGGCCCTTGGTCGGAACAACCGAAATCTTGCCCCGCGTCGGCGAACGGTGGTAATCGAGCGCAGCGGCGATGAAATCCTGATCCATGCTTGGGTTCCCTCTTGGAATGAGTGTGTTTTGTGAGCTGTGGCGGCGCTGCCGCCCGCCGCATCGCACTGCCTGGAAAAAAGCGAGGAAGCGCGCGCGATTCCGCCATCCGGGTGGGTTTGTTCTTGTTGGCCCGCACGCCGCACCCACCGGCCGTGCCGGCCGCAGGATACCCGGCAGAGTTGACGTTGCGGAAGTTTAGCTCAGCACACAGGCCTTTGGCACGGTGCTTCCCACTGATATCCACTATCCGCAAAAACCCCTGTCCATGCCGCTTTTTGGCAGAATGCGGGCTCCGATCGAGGGAGCGAAGAATGCGACGCGTGGTATTCAATCAGAAAGGCGGGGTGGGCAAATCGACCATCACCTGCAACCTGGCGGCAATCAGCGCCCAGCAGGGCAAGCGCACGCTGGTCGTCGATCTGGACCCGCAGGGCAACTCCACCCAGTACCTGCTCGGCGCCTCGGCCGAGGATCTGGATGCCACGCTGGCCGACTTCTTCGACCAGACGCTGAACTTCAAGCTCAACCCGCGCGGCACTTCCGACTTCGTCGTCGCCACGCCCTTCGAGCACCTGCACGTGATGCCCTCGCACCCGCTGCTCGAAGAACTGCAGGGCAAGCTGGAGTCGCGCTACAAGATCTACAAGCTGCGCGATGCGCTCGAAGAGCTGGCGGACGATTTCGACTGCGTCTTCATCGACACGCCGCCGGCCCTGAACTTCTTCACCCGCTCGGCGCTGATCGCCGCCGATGCCTGCCTGATCCCGTTCGATTGCGACGAATTCTCGCGCAAGGCGCTGTATTCGCTGCTGGAGAACGTGCAGGAGATCAAATCCGACCACAACCGCGAGCTGCAGGTCGAAGGCATCGTCGTCAACCAGTTCCAGCCGCGCGCCAGCCTGCCGCAGAAAGTGGTGCAGGAACTGATCGACGAAGGCCTGCCGGTGCTGCAGCCTTATCTGTCCGCCTCGGTCAGGATCAAGGAATCGCACGAGCAGGCGAAGCCGATGATCCACCTCGATCCCAAGCACAAGCTGTCGCAGGAGTTCGTCGCCCTGCACGACACCCTGGCGCGCAAGTACGGCGCCTGACGGCACGGCAAGGCGAAGAAGCCCTGCCCGCGATGGCAGGGAGCGCCGACGCCCGCCGTTTCAACTCCCGGGGTCGGGAATCCGCAGCCGCTCGGCCATCCAGTCGATGAACAAGCGCACCCGGGACGACAGCAGCCGCGAATGCGGATACACCAGTTGCACCGGCAGCTCGGGCGGCTCGAATTCCCGCAGCAGGCGGACCAGCCGCCCGTCGGCCAGTTCGGCGGCGACCTGGTAATGCAGCAGCCGGGCGATGCCGAGCCCCTGCACGCAAGCCAGGCTGGCAGCCTGGACCTGGTTGGTGCCCAGGCGAGCCGGCACGGGCACGGTCAGCGCCGCGCCGCCGTCGATGAAATGCCACTCTCCGCCCTGCTGGGCGAAGACGATGCAGTCATGTTCGCGCAACGCGGACGGATGCGGAAGCTGCCGGCCCGCACGCAGGTAATCCGGGCTGGCACACACCACATGCCGCGTCCTGCCCAGCGGCACCGCCACCATCGACGAATCGGGCAATTGCCCGATCCGGACGGCGAGATCCAGCCCCTCTTCCAGCAGATCGACCATGCGGTCGAGCAGGATCAGCTCCACCCGCATCGCCGGATGCTGCGCCAGGAAGGCATTGACCAGGGGCGCGACATGGCGACGGCCGAACTCGACCGGCGCGGTCAGGCGCAGCAAGCCGCCGGGGCTGTGCCGGCGCGCGTCGAAGCTGTGCTCGATTTCGTCGAACTCGGCCAGGATGCGGCGGCTCCAGGCGAGGAACTCCGCACCCTCGTCGGTCAAGGCCAGGCGCCGGGTGCTGCGGTTCAACAGGCGCACGCCGAGGTGTTTTTCCAGCGCCGCCAGGCTGCGCACCACCGACGCGGCGGACTGCCCCGACGCCCCTGCAGCCGCGCTCAGGCTGCCGGCATCGACGATGCGCACGAAGGTGGCCATCGCTTTCAGTTTGTCCATCGCTCGCCTTTCATTTGTGCATCGAACGCAATGGTGTTGTCAGCCCGGCGGCATTGATGGTGCGCGCCGGGGCACCGACACTCGTCCCCGTCCCGACACCGCCGCCGATTTTCGACATGAACGCCGCCGCTTCCCCGATCGTGCCCCCACCGAGCATCCCGTCGCCCGCCGGCGCGGCGCGCTGCCCGGCCCGCATCCTGGCCTACGACCATGTCGGCATCCGCGTCAGCGACCGCCGCCGCGCGCTCGATTTCTACCAGGCGCTCGGCTTCGCCGAAAGCCTGCGCTTTCCCGAGCACGAAGCCAACGAGATGCTGAGCCCGGACGGCGTGCGCATCAACCTGATCTTCAATGCCGCGCGCCGGCCCGATGCACGCAACGTGCTGCTCGACGAACCCGTCAAGCTGCCGGGCATGACCCATCCGGCTTTCATCGTGGACGACCTCGGCGCACTGCAGGCCTGGCTGCGCCAGCGACGCATCACCATCACCGAAGGACCGCATCACATCGGCCCGCGCCGCATCGCGCTGTTCATCCGCGACCCGGACGGCAACGTACTCGAATTCAACCAACTGATGGACCACCCCGAAGGAGACAAGACATGAAACTCTACGATCTGGAACTGTCCGGCAACTGCTACAAGGTCAGGCTGTTCGCGGCACTGGCGAACATCAAGCTGGAGATCGTGCCGGTCGATTTCCTCGGCGGCGAGCACAAGCGCCCGCCGCTGACCGGGCTCAACCCCTGGGGCGAACTGCCCATCCTGGTCGACGGCGAACGGGTGCTGCGCGATTCGCAGGCCATCCTGGTCTACCTCGCCGGTACTTACGGCGGTGCGGCGTGGTGGCCGGCCGAAGCCCATCTGCAGGCCGAGATCGTGCAATGGCTGTCCACCGCGGCGAACGAAATCCAGCATGGCCCCGCTTCGGCCCGCCTGGTGGACAAGTTCGGCTACGCCATCGACAAGGCCGGCACCCTGGCCAAGGCCGCCCGCATCCTGCCGCTGCTCGACGCCCATCTCGCCGAACGGGACTGGCTGGCGCTGTCGCGCCCGACCATCGCCGACTGCGCGGTGTTCCCCTATGTCGCGCTGGCACCGGAAGGCGGCATCGAGCTGACGCCCTACCCCAACATTCTGCGCTGGATCGAGCGCATCAAGCGCCTGCCGGGCTATCTCGCGATGCCCGGCACCTGAGCGCGGCTCAGGCCGGATCCAGCTTCGCCACCGCCAGCAGCAGCCATTTCATGCCGGCCGAGCCGAAGTTGATCTGCACCTTGGCGTCGCTGCCGCTGCCCTCGGCGGCGACGATCACGCCCTGGCCGAAGCGGGCGTGGTTGACCGTCTGGCCGATGCGCAGGCCGTTGGGCAAGGCGGCAGAAGCTGGACGCGCCATCCGGGCGGCGGCCGGCCGCGGCGACGCGGCGCCCGAAGGCTTGAAGTAGCCCCCGCTCATGCCGCCCATCGCACCGCCCTGCGCGGAGCGCGGGTTCGGCGGCGTCAGCCACTTGGTCAGTTCGGCGGGAATCTCCTCGAGGAAGCGCGAGCGCAGGTTGTAGCGTGTCTGGCCGTGCAGCATGCGGCTCTGGGCGAAGGACAGGTACAGCCGCTCGCGCGCCCGCGTCACCGCGACATACATCAGCCGGCGCTCTTCCTCCAGACCGTCGGTCTCGAGGATGCTGTTCTCGTGCGGAAACAGCCCCTCTTCCAGCCCGGACAGGAAGACGACGTTGAACTCCAGCCCCTTGGCCGAATGCACCGTCATCAGTTGCACCGCGTCGGCGCCCTGGTCGGCCTGGTGGTCGCCCGCCTCGAGCGAAGCATGGGCGAGGAAATCGGCCAGCAAGGCGTGATCCTGCGCCAGCCCGGTCTCTTCTGCCGGCTGGAACTCGGCGAGGAAGTTGGCCGCGGCGCTCACCAATTCGTCCAGGTTCTCCAGCCGCTCCTGGCCTTCCTTGTCGGCCTTGTAATGCGCACGCAGGCCACTGATGTCCAGCACGTGGTCGACCAGTTCCGGCAGCGGCAAACTGGCGGTGTCGCGCCGCATGTCCTCGATCAGGCGCACGAACTGGCCGAGCGCCGTCCCCGGTTTGCCGGAAAGATGCGGCACGGCGGCATACAGGCTGGAGTTCCAGGTGCGCGCGGCGTCGCCCAGCACTTCCAGCGTGCGTGCGCCGATGCCGCGGGTGGGGAAATTGACCACGCGGGCGAACGAAGTGTCGTCGTCCGGGTTGGCGATCAGGCGCAGGTAGGCGAGCGCGTGCTTGATCTCCTGGCGCTCGAAGAAGCGCAGGCCGCCATACACGCGGTAGGGAATGCCGGCCGAGAACAGCTGGTGCTCCAGCACCCGCGACTGCGCGTTCGAGCGGTACAGCAGCGCGATCTCGCTGCGCTGCGCGCCGTCGCGCACCAGCGACTGGATCTCCTCGACGACCCAGCGCGCCTCGTCGCCGTCAGAATAGGATTCGAACACCCGGATCGGCTCGCCCGCGCCCTGGTCGGTCCACAGGTTCTTGCCGAGCCGGTTGCTGTTGTGGCGGATGATGGCGTTGGCGGCATCGAGGATGTTGCTGTGCGAACGGTAGTTCTGCTCCAGCCGGATCACGTTCCGGACGCGGAACTCGCGCTCGAAGTCGCGCATGTTGCCCACTTCCGCGCCGCGGAAGCGGTAGATGCTCTGATCGTCGTCGCCGACGCAGAACATCGCCGCGCCACCTTCCCGCCCTTCGTCGGCGAACTGCTTCAGCCAGCGGTACTGCAGGCGGTTGGTATCCTGGAATTCATCGACCAGGATGTGGCGGAAACGGCGCTGGTAATGGCGGCGCAGCGGCTCGTTGCGTTCG
The DNA here is from genome assembly GCF_048398245.1 of Thauera butanivorans. Taxonomy (NCBI): domain Bacteria; kingdom Pseudomonadati; phylum Pseudomonadota; class Betaproteobacteria; order Rhodocyclales; family Zoogloeaceae; genus Thauera; species Thauera butanivorans. The sequence continues at coordinate 3,646,293 of NZ_CP183038.1, forward strand.
AGCAGCTCGTAGCTGCGCAGCAGCAACTCCGCAAAATCCACAACAGACTCGCGCTGGCACTGTGCTTCATACTCTTGGTAGAGCTGGACGCGCAGCCGAGTGTAGTCGTCCCAGGCCTCGACCGCATGCGGGCGAAGCCCGGCTTCCTTCTGGCCGTTGATGAAGTGCTGCAGCTCGCGCGGCGGGAACTTCTCGTCGTCGACGTTCAGCGTCTTCAGCAGGCGCTTGATCGCGGCAAGCTGGTCGCCCGAGTCCAGGATCTGGAACAACTGCGGCAGCCCGGCATCACGGTGATGCGCGCGCAGCAAGCGATTGGCCAGGCCATGGAAAGTGCCGATCCACATGCCGCGGGTGTTCACCGGCAGCATCGCCGTCAGGCGGGCGAGCATTTCCTTGGCCGCCTTGTTGGTGAATGTAACCGCCAGGATGCCGGCGGGATCGACCTGGCCGGACTGGATCAGCCAGGCGATGCGGGTCGTCAGCACCCGCGTCTTGCCCGAGCCGGCGCCGGCCAGGATCAGGGCGTGCTGCGGCGGCAGGCTGACGGCCTGCAGTTGTTCGGTGTTGAGATTGGCGAGCAGGTTGGACATCGGCGCTCCTTGCAAGGCCGTGCATTGTAATGCGGAGCCGCAGTGCGATCGATTCGGGCACAGCCGGCGCCCTGCCTGCAGGCCCGGCGGAAAGTGGCGAAGCAAATCGATGCTGCGATGTTGCGCCGCAACAACATGCAGCTTGCCAAGCATCGCCTCGGACGCTATTTTTGAATTGTGCGAAGCAGCAAAATTGCTGATGAAAGCGGAACCATTTCACGACACATCCGCCTAATCAACCATAAAATCAACCACAGAGAGCCACCGCAGCCCAATGTTGCGGTACAACATAGCTCAGCGTACGGTCCATAAAACCGTCAAGAGCTCGACGCCGTGACCCGGCGTATAGGAGAAACACCATGAAAACACCCAAACTGCTTCCGTGGTACGCCCGCAAGGCGGGTGTCTCGACCGAACGCGCCGAAGCCTTGTGGCACAAGGCCGTGCGCGAAGCCACCGCCGAGACCGGCTGGGTCGGCAATTCGGAATACTGGGGCGCCTGCATGGCCAGCTTCCTGGCACTGCTCGACAAGGAACGCAACACCTTGTGTGCGCCGCAGGTGCTGCCCTTCGTTCGCAGCCACAACCGCATGTGGCGCCTGCCCTTGCTGGCGATGGAAGACATGTGCTCCGCTCTCCACGCCAACTGGCAGCGCCAGCGCCACGCAGGCTTCCCGCGCCGGGCGGCCTGACCCGATCGGCCCAAGGGGCATCGAACTTCCGTGCGCAGCCAGAGCTGCGTACTCCCGTCTCCCTCCCTCTCCTTCAATGGAGATTCGGCATCCCGTTTCGGCGGGGTGCCATTTTTTTGCCCATACGATGCCGGCGTCGCCGGCCGCCTCTGCCAGCATGCCCCGCTTCGCGGCCCGCCCCGGCTTCGCGGTATACTCGCGTGTTTCCAACGCTTCCGAGCCCGCACGCACACCCATGCAGGACAAATACCAGCCCGCCGCCGTCGAGGCGGCCGCCCAGCAGCACTGGGACTCCACCGACGCCTTCCGTGCGACCGAAGACGCGAGCAGGCCCAAGTACTACTGCCTGTCGATGTTCCCCTACCCGTCGGGCAAGCTGCACATGGGGCACGTGCGCAACTACACCATCGGCGACGTGCTCGCGCGCTTCCACCGCATGAAGGGCTACAACGTGCTGCAGCCGATGGGCTGGGACGCCTTCGGCCTGCCGGCCGAGAACGCCGCGATCAAGAACAGGGTGCCGCCGGCGAAGTGGACCTACGACAACATCGCCTACATGAAGCAGCAGCTGCAGTCGCTCGGTTTCGCCATCGACTGGAGCCGCGAACTCGCCACCTGCCAACCGGACTACTACAAGTGGAACCAGTGGCTGTTCCTGCGCATGCTGGAAAAGGGCATCGCCTACAAGAAGACCCAGGTGGTCAACTGGGACCCGGTCGACCAGACCGTACTCGCCAACGAACAGGTCATCGACGGCCGCGGCTGGCGCACCGGCGCAGTGGTCGAAAAGCGTGAGATCCCCGGCTACTACCTGGCCATCACCCGCTACGCCGAAGAGCTGCTGGGCGATCTCGACGAACTCGAAGGCTGGCCCGAGCGGGTCAGGACCATGCAGGCGAACTGGATCGGCAAGAGCACCGGCGTGCGCTTCGCCTTCGGCCACGAGGTCCGCGACGACGCCGGCGAACTGATCGGCGATGGCAAGCTGTGGGTGTTCACCACCCGCGCCGACACCATCATGGGGGTCACCTTCTGCGCGGTCGCCGCCGAGCACCCGCTGGCGACGCAGGCCGCGCGCGACAACCCGGAACTGGCCGCCTTCATCGAAAAGTGCAAGCATGGCTCGGTGATGGAAGCCGACATGGCGACGATGGAGAAGGAAGGCCTGCCCACCGGCCTGAGCGTCGTCCACCCGCTGACCGGCGAGCGCGTGCCGCTGTGGGTCGGCAACTACGTGCTGATGAGCTATGGCGACGGCGCGGTGATGGGCGTGCCGGCGCACGACGAGCGCGACTTCGGCTTCGCGCTGAAGTACGGCCTGCCGATCAAGCAGGTCATCGCGGTCGGCGACAATGCCTTCTCGAGCACGGCCTGGGCCGACTGGTACGGCTCCAAGGACGGCGTCTGCGTCAATAGCGGCCGCTACGACGGCCTCGGCTACGCCGACGCGATCGAAGCGATCGCCGCCGACCTCGCCGCCGCCGGCGGCGAGAAGAAGGTCCAGTGGCGCCTGCGCGACTGGGGCGTGTCGCGCCAGCGCTACTGGGGCTGCCCGATCCCGATCATCCACTGCGAATGCTGCGGCGACGTGCCGGTGCCGGACGATCAACTGCCGGTGGTGCTGCCGGAAGACTGCATCCCCGACGGCTCGGGCAACCCGCTGCTCAAGCGCAGCGACTTCATCGACGTCGCCTGCCCGAAGTGCGGCGCGCCGGCGAAGCGCGAAACCGACACCATGGACACTTTCGTCGATTCGAGCTGGTACTACGCCCGCTACTGCTCGGCCGGCAACGACGGCGCCATGGTGGACGCGCGCGCCGGCTACTGGATGCCGGTGGATCAGTACATCGGCGGCATCGAGCACGCCATCCTGCACCTGCTGTATTCGCGCTTCTGGACCAAGGTGATGCGCGACATGGGCCTGACCACGGTCAAGGAGCCCTTCGCCCGCCTGCTGACCCAGGGCATGGTGCTGAACAACGCCTGGCTGCACAAGCCCGAAGGCGGCGGCAAGAACTACTACTGGGAAAGCGAGGTCGAGGTCGTCCGCGACGCCAAGGGCCAGATCACCGGCGGCCGGCTCCAGGCCGACGGCACCGTGCTCGAGCACGAACTGACGACGATGTCCAAGTCGAAGAACAACGGCGTGGACCCGCAGGCCCTGATCGAGCAGTACGGCGCCGACACCGCGCGCTTCTTCATGATGTTCGCCAGCCCGCCGGAACAGACGCTGGAATGGAACGACGCCGGCGTCGAAGGCGCGCACCGCTTCCTGAAGCGGGTGTGGTCCTTCGCCCACGCCTACGCCACCGAACTACGCCCTGCGCTGCCGGCCGGTCCGACGCTGGGTACGGTCAAGCTGCCGGCCGAGCTGGCCGAGCTGCGCCGCGAGCTGCACCTGGTGCTGAAGCAGGTCGGCTACGACCTCGGCAAGCAGCAGTTCAACACCGTCGCCTCCGGCGCGATGAAGATGCTCAACGCGCTGGAGAAGGCGCCGCGCAGCGGCGCCGATGCCGCCGAAGTGGCCGGCGAAGGCCTGTCGATGCTGCTGCGCGTGCTGTCGCCGATCTGCCCACACATCGCCCACGTGCTGTGGCGCGACTGCGGCTTCGGCGACGACATCCTGGACGCGCCGTGGCCCGAAGCGGCCGAATCGGCGCTGGTGCAGGACGAGGTCGAGCTGATGCTGCAGGTCAACGGCAAGCTGCGCGGCAGCGTGCGCGTGGCCGCCGATGCGGGCAAGGACGCCATCGAAGCGGCCGCGCTGGCTTCCGAAGCGGCGCAGAAGTTCATGGAAGGCCGGCCGGCCAGGAAAGTGGTCGTCGTGCCCGGCCGCCTGGTCAACATCGTCGCCTGAGGACAAGGCCATGCCCCACGCTTCGATACCCCCCCCGCCGGTCGCCACCGCCGCCGCGCTCTCGCGCAGCCGGCGGCGCCTGCTGCTCGGCGGAGCCGGCCTCGCCGGCCTGCTGCTGTCGGGCTGCGGCTTCAAGCTGCGCGGCCCGCAGCAGCTGGATTTCGCCACGGTGCACATCAATGCCAGCGAGCTTTCGGAACTGGGCGCCAGCCTGCGCCGGCTGATCGCCACCACCGGCAGCACCCGGGTGGTCGAAGACCCTGCGCAGGCAGATGCCCGCCTGCAGATCCTCGCCAACAACCGCGGCCGCGAGATCCTCAGCCTCACCGGTGCGGGCAAGGTGCGCGAATACCAGCTCACGCAGACGCTGCGCTTCCAGTTGCTCGACAAGAGCGGCGCGGCGTTGCTGCCGCCCACGGCGATCTCGGCGGCGCGCGAATACACTTTCGACGACTCCCAGGTGCTGGGCAAGGAGCAGGAAGAAACCCTGCTCTACAACGACATGCAGCAGGATCTGCTGCAACAGCTGATGCGCCGGCTCGCCAGCGTGCAGCGCGCGCACTGAGCGCCCGAACCGGCACCGCGCCGTGAATCTGCGCCCTGACCAACTCGCCGCCCAGCTCGACAAGCCGCTCGCTCCGCTGTGGCTGTTGCACGGCGACGAGCCGCTGCTGGTGCTCGAAGCCGCCGACGCGATCCGCGCCGCGGCGAAGCGGCAAGGCTTCGAGGAGCGCGAAACCCTGGTCGTCGGCCAGGGTTTCAAATGGGATGCGCTGGCGCTCGCCGCCGGCAACCTGTCACTGTTCGGCGGCGCCAAGCTGATCGATCTGCGCATTCCCGGCGGCAAGCCCGGCCGCGACGGCGGCGAAGCGCTGCAGCGCTACGCCGCCAGTCTGCCGGCGCAGACGCTGACGCTGATCACGCTGCCCGAGCTCGACTGGCAGGCGCGCAAGACCGGCTGGTTCAAGGCCGTGTCGGAGGCGGGCATCTGCATCGAGCTCAACGCGCCCGAACGCGAGCGCCTGCCCGACTGGATCGGCCGCCGGCTCGCCGCGCAGAAGCAGACCGCCGGCGCCGACGCACTCGCCTTCATCGCCGAGCACGTCGAAGGCAACCTGCTCGCCGCCCACCAGGAAATCCTCAAGCTCGGCCTGCTGCACCCCGAAGGACAATTGACGCTGGAGCAGGTGCGGGAGGCGGTGCTCAACGTCGCCCGCTACGACATCGACATGCTGCGCCAAGCCGTCGCCGAAGGCGACCCGGCGCGCTGCGCGCGCCTGCTCGAAGGCCTCAAGGGCGAAGGCGCGGCGCCGCCGCTGGTACTGTGGACGCTGGCCAACGAAACCCGCACGCTGGCCAGCCTGTGTGCCGGACGCGCCGCCGGCCAGCCGCTGCCGGCGCTGTTCAAGGCCGAACGCATCTTCGACCCGCGCCGCCAGCAGGCTCTCGGCCGCGCGCTGGGGCGCCTGAACCAGGGCGCGCTGCGCGCCGCGCTGATGCACGCTGCCCGCATCGACCGCATGATCAAGGGCCTGGTCGCTGGCGACATCTGGGACGAGTTCCTGCAGCTGGCGCTGCGGCTGGCGCGCCGCACATAGCCCGCGGGCGACGTTCGGTGTTTTAATTGGGCTTTGGGCTACCGCGCCCTCATCTCACCAGACACCGCGATGGACATCCAGAACTACATGCAGACCCTCGGCCGCCAGGCCCGCGCCGCCTCGCGCGTACTGGCCGCCGCCTCCACCGCCACCAAGAACGCCGCGCTGCTGGCGATGGCCGCCGAAATCCGTGCCCGCCGCGAAGCACTGCTCGCCGCCAATGCGCAGGATCTCGAAGCGGCACGCGCCGCCGGCCTCGAGCCCGCACTGATCGACCGCCTGACGCTGACCGGCAAGGGTGTCGAAGCCATGGCGGAAGGCCTCGAACAGGTCGCCGCGCTGCCGGACCCGGTCGGCGAGATGACCGACATCAAGCGCCGCCCGTCCGGCATCCAGCTCGGCAAGATGCGCGTGCCGCTGGGCGTGATCGGCATCATCTACGAAGCCCGCCCCAACGTCACCGCCGACGCCGCGGCGCTGTGCCTGAAGTCCGGCAATGCCGCGATCCTGCGCGGCGGCAAGGAAGCAATCAACGCCAACCGCGCGATCGCCGCCTGCGTGCGCAGCGGCCTGCTCGCCGCCGGCCTGCCCGAGCATGCGGTGCAGGTGGTCGAAACCACCGACCGCGAAGCCGTGGGGGCACTGATCGCGATGCCCGAATTCGTCGACGTCATCGTACCGCGCGGCGGCAAGGGCCTGATCGAGCGCATCTCCAAGGACGCGCGCGTGCCGGTAATCAAGCATCTCGACGGCAACTGCCACGTCTATATCGACGACGAAGCCGACCCGGCCAAAGTCGTGCCCATCGTCGAGAATTCCAAGACCCAGCGCTACGGCACCTGCAACACCGCCGAATCGCTGCTGGTCGCACGCGGCGTCGCCGACATCTACCTCGCCGAAATCGGCCGCATGCTGGCCGGCAAGGGCGTCGAGATGCGCTGCTGCGCCGATTCGCTGGCGCTGCTGCGCGAAGCCGGCATCGACGCCGCCAAGCTCGTCGCCGCCACCGAAGCCGACTGGCGCGAGGAATATCTCGCGCCGATCATCGCCATCAAGCTGGTGGACGGCCTCGACGAGGCGATCGCCCACATCAACGGCTACAGCTCGGGCCACACCGAAGCGATCGTCACCGAGAACTACAGCCACGCGATGCGCTTCCTGCGCGAGGTGGATTCGTCCTCGGTGATGGTCAATGCCTCCACCCGCTTCGCCGACGGCTTCGAATACGGCCTGGGCGCGGAAATCGGCATTTCCACCGACAAGATCCACGCTCGCGGCCCGGTCGGGCTGGAAGGCCTGACCAGCCAGAAGTGGATCGTGTTCGGCAACGGCGAGACACGCAAATAAGACGAAATCGAGACACAAGCGAGTGACGCAACCGAGCCACGCCTGATTTCCGGGCGCTCTGACGGAGCCTTCCCTGATGAAAGCACTTGTCCGTACCCTGCTGGCCGCCACCTTGCTGTCGGCCAGCCTCGCCCAGGCAGTGGAAGTGGCGGGCATCGACTTCGCGCCGCAGACCCAGGTCGACAACGGCACGCTGAGCCTGAACGGCGCCGGCCTGCGCACCCGGCTGACCTTCAAGGTCTATGCGATGGGGCTCTACCTGCGCAGTCCGAGCACCAGCAGCGCCGACATCCTGCAGGACAGCGCCGAGAAGCGTATCCGCATCGTCATGATTCGCGACCTCGACGGCAAACAGTTCGCCGATGCGATGCTCGACGGCCTGAAGCGCAACCATGACGACGAAACGCTCGCGGCACTGAAGCCCTCCATAGACGCCCTGCTCGCCGCCGTGCAGGGCAGCGGCGAGGCCAAGGCCGGCACCGAAGTGATCCTCGACCGGCTCGCCAGCGGCGCAACGCGCCTGCTGATCAACGGCCAGCCGCAAGGCAGCGACATTGCCGACCCGGCTTTCTACCCCGCCCTGCTGCGCATCTGGCTGGGCGAGCGGCCGGCCGACTCCGGCCTCAAGGCGAGCCTGCTGAAGCCCACACAATAGGCAGCCCGCAATGCGTGCCCAGGACACCCCGGCGGACGCCGGTTTCGATGCCGTGATCGCGCTGCCCTTCGGGCCGTTCGGCATTCGCGCAGCCGACGCTGCGGTCGGCGAACTGGTCTTCCTGCCGCCGGACACGCCGCTGCAGGCACCCGCGAACGAGACGGCCCGCATCGCGGCCGAAGCCCTGCACGGCTGGATCGAACATCCGGAGCGGCCCTTTCCGCTTCCGCTCCGCGAATGCGGCACGCCTTTCCAGCGCCGCGTGTGGGGCGAGATCAGCGCCATTCCGGCAGGCCGGACACGTACCTACGGTGAGTTGTCCACCCGGCTCGGCAGTGCGGCGCGCGCGGTCGGCCAAGCCTGCGGCGCCAACCCCTACCCGCTCGTCGTGCCCTGTCATCGCGTCACCTCGGCCAGCGGCCTCGGCGGCTTCGCCAACGCCACCGGCGGCTGGCTGCTCGACGTCAAGCGCTGGCTGCTGAGGCACGAAGGCGCGGCATGACGGCACGCCCGGCCGCTGCCGAAGCCGGTCCGAGTGCCGAAATCCGCAGCGAACTCGACCGCTTCACCGACAGCCTGTGGCTGGAGCACGGCCTCGCGCGCAACACTCTCGACGGCTACCGCAGCGATCTCGCCCTGTTCGCGGCCTGGCTGGCGGAACGCGGCCTGTCACTGCCGCGCGCGCACGCGGGCGACCTCGCCGCCTATCTGGCCGAGTTCAGCCTGCGTGCCCGCCCTGCCAGCCAGCGGCGCCTGCTGTCCGCCTGGCGGCGCTATTACCGCCATCTGCTCGCGAACCGCGAGATCGCCGAAGACCCGACGCTGATGCTGGACCCGCCGCTGCCCGGCCAGCGCTTTCCGAAGACGCTCAGCGAAGCCCAGGTCGAAGCGCTGCTCGCCGCTCCCGACATCGGCACGCCGCAGGGCCTGCGCGACCGCTGCATGCTCGAAGTCCTGTACGCCGCCGGGCTGCGCGTATCCGAGTTGATCGGGCTGAAGCTGTTCGCCGTCAGTCTGGATCAGGGCGCGCTTCGGGTGATGGGCAAGGGCAGCAAGGAAAGGCTCGTGCCGCTCGGCGAAATCGCCGCCGACTGGCTCGTGCGCTACCTGCGCGAAGCCCGCCCCGCTCTGCTCGCCGGCCGCAGTTGCGACGAAGTTTTCGTCACGCGTTTCGGCAGCGGCATGACACGGCAGATGTTCTGGCGCATCATCAAGCAGAACGCACTGCTGGCCGGCATTCCCCAGGAGCGCATTTCCCCCCATACGCTGCGCCATGCATTTGCGACCCATTTGCTCAACCACGGGGCCGATCTGCGCGTCGTCCAATTGCTGCTCGGTCATGCCGATATCTCGACCACCCAAGTGTATACCCATGTGGCACGTGAAAGACTCAAGCAACTGCATGCCAAGCATCACCCCCGGGGCTGACGGCGGCTCATCGCGCCGTCATGTCCTCCCGCCCCGTCCCATCTCTCCAGCTTCTTCCGGATTCCGATCATGAGCCGACACGATATCCGTCCGCCGGAGACTCCGGCGACCCGTTTCCTGAAACAGCACGGCCTGGCCTATTCGAACCATCTTTACGAATACGAGGAGCACGGCGGCACCGCCGTTTCTTCCCGTGAATTGAATGTCGACGAACACGCGGTGATCAAGACGCTGATCATGGAAGATGAAAATGCCCGTCCATTGATCGTGCTGATGCACGGCGATCACAAGGTCTCGACAAAGGAACTCGCCCGCCAGACCGGGCGCAAGCACATCGAGCCGTGCAAGCCCGAAGTCGCCAATCGCCATACGGGCTACCTCGTCGGCGGCACCTCGCCTTTCGGCACCCGCAAGACCATGCCGGTCTACATGGAAAGAAGCATTCTCGACCTGCCGCTGATCTATATCAATGGCGGCCGCCGCGGCTATCTCGTCGGCGTTCATCCGCACGACATTCTTCGAATCCTGCGGGCAGAGTTGGTCGAAGTGGCGAATTGATTGCCTCGAATGGCGCGGGCGCCCCAATCGAATCATTCAAAATACAAAAAACCATCGTATTGCGCCGCAATTGCTGGCAGAATCCGGACATGGCCGCCCGGCACTGCTGATCGATTGCTTGCCGGCCCAATTGTTTGCCGGCCAGACTCGGCATGAATTCATCCAATTCCAACTCGCACAACCAACGAGGACACACCATGGACCTTTCGAGCTACTCGCTTCCCGAACTGCGCCGTCTGCAGGCAAAGGTCGAGACTGAAATCCGGCGCCGCAGCGACTCCACACGCCGCACCCTGCTGAAGCAGGTGCAGAAGCTGGTCGCCGAACAAGGCCTCACCCTCGACGACCTGATCGACGCACCCGCCGCCGCGGCACCGGCCAAGGCGCCTGCCACCAAGGCCAAGCGCGGCACCGTCAAGAAGGCCAAGACGCCTTCCGTCATCAAGTACCGCAATCCGGCCAATCCCGAGCAGGGCTGGAGCGGCCATGGCCGTCGTCCCCAGTGGGTGCTCGACTGGCTGGCACAGGACAAGCCTCTGGAAGGCCTGGCGGCTTGAACTGGCCGACCATGCGATGAATGAGCCGGGCCTGTGCGCCCGGCTTTTTCATTTGCTGCGCTGAAACGCGCAAGGCGGCAAGCCTGCCGCATCCCGGAATACCCATCCATTCGGGCCAATGAATGCGCGGAATGCATCCATCGGCAGGTGAAATTGCCCGTGTTTCAAACTTCCGCCGGTGGCGGCGCCGTGCCGTCCCGCCCACGCTGAATGAAGACCCCGACACGGCGCACGTCCTTCATCACACCGATCTTCGCCACGCGCAGTTTCACCCAGGGCGCGCCGAACTCGTCGAACAGCAGCTTGACGACGAATTCACCCAGGCTTTCGATCAAGTTGAAATGACGCAGCCCCAGTTCCTCACGAATGCGCTGGGTGACGACTGCATAATCGATGGTATCCGCGATATCGTCCCGCTCGGCCGCGGTATCCGGAACGCCGAAGGTGAGATTGAGTTCGACGGTCTGCTGCCCGGTTTTCTCCCGCGCATAAACGCCGACCCAGGCCTTGACCCGCAATTCCTCGATGAAGATGAAATCCATGCTGGTTCCCGTTTAGAATCGTTGCGATTCTATCCTGTGCGCACACGCCGGCCGCGGCCGCAGATGCGCTTTCGCCACGTTGTCCTGAACATTTGATGCATTCGCCTCCTCCGATCCGGAGAGGCGCGGAGCGAAGATGCCCCTCATTGCCCTGCTCTTCGGAGCTTATCTGCTCGGCTCGATTCCTTTCGCCATCGTCACCAGCAAGCTGTTCGGCCTGGAGGATCCGCGCCGCTACGGCTCGGGCAACCCGGGCGCGACCAATGTGCTGCGCAGCGGCAACAAGGGCGCCGCAGCACTGACCCTGATCGGCGACTGCCTGAAAGGCTGGCTGGCAGTGTGGGCGGCCACCCGGCTGGGATTCGGCCCGCTGGAAGCCGCACTTGCCGGCCTTGCCGCCTTTCTGGGCCATGTGTTCACCATTTTCCTGCGCTTCAATGGCGGCAAGGGTGTGGCGACCGCGCTTGGCGTACTTGCCGGCGTGGATGGGCGCATCGCCATCCTGTGCGCGCTGGTCTGGCTGGCGGTGGCTTTCACCACCCGCTATTCGTCCGCCGCGGCGCTGTCGGCTGCCGTTGCCGCGCCCGTCGCCGGCTTGATCTTCCTCGGGCCGCAAGCGAGCGTGCTGGTGCTGGCGGCGATGGCCGCGCTGTTGATCTGGCGCCACGCCGCCAACATCCAGCGCCTGCGGGACGGAACCGAAGGCAGGATCGGCGGCAGCAAGAAACCGAAGGCGGACTGATCCGGTCAGCCCACTGCCGCCTGCGGCGGCTTCAGTTCGGCCAGCGGCCAGCGCGGCCGGATGCGCACCGACGGTTCGCCGGGCACGGCTTCTCCGGCGGCAAAGCGCATCGCGCCAGCGAAGGCGATCATCGCGCCATTGTCGGTACAGAGCGCCGGCTCCGGGTAATGAACCCGCCCTCCCCGCTGCTGCAGGGCGGCGTCCAGCGTCTGCCGCAGATGCAGGTTGGCACCGACGCCTCCCGCCACGACCAGGGTCTTCAGCCCGGTCTTCTTCAATGCCGCCAGCGCCTTCGCACACAGCACCTCGACCACCGCCTGCTGAAACTCCGCCGCCAGGTCGGCCATGGCGGACGGATCCCAGTCCGGCCCCGAAACAACATTGAGCACCGCGGTCTTGAGGCCGCTGAAACTGAAATCGAGATCGCCCGAATGCAGCATCGGCCGCGGCAGGCGAAAACGCCCGGCCACACCTTGCTCGGCAAGCCGGGCGAGCTGCGGCCCGCCGGGATAGCCCAGGCCGAGCAGTTTCGCGGTCTTGTCGAAAGCCTCGCCGGCGGCATCATCGGCGGACTCACCCAGCAGCGCGTAATCGCCCACGCCGCGCACCCGCATCAACTGGGTATGCCCGCCGGACACCAATAGTGCGACGAAGGGAAATTGCGGCGGATCGGCCGACAGCAGTGGCGACAGCAGGTGGCCTTCGAGATGATGGACCGGCAGCGCGGGGATGCCGCGCGCCAATGCGAAGGATTCGGCCACGCTCGCGCCGACCAGTAGCGCGCCCGCCAGGCCGGGCCCCGAGGTGTAGGCCACGGCATCGACATCGCGGCTCTCCAGCCCGGCCTGCGCCAGCGCCTGCTTGATCAGCATGGGCAGGCGGCGGATGTGGTCGCGCGAAGCGAGCTCGGGCACCACGCCGCCATAGGCAGCATGGAGGTCGATCTGCGAATGAAGGCAATGCGCCAACAGGCCGGCGCCGGTGTCGTACACCGCGACGCCGGTCTCATCGCACGAGCTTTCGATTCCCAGCACTTTCATGGCTTGCATCCGTTTGATTCGGTGCGCCATTTTAACCTTCGCCGGCCATTTTCCGTGCACCTGGCCCTTGCCATCCGAACAGGCGTGGTTTATATTCGCCGTCTTTCTGCCCACAAGACACCCAAGGAAGTCCGCAATGCCCGGTATCCGCGTCAAGGAAAACGAGCCGTTTGAAGTTGCGATCCGCCGCTTCAAGCGCACCATCGAAAAGACCGGTGTGCTGACCGAACTGCGCTCGCGCGAGTTCTACGAGAAGCCCACCGCAGAGCGCAAGCGCAAGCTGGCCGCCGCAGTGAAGCGCAATCACAAGCGCCTGCGCAGCCAGACGCTGCCGCCGAAGCTCTACTGATTCCCGCGGCAGCCGGTTCCGGTTGCCTCGGGTCATCGACTGCCTCGGCAGTCGGCCATACGCCGGAAGGAGATCGAATGAGACGATCTTCTGCCGGCGTTATGCTTTTCCGCTCGCGCAACTCGCCAACGGCCGCGCACGATGATTCCCCAGTCCTTCGTCCAGGAACTGCTGTCGCGCGTCGATATCGTCGACGTCATCGAACGCTACATCCCGCTGAAGAAGAGCGGCGCGAACTACTTCGCCTGCTGCCCTTTCCACGGCGAGAAATCCGCTTCGTTCTCGGTCAGCCCGTCCAAGCAGTTCTATCACTGCTTCGGCTGCGGCGTGCACGGCAGCGCACTCGGCTTCCTGATGGAATACAGCGGACTCGGCTTCGTCGATGCCGTCAAGGAACTGGCCGCCCAGGTCGGCCTGCAAGTCCCCGACGACGGACGCAGCGCCAGCCCGCAGGACGACAGCAGCGAACGCCTCTACGAGGCGATGAATCTGGCTGCGCGCTTCTACCGCGACCAGCTCAAGCCCACTCGCCGCGCCGTCGATTACCTGAAGCGCCGCGGCCTGTCGGGCGAAATCGCCGCGCGCTTCGGCCTCGGCTACGCCCCCGACGACTGGCAGGCGCTGCAGAAGATCTTCCCCGACTACCAGGCAAAAATCCTGGCCGAAGCCGGCCTGGTCATCGACAACGATCAGGGTCGGCGCTACGACCGCTTCCGCGACCGCATCGTCTTTCCGATCCATGACCGCCGTGGCCGCGTCATCGCCTTCGGCGGCCGCATCCTGGACAAGGGCGAGCCGAAGTATCTGAACTCGCCGGAAACGCCGCTGTTCGAGAAGGGGCGCGAACTCTACGGCCTTTACCTGGCGCAGAAGCCGATCCGCGACGAAGGCTTCGCCGTCGTCGTCGAAGGCTACATGGACGTCGTCGCGCTGGCGCAGTTCGGCATCGCCAACGCCGTCGCCACGCTCGGCACCGCTACCACGCCGCAGCACGTGCACACGCTGCTGCGCCAGACCGACCGCATCGTGTTCTGCTTCGACGGCGACGCTGCGGGCCGTCGCGCCGCCTGGCGGGCGCTGGAGAACGCGCTGGAATCCCTGCGCGACGATGCGACGCTGGCCTTCCTGTTCCTGCCTGCCGAACACGACCCCGACTCCTTCGTCCGCGCCGAAGGCACCGACGCCTTCCGCAAGGCGGCGACCGGCGCCAAGCCGCTGGCGCGCTTCCTGATCGAGGAGTTGCGCAGCCGCCACGACATGGATGCGGCCGAAGGCCGCGCCGCCTTCGTGCACGAGGCCGCACCGCTCGTCACCCGCATCGCCGCCCCGCTGCTGCGCCTGCAGGTGATCAAGATGGTGGCGGAGGAAAGCGGCCTGACCCAGGAGGAAGTGGAGCACGCCTTCGGCGTCATCGCCGCCAACCCGAGACACGGCCGCCAACGTGCACCACAGCCGGCGCCGCCCCCGGAAGACGCTCCCCGCCCCGCCTTCCAGGGCAAGCGGCGCAGCGGCGGCCTCGCCGGCATGCGTCCCGCCGGCCGCCGCAAGCCGCCTTCGACCGCCGCCACCCTGCTGCGGCTGATCATGCAGCATCCGGCCTGGGCAGCGCGCATGCCGGTCGACCTGGTGCCGTCGGACAGCGCGGAAGGCCTCGCCCTGATCGCCATCATCGACATGATGAGCCTCGGCGAGCCCATTCCGCCGGGCGGGCTCGGCGCGCTGATCGAGCGCTTCCGCGACACTCCTCACAGCGAAACACTGTCACGCGTCGCCGCGGAACTCGTCGACGCCGAATTCGACGAAAGCATCGTCGAGACCCTGTTCGAGGACAGCCTGCGAAAACTCCACGCCGACAGCCTCTCCGCCGAAATCGAGGCCCTGCTCCGCCACGACCGCGAGCACGGCCTCGACGCCGCCGGCCGGCACCGCCTGGCCGAACTGCTGGTGGACAAGCGCAAGCTGGCGGAAGCATCGAAAGCCTCGGATTTATAGTATAATTTTCGGTTTACCGTTTTCTTACTCCCTCACCTGAGGAGTGCTATGGCACGCGAAACAGCCAAGGATTCGCCGCGCAAGACCAGCCCCAAGGGGCGGACATCCAAAGCGAAGGACAAGGCCGCACAGGTCGTCGAAAGCCCCGTCGCCGCGCCGCTGGACGCCGAAGTCCGGCGTACGCGGCTGAAGACGCTGATCACGCTCGGCAAGGAGCGCGGCTACCTCACCTACGCCGAAATCAGCGATCATCTGCCCGACGACGTCGCCGACGCCGAGCAGATCGAAGGCATCATCGCCACCTTCAACAACATGGGCATCCAGGTCTACGACGAGGCGCCGGCCGCCGAAGACCTGCTGATGTCGGACAGCGTCGCGAGCAACGTCGACGAGGACGTCGCCGAGGAAGAAGCCGAACAGGCGCTGTCGTCGGTCGACTCCGAGTTCGGCCGCACCACCGATCCAGTGCGCATGTACATGCGCGAAATGGGCACGGTCGAGCTGCTGACCCGCGAAGGCGAGATCGAGATCGCCAAGCGCATCGAGGACGGCCTGAAGCACATGGTCCAGGCCATTTCGGCCTGCCCGACGACGATCGCCGAAATGCTCGAGATCGTCGACCGCATCGTTGCCGACGAAGCCAAGATCGACGAACTGGTCGATGGCCTGATCGACCCGAACTCCGGCAGCGAAGAAGCCGCCGGCGACGACGGCAGTGACGACGCCGACACCGACGAGACGGACGACGACGAAGGCGACGAATCGGACGGCGACGACGACGAATCCGACGAGGACAGCGCCGAGCGGGCCAACGCCGCCTCGCTGCTGCAGCTCAAGAACGACTCTCTGGCGCGCTTCGCGGTCATCCGCGGGCTTTACGCCCAGAAGATGGACGTACTGGGCAAGAAAGGCTCGCAGGACACCCAGTACCTGCTGCTCCAGCAGCAGATCTCGGACGAACTGCTCAACATCCGCTTCACCGCCAAGGCCATCGAACGCCTGTGCGACTCGGTGCGCCACATGGTCGAACAGGTACGCGGCCACGAACGCCAGATCCTGCGCCTGTGCGTCGACCGCTCCGGCATGCCGCGCCAGCACTTCATCAAGAGCTTCCCGGGCCACGAGACCGATCTCGACTGGCTGAAGAACGAAATCGCCGCCGGCAAGAACTACGCCGAGAACCTGCTGCGCGCCCACCCCGCGGTGCTCGAAGAGCAGCAGAAGCTCATCGACCTGCAGGACAGGCTCGGCATTCCGCTGAAGGAACTCAAGGACATCAACCGCCAGATGTCCACCGGCGAAGCCAAGATGCGCCGCGCCAAGCGCGAGATGACCGAAGCCAACCTGCGCCTGGTGATCTCGATCGCCAAGAAGTACACCAACCGCGGCCTGCAGTTCCTCGACCTGATCCAGGAAGGCAACATCGGCCTGATGAAGGCGGTGGACAAGTTCGAATACCGCCGCGGCTACAAATTCTCGACCTATGCGACGTGGTGGATCCGCCAGGCCATCACCCGCTCGATCGCCGACCAGGCGCGCACGATCCGCATCCCGGTTCACATGATCGAGACGATCAACAAGATGAACCGCATCAGCCGCCAGATCCTGCAGGAAACCGGTGCCGAGCCGGATCCCGCGACCCTGGCCGAGAAGATGGAGATGCCCGAGGAGAAGATCCGCAAGATCATGAAGATCTCCAAGGAGCCGATCTCCATGGAGACGCCGATCGGCGACGACGACGACTCGCATCTGGGCGACTTCATCGAGGACACCGCCACCCTGGCCCCGGCCGAGGCAGCGATGTACTCCGGCCTGCGCGACGCCACCGGCGAGGTGCTCGACTCGCTCACGCCGCGCGAAGCCAAGGTCCTGCGCATGCGCTTCGGCATCGAGATGAACACCGATCACACGCTGGAAGAAGTCGGCAAGCAGTTCGACGTCACCCGCGAACGCATCCGCCAGATCGAAGCCAAGGCACTGCGCAAGCTGCGCCACCCGAGCCGCTCCGAGAAACTGCGCAGCTTCCTCGACAGCGACCAGTAAGACGTTTCCCGGGCCTCTAGCTCATGCCTGGTTAGAGCAGCGGACTCATAATCAGGTTGCCAGTGTAGGAAGATACAAGTTTTCGGGCCTTTAGCTCAGTTGGTTAGAGCGCGCGACTCATAATCGCTCGGTCCCCGGTTCGAGCCCGGGAAGGCCCACCAACCCCTTGGTTTCCAAGGCTTTTTCTGGAAACCAGCCTTTGCCCGACCGCCCCGCCATCCAGCCCCACCAAGGGAGCTAGGATTGGCGGTGGTGCAGTCAAACCAGCCCCTCCCCAAAAGCCGGTGGTGCAGATGGAGGTGCAAACACCCTCCCAGCCCAGCCGGGGTTACACCCCAGCCACCCCCAGCCCAGCGCGGGCCAGCCGGACGCCTTCGCTTGCAAGGTCGCTGGCAAGGCGGAACACCTCGGCGGTGATGACCGGGCGCAGAGGGTCCAGCCCTACCGCGACGATGGCCGCCACTTGCAACGACTGCCGCGCCCATTCGCCTTCCATCCCGACCGGCCCATGCTCGCTGTAGGTGTCCATGTCCAAGCTCAGGAACAGGCGATACCAAGCAGCGGCGTCTTCGGTGACTTCGACCAGAACCTTTTGTCCGGCTTGGGCCAGGTCCGCCAGCTCGGCCAGACGGCCCAGCAGGGAGGCGGACGGCCGCCCATGTGGTTGTCGGTTCTTCTCGCCCCTTGGGCCATGGTGCCGGATCATCAGGCACTGGCCGTAGAACGGGCTGCCCTCGTACCAATGCGGCAGCAGGTAATCAAAGTCATCCGGCGTCGATTCGGCCAGCAAGAACAGGGAGCCGTCTAGCAGCCGGTCAAAGGTTGCAGGCTTGACGATGCCGCGCACCCTATCCACATTCTCGGGTTCCGGCTCCATCCCGGCGAGCGCCAGATGGTTGAAATGCTGGATGGTCAGCAGCCGCTGGGCAATGGCCGAGGTGTCCGGGCGCTGCCGTAGCAGCCCGCCCAGCAGTTGCTCAACCCCTTCGATGATTCCGCCCTTGCCGTGCGCCGGGTCGGCTACCAGCATGACGCTTTGCCCGATGGGCTGGGTCGTCGGGAAGTCCTCCGGCTCAAGGTGCGGCAGGACGCGGCGCACGGCTGATTCTGGGTAAGGGCCAATATGCGGCAACTCCCAGCCAGCGCCGACGATGGCCCCCAGCAGGGCAATGGCCCCGCCCATTGCCATCCGGGGAGTGGCGACGGGGGCCTGTTCATTGAGGTGCTGGGTAATCTCTCCGGCCAGCCCGGGAAGGTGAATCGCGTTCATTACTTGTCCTCCTTTGCTGCCATGCCATGAAGGAGCTTCAAGGCTTCCTCCAGTCGCCAGATGGCCCCCTCCGGGGAACCATGCTGTACGTAGCGGCCTGCATCGTTGATGTGCTCCAGAACCAAGTCGCGCTTGGTCACCGGCTGCGAAATGAAACCGTCGAAGGACTCAAGGACGGGACTGCTCTGCTTGCTCATGTTGTTCTCCTACCAGCTATGGCCGACGCAATAGGCCTTGGTGTCTAGTTTGAATTTCTCCCGCACTTGCTGCGGCGGTAGCTGTTGCAGTGCCCCGGCTTCGAGCAACGCCTTCAAGGTTTCATCCAGAAGGCGGCGCTCATCCTTGAACGGCTGCACCCGCTTCAACTTCGCGTACAGGTACGAATGCGGGATGACGCTGCCCGTCTGGAACGCTTTGGGCGTCTTGTAGGTCTCGCGCTTCTCGGGAGGCATGGCGAGGAAGTCAGCTACCGCAGTACGAATTGCCGCTTCGGCCTTGGCACCATCGCCGCCGCCGACCTCGCCTTTATCGAAGCGGGACTGGACGGCATGAACGCTGCGCCGGACAAACTCAACCGCCCAGCGGGCATGTTCAACGGTGACCAGCGGCTGGTAGGGGTTGCAGCCCACACCGATGACAGAGGCGACCTTCAGGGCGTTGAGGTGCGCCCGATTCCATAGCTGGACCTCGGCAGCGTTCCCGCCGTTGATGTGGTCATCGCATTCCCTGTCAAAAGCATCCAGCAGGGCTTCCGCGTCAGCGGCGAGATGGACCTTTGCAAAGCTGCCGTTCTGCTCGCCATGGACGGCGACCGTAACCAGATCAGCAAACCGCCTAACCAGCGTCGCGTCCGGCTTGCCGCCTGCGTAGCGATTGCGTGGCGGGCGACCTCCGGTGTATTCGATCACCAGCAGGCGAGGCACCAAGCCGTCTTGAACCAAGGCGCTATCGAGGCAGCCGAAGAAGACCTCCGGGGTCGATTCCCCGATGATGGTCAGGCTGGGGGCACGAACTACGGCGGTGTTCTTCTCCTTGTCGCTGTATGCCTGCACCCCGACGAAGCCATCCGGCCCGCTGCGCGAATACAGCGCCAGCAGTTCGCTATGCAGGGCTTGTTCTGCACCGGATGCCTTGGGCGTTGTGATGCGCTTGAGCGTATGGCCGAACTCGTCCAGCACCGAGTAGAAGCAAGGCCGTTCCTCGAAGTGCTTCACCAAGGCTTGCCCCGATGCAAACGAAGTCGGGCCGATGAAGCGGCTGACGGTCGGAATGCTGGGGCTGATCTCTGACAGCAGGCGATTGATGCCTTGCTTGCCCCCTTCCTTCCCGATGCCGGTCTTCGCCAGCAGGATCAAGTAGAGGTTCAAGCCAGTAGGCAGGCCGCTGGTGTAATAGGTGCGACCAGCGACCCCGGCAACCAGCCCCAGCGCAGCAGCAAGAGCAACTTCCGGCACTGGTCGGATAGCCGAACTGTAGATGTACTGGGCCAGCTCGCCGACCAAGCCCGGAGGGGGCGGTAACTCGCCGGTAACGGGGCCTTCCAGCCGAGGGGCGAGGCTATGGGAGGGGGACGGGACGGGCGCTTGTGGCGCGGTTGCCACTTGGGCGGCTAGTTCCTCCATTGCCTCCAGATCGACCGGCACCGGCTCATTCGCCCTGATCTTGCGAAGCGCCAGATCAATCCGGTAATCGGTGCCCCGGTGCTTGTCGCGCTTGCCGAGGGCGGACATTCGGAACAGGCGCTTTACCTGCTCGTTGCTGGGCGAGTAGAAGGCGAGGATCGCCAGCAACGCATGATCCGCTTCGGATGCGCTCTCATATCCCAGCGCCGCCCATTCACCAGCGCATAGCAGGTTGAACTTGTCCCCGTTGGTGGCGCGCATCGCCATTTCCACAAGGCCGGCGTCGTCTTGCAGTTCCTCGCGCTCCTCCAGCTCAACTTGCGGGGCGGGCCTCATCTCGCCGTACAGCACGTCCAGCAGGTCTTGCCGGTCGGCAATCTCCAGCGGGCGCATTACATCGCCGGTGCAGATCATGTAGCGGGCGCTGGAATAGACCTCGACGCCATCCCGATGGACGCCAGCAGGCATCTTGCCGCGCACGACGATATGAACGCCGCGCCCGGATTGCGACCGCTCGGTGTAGCTGTCGAACTTCTCGATGATCTTGGCGAAGCGGGCCTTCTGCTCGTCGGTCGCCGGGCGCTCGGGTTTGTCGTCCAGGTCAATGATTGTGTAAGGGTCGGATTCAGCCAGCACGAAGCCGACGCGCAAGCTGTGCCGGTCGGCATAAGCGCAGGCAACATCGAAGGCCGCCCATGTGGTCGAATCAGTGACAGAGGCTGCGCCCCCGGTCTTCGGGTTTAGCGGCTTCTTATCGGCGGCCGCGACTACCCATTGCGGAAGCTGTCGCAGCTCCAGCGGAATGTTGTTTCTCATTTGAGCCGTCCCCGCTGGTTATTGTTGTGCGGAGCGGGCTGCGCGTTTATCCGCCAGCCATTGTTCGACGACCTCACGAGGCCAGCCGACGCAGCGAGGACCGTACTTGATAGGCTTCGGAAAGATGCCCGTCCGCTGCCAGCGGTAAAGCGACTCTTGGGAAATGTTGAGCAGGGTAGCTACTTCGGGGTAGCGGAGGATCGCGCTCTCGGTCATGGTTTGTTCTCCGTCCAAGTAATTGAAGCCATTACTTGCGCTACGGAGAGCACCGCTCTCTAAGGTACGGGCCTTGGCGAAGGCCTCGGATGCAGGCACAGCCTGCGCGCGATGGGGTCATTATAAAAGCGACCCTTTATGAACTTCAAGTGAACAGCGGATGCCATTCACTTGTATATCAATCACTTAGAGTAGTATCCGGGTCTCCATATAAGGGTGCCCGTATCCGGTCCAGTCATGGCCACAGGTGGGGCGGAGTCGCCGCCAAAGCGCCGGGGACCCCGCCATTACCCCGGATGTGCCCAGCCAAAAACCCAATGCCACCAAGGCGTTACCGCTGGTCTGGGGTACGGGGTACAAGGGGTACAGAAATACAGAGAGAGATACCCAGATTAGATGAATCTTCCTAACCCCCTACCCTAAGTACCCCATGTACCCCTGTACCCCATATATTTAGTAACCCCTTATATTTATTAAAGAAATCAACTTTTTGATTAGGGGTCCATCTGGGGTAAAACGCGCATTCTTCTGTGCCCCCGCAAGTTCCAAACGATGACGCGACCGTTAGAACGGCATCTTTACCGGGAGCATGTCATTGGAGGCCAACCAGCAGCCGACGAGGGAGGCCCGCGACGGCGGCACCAACGCCGACCTTTTGCCTTGGCCCAGCGGGGCGCTTGAGTCGATTACTGATGCTTGATGCCAGCCGTCCAGCACCGGCACCCGGCGCGGCAGGCGCGACCCGGACGGCCCCCATGTGGTCATGCAGGAAAACAGGCGAGCGGATACATAGTCACCGGGTCCAGCAGGCGACCCGCGATTAGAAACAACGACTTAGACGAACGCCCCGGCTGGCAGGGGTGCCTTACGGGGTAGGCTGGCACCAGAAAACCCCCTCGCCACGGCCTTTTTGCCCCGGCCCCTCCCTACCCCATGCCCCAGCCCGCGAAATAGCCCCCACGCGCGGTTACGGCCTGTTACCGGCAGGGATGGGGGCCTTGGCCGGGGCTATGGGTAGGGCTGGCGGGGAGGGATCGAAAAAGGGGTAGCCCCACCGCAAAAGCCCACCGAGAATGGAACTGTCCCCCTGCCCCGGAGCCGTCCGTAAGCAAGAGTGACCAGAGCATCGTTCAAAGCCCGATGCACTGCCCCGAGGCCCCCTAGATTCGTCTGGCGGGGCCTCTTTTTTGCCTCAACGGCATCACCTTTCCAAGTGCCCCACCATTTTTACGGCGGGACCATAGCGGCAGCCCTGAGTTTTATTGGTTGCCGAGAATGAAAACACCACCATGGAAGCTGACGCCGGAGGCCCTGGCCCAGCAACAGGCCGAAGCCGCTGCCGCAGCAGATGCCCCCACCGAACACGCCAACGGCATCGCCAAGGACGCCAAGACCGGCCGCTTCATCAGAGGCGGCGCGGGCCGTCCGAAAGGCTCCCGCAACAAAGTCACCCTTGCCATCGAGAACATGATGGAAGGCGAAGCCGAGGCCATCACCCGCCATTGCATCGACCTCGCCAAGCGCGGCGACCCGACCGCCATGCGCCTTGTCATGGACCGCATCGCGCCCGTTCGCAAGGGCCGCCCGATTCCCAAGCTGGAGAAGCGCGACGGCGAAACCAGCATCGAAGCCCTGCTTCGGGCCGTCCTCGAAGGGGAGATTGCCCCCGAGGAAGGCAAGGAGGTTGTCGGCCTCATCGAAAGCGCCGCCCGTGTGGCTGCCACCCAGATTCTGGCCGACATGCGCCAGCGCCAGATGGAAGCCTTCCAGAAGGCAGCCGACTCCGGCGGGGTTCCCGGCGGCGTCATGTTGGTTCCCATGCTGGGCGGACTGGACGACTGGGAAAGCGCCGTTCTCAAGCAGCAGCAGCACCTCAAGCTCACCGTTAAGGAGTAACCCATGAACATCGAATCGCAGTACCTCGTCAAAGACCCCGCCGCTACTGGCTTCCTCGACAACGCCCAGCTCGACACCGGGCTCGCTGCCATGCTGGGCGATCCCAAAGGCATCGACGCCCATGTCGCGCCGGACGTGCAGAGCGCCCATATCACCCTCAAGGATGCGGCCAAGAAGATTGCGGCGCTGGTCGGCGACCCGACCCGGACGGAGGTTCAGAAACACGCCGCCGCCAAGCAGCTTGCGGAGAAGGTGACCAACCATCTGGAGAAATCCAAGGCCGCGCTGGAGGCGCACGCCGAGAAGCTGAAAGCGTCAGCGCTGGCGCAGGCTGATTTGCATCTCGGCCCCAGCTCGGAGCGCAGCGCCCTGCACAGCGAGATTCGTAGCTGGGTGCGCGAGCAGGCCAAGACGCCGGAAGGGTTGCTGCAAGTGAAGCAGGCGATGGCGGACAACGACGACGTTGCAGCCATCCTCTGGCACTCCCCCTCGTTCCTCGTCGGGCTGGCTCCCAGCGTCCATGAAGGGCTGCGCCTCGAAGCCCTGCAATCGCGCAAGCCGGACCTCTACACCAGCCTGAGCAACAGCGTCGGCCTGTCGAAGCTGGCGGGCAAGTATGAAGCCGCCATCCGCAAGGTTGCGCCCAGCTTCTACACGCCCAGCCTCGCGGAGCAGGCCAGCAAGCGCGTTGAGATTTGACGGGCTGGACACCCCCTCCGGCACCACCTCGCCGGAGGGGCGAACGCCAAGCCTTTGAGTAACCAAGGCGACCCGTTGCGGAACCGCCTGATTAAAGATTCGGAGACCCAAAATGACCGCAGCCCAACAGGCCCTTTCCGCGCTGGCCGACTGGATTAAAGCCAGCAGCCAGAACTACCAGACCCGCCTTGCCACCGTTGAGCGCGGCCCCTTCGCCGTCCTCGTCCCGCTGCCCCTCGACCAAGCGCCAGCGCCGACCTTCGACCGCGAAGCCCTGCCCCTGTGGGTACTGCAAGCGCAGGCACCCGCTGACCTCCCCGCCATCGACACCAGCGCCCCGGCCAGCCAAGACCGCAAGGCGCAGCGCCTCGGGCATATCGTCTGGATGGTGCAGGAGGGGCGCTTTCCGGGCGTCCAGCTTATCGACCTGACTGACCCCGGCGAAACGCTACAGGCGGCGCTTGACCGAGAAGCCCCCGGCCTTGACCTCGACCAGACCGCTGCCGTCTTCCTGCCCCGCTGGTGATCCTATGGTCCGCGCCAAGAACGACGGCCCCGACCTGCCGCCGCTGACGCAGGACCTGCGGCACACACCAGCCGATGCCATCCACAACCTGTTCGGCGCTGTCTTCTTCCAAGCGTTGCAGGAGCAGGACGGGGAATGGGTGGAAAGCCCCGACTACCTGCTGGTCGCCGAGCTTGCGGGGATCGACCTGGATCTAGCCGAGCGGGTGCGCCGGATGTTTCTTGCTGGCCAGATCAAGCCGGGAGCCTTCGCCGGGCTGGCCCCCTCCAAGCCGCCAGAGGCCCAGCGATGGGGCATCCGTTCTGCGGTGCAGCCATCGACCACTATCCGCCCCGTCGAGATGGTCCGGGCCATTGCCGCGACCATGCCCGATGCCAAGCCCAGCGAGGTCATCCGCGCCTGCATTGCCGCTGGGGTCAATCCGGCGACCGCCGCCACCCAAGTCCGCAAGTATCGAAAGGCGCTTGCTGAGTCGAACAATTGATCGCTTCCCCGAGTGCCACCCCTGCGCCCTCGCTTGATTATTGAGTCATCGAGCAGGGGAACGGCCCCTGACGCCAACCAGCAAGGGGAACATCATGAAACTGTACGCCGCCAAGTCTTCCGCCATCCGCGCCGCCAAGGCTGCCGGTCTGGAGCAATACGAGATCGTTGAGCAGGACGGGCAATTCGGATTCCGTCCCATCGAGGCCGAGGACTCCTGCGAAGGCGAAGCCCTCGAAGCCATGGAGCAGGAGCGCGACGAGGCCCAGAACCCGGACGCCCCCGAGGTGCCGGAGGAAGCCCCCGCCGACGAACCCCAGCAGGAAGAAGCCCCCGCCCCTGTGGTCAAGGCTCGCAATGCCTCCACCGTCGAAAGCCCGGTCAAGCGCGTCTGGGCCATCGCCGACTCGATGCCCGAGGCCAAGCGGAAGGATGTCATCGCCGCCTGCGTTGAAGAAGGCATCGCCTTCTTCACGGCGCGGACGCAGTACCAGAAATGGAAGCAAAATCAGGCGACCTGATTTCACATTAGATTGTCTCAAGCGAAAAGGCCCGGTCCCTCAAGGACTTGGGCCTTTGCTGTTTTCTGGGCGGTGCGATTGGAGGTAACCCCGGCCTTGTTACCTGCGATTTAAGGGGGTTTCGGGCCGGGGCTATAGGGTAGCCCGCCCCGGCCCCCAATCGCCCGGTATAGCGCGGTTACGGGGGCCAGGGGCGGGAGGTTAGGCCGGGACTTCGGCCCCTTCCTCGGCGGGGGCTGGGACTTCGGCGGGCTTGGGGTCGGTCAGGCTGGCCACATGCTCGGCCCATGCCTCGATGGCCTGCCGCGCCTCGGCGTCGTACATGTGCTGGTTATAGACCGATGCCGTCACGTCAGCGGCTGGCGGGGTATGTGCCAAGATGCGCTTGATGACCTCGGCCCGAACGCCCAGCTTCGCCAGACCGGAAGCGCAGGTGCGGCGCAAGTCATGCAGCCGCCAGTCGGCGACCGGCTCCCCTAGTTCCTCGCTCATGTACTGGTCCAGCGTCTGCTTGGCCTTGCCCCAGCCGTTGATGGCTACCTTGCCGTTGGTAGTAAAGACAAAGGCGCACTTGTCGAAACGCGGACGGCCTTCGATGATGGCTTGCGCCTTCTTCGATAGCGGGGCGCGGTAGTCGCGGCCTGCCTTCATGCGCGAAGCCGGGAGGCTGGCCCATTCCCCGCTCACCTCATCCCAGCGCAACAGCCCCGCCTCGTCGCGGCGCATACCGGACAGCAGCAGGAGGCGGGTACAGTCACCGAAGGCCCCGCCGATGCGCCCGGTTGCCTTCCAGAGCGCCTTAACCTCGTCGTCGGTCAGGATGCGGGTCCTGGCTTGTGGCTTGTACCGCTGCGCAATCCCGACGACCGGATTGACCTCGACAATCTCCCGCTCCAGCAGCCAGTTAAACATCTTGGAGAGGTACGCCCGCAGATGGTTGGACTGCCCCGGCGTCTTGGCGGCGACCTTCTCCAGCAGATCAACAATATCGCGGCGGCGAATGTCCTTGACGGGCCGATCCTTGAACTCGGGGATAGCCAGCCGCACAAAGGCGCTCTCGATTTGCTCCCATGACTTCAGCTTCGGCTTGCAGTACTTCTTGACGAAATCCTTGGCGCAAGCCTCGAAGCCGCTATACAGCCGTTCCCGTTCCTCGGCCTTCTTGTCTTCTACGGGGTCTTCGCCTCGCTGGACAGCGGCGCGGGCTTCCCGGGCGCGCTCCCTCGCCAGCTTCAATGTCACGCCCGGATAAACGCCCAGCGACAGGCGGCGCGGCATACCCTTGACCCGGTAAGTGAAGCTCCATGACTTGGTGCCGGATGGCAGCAGCCGGAGGACCAGCCCCGGCACTTCACCGTCATAAACGTCTTTGCGTGTTGCAGGCGTCGGCATCTTCTCGATAGCCGTCGCGGTAAGTTTGATGCTCCCCATAATCGTCCCCTCATGGTGGTTGGGTGGGTGGTGCGACTGGGGGCGATCTTTAATAAACCCCCATGAAGGGAAATTTTCAGGACGATTGGGGTAAAAGGCACCGTAAAACAAGGGGTTGGACATCACCATTGAAGGTTTATGAAGTCCTTTGAAATCCTATGGCTCCGGTCTCATAATCCGTTGGTGCTGGGTTCGACTCCCAGGGGGCCCACCAGAAGCAGAAAACCGCCGATCCGCAAGGGTCGGCGGTTTTCGTTCGGGCGTTCGGAACGGAAAGGAGATTCGCTTGCGGAAGCAGGTGACAAGGGCGAGCAAAGCCGTAGACGTGACGATGGGGACCGAAGTCCCCACCGGCTGTCTTGGGTAATAAGGCTTCAGCGGCCCCAGCTGTGCCGGTTAGGCGGCAACAGCGAAACGCTCATCGTTGGCGTTTGTGGTTTTGCGCGGATTACGTCCGTCGCCTCTCGGGTTGCCTGCTCACCTTTGCCCGCCCTGTCGAAACCAGTACACCCCCACCCAAGCACACTCATCTGCAGCAAGCGCAATGCGTGCGCTTGGGTGGAGGTGAGGGGAATCGAACCCCTGTCCAGAACGCCTCCGGGTTGCCGGAATTACAACCATGAGCGCTATGGTACGCAGACAGACGTGTGCGTCAAGCCCCCATCCCTGTCTTTGGCGGCCGGAGTTGTAAGCACAGCTGTCCCATCGCGCGGCAAAGGCCGGCCGGGCCGCGGGCATCCGCGCGGAAGATCCGCAGCCACGCTTAGGGGAAGCCCGGGGCTGGGACGAATCGGCGACTCGGGTGATAATGTCGGACTGCCGATTCAACGGACTGTATGCAATGAAGCGTGTTGACGATTTTCGCCTGAAGCTGGGTTCGCACGAGCTGGTGCCGATCATGGTGGGTGGCATGGGTGTCGATATCTCGACAGCCGACCTCGCCCTCGAGGCCGCCCGCCTGGGCGGCGTCGGGCATATTTCGGACGCGATGCTGCCGACGGTTTCCGATCGCCGCTACAACACGAAATACGTCAAGAACAAGCTTCAGCAATACAAGTTCAACGTCGCCAACTCGGACAAGTCCATCGTCCAGTTCGACCTCGGCCTGATCGCCGAAGCCACCGCGACGCATGTCAGCCGCACGATGGAACGCAAGCGCGGGGCAGGCCAGATTTTCATCAACTGCATGGAAAAGCTGACCATGAACGCGCCGAAGGACACGCTTCGGGCGAGGCTTCGCGCCGCGATGGACAACGGCATCGACGGCATCACGCTGGCGGCCGGCCTGCACCTGGGTTCGTTCGCACTGATCGAGGACCATCCGCGCTTCCATGACGTCAGGCTCGGCATCATCGTCAGCTCGCTGCGCGCGCTGCAGCTGTTCCTGAAGAAAAGCGCCCGCACCGGCCGGCTGCCCGACTACGTCGTCGTCGAAGGCCCGCTCGCCGGCGGCCATCTGGGCTTCGGCCTCGACTGGGCGCAGTACGACCTCGCCACCATCGTCGTCGAGATCCGCGACTGGCTGAGGGAACAGCAGCTCGACATTCCGCTGATTCCTGCCGGCGGCATCTTCACCGGCACGGATGCGGTCAATTTCCTCGAGATGGGCGCGGCGGCAGTGCAGGTCGCGACACGCTTCACCGTGACCAGGGAATGCGGTCTGCCGGAAGACGTGCAGCAGCATTACTTCAAGGCCAGCGAGGATGAGATCGAGGTCAACCAGATCTCGCCCACCGGCTATCCGATGCGCATGCTCAAGAGCAGCCCGGCGATCGGCAACGGCATCCGCCCCAATTGCGAAGCCTACGGCTACCTGCTCGACTCGACCGGCAACTGCCAGTACATCGAAGCCTACAACCGCGAAGTCGCCGCCCATCCGGAGGCGAAGAAGATCCGCGTCTTCGACAAGACCTGTCTGTGCACCCACATGCGCAACTTCGACTGCTGGACCTGCGGCCACTACACCTACCGGCTCAAGGACACCTCGGTGCGCGAGGAAAACGGC
This sequence comes from Thauera butanivorans, assembly GCF_048398245.1. NCBI lineage: Bacteria > Pseudomonadati > Pseudomonadota > Betaproteobacteria > Rhodocyclales > Zoogloeaceae > Thauera > Thauera butanivorans. The sequence goes on from NZ_CP183038.1 coordinate 3,674,768, forward strand.
GACTACCGCATCCTGTCGGCCGAGCACGTGTTCCACGACTACCAGTTCAGCACCGACAACAAGATCGCCCTGCCCGGCTGACGGGCGGCAAACCCGGTGTCCGGCACTCCCGCCGCCCGGATGGCCGCCGGAGTGCCGGACACCGGGCCCAGGATCAGAAAGTCCTGCTCTGGATCAGTTCGACCTTGTAGCCGTCCGGATCTTCCACGAAGGCGATGATCGTCGTGCCGTGCTTCATCGGCCCGGCTTCGCGCACGACCTTGCCGCCGCGGGCACGGATCTCGTCACAGGCCTTCTTCGCGTCCGGCACTTCGAGCGCGATGTGGCCGTAGGCCGTGCCCAGCTCGTACTTGTCCACGCCCCAGTTGTAGGTCAGCTCGAGCACGGCGCCGTCCTGCTCGTCCTGGTAGCCGACGAACGCCAGCGTGAACTTTCCGTCCGGATAGTCGTGCCGGCGCAGCAGGCGCATCCCGAGCACATCGGTGTAGAAGGCGATGGAGCGATCCAGGTCGCCGACGCGCAGCATGGTGTGGAGAATTCTCATGTTCAGTCCTTCCTCTGCTTGAGATTTGCCGCCGGAACCGGCCGGCGACTGGAATGGCCGTTCAATCTTCGGCCTCGAGATTGTCGACCTGAGTGTCGACCTGAGCGCCCGCCTGCGCCGCACCGGCGGCGCCGATCACGGGCAGGCTTGCTGCGGCCTGCCGCAGGCGGGCACGTCCGGTGCGCCAAGCCGGGCAGACCGATTCGACCACCGCCCAGAAGCGGGGCGAGTGATTCATCTCGCGCAGATGCGCGACTTCGTGCGCCACCACGTAGTCGATGAGTTCGGGCGGCAGATGCACCAGCCGCCAGTGCAGCCGGATGCCGCTCAGGCTGCTGCAACTGCCCCAGCGCGTGCGCGCATTCGACAGCCTCACCGGCGGCACCGGCAAGGCCAGGCGCAGGCAGTACTCCTCGACCCGGCCACGATACCAGGCCAGCGCGCGGCCCTGCAGGGCACGCAGCAATGCGCGCTCGGCATCGGCTCGGGCAGGAAGATGCAGTTCCTCCGCGCCGTCGTTGCCCGGGCGCCATTGCGCGCGGCTCACGCCGCCGATGCGCAGCCGCATCGGGCGGCCGAACAAAGGCAGTTCGCAGCCATCCGCCGGCACCACCACCGGCGCGCGGGAAAGCTCGGCGGCACGGCCCAGGCGGTCGAGCAGCCAGGCAGCGTGATTGCGGATGAAGGCGTCGATCTCGGCCAGCGGCGTGCGCAAGGGCGCCGACACCCGCGCGCCGCGGTGATCGATCTGCAGGGCCAGCGTGCGCCGTGCCGGCGAACGCCTCAGCGTCAGCTCGACACATTGCCCACCCAGCTCGATCCGGTGCGCTTCCTCGCTCGCCGCCGCGCTACGCGCATGCTTCAAGGCTTGTCCTGCCACTCCAGCCCGCGTGCCTCCAGGTCGGCCTTGATCGAGACCATCGCTGCGGCCACTTGCCCAGCCCTACCCTTCATGCCCAATTCGAGCGATCGACGCTGTCCTTCTTCCGCCAGCGTGGGCAGACTGAACAGCGTCGCATCGGGGAAGTCGGCGGTGATCTGCCGCATCAGGCCGATCAACTGGCCTTCGTAGGCATCCCAGACGGTGACGGCCTGCTCGACGTAATCCTCGGCGTGGTGCAGATGGGCGTACTTGGTATCGAGCACCCATTCGACCATCGGCCAGGCCATCTTCGGGAAGCCCGGCGTGAAGTAGTGGTTGCGGATGGAAAAGCCCGGAATCCGGTTGTAGGGATTCGGCACGATCTCGCTGCCGCGCGGATAAACCCCCATCTGCAGGCGTTCGGGGGTGGTTTCGTCGCCGAAGCGGGCACGAATCTCGGCCTCCGCCTCGGGGTGCAATTCGAGTTCCAGGCCGAGCGCGGCGCCGGCCGCCTCGCGCGTGCGGTCGTCCGGTGTGGCGCCGATGCCGCCGAAGCTGAAGACGGCGTCGCCGGTGGCGAAAGTCTGGCGCAGCGTGTCGGCGAGCCGCTCGAAGTCGTCGCCGCAGTAGCGCGCCCACGACAGCTTGAGGCCGCGCGCGCCGAGCAGTTCGATCAGCTTGGCCAGATGCCTGTCGCTGCGGCGGCCCGACAGGATCTCGTCGCCGATGATCAGGGCACCGAAATTCATTGCGGAATCTGCTCCCGGCCGGGCGCTTCGGCATCGAGCAAGGTCACGCCGCGCACCAGGCGGTCCTGGCGCAGCCGGTCGAGCAGGTAATGAACGAAAGCCAGACCGGCATAGGCCGGCGCAACGAGGCTCACCACCGGCACATAGGCCAGCAAGGCGCTGCCGCCGCCCAGCAGCAGCATCTGCGGCCGCCAGTCACGGCGCAGGCGGTCCAGTTCCTCGTCGTCGGCATGCAGCATCAGCGCGTCGTAGCCGAAGGCACGCTGGTTCAGCCAGCCGGTCAGGAAGACCGAAGCCAGCAGCCCCACGCCGGGGATCAGCCAGAAAGGCAGCGACACGATCAGGGCGATCAGGAACAGCACGCCGGCAAGGATCGAATTCCAGGCACTGCCCAGGTTGGACCCGCCCTTGCGTTGCTCGATGTCGGCATAGTCGCGGCGGGCGACACGCTCCAGCATCATCGGCAATGCGATGGCGGCGACGATCAGCGCTGCCGTCACATAGACCAGCGGCACCAAGGCCAGCGCCACCGCAATCTTGACCAGCACCAGGGTCACGGCGGCCGTCGCCTCGGAAGCCGAAATCCAGCTGCCGACGAAGCTCCAGCCGCCCACCCAGGCGAAGATCCAGTCCGTCACCGGCACCCAGGCGAGCACCGCGACCACCGTCCAGATCAGCATCGACACCAGGCCCGGCCACAGCAGGTGCCAGAAGATGTCGCGCTGGAACAGGCTGCGCGTGGCGCGGCCGAAAGCGATCAGGATCTCCTTCATGTCTCCTCCGTGCCCGGCGTGTTCAACGCGGCATGCCCGGCAGGCCACCCGGCATCATGCCTTTCATGGCACGCATCATCTTGTGCATGCCGCCCTTGGAAAACTGCTTCATCACTTTCTGCGTCTGCTCGAACTGGTTCAGCAGGCGATTCACTTCCTGTACCGTCACCCCCGCGCCAGCGGCGATGCGCCGCTTGCGGCTGGCCTTGAGGATCTCGGGCTTGGCGCGCTCGAGCGGCGTCATCGAGTTGATGATGCCTTCGATGCGGCCGATGGCCTTTTCTTCCGCGCCGCCCTGCAACTGCCCGGCGGCCTGGGCGAACTGCGCCGGCAGCTTGTCCATCATCGACGCCAGCCCCCCCATCTTGCGCATCTGGCCGATCTGCTCCTTGAAGTCGTTGAGGTCGAAACCCTTGCCGCTCTTGAGCTTCTGCGCGAAGACGCGCGCCTTTTCCTCATCTACGCCGCGGCGCGCCTCCTCGACCAGGCCGAGGATGTCGCCCATGCCGAGGATGCGGCTGGCCATGCGGTCGGGATGGAAAGGCTCGATTCCGCCGAGTTTTTCGCCGACACCGGCGAACTTCAGCGGCTTGCCGGTGACGTGGCGCACCGACAGCGCCGCGCCGCCGCGCGAATCACCGTCCAGCTTGGTCAGCACCACGCCGGTCAGCGGCAGCGCCTCGTTGAAGGCGCGCGCGGTATTGACCGCGTCCTGGCCGAGCATGGCGTCGACCACGAACAGGGTCTCGACCGGCGACACCGCGGCGTGCAAGGCCTTGATCTCGGCCATCATCGCCTCGTCGATGGCCAGGCGGCCGGCGGTATCGACCAGCAGCACGTCGACATGGTGCTTGCGTGCGTAGTCCAGCGCCGCCTGCGCGATGTCGACCGGCTGCTGCCCCACGGCCGAGGGGAAGAACTCGACGCCCGCCTGGCCCGCCACCGTCTTCAACTGCTCGATCGCCGCCGGGCGATAGACGTCGGTGGACACCACCAGCACTTTCTTCTTCTGCTGCTCGTGCAGCAGCTTGGCAAGCTTGCCGGTCGTGGTGGTCTTGCCCGCGCCCTGCAGGCCGGCCATCAACACCACCGCAGGCGGCTGGACGGCGAGATTCAGGCCCTCGTGGGCGCTGCCCATCAGGCTGCGCAATTCGTCATGCACCACCCCGACCAGCGCCTGGCCGGGGGTCAGCGAGCCGACGACTTCCTGGCCCACCGCCTTTTCCTTGACCTTGGCGATGAAATCCTTGACCACCGGCAGCGCCACATCGGCCTCGAGCAGCGCCATGCGCACCTCGCGCATCGCTTCCTGGATGTTGTCTTCCGTCAGGCGGGCCTGGCCACGAAGGGTCTTGACGACTTTTGACAGCCGCTGGGTGAGATTGTCGAGCATGTGCGAGAAGCCTTCGTCCGGGGGTGACTTGGAGTAAACTTGCGTCTTGATATGCGCTCAATTCTACTTCATCTGATTCCCGCCTCGCTTTACGCCGGCGTCGGCATCGCGTACTGGCGCAGCTACACCGCCGCACGCGCGCCCGCAGCGAAAGGCCAGTCGTGCATGTCGCTGCGCGAGCGCCTGTTCCTGCTGCTGACGCTGATCGCGCACGGCGCGGCCCTGCACACGGCGATCTTCCCGGACGGGCAGATGCGCTTCGGCTTCGGCGTGGCGATGTCGTTGATGGTTTGGCTGGCGGTCTGCTTCTACTGGGTCGAGACGCTCTATACCCGGCTGGACGGCCTGCATACGCTGATCATGCCGGCCGGCGTGGTGGCGAGCATCGTGCCGCTGATCTTTCCGGGCGAGCACGTTCTCGTCAACGCGGCCTCGCCCGCATTCCGTGCGCACTTCGTCATCGCCATGCTGGCCTACAGCCTGTTCACCCTGGCTGCGCTGCACGCGATGCTGATGTCGATCGCCGGGCGCCAGTTGCACAACGCCCGCTTCAGCCGGCTGCTGGCGTGCCTGCCGCCCCTGCTGACGATGGAAGCGTTGCTGTTCCGGCTGATCTCGATCGCCTTCGTGCTGCTCACGCTGACGCTCATCACTGGCGTGATGTTCTCGGAATCCCTGTTCGGCCAGGCGTTCCGGGTCGACCACAAGACGGTCTTCGCCTTCGTCTCCTGGCTGCTGTTCGGCGGGCTTCTGCTCGGCCGCCAGCTGTGGGGCTGGCGCGGCCGGACCGCGCTGCGCTGGACCCTGGCCGGCTTCGTCGCGCTGATGCTCGCCTACGTCGGCAGCCGCTTCGTCATCGAAGTGGTACTGCAGCGGGCGGGCTGAACCGCTACCCCCGTGACGGCGAGCACGGGGCCTGCCTTCGTGCTGCAGTGAAGCCTTTACAAGGCTCGAGCCTGGATGCAACATCGACCGCAATTCAGTCCAGGGCAAGACATGGCGGCAAATCCTCAATCAGCCCTGAGCGGCTTCGCTCGGGCTCTCGTTCAGCACGGACGCATTTCCGAGGCCGACGCGATCGCCTGCACGCCACGGGACGCCGAAGGCGCCAACGCCTTCATGCTCGAAATCGCGCAGCGCGGCCTGCTGTCCGCCGCGGCCATGGCCCGCTTCGCCGCCGACACCTTCGGCTATCCGCTGGTCGACATCGCCGCCTTCGACAAAGCGACGTTCTCGATCGACGCGGTCGACCGCAAGCTGATGCAGAAGCATCAGGTCGTGGCCCTGGCCAAGCGCCAGAACCGCATCACGCTCGCCCTCGCCGATCCGTCCAGCATGCGCGCGCTGGACGAGATCCGCTTCCAGACCGGCATGCAGCTCGATCTGGTGGTTGCCGAAGCCGACAAGCTCAAGCGCGTGGTGGACGGCTTGTCGGAATCCGCCTCGGAAACGCTGAAGGAACTCACCGGCGACGATTTCGACATGGACCTCCTGAACCAGGAGGCGCCGGGCGAGGCACAGGCGGAAGAGGAAAGCAGCAACGACGTCGACGACGCGCCGGTCGTCCGTTTCATCCAGAAAGTGCTGATCGACGCGATCAACGAAGGCGCGTCCGACGTTCACTTCGAGCCTTACGAGAAGTACTACCGCATCCGCGTACGCACCGACGGCACGCTGCGCGAGATCGCCCAGCCGCCGCTGGTGCTGAAGGAAAAGATCGCCGCCCGCATCAAGGTCATCTCGCGCCTGGACATCTCCGAGAAGCGCGTTCCCCAGGACGGACGCATGAAACTGGTGCTGTCCAAGAACAAGGCCATCGACTTCCGCGTGTCGACGCTGCCGACCCTGCACGGCGAGAAGATCGTGATGCGTATCCTCGACCCGAGTTCGGCGATGCTGGGCATCGATGCGCTCGGCTACGAGCCGGACCAGCGCAAGGCCCTGCTCGACGCCATCGAACGGCCCTACGGCATGATCCTCGTCACCGGCCCGACCGGCTCCGGCAAGACCGTATCGCTGTACACCTGCCTCAACCTGCTGAACAAGGCAGGCGTCAATATCTCGACCGCGGAAGACCCGGCGGAAATCAACCTGCCCGGCATCAACCAGGTCAACGTCAACGAGAAGGCCGGGCTGACTTTCGCCGCGTCCCTGCGCGCCTTCCTGCGCCAGGATCCGGACGTGATCATGGTCGGCGAGATCCGCGACCTCGAAACCGCCGAGATCTCGATCAAGGCAGCGCAGACCGGCCACCTCGTGCTGTCCACGCTGCACACCAACGACGCACCGACCACGCTCGAACGCCTCAAGAACATGGGCGTGGCGCCGTTCAATATTGCCTCTTCAGTGATCCTGATCACGGCGCAACGCCTGGCGCGGCGGTTATGCTCCTGCAAGAAACCGGCCGACATACCGATCGAAGCGATGCTGGAAGCCGGTTTCACGGTGGAAGACCTCGACGGCAGCTGGCAGCCCTATGCGCCAGTGGGTTGCGAGCGCTGCAAGGACAGCGGTTACAAGGGACGGGTTGGCATCTATCAGGTCATGCCCATCAGCGAGGAAATTGCTCACATCATCATGACGGGTGGGAACTCCATGGACATCGCCGCACAGGCCGAACGCGAAGGCGTGCGCGACCTGCGCAAGTCCGGCCTGCTCAAGGTCAGGCAGGGCGTCACCTCACTCGAAGAAGTGCTGGCCACGACCAACGAATAAGGCAAAGGAAGTTCGATCACATGGCAACCGCAAGCCGGGCAGCGCATCAGACGGAGCCGAAAGAGCACCTCTACAACTGGGAAGGCAAGGACAAGAGCGGCAAGATCGTCCGCGGCGAAATCCGCAGCAACGGCGATGCCCTCGTTCGCGCCATGCTGCGCCGGCAAGGCATCCTGGTCACCAAGGTCAAGCAGCAGAAGATGTCGCGGGGCGGCAGGATTTCCGACCGGGACATCGCGCTGTTCACCCGCCAGTTGGCGACGATGATGAAATCCGGCGTGCCGCTGCTGCAGGCTTTCGACATCGGCATCAAGGGTTCGGGCAACCCGGCGCTGGCACGCCTGCTCAACGATGTCCGCACCGACGTCGAAACCGGCTCCAGCCTGTCGCAGGCCTTCTCCAGGCACCCGGTGCATTTCGACAGGCTGTTCTGCAACCTCGTCAGCGCGGGCGAACAGGCCGGCATCCTCGACAGCCTGCTCGACCGCATCGCCACCTACAAGGAAAAGATCCTCGCCATCAAGGGCAAGATCAAGTCCGCGCTGTTCTACCCGATCGCCGTCATGGTGGTGGCCGCGCTGGTCATCTCGGTGATGATGCTGTTCGTCATCCCCGAATTCAAGAGCGTCTTTGCCGGCTTCGGCGCCGACCTTCCGGCGCCGACGATGATCGTGATCGCGATGTCCGACTTCTTCGTCGAGTTCTGGTACATCGTGCTCGGCATACCGATCCTGGCCATCGCCGTCGTCGGTTGGCTGTACAAGCGCTCGCCGGCCATGCAGATCGCGGTCGACCGCATGGTGCTCAAGCTGCCGGTCGTCGGTCCGATCATCCGCAAGGCCACCGTGGCGCGCTGGACGCGGACCCTGTCGACCATGTTCGCCGCTGGCGTGCCGCTGGTGGAAGCGCTCGACTCGGTGGGCGGCGCCTCGGGCAACCACATCTACCTGATGGCAACGCGCGAGATCCAGAACGAAGTCAGCACCGGCACCAGCCTCACCGTGGCGATGCAGAGCTCGGACGTGTTCCCCACCATGGTCGTGCAGATGGTGTCGATCGGCGAGGAGTCCGGCCAGCTCGACGCCATGCTGGGCAAGGTCGCCGACTTCTTCGAGCAGGAGGTCGACGAGGCCGTCGCAGGCCTTTCGCAACTGCTCGAACCGATCATCATGGTCTTCCTCGGCACCGTGATCGGCGGCCTGGTGGTCGCGATGTACCTGCCCATCTTCAAGCTCGGCTCCATCGTCTAGGAGTCCCATGTCCGAGGCTCTTCGCGACCCCATCGCCTTCACCGTACTGGGCGCCCTGCTCGGGCTGTTCGTCGGCAGCTTCCTCAATGTGGTGATCCACCGCCTGCCCAGGATGATGGAGCGCGAATGGCATGCCCAGGCGGCGGAGCTTCGCGGCGAACCTGCGCCGGCGGCCGAACGCTTCAACCTCGCCACGCCGCGCTCGCGCTGCCCGCACTGCGGCCACCTGATCGGCGCCTTCGAGAACATTCCCGTCGTCAGCTACCTGGTCCTGCGCGGCCGCTGCCGCCACTGCGGTGCCGGCATCAGCAAGCGCTACCCGATCGTCGAGGCCTTCACCGCCGCACTGTCGGGCTACGCAGCCTGGCACTTCGGCTTCGGCCTCACCGCGCTCGGCGCCCTGCTCTTCATCTGGACGATGGTGGCGCTTGCCTTCATCGACCTCGACACCCAGCTCCTTCCCGATGAACTGACGCTGCCGCTGCTGTGGCTCGGCCTGCTGTTCAATCTGGGCGAGACATTCACCGATCTGCCGAGCGCGGTCGCCGGCGCGATGGCCGGTTATCTCGCGCTGTGGTCGGTCTATTGGACCTTCAAGCTGCTGACCGGCAAGGAAGGCATGGGCTACGGCGACTTCAAGCTGCTGGCGGCGATCGGCGCCTGGCTGGGCTGGCAGGCGCTGCCATTGACGATCCTGTTCTCGTCGCTGGTCGGCGCGCTGGCCGGTGTCGCGCTGATCGTCGTCGCCCGCCGCGGCCGCGATGTCCCGATCCCCTTCGGCCCCTATCTCGCCGCGGCGGGCGTGATCGCGCTGTTCTGGGGCGAAGCCCTGAGCACCCGCTACCTCGGCATGCTGTAGCCCGGCGCAAGCGGCAGCGGGGGGGCGGCTTCCGCCCATCCTTGAAACTCCTGCCGCGCGCGCCCATCTGCCGCCTTGCTCCGCTGCAGCGGACTCCGACTTTTTCCTTATGCTGCATTGCGTTAGACTTGCGCACTTGTTTTCGGGAGCCTGTCATGCCCATCTACGAATATCGTTGCCCGGATTGCGGTTTCCAGAAGGAACACCTCCAGAAAATGAGCGATGGCCCGCTCTCCAGCTGCCCTTCCTGCGGCAGCACCGGCTATGCCAAGCTGCTGTCGGCCGCCGGCTTCCAGCTGAAAGGCAGCGGCTGGTACGCGACCGACTTCAAGGGCGGCGGCAATGGCAGCAGCACGTCGGGCAGCACCGGCAGCAGCACGCCTGCCGCCCACAGTTGTTCCGGGGGCGGCTGCGGCTGCCACTGAGCGTCGGAGCGGGCCGCACCAGGCCGGCCTGCGCCCGATGCCCCCCTGCAAAGAGACTCCGTGAAGAAATACTTCATCACCGGCCTGCTGATCTGGATTCCACTGGCGATCACCTTCATGGTGCTCGCCTGGATCATCGGCACGCTCGACCAGATCCTGCTGTGGCTGCCCAACGGCGCCCAGCCCCGGGAATGGCTGGGCTTCGACATCCCGGGCGTCGGCATGCTGATGAGCCTGCTAATCGTGTTCACCACCGGATTGATCGCCGCCAACGTGCTCGGCCAGAAGCTCGTCCAGGTGTGGGAAGCCCTGCTCGCCCGCATTCCGGTGGTGAAGTCGATCTACTACGGCGTCAAGCAGGTGTCGGACACGCTGTTCTCCAGCAGCGGCCAGGCCTTCCGCAAGGCGCTGCTGGTGCAGTACCCGCGCCAGGGTTCGTGGACGATCGCCTTTCTCACCGGCCAGCCCGGCGGCGACGCGGCCAGGCACCTGCGGGGTGACTACGTCAGCATCTACGTGCCGACGACGCCGAACCCGACGTCGGGCTTCTTCCTGATGATGCCGAAGGAAGACGTCATCGAGCTCGACATGAGCGTCGACGAGGCACTCAAGTACATCATCTCGATGGGCGTCGTCGCCCCACCCTCACGCCTGCCCGAGCGGGCAGCACTGCTCAACGAATAACCCTCCTTTCAGACCTCCACGCGGCGTCCTGCGCCGCCATCAAGACCAGCCGGAACCCATCCATGCGAACTCATTACTGCGGCAAAGTCACTGCCGCCGACCTCGACCAGACCGTCACCATCTGCGGCTGGGTACACCGCCGCCGCGACCACGGCGGCGTCATCTTCATCGACCTGCGCGACCGCGAAGGCCTGGTGCAGGTGGTGTGCGACCCGGATCGCGCCGAGATGTTCAGGATTGCCGAATCGGTGCGCAGCGAGTTCGTGCTGAAGATGAGCGGCAAGGTGCGCCGCCGGCCGGCCGGCACCGAGAACGCCAACCTGACCTCGGGCGAGATCGAGATCCTCTGCCACGACATCGAGGTACTCAACAGCGCCGCCACGCCGCCCTTCCAGGTCGACGACGAGAACCTGTCCGAGACGGTGCGCCTGGCCAACCGCGTCATCGACCTGCGCCGTCCGCAGATGCAGAAGAACCTGATGCTGCGCTACAAGACGACGATGGCCTTCCGCCGCTTCCTCGACGCCGCCGGCTTCATCGACGTCGAGACGCCGATGCTGACCAAGAGCACGCCCGAAGGCGCGCGCGACTACCTCGTGCCCTCGCGCGTGCATCCGGGCCAGTTCTTCGCCCTGCCGCAGTCACCGCAGCTGTTCAAGCAGTTGCTGATGGTCGCCGGCTACGACCGCTACTACCAGATCGTCAAGTGCTTCCGCGACGAGGATCTGCGCGCCGACCGCCAGCCCGAGTTCACCCAGGTCGACCTCGAGACCTCGTTCCTGGACGAAACCGAGATCACCGCGCTGGTCGAGGAAATGATCCGCTTCGTGTTCAAGGAAGCGCTCGACGTCGAGCTGCCCGCGCCCTTCCCGCGCATGAGCTATGCCGAAGCGATGCGCCGCTACGGCTCGGACAAACCCGACCTGCGCGTCACGCTCGAACTCACCGACGTCACCGACGCGGTGCAGGACGTCGCCTTCAAGGTCTTCAGCGGCCCCGCCACTTCCGGCGGCCGCGTCGCGGCGATGCGCGTGCCCGGCGGCGCCAGCCTGACGCGCGGCGAGATCGACGAATACACCAAGTTCGTCGGCATCTACGGCGCCAGGGGCCTGGCCTACATCAAGGTCAACGACGCTTCCCAGGCCAACGAGCAGGGCCTGCAGTCGCCGATCGTCAAGAACATCCACGAAACCGCGCTGCGCACCATCCTCGAACGCACCGGCGCGCAATCGGGCGACCTGATCTTCTTCGGCGCCGACAAGACCAAGGTCGTCAACGATGCGATGGGCGCGCTGCGCACCAGGCTCGGCCACGAAAAGGCTTACGTCACGGGCCAGGCCTGGTGCCCGCTGTGGGTGGTCGACTTCCCGATGTTCGAATACGACGAGGACGACAAGCGCTGGACCGCCTGCCACCATCCCTTCACCAGCCCGAAGGACGGACACCTGGAGCTGCTGACCAGCAACCCGGGCGAATGCCTGGCCAAGGCCTACGACCTGGCGCTGAACGGCTGGGAAATCGGCGGCGGCTCGGTGCGTATCCACCGCGCCGACGTGCAGGCCAGGGTGTTCGAGGCGCTGAACATCGGCCCCGAGGAACAACAGGCCAAGTTCGGCTTCCTGCTCGACGCGCTGAAGTACGGCGCGCCGCCGCACGGCGGCCTGGCCTTCGGCCTCGACCGCATCGTCACGATGATGACCGGCGCCGAATCCATCCGCGACGTCATCGCCTTCCCGAAGACGCAGCGCGCCCAGTGCCTGCTGACCGATGCGCCGGGCGAGGTCGACGAGAAGCAGTTGCGCGAGCTGCACATCCGCCTGCGGCAGAAGGTCGAAACCCAGGTCGAGATCGGCAAGGGCTGAGCGACAAGAACCAAGCGGCAGGAGCTGAGCCCCCCCGGCTTCGCCACCTGCCGGCAACGCGGGCTCCACGGCCTTTCATCCATCGCGGTGAAAGGCCGTGGAGCCCGCACCGTTTCAGATTTCACCCGGGATGACGTAATCTTCACCCGAGGCACGCACCGCGTGCATTTGGCGCCAATACAGATGCTTCTTCCGAACGAGCTCGAAGTTCTCGTCGTCGAAAGCCAATCCACCATGCGCACGCAGCTGCGCACGATGCTGGCATCCATCGGGATCGAAACCGCCCATTACGCGGTGTCCGCCACTGCGGCGATCAAGCAACTGCGCGAGCAGCGCTACGACCTGATCCTGTGCGAGTACAACCTCGGCGAAGGCCAGGACGGCCAGCACCTGCTGGAGGACCTTCACGCCCACGGCATCCTCCCGCCCGACACGGTGTTCGTCATGATCACCGCCGAACGCAACAACGAGCGCGTCACCAGCGCCTGCGAGCTGACGCCGAACGACTACATCCTCAAGCCGCTCAATGCCGAGACGCTGCGCGTGCGCCTGCTGCGCGCCTTCCAGAAGCGCGATGCCTTCCTGCCCGCCTGGCAGCTGATGCGCCTCGGCGACCCGATCGGTGCGATCGAATACTGCCGCATCGCCCGCGACGAGAACCCCCAGTACCTGACCGATCTGATGCGGCTGCAGGCGCAGTTGCACGTCGGCATCGGCCAGCTCGACGAAGCCGAAGCGCTCCATCGTGAGATCCTCGGTTCGCGCAGCATTCCGTGGGCCGAACTGGGGCTTGCACGAATCCTCGTGCTGAAGAAGCGCCATGTCGAAGCGGAAAGCATCCTCGTCGACCTGCTCGCCCGCCACGACCGCTTCATCGCTGCCTACGAACTGCTCGCCCGCCTCCAGGAGGAGACTGGCCGTCCGCACGAAGCCTGTGCCACGCTCGCCACCGCGGCGGAAAAATCCCCTTATCGCATGGCCCGCCTGCGCCGCCTCGGCACCCTGTCGCTGGCCATCGGCAATCCCGCCGGCGCCGAAGCCGCGCTTGCGGAAGTCGTCAGCAAGGGGAAATACTCGGCGTTCCGCGATCCCGAAGATCACGTCCGCCTCGTCCAGGCCCAGCTTGCCCTGGACAAGATCGGCGACGTGCAGGAGACGATCACCGACCTCGACCGCAGCATGGGGCGGCAGCCGAAAGGCGAAGTGTGCAAGGCAGTCTGCAATGCGCTCATCCATGCCCACAAGCAGGATCGCGCCGGTGCGCAGCAGGCGCTCAAGGCCGCGATGCTGGCCGGCGGCACGATCCGCGAGCTTTCGGTCGAACTGCGCCAGGATCTGATCAAGACCTGCTTCGAACAGGACATGCAGGAACAGGCCAGCGAACTCGCCACCGATCTGCTGCGCAGTTCGGCCGACGAGCGCACCATCGAAACGACCCGTGCCATGCTCGACACCCGCGGACTCGGGCAGTTGTCCCGGAAGATCGAGGCCCGCGTGCAGGCCGAAGTCAAGACGCTCGTCACCACCGGCGCCGAAAAGGCCCGCGCGGGCGATTTCGACGGCGCCGTGAGCGAGATGATGAGCGCCGCGCGCAAGCTGCCGGGCAATCCGCATGTGCTGTTCAACGCCGCGCTGGCGCTGTTGCGCCATATCGAGCATCGCGGCTGGAACGACGCCTTCGCCACCCAGGCCCACGGCTTCATCCAGCGCGCCCAGCGCCTGTCGCCGGCCAACCCGCGCCTGGCGGCGATCACCGGCTTCATGCACGATCTGATCAAGCGCTACGGCATCCGGCCGGAAAAAGTCCTGACGCGGGTCATCCGCTCCTCCTGACGCCCAGCCATGATGCACACCCTGCTGCTCCGCCTGAGCGCTCTCGCCCTGCTCGCCCTCGCGGGCTGCACGCCCGCCTCGCCCGACAAGGGCGCACACGCCGGCATTCCGCCCGAAGCCTTCGAGACCATCGCCCTGATCCAGCAAGGCGGGCCTTTCCCCTACCGCAAGGACGGCACGGTGTTCCAGAACCGCGAAAAGCTGCTACCGCAAAAACCCCGCGGCTGGTATCGCGAATACACGGTGCCCACGCCCGGCGCGCGCGATCGCGGCGCACGCCGGATCGTCGCCGGCGGCAAGCCGCCGGAAATCTTCTACTACACTCCGGACCACTACCGGAGCTTCCGCCAGGTGGAACCGCGCCCATGACGCCGAGCCGCCCCTGCCCCCCCGTCCCGTCCGCCACGGACCCGCTCATCCTGCGGGTCGACCTCGCCGGCTGCACCGGCAAGGCCGAACTGCTCGATCGCTTCGCCGCGGCGCTGCACTTTCCCGCCTGGTTCGGACACAACTGGGATGCGCTTGCCGACCTGCTCTGCGATCTGTCATGGCTGCCGGCGTCGGCCCGCCATCTCGTGCTGTCCGGGCCGTCCGGACTGCGGACGGCCGATCCGGACAGCCACGCCACCCTGCTCGAAATCCTCGACGACAGCATCGCCTACTGGTCCGGCACCAGCACACCGCTCAGCGTCGCCATCGAGGAAAGTGGGCGAAGCGACGATCCTGATGCCTGAGCGGCCGCACCTGGCCGGCCGTATCGACCGGTCGCGCCTGGCCCAGGCCCGGCTTGCACCAGGCTGACCACCTGCGCGGCCTCGCTACCCGCTCAGCGATCGTGGTCCCGCTCTCGCGAGGAGCTCTCGTGCCTGAACCTCCGTAATGGGCCCGCCCCAAGCGCCTGACAGCCCCCAAAGATGGTGCCGGGCCTTTGGCCGATCACCTCGTGGCGGGCATGGGCGGTCTCGCCGCCCGCCGATTTCCCCGCAAGCATCGCGTCATTCGAGCTTCCCCTGCTCGAAGGGTGGCATATTCCGGGTGCAAGCCGACCCACCCGGAGTATGCCCGTAATCTTTTGCTATATATCTCTCATATGTTACCGTTATCGCTTTTCATGGATCGATACGGGAGCCACGGCCATGAACCGTCTTCTGGTCGCCCACACGCCGCTGGGCGACGCGCTGTGGGCGGTGAGCCTGTCGGGCCGCGAGGCGCTGTCCTCGCTGTACCGCTTCACGGTGCGCTTCAAGTCCGAATCGCCCGACCTGGACTGCCAGGCCATGATCGGCGAACGCTGCGCCATCGAACTCGAAACCGACCGCCGCGGCCGGCGCTGGCTGTCGGGCCAGATGATCGACTTCGCCGCGGTCGGCCACGAAGGCCGGCACTGGGTCTATGAAACCACCCTCGCCCCGCGGCTGTGGCACGCCTCGCGCCGCGCCGACTTTCGCATCTGGCAGAACCAGAGCGTGCCCGACATCCTGTACCAGGTACTGGGCGAGAACGCGGTGCGCTTCGACATGCGGCTCAAGGCGCGCTACAAGCGCTGGACCTACCTGGTCCAATACCGCGAGACGGACCTGTCCTTCATCTGCCGCCAGCTCGAACACGAAGGCATCTTCTTCTGGTTCGAGCACGCGGCCGACGGCGAGACCCTGGTGCTGGCCGATCACCTGTCGGCCCACCCGGACTGCCCCGGCTACGCCACCGTGCCCTACTACAGCGGCGTGCAGACCCGCCCGGACCGCGACCACTTCGACGCCTGGCGCCTGACCCGGCGCGTCGAGACCGGCCGGCTCATCCACGCCGACTACGACTTCGAGCGCCCCTCGTCGGACCTGACCACCGAACACGCCGACCCGCGCGGCCACCTGTTCGACCACTACACCCGCTATCACTACCCCGGCGACTACCTCGACCCCGGCGACGGCGCCCAGTACGCCGCCAACACCCTCGAGCGGCTGCAGCGCCAGCAAGAGACCATTCACCTGTCGGGCCGCGTGCGCGGCGCCGCCCCGGGCCACCGGCTCACGCTCACCGGGCACCCGCGCGCCGACCAGAACCGCGAACTCACGCTCGTCGCCGTCAGCTACGACATCGCCGACAACGACTACGAAGGCGCCGCCGGCAGCACCGCCAGCCACTTCCACGTCGACGTCGAGGCGCTGCCCGCCGAGCGCCCCTTCCGCCCGCCGCTGGCCACGCCCAAGCCGCGCGCCCGCGGCGTCGAGACCGCGGTGGTGGTCGGCCCGCCGGGCGAAGAGATCCACACCGACGAATACGGCCGCGTCAAGGTGCATTTCCACTGGGACCGCTACGGCAAGAAGGACGGCACCGACACCTGCTGGATCCGGGTCGCCTCGCCCTGGGCGGGCAGCAACTTCGGCGCCATCCACATCCCGCGCATCGGCCAGGAAGTCATCGTCGACTTCGAGCACGGCGACCCGGACCGCCCGATCATCACCGGGCGCGTCTATAACGCCGAGCAGATGCCGCCCTGGTCGCTGCCGGCCAACCGCACCCAGTCGGGCATCCTGACCCGCTCGAGCAAGGGCGGCGCGGCCGGTGCCGGCCTGCGCGACGGCGCGGGCGACGCCAACGCGCTGCGCTTCGAGGACAAGAAGGGCGCCGAACAGGTCTGGTTCCACGCCCAGAAGGACGCTCTGACCGAGGTCGAGCACGACGAATCCAAGTGGGTCGGCAACGACCGGCGCAAGGAAATCGACCGCGACGAGTTCAACACCATCCACCGCGACCGCACCGAGGTCGTCGATCGCAACGAGAAGATCGACGTCCACGGCTGGCGCACCGAGACGGTCGATCTGGACGAGACGCTGACCGTGCACCAGAACCGGACCCGCACGGTCGATGGCAACGAAGCGCTCACCATCCACAAGAGCCGGACCAAGACCGTCGACAGGAACGAATCGGTCAGCGTCGGCAAGAACCGCAAGACGAAGGTCGGAGCGGATGAAACCGTGCGCATCGGTGCATCGCGCAAGAGCACGGTTTCACGTAACGACACCTCCACCGTAGGGCTGACTGCCATCGACTCGACCGGACTGCTCCACATCACCAACGTGGGCGCCCTGTATTCGATCAACGTGGGCGGGGTCATGAACACCGCCGTATTGGGCATGTCGATGGAAACCGTCGGCACGGCCAAGCAGATTCAGGCTGGAAAAGAACTGAACCTCAATGCCGGGGAGCGGGTGCAGATCACCTGCGGCAAATCGATGATTTCCATGGACAGCGACGGCACGATCAAGATCGTCGGGGTGCAGGTGCATATCCAGGGACAAGATATCGTCCATGCCGAAGGCGCCATCAGCACGCCTCCGCCGCCGGCACCGGCGGCCGACAACGGCCTTTCCCTGCTCTCCGGCCTGGCTTCGGGAGGCGCGGGAGACGTATTTCGTGCTGCAAGCCAGTTGCTGGGAACGGCCCAGCAGGTGGCGAGCATGGCGGGCGCCCTGTCCAGCGGCGACGTAGCGGGGATGCTCGGGGGGCCAGCAGCATGCTCGGCCTGGGCAGCCGCGTCCTGAACGGGCCGGACGCCAGTCAACTGGAAAAAGCCTTGATCCTGTCGTTTTGAAGAGACGATCCATTTCGCGCACCTGAGCATGGCCTCGCTTCCATTCCCCCCGCCTGCCGAATTCATGCCATACGAAGAATGGCTCGCCCAGCTCCAGTACCTCGGCGTACCGGCCGCGCTGGCGGCCTATCTGGTCGCCATGCTGCCCTCTCACGGCACACCCTCCTGGCGGATCCGCCCGGATGGCCCATGCCAGCGCGAGATCGTCCATGCCTGCCTGGCGCAGTGCAAGCACCCCGGCTGGCACCGTGCAGTGCACGACGACCCCTTGCTTGAAAGTGTCGAAACGGCGCTTACCGACCTGCTTGCGAGCCCGCATATGGACACCCCTCGCGCAGCCCATCAGCCGGCCGATTTCATCGTCCGGCGCTTGGCGGACGAACTGGGATCTACGCTGATCAGCTCGGCACTCATCCATGGGCAGGCCGAATCCATTGCGCGTCTGGCCGGCTGGCTGCGCCAGCTGGAGGACGATTCGCCGGAGGCGGATTCATGAACGGCACACTCATGCCCTTGCCGCAGTGGCTGTCCGGGTATGCCGAACTGCGCCCGCAAGGCACTCACCCACATGCCGGCCGTTTCACCTTCATCGTCTCCCAGCTGCTTCCTGGCGCCGCACAAGGCCTGGAGCAGGAAGAGCAGCCCTGCGTGGAGGCCCTGCTCATTGCCCGCTTGATGCTCGACGCTGGCGGGCTGCCCGCGCGCAGCGGCCTGCTCGATCAGCTCGACGCCTGGCTGGCCGCGAGCCTGCTGCGCCTGGCCGGATGGGCGCCTGTCCAGCGCCGCGCCTGGTGGCAGGCGGAAACCCTCTCCATCATCGCCGAGGTGCTGTCGCGCTGGACGCGCCAGCACGTGTTGCTGCCGGTATCGCACGGGCAGCCCGCCCCGGCCAACCCGGACATCGTCCGCCTGTGCGGCCACTGGGCGGAATTCCACAGCCTGGCCCAGGCCGCCGGCCCGCAACTGAGCAATCTGTATGCGGTGGAGATTTCCGAAAGCCTGCTCGACTGCGCGTTCGCCCTGGGTTTCACCCAGGCTCAAAGCCTGCGCGGCGCGGCCCTGCGCCGCCGCCTCCACCATGCCCATTCTCCGGAGCCGTCCCATGCCGCACGTAGCCCGCAACGGTGACCGGGGCCCCAAGGGCTTCATCCAGACCCGGCCCCGCAGCCACCGCAACCTCTCCGACACACAGCCCACCGCCATCGTGGGCGACGACTACAAGTGCAGGAAGAAAGGTCACTCGGGCGCCACGCTCAAGAACGGCTGCTTCTTCTTCAAGATCGACGGCCAGCCGGTGGCCATGCAGTACGCCACGGTGGCCACCTGCGGCTGCCGCATCCTCCAAGGTTCGCCGGTGCACCGCTGCTGCCCGCATCTGGACGCCAAGGCCCGGCGGCTGGCCGAGCGCGAGATGAAGATCGAAGCCGCGCGCGACCTGCTTGCCGATGCCGAACGCAGGCCGGGCGAGAGCGTGGCGGACTGGCGCAAGCGCACGGGCCTGCCGGCCAACCAGATGCGCCACGACGCGCTGGCCGGGGCGGCCGACGAACTGGAGCGCCTGAACCGCGACGTGCGCCGCGCCGAGGCCAGCCTGGCCGTGTATGGCGCCAAGGCGGACGACCCCCGGACCTTCGGCGGCAACGCCGGCCTGGACGGCGACCCCGCGAACAACGCCCCCGAGGCCATGCTCAACCTGCGCCGGGAGGAGTTCCGCGATCTGGGCCTGCTGCCGGAAGAAATGCTCAACGACGATAAATTCTGGATCGATCATAAAAGCAACTACTACGCCGCCCCCTACTACGACGAACTGACCGGGGAAGTCACCATCGCCTTTCGCGGCACCGAGCTGGACGGCAGCCTGAACGACCCGGAAAGCAAGACATACAAGGACATGGTGCTGACCAATGTGCCGCAGGGCGCGGGCGAACAGACCGCCCAGTACGATGCCGCGATGCAACTGGGGGCCGAAATCCACAAGGCGGAGGACTACGCCAAGTCCGTCACCTTCGCCGGCCACAGCAAGGGCGGCGGCCAGGCCGGCGCGGCGGGCATCATCGGCAATCGCCCCTTCGTCTCCTTCAACCCGGCCACGCTGTCGCCGATGACCCCTTACCGCTTCAGCGAGGGCGAGCGCACCATCGAGCATGGCGGCCCGCTGGGCACCCGCTACCGCACCCATTTCGACTACGTCAGCGGGCCGCTGGATGCGGCTTCGCGCAACTTCAGGCTCGGCCTCCTGGACCGTCTCCATCAGTGGGCGCAGGGGGAGCCGGTCAGGCGTGTCGCCCGCCCGGTGGGCGACACCGTGTTCGAACTGCCGCCCCGATCTGCAAACACCCATTCGATGGGCGAACTCATCGACGCCATCGAAGCGCGCAAGGCCGCCGCGCTGGCCGTCATCGAGCGCGAACTGGGCGCGGGCACACCGGGCAGCCGGCTGCCGCCGCTCGGGGGCGGCCGATGAGCCTGCTCGCCCGCCTGCTCGCCGCCCTGCTGGCCCTGAGCCTCTTGACCGCCTGCGAACGCCCCGCCTGGGACAAGGACAGAAACATGGACATCATGCACTTTGGCGCCTTCAAGGTCGAACTGCCCCTGGAGTTTCCCGACCCCGAACAGCGCGCCTTCGCGCTCACCGTGCTCGAAGGGCGCGTGCATGTGCTCGCCCCCGAATCGGTTCGCCACCTGATCGACCGGCCCGGCGCCACCTACCACCTGACGCCGCTGATCCTGGCCGTGCGCAACAAGCAGCACACGTCGGCACGATGGCTGCTGGAGCACGGGGCCGATCCCAACTATCACGTTCCTGCGTGGCCACGCGGACGCAATCCGCTCCAGAAAAGATCGCCTTTGTTCTACGCTGTCAATCTCGGCGACCTCAGGATGGCCACGCTGCTGTTCGACTTCGGCGCCGATCCCAACCAGAAAGGGCTGGTGGTGCCCATCTTCTTCGAGACCATGGATCTGGGCCGCGGCGACGGGCCGCTGTTCCGCCTGTTCATCGAGCGCGGCGCCGACATCGATTTACGCCAGAACCCCATGGACGTTCGTCCCATGGACACGCCTGTGCTGGCGTATGCCGTCACGCGCGGCCACTGCGAAGCGGCCCTGCACCTGATCGAGCTGGGCGCCGACGTGCACGCGAGAACCCGCATGCGACTGGGCGGGCCCTACGATTCCGAGGATGGCTGGATTTACATCAATGAAGGGGCGGCCGCACTCAACGGCATCGACCTGAAGGAGACGCGCAACGAAGGCCGCTGCTATGCCCGCCTCAAACGCGCGTTCATCGAGCGCGGGGTGCGTTTCCCGCAGTTCGACAAACGCTTCATCGGCCGCTGGCTGCGTGCCAAGACCGACATCACCGAACAACTGCTGCGCGAGCACGGCGCGGACGACGACACCGTGCGCCGCGTGCTCAAGTGGTATGACGAGGAAGTCCTGCCGCCGATGCCCGGCCGCCAGATCGGCCGCTGGCTCAACGATGGCGTGCCTTTCACCGAACAGATGCTGCGCGAGATCGGCGCCAATGACGAACAGGTGCGTGACGCGCTGAGCGAACAGGAAGTATGGAAGTTGCCCGAACACATGCGTATGAAGCACCGCCAGATCGACGACTGGCTGCGCGATGGAATTCCCTTCACTGAACAGATGCTGCGCGAAATCGGCGCCGACGACCAGCAGATACGCGTTGCGCTGGCACGCCAGGAAATCCATCGGCGCTACCGGCCGTCTTCCCCGCGGGAATGAGCCTGTCCGTTTCCGTTCCGGCCATCGAAGCGCGCAAGGCCGCCGCACAGGCGGCAAATTCGCATCCGCCGGCCTGCCGAAGAGGCTAACCGGCCGCTGCCCGCTCCTTGGCGGCAACGAGTTCGGCCAGACAGGCCGGGCAGTAGCACGCCCCGGTGTCGGGCACGGTCTCCACCGCCGGCACCGCAAAAGCCGGCGGAAAAGCGACGCACCAGCACACCTCCTCGCCGGCCCGCATCCCACAGCTGAAAACGGCCCCGCAGCGCGGGCAGACATTGCCCGGCGGCGTCTCATTCACAACGTGCTCCATGAAGCTCGAACCTCTCTCCGTCAGTCGTGGCCCGCATGATAGACCGGAGTCCGCCAATCCCTTCGTGTCTCCCTCTTGAATCATGGCCGCGTGCTCCCATATTCGTATCGAGACCGGAAAGACTGCCGGCCAACTCAAGCAGAAGGAGAGCAAGCGATGAGCAACAATCTGACCCGTCGTGTCGATCCGCTGGAAGATTTCTTCCGCGGCTTCTTCGTCCGCCCGGTGGACTTCGGTGGTGGCGCACTCGCCAGCGCCGGCAGCGAAGCGCCGCAGATGCGTGTCGACGTCAAGGAAACCAATACTGGTTACGAAGTCCATGCCGAACTGCCCGGCATGAAAAAGGAGGACATCCACGTCCACATCGACGGCCCGGTGGTATCGATCAGTGCCGAACGCAAGCAGGAGAAGGAAGTCAAGGAAGGCGAGAAAGTCCTGCGCACCGAGCGCTACTTCGGCAAGGTGTCGCGCAGCTTCCAGCTCGGCCAGGAAATCGATGAGGAGAAGGCGTCCGCCAGATTCAACGACGGCGTCCTCGAACTGTCGCTGCCGAAGAAGGCCGAAGCCCAGGCCAAGCGGCTGAGCATCGACTGAGGGCGCGCGCGCGGGCAGACAGGCCCGTTTCCCCTGTGCCAAGGCAGGGGAACGGGCCTGTCGGCTTTCCTGCAACAGCCATCGGTGATCACGCGCCAAACGACGGGGAGCGCAGTAAACTGGCGGCCTTCATCCGCACTGCAACCGAGGACGCCCCATGACCGACACCCAAGCCGCCGACACCGTCAGCCCCGCCCGCAAGGCCGAAATCCTCGCCGAGGCCCTGCCCTACATCAAGCGCTTCTTCGACAAGACCATCGTCATCAAATACGGCGGCAACGCGATGACGGATCCGAAGCTGAAGGACTGCTTCGCCCGCGACGTCGTGCTGCTCAAGCTCGTCGGCCTCAATCCTGTCGTGGTGCACGGCGGCGGCCCGCAGATCGAGAACCTGCTGGCCCGCGTCGGCAAGAAGGGCGAGTTCGTCCAGGGCATGCGCGTCACCGACGCCGAGACCATGGAAGTGGTCGAGATGGTGCTGGGCGGCCAGGTCAACAAGGAAATCGTCAACCTGATCAACCAGGCCGGCGGCAAGGCGGTGGGCCTGACCGGCAAGGACGCCAGCTTCATCCGCGCCAAGAAGCTGCTGATGCAGAAACTCGACGCGCCGGCGGGCGATCTGGTCGACGTCGGCCAGGTCGGCGAGATCATCAGCATCGACCCGAGCCTGATTTCCTTCCTCGACAAGGGCGATTTCATCCCGGTGATCGCGCCGATCGGCGTCGGCGAAGAAGGCGAGACCTACAACATCAACGCCGACGTGGTCGCCGGCAAGCTGGCCGAGATCCTGAAGGCCGAGAAGCTGGTGCTGCTGACCAACACGCCGGGCGTGCTCGACAAGAGCGGCAGGCTGCTGACCGGCCTGACGCCGCGCGAGATCGACGAACTGGTCGCCGACGGCACGCTGTCCGGCGGCATGCTGCCCAAGATCGGCTCGGCGCTGGACGCGGCGCGCAACGGCGTGAAGTCGGTGCATATCATCGACGGCCGCGTCGAACACTGCCTGCTGCTCGAAATCCTCACCGACCACGGCGTCGGCACGATGATCAAGAGCAAGTAGCCCCAAAAGGAAAGCCCGCCCCTGCGGCAGGCACGGGTGGGCGGGCCTTCATCGTCCGGCGCGGGCGCTCAGACGCGATGGTAGTCGCGGTACCAGGCGACGAAGCGCCCCACCCCGTCCTTGACGCTGGTGGCCGGTGCGAAGCCGGTCCACTCGTTCAGCGCATCGGTGTCGGCATAGGTGGCCGGCACGTCGCCGTCCTGCAGCGGCATGAAGTTCTTCTGCGCCGTCGTGCCCAGCGCCTCTTCGATGGCCTCGACGAAAGCCATCAGCTCCACCGGATTGTTGTTGCCGATGTTGAACACCCGGAACGGCGCCTTGCCGCGGCCCGGATGGGGGGCGTCCGAATCGAACGCGGGATCCGGCTCGGCAGTGCGGTCCAGCGTGCGGATCACGCCTTCGACGATGTCATCGACGAAGGTGAAGTCGCGCTTCATCCTGCCGTGGTTGAAGACGTCGATCGGCCGCCCTTCGAGAATCGCCTTGGTGAACAGGAACAGCGCCATGTCCGGCCGGCCCCACGGGCCATACACGGTGAAGAAGCGCAGGCCGGTGGTCGGCAGGCCGTACAGGTGGCTGTAGGTGTGGGCCATCAGCTCGTTGGCCTTCTTGGTCGCGGCGTAGATGCTGACCGGATGGTCGACGCTGTCGGCCTCGGAGAACGGCATCCTGGTGTTGCCGCCATAGACGCTGGAGCTGGACGCGTAGACCAGGTGCCGCACCCTGGCGTGGCGGCAGCCTTCGAGGATGTTCATGAAGCCGACGACGTTGCTGTCGATGTAGGCATGGGGGTTCTGCAGCGAGTAGCGCACGCCGGCCTGGGCGGCGAGATGGATCACGCGGTCGAACCTTTCCTCGGCGAACAGCCGCTCCATGCCGGCGCGGTCGGCCACGTCCATCTTGACGAAGCGGAAACCCGCGTGCGGCGTCAGGCGGGCGAGACGTGCCTCCTTCAGCGTCGGGTCGTAGTAATCATTGAGATTGTCGAGGCCGACGACTTCGTCGCCACGCTCGAGCAGACGCAGGGAGGCGTGCATACCGATGAAGCCGGCGGCACCAGTGACAAGAACTCTCATGAGGCTCTCAGAAAAAAGCAGGAAATCCGAAGGGCTTCGATTATCGCATGCCGCCGTGCCATGCCGCGCCGTTGAAACACCGATGCCGTCATCCTTGCTTATACTTGCGTGACCGATTCATCACCCGATTCGATGCTGACCCGCCTCCCCTACACGCTGCTGTGGATTCTTGCCCTGCCTCTCGTGCTGTTGCGCCTCGTCTGGCGCGGACGGCGCCAGCCGGGCTATCTCAGGCACCTCCGCGAGCGCTTCGGCCGCTACGCGGTGCGGGCGCCGACCCAGGTCATCTGGGTGCACGCAGTGTCGGTCGGCGAGACCCGTGCCGCCGAACCGCTGGTCAAGGCATTGCTGCGGCGCTGGCCCGAGCACAGCATCCTGCTCACCCACATGACGCCGACCGGGCGCGAAACCTCGCAGAGCCTGTTCAACGGCAATGCGCGCGTGCTGCGCTGCTACCTGCCTTATGACCTCGGCTGCTTCGCGCACGCCTTCCTGCGCCACTTCCGCCCCCAGTTCGGCGTGATCATGGAAACCGAGCTGTGGCCCAACCTGCTCGCCGCCTGCCGGCAGCGCAGGATCCCGGTGATGCTCGCCAACGCCCGGCTTTCGGAACGCTCGGCGAAGCGCTACGCCCGCCTGCCGGCACTGAGCGCGCTGACGATGGGCGCACTGAGCGCGATCGGCGCCCAGACCGCAGCCGATGCGGCGCGCCTGTCCGCGCTCGGCGCCCGCCGCGTGCTGGTCACCGGCAACATCAAGTTCGACATCACCCCGCCCGAGGATATCAGCGCTCGCACCAAGCTTTTCCGCACGCGCATCGGCAACCGGCCCGTGCTGCTCGCCGCCAGCACCCGCGACGGCGAGGAAGAACTGCTGCTCGGCGCCTTCGCCCGCCTCGCCCCGCCCGACGTGCTGCTCGTGCTCGTGCCACGCCACCCGCAGCGTTTCGACGACGCGGCACGGCTGGTGGCCCGCCACGGCCTGAAGCTGCAGCGACGCTCGGACGACGCGCCGGTCGCCGGCGACACCCGCGTCTGGCTGGGCGACTCGATGGGCGAAATGTTCGTCTATTACGCGGCAGCCGACGTGGCGCTGATCGGCGGCAGTTGGCTGCCCTTCGGCGGCCAGAACCTGATCGAGGCCTGCGCCGTGGGCACGCCGGTCGTCGTCGGCCCGCACACTTTCAATTTCGCCGCTGCCGCCGAACAGGCGATCCGCGCGGGCGCGGCGCAGCGCGCCACGGATGCGGATGACGGCATCCGCATGGGGCTTGCACTGCTGGACGACGAAGCCTCGCGCCATGCCATGGCCGTTGCCGGCAAGGCTTTCGCCGCAGCCGACCGCAGCGCGACCGCGCGCACGCTGGAAATGCTCGAAGGATTGAAAGCCTGAATGGCGGCGCTCAAGGCGCCAGCAGGGCGTTGATGGCGCGGACGTCGTCCTCGCCAAGCGTGCCGGCCGCCGCCTTCAGCCGCAGTTGCGCCAGCAGCGTGTCGTAGCGCGCCCGCGACAAGCGCTGCAGCGTATCGGCAAGCTGGGTCTGGGCGTTCAGCACGTCGATGTTGATGCGCACACCGACTTCGTAGCCGAGCTTGTTGGCTTCGAGCGCCGATGCCGACGAAATCCTGGCGGCCTCCAGCGCCCTCACCTCGGCCATGCCGCTGGTGACGCCGAGCCAGGACTGGCGGGCCGCCAGGGCTGCGCTGCGGCGGGCATCCTCCAGGTCGGCATCGGCCTTCATGCGCAGCGCAGCGGCCTCGCGCGTCACCGAAGACACGCGCCCGCCCGCATACAGCGGCATGTTGAGCTGCACGCCGATGGTCGTGCTTTCATTGCGATCGGTCGCCAGTTGCGGCCGATGGATCACGCCATGCGAGGCGATCAGATCCACCGTGGGCAGATGCCCGGCCCGGGCATGCTCGACTTCGCGCGCGGCAATCTCGCGCACCAGTTGCTGCGCCTGCACGCCCAAGTTGCCCGCCTCGGCGGCATTCACCCAATCGGCGATGCTGTCCGGCTGCGGCCGCTGCAGCGCGACGCCTTCGCGCAGACCGGCAAGCGTGTCGGGCTGCCTGCCGATGATCTGCGCCAACACCTGGCGCGCCACTTCGAGCTGGTTCTGCGCAGCGATTTCCTGCGCCGAGGCGAGATCGAAGCGCGACTGCGCCTCATGCACATCGGTGATCGTCACCGTACCGACTTCGAAGCTGGTCCTGGCCAGTTCCAGCTGCTCACCCGCCGCGGTGCGCAGCTGGCTCACCGCTTCCACCGCATCCTGGGCGTTGAGCACGTCGAAATAGGCTTCGGCGACGCGCAGCACCAGTTCCTGCCGCTGCGCATCGAACTGGGCGCCGGCAAGCGCGGTCTGCAGTTCGCCCTGCTTGAACTGCACCCAGTTCTGCCAGCGGAACAATGGCTGGGTGAGCTGGACGCCGTAGCCACGACTGTCGTAGTCGCCGGACGTCCTGCCGGCGCGGGCCTCGATCTCGCTGTCGTTCCAGCTTGCATCGGCATTGAGGCCGATCTGCGGCAACAGGCCGGCGCGCCCCTGTGCCACCCTTTCCTGCCCTGCCTCGAACTGCGCGCGAGCAGCGGAGAATTTCGCGTCGTTCGCCAGCGCCTCCTGATACATCTGCATCAGATCGGCCGCCAGGGCGCCACCTGAAAACAGCGCGGACAGACAGATTGCCAAGATGCGATTCACTCGAGCCTCCGGAGACAGGCTGCCGCTCAGTATCGCGGCATGCCCGGATCGACCTGTGCCGCCCAGCCGGCAACGCCGCCTGCCAGGTTGATGACCCTGGTGAAGCCCTGGTGTTCGAGGAACATGCACACCTGAGCGCTGCGCCCGCCGTGGTGGCAGATCACGATCGTCTCGCGCTCACGATCCAGTTCGGCAAGACGCGCGGGCACGCTGCCCATCGGCATCGGCACTGAACCGGCGACGCGGCACAGTTCGAACTCCCAGGGCTCGCGCACGTCGAGCAGTAGCGGCGCTTCCCGGGATGCATCATTCAGGCGCTCCGCCAGGTCGCGCGGGCCGATCTGTCGCATCGGCGGCAGCTCAGAAGCTGAAGCTGTCGCGGCGCGATGCGTTCTGCAGCATCGGCACGACGGTTTCGAAGATGTCTTCGGTGCGGAAGCGCCCTTCACCTTCGCAGGTGATCAGGCGGGCCTTCATCACCGGGGCCTCGCCGACGAAGGCGAACAGGCGGCCACCGACCTTGAGCTGCTCCAGCAGCGCCTGCGGCACATACTGCACGCCGCCCGAAACGACGATCACGTCGTAGGGCGCACGCTCGGGCCAGCCGTCGATGCCGTCGCCCTGGGCGACGATGACGTTCTCGACGCCATTGCGCGCCAGGTTGGCGGAAGCGAGCCTGACCAGTTCGGGCTCGATTTCCATCGTCCGCACCCATTCGCAGCGCGCGGCCAGCAGGGCGGCGAAGAAGCCGGAGCCGGAGCCGATCTCGAGCGCGGAGTCGGACTTCGCCGGTTGCAGCGCCTGCAGCACCTTGCCTTCGATGACCGGCTTCAGCATCACCTGGCCACAGCCGATCGGGATCTCGACGTCGGCGAATGCCAACGCACGTGCCTCCGCCGGCACGAATTCCTCGCGCTTGACCGTCATCAGGAGATCGAGCACGTCCTGATCCAGCACCTCCCAGGGGCGGATCTGCTGCTCGACCATGTTGAAGCGTGCTTTTTCGAAGTTCATCAAGTGCTCCCGGCGAAAATAGGCGGACTCTTGGCGGACGCTGATTCGATACGCCGTCCATTGTGGCAAAACCGCGTCATTCTAACGCAGTTGATGCCCCACGACGGGAATGGATCGCGGACGAAGCACGGCAAGCGAAACCGCACATGCCAGGCACGCGAACTCAACGCGACTCGAGCACCAGGCGGCCGTTGGTCGGCTGGATCGGCCGCGTATTGCGCGCATAAAGGCGGCTGAAGATGGCGAGTTGATCGGCACTCATCTCCACCGGCGTCTTCATCACCACCCACACCACGTCCTCGGTGCAGGGCGGCGTCGGCAACGAGCCCAGGTAAAGGAAATGGGCTGGATCGGACGGCACGAAGGTGGCCAGATCGATGGCCGCATCGGGCACGTACTCGCGGCCGCGATCGAGCGGCAGGTTGTTCCACAGCGTCTGCAGCAGCGCGTTGGGCTCCGTGCCGACCGTCAGTTGCACGGCCAGCATCGCGATGTCGCCGCCGGCGCTGCGATGTTCGAGGTACATCGCCATGTCGTAGGCCATGCCGCCGATGCGCTCCTGCGACGGGCGGTGAAGCGTGAAGCGCTCGAGTTCGTAGCGGACGCCCCGCACCTCCATGCCCATGCCGCCGCCGACATCGACCTGCAGCGTGTTGCCCGTATCGCTGATGCGGAAGCCGCTGGCGTGGTAATGGAACTTGACCGGAGCCAGATCGACTGCCAGGCCTTCGCGCAGATCGATCGGCGACTGGCGCCGCCCCTCGCTGCAGATGCGCCAGTCGGGCCGCAGCCGCCCCCAGGCTTCGGGGCCGGTGTCGCCGTCGTAGCTCCAGCCCGGCCCCACCGCTTTGCTGCGCCGGGCCTGCAGCAGCGCCTCCAGCGGATCATCCTCTGCCACCTCGCCCGTCGGCTTCGCCGCGAGCGCCTGCCCCGTTCCCGCTGACGGCCGGGCCGGCGGCGTGGAACCCGGCCTAGCTGCCTCGCTCACGGACGCTTTGCGCGCAACGCCCGGCTTCGCTTTCTGCACGGCAGTTGCAGGCACGGGACGTCCGGCCTGGCGCTGCGGCGCGGACTCCGGGGCGCGGGGCGCCTCCCGCTCCACGGCTTGCGGATCAGGCTTGGCCGGTTTGATGCTGGGCAAGCCTGGAACGATCGACGCCTGCGGTGGCTGCGCATCCATCGCACGGAGCGGCTGCGCCGAAACGTCGCGCGCCTCGATCGGGCCGGGACGGGCAGCCTCTCCGGCAGGCTGCGGCCGCTCGGCAGACTTGGCGGCGACTGTCTGCGGCCCGGCCTTCTCGGCCAGCTTCTGGATCTCGCCCGCCACCTTCCGGATGTCGGCGGAGGATGGCGGGCCGCACACTTCGCGCCACATCCGTTCATCCACCGAACCCGGCGTCACCTGCAGGGGCTTCGCATCCGCAACCGGCTCCTCGCGCACGATGTTGTCGTCGACGTCCAGATAGACACGCTTGACGGTGGCGAAAGTCCGGTTCTGGCAGTCATAGCGGTTCAGCGCCTTGATCGTGGCGTAACCGGAAGACACCGCCTCCGCCCTGCCCAGGACCACTCTGCCCCACGACACCTTGGTGCCGCGGTCGGACGAGAAGATGCTGGCGCGATCGATTTCGACACGCCGGCTGCGATCGCTCAGCACCAGTTGCCAGTCGGCGGCAAGTGCGTCCTGCAAGGGCACGGCGGCCAGCAAAGCCACCAGAAGGAGACGGAACGGTTTCATCGAAACAGCCGGATTCGGATCGGTACGATCCTAAACGACTTCGCCGCCGAAATCTTGAGACCCTTGCCACACGCAAGCACATGCAGTATCGTCTGCCGCTCTCGTTGGGGGTGCCCGTGGCGCATGGGCTGAGATACACCCTTGGAACCTGATCCGGCTCGCACCGGCGTAGGGAAACGGAATCATGAACTCACCTGCATCATCCGCGGCTGCGGCCAGCAGCCCATCCCACATTCCGAACGTCGTCTCGATCGCCGGCATCGACCCATCCGGCGGTGCAGGCGTCTTCGCCGACATCAAGACCTTCTCCGCGCTCGGCGCCTACGGCTGCGGCGTGGTCGCGGCACTGACCGCGCAGAATACGCAGGCCGTGACCGGTGTGCATGTACCGCCGACCGATTTCCTGCGCCTGCAGATCGACACCCTGTTCGCCGACGTCCGCTTGCATGCCACCAAGATCGGCATGCTCGGCAGCGCCGAAGTCACCGCCGCTGTCGCCGACCGCCTCGCCCACTGGCAGGCCGCCAGGGTCGTGCTCGATCCGGTCATGGTGGCCAAGAGCGGCGACAGCCTGCTGGCGAAAAGCGCGATCGCGATGATGCGCGAGGCGCTGTTCCCGCAGGCTTTCATGATCACCCCCAACCTGCCCGAGGCCGGCGTGCTGCTCGAGCAGCGCGCCCCGGAATCGGTCAAGGAAATGTACCGCGCCGCCGAGCGCCTGCGCGAACTGCTGCCGCTGTCGTCCGAACGCTGGGTGCTGCTGAAGGGCGGCCACCTGCCGGGCGACGAGTTGACCGACCTGCTGTTCGACGGCGACCGCATGGTCGAACTGCCCGCCCGACGCATCGACACCCGCAACACCCACGGTACCGGCTGCACGCTGAGCTCGGCCATCGCCGCGCTGCTGCCCCAGACGGCGGGCGGCTTCCGCCCGGTCGAAACCGCGGTACGCCATGCCCGCCAATGGCTGGTGAATGCGATCGCGCATGCAGACCAGTTGGCGGCAGGCAGCGGCCATGGACCGGTCCATCACTTCCACGCGCTGTGGCGCGCACGGAACGGCTCGGACTGAGCGCCTCCGGCGCCCCACACCGAGAAGGTCCGCAGCGCGCCCGCTGCCCTCCCCGCCGCATCGCCATATCGCCGCATTCCACGCTGACGGTGCAGCCTGTTTTCCCTGTTCCATCCTGCAGTACACGATTCAAACACCCAACACGGAGACACCCATCATGAACGCCCCGGAAAAATTCCTCGCCTCATCCGCCCACGTCGACGAAGCCGCCATTGCACCGCTGCCCAACTCGCGCAAGATCTACGTCGAAGGTTCGCGCCCGGACATCCGCGTGCCGATGCGCGAGATCACCCAGAGCGACACCCCGGCTTCCTTCGGCGCCGAGCCCAACCCACCGATCTTCGTCTATGACTGTTCCGGCCCCTATACCGACCCGGCCGCGAAGATCGACATCCGCTCCGGCCTGCCCGCGCTGCGCCAGGACTGGATCGAGGAGCGCGGCGACACCGAAGTGCTGCCCGACCTGTCCTCCGAATTCGGCCGCCAGCGCGCCGCCGACGAGGCGCTCGACGAACTGCGCTTTCCTGGCCTGCACCGCAAGCCGCGGCGTGCCAAGGCCGGCGCCAACGTCACCCAGATGCACTACGCCCGCCGCGGCATCATCACCCCCGAGATGGAATACATCGCCATCCGCGAGAACCTGAACCGCGCCCGCTACATCGAGTTGCTGCGCGCCACCGGCCCCAAGGGCCAGCGCATGGCCGAGATGCTGCTGCGCCAGCACCCGGGCCAGAGCTTCGGCGCCAGCCTGGTCGCCGAGATCACGCCCGAGTTCGTCCGCGACGAAGTCGCCCGCGGCCGCGCCATCATCCCCAACAACATCAACCACCCCGAAACCGAACCGATGATCATCGGCCGCAACTTCCTGGTGAAGATCAACGCCAACATCGGCAATTCGGCGCTGGGCTCCTCGATCAGCGAGGAAGTCGACAAGATGACCTGGGCGATCCGCTGGGGCGGCGACACCGTGATGGACCTGTCGACCGGCAAGAACATCCACGAAACGCGCGAATGGATCATCCGCAACAGTCCGGTGCCGATCGGCACCGTGCCGATCTACCAGGCGCTGGAGAAGGTCAACGGCAAGGCCGAGGAACTCACCTGGGAAATCTTCCGCGACACCCTGATCGAACAGGCCGAGCAGGGCGTGGACTACTTCACCATCCACGCCGGCGTGCGGCTGCGCTACGTGCCGCTGACCGCCAACCGCATGACCGGCATCGTCAGCCGCGGCGGCTCGATCATGGCCAAGTGGTGCCTGGCCCACCACAAGGAAAGCTTCCTGTACGAACGCTTCGAGGAAATCTGCGAGATCATGAAGGCCTACGATGTGGCCTTCAGCCTCGGCGACGGCCTGCGCCCTGGCTCGATCTACGACGCCAACGACGAAGCGCAGCTGGGCGAACTCAAGACTCTGGGCGAACTGACCCAGATCGCCTGGAAGCACGACGTGCAGGTGATGATCGAAGGCCCGGGCCACGTGCCGCTGCACCTGATCCGCGAGAACATGGACCTGCAGCTCGAACAGTGCCACGAAGCGCCCTTCTACACCCTGGGGCCACTGACCACCGACATCGCGCCGGGCTACGACCACATCACCAGCGGCATCGGCGCGGCCACCATCGGCTGGTACGGCACCGCGATGCTGTGCTACGTCACGCCCAAGGAGCACCTGGGCCTGCCCAACAAGCAGGACGTCAAGGAAGGCATCATCACCTACAAGCTCGCCGCCCACGCCGCCGACCTGGCCAAGGGCCATCCGGGCGCACAGATCCGCGACAACGCCTTGAGCAAGGCACGCTTCGAGTTCCGCTGGGAAGACCAGTTCAACCTCGGCCTCGACCCCGACAAGGCGCGTGAATTCCACGACGAGACCCTGCCCAAGGATTCGGCCAAGGTCGCCCACTTCTGCTCGATGTGCGGACCGCACTTCTGCTCGATGAAGATCACCCAGGACGTGCGCGACTTCGCCGCCGCCCAGGGCATCGCCGAAGCCGACGCACTGAAGAAAGGCATGGAGGTGAAGGCAGTGGAGTTCGTGAAATCCGGTGCCGAGGTTTACCGGAACGTCTGAACGCGGCGGCCGAACCCGCAAGGTCCAGCCGTCAACGGCAAAGGGGGCTGCGCCCCCTTTGCCGCGCCGCACCTTCTGGAGCAAATGCCGCCCCACCCTCCCTGCTGGCCCCGTCTGCTAACGGCCGCGCTCGCGCTTGACCTCATTTTCCAGGCCGTACTGCCGCAGCTTCTGGTACAGCGTGCTCTTCGCGATGTCCAGTTCGCGCGCCGCTTTCGTCAGATTGCCGCGCGTAGCGGAGATGGCGCTGCGGATCAGCTCCGCCTCGCCCGTGGCGATGCTGCGCACGGCAGGTGCCGGCAACGATGTCCTGTGCTCATCGGCCGGCTCGGCGCCGGCAGCCCTCAGTTCCGGCGGCAGGGCCTCGATACCGAGCACCTCGCTCTCGCTCATCAGCAGCATGCTCTCGATGACATTGCGCAGTTCGCGCACATTGCCCGGCCAGGCATAGACCTCCAGCGCGGCGAGTAGCGGCTCGCTGAGCCAGCGCGGCCCCAGCCCATGGCGCTCCCGGAACAACTCGACGAAGTGGGCAGCAAGCAGGCGCACGTCGCCGCCGCGCTCGCGCAGTGCCGGGATGCGGATCGAGGTCACCGCCACACGGTAGTAGAAATCCATGCGGAAGCGGCCGCCCGCCACTTCCTGGCGCAGATCGCGATGGGTCGCCGCGACCAGGCGGAATGTGACCTTGCGCGGCACGTTCTCGCCCAGGCGGTAGATCTCACCCTGTTCCAGCACGCGCAGCAGATGCGGCTGCAGGTCGAGCGGCATCTCGCCGATCTCGTCGAGGAACAGGGTGCCGCCGTTGGCCGCCTCGATCTTGCCCACCAGCCCACCCTTGCGCGCGCCGGTGAACGCGCCGTCGACATAGCCGAACAGTTCGCTTGCCAGCAGCTCGCGCGACAGGCCGCCGCAGTTCAAGGCCACATAGGGGCCGTCGCTGAAAGGGCTGGCCTTGTGCAGGCCCTGCGCGAACTCCTCCTTGCCTGCTCCGGTCTCGCCCAGCAGCAGCACCGGAACCCGCGAGCGCGCGAGCTGGCTGGCCTTGCGCAGGGCCTCGCGAAGCCCGGCATCGGCCGTGACGACGCCGCCGAAGCCGGCAGGCGTTTCCGTCGCGCGCGGGCTGCGCACGGTGGCCTCCCCGGCCAACTCACGCATCGGCCCGGCCGCCCGCGCCCGGCCGAGGCGCGGCAAGGGCACGATCATCAGGGTGCCCAGGCGTTCGCCACGGCGGCTCACCGGCTGCAACCATGCAGACTGCAGCCATGCCGGCAGCGCCTGGCCGCCGCCTTCCAGCGCAAGCGCCGGAATCCGCCGCGGCGCGGCAAGATCGAGATCGGCGCCCAAGGCGGCAATCGCCGCCTGCGCGTTTTCGTTAGCCTTGATCGGATAACCACGGTGGTCGAACAGCACGACGCCGTCGGTGCCGCCAGCCCAGTGCGGCAGCGCGGCCTCCAGCAGGTGGTAGCGCCGCTCCATTTCGAGCAGGGTCAGCCGGCTCTCGATGCGGCTCGCCGTGGTGACGACCAGCGCCAAGCTCTGGCGGCTGTAGGTCTCGGACAATCCCGACACGTCCACCACGCCCAGGATCTCGCCGTCCTGCGGGTGGCGGATCACGGTGGCCGAACAGGTCCAGCGCTTGATGCCCGCACAGTAGTGCTCCGCAGAGTGGATCTGCACCGGCTGGCCCACGGCGAGCGCAGTGCCGATGGCGTTGGTGCCGCAGATACGCTCGCTCCACGACACGCCGGGCAGCAGGTGGATGGATTCGGCCGAACCCATGGTGGGGTTGTCTCCCTCCATCGTCAGGATGGTCGAGCTGGTATCGGCAAGCGCCATCACGGTACCGGTCTCGGCGAGAAAATCACGCGCACAGGCCATCACCGGCGCGCTTGCCTGCAGCAGCCCGCTGTGGCGCTGGCAGAGCGAGGCCAGCGCGGACTCCGCCACCGGCGGCGGCGCACAGGACTTGTCCGGATCGACGTTGTGCCGCTGGCAGCGCTGCCAGGAGCCGTCGACCAGGCTGCGCAGCGCATCGGAGGGCACGGCGCTACCGCTGAGGAAGCGCTCCCACGCATCCATGACATCAGCATCATTACAGGGATCGGAAAACTTCTGCCCGTCGGGCATGCGCAATGAGTTCAATGTCTCCTCCTCGCGAAACGCGACGCGGCGGGCCGCTGTATGCGGCCAGAGGGATGGGCCCCTTGTGGATTCTGCCGCCCCGGTTCCGGGTCTTGCCGTCGGAGTCGTCGGACGACGACGCGATGAGCCGCGCCGCAACCGTACCGGCGGCGGCGCGCGGCTCGTGCTGAAGCATAGCAAACCAGATGCCAGGAGCCATGTGCCGGGCGATCTCCCCCGGCAACACGCGCGGAAGCCCAGCAGTTCGGGCATCTCAAGCCGCAGGAGCGGACGGCGCAAGCCCGATGGACGGCGGGAACACCCTGCGGCGGGCGGACGGCCGTACGGAAATCGGACGGTCATCCGCCCGCCGGCGTTCGAATACCGTACGTTTCAGGCGTTCGGCGCGGACGGCGGAAGGCAGGCACGGATCGCCTCCAGCGCGGCCGGGTCCTCCAGCGAACTCAGGTCGCCCAGCGCCTCGCCGAGATAAACGGCGCGCACCAGGCGGCGCAGGATCTTGCCGTTGCGCGTACGCGGCAGTGCCGCCGCACGATGCACCCGGGCAGGCGCCAGCGGCTTGCCGAGGCGTTCGCCGACATGCGCGCGCAGGGCGCGCTCGGACGCGCCCCAGTCCTCCGCGCCTCCGGCTGCCGCCAGCGTCACGAAGCACACCACCGTCTCGCCCTTGAGCGGATCGGGCACGCCGACCGCGACCGCCTCCTTGACCAGCTCATGATCGACCAGGGCCGATTCGTACTCGGCCGGGCCCACGCGCTTGCCGGCGATCTTCAGCGTATCGTCGCTGCGGCCCTCGATGAACCAGTGGCCGCCGGCATCAACCCGCGCCCAGTCGCCATGCACCCACAGGCCGGGAAAGCGCGACCAGTAGGCATCGAGGTAGCGTGCCTCGTCCTGCCAGAAGCCGGCCGCCATGCCCGGCCAGGGCGCGCGCAGCACGAGTTCGCCGACCTCGGCGCCGGTGCCGCTGCCCGGCAGCGCGCGCAGGCTCCGCCCGGCGGCATCGACGACATCGGCGACCATTCCCGGAATCGGCCCGGTGAAGCCGCAAGGCTTCTGCGGCAGACCGGCGAAACAGCCGAGGATGCCGCCGCCGATCTCGGTGCCGCCGGAATAGTTGATGATCGGGCAGCGCCCTTCGCCGACGCGCTCGAAAAGCCAGCGCCAGGGCGCCTCGTTCCAGGGCTCGCCGGTGGAGCCGAACATCCGCAGGCCGGCGAGCGCGCCGGGTGCCGGCAGCCCCGCCTCACCTTCGGCCATCAGCAGCCGGACCAGCGTCGGCGACAGGCCAAGGTGGCTGAGGTGGTGGCGCTCGGCCAGTTGCCACAGGCGATCCGGCCGCGGATGGTCGGGCGTGCCTTCGAACAGCATCAGGGTGGCGCCGCGCAGCAGGCCGCCGAACACCAGCCAGGGGCCCATCATCCAGCCCATGTCGGTGATCCAGCAGATGCGGTCGCCCGCCCCCAGGTCGAAGGCCATCATCATGTCCTGCGCCGCCTTCAGCGGGAAACCGGCATGGGTGTGGATCACGCCCTTCGGCCGCCCCGTCGTGCCCGAGGTGTACAGGATCATCAGCGGCGTCTCGGCGGCGTGGGACGCTGCCCCCTGCTGCGGGGCGCTGCGCGCGATCAGCGCCCGGTAGCCGGTTTCGCGCCAGCGCCGCGCGCCCTGCGATGGCGCCACCCCGCCGCCCTTGCGGCCGACGACCAGCAGATCGGCGAGCGCCGGGCAGTCCGCTGCCGCCCTGCGCGCTTCGCCGAGCATGTCGACCCAGCGCCCGCGGCGCAGATAGGCATCGGCGCACACCAGCAGCCTCGCGCCGCTGTCCCGCAGCCGGCTCGCCACCGCGTCGGCGCCATAACCTGAAAACAGCGGCAGCGCGATGGCACCGAGGCGGGCGCAGGCAAGCAGCACGGCCGCCGTCTCCGGCACCATCGGCAGGTACATCGCCACACGCTCGCCGTGACCGACGCCGAGCGCCGCCAGCCCGGTCGCGAGCCGCCGCACTTCCTCGTCGAGCGCGGCATAGTCGAGCAGCCGCAGGCTGCCGTCGTCGCCTTCCCACGACAGCGCCGGGCGTCCTGGGTCGTCACGTGCTATACGGCCGAGCAGATTGTCGTGCAGGTCGAGTTCTCCGCCGACGAACCAGCGCGGCCAGGCCGGCCCGCCGTCCAGGTCGAGCACCTGCCGGTATGGCCGCGTCCAGCGCAGGCCGAGCGCCTCTTCGACCTCGGCCCAGAAGCGCGCCGGCTCTTCGGCGGCGCAGGCATGCAGGCCGGCGAGGTCGACGTGGCCATAGTGCCGGATGAAGCGTGCGAGTGCGGTGTCCTCGAAGTAGATGCCGCTGCCGACACAGGTTTCCATGCTGTCTCCTTTCGCGAAATCGAAAGCGGCACGGCGCCCCACCAGGCCCGCCGTGCCGCGACATGGACCTCAGTCGGCGCGTTCCGGCACCGGCAGGCCCACCCACTCCTCGTAGAAGGCCTCGATGTCCGGTTCGAAGTCGTGGATCACCGGGTACCACGGCGTCGGCGCCTCGACGTCGTGCATCGTGCCGCAGCTCGGGCAGTAGTACTCACGGTACACCTGCCACTGCGTGTCCGGCGCCATCAGCCTGGGATAGACCTCGGTCATCGCCTCCTCGGTGTCGCGCACGTAGATCGCCGCGTGCAGCTTCCAGTTCTCGCGGTAGTCGCAGAACGCGTGGCCGCAGTCGCACTGGGTGACCCACTGCTTGTTCGCGTTCTGCACGATGTGGAGGTGCGGACCCAGCGGCAGCACGATCCGCTCCTTGAAGCCCACCTTGGCCTGCAGCGCCTTCAGGTACTGCTCGAAGCGGCTGTTGTCCTTGGGCATCGACAGCATGCGGAAGGTGGTTTCCCAGTTCAGGGTGCCATCGACGAGATGGGCGACCTGTTCATCGGTATAGGTAGACATGTTCCAGCTCCTTGATTCGGTGATTACTCTTCGACCTGGACGACGGTGGTGACGTCCGGCAGCAGCGACAGGTCCATGCGGTGCTTGGCACCGTAGGACGGCACGCCCAGCTCGGATTCGAGCAGTTGCCAGTCGGCCGGCAGGCTCCAGAAGGCCTTGAACTCCCTGGTGAACTTCTCCGACAGCGCGAAGCTGGTGGCGAACATGTGCTGCACCTGGGGCGAAGCGCTCTTGTTGATGATCTTTTCCCGCTCGCCCCGCATCCAGTCGCGCACCGGCATCGCGCGGGCCAGGCGCTCCTTGCGGAGCGCGGCGCGGCGCGCCTGGGTCCTGGCCGCGTCCACCGTGAACACGCCCTTCGCATCCTGCGTGAACTCCGCGCCATAGACCTTTCGCGCGTACTCGGGCAGCAGGAACTTCTGGTTCAGGTCGTTCTCGATCGCCTTCGGGTCACGGTCGATCGGGTCGCCGAAACCGGGGCCGCCGCGCAGGTAGTTGAGGTAGAGGTCGTGGTTGCCGTAGCAGTCCTCGGTGGTGATGCACTGCTTGTCGCGCTTGACCGCCGCGGTCGCATCGATGTGGCGCTCGTAGTCCGGGTCCGAGGGGTCGAAGTCGCCGCCGAGCGGCAGCGAATCGCCGATCTCGATGCGCTTGTCGAGGCCGGTGCCGTGTGCCTCGAAGCGGTAGCCGGTGGCCGACGGATAGCCGCCCATCAGGCCCCAATCGCTGTTCATGAAGCCATTGCCCATGAAGAACATGGTCCAGTCCTGGGCGTTCCAGACCATGCGCAGCGTCTCGAAGCCGCAGCCGCCGCGGTACTTGCCGTAGCCGCCGGAGTTGGCCTTGACGTTGCGGCC
The DNA here is from genome assembly GCF_048398245.1 of Thauera butanivorans. NCBI lineage: Bacteria > Pseudomonadati > Pseudomonadota > Betaproteobacteria > Rhodocyclales > Zoogloeaceae > Thauera > Thauera butanivorans. The sequence goes on from NZ_CP183038.1 coordinate 3,713,637, forward strand.
GAGGTACAGCAGCGGCTCGGCCATCTCCCAGATCTCGATGTCGCCCATGTCGCCTTCGGGGTTCCAGATCGCCGCGGCGTGGTTCAGGCCGTCCTTGATGGCGCAGGCGCCGGTGCCGCAGCTCGAGGCTTCGAAACTATTCACCGCGTGGATCTCGCCGTCCTGGTTGATGCCGCCGCCCTGCAGCCAGTTCGAGGTGTTGGCGTTGCCGGCGTTGACCTCTTCCAGGTAGCCGCGGCTGAAGTAGGACTGGGACAGACCGCGCCACAGCGCCGCCCAGCCGGAGACGAGGAAGTGCCAGGCGTAGGCGTGGCCGGTGCGGCGGTCGTCGGGGTTGCACCAGGTGCCCTTGGGCAGGCGGAACTCGGTGGCGAAGTAGGCACCGTCGTTGATGCGCTGGGTCGGCACCAGAGTCTGGCACATCATCACCCAGATGCCCGAGGTGAAGGCCACCTGGTGGGCGTTGAAGGTATGCCAGCCCCAGCGGCTCGCGCCCTCGAAGTCGAGCCGCCACTTGCCGTCCGGCCGGATCGTCATCTCGACCGGCGAGTGCATGATGGAGTCGAGCTTGGCGAAGGCGTTGGACACCTGCACGTCCTCGTGCTTGTAGGGCACGTCGACAAAGGACACCTTGCGGTAGGTGCCCGGCAGCGTCATCGCCTTGATCCGGCTCATCAGCCCGCGGCGACCCTCCTCGATGACCTCGAAGGCGAACTTCTCGTAGGCCTCGATGCCGTCGGCGCGGATCACTTCCTCGACCAGCTCGCGGATCATGTGGCAGCCGGCGATGCGGGTCTTCTCGTCGAGGATCCAGTACTTGGGCGTGCGCACCGAGCGTTGCGATTCGTGCAGCCAGTCGCGCAGCGGCTCGTCGTTGATGCCGGTCTTGCGGCAGGTGATCATGTAGCCGTCGCCGAAGCGCTGGGTCTGGCCGGTGGACATCGAGCCCGGCGTCACCGCGCCGGTGTCGATCACGTGGGTCACGCCGCCGACCCAGCCGATCAGCCGGCCTTCCCAGAAGATCGGCACGATGGTGGCAATGTCGCAGGGGTGCACGTTGCCGATGGCGCAGTCGTTGGTCGTGAACATGTCACCGGGATTGATACCGGGGTTGGCCTCCCAGTTGTTCTCGATCATGTACTTGATCGCCGCGCCCATCGTGCCGACGTGGATGATGATGCCGGTCGAGGTCAGCACGCAGTCGCCGGCGGCGTTGTACAGCGTGAAGCACAGCTCGCCTTCCTGTTCGACGATCGGGCTGGCGGCGATCTTCTTGGCCGTTTCGCGGGCATGCACCAGGCCGCCGCGCAGCTTGGAGAACAGCTTCTCGTAGCCGATCGGGTCGCTGTCGCGGAGCGCGAGCTTCTCGAGGCCGTTGTAGTGGCCGGTCGCTTTCGTGCGTTCGATGATGCCGTCACGGTACTGCTTCAGCGTCTGGCCGTTCTTCAGCAGGTCGGCAAAGCCGACTTCCTTGCTTGTCATCATGTTCATGGCGCGTCTCCTCCTTATTTCACTTCTTTCAGATGGAACAGGCGGTGCTTGTCGACCGTCGTCTCGAAACCTTCCGGCACGACGAAGGTGGTGGCGTCGGATTCGATGATCGCGGGGCCGACGATGTGGTTGCCGGCCTTGAGCGACTCCATCTTCCACAGCGCGGCATCGACCCATTTCTTGTGGCGGTAGAACGGACGGGTGCCGAGAAAGGCCTCCTTCGGCGGCGTCGGCCCGGCATCGGCGTCCTCCGGCAGCACCGGCTTCTGCGTCACCACCATGCCGCGCAGGATCGCGCCGGTGATCGAGAAGCCCAGTTCCGGCGAACGCGCCGAGCTGGCATAGACGCGGCCGTAGGTGGTCTCGAAGGCGTCGACGATGCGGTCCCAGTCGGCGGCGGTCGCGGCCGTGGACACCGGCGAAACGATCTCGAGATCGTTCAACTGGCCCATGTACTGCATCTTGTAGCCGGGGATCAGGATCACGTCCTCGGCCTTGTAGCCGTTGATGACGAACTCGTCGATGACCTTCAGCGCCAGTTCTTCCCAGGCCTGCTGCAGCGTCGCGCAGGCCGCTGCCTTGTCGGTGTCGGGGGCGAGCTGGGCCACGCCGAGATCCACCGACTTGTCGTAGCGGTACTCGAAATCCGCGCAGGCGCAGCCGAAGGCCGAGAAGCCGGCGGCCCAGGCCGGCACGACGACGTCCTTGAAGCCGACGCCTTCGGTGTAGCCGTAGGTGTGCACCGGCCCCGCGCCGCCGTAGGAGAAGCAGGTGAACTCGGCCGGGTTGTAGCCCTTGGCGCTGATGTTGGCGCGCAGGTATTCCGACAGCGTCAGGTCGAGCAGCTCGATCACGCCGGCTGCGGCATCCTCGACCGACAGGCCGAGCGGGTCGGCGATCTGGGCCTTGATGTGGTCTCGCGCGCGCTGCACGTCGAGCTTGATCGCACCACCGAGGAAGTTGTCCGGGTTGAGGTAGCCGAGCACGACGTGGCAGTCGGTGACCGACACCGTATCCAGCCCGCTTTCCGGCCAGCTGGTGCCGACGCGGTAGCCGGCGCTGTCGGGGCCGAGCTTGATCGACTTGCTATAGGGGTCCAGCCGCACGAAGCTGCCAGCGCCCGAGCCGACCGAGTCCATCGCCACCAGCGGCAGCGACAGCACCAGGCGGGCCATGTCGGGGTCGGACTTGATCGCGAAGTTGCCCTTGGTGATCAGGGCGACGTCGAAGGAGGTGCCGCCGATGTCCGAGCAGGCGATGTTCTCGTCGCCCAGGCATTCGCCCAGCAGCCTGGAGCCGATCACGCCGCCGATCGGGCCGGAAACGATGGTGCGGGCCAGTTCCTTGGCCTTCCACGAGATCGTGCCGCCATGGGTCGCCATCACCCGCAGGTCGAACTTCGCGCCGTGCTTCTTGAAGCGGTCGCTGACCTTCTTCAGCGTCTGGCGCGAAGGCTCGGCGCCGTAGGCTTCGAGGATCGTCGTGTTCATGCGGTGGCTTTCCTTGCGCGACGGGTAGTAGTCCACCGACGCGAACACCGGGATGTCGACTTTCAGCTTCTTCAGTTCGTCGAGCACCAGATCGCGCGCGCGCTCCTCGTTGCTGCCGTTCTTGTGCGACTGCAGCAGACAGATCACGATCGCCTGGGCGCCGGCCTCGACCAGTTCGCGGGTCGCCTGGCGCACCTCCTCGGCACGCAGCGGGATCACGACCTTGCCCTGCACGTCGGTGCGCTCGGTCACGCCGCGGGTGCGCGACACCGGCACCAGCGGCTCGTCGTAGCGATGGGTGTTGAGGTGGATGCGGTCTTCCAGCGCATAGCCGAGATAGCTCTGCAGGGCGCGGCCCATCGAATGAATCTGCTCGAAGCCGCGATTGCAGATCAGGCCGACGTCGAGGCCCTTGCGCATCAGGACGCGGTTGAGCATCGCCGTGCCGGAATAGACACAGGTCGCAAGCTCGGGGTAGACGTCGTCGACACCCCGTCCCCAGTGTGCGAGCGCATCCTGGGATGAGTTGAAAATGGCGAGCGACTCGTCCGCCGGATTGCTCTGCGCCTTGCCGACGACGAAGCGGCCGTCGTCGCGCACGAAGAAAGTGTCGGTCATCGTGCCGCCGGCATCGATTCCCATCACCTGTACCCGTGATGCGGTCTGGACTTCCATGGTTGTCTCCGTTCCTTCTGGTTGGATGAACTGGTCGGTGCGTGGCACCGCTTCGTCCATTGCAACCCCCATGCCATGGCAGCGCCTCCGCAACGCAGCATCCAGACAGCCCGCTGCGGGACTGCCCCCTGGCCGCGCCCACCCCGCAGCGCAACATGGTGTACGAACGGAGTTGAGCGGCCGGATTCGGTATCGTCGTCCGGAATCCGGACGTTCGATGAATACGGAAACGCGTCCTGAAGCAGTCGCGGGCACACCGTACGCACAGGCAGGGCACGGCGCCCTTCGCCATGCGCCGAACCAGCGGCCATGGGCACGGTCACGCCCGGAGGCAGGGCGGCGCAGGCCCGAAGCGGGCGGCAGCAGCCGGGTGTTGATTCAGCTACGGAAGAAGCCCGCCCATCGGGAACGAAGACAGCGGCATCGGGGGCGGGATGGCCGAGGGCGCGAACGGCCCTGGCGGGTCCGGCGTTCAGACCGCACGTACCGTGTCTGAACGCCGCCTGCGGAATGGGAAAGGAAACGGGCGCCTATTTACTGCGCGGCTTCGCCGACGAAAATCTCGACGCGGCGGTTCATCGCGCGGCCGGACACGGTCGAGTTGTCGGCGATCGGCTGGCGCGAGCCGCGGCCGTCGATGGCGATGCGCTGCGCCGACACGCCGCGCGCCGTCAGGTAGTCCCGTACTGCGGCGGCGCGGTTGATCGACAGGGGATTATTGACCGCATCGCTGCCGGTACTGTCGGTGTGGCCGATGATGGTGACGGTGGTGACAGGGTGCTGATTCAGGCCGCCCGCCAGGCGGTCGAGCACCGGGCGCATGTTCGGCTTGATGTCGTAGCGGCCGGTGTCGAAAGAGACATCGCTCGGGATATCGACCTTGAGCTGGTTGTCGGCGGTCTGGCTGACGCCGATGCCGGTGCCCTGGGTCGCCTGCTCCATCTCGGCCTTCTGCTTCTGCATGTGCTGCGACCACAGATAGCCGCCCGCGGCACCCACCGCGGCGCCCACCGCCGCCCCGGTCGTGGTGCTCTTGCCCTTGTTGCCGCCGGCCGTCGCACGCCCGATCGCGGCACCGGCCACGGCGCCGATGCCGGCGCCGATGCCGGTATCGCGCTGGGTTTCGCTCATGTTGGCGCAGCCGACCAGGCCGCCGGCGGCAAAGGTGAGCGCAGCCAGGGAAACGATGATCTTCTTCATGATGTCCAGCCTCCAGATTTGTAACAGGCCCGGCGATTATCCACGCCCAACGCACGCGCCTCGCCAAGCGGGTGTGCAACAAAGGATGACCGGCTCCACGCCGGCCATCCGCGCAAATGGAAATCGAATCGATTGCCATGTTGCCAGAACCGCGCCGCATGCATGCGGGAAGAGGCGCAAGCCGGCGGACAGGCTCGCCGCCGGCGTGTCATGCGTCACACCCGAAAGATTGCCGCCTGGCGCTGCCGCATCCCCGGACGTCCGAAGCCGGCGAGCACAGGCAGCTTCATGCGTGTTCCCTGTCGATCACCGCCCGGCCGGCGTCGACGCCGAGCTGGAAGCCTTCCGATGCCCGCAGGCCGCGGCCGAGCGCACGCATGTCGGCGCCACTGGGATGCTGGAACACGCGCAGGCCGAACTCCGGCAGGATGGCCAGCAGATGGTCGAAGATGTCCGACTGCGTACCTTCGTATTCGGCCCACACGACGGTGTTGGAGAAGCAGTAGATCTCCAGCGGCAGGCCGTCCGAAGTCGGCGCCATCTGGCGCACCATCAGCATCATGCCCTGATGCACGCCGGGATGATGGCGCAGGTAGCGGTCCACATAGGCGCGGAAGGTGCCGATGTTGGTGACGCGGCGGCGGTTGACGATGTCACGCTCGCCGCCCGGCAGGCTGGCGTTCCAGGCTTCCAGTTCGGCCTCCTTGGCCGGCAGGTAGCCGTCGAGCAGCGCGAAGCGGTCGAGACGATGGCGCTCCTCGTCGGTCAGGAAGCGGATGCTGTGCTGGTCGATGTACAGGCTGCGCTTGATCCGCCGCCCGCCGGATTCGCGCATGCCGCGCCAGTTGCGGAACGAATCCGAGATCAGGCGCTTGGTCGGAATGGTCGTGATGGTCTTGTCGAAGTTCTGCACCTTCACCGTGTGCAGCGCAATGTCGACGACGTCGCCATCCGCATTCAGTTGCGGCATCTCGATCCAGTCGCCGATGCGCACCATGTCGTTGGACGCCAGCTGGATGCTGGCGACGAGCGACAGCAGGGTGTCCTGGAAGATCAGCATCAGCACCGCTGCCATCGCCCCCAGGCCGGACAGCAGGATCAGCGGCGAACGATCGACCAGGCTCGCTGCCATCAGGATCGCGGCGATGAAGTAGATGATGATCTTCGTCACCTCGACATAGCCCTTGATCGGCCGGATCCTGGCGCTGGGACGGCGCTGATAGCGCGCGCCGAGAATGTTCAGCAAGCCACCCAGCGCCAGCGCCACCGTCAGCACGATGAAGGCGCTGCACACGTTCTCGACCACCGCCACCAGCGCTTGCGGAAGATGCGGCACCATGCCGACGCCGATCATCAGCACCAGCGCGGGAACGGTATTCGACAGCCGCGACACCACCCTCATCGGCGTCGTGCCGCCCGGCTCGCCATCCCGGGCGAGCACGCTCGCGCCCAGCAGCTTGCGCAGGCCGCGCAGCAGGACGTGCTTGGTCAGCCAGTTCGCCAGCCAGGCGAGGGCCAGCAGGCTGCCGGCCGCGACCAGCGTGTACAGCAGCGGGTGCTGCTCCAGCACACCGACCGCAGCATCGAAATCCTCTTGCATTCCATCTCCACGAAAACGCGCCCCAGCGTATATCCGAACGCCGTCCGCCGGCGAACCGCATTTGGCGCAAATTATATCCAGCCGATTTCCTGCCCTTCCGTCTCCCCAACCCGACGGGTGGAACCAATCGGCTACAATCCACCCCAATCGCAAGCATCCACGGGCCATGCCGGCAGGCTGCCCGCAACTCTCCAGCTCCCTTGAATCCGATGAATCACCCCGACCACAAAGCCGGCGCCGAAGCCGCCGCACCGAGCAACTTCATTCGCAACATCATCGACGAGGACCTCCGCAGCAACAAATGGGGCGGCCGCGTCGAGACGCGCTTCCCGCCCGAACCGAACGGCTACCTGCACTACGGCCACGCCAAGTCGATCTGCCTGAACTTCGGCCTGGCCGAAGCCTATGGCGGCGTCTGCCACATGCGTTTCGACGACACCAACCCCGAGAAGGAAGAGCAGGAATACGTCGACGCCATCATCGAGTCGGTGCGCTGGCTCGGCTTCGACTGGGGCGAACACCTGTATTTCGCCTCGGACTACTTCGACACCATGCACGCCTGCGCCGTCAGCCTGATCAAGGCCGGCAAGGCCTATGTCGACTCGCAGTCGGCCGAGGAAATGCGCGCCAACCGCGGCACGCTGACCGAAGCCGGCAAGAACAGCCCCTGGCGTGACCGCAGCGTGGCCGAGAACCTGGAGCTCTTCGAGCGCATGCGCGCCGGAGAGTTCGCCGAAGGCAGCCACGTCCTGCGTGCGAAGATCGACATGGCCAGCCCCAACATCAATCTGCGCGATCCGGCGATCTACCGCATCCGCCACGCCAGCCACCACCGCAGCGGCGACAAATGGTGCATCTACCCGATGTACACCTTCGCCCATCCGATCGAGGACGCGATCGAGAACATCACCCACTCGGTGTGCACGCTCGAATTCGAGGACCAGCGGCCCTTCTACGACTGGCTGCTCGACGCGCTGGCCACCGAAGGCCACTTCCCGCGCCCGCTGCCGCAGCAGATCGAGTTCTCCCGCCTCAACCTGACTTACGTCGTGCTGTCCAAGCGCAAGCTGATCCAGCTCGTCAACGAAGGCCACGTCGACGGCTGGGACGACCCGCGCCTTCCGACCCTGATCGGCGCACGCCGCCGCGGCTTCACGCCGGCCGGCTTCCGCCGCTTCGCCGAGCGCATCGGCGTCTCCAAGGCCGACGCCTGGATCGACATGAGCGTGCTCGAAGAGTGCATGCGCGACGACCTCAACGAAGCCGCCGAACGCCGCGTCGCCGTGCTCGACCCGCTGCGGCTGGTCATCACCAACTACCCGGAAGGCCAGTCCGAGCTGTGCGAAGCGCCCAAGCACCCGCTCAAGCCCGAGCTCGGCAAGCGCGAAATGCCTTTCGGCCGCGAGCTGTGGATCGAGCGCGAGGACTTCATGGAAGAACCCGTCAAGGGCTTCCGCCGCCTCTACCCCGGCAACATGGCGCGGCTGCGCTACGGCTTCGTCGTCAAATGCACCGGCTGCGAGAAGGACGCCGATGGCAATGTCACCGCGGTGCTGGCCGAATACATGCCCGACTCCAAGTCCGGCACGCCCGGCGCCGACGACTACAAGGTCAAGGGCAACCTGCACTGGGTCTCGGCCGCGCACGGCTACCAGGCCGAAGTGCGCCTGTACGACCGCCTGTTCGCCCACCCCCACCCCGGCCAGCGCCGCGAAGGCGACGCCCCGGACGCCGAGCGCGACTTCCTCGACGACATCAACCCGGACAGCAAGCGCACCGTCACCGCCTGGCTGGAACCGGCGCTGAAGGACGCCCAGGCCGAGGACCGCTTCCAGTTCGAGCGCCACGGTTACTTCGTCGCCGACCGCGTCGATTCGAAACCCGGCGCGCCGGTGTTCAACCGCACGGTCACGCTGAAGGATTCGTGGGCGAAGGGCGGAAAAGCTTGATCGAAAGCCTGCTAACCTGAGCCATTGAATGGCGAGCCAAGAGATGCACACCGACCCGATCACAGCCAGGGTAGGATGGGTAGAGCCGCAGGCGAAACCCATCGTTTGCGGGGAGCAGGGGTGATGGGTTTCGCTACGCTCTACCCATCCTACTCGTGCTCAGCAACGAGGCATTCGAGCAAGAACGTAGCCTCCCCAACACACTTGCTTGGCGCGCTGCCCGTGAGGGGCAGGTTCATGAGTTCCAGCACTGATCCCGCCTCTCATACCGGTCGACAAGCTACGGCGGTTCCAGGAAGCGTGTGTGGTGTTCCTGGAGAAGCGAGGACTGTCCGAGCGCAGCGAGTTCCGCAGCCTCGGAAGGAATTCCACACACGCTTCCCCCACACGAGCGTCCAGAAACACGATTCCAGACAGCCGTCGAAAGTACCAAGCGTTTTACTTTCCATGCGCTCTACCGGCAAACACTGGCCATGAAGATCCTCCGCCGCCTCCTGCCCCTGATATTGATTGTCAGCCTCGTGGCGGCAGCCGGCTGGTGGCTGACGCGGCCCAAGCCGGTGGCGGTGGTGGTGCATGAAGTGGGGCGCGGGCTGGTCGAGGCGACGCTGTCGAACACGCGCGCCGGCGAAATCGAAGCCTGCCAGCGCAGCAAGATGGCAACCATCGTCGGCGGCCGCATCGACTATCTGGGCGTCAAGGAAGGCGACCGCGTCGAAGCGGGCCAGGTGCTGATGCGGCTGTGGCATGGCGACCTCGAAGCACGGCTGACGGTGGCCAGGGCCCAGCTTGCGACCGCGCGCCAGCGCGTGCGGGAAGCCTGTACCGTCGCCGACAACGCCGAACGCGAGGCGGCACGCCAGGCACAACTGGTCAAACGCGGCTTCGTCTCGGCCAGCGCCGAGGAAAGGGCCCGCACCGAAGCCCATGCCCGGCGCGCCGCCTGCGACACCGCGCGGGCCGACGTCCTCACCGCCCAGGCGCAGGTCGACGCCACCGAGATCGACCGCCAGCGCCTGGTGCTGGTCGCGCCCTTCGCCGGCACCGTGGCGCTGATCACCGGCGAACTCGGCGAGATTTCCATCCCCTCCCCGCCCGGCGTGCCGACACCGCCGGCGATCGACCTGATCGACGACACCTGTCTGTACGTCAAGGCACCGATGGACGAAATCGATGCCCCGCGGATCCGTCCCGGCCAGCCGGTGCGGATCACGCTCGAAGCGATGCCGGCCACCGTCTTCGAAGGCCGCGTCAAGCGCATCGCGCCTTACATCACCGCGGTCGAGAAGCAGGCGCGCACGGTGGAGGTGGACATCGACTTCGTCCGCCCCGACGAGGCGCGCGGCATGCTGGTGGGCTACAGTGCCGACGTCGAGATCGTGCTCGACACCCGCGCCGACGCGCTGCGCATTCCCACCGCGGCGCTGCGCGAAGGCCAACGCGTGCTGGTGGAAACGAACGGCCGGCTGGTCGAACGCGAAGTGCGTACCGGATTGTCGAACTGGGAGCACACCGAGATCGTTGACGGCCTGAACGCCGGCGAGCGCATCGTCACCTCGCTGGAGCGCGCAGGTGTCGTGGCTGGCGCACGGGTCAGCGTCGAATCCACCGCCCGCTAGCCCGGAGCACGGCATGGCACAGATCGAACTGGAAGGCATCGAACGCATCTTCCGGCTCGGCGACAGCGAGGTGCATGCGCTGAGCGACGTGTCGCTGCGCATCGAGGCCGGCGAATACGTCGCGGTCATGGGCCCTTCCGGTTCGGGCAAGTCCACGCTGCTGAACCTGCTCGGCCTGCTCGACCGCCCGAACAGCGGCCGCTACCGGCTCGAAGGCCGCGACGTCACCACCTTGTCGGCCGACGAGCAGGCGGCGGTGCGCAGCGCGCGCATCGGCTTCGTGTTCCAGAGCTTCCATCTGGTGCCGCGCCTGACCGCCGCCGAAAACGTTGCCCTGCCGCTGATGCTGGCCGGCGTCCCGGCGGCGGAGCGCGGCGTACGCGTGGAGCGGGCATTGAAGGATTTCGGCCTCGAATCGCGCGCCCACCACCGCCCGGACGAACTTTCCGGCGGCCAGCGCCAGCGCGTGGCGATCGCCCGCGCCACGATCATGCGCCCAGCCATGCTGCTCGCCGACGAACCCACCGGCAACCTCGACCGCGCCACCGGCCAGGAAGTCACGGCGCTGCTCGAAGCGCTGAACGCCGCCGGCACCACGCTGATCGTCGTCACCCACGACCCGGCGATGGGCGCACGCGCCCGCCGCCGCCTGCTGATGGAGGACGGCGCCATCCGCCAGGACGTGCGCAACACGCCGACGGCAGCGCCGAATCCGCCATGAGCCCCGCCGATACGCTGCGCTTCGCCACCCGCGCCGCGCTCGGCTACCCGCAGCGCACCGCGCTGATGATGCTGGCGATGTCGATCGGCGTCGCCGCGGTGGTGATGCTGACCGCGCTCGGCGACGGCGCGCGGCGCTTCGTCGTCGAGGAGTTCTCCGCGCTCGGCGCCAACCTGCTGATCGTGCTGCCCGGCCGCACCGGCACCGGCGGCGTCAACCCGGGCAGCTTCGTCAGCAGCACGCCGCGCGATCTCACCACCGACGATGCCGCCGCGCTGCTGCGCGTGCCGCAGGTCAAGCGCGTCGCCCCGCTGGCGATGGGCAGCGCCGAAATTTCCTTCGGCGGCCGCCTGCGCGAAGTCATGGTGCTGGGCACCAGCGCCGACTATGTCGACATCCGCGGCTTCGGCGTCGCCCGCGGACAGTTCCTGCCGCGCGAGGACTTCCGCCGCGCTTCGGCAGTCGCCGTCATCGGCGAGACGATCCGTGCCGAACTGTTCGGCAACCAGAATGCCATCGGCCGCATGATCCGGCTGGGCGACCGCCGGCTGCGCGTGATCGGCGTCATGGGGCCGGCCGGCCGCGGGCTGGGCATGAACTCGGACGAACTGGTGCTGGTGCCGGTCGCCACCGCGCAGGCGATGTTCGACACCAACTCGCTGTTCCGCATCATGATCGAGACGCGCGACCGTGAATCTCTGTTGCCCGCCCAGCGCGAGGTCGAGAAGCTGCTGGGCGCACGCCGCCAGGGCGAGCTCGATTTCACCGTCATCACCCAGGACGCAGTGCTGGGCACTTTCGACCGCATCCTCGGCGCGCTGACGCTGGGCGTCGCCGGCATCGCCGCGATCAGCCTGGCAGTGGCGGGCATCCTGGTCATGAACGTGATGCTGGTCGCCGTCACTCAGCGCACCGGCGAAATCGGCCTGCTGAAGGCACTGGGCGCCAGCCGCCGCGCCATCCGTTTCGCCTTCCTGGCCGAAGCCGCGCTTTTGTCGCTGGCAGGCGCACTGGCCGGCTTCATCCTCGGCCATGCCGGTGCGTGGGCGATCCGGCTCGCCTTTCCCGCCCTGCCCGCCTGGCCGCCGGACTGGGCGGTGAGCGCCGCGCTCGGCACCGCACTCGCCACCGGCCTGCTGTTCGGCGTCATGCCGGCACGCCGCGCCGCCGCGCTGGACCCGGTCCAGGCGCTGACGAAGCGATGAACACGGGGACGATGCCATGAGCTGGCGCGACCTCCTGCATCTGGCCCTGCGCTCGATCACCGCCCACCGCCTGCGCAGCATGCTGACGCTGGGCGGTATCGCGGTCGGCATCGCCGCAGTGATCCTGCTGACTTCGCTCGGCGAAGGCCTGCACCGCTTCGTGCTGCGGGAGTTCGGCCAGTTCGGCACCAACGTCATCGAAGTCGCCCCCGGCCGCGAAGGCGCACGCGGCGGCCCGCCGGGCCTGCCCTCCTCCGCGCGCGAACTGACGCTCGACGATGCCGCGGCGCTCGCCCGCCTGCCGCATGTCATCCATGTTTCCGGCAACGTCAGCGGCAACGCCGAAGTGCGCGCCAATGGCCGCGTGCGGCGCACCACGGTGCTGGCGGTGGGTTCCGGCATGCAGGACATCTACGCGATGCGGGTCCGCATCGGCCGCTTCCTGCCGCCGGACGACAGCGACAGCGCACGCGCCTTCGTCGTGCTCGGCGCCAAGCTCAAGCGCGAACTGTTCGATGCCGGCAACGCACTCGGCGCACGGGTGCAGATCGGCGACGAGCGCTACCGGGTCATCGGCATCATGGAAGAAAAGGGGCAGTTCCTCGGCTTCGATCTCGACGACACCGCCTTCATCCCCACCGCGCGCGGCATGGCGCTGTTCAAGCGCGACGGCCTGATGGAGATCGGCCTCAGCTACGACGAGAACGTGCCGGCCGCGCGCGTGGTCGATCAGGTCAAGCGCAGCCTGATGGCACGCCACGGCCGCGAGGACTTCACCGTGCGCACCCAGGAAGACATGCTGGCGACGCTGTCGAACATCCTCGGCATCCTCACCGCGGCGGTCGGCGCGCTGGGTGGCATTTCGCTGCTGGTCGGCGGCGTCGGCATCGCCACCATCATGACCATCGCCGTCACCGAACGTACCAGCGAAATCGGCCTGCTGGTCGCGCTCGGCGCGCGCCGCCGCACCATCCTCGGCCTGTTCCTGGGCGAAGCAGTGGTGCTTGCCGCCGCCGGAGGCCTGGCCGGCCTGGCCGCGGGCATGGGCCTCGCCCAGTCGATCGGCCTGCTGCTCCCCAACCTGCCGGTCAGCACGCCCTGGGCTTTCGTCCTCGCTGCTGAAAGCATGGCAGTGCTGATCGGCCTGCTGGCCGGCATCCTGCCCGCCAGCCGCGCCGCCCGCCTGAACCCCGTGGAGGCCCTGCATGCCGAATGAACTCGGCGGCACACGCCGCGCCGCGCTGCTCGCCATGCTGCTGCTGACGGCCTCTGCCGACGCCGCGCCGGCACCATGGCATGTCTGGCGCAGCAAGCTGGACGGGCAGGAATTCTGTGCCCAGACGTCGCCTGGCCCCGGCTGGACACACGAACGCGGCCCCTTCGCCGACCTCCATTGCCGCAAGCCCAGCAAGCCGGCAGGCCCGTCAGGCAAGGCGAATATCCCTCCCGCATCCCCTTCGGTTGACCCAGGTCAAGCTTTGCCCAGATTGCCCGGCAAACCCGCTTCGACCCGCTAGACTGGAATCAAGGATTCGCCGTGACGTATTTCACGCAACATTCCGGATGCTTTCGGAGCCGCAGCAAGCTTGACCAGCATAAAAAAGGAGACAGCCATGAGTATCCTCGATTCCCCGCTCGGTCGCTGCGAAGCCATCCGTGAAATGGTTCTTCTCGACGAAACGCAACAGGAATGCGCCTGTGAACACGGTTGTCCGCCGGGCTGCGATTGCCCGCTCGCCGGCTGCTTCGCCGAAGTGAGTGGCCTGAGCGCGGAGCACGCAGCCGAGCTGAAACAGGTCGACGAGCGCATCAGGCAGACGAAGGCTCGGGCGCGCGAACTCTTGGCTGCCTGAACACCCCGGTCCAGGCATCTGCGGCCATCATTCCGATGGCCGCATTCATTTTGCTGCGTTCCGCTCAGGCAGGCCGAATCAGAAGGATTCGTCCTCGCGCAGGTAGCGCCATTGTCCGAGCGGCAGGTCGCCAAGCTTCACCTTGCCGATGCGCACGCGCTTGAGGCCCACGACTTTCAAGCCGACCAGTTCGCACATGCGGCGGATCTGGCGCTTTCGCCCCTCGCGCAACTGGAAACGCAGCTGATCGTCGTTGATCCACTCGACTTTCGCCGGGCGCAGCCTGACTCCATCGAGTTCGAGGCCATGATTCAGCAAGGCCAAGCCATCCGCCTGAAGCCTGCCTTCGACACGGACCAGATACTCCTTGTCCACCCTGGAATCGTCGCCGATCAACTGGCGGGCAATGCGGCCATCCTGGGTCAGCACCAGCAGACCGGTCGAATCGATGTCGAGCCGCCCGGCAGGCGCAAGGTTCTTGAGCTGGCTGGGATGGAAGCGTTGCGCGATGTCGCGATCGAACTGGTTGGCCGCGCCGATCAGGCTCACCGCCGGCGCATAGCCCGGCTCCGGCTGGCCGGACACATAGCCGACCGGCTTGTGCAGCAGGATCGTGACGCGCTGGCGCTGGGCCCGGCTGGCTTCCGGCGCGAGATCGATGCGCACCTCCGGTTCGACGCGGATACCCAGTTCGGACACCCGCTTGCCATCGACGAAGACCCAGCCGCGCTCGATGAACTCATCGGCCTCGCGGCGCGAACAGATGCCGCGCTCGGCCATGATCTTGGACAGGCGCACGCCCTGGGGCGCGGGTTCTCCTCCCTGCTCCCGGTCGGCAGGCCCATCATCGGCTCGCGGTTTCCGCCCCGTCGAAGCCGGACGGGAGGCCGAGCCCGCCGCCTTGCCCCGTCCGCCAGGCCGCGCTGCGCCAGCGGCTGGTGCCCGGCGCCGGACGGCGGGCTCGGCCTCCCGGGGCCCGGCATCCTTGCGCTCTTCGCCATCGGCAACTTCCGCCGTACGCGGACGCAGCTTGAGCGTACCGCTGATCTGCGAAGGCGCAGGCGTGGGAGGGGTTCGGCGAATCGTGTTCAAGACGGCTCCCGGCTGAGGGGTCGATGGAGACAAGGCTGCATTATCGCCCACAATCGGGACGGCACGCGTGCCATGGGGTCGCACTTCATTTCATTAGGCGAAATCAAGGTGGGCGGGTAAGATTCGCACTCCTGACAATCCATCGAATGCTCGTATAGAGCACTGCCGTGTCCACCAAGAAGATCGACCCCGCTCCCGCTGCAACCGAAGGCAAGAACTCGATTCAGGTCATCGACCGCATGATGAAACTGCTGGACGTCCTCGCCCAGCATGCCGACCCGGTTCCACTCAAGCAGCTTGCCCTGGAAACCGAACTCCATCCCTCGACGGCCCACCGCATTCTCGGTGCGATGACCCAGAGCGGCTTCGTCGACCGCACGGATGCCGGCATCTACCGCCTGGGCATCCGCCTGCTGGAACTGGGCAGCCTGGTGAAGTCACGCATCTCGCTGCGCGAAACCGCCATGCCGATGATGGTGAAGCTGCATGCAGCCACCGGCGAGAGCGTAAACCTCGGTATCCGTGCAGGCGACGAGATCGTCTATGTGGATCGGACTTCGAGCGGGAGATCTTCGGTGCGCGTGGTACATATCGTCGGTGCCCGTGCGCCCCTGCACACGACGGCGACCGGCAAGCTGTTCCTGGTCGAAGACGGCCCCGAACGCATTCGGGAGTATGCCCGGCGCACCGGACTGCCGCCTTCGACACCGGCTTCCATCACCACCTTGCCGGCGCTCGAAAAGGAGCTCGAACGGGTCCGCCGCCACGGCGTGGGTTTCGACCTGGATGAGGTCGAGGCCGGCGTGCGCTGCATTGCCGCCGGCATCCGCAACGACAGCGGCGAGTTGATCGCCGGCCTGTCGCTGTCGACGCCGTCCGAGCGCTTCAACCCCGACTGGGCGCCGCTGGTGCGCGAAACCGCGGACGAAATCTCGCGTGCCCTGGGCTATGGCGCCGCACGCGCCGCCCGGGAGCATCGCTGACGCGAATCGATCAGCCTTCGCGGCGAACCGGCGCCGCCGCCATGCGCGGCGCGCTGTCGGCCTGCTCCAGCCATTTGCGCACGCGCTTGGCATCCGCCGTGCGGGTGTAGAGCCCGCTGGAATCCATCAGTACCATGACCACCGGCTGGTCATGCAGCCAGGTCTGCATGACCAGGCAGCGGCCGGCCTCGGAGATGTAGCCGGTCTTGGACACGCTGATCGACCACTCGGGACTCTTGACCAGGCCGTTGGTGTTGCCGAAGCGGGTCAGGCGGCCACGGACATCGACGTAGCGCTCGGCCGAGGTCGAGAACTCCCGGATCAGCGGATAGGACGCCGACGCCGACACCATCTTGGCCAGGTCGCGCGGGCTGGAGACGTTGGCCGGGTTCAGTCCGGTGCTGTCGTGGAAGCGGGTATTCCAGAGTCCGAGCAGGCGCGCCTTGACGTTCATCGCTTCGATGAAGGCCCTCTCGCCACCCGGGTAGTGGCGCGCGAGCGCCGAGGCAGCACGATTTTCGGACGACATCAATGCAAGGTGCAGCATTTCTTCGCGCGTCAGCGTGGAGCCGATGGCCAGGCGCGACCCCGTACCCTTGAGCGTATCGATGTCGGCGTTCGTGATCGTGATCGGTTCGGACAGGCTCTGCCCGGCATCGAGCACGACCATCGCGGTCATCAGCTTGGTGATGGAAGCGATCGGCACCACCACGGCGGCATTGCGCTCGAGCAGCACTTCGCCATTGGCCGGGTTGACGATGTAGAAGGCACTGGAGCCGAGCTGCGGGAAACCGTTGGCATCCAGCGCCAGCGCAACCTCTTCCGCAGCGGCCGCTGCCGCGGCGGCCGTCGCAGCGGCAGCAGGTGCCATCCGCACCGAAACACGCTGGGCCTTTCCGGTCGGAACGGCCTTGCTCCTGGCATTCCGTGTCGTCTTGCCGGCAGACGGTTTCACTGCAGCCTTCTTCTTCGGTGCAGCCGTCTTCGCAGCAGGCTTCTTTGCCACGGACTTCTTGGCAACAGGCTTCTTCTGGACGGCCTTGGCACTGGTTCGCGCGGGCTTGCTGGCTGCAGCCTCGGCAAGATTCGAAACCGGTTGCAACATGAACAGGCCGATCACGGCAGCGGCAAGCAGGAAACGTGGTTTCATGGCAGGGCGTGCAACAGGAAATTACCTTCCTTGAATCTGCAGTAAAAATAATCAGATAACAAGGCTATTTGAAGCAAATTCGCAGGCAGGTGCGAATTGTCACACGAACACAGCCACGCGGCATCGCCTGATACAAAAAATGCCGCCATGCCTGGCCGCTGCACGGCCGTAGACGGCGGCCTCACGCAGCCGAACCGTTCCGCTCCATGAAATCCATGCGCCGCCGGCGCCACTAGAGGCGAAGGAAATCGCTCACTTCGCCGCGCCGCGCCATCGTGTCCTCGTAACCCAGCCCGATCAGCGCATTCGTGAATGCCGGCTCGAACAACAGGTAGGACAGCAGCGCCGAACCCTCGCTGCGCATCGCGCCCAGGCTGCGCAGCACGGTACGCAGGGTACGCGGCAAGGCCAGGCGATGCTGGCCGGCGATGGTGTCGAGCCGGCGCGAAGGCAGCATCACCAGCGTTTCGATGGGCTTCAGGCCGGCCGAAGCTCTCCGCTCTTCGGCCGTCATCAGCGCCAGGCTTCGGTTGATCCGGTCGAGCCGCTCGAGATCGACCGCGAGCGTATCGAGAAAGATGCTCGACATCGCATGCCCGGCGATCTGGGCCGGCGATGGATAGTCCTCCCCCCGCTGGCGCACCTCCTCCGCGAGCCGCCCCGCACCGACCACCATGATCCGGTCGGCCCCCAGGTGGATTGCCGGACTGACCGGCGCCAGCTGGCGCATCGAGCCGTCACCGAAGAACTCGCGATGAATATGCACCGCCGGAAAGACGAAAGGCAGGGCACTGCTGGCCATCAGGTGATCGACGCCGATACAGCTGCGCACACCCATGCGATGCGTGCGCCGCCACGGCTGGATGTCGGGCGCGGCCTCGAAGAAGGCCAGGCTCTCGCCCGAGGAGTAGCCGGAGGCCGTGACGCTCAGCGCCCGCAGATGGCCACGCTCGATGGCTCGGCCGATTTCGGTGAAATCCAGCACCCGACCCAACAACTCGCCCAAGGGCGCGTTGTCGAGCAGCGAACGGGGGGTCTGGCGCACGGCCCAGCCGGTCGTCAGCGCCAGGCCCCAGCGCCCGATGCTGCCGAGCACGGCAGGGGCATCGGCACGATAGATCTGATCTACGTGGAGATTGCGCCAGATGTACTCGAGCCGCGAGACGCCATACTTGAAGCTGCGCGAGAACACCGCCAGCGCAGTTGCGTTGATCGCGCCGGCCGAGGTGCCGCACAGGATGGGAAAGGGGTTGCCCGCGCGACGGCCGCGCAGTTCACTGACCGCGGCCAGCACGCCGACCTGATAGGCGGCGCGCGCGCCGCCGCCCGTCAGCACCAGCGCTGTCTGCGGCCTCCCCGCCGTCATCGTCCATCATGCCCACGTGTTGCCATGCGCAAAGGATGAACGATGAAGGCGGCAGGCGGCAAGCACATCAGTCTCGCTGGCCGGCTTCGACGACGGTCAGCGCCGTCATGTTGATGATGCGCCGGACGGTGGCGGAAGGCGTCAGGATATGGACCGGCTTGGACGCCCCCAGCAGGATCGGCCCCACGGTCATGCCTTCGCCCGCGGCGTTCTTGAGCAGGTTGAAGGCGATGTTGGCCGCATCCAGGGTCGGGAAGATCAGCAGGTTCGCATCCTCGCGCATCCTGGCGTTGGGGAAGATCTGCAGGCGATGCCTGGCATCCAGCGCCGAGTCGCCATGCATTTCGCCTTCGACGGCGAGATCGGGGTGCTGCTCGTGCAGCGTGTGCAGCGCGGCGCGCATCTTCCCGGCGGTCGGCGAATCGGCCGAACCGAAGGACGAATGCGACAGCAGGGCCACCTTTGGCTCGACACCGAAGCGCTTCATTTCCTCGGCCGCCAGCAAGGTCATCTCGACGATCTGCTCCGAGGTCGGGTCGTAATTGACGTAGGTGTCGGCCAGGAACAGGGTGCGGCCCGGCAGGCTGAGCAGGTTGACCGTGTAGAGATGCTCGACGCCTTCGCGACGGCCGAGCACGGATTCGACGAACTCGCGGTGCAGGCGGTGCATGCCGTAGGTGCCGCAGATCAGCCCGTCGCCGTAGCCGAACTTGAGCAGCAGCGTGCCGATCAGCGTCGTGCGGCGGCGGACTTCCTTCTTGGCGTACTCCACCGACACCCCGTGGCGTTCCATCAGTTCGTGGTAGTGCTGCCACAACTGGTTGAAGCGCGGGTCCGAATCGGGGTTGACCAGTTCGTAGTCGCGATCGGCCAGCATGCGCAGGCCGAAGCGTTCGATGTTGGACTTCACCACCTCGGGACGGCCGATCAGGATCGGCCGCGCCAGGCCTTCGTCGACCACCTGCTGCACCGCGCGCAGCACTTTCTCGGACTCGCCTTCGGCAAAGATGATGCGCTTCGGGTTCGCGCGTGCGGCGGCGAACACCGGCTTCATGATCAGGCCGGACTGCCAGACGAAATTGTTGAGCTGGGCACGGTAGGCATCCCAGTCGGTGATCGGCCGCGTCGCCACACCCGAGGTCATCGCCGCCTCGGCCACCGCGGGTGCGATCTTGACGATCAGGCGCGGGTCGAAGGGACGCGGAATGATGTAGTCGGGGCCGAAGCCGCCGACCTTCTCGCCGTAGGCGGCCGCGACGATGTCGCTCTGCTCGACGCGCGCCAGTTCGGCGATCGCCTTCACCGCGGCAAGCTGCATCTCGTCGGAAATCGTGGTGGCGCCGACATCGAGCGCGCCACGGAAGATGAAGGGGAAGCACAGCACGTTGTTGACCTGGTTCGGGTAATCCGAACGGCCGGTGGCGATCAGCGCGTCGTCGCGCACTTCCTTGACCTGCTCCGGCAGGATCTCGGGCGTCGGGTTGGCCAGCGCCAGGATCATCGGCCGCGGCGCCATCTTCGCCACCATCTCCGGCTTGAGCACACCGCCCGCCGACAGGCCGAGGAAGACGTCGGCGCCTTCGATGATCTCGCCCAGCGTACGGGCATCGGTGCGCTTGGCGTAGCGCGCCTTGATCGGGTCCATCAGCGCCGTGCGGCCCTCATAGACCACGCCCTCGATGTCGGTGACCCAGATGTTGTCGACCGGCACGCCGAGCTTTTCGAGCAGGCCCAGGCAGGCCAGCGCCGCAGCGCCGGCGCCCGAGGTCACCACCTTGACCTGATTCAGCGCCTTGCCCTGCAGGTGCAGGCCGTTGAGGATGGCGGCGCCGACCACGATCGCGGTGCCGTGCTGGTCGTCGTGGAAGACCGGAATCTTCATGCGCTCGCGCAGCTTCTTCTCGATGTAGAAGCACTCCGGCGCCTTGATGTCCTCGAGGTTGATGCCGCCGAAAGTCGGCTCGAGCGCGGCGATCATGTCGATCAGCTTGTCGGCGTCGGGCTCGTCGATCTCGAGGTCGAAGACGTCGATGCCGGCGAACTTCTTGAACAGCACGCCCTTGCCTTCCATGACCGGCTTGGACGCCAGCGGGCCGATGTTGCCCAGGCCCAGCACCGCCGTGCCGTTGGTGACGACACCGATCAGGTTCGAACGCGCGGTGAGCTCGGCCGCCTGCGCGGGGTCCTCGACGATCGCGTCGCATGCGGCAGCCACACCGGGCGAATAGGCCAGCGACAGATCCCGCTGGTTGGACAACACCTTGGTCGGCGTGACCGAAATCTTGCCCGGGCGCGGATAGCGATGATAGTCGAGGGCGGCACTGCGGATCAGTTCATCCATGGTCTCTTTCCTGTCTCGTCTTCTGGTATGGAGCGCGCGGCACGCAGCATCGACCGCTCCCGGCATCGGAGCAGGCAGGGCAACGCGCGCGCGACCCTGCCGAGGATACCGCGATTACCAATTTTCCGCATTCCGAAAACGCGATTTGCGATGTGAAAGGAAACTGAAAGGGAAGCAATGCACCCCGCGGCATCATCATAAACGTCCCCGGACGAGCCAATCACTTACGAGCATATCCAATTCATGATCCGGCATCGGCCGTGGCATAATTATGGGCTTTCGCCGGTCGCGGCCCGCCTTCGCGAAACCGTGACCGGACATCGGGTGCCGCCGGCACCCACGCAGCCCGCCGGCCAGGCAGCAGACCGCCTCGACGATGGCCGACCGACGGGAATGGTTTCGCATCACAGCACGGGAGAGCTGTACACATGTCTCAGAACCACGCCCAGGCGGCCATTGCCGCTGCCCCCGAATACGTTCGCCACGAAGGCCTCAAGAAGTGGGTCGGCGAAATCGCCGCCCTCACCGAGCCCGACCAGGTGGTCTGGTGCGACGGCTCGCAGGAAGAATACGACCGCCTGTGCGCCGAAATGGTCGAATCCGGCATGCTGATCAAGCTCAACCCGGAAAAGCGCAAGAACTCCTACCTCGCCTGGTCCGACCCCTCCGACGTCGCCCGCGTCGAAGACCGCACCTTCATCTGCTCCCGTGACAAGGCCGACGCCGGCCCCACCAACAACTGGGAGGACCCGGCGGTGATGCGCGAGACCCTGAACGGGCTGTTCAAGGGTTCGATGCACGGCCGCACGATGTACGTGATCCCGTTCTCGATGGGCCCGCTCGGCAGCCCGATCGCCCACATCGGCATCGAGATCTCCGACAGCCCCTACGTCGTCACCAACATGCGCACGATGACGCGCATGGGCCGCGGCGCGCTCGACGTGCTCGGCGCCGACGGCGAGTTCGTGCCCTGCGTGCATAGCGTCGGCGCGCCGCTGGCGCACGGCGAGAAGGACAGCCGCTGGCCGTGCAACCCCACCACCAAGTACATCGTGCATTTCCCCGAAACGCGCGAGATCTGGTCCTACGGCTCGGGCTACGGCGGCAACGCGCTGCTGGGCAAGAAGTGCTTCGCGCTGCGCATCGCCTCCACCATGGCGCGCGACGAAGGCTGGCTGGCCGAGCACATGCTGATCCTCGGCGTCGAATCGCCCGACGGCGAGAAGAGCTACGTCGCCGCCGCCTTCCCATCGGCCTGCGGCAAGACCAACTTCGCCATGCTGATCCCGCCCAAGAGCTTCGACGGCTGGAAGATCACCACCGTGGGCGACGACATCGCCTGGATCAAGCCGCGCAAGGAAGCCGACGGCAGCACCCGCTTCTACGCCATCAACCCCGAAGCCGGCTTCTTCGGCGTCGCCCCCGGCACCTCCGAGAAGACCAACTTCAACGCCATGGCGACGCTGAAGGAAAACATCATCTTCACCAACGTCGCGCTGACCGACGACGGCGACGTGTGGTGGGAAGGCATGAGCAAGGAAGCCCCCGCCCACCTGATCGACTGGCAGGGCAAGGACTGGACGCCCGAGATCGCCAGGGAAACCGGCCGCAAGGCGGCGCACCCGAACTCGCGTTTCACCGCGCCGGCCGGCCAGTGCCCGTCGATCGACGCCGCCTGGGAAGAACCCGCCGGCGTGCCGATCTCGGCCTTCATCTTCGGCGGCCGCCGCGCCACCACGGTGCCGCTGGTGTACCAGGCCTTCAACTGGAACTTCGGCGTCTACATGGCCTCGACGCTGGGCTCCGAAACCACCGCCGCCGCCTTCGGCGCGCAGGGCGTGGTGCGCCGCGACCCGTTCGCGATGCTGCCCTTCTGCGGCTACCACATGGGCGACTACTTCAACCACTGGCTGCGCATGGGCCACGCCGTCGAAGACACGCCGAAGATCTTCTGCGTGAACTGGTTCCGCATGAACGAGAAGGGCGAATTCATGTGGCCCGGCTTCGGCGACAACATGCGTGTGCTGAAGTGGATCATCGACCGCTGCAAGGGCCGCATCTCCGCCAAGGAAACCGCACTGGGCTGGATGCCGCGCTTCGAGGACCTCGACTGGACCGGCACCGACATCAGCCGTGAAGAATTCGAGGCCCTGACCCAGGTCGACGCCGACGCCTGGCGCACCGAGCTGAACGCCCACAAGGAATGGTTCGACAAGCTGCAGGACCGCCTGCCGCGCCAACTGGCGCTGAAGCGCGAGCTGTTCGAGCTAGCGCTGAACGCCGACTGAACACCGGCCGGCTCCACGACGAAAAAGCGCCGCGGGTCGGCGCTTTTTCGCTTTCCGGGGAATGCCACCCCACCTTCACCAGGACGATCAAGCCATGCACCGCTCGAGCCGCCTCGACGACATCCAGCCCTTCCACGTCATGGAGCTGCTGCGCCGCGCGCGCGAACTTGAAGCGCAGGGCCGCGACATCATCCACATGGAAGTCGGCGAACCGGACTTCCCCACTCCGCAGCCCGTCATCGACGCCGCAACACGCTTCATCGCCAGCGGCGACGTGCATTACACTGCCGGCCTGGGCCTGCCCGCACTGCGTGAAGCCATCGCCCGCTTCTATCACGACCGCTTCGGTGCGGACGTCGCGCCCGAACGCATCGTCGTCACCGCCGGCGCCTCGGGCGCGCTGATGCTGGCGCTGGCGGCGACGACCGAGCCGGGAGACGAATGGCTGCTGCCCGATCCGGGCTACCCGTCCAACCGTCATCTGGTGCGCAGTTTCGAAGGCCGGGCGCGAGGGCTGCCGGTGGATGCCGCGAGCCGCTATCAGCCCACGCCGGAGCAGGTCGAGGCCGCCTGGGGCAGCCACTGCCGCGGCCTGATGGTGGCAACGCCTTCGAACCCGACCGGCACGCTGCTGGAGGTCGACGAAATCGCCGCGCTGCATGCCGTCACGCATGCCCGACGCGGCGTGCTGATCGTCGATGAGATCTACCAGGGCCTCAGCTACGGCGTGGAGGCGGCGACCGCCCTCGCCCATCCGGCGCTGAATGCCGCCGACGACGTATTCGTGGTCAACAGCTTCTCGAAGTACTTCGGCATGACGGGCTGGCGCCTGGGCTGGCTGGTGGCACCGGCCGGCATCGTGCGCGACATCGAGAAGCTCGCGCAGCATTTCTTCATCTCGCCATCGACGCCGGCGCAGCATGCGGCGCTGGCGGCTTTTCGCCCGGAAACGCTGGAGATTCTGGAAGCGCGCCGGCACGCGTTCGGCGAGCGCCGCGACACCCTGCTGCCGGCGCTGCGCAGCCTCGGCTTCACGGTGGCGACCGAGCCGCAGGGGGCGTTCTACATCTACACCGACGTGTCGAAGCTGGCGGACGATGCCGAAGCGCTGGCGCACCGCCTGATCGAGGAAGCCGGCATCGCTGCCACGCCCGGCCTGGACTTCGGCCATCACCTGCCGCACCGGCACCTGCGCATCGCCTACACGACGCGGCGCGAACGCCTGCTGGAAGCGGCCGAGCGCATCGCCCGGCTCAGGCTGTAGGCTGCTGTCAGCCGGCGGACGCCGGCGTTTCGTTCCGCACCACGGCCTCGCGACCCGAAGCCGCCACCAGGCGCTTCTTGATCGCCATCACCTTGCGCGTATAGCGCGCATTCGGATCCTTCAGCGAGCCGTTGTAGTACTGCAGGGCACGTTGCAAGGAACCGTAGCGCTGCAGCCCCTCCTGCAGCACCAAGGTGCCCACGCGCACGTTCAGGGTCGGGTCGAACAGCGCGTACTTGCCGCGTCCCTGGCCGATCTTGTCCTGGTGATAGCGCGGGATGACCTGCATCAGGCCCTGGGCGCCCATGTTGCTGACCGCGCGCGGGTTGAAGCTGGACTCGACCGCCATGATCGCGACGATCAGCAAGGGATCGAAGCCATGCTCCTCGGCCGATTCCTCGGCCGCCATCAAGGCCGGCTCGATCACGTCCCCCGACACCCGATAGGTATCGGTGATCCAGTCGCGCACCCGGAGCATCTCGGGTGACAGCCCGTCGTCTCCGTCTTCCAGATCGAAGGCCGGCATGCGGAGCGACGCAAGCGCCGGCGATGGCTTGCGAGCGCTCGGCGCGGACAAGCCCGGTTCCGGCTTCTGCGTCGCGACCAGCGCCGGCTGGGCGCGATGCGCATCCGCCAGCACCATCGCCGCTTCGCTCACCGTCGGCGCCGCCTTGCCCTGCACGCGCAGATCGGCATAGCCGATCACGGGGCGGCTGCCGCCGTCGTGCCCCAGGTAAGCCATGCCCGCAAGGCCAAAGAAAAGAACGGCACCGTGCGCAATACCGAACGCGGCCCCGCTCGCCTGGCGCGCGAGCGCGTTGATTCGAGTTGCGTGTTTCATGGTGTCCTCCATGCTGTGGCCTGAGGGCTGCGCAGGATTGCCATGGTGGGCATCCAGAAGCCCGCGCAGGTATCGCGCAAGCCGTCTCCGAAGCGGCGGATCAGCCGCTCCTGAGTGCAGTCACACTCGGTCGCCAGTAGGTGTTCAAGCCCGTCGCCGCAACCAGACAGCGGGCCCCGCGGTGCGTGCGTCCATGAAACTGCGTCTCCCCTGGAGGAAGGCGCCGCACCGAGATCGATTTATGAGTCAATAAGATTGCTGCAAAGCAACATCGGGCGGATTCTATTGTGGCAAAAACATTTTGTCAAAACTTGGTGCGCCATCTGTGACGTACCGGCTTGACACATCCCCGGAATTGATCGACCAGCAAGCAGCGCCGCTCACCCCTTCCGGGCGGAAACACAGCGATCGAGCCGATCCCAGTCGAAGCAGGGCCCCGGATCGGTCTTTCTGCCCGGCGCGATGTCGGCATGCCCGACGACCGCCTCGATCGGGTAGCGCTGCTCCAGTTCGACGACCAGTTCGGCCAGGCGCCGATACTGGACATCCTCGAAGGGCAGCGTATCGCAGCCTTCCAGCTCGATCCCGATCGAAAAATCGTTGCAACGCTCCTGTCCGTTCCAGCTCGAAACCCCCGCATGCCAGGCCCGCAGGTCCGGATCGACGAAGCGGATCACCATGCCATCGCGGCGAATGAAATAATGAGCCGACACCCGAAGATGGTGGATCGAGGCGTAGTACGGGTGCTCATCCGGGTCCAGCGCATTGGTGAACAACTGCGCCACCCCCGGCCCGCCAAACTGGTCCGGCGGCAAACTGATCGCATGCACCACGATGAGGCGGACGCTTTCGCCCTCCGGGCGCACATCGAAGTTTGGTGAGGGCAGGTAAAGGTTCACGATGCTCACGGCGATCCTGGACGACAATGGGCGCAGCGACGTTAACAGCAAACCCCCGGGCATGCCAAGGTGGCCGACGCGTTGTGCCCGACATGCCGAGGCGTTAACCTAATGCGCTGCGCAATTTCCCGCCTGTCCGAACGACCCGAAATGAACCACACCCACCTGCTGCACCAGCTCATCCTCGCCTCGGCCGAACGCGACGCCGACGCTCCCGCGCTCAGCTTCGGCGCCGAACACCGCAGCTATGCGCAACTTGCCGCCGACATCCGGGCCTTTGCTGCCGGTCTGCGCCAGTTGGGCATGGAACGCAGCGAACGTGTCGGCATCTATCTGGACAAGCGCATCGAAACCGTCGTCGGCATGTTCGGCACCACTGCCGCGGGCGGGGTGTTCGTGCCGGTGAACCCCATCCTGAAAGCCGAGCAGGTCGGCTACATCCTGCAGGACTGCAACGTCCGCGTATTGCTGACCTCGCCCGAACGCTTCTCCGCACTGGCCGGCGTGCTCGGCAGCTGCCACGACCTGCGCCACGTCGTACTGACCGGCGCGCCGGCCGAACTGCCCTCGCTGCCCGGCGCCTCGGTGCACCGCCTGGGCGATCTGCTCGCCGCGCCCGCCACCCCCGGCCACCGCGTCATCGACGCCGACATGGCCGCCATCCTGTATACCTCGGGCAGCACCGGCCGGCCGAAGGGTGTCGTGCTGTCGCACCGCAACATGGTCGCGGGCGCGAAGAGCGTCGCCCAATACCTCGAGAACCGCGCCGACGACACCTTGCTGGCCGCCCTGCCGCTGTCCTTCGACGCCGGCTTCTCGCAGCTGAGCACCGCCTTCCACAGCGGCGCGCGCGTGGTGCTGCTCAACTACCTGCTGCCGCGCGACGTGCTGAAGGCGGTCGAAAAGGAAAAGGTCACCGGCCTCACCGCCGTTCCGCCGCTGTGGATCCAGCTTTCGCAGCTCCAGTGGCCCGACACCGTCACCGAACATCTGCGCTACATCGCCAACACCGGCGGACGCATGCCACTGGAGACGCTGACCAAGTTGCGCAGCATGCTGCCGAAGACCAAACCCTTCCTGATGTACGGCCTCACCGAAGCCTTCCGCGCCACCTACCTGCCGCCCGAGGAAGCCGACCGCCGGCCCGACTCCATCGGCAAGGCCATCCCGAACGCCGACGTGGTCGTGCTGCGCGAGGACGGCAGCGAATGCGCGCCCAACGAACCGGGCGAACTCGTCCAGCGCGGCGCGCTGGTGGCGATGGGCTACTGGAACGACCCGGAGAAGACCGCCGAACGCTTCAAGCCACTGCCGAGCCATGCGCCCGGCCGCCAGAGCGGCCTCGTCCTGCCGGAACTGGCGGTATTCTCGGGTGACACCGTGCGTCGCGACGAGGAAGGCTTCCTGTACTTCATCGGCCGCCGCGACGAGATGATCAAGACCTCGGGCTACCGCGTCAGCCCCACCGAAGTCGAGGAAATCCTCTACGCCACCCGGCTGGTCGGCGAATGCGCCGCCTTCGGCGTCGAACACGACACGCTCGGCCAGAGCATCACCGTCATCGCCACCCCGCCGCAGGGCGGCACGCTCGACAGCGCAGCCCTGCTGGCGGAATGCCGCCAGCGCATGCCGGCCTACATGGTGCCGAGCCGCATCGAAGTGCGCGACGGGCCGTTGCCGCGCAACCCGAATGGCAAGATCGACCGCAAGACCTTGTCGAGCGAAATCTGACAAGCCGCCCCGAGCATGTCCGCCACACTCAGCCCAGGATCAGCTCTGCACGGCGTTTGCAGCAGCGCTGCGGCGCTCCGCTGCGGTCTGCTCATCGTCGGCCTCGCCCTGTCCCTCGACCTCGCCGCAGCCGTGTTGCGCGTCGGCCCGGGCGAAGCTTTCGAGCGGATCGCCGATGCGGCAAAAGCTGCCCGCGACGGCGACATCGTCGAGATCATGCCCGGAGAATATCGGGGCGACGTCACCGTATGGCGGCAAAAGGAACTGCTGATCCGCGGCATCGGCGAGCGCCCGGTGCTGATCGCCGGCGGCAGGATCGCCGAAGGCAAGGCCATCTGGGTCATCCGCAACGGCAACATCCGCATCGAAAACATCGAGTTCCGGGGGGCAAGGATTCGTGGCGGCAATGGCGCGGGCATCCGCTTCGAGCGCGGCCGCCTCGAAGTACGGAACTGCGCCTTCATCGACAATCAGAATGGCATACTCACGGCAAATTTCACCGATGCCGAGCTCACTATCCGCGACAGCCTGTTCGCACAGGCGCCACGCCAGGAGCACTCCCTTCCCCACCTGCTCTACGTCGGCCGCATCGCCCGCTTCGAACTCAGCGGCAGCCGCTTCCACCAAGGCTACCGCGGCCACCTGGTCAAGACTCGAGCACGCCACAACGACATCCGCTACAACCTGCTTTATGACGGCCCGCTCGGCGAAGCCTCCTACGAGCTCGATCTGCCCAATGGCGGCGTCGCATTCGTCATCGGCAACATCATCGGTCAGAGTGTCAACACGCAGAACCCGATCGTGGTCGCCTATGGCGCCGAAGGTCAGTTCTGGCCCGAAAATGCGCTCTATCTCGCGCACAACACGCTGCTCAGCGACCGCCTGACCGGCACCTGGTTCCTGCGCACCTTCTCCGAGAGGCTGCCACCCGATACCGAAATTCTCGGCATCAACAACCTGACGGTTGGCATCGGCGCATTCACGCTCGCCGCCAGCGGCACATTCCGGGGCAATGTTCCGCTGCCCCCTGGCGGCCTGCGCGACCCGGGCACGCTGGATTTTCGGCCGCAAGGCACCAGCCTGCTGCGCTGGATTACGGAGCCTGCCGGCAGCGTGGGAGACGTATCGCTGGTCCCCGATGCCGAATTCGCCCTGCCGCTGGGTACCCGGCCTCTGCCGTCAGGGCACAGTTGGCTGCCCGGTGCGCTGCAAAGCGGCGACTGAGCAGTTGCAACTCACCCGGCACGGCCAGCGAAGCAAGGTTCATGTCATGCCGCGGTGACGGGAATCACTGACAATTCGTGCTTCATACGGCATCATTTGCACGTTTTTGATCTTTCTCGGCCCCAGCGGCCAACGGAGTACGGTGTGCTAGAGCTGTTTTGCGGTGTTCTTCATGCGTCCGGCACAGTCACGGACGCAAGCAGCGATTTCCCCAATCAATTGGCACGGCTCCAGTTGCCACGAGGCGCAATCGGCTACAGGGCCGACGTGGCAGTGTTCCAGGGCGACGGTCAGATCTGCCTCGCTCTCGGCAATCCGCGCTTCAAGGACGCCGCCCTGCAGCAGACCAAGGAACAGCGCGGAGCCGCAGCCGCCTGGGTACAGGCCTTCCGCAGCCACGGCGACGACGCCCTGCAGCAGGCAAGCGGCCGCTTCAGCGTCATTCTCGTCGGGCTCGACGGCCGCGAGGCGCTGCTTGCCACCGACCGGTTCGGCACCTGGCCGGTGTGCTACGCCGAACGAGACGGGCGGCTGCACTTCTCCGATCGGGCCAACGCCGTTCCCGGCATCCGCCGGCAAGTCTCGTCGCAAGCGGTGTTCGAATACCTCTTCTTCCACATGATTCCCGCGCCCACGACCATTTTCGAGGGCGTGTATCGGCTGCCGCAGGGGCATCTGCTCAGGTGGCAGGACGGCAAGGCGGAATGCCGGCGCTGGTGGCAGCCCCGCTTCGACGAGGATGCCAGGCCGAATCTCGAGGAATCCAAGGCGCGCTTCCTGCAGATCATCGAAGACGGCGTGCGTCGCGAAGCCGAAGGCACCGAAATCGGCTGCTTCCTGTCCGGCGGCACCGACAGCTCCACCGTCACCGGCATGCTGTGCAAGGTCCTCGGCCGGCCCGCCCGCAGCTACTCGATCGGCTTCGATGCCAGCGGCTACGACGAGATGGAGTACGCCCGCATTGCCGCCCGGCGCTTCGGCGCCGATCACCGGGAATACTACGTCACCCCTGACGACCTGCTCGACGGCATCCCCAAGGTCGCCACCCACTACGACCAGCCTTTCGGCAATTCGTCGGCAGTGCCGGCATGGATCTGCGCCAGCCGGGCCCGCGAGGACGGCATCGACAAGATGCTCGCCGGCGACGGTGGCGACGAGCTTTTCGGCGGCAACACCCGTTATGCCAAGCAGCGGGTGTTCGGCTGGTACGAAGGCATTCCGGGTCTCGTGCGCCGCGGTCTGCTCGAACCCACGCTGGCGCTGCCGGGCATGGACCGCATCCCGGTGGTGAAGAAGGGCGTCAGTTACGTCGAACAGGCGCGCGTACCGATGCCCGACCGCATCCACATGTACAACATGCTGGTACGCCTGGGCATGGACACCGTGTTCGAGCCCGACTTCCTCGCCCGCATCGACCTCGAACAGCCCAAGCGTGAACAGCGCGAAGTCTGGCAGGCGACCAACGCCCGCTCGCACATCAACCGCCTGCTCAACTACGACTGGAAATACACTCTCGCCGACAACGATCTGCCCAAGGTCATCGGCACCACGCAACTGGCCGGCGTCGATGTGGCCTTCCCGCTGCTCAGCGACGAACTCACCGACTTCTCCACCGGCCTGCTGCCGGAATGGAAGCTCAAGCGCCTGACCCTGCGCTGGTTCTTCAAGGAAGCCCTGCGCGGTTTCCTGCCCGACGAGATCATCGCCAAGAAGAAGCACGGTTTCGGCCTGCCTTTCGGCGTATGGGCCTGCCAGCATGCCGGGCTGAAGGCGCTCGCCACCGACGCACTGAACAGTTTCCGCAAGCGCGGCATCGTGCGCCCAGGCTTCATCGACGAACTCCTTTCCACCCATCTCCCGGCCTACCCCGGCTACTACGGCGAAATGGTGTGGATCCTGATGATGATGGAGTTCTGGATGCGCGAGCATCTGCACGACTGATCCATCACTCCCTGCATACGAAACGAATCCTGACATGACCGAAGTCCGCCAAGCCCCCGTCCATACCCCGATGTCGCAGTTCCGCACCGCGGGCAGCGATCTCGTCATTAACGGCCAGCCGATCAGCCGCATCGCTGCCCGCGTCGGCCGTACGCCGTTCTACGCCTACGACCGCAGCCTGCTCGACGCCCGCGTGGCCCACCTACGCGCAGCGCTGCCCAAGGCAGTCAAGCTGCACTACGCGATGAAGGCCAACCCGATGCCCGCCCTGGTGGGCCACATGGCGCGCCTGGTCGATGGCATCGACGTGGCTTCGGCCGGCGAGCTCATGGTGGCGCTGGACGCCGGCGCCGATCCGCGCGAAATCAGCTTCGCCGGACCGGGCAAGACCGAGACCGAACTGCACCAGGCCGTCGCCGCCGGCATCCTCATCAACGTCGAATCCTTTCGCGAAGTGCCCTTGCTGGCTGCCGCGCAGCAGGCGCTCGGCCTGCCGGCACGCGTCGCGGTGCGCGTCAATCCCGATTTCGAACTCAAGTCCTCCGGCATGAAGATGGGCGGCGGTCCCAAGCAGTTCGGCGTCGACGCCGAGCAGGTACCCGAACTGCTGGCCGAAATCGGCCGCGCCGGCCTGGCTTTCGAAGGCTTCCACCTGTTCGCCGGTTCGCAGAACCTCAAGCCCGAAGCCATCGTCGAAGCGCAGCAGAAAAGCTACGCGCTGGCATGCCGGCTCGCCGAGCATGCGCCCTCGCCGATCAGGTTCCTCAACCTGGGCGGCGGCTTCGGCATTCCCTACTTCCCCGGCGAGCAGCCGCTGGACCTCGCCCCCATCGGCGCCAACCTCGCCGACATCGCAGAACAGGCGAAGCAGGCTCTGCCCGAGGCCGAAATCGTCATCGAACTGGGCCGCTACCTGGTCGGCGAAGCCGGCCTGTACGTCGCCAGGGTGATCGACAAGAAAATCTCGCGCGGCCACACCTATCTCGTCACCGACGGCGGCCTGCACCACCACCTGTCGGCCTCGGGCAACTTCGGCCAGGTCATCCGCAAGAACTACCCCGCCGCCATCGCCAACCGCATGGACACTCCGGCTCAAGAATCTGTCTCCGTGGTCGGCCCACTCTGCACCCCGCTCGATCTGCTGGCGGACCGCATGAGCCTGCCCAATGCCGAACCGGGCGACCTCGTCGTCATCTACCAGTCGGGAGCCTACGGTGCCAGCGCCAGTCCGCAACGGTTTCTGGGACATCCGGAGGTGACGGAAGTGCTCGTCTGACATCCGTCCAGGCGAATGGGCCCTTCTCGCGCCCCTCCCGAGGAGGGGCTTTTCGCCTGGGGGCGGCCCCCGGCGGCAAAAAAAGACTAACGGTCAGACACGGCCTCTCGCCACTTGCCAGCACGCATCAACTGATTCTTGAGTCCAGGGAGAGGGAAGCCAAGCCGATATGCGATGTGGGCATTCTCCAGCGCGGCATTGTAGTCACCCAGCTTGACGTAAGCCAAACCAAGGTTGTAATGAACATTGGCATTGGGTTGCCCTCCCTCCTTTGCCTGCTCCAGGTACTTCACGGCCTCGCGGTTTTTTCCCGAGCGCAGCAGATGCATGCCATACAGCATCTTGACCACTTCGTCATCGGGCCTGAATCGCATCCCTCGTTCGAACCAGCAATCGACTGAGTACCTCGCTCCTTCCGGAGTGGGCTTTTTCTCCCGCTCGCTTAGCCGCGCCATGGCGTCAAGTGCCCGCGGATGATTCGGAAACACCCTCAGCACATAGGCAATGTCGCCACCAATCCTGGTTGAAGACGCGCCACCTCTCAATTGCTCGACATCCTGAGTGAAGTGAAAGCGTTCGACGATGGCATGCTTATCATGGTTCGAACGATAGTCGAACGGCCCATAGCCGTTACTCAGACTACCGCAGGCATTCATCTCCTGCGCCGACGCAGCGAACGCAGCGCACATGAACAGGCTCATCCCTGTTCTCGCCAACAGCCCACGACCAAATTTCATCATCTTTGGTTGTCGACGCGACATCTTCACTCCTTCGCCGTTCATCACCAGCCTTCCCCCAGAATCACGACCTGAAACTGCTCGAAGCCTGCAGATTGATCCATTCGAGCGTAAAACGTTCCGCTTCGCATGCATCCTCAACACGGGAAAAAGTGTGATCCGCCTGCTCGAAATGCTTTACGGCAACCCGTTTCGAATCCATCGCACAGCGCCATCCCGAATCAAGCTTCGTCAGTTGCTGAAACTCACGCGCAACAAAATCTCGCCCACTCAACAAGACTGCAAATGGGCGGCCGGATTGCGTCAAACCGTCCAACATCCGTTGCCGCAGATCTGGGACGTCAGCCAAGTGTGGCGGTTTCGCTGGGGCCGATACCTGCTGAGGCGCGGTTTGCGCTACGGAGGCTGACGCTCCTTGCCGTTTTCCAGCACCAAGCACCGTGGCCATCAAGGACCGCAATGCACCCACGAAGTGCACATCGCCACGCAGGACTTTACGCCAGAACCGCCCATCGAAAAGTCGCTGGAGGTAATAGTGACGAAGCATTACGCTGGCATTTCCCTCCGCAGTGCGAACCCAAGGGTTGAGCAGCACCGCACCGGCAATCAGCGGATGCGCCGGCATCGCCATGCAGGCTGCACTAGCACCGTCGCACAAACCCCACAACACGATTTTCCTCAACCCTGGCGCCGCAGCAACGAACGCTTCGATGGCGGCCTGAATGTCGTCACCGACCTCCGCAAAGCTACGCTGAGCGCCAGTGGCATCCCCCATTCCCCGGTAGTCGAAGCGCATGCACGGTATGCCGTGCCTGGCCAAGAAACGGGCAAGATTGACGAACTGGCGATGGCTACCCACCCGATACTGGGGGCCGCCAACCACGATCAGGACACCGATCGATGAATCCTGACCAGAGGAGGAGATGACGCCGAGCAGGCTGTCATCTCCGCAATCGAATATCAGTGCCTGCTCAATGACTCCCATGCATCTCGTCCATCGCCACCAAGGTGGCATCGAGCAGGGCTTCGCAAGTTTCGATCTCCTGCGTTTGCCAGAACGATGGTCCATGTACGCACTTGGCCACAATGTCCACACCCTGGGCAGCAGCACGCTCGGCCAGCATGACAATGGCTGGGGAACAGGTAGCTGGTTCCACGGAATTGAGTTCAAGCAAGCGAACTGGAGCATGGAAACCTGAGCGGAAGCTCAGCTTTGCCGCCTCCAACCCTGCACATAGCTCTGAGCCAAGCGTGTATCCTGCCACCTCCACCGCCTTGCCCGCATCGATATCCGCACGCATCGCCGCCATGACGGCCTTTGCATCGTGCTCGTCCAGCATCCCGCTGACACCCTTCAGCCGTAGGAACTGGTTGAGGTGCTGCTTGCCATTGCCTACCGGTTGCCACAGGATCACCGCATGGCTTCCGGTGTCCGTCCGCGACAGCCAGTCCGATATCAGTAGCGCGCCGGCGCGCAAGCCCCATAGCACGACATGTTCGAACCCCTGCTCGCCCAGCCACAGATACGCCGCATCCAGATCGGCCAACCAAGCATCCCAAGACGCATCGGCAAAATCGCCACTGCTATCGCCGCACCCCAGCAGATCGAGCTGAAGAACCGTCCACCCCGCTCTGGCCAGACTGGCGGCACACAAGGCCGCCATGCGCCGGGATTTGTTCAGTTCTTCAGCAAACGGATGAACATACAGCACCGCTCCACGCGACTGCGCGGCGGCAGGCCCGGTCAGCAAGCAGAAACGCTGTCCGCCTCCGCCAATCGGCAAAAAAAAAGCTTCGCGCCGCAACGAGGACATGCAGACTCAGCTCAGCTTCCCGGACACGAACTCGACGAGCGTCCCCACACTTGCAAAAGTCGCGCCGTCGATCTCGTCATCCTCGACATACAAACCGAAGCGCTCCTCAAGCATGTTGATCACGCCTACCACCGCCATGGAGTCCAACTCGGGCACGGCGCCCAGCAAGGCCGTATTGACGTCGAATTCCTGCGCCCGGCCATTGAGACTCAGCACGTCATCGAGAATCGCAAGAACTTCTTTCTGAATATCCAAAGATCACTCCCCAATGCAGATCGGTTTTCGCAAGTTCGATCATCGCATCTGAAGCGCTGGCCGAACGCGGGGTATTATAAACGCCACTCGTCACAAACAAACCGTTGTAGCCTGAAGCGGAGACATTTTGAACACCTCCCTCGCATCACGTCTGACCAGCACCTTCCAGCAGTTCGGCCGGAAGGAAGGCTTCATTTATCTTCTCGGAAAGGCGCTCGCACAAACGACGGGCGGCAGACTTCGCCTCATCCGCTACCATCTGGTAGCCCAGCCCGTACCGCCTTCACCACAAGAGCGCCCCCTGCCCCCCGGTGCCCGCACATCCATCGGGTTCATCTCCCCCGACGCCTCAATCGTCAGCCAGTTTCCACGCCCGCAGGAAGTCATCGCACGCCGCTTCGCCAACGGAGATCGCTGCATCACAGCCCAGACTGACGGACGCTTCGCCGGCTACATCTGGCTTGCGCACAACCAATACGACGAAGACACCGTGCGCTGCCTGTATCGCCTCGCCGACCCTGCTCAAAGCGCCTGGGATTATGATGTCTATGTAGATCCAGATTTTCGCATGGGACGCACGTTCTCCAGACTGTGGGCCAGCGCCAACCGACAGCTTGCCAGCGAAGGCATACGTTGGAGTTTTTCGAGGATCGCCGCCGCGAACCCCCAGTCGCTCGACTCTCACCGCCGATTAGGTATCCAAAAGTTGTTCTCGGCAAGCTTCATCAAGGCCGGCAAGTGGCAAGTGATGATTGCCTGCGCACATCCCTACATCCATATCTCGATATCCACAACTTCGCGCCCCACGCTGCTTCTTCACCCTCCACGGGCCAAGTAGCCACCTCTCGCCAGCCGAGCATGACAGTCGGCAACATGGAACGAGCGCCCGAACCAACTCCAGGTTCTCGATAGCCGCTCGCAGCTGCGGGCTACACTCGCAAGGACTGGCTGCTTGACTTAATGAGTCCCCCCAAACCCTGATATCATCCGGCAGGCATTATTCAGTTCAGTTGCCACAAGGACATACGCTCCCTGCGCTCCACAGCATCATGAGACCACCGATACAATGGAACTCCTGACGACTCCTTCGACGGGTCCCACCGAATCAGTATCCAGCAAACGGGAATCGCGAAAAAATGACACCAATGCCAGCACTCAAGCATTGGTGAGCGTTGTCATTCCCGCCTACAACTGCGCAAACTATCTTCGCCGGTCAATCGAAAGCGCATTGGGACAAACCCATCCTTTCGTTGAATGCATAGTCGTGAATGACGGCTCAACGGACGACACCGAAAATGTTGCAATGAGCTATGGCCCCAGGATCAAACTCATAAATAGACCAAATGGCGGTGCGTCTGCAGCAAGAAACACCGGCATCGATTCCGCATCAGGCGAGTTCATCGCATTCCTTGATGCCGATGACTATTGGCACCCAAGCAAAATCGAAAAACAGATTCGTTTAATGAGCACCTACCCGGATGTCGTCCTGGTAAGCACCGGCTTTACACACCACGTAAGCAGTGAAGCTGAAGTCATGGAACGCATAGGGTCTCAGGCGGCCACACCATACGACGCCGCATTCGCCGAGATTCACCACGATTTTCTTCCCTTGTTCCGCGACCCTTACCTTGGAACACCTACCGTTCTCGTCCGCACAGATCGCGCCCGCGAAATCGGTGGATTCGACGTCACACTCCCGATCGCCGAAGATATCGATTTCTATTTCAAGGTATGCAAGCATCGCTCTTACGCTCGAATCAACCAACCTCTGACAATCATTCAACAACGCCCAGGCAGCCTTTCTTTCACCCAACCGGGCTACCGCTTGAATCTCGAGGTGTTGAACCGCCTTGAAGCAGCCTATCCCGAATTCGCCGCCGCCCATTCCGATGAATTCAGACAGCAGCGACTCAGGATCTACGAGAGCTGGGCTGCCCGTTGCATCATCGCCGGACGCGGCTCCCAGGCGAGAGAGCTACTGGGAGAAAGCAAAAAATACGGTAGAGCTACTGCGTATACGCGGCTGCTGATCAAATCCTATCTGGCAGGAGCAATTGCTGCAATCAAGAGGCTTGGGCAGCAGACAGCCGCCAAATAAAAACAATCCATCCGACATACATCCACGTAACACCGGATCCCTACACACAGCGCTTCAAGCAAGAAAGCAGAAATTCAAATAGCCGTTTTTTCAGTGAACGGAGGGCGTATTGACATCAGTCGGAAAAAAAGTTGCAGCAGGCGCCGCCTGGATGATCGGCATGAGATTCGTGGAACGAAGCATCGGCATCGTTTCAACGCTGATCCTGGCGCGCCTTCTCGTACCCGAAGACTTTGGCCTCGTCGCAATGGCAATGGCTGTCTTTGCCTTTGTCGAGATAGCTGGTCAATTTGGATTCGACCTGGCGCTGATTCGCGAGCAGCACGCCGCTCGTGAACACTATGACAGCGCATGGACTGTTTCCGTATGTTACGGCATTCTCGCGGCTCTGATTCTTGCAGCACTAGCCATCCCAGCTGCGTATTTTTTTGGCGATCCGCGGCTCGAGACGATTATCTACATCTTTGGAGCAGTGGCGCTACTTCAAGGTTTCGAAAACATCGGAACGGTTGATTTCAGAAAAAATCTGAACTTTGGAAAGGATTTCCGGTTTATTTTTTTCAAAAAGATAATTTCGTTCGCCATCACAGTAGCGCTCGCATTCCACTTCCGTAGTTACTGGGCCTTGGTAGCCGGTATGGCCGCGTCCCGCATCGCAGGCGTCGTATTGAGTTACGCGATGCATCCTTTCCGGCCGCGAATTGATTTTTCGAAAACAAAAGCTCTTTTCAAGTTTTCGAAATGGATTGTCCTCACCCGAGTGATCGACTACTTCGGTACCCGCAGCCCTGATTTCATGATCGGCAGATTTTTAGATGCTAGCGCTTTAGGCCTCTATCGCGTTGGTCACGAGATAGCAACGCTTCCCACCTCGGAACTGATCTTTCCGATAATGCGGGCTGTCTTCCCTGGCTACGCCACAGTCGCTCACGATCGCGCTCTACTGGCGCGCTCCTTCCTCGCCTCACAGGCAATGATAGTAACGCTCGCGCTACCCGCCGGGCTGGGCATCGTGCTTCTTGCCGAGCCTTTTGTGCTGGTTCTGCTAGGTGAAAAATGGTTACCTGCCGTGCCGGTAATCAAGATTCTCGGCCTATACGGTGCCGTCGCAGTTTTCCAGGCAACGAACAATTCGATATTCAACGTGCTTGGCGTACCTTCATGGGCAACAGGTTTGAAGACTGCTGAATTCATCATATTGCTTCCCGCAATCTATTACGGCCTTCATTCAGGCCGCGGACTCGAGGGCGTGAGCTACGCAATTCTTGGAACAAAGCTCATCATCATTCCGATCGAAATGGCACTTACCGCATACCTGCTGAGAATCGGGTTCATTGATCGGATTCGGACGGCTTGGCGGCCAATAATGGCCGCCTTGGCCATGTGGTTTGCCGTGTCATACCTGTTGCCGCAGCAAGTTGAAACAGAAAAAGATGCCATAATGATTCTGGCGCTGGCAATCCCGACAGGCATGTCGGTTTATGCAGTTTCACTTCTAGCTCTTTGGGCCATCATTGGAAGGCCCGAGGCTCCGGAAAAGTTTCTGATGGATTTTCTCCGCCAGCGATTTCGCCCATGACGATTCCGCTTGCATCAGAGCGGTGCATCACCAAAAAAACGACCAAGCAAGATAACCGATCATGAGCACTGGATCACTCGACAAACTGGCAAGGCTAGCCGGGGCCGACACGCCCCCCCCACGATGGCTTTACAACAATCGCTGGCCTGGGCGGACACGCAAGCTGCTGCAGATCGCATATTCGCTTCTTTCGTGGCTCACGGCGCGTGGAAATTTTCTTACGCTGAAAGGAGAACGGCTGACTGCCACAAGTGGCCACGTCGAGGCATTCTCAACAGCCTCGCTGTCGATCGTGGCACAGGGCGCTCTGGTTCTGAGAAAGGCGAGCCTTTCGCATCTGGCAAACGAACTCGCAATCGACCCTGCAACATCAACCAGAACCTACCTTGCGGATGCAGATGTTCTTGTTGTGCTCGCAACGAGGAACAATACTCCCGTTGTCATTCACGTGGCCGATGATCAAATGCGTGGCGACCGCTATCGACAAGGCAGCGAATGGGCGAGAGAGGCTTTCTCCAGATCAGGAAATGATCATCTGATCCCACGCATCATCGATTATCGGAAACACCCCGTCGGCTGGATGTTGACCCAGCAACGACTCCCCGGGCGAATGATTCGTGCCGGATCGCTCAGTGCCGACGCTCTCGTGGCCCACGTTTCAGCAGCCATCAACGCCTTGCCAGCAAGCAACCCGACTGGTACATGCCAGTCAAACCATGCCGGAAGGAAGATTACGTTTACCCCAGGGCTGTTTCTTTCACTTCTTGAGAACAACCATCTGCGGACTTTTGTTCAGGAGCCCATCAAACGAATTGAAGCATGGTTGAGCAGCGCACAATTTGAAACCACGACCGCCCATCGAGATTACTGCTTCTCGAATGTCCTGTTCAGCGAAGAGTCAGCGTCGACACCTGTCATTACAGGAATTGTGGATTGGGAGCGGGCAGGCCTGGGAGCACCAGTCGGCGAGGATGCGCTTTACTTTGCTGCGTTCGCATTCGCACATTGGCGAGGGTGTTCACCTATGACGGTTCTCTGCATGATCTGGGATGGGGTACAGGAGCCAACACTCGAACGAATGCTTGATATGGTGCGAACCCGATTCAAGCTCACCGAGCTCGCCCTCGGCCATTTGAGCATTTATTTATGGCTAAGCCATCTTGTCAGGCAAACCGATGGAATTTCCCGCTGGACCGAGATGAACAGGCTCGAATGGCTCCTGCAGCCGAGCCAGAGTGCGAGAATCTGGATGGAAAAAAACCCGCTTAGCGAAACTTGAGCCGTTCCTCGATCAATCGTGTGCGTCCGACGCCGCCAACGGCCAAATATCATATCCACCAATAATCTGGTCGCGCACAAAAACTGGCAGCTACATCTTGTTACGCCCATCCGTGCCATCAGGGACAGGAGCACTCGCCTAGACCGTTGCCTTCCTGATCTGATGCAGGCGCCCCTCCCTTTAATCATTGTGAAACGTTTCCGAGGCACCATTTCATGGTCAGCCTTAATGGATTTCTGTTCACATATGAAATTATACTATTTTGCGGACCCTCACGGTAATTTCGGTGATGACTTAAACCCTTGGTTGTGGAAGAAGCTCGCCCCAAGCCTGATGAATGAAGATGAGATGGAACTCTTCATCGGCATAGGGACACTGCTGAATCATCGGCTTCCGAGCGCTCCGATAAAACATGTATTCGGCAGCGGTGTTGGTTATGGGAATTTACCCGAGCGAAACGGCCGCCTGATCATTCATGCCCTTCGAGGGTACGAAAGTGCTCGCCTGCTCGGAGAAGACAAGCGCAAGGTCATCACTGATGCCGCCATACTTGTCCGTGCCGTAGATTATCCCAGGGCTCCCATCAAGGACAAGGAATACGGTTTCATTCCCCACACCCTGAGTAGCCAATACTATGACTGGTCTGGAGTCTGCGACGATCTCGGAATTCATCATGTCAGCGCTCAATGGAATGTCGAGCGCGTTTTTCGCGAGATGACGCGTTGCAAAGTCATGGTATGCGAGGCCATGCATGGAGCAATAATTGCAGACGCTCTCAGAATCCCCTGGATTCCGGCCGTCTGCTACGACTACATCTCGGCTTTCAAATGGGGAGACTGGCTATCAACCCTCGATTTGCCGTATCAACCGAGTGTGATAACGTCATTATATGATCCCGAAAGGAATTCCCTTCCCGTCCCCCGCCTTAAGAACAAAGTAAAGCGCGGCTTTGCTCGCATAGGAATTGCACCGACAAACTGGACTGAGCCTCCGCCGGCTAAAACCGGTATGAAGGAGCGTGCTCGTGCAACCCTGGAACTCAAGGCCGCGCTGAACCGCCCTCCTCAGTTGAGCAAAGACAGCATAATCGAATCACACACGAATCGCTATCTGGATCTGCTGGACCAGTTTTCCAGAACGCATCCCATTATTCAAAAAACATGACCAGGCCATTCACCGCAACAGATGTCGGAATAATTTACACTCCGTCACATCCTTACAAAGATGGATGGCCCCTTTCATTACAGAAAACTGTTTTAACTGCTTTTTTTTGAACAACGGAACATGGCATTCATTTTGCTTGGCTGAGATCAGCCTAACGGATAGGCACTCAACCCAATCCATCATGCGGCAGGAGATGTGCTCAAGCGGAGCGCCAGCCTAGGGAGTGTGGTGGCCGAGAGGAAGAAAATGAACGCATCATGCATGGCACATCAGGATTTTCGTCGCACGATGGCAACAGCCATCCAGCACATTGCTGCAACTGCTTTCCTGACTGGCGCGACATTCGGCGCCATGGCACAAGGCGCCCCCTATGCGGAAGGACCGTTACTCGAGATCATCAAGGAGATGCCCGAGGGCAGCTGGGCAAAAGTCAACGAAAATGCATTTTCTGATGTATGGACACCTGCCGCTCTCAGGCCCTTGTATGGAAGCTCCAGCAATCCAACCCCCTCGAAGATTCTCGGTTCATGGAGCAGTTTTGCGTGGGACAGCAAGCGCGGCGATTTGATTTTGTATGGAGGAGGTCATGCGAACTACTCCGGCAATGACGTTTACAGATGGCGCTCACGCGACTTGCAATGGAGTCGGGCAGCACTCCCGAGTGAGACTTTTTTTGTTGGATCGAATACCTGGAACGCAATTGACGGGGCGGATGCAGCCCCTACGTCTGCGCATACTTACGATAACGCAGTTTACCTCCCCATCGCCGACCGATATCTCAATTTCGGCGGTGCAATCTACAATACCGGCGGAGCCTACACACGACCAGACGAACTAATCCCCGGGGCGCTTAGACAGACGGGGCCATATCTGTTCGACCCGTCACGAGCCGATCCCGACAAGGTTGGTGGTACTACCGGGTCGCATGTGCAGCGCGTAGCCCCCTATGCCGACATCCTCGGCGGCAACATGTGGGAGAATCGTGACATCCACAAGCACCTCTCCCACCTGACGCGCCCTCGCTCGCATATCAATGGTTGTACCGCCTACAACCAGTCGCCAGAGGGGCATGACGTCGTTTTCGTTGCTGCCCGGACCGGCGGAACCGCCCTTGATCTCTATCGCTACGATTTGATCGACATCAACGACCCTTCGTTCGATGAACTCAGCCGCGTCGGCGTGTACTGGTCAGGCCCATCGGGCCAAACAACCTGCGCTCATGACCCCATTCTCAACATCGTGCTCCGGACTGGCACTAATGCCAATCCATTCTATTTCTGGGACCTGAATCCCGAGCGCATCACCAATCGTGATCAGCGTGTTGCAGTTGTCGGATCTGTCAGGGATCTCTCCGATTGGCTCACCGATGCAGGCAAAGCGATAACGCATTGTGCCATTGACTACGATCCGGTCCGCTCCGAATTTCTGTTGTGGTGCGGTACAGGTGAAGTCTGGAGCATTGTGCCCCCATCGACTCCAACCGGAGATGGCTGGACAGTAATACGTCATCCAGCCGAAATCGGCGAGACGCCTCCAGGCAACGTCGGCGTGGGGATACTTGGAAAGTGGAAATATATCCCCGGTTTTGATGTCTTCATGGGACTCGAGGATGTTTCACTTGGCAATATCTGGGTCTACAAGCCAGAGGACTGGATCCCGCCTGGCAGCGATGGTGGTAACCCGGGTGACGACGGCGATAATCCGGGTGATGACGACGGCAATCCGGGTGACGGGGGCTCCCAGCCTGGCGATGGTCCCGACCCTGTGAACCAACCTCCCGTCATCAGCCTTACGCAACCCACATCCACGAGCGCTCTGGAAACCGGCACCACATTGCTCATGCAGGCCGAGGCCAGCGACCCTGATGGCACCGTTGCGATGGTCGTTTTCAAGATCAACGGCGGCATCGTGGGCATGAGCAACGTTGCACCTTACGTCGCTTCGTGGACGGTACCGAGCGCGGGAGCCTACTCTGTTTCTGCTGAGGTGACTGACGATGCTGGCGCCACCGTGGCGACACCGGCAATCACCCTCACTGCCGTGGCCCCCAGTCCTGATGTCGGAACAACAACCGTAAGTCTTCAACAGGGAACCGGATACAACGGTACGAGCGACACTTATAT
Organism: Thauera butanivorans; assembly: GCF_048398245.1. Taxonomy (NCBI): domain Bacteria; kingdom Pseudomonadati; phylum Pseudomonadota; class Betaproteobacteria; order Rhodocyclales; family Zoogloeaceae; genus Thauera; species Thauera butanivorans. The sequence continues at coordinate 3,756,885 of NZ_CP183038.1, forward strand.
TTCCAATTATCATAAGGCAAGCAACTTCGGTCCAAGCCAACGCATGGATCTCGACCGCAACAACTACGTACCTCTGCTGCGGTTTGCGATATTTTCCTCTGAAGGCGGCCCGGTTCCAGATGATGCGATCATAGAATCGGCCAAGCTGCGTCTATACAAGGGCGCTTACGACAGCACGATTGCGCTTCACGCAATGTTGGTTCCTTGGGTTGAAACCGAAGCAACCTGGAGTCGTCCTCGTATCGGTGCCAACTGGTCTTCAGACGGTGCTGCCGGTGCCGGCCATGATTACATCGCCGCAGCAGACGCAATCGTTGCCGCACCATGGAATCCAGGATGGCTTGATTTTGACGTCACCGATCGGCTACGCCAGTACGCTACAGGCGCCCCGAACAACGGCTGGCGGCTGATAGCAGGCAGTGGCAACAACAACCGGAAGGAAATTCACTCAAGCGAGCAAGCCGCCACGGACACCCGCCCGATTCTGGAGATCACATGGCGATCGGCTGACCCCGAGGGAGGCAATGGCAGCCCCACTGATCCTGACGAGGAAACGCCTCAACCACCAACAGGCGGTGAGCCCGTCACGACGGTCATGCAACGCAATATCGCGGGTTACAAAGGTGTAGCGGATACGTATCTGTCGAACTATCACAAAACCTTGAACTTCGGTGCGAGCGCTCAGATGGAGCTCGACCGCAACAATTATGTCCCTCTGCTACGGTTTGCGATCCTCGCATCCGAAGGCGGCCCGGTTCCCGATGGGGCAGTAATTCAAACAGCCACACTCCATCTCAGCAAAGGATCATACGACAGCGTTATCAGCCTCCATGCGATGCGCGTAAACTGGTCGGAATCCGAGGCCACCTGGAATCGTGCCAATAGCAATACAAGCTGGAGCGCGCCAGGCGCCAGCGGGCAAGGAAGTGATTATGAAAGCATCGCCGATGCGCAAGTAAATGCCCCCTGGAGCCCTGGCGAACTCGTGTTCAACGTCACGGAACGTGTGCGCAGTATCGCAGCAGGCGAGAGCAATATGGGCTGGCGCTTGCTTGCGGGCACGGGAAATAATAATCGCAAGCAAATCATCAGCAGCGAGAACAATTCTGATTCTGTTCTTATACCGAAACTGGTCGTCACTTGGTCCTTGCCGTCAGACGAGTAAATCCGGCACAAGGCTTCGCACGGCACTTGTCCGTGCGAAGCCTGAAAGCTAACCTTGATAGCGATAAACCCAGACCTTGTTCTCGGTCAAAACCACGACCACATTGAAGTTCGCATCAAAATAAGCAAGCTGTTTCTTTCCGGACGGCATCGGATCACCATCTATCTGCAAGTTGCTCCACGCCCCCCTGTCGGGATCGTACCCCCAGATCCTGCTGGATTTCAGATCTACTAAAATGCCATGCCCACTCTTCGGATCGAAGTACATGGGCGTTCTTGCATCGTGCGCGTCAGGAACATGATCGGATCCTTCAGGTTCATCGATGATTTTTCGCCATCTTTTCCGAATCACATCGAAATGTGATGTCCGCGTGCCACTACTGAGCACCAGTATTCTTCGAATCGGGTCGTAATAACCGACCTGCTCCTGTCGAGGCACCTCGCCAAGGTAATCAACCTCCTTGCCGTGCTCGGCCAATTTCTCCCATTCCCCCGATCGCGTGCGGAAAAGCCATGTTGCCCGCATCTGCCAATGGTTTGAATGCCAGACCACGCCACCGAGTGGTTCGACGTACTCCATAAAGCCTGCGAATGGAGCACGCGGATATGGGCCATTCGATTTGATCGCTCCCCAGCTCTTGCTAGTCGGGTCGAAACTCCACAAGGGAGGCCCCTTGTAGCGCTGCATGGGATCGCCACCAAGAGCGAGAATAGCTTTATCCTGATCGGTCGCCCAGGTGTTCATATAAAGGATCTGACGATCCGTCCAGTCGTAGGCCATCCCCCACCACGTATGGCCAATCACAGCTGGCCCACCTCGTTTCGTCACCAGCACGCCGTCCTTGAACAACACATCGCTCATGTCCTTACCCAATCCAGCATAGCTGCGGGAATTGTCGGAAGCATACAGCATCCGCCAAGCCATGGCGTCAAGGTCGAACTCCCAGACGTCATTGAGCCTGTGCGGGCTACCATGATTTGCCCCCAGAAACAAAGCGGCATCACGATCTGGTGCCCAGACCATCTTGACTGAGAAATCACGGCCACGCGGCCCGGTTCGATCAAGTGAATGATCCCTTGCCACATCATTGAATTCCCCCAGAACAGCAGCCTTTCCCAACACGAGACCACGACCAGGCTCGAGGGCAAGCAGCTTCTGCCGTACGCCCGCCGGCGGCGTCTTCGCTTCTGTGGCCGAAGTATTGTCTGCGCCAGCCGAGCAAGGAGTGCCAATGATCTGGAGCACCAATGCACTTGCCGCAACTGCTCGAATGAAAGATGCTCGACCGCATCGGAATGACGGAGCTGACGCTATGGGCAAGCACGCAGCTCCCCTGGTCGAGCTACCTCGCCATGGGCCCGATATATTCACTTGCAATCACCACGTTATCGATATAGAGGGACATTTCCCGGGGCGGCTTGGCCGTCCCGCCATGATAGACGTTGAACCAGGCCGTTTCGATTTTCAGGGTATCCACATCACGAAAGCGAAGATCCGTCCGTTCGAACACCAGTTCTCCATCGATCCAGGCTCGAAATACACCATCATTCTTTCCAAGTGTATTCATTCGGACATACTGTTCGACCGCGTACCATCTGGCTGTATCGAGCATTCCTGTCGGCCCCAGATTCCAGCCCCAGAAAGTACCCGATTTCCCCTCTGAATCGACATGGTAGACATACGATCCGATTGCAACCGGCGAAGGGGCGAGGGAGTTCGATGAGTGCTGCCTGGCAAACGCACCCCTGGCCGACCAGCCGTTGGTACCGTCAGAAGCCCTGAGCCCCCAGCCGCCCTGGTTATAGGTGCCCGCGAAACCAGGAAGCTTTCCTCCATCGACATCGGGCTGCCAATTCTTACCGAACATCAGGTAGTAACGCATGTACGCTTCGGTCGGTTCCCGAGCAAGCTCCTTGGCGAAGTCGTAGCGGAGATCCAGACCGAGATTCTGCCGGGGATTCAATGAAACCTTGAGTGCATTGCCAAGAAGAGGCGTAAAACCGTTCTCATCCGCACTATTGACCAGCTCGGCCAGGCTTTTCTTTGCCAGCACGGTCCAGCCACGAGAGAACGGCGGCTGCTCGAAGCCAGTCGCAAAAAAAACAGCAGGATGCGATTGGATATTTCTATCCCCCGGGTAAGCCTCTGCAATGCCTCGGCGATTCTCGGATACCCGGTCGCTGCCTGGCAAGGCGGCCATGAACACTGCAACCTCCCCCTTCGGATTGCCCCAAACTCTCTGCGTGGTGAGCCTCAAGATCGCGCTGGTAATCTTTCCCATATCAACCGAGGCAAGATCGAACTCGATGAATGCGCGCTGGTTGTCGCTGAGCTTGAAAGTGTCGTTCCTGCCAAGCGCTCGCCTCGTGGAACAATCCAGAACGGTATCCGCCACCGGTGCAAGCGTCATCCGCCTTCCGTCGGTCAGAACGACCTCCAGGGCTGGTCGGGCCTGGAGATCCTGACTCTCGCGGGAGTGATATGCCAAAGTACCGCTGGGGCCGACATAGTGAAGAATCAACCCACCAAAGCCATCCGACCTCTTGCGCATCGTCTCGAGCAAGGTGCTTACGTCCAGCTCGGTTACCTGACCGGCTGTCCCAGGGGCCATGCCAGTCGACAATGCGCCATCACCGTGCAGCTTTCCCGACGCATCAATCCAGTCCCCCCCTCGTCTCGCCCATGCCAGACGCCCTTCGGCCGAAAAGAAATCGCATGTGATGCCTTCCGGCCCATCAGACAGTCGCCCTCCCTCTGCATACGCTTGCGGAACAAGCTGCAAGGCAACTGCCATCAGCAGCATGCGAATGAAGCTCAGGCACTTCCCCGCAAACGATTCATCAGACTCCAGAAGCCACATAACTTTGCCTCAAGTTCAAGATCTGACATGGATTCGCAATCCAGAACCCGGGCTAGTGCATAAGGATTGCTCCCGGGTCCATTCAGGCCAAAATCTGTGGTGGTCGCAGACGCGACCCCTACCGATTCAAGGGCCTTGAATATCGATTGATTGTACACCCCACTAGGATAGCAAAAATGGTTCAGGGTTTCGGCCGGCACACTTGCAAGCTTGGATATCTGCGCACGATTGATTTCCAGGTCTGCAACGAGTCGATCAGGTTCGAAATCGTACATCTGATGGCGATGAGTATGCAATTGCACATCGAACCCGCGCTGCACAGCATCGGAAAGCTCCGTTTCTCCCATGAGATGGAAGCAACGCCCAGCGTCTATCCGGTTGAAATCGAGGCCGACCGCGGCAGCAATCCGTGCAAGAAATTCTCGTCGCAGCTCATCCGAAGGCAGCGTATCAGCCTGATCGGACAGGCGTTCAGACAACGAGCCCAACGAGTCCGGAACCGATGACGGATCCGACATGAGTGGCGACAGCCTCGCGAGTGCATCCGACAGACTCTTCGTACGCGAAACCATGTAACCAATAAGTACGTTTCTGACCGGCTGCCCTTTCTCGGAATAATACGTTGTTACATAAATTGTCGCAGGGAATCCGTGCTCCTCCAGTGCCGGAAGCATCTCACTATAAGTACCATGCCATGCATCATCGATCGTCAGTACCACGGGAAAGTCGGGGAGCGTTCCATCACGTAAACGCGTCAACGCTTCATCAAGCGGAAGTATGTCGCAACCCAACGTCTCAAGCAGATTCAAGCGCTGCCTGAAGCGTGCTGCGCTCATGTACAGGCAGTCACCATAATGTGGGGGATCGCCCGTCCAGATCCCGTGATAACAAAGTATCCTCAGATGACCACGAAATGCACGCAGCCCCAAATTGAAGAGGCCAATCCGCTTTGCGACACCCAGAATCGCCGATTTCATTTATTTCTTTGTCCTTGACCGTAACGAGCAAGAATGTCCGCTCGCGTCCAGAGCATCATATAGTTCCGCGGCTGATATCTCCCTTCCTGTGCAAGCCGGGCGCGCGTAGGGGAACGTGCAAGAGCGCTCGCCGTAGCATCTGGATGAACGCCCATGTCGACAAAACACGCACCGGCTTGTGCCGGCTCATCATGCAGATAGGCAAGACGAGGACTGATTTGCCCCACGTTTGGATCGTAATACCAGCTCGTCCCCATGAGTCCACGCGCATCCGGCCACAAATCCAGTAAACGACAAATGAGCCGATAGCACTGCTGTCGACCAGCCTGATCGAACCGGTCCAGCATTCTAGGGTGCACATGATTTTCCAGGAAAGGTCTGAAACCACCGGCTCTGGCAAGAGTGCGAGCCACACGCAAGAAAGCCGAAGGTTGTTTCACGCCAATCAACGCCCGTCGCGGAACCCCGGAGTAGCGATAGACCAGGTGAGAGACGCATGGAATCAAGTGCAGGCGAGCAATGCCAAGGTCCTTGAGGAACATATCACTGCCCAGCCCAATCATTGGTGCCTCGGGAGGAGTTCTGATATCAGCAAGAATTCTGTCGAAATTACGTGCGAACTCAGGCCTGAAATCGTCATGCAACCCGCTTTTCTCGAAGCGAGAGTCGAACTGAGCGATTAATTCCAGCAATAGTAGATTGAGGAATTCAGGCGCAGCCTTCGGACCCAGCCGCCTCACCAACTGGTCGAGCCGGTCAACAAGAGATTGTGAAATATAGCTATAACCCCTGTATGGGTCCTGTTCATCAAGCCCATTGATGAACGCCCCAAGCTCGCCACTCACATCGATATCAGCGAGAGCAGGATTACGCGACAAAACTTCGGCATGCAAACCGGGCAGATCGAAATCATGGTGATTATTTGAGGTAATCATTGATTTTGCGCCAAAGTCAATATCCGCATCAACGAAAGAACGATTCTGACATATTCACTCCGCCGATCAGGCATGTTTCGATCACAAGCGCCGCAGGGGCGACGATACGGATTCGAGTCACACACGCTCGGCCGGAGCGCCGAATAGATTACGGAGCATTCTGTACCCAAATCGCATTTCCGTTCGATCCCATGGCGTGAAACGGGGAATCTGGAAAAAATCGACAGCCTTGTCCAGAACTCCCCAAGCCGTGGACACCGCGGCATCGAAGCCTGCCTCACGAACGATTTCGACATGTTCCGCACGGTAATCCTTGCCCGGTTTACCGTTTGGATACGCAAAAAGACTCACTGGTTCGCCCAGCAGGCTTTCGAGGCAGCGCTTACCTTCATTGATCTCCGTGCGTGCGTGCTCGACGTCGAGAGACGACAGGATCGGGTGCGAGCATGTGTGGGCACCGATCACCATGCCGTTAGATCTCAACTCTCGCACTTGAGCTCCGGTCATCATGAGATCATCAGGCAGCTCGCTTCCCGATATCGCGGCGAGCGCCTCGACTGTAGCCAGCCGTTCGGTATGTGGTAGATACTTCAGCTTTCCCAGCAGGCCGGCAATCGTCTGACGTTTTTCAGAATTCGTTGCTACTGCCCATTGCCCCAGACCAAGCTCGGACAGATCCAGTACCGGAGATGGGCAGTTGCGGATAGCCGCAATCACGGAATCATTCCACATGCGGCCCCCGTCGATGAAGTCGGTTGCAACGAAAAAAGTCGCGGAAACGCCATGTTTCTTGAGCAACGGCAAGGCAATCTCGCAGTTGTCAGCATAACCATCGTCAAACGTGATTGCAGCTGCGCGCGCTGGCAGGGATCCCGTACGCGCGCGCGCAATCGCCTCATCCAATGGCAACACGTTGAATGCCGATCGTAGCCAGGTCAGCATCTGGTCAAACCGCACAGCATCGAACTCACCGGGGAAAACGGGATCTGGAACAGGCAGGACGCGATGAAAGATGAGCACCGACAACCTGGCCGACGATCCGGATGGAGAGGCAACTGCTAGCAGGGGTCTGATCAGATTCATAGAATTTCAGTTGGTCCGGGGCAACGCAGTCTGCTCCGGCTTGGGACGGCGCAGGCCTGCATATTCCATAAAGGGGACTGTAGGCTCCTTCTCCCAGGCGCGCCGCTCCACCCAATTCTTTGCCAGCACAACCATCACCATGATGTTATATGGCAGGTCGAAGTAAGCGAGCGACAAAAACGCTCCACCTACGGCATAACCGACGAGACTCACCTGCGCCATGGCGCCCAGCATCACCACCCAGCGGGTTTCAGGAAGCTTTCCACCATGCTTGCGCAGCCATCCCGCCATTCGGAAGGTGGAAACCCATACCATAAGATACAGAAACAGACCTACGAAGCCGTGATTGCCCAGAATCTGGAAATAGATGCTGTGCGCTGCGCGAGCGAAGCTCTCGTAGCGGCCGTACAACATGAAAAGCTCATTGTGCTGGTAAGACATCCCGGCACCGAAAAACCTGTCCTTGGCAACGTCCCACGCAACCCACCACGCATTGATTCTCCCCATCGCGGAGGTGTCTTCTTCGTAGCTCTTGATCGTCCCCATGCGCTCCCACCAATGCTCGGGCATCATCGGCAGCAGGATGAGCACCACGAAGACAGCCAGCACGGCAATTGCTCCTTTCTTGGAGCTTCGCCACCAGAAAATCGCGCCCATCGCACCCAACGCAAGAAGCGCACCGCGCGAATGGCTTCCAAGCGCTGAAGCAACAGACAGCAAGATCGCCACCGTCATGGCCTGCCGGATCCAGGAGCGCGTAACCTGAAGTTGCAGGAAATGCAGCAGCGGAATCGCAATAATCACGGCAAGGGCAAATTCGTTGTTGTCCGCGATGAAACTGCCGGGCGGCCCCCACACCCTATGAGCACCGCCCGACATAATGGTGTAGACACCCCCCTTGACCGCGAGGAGTATCACCGACGCCGTGGAAACCCAGGCAAACGCCATGATGTGGTACTTGTTATGCAGCAGCATCAGCGCAACGAAGGTCATGAAGTAGATTTTCATGACCTTCGTCCACTGTCCATAGTCACCGACCACATCTATGCCGAACAGCCAGGACAACGTCATCCAGACGGCGAAGGCGAACATCCAGGTCACCGGCGCACCAAGAAACGGTGAGCGGCGTTCCTTGGAGGCAAGCAGGCCCAGCAGGGTCACGCCGGCTGCCACTGCAGCCAAGGGCGCTGAATACGCGAATCCCCAGGTGTATCGATGCGGATTCATGATGCTGAGCCATGTCCATAGCATCACGCCGATCCATGGCCGACGCAGTGCCATGCCGGCAGCAACGACCACTATCGCCACGATTATGAGATCACGTATCGGCATCTTTCTCAGCCCTTTACTGCGCTGTCCGGGGAGTCCGTCGCCGAAACCTTGACGTGGCTGACGACGTAGCGAAATTTGCCCGATTTTTCGGGCATTATTTCTTTCACTTGACTCACAGCCACTTCAACCTGCTCACCAAGACGGCTCCGAAAATCGCGCGCGATCTTTTGCTCGTCCGCAGGGTCGAACTGTGCATTTGTAACGAGCTGCACTTCAGTCCGATCAAGGGATTGCTGCACAATCTTGAAGCACTCGACTCCCTGCAGATCACGCACCGAATAAATCAATGCCAAACCATGCATGATCGTGCCATCGTGGGCAACGACGAAGTCCGTTGTCCGGCCCTGTACTTCACTCAGTACAGGCAAGGTTCGCCCACATGAGCACAAATCTTGCGACAGCAAGCCCACATCACCGGTACGGTAGCGCACGAACGGAAAATCGGCCGTCGCCATATGGGTTACCACTAGCTCGCCCGCGACCCCTGGCGCTGTCGGTCGACCTTCGGCATCAACAGTTTCCACGATGATGTCTTCGGCACTGATGTGCAAGCTGCCATGCGGGCACTCGTGCGCGATGAAGCCCGCATCGCGCGCACCGTAGCCATTGGCGACCGGGCAACCGAAGACCCCGCCAATGATCGCCCGCTGTTCATCGTACAAGCGTTCAGAAGTGACGAAAGCAACCTTGATACCGAGTCCATCCATCGAGACCCCCTTTTTCCTGGCATGGCCAGCGATCAGCGACAGACTGGACGGGTAGCCAAACAGCATTGCCGGGCGCACGCGACGAATGGTGTCGACAAAGCGATCCAGGTTGGCAGGAGACATCTCGAAAGCCGGCAGCAGGTGACTGCGCATGAGTGCGTCACGCAATTGGCGGACACGGTCCTGGGCACCGAGTTCGACCGGGCTGCCCCAGACTACAAGCTCCGGATCACCGATATCCACCCCCCACCAGCGTGTGGCCCGCCACTTGGCAGCAACATCGTGGCTCTTGCGGGATTTACCGATATAGAAGATCAGCGGTTCGCCCGAGGAACCACCAGTGTTATAGCGGCTGAGCGGACCGTGCCCCTCCGCCTTGAGCTGTTCGACGTTGGCACGGATGACGGATTTCGTGAGAAAAGGCAAATCCTGGAGGGATGCAAGCGTATCGACTTTGCCGGGGTCGAACCCTTCACGTGCAAACAGATCCCGGTAATAGGGCACCGTCCGCCCGATCTGGCCGAGAAAGGCACGCAAGCGTTCAATACGATACTGCGCGAGGCGATCGGCAGGCCACCGCTGGCTATCCTCGAGTTGGCGGCGCAGCGCAACCGAGTCGTGATGCTTGAGCCGCTCATGCAGCGGGAAAAGAAAATTGGCGCAAAGCGCAGTGTAGAGCCCCATCATGCATCCTGTTGCCCGGCGATGCGCCGGTAAAGATCGAGCCATTGATCCCTGACCGTGGGCCAGGCGTAGCGCGCCACCGCTTCGATGCCTGCGGTGCGCATGGAAGCCGCACATGCCGGCTCGGCAAGCACGCGCAGAGCCTCGGCCGCCATGCGCTCGGCGTCGCCGATCGGGACGAGGCGCGCAGAAACACCATCCTCGACCATGTCGGGAATGCCTCCGGCATCGGTACTGATCACCGGCACACCACTGGCAAAAGCCTCGAGAATGGAAATCGGCATGTTGTCGACGGTGCTCGGATTGAGCATGCAGTCGGCAGACGCATAGAGTGCAGGAATGTCGGCATTGTCGATACGACCAGCAAAGTGCACGGCAGCTTCGATACCGAGCTCCCGGGTCAGCGCCTGCAGGCGGCCGAGCTCGGGACCGGTTCCGGCGACGGTCAGCCGTGACCCGGGCAGTACCTTCCGGATGCGCTCAAAGGCGCGAATGGCGGTCGGAATATCGTAGATCTGTTCGAGGTTGCGGGTCACGATCAGATGCGGCGCATCGCCGAAATCACGTGCAAGTGCCGGACTGAAGCGCGACAGATCGATGATGTTCGGCACGATCACGGCCCCCAGGCCATGGCGTGCAAAGACACGCTGCAGATAACCGGACGGCGTGACACGCTCACTTGCCATGCGAAGCGTCGCGAGCACGTGGCGTGGCGCCGCCGCAAAAAAGGTGTCGGCGTTGCCGCCACGGTAATTGACGATCACGCTCACGCCACGGACACGCCCGATCCATACCGCCGGCGCGGCGAAGAGGTGCCAGGCCCAGCCGGAGTTGGCAAGAACATGCATGACCTGCACCCGCCCCGCAGCCGACCACAGCCCAGCCAGGTAGGGGAGCAGACGGAACAGCGCACGCAACACAGGAATACGCCCTGCCCATTCGGGCTTGTAGGGCGCGTTGTTGCGCACAAGCTCAACCTGAACCCCTTCCTGGCGCAGCAGGCGGACAAGCTGCTCGCACTGATTGGCCATACCACCGGAGGGTGGCGGCAAGGGCCCGACGATGCAGAGGGCAGGCATGACCCTGGGCTGGACAATATGTGCGGAGGAATCAGACATCAACACACTCAATTGGAATCAACAGCAGTGCGTGCACGCCTGCGAATCAGCCAGATGACGAAGAACAGGCAGCACAGCGCGCCTAGAGCAGAGGCAGCCCAAAGTCGGACACGCAGCATCTGCATCGCATCTCGCTGCACCGCATTCTGCTCGGTAGCCAGAATGCGAATGCCTGGGTGAACGCCCGACACCACACCTCCCAACTGCTCAAGGGCCCGGTGCACACCTCCCAGCAATTGCACCAGCAATGCCTGGTCGTATTCGAACACGTTGTTGCCCCACCACATGTACCATTCGGGCAAACCGCGACGGTAGTAGTCGAACGCTTTCGCCTCCTCACGGAAACCGGGGCTGGCCAAGGGATCCAACGGGATCAGGCGCAGGTCACCCGCACCTGCCTCCAGCGCGGCACGGAAAGCCATGGCCGACAACGGCTCGCCGCTGGCATCGATGACGTAGAAGTTGTTGAACACGTCGATCATGACCCAACGTGCCCGCTGGCTGTCCCAGATCTCGTTGAAGATGTGGCCGTGCCCGCCGAAACCGTCGAAGGAAAACGCCCACGGCCGCGAGAACACCCCGGCAGCAGTGGCGAAGCCGGTAAAGCTGTCGGCATAGTCGCCGCAGTAGCCCTCGCCCTGCTGCGTGATGCGCGTGTAGGTATCGGCGAGATCGGCCTGGATCGCGCCGCCCTGCCTCCGTCCATCGGGCAACAGATGGCGGCCGATGGCGAGCGCAGTGGCCCAGTCGTCGCCGTCGACCTTCAGTTGATCGCGGGTGACGATGTCGGCGTAGAGCGGCAGCGGCTCTGCCCTTTCGACGGCGAAGCCGGCCGGCACGTTTGCAGGCGTCCAGTCGTACACTGCCGGCTCGGATTGCAGCAGCAAGGCGTTGCGCATGCGCACCAGTTCGGTGGAGTCGCGCAGGTGCGGCACGAGCGTGGCGCCCACCGCCAGCGTCAATACGGCGGACAGCCAGAACAGGCGCAGCCAGATACGTGATCTCGCCGCGCTGTTCTGCCGCTCCACGGCAGCTCTCACCAGCAGAGCCCTTCGACTTCGGCGCGCAGCGCCTTGCCGTTGGGCAGGTTCACCAGATCCAGCACCTTCTGCTCGGGCCGTACGTGCGTCGCCAGGGCATCGAAGATCGCAGCATTGGAGACGCCGACGATCAGCATCTCGGCATCGGCGATGATGGCATCGAGGTCAGGCTGGAGCAGGTCGCCGATATGCGGCAACTGGGTCTCGATGAAACGACGGTTCGCGCCAAGCAAGCGCGACAGCTGCACGTCCGGGTCGTAGATGGCCAGTTGCACGCCCTTGCCGATGAGCTGCTCGGCCAGCGTCACCAGCGGGCTTTCGCGCAGGTCGTCGGTGCCGGTCTTGAACGACAGGCCGAGCATGCCGACCTTGCGGCAGCCGGATTCGAGCACCTTGGCGACGGCGCGGTCGATGTGCTGGCGGTTGGACTGCAGGATACCGCTCAACATCGGCAGTTCGACATCGTGCATCTTCGCCAGGTAGGTGGTGGCGCGCAGATCCTTGGGCAGGCACGAACCGCCGAAGGCAAAACCGGGTTTCAGGTAGGCGGGCGAAATGTTGAGCTGGGTATCCTGGCAGACCAGTTCCATGACCTCGAACGGATTCACCCCCAGCGCCCCGCACAGGCGCGCGGTTTCGTTGGCGAAGGTGATCTTGAGGGCATGGAAATTGTTGCAGGCATATTTCATCGTCTCGGCCGCACGCACCGAGGTGCGCAGGAACTTGCACGGCAGATGGCCGAAGAGTTCGCGCAGGCGCTCGACCGGCTGATCGTGGTTGGCGCCGACGACGGTGAAGGGCGGCTTGTCGTAATCGCGGATGGACGAGCCTTCGCGCAGGAACTCGGGCTGGAAGCAGGTGAAGAAGCCTTCGCCGTCGCGCTTGCCGGATTCGGCCTCGAGAATGGGAATCAGCGTGCTCTCGACGGTGCCCGGGACGAGCGTGGAGCGGAACACCAGCACGTGCGGTGTCGACTTCTTCGCGATGGCCTTGCCGAGGTCGGCCGCCAGGCGCAATACCGCACCCTGGTCCTGGCTGCCATTGGACGCCGAAGGCGTGCCCACGCAGATCAGCGAGACATCGCTGTCGAGCAGCGCCTGACCGGCATCGGTGGTGACGCTGACGCGGCCACTGGCGGCGACGCTGGCCATGAGATCGACCATGCCCTCTTCCACCACCGGCGTGGTGCCTGACTTGATGAGATCGAGCTTGCTCTGGTCGATATCGACGCCGATGACCTGGTGGCCGTCGCGCGCAAGGCAGGCGAGCGACACCGCTCCAACGTAACCGAGGCCGAAAATACTGATCTTCATTGCGTTGCTCCGTGTTTGCTTTGAAATTCGTCGAGACAGCGGTCGAGGATGGTATCGAGCCGTTCCATGGACCGCGGCCAGGCGTGGTGGGACAACATGCGTTCGCGCCCGGCTCGGGCGAGGCGGTCGCGCTCGGCGGGCTGTTCGATGATGCTGGCGACGGCTTCGGCATACTCCTGTGCGCTGTCGGCGACGAGGAGATGCTCCCCCGCCACCGCATCGACACCGCCCGCCGCGATACGGCTGGAGACGACCGGCACGCCCATCGCCATGGCTTCGAGGATCTTGTTCTGCGTGCCGCGCGCAATGTTGAGTGGCGCGACCATCGCCGCCGAGCGCAGGATGTAGGGACGTACGTCGGGCACCGAACCGGTCACAGTGATGCCCGCACGCTCGCCGAGCTTCTGCACCGCGGGAATGGGGTCGGCGCCGACGATGAGCAGCTTCATGTCGGGGCGCCGGCTTCGCAGCAAGGGCCAGACCTCGTCGCAGAAGCGGAACATGGCTTCCTGGTTGGGGTAGTAGTCCATGCGGCCGATGAAGCTGATCGTGTCCGGATCGTAGCCGTCGCCATCGGGCTTGAAGAAGTCCGCGTCCACGCCATTGGGAAACCAGTCGGACGACACGCCGGTACCGTAGGACTCGAGCGTCTCCCATTCGGCACGGGTGGTGGCGGTGCACAGGTCGAAGCGACGGGCGAGGCGCTTTTCCTCGCGCACGAGCTTGGTGCCCTCCAGCCAGTAGCCCATGCTGAGCGGAAAGGATTTGTAATTGACGTACTCCAGCCACTTCTGCGAATCCATGTCGCCGAAGTCGAGGATCTTGGGAATCCCACGCACCTTCTCCACATACTGCGCCACCGAAGAGCAATGCACGAAGATGAGATCGAAGCGTTCGCTGGCGAGCAGCGCATCGACCTTGCGCGCGAGTTCGGGCGAGTAGAAATAGCCCATCGAGGACGGTACGGGACTCGGCAGCCGGGCAAGCATGCGCGCGGTCTGGACCGGGTTGGATACCACCGCCATCTCGAAGCGCGCGCAATGCGGCTGGATGCCCCTGCCCTCCTGCGCTTCGGCCTCGCTGCGGGCGAGCGAGCACACGCTCACCTCATGCCTTTGCGACAGATGGCGAATCATGTTGAAGGGACGGATCTTGCCTCCGCGCTTGGGCGGGAACGGAAAGCGGTGGCAAACGTAAAGAATCTTCATGCGATGAGGCTCTTCAACTCTGCGGTGACGTCGTCGGGAGAATGGCCGTCGAGGTAGAGCCGGCTCCAGATCTCGAGGTTCATCAGGGCAAGCAACGCATCGGTGCCGTCGATGCGGGCGGCCTCGTGGTCGGCGACCAGGCGGGCGACGACGTCGGCGTCGAACAGGCCGCGGTCGTGCACCACGTCGCGTGCAAGCAGGCGCCGCAGCACCGGGGCGAGATCGCGCTTGAGCCAGGCGCCCATCGGCGTGCCGAAGCCGCGCTTCTTGCGGTCGAGGATGTCGGGCGGAAGGATGTCGGCCAGCGCATCCTTCATCAGATGCTTGAGGCGGCCGTTCTTCACTTTCAGGGACTCGGGAATCGCGGCGGCCAGCTCGACCAGTTGCCGGTCGAGCAGCGGCACGCGGCATTCCAGCGACACCGCCATGCTCATCTTGTCGGTGAGCAGCAGCAGATCGTCGGGAAGCTGGGTCTCGGCGTCCACCGCGAACATGCGGTTGAGCGCATCGTCCTGCCCCGCTGCGGCGAAGGCCGCGGCCAGCGCATCGCTGCCGCCCCCTGCACCGCGGGTCAGGGCAGCAACTGTTTCACGCTCGAGCACCTGCAGGTAGGCCCGGTAACGATCATCGGCCGACAGTTCCGCCGAGGCCAGGAAGCCGCGCGCCAGCCGCACGGTGTTGAGCAGCGTCGAATGGCGATCGCTCGGCAGCAGCCCCGCGGTGCGCGACAGCAGCAGCCGCGACCAGCGCGGCAGGCGCTGCAGTTTGCGCACGTAATGGTCACCCAGATAGCGGCGATAGCCGCCGAACAGCTCGTCGCCACCGACGCCGGACAGGATCACCTTGACGTCTCGACGGGCGAACTCCGACACCAGGTAGGTGGTGATGAAAGCCGAGTCCGCCACCGGCTCGTCCATGTGCCACAGCAGCTTCGGCAGCAGGCCGACGACATCCGGCCGCACGACGATCTCGTGGTGCTCGGTTCCCAGCAGCGTGGCCACCTGGCGCGCATAGGGCAGCTCGTTGTACAGGCGCTCCGCTTCCCCGCCCTCGAAGCCGATGGCGTAGGTGCGGATCGGCTGCTCGGAGTGCTTCGCCATGTAGGCGACCACCGCACTGGAATCGACGCCGCCCGACAGGAAAGCTCCGATCGGCACGTCCGACACCATCTGCCGATGTACCGCGGCTTCCATGCCGCTGCGGATGCGCTCGACCCACTCGGCCTCCGACGGCGCGCGGTCGATGCGCGACGGCAGGCGCCAATAGCGCCACTCCCTGACCTCGCCGTTCTCCACCGCCAGCAAGGTGGCCGGCGGCAGCTTGCGGATGCCCTTGAACATCGACTGCGGCGCCGGCACGTAGCCCAGATGCAGGTAGTCGCCGAGCACTTCGCGATTGAGCTCCGCCCGCATGCCGGGCAGTTGCAGCAAGGCCTTGGCCTCGGTGGCGAAACCCAGCATGGCGCCCGACTGATGCACGTACAGCGGTTTGACGCCGAGATGATCGCGGCCGATCAGCAGGCGCTTGCGACGCTCATCCCACAAGGCGAAATTGAACATGCCGTCCAGCCGGTGGACGAAATCGTCGCCCATCTGGTCATAGAGGTGAAGCAGCACCTCGCTGTCCGAGCCGGTCTTGAAACGATAGCCGCGAGCCTGCAGTTCTGCGCGCAGCTCGCGGAAGTTGTAGATCTCGCCGTTGCATACCAGCCATACGCTGTCGTCGGCATTGGAGATCGGCTGGTGGCCGCCGGCAAGGTCGATGATCGACAGCCGGCGCATCGCGATACCGCAGCGGCCATTCGGGTCGATGTGCTGGCCTTCGTCGTCCGGGCCGCGGTGGACGGTGACATCGCCCATGGCGCTGAGCTGCGCAGGGTCGACGCGGGTGCCATCGAAACGGTACAAGCCATGGATGCCGCACATGATCAACGCACCTCGACAAGGACGGATTCACGGCCATGGCAGGCAAGCGCACGCCGATAGACTTCGCGGTAGCGGCCGACGCTATTGGCCCAGGTCCGCTCGCGCTCGACGAAATCGCGCGCCTGGCGGCGGATCGCAGGCCAGCGCTCGCGATGCTCGAGCACATCGGCGATGGCATCGGCCAGCGCGTCGACGCTGCCGGCCTTGCACAGGAAACCGGTCTCGCCGTGCCGAATGAGCTCCCGATGGCCGCCGACGTCCGAAGCCACGAACATCCGCCCCTGGGCCATGGCTTCGAGCGGTTTCAGCGGCGTGACGAGTTCGGTGAGGCGGATCGGCAGGCGCGGATAGGCGAGCACGTCGATGAGTTCATAATATTTCTGCACCCGGCTGTGCGGTACCCGGCCGGTGAAAATGACGCGGTCGGCGATGCCCTCCGCCGCGGCCTGGCTGCGCAGGCTGTCCTCCTGCACGCCGCCGCCGACCATCAGCAGGCGGATGTCCGGATAGCGCGCCGCCAGTCTGGCCGTGGCCGACACCAGCAGATTGAGTCCCTCGTAGCCATAGAACGAGCCGGCGAAGCCGAGCACGGTGCAGCCGTCGAGGCCGAGTTCGCTGCGCAAGGCCGGATCGGCTTCGGCGCCGAACTGAAAGGAGTCGGCATCGACCGCATTCGGAATCACGGTGATCCTGTCGGCCGGGATGCCACGCGCCTGGATGTCGCCGCGCAGGCCTTCGCAGATCGTGGTGATCTGGTCGGCATGACGCAGGGCGAAGCTTTCGAGCGCACGCGAGACACGATAGCGCAGGCTGCCCTCGGTGGTCGTGCCATGATCGACTGCGGCATCCTCCCATGAGGCGCGCATCTCGTAGACCACGGGGATCCGGCGCCTGCGGCCGATCCACTCTGCTGGCAAGGCATTGAGTACCGGGGAATGCGCATGAATCAGATCAGGCGTGAACTCGGCGACGAGTTGGTCGATACGCCCCGCGGTGAGGCGCATCTGCGCAATCAGGCCTGTGTCCTGCGGCGCCGGCGTGCGGTGGAAGCGCAGGCCATCCGCCTCTTCCGCCTCCATGTCGGAAAAGCCCTGCTTGGGCGTCGTCAGGTGGACCGTCTCCCAGCCAAGCGCATGCTGCTCGCGCAGGATGGCCGCGGTACGGAAGGTGTAGCCGCTGTGCAGCGGCAGGGAATGATCGAGTATGTGAAGGATGCGCATGGTCATTCAAACCGCTTCGGCCAATGCCGGCGAGATGGCGGACACAGCCTCGTTTCTGCGCATGAAGGCCTCGAACATCAGCAGCGTCCACAGCGGCGCACTATAGTCGCGCGCGCCCGACTGGTGGGCATCGACCAGGTGCTGCAGGTAATCGCGCTTGAACATGCCGGTCGCCGCCAGCGTGTCGCCCAGCACGGCCTCGCGCACGCGCTGCTTGAGCGGACCGCGGAACCAGCGCGCGAGTGGCACGGCAAAACCCATCTTGGGCCGGTAGAGCACGTCGTCGGGCAGCAACGGCTCCATCGCCTTCTTGAAAACGTACTTGCCTTCGTTGCCCTGGATCTTCAGGGAAGATGGCAAGGTGGCGAGCCATTCGACCAATTCGTGGTCCATCAGCGGTTCGCGCACTTCCAGCGAGTGGGCCATGCTGGCGCGGTCGACCTTGGTGTTGATGTCGCCGACCAGGTAGGTCTTGAGGTCCAGGTACTGGATCAGCGCCAGCGCATCGTCGGTGCCGGCCTTGGCGGCGTGGCGGCGAAACACTTCGAGCGCATCGTAGCCACCGAGCTTGCGGAGGAAATCGGCACTGAAGAGCTTGCTGCGCATGTCGCCGCGCAGAATCGACACACTATGGAAATAGGCCTCGACAGAATCGCGTGCCATGGCCTGGAAGGTGGTCTTGGCGCGGAACACGCGCGGCGCCCAGTCGGCCTTGGGATACATGCGGCCGAGCAGGCCGAACAAGGGCTGGCGCAAACCTTGCGGCAGCGCCGAGCGCATGCGCTCTTCCATCAGGTGCATGCGATAGCGGCGGTAGCCGCCAAAGCTCTCGTCACCGCCGTCGCCCGACAGCGCCACCGTGACCTTCTTGCGCGCAAGCTGGCAGACGCGATAGGTGGGAATGGCGGAGCTATCGGCATAGGGCTCGTCGTACAGCGCCGCAAGCGTGTCGATGAGGTCGAAGTCATCCGACTTGACGGTTTCGATGAAGTGATTGGTGCGGTAGCGGTCCGCGACCATCTGCGCGAACTCGGACTCGTTGAACTTCGGATCGTCGAAGGCGATGGAGCAGGTGTTGACCGGCTCGTCCGACAGGCCCGCCATGGTGGCGACCACGGCGCTGGAATCCACCCCGCCCGACAGGAAGGCGCCCAAGGGCACTTCGGAAATCATGCGCAGGCGCACGGATTCGCGCAGGCGCTCGGTGAGTTCAGCAGTGGCATCGTCGAGCGACAAGGGGTTGTCGAGCGTGAAGCGGACATCCCAGTACTGCTTCGGCTCGGGCACCGGCTGGCCGCGGCGGATGCACAGCGATTCGCCCGGCCCGAGCTTTTTCGCGCCGAGGAAGATGGTACGCGGCTCGGCGACGTAGCCCAGCGCGAAATACTCTTCCACCGCCAGCGGGTCGATGCGGCGGTCGAGCCCGGGGTGCTGCATCAGCACCTTCAGCTCCGAGCCGAAGGCCAGCGTGCCGTCGTCGAGCAGCGCGTAGAACATCGGCTTGACCGCCAGGCGGTCGCGCGCCATGAACAGCGTGTCGCGCTTGCGGTCGTGAATCGCGAAGGCGAACATGCCGCGCAGGCGCTGCACGCAGTCCTCGCCCCAGGCCTGCCAGGCATGGACGATGACCTCGGTGTCGCTGCGGGTGCGGAACACGTAACCCAGCGCCTCGAGCTCGGGCACGAGCTCCTGGAAATTGTAGATCTCGCCGTTGAAGACGATGCCGACCGAGCCGTCCTGGTTGAACAGCGGCTGCTGGCCAGTGGCGAGGTCGATGATGGACAGGCGGCGATGCGCCAGCGCAACGCCGGGCTCGAAGTGGTAGCCCCCTTCGTCCGGACCGCGATGGTGCTGAATATCGTTCATACGCCGCATCAGCTCGCGATCGAAGTCGCGCTTGCCGCGCGTGTCAAAAAGGCCGGCAATGCCGCACATGCTCAATCATCCTTCCTCAGGGCGAACGCCGTCGCAGCAGGCGTTCGTAAAGTTCGGTATAGCGCGCCACCATGGCGTCGAGGCTGAAGCCCTGCTCCACCCGTTGACGGCCGGCTAGTCCATGTGAATTCTGCAGCGCAGCATTCGAAGCGTAGCACATCAGCGCCTCGGCCATCGTGACCGGCTCCTCTGCCGGCACCAAAAGCCCCGTGCGCCCGGCCTCGATCAGCTCGCCATTGCCGCCGACATCGGTCGCCACCACCGGCAAGCCGCTGGCCATCGCCTCGAGAATGGTGTTGGAAATGCCTTCCGCCCTGGACGGCAGCGCGAAGATGTCCAGGCTGCGCATCACTTCAGGCACATCCTTTCGTTCGCCTGCCATCCATACGACATCGGCCAGGTTCTGCTGCCTGACCTCATCCTCGATCGCTGGCCTGAGCGGACCTTCTCCGGCAATGACGAGCCGCAGGCGAGCGGCAGCCTCGCCTCCATCCCTGCGCGCGACGGCAAATGCACGGACCAGGTTCAGTTGATCCTTGACCACCTGCAAGCGACCGACGGTACCGACGACGAGTGCATCCGGGGTATCGAAGGGGCTGTCCGCAAGCGGCACACGCACGCCTCCCGGAGCCGGCTGGAAACGAATGGTGTCCACGCCGTTGCAGATGCGCTCGACGCGCGCCGCCGCCACACCGACACGTTCGACCAGATAGCGCTCGATCTGCCCCGACAGCGCGACATAGCGCGCAACGAAAGGACTGTAGGCGCGACGCACGAGTTGGTATTTGCGCCGCACGCCGCCGGGATCGGATACATCCCAGCCGTGTTCGCCATGCACACGCGCCGGCACACCCGCCGCCCAGGCTGGCACGGCGGCTTCGAGCGCGGCGAGGTTGCGTGTATGCACGATGGCCGGCCGGTGCTCACGAAACAGCCGGAACAGGCGTGGATACAGCTTGACGCCATGGCCGGGCGGCTTGTGCAGCGAGATGAACTGGACATCGTCGCGTTGCACCCGCTTGCTGAAACCCTCCGCACAATGGCTGAGCGCGACCACCATGTGGCGGAAGCGCTCCGCCGGCATGCGGTTGACGATATTCACCACGCCATTCTCGAGGCCGCCGACATCGAAGCTGTACAGCACGTGCATCACCAGCGGACGGCCATCGCTTGCGGAGGACGGAATCATCGGCAGGCTCATTCCGGAATACTCTCCGCAGTCCGGTCCACCGCCATTTCGATGGCCGCCAGATGCGCACCAAGGAAAGCCTCCAGGCGCTGGCCCGCACGGCCAGCGTCGTCTCCCACTGGCGTCGCCAGCACGATGGCAGCCGACGCGTCCTCTCGGCCCACCAGACGTTCGAGGGCGAGACGCAGCTTGACTTCGCTGTCGCGATGGAAATTCAGTCCGTCCAGCCGATATAGATGCCAGACCAGCAGGTTGCCTTGGGGCGAGGTGATCAGCGTTTGCACCAACGCAAGCCCGCCGGCGACGCTTCGCACTTCGCGGCGCAGGATATCGACGCCGTCCTCCCGCGCCGATACCACGCCATTGCCCCACTTGAGCATTTCGCTGTCGTCCCGTTGCGCGTAATACCAGGCGATGGACAAGCCGACGGGCGGCGAGCCGGCCTCATCCCGGTAAGCACCGAAAGCTTCGACCCGCGCACCGGCATAGTGCGGACGATAAGCAATGGCCGTCGCATCCTCCGCGTACCAGCCCGCAGCCGGCGCCGGCGCCGACAAAGCCACCGGGAAAGCAGCCACCGGCGCTTCGAGCGCGCGCAGCAAGGCGGGAAAGGGCGTCACAGCGAGGGCCAGGACCATCACCGCAGCCCAGGGTCGTGCCGCAACCGATGCATCCGCAGCCTCCGCCAGTGGTGTTGGATAGACCGGTTCTTCCCGCCAGCGCCCCCCGATCCAGAACATCAGAAAGATGACGATGCCGAAGAACACCCAGCCATACAGCAGGTGGTCGACACCGACGGCCAGCGTGTTGTCCGACAGATAGCCGATCATCACGATCATGTAGGCACGGAGCCAGTTGGCCAGAATCGGCACGATCGCCGCGACAAGCATGAAAAGCAGACGCCGCCGCAGGCTGCGGTAGTTGAGGTAGGCGTACAAGGCACCGACCATCAGTGAGGCGATCAGGTAGCGGCTTCCGCTGCACGCCTCGACGACCGACCAGCGTCCATTCGGCACGACGAAATGCAGGCCTTCCTGATAGACGGGCACGCCGGACAGGCGCAGTGCCCATACGGTGAATTCCGCCGTGTAGTGCATCAGCGTCGGCAGCATGAAATCGCCGATGGGCACGGCGAAGAACAGGAACAACAAGGGGAAAAGCAGCACCCGCCCCAGCTTCCAGCCCAGGCTGCCGAGAAATACGCAGAACAGCATCGTCACCAGCGCGAAATGCTGGGCGGCAGCCACGCTCGCCAGGCCGCCGAGCAGCCACAGCAGGCCGGCCGCGGCCGCCGGCAGCGCCATCCAGCCGCTTGGCTGCGGCCCCAGGCCCGCCATGCGGTCGCGCGCACGCCAAACCAGCCAGGCGAAGATCGGCAGCACGACCAGGCCATGCGCATAGGTGTCGGAGCGCCACCAGATGCCGGCCATGTCCCGCGCGGTCTGCCAGTACCATCCCACGACCCAGAGCAGTCCCAGGACGAGCGCCAAGGCCACGCCCGACAGGCCCGGGCCGCGCCGTGCGGTGATGTCAGGATTCACACCACTCCCCCGTCCAACACTCTCAACGACAACTGCATCGATCGCCACCATGTGATAACCAGTCATTCCAGGGTTCGACTGAGCGTGCCTTGCCGATCTCGCCGGACAGCCACGAAACAAGGCCCCAAACGGCAAGCTGACGACAAGAGCGCCTCTCGCCCTGCCCGCCCTCAGCCCAGGTTGCGCACGATGTGTGGGCCGATGGCGTTCGCCACGCCCAGCGGCAGGCGCTTCCACAAAGCGATGAAGGCGCGGTACTTGGGGTTCATCGGATTGTTCTGCGGCACGCCGTCGCGCTTGTACAGGCGGTACTCGTATGACAGCGGCTGAGGCTCGAAACCCCAGTTCTTCTTGAAGCTGTATGGGCCGGTGCCGATCTTGCTGCGACCGTAGTCGAACACCTTGCAGCCGCGCTCACAGGCGCGACGCATCAACTCCCAGTACTTGAAATCGTTGGCCGCGAGCTCGCGCGCGGCAACATCGTCGCCGGCGTAATAGGGCAGCACCTCGTCGCGGAAGTAGAAGCTGAGCACGCTGGAAAGCGGCCGGCCGTCGGCATCGGTGACGGTGAGCACTTCGCAATCATCGCCGAACGTGGCCTTCAGGCGCTGGAAGAACTTCTTCGGCAATGCCGGCGTGCCGTGGCGCAGCACGTTGTCGGAGTACAGCGCGAAGAAGCGCTCGACGTCCGCATCGATGTGGCTGACGAGTCCGTTCTTGATGCCCTTGCGCACCATGGCGCGCTGCTTGCGTGGAATGGCGAGCATGTTGGCTTCGACCTCGGGCAGGATTTCCTTGCGGAAAGTCACGTAGAGATCCTGGCGCGGCCAGTCCTCGTGGCGAATACGGTCGAGATTGCGGTATTCCAGATGCTGCACGCCGAGTTTGCGGGCAAGGGCGTCAGCCTCCTGCTCGAGCAGGGCGACGGCCTCGTCGCCCGCCTCCTCGGCCGCGGCGATGCCGCCGTACACGCAGAACGGCAGCGAAGTCAGGGCGTGGCCGAAGAGCCGGCTCTTGACCTCGGCCAGCGGCAGCACGGCAATGATGTCGCCGTCGCGCTCGGCAAACAGGAAGAAGGTTCGATGACGGAACACCGTGCGCACGATGTCCTGCCACGCCGACAGGTGGAAGAAAGTCGCCTGCGGGCATTCACGCACGAAGGCGTCCCAACGCTCGGCGTGCTCGGGTGAAAGCGGTTTGACCTTGATTGGCATGCGGTACACCTGTTCTGCCAGCCATTCAGGCCGCGTCGCGGAAAACCTCATCCGCACGCCCCCAGGCAAAGTCGGACAACAGGCGGTCGAGGCGCGCGGCGGTGCGCTCCAGATTCACGTAATGGCGGAAGCGCGTCTTGGCGCTGGCTTCCCGTACGCGGGGCTGCTCGGGGTCGATTTCCCACGGATGGAAATAGAAGATCGCCGGGCGCCTGTCATCGGCATTGACGCGCGCGATCTGCCAGCGCGACAGCGAATATGGCAGCAGGCGGAAAAAGCCGCCGCCGCCTGCCGGCCAGTTGCGGCCGAAGGCGCGCACCGTGGTGACCGGCACTTCCACCAGGCCATTGGCGAGCCGCCACGGAAAGCGCGGCGCGTCGGGAATGCCGTAGTGGTCGTGCTTGACCGGATAGACGCTGGAACTGTAGGCGTAGCCGGCCTCGGCAATGCAGTCGTGTGCCCACAGATTGCCGGTGCCGATCGAAAAGCTCGGCGCGCGGTAGCCGGAGACGGACTGGCCGATGATGTCTTCCAGCACAGCCTTGGCCAGGCGGATGTCGGCAGAAAACGCTTCGGGCATCATCGCGCTGGCACGCTCGTGGCTGTAGCCGTGGCTGGCCACTTCGTGGCCGTTGTCGGCAATGCGGCGAACCAGTTGCGGGAAGCGCTCGGCAATCCAGCCGAGCGTGAAGAAGGTACCGCGCGCACCATGGCCATCGAGCATCTCGAGAATGCGGTCGACGTTGCGTTCGACCCGGCAGGGCACGGCGTCCCAGCCTTCGCGCGGGAAATGCGGCGACAGCGCGGAGACCTGGAAATAGTCCTCGACGTCGCAGGTAAAGGCGTTGGTGATGCGATCGTTCATGTCAGGCCTTCGTCGCATGGGCTTCGGCCGCCGCCAGCCAGCCATGCAGGTGGGCAGCGATGCGCTCCGCGGCATGCCCATCCCAGAATTCAGGAATGCGCCCTGCCTTGCCGCCCGTACCCAGCACTTCACGTGCGGCAACGGTGATGGCTTCCGGGTCGATGCCGACAAGCGTATTCGTACCCTGCTCGACCGTGATCGGGCGTTCGGTATTCTCGCGGATCGTGACGCAGGGCACGCCGAGCGCGGTTGTCTCTTCCTGGATGCCGCCCGAATCGGTCAGCACCAGACGCGCGCCGGACATCAGGCCGAGCATTTCGAGATAACCCTGCGGCGGCAGGAGCAGGAAGTTGCCCTGCTCCACCCGGTCGAGCATGCCGAAACGTTCGAGGTTGTTGCGGGTGCGCGGATGCAGGGCGAAGACCAGCGGCAACGATGCGCTGACCTGTTTCAGCGCATCGATGATCGGGCCGAGGGTGTCGGCATCGTCCACATTGGACGGCCGATGCAAGGTGACCACGCCGTAGCCGCCAGCGATCCGGCCGGCATCGAGGCCCGCTGCGGCAAGCAGATCGGCCGCCGGCACCGCCTTGGGCAGGCTGGCGCGCAGGCTGTCGATCATGACGTTGCCGACGAAGACGACGCGTTCGGCCGCAATCCCTTCGCGAACGAGATTGTCGTGGGCGCTGCGTTCGGTGGTGTACAGAATGTCCGAGAGCTGGTCGGTCAGGATGCGGTTGATTTCCTCCGGCATACGGCGGTCGTTGCTGCGCAGGCCGGATTCGACATGAACCACCGGGATGTGGCGCTTGCTGGCCACCAGCGCGCAGGCAAGCGTCGAATTGACGTCGCCCACCACCAGCACTGCCCGGGCACCATGCTCATCGATGACGGGCTCGAAGCGCTTCATGACTTCGGCCGTCTGCACGGCGTGCGAGCCCGAGCCGACGGCCAGATTGACGTCCGGTTCGGGCAGATCGAGATCGGCGAAGAGGCGATCCTTCATCGCCGGATCGTAGTGCTGGCCGGTATGCACCAGCAGCGTCGGGATCGGCGGCTGATGGGCAGCGCAGGCACGAATGATCGGCGCCACCTTCATGTAGTTGGGGCGCGCGCCGACGACGCAGATGACGGGCGCGCTGGATGAAGCGGAAACGGTCATGAGGCCTTCTCTTCGGCAGGCGCATCGTTGCGCACCGCCTGCAATAACTGATTGAGTACGTTCAGAGTGGCGGACACCGAATGTTCCAGACTGGTCAGGCGCGCCTCGATGCGCTGGATATCGGTGTTGGCGGCCATCTCCGCGACCTGGTTCACGAGTTCGGGCGATACCTGCAGCCGCTCGAGCGCAAGCCGGTCGAGCGCAAGGCCCTGGGGCAGTTGCACAGGCGTTGCGGCATCCGACGGGCGCGAGGCGGCGAACTCCTCTTTCAGTTCATCGATGGTTTCGCGCACGTCGGCCTCGCTGACCGTATGGCGGTCCGCCAGATAGGCGCCGAGCAGCAGCCTGTCGCACAAGGTATTGATCTTGCGCGGAATGCCTCCCGTATAGCCGTAGATTGCGGTGTAGGCGCCGGACTCGAAGATGGGGTCGCCGCTCCAGCCGACATGGCGGAGGCGATGCTCGATATAGCCCGTGGTTTCCTGCGAATCGAGTGGCCCGAGGTGGTATGAGGCAATCACACGCTGGCGCAGTTGCTGCATCCGGCCGCTTTGCATGATTTCGCGGAACTCGGGCTGGCCGATCAGAAAACTCTGCAGCAGGGCGTGGTCTTCGAGCTGGAAGTTGGACAGCATGCGCAGCTCTTCCACCGCGGCCGGCGTCAGGTTCTGCGCTTCATCGACGATCAGCAGCGCACGCTTGCCGGCTGCAGCGACCGATACCAGAAAGGTCTCGAGCGCAAGCAGCAGCCCGGCCTTGTCCAGATTGCCGGCCGGCACGCCAAAAGCCGCTGCGACCATGCGCAGCATGTCGCTGGCATCGATCTGGGTGCTGACGAGGTTGGCCGCGACGACCTGCGCCGGGTCGAGCTGTTCGAGCAGGCTGCGCACGATGGTAGTCTTGCCCGCACCGATCTCGCCGGTGATGACGATGAAGCCTTCGCTCTGGTGCAGACCATATTCCAGGTAGGCCATCGCACGCTTGTGGCCGCGGCTGCCATAAAAGAAGGTCGGATCCGGGTTGAGCTGGAAAGGCTTGCCCTTGAGCTTGAAGAATGATTCGTACATCTGCGATCCGCTCAGAAACTCATTCCGAGAGTGGCTCTGATGGAGTTCTCGGTGTAGTCGTTCGTGCCTGTTGTCTTGCTGTGACGATAATTGAGGCCGGCCGTCGTATCCGGGCTGAGCTGGCGTGTGATGCCGATATTGAAGAGCAGGCGATCGACATCGCGATTGCTGCTCCCCTGGCCTTCGGTCTTGGAGCGGGTGATCGAGCCATTCAGGTTCGACGTGCCCGTCAAGCGGTGCAGCAACATGACCGACATCGAGCGCGTATCGGTGTAATCAAACTCGGCAAAATCGTCGGTAGCGAGGAAGCCTGCCAGAGTATTCAGGCGCTCGCGTTCGGCACGCCGAACAGAGAACGACAGGGTATTTCGCGCACCAGTGAAAGACACGCCGGCAGCGATCGCACGTTGCAGGAAGTAAGCATTGGTACGGATGCCGACACCGCCCGCACGCTCATAAGCGGTGCGAGCCAGCCGCATGCGCTCGGCTTCGGGCAGGCTCGGATCGGTGAGGAGATAGAAAAGCTGGAACACCGGATCCAGCACTTCTCCCCCCGCCAATTCGTCGAGAGTGGACGAGATGTCGCGACTAGCCGAGAAATTCCACGTGGACCGGGCCATGCGGTGCTGGAGTTGAACGTCGTAGCCAGTGCCGAAGATCCGATCCTCGGCAATGGCGGAAATGCTGGTGCGCTCGGTCGGATACCAGTCGAAACCCGCCCCCCAGATGGAGCCTTCTTCTCCCTCGACCAGATCATAGTCGTTGGACTCATAGCCACCGATCAGCCGCAGCCTGAATTGCGGATCGATATTGACGAACAAGGTGGCGCGGCCGATTTCCTGGGTGACGTCCCGGCCTGAACCTTGTTCGAAGGTCGTGTCGGTGCGCGCCAGATCGATACCCCAGCCAAAAAGGCGCAAGGCACTTGGATCGGATACCGCCAGTGTCCAGCGCTCCTGCCGAGTATCTGCCAGGGTCCCACTGCCGCCCCGCAGCCAGCGGGATTCATAGCCCAGACGGCCCATGCCCGCATCGCCGAACCTGAACTGGTAACGCGGCGCGATCGACCACATGCGCGTTTCGTCAGCCTTGTCCGCACTGAGCGAATCGCCGCCGCCACGGCGGCTGAATGCCGAAGTATCGGTACGGCTGATCGAGCCCGCCAGCGCGATGAACACCGCGTCCTCGATGGCCTCGAACTCGCCGTTGCCACGAAAGGCCAGATAGGTCTCGTTCTTGTCGGTTGCCTGAGCATGAACCAGGTTGCGCAGACTGGCATTCAGGTAGCCGCGAAAACGTCCGGACTCCCGCGACACTCCGATACCCGGCGATATTTCAGCGACCCAGTCCTTCCGGGGGTTGGCGTCCGAGGCATCAACGTTGTCCGTCCATGTCAGGCCGGTATCGAGCCTGGGCGTGATGCTCACCGTCTGCGCAGCCGCCGGCGCCGTCATGAACACGGCAAGCGCGAGCGTAGACAGCGCAGGCGTCATCCGTGTACGCATCTCAAGCCGCCTGCTCACGCAGTGCGTCGCCATACCCGTAACCATAGCCATAACCATAGATCGAATCAGCCCCTTGCCCCCGGGACTTGTTCAGCACCATCAGCTTGATGGGGCAGCTTTCGATGGTGGAGAGCGCCTGCTTGACCGTGGCATGCGTGGTGCGTTCGGCTTCCACCACCACGACGATCTGCCCCATGTGCGTCGCCAGCACGCGCGACTCGGTGGTCACCAGCAAAGGCGGCGAATCGAACACGATGATCCGGTCCGGATAACGGCTCGCCATCTGCTCGAGCAGGCGCGTCATGGCATCGGATGCAAGCAGCTCGGTCGCACGCTGATGCGGCATGCCCGCGGGCAGAATCGAGAGCTTCTCGATGTTGGTGCGCATCAGGACTTCGCTGAGGTCGGTGACGTCCCCGGCCAGCACGTCCATCAGGCCCTTCTCCGGCGGCAGCCCGAGCTGCCTGAGCACCGAAGGGCGCGACACGTCCGCATCGACGAGCAGGACCGTGTAATCGAGCTCCATCGCCATGCTGATGGCGAGGTTGACCGCATTGAAGGTCTTGCCTTCACCCGGCAAGGCGCTGGTCACCATGATCAGGTTGCCGTCGTCGATCTTGGCCGCACCGGTTGCCGTGGCATTGCGCAACAAGGGGCGCTTGATGACCCGATACTCTTCGGCGATGCTGCTGCGAGGATGATCGGGCGTCACCAGGCCGAGGGAATGCAAGCGCTGCAGGTCGATCTGCGCAACCCGCGACACAACGCGGCTGAATGCGTGGCCAGCAGCTGCCTTGGGCACTTCGGACGACCGGATGGCAGCCGTTTCGGCTTCGGGCTTGTCGACCGCAGAGGGCTGGGCCGGCAACTCGCTTGCGGACTCGCCCGAGGCCTGCTTCAACTGGTCAAGGCGTTGTGCCGCTTTTTCGATAAGACTCATCGTTTCGTTTCCATTCAGCCCTGGATCAGTTTGAGTACCGCAACAGCAATGGCAAAGCTCGCGGCATACGCAACGAGTCCGCTGCCGAACGCCGCCAACCCACGTTTCCGCTTGCTCCTGCGTTCCGCCGTCTGCAGCATGGATACCGCCCCCAGGACCGGAAGCCCGGTGATCTCGCGCAGGCTGCGTCCGTCGGCAAATGCGGGACGCAACTGGCTGACCAGGAAAGTCAGCGCAAACCCCGCAGCCAGGCCGGCCAGTGCCGCCAGCGGCAGCAGCAGGACGCGGTTCGGCGCCGATGGCTTGGTGGGCAGCGTGGGTGGATCGATCACGCGGAAATCGGCGACCCCGCCCTGGGCATCCATCTCGACCGACATCGTGGCCGACTCACGCCGTGCCACGAGACTGTCGTAATTGGTCTTATGCACGGCGTAGTCGCGGTTGAGCTGTGCCAGTTCGGCCTCGATCTCGGGCACGCGCTTGGCAAGCTCGCGCAACTGATCCAGGCGGGCCTGGTACTCCCCGACGCGCGCGCGCATCGAGGCGACGCGGGATTCGGATTCGGCCAGGGCCAGCTTCATCTGCTGGAAAACCGGATTGGAGTTCAGCGCCCCGAACTGGGAGCCGCCGCCAAGTGCGCGCATCTCCTCGATCTGCTTGCGCTTCTGCCCTTCGAGCTCTTCGATGACGCGGCGTGCTCCGATCACATCGGGATGCTGTTCGGTGTAGCGCTGCAGCAGATCATCGAGATTGCGCTGCAGCGCATCGATACGACCATCGATCTCCGGAATCGAGACTGCAGAGTTGGGCGGAGTCTGCGGCAGCAGGACGGGCTCCTCGCCCACCAATTGGCGCTGCATCGCATCACGTGCATTTTCCGCTTCGCGCAATTCGAGCTGAGCCTGCTGAAGCTGCCCAGTGATCATGGCGATTTGCGCGACGTAATCCCTGGCACCATCGCCGAGCAACGTCATGTTGCGCAGACGGAACTCCTTGACGCGATTTTCCGCCTCGACCAGTTTCTGCTCGTAGTTGCGAATCTGCTCTTCGATGAAGCGACGTGCGGCATCTGAATCCTGGCGCTTGCCACCCAGCCCTGATTCGACGAACAGTGAAACCAGGGACTGAACGACGCGCTGGGCACGGTCCGGCCGCGTATCCGAATAGGCGAGCATGAAGAGGTTGGTGCTGGCCGCCGAGCGAATCTGCAGATCCTTCATGAGCCTGCCGATCAGCGCCTCGCGCTGCTCGGGCGTACGCACGTCGAGATCCAGATCCGCCATCGTGATCAGCTTCTCGACGTTGGGCCGGCTGATCAATGTCCGGCTCAGCATGGCAATCTGCTGGTCGATGTTGGGCTGCACGGCAAGGCCGGACATCAGCGGCCGCAGCACCGACTGGGTATCGACGTGGATACGTGCCGTCGACTCGTACCGATCGGGCATGAGATAGATGAACACCCCGGCAGCAAGCCCGACAACCCATGCGAATGCCAGCCCCCACCAGCGAAAGCGCCACATGCCGCGCAGGTAACCGACGATTTGTGTTACGAGCTCTTCCATCAGATTTCTTCATCGACACGAAGTCCGCCACCGGGCGCAGGCGCGCCGAGCGGACTCCGGAGGTTGGCGGACTGGCGAATCAGAACCAGCTTTGCGGGATGATCAGGACGTCGCCCGGACGCATCTCGACGTTTGCCGAGACATCGCCGCGCTTGACCAGGTCACGGATGCGGACGCTGTACTGCTTGTTGCCCTCGGCGGTACGCAGGATGGTCGCGTTGTTGCCATCGGCGAACTCCGTCATGCCGCCGACGGCGATCATGACGTCGAGAAGCGTCATCTTCTGGTTGTAAGGCAAGATTTTGGGCTCGGCCGCTTCGCCGATCACCCGGATCTGCTCGCTGTAGGGGCCGACGAAACCGGTGACGATCACGGTCACCACCGGATCGCGAATGAACTTGGCGAGCTCCTGCTCGATGTCTCGTGCCAACGTGGAGGCATCCTTGCCCATTGCAGGCAGATCCTCGACCAGCGGCGTGGTGATCTTGCCATCAGGCCTCACAGGAACCGACATCGACAACTCGGGGTTGCGCCAGACAACGATGTTGACGTTGTCGCCCGGCCCGATCACGTAGTTGTACTCCGAGTCGGCAGCGGCAGCCGGCGCCGGCGGATACGAACTTGCGCAGGCGGAAAGCAGCGCCCCTGCAGCCAGCATGAACACAGCGCGCCACACCCAGGCGAGCACACTCGAAGACTTCCGGATCATGTTCTAGTTCCTCCCAGGATTCATAGCCCGCTATGATACGACGACAAGCCCCAGCAAAATGCTACAAAGCTGTGTAATATGTTCCGAGGAACAAATGCACACAATCCCTTACACTGCTGTGTGCGTCTGCTGGCTAGAGTGCCGGGGTTTTCGAAGAAGCAAGTCGACACCGAACATGCGCCAACCTAGGACAAGGGCGTAATCGAACGAACGAACGCGAAGGATCGCACTACCCATGGACGCTTCCTCTCAGCGCCGCGCCGTTGACCTGGCGACCCGCTCACATCATGCACTCGCCCTCTTTCCCGGCACCACCCTGAATCCGGCACCGGCCTGGAAATCACAGCACCCAGCAGACTCCTTTCGCCTGAACCCCGATTTCAGGCTGATCCGGGATGGCTACGAACTCCGCATCGCCAACGGCACGGAGGCACTCAAGCGCAACACGGCTCGGCTCATCGAGCGAATGTACTCCTCACGCGGCCTTTTCCCCTACGGCCAGGGTGAAAGCCTGGACGAGCGGGACATCACGGTCGCAGCCTGCAAGGGCGATCACGCCGTCGCCACTTTGACTTTATGCCTTGACGCAGGCAGAGGCCTCCTAGCAGACACACTTTATCGCGCCGAAATCGACGCGGCACGCGAAAACGGCGGCCAAGTGTGCGAAATCACACGCTTGGCGATGGATCCCGAGCACAGTTCGCATGAAGCCCTGGCAGGCATGATGCAGATCCTGTACATCATCGCCCGCTTGACCTACCGCGTCACCGACGTGTTCATCGAGGTCCATCCGCGCCATGCCGGCTTTTATCGGCGCCTGCTGGGTTATCAGATGGTCGGCCCGGAGAAGATCTGCCCGCGAGTCGGCGCCCCTGCAGTGCTGATGCATCTCTGCCAGCAACGGCTGGATCATCTGATCGACACGCATGCCGGCCGCTCCGATGACGATTCGCGCAGCTTCTACCGGATGTTCCAGAGGCGCGCCGAACTCGAAGCACTTCAGCGCGCGCTGGTGGCGTCCAGCCCGATTCAGAACCAGCGCCGGACTTCCATATAAACGCGGTCCCGCTCGTCGAAGCGGCCGAACATGCCCTGCTGGGGTCCATGGAAGATGTCCATGCCCGCAGTGGCGCGCCATTCAGGCGCGAATTTCCAGCTCAGCTTGGGACGCAGCATGTAATCGCTGCGATTGAGGCTGGCTGCGGCAAGAAGCTCGAGTTCGACGGTGCTGCCGATTTCGCGCACGACCTGGAAAGTCACGCCGCGCTCCTCGCGATCGAGTTCCATCCGCTCGTCGTGCCTGTCGAGCCAGCGGGCAAAGTATTGCAGGTTGAAGCGCCACACATCCCGGTACGGAACATCCACGCCGAAGGCGTAGTCGAGCATGTCGGTCTTCTCCAGACCGATCCTCCCATCCTCCAGGAAGGTGTTGAGGCTGCGGCCGCTGGTATGCACGGCTTCGCCCTTGAGGACGAAGCTGCCCATGTCCTTGCTGAACGTGCCGCCGATCTGGCGAATCCGCTCATGCGTCAGTTCGAGCCCCGTCGTGGCGGGGTTCAGGCCCAGCGTGGGCGTGATGTCGCTGCTGCGATAGTAGAACGCGCTCATGTCCCAGCCGCCGATCAGCCTTGAGATCCGCAGGCCCCAATTGCTGTTCGAAAGGCTGTCCGAGGGCTCCCGTTCCTTCACCCGGGTACCGGCAGGCAGACGTGGATACATGTAGAAATCCGAACCCGGCTTGCCGATGTCGTCGTAGCTCGGACTCGGAATCCAGATCATCTCGAAATGCGTCTCCCCGCCGAAGTACTCCGCCCTCGCAGCCCATTGGGCGATGCGCATGGCCTCGAGCTCGGGCAGCAGGAAATCACGCATGTCGCGGGCGGACACCACGTCGGCAAAGAAGAAGCCGACCATCTCACCCCAGATGATGTGCTGGCGGCCGAGCCGGAACTCCCAGTCGCCCGCGCCGAAATCGACCCAGGCTTCACGCAGGATGGCATCACGGCGCTGATCCCTGCGGACGGCGGACGGATAGTAGTCATCCTCGAGATCGAAAGCACCGTCGGCATCGGCCCGTGCGGACAGCTTCCAGCGCGCCCGCTCCCCCAGCCTGCCGCTGGCGGCCAGCTCGAGCCGGGCGCGCAGCCGCGACCAGCGCTCGTCGTCGGCATAGGTATAGGCAGCACCTAGTTCGCCGTAGCCCGATAAACGGATGCCGGAGCCGCTTTCGCTGGCGGCCCCGAGATCCAGCAAGGCATCGAGTTCGGCATCCTCCACCGCCTGCTCGGCGGCGAATCCGGACAGGGCGAAGGAGGCACAGGCGAGCGCCAGCGCGGCGCGTCGAATCACAGACATGAATACTCCTAGACTTCAGGCTCGACTTCGCCCTTGGGGCGCTGATCCTGGACGAACATCCACTGGTCGTCCGATCGCATGCCCAGCGCGGTGATTTCACCGTCCGCGATGCGCACCAGGCGGTCCGCCATGTTCATGACCTTTCGATCGTGGGTGGAAAAGACGAAGGTGGTGCCCGATTCGCGATTGATCCGCTGCATCAGCTTCAGGATGCTCGTCCCCGTCTTGCTGTCGAGGTTGGCGGTCGGCTCGTCGGCCAGCACGATCTTGGAATGCGTCGCCAGCGCGCGCGCGATCGCCACGCGCTGGCGCTGCCCGCCCGACAGCTGGTTGGGGCGGTGCGAGGCGTACTTGCTCAGGCCGACGACCTCGAGATAATGCTTCACCCGCTCCTGCCGCTCGGCCTTCGACAGCTCCTTGAGCTGCAGCAAGGGGTATTCGACGTTTTCCGCCGCCGACAGCACCGGCAGCAGATTGAAGGTCTGGAAGATGAAGCCGATGGTCCGCGCCCGCACGTCGGCAAGCTGGTCCGGCGTCCTTCCCGATACGTCGTGGCCGTCGATGATGACGCGCCCCGAAGTCGGCGTATCGATGCAACCGATGATGTTCAGCAGTGTAGACTTGCCGCTGCCGGACGGACCGGCGATGGCCAGAAAGACGCCGGGCTCGATCGCGAGCGACACATTGGTCAGCGCCTTCACGTCCTGATCACCCAGACGATAGTGTTTGCTGACGTTTTCGACCCGAACAATAGCCATCTGGATGGTGACGAATTGATGAAAACCGCCAAGAGGATAGCATCCATGAGCCAAGCGATGAATCATGAACGCCGACTGCGCCGCAGCATGCTCGGCCTGCTGGCCGGCGCCGTGCTGCTGCCTGCCTGGATGCAGGCGCATGCCCAGGATCCGGACGCACGATCGGCGGCGGCCCCCGCGGCGACGCCCGAAGCCATCGAAATGGTCAAGCATGCCGACGAAATCCGCTTCCCGCGCGAAAGCTTCCAGACCGAAATCACCATCCGCAACCTGAGCGACGGTCAGCAGACGGATCAGCGCAAGTTCCGCATCCTGTCGCGCGGCAACGAAAACACCATCGTGTTGACCACCGAGCCTGCCTCCGAGCGCGGCCAGGCGCTGCTGATGCGGGGCCGCGATCTGTGGATCTTCATGCCCAGCGTCTCCCAGCCCGTGCGCCTGTCGCTGGCTCAGCGCCTCACCGGCCAGGTGGCCAACGGCGACCTGGCCCGTGCCAACTTCGCCGGCGACTACACGCCCAGCATCATCGGCGAGGAAACGCTGGACGGGCAGCCGGCGATCGTGCTCGACCTCGTCGCGGTGGATCGCAGCGTCACCTATTCGAGGGTCAAATACTGGATCGCCGAGCAGGACAAGCGCCCGCTGAAGGCCGAGTTCTATGCGCTCTCCGGACGCCTGCTGAAGACTGCCCTCTACGAGGACTTCAAGGAGCTGGCCGGCCGCCTGCGCCCCACCCGCCTGGTGATGGAAGACGCCCTCAAGCGCGGTGAAGTCTCCATCCTCACCTACGAAACGATGAACGTCCGCGACCTGCCCGAGCGCATGTTCACACGCGAATACCTGCGCCGCCTCGAACAATGACGCCGGCGAGGCGCCGAGGGGGCCATCCCGGTAGCAAGCCGGGATTCATGACAGATGGAATCGCCGCATGAACCCCCGCATCCTCCATCACGGCGCACGGCACGGTGTCACCGGGTCCTGCCACCAGCTCTTCATCGACGGCGACCAGAGCGTCCTGATCGACTGCGGCCTCTTTCAGGGCGCGGAAACCTCTCCCGACGGCAGTGCCGGCGCAGACCGGCTCGACATTCCCTTTCCGGTGTCGAACATCGGCGCACTGGTCCTGACGCACGTCCATATCGACCACTGCGGCCGCCTGCCGTGGTTGCTGGCCGCCGGCTTCCGCGGACCGATCTTCTGCAGCGAACCCTCTGCGCGCCTGCTGCCGACCGTTCTTGCCGACGCCTTCCAGGTCGGCGTGACCCGCGACAGGGCACTGGTCGAGCGCTACCTGCAGATGGTCGAGGCGCGCATCCGCCCCCTGCCCTACCGCCAATGGCACACGCTCTACCGCGGTGCGGACACCACCTGCAGGGTCCGGCTGCAGCGTGCCGGCCACATCCTGGGTTCGGCCTACGTCGAATTCGACCTCTCCGGCAAAGCCTGGCCGCAACGGCGCCGGGTGCTGTTCTCGGGCGATCTCGGCGCGCCCCATGCGC
This sequence comes from Thauera butanivorans, assembly GCF_048398245.1. Classification (NCBI taxonomy): domain Bacteria; kingdom Pseudomonadati; phylum Pseudomonadota; class Betaproteobacteria; order Rhodocyclales; family Zoogloeaceae; genus Thauera; species Thauera butanivorans. Next base: position 3,792,753 of record NZ_CP183038.1, read on the forward strand.
CACTGCTGCCCGCGCCGCGCCCACCCTGGCAGGCGGATCTCGTCGTGCTCGAAAGCACGTACGGCGACCGCATCCACGAGGACAGGCGGCATCGCCGCGAACGCCTGTGCCGCGTGGTCGAACGCGCCCTGGAAGATGGCGGCACGGTGATCATCCCGGCCTTCAGCATCGGCCGCACCCAGGAACTGCTGTACGAGTTCGAGGACATCCTGCACCGCCAGCGCCGCAAGCCCGGGCGCCATGCCGCACGCTGGGAAGCGCTGAAGATCCATCTCGACTCGCCACTGGCCAGCCGTTTCACCCAGCTCTATCGCGAACTCCAGCCTTTCTGGGACGCCGAGGCGAAAGCGCGGCTACGCGCCGGGCGCCAGCCGCTGAGCTACGCACAGCTGGTGGCGATCGACGGCCACGACGCCCATCTCGCCAACGTCCAGCGCCTCGCCCGCAGCGGCGAACCTGCCGTTGTCATCGCCGCCAGCGGCATGTGCGCGGGCGGACGGGTGATGAACTACCTCAAGGCCATGCTCGGCGACGCCCGCCACAACGTCGTCTTCGTCGGCTACCAGGCGCGCGGCACGCCGGGCCACGCCATCCAGGCTTTCGGCCCGCGCGGCGGCTACGTCGATATCGACGGCCAGCGCATCGGCATCCGTGCCGGCATCGACACGCTGTCGGGCTACTCGGCGCATGCCGACCGGGACGATCTGACCCGCTTCATCACCCGCATGCGCCATCTCCCGGCCGAAGTGCGGCTGGTGCATGGCGAAGACGAAGTCCGCGCCGCCTTCGCCGCGCACCTCATCCACGCGACCGACGGCAAGGTCCGTGTACAGGCCTGAACATCACTCCATGCCCCACTTCTGCAGCCGGTAGCGCAACTGGCGCAGCGTCATGCCGAGCTTGCGCGCCGCCGCGCTGCGGTTCCAGCGTGTCTGCTCCAGCGCCTGCAGCACGCGCAGACGCTCGATCTCGCCATCAGCCTCGGGATCGTAGCCACCGACGTCAGCCATGCCCGGCTCCACTGCTGCACCGGGACCGGACATCGCTGCAGGTACGGCCGCCACCGGCGACGCAAACTCCACCGGCAACAGGTCGATGTCCTCGACACCGATCTCGTCCCCTTCGCACAAGGCGCAGGCGCGTTCGAGCAGGTTCTCCAGCTCGCGCACGTTGCCCGGGAAGGAATGGCGCTGCAGCGCCGCCTGCGCCGCGGGCGACAGGCGGCGCGGTGTCGTACCCTCGCGCTCGGCGACGCGGGCGAGGATGTGTTCGGCCAGCGCGGGAATGTCCTCGCTGCGCTCGCGCAGCGGCGGAACACGCAGCGTGATCACGTTGATGCGGAAGAACAGATCCTGGCGAAAGCGGCCTTCGGCCACCAGCCGCGCCAGATCCTGGTGGGAAGCAGACAGGATGCGCACATCCACCGCCTCCTCGGCATGCGCACCGACCGGGCGCACGGCCCGCTCCTGCAGCGCGCGCAACAGCTTGACCTGCATCGGCAGCGGCAGCTCGCCGATCTCGTCGAGAAACAGGGTGCCGCCGCGAGCGGCCTGGAACAGGCCTTCCTTGTCGCTGGCCGCGCCGGTGAAGCTGCCCTTGCGATGGCCGAAGAACTCGCTTTCCATCAACTCGGGCGAGATCGCACCACAATTGACCGGCACGAACGGCCCGTTGGCGCGCGCGCCGAGCGCGTGGATCAGGCGGGCGATGACTTCCTTGCCGGTACCCGACTCGCCGTGGATGAACACCGGCGCCTGGTTGCGCGCCAGCTTCTCGGCCTGGCTGCGCAGTTGCTGGAAAGCCGGCGAGGCGCCGATCAGCCTGCGTCCATCCGGCGCATCCGCCCCGGCGCCCGGTTCGAGCTTGAGCGCATGGCTGACGAGTTCGCGCAGCACCTTGAGCTCGATCGGCTTGGTGACGAAATCGAAGGCGCCGAGCTTGAGCGCGCGGATCGCGGTGTCGATGCTGCCGAAGGCCGTGATCACCGCCACCGGCAGGCCGGGCAGATGCTGCTGGATGTACTCGACCAGCTCGAAGCCTTCGCCATCGGGCAGGCGCATGTCGGTCAGGCACAGGCGGTAGCGCCGCTGCTCCAGGCAGGCACGCGCCTCGGCCACCGAACCGGCCGTGTCGCAGCCCAGCCCCATGCGCAGCAGCGACAGCTCCAGCAGTTCGCGGATGTCGTCCTCGTCATCGACGACGAGGACGTCGACGGATGCAGGACGGTGGCGGCGTTCGTGGATGCTCATGGTTTCTGGCGCCCTTCAAGGACGAAATCCGCACCCGGGCCGTTCGCCGCAAGTTCGAGGGTGGCGTCGTTGGCCTCGGCCAGCTCGCGTGCGATGTACAGCCCCAGGCCGGTGCCCTTGGCATGGGTCGTGAAGAAAGGTTCGAACAGATGCAGGCGCGTGGCCTCGTCGAGCCCGGGGCCATCGTCGCGCACATGCAGCGCAACGCGCTCGCCCGCCAAGGCCACCGCATGCAGGCGTACGGCCGCAGGCTTGCCCGAGCAGTAGCGCCGCGCATTCGCCAGCAGGTTGTCGAGGATCTGGTGCAGATGCGCCCGGTCGATGGCGAAACTGAGCGAGGGCTCGATCTCGATCGCATACAGATCGCGCTCGGCGGGATCGCTGAACGCCCGCGCCTCGATCACTTCGGCGGCGAACTGCGCCAGCGGCAGCGCTTCGGGCAGCGCCTGCTCGCGCCGGCCGAGCGCCAGCACGTCGCGGATCATGCGCTCGATGCGATGCGCGTTGTCGTTGATGATGCGCACCAGCCGCCCCTGCATCTCGCCGCGCTTCTCGTCGCGCAGCAACTCGGCCGCCTGGGTCACGGCCGACAGCGGGTTGCGGATCTCGTGCGCCATGCTGGCAGTCAGGCGCCCCAGCGCCGCCAGCTTGGTCTGCTGCAGCCCGCGCTGGATATCCTCGAAGTCGGTCAGGTAGATCAGGAAGCCGCCCCCCTCGGCACCCTGCTGCTCGCCATACACCACGCGGCAGCGCATCAGGCGTCCGCCCGGGCCGATGCGCAGCAGGCGGCCATCCGGATGGCGTCCGCACATCAGTTCGTCGAACACCGGATCGACGTCCAGCAGCTGCAGCCCTTCGAGCGAGCCCGCAGCGGACGCGGTCATGCCGAGCAGCACGGCCGCCTGCGGGTTCGACTGCAGCACGCGACCCTTTGCGTCGGCGACGATCACGCCATCCTGCATGTCGCGGATGATGCGTTCGTTGACCGCCTGCTGCTTGGCCAGCGCTTCGCCGCGTTCCGCCGCGAGCGAGGCATTGGCCTGCGCCCGCGAGGCAAGCAGACGGGCGATCAAGGCGATGCCGAAGAAACCTGTGCAGAAGATGCCGACCTTGAGGAAATCGACCGGCTGATCGCCGACCGCCAGGCGCCATGCGTTCTCGATCAGCACCGCGATGGTCGCCAGCGCGGCGAAGAACAGCACCATGCGCCCTTCCGCCACCAGGCCGACGCCGGCCAGCATCACCATCATCAGCACCGGCAGGCCGCTGCCGTAGCCGCCGCTCGCCCACATCATCAGCGACAGCGCCGCGACGTCGATCACGGCCTGCAGCGCGATCGCGCGCGATTCGCCCAGATAGCCGGCCACTTCGCGGAAACCGAGCACCAAGGCGCTCGCCACGTAACCGTACGCGACGACGCGAAACACCGCCGGCATCTCGCTTCCCAGCCCCAGCTCCTCGCCCGCGACGACGAACAGCCCCGCCAGCACCAGCCGGAACAGGTTGAGAAAATGCAGCGAGACGAGGCGCGAACGCTCGATGGCGATCGACGCAGCCGCGCTCATTTCACTCCCGCGGCCCGGCGAGCCGATGCGCATCGGAGCAGTAGAAGCGGCCGTGCTCGCGCACGCCTTCGGATTCGGGCACGTTGATGCCGCAATGCGCGCACTCCAGCACGCGCTCGGCCGCGGCATCCGCCTGGCCCCCCTTACCCCTGGGCGGCCTTTTCCCGATCCGCGCCATCGCCCGCCGGATCCACCAGATGCCGGCAATGACGAGAATGAGGATCAGCAGATTGCGCACGGTAGGCAAGGCGAAAAAGGCATCGCCGGACAGGATGAAGACGCGCCGGATTCTAGCACGCCGCCCCTTGCCGCCCTGCTGCGACGGCTCGCCTGCATGGCCTGCCGGCAAGGCTCGTCGCCATGGCCCGCCACTGCGCTCCGCCACTGCGGCTGCCATCTCCGCGCGCTCTTTGCGACAATGGCGGCTCCATCCGCTTTCCTGCCCGCCATGCCGCACTTTCCCGCTCCGCTCTGCTCGCGCCTGCCCACCGTCGGCACCACGATCTTCACCGTCATGTCGCGCCTGGCGCAGGAATGCGGGGCGATCAACCTGTCGCAGGGCTTCCCGGACTTCAACGCCGAAGACATCCTGTTCGAGCGCGTCGCGCACTGGATGCGTGCCGGCCACAACCAGTATCCGCCGATGGCCGGCTGCCTGCCGCTGCGCGAAGCCGTCGCAGCCAAGATCGGGACGCTGTACGGCACGCGCTACGACGTCGACACGGAGATCACCATCACCGCAGGCGCCACCCAGGCGCTGTTCACCGCAGTGGCGGCCTGCGTGCATCCCGGCGACGAAGTGATCGTGTTCGAGCCGGTCTATGACTCCTACGTACCGTCGATCGAGCTGGCCGGCGGCAAGGCCGTGCGGCTGCGGCTGGCGGCACCCGACTACCGCCCGGACTGGACGGCGGTGGCGGCGGCGATCACGCCGCGCACCCGCATGATCATGATCAACACGCCGCACAACCCGACCGCGACCGTCTGGCAGCGCACCGACCTCGACCGCCTTGCCGAGCTGGTTCGCGGCACCGGCATCATCATCGTCGCCGACGAAGTCTACGAACACATCGTTTTCGACGGCGTCGCCCACGCCAGCTGCGCCGCCCACGCCGAACTCGCCGAGCGCAGCTTCGTGGTCTCGAGCTTCGGCAAGACCTACCACATCACCGGCTGGAAAGTCGGCTACGTGGTCGCGCCGCGCGAACTGATGGCGGAATTCCGCAAGGTGCATCAGTTCAACGTCTTCACCGTGAATACGCCGGTGCAGCTCGCGCTCGCCGACTACATGGCCGACGCTTCGCGCCACGCCGGCCTGGCCGCCTTCTACCAGGCCAGGCGCGACTTCTTCCGCAGCGGGCTGGCCGGCTCGCGCTTCGAGCTGCTGCCCTCGCGCGGCACCTACTTCCAGCTCGCCCGCTACGACGCGGTCTCCGACCTGGGCGACACCGCCTTCTGCGAATACCTGACCCGCGAAGTCGGCGTCGCCGCCATCCCGGTGTCCGCCTTCTTCGCCGACGGCCACGACGACAAGGTGGTGCGCTTCTGCTTCGCCAAGAACGAAGCGACGCTGGCCACCGCCTGCGAAAAACTCGACGCCGCCTTCGGCACAGCCTGACTCCGGCGCAGACAGGATCCCTGAATGTTCGAACAACCCATCCCCACGCTGCGCCGCGACGGCGACGCGGTCCTCATCCTCGACCAGACGGCGCTGCCCTTCCGCAGCGAAACCCTGCGCCTCGCCACGCTGGCCGACGCCGCCCGCGCCATCCGCGACATGCAGGTGCGCGGCGCACCGCTGATCGGCGCCACCGCCGCCCATGGCGTCGCCCTCGCGCTGTTGCACGACAGCAGCGACGCGGCGCTCGAGCATGCCCTGCAGGCGCTGGCCGCCACCCGGCCGACTGCGGTCAACCTGCACTGGGCGCTGGCGCGCATGGCGACGCTGCTGCGGCCGCTGCCCGCCGCCGACCGCCTGGCCGCTGCCTGGGCCGAAGCCGAAGCGATCCGCGCCGACGACGCCGCGACCTGCGACGCCATCGGCCGCCACGGCCTGAAGCTCATCGAAACGATCGCCGCCCGCCGCCCCGGCCCGGTGCGGCTGATGACCCATTGCAACGCCGGCTGGCTCGCGACCTGCGGCGCCGGCACCGCGCTGGCGCCGGTCTATGCCGCGCAGGCCGCAGGCATTGCCGTGGAAGTCTTCGTCAGCGAAACCCGGCCGCGCAACCAGGGTCTGCTGACTGCCTGGGAACTGGCTGCCGCCGGCGTGCCGCACACGCTGATCGCCGACAACGCCGCCGGCCTGCTGCTGATGCGCGGCGAAATCGACCTGGTGATCACCGGCGCCGACCGCATCGCCGCCAATGGCGACACCGCCAACAAGGTCGGCACCTGGCTGAAGGCGCTCGCCGCACAGGCCAGCGGCGTGCCCTTCTACATCGCCGCGCCGCATTCGACGCTGGACTTCGGCTGCGCCGACGGGCCGTCCATTCCGATCGAAGACCGTGGAGCGGCAGAGCTCTGCATGCTGCGCGGCATCGACGCCAGCGGCGGCCTCGCCGCACTGCGCCAGGCTGCGCCCGGCACCCATGCTGCAAACCCCGCATTCGACATCACGCCGGCATCGCTGATCACTGCGATCATCACCGAGCGCGGCATCGCCGCCCCCGGTCAACTCGCCGGCCTCTACCCCGAGGCCGCACGATGAGTGCCGAAGCTGCCGCACAGCCGACCCCGCCGGACGCCGATGCCAGCCCGGAACTGCGCGCCGCCCTGCTCGACACCATGCGCGCGATGGGCGCCGCACACCTGAACGTCGGCACCGCGGGCAATGCCAGCGTGCGCCTGCCGTCGCCGGCCTGCATGCTGATCACGCCGAGCGGGCTGCCTGCCGAACGCAGCCGGCCGGAAGACATGGCCGTCGTCGGCACCGACGGCAACTGGCACGGCCTGTTCGCTCCTTCGTCCGAATGGCAGCTGCACCGCGACATCTACGCCGCCTTTCCCGATGCCGGCGCGATCCTGCACGCCCATGCGCCCTTTGCCACCGCGCTCGCCTGCCAGCGCATCGACATCCCGCCTTTCCACTACATGATCGCGCGCTTCGGCGGCAGCACCGTGCGCTGCGCGCGCTACGCCACCTTCGGCACCCAGGCGCTGTCGGATGCCGCCATCGCCGCCCTGCACGGGCGCAGCGCCTGCCTGCTGGCGAACCACGGCATGGTGGTGTTCGGCCGCGACCTGCAGCACGCGCTGGCACTGGCGATCGAGTTCGAAACCCTGTGCGAGCAGTACTGGCGCACGCTGCAGCTCGGCCCGCCGGTGCTGCTGTCCGCCGAGGAAATGGCGGAAATCATCGAGCGCTTCCGCTGGTACGGCAAGCCGCGCGGCTGAGCCTACCGTCCCCGGAGCGGCTTCTGCGCGAAGCTGGCCTAGCGATCCGAGCTTTCCAGCAGCCGCAACAGGCTGGCGGTGTCGTCCCTCCCCCAGCCCGCCCGCATCAGTGCATTGAGCTGCTGCCAGACCTGAGCGGCGACCGGCAGCGGCGCACCGAGCCGGGCCGCCTCGTCCATCAGCAGCGCGAAGTCCTTGTGGTGCAGCCGTGCCTCGACGCCCGCGGCGAAGTCGCGCTCGACCATCTTCGCCCCCATCACCTCCAGCACGCGCGATGCCGCCGACCCGCCCATCAGCGCGCTGCGCACCGCCGCCGCGTCCACGCCGTGCGCATTGGCCAGGCTGACGGCCTCGGCGCAGGCCTGGATGGCGGAGACCATGATCATCTGGTTGCAGGCCTTGGCCACCTGGCCGGCTCCCGGCGGGCCGATGTGCACGATGCGCTTGCCCACCACCTCGAGCAGCGGCCGCACGCGCGCCAGCACGGCCTCGTCGGCGCCGGCCATGATCGCCAGCGTCGCCTCGCGCGCGCCCTGGCCGCCGCCGGACACCGGTGCATCGACGAAGCCGATGCCACGCGCGGCGTAGCGCTCGGCCAGCGAACGCGCCATCGCCGGCGCGATCGTGCTCATGTCGACGTGGACGGCGCCGGGCGCGAAGCCGGCGGCAAGGCCCTGCTCGCCGAAAGCCAGCGCATCCACGTCCGCGCTGGCGGTAACGATGGTGATCACCGCTTCGCTGCGCGCCGCCAGCTCGGCAGGCGTGGCGCACACCGGCACGCCTTCGGCTGCCAGTGCTGCCGCCGACTCCGGCCGGCGCGCCCACACCGCCAGATCATGCCCCGCCGTACGCAGATGGCGCGCCATCGGCTCGCCCATCACCCCCAGTCCGACGAAACCGACTTTCATGTCCGCCCCCTCACTTGCCGCTGCCGCCGCTCATGCCTTCGAGCAGCTTCAGCATCGCCACCGAGTCGTCTTCGCCCAGGCCGCTGCCGACCATCGCATTGAACATCTGCGCCGTCGCCGCCGACGACGGCAGCGCCAGGCCGAGGCGGTGTGCCTCTTCCATGACGATGCGCATGTCCTTCTGGTGCATCCAGGCCTTGAAGCCCGGCTTGAAGTTGCGCTCGAGCATGCGCTGGCCGTGATTCTCGAGCACCCGCGAATAGGCGAAACCGCCGAGCAGCGCCTCGCGCACCCTGGCGGCGTCGACGCCGCTCTTGCTGGCGAAGTTCAGCGCCTCGGCCACCGCCGCCACGCCGACGCCGGTCAGGATCTGGTTGCAGGCCTTGGCGACCTGGCCCGCCCCGCTGTCACCGATGCGGGTGACGGACTTGCCCATGGCCAGGAACAGCGGCAGCGCGCGTTCGAACGCCGCCGCGTCGCCGCCGGCCATGATCGTCAGCGTGGCGGCGATGGCGCCGACTTCGCCGCCGGACACCGGCGCGTCGATCATGCTCACGCCGCGCTCGGCCAGGCGGGCCGCGATCGACTGCGCCGCCGCCGGCGCGATCGTGCTCATGTCGATGTGGATGTGGCCGGCAGAAGCGCCGTCGGCCACGCCATCGGTGCCGAGCGTGACCTGCTCGACATCGGGAGCATCGGCGACGATGCTGATCGTGATCGCCGCACTGCGGGCGACTTCGGCCGCACTGGCGGCGTCATTCGCGCCAGCGTCGAGCAGCGGCTGCATCGATTCGCGCCTTCTGCTCCAGACATGCACCGTGTGGCCGGCCTTGATCAGGTTCAATGCCATGGGCCGGCCCATGAGGCCGAGTCCGATGAATCCGACTTCCATTCCGTATTCGCTCCGTATTCGGGGTTGGGGCACAGGGCGGGCTGGTGAGCGGTTGCAAACATGCCCATAATCGCCGCCATGAACTACGGCCCAATCATCAAGGAAATCGGACGAGGCGCCAAGGGCGCGCGTTCACTCGACACTGCCACGGCGGCAAGCCTGTTCGGCGACATCCTCGACGGCAAGGTAGCGGACATCGAGCTCGGCGCCATCCTGATCGCCTTCCGCATCAAGAGCGAATCGCTCGAGGAACTGATCGGCTTCAAGCAGGCGATGGATGCGCGGACGGTGCAGCTGACGGTACCCGACGGCCCGCGCTGCGTGGTGCTGCCCACCTACAACGGCGCCCGCCGCCAGTCCAATCTGATGCCGCTGGTGGCGATGCTGCTGGCGCGCGAAGGCGTGCCGGTGCTGATCCAGGGCCGGCACGATTTCGACACCCGGGTGAGTCCTTTCGAGCTGCTCGCTGCCCTCGGCCTGCAGCCCGCCGCCGATGCCGAAGATGCATCGCGGCAATTGGCGGCCGATCGCCTGGCCTGTATCGGCGCCGACAGGCTGCTGCCCGGCCTCGACCCGCTGCTGGCGCTGCGCACGCGCATGGGCGTGCGTGCCAGCGGCCACATCGTCGCCAAGCTGCTCGACCCCTGCCGAGGCCGCAGCGTGCGGGTGGTCGCCGTCACCCACCCCGAATATCTCGAGCGCATGGACGCTTTCCTCCGCGCCGATACCAGCCCGAGCGGCCGCGCCATGCTGCTGCGCGGCACCGAAGGCGAAATCCACGCCAACCCGCGGCGCTGCCCGGAAATGAAGGTCTACCGGGACGGCATCGCGTCGATCGGCGTGGCGGGCGAGGAAGGCGGTGCGCCGCCGCTCGGCACTCTGCCGGATGCGCCGTCGGTGGCGGACAACGCTGCGCAGATCCGCGCCATGCTGGCCGGCGAGATGCCGATTCCCGCGCCGATCAGCGCCCAGGTGGCGGCGCTGAAGGCGCTCGCCGGCTGAAGCCGGCCCTCCTCCCCTCCCTCGGCGGGAAAGCGCATTGCCGGCCCGGACACAGCCGGCTTCAGGCGCCGGCCAGCGTGCCGGCACGGTAGTCGGCCAGCGCCTGGTAGATCTCCTGCTCGCTGTTCATGACGAACGGCCCGTACTGCGCGATCGGTTCGCCCAACGGACGGCCGGCAATCAGTAGCACACGCGTTCCCAGGCCGGCCGCCTCGATGACGACACCGTCGCTGCCCGCGTCATTGGTCAGGATGGCCATGCGCCCGGCGGGCACCGACGTGCCGGCGACTGCCAGCTCCCCGCGATAGACATGCAGGAAAGCGTTGTGCCCTTCGGGCAGTGCCTGGCTGAAGGGCGCACCGGCCGGCAGTTGCAGGTCGAGATACAACGGCGCAGTCGCCTCGCGCGTCACCGCGCCAGCCACACCATGGCTTTCGCCCGCGATCACCGTCACCTGCACACCGGCATCGGTGTTGAAGCGCGGCAGTTCGCCGCCGGTGAAATCGCGATACCAGGGCGTGCACAGCTTGTCTCGCGCCGGCAGGTTCAGCCACAGCTGAAAGCCTTCCATCCGGCCTTCCTGCTGCTGCGGAATCTCGGAATGGATCACGCCGCGGCCTGCCGTCATCCATTGCACGCCGCCGTTTTCCAGCAGACCCTCATGGCCGGCGCTGTCGCGATGCCGCATGCGGCCGGCGATCATGTAGGTGATGGTCTCGAAGCCGCGGTGCGGATGGTCGGGAAAACCGGCGATGTAGTCGTCGGCCTCGTCGCTGCCGAAGGCATCCAGCATCAGGAAGGGGTCGAGCCGGCGCTGCAGCGGCTGGGTCAGCACGCGGGTGAGCTTGACGCCGGCACCGTCGGATGTGGCCTGGCCGGCGACCAGGCGCTCGACGCTGCGCGGACGGAGAACGGTTTCGGCGGCACGGACGGTCATGGCGGTACTCCTGCAGAAAGGCACGAGGAACGTGGGGCGGATGAAGACAGGGCGAAACGGAACGAAATGGCACGAAACGAGGCGAAGCTGACCGGCGGGCATGCCCGCCGGTCAGCAGGCGCTCAGCCCAGCACGGCATCCATGTCGGCTTCGGCCTGGGCAAAACCCTGCTGCGCGGCTTCTTCGCCCATGTTCAGGCCTTCGGCATAGACGAAGCGGACATCGGTGAGGCCGACGAAACCGAGCACGGTCTGCAGGTACGGCGTCTGCGTGTCGGCCGGCGTACCGCGGTAGCGGCCGCCGCGGGCGAAGGCGACGAACACCTTCTTGCCCTTCAGCAGCCCTTCGGGGCCGTTCTCGGTGTAGCGGAAGGTCACGCCGGCGCGGGCAATGGCGTCGATCCAGTTCTTGAGCTGGGACGGAATGCCGAAGTTGTACATCGGCACGCCAAGCACGATGACGTCGGCGGCCTGCACTTCGGCGATCAGCGCATCGCTTGCGGCGACGCGGGCAGCCTGCTCCGGCGTGCGCTGCTCGAGCGGGGAAAACAGCGCGCCGAGCGCAGCTTCGTCGATGATCGGCGCGGGATCGCGCGCCAGGTCGCGCAACACGACACGGGCCTGGGGGTCGGCCGCCAGCAGGCGGGCAACGATGCCGTTGGCGACGCGGGTGGAGTTCGCGCCTTCGCTGCGGGCGCTGCCGTTGATCTGCAGAATGTTCATAGTATGTTCTCCGTGGGGTCGGGATGCGGCTGGCTTCTGTCCGGAATCCGTCCAAGGCGATGCCGGGACCATGGTGTTCGAGGTCGCAGCCTTGTTCGAAGACGACGATCGGAGTTTAATCATGTCTCCGATCTTCATTAATCCCTGGAAACGAACAACATTGTCCTTTTCATGGAACAGTACAACCCCAACGATCTGCTGATCTTTGCCCGCGTGGCCGAAAGCGGCAGCTTCACCGCCGCAGCCGACCGGCTCGGCCTGCCCAAGTCCACGGTTTCGCGCCGCATCTCGCAACTGGAAGAGCAGTTGGGCGAGCGGCTGATGCTGCGCACTACGCGGCGGCTGACGCTGACCGAGTTCGGCACGGCGCTGCTGGAGCATGCGCGGCAGATGGTCGACGAGATCGAGGCGGTGAAGGCATTGGCCGAAAGCCGCCGGGCCAGGCCCAGCGGCCGCCTGCGGGTGTCGATGCCGAGCGATTTCGCCAACCTGCTGCTGGTCGACATGCTGTCGGCCTTCACCGCGATGCATCCGGCGGTGTCGCTGGAGCTGGATCTGTCGCCGCGCCGGGTGGACCTGCTGGGCGAGAGCTTCGACGTCGCCATCCGCATGGGCGAACTGCCCGACGATGCCCTCCTCGCCGCACGCCGCCTGGCGGTCTTTCCCAGCGGGCTGTATGCCTCGCCCGGCTATCTCGCCGAGCACGGCGAACCCGGGCATCCCGAGGCGCTGAACACGCACCGCGCGCTGCGTCTGCTGACGCGCAGCGGCGAAGCACTCGGCTGGACACTGATGCGGGACGATGCCCGCTGGCAGGGCACGCCGCCCGGCAGCATCACGGCCAATTCACCCGAGTTGCTGATCCGCTTTGCCCGCGCCGGCGCCGGCATCGCCGCAGTACCCGATTATTTCGCTGCACCCTATGTGCGCCAGGGTGAGCTCCGCCGCGTGATGGCGGACTGGTGCCTGCCTGCCAACACCGCCTGGGCGGTGTTTCCCGGCCGCCGGCTGATGCCGGCCAAGACGCGGGCCTTCCTCGACATGCTGCAGGCGGCGCTGGGAACCTGAAGCCGTCCGCCGCACTCCGAGGGAACATCCCCTATACAATGGGCGCCCGCCCAGCAACACCAGATCGAGATGTCCCTGTTCCAGATCCTGCTGCGCCTGCCGGCGCGCACGCTTTACCTCGCCCTGTTCGCCACCGCCATCGGCCTGCTCGGCTTCGGCCTCTACCTGCAGCATGTGAAAGGCCTCGAACCCTGCCCGATGTGCGTGATGCAGCGCTACGTCTTCCTCGCCGTGGCCTTGATCGCCCTGGTCGGCGGCCTCCATGGGCCAGCCCGCACGGGTAGCCGGATCTATGCCGCGCTGATCGGCCTGGGGGCACTGGTCGGCGGCGGCATCGCCGCACGCCAGACCTGGATGCAGCTCAATCCCCCCGCGATTCCCGAATGCGGCCCGGGGCTGGAGTTCATGCTGGAGAGCTTCCCGCTCGGCGAAGCGTTGCCGATGATCTTCCGCGGTGCGGGCGACTGCGCAGCGGTGGATTGGACTTTCCTCGGCCTGTCGATCGCCAACTGGTCGCTGCTGAGCTTTGCGGCGACGGCGGTGTTCGCGCTGTGGATGCTGCTGCGCCGGGAAGGCCCGCGCTGAGCCAGGCCCGCCGGGCAGCCCGGCGGCCATTGCGCGTCAGTCGACCACGCGCATCATGCGGCCGCCGATCTCGTAGCGGCCGTCACCCAGCGCATTGCAGCGCGTGACTTCGAGCTTGCCGACCAGCGGCGGGCGACCGGATACGGGCGAACCCTGAGGCCCGAGCACCGCGACGTCGAGGACTTCGTTCTGCTCCGGCACGTAGGCAGCATGCAGGGTCATGCCGCCGACGCCGATCTCGATGCACACCGCCTCGATACGCTGACCGCTGCGCAGGGCGATGAAAGCCGGGCAGCCGAGCGGCAGGCGCCGGTCGAGGCGCCGGTTCTGATGGGGCGGAATGTCCTTCATGTCGATAGATGTCCAAGGCTGACGGTGCGGATCGCCCGATTCTAGCCCTGCGGCTGCGCCAGGCAGCGCCGGCACCCATGCCGGACGTGTATCAGGTCACACTCCGGTGACGGTCCCGACCCGCGCCGGCACGCCTTCAGGCCGCGCAGCTGCGGGCGTATTCGGCCATCGCCGCGATCACGCCTTCGGCTTCGCCCGCAGCGACGGCGAGCGTGATCTCGCACTCCGGGTGTGCGGCGCGTGCCGCATCGAGCAGCACGGGAAGGTCGCGCTTCAGATGCCCGTTCTGGGCCAGGAAGACCGGCACGATGGCAATGCGCCGCATCCCGGCTCCGGCCAGCGCAGCGATGGCGTCGGCCAGGGTCGGCTGCATGAACTCGAGAAAGGCCAGCTCCACGCGCGGCGCGCCGGGCTGGGCCAGCATGTGCTCGCGGATCCGCTTCATCGGCCCGGCCCATCCGGGATCGCGCGCGCCGTGGCCGAACAGGATCACCGCCACGTCGCTCATGCCCCTGCTCCGATCATGGCTTCGGCCCGTTCCGCTGCACCCGCCGCACGTGTCCGGCCGGCGCTCAGCAGGTGAAGCAGCGCACGCGAAGCACAGAACAGTCCGACGCTGGCGGTCATCGCCATGCTCGAACCGTAGCCGGCGCAGGCCAGGCCCTGCGGCCCGCGGCTCTGCCCCCCCTCTGCCTCGCAGGCCGGCGCGGGCGGATGGCGCAGTGCTTCGGTGGAAAACACCGCCTCGATGCCGAACTTCTTTTTCGGGTCGCGCGGAAAGCCGTGCTCCTTGCGCAGGCGGGCACGCACCTTGGACAGCAGCGGATCCTGCAGCGTACGGGCCAGATCGTCGATGCCGATCTGCGCCGGATCGAGCTTGCCGCCCGCGCCACCCGCCATCACCAGCGGCATCTGCCGCGTCCGGCAGAGCGCGGCGATCGCCACCTTGGCCCGCACGTTGTCGATGGCGTCGATGACGACGTCGAAACCCTGCAGCAGGCTTGCGGCATTTTCCGGCGTGAGGAAATCCTCGACCGTGTCGACCCGGCATTGCGGACTGAAGGCGGCGATGCGATCCGCCATCGCCTGCACTTTCGCCTGCCCGAGCGTGGCATCGAGCGCATGGGCCTGGCGGTTGATGTTGGACTCGGCGACGTGGTCGAGGTCGATCAGCGTCAACCTGCCCACGCCGCTGCGCGCCAGCGCCTCGACGGCCCAAGAGCCGACACCGCCGATGCCGATCACGCAGGCATGGGCGGCCGCCAGCGCATCCGCGGCCCCCCTGCCGTAAAGGCGGTCGATGCCGCCGAAGCGGCGGGCGCGGTCCACGTCCTCCACCCCCTCGTCGGCCCCGCCGCCATCCACCCGGCTCGCGTCCATCGTCCTTCCGTCAGGCCGGCTGCGGCTCGGCCACGCGCTGGCTGTCGAGCCAGATGCCCAGGCCTTGCGCGTTGAGCTCGAGGTCCATGCGCAGCAGTTCCAGCGTCTGCTCCTCGTCCAGCGCCCAGCCCTGGCGCCCAGCTTCCTCGCGGATGACCTGCTCCAGACCGGCGAGGATCTCGACGTGGCGCGCCACCTCGTCGCCCCGCGCCGCCCGAGCCACCGCGACCATGGCGTCGATCAGGCGGTGGAGGTCGGCGCCGAGCCGCGGCACGTCGGTCACGCGGCCGTAGTGGGTCAGGTACATCGCCTGCGGCTGCATGGACAGCATGCGGTCGATCGACTCGTGCATCGCCTCCGGGTCGAACTGCGTCGGCGTGGTGGTCGGCAGCACGAAGACCCGGCCATCGACGTCGAGTTCGCGGTAGGACAGGCCGAAGGTGTCGCCGGTGAAGAAGGCATGCGCGCTGTCGTCCCAGATGCAAATATGGTGGCGGGCATGCCCCGGCGTGTCGAACACGCGGAACAAGCGCTTGCCCATGCGCAGCTCCAGCCCGTCGGTCGCCGGCACGATGCGCTCGGGCGGAACCGGCACCAGCCGGCCATAGAGCTGGTAGGCGCGCTCGGCGCCATAGACGGCGGCAGTGCCTTCCCACAGCTTCGAGGGGTCGATCATGTGGCGCAGGCCGCGCGGATGCACCAGCAGGCGGGCCTTGGGCAATGCGCACATCAGGCTGCCCGCCCCGCCCGCATGGTCCAGATGGATGTGGGTCAGCATCACCCATTCCACGTTGCCGGGCTCGATGCCGAGCATCGCCAGCGCGCTCAGCACGCGGGGCACGGAATCATTGCTGCCGGTATCGACGATCGCGGCACGCCCCTCGTCGACCACGATGTGAATCGCCGCCAATTGCGGCCGGCCGTAGCCGGACTCCAGCGCACGGATGCCATCCGGATAGCTGATGAGCTCGTTCATGGAAGTCCCCTCCTCTCGTTGCTTCTTCGGGTCGAACGCCCGATCTCATGTTAGCGGTGATCCGCAGCCGCAACCCGGACGCAAGTCACGCCGCAAGAAGCGCCTGCCCCCGCCTTCAGAACGGGATGTCATCGTCGAAGTCGCCGAAGCCGGACGAGGACGCCGCCGGAGCCTGTGACTGCGGGCGCGGCGCGGCCGCCGGTGCCGGACGCGATGCCGGCGCCGGCGCGTCGTAGCCGCTGTCCGGCGCACGCATCGGCGCGTCGCCGCCTTCGCGCCGGCCGAGCATCTTCATCTCGTCGCCGCGGATTTCGGTGGTGTAGCGATCCTGGCCGTTCTGGTCCTGCCACTTGCGCGTCTGCAGGCGGCCTTCGACGTAGATCTGGCTGCCCTTGCGCAGGTACTGGGCGGCGACTTCGGCAACGCGGCCGAAGAACACCACGCGGTGCCACTCGGTGGCCTCGCGGCGTTCGCCGCTGGTCCGGTCCTTCCAGACTTCGGTGGTCGCCAGCGTCAGGTTGCAGATCGCGTCGCCGCTGGGCGCGTAGCGCGTCTCGGGATCGCGGCCGAGATTGCCGATGAGAATCACTTTGTTCAGGGATGCCATCCCGTTCTCCTTTCAAATGAATGCCGTGCGGTGATTCATGCCCTGGTTCAGGTGCTTTCGGGCGCCGGCACCGCACGTACCGGAGGTGGGGTCATGCTCGATGCCAGCAGCAGCCAGAGAAGCGCCAGCGCGCCACAGACCAGACTGACCGCGCCGGCCCCGAAACGTTGCCCGAGCCAGCCGCCGAGCAGCCCCCCCAGGAACAGGCCGACCGACTGCAGGGTGTTGTAGACGCCCAGCGCCGTTCCCTTCGAATGTGCGGGCGCGATGCGCGAAATCCAGGACGGCTGCGTCGCCTCCAGCACGTTGAAGGAAACGAAGAACAGGGTCAGCAGCAAGGCCAGCGGCAGCAGGCCGTCGCCGAACAGCCACAGGCCGAACTGCACCAGGGCCAGCAAGCATATCGCGGCATTGAACACCGGCTTCATCAGGTTGCGCCGCTCGGCGACGATCACCGCGGGCACCATGACGACGAAGGACAGCAGCACCGCGGGCAGATAGACTTTCCAGTGTTCGGGCATCGGCAGCCCTGCGGCGACCAGCCCCACCGGCACCATGACCCACATCGTGGTCTGGATGAGGTGCAGCGCAAAGACGCCGAAATTCAAGCGCATCAACTGGCCGTCGCGCAGCACGTCGATGAAGCGGCCGCCGTTGGCGCGCGGCACCGGCGGCGCGGCCGGCACCACCCACAGCACGACGGCGATCGCCGCACAGGCCAGCGCCGCGGTCAGCCAGAAGATGCCGCTCATGCCGATCGCCGCATACAGCAGCGGTGCCGCCACCATCGACAAGGCGAACACCAGCCCGATGGACGAACCGATCATCGCCATGACCTTGGTCCGGTGCTGGTCGCGCGTCAGGTCGGCCGCCAGCGCGGTGACCGCCGCCGAGATGGCACCCGCACCCTGCAGCACGCGGCCGGCGATGATCATGTGGATGTCGGCCGCGAGCGCCGCGACCGCGCTGCCAGCGACGAACAGCAGCAGGCCGAAGACGATCACCGGCTTGCGGCCGAAGCGATCGGAGGCCGCGCCATAGGCGATCTGCAGGCAGGCCTGGGTCAGGCCGTAGGCGCCGATCGCCAGGCCGACCAGGGTCAGGTCGTCGCCCCCGGGGATGCCTTCGGCGTAGACCGCGAACACCGGCAGGATCAGGAACAAGCCCAGCATGCGCAATGCAAAGATCGCCGCCAGGCTCATGCCAGCCCGGCGTTCGGCGGAAGTCATCGGATCGTGCGGTGCGGACATGCGGGAAGATGGGCTTCGATAAAGCGATGAATTCTAGCATCGCACCGCCTCTTCCCGGCCGTTCCGGATTGGCTCGCGCCGGCGTTCTCTCTTATAGTTTCGGGTTCCCTACCGCAAGCCGTGCAACCATGGACGAAATCCGCATCCGCGGTGCCAGGACCCATAACCTGAAGAACATCAACATCGATCTGCCGCGCAACCGGCTGACGGTGATCACCGGGCTGTCGGGATCGGGCAAGTCCTCGCTGGCTTTCGACACGCTGTACGCCGAAGGCCAGCGCCGCTACGTCGAATCGCTGTCGGCCTACGCCCGCCAGTTCCTGCAACTGATGGAAAAGCCCGACGTGGACCTGATCGAGGGGCTGTCGCCAGCGATCTCGATCGAGCAGAAAGCCACCAGCCACAACCCGCGCTCCACGGTCGGCACCGTCACCGAGATCCACGACTACCTGCGCCTGCTGTACGCCCGCGCCGGCACCCCTCACTGCCCCGACCATCCCGAGCACGCACTGGCGGCGCAGAGCGTGGCGCAGATGGTGGACCACGTACTGGCGCTGCCCGCCGAGACGCGGCTGATGATCCTGGCTCCCGTCGTCGCCGGCAGGAAGGGCGAGCAGGCCGACCTGTTCGCCGACCTGCGCGCCCAGGGTTTCGTGCGCGTGCGCGTGGACGGCGAAGTCATGGAGCTGGACGCGATGCCTCCGCTGGAAAAGGGCCGGCGGCACGACGTCGAAGTGGTGATCGACCGCCTGAAGATCCGCGACGACCTGCGCGGCCGGCTGGCGGAATCCTTCGAGACCGCGCTGACCCATGCCGACGGCCGCGCGATCGCGGTGGAGATGGATGGCGGCCGGGAACACCTGTTCTCCGCCCGCTTCGCCTGCCCGGTGTGCAGCTTCGCGCTGGCCGAACTCGAGCCCCGGCTGTTTTCCTTCAACAATCCGGCTGGCGCCTGCCCGAAATGCGACGGCCTGGGCCAGGTCGAGTTCTTCGATCCGGCGCGCGTCGTCGCCCACCCGGAGCTGTCGCTGGCCGCCGGCGCCATCCGCGGCTGGGACAGGCGCAACCAGTTCTATTTCCAGATGCTGACGAGCCTGGCCGAACACTACGGCTTCGACGCCGAGGCCGCCTACGAAACGCTGCCGGCGAAAATGCGCGACATCGTCCTGCACGGCTCGGGCAAGGAAAAGATCGCTTTCCGCTACATGGCGGACAACGGCCGCATGGTGCTGAAGGAGCACCCCTTCGAAGGCATCATCCCCAACCTCGAACGGCGTTTCAGGGAAACCGATTCGATCGCCGTGCGCGAGGAGCTGACCAAGTACCGCGCCACCCAGCCCTGCCCGAGCTGCAAGGGCAGCCGGCTGCGCAGCGAAGCGCGCCACGTGCTGATCGGCGGACGGGCACTGCACGAGATCGGCCACCTGCCGCTGGGCGAGTGCCGCGACTTCTTCGCCGGCCTCAAGCTCGAAGGCGCGCGCGGACAGGTCGCCGACAAGATCGTCAAGGAAATCGCCGGCCGCCTGAGCTTCCTGATCAACGTCGGCCTCGACTACCTGTCGCTGGACCGCTCGGCCGACACCCTGTCCGGCGGCGAGGCCCAGCGCATCCGCCTGGCGAGCCAGATCGGCTCTGGCCTGACCGGTGTGCTCTACGTGCTCGACGAACCTTCGATCGGCCTGCACCAGCGCGACAACGACCGCCTGCTGGCCACGCTCGGCCAGTTGCGCGACCTCGGCAACACGGTGATCGTCGTCGAGCACGACGAAGACGCGATCCGCCATGCGGACTACCTGGTGGACATGGGCCCCGGTGCCGGCGAGCACGGCGGCCGCATCGTCGCCCACGGCACGCCGGCCGAAGTCATCGCCGACCCGGCCTCGGTGACCGGCGACTACCTGTCGGGCCGGCGCGCGATCGCCGTCCCCGGCCGCCGCACACCCCCCGACGAAACACGCATGCTGCGCATCGCCGGCGCCCGCGGCAACAACCTGAAGAATGTGGACGTCGCCCTGCCGCTCGGCCTGCTGACCTGCGTCACCGGCCTGTCCGGTTCGGGCAAATCCACCCTGATCAACGACACGCTCGCTGCCGCGGCCAGCCGCCACCTCTACAAGTCGGCCACCGAACCCGCGCCCCATGACGCGATCGAGGGCCTGGACGCCTTCGACAAGGTCATCAACGTCGACCAGTCGCCGATCGGGCGCACGCCGCGCTCGAACCCCGCGACCTACACCGGCATGCTGACGCCGATCCGCGAACTCTTCGCCGGCGTCCCCGAAGCGCGCGCACGCGGCTACGGCCCGGGCCGCTTCTCCTTCAACGTCCGCGGCGGGCGTTGCGAGGCCTGCCAGGGCGACGGCCTGGTCAAGGTCGAGATGCACTTCCTGCCCGACATGTACGTGCCTTGCGACATCTGCCACGGCAAGCGCTACAACCGCGAGACGCTCGAAATCCGCTACAAGGGCCGCAGCATCCAGGAAGTGCTGGAAATGACGGTCGAACAGGCGCTGGCCTTCTTCGCGCCGGTGCCGGCCGTCGCGCGCAAGCTCGAGACGCTGATGGACGTCGGCCTGGGCTACATCCGCCTGGGCCAGAGCGCGACGACGCTGTCCGGCGGCGAGGCCCAGCGGGTGAAACTGGCCCTGGAACTGTCGAAGCGGGACACCGGCCGCACCCTGTACATCCTCGACGAGCCGACGACCGGCCTCCATTTCCAGGACATCGAGCTGCTGCTGAAAGTGCTGCACCGCCTGCGCGACCAGGGCAACACGATCGTGATCATCGAGCACAACCTCGACGTCATCAAGACTGCCGACTGGATCGTGGACATGGGCCCCGAAGGCGGCGCCGGTGGCGGCACGGTGGTGGCCTGCGGCAGCCCGGAAACCGTGGCGGCGAACCCCGCCAGCCACACCGGACGCTACCTGCAGAAGGCGCTTGCCGCAGCGGCACGCTGAAACGATCCGTAGGAAGCGGCTTCAGCGGGGGCGTCCGCCTCAGCTCCGATAACCCTGCGGGTTGCTGCTCTGCCAGCGCCAGGCATCTTCACACATCGCCGCGAGATCACGCTCGGCCCGCCAACCCAGCACCTCCGCCGCGCGGTTTGGATCAGCCCAGCAGGCGGCGACGTCGCCGGGGCGCCGATCGACGATGTCGAATGGCACTGCGCGCCCCGAGGCCTGCTCGAAAGCCCGCACCATCTCCAGCACGCTGTAGCCGCGCCCGGTGCCGAGGTTCAGCGTCGTCACCCCGGGCAGCGCCTCGATGCGCTCCAGCGCCTTCAGGTGGCCGAGCGCCAGATCGACGACGTGGATGTAGTCGCGCACGCCGGTTCCGTCCGGTGTCGGATAATCGTTGCCGAAGACCCTGAGGCGCTGGAGGCGGCCGACCGCCACCTGGCTGACGTAGGGCATCAGATTGTTGGGCAGCCCATCCGGATCCTCGCCGATGCGTCCGCTCGCATGCGCCCCCACCGGGTTGAAATAGCGCAGCAGCACGATGTTCCAGCGCGGATCGGACACGGCGAGATCGCGCAGGATCTGCTCGCCCATCAGCTTGGTCCAGCCGTAGGGGTTGGTCGCCATCGTCGGAAAGCTCTCGTCGATCGGCACGCTGGCCGGATCGCCGTAGACGGTCGCCGACGAACTGAACACGATCCGCCGGCACGCCGCGGCGTCCATCGCCTGCAGCAGGCGCATCAGGCCGAGCAGGTTGTTGTCGTAGTAGGCCAGCGGCTGCTCGACGGATTCGCCGACCGCCTTCTTGGCGGCGAAATGGATGACGGCTTCGACCGGATGGGTACCGAACACCGTCTCGAGCAGCGCGGCGTCCCGCACGTCGCCCTGGATGAAGGCGCGAAGCGGGCGCCCCGCCAGCGCCTCGATCCGGCGCACCGCTTCGGGAGAAGCATTCGACAGATCATCCAGGACGACGACATCGCCCCCCGCGGACAACAGTTCGACGCAGGTGTGAGAGCCGATGTAGCCGGCCCCACCTGTCACCAGGGTCACGCTCATGAATCGCTTCCTCCAGGTAGCGGAGCTGGACGAAAAAAAACCGGGCAGAGCCCGGCTTTTTTCACCGAAGCCAGCCCGATCAGGCTGCCTCGTCGACTTCCACGGCTTCGCCCTCTGGGCGGTCGAGCAGCTCGACGAAAGCCATCGGCGCATTGTCGCCGTCACGGAAGCCGCACTTCAGGATGCGCAGGTAGCCACCGTTGCGGGTAGCGTAGCGCGGACCCAGCTCGTCGAACAGCTTGACGACCATCTCGCGGTCGCGCAGGCGATTGAAAGCCAGACGGCGGTTGGACAGATTGGGCTTCTTGCCCAGCGTGATCATCGGCTCGACGACGCGGCGCAGTTCCTTCGCCTTCGGCAGGGTCGTCTTGATCACTTCGTGGCGCAGCAGCGAGTTGGCCATGTTGCGGAACATCGCCTGGCGGTGGCTGCTGGTACGATTCAACTTGCGAAGACCATTGCGGTGACGCATTTCAATTCCTCACTTGCCCGGCGTCTCAACCGAGCTTTTCAAGCCCGGCCGGCGGCCAGTTTTCCAGTTTCATGCCAAGGGTCAGGCCGCGGGAGGCCAATACTTCCTTGATTTCGTTCAGCGACTTGCGGCCCAGGTTCGGGGTCTTCAGCAGCTCGGTTTCGGTCCGCTGGATCAGGTCGCCGATGTAGTAGATGTTCTCGGCCTTCAGGCAGTTGGCCGAGCGCACGGTCAACTCGAGATCATCGACCGGGCGCAGCAGCACCGGATCGATCGTCATCTGCTTCTCGATCGGCGCCGACACCGGCGTCCCTTCGAGTTCGGCGAACACCGACAGCTGGTCCATCAGCACGCGGGCGGCGTAGCGGATGGCCTGCTCGGGGTCGACCGCGCCATTAGTCTCGATATCGACCACCAGGCGGTCCAGGTCGGTGCGCTGTTCGACGCGGGCGCTCTCGACCAGGTAGCTGACGCGGCGCACCGGCCCGAACGAAGCGTCCAGCACGATACGGCCGATCGTCTTGCTCTCAGCGTTGACCGGACGAACGTTGCCCGGCACGTAGCCACGGCCTTCCTCGACCTTGATCTGCATGTCGAGCTTGCCGCCCGGCGCGATATGGGCGATGACGTGATCGGGGTTGATGATCTCGACGTCGTGACCGACTTCGATGTCACCTGCCCGCACCACGCCTTCACCCGACTTCGCCAAGCGGAGCGTGACCTCGCTGCGGTTGTGCAGCTTGAACACGACGCCTTTCAGGTTCAGCAGAAGGTCGACCATGTCCTCGCGCACGCCGTCGAGCGTGGAGTACTCATGGAGCACGCCTTCGATCGACACTTCGGTCGCTGCATGACCGGGCAGCGACGACAGGAGGATGCGCCGCAGCGCATTCCCCAGCGTATGGCCGAAGCCACGCTCGAACGGCTCCATCGTCACGCGCGCCTGGACCGGCGAGCTGCTCTGGACGTCGATGATGCGTGGTTTCAGCAGTGCATTGCTTTGCATCAGCATTCCCTCGGAACTAGAAGAGGATCAGCCTCCCGATCAGCGGGAGTACAGTTCCACCACCAGGCCTTCGTTGATCGTGGGGGGCAGTTCGGCGCGCGCCGGGTAGGCCTTGAAGACACCCTTGCCGGCCTTGACATCCACTTCCAGCCACTCGGGGAAGCCACGCGACGAGGCGGCTTCCAGCGCGGCCTTGACGCGGAGGTGGGCGCGAGCACGTTCGCTCAGCTCGACCACGTCGCCCGGACGCACGACATACGACGGAATATTGACGCGCTTGCCATTGACCAGCACGCCATTGTGGCGGACGACCTGGCGAGCTTCGGCACGCGAACCGCCGAAGCCCATGCGATAGGCGACGGAGTCCAGACGGCCTTCGAGCAGTTGCAGCAGGTTCTCGCCGGTCTGGCCGCGGCGGCGGTCCGCCTCGGCATAGACCTTGCGGAACTGGCGTTCGAGCACACCGTACAGGCGGCGGATCTTCTGCTTTTCGCGCAGTTGCACGCCATAACCCGACAGACGCTGGCCCGAGCGCTGGCCGTGCTGGCCAGGCGCATAGGCGCGGCGCTCGATGGCGCACTTGTCGGTGAAACACTTTTCAGCCTTCAGGAACAGCTTTTCGCCTTCGCGACGGCACTGACGGCACTTGGGATCGAGATTACGAGCCACTTATCAACTCCTTGTCAGATACGGCGCTTTTTCGGCGGACGGCAGCCGTTGTGCGGGATGGGGGTGATGTCCGTGATGCTGGAAATCTTGATCCCCAGCGCGTTCAGCGCGCGCACGGAAGACTCGCGGCCAGGACCGGGGCCCTTGATGCGCACTTCCAGGTTCTTGATGCCGCACTCCTGCGCCACCTTGCCGGCAGCCTCGGCAGCCACCTGGGCAGCGAACGGCGTGCTCTTGCGCGAGCCCTTGAAGCCGGCGCCGCCGGAGGTCGCCCACGACAGCGCATTGCCCTGACGGTCGGTGATGGTGATGATCGTATTGTTGAAGCTCGCGTGAATGTGGGCGATGCCTTCGGCCACATTCTTCTTGATCTTCTTACGAACCTTCGTTCCAGTCTTAGCCATTATCGGTTCCTATTACTTCTTGCCGGCGATCGCCTTGCGGGGACCTTTGCGGGTACGCGCATTCGTACGGGTACGCTGACCCCGCAGCGGCAGGCCGCGACGATGGCGGACGCCGCGGTAGCAGCCCAGGTCCATCAGTCGCTTGATGTTCATCGTCACTTCGCGGCGCAGATCGCCTTCGACGACGAACTTGCCCACTTCGTCGCGCAGCTTTTCCATGTCCGACTCGGTCAGATCCTTGATCTTGATCGAGCGCACGATGCCCGCGGCGTCGCAGATTTTCTGAGCACGCGTACGGCCGATCCCAAAGATTGCGGTCAACGCGATCTCGGCGTGCTTGTGATTGGGAATGTTTACCCCAGCAATACGGGCCATCCGTCTACCCCAAAACGCTAAACATTAAATTTTAATAGCTAGAGTTGACTTAATCAACCCTGGCGCTGCTTATGCCGCGGATCGGTGCAGATGACGCGCACGACACCCTTGCGGCGAATGATCTTGCAATTGCGGCAAAGCCGCTTGACTGACGCCTGGACTCGCATGTTCTTGCTCCTGTTTCTCTATTCTCACTTGGTCCGGAAGACGATCCGGCCCTTTGTCAGGTCGTAAGGGGTGAGCTGCACCGTCACCTTGTCACCAGGAAGGATGCGGATGTAGTGCATCCGCATTTTTCCGGAGATGTGGCCGAGAACCATGTGGCCGTTCTCGAGCCTCACACGAAACGTTGCGTTGGGCAGGTTTTCCGTGACCTCGCCCTGCATCTCGATAACATCTTCCTTCGTCATGTTACCTGGTCGGGAAACCCGCCCCTTTGAAGTTCGCCTTCTTCAGCAGACTCTCGTACTGGTGCGACATCACCGCCGCCTGAACCTGCGCCATGAAATCCATCGTGACAACCACGATGATCAGCAGCGAAGTGCCGCCGAAGTAGAACGGAACGTTCCATTTCAGGATCAGGAACTCGGGCAGCAGGCAGACCAGGGTGATATACACCGCGCCAGCCAGCGTCAGCCGCATGAGAATCTTGTCGATGTAACGCGCGGTCTGATCGCCCGGCCGGATACCCGGGACGAATGCACCGCTTTTCTTCAGGTTGTCTGCCGTCTCCCGCGCATTGAACACCAGCGCGGTATAGAAGAAGCAGAAGAACACGATCGCCAGCGCATACAGCATCACGTAGATCGGCTGGCCGGGAGACAGCGTGGAAGCGATGTCACGCAGCCAGTACATCCCTTCCGACGAACCGAACCACTGCCCCAGCGTCGCCGGGAACAGGATGATGCTCGAGGCGAAGATCGGCGGAATTACCCCCGACATGTTCAGCTTCAGCGGCAGATGGGAACTTTGCCCGCCATAGATCTTGTTGCCGACCTGGCGCTTGGCGTAGTTCACCAGGATCTTGCGCTGGCCGCGCTCGACGAACACCACGAAACCCGTCACCAGCACCACCAGCACGCAGATGAACAGCGCCGTGAAGGGGTGCATCGAACCCGTGCGCACCAGCTCGAACAGTCCGCCGATGGCACTCGGGAGGCCCGCGACGATACCGGCGAAGATGATGATCGAGATGCCGTTGCCGATCCCGCGCTCGGTGATCTGCTCGCCCAGCCACATCAGGAACATCGTCCCGGTGACGAGCGTGGCGACGGTCACGAAGCGGAAGGTCAGACCCGGATCGAGCACCAGCCCCGGCTGGCCTTCGAGCGCGATCGCCATGCCCAGCGACTGGGCGAAGGCAAGCACCAGCGTACCGTAGCGCGTGTACTGCGTGATCTTCCTGCGCCCTGCTTCGCCTTCCTTCTTCAGCGCCTCGAGACTCGGCACCGCCACGGTCATCAACTGCATGATGATCGAGGCCGAAATGTAGGGCATGATGCCCAGCGCGAAGATGGTGAAGCGCGACAGCGCCCCGCCGGAGAACAGGTTGAAGACCCCGAGGATGCCGCCGGCCTGAGACTGGAACAGCTCGGCCAGTTGATCCGGATCGATGCCGGGGACGGGAATGTGAGCGCCCAAGCGATAGACGATCAGCGCGCCCAGCAGGAACAGCAGGCGACGCTTGAGGTCGCCGAACCGTCCCGGATTGCCCAGCGTGGCGGAAGGATTGGCCACAGCTCGTCCCTTTATTACTCAGCCGACACCGAACCGCCGGCAGCTTCGATCGCCGCCTTGGCACCCTTGGTCGCACCGACGCCACGCAGAACGACCTTGCGGTCGATCGCGCCGGACAGCACCACCTTGGCCGACAGCGCATCGCCCGGCACCACGCCCGCCTGCTTCAGCGTCAGCAGATCGATTTCCTCGACCGGCACGGCCGCCAGTTCGGACAGACGCACTTCGACGTTGCGGGCGCGCGTCAGCGAGACGAAGCCGCGCTTCGGCAGACGACGCTGCAGGGGCATCTGACCGCCCTCGAAACCCGTCTTGTGGAAACCGCCTGCACGCGACTTCTGGCCCTTGTGGCCGCGGCCGCAGGTCTTGCCCAGGCCACTGCCGATGCCACGGCCGACGCGCTTGGCGGCCGACTTGGAGCCGGCACCCGGCTTGATGTTATTCAGGCGCATATCAACCCTCACGCTTGAGCAGGTAGGACACCTTGTTGATCATGCCGCGCACTTCGGGCGTATCCGCCAGCTCGACCGTGTGGTTGAGGCGGCGCAGGCCCAGACCGCGAACGGTGGCGCGGTGCGACTGCTTGGTGCCGATCACGCTCTTGACGAGCGTCACCTTGATTTTCTTGTCCGACATCGCTTACCCCAGGATCTCTTCGACGGTCTTGCCGCGCTTGGCCGCAATTTCCGCCGGGGTGTTGATCGCCATCAGGCCGTTGATGGTGGCACGCACGACGTTGTAAGGATTGGCCGAGCCAATGCACTTGCAGATCACGTCGGTGACGCCCATCACTTCGAACACGGCGCGCATCGGGCCACCGGCGATGATGCCGGTACCGGCCGGTGCGGGCTGCATCAGCACCGAAGCGGCGCCGTGCTTGCCGATCACCGTGTGCTGCAGGGTGCCGTTCTTCAGCGAGACCTTGCGCATCTTGCGACGCGCTTCGTCCATCGCCTTCTGCACCGCCACCGGCACTTCGCGCGACTTGCCCTTGCCCATGCCGATCGCGCCGTCACCGTCGCCGACCACGGTCAGCGCGGCAAAGCCGAGGATCCGGCCGCCCTTGACGACCTTGGTCACGCGATTGATCGCGACCATCTTCTCCCGCAGGCCGTCATCGCGCTCGTCGGAGGCTTGCGCACGTTTGGTTTGCTGCTTAGCCATTCGATTCCTCGCTTAGAACTTGAGGCCGCCTTCGCGGGCAGCCTCGGCCAGCGCCTTGACGCGGCCGTGATACAGGAAACCCGAGCGGTCGAACGCGACCTGCTCGATGCCGGCAGCCTTCGCACGCTCGGCGATCAGCTTGCCGACGAGCTCCGCGGCAGCCTTGTTGCCGCCGTTCGGCACCTGGGCGCGGACATCGGCTTCGACCGTCGACGCTGCGGCGAGCACCTTGGAGCCGCAACCCGAGATGACCTGGGCGTAGATGTGGCAGTTGGACCGGAACACCGCGAGGCGAACCGCCTTGAGCTCCGCGAGTTTGGCGCGAGTTTTGCGCGCACGGCGAAGACGAGTTTCTTTCTTGTTCATGACGAACCGCCTTACTTCTTCTTGGTTTCCTTGAGAACCACCACTTCATCCGCGTAGCGGACGCCCTTGCCCTTGTAGGGTTCGGGAGCGCGGTAAGCTCTCACCTCGGCCGCAACCTGGCCAACCTTCTGCTTGTCGCTGCCCTTGATCAGGATCTCGGTCTGCGAAGGCGTTTCGACCTTCACGCCTTCCGGCATCTGGTGCACCACCGGATGCGAGAAACCGAGCGACAGGTTGAGCTTGTCGCCTTGAGCCTGGGCACGGTAGCCCACGCCGACCAGGGTCAGCTTGCGCTCGAAGCCCTTGGTCACGCCGGTCACCATGTTATTCACCAGCGCACGGACGGTACCCGACATCGCGCGGGAGTTTTCCACGCCTTCGCGCGCCTTGCAGACGAGCTCATTGCCTTCGCGCTCGATGCTGACCTGGCCGGTCAGCGGCTGGCGCAGCGTGCCCAGGGGGCCCTTGACGGCGATTTCGGCATCGGAGATCACGACCTCCACACCACTCGGAATCGCCACCGGATTCTTAGCTACACGAGACATTGCTTCTCCCCTCAAGCGACCAGGCAGAGAACTTCGCCGCCGACGCGGTTGGCCCGCGCGCTGCGGTCGGTCATCACGCCGCGCGGCGTGGACACGATCGCGACGCCGAGACCGTTCATCACGCGCGGCAGCTCGTCGCTACCCTTGTAGATACGGAGACCGGGGCGGCTGACACGCTCGATGCGCTCGATCACCGGACGGCCCGCGTAGTACTTCAGCGCCACATCCAGGGTCGGCTTGCCGGCTTCGTCGTTGACGGCGAAGCCGTCGATATAACCTTCGTCCTGCAGCACTTTCGCGATCGCGACCTTCAGCTTCGACGACGGCATCGACACCGATGCCTTCTGAGCCTGCTGGCCGTTGCGGATGCGCGTCAGCATGTCGGCGATGGGATCGGACATACTCATCTTCGAATTCTCCTTACCAGCTCGCCTTGGTCATGCCAGGCACTTCGCCGCGGAAAGCGATCTCGCGCAGCTTGTTGCGGCACAGACCGAACTTGCGGAACACACCGCGCGGACGACCGGTCAGCGCGCAACGATTGCGCTGGCGCGTCGGGTTCGCATTGCGCGGCAGCTGCTGCAGCGCAAGACGGGCCGCCATGCGTTCTTCTTCGGACAGCTTGGTGTCCTGGACCTGCGCAACCAGCGCGGCACGCTTAGAGGCAAACTTGGCCACCAGCTTCGCACGCTTGGCTTCGCGGTTGATCAGAGCGAGTTTCGCCATATCACCCTCAATTCTTGAACGGGAACTTGAACGCACCCAGAAGCGCGCGCGCCTCTTCGTCCGTCTTCGCCGTCGTCGTGATGCTGATGTTCATCCCGCGCAGAGCATCGATCTTGTCGTACTCGATTTCCGGGAAAATGATCTGTTCCTTGACGCCGAGGTTGTAGTTGCCACGGCCATCGAAGCCCTTGGCACCGATACCACGGAAGTCGCGAACACGCGGCAGCGCGATCGTCACCAGGCGATCGAGGAATTCGAACATGCGCGGACCACGCAGCGTCACCATGCAGCCGATCGGATAGCCGTCGCGGATCTTGAAGCCGGCGATCGACTTGCGCGCCTTGGTGGCGACCGGCTTCTGACCGGCGATCTTGGTCATGTCGCCGATGGCGTGTTCCAGAATCTTCTTGTCGCCGACGGCTTCACCGACACCCATGTTCAGGGTGATCTTGGTGATGCGCGGCACTTCCATCACGGACTTGTAGCCGAACTGCTTCTGCAGCGCCGGCGCGACTTCGTCCCTATAAACCTGTTGCAAGCGAGCCATCGTCACTCCTTAGGCGTTCACCAGCTCGCCGTTCGACTTGAAGAAGCGGACCTTCCGGCCGTCTTCAAGCGTCTTGATCCCGATGCGATCACCCTTCTGGGTGGCGGGATTGAACAGCGCGACGTTCGAGACATGGATGGGCATTTCCTTTTCGACGATGCCACCCACTTCACCCTTCAGGGGATTCGGGCGCACATGCTTCTTGACCCGATTCACACCTTCGACCACGACGCGCTCGTCATCGACGCGGCGCAGCACGGTGCCACGACGGCCGCGATCCTTGCCCGTCAGCACCACCACTTCGTCACCCTTGCGGATCTTGTTCATCTAGCGACTCCTCAGAGCACTTCAGGCGCCAGCGAGACGATCTTCATGAACCGCTCGGAGCGCAGCTCGCGCGTCACCGGCCCGAAGATACGGGTGCCGATCGGCTCGAGTTTGTTGTTCAGGAGGACGGCCGCGTTGTTGTCGAACTTGACCAGCGAGCCGTCAGGACGACGAACACCCTTGGCAGTGCGAACCACCACGGCGTTATAGACGTCACCCTTCTTCACACGGCCACGCGGCGCGGCATCCTTCACGGTCACTTTGATGATGTCGCCGACGCCGGCATAGCGGCGCTTCGAACCACCCAGAACCTTGATGCACATCACCGAGCGTGCGCCGGTGTTGTCGGCCACGTCCAGTCTGGACTGCATTTGAATCATGAAAATATCTCCAACTTATCCCGCATTCGCGGACAGTCTTGGAACCCGTCAGGGTAGGATGCCCCGAGCGAGCCCCGGAGCAAAGAGGCAAAAGTATAACAGCTTGGCACCGAGGCGCCAAGCTGTTTTTTCATTTGCTACTTACTCGCCACTCAGATGACGCGTGCCTTCTCGAGCACCTTGGCGACACGCCAGGTCTTGGTACGCGAGATCGGGCGGCATTCCTCGATTTCGACCAGATCACCGGCCGCGGCCGCACCGTCTTCGACGTGCGCGTGGTACTTCGCCGAACGCGTGATGATCTTGCCGTACAGCGGATGCTTGACCCGGCTTTCGACCAGGACCGTGACGGTCTTCTGCATCTTGTCGCTCACCACACGCCCAACCAGCGCGCGACGAACCTTTTGAACCTGTTCGCTCATTGCTGACCCGCCTTTTCGCGCAGGATGGTACGGACGCGCGCGATGTCGCGACGAACCTTCCCGATCTGACTCGTATTACCCAACTGCTGCGTCGCGTGCTGCATGCGCAGCGAGAACTGCGCCTTCAGCAGTTCGACCAGCTCCGTGTTCAACTCATCAGCGCTCTTGGCGCGGAGTTCACTCGCCTTCATGCTCAAGCTCCCACCATGCGAGTCACGAAGACCGTCTCGATCGGAAGCTTGGCGGCTGCGAGCCGGAATGCTTCACGGGCGAGCGCTTCGTCCACGCCGTCCATCTCATACAGCACCTTGCCGGGCTGGATTTCCGCAACCCAGTACTCCGGGTTGCCCTTGCCGTTACCCATACGCACTTCGGCGGGCTTACGCGAAATCGGCTTGTCCGGGAAGATGCGAATCCAGATACGACCGCCCCGCTTGATGTGGCGGGTCATCGCACGACGCGCCGATTCGATCTGGCGCGCGGTCAGGCGACCGCGACCGACCGCCTTCAGGCCGAACTCGCCGAAGGACACCTTCGCACCACGGGTAGCGATACCGGTGTTGCGGCCCTTCTGCTCCTTGCGATATTTCCTTCTAGTCGGCTGCAGCATCATTCACCCCTGCTTTCTTCTTGCCGGCCTTCGCCACGACGAGCGGGACGGCGACCCGGACGGCCTTCGCCGTCACGCGGAGCGCCACGGCGGCCACGGCGGTTGTCGGCTTCAGGCTCGGCAGCGACCGGCTGCTCGTTGCGGCCCAGCATTTCGCCCTTGAACACCCAGACCTTGATGCCGATGATGCCGTAGGTCGTCTTGGCTTCCGAAACGCCGTAGTCGATGTTGGCGCGCAGGGTGTGCAGCGGCACACGGCCTTCACGGTACCACTCGGTACGGGCGATTTCGGCGCCGTTCAGGCGGCCCGAGCTCATGATCTTGATGCCCTGCGCACCGAGGCGCATGGCGTTCTGCATCGCGCGCTTCATCGCACGGCGGAACATGATGCGCTTCTCGAGCTGCTGGGCGATCGAGTCGGCGATCAGCTTGGCATCGACTTCGGGCTTGCGCACTTCCTCGATATTGACGTGGACCGGCACGCCGACGATCTTCTGCAGATCGCGCTTCAGCGCTTCGATGTCCTCACCCTTCTTGCCGATCACGACGCCGGGACGCGCGCTGTACAGCGTCACGCGGGCGTTCTTGGCCGGGCGCTCGATGACCACGCGGCCGACCGAGGCGTGCGCCAGGCGCTTCTTCAGGTACTCGCGCACCTTCAGGTCTTCATGCAGCATACCGGCATAGTCACGGCTGGAAGCGAACCAGCGCGAACCCCAGTCACGCGTGACGGCGAGACGGAAGCCAGTGGGATTGATTTTCTGACCCATGTTTACTCCTTACTCGCCGACGGTCACGTAGACGTGGCAGGTGGGCTTGAGGATGCGGTTGCCGCGACCCTTCGCACGCGCGGTGAAGCGCTTCAGCGTCATCCCTTCTTCCACGTGAATGGTCTTGACCTTCAGCGCGTCGATATCAGCGCCGTCGTTGTGCTCGGCGTTGGCAATGGCCGACTCGACCACCTTGCGGATGATCTTGGCGCCGCGCTTCGGCGAGAACGCCAGGATGTTCAGCGCCTGCTCGACGGGCTTGCCGCGAACCAGGTCGGCGACCAGGCGGCCCTTCTGGGCCGACAGCCGAACGCCACGGAGAATTGCTTTGGTTTCCATGTCGTCCCTCTTAGCGCTTGGCCTTCTTGCTGGCGGCGTGACCCTTGAAGGTACGCGTCAGCGCGAACTCACCCAGCTTGTGGCCGACCATGTTCTCGGTCACGAACACCGGAATGTGCTGCTTGCCGTTATGCACGGCAATCGTCAGACCGATGAAATCGGGCAGAACCGTGGAACGGCGCGACCAGGTCTTGATCGGGCGCTTGTCGTTGCTCGTCCGTGCCGCGTCGACCTTCTTCAGGAGGTGCGCGTCGATGAACGGGCCTTTTTTGATAGAACGTGCCATCTTTTACCCCTTAACGCTTGTGACGACGCTGCACGATCATGTTGTCGGTGCGCTTGTTGCTACGGGTGCGATAACCCTTGGCAGGCGTACCCCACGGGCTGACCGGCTCGCGAGCCTCGCCGGTGCGGCCTTCGCCACCACCGTGCGGGTGATCGACCGGGTTCATCGCCACGCCGCGAACGGTCGGGCGGATGCCGCGCCAGCGGTTGGCACCGGCCTTGCCGATCTTGCGCAGACCGTGTTCGCCGTTGCCGACTTCACCGATCGTCGCGCGGCACTCGACGTGCACGCGGCGGATTTCA
Source organism: Thauera butanivorans (assembly GCF_048398245.1). Lineage (NCBI taxonomy): Bacteria > Pseudomonadati > Pseudomonadota > Betaproteobacteria > Rhodocyclales > Zoogloeaceae > Thauera > Thauera butanivorans. The sequence goes on from NZ_CP183038.1 coordinate 3,826,107, forward strand.
CCGGAACGCAGACGCAGCTGGGCATAGCTGCCCTCGCGCGCCAGCAGCTGCACCGAAGTACCTGCGGCGCGAGCGATCTGCGCACCCTTGCCCGGCATCATTTCGATGCAGTGGATCGTCGAACCGACCGGAATGTTGCGGATCGGCAGTGCATTGCCCGGCTTGATCGGCGCTTCGACGCCGCTCAGCAGCTGCTGGCCGACTTCGACGCCGCGCGGCGCGATGATGTAGCGACGCTCGCCATCGGCATAGCACAGCAGCGCGATGTTCGCCGAACGGTTCGGGTCGTACTCGATGCGCTCGACCTTGGCCGGGATGCCGTCCTTGTTGCGACGGAAATCGACGATGCGGTAATGCTGCTTGTGGCCACCGCCCTGGTGGCGGATGGTGATGCGACCGCTGTTGTTGCGGCCGGCATTCTTGCTCTGCTTCTCGACCAGCGAGGCGAGCGGACGACCCTTGTAGAGGTCGGGATTGACCACCTTGACCTGGGCACGGCGACCGGCCGAGGTCGGCTTGAGTTTTACGATTGCCATGATCTATTACTCCCCGGCCGCGAAGTTGATTTCCTGGCCGGGCTTCAGGCAGACGAAAGCCTTCTTCCAGTCCTTGCGGCGCCCCATGGTCTTGCCGAAACGCTTGGCCTTGCCCTTGACGTTCAGCACCTGAACGGACTTGACCTCGACCTTGAACAGCGACTCGACAGCCGCCTTCACTTCGGGCTTGGTGGCGTCGGCTGCGACCTTGAACACCACCTGCTCATTCTTGTCGGCGACGAAGGTCGCCTTTTCGGAGATCTGCGGGGCGAGCAGCACCTGCAGCAGACGTTCCTGACTGATCGCGCTCATTGCCACGCTTCCTCCATCTTCGCCAGCGCACCCTTGGTGACCAGCACCTTCGGGAAACGCACCAGCGACACCGGATCCGCTTCGCTGACCGACAGCACCAGAACCTGGTGCAGGTTGCGCGAAGACAGGAACAGGTTCTCGTCGATTTCGTCGGTGATGACCAGGACGGAGTCCAGGCCCATGCCCTTCAGCTTCTGCGACAGCAGACGCGTCTTCGGCGCCTCGACGCTGAAGCTGTCGACCACCGCCAGACGGTCTTCGCGCGCCAGCTGCGACAGGATCGCCGCCACACCCGCGCGATACATCTTACGGTTGACCTTCTGGCTGAAGTTTTCGTCCGGCGTGTTCGGGAAGATCTTGCCGCCCCCGCGCCACAGCGGACTCGACGCCATACCGGCGCGGGCATTGCCCGTACCTTTCTGGCGGAAGGGCTTGCGGGTCGACTTGGCGACCTCGGAACGGCCCTTCTGCTTGCGGTTACCCGAACGCGCATTGGCAAGATAGGCCGTCACGACCTGGTGCACCAGCGCTTCGTTGTAATCACGGCCAAACAGCACATCCGACGCCTGCAGCGTCGACGCGGCCTGACCCTGATCATTCAAGAGTTTCAGTTCCATTCCGCGCTCCTCAAGCCTTGACCGCCGGGCAGACGACGACGTCGCCACCCTTCGAACCGGGCACAGCACCCTTCACCAGCAGCAGCTGGCGCTCGGCGTCGATGCGAACGATCTCCAGACCCTGGGTCGTGCGCTGGACGTTGCCGTACTGACCGGCCATGCGCTTGCCCGGGAACACGCGACCCGGATCCTGCGCCATGCCGATCGAACCGGGCGAGCGGTGCGAGATGGAGTTACCGTGGGAAGCACGATTGGACGAGAAGTTGTGACGCTTGATCGGGCCCGAGAAGCCCTTGCCGATCGTCACGCCGGTCACGTCAACCTTCTGGCCGACCTGGAACAGGTCGACGCTGATCGTGTCGCCAGCATTGAAGCCGGACAGCTGATCTTCGGCGACGCGGAATTCCTTCATGCCGCGGCAGGGCTCGACGCCCGCCTTGGCCAGATGGCCCGCCACCGGCTTGGTGATCCGGCTGGCGCGACGCTTGCCATAAGCGACCTGAACCGCGGCATAGCCGTCGGTTTCAGAGGTCTTGATCTGGGACACACGATTGTCCGACACGTCAAGCACCGTCACCGGAATGGACCTGCCATCCTCGGCGAAGATGCGAGTCATGCCGACCTTGCGTCCAACAAGGCCTAGACTCATATTTTTCTCCTGAATCCCGGTTGCGATTGACCGGGGGTCACAATTAATGCGCCAAAAGGCACAAAGGCCGGATTATACCGGCCTGTTCCAAGCTTTCGCAAGCAGGGATTGCTTACTGCAGCTTGATCTCGACATCCACACCTGCCGGAAGGTCCAGCTTCATCAGCGCGTCGACCGTCTTGTCGGTCGGATCGATGATGTCCATCAGGCGCTGGTGGGTACGGATTTCCATCTGGTCGCGCGAAGCCTTGTTGACGTGCGGCGAGCGCAGCAGGTCGAAACGCTCGATGCGGGTCGGCAGCGGCACGGGGCCACGGACGACGGCGCCGGTGCGCTTGGCGGTATCGACGATCTCGAGCGCCGACTGGTCGATCAGGCGATAGTCGAAGGCCTTCAGACGGATGCGGATTTTCTGGTTCTGCATGGTATTTCCTAAAGAGCGAAAAGAGCGTTGGGCGGAATCCGGAGATTCCGCCCGCAACGAGTATTACTCGATGACCTTGGCGACGACGCCGGCGCCGACGGTGCGGCCGCCTTCGCGGATCGCGAAACGCAGACCTTCTTCCATCGCGATCGGCGCGATCAGCTTCACCGTGATCGACACGTTGTCGCCCGGCATCACCATCTCGGTGCCTTCCGGCAGCTCGATCGAGCCGGTCACGTCCGTCGTACGGAAGTAGAACTGCGGACGGTAGTTGTTGAAGAACGGCGTGTGACGACCACCCTCTTCCTTCGACAGCACATACACCTCACCCGTGAAGTGGGTGTGCGGCGTGATCGAACCCGGCTTGGCCAGCACCTGGCCACGCTCGACGTCTTCACGCTTGGTGCCGCGCAGCAGCACGCCGACGTTGTCGCCCGCCTGACCCTGATCCAGCAGCTTGCGGAACATTTCGACGCCGGTGCAGGTGGTCTTGACCGTCGGCTTGATGCCGACGATTTCGATTTCCTCGCCAACCTTGACGATGCCGCGCTCGACACGGCCCGTCACCACGGTGCCACGACCCGAGATCGAGAACACGTCTTCGATCGGCAGCAGGAAGGGCTTGTCGATCGCACGTTCCGGCGTCGGGATGTAGGTATCCAGCGCTTCGGCCAGACGGAAGATCGCCGGCTCGCCGATCTCCGACTGGTCGCCTTCGAGCGCCTTCAGCGCCGAACCCTTGATGATCGGGATGTCGTCGCCCGGGAAGTCGTACTTCGACAGCAGTTCGCGCACTTCCATCTCGACCAGCTCGAGCAGCTCTTCGTCGTCGACCATGTCGCACTTGTTCAGGAAGACGATGATGTAGGGCACGCCCACCTGGCGCGCCAGCAGGATGTGCTCGCGCGTCTGCGGCATCGGGCCGTCCGCGGCCGAGCACACCAGGATCGCACCGTCCATCTGCGCCGCACCGGTGATCATGTTCTTGACGTAGTCGGCGTGACCCGGGCAGTCGACGTGCGCGTAGTGACGGTCGGCCGTCTCGTACTCGACGTGCGAGGTGTTGATCGTGATGCCGCGCGCCTTTTCTTCCGGCGCGCTGTCGATCGACGCATAGTCCTTCGCCTCGCCGCCGAACTTCTTCGTCAGCACCGTCGTGATCGCGGCCGTCAGCGTCGTCTTGCCGTGGTCAACGTGACCAATCGTGCCAACGTTGACGTGCGGCTTGGTACGTTCGAACTTACCCTTTGCCATGTCTGTGAGTCCTCTGGTTTGTCGTTACTGTGAATCTGAAAATTACTTGCGGCTGCTGATGACGGCTTCGGCAACGCTCTTCGGAGCTTCGGCGTAGTGCTTGAACTCCATCGAGTAGGTCGCGCGACCCTGGGTCAGCGAGCGCAGCTGGGTAGCGTAGCCGAACATTTCGGCCAGCGGCACCTCGGCCTTGATTTCCTTCATGCCGCCCGGAATGTCGTCCATGCCCTGGACGATGCCACGACGGCCCGACAGGTCGCCCATGACGTTGCCCATGTAGTCTTCCGGCGTCTCGACCACGACCGCCATCATCGGCTCGAGCAGTACCGGGCTGGCGCGGCGCATGGCTTCCTTGAACGCCATCGAACCGGCCATCTTGAACGCGTTTTCGTTCGAGTCCACATCGTGGTACGAACCGAAATGCAGCGTGACCTTGACATCGACCACCGGGAAGCCGGCGAGGATACCGTTGTTGAGGGTTTCCTGGATGCCCTTGTCGACCGCGGGGATGTATTCGCGCGGCACCACGCCACCCTTGACCGCATCGACGAACTCGTAGCCCTTGCCCTGCTCGGCCGGCTCGAGGTTGATGACGACGTGGCCGTACTGGCCGCGGCCGCCGGACTGCTTGACGAACTTGCCTTCGACGTCGTTGGCGGCCTTGCGGATGGTTTCGCGATAGGCGACCTGCGGCGCGCCGACGTTGGCTTCGACGTTGAATTCGCGCTTCATGCGGTCGACGATGATCTCGAGGTGCAGTTCACCCATGCCCGAGATGATGGTCTGGCCCGACTCTTCGTCGGTGCGCACGCGGAAGGACGGATCTTCGGCAGCCAGGCGGCTGAGCGCCAGACCCATCTTCTCCTGGTCGCCCTTGGTCTTCGGCTCGACGGCGACGTGGATCACCGGATCCGGGAAGACCATGCGCTCGAGGATCACCGGCGCCGAAACGTCGCACAGCGTCTCGCCGGTGGTCACGTCCTTCAGGCCGACCACGGCGGCGATGTCGCCCGCCAGCACTTCCTTGATCTCCTCGCGGTCGTTGGCATGCATCTGCAGCAGGCGGCCGATGCGCTCCTTCTTGCCCTTGACCGAGTTCAGCACGGTCGAGCCCGACTCCAACACGCCCGAATAGACGCGGATGAAGGTCAGTTGACCGACGAAGGGGTCGGTCATCAGCTTGAAGGCCAGCGCCGAGAACTTCTCGTCGTCCCGGGCATGGCGCACGACTTCCTTGTCGTCGTCATCGACGCCGGCGACCGGCGGAATGTCGACCGGCGACGGCAGGTACTGGATCACGGCGTCGAGCATGCGCTGCACGCCCTTGTTCTTGAACGCGGTACCGCACAGCATCGGCTGGATCTCGCACGCCAGGGTACGGGCGCGCAGGCCGGCAATGACCTCTTCCTCGGACAGCTCGCCGTCCTCGAGGTACTTGTTCATCAGCTCTTCGGACGCCTCGGCAGCCGCCTCGACCATGTTGGCGCGCCATTCCTCGGCAACACCGACGATGTCGGCCGGAATCTCGCCGTACTCGAACTTCATGCCCTGGGACGCTTCGTCCCAGATGATCGCCTTCATCTTCAGCAGATCGACGACGCCCTTGAAGCTGTCTTCGGCGCCGATGGGCACGACGACCGGCACCGGGTTCGCCTTCAGGCGGGTCTTCATCTGCTCGACGACCTTGAAGAAGTTGGCGCCGGAGCGGTCCATCTTGTTAACGAAGGCCAGGCGCGGCACCTTGTACTTGGTGGCCTGGCGCCACACGGTCTCGGACTGGGGCTGAACACCGCCCACCGCGCAGTAGACCATGCAGGCGCCATCAAGCACGCGCATCGAGCGTTCGACTTCGATGGTGAAGTCGACGTGTCCCGGGGTGTCGATGATGTTGAAGCGGTGCTCGGGGAAGGACTGGTCCATACCTTTCCAGAAGCAGGTCACGGCCGCCGAGGTGATCGTGATGCCGCGCTCCTGCTCCTGCGCCATCCAGTCGGTGGTCGCAGCGCCGTCATGCACCTCGCCGAGCTTGTGGCTCACGCCGGTGTAGAAGAGGATACGCTCGGTCGTAGTCGTCTTGCCGGCGTCGATGTGAGCGGAGATACCGATATTGCGGTAGCGCTCGATGGGAGTCTTGCGAGCCACGTTTTACCTGCCTTCTGTTATGCGCGCACTGGTCGCGATCAACGAATTTCTTGCGTTAGAAAACAATCGAGCCCTGTACAGGGCCCGAGGTACCGCTGCCGACGAGGATCAGAAGCGGAAGTGCGAGAACGCCTTGTTGGCTTCGGCCATGCGGTGCACTTCTTCGCGCTTCTTCATGGCGGAGCCACGGCCTTCGGCGGCCTCGAGCAGCTCGCCGGCGAGGCGCTGGGCCATCGACTTCTCGGCACGCTTGCGCGCGGCTTCGCGCAGCCAGCGCATCGACAGCGCCATGCGGCGCGACGGACGCACTTCGACCGGAACCTGGTAGTTGGCACCACCGACGCGGCGGCTCTTGACCTCGACCACCGGCTTGACGTTGCCGACCGCCGCCGAGAACACTTCCAGCGGATCCTTGCCGGCCTTGGCAGTGATGTGATTGAACGCACCATAGACGATGCGTTCGGCAACGGACTTCTTGCCCGACTGCATGATCACGTTGATGAACTTCGAAACGTCCTGGCTACCGAACTTCGGATCCGGCAGGACATCGCGCTTGGGTACTTCACGACGACGCGGCATGACAACCTCTCGCTAAATTTCTTGGGCCAACAATCAGGCTTTCTTCGGACGCTTCGCGCCGTACTTGGAACGCGACTGCTTGCGATCCTTGACGCCCTGCAAGTCGAGGGAGCCGCGAACGATGTGGTAACGCACACCGGGCAAGTCCTTCACACGACCGCCACGGATCAGCACGACGGAGTGCTCCTGCAGGTTGTGACCTTCACCGCCGATGTACGAGATGACCTCGAAACCGTTGGTCAGGCGAACCTTGGCGACCTTGCGCAGCGCCGAGTTCGGCTTCTTCGGGGTCGTGGTATAGACGCGGGTGCACACACCACGCTTCTGCGGGCAAGCTTCCAGGGCAGGAACCTTGCTCTTCGAAGCTTCCATCTGGCGCGGCTTGCGGACAAGCTGATTGATTGTTGGCATAGCTTAAGAATTTCCCAAAAAACCGAGGCAGCCCACCACGGGCCGCCTCGGGCGGATTATTCCGGCTGCGACCGACTACGATTGGTCGGTCCACAAAAAGAGGCCGGATTCTATTCCGAGACGGAAGAAAAAGTCAACCGGCCTCGATGTCCTGATTCGGTTCGACGGCGATCTCGGTCGCCCACGCATGTTCCGGTCCCAGATCGACCCCCTGCTCCTGCGCCTTGCGGCTGCGGTGGTAGGCCAGGCCGGTGCCGGCCGGAATCAGGCGGCCGACGATGACGTTTTCCTTCAGGCCGCGCAGCTCGTCGCGCTTGCCCATGATTGCCGCTTCGGTCAGCACGCGGGTGGTTTCCTGGAAGGACGCCGCCGAAATGAAGGAATCGGTCGATAGCGAAGCCTTGGTGATGCCGAGCAGCACGTTCTCGTACTGCGCCGGCAGCTTGCCTTCGGCTTCCATGCGGTCGTTCTCGTCCAGCACCTCGGAGCGCTCCACCTGCTCCTCGCGGATGAATCGGGTGTCGCCGGCATCGGTGATCACGACGCGGCGCAGCATCTGGCGGACGATCACCTCGATGTGCTTGTCGTTGATCTTCACGCCCTGCAGACGGTAGACGTCCTGGACCTCGTCGATGATGTAGCGGGCCAGTTCGTTGATGCCCTGCAGGCGCAGGATGTCGTGCGGATCGGCCGGGCCGTCGACGATGAGTTCGCCCTTGTTCACCACCTGACCGTCGTGAACCATCAGGTGCTTGTCCTTCGGGATCAGGAACTCGTGCGCAGTGCCGTCCGGCTCGGTGATCACCAGGCGCTGCTTGCCCTTGGTCTCCTTGCCGAACGAGACCGTGCCGGTGTATTCGGCAAGCATCCCGGCGTCCTTCGGCGCGCGCGCTTCGAACAGCTCGGCGACGCGCGGCAGGCCGCCGGTGATGTCGCGGGTCTTGGCCGATTCCTGCGGAATGCGCGCCAGCACTTCGCCGACGCCGATCTGCTGGCCGTCCTTGACCGTGATCAGCGACCCGACCTGGAAGGTGATCGCCACGGCGTGGTCGGTGCCGGCGATCTTCACTTCCTCGCCGTTCTCGTCCAGCAGCTTGACCTGCGGCCGCACGCCCTTGGCTGCACCGGTCGCCGAGCGGCGCTTGGAGTCGATCACGACCAGCGTGGACAGGCCGGTGATTTCGTCGATCTGCTTGGCGACGGTGACGCCTTCCTCGACGTTCTCGAACTTCACCGTACCGCTGTACTCGGTGACGATCGGGCGGGTATGCGGATCCCAGGTCGCCAGTTGCGTGCCCGCCTTGACCGCCGCACCGTCGTCGACCAGCAGCATCGCGCCGTACGGCAGCTTGTGGCGCTCGCGCTCGCGGCCCATGTCGTCGGCAACCACGACTTCGGCCGAGCGCGCGATGACGACCTTCTCGCCCTTGGCGTTGGAGACGTAGCGCATGTTGCCGGCGAAGCGGATGGTGCCGCCCGACTTGGCCTCGACGCCGCTCGCGGCAGCGGCCCGCGATGCGGCGCCGCCGACGTGGAAGGTACGCATGGTCAGCTGGGTGCCGGGCTCGCCGATCGACTGCGCGGCGATGACGCCGACCGCTTCGCCGGCATTGACCATCGAGCCGCGGCCGAGGTCGCGGCCGTAGCACTTGGCGCACAGGCCGTAGCGGGTTTCGCAGGTCAGCGGCGTGCGCACCTTGACTTCGTCCACGCCGAGGCCTTCGATCGCATCGACCGCATTCTCGTCGAGCAGGCTGCCCGCCTCGATCACGGTTTCCTGCGTGTCCGGATTGACGACGTCCTCGGCCGTGACGCGGCCCAGGATGCGCTCGCGCAGCGGCTCGACGACCTCGCCGCCTTCGATCAGCGCTTTCATCGCGAAGCCTTCGCGGGTGCCGCAGTCGTCCTCGATCACCACCAGATCCTGGGTGACGTCTACCAGGCGGCGGGTCAGGTAGCCGGAGTTCGCGGTCTTCAACGCCGTGTCGGCCAGACCCTTACGCGCACCGTGGGTCGAGATGAAGTACTGCAGAACGTTCAGGCCTTCACGGAAGTTCGTCGTGATCGGTGTCTCGATGATCGAGCCGTCCGGCTTCGCCATCAGGCCGCGCATGCCGGCCAGCTGGCGTATCTGCGCTGCGGAACCGCGCGCCCCCGAGTCGGCCATCATGTAGATCGAGTTGAACGACTCCTGGCGGACGGTCTTGCCTTCGCGGTCGACCACTTCCTCGGAACCGAGCTGTTCCATCATCGCCTTGGCGACCTGGTCGCCGCAGCGGCCCCAGATATCGACCACCTTGTTGTAGCGCTCGCCGTCGGTCACCAGACCGGAGGTGTACTGCTGGGCGATTTCCTTGACCTCGGCTTCGGCGGCACGGATCAGGTCGTGCTTGGCGGTCGGCACCAGCATGTCCTTGACCGCGATCGACAGGCCGGCGCGGGTCGCCAGGCCGTAGCCGAACTGCATCAGGCGGTCGGCGAAGATCACCGTCGCGCGCAGGCCGCAGCGGCGGAACGAAGCGTTGATGAGCTTGGAGATTTCCTTCTTCTTCAGCGGCTTGTCGATGACGCTGAACGGCAGCCCGGCCGGCAGGATCTCCGACAGGATGGCCCGGCCGGCGGTGGTCTCGTAGCGATTGATCTTCTCGATGCGCTCACCGTTGGGGCCGAGGTCGGCCTCCTTCAGGCGCACGGTGATGCGCGCGTGCAGCGCGATCTGGCCGGATTCGTAGGCGCGCTTGACTTCCGACACGTCGGTAAACAGCATGCCTTCGCCCGGCACGTTGATGCCCTCGCGGGTGGCGTAGTACAAGCCGAGCACGATGTCCTGCGAGGGCACGATGATCGGCTCGCCGTTGGCCGGCGACAGCACGTTGTTGGAGGCCAGCATCAGGGTGCGGGCTTCCATCTGCGCCTCCAGCGACAGCGGCACGTGGACGGCCATCTGGTCGCCGTCGAAGTCGGCGTTGAAGGCGACGCAGACCAGCGGGTGGAGCTGGATCGCCTTGCCTTCGATCAGCACCGGCTCGAAAGCCTGGATGCCCAGGCGGTGCAGCGTCGGTGCGCGGTTCAGCAGCACCGGATGCTCGCGGATCACCTCTTCGAGGATGTCCCACACCACCGGCTCCTGCGACTCCACCATCTTCTTGGCCTGCTTGATGGTCGTGGCCAGCCCCATCAGTTCGAGCTTGTTGAAGATGAAGGGCTTGAACAGCTCCAGCGCCATCAGCTTGGGCAGGCCGCACTGGTGCAGCTTGAGCTGCGGGCCCACGGTGATCACCGAACGGCCCGAATAGTCGACGCGCTTGCCCAGCAGGTTCTGGCGGAAACGGCCGCCCTTGCCCTTGATCATGTCGGCCAGCGACTTCAGCGGGCGCTTGTTGGCGCCGGTCATGGCCTTGCCGCGGCGGCCGTTGTCGAGCAGCGAGTCGACGGCTTCCTGCAGCATGCGCTTCTCGTTGCGCACGATGATGTCGGGCGCCTTGAGTTCGAGCAGGCGCTTCAGGCGGTTGTTGCGGTTGATGACGCGGCGGTAGAGATCGTTCAGGTCGGACGTGGCGAAGCGGCCGCCGTCCAGCGGCACCAGCGGGCGCAGGTCGGGCGGCAGCACCGGCAGCACTTCGAGCACCATCCACTCCGGCTTGATGCCCGACTGCTGGAAGGCCTCCAGCACCTTCAGGCGCTTGGAGAACTTCTTGATCTTGGCTTCGGAGTTGGTCGTCTCGAGGTCGCCGCGCAGCTTCTCGACTTCCAGGCTAACGTCGAGCGTGCGCAGCAGCTCGCGGATGCCTTCGGCGCCCATCACGGCATCGAAGTCGTCGCCATATTCCTCGACCTTGGCGAGGTAGTCGTCCTCGGTCAGCAGCTGGCCGCGGTTGAGCGGGGTCATGCCCGGCTCGACGACGACGAAGGCTTCGAAGTACAGCACGCGCTCGATGTCGCGCAGGGTCATGTCGAGCACCATGCCGAGACGGCTGGGCAGGCTCTTCAGGAACCAGATGTGGGCGACCGGCGAGGCCAGCTCGATGTGGCCCATGCGCTCGCGGCGCACCTTGGACAGCGTCACCTCGACGCCGCACTTCTCGCAGATCACGCCGCGGTGCTTGAGGCGCTTGTACTTGCCGCACAGGCACTCGTAGTCCTTGACCGGGCCGAAGATCTTGGCGCAGAACAGGCCATCGCGCTCCGGCTTGAAGGTGCGGTAGTTGATGGTCTCCGGCTTCTTCACTTCGCCGTAGGACCAGGTGCGGATCTTGTCGGGCGAGGCAAGCCCGATGGTGATCGCGTCGAACTCTTCCTCGTTCGGCAGGGTTTGCTTGAACAGGTCAGCGAGCAGGCTTTTCATGTATCACTCCATCCGGACCGCCGCGTCGTGTGCGGCGGCCCCGGGATTCAATCGCAGGCAGGTTGGTGGCGGAAATTCGCGGATCTCAGTCGCGGTCGCGGTCGAGATCGATGTCGATCGCGAGCGAGCGGATTTCCTTCACCAGCACGTTGAAGGATTCCGGCATGCCGGAATCGATCTTGTGCTCGCCCTTGACGATGTTTTCGTACACCTTGGTCCGGCCGGTCACATCGTCGGACTTGACCGTCAGCATCTCCTGCAGCGTGTAGGCCGCGCCGTAGGCTTCCAGCGCCCACACTTCCATTTCACCGAAGCGCTGGCCACCGAACTGCGCCTTGCCGCCCAGCGGCTGCTGGGTGACGAGCGAGTACGGACCGGTCGAACGGGCGTGCATCTTGTCGTCGACCAGGTGGTGCAGCTTGAGCACGTGCTTGTAGCCCACCGTGACCTTGCGCTCGAAAGGCTCGCCGGTGCGGCCGTCGAACAACGTCACCTGGCCACCGACGGGCAGGCCGGCGAGTTCGAGCATCTGCTCGATCTCGGATTCCTTGGCACCGTCGAACACCGGCGTGGCGAAAGGCACGCCCTTGCGCAGGTTGGACGCCAGATCGACCACTTCCTCGTCGCTCAGCCCGGCAATGTCTTCCGGCTTGCCGCTGCCGTTGTAGATCTGTTCGAGGAAGCCGCGCAGCTCGTCGACCGCGGCCTTCGCCTGCAGCATGCGGTCGATCTGCTGGCCCAGGCCCTTGGCCGCCCAGCCCAGGTGGGTCTCGAGGATCTGGCCGATGTTCATCCGCGACGGCACGCCCAGCGGGTTCAGCACGATGTCGAGCGGCGTGCCGTCTTCCATGTAGGGCATGTCCTCGACCGGCACGATCTTCGACACCACGCCCTTGTTGCCGTGACGGCCGGCCATCTTGTCGCCCGGCTGCAGGCGGCGCTTGACCGCCAGGTAGACCTTGACCATCTTCTGCACACCCGGCGGCAGTTCGTCGCCCTGGGTGAGCTTCTTCTTCTTGATCTCGAAGGCCTGGTCGAAGTCCTTGCGGGTGTTCTCGAGGCCTTCGCGCACGGCTTCGAGCTGGGTCGCCAGCGTTTCGTCGGCCAGGCGGATGTCGAACCAGTGGTAGAACTCGAGCGAGTCGAGGTATTCCTCGCTCAACTCGGCGCCCTTGGCGAGCTTCTTCGGCCCGCCATTGACCTTCTGGCCCAGGATCATGCGCTTGATACGGGCGAAGGCGTCACGCTCGACGATGCGCATCTGGTCGGCGAGGTCGGTCTTGTAGCTGCGCAGCTGGTCGTCGATGATCGACTGCGCGCGCTTGTCGCGCTCGATGCCCTCGCGGGTGAACACCTGCACGTCGATGACGGTGCCGACCATGCCGGAGGGCACGCGCAGCGAGGTGTCCTTCACGTCGGAGGCCTTCTCGCCGAAGATCGCGCGCAGCAGCTTTTCTTCCGGCGTCAGCTGGGTCTCGCCCTTGGGCGTGACCTTGCCGACCAGCACGTCGCCGGCCTCGACTTCGGCACCGATGTAGACGATGCCCGACTCGTCCAGGCGCGACAGCTGCGCCTCGCCCAGCGAGGCGATGTCGCGGGTGATTTCCTCGGGCCCGAGCTTGGTGTCGCGGGCGACGACGGTCAGTTCCTCGACGTGGATCGAGGTGAAGCGGTCGTCGGCGACGACGCGCTCGGAGATCAGGATCGAGTCTTCGAAGTTGTAGCCGTTCCACGGCATGAAGCCGAGTAGCATGTTCTGGCCCAGGGCCAGTTCGCCGAGGTCGGTGGAGGCGCCGTCGGCCACCACGTCGCCCTTGGCGATGATGTCGCCCACCTTCACCACCGGGCGCTGGTTGATGTTGGTGTTCTGGTTGGAACGGGTGTACTTGATCATGTTGTAGATGTCGACGCCGACTTCGCCCGGCAGGGTTTCGTCGTCGTGCACCCGGATCACGACCCGGTTCGCATCCACGTAGTCCACCACGCCGCCACGGGTCGCCTGCACCGCGGTGCCCGAGTCGACCGCCACGCGGCGCTCGATGCCGGTACCGACCAGCGGCTTCTCCGGGCGCAGGCAGGGCACGGCCTGGCGCTGCATGTTGGCACCCATCAGTGCGCGGTTGGCGTCGTCGTGTTCCAGGAAGGGAATCAGCGAGGCGGCGACCGACACGATCTGGCCCGGCGCGACGTCCATGTACTGGACCATGTCCGCGGTCGCCAGCAGGAACTCGCCCTTGTGGCGGCACGAAACCAGGTCGCCGGCCAGCGCACCGGCCTCGTCGATCTCGGCGTTCGCCTGGGCGATCACGTACTGACCTTCCTCGATCGCCGACAGGAAGTCGATCTGGTCGGTGACCTTGCCGTCCACCACCTTGCGGTAGGGCGTCTCGAGGAAGCCGTGGCGGTTGGTGCGGGCATACACGGCCAGCGAGTTGATCAGGCCGATGTTCGGACCTTCCGGCGTTTCGATCGGGCACACGCGTCCGTAGTGGGTCGGGTGCACGTCGCGCACCTCGAAGCCGGCGCGTTCGCGCGTCAGGCCGCCCGGGCCCAGTGCCGAGACGCGGCGCTTGTGCGTGATCTCGGACAGCGGGTTGGTCTGGTCCATGAACTGCGACAACTGGCTGGAGCCGAAGAACTCCTTGATCGCGGCCGAGATCGGCTTGGCGTTGATCAGGTCGTGCGGCATCAGGTTGTCGGATTCGGCCTGCGACAGACGCTCCTTGACCGCACGCTCGACGCGCACCAGGCCGGCGCGGAACTGGTTTTCGGCCAGTTCGCCGACCGAGCGCACACGGCGGTTGCCGAGGTGGTCGATGTCGTCGATCTCGCCGCGGCCGTTGCGCAGTTCGACCAGCACGCCGATCACGGCCAGGATGTCCTCATTGACCAGCACGCCCGGGCCATCCTCGCCCTGCGCGCCGACGCGCTCGTAGAAGCGCTTCAGCCAGCCCGGCGCCTTGTCGTCGATCTTCTCGGGATAGGCGCGGCGGTTGAACTTCATGCGGCCGACCGAGGACAGGTCGTAGCGCTCCTCGGCATAGAACAGGCCGTTGAACAGGCCTTCCACCGCATCCTCGGTGGGCGGCTCGCCCGGACGCATCATGCGGTAGATCGCGACCTTGGCGCCCCACTGGTCGGTGGTCTCGTCGATGCGCAGGGTCTGCGAGATGTAGCCGCCGCGGTCGAGGTCGTTGATGTACAGCGTGCGCAGATCGGTGACACCGGCGATGCGCAGCTTGTCCAGCAGGTCCTCGGTCAGTTCGTCGTTGGCGCGCGCCAGCACTTCGCCGGTCTCGGGATCGGCGATGTCGTTGGCGATCACGCGGCCGAGGACGAATTCGTCCGGCACGCCGATGGTCTTGACGCCGGCCTGGTCGATCTCGCGGATGTGCTTGGAGGTGATGCGCTTGTCACGCGCGACGATGATTTTGCCGTCCGGCGTGACGATGTCGAAGCGCGCCACTTCGCCGCGCAGGCGATCGGGCACCAGCTCGAACTGGGCGCCTTCACCCTGCAGATGGAAGTTGTCGAAGTCGTGGAAGGTTGCCAGGATCTCTTCCGGGCTCATGCCGATGGCACGCAGCAGGATCGTCACCGGCATCTTGCGGCGGCGGTCGACGCGGAAGTACAGGTAGTCCTTCGGATCGAACTCGAAATCGAGCCAAGAGCCGCGGTAGGGGATGATGCGGGCCGAGAACAGCAGCTTGCCCGAGGAGTGGGTCTTGCCGCGGTCGTGCTCGAAGAACACGCCGGGCGAACGGTGCAGCTGCGAGACGATGACGCGCTCGGTACCGTTGATGACGAAGGAGCCGGTGGTGGTCATGAGCGGAATCTCGCCCATGTACACTTCCTGCTCCTTCACTTCCTTGATCGTTTCCTTGGGCGCTTCGCGGTCCATGATGACCAGGCGCACGCGCGCGCGCAGCGGCGAAGCGAAGGTAAGGCCGCGCTGCTGGCACTCCTTCACGTCGAAGGCTGGCTCGCCCAGCATGTATTGGACGAACTCGAGCCGCGCGTTGCCGCTGTGGCTCGAGATCGGGAAGATCGAGGTGAAGGCCGCCTGCAGGCCCTGGTTGCGCCTTGCCTCCGGCAGGGTTTCGGCCTGCAGGAATTCGGCGAAGGACTCGATCTGGGTGGCGAGCAGGAAAGGCGCATCGAGCACGGCCGCGCGCTTGGCGAAGCTCTTGCGGATACGTTTCTTTTCGGTGTAGGAATACGCCATGGATGCTCCGGCTAGAGGGCTGACATCTAAAAACAGAACACAGCGTCCGCTTCAATCCTGGCCGCGATGCGGCCCGCAAACGCTCTGCTCTGGCTTCGTCCCTGGCCTGCCGGCGACGCCCGCAAGCTTCGGCACAAAGCACGAAAGGGCTGGCATTCCGAAGAATGCCAGCCCCGCTGGAAAGCCGGGTCTTACTTGATCTCGACCTTGGCGCCAGCGTCTTCCAGTTGCTTCTTCAGCGCTTCGGCGTCGGCCTTCGAAGCGCCTTCCTTCACGGTCTTCGGCGCGCCGTCGACCACGTCCTTCGCTTCCTTCAGGCCCAGGCCGGTGGCAGCGCGGACGACCTTGATGACTTCGACCTTCTTGTCGCCGGCGGCGGTCAGCACGACGTCGAACTCGGTCTTCTCTTCGGCAGCCGGAGCGGCAGCGCCGGCACCCGGGGCGGCCACGGCCATCGCGGCGGCGGAAACGCCGAACTTCTCTTCGAACGCCTTGACCAGGTCGTTCAGTTCCATCACGGTCATCGCGCCGACGGCTTCGAGGATGTCTTCTTTGGTGATTGCCATTTCAAAAACTCCAGAATCGATTATGTTCAGTTTGCTTGTGCGAACGGGGCGAGAAAGCGGCTGCGATCAGGCAGCGGCTTCTTCCTCGCGCTTCTTGGCGAGCGCAGCCATGGCGCAGGCGAAGCCCGACACCGGCGCCTGCATGACGCCCAGCAGGGTCGCCAGCAGTTCCTCGCGGCTCGGGATCGAGGCGAGCGCCTTCACACCGGCCTGGTCGAGCGTCTTGCCCGCATAGGAACCAGCCTTCAGCACCAGCTTGTCGTTGCCCTTGGCGAAGTCGTTCAGCACCTTGGCAGCAGCGACCGGATCGGCCGAGATGCCATAGATCAGCGGGCCGGTCAGTTGATCGGCCAACCCCTCGAACGGGGTACCGGCGATCGCACGACGGACCAGGGTGTTCTTCAGCACGCGCAGGTAAACGCCAGCTTCGCGGGCCTTGGCACGCAGCACGGTGAGATCGCCCACCGCAACGCCGCGATACTCGGCCACCGCGATAGTCTGGGCGTTGGCCACCTGTGCCGACACCTCAGCCACTACGGCTTTCTTGTCATCGAGATTGAGGCTCACAGGCCTTTCCTCCTTTTCAAGTCAACACACGGACCGAAAACACGCGATCCGCACCCACGGCGACCTGGATCAGGAGCGCGGCTGCATCGCAGCCAGAATCCTGTTCTGGGCACACCATCTGCGCAGGCCGTCCGAAGACGATTAGACGGTCGGCCAAAACCTGGCTAGGCCTTCCGCACCTGCGGTCTTTGACGATCCGTGCCGGACATGGTCCGGCACGGCCCAAAGTTCTGTTCGCGCCGCCCTTCGGGGCGGCGCATGGATCAGGCAGCGTTGACGCTGCTCGGATCGACGCGGACACCGGCACCCATGGTGCTGGAGACCGCGATGCGGCGCAGATAGACGCCCTTGGCGGCAGCCGGCTTGGCCTTGACCAGCGCGTCGACGAAGGCCGACAGGTTCTGCTGCAGCGCGTCGACACCGAAGGATGCACGGCCGATGGTGGCGTGCACCAGACCGGCCTTGTCGGTACGGTACTGTACCTGGCCAGCCTTGGCGTTCTTGACCGCGGTGGCAACGTCCATGGTCACGGTGCCGACCTTCGGGTTCGGCATCAGGCCGCGCGGACCGAGGATCTGGCCCAGCTGGCCGACGACGCGCATGGCATCCGGCGTGGCGATGCAGACGTCGAAGTCGAGCTTGCCGGCCTTGACCTGCTCGGCCAGATCGTCGAAGCCGACGACTTCGGCCCCTGCGGCGCGTGCGGCTTCGGCCTTGTCGCCCTGGGCAAACACGGCGACGCGGACGCTCTTGCCGGTACCGGCGGGCAGCACCACCGAGCCACGGACGACCTGGTCGGACTTGCGTGCATCGACGCCGAGATTCACGGCGACGTCGATCGATTCGTCGAACTTGGCGGTCGCACACTCCTTGACCAGGGTCAGGGCTTCAGCCACCGGGTAGCTCTGGTTGCGGTCGACCTTGGCGCGCAGCGCCTGAACTCGCTTGGAAAGTTTCGCCATGATTACAGGCCCTCCACGGTGATGCCCATGCTGCGGGCGGAACCGGCGATCGTGCGCACGGCGCCTTCCAGATCGGCAGCGGTGAGGTCGGGCTGCTTGGTCTTGGCGATTTCCTCGACCTGGGCGCGGGTGATCGAACCGACCTTGTCGGTATGCGGCTTCGCCGAGCCCTTCTGCAGGCCGGCAGCCTTCTTGATCAGCACGGTCGCCGGCGGCGTCTTCATGATGAAGGTGAAGGACTTGTCGGCAAACGCGGTGATCACCACCGGGATCGGCAGGCCCGGCTCGAGACCCTGGGTCTTGGCGTTGAAGGCCTTGCAGAATTCCATGATGTTCAGACCGCGCTGACCCAGCGCCGGACCGATCGGGGGGCTGGGGTTGGCCTTGCCGGCCGGCACCTGCAGCTTGATGTAGCCAATGATTTTCTTTGCCATTGCGGCTTGCTCCTGTATTGAGTGCTAGCGCACCGGTCAGACCCGGCGCTCCTCGCCTTGCTTGCCGTTCACCAAAGCCCGGGACAATCTTCCCGAGACGGCCGTGAACGGGCTACGGCAGGCCAGATGGCCTGCCGCTCGACACTCAGGTCTTCTCGACCTGGGTGAAATCCAGTTCGACTGGCGTCGCGCGGCCGAAGATGGTCACGGAAACGCGCAGCTTGCTCTTTTCGTAGTTGGCATCTTCCACCGAGCCGTGGAAGTCGGTGAACGGGCCTTCCTTGACGCGGACGACCTCGCCGATCTCGAACAGCACCTTGGGACGCGGCTTGTCGACGCCGTCCTGCATCTGCTGCATGATCTTTTCGACTTCCTTGTCGGAAATCGGCGCCGGCTTGTTGGCCGTACCGCCGACGAAGCCGGTGACCTTGGGCGTGGACTTCACCAGATGCCAGCTCTCGTCGTTCATTTCCATCTCGACGAGCACGTAGCCCGGGAAGAACTTGCGTTCGGTAATGCTCTTCTGGCCGCCCTTCATCTCGACGACCTCTTCGACCGGAACCAGGATCTGACCGAAGAAATCCTGCATGCCCGCGCGGTTGACGCGCTCGATGAGCGCCCGCTGCACCGACTTTTCGAAGCCGGAATAGGCATGAACCACGTACCAACGCTTCGTCATATCACTTCCAACCCAGAACGAGATCGTACAGAACCCATTCCAGGCTCTTGTCGGTCAGCCACAGGAAGATCGCCATCACGACCACGAAGGCGAACACGAGACCCGTCGTCTGAACCGTTTCCTTGCGGCTCGGCCAGACGACCTTCTTCGTCTCGACGACCGCTTCGCGCGCGAACTCAACGAAGCGGCGACCCGGCACGGAGAACCACGCCACGGCAATGCCCGCGGCCACGCCCAGCAGGACGGACAGCACACGAAGCACGAGCGGCTGCTCGGAAAGCAGATAGAAGCCGACAACACCGGCAGCCAGCAAAGCCAGAGCCAGCGCAAACTTCAACTTATCGGCCATTGCGGAAAACCACCCGAAAAAATTGTGGCAGGGGCAGAGGGAATCGAACCCCCAACCTTCGGTTTTGGAGACCGACGCTCTGCCAGTTGAGCTATACCCCTGCAGCAGAGACTACGAGGCGCGCCCGCCAGGGCACGCCTTTGCATCGGTCAGCGAGCGTATTACTCGATGACCTTGGCGACGACGCCGGCGCCGACGGTGCGGCCGCCTTCGCGGATCGCGAAGCGCAGACCTTCTTCCATCGCGATCGGCGCGATCAGCTTCACCGTGATCGACACGTTGTCGCCCGGCATCACCATCTCGGTGCCTTCCGGCAGCTCGATCGAGCCGGTCACGTCCGTCGTACGGAAGTAGAACTGCGGACGGTAGTTGTTGAAGAACGGCGTGTGACGACCACCCTCTTCCTTCGACAGCACATACACCTCACCCGTGAAGTGGGTGTGCGGCGTGATCGAACCCGGCTTGGCCAGCACCTGGCCACGCTCGACGTCTTCACGCTTGGTGCCGCGCAGCAGCACGCCGACGTTGTCGCCCGCCTGACCCTGATCCAGCAGCTTGCGGAACATTTCGACGCCGGTGCAGGTGGTCTTGACCGTCGGCTTGATGCCGACGATTTCGATTTCCTCGCCAACCTTGACGATGCCGCGCTCGACACGGCCCGTCACCACGGTGCCACGACCCGAGATCGAGAACACGTCTTCGATCGGCAGCAGGAAGGGCTTGTCGATCGCACGTTCCGGCGTCGGGATGTAGGTATCCAGCGCTTCGGCCAGACGGAAGATCGCCGGCTCGCCGATCTCCGACTGGTCGCCTTCGAGCGCCTTCAGCGCCGAACCCTTGATGATCGGGATGTCGTCGCCCGGGAAGTCGTACTTCGACAGCAGTTCGCGCACTTCCATCTCGACCAGCTCGAGCAGCTCTTCGTCGTCGACCATGTCGCACTTGTTCAGGAAGACGATGATGTAGGGCACGCCCACCTGGCGCGCCAGCAGGATGTGCTCGCGCGTCTGCGGCATCGGGCCGTCCGCGGCCGAGCACACCAGGATCGCACCGTCCATCTGCGCCGCACCGGTGATCATGTTCTTGACGTAGTCGGCGTGACCCGGGCAGTCGACGTGCGCGTAGTGACGGTCGGCCGTCTCGTACTCGACGTGCGAGGTGTTGATCGTGATGCCGCGCGCCTTTTCTTCCGGCGCGCTGTCGATCGACGCGTAGTCCTTCGCCTCGCCGCCGAACTTCTTCGTCAGCACCGTCGTGATCGCGGCCGTCAGCGTCGTCTTGCCGTGGTCAACGTGACCAATCGTGCCAACGTTGACGTGCGGCTTCGTCCGCTCAAACTTACCCTTAGCCATATCGCCATCCTTAAGATCAGAACCAGAAAAACCAGAACGGCGCCCATTCAGACCGGAATCCGATCATCTTGGCCGCCGCGCCAGGCCAGGCAGAAAATGAGTGGTGCCCTTGACGTGGATTGAACACGTGGCCTCTCCCTTACCAAGGGAGTGCTCTACCACTGAGCTACAAGGGCGCCGAAAACAGCACATCTGGAGCGGGTGAAGGGAATCGAACCCTCGTCATAAGCTTGGAAGGCTTCTGCTCTACCATTGAGCTACACCCGCACAGCCATCACTGCATGAACTCGCAGCCGATTCCTCAACCTCAATCCTTCAACCCACTTCACTACTACGCCGACCGAACCGAACGCGCCGCCCGGCGTCTGTATTACTGGTGGAGGGAGAAGGATTCGAACCTTCGAAGGCTGAGCCGTCAGATTTACAGTCTGATCCCGTTGACCGCTTGGGTATCCCTCCACGCGAGAGCCACGCACTATAGGCGACGAAATAATCCATGTCAAACACTTTTTGCAGCTTTCCGCGCCGGCGTCGATTGCCGCCGCCCATTCCGCAGGATGCCGGGGAATCTTGCGGGTTTTCCGGCATTGAAAGCGCCACGCGCATTCGCTTAGCCTGATCGCACCGGCTCCCTGCTGGTACCGCCCACAAGGCCTGTGTCGCAGGCAGCCCGTGCCATTCCGGAAACCAAAGCTCTGGAAGGAGACAGCGCCATGGCCGTACATGACCCGCATCCCGCGACAAGGGCCCCCAGCCTGGACGACAAGTACACCGCCACGAGCGGCCGCGTCTATCTCACCGGCTACCAGGCGCTGGTCCGCCTGCTGATGATCCAGAAAGCCCGCGACGAGGCCGCCGGCCTCGACACTGCCGGCTTCGTTTCAGGCTACCGCGGCTCGCCGCTCGGTGGCCTCGACCAGACGCTGTGGAAGGCGCGCCGCCATCTCGAGCAGCACGGCATCGTGTTCCAGCCCGGCATCAACGAAGACCTTGCCGCGACCGCGGTCTGGGGCAGCCAGCAGGTGCAGCTGTCGCCGGGCGCCCGCCACGACGGCGTGTTCGCGATGTGGTACGGCAAGGGGCCGGGCGTCGATCGCTGCGGCGACGTCTTCCGCCACGCCAATGCCGCCGGCAGCGCCCGTTTCGGCGGCGTGCTGGTGGTCGCGGGCGACGACCACGCCGCCAAGTCCTCCACGCTGCCGCACCAGACCGACCACTTCTTCAAGTCGATGATGATGCCGGTGCTCGCCCCCGCGGGCGTGCAGCAGTACATCGATTTCGGCGTGCATGGCTACGCCCTGTCGCGCTATTCCGGCTGCTGGGTCGCGTTCAAGGCGCTCGCCGACACCGTCGAGACCTCCGCTTCGGTGGATATCGATCCCCAGCGCGTGCAGGTGGTGGTACCGACCGACTTCGCCCTGCCCGCCGACGGCCTCAACCTGCGCTGGCCCGACCCGCCGCTGCTGCAGGAAAAGCGCCTGCTGCACTACAAGCTGTATGCCGCGCTGGCCTACGCCCGCGCCAACCGGCTCAACCGGATCGTCATCGACTCGCCCAATCCGCGGCTCGGCATCATCACCAGCGGCAAGAGCTATCTGGACGTGCGCCAGGCACTCGACGACCTCGGCATCGACGCCGCACAGGCCGCCGAAATCGGCCTGCGGGTCTACAAGGTCGGCATGGTCTGGCCTCTCGAAGCCGACGGCGTGCGCAGCTTCGCCGAAGGCCTGGAAGAGATCCTGGTGGTGGAGGAAAAACGCCAGCTGCTCGAATACCAGCTCAAGGAAGAACTGTACAACTGGCGCGAGGACGTGCGCCCGCGCGTGGTCGGCAAGTTCGACGAGAAAGGGGAATGGGCGCACGTCCAGCGCGCGGACGGCACGATAGACCACGGCACCTGGCTGCTGCCCGCCGCGGGCGAACTGACGCCGGCGATGATCGCGCGCGCCATCGCGCTGCGCATCGGCCGTTTCGTCACCTCGGAACGCATCGAGACCCGCATCGCCTTCCTCCAGGCCAAGGAGCAGGCCCTGGCGCAGCGCAGCTTCAGCGCCGACCGCGTGCCCACCTTCTGCTCGGGCTGCCCGCACAACACCTCCACCCACGTCCCCGAAGGCAGCCGCGCGCTCGCCGGCATCGGCTGCCACTACATGGCGACCTGGATGCCCGAGCGCCGCACCCAGACCTTCACCCACATGGGCGGCGAAGGCGTACCCTGGGTCGGCCAGGCGCCCTTCACCGACGAAGCGCACATCTTCGCCAACCTGGGCGACGGCACCTACTTCCATTCAGGCCTGATGGCGATCCGCCAGGCCGTCGCGGCAAAGGTGAACATCACCTACAAGATCCTCTACAACGACGCCGTCGCGATGACCGGCGGCCAGCCTCACGACGGCCCGCTCGACGTGCCCACCATCGTGCGCCAGCTGCAGGCCGAGGGCGTGCACAACATCGTCGTCGTCACCGATGGCACCGAGCGCGCCTACGGTCCGGCCGACCTCCCCCATGTGCCGATCCGCCACCGCGACGAGCTCGACCTGATCCAGCGCGAACTGCGCGCCTCGGGCGGCGTCACCGCGCTGATCTATGACCAGACCTGCGCCGCCGAGAAGCGCCGCCGCCGCAAGCGCGGCACCTACCCCGATCCGGCGCTGCGGGTGTTCATCAACGAGGCGGTCTGCGAAGGCTGCGGCGACTGCGGCGACCAGTCCAACTGCATGTCCATCCTGCCGGTCGAAACCGACCTCGGCCGCAAGCGCCGCATCGACCAGTCCTCGTGCAACAAGGATTATTCCTGCCTCAACGGCTTCTGCCCCAGCTTCGTCACCGTCGAAGGCGGCAGCCTGCGCAAGGGCCAAGCCATCGCCGGCGACGAAGCCAGCCTGCCGCTGCTGCCCGAGCCGCAGCGGCCATCGACGACCACGCCCTTCGGCATCCTGGTCACCGGCGTCGGCGGCACCGGCGTCATCACCATCGGCGCCCTGATCGGCATGGCCGCCCATCTCGACGGCAAGGGCGTCACCGTGCTCGACATGACCGGGCTGGCACAGAAGGGCGGCTCGGTCTTCAGCCACATCCGCATCGCCGACCAGCCCGAGGCGCTGCATGCCGTCCGGATCGCCGCCGGCGAAGCCGATGCGGTGATCGGCGGCGACCTGATCGTCAGCGCCAGCGTCGAGGCGCTGGCCAAGATGGCGGCCAGCCGCAGCCGGGCCGTGATCAACACCGCGGAGATTCCCACTTCGGCCTTCGCCCACGACCCCGACTGGCGCTTCCCGCAGCAGCGCATGATCGCCACCTTGCGGGACGCCACTGCGGTCGACAGCGACTTCATCGATGCGCAGCGGCTGGCGCAGGCACTGCTCGGCGACGGCCTGGCGGTCAATCCCTTCCTGCTCGGCTTCGCCTGGCAGCGCGGCCTGGTGCCGGTGTCCGAAGCCGCGCTGATGCAGGCGATCGAACTCAACGGCGCAGCGGTCGACATGAACAGGCGCGCCTTCCGCTGGGGCAGGCGGGCGGCCCACGATCTGCAGAGCGTCGAAGCGCTGCTGCCGCCGGCAAGCGCGGAAAACCTGCCCGCACCGGGCCTGGATGCGCTGATCGAGCGCCGCATGGCGATGCTGACGGACTACCAGGACGCAGCCTATGCCGAACGCTATCGCCGCCTGGTCGAACGCGTGCGCGAAGCGGAAGCACGCTGCATCGGCGCCGGCAGCGGCCTGGCCGAAGCCGTCGCGCGCAGCTATGCCAGGCTGCTCGCCTACAAGGACGAATACGAAGTGGCCCGCCTCCACACTGCGGCCGCGTTCCGGCGGCAGCTCGACGAAACCTTCGAAGGCGACTACGGCCTGCGCTTCCACCTCGCCGTACCGCTGCTGGCACGCCCCGATCCCCATACCGGCCGCATCGCCAAGCGCAGCTTCGGCCCCTGGGTGCTGCGGCTGTTCCGCCTGCTCGCCGGCTTCAAGCGGCTGCGCGGCACACGTTTGGATATCTTCGGCCACACCGCGGAGCGGCGCGCGGAACGCGCGCTGATCACGGAATTCGAGACCGACATCGAGGAACTGCTCGGCAACCTGAGCCCGGACCGCCTGCCGCTGGCGATCCAGATCGCCGAACTGCCCGAGCGCATTCGCGGCTTCGGCCACATCAAGACCAGGAACATGGCCTGGGCGGCGCAGCAGCGCAGGCAGTTGCTCGCGCAATGGCGGGCCACCCCGGCGAGCACGGCCGAGCAGCCAGGCTCCGGCACGGAAGCCATGGCGGACAGCAGATCACGAACGGAGGTGACAGCCTGAAGCAGACCACCTACGCCCCCTGCCTCCAGACGTGCACCGAACAGGTGCGCAGCAGGGCGAGCAGTAGCACCAAATCCACGCACAGACGAAGCCACCTTCCACAATCCGACTCGGTGGGTTTCGCCTGCGGCTCTACCCACCCTACGCAGCAAAACGACGCAACGCGACGGCCAACGGCCTCGATCAAGCACCCAGGCAGCCCGCACCGTCCGGGGTATCCCTGGCGGGGGCGAGGACTGTCCGAGCCCGCAGGGCGAGTTCCGCAGCCCCCAGAAGGGATACCCCGGGCGGCGCGGGCGAGCCACCGGCACGGAGACATGCCCGATAAACCTCAGGATGCAGGCTAAGATCGGCGTCTTTCACCCTCCGCCAACCGATGCCGCCAGCCCTCAAAGCCCTCTGCGCCCAACTGCTCGGCGTGGCAGGCGCCTTCGCCCTCGCCCGTGCAGGATTCGTCGGCGGCCTGTGGCCGCTGGTCGCCGCGCAGGCAGTCCTGGCCGCCCTCGCCAGCCTGCTGCTGCGCAGCGAACGCTGGTGGCTGCCGATCCATCTCGGCTTCCTGCCCACCGCGCTGCTCGCCCATGGGCTGGCGCGGGCGCTGGACCTGCACCCCGGCTGGTTCCTGGCCGGCTTCGTGCTACTGCTGCTCGTATACTGGACGAGCTTCCACAGCCGCGTGCCGCTCTACCTGAGCAACCGCGCGACCGCGGCAGCTCTCGGCCAGTTGCTGCCCGCCGCGCCGGCCCGCCTCCTCGACATCGGTGCCGGCACCGGCTCGGTGCTCCGCCCGCTCGCCCGTGCCCGGCCGGACTGCCGCTTCACCGGTATCGAACTCGCGCCCATTCCATGGTTGCTCGGGCACCTGTTGACGCGTCGTCTGCCCAACATCGACTGGCGGCGCGGCGACCTGTTCGCCCCGGCATGGTCGGACTGCGACGTGGTGTATGCCTTTCTGTCACCGGTGCCGATGGCGGAGGTCTGGGCCAAGGCCAGCGCCGAGATGAAACCCGGCAGCCTGCTCGTCAGCAACAGCTTCGCCGTGCCCGGCATCGAAGCGGAACGGATCGTCGCCGTCGGCGACCGGCGCGGCGCGCAGCTCCACCTGTACCGGATCGGCGTACCGGGCGACAGCGCCGATAGGCCGAAATAGCGGGTCGAACCGGCGCTTTTCCACCGCTTGCCGGCGTCCCTGTCCCCGGATAATCCCGATCGTGCGGTCGACCGCGGCCGCCAGCAAAGGATGGACGGATTCATGGCTGAGATCATCTGCGTGATCGGCAACAAGGGCGGCACCGGCAAGACCACGCTATCGCACATGCTGTGCCAGGGCCTGGGCCTGCTCGGCCAGCGCGCCGCCTGCGTGCTCACCGACACCTCGCGCGAGCCGCTGTCGCCCGCCGGCCGGCGCTACGTCACCGCCGATGCCCGCACCCGCGAGGCGCTGACCAAGGTCGTGGACAAGCTGCGCGGACTCGACGACTGGATCGGCATCATCGACGGCGGCGGCAACCGCACCGAGATGGACCGCAAGCTCTATGCACTGTCGGACATCGTGCTGCTGCCGTTCCGCGAATCGCACGAGGACATCCGCACCGTGCTGCGCGACCTCGAGATGTTCCCGCGCGCCTACGCCGTTCCTTCGCAGTGGCCGAACAACGCCTGGCAGCGCGACGCCGCCGACCGCGCCGTCGCGCAGCTGATGCATGCCCACCGCCACCGTATCCTGCGCCCGGTCAACGCGCTGTCGTCCTCGAAGCTGCTGCTGCAGCGGCAGATACCGGAACAGCTGCCGACGCCGCTGGCCAACGCCTGCCGTTCGATCGCCCGCCAGGTGCTGCAGGTTCTCGAGATCGACTTCGCCGAAGCCGCCGACGACGAACACCTCGACGACGTCGAGCCGCTGCCGGCAACGGAGCGGCCCCTGCGCCTGGCCGGCGCGGCGCGGCGCTCCCACTGAGCCAGGCCGGACGGCCCCGCTCCGCTCAAAGCCGCGCGCCGCAGCGCGACATCACGACCAGCGCCTGGGCGCGGCTCGACACGTCGAGCGCGCGGAAGATCGCCGTCATATGCACCTTGACCGTGCCTTCCGAAACCCCTAGCAGGTCGGCGATCTCCCGGTTGGTCCTGCCCGCGGCGAGCAGTTCGAGCACGCGCCCCTGGGCCGCGGTCAGGCCGTAGCGCTCGCTGGCCGGCAAGCGGGCCCGCTTTGCCGGCTGCGCAGCCGTTTTCGCCTCGGGCAGATGCACTCCGCCTTCGAGCACGTCCCTGACCGCCTGCAGCAGCACTTCGCTGGAACTGGATTTCGACACGTAGCCGGAAGCGCCGGCCTTGATCGCGCGCCTCACCGATGCCTCGTCGTCGATCGCCGACACCACCACGGCCGGAATCTCGGGGAAGCGCTTCGCCAGGATGGCGAGCAGGGAGAAGCCGCTCATGTCGGGCAGCATCAGGTCGATCACCGCCAGGTCGATGTCGCCGTCGGCATCGAGGCAGGCCAGCGCCTGGTCGGCGCTGCTCGCCTCGACGCACACCAGCCCCGCCTGCAGCCGTGCCAGGCTCTGTGCCATGGCTTCGCGGACGAGGGCATGATCCTCGACGATGAGTATCCTGCTTGCATGCCGTTCCACCTGCAACACCACCCTCGCTGTCGTATGCCGGCGAAGCATAGCATGCAGGCCGGCAGGGTCTTTCACCCCGTGCGGCCGAAAACGGCGACAATCGCTTCCCCTGCGCACGGGCGTCTGCCGACGGCGGCCGTGCGCACTCTGAGACAGGAGGAGGACAGGCCATGATTTCGGACTGGGGCGTCCGTTCGCGGGTGATGCTGGCGGCCGTGCTGCCGATGCTGATCCTCGCCGCAATCATGACCACCGTATTCACCGGCCTGCGCCTCTCCGATCTGGACGAGGCGCTCGCTGCGCGCGGCCGCGCCTTCGCCCGCCAGCTCGCGGCGGCGAGCGAGCAGGCCATGTTCGCCGGCAACACCAAGGCGCTGCAGCAGATCGCCTCGTCCGCGACCGGTGAAGACGACGTCCTGGCCGTGCACATCTTCGATCGCGACGGCCAGTTGCTGGCGCTCAGCCGGCAGGCCACCGACCCGCCGGCGCCTCCGCTGCCGGAGCCCCGGCTCGCGCCCCCGCTGGAAGCCCGCTCCACCTTGCTGCAGGACGGCATGCTGCTGCGGCTGGCCGAGACGATCCGGCCGATGCCGATCGACATCGACGACGGCATTTCGCTCGCGCCGGCCGATGCGCCGCACATCGACCTGGCCCGCCCGCAGGGAATCGTGGTGCTCGATCTCTCGCTCGAACGGCTGCAGCAGCGCCGCACCGAACTGCTGCTGGCCGGCATCGGCTCGATGCTGGTGGTGCTGTTCGCCAGCCTGCTGCTGGCCGCACGCCTGAGCCGCGGCGTCACCGGCCCCATCCGTGCAGTCGCCGACGTCGTGCTGCGCATCGGCCACGGCCGGCTGCACGAACGCGCCGCAGCCCGCGGCGGCGGCAGCCTGCAGCGCCTGGCGCGAGGCGTGAACGAAATGGCCGAGCGCCTCGAGCATGCGCATGACCACATGCGCCGCCAGATCGACGAGGCCACCGCCGAACTGCGTGCCCGCACGGCCGAAGCCGAACATGCCAACGCGTCGAAATCGCATTTCCTCGCCGCCGCCAGCCACGATCTGCGCCAGCCGATGCATGCGCTCGGCCTGTTCATCTCGGAGCTGTCGCAGCAGGCGCTCGATGCACGCAGCCGGCAGATCGTCGATCGCATCGCCGCCTCGGCCAGCGCGATGGAGCAACTGCTCGACAGCCTGCTCGACATCTCGCGCCTGGATGCCGGCGTGCTGGTGCCGGTCGTCCGCAGCTTCGATCCCGCCCCCATTCTCGAGCGCATCCGCGACGAGCAGCGGCCCGCCGCCCGGGCACGCGGCATCCGGCTGTACCTGCGGCAGCCGGCGACGCAGCGGTACGTGCGCAGCGACCCGATGCTGTTCGAGCGGATCGTCGGCAACCTCGTCAGCAACGCCGTCCGCCATACGCGGGACGGCAGCATCCTGATCGCATGCCGCGGCCGCGGCGACGCCCTGCGCGTGGAAGTGCGCGACGACGGCCCCGGCATCCCGGCCGAATTCCAGCAGGCGATCTTTCAGGAGTTCGTGCAGCTCGGCAACCCCGAGCGCGCACGCGACAAAGGGCTCGGCCTCGGCCTGGCGATCGTGCGCCGCCTGGTCGACCTGCTCGGCCACCGCCTGGAGCTGCGCTCGGCCCCCGGACGGGGATCGGTGTTCGCCCTCGAGCTGCCCTTCGGCCCCCTCGAAGCCGAGACTGCCGCAAACGAGGAAGTCCGTGCTCTCGGCAGCCTCAGCGGTGTCCGCGTCGCCGTGGTGGAAGACGATCCGCTGGTGCGGGACGCCATGCTCGGTCTGCTCGCTTCCTGGGGCTGCGAACTGATCGTCGCCAACGACGCCGAGCACCTGCTCGAACAGCTCGAGGACGAAGCCGAGCCGATCGAAATCCTCATCTCCGACCTGCGCCTGGGCGGTGCGCTCGACGGCATCGAACTCGCACAGAAGCTGCGCCGGGAGCGCCAGGCGCCGCCATTGCACGCAGTGCTGATCAGTGGCGACACCGCGCCCGAGGCGCTCGCCCGCGCCCGCGCAGCCGGCCTGCCGCTGCTGCACAAGCCGCTGCGCCCGGCCAAACTGCGCGCACTGATGCACCGCATGCTCGGCGGCCATTGAGCTGCGCGAATGCGGATGCAGCAGCGAGACGATCCATCGGTTACTATTCGGTCATCACCACCACTTATCGGGAGCGTGTCAATGTCTCAAGATCACAACGCGCAGGATCCGCTCGAATTCGTTCGCGGCATGTGGAGCAGCATGGGCTTTTCGCTTCCCGGCATGGTCACGCCCACCCTCGACGTCGACGAGCTCGACAAGCGCATCACCGACATGAAGGCGGTCGAAGGCTGGCTGAAGATGAACCTGAACATGCTGCAGATGAGCATCCAGGGTCTGGAACTGCAGCGCGCCGCGCTCTCCGCGGTCAAGGCGATGAGCACGCGCTCCGACTCGGACGAGGCGGGGCCCGATATCAGCACCAATCCCTTTGCCGCAGCGGCGGCGATGTGGCCCTGGAACCTGATGAATCCGGCCGAACAACCGCAGGCCGACACCGCCGCGCCCGCGGCCGAAGCCAAGGCGAGCCCCCGCAGCACTCGGCGCAAGCCTGCCGGCGACAAGTAAGGCCAGGCGCAAGACCTGCACCCGGCGGGCACCGCCCGGCTCCGGCCTGAGGTGCCCGTTGTTTCGCTCTGCCCGCAGCCGGCCCCGCGTCAGATGACGCCCGCCTCGCGCAGGCGCGCGATGTCGGCCACGCTCAAGCCAGCCTCGCCCAGCACCGCGTCGCTGTCGGCGCCCGCCACTGCCGGCGCCGGCCGGAAGACCTGTTCCGGCATGCCCGACAGCTTCACCGGCGGGCCGAACTGGCGCACGCCATCCACCTCGACCACCATGCCGCGCGCTTGCAGTTGAGGGTTCTCCAGGCTTTCGTCCAGGCTCAGCACCGGCGTCACGCAGCAATCCACGCCATCGAACAGCGCCACCCACTCGGCCTGGCTGCGGCGGGCGAAAATGGCCGCGACCTCGGCCCTGGCCCGTTCTC
Organism: Thauera butanivorans; assembly: GCF_048398245.1. Lineage (NCBI taxonomy): Bacteria > Pseudomonadati > Pseudomonadota > Betaproteobacteria > Rhodocyclales > Zoogloeaceae > Thauera > Thauera butanivorans. Next base: position 3,856,471 of record NZ_CP183038.1, read on the forward strand.
CGGCTTCGCCGCTCGCCAGGTGGAAAGGCTTCAGGTCCGGCCGTTCGAGCGCATCGCAGACCATGTTCCAGAACTTCTCTTCCAACGCGCCGACCGCCATGTAGCGGCCGTCGGCGGTGCGATACACGCCGTAGCACGGCACCTGGCCGGTCAGCAGATCCTCGCCGCGCGGCCTCACTCGCCCGTTCGCCAGCACTTCGGCCAGCGGGAAGATGGCATGGGCCATCACGCCATCGGTCATCGACACATCGACCATCCTCCCCTTGCCGCTCGCGCGGGCATCGACCAGTGCCGCCAGGATGCCGAACAGGGCGGTCATGGTGCCGCCGAGCAAATCACCCAACTGCAGGTTGGAAAGCGCCGGCGCGCCGCCCGCGGCACCGATCTGGTCGAGCACGCCGGCATAGCCGATGTAGTTGATGTCGTGCCCGGCGCGCTGCGCATAGGGGCCGGTCTGGCCGTAGCCGGAGATGCTGCAGAACACCAGGCGCGGATTGATCCGCGCCAGCGCGGCGTAGCCGATGCCGAGCTTGTCCATCACCCCCGGCCGGAAGCCTTCGACCAGGATGTCGGCGTCCGCCACCAGCTTCTCGAACACCGCCCTGCCTTCCGGATGCTTGAGATCCAGGCGCAGGCTGCGCTTGTTGCGATTGACCACCTGGTAGAACCAGCTGGTGTCGCCGCCCATCGCACCCATGCCGCGCGCGTAGTCGCCGGCGCCGGTGTCCTCGATCTTGATGACGTCGGCACCGTAGTCGGCCAGATGCTGCGTCGCCAGCGGGCCGGGCAGCAAGCGTGTCAGATCGAGCACGCGCACGCCGGCCAGCGGCGCGCGTGCGGAATCACAGGGGGTTTCGGCCATGGGCATCCTCACACGAGAACGGCGCCCGCAGGCGCCGCACGGTAAAACGGAACGGACGCAGCTTACGCGTAGGTCCGCATGTCGTCGATCACCTTGCCGTCATTGGCGAGCGCCCCGCCCGGCAGGAAAGCGACCTCGCCACGCAGCTTGGTCAGCTCGCGCAGGCTGGCGGCGATCGCCGCCGCCAGCGTCTCGCCGCCGCCGCCGGCGACTTCGCACATCAGCGTCATGCGGTCGTTGAGGTCGGGGTTGTCCACCACCAGCCGCGCACGGGTGATCTCGGGATGGCGCTTGACGACCTGGGCGATCTGCCCCGGATGCACGAACATGCCCTTGACCTTGGTCGTCTGGTCGGCCCGGCCCATCCAGCCCTTGATGCGCAGATTGGTCCGCCCGCAGGGCGAGGCGCCGGGCAGCAGCGCCGACAGGTCGCCGGTGCCGAAGCGGATCAGCGGGTAGTCGGGATTGAACGTGGTCACGACCACTTCGCCCACTTCGCCGGGCGCGACCGGATCGCCGGTGCCCGGACGGACGATCTCGACCACGACGTCCTCGTCCACCACCAGCCCTTCGCGCGCCTCGGTCTCGTAGGCGATCAGGCCGATGTCGGCGGTGGCATAGGCCTGGAAGGCCTGGATGCCGCGCGCGGCGAAGGCGTCGCGCAGGCTGGGGGGAAAGGCTTCGCCGGAGACGAAGGCCTTGGTGAAGGACGGCCTGAGGCCGAACTCCTCCGCCTTGTCCAGCAGGATGCGCAGGAAGGACGGCGTGCCGACATAGGCATCGGGCCGCAGGTCGGCGATCGCCGCCAGCTGCTGCTCGGTCTGGCCGGTGCCGGCCGGAAAGACCGTGCAGCCCAGCGCATGGGCCGCCGTTTCCATCATCGAGCCGGCTGGCGTGAAATGGTAGGAGAAGGTGTTGTGCACCAGATCGCCGGCGCGGAAGCCGGCCGCAAACAGGGCGCGGGCGAGGCGATAGTAGTCGGCACGCGCGCCCTCGGGTTCGTACAGCGGCCCGGGCGAAGCGAACACCCGCCGGCAGGCCGCGCCCCAGCCGACGGCGGCAAAGCCGCCGAAGGGCCTCGCAGCCTTCTGCAGCTCCAGCAGTTCCGACTTGCGCGTGACCGGCAGCGCGGCAAGCGCGGCGCGGCTCGACACCGCAGCGGGGTCGACGTCCGCGAGCAGTCTGGCGAAGGCCGGCGCGTTCGCGCGCGCATGGGCGATCTGCGCCGGCAGGCGCGCCATCAGCTCGCGCTCGCGTTGATCTGGATCGCGGGTTTCCCGCTCATCGTAGAAATTCATGTCGGCATCCCTGTTCGCTGCGTTGTGGAATTCGCTGCGGCGCCCGTGCTCAGCTCAGCCAGCGCTTGCGGCGGCGGTAATGCTTGACCTCGCGGAAGCTCTTGCGCCCTTCGCCCGACAGGCCGAGGTAGAACTCCTTGACGTCCTCGTTGCTCGCCAGCTCCTGCGCCGCGCCTTCCATGACGATGCGGCCGTTCTCGACGATGTAGCCGAAATCCGCATAGCGCAGCGCCACCATGGTGTTCTGTTCGGCGAGCAGGAAGCTCACCTTTTCCTTGGCGTTGAGATCCTTGACGATCTCGAACACCTCTTCGACGATCTGCGGCGCCAGGCCCATCGAAGGCTCGTCCAGCAGCACCATGTTGGGGTTCGACATCAGCGCCCGGCCGATCGCGCACATCTGCTGCTCGCCGCCCGAGGTATAGGCCGCCTGGCTGGTGCGGCGCGTCTTCAGGCGCGGGAAATAGGTATAGACCTTGTCGAGATTGGCGGCGATCTCGCCCTTGTCGCTGCGGGTGTAGGCGCCGGCGAGCAGGTTTTCCTCGATCGTCAGGTGGGCGAAGCAGTGGCGCCCCTCCATCACCTGCACGACGCCGCGGCGCACCAGGTCGGACGGCGACAGCGCTTCGACGCGCTCGCCACGGTACTCGATCATGCCCTTGGTGACTTCGCCGCGCTCGCCCTTGAGCAGGTTCGAGATCGCCCGCAGCGTGGTGGTCTTGCCCGCGCCGTTGCCGCCCAGGATGGCGACGATGCGGCCTTCCGGCACCTGCAGCGATACCCCTTTCAGCACCAGCACCACGTGGTTGTAGATAAAGCCGCGCGCGATAAATGCCGCCCGTCCGGCGCGATAAATGGGGGGCGCACCGCTTTTGTGTGGGAAAACAAATTTAAGCGGTGCGAAACATCACCAGTTGCGGATCAGTAGCTCCTGTGTCGGTTTTGAGTCGGGGCGGTTGCCGCCTACGGTGTAGCGCAGAGCGACGGTTTGCATGGCGAGGCCGGTGAAGGCAGCACGCATCTCGGGGATGTCGTTCACGGAGATCAGCATCTTGCCTCTGATCGACCTGGCCAGGTCGGCCAGCCGGGTGTATTGCTCGAGGCCGAACGCCACGCCGTAGCCTTCGGTGCCCCAGTACGGCGGGTCGCAGTAGAAGAGCGTGTGGGGGCGGTCGTAGCGCTGGATACACTTGTGCCATTCGAGATGCTCGATGGTTGCCCTGGCCAGGCGCACGTGGGCGGCGGCGAGGTCTGCCTGTAGCCGCGCCAGCGTGAGGCGCGGGCCTGCGGTTGTCGCCGTGCCGAATGTCCTGCCCTCGACCTTGCCTCCGAAGCCCAGGCGCTGCAGGTAGTAGAAGCGCGCGGCGCGCTGGATGTCGGTGAGCGCGCCTGGCGCCTGGTCTCGTGCCCATTCGAACATCTGCCGGCTGGTCAGCGACCAACTGAACTGGCGGATGAACTCGTCCAGGTGATGCTGGACGACGCGGTACAGATTGACCAGGTCGCTGTTGATGTCGTTGAGCACCTCGGCCTTGACCGGCGCCTTCATGAAAAAGAGCGCGGCGGCGCCGGCAAAGGGTTCCACGTAGCAGGTGTGCTCGGGGAACAGGGGCAGGATGTGGCGGGCCAGGCGGCGCTTACCGCCGATCCAGGGGATGATGGGGCCGTGGGTGGGCATGGTCGAAGTCTCCGGAGTTCGGCGATCGTGTCGCACTAGAGGGAGGCTCGACGGCCTTCTGATTGTGAAAGAACAGGTTGATCGCACCGCAGCGCGGGCATTTGATCTCGACCTTCTGGTACTGCCCACGCCCCAGCAGGCGGCGGCAGCTGCTACATCTCATCTCGTTCAATTTGCAAGCCCTGTGCGTATTACGTAGGCTTGGCGCCGCTCTCGCGAGAGTGGCGGGCCTTGCCGGACTTGCTGGTTGCGTCAGCGGGAACGGGGTTCGTGGGGGCGCTGCAACGTCGCCACGGGTCGCCCGTCTTTTTCTCCCTAGCTCCTCCCCACCGTGATGTCGTGCGCCTGGCTGGAATACAGGCCATCACGCACTGAATCGAGCACGATGCGCAGCGGGTTGAAGGGGCCGCCGTCGGCGGTTTCGTGCTCGGTTGTGTAGGTCTGGCTGGTGCCGGTGATGCCGGCGTAGGTGCGCTTGAGCGTGGCGCCGCTGTAGAGGCGCAGGCGGTAGGTGGTGCCGGGCTCGGGGCCGATGCTGGTCTGTTCGGTGTCGATGACCTGGTCGGCCTGGAGCTTGCGGTCGCGGTGTGCCCAACTGACGGTAACGGCGCCGGTGACGGTTGCCGGGTAGGCGGCGCCGTTGATGCGCAGCCGGCCGGGCGGATAGGGACGATCGGCACGGCGGGCCATTGTGAGACTGTCTGTGCCGGCCAGGGCAGCAGCCAGGGTACCGGAGGAGGTTTGCGTAAGCAGGCGGGCCTGGACGGTGACGCTGGGGGCGTAGTCGGTGCCGTCGATGGCGATGCCGTCGGGCACGAGCCACATTCGCGCGCCGGCGGCATGCTCGGCGGGCACGGTGTCGACACAGCCGCGCGCGAGCGTGCCGGACTGCGTAGAGGCGTTCCAGGTGGCGACGCGCACCAGCTCTGTGCCGATTTGCGCTAGGGCGCCGACGCTCACGGCGTCGAGGTCGGCGCCGGCGGTGAGCGCGAAGGCGGTGGTGGTCCTGCCCAGGGCGCCGACGAGCAGGCCGCTGGCTACCCAGTCGCCCGTATCCTGCTCGGCCCAGGCGCCAGAGCCAACGCGGGTCTCGAGCACGTAGCCGAGCGACATGCTGGTGGGCCGCACGGCCAGCGCCGCGAGCCGGCAGGCCGTTGGGTCGATGATTTCCAGGTTGGCGGGATCGGTGGTCGCGGCCAGGTCGCGCCACGACAGTTCGACCAGGCGGCGATGCACGACGGCAGCCGGGGTCGAGTCGGGCGCTACCCAGTTCGGCGGCTGGGGCGCGGACATGGCCAGCGCAGGCAAGCCGAAAATGTCTTGCACGACCGAAATGGTGATGTTTGCGGACGTGAGCGTGCCATCCTCGATCCGGCCAGCGCGCACGACCATGTCGGCGATGCCGCGTTTCAGGCTGCGGATACGGAAGGCGTCACCCGGATTGATACGGTAGCCGCGGCGATCGAGCCGAACCTTGAAGCGCTTGACGCGACCGCCGCGTGTGCGCAGCTCGCGCATCGCCACGCGCCCGGCCAGCTCGGCGGTGGGGATGCCGGGGTAGCGCAGGGTCTGCGACAGGATCTGTCCGTCGGCATGCACGGCAGCCAGATTGCGCTCGCGCCACATACGATCCTGGTCGCTGACCGGGTCGTGGTACTGGACGATGATTTCGTTGGTGGCGCCGGAGGCTGCGGCGTTGTCGTCATCGTCGATGCTCAACAGGCCGGAATCTTCGTCGAACAGCGGCAGCGCCGACACGGTGTAGTCGTCGCGGACCAGGGTGAGGTGGAACAGACCGTCGAAGCGGCTTTGATACAGCGTGCCGCCGATGTGGTCGAGCACGGTCTGGATGAAGTTTGAGACCGACTCTTGCCGTGTCCAGCGCAGGCACAGGCCAAAGCCTTCGGTGTAGAGCCTGTCGGCCGCAGCGCGGAAGCTTGCATCGTTGATGCGATCGCGCGGCATGCCCCGCGACCACTGCCGGTTGGTGAGGCATTCGTAGACGATATGCGCGGGATTCATCGAATGGATCGACCCGGCAACCAGTTGGATCACGGCGCGTTCGGGATACCAGGCCGGGCCGTCCCAGCCCGCAGTACTGCGGCGGATGCGCATCTTCCACGGCTTGACGTACGGTGTCATGGCCGACACCAAGCCATCGAAGAAGAGCGTGCACATGCCACGGAAGCCGGGCACATCACCGCCGAGCATGGTAGCCAGCGGCGCCGGGGCGGTTTGCGCAGGCTCGCCCATCATGACGTGCAAGGTGCCGTCGACGCCGCCCTCTTTCTTGTCGCCGCCGAAGAGGCCGGGCTTGTTGATGCTGACGGTGCCGCTGGCGGTGACGCTGCCTTCCCAGGCGCGCTTGCCGCCGGCGTCGATGGCGACCAGGGCGTTGATCGGGCCGCGGCACAGGCCCATGTGGATACCCATGTAGTACTTGTAGCCGATGGTGACTTTCTTGCCGCTACCCATTGCCGCACTCCTGAGACCGGGCGTAGTCGACCAGCGCCGCGGCCATGGCATCGCCGGTGGCAATCAGCATCGACGCAGGAATGCCACCGGCCCGCACGATGGACTCCCAATCCAGCCCGTACTGGGCGCACCAGGTGCGCGCGCCGCGGTGGCAGAAGCCCGGCCGCGCGCCCCAGCCGGGAATGTTGTGCATGTGCTCGAAGGTGACGAACACATCGTCGGTTTCCGCGATCATCACTTGCCGCTCTTGGTCCTGACGGATTGCGTGCGCAGGTTGCCGTAGCTGAGCACCTGCCAATCACTTGTCCAGCAATCGCCGAAGATGACGCATTGCGGGGTGCCTTCGTCCGGCTGCGGCAGCTCGAATTCGTCCAGGGCGGCAGGTTTGGGCACCGCGGGCTTGGGCCGGGTGAGATAGCTGATCACGAGCGACGCGACCAGCATGATGACTTGAGTCCACATGGCGAACCCTCCTAGAAATGGTTGTTGCCGTCGAAGGGGCTGACGCCGGCCAGGTGCGGGATGCCGCCGAAGTTGGCCAGGTTGCCGAATGCCTTGCAGGCGGTCGTGGTCTGTGCGCAGCCGGGATAGACGCGCAGCGCGGCGCCGGGCGCAATGCCGGCAGTGCCGCCCAGTAGGTGGAGCGTGCCGTCGGCGTGGCGCTCGATGCCACGGCGTTCGGGCTCGCCGCCCGGCAGCGACCACTCGACATAGCCGCCCGTGAAATAGCCCGCCGGATATGCGGCCAGGCCGCCGTTGGTAACGCTTGCGCCGTCCATGGACTGCACGCTCGATGTCACCCGCCATGCGGCGGCGTCGACACCGCAGGCAACGGTGTAGAGCGCATGCGGGCAGGCGCGATCCCACGACAGGCGCAAGCCGGTCGATTCGAGACTGGCGGCCAGCGTGGCGCATGAGATGACGCAACGATCGATACGGGGCCACTTGACGCTGCGCACGCTGCCTGACCACAGCACGACATAGTCGGCCAGGCTCTCATGCAAGCCGAACACCGTCACCGACACGTCTGCGCTGGGCGGCAGGCTGCGGTAGAGCTGCGCGACATCGAGGTCGGCCGCGGCGGTGATCTGCAGCATATCGGCCTGGGCCTGGCCGGTCTGGCGGATACCATCGTCGGAGATGCCGCCGGCGATGGCCTTGTAGGTGCGCGCCAGGTGCGTGACGTCGCGGTCGCCGCTGGTGTAGCACCATGCTTGAACGCCACGCTGGAACAGGTACAGCCGGCGCGGGGCGCCGTCGGCGATCGAGCGCTCGAGGGTGTCAAAACTCATCGTCACGCACTCCGCGCAGAAGGATTTCGGATTGGGCAACGCCCTCGCTGTCGGTCAGGTGGTGGATCTCGACGCTGTCGCTGTCGAGCCGGCACAGCGACATGAAACTGATGCGCGCGACAGTGGCGGGCGACAGCACGACGCCATGAGCCGCATCGAGCACCATGCGCTCGACGGTGCCGGAGACCTCGGTGCTGCCGGTGATGCGACGGTGCAGCGCAGTACCATCGGCAAGCTCGATGCGGATGTCCCTGCGGCCGCTGTGCGCCTGGCCGAATCGGGTGTAACCCAGATAGGCCACATCGATCGTCGACGAGGTTTCTGGCGCGATGCCGATGAGGGTGAGATCGTCCGCATGGGTTGGTACCCAGAGCGCGCGCTGCCGGCCACGCAGCCAGTACAGCAGGCTGCGCCAGGCGGCGCGATCAGCCCGGCCACTGGCAACCCAACGGTGCAGCAGCACGGGCATGGTGCGGCCGGCAACATCGGTGACCAGGGGCGCAGCGGCGGTGCCATTGTCCAGTTCGGCAAGTAACCGGACGAATTCGTGCGTCAGTTCCTGGCTTTCGTCCGGGCGTGCAGCCAGCACCGGGCGGCCACGGTAGAGCAATGCCGGCGCCGCGGCCGGGAAGTCGCTCGGTTCGACGATGCGAAAGCCGACCTCGAAGCTGGACAACTTATCGGTGATGCGCGATAGCACCGGCGCCTCGCGCAACTGTGCACTACGGACCGGATACAGCCGCGTGCCAGCAGGCCAGGCGCGCTGTGTTGCGCGCTTGAGCATGAGCGATGTGCTGCCGATGGTATCGATCTCAACGACCTCCGCGTCGAACACATCACCAGCATCGTGGCTGCGCAGCATCGCCAATCCGCCAGCACGGAAATCGAGGTGCTCTGTGGTGCAGGGGATGACCAGCGCGCCGGCCGGCACGCCGATGGCGATCTGCTGGATGTCCGGGAATATCGGCAAGGCCCACATGCGTGCAGACCAACCGAACAGCAGCATGTCCAGGTACTGGCGTTCCCGGCCATCGGCATACACGGTGGCCTCGAATTCGCGTCGCGGCGCGGAGCGCAAGGCGCGGCGCTGCTCGACCATTGATTCGCTGCTCAGGATGTCGGTCGCCCAGGCCAGGCGCTCATTCACGCCCTCGGCCCAGTCTGGCACGAAGACCCAGCCGATGATGCGATTTGCGGTAACGCGCACCTGGGGCGCCGCGCCATGCGCGAACACCCATGTGATGTACGTATCAAGTACCGGCGTGCCATCAGGCGTGACCGACAGATCGTAGCTGCGCTCCTGCAGTGCGGCGAACAGCAATGGCGGCGCGGGCTGGCCGGATACAGTGATGCCTTCGTCCAGGCCATCGATGGCAGTGAGCGTGCGCGGCTCGAACCAGGCATTCCAAACCTGGACGGGTGTGGTCTGGATGCTAACGACGTTACCAAGATCGATACCCTCGAGCGACAGGTGTATGCGGTAATAGTAGTCATCGAGCCAAGCGGAACAGCGGGCGCCGGCAAGAGGCCGGCCATTGGCTTCGACCGGCCAATGCGCGATCAATACGCTGCCGCCAGGGCGCCTCATCCCGTCCGATTCGTACGGGATCTGCGTTGCTGTGTAGGCATGATGCGCCACGGTCAAGAGCGGGTTGACGATGCCCGCAAGCGTCTCGTGCGTCACTGCGCCAGCCAACGCAGCCATCACGGCCCCTCGTAGCGGATGGCCCAGCCCAGCGTGCCGCTGTGATATGGAGAACCGGTAATTCCGTTTCGGTTATCGGCGTCTTTCAGGTGCCACGGGAACACCTTCCAGCGAGTGCCGCCGATGTTCAGTATCTGCCCGGGTTCGTAGTTGTCTATCCGGGTAACCCGGGCATGCTCCAGATCCACTGCGAGGGAAACAAAACCTTCCGTGCGCCACAGATAGCAACGCAGAGGCAGGAGTACTGCCTCGCTATTCCACGCCGACGGAAGCCACCCGAGGAGGCCCATTGTGTCTTGGGAACCATACATCTTCCCCTCAACGACACTATTACCGGAATACTCCCACCCCGACGCCCCACCCATGCCTGAGTGGATATGATTATTTCTTGTTGCAGTACCCGAGAAGTTCGAAGTCCAGAATAAAGCTCCAGAGGCATTGCTCGTAGATGAGCTGGTCAAGTGACACGCGAGGCCAGCCGAAACGGATGAGCCTTGAGAGGCGCAGTACCACACCCCTGACCCGCCTATACCCGCGACAGTCGATTTACCCCATGCCATCCACTGGAACCGACCGGCTGCGTACTCCACGACCACATAGACTTCTTGCGGGAATGTGAAAACGTGCCACGTCAGCGGAAACACCAGTCCGGAGCCAGCGATCTGTGAGTAATTCGGGCCAGGATTGACGAGGGCTCCACTACTGAACCCTTCGCCGCCGAGAATCTGAAGCGTCTCGCCGACCGCCTGGATTCTCACTGGAATCCCGGCCTTGGTCAGGAAGTCCCCTGAGGCAGACCAGCCGTCATTGACGCATGAATCAAAGATCGCGGTTTGCAGCGCCGCCATGGAAACGGCCGAACCAGTTGTATAAGCCATTAGCTGTCCAGCCTCATTGCGTAGTAATCGCTGAAACCAACACGGAACGAATCCTGGATCACGACATACTGGTGTCCATCGATCGACAGCGTGTTTTCGGCCGCGTTGTTGAAGCCGCTAATGTAGTAAATACCGTCGAGCGCCCCCCAGAGGTTCGCGGTGTTGTCATGCAGTTCGATAGACAGGAGGTGATAAACACCACCGGAATCTCGGAGGCGCCACGAACCGCTACCGATGTTTGTTTCGCTCCACGGATAGCTGTACGCGTTCAGCCAACCGTCGTTGCTGCGCAACCCCAGCCGCACGCTGTTGCCCTTGTAGCCCATGCTGTGGCTGCTCGATGTATCACTGAAACGGGTCGCGGGAATGCCATTGAGCATGCCGCTGCACACAACCGGATACGGGTATTGGCTGGGCCGGCCGTAGGGCAGGCACTTGCCGATGTAGGCCGACTCATAAACGGGCGTGCCGACCTTGAGAGCAAAGGCAATGCGTTGAGGATTGAGGGTGAGCCAGTAGTCGATGCGGTTGTTGTGCGCGGGCAGCCCGACCAGTTTCGCGCCGGGCTGGGCATCGAAACCGTTGCCGGGCACGTAGCCGGTAAACACCGCGGCGGCGAGGTTGTAGTAGTCAGCGGCGGCGTTTTGATAGGTGCGCACGCCGACGAAGATCTCTTCCGTGCCGGTGTAGCCAGGGCCCCGGAGGATGAGTTCACGATTTTCGATTGAGTCGTCGTAGCGCAGCACCGTCCAGCCGTTTGCGGAGGCGAAGTCGCGCAGCTGGGTCAGGAACTTGTAATGGGCCAGCGTGCCGCCGCTGTTGTCGACGTAGCCGATCTGATGAGGCATATCAGGAGATCCCGAGAATTGAGCGGAAGCGTGCCGGGTCGCGCGAGAGCATCACGGTGATGGCCTCGGCGCCGGCCGGGCTGCTGAGCACGGACGCGATGCGCTCCGGGCTGTCGATGAGGTTGAACACTTGCTTGTTGTGCAGCGTGGCCGACAGCGCCTTGGCGGGTTCGGCCATGGATGCCGGCGTGGCGATGGTCGGCGCGCTGATGCCGGGACCGGTGACCAGGCCGCCATCGGCGTAACCGCGCCAGCCATACAGCGCGGCCATGCCGCGGCGGTTGAACGCTTCAAGGAAATCCAGCGCGCCCGGCTGGTGGGTGACCTCTTGCCGGGTCACGAACTCACCGGCGTGCACGATGCCGGCCGGCTGGTACTTGCCGCCAGGGCCGGTGTAGCCGCCGCCGGAAAAGCCGAACCAGCTCCTCGCCGCGCCCCAGATGCTGGACATCCAGCCGCTGCTGCCTGCGGCACCGGCCGCGCCTGCGGCGGCGTTGGCCGCCCCGGCGGTGCCGCTGGCTGCTGCGAGCGATGCAGCGGCGGCCTGGATGGCGGCGGCGCCGGTGACCAGCGTGCCGCCCGCGGCCGACAGCGCGGCGGCGCTGCCCGAGACGGCGGCAGCGCCTGCGGTGACATCCGCAGCACCGTCGCCGCCCATGCCGGGCAGCATGCTCATGATCGACTTGGCCGCGCCCTGGGCGAGCTGGTCGGCGGACATCTTGATCAGCGAATCCGCCACCGTGCTGGCCAGGGTGTGGATGGCCTCGCGCAGCGTGAGCGTGCCGTCTGCCAGGCCGGTGAGCGCTTCGCGCAGACCGTCGGTGAGGCCGGATTTCAGCGTGCTGGCAAATAGACTGGTGGTCGATTGCAGGCGCAGCACATGGGTTTCGAGCTGCTGCAGCGCGGCCGCGGCGGCCTCGCCCACCACGCCGGGCTGGCTGGCCAGGTCTTCGAGCAGCGGGCGCAGTTGATGGAGCTGATCGGCCGTTGCACGGTGGATGTCGAGCAGGCGTTCGCGGGCGGCGACTTCGGTGAGCAGGCCGGCTTCGCGCTGGGCGCCGAGCGACTGTTCGTCGCGCCCCTGGGCGGACAGCACCTTGTCGATCTGCTGCTGCACGTCGGCGAGCTTGGCCGAGGCGGCCTCGAGGCCGAGCAGTTGGTCCAGTCGCACGATGGCTGCGCCATCGTTGGCAGCAACCAGGTCTGCGCGCAGCTTTTTCCACTGCGTCTGCGCGCGGGCGATGGCGGCGCCGGCGGCATCGCCCTGGAGCTGTTGCAAGCGGTTGTCGACAGCAGACATGCCGTCGGCGATGCGGGCGTCGCGCTGCTGGGTTTCGGCCAGCGCGGCGGCGGCCTTGTTGGCAGCATCGGTTTGTTCGGCCAGCGCGCGCAGCGTGCCGATGCGTTGTTCATCGAGCTTGAGGGCGTTGCGGTTGACGGTGAGCCAGGCGTCGAGCCGGGTGATGGCGCGCTCTTCATTTGCCGCAACGCCATCCTGGGCGTTCTGCAGCCGCTGCTCGGCCTCGACGCGGGCGAGCGTGAGCGTTTGCAGCTGCGACAGGTAGGCGGTGTCGACCGGGTTGGTTTTTGCCGCCTGGGGCTTCTTGGTGTACTGCTCGCGCAGGGCCTGCTCGGCCTTGGCGATCTGTGCAGGGTCGAGCAACGCGCTGGCGGGGTTGGCCGCACGAATCTTCTCGATGTTGGCGCGGTATTCCTTGAGCTTTTGATCGAGCTTCTCCGCGCCGGTCAGCGCGGCTTCGTTGGCCTTGGCCACGGCAGCGGCAGCGGCGATGCCGGCCTGCTGGGTGCGGACACGTTCGCCCTCGGCCGCGGCGCGCTTGCGCTCGGCCTCGACGGCGGCTTCGAGCACCTTGACCTCGAGGTCGAGATCTTCCTGGCTGCGGAACCAGGTGGGCCGTGCCCCGGCAGCGCGTTCGCGCGCGACCTGGAGCTGCTGGCCGAGCGAATCCTCGCGGCCGATGTTGCGCATGGCGTCCCATGCGCTGGCGGCGCTTTGTTTGATCGCGGCCCAGGCACCTTCGATGGGGCCGAGGTTGCTGACGATTTCGGCTGCGCGCTGCGATGTGGCCTGCGCGTAGGCAGACATGGCCAGCTCTGCGGCTTCGGTCTGCCGGCCCTGCTCCTCGAGCGCGCGGATCTGTTCCCAGGTGGCGGCAGTGAGGTAGCGGTACTGCTCGTTGAGCTTGGCGCTGGCGGCGGCGGGCTCGGTGGCCAGGCGGGCGAACTCGGCGACGATGTCGGCCACGGCGCGGCCGGTGGCGTTGCTCATGGACACCGCCGCGGCGCCGACGTCGCGCATGCTGCTGGCGGCAATGTTGCCGTTAGCCGCGATCAGCGCCAGGGCCTCCGCGGCCTGGCCACGCGTGCCATCGATCTCGGCGATCGCGCGGGCCATGTCACTCATCTGGCCTGCGCTGGTGCCAGCCGCGTTGCCGGTATTGATCAGTTCAGTGGTGAAGCGGGAGCTTTCGTCGCTGCCTTGCTTGTAGGCCAGCGCCAATGCGCCAACGACGGCCGCGGCTCCGCCGATCGCGACCTTGGCGACGCTGACCATGCTGGCCATGGCACGCAGCGCCGGGCCGACGCCGCCGAAGCTGTCGCGGATCTGGCCACCTTGCTGCACCGCCACCAGCCAGATGGGCATGCCGCTGGCCAGACTGGTGGTGATGTCGGTGATCTGCATCGGCAACTGGCGCATGGCCATGGCCGTTTGCTTGGCCGACATGCCCACTTCGTTGAGCCGGCGCGCCGCGGCAGGGGCTACGGTGCCGGCCTGGCGCGTGGCGTTGGCCAGTTGCTGCTGTGACGCTGCGGCGGACTTGGCTGCTTCGGCGGCGGCACGGTCCGCCTGGGCCAGGGTATCGATGCGGGCGGCTTGCACACGCTGAACTGCGGCATCGAGCTGGTTGTGCGCGCCTGCGGCAACCTGGGCGGCATCAGCGGCACGGCGCGAGGACTGCGCCAGCGCATCGACACCGCCGGCGCCAACATTGGCGCCTGATTTTTCCAGCCGGCCCAGCGCGTTATCGATGCCATCCAGGCGCTTTTGCGCCTCGGCCACATCGGCCTGAATCTTGAGTGCGACGGTGAGATCGTTGCGGCTCATGATGCGTCATCTTCCATGGCGCGTAGTACCGCCAGGCGCTGGTCGGCAGGGTCGCCGCCGGCGAAGGCGGCGTTGACGTCGAGCAGGCGGGCAGCGCTCATTCTGGCCTCGCGGCGGATGGCTTCTCGGTAGAACAGGGTCAGTTGCCGGCTGGTGTAGCAGCGGACGTCGGCGAGGCGGTGACCGTGGAAAACGAGGGTGGCGTAGAGCTCGCCCCAGCCGACTGGGCGATCTGCGCTGCCACTTGCATCACCGCGACCGCGTTTGCGGCGCGGTGGAGAAAAAAACGGCCGTTGGCGCCCCACCAGTACAGCAACAGGTCGTCGAGCTCGTCTGGCGCCAGACCCTGGATGGTTTCGACGCTTTCATCGGTGGCGGCAGCGACCAGCGTCAGCACGGCATCCATGTTGTCGGCGAGCACGTCCAGGGCGGCTTCGTACACCACAGGCACGCCGGCGGCGAGCAGTGCGGCCAGGCTGTCGATGATCGGGCGGGCGACGGCGCGCAGGCGCATCCACTCGACGCCGCCGTATTCACGCACAACGATCTTTCCCCACGCGAAAGTCAGCGTGCGTTCGGGGTGCAGGATGTCGAGTTCGTCCGCCGCGCGCTGGGCTTCGGCTGTGGGCTGGGGGTGGCGGGTGTTGCCGATCTTGCGGGCCATGTCTGCATGCTCCATGTGGTTGTATCAAGCATGCCAAACCGACCCCTCAAAACATAAATGAAGGCGTTCAATCAATAAAAAGCCCGGCGCGTGGCCGGGCAAAGGGGAGGAAACAACGCAGGAAGACGGTCAGGCAGACAGCTCGCGGAAGCGCCCGAACTGCCCCAGCGGGCCAGCGGCGGGCTTGCTGGTGTCGAGCAGCACGCCCACGGCTTTGTTGATGCCGGTGACGGTGTTGGCGTTCTGGATCAGCGCCAGCTCCTGCAGCATGGCGCTCTCGCACTTGTACAGCTCGACGATGATCGGCGCGCCGTTCTCGGCGAGGTTGATGCCCTCGTAGCGCAGCTCGATGAACGGCGGCGTGGCATTCAGGAACGCGACCTGCGACTGCGTCGCATAGGTATAGCCGGCGGTGAGCGGCATGACAGGTGCCGGGCTGGTCGGCAGCGACAGGAATTCGATGCTGCCGAAGCGGGCATCGAGCACGTAGTGGCTGGCACCGATGGTGGCCGGCGTGCCGGTGCTGTCCTTGATCTCCAGCGCGCTGACGCCCATGTAGTCAAGCGCCAGGATGTCGCCTGCGGCGACTGAGCCGAGCGGCTCGGCGACGACCGAACCGCCGACGATTTCGGTGATGGTGCCGTGCAGATCCTGTGCGATCGATTCCTTGTCGAACTGATGCACGGTAACGTTGCCGGTCAGGCCCTTGGAGCGGTTGAAGCTGCGCGCCAGCGCATTGTTGCCGGAGAAGCTTTCGCGGTGCTCGACCTTTTCCTGCGCACCTTGCAGCGTGAACGCGGACACGTCGCCCCACCAGCGCCATTTTGCGCCGGGCGTGTTCCAGGGCCGGCTGAAGAACTTGCCCTGGCCGAATAGATACTTGTCGATGTTTGCCATGGTGGCCTCCGGTTATGGGTAGGGATACGGCACGGCCTGCACACGGCTGGCACGGGCCGTGGCTACGCCGCTGCGGGTGTTGTGGTGGGCGATGGTGGTGAAGGCCACCGGGAAGTATGCGAACCTGGCCGGGCTGTAGAACGGCCTGGGCGGTGTCGTGGGGATCATGGCTTCGATGCTGCCCACCGGCATGAAGCCGTGCAGCGCGCGGAACACGTCGCCGACGAAGGGGCCGGCCTCTTGCGTGCGGGGGGCTGAGTCGCGCCCCTGCACCGCGTTGGCCACCGCCACGACAACGAGCCAGCGGTGCATGATCGCTGCGCGCTGCGCGTCGGCATCCGCGACCACATAGCCGTCGTACACGACGTAGATGGCCGGGCAGTGCTGCATTTCTTCCGCAGTATCTGCCAGCGCGGCGCGGGTGCCGATGTCGCGCGCCCAGGCGCCGGGGCCGGCCTGGCAGTGCTGGCGCAACTGCTCGACGATGCTGGCCTCGGCAGCGTGGAAGTTCCAGTCGCAGCTCACGCGAAGCCTCGCAGAGTGTCGTCGGTGATGACGCGCGGGCTGAACGCGTGGTGCGTTTCGCCACCGCCGGACTGCGCGTCACCCGCCAATGGCACGCCGGGCGAACCGCCCCAGGGGCAGGCCAGCATGGCCTCGCCGCCGGCGATGGCTTCGAGCTCGCGCACCGCGGCCTTGTAGCGGCGGTAGACCTCGTTTTCCGGGGCCAGATCGTCATGCAGGTAGTAGCGCGCCAGGTCGCAGGTGATGCGTTCGAGCACCGGCGGCGGCACGTAGTCCACGCCACCGGCGCCGTCCGGCTTGGCGCAGCCGGCCAGCGGCAGTTGATACACCTGGCCGACGTAGCCGTCGACGAAAGCGCTGGCGTCCGCGATTTTGGTATCTACCAAATCGGCGTCGATGACGATGGGCGGGATGTTGTCCCGGTCGGTCAGTTGCACCAGCTCGCGCTCGCCGAAGCGGGCGACCAGGGCGGCGACGGTGGCGTAGATCACGGGTGCACGTGCTCGAGGATTTCGACTTCGATCAGCTGGCCGGCCGCGGTGGCTGCAGCCAGGGCGCGGCCGCAGTGGTCGGCCATGCTACCGGCCACGGCACGGCCGGAGCCGTCGGCCGCGGGCTTGACGAGAGCGTGCTTGGTGATGGGCGCCGAAGCTTCGACCAGGTAGGAGTAGCCGGTGACCACCGGAATGACGTCGCCGATGGCGGCCGCCATTTCCGAAACGCCCTGGGCGTCGGCCGCACCGCCGGCCGTGGCCGAGGCATGGGCGCCGCCGTAGCCGACGAAGCGGTTTGCAGCGATGACGGCAGTGGCCACGACCGTGGTGGCGTGGGTCCGTTCGAACTGGAGTCTGGACATGATTTGCTCCTACAGGATTACTTGCCAGCCACCTTGCTGCCGCGGCCCCCAGCTGGGGGGGCTTCCCCTTCGTCAGAGTGCGCGGGCGCTTCGGCTGACGTGATCGAGGACTCGGGGGCGGCCGTGGCCGCCCCGTCGCCCGACACGTCCGCATCAGTGCCCTCTTCGGCTGCGGATGTATTGGTGCCGGGGATATCCCCCCCGGCCGGGAGGGTCGCGGCGGGTGCCGCGACCAGTTGTTCCTTGAATGCGCCCAGGCGTCCCAGCTCGTCGCGCTCGGCGCGGGTGAGATCGTCCGGCAGCGGCTGGCCGGACTCGATGTTGATTCGCGTGCCCTTGGCCGCGTCGAACGGGTACTCGGGGTGCGGCCGGTACAGCGCGATGTTGACGGCGGCGATCAGGATCAGCTTCTTGCTCATGGATTCGTCCTCGGGTGCTTACAGCGGGTTCTGGAACAGGAAGCCGGCGGTGTCGTAGGCGACGTTGGGCTTGCGCTCGTAGGTGGCGCCGTAGACGTAGCTCTTGGACTGGGTCTCGTAGTACGGCTGCTCGGCGAAGGGGTGGCCTTCCAGCACGTTGGTGAAGCCGAAGGCGGGCTCGGCCAGGCTGATGTCGCCACCGCCGCCGCCGATCTTGGGCACGTAGGACAAAACGGCGTTGTTGCCCCAGACGTCCGCGCTGGCGTCGGCGTCGTCGATCCAGATGGCGTCGCCGACGTTGATCTGCTCGAGGTTCAGGATGTTCTTGAGCTGCTCGACGGTGGCCGGCCCTTGCTGGGTGCTGGGCAAGTAGGCCTTGACCTGCCCGTTGTGCCGCAGCGCGCGCCAGGCGTCGGCCGACAGCGTGAGGGTGTTGGGGCGCTTGCCGATCTTCTTGCGGATGGTCTCCGACGCGGTTTCGATGTCGGTGACCGGGACGCCGGTGGCAGCGCTCCACTTGGTGCCCGCGGCCAGCGCCAGTACATGACCGGCGGCGTATGTGGCAGGCGTGGTGGCCAGCGCGGCGGCTTCCAGCTCGTAGTCGAGCCCGAGGATGTCGTTGGCGGTGACCATGGCGATGCGGCTGACGTCCAGGTTGCTGCCCACGTTCATGATGCGGCGCGCGGCGTCGGATTCGCGGATCAGCTCGCGCGGCATGGGCACTTCGACGCTGTATTGCTCAACGGTGTAGACCTTGCCCTCGTACTTGATATTGACGCGCTTGGTTGCGCTGCCCGGCGCGCGGCGTAGGTTGTAGCGGCGGAAGCGCTCGTCGCCGAGCTTGGCGAGCGTGACGCCGGTGAGCGCCTGCGGCAGCCGCGGGAAGAGCTTTTCGGCAACATAGCTGCCCTGGCCCAGACCCAGCAGCAGGCTGCTGAGGATGGGGTTCTGGTTCAGCCGGATTTGTTCGGCATTCATCATGGTGAGTGGGCTCCGGTCAGGCGGTGAAGGTGGCGACCTTGCCGAGGGCCTCGGCATAGCTCACGTTGTGCTGGGCGGCGAAGGCGCGAGCGCGCTTGTCGATGTCGGCATCGGACATGCCGGGGGCAGCCCGCTCGACGGCCAGGGCGCCGCCGGCGAATTCGCCGAACTGGACAGCGGGCTGGGCGCTGCTGATCAGGCCCTTGAGCCATTCGACCGGCGCGAGCTTCTTGGTGGCGCCGGCTTCGGCGAATTCCACCGGGTGAGCATCGGCCAGCAGATCGAGCACGGCGATGGCCGGTTCTTTGTGCTGTGGCAGCAGCCGGCCGGCCTTCAGCTCGGCCTCGGCGAAAGCGACGTGACTGGCGTGCGTGGCAGCGCGCTGTTGTTCGGCGAATTGCGCGAGCTGCGCCGTGGCGGCCTGGGCGGCGGCCTCGGCCGTGGCGCGGGCCTCGGCAGCGGCCTTGGCTTCGGCTTCGGCTTTTTCGGCACGCGCGAGGGCGGCCTTTTCCTGTTCGGTCATGGCGGGGGGCTCCTGAGTGGATGGGCCGGGATCGGGATCGACGGTGCCGGCTTCGGAAAAGCAAACGAGGCCGGCGGCATCGTCCGCAAACTGGATGTCTTTCAGCCCGGCGATGGCCGGCGGCTGGGCGCCCAGAAAGGCGACGTGGCGCAGGTACCAGCGGCCGGGCGTGGGGTTGCTGGGATGGCCCGGCGGGTAGAAGGCGGCGCTGCGCTTGGGGAAGCGGCGGGCGGCGACCATCTCGGCGAACTGGGGCTCGGCGTCACGCGGCGAAATGGCGAGACGGCCCTCGGGCGTCACATGCACGCCATCCACCCAGCCGTAGGCCGGGCGGTCGTGCGCGGGGTGGCCGATGGTCAGCGGGGCTTCGCGCAGCGTGCGGTCGTAGCCTGCGGCGATGGCAGCCAGGTCGGCGGGCGTGAACTCACGCACCACGCCCTGGTCGTCGGTGTGCCGACCAGGGCGGAAGATTTCAATCGACGCGGGGAGTTGTGCGGTAGCCATGGCCCGCACTTTGCGTGCGGGGCGGGGGCGAGGCTAAATGAAGGGGTTCAATGATTGCATGGACGCGGGAAGTGCATCCGCACATACAGCGCGCAGACCAGAGTGCCCAGTGCGACCACAGATTCGGTGTAGGCATTCTGCTTTGTAATGCCCAGCTCGGCGCCCAGCTCTTCGAGCGTGCAGCAGGTATCGAGATGCCGGGACAGGATGGCGCCGACACGGTAGCGCGTGGTCCAGTTTGGCGCAACGCCCGGTCGCAGACGAAGGAAAAGCGGGCGCAGCGTGTCCAGATCGGGCAGCGGGCGCTTCGGTTCAGGGCGGGATGTGCGCCCTGCGCTTTTATAAAAGCCCTCGACGCCATTTTCTGCCCCATCGGCAGGCATCCGGGCCGCCTCGCTCGCCCGATCGGCACAGCGGGCCGATTTCATGATTCATCCTCAGAGTCATCGTCATCCGCCCCCAGCCCCGGCAGCTTGCCCTGTCGGCGCTCGAATTCTTCCCTGCCGCGGCGGGCGACGATGTCGTAGATGTGGCGATCGGTGACACCGAACTCGTGGGCCAGTGCGCGGTGGTTGCGGCCGTTGAATTTGGCCAGGATCTGCCGGTCGCGCAGGGTCATCTCGAATTCCTTCCCCTTTGCCAAATAGAGCTGGCTGCCGCCCAGCTCGGCGCGGACCAGCTCTGCCTGGTCGAGCGCCAGGCGGGCGTGGTCGGCCGGTTCGCCCGGCAGGCGGTCGCGCAGCACCAGGAACAAACACTCGGCGATGCGCGCGAGGGTTTCCGGATAAACGGGGTCGAGGATGGCGAGCAGCGGCGCCAGATCTTCGACCGTGGTGCGCGTGAGCCGGGTGCTCATCTTTCAGCCCAAGCCTTGAGGCTTTCGATGAGCGTGTGCTCCTGCGCCGGGGTGAGCCATTCCAGGCGTTGCACCTGGTTATCGGTCTGGCCGGCGATCCAGGCGAGCAGGCCGACCATGCGACGGTTGCGCACTTTGCCCTGGTCGGCCAGCGTCTGCCACAACGCCCACATCTTCTTTTGCCGTGGCGAAAGAGGCTTGCGGGCCTGGCCGCCGGGGCGCGGCCAGCCGGACTCGTGGAAGTGCTCGATGACGGCCTGCAGCTCGGCGATGCTGCATTCCTTGCTGCTGGTCTTGCCGGCAGCAAAGCGGGCGAGCGTGAGCCGGTAGGTATCGTCGTCCAGGCCCAGATCTCGTTTTGCGGTGTGGATCTGGCGAATGAGCTGGGTGTGCTGCGCGGCGCGGGCGGCGATGAGGGATGCGGAGACCATGGTCAGCCCTCCATTTCGTCGAACAGGTCGCTGATGGCCTGGCTCACCACGGCGGGCGTGGCCGGCGCGTATATGGGGATGGTGAGGCTCGACATGCAGCCGGAGGGCCATTGGATATCCATGTATGCATCCTTCTGTCCGGGGCGCCGGAGAATGCTGATCTGCGTTCCGGCCGGAATGAGGGTCGCGATGCATTTGATCGAGACCTGGATCATCAGGGCGAGGTCGGCGGATTTGAGGTTGGAGGCGTTCATTGATCGGTCTCCCCTGGAGGGTTTGCCGGTGATATCTCAAACATCCAGCGCTCGTGCCCGGGGGGCAGGCGGTCGTCGGGGATGCGGACGGGGTCGAGGGACACGCGTGACGATGACGCCCCAGCCATGCAACGGGCTACGCAGCGCTCGACCGCGGTCAGAGCGTCCATAGTCGAGCTGCCACGAGAGCGGCCGATGGAGGCGTTGTAGCTGCCGGCGCTGTAGCGGACCTTGACTTCGATGGTGACGCGGCTGAATACGAGTGGCATGGCTTAGCTCCCCAACATCCGCGGTTTGTTGGCACCCACGCCTTGGTGCAACTGCGCACCACGCCCGGCGCTGCGGCCCGCGTGGTATGCATCCTGGTCCCGCTCGGACCAGTTGCGCCCAGCGTTGCGATCGGTTGTCGCGAGCTGCCCCAGGCTCGGGTGCTTGAGCTGCATGTGTGCCTGGATGGCCTCGGCCGCGCCCTCCGGCGGCGTGAGCGCGCCGACCTGGGCGCATGCGGTGTGCACCCAGCCTGCGCTGAACAGATCCGCACGGCGCGTCTTGTTGGCCTTCTTCTTGGTGCGCTTGAGGGCGCTGTCGATGAACTCGCGGCGGGCCTTGAGCGCCTGCCTGAGCAGGACCTCGAGGGAGTACGCGGCGATCTCGTTCGCAGGCGGCAGGCCGACGAACACCCACCAGGCCTCGCCCCAGCCCCAACTAGGGGTGAAGATCAGTTTGCAGCCGAAGGCGGCGGCGATATGCGCGGCGAGGTCGCTTTCCCACGATGCCGGCCGTGCGACGGCGCCAGCCTTGGTTTTGGATTCGCGCACGCCCGCCGCGAGCATCTCGGCCTGGCTGATCTGGTACATCTCCATCAGCTTCTGCGCCTGCCTCAGCGCGGCGGCGGCTTCGTGCTCGCTGCCCGACTGCGCCATCGCCATGCACTTGCGGATCTTGTCGAGGATGTCGTCACGATTGTCCATTACTTCACCTCCGAACCAGGCAGCATCTTCCGCAGGCGGGCATGTATTGCGTTCTCGACGGTCTTTTGCAAATCGCGCACGCCAAGCGCTGCGTAGCACTGGTCCACGCTGAAGCTTCTGACCTTCCTGATGCGATCATCGGCGCCCGTCGTTTCGACCTCGATGCCGTCATACAGGCGGTAACGGAACGGGTTGTTCATCGCACGCCCTCCACGGTTTCCGGCTGGACGGCTGAGGTCCAAATGTCACGGCGCAGGCCGTCCAGCAGGATCGTCAGGCGCCCGAGCTGCGTGTCGTAGCCCCAGTCTCCGGGGGCGCCGAGGAAGCGCAGCAGCGACTTCAGGTTTTCGTCCAACCGGGCACGCTCCTCAGTGCTCAGTGCAGAACCGCACAGCGGCAGGTCTTTGAAAGCCTTGTTCTGCCTTTCGGCGACGCGGGCTGCTGCCGCCAATTGGTCGCGCTCTTCGAGCAGCGCGATGATCAACTGAGCGCGCGGGTTGATTCCCCCCTCACGCGCCGCCTCGGAAACAAGCTCGGGCAGGCTCTGGCGGAGAAACTGGTATTTGTCTTCCATCACACCACCTCCTGCAGCTGCTCGCGCTTGATCTCGTAGCCGAAGGCGTCTTCCTGCTTGAGGTTGGCGCCGACGGCATGCAGGGTTTCGAGCGGCAGGTTCTTCATGGCCTCCTTGTCGCACTCCTCCTTGATGCGGATGCAACTGGTGAGGCCGAAGTCCTTCAGGGCCTGCAGCGTGTTGCCGAGGTTCTTGATGACCACCTTCGACGACAGGCGAAAGCCCACGCTGCCGAAGGTCAGTTCCTTGGTCTTCGTCTTCACGAACTCGCCGCGGTTGGCTTCGGCGTACTGCTGGATGGCGAGCTCGAGGCCGGCCTTCTTGTTCTGCAGCGGTTCGGCGGCGGCTTTGGTGCTGGCCTTGATGGCGTCGATCTGTTCTTGCTGGGCGGCTTCGAGCAGGCCCAGTTCGCGGTCGACTTCGCCGATGGCCTTCAGGCAGGCGTCGACGTCGTTCCAGGAATCGAGCGTGGTGGCGGAAAGGCGTTTGCGGGCCATGTCAGTGAGCTCCTGTGTTTTTGCGGGCTGCGGTGTCGGTGATGCGCCAGCGGCTGACGTGCGGCTGGGCGGGATTCGGGGCGCCGATGCGGCGGGCGGTGTCGAGGTCGGTGGCGCCCCATAGTTGTTCGGCCAGGCGTTCGGCCGCGCGGGCGGGCGAATGGGTGGCTGCGCCGCGAATACCGAGCACGCGCTCGGTGCGGTACTGGCCATCGACGAAGACGACGGTGATGTCGAGGTGCATGCTCAGGCCTCCTTTGCCACGCTTTTGCGCGGCCTGCTGCGCGGTGCGCGCGCCTTTTTGAGTGCGATCGGGTCATGACGGACAAAGAGGAAGGACAGGCGCGGCCCGGTCCATGCGCCGGCCGACTGGGGCACGCCGGTGGGCCAAATGCCCAGCCAGGGCTCAGCGTCGAGCTTCGGGCGGAAGATCTTCGCGCCAGTGATCAGGGTGTCGCGCCACAGCTGCTCGACGACGGGCCAGAAGTCGGCATCGGCACCGCCGACGATCGCCAGCACGTCATCGGCGTTGGCCGGGCGCTTGCTGGTTGCGCTGGCGACGGCGGCCAGGATGCGGTCTGCGAGCGGGGTCGGTTTCATTGGGGTTCCTCCCAGATGATCCACACGCCCTCGAGCCGGCATGCGGCGGACTTGGTTGAGATGCCGTCGTGTGCGACGGTCACCCACTCGCGCGGGCCAGCCGCATTCAGGAACGCGGCGAAGCTGCGGTGGATGTCGCGCTCGATGCGGATGGACGGCTCGGCGACCGCGGGCCATTCACCGTCGAGGCGGCATTCCAGGACGCGCACGCCCAGGGTGCGCAGCGTGCGCGCGGCAGCGTTCATGCGCGCGAGGTTGCGGCGGGCGCGGTCGGTGAGCACATGTGCCGGGCGCTGCGCGGGGTTGTGCCCCCCGCGCGGGCCGTGCATGGGGTAGATAGTGGCGTTGGTGATCACAGCTCGTCCTCCAGTTGATCCAGACCGGGCATATCAACAGGCAGGCGGCAGTGGGCGGCGTAGCTCAGCGTGGCGATTGCGTTGCTGGCGGCCTCCAAAATGGCCTCTTCGGCAGCGGCGCGGTCGGTATCCGGGGCATGCTTGTTGCGGTAATCGGGGTCGTGCAGCATCAGGGCATGCAACAGCCCGGCTAGGTCGGCGAGCAGTTCAGGCGCCAGTGCGATGAGCGCGCCGAGCTCGGGGTGATCACCGACGACGATGGCCAGGCAGCAGCCATCCGAATCGGAGATGATGGGTTCCTGCGCATCCGCTGCGCTGCGCAGCCAGGGGGTGGGCGGGAGTGGGATTGCGTCAGCCATGGTCAGCACCCCGCAATCACGTCGGCGGTGACGCGCGGCATGGCGACCGCGGCGGCGGCGTTGATCGCGCGCACGACCAGGTTGTTCACAACCAGCGGATGGCACACGCTGAACTTGTCCGCTGCGCTGCCGCCGCGCGGAATGGCGACCAGGCGGGCGCGGATGGCGTCATACACGCCGTCGGCGAAGACCTGGTCGGCCTGCACGCCGATGCGGTTGAACTTGTGCTGCAGGTAGGCGGGCAGGTCATCGTCGAGCGGCGGCATGACGCGGCGTTCGCAGCGCTGGACGATCTCACGCACGTCCGGCGCAGTGGCCGAGAGCAGCCGGTCCAGCTCGGTTTGGCCGATCAGCACGACGCCCAGCAGCCGCCGCAGGCCATCCTTGAGTTCCATGTAGGACTTGAGCGCGCGCAGGGTGACCTTGGGCAGTTTGTGCGCCTCTTCGATGACCAGCAGGTTGTTGAGTCCGGCCTGCCGGCTGGCGCGCAATGCTTCATGCACCTGCCGGCTTCGGGCCTGGGCACCCTGCTTGATGGAATCGCCCGGCGCCAGCGTGTTGAGGATGGCCTCCGCGATCTGGCGCGGCTTGTAGATGCCGGCGCGGTCGCCCTTCTCGGCCTCGGCGACGTAGGGCGTGATGATGATGACGGGGCGGTTTTCCTTGCGGATACGCTCTTCCAGCTCTTCGCGCAGGGTGGATTTGCCCGAGCCGCTCTCGCCGACCAGAGCCATGAAGCCCTGGTTGAGGGCGCAGTCCATCAGCGCCGCGCGCTGCCGGCGGGTGGCCGAGGAGACGAACACGTCTTCCAGGCAGTTGATGTCGTCGACGAAGGGACTGCGCGGCAGGCCGAAGTGCTCGCGCGCCTCGGGTGTAAGGGATTCGTTCTGTAGTAGCATTTGTTCGTCCTCTTTCTGTGCTTCGGTGAGCGGGCAGGCTCGGGCCGCGTTGCCGCGCGGCTCGGGCCACTCTTCAAAAATCGTGTCCAGCACCGCCTCATCGGCGGCCCATGCGCGCAAGGCGCGGCGGATGCGGTCCTTCATTTCGTTTTGCGGCAGGCTCTTCGGCCAGAAGCCGTGATTGACGAGCTGTGCGACGGTGGCCGGCGAGTAGCCGATTTCCCGCGCCAGGTCGCTTTGCGATTTGCCGAGGCCGGCCAAGACGGCCTTGAGTCGTAGGCGCACGTTTCCTCCCCTGGGTTATTCGCCGCCGACCACGCGCAGGCCGGCGCGGACGGTGAGGCGATGCTTGAGTTGATCGATGTCGGCCTCCGGCACGCCGTCCGGGTACCACTCGGCGATGCGGGCGTGGGTTTTGGCGGTGAGCGTCAGACCGGCGCGCAGCAGTGCCTGGGCGGCCTGGAAGTGGGTGAACACTGTCGCGGGCACGGCGCTGGCCGTGGCGGTGTCGGGCGTCAGGGTGGTGGCGCGGCGCGGCAGCGGGACCACGTCCGGAACGTCGTCCAGGTGCTTGTAGGGGTCGATCTGGCCACCGAAGGGCAGCTTCTTCGCCTTGCGCGCGGCCTTGGCGGCATCATCCGTTTCGGCGCCGGTGGCGATGCGTTCGACCAGCTTGCGGTTGGTGTCCGCAATGGTGTCGGCCTGACTCTTGAACTCGCGGCCGATCAGTGCGGCGGCTTCCGAGAAGCCATGCTCGGCTTCGACGACTTCCGGGATCTCGGTGAGGCGCTCCCGACCGTCCTCATCGCGGTCGACCACAAAGGCCACGTCGCGGCGGAACGGGTTATAGGTGACGTCCAGCCACGCGCCGATCATGACGTTGGGCACAGCGCTGACGTCCCATTCGCGGCTGTCGAAATCCACGCGCAGGAATGGGCCGCTGACCTTGCGGCGCTCCGGCTCGTGTGTGAGCAGCTTGCGGGCGAGGTCGGCATCGACCACGCGCAGTTGCTCGGCGGTGATCTCCATCCACTTGGCGTAGCGCGTCATGCCATGGCGCGAGTGCACACGGGTGGAGTTGTACCAGCGCATCCACCGCGCGGCCTGGGCGTTGATCCAGGCGATGTTGGGCACGCGGGTGATCTTGAAGCCGCTCTCGAAATTGGTCTCGACGATGTTGTGGGCGTTCTCCACCTGGCCCTTCGCGCGCGGGTTGCCCACGGCGTTGACGATCAAGGTCACCAGCAGACGGCGCAGCAGGTTGCGGAAGGCGCCGGTATCGGCCGAGCCAGGGTCGACCACCAGGTGGAAGGGCACGCCGTACATCTGCTGGTGCGGGCGCTGGGCCACGCAGGCCAGGAAGGACTCGGCCAGGTTGGCGATGCTTTCGCCGCCGGCCACGTAGTGGACGAAGATGGCGCCGCTGGTGTGGTCGGTGACCACGTAGCGGGTGAGACGCTGGCGCTTGATCTTCTCGAAGTTGCCGGGCTTGTTCTTGTAGAACTCAGCCGGGCTCATGTCCGCCACGCCGCCCTCGGGCACATAAAACAATGTGCTGATCGAGGCGTCGATCATCCACACGTCGTTCGGATGCAGGCTGCGCAGCTCCTGTGCCGGCGCCGGTCGGCGCAGTTGAGCCGGGTGCAATGCGTAGCGGCGCAGTGCGCGGGTGATGGCGGACACCGACAGCGGGCGAATGACGCCATCCGCACCCACCGCCTCGGCCCGGATGCTGCCGTCCTTGCGCAGCACCGTGACAGCGTTTTCCACGCTCGCCAGCTTCTTGTTGTTGGCGCGGTACTGTTCCATCAGATAGGCGCTAACGATGCGCGCCTCGGCCAGCGTCAGCGTGACTGCGCCGGCATCCGCGCGGCGCTTGCGATCGGGCTTCATGACAACTTCCTTGAGTTTGCGATGCAGGGTGCCGACCGACATGCCCAGCCGCTGGGCGGCCTGTTGGTACACCGCGCACTTGCCGCCATGGCCGGCGGCGCTGGCGCGCTGGTGTATGTCGAGCAGCATTTCGATCAGCGCGGGGGACATGTCATGCCTCCGCTGCCGCGAGGTCGGCATCGTCAGCGGTGGCGCGCATCCATTCGGGGGTGCCGTCGCCGACGATGTCCGGCAGGTCGAACATCTCGCGCAGTTGGAGGATTGCCTGCTGCAGTTGGGCCACGTAGCCGCCCATGATCTGCAGTGAGTCCTGGCCGGCGATCGCATCGTGGTCGGCCAGCACGGCGAAGCTCTGCGTGACGGCGCCATTGAGCATGCCCAGCGCCGTGTTCACGTGCGTGGAGACTTCCTGGAGCAGCTCGGCGCGCCGTTCGTCCGGCGGCGGTGGGTTGATGAGCTTGCTCTTCGCCCGCATTTCGTCGAGGTCGGCGTTTTTCTCGGCGAGCAGCTCGGCCTGGGCCTTGTTCTCGGCCCGGGCGTCGCGCAGCTTGGCGCGCAGTTCCTTCACCGACATCGTGGCGACGTCGTCGAGGGAGAGTTCGCCGGTCTGGCCGGTCAGGGCCAAATCTTCGATTTGTTCGTCATCAAGAACGAGCATTTCCAACAACTTGGATTGCGTCCCGATGGCCTGAGTCAAATGTGCCGACATCGGCACATTTGAGAACTTCGTGGCAGCCTGAATAAACCGCGCCGCAACGTAACGGTCGAGTCCAAGGACTTCGAGCCGCGCAATGAACTGACCGTGCTGACATGCTTGCTTCAGCACCGTCAGCCCACGCCCCACTTCCAAACACGCTTCGACGCTGCGCCGCATGTTTGCGCTGATATCGCGCTGGATCAAATCCGGGTCCGTGCAGTCCGCCGGCAACTGGTAGCCGACCTGCGCGGCCACGGCCCGGACGGCGGCATCGTGCTGGCTGACGGCCAGCGCCTGGGCAGTGGCGTCCTGGCGCACGGCGGCCAGTGCCTGCGCGGTGTGCTGTTCGGCCGCGGCGTCGAGCACTTCGGGCTCGGCTGCGGGTGCGATGGTGGGTTTGCGTCCTCGTGTGGCCATGACGATCCTCAGTAGTCGTTATTGCGATGGATGGCGGCCTTGGTTTCGGCCAGGCGGGTTTCGGCGCGGCCCAGGGCCGCATAGACCTTGACGGCCTGCTGCGGCAGGCGCGGGGTCAGGCGCCAGCGGCCGTCGGTTTCGTCGAACTCGGCAATGCCGGCGGTACGCAGGTTGTCGAGGTCGCGCGTCATGACGGTGGCGCTGCAGCCGATGTCGCGGGCGAGCGCGCCGGGGGTGTAGCCGTTGACGATGTCGCCGAACATGAGCAGCACCAGGCGGATGAGGCGCTGCTGGGCGGCGTTGGTGTAGTCGGTTTGGCGGGTCATGCGGGCACCCGACTCGGTCCATTCAGCAGGCAAGTGATGCGCAGCTCTTCGCTCAGCGTATCGAGTTGCTCAATGGCCGCGTCGAAACGGGTTGCCAGCTCGGCGCGCAGTGCAGCGTGATCTTCCGTAGCCGCAATGAGCACGCTATCGAACACCCACTTGAGCGTGTGGAGCTCCGAGCTCCGCACAAAGATCCAGTCGTTTGCGGTTACCCAGTCAATGGTATTGGCGCGCAGGTGCTGCGCAGCTTGATTGGCAGCGCGCACAGCGTCATCGATCCGCACACTGGCGACGACCTTCAGGGATGCTGCATGGATGACGATATTCATGATCAGAACTCCAGTTCGGGCTGCTCGGTTTTTTCGATGTTGGCGCGATGCCAGGCGAGGCTTTCCAGACCGACGCCGACCTTGCCCAGCGTGGTGTCGCGGTCGAGCTGGCCGCGGCCGTGGTCGAGCAGCGCGCCGACGGCGCCGTTGAGGGTGGCCTGCAGCGCATGGATGTCGTCGGCGTCGATGACACGGCCGGCGGGGATGTCGATGACGACGGCGCTTTCGCGGCTGGCCAGGTAGCGCACGACGTGGGTGGCACCGGTCAGGTGCTGCCAGGCCACCAGCACGCGCACGGGCATGCTGTCGGTTTCCAGCCACTTGTAGAGGGTGGCGGGCGTGGTGCCGAGCAGTTCGGCCAGGCGCTCGATGCTGAGGCGGCGGCGCTTGAGCGCGTGCGCTTTGTCGGCCTCGAAAGCGGCGCGCAGGCTGGTCGGCACGGGGTTCGAATTACGTCTAGACATTGGAAATGACCCTGCGAACGTCGCTCGAAACAAAAAGGTTTCTGGAATGGCTGCAAGGGATTTGCAGCCGCCTAGAATTCGGCCCATCAACAACCGCTGATGGAGAACACCGTGGAAGTGCTATTCACCCTCAAACGCCAGATCGATCTTCAGAACGACGTTGATCTGCGCCGTGGTAACCGGCTGGCTGTCGACGGGCCGGATCGGGCTTACCTCCACTACCTGTACCGCGACCCGCAGGGGCGGGAGCGCGAAGAGGTGGCCGCGCTGTGGGTGCTGGACATCACCACCGCCGGGGTGCTTGCTGCCGGCCTCGGCGTGCCCGACCCCCAGGGCTGCGACATCAAGCCCTTCCGTGTGCTTTGGATCCGGGACGGCATCATTGCTACCCATAGCGCGCCGCTCGGCATCGACCGCGCCATGTGGCTGGCGGCCGCGCTGGCAGACCATGACGTGCTCGACCGCGACGCGCAGTTGTTCGGGGGTGAGGCGGTCGATTTCGGGGATGCGTAGCTGACGCAAGCCGGGGCGCGGGGCGCCAGGCTTGAGGTGCTCGCTAAGCAACGCTACTGCCTCGGCGTGAGAGAGCAACTGCTTGCCGTTCGAGCGAGTGCCTTCAGCCACCAGGCGCCCGACGATGGACGCATCAGTGCGAATGCCCTGTTCGTCGCGGGGTAGAATCGGGTCATTCATGACCGGCCTCACGCAGCGAGGCGCTGATCCGCGCCCTTGATGCCGGCGCGCGACAGGATTTCGTGGGCGCGGCCGTAGTGGCCCTTCTCCACGCCGTTCAGGGTGCGGTAGACGGCCTCTGGCCGGAAGTCGTTTTCTTCCGCCCACTGGCGGATGGTTTTGCCCTGGCGGCGTAGCAGGGCTTTGAATTGTGCGGCGGTCATTGGGTGTGGCCTCGCGTGTTGTTCATGGGGAACAGCAGCCGGGATACTTGGCGGTTGATTGGCGGCTGTTTGTGGGGTGAATGATGGTAGAAGATTTCTACGATGTCAACTGATTCGGTAGATTCAATCCACCTTCGCCTGCGCGAAGAAATTGACCGTGTCGGGCTGTCGCTGGCAGCCGCAGCAAGAGCTGCTGGGGAGTCCAGCCCTCAACGGATCAAGGACGTGGTTTCAGGGAAGCAGCGCTGCCCTAGCGATTTGCTGGCACGTTTGAACGGGACGGGCGTAGATATTTTCTACGTCCTCACCGGCCAGCGGTCAGATGAGGCGCCAGCCGCGCCTGCCAACCCACGGGAAAAGGCGCTGCTGGACAACTACCGGCACAGCCCCGATGCGGGCAAGGACGCCATCGAGCGCACAGCCTCTGCGCTGGCGCAATCGGCGGCGGGATGCGTGAAGAAGAAGGCGGGGTGAGGATGAAGGGCTTGACGGAAGAGCAGGAACGCCTATTCGAGACAGTCTTCCACTCGATACTCAAGGAGGACTTCCCGCACCACCGATGGGATGTGTCGCGTTTCTTGTATGCCGGCAAACAGGTCATCAGCGGGCGAGATGACCGGGAGTTCAAGCGGCAGGCTCGCTTGTTTTTCTCTGAAAACAGAATCCGATGGGTGCGTTACGAAGCGCACCTCGCATACTGGGGCGGGCCGGAGCCCGACCCATATGGTGACGACGAGGAAGAAAACCCTGAGCCGGATTACTGGGAGATGGCGGATTTGCTGACTCACCGTATCGTCATGGCCTACATGAACGCGGGGAAACGGCAGAAGTACGAACAGGAGGCCGATACTTTTCCTTTCTGGTGTCTCCGGGTCATCAACGACGGCCGCGCCTATCCGGACTGCATCGAAGAGTCCCAAACGGCCCGGCATTACACTGACCCTTATTGGCAGAGCAAGAAACTGCCTTGTGCACGCCTGTTCTGCCGCTGCTTCATAACCCGCCGGGAGAGACAAGAATGAAACCCTGGCGCAAGGCATGGTGCTGGCTGCTGGCGGTCGTTCTGCTACTCTGCACGCTTGCAGTGGCTGGCATCGTGAGCGGGCGCTTGGCCAGCACCCGGATACTGGAGGCCGCACAAGAGGCAGTCGGCCATGCTGGGGATGCGCGCTATGCCGCCTATATCAGCAGATGGGGCACTCGCAACCCGGAAGGCTACGCCTTGGCCTGCGTATTCGTGACCGACGCGGCACATGGGGGCGACTTCGGCGAATTCGTTGTCGTCGAAACAAAGGGGCCGTTCGACGAGATCACGGCAGTTCTCACCAGGCATGGCGACGAGGCCGGATACAACCATTTTTACAGCCTAGTCTGCCCGAGCCACTGACCGCCGCCTCTTTATTGATCCCCTTCATTTAGCCCCGCACCCCAGCGCCCTCCACCATGAGGGCGTTTTCATTTCTGGGGCGCGCAGTGAGCGGATACGAGCACAAGATCGGCGCCACGCTGGACCTGGTCGGCCGGCTTACGCTCGCGGGCCAGGCGCAGGACATGAGCGGTTGGACGGCGCGTTGCCAGATGCGCGGGCCGGCCGTGATCGAGCTCGACTGCATCTGGCTCGATGCCGCTGATGGCCTGCTTGCAGTGCGCGCCGTACCTGCGGCGCAGACGGACTGGCGACCGGGACGCTATGGCATCGACGTTGAGTTGACCTCGCCCAGCGGTGAGGTGCTGATATCGAGCAGCGAGCAGCTTGTGCTGCTGACGCCGATCACGAGGGGGCTGCCGTGATCGGCCCTGCGCTGACCCTGACGCTCGATGCCGCTGGTGGCTGCCTGCGGCTGGACTTTGCGCCGGTGCTGCGCGGCGACCCTGGGCCGCCTGGGCCGCCTGGGCCGCCTGGTGATGGCTCGGGCGGCACGCTGACGCCGGAGAGCATCGGCGCCCTTGCTGTTGCGCTGCGTTTGGCGGAATTCGACACAGAACCGGCGCGGGCGCAGGCGCGCGCAAATCTCGGCCTGCAAACCATCGACGGCGGCACGTTCTGACCGCGACTTTCAAGGAGCAAGAGCAATGGCAAGAATCCAGATGCGGCGCGGGGTTTATTCAAATCTGCCGGCCGCAGGCATGCTGGCGGGCGAGCCGCTGGTAACGACCGACCGCGGCACGCTGCACGTTGCCACGGCCGCAGACGAAAAGCTGCCGGTCGTGCCGGCGATCGATGCGTTGGGCGCAGCGGGGGCGATCAACGGCGAAACCGACCTGCTGATCGTCCACGACGCGGATGCGACCGGGCAGAAGGAGCGCAAAATCACGTTCAACGCGTTACGCGCGGCGCTGAACATCCCGTCCGGCAGCACCGATGAACTGGTGGCTGTCATTGCAGGGGGGACATCGGGCTATATCTGGGGTACGGACGGCACGGATGGCGTGCTGCGCATGGGGCCGAGCATGAGCTGGACCAAAGATGCCGGCAACGGCTTTGTGACGCTGGCCGTGGGCACCGTCGACGGCGGCACCTTCTGACATGGCGAAGATCCTGTGCAAACGGGGGACGCGCGCCCAGCTCGACAGTGCGGCCGCTGGAAACGGGCTGCAGGCCGGCGAGCCGTACTACATCACGGACGAGCAGCGCATAGCCGCAGGCACTGCGGCCGACAGCTACCGGGGCATGCTGCGCGAGGGCGAGCCGACGATTGCCCAACCCGAGACCAATCTGGGCAGTCTGGGCGCGGCAGCCACGCTGGATGCTGCAAATGGCAACAAGCAGCGGGCCACGCTCAACGCCAATTGCACCATCACGCTGGCCACGCCGGCCACGGCAGTCCACATCCGTCTGCGCCTGGTGAATAGCGGCGCCGGCCATGCGGTGACCTGGCCGGCCGGATTGCGTTGGATTGGTGGGTCTGCGCCCGATTTCAACGACGCTGCCGACGCCGAGAACGTGGTTGTGCTCGACTACGGTGCGTCTGGCTGGATTGGCGACGGAGGTGCGCTGTGAGTTGGTATTTGCGCCTGGCCGACCGGACGCTGACGCCGCAGCTGAAAGCCTTGCTGCCGCACATCAGCAATCCGGGCAATCTGACCGACGCCGAACTTGAAGCTGCGGGCGTCGTGCGCGCCGTGGTCGAGCAGCCCACGGTGAAGTGGTGGCAGCGCCGCGGCGAGCGTGTCGACGACATTGACCAACGGCCTGCGCATGTGACATGGCAGGTTGATGAGCTCGATCTCGAAGAAGCGCGAGCAGTGGCATGGGAGCGGGTGAAAGCCGAGCGTGAGACTCGGCAGATCGGCCCGATGCCCTACGTGTACCCGAGCGGGCAGACCCATCACAACACGATGACGGAGCGCGTCGTCCGCGATCTGACTGCATCCACAACGACGGCGGTGGCGTTACATGCGGCGGGCGGCGCTGAGCCGGTGATGGCGTGGACTGTCGATGAAAACGTCACGCACATGCTGACGCCGGCGGAAATGATCGCGTTCGGGTTGACAGCTACGCAGTGGCACAGCGCAATACATCTGCAGAGCCAGACGTTGCGCGCGGCAATTTACGCGGCCGAAACCGTCGAGGCGGTTGTCAGCGCCGCGCAGTGGTCGGATGGATGACATGGCAGTTATTGCGTCAGACGACTTTTCGGGTGAGTCAAACGAACTTCTGACCGACTACAACCCCGCTTGGTGGGAAGTTACCACTACTGCAGCCAGGAATTGGGCGCGTATCTCGGATGTCGGGCGCGCCCGTGGTGGGACTACGGTTGCCTGCTGGGCACATTCCGGAACTGCCGGCATCAAGCGGGCACTCTGCGACCTGTATCGAGTATCGGATACGCAGTATGCAGCCGCAGGATTGATGTTCACATATGCCTCCGGCTATCGCGCCGCATATACGGTGCGCGTGCGCTGGCGACCAATGGCCGCACAAAGTTTTGTCGAACTGTTCAAACCTACAACCGCTTCGGTCGTCAGTAATCCGCTTGCTCAAGTGCAATATCAACTTCCGCTAGAGACTGTGGTGCGCCTACGCCTGGAGCAGGATGGTGCTGACATCCGCGTCTATATTGATGATGAGCTGTTCATTGACTACACCGACAGCGATCCGAGGGCTATCACTGGCGGCGGTATCCTGCTGCACGGATACGTGTCGAACTCTGACACAGTGGGCGTTCATGTTGATAATTTTCAGGCCGAAGACTCTTTAGATGAGCCGACGGACAGAAGAACGCCGCTTCTGCTGGCACCCTGGTGATTAATGAACCTCTTCATTTAGCCCCTCGCCCCAGCGCCCTCGATCATGAGGGCGTTTTCATTTCCGGGGCGCTCCGTGAAAATTCTGCCGAACAAAAACCTGCCGTGGCCCATCGTCTGGTCCGGGGTGGTGGAGATCGCCAATAGCGAAGGCTGCCGCCTTCGCGCCTACCGCGACATCGCAGGGGTATGGACGATCGGCTGGGGCGAAACCGAGAACATCACACCCGGAGAGGTCTGGACCCAGCAATGGGCGGATGACATGCTGTGCGCACGGCTGACCGAGCTTGCAGCGGGCGTCTCGGGGCTGCTGACGCGCCCGGCGACGGCGCACCAGCTCGCCGCAATGGTCAGCCTGGCCTACAACATCGGCCTGGCCGGGTTTGCGCGCAGCAGCGTGCTGCGTGCTCACAACGCTGGCAATACACTTGCCGCCGCTCGGGCATTTGCACTGTGGAACAAGGCGCGCGTCGACGGCGTGCTGCGCGAGGTCAAGGGGCTGACTCGGCGCCGCGCGCGAGAATCGGCCCTGTATCTGACTGCCGCGCCCGAGGCTCGCCCGCCGCTGGATGCGGTACCGGCAGAGCACGCGGCCGGCATTGTCGAGATGCCCGACGCGGCACCTGAGTCCCGGTTGCACAGCAGCCCCATTGCCCAGTCGGGCGCGGTGTCCATCGCTACCGGCGGGCTGGCCGCAGCCAGCGCGGTATCGGACGACATCCAGTCCGTCGCCTGGGGTATGGGCATCGATCCGCTGCTGGTGCTGGCTGCTGTGGCCGTTACGGTGGGCGCGGTGATCCTCTGGCAGCGTCACAAGCAGCGCAAAGAGGGCTGGGCGTGATCTCGCCGACAACCTTGGTGATCGTCGGCGCCCTGGCTGGCGCCTTCGGCCTGGGTCATCTGCTGGCCAGCACTGCGGGCGATGCCCGCCTGGCCGAACTGCGCGGGCAAATGAGCCGCAGCCAGGCCGCCCAGGCCGAGCACGCAAGCCGCCGGTTGCTCGATGCCCAGACACACGGCGACACCTTGACCCGCCAACTTGCCGCCGCGACGCGCGCGGCGTCCCGACTACGAAAGGAGCGCGACGATGCGCTGCAGACTGCCACCACGGGCCGTGTGTGCCTGGACACTGCTGCTTTGCGGGTGCTCGACGGCGCCCCCGGCCTTGCCGTTGCACTGCCCACCGCCACCAGCGGCACTGCTGCAGCGGATGGAGCCGTTGCCACCGATACCGACGTCGCACGTTGGGCGCTCGGCGCCGGAGATCAGTACGAAGAGTGCCGGCGGCGCCTCGACGCCCTGATCGATTTCCATCCGTCCGAGGCGCAGCAATGATCCACATCGAGCACCTGACCAGCGTCGTGCGCGTGTATGCGTCCGGCTGTTCGTACGCAGGGGGCGACGAGCCGAAAGCCGTGGCAACCCTTTCTCGCACCGATGCGGGCGAGGTTGAAGTGATGGCCGCCATGGGGCGGCTGGGCCGTGCCGACATGCGGGAGCTTGCGCGCGCGCTGGCAGTAGAAGGCGTGCATACCCTGGTGGTCAAGAGGCGTACCGGCCACGGCGTTCCATTGGGCCGGCTGCGCAAGACGCACGGCCCGTTTTCCTACTACGAAGTGTCCCTTCACGCCCTATGAACATCGAACACCTCAATTTCGGCTTCGGGACGATGCAGTGGGTGGTGATCACCGTCATCGGCATCTATTCCTGGCTGATCGGCCGGCAATCGGCCAGCGCCAAGGAAATGCTGGAGCTGCGCACGCGCATCACGACCCTCGAAGCCGAGATGCGTCAGGTGCCGAGCCACCACCAGTTGAATGAGCTGATGGGCCGGCTGGAGCGGCTGGACGCCAAGCTGGAAGGCGTCACAGACAGCATGCAGCCGCTGACCCGCAGCCTGGACCGTATCAACGATTACCTGTTGGCGCACAAGTGAGCCGCTCATGAGCTATTCCGATTTTCTCCGCCGTGACATGCGCCTGGTGATCTTGCGCATCTTGTCCGAGCTGCCCAGTTACCGGGGCAACAGTTCGGTGATTGCAAACCTGCTGCACCAGCTCGGCCACACCTGGACACGCGACCAGGTGAAGGCCGAGCTGAGATGGCTGGCCGAGGTGGGCACGCTGACCGTGGACGAGGCCGGTTCGGTGCTCGTTGCGACGCTGGCCGAGCGCGGCCAGGACGCGGCCGAGGGGCGGGTGACGATCGACGGCATTGCGCGGCCGAGGGCGTGACGTGGGCCGCAAATCATCCGTCGACAGGCAGGCGCCCGGTGTGCGGGCGCACATCCTGAAGCGCCTGCGCGAGAACCGCCTGACGCTCGATGAGCTGATCGCGGATCTGCGCACGACCTTCCCGGATGCCGCTGCAAGCGGCGAACTGCCCAGCCGTAGCGCGCTGCACCGCTTCGGCCAGGGCGTGCGCGAGATCGTGGCGCACGAGCGCGAGATGGCCGCCGCGGCCGAGGCGCTGGTGGCCGAGCTGGGCGAGGAGTTCGACGCCAAGAGCGGCGCGCTGCTGGCACAGGCGGTGACGACGCTGGCGAGCAAGACGGCGATGAGCGCCATCCAGGCCGACGAGCCGCTGGAGATTGGCGACGTGCTCGACCTGGCGCGCGCGGCGAAGGCGGCGCAGGAGGTGCGATCGCTCAACCTGCGCGAGCGCCAGGCGGTGGCGAAGGCTGCACGCGAGAAGCTGCTGGAAGAGCAGAAGGCCAAGCTGGATGCAATGGACAGCAAGGGCGGCGTGACAGAAGACACCAAGCGGGAAATCCGCAAAGTGTTGGGGATCGAGTGATGGACGCCAATCGCAAAGGCCGTGCACGCATCATCCCGACCAACCCGGATGCGATCTTCCTGCCGTTCCAGTCCGCGTGGATCAAGGATACGTCGCGCCTGAAGCTGATGGAGAAGTCGCGCCAGATCGGCATCAGTTGGTCGACGGCCTACGCCTCGGGCGAGCGTACTGCCGCCCAGGGTGCCCGCTACGATGAGTGGGTGAGCAGCCGCGACGACATCCAGGCGCGGCTGTTCATCGAAGATTGCAAGCTGTGGGCCGGCATCATGAACATGGCGGCCAAGGATCTCGGCGAGCAGGTTGTCGACCCCGACAAGGGGCTGAGCGCCTACGTGCTGCAGTTCGCCAGCGGCCGGCGCATCCACAGCATGAGCAGCAACCCGGACGCCCAGGCCGGCAAGCGCGGCAGCCGCATCCTGGACGAATTCGCGCTGCACCGCGACCAGCGCAAGATGTGGGCGATCGCCTACCCCGGCATCACCTGGGGCGGCTGCATGGAACTGGTGAGCACGCACCGGGGCAGCAATTCCTTCTTCAACGGTCTGGTGCGCGAGGCCCGCGAAAAGGGCAACCCCAAGAAGATCAGCCTGCACCGCGTCACCCTGCAGGATGCGCTCGACCAGGGCTTTCTCTACAAGCTGCAGCAGGCGCTGCCGGCCGATGCCGAGCAGCAGGACATGACGGAGGCGGAATACTTCGACTTCGTGAAGTCCGGCGCGGCCGATGATGAGTCCTTCGACCAGGAATACATGTGCATCCCGGCCGACGACGACAGCAAGTTCATCGAATACGAGCTGATCACCGGCTGTGAATACATGGCCGGCATGCCGTGGGAGCGTGACTCGACCGACCGTTTCGCCGGGCAGGTGTTCTGCGGTGTGGATATCGGCCGCAAGAAGGATTTGACCGTGTTGTGGGTGCTGGAGCTGCTCGGCGACGTGCTTTACACGCGTGCGGTGATCCCGATGGAGCGCATGAGGAAGAGCGCGCAGGAGGCGATTCTGTACCCGTGGTTCGAGATCGCCGACCGCATCTGCATCGACGCCACCGGGCTGGGCATCGGCTGGGTCGACGACGCGCAGGACAAGTTCGGCGATGAGCGCGTGGAGGGCGTCACCTTCACTGGCCAGGTGAAGGAGGCGCTGGCGTATCCGCTGAAGGGCAAGATGGAAGACCGGGCGTTGCGCATTCCGGACGATCCGCAGATCCGCGCCGACCTGCGCAAGGTGCAGAAAGTAACCACCGCGGCCGGCAACATCCGCTTCGTCGCCGAAAGCACCCCGGACGGCCACGCCGACCGCTTCTGGGCATTGGCGCTGGCCATCCACGCCGCCAGCAATCCGGCCGCCCCCATCGAATTCATGAGCGACGGCGCCGGCGAGCGCTATCGCAACGACACCGCGGGATTCCTCTATGGCTAAGCCACGCAAGGGCGCGAAGCCCGCAACTCCACCACTGGACAGCGAGGTCGCCACGCGTGCGCGCGACCCGTTCGAGACGCTGTACATGGGCGTCATCCAGACCAACGATCCGCTGCTGCTCGAACGCGGCCAGGGGAGCGCCGAGCTGTACCGCGACCTGAAGCGCGACGGCAAGGTGTTCAGCTCGATGCAGAAGCTGGGGCTGGCGCTGATCGCCAAGCCGTGGCAGGTCGATCCGGTGGATGACACGCCGCAGGGTGCGGCGGATGCCGAGGTGGTGTCGGACATGCTGTCGGCGATCAACTTCGACCAGATCACGCTGCAGCTGCTCGACGCCATCATCGCCAGCCCAGGGATCGCCGAGGTGGTATGGACGGTGCGCGACAACCGGATTGCGCCCAAGGCGGTCAAGAAGCGCGCGACGCGGCGGTTCAAGTATGTGCAGGAGGATGATCAGCAGCCGCCCGAGCTGCGCATGCTGACGCGCGAGGCGATGCTGACCGGCGTGGAGCTGCCGCCGCGCAAGTTCATCGTGCATCGGGTGAATCCGGAAGACGATAACCCCTACGGCACGGGCCTCGGCCTGCAGCTCTACTGGGCGGTGTTCTTCAAGCGCGCGGGCATCGTGGCGTGGAACAAGCTGAATGACCGCTTCGGCACGCCGACGCCCTGGGGCAAATACCCGCGCAACGCTACACCGCGCGAGAAGGGGACGCTGTTCGATGCGCTGCGGGCGTTCAGCAACGACGGCGTGGTGATGACGCCGGAAGGCACGATGATCGAGCTGCTCGAAAGCAAGCTGAGCGGCAGCATCACGACACAGCAGGCGCTGGTGGAGTACATGGATGACTGGATCGCAGAAGTCATCCTCGGCACCGAACCGCGCACCAAGGGCGGCGGCGCCCTGGCCGCCGCCAGCAAAGAGCGGCAGGAGGTGCGCGAGGATCTGGTCAAGGCCCATGCAGATCTGCTGTCAGACACGCTCAACGCCACGTTGATCCGCTGGATCTGCGAGCTCAACGGCTTGGCGCCGTGCCTGGTCTATCGCGTGTTCCCGAAGAAGGAAGGCAGCAAGGAAGACAGCGAGCGCGACCGCAACGTGGCCGACCTGGGCTTCGAACTGAGCGAAGACGCCGTGAAGGCGCGATACGGCGACGGCTGGACGAAGAAGGAAGCACCGCCGACGCCACCGCCCGGCGCAGCGCCTGTTCCTGTTGTCGACAACAAGAATCCGGCCGACGGCACGCCGGCCAACTTCGCCGAGCCCGCCGCCGCCAACGGCCAGCAGGCCATCGACCAGGCCATCGCCGCGATTCCTGAATCCGCCCTGCAGGAGGCCATGTCCGACTTGCTGGAGCCACTGCTGGCCGCGATCGACGCGGCCGATACCTATGAGGACGCCCTAGCCGAGGCCGAGGCGGCATATCCGTCCATGGACAAGGCCCGGCTGCAGCACCTGCTGGCGCGGGCGATGTTCGGGGGCGAGGCGTATGGAAGGCAGGTGGAGCAGTGAGCAGCAAGCGCCGCATCCGCCGCAAGTCCTGCACCGGCAAGATTCGCCACACTACCGAGGCCGAAGCCCGCCAGCACATCGGCGCCCTGGTACATCGTAAGGGCTGGACCGGCCGCATGAATGCCTACCGCTGCCCCTTCTGCAACGGCTGGCACGTGGGCCATGGGGGCCGCAGATGGCAGTGATCGGCGCGCGCCTCGACCTGGAGCCGGCCGACGCCGTCCGCTACTTCGAGAGCAAGGGTGAGCAGCTCGCGTGGGACTACACCGACGTGTGGCGCGAGGCCAATGTGCACGCCTTCACGGTCGCCAAGGCCACGACCACCGACGTGCTGCGCACCATCCGCACCGAAGTGGCCAAGGCCATCGGCAAGGGGCAGACATTCGAGGAGTTCAAGCGCACGCTGCGCCCGCGCCTGCAGGATCTAGGCTGGTGGGGTACGCAGGAGGTGCTCGACGCCGACACCGGCGAGCTCACCCGCGCGCAGCTCGGCAGCAACCGGCGTCTGCGCACCATCTTCCAGACCAACGTCCAGACCTCGTACATGGCCGGGCGCTACAAGCGCTACCTGGCCAACGTCGCCGACCGGCCTTACTGGCGCTACGTGGCGATCATGGACAGCCGCACCCGGCCGGAGCATGCCGCCCTCAACGGCAAGGTGTTCCGCTGGGACGATCCGATCTGGGAAATCATCTGGCCGCCGAACGGCTGGGGATGCAGGTGCCGCGTGGTTGCGCTGACCGAAGCCGAATTCCGCGCGCTGGGCGTGCCGCTCGACAACGGCCGCGACCACATGGTGGAGCGCACCGTGGTGCTCAACAAGGCGGGCGACACCGCCACGGTGCAGGGCTTCCGCTACAAGGGCGCGGACGGCAAGGATGCGGTGTTCCTGCCCGACCCCGGCTGGGACTACAACCCCGGCGCCGAGTGGAGCCGCTTCGACCCGGCTGGCTTCAAGGGCGATGCGGTCGAGGCCACGCCCATCACGGCCAGGCCGGCCGGTGTGGTCAAGGCGGTGGATGGCCAGCCGACATGGCG
The DNA here is from genome assembly GCF_048398245.1 of Thauera butanivorans. NCBI lineage: Bacteria > Pseudomonadati > Pseudomonadota > Betaproteobacteria > Rhodocyclales > Zoogloeaceae > Thauera > Thauera butanivorans. Next base: position 3,897,838 of record NZ_CP183038.1, read on the forward strand.
GGATCTCGGCCGGCCGGATCTGCGCTCGCCGGACGTGCCGCGCCTGCCGGACCCCGGCGTGCTGCCCACGGCCGAGGGCGTGGATGCCGCAGTGGGCATGATGCGCAGCGTCTTGGTGCCCGACGGCACGGTCAATATCGTCCGCACGCCGATCGAGGACGTGGCCATCCGGCCCGAGCTGCTGCCGCACACGGTCGAAAAGCGCGCCGATGCCCGCGAGCGCTACGCCAACTACGCACTGGCCACGCTGCGCGACCCGTTCGAGGTGTGGCTGACCGCATACGACGACGGCAGCTACCGCAAGCGTTACATCGGCGTGTTCAAGGCCGACAGGGATCTGCTGGTGGTGCTGCGGGAGAACCGCGACGGCTCGCTGGTCTGGGATCTGTACAACCTGATGCAGCGCGACGCCAAAGGCCTCAACAGGCTGCGCGAGGGGCGTTTGCTGTACTGGTTGGGCCAGACGGCCGAGGAGAAAGGGGAATGAGCGCGGCTTTTCAACACTCTGGCTTGATCGGCTGCCTCGGCGTAGCTACCGTCGGTCACAGGGGCACGTCCCTACCGGTTTCGCGCCGCGCTCACCCGGAGCATAGGCCATGATCACCGTCGACATCAACGATGACGGCGCACGGAGGAAGATCGGCGACATCCTGGAGCGCCTGACCGACGGCCGCCCGATGTTCCAGCGCATCGCCGCAGCCCTCGAGGCCGAAACCGAGGCCAACTTCGCAGCACAGGGCCGTCCGCACTGGGTACCGCTTGCTGCCGCGACCATCGCAGCACGGCAGAAGCGTAACAACGGCGGTACCGTGCTCAAGATGTTGCAGGACCACGGCATCCTGGCCAGCAGCATCAGCTCCGACTACGGCGCGGACTTCGCCCTGATCGGTGCCGGCGGCGCCGCACGCGCCTACGCCGCCATCCACCAATTCGGCGGCACCATCGACCGCGCGCCATACTCCACCAGGGTCCGCCTGCGCACCGACGCCAAGGGCAACCTGATCCGCCAGGGCGACGAAGGCAGTGCGAGGGGCCGTGCCGTCTTCGCCAAGGACAAGCACAAGCGTGCCCGCGAGACCTGGGCGCAGGTCGATGCCTACCAGGTCACCATCCCTGCACGCCCGTACCTGCCTTTCACCGGATCATCGGTCAGCGCTACGCTGCAGCCCGAGGCCTCCCGTGCCGTTATGGACGTCCTGATCCGCTTCCTCAGCGAGCCCCTTTCCTGACCCGCCCGCCGGCTTTTCCCACAGGAAAGGTATTTACAGCCGGCCCTCCGATAAATCCCGTTTCCTTCCACTACATCCCGGATTTATCTCGCCGGAGCCTGGGGATTTATCTCACTCGTTCTTATGTAGATGACCTCGATGCCGTTCACGTTCAGGAGGATGTTGGACTCGGGAGCCGGAGGCGCATTCGTCGTGGAGGTGTTCATCGTCTCATCCGCTGTTGATGCGGGCGCCGCGTTCGGGCGGCGGCCCGTCCTGATTCATGGCAACCCCGGCCCCTTGCGGGACCGGGGCGCAAGGCTCAAGCCTTGCAGTCGTCGGCGCTGCGGCGCTGGATGCGCTTCTCGGCGGCGTAACGGTCGGCCGCTTCCTTGACCAGGGGATCGATCACGCTCTTGTCGCCCTCGTACCAGGTCTCGCCCATCACCCACTTGCCGCCGTCCCACTGATGGACGCGCGCCCACGACGATCCCATGTGGTCGTCGCACGAGGTCTTGATCGGACGCACCACGCCGGCCAGGCCCAGCTCTTCCAGGCGCTTGTCGTCGATGTCGAGGTTCTCGAAGCCCCAGCGCACCTGCTCGGGCGTCACCACCTTGCCCTGGCCGTACTGTTCCTGGGCGCGGCGGATGGCTTCCACCGTGAGCATGGAGATGAGCATGCCGCGGGTGTAGAGCACCGAGCCGACCTCGTCGCGCGGACCGGAGCCCTGGCCGGCGTCATGCACCTTCTTCAGGATGTCCTGGATCAGCGGGTAGCCGGTGCCGTTGGGGTTCAGCGCCAGCGCGTTGTAGCCCTTGGCGTTGGCGCCGACGTCCTTGACGTCCGGCTCGGCGCCGGCCCACCACACGCCGTACATCTTCTCGCGCGGGAAGCCGGTGGCCACCGCTTCCTTCAGCGCGGTGGAGTTCATCACCCCCCAGCCCCACAGCAGCACGTAGTCGGGACGGTCGCGGCGCACCTGCAGCCAGGTGGCCTTCTGTTCCACGCCCGGCGCCGTCACCGGCAGCAGGTTGAGCTGGAAGCCGTGCATCTCGGCGCGCTTCTGCAGCAGCGGGATCGGCTCCTTGCCGAACGGCGAGTCGTGATAGACCAGCGCGATCTTCTTGCCCTTGAGCTTGTCCAGCCCGCCTTCCTTCTCGCCCAGGTGCTGGATCAGGATGTCGGCCGCGGTCCAGTAGCTGCCCATCAGCGGGAAGTTCCACTTGAACACGCCGCCGTCCTGCGACGCCGCCAGGCCGTAGCCCAGCGTGATCAGCGGAATCTTGTCGATCGGCGCCTTGTCGGTCAACGCGAAGGTGATGCCGGTGGATTGCGGATCGAACGACGAGGCGCCGCGACCCTTCAGGCGCTCGTAGCACTCCACGCCCTTGTCGGTGGCATAGCCGGTTTCGCATTCCTCATAGGCGATCCTGACGCCGTTCACGCCGCCATTGGCGTTCACGTACTTCAGATAATCCTGCTTGCCATTGGCCCAGGGGATGCCGTTGGGCGCGTAGGCACCGGTGCGGTAGGACAGCAGCGGGATGTACTGCTCCTGCGCCACGGCGGGGGTGGCGAAGGATGCCGCACCCAGGGTGGCGAGCGTCGCTGCGAGAGCCAGAGGTTTGAATTTCATGGGTGTCTCCTCGTGTTTTTGGTGAGTGGTACGTACCGCGTACCCGGAAGCTGCAACGAAAGCCCGAACTCCGCATCGATTCGGGCACCGCACCGGAAAATCAGTGCGGGAAGGGCCATAGCCGCATCTTCTGCTTGCCCACGCTCCACAGCTTGGCCAGGCCGTGCGGCTCGACGATCAGGAAGAACACGATCAGCGCACCGAAGATCATGTGCACCAGATGGGAGACGGTGGCCGTGGAGATGGGAATGCCCAGCCAGTGCGGCAACTGGTCGAGCACCACCGGCAGCAGCACCATGAAGGCCGCGCCGAGGAAAGCACCGGAAATCGAGCCCAGCCCGCCGATGATGACCATGAACAGCAGCTGGAAGGAGCGGTCGATGGAGAAGGCCGCCGGCTCCCAGGCGCCCAGATACACGAAGGCCCACAGCACGCCGGCCACGCCGACGATGAAGGAGCTCACCGCGAAGGCCGTCAGCTTGGCGTACACCGGGCGGATGCCGATCACCGCCGCCGCCACGTCCATGTCGCGGATCGCCATCCACTGGCGGCCGATGGCGCTGCGCGTCAGGTTCTTGGCCATCAGCGCGAACACGCACACCACCACCAGGCAGAACAGGTACTTGCTGACCGGCGACTCGATCGGAATGCCGAACACGTTCAGGTTGGCCACGCTCACCGAACCCGAGGTCGAATGGTTGGTGAACCAGCCGATGCGCAGGAAGGCCCAGTCGGTGAAGAACTGCGCCGCCAGCGTCGCCACCGCCAGGTACAGGCCCTTGATGCGCAGCGACGGAATGCCGAACAGCACGCCGATCACGGTCGCCGCCAGCCCGCCGAGCAGCATCGCCACGATCAGCGGCATGCCGTCGATGCGGACCATGAAGTTGTAGGCGGCATAGGCGCCCACCGCCATGAAGGCACCGGTGCCGAGCGAGATCTGGCCGCAGTAGCCGACCAGGATGTTGAGCCCCAGCGCCGCCAGCGCCAGGATCAGGAAGGGAATCAGGATGGCGCGGAAGAAGTATTCCGAGCCCAGCAGCGGCATCGCCACGAAGGCGACCAGCAGCAGCAGGCCGATCGCCCAGCGGTCCTGCAGGATGGGAAAGATCTGTTGGTCGGCCGCGTAGCTCGTCTTGAACTGGCCGTTTTCTCTGTACAGCATGCGGATGTTCTCCCGGAGTGCGTGACGCGGTCAGACGCGGTCGATGATCTTTTCGCCGAACAGCCCTTGCGGCCGCACCAGCAGGAAACCCAGCGCCAGCACGTAGGCGAACCAGATTTCGATGCCGCCGCCGAGCATCGGCCCGATGTAGATTTCCGACAGCTTCTCGCCCACGCCGATGATCAGCCCGCCGATGATCGCCCCCGGCACCGAGGTCAGCCCGCCCAGGATCACCACCGGCAGGGCCTTCAGCGCCACCAGCGACAGCGTGAATTGCACGCCCAGCTTGGAGCCCCAGATGATGCCGGCGATCAGCGCGGCGAAGCCCGCCACCGACCAGACGATGACCCAGATCGTGTTCAGCGGGATGCCGATCGACTGGGCGGCCTGGTGGTCGTCCGCCACCGCACGCAGCGCGCGGCCGGTCTTGGTCTTCTGGAAGAACAGCGCCAGCACGATCACCAGCAGCGCGGCGATCACCGCGGCGACGAGGTCTTCCTTGCTGACCATCACGCCGCCCTCGAACATGCCTTCGAGGATGAAGGCCGGGTCCTTCGGCATGCCGACGTTGATGCTGTAGATGTCGCTGCCGAACAGGGTCTGGCCGAAGCCGTCGAGGAAGTAGGCGATGCCCAGCGTCGCCATCAGCAGCGTGATGCCTTCCTGGTTGACCAGCTTGGACAGGCACAGGCGCTCGATCGCCCAGGCCAGCACCACCATCATCGCCATCGCCGCGATGAAGGCCAGCAGGTTGGCCAGCAGCAGGCTCTCGAAGCCAAACCACTTCGGGAACCATTCGGCGAAGCGCGCCATCGCCAGCGCGGCGAACAGCACCATCGCCCCCTGGGCGAAATTGAACACGCCCGAGGCCTTGTAGATCAGCACGAAGCCGAGCGCGACCAGCGAATACAACATGCCGGCCATCAAGCCGCCGAACAAGGTTTCAAGAAAGAATCCCATGACTGTGTCCCCGCTCAGTGCGACGTGCCAAGGTAGGCACGGATGACGTCTTCGTTGCTGCGCACCTCGTCCGGCGCGCCGTCGCCGATCTTCTTGCCGTAGTCGAGCACCACGACACGATCGGAAATGTCCATCACCACCCCCATGTCGTGCTCGATCAGCACGATGGTGGTGCCGAACTGGTCATTGACGTCGAGGATGAAGCGGCACATGTCCTGCTTCTCCTCCACGTTCATGCCGGCCATCGGCTCGTCGAGCAGCAGCATCGACGGCTCCGCCGCCAGCGCGCGGCCCAGCTCGACGCGCTTCTGCAGGCCGTAGGGGAGCTGCCCCACCGGCGTCTTGCGCACGTCCTGGATCTCGAGAAAATCGATGATCTCCTCCACCTTCTCGCGGTGGGCGATCTCCTCCTTCTGCGCCCGGCCCCAGTACAGCGCCATCTGCAGGATGTTGCTCTTCATCATCAGGTTGCGGCCGGTCATGATGTTGTCCAGCACGCTCATGCCCTTGAACAGCGCGATGTTCTGGAAGGTGCGGGCGATGCCCTGGCGCGCCGCCATGTAGGGCTCGAGCCGCTTGCGCTCCTGGCCGCGGTAGAGGATCCGGCCTTCCTGCGGGTGATAGACGCCGTTGATGACGTTGAGCATCGAGCTCTTGCCGGCACCGTTGGGGCCGATGATCGAGCGGATCTCGTGCTCGCGCACGTCGAAGCTGATGTCGGTCAGCGCCTTCACGCCGCCGAAGCGCAGCGAGATGTTCTGCAGGTCCAGGATCACGTCGCCGAAGCGGCGGCCCGAATCCGCGGCGGCAGCCGAGGCGGCGGGGTTGATGTCGGTCATGTCCATTCCTCGTCTCCTCAGGCGGCGCGCTGGCCGGCCTGCGGCGCAAAAGTCTTCGCTTCCTCGATGCGCAGGTCGGCCGAGACCTTGCCGACGCGGCCGTCCTCGTAGGTAACCTGGGTCTCGATGAACTGGCGCGCGCGGCCCTCGAACAGCGCATCGACCAGCACCGCGTACTTGTCGGCGATGAAGTTGCGGCGCACCTTGCGCGTGCGGGTCAGTTCGCCGTCGTCGGCGTCCAGCTCCTTGTGCAGGATCAGGAAGCGCTTGATCTGCGCGCCGCTCATGTTCGGATCGGCGGCGAGGTCGGCATTAACCTTCTCGACGCAGTCGCGGATCAGCGCATACACGGCATCCTGCGAGGCGAGGTCGGTGTAGCCGGAATAGGCCATGCCTTTCTTCTCGGCCCAGTTGCCCACCGCCTCGAGATCGATGTTGATGAAGGCAGTGGCGAAATCCTTGCCGCTGCCGAAGGTCACCGCCTCCTTGACGTGCTGGAAGAACTTGAGCTTGTTCTCGATGTAGTTGGGCGCGAACATCGAGCCGTCGGCCATCTTGCCGACGTCCTTGGCCCGATCGATGATCTTCAGGTGCCCATCCTCGTCGAAATAGCCGGCATCACCGGTCATGAAGTAGCCGTCGGCATTGATCGCCTCGGCGGTGGCGTCCGGCCGCTTGTAGTAGGCCTTCAGCAGCATCGGCCCCTTGACCAGGATCTCGCCGTTGTCGGCGAGCTTGACCTCGACGTAGGGCGCCGGCTTGCCCACCGAGTCGAGCTTGATCTCGCCGTCGGGCTGCAGGCAGACGTAGGCGCAGGTCTCGGTCTGGCCGTACAGCTGCTTCAGGTTGATGCCGATCGAGCGGTAGAAGCGGAACAGGTCGGGGCCGATCGCCGCGCCGGCGGTGTAGGCGACGCGGATGCGGCTCATGCCGAGCACGTTCTTCAGTGGCCCGTACACCAGCAGATTGCCCAGCCAGTACTGGAAGCGGTCGCCGCCGGAGACCGGCTTGCCGTCCAGGATGTCGGAGCCGCAGCGGCGGGCGACCTCCATGAAATGGTGGAACATGCCGCGCTTCAGCGCGCTGGCGTCCTCCATGCGGATCATGACCTGGGTCAGCAGGTTCTCGAACACGCGCGGCGGCGCGAAGTAGTAGGTGGGGCCGATCTCGCGCAGGTCGGTCATCACCGTCTCGCCGGACTCCGGGCAGTTGATCGTGAAGCCGGCCACCGTCGCCTGGGCGAAGGAGAACAGGTGATCGCCCACCCAGGCCATCGGCAGGTAGGACAGGATGTCCTCGCGCTCGGTCAGCGCATCGAACTGGATTGCGCCGCGCGCCGCCGAGATGAAAGCCTCGTGGGTCTGGCACACGCCCTTCGGCTTGCCGGTGGTCCCCGAGGTGTAGAGCATCACCGAGATGTCGTCCGGCGCGCCCTTGGCGATCTCGCCATCGAGGAAATCCGGTCTTTCCTGCGCCCAGGCACGGCCGGCCTCCTGCAGCGCGTCCAGCGCCATCAGCAGGGGCTGGTCGTACTTGCGCAGGCCGCGCGGATCGTCGTAGATCACGTGCTGGAGCAGCGGCGTCTCGGCGGCGATCTCCAGCATCTTGTCGACCTGCTCCTGGTCCTCGACGATGGCGAACTTGACCTCGGCGTCCTGCAGCACATAGACCATCTCCTGCGCCACGGCGTCCTGGTACATCATCACCGGAATGCCGCCGAGGCACTGGCAGGCCATCACCGACCAGTACAGCCGCGGCCGGTTGTCGCCGACGATGGCCAGGCGGTCGCCGCGCTTGAAGCCGAGCTTCGCCAGGCCGCAGGCGATCGCCCGCACGTTGTCGGCCACCTGGCCCCAATCGTAGGTCTGCCAGATGCCGTATTCCTTCTCGCGCATGGCGGGCTGCTGCGGCCGCTGCCTGGCATGGTGCATCAGGTAGCGCGGAAAGGTATCCAGCCCCGCATCCCGCCGGTCGTTGTCGGACATGCCCCTCTCTCCTCCAGTGTCGTACTGCCTGTCTCCTCGGCCGCTGCTCTGGTTTCGTCCTGCGGTCCGGGTGCGACACGGCATGCCGCCCGTGTCGATTCAGGCTGCAGTCTCGCAAGCCATGTTTGCGCAACTGTTTGCAGAATGTAGTGAATTGTTGCAATCGCCGAATCCGCGCCCCGCCGTGGCCGGCTGCCGCCGGCGCCCGGGCTCCGGACGCCGTTCGGGCAACGCCCGGGAGCCGAATTCGCGCTAGACTTCGACGGCACGGAGAGTTTGCCCACGAGCGCTGGCCGGCAGGGGGTTTGCCCGCCTCGGGCGCCACCGCGTCCAGCAATGAGGATGTCGTCCCCATGGAACACAAGGTCTTCACCAAGCCGGTCCACGTCACGACCTGGATGGGCGTTTTCCTGGCGCTGGTGGCGCTGCTCGCGGCGGTGCTGGTGCCGCAGCTCAAGCACGCCTTTCTCGCCAACCCCGGCTTCAACGGCGTGATCCTGTTCGTGCTGGCGATCGGCATCGCCGTCAATCTGCGCCAGGTGTGGCGGCTGCAGCGCGAAGTCCTGTGGATCGAAGCTTTCCAGCGCCATCCGGAAGCCGCACCGGACCTGCGCCCCGTGCTGCTGGCGCCGATGGCGCGGCTGCTGTCGAACCGGCGGCGCGGCGAGTCGCACCTGTCGCCGGCCTCGATGCGCACCCTGCTCGACAGCGTGCAGATCCGCCTCGAAGAACAGCGCGACCTGTCGCGCTACATCGTCGGCCTGCTGATCTTCATCGGCCTGCTCGGCACCTTCTGGGGCCTGCTCATCACCATCCGCTCGATCAGCGAGATCATCGGCAACATGAGTGTCGGCACCGATCCGGTGGCGATGTTCGAGAGCCTCAAATCCCATCTCGACGAACCGCTCGGCGGCATGGCGACCAGCTTCTCGACCTCGCTGTTCGGCCTCGCCGGTTCACTCATCGTCGGTTTTCTCGATCTGCAGGCCGGGCATGCGCAGAACCGCTTCTACAACGAGCTGGAAGAATGGCTGTCGCACATCACGCGGCTGCCCTCCGCCACCGGCCTCGAAGGCGAGGCGAGCGTGCCGGCCTACGTGCAGGCCCTGCTGGAACAGACCGCCGAAGGCATGGAGCGCATGCAGCGCACCGCGGTCGAGTCCGAACGCGAACGCCGCGTCACCGCCGAGCACCTCGCCGAACTCAACACCCAGATCGGCCGCCTGACCGAGCTCATCGGCCGAGAATCGCGCGACCTGTCGGCGCTGTCCTCGTCGCAGGAAGACCTGCGCGGCCTGATCCGCCAGCTCGCCCAGCAGCCGGCGCAAGGCACGCAGACCGCCCAGTTCTCGGAAGAACTGCGCGCCGAACTGCGCCTGCTGTCGCGCACCATCGCCGCGGCGCTCGGCGGGCAGAAGGCAAGCTGAGCGATGGCCCGCCTGAACCAACGCCGCGCGCTGGACTTCTGGCCCGGCTTCGTCGACGCCCTGGCCTCGCTGCTGATAGCGCTGGTATTCGTGATCCTGATCTTCGTCATCGGCCAGTTCGTGCTCAGCGACGCGGTCAGCGGGCGCGACCGCGCGCTGGCGCGCCTCAATGCCGAACTGGCGGCACTGGCACAGACGCTGAGCCTGGAACAGTCGGCGCGCGAGCGGGCCGACGCGCAGGTCGGCGAACTGAGCGCTTCGCTGGCCGCCACCGAGCGCGAACGCGAAGCCCTGTCCACCGAACTGTTCAGCGCCCGCGACGAACTCCACGCCGCACAGGACGAAGCCCGCGCGCAGCGCGAGGAAGCCGCCCGGCTGGGCGCCGGCATCGCCGCACTCGAACGCCTGAAGGCCGAACTCGAAGCCGAAGTCGCGCGCCTGGCCAGCGCCCTCGACACCAGCGAACGCGGCCTCAAGGAACAGACCGAGATGTCCGCACAGGCCATCGCCCAGGTCGAACTGCTCAATCGCCAGCTCGCCGCCGTGCGCACCCAGCTCGAACAGCTCAACACCGCGCTGGCCGCCGCCGAAGCGGCCGCGCGCGACAAGGATCTCAGGATCGAGGAACTGGGGCGCGAACTGAACCTGGCGCTGGCCGCCCGCGTGCAGGAGCTGGCCCGCTACCGCTCGGAATTCTTCGGTCGCCTGCAGGCCGTGCTCGGCGACCGCAAGGACATCCAGATCGTCGGCGACCGCTTCGTGTTCTCGAGCGAAGTGCTGTTCCCGACCGCCTCGGACGAAGTCAGCGCGGACGGCATGGTCCAGCTCACCCGCCTGGCCGAAACGCTGAAGACGCTGGCCGCCGAGATCCCGGCCGACCTGCCCTGGGTGCTGCAGGTCGATGGCCACACCGACCGCCGGCCGATCTCCACGCCGCGCTTCCCGTCCAACTGGGAACTCTCCACCGCGCGCGCGCTGGCCATCGTCAAGATCCTGCGCGGCCAGGGCATTCCGCCGCAACGCCTGGCGGCAACCGGCTACGGCGAATTCCATCCGCTCGACGCGCGCACCAGCGACGAAGCCTACGCCCGCAACCGCCGCATCGAACTCAAGCTCACCAGCCGCTGACGCCAGCTGCCATCCTGTCAGCCCCCTTTTGCCGAGCCTTGCGCTGCCCCCTTCGCCGACTCCAGGTCCTCGACCACCAGCGACAGGGCATCGGTCGACAGCAGCACCTCGATCAGCGACAGCACCAGCGACAGGGCGAGCGTCAGGATGCTGGCGCCGAACAGCAGCTTGCCCGGCAGGTCGGCGTCCATGAACAGCGCGAACATCGACAGCGCGCACAGCAGGAAGCTGAACACGCCGAAACCCTGCATGTACTTGGTCAGCAGGATGCGGCGCTTGAGCCCGGGCAGCTGGCGCTGCACCAGTTCGCCGCTGCGGTCGACGGATGAATTCAGTTGGCGGATGACTTGCGCCAGCGTCAGGAAACGGTTGGTGTAGGCGAGCAGCAACAGCGAGATCGCCGGAAACAGCAGCGCCGGTGTGGTCAGGTTCATCATGGCCGGCAGTGTAACTCCGGCCGGCTTGCGCAGTCTCGGCCCTCCGGTTCCCTGGCCCCCCGCTCGTCCCCCTCGTGTCAGACCTTTATCCGTGCCAGGGCGGCATCGAGCCCGCAGGACACCTCGGCCAGGCTGCGCGACGCGTCGGCGATGCCGCTCACCGCGGCCGAGGACTCCCCGGCGCGGCGAGCGATGCCCTCGGCGCTGCCGGCGATCGAGGTCACGGCGGCCGATTGCTCGCGGGTGGCCAGCTCGATGCCGTCGATCAGGCCCAGGCTGTTCTCGGCCGAGGCGCGGATCGCCGCCAGGGCCGCCTGGGTCTCTTCGATCAGGCCGACGCTGAGGCGCACCTGCGTAGTGCCGGATTCGGCATTGCCGGCCGCGGTCCGGGTTTCGTCGTGCAACGAACCGATGATGGCGCCGATCTCGCCCGTCGCCGCCGTCGTCCGCTCGGCCAGCTTGCGCACCTCGTCCGCCACCACCGCGAAGCCGCGTCCCCATTCGCCCGCCCGTGCCGCTTCGATCGCAGCATTGAGCGCCAGCAGATTGGTCTGATCGGCGATCTCCTTGATGACGATGGCGATGTTGCCGATCTCGCCCGAGGCCGCTCTGAGCCTGTCCATGCTGGCAGCGGTTTCGCCCACCGTCCGCGCCAGTTGCCCGATCTCGCTCACGGCCCGTTCCGCCTGCGCCATGCCGTCGGCAGCGGCGCGCTGCGTCTCGCGTGCGGCCTCGGCGGAGGCAAGCGCATGCTCGGCCACTTCGCCCACCGCCACGGTCACCTGCTCGACCGCCGCCGCGGTGGAGGACGCCTCCTCGCTCATGCCCGCCGCACCGCTCGACACCAGGCCACTCGACTGCTTCAGCGTATCCGACTGCACCACGATCCGCTCTGCCGCCTCGCGGACATTGATCAGGATCGCCTGCAGGTTGGCCATCATCGCGTTGAAGGCGTCTCCGATCGCACGCACTTCGCCACCGCCTTCGATATGGACGACACGGCGCAGATCACCATCCCGCTGCGTTGCCGACATGGTTTCGCGCAGGCGGGACAAATCCGCCCGCACGCCTCGCATCACGCCGAACTGCAGCCAGCCGCCAGCCGCGAGGACCGCTGCCAGCGCCGCCCAAAGCCAGGCATCGGACAAGGCCCGGCCACCGAGTGCGGCCAAGGCCAGCATCGCCACACCGGCTGCCGCGACGCCCAGCCCGAAGCCGAAGCGTCCTGCCAGCGACCAGTCCGACAAGCGCCCCGCCAGCCCGGTCCGGACCACGCGTCCCTCACGCACCTCGAAGCGGCCGGGACGGCTGCGCATCCGGCGATAGGCGGCATCGACCTCGGCAATCGTCGCCCGATCGACATGGCGCCGCACGGATTCGTAGCCGATCACCTTGCCGTTCTCGCGCACCGGCGAGGCGAACGCCTGCACCCAGTAGAAACCGCCGTCCTTGCGGCGGTTCTTGACGTAGCCGCTCCAGGGTTCGCCCGCCTTCAGCGCCCGCCACAGATCCCCAAAGGCCTCCGGCGGCATGTCGGGATGGCGGACGACGTTGTGCGGCCGGCCGATCAGTTCCTCGCGGCTGAAGCCCGACAGGGCGACGAAGAGATCGTTTGCCGCGACGATCTTGCCCAGGCAGTCTGTCCGGCTGTAGATGAACTCGCCTTCCGGCACCAATGTCTCGACCGATGTCACGGGCTGGTTGTTTTTCATTTTTTGTTTCCGCCAGGGGATGTTTTCAGGGGGCACTTTCATCAACGGATACCAAAACCATTTCTTTAGCAATGGCACTACCCATATTAGATGCCCATTCCTGGCAATTCCATCCCCGGCCGTTGCCGGCTGGCGAAAACCTTGTACGACAGGACGGAAGAAGTGGAGAATCCATCATCTCCTTGCCGGCTGCGCGAAATGGCCGGCATGAACGGCAATCCGATGCGACGAGGACTCCGATGACCCCCGAAGAAACACGCGCCATTCTCACCGTCTGCCTGCTGGCCGCCTATGCCGACGGCGACAAGCACGATCGCGAGCGCGAGCAGATCCGCCAGGTGGCACAAGGGCTGGCCGAGGACCAGCAGATCAACCTGCCCGGCCTGTACCAGGAAGTGTTGATGCGCCGCGTGCAACTGGCCGACGTGGTGCCGAAACTGGCCAGCAAGGAAGCACGTCAATTGGCCTACGAGATGGCCGTGTGCGTATGCGAGGCCGACGGCCGGACCAGCACGCAGGAACAGGCCTTCCTCGAGCGGCTGGGCGAAGCGCTGGGCCAGGCTCCGGCCGAGTTCGCCACCCAGGCCGACACGCTGGCAAACGCGCCGCTGGCTACGGCTGCCGCAGAGCTACCGGAGATCATCGCGACGGGCGAAACCGCACCACACCCGGCCGCAGTCGATGCGCTGCCGGATACCACCGCACAGCGCCGCCCGGGAACGCTGTCCACGACCGACATGGACCGCAAGATCCTCAACGCAGCGATCCTCAACGGCGCCATCGAGCTACTGCCCGAAAACCTGTCCACGCTGGCAATCATTCCGCTGCAGATGCGGCTGGTCTACCAGATCGGCCAGAGCTACGGTTACGAACTGGACGGCGGCCACGTCAAGGATCTGCTGGCCACCCTGGGTGTGGGGCTGACGTCCCAGTACTTGGAGCAGGCCGGCCGCAAGCTGCTCGGCGGCCTGCTGGGCAAGGCGGGCAAGGGCATCCTCGGCGGGCTGGGCCGCCAAGCCGTGAGCAGCGGCATGAGCTTCGCCGCCACCTACGCGCTGGGCCACGTCGCCAACCAGTACTATGCCGGCGGCCGCAACCTGAACACGCAGATGCTGCGCGACGCCTACCAGCACGTGATGGCCGACGGCCGCCAGTTGCAGGCGCAGTACCTGCCGCAGATCCAGGAAACGGCCCGCGGATTGAATACCGCCCGGATCCTGCAGATGGTGCGCGGCGGCTGAAGCACACGTCCCGGCCCGCACGCCCGGACAAACTGGGAGCAGCCGTGGCCAAGCTGTCGGGTGCCCTCGGGGCCTGATCCGCGATGAATCGGGATAGGGGCGGCCAGCTTACCCGGCCGACCCCTCCCACACCACCCGGCATGCGGGTCCGCACCGGGCGGTTCGAGTCGTTGAGGTTATGAGAGCCGAGGGACGCCGAGTCGGTCGAAGTAAGCGACAGGCATCGCGCGGTTCAATCGCATGCGGCTGTTACGCCACCAGCACCGACTGTTCGCCGCCACCTTGCGGGCATCCTCTTCCGAGGCGCCCATCGCTTTCAACTCCCGGTACATCGTCGTACCCCGACGCCAGTGCTTGAGCTGCACCGCACGCAGCCGGTGTCTTATCCACTTGTCGAGTTTGCGGAACACCTTGGGTGTCTGCGCAAGCTGGAAGTACGTCTTCCAGCCCGGCATGTAGGCCCGCAGCCGTTCGGCAATCTCGGTCAGGTTGCGCCCACCCGAGCGACGCGTGAATTGCCGGATGCGTTGCTTGAAGGTCTTGAGCGCCTTGTCGGCCACCCTGCACTTGACCTGTCCGCCCGGGCCGTACCAGAAGGCGTAGCCCAGAAACTTGCGGCCCGAGGCCGGCGCAACGGCCGTCTTGGCGTCATTGACCTTCAGGTGAAGTCGTTCGTAGAGCTTGGTCAGGCCCGCCAGCACCCGTTCGCCTGCGCGACCACTGCGTACATATACATTGCAGTCGTCGGCATAGCGAACGAAACGGTGGCCCCGTCGCTCCAGTTCCCGATCCACCTCGTCAAGCAGCACATTGGCCAGCAGCGGCGACAGTGGGCCGCCTTGCGGCGTCCCCTCGTAGCGCGCCATGGCCACGCCGCCATCCATGATCCCGGCCACGAGGTAACGACGGATCAGCCGCAGCACGGCCTTGTCCTCGATTCGCCTCGACAACCGTTCCATCAGGATGTCGTGATTGACTCGATCGAAGAATTTCTCCAGATCCACATCGACCACCACCCGGTAACCGTCCTGCACGTAGCGCTGTGCATCGAGCACCGCGTCGTGGGCACGGCGTCCCGGCCGGAAGCCGTAGCTGTGTTCAGAGAACGTTGGATCAATCCTGGGCTGCAAGACTTGCAGCAGGGCTTGCTGGATCAGCCGATCCGTCACCGTCGGAATCCCCAATTCGCGCACCCCACCATCGGGCTTCGGGATCTGGACACGGCGCACCGGCAGGGGCCGGTAGCTGCCATCCAGCAAGGATTCCCGAATCCGGGGCCAGTGCGCTCTCAGTTGCTCCGCCGTCTCGGTGATCGACAACCCATCCACCCCAGCACTGCCGCGATTGGATTTGACGCGTTTCCACGCCGCCTCCATGTTCGCGCTCGCGAGCACCTGCGCAAGCAGGTCATCTCGCCCCGGGCTTCCAGTTCCATGCCGCGCCGTCCGTGCTTCATCACGCACTGCTTCGGACGCGGCTTCACCGAGCCCTCCCGCATTGCGCCCCGGCTCCCCGAGCTTCTGATGCACTTCACGTCCGAGCAACACGGCCTTCGGCCCTCCTACTCGTTCGGCCCTTCGCCCCAAACCAGCGGCTACTACGGCCTCTGCTGACTTCTCGCTCCGGTTAAGCGCCGTCGCCCTTTCAGGCACAAGGCGAGACCTCCCCAGGTAAGAACGCACTCCTTCGCTGCACAACCGCCGGATCTACGCCACTTCGCCTTGATCACGAGAGCTTCGCGATTACGTGCTCGCTCGCCCTGCTCCGCAGCGCCTTCTATCCGATTCTTGTCCATCGGCTCGCAGCTTATGCTCCACGCTTCCTCCCCACGCTCGGTCACCCTCACGCAGTTGCGCTTCACTTCGTTCGCTGTGATCAACTTACGGCGGGACTTGCACCCGCAGGAGGGCGCCCATGCTGGGCGCACACATTGAGTAGGGGACGGGGTCACCCCCGTCGCCCTCTCACACCGCGTCGTATCGAGTAGCAACACCAGCCCCAGACGATCAAAGAAGGACTTCCGGAAGGCCGCGTTCATGTGGCTGGCGCCACTGTTCCACCATGGCCCGCGTTGATTGAAGGCCGAGCGGAATGCCCGCTCCTGCGTCAGTCCCGCCTTCATCAGATTCTTGGCGCGCGTGTCCGGGCGCTTCCACTGCCGCCACAGGATGCAGCGCAGTTTGCGCCTGAGCCAGCCGTCGAGTTCTTCCAGTGCCCGTTTGGTTTCGGTCAGCTTGAAATACGCAGCCCAACCCCGCAGCACCGGATTCAAGTCGGCGATGGTCCCACTCAGACTGCGTCCCCTCGCGCCCCGCAGTCATGGGGTGTCTCCATCATTGGCATAAATCTATTGGAGGGCTTCGTTGCCCCGGCTGGCACAAAGGAACGCGGCGAGCCCGATTGGGACCATAGCGCATAGAATTATTGTGCTTGAGGGCAAATTGAATATCGTTGAGGATGCGACAAACGATGCCGCACTGGCTCTAAGGTCGGGGATGATGAAGTTCTATTTTGACGCCGAGTTGAGAAGTGCCGACGGGGCTGCGCTTCCAGTCTATTGCGAGGTCCAGCCACCATATGTGGGCGGCCAAAGATCGCAGATCCGAGTAGCGGTGCCTGCCCAACACATCACTGAAGACCCGCCAGGTAATCCGTGTGCGTTATCGGGAAAAAGTGGTGCCTTCACCATCATCATGCAGGGAGTTCATTGGCGCAGGTTTCCAACTTCGTCGAGAGGCACCCTCGGACTGGAAGCCATTGAGCTATTCCACATCGAAAGGCTAACGGTCCAGCATCCTTCGATGAATGTAGGAAGGGAGATCCGCTTTCATCTAGCCCCCATTTCCTACCTGCGATCGGAATCAAGTGGTGTCTCCTTCGGCGAGAAATCCCACTCAGAGGGTCTGTTCGTGCTGGACCTCCCGAACCTTGGCGCGACGAGGTTTGTGGTGGAATGGGTAACGATTTACCACCGAGACGCGGAGATTCCAGGTGCGACAGTGATTGCCGGTTTTAGCGCGGTAGTGGGTTTGCCGCCGGACGGTCCAATCGACGCCGACCGGATAGTTGCGAAGTTCAGGAGCTCACTCGAGGTTCTATCGGTTCTGTTTCGGCAAGCTGTTTCCCTGCATGGCTGGACGTACTCCGACGATGAGACCGCCTCTACCTGGATCGAGCCCCTTGAGGCGAATGTAACGCCGTCTGCGCGCGAGGGCCGTGGTGACTTTGTCGCCCACCCTCAAGTCTTCGCGGAATGTGCTACGAACTTGGCTCACGCATATGAAAAGGCCGGCAAGGAAATCCGATCATTGATTCGTCACCTTTCAGTGGCGCTTAATCCTCATACCAACTCGAGGAGCGCGGATCGCTTCCTGTTCATGTTCTCCGTACTGGAAAGGGTGGTCGAATTCGCGTGGAAGCGGGACCAAACACCACAGAGCCCTACTGTCACAACCCACGCGGTGATTAAGCACCTCGAACAACTGAAAGAAGCTGTAGTCGCCGAGGATGGCGAGAACGCTCCAGAGATTTCAGCGCGACTGGGGGGGGCTCATCAATGTTGTTAATCGACCCAGTGTGCGAGATAAGTTCGAAGCATTCTTTCGCGTGTATCCAACGATGCCCGTCCATTGCGCGGACCTCTGGCCTATTCTGGGATCGGATAAAGAGCGCGGGCTGAGAGATATCCGCAATGCACTGGCACATGGACGCAGCTCTTTTATATCGCTCGATGTCGTGGGGGTTGCCGAGTGGCACTTAGCGATTTTGCTTGAGCGAGTGATTTTCGTGCTTCTCGGCATGACCTTGCCGGATGGAATATCCCCAGGGTCGAATCTGTTACGAAAGGGTGGAAAGGGATGGTACGAGAGGGATTGGTGGGAGCCCTTGCGCTCCAAACAGGACCATGCGATATGATTGGCATTGACTACGACCGAATGATCAATGTCTGGTCATTGCTTCTAGGCGGACCCTACAAGTTATCTACCTGACGACCTCTCCGGCCGACAAGTAGTTTAGTTGTCAGGATGAGCGGTGACTCCGACCATATAGCTGCCATTGAGCCTTCATGTCCGCGAAGAGGGCTCAGGGTCGGTAGCGGAAATCCGCGAGGCGGCCGCTTGGTTCGGTGCGCCGCGTGGTGCGCTCCAGCAGGCGCACGCCCAGGTTTTCCTCCAGCTCCTTGATGGCGCGCGACAACGGCGATTGCTCCATGTGCAGCTTCTCCGCCGCACGCGCAAAGTGCAGTTCCTCGGCCACGGCGATGAAGCAGCGCAGGTGTCGCAATTCCATTCACGAGCGCTCCCTGTGCGTGGGTTCAGGGGGGCCGCTGCCGGTCGCCACCAAGGCGAAAAGCTGCGGTCGATAGGTGAGCACGAGTGCCACCGCCGGCACAGTGGCGCTCAACAGCCCCAGCCACAACACGGCGCCAACGGCCCAGCCCGAATGCACGATGCAGGCTGCGAGCGACGCACCAAGCGCCGCCGCTCCGGCCACGCGCAGCAGCACGCCACGGCGGCCAGGGGCCGGGCGCTGCCATACCTGCCGGTGATGGCGATCCATCGCCAGTGCCAGCGCGGCAAAGCCGGCGCAGGCCAGTGCGAAGGCCAGCAGCGCCATCATTCGCCGGCCCTCGCGTGGCGGATCGTGGCCGAGGCACGCACGGGCAAGGGGCTGCCCACGCCCTGACTCTGGAGCTGGGGCTGTGCCCTGCGGGTCAGCCGCCAGGCCAGCGCCGCGAAGGCCAGGCCGAAGACGAGCATGGTCAGATCGAAGCCGGCCATCACCCAGTCGCCTTGCGGCAGCGATGCGCCCAGGTGGCGTTCGGTGGTCAGTGCATTCAGCACAGGCAGCAAGGCAAAAGCCGCAGCGGCCAGCCAGCCCTGCTCGATCCAGGCGCGTGCCGTCGGCCGCAGCGTCGCGTGCAGCAGCAGGAGCCCCCAGGCGATGAACATGGCATGGGCTTCCCATGCCGCGCGCGCCTCGAACGCGACCGGGATCAGCCGGTTGGCCCAGAAGTAAGCCGCAATGGCGATGGGCAGCCCGACGACGGTGCCGACGTTCAAGCGCTCCACCAGCACCAGCCCGCGATGATCCGCGTCGGCCTGCTTCTGCGCCCGCTGGCGGCGCTTGACCGTCCACAGCACCAGCCCGGTGGCGATCATCGCCGTGCCCAGCAGCCCGGAGAGGAAGTACAGCCAGCGCAATACCGGGCCGGCGAACAGCCCTTCGTGCAGGCCCAGCAGCACATCGTTGATCGCCTTGGGTGTGGAGCGAATGGCCGGCAGCACTTCGAGCAGTTCGCCACTCACTCCGTCGAACACCAGAGTCTCGGCACTGCGCAGCGGGCCAGACGTGGCCTGGCGGGCCGTCACTCGCGCCTGCGTGTCGCCGGGGTGGCGAATATCCAGGCTCTGCACCTGGCCCTCGCCCCAGCGTGCTTCGGCCTGGGCCAGCAGGGGCGACAGTGGGGTCAGGGTAGCCGCTACACCCGCAGGCTCGGCCAGTAGTGCTGCGCGACCATTCAGTTCATCGAAGTACAGCCGCCGGTTCTCCTCGCCTGTACCGTAATGCGCGGCGATCACCAGCGGCATATAGAGGGTGGCGAAGAACAGCAGCCCCGAATAGGTAATCATCAGGTGGAACGGCAGCGCCACCACGCTCAGTACATTGTGCGCATCCAGCCAGGAACGCTGGCCCTTAGCCGGGCGGAAGGTGAAGAAGTCGGCGAAGATCTTCTTGTGCACGATGATGCCGGTGACGATGGCCAGCAGCATGAACATGGTGGCCAGGCCCACCAGCCAGTCGGCCATGGCCGACGGCAGGTAGTACAGACGCCAGTGCATGCGGTACAGCAACTGCCCACCGCCGCTGGCCCGTGCCTCCAAAGGCTGGCCAGTTGCCTGGTTCAGCTGCTCACTGCCGTTTGGCCCATTGCCCCGCCAACTCACACGCAACCAGGGATTGTTCCGATCCACCGGCAAGTTGACGCTCCAACGCTCGGCCTGCGGTGCCCGTGCCAGCAAGCGCTGCTCCGCCATTGCCAGCACCTGGGCCGCAGGCACCTGTGGCGCGGCTGGCAACTCGGGCTGCATCCAGCGGTCGATCTCGGTGTCGAAATAGCCCGCCGTGCCGGTGAGGAACATGAAGAACAGCACCCAGCCCAGCAGCAGCCCGGCCCAGGTATGCAGGCCGGACATGGATTGGCGAAAGCCCTGTTTCATGCTGATGATGATCCTGTTTGAACGAATCGAACGATTCGCCTAAAATGATCGAAGTCTTTACCGCAGAGGACCGACCCATGCAGACCATGAGCGCCAACGAAGCCAAGACCCGCTTCGGCGAACTGCTCGACCGGGCGCAGCGCGAGCCCGTGCAGGTGGCCCGCCACAACCGCGTAGTGGGCGTGATGGTGTCCGCCGAAGACTATGCCGCCATGCGCGCCTTCTACGCCGACCGCCTGCGCCACACCCTGGAGCGCACCGCCCACGCAGCCGCCGAGCGGGGGCTGACCGAGGGCGAACTTGCCCGACTGCTGGCCGATGAAAGCTAAACGGGTCGTACTCGATACCAACGTATTGATCAGCGCGGCCCTGTCCGCCCGCTCCACGCCCGCCCGCATCACCTTCTGGGTGCTGGAGCATGGCCGCCTGCTGTTGTCGCCGGAGACCTTCGCCGAGTTGGAAACCCGTCTGTGGCGCCCCAAATTCGACCGGTATCTGA
Source organism: Thauera butanivorans (assembly GCF_048398245.1). Lineage (NCBI taxonomy): Bacteria > Pseudomonadati > Pseudomonadota > Betaproteobacteria > Rhodocyclales > Zoogloeaceae > Thauera > Thauera butanivorans. The sequence goes on from NZ_CP183038.1 coordinate 3,918,299, forward strand.
ACCCGGAAACCCGGCGCCAACTGCTGCACGATTTCAATGCGGTGGCCGAGTGGGTGAAACTGCCCACACAGCCGGGTACGGCATACAGCCGCGACCCGGATGACGACAAGTTCGTCCACACCGCCCTGACCGGCGCCGCCGACTGGCTGATCAGCGGCGACAGCGACCTGCTGGAACTGCCCGCGATGGACGGGCTGAGCATCCTTTCCCCGGCACAGGCCCTGGCCCTGATCGACAACGACCTGCCAGCCGGATAGTGGCAGGCTGGCGGATCGTGAAAGCCCTGCTTCATGACCAGGCCCTCTGTACAGCCAGCAGCACGCCAGCCAGCACAGCCGGCACCAGTACTCCCGCCCAGGCCCACCCGGCGCTGCGCGCCGCGAAGGCCCAGAGAATGGCTGCGGTATAGACGGCAAAGCTGAGCAGCAGCGCAGCCATCACCGATTCGGCACGGCCAATAGGCAGTAATCCGGCCAAGGCGAGCGGCAGCAGATTGGCCAGTGCATAGCCGCCGAATACGGCTGCGACTACGCGTTGGCACACACTCAATGCAATTGACACGGCCATCGTCAGAAGTTGAACGTGGCCGACAGTTTGAACGTCCTGGGTTCCGGAAAATAGACGTTCGACCCTTGCCCTATCCAGTTGTCGGAATCGAGGACATTCGTCACAGTGGCACGGACAACTATTGGCGCGGCTTCACCGCGCTCAATTGTGTATCGGACACCGAGATCAAACTGATACCAATCCGATACTTTCAGGGTGTTTTGCAGATTAATGTATTGCGACGAAGCGTAACGGACCTGTCCATTGAGAGCCAATCCATTCACATATGGAACATCCCAATCAATGCCGAGACGCGCCTGAAAGGGTGCGATTGCTGCTTTATTGCCATTATTCGAAGCGGTGGATGTATTGACGAGCACGGCATCGACATAGGCAAGGCCACCGTGCAAGCGAAGGCTTTGAAAGGGCGCACCGAAGAAGCCGAACTCCAACCCCCGATTACGCACCTCTCCATCCTGTACGAACACGTTTGTGTCGGGGTTTGTATAAGAGCTCGGCCTCGAAATCTGGAACGCGGCCAATGTTGTCGTTATCTTCCCCCAATCAACCTTGGCGCCCACCTCAATGCCCTTGGACGCGTATGGCGAAAATACTTCGCCCGCATTGACAGTACCGTCTGGTGCCGTACCACCTCTTTCCAAGGCCTCAATGTAATTGCCATAGAGCGAAACGTTCTGCCGCGGCTTGACCACAACGCCGACCAGAGGGGTATAGGCGTATTCTTTGTATGCAGAAGTCTGTATACCAGTCCTGCGATCGTAGGATGTCGTATCGATCTGCTGACGGCGAACACCGAGCGTCAACTGTATGCGTTCTTCCAGAATCGACAACGTATCGGCCAGCACAATTCCGTACAGTTGTGTATCGTCACTCAATACGTAGCTGCCTAGGGAATCGCTATTCGGCGGCGAGCTGTAAACCGGGTTGTACAAATTCTGTGTCGGCTGAGTGGATGACGTATCGCCAAACGCTCTCCGGTCTTTTGTTTGTTGCCAGGAGTATCCGATCGTGGCTTGATGGCTGACAGGCCCCGTCTCGAAATTGCCCCGCAAGCCTGATTGTAGCGTGTAAGTAGAGTATTTATGGCCCCACACCCCCGGCGTTCCGTTTACAGTCAACGTCCCCTGATTGTCGGCGAAGATACGATTGACGAAAAACGACTTGCGTTCTGCTTCCCCAGTGCCGACCTTTGCAAACGCAGTCAGATCATCTGAAATATCCAATTCTCCCTGGAGAGTTCCGAAATAGAACTCCGAGTTCGAGAACTCGTAGGGAGCATTGGGATTTGTCGCATTGTCGGGCGCCGAAGGCAAAGCGGTAACGCTGCTGCCCACGCTCATTTGGCGACGGCCCGCCTGAAGGTCGAGATCCTGGTAGCCAAGGTCGATGGACGAGCGGAAACGCTCACTTCGGTAGTCGCCAGCGAGAGATAGGAACTTGACCTCGCGGGAATGGTTGTCGATTGGCGTGTCACCTGACTCGGCCAACCCATTTAAGCGAAGCCCAAATTTATTGTCCTCACCGAAGCGCCGGCCGATATCGGCATGCCCGCCAACTTGCGAATTCGAGACATAATTCGTTGTGAGTTGCGTCAAAGAAATATCGTCGGCACGTTTTGGCACAAGATTGACAGAACCACCTACTGTTCCGGTTGCTGCGGCCGCTCCGTTCAAAAGGGCACTCGGTCCACGAAGTATCTCGACACGCTCTACTGCGGCAGATGAATAGACACCCAGGTTACTTACCTGGCTTAAGCCAGGCAGCCCATCGAATAGAAAGGTATCCGCACCGACTCCAAAGCCGCGAATCGCGAACTGTGTGTGACCCGCGCTGGCGGGAAGACTCTGTACCGAAGGGTCGTTCCCAAGCGCGTCTACAATATTATTTACTTGCTGGTCCTTGATCAGCTTCGACGTGTAGCTGGTCTGGCTGAACGGCGTATCCATCATGTCGCGGTTGCCGAGAATGCCTAGCCGCCCACCGCGCGCTACCTGGCCGCCGGCATAGGCTGGTGGTAGTTCTTCTCTGGAGGACGATATGGCAGAACCAGTGACCGTCACCGGCGCCAGCGTCATGGCCCCGCTCTCGGTCATCACCTGATGCAGCGAGTAACCCCCACTGCCGGCGCTCACCAGTTGATAGCCGCTGCTGGCCAGCAGGTGGTCGAACCCCTCGCGCACGCTGTAGCGGCCTTGCAGGCCGTTGCTGCGCAGCCCGGCCAGCATCTGCGGGTCGAAGGACAGCGCCACGCCGGACGTGGCAGCAAATTGCGCCAGCACGTCGCTCAGGCGGCCGGCGGGAATGGCGTATTCCTGGCTGGCGGTGCTGCTGGCGGGCTCGGCGGCCAGCGCAGGGCTGGGCGCCAGCACGGCCACACTCACCAGGCCGGCCAGGGCGCAGCCGATGGCGAGGTTCAGCACCTTGACTTTGAAGGTTGGCGCGGCGGCGTCGCGGACAACGGTGGAAGATGCGCGGCCCGATATGCGGGTAGGTCGCTGTGAATGCGGACGCCTGAAGACCATGCTGATACCTTTCGTCGATGCGTTGGTGGGCAGTTTTGGCGCGTTGAAAAACGCGCTTTCACCAGACACACCGGACGAGCGCAAAAAAGGTATCACCCCAATCGCAAATTTTTTTGCGATCTGCCATCTGACCGCCATGAATGGCGGAAATGCCGGTCTTGCATGGAGCGAGAACCGGCCCCGCCAGCCGGCCTGCTGGCGATCACGCCTCCCAGGGATTGACCAATTGCAGGTTCAGCCCCTCGAAGTCCCTAGTGTTGCGTGTGACCAGCGTCAGGTCGTGTTGCAGGGCGGTGGCCGCCAGCAGGCCGTCGATGGCGGGCAGCGTGCGGCCCGCGCTGGCCTGCACCCGGCCCCAGCGGTCGGCAACCTGGGTGTCGATGTCCAGCAGCCTGCCGACGAACCAGTTGGGCAGTTCCACTTCCAGCCAGTCGGTCAGGGTCTGGCGGAACGCGGCGTCGGCCACGCCTTCGATGCCTTGGCGGATTTCACCCAGGCTAAGCACCGAGAGGTACAGCGACTGGCGCGGACGGGCCTGCACCCACGCCACCACCCGCGCGTCGGCCTGTTTGCGGCGCAGTTCCGAGAGGACGTTGGTGTCGATCAGGTAGCTCAAAGCTCGACCTCGCGCGGCAGGCTGCGGTCGCGCTCGAATTCGATGTCGTCCCGCCCTTGCAGGGGCGAGGCGCGCATGAAGTCCACCAGCGATTGTTCGTTGCCGCTCAGGCGGTCGAACAGTTCGCGCGACACCACCACCGCCTTGGCCCGCCCGTGCAGGGTGATCTCCTGCGGCCCGTTCTCGACCGCGTGTTTGACCAGTTCCGAGAACCGCGCCTTGGCGGTTTGCATTTGCCAGCTTTGCATGACGCAACCTCCGACTATAGTAGTCTGACCATATGGATCAGAATTCTATCCGAACCCCTGCCTGGGTTCAAATCAGCTCAGAAATGAGCTGATTTTGAGCTGATACGCCTTCCAGACGACAGGAAAGCCGCCTTAATGGGCTTGCACCGTGATCCAGTAGGACGTGGCGCGGCCGATGCGCACCGGCAGGGATTTTTCCAGCAGGGCCAGGCTGGCGTGGGTATCGGCCACCGGGAAGGAGCCGGAGACCGTGAGGCCGGCGACGGCCGGGTCGCAGCGCAGCACGCCACGGTGGTAGCGGGAAAGTTCAGTCACCAGATCGCCCAGGCTCATGTCCTGGGCCAGCAGCATGCCGCGCTCCCACAGCGCGGCGCTGGCGTCCGCCGGCTGCGCGGCTTGCAGGGCACTGGCCGTGAACGCCATCTGCTCGCCCACCCGCACGATGGCTGCCTGGCTGGCGTCGATCGGGCGGACTTCCACCGCCCCCTCGAACACGGCCACGCGGGTGCTGTCGTCCAGACGGCGCACGTTGAAACGGGTGCCCAGCGGCCGCAGGTTGCCGTGATCGGTGCGCACGATGAAGGGGCGCGGCGTGGGCGACGGATCTTGCGCGGTGGTGATGAAGATTTCGCCGGCCACCAGCGCGATGCGCCGTTCGCTGGCGGTGAAGGCCACGTCCACCGCCGTGGCGATATTGAGCACCAGGCGCGTGCCGTCGGCCAGGGTGATGGTCTTCTGCTCGCCGGTGGCGGTGCGCAGGTCGGCCGTCCATTCCTGCCAGGGCGTGTGGCGCCAGGCGAGCCACGCGCTGGGTACGGCGAGCGCCATCAGCGCCAGCAGTTCCCGGCGGCCGGGGCTGGGCAGGCGCGCGAGGGTGTCGCGGCCGAGCTTGGGTGGCACCTGCTGAAAGGTTTCCAGCACACCTTCGGCACGCTGCCAGGCCGCTTCGTGGGCTGGGCTGCGCTCGCGCCAGTGCGCCAGCCTGGCCCGGTCGTGGTCGGAGGCCTCGCCGGATTGGAGCAGCACCAGCCAGTCGGCGGCGTCGTCCAGGATGGACTGCTCGATGTCGGGCGTGGGGATTCGGATTGCCGCCGTCATGCCGCAGGCCCTCGGTGCGTCAGTCAACCCAGCGCCAGGCAGGCGCCGAAGGCGCTGCGTATATGCCGCTTGACGGTGATGAGCGAGGTGCCGAGTTCGTCGGCGATCTGCTGGTAGGTCAGGCCATCGAGCTGGGCCAGCAGGAATATCTCGCGCGTGCGCGCCGGCAGGCTGCGCAGCATGGCTTCGACGCGGTACAGGGCTTCCAGGACCAGCAGACGGGTTTCCGGGGACGGCACTTCTGGCTCCGGCAGGTGGGCCAGCGCTTCGAGGTAGGCGCGCTCCAGATCCTGCCGCCGCCAGTGGTCGATGACCAGGCCCTTGGCGATGTGCGTCAGCAGTGCGCGGGGCTCGTCGCCGAGTTGTGCCGGCAGGCACCGGGAGACCATGACCCGCAGGAAGGTATCGTGCGCCAGGTCGGCGGCGTCGCAGGTGTTGCCGAGTTTGCGGCGCAGCCAACCATACAGCCAACCGTGATGGTCGGTGTACAGTAGGTGAACTTGTTGCGCTGCAAGGGTATCGGCCGCCGACATGGCGCCCTCCTGTTCATCGGTCGAGCACCTGAGCGGACTCGATATCAAATAAGAATTGTTCTCATCCTAACGAATTCCCGACAAGTCTTGCAAGCTCGGCCTTGACGAGGCGGTGGTGGCCGACTTCGCGCCGACGGGCGTGGCCCTGCTCAATCCCTGGGAGCCGGCGACCTGACGCTCAAGCCATCTTGGCGAACAACGCCACGTCCGGCAGCCCTTTGAAGTGCGCATCGCAAGTAAGCAGTTCCGCACCCTGATGCCGGCCGAACTCAAGGAACTGCGCAAGCTCAAGAAGGACCATGAGCGCTTGAAGCAGGAGCACGACCTCCAAAAAAAAACGGCGCCGAAGCGCCGCATCCCAAATGGGAGAGGGGAAGTCTGAAACTGCCGCTGCCGATTACATGCTGCGGCGGTACTGGCCGCCGACCTTGTACAGCGCCTCGGTGATCTGGCCGAGCGAGCAATGGCGCACCGCTTCGACCAGCACCTCGAAGACGTTGGCGTTGTCGATCACCGCCTGCTGCAGCCTGGCCTGCCACTTGGGCGATTCGGCCTTGTTGCGGGCATGGAAGTCGGCCAGGCGCTGGAGCTGGCTCTGCTTTTCTTCCTCGGTCGAGCGCGCCAGCTCGATTTCCTGCTGGGCCTGGCCCTTGGGATTGAGGAAGGTGTTGACGCCGATGATGGGGTAGGAGCCGTCGTGCTTCTTGTGCTCGTAGTACAGCGACTCTTCCTGGATCTTGCCGCGCTGGTAGCCGGTTTCCATCGCGCCGAGCACGCCGCCGCGGCTGGCGATGCCCTCGAACTCCTTCAGCACGGCCTCTTCGACCAGGTCGGTGAGCTCGTCGATGATGAAGGCGCCCTGGTTCGGGTTCTCGTTCTTCGCCAGACCCCACTCGCGGTTGATGATGAGCTGGATCGCCATCGCGCGGCGCACGCTCTCCTCGGTCGGCGTGGTGATCGCCTCGTCGTAGGCGTTGGTGTGCAACGAATTGCAGTTGTCGTAGATCGCGATCAGCGCCTGCAGCGTGGTGCGGATGTCGTTGAAGTCCATCTCCTGCGCGTGCAGCGAGCGGCCCGAAGTCTGGACGTGGTACTTGAGCTTCTGGCTGCGCTCGTTGGCGCCGTACTTGTTCTTCATCGCCACCGCCCAGATGCGGCGGGCGACGCGGCCGATCACGGTGTATTCCGGGTCCATGCCGTTGCTGAAGAAGAAGCTCAGGTTGGGCGCGAAGTCGTCGATGTGCATGCCGCGCGCCAGGTAGCTCTCGACGTAGGTGAAGCCGTTGGCGAGCGTGAAGGCGAGCTGGCTGATCGGGTTGGCGCCGGCCTCGGCGATGTGATAGCCGGAGATCGACACCGAGTAGAAGTTCTGCACCTTGTGATGGACGAAGTACTCCTGGATGTCGCCCATCATCTTCAGCGCGAACTCGGTGCTGAAGATGCAGGTGTTCTGGCCCTGGTCTTCCTTCAGGATGTCGGCCTGCACCGTGCCGCGCACGGTCGACAGCGTCCAGGCGCGGATCTTGGCGTATTCGTCCGCGGTCGGATCGCGGCCGTTGTCGGCCTTGAACTTGGCGATCTGCTGGTCGATCGCGGTGTTGAAGAAGAAGGCCAGGATGATCGGCGCCGGGCCGTTGATCGTCATCGACACCGAGGTCGTCGGCGCGCACAGGTCGAAGCCGTCGTACAGCACCTTCATGTCGTCCAGCGTGGCGATGCTGACGCCGGAGTTGCCGATCTTGCCGTAGATGTCCGGGCGCGGGTCGGGGTCGCAGCCGTACAGCGTCACCGAGTCGAAGGCGGTACTGAGGCGGTGCGCCGGCATGCCTTCGGACACCTTCTTGAAGCGGCGGTTGGTGCGGAAGGCGTCGCCTTCGCCGGCGAACATGCGGGTGGGGTCCTCGCCCTCGCGCTTGAAGGCGAACACGCCGGCCGTGTAGGGGAAGGAGCCGGGCACGTTTTCCTTCATCAGGAATTTCAGCGTCTCGCCTTCGTCCTCGAAGTTCGGCAGCGCCACCTTGCGGATCTTGCTGCCTGCCAGCGAAGTGTGGGTCAGCTTGGTGCGGATTTCCTTGTCGCGGATCTTCACCACGTACTCGTCGGCGGCGTACAAGGCCTTCTCGGTCGGCCACTGCTCCAGCAGCTTCTTCGCCGCCGGCGTGAGTTCGCCGTCCTTCCAGTCGATCAGTTCATCGAATGTTGCCAACTGAGAGCCGTCATCCTTGCCACGCTGCTCGAACAGCGCCTTCGCCGTCTTCAGCGACTGGCGCTCGCGGGCGACGCGGGCCTGCTGCTCGACGTGCTTGTGGTAGTCGCGCACGCTGTCGGCGATCTCGGCCAGGTAGCGGATGCGATCGGCCGGCACGATGGCCCGGCCGGCGGAGGATGCCTTCACGCCGACCGCCGGCAGCTTGCCCTTGGCCACTTTCAGGCCCTTGCCGACCAGCGCCGGCAGCATGCACTGGTACAGCGCGGTGACGCCGTCGTCGTTGAAGCGTGCCGCCATGGTGCCGAACACCGGCATCTCGTCCGGGCTCTGGCCGAACAGTTCGCGGTTGCGCTGGTACTGCTTGCGCACGTCGCGCAGCGCATCCTCGGCGCCCTTGCGGTCGAACTTGTTGATGGCGACGAAGTCGGCGAAGTCGAGCATGTCGATCTTTTCCAGCTGCGACGCGGCGCCGAATTCGGGCGTCATCACGTACAGCGACAGATCGACGAAAGGCACGATCGCGGCATTGCCCTGGCCGATGCCCGAAGTCTCGACGATGACGAGGTCGAAGCCGGCCAGCTTGCAGGCGGCGATGACTTCCGGCAGCGCGGCCGAGACTTCGGAGCCGGTGTCGCGGGTGGCGAGCGAGCGCATGTAGATGTTGTCGTGCTCGATCGCGTTCATGCGGATGCGGTCGCCCAGCAGCGCGCCGCCGGTGCGCTTGCGCGAGGGGTCGATGGAGACGATCGCGAGCTTGAGCCTGTCGTCCTGGTCGAGGCGGAAGCGGCGCACCAGTTCGTCGGTCAGCGAGGACTTGCCGGCGCCGCCGGTACCGGTGATGCCCAGCGTCGGCACCTTGGTCTTGGCCGCGGCCTCGATCAGCGCCTTCCTGACATCGTCGCCGTAGCCGCCGTTCTCCAGCGCGGTGATGATCCGCGCCAGCGCCCGGCGGTCGCCGGCAGCCAGCGCCTTCAGCACCGCGTCGGCCTTCTGCGGCGCGGCCGGGGCGAGATCGACGTCGCAGCGTTCGACGACGCTGTTGATCATGCCCTGCAGGCCCATCGTGGCGCCATCCTCGGGCGAGAAGATGTGGGTCACGCCGTAGTCGTGCAGTTCCCTGATCTCGGCCGGCACGATCACGCCGCCGCCGCCGCCGAACACCTTGATGTTCTCGCCGCCGTTGGCCTTCAGCAGGTCCATCATGTACTTGAAGAACTCGACGTGGCCACCCTGGTAACTGGTGATGGCGATGCCCTGCACGTCTTCCTGCAGCGCGGCCTTGACGATCTCGCCCACCGAGCGGTTGTGGCCGAGGTGGATCACCTCGGAGCCGGTCGCCTGCAGGATGCGGCGCATGATGTTGATCGAGGCATCGTGGCCGTCGAACAGCGCCGCAGCGGTGACGAAACGCACCTTGTTCTTGGGCTTGTAGGCTTGCAACTTGTGGGCAACGCTCAGGTCGGTCATGTCGGTCTTCCCCCGGAAGGTGAATGGTGATGCGGCTTCGATGGCGCCGCTGCTCTTATGAACGGAATGGTAGAAGGCGAACGGCGGCTTTGCCATTGCGCTTGCCGACGGCAATCATGCAAAATCCGCCAATCTTCGCAAGCATGCGAATCCGCCCGGAGCACGCGCCGCCATGCCCCAGCCGCCCCTCCCCCGCCCACCTGCCCCGCCGCAGGCAAAAAGGCGCCAGGCCACGGTCGCGATGGGCTTCGTCGATGGCATGCTGTCCGGCATGCGCCGCCGCGGCCGCGATCCGGCAGCGCTGCTCGCCGCCACCGGCATCAGTCTTGCAGATACTGCCAGGCGCATCCCGGTCGACCGTTACGCCGCACTGTACAACCTGATCATCGCCGAGCTGGACGACGAGGCGCTCGGCCTGTTTCCGCGGCCGATGCCGCCGGGCAGCTTCGAGTTCCTGTGCCGCGGCATGCTGGGCACGGCGACACTGGAAGAGGCGCTGTCGCGCGCCTGCCGCTTCCTGCGCCTGGTGCTGGCGGACTTGCGGGTGGAAGTCAGGCGGCAGGGCAGACATGCCGAAATCGAGATCGTCGAGCTTTCCGCCCCCGGCACGCCTCCGCCTTTCGGCGGCCGTGACGACCCTGCCCGCGTGTTCGCCTTCGAATGGCTGCTGCGCCTGGTCCACAGCGTCGCCTGCTGGTTCGTCAATCGCGGCATCGCGCTGGACGAAGTGCGCTTCCCCTACGCCCGCCCCGCCCATGCCGACGACTATGCGCTGGTCTATACCGAGCGTTCGAGCTTCGAGTGTTCGAGCCCCGATGGCGGCACCCTGCTCGCGCGCTTCCACGACAACCTGCTCGACCTGCCGGTGCGGCGCGACGACACGGCGCTGGCGCACTTCCTCGAAGGCGCACCCGGCCGGATCTCGATGCTGTACCGGCGCGACCGCGAAATGGTGGTGCGTGTCCGCGATCTGCTGCGTGGTGCGCTGCCGGTCAACCTGTCGATCGAGGACGTCGCCCGCCAGCTCCACCTGTCGACCCGAACGCTGCACCGCCGGCTCGAAGACGAAGGCTCGAGCTTTCGCCTGATCAAGGAGGCCACCCGGCGCGACATCGCCTGGTCGCGCCTGGCCAAGACCCGCCAGCCGATCGCGCAGTTGGCGGCCGATCTCGGCTACGCGGACACATCGGCCTTCTACCGCGCCTTCGTGTCCTGGTCGGGGCAATCGCCCGAGCAGTTCCGCGCCCAGTTGGCCGCGCGCCAGGACGGCCATGCCGGGCCCCCGCCTTCACGCCGCGACGGAACGTGAGCCCGCGATGAGCGTCACAAGCCGGCAGCAGGTGCGCCGTCGGCGTGACACCTGCCTTTGCCCGGCAGCGGCGAACTGTGCCAGCATTGGGCCATAACAATACCGAACAGTACGGAGACAGATCACGACCATGGCGCAGCCGCCCGCCGAAAACGACCCTCAACTGCCCGGCCCCTCGCCGGAACAGCGCCGCCGGCACGACCTGCTGATGGCCGGCCTCGACCTGCTCGACCAGGCCATCGCAGTGTTCGACGCCACGCCCAAGCTGGTGACGTGGAACAAGGCCATGCAGCGGCTGCTCGACTTTCCCGAATCGCTGTTCAGGGTCGGCACGCCCTTCGAAGCGTTCGTGCGCTTCAATGCCGAGCGCGGCGAATACGGCGAGGGCGACACCGAAAAGCTGGTTGCGGCGCGAATGGCCGCGGCGCGCTCGTTCGAGCCGCACTACGTCGAGCGGGTGCGCCCCAACGGCCGGGTGCTGGCAGTGCGCGGCGTGCCGATCCCCAATCTCGGCTTCGTTTCGCTGTGGACCGACATCACCGAGCAGCGCCGCGCCGAAGCGCTGATCCAGGAACAGAACGCCCGCCTCGAAGCGCGGGTCCAGGAACGCACTGCCGAACTGGAGCAGGCCAACCGCGAGATCGACCAGATCGCCGGCGCGCTGCGCCTGTCCGAAGGCCGCATGCGGCTGATCCTGGACGCCATTCCGGCGATGATCGCCCACGTCGATGCCGGCCGCCGCTACCGCTTCGCCAACCGCGCCTACGCCGAATGGTTCGGCCTGACGAAGGAGGGCATCGTCGGCCGTTCGGTCGAGGAGGCCTTCGGCCCGGAGCTCTACCCCGTCATCGACGGCTATCTACGCGAAGCCGAAACCGGCGAGCGCGTCAGCTACGAGTACGCGCGCAAGAACGCCAGCGGCCAGACGGTGCATGCCCGCAGCGTGGTCGTTCCCGACGTCTCGCTCGAAGGCGGCTTCCGCGGCTACTTCGTGATGTCCACCGACATCACCGAGCAGAAGGCCAGCCAGGCTGCGCTGGTGCAGGCCCAGAAGATGGAAGCGGTCGGCCAGTTGACCGGCGGTCTGGCGCACGACTTCAACAACCTGCTGACGATCATCATCGGCAACCTGTCTGCGCTGCAGGGCAAGCTGGCGGGCGGCAGCGGCGCCGAATACGTCGATCCCTCGCTGCAGGCGGCGCGGCGCGGCGCCGAACTGATCCGGCGCCTGCTCAGCTTCTCGCGCCGCCAGACGCTGGAGCCGGCCGCCATCGAAGTCGGCGAGCTGGTGCGCAACATGACGCAACTGCTGATGCGCACGCTGGGCGAGACGATCACCGTCGGCCTGAACCTGCCGGACACGCCGATCCACGCCCTCGCCGACCCTCACCAGTTGGAAAACGCCATCCTCAACCTGGCGATCAACGCGCGCGATGCGATGGCCGGCAGCGGCACGCTGTCGATCGCCGTCCAGTCCCGCCATATCGACGTCGCCCTTGCCCGGCTCGTCGAAGTACCGCCCGGCGACTACGTGCAGATCGACGTCAGCGACACCGGCAAGGGCATCGAGCCCGCCGTGCTGGCGCGCGTCTTCGAGCCCTTCTTCACCACCAAGCCCTTCGGCAGCGGCAGCGGCCTCGGGCTGTCGATGGTGTATGGCTTCGTGCGCCAGTCCGGCGGCAACATCCGCATCCTGAGCACACCGGGCAAAGGCACCAACGTCCGCTTCGTGCTGCCGATGACGCAGCCGGCCGCCTCCCTCCCTTCGCCGCAGGCCGTCGTGCAGCCTCTCCCCGCCTACGAAGGCGGCCCGGTGCTGCTGGTGGAGGACGAGCCCGAGGTGCGCAAGGTCATCCGCATGCAGCTCACCGAGCTGGGCTATCCGGTGATCGAAGCCGGCGACGGCGTCGAAGCCCTGGCGCTGCTCGAGGTCATCGACGACATCGCGCTACTGGTCAGCGACACCGTGATGCCGGGCGGCCTGAATGGCCACGAACTCGCCCGCCGGGCACGCCTGCTGCGCCCGGCGTTGCCCATCCTGCTCGTCACCGGCTATACCGGTGAAAAGCCGGACGGCGACACCGCCGCGCAACTGCCGGTGCTGCGCAAGCCCTTCGACCCGCCGGCGCTGGCAGCCGCGCTGGCTGCGCTTGCCATGCAGGCCGCCGGCAGCGACACATCCATCCATCCCACGAACCCGGCCACGAAGGAAAGCCCGACATGACCACGAGCCTCCCGGACTCCCCCTCGCCGCTGATCTTCGTCCTGGAGGACGAACCGGACATCGCCCGCCTGATCTGCGCCAGCCTGGCGGAATACGGCTTCCGCCACGAACACCTGAGCACCGGGCGCGAGCTGCTGGCACGCGCCCGCATCCAGTCGCCCGACCTGTGCATCGTCGATCTCGGCCTGCCCGACATGGACGGCATGCAGGTGGTGCGCCAGCTGCAGGACGGCACGCCCTGCGCGGTGCTGATCCTGACCGGCCGCAACGACGTCACCGACCGCGTGCTCGGCCTCGAGCTCGGCGCCGACGACTACATCGTCAAGCCCTTCGAGCCGCGCGAGCTGGTCGCCCGCGTACGCTCGATCCTGCGCCGCTACCAGCGCTCGGCCGCGCCGGAAGGGTCCGGCGACGCGCGCATCGCCCGTTTCACCGGCTGGGAATTCGACGGCAACCGCCATACCCTGACCGCCCCCGACGGGCGCGAGATCAGCCTGTCGGCCGCCGAGGCCGGCCTGCTCGCCACCTTGCTGCGCCGCCCCAACAAGATCCTGTCGCGCGAGCAATTGCTGGGCGAACGCGACGTCGATCCGTTCGACCGCAGCATCGACGTGCGTATTTCGCGCCTGCGGCGCAAGCTCGACGACGACCCGCACAATCCGAAGCTGATCAAGACCGTCTACGGTGCAGGCTACCTGTTCGCCGCACAGGTCGCCTGGCGTTGAGGATCATGTCCCGGGGCTTTCAGGCGCTGCAGTTTTCAAGCACGGACTTCAAGTTCATAATTATGAGTTATTGATTAACGAACTTCGGAGTCCTGCATGTCTTCCCCGCGCCCATTCAAGATCCTCGGCATCCAGCAGATCGCCATCGGCGGCCCCAGCAAGGAAAAGCTCAAGACCCTGTGGGTCGACATGCTCGGCCTGGAAATGACCGGCAATTTCGTCTCGGAGCGCGAGAACGTCGACGAGGACATCTGCGCGATGGGCAGCGGCCCGTTCAAGGTCGAAGTCGACCTGATGCAGCCGCTCGATCCGGAAAAGAAGCCGGCCGTGCATGCCACGCCGCTGAACCACGTCGGCCTGTGGGTGGATGACCTGCCCAAGGCAGTGGAATGGCTCGGCGCCAACGGCGTGCGCTTCGCCCCCGGCGGCATCCGCCGCGGCGCCGCCGGCTACGACATCACCTTCCTGCACCCCAAGGGCAACGACGAGTTCCCGATCGGCGGCGAAGGCGTGCTGGTCGAACTGGTGCAGGCACCGGCGGAAGTGGTGGAAGCCTTCGCCAGGATGGCAGGCTGAACGCCGCGGCAGAACGCGCCGCGGATAATCGGAAGAAGGGCTCCCACCGCCACCGGGGGAGCCCTTCTTCTTGCCCTGCCCGGAACCCGCTTTACAGCGCAGCCGCCGAGAAGGTATCGCACTCGCGCAGATCGCCCCGCTCCAGCCCGGTGCGGAACCAGCGCATCCGCTGCGCGGCGCTGCCGTGGGTGAAGCTGTCAGGCACGGCGTAGCCCTGGGCCTGCTTCTGGATGTGGTCGTCGCCGATGGCGCTCGCTGCGCGCAGCGCCTCCTCGACGTCGCCCTCCCTCAGGATGATCTGCTGCTCGCGCACGGCATGATGGGCCCAGACGCCGGCCAGGCAGTCGGCCTGCAGTTCGAGCCGCACCGACAACTGGTTGGCCTCGCGCTCCGACACCCGCTGGCGCGCCTGCTGCACCTTGCCCGAGATGCCGAGCAGGTTCTGCACGTGGTGGCCGATCTCGTGCGCGATCACGTAGGCCTGGGCGAAGTCGCCGGGCGCGCCGAAGCGCCGGCTCAGTTCGTCGAAGAAGGACAGGTCCAGATAGAGCTTGCCGTCGGCCGGGCAGTAGAACGGCCCCATCTGGGCCTGGCCCACGCCACAGGCGCTGCGCGTCGCCCCGGTAAACAGGACCAGCGTCGGCTCCTGATAGTGCTGCCCGGAAGCGCGGAAGATCGCCCCCCAGGTCTGCTCGGTCTCGGCCAGCACCTTGGCGGAGAAGCTGGCGAGCTCGTTCTCGGCTGCCGGCCGCCTGGCATCGGGCTGAATTCCCGAAGGCGACTGCACCACCGCAGCGTTGTCGAGCACCACGCTCGGGTCGATGCCGAAATACATCGCCACCAGCGCCAGCACGATGGTGCCGATGCCGATCTTGCCGCGTCCGCCCAGGCCGGCGCGCTGGCCGCGCCTGTCCTCGACGTTGCGGCTTTCCCTGCCCTTACGAAAATCCATCGCTCGCTCCCGCATGCACGTGGGCGGATGCTACTCCGCCACCGCGCGATGCGGGAGAGGGCGTGGGCCGGCAGCGCCCGGGCTCCTTATGCAGCAAGCCCCGCCGCAGCGAGCTTGTCGCTGCGGATCGCCTCGTACTCGTCCTCCCAGAACCACTTCTCCTCGCCGAAGGCGGGCTTCAGGTGGTGCAGCCAGGTCGCCTCCTCGTCGTAGCGGGCGAAGAAGGGGCGCTGCACCCAGTCCGGATTTCGTCCCTGGATGAAGCGCAGCACGAAGACTTTCTCGCCGGCGATCTCGGCCACGCCCTGGATCTCGACCTTGCCGGGGCTGGCGCTCATGCTCGGGCCGCGTGCGGTGCGGCCGAGGCCCGACACCTGCTGCATGGCCTCGCGGTAGATTTCCCACGCGCGCGCCAGCGGTACTTCGAAATAGGCCCGCGCGCCGGTGTCGCGCTCGGCGAACATGTAGTAGGGCACGATGCCGAGCCTGACCTGAAGCTTCCACATCTTCGCCCACACCGCCGGATCGTCGTTGATGTGCGCCAGCAGCGGCCCCTGCGCGCGGATCACCGCACCAGTGCTGCGGATGCGCTGGATCGCCGCCTGCGCGGCCTCGGTGTCGAGTTCCTTCCAGTGGTTGTAGTGCGCCATCAGTGCGACGTGCTTGCCCGCCTCGGCCAGTTGCGTCAGCAGCCGGATCAGGTCGTCGGCGTCGTCCGCGCCCAGGAAGCGGTGCGGCCAGAAGGTCAGCGCCTTGGTGCCGATGCGGATGGTCTGGATGTGGTCGAACTCGGGTTTGAGCAGGGGTTCGAGATAGTCGCGCAGATGGCGCGTCTTCATCACCATCGGGTCGCCGCCGGTGAACAGCAGGTCGGTGACCTCGCCGTTGCGGCGCAGATAGTCGTGCAGGGTCTTGGCCTCGGACGCGGCGATGCGCAGTTCCTTGTCGCCGACGAACTGCGCCCAGCGGAAGCAGAAGGTGCAGTAGCTGTGGCAGGTCTGGCCCTGGCTGGGGAAGAACAGCACGGTTTCGCGGTACTTGTGCTGGATGCCGTCGAGACGGTTGCCGTGCTCGTCGCGCGGCATGTTCATCTCCATCTGGTCGGCCGGATGGGGATTGAGCTCGTGGCGGACTTCGGCGATGGCCTGATCCAGCTCGGCCTTGTCGGCGCCCTTGCGCAGCAGCGCCGCGATACGGTCGAAATGCTCGGGCGCGAGCATGCCGCGCTGCGGGAAGGTGAGCTGGAAGATCGGATCGGCCGGGATGTTGCTCCAGTCGATCAGTTCGTCGATGACGTACTGGTTGACGCGGAACGGCAGCACCGACGACACCACCTTCATTTCGAAGCGCCGTTCGGCAGAGAGCCTGCCGAGCTGCACGATGCGATCGAGATCGCGCTGAGTATATACCTTGAACGGCACCGGCTCGAAAGCCGCATGAGTGGCTTGTTCAATGCGCCAAACCGGTTTCAGAACCTGCGCTTGAGCACCCATCTGTCGTCTCCTTCTGGTCTGGCCCGACGATGCGCCGGCGCCGTGCATACACGGCGCCCACTGCTCCGCGACCAGGGCTTGAGGCTCGGGTGCGCGGTCGTCGGGGAGTGGAAAACAATCCGGGAAGCAACCCGGAGAGCAGTCCGGCGGCCCAAACATGGGAGGGCGCCAGGAAGCCGGACTGGCATGCACCCGCTTCACGGGTTCGATGGAAGAGGGTGCATGGTATTTCACAAAGTATATTTGTGTAAATGCGACTCTTCGTCCGGTCGTTGGTTCCCTTCTCGCCCTTTCCGCGAATTTCTTCCTCAAGGCCGGGCCGCGTGCGCCGATATGCTTTCACTCCGGACGGCCAGCCGAGCCTGCAGCCCAAGGCCTGCGCAGCAGAGTCTCCTGGCCAGACATCCCCGCCCGCCCCCGACAGGAAGCACCATGAAAATCGCCCATAAAGTCGGCATCGCAGCCGCTACCGTACTGTTCTTCACCACTGGCCTGCTGTCGCTGACCCAGGTCGGCCAGGTGCGCGACACGCTGCGCAGCCAGACGGAATCCAGCATCGCCGAAACCAGCGCCACCCTCGCCCGCCAGATCGAGGGCTGGCTCAACGCCAAGCTCCGCCTGATCGATCTGGCGGCACAGACCATCGACAGCAACTACAGCCCCGAGGAAAACCGGCGAGTCTTCGGCGCCCCCCTGCTGAAGGACGAGTTCATCCTGGTGTTCGGCACGCTGGAAGCCGACGGCAGGCCCATCGGCAACCTCGACAGCTGGAAACCCTCGGCCACCTGGGACGGGCGCCAGCGCCCCTGGTACGCCACCGGCAAGAACAGCAGCCAGGCGGTGCTGACCGAGCCCTACGTCGACAGCACCACCGGCGAACTGCTGATCTCGGCGGTGGCCAGAATCAGCGACGCCGGCCGCTTCCTCGGCGTGTTCGGCGGCGACATCCGCCTGCAACGGGTCGCCGATGCGATCAACACGCTCGACTTCAACGGCGCCGGCCATGCCTTCCTGCTCAACCGCACGGGCAAGATCATTTCCCACCCCAGGGCGGAAATGAACGGCAAACCCTACGCAGAACTGTTCGACGGCGCCTCGCCGGCGCTGGACAAGGCGCTGCGCGAAGTATCGGGCGGCGGCAAGGATCTGTTCGTCTCCTTCACCCCGCTGAGCAACCTGCAGGGCATGGACTGGTACATCGGCGTCGTGCTGGACAAAGGCATCGTCATGGCCGAGGCCGACCGCCTGACCTGGATGGCGGCCATCGGCACGGCCGTCGGCGTCGTCGTCAGCCTGGTACTGCTGATCGTGCTCGTGACCCGCCTGCTGCGGCCGCTCGGCTGCGAGCCGGACGAAGCCGCGGCGATCATGGAGAAAGTGGCGAACGGCGACCTCACCACCCACATCGCCCAGTCACGGCCCGGCAGCCTGCTGCACACCCTCGGCAACATGGTCGTCTCGCTGCGCGGCATGATCAGCGAGATCCACCGCGACGCGACCCAACTGGCCTCGGACGCACAACGGATCGCCAACGCCTCCGACGACGTCGCCAGCGCAGCCGAACAGCAGTCCGACGCCACCGCCTCGATGGCCGCCGCCATCGAGGAGCTGACGGTCAGCTCCAGCAACATCTCCGACAGCGCCCGCGAAACCGCGCAGGACTCCGTCACCGCGGTCGAGCTTTCCGGCCAGGGGGCGGAGCGCGTCGGCAAGGCCAGCCAGTCGATCCAGCAGATCGCCAGCACCGTCGCCGATGCCTCGACCCGCATCCGCGCACTGGAAGAACGTGCCCGCCAGATTTCCGACATCGCCAACGTCATCAAGGAAATCGCCGGGCAGACCAACCTGCTGGCGCTCAATGCCGCGATCGAGGCCGCCCGCGCCGGCGAGCAAGGCCGCGGCTTCGCCGTCGTCGCCGACGAAGTGCGCAAGCTGGCCGAGCGCACCTCGACCGCAACCACCGAAATCGAGCAGATGATCGTCGGCATCCAGAGCGACACCGTGGGCGCCGTCGACGCCATGGATGCCGCCTTGCCGGAAGTACGGCAGGGCGTCGAACTGGCCGGTTCGGCAACCGAGGCCCTGCACGCCATCGAACAGGGCGCGCGGCGCACCCTCGAACGCATCGGCGATGTCGCCAATGCCACCACCGAGCAAAGCGCGGCCAGCACCGCCATCGCCCAGCGCGTCGAGCAGATCGCCAAGATGGTCGAGGAAACCGCCGGCACCATCCAGAACACGGCCACGACCGCGCACGACCTGCAGGCCATTGCCACCAGCCTGCAGGCGCTGATCAGCCGGTTCAGAATCTAGCCCCGCCAGGTGGCACCTGGCAAAAAAAGGGCCTGCTTGCGCAGGCCCGCTGATCCGACAGGCACCCGGGCTTGGCGCCCGGGTTTCCCTCCCCATCGATCAAAAACGTCGATCGCGTCCGCTCATTCGAACTCGACGATGACTTCGTCCACCGACAGGCTGGCGCCCGGTCGGGCGACGATCTTCTTCACCTTGCCGTCCTGCTCGGCCTTGAGGACGTTCTCCATCTTCATCGCCTCGATCACGGCCAGCTTCTCGCCCGCCTTCACTTCCTGGCCTTCGGCGACCGAGACTTCGCGCAGCAGGCCGGGCATGGGCGACAGCAGGAACTTCGACAGGTCGGGCGGCAGCTTTTCCGGCATCAGCGAAAGCAGGTGGGCGGCGCGCACCGTCATCACCATCGGCTCAACCTGCAGGCCGAAGTGCGAGATGCGGTAGCGCAGGCCGCGGCGCTCGATCTGCAGGCCGATCGGCTCGCCGTTCACGGTGCCGGCGAACAGCAGGCTGCCGAAGGTCCAGTCCGACACGATGTCGTAGGTCTTGCCTTCGTGGGTGATGGCGAAGCCGCCCTCGATCGGCTGCGAGCTGACCGGGTACTGCCTGCCGCCCATCACCACCACCCAGTTGCTGGCGACCTTGCGGCCGTGGCCGGCGAGCTGGCCTTCGATCTGCACCGCGCGCTCGATGTAGCGCAGGCGGGCGAAGGTGGCGACCGCCGCGAGCAGCACCGGATCGTCGTGCGGCACCATCGAGGCATCGAAGCCCTGCGGGTATTCCTCGGCGATGAAGCCGGTGTTGAAGTTGCCCGAGCAGAAGCGCGGGTGCTGCAGCAGCGCGGCCTGGAAGGGGATGTTGGAGCTGATGCCGCGGATCACGAAGCCGTTGAGGGCGTCGCGCATGCGCTCGATCGCCTGCTGGCGGTCCTTGCCGTGCACGATGAGCTTGGCGATCATCGAGTCGTAGTACATCGAGATCTCGCCGCCTTCATACACGCCGGTGTCGACGCGCACCTGGCCGGGCACCTCCTGCGGCGCCTGGAACCTCACCAGGCGACCGGTGGACGGCAGGAAGCCGCGGAACGGGTCTTCGGCGTTGATGCGGCATTCCATCGACCAGCCGTCGATCTTCACGTCGGCCTGGGTGAGCGGCAGCTTCTCGCCGTAGGCCACGCGGATCATCTGCTCGACCAGGTCCAGCCCGGTGATCAGCTCGGTGACCGGGTGCTCCACCTGCAGCCGGGTGTTCATCTCCAGGAAGTAGAACTCCTTGGTCGCACCGCTCACGACGAACTCGACCGTACCGGCCGACTCGTAGTTCACCGCACGCGCCAGCGCCACCGCCTGCTCGCCCATCGCACGGCGCATCTCGGCGTCGACGAAGGGGCTCGGCGCTTCCTCGATGACCTTCTGGTGACGGCGCTGGATCGAGCAATCGCGCTCGTTCAGATAGACGTAGTTGCCGTGCGCATCGCCCAGCACCTGGATCTCGATGTGGCGCGGTTCGAGCACGTACTTCTCGATGAAGACGCGGTCGTCGCCGAAGGCGTTGCGTGCTTCGTTGACGCAGGAGGCGAAGCCTTCATGCGCTTCCTTGTCGTTGAAGGCCACGCGCAGGCCTTTGCCGCCACCGCCGGCGGAGGCCTTGATCATCACCGGATAGCCGATCTTCTTCGCGATCTCGACGGCCTCGTCGGGGCCCGCGATCGCATCGTTGTAGCCTGGAATGGTGTTCACGCCCGCTTCGATCGCCAGCTTCTTGGACTCGATCTTGTCGCCCATCTTGGCGACCGAGTAATGCTTCGGGCCGATGAACTTGATGCCCTCCTCTTCCAGGCGGCGCGAGAATTCGGCGTTCTCCGACAGGAAGCCGTAGCCGGGGTGCACCGCTTCGGCACCGGTCTGCTTGCACGCGGCGATGATCTTGTCCATCACCAGGTAGGACTCTTTGGACGGTGCCGGGCCGATGCACACGGCCTCGTCCGCCAGTTCGACGAACAGCGCGTCCTTGTCCGCTTCCGAATGCACGGCGACGGTGGCGATGCCCATCTTGCGGGCGGTCTTGATGACGCGGCAGGCGATTTCACCGCGGTTGGCGATCAGTATCTTCTTGAACATTTAACGTTTTCCTCGTGCGCGGATCAGAGCGGGATGTTGCCGTGCTTGCGCCACGGGTTTTCCAGTTCCTTGTCCTTGAGCATCGCCAGCGAGCGGCACACGCGCTTGCGCGTCTCGTGCGGCATGATGACGTCGTCGATGAAGCCGCGCGCGCCGGCCACGAAGGGGTTGGCGAAGCGGGTCTTGTACTCGGCCTCGCGCTCGGCGATCTTGGCCGGGTCGTTCTTTTCCTCGCGGAAGATGATCTCCACCGCGCCCTTGGGCCCCATCACCGCGATCTCGGCCGAGGGCCAGGCGAAGTTCACGTCGCCGCGCAGGTGCTTGGAGCTCATCACGTCGTAGGCGCCGCCGTAGGCCTTGCGGGTGATGATGGTGACCTTGGGCACCGTGCATTCGGCGTAGGCATACAGCAGCTTGGCGCCGTGCTTGATGATGCCGCCGTATTCCTGCGCGGTGCCGGGCATGAAGCCGGGCACGTCGACCAGCGTCACCACCGGAATGTTGAAGGCGTCGCAGAAGCGCACGAAGCGCGCGGCCTTGATCGAGCTCTTGATGTCCAGGCAGCCGGCCAGCACCAGCGGCTGGTTGGCGACGATGCCCACCGGCGAGCCTTCCATGCGGGCGAAGCCGATGATGATGTTCTTGGCGTAGTCGGGCTGCAGCTCGAAGAAGTCGCCGTCGTCGACCATCTTGACGATCAGTTCCTTCATGTCGTACGGCTGGTTGGGGTTGGCCGGCACCAGCGTGTCGAGCGAATGGTCCAGGCGGTCGGCCGGGTCGATGGCGGGCACCGCGGGCGGCTTCTCGCGATTGCTGGCGGGGATGAAGCCGACCAGGCGGCGGGTCATCATCAGCGCTTCGACGTCGTTCTCGAAGGCGAGGTCGGCCACGCCCGACTTGGTGGTGTGGGTCACGGCACCGCCCAGTTCCTCGGCGGTCACTTCCTCGTGCGTCACCGTCTTCACCACTTCGGGGCCGGTCACGAACATGTAACTCGAATCCTTCACCATGAAGATGAAGTCGGTCATCGACGGGCTGTACACCGCGCCGCCGGCGCACGGCCCCATGATCAGCGAGATCTGCGGCACCACGCCGGACGCGAGCACGTTGCGCTGGAACACGTCGGCATAGCCGCCGAGCGAATCGACGCCTTCCTGGATGCGCGCGCCGCCCGAGTCGTTGAGGCCGATCACCGGCGCGCCGACCTTCATCGCGTGGTCCATGACCTTGCAGATCTTCTCGGCGTGGGTTTCGGACAGCGAGCCGCCGAACACGGTGAAGTCCTGCGAGAACACGAACACCAGGCGGCCGTTGACCGTGCCGTAGCCGGTCACGACACCATCGCCCGGCGTGTGGTCTGCGCTCATGCCGAAATCGTTGCAGCGGTGCTCCTTGAACATGTCCCATTCTTCGAAACTGTCGTCGTCGAGCAGCAGCTGGATACGTTCGCGGGCGGTCAGCTTGCCCTTGGCGTGCTGGGCGTCGATGCGCTTCTGGCCGCCACCGAGGCGGGCCTTCTCGCGCTTCTCCTCCAACTGGCGAATGATGTCTTGCATTGATGATCTCCTGTCAGATCGTATGGATCGGGTACCCACGGCCCCCGTTTGCTTCGATTCAAAGATGGCCGAGCAGGCGCTGCGCGGCGATCGAGGGCGTGGTGCCGCCCTCCTGCACCGCGCGCGCAAGTTCGGGCAACTCCTGCTTCACCAGCGGGTGGTTGCGGAAGCGGCTGCGCAAGCCTGCGTCGATCAGTTCCCACATCCACGCCATGGCCTGCTGCTGGCGCTTGGCGGCGAACTCGCCCGAGGCCGTCAGCGCCTTGCGGTAATCCGTCACCGCGGTCCAGAAATCGGCAATGCCCTGCTTGTGCAGCGCCGACAGCGTCAGCACCGGCACCG
Source organism: Thauera butanivorans (assembly GCF_048398245.1). Classification (NCBI taxonomy): domain Bacteria; kingdom Pseudomonadati; phylum Pseudomonadota; class Betaproteobacteria; order Rhodocyclales; family Zoogloeaceae; genus Thauera; species Thauera butanivorans. The sequence goes on from NZ_CP183038.1 coordinate 3,941,163, forward strand.
CCCAGTTGGAACTGGCCGGGCGCAGCATGTGCAGCGCGGTCTTGATCTGCGAGCGGGCGCGCATCGCCGCGGCAGGGTCGATGTCGGCCTTGTTGATGACGATCAGGTCGGCGATCTCCATGATCCCCTTCTTGATCGCCTGCAGGTCGTCGCCGGCATTGGGCAGCTGCAGCAGGCAGAAGATGTCGGTCATGCCGGCCACCGCGGTTTCGCTCTGGCCGACACCGACGGTCTCGACGATGATCACGTCGAAGCCGGCCGCCTCGCACACCAGCATCGATTCACGCGTCTTCTCGGCCACGCCGCCCAGGCTGCAGGCCGACGGGCTGGGGCGGATGAAGGCGGCGGGGTTCTGGCTGAGCAGTTCCATCCGCGTCTTGTCGCCGAGGATCGAGCCGCCGGTGACCGAGGACGAAGGGTCCACCGCCAGCACGGCGACGCGCAGCCCCTGTTCGATCAGATACAGCCCCAGCGCTTCGATGAAGGTCGACTTGCCCACTCCCGGCACGCCGGAGATGCCGACCCGCATCGCCCTGCCGGTATGCGGCAGCAGGGCTTCGAGCACGCGCTGGGCACGCAGCTTGTGGTCTTCGCGCTGCGATTCGATCAGCGTGATGGTCTTGGCCAGCGGACGCAGCTGGCCCGCGGTCACGCCATCGACGAGGCTGCGATCGGCGGCATCGAGACCGGTGTTCGCGGCATTCGTCGGGAGCGGCAATTCAGGCATGTTCATCGGCATCGGGACTGCGGGTGCATCGGTCGGCGCGTGCCGCGTGCGGCGGTTGAACCGCACGCGGCCATCGGCATGCGCCGGCTCAGGCGCTCTTGCGGGCGGCGCGGATCTGCTTCAGCACCTCGCGGGCGGCGGTCGGAATCGGCGTGCCCGGGCCGAAGATGCCCTTGGCGCCGGCAGCATACAGCGCATCGTAGTCCTGCGCCGGAATCACGCCGCCGACGAAGGTGATGATGTCCTCGGCGCCCAGCTTCTTCAGTTCGTTGACGATCTGCGGCACCAGGGTCTTGTGGCCGGCGGCCAGGCTGGAGCAACCCACCGCATGCACGTCGTTCTCGACCGCGTGGCGGGCCGCTTCTTCCGGAGTCTGGAAGAGCGGGCCGATGTCGATGTCGAAGCCGAGGTCGGCGAAGGCCGAGGCCACCACCTTGGCGCCGCGGTCGTGGCCGTCCTGGCCGAGCTTGGCGATCATCACGCGCGGACGGCGGCCCTCTTCGGCGATGAAGGCGTCGATGTCGGCCTTCAGCGCCTTCCAGTCTTCCTGTTCTTCCACGACGGCTCCATAGACACCGGACACGGCCTGGGGGTTGGCGCGGAAACGGCCGAAGACCTTTTCCAGCGCATCCGAGACTTCGCCCACCGAGGCGCGCAGGCGGATCGCCTTCACCGTCAGGTCGAGCAGGTTGCCCTCGCCGCCCTCGGCGCACCGGGTCAGCGCATCCAGCGCGGCCTGCACCGCGGCGGCGTCGCGCGTCACGCGCATCCTGTTGAGGCGGGCGATCTGCGCTTCGCGCACCGCATGGTTGTCGATGTCGAGGATCTCGATCGGGTCTTCCTTGGCCAGCTTGTACTTGTTGACGCCGACGATGACATCCTTGCCCGAATCGATGCGCGCCTGCTTGTCGGCGGCGCACTCCTCGACCTTCATCTTGGCCCAGCCGGACTCGACGGCCTTGGTCATGCCGCCCATGGCCTCGATTTCCTCGATCAGCGCCCAGGCCTTGTCGGCCATGTCCTGGGTGAGCTTTTCCATCATGTAGGAGCCGGCCCAGGGATCGACGACGTTACAGATGTGGGTTTCTTCCTGGATGATGATCTGGGTGTTGCGCGCGATGCGGGCCGAGAACTCGGTCGGCAGCGCGATCGCTTCGTCGAGCGCGTTGGTGTGCAGCGACTGGGTGCCGCCGAACACCGCGGCCATCGCCTCGATGGTGGTGCGCACCACGTTGTTGTACGGGTCCTGCTCGGTGAGCGACCAGCCGGAAGTCTGCGAGTGGGTGCGCAGCATCATCGACTTGGCGCTCTTCGGCTCGAACTGCTTCATGATCCGCCACCACAGCAGGCGCGCGGCGCGCATCTTGGCGATCTCGAGGTAGAAGTTCATGCCCACCGCCCAGAAGAAGGACAAGCGGCCGGCGAAGGTGTCGACGTCCATGCCCGACTTGATGCCGGTGCGCACGTATTCCAGGCCGTCGGCCAGCGTGAAGGCCAGCTCGATGGCCTGGTTCGCGCCCGCTTCCTGGATGTGGTAGCCCGAGATCGAGATGCTGTTGAACTTGGGCATGTTGGCCGACGTGTACTTGAAGATGTCGGCGATGATCCGCATCGACGGCTCGGGCGGATAGATGTAGGTGTTGCGGACCATAAACTCCTTGAGGATGTCGTTCTGGATGGTCCCCGACAGCTTCTCCTGCGGCACGCCCTGCTCTTCGGCTGCGACGATGTAGCCGGCCAGGATCGGCAGCACCGCGCCGTTCATCGTCATCGATACCGAGATCTTGTCGAGTGGAATGCCGTCGAACAGGATCTTCATGTCCTCGACCGAATCGATCGCCACGCCGGCCTTGCCGACGTCGCCGGTCACGCGCGGATGGTCGGAGTCGTAGCCGCGATGGGTGGCGAGGTCGAAAGCCACCGACACGCCCTGGCCGCCGGCGGCGAGCGCCTTGCGGTAGAAGGCGTTGGACGCCTCGGCGGTGGAAAAGCCGGCGTACTGGCGGATCGTCCACGGCTTGACCGCGTACATGGTCGGCTGCGGGCCGCGCAGGAAAGGTTCGAAGCCGGGCAGCGTGTCGGCGTGCGGCAGGTTCTCGGTGTCGGCCTTCGTATACAGCGGCTTGACCGTCAGGCCTTCGGGCGTGATCCAGTTGAGCTTTTCGATGTCGCCGCCGGGGGCATGCTTGGCGGCGGCCTTTTTCCAGGCCTCCGGATCGGGCTGGGGGTAGATAGGCTCATTGGCGTTCGACATGGAAACCTCTTGGACTCAGGCGCCGCAATTGCGGCAGTTCAATATCAGGGTGGCGGCGCAGCCCGGTCGGCGCTTGCGGCGACGGAGCCGCTCGCGGCGCGATGCCACGAGCGGCCGTCGACGCCCCGTCGCACTGCACGGCCCCTCTCCTGTCGCCAGCTCATGGTCCGGCGCCTCCCATGCCGTGCAGCGTGAGGGAGTGACTGGTTGCAAACCTTGAATAATACTTTATCCATAATTATGAACGCAAACACGATGCAACAGGGCGATAATGGCCATCTCCAAAACCGGCCAAGACACGGTAAAAACACACTCCGTCCACATTCCACCCATGAAAGCATCCCGTATCGCTCCACTCGCCCTCTACCAGGAAGTCGCCGAACGCCTGCGCGAACGGATCTTCTCGCATGAACTCCCTCCCGGCACCTGGGTGGATGAACAGGCGCTGGCCGAGCATTACGGCATCTCGCGCACGCCGTTGCGCGAGGCGCTGAAAGTGCTCGCGTCCGAGGGGCTGGTGACCCTCAAGCCGCGCCGCGGCTGCTACGTGACCGAGATCTCCGAACGCGACCTGGACGAAGTGTTCTCCGTCATGGCCCTGCTCGAAGGGGAATGCGCGCGCACGGTCGTAGCCCGCGCGAGCGACAAGCAGCTGGAAGAGCTCGAGACGATACATGCGGAACTCGAGCGCGCCGCCGCAGCCCAGGACATCGAAGGCTTCTTCGAAGCCAACCAGTGCTTTCACCGCGCCATCCAGGAGTTCGCCGACAATCACTGGCTGCTGCACGTGATCGAGGACCTGCGCAAGGTCATCAAGCTCTCGCGCCATCACTCGCTGTTTTCGGAAGGGCGGCTCGAGCAATCGCTGGCCGAGCACCGCGCCATCCTCGGTGCACTGATGGCCCGCGACGCCGACGCGGCCGAGTCCCTGATGCGCGCCCACATCCGCAACGGCCGCGAGGCCGTGGCACGCATCGCGGCCGCGAGGACGAAGCAGCCCGAGCGCATCGCAACGCTGGGCGGTTAGGCGGGGCACCGCCAGCCCTCATCATTGGCATGGCCGAAATACCGCCTTCAACCGGATTGCATCAGGCGGCAAGACAGCGTCACCCGTGACGGGCGCATCCGGCATGGTCGGAAATCGATGTCGGCTTTCTTTACACCGAGAGCATCCGAATCTCATGCCAAAAAATAAATCATTTATTTCCAATGCTTTGGAAAGCATGGCACGGTACATGCTTGAATGAGCTGGCATTTCCATCAACGCTCCTGAGCCACTTGAACAGGTACCAAAAAGTCATGAAAAAAACCGCTTTTGCCATCGCTCTCGCCACCCTGGCTGCCGGCGCCAACGCTGCCGTGATCTCGTACGACGTTCCGCTGTCGCTGCAGACCACTGAAATCAATCAGAATCTCGGCCTTAGCCAGTTCGACTCCAGCCTTGGCACACTCAACTCGGTTTCGATTGAACTGTTCGGCCAAGCCATTTCGTCGGCTTCGATTCTCAACAGCGCAGCCCAGGCCCAGAACTTCGGCTTCACCAGCACACTGTTCCTGACTTTCTCGGGCAGCTCCATCGGCGACATCATTTCGCTCGAGTTGTTCAACACCGGCACCATCCCGGGCTCGAACGCGCTCGGCCAGATCAGCATCGCTGCCGGTCAAACCTACGACTTGGGTACAACCGATGTCAGCGACTCGGTCATCCTGAACGTTGACGCCGCAAACTTTGCTGCATTCATTGGCAGCGGCGCCCTTGATCTGCGGTGCGAAAGCCTGGTGAGCAACACCCAAGTCGGCGGCGGCGGCAACATTACCGTGACGCAAGAAACCGTTGCCGGTTGCGGCGCCAAGGTGACCTACACTTACGACGATACCCCGCCGACCAATAACGTTCCGGAACCCGGTTCGCTGGCTCTGCTGGGCCTCGGTCTGATCGGCCTCGGCGCCCTGCGTCGCAAGAAGGCCTGACAAGCCGGCCGCGACAGCGCAGCAAAAGCCGCCCTCTCGGGGCGGTTTTTTCGTCTACGGCTCACGCCGGCATCATTCGACCGGCCCCGCCTCCCGCGTCACCAGCACCTGGTCGATGCGGTAGTTATCGATATCGACGACTTCGAATTTGTAGCCCGCATAGAGTACCGAATCGGTCCGGCGCGGTACCTTGCGCAGGCGGTACATCAGGAAGCCGGCCACCGTCTCGTAGTTCTCGAAACCCTCGAAGACCTCGATATCGAGCGCCTGCATGACGTCCTCGATCGGCGTGACGCCGTCGATCAGCCAGGAGTGATCGTCGCGGCGCACGATCAGCTCTTCCTGGAAGGGGCTGACCAGATCGCCCATCACGGTGTTCATGACGTCCTGCAGCGACAGCAGGCCGACCACCAGCGCATATTCGTTGATGACCAGGGCGAAATCCTCCTTGGCGTCGCGGAAGCGCTCCAGGGCCTCGAACAGGCTCAGGGTGTCCGGCAGCATCAGGATCTTGCGCACGATCGGCTGGGTGCGCAGCGACAGATCCTGGCCCTGGACGATGCGCGGCAGGATGTCCTTGGAGTCGACGTAGCCGATCACGCTGTCGATGCCGGCCTCGCACACCGGGAACTTGCCGTGCGGGTGCTCGGCGATCTTGCGCCGGATACTCTCCTCCGATTCGGACAGGGTCAGGAAGACGATGCTCTCGCGCGCAGTCATGGCCGAGGGCACGATGCGCGAATCGAGCTCGAACACGTTGCTGATCAGGTGCTGCTCCTGGCGCAGCAGCGCGCCGGTCTGCGCACCGGCGTCGGCCATCGCGACGATGTCGTCGGCAGTGATGTCCTCGGCGCGCGCACCCGGCACCTTCAGCCAGCGGAACAAGATGTCCGCCAGGCCGTTGAACACCCACACCAGCGGCGCGAACAGCCACACGCACAGCAGCATCGGCCGCACCACGATCATGGCGATGCGCTCGGGCCTGACCATCGCCAGCCGCTTGGGCATCAGGTCGGCGAACAGCACGAACAGGGAAGTCACGAACACGAAGGACACGGCGAAGCTCAGCGTCCCCAGCATCGGGCCGTCGTACAGCGGCCGCAGCAGCGCCTCCACATGCGGCGACAGCGCCTGTTCGCCGACGATGCCGCCGAGAATGCTGACCGCGTTGAGCCCGATCTGCACCACGGTGAAGAAATTGCCCGGACTGTCCTGCAGCGCAAGCACCTGCCGGGCCTTGGCGTCGCCCCCTTCGGCCAGGAGGCGCAGCTTGACCTTGCGCGAGGCCGCCAGCGATATCTCGGACATGGACAGGAAGGCACTGACTGCGATGAGCAGCAGGATGAGCAGCAACTGATCGAGCAGCACGATGGCTCCTTCGGGATGGGGTCCCGCCGGAAGGCAAAACCAGGATGGATCGCCCGGGAGTTTATCACTCCGCCATCCTGCCCCTGCCGGAAGCCCGGCCGCACGGCGCCATGATGGCAAAAACCCGCCGCACATCGCTGTGCGGCGGGTTTTCCGATCGGCGGCGCGGAGCGGCGAAGCGCCCGCGCCGAATGCTGCATCAGTGCGCCGAAGCCGTGGCCGCGCCGACGCCCGTCTGGGCGCGCACATACTGGTCTTCGAAAGCTTCGATCTCGGCCCTGGCCTCCGTGCTGCCGTCCATCTTCGACACCAGGATGGCAGCGAGGAAGGCAAGCGGCATCGAGAACAGCGCCGGCTGGGTGTAGGGGAAGATCGGCGAGGCGAAGCCCAGCACGTCGACCCACACCGACTTCGACAGCACGACGAAGGTCACCGCGCTGAACAGGCCCAGATAGCCGCCGGCCAGCGCACCCTTGGTCGTCAGCCCCTTCCAGTACATCGACAGGATCAGCACCGGGAAGTTGGCCGACGCGGCGACGCCGAAGGCCAGCGCGACCATGAAGGCGATGTTCATCTTCTCGAAGGCCATGCCCAGCAGCACCGCGACGATGCCCAGGCCGATGGTGGCGAACTTGGAGACCTTGATCTCGGTCGCTTCGTTGGCCTTGCCCTTCATGATGACGCGAGCGTAGATGTCGTGCGAGATCGCCGACGCCCCGGCCAGCGCCAGGCCGGCCACCACCGCCAGGATGGTGGCGAAGGCCACGGCCGACAGGAAGCCCAGCAGCAGGTTGCCGCCGACGGCCTGCGCCAGGTGCATGGCGATCATGTTGCCGCCGCCGATGACCTTGCCGCCGATCTCGCCGCCTTCGAAGAACTGCGGATTCTGGCCGACGATGATGATCGCGCACACGCCCATGATGGCGATGACGTTGAAGAAGTAGGCGACGATGCCCGATGCGTACAGCACCGACTTGCGCGCCTCCTTGGCGTCGGTCACGGTGAAGAAGCGCATCAGGATGTGCGGCAGGCCGGCGGTACCGAACATCAGGCCCAGGCCGAGCGAGATCGAGGTGACCGGATCGGCCAGCAGGCTGCCGGGGTTGAGCAGCTTCTGGCCCAGCTTATGCACTTCCATCGCGCGGGTGGTCAGTTCGTCGAACGAGAAGCCGAACTGGCTGAAGGCCAGCACACCCACCGCAGTACCGCCGATCAGCAGCATGCAGGCCTTGATGATCTGCACCCAGGTCGTCGCCACCATGCCGCCGAAGGTGACGTACACCATCATCAGGATACCGACCACGAACAGCGCGATGTTGTAGTCCAGGCCGAACAGCAGCTTGATGAGCTGGCCGGCACCGACCATCTGCGCCACCAGGTAGAAGCACACCACGGTCAGCGAGCTGATCGCCGCCATCGTCCGCACCTTGCCCTGGTTGAGGCGGTAGGCGGTGATGTCGGCGAAGGTGAACTTGCCCAGGTTGCGCAGGCGCTCGGCCATCAGGAACAGGATGATGGGCCAGCCGACGAAGAAGGCCAGCATGTAGATGTAGGCGTCGACGCCCTGCATGTACATCATCGCCATCAGGCCGAGCAGCGTGGCGGCGGACATGTAGTCACCGGCGATCGCGAGGCCGTTCTGGAAGCCGGTGATGCCGCCGCCCGCGGTATAGAAGTCGGACGCCGACTTGGTGCGGCTGGCCGCCCAGTAGGTGATGCCGAGCGTCAGCAGCACGAACACGAAGAACATCACGATGGCGTGCAGGTTCAGCGGCTGCTTCTCCACTTCGCCGATGGCCGGCTTGGCCAGCGCGAGCGCCGGCACGGACAGCGCGAGCAGGGCCGCGCCGATACGGGATACGAATCGCTTGTTCATCATTTTTCCGCCTTCCATGCAGCCTGGACGATTTCCTTGTTGATGTCGTCGAATTCGCCGTTGGCGCGACGGACATAAACCAGGGTCAGGGCCCAGAAAACGATGAACTGCACCAGACCGGCGACGATGCCGAAAGTCCAGTTGCTGCCTTCGAACAGACGCTTGCCGATCAGCTCGGGCGCGAACGCCACCAGCAGGATGAAACCGTAAAACACCACCAGAACGATGGCCGCAAGAACCGCCGCGAAGCGGGTCCGCTTGGTCACCAGTTCCGTAAACCGCGGATTGCGCCGGATGTGCGCATAGACTGAGCTAGACACTTTCTCCCTCCTCAAGGAAAAGCAACGTTGTGAAACGCCGCCTCCTCCACCCCTCCTTTCAGCGAGCGGCCGTCTGACGCGGCGTCCCGATCCGGCGGATGATATATCATTCATAAGATTCCATACACGTCCGTATGGAAAATTTTTATTTGCTTGCACGCACATACCATGGACTCGAAGATCTCGCTCGATTGCGCGGACGGCATCGCCACCATCGCGCTGAACAACCCGGCCAAGCTCAACGCGGTGAATGCGGCGATGTGGCGCGGCCTGTCCGCGGCCATGCAACGTGTGGCGAACGACCCGTCGATACGCTGCGTCATCCTGCGCGGTGCCGGCGACGAGGCTTTCGCCGCCGGCGGCGACATCGAGGAATTCCTGACCGTGCGCGCCACGGTGGACGACGCCCTGCACTATCACGAGGAACTGGTCGCTGGCGCGCTGGAGGCCGTCCGCAATTGCGCGGTGCCGACGGTGGCTGCGATCCGCGGCGCCTGCATCGGCGGAGGGCTGGAGATCGCCGGCTGCTGCGACATCCGCATCGCCGGCGAGTCGTCGCGCTTCGGCGCGCCGATCAACAGGCTGGGATTCTCGATGTATCCGGGCGAGATGGCCGGCCTGCTGGCGCTGGTCGGCCCGGCGGTGGTGCTGGAGATCCTGCTCGAGGGCCGCATCCTGGACGCGCGCGAGGCGCTGCAGAAAGGCCTGCTGTCACGCGTCGTCGATGACGGGAAGGTGTTCGGCGAAGCGGCAGCCTGCGCCGCGCGCATCCGCGCCGGCGCCCCGCTGGTCGCGCGCTGGCACAAGCAGTGGGTGAAACGGCTGATGGGCGGCACGCCGCTGTCCGAGGCGGAGAAACGCCAGGCGTTCGACTTCCTGGCGACGGACGATTACCGCGAAGGGCTGGACGCCTTCCTGAACAAGAGAACGCCCCGGTTCACGGGGCGTTGAATCCGGCTGCGAGACCAGGGGAAACGGCAGGCCTTCAACGCTCGCCGGCTTCCCTCAGCGCTGCCTGGAACAAGGCTTCCTTGTCGATCTCGAGCGGCAGCGGCGCATCCGGCGGGCAGATCGAAGCCGGGTCGATCGTCTCGTCCTCGGCGCCCAGTTCGGCCGGTGTCGGCATGTCGTCGCGCGCGATGTCGAGCGTGCTCATCAGGCTACCCATGCCGTTGAGCGTGCGCGCCTGGGCCACGGACAGGTCGTAGCGGGCATTCACGTAGGCCCGCCGGGCCTGGAAGTATTCGTTCTCGCTGTCGAGCAGGTCGAGCAGCGTGCGCTGGCCGATGTCGAACTGGGCCCGATAGGCTTCACGCGCCTTCTCGATCGACAGCTGATGCTGGTCCAGATACGTCAATTGCTCCTGCAGGCGCTGGCTGTCGTTGTAGGCGATGGACAGCGTCTGGCGCAGATCGCGGCAGGCCTTTTCGCGCAGATCCTTGCTGATGTTCAGCTCTTCGGCCGCCTGGCGGATTCGTGCCTGATCGGCGCCGCCCCGGTACAGGTTGTAGGTGAACACGAGTTCCACCACGCCTTCGCGGGTGTTGCCCGACACGCCGTCGAGATTCCGGTCCAGCGCCTGGTGGGCCCGCAGGTCCAGACGCGGATGGTTGGCGGCGCGGCGCGCATCGACCATCGCCTGGCCGGCACGCACGTTCTCCACCGCGGCGTAGAGCGCCGGGTTGATGGTGAACGCGGTACGCAGCGCCTCATGCACCGAAGCCGGCAGCTTGTCGCGCCCGAGCACCTCGGGCAGCGCGGCCAGGGTCTCGTCGGGCACCGCGCCGACGATGCGCAGGTAGCGGGTGCCGACATCGTGCAGGTTGGACACTTCGGTCAACAGGTTCGACTCGGCCAGCGCCAGGCGCCCGCTTGCCTGCTCCAGGTCGACCCGCCGCCCCACGCCCGCATTGGCGCGTTCGGCAATCTGCTCGTGCACCCGCTTGTGCTCGACATAGTTCTGCTTGGCCAGCGCCACCAGTTCGCGGTAACGGAGCACGTCGGCATAGGCACGCACGGATTCCAGTGCGGCGCTTTCGGACGCATCGACCAGTTCGTGGTAGCGCACCAGCCGGGCGTGGCCGAAGTGCCTGACCTGATTGCGGGTGAAGAAGCCGTCATAGACCATCTGCCTGAGCGACAGCACCGCACCGCGACGGCTGTAGGTTTCGGCATCCTCGCCCGGCCGCTTCAGCCTTTCGCGCCCGATGCCGGCGGCCAGATCGACTTCCGGCAGATAAGCGCCACGGACGGCGTCCTGCTCGGCCTCCGAGGCCTTGAAGGCGTTCCAGCGCGCCTGCACTTCGGGGTTCGACACCACCGCCTGGCGCGCCGCATCGCGCAACTGCTCCGGCACCTGAGCCACGGACAACGAAGGCAGCGCCGCCAGCACCGCGGCAGAAATCAACGTATATAGTCTTTGCATTCTTTTTGTTTCCCCATGTACTCGTCCGGCGCACATCGCGCATACGCCACACGCATGAACCCGCAGCAAGCATCGGCAACGATGGTAATGGCCCGATCCCGAAGCATCTGCCAATTAATTAACGTCGCCGGTCAACTAAGGGCATCGCCACGGCTCCGCTGCCGCGGCGATCCACCATAATCGCCCCCCACAGTCCTCCTCCCCCGTCCATGCCCGCCACAGCCACCGCCCGCCGCCGCTCAGGACTCGCTCCGCCAGCGTTCGCGGCGTGGCTGTGCATGCTGTGCTTCAGCGCCCTTGTCGGCGCAGTCCCCGCCTTTCCGGGCTTCGACCGCATGCAGCAGATCGCGGCGCAGCGCTACGGCCAGTCGGCGGTGAAAGCTGTCCTCGCCTGGCGGCAACTGCTCGACGATCTGCAGCAGGAAGGGCATTCCGTCGAAGACAAGCTCAGCCGGGTGAATGCCTTCTTCAATGCGCGCCTCCGCTTCGACGACGACATCGCGGTATGGCGCGTGGCCGACTACTGGGCGACACCGCTCGAAGCGCTGGCCCGCGCCGCCGGCGACTGCGAGGACTTCGCCATCGCCAAGTACATGACGCTGCGCCTGCTCGGCATCGACGACAGCCGCCTCCGCCTGATCTACGTGCGCGCCCGCATCGGCGGACCGGACAGCCAGGTATCGCAGGCCCACATGGTTCTGGGCTACTACCCCGAACCAAGCGCGGAACCGCTGATCCTCGACAACCTGATCCGCGACATCCGGCCGGCCGCACGGCGCCCCGATCTCTTCCCGGTATTCAGCTTCAATGCCGATGGCCTGTGGGTCGCCGGCGCCCTGCAGCCGTCGGCCGCCCCTGGCGCCCGGCTGTCGCGCTGGCGCGACGTGCTCGACCGCGCCCGCGCCGAAGGCCTCGTCCTTCCCGGCAAACAGCCATGAACGCCCTTTCTTCCGGAGCCACCGCACCATGTCCCTGATCAAGCAACTCTGGCTCGCGATCGCCCTGGTCACCGCGCTATCGCTCGGTGGCAGTTTCATCGTCAGCACCTTGTCGGCCCGCCACTACCTGCAACAGGAACTGGCGCTCAAGAACATGGACAACGCCACCTCGCTGGCCCTGTCCCTGTCGCAGATGCCCAAGGATGGCGTCACCGTCGAACTGCAGATCGCCGCCCAGTTCGACACCGGGCACTATCGCCTGATCCGTCTGACGGGCCCGGGCGGCGACGTGCTCGTCGAACGCGAATACGGCGGCGAGGCGGCAAAAGCGCCACACTGGTTCATGGCTCTGGTACCGATCGAAACCCGTGCCGGCATCGCCCAGGTACAGGACGGCTGGCACCAGTTCGGTACGCTTCAGGTCGAGACGCACGACCGCTACGCCTACGATTCGCTGTGGACGTCCACCCAGCAGTTGCTGTGGTGGTTCCTGGGCAGCGGACTGCTGGCCGGACTGATCGGCACCTTCGCGCTGAAACGGCTCACCCGTCCGCTCGAAAGCATGGTCGAGCAGGCGGAAGCCATCGGCAACCGCCGCTTCATCACCATTCCCGAGCCGCGCACGCTGGAGTTCCGCAGCGTCGTGCGCGCCCTGAACGCCTTGTCCGAACGCATCCGCACGATGCTGACCCAGGAATCGCAAAGACTGGAGCAGTTGCGCCGCCAGACCCAGCACGACGAGCTGACCGGCCTGTTCAACCGCTCGCAGTTCCTGAATCAGCTCGATGCCGCCCTGTCGCGCCACGACGCCGATGCCAGCGGCTTCATCTACGCGCTGCGGATCACCAGCCTGGCCGAACTGAACCGGCACGCCGGGCGCGCCAGGGTGGACGAAACGCTCGTTCGGCTCGCTGCCGCGCTGCGCGCCTTCCCTCTCCCCGCCGCCCGGCTCGACCATGGCCGCCTGAACGCATCCGAGTTCGCGCTCCTGGCCCAGGGCGAAGGCGAAGACAGCCTCGGCATGCTCGACACACTGACCGCGCAATTGCATGCGCTCGTGCGCGAGCAATTGCCGGAAGCGGAGCTCTTCGCCGCGAGCGCCCACTACACCGCTGGCGAAGCGCGCGGCCCCTTGCTGGCATCTCTCGATGGCGCCCTCGCCAGGGCTGAACAGAGCGGCGCCCGCCACACCGTGATCGCCGACGCACGGCCGCCGCTATACACCAGCGCCGATGCCTGGCGGACGGCCATCGTGAAAGCGCTGGAGCACGGCGGCCTGGCCCTGCATCGCTTTCCGGTGCTCGACATGGCGGGGCAGGTGATCCATTACGAATCTCCGGTCCGGCTCTGCCTGGCAGGCGACTGGCTCAATGCCGGACAATTTCTGCCCTGGGCCGCCCGCTGCGGCCAGGCCGAGCGGATCGATGCGCAGGTGCTCGCCACGGCCTGCGAAACACTCGCCAGGGATCCTGCCTGCCCGGGGCTGTCAATCAATCTGTCCACCGAGGCGCTCGGCCACACCAGCATGCGCGAGAGCTTCATCGCCACGCTGCAGGCCCATCGCCAGATCGCGCGCCGGCTGTGGGTGGACGTGCAGGAAAGCTCCGCGCTGCGCCACCCGACCGAGTTCCGCATGCTCTGCACCGCATTGAGCGCGCTCGGCTGCAAAGTCGGGCTGAAGCATGCCGGACAGGATTTTGCCCACATCCCCGGGCTGCACGAACTGGGGCTCGATTACATCAAGATCAGCGCAGCCTTCATCCGCGACATCGACCACACACCGGGCAATCAGACCCTGGTACACAGCTTATGCACGCTCGCCCACTCCATCGGGCTGACGGTGATTGCCGAAGGCGTCGGCAATCCCGGCGAAGCCTCGACCCTGGCCGGGCTCGGACTGGACGGCATGACCGGACCCGGCCTGCCGGCCGCGCCCGATCGAACCATGCCCGGCTCGCGGTGACGGCAGCGCCTTTCTTTGCGTGATCGAGGAACACGGTCACGCTTCACGACGGCAGCTGCATGCCAGAATTCCGGGTGTGGCCGGCACTTCCCGGCGACACCCGGCCGATGCCACTGACATCACATCGAGCCGTACCCGGACGTGCCTGATTCACCATTTCTTTCTGAAAGGTTGCCTGACTCGTGGCTGAAGGATCTGTAGCGGACTTCCCACTCGAGATGACGCCGCCGGAACCCATCGAAGCGGCTGCAAATACGCCATCCGGCACCGCCGACGACCTGCTCGACTGCCTGCTGCTGGTGGCACGCGCCCACGGCCGCACGACGACGCGCGACGCGATCCTCGCCGGCCTCCCCGTCGGCGCCGAAGGCCTGAAGCCCTCGCAGTTCGAGCGTGCAGCCAAGCGGGCCGGCTTCACCAGCCGCATCGTGTGCAAGCCGCTCGCGGGGCTCAACGACGCACTGCTGCCGACCATCCTGCTGCTGCACGGCAACACCGCCTGCGTGCTGACGGGCTGGAGCGAGGATCGCAGCCATGCCCGCGTGATCTTTCCCGAACTCGGCGAAGCGGTGGTCGACCTCCCCTTGCCGGAATTGCAGGCGCGCTGGAGCGGCCGCGCGATCCACATGCGGCCGAAAGCGCATTTCGATGCGCGAACCCCGGCCGTGCGCACCCACCGCGGCGAACACTGGTTCTGGGGTGCGATCATCGAGAACCGCTCGCTGTACCGGGACGTGCTGCTGGCCGCCTTCATGATCAACGTCTTCGCACTCGGCGTGCCGCTGTTCACCATGAACGTGTACGACCGCGTGGTACCCAACAACGCGGTCGAAACCCTGTGGGTGCTTGCCGCGGGCGTCATCGTCGTACTGGTCGGCGACCTCGTGCTGCGCACGCTGCGCGGCTATTTCGTCGACCTGGCCGGCAACCGTGCCGACCTGAGGATCTCGGCGCTGATCATGGAGCGCGTGCTCGGCATGCGCATGGAAGCGCGCCCCGCCTCGGCCGGCTCCTTCGCCGCCAACCTGCGCGCATTCGAATCGGTGCGCGACTTCATCGGCTCGGCAACGGTGGTGGCCTTCATCGACGTGCCCTTCGCCGTGGTCTTCCTGGCGGTGATCGGCTGGATCGCGTGGCCGATGCTGCTGCCCTTCGCCGCCGGCGTCGCCATCGTGCTGCTCTACGCCCTGAGCGTGCAGCGCCGCATGCACGAGCTGTCCGAGCTGACCTACCGCGCCGGCGCCCAGCGCAACGCCACGCTCATCGAAGGCCTGGTCGGACTCGAAACCGTCAAGTCGCTCGGCGCCGAGGCGCCGCTGCAACTCAAGTGGGAAAAGAGCGCCGCGCTTCTCGCCCGGGTTGCGGCGCAGCTGCGGCTGCTGTCGGCCACCGTCAGCAACGGCACCTCGACCGTGCAGCAACTGGTCAGCGTGTCGATGATCGTGCTCGGCGTGTATCTGATCGGCCGCGGCGAGCTGTCGATGGGCGGCCTGATCGCCTGCTATCTGCTGTCATCCCGTGCGATGGCACCGATCGGCCAGGTCGCCGGCCTGCTGGTCCAGTACCACAATGCCTCCACCGCGCTCGAATCGCTCGACCAGATGATGAAGCGTGAAGTCGAACGCCCCGAAGGCAGCAGCTTCATCAGCCGCGGCAGCTTCCGCGGCGAAATCGAATTCCGCGACGTCAGCTTCACCTACCCCGGCCAGGAAACCGAGTCCTTGCGCACGGTGTCGCTGCGCATCCGCCCGGGCGAACGGGTCGGCATCCTCGGTCGCATCGGCTCGGGCAAGACGACGCTGGAAAAGCTGATCCTCGGCCTGTACCGGCCCAGCGCCGGCGCAGTGCTGATCGACGGCATCGACCAGCGCCAGCTCGACCCCGCCGAGCTCCGCCGCCACATCGGCTACATGCAGCAGGACAGCACGCTGTTCTACGGCACCCTGCGCGAGAACATCACCATCGCCGCGCCGCAGGCCGACGATGCGGCAGTCATCCGCGCCGCCGAGACGGCCGGCATCCTCGATTTCGTCAATTCGCATCCGCGCGGCTTCGACATGCTGATCGGCGAGCGCGGCGAATCCCTCTCCGGCGGCCAGCGCCAGGGCGTCGCCATCGCCCGCGCAGTCATCAACGACCCGCCCATGCTGCTGCTCGACGAACCGACCGCGTCGATGGACCACTCGAGCGAGGAAACGATCAAGCGCCGCCTGGCCGAATTCGCCCACGACAAGACGCTGCTGATCGTCACGCACCGCACTTCGCTGCTCGATCTGGTCGACCGCATCATCGTCCTCGACGGCGGCCGCATCGTCGCCGACGGACCCAAGGCGCAGGTGGTCGAAGCCTTGCGCCAGGGCCGTATCGGAAGGGGTGCGTGATGGGCGCCATCGAAGAACGCGCCTTCAAGAGCATCGGCGAGCTCTCCGGCCGCCCTGCGAATGCCGGCAGCCGGATGTTCGGCGGAATGCTGTCGCGGCTGAGCTCGATCGAGCGCGACGACAGCCTCGACTGGTCGAGCGATGCCGACTGGGCCCGCCTGCAGCAGGAACCGCTGCGCGCCCGCGCCCTGCTGCGCGTCGCCGCAGTGGCGGTGGTACTGTTGCTGGTCTGGGCAGCCTTCGCCAAGGTGGATGAAGTCACCCGTGGCGAGGCCAGGGTGATTCCGTCGCGCCAACTGCAGATCGTGCAATCGGTCGACGGCGGCGTGGTCGACAGCATCGAAGTGCGCGAAGGCCAGGTCGTCGAAGCCGGCGAACTGCTGCTGAAGGTCGACCCCACCCGCTTCATGTCCTCGCTGCTCGAAAACCGTGCCGAATACCTGTCGCTCGAAGCCAAGCGCGCGCGGCTCGAGGCGCTGACCCAGGGCACGCCGTTCTCCCCGCCGGCGGAAGTCGAGCAGGAAGCGGCAGACATCGTCGCCCACGAACGCCGGCTCTACGAGTCGTCGCAGGCCGAGATGGAGGCACAGCTTTCGATCGCCCGCGACCAGCGGCGCCAGCGCGAACAGGAACTGAACGAAGTCCGGGCGCGCCATTCGCAAGCCGGCAGCGCCCTCGGCCTCGCCCAGCAGGAACTGAAGGTGACCAAGCCGCTGGCCTCGTCGGGCGCGGTTTCCGAAGTCGAACTGCTGCGCCTGGAACGCGACGTCGCCCGCCTGCGCGGCGAGCGCGACCAGGCCGCGGCACAGATATCGCGGGTGCAGTCGGCAATCACGGAATCGACGCGCAAGATCCAGGAGATCGAGCTGAACGTCCGCAACCAGTTGCGCGGCGAGCTCTCCGAGACCATGTCGCGGCTGAGCAGCCTGTCGCAAGGCAGCCGTATGCTGGCCGACCGCGTCAAGCATGCCGACATCCGCTCGCCGGTGCGCGGCACCGTGCAGCGCCTGCGGGTGAACACCGTCGGCGGCGTGGTCCAGCCGGGCAAGGAAGTGGTGGAGATCGTGCCGCTCGACGATGCGCTGATCCTCGAAGCCAGGATCAAGCCGAGCGACATCGCCTTCCTTCGCCCCGGCCAGCAGGCGCTGGTCAAGTTCTCCGCCTACGACTTCGCCATCTACGGCGGACTCCAGGCCGAGGTCGAGCATATTTCGGCGGACACCGTGGTCGATGAAAAAGGCAACGCCGCCTATGTCGTCCGCGTGCGGACCCACGAATCGACGCTGGGCGAGGGCCTTCCCATCATCCCGGGCATGATGGCCGACGTGGATATCCTCACCGGCAAGAAAACCATCCTTTCCTATCTGCTCAAGCCCGTGCTGCGGGCAAAAGCCAACGCACTGACAGAACGATGAACCAACACATTTTCATTAGCGGCGACCGGATGGTGACCGCCCGCTGGCGAGAAGCCATCCCTCGGGCACTGATCGCCGAGTCCGGCAGCGGACTTGCCATCGGCCCCGGCGACCTCGTTTGGCTGAGCGCCGAGCTGCCGGACTGGCGAAACCGCATCGTCGATCTGACCGGACAGAATGGATGCAGCGTCGTGCTGCTGTCGCTGCAACCCGATCAACAGGAAGCAATCTCCGCTCTGGAACTGGGCGCCCGCGGCTATGCCCACGCGCTCGCAAGCCCGGCGCTACTGCGCGAGATCGCCACGGTTATCGAACACGGCGGCCTGTGGGTCGGCGAAGATCTCATCTCCCGCCTGCTGGGCGCTTTGCAGCCACGCCTGCCCCCCGCTGGCGACAGCGCCCTCGACTTGCTGTCGCAGCGCGAACTCGAAGTGGCACGCGCGGTGGCCTGCGGAATGAGCAACAAGGAAATCGCACGCGCACTCGGCATCACCGAGCGCACGATCAAGGCCCATCTCGGCGCGGCATTCGAAAAACTCGGCGTCCGCGACCGACTGCAGCTCGCCCTGCGCATCGGCGCCGGCGCCAGGGAAGCCGCCAGTCTTTCCGGCACGAGTGCCGAGGTTTCGTGAAATTTTGCCTCGCCTGTCCTTTCGTCCAATCGCCATGGCGGCTGGCGGGCAATAGCATGAAGCCGTTGCAGAATCCCGCCCGACCGCACTGACGGCCGGCATGTTCCCAGATCGAGAAGAGGTTTCCAATGGCCAGCGCCCTTCCCCCTGTCGCAACCGTCATCGCCATCCAGGGCACCGCCTTCGCGCGCGACACCGATGGCAACATGCGCCCGCTCCAACCCGGCAACGCGCTGCATGAAGGCGAAACCGTCATCACCTCCGCCGGCAGCCGTATCGAACTGATAACGAACGATGGCTCCCTCTTCGGCATCGGTGAAAACCAGACCGTCACCATCAGCGCCGAAATGGACGAAACCACCCGCCCGCAGGCACAGGATGCCCAACTGGCCGGCGCCGATATCGAACGCGTGATCCAGATGCTGGAGCAGGGCGGCGATCTGGATGCCGGACTCGAAGCTCCGGCAGCCGGCTTGGCTGGCGGCAGCAGCGGCGACGGCAACAGCTTCGTGCGCCTGCTGCGCATTGCCGAAGGCATCACCCCGGTCGAGTTCGAGTTCGGCTTCCTGCCCCAGGACGAGACCCCGCTCTTCCTGGGCGCCACGATCGACGAGATCCTCGAATCTCCCAGCGCCATCGTGCCGCCGCCGACGGAAAACGTCACCGAAACGATCACCATTACGCTAACCGATACCGTTACGCTAACCGATACCGTCACTCAGCCGATCACCGATACCATCACCGGCATCATCACCGACACGGTCACCGGCATCGTCACGCAGACCGTGACGGGCACAGCCGTCACCGAGACCGTCACCAACGGCACCGAAACCGTCTCCGGCACCACACTGACCGAAACCACCACCAGCGGCACGCAGACGGTCTCCGGTACCGCCGTCACCGAAACCATCACCAACGGTACCGAAACCGTCTCCGGCACCACACTGACCGACACCGTCACCAGCAACACGCAGACCGTCTCCGGCACCGCCGTCACTGAGACCATCACCAACGGTACCGAAACCGTCTCCGGTACCGCACTGACTGAAACCGTCACCAGCGGCACGCAGACCGTCTCCGGCACCGCCGTCACCGAGACCATCACCAACGGTACCGAAACCGTCTCCGGCACCGCACTGACCGAAACCGTCACCAGCGGCACGCAGACCGTCTCCGGCACCGCCGTCACCGAGACTGTCACCAGCGGTACCGAAACCGTCTCCGGCACCACGCTGACCGAAACCGTCACCAGCGGCACGCAGACCATCACCGGTACTGCCATGACCGACACGGTGACCAGCGGCACTGAAACCGTCAGCGGCACCGCCATCACCGAAACCGTCACCAACGGCACCGAAACCGTCTCAGGCACAGCGCTGACCGAAACCGTCACCAGCGGCACGCAGACCGTCACCGGCACCGCCGTCACCGAGACCGTCACCAACGGCACCGAAACCACCTCCGGCACAGCGCAGACCGACACAGTGACCAACGGCACGCAGACCGTCACCGGCACCGCACTGACCGAAACCGTCACCAGCAACACCGCAACCGTCTCCGGCACCGTCATGACCGAAACCATGACTTCGGCCACGGATACCGTCGTCACCACCACTACCACGCCGTTCGCCAGCCAGAATCACGACATCCAGGCAGGCGGGCCATCAGGCGGGTACATCGCTACGGCCGACGGACTGCAAATCGAGTACTGGGCCGATGACGGTCACAAAGTCAACACCAACAATGGCTGGCTGGGTATCGACAATACACATATGAACGACGACGAAGCGGTGAGCATCGTCGTTGTCGTGAATGACGAACCTGCTGCCATTTATTCCCTGGTGATGAAGATCGAGGGAACAGGCTCGAGTAGCACGATGGACATAACGGTCAATGGTGTCACCACGCGCTACACCGTAGGCAAGGGTGAGCACGACATCACGATTACTTCCGAAACCCCTTTCAGTAACTTCCGTATCGAACATGTTGAGGGCCGATTCAGGATCGGCGGAATCCAGGCAGGCGGCGAGCAGGAGATCGCAGTCACCCAGACGATCACCGAAACGGGCACGGCAATGACCGAGACCGTCACCAGCGGCACGGAAACCATCACTGGCACGATGCTGACTGAAACCATCACAACCGACACCGAGACCGTCTCCGGCACCGCGCTGACCGAAACCGTCACCAGCGGCACGCAGACCATCACCGGTACTGCCATGACCGACACGGTGACCAGCGGCACTGAAACCGTCAGCGGCACCGCCATCACCGAAACCGTCACCAACGGCACCGAAACCGTCTCAGGCACCACACTGACCGAAACCGTGACTAACGGCACGCAGACCGTCACCGGCACCGCCATCACCGAGACCGTCACCAACGGCACCGAAACCGTCTCAGGCACCACACTGACCGAAACCGTGACTAACGGCACGCAGACCGTCACCGGCACCACCGTCACCGAGACCGTCACCAACGGCACCGAAACCACCTCCGGCACCACCGTCACCGAGACCATCACCAACGGCACCGAAACCGTCTCAGGCACCACCATCACCGAGACCGTCACCAGCGGCACCGAAACCATCTCCGGCACCGCGCTGACCGAAACCGTCACCAGCGGCACGCAGACCGTCACCGGCACCACACTGACCGAAACCGTCACCAACGACACCGAAACCGTCTCCGGCACCACACTGACCGAAACCGTCACCAGCGGTACGCAGACCGTCTCCGGCACCGCCGTCACCGAGACTATCACCAGCGGTACCGAGACCGTCTCAGGCACAACCCTGACCGACACCGTCACCAACGGCACCGAAACCGTCAGCGGCACCGCGATGACCGAAACCGCCACCGGTGGCACCGAAACCATCACCGAGTACACCGAGACCGTCACGCTCAGCCAATGGACCGAGACCGTGACGCTTTCGACGGCCACGGAAACGATCACCGATACCGCAACCGTGACCGGTACGGCGACCGATACCGT
Source organism: Thauera butanivorans (assembly GCF_048398245.1). Lineage (NCBI taxonomy): Bacteria > Pseudomonadati > Pseudomonadota > Betaproteobacteria > Rhodocyclales > Zoogloeaceae > Thauera > Thauera butanivorans. The sequence goes on from NZ_CP183038.1 coordinate 3,962,428, forward strand.
ACAAAGCCAGGCTGCCACCGGCCAGCCCCTGTCGGCAAGCGACGTGCTGCCCCAGGACGACAGCCTGACCGGCGGAGGCAGCTCTGCCAGCGGAAGCGGGGACACGGGCTCCGACGTGTTCGCACCCTTCCAGCCGGACCCGGCCAGCCAGTTGCTGCTAAACACGCCGACTGTCGAATGACGCACTGTCGTTCGTGGAAGATGGCGGCAGGCTCCGGCCTGCCGCCGCGCCCTTTTCCAGAGAGATGAGAAATCGATGAGGATACTGTTCATCCACGAAGGCCTGGGCCAGTTCCAGACCCTGCATGAATACCTGAACAGCGAAGGGCTGGCACACTCCTGGTTCCTGTGTACAACCGGTGTCTACAATGCCAACAAGGACAGGATCCCCAATCTGGTGCCATTCGCCATGGCTGGCGAGAACTCGAACAGCTACTTCTACACCAGAAATCTCGAAGCCCGGGTCCAGCGTTCCTTCCTCATCAAACAGGCAATCGGCGAACTGCTGAAGAAGACCGGCATCGACCTCATCGTCGCCCACGGCTCGGGCGGTTTTCCGCTGCAGCTCTTCGACGAGTTCGATATTCCCATCGTCACCTACATCGAATTCCCGTCCTTCGGCCATCACGGCCACGACCCGAAGTACCCGCAGCCGGACTACGCCACTTTCCGCGACAAGGTGTTCGAAATGACGAGCTATCACCAGGCGCTTAAGAGCGACATGGTGATCGTGCCCAGCGTCTACGCCCGCGAGATGTTCCCGCGCTGCCTGCACGATCGCATCGTGCCGCAGATGGAGGGCTTCGACATTGCCCGCAAACCGTCGACCTTCGCCAGGGAGGAGGACGTCTTCCACATCGGATTCAGCGCACGTGATCTATCCTCGGCCAAGGGGTTCGAGCAGTTCATCCTGATCGCCAAGGAAATCCTCAAGGTCCGACCACAAGTGCGCTTCGTCTTCTGTGGGGCACCGAAGGTGCTCTACAGCTACGAGGAGGCCTTTCTGCAGAGCGCTTTCCCGGCCGAATCGCGGCCGGAATCCTTCATGCAGTATGTGCTGCAGCGCGAAGGCATCACGCTGGGCGAGGGCGCGAGCTTCCAGCATGTCAGCTTCGCCGGCTACGATGACTTCGCAAGCTACGTCGAAGCGATGGACATGTTCCTCTACCCGCTGCAGTTCGGCTCGGCCAACTGGGGGCTGTTCGAACTGCTGTTCCGCGGCAAGAAGATCATCGCCAGCGACCGCTGCTTCGTACCCGAAGTTATCCGCCACGGCCACAACGGCCTACTGTGCAAATACGACGACATGGCAAGCTGGGTGCGCTACGCCACCGAAATCATCGACGCGCCGCACAGCTTCGAGCATCTGGGGGAAAATGCGCTAGCCGACGCCCACCAGCGCTTCCACATCAGCAAGGTCGCGCCGCGCTACCTGTCGATCTTCGACACCGTGATCCAGCGCCGCAAGCTCGGCGTCTTCTGAACCAGAAATAGCCACGGAGGCCGCAGCATGCCATTCGTCGAGCGGGATTCCAGCGGAAAAATCATTGCAGCACGACTGGCGGCCTCGGCAACAGCCGGAGAGTGGGTCGAACCCGGCAGCCCCGAACTCGGCGCGCTGACCGCCAGCATCACCGACAAGCCTGCTCCGGAGCAGGTTCGCGTATCCCTCGAACACTCCGACCAGGGCCTCATCCGCGTACTGGAAGACCTGATCGACACCTTGCTCGCCAAGGATGTGATCCGCTTCACCGACCTTCCCCTCCCCGCACAGAACCGCCTGCTGCAACGCCGCAATCTGCGCGCCTCACTGAGCGCCCCCAGCTTGCTCGACGACGACGGTGGGCTGTTGTAGGCAGGCAAAGCACAGAACGACCACGCGATCAAGCTGCCCGACGGCGCCCCCTCCAGGCAAGCCCGGCAAGGCCGAGGCCGAGCAGGGCGAGCGAAGCGGGTTCCGGCACGGGGTTCGGATCGATGGCTTGGCCACCAACGGTGATGCCATCAAAGGCAAGGCCGGACTGATAAAACTCGTCATCCCAGTTCGCAACACCGAACTCCAGAATGTAATCACCGGCATTGGCAATGCTGTACGTCGACTTGACCCAGCCTGTATATCCGCATCCATCGTCAAAGCATGTGCCAGAGCTACTGCCGAGCGGCAACCAAGCGGGGGCGCCGGGAGTCGTGGTCACGAACTGCGGATCGATGTCCGCCTTGATGTCCGGCATACCAAAACCGGGGACACTGTTTCCGTCCAGAGCCGTGCGGGCAGTGAATAGCACGGCAACCTCCGTCAGATCGGCGAACAGCAGACGCGCCCAAGCATAATCGGTGTACGCACCGCCGTCGGAAGTAATGTAGTTGAAGTAGAACTCAAGGCTGTCGCCCGCGTTGGCAGAAAATGCGCTGCTCCGCAGCAGCGACCCGTTGGCGCCACCGATTCCGGGCAGGGAGGCGCCGGAAACGCCACCGTTCGTCGACACCCAGCCATAGGCGCCACCTTCGGGCGAAGCGGTCACCACCCCATCCGCACCCGAAGTGCCGTAGCCTCCCAGGCCCGTCCAGCCGCCCGGCAGCCCTCCGTCGAACGCAGAGGGAGCGGCAGAAGCCGCTGCCGAAAAACACAGCGCCGTGGCCGCGGCCAGGCTCGAAAGCATCGCTTGTTTGGACACAAACCAGTTCTTGCACGACATGGAAAACCTCTCGTTCATCGTTCGTTCAAATCGGTGCTACTTTCAGCTGAGCTTTAGCAATAAACGTGCCATTTTTTTGCACTCCGATCAGAACAATCTGCCAAATATCTTTAAACTCCCTCATTCCGCATCATTTTCCATCAAACAGCCGCCCTAAACTCTTGATTTGCTTATTCCGCTCAGGACATCGTGATTTTTTTCACGGCGGCAGCGAGAATTTTTTCGAGCTGATCTGCCATGAGTTTTTTTGATCATTTCAGACAGGAACTGTAAAATTTTCCGACAATTAAATTGCTTGTGTCATTTTCTGTAAATCTGGCTTTTCTGGGCGCAAAAGCGTTGAAACAGGACATCAATGCGTAGGCCGGGCTGACGAAGGCAGGCATCGCTTCCCGGCTGATCATCAGACCGGAAACGGATGGGCTTTCATGATGAAAGCATCAAAAAATGTTGCCTGGCTGTCAGGCAATGACCTCAGCGCGGCAGCGGTTCCTTGTACTCCTCGACCCTGATGCCACGCATCTGGTAGCCGGCGCTACCCATTTCGGAATCGATCCGGCCCACGTTCAGCACGCCATCCACCCACACCGGCGACATGTTCATGCCGGCCGGCACCGGCTTGTCGGGAATCACGTGGATGAGCTGGTTGGCCGGCGGCGGCGGCACATGGACGCAGGCGCCGAAGTAGGGTACGAGCAGGAATTCGCGGATCGTGGCGCCGTCGCCTTCGAGCGGCACGACGAAGCCGGGAATGCGCACCGACTGGCCCGACAGGCGCTCGACCACCGGCGCGCGGCCCCACTCCTCGCGCATCCGCGTCATGATCTCCATCGCGCGCGGATCGTTGTCCTGCAGATCGTCGATCTGCAGGTCGGCGAAGAACTTCTGCGGATCCCAGTCGGCAGGGATGAGATCGTCCCAGTTGATCTCGCGGAAACGCGCGGCCGCGCCCTTCCCGGCATTCTTTCCCGCCTTTTCCTTCGCCGGCTCGAGCCGGTCGCCGATCTGGTAGTCGCCGCCGGGCTGCGCGAACGCGGCCAGGGCGAAGCCGAAACCACCCGCCAGCACGAGCGCGCCAGCCAGTGCGCCGACGCGGAGGAAACGCAAGGGAAACGGGCGCAACACAGACATCTTCATATCCTGATCGTCAGGCCATCGGCCAGTGAGTAACGGTAGGCGCGCCATGCCGGCACCAGACTCGCCGCCAGGCTGGCGCCGAGCACCGCACCCAGCAGACGCCATTCGCCCGCCGACGGCCAGCCCGGCACGAGATTCAGGCCGTACTGGGCGGCCAGCCACGGCGCCGCCACGGCGACCGCACCATACAGCAGACCGAGCCCGAGCACGATGCCCGCCAGCGACAGCAGCAGGCTTTCGAAGGCGAGCAAGGCGAAAATCTGCAGCGGACTGGCGCCGAGCGCACGCAGGATCGCCAGTTCGCGGCGGCGCTCGCCCAGGCTGGCGACGACCACCGCCACCAGGCCGGCCAGGCCCACGGCCACGACCAGCGCCGACACCGCCAGCAGCGCACGCTCGGCCATGCCCACCAGCGACCACAGCTCCTGCAGCGTGGCGCCGGGCAGGATCGCCGTCAGCGGCTCGCCGGCCATGGTGTTGATCTGGCGCTGGACGCGGAACACCGCGATGCGGCTGTCGAGGCCGACCAGCGCGGCGGTGACCGACTTCGGGCTGAGGTCGAACTTGCGCACCTGCTCGGGCGCGATCGACAGCCCCGGGATCGGCGCGCCGCCGTGCCAGTCGATATGGATCGCCTCGATGCCCTCCAAGCCCACCAGCACGCTGCGGTCGACCGGCGTGCCGGTGCGCGCCAGCGCGCCGACGATGGTGAAAGGCTTGTCGGCATGGTCGGCGAAGCGCGGCCCGCCCTCCCCGCCCAGGCTGCCATGGCTGAGCACGATCCGCTGGCCGGGGCGATAGCCGAAGCGCGCCGCCACTTCGGCGCCGACGACGGCCTCGAAGATGCCGTCCGGCACCGCAGCGAAGGCGCGCCCCTGCGCGAAGGCCAATGCGCGGCCGGCACCGTGGCGATAGTGGGCGAAGAAATCCGCCGTGGTGCCGACCACCCGCATGCCGCGATGCGAATCGCCCAGCGAGATCGGCACCAGCCACTTCACCTGCGGCAGCGCGGCGATGCGCTGCATGCTCTGCCACGACACGTTGTTGCTGGCATTGCCGATGTGGAACACCGAGTACAGCAGCAACTGCACCGCACCGCCGCGCGCGCCGACCACCAGATCGGTACCCGAGATCGTCTGCGCAAAGCCCTCGCGCGCATCGTTGCGCAAGCGCTCCACGCCCAGCAGCAAGGCCACCGACAGCGCGACCGCGATCACCGTCAGCGCCACCGACAGGCGGCGGTTGCCGATGCTGCGCAGGCTGAGCGCCAGCATCGGCGTCATGCTCCGGCCTCCACCGCCGTGGCATGGTTGATCTGCGCCAGATCGAGCACGCGGTCGAAATGCGCCGCGAGCCGCAAGTCGTGGCTGACGAACAGCAGTGCCGCGCCCGAGGCCGCACACTCGCCCAGCAGCAGGTCGACGAAGGCCTGCTGGCGGTCGGCATCGAGCGCCGAAGTCGGCTCGTCGGCGATGATCAGGCCGGGCCGGCCGATCAGCGCCCGCGCCGCCGCGACGCGCTGCTGCTGGCCGACCGACAGTTCGGCCGCGGGACGTTCGATCGCCCCGGCGTCGAGATCGAGGCGGGCGGCGAGGCGCCCGGCCTCGGCCTGGGCCGTGACGCCCGCGGCGCGCAGCCGCGCCCGCCGCGCCGCGGAAAAGCGGCAGGCGAGCAGGATGTTGTCGCGCGCGGACAGGTAGGGCAGCAGGTTGAAAAGCTGAAAGACGAAACCGATGTTGTCGGCGCGAAAACGGTCGCGCGCGCCCGCCGACAGGCGCGAGAGCGGCTGGCCGGCGACGCAGACCCCGCCCGCCTGCGGCTGGATCACGCCGCCGACCAGCGACAGCAGCGTGGTCTTGCCGCTGCCGCTGGGGCCGCGCAGAAATACGCGCTCGCCGGCCGCCAGCGTCAGATCGTCGATCGCCAGGCAGTCGACGCGCGCCTTCGGCCAGCGATAGCGCAGGCCGCCGACCGCGACCGCAGCGCAGCCGGCGCCAGATGCCGCATCCGACGTCACAGCGGCAGTTCGGCCTTGGCGGGAGTCAGCACCGCAGCGCCCTGACCGGATGCCGTCGCCCGCTCGACGCGCACTTCACGCAGTCGCGGGAAGCTGTCGAACAAGCGGACATGCAGGCTGTCGAGCCTGTCGGGCGCGGTGCATTCGAAGCGATAGCTCGCCGCCAGATCGGCGTGGCCCTCATGCTCCGTCGCGCCATGTGCGTCGCTGTGTCCATGGCCGTGGTCATGGTCGGGCTGTTCGCTCTGCAGCCACGGCGAATCGAGCTTCGCCCCCAGCAGCTGGCAGCCAGCCGCGGCCGGCAGGCTGAACAGCGCGGCACCATCGCGCAGCAGCACTTCGGCATCGGCCATGGCCTTGCGCTGCTCGTCGCTGCGCGGTTCGTGCTCGAAGCCCACCAGGTTGTCGAGCGGGCTGAGGAATTCGATCACCAGCGCCTTGTCGGCGCTCGCCACCCGCAGCGTGGCCACGCCATGTTCGTGTGCAGCATGGGTCTGGTGATCATGCCCTTCATGGGCGTGCAAGGCGTGGAAGGGCATCGCGCCGAACAGCGCGCAAAGGGTGGTCATGACAAGGCGTGCAGGTTTCATCATTCCTCCGGGAACGGATCAGGCTCGATCGAGGCGCTTTTAATGCTACAATGTTGCATCAAACACGGACAAGTTCCTTTCCATTTCCGCCCCCAGATTTCATCCATTCGATTTCGCCACTCTTGCCCGCCTCGCTGGCCCACCCGTGACCGCAATGCCAGACCATCCGCCTCCCGCCTTCGTTCCCGCCCGTGAGCTGATCGCCGCTCATGGCGGCCGGGTCACGCGCACACGCGTGGCCGTCATCGAAGCACTGCAGGCCAGCCCGCATCCGCTGTCGCACGACGAGATCGGCGCCACGCTGGCGGCGGCCGGCATCGCGCACGACCGCGTCACGCTTTACCGCGCGCTCGACTGGCTGGTCGAACAAGGCATCGCGCAGCGCATCGCCGGCGGCGAACGGGCCTGGCGCTTCGAGATCCGCAGCGACGGCGAACACCGCCACGCGCACTTCCATTGCGACCGCTGCGGCCAGATCCTGTGCCTGGAAGACGTGCCCGCCGGCCCCGACCCGGCCTTGCCGGCCGGCTTCGAGCTCGCCCGCAGCGAACTGGTGTTCCACGGCGCCTGTGCCGACTGCGGGCGCGAAGGTGCCAAGGCGGCCAAGCGATGAGCGCCCACGACCAAGGCAGTCCAGCCGCTGCCACGCCCGCACGCTCCGCCCAGGCGCGCGCCTCGCAGGATTCACACGCCTACCCCCCGTACCCGCCTCGCAGCCTGCTCGGCGTCGGTGTCGTCGCCCGCCTGGGCGCCGCTGCGCTCGCCACCGGCCTGCTGTGGCTGGCCGTGCTGTGGGCGCTGGACTGAGGACATGCACCCCGCCCCGCCCCCGCTGATCCGCATCGAGAACCTGACGCTCGGCTACGACCGCCATCCGGCGGTGCACCACCTGAGCGGCGACATCCCCGCCGGCGCCCTGGTCGCCGTCATCGGCCCCAATGGCGCAGGCAAATCGACCCTGCTGAAAGGCATCGCCGGCGAGCTGCGCCCGATCGGCGGCCGCATCCTGATGCCCGGCCTGCCGCCGGGCGCGCTGGCCTACCTGCCGCAGCGCGGCGAGATCGACCACAGCTTTCCGGTTTCGGTGTTCGACGTCGTCGCGATGGGCCTGTGGCGCGAGATCGGCGCTTTCGGCGGACTGTCGCGACAGCAGCGCCAGCGGGTGCGCGAGGCGCTGGCCGCGGTCGGCATGTCCGGCTTCGAGGCGCGTCCGATCGGCTCGCTGTCGGGCGGCCAGTTGCAGCGCGCGCGCTTCGCCCGGCTGATGCTGCAGGATGCGCCGCTGATCCTGCTCGACGAGCCTTTCGCCGCCATCGACAGCCGCACCGTGGACGACCTGGTCCAGCTCATCCTCGGCTGGCACCGCGAAGGCCGCACGGTACTGACCGTGGTGCACGACTTCGAACAGGTCCGCCGCCACTTCCCCACCTGCCTGCTGCTGTCGCGCGAACCCGTCGCCTTCGGCCCCACCGCCCAGGTGCTGACGCCGGAGATGCTGGCGCGCGCGCGCCGCCTGTCCGAGGCCTTCGACGAGGATGCGCCGGAGTGCCAGATCGAACAGCCGGCCCAGGCCCTGCCTCCGGATGCCGGCCCACATGCCCACGGGCATGCCCATCACCACGAACACGGCTCGCACCGGCACTGATCCGCAGCCGCTGCGCTGCCAACGCTCCTCCTCTCATCGTGACCGAATTCCTGCTCGCCCCCTTCACCGACTTCGCCTTCATGCGCCGCGCGCTTGCCGGCTGCCTGGCGCTGGCGCTCGGCGCCACGCCGGTCGGCGTGTTCCTGCTGCTGCGCCGCATGAGCCTGATGGGCGACGCGATGAGCCACGCCATCCTGCCCGGCGCGGCGCTCGGCTACCTGGCCTTCGGCCTGTCGCTCGGCGCGATGACGATCGGCGGCATCGTCGCCGGCATCGTCGTGGTGCTGGCCGCCGGCCTGGTGACGCGCGCCTCGGTGCTGAAGGAGGATGCCAGCCTCGCCGCCTTCTACCTGCTGTCGCTGGCGGCCGGGGTCATGATCGTGTCGCTGCGCGGCCGCAACCTCGACCTGCTGCACGTGCTGTTCGGCTCGGTGCTGGCGCTCGACGACGGCTCGCTGCTGCTGATCGCCTCGATCGCCAGCGTCACGCTGTTCTGCCTCGCCGTGCTGTTCCGGCCGCTGGTGATGGAGTGCTTCGATCCCGCCTTCCTGCGCGGCGTCAGCCGCTGGTCGCCGGTGGCGCACTACGGCTTCCTGATGCTGGTGGTGCTGAACCTGGTCAGCGGCTTCCATGCCCTCGGCACGCTGATGGCGGTCGGCATCATGATCCTGCCTTCGGCCGCTGCACGCTTGTGGGCGCGCGGACTGCCGGCGCTGCTGCTGCTGGCGGTGCTGTTCGCCTTCGGCAGCGGCGTGGCCGGCCTGCTGCTGTCCTTCCATGCCGACGTGCCGGCCGGACCGGCGATCGTGCTGGTGTGCGGCCTGGTCTATTTCGTTTCGCTGCTCGCCGCGCCCGGCGGCCTGCTGGTCGCCCGCCTGCCGGTGCGCCACCACCTCGAATCCTGATTTTCTCCAACGCCCCGTACGAAAGGCACCGCCATGAACGCTTTCCGCCCCTCATTGCGCCGGCTCGCCGGCATGCTCGCGCTCTGCATGCTGCCCATGTCCAGCGCCTTGGCACAGGCCGAGCCGCTCGAAGTCACTGCCAGCTTCAGCATCCTGGGCGACATGGTGCGCGAGGTCGGCGGCGACAGGGTCCGTGTGCGCACGCTGGTCGGCGCCAACGAGGACGCTCACGCCTTCCAGCCGCGGCCGTCGGACGCACGCCAGATCGGCAGTTCGGCGCTGGTGGTGGTCAACGGCCTGGGCTTCGACGACTGGATGGCACGGCTGGCGCGTTCAGGGGGCTACAAGGGCACCATCGTCGTTGCCAGCGAAGGCGTGAGCACGATCGAGATGGCGGACGACGGTCACGACCATGATCATGATCACCACGGCCACGACCATGGCCACGGCGCCGACCCGCACGCCTGGCAGGATCTCGGCAACGCCCAGCGCTACGTGGCGAACATCGCCGCGGCGCTGGCTGCTGCCGACCCGGCCCATGCCGACAGCTACCGCGCCAATGCGGAACGCTACCAGGGCGAACTGAAAGTGCTGGACGCCGAGATCCGCGCTGCCTTCGCCACACTGCCGGCCGAACGCCGCAAGGTCGTCACTTCGCACGATGCCTTCGCCTATTTCGGCAAGGCCTACGGCATCCGCTTCCTGGCGCCGGTGGGCGTGTCGAACAATGCCGAACCCACGGCCAGGGGCGTCGCCCGCCTGATTACTCAATTGAAGGCCGAGAAGATTCCCGCGGTATTCATCGAGAATATCGCCGATGCGCGCCTGATCGAGCGCATCCGCGCCGAAAGCGGCACGCGCATCGGCGGCACGCTGTACTCGGACGCACTGTCGGCCGCCGACGGCCCGGCGCCGGACTACCTGTCGATGATGCGCAGCAACTTCAAGGTGCTGCACGAGGCACTGTCGGCGCCGTAAATCGAAGATGCTTGCAGGCCCGCCGTAGGAGCAGCCGCGAAAGCAGGCCGCAGACCTGCTCCGTTGGGGCGTCATCACACCCCATCACGGCTGACGCAGCACGAGTAGCACGAGTAGGATGGGTAGAGCGTAGCGAAACCCATCACCCCTGCTTCCCGCAAACGATGGGTTTCGCCTGCGGCTCTACCCATCCTACCCTCGCTACACCAGACCCTGGCCGCGGCCGACGCAGCTTCCACGAAAAGCGGATTGCCCGTTTGATCAAGCTGCAGACGCAGCCTCAACCGAAGATGCTGTGCAGCATCTTGGCGCACAGCGCCATCAGCACGCCGGCGAAGATTTTCTTCAGCGTCGCCACCGGCAGCCGGTGCGCCAGGCGGGCGCCGACCGGCGCCACCCACATGCTGACCAGCGACACCATGACGAATGCCGGCAGATAGACGTAGCCGAAGCTCAGCGGCGGCGTGCCGGGCACGTTCCAGCCGTTGACGAGATAACCGATCGTGCCGGCCAGCGCGATCGGCAGGCCGATCGCAGCCGAAGTGCCGATCGCGTTCTGCACCTTGACGTTGCACCAGGTCATGAAGGGCACCGACAGCGAACCGCCACCGATCGCGACCAATGCCGACACACCGCCGATCCCCAGCCCGACGCCCGTCATGCCGAGCGGACCGGGCAGGTCGCGGCTGGGCTTGGGCTTGATGTTGAGCAGCATCTGGATCGACACGTAGGCCATGAACACGGCGAAGAAGATCGCCAGCGCCGCCGTATTCACCCGCGAAGCGATGAAGGTGGCGCAGAAGGTGCCGACCAGGATGCCGGGCGTGATCGTGCGCACCACGTCCCAGCGCACCGCGCCGTGCGCCTGGTGGGCGCGCAGGCTGGACACCGAAGTCAGCACGATGCTGGCCATCGAGGTGCCCAGCGCCATATGCACCACCTGCTCGTGCGGAAAACCCTGGGCGAGGAACAGCGTGGTCAGCATCGGCACCATGATGCCGCCGCCGCCGACGCCGAGCAGGCCGGCGAAGAAGCCGACAACGGCGCCGAGCACGGGATAAGTGAGCCACCAGATATCGAAAGTCATGCTGAACGATCCATCATGTGTTGTGCGTCGCCACCGCCGGTGGCCGCCCCGCATGGACGAAAATGGACAAAGAGCGCAAAGACAAAGAGCGCAAAAGCGAAAAAGGCGCAACCTCGATGGCTGCGCCTTTTTGTCTGGCCCCCCGCCTGTGCCGTCTCCGCCGGGCATCCTGAACCATGGGTTCAGGGAGGTCGCATCCCTTCCGCTTCAGGATCACCCGCAAGGGGCGTTCACACCAGCGGCCTTGATGGTCAGCAACCGAGTCTCTCGACTATTGGTTCAAGGAATCTACGACTTCGACGAACACTGCAGGGGATTGATCGGTATTGCGCCAAGCATGTCCTCAGAACAGTTTTTCCTGCTGGGCCAGCACCCCGTCGAGGCGTGCTTTCATGAGTCCGATTCTACGCTTCGCACCCGGCATGTCAAACCCGTTTCCACGCTGGTGCTGCAGGAATTCATGGGCGATGTTGAGCGCGGTCATGACTGCCAGCTTCTCGCCCGACGCATTGGTCCTGCCGCCCAGCTCGCGCAGCTTGTCGTCCAGGTAGGCGACGGTGGCGAGCAGGTCGTCCCGCGTCTCGGGCGTGCAGGAAACCCGGTACTCCTTTCCGAGCAGCATCACGTCCAGATGGTCCATCGACACGTTTTCAGGCCTCCGGAAGTTTGTCGAGCAGCGCTTCGAGACGATCGACCGCCAGCCTGAGCTTGGCTTCGAGCTGGCGGTTCTCGGCGTCGAGCTGGGCGACGCGGCCATGCAGACCGACGTTGTCGGCCTTGAGCCGGTTGTGCAGACCGATCAGTTCCTCGATCTGCGCTTCGAGTTGAGCAAGTTCGCTATCCATGGTGCCGATCGTAGACAGTGGCCTCAAAGCGGTCAATCAGCGCTGGACCTGGCTGACGTCGCGCACAGCGCCGGTGTCGGCCGAAGTCGTCAGCGCGGCGTAGGCCTGCAGTGCCGCCGACACCACGCGCTGACGGTTTGCCGGCTTCCAGGCCGCGGCGCCCTTCGCCTCCATCGCCGCGCGGCGGGCCGCCAGTTCGGCATCGCTGATCGCCAGGTGGATGCGGCGGTTCGGGATGTCGATCTCGATCGTGTCGCCGTCCTCGACCAGCGCGATCGCGCCGCCGCAGGCGGCTTCGGGCGAGGCATGGCCGATCGACAGCCCGGAGGTGCCGCCGGAGAAGCGGCCGTCGGTGAGCAGCGCGCACTCCTTGCCGAGGCCGCGGCTCTTCAGGTAGGAGGTCGGGTACAGCATCTCCTGCATGCCGGGGCCGCCCTTGGGGCCTTCGTAGCGGATGATGACGACGTCGCCGGCCTGCACCTGCTCGCCGAGGATGCCTTCGACCGCGTCGTCCTGACTCTCATACACCCGCGCCTTGCCGGTGAACTTCCAGATCGACTCGTCCACGCCCGCGGTCTTGACGATGCAGCCCTTCTCGGCGATGTTGCCGTACAGCACCGCGAGGCCGCCGTCGGCGGTGAAGGCGTGCTCCTTGCTGCGGATCACACCGTGTTCGCGGTCGCTGTCGAGCTCGTTCCAGCGCCGGTTCTGGCTGAAGGCGACCTGGGTCGGCACGCCGCCCGGCGCGGCGCGGAAGAAGGTATGCACGGCTTCGTCGGTGGTGCGCGTGATGTCCCACTTGTCCAGCGCTTCGGCCATCGTCGCGCTGTGCACCGTCGGCACCTTCGTGTGCAGCAGGCCGGCGCGGTCGAGCTGGCCGAGGATGGACATGATGCCGCCGGCGCGGTGCACGTCCTCGATATGCACGTCGGCCACGGCCGGCGCGACCTTGGACAGGCAGGGCACGCGGCGGCTGACGCGGTCGATGTCCTTCATCGTGAAGTCGACCCCGGCCTCGCGCGCGGCCGCCAGCAGGTGCAGCACGGTATTGGTCGAGCCGCCCATCGCCACGTCCAGGCTCATCGCGTTCTCGAAAGCCTCGAAGCTGGCGATCGAGCGCGGCAGCACCGAAGCGTCGTCCCGCTCATAGTAGCGGCGCGCGAGCTCGACGATGCGTCGGCCGGCCTCCTTGAACAGGCGTTCGCGGTCGGCGTGGGTGGCCAGCGTGGTGCCGTTGCCCGGCAGCGACAGGCCGAGCGCCTCGGTCAGGCAGTTCATCGAGTTGGCGGTGAACATACCCGAGCACGAGCCGCAGGTCGGACAGGCCGAACGCTCGATCGCATCCACTTCCTCGTCCGAACAGCTCTTGTCCGCGGCCTTGACCATCGCATCGACCAGGTCGAGCGAGATGACCTTGGCTTCCCACTTGACCTTGCCTGCCTCCATCGGCCCGCCGGAGACGAAGATCGCCGGGATGTTCAGCCGCAGCGCGGCCATCAGCATGCCCGGGGTGATCTTGTCGCAGTTCGAGATGCACACCAGCGCGTCGGCGGTGTGGGCGTTGCACATGTATTCGACGCTGTCGGCGATCAGCTCGCGCGACGGCAGCGAATACAGCATGCCGCCGTGGCCCATGGCGATGCCGTCATCGACCGCGATGGTGTTGAATTCCTTGGCGACGCCGCCGGCGGCCTCGATCTCGCGCGCGACCAGTTGGCCCAGGTCCTTCAGGTGCACGTGGCCGGGCACGAACTGGGTGAAGCTGTTGGCGATGGCGATGATCGGCTTGTCGAAATCGCCATCCTTCATGCCGGTCGCGCGCCACAGGGCGCGGGCTCCCGCCATGTTGCGGCCGGCGGTGGATGTGCGGGAACGGTATTGGGGCATGGGGGCGCTCCGGAAATTCTGCAGTAGAGCATGTGATTCTAACGCGCGCAGCGAAGCATGCGTATCATCCCCGCTCTCGCCTTTTGCCAGGAGTCGTCATGACGGAGCCCTCCAACGCCGCCAACGCCCCCCGAACCGATGCCGACGCCGATGCCGGCTTCGACCTCGACGCCGCTGAAATCCGCGTCCTCGGCGTGCTGATCGAGAAGGCCTTCGTCACGCCCAACGCCTATCCGATGTCGATCAACGCCATCGTCACCGGCTGCAACCAATTGACCGCTCGCGAGCCGGTGATGAGCCTGTCCGAAGCGGAAGCCCAGGCCGCCATCGACAGCCTGATCGGCCGCCGCCTGGTCGCCCGCCGCGACCAGCCCAGCGCCCGCGTCGCCAAATACGAACACCTGGTCCGCCTGCGCCATTCGCTGCCGCCGGCCGAACAGGCGGTACTGGCGACGCTGATGCTGCGCGGCGCCCAGACCGCGGGCGAACTGCGCCAGCGCTGCGAACGCCTGCATCGCTTCGACGACATCGCGGCAGTGGACGCGGTGCTGGAACACCTGGCGGAAAAATATCCGCCGCTGGTGACTTCGCTGCCGCGCGCGCCCGGCACCAAGGAAGTCCGCCATGCCCATCTGCTCGGCGGCCAGGCGGCCGTTGCCGAAATGGCCGAAAGCCAGCACGGCGGCAGTACAGGCGGACGCGGGCGCATCGCGGAACTCGAAGACGAGATCCGCCGTCTGCGAGAGGACTTCGACCAGTTGCGGCGCGAGTTCGACATCTTCCGCCAGCAGTTCGACTGATTCCGGCAACCGGCACCGTCCCCGCCAGCCCCAACCTCGATCACGCCCATGCTGACCCACCCGCAGTTCGATCCGATCGCCTTTTCCCTCGGCCCGCTCTCGGTGCGCTGGTACGGGCTGATGTACCTGATCGCGTTCACGCTCTTCATCGTGCTCGGCCGCCTGCATGCGCGCCGCCGCCCGGAACTGGGCTGGAACGCGCAGATGCTGGACGACCTGCTGATGTACGGCGTGCTCGGCGTCATCCTCGGCGGCCGCCTCGGCGAAGTGCTGTTCTTCCAGCCCGGTTACTACCTGCAGCACCCGGCCGAAATCCTCGCGATCTGGAAAGGCGGCATGAGCTTCCACGGCGGCTTCCTCGGCGTGCTGGCGGCAATGTGGCTCTATGCCCGCCGCCACGGCAAGTCCTTCTGGCAGGTGACCGACTTCATCGCCCCGCTGGTGCCGGCCGGCCTCGCCGCCGGGCGCATCGGCAACTTCATCAATGGCGAACTGTGGGGCCGCCCGGTGGACGGCGAACTGCCGTGGGCAATGGTCTTTCCCTGGGTCGATGCGCTGCCGCGCCATCCTTCCCAGCTCTACCAGGCGCTCGGCGAAGGCATGCTGCTGTTCGCCGTCCTGTGGTGGTATTCGGCCAGCCCGCGCCCGCTACGCGCGGTATCGGCCGTCTTCCTGATCGGCTACGGCAGCCTGCGTTTCGCTGCGGAATTCTTCCGCACGCCGGACCCGGGCATCTTCGGCACGCTGCCGCTCGGGCTATCGACCGCACAATGGCTCTGCCTGCCCATGATCGTATTCGGCATCGTGCTGGCAGCACGGAGTCGCCGCCCCACCTGAACCTCGGTCACATCGTCCACGAGACCGATAACAGGAACTCCCCAACACCGTGACATAATTCCTTACCAACAGGACCGACTGCCCTGCTCGCATGACGTCAGACGGCTATGATTGTCGGTTCGTGCATAACGATTCGGGGACAGCATGGCGGGGAACGGACTCGTGTCACGCAGCTTGTCGCGCATGCGGCAACTGATGAGCGGCCGCAGCACACGGCAGGTGGAACCCACCGAGCGCGATCTCGAAAGGATTCGCAGCCAGCTCCATGAATGTGCGGAAGGCCGCGGCGGTGAAATCTCGACGCGCCAGCGCGCCGCGCGCCTGGCCGAAGCCTATCTTCGCCTGGACGACGGCGGACGCCGGGCGATCCTGCGCATGATCGCGCTGGAGTTCGGGCCGGACCCGGCGCGCATCGAAGCCGCCCACCGCGCCTACCAGGCCGCGGTCGGCACGCCCGCGCAATGGGATGCCGAGGCCCAGCTGCGCGCCGCGATGCGCTCGAGCCGGCTGCGCATCCTGACCCAGTTCAACGCCATTCCGCAGGGCGTCAAGTTCCTCGTCGACCTGCGCGCCGACCTGCTTCGCTTCGTCGCCGACGATCCGCTGCTCAAGCCGCTCGACCGCGAACTCGAAGCCCGGCTGTCGGCCTGGTTCGACGTCGGCTTCCTCGAACTGCAGCGCATCACCTGGACCTCGCCCGCCGCACTGCTCGAAAAGCTGGTGCAGTACGAAGCGGTGCACGAGATCCGCTCGTGGCAAGACCTCAAGAACCGCCTGGACTCCGACCGCCGCTGCTATGCCTTCTTCCATCCGCGGATGCCGCTCGAGCCGCTGATCTTCGTCCAGGTCGCGCTGCTGGAAGAACTCGCCGACGACGTCCAGCGCCTGCTCGACATCGAGGCACCATTGGCCGACGCCAGCAAGGCCACCACCGCGATCTTCTATTCGATCAGCGCCACCCAGACCGGCCTGCGCGGCGTGTCCTTCGGCAACTTCCTGCTCAAGCGCGTGGTCGAGGATCTGCAGCGTGACTTTCCGCGCCTGGATACCTTCGCCACGCTGTCGCCCATCCCCGGCCTGTTGCGCTGGATCCAGCGCAATCCACAGGAACTGGCGGAAGCCTTCACTGCGGCAGACTGGAAACGCCTCGCCGCCGTCGGCGTCGAAAGCCCGGATTCGCCGCTGTTCGCCGAACTGCTCGAAGGCCGCAGCGACTGGTCGTCCGAACCCCGGCTCGCCCAGGCGCTGCGCGAGCCGCTGCTGCGCATCGCCGCCCGCTACCTGCTGAACGCCAAGCGCGACGGCAAGCCGGTCGATGCCGTGGCACGCTTCCACCTCGGCAACGGTGCCCGCGTCGAACGCCTGAACTGGCTGGCCGACACCTCGCCGAAGGGGCTCGCGCAATCCTGGGGCCTGATGGTCAACTATCTGTACGATCCCGACCGCATCGAAACCAACCTCGAAGCCTTCGCCAGCGAAGGCCGTGTCGACGCTTCGGCCACGGTCAAGCGCCAGGCGAAGCGCTGAACCATGGTCGCGGCACGCCACCTCGTGACTCCTGCATCACACGGCAGCACTGGACGATCCTGATGTTCCTTCGTTTCCGACACGCTTCGATCCGTTTCCGCCTGCTGCTGGCAAGCACCACGGTACAGATGGTGCTGCTGAGCCTGCTGCTGGCCAACAGCGTGCGCCTGATGAACAACGCAGCGTCGGCCAGCCTGGACACCACCATCAGCCAGAACTCCAGCATGCTGCACGCGATGGCCACGACCTACGGCGAACAGCAGCGCTACGGCGAGTTGCAGGACATCCTGGGCGAACTGCTGCTCGGCGCGAACGAGGGCCTGGTCTATGTCCGCATCGTCGCCCCCGACCAGACACCGCTGGTCAGCGCAGGCCGCCCCGACATCGACGCCCTGCCCGAGCCCACGGTGATCCGCACCGGTTTCTTCGAAGGCGTGCTCGGCAACGAGATCGTGCATGTGCGCCACCCCCTGCTGCTGCCGCGCAACGAAGTCGGCCTGCTGCAGTTCGGCGTATCGGTGTCCGGCCTGGCGGCGGCCCGCCGCGCGATCACCGAGCAAGGCCTGGCGATCGCCTTGTCCGAGATCGTGCTGACCTTCCTGCTGCTGTCGACCATCGGCTACCTGCTCACCCGCAACCTCGGGCAGCTGCTCGCCGGCAGCAAGGCGATCGCCGACGGCCATCTCGAGCACCGGGTGCCGTCCAAAGGCCATGACGAACTGTCCGTCATCTCGCGCCACTTCAACATCATGGCGGCCACGCTGCAGCGCCGCGTGGCCGAACTGCAGGACACCGCGACCCGGCTCAGGATCAGCGAGGAACGCCATGCCCTGGCGATGCGCGGCGCCAACGACGGCCTGTGGGACTGGGACATTCCCGCCGGCACGGCCTACTACTCCGACCGTTTCTGCGAAATCCTCGGCCTGCCGTCCGGCGGCCTCGCCAGTTCCCCGGAAGCCTTTCTCGACTACATCCACCCCGACGAACTGACTGAATACCGCGAGCGCATGATCGAGCATCTGAAAGGCGACAGCGCGCAGTTCATGATGGAACACCGCGTCCGCCTGCCCGACGGCAACTACCGCTGGGTGCTGACCCGCGGCGTCGCCCGCCGCAGCAACACGCCCCGCATCTCGCGCATGGCCGGCTCGATCAGCGACATCGACATGCGCAAGCGGGCGGAAGAGCAGCTCATCCACGACGCCCTGCACGACGGCCTGACGGGGCTGCCGAACCGGGCACTGTTCATCGAGCACGTCAACCACGCGCTCGCCCAGCGCCGGCGCGACAGCGACGACATGATCGCGGTCGTCGCCATCAACCTCGAACGCTTCAGCCTGGTGAACGACAGCTACGGCCATGCCGTCGGCGACGAACTGCTGCGCCGCGCCGCCGCCCACATCAAGGCTTCGCTGCGGGAAGGGGATGTGGCGGCGCGCGTCGGCGGCGACCAGTTCGCCGTGCTGCTGAACGACCTGGCGAGCTCGGCCGACGCGTTGCGCATCAGCGAGACGCTCATTGCGCTGCCGTCGTTCGCGGTACCGACGGCCGACCGCATCCTGCACCCCCGCTGCCGGATCGGCATCGCCCTGAGCGAAGCCGAGGGCGAGGATGCCCAGGCCTTGCTGCGCGACGCCGACAACGCCCTGCACAAGGCACGCCAGAGCGATACCTCGCCGATCGAGTTCTTCCACGCCTCGATGCACACCCAGGCCGTCCGCGCCCTGCAGCTCGAATCCGATCTGCGCTGGGCGCTCGCCCATGGCGGCCTGGCCGTTCATTACCAGCCGATCGTCGCCCTTTCCGACCGCCGGACCGCGAGCTTCGAAGCGCTGGTGCGCTGGCCCCATGCGACGCATGGCCTGCTGGCACCATCCGAATTCATCCCGCTCGCCGAAACCCTGGACCTGATCCACGATCTGGGCATGGAAGTCCTGCGCATCGCCTGCGCGGACATGCGCAACTGGAAGAACCGCCCCGAAAGCCTTCGCGCACGCGTCAGCGTCAACCTTTCCGCCCGCCAGCTGGCCCGCCCGGCGCTCGCCACCGAACTGCTGGCGATCGTCGACCGCAACGGCCTGCCGCACGACCAGGTCCGCTTCGAAGTCACCGAAAGCCTGCTCGCCCGCCCCGACAGTCCCGCCACCCGCAGCCTGCGGGAATTGCGCAACGCCGGCATCGAGATCCTGATCGACGACTTCGGTACCGGTTATTCCGCCCTGAGCTATCTGCACACGATGCCCTGCAACCAGGTCAAGCTCGACGGTTCCTTCGTCAGTTCGATCACCGAGGATCATCGCCTGCAGGCCATCGTCCGGCGCAGCATCGAACTCGCCCACGACCTCGGCATGACCGTCGTCGCCGAATGCATCGAGGACGCGCGCCAGTTCGAAGTCCTGCGGGAACTGGGTTGCGACTACGGGCAAGGTTATTACTTCTCCCATCCGCTGAACCGGGACCAGACCCTGCAATGGCTGGAACAGGAATCAGCGAAGGCCAGCACCTGATGAAGAACAGACTCGCAGCCGGGCTCACGGCCTTCGCCGCCGCCCTCGTCCTGCATGCCGGCCCGGCCGCCGCGGACATCGAGAGCGTCACCTTCTCGGGCTTCGGCACCCTGGGCGTCGTCAGATCGGATGCCGCCGACCTCCAGTTCGTCCGCGTGGGCACCGAAGCACCGGGCTCCGGCAGGCTCAACTTCGGCTCCGACTCGGTTCTCGGCGTGCAGGGCAACTTCGGCTTCGGCAACGGCACCGAAGCCGTCGTCCAGGTGCTGGCCCGGCACACGCCGAAGCACGACTATATCCCCCGCGCCGCGCTGGCTTTCATCAGCTTCGCGCCCTCGCCGGAGTTCACCCTGCGTGCCGGGCGGCTGCGTGTGCCGGCCTTCATGCTGTCGGATTCGCTCGACGTCAATTACGCGCATTCCTGGGTACGCCCGCCGGTGGAGGTGTACGCGCTCAATCCCTTTGCCGACCTAGACGGCATCGACCTCCTTTACCGCACCCGGATCGCGGATGTGGACCTCGAGCTGCACCCCTACTTCGGGCGCAGCCGCGTCGACATCGCCCACTACGGCCATGCCTCGCTGTCGCGGCTGCGGGGCCTGAACATCGGGCTCTCCAAAGGGCCGCTCACGCTCCATCTCGGCTATTCGCGCGCACGCCTGGACCTGCGCTGGGGCGACCCCGAATTCGATCGCCTGCAGCACGCCCTGGGCGCTTTCCCGCAGGGCAGGCTGATGCTGGCCGAAATGCAGGGCAACGGCGCCTCCGCCTCCTTCACCTCCGCCGGCTTCCACTGGGACGACAACCGCTGGCAGCTGATCGGCGAATACGCGGTGCGCCGCACTTCGGCCTTCGTGAACAGCGCTTCCGGCTGGCATCTGACGATCGGCCGGCACGTCGGCGCCACCACGCCCTATCTCAGGTTCGCCCGCAACCGGCAGAGCAGCCCGATCGTCAGCCGGAACCTGAGCATGGGCCTGCCGGAGATCGATGCCTTCAACGCGTCGCGCAACAACGGCCAGCGCAGCATCGGCGCCGGCCTGCGCTGGGATCTGCATCCGAACGCCGCCATGAAGGTCGAGCTGGCACGCAGCC
Source organism: Thauera butanivorans (assembly GCF_048398245.1). Lineage (NCBI taxonomy): Bacteria > Pseudomonadati > Pseudomonadota > Betaproteobacteria > Rhodocyclales > Zoogloeaceae > Thauera > Thauera butanivorans. The sequence goes on from NZ_CP183038.1 coordinate 3,982,981, forward strand.
GCATCGAGAACGACGGATGGGGAGCGTTCTACCCACGGGGAGACATCCTTTCCACCCGCGTCAGCGGCCGCACGGTCAACACCTTGAGTCTGTCGATCGATGTGGTCTTCTGATCGCTTCGGCTCCCCATCGTGCTGGATCGCCCTGCTGGTGGTCCTGCTCGCCCTGGGCGCGCACCCGGCACACGCGGAGGAAGTGCTGATCGTCACCGCACGCACGGGCACGGTCGAGACCCTGAGCCGCGACGAAGCCGAACAGCTCTACCTGGGGCGCCGCGCCACCCTGGCCACCCGCATCTCCATGCTGCTGGACCTGCCGCCCGGCAGGACGCGAGACCATTTCTACCGCACGCTCACGGACAAGAATCCCAGCCAGATCCGCGCCTACTGGTCGCGCATGGTGTTCACCGGACGCGCGCTGCCGCCAAAGGAAGCCGCCGACGCCGGCGATGCGCGCCGCCTCCTGCTCGAGAACCCCGGCGCCATCGGCTATCTGCCCGGGCGCTACGCCGACGACCCGGAGCTCCGCATCCTGCTTCGCCTGGAATAGGCCTGAGCCGCCATGCACCCGGGGAACGCGGTCAGCCGCCACGGCACAATGGTGCCACCGCGGCGAGGTTGATACACTCCGCGTTTTTGCGCCCGGCTCCGCCGCGGCAGCCATTTCCGTGATCAGAATCGAAGGACTCGGCAAGACCTATCGCGTCGAAGGGCGGGAGGTCAGCGCGCTGGACGGCATCGACCTCGAAATAGCCAAGGGCGAAATCTTCGGCATCATCGGCCGCTCAGGCGCCGGCAAGAGCACGCTGCTGCGCAGCCTGAACCTGCTCGAACGGCCGAGTTCCGGCCGCGTGCTGATCGACGGCAAGGACATCACCGGCTTCGACCGCCAGCGCCTGCATGCGCTGCGCCAGCGCATCGGCATGATCTTCCAGCATTTCAACCTGCTCAACGCCAAGACCGTGGCGGCCAACATCGACTGGCCGCTGCGCTGCACCAGCAGCCTGACCGCCGCCCAGCGCGCCGAACGCGTGGCCGAACTGCTGGCCCTGGTCGGGCTCAGCGAGCACGCCGGCAAGTACCCCGCGCAGCTGTCCGGCGGCCAGAAGCAACGCGTCGGCATCGCGCGGGCGCTGGCCAGCCGGCCGCAACTGCTGCTGTGCGACGAAGCGACCTCGGCGCTCGACCCCGAAACCACCCAGTCCATCCTGCGCCTGCTGCTCGACATCAATCGCCGGCTCGGCCTCACGATCGTGCTGATCACCCACGAGATGCAGGTCATCCGCACATTGTGCGACCGCGTCGCGGTCATCGACGGCGGCCGCATCGTCGAAAGCGGCAAGGTCGCGGACGTCTTCCTGCACCCGCGGCATCCGGTCACCCGCAGCATGGTGGCACAGGACGATCCGCTGACCGCGGCGATGCTCGACCCCGCCCACGCCTTCGCCCAGGACAAGCTGCGCGGCACCCTGGTGCGCCTGACCTACGTCGGCGACATCACCTACCAGCCTGTCCTGAGCGACATCATGGCCGCCAGCACAGTGCGCTTCACGATCCTGCAGGGCGAAGTGTCGAGCATCAAGGAGCTGCCTTTCGGCCAGTTGCTGCTCGAACTCGAAGGCAGCGACGAGGACGTCCGCCGGGTGTTCGCCGAACTGGACCGGCACCACATCCATCACGAGGTACTGCAATGATCGACCTGTCGATGATCGAGTGGGGCAGCATCGAATGGGGCGACATCGCGTTCGCCACCTGGGAAACCCTGGTGATGACCGGCGTGTCGCTGTTCTTCACCGTGCTGATCGGCCTGCCGCTCGGCATCCTGCTGTTCGTCACCTCGCAGGGGCAGTTGCTGGAACAGCGCGCGCTGTACCGGGTGCTGTCCTTCATCGCCAACGTGCTGCGCTCGGTACCCTTCCTGATCCTGCTGATCGTGATGATCCCGGTGACGGTGATCCTGATCGGCACTTCGCTCGGCGTCGAAGGCGCGATCCCGCCGCTGGTGGTGGCCACCGCCCCCTTCTTCGCCCGCCTGGTGGAAAACGTGCTGCGCGAAATCGACCGCGGCGTCATCGAGGCCTGTCAGGCGATGGGCATCCGCACCCACCGCATCATCTTCGGCGCCTTGCTGCCCGAAGCCCTGCCCGGCCTCCTCGCCGCGACCACGGTGACCGCCATCACCCTGATATCCTACGCGGCGATGTCCGGCGTGATCGGCGGCGGCGGCCTCGGCGACCTCGCCATCCGTTTCGGCTACCAGCGCTTCCAGACCGAAGTGATGGTGATCACCGTCGCCCTGCTGGTGGTGCTGGTACAGCTCATCCAGTACGCCGGCGACCGCCTCGTGCTGCATTTCAGCCGCAAATAACAGACTGGACCTTTCAACCCCGGAGCCCCACATGTCCTTCACCCTTCGCAAACTGCTGTGCGCCGCCGCCCTCGCCTTCACCGCCTCCGCGCAGGCCGCGGACAAGCTGGTCATCGCCGCCACGCCGGTGCCGCACGCCGAACTGCTCGAGTTCGTCAAGCCGATGCTGGCCAGGGAAGGCGTGGACCTCGAAGTGAAAGTCTTCACCGACTACGTGCAGCCGTCGATGCAAACCAACGAGAAGCGGGTGGACGGCAACTTCTTCCTGCACGGCCCCTACCTCGACGAGTTCAAGAAGAAGCAGAAGAACGACATCCAGGTCGTCGTCACGAAGGTGCACGTCGAACCCTTCGCCGGCTACTCGTCCAAGCACAAGACCATCGCCGACCTGCCCGAAGGCGGCACCGTCGCGCTGCCGAACGACCCTTCCAACTCCGGCCGTGCCCTGCTGCTGCTGGCCAGGCAGGGCCTGATCACGCTGAAGGACCCGAGCAACGTCGTCGCCACCACCCGCGACATCACCAGCAATCCGAAGAAGCTCAAGTTCCGCGAACTGGAAGCCGCCACGCTGCCGCGCATCCTCAATCAGGTCGACCTGGCGCTGATCAACACCAACTACGCGATGCAGGCCAAGCTGAACCCGATCACCGATTCGCTGTTCATCGAGGACGCCAGCTCGCCCTACGCCAACCTGCTGGTGGGCCGCGAGGACAATGCCGGCAGCCCGGCGATGAAGAAGCTGGCGGCGGCGCTGACCTCGCCCGAAGTCAGGCAGTTCATCGCCGACAAGTACCAGGGCGCGGTCGTGCCGGCCTTCTGATCCTTGCGATGGCACGGCCCTCGGCCAAGGGGGCCGTGCTTTCGTAAAGCACAAATCTTCATATCGAATTCGGTTTTTATTATTTTTTGCCCGATTACGGCACTTGTAGACTCCCCAGCCATTACTTGCTGGAGTCATCATCATGCCGTTCCCGGCTTTTTCCCGGCCCCTGCCGAGCCTTTCCGGCAGGGCCGCCACGGGCCTTCCCCCTTCTTCCCCGCCCACCGTCGGCCCGGCTACCGGATTGCCCGGTGAATCCGCCGGCCGCTCCGCCTCCAGCGCCGGCCGAAGTCCCCACACGCTCGTGGCGGCACGCTGATGTCCGCCGCCAAGACCTTTCGCGTGCTGCCGGGCTTCAACCTGACGCTCGGCTACACCCTCGGCTACCTGTCGCTGATCGTGCTGATCCCGCTCGCCGCGGTGTTCCTGAAGACCGCCGAGCTGAGCTTCGGCGAATTCTGGAACGTCGTCACCGCGCCGCGCGTCGTCGCTTCGTACAAGCTGTCCTTCGGCATGTCGCTGCTCGCCGCCGCGATCAACGCGGTGTTCGGGCTGATGCTGGCCTGGGCGCTGGTGCGCTACACCTTCCCCGGCAAGAAGCTGATCGACGCCCTGGTGGACCTGCCTTTCGCCCTGCCCACCGCGGTGGCCGGCATCTCACTGACCGCGCTGTACGCCAAGAACGGCTGGCTCGGCCAGTACCTCGACGTGCTCGGCATCCAGGTGGCCTTCAAACCGCTGGGCGTACTGGTGGCGCTGGTGTTCATCGGCCTGCCCTTCGTCGTGCGCACCGTGCAGCCGATCCTCGAAGACCTCGACACCGAACTGGAAGAAGCCGCCACCAGCCTCGGCGCCCGGCGCTGGCAGACCTTCCGCCACGTCATCCTGCCGATCCTGCTGCCGGCGCTGATGACCGGCTTCGCCCTCGCCTTCGCCCGCGCGGTGGGTGAATACGGCTCGGTGATCTTCATCGCCGGCAACATCCCGATGGTGTCCGAGATCACTCCGCTGATGATCATCACCAAGCTGGAGCAATACGACTACACCGGCGCCACGGCCATCGCCACCGTGATGCTGATCCTGTCCTTCATCCTGCTGCTCGTCATCAACGGCCTGCAGGCATGGACGGCGAAACGAACCGGGAGGGACCGCTGATGGCCGCCGCCACCACGATGCACCTGGGCGGCGACCAGGCCGCCCGCTTCGAGAGCCGCGCCGCCACGCGCGAGACGCCGCTGGTGAAATGGCTGATCCTGGGCACCGCGCTGAGCTTCTTCGCCGTGTTCCTGCTGATGCCGCTGATCGCGGTGTTCGTCGAGGCGCTGCGCAAGGGCTGGGAAACCTACGCCACCGCGCTGGTCGATCCGGACGCGCTGTCGGCCCTGCGCCTGACCCTGCTCGCGGCCGCCATCGCGCTGCCGCTGAACCTGGTGTTCGGCGTCAGCGCGGCCTGGGCGATCGCCAAGTTCGAGTTCCGCGGCAAGCACTTCCTGATCACGCTGATCGACCTGCCGTTCTCGGTGTCGCCGGTCATCGCCGGCCTGATCTACGTGCTGGTGTTCGGCGCTCAGGGCTGGTTCGGGCCGTGGCTGTCGGAGCACGACATCAAGATCATCTTCGCCGTGCCGGGCATCGTGCTCGCCACCGTGTTCGTCACCTTCCCCTTCATCGCCCGCGAGCTGATTCCGCTGATGCAGGCGCAGGGCAAGGAAGAGGAGGAAGCGGCGATCGTGCTCGGCGCCAACGGCCTGCAGACCTTCTGGCACGTGACCCTGCCCAACATCAAGTGGGGCTTGCTGTACGGCGTGATCCTGACCAACGCGCGGGCGATGGGCGAGTTCGGCGCGGTGTCGGTGGTGTCCGGCCACATCCGCGGCGAGACCAACACCCTGCCGCTGCACGTCGAGATTCTCTACAACGAATACCAGTTCGCCGCCGCCTTCGCGGTGGCCTCGCTGCTGGCCCTGCTGGCGCTGGTGACCCTGGGCATCAAGACCTGGGTCGAACACCGCGCCGCCGCAGCCTGGCGCAATTCACAGGACGACGCATCATGAGCATCCAGGTACGCAACATCCGCAAGCAGTTCGGCGCCTTCACCGCGCTGGACGACATCTCGCTCGACTTCCCGACCGGCGAACTGGTCGCCCTGCTCGGCCCCTCGGGCTGCGGCAAGACCACGCTGCTGCGCATCATCGCCGGCCTCGAACAGGCCGACGGCGGCCAAGTGCTGCTCGATGGCGAGGACGCCTCGGACACCCACGTGCGCGACCGCCAGGTCGGCTTCGTGTTCCAGCACTACGCGCTGTTCCGCCACATGACGGTGTTCGACAACGTCGCCTTCGGCATCCGCATGAAGCCGCGCCGCGAGCGGCCGTCCGAGAAGCAGATCGCCGACAAGGTGCACGAGTTGCTGAACCTGGTGCAGCTCGACTGGCTGGCCGACCGCTTCCCGTCGCAGCTGTCCGGCGGCCAGCGCCAGCGCATCGCGCTGGCCCGCGCGCTGGCGGTCGAGCCGCGGGTGCTGCTGCTCGACGAGCCTTTCGGCGCGCTCGACGCCAAGGTGCGCAAGGAACTGCGGCGCTGGCTGCGCAAGCTGCACGACGACCTGCACATCACCTCGATCTTCGTCACCCACGACCAGGAAGAGGCGCTGGAAGTCGCCGACCGCGTGGTGCTGATGAACCACGGCCACGTCGAACAGATCGGCACCCCGGAGGAGGTCTACCGCCACCCGGCCACGCCCTTCGTCTATGGCTTCCTCGGTGCGGTCAACTTCTTCCACGGCCGCGTTGAAGGCGAGGGCCTGCGCGTCGGCGACGATCACCTGCTCCATGCCGCGGACGATTTCGGCCAGGGCGCGGAAGTGATCGCCTTCGCCCGACCACACGAGCTGGACATCGCCGTCGGCGCCGACGCGAACCAGGGCATCCCCGCCCGGGTCAGCCGCGTGCTGTCCTTCGGCGTCACCGCGCGCGTCGAGCTCGACGGCCTGAACGGCGCCACCGGCCAGCATTTCGAGGTCGAGCTCACCCGCGAGCGCGCCGCCGAGCTCGCGCTGGAAGAAGGACAGGCCGTCCGCCTGCTACCCTCCCGCCTCAGCATCTTCGAACAAGGGCATGCGGCGAATGCCGCGGCGGCGGGAGCCCGGAAATGAACTTCCAGCAGTTGCGCATCATCCGCGAGACGGTGAGGCGCGGTTTCAACCTGACCGAGGTGGCGAACGCGCTGTTCACCTCGCAGTCGGGCGTGTCGAAACACATCAAGGACCTGGAGGACGAGCTCGGTGTCGAGCTGTTCACCCGCAAGGGCAAGCGCCTGCTCGGCCTCACTGCGCCGGGCAAGGAGCTGGTGGTGGTGGTCGAGCGGATGCTGCTCGACGCCGCCAACATCAAGCGCCTGGCCGAGCAGTACAGCAACGTCGATGAAGGCCAGTTGACGGTCGCCACCACCCACACCCAGGCACGCTATGCGCTGCCGAAGATCGTCGCCGCCTTCAAGCAGGCCTTTCCCAAGGTCCATCTGCGGCTGCACCAGGGCAGTCCGGACGAGATCGTACAGATGCTGCTCGACGGCGAAGCCGACGTCGGCGTCGCCACCGAAGCACTCGCCGAGGTGCCGGAACTCGCCACCTTCCCGTATTACGGCTGGCAGCACGCGGTGGTGGTGCCGGCGGGCCATCCCCTCGAAGCCGTCCGGCCGCTGACGCTGGAGGCGATCGCCGGATACCCGGTCATCACCTACCACGAAGGCTTCACCGGCCGCACCCGCATCGACAAGACTTTCACCGGTGCCGGGCTGAAACCCGAAGTGGTGATGTCCGCGCTCGACGCCGACGTGATCAAGACCTACGTCGAACTCGGGCTGGGCGTGGGCATCCTGGCCTCGATGGCCTTCAGCCCGGAACGCGACCCCGGCCTGCGCAAGCTCGACAGCGACGGGCTGTTCGCCGAGAACATCACCCGCATCGCGGTCCGCCGCGGCCACTACCTGCGCGGCTTCGCCTATCGCTTCATCGAGCTGTGCTCGCCTGAACTGACCGAGGCCGTCGTCGCCAACACGGTCAGCAGCACCGGCGCATAGCCCCGCTGCGCGGCGATCGCCGCCGCGCAGAACGGCTTCCCTGCCTTCGCAGCCGGCCAGTTCCACCCCTCTGCGCGGCATCGATTCGCGCGATCTCCCACCTCTCGAAGCCCCTTTTCTGCAGCTTCGCGCAGCGCCGCAAACCGCTTTTCCGCTGCCCTTCGGCACCGCCTTCATCGACAGGATTGACTCTCCCCAGTAATGCGTGATGTAATGCGAATCGTTATTATTGATGCAAGCACAAAATGCATTCCCGACAGGATGAGGGTCCGGCGCCAGCCGATCGGTTCCAGCCCGGCGATCCAGCGCGCGTGTCAGCCTGGCCGCAATCCGCCGGCACGCCCCTGCCGTCCGATGTACTGCTTGCCGGACGGAACGCGGTGACCATCGTGCATCTGGGCGTGCATTACGTGCTGCGCGCAACACGTTCCGGGAAGCTGATCCTCACCAAATGAATCGCCGACCTTCAGGCGGAATCGAGCAGCGAGGCTAGAATATGTACGTCTGTGTGTGTAACGCCGTCACCGAACGCCACATCGTCGCCGCCGTGCGCGAGGGTGCAACGACCCTGCGCCATCTGCGCCGGGATCTGGGCGTGACGGCCGAATGCGGACGCTGTGCACGTTGCGCGCACGATTGTCTGCGTTCGGCGCTGGCGGAACACAACAGTACGTCCGAAGCGAGCACCCCCATGTTCGCCCGGCCCATGTTCCCGCTTGCCCTGGAGGCCGTATGAAAGGCGACAAGAAAGTCATTCAGTACCTCAACCGTCAACTCACCATCGAACTGACCGCGATCAACCAGTACTTCCTGCATGCCCGCATGTACAAGAATTGGGGCTTCGGCCGGCTCGGAAAGCACGAGTACGACGAATCCATCGAAGAAATGAAGCACGCCGACATGCTCATCGAGCGCGTGCTTTTCCTCGAAGGCCTGCCCAACCTGCAGAACCTCGACAAGTTGCTGATCGGCGAGAACGTGCCCGAATGCCTGCAGGGCGACCTCACGCTCGAGCTCGGCGGCCGTGCCAACCTCATCGAAGCCATCCAGTACTGCGAGTCCTGTAAGGACTACGTGTCGCGCGAGCTGTTCGAACACATCCTCGACGACACAGAAGAACACATCGACTACCTGGAAACCCAACTCGGCCTGGTCGACAGCGTGGGTCTGCAGAACTACCTGCAATCGCAGATGGAGCCGCAGGCATCCTGAGCCCCAAGACTGAATTCGCCTGACGTCATGCGCCCTGCGGGGCGCATTTTTTCCTACTGATGACTTCCGCTGCCCCAGCTCTCACGTTGCCACTCTACCCGCCTCCCGATCCGCTCACGCTTCGACAAGAAGCCGCTGATACGCCGGCGGGATCCTCATTGGCCACACCCCACGTCTCATACGGCAGCAGCGTCCAGCGCATCGGTCTGGCGAGCCTGGTCGTCATCGCCCACCTGGCCGGCATGGCGGGCATCGCGCACCTGGCGAACCGTCCCGTCGACGTACCCGAACTCACCAGCATCGCCGTCGCGCTGATCCCCGCCGAGCCGGCCATCGAACAGACCGCCCCGGCGCCGGTCGAGACGCCGCCTCCGCCCGAGCCGGTGAAACCGGAGGTCAAGCCGCCTCCGCCGCCGAAGGAAATTCCCAAACCCAAGCCGAAACCCAAGCCCAAGCCCAAACCGGTGCCCAAGGTGACGGAATCGCCCACTGCGGTGACCCAGGAAGAAGTACCGCCCGAACCCAGTCCGCCCGAAACCACCGCAGTCCCCGACGCTGCACCGAGCGCACCAGTCGCGGCCGTGCCGGTGAGTCCGGCGCCGCCTGGCCCTCCCACCGGCGGGCCGGTCACCGGCGCGCGTTTCGACGCCGACTACCTCAACAACCCGAAACCGTCTTACCCGCCGCTGTCGCGCCGGCTGCGCGAGGAAGGCCAGGTCATGCTGCGCGTGCTGGTCTCGGTCGACGGCATGCCGAGCCGCATCGAAGTGCGCACCAGCTCGGGCTCCGAACGCCTCGATCGCGCCGCCGAGCAGGCCGTGAGCCGCTGGCGCTTCGTGCCCGCCAAACGCGGCGACACACCGGTCGAGGCCTGGGTGCTGGTACCGATCGTCTTCAAACTTACTGGAAACTGAAACAATGGAAGCAACGCAAGCCTTCGGCATCGCTCATCTGTGGGAGCAGTCCGACCTCGTAATCCGTGGCATCGCTGTGATCCTGATGCTGATGTCGATCGCGAGCTGGTATCTGATTCTGGTGCGCGGCCTGCGCCAGTTGCGCGCCCGCCGCCAGGTGGGCGCAATCGAAGCCTTCTGGGCTGCCCCGAACCTCGACGCCGGCCTGAAGCGGCTCAGCGAGCTGGCCCCCGATTCGTCCTTCGAAGCCCTCGCCCAGCAGGGCGCGGCCGCAGCACAGCACATCCGCCGCCATGCCGGCAACGACACGCTGGGCAGCAAGCTCGATGCCGACGAAGTCCTGACCCGTTCCCTGCGCAAATCGATCGCATTGTCGACCGCCGGCCTGGAGTCGGGCATGACCGTGCTGGCCTCGATCGGCTCCACCGCGCCTTTCGTCGGCCTGTTCGGCACCGTGTGGGGCATCTACCATGCGCTGGTCAACATCAGCGCCTCGGGCATGGCGACGCTGGACAAGGTTGCCGGTCCGGTCGGCGAAGCGCTGATCATGACCGCCTTCGGCCTCTTCGTCGCAATCCCGGCAGTGCTGGCCTACAACGCCGTCACCCGCGCCAACCGCGTCGAACTGTCCGAACTCGATGCCTTCGCCCACGACCTGCAGGCCTGGTTCTCGACCGGCGCCCGCATCGCCCCGGTGAGCGTGGCCCATACCGCCAAGGATCGCTCGACGGCTCCGGCGGCGAGCGCCGCGCCGGCCAACGGAGCAGCGTAAATGGCATTCGGCGGCTTCAACAACGGGGACAGCCGTCCCCTGCAAAGCGAAATCAACATGGTCCCGCTGATCGACGTCATGCTGGTGCTGCTGATCGTGTTCATGATCACCGCACCGCTGCTGACGCACTCGGTCAAGATCGACCTGCCCCAGGCGTCGAGCCAACCCAACGAGGAAAAGCCCGAAACCGTGTCGCTGGCGATCAACGGCGAAGGCCAGCTGTTCTGGAACAACGAACCGCTCGACGACGTTGCGCTGCCGCTGCGCCTGCAGGCGGCAGCCGAGCAGAAACCCCAGCCCGAGCTGCACCTGCGGGCGGACCGCGAGACGCGCTACCAGAAGTTGGCGGAAGTCATGTCACAGGCGCGCGAGGCCGGCATCGAGAAGATGGGCTTCATCACCCTGCCGGAAAGCGAAGCCGCCGAATGAGCGGCCGAGCGGCACCCAAAGACAGCACGAAAACCCGGGCCGCGCGATGCGGCCCGACGCACGTCCGGCGCCGGCACACTCAGGTGCGCTTGCTGCGCACCCGGATGATCACGTCGAGGTGCTCCAGCTCGACGCCCTCGGGCAGGCGCGGCACGCCGACGACCTTCAGTTCATCGGCGGCGACGTCGCGCACTTCACCGGTATCGACGTCGTACAGGTGGTAATGCGGGTCGGTGTTCGAATCGAACACCACCCGGTCCGGATCGATGATCAGTTCGCGTACCAAGTTCTTCTCGCGGAACAGGCGCAGCGTATTGTAGACCGTGGCACGCGAAGTCTCGGGCGCATTGACGCGCACCCGCTCCAGCACCTGGTCGGCGGACAGATGGACCGGGCGCGCGAACAGCACGCGCGCAATCTCGATGCGCTGCTGGGTGATCGGAACGCCGACGCTGCGCAGGCAGGCGATCGCATCTTCGGTGGTGTGAACGTTCATGTCTCTCTCTGGGCCTCAGGCCTCGATCTTGTCATCGGGACGGCACCACGCACCGTGGTGCCGTCCCTGCAAAAACCCCGGCCGTTCCGCCGCAGCGGAACGGCCGGGCCATATCAAGCCGCCCCTTACTTCCAGGGATCCGGCTTCGGCGTGTCGTTGGACGACGGCGGCAGCAGCGGCATCACGAAGGTCGGCTGGTCGCCGGTCAGCGTCTTCAGGAAGGCGACGATGTCGGAGATCTCCTGCTCGCTGTACTTGCGGCCCAGTTGCAGGCGACCCATGATGTCGACCGCCTCTTCCAGCGTCGCGGCTTCGCCGTCGTGGAAGTAGGGATAGGTCAGTTCCACGTTGCGCAGCGTCGGCACCTTGAAGTTCATGCGGTCTTCGTCCTTGCCGGTGACCGCGGCGCGGCCTTCGGCCGGGTTGTTGGTCTTGTACGGCTCGAACAGGCCCATCTTCTGGAACGAGGTGCCGCCCACGGCCGGGCCGTTGTGGCAGGCCACGCAGCCGCTTTCCTTGAACAGGCCGTAGCCGGCCAGCTCGCGGTCGGTCAGCGCCTTGTCGTCACCCTTCAGCCACTGGTCGAACGGCGAATTCGGCGTCACCAGGGTTTCCTCGAAGGCCGCGATCGCCTGCGTGATCTTGTCGATGTTGATCGCCGCGGAGCCGAACACCGACTTGAACTCGGACACATAGCCCGGAATCGAGCGCAGCGTATCGACCGCCAGATCGTGGGTGAAGGCCATTTCGCCCGGGTTGGCGATCGGGCCGCCCGCCTGCTCCTTCAGGTCGGCCGCACGGCCGTCCCAGAACTGCGCCACGGCCAGGCTGGAATTCAGCACGGTGGGCGAGTTGATCGGGCCCTGCTGCCACTTGTCGCCGATCGAGGTCTTCAGATTGTCGCTGCCGCCCATCGACAGGTTGTGGCAGGAATTACAGGAAATGAAGCCCGAGCGCGACAGGCGCGGATCGAAATACAGCTTCTTGCCCAGTTCGACCATCGCCGGATTGACGACCTTGGCCGGCTCGATCGGCTGGATCGGTTCTTCGCGGACCGTCGCGGCCCATGCGGAACCGGCCACGGCGAGTGCGGAAGCGACCGCGATTGCCTTGATTCTCATGTTGATTCTCCTTGTGCGCTTGAAAGTGTCCTGCCGCCATTTTTAGACGGCGTCTAAATTTCAAAGCCATTAGACCCAGCTCTTCCGGACCGTTTATTGACCGGCGTCAAGAAACATTCACTTGCAACGGTCGCCTGTCACGCCGCGGCTGCAATTCGATACACGCCGACACAGGCCAGTCACTATGCTTGGCAGCGTCCAATCCTGGCCGCCGGTCGCAGTACCGCCATTCCGGGCCAAACCCACCCCATTCCCACCCCATTCCGAACCACTGAACGACGCAAACGATGACCGCCCCACCCTCCCGCCCGAAGAAGAACCGCGCCCTGCGCACCAGCCTCATCGTGCTGGCGCTCGCCCTTGCCGGCGCCGGCACCTGGCTGGCCTGGCCACACCTGTCCGGCAGCAACGGCGCCGCAGCCTACCAGTTCGCCAGCGTGCAGCGCGGCGACATCGAGGACGTCGTCACCGCCACCGGCACGCTGCAGCCACGCGACTACGTCGATGTCGGTGCCCAGGTCTCCGGCCAGTTGAAGAAGATCCACGTCGAAGTCGGCTCGGTGGTGAAGGCGGGCGACCTGCTCGGCGAGATCGACTCCACCGTGTACCTGTCGAAAGTCGACGCCTCGCGCGCCCAGTTGCGCAACCTGCGCGCCACGCTCAAGGACCGCGAGGCGAAGCTGGCGCTGGCCCGCATCCAGCTTCGCCGCCAGCAAGCGCTGATGGCCGAGGACGCCACCACCCGGGAAAGCCTGCAGACGGCCGAAGCCAACGCCAAGTCGGCCGAAGCCTCGCTCGAAGCGCTGCGCGCCCAGATCGAGCAGAACGAATCCAGCCTGCGCGCCGACGAAGCCAACCTGCAGTACTCCAGCATCCTGTCGCCGATGAACGGCACCGTGGTGTCCATCTCCGCCCGCCAAGGCCAGACCCTGAACACCAACCAGTCGGCGCCGACCATCCTGCAGGTGGCCGACCTCACCACGATGACGGTGCAGACCCAGGTGTCGGAGGCCGACATCAGCCGGCTGCGCACCGGCATGGAAGCCTACTTCACCACGCTGGGCGGCCAGGGCAAGCGCTGGTACGGCAAGCTGGCCAAGATCGAACCCACGCCCACCGTCACCAACAACGTCGTGCTGTACAACGCGCTGTTCGACGTGCCCAACGACAACGGCGAACTGATGACGCAGATGACCGCCCAGGTCTATTTCATCGTCGCCCAGGCGCGCGACGTGCTGCAGGTGCCGCTGGGCGCGCTGAGCCAGATCCGCCCGCTGCAGCCGCAAGGCGCCGGGGCCGGCACGGCCGCTGGCGAGCGCCCGGCACCACGCATGCGGACGGCCGCCGCCGACGGCGGGGACGGCAGCGACGCCGGCCGCCCCGGCAGGCCGGATGGCGAAGGCCGCGGGCCTCGCGCCCAGACGGGCGCCGAAGCCGGCGCCGCCGGCGAGGCCTTCCGGCGCACCGGCCGAGGCCCGCGCGAAGGCGGGCAGGTCGCCGCCGGTACGCCACGCCAGGCCACGGTACGGGTGCTCAGGCCCGACAACAGCATCGAGGAGCGCATCATCACCATCGGCGTCTCCAACCGGGTCGCCGCGCAGGTGCTGTCCGGCCTCGAAGAGGGCGACCGGGTCGTGGCCGGCGCCGCGGCAGCGGGCGGGAGCCAGCCGGGCGGCAACCGCCCGCCGATGATGGGCCCGGGGCCGCGGCTGTGAAGCGCGAGAGCTTCGCCCCCGCCGGCACCCGGGCGGCAGAAGCCGCCCAGCCGCTGATCGAGCTGTCCGGCATCACGCGGGCCTTCGTCAATGGCGAGGTCGAGACGCGCGTGCTGCACGGCATCGATCTCGTCATCCATCCGGGCGAGTTCGTCGCCATCATGGGCGCCTCCGGCTCGGGCAAATCGACGCTGATGAACATCCTCGGCTGCCTCGACCGCCCCACCAGCGGCACCTACCGCTTCATGGGCCAGGACGTCTCCGGCTTCGACCGCGACGAACTCGCCCGCCTGCGGCGCGAAGCCTTCGGTTTCGTGTTCCAGAGCTACAACCTGATCGGCGGCTCCACCGCGCGCGAGAACGTCGAAGTGCCGGCAATCTACTCCGGCATGCCGCCGGCCGAACGCCACGCCCGCGCCGACGCCCTGCTCGCCGCGCTCGGCCTCGCCGAACGCGGCCACCACCGCCCCAACCAGCTCTCCGGCGGCCAGCAGCAGCGCGTCTCGATCGCCCGCGCACTGATGAACGGCGGCCGCATCATCCTCGCCGACGAACCGACCGGCGCACTCGACAGCAAGAGCGGCGAAGACGTCATGAAGCTGCTGCGGCAGCTGTCCGCCGACGGCCACACCATCATCCTCATCACCCACGCCCGCGAAGTGGCGGAACAGGCCCAGCGCGTCATCGAGATCCGCGACGGCCACGTCGTCGCCGATCCCGGCCCGCGCCTGCCCGAAGGCCCGGAACCCGACTTCAGCCCGCAGGGCGACCGCAGTTCGTCGCTGGCCGACATCGTCGAAGCCACCCGCACCGCGCTGCGCGCGCTGCGCGCCAACCTGTTCCGCACCATCCTGACCCTGCTCGGCATCGTCATCGGCGTCGCCTCGGTGATCGCCATGCTCGCCATCGGCGACGGCGCCAAGCAGAAAGTGGTCGACCAGATCAGCGCCATGGGCACCGACCTGCTGACCATCCGCCCCGGCGCACCCAACCAGCGCGGCCGCGACACCACCGCCACGCTGGTGCCCGAGGACGTGGCGGCCATCCGCGACCTGTCCAACATCCGCGCCGCGGTGCCCGAGCAGTCGAGCAGCGTCACGCTGCGCTACGGCGGCAACGACCACCGCACCCAGATCAACGGCACGTCGGAAGACTACGTCATCGCGCGCAACTGGGCCGTCGCCACCGGCACCTTCTTCAGCGCCGACGACGTCTCCCGCTACGCCACCGTCACCGTGCTCGGCCAGACCGTCGCCAAGGCCTTGTTCGCCGATGTCGATCCCGTCGGCCAGTACGTCGTGGTCAACAACATCCCCTTCCAGGTCATCGGCACCATGACCGGCAAAGGCGCCACCGCCTTCGGCCAGGATCAGGACGACGTGATCTTCATGCCCTACACCACCTCCAGCCTGCGCATCACCGGCCAGCGCTTCCTGCGCAACGTCACCGTGGCGGTGGCCGACGTCGGCCGGATCGACGACACCCAGGACGAGGTCCACGCGCTGCTGCTCAATCGCCACGGCAGGGAGGATTTCCAGATCCGCAACATGGCCTCGATCATCGACACCGTGTCGGCGACGCAGAACACCCTCACCATCCTGCTCGGCACCGTGGCGGCGATTTCGCTGCTGGTGGGCGGCATCGGCGTCATGAACATCATGCTGGTGTCGGTCACCGAGCGCACCCGCGAAATCGGCATCCGCATGGCGACCGGCGCGCGCATGAAGAACATCCTGCAGCAGTTCCTGATCGAGGCGCTGGTGGTGTCGGCCATCGGCGGTGCCATCGGCGTCGCCGCCGGGCTCGGCACCGCGGCCATCATCGCCTTCTTCGGCACCCAGGTGAAATACACCCTGCTGCCGGTCGTGCTCGCCTTCGGCTGCGCCTTCGCCACCGGCCTGGTGTTCGGCTACCTGCCGGCACGCAAGGCCGCCCGCCTGGACCCGGTCGTCGCGCTGGCCTCCGAGTGAGGACAGCACCACTTCACGCCACATTCCATCCCCGCCCATGCCCGTTCTCCACTCGCCCCGCCCTTCCAGGCTCCGCCACCTGGCGGCAGCCGCCGCGCTGATCCTGCTTGCCGGCTGCGCCATCACCGAGCCGGTCGTCAGCCCCGAGCTCGAGCTGCCTGCCGCGTGGAGCGAAGCACCCGCGCTTCCCGCCAGCGCGCAGGCCGACATTTCCAGCACCTGGTGGCAGCGCTTCGGTTCGCCGCAGCTCGACGCGCTGGTCGCCGAGGCGATGCTCTCCGCCCCGGACCTGCTGATCCAGGCCGAGCGCGTGGTCCAGGCCGAACTGGCGCTGCGCCAGGCCGGCGCCTCGCTGCTGCCATCACTGTCGCTCAGCGGCGGCAGCGGCGTGCAGAACGCCGAAGGCAAGGAATCGCAGTCGACCAACGCCGGCCTCAGCGCCCGCTACGAGATCGACCTGTGGGGCCGGCTGGCCGCCACCCGCGATGCCAGCCACGCCAGCCTGGCCGCGACCCGCTTCGACCGCGACGCCGCACGGCTGTCGATGGCGGCCAACGTCGCCACCCTGTGGTTCCAGACCCTCGCCCTCGACGAGCGCATCGACATCGCCCGCCAGAACCTGGCGATCGCCGAACGCGTGCTGAAAGTCGTCCAGGCACGCTACGACAACGGCGCCGCCTCGGCGCTGGAGCTCAGCCAGCAGCGCAGCACCGTGCTGAACCAGCGTAAGGCCATCGAACCGCTGGAAGTCACCGCGCGCCAGACCCGCTCGGCACTCGCCATCCTGCTCGGCCGCAGCCCGCAGGCCGGCTTCATCCAGGGCGAGCGGCTGGCACAGCTGCAGGTTCCGGAAGTCGCCGCCGGGCTGCCTTCGGAGCTCCTGCTGCGCCGCCCCGACCTCGCCTCCAGCGAAGCCCGGCTCGCCGCCGCCGCCGCCAACCTGGCCGCCGCCCGCGCGGCGCTGCTGCCCAGCATCAGCCTGTCGGCCGGCGCCAGTGCCGCCAGCGCCGAGCTGCTGTCGCTGTCCGGCCACAACAGCGTGCTGTCGCTGTCCGGTTCGCTGCTGCAGACCATCTTCGACGGCGGCCGCCTCGCCGCCGACGTCGACATCCAGCGTTCGCGCCAGCGCGAACTGGTCGAAACCCACCGGCAGACGGTGCTGGCCGCGCTGAAGGAAGTCGAGGACGCGCTCGCCAACGCCGTCCGCGACGCCAACCAGGAAAGCGCCCAGCGCGAAATCCTCGCCGAAGCCCAGCGCAGCCTGCGCCTGGCCGAACTGCGCTACCGCGAAGGCGCCGACGGCCTGCTGACGGTGCTGGACGCACAGCGCGCGCTGTTCTCGGCGCAGGACCAGCTGGCGCAATTGCGGCTGACAAGGCTGACGGACGCGGTTAACCTCTATCGCGTCCTGGGCGGCGGCTGGAACATGCCGGAAACGCCCGCTGCCGCCCACACCGCAGGCTGAACCGACCGATGCCCACCCCGCTGCCCAAGCTGAGCGCCATTCCGCAGGAGATCGCCGCCGTCGGCGACTACGCAGCCCAGGCCCGCGCCCGGGTGGATGACAACGCCTGGGCCTACATCGGCAGCGGCGCCGCCGACGAGATCACGTTGCGCGACAACCGCGCCGCCTTCGACCGCATCCCGCTGCACGGGCGGGTGCTGGCCGACGTGCGCGGCGGCCACACCCGGCTCGAACTGCTCGGCCACAGCCTCGCCCACCCCATCCTGCTGGCGCCGGTGGCCTACCAGAAGCTCGCCCATCCTGCCGGCGAAACCGGCACCGTACAGGCCGCCGCGGCGCTGGACGCCTGCATGGTGGTCAGCACGCTGGCGAGCTGCACGCTCGAAGACATCGCCCGCCACGCCGCCGGCCCGCTGTGGTTCCAGCTCTACGTGCAGCCCGACGCCGGCTTCAACCGCCACCTGATCGAACGCGCCGAAGCCGCCGGCTATTCGGCCCTGCTCATCACCGTCGACGCCCCGGTCGCCGGCGCGCGCAACCGCGAGCACCGCGCCGGCTTCCATCTGCCGGCCGGCATCGACGCCGCCAACCTGCGCGGCATGCCGCAGCCCGCCACGCCGCCGCTGCCGGCCGGCGGCAGCCAGGTATTCGACCGCCTGATGGCGCACGCCCCCACCTGGAAGGATCTCGACGCCCTGCGCGCCGCCACCCGCCTGCCGGTGATCCTGAAAGGCATCATGCACCCCGACGACGCCGCACTGGCCGTCGCCGCCGGCATCGACGGCATCGTCGTCTCCAACCACGGCGGCCGCACGCTCGACACCCAGCCCGCCACCATCGACGCCCTGCCTGCCATCGCCGACCGCGTCGGCGGCGCCGTGCCGCTGCTGCTCGACGGCGGCATCCGCCGCGGCACCGACATCGTCAAGGCGATCGCCCGCGGCGCCGACGCCGTCATGATCGGCCGCGCCTGGCTGCACGCCCTCGCCGCCGCCGGCCCGCTCGGCGTCGCCCACGTGCTGCGCCTGCTGCGCGACGAGCTCGAGATCGCGATGGCGCTCACCGGCTGCGCCACGCTGGCGGACATCCGGCGCCAGGGCTGACACGCCCCGGGCTGACCGCCCGCGGGCTCAGCTTGATCCGGCGCCTTTGCGGCAACCCTGCACACACGTCCCGTACGTCCAGCAGTTCCCCTCCGGCGGCCGTGCTCCACCGCAGCCATGCCTTTCCGAGGCGATGAACGATCCGGCTCGAACAGCCACACATTCGTCATATATGTTTCATCGCCGCAACAAAACTGAAGACAAGCCCGTCACAAAAACGAACAAATCTTTGCAAAGCTTGTTACGAATCATTATTGTTCGCAGAAATTTGCCAAATCGTAGCCAGCCACCTGCAGCGTAAGTCCTCTTATGTGCGAGTCAGGAAGCCAGCCAACTTTCCCGACATCAACCAAGGACTTCGTTTCATGGCACATACTGGAACTCCGCGCCTGCGGCGCACTGCCCTGCTGATCGGCCTGGTCTTCCCTGCCGGCGCAGCCTTCGCCCAGGAGCAACAGCTCGGCTCGGTGGTGGTCAGCGCGACCGGCTTCGAACAGAAGATCACCGACGCGCCAGCCAGCATTTCGGTCGTCACCCAGGAAGAACTCGCCAGGAAGCCCTACATGAGCCTGATCGACGCGGTGCGCGATCTGGAAGGCGTGGACGTCGGCGAAACTTCGGACAAGACCGGCCAGAAGACCATCAGCATGCGCGGCATGGGTTCGGAGTACACGCTGGTCCTGGTCGACGGCAAGCGCCAGAACAACCACGGCGACATCTATCCCAACAACTTCGGCGGCAACCAGTTCAATCACATCCCGCCGCTGGACGCGATCGAGCGCATCGAAGTCATCCGCGGCCCGGCCTCCACACTGTATGGCGCCGACGCGATGGGCGGCGTCATCAACATCATCACGAAGAAAGACATCGCGAAGTGGACCGGCTCGGTCACGGTCGGCCGCAGCTTCCAGTCCGACAACGATTTCGGTGACGACACCACCACCGACTTCGCCATCCGCGGCCCGATCCTGCCCGGCAAGCTCGGCGTGGCCCTGCGCGGCAGCTACTACGACCGCGAATCCTCCACCCCTGAATATGCCTCGTCTGTCGCCCCCGATGGCACGGTTCACCCTCGTAGTCTGGGCTTCGGCGGTGGCGGCAAGACCGTCGACAACACCAACCAGGCCTATGGCATCAGCCTGTTCTTCACGCCGGACGAGCGCCAGCGCATCACTTTCGACTACGACATCTCCAGGCAAAAGTACGACAACAAGCCCGTCGTCGATCCCGTTACCGGAAGGACCAGCTTCCCGCTCGGCACGGTGGACAGCATCAATACCATCTGGCAGGCAGGGAACTACTGCCAGGGCGCCAGCGGCAACAATGCCGGTGCGTGCGCAAACAACGGCGGCACCTGGAGCCGCCGCGCCAACCCGCAGGTCGGATACGTCGACGAGCAGAAGTTCACCCGCGACGCCTGGTCCCTGACCCATGAAGGCAAGTGGGATTTCGGCAACAGCTTCATCTCGCTGTCCTACGTCGAAACCGACAACAAGGGCCGCACCCTGCCCTTCACCGTGGCCGAACGGCAACAACTGCTGGCGATGTTCGACGGCACCGGCGCCTGGGCCGGCATGAGCGAGGCAGAACGCAAGGCCGCCGCCGAAGCCGCCTTCCTGCCCCGCGGCAAGCGTACCCTGCAAAGCAACCAATACACGCTGGACGCCAGGCTGGACATTCCGCTGCAGAATCTCGCGGGCGAGCACCTGCTGGTCGTCGGCGGCCAGGTCATCGACGGCGAACTGAAGGACGGCGTGTTCGGCCTGGAGTCCGGCACCCCGGGCAAGGTTCAGGATCACAAGATGTGGTCGCTGTTCCTCGAGGACAACTGGATGGCGACCGATGCCTTCACGCTGACCGCCGGCATCCGCTACGACGACCACGACACCTTCGGCAACCAGGTTTCGCCGCGCGTCTACGGTATTTACAACCTGAACTCGCAATGGACCCTGAAGGGCGGCGTCTCCACCGGCTTCAAGACACCCAAGACCACCGACCTGTACGACGGCATCACCGGCTTCGGCAGCCAGGGCACCAGCCCCTTCTTCGGCAACCCGGACCTGGAGCCGGAAACCAGCCGCAACACCGAACTGGCGGTGTATTGGAACCATCCGAACGGCCACAGCTTCAACGCCACGATCTTCCGCAACGACTTCAAGGACAAGATTTCCTCTCAGCCTTGCGGCCCCGCGACCTCGCTGCCGTGCGCCAGCACCGGCGAATATGCCGATCTCGGCTACACCACGTCGAACAAGGCCACGAACATCGACAAGGTCGTGATCCAGGGCGTGGAACTGGCCGGTCGCTGGCAGATCTCGCCCGCCTGGGCGCTGCGCGGCAACTACACCTACACCGACAGCGAGCAGAAGAGCGGCGCCAACAAGGGGCGGCCGCTGAACCAGACGGCGAAGCACATGATGAACACCACGCTGGACTGGCAGGCGATGGACAAGCTCAACATCTTCCTGACCATGGAGGCACGTTCGAAGCGCTACCGCGGCGTGATCAACAACAAGGAAGCACACTACAAGGACTACGAAGTCTTCCACCTGGGCGCGAGCTACCACGTGACCAAGAACGTCACCATCAACGGCCGCATCAACAATCTGCTGGACGAGGACTTCACCACCTACAAGACCGATTTCATCGAGTGCACCAGCGGCAACTCGTGCATCAACGGCTGGCAGCCCAGCTACCTCGACGACTTCAACAACAAGGACAAGGCGCGCAACTTCTGGATCAGCCTCAACGCCCGCTTCTGATCACCCGCAACGGCGGGCTGCACCGGCTTTCGGTGCAGCCCGTTTTTTTCGTTTCGGCCGTCGGTGCGTCGCCCTTTCCGGCATCGGCAGACATGACGAACAGAGCCGGAATGGCTCCAGATTGCAAGAACCATTGCGATATTGAAACAACTGATACAAATCATTATCATTCGCCAGGTTTTCTCCAGAACAAGCCTGCCCCGCCTGACGGATGAGCACACCGTGCGCTGGCGGGAGGCCGGATCATTCCTTCCACATAAAGGACCCGCTTCATGCCACACACCGCGATACCACGCCTTCGGCGCACCGCCCTGCTACTGGCCCTCGGGCTTTCATCCAGCGCGACATTCGCCCAGGAACAGCAGCTCGGTTCGGTGGTCGTTTCCGCCTCGGGCTTCGAACAGGACCTGAAAGAGGCGCCGGCGTCGATCTCGGTCGTCACCCGGCAGGACCTGGAAACCAAGCAGTTCCGCGATCTGGCCGAAGCCCTGCAGGATGTCGAAGGCATCGACGTGCGCGGCAGCACCGGCAAGACCGGCGGCCTCAACATCAGCATCCGCGGCATGCCCAGCGACTACACGCTGATCCTGATCGACGGCCGCCGACAGAACGTGGCCGGCGATGTCACACCCAACGGCTTCGGCGACGCGCTGACCAGCTTCATCCCGCCGCTGTCGGCCATCGAGCGCATCGAGGTCATCCGCGGCCCGATGTCCACGCTGTACGGCTCCGACGCCATGGGCGGCGTGGTCAACATCATCACACGCAAGGTCGCGCAGGAATGGAGCGGTTCGCTGGGGCTCGAAGCCAGCTTCCCCGAGGACAATGACTGGGGCAAATCGCAGAAGCTCAACCTGTATGCGAACGGTCCGATCGTCCAGGACCTGCTGGGCATTGCAGTGCGCGGCAGCACCTTCCATCGCGGCGAAACCGAGCGCATTCGCGCGGCCAGCGGCAACGCGCGCGACCCGGCGCCGGCCAAGAGCCGCCAGCACAGCGTCGGCACCCGCCTGACGCTGACGCCGAACAAGAGCAACGACATCTGGCTCGACCTCGATCAATCCAGCACCTGGTACGACAATGAGGATTGCCGGCTCGGCGGGCGTGATTTCCTGCAGAGCAACTGCATCACGCCGAATACGACGGTGACCGGTTACAAGGACTACATGCGCATCGAGCGCGAACAAGTCGCGATCGGCCATAGCAGCCGCCTGTCCTTCGGCCTGCTCGAATCGAGCCTGATGCGCACCACCACCGAAACCAAGGGCCGTACCATTCCGACCGCCTCGCGCCCCAGCGGCGATCCCCAGATCGGCGCGGATCGCACCTTGGAAACCGTGAATACGGTTTTCGACACCAAGCTGGTCGCGCCGCTCGGCGAATCGCATGTGGCAACCGTCGGCGGCCAGTGGTGGAAAGCCGAGTTGACCGACCGCCTGCTGCCCGACGATCACGAACAGAAGATGTGGTCGTTGTTCGTCGAGGACGAATGGCGCCTCGCCGACAACCTCGCCGCCACCTTCGGCGCGCGCTACGACCACCATGACGCATTTGGCGGCGAAGTCAGCCCGCGCGCCTATCTGGTCTGGAACGCGACGTCGAACTGGACCGTGAAGGGCGGCGTCAGCCAGGGCTTCAAGGCGCCCCGCCTCAACCAGTTGATCGACGGCGTCAGCGGCATCAGCGGACAGGGCACCTCGATCAGCATCGGCAACCCGAACCTGAAGCCGGAAACCAGCACCAGTACCGAACTCGGCGTGCTGTTCGACAACCAGCAGAACCTGAGTGCGTCAGCAACGCTGTTCCACAACAAGATCGAGGACAAGATCAGCAGCGGCGGCGACTGCTCGGTCAACTTCATCTCGAGCTGCGTCGCCAATCCGGATGCAACCTATTCGATCAACAACGACGAGGCAAAGACCTGGGGGGTCGAGCTCACGTCCCGCATCGTGCTGGCACCGCGCTGGCTGCTGAGCCTGAACTACACCTGGACCGACAGCGAGATCAAGCAGAACGGGCGCAAGAACGGCAAGCTCAGCGACACCGCCAAGCACATCGCCAACGCACAGCTGCGCTGGGATACGACCGACAAGCTGAGCCTGTGGGCACGCGGGGAGTACCGCGGCAAGAGCCGCCGCTTCGATGGTGACCCCTCCGGCTTCTCGGGCAACACGCTGAGGGAGTATCAGGCGCTCGGCGACCTCAAGGGCTACTCGCTGTTCCATGTGGGCGGTTCGTACAAGCTCGCCAGCAACGTGACGGTCAACGCCAACATCTTCAACCTGCTCGACAAGGACTTCACCAAGTACAAGACCTGGACGAACGTGAATGGCATCGAACAGCTTGGCAGCGACTACTACACGACTGCGGCATCGACGAGGGGAACCGTGACTGCCGGCCGCACCCTCTGGATTTCCGCGAACATCGATTTCTGACCTGGCACAGGCGCACCCCTCCTTGGTGTGCGCCTCGCCGGCCGCATCATGTTCAGTGAGCCGTACTGGCCATGCGCCAGTGCGGCTTTCTTTCCTTACGAGGCAGAACGCAGCTTGTTTGCCGCGCTGACTTCGTCCGGCACACAGCGCTCCGATTTTTCACTCCGACGTACAAAAAACTACAACAAATTCAGAAAACCTTATTGTTGCGAATGATTATCAACATTAGAATCGCCGGTTCATGGTCCCGACATCCAGCGGCTACGTACACCGCATCGGGCATTCGAACCGACGGAACCGCGCTTTACCGATGCCGACCTCTCCCGACTCCTTGAGCCGCCGCACGCCCAGCGCAAGCTCCACTCCGGCGTCCGGCCACCAGGCCGTCGCCCGCCAGCAGGCCCGCCGCGGCAACTGGCTCAAGACGCTGCACCAATGGCACTGGATCAGCTCCGCGGTGTCGCTATTCGGCATGCTGATGTTCGCCATCACCGGCATCACGCTCAACCACTCCGGCGCCATCGAATCCAGGCCCGTCATCGAGACCCGCACGGCCGCCGTGCCCGACGCCGTGGCCGAAGCGCTGCGCCGGCTGGCGGCCGACGAGGATGCCCCGGCGGAGCGGCCGCTGCCCGCCGATGCCGCCGGCTGGGTGGCCGAAGCGCTGGGCATCCCGGTATCCGGCAAGGATGCGGAATGGTCGGAAGACGAGATCTACCTCGCCCTGCCACGCCCCGGCGGCGACGCCTGGCTGCGCCTCGACCTGCAGGGCGCCGAAGCGGAATACGAGCGCACCGACCGCGGCTGGATCGCCTGGCTCAACGACCTGCACAAGGGGCGCAATTCCGGCGAGGCCTGGAGCTGGTTCATCGACATCTTCGCCGTGGCCTGTGTGGTGTTCTCGGTCACCGGCCTGCTGATCCTGCAGGTCCATGCCGCCAACCGTGCCTCGGTATGGCCCGTCGTCGGGCTCGGCATCGTGCTGCCCACCGTGCTCATCCTGCTTTTCGTCCATTAACCCCGCCCTGGAGTCACCCATGCACAAACCCCTGTTCCTCGCCGTCGGCCTGCTCGCGGCGAGCTCCGCGTTCGCCGCCGGCATCGAGGTCGAGATCGAGTTGCCGCGCATCGACGTGTCGGACTACCGCCGCCCCTACGTCGCCGCCTGGCTGGAGCGCCCGGACAACTCGGTCGCCGCCAACCTGGCCGTGTGGTACGACGTCAAGATGCGCAACGCCGAAGGTGCCAAGTGGCTGAAGGACATGCGCCTGTGGTGGCGCCGCACCGGCCGCGACCTGGAGCAGCCGGTCGACGGCGTGACCGCCGCCACCCGCAACCCCGGCGTGCACAAGCTCAGCTTCACCGAAGGCCAGGTGCCGCTCGGCAAGCTGGCGGCCGGCGAGTACCGCCTCGTCGTCGAAGCCTCGCGCGAGCACGGCGGCCGCGAAGTCGTGACCGTGCCGCTGCAATGGCCGCCCGCTTCGGCCACCCGCAGCGAAGTGCGCGGCGAGCACGAACTCGGCACCATCGCCGTCCAGCTCAAGCCCTGATCCATCCGCCATCCGACCCGAGGAGAGAAATCCCATGAAACTGAACAAGCACTTCGCTGTTGCCGCCCTCGCCCTTGCCGCCGCCGTGCCGGCCGCGCAGGCGCACGAATTCTGGCTGCTGCCGTCCTCCACCGTGCTGTCGAGCCCCGGCTACATCACCGTCGACGCGGCCGTGTCCAACGACATTTTCTATTTCAACTACCGTCCGCTGGGCATCCGCGACAACCTCTCCATCACCGCCGCCGACGGCAGCAAGGTCGAGCCCGAAAGCATGGTGCAGGGCAAGCTGCGCACGGTGTTCGACGCCAACCTGCAGGCAGCCGGCACCTACCGCCTGGCGATCGCCAATGCCAGCATGATGGCGAGCTGGAAGGAAGGCGGCGAAACCAAGCGCTGGCGCGGTCCCCAGGCCGAAATGGCGGACAAAGTGCCGGCCAAGGCCGATGAACTGACGATCCGCGAAAGCGTGTCGCGCCTCGAGACCTTCGTCACCGTCGGCCGCCCGACCGACGTCAAGCCGACCGGCCAGGGCCTCGAGCTGGTGCCGGTCACCCATCCGAACGATCTGTACGAGGACTCGCCGGCGGTGTTCACCTTCGTCGTCGACGGCAAGCCCGCCGCCGGCATCGAAGTGGAGATGATCCGTGCCGGCACCCGCTACCGCGACCAGCTGGAAAAGATCACCCTCACCACCAATGCCGACGGCCAGATCAGCCACACCTGGCAGCACCCCGGCATGTACTACCTGAAGGCCGGCGTCACCGGCAAGAGCGAGACGATGGAAAACGTCGAGCGCCGCCTGTCCTACGTCACCACGCTGGAAGTGCTGGCGCAATGATCGGGGCCGGCCCGCCGCTCGCCGGCGGGCCGCCTGAATGCCGATGATAAGCAGTCTCGAAATCAGCCGCATCGGCCCGGCCGCGGGCGTGATCGCTGCCTACGCGGCCTTCTGCCTGCGGATCTGGCACGGCCATCGCAAGCGCGCCGCCGCGCACAATGCAAGCGGCGCCGACGCGGTACTGGTGGCTTTCGCCAGCCAGAGCGGCTTCGGCCGCGAACTGGCCGAGGAAGCGGCCACGGCGCTGGAATCGACCGGCGTCGGCGTGCGCCTGTGCGCGCTCGACGCGCTCGACGCCGCCGGCCTGAAAGCCTGCCGCCAGGCCCTGTTCATCGCCAGCACCTGCGGCGAAGGCGACGCGCCGGACAATGCGGCACGTTTCGTCAAGCGCACGATGGAGCTGGAGCCGTCGCTGGCCGAGCTTCGCTACGGCCTCCTCGCCCTCGGCGACGCCACTTATACGAACTACTGCGGCTTCGGCCGCCGCCTGGACGCCTGGCTGGAAGCCTGCGGCGCCACGCCGATGTTCCCGCGCATCGACATCGATCGTGCCGACGGCGATGCGCTCGCCACCTGGCGCCACCGCCTGGCCGCCTTCGCCGGCCTCGCCGAACTGCCCGAAAGCGCCCTGCCGGCGCTCGGCTTCTGGCGCCTGCGCAACCAGCGCCACCTCAACCCCGGCAGCGCCGGCGAACCTGCCTGGCACGTCGAGCTGGAAGCGGTCGACAGCGACGGGCCGGACGCCCGCCCCGTTCCGCTGCCCGACTGGCAGGCGGGCGACCTGCTGCAACTGCACCCGTCGGGCGAGGGCAGCCCGCCACGCGACTACTCGATCGCCTCGCTGCCCGAGGACGGTGCCGTCCATCTGCTGGTGCGCCGGGTACGCGGACCGGACGGCAATCCAGGCCTGATGTCCGCACAGCTGACCGACACTTCGGGTACGGTGCCGGTGCTGCGCGGACGCATCCGTCCCCATCCCAACTTCCGCATCGGCGACAATGCCGGGCGGCCGCTGATCCTGATCGGCAACGGCACCGGCCTTGCCGGCCTGCTCGCCCATCTGCGCCTGCGCGCCCGCCGCAATGACGGCCGCAACTGGCTGATCTTCGGCGAGCGCAACAAGGCTTTCGACGACTTCCACGGCGCGGAAATCGAGGCGCTCGAACGGCAGGACCTGCTGGCCCGCTGCGATCGCGTATATTCGCGCGACGAACCGGCGGAATACGTGCAGGACCGCCTCGCCGGCGCCGCCGACACCGTGCGCGCATGGGTCGATGGCGGCGCGGCGATCTACGTCTGCGGCAACGCCGTGGGCATGGGTCCGGCGGTACATGAAACCCTCCTGGCCATCCTCGGCTCCGAGCGCCTGGAACGGCTGGCGCACGAAGGCCGCTACCGCCGCGACATCTATTGAACATGACGGACCGCTGCAGCCGTCATGCCGGGGATTCCATTCAACTCGACGACAAGGAAGAAAGCATGATCAAGCAAAGCTTCGCCATTCTCGCCCTCGCCGCTTTCGGCACGCTGGGCAGCCTGCCCGTGCACGCCGAGGACGCCGCACCGCGCGTCAACCACTACGAAGCCAAGAAGGGCGAATCGAAGGACGAGACGATCGCCATCCTGCGCGAGACCAACGCCAAGCTGAAGGAACTGCTGGACGGTGAAATGGGCGAATACGACATCCATGACGTCCACAGTCTGAGCTACACGCTCGAAGACGCGCTGCTGGCGCTCGGCGACGAGGCCAAGGGCCTGCACAAGATCGTCACCGACATGCACTTCGCCAGCGAAGGCCTGGACCGCGAAGCCGTCATCGACTACGGCAGGGCTTATCTGAGCGGAATCGAGAAGCTGCTTCCCTGAACCTGATCCGGTCTCTCCGACCGGGTCTGCCCCGAGCGGCCGCGGGGGCCGCCTCGTTTCCTGCATCAACGCCGACAGCGGGGCATTGTTGTATCCCGACAACATCTCAAAAAGTTCAATAAATTTTATTTTGTTTCAAAACAGGAATCGTTATTATTCGCTTCCACAAATAGCCAGCCACCCAACCGGATATCTCCCGGCCAGGAAGCCAGCCAGCGTTTACTTCCTGCCCCCACTGACGGAGATACTCCATGGCCCACATCGAGAGCCAGAAACACACCTTGCCGCAGCAGCCGCGCCTGCACCAGACCACCGCCCTCACCCTTCTCGCCCTGGCCCTGCCCGGCACCGCCGCGGCCCAGCAGGCCGCCCCGGTGCCGACGCTGCCGAAAGTCGAAGTCACCGCCACCGGCGAGCAGGCCTACAAGGCCGATACGGTGTCCTCGCCCAAGTTCACCCAGCCGCTGGTCGACACGCCGCAGACCATCACCGTGATCAAGAAGGAAATCCTCCGCGAACAGCAGGCCACTTCGCTGACCGAAGCACTGCGCAACACCCCGGGCATCACCATGCTGCTCGGCGAAGGCGGCAACAGTAACCAGAAGGACAACATCTTCATGCGCGGCTTCGATACTTCGGGCAGCGTGTTCATCGACAACGTGCGCGACCTCGGCAACTTCGGCCGCGACACCTTCAACGTCGAGCAGATCGAGATATCCAAGGGCGCGGTCGGCGCCGACAACGGCCGCGGCGCGCCGTCCGGCTACGTCAACCTGTCGTCCAAGTCGCCCTTCGCCGACAACGCGCTGAGCGGCAGCATCAGCTACGGCAGCGCCGAGAACCTGCGCATGACCGCCGACATGAACCGGCAACTGGGCGAAACCTCGGCCTTCCGCCTCAACGTCATGAAGCAGGACGGCGGCGTCGCCGGCCGCGACCATGTGGAAAGCAAGCGCTGGGGCATCGCACCCTCGATCGCTTTCGGCCTCGACACGCCGACCCGCACCACGCTGTCCTACCTGCATGTCGAGCAGGACAACGTACCCGACGGCGGCATCCCGACGGTCGGCCTGAAGGGCTATTACAACGCCGCGCTGGCCGCCGCCGGCATCGGTGCGCGCAAGGTCGACACCGAGAACTTCTACGGCTCGAAGCACGATTTCGAGGACGTCAGCCTGGACATGTTCACCGTCAAGGTCGAGCACGACATCGCGCCCGGCACCACGGTGCGCAACACCTCGCGCTGGGGCAAGGTGCGGCATGAACTGCTGCTGACCGCGCCCGGCAGCGCGAATTCCAGCGCCACCAATCCGAACGGCATCAACGCGGGCAACGTCAACAACCCCGAAACATGGACGGTGACCCGCAGCCGCCAGACCAAGTGGCAGGAAAACGAACTGCTGACCAACCAGACCAACCTGACGACCGAATTCAGCACCGGCCCACTGGCGCACTCGCTGAGCGCCGGCCTGGAGTTCATCCACGAGCGCCAGCTGACCAAGACCCTGGTCGGCGCCGGCAGCATGGTGCCGGGCAATCTGTACGATCCCAGCCGCCACGATCCGGTCAGCAACTACGACCTGGGCACGGACGGACGCAAGGCCGACGGCGAGACGACCACCATCGGCGCCTACCTGTTCGACACCGCCAAGCTCGGCGAGCGCTGGCAATTCACCGCCGGCGTGCGCCTCGACCGCTACCGCACCGAAGCCCGCAACGTCGTCGCCTCGACCGCGACCAGCCATCCCGCGCTGCCGGTCGGCACCCTGGTGCCGCTGAACATCGACGCCAAGGACACGCTGACGAGCTGGAAAGTCGGCGCGCTGTACAAGCCGGCGGCCAACGGCAGCATCTATGCCGCCTACGCCACGTCGAAGCAGCCGCCGGGCGGCTCGAACTTCACTCTCAGCGCCACCGGCATCAACAACCCCAACATGGACCCGCAGGAAGCGCGCACCATCGAACTCGGCACCAAGTGGGACCTGCTCGACGAACGCCTCGCCTTCACTGCCGCCATCTACCGCACCGAGAACAAGAACGACCTCACCCAGACCGACCCGGTCACCGGCGACGTCACCCAATGGGGCAAGAAGACGGTGAAGGGCATCGAGCTGGGCCTGGTCGGCGCGATCACGCCGGCATGGCAGGTGTCGGCCGGACTGGCCAGGATGAAGACCGAAGTCGAGGAAGGCAGCACCAGCCAGCAGGGCAACGCGGTGCAGTGGTCGCCGGAGCTGAGCTTCACCGCATGGACCACCTACCGCCTGCCCTTCGGCCTGACCGTCGGCGGCGGCGCGCGCTACGTCGATTCGATGCTGCGCTCGTCCAACGATGCCACCGCCACCACCAACATGCCGGAGGTCGACGACTACTGGGTGTATGACGCGATGGCATCCTACGAGATCAGCAAGAACGTCTCGCTGCAGCTGAACGTATACAACCTCACCGACAAGAAGTACGTGGCGTCGATGAACAACAACGGCGCCCGCTACACGCCGGGCACGCCGCGTTCGGCCCTGCTGTCGGCGAACTTCCAGTTCTGAAGCGGCTCTCCTTGCCGCCCGCCCGGCTTCACTGGCGGGCGGTTTTTTCATTTTCCGAGGAATTCCCGCGATGATGCTGCATGTTCCCGAAGTCCTGACGCCCGGCGAACTCGACGAGTGCCGGCAACTGCTGGCGACGGCGGATTGGGCTGACGGCCTGGCCACCGCCGGCGCACAGGCGGCCCAGGTCAAGCGCAACCGGCAGCTGCCCGAGCATGCGCCGGCGCTCGGCCGCCTGCGCAGCATCGTCACCGCCGCGCTGATGCGCAACCCGTTGTTCGTCTCCGCCGCGCTGCCGCGCCAGCTGCTGCCGCCCTTCTTCAACCGCTACGAAGGCGGCGAGCACTTCGGCAACCATGTCGACAACGCCATCCGCCAGGCGCCGGGCAGCGGCCAGATCGTGCGTACCGACGTGTCGGCGACGCTGTTCTTCGCCGCACCCGACGAATACACAGGCGGCGACCTGGTGGTCGAGGACACCTATGGCACCCACCGCGCCCGGCTGCCGGCCGGCGACATGGTCCTCTACCCCTCGACCAGCCTGCACCGGGTCGAGCCCGTCACCGCGGGCGTGCGCGTCTGCTCCTTCCTGTGGACGCAGAGCATGGTGCGCGACGACTGGAAGCGGAACCTGCTGTTCGACCTCGACATGAACATCCAGCGCCTGCGCGCGCAGCTCGGCGAGACGCCCGAGACCGTGGCGCTGACCAGCCATTACCACAACCTGCTGCGCCTCTGGGTGGAAACATAACAAGTCCGATTCTCATTATTGGGTTATAGTCGCCGACTTGCTGATTCCTGAACGGTTTTCCGAGCCGATGCCCATGCGCCCGCAATCCCGTAAGCCCTGCCCGCAGCCTGACCGCCGCCCAGGCGAAACACCAGACGATCGTGGAGACCACCGATGAGCCGCGTCGTCTCCTCGCTGCCGGGGCGCATCCGCATCCGTGACAAGGCGCTGCGCAATCGTGCCCGTCTGTCCCGGATCGAAACCGAGCTGAAGCGCGTGGACGGCGTGGTCGTCGTCGAACCGAATGCCGCGGCCGGCAGCATCGTGCTGCACTATTCACCGGACAGGACCGATCCGATCCGGCTCGAGAACGACATCGATGCGCTGATCGATGCAGCGCTCGCGGTACCGCAGCGCCCCGCCGGCACGCGCTCGCTGCGGATGCAGGTGAACCGCTGCGCCAAGATCGGCATGATGGGCAGCCTCGCCACCTCGCTGGCGCTGGCCGCCGCCGGCAACAAGCGCTGGCATGCCGTCACCGGCGGCATGTTCGTCGCCTGCCTGGGCGTGCATCTCGGCGTGCATCGCCGCCACCTGCTGCGCTGACGCGCAGGCGGCGGCATTCAACAGCTACAGTCCGGCGCGGCCACGGCGTCGCCACCGCAAACGACACACTGCGCGGCAAGGCCGATCAAGCGCCTTGCCAACGCCACCGCCTGCGGCCGCGCGCTACCATCGTCGGACAGGTAGATTTCCATGCAGAGGTAGAGAAAGGCCGGGTTATGCCAGATCCGTTCCGGGATCACGGTACGGGTAGGCACGGCGTCCGACGAGCCGAGCCGGATCACGCGCACGCCCGCCATCGGCACACCGGCGGCCACCGGAACACCTGCCGCCGGTGCGCCGGTCGATTCATGAAGCCGGGCTTGCAGCCGCTCGGCGAGCACCGCATCGCCGCACATGAGGTCGGCACAGGGGCCGTCGCGGTCGATGCCGGCATGCAGATCGACCAGCAGCCTGTGGCGGCCGAGCACATGGGGCAGCAGCTGCAGGTACAAGGCCTCGTGCGCCAGACCGTAGCGGAAGCACTGGTCCGGCCGCGGCCGGCGCCCCGACAACCCGTCGGGGATTTCCAGCACCTCGGCCTCGTCCGGCGCCAGCCCGGCCGCCACTTCGCGGCCGAAGACGAGTTCCTCGCGGTGGATGCCGATCACGACCAGCACCGGCGCCGCAGGCGCGACCACCACGATCCGCCCCTCAGCCGGGGCCGGGCTGACGCGCCCCGGACCGTCCGACGCCCGCCGCTTGCGTCGCCGCGGCGCCGGCCCACTCGTACAGCGCCACCGTCGCCGGGTCGCATTTGCAGCACGTCGAACCGCAGCCCGGTTCGCCATCGATCCTGCGCACGCGCCCCTTGCGCTCGAGCGTGTCCAGCATCGGCCCGAGCGCCTCGGGCGTGCTTTCCAGCGCGAGCGCCATGTCGGCCACGCTGGCCCGGCGCCGCTCGCGCAGATAGGTACTGAGTCGGGACAGCATCATCTCGGCCTCCTCAAACCTGTTGCGGCAGCGGTAGGCCGCCGTCCTCGCGCGCACCGTAGCGCCGCAGCGACCACAAGGCGAGCGCGAAGCAGGCGACGATGCCGCCGATCCACGCCAGCGAGGCGCCCGGGTGCTGCGCCCAGGTCGCCGCCTGGTAATAGATCGTTGCCAGGCCGTAGCCCAGGCCCGTCGTCCAGGCCGCGACGAACACCGTCCAGCGCGCGCCCGATTCCTGGTAGATCGCCGCGATCGCCGCCGTGCAGGGGAAGTACAGCAGGATGAACAGCAGGTAGGCGAAGGCCCCGGCGGCGCCGTCGAAGCGGGCCGCCATCGCGCCGAAGGTGCCGGCCGACACGTCCTGGTCCACCGCCTCGGCCACCGCAGCCTCGTCGCTGAGGTCGCCGACATCCAGCCCCATCGGGTCGGCCCAGGAACCCAGCGCATCGGCCAGGTTCTCGGGAATGGTGGCGAAAGCCGCGGCGATGCTGGCGCCCAGGTCGAAAGGCTCCTCCTCGTCCGCATCTTCGCCGGCATCCTTGGCGGCAAGCGCCGAGTAGGCCGCGTCCAGCGTGCCCACCACCGCTTCCTTGGCCAGCACGCCGGTGAAGATGCCGACCGCGGCCGGCCAGTTCTCCTCGGTCAGGCCCATCGGCGCGAACGCCGGCGTGATGTTGCGCCCGACCGCGGCCAGCACCGAGGCATCGCTGTCCTCGTTGCCGTAGCTGCCGTCGGTGCCGACCGCGTTGAGCACGTTCAGCACCAGCACCATCGGCACGATCACCCGCCCGGCGCGCACGACGAAGCCCATCAGCCGCTCCCAGGCATGGATCAGCACGCCGCGGACGGTCGGCAGGTGGTAGGGCGGCAGTTCCATGATGAAAGGCGTCGGTTCGCCCTTCAGCAGCGTGTGGCGCAGCACCAGCCCGGTCAGCACCGCCACCGCGATGCCGACGATGTACAGCCCGAACACCACGTTCTGCGCACCCTGAGGGAAGAAGGCGGCGGCGAACAGCACATACACCGGCAGGCGCGCGCCGCAGGACATGAAGGGCGCCATCGCGATCGTCATCAGCCGGTCGCGGCGGTGCTCCAGCGTGCGCGTCGCCATGATCGCCGGCACGTTGCAGCCGAAACCGACGATCAGCGGCACGAAGGATTTGCCCGGCAGCCCGACCCAGCGCATGAAGCGGTCCATGACGAAGGCCGCGCGCGCCATGTAGCCGGAATCCTCCAGCACCGACAGGAACAGGAACAGGAAGCCGATGATCGGGATGAAGGTGGCGACGACCTGGATGCCGCCGCCGATGCCCTGCGCCAGCAGCACGGTCAGCCACTGCGGCACGCCGAGGCCGTCCAGCAGCTCGGACAAGCCGTCGACCAGCAGCGCGCCGGTGAACTGGTCGAAGAAGTCGATGAAGGCACCGCCGATGTTGATCGTGAACAGGAACATCAGGTACATCATCAGCAGGAAGATCGGCACGCCGAGCGCGCGGTTCAGCACGATGCGGTCGATATGGTCGGTGAGGTCGCGACCGACCCGGCCGCTGACCGTCAGCGTTTCGCCGGCGATCCGGTTGGCGAGGCCGTAGCGCGCATCCGCCACCATGATGTCGAGGTCTTCGCCCAGGTCGCCGCCCAGCCGCCCGGCTTCGGCAGCCAGCTCCTTGCCCGCCGCCGTGCGCGCCAGATCGTCGCCTTCGAGCAGCCGTACCGCCAGCCAGCGCGGCGAGGTGCCCGCGGCCTGTGCCGCCGCTTCGAGTTTTGGCGCCAGCGCGGCGATGGCCTGCTCCAGTTCGGGTTGATAGTCCACTTTCGCGCTCGCCGGCCGGCGGGCCTTCACCGCATTGCGGATCGCCGTCTTCAGCGCAGCCACGCCCTCGCCTTCGGAAGCGACCACTGGCACCACCGGGCAGCCCAGGCGGCGCGACAGCGCTTCGGCATCGATGCGCAGCCCCTTGTCGCGAGCGACATCGACCATGTTGAGCACCACCAGCAACGGCACCCGCATTTCGGCGAGCTGGGTACTCAGGTAGAGGTTGCGCTCGAGGTTGGACGCATCGACGATGTTGATGACCAGTTCCGCCTCGCCGCCATGGACGTAGTCGCGCGCCACGCTCTCGTCGAGCGAGACTTCGCGGTCGACGACGTCCAGCGAATAGGTGCCGGGCAGATCGACGACCTCGAAGTGCAGGCCGTCGTGGCGGTATTCGCCGCTTTTCTTCTCGACCGTCACGCCGGGCCAGTTGCCGACACGCTGGCGCGAGCCGGTCAGCGCGTTGAACAGCGTGGTCTTGCCGCAGTTCGGATTGCCCACCAGGGCGATGACATGTTCGTTTTTCATCACAGCCTCTCCACCATCAACGCGTCCGCCTCGCCCTTGCGCAGGGTCAGGGCGAAGCCACGCACCCGGATCTCGACCGGATCGCCCATCGGCGCGACCCGCACCACCTGCAGCTCCGCCCCCGGCGTCAGGCCCATCGACAGCAGCTTGCGGCGATAGGGGCTGCCCGCCTCGGCAAAACCGGACACCTTGGCGCGGTCGCCCACCGCGAGTTGTTTGAGCATCATCTGATTCACTCCAATCGAATCTGCGCAGCGCGCTTCATACTGATTTGCATTCAAAACGACGAATACCTTGCCTGGCCTCACGGCGCCGGGCACTGCCCTCGACTTATTTCGTCATCACGTCGGCTCCGGACCGCTATCGGTCCTCGATCCGCGCCACCAGAATCTTGTGTGCCATGCCGCCGCCGAGCGCGAAGCGCGTCTCGCCGCGGCCGACGACCAGCCCGCTGCCCTGGCGCTGGCGCACGACCAGCTCGCTGCCGACGTTAAGGCCCAGCTCGGCCACGCGCAGCGCCATCGACGAACCGCCCAGGATGCCGACCACCCGGACGGGCTCGCCTTCGCTTGCCATCGCCAGCGGAAAGGCGCGGGAACGGTCGGGGCCATTCATGCCGGCACCTTTCTTTCGCGCGGCAGTGCCTTGCCCGTGCGGCGGCCGCGCGGCAGGCCGGCACCGGCCAATGCGCGCAGCAGGATGGCGATGGTGCTGCCGTTGTGCAGCGCCGAGGCCGCCACCGGCGTCAGCCAGCCGAAAGCGGCGGCCGACAGGATCGACGTGTTGAGGCCGACGGTGAGCTTGAAATTGCTGTCGATCAGCCTTTGGGTGGCGATCGACAGCGCCTTCGCGTCCGCCACCCGCGCGATGTCGTCCTCGAGCAGCGCGACGTCGGACGCCAGGCGGGCGACGTCGGCGCCGTTGTGCATCGAGATGCCGACGTGCGCACCGCTCAGCGCCGGCGCATCGTTGACGCCGTCGCCGACGAAGGCGATGCGCGCGCCCCGGGCTGCCAGCTCCTGCAGGATGCGGGCCTTGTCCTCGGGCATCAGCCCGGCGTGGAATTCGTCCAGCCCCAGTTCGCCGGCCATCGCCCGGGCGCGCTCGGGATGGTCGCCGGTGAGCATCAGCACCCGCTTCACGCCCAAGCGCCGCAGCCGCCGGACGGTGGCGGCGCTGTTGGCGCGCAGGCTGTCGCGCAAGGCGATGACGCCGAGCAGTTCGCCGCCGAAACCGATGTAGAGCAGGGTCTTGCCGTCCAAGTGCAGGCGCTCGATGGTGTCGCGATGCGCCTGCGTGCCGATGCCTTCGTCGTCCTCGACGAAATGGCGCGAGCCGACGACGATGCGCCGCCCGTCGATGATGCTGGCCACGCCGTGGGCGACGATGAACTCGACCTCCTTGTGATCGAAGTGCTGCGGATGATCCAGCCGGCGCGAAGCCTCGACCACCGCCAGCGCGAGCGGATGGAAGTAGTGCTCTTCCACCGACGCCGCCAGGTTGATGAGGTCTTCGGGCGAATAGCCCGGCTTGAAGGCGACCGAGTCGGTCACTTCGAGCTTGCCGGTGCTCAGCGTGCCGGTCTTGTCGAAGACGAAAGTGTCGGCCTCGGCCAAGCGTTCGAGCGCCTTCGCGCCCTTGACCAGCATGCCCGACTTGCCGGCCTCGTACATCGCGGCCTTGAAGGCGACCGGCGTCGACAGCTTCAGCGCGCAGGAATAGTCGGCCTGCAGCACCGCCGCCACCCGCTGCCAGTCGCCCGACACCAGCCAGGTAGCGCCGGCCAGGCCGAGCACCATCGGCACCAGGCGGTCGGCCATGCGCGAGGCTTCGAGCTGGGTGGCGCTCTTGGCCGCCAGCGAATGCTCGACGAAATCCGCGATCCGCGCCGCCGCGGCCTGGGCTCCGACCCGTTCGGCATAGATGCGCAGGCGGCCTTCCTCGACCAGCGTGCCCGACAGCACCGTGTCGCCGCGGCGGCGCGCGACCGGCACGCTTTCGCCGGTCATCGTCGCCTCGTTGACCATCGCCTCGCCGCCCAGCACCGTGCCATCGACCGGAATCACCCGCCCGGTGGCGGCGATGACGGTATCGCCCACCCGCACTTCGGCGGCGTCGAGCTGCTTCTCCACGCCGTCGCGCTCGACCCAGACCTCGCCCACGTCCGGCTTCAGCAGATGCTTGAGCAACTCGTCGGAGCGGCGCTCGATCGAGGCTTCCAGGTACTCGCCCAGCGCGAGCAGGAAGGAGGTCATGTTCGCCGCGAGATAGTCCTTGCGCCCGATCGAGATCGCCACCGCCATCGCTTCGAGCACGTGCGAAGTCACGCCCTTTTCGAGGAAGTCGTCGACCGCCTCGCCGAGCAGCGGGATCGCCGTGCCCACCGCCACCGGTGCCTGCAGCCCCGGCTGCAGCGAGCGGGTGGCGAGCAGCGTGGCCGCGCTCAGCGCCACCGGCGCGGCGCTGGGTTCGTCGCCCTGCGCATGGCGCCGCAGCGGCGCCATGCGCAGGATGTCGAGCGCGATGCGGTCGGCCGTAGTGGCGGCCGGATCGAACTCGACCACCAGCGAACGGGCGGCCGGATTGACCCGCGCCTTGCTGACGCCGGCGATGGCCTCCACCGCCCGCACGATCGCGCGCGCTTCCAGCGGCGCCCCTTTGCGGCAGGTGTAGCGCCAGCGCGCCCGGCCACGCGTGGCGTGGACCGGTTCGAGCGCGGACATCCAGCCTGCATCCATCATGCGTCTCCGTGGCGCTCCGCTTCGACTTCGGCGCGGATGTCGGCCATCTGCTCCTTCATCTCCTCGAAGCCGCCGGCCACGCCGGAATACAGCTTCATCGCCGACTTCACGATCTTGCCGCGCAGTTCCTCGTCGCTCAGCACCCAGGCCGCGGCCGCGCCGATCAGCGCGCCGAGCAGGAACTGCTCGGTATTGCCGGTACGCAGGAAGGCCGGCATGTTCTGCAGGAAACCGCCATCGGCAGCCGCCTGCTGGGGCAGCGGGCCCATGCCTTGGGCGAAACCCTGGGCGAAGCCGGCTTCCATGCCGCCCGGCAGGCCGCTCGCCATGCCGTACTGCCCCCAGGACGGTGCTCCGTACTGCTGGCCATATTGACCGTACTGAGGACCATGCTGGCCATTCGGGCCGTACTGCGCATTGGGCGGCTGGCCGTACTGGCCCGGCCAGGCGTCGTCCTGCATCGCCTTCCTGCCGCGGCAGTGCTTGTTCTTCTTAGCCATCTTGCTTCTCCTGTTCGGCCTGCGCGCCGTCGCGCAGCAATCGTTCGATGATCAGCACGCCAGCCGCACCGACCGCGGCGGCGGCCAGCGCGCCGGTGTAATTCCGTTGACGGACCGCGGCTGCGGCCCGGGTGCCGGCAGCCAGTGCAGTGCCGCCCTGCAGCGCATGGCGCAGCACCCGCTTCAGTTCGGCCGGCGAGGGCGACGAAAGCTGCGCAGGGCGGTCCTGGAAGGCCGACAGGCAACCCCCGGCAACGAAACCCTGCACGAAGGTCGCCCCGCTGGCGCGAAGCGGCACGCCAATCGGCACCACGCCATAGGGCATGATCGCGTTTCTCATGATCCGGCGTCCTCCCCGGCTGCGCCGGGCTCGGCTTCAGCGCGTGCTGCGGGAGTGGCCTTTGCCTTCTTCGGCTTGGCCGCAGCGCGCGGCACACGCTTCCTGCGCGCCGGGGCCGGCTTCCCGGCCTGCTCCGATGCAGCATCGGCTGCTGCCACCGCAGGGGCTGCCCCGGCATCGGCTGCCGCAACTTCTTCATCTGCTACCGCTTCTTCGGCGGTCAGGCGCTTGCGCGCACGCGCCGAGGCATTCTCGATCGCTTCCAGGCTGGACACTGCGGCGCCGCGCAGCGTGTCCTGTGCCTTTTCCATGCCGGCACGGGCCTTCTCCACGCCGGCCTCGACGCCCGCCTTGGTCTTGTCGGTCCTGATCAGGCGGAGGGCAACTGCACCGGTCAGCACGCCAGCGACGAAAGGTAATAGCGGGAACATGTCAGTCCTCCTTGCGATGACGGCCGGTCCTGGTCTTCCACAGATAGACTCCTGCGCCCCCCGTCACCATGCCGGCCAGCATGGCGGGATGCGCATTGCGCAGAAGCGGACTGAAGATGCCGAGCGGCCCGGCATAAGGCCCGAGCTGCGAGAAGGCACGTTCGAGAAAATCGGACAGCGGGCCGTGGCGCACATAGGCCTGCTGCGGCGAGATGCCGTGCGCGGCGTGGTAGCTTTCCTGCGCCTGCGCCGCGACCGCGGCCTGGCGGAAGGCGGGCAGATGATGCTGCAGCGCCGCTGCCTGCAGGTTCTGGAACACCCTGCGCACTTCCGGCTCGGCGACCTGGTTCAGCAGCCAGGCATACATCTGCACGTTGGCGATTTCGCCGGCGACGGCGCGCTGGCAGTTCGCCAGCCAGGTCGGCTCGACGGTGGATTCCTGCGGGAAGGGATCGAGCGGACGCGGAATGCCGAAGCGTTCGCACAAGCCCAGCAAGGCGGTCACATGCTGTTCTTCCGAGCGCAGCACGTTGGAGAACGGCGCCCGCTCGCCGAAGGATTCGACCACGCGCGCATAGAAACTGCGGGCGGCATATTCGTCGTAGAGCGCGATCCTGACCGCCTGGTGCGCCACGGGGAACGGCGCCGCCGGGTCGATGCGCTGCGTGCGCAGGATCAGTTCGTCATAGTTTTGCATTGCCGGCCTCCAGATAGGCGTCGTGCAATATGCGTTCGAGAATCGCCGCGGCTTCCGAGTCGACACCGCCCAGCAGATCGATCCAGGCCCGCTCGGGAATCACTGCGGGGTCGTAATGCACGGTGCAGGATCGCGCCAGCAGATTGACCTGCACCGAAGCGACGCCGGGAATGCGGTCGAGCAGGGACTGGAATTCGCGCGCCTGCGCACGCGGCACGTCGATGGACACCGAGCGGCTCTCCAGCTTCAGCCGGATGCGCCCGCGAATGTGATGGGCGATACGCACATCACACAGAAAGACGCGCAACTCTTCGAACTCCGGCATTTCAATCTCCAGCCCTTCCACGTACTGCAGGCATCGCCACGCCAATGGGCCAAGGCCCCGCTTTCGTAATGAATCCACATGGAGGGTGTTGGCTGGCGAACTCGGCTGGCTACATGAACCCGATCCATTTGCAGAATCACTTTACGCCCCTTGCAGCGGGCGGCAATGACACACGTCA
Organism: Thauera butanivorans; assembly: GCF_048398245.1. Taxonomy (NCBI): domain Bacteria; kingdom Pseudomonadati; phylum Pseudomonadota; class Betaproteobacteria; order Rhodocyclales; family Zoogloeaceae; genus Thauera; species Thauera butanivorans. The sequence continues at coordinate 4,023,261 of NZ_CP183038.1, forward strand.
ACTCCGCTCGAAACGGCTGGCCCGCGTTCAGAATTCCCACGCCACGCCGACATTGGCGATGTTGTGGTCATTGCCGCGCCCCTCAGCCGCTGGCGTTCTGGCGCAGATCAAAGCCTCATGCGGCCTCATCCATCGGTTCCTCGCAGCCCGTGCCGGCGTCCGGCCGCGGCCGCAGGAACACCGCGCCGAGGAAGACGGCGGCGAGCCCATAACCCAGCGCCCAGGCGGCCACGCTCGCCGCCTGCAGCCCGGCCACCGGCATCCCGGGCAGGCCCGCCGCCGCACGCGCCAGCGCCGCCGCGCCGATCGCCAAGGCGGCGACCGGCACCCATGGCCGCATATCGAGCTCGTAGCCGGAGTGGGTGCGTCCGGCGATGCACAGCACGCCGAAGATCGACAGGCCCATCGCGCCGACCGTCAGCAGGTGCAGGCCGGCGCTGGGCGCCACCGCCACGCCGAGCAGGGACAGGCCGATCGACCCGTAGCCGAGCGCCATCATCCAGTACACCGCGTACAACATGAAGGCCCAGCGCGTCAGCAGCGCGCGGCCGACGTGCCAGTCGTTGAGCAGGTTCAGCACCGCCGCGGCCGCGGCCAGCGCGATCCAGCCGGCAATCGGCGAACCCGGCAATGCGAACTCGGCCAGCGTATGGGCGGCGATGCCGAACACGGCGAGATTGCGCCGCGGCGGACGGGCTCGGTAGGCGGGCAGTTCGTCGTCGTCCTCGCCGGGCAGGCGCGGCCGTTCGCCGGCCACGGCATCGCCCTGCTCCGCCGCACGGCGCAGGCGCTCGGCGTCCAGCGCATCGTTGACGATGCGCATCGACACCCGGCTCATGGCGACGACGATCAGCACCATCATCGCGCCGGCGCCGGCCAGCACCCAGCGCATCGGGTACAGCCCACGCAGCACGTCGGCATGGAAACCGCCGACCGCCAGCCACATCGCCGCCAGCCCCCACAGGAAGGACAGGTGGCGCCGTTCCGGGTCGCGCCACAGCCGCGGCGCCACCAGCACGACGATCGCCGCCATGAAGCCGCTGTTGAGCAGCGCAGCCAGCACGGCCCCCCCTGCGCCCAGCACGCCGGACAGCCAGAACGCGAGACGCGCCGCCGCCCAGCACAGCAGCAGCACGAGCGTCACCCGCCGCCCGAAAGCCGGCGTCGCGGTGAACTCGGGCACCGCCGTCAGCACGAAACCGGCGACGGCGGCGAGGCCGAAGCCGAACATCAGCTCGTGCGCATGCCAGACGATCGGGCCGCCCGGCACCTCGGGCAGGCCGATGCCGGTGGCGAGAAAACCCAGCCAGCCGAGCAGCAGCGCGACGCCGTACAGCGCGGTGGCGAGGAAGAAGGAACGGAAACTGCACAGGAACAGCGGTTTCGCCGCCAGCCGGTCGAAGCTCGTCATCGCGCCCTTCACCCTCCGCAGCGGCTGGCACTGCGCGCCGGCGCCGGCTCGTGCGTCGCCACCAGGCGCAGCGCCGAAGCGAGAGGGGCGCCGGCCGGCATCCCCGTGGCCGGCGTTTCTGCGGCCTGCTCACCCGCCGCCGGATGGCCGGTCCCCGGATCGCCGGCCGCTCCTGCCCCTGTCATCAGCGGCGGCATACCGAAAGCATCGCGCACCACTGCGTTCTGCAGCAGCTCCGCGGTGTGGCGATAAACCCATGCGTCGTCGCGCTGCGCCGCGGGCACGTCAAGTTCGAAGCGGCAGACGATGCGCCCGGGTGCCGGCGCCATCAGCAGGATCGCGTCCGACAGCCGCACCGCCTCCATCAGGTCGTGGGTGATCATCAGCACGCCCATCGCGCGCGCGGCCTGGTGGCCCAGCAGCAGGCGGTAGAGCTCTTCCTTCAGGCCCACGTCCAGTGCCGAGAACGGCTCGTCGAGCAGCAGCAGGTCGGGCGCCAGCACCAGCGCGCGCGCCAGCGCGACCCGGCTCTGCATGCCGCCGGAGAGCTGGTGCGGAAACTTGTCGAGGTCGCGCGGCGCGAGGCCGAGTTGCAAGCCGATGCCGCGCGCGCGGCGGTGGCGTTCGGCGCGCGCGAGGCCCGCCGCCTTGAGGCCGAGCGCGATGTTGTCGAGCGCGGTCTGCCACGGCAGCAGGCGCGGCTGCTGGAACATGAAGGCGGTGGTGTCGAAGCCGTTGCTGACCTGCCCTTCCTGCACCGTCAGCAGCCCGGCGGCCAGATGCAGCAAGGTGGTCTTGCCGCAGCCCGAGGGGCCGACCAGCGCCGCCACTTCGCCCGCGGGCAGGCGGAAGCCGATGCCGGCCAGCACCTCGTCGCGGCCGAACGCATGGTTCAGGCCATCGACGCGCAGTTCGCGCGGGCGGGTATCCGTTGGACGGGACGCGCTCATCTGCCCTGCTCCCGCCAGCGCTCCACTTCGCGCTTGATCGGCTCCAGCACCAGGTATTCGACCGCCAGCAGCAGGCCGACCACGGCGGCGATCCAGGCCATCGTCGCCGCGGTGTCCAGATGCGAGCGCGACACTGCCAGCGCCGCGCCGACGCCGTCCTGGGTCGCCAGCAGTTCGGCCATCACCACGACTTTCCACGAGGTGCCGAGCGCGGCGATCCAGGCCGGAAACAGGTAGGAAACGACGTGCGGCAGATAGACGTCGGTGAACATCATGCGGCGCGGCAGGCGGAAGGCCTCGGCCATGCCGCGCAACTGGTTGTCCAGCGTGCGCGTGCCCTGCAGCGCGCCGATGAAGATCACCGGAAAGGCGGCGACGAAGACGGTGAATACCGGCGTGCCGTCGCTGGCGCCGAACCACAGCATGGCCAGCACCAGCCAGGCGATCGGCGGCGTGCCCATCAGCACGGTGACGAGCGGGCGCGACATCATCGAGGCGGTCATCGACAGCCCCGCGAGCAGCCCGAGGAAGCTGCCCGCGACCAGCGACAAGGCATAGCCGCTCATTGCCCGGCGCGCGGTGGCGGCCAGTTCCGGCCAGGCCGCGCCGCTTTCGATCAGGCCCAGCAGCGTGGCGAAGGCCGAACGCGGGTCCGGCATCACCAGCGGGCCGTAGATCAGGCTGACCGCCTCCCAGGCCGCGAACAGCAGCAGCAGGCTGGCGATCGCGCCCCAGCCGCTCCACAGGTAGGCGGGCAGTCCGGCCGCCCAGGCACGCAGCAGCCTCATCGCGCGGCGCCGGCTCCGCCGTAGAAGCCGTCGTCGGGCAGCTTGCCGCCGATCAGTGCCGGATTCTTGCGCAGCAGATGGCCGAACATGAACTCGAGTTCGGCGCGCGCCTCGGCGACCGGCACCGCTTCCAGCTGGCTGACGGCGATCGAGTCGGCCACCGCTTCCGGGCTCAGCATGTCGATGCGGGCGGCCACCGCCCTGCCACAGGACTCGGCGTTGGCGCGGCACCAGGCGAGCGAGCGGGCGTATTCGGCTTCGATGCGGGCAATCACGTCCGGGCGCTCGCGCAGCGCGCCCATCACCGCGATGCCGGCCTGCGGGATGCGGGCCGGGCGTTCGAACACCCGCCCCCACTCCTGCTGCAGATCGACGCTGCGGTACAGCTCGGGCGCGATCACGCTGAGCGGGAAGGAGCCGGTCTTGCGCAAGGCCATCGACACCGCCGGCTCGGCCAGCAGCGCATGGTCGACGCGGCGCATCACCAGCAGTTGCATCGCATCGATCGGGCTGGCGACGTAGCGCAGGCTCAGATCCTTGCGCACATCCAGGCCCTGCTGCTCGGCCAGCAACTGGAAGACGATGTCCGGCATGTCGCCGCGGAAAGGCATCGCCAGCTCCTTGCCGCGCAGGTCGGCGAGCGATTTCAGCGCCGGATCGCGCGACACCAGCCACAGCACGCCCCAGGTCGACACGTTGAGCATGCGCAGCCTGGCGCCGCGGTTGTAGAGGTTGGCGGCAACGTTGCTCGGCATCGCCAGCACGTCGGCGCGGCCGTCGAGCGCCATCACGCGCAACTGGTCGGGGTCGCGCCAGGGCACGAACTCGACCACCTCGGCGAGGTCGGCCAGGGCGCCGGAGTCGACCATGTGGATCAGCGGGTTCGACACCGCCGCCGAGGGGCCGGCGAGCGTCAGCTTGGGCAGCTTCTGCGCGCTGGCGGTGCCGGTCACGGCCAGGAATGCGAGCACCACGCAGATGTGCAGCAGGATCCGGCTCCAGCCGGGCAGACGGGGGCGTGGTGCTTGCATGTCAGAAACTCCCGGAAAGACTCAATGTTAAACCCCGGCCAGGCGCAGCCAGTTCCTGGCCGGAAATGCCGTCGGTCAGGTGTTCGTGGTAGCGCTTGTCCGCCAGGTTGTGCAGGCCGACGGCGGCGGTGGCGCCATTGAAGAAGCCGACCGGGCCGAAGCGCCAGCCCAGCTCGGCGTCGGCGGTGACGAAGCCGGAGGTGGCATCCTCGGTGCCGTTGGAGAAGCGCGTCGCGATGCGGTCCTGCTCCGCCACCGCACGCAGCTGAGCATGCCAGTAGAAGCCGCGCTCGGCCGGCTGGCCGATGCCCAGCCGCAGTTCGGGCGCCGGCATCTGGTACAGCGGCTCGCCGTCCTGGTGGTTCTTGCCGCGCAGCCAGGTGAAGCCGGCATCGGCGGCGAAGGCGCCGACCGGTGCGCGGACACTGCCTTCGACACCGTAGATGGTGACCTTGTCGAGGTTCTCGGTGCGCTTGAGCGGCAGCCCGGAACCCGCATGCGTCGCCCCGGTGACGCGGCCGGCGATGTAGTCGTCGATGCGGGTGTAGAAGGCCGCCAGCTGGTATTCGATTCCGCCTCTGGCGGCGCTCTTCAGGCCGAGCTCGACGCTGGTCGACACTTCCGGGTCGAGCTGCGGGTTGCCGACGTGGTAGTAGCCGTCGCCGCGCGCCGAATCCTCGAAGCGTTCGCGCATGTCGGCGGCACGGTAGGCGCGGCCGAGATTGGCATAGACGTTGAGGGTTTCGCTCAGCGGATGGATCGCGCCGAGCGACCAGGACAGGTTGTTGTCGGTGCTGTCGAGGCCGCTGGTCTGCGCCGCCGGCCCCCAGCCCTTCTGTCTGGCGTCGCCCTTGACGCGGTCGTAGCGCGCGCCGGCGACGATGCGGCTGCGGCCCAGCTCGAATTCGTCCTGGACGAAGACGCCGATCGCCTCGATCTCGCCGTCGGCGAACGGATCGTTGCGCTGGTTGTTGTTGAAGAAAGGCGGGTTGTTGTCCATGTAGCGCTCGGGATCGCCCTTCATGCGCCAGGTTTCGGCGCCGACCGTCAGCAGATGGCTGCCGCCGACCGGGAACATGTACTTGGCCCGCAGCCCGTCGGTGGTGAAGGTGACGTCGTTGCGCACGTAGTCGCGTCCCAGCCGCTCGGCGCGGGCGCGGATCTGGCGGAACACTTCCTGGCGATAGACTTCTGCCGACAGCTGCCCCTCACCCAATCTGGCATCGACACCCAGTTCGTAGAGCTCGCGGCGCTGCTCGGGCGAGTGGATGGTGGCGACGCCGAGCGGCGGCGGAATGCCCGCTCCCGTGCGCGCCGAACCGGGATACCAGACGTCCTTGTCCTCGTGCCGCTGCAGGTTCAGCCGCAGGCTGATGTCGTCGCCGAGGCGGTGGCGATATTTGGCCAGCAGGGTGTTGGAGTCATAGCCGGTGCGGTCCTCTCGGCCGTCCGGGCTGCGGTAGTCGCCGATGTCCCGCCCGGCGGCACCCAGCACCAGGGCATGGTCCGCATTCGAGCGCTGCACCAGCAGCGCGCCGGCGACGCCCTTGTCGACGCTGCTGAAGCGCAGGCCGGCGCGGCCGCCCATGCGTTCGTCGGCGCTGAAGGCGGCGTCGGGCGTCAGCATGTTGACCACGCCGCCCATCGCCCCGCTGCCATGCAGCACCGAACCCGGCCCCTTCACCACTTCCACGCGGTCGAGCAGGCCGAGGTCCATGAAGGAGGCGATCGCGCCCTGAGGCTGGGCGGAATTGACCCGCAGGCCGTCGACCATGACGACCACGCTTTCCCGCTTCAGCCCGCGCAGCACCGGGTTCTGCCCCCAGGCGCCATCGGACTGTACCGCCAGGCCCGGTCCGCCACGCATCAGGTCGCCGAGCACCTTGGCGCCGCTCGCGGCGGGGCGCAGCACTTCGATCGCCTGCGGCGTCTCGAGCGCGTCGCCGGCATAGCCCTTGGCGGTGACGACCTGCTCGCCGAGCAGGGTTTCGGCATGCACGGCAAAGGACGGGATCAGGGACAAGGGGACAGCGAACAGGCCCAGCATGGCCAGGCACAGCTTGCGCGGACGCGACTTCATGGACGGCTCCATCGGGCAGTGAGCTGGCTGGCGGCGGCTGGCTTGCTCGGGATGACAGGAATCAGGCTGATGCAACGATAGCTGAATAGGAATCACTACCGTTTGATTCCGGTCAAATCCGCATCTTCAGCGCCCGGTCACACGCGCTCGATCTTACTTCTTCAGCTTCGGGCAACCCTTGCAGGGCTTGTCCTTCTTGCAGCACTTCTTCTTGCTCATGATCTTGCTCCCGGGCCATGGGCCCCATGACGGCGATCGATCAATGCAGTTGTGAGCCCGCTTCCGGAGTGGGCGAGGACTCGCTCAACATGGCGTACGCACGCCAGTCATCGACCAGCCTGGATGCGCACTCGCGCACGCAGCCGGCCATCCTGGCATCACTGCCGATCACCGCCAGATGATCGGCAATGGCTTTCGCCACCGCCGGCGACTGCCGCGCCGGAAAGCGCGACAACAGCTGCAGCACGGCGGCGAGCGCCAGCTCGGGCTGGTTCGGGTAGGCCAGCCCTTCGTCCGGCGCGGCCGAAGCCGCGCCGCGACGGTGACGGGATGCCAGGGTGCTCACATCCGCACCGCGTAGTATTCGACGACCTGCTGCACGTCGACCGGGAACGGCACTTCGTCCGGCGACGGCGTGCGCGTCACGCTGGCGGCGAAGGCGGCTTCGTCGAAAGCCAGCCATTCGGGGCGGGTCAGCGCCGGCTCGGCGAGCGCCTCGGCCACGATCGGGATGCGGCGGCCGCGCTCGGTGAGCTGGATACGGTCACCCGGCTTGACGCGGATCGACGGGATGTTGACCGAGCGGCCGTTCAGCAGCACGTGCTTGTGGCGCACCAGTTGGCGGGCAGCGACAGCGGTGGGCGCGAAGCCGGCGCGGAAGACGAAGTTGTCCAGGCGGCGCTCGAGCAGTTCGAGCAGCTTGTCGCCGGTCGGGCCGCGGTCGCGCTTGGCTTCGCGGAACAGGCGCTGGATCTGCTTCTCGGTCAGGCCGTAGTTGAAGCGCAGCTTCTGCTTCTCGATCAGTTGCACGCCGTAGCCCGACTTGCGCTTCGGGCGCTGGCCGTGCTGGCCGGGCGGATAGTTGCGCTCGCCGAGCGACTTGCGCGACAGGCCGGGCAGCTCTGTACCGAGCGCACGCATCACTTTCAATCGGGGGCCGGTGTAACGGGACAAGATGATCTCCTTCGATCAGTTCTGCAATGATGAAATGGTTGTGGCGGAAGTACGCGGGCGAGACTGAGCCGAAGTCCATGCATCGCTGCCGGCGCTCGCACCGCCCGGATGGCGGGGATGGGATATCGCCTGGTCGAGTTGTTCGCACGATGCCATCAGGTCCTCATCCATCGTGCTGGCATCGAGGCAGCGCAGCAGCAGCCCGGCCTGATGGGCGGCACGGGGACAGCCGGTCTCGAGATAGCGCGACACATGCGCGAGCACGCCGGCAAGCAGGCGCGTCTGCTCGAGGACTGGATCCCTTGCCATGAGGCACCTCCGAATTATGCGAATCGTTCTCAATATCATTCAATTCCGGAATCCTGTCAAGACTCCGGCATCTTTCCTCCATACGCTGCCCGGCGAAACGGGACGGCGAAATTTACATGGCCGGCCAAAGCGATGATAATGGAAGTCGTTCTCATTTTCTCGAACTCTGCCGGAATCACTACCCATGCGCCTGAAACTCCTCGTTGCCGGCCTGGCCGCGGCTGCCCTTTCCCTGCCCGCCGTCGCGCAGAAGACCGTCACCCCGCAGGAGGTGCTGAACCACTACGGCCAGCTCGTCCACGCCAGCTATGCGGACTCCGCCACCACCGCGCAGGCCATGAAGAAGGCCATCGATGCCTTCGTCGCCGCACCGTCCGAAGCCGGCCTGCTCGAAGCCCGCAAGCGCTGGCTGGAAGCGCGCGAGTGGTACGGCCAGACCGAGGCCTTCCGCTTCTACGGCGGCCCGATCGACGGCGAGGACGGCCCGGAAGGCCGCATCAACGCCTGGCCGATGGACGAGGCCTATGTCGACAGCGTGGAAGGCAACCCGGGTGCCGGCATCATCAACGACCGCAGCGTGAAGCTGGACGCCGACACGCTCGCCGGGCTCAACGAAAAGGACGGTGAAGAGAACATCTCCACCGGCTGGCATGCGATCGAGTTCCTGCTATGGGGCCAGGACCTGCGCGCCGACGGACCGGGCGACCGCGCCTGGACCGACTTCGTCGACGGCAAGGCGCCCAACGCCGACCGCCGCCGCACCTACCTGAAGATCGTCACCGACCTGCTGGTGCAGGACCTCGAAGACCTCACCCAGGCCTGGGCACCGGGCGCGCAGAACTACCGCGCCGAATTCGTCGCCGATCCGGCCAGCCTGACCAAGGTGATCTCGGCGCTCGGCATCCTCAGCCGCGCCGAACTGGCCGGCGAGCGCATCGAAGTCGCGCTCGATTCGCAGAGCCAGGAAGACGAGCATTCCTGCTTCTCCGACAACACCCACCGCGACGCCGTCACCAACGCGCTCGGCATCCGCAACGTCTGGCGCGGCGAATTCCGCCGTGCCGACGGCTCGCTGCTGCAGGGCCCCTCGCTCAATGCGCTGGTGGCGGAAAAGGACAAGGCGCTCGCCAGCGAAGTCGATGCGCGCATGAGCGCCAGCCTGGAAGCCGCCGAAGCCATTCCCGCGCCCTTCGACCAGGCCATCCTGGCCGGCAACCCGGGACGGGCGAAAGTGGAAGCCACCGTCGCCAGCCTGAAACGCCAGACCGAGAGCCTGGTGCAGGCGGCCGACGCGCTGGGCATCAAGCGCCTGAACACCGCGCTGCCCGAGTGAGCCGGCCTGCCAGCCCCGACGAAGGCGCCCGCTGCCGGCGCCGCCCGCATCAGCACTCACAGCCGCACCGCCGGGGCAGCAGCGCCGGCGATGCGGAAACGAATCGATCGATGTCACTCAAGCTCAGCCTGCGCCGCGCGGCGCTGGTGGTGATGGCCGCGAGCCTGCCCGCCTTCGCCGCAGTGGCCGATGCCGTGGCGGCCGATTTCGAACCCGGCGAGGACCTGCCGGGCGGCGACACCACGACCAGCGACCAGGGCCGCAATGCCTTTTCCTATCCAGCCGCCAACCTGTCGGTCGACCGCCAGACGCCGTTCTTCATCGGCAATTCCTTCTTCAGGAAGAACTGGGTCGAGGCGCCCGCCTCCACCACCGGACGCGACGGCCTCGGCCCCCATTTCATCGCCCGCGCCTGTGCGGGCTGTCACATCCTCGACGGCAGGGGCGCGCCGCCACCGGCGCCGGACGGCGTCAACACCGAACAGCCGGTCGGCCTGCTGTTCCGCCTGTCGATTCCGGCCACGCCGGCACAGCCCGCCGGCAAGGACGGCGTGGTGCCCGAGCCGAGCTACGGCACGCAGTTCAACAACGCCGCCGTGGCCGGCGTCAAGGCCGAAGGCGCGGTCGAGATCCGCTACGTCGAACAGCCAGGCCGCTTCGCCGACGGCACGCCCTACTCGCTGCGCAAGCCGGTCTACCGGCTGCACGAACTCGCCTACGGGCCGCTGCATCCGGACACCCGGGTGTCGCCGCGCATCGCCCCGGCGGTGATCGGCCTCGGCCTGCTGGAAGCGATCCCCGAGGCCGATCTGCGCGCGATCGCCGCGCGCCAGGCGGAAGAAGGCCGCGGCATCTCCGGCCGCCTCAACCGCGTCTGGGATGCCGGCAGGCAGGACTGGATGGTCGGCCGCTTCGGCTGGAAGGCCAACGTCTCCACCGTCCGGCACCAGACCGCGGGCGCCTTCCATGGCGACATGGGCATCACCAGCACGCTGTTCCCGCACGAGGAGTGCATGCCCGCCCAGACCGACTGCCTGGAACGCCAGCAGCGCGAAGCCGGCTGGCGGCGCGAGCGCAGCGAACCGGATGTGGACATCGACGACCGCGCGCTCGAACGCACGGTGTTCTACACCACCACGCTCGCCGTGCCCTCGCGCCCCGACGCCCGCGACCCGCAGGTGCTGGCCGGCAAGCGCCTGTTCCACGAAGCGCAATGCGCGAGCTGCCACGTGCCCCGGCATGTGACCGGCGAGTCGCCCGGCTTCCCGGAACTGTCGAAACAGACCATCTACCCCTACACCGACCTGTTGCTGCACGACATGGGCGAAGGGCTGGCCGACGGCCGCCCCGACTTCGACGCCGACGGACGCGAATGGCGCACGCCGCCGCTGTGGGGCATCGGCCGGGTCAGGACGGTCAACGGCCACACCTTCTTCCTCCACGACGGCCGCGCCCGCAACCTGATGGAAGCCGTGCTGTGGCACGGCGGCGAAGCCGAAGCCGCCAGGGCGCGGGTGCTCGGCTTCAGCCAGGCCGAGCGCGACGCCCTGATCCGTTTCCTGGAGTCGCTATGAAGCAGCGCCTTTCCCTTGCCCTCGCATCCCTGCTCGCCGCCGCGCTGCTGTCCGCGCCGGCCTCCGCAGCTGCACCGGCGCCCTTCGTCAGCCCGTCGGCCTGGATGTCGGCACTCGGCCAGCAGGTGCTGGCGCCCGGCTATGCGGAACTGGCCCGTTCCTCGGCCACGCTCGCGCAGCGCGTCGACGCCGTCTGCAGGCAGCCGGGCGACGGCACGCTCGACGCCGCACGCGACGCCTGGCGCCAGGCCGCGCTCGAACTGCGGCGCCTGAGCGCGCTGCCTTACGGCCCGGCGCTGGAAAGCCGCATCCTGCGCCGGCTCGACTTCTGGCCCACCCGCCCGCCGCAGATCGAATCCTCGCTGCGCGGCCGCACCGCGGGCACCTTGCCGGACGAACGCATCGGCGTCACCGCCAAGGGGCTGCCGGCGCTGGAATACCTGCTGTTCGACCCGGCCCGGGCGTCGCTCGCCACCGACGCCGCGGCCTGCGGCTACGCGAGCTGGCTGGCGGCCGACGCCGCCCGCGACCTCGACGCGATCCTGCCCGCCTGGCAGGACTGGATCGCGAGCCTGGAGGAAATCGACGAGGAAAGCGAAGCCTCGATGATGAGCGACAGCGTGAACATCCTGATCGGCGGCATCGACACGCTGCGGGTCAAGTACCTGGAAAAACCCGCACGCAAGCCGGCCGAGCGCAGCGGCTTCGATGCCTGGCGCAGCGGCGGGGAACGCAGCCACCTGCTGGCCCTGTTCGACGGCCTGCGGCTCGGCCTGCAAGGCCGCGAGGGCCTGCCGGGGCTCACCGCCATGCTGCGCGGCCGCGGCCTGCTGGTGCTCGCCGAGCGCTTCGACGCCCAGATCGCGCTTGCCGGGGATGCCCTGCAGGCGCTGCCGGCCAGCCCCGGCGAGGATGGCGGGGCCGCCATCGCCCGCGCCATCGAGGCGCTGGCCGTGCTGCAGGGGCTGCTCGCCCACGATGCCGCGGAACATCTCAAGGTCCGGGTCGGCTTCGGAGACAACGATGGCGACTGAGCGCTCGCGCCGCCGCCTGCTCGCCGGCCTCGCGGCGCTGTCCTGCGGCGGACTCGCCACCCGCCCGGCCCTGGCCCGGGCCGCCGCCTGCGCCCGCGCCGATACCGGCGCGCCGCCCGGCCTGCTGACCTGCTGGAGCGATTCGCCGGCGCGCCCGACCGAATTCCATGCCGGCCTGCTCGGCACCGCTTCGCCGGCGCTCGCGCTGCCCGCCCGCGGCCACGACATCGCCTGGCATCCGTCGGCGGACGGCAGCGCCGTGGTCGCCGCCCGCCGCCCCGGCGATTTCCTCGTGCGCTGGCATGTCGCCACCGGCACCGAACTGGCGCGCTTCGAAGCCGACGACGAGTCGCGCTTCGAAGGCCACCTCGCCTTCCGTCCGGACGGCCGCGTGCTCTACGCCACCGAGACCGACCTGATCACCGGCGACGGCCGCATCGGCGTGTTCGATGCGCTCAGCCTCGAACGCCTGGACGCCTGGCCCTGCGGCGGCATCGGCCCGCATGCCGTCGAATGGATGGCCGACGGCCGCCTGGCCGTCGCGGTCGGCGGCATCCTGACCCTGCCGGAAACCGGCCGCGTGAAGCGCAACCTCGCCAGCATGGACCCGTCGCTGGCCTTCATCGACCCGGCCGACGGGCGGCTGCTGTCCCGCCACCGTCCGCCGGACGCCTTCATGAGCGTGCGCCACATCGCCCAGGACGCGCACGGCAACATCGCGGTGTCGATGCAGAACGAAGGCAGGGCCGGCCGGCCGCTGTTCGCGCTGCTCGACGGCGAACGGCTGCGCTACGGCGAAGCCGACGCCGGCCTGATCGAGCGCTGCGGCGACTACGCCGGCGACATCGTCGCGCTCGACGGCGGTTTCGCGGTGAGCTGCACGCGTGCCGGTGTGACCGCGGCCTGGGATGCCAAGGGCCGGGCCGGCACGGTTTTCGATACGCGCCGGGTATGCGCGATGACCACGCACGGCGATCGCCTGCTCGTCACCGGCGACGCAGGCGACCTGTGGCAGTTCGACGCCGCCGGCGCACGCTGCGCCCGTCACTGGCAGTTGCCGGTGGCGCTGGACAACCACGCCAACCCGGCTCCTGCAAGAACCTGAAAGCCGGCCCCGCTGAAGGCCTGTGCCGCGCCAGGGCATCGCCCATACGCATCCGTACCTTTTGCCGCCATGCCCATTCCTGCGCCCACCGGAAAACCGTATCATTCACCTGCTCTCCCCAGCAGGGCCAGGGCGGACTCGGGCGGCGGCCTTGCGCCGGGGCAGCCAGAGCGTCCACCCCGCCGGTGCGCGGAGAGGGAATCGGAAACGGGAACCGCTGTACTCATTCCTAATCAATAGCCCGTTTCTCACGATGGGAGTGGAAAAAGAATGTCGAATGCCTACGCAGTCGGTCTGGACAAGAATCCGGCCAACTATGTCCCGCTGTCGCCGCTGAGCTTCCTGGAGCGCACGGCAATGGTCTACCCCACCCGCACCAGCGTTGTACACGGTTCGCGCAGCTACACCTGGAGCGAAACCTATGCCCGCTGCCGCCGGCTCGCCAGCGCGCTGGTCGCCCACGGCGTCAAACGCGGCGACACCGTGGCGGTGATGCTGCCCAACGTGCCGCCGATGTTCGAGGCCCACTTCGGCGTGCCGATGGCCGGCGCCGTGCTCAACACCCTGAACACCCGCCTGGACCCGGATGCCGTCGCCTTCATGCTCCAGCACGGCGAGGCCAAGGTGTTGATCACCGACCCCGAGTTCGCCGCCATCGTCCGCCCCGCGCTCGATCTGCTCGAAGGCGACAAGCCGCTGGTCATCGACGCGCTCGACGACGAATACCCGGGCACCGAGCGTGTCGGCACCCAGCTGTACGAAGACTTCCTCGCCGGCGGCAATCCCGAATACCGGTGGAGCCTGCCGCCCGACGAGTGGGATGCGATCGCGCTGAACTACACTTCCGGCACCACCGGCAACCCCAAGGGCGTGGTCTACCACCACCGTGGCGCCTATCTGAACGCTGCCTCCAACATCATCAGCTGGGGCATGCCGCAGCACTCGGTATATCTGTGGACGCTGCCGATGTTCCACTGCAACGGCTGGTGCTTCCCCTGGACCATGGCCGCCAATGCCGGCGTCAACGTCTGCCTGCGCAAGGTCGACCCGGCGCTGATCTACGAGCTGATCCGCAGCCAGAAGGTCACTCACATGTGCGGCGCGCCGATCGTCTACGGCATGCTGATCAACGCCCCCGATCAACTGCGCGCCGGTATCGAACACAGCGTCGCCGGCCTCATCGCCGGCGCCGCGCCCCCGGCGGCGATCATCGAAGGCGCCGAACGCGTCGGCTTCGACATCACCCACGTCTATGGCCTGACCGAAACCTACGGCCCGGCCTCGGTCTGCGCCAAGCATCCGGAATGGGACGATCTGCCGATCGACCGCCGCGCCGAGCGCAACGGCCGCCAGGGCGTGCGCTACCACATGCAGGAAGGGCTGACGGTGATGGACCCGCAGACCATGGAAGTCGTGCCCGCCGACGGCGAGACCATGGGCGAACTGATGTTCCGCGGCAACCTCGTCATGAAGGGCTACCTGAAGAACGAGAAAGCCACGCAGGAAGCCTTCGCCGGCGGCTGGTTCCACACCGGCGACCTGGGCGTGCTGCAGCCTGACGGCTACGTGAAGATCAAGGACCGTTCGAAGGACGTGATCATTTCCGGCGGCGAGAACATCTCCTCGCTGGAAGTCGAGGAAGTGCTGTACCGCCACCCCGCGGTGCTGACCGCCGCCGTGGTCGCCAGGCCCGACGAGAAGTGGGGTGAAGTGCCCGCCGCCTACATCGAGGTCAAGGACGGCGCCGGCATCACTGCCGACGACATCGTCGCCCACTGCCGCGAACACCTGGCACGCTTCAAGGTGCCCAAGTACATCGAGTTCTGCGTGCTGCCGAAGACATCCACCGGCAAGATCCAGAAGTTCGCGCTGCGCGAAATGGCGAAATCCAGCTCGGCGATCGAGTAAGTTCGCGATGCCCGTGCTGGCGGTTTACCCCGCCGGCACGGCTGAGTTCGCAGTTGTGATCGATGGGTTTCGCTTACGCTCTACCCATCCTACGGTGCTGCCTGCAATGGGAGCGTAGGATGGGTAGAGCGTAGCGAAACCCATCATGCATCCAACGCAAAACGGCACCTACCAGCCCAGCCCCTTCCTCATCCCCAGCAGCACCGCCATGCCGACGATGAAAGGCAGCCAGGGATTGCGCCAGCGCAGCGCCACACCGATCACCACCAGGCCGGCGGCGAGCTTCGGATTCAGCAGGGACAGCTCGTTGCCGTCGAGCAGCAGGTCGGGCATCACCAGCGCGGACAGCGCCGCCGCCGGGGCATAGCGGAGGGCGCGCTGCAGCACCGGCGGCAGCCGGCCCTTTTCGCCCAGCAGAATGAAACTGCCGCGGGTGCCGACCGTCGTCAGCGACATCAGCACGAAGGCCAGCCACAGCCACACGCCTTCGATCATGCCGCCCCCCTGCGCTGCTGCCAGCGTTCGGCGACGAAGCCGGCACCGATTCCGATCACGATGCCGGCCACCACGCCGAGGCGCAGCGGCAGGCCGCGCAGCAACACGGCGCCCAGCCCGCCGGCCAGCGCGGCAACCAGCATCGGCCGCGTGCGGACCATCGGCAGCACCATGACCATCAGCGCGATCGTCACCATGAATTCCAGCGACCAGTCGTGCGGCACGAATTCGGCGCCGAACACGCCGAAGGCGACGAAGAGCTGCCACATCACCCAGTTGAAGATGGACGGCGCGATGAAATAGCCCCAGCGCCATTGCGCATCGCCGGACTTCAGCGCCTTTTCGGCGCAGATCGCATACACGCCATCGACGAGCAGGTAGCTCGATGCCAGGCGCTCCGCCCCGCTGCGCCCCGCGAACAGGGGCGCGATGGACGCGCTGAAGATGATGAAACGCAGGTTGAGCGCCAGCGCCGTGAGCATGATCAGCCACAGCGGCGCGCCGGCGGCGATCAGCGGCAGCGTGCCGAGCTGGGCGGTGCCGGCATAGACCAGCAGGTTCATGCCCAGCGACTCGATCTCGGACAAGCCGATCGAGCGCATCGCGATGCCGGTGACCACCGCCCACGGCACCAGGCCGACCGACAAGGGCAGGAAATCGCGCACCCCTTCCCGGGCACCGTGACGAAAAGCGGATTCCATCGGAACCTTCTCAAAAGCAGTGAAGGATAGCAGCCCTATGCCGCATGCGGCGGGCAATCCTGGCCGGGCTGGCCCGGCAGCAGGGGCCCGGAGCCGAGCCAGGCAGCGAACGCCGCGGCCGGCATCGGCCGCGCGAACAGATAGCCCTGCCCGTCGTTGCAGCCACGCTCGCACAGGAAAGCCAGTTGCCCGTGATCCTCCACGCCTTCGGCGACGGTCTTCAGCTTCAGGATCCGGCCCAGGTCGACGATCAGGTTGACGATCGCGGCATCCTCGGGGTCGCTGGCCAGATCGCGGACGAAAGCACGGTCGATCTTCAGCTTGTCGATCGGGAAGCGGCGCAGATAGGCGAGGCTGGAATAGCCGGTGCCGAAATCGTCGATCGCGATGCGCAGGCCGAGCGCCTTGAGCCGGCGCAAGGTGTTCAGCGTCGTGCCCGAACCATCCTGCACCAGCAGGGATTCGGTCAGCTCCAGTTCCAGGCATTCGGCCGGCAGGCCGGTTTCGCGCAGGATGCGGCCGACCATTTCCACCGGATCGCCGCGGTGGAACTGCAGGGCCGACACATTGACCGCCATCACCGCCAGTTCCAGTCCCTGGTCGTACCATGCCCGGGCCTGGCGGCAGGCCTCGCGCAGCACCCATTCGCCGATCGGGATGATCAGGCCGGACTCTTCCGCCAGCGGGATGAAGCGCGCCGGCGGCACGCTGCCAAGCTCGGCGCACTGCCAGCGCAGCAGTGCCTCCGCGCCGACCACCCGACCGGTGGCAAGCTCGACCTGGGGCTGGTAATGCAGTTCCAGCTCGCCCCGCTGGACGGCCTGGCGCAGGTGGCTCAGCATCACCAGGCGCTCGTGCGCATCGGCATTCATCTGCGCGGTGAAGAAGCGGAAGGTGTTGCGGCCGCTCGCCTTGGCCTGGTACATCGCAGTGTCCGCGCGCAGCAGCAGGCTGTCGAAGTCCCCGCCGTCGTCCGGCTGCAGGGCGATGCCGATCGAGCAGGAGCAGGTCAGCGCGCGGCCGTCGATGTCGCAAGGTTCCTGCACCGTCTCGATGATCTTCTGCGCGATCGCCGCGACCGCGCCGCGATCGCGCAGGCCCGGCAGCACGACCAGGAACTCGTCGCCGCCTTGGCGGCTGATGGTGTCGCTTTCGCGCAGGCAGGACGGCAGCCGCCGGCCGATCTCCTGCAGGAAACGATCGCCCACGCCGTGACCCAAGGTGTCGTTGATGATCTTGAAATGGTCGAGATCGACGAACAGCAGCGCCAGCAGCGTCTGCTCCCGCACCGCCAGCGCCATCGCCTGGTCGAACCTGTCCCGTGCCAGCATGCGATTCGGCAGGCCGGTGAGCGGATCATGGGTCGCCGCGCGGCGCAATTGCGCCTGCGTCTCCCGCAACTCGCGCAGGTCGACGTCGACACAATACATCTCCGCCTCGCCGCGCTCGTTGCGCAACATGGTGTGGCAGCAGAACACCGGGATCAGTTCGCCGTCCCGGTGGAGCAGTTCGAGTTCGCCGGACGGAATCGGCTTGTCCTTGACGACCCAATCGTCGTGCATGCGGATCGCTTCGTCGCGGAAGGCCGGCGGAATGATCAGCTCTTCAAAGCGCCGGCCCAGCGCCTCTTCGCGCGAATAGCCGTACAGCGCCTCGCTGGCGGTATTCCAGAACACCACCCGTCGATCCGCATCGTATCCTTGCACGGCAACATTGTTCAGGTCCTCGAACAGGCGGCGGAAGCGCTGCTCGCTGCTCTTGAGTCCGGTGATGTCGCGTACCACCGCGATCACGCCGACGAACTTCCCATTCTCGTCGGTCATCGGCGACAGCTTGGCGCTGTACCAGAACCGCCCGCCTTTCATATCCAGGGCATAATCGATCGGCTGCGTCGAGCACTCGTCGCGCACGCGCTCCAGCGCCCGGCCGATTTCGGCCGGCATGCCCATCTCGTCGGCCGTCCTGCCCATGAAATGCTCGGGCGGCATCAGCTGCGCCGAGTGATCGGGATAATAAGCATCGGCGAAGCGCAGCCTGTCGTCGAACACGAAGATCAGGTCGTCGAGCGACTCCAGCATTCGCCGCAAGCGCGTGGCGAGGTTGCGTGCCTTGGCATGCGAACGCTCGATGCGCACGAATTGCTCGCGCATCAGGACATGGAGCAGAAGCCCGGTGGCAAGGACGAAGCCTGTGCCTTTCCAGGCCTGCAGCCTGGCGTAGACGCCGGCATCGGCCGCAAGCCACAGCGCGATGGCGTCGGACAGCCCGATCCACAAGCCTGCCGCCGCCATGTAGGGTACGACGATCCGCAACGCACGTCCGGTGGAAGGCGCGACACCCAGCCATTTACAGTTCATGTTCCGCAAACCATTGAATCCGCGTACAGCTTGACGGCTGATACCGGATCCGTCGCGGTAAAACTGCACGAGTCATGCAGCGCCGGCGCGGGCAGACCGCTGCCAGCCTGGCGCGTGGCGCAGTTCATGCCGATTTGCATTCAATGGCCAAACGATGTCCGGTCCGTGAGCGGGGCCGATCGGACAATTTCCATACTTTCGAACGCGGCTGCGGACTGGTATCAGTCCTCGCCGAGGATCCGGAAAGCGAGCGTGGGCGCGGTGAAGTCTTCCGGCTGGGCGCCGAGACCGATCTCCCCTGCCCCATACAGCACACAACTGTCGCGGCGCAGCATGACGGGAGTAGAGGAGCCGGCAAAGCGCACCCAGCTGCCATTGCTGCTGAAGTCGGTGAAGGTGCACTGCCCGCTCGCCCATTCGATGCGCGCATGCCGGCGCGACACGCGGGGGTCATCGACGGCAAAGCCCGCGCCTTCGCCACGCCCGACGATCAGCGGCCCTTCGCCCGAATACAGCACCGTCTGCTGGTCCAGCCGCTGGATGTCGATGCGCTGGATCGGCTGGCGGTCTTCCAGCAACAGGTTGAAGTCGAAGCTCGCGGCCAGCGTCGATTCGGCGGTACGCGCCCAGTCGACGCGCCACACCCGCATCGGCTCGGCCTTGCCCTTGATCGTGATGCGGTCCAGGCTCTGGCACGCCAGCCGCTGGGCCTCCGGCAGAGCGTCGAACGCCGCCTCGCCGATCAGCGTCTCGCCCGGCTGGGCGCGGTCGCTGAGCCGGGCGGCGACATTCACCGCATCGCCATAACAGTCGCCATCGTGCTCGACGACGGGCCCCCGCTCGACGCCGGTCTTGACGCCGAGCATGCCGCCCTGCGGCAGTCCGGGTACCTGCTCGCGCAGCACCTCCTGCATGCGCGAGGCAGCTTCGACGGCGGCGAGCGTGTTGTCGAACAGCACCAGCACGCCATCTCCCAAGTATTTCACGAGCTGACCGCCCGCGAGCGTGAGATGGCGACCGATGGTCTGCGTACAGCGCGTGACGAGCCGCGTGGCAATCATGTTGCCCGCCGATTCAAAAAGACCGGTACTCCCCGTCAGGTCGGCAAATACCACGGTCCTTACCGATTGCTTCACACCTCTCCCCGCAGTGGATCATCGAAGCCGCACGGGACAGGACACTCCTTGCCGGCGCGACGAGGGCTCCTGCCCATGCAGAAAGACAGGATGCTAGCAGCCTGTCGGACTTGAAGCCGGCGAACGGCGTACCGGCAGGCGGGTTTTCATGATGTGAAAAATAATCGGCATTTCAGAGCCGAAAGCGCCTTTTTCGCGTGAAATCGCCATGCTCCTGTCGTTTTTTCTCACTGCAGACGCAATGCGGCCATGCGCTTGAAGTTCCACGCGAGGCAGACCAGCGTCCATTCGTTGCGCACGTTGCCAACACCGCGCAGCAGGAACTGACGGAAACCCATCACGGACTTGATGATGCCGAACACCGGCTCGACGGTCTGTTTTCGCAGCGCGTAGGCGGCGCGACCGGCCTGGGTCTTGAGGGCGTGCTTCATCTGCTCGACGTGGGAGGTGGGCGTCGCGAGCGGTGCGGGCTCCTCGAAGCGGCTGCGCCAATCCGGATGATGCGCATCGCGCCCCACGGCGATCAGCGGCTCGACCCCGGCGTCGTGGCAGTGCTGGACGTTGCGTTCGCTGTAAAAGCCGGTGTCGGCCAGCAGCCGCGTGGGTTGATTGAGCCCATCGGGCAGTGCCTGGATGCACTCGAGCATCGGCGCGACCTGCTCCTTGTCGTTACCGGCGGTGGTGATGTGGGGCGCCACCACCAGCATCGATTCGGTATCGACCACGGCTTGCGCGTTGTAGCACTGCTCGAAACCACCGCCCGCCACCTTCATGATGCGCGAGTCTTCATCGGTCAGATTGATCTGATCCTCGGCCTGTGGCCCCGTCTGCGGGGGCTTGGGGGGCTTGCCACCGGGCTTCTTGCCCGTGCTCGCCTGCTTGGCCTTGCGCTTGGCCATCTTCGCCTCGTACTCGGCTTGCTCGCGCTCGAAACGTTCCTTCGCGCGGGCCTCGATCTTGGCTTTGGCCGTCGCGATGGCCGCCAGACGGTCTTCGCGCCGCTTGATCTCCGCCGGCAAATCCACCCCCTCAGGCACATTGCCTTGATCGGCGGCCTCGGCCAGCTTGAGCATCTCCTGCACCTCGGCTTTGAGCTGCGCTTCGATCTTCTGCGCGTGCCCGTAAGACAGCGCACTGTGCCGGGAGGCGTTGGCGTGCAGCTTGGTGCCGTCCAGGCTGACCGTGCCAAAGCGTGAGAGCTGGTTCTCGCGTGCGACCTGCAGCACTTGCACGAAGAGCTCGGCGAACTGTTCGCCGAAGCGGCGCCGGAAACTCGCCAGGGTGTCGTGGTCCGGGTGCTGGTTGCAGGCGATGAACCTAAACGCCAGCGAATCGTAAGTCGCCCGCTCGATCCGGCGGCTCGAATGCGTCCCCGTCGCGTAGCCGTAGATCAGCAGCGACAGCAGCATCGCCGGGTGGTAGGCATCGCTCCCACGCCCCGCATACGCCCGCTCCAGCGCCGACAGGTCCAGCGCCTCGACCACGTCGACCACATAGCGCGCCAGGTGCGTTTCGGGCAGCCACTCCTGTACCGAGGGCGGCAGCAGGTAGTCCGTTTGGCGGTCGATCGGGCGGAAGCGGCTCATGCTCTCAGGATCCGGGGGCGATGCGGCATTTTACAGGGGGTAGTCCGACAGGCTGCTAGCACCAAGCCCTCTGAACGTCATCGTCCGCACAGCCGAAAGGGGCTGCACGACGGGCGGCAAACTCAATCCGCGTGGATCGCCCGCAAGGCTTCCGCCAGTTGCGGAGCAACGCATACCGCGTTGCTCGGATGGGTGATGCAGTCGGTACTCCAGATTTCTCCCACCCCGGCCTCGCGCAGCAAGGCCAGCGCACCGGCAGCGAAGATGGCATGGGTGACGGCCACATCGACGCTGGCCGCGCCCGCGTCGAGCAGGCTCCGTGCCGCCCGGGCCAGCGTATGCCCCGAACTGGCGACGTCATCGAGCAGCACCACTGGCCTTCCGGCCACGTCCAGCCCTGCGGGCAGCGCGACATCGACGCCGAAATCGCCATGCCTCACCTTGCTGCACACTGCGTGGTCGAAGCCGTGGCGCGCGGCGGCGGCCTGCACCCACTGCGCCGACTCCGCGTCCAGCCCCATCAGCAGCGCGCCCGGCCGCCGTTCGGCGACGAGGTCGGCAAGCAGCGGCGCGCCGGACAGGGCGAGGGCATGCGGCACGGGCACGACCTCGGCCAGCGACGAAACGCGGTGCAGATGCGGATCCACCGTCAGCACCGCATCGAACAGGCCTGCGAGAAAACCGCCGACGATCCCCTGGCTGACGGCCTCGCCGGGGGTGAACTCGTCGTCCTGCCGCATATAGGCGAGATAGGGTGCGACCAGCGTGACGTGCTCGGCGCCCAGCCGGCCGGCAGTACGGACCACCAGCAGCAGCTCCAGCAGCTTTTCGTTGGGGCGATGCAGGCTGCGATAGACGACCACCCTGCGCGGCAGGGCCTGGGGCAGCCGCAGATGCAGCTCGTCATCGGGGAAGCGGTGCCGCTCGATGACCGCACATTCGACACCCGCCGCCCGCGCCAGGCGTTCGGCCTCCGGGGTTTCATCGTCGAAGTGCAACAGCAAGGTATCCATCAAGACTCCACGAACAAATGCCGCAGCGACACCGCAAAACGCAGTCAGGCGCCGATACAGGCAGGCGAGTGGAGGCTACACTCAGGCTCC
Organism: Thauera butanivorans; assembly: GCF_048398245.1. Taxonomy (NCBI): domain Bacteria; kingdom Pseudomonadati; phylum Pseudomonadota; class Betaproteobacteria; order Rhodocyclales; family Zoogloeaceae; genus Thauera; species Thauera butanivorans. The sequence continues at coordinate 4,045,335 of NZ_CP183038.1, forward strand.
CGCGGTTTGAAGGATCAAATGTCCTCGGGCGAGAAGCACGCCACGCTGGGCATTCCCTTCAGCGGCTAAAGTCCATGACGGCAGTACCGTTATTGATCACATCGAAGCTGTCCTCCAATGAAGGGCGCGCGCCCGACGCCCGGCACTCTCACAATGTGGAGCAAGACTCATGGCATGGTGGAACAACAAGGAAACCGACGAACTGCGTCGGAAGCTGGCGGACAACGAACGCGAACTGGCCGAAGCCCGCGCACAGCTCGCCCGGACGGAAGCCGAGTTGGCCCGGCAGCAAGCCGAATGCGCCGAAGTGCGCAAGCGCGATGCGCTGAACGGCGCGCTCTTCGACAACCTTCGCACCTACGCCCAGACCATGGGTTCGGTACAGCACTCGTTCTCGCATCTGGCCGGCCAGCTCGCCGTCCAGGAATCCTCCGCCACCGACTCCACGCGCGCCGCCGACGACAGCAGCAAGGCCATTGCCCGCGTGTCGGGCCACCTCGGCACGCTCGCCGCCGAAACCAGCAAGACGACGGACTCTGTCCGGCAACTGACGACGCGCGCCGCGCAGATCGACGGCATCGTCCAGCTCATCCGGGAAATCGCCGATCAGACCAACCTGCTCGCACTCAATGCGGCCATCGAGGCAGCGCGAGCGGGCGAGCAGGGGCGCGGCTTTGCCGTGGTGGCGGACGAAGTCCGCAAGCTGGCCGAACGCACCGCCGGTGCCACCAACGAAATTTCCGAACTCGTCAGCGCCATTCAGAACGAAACGGGGCTGGTCGAGCGCGTCATCCGCGACCTCTCCGACAAGGCCAGCAGCGCGGCCGGCGAGGGAGGCAGCGCACGTTCGAGCATGGATGAACTGTGCGAACTGGCGCGAAGCATGGCCGACACCATGAAGCATGCTTCGCTGCGCAGCTTCGCCGAACTGGCCAAGCTGGACCATCTGGTCTTCAAGCTCGACGTATACCAGGCGCTGACGGGGCACTCGAACGCCTCGGCCGAAACGCTCTCCACCCACACGAGCTGCCGGCTCGGCCGCTGGTATCAGGAAGAAGGGCGTCAGTTCGCCCATCTATCGGGCTACCGCCAGCTCGAAGCACCGCATGCGCGCGTCCACCAGAGCGGCAAGACGGCGCTGCAGCGCCTCGCGCTCGGCGATCTGGAAGGCGTCATCAGCGCCGTGCTGGACATGGAGACGGCCAGCATCCAGGTGCTGGAAAACCTGCAGCAGATTGCCGACACGCTCGGCGACTGAGCCCGGCCGGCCCGCTCCCCCAGGACACCAACATGCCCGTCTACCGGCACATCCTGTTCGATCTGGACGGCACCCTGATCGACTCCGCCCCTGCCATTCTCGCCAGCTACCGCGACGCTTTCGCCGCTACCGGCCGCACGCCCGCACGTGCGATCGACGCCTCCATCGTCGGCCCGCCGCTGACCGAAACCCTGCAGATGCTGGCGGGCAGCACCGACCCCGGACTCATCGCCACGCTGGCCGAAGGCTTCAAGGCCAGCTACGACAGTACCGGCTACCTGCAGACGGCGGCCTATGCCGGCGTCGGCGACATGCTGGCCCGGCTGGCGGCAGGCGGCAGCCGCCTCGCGATCGCCACCAACAAACGCCTCCACCCCACGCAGTTGATCCTCCGGCACCTCGGCTGGGCGCATCATTTCGACGCCGTCTACGCGCTGGACATGTTCGAGCCGCGCCTGCCCGACAAGGCCGCGATGATCGCGCGCCTGCTCGCCGACCGCGGCATTCCGCGCGAGGAGGCCGTCTATGTCGGCGACCGCAGCGAAGACGGCGAATCCGCCGACGCCAACCGCCTGCCCTTCATCGCCGCGACCTGGGGATACGGCAGCCTCCAGTCCGGCGACATGGCTGCGCACTGGCAGGCAGCAGCCAGCCCCGCAGCGCTTGCGGACAGGCTCCTCGGCGCCTGACGCTCACGCCTGCGAATTTGCATCCGAAGCGGGAACGAGGCCCGAAAACGGCACCGCAGCCGCAGACGCTGCCGTAGCACGACAAAGCGGGCCGGCGCCGTCATCGCCTTGAAGGCATGCCGGCATCAGGCCTTTTCACCGGCTGGCCAGCCATCGGGCGGGTACACGCACCAGCCCCCTCCGCCCTTCCGCTTCACCGCGTAGAGCGCCTGGTCGGCACAGCTCTCGAGGCTGGCACGATCCTCGCCGTGAAGCGGCGACAGCGCGATCCCGACCGAGCCGGACACCCGTGCCTCGCCCCGCTCCAGCATGAAGGGCATGGCCAGCGCGGCGCAGATGCGCTGCGCCGCTTCCCTGGCGTCCTCGGCGCCGCCCACTTCGAGCAGGATGGCGGCGAACTCGTCGCCGCCGAAGCGGGCCACGGTATCCGATTCACGCACGCATGCGGCGATCCGTCCGCCGGCCTCGATCAGCAGGGCGTCGCCCGCCGGATGGCCCAGGCTGTCATTGACCGCCTTGAAGCGGTCGAGGTCGATGAACAGCACCGCGAACAGGCCGCCGCTGCGGTGGATCTTCGCCAGCGCGGCATCGAGCCGGTCCTGGAACAATGCACGGTTCGGCAGGCCGGTCAGGGCGTCGTGGTCGGCGCGGTACTGCATGCGCTGTTCGGCCTCCTTGCGCAGCGTGATGTCGGTCAGCGTCGCCACGAAGGCTTCGGCTTCACCCGCCAGGCTGGCCCGCGTGATCGACATCCATTGCACATAGGCGTCGCCGCTCTTGCGCCGGTTCCAGATTTCTCCCTGCCAGCAGCCGGTATCGGCCAGCGCGCTGCGGATGCCGTCGAAGAAGTCCTGCCCATGGCGCCCCGCCCCGAGCAGTTCCAGTCCGCGGCCGCGCACCTCTTCCTCGCCATAGCCGGTGATGGCGGTGAAGGCCGGATTGACCTGCACGATCCGCATCTCGCCGTCGATCAGCATGATCCCTTCGGCCGTGCTGTCGAAGATCGCCCGGTAGCGCGCCTCGCTGGCAGCGAGGCGGCGCTGGTCGCGCTGGCGCCGATCGATTTCGCGCGCCAGCCCGAGGTTGCTCGCCTCCAGTTCGCCGGTGCGCTGCGCGATGAGCCGCTCCTGCTCGGCATTGACGCGGGCGATCGCGCGCACATGGCGCCGCGCGGCGGCGAAGACGTAGTGGATCGATCCCGCGACGAGCACGAAGGCCGCCAGAAACACTCCCGCGACGTGCTGGCGCTGGGTGTCGCGCAGCTCCAGCAGCGTGGCCGCAGGCATGGTCACCGACACGCCGCCGCGGATGTCGCCGAGGCGATAGCCATCGGCGGCATGGCATTGCAGACAGGACGCGGTCATGTACAGGGGCGCCATGTAGCGATGGACCGGGCCGCCCCCGGTGTCGACCAGGGACAAACGCTCCGGCACGCCCCGCTCGAACGCGGCAAGCGCCTCCGCCTCCCAGGGGTCGGGCCTGTTGTCGGGCCGCAGCGGCCGCAGGCTGGTGAGGCGCAGCCGGATTCCGTCGGTCCGCTCCGCGAGTTCGGCAAGCTGCCGTGTCATGAAGGCCGGATTGACCATCGTCATGCGCTGTCCATCCAGCGTGACGACGTCGCGCCGGGGATGCACCAGATAGGGATTCGGCCGCGTGTCGTTCGTCACCAGCACATACACGCCGCCATGGCGGGCGTTCCAGTCGCGCGTGGTCTCGACCAGGCGGAACAGGGTCTCGCCCCGTTCGCGTGCGACCGCCATCGACGCCCGGTCGACCCGCTGCAGCTCGGCCCACAGCAGGCCGCCGAACAGCAAGGCGACCAGCAGGTGGACGAACGCGAGACTGCGGCAGTACCTGGCATCGTTCCCGCGAGCGGTGGAGAGCGGAGACTTGGGCATCATGGTTTCCAGTACACAATGCCTTGCCGTCACCGAAGCGGCAAGCATGGCCGCGCCCGGGCGAACCGCGGCTGCGGACGGCGGCGTTCAGGCCGGCGCGGATGCGAGGCCGGCGAGTTCGTCGTCCTCGGTCGCCTCGCCGATGAAGCCGCCGCTCTGCCGTGCCCACAGTCGCGCATACAGGCCGCCGCGCGCGAGCAGGCTGCGGTGGTCACCCTCCTCGACGATGCGTCCCTTGTCCATCACCACCAGCCGGTCCATCGCTGCGATGGTCGACAGCCGGTGGGCGATCGCCACCACCGTCTTGCCTTCCATCAGACGGTACAGGCTGGCCTGGATCGCTGCCTCGACTTCCGAGTCGAGCGCGCTGGTGGCCTCATCGAGCAGCAGGATGGGCGCATCCTTGAGCATCACGCGGGCGATGGCGATGCGCTGGCGCTGGCCGCCGGAGAGCTTCACGCCGCGTTCGCCGACGTGGGCGTCGTAGCCCGTGCGGCCTTTCGGGTCGGTGAGGCCGAGGATGAAATCGTGCGCTTCGGCACGCTTCGCGGCCGACATCATCCCGGCCTCGCCCGCATCCGGGCGGCCGTACAGGATGTTGTCGCGCACCGAGCGGTGCAGCAGCGAAGTGTCCTGCGTCACCATGCCGATCTGCGCGCGCAGGCTGTCCTGCGTCACCGTGGCGATGTCCTGGCCGTCGATCAGGATGCGGCCCTGGTCGATGTCGTAGAAGCGCAGCAGCAGATTGACCAGCGTGGACTTGCCGGCACCGGAGCGCCCGACCAGGCCGATCTTCTCGCCCGGCCTGATGGTCAGCGACAGGTCGTCGATGATGCGCCGCGCCTCCGGCCCGGCCGCGCCATAGGAGAAACCCAGGTGCTCGAAACGGATCTCGCCCCTGTCCACCACCAGCGGCTTCGCATCCGCGCGATCGACCACCGCATGCGGACGCGACAAGGTGTTGATGCCGTCCTGCACGGTGCCGACGTTCTCGAACAGCGAAGCCATCTCCCACATCACCCAGTGCGACATGCCGTTCAGGCGCAAGGCCATCGCCGTCGCCGCCGCCACCGCGCCGACGCCGACCTCGCCCTGGCTCCACAGCCACAGCACCAGACCGCCGGTGCTCAGGATCAACAGCATCGACAGGCTGTGGTTGATGATCTCGATGCTGCTGACCAGCCGCATCTGCGCATGCACGGTGTGCATGAACTCCTGCATCGCGCTGCGCGCGTAGCCCGCCTCGCGGCCGGCGTGCGAGAACAGCTTCACCGTGGCGATGTTGGTGTAGGCATCGGTGATGCGGCCGGTCATCAGCGAGCGCGCGTCGGCCTGGGCCCGCGCCACTTTCGACAGCCGCGGCACGAACCAGCGCAGCGACACCGCATACAGCGCCAGCCAGCCAAGGAAGGGCAGCAGCATCCACAGGTCGAAGCTCGCCACCACCGCGGTGAGGGTGACGAAGTAGATGACGACGAAGACCAGGATGTCGGTCATGATCAGGCAGGTATCGCGCACCGCCAGCGCGGTCTGCATGACCTTGGCCGACACCCGGCCGGCGAACTCGTCCTGGTAGAAGCTCATGCTCTGGCCGAGCATCAGGCTGTGGAACTTCCAGCGCAGCCGCATCGGGAAATTGCCCGCCAGCGCCTGGTGCTTGAGCATGGTCTGCACCGCCACCAGCCCGATGCTGCCGAGCACGATCGCCGCCAGCCACAGCAGTTTGCCGCCCTCGTCGGCCCACAGCTGCGCCGGCTCCACCGCCGCCAGCCAATCCACCACCTTGCCCAGCATGGCGAACAGCAGCGCCTCGAATGCACCGATGGCCGCGGTCAACAGCATCATGCCGAGGATGAAAGGGCGCGTGCCTTCGGTCGCCGCCCACAGGAAGGCGAAGAAGCGCTTCGGCGCGGGTTGCGGCGCAGTGACGGGATAAGGATCGATGCGGCGCTCGAACCAGTTGAAAAGCAAGGGAACTCTCCGTCGGAAAGGGGCGAGGCCGGAAAGCGAAAATGCCCCGCACCAGGCGGGGCATTCTACGACAGTGCAGCGGCAGCTCAGGCCGGCGCGCTGCTGCGGATCAGGTGATCGAAGGCCGACAGCGCCGCCTTGGAGCCTTCGCCCATGGCGATGACGATCTGCTTGTACGGCACCGTGGTGCAGTCGCCGGCAGCGAACACGCCCGGCACCGAGGTCTGGCACTTGGGATCGACGACGATCTCGCCGAAGCGGCTCAGCTCGACCGCCCCCTTCAGGAAGTCGGTGTTGGGCAGCAAGCCGATCTGGACGAAGACGCCTTCCAGCTCGATGCGCTGCGACTCGCCCGTCCTGCGGTCGGTATACACCAGGCCATTCACCTTTTCGGTGCCGGTGACTTCAGTGGTCTGCGCGCTCTTGATCACGGTGACGTTGGCCAGGCTGTGGAGCTTCTTCTGCAGCACCGCGTCGGCACGCAGCTCATCGGCGAACTCCAGCAGCGTGACGTGGCCGACGATGCCGGCGAGGTCGATCGCCGCCTCGACGCCCGAGTTGCCGCCGCCGATCACCGCCACGCGCTTGCCCTTGAACAGCGGGCCGTCGCAGTGCGGGCAGTAGGCCACGCCCTTGCCGCGGAACGCCTGCTCGCCGGGCACGTTCATCTCGCGCCAGCGTGCGCCGGTGGCAAGGATCACGGTCCTGGCCTTCAGTGCCGCGCCGTTCTCCAGGTGCACTTCGGCCAGCGTGGCGCCGTCCGCGCTGCCCGGCACCAGCTTTGCCGCGCGCTGCAGGTTCATGATGTCCACTTCGTACTGCTTGACGTGCTCTTCGAGCGCCATCACCAGCTTCGGCCCTTCGGTTTCCTTCACCGAGATGAAGTTCTCGATCGCCAGCGTGTCCATCACCTGGCCGCCGAAGCGCTCGGCGACGATGCCGGTGCGGATGCCCTTGCGTGCGGCATAGATCGCCGCCGCGGCACCGGCCGGGCCGCCGCCGACGATCAGCACGTCGAAGGCATCCTTGGCCGACAGCTTGTTCGCATCGCGCGCCGCGGCGCCGGTGTCGACCTTGGCCAGGATCTCGCCCAGTTCCATGCGGCCGGCGCCGAATTCCTCGCCGTTCAGGTAGACCGTCGGCACCGCCATGATCTGGCGCTCTTCGACTTCCTGCTGGAACACGCCGCCATCGACCATGGTGTGGCGGACGTTGGGGTTGAGGACCGCCATCAGGTTCAGCGCCTGCACCACGTCGGGGCAATTGTGGCAGGACAGCGAGATGTAGGTGACGAACTCGAAGTCGCCTTCGAGCGCCTTGATCTGCTCGATCACCTCGGCTTCGACCTTGGGCGGATAGCCGCCGGCCTGCAGCAGGGCGAGGATCAGCGAGGTGAATTCATGGCCCATCGGCAGGCCGGCGAAGCGCACGCGCGCCTCTCCGCCCCTGGGGCCGACCGAGAAGGACGGCTTGCGCTCATTGCCGTCGCGCTGTTCGATCAGGGTGATCAGGTTGGACTGCTCGGCCACGTCCTTGAGCAGTTCGAGCATTTCGCGCGACTTGCCGCCATCGTCCAGCGACGCCACGATCTCGATCGGCTGCGTCACCCGTTCCAGATAGGCTTTCAATTGAGTCTTGATATTGGCGTCCAGCATGATGGCTTCTTCCTTCAAAAATTCGGCCGCCGCTGTTTACGGCGATCCTGATACGACACAGCCGGCACTCGGCCGGCTGTGGAGCGGGCAGCCCGGGCCGGATGGGCCCGGACGGTGCGACGAAGGACTCAGATCTTGCCGACCAGGTCGATCGACGGCGCCAGCGTCTTTTCGCCTTCCTTCCACTTCGCCGGGCACACTTCGTTCGGGTGGGCGGCGACGTACTGGGCGGCCTTCAGCTTGCGCACGGTTTCGGTGACGTCACGGGCGATGGCGTTGTCGTGCACTTCCATCGTCTTGATGATGCCTTCCGGGTTGACGATGAAGGTACCGCGCAGAGCCAGGCCTTCTTCCTCGATATGCACGTCGAAGGCCTTGGTCAGCTGGTGGGTCGGGTCACCGACCAGGGCGAACTGGGCCTTGCCGACGGCCTGCGAGGTTTCGTGCCACACCTTGTGCGAGAAGTGGGTGTCGGTGGTGACGATGTAGACTTCGGCGCCGGCCTTCTGGAACTCGCCGTAGTGCTCGGCGGCATCTTCGATTTCGGTCGGGCAGTTGAAGGTGAAGGCGGCCGGCATGAAGATCAGCACGGACCACTTGCCCTTCAGGTTGGCGTCGGAGATTTCGATGAACTTGCCGTTCTGATAGGCCTGGGCTTTGAAAGGCTTGACTTCGGTGTTGATCAGCGACATCTGGCATCCTCCAGCGGGGGGTTGATGAAACGGGGGTGTTGAATCGATGGGGCGGAGTTTAGACCGGTTCCATGAATTGCTCTAATTGATAATCGAGATACTGTCGATTTAATTTCGCTATCAGCAAGCCATCCAGAAATGGTCATCTCCAATCGCCCGCCAGCCTGCGGCGACAGGCTCGCAGCAAGGCCGGCGATCTTCCATAGCTGGGAGCGAGATCCGGAAAATCAAGTGCTGGCGAGATGCCGGCGCACTGAAATGACCGCACCCAGCCAGCCGAGGAAGGCCGCGAAGGCGACGATCGCCAGCGACGCGCGCCAATCCGGGCCGCCGAGCTGGAACACCGCGCCATAGGTCTGCGCCAGCCGCGCCACCGGCTGTCCCAGCGCCTCCACGCCAGCCCACACCGTACCGAGCGCGACCAGGCCGCCGAGCGCACCCTGCAGCCCGCCGAACCAGTAGAAGGGCCGGCGGATGAAGGGGTCCGTCGCACCGAGCAGGCGGCTCACCTGGATTTCCTGGCGCTGGGTCAGGATCTGCAGGCGAATCGTGTTGAAGGTGACGATGATAAGGGCGAAGCCGAGCAGCCCGGCCAGCATCAGCACCGCGGAGCGCCCCAGCTCCAGCAGGGCATGCAGGCGCGCGACCCAGGCCGAATCGAGCTGCACATGCGCAACCGTGGGCCAGGTGCCGATGTCCGCCGCCATCTGCTCGAACAGTTCGGGGTCTTCGCCCCGCGGTGTCAGCACGAAGGCATCGGGCAGCGGATTGTCGCCCAGCCCGGCCAGCACGTCGCCCAGGCCGCTGGCGGCGAGCTGGCCGAGCGCTTCGTCACGGGCGACGAAGCGGTAGCTGGCCAGCGCGGGCATGGCCTTGAGCCTGGCCTCGATCGCCTCGGCGTCGGCCTTTTGCGCCTGCGTGTCGAGGAAGATGCTGATTTCCGGCGTTCCCGACACACCGCGCGCCAGCGAGGCGGCATTGTCCAGCAGCAGGTAGCCGCCGCCCGGCAGCGACAGCGCGATCCCCACCACCAGCGCCGACAGCAGGGTGCCGACCGGCTGGCCGAACAGGCGGCGCAGCGCCTGGGCGATGGCCCGCACATGCAGATACAGCCAGTTGCTCATTGGACTCCCCTCCGGTCGCTGGCGCGACCATCTCCCCGCCGAAGGGGAACGCCGCCTTCGGGCAGCCGGGCGACGGCGCTCATGCGAACACCCTCATCTCGCCACCCTTGTCTGCCGTGCTGCCGGCGGGGCGGCTGTCCCCGGTCAGTTCGCCCTTCTCCAGCACCAGCCGGCGCGGCTGGCTGGCGGCGAACAGGGAAACGTCGTGGGTGCTGACGAGCACGGTGACGCCCGCCTCGTTGAAGGACAGGAACAGCTCGGCGATGTCCGCCGCGTAGGCCGGGTCGAGGTGGGCGGTGGGCTCGTCGGCGATCAGGATGGATGGCCTGTTGACGATCGCGCGCGCGATCGCCACCCGCTGCTGCTCGCCGCCCGACAGCCCCGCCGGCATTTCCTTGCCGCGCCCGTTGAGGCCGACCCGGTCGAGCGCGGCCGCCACCCGCCTGGCGGCGTCGCGCGGCGGATGGCCGGTGATCACCAGCGGCAGCATCACGTTGTCGAACACGTTGCGGTCGAACAGCAGCCGGCTTTCCTGCAGCACCAGGCCGAGATTGCGGCGCAGATAGGGAATCGCCGCCTTCGGCAGATGCGACACGTCCTGGCCGTTGATCAGCACGCGGCCGGCGCTCGGCCGCTCGATGACCGGGATCAGCTTCAGCAGCGTGCTCTTGCCGGCGCCGGAATGGCCCGACAGCACCACCAGCTCGCCATGGCGAATCGCAAAGTCGACGCCGGCCAGCGCCGTGTAGCCGCCCGCATAGCGTTTGGCCACATCCTCGAAGACGATCATGCGCGTTCGCCTTCTCCGTTCCTGGCCGCGCCCGCGGCGGGCTCGAACAGCGCATCGACGAACTCCCGCGCCTTGAACGGCTGCAGGTCGTCGATGCCTTCGCCGACGCCGATGAAGCGCAAAGGCTTCGGGCACTGGCGGGCGATCGCCGCCAACACGCCGCCCTTGGCGGTGCCGTCGAGCTTGGTCACGACCAGGCCGGTGACGCCGACCGCCTTGTCGAAGGCCTTGACCTGGGCCAGCGCGTTCTGGCCGATGTTGGCGTCGAGCACCAGCAGCACCTCGTGCGGGCCGCTCGGGTCGGCCTTGGCGATGACGCGCCTGACCTTGGCGATCTCTTCCATCAGGTGGAGCTGGGTCGGCAGCCGGCCGGCGGTATCGGCCAGCACGATGTCGATGTTGCGCGCGCGCGCGGCGTTGATCGCATCGAAGATCACCGCCGCGGCATCGCCGCCGTCCTGCGCCACCACGGTGACATTGTTGCGCTCGCCCCAGGTCATCAGCTGCTCGCGCGCCGCGGCGCGGAAGGTGTCGCCGGCAGCCAGCAGCACGCTCTTGCCCTGGGCCTGGAAATGCTTGGCCAGCTTGCCGATCGAAGTCGTCTTGCCGGCGCCGTTGACACCCGCGATCATGATCACGAAGGGCTTGTGGGTGCCGGCGTCGAGCGGCTCTTCGAGCGGCGCGACGATGGCCTGCAGGCCGTCGGCCAGCGCCTTCTGCAACTGGTCGGCGGTTTCCAGCCGGTCGCGCTTCCAGCGCAGGCGCAGGTCGTCGATCAGGTGCTGGGTGGCCTCGACACCGCAATCGGCCATCAGCAGCGTCGATTCGAGTTCCTCCAGCAGATCTTCGTCGATCTTGCGGCGACCGAACAGGCTCGCCAGGCCGCCGCCCAGCTGCTGCCGGGTGCGGGCCAGGCCGGCCTTGAGGCGGTCGGTCCAGGAGCGCTTGGCCGGCGCTTCGGCGGCTGCCGGGACGGCAGGCTCATCGGCGGGCACCACGGGCTCGGCGGCTTCGGCAACAGCCGGCGTTTCCAGCGGCCCGGGCTCGACGGCGCTTGCAGAATCGCCAGCGGTCGCAGGCCCGGCGGTCTCGGCGGCCGGCGGCAGGACCGCGGTTTCGGCTACGGGTCCAGCCGCGGCTTCGGGCCCGGTTTCGACGGCGGGCCCGACATCGGCAGACGGCACGGCTGCGGCCGGCTCTGCCTCATCCGCCTGCATCCCCGCAGGCGCTTCGGTGGCTTCCGCCGGCACCTCCAGGGCGACGACTTCTTGCTCTGCTTCGGGGGCGACATCGGCGACGGCATCGGCCGATACCTGCTCGGCAACATCCTCGGCCGGCGGCTGGCCGGCTTCGGTTTGCCCGGTCTTGCCGAACTTCTTCTTCAGGAAACCAAACATTGCACGCTCGGGTCAGAGGGAACGTTTCGCGTCGGCGGCGCCCCACGCCAGCCGTGGGCACCCGCAACCGATCACGTTAAGATGCGGCTCCCCGTCCGGCCGGCGCGCACTGCGCGCCAGGCCCGGCGGAGCGCCGCGAATTCTAACAGATGCAGGACATCCCCATGTTTCTCCACACGTTTGCCCGCGCCCTCGTCATCGGCGGCATTGCCGCCGCACCGCTGCTCACGCCTTCGGCCGTGCTTGCCAATCCCTTCGAGACCACGCTCACCAACGGCATGAAGGTCATCGTCAAGGAAGACCGCCGCGCGCCATCGGCGGTGCATATGGTGTGGTACCGCAGCGGCTCGATGGACGAACCCGAAGGCGTGTCCGGCGTCGCCCACGTGCTCGAGCACATGATGTTCAAGGGTACGAAGAACGTCGGCCCCGGCGAGTTCAACAAGCGGGTGGCCGCGGTCGGCGGACGCGACAACGCCTTCACCGGCAAGGACTACACCGCCTATTTCCAGCAGGTGCCGCCGGACCGGCTGAGCGAGATGATGGCGCTCGAAGCCGACCGCATGCAGCACCTGGTGCTGGACGACGAAGCCTTCCGCCGCGAACTCGAAGTCGTCAAGGAAGAGCGCCGCCTGCGCACCGACGACCAGCCGCGCGCGCTGGTCTACGAACAGTTGATGGCCACCGCCTTCAAGGCCCATCCCTACCGCCGCCCGGTGATCGGCTGGATGCCCGACCTGGAGGCGATGCAGCCCGAGGACGCCCGCGAGTGGTATCGCCGCTGGTATACGCCGGCCAACGCCTACTTGGTGGTGGTGGGCGACGTCGATCACCGCCGCGTGTTCCGCGACGCCGAACGCTACTACGGCCCGATCGCCGCTCGCCCGCTGCCCGCCCGCCGCATCTCCGCCGAACCCGTCCAGCAGGGGCCGCGCCAGGCGGTGGTGAAGGCGCCGGCCGAACTGCCCTACCTGAGCATGGCCTGGCACGTGCCCGCCATGCGCGACCCGGCACGGGATCGCGACGCCTACGCGCTGCAGGTGCTGTCGGCCGTGCTCGACGGCTACGACGGCGCCCGCCTGACCCGCAGGCTGGTGCGCGACAGCGCCCTGGCGCTGTCCGCCGGCGCCGGCTACGACGGCAGCGGCCGCGGCCCGGCACTGTTCTACCTCGACGGCGTACCGGCCCCCGGCCACTCGGTCGACGAACTCGAAGCCGCCCTGCGCGCCGAACTGCAGCACATCCGCGACGAAGGCGTCAGCGAGGCCGAGCTTGCCCGGGTCAAGACCCAGGCCGTGGCCAGCCGGGTCTACAAGCGCGACTCGCTGATGGGGCAGGCGATGGAAATCGGCTACATGGAATCGGCCGGCCTGTCGTGGCGCGACGAAGAGCTGCTGCTCGAAGGCCTGCGCAGCGTCACCGCCGAGGAAGTCCGCAGCGTGGCACAGCGCTACTTCAGCGACGACAGCCTGAACGCCGCCCGCCTCGAGCCGCAGCCGCCGGCGCCCCCTCGCCCGCGCTCGCCGCTCGCGCCGGCGCATCACTGATCGCTTCCGCCAACCGACTGATTCTCCGGACGGAACCTCCGACATGACCAAGACTTCCCGCCTGTTCACACCTTTCCTCGCCAGCCTGGTGCTGCTCGCCCAGTTCGTCGCCGGCCCCGCACTGGCCGGCCCGAAGATCGAACAATGGACCGCCCCGACCGGCGCCCGCGTGCTCTACGTCGAAAGCCGCGCCCTGCCGCTGGTCGACATCCAGGTCGATTTCGCCGCCGGCTCGGCCTACGAACCCGCCGACAAGGCCGGCCTCGCCAGCCTGACGCAGAACCTGCTCGACGCCGGCACCGCCACGCTCGACGAACAGCAGATCGCCGAGCGGATCGCCGACATCGGCGCGCAGATCGGTGGCAGCACCGACAGCGACCGCGCCAGCCTGTCGATTCGCAGCCTGTCGTCCGCAACCGAGCGCGACGCCGCGGTCGAGCTCGGCGCCAGCCTGCTCGCCCAGCCCACCTTCCCTGAAGAGATCCTCGAGCGCGAGCGCAAGCGCGCCCTCGCCGGCCTGCGCGAAGCCTTGACCAAACCCGCCACGCTGGCCGCCCGCCGCTTCAACGAAGCGCTGTATGCCGGCCACCCCTACGGCGGCAGCGTCACGCCGGAATCGCTGGAGGCGATCACGCGCGACGATCTGGTCGATTTCCATAGCCGTCATTTCGGCGCCCGGCGCGCCTCGGTCGCCATCGTCGGCGACGTCGATCGCGCCACCGCCGAGCGCATCGCCATCCGCTTGACCGAGCAGTTGCCGCCGGTCGCGGCCGCTGCACCGCTGCCCGCCCCGGCGCCGACCCAGGCCGCCGTGCTGCGCATCGCCAACCCTTCGGCGCAGGCCCACATCCTCGTCGGCCAGCCCGGCCTGGCACGCGAGGATGCCGACTACTTCCCGCTGCTGGTGGGCAACTACGTGCTCGGCGGCGGCGGCTTCGTGTCGCGGCTGACCAAGGAGGTGCGCGAAAAGCGCGGCTTCGCCTACAGCGTGTATAGCTTCTTCTCGCCGCAGCAGGTCGCCGGCCCCTTCCAGATCGGCCTGCAGACCCGCGGCAGCCAGACCGACGAAGCCCTCGCGGTGGTGCGCGACACCCTGGCCGGCTTCATCGCCGAAGGTCCGAGCGCAGAAGAGCTTCAGGCCGCCAAGGACAACCTGATCAACGGCTTCGGCCTGCGCCTGGACTCGAACGCCAAGATCCTCGGCTACGTGGCGATGATCGGCTTCTACCGCCTGCCGCTCGACTGGCTCGACACCTATCCGCAGCAGGTCGCCGCGGTCGACGCCGAGCAGATCCGCGACGCTTTCGCCCGCCGCATCCACGCCGACCGGCTCGTCACCGTGATCGCCGGCGGCGACGGCGACACCGCCGCGCCGGCCGAAGCCGCAGAAGCCGCCCGATGAGCCGTGTGCGCATCGTCGGCGGCCAGTGGCGCTCGCGCCTGCTCGAGGTCACCGACGCCCAGGGCCTGCGTCCGACGCCGGACCGCGTGCGCGAAACCCTGTTCAACTGGCTCGGCCAGACGCTCGATGGCGAGCACTGCCTCGATCTCTTCGCCGGCAGCGGCATCCTCGGCTTCGAAGCCGCCTCGCGCGGCGCCGAATCGGTCGTGCTGGTCGAGCGCAACCCCCGCGCGGTCGCCGCGCTGCACAAATCGGCAAAGACCTTACAAGCGTCACAAGTAGAGATCGTGTGCGGCGATGCGGTAAGATTCGCCCAAAACGCGCAACGGAAGTTCGACGGCGTGTTTCTCGACCCACCCTACGAGCAGGGCTGGATCGAGCGGATACAACCCTGGCTGGACGCGCTGCTGAAGCCCGACGGATGGATCTACGTCGAGTCCGAAGCCACGGTGGCAACGCTGGGGAACTGGCAGGCAGTGAAGCAGGGCCGCGCCGGAACGGTCAATTTCCATCTGATGCGCAGGAGCCAGGAATGAAGGAAGCGGTGGCAGTCTATCCGGGGACGTTCGACCCGTTCACCCGGGGACATGCCGATCTCGTCCGCCGGGCGTCGGTGCTGTTCGACAGCGTCATCGTCGCGGTTGCGCGCAGCAACAGCAAGGGGCCGATCTTCACGCTCGACGAGCGGGTGGACATTGCCCGCGAGGCGGTTTCCGGCTACCCCAACGTCAGGGTCGCCGGCTTCGACTGCCTGCTGATGGATTTTCTCAGGCAGCAGAACGCGCGCGTGATCCTGCGCGGCCTGCGCGCGGTGTCGGACTTCGAGTACGAGTTCCAGATGGCCGGGATGAACCGCAAGCTTCACCCGGACGTCGAAACGGTATTCCTGACGCCAGCGGAGGAGTACATGTTCATCTCGGCCACGATGGTCCGGGAAATCGCCCGTCTGGGCGGCGATGTAAGCAAGTTCGTGCAGCCTTCGGTGCTGGTACGGCTGCAGGAAAAATTGAAATCAAGGCAATAGCAAGGAAGCGAACACCATGGCTCTGAAGATTACCGACGAGTGCATCAACTGCGACGTCTGCGAACCGGAATGCCCCAACGGCGCCATCTCCCAGGGTGACGAAATCTACGTCATCGATCCGAACAAGTGCACCGAGTGCGTCGGCCACTTCGACGAACCGCAATGCCAGCAGGTCTGCCCGGTCGACTGTATTCCGCTCGACCCGGACCGGCCGGAAACACATGAAGAGCTGATGGAGAAGTACAACAAGCTGACCGCAGGCTGAACGGCCGCTTGCGCTGAAGACGACGAGGCCGCCCGCGATGCAGCGGGCGGCCTCGTGCATTCCGGCGCAACAGCGGCGTTCAGGCCGCTGCGCGCATTTCGCCGCTTTCCCGTTCGCCCTGCGCCAGCGGACCGAGGGTTTTGGCGATTTCCTGCTGCAAGGCATCGAGCTGCGCCAGCATCGCCAGCACGTTGTCCTCGCCCTGCTTCAGTTCCTCGACCCGATCTTCCAGCGTGTCCGTGGCCTGGTGGATGCGCTTGACGCTTTCGAGCCGGCGCTTGAGCTGGATCTGGTACTCGCGCACCTGGGTCTCCAGCGGCGACATCACCGCCCGCAGCCACTGTTCGACGTCGCGGTTGGCGACTTCGAAAGTGCGCCTGGCCTGCACCGCGACGGTCTCGAAGAACTTCTGCGTCAGCGCATGCTTTTCGGTCGTCACCAGCGTCAGCGTGGTGTTGAGCTGGCGGTTGAAAGCCGTTTCCAGGCGGTCGAGCTCTTTCTCGTAGCGCAGCGTGGAGAAGGTTTCGGGCGGCGTCAGCCTGAGTCCGTGCTCGACGCTGAAGCGCTTGTACATGGCGTCGAGCATCTTCGAGATTTCGCCGATTTCTCCCGTCGAACGCAGCAGGTTCTCGCGCAGATGCCGGAAGAAGCCTTCCATCGCGTCGCGCAGGCCCTTGGTGAAGGTCGATTCCAGCATCGCCTCGCGCGTACGGCGGGTCTGGTCGCGCAGCGCATCCATGCCGATGCTGGCGAGCAGGCTGTTGGTGAGATCGGAGAACACCGAACGCACGGCGTAGTACTTCTGCAGCCCCTGCTCGAAGTCGTCCTTCTCGCTGCGGATCTTGCGCATCATGTACTCGATGACGCTCTGGTTCTTGCCCCGCAGGTCGGTCAGTTCCTGCAGTTGCTCGCGCAGGCCGGCCAGGCGGGCTTCGAGCAGCGCGCGCGTCTGCACCATCACCTCGCCGGTTTCGGCCAGCGTGTCTTCGCGCACGATGTCCTGCTTGGCGGACAGCAGGTCGCCGGTCAGCGCCTGTTCCAGCGCCGGCATGCGGCTGCGCGCGAGCAGCGGCGCATCACCGGTGACGCGCGCCACCAGCCCTTTCTGCGCCGACACCGGAAACACCGCCTCGGCGTCGATCTCCAGCGTCTCCGCGACCGAGTCCACCTGGCGGGCGATCTCGGCATCGATCCGCGCCTCGTCCCGCAGGCCGTCCCACAGGCCGTCGATCTTGTTCAGCACCACCAGGCGGCCGCGCTGGCTGCCGCCCTGCACATAGCTGCGCCACACGGTCAGGTCGCTCTGCGTGACGCCGGTGTCGGCAGCGAGGATGAACAGCACCGCATGCGCGCTCGGCAGCATCGACAAGGTCAGCTCGGGTTCGGCGCCGATCGCGTTCAGGCCCGGCGTGTCGAGCACCACCAGGCCTTGCTCGAGCAGGGGATGCGGAAACTGGATCACCGCATGGCGCCAGCTCGGAATCTCGACCAGGCCGTCCGCGCCCGGCTTCAGCCCTTCGTCGCCGTCGGCATCGACGGCGAAACCGAGGCGGACGGCCTCGTCCTGCGTCACGCGTTCGGTTTCGCCGACGCGGGCGAGCGCAGCCTGCAGGCTGCCGGCATCCAGGCTCTGCAGCGACACGCTCTGCCACTCCTCGGCATAGCGCTTCAGCTCGCTGACCGGCGTCTGGCAGGCGCGCGTGCGGATCGGCAGCAGGCGCAGCTCCGGCTGCGCCCCCTTGCGCCATTGCAGCTCCGTCGGGCACATCGTCGTGCGCCCTGCGCTGGAAGGCAGGATGCGATCGCCGTAGTCGGCGAAGAAGATCGCATTGATCAACTCCGACTTGCCGCGCGAGAACTCGGCGACGAAAGCCACCGTCAGCTTGTCGTCACGCAGACGCTCCAGCAGGTATTGCAGGCGAAGATCGCTCTGGACATCGCCGACTTCATTGCGTGCCAGCCATGCGCGCAGGCGCGCGACGGAATCGGCGGCGGCGGTGCGCCAACCGGCGTAGGCTGAAAACTGGTCGATCAATTCGGTCATCGGGCCGCTCACAGGACTCAGGACACCAAGCGAAATATCCACAGCATAGCGGCGAACACGAAACGCGACCATGCAGAAATACGCACTCCGGCCGAATGTGCGGGGATATGCCGGCTTCGACGGCAGGCGGGGATCAGCGGCGGCGCTGGCAACGCGGGCAGAAGCAGGTCGCCCGCTGGCCGCTGACGATGCCGAGCACCGTGCTGCCGCACTGCCGGCAGGCTTCGCCGGCGCGGCCATAGACGAAGTACTGCTGCTGGAAATAGCCGGGCCGGCCATCGCCGCCGACGAAGTCGCGCAAGGTGCTGCCCCCTGCGGCGATGGCGTCGGCCAGCGTTTCGCGCACCGTCTGCACCAGCCGCGCACAGCGCCGCAGGCCGAGCGCGCCGGCCGGCTCCAGCGGATGGATGCGGGCACGGAACAGGCTTTCCGACGCATAGATGTTGCCGACGCCGACCAGCTTGCGGTTGTCCATCAGCACGTGCTTGATCGGCGCCCGCAGGCCGCGCGTGACGCGGAACAGCCAGGCCGCATCGAAAACCTCGCTCAGCGGCTCCGGCCCCAGATGCGCCAGCAGCGGATGCCGTTCGGGCGCCCCCTCCTGCCACACCACCATGCCGAAGCGGCGCGGATCGCGCAGGCGCAGGGCCTGCGCACCGAAGACGAAATCGACATGGTCGTGCGCGCCGGGCACTTCGTCGGCACCGACCAGGCGCAGGCTGCCCGACATGCCCAGATGCACGATCACCGTGCCGGGGCCGAAATCCAGCAGCAGGTACTTCGCCCGCCGCGACACGCCCTGCAGCACCCGGCCGACGATCCGGTCGGCGAGTTCGGGCGGCACCGGCAGGCGCAGCCGTGGATTGCGCACGCGCAGCCCGCTCAGCTGCCGGCCTTCGACATGGGGGCGGATACCGCGGCAGGTGGTTTCGACTTCGGGCAGTTCGGGCATCGGCGCTATCGGGGGATCGGGTCACGGGGGCGGGTACGAGCCTGGGCAAACCTCACGGCGCCCGCACGGCCCGTCTTGCGGGCCGGACGCCGATCTGCATACCATGTTCGATACGAACCGAATTCTAGAGCAGCACTCCAAAACCTGCCGACACCCACGGTACACATCCTTGCATGTGCGCCCCCGCCTTCCGTGGCACCATCTTCACTGCGCAAACCGCTGCAGCCCGCCGGACCATCGACATGAACACTCGCGCCTCCCGCTCTCTCCGCATCCTGTGCCTGGTCATGGGCCTGAGCACCACCGCCTGCCTCGCCGGCGCGGCGGACAAGGGCGAGGCAGGCGGGGCGCTACCGGCCCAGGAGCTGACGCCGCGCACGATCTACCAGTTCCTGCTCGCCGAAATCGCCGGCGCGCGCGGCCAGATCGGCCTGTCGGCCCAGCTCTACGTCGACCTCGCGCGGGCCACGCGCGATCCGCGCATCGCCCGCCGCGCCACCGAGATCGCGATGTATTCGCGCAACCCCCAACTGGCTGGCGAAGCCGCCCGGCTGTGGACCGAAACCGCGCCCGACTCCGAAGAGGCCCGCCGCGTCTTTGCCGGCGTCAGCGGCCAGATGGGCAGCGGCGCCCGGGTCAACCTCGAACAGATCCAGATCCAGCTGGCCCGCACCCTGGCCCAGTCCAGCGCCCGTCTCGCCCAGAACCTGCTGAGCCTGAACCGGGCGCTCGCGGGCGTTCCCGACAAGGAAGCGGCGCACGGCATCGTCCGGCGCCTGACCGATCCCTACCTCGACCTCCCCGAAGCCCACATCGCCCGCGCCCAGGCGGCGATGATCGCCGAAGAACCGATGCAGGCGCTGGGCGCGGTCGACACCGCACTGCAGTTGAGGCCGGGCTGGGAACCCGCCGTCCAGTTGAAGGCGCAGATCCTGCAGCATACCGGCGCCAGCGCCGAAGCGGTACGCCAGCTGGAAACCGAACTCGCCCGCAACCCCGACAGCGCCTCGCTGCGCCTGACCTACGCCCGCGCGCTGGTCAGCGCGCAGCGCTTCGAGGCGGCGCGCGACGAATTCCGCCGCCTGCTCGCCGCCAACCCCGGCGACGCCGAACTGCTCTACGCCATCGGCCTGCTGTCGATGCAGCTCGACGATACCGCCGACGCCGAGGCCCGCTACCTGGAAGCCCTCGAAGCCGGCCATCCACAACCCGACCTGATCCGCCTGCAGCTCGGCCAGATCGCCGAACAGCGCGGCGAAGGCGTGCTGGCACGCAAGTGGTTCGGCGAAGTCACCGATGAACGCCACCATTCCGAGGCGATGATCCGCAGCGCACGGAGCCTGGCGCGCGAAGGCAGCATCGACGAAGCCCGCGCGCTGCTGAAGGCGCAGCAGGGCAGCGACGAGGACATGCGCCGCTACCTGCTGGCCGAAGCCCAGCTGCTGCGCGAAGCCGGACGCGCCGACGAGGCCCTCGCCGCACTGGACAAGGCACTGGCGGCCACGCCGGACGATGTCGACCTGCTGTACGAAACGGCGATGCTGGCCGAGCGCCTGAACCACATCGACGTCATGGAAGCCCGTCTGCGGCGCGTGATCGAACTCGAACCCGAGCACGCCCATGCCCACAACGCACTGGGCTATTCGCTCGCCGACCGCGGCCTGCGCCTGGACGAAGCCGAGGCGCTGATCGCCCGCGCACACGAACTGCTGCCCGACGACGCCTTCATTCTCGACAGCCTGGGCTGGGTACGTTTCCGTCTCGGCGATGCAGCCGGCGCGCTGGCACACCTCGAGCGCGCCTACACGATCCGCCAGGACGCCGAGATCGCCGCCCACCTCGGCGAAGTGCTGTGGGCGCTGGACCGCCGCGAGGACGCCAACCGCATCTTCGACGAAGCCCGCCAGGCCCACCCCGACAACAGCCTGCTGGCCGACACCGTCCGCCGCCTGCGCGGCCGATGACGACGCACCGCCTTCCCCTGCCGGCTGCGGCCATCGCCGCAGCCGCACTGGCACTCTCCGCCTGCGCACCGCTCCCGGCCGGCGCGCCGGCGGACGTCGCCGCACGCAGCTTCTCGTCCGCCTTCGAGCTGCAGGGCCGCATCTCCGCCAACGACGGCAGCCGGGCCGCCAGCGGCCGCATCGAATGGCGGCACGAACACGACACCGACAGCTTCGCCCTGCTGACGCCGATGGGGCAGGTCGTCGCCACGCTCGACGCCGATGCCGCCGGCGCCCGCCTGCGCACCGCCGACGGCCAGTCGCTGCACGCCGCCAGCGCGGAAGCCCTGCTGCCGCGCGTGCTCGGCATCGAGGTGCCGGCCGGCCGCCTGAGCCGCTGGGTGCAGGCCGCGCCCGACGCCGATGCCGAAGTCCGCACGCTCGACAGCG
Source organism: Thauera butanivorans (assembly GCF_048398245.1). Classification (NCBI taxonomy): domain Bacteria; kingdom Pseudomonadati; phylum Pseudomonadota; class Betaproteobacteria; order Rhodocyclales; family Zoogloeaceae; genus Thauera; species Thauera butanivorans. Next base: position 4,066,436 of record NZ_CP183038.1, read on the forward strand.
CCGGCCGGCCGGCCATCCTCATCGACCAGGGCTGGCGCATCGAATACCTCGAATACGCCGGCACCGCCGGCGACGCGCCGCCGGCCCGCCTCGACGTCTCCCGCGGCGACGCCCGCATCCGCCTCGTCATCGACTCATGGACCGCCCTGCCCTGACCCTGCCGGACACTTCCGACCCGCGACGCCTGCCGGGCTGCCCCGCGCCGGCCAAGCTCAATCTGTTCCTGCACGTCACCGGCCGCCGGGCCGACGGCTACCACCTGCTGCAGACCGCCTTCCGGCTGCTCGACTGGGGCGACACGCTCGACTTCGGCCTGCGCGAGGACGGCGAGATCCGGCGCACCACCGAGATTGCCGGCGTGCCGCCCGAGCAAGACCTGGTCGTGCGCGCGGCTCGCCTGCTGCAGGCGCATACCGGCTGCCGCCTCGGCGCCGACATCGCGCTGCACAAGGTATTGCCGATGGGCGGCGGCATCGGCGGCGGCAGTTCGGATGCGGCGACGGCACTGATCGCGCTCAACCGCCTGTGGGGCACCGGGCTCGGTCGCGCCGAGCTGCAGGCGCTGGGCCTGCAGCTCGGCGCCGACGTGCCCGTCTTCATCTTCGGCCGCGACGCCTTCGCCGAAGGCGTGGGCGAAACCCTGCAGCCGCTGGACCTGTCACCCGCCTGGTACGTGATCGTGTCGCCGGGCGTATCGGTGCCCACCGGCGAAATTTTTTCGGCAGAGGGCTTGACGAGAAACACGCCTCTCATCAGAATGGCGGACTTCGCAGCAAGCACCACACGGAACGATCTGCAGGCCATGGCATGCAGCCGCTACCCGGAAGTGCAACGTGCGATCGACTGGCTGATGCAATACGCACCAGCCCGGATGACAGGCTCGGGCGCCTGCGTCTTCGCCGAAGTGCCTTCGGCCCGGGACGCGGAACGCATCGCCGCAAGCTGTCCGCAACGCTGGACGGCCTGGAACGTGCGAACGGCCTCTCGCCATCCGCTGTACGAATGGCTAGAATAGCGGCCGCTTCGTTACAGTCGATTTCACGAGCTGGCGAAAAAGGTTTATTGGGGAGTCGCCAAGTCGGTTAAGGCACCGGATTTTGATTCCGGCATTCGAGGGTTCGAATCCTTCCTCCCCAGCCATACAACGACGGGCAGGCCCAGGGGTTATCCGGGAGCCTGCCCGATTCGTTTTTAAGGGTCGACAATTCAAACGGCATCGGAGCAGCGATCATGCCCCACGGCAGCCTGATGGTCTTCACCGGCAACGCCAACCCCAAGCTCGGCGCGGACGTGACGCGGCGCCTGGGCATCTCCCTCGGCTCGGCCACCGTCGGCCGCTTCTCGGACGGTGAAGTCAACATCGAGCTGCTCGAGAACGTCCGCGGCAAGGACGTCTTCGTGCTGCAGCCGACCTGTTCGCCCACCAACGAAAACCTGATGGAACTGCTGGTGCTGGTCGATGCGCTCAAGCGCGCCTCGGCCGGACGCATCACCGCCGCCATCCCCTACTTCGGCTATGCCCGCCAGGACCGCCGCCCGCGCTCGGCGCGCGTGCCGATCACGGCCAAGGTCGTCGCCAACATGCTGCAGGCCGCCGGCGTCCAGCGCCTGCTGACGATGGACCTGCACGCCGACCAGATCCAGGGCTTCTTCGACATCCCGGTCGACAACGTCTATGCCGCGCCGGTGCTGCTGAACGACCTCGACAAGCAGAAGTACGACGACCTGCTGGTGGTGTCGCCCGACGTCGGCGGCGTGGTGCGCGCCCGCGCCTTCGCCAAGCGCATGGAATGCGACCTGGCAATCATCGACAAGCGCCGTCCGAAGGCCAACGTCTCCGAGGTCATGAACATCATCGGCGAGGTCGAAGGCCGCACCTGCGTGATCATGGACGACATCGTCGATACCGCCGGCACGCTGTGCAAGGCTGCCTCCGCGCTCAAGGAACACGGCGCCAAGCGGGTGCTGTCCTACTGCACGCACGCCGTGCTGTCGGGCGCTGCGGTGTCGCGCATCAACGACTCCGAACTCGACGAACTGGTCGTCACCGACACCATCCCGCTGCGCGACGACGCCAAGGCCAGCCCGCGCATCCGCCAGGTCTCGGTCGCCTCGCTGCTGGCCGACACCATCCTGCGCATCAGCAACGAAGAATCCGTCTCGTCGCTGTTCATGGAATGATTTTCGCCCGCGCCTTCGGCTGAAGGGGCGGGTTTCTTGCGTTTTCGCCTGGTCGCGGGCGGAGACATCAACTTCAGGAGCAACACATGCAAATCCAATTCAAGGCCACCAAGCGTGACGCTCAAGGTACGGGTGCGAGCCGCCGCCTGCGTCGTGCCGGCCAGCTGCCGGGCATCATCTACGGCGGCAGCGAAGCCCTGCCGATCACGCTCGACCACAACGAGCTGTTCCACCTGCTGCGCAAGGAAGTGTTCCACTCGTCCGTGCTGAACATCGACGTCGACGGCAAGAAGGAAACCGTCGTGCTGCGCGACACCCAGTGGCACGCCTTCAAGCCGCAAGTCCTGCACATCGACTTCCAGCGCGTCGACGCCAACCAGAAGATGCACCTGAAGGTGCCGCTGCACTTCATCGGCGACGACGTCTGCCCGGCGGTGAAGCTGGGCGGCTGCATCGTCTCGCACGTCCTCAACGAAATCGACGTCCAGTGCCTGCCGAAGGACCTGCCCGAGTTCGTCGAGGTCGACCTGTCGGCGCTGGAAGCCGGCCAGTCGGTGCACGTCTCGCAGATCAAGCTGCCGGCCGGCGTCGAACTGGTCCAGCACGGCGACGCCGACCCGGTGGTCGCCAGCTCGCTGAAGGTCAAGGGCGCTGCCGACGCCGAGAGCGAAGGCGAGGCTGCCTGAGCCCCACCGCCCGAGTCCCACTCCACGGAAAGCCGGAGACCATAGATCGATGAGCACAGCGCCTTCGCGCCCCCTGCGCCTCATCGTCGGTCTCGGCAATCCGGGCGGTGAATACGCTGAAACCCGGCACAATGCCGGGTTTTGGTTTTGTGAGCGGCTCGCCGACGAGCTCGGCCTGCGCTTCTCGCACGAATCACGTTTCCACGGCCTGGTCGCCAATGCGCGCGAAGCCGGCGCATGGCTGCTGATGCCGCAGACCTTCATGAACCGCTCGGGCCAGGCCATCGGCGCCCTCGCGCGTTTCTATCGCATCGAACCTGCGGAAATCCTCGTCGTACACGACGAGCTGGACATCCCCCCCGGCCAGCTGCGCCTGAAGTTCGGCGGCGGCCTCGGCGGCCACAACGGCCTCAAGGACACCTCCGCCCACCTCGGCACCAATGATTACTGGCGCCTGCGCATCGGCATCGGCCACCCCGGCGACCGCAGCGAAGTGGTGAATTTCGTCCTCAAGCCGGCACGGCGCAAGGAACAGCAGCAGATCGACGAAGCCATCGACAAGGCCCTCGCCACCTGGCCGCTGCTCGCCCGCGGCGAACTCAACACCGCCGCCACCCGGCTGAACGCCCGGCCGGCCCCGCCCAAGCCACCGAAGCCCAAGGTGCCGGACGACGCTGGCGCCTGATCCATGAGAGGTAGGATGGGTAGAGCGAAGCGAAACCCATCACAGCGAAACCCATCACAGCGAAACCCATCACGTCAGAGGAGCTAGGCTCCATCGCAAATGATGGGTTTCGCCTACGGCTCTACCCATCCTACCCCGCAATATCAATACCCCACCGCCGCCAGCGCCCGCAACGGCCCCACGCGGCGAATCGACTCGATCTGCTCGGGCTGGCGGGTGTACAGCGTGCCGCCGAAGCACACCGCGCTCATCGAGATCCCCTCGAAGCACTCCGCGCTGCGCGGCAGCACCAGCAGCCAGCCGTCGCTCGCCAGCAAGTTGTACGGCGGCAGCAGGCCATCTTCGCCCGGCTGCAGCGCCAGCGTCTCGCAGGCCAGACGGTAGGCCGCGTACAGGCTGTCCGCCGCCACCTCCACCGGCACGCCCTCGCCGCAGCACACGCGCACGAAGCAATGCTTCATCGGCAGCGCCGGATGCTGGGCCACGCCCTGCTCGGGCAGCCCTGCCGGCAGGCCGGGCGCAAAGATGCGCAGGCTGGCATTGCCCGCGGTCGAGGGAATCCACTGCACATGCTTGTGGCGCTGGCTCGCGCCTGCAGCGGTGCCGCCGTTGTACAGCCCGATGCCGCCGGCCTCGGCCATGATCTCCGCCAGCGCGGCGAAGTCGCTGCGCGCCAGCGGCAGCAGCTGCTCCTCGAACGCGCGCCGCGCCAGCACCAGGTGGCGCTCGCTGAGCGGGAACTTGTTCAGGATCACGACATGCTCGTCGCCCAGCGGGCCGACGGTCAGCTCCGGATCGGGATTCAGGAAGGGGTTGAAGTTCGGGTCGCGCGGACCGCCCGGAATCGCCACCTGGGCCGTCTTGGCCGCATCCTTCACCGCCAGCGACGACACCCAGCGCACGATGAAGCGCATGCCGCCGTCTTCCATCTCGGTCTGCTCCGCCTGCACCGGCTGCAAGGCCCCCGACGCCAGCGCGCTCGCGCTGCGCGCATCGATCGCCTCGATCCAATTGCTCGCCATATCTCCTCTCCTCCTTGATTCGTCTTGTGGCAATACAGACCGGACATTGTAGGCGCAGCCCCATCGTTTTGAAGCCCTCGCCCGGTTTTGGCGCTGCAGCCCATCGCGGTACAATTCGCGGTTTTCCACACCGGATCAAGGCAATAGCCCGCCTGCGCGGCGCTCCGCCCCGGAACGACAAGGATTCACATGAGCCTGAAATGCGGAATCGTCGGACTGCCCAACGTCGGCAAGTCGACCCTCTTCAACGCCCTGACCAAGGCCGGCATCCAGGCCGAGAACTACCCGTTCTGCACCATCGAGCCCAACGTCGGCATCGTCGAGGTGCCCGACCCGCGCCTCGACCAGCTCTCCGAGATCGTCAAGCCGCAGCGCGTGCAGCCCGCCATCGTCGAATTCGTCGACATCGCCGGCCTGGTCGCGGGCGCTTCCAAGGGTGAAGGCCTGGGCAACCAGTTCCTCGCCAACATCCGCGAAACCGACGCCATCGTGCACGTCGTGCGCTGCTTCGCCGACGACAACGTCATCCACGTCTCCGGCAGCGTCGACCCGATCCGCGACATCGAAGTCATCGACACCGAACTCGCGCTGGCCGACCTCGCCACCGTCGAAAAAGCCATCAACCGCTACAAGCGCCCCGCCGCCTCCGGCGACAAGGAAGCCAAGATCCTGGTCGCGGTGCTGGAAAAATGCTTCGCCCAGCTCGACGCCGGCAAGCCGGTGCGCGCGCTCGACCTCGCCAAGGAAGAGTGGGCCAGCCTCAAGCCCTTCTGCCTGATCACCGCCAAGCCGGTGCTCTACGCCGCCAACGTCGCCGAGGACGGCTTCGAGAACAACCCGCAGCTGGACGCCGTGCGCGCCCACGCCGCCGCCGAAGGCGCCCAGGTGGTGGCCTTGTGCGCCTCCATCGAAGCCGAGATCGCCGACCTCGACGACGCCGACAAGAAGGAATTCCTCGAGACCATGGGCCTCGACGAACCCGGCCTCGACCGCCTGATCCGCGCCGGCTACACGCTGCTCGGCCTGCAGACCTACTTCACCGCCGGCGTCAAGGAAGTCCGCGCCTGGACCATCCACGCCGGCGACACCGCCCCCCAGGCCGCCGGCGTCATCCACACCGACTTCGAACGCGGCTTCATCCGCGCCCAGACCATCGCCTTCGACGACTTCATCCAGTACAAGGGCGAAGCCGGCGCCAAGGAAGCCGGCAAGATGCGCGCGGAAGGGAAGGAGTACGTGGTGAAGGATGGGGATGTGCTGAATTTCCTGTTCAACGTCTGAGTCGCCATGCCGTTTTCCTGATGTTTCATGAAACACCAGGAAAGCATGAAAACCCCCAATAAAACCGCGCAGTTGCGCGGTTTTATTGTTTCATAGCGCTGCTTCAAGTTTCCCGAGCAGTCAATGCATGCCTGAGTACGCTAGCGAGTACAGCTCTTGGAGTATGTGCGAATAAGTGAGTATAGTAACGCTGTCGCCATGACAAGGAGTCAGCCACCATGCTTACCGACACGCACTGCCGCAACGCCAAGCCCAGGGAAAAGCTCTACCGCTTGAATGACCAGCGCGGGCTCTACCTCGAAGTCAAGCCCAACGGAGTCAAGGCTTGGCGATACCGCTTCACACTGAATGGCAAGGCCAGCATGTTTGCGCTTGGCGAATACCCTGCCGTTACGCTCTCTGAAGCCAGGGAACGCAGCGAGGCCGCACGCAAACTGGTCAAGCAAGGCATCAATCCCGCCCAGCAAAGGCAGCTCGACCGCATCCGGCAAGCCAGCGAAGCTAAGAACACCTTCGAGATCGTCGCCAAGGAGTGGCTGCAGACAAAGGACTGGGAAGATGTCACCAAGAACCGGCGTCTGGATATGCTGGAGCGCGTGGTGTTCCCCAGTATCGGCAATATGCCGGTTCGCGAAATAACGCCAGCCCATGTCCTGGACATCCTGCAGAAAACAGTAAAGCGTGGCGCGCCCACGGTCGCCGCCGAGGCGCGGCGCACCATGTCCGCCGTGTTCGAGTTCGCCGTCGCCACCTTGCGAGCCGACAGCGACCCGGTTTGGCCGGTGCGCAAGGCGCTACCAGCAAACAAGACCCAGCACAAGCCGGCGCTGAGTAAAGAGCAGATCGGCAAACTGCTGAGCGACTTCGCAAACCACCGCTGCAGCTTTCAGGTAAGTCATTGCATGCAACTGATGTGGTGGACCCTGGCGCGACCGACCGAAGTGGCCGAGGCGGCCTGGGATGAGTTTGACCTTGAGAAGGCTGTTTGGCGTATCCCGGCGCAGCGCATGAAAGCACGCAAGGAGCACGTCGTACCTCTGCCACGACAGGCAGTGGAGATGCTCAAAGGACTGCATGCCATTACCGGCAACCGCAAGCACTTGTTTCCAGGCCGAGATGATCGCAACGCCCCAATGTCCGCCGCATCACTTCGCCAGGCGATCAAGGCTTTGGGGTGGAGCGGCACCTATAGCCCACACGCCACGCGGACCAGCGGCAGTACCCGTCTTAATGAGATGGGCTACCGCCCAGATGCCATCGAAGCCCAGCTTGCCCATGCTGACCAGAACAATGTGCGTCGTACCTACAACCACGCCACCTATTTCGATGAGCGTCGCGCCATGATGCAGGAATGGGCGGACAAGTTGGATGAATGGAAGGGGCAAGTATGAAGCCGAGTACAACATCAAGCGATGGGCAGGCTTTTCTCCCTCTCGGTCAAATTGAATATGAAATTTTTGCTCGCAGAACCCGTTGTGGCCTTCCCGTTTTCAGAGACCCCGCTGCTTTTTCCGAGCAGCTTAAAACGTTGGCGAAGTGGCATGCGGGCCAAGCCAAACCCCTCAAAGACGAAGAGAGAAAAAAACGCTACCAGGCCGTCGCCAAAGCTGTTCACCTACTGCAGGAAGCATTGATGGGTTTAAAGCCTGATGAGATCGAGTGGCTTCTAAGTGAGGAAAATCGGTATTTGTCGTCGGGCACACCTGATGCGGCAGCTAATGAGCCGGATGTCGAGCAGTTGTGGGCGGAGCTAAATATCGAATCAACACGTAGTCATGAGCGCGTCCTGATCCAACACAACCTGCACACACTTCAAATGGTTGCAGACGGACTCGCGTCTAATAAAAGAGGCAGACCATCACTTGCCGTCGAGCTTGATACCGCGATGGAGTTCGTTTGGATCTGCCACATCGCTGGTTGGACGCTTGGCGTTGCAAATAGCGGGAGAGAGAGAAAACGGGGGGACCAAGTCCTGGAGTCCGACGCGGTACGTTGCTTGGCCGCAGTCTTTCACGAAGCGGGAGAAAACCCAGTAACCAGTATTCAGCGCGCTAAAACCATGCTTCGCAAGATGCGTAAGGGGGAAAGATGCTACCTCCATGGTGACAAACACGTATCCGGTGAAATCAGCTACCGGATCAGTTTTCAAGGCGTTTCTATAAACTCTCCGGATTGATCTAACAGCTCGCATCCGCTGGAGGGGATTTACGACGGACAGAAAGTGACGCTGTTTTTCGCATATTTAATGTCCGTGCGCACGGCTTCAGTCAGTCGCAGCATAGCCTCGTGTTCAAGATCATTCGAGGTGTTTCATGCGCGTCATCAAGGTTCAGGATGTCTGCGACAAAATTGCGATCAGCAGGACAACCCTCTGGCGACTTTGCCAGACTGAAGACTTTCCAAAGCCAGTCCGGCTAGGCCCAAGCGGCCGTTCGATTGGCTTTTTTGCCCACGAGATCGACGCCTGGCTTGAGACCCAGGCGGCGGAGCGTGAGCACGCCGTTTGTCTGGCTCGCCAGAGGGCGAAGTCATGAGCCGCATCCGCATTGACGACTCCGCCGAATACTGGTGGTCTCTGCCTTGCAGCCTGTTACGCGACTCCCGGTTGAGCTATGAAGCGCGAGGCGTGGCTTGCCACTTGCTCTCGCTGGGCCGCAACTGGCAGTTGCGCGCTGTCGCACTGCCGCGCGTGTTGCACGATCAGTCACGAGCGAAAGGCCATCTTGGCCGAGACCTTTGCCGCCGCATCCTGCGCGAGCTTGAAGATGCCGGCTACCTGGCACGGAGGAAATTCCAGGACGAGGAAGGGCTTTGGCGATGGGAGTCCGTGTTGACTCCCGTTTCACAAAAAGTGTCACAGACATCCATGGCCGGCTTGGCCGGCGACGGAGAAACCGTGGACGGCACATCCGTCGCCGGTCAGGGCGGTGATATATGTGTAGGTGAATACAAGGAAGAAGTAGTAGTAAAAAATATAAAACCACTACTACAGACAGGGGCTGTGGATAACTCTCCGAAAACGGGAGAGGCTTCCGCGCCCTTAGACTTGTCGCACCCTTCTCTTCTGCCCTACCTGCGCGTCATCGCCGACGTAACCCGCCGTTTCGGGCCCTCGCTCACAACACAACAGATACAGCTTGTCGCTGACGAACTGGCTGGCGTTCTGTCGGCAGCCGGTAGTGGCAAGCACGCGGGCATCCGCTCCGTGCGCTCATGGCTATTGGCCGTGATGAACCGCGCCGCCACGGGGGAATTCATCCCTGAGTTCGCACCGAGCATCGCCCGCTGGCGCAAGAATCGGCAGGAGGCGATGGAAGCAGCGCAGTTGCGCGCCCCTGTGCAACAGTCAGAAGCCGAGCGTCAAAAAGCAAAGGCGGAACGCGCAAAAGCCATTGCCGATTTGAAAGCGATGTTTCAGGGCCGGAAGCAATGATCGACGCGGATGAGATGGTTGCGCTCATCGAGAGTTGCCGGCGCGAGATGCAAGCCATGCTCCCGGCCGATGAGTTTGCCACCTTGAGCAGCAAGACCAGGCAGGACTATCGCCAGCTTGGCCGCACGCTACTACAGCGCGCTCGCTACGCCGAAGGTGGGGTGGCGGAAGTCTTGACTGCCACCCAGCGTCCGACAACCTTCTACAAACGCGTCGCAGCGCTTCGCTACTGCCTGTACGCCGATCTTGTCGAGCAGCTGAAAAGCCTGCGTTCCGCGCTCTCTACTCGACCTATGGACAGGTTGCAAGTAATGGCCATCCAAGCCCAATTGCAACAACAGCGTACATTTCTGCGCGAGTTCGATATAGCCCGGCAAAGCGGCCATCCCGGAGAGCGCCGCAAGCGTGCCAGCAAGCGGCAAGCCTTGCGCGGCCTCCCCGGCGACTGGCGCGAGCGACTGTCTCAGCGCGCTGCGAAAGGCAAGTATGCCGATGCGATTCTGGTCGCCGCGCTGACCGGCTGCCGCCCGGAAGAACTGCGGCGCGGCGTGCTCATTCGCCGGGTGGACAATCCGCGCAGCGGCATGGGCGAGATCAGATTCGAGATCGATGGCGCCAAGGTCAAGGCGCATCAAGGTCAGCCGCACCGCTTGATCGCCTATGCCGTACACGATCCCCATCCATTGCTGGAGGCTCTGCGCATCCGGCTAGCGAGGCGGCGGGAATTGCTCGTTTACATTGACAGCCCGGTCAACTTCACCGTCGAAATCCGTCGGCTGGCACGTAGCCTCTGGCCGAAGCACAAGCACGCTATCACGGCTTACTGCCTGCGCCACCAATGGGCTGCCGACCTGAAACGGCACGCGGCTGCGGACTCAGTCAGCCAGGGGCTGGGACATGCCAGCGCCAAGACACGGCGACACTACGGGCAAGCCAATCAGGCCAGCAGCCGGCATGCCCTGCATCCCATCGGCATCGAGGCTGAGCGCTCCGTGAGGCCGGCTACCGCTAAGGCGCCGCGTCATCGAGCAGCCTCAAGCACGGAATCCACGCCCTGAAGAGAATCATGGCGGGGTGAGGCAAAATGCAGTACATTTGCGTGACATCAATGACGAGACGCCGCCATGTCACGCCTGAAGGACGAAACCCTTTCCATCCGCACCTCCGCCGAGATCAAGCAGCTTTTGCGCTTGGCGGCTGATCGTGAGCGTCGCTCGGTGGCCTCAATGATCGAAATTCTGGTGTTGGAGTACGCTCGTGCGCATAGCCTGAAACCAGATCCTCAAGGTGAGCCAGTAAAGAGAGGTGTCTGAGGATGGCGAATGCCAAGGAAGCGCAAGCGCGCATCAAGATCAACAAACTGCTGGAATCTGCTGGCTGGCGGTTCTTTGACGATGCCAAGGGCAAGGCCAACGTAGCGCTGGAGCCCAACGTCAAGCTCAGTCAGGCCCAGATCAATGACCTGGGCGAGAACTTCGAAGCGACCAAGAATGGCTTCGTCGATTTTCTGCTGCTGGACGAAAAGAGCTTCCCGCTGGTGGTACTGGAAGCCAAATCCGAAGACAAGAACCCGCTGGTCGGCAAGGAGCAGGCGCGTAAATACGCAAAGTCACTCGACTGCCGCTTCGTGATCCTCTCGAACGGCAATCTGCACTACTTCTGGGATTTACAACAGGGCAACCCGCACATCATCACCGCTTTCCCGACTCCGGACTCACTCAAGAGCTACCGGAAGTTCGAACCTGACCAGAGGCGCCTGATTACCGAAGCCGTCGGACGCGACTACATCGTCCAGACTCAGCTGCCGGGCTACGAGAGGGAAGCGGGTTGGCTCAATGCGGACGAGCGCCCAGCTTTCATCGCCAAGAACAAGCTGCGCTTCCTGCGGGACTACCAGAAGAAGGCGCTCAATGCCATCCAGGACGCAGTGGCTGAAGGCTCGACACGCTTCCTGTTCGAAATGGCGACCGGCACCGGCAAGACCCTGACCGCTGCTGCCGTCATCAAGCTGTTTCTTCGCACGGGCAACGCCCGCCGCGTACTGTTCCTGGTGGATCGACTAGAGCTGGAGGATCAAGCAGCAAAGGCGTTCAAGGACTATCTGAAGAACGACTACGCTACAGTCATCTACAAAGAACGCCGTGACGATTGGCGCAAAGCCGAGATCGTGGTCACCACGGTGCAGTCGCTGCTGTTCAACAACAAGTACAAGCGCCTGTTCTCGCCCACCGACTTCGACTTGGTCATCTCGGACGAAGCCCACCGCTCTATTGGCGGCAATGCCCGCGCCGTCTTCGAGTATTTTGTCGGCTACAAGCTAGGCTTAACCGCAACGCCGCGCGACTATCTCAAGAGCTTTGACGCGAGCAAGCCCACCACCCGCGACCCGCGCGAGCAGGAGCGCCGCCTGCTGCTGGACACCTACCGCACCTTCGGTTGCGAATCCGGGCAACCGACCTTCCGCTACTCGCTGCTGGATGGCGTCAAGGATGGTTTCCTGATCAACCCTGTAGTGGTCGATGCCCGGACCGACATCACCACCAAACTGCTATCCGAGCAGGGCTATGCCGTGATGGCTCCCGTCGGCGAGGACGGGCAGCAGGAACAGAGCTTCGTTTCCAAGGACTTCGAGAAGAAGTTTTTCTCCAAGGCGACCAATGAGCTGTTTTGCCAGACCTTCATCAAGAACGGTCTGCGTGATCCAGTGACCGGCGAGTTCGGCAAGGGGCTGGTGTTTGCTGTCAGCCAAAACCATGCCGCCAAGCTCACCCAAATCCTGAACGAGCTGGCCGATGTACTGTGGCCTGGCAAGTACCAGTCCGACTTCGCGGTACAAGTCACCTCCAGCGTGCCGGACGCCCAGCAATACACCATCAACTTCACCAACAACAACCTGCTGGGCTCGGCCAATTTCAATGCTCTATACAAGACCAGCAAGGCGCGCGTATGCGTGACCGTGGGCATGATGACTACCGGGTACGACTGCCCGGACATCTTGAACCTGGCACTGATGCGGCCGGTGTACTCGCCGTCCGATTTCGTGCAGATCAAAGGGCGTGGCACCCGCAAGCACAACTTCCTTGAACAACTGTTCGATGACGATCTGAAGCTGCTGATCGATGAGCCGGAGAAGACCCGCTTCAAGTTTTTCGACTTCTTCGCCAATTGCGAGTACTTCGAAGAAAAGTTCGACTACGACGAGGTTCTTAAGCTTCCAGCCCGAAGTGCTGAGGGGGATGGACAGGGCGGCGAACCGCCGCCCCCACCACCGCCAAGCGGTCTGTACGAACACACTGGCACCGATGCCATCTCCCACGTAGCCGAGCAGCAAATCGGCTACGAAGGCATGAAGATCGACCGGATGTTCTTCGAGAAATTCGAGGATCAGGTCAAAGCCGACCCGATGCTGCAGCAGCAGGTTGAAAACGAGCAGTGGGAGCAGGCCATCGACTACGTGACCAGCCAGCTGTTCGACAAGCCCAACGAGTACTTCAACCTGGAGAAGCTGCGTCGTGCGGCTGGTGTGGATCGGCGCCTGAGCCTGAAGGAAATCCTGCAGAAGATTTTCGGCCAGATCCCCTACTTCAAGAGCAAGGATGAGCTGCTGGAGGATGAATTCCAGGAATTCCTGCTCGCCAACCAAAGCAAGTTGACCGAGGACCAAGGTGCCTCCGTGCTGGCGATGAAGTACTTCTTCAAGGCGTATGCCACTGACGCAGCCCTGCGCGCCATCATCGACGACAAGCGCTTCGGCGAGCTGAACGTGAACCCGGCATTTGGCGTGGGCGACTTGCGCGCCGTGCCGCCCGAGTGGCGCGAAGGCATCCCCGAGTACGTCAAAGACTACGTACCGCTCAACCAATTCATGTAAGTCATTCAAGGCCGCCCAAGCGGCCGAACGAGAAGAACAACACCATGCTGGATACCGATACCAAACGCCGAATCGATTCCTGCCGCGACATCCTCGTCGGCAAGGTGCCTGACCCCAAGAGCCAGGTCGAGCAGATCACGATCGCGCTGATCTACAAGTTCATGGACGACATGGATGCACAGTCCGAAGAGTTCGGCGGCAAGCGCAGCTTCTTCGTCAACGGCTTCGAGAAGTACAGCTGGAGCAAACTGCTGGCGCCCAGCATGGGCGGCCAGGACACGCTGAACCTCTACTCCGAGGCCATCGGCAAGATGACCGAGAACACCCATCTGCCCGGGCTGTTCCGCGACATCTTCAAGAACGCCTACCTGCCGCACCGCGATCCGGAGACGCTTAAGGCGTTTTTGAAGGAGATCGATGGTTTTTCCTACGATCATTCTGAGCGACTGGGCGACGCTTTCGAATACCTGCTGTCGGTGCTGGGCAGCCAGGGCGATGCGGGCCAGTTCCGTACGCCGCGACACATCATTGATTTCGTGGTTCGAGCTGTTGGCCCCCAAAAAGGTGACAGGGTTTTGGACCCTGCTTGCGGCACCGCTGGGTTCCTAATTTCGGCCTACAAACACATCCTTAGAGAGAACTCGCCAATCGAAGAACGAAATAACTGGCAATTACAGCAAGGTGCGTCAGTCGCTGAAACCTCAATTGAAAGTCCAATGCACTACAGCGGGGGGCTTTTGACCCCGATAGAGCGCCAAAGAATTCATGAAAACATTAGAGGATTTGATATTTCGCCGGACATGGTAAGGATTTCACTAGTAAATCTCTACCTGCACGGATTTCGCTCCCCACTGATCGAAGAGTATGACTCTTTAACTCAAGAAGATTACTGGCAAGAGAGTTATGACACGATCTTGGCCAACCCGCCTTTTATGACGCCTAAGGGCGGAATTAAACCCCATAAGAAATTTAGCCTGCAATCAAAACGGGCGGAATTACTTTTTCTTGACTACATCGTTGAACACTTGTCGCCAACGGGAAAAGCTGGGGTGATTGTGCCTGAAGGCATCGTTTTTGTCGGTCAATCCGCCTACATCGGGATGCGAAAGCGATTGATTCAGGAAAAATCTCTAATCGCAGTCGTTGAATTGCCTCATGGTGTATTCAAACCATACGCTAGCGTTAAAACTCACATCTTGATTATTGACAAGCAGATAGCCAAAAGCACTGATAAAGTTCTTTTTATAAACATTGGCGCTGACGGGTATACGCAAACAGACACTAGACAAGCAGTTGATGAGAACGATCTACCAGCAGCATTGGAGCTAATTGAGAATTTCAAGCGCAATCAGCTGGAAAGCACACGGACCTCATCAAAGCTAAATTTTATCACAGTCAAAAGAGAGCACATTCTTGCCTCAACCGGATGTCACTTGGTTGGTCGATGGTATATGCTCGAGAGAAAATTTCGAGAGCTGCGGGAACGCATGCCTAGCGCTAGAGAGTTGGGCGCGATTTGCAATATTCATCGGGGCAAGCACTCAAACATGAGTTCTCCGCCCGGAGACTTTCCACTTGTGGTTCCTGCAGCTGATAGAAAAACATCAGCCGATTTCTCCTTTGACTTCAAGGCAAGCTGTATACCCCTTGTATCCTCCTCTGGGCACGGCAAAGCTGACATTAAGCGCCTCCATTATCAAGAAGGAAAATTTGCTCTCGCAGACACTATGTGCTGCCTCGAAGCAAAAGAACCCGAGCAAGTGGAAATGAGATATATCCACGAATACCTGTCAAAGTTCAAAGATGAGCTATTAGTGCCAATGATGTGCGGCGCCACCAATGTAACTTTGGATGAGAACGATCTGAAGAAAATCCTCATTCCTTTGCCACCCATCGACGAACAGCAAAGTATTGTCCAAGGAATCCTTGCCAAAGAGGCCGCAGATAAGCTGCAAGCCATTGGGGAAGAAATCAGCTTTGGCATCACCTCATCCGAAGAAGTTGTCTCCAATATTAAGAAACAAATTGAAAGGCTACTTGCTATTCGAGATGCATCCCCTTCATTAAGCATTTCATGATGCACTATGCGTTTTCTGTCCGAGATAAAGGCGGAGGAATGATGGCCGCAATCAGGAGAAGAACATGAGCCAACCCTGGCCTTACCCCGGCGCACGCTGGTGGAAGTTCGATTTCCATACCCACACGCCGGCTTCCAAGGACACCGGGGCATGGCAGGCCGCTATCGGCACGCCCAATGAGCTGACACCGCAGAAATGGCTGCTCAAGTACATGGCCGCCGGGATCGACTGCGTAGCCGTTACCGACCACAACACCGGCGAGTGGATCGACAAGCTCAAGGCGTCCTATGCAGAGATGAAGCGCGAGGCCGACGCAGGTACGCCGCCGGCCGGTTTCCGCGAGCTGCACCTGTTCCCCGGTGTGGAAATCTCGGTGCAGGGCGGTTTTCACCTGCTGGCGATCTTCGACCCGTCCGCCACCAGCCAGACCATCAGCGACCTGCTGGCGCAGGTGGACTACCAAGGCACGCGTGGCGACAGCGATGGCGTCACCCGCATCGGCGCCGCCCAGGTGGTGGAGCGCATTCTGGCGGCGGGGGGCCTTGCCATTCCGGCGCACGTCGATGGCGACAAGGGCCTGCTACAGGTCGAGCCCGGTACGCGCAAATGCCTGATGGATACCACTACGGTCAAGCAGGTCTTGCAGGAGCCCGGCATTCTGGCGCTGGAGTGGACCGCCTCCAACAGCCCCGTGCCGATGGTGCTGGATGAACTGAAACTGCGCTTTGCCAGCGTGGTGGGCAGCGATTGCCACAGCTTCCAGAGGGCAGCGGTGCCGGGTTCGCGCTACACGTGGATCAAGATGGCGCGGCCTAGCTTGGAAGGCTTGCGTCTTGCCTTGCTGGATGGGCAGGAAGTCTCCGTTCGGCGCAGCGATGAGAGCGACGGCTTTGCGCCGTTCAATACGCCCGAGCATTTCATTGAGTCGATTGAAATCCGCGACGCGCGCTACATGGGGCGCGGCAAACAGCCTGCCAGCTTGCCGCTCAACCCCTACTTCAATGCTTTGATCGGTGGACGCGGCACCGGCAAATCGACCATCGTGCATGCCCTGCGCCTGGCCTATCGCCGTGAGAAGGAGCTGTCGTCCAGCTCGGAAGCCGGGCAGACCTTCAAGCGTTTCAATCAGGTCGCCAGGAGCCGCCATGACGAAGGCGGACTGCGGGCAGATACGGCCATCTGCGTGCAAGTGCAGCGCGATGGCATGCCCTATCGCCTGATCTGGCGGCAGGATGGCCAGGGCCATGCAGTGGAGGAATGGGACGCCGCTACGGGCAGTTTCAAGCCTTCGGCCAGTCAGGCCGTCACCGAGCAACGCTTTCCGGTGCGCCTGTTCAGCCAGGGGCAGATCGCCGCGCTGGCCGGTGACAGCCAGCAGGCGCTGCTCAAGGTGATTGACGATGCGGCGGGCACGCAATCGGAGCAAGCCGCTTTCGAGGAAGCCAAGCGTGCCTTCCTGGCCGCACGGGCGCAAATGCGCGAGCTGGACGGCAAGCTGCAAGGGCGTGAAGCGTTGACGCTGACCCTGCAAGATATTCAGCGCAAGCTGGCCCGCTTCGAGGGCGCCGATCATGCCGCCCTGCTGAAAAACTATCAGCGCACCAACCGGCAAAGCCGCGAGCTGGAACGCCAGTTCGACGCCTCCGCCGAACTGGCAACCCGCTTGAAAGCGCTTGCCGACGATCTGTTGGCGGAAGATTTGCCGGAAGGCTTGTTCGATACCGCCGAAGACGGACCCGCACTGAGCATTGTCCAGGCGCTGCACGCCGCCATCGCCAAGGCGCAGCAGGACGTCGAGCGCGCGGCAAACGTGCTGCAGGAGCGAGGGCAAGTCCTGAGAGGTGAACTGGAGGCTTCGCCCTGGTTTGCGCGGATCGACGCGGCCAAGATGGCTTACGAGCAGCTCAAGGCCGACTTGCAGCAACAAGGCGTCAGCGACCCCAGCGAGTACGGCCGTCTGGTACAAGAAAAGCAGCGCCTGGAAATCGAGCTGAAGAAGCTGGAAGCCTTGCAGAGGCAGCGCACCGAGTTGCGCGAAAAGGCCAAATCGCTGCTGGAGCAGGTGCAATCCGCCCGCCGTGCCATCAGCGCCCAACGGAGCGCATTTCTGCAGGCAACGCTGCAAGGCAATCCCTTTGTGCGCATCGAACTGATCCCTTACAGCCGGGACGCGCAGGGCATCGAGCGCTCCTTGCGGGAGGTGCTTGGGGCCGCAGAAGGCAAGTACGTGGACGACCTGTATCAGGAGCAAGAGGGGGCATCCCCCAAAGGGCTCGTGGCCGATCTGCTGGGCACGGTTGATCTGGTCGATCAGCCGGGCGTATGGGATACGGCGGCCTTCGAGCAGGCGCTATTGACGCAGAAGAAACGCCTGTCGCAAGCCGGTCGCGGGCAGGCGGAGTTTGGCGGGTGGTTCAATAAATTCCTGAAAGCGGAAGCCGACAAGCGCCCGGAATTCATCGACCACATCCTGTGCTGGTTCCCCGAAGATGGGTTGCAGGTGGAGTACAGCCGCAAAGGTGACGGGCGGGACTTTCAGTCCATCGGCCAGGCCTCCGCCGGGCAGCGTGCGGCGGCCATGCTGGCCTTCCTGCTGGCGCACGGCAACGAGCCACTGGTGCTCGACCAGCCAGAAGATGACCTGGATAACCACCTGATCTACGGACTGGTTGTGCAGCAGATCCGCAGCAACAAACTGCGCCGTCAGCTCATCATCGTGACCCACAACCCCAACATCGTGGTTAATGGCGATGCGGAGTTGATCCACGTACTGGATTTCAACCATCAGTGCCATGTGAAGCAAACCGGCTCGTTGCAGGATCAGGCCATGCGCCGCGAAGTCTGCCAGGTGATGGAAGGCGGCGAAGAAGCGTTCGAACGGCGTTACCAGCGCCTGGGAAGAGAGGTTTGACATGTTCGACAACATCGCCGACCTGATCGACAAGATTCGCCTGGGAGAGGACTCCTACCTGGAGTTGAAGGAAGTCCGCTTTGCTGGCCAAAAGGTGTCAGCACCCCATAAAGATTCGCTGGCCGATGAGTTGGCCGCCTTCGCCAACAGCCGGGGCGGGGTGTGCGTGCTGGGCGTGGACGACACCCGTGAAGTGCTCGGTATCCCGCTGGAGCGCCTGGACCTGGTGGAGGATTTCGTCCGGCAGATTTGCCTGGACAGCATCACCCCGCCGCTCGCGCCGGTGATCGAGCGTCTGAGCCTGCCCAGCACGTCAGGCGAGCCCTTGCCAGTATTGAAAGTCGATATCGCAAGCAGCCTGTTCGTGCATAAAAGCCCCGGCGGCTATTTGCACCGCGTGGGCAGCGCCAAGCGTGAAATGGCTCCGGACTATCTGGCGCGTTTGTTCCAGCAACGCAGCCAGGCGCGCATCATCCGCTTCGACGAGCAGCCGGTGCCTGGCGCCACACTCGACGACCTTGTAGATGATCTGTGGCAACGTTTTGCCAGTCCGCGCGTGCAGGATTCGCGCGAGGTGCTGCTGGATAAACTGGCCATGGCGCGCACCGATGCCGACGGCGCACTTCGGCCAACCATCGCCGGCGTGCTGATGGCAAGCGCTGACCCTCGCCGCTGGCTGCCAAATACCTTTATTCAGGCCGTGGCATACCGTGGCACCGAGGTGCTGCCGCAAGGCGACACGGCCTATCAACTCGACGCCCAGGACATCACCGGACCGCTGGATGCCCAGGTGCTGGCGGCTTGCCACTTCGTCCGCAAGAACATGCAGGTCTATGCCACCAAGAATGAGGGCCGGCACGATCTGCCGCAGTACGACATGACCGCCGTCTTCGAGGCCCTGGTCAATGCCGTTGCGCACCGGGATTACTCGATCCATGGCGCCAAAATCCGCCTGCGGATGTTTGCGGACCGGCTGGAGCTGTATTCGCCAGGCGCCATCCCCAACACCATGACGGTGGAGAGCCTTCCCTACCGCCAGGCCGCGCGAAACGAAGCCATCACCAGCCTGCTGGCCAAATGTTCCGTGCCCGAGGCGGACAAAGCGATCACGGGCCGCAGCGCCATGATGGACAAGCGTGGCGAGGGGGTTCAGATCATTCTGGATCAGAGCGAACGACTGTCCGGCAAGCGGCCGGTTTACAGGTTAGTGGATGACTCCGAGCTGTTGTTGATCATCCCCGCTGCCGAGCCTCCCGAAGCAGTTGAGTGAGATTGAGAGGATAAGGAAGCACCATGGCCAAGGCTGAAGCCAGCGTTGAAGAACTGGTCTCGATGATCGAGCGCGGTGAGCTGCGCTTGCCGGAAATGCAGCGGCAGTATGTCTGGCGCTCCACGCGCGTGCGCGACTTGCTCGACTCTCTGTATCGGGGCTATCCCTCGGGGGCGATCCTGCTGTGGGAAACCGATGAGGCCGTGCCCCTGCAGAGCTTCGCCGTCAGCCAAAGCAATAACCCTTATCAGAGCACCCGCCTGTTGCTCGATGGACAACAGCGTCTGACCTCGTTATCTGCCGTCATTCGTGGCGAGCCGGTGTCGGTGCGCGGTCGCCGTCGGCCCATCGATTTGCTGTTCAATCTGGAGCATCCCGACCAACTGGCCGTCGTGACCGAAGTGGATGAGAACGGCGATGACGCTGAGGTCGATGAGGAAGGCGAGCTGGGAGGCGACGAGGCCGACGCCAGCGAGGACGAACTGCTGACGCGCTTCAACAAAATGACCTTCGTGGTGGCGACCCGGAAGCTGGAGCAGTTGCCGCAGTGGGTGAAGGTATCCGAAGTCTTCAAGACCGACAGCGATGCGCCTTTCCTCAAACGTGCGGGCATCAGTGGCTTTGATGATCCGCGTTACGAGAAATACAGTCAGCGCCTCGCTCGGCTACGCGGCATCCGAAAGTACGTGTACCGCATGGACGTGCTGGAGCGAACACTGTCCTACGACGAGGTCACGGAAATCTTCGTGCGGGTCAACTCGCTGGGCGCCAAGCTGCGCAGCTCCGATCTGGCTCTGGCGCAGATCACGGCCAAATGGCGGCACTCGCTGCAGACCTTCCTGGACTTCCAGAGTGCTTGCGCCCAGAACGGTTTCGAGCTTGATCTGGGTTTGCACCTGAAGAATTTGATGGCCTTTGCTACCGGGCAATCCCGTTTTCTGACCGTCGGCAGCCTGACCCTGGACGTACTGCAGCAAGCCTGGAAAGAAGCCTGCGAGGGGATGGAATTTGCCCTCAATTTCGCACGCAGCAATCTGGGTATCGACAGCCCTGCCTTGCTGTCATCGCCCTTCTTACTGGTGGTACTTGCCTACATTGGGCATCGCCGTGACTATGCCCTCAGCACGGAAGAAGCGCAGCAGTTGCGCTACTGGGCCTTGGCCGCCAATGCCAAAGGCCGTTTCTCGCGGGGTTCCAGTGAGACCATTCTGGATCAGGATTTGGCGACTATCCGCAATGGCGGTGATATCAATGAACTGATCGACCGGCTGCGCCTGCAGTTCGGCCACCTTGAGATCACGCCGGAAGAGCTGGAAGGGCGCAACCAGCGCAGTGCGCTGTTCAAGACCATGTTCCTGGCATTTCGTGCGGCAGGTGCCAAGGATTGGCGCAGCCACCTTGCCATTGCTCTGGACCACTCGGGCAGTCAGCACCGCTTGCAGTTTCATCACATTTTCCCCAAGGCATTGCTGCGCGGCAGCTACACCCCTCGCGAGGCCGACGACATCGCCAACCTGGCTTTCATCGGCGGCAAAACCAATCGTGCGATCAGCGACAAAGCGCCTGTGACCTACCTGTTGCCGCTGGTGGCACAGCACGGTGCAGCACCATTCGCAGCACAGTGCATTCCGGTAGAGGAGGAACTGCTGGCACTGGATCACTACAAGGCGTTCTTGCAAGAGCGCCGTAAACGCATCGCGGCGGCACTGAATATTTTCATCCATGCGACCGCTTGAGCTGTCAGCGCCACCTTGTTGCCACACTGTGACCCACATGTCACCACAATGCTGCCGCCATGTTCAACACAATGCTGCCGCCATGTTCACCACATTGACGCCACTTTGTGCACACAGTGTTGCCACCATGCCTGACACATTCCGGGCGGGACGCAGCCTGAGAGTCGCTTGTCCCCGGCGCGATGAGCATATTCTTTGTGCTGGCTCGCGAGAGCACAAAGAATGTGGCCGCTGGGCTCGATTTCGCCAGAAATCGGGCGCGGCGGCGTGGGGACAACGAATGGTCGATGCGTCCAGCCTGCACCTTATGAAACCCCGCTGCGGCCATGCGCCGGGTTGCCGCCCTGTGCGGCTGGCGGGTGAGAGCATGCCGCACAGGGCATGCCTGCTCGGTGGAGGGAGACTGAACTGATATGGCCAACCCTCGCTCGCTGGTCTACGCGCTTTACACCCATTGGGACACCGTGGAGCTTCTGGTGCGGCTGTCGCGCGAGTTTGCCGTGCTGACCAGCGATCAGGTGTTGAACGGTATTGCCAAGGTATCCGGGCAACGGGATGCCGAAACGCAGGGCGCGGTACTGCGCGCCCTGGTCAATGCGGATATCCTGCAAACCTTGCCGCGCAGCAGCGATCTGCAGCTCAATGCCTATGTGCTGGAGTTCGTGCGCGGCCTCACCCGTGAACATGAGCTGGGCCTGGCTGCCGTACTGCAGGCGCGTGTTGCTGCGATCCGTGAAGCCACCGAAGCACTCAATGAAGGGATGCTCGGGGCCGACATGGATCGCGTGCGCGGGGCCGCCAACAAGCTGGCAGAACTCTTCCGCCAGATCAGCCTGCAGCTCGATCAGGACCGGCACGCGCTCTTTGAGCTGGCGGAAAACGCCAAAAGCGCCGACAGCAGCATGCCGATCAGCCAGCGCTACCGCGAGGTGCTGGAAGCCTACGATCATTATGTGGAGCCGATGAACCAGATGATGGACAGCGGCTCGCAGGGTACCTTTTATCGCTATCTGGAAGAAGCGGAGCGTGCGCTCGACCTGAGCCTAGAGCAATTGTCGGTACAGGGTGCGCTCTACTCGCATCGCCTGCAGTTACGTCAGGTGGCGCACCAGGCCAAGGAGCTGCGGCGCTTTGGCCGGCTGGTTGCGCAACAGTGCGCCGATACACTGCTGCCCTTGCGCGAAGAGCTGCGTCAGCACAATGCACTGACCAGTGCCATCAGCTTGCTGTTGGGGCAGGTGCGCAAACGCGGCCTGCGTCGCGCACTGTCGCGCCCGGCGGATGAGACCGCACTCCCCGTCTGGCGCAATGAGCGCGGTTTCAAATTGCAATTGGGCGATGAGGTACGGGCGGTCATGGCTGCCGCGCGCCAATACCAGCCGCAGGCGGTGGCCTTTCCGAAGGATGAGCCCGGCGATGACGCTCCCTTGCTGGAGCAGGTGGACGAAGCCGCTATTCGTGCGCATCTGGCCCGCAGCCTGCCGGTGGAAAATCTGCTCGATTGGCTGCGCCGCCATTACGCCCACCTGCAGGATGCCACCCTGCTGCGCCTGTTCCATGACCTGCAACATGAGCCCGGCTGGCAGTTCGAGGCAGCCAGCCAGCCTGAAAAAACCACGCTGCAGACGATTCGCGTCCTGCATCACCCTCACCGCGTGAGTATCCCGCAATGACGATCCCACATGCTCTGGCAGCCGCCCTGTCGCAAATGCCGGCATTGGCCGAGCTGTTCCGCTTGTTTCTCTCCGGCAAACACCTGAATCGAATGGCCGAGCCCGCGCTGTGGGCGGAGCTGGAACAGCACGAGGCCAGCTATGTCGGCTTGTTTGCCGCGCTGGGGTTCGAACTGCGCCTGGATGCCAGGGGCTTTGCCTGGTTTCACAACAGTGACGCCAACAGCAACATCGGCAAAATCAGCCGCCAGCTGGCCTTGCTGTTCATGGTGATCTTCGATGCCCAGGCCAACGCCGGCAAGGCCCTGCAGCGCTTTACCGATTGGCTGATCGACAGCGCCTGGCTGGCCGAGGTCTACAAGCAACAGCAAGACCTGCTGGATGCCGAGGGCCTCAACCCCGACGCCCTGGTGGAGCTGATGGGCCGCGCCTGCAACCTCGGCTTTGCCGTGCCAGAGCCGGCGGGCTGGCGACTGCTGCCCGCTGTATGCCGTTACCTCGATCATTTCGAAAGCCTGGCGTTGACGGCCAAGACCGATGGCGACGAAGAGAGCACGCCCGCAGCGGAAGACTGGACTGCGGATGCACCAGACGACGAGGAGAACAGCTGATGCAGTACGGCTTCCAACGTCTGGTCCTGCTGGGGAGTGCCGGCTACTCGCGCGCCGAGCTGCCGCTCGACGGTGCGGTCTCTCTGGTGGCGCCCAACAATACCGGCAAGACCAGCCTGATCAATGCCCTGCAGTTTCTGCTGATCATCGACCGCCGCCGTATGGATTTTGGTGCGCACGATGTGGATAAGAGCCGGCGCTTCTATTTCCCCAACAACAGCGCGTATGTGCTGCTGGAGGTGTCGCTGCCGGAGTCCGGCACCGTCGTGCTGGGCTGCGTGGGCAAAGGGGTAAGCTTCGAGTACGAGTATTTCGCCTATGCCGGGCCGCTGAAGGTCGAGGAGTTCTGCCTGCCGGATGGCACCTTGGTGGCACAACCGCAACTGGCCAGCCATCTGGCGAGCTTTGGGCGCCGGGTGTTCAGCTACAGCAGCAGCGAATTTGCCGACATGGTGTATGGCGGGCGCAGCCGCAAGCTTGCCAGCCAGCAGGATTTCTGCGTTTTCCGCCTGGAGCACGCCAGCGATGCCAGCGTTTTTCAGCGGGTGCTGACCCGTACGCTGCGCCTGGACAAACTGCGCTCCAGCGAGGTAAAGGACTATCTGCTGCAGATTTTCCGGCGCGATCTGCCGGATGCCAGCATCGACTTCAAGGCCGAATGGGACAAGGCGTTTGCCGACCTCAACGCCGAACGCAGCCAGTACCTGGCCGCCGTGCGGCTGCAAGCCACTCTGAGCGAACTGGAACAGAAGCAGGAGGCCCGCTTGGTGTTGCGCGGCAAATTGCTGTGCTGGCGCCCCTTGATCGACGCGGCACTGGGTCAGTGGCAACAGCATTACGAGACCCGCCAGCAAACCTTACAGCATGAGTTGGCGCAGTGCGAAGTCGAGCTAGCCCGCCTGCGCGAACAGGATATGCAGTCCGCACGCGAGCAGAATCAATGCGAGCAGGAACAAAAGCAGCTTCACCAGCAAAGCGAACAGCTGCGCAGGTTGCAGCAGCGTTTTGCCTTGATCCCCGACCGCGCCCTGCTGGAGGCGCGCCGCCACGAGTTGCTGGCGCAACGGGATGCGTTGGTGGTACGGATCGGCCAGGCCCAGAGCCGCACGCCTGCGGCCATCGAGCGCGAGCTGGCCCGGATCGAACGGGAATCCGCGCAGCTGGCGCAGGAGTTGCGCACCCAGGGGCAGAATCTCTATCAGCAATTGGCTGGTGTCGTATCTGCGGAACAACTCAACGCGCTGAACAAGGTGCTGGCCAAGCCGGTACTGACCCTGGGCAACGAAGATTTCCGCCTTGATGGCAAGGCCCTGCTTGCGGCCTTGGTCGATGCGAATGCCGGACAATTCAATTTGCCTGGCTTGCAATTGCGGCTGGAAGCCCTGCCGGCACAGTATCAGCAACGGACCCTGGCGGAACTGAGCGAATTGCAGCAGGAGTTGCAGCAACAGCAGGCTCAGCTGCAAGAACAATTGGCCACCGCACTGGCTCTGGAAAACGTCAAACAGCAACGCCAAGCGCTAGAGCAGCAACTAGCCGAACTGGATGCCGAATTGCGGGACTACGCGCAGATGGAGGAGTTGCAGCAGGGCGAGGCCGAGCGCAAGACACGGCTGCAGACACTGGCGGAAAGGCTCGCCGAACTCGGCACCCATTTGGCCCAGTCGGCAGAGCGGCACCGCGCATTGGATCAGCAGCGGCAGCAGCGGCAACAGGATTTGGCGGCCTTGCAGCAGCAACACCGGCAGATCGAGCAACGCCGTCATCAGCGCATCGACCACGAAGGCCCCTTCACCTGGCTGGCCGACCTGCCGCACAGCCCTTGGTTGGCCCAGCCCGAGTTCGCGCTGGAGCAACTGGCCGAGCGACTGCAGACCTATCAGGTCGACTGCCGCCAGTTGCTGGAGCTGGATGAGCAGATCCGCCATCTGCTGGGTGAAATCCATAGCGGCGGATTGACCAAGTATCAGTTTGTCGGCGAACCGGAAAGCGAGATTGTTCGTCTCGTTGAATTCGCCCATCACCTGCCGCAGGAAGCCGAAGCCCTGGAAAAGAAAGTACGCTCGGCGGTGGTGAATGTGGCCGCCTGCCTGCGCGAACTGCGCGACGGCCTGTTTGCTTTCAAGCGCCGGATGCGCGAGTTCAACCGCAAGATCAGCGGTCGGCAACTTTCCGATCTGGCAGTGTTCAAGATCGAACCCGAAGACGAAACCATTCTGGTCGAAGCCATCGAACTGCTGATCAGTACCGCCGCCACTGTGGACAGCGGCGAAACCTTCGAACTGTTCAACCAGCAGAGCGTGCTCGACGATGATCAACTCAATCGCGCCAAGACCCTGCTGATCGAAGAGGGCAACGCCCGCCATGGCCTGCGTGTGGCCGACCTGTTTCGCCTGCGCTTCTGGGTCGGCAAGGCAGATCGCGAGCCGGAAGCCTTCGATGACCTCGACAGTGCCGCCTCCAATGGCACCGTGCTGATGGCCAAACTGGTGACGGGGCTGGCGATGCTGCATCTGATGCAGGATCAGCGTCGCCCCATCCAGGGTATCTGCTACCTGGACGAGGCACTGGCCCTGGACGCCCGCAATCAGCGCAGCCTGATCGACACGGCGGCGGAGTTCGGCTTCTCGCTGATTTTTGCCTCACCCGCGCCGCTGACCACCGTGCGCTACTGCGTGCCGATTCACACGCGCAACGGCAGCAACCAGATCAGCCGTCATAGCTGGCAGATCATCGAACCGCTGGACGCCTGAGCATGGATCGAACCCTGCGCGCAGCCTTGCTCAAACTGCATGGCCAACAAACCCTGCCGGCCAGCCATTTCACCGCCGCTCAGCGCAGCGCTCTGGATCGCTTTGCCCGGCGGACCAGAGCGGTGACCTGCCAGCGTCAGGGGCGCGGTGATGTTTACCGTGTCAGCGATCCGCGACTATTCGATATCCACCTGAGCGCACTCTCCCCCCAAGTCGGGATGCTGGCCACGGACGACCTGCCGCTGCGGGCGCAACACATCGCCCACGCGCGCGACAGCAAAGCGCGCAATCATCAGCATGAGTGCTACTACCCCTTGCTCAAGGCCGTTGGCGAAAAGGTTCTCTGGCGGCAAGGCGAACACGGGAGCGAACTGCCACTCAGCCAGCTCACGCACCACTTCGGGGCTGCCAGCCTGCGCATTGAAACTGACGACACCTGGCAAAGTAGGCAGCCGCTCTGGCTGGTGGAGAACCAGGCACTGTTTGATCGCACGGATTGGCTGCCAGCAGGAACGCAAGCCACCCTGCTGTACTACGGCGGACAGCTTGATGGCCGGCTGCTCGCCTGGTTGGGGCAGCGCCCGCGTGCCAGCCGTGTCGTACTGTTCCCGGACTATGACGGTGTGGGGCTGGCCAATTTCGCGCGACTCTTTGCGCAGCTTGGCGACACTTGCGAATGCTGGCTGATGCCCGACTGGCAAAGCAAGCTGGCACGCTATGGCAGCCAGCGGCTCTGGCAGGATACGCTTCGGGAGTTCACCAGTGCCGTTCCACAGTTGCCTGACTATCTGGGTCCGTTAACCGAACAAATGCGCCAATCCGGACTGGCGCTCGAACAAGAAGCGGTCTGGATATCTGTTCTGTAGGTGCCTTTCGAGTAAGCGTGCTATGTCGCCTGGGGACATACCCGCTTCCAGAGCCTGTCTCAGAATCAGCTCCAGCCGCTGCCAATCTTGCGGCGAGGCGGCATTGCTACCAACGGTTTCTGTCAGGTGGAACATCAGTCCTTCCCGCAGTTCTTCGTCACCCACATCCGCTGCGGCCTGCTCCGCCAGCGCCAAGAGGACGTTGTGTGCCGATGCCAACGAGTCGATTGGCACCCCGGCCAATGCTGCATGGGTGCAGCGGGCTTTGGGCTCGGCAGCTCGTGATGACCGAGGAGTCGTCCAGGTGCAAGACATCAGGCCGCCGGTCGAGATCAACCGCCGTGGTGTTGGCTTTGTCAGCGAGGGCTGGAATTGAGGTTGGCGATCCAGGCCGCACCGGCGGCCAGTGCATCGGCCTCGCTGGGGTAAGTGGTCGATGGGCCGCTGATGATGCAGGGCTGGGTTTCGCCGTCGCCTTCCACCGTCCACAGATCCCAGGTTCCGTCATTTTTCCAGCTAGGGATGGCGATGTAGGGTTTGTCTTTCAGCGCAGCCAGCGCGGCATCCACTTCGGGGCGGATCTGCAACTCACCCGAGTAGATATAGGGTGTCGCGCAGCGGGCATCAGATCGGCTCATGTTCCTTGCTCCAGAAAAGCTCCAGTAGTGCGCTCGCCTGCAAGTAAATACCGGGGTTGCGTGCTTCACTCGGGCCAGCAATGTTGAGAATAGCGATGGGATGGCTAACCAACCAGTCTTGCCATGCCGCCAAAAGCTCTTCTGTAGGGTCATGCAAATCGCACAGCAGCAGCGGCTTGCCGTGTCCCGTCGCCAGATCGCGAGTGAGCAGGCTGCCACCTTCGATCCTGTCCCGGTAAATGATCAGTGTGGCATCAGCGTCCAGCACATTGCGTTTGGTGCGCTGGCGATAACCGCTGGATTCGGTTTCTAGCAACTGGTAGCGAGCATCCAGGAGGCCGTCAGCGGCCCGTCGGCCTGCCGGGCACCAGCCGCCGTGTGGAATTTGCTGGGCGATGGCGAAATCAAGCGCCGCCCGGTCTACGCCGGTTTGGCCGCCGGAGAGGATGCGCTGAATGCTCACCCTTGCTCCGTTGCGGCGACCGTGCAAGTCACTTGAACCTCTGCGCTGGGCTGATCTGC
Source organism: Thauera butanivorans (assembly GCF_048398245.1). Lineage (NCBI taxonomy): Bacteria > Pseudomonadati > Pseudomonadota > Betaproteobacteria > Rhodocyclales > Zoogloeaceae > Thauera > Thauera butanivorans. The sequence goes on from NZ_CP183038.1 coordinate 4,094,653, forward strand.
CGAGAGCTGGCCGATGCGCCCGCGCTGGCTGGCAAGCTTCAGTTGCTTGCGCACCTGTTCCAGGCTGCGTTTTTCAATGACGGATGTATAGCTCGCAGCCAATTCACCATCCGGGTCGATGAACAGCTCGATACGCGTCACCGGCAACCCGAACACTGTGAAGCTGCGTGCCGGTGTCAGCGACCAACTGCCGGGAGCATTGGGCGCAATGCCGTCCAGTACGTGCAACGGCAAGGCTTGACGGCATTCCACGGCGGCGACGATGGCTGGCTCGATCCGCAACCAGTGGTTGAGGTCTGGGGCAGTGCCATCCATCAGCACCACCGGCATGGCTGCCAGTAGCAACGCTTTCATCCCTTGATGTTCCTGATCCAGAAGCGGCGGTCATCGACCGTGAAGTTGGGGTCGTAGCCGACCAGGGTCAGCAGCGAACCGACATAGTAAAGACCGAACTGATTCATCAACCAACGCTCCATCGCGGGGTCGCCGGGCAACTTGCTGTAAGGCGGGGTCGGTCCATCGCTACGAACCTGACCGCTGATTTTGCCGGAAATTGAAAAGCTCTTCCAGGTCAGCACGAAGTTATTTGACTGTTTCGGCAGCTCCGGCGCGCAAAGCGACAGATTGCTGAAGCGCTCGGAGCGCTTGGCGTCGTGCCAGAGCACTGCGTCAAAGCGAATGCAATCACTGGCTTTGAGCGTGAGGCTACGGGTCAGCGTCATCTGATCAGCCGGAATTTGCAGATTGCTGATCACCACCTTGGCCACTCCGGGGCGCGACCGTCGGTAGACAGATTCTGGCGCAAGGCGTTATGGGAACGTCTCAGAAAACGGAAAATAAAGCACGTTAAGCCCATTGCAGACGCTAGATATTGACGAGTACGTCGGGTTTTCTCTTGTTTGAGTTGCCTCTTGTGGTAAGATAGTAATCAATTACTATCTTACAAGGAGTGCTTGTGGACACCCATCCAAAGCATCTGCCGGCCGATGAACGTCGTGCCGTAACTGTCGAGTCCGTCGTGGCGCTTGCCGGTTCACAAAACCCAAGCGAGATAACCACTGCGGCTATCGCTAAACACATGAACTTGACCCAGGGAGCGTTGTTTCGGCACTTCCCGAACAAGGAAGCCATTTGGCAGGCGGTCATGGAGTGGGTAGCAGAGCGCCTATTAGCCAGAATCGATCGATCCGCACAAGGAATCGAGTCGCCCTTGGCAGCCATGGAGGCGATGTTCATGAGTCATATCGAATTCGTAGCTGAGCACCCAGGCGTGCCAAGAATGATGTTTGGTGAGCTTCAGCGTGCCGAATCGACACCGGCCAAGCGCATGGTGCAAACCTTGATTCAGCGCTACGGCGAACGTTTGCATCGTCTCATCGAGAAAGGCAAGGCCAGCGGCGAGTTGTCTCCCTCGCTTGACAACGAGGCGGCGGCAACGCTGTTCATTGGCACGATCCAGGGCTTGGTCATGCAATCGCTGCTGGCGGGTGATGTGGGACGTATGCACCGCGATGCGCCGCGCGTCTTTGCAATTTATCGGCGTGGCATAAGGAGTGCGCAATGAAAAAGTTACCCTTGCAAGGCCGCACCCTGGCGCTGCTTGCCGTCATCATTCCTTTGTTGGTGCTTTTTATTTATGTCGGTCTGCGATCAGGGCCGCTCGCCCCGGTCGCTGTGACGGTGGCAAGTGTGGAATCACGGGCTATCACACCGGCGCTGTTCGGCATCGGTACGGTGGAGGCGCGCTACACCTACAAGATCGGGCCGACGTTTGCCGGGCGCGTCAAACGCCTGGAGGTGCATGTAGGCGACCAGGTCAAGGCCGGACAGGTGCTCGGCGAGATGGATCCGGTCGACCTCGATGATCGGGTGCGCTCACAGGAGTCGGCATTCAAGCGTGCGGAAGCGGCTTTGCGCGAGGCAGAAGCCCGGCAAGCCTACGCGCAAACCCAGGCGCGCCGCTATGAGCAATTGTTTGCGGTGCGCTCGACCAGCGAGGAAATCGTCACCACCAAGCGGCAGGAACTGCAGATCGCCGATGCCGCCCTATCCGCCGCTCGGGAAGATGTTGCCCGGGCACGCTCCGACCGCGAAGGACTCGTCGCGCAGCGGAGCAATCTGCGCCTGATCGCGCCGGCCGACGGTGTAGTCGCCGTGCGCGATGCCGATCCCGGCACGACCATCGTCGCGGGCCAGGCCGTGGTGGAAGTGATCGACACCAAGAGTTTGTGGATCAATGTGCGCTTCGACCAGATCAGCGCATCGGGGCTGGCTGGGGGGTTGCCGGCTCACATCGTCCTGCGTTCGCGTGGTGGCCAGACCTTGAAAGGTCGCGTGCTGCGGGTGGAACCCAAGGCCGACGCGGTAACCGAGGAAACGCTTGCCAAGGTGACATTCGATAACAAACCAGAACCTTTGCCACCGGTGGGTGAACTGGCCGAAGTCACAGTTGACTTGCCGGCGCTCCCGGCCGCTCCACTGATCCCCAACGCTGCCGTCCAGCGTGAGGGCGACAAAATTGGTGTCTGGCAAATCGTGGATGGTGATCTGCATTTCTCCCCGGTCAAGCTCGGTGCTTCCGACCTCAATGGTTACGTGCAGGTGCGCGAAGGGCTCAAGAATGGGGACCAGATTGTGACCTATAGCGAAAAGGCACTGACGGCGCGCAGCCGCATCCATGTGGTCGACCATATCCCAGGAGTGTCACGATGATCAGCCTTGCCGGCCGCGACATTCTCCATGCCTGGGGAAAGTTCGTCTTCACTGGCATCGGGCTGGGTCTGCTGATCGGCGTCACCCTGGTCATGGCCGGGGTGTACCGGGGCATGGTGGACGACGGCAAGGCGCTGCTCGACAACAGTGGTGCCGACCTTTGGGTGGTGCAAAAGGATACTCTGGGTCCTTATGCGGAGTCGTCAAGCCTCAACGATGACGTGTATCGCGCCATCCTCGCCATGCCGGGAGTCGCCCAGGCAGCGAACGTGACCTACCTGACCATGCAGGTACGCAAGGGCGAGAGTGATGTACGCACCATGGTGGTCGGCATCGCGCCCGGCGCGTTGGGGGCTACACCCGGATGGCCTCCTTATCTCGTCGCTGGACGCCAGATCACGCGCGGTCACTACGAGGCTGTGGCCGACATCGCCACCGGCTTCAAACTGGGAGATCGTCTTGCCATTCGCCGAAATCATTACACCGTCGTGGGGCTGACACGGCGCATGGTGTCGCCCAGCGGCGACCCGATGGTATTCATTCCGCTCAAGGATGCCCAAGAGGCTCAGTTCCTCAAGGACAACGATGCGATTTGGCAAAGCCGGCGTCGCACCGAAGCCAACCCGGCCTTCAATCGACCCGGTGTTCCAGGTTTGCTGGATGCCGTGATTGCTTCACAGAGCAGCAACGCGTTCGTCAATGCCGTACTGGTCACACTGAAACCTGGCCATGCGCCGGACGAGGTTGCCGAATCCATCCGGCGCTGGAAGCGTTTGACGGTCTACACCCGGGCACAGATGGAAGACATCCTCGTCGGCAAGTTGATCGCCACCTCGGCCAAGCAGATCGGCATGTTCTTAGTGATTCTGGCCATCGTTAGCGCGGCCATCGTTGCCTTCATCATCTATTCGCTGACGATGGACAAAATCCGCGAGATCGCGGTGTTGAAGCTGATCGGCACACGCAACCGAACCATCGCCGCGATGATCATGCAGCAGGCGATCGCCCTGGGCGTGATTGGTTTCGTGGTCGGCAAGATCACAGCCACTTTCTCAGCGCCGCTGTTTCCCAAGTACGTACTGCTGATGCCGTTCGACTCCATCGCCGGTTTTTTCGCCGTGCTCGTGATCTGCGTTCTAGCCAGCATCGTCGCCATTCGCATGGCACTCAAGGTCGATCCGGCCGAAGCCATTGGAGGTTGAGATGAGTGGTAAAGGCATCCACATCGAAAGTTTGAGCAAGCGGTATGGCGATGGTGACACCGCTGTCTTTGCCTTGAAAGACGTGAATATGCATGTTGCGCCAGGTGAAGTGGTGGGGCTGATCGGCCCTTCCGGGTCCGGCAAGAGCACGCTGCTCAAATGTCTGGGTGCGGTGATCGAACCGACCGCTGGTCGCATGACGCTGGGCGATGAAGTGATCTACGACGATGGCTGGAAAGTCCGCGACTTGCGCGCCTTGCGGCGCGACAAGATCGGTTTCGTTTTCCAAGCACCATACCTGATTCCGTTTCTCGATGTCACCGACAACGTGGCGCTGTTGCCGATGCTTGCAGGCGTCGCGAATGGAGAGTCGCGCGCGAAGGCACTGGAATTGCTCACGGCGCTTGATGTGCAACACCGAGCTCGCGCAATGCCCTCTCAACTCTCCGGTGGCGAGCAGCAACGGGTTGCCATCGCGCGCGGATTGGTCAATCGCCCGCCAGTGATCCTGGCCGATGAACCCACTGCGCCGCTGGATTCCGAGCGCGCCATGGCTGTAATCCGCATCCTCAACGACATGGCCCGCAAGTTCGAGACCGCCATCATCGTCGTCACCCATGACGAAAAGATCATCCCGACCTTCAAGCGCATCTACCACATCCGCGACGGTGTAACCCATGAGGAAGCTGGCGAAGGGCGGGAGTTCGAATGAGAGAACGATTGAATTACAGGAGAATTTCATGACCCACCGCATTTTAAAGTCCTGTTTCGATTCGTTGAGCCCTGCTCAGGCGCGATGCTTGAGCAGGAGTAAATGGGTTGTTACGGCAATAGGGCCGCGTTCTATCTCCCGGCCTTCTTCGCCTTGGGTCGATAGAAATCCTTGATTCTTTAGGCGGCCACCAACATATCGCCCAGCTTCTATCGCCCATCTATCGACGATAGCGCGCAGGTTGTCCGATAGGCTGCTCATGCCAGCGCCCAGTAGCGCCGCCAGCGCTTGTTACCCTCAAAGCGGACGTCCCCGCGCTCGATCAGCTCTTCCAGCGCGCGCTTGACTTGCTTGGGATGGATTTCGCCGCCGACGCGCTGATGGATGTCGCTGATGGCCGACCTGGGGTAGCGCTGCAGGTCTTCCAGTACCAGCGCGGCCAAGCGGTGCGGCTCAATGCGCTTGAGTGTGGTCTCGCCGGTGAACTGGAGGCTGCGCAGCAAGCTGGGGTCAACAAAATAGCGTGTTGCCTGGGTACGCCCGGCGCTTTGCACCAACTGCCAATCCAGCAGACGCTTGAGCCAGGGCTGCAATGCTTCAACCGATGGCAGCTCAAGCGACGTTGCCAGCTCGCGTGCCGTCAGGGCATCGTGTTGCGCCAACAGGCCCAATGCGATCCGCTCGCGCTGCGTGAGCTGATAGGTCTGGTCCGCTTTCGCAATGAAGTCGATGATCTCGGGCTTGAGAATGCGGCGGCGCACTGTAACCTGCACGCGGTCGTGGGTCTCGATCAACTCGGGAGCCGGGCGGCCTTGCGAGAGCAGCACTTCGAAGATCTTGTCGAAGCCGCTGCCTTCCCGCTCCATCAGCTTCAAGTCATGGAACAGGCGTGCCAGGTGTTCGTTGCGACGTACGGTAGTGTGGAGCACGTTCTGCGGCGAGACGCCCAGCGGTAGCGGTCCAGGGTTGACCACTTCCAGCCGGTCTGGATGCAGGTTCAAGAAGATGTCACCGCGCTGGGTGTAAGGACGGTGTACCAGCGCATCACCTCGGCTGCCACCACATCATGGGTGGCAGCATCCACCGCCAGATGCATCTTGCGCCATTCCCGCCGCCGCTCAGCGCCGTGTTTACGCACCTTCCATTCGCCATCGCCATAGACCTTCAAGCCGGTCGAATCGATGACCACATGCGCCACCGGGCCACGGCTAGGCGGCCGGTAGTTGACGATCACGGTCTTGGCTCGCTTGCTGATGCTGCTGTAATCCGGCGAGACAAGGTCCACCTTCAGCAGGCGGAACAGCGAGTTGACGAATCCTTCCAGCGCTCGCAATGGCAGCTTGAACACCGCCTTTCGCCTTGTCCAGTCTGGGCGATGGCCGCGTGTCCTGGCCTGCCGTGTTGCTGGTCGGCCCGGCGGGCATCGGCAAAACCGAGGCAGCACGCTGGCTTGCCGATCAGTTGTATTTGCCCTTTCGTGTATTCGATATGGCGAGTACGCAATCGAGTTCGCCGCTCGCCGGTTCGGAAGCGTTCTGGAGCAACTCCGAGCCAGGCCAGCTTTTCGAGCTGCTGGCCTACCAGCCACTGGCCAACCCGGTGGTGGTACTCGATGAACTGGACAAGGCCAGTAACGGCCGACCGCAATACGATCCGCTGGCGGCGCTCTATACGCTTCTGGAGCCTCGCAGTGCGCGGGATTTCATCGACCTGTCGATCCGTGATTTCTCCATCGACGCCAGTCATGTCAATTGGATGGCGACCGCGAATGAGCTGGAGGCCATTCCGGGGCCGCTGCGCTCACGGCTGACAGTGCTGCACATTCAAGCACCCAAGCCGGAGCAGGTCAGAAGCATTGCGCAGTCGATCTACAACCGGCTCCGCGACGAGTCGAGCTGGGGCACAGCTTTTGCCGATCGACTGGGTGATGATGTCCTGTCCCGTCTGCAAGCCTTGCCGCCGCGCAGTGTGCGCCTGATTCTGCAGCGGGCCTTGGGCTCGGCAGCTCGTGATGACCGAGGAGTCGTCCAGGTGCAAGACATCAGGCCGCTGGTGGAGATCAGCCACCGTGGTGTTGGCTTTGTCAGCGAGGGATGGAATTGAGGTTGGCGATCCAGGCCGCACCGGCGGCCAGCGCATCGGCCTCGCTGGGATAGGTTGTCGATGGGCCGCTGATGATGCAGGGCTCGGTTTCGCCGTCGCCTTCCACCGTCCACAGCTCCCAGGTTCCGTCATTTTTCCAGCTGGGGATGGCGGTGTAGGGTTTGTCTTTCAGCGCAGCCAGCGCGGCATCCACTTCGGGGCGAATCTGCAACTCACCCGAGTAGATATAAGGTGTCGCGCAGCGGGTATCAGATCGGCTCATGTTCCGTGCTCCAGAAAAGCTCCAGTAGTGCGCTCGCCTGCAAGTAAATACCGGGGTTGCGAGCTTCACTCGGGCCAGCAATGTTGAGAATAGCGATGGTATGGCTAAGCAACCAGTCTTGCCATGCCACCAACAGCTCTTCTGTAGGAGCATGCACATCGCACAGCAGCAGCGGCTTACCATGTCTCGTTGCCAGATCGCGAGTGAGCTGGCTGCCGCCTTCAAGCCTGCCTCGGTAAAGGATCAGCGTGGCGTCAGCGTCCAGCACATTGCGCTTGGTGCGCTGGCGGTAGCCGCTGGATTCGGTCTCCATCAACTGGTAGCGAGCATCCAGTACGCCATCAGCGGCCCGTCGGCCTGCCGGGCACCAGCCGCCGTGCGGAATCTGCCGGGCAATGGCGAAATCCAGCGCCGCCCGGTCTACGCCGGTCTGGCCGCCGGAGAGGATGCGTTGAATGTTCACCCTTGCCCCGTTGCGGCGATCGTGCAAGTCACTTGAACCTCTGCGCCGGGCTGATCTGCCGATAGCTGGCCGATGCGCCTGCGCTGGCTGGCAAGCTTCAGTTGCTTACGCACCTGTTCCAGGCTGCGCTTTTCAATAACCGCTGTATAGCTTGCACCCAGCTCACCATCCGCGTCGATGAACAGCTCGATCCGCTTCACCGGCAAGCCGAATGCCGTGAAGCTGCGTTCCGGCGTCAGCGACCAACTACCGGGAGCATTGGGCGCAATGCCGTCCAGCACGCGCAACGGCAAGGCTTGACGGCATTCCACGGCGGCGATGATGGCCGGCTCGATCTGCAACCAGCGGTTGAGGTCTGGGGTAGTGCCATCCATCAGCACCACCGGCATGGCCGCCAGCAGCAACGCTTTCATCCCTTGATGTTCCTGATCCAGAAGCGGCGGTCATCGACCGTGAAGTTGGGGTCGTAGCCGACCAGGGTCAGCAGCGAACCGACATAGTAAAGGCCGAACTGATTCATCAGCCAGCGCTCCATCGCCGGGTCGCTGGGCAGCTTGCTGTACGGTGGGATCGGTCCATCGCTACGAACCTGACCGGTGGTTTTGCCGGAGATGGAAAAGCTCTTCCAGGTCAGTACGAAGTTATTTGACTGTTTCGGCAGCTCCGGCGCGCAAAGCGACAGATTGCTGAAGCGCTCGGAGCGCTTGGCGTCGTACCAGAGCACTGCGTCAAAGCGAATGCAATCACTGGCTTTGAGCGTGAGGCTACGGGTCAGGGTCATCTGATCCGCCGGAATTTGCAGATTGCTGATCACCACCTTGGGCCACTCCGGGGCGCGACCGTCGGTAGACAGATTCTGGCGCAAGGCGTTATGCAGTGGAGTTCCCAGCAAGCTGTTGCGGTTTGCCGCGCTTGCGGGCGTAGCAACTTGCGACAGACTGGTTCCAATGGAGTGTCCTATTCCGTTCAGGGAGTCCAGCACCCCCTGCATGTCGGTTGTGGCACAACCTGTCAATACAAAAGGCAGAAGCAGCAAGCTCCGGTAGTGTTTCATCGCAGTTCCTCGCGAGGTTATCCGTTGAAGATGGCATTGAGCCGGGCACACCAGGTTTCCGCCGCCCGACGGCTCATGGGAAAACTGAGCACTGGTCGTTGCGGATCGGCGGTTTGCAGCTCGATGGCGAAGTCTTTGGTGCGTACCGTGCGCTCGAAGGTCGGCACGCTCATGCCGCTGGCGTTGACCTGACGGCTGCCGCCGTTCATCTCCATGCTCTCGACCTCGCGCCAGGTCATCCGCCAACCAAGCAGCCAGGAGAAGTCGTGGATTCGCCAGGCTTCATCCACGACTGAACAGACAGCCAGTTTGCGATGCTGCTGGTCAAACACCAGAAAGGCCGGCGCGGGGTAGCCCAAGAGTTGTCCAGCATCGAACGACAGGCCCTGCTGGGCGTTGATCCTGGCGACAAGGGCCTGACAGCGGGCCTGCAGACGCGCCAGAAAGCGGAAGGACAGCATGAAGATCGCCAGCGAAATCAGCAGATAGAGCATCAGCTCACTGGTCAACAGTCCCCAAAGCGATGTCTGTGACAGGCGCGCAGGCCCCACGCCGAACATCGCCAGTACAAGAATCAGCGTAAGAGCAGTGGCAGCAAGACCTGAAAGCCCAGCCACCGGAACTGCCAGCCCCGCAGCCGCCCCCATCCCAGCAGTCTTCCAGACGCTTGCCATACGTCATCACCTCCATGTTGTTACTCATAGAAGTCATTCTATGGCGCTTGAATTAAATTGTCACTTATAGTGCGGGTACCTATCGGGCGTAGCCCTATAGAGGGGGTACTCATAGAGTCATTTCTCTTTAAGAAGAGAGAAATATGGCCCTTGATCCCCGACTACGCTTCGGCTTGAAGCTGATAGAAATCAGAAAGACCAGAGGGTGGTCGCAAGAACGCCTGGCACTGGAAAGTGGCTTGGCGCGCAGCTATCTGGGGGGTGTTGAGCGTGGGCAACGCAACATCGCCTTACTCAACATCTTCAAGCTGGCCGAGGCGCTGGGGGTGGAGCCTTCAGTACTGCTGGAGGCGCCGGCTGCTGGACAGGAGCCTGCACCGTAACATCGTAGCGCTACGTTATCGTAGCGTTACGATGGTCACCGCATGATCGCTCGCGGCAGCTATCGCAGCCATCTGCTTTCAAGAATAAGTAAAGCCCACTACAATGGCGCTTACGCAATTTTTTTCGCGTTAAGGGTCATAAAAGTGACTTTTAATCTCTCGACTCCCGCTGAGATCCTGCATGCGCTGGGTGTTCGTCTGCGCGAGCAGCGGCTTGCCCAATCGCTTACGCAGCGTGAACTGGCGCAAATGGCAGGACTGTCCTTGGGGGCGTTGCGCAAACTCGAAAGCGACGGTCAGTGCTCACTGGAAACGCTGGTCCGTGTCGCGCAGGCACTTGGCTTGCTGGAGGCGCTGGACGATCTCTTCGTGCTCAAACGGCAATCCATCGCCCAGATGGAGCAGGTGGACCTTGTGAGCCGCCGCCAGCGTGCGCCGCGTAAGAGAGCATCATGAAGCTGCTTACCGTGCATTATTGCGGCTGGGGAGAAGACTGGCCGTTGGGACGCCTGGCCGATGATGGTCAATCCCTGCTCTTCGAATATTCTCCCGAAGCTCTGTCTCAGGGCTTGGAACTGTCGCCCTTGCACCTCAAGCTGCGTGCGGATGCCTACGGTGGTTTTCCGATCCATTTGCATCGCCTTCCGGGCCTGATCGCCGACAGTCTGCCTGACGGCTGGGGTTTGCTGCTGATGGATCGGTTGTTCCGTCAACACGGCTTGCGCCATCCCGGGCCACTGGACCGCCTGGCCTTCATTGGTGAGCGCGCCATGGGCGCGTTGCGCTTCGTTCCGGCAAGCGACGCCGGTGCCCGGGAGCCCGACTGGTCCTTGCTGGTGCTGGCCGAGCAAAGCCGTCTCGCGCTCGCGGGCGAGGCGGGGGCAGCCCTGCGCGAGCTCGCGCTCACCGGCGGCTCACCGCAAGGGGCCCGACCCAAGGCCTTGGTGCAGTACGACGCAATGACCGGGCAAGTCAGCACCCGTCCGGATGCGCCCGGCAGCCCCTGGCTGGTCAAGTTTCCGGCGCAGAACGAACACAAGGAGGTTTGCGTCATCGAGCAGCTCTATGCCGAGTTGGCTCGGGATTGCGGACTGGATGTGCCCGCAAGTCGCTGGTTCGACCTTGGCCCCGAACTGGCCGCCTTCGGCGTCGCGCGCTTCGACCGGGAGGGTGGGCAACGCGTCCCGGTACACAGTCTGGCGGGATTGTTGCAGGTGGATTTTCGCCTGCCCGGTGCCACCGACTACACCGCCTTCTTGCGGGCGACCCGTTTCCTGACACGCGACGAGCGCGAAGTGGAGAAAGCCTATGCACGCGCAGTCTTCAATGTGCTCTTTCACAACCAAGATGATCACCCCAAGAACTTCGCCTGGCGTCTCGGGCCTGACCGGCGCTGGCGGCTGGCGCCGGCCTTCGATCTGACCTTCAGTGAAGGCCCGATGGGCCAGCATCACCTGGACGTGTGCGGCGAAGGTGCTGCCATCGAACGCCGGCATTTATTGCGTCTGGCGGAGGAAGGTGGCGTCCCAAGGAAACGGGCGGAGGAGGTCATCGAACGGATGTTGCTGCAGGCAAGCTCATTGGGTGAGCGGTTGGAGCGTGCGCCGATCAGGCAGATGCTGGCGCAACAGATCAAGTCCACCATTGATGCCTGTCGCCGGCGCCTGGAAAGCTGAATCCGAGCCGTCGCAACGGCGCCAGATCACGGTTGAACATACTCAATGCTGAGTTTCTTGAGTACAAACATGAGTATGTTTTTTAATGGAGCAGCATGGTTAACTGTTCATTCAATGACTTGCAGTCACAATCGCTGTTCAACGTCTAATTTTTGCTGGATCTCGGTAGCGCTCAGTAGCGTTTGGTGGACAGGTTGACCCATTTTAAATCAATGGGTTGCGTAAACAATACGGTCTACTGAGCGTTCCTATTGTTCATCGAGGTCTGAAAAATTCGGGGGTAGCGTTGGGGGTACTCGTGTTCAACCGTGGGGGTACATCTCCCCGCAGTGGAGTCCAATGATGCCCGAGAATCTACTCACCGACGCCAAGGTCAGGTCGGCCAAATCGACTGATCGAGATTGGAAACTTTCAGACGGCGGGGGCCTGTTCCTGCTGGTCAAGCCCACCGGCGGCAAGCTTTGGCGGTGGAAGTATCGCCTGCAAGGAAAGGAGAACCTCTTTGCCATTGGCGGCTTTCCTCAAGTAAGCCTTGCGGAGGCGCGTGCGGCCCGTGAGAAGGCACGCGCCTTGGTCAAGCAAGGCATTCATCCTTCCCATGAGCGGCGGCAGGTCAAGGAGCGCAACCTGGAGGCGCTGGAGGAACGCAAGCGCGCTCGTGAAAGCTCGTTCGCCAAGGTGGCGCAGGCGTACCTGGCCGAGATCAAACCGGTCTTCACGCTCAGTTCCTATCGTACGAAAGAGTCCCGCATCAGGAAGTACCTGTCGCCCAAGTTCGATGGGATGCCGATGAGCGACATTGGCGTGAAGCAGATTCGCCCGCTGCTGGAGGAATGCAAAGCCCACGGCGCGTGGGCAGCCATCCACGTCAAGGGCGACCTGTCGGCCATCTTCGAGTTCACGGTGGTGCGGGGGCTGGTCGAGGCAAATCCAATTCCCAGCCTGCGCGGGCTGCTACGCGTGCCGTTCAGCGAGAGCAAGGCGGCGATGACGCGAGAGCAAATCCAGAGGTTCTATCAGGAGTTGCGCGGCTACCGGGGCTATCCGGAAACCTCACTGTGCCTGCGGCTGATTGCGCTGACGGCCTGCCGTCCAGGGGAAGCGGCGGATGCCGAATGGGACGAGTTCGACTTTGAGGATGCACTGTGGCGTCGGCCTGCGGCGAAGATGAAGGCGCGGCGTGACCATGTCAGCCCGTTGTCGGTACAGGCCATTACCGTGCTGAAGGATTTGCAGTGCATCACGGGCGATGGCCGCTATCTGTTCCCGCACCGGAGCGGCAAGGGCTTCACTACGCCCAACCGACTCACCTATGCCATGCGTGACATGAACCTGGGCCGGGGTACGACGCCGCATTGCTGGCGGACGACCTTTTCGACCTGGGCCAATGAGAACGGATACCGGCCTGATGCAATCGAGCGGCAGCTTGCTCACGTGGAAAGCAACAAGGTGCGGGCGACTTACAACAAGGCGCTGCTGCTGGATCAGAGAAGGACGCTGTTGCAGGACTGGGCGGGCTATCTGAGTGCGGCGGAGGACAGCGGTACTGCATAGGGACGATTTGGCCGGGTGTTGCAGAACGAATGGACGGGGACGGCCTTTTCCTTTACTGGATAGGGCCCGTTGTCCCCTGAGGGCCGTTCCCTTGCCGTTTGCCTTTGCCGAAAGATGGGCGCAGGGAATGGGGTAGTCACTTTGGGGTATTGAGGTAATTTTTATTGGATTACCCCATTTTGTGTCGCCGTATCAAGGTTCCCCTGGTTGTTCGGCAATGTTTATCAGTGGATGATATTATTGTAAGTCGACGTGTCTTTGGATTTATGCGCATGAAACGCTGCATTGTGGGTGTTCGACAACTGGATCGCCCGCCCCAGCAGGGCGGCGAGGTTCCCAGCATCTGGTTCCCATCCTTGGCGTCGCTGGCCGCCGTGCTATCGGATGACAACCGCCGTCTGCTGCACCTAATTCATAACAAGCAGCCTAAGTCTTTGACGGAGCTGGCTGAACTCAGCGGCCGCAAGGTGCCAAACCTGTCTCGCACTCTGAAGACGATGGCCAATTACGGACTGGTTTCACTGCAACGCAATGTTCGCGATGTTCAGCCGACTGCGTTAGCAACCGAATTTCTGGTTGTGTTGGATTGAGGGTCATGGACGAAGAGGATGACGTCGCTACACAGCTACAAGATCGCGCGTCGAGCACCGAACGACAGGCAGGAACAATGGGGAAAGGCCGCATGGAAGGAACTACATCCTATGAATAAGCAGGCGCTCAGCGAACGCGACATCTGCACCAAGTTCATCACGCCGGCTCTGGAAAAATCCGGATGGGATGTTCTGGCCCAGGTGCGCGAGGAGTTCCTGCTGACCAAGGGGCGCATCATTGTGCGCGGCAAACTGCACACACGTGGTCAGCACAAGCGCGCCGACTATGTGCTGTTCCACAAGCCCAACCTGCCCATTGCTGTCATCGAAGCAAAGGACAACAAGCATGCCATCGGTTCGGGCATGCAACAGGCCCTCGGCTATGCCGAAATGCTGCAAGTGCCTTTCGTATTCAGCAGCAATGGAGATGGCTTCCTGTTCCACAACAAGATCGCCAAGGACGGTGTGATCGAGCGCGAACTGAGCCTGGATGAGTTCCCCAGTGCCGATACGCTGTGGCAATGGTGGGCAGAGCATCAGGGGTTGAGCACGCAGCAACAGGCCCTGGTAGCCCAGGACTACTACAGCGATGGCAGCAACAAGACGCCCCGTTACTATCAATTGCTCGCCATCAACAAGACCATCGAGGCGATAGCCAAAGAGCAGAAGCGCATTCTGCTGGTGATGGCCACGGGCACAGGCAAGACCTATACCGCCTTCCAGATCATCTGGCGGTTGTGGAGGTCGCGTGCCAAGAAACGCATTCTGTTCCTGGCGGACCGCAACATCCTGGTCGATCAGACCATGACCAACGACTTCAAGCCGTTCGGCGCTGCGATGACCAAGATCCAAAAGCGGCAGGCCAACAAGTCCTATGAAATCTACCTGTCGCTTTACCAGGCCGTCACCGGTAACGAAGAAGAACGGAACATCTACAAGCAGTTCAGCCCGGAGTTCTTCGATCTGATCGTGATCGACGAATGCCACCGAGGCAGCGCCGCCGAAGATTCGGCCTGGCGCGAGATCCTGACGTATTTCCATTCCGCCACCCAGATCGGCCTGACCGCTACGCCCAAGGAAACCAGGGACGTTTCCAACATCGACTACTTCGGCGAGCCCATCTACACCTACTCGCTACGCCAGGGCATCGACGATGGCTTTCTCGCCCCCTACAAGGTAGTGCGCATCGACCTGGACAAAGACCTGACCGGCTGGCGTCCCGACAAGGGCATGCTCGACAAGCACGGCAACGAGATCGAAGACCGGATCTATAACCAGCGTGATTTTGACAAGACGCTGGTACTGGAACAGCGCACGCACATGGTGGCGCGCAAGATCAGCGAATACCTGAAGGCCAGCAACCGCTTCGACAAGACCATCGTCTTCTGCGACAACATCGACCATGCCGAACGCATGCGCCAGGCGCTGGTCAACGAAAACGCCGACCTGGTGGCACAGAACCATCGCTACGTCGTACGCATCACTGGCGACAATGAAGAAGGCAAGATGGAGTTGGATAACTTCATCTTCCCGGAAAGCAAATACCCAGTCATCGCCACCACGTCCAAGCTGATGACCACGGGCGTCGATGCCCAGACCTGCAAGCTCATCGTGCTGGATCAGCGCATCCAGTCGATGACCGAATTCAAGCAGATCATCGGTCGCGGAACGCGCATCAACGAGGACTTCGACAAGTACTGGTTCACCATCCTTGATTTCAAGAAGGCGACCGAGCTGTTCGCCGATCCGGCTTTCGATGGCGATCCTGTGCAGATTTATGAGCCAGGCCCAGGCGAGCCACCGCTTCCTCCAGATGAAGAAGATGGGGAGGTGTCGCCTGACGATGAATTCACCTATCCCACGCCGGACGACAACCCCACGCCCCCCGGTGGCGTAGCCGAACCGCTGCCAGGTGAGGAAGGCAGCAACGTGCGCCGTTACGTTGTCGCCAACGTCGAGGTCAAGGTGGTGGCCGAGCGGGTGCAGTATTTCGACGCCAACGGCAAACTGATCACCGAGTCTCTGAAAGACTACACCCGCAACACCATGGCCAAGGAATTCGCGTCGCTCGACGATTTCCTGCGCCATTGGAGCAAGGCCGAGAAGAAGCAGGCCATCATCGACGAGTTGGCTCATCAAGGCATCTTCTTCGAGGCTTTGGCCGACGAGGTAGACAAGCAAGCCGGCAAGGATTTCGACCCCTTCGATCTGCTGTGCCACGTGGCCTGGGATCAACCCCCACTCACGCGCAAGGAGCGGGCCGAACAGGTCAAGAAGCGCCATTACTTCGCCAAGTACGGCGAGCAAGCGCAAAAGGTGCTTGAAGCCCTGCTCGACAAGTATGCCGATGAAGGCGTGGCATCCATCGAGGAAACGCAGATCCTCGCCATCGCCCCCTTCAACCGCCTGGGCACACCGATCGAACTGGTGCGTGCCTTTGGCGGCAAGACCCAATACCAACAGGCCGTGGGCGAGCTCGAGCGTGAGCTCTACCGTGCCTGACCAGAACTAGACCCAGGAAGTATTCATGTCACTCACAACCCTCATCAAAGCCATACAGGACATCATGCGCAAGGATGTCGGCGTCGATGGCGACGCACAGCGCATCAGCCAGATCTGCTGGCTGTTGTTCCTGAAGATCTTCGACGACAAGGAACAGGAGTGGGAACTGACCCAGTCCAGCTACCGTTCGCCGCTGCAAAGCCGCTTTCGCTGGAGCAACTGGGCCAAGGATCCGGAAGGCATGACCGGCGAAGAGCTGATCGACTTCGTCAACAACGACCTGTTTCCCTCCTTGAAACAGCTTGCCACCAAGGCGGGCGTGTCCGCGCAGGGCCGGGTGATCGGCTCGGTGTTCGAAGATGCCTACAACTACATGAAGTCCGGCACGCTGCTGCGCCAGGTTATCAACACCATTGAAGAAGACGTGGATTTCAACTCGTCCAGCGACCGGCACCTGTTCAACGATATCTACGAGAGAATCCTTGCCGACCTGCAGTCGGCTGGCAACGCGGGCGAGTACTACACCCCGCGTGCGGTCACGCAATTCATGGTCGATATCCTCGACCCGAAACTCGGCGAAAGCATCCTCGACCCAGCCTGCGGCACGGGCGGCTTCCTGACCTGCGCCATCGAGCACCTCAAGAAGCAGGTCAAGACGCCAGATGACAACCGGCTGCTGCAAGAAAGTATCCACGGTGTCGAGAAGAAGCCCCTGCCGCACATGCTGGCCATGACCAACATGATGCTGCACGGCATCGACGTGCCCACCCGCATCCGCCACGACAACACGCTTTCCCGCCCCTTCAAGGACTATGGCCCCCGCGACCGGGTGGACATCATCATCACCAACCCACCCTTCGGTGGCATGGAAGAGGATGGTATCGAGAAGAATTTCCTCGCCAAGCACCAGACCCGCGAGACCGCCGACCTGTTTATGGCGCTGATCATGCACCTGCTCAGGCACGACACCGGCCGCGCCGCCGTGGTGTTGCCGGATGGCTTCCTGTTCGGCGAGGGGGTGAAAACCACGCTCAAGCGCGAACTGCTGGAAGAGTTCAACCTGCACACCATCGTGCGCCTGCCCAAAGGCGTGTTCGCCCCCTACACCAGCATCGCCACCAACATCCTGTTCTTCGAGAAGGGCGGCCCCACTAGGGATGTATGGTTCTTCGAGCATCCCTACCCGGCAGGTTACAAGAGCTATTCCCGCTCCAAGCCGTTGACCATTGAGGAATTCGATCTTGAGAAAACCTGGTGGGACGGCCCGCAGCGTAAGGGGCGCAAGACCACCGAGCATGCCTGGAAGGTCTCTGCCAAGGATCTGGCTGCTCGCAACTACAACCTGGACTGCAAGAACCCGCACGAGGTGGCTGTCGAACTGGGTGATCCGGACGAACTGATGGCCGAATACCAGGACATCACCCGCCAGTTGCAGGCCGCCCAGCAAGCGCTGAAAACCGAACTGCTGGCCGCGCTCAAGGCCACCAGCGGGGTAGCGGAATGAGCGACAAGCCCGTCTCCCTCGTTCCAGCTCCGGAAGGCTACGCCAACTGGTTGGGCGAGCTGAAGAACCGCATCCACAGTGCCCAGCAACGGGCCGCGCTGGCCGTCAACCGCGAGCTGGTGCAGCTCTACTGGCAGATCGGTCGTGACATCCTGCAGCGGCAGGCCGAGCAAGGCTGGGGGGCCAAGGTCATCGAGCGGCTGGCGCACGACCTCAGGACAGCCTTTCCCGAGATGAAGGGCTTCTCCCGCGCCAACCTGATGTACATGCGCTCCTTCGCCGACGCCTGGCCGGACGCGGCAATTGTCCAACAGGCTGTTGGACAATTGCCCTGGGGCCACAACCTGGTGTTGCTCGCCAAGCTGAAGCAGCGAGAGCAACGCCTGGCCTATGCCCAGCGTGCCGTGGAACACGGCTGGTCTCGCGCCACGCTGGAAATCCATATCGAATCCCGCCTGCTGGAGCGGGAAGGCCAGGCAATCACCAACTTCGCCGACCGCCTCCCCGCGCCGGGAACCGATCTGGCCCGGCAAGCCCTCAAGGATCCCTACCTGTTCGACTTCCTGGATGTTGGCCAGGAAGCCAACGAGCGGGAAATCGAGTCAGCGCTGGTCAAGCACATCACCCAGTTCCTGCTCGAACTAGGTGCGGGCTTTGCCTTCGTCGGTCGCCAGGTTCATCTGGAAGTGGGCGGTGACGACTTCTACATCGACCTGTTGTTCTACCACCTCAAGCTGCGCTGCTACGTGGTCATCGAGCTGAAAGCCGAGAAGTTCAAACCGGAACACCTCGGCCAGTTGAGCTTTTACCTCACCGCCGTCGATATGCAGGTCAAGGCCGAACAGGACAACCCCACCATCGGCCTGTTGCTGTGCAAGAGCAAGAACACCGTGGTGGCCGAATACGCATTGCGCGACAAGACCCAGCCCATCGGTGTGGCGGAATACCAATTGATCGAATCCCTGCCTGAAGAACTGCAAACCAGCCTGCCCAGCATCGAACAGATCGAACGCGAACTGGGGGGCGAGCATGAATAATCACGCTGCCGAACTACTGGAAAATCATTTCGATACCGCCTTTGCCGCACCCGATGGCATCAAGAAACTCCGCGAGCTGATCCTGACGCTGGCCATGCAGGGCAAGCTGGTGCCGCAGGATCCGAACGAGCAGCCTGCTAGCGAACTGTTGCAAAAAATCGAAGCCGAGAAACAGCGGCTGGTGAAGGAGGGCGAGATCAAGAAACCCAAGTCCTTGCCACCGATGAGGCAAGAAGAAAAACCTTATGCGCTGCCGAAGGGGTGGGAATGGGTGAGATTGGGAAACATCGGCCTTATCAATCCTCGCAACAACGCAGATGATGATATGTTGGCTGGGTTTGTGCCCATGCCGCTTATCCAGGAGGGTTACTCGGAATTTCACTCCTTTGAGGAGCGACCTTGGGGTGAGATAAAAAAAGGCTATACGCACTTCGCGGATGGCGATGTCGGGATGGCCAAAATTACCCCATGCTTTGAGAATGCGAAGTCTTGTGTATTTTCCAATCTCCCCAGTGGAGTCGGTGCCGGCACAACCGAGCTCCATATATTTCGCAACGCCTTTCACGCAGTTGACCCGCGTTACCTTCTCTTCTTCTTGAAGAACCCAAAATTCATTTCCGCAACAGCGGCAAGAATGACAGGTTCGGCGGGCCAGAAGCGTGTGCCAACGCCTTTGTTTGCGGGATTGGAATTGCCTTTACCTCCTATCTCCGAACAGTACCGCATCGTCGCTAAAATTGACGAACTGATGGCGCGTTGCGATGAACTGGAAAAACAGCGTACTGCGCAACGGGGGGCACGCCTGACCGTTCATGCCGCAGCCATCAAGCAACTGCTGAACATCGCCGAACCAGACCAACACCAGCGCGCCCAGGCCTTCCTCGCCGAACACTTCGGCGAGCTCTACACCGTCAAGGAAAACGTCGTCGAACTTCGCAAGGCCATTCTGCAACTGGCGGTGATGGGCAAACTCGTCCCGCAAGATCCGAACGACCAACCCGCCAGCGAACTGCTGCAAGAAATCGAAGCGGAGAAACAGCGGCTGGTGAAGCAAGGCAAGATCAAGAAGCCGAAGTTTTTGCCACTGGTGACGGAAGAAGAAAAGCCGTACGCGTTGCCGCGGGGGTGGGAGTGGGCAAGGTTAGGAAGCCTTGCATTGTCCAATGACTCAGGATGGAGCCCGCAATGCCTCCCGGGAATGCGCAAAGGCCAAGAATGGGGAGTTCTCAAAGTCAGTGCCGTCTCTTGGGGAAAGTTCAACCCGGATGAGAACAAGGCACTTCCTGCATCGCAGAATCCAAGGCTGGATTGCGAAGTCAAGAGCGGTGATTTTCTCATCTCGCGTGCAAATACAGACGAGCTCGTCGCACGCAGCGTAGTAGTCAATGAGGTACCTCCTCATCTGATGATGAGTGACAAAATAGTGAGATTCACGCTTAGCTGTAGCGTGAATAAGACATTTGTAAACATCGTAAACGGAGTTCCATATTCACGTGCTTATTACATGGAGAACGCATCTGGAACCAGCAGTTCCATGAAGAATGTGAGCCGGGAAACGATGAGTCTACTGCCAGTTCCACTCCCGCCATTGCAGGAGCAGCGTCGCATCGTCGCGAAAATCGATGAGTTGATGGGTTTCTGTGACTTTCTTGAGCAGCAGATCGATGCAGCAACCGGCAAGCAGACCGAATTGCTGAATGCGCTAATGCTCGCCCAATCACGAGACAACACAACGGAAGAGCAGCAGCAAGAGCCGCTTTCAACAGCCCAAGTCATCGATCTGGCAGCCTATCGCGCCAGCATCGGCTGCTATACATTCCGCAAACTCGCCAACGCCCAATACTTCGGTCGAACTGCTGCCGCCAAGGTGATGTACTTGGCTCAAGCTCATATTGGCCTAGTACTGGAGCTGAAGCCCGAGCGTGAAGCGGCCGGGCCACTGGATAAGTGGATTTATGATTTCGAGCGGCAAGGTCAAGACAACCGCTGGTTCGAGGTCAATGAAAAGACCTTGGCCAACGGCAGGAAGAAGACGGAATACCGCTGCTTGCCGGCGTTGTCGGCACCCGCAGCGAAAGCCGAAGCCCTGATGTCACCCGGCCAGAAGACTGAGTTTGACCGCCTGATCTACGCCCTGGCAGACAAGAAGACCGAAGAAGTCGAAATGATCGCCACGCTTTTCGCGGTCTGGAACGATTTTCTGATCGATGGTGTTCAACCGACGGATACGCAGATCATTTCCGATGTTCGCGAAAACTGGCACGAACGCAAAGCACGTTTCACCCCCGCCGAGCTTGGCCGATGGCTTGATTGGCTACGCAGAGAAAACATCATTCCTCGAGGACTGCCACCGAGAACCGTGCAGCAACCAAGATTAAACCTCGATGGATGATTTCTTTTAAACGATTGCGAGAATTAGGCAAAGAGTCGAGTAGATAAGGCATCTACAAATACTCAATGAATTGGTAAGCGAGGGAGGCGATGATTCTGACGGACAACGAAACCAAAGTCGATCTGCTCAATAACGAGGCTATTGCCTCAACGATCATTGAGTTGCTTCGCGCCAGACCTGACCTGTGCTGGGGCAAGAAGGCCTTGGACAAGATCATGAAGTGGGAAGGCCCGATGAAGTTCGGCGACTACCAAGAGGCGGGCATCACCTACACCTACAAGGTCAACAACCTCGCCGACTGGGCCAAGAAGCCCGAGGTGCAGGCCGCCTTCCCTGTCGTGAAGAGCGTCCTTGACGGCGCTGGCAGCAAGGAATCCAAGCACGCGGTCAAGCTGACCTCCCAAGGCTGGGAAGCGAAAGGACTGGACTGATGAGCTACGCGAACGAATGGGCCGCCGCCATTGAACGATCGAAGCGGTTTGGCCTCGAAGTGCCCGGGCACGAAGTGCAACCCGAGCACCGCTATCTCACCGATGCACGGCAAGCCGAATTTCCCTACGTCGTGCAGCGGGGCCTCGGTGATCTCGACTACCCAGACGTGGTGGCACAGTGCATGTCCATTCACTACCGCCTTGTGCCGGTGTTGGAGGCATGGCTAGGGTGCCCGGTTTTATACACCATCGGCTGGGTGGACGACGGCACCGCCACGGGCATGTTCAAGTTCGATGACACCTTCGTCGCTGACAAGCTCCAGAACGGGCACAGAGGCAGCACCGCAAACATCCACGCATGGCTAACGTTGCCCAGCATGGAAGTCATCGACGTGGCTTTGGCCACCACCATCGCGGTCGTGCAGAAACTGCCTCAAGGGCATGGAGCTGTGCTGGCGAAGCACGCTGACGAGCTGCGTGGCATGGCCTACAAGCCAATGCTGGTCGGCCCCGATTTCCTACGCAAGAGTGGCTTGCTTCAGGAGTGGGGCATCTACTCTCTGCAATAGGCAAATGGGACTTCCTGCCTTCGATGCGAACTGGCGCGAGAAGCAGCGGATCAAGCCTCGCATCTGTGTGCTGGAGGTTCGGGATCGGCTCAAGCCCGATGGCGAGCCGATAGCTCGGCTGTTTGTCCAGCGACAGGAGAACTATCGTCGCGACGACAGGGACGGTCAGATGTACGAGGCCTCGATTCGTCTGTCCTACCAGACCATCGAGCCCAAGCACTCGCTTCGATCCCGCATCAGCGGATCGTTCGAAGGCAGCTATTCGCGCGGTTTCCGCGAAGGCGAAGCCTCGGTGTCGCTGATAGGCGGTGCACTCTTCTTGGACCCTGCCGAGCTGCGCGGCCAGCGGATCGGCACCTACTTGATGAACGAGATCGTGGTCTGGGCGCAGCAATGGCCGGAAGCCAAGGTGAGGCCGATCAAGTTGCTGTCCGGGCAGGCGGAAGAGGAAAACCGAGACAGACGCAACCGCTTCTATGAGCGGTTCGGCCTGGTATTCGCATACAGCGACCCGGAGCACCGGGAAGGAGTGTCGAAGTCCATGCCAGTCAAGAAACTGACCCCTGTCACGTCCTGGGAGGTGAACATCCGGGAGAGATATCCTCGTGAATACCTGGCCGAACTGCTCTATGAGCGAGAGCGAATGGTGATGGAGGCATCGCAACGCGACACGGCCATCAAGAACCTCTCCGCGACGCTGGAAGATGCCAGGAATCACCCTGTTCGCTGGGCCGCACGCCGGCTGTGGTGGCGGTTGCAGCCCATCCTCCTGCAAGGCGCAATGCTGCTGGCGTTTGCGGGGCTCGTCTGGGCTAGCCTCCGGTCGAAATAGGTGAAAGCGAAATACGTCTCCACGGCGATTCATCACCGCGTCTCGATCAACTGGACGTTGACCGCCGCCATCACCAGCGCCCGCACCTCGACGGAGTGAACGATCAGACGGGCTCCATCATCCGCCTCGATCTGCACCATGTCGCGCCCCTCGGCGATGAACTCGGCCCGCAAAGCCCGGCCGATGTCAGCGAGCACGTCCTGCTGGTCAATGCGCTGGTGCATCGCGACTATTTCGCCAGCGCCTCGATCCGTATCCTGGTGTTCACCGACCGGGTGGAAGTCATCTGCCCGACAGCCTGAGCGTGGAGGATGTGCGCCAGGGCAAGACCAACCGGCGCAATCCGACGCTGACGGAACACGCTTTCCGGGTGCTGCCCTATCGCGGCCTGGGCAGCGGCATTCCGCGTGCGCTGGAGGCATGGCCGCGCATCGACCTGGCCGGTGACATGCGGGGCAAACAGTTCAGCGCGGTGGCGCACCGGCCGGAAGCGGAATGGGCGAGCGCGACCGACCAAGTCACGCAGGAGGTGCTTCGCCTTCTGTCCATGATGCAGGGCGACATGTCACGAGCCGAAATCCAGGACGTACTGGAACTGAAGCACCTGCCCCATCTGCGCGAGGCCTATCTGAATCCGGCGCTGGATCGAGGTTTGATCGAAATGACCCTCTCCGGCAAGCCCCGCAGCCGCCTGCAAAAATACCGCCTGACCGCCGCCGGCCGGCAGTGGCTGCAATCGCGGCAGAAGGACTAGTCATACGCTAAGCGATCCCCATATTCTCCGCGAACGTCTCTGCCGTATATCCGCGCCGGAACCTGCCCGCCTCTACCAGCCTGGGCACCAGTTCATCGAGCAGCAGATCCAGCGACTGCGGGGCGCCGCCCGGCAGCGCGATGAAGCCGTCGGCAGCCTCGGCGCCGATGCGCTCGATGATTTCGTCGAACGCATCATCGACCGTGCCGACGACGATCCAGTGGGCCGAACCCGCTGCTTCCGGGCGGGAGAGCAGATCGTTCAGGCTGGGCCGTTCGCGGACGACCAGGCGGCGCAGCAATTCGACGTGGGTGGGACTGCGCGCGCCGGCCGGAGGCTCGCCCAGCATGGCGGGTGTGATGGGCTGGTCGGGCGCGAGCTGCGCGAGGTCCAGCCCTAGCGCCTGCGAGGCGTAGTTGAGCTTGCGCGCGCTGTCCTGGCCTGCGTGAGTAGTTTCGTACAGTTCCCGCGCCTGGGCGCGGCTGGCGCCCAGATAGAGGCTGAGGCCAGGCAGCACACGCACTGCGCCGGGCGAGCGGCCACACGCGGCGGCACGCCGGCGCAGATCCTGGCGTAGCTGCGTGCCACAGGCGATATCTGGCGTGGCGGCAAACACGGCGTCGGCGACGCGGGCAGCGAAGTCACGGCCGGCATCGGAAGCGCCAGCCTGGAAGAGCGGGATGCGGCCGCCCGCGCGTGCAGGCACGTTGAGCGGGCCACGCACACAGAAATGCTCACCTTCGTGGCCGATGGCGTGGATGCACGAAGTGTCGGCATAGCGCCCGGTTCGACGGTCGGCCAGTACGGCTTCCTGCGGAAAGCTGCGCCACAGTGCGCGCACGACCTCGGTGAACTCGCTGGCCTTGCGGTAGGCCTCGGCCGACGTCGACATCGGAGCGCTGCCGAAATTCCAGGCGCCGTCCAGTGCGGTGACGATGTTCCAGCCCGCCCGCCCCGCGCTGATCCGGTCCAGTGACTGGATCTGGCGTGCGACGACGTAAGGCGGGTTGAACGAGGTGGCGGCGGTGGTGACGAGGCCGATGCGCGAGGTATCGCGGGCCAGTGCGGCCAGGAGCAGGGTGGGGTCCAGGCTGCTGAAGCCTGGGCCGTGCTCCAGCGCCGGCACATCGATGAAGAGGGCATCGGGGCGGAACACGAAGTCCAGGCAGGCAGCCTCGGCACGCCGAGCGACGCCGGCATAGAAGTCGGGACCATGGACTTCTTCCACCCGGCTGGCAGGGTGGCGCCAACCACCCGCGGACAGCCAGGTGGCGGCCAGGGAAAGTCCGATGCATAAAGAGGAATGGGGCATGGCAGGCTCCTTGTTCCGGGTCGATGAGGGATGTCAGTCCGCGTGCGTATCTGCGCCGGCCATCGGCACGACCAGCGGCGAACCGGTGACCGGATCGGGGATGACCACGCTGCGGATGCCGAATAGCCGCTGCACCAGTTCCGGTTCGATGATCTCGGCAGGCGGGCCGACGGCTTCCACGGCCCCTGCCCGCATGGCGACGATGTGGTCGGCGTAGCGTGCCGCCTGGTTCAGGTCGTGCAGGACCATGACCAGGGTCTTGCCGTCCTGGCGGTTCAGGCGGCGGCACAGGTCCAGCATGTCGAGCTGGTGGGCGATGTCCAGATAGGTGGTGGGTTCGTCCAGCAGCATGAGCGGCGCATCCTGGGCCAGCGCCAGGGCCAGCCAGACGCGCTGGCGCTGGCCGCCCGAGAGCGCGTCGACCGGGCGGTCGGCCAGTTCGACCAGGCGGGTGCGGATCAGGGCCTGCCGCACGGCAGCTTCGTCCTCGGCCGACCATTGCCGCCACAGCGACTGATGCGGATGACGGCCGCGCGCCACGAGCTCGGCCACGCGGATGCCGCCTGGCGCCAGCGGAGACTGGGGCAGCAGTCCGAGCCGGGTAGCCAGTTCACGCGCCCCGTAGCGGCGGATGTCCTTGCCGTCCAGCACGACCTGCCCCGCCTCCGGTGCGAGCAGACGCGCCAGCGCCCGCAGCAACGTGGACTTGCCGCAGGCATTGGGACCGACGATGACGGTGATGCGTCCGCGCGGAATGGCGAGATCCAGGCCCTGGCAGACCAGATGGCCGCCGTTGGCCAGCCTCAGGCCATGCGCCTGCACCGTGGGGATAAGGGTATCGGGAGGCAATGATGTCATGCGGGGCAGACCGTCTCAGGCGCTGCGGCGGCGCGTGAGCAGCCAGATCAGGTAGAGGCCGCCGAGCAGGCCGGTGAGCTTGCCGATGGGCAGGTTGAGTTCCAGGGGCTGGCTCTGGCCCAGCAGATCGGCGGCAGCGACCAGGCAGGCGCCCATGGCCGCCGAAGCCAGGACGGGCGGCCCGCCCGCGTCGAGCAGGCGGCGGGCGAGTTGGGGTGCGGCCAGGGCGATGAAGGCAATCGGCCCGGCCGCGCCGGTGGCCAGCGAGGCCAGCATCACGGCGCAGAGCACCATGCCCAGCCGCAGCCCTTCCACCGGCACGCCGAGCTGGCTGGCGAGGTCGTCGCCCATTTCCAGGATCGCCAGCCGGCGCGCGCACAGCAGCACCGGCGGAATGAACACGACGGCCGCGCCGATGGCCAGCCAGGCGTGGGTCCAGGCGCGCGCGTTGAGTGAACCGGCCAGCCAGAGATTGGCCAGGATCGCGTTGTCCAGATTGCCTTTGGCGAGCAGCAGGCCGTTGACGGCGTGCAGCATGGCGCCTGCGCCGATGCCGATCAGGACCAGGCGCTGCGACCCGAGCCGGCCATGGCGCCGCGCCAGCAGCCAGACCACGGCTGCCGTGAGCAAGCCGCCCGCCGTGGCGCCCAGCGCCGCCCCCGTGATGGAAGGGCCGTACAGCACGATCTGCAACAGGGCGCCGGTGGCCGCACCGGTCGTGAAGCCGATGAGATCGGGCGAGCCCAGCGGATTGCGCGACAGCGACTGGAACACCGCGCCCGACACACCCAGCGCCGCGCCGACGAACAGCCCGGTCAGCACACGCGGCAGGCGGATGTCCAGCAGCAGACGTTCGCCTGCCGTGGCTGCCTGGCCGCCGATCCAGATCTCCGCGATGCGGGCCAGCGTCAGCCCGCCGCGCCCCATGGCCAGCGCCGCCAAGCCCAGGAGAAAAGCCAGCAGCAGGAGCAGCGCGCAGGCCGCCGCGGCACGCGGCCGCGCCGCGATGGAGAAGCGGCCCAGCCGCCAGGCGATCGGCAGCGCGGCGCAGTTGCGTGGCGCGGACATCTAGCCGGCTCCCATGCGGCGCCGCGCCAGCGCGATGAAGACAGGCCCGCCGATGAGCGCAGCCATGATGCCGGCGCCGGCCTCGGCGGGATGGATGATGATGCGGCCCAGCGTGTCCGCGGCCAGCAGCAGGCAGGCGCCGACCAGCGCGGCGCAGGGAATCAGCCGCCGGTGGTCCGGGCCGCAGGCATGTCGCGCCAGGTGTGGCGCAGCCAGGCCGATGAAGGCCAGCGGCCCGGCCGCGGCAGTGGCGGCACCGGCGAGCAGCACGATGGCGAGGGCCGCGCCCAGCCACACCCGTTGCGGCCTCGCGCCCAGTGACTTGCCGAGGTCGCGCCCCAGGGCGAGTGCGTCGAGCGGGCCGGCCAGCGCCAACGCCGCCAGCCAGCCGAGCAGCATGGCCGGCAGGACGGCGGCCAGCACCTCCATGCCGCGTCCCTGCAGCGAGCCGGTCGCCCAATGGCGGAACTGGTCGAAGACGCGATCGTCGCTGTTGAGGGTGATGATCTGGGTCAGCGCGAACAGCACCGCGGACAATGCCGCACCGGCCAGCACCAAACGCAGCGGATCGTGGCCGCGATGCAGCCCGCCAATGAGGTAGACGGCGATGCCGGCCAGCGCCGCACCGCAAAAACCTGCCGCCATCTGGCCAGCCGGACCGTAGGCGCCGGCCCAGGCCACCGCGGCAACGATGGCCGCCGCCGCACCGGCGGTAACGCCCAGCAGGCCGGGGTCGGCCAGCGGGTTGCGGGTCAAGGTCTGCATCAGCGCGCCGGCCGCACCCAGCGCGCCGCCGGCGAGCAACGCCAGCAGCGTGCGCGGCACGCGCAGGTGGCGCAGCAGCAGATGTTCGCTGTCGCCGGCATCGAAGGCAGTCAGGGCTTGCCAGACGGTGGCGGCCGCGAGCGGACGGGCACCGACGGCCAGGCTTGCCACCGCGAGCAGCAGGATACCGGCCAGGCAGGTGGCGGCCAGGATCGCAGGGCAGCGGGTGTCGGCCGGCATGCGCATCAACGGGCGGCGAACCGCGCCAGCAGCCCGTCGATGATTTCGCCGGCGCTGTAGGCGTCGATGCGGAACGAGTTCCTGCCCAGCCCGTAGACTTGCCGGGCCCGTACCGATGGCAGGTTGGCGAGCACGGGATCGCGCAGCATCGCGGCGGCTCCGGAGTCATCCGCGCGCAGCACGAAGGTGGTCTGCGCGGTGAGGCGGGTCAGGGCTTCATAGGGCGCCCAGACGAAGTCGCCTGCCTGGCCCAGCGCGCCGTGCCAGGCAGGATCGGCGGATTCGATGCGAAAGCCCAGTGCCTGCAGCAGCCGCGCGTGCGGGCTGTTCGCGGTGGCGATGGGATTGTCCACGCCGGGGCCGTTGTAACTGACGATGTTGGCCAGGCCTTCCGGAATCCGCAAGTGGGCGCGGGCCTCCACCACCCGGGCGTCGAAGCGCGCAATGGCGTCACGGGCCTCGGCCTCCATGCCCAAGGCCAGGCCAAGCTGAACGGCCAGGCCCTGCCAATCCTGGCGGCCGTAATCGACCATGATGGCGGGGGCGATGGCTTGCAGACGGTCGAACTGTTCGCGGGCCGAATCGGCGCCGTTGCCCGAGACGACGATGAGATCGGGCTGGGCGGCATAGGCAACCTCGAGATCGACCTGCCCGGCCGGCCACAACCTGGTCACGCCGCGCTCGCGTGCCACCGCGGCCCATTGCTCGAAGAATGCGCCATTGGCGGAACTGGCACTGGCGGCAACCGGTGCGTCAATCGCCAGCAGGGTGCCGGTCGCGGTGACCGACGTCGACAGGATGCGGCGCGGGCGCCGGGCAATCTCGGTGACCGAGCCATCGGCATTCTCGAAGCGGCGCGGCCAGCCGGGCGCCTCGGCACCGGACTGCGCAGCCGCCGTCGCCCGGCGGCCGGGATGCAAGGCCAGCAGCGAGGCGGGAAGCAGCCATCGCGCTGCGGCGAGCGCGGTGATACCTGCAGCAGTCGTCGCCATGAAACGGCGCCGTCTCACCAGCTCAGCCTCGCATTGGCCATGACCGTGCGCCCGGTGCCGTAGTAGCACGAGGTGGCGGCGGTGCAGGTGGCGACGTAGCGCTTGTCGGCCAGGTTGCTGGCGTTGAGCGACAGGCGCAGGTTCATGTTGCCGACCTTGCCGACGTCGTAGCGGATCGCCGCGTCGTACAGCGTGTACGAAGGAATGTGCAGGTAGTTGGCCAGATCGCCCCGGGTCTCCCCCACGTAGCGCGCGCCTGCGCCCACGCCCAGCCCGCGCAGCGGCCCGCCCTGGATGGTGTAGTCCATCCACAGCGAACCCATCCAGTCGGGCACGCGGACCATGCGGTTGCCGGTGTAGCCATCGTTGTTGCGGACGACCTCGGAGCTCATCCGCGTGAGCGCGCCAATCACGCTGAACCCGGGCTGCGGCGTGATGCGGCCTTCCAGTTCGATGCCGCGCACGCGCACCTCGCCGGTCTGCACCTGGAAGCTTTCGTCGGCGGCGTTGCGCGGATCGGCTGTCAGCACGTTCTTCTGCGTCAGTTCATAGGCCGAGAGCGTGATCATGCCGTCGATGCGGGCCGGCTCGTATTTCACGCCGGCTTCCCATTGCTTGCCGGTCACGGGTTTGAAACTGCCGCCCTCGCGTTTCGTGCCAGCGGTGGGCTGGAAGGATTCGGCATAGCTCAGATAGGGTGCGATGCCATTGTCGAACAGATAGCTCACCCCAGCACGGCCGGTGAAAGCCTCGTCGCGCGTATCCTGCCGCTGCCCATTCAACCGATTGAGCGAATCGATACGGGTCTTGTCGTAGCGGCCGCCCAGCGTGAAGCGCCAGCGATCCAGCGCAATCTGGTCCTGCAGATAGATGCCGGCCTGGGTGTCGGTTTCGCGGGTGGACATCTGGGGAAGCAGCGTGGGTGCGAAATCGTAATGGGTATGGATCGGATCGTAGACGTCGATGGCGATGGCGGCGGGCGAGACCTGCGCGGCATGGCGCAGGAAGGTCCAGTCGCTTTCCTGCCAGTCGAAGCCGGCCACCAGCGTATGGACTGCCGCGCCGGAGCCGAACGTACCCTCCACCCGGGTATCGATGGTCAGCGCATCGGAATCGCCGATACCCTGCACCGCGCGCCGCTGCAGGCTGCGGCCGTCGATCAGGGTATTGAAATCGGTGAGCGGCGCACCGCGCCTGCCATTGCCCACGGTGGCCCGATAGAGCGAGTCCACGTGCGTGTAGCGGGCGTTCTGGCTCAGCTTCCAGGCATCGTTGAACTGATGTTCGAGCTGCCAGCCGGCCGCCCAGATCTCGCGGTCGTAGACATTCCAGTTCGGCTCGCCCAGGAAGGTGTCGTTCTTGATGTAGCCCCTGGCGCCCTTCACCACCGTCCCCTGATAAGGCAGGAACTGGAAGGTGCTGCCGCCGCTGTCCTTCTGGTAAAGGCCTTGCAGCGTCAGGCGGGTGGCGCCGCCGTTGAAGCGCAGCGTGGCGCTGGGTGCGATGAACCATTGCTTGTGATCGGTGTGGCGGATCTGCGTATCGCCGTCGGCATACAGGCCGACCAGCCGCCACATCAGATTCCCGTCGCCATTGGCGCCACCGATGTCGAACGCCGTCTGCCCGCGTCCGTGGCCGTCGACCTGCAGTTGCAGAACCTGCTCCTGGTCCAGCCTGGGCCGTTTGCTCACCTGGTTGACCATGCCGCCGGGCGCCAGTTGTCCGTAGAGCACGCTGGACGGCCCCTTGAGCACTTCCACCCGCTCCAGGTTCCAGGTATTGAAGGAGGTCCGGTTCCAGCTCAGGCTGCTGTCGGATGGCGCTCGCAGCCCGTCGAGCATGACGTTGGCGCCGAAGCTGCCTGCGTCGAAGCCACGGATGTACAGGTCATCCACCCGGTTGTCGATGCCCTGGCTTTCCGGCAGCACACCTGCGGTGTAGCGGGTGGCTTCGTTCAGGTTCTGCACGCCGCGCTGGTCCATTTCGCGGCGCTCGATCACCGATACCGATTGGGGTACTTCGACCAGCGGCGTGTCGGTCTTGGTCGATGCGCCGATGCTGTCTGCAGGCCGGTAGGCATTGACGGTGACCGGTGCCAGCATGACGGACGTTTCTTCGGCGTGGAGCGCGCCGACATGGACGAGCAGTGCAGCCAGCAGCGGATAGACCGCCGCATGGCGGGAAAGGGACGGCCGCAGGCGAATGAAGCAAGGCGAGGGGGTCGTGGCGATGGCCGGCACGAAGCATCTCCTGAGGATCAATGAGAGTGGTTCTTATTCATTTTTCCATGGGGATGCGAGGCAAGCCTTCGTGTGAACGGCAGAATTCTTCGCGATAACGGCAATGTGCGCAGCGCGCTGGCTAGAGACCTGCGCGCACCTGCCTGGGCGTCAAGCCGAACCGGCGGCGGAAGGCAGTGGCAAAACTGCCGGGATTGGTATAGCCGGCCAGTTCCGACGCCTGCGCCACGCTCAGCCCATCGTGCTCCAGAGCATGGCGCGCCAATGACAGGCGTTCGCGCTGCAGGAAATCGAACACCGTCATGCCCATCGCTTGCCGGAACTGCCGCTGCAGCGTGGTGGCCGTGGTGTTTGCGTGCCGGGCGATCTCGTCGATGCTGAGCGGCAGGGCTGCGTTTTCGCTCAGCCAGCACCTCAGTTCGAGCATGCGCCGGTGGACGACCGGGCGCAGCGGTCCGCCCGATGCTGCGCAATCGCCGGCCTGCGTACGGGAAAACGCCTCCATGACCAATTCGATGGCACGGCTTTCCAGGTACATGCCGATCAGCATGGACGGCATGAGCGGCGGATGCAGAAGCTGCTCGGCGAGCACGCGCGCCTTGCTGGAGGCGGTCCACAGCCGAGCTTCCAGATGCGCGGGAAGGGCCGGCGTGCGCTCTGCCCGTGCGCCAAAGGATTCTTCCAGCCATTGGTGACCCAGGCCGATGCAGATACGCCGCGACCAGTCGCCCCGGTGCGCGACTCGCCGGCATTCCTCGGGCTCGTGCAGCACCACCATGCCCGCATCCGCGCCCTGGGCATGCGCCAGCTTCAGCCCGCGCCCGCCGTAGGCGACATCGATGGCGCCATCCAGCACCATCACGATGCGTACGCCTTCGTCCACCGTGGCTTGCCGGGACACGCTTTCATCGTGCATGTCGCAGGCGGAGTTCAAACTGAGTCCGGGCCGCAGAACACGGTTCAGCCGCAAGAGCTGCATGGCGACCGGCTCGCGGCACACGCCGTTCGGGACGAGGGGCATGGCAGAGCCTGATGGGGGCAAGGGGAAACCGGTTAATGGTAATAATTATCAATTACTGCCACAAGCCCGTCGACTTTCCGGTCGTGCCGGACGTGTAGATGATCAACGCCGGATCATCCGCGGAGGTGTCGGCAATCGGCGCATGCGTCACGGCGTGGCGTCGAAGCGCATGAAAACCATGGTCAAGGGCCGCCAGCAGAGCACGCTGGTGTGGAATACGCCGGCAAGGCCTCCGCCGCGCTGGAGCAGATCAACGGCCACATCAACAGATCAGCGACCAGAACCTCCAGGTCGCCACCGCCACCGAGGAGCAATCCGACGTGGTCGGGGAGATCAACCACAACATCGAGGGCATCAGCCAGCTCACCGCCGGCACCACGCAGATCGCCGCTCAGTTGAACGAGGCCAGCGGCAACCTGCAGGCGCTGTCGACGCAGCTGGACGACCTGTTGGGCCGCTTCAGGCTGTGAGCCGCAGCCGCGAAGTGCGCGGGCGCCGCCGCGCCCGCATGCGGCGCGGCGGTAGCCGGGCGTTCACCGCCCTGTGACCGCCTTCAGCACATCCACCACCAGCCGCCAGCGGCTCAGCACCAGCGCCGAAAAGATCAACCCGCAGCCGAAGAGCTGCAGTTCGCTCATGCGTTCGCCGAACCACCATGCGGCGACCATCGCGGTCCACATCGGCTCCAGCATCAGGATCAGCGCGGCATGGCTGGGCGTGGTCAGGCTCTGGCCGTAGAGCTGGACGAAGAAGCGCAGGGTGGTCGCCAGCAGCGCGCTGGCGAGCAGCCAGCCCAGCACCGGCATCGACACCGCTTCGGGCCAGGTTTCGAACAGCGCCGACAGCGGCAGCATCAGCACGCCGACCGTCATCACCTGCACCGTGCTCAGCGCCAGCGGCGGCACGCTGCGCACTACCCGGCCGTTGAGATTGATCAGCACCGCGAACACCACCGCGGCAGCCAGGAAGAACCATTGCCCGGGCTCGAAGCGGAAACCGTGCTCCAGCGACAGACAGGCGAAGCCGGCCAGCGCCAGCGGCATCGACACCCAGGCGACGCGGGGCGGACGCTCACCGAAGAACAGGCGGCCGACGAGCGGCACCAGCACCACGCCCAGGCTGGAGATGAAGGCGCCTTCACCCAGGTGGCTGGCGTGGTGGAGGCCGCCGATCCAGAAGCCCATCGCCAGTGCGAACAACACGCCGATCAGCAGCGCGCCGCGCCAATTGGCTCCGCTCATCGCCCGCAGCTGCGTCCAGCTGAAGGCCGCCAGCACCACGCCGGCCAGCATGAAGCGGGTGCCGATGAACATCAGCGGCGGCAGGCCCGCGAGCGACTCCTTGGAGAAGATCCAGCCGGCGGCGGCCACCAGGGTCGCCAGCACGAGCAGCAGATCCGCCTTGAGCGGATGGCGGGTATCGGACATGGAGAACGGCCTCAGTCGCCGCTCGGCGGACGGGCGAGCTTGCGTTGCAGGGTGCGACGGTGCATCTGCAACGCCCGCGCGGTGGCCGAGATGTTGCCGTCGTGCTCGCCCAGCACGCGCTGGATGTGCTCCCACTCCAGCCGGTCGACCGACATCGGCGCATCGGGCGCATGCTCGTCGATGACGACGACTTCGGCCTGCAGCCCTTTGACGATGGCATCGACCTCGGCCGGCTTGGCCAGGTACTGGACGGCGCCGAGCTTCACCGCGTCGACCGCGGTGGCGATGCTGGCATAGCCGGTCAGCACCAGGATGCGCGCATCGGGGCTGGCTTCGAGCAGCGGGCGGATGAGCTTGAGGCCGGATTCGCCGCCGATGTTGAGGTCGAGCACGATGAACTCGGGCGCATGGTCCTGCGCCAGCTCGAGCGCGCCTTCGCTGTCGGTGGCGCCGTAGGTGTCGAAGCCGCGCTGCGCCAGCGCACGCGACAGCACCCGGTTGAAGGCGGGATCGTCATCGACGACGAGCAGGACGGGGGCGTGTTCGGGGCTCATGCGGCAGGCGGAGGGGTCAGGCGTGCAATGGTGCCACCTCCCGGGCGCGAAAGGAATCCGGCCCGCCATCCGTGTGAGCATGGACTGGATGCTTGCCTTAATTGCATTTGCTGCAATATAATTTATACAAATGTTGATGCACTGCTTGCATCGAATTCCTTTCGCCGATTCCTGACTGCCTGCTTCTGCGCCGGCGCGGTCGGCTTCATTCAACGGCCTGAGCGTCGCTTGAGTTCCTTTGTAGGCCCTGCGGGGCCGGCCGGCAGGTGATCCTGTTCCCTGACGGTTTGGTGTGCCGCTCGCCATCCGCTGGCAAACGCCGCACCACCGACAAACAACCCATGGCATGAACGACACGGACCGAAGCACCACGAGCATCTCCCCTTCCCTTCATTTCCGCTCCGCACGCCCCGGCGACGGCGCCGCCCTGTGGCAACTGGTCGATGCGACCGGCGCGCTGGAACTCAACTCGGCGTATTTCTATCTGCTGTTCGCGGCCGATTTCGGTGACACCTGCCTGGTCGCCGAACGCGACGGCCGCATCGTCGGCACCGTCGTCGGCTACCACCCGCCACGCCGGCCCGACACGGCCTTCGTCTGGCAGATCGGCGTACTGCCGGAACTCCGCGGCCAGGGCCTGGGGCTGAAGCTGCTGCAGGAATGGGCCGCGCTGCCGGCCAATCGCGGCTGCAAGTGGGTCACCGCCACCGTCGCCGACGACAACGCGGCGTCACAGGCACTGTTTCGCCGCTTCGCCCGCGACTGCGGCGCGGACTGCGAAGTCTCGCCGCTGTTCACACCGGAGCTGTTTCCCCGTCCGCACCCTGCGGAACCCCTGTACCGCATCGGTCCGCTCGACGGCTCGGCACACTGAGCCTCTGCACCGGGGACGGCGCCCGCCCGGCGCTTTGCCGGCGCCGTCGGCCGGCACCACTCGCGGGTACCCGCCCGCTGGCGCCACCACTCGAACCACTACAAGGAGGAGTCTGATGAACGTCTTCGAACGACACGAATCCGAGGTCCGCGGCTATTGCCGCAATTTCCCCGCAGTATTCACCACGGCCAAAGGTCCCTGGATGAGCGACCAGCGCGGCCGGCGCTATCTCGATTTCTTCTGCGGCGCCGGGGTGCTCAACTACGGCCACAACCCGGAGCCGATCAAGCGCGCGCTGACCGACTACCTGCTGGCGGACGGCATCACCCATACGCTGGACATGTACAGCACGGCGAAGGCGCGCTTCATCGAACGCTTCAACGCGCTGATCCTCGAGCCGCGCGGCCTGAGGTACAAGCTCCAGTTCCCCGGCCCCACCGGCACGAACGCGGTCGAGGCGGCGCTGAAGCTGGCGCGCAAGGTCACCGGCCGCGAGCAGGTGGTGAGCTTCACCAACGCCTTCCACGGCATGACGCTGGGTTCGCTGGCGGTGACCGGCAACGGCTTCAAGCGCGCCGGCGCCGGCGTGCCGCTGTCGCACGCGGCTTCCGTCCCCTTCGACGGCTATCTCGGCAGCGACGTCGACACCCTCGACTACTTCGAAGCGATGCTGCTCGACAACGGCAGCGGCATGGAAGTGCCGGCCGCGGTGATCGTCGAGACGGTGCAGGCCGAAGGCGGCGTCAACATCGCCAGCGCCGAGTGGCTGCGCCGCCTGCGCAAGATCACCCGCGACAACGGCATCGTCCTGATCGTCGACGACATCCAGGTCGGCTGCGGGCGCACCGGGCGCTTCTTCAGCTTCGAGGAAGCCGGCATCGAGCCCGACATCGTCACGCTGTCGAAGTCGCTGTCCGGCTACGGCCTGCCGCTCGCACTGGTGCTGATCCGCCCCGAACTGGACCAGTGGGAGCCGGGCGAGCACAACGGCACCTTCCGCGGCCATTGCCCCGCCTTCGTCACCGCCACCGCGGCGCTGGAGCACTTCTGGCAGGACGACCACCTGAGCCGGGCAGTGGAACAGAAAAGCGCGCTGGTACGGAAACGCCTTCAGCGCATGCTGAAGTCGCACGGTGTCGACGGCACGGTGCGGGGCCGCGGCCTGATCCAGGGCGTCGAGTTCGGCAACCCCGAACTCGCCGGCCGCGTCTCGCAGGCCTGCTTCGAGCGCGGCCTGATCATCGAGACCGCCGGCATCAACGACCAGGTGCTGAAGCTGCTGCCCAGCCTGACCATGGACGAAGCCACGCTGGGCAAGGGCCTGGACATCATCGACGACGCGCTGGCCTCGGTGCTGGCCGAAGACGTCGGCCAGGTCGCCTGAATCGCGCCAGCACTTCCCAAAACAAAACAGACATCGAGGACCCGAACCATGATCGTGAAGCATCTCGACGACATCCTCGGCACCGCCGCCGACGTGGACACCGACGGCTGGACCAGCCGCCGCCTCATCTACAAGCAGGACGGCATGGGCTATTCGGTCAACGACACCATCATCAAGGCCGGCGCCGAGCTCGAAATGGAGTACCGCAACCACCTCGAGACGGTCTATTGCATCGAAGGCGAGGGCGAGAT
Source organism: Thauera butanivorans (assembly GCF_048398245.1). Lineage (NCBI taxonomy): Bacteria > Pseudomonadati > Pseudomonadota > Betaproteobacteria > Rhodocyclales > Zoogloeaceae > Thauera > Thauera butanivorans. The sequence continues at coordinate 4,131,045 of NZ_CP183038.1, forward strand.
CACCGATCTCGCCACCGGCCTCACCCATTCCATCCGGCCGGGCACGCTGTACGCCCTCAACGACCACGACCGCCACATCCTGCGCGCCAACAAGGGCGTGCCGATGCGCATGGTGTGCGTCTTCAACCCGCCGCTGAGCGGGCGCGAAGTGCATGACGAAAGCGGTGCCTACGCGCTGGCCGACTGAGGAGGAGCATGCCATGACGACGACCCTGTCAGCGCAGGCCGCACAGGCGCGGCCGCGGGACGACGACCGTTATCCGTCCCGCTTCTGGCCCGAGCCGCGCATCACCGAGCGCCGGGATCCGGTGGTCCATGGCGGCGTCGGCGACGGCCCGCTGGACGAGGCCGAGCTGCGCTTCTACCGCGACAACGGCTATCTGACTTTCGAGCAGTTGATCGGCGCCGACGAGCTCGACGCCTACCTCGCCGAGCTCGACGCGCTGCGCCGCGACGAAGCCGTCAGGCAGGCGGCGGAAGCCGTCATCGAACCCGACAGCGGCGAGCTGCGCTCGCTGTTCGAAGTCCACAAGCGCAGCGCCGTGCTGCGCCGGCTGTGTGCCCACCCCAGGCTGGTGGCGATCGCGCGCCAGTTGCTGGGCAGCGAAGTCTATCTGCACCAGTCGCGCATCAACTACAAGGGCGGCTTCCGCGGCAAGGAGTTCTACTGGCACTCCGATTTCGAGACCTGGCACATGGAGGACGGCGTGCCGGCAATGCGGATGGTGAGCTGCTCGGTGAGCCTGACGCCCAACACGCCGCACAACGGCCCGCTGATGATCATCCCCGGCTCGCACCAGCGCTACATCTCCTGCGTCGGCGCCACGCCGGAGGCGCACTACCTCGCCTCGCTGCGGCGCCAGGAGGTCGGCGTGCCCGACGATGCCAGCCTGAAGCAGCTGGTCGAGGACTTCGGCATCCTCGCCCCCACCGGCCCGGCCGGCTCGGTGACCTTCTTCGACTGCAACGTGATGCACGGCTCGAGCTCCAACATCACGCCGCTGCCGCGCAGCAACGTCTTCTTCGTCTACAACAGCGTGCACAACACGCCGGCCGCGCCCTTCTGCGGCTTGCCGCCACGGCCTTCGTTCATCGCCGAACGGCAGGACTTCACGCCCATCCAGACGGAGGTTTCACCATGAACGGGCAGCGACGCCTCCGCCGCGGCGGCCTGCTCGCCGCGCTGATCGCCACGGCGCTGGCCGGCATCGGCCCCGCCGCGGCCGAGACCACGCTGGAACGCATCCAGCGCGAAGGCAGCATCCGCGTCGGTTTCGCCAACGAGGCGCCCTACGCCTACGCCACCACCTCGGGCGAACTCACCGGCGAATCGCCCACCGTGTTCCGCCACATCATGAAGCAGCTCGGCGTCGGCAAGGTCGAAGGCGTGCTGACCGAATGGGGCGCGCTGATCCCCGGCCTGAAGGCCGGGCGCTTCGACGCCATCGTCGCGTCGATGTACATCACGCCCAAGCGCTGCAAGCAGGTGCTGTTCGCCAACCCCACCTACGGCGTCGGCGACGCCCTGGTGGTCAGGAAAGGCAACCCGGACGGCATCCACACCTATGCCGACGCCGCGAGCAGCGGCAAGAAGCTGGCCTTCGTCGCCGGCACGGCGGAGATCGAGCACGGCCAGTTGGCCGGCATGACTCGACAGCAGCAGATGATCGTGCCCGACTTCGCCGCTGCCGTCGCCGCGGTCAAGGCCGGCCGCGTCTCGGCCGCCGCCTTCAATGCGATGGCCGCAGGCGAGCTGGCGGGCAAGGACGAGGCGATCGAGCGTGCCGAACCCTTCACTTTCACCCACGAAGGCAAGCGCTATCGCGGCGAAGGCTCCTTCGCCTTCCGCCTGGAGGACACCGAACTGCGCGACGCCGTCAATCGGGAGCTCGCCAGGTTCGTCGGCACCGAAGAACACCTGGCGATGGTGAAGGCGTTCGGCTTCGACGCCTCCAACCTGCCCGAGATGACGGCCGATCAGCATTGTGCCGGCGAATAGGACGGGCCCGACCGGGTCCAGTCCTGCCGCCGGCGCGCTGGCCGCGGTCGCCATCCTCGGCTTTGCCGGCGGGCTGCTCGTCTCCAGCTTCGCCGGCTTTCGCGATTTCCTGCCCGAGCTGCTGCGCGGCGCGGCGACCACCGTACAGGTAGCCGCCGGCGGCAGCTTGGTCGCGGTCGTGGCCGCGCTGCTCGCTACCACGGCACGGCTCTACGCTCCACTGCCGCTGCGCTGGCTCGCAGTCGCCTACGTCGAGCTGTTCCGCGGCACCTCCGCCCTGGTGCAGCTGTTCTGGCTGTTCTTCGTGCTGCCGATGCTCGGCATCAGCCTGTCGCCGATGACGGCGGGCATTGCCGCGCTCGGCCTCAACATCGGCGCCTACGGCAGCGAAGTGATGCGCGGCGCGATCGAGGCCGTGCCGCGCGGCCAGTGGGAGGCCGCCAGCGCGCTGAACCTCGGCCGCTTCCGCACGCTGCGGCGGATCGTCCTGCCGCAGGCTTTCGTCGCCATGATCCCACCCTGGGGCAATCTCTTCATCGAGCTGCTGAAGGCGACGTCGCTGGTCTCGCTGATCACGCTGTCCGATCTCGCCTTCAAGGCCCAGCAACTGAACCAGACGACGCTGCGCACGGTGGAAATCTTCGGCATCGTGCTGCTGATCTACCTCGCGCTGTCGCTGCTGGTGACGCTGGCCATGCGCGCGCTGGAGCGCCGCGCCGGCCGCCGGCTGCTGCGTGGCAAGGAGGCGCGATGAACGCACATTGGGACTGGAACTACGTCCATGAGATCCTGCCGATTCTCGGCGAGGCCGCGCTGATCACGCTGCAGGCCACGCTGCTCGGCTTCGCCCTCGCGCTGGTGATCGGCCTCGTCCTCGCCGTCTGCCGCATGGCGGCCAATCCGCTGGTACGCCATGCCGCCGCCGCGGTGGTGGAGTTCATCCGCTCGACGCCGCTGCTGATCCAGATCTTCTTCCTGTACTACGGCCTGCCGGAATTCGGCCTCGCGCTCGACGCCATGCTGGCCGGCCTGATCGCGATCGGCCTGCACTACGGCGCCTACTGCGCCGAGGTCTATCGCGCCGGCATCGACAACGTGCCGCGCGGGCAGTGGGAAGCCGCGGCCGCGCTGAACCTGCCGCCGCAGGCCACCTTCCGCCGCATCATCCTGCCGCAGGCCATTCCGCCGATCGTGCCCGCCCTGGGCAACTACCTGGTCGCGCTGTTCAAGGAAACGCCGCTGCTGTCGGCGATCGGCGTGCTGGAGCTGATGCAGACGGCAAAGATCCTCGGCTCCGAGAGCTTCCAGTACACCGAGCCGATCACGCTGGTCGGCCTCTACTTCCTCGTCTTCAGCCTGCTTGCGAGCGCGCTGATCCGGCTCCTCGAACGCCGCCTCGGCGTGCGCGCCGCTCCCCGGTCATGAACGAATCCCCCGCCTCCTCATCCGAAACACCGATGGTGCGCTTCGAGCGCGTCTCCAAGCGCTACGGCGCGCTCACGGTGCTCGACCAGCTCGATCTCGACGTCGCCAGCGGCGAGAAAGTCGCCATCATCGGCCCGTCCGGCTCGGGCAAGACCACGGTGCTGCGGGTGCTGATGGCGCTCGAGCGCATCGACGACGGCGTGATCCACATCGACGGCGAGCCGCTCACCCACATGCCGCAGGGCGACGGCCTGGTGCCGGCCGACGCCCGCCATCTGCGCAAGATGCGCAGCCACATCGGCATGGTGTTCCAGCACTTCAACCTGTTCCCGCACATGAGCGCGGTACAGAACTGCATGGAAGCACCGATGAGCGTGCTCGGCCTCGGCAAGGAAGAGGCCCACACGCGCGCCGCCGAATTGCTGACCATGGTCGGGCTGGCCGACAAACTCGACCACCATCCCGCCCAGCTGTCCGGCGGCCAGCAGCAGCGCGTGGCGATCGCCCGTGCGCTGGCGATGCGCCCGCGCGTGATGCTGTTCGACGAAGTCACTTCGGCGCTCGATCCCGAGCTGTGCGGCGAAGTGCTGAACGTGATCCGCGAGCTGGGTTCGGCGCATCAGCTCACGATGCTGATGGTGACCCACCAGATGGGCTTCGCACGCGAATTCGCCGACCGCGTCTGCTTCTTCGACGCCGGGCGCATCGCCGAACAGGGCAGTCCCGAGGAACTGTTCGGCAACCCGCAGCACGAGCGTACGCAGCAGTTCCTGCGCGCCGTCATGGAAGCGATCTGATCCCGTTTTTCAGGGATTGGGAGCCTGCCCGAACCGGCGCATCAGCGTGCTCCTGAGGCTGGCGGTCGTCAGTTCGCCCATGTGGGTATCCACCAGCCTTCCTTGTTCATCGAAGAACAAGGTGGTGGGCAGGCCGCGCGAACCGAAGACCTGCATGGCCTGGGACGAGGGGTCGAGCAGCACATCCTTGAGCCTCAAGCGCTCGCCTTGCAGGAAAGCGAGCGCCTGCTGCGCACTTTCTCCCTGGTTGAGCATGACGAAGGCGACCTGCGGGAAATCCTGCTGCGCCTGCTCGAACACCGGCATCTCGCGGCGGCAAGGCGGGCACCAGCTCGCCCACAGGTTGAGCACGACCGGCCGCCCTGCATAAGCACTCAAGCTGAGCGGCCGGGCATCGAGCGTGCTCACCTGCACGTCGGGCAGCGGCGGCCCGGATTGGTGCAGCAGCGCCAGCACCCCGCCGCCGGCGAACCAGCCCAGCACGCCCGCCGCGATGCCCGCGACCACGGGGACGCGCAGCGCGGACATCGTGCGGCTTCGCCACCAGACGAACAGCAGGGCCGCGACAACGCCGATCCACCAGGTGAAACCGCCGTCGCCGATGGCGATCATGGAAGCCGGCGCCGCGGCGTATTCTTCCCACCACTGCACGATGTAGCCCAGACGGGCGGCCAGCACGCCCCAGAACACGCTGTCGAGCAGCAAACCGCCAGCCGCCTTCTTGCACGCCCCGTCCGGCAAGCGCCTGGCGACCAGCCGTGCCACTGCCCAGGCCAGCAGCACGGCGCCAAAGACGATGACGGCACGAACCGGAAACGGGCCGATGCCGATCATGTCGCAACTGCTTCATTCAAGCCGCAGAGGAAGGCATGCATGTCGGAGCCGTGTGCCCGTTCCCTGCGTGCCAGGGCGTTTTCACGTACGCTGGACGGGGAGATGATCTGGATGTGTTGCATGGCATCGAAGTGTGAAACATGAATCCGGTACAGCATATCGGCTCCCTGGCATTGCCATGGCCCCTGCTGCTCGCCGCGGGAGCCGCGGCCCTGGGTTTGGCGGTCGGCATGGTTCTGGACCGGCGCCAGGCCGCCGGGTTCTGGGCGATGGCCTGGCGGGTGCTGCTGGTCACGCTGCTTGCCGCGCGGCTGGCTTTCGTGTTCGAGTACCGCGAGGCCTTCCTGCAGGCGCCGCTGGACATCCGCGACGGCGGCTGGAACGGCCAGATCGGCGTGATCGCGGGCTGGCTCTACGCCCTGGCGCTGATGCGCAGGCAGCCATCCGTGCGCAGGCCACTGATGGCCGGCATGGGCAGCGGCACCGCCGCCTGGGTGCTCGGCTCCATGGCCTTGCTGGTGCACGCGGGCAACGACATCCGCCTTGCTGCGGCCACCGCCCGGACCCTGGACGGCACGCAGATCGAGCTGCAGTCCTTCTCGGGCAAGCCGACCGTCGTCAATCTCTGGGCCACCTGGTGCCCGCCGTGCCGGCGCGAAATGCCCTTGCTGCAACAGGCGCAGATCGAGCATCCACGGGTTCATTTCGTCTTCCTGAACCAGGGCGAGCCTGCCGAGGAAGTGCGGCGCTTCCTTGCCAGCCGGCAGCTCGAGCTGAGCCACGTGCTGCTCGACCCCAAAGGCCAGGCAGGCGCGAACCTGGGCGGGCAGACGGGCTTGCCCACCACGCTGTTCTTCGATGCCCGGGGACGCTTGAGCACACGCTACGTGGGCGAGCTTTCCCACGAGACGCTGGAGCAGATGCTGGCCTCAACCGGCGCCCGTCACGCTCCCGCGGCAGCGCGGTGACTACCGCCGGTTGTGCTCAAAGGCCACCGGGCCGGAGCGCGAGGCCGTGAGCTCCGATCGTCGAGTGCGCAGCTCGGCGACGGAAGCACCGCGACGGAAGCCCCCCGGTTCAGGCTGCGGGCGGGCTCAGCGGCACGACAACGCGTGCGATGGTGCCGCCGCCGGGGCGAGCAAGGAAATCCAGCCCCCCGCCGTGGTGCTCGACCGCCGCGTGCGCCAGCATCAGCCCGACGCCCATGCCTTCGGCGTGGCTGCCGAGCGGAGCATGGCGCGCTGCCTCGAGCCGCACGCCGTCGATGCCGGGGCCGCAGTCCAGCACCTCGATCCGCAGCATGCCGCCGTCCGGCGCGGCATGCATTTCCACCTCGGTGCCGGCCCGGCCCGCCGCCGCGTTGGCGTTGGCCGCGTTGTCGATGAGGTTCTGCAGCGCTTCGGCCAGGCTCGCGTCGGCAACGAGGCTGAGCGCGGACAGTTCGGGCGCGATGTCCAGCCGCAAGCCGGCTTCCGGGCGCAGGCGCTGCCAGCGCGCCGCCGCGGCGCGCAGCCATGGTCCGGCGTATTCCGCCCCGCCGCCTTCGGCGCGCTGCTGGCCGGCCTCGCGCGTCAGGCTGTTGAGGATGCCCCGGCAGTGCTCCAGCTGCTCGCGCATCAGGCCGAGGTCTTCGCGCACGCCGGCATCCAGATCCTGTCGCCGCAGCAGCTCATCGGTCAGGATGCGCAGCGTGCCGAGCGGCGTCCCCAGCCGGTGCGCGGCACCTGCGGCCAGATTGCCCAGGCCGACGACGTAGGCGTCGCGCGCCCGCGCGGCGCGCGCCTCGGCCAGCGCGGCCTCGCCTTTCGCCAGTTCGGCATTGAGCCTGACGATGAACCACACCACGGTTGCCGCAGCCAGCGCGAAGCTGATCCACATGCCGGCGAGATGCCAGCGCATCGCGGTGGCGGCATCGGCCAGATGCACCGGCCAATGGAACTCCCACAGCACCGCGTAGACGCCGACCGCCACCGCCGCCAGCAGCCAGGCCTGGCGCGCCGGCAGGACCGACGCCCCCACCGCCACCACCGGCAGCAGCAACGAAATGGCGGGGTTGGTGACACCGCCGCCGAAATACAGGAAAGCGCCCCAGCCGAGCAGGTCGAACAGCAACTGCACGCAGGCGCCGCCATGCCCGTCGAGCCAGCGCACCGGACCGGCAAGCAGGAGCAGGTTCGCCAGCGCGAGGATCAGCGCCACGCCCAGCAGCGGCTGCACGGGATGGAGCGGCGCCAGCAGCGGAAACACCAGCACCGCCATCGCCACCATCGCGGAGAACGACAGCCAGCGCAGGTGCAGCAGGCGGCGACCGCCGGTGCGCAGCGCGGCGATCTCGGGCTCGGCAGTTGCAGCGCCGGCGGGCTGCAGCTCCGTGGCAGCGGGCAGCGGGGTGTCGGGCGGGCGGTACGGCCGGTTCATTCGATCGAAATCCAGTTGCAGGAGAGTCCAGATACGGTCAGGGCATGACGAACATCCTTAACACAGATCAAGGATCGCAGTTCTGGCCCGATCTAGAGTCTCCCTGCGACAAAACGCCACAGGGCATCTTGTCAGAGGCATCCATTCCGCGCACAGGCGGGGCTCGGGTGTCCGGACGAACACCGATCAAGCCAGAACGGGAGCGACACGATCATGAATGAAGTAGTGAAGATGGACCAGGCCGGTACGATGCCCGACCCGAGCCGCCGCAAGTTCCTCAACACCGCCGCCTTCGCCGGCCTGGCCGGTGCCGGCCTGTCGGTCGGGCTTTCGGCATGCAACAACGAATCCGCCCCTGCCGCTGCGTCCGCCCCGGCGGCCGCACCCGCGCCTGCTGCGGCCCCGGCCGCCGCACACAGTTCGGTCCACCTGGCCCCGGGCGAGCTCGACACCTACTACGGTCTGTGGAGCGGCGGCCACACCGGCGACTTCCGTGTGCTCGGCCTGCCGTCCGGGCGCGAACTGCACCGCGTGCCATGCTTCGTGCCCGACGCGCTGGTGGGCTGGGGCATCACCAACGAATCGAAAGCCGTCATGGGCACCAAGCCCGACGGCAGCCTGCGCTACACCGTCGGCGACACCCACCACACCCATGCCTCCTACAAGGACGGCAACTACGACGGCCGCTATGCCTGGATCAACGACAAGATCAACAGCCGCATCGCCCGCATCCGGCTCGACTACCTGGTGTGCGACAAGATCACCCAACTGCCCAACGTGCAGGGCTTCCACGGCATCTTCCCGGACAAGCGCGACCCGGTCGACCCCGCCATCAACTACACCACCCGCGTGTTCTGCGGCGCCGAGTTCCATACTCCGCTGCCGAATGACGGCCGTGACATCGACTCGCCGGAACAATACCGCGCGCTCTTCAGCTGCGTCGATGCCGAGACCATGGAGGTCCGCTGGCAGGTTCTGATCGACGGCAACTGCGACCTCGTCGCAACCTCGTACGACGGCAAGCTCGCCGCCTCGAACCAGTACAACACCGAAGGCGGCTACCACTATGAAGGCATGATGTCGGCCGAACGCGACGCCTGCATCTTCTTCAACATCGGCCGCATCGAGCAGGCGGTCAAGGACGGCAAGTTCACCACCTACGGCGCCTCCAAGGTGCCGGTGGTCGATGGCACCAAGGCAGCCAACGCCGACCCCACGACCGCGCTGGTCGCCTATGTGTCCGTGCCGAAGAACCCGCACGGGGTCAACGCCAGCCCGGACGGCAAGTACTTCATCTGCGCCGGCAAGCTGTCGCCGACCGGCACCGTGATCGAACTCGCCAAGGTGCTGGACTGGTTCGACGGCAAGCTCGACGACGTCGACAAGGCCATCGTCGCCGAAGTCGAACTCGGCCTCGGCCCGCTGCACACCGCCTTCGACGGCCGCGGCAACGCCTACACCACGCTGTTCCTCGACAGCCAGATCGTGAAGTGGAACGTCGATGCGGCAATCAAGTTCCACGCTGGCGACACCAACGTGCAATACGTCGTCGATCGCCTGGACGTGCATTACCAGCCCGGCCACATCAACGCCTCGCAGTCCGAGACCATGTTCGCCGACGGCAAGTGGCTGTGCGTGGGTTGCAAGTTCTCCAAGGACCGCTTCCTGCCGGTCGGCCCGCTGCACGCCGAAACCGAGCAACTGGTCGATATCTCGGGCGAGAAGATGGTGCTGATGGCCGACCACCCGGTCCGCCCCGAGCCGCACGACTTCATCATCTTCAAGCGCGAGCTGCTGCAACCGAAGCAGGTCTATGACCTCGGCGACTTCCCGAACGCGGTCAAGGATCCGAAGGAAGCCGGCGTGTTCCGCGACGGCAACAAGGTCACGGTCAAGATCACCTCGCTGGCGCCGGCCTTCGAGCCGCGCGAGTTCAGGGTCAAGGTCGGCGACGAAGTCACCATCATCCTGACCAACCTGGACAAGATCGAGGATCTGACCCACGGCTTCGCGATCCCGAACTACAACGTCAACTTCATCGTCAATCCGCAGGAAACCAAGTCGGTCACCTTCACCGCCGACAAACCGGGCGTGTTCTGGTGCTACTGCACGCACTTCTGCCATGCGCTGCACCTGGAAATGCGCAGCCGCATGATCGTCGAAGCCTGACGATCGCACTCCGGCAACACGGAACACAGGGGGCGCCAGCCCCCTGTGGCCTTTCCGGGCACGCGGCACGCCCTCCGGGCAAATTGATCCGCGACAAATACAGCGCCACTCCGCTTTCCTAGACTTCATCGCAATTCACTTATGGAGAGCGCCATGAAGCTGCTGTCCGCACTGCGCGACTCCCTGTCCGCCCTGCTCCTTACCGCCGCCATCGCCTGTACCACGGCCCCCGTCCAGGCCCAGACCGCCTACGAGGCCAAGCTGGCGCCCGAAGTGAACACCGCCCCCGCGCTGTGCGACTACGTTCCCTGTAGCGAGGTGCTGCCCGGCGCGACGAGCTTTTCCGAGCGCAAGGGCCAGCCTTTCTACGTCGAGGGTTATGCCGAGGAGAACGGTACGCGCAAGCTGGTCGGCTACGTCGTGCTGTCGACCGACGTCACCGACACGCCGGCCTACTCCGGCAAGCCGGTGATCACGCTGATCGGCCTGACCCCCGACGGCCACTTCGCCGGCATCAAGATCCTCAAGCACTCCGAACCCATCCTGCTGCTCGGCATTCCCGAGTCCGCGCTGATCAAGTTCAACGACCAGTACCTGGGCAAGTTCGTCGGCGACAACATCGAGATCGGCCGCTCCCGCCCCGACGAGGACATCATCGGCCTGGATGCGATCTCCGGCGCCACCGTGACGGTCATCGCCCAGAACCAGGTGATGATGATGTCGGGTGCGGCAGTCGGCCGCCAGGTCGGCATCCTCGAAGCGACCGTGCGTCCGCAGGCGAGCTTCGTCGACCACGGCCGTGCGCTCGACTGGAACACCATGGTCAAGGAAGGCGTGGTCCAACGCCTGGCGGTGATGCCCGAGCAGGTCGGCCTCGAGCGCAGCAGCGAACCCTTCATCGAGCTGTGGTACGGCTATCTGAACCACCCCGAAGTCGGCCGCGCGATCATGGGCGAGACCGGCTGGCGCTCGCTGATGAGCCGGCTGGCCGAAGGCGAGCATGCGCTGTTCGTGATCCGCACCCGCGGCAACGAATCCTTCAAGGGCTCGGGCTTCGTGCGCGGCGGCATCTACGACCGCATCCAGGTCCGCCAGGGCCAGGACGCCTTCACCTTCCGCGACCTCGACTACCTGAACCTGTACGGCCTCGCCGCGCCCGGCGCACCGGCCTTCAACGAATCCGGCATCTTCATCATCCGTTCGCCGGCCTTCTCCGGCGCCTTCCCGTGGAAGTTCATCTTCCTCGGCAACCGCGTCGACCGGGCGACGGGAGCACGCACCTTCGTGAACTTCGACCAGGAATACTGGCTGCCCGCAAGCTATCTCGAAGGTGGTCGCCCGGTGGTGAAGAAACCGGATGCGCCCTGGATGCGGGTGTGGAAGACCCGCGCCGTGGAGATCGGCCTGTTCGCCGCACTGTTGCTTGCCGTAGCCGTGGTCTACGGCAACCGCGACGCGCTGACGCGGCGCTCGACGCGCAAGAACAAGTGGCCGGTCAACGCCTTCAAATACACCTTCTGGGTGATCAGCATCGTCTTCGTCGGTTTCGGTCTGCTCGCACAGCCCTCGATCACCCAGGTGCTGACCTGGTTCCATTCGCTGCTGTTTCAGTGGAAATGGGAGCTGTTCCTGACCGATCCCTTCATCTTCCTGTTCTGGATCTTCATCATCCTCACCACTTTCGTGTGGGGCCGGGGACTGTTCTGCGGCTGGATGTGCCCCTTTGGCTCGCTGTCGGAGCTGATCCACAAGGTGGCCGAAGCGATCGGCCTCAAGCGCTTCCAGTTCGAGCTGCCGATGAAGTGGCACAACCGCCTGAAGTGGGTCAAGTACGTGGTGTTCTTCGTCCTGCTGGCAGTATCGGTGTTCTCGATGGGCTTGGCCGAGATGCTGGCCGAGGTTGAGCCGTTCAAGACCACCTTCCTCGTCGGCATGTTCAACCGCGCCTGGCCCTACACCTTGTTCGTGGCGGTGCTGCTCGGCCTGTCGATCTTCATGGAGCGGCCGTTCTGCAAGTACCTGTGCCCGCTCGGCGCCTCGCTGGCGATGCCTTCGACCTTCCGCTGGTTCGGCCTCAAGCGCAAGCAGGAATGCAGCACCTGCAAGGCCTGCGCAGTGGGCTGCGGTTCGCTGGCGATCGACGAGCACGGCCGCATCGACCATCGCGAATGCATGCACTGCCTCGACTGCATGGTCCTCTACACCGACGAGAACACCTGCCCGCCGCTGGCGCAGGAGCGCAAGCGCCGCACCAAGGCCGGCCTGCCGCTGACGCCGATCGGCAAGGACGGCTACTACATCCCGATCCAGCCGGCGCCAGCCGCCCAAGGCCTGAGCGCCGTCGCATCGACGAGGAGCGCATCATGATCGACCCCCGCAGCATGACCGAGCCGGTGGAGCCGCCCTACCCCGGCGGCGTCCTGGCGCACATCGGCGCCGAGATATGGGACCACCTGTGGCCCTGGAGCCGCAGCGGCTTCCAGCGCCAGCGCACGATCCAGGCCGCCAGCCTGGCGATCGCGATCGCCGCCACCCTCGTCTGGGTGCTGGCGGCACTGGGCAACGACCTTGCCCCCAACACGATCATCGGCTGGTGGTTCGGCTGGAGCGTGTTCGAAGTCGTGGTCCGCCTCGGCTCCAAGCCCTACGTCAAGGAAGGCCCATGGTGGAGCCAGCGCTACCGCAAGGCGAGCGTGATGGACATGATCTGCTACGTCGGCTTCAAGAACCTGCTGATCGGCGCAACGCTGTTCATCGCCCTCAAGAGTCTCGGCCTGCTGGTGCTCTGAGTCTTCCTCCGCACGATCACCGTCCGTCCCCGCGGGCGGTGATCGTTTGCGACGCAGCCGGCGCCGCGGCCGCCAAGGGGCAGGTCCCCACTTTGCCAAGATCAAGGCACACTGAGACATTGCGTCGCATAATCGCCCCACGCTCAAGCACCGACGGATCAATGCCTCTGCCCGCCCGCCTCTTTCGCCTTGCTGCAGCTCTTGCCTTGCTGGCCACACTCGCCCTGCCGGCTGCTGCCGCGGTGTGGCGGGTGAAGGCGGGCGAATCCATCCAGGCCGCGATCGACCGCGCCGCACCGGGCGACACCATCGAAGTCGAACGCGCCCGCTACGTCGAGAACCTGCTGATCACCCGGCCGCTGACGCTGCGCGGCATCGACCGCCCGACGATATCGGGCGACCTGCGCGGCGACACCATCCGCATCAAGGCCGAGCACGTCACCATCGAAGGCCTGATCATCGCCGACTCCGGCGCCAGCCTGCGCGAGCAGAACGCCGGCATCTACGTCTGGCCGGGTTCGCACCACACCGTGATACGCAACTGCGACTTCTCCTACACCTTGTTCGGGCTGTGGATCGAGCAGTCGAACGACGTGCTGATCGAAGGCAACCTGATCACCGGCAAGCGCGAGCTGCGCTCCTCGCAGCGCGGCAACGGCATCCAGCTCTACAACACGCGTCGCGCGCGGATCATCGGCAACAACATCAGCTTCGTGCGCGACGCGCTGTACGTCGATGTTTCGCACGACGCGCTGTTCCGCGACAACCGCCTGCACCACAGCCGCTACGGCACGCACTACATGAACGCCTACGACAACGTCTGGGAAGGCAACGACAGCTGGATGAATCGCGGCGGGCTGGCGCTGATGGAAGTGCGCCGCCTGACCGTGCGCAACAACCGCGCCTGGGCCAACTCGGACCACGGCATCATGCTGCGCACCATCCAGGACTCGGTGATCGAGAACAACGTCGTCGCCGGCAACCAGCGCGGCTTCTTCATCTACGATGCCGAATACAACGCGCTGCGCGGCAACGCGGTGATCGACAACCGCGTCGGCATCCACCTGTGGGCGGGCTCGAAGAACAACCAGGTCGAAGGCAACGACTTCATCGCCAACCGCGAGCAGGTGCGCTACGTCGGCGCCCGCGACATGGTCTGGGGCGAGCAGACGGGCAACTACTGGAGCAACTACCTCGGCTGGGACCGCGACGGCGACGGCGCCGGCGACGTCCGGTACGAAGCCAACGACATGGTGGACCGCCTGTCCTGGCGCCACCCGATGATGAAGCTGCTGCTGGCCAGCCCCGCGGTGCAGACGCTGCGCCTGGTCGGCCAGCAGTTCCCGCTGCTGCGCGCGCCCAGCATCGTCGACCCCAAACCGCGCATGCAGCCGCACAACCCCGACTGGAGCCAATGGCGTGGCCGATATTTCCCCCGCTCCGAGTGACACGACCCGCGCGGTGATCACCGCCCGCGGCGTGCGCAAGCACTATGGCGCCATCCACGCGGTCGATGGCGTCGACCTGGACGTGCGCGAAGGCGAACTGTTCGGCCTGATCGGCCACAACGGCGCCGGCAAGAGCACGCTGTTCAAGATGATGCTCGGCCTGATCCCGCTTTCCGCGGGCGAGATCCGCATCGACGGCGCGCCGGTGAGCGGCGGCGACTTCCGCGCGGTGCGGCGCAAGATCGGCTACCTGCCCGAGAACGTGGTGCTGTACGACAATCTCACCGGGCTGGAGACGCTGCACTTCTTCGCCAGGCTGAAAGGCGTGGCCGGGCAGAATCATGCCGCCCTGCTCGAGCGCGTCGGCCTGGCCCACGCCGCCCGGCGGCGGGTGCGCGAGTACTCCAAGGGCATGCGCCAGCGCCTCGGCTTCGCCCAGGCCCTGCTCGGCCAGCCGCGCATCCTGTTCCTCGACGAACCCACCACCGGCCTCGACCCCGAGGCGATCCGCGGCTTCTACGCCATCCTGCGCCAGTTGAAGAGCCAGGGCGTGACCACGGTCATCACCTCGCACATCCTGGCCGAGATCCAGGAGCGGGTGGACCGCCTGGCGATCATGGCCGCCGGCCAGGTGCAGGCCAGCGGCACCGTGCAGGCCCTGCGCGAGCAGATGGCGCTGCCGCTGTGGTTCAGCGTGCGCGTGGCGCCCGAGGACTTCGAGGCGGTGCGCGCGGCGCTGGGCAGCCTGCCGGTGGGCGCGATCGAGGCGCGCGACGATCACGTCGCGGTGCAGTGCCCGCGCGAGGCCAAGATGGCGGTGATCGCCGCGCTGGCCGCGCTCGGCGACAAGGTGCGCGACCTCGGCGTGCGCGAACCTTCGCTCGAAGACGTGTTCTTCGGCTTCTCGGACTAAAGGGGCGGACCATGGAGTTTTCGCAGATCGCCGCCATCGCCGGCAAGGAATTCTGGGACCGCATCCGCAACCGCTGGGTGCTGGCGGTGGCGCTGGTGTTTACCGCCTTCGCGCTGTCGATCGCCTATTTCGGCGCCGCCCAGCAGGGCGCGGTGGGTTTCCGCTCGATCGAGGTGACCATCGCCAGCCTGGTCAGCCTGGTGATCTACCTGATCCCGCTGATCGCGCTGGTGCTCGGCTTCGACGCCATCGTCGGCGAGCGCGAGCGCGGCTCGCTCGACCTGCTGCTGTCGATGCCGATCACCCGCGTCGAGCTGCTGCTGGGCAAGTACCTCGGCCTGGCCGGCGCGCTGGCCTTTTCCACCATCGCCGGCTTCGGCCTGGTCGGCGTCGTGCTGTCGGCCCAGCTCGACCTCAATGCGCTGTACCACTACCTGGGCTTCATGATCAGTTCGGTGCTGCTCGGCTGCGCCTTCCTCAGCCTGGCGGTGATGCTGTCGGTGTTCGCCGCCGACCGCACCCGCGCCTCGGGCCTGGCGATCGCGATGTGGTTCTTCTTCGTGCTGATCTTCGACCTGCTGCTGCTCGGCGTGCTGGTCGTCACCGCCGGCCAGTGGGGCGGCGAGGCGCTGCCCTACCTGCTGCTGCTCAATCCGGCCGACGTCTTCCGCATCCTCAACATCTTCTCGCTCGAGGACGTGCGCACGCTGTACGGCCTGGCCACCGTGTTCCCGCCCGCGCTGGCCAGGCCCTGGCTGCTCGGGCTGGTGATGGCCGGCTGGATCGCGCTGCCGCTGGCCATCGCCGCCTGGCGCTTCCGCCTCGGCGCGGGCCGCGCCTGACAACCCAAGATTGCGACAGGAGAACAGACATGTGCACACACCACGGCTGCCGCCACACCCCCCGGTCATCCTTCGACCGGCGCCGCTTCCTGGCCGCCGGTGTCGCCACCGGCCTGCTCGCGGCCTGCGGCGGCACGGACGGCGGCAGCGCTTCGGTCGTCGCGCTCGAGATCGAGCGCAGCACCAGCTGCGCGCTCGACGGCATGCTGCTGGCCGACTACCCCGGCCCCAAGGCGCAGATCCATTACGCCGGCGTGGCCGAACCCGACTGGTTCTGCGACACGCTGGAGATGTTCAACATCCACCTCAGCCCGGAGCAGGCGCGCCGCGTCACCGGCATTTTCGTGCAGGACATGGGCAAGGCCGACTGGGACGCGCCGGCCGGCCACTGGATCGATGCCCGCCAGGCCTTCTACGTCTTCGGCTCGAAGCGGCTGGGCTCGATGGGGCCGACCGCCGCTTCGTTCGCAACCGAGGCCGACGCCCGGGCCTTCGCCGCACAGCACGGCGGCAAGGTGCTGAAGTTCAGCGACGTCACGCCAGACATGGCCATCCTCGATGGCGGCGCGCTGCACGACCAATCCATGTAAACAAGGCCACGACATGAGCGCAACGATCTACGACGCCCTTCCCCCCGAAGCCGCCCCCGAGCTCGAACGGCTCGCCCGCCTCGTCTATGAAACGCGCGAGCACCGGCGCACGGTGCTGCAGGCCGTCGGCGCAGCGGACGAACAGACCCTGCTCCAGCGCATCATCGACGGCGGCATCGACGAACACCCTGCCTATGAACACTATCTGGCGGCACGCATCCTCGCCGAGACGCACCAGGCTGCGCGCGAAGCGATGGCCGCCAGCCTGAAGGAGCTGAACCGCTGATGAAGCTGCATACGGCCATCCTCGAACACATCGGGCGCGAACATGCGGATGCGCTCGCCACGCCGCCACGGCTCACGCAGGACGCGCTGACCATCGCCCTGCACAACGGCGTCATGCTGACCGTGCGCTATGCCGCGCCCGATGCCTATTCGCTGCGCTGGAACAGCGGACCGGACACGCCGGAAATGGGCATCGACACCGCCCCCATCCACACCCGGCTGCCCACCCGCCCCAACCACCTGCACCGCGCCGACGGCACCGTGGCAGCCGATCCCGTCACCCGCATCGACGCCAGCCCCGAGGCCAACGTCGGCGCGCTGATCGCCGCCCTCATGCGCGATCCCCTGCTCGCTTCACAGCCATGACACCCGCCAGCCGCCGTCCCCTCCTGCTCGGCGCCGCGGCGCTATGCACGGCGGCGGCCGGCGCGCTGTTCGTACATTACGCGGCCAGGAGTCCGGCAGTGGAGTTCGTGCCGCCCGCCGAGGACATCTGCATCGTCGCGCCGGCACGGGTGTCGGCCGCCCATCCCTACGACCCCGCATCGGGCCTGGACATGCTTGCAGCGCGCCCGGTACCGGCGGATGCGCGCTGCCCGGTGTGCGGCATGTACCCGGCACGCTTCCCGAACTGGGCGGCGCAGATCATCTTCAGCGACGGCTCGGTGCATTTCTTCGATTCGCCGGTCGACCTCTTCGCCTTCCTCGACGAGCCGGCCCGCTTCGACGCCGAGCACACCGCGGAAGACGCCGCCGCGCTCTACGTTGCCGACCACCTCAGCGGCGGCTGGCTGGATGCGCGCAAGGCCGTCTTCGTCATCGGCTCCGGCGTACGCGGCCCGATGCGCGGCCCCGACCTGCCGGCCTTCGCCGAAGCTGCTGCGGCCCAGGCCTTCATCGCCGAACACGGCGGCCGCGCCCTGGCCTTCGACGAAATCGACCGCAGCACCGTGCGCGACCTGCGCAGCGCGGCCCACAGCGGGCACATGCACTGAAACCCCCGCACGCGGCAGCGCGTTGCCGTGCCGCGCAGACCCTGGCATGCCAGCCGGGGCCGGTAAACGAGAAACGGAGGCTTTCGCCGCCTCCGCCTGTCTGTCGTGCCCGATGCGCGAGCCGCCAGGGCTCGCGCATCGGGCATGGTCGTGGCTTACTGCGACTTCGCCACCATGAAGTCCACTGCGGCCTTGACGTCGTCGTCGGGCAGCGTCGCTGCGCCGCCGCGGGCCGGCATCATGCCTTTTTCGCCGGTGAAGCCTTCGATCGCGTGCTTGTACAAGGTCTCGGTACCCTGGGCGATGCGCGGTGCCCATTCGTCCTTGTTGCCGGGAATCGGCGCACCGGCGACGCCTGCGGCGTGGCACAGCGCGCAGGTTTTCTTGTAAACACTCTCGCCCCCGGCATTGGCCGGGGCAGCGGCCGCCGGAGCAGGTGCGGGGGCCGGTGCAGCGGCAGCAGGCGGGGCGGCGGGCGCGGGCGCAGCGGGCGCCGGTGCAGAACCGGCGGAACTGCCAGAATCCTGCCCGCCACAGGCGGCAAGCAGCCCGGCAAGGACGGTGGCGAGGATCAGCGGGGTCTTTTTCATTGGAGCTCTCCGGTGGGTATCTGACAAACGATGCGGCACAGGACACGGCGCATCGCACCCGGGAATGCTACGTGCCGAGCCGAGAGCCTGTGATTGACAGGAATCAATTTGTCCTGCTAAAGCATCGGTCCGGCGCATGCAGCACGGCCCGTGCCGAAGCCGACCGCTGCAAGCGCTGCAGAATCGAGGAAAATCCCCTGCGGGCAGCCCCGGTGCCGCGGCAGCCCCCCGGCCTGCATCCGCCCGACCTCTCCATGAACACTCTCGACCTCGCTTCTTCTTCGCCCCCCCATGTCGGCCGCTTCGCGCCCTCGCCCAGCGGCCCGCTGCATTTCGGCTCGCTGGTCGCAGCGGCGGGCAGCTATCTGGAAGCGCGCCGCCACGGCGGGCGCTGGCTGCTGCGGATCGAGGACGTCGATACGCCGCGCACCGTGCCCGGCGCGGCCGAAGGCATCATCGCCACGCTGGCGCGCTTCGGCTTCGAATGGGATGGCGAGATCGTCTGGCAGAGCCGCCGCAACGATGCCTACCGCGCCGCGCTGGAGCAATTGAAAGCGGCCGGCCACGCCTTTCCCTGCGCCTGTACGCGGCGCGAGATGGCGGATTCGGCGCTCGCCCGCGACGGTTCGCGGCGCTACCCCGGCACCTGCCGCGACGGCCTGCCGCCCGGGCGCATTGCACGCGCATGGCGGGTGCGGGCCGAGGGCGTGATCGGCTTCGACGACGCAATCCAGGGCTGGCAGCAGCAGGATCTCGCGCTCGACGCCGGCGACTACGTGGTGCTGCGCGCCGACGGCCTGTTCGCCTACCAGCTGGCCGTGGTGGTGGACGACGCCGAAGCGGGCGTCACCCACGCCGTGCGCGGCGCCGACCTGCTCGACTCGACCGCCCGCCAGATCCATCTGCAAGGTCTGCTCGGCATGCCGCAGCCGGCCTACGCCCACCTGCCGGTCGCCACCAACGCCGCGGGCGAAAAGCTGTCGAAGCAGACCCTCGCCCGCGCCATCGACGAACACCCGCCGGCTGCGGCACTGTGCGCGGCGCTGCGCTTTCTCGGCCAGGCGCCGGCGGCCGGACTCGATCACGCCCCGCTCGCCGAAGTCTGGCGCTGGGCCTTCCGGCACTGGCGGCTCGACGCCGTGCCGCGCCAGCGCCACGCTCCCGCAACCACCATCGACCCACCGAGGACATCATGCACCCCAACGACCTCTCCGCCGACCGCGGCGCCATCCGCGAACTGCTCTCCACCGCCCGCAGAATCGCGATCGTAGGCATCTCGCCGAAGCCCCATCGGCCGAGCAACGCGGTCGCGCGCTACCTGCGCGATGCCGGCTACACCATCATTCCGGTCAACCCGGCCCACGACGAGGTATTGGGCGAGAAGTGCTACCCCAGCGTGCGCGAAGCGCCCGGCCCGATCGACATCGTGGACGTGTTCCGCAAGCCGGACGAAGTGATGGCAGTGGCCGAGGACGCGATCGCCGCCGGCGCCGGCTGCCTGTGGATGCAGCTGGGCGTGATCGCGCCCGAGGCGGCGCAACGTGCTGCCGACGCCGGGCTGAAAGTGGTGATGAACCGCTGCGCCGAAGTCGAGCACATGGCGCTGAGCCGGCAGGGCTGAACACTGCCGTACAGGCAGCAAACCCGCACGGCAAGGCCTCAATGCTTGCCGCCGTAGCCCGCCAGGCCGATCGCCAGGCGGACGATCTGGTACGAAGCCCAGGTCAGGGCGCGCTGCAGCAGCGACAGCCGGCGCCAGTCCGACGGGCGCAGCTCCACCGCGCCGGCCTCCATCTCGCGCGCCAGGCTGGCACGCAGCCCGGCGGCGAAGGCCTCGTCGTCGACGACGACGTTGGCCTCGCGCGCCAGCAGCAGGCTGAAAGCATCGATGTTGCTCGAACCCACCGTCGCCCAGCGGCCATCCACCACTGCCACCTTGGCGTGCAGCTGGCTGCGCTGGTATTCGAACAGCCGGATGCCATGCTTCATGAAATACGGATAGAGCGCGCGCGTGGCGTGGCGCTGCAGCGGGTGGTCGCCCACGCCCTGCAGCAGCAGGACGACCTCCACGCCGCGCTCGGCGGCATCGACCAGTGCTTGGCGGAAACGCCGGCCGGGAAAGAAGTAGGCATTGGCGATGACGACCTCGTGCCGGGCGCTGCCGATCGCGTCCAGGTAGGCATTCTCGATCGCATGGCGAAAGCGCAGGTTGTCGCGCACGACGAAGGCGGCGCGGATGTCGCCGGCCGCCTCGGTCTGCGCCGGCGCGCCCAGCGGCTGATGCGAACGGCGGCGGAAGCTGACCCATGACAGCAGGCGCCACAGGCGCTGCGCGGACGCGAGGATCGGCGCCAGGATCGGCCCCTGCACATGCACGGCGTAGTCGTAGCGCGGATGCGCCGGGCCGTCGGCATGGAAATCATCGATGATGTTGATGCCGCCGACGAAAGCCTCGCGCCCGTCCACCACCACCACTTTGCGATGCAGGCGGCGCAGGCGATGGCGCCGCAGCGACAGCGCGCGCAGCTCGGGACGATAAATCAGCACCTTGACGCCATTTTCGAGCAGCCGCGGCATCAGGTGGGCGACGAAGCTGCGGCCGCCGAAGCCGTCGACCATCAGCCTGACCTCCACACCGCGCGCGGCGGCGCGTTCGAGCGCGGCGGCGATGCTGCGCCCGGTCTCGTCCGGCTCGAAGATGTAGCCCTGCAGGAATATCTCCTGTCCGGCGCGGTCGATCGCGTCCCGCAGTGCGGGGAAATACTGTTCGCCGTTTTCCAGCAGACGCACCGCGTTGCCGGACCGGAAGGAGATCAAGCCAGCGGCTCCAGTTCGGCCGTCAGCGCTGCGTGGTCGGAAATCTGCGCCCAGGGCGCACCGAAATGCACCTCGGCGCGCCGGATGCGGAAGCCCCGCACATAGATGCGATCGAGACGGAAGAAGGGCAGTGCGCTCGGAAAGCTGCGCGCCGGCCGCCCGCGGTCGCTGCCGAAGGCTTCGACCAGGCCGAGCCGGCTGGCCAGCAGGCGGTCGGCATGGTTGCGCCAGTCGTTGAAATCGCCGGCGATGATCAAGGGTTCACCGTCGGGCGCGACGTGCTCCATGCGTTCGGCCAGTGTTTCCATCTGCCGCCGCCGGCTGCCGCCCATCAACCCCAGATGCACGCAGACACAGTGTACCGGCGTGTCGAAGCCCGGCACTTCCACCTCGGCGTGCAGCAGGCCGCGGCGCTCGAAGCGGTGGTCGGACACGTCGTGGTTGGCATGGCTCAGGATCGCATGGCGGCTGAGGATGGCATTGCCGTGATGGCCGTGGTCATACACCGCATTGCCGCCGTAGGCGGTCTGGTGCCAGTTCTCCTCGGCGAGGAACTCGTGCTGTGGCAGGGCGGGCCAGCTCGGATGACGCTCGGGGTGGCGCAGGTGCAGCCCCTGCACTTCCTGCAGAAAAACGAGATCGGAATCCAGCGTCCGCAGGCGGTCGCGCAGTTCGTGCACCACCATGCGGCGGTTGAACTGCGAGAAGCCCTTGTGGATGTTGTAGGTACAGATGCGCAGATTCATGAGCGGAAGGGTCCCCGGTCAGCATGCGGTCACGGGACATCATATGCGGCCCGCACGTGGAAATTAAAGCGTTTCCGGCACGAAAAGCATGCACGGCACCTGCGGGATCACGATGTCAGGCCTTTTCGGGCGCGACCGGACGATGCCGCGCGGCGGCGCTTCAAGTGCGCTCCCACGGCGGCAGCGGCTGGAAATGCCCCAGCAGGGCGTCGAGAAAGACGCGCAGCTTGGGCAGGCGCACCCGGCTGGGGGTGTAGCAGGCGTACAGGTCGCGACCGAACACGATGTCCGGCTCGTAGTCGTCCAGCACGGTCTGCAGCACTCCCGATGCCAGCTCCCGATGGCACAGGTAGGTCGGCAGGATGGCGATGCCATGGCCGGCGCGCACCGCATCGAAGATGCAGTCGATGTTGTTGAAATGGATGCGGCTGCGCACCGGCACCACGGTCTCGACACCCTGGCCGTCGATCAGCACCCAGCGCTTGTTGTCGCCGAGCACATAGCTCAGGCACTGGTGCTGCAGCAGATCCAGCGGCTGGCGCGGGCAGCCATGGCGGGCGAGATAGGCTGGCGCGGCGCACACCACCCGGCGCAGGCTGACGATGCGGCGAGCCACCGCGTCGTCCGGCGGCAGGCGCGTCATGCGCAGCGCGAGGTCGATGTTGTCGCCGACCAGGTCGACGACCTGATCGGTGAGGATCAGCTCGATCTCGAGTTCCGGATGGGCGGCCACGACCTCCGGCAACAGCGGCGCCACGCAATGGCGGCCGAAGGCGACGGTGGCGCTCACCCGCAGCGTGCCGCAGGGCCGGTCACCGAGATTGCGCACCGCGAGCTCGGTGCTGTCCACCGCCTCCAGCGCACGCAGCGCATGCTGGCGGAACACTTCGCCGGCCGGCGTCAGCGCCAGCCGACGCGTGGAGCGCTCGAACAGCCGCGCCCCCAGACGGCGCTCCAGTTCGGCCATCTGCTTGCTGACTTGGGCGCGGGTGCAGCCCAGCGTGCGTGCAGCCGCCGCCATGCTGCCGCCTTCGGCGACGCGGACGAAGCAGTCCCAGGCAGGCAGCCAGTTCATCGGGCCTCCGTCCAGCGGTTCCCGGTTGGCTTCATTCTCGTTTTCTCCTGTGGTTCGGATGAAGACCCCTCCGGGACCCCTGTAGCGGCTTGAGCCGCGACGGCAGCGTTTGGAGCGGCAACAAGGCGGCGGGAGCAGCTCGGCGCCCCCGATTCAAGCCGCTGCGAAAAAGCTGGGTAGCCGACTGATCAGGTAGAGATGGTCTTCCTTCGGAGGCGACATCGTCAACGGTTCGTTGACACGACGCATCGAATCGCGGGCTTCTCCGTATACGATGAGGAAACTATCCTCACGCCATCTCCAGCCGCGCCGACGCCCTGTCTCTTCCATCCCACCGAACGGCTCCATTTCTCACTCCTCTCCGGATCGCTCCGAATGTTCCGCTCCCTGCGCCAGCCCGGCGTGCTCGCCATCACCCTCGCCGCCGCCGGCATCCTCGCCATCACGATGGGCGCACGCCAGTCGCTCGGCCTGTTCGTCAGCCCGCTCAACAGCGCCACCGGGCTGGGCATCGCCTCGATCAGCCTGGCGCTGGCCGTCGGCCAATTCACCTGGGGCGCGATCCAGCCCATCGCCGGCGCCGCCGCCGACCGCTGGGGGCCGCGCGCGGTGCTGGTCGCCGGCATCCTGGTGCTGGCGCTGGGCAGCGCCATCACGCCTTTCATGGATTCCACCTTCGGCCTGGTGGTGTCGCTCGGCCTGCTGTCGGCGATCGGCTCGGGTGCGGGCAGCTTCTCGGTGCTGATCGGCGCCGCCGCCCAGCGCCTGCCGGCGGAAGCGCGCGGCGCGGCCTCGGGCGTGATCAATGCCGGCGGCTCCTTCGGCCAGTTCGTGTTCGCGCCCTTGCTGCAGAAGCTGATCCAGCTGTTCGGCTGGATGGGGGCGCTGTGGTCGCTGGCGGTGATGACGCTGGCGGCGCTGCCGCTGATCGGCAAGGTGGCCCAAAGCGACCATGCGGCTGCACGGCCGGCAGAGGAAAAAGGCGGCCTGCGGCGTGCGGTGCGCGAAGCGATGGGCGATCGCAGCTATCTGCTGCTGCATGCGGGTTTCTTCACCTGCGGTTTCCACATCGCCTTCCTCGTCACCCATCTGCCGGGCGAAGTGGATCTGTGCGGCCTGCCACCCTCGGTGGCGAGTTGGTCGCTGGCGATCATCGGCCTCGCCAACATCTTCGGCAGCCTGTATGCCGGCTCCTGGGTGGCGCGCTATCGCAGCCGCAACGTGCTGGCGCTGATGTATGCCTCGCGCGCAGTGCTGGTGGCACTGTACCTGATGCTGCCGAAGACGGAATGGACCTTCTACCTGTTCGCCGCCGGGCTGGGCTTCACCTGGCTGGCCACCGTGCCGCCCACCGCGGCGCTGGTCGGCAAGCTGTTCGGCATCCGCTACCTCGGCACGCTGTTCGGCCTGACGCTGCTGTCGCACCAGATCGGCGGCTTCCTCGGCGCCTGGCTGGGCGGCATCAGCATCACGCTGACCGGCGACTACAGCTGGATGTGGTACGCCGACATCGCCCTGGCCGCGCTCGCCGCGGTGCTGAACCTGCCGATCCGCGAAGCACCGGTGGTACGCGTGCCGCAGCCGGCCTGATCCGAACGCTGCCGCCAGCCCGCAACGACGCCCCACTTCAACCGCCCACTGCCACCACGAAGGAAACACAACCATGAGCGTCCTGCGCCCCGACATCGACGTCGCCCTGCTGAACGAGCGCGGCGGCGAATACCTGCCCGGCTACCTCGGCATCGAGATCCTGAGCGTCGCCCAGGGAACTCTGAGCAGCCGCATGCCGGTGAAGAAGCTGCACATCGCCCCCAACGAGTTCCTGCACGCCGCCAGCGTGGTGGCGCTGGCCGACACCAGTTGCGGCTACGCCACCGTCGCCCATCTGCCGGAGGGCGCGGAATCCTTCACCACCATCGAACTGAAGAGCAACCACCTCGGCACCGTGCGCGAAGGCGCGATCCGCTGCGTCGCCACCGCCCAGCACCTCGGCCGTACCACCCAGGTGTGGGACGCGACCGTCAGCGACGAAGCCAGCGGCCGTACCATCGCGTTGTTCCGCTGCACGCAGATGATTCTGTGGCCGAAGTGATTCGTGCTGCTGCGGGCGTGGGCAGCGGCACCGCTCACGCCTTCGCCGGCGGCAGCTCAATGCGACGTGCCGCCGATTCTCGAAAATAACGACACGTTCTGAGGACATGTCGCCAGCAGCGACATATCACCCAGACGTGTCGCCGTTTCTCAGTTTTGTCGACACGTCGCAGCAAGGCCTGATGCAAAAAGGGCGGCTCCCGCGAGGAAAGCCGCCCTTTTCGTTCCTGCAGGTGCGTGTTCAGGACACGGCGAGCATGCGGTCGAGGGCGATGCGGGCCAGTTCGGCCTCGTGTTCCGGCACCTTGATCTGGTTGACGACCTTGCCGTCGGCGAGGTTTTCCAGCGTCCAGGCAAGGTGCTGCGGGTCGATGCGCTGCATGGTCGAGCACATGCACACCGTCGGCGCCATGAACTGGACGTGCTTGCCTTGCGGCTTCATTTCCTCGGCCAGCCGGCTGACGAGGTTCAGTTCGGTGCCCACCAGCCAGCGCGTGCCTTCGGGCGCGGCGGTGATGGTGTTGATGATGTACTCGGTCGAGCCGACATAGTCGGACTTGCGGCACACGTCGAGGCTGCTTTCGGGGTGCGAGATCACCAGGCCGCCCGGGTTCTTCTCGCGCCAGCGGTCGATATGCACCGGCTGGAACATCTGGTGCACCGAGCAGTGTCCCTTCCACAGCAGGATCTTCGCGCTGCGGATCTGCTCGGGCGTGAGGCCGCCGTATTCGAGGTCGGGATCCCACACCACCATTTCGTCGAGCGGGATGCCTTTCTTGAAGCCGGTCCAGCGGCCGAGGTGCTGGTCGGGGAAGAACAGCACCTTCTCGCGCTTGGCGAAGGCCCAGTCGAGGATGGTGGGCGCGTTGGTCGAGGTGCAGACGATGCCACCGTGCTCGCCGCAGAAGGCTTTCAGGTCGGCGGCGGAGTTGATGTAGGTGACCGGCGTGATCAGTTCGTCGGGCTTGTCCAGCACTTCGGCAAGCTCGCGCCAGCAGCGCTCGACCTTGGCCAGGTTGGCCATGTCGGCCATCGAACAGCCGGCGGCGAGGTCGGGCAGGATGGCGACCTGGCTTGGCTTGGACAGGATGTCGGCGACTTCGGCCATGAAGTGCACGCCGCAGAAGACGATGTACTCGGCTTCGGTCTGCGAGGCCAGGCGGGCCAGCTTGAGCGAATCTCCGGTGAGGTCGGCGTGCTGGTAGACGTCGGCACGCTGGTAGTGGTGGCACAGCAGCACCGCGCGATCGCCGAGGCGGGCGCGGGCGGCACGGATGCGCTCCTGCGCCTCGTCGTCGGCGAGCGCGTTGAAGCGGTCGAAGCTGATGGTGGCTACTTGCATGATGCGGGTCCGGTTCCTGTAGGAAGGGATGCAGGCCTGTCGGCCTTCGTGACTCGGAGCAGCCTCGCCCGGAGGGGTTCCGGTGGCGGGCGCCCGGATTGTAAGGAAAAGCTCAGCCCTGCCGCCAGGGCAGGCCGGCATGGCGCCAGCCGCCTACCCTGTTGCGCTGGCCGTTGGCGTCCTTGTCGCCTTCGAAGCCTTCGAGCACGTTGTAGCAGTTGCTGTAGCCGGCTTCGACCGCCACGCGGGCGGCATCGTCGGAGCGGCCGCCGGAGCGGCACAGGAACATCACCAGCGCCTCGGCATCGACCTGGTGCTTGAGCTGATTGACGAAATTGGCATTGCGCTGCATACCGGGCCAGGACAGCCACTCGATCTCGACCGCTCCGGGCACCCGTCCGACCCAGTCGAGCTCGGCACGCGTGCGCACGTCGACCAGCCTGGCGCCCGGCGCGAGCTGCAGCACCTGCCAAGCTTCGGCCGGCGTCAGCGCACCCTGGTAGGGCAGTTCGAGGTCTGCGGCGCGCTGGCGGGCCAGCGCCAGCAGGTCGGACAGGGTTCCCATGCGAGCATCCGTCTAGAATCGTGTATCGCGCGAAGTATAGCGCGTCCTTCCCAGGCTCCCGCATGAACCACGCTCATCCGCACCCGCCCACAGCCCGCGCACCGTTGCCGCCGAACGGCGACGAGGCCGTGCGCAGCCGGGGCATCCAGCGCACCACGCTGATCGCCATTGCCACCAACGCGCTGCTTTCGCTCGCGCAGATCACCGTCGGCCTGTTCGCCAATGCCTTCAGCCTGGTGGCGGATGCGGCCCACACGCTGTCCGATCTGGTCACCGACGTGCTGGTACTGTTCGCCGGCCGCCGCGGCGCCGACCCGGCCGACAGCAACCACCCTTACGGCCACGGCCGCATCGAAACGGTCATGACAATGCTGCTCGGCGCCGTGCTCGCGGCAGTCGGCATCGGTTTCCTGTGGAGCTCGGGGCTGCGCCTGCAGCACATGGACGCCTTGCCGGACCTGCATCCGGCCGCCCTCGCGATGGCATTGCTGACCCTGGCCGCCAAGGAAGGCCTGTTCCGCTACACGCTGGCCGCCGCGCGGCGGCTGAAGGCGCCGCTGCTGGAAGCCAACGCCTGGCATGCGCGCTCGGACGCGGCATCATCGCTGGTGGTGGCGATCGGCATCGGCGGCAGCCTGGCGGGCTACCCTTTCCTCGAGCCGCTGGCCGCCGCGCTGGTGGGCTTCCTGATCGTGGGCATGGGGGTCCGCCTGGCCTGGAAGGCCATCCGGGAACTGATCGATACCGGCTTGTCGGAAGACGAACTGGCGCGCATCCGGGAAACCATCGAAGCGACGCCCGGCGTCATCGGCCTGCACGACATGCGCACACGGCGCATGGCCGGCCGGGTGCTGTGCGACGCCCACGTGCAGGTCGAACCGCGGCTGACGGTATCCGAAGGCCATCGGGTGTCGGACGAGGTTTACCTTCACGTGCGCGCGGCCCACCCCGAAATACAGGACATGCTGGTGCATATCGACCCCGAGGACGACGGCGGTCCACGGGCGATGCCTGCCGGCCCGCTGCCCGCGCGCAAGGACGTCGCCGCCGCGATCGGCCAGTTGCTCGGCATCGGGCCCGGCAGCGATGCCCCCGCCCCCCTGCGGATACAGATCCACTACCTGGGCAAGCGGATCGACGTCGAGGTGCTGCTGCCTGCCGCCGTGCCTGCCGGGCAACTGGAAGCGCTTCGCCGGCGCACCGAAGCCTGGCTGGAAGCACATGCCGAATACCGTTCGATCCGCTTCTTTCAGCAAATCGCACCATGATGGTGCATGTGGCGTGAATCAGGCACTGCCATGGTGCATTCCCCTGGCGGGATGGCACCGCCATTGCGCATCAGCCCTTGTGGCACAATGAGCCGCGGACAGGAATTATGCCTGGCACGCTTGATGCTTACTCGAACGACGAATTCCCGCTCACGGGTCCAGTACCGGTGTGCAAACCACTACGCAACCAACGCCTCATCTCATCAGGAGTGAACATGAACGCCCAAGACGTCATGAAGATGATCCAGGAAAACGAAGTCCGCTTCGTGGATCTGCGCTTCACCGATACCCGCGGCAAGGAACACCACGTCGGCCTGCCGGTTTCCGCTTTCGAGGAAGAGCACTTCGAGCACGGCCACCCCTTCGACGGCTCCTCGCTGGCCGGCTGGAAGGGCATCCAGGCTTCGGACATGATCCTGATGCCGGAACCCGCGTCCGCCTACATCGACCCCTTCTTCGACGAAACCACGCTGGTGGTGACCTGCGACGTCATCGAGCCGTCCGACGGCAAGGGCTACGACCGCGACCCGCGCTCGATCGCCAAGCGCGCCGAGGCCTACCTGAAGAGCACCGGCATCGGCGACACCGCCTTCTTCGGCCCCGAGCCCGAGTTCTTCATCTTCGACTCGGTCGAATGGTCGGTCGACATGTCCGGCGTCTACAGCAAGATCATCTCGGAAGAGGCCGCCTGGTCCACCGCCGACAAGTTCGAAGGCGGCAACACCGGCCACCGTCCGCGCGTCAAGGGCGGCTACTTCCCGGTGCCGCCGGTCGATAGCCTGAACGACATCCGCGCCGCCATGGTGCTGGCACTCGAAGCCTGCGGCGTACCGGTCGAAGTGCATCACCACGAAGTCGCCAATGCCGGCCAGTGCGAGATCGGCACCAAGTTCAGCACGCTGACCAAGCGCGCCGACTGGACCCAGGTGCTGAAGTACATCGTGCACAACGTCGCCCACCAGTACGGCAAGACCGCGACCTTCATGCCCAAGCCCATCGTCGGCGACAACGGCTCCGGCATGCACGTGCACCAGTCGATCTGGAAGGACGGCCAGAACCTGTTCGCCGGCAACGGCTACGCCGGCCTGTCGGAAACCGCGCTGTACTACATCGGCGGCATCATCAAGCACGCCCGCGCGCTGAACGCGATCACCAACCCGGGCACGAACTCGTACAAGCGCCTGGTGCCGCACTACGAGGCGCCGACCAAGCTGGCCTACTCGGCCCGCAACCGTTCGGCTTCGATCCGCATCCCCTACGTCGCCAACCCGAAGGGCCGCCGCATCGAGGCGCGCTTCCCGGACCCGCTGGCCAACCCCTACCTGTGCTTTGCCGCGCTGCTGATGGCGGGCCTGGACGGCATCCAGAACAAGATCCACCCGGGCGATCCGGCCGACAAGAACCTGTACGACCTGCCGCCGGAAGAAGACGCGCTGATCCCGACCGTGTGCACCAGCCTCGACCAGGCGCTGGACTACCTCGACAAGGACCGCGAGTTCCTGACCCGCGGCGGCGTGTTCTCCAACGACTTCATCGACGCCTACATCGAGCTGAAGATGGAGGAAGTCAACCGCATGCGCGTCACCACCCACCCGGTGGAATTCGACATGTACTATAGCCTCTGACCCGAGGACTACTGCACAAGCCGGAGAGGACGGGCATTGCCCGTCCTTTTTTTATGGGGTCTAATCGAGCCACCATTCCATCAGAATGGCGCCGGTCCGACCCCGTCCGGCGCAGCGAACCGACGAACACCAGCATGCGCCTGCTTCGAATCCTCCCGCTGACCCTGCTGCTCCACACCGCCCTGCCCGCCCAGGCAGCGGTCTACAAGTGCATCGACGCCGAAGGCCGCGTGACCTACACCAACGACCCCAGCGCAGCGCGCGGCTGTACCGCGCTCGATACCGGCCAGTCGGTATCGACCGTGCCTGCCCCGGTGCGCCGCCCGGCGACGACGCCGGGCACCACGCCGTCCTCCTCGCCGTCGAACTTCCCCCGGGTCAGCCCCGACGACCAGCGCGCCCGCGACGACAGCCGCCGCCAGGTGCTGCAGTCCGAGCTGGAAAACGAGGAAACCGCGCTGGCGGCAGCCGAAGCCGCGCTGGCCGAACAGGAATCGATCCGCCTCGGCGACGAACGCAACTACCAGAAAGTGCTCGACCGCCTGCAGCCGTACAAGGACAAGGTCGAGCTGCA
This sequence comes from Thauera butanivorans, assembly GCF_048398245.1. NCBI lineage: Bacteria > Pseudomonadati > Pseudomonadota > Betaproteobacteria > Rhodocyclales > Zoogloeaceae > Thauera > Thauera butanivorans. The sequence continues at coordinate 4,161,242 of NZ_CP183038.1, forward strand.
CAAGCGCAACATCGAAGCCCTGCGCCGGGAGATTTCCGGCCTGCGGTGAGCCGGCGAAACGCCGCGCCACGGCTGGCTGCGCCATGAGGGTTTTCTGGCGCGTATCTTGCGTGTCACCCTGGAGACAAACAGGACGCGCACATGCCGAAGCATCCTCCCCCCATCGTCACCGGCCCTTTCGCCGGCCTCGAACTGCTGTCGTCGGCCGTCGTGCTGATCGATGAAAGGCTGGTCATCCGCTACATCAATCCCGGCGCCGAGAACCTGTTCGCGATCAGCCGGCGCAAGCTGCTGGAGCAACCCCTGAGCCGCCTGCTCGGCACGCCGCCCGGGCTCGGCTCGGCGCTGGAAAACGCCCTCCACACCAACTGGAGCTACACCGGCCAGGACATCACGATCTCGCGCGGCAACGCGGAGCCGATCCGGCTCGACTGCACCGTCAGCCCGGTCGAGACCGACGGCGTCCGCCTGCTGCTGGAATTCCGCCCGATCGACGCCCAGCTGCGCGTGGCGCGCGAAGAGCAGTTGCTGCAGCAGCAACAGGCCAACCGCGAACTGATCCGCAACCTGGCGCACGAGATCAAGAATCCGCTGGGCGGCATCCGCGGCTCGGCACAGCTGCTGCAGCACGAACTGGACGATCCGCAACTGCGCGAATTCACCGAAGTCATCATCGCCGAAGCCGACCGCCTGCAGGGCCTGATGAACCGGCTGCTGAACTCGCACTCGATGATGCGGCCGGCACCGCTGAACATCCACGACGTGCTCGAACGCGTGCGCCGCCTGATCCTGGCCGAATTCCCGGCGCTCGAGATCCGGCGCGACTACGACCTGAGCCTGCCCGACATCACCGCCGACCGCGAACAGCTGATCCAGGCCATCCTGAACATCGTGCGCAACGCCGCCCAGGCGCTGGAGGGGGCGGGCGAGATCCATCTGCGCAGCCGGGTGGCCCGCCAGGTCACGCTGGCCAAGCGGCGCTACAAGCTGGCACTGGAATTGCAAGTGATCGACAACGGCCCCGGCATTCCGGCGGAGATCCACGACAAGATCTTCTATCCGCTGATCTCGGGCCGGGAAGGTGGCAGCGGCCTGGGCCTGTCGCTGGCCCAGAGCTTCATCGAGCAACATCAGGGCATGATCGAGGTGGATAGCCGTCCGGGGCGCACCTGCTTCACGATCCTGCTGCCGATCTCCGATCGTGCGCTGGCCGCCGGCAGCGCACCAGAATAGTGCATACGACATGAACAAAGTCTGGATCATCGACGACGATCGCTCCATCCGCTGGGTCCTCGAGAAGGCATTGAGCCGCGAGGACATCCCCCATCGCAGCTTCAGCTCCGCCAGCGAGGCGCTGGAAGAGCTCGACCGCAGCGGCCAGCCGCCTGCGGTGATGCTGTCCGACATCCGCATGCCGGGCGAATCAGGCCTTGACCTGCTGCAGAAGGTCAAGGAGCGCCATGCCCAGCTGCCGGTCATCATCATGACCGCCTACTCCGACCTCGACAGCGCGGTGTCGGCCTTCCAGGGCGGCGCCTTCGAATACCTGCCCAAGCCCTTCGACGTCGATCAGGCGGTGACGCTGGTCAGGCGCGCACTGGAACAGGGCATGCCCGAGAAGAGCGGCTCGGAGGAGTCCGCGCTCGCGCCCGAGATCCTCGGCCAGGCGCCGGCCATGCAGGAAGTGTTCCGCGCCATCGGCCGCCTCGCACAGTCTCACGCCACGGTGCTGATCAACGGCGAATCCGGCAGCGGCAAGGAACTGGTGGCACGCGCGCTGCACCGCCACAGTCCGCGGCGCGACGCGCCCTTCATCGCCATCAACACCGCGGCGATTCCGCGCGACCTGCTCGAATCCGAACTGTTCGGCCACGAGCGCGGCGCCTTCACCGGTGCCGCCGCCCAGCGCCGCGGCCGCTTCGAACAGGCCGACGGCGGCACGCTGTTCCTCGACGAAATCGGCGACATGCCGGCCGAACTGCAGACCCGCCTGCTGCGCGTGCTGTCCGACGGCCATTTCTACCGCGTCGGCGGCCAGCAGCCGATCCGCGCCAACGTCCGCGTGATTGCCGCCACCCACCAGGACCTCGAGGAACGGGTGCGCCAGAACCTGTTCCGCGAAGACCTCTTCCACCGCCTCAACGTCATCCGCCTGCGCCTGCCGCCGCTGCGCGAACGGCGCGAGGACATCCCGCTGCTGGTGCGCCACTTCCTGCAGAAGAGCGCGCAGGAGCTCGGCGTCGAGCGCAAGAGCATCTCGGACGCGGCGATCGAGTACCTGCAGTCGCAGCCTTTTCCCGGCAACGTGCGCCAGCTCGAGAACCTGTGCCACTGGCTGACGGTGATGGCGCCGGCCCAGGTGATCGAAGTCGCCGACCTGCCGTCCGAGATCCGCAGCCAGCCGATGCGCGAAGTGCCGACGAGCTGGATCGACGGCCTCGCCGGCGAAGCCGACCGCCTGATCGCCGCAGCGCCGGGGACGGTGTTCGAACAGCTCACCCATACTTTCGAGCGCACCCTGATCCGCCGCGCGCTCGCCGCCACCGGCGGCCGCCGCATCGAGGCGGCACAGTTGCTGGGCATCGGCCGCAACACCATCAGCAGGAAGATCCAGGAGCTCGGCATGGACGAGGCCCCCGGCGGCGGAGATCACACGGCCGGCTGAGAAATCCGCAGGCCGGGCCGCCGCTCCGTCGCAATCACGCACCAAGCTCGTGCGCCCGGCACGGTTGACGGATAATGCGGCCAACCTGACCGACTCCCGCCCGACCGTGTCCGACACTTCCACCAACACCGCCAGCCTCCTGTCCCATCTCGGCCCGCTTGCCTCGCGCTTCGCGATCGCCTGGATCGACAGTTGCGCATCGACCAACAGCAGCCTGATGGAACGGATGCCGGGCGACGACGGCAGAGCGCATGTGCTGGTGGCCGACCGGCAGACGGCCGGCCGCGGCCGGCGCGGCCGCCAATGGCAGTCGTGGCCGGAAGGCAGCCTGACCTTTTCGCTGCTGTGGCGCTTCGCCGCCGGCACGCCGGCCCCCGCCGGGCTGTCGCTGGCCGCCGGCCTGGCGGTCGCCCGCACGCTCGAACGGATCGGCGTGTCCGGCGTGCAACTGAAATGGCCCAACGACGTCCTGGTCAACGGCGAGAAGCTGGTCGGCATCCTGGTCGAACTGCAGCCTGCGCGCGATCGTTCGCTGGCGGCGGTGATCGGTATCGGCATCAATATCAGCCTGCCGCCCGGCGCGCACGTCGAACACCATGCCGGCGTCACCGATCTGGCGCGTGCGCTGGAGTCGCCGCCGCCATCGCGCCCGGCGCTGCTGGCCCACCTGCTTGCCGAGTTGCAGCAGCTGTTCGATCTCTATGCCGTCGCCGGCTTCACTGCGCTGAAGAGCGCATGGGAGCAGCGCAACGCCTTCGCCGAGCTGCCGGTGCGCATCAGCGGCGAACACGCCGCGGTCGACGGCATCTGCCGCGGCGTCGATGACGACGGCGCCCTGCTGCTCGATACCGCCGACGGCATCCAGCGCATCCTGGCCGGCGATGTCTCGCTGCGCCCGCTCGGCGGAGAAAGCGCGTGATACTGCTGATCGACGCCGGCAATACCCGCATCAAATGGCGGCTGCAGGCCGCAGCGGGCGGCCTCATCCACGACGAAGGCGCGATCGCCCACGAAAACCTCGCCCCCCTCTCCCGCCTGCGCAGCACGGTGGCCGCCCCGCTCCGGGTGGTGGGCAGCAATGTCGCCGGCACCGAAACGGCCCGGCGCATCCGCGACGCGCTGGGCGTGGAGGGGATCGAATGGCTTCGCCCCGGCGCACAGGCCTGCGGCGTGCGCAACCTGTATGCCGAGCCGGGCCAGCTCGGCGCCGACCGCTGGGCCGCGCTGATCGGCGCCCACGACCTGCACGCCGGCGCCTGCCTGGTGGTGATGGCGGGCACCGCCACCACGGTGGACCTGCTGTCGGCCGACGGTGACTTCCTCGGCGGCCTGATCCTGCCGGGCGTCGAGCTGATGCAGCAATCGCTCGCCAACGGTACGGCGCAACTGCCGCTGGCCGCGGGCAGCTTTGCCGCCCAGCCGCGCTGCACCGCCGATGCGATCCGTTCCGGCTGCCTGCAGGCCCAGGCCGGCGCCATCGAACGCATGTTCCGCCAGATCGCCGCCCAGCCCGGCGCACTATGCCTGCTCGGCGGCGGTGCTGCCGATGCCTTTGCGGACCTCCTCGAACTTCCGCTGAAACGCTTCGACAACCTGGTCCTGCATGGGCTGGCCACGGTCGCCGCCCAGCCGGCTGGAAACACGGCATGAGCACGCATCGCATCCTCATCATCATCCTGCTCGCACTGAACGCGATCGCCTTCACCAGCGTCCAGGGATGGCTCGGCGGCGCCCCGCCCCGCACCGAACCCGAACGCTTCGCGCAACAGCTCGATCCGGAACGCATCCGCCTGGCTTCCGATCCGCCCGCTTCCGCCGCGCCGGAAGCCGAGGCCGCCACGGACACGGCCAGCTCGCAGCCGGAAAAACTGGCAAGCGCGGCAGCCGAAACCGGCTCCGCCGAGGCCACCCTTGTTGCGCTGCCGCCCGACGGCGGCGCCGAAGCCGGCTCGGCCGGGACCGCTGCGGCCGAAGCCCCGGTTCCGGAAACCCCGCCGGCCCCGCAAGCGGCTGCCGCCGCCCCCGTCCCGACGAGCTGCGTCGCCTGGAGCGAGCTCAGCGAAGCCCAGGCCGACGCGCTGATGCGCCGCCTGCGCGGCAGCGGGGCCAGCGCAGAGCGCAGCAAGATCGAAACGCCCAGTTCGTGGTGGGTGCGCATTCCGCCCCAGGGCAGCCGCGAACGGGCTGAGGAACAGGCCCAGGCGCTTCGCGCCCTCGGCGTCCGGGACTTGTTCATCGTGCAGGAGCGCGGGCCGGCGCAGTATGCGATTTCCCTCGGTGTGTTCAAGACCGAACCCCGGGCACGCCAGATGCTGACCGAGTTGCGCGCCCAGGGCGTGCGCAATGCCGGCGTCGAGCCGCGCATGAGCACCGCCTACCGGATCCAGGCCCAGCTCACCGCCGACGTGGCGCGCGAGGCCGAACGCGGCGTGCGCGGCCTCGCTTCGCGACGCACGACCTGCGCCCAGCGCTGATATCCACCGCCCCACCACCATGACCAGCACGCCGTTCTCGCCTCCCTTCATCGTCGGCCTGACCGGCGGCATCGGCAGCGGCAAGAGCGCCGCCGCCGACCTCTTCGTCGCCCATGGCGCCAGCCTGGTGGATACCGACGCCATCGCCCATGCGCTGACCGCAGCCGACGGCGCCGCGATGCCGGCCATCCGCGCACGGTTCGGCGATGCCGTCGCCGCCGCCGACGGCAGCCTGGACCGTGCCGCGATGCGTGCGCGCGTGTTTGCCCGGGATGAGGCACGCGAGCAGCTCGAAGCCATCCTGCACCCGATGATCCGCGACGAGAGCGCCCGCCAGTGCGCAGCCGCACGCGGCAGCTATGTCGTCCTGGCCGTGCCGCTGCTGATCGAGTCGGGCAGCTACCGCGCCCGCTGCGACCGGATCTGCGTGGTCGATTGCCCGCCGGCGCTGCAGATCGAACGCGTGCGGGCCCGCAGCGGGCTCGAGGAAGCACAGATCCGCGCCATCATGGCCGCCCAGGCCAGCCGCGAGCAGCGGCTGGCAGCCGCGGACGACGTCATCGACAACAGCGGCTCGCTGGAACATCTGCGCGCCCAGGTCGCTGCCCTGCATGCACGCTATGCCGCACTCGCCGCCCGGCAGCCTGACTGAAGACCACGTTGACAATATGGTCTTGGTACGGAGAGCCAAATGGGCTCTGTGCTATCATCGGCAAAATTTACGAGGCACGATTGTTGCGGAAAATGTGCGGTGATTAGCTACGAATATCCTCTCAACGAGCGCATCCGCACCCTGCTGCGACTCGAGGACCTTTTCGTCAAGCTCGCGCACTTCGTCGGGCGCGACGCCCCGCAGGACCATCACGTCGCGCTGCAGACCATTTTCGAGACGCTCGAAGTCGCCAGCCGCGCCGATCTCAAGGTCGATCTGGTGCAGGAACTCGAACGCCAGCGCCAGATCCTGATGTCCTTCCGCAACAACCCCGAGATCTCGGAAGAAGCCCTGTCCGGCGCGCTGTACGAGATCGAGCAGGCTTCCACCGGCCTGCTGGCGATGGCGGGCAAGATCGGCCAGTACCTGCGCGAGAACGAATGGCTGATGAGCATCCGCAGCCGCGCGGCGATACCCGGCGGCGTCTGCCAGTTCGACCTGCCGTCCTACCACTATTGGCTCAACCGCGACCCCGCCGCGCGCCGGCACGATCTCGACGCCTGGATGGCGCCGATGGCGCCGATCCGCGAAGGCCTGGAAATCGTTCTGCGCCTGCTGCGCGCCAGTGGCCGGCCGGAAGCGCAGACGGCGCGCAGCGGCGCCTACCAGTTGACCATGGCCGGGCGCAGCGCCCAGATGCTGCGTGTGCGCGTACCCCGGACCGATGCGGTGGTGCCCGAGATCAGCGCCAACAAGTACGCGCTGAACATCCGCTTCATGCTGCCCGAAACCGTCGCCCGCCCACGCCTGGCCGAACGTGACGTACAGTTCGAGCTCACTTTCTGCAGCCTCTGAGCGAAGCCATGGGCGACACGCCACGCACCGTATCATGCCCGACCTGCGGCAAGCCCGTGGTCTGGAGCGCCGAGAGCCGCTACCGGCCGTTCTGCTCGGCACGCTGCCGCCAGATCGACCTCGGCGCCTGGGCTTCCGAAGCCTATCGCGTTCCCACTTCGCCGCCCGATGCCAGCGACGCCGAGGACTTCCTGCCGCCCGGGCAGACACGCGACTGAAATCCCCCTGGGCGAAGAAGAACGTGCCGCATCATCACCAGCGAATCGGATGGAATGCCTCCAGGGGAACGGCTTCAGCCGGGGGCGCCGAACCGCAAGCTAGCTCTCGCAAGCGGCTTCAGCCGCGATAGCAGCCATGGGAGCGCATTGCAGCCCTTTTCGCGGCTAAAAAGCCGCTCCCACTGGTACGGTCCTTCAAGCTGTCAAACACTCCACGCCCCGCGGATTGCGGCAATGCCATGTGCACCGGCATCGCGCGCTTTTTCCATGTTCTCCGGCTGTAGACCGCCCAGGGCCAGTACCGGCAATGGCAGGCCAGCCACCAGTTCAGTGAAACGTGTCCAACCCAGTCCCGCTTGGCCGGGATGGCTGGCCGTCGGCGCCACCGGACCGAGCAAGGCGTAATCCAAGCCCAACGTCGCAGCCCGTTCGAGTTCGCCGCGATCATGGCAGGACGCGCCCACCCAAGGGCAATCCGGACGTTCATTCAGGATCGCCAGCATACGTGCGGGCAGATGCACGCCGTCGGCTCCGACTGTCCTGGCCAGGTCCGGATCGCCGTTGAGCAGCACCAGGCCGCCGCAGCCATGGACGCGCGCGACCACTTCGCGCGCGAAGCGCTCGCGCAGCGAACTGTCGAGCGCCGGCTCGCGTACCTGCACCAGCCGCAGCCCGTCCGCCAGCGCGCGATCGAGCGCGGCGAGCTGGGCATCGATACCCTGCTCGCCGGCATGGGTGATCGCCATCAGGCGCGGCAGGCGCAAGGCCTTCAGAATCGGGCCGTTGGCCGGCAGCATCGGTTCGCGCGTGGCCTGCTCCGGCAGCACCCAGTCGAGCACGCTGTGCACCTTGCCATGCGGTTCGCCTTCCCAGGCCGAGACCTCGAAGAAGTGCAGGCGGACGTGGGCGTGCTCGTACAGGTGTTCGCGCAGCATCCAGGGCCGCAGATGGGTGACGCGGATGCCGAGCTCCTCGTCGAGTTCGCGGCACAAGGCCTGCGCCGGCGTTTCGCCCGCCTCGACCTTGCCGCCCGGAAACTCCCAGTAGCCGGCATACACGGTGTCCGGCCCGCGCTGACCGAGCAGGTAGCGTCCGTCGGCACGCAGCAGCACGCCGGCGGCCACTTCGACACGCTTGCGCGTCACCGCCCGGCTCCTTCGCCGTGCTGCGTGGCTTCGCCGATCTGGCCCGCGTAATCGCGCGCGAACTGCCAGGCAACCCGGCCCGAGCGGGAGCCGCGCATCAACGCCCACTGCAGCGCATCCTGCCGCGCCTCGTCGATGCGCGCCTGCGGCAGCCCGAAGCTGGCGAGCCAGTGCCCGACAATGTCGAGGTATTCGTTCTGGCTGAAGGGATAGAAGGAAATCCACAGCCCGAAGCGCTCGGACAGCGAGATCTTTTCCTCGGTCGCCTCGCCGGGATGGATCTCGCCGTCGATGTGACGGGCCTGCAGGTTCTCGTCGTGGTACTCGGGCATCAGATGGCGGCGATTGGAGGTCGCATAGATCAGCACATTGTCCGCCATCGCCGACACCGAGCCGTCGAGCACGCTCTTGAGCGCCTTGTAGGCATCCTCGCCTTCCTCGAAGGAGAGGTCGTCGCAGAACAGGATGAAGCGCTCGGGGCGGCCTTCGACCAGTTCGACGATCTCCGGCAGATCGACCAGGTCGGTCTTATCGACCTCGATCACACGCAGGCCGCGATCGCTGTATTCGGCCAGCAAGGCCTTGATCAGCGAGGACTTTCCGGTTCCGCGCGCGCCGGTCAGCAGCACGTTGTTGGCCCGGCGCCCGGCGAGGAACTGCTGCGTGTTGCGGTCGATGCGTTCTTTCTGGTCGTCGACGTCCTGCAGGTCCGCCAGACGGATGCGGTGCGGCGAGCGCACCGGTTTGAGGACCGCACGGCCATGGCGCCGCTGCCAGCGGAAAGCCACCGCGGCATCCCAGTCGGGCGCCGTGGCCGGGCCGGGCAGCAGCGCCTCGAAGCGCTCCAGCAGCCGCTCGGCGCGGCTCATCAGGTCTGACAACTCAGTCATCGTGTTCGTCCTTGTTGTCGCCAGCGTTTCCCCGGCGCGGCCAGGTCGCCCAGACGATGATCAGCAGCAGCACGAGCGCCAGCCCTGCTTCGAGAAAGATCACCCACATCGCAAACCTCGGGGTCGGGATACCGCCACCGGTATACTGTTGTCCGAAAGTTTCGCAGTCTAACCGATCCCCTCCATGATTCCGGCTCCCTCCCGTCTGGCACGCCCCGCGCTGCCCTTCCTGTTTGCACTGCTCGGCGCTTGTGCGACCCCGCAACAGGCACCCGATACCGAAGCACAGTGTCCGCCGCAACGCGCCTGTCCGGCCTGTCCCGCTTGCCCACCCTCGACCGACAAGCCGGCGACGACGCCCACCCCGCCAGCCGGCGCAGCGGCAGAGCCTCCGCCCGCCGTTCAGGCAAGCTGGTCTGCCATCCCCGGCTGGAGCGAGGACGATCCGGCCGAAGCCTGGCCGGCCCTGCTCGCTTCCTGCTCCAGGCTCGCCCGGCAGGCGGGCTGGCAGTCCGTCTGCGCAGCGGCATCCGCGCTCGGCAGGACGCCCTCCAGCCAGCAGGCACGGGCGTATTTCGAGCAGCACTTCGTGCCCTGGCAGCTGTTCAACGGCGGCCCCTCGGCGGAAGGCCTGGTGACCGGCTACTACGAGCCGCTGATCCGCGGCAGCCGCAGCCGCTCCAGCCAGTATGCGTGGCCGATCCATGGCGTACCGGCGGACATGCTGACGATCGAGCTCGGCGACGTCTATCCCGAGCTCAGATCCATGCGCCTGAGAGGACGCATCGTCGGCAACAAGGTCCTGCCCTACTGGACGCGGGGACAGCTGGAGGAGCGCGGCAATCAGGTGCCCGCCCCGGTGCTGCTGTGGGCGAACGATCCGATCGACCTGTTCTTCCTGCAGGTGCAAGGTTCGGGGCGCGTCCGGCTGCCCGACGGCAAGACCGTCCGCATCGGCTACGCGGACCAGAACGGACACCCCTACCAGTCGATCGGCCGCTGGCTGGTGGCGCAGGGAGAGCTGAGCCTGGAGCAGGCTTCGATGGACGGCATCAAACGCTGGGCGCGCGACAACCCCGGACGCTTGCGCGAAATGCTCAATGCCAATCCGAGCTACGTCTTCTTTCGCGAACTGCCGGCTTCGGATGGCGGGCCGATCGGCGCACTCAGCGTTCCGCTGAGCGAAGGCCGCAGCATCGCGGTCGACCCGCGCTACGTCCCGCTCGGGGCGCCGGTGTTCCTGGCGACGAGCCATCCGCTGAGCACGCGTCCGCTGAATCGTCTGGTGCTGGCCCAGGACACCGGTAGCGCCATCAAGGGCGCGGTGCGGGCGGATTTCTTCTGGGGATTCGGCGAAAGCGCCGGGCGGGAAGCCGGCAGGATGCGCCAGCAGGGGCGGATGTGGGTGCTGCTGCCCAAGGGAATGAAGCCGCCCCGCTGAACGACCGCCCCTGGTACCTTTTCGGCGCCGGGGGCGGTTCGGGTCACTTGGACTTGGATGCGGTCTTGGGCTTCACTTCGGCAAGCGCCTTTTCGAGCTCCGCCGCAGGCATGTAGCCACCGATGCGGGTACCGTCGGCCAGGAAGATCGTCGGCGTTCCGCTGATGCGCAATTGCTGGCCCAGTTGCACGTTCTGCGCCACTGCGGTGACGTCGCAGTCGGCGGCGGCCGGCTCCTTGCCGTCCAGCACCCAGCCTGTCCATGCCTGGGCCCTGTCTTTTGCGCACCAGATGTTGTTCGACTTGTTGGCCGAATCCTCGCTGAGGATCGGATACAAGAAAGTGTAGATCGTGATGTCGTCCATGCCGGCCAGATCCTTGGCCAGGCGCTTGCAGTAGCCGCAGTTCGGATCCTCGAAAGTCGCGATCACGCGCGTACCCTTGCCCTTGACCTGCTTGACCGCACGCTCCAGCGGCAGCGAAGCGAAATCGATCGCGGACAGTTCGTTCAGACGTGCCTGGGTGACGTCGCGGCGAGTCTTCATGTCGATGATGCTGCCGTCGATGACGAACTCCGCCTTGGCATCGGTGTAGACGAGCTGGCCGTTCTTCAGCACCACTTCGTACAGCCCGCCGTACGGCGTTTCCGCCACCGACTCGACCGCGGGCGCGCCGATGAAGCTTTCCATGCCCTTCTTTACCGCCTCCTCCGAGGCCTGCGCGAACCCCATCGTCGTCAGGCCCAGCAGAAATGCGATCGAACGCGCCACGGCAGGTTGAGCAAACACAGTCATCGATATCTCCGGATGGTTTCAGAATCGCCCATTGGCCGCATAGCGCGTCAAGGCGTTGGTTAGGACAGGCAGGCTGCCGGTGAGGTTCATCCCGGTATTGCGCAGCGCAGCAAGAATCGGGTTGGGGTGATTGAAAAGACGGTTCAGGCCATGGGTGAGGTACTGCATCAGGAAAGGCTCTTCCGCGCGCGCGCGCGCATAACTGCGCAGGATGGCGAGTTCGCCGATGTCCCGCCAGGCGGGCGTCCGCGCGAGCACCTCGGCCAGTGCCTTCGCATCCTGGAAGCCGAGATTGATGCCATGGCCGGACAAGGGATGGATCGCGTGCGCCGCATCGCCGATCAGGGCGATCCGCGGCTTGACCACCGACGCGACCCGCATCAGCCGCAGCGGGAACGCAGCCCGCGGCGTGATCAGGCCGAGCTTGCCCAATGCGTGTCCCCCCGCAGCAGCCGCCTTGTCGCAGAAAGCAGCGTCATCGAGCGCAAGCAGGCTGTCGGCGACCTCGTCCGGCGCCGACCAGACCATGGACATCCGGTTTCCGGGCAAGGGCAGCCAGGCCAGGATGCCGTCGCCGCGGAACCACTGGAAAGCCGTCGCACGATGCGGCAGGGCGCAATCGAAATTCGCCACCACGCCGCGCTCGCCGTAGGCGGAGACGCTGGCCTCGATGCCGGCCTGCTGGCGTACCCAGGACTCACGCCCGTCGGCACCGACGACGAGGCGCGCCCGCAATACCTTGCCATCCTGCAGCCCCAGGGAAACCCCGTCGTCCGCAAGCGTGAGGCTGGCCGGCGAGGCCGGACAGAACAGCGTGACGTTGTGCTGCCGCTTGAGATTTTCCCAGAGCTCACGGTGAATGCGGCTGGACTCGCCGATCCAGGCAAGTTCGGACAGACCGCTGCCGTAGGCGGAAAAACGCAGCGTACCGCCGGCATCGCCGAAGATCCGCATTTCGGCAACGGCTTGCAGCCGCTCCCGTTCCAGATGCTGCCAGACGCCGAGTCCGTCCATGAAGCGGACGCTCGCCGGACTGTAGGCATACACCCGCTGATCCCAATCCACCGGCAGGCGTGGCGCACTCGCCTCGATGACGGCCACCTTCAGGTGAGTGCGGCGCAATGCAACCGCGAGCGCCGCGCCGGCCAATCCGCCGCCGACGACAATCAGGTCGAAATTCATTCAAGCATCCAGGCGTTGCCTTCGAACTCGGCATTGTGCCGAATGGCGGGGTCATCGTCACGCTCCGGCCCGTCACGAACGAGACTTCTGGTGCGTACGGAGTTGGATGTTGCGGCGTTTTTCTCCGCGTCCACGCACGAACGCCCGAGAGACTGTTGAGTTCTCGGGCGTTGTTGCGCATGGATTAGTCTGACGATGACCTACTTTCACGAGGGCGTGCCTCACTATCATCGGCGCGTTTGCGTTTCACGGTCCTGTTCGGGATGGGCAGGGGTGGTTCCACAAAGCTCTGGTCGTCAGACTGTGACTTGTTGCCTGCGCGTGCTGTCGGGCAGCGTGAGCGCGGGCCAAAGTGAGAAGAAGTGCGTGTGAGTTGTGTGATGTGCAACGAGTTCTAGTGTGCATTCAAGGTTATAGGATCAAGCCACACGGGCAATTAGTATCGGTTAGCTCAACGTGTTGCCACGCTTCCACACCCGACCTATCAACGTTGTGGTCTTCAACGACCCTTCAGGGGGCTCGGGGCCCCGGGGAAGTCTCATCTTGAGGCGAGTTTCCCGCTTAGATGCTTTCAGCGGTTATCTCTTCCGCACATAGCTACCCGGCGATGCGACTGGCGTCACAACCGGTACACCAGGGGTGCGTCCACTCCGGTCCTCTCGTACTAGGAGCAGGCCCTCTCAAACTTCCAGCGCCCACGGCAGATAGGGACCAAACTGTCTCACGACGTTTTAAACCCAGCTCACGTACCACTTTAAATGGCGAACAGCCATACCCTTGGGACCGACTACAGCCCCAGGATGTGATGAGCCGACATCGAGGTGCCAAACTCCGCCGTCGATGTGAACTCTTGGGCGGAATCAGCCTGTTATCCCCAGAGTACCTTTTATCCGTTGAGCGATGGCCCTTCCATACAGAACCACCGGATCACTATGACCTGCTTTCGCACCTGCTCGACGTGTGGGTCTCGCAGTCAAGCCACCTTTTGCCATTGCACTATCAGTACGATGTCCGACCGTACCTAGGTGACCTTCGTACTCCTCCGTTACCTTTTGGGAGGAGACCGCCCCAGTCAAACTGCCCACCATGCACGGTCCCCGACCTGGATTCACAGGCCTGGGTTAGAACCTCGACGACACCAGGGTGGTATTTCAAGGATGGCTCCACCGGAACTGGCGTCCCGGTTTCATAGCCTCCCACCTATCCTACACAAGTCCCGTCAAAGTCCAATGCAAAGCTACAGTAAAGGTTCATGGGGTCTTTCCGTCTAGCCGCGGGGAGATTGCATCTTCACAAACATTTCAACTTCGCTGAGTCTCAGGAGGAGACAGTGTGGCCATCGTTACGCCATTCGTGCAGGTCGGAACTTACCCGACAAGGAATTTCGCTACCTTAGGACCGTTATAGTTACGGCCGCCGTTTACCGGGGCTTCGATCAAGAGCTTGCACCCCATCACTTAACCTTCCGGCACCGGGCAGGCGTCACACCGTATACGTCCACTTTCGTGTTTGCACAGTGCTGTGTTTTTAATAAACAGTCGCAGCCACCGATTCTCTGCGGCCCCTTCGCCCTTCGGATGTGCTCCTACAAGCTAACGGGGCATACCTTCTCCCGAAGTTACGGTATCAATTTGCCGAGTTCCTTCTCCTGAGTTCTCTCAAGCGCCTGGGTATTCTCTACCAGCCCACCTGTGTCGGTTTGCGGTACGGTCGATTCTAGACTGAAGCTTAGAGGCTTTTCCTGGAAGCAGGGTATCAGTTGCTTCGGCTCCTAAGAGCCTCGTTATCACGCCTGAGCTCAGCCCGGCGGATTTGCCTACCGGGCACGCCTACACGCTTGAACCACCTATTCCAACAGATGGCCAACCTAACCTTCTCCGTCCCCCCATCGCATCTAGAACCGGTACGGGAATATTGACCCGTTTCCCATCGACTACGCATTTCTGCCTCGCCTTAGGGGCCGACTCACCCTGCGCCGATGAACGTTGCGCAGGAAACCTTGGGCTTACGGCGAGGGTGCTTTTCACACCCTTTATCGCTACTCATGTCAGCATTCGCACTTCCGATACCTCCAGCATCCCTTACGAGACACCTTCGCAGGCCTACGGAACGCTCCCCTACCACGTGTCAAAGACACATCCGCAGCTTCGGTTCATGGCTTGAGCCCCGTTACATCTTCCGCGCAGGACGACTCGACTAGTGAGCTATTACGCTTTCTTTAAAGGGTGGCTGCTTCTAAGCCAACCTCCTAGCTGTCTATGCCTTCCCACCTCGTTTGCCACTTAGCCATGCATTTGGGACCTTAGCTGGCGGTCTGGGTTGTTTCCCTCTTGACACCGGACGTTAGCACCCGATGTCTGTCTGCCGTATATCACTTTGCGGTATTCGGAGTTTGCTATCGCGGGGTAGATCGCAGTGACCCCCCCAACGATTACAGTGCTCTACCCCCGCAAGTGTCCGTACGACGCACTACCTAAATAGTTTTCGGGGAGAACCAGCTATTTCCGGATTTGTTTAGCCTTTCACCCCTATCCACAGCTCATCCCCTAACTTTTCAACGTTAGTGGGTTCGGACCTCCAGTGCGTGTTACCGCACCTTCATCCTGGCCATGGATAGATCATCCGGTTTCGGGTCTACGCCCAGCAACTACGACGCCCTTATCAGACTCGCTTTCGCTACGCCTCCCCTATTCGGTTAAGCTCGCTACTGAACGTAAGTCGCTGACCCATTATACAAAAGGTACGCAGTCACCCCTGCACGATGGACTCTCGACGAGTCCATCGTGCAGGGGCGCCTTTCGTCTCGCTACGCGAGCCGAAGTCACCTTCTACACTGATGAACTCATCAGGATCTATTTCATCTTTGAGTTCTTTTGAGTCGCGCTGCGCGCGCCTCGAAAGAACCGAAAGCCCATTGTGCAGGGGCTCCCACTGTTTGTATGCATGCGGTTTCAGGATCTATTTCACTCCCCTCCCGGGGTTCTTTTCGCCTTTCCCTCACGGTACTGGTTCACTATCGGTCGATCACGAGTATTTAGCCTTGGAGGATGGTCCCCCCATCTTCAGACAGGATTTCTCGTGTCCCGCCCTACTTGTCGCACGCTCAGACCCGCCACCGGCTTTTCGCATACGGGACTATCACCCTGTATCGTCGGACTTTCCAGACCGTTTTGCTGAGCTGATGGTTTAGTCGTGCAGGCTACTCCGCGTTCGCTCGCCACTACTTGCGGAATCTCGGTTGATTTCTGTTCCTGCGGCTACTTAGATGTTTCAGTTCGCCGCGTTCGCCTCCTCTGGCCTATGTATTGAGCCAGGGATGACCCTTGCGGGCCGGGTTTCCCCATTCGGACATCGTGGGATCAAAGCTCTATTGCCAGCTCCCCCACGCTTTTCGCAGGCTTACACGTCCTTCATCGCCTGTGATCGCCAAGGCATCCACCACATGCACTTAGTCGCTTGATCCTATAACCTTGGTGCCTCCAAAGAAGCACCCCGTCACAGGTCGAACTCGTTTGTGCGGTCCAGACTGTGCTGACAACGCAGCCTGAACCAATGCAATCACACAACTGCAGTACGCACCGGCTACAGTACGCACTGCACTTCTTCCACTTTGTTAAAGAGCAAACCTCAAACCGGCTTCTCGCCGATCAAGAAGTCAGAGATGAGACCTGAGCCCAAACCCCATCTCTGACTTCCCGAAACACGCATGACCTGGTGGAGCTGGTCGGGATCGAACCGACGACCTACGGCTTGCAAAGCCGCCGCTCTCCCAGCTGAGCTACAGCCCCCTTGTCTTCATCAACCAAGCCATCAAGCAACCCTGACATCCTGGTGGGTCTGGTTGGGTTCGAACCAACGACCCCCGCCTTATCAAGACGGTGCTCTAACCAGCTGAGCTACAGACCCTCTTCTCATGCACCTTCGAGGCTCTTCGCCTGAACAACCGATAAGTTGTGGATACTTGGCCGCTGCGGCCCTCTTCTCTTGAAAGGAGGTGATCCAGCCGCACCTTCCGATACGGCTACCTTGTTACGACTTCACCCCAGTCATGAATCTCACCGTGGTAAGCGCCCTCCCGAAGGTTAAGCTACCTACTTCTGGTGAAACCCACTCCCATGGTGTGACGGGCGGTGTGTACAAGACCCGGGAACGTATTCACCGCAGCATGCTGATCTGCGATTACTAGCGATTCCGACTTCACGTAGTCGAGTTGCAGACTACGATCCGGACTACGATCGGCTTTTTGGGATTGGCTCCACCTCGCGGCTTGGCAACCCTCTGTACCGACCATTGTATGACGTGTGAAGCCCTACCCATAAGGGCCATGAGGACTTGACGTCATCCCCACCTTCCTCCGGTTTGTCACCGGCAGTCTCACTAGAGTGCCCAACCAAATGATGGCAACTAGTGACAAGGGTTGCGCTCGTTGCGGGACTTAACCCAACATCTCACGACACGAGCTGACGACAGCCATGCAGCACCTGTGTCCAGGCTCCCGAAGGCACGCTCGCCTCTCAGCAAGCTTCCTGGCATGTCAAGGGTAGGTAAGGTTTTTCGCGTTGCATCGAATTAATCCACATCATCCACCGCTTGTGCGGGTCCCCGTCAATTCCTTTGAGTTTTAACCTTGCGGCCGTACTCCCCAGGCGGTCGACTTCACGCGTTAGCTGCGTCACTCAGTGCATTGCTGCTCCGAACGACTAGTCGACATCGTTTAGGGCGTGGACTACCAGGGTATCTAATCCTGTTTGCTCCCCACGCTTTCGTGCATGAGCGTCAGTACAGGCCCAGGGGGCTGCCTTCGCCATCGGTGTTCCTCCACATCTCTACGCATTTCACTGCTACACGTGGAATTCCACCCCCCTCTGCCGTACTCTAGCCTGCCAGTCACAAGCGCAGTTCCCAGGTTAAGCCCGGGGATTTCACGCCTGTCTTGGCAAACCGCCTGCGCACGCTTTACGCCCAGTAATTCCGATTAACGCTCGCACCCTACGTATTACCGCGGCTGCTGGCACGTAGTTAGCCGGTGCTTCTTAGTCCGGTACCGTCATCCACATCCTATGTTAGAGAATGCGATTTCTTCCCGGCCGAAAGAGCTTTACAACCCGAAGGCCTTCTTCACTCACGCGGCATGGCTGGATCAGGGTTGCCCCCATTGTCCAAAATTCCCCACTGCTGCCTCCCGTAGGAGTCTGGGCCGTGTCTCAGTCCCAGTGTGGCGGATCATCCTCTCAGACCCGCTACAGATCGTCGCCTAGGTGGGCCTTTACCCCACCTACTAGCTAATCTGACATCGGCCGCTCCAATCGCGCGAGGCCCGAAGGTCCCCCGCTTTCTCCCTCAGGACGTATGCGGTATTAGCACATCTTTCGATGTGTTATCCCCCACGACTGGGTACGTTCCGATGCATTACTCACCCGTTCGCCACTCGCCGCCAGGCCGAAGCCCGCGCTGCCGTTCGACTTGCATGTGTAAAGCATGCCGCCAGCGTTCAATCTGAGCCAGGATCAAACTCTTAAGTTCAATCCTACAAAGTACTCAAAATACTGACTTGCAGTATGAGCACCCAATCATTGTGAAACCGTGGCACAACGCCACTGGACCACAACCACCAAGCACCCACACTTATCGGTTGTTCAAGTTGTTAAAGATTCGTGCCGTCAGCACAGAAGCGAAATTATGATCAACAAACAAAACCTTGTCAACCTCCCGAACCGCTTCCCAAAAAACACAATCACGGAAAACGCCGGAAAAACCTCACCCCCAATACCGCCGCAAACCCCGCCGCACCCGCCAAACAACCACCGGCGCCGCGAGAAAGATCGGCATTATAGACAACAAAAATAAACCGTCAAGGCAAAACTTCAACAGAAATACTGATCAGCCCATGAAACAAAAACACACCAATCCATGAACAAGCAATCCGCTCGCCCGCCCCCCCAGGCACGCAGGCCCGTCACGCCGCCACTACGCCGCAGACACCACCGCCAGCCTGAACCACAGCGCGTAAAGCGACGGCACGAACAACAGCACAAGTAGGATGGGTAGAGCCTAGCGAAACCCATCATTTGCGGGGCGCAGAGGTGATGGGCTTCGCCTGCGGCTCCACCCATCCTACGGCTGCCGTCAGAAACCCTGGCCGCCCGCGTAGTTCTCGAAGCGGGTGTTCTCGCCGATGAAGGTCAGCCGGACCGTACCCGTCGGGCCGTTACGGTGCTTGCCGATGATCAGCTCGGCCGTGCCCTTGTCCGGCGAATCCGGGTTATAGACCTCGTCCCGGTAGATGAACATGATGATGTCCGCGTCCTGCTCGATGGCGCCCGATTCGCGCAGATCCGACATCACCGGGCGCTTGTTGGGCCGCTGCTCCAGACTGCGGTTGAGCTGGGACAGCGCGATGATCGGTACGTGCAGTTCCTTCGCCAGCGATTTCACCGAGCGCGAGATTTCCGACAGTTCGGAGGCGCGGTTGTCACCTTCCCGGGTGCCGCTCATCAGCTGCAGGTAGTCGATCACCACCAGGCCGAGCCGGCCGCACTGGCGCGCCAGCCGGCGCACCCGCGCGCGCAGGTCGATCGGATTGAGGCCGGGCGTCTCGTCGATGTAGAGCGGCGCGTCGTAGAGCTTGCCCATCGCCATCGTCAGCCGCTGCCAGTCGTCGTCGGTGAGCCGCCCGCTGCGGATCTTCTGCATGTCGATGCGGCCGACCGAGGAAATGAAGCGGGTCGCCAGCTGCGTGCCCGGCATTTCCATCGAGAAGATCGCCACCGGCAGGCGCTGCTCGATGGCGATGTGCTCGGCGAGATTCAGTGCAAACGTGGTCTTGCCCATCGCCGGGCGGCCGGCGACGATGATCATGTCCGAAGGCTGCAGACCGGAAGTCTTGTCATCCAGATCCACCAGCCCGGTCGGCACCCCGGTGACTTCGGACGGATTGTCGCGATCGTAGAGCTCCTGCACCCGATCGACGACCTGCTTGAGGATGGGCTGGATCGACACGAAACCGCTGGCATGGCGCGCGCCGGCTTCGGCGATCTCGAACACCTTGGCCTCGGCCTCGTCGAGCAGGGCCTTGGCATCCTTGCCCGACGGGCTCAGCGCGCTCGCGGCGATCTCGTCCCCCACCGCCACCAGCTTGCGCAGGATCGCCCGCTCGCGGACGATCTCGGCATAGCGCCGGATATTCGCTGCCGACGGCGTGTTGTTGGCGATTTCCGCGAGATAGGCGAGCCCACCCGCCTGCTCGGCCTCGCCGCTCTTTTCCAGCGACTCGTAGACCGTGACGACGTCGGCCGGCCGACCCTGATCGATCAGCCTGGTGATGTGCCGATAGATGCGGCGATGGTCGTCCCGGTAGAAATCCGCCTCGTTCGCCAGGTCGGCGACGCGCTCCCAGGCCTGGTTGTCGAGCAGGATGCCGCCGATCAGCGACTGCTCCGCCTCGAGCGAATGGGGCGGAAGCTTGATGTGCGCGATCTGGGGATCGGGCAGGTAATCAGGGAAACCGGAAGACGAAGAACTCATCACGAACACCCTTGGGGAGCAGCATCCCGCATTCTAGTTAGAAGGGGCATACGGTGCTGCGCCCACATTGGAGCCCGGTGCCGCAGCAGCACCAGGCACAAACACTGCACCAGGAAGCAAAAAGGGCCGCCTCGGAAGGCAGCCCTTTTCATCTGCGTACGAAAACTCGCAGGAATTACTGCTGGTCGCCGACCACTGCAACGGTGATGGTGGCCACGACGTCGGCGTGCAGGCCGACTTCGAGCTGGACTTCACCGACTTGCTTCAGCGGGCCTTCCGGCATGCGGATGGAGGCACGATCGATTTCGAAACCCTGGGTGCCCAGCGCTTCGGCGACGTCGGCATTGCCGACCGAACCGAACAGGCGGCCGTCCATGCCGGCCTTGCGGGTGACCTGGACCGACACGCCTTCCAGCTTGCCGGCCAGTTCCTGGGCGGCGGCCAGCTTTTCGGCCTGGACGCGCTCGAGTTCGGCGCGGCGGGCTTCGAACTCGGCCATGTTGGCTTCGGTGGCGCGCTTGGCCTTGCCTTGCGGAATCAGGTAGTTGCGGGCGTAGCCGTCCTTGACCTTGACCACGTCACCCAGGGCACCGAGGTTGACGACCTTTTCGAGAAGAATGATCTGCATGTGTTCGCTCCTCTCTTACTGGTGCAGGTCGGTGTAAGGCATCAGGGCCAGGAAGCGGGCACGCTTGACGGCGACCGACAGCTGGCGCTGGTAGCCCGCCTTGGTGCCAGTGATGCGCGCCGGCATGATCTTGGCGTTTTCGGTGATGAAGTCTTTCAGGATGTCCACATCCTTGTAGTCGACTTCTTCGATCTTCTCGGCGGTGAAGCGGCAGAACTTGCGGCGCTTGAACAGACCACGGCCGCCGCGATCATCCTTCTTCTTGAACTTGGACTTGGGCTTGAAAGCCATTTCAGTTTCCTTCCAGAAATTCGATTGTATTCAGGTGCAGCACCGGGCTTCGACTGCGCAGGCTCCTCGCCGCGAGGAAGCCGCTGATCCGCACCGCCGCCCCGGGTTTCGCCGCTGCCAGCACACCGGCGAGATCGCCGACCGCCACCGCCTGCATCTCGACCGAAACGTCGCGGGCCAGGCCCGCCTCGATCTGCTTCGATTCATGTGCCAGCACACAGCTTGCAACCGGCACACCTGCAGGGGTTCGACGCAAGGGCAGCAACTCTGCCAGACGCGCGTCGAGGCGCAGTTCGTTCAACCCGGGATCAGGCAACTCAGGCGGCAGCCGCTTCGCTGTCGGCCGGCTTGGCTTCTTCGGTCGAAGTGGTCAGCGAGCGCGACTTTTCTTCCTTCATCATCGGCGAAGGCGTGGTGACGGCCTTCTTCATCTTGATGATGAGGTGGCGCAGCACGGCATCGTTGAACTTGAAGGCGTGCTCGAGTTCGGCCAGCGTTTCGCCGTCGCACTCGATGTTCATCAGCACGTAGTGGGCCTTGTGCACCTTCTGGATCGGGTAGGCCATCTGGCGGCGGCCCCAGTCTTCCAGGCGGTGGATCTGGCCGTTGCGGCCGGTCACGAGCGTCTTGTAGCGCTCGACCATCGCCGGCACCTGCTCGGACTGGTCCGGGTGGACGATGAAGACGATTTCATAATGTCGCATGCAAACTCCTTGCGGTTGGTTGTTGCAGCTCCCCGGCATGCGGTCCGGTGGAGCAAGGAAAGCCCGGCAGTCTAACAAGAACGTCTGAAAAATCAAAGCCCGGATGCCATTCCTTCCTCGCAAGACTGCTTACACTCTGCCGCAGCGCACGAATCGCCGCCTCGACTAGCATCCGGTCATCGAACGACATCATTCACGCAAGGGCACAGACGAGGCAGACCATGAATCCCACTCCCTTCACTCGCAGGATCCTTGCCGCCCTGATCTGTGGCGGCATTCTCGCCGCTGCGGCACCGGCGATGGCAGGCGGCCACGATCGCGGCTGGCACCAGAAGAAGCATCACCACGCGCAGCATCGCGGCTGGGACAAGCGCACCGTGTATCGCGAGAAGGTCATCATCCGCGAACGCCCGCGCCATTTCCGCGAACGCGAGGTGCACCACCACCATCACTACGCGCCGCCCTACCGCGAACGCAGCTATGGCTATGCCTACGGCCGTGCGCCCGCGGTGGTGATCGGCTTCGACGTTCCGCCGATCGTCATCCCGCTGCGCTGAGGGCACGCCGGCCGGCCCCGTTCAGCGCGGCCGGCTGTCCCAGATCTTCTGCAGGCGCTTGACCGATACCGGCATCGGCGTGCGCAATTCCTGCGCGTACAAGCCCACGCGCAGTTCTTCCAGCAGCCAGCGGAACTCCTCCTGCGCCGGGTCTTCCACACCGGCGCGGCGGCGCGCCTGGCGCTCCCGCTCCCAGGCCTGCGCCAGGCCTTTCCATTCGGCCATCGACTGCGCGTCACGCGCCGGATTGTTGCGGAGTTTGTCCAGCCGCACCGAAGCGCCTTTCAGATAGCGCGGGAAATGCGCCAGCCGCTCCCACGGGAACGCCAGCAGGAAATCCTTCGGCAGCAGCGCCGCCAGTTGCGCCTGGATGTCCGCCACCGCGTCGGGGAAGGTCTTCAAACCTGCCAGACGCTTCTGCAAGGCCGCGTGTTCGGCCAGCAATTGCCCGGTCAGGCGCATGAACTCCTGCGCGACCAGGCTG
The DNA here is from genome assembly GCF_048398245.1 of Thauera butanivorans. Classification (NCBI taxonomy): domain Bacteria; kingdom Pseudomonadati; phylum Pseudomonadota; class Betaproteobacteria; order Rhodocyclales; family Zoogloeaceae; genus Thauera; species Thauera butanivorans. The sequence goes on from NZ_CP183038.1 coordinate 4,183,745, forward strand.
ACACGGGGCTTGGCCTCGGCGCAGCGCCGCGTGAAGCCATCGGCACTGGCCGGCAAGGGTTCGAGCAGGCAGCAGCGGGCCAGCGTCGCTTCGACCAGGCGCGCCTTCAATTCGGTTTCGGTGCCGAAATTCATGTATTGCAAAGCCAGCTCGCGCAGCCCGGGCAGGCGCTCGACCGCCTTCACCTGATCCTTCAGGTTGAGCGCGAACAGCCGCGCCAGGCCGCGCCGATGCACGCGCGCCGCTTCCTCCGGAGTGTCGTAGGGGCGCAGCGACACGCTGTCGCCGTCGTCGTACAGGGCAGGGAAACCGATCACTTCCCGCCCGGCGACGCGCACCTCCAGCAACTCGGGCAGATCACCAAAAGACCAGGCGGTGAAGCCGGAGAGGCTTGGCACCGGGGTTTCGGCCACCGGCACAGAGCTCTCCTGCCCGGCGCGCCCCTGCTCCTCCGTCTTGCCCACCCGATCCTTCGCTGACGCAGCCGTTCGCGCCTCGCCGCCCGTCCGGCCAGCCGCAACATGCTGTGCAGTTTTTCCGCCCCCGGCCATGCCCGCCCCGGATAGCGCCTCCGCCATCGCGCCGCCGATCCTCGCCGCCGAAAACCGTGCCGCCACCTGGTCGCGGAAGCGCGCACGCAGTTCCATCAGGTTGCGCGACTGCCCCATCACCCGGCCGTGCTCATCGACGACGCGGAAGTTCATGAAGCAGTGCGGCTTCAGGTTCTCCGGCCGGAAGCTCTCGAGCGGCAGCTTCAACTGCACGCGCTCCTCGACGAAACGCTGCAGCATCTTCAGCAAGGGCTCGCCGGTATCGAACTCGCCCGCTTCGCAGGCCGCCATGAAGGCCGCCGCGCTGTCGGCCACCGGCTGCAGGCGGTGGCGGTGCTTCTGCGGCACGGTCTTCATCAGCGCCGCGACCTTTTCCTCCAGCAGGCCGGGCACCAGCCATTCGCAGCGGCTGGCGGGAATCTGGTTCAGCATCGCCAGCGGCACCGTCAGCGTCACGCCGTCGTCGGCCTCGCCCGGCTGGTGCAGATAGGCCAGCTTGAGCTTCTGGCCGAGCACTTCCATCGCCGCCGGGAAGCGGTCGGTGGTGACGCCTTCGGCTTCGTGCCGCATCAACTGCTCGCGCGACAGGTGCAGCAGCTTCGGCTCGGCCTTCTCCGCTTTCTTGCGCCAGGCTTCGAAACCGGCGACGTCGCAGACTTCCCCCGGCAGCTTGCTGTCGTAGAAAGCTTCGATCAGCGCCTCATCCACCAGCACGTCGGGACGGCGCGACTTGTGTTCCAGGCGCTCGATTTCCGCCACCAGGCGCTGGTTGTGGGCCAGGAAAGCCATGCCGCGCGCGGCGCCGTCGGCGATCTCGCCCTGCACCAGGCCTTCGCGGATGAAGAATTCGCGGCACAGCGCCGGGTCGATGTCGCGGTAGGCGACACCGCGGCGCGGATAGATCACCAGGCCGTACAGCGTGCCGCGCTCCCAGGCCCGCACCGCGCCGGAGGTCTTCGACCAGTGCGGCTCGAACACCTGCCGCCGCAGCAAGTGGGCACCGACCTCCTCGACCCATTCCGGCTCGATGCGGGCGATGCAGCGGCCGAACAGGCGCGAGGTCTCGACCTGCTCCGCCGCCATGATCCACTTGCCGGCCTTCTTCGCCAGCGCCGAGCCGGGATGCGGCCAGAACTTGATGCCGCGCGCACCGAGATAGGCGCCGGCCTGTTGCCCCGAAGCATCCTCGATCCGGCAGCCGACGTTGCCGAGCAGGCCGGCGAGCAGCGCCTTGTGGATGGCTTCGTAATTGGCCGGCTGGTCGTTTTCCTTCCAGCCGTGCTCGGCGCACAGCGCATGCAGCTGGGCGAACACGTCGCGCCACTCGCGCATCCGCATGGGGTTCAGGAAGTGCTTCTTGCACCAGGCTTTCTGCTTGCTGGACGATTCGTGGCGCTGCACTTCGTCCCAGGCCTTCCACAGCTGCCAGTACCACAGGAACTCGGACTTCTGGTCCTGCTCGCCGCCGCGGAAACGGGCATGGGCCTGGTCGGCCGCGCCTGGGCTGTCCTGCGGGCGCTCGCGCGGGTCCTGCACCGACAGCGCGGCGGCGATCACCAGCACTTCGGCCAGCGCGCCGCGGTCGCGCGCGGCCAGGATCATGCGGCCGATGCGCGGATCGAGCGGCAGCTTCGCCAGCTCGATGCCGCTCGGCGTCAGCCTGCGTTCATCGTCGTCGGTGACCGCACCGAGTTCGGCGAGCAGCGCGTAACCGTCGCCGATCAGGCGCGAGCCGGGCGCGTCGATGAAGGGGAAATCCTCCACCGCGCCGAGCTTCAGCGATTTCATGCGCAGGATCACGCCGGCCAGCGAGGAACGCAGGATCTCGGGATCGGTGTGCGCTTGGCGGCGCTTGAAGTCGTCCTCGTCGTAGAGGCGGAAGCAGATGCCGTCCATGACCCGGCCGCAGCGGCCGGCACGCTGCTGCGCCGCCGACTGGGCGATCTTCTCGATCTGCAGTTGCTCGACCTTGTTGCGCGCCGAATAGCGCTTGACCCGCGCCAGGCCGGTATCGACCACGTAGCGGATGCCGGGCACGGTCAGCGAAGTTTCGGCGACGTTGGTCGACAGCACCACCCTGCGCCCGTTGGACGGCGAAAACACCCGCGCCTGCTCCTGCGCCGACTGGCGCGCGAACAGCGGCAGGATTTCGGTGCCGGGCAGGTGATGTGCCTTTCTCAGCGCCTCGGCGGCCTCGCGGATCTCGCGCTCGCCGGGCAGGAAGACCAGCACGTCGCCCGGGCCGCAGCGCTGCGCCTCATCGACCGCATCGACCAGCGCATCCAGCAGATCGCGGTCGCGGCTCCTGCCGCCATCCTCCCGGCGCCGCTCGCCACGCTCCCCCCTCGTTGCAGCCGGGCGCGCCGCCGTGGCGGCATCCCCGTCGCTTTCCACCGGCCGGTAGCGCAGCTCGATCGGATACAGGCGGCCAGAGACCTCGATCACCGGCGCGGGCCGGCCGGCGGCAGCGGCGAAATGCCTGGCGAAGCGTTCCGCATCCAGCGTCGCCGAGGTCACGATCAGCTTCAGGTCGGGCCGGCGCGGCAGCAGCGTCTTCAGGTAGCCGAGCAGGAAGTCGATGTTCAGGCTGCGCTCGTGCGCCTCGTCAATGATCAGGGTGTCGTAGGCGGCGAGCAGCGGGTCGGTCTGCGTCTCGGCGAGCAGGATGCCGTCGGTCATCAGCTTGACGTGGCTGCGCTCGCCGGTCCTGTCGGTGAAGCGGATCTTGTAGCCCACCGCCTGGCCCAGCGGGCTGTTCAGTTCCTGTGCGATGCGGCTCGCGGTGGCGCGCGCCGCCAGCCGGCGCGGCTGGGTGTGGCCGATCAGGCCGGCCACGCCGCGCCCCAGCGTCATCGCGATCTTGGGCAACTGGGTGGTCTTGCCCGAGCCGGTTTCGCCGCAGACGATGATGACCTGGTGCTCGGCCATCGCCGCCGCGATCTCGTCGCGCCGCGCCGACACCGGCAGTTCGGGCGGGAAGTCCGGCACCGGCAGGGCGGCGCGGCGGGCGGCGAAGGCAGCGCGCGAGCGCTCCAGCAGGGCATCCAGATCGGCCTGCAGGCGGGCATGCCGCTCCTGCGCCTTCGGCTCTGCGCCCGGACCGCGTGCCAGCTCGCGGCTCAGCCGCCGCAGGCGCGGGCGGTCGGCGCTGAGGCAGTCGCCGAAAGCCTCGCCGGGCTTGCGTACTTCGGACGGGCGGCGTGCGCCCCGGTGTTCAGCCCTCATGGATGGACGGTCGTTTTCATCAGGCCGCGCATTATCCCCCGCATCGCCCCCTGCGGGCACGGCGGTGCGACAATGGCGGGGTTTCCGTTCGCCTTCAGCCTCCGTGCCGACCATGACCGCCCGTCCGCTCGCCGCCATCGTCTATGCTCCCACCGACAACATCGAGCTGCTGCTCGCCGAAGCGGTCCGCCGCCTCGCCTCGCGCGGCGTGAAGCTGGGCGGCGTGCTGCAGCACGACATCGCCGACGCCCATGCCACGTCCTGTGGCATGGAGCTCGAGAATCTCGAGACCGGCGAGCGCATCCCGCTGACGCTGGAGCCGGACAACAGCAATTCGGCATCCTGCCGCCTCGACCCCGATGCGCTGGCGCGCGGCGCGGTCGCGGTGCGCGGCGCACTCGGCCGCGGCGCCCAGCTCATCGTCATCAACAAGTTCGCTGCGCAGGAAGTGTCGGGCGCCGGCCTGCGCGACGAGGTCGGCGAAACCATGCTCGCCGGCGTGCCCCTGCTGACCGCGGTGGGAGAGCGCTTCCTCGACGAATGGGCGGCTTTCACCGGCGGCGAATACACCCGCCTGAAGCCCGCGCTCGACGACATCCTGGCGTGGTGGGACGCCGTGCGGGCCGGAGCCTGAGGTGCAGTGCCGCGCCGGCTGCGCTGCCTGCTGCATCGCGCCATCGATCACGTCGCCGATTCCCGGCATGGAAAACGGCAAGCCCGCCGGCATGCGCTGCATCCAGCTCGACGGCGACGACCGCTGCCGCCTGTTCGGCGACCCGCGCCGCCCCGCGGTATGCGGCAGCCTGCAGCCATCGCTCGAGATGTGCGGCAACGGCCGGGCGCATGCACTGCGCTTTCTCGACCGCCTCGAAGCGATGACATCGCCGTGACCCCGGCCGCACTGCAACATTCCCGGCGGTATAATCGCGCGCTCCCTCCCCAGCCCCTCCCGCAGCCGCATGGATCTCCCTCTTCTCCTCGTCGCGCTCATCCTCGGCATCGTCGAAGGCCTCACCGAATTCCTGCCGGTGTCGTCCACCGGCCACCTGATCATCGTCGGCGACCTGCTCGGCTACAACGACGACACCAGCAAGGTGTTCAAGATCGTCATCCAGCTGGCCGCGATCCTCGCCGTGTGCTGGGACTATCGCGAACGCCTGATCAAGGTCGCCGTCGGCCTGCCCACGGAGCCGGCCGCGCAGCGCTTCGTCGGCATGCTGTTCATCGCCTTCCTGCCGGCCGCGGTGCTCGGCCTGATGTTCCATTCCACGATCAAGGGCCTGCTGTTCAACCCGATCACGGTCGCCACCGCGCTGGTGGTCGGCGGCCTGATCATCCTCTACGTGGAAAAGCGCGCCTACCATCCGCGCATCAACGACGTGGACGAGATGGGCTGGGGCGACGCCCTCAAGGTCGGCTTCGCCCAGGCGCTGGCGATGATCCCCGGCACTTCGCGCTCGGGCGCGACCATCATGGGCGGCGTGGTCTTCGGCCTGTCGCGCAAGACGGCGGCGGAGTTCTCCTTCTTCCTCGCCATCCCGACGATGTTCGCCGCCACCGCCTACGACCTGTACAAGAACTGGGACCTGCTGCGGCTGGAAGACCTGCCGGTGTTCGCGGTCGGCTTCGTCGCCTCCTTCGTCGCCGGCATGTGGGCGGTGAAGAGCTTCATCAAGTTCATCTCCAACCACACTTTCATCGCCTTCGCCTGGTACCGCATCGCCTTCGGCCTGTTCGTGCTGGCGACCTGGTATTTCGGCTGGGTGGAATGGTCGGAAATCTGACGGAGACAGCGTGATGATCGTCTACCTGCACGGCTTCCGCTCGGCACCGGCCTCGATCAAGGCCCGGGCGCTGAAGGCGCGCATGATCGAATGCGGACTCGGCGAGTACTTCTGGTGCGAGCAGTTGCCGGTGTCGCCGCGCGCGGCGATCGCGCTGGCCGAAAGCGCCATCGAGCGCGCCCGGGCGGCCGGCCTGACACCGACCGTGGCCGGCAGCTCGCTCGGCGGCTACTACGCCACCTGGCTCGCCGAACGCCACGGCCTGCGCGCGGTGCTGGTCAATCCGGCAGTGGTCGCGCCGCTGTCGCTGGAGGCCTACGTCGGCATCCAGGACAACCTCTACACCGGCGAGCGCTTCGAATTCACCCACGGCCACATCGACGAACTACGCGCGCTCGAAGTGCCCGCCATCACCCGGCCCGAGCGCTACTGGCTGCTCGCCGAAACCGGCGACGAAGTGCTCGACTACCGCCATGCGGTGGAGAAATACGCCGGCGCCCGCCAGACGGTGCTCGAAGGCGGCGACCACGGCTTCTCGCGCTGGAACGACTACCTCGACGCCGTCATCGACTTCGCCGGCCTCGGCGGCGCCCCGCGCTGATCACGGCTTCACCGTACCGGCGCGCACCCTGACTGCTGTCGCACAACGCCCCGCCTGATTTTCGTACGAACGCCCGGCGCCCTCTTCCCCCTTCCGGCACCCATGAACACCTCCGCCATCGAGCAGGCCGAACGGCGCCGCGGCATGCTGGCCGCGCTGGCTGCATTCTCCATCTGGGGCCTGTCGCCGCTGTACTTCAGGGCCGTCGGCAGCATCCCGCCCTTCGAGATCGTCGCCCACCGCATCCTGTGGTCGCTGGCCTTCCTTGCCGGCCTGCTCGCCTTCCTGCCCTTCACCGGCGGCTTCGCGCGCGTCCGCGAAGTCTGCCGCCAGCCGCGCCTGCTCGGCCTGCTGGCGCTCACCGCGCTGCTCACCGGCAGCAACTGGCTGGTGTTCATCTGGTCGATCGACGCCGGCCGCCTGCTCGAAGCCACGCTCGGCTACTTCATCAACCCGCTGGTCAGCATCGCCCTCGGCGCCGCCATCCTCGGCGAGCGCCTGCGCCCGCTGCAGCGCGTCGCGGTGGCGATCGCGATCGCCGGCGTAGCCTGGCGGGTGTGGCAGCTCGGCAGCCTGCCGTGGATCTCGCTCTATCTGGCCGGCACCTTCGGCCTGTACGGCCTGCTGCGCAAACGCGCGCCGATCGAAGCCGTCAGCGGGCTGTTCATCGAAACGCTGCTGGTCGCGCCGCTGGCGCTCGCCGGCCTGGCCTGGATGCATGCCGGCGGCACGCTCGGCTTCGGCAGCGGCGCCGCCGCCGACTGGCTGCTGCCCCTGAGCGGCATCATCACCGCGCTGCCGCTGATGCTGTTCACCGCCGGTGCGCGCCGCCTGCCGCTGGCGACCATCGGCTTCATGCAATACCTCGCCCCCAGCCTCGGCTTCATCATCGCGATCAGGATCTTCCGCGAGCCTTTCGATGCCGGCCAGTTGATCGGCTTCCTGCTGATCTGGACCGCGCTCGCGGTCTATTCGGTGGACATGGTGCGCGCCGCGCGCCGGCCGCGCTGACGTCCCCCGTGCAACCGCCGCGCCGCACGGCGGTCGACACGGCTTTAGGGCAAGCCGCCCGAATCCAGTAAACTACGCAGCTTGCTTTTTTCAGGCGGATGCCGATGTTCGTGCTGTATGAAGAGGACGGGGCCTTCAAGGCCGGCACGATCCTCGCCGACAACCAAGCCACGCTGCAGGTCGAGAACACCCACGGCAAGCGGGTGAAGCTCAAGCGTGCCAACGTGCTGCTCGAATTCCGCGAGCCCGGGCCCGCCGACCTGCTGAGCCGCGCCGAAGCCGGCGCCGAGGAGCTCGACATCGAGTTCCTGTGGGAAGTGTGCGGCGACGACGAGTTCGCCTTCGCCGATTTCGCCGCCGAATACCAGGGCCATCCGCCCAGCGCGGTCGAAGCCGCCACCCTCCTGCTGCGCCTGCATTCGGCGCCGATCTGGTTCCATCGCAAGGGCAAGGGGCGCTTCCGCAAGGCACCGGCCGAGATCCTGCAGGCGGCGCTCGCCGGCCTGGAGAAGAAGCGCCAGCAGGCCGCGCTGATCGAGCACATGCGCGCCGAACTGGTCGAGGGCCGGCTGCCGCCCGAGCTGGCGGCGCTGCTGCCGCAGGCGCTGTACCGCCCCGACCGCAACCGCAACGAGATCAAGGCGCTGGAAGCCGCCTGCGTCGATACCGGGCTGTCGGCCGCACGCCTGCTGCTCAAGTGCGGCGCGCTGGGCTCGAGCTACGACTTCCACTACAAACGCTTCCTGTTCGAGCATTTCCCCGACGGCGCCGATTTCCCCGCCTTCGCCCCGGCGGTGCTGCCGGCCGGGCTGCCGCGCGCCGAGGTCGCCGCGTTCTCGATCGACGACGCCTCGACCACCGAGATCGACGACGCCTTCTCGGTCGTGCCGCGTGCCGAAGGCGGCTGGCGCATCGGCATCCACATCGCCGCGCCGGCGCTGGGCTTCGCCCGCGGCACCGAGCTCGACGCCGTCGCCCGCCGCCGCCTGTCGACCGTCTACATGCCCGGCGGCAAGATCACCATGCTGCCCGACGAAGTGGTGCAGACCTTCACGCTGAGCGAAGGCCGCGACTGCCCGGCAGTGTCGCTGTACCTCGACATCACCCCCGGCCTCGCCATCGTCGGCGAGGAAAGCCGGGTCGAGATGGTGCCCATCGTCGCCAACCTGCGCCATCACGACATCGAGCCGCTGTTCAACGACGACACCGTGCACGGCGACGGCCCGGACTTTCCGTGGAAGCGCGAGCTGACGCTGCTGTGGGATCTGGCAACGGTGCTCGAAGCCGGCCGCGGCAAGGCCGGCGGCAACGAGGACCGCATCGACTTCGGCTTCAGCGTGGACTGGAACCAGGACACCGCCGACGGCCCCGGCTTCGTCAGCATCGGCCGGCGCCTGCGCGGCTCGCCGATGGACAAGCTGGTCGCCGAGTTGATGATCCATGCCAACGTCACCTGGGGCCGCCTGCTCGACGAAGCCGGCGTGCCCGGCCTGTACCGCGCCCAGGGCGGCGGCAAGGTGCGCATGACCACCGTCGCGGCGCCGCACGAAGGGCTGGGCGTGGAGTGCTACGCCTGGTCCAGCTCGCCGCTGCGGCGCTACGTCGACCTGGTCAACCAGTGGCAGATCATTGCCGTGCTGCAGGGCACCGAGCCGGCCTTCGCGCCGAAGTCGGCCGACCTGATGGCGGCGCTGCGCGACTTCGAGCTGACCTATGCCGAATACGCCGAATTCCAGCGCGGCATGGAGCGCTACTGGTGCCTGCGCTGGCTGCGCCAGCACGGCCGCGGCGAAGTCGACGCCACGGTGCTGCGCGAGAACGTCGTACGCCTGAACGAAATTCCGCTGGTGTTCCGGGTGCCGTCGATGCCGCTGCAACTGCCGGGCAGCCAGGTACGGCTGGTGGTGGAGGGCACCGACCTGCTCGATATCGAGGTCGACGCGCGCTTCCTGCGCACCCTGGCCGAACCCGAGCAGCAGGACGAAAGCCAGACCGCGGACGCCTTCGGCCCGCTCTGAGCCCCGGCGATGGCACAGGCCCTCAGCGCTCGCACACCAACGGCCGCCGCCCTGCGCAAGGGCAATCGCCTGCTGGCCGGGGCCTTCGCCGTTTCGCTGGCGGTGCACGCCCTGCTGCTGAGCCTGCAGTTCCGCATGCCGGACGCCAAGCCGGCGGCCAGGGATCCGGGGCTGGCCGTGGTGCTGGTCAACGCCCGCCATGCCCGGGCGCCGGAAAAAGCCGACGTGCTGGCGCAGGCCAACGTCGATGCCGGCGGCACCTCTGAACAGGAAGCCCGCCCCACCTCGCCGCTGCCGCCCCAGCCGGCGCAGCGCGAAGGCGACGCCCTGGTCGAAGCCAAGCAGCGCACGCAGGAACCGGTGCGCGAGCAGAAGCAGGTCATCACCCGCGAGAAATCCCCCGCCAAGGTCGCTGCCGCGCCGGCCAAGGCCGAACAGCCCGCCCCGGCACCGCAGCCCAGCGGCCTGGATCTGCTCGACAGCGCCGCCGCGATCGCCCGCCTCGAAGCGGAGATCGACCGCAAGCTGGACGAAATCGCCAAGCGCCCGCGCAGGACCAGCATCGGCTCCAAGGCCAGGGAATACCGTTTCGCCCAGTACGTCGAGGACTGGCGCCTGAAGGTCGAGCGCGTCGGCACGCTGAACTATCCGGAAGCCGCACGCGGCCGCCTCTACGGCAGCCTGCTGCTGAGGGTGTCGATCAAGGCCGACGGCAGCGTCGAGGAAGTCGTCGTCAATCGCAGCTCCGGGCACAGGCTGCTGGATGACGCCGCCGTGCGCATCGTGCGGATGGCCGCCCCCTACGCCCCCTTCCCGCCCGACATCCGCCGGGATACGGACATCATCGAAATCACCCGCACCTGGACCTTCACCAACAACAATCAGGTTCGCGCCAACTGAGACATCCGCCATGGACCGCTACGCCGTCATCGGCCATCCGATCGCCCACAGCAAGTCGCCGCAGATCCACGCCGCCTTCGCCCGCCAGACCGGGCAGGACATGAGCTACGAGGCCATCCTGGCACCGCTCGACGGCTTCGCCGCCACGGTGCAGGCCTTTCGCGACGGCGGCGGCCGCGGCATGAACGTGACCGTGCCCTTCAAGCTCGAGGCCTTCGCCCTCGCCGACCGCCTCACGGCGCGCGCGCAGGCCGCCGGCGCAGTCAATACGCTGGCCTTCGGCGACGACGGCATCCTCGGCGACAACACCGACGGCGCCGGCCTGGTGCGCGACCTGACGGCCAACCTCGGCTGCACGCTCACGGGCCGGCAAGTGCTGCTGCTGGGTGCGGGCGGCGCCGCACGCGGTGCGCTGCTGCCGCTGCTGGCCGCGGGCCCGGCGGCGCTGACGATCGCCAACCGCACGCTCGCCAAGGCCGAAGCGCTCGCCGCCGCCTTCCTGCCCAACGCGGCAGCGACACGGCTGTCCGCCTGCGGCTTCGACGAACTGGCCGGCCGGCGTTTCGATCTCGTCATCAACGCCACCGCCGCCAGCCTGGCCGACGAAGCGCCGCCGCTGCCGCCCGGCCTGTATGCCGACGGTGCCTTGGCCTACGACATGATGTACGGCCGCGGCGACACGCCGTTCATGGCCGCAGCCCGTGCCGACGGCGCCGCAGGCGTGGCCGACGGCTTGGGCATGCTGGTCGAGCAGGCGGCCGAAAGCTTCACGCTGTGGCGCGGCCTGCGCCCGGACGGCGCCACCGTCCTCGCCGAGCTGCGGCGCCGGCTCGGCGCCGGCTGAAACCGGCATGCCCACCCGGCCCGGCTGGCTCGGAGTGCTCTGGCGCGGGCTGCTCGTGCTCGCGCTGCTGTTGCTGTTCTGGCAACTCGTGCTGTTGACCCAGGTCATCTGGTGGAGCCGCTTCGATCCGGGCAGCACCAGCTTCATGCGCATGCGGCTGGCCGAACTGCGCGAATCCGATCCCGAAGCCACGCTGCGCCACCAGTGGGTCGATTACGAACGCATTTCCATCCACCTGAAGCGCGCCGTGGTCGCCGCCGAGGACGACCGCTTCCTGGACCATGGCGGCTTCGACTGGACGGGCATCCAGCGTGCGCTGGAAAGGAACGAGCAGCGCGGCCGCCTCGCTGCCGGCGGCTCGACGATCTCCCAGCAGCTCGCCAAGAACCTGTTCCTGTCGCCATCGAAGAGCTGGCTGCGCAAGGGCCAGGAAGCCGTGCTGACGGTGATGATCGAGACCACCTGGGACAAGCGCCGCATCCTCGAGGTCTACCTGAACGTGGTCGAATGGGGCAACGGCATCTTCGGCGCCGAAGCGGCAGCGCAACGCTACTACGGCACCTCGGCGGCGAACCTGGGGCCGGCGCAGGCCGCCCGGCTGGCGGTGATGCTGCCCAACCCCCGGCGCTACGAGCACAACTACGGCCCCCGCCTGGCCGCCCACGCCAACCGCATCCAACGCCGCATGCAGGCCTCGCAAGTCCCCTGAGCGGCATTCCCTCGCCGCCATTCGTTGCAATGCAGCAAATTTTCCACGCGACGGTGTACAAGGGTCGCAAGCGTCACATCAAGCCCGTAGAATCCAGGGTTCCGTCCCCCCAGCCGGCAGCCCCCCATGACGCAGGAAGAGGAACTCCATCCCGACGACGTCCAGCAGCACCTGCGCGAAGTGCAGGAGCTGCTCGCACGCCAGAAAGTCGTCGAAGACCTCGTCCACCGCCAGGACATGCCGCGCCACGAACTGGTCGAGACGCTGGTGCACAAGCAGCACGAAGCCGCGCTGCAGACCAAGCTGGACGAACTGCACAACGCCGACATCGCCTACATCCTGGAGGCGCTGCCGCTGGAGGAGCGCCTCTACGTCTGGGATCTGGTCAAGGCCGAGCGCAACGGCGAGATCCTGCTCGAAGTCTCGGACGCGGTGCGCGAATCGCTGATCGAGACGATGGCGCCCGAAGAGCTGAAGGCCGCCGCCGAATCGCTCGACGCCGACGAACTCGCCGACCTCGCGCCCGACCTGCCGCCGGAAGTCATCCAGGACGTCTTCCAGTCGCTCGACACCGAAGGCCGCGAGCAGCTGCGCACGGCGATGTCCTATCCCGAGGACTCGGTCGGCGCACTGATGGACTTCGACATGGTGACGGTGCGCGAGGACGTCAGCCTCGAAGTCGTGCTGCGCTACCTGCGCCGCTTCGACGACCTGCCCGACCACACCGACAAGCTCTTCGTCGTCGATCGCGAAGACCACCTGAAGGGCATCCTGACCCTCGAGACGCTGCTGATCAGCGACCCGGAGCTGGAGGTCGCCGAAGTGATGCGCTCTGAAACGGTGATCAGCTTCACCCCCGAAGACGAGGCCGACGACGCCGCCCAGGCTTTCGAGCGCTACGACCTGGTTTCCGCACCGGTTGTCGATGGCGAGAAGCGCGTGATCGGCCGCCTGACCGTGGCCGACGTGGTCGACTACATCCGCGAGGAGTCCGAGGCGGAAATCCTGAGCAATGCCGGCCTGCGCGAAGAGGAGGACATCTTCGCCTCGGTGTGGGATTCGGTGAAGAACCGCTGGGCCTGGCTGGCGATCAACCTGGTCACGGCCTTCGTCGCCTCGCGCGTGATCGGCCTGTTCGAGGATTCGATCGAGAAGCTGGTGGCGCTGGCCACGCTGATGCCGATCGTCGCCGGCATCGGCGGCAATTCGGGCAACCAGACGACGACGATGATCGTGCGCGCGATCGCGATGGGCCAGGTCGAGCAGTCCGCCATGCAGCGCCTGCTGAAGAAGGAACTGGGCGTGGCGCTGATCAACGGCGTAGTATGGGGCGGGCTGCTGGGCCTGCTGGCATGGTGGCTGTACGATAGCGTTTCGCTGGGCGCCGTGATGACCGGCGCGATGACGCTGAACCTGCTGCTGGCAGCCAGCGCCGGCGTTCTGATCCCGATGCTGCGCCAGCGTCTGGGCGCCGACCCGGCGATCGGCGGCTCGGTGATGATCACCGCGCTCACCGATTCGGGCGGTTTCTTCATTTTCCTGGGGCTGGCGACGCTGTTCCTGCTCTGAGCGGCCATGCCCGCCAGCGCGGCCCCATCGGGAGCAATCCCCTGCGGGAGGTGTCCCGCCCGCAGCGAACAGGAGCTCGACCCGCCATGAATGACGATCCGAATCCCGCCGGCCTCCACCGCCTGATCACCGGGCAGATGGCGGACGCCCTGATCTATGCCGACCGCAACGGCATCATCCGCGTCTGGAACAGCGCCGCCGAGGCGCTGTTCGGCTTTCCGGCCGCCGCAGCCATCGGCCAGAGCCTGGACCTGATCATCCCGGAACGGCTGCGCGCGGCGCACTGGACCGGCTTCGACCGCGCACTGGCGAACGGCGCCACCCGCCTCGGCCGCCGCGCGATGCTGACCCGCGCACAGAACCAGGCGGGCGAAACGATCTACGTGGAAATGAGCTTCGCCGTCGTCGCCGATCCGGCAACGGGCGTGCTCGGCTCGGTGGCGGTGGCCCGCGACGGCACCGCCCGCCGTGAACTGGAGCTCGCCCGGCGCGCGGCTTCCTAAGCCAGCGCCGCGAACACCTCGCGCGCCGTCGCCACGGTCGCGTCGATCTCGGCCTCGCCGTGCGCGGCCGACACGAAGCCGGCTTCGAAGGCGGACGGCGCGAAATAGTGGCCGGCGTCCAGCATGGCGTGGAAGAAACGGCTGAAGCGATCCTTGTCCGCCGCCATCACTTCGGCGAAGGAAGCCGGCACCTTGTCGGCGAAATACACGCCGAACATGCCGCCGACCGAATCGGCGCTGAACGTCACGCCCGCCGCCCGCGCCGCAGCGCTCAAGCCATCGGCCAGGCGCCTGGCGCTGGCCGTCAGGCCCTCGTAGAAACCCGGCTCGCGCGTCAGCTTCAGCGACACCAGGCCCGCCGCCACCGCCACCGGGCTGCCCGACAGCGTGCCGGCCTGGTACACCGCGCCCAGCGGCGCGATCTTTTCCATGATGTCGCGGCGGCCGCCGAAGGCCCCTACCGGCATGCCGCCGCCGATCACCTTGCCCAGCGTGGTCAGGTCGGGCGTGATGCCGTACAGGCCTTGCACGCCCTGCGGGCCGACGCGGAAGCCGGTCATGACCTCGTCGAAGATCAGCACCGCGCCATACTGCGTGCACACCCGGCGCAGGCCTTCGAGGAAGCCGGGGCGGGGCTTGATCAGGTTCATGTTGCCGGCCACCGGCTCGACGATGACGGCAGCGATCTCGCCGCCGCGGGCCTTGAACACATCCTCGACCTGCTGCAGGTCGTTGAAGTCGAGCACGATGGTGTGCTTGGCGAAGTCGGCCGGCACGCCGCCCGAGGACGGGTTGCCGAAAGTCAGCAGGCCCGAGCCGGCCTTCACCAGCAGGCTGTCGGCATGGCCATGGTAGCAGCCCTCGAACTTGACGATCGCGTCGCGGCCGGTGAAGCCGCGCGCGAGGCGGATCGCGCTCATCGTCGCCTCGGTGCCGGAACTGACCAGGCGCACCATGTCGACCGAAGGCAGCAGCGCACAGATCAGTTCGGCCATCTCGATCTCGCCTTCGGTCGGCGCGCCGAAGGACAGGCCTTTCAGCGCCGCCTCGCGCACCGCCTCGACGATCGCCGGGTGGGCGTGGCCGGCGATGGCCGGCCCCCAGGAGCCGACGTAGTCGATGTAGGCCTTGCCGTCGGCATCCCATACGCGCGCGCCCTCCGCCCGTTCGAGGAAGCGCGGCGTGCCGCCGACCGAGCGGAAGGCACGGACCGGCGAATTGACGCCGCCGGGAATGGTCTGCTGGGCACGCTGGAAGAGGGTTTCGTTACGACTGGTCATGGTGCGATCTATCCTGGACTGCATTCGGAAAGGCGCCATTGTCGCGCCCACAGCCCCCCCGGTCCACCACACGGATCAAGAACGCCCTCCCTTGCCGCGGCTTCGCGCACCGGCGCGGCGACGGCAGAAAAGGCGAGCAGCGGGCGAGCGGCGCCGAAAATCAGGGCGAGACGAACAAGGCCCGGTAGGCGGCGGCCCGCGCCGCCGGGTCGGGCGCCGCGAATACGTCGCCGATCACCGCGATCAGGTCCGCGCCGGCGGCGACCACTGCGGCGGCGTTGCCCAGCGTGATGCCGCCGATCGCCGCCACCGGCAAGCCCAGCTCCGCCTTCGCCTGGCCGAGCAGCGAGAACGGCGCGGGCGGCGCGGAAGGCTTGGTGGAGGACGGGAACATGGCGCCGAAAGCGACGTAGTCCACGCCGGCGGCAGCGCCGGCGCGGGCGCGCGACAGGTCGGCGTAGCAGGTCACGCCCAGAATGCAGCCGCTGCCGAGCGCCCGCCGGGCGGCGGCGGGATCGCCGTCGTCGCGGCCGAGATGGACGCCGTCGGCACCGACTTCGAGCGCCAGCGCGAGATCGTCGTTGATGATCAACGGCACGCCCGCCGCACGGCACAGCTCCCGCAGCGCCGCGGCCTGCGTGCGCCGCTGCGCCGCTGCGGCGAGCTTGTTGCGGTATTGCAGCAGTGCCGGCCGGCCGGCCAGCACCTGCGCGGCCAGGGCGACGAGCCGCTCGTCGTCGGTTTCGTCGGGCGTCACCGCATACAGGCCGCGCAAGGCCATGCTCTCACTCATCGCCCTCTCCATCGTTGCCGCTCTTGCCGCGCGCCCAGAAGAAACGGTCGGGCAACGCCCGTCCCATGCCGGCCCGGTAGGCATGGCGCAGCGCCTGCTGGGTGAACTCCTGCGCTTCGCGCACCGCCTCGGGCAGGGCCATGCCGTGCGCCAGCGCCGCCGCAGCGGCGGCCGCCAGCGTGGTGCCGGCGCCGAGGAAGCGCCCGCCGAGACGCGGCCAGACGTCGGTGCGCAAGCTACCTTCTTGCCCGAGCAGGCGATTGACGACCTCGGGCGCGTGCTCGCCGCCGCCGGTCAACAGGATGTATTCGGTGCCGCAGTCGAGCACCCGTTCGATGGCATCGTCGAGCCCCGGCAGTTCGTCGCTGTCGTCGCCGCCATCGGCGACGCCGGCCAGGCGGCACAGCTCGTGCCGGCCGACCACCAGCAGCGTGGTCTGCGGCAGCACCAGGTCGGCCAGCGCCGCGGCCATTTCGTCGCCGGCCTCGCCCAGGTCGCCGGCGGCATACAGCGCCGGCTCGACCACCAGCGGCAGGCCGGGGTAGTCGGACAGTACCTCGGCGATGGCGAGGGCATTGTCGACGCTGCCGCAGAAGCCGAGCTTGAAGCCTTCGACCGGGATGTCCTCGAGCACCGCACGCGCCTGCGCGACGACGATCTCGACATCCTGCGGCCATATTTCGTCGGCGCTGCGCGTATCCCGCAAAAGGGCCGCGGTCTGCACCGGCAGGGGGTGGCATCCCATGCTCGACAGGGTCAGCACGTCGGCCGCGAGGCCGCTGCCGGCCGTCGCATCTCCCGCACCGAAACACAGCACGGCCGGCGGCAAGTCCGGAATTTCAATCGGCATGGGTGAGAAGTCCGCCACGGAAGCGGCATTTAGGAATGGGTTAAGATGCGCCTGATTTTACCCTCAGCCTCAACCTGGGTCGAACCATGGCCGACACTGCTTACAAGACCTGGATGTGCCGGATCTGCGGCTTCATCTACGACGAAGCCGCGGGCCTGCCGGACGAAGGCATCCCGCCCGGCACCCGCTGGGAGGACATTCCGGCCGACTGGACCTGCCCCGACTGCCAGGCCGGCAAGGACGATTTCGAACTGATCGAGATCTGAGCCCCCGGCCCCTCGGCACGATGAACAACCAAGGATGACTTGAATGGACATTGCCGGACTGAAAGTCATGGTCATCGACGACAGCAACACCATCCGCCGCAGCGCCGAAATCTTCCTCGGCCAGGCCGGATGCGAAGTCCTGCTCGCCGAAGACGGCTTCGACGCCCTGGCCAAGATCACCGACCACAAGCCAGACGTGATCTTCGTCGACATCATGATGCCCCGGCTGGACGGCTACCAGACCTGCGCGCTGATCAAGAAGAACGCGCGCCTGACTTCCACCCCGGTGATCATGCTGTCGTCCCGCGACGGCCTGTTCGATCGCGCCCGCGGCCGCATGGTGGGCTCGGACGAATACCTCACCAAACCTTTCACCAAGGACAGCCTGCTCAAGGCCGTCTCGACCCACGCCCGCCGTGACGCGGCGCGCTGAATCCCTTTTCCGCAGGACTTCGACAATGCCGATCAGCACGATTCTCGTGGTGGACGACTCCCCCACCGAACGCCTGGCCCTGCAGGAGCTGCTGTCCCGCGAGGGCTACAAGGTCCTGACCGCCGAATCCGGCGAACAGGCCGTGGAGCGCAGCAAGGCCGACAAGCCCGATCTGATCCTGATGGACGTCGTCATGCCCGGCATGAACGGCTACCAGGCCACCCGCACCATCTCGCGCCACGAGAGCACGCGCAGCATCCCGATCATCCTGTGCACCAGCAAGGGCCAGGAGACCGACAAGATCTGGGGCATGCGCCAGGGTGCCCTGGCCTACCTGGTCAAGCCGGTCGACCACGACGAACTGCTCGCCCGCATCCGGGCCATCGGCTGAGGCGGCCATGGCCAGACGAAGCAGCCTGCGCGAATTCCAGGAACGCCTCGCCCGCCGCCTCGCCGAAGCCCGCACGGCCGACCGCCGCGGCCTGCTCGGCTTCCAGGCGGGCAGCGAGAACTGGCTGATCGACCTCGCCGAGGCCGGCGAGATCCTGCCGCCGCCGCCGCTGGCCGCGGTACCGCTGACGCAGCCCTGGTACCGCGGCCTGGCCAATGTGCGCGGCACGCTGTACGGCGTCGTGGACCTGGCCAGCTTCCACGGCCAGGCGCCGACACCCCTCGGCGGGCGCTCGCGCCTGCTGCTGGCGGGCACCCGGCTCGGCATCCACAGTGCGCTGCTGGTGACGGCGTCGGCCGGCCTGCGCAGCGCCGACGATTTCGAGGCCGACCCTGGCGCTGGCGACGCGCGCCCCTGGGTCGGCAAGCGCCTGCGCGACGCCCGGGGCCATCCCTGGCTGCAGCTCGACGCCGCCAGACTGCTGGCAGCCCCCCGCTTCCTGGACGCCTCGGTCGAATGAATCCTCCGGCCTTCCGCCCGACTCCCGCTTACCCCACGCACATGGTGGAGCACGCAACATGGCATTGAAACTCTTCGGCAAGAAAACGGCCTCCGCAGACAACGACAGCGCGACCATCATGGAGTCGCCGCCGGCCCGCAAGGCGGAGCAGCCGCCGGCCGGCACGACGGGGATGCGCAACTACGGCATCCTGTTCGGCATCTTCGCCCTCGCCACCGCCGGCCTGGTGGTGTTCCAGCAGCGCGAATCGGCCAACGCCACGCTGCAGATCAGCGCCTCGAGCGAAATCCAGATGCTGTCGCAGCGTATCGCCAAGTCGGCCCAGCTCGCGCTGCGCGGCGACAACGCTGCCTTCGCCGAACTCGGCAGCAGCCGCGACCGCTTCGCCACGCTGCTGCAGGCGCTCGAACAGGGCGGCAGCATCGACGCCACCAGCATTCCGCCGGTGACGGCCTCGCTCCGCCCGCAGGTCGAAGCGCTGAGCGCCGCCTGGCAGGGCACCGAGCGCAACGCCGCCCAGTTGCTGTCGCAGCGCCAGAGCCTGGTCACGCTCGGCAGCGCCGTCGCCACGATCACCAAGGATGACGCCGCGCTGCTGGAGCAGAGCGAAAGGATCGCTCGCCAGCTCGGCGCCGACGGCGCCGCGGCAGGCCCGGCCAGCCGCAGCATGATGCTGAGCCAGCGCATCGCCAAGAATGCCAACGCCCTGCTGGTGGGCGACAGCATCGAGCCGGAAGTCGCCTTCGTCCTCGGCCGCGACATCGAAACCCTGCGCAGCGAGATCGACGCGCTCGCGCAGCTCGCCGGCGACGGCGAGCTGCGCGACAGCGTCGCCGCGCTCGCCGCCGCGGCCACGCCCACCTTCGAAGCCGCCGGCGAGATCCTCGGCAACATCCAGAAATCCGTGCAGGCCAAGCAGGCCGGCAGCCGCATCTTCGGCGACTCGGTGCCACTGCTCGCCCGCAGCACCGAACTGACCGAGGGGCTCAAGCAGGCCCACGGCGGCCTCGGCTTGCTCCACGCCCTGATCGCCGCCAGCGCGCTCGCCAGCGTGCTGGCGCTGCTGGCGATGGCCCGCGCCTACCGCAGCGACATGGCCCGGCGCCGCGCCGCCGCCGAGCAGCAGCGCCAGGACGCCGAGAACGAGCGCAACCTCACCCAGCAGGCCATCCTGCGGCTGATGAACGAAATGGGCGACCTCGCCGACGGCGACCTCACCGTGCGCGCCACCGTCACCGAGGACATCACCGGCGCCATCGCCGACTCGGTCAATTACACCGTCGAAGAGCTGTCGGTGCTGGTCAGCCGCATCAACGACGCCGCCACCCGCGTGACCTCGGCCACCGAAGCCGCGCAGCGCACCTCGCGCGAACTGCTCGGCGCCACCGAACGCCAGTCGCGCGAAATCGAGGAAGCCGGCGCCACCGTGCAGCGCATGGCGCAATCGATGACCGACTCGTCCGAGCGCGCACTGCAGTCCGCGCAGGTGGCGAGGCGTTCGCTGGATGCCGCGCGCAAGGGCGCGAACGCGGTGGAAAACACCATCCGCGGCATGAACGGCATCCGTGGCCAGATCCAGGAAACCTCGAAGCGCATCAAGCGCCTGGGCGAATCCTCGCAGGAGATCGGCGAGATCGTCGAGCTGATTTCGGACATCACCGAGCAGACCAACGTGCTCGCGCTCAACGCCGCCATCCAGGCCGCCTCGGCCGGCGAAGCGGGCCGGGGCTTCACCGTCGTCGCGGAAGAAGTGCAGCGCCTGGCCGAACGCTCGGCGGAAGCGACCAAGCAGATCGCCGCGATCGTCAAGACCATCCAGACCGACACCCAGGACGCGGTGGGCGCGATGGAAAACGCCACCCGCGACGTCGTCGCCGGCACCCAGCTGTCCGACGCCGCCGGCCAGGCACTGTCCGAGATCGACCAAGTCTCGCTCGAAGCCGCCCGCCTGATCGAGCGGATCTCGACCGACACCCAGGAACAGGCCGCCACCGCCAGCCGCGTCGCCGAGACGATGAAGAACATCCTCACCGTCACCGAGCAGACCACTTTCGGCACCCAGCAGACCGCGGTGTCGATCGGCCAGCTCGCCGATCTCGCCGTCGAACTGAAGGGCTCGGTCTCGGGCTTCAAGGTCTGAGCCCCATCACCGCGGCAAGCACGGAACGCAAGCCATGACACAAGCCACCGAGACGGATCTGGGGCCGCTGACCTGGGTCAAGGGCGAGATCGACGCCGCGCTGCAGCGCGCCGCCGACGCCCTGGCCGAAGCCCACGGCGCCGAGGACGCCGCCGCCCGCCTGCAGTTCGCGCAGACCCATCTGCACCAGGTCCGCGGCGCGCTGTCCATCATCGGCCTCGACGGCCCGACCCAGTTCGCCGACGGCATCGAGCAGTTCCTCGGCCAGATGTCGCGCGGCGAATGCCCGACCGACCCCGGGCATCTGTCGCTGGCCTCGCGCGCCGTCGCCAGCCTGGGCAACTATCTCGAGGAAATCGCCCACGGCGCCGCCGACCAGGCACTCAGGCTGGCTCCTCTGTACGAGGAGATCGCCGCCGCCCGCGGCCTGCCGCTGCCTTGTGCCGCCGACCTCTTCCACCCCGACCTGTCGCGCCGGCCGCCGCGGCGGGAAAAGGCGCCGCCCGCGCTCGATGCCACCGTTGCCCAGGCCGCACTGCGCCATGCGCGCTCGCGCTTCGAACGCGGCCTGCTCGAATGGCTGCGCGGCGACGCACGCAAGGGCGCACAGGTGATGCGCGACGCCATCGCCACCGTCGAAGTCCTGCAGCCGACACCGGCCCAGCGCAGCCTGTGGTGGGCCGCGCTGGCCTTCTACGACGGCCTGATCGACGGCAGCCAGCGGATCGACACGCCGCTCAAGCGCCTGTGCGCCCAGATCGACGCACAGTTCCGCCGCCTGCTCGGCGGCACCCCGACCGTACCCGACCGCCTGTTGCGCGACATCCTCTACCGCGTCGCGACGATGCCGGCGAACACCCCCCAGCAACAGGCGGTGCGCGCCTGCTGGCAGCTCGACGCCCTGCTGCCGCCGGATGGCGCCACCGTCAGCGACATTCCCGTCGGCCCGCTGCTCCGGACCCTGCGGCAAGCGCTGGACGGCGTACGTGCGCAGTGGGATGAATTCTGCGGCGGCACCGCCATCGCCCTGGCCGCGTTCGACGAGAAACTGGCCGCGCTCGCGCGCGCCGCTCGGCCGCTCGGCCGCCCGGCCACGCAAGGCCTGCTCGACGGCCTGCGGCAAACGGCGCAGTGGCTGCGCCGCGACCCGCTGCAGCACTCCGATGCGCTGGCGCTCGAAGTCGCCACTGCGCTGCTGCTGCTCGAAACCGATTTCGGCGAGCACATCCCGGACACCGGCCTGGCCGCGCAGATGGACCAGCGCCTGGCACGGCTGCAAGCCCTGCAGCGCGGCGAAACACCAGCCGCCGACCTTGCCGTCACCGGCCTCGGCGGCGCCCGCGAAAACCAGGAGAAGCAGGCGCTCGCCCAGCTCTGCCACGAGATGCGCGCCAGCCTCGCCCAGGTCGAACAGGCGCTGGACGACTATTTCCGCAACCAGGCCAGGCACGAACCGCTCGCCCAGCTTCACCGGCCGCTGCAGCAGATCGTCGGTGCCCTGGGCCTGCTCGGCGAAACCCGCGCGCTCGAACTGGTGCGTGACGCCGGCGCCCGCATCGCCCACCTCGCCAAGGCCCCGTCCGAGGCCGACCTCGGCACCTTCGAAACCCTGGCTCATCAGCTGTCGGCGCTCGGCTTCTATCTCGAAGCCCTGCCGCTCGGCACCGCCAGGCTGGACGAACTGCTCGACCCCGAACATCGGCGCACGTCCGATTCAGGCCCGGAAACGGACACGAAAGACGACGCCGTGGCGCCGCCATCCATCGAGATGCAGCCGGCCCCGCCGACCGAGGCGCCTGCCGTGCCGCCATCCACCGCCGGCGCGGCCCAAGCGGACGGCAGCGGCCTGCCCGGCCCATCGCCTGCCTCGCCCGCGCAGCAGGCAGCCGAAGCGATCCCCGCCAGCGCAGCGCAGCCGGCAGTTGCCGGCCTCGCCGCCGACAGCACGCTGGACGAGGCCTCGCTCGAAGAACTGGAAGCACTGGTGCCGCCCGAACCCGCGCCGCTCGAGGCCGCGGCGGCCCCCGCCATCCCGCCCCCTTCGCTGCCCGGCAGCGACGCCGAGATCGATGCGGAACTGCTGTGCATCTTCATCGAGGAAGCGACCGAAGTCCTCGCCACCATCGGCGAGCAGCTCGAACTCGCCCGCAGCGAGCCGCGGCAACTCGAACACCTGACCACGATCCGGCGCGGCTTCCACACCCTCAAGGGCAGCGGCCGCATGGTCGGGCTGAGCGCCCTGGGCGAAACCGCCTGGGGCATGGAACAGACGCTGAACCGCTGGCTGCAGCTCGACTGGCCGCTGACGCCCGCCGTGCTGCACCTCATCGACGCGGCACACCAGGTGTTCTCGGCCTGGGTCGAAGTGCTCCGCGACGGCAGCGGCGCCATCCCGGACACGCAGGCCCTGCTTGCCGAAGCCGAGCGCCTGCGCAACGGCGAAACGGCGATCGTCGAACCTGCGGACATCGAAGCGCCCCGGCCCGACGGCCTTGCCGCCGCGGACGACGGCCCCGAATTCCCCGCTCTCGACCTGTCGGCTGACGGCGAAATCCTGCCGCTGCCAGCGGCAGACACGGCCGAAGCCGAAGCCGAAGCCGAAGCCGAAGCCGAAGCCGAAGCCGAAGCCGAAGCCGAAGCCGAAGCCGAAGCCGAAGCCGAAGCCGAAGCCGAAGCCGAAGCCGAAGCCGAAGCCGAAGCCGAAGCCGAAGCCGAAGCCGAAGCCGAAGCCGAAGCCGAAGCCGAAGCCGAAGCCGAAGCCGGCAGCGATGATGCTGTGCCGGATGCCACCCCGGCAATGGCGATCGCAGCGTCCGCAGCCGGCCTGCCGGAAACCGATGCCGCGGAAGCCCTCGATCTTCTGCCGCAGCAGGATACGGCGCCGCTCGAGGCCTCGGCCGCGCCCTCTGCGACCGAGGCCGCGCCCCAGCCTGCGGCCGATGTCGTCCGCATCGGCGACGTCGACATCTCGCCCGCACTGTTCGCGCTCTACCAGGCCGAGGCGCTGCAGCACATCGCCACGCTGGAGCAGGAAATCGCCCAGCTTTCGCGGCACCCGGAGGAATCGCCGAGCGAGGCCGCACTGCGCGCCGCCCACACCCTGGCCGGCATCTCGGGCACGGCACAACTGCCGCCCCCGCGGGAACTGGCGCGCGCACTCGAAAGTGCGCTTGGCCGCCTGCGCGACCAGGGCAGGACGACGGCCGACGACGAACTGGCCCTGCTCCGCGACGCCGCCGGCATGCTGCGGACGATGCTGGCCGAGATCGGCATGCAGACGATGCCTGCCCGCGCGGAAGCCCTGGCGATCGAGCTGGAGGCATGCGGTTATGCCCGCGCCGCGCCGAAAGCCGACGATGTCGCCGGGCCTGCTGCCGAAGCGGTTCCGGTACCGGCCCCGGCGCCCGAACCCCGCAACACGCCGGCGGCAAGCCTGCTGCCGCCGCCGCAGGACGAACTCGACCCGCAACTGCTGCCGATCTTCCTCGAGGAAGCCGCCGATCTGTTCGGCACGCTGCATGCCGCGCTGCGCGACTGGCAGGCCGTCCCCGGCGCCGCGCAGCCGCCCGCGACCATCGCCCGCCTGCTGCATTCGCTGAAAGGCAGCGCGCGCATGGCCGGCGCGATGACGCTCGGCAGCCATCTGCACGAGCTCGAATCCCGCCTCGAAGACGGCCTGGCCGACAAGGCCGACGCCCGGACGCTGGCCGACGACCTGGCCCTCGGCCTCGATGCCGCCGAACAGATGATCGACGGCATCGCCGGCCTGCAGACCGACGCACCGGCGCAGCCGGCGGCGGACATCCCGACCGCCGCGAGCGCAGCGGCCGCGCCTGCGCCCGCCCCCGCTGCCGAAGCCGAGCCCATCGCCGCGGCGACGCTGCGCGTGCGGGCGGAGCAGGTCGACCGTTTCGTCAACCAGGCCGGCGAAATCGGCATCGCGCGCACCCGCATCGAAGGCGAACTGCGCACGCTGCGCCGCTCGCTGCACGATCTCACCGAGAACGTCATCCGCCTGCGCAACCAGTTGCGCGAAGTCGAGATCCAGGCCGAAGTGCAGATGCAGTCGCGCATCGCCCAGGCCGAATCGCAGCACGGCGAATTCGATCCGCTGGAAATGGACCGCTACACGCGCCTGCAGGAACTGACGCGGATGATGGCCGAGAGCGTCAACGACGTGACGACCGTGCAGCAGACCCTGCTGCAAGACCTCGACGGCGCCGACCTCGCGCTCGGCAGCCAGGCGCGCACCGCCCGCGAGCTGCAGCAAGGCCTGATGCGCGTGCGCATGCTGCCTTTCGACAGCCTCGCCGACCGCCTCTACCGCGTCGTGCGCCAGAGCGCGAAGGAGCTCGGCAAGCGCGCCAGGCTCGACATCCGCGGCGGCCGCATCGAGATCGACCGCAGCGTGCTGGAACAGATGGCGGCACCGCTCGAACACCTGCTGCGCAACGCCGTCGCCCACGGCATCGAGGCGCCGCAGCAACGCCACGACGCGGGCAAGCCCGAGATCGGCCAGGTCGTGCTGAGCGCGACCCAGGAAGGCAACGAGATCGCCATCGAACTCAGCGACGACGGCCGCGGCCTCGACTTCGAGCGCATCGCCGAGCGCGCCCGCGCCGGCGGCCTGATCGGCGCCGACGAGCACCCCGACGCCAGGCGCCTGACCAACCTGATCTTCCTGTCCGGCTTCAGCACCGCCCGGCAGGTGTCGGAAGTGTCCGGCCGCGGCGTCGGCATGGACGTGGTCAAGTCGCAGACCGCCGCGGTCGGCGGCCGCATCGACGTCAGCAGCCAGGCCGGCCGGGGCACCAGCGTCCGCATCCACCTGCCGCTGACGCTGGCGGTGACGCAGGCCCTGCTGGTGCAGGCCTGCGGCCGTACCTGGGCAATCCCGTCGAACCTGGTGGCGCAGGCCATGGAGCTGAAGCCCGACGCCCTGCGCCGCGTGCAGGCCGAACATGGCATCGACTGGCAGGGCGAGCGCTACGCCTACCGCTACCTGCCGCGCCTGCTCGGCGATCGCGACTCCCGGCCGGAAGAGCAGCGCTACAACTGGCTGCTGCTGCTGCGCGCCGGCGCCCAGACGCTGGCGCTGCACGTCGACAGCCTGCAGGGCAACCAGGAAATCGTCGTCAAGAACGCCGGCCCGCAGCTCGCCCGCATCGTCGGCATGGCCGGTGCCACGATCCTCGCCGACGGCGAGATCGCGCTGATCCTGAACCCGGTGGCGCTCGCCAGCCGCAGCCTGGGCAGCGAGAGCGGCGAAAGCGACGAGAGCGAAGCGGGCATCCGGACCGAAGCCCCGCCCGCGCTGGTGCGCCAGCCCACGGTGATGGTGGTCGACGACTCGCTGACGGTACGCCGCGTCACCGGCCGCCTGCTGGAACGCGAAGGCTACCGCGTGATCACCGCCAAGGACGGCGTCGATGCGCTGGAGCAACTGGTCGACATCCTGCCCGACGTCGTGCTGTCTGACATCGAGATGCCGCGCATGGACGGCTTCGACCTGGTCCGCAACCTCCGCGCCGACGAACGCACCCGCGCACTGCCGGTGATCATGATCACCTCCCGCCTGGCCGACAAGCACCGCCGCTACGCCGAGGAAATCGGCGCCAACCACTACCTGGGCAAGCCCTACCAGGAAGAGGAACTGCTCGCGCTGCTGGCGGGCTACACGCAGGCGCAGGCCGAAACCGCCTGAGGTTTCGTGGGCTTCCGCCCGGTGGCGCCGGGCGGAAGCCCACGGCACGCCCCGCCGTCGTGCGCCAAGGATCGTGCAGCGATTTCGCACGGACCTGCTATTCTCGAATCGGATGGCGTTCGATGAACGTCGTCATACGGCGTGCTTGCCCCACCCCTGAACAGTCGCGCCCCTCTCCTCTCCGCCACGAGGATCTTCCACCATGTCCGACGCCAGCCCCCGCGAAATCACCTTCCTGATTCCGGGCCAGCGCCCGGCATCCCGCAGCGGCGACATCGCCGCCGCAGCGGCCCCGGCGGACCTGCCCGGCCGCCGCAAGGACTTCGTTCAACTGGCCACGCGCCGCGACGGCGGACCGATGCTGCGCACCAGCGCCACCATCGGCGAGGACGTGGTCGTGCTGCACATCGAAGGTGGACCGGAACTGGTGCTGCATCCGCTGACGGCGCGCGACCTGCTGCTGGCGCAGGCCGACGGACAGCCGCTGAAACGCGGCGAGAAGGGAGAGGCGGACTATCCCGATGTGGTGCCGGTGCCGGCCGAACTGCAATGGCGCGGGCTGGAAAAGGCGGCGGTTTCGCGCGGCCCGGGCTTCCTGGGAAAGGTACTGCTGCGGGCAGTGGAGATCGTGACCGGCCTGTTCTCCGATCGCGATGCGGCCAGACAGGCCGCCAGGACCATCGCGCAGCGGATCGACGGCGGCGTCACGCCCGGCGTCTACAAGCTGGCTCGCGAGCGGCTCGGCAAGCTCGAAAAGGGCAAGGCGCTCGCCCGCATCGAGGCGCCGGCGCCCGGCCAGCCCGTGCTGGTGCTGCTGCACGGCACTTTCGTCGACACCGCCAGCACCTTCGGCAAGCTATGGGAGCATCACCCGGCACAGGTGGGCGAACTGTTCGCCCACTACGCCGGCCAGGTCTATGCGCTGGACCACGCGACGCTGGGCGAGGGCCCGGTCGGCAATGCGCTGCAACTGGTCCGGGCGCTGCCCAAGGGCGTGCCGCTCAAGCTGCATCTGGTCTCGCATTCGCGCGGCGGCCTGGTGGCCGAAGTGCTGGCGCGCATGGCAGCCGCGCGTGAGGTCACCGATGCGGACCGTGAGATCTTCAAGGACGAGAAGCACCGCGATCAGCTCGTACAGCTGGAGGCCCTGGCCAAGGCGCTGGCCGAACGCGAGGTGACGATCGAGCGCGTGGTGCGCGTGGCCTGCCCGGCTCGCGGCACGCTGCTGGCATCGCGCCGGCTGGACGCCTACCTGTCGATAGTGCGCTGGTCCTTGAAGCTGGCCGGCATACCGGTGTTGCCGGCACTGACGGATTTCCTGGCTGCCGTCGCACGCGAGCGCTTCGATCCGGAGACGCTGCCCGGCCTGTACGCGATGACGCCGGAGAATCCGCTGGTCCAGTGGCTCAACGATGCCCAGACGCTGGTTCCGGGCAAGCTGCGCGTGGTGGCCGGCGACATCGAGGGCGATTCGGTGCTGAGCTGGCTCAAGACCCTGCTGGCCGATGCCTTCTACTGGACCGACAACGACATCGTGGTCCAGACCAGTTCGATGTACGGCGGCTCGCCGCGCAACGAGGGCGCGAGCTATCTGCTCGACAAGAGCGCGGACGCCACCCATTTCAACTACTTCCGCAACAAGCTCACTGCCGACGCCATCGTCGATGGGCTGCTGCGCGACGCGCCCGCGGGCTTCGCGCCGATCGGCCCGCTGTCGTGGAAGGGCGAAAGCGCGGACGGGCGCCGCGCCGCAATGCGCAGCCAGTCCGTGCCGATGCCGGAGCGGCCGGCGGCGTTCCTGCTGCCGGGCATCCTGGGCAGCCACATCCAGGTCGATGGCAAGCGCGTCTGGCTGAGTTGGCGCGTGCTCGGCGGCCTGCTGCGGCTGGCCTACGAACCGGGGCAGCACAACATTCGCGACGATGGGCCACTCGGCAATTTCTACGACGAGTTGATCGACTACCTCGAACAGAGCCACGAGGTGATCCCCTTCGGCTTCGACTGGCGCCGGCCGCTGGAGGAAGAGGCACGCCGGCTCGGCCAGCGCGTCGCCGCGGCGCTGGACGCACGCGCGGCCAGCGGGCAGCCGGTGCGCTTCGTCGCGCATTCCATGGGCGGGCTGCTGGTGCGTACCATGATGCTGGAGTGCCCGGAGGTCTGGCAGCGCGTGTGCCTGCACGAAGGCGGGCGCCTGCTGATGCTGGGCACGCCGAACGGCGGTTCCTGGGCGCCGATGCAGGTGCTGTCCGGCGACGACAATTTCGGCAACCTGCTGGCCAGCGTGGGCGCACCCTTCCGCGATCGCAAGGCGCGCCAGGCCATGGCGGAGTTTCCGGGCTTCCTGCAGTTGCAGGCGGGCCTGACGAATCCCCGGCTGGAACTGTCGAAAGCAGAAACCTGGAAGAAGCTGGCAGACGAAGACCTGCGGCGCGTACGCGAGGCCAGCCTGTGGCACGACGTCGGCCTGCAGCTCGGCGCTTACGAATGGGGCGTGCCGACGAAGGACGTTCTGGATCAGGCCGTCGCGCTGCGGCAGCGGCTGGACGAGCAGCGCGACAGGGACTTGCGGCGCTGGGCCGATCGCCTGCTGCTGGTTGTGGGGCAGTCGCGCTACACCCCCGATGGCTATGAATGGGCGAACGACGGCCTCGTTTACCTCGACCTCCGCGACGGCGGCGACGGCCGGGTGACGCTGACATCGGCGAGGCTGCCGCAGGTACGGACCTGGACGCTGGATGTCGAGCACGGCAAGCTGCCCTCGCACCGCAGATCTTTCGAGGCCTTCCGCGAACTGCTGGAGAAAGGCGATACCTCACAGCTGAAGCTGCTGACGACCGAGACCCGGCGCGACGGCAGCCGGGAAGAGGCGCTCGAAACCGTATCGCACGTGCGCAGCCGCCCTTCGCGCGGCCGCCTGGCCGGCGAGCGCCCGGCCGATTCGATGGACGCGGTGTTCGCACTGACGCAAAGGCAGCAGGACGACACGGCCGCACGCCAGGCAGCGCCCGCACTTCGCGTCACGGTGCTCAACGCCAACCTGGCTTTCGTGCGCCAGCCGCTGCTGGTGGGACACTACACGGCATCGCGGCTGTCGGGCGCCGAAGTGGCGGTGAACGCGCTGGTGGGCGGCGTGATGGAGGATGCGCTGTCGGTCGGCCGCTATCCGCAGACGATCGGGGCGGCGCAGATCTTCCTGAACCACGCGGCGCCGCAGCACGATGCCCTGCTGCCCCAGCCCGAGGGCGTGATCGTGGTCGGCCTCGGCGCCGAAGGCAATCTGACCGAAGCGACGCTGGCCGAGTCGGTCTGCCAGGGCGTGCTGGCCTGGGCCGAACGCCAGGCCGAAGCCGACCAGGGTCCTGCCGGCATCGAACTGGCAGCCGTGCTGATCGGCAGCGGCGGCATCGGCATCCAGCCGGGCAACTCGGCGCGCGCCATCGCCCATGGCGTGCGCGCCGCCAACAGCCGCATCGCGCAGTTGAACCAGCGCCGCAGGCGCACGGCCTGGCCGCACGTCGCCCATCTGCAGTTGGTCGAGCTCTACCTGGAGCGCGCCGCCGAAGCCTGGCGCGGGCTGCAGGTGCATGCCACGGCGAGGCCGGGCGAGCTCGACATCACGCCGACGGTCGAAACCGGCACCGCATCCCTGCGCCGGCAGGTGGATTCGGCCTACCGCGGGGCTGCATACGACTTCATCTCCATCACCTCGATGGGTGGCCGCCCGGACCACCAGACCGCTGCCGCGCAGCAAGCCGCCGAGCCGCTGGGCAGCACCGACATCCAGTTCCGCCTGGACACGAAGCGGGCACGCACCGAAGTACGGGCACTGAGCTCGCAGCCACGCCTGCTGCAGGAGATGCTGCGCCGGGCCTCGAACGACCACCAGTGCGGACCGCAGATCGGGCGCACCCTGTTCCAGCTGCTGGTACCGCTGGAGATCGAGCCCTTCCTGGCCGGGCGCAGCCAGATGGTGCTGGAGGTGGACAAGGGCACGGCCGTCGTCCCCTGGGAACTGCTGGACACCGCGCCGGAACGCGGCCGGGAGCACGAGCACATGCCCTGGGGCATCCGCAGCCGGCTGATCCGCAAGCTCAGGACCAGCAGCTACCGCGATGCGGTGCGCGACACCGGCCGTGAAGACCATGTGCTGGTCGTCGGCGAACCGAAATGCGATCCGGCACGCTACGGCCGGCTCGAAGGCGCGCTGAACGAGTCCCGTGCCGTCAGCAAGCTGATGAAGAGCCGGCGCGGCGTCGGGGCGGACCATACCTTCGATCTGCTGGGCGGGCATGATGCGACGACGATCATCAATGCGCTGATGTCCCACCCCTACCGGATCGTGCACGTGGCAGGCCATGGCGAGCCCGGCGCCGAAGGCGGCGTGGTGCTGTCCGAAGGCACGGTGCTGGGACCGCGCGAAATCAGGCAGATGCGCGCAGTGCCGGAACTGGTGTTCGTCAACTGCTGCCATCTGGCGGCACTGCCCGCACAGCAATTCGCCCAGGCGCCGGACCCGTTCAACCGCAGCGACTTCGCCGCCAGCACGGCCGAGGCACTGATCGAAATCGGCGTGCGCTGCGTGGTGGCAGCGGGCTGGGCAGTGGACGACGAGCCGGCCCAGCTGTTTGCGGAAACCTTCTACCAGGCCTTGCTGGACCGCAGGACTTTCATGGAAGCCGTCGGCAATGCGCGCGAGGCGACCTGGCGCAGCCATCCCGGCAGCAACACCTGGGCGGCCTACCAATGCTACGGCGACCCGGAATGGCGCCTGCGCAGCCCGAACGACGACGATGCCGCACAACCCGCAGCGACCACGGATGTGCAGAGCGAATACAGCGGCATCGCCTCGGCGACGGGCCTGAAGATCGCGCTGGAGAAGATCGCCACCGATGCCCGATATGGCCAGGGCGACCGCAGCGTGCTGCAGGAGCACGTGCGTCACCTTGCTGCACGCTTCGGCGCCGGCTGGGGGCGGAGCATCGGATCGGTGGCCGAGGCGCTCGGCGCCGCATGCATCGAGACCGGGCTCGTCGATGAAGGCATCGAATGGTATGAGCATGCACTGACCATCGAAGACGGCAGCGCCTCGCTCAGGGCTGCCGAACAACTGGCCAACCAGCGCGCGCGGCAGGCCTGGAAGCGCGTTTCAAAGCTGAATGTCGACGCCGGTACGCCAAAGTCGAAACAGGGCAGAATCCGCAAGGAGCTCGACGACAAGTTCGAATCCGCTCGCGATGAGATCACGAACGCACGGCATGCGCTCGAAACCCTGGTGAAGTTGAAGCCGACGATCGAACGCCATTCATTGATCGGCTCGGCCTGCAAACGCCTTGCCATGGTCGAGCGCAAGGCATGCGGAATCGCGCAGGCATGGCTGGAAGCGGCCGGCAAGGACGAAGCCGCGAACAAGGATGTGCAGCAGCAACTGACTGCTTGCCAGGCGGCTGAGGACAAAGCGCTGGAAGCGATGGCAACTGCCTACAAGCGCGGCAAGGAACTTGCCCTCGAACAGGGTCACCAGCAGTTCTTCTATCCCGCAATCAACTACATCGCGGCCGTGCTGGTATGCCCGCAAAGGCCCGGCAAGACAGGGTTCCCGGCCGAGGACGTGGCGGCCGTGCGCCAGTCACTGGACGAGCAGCTCGCACGCAAGGCCGATTTCTGGCTGGTGGCCAGCCGCATCGAACTCGACCTGTATCTCGCCATGGCCGAAGGCCGGCTGCAGCAGGCGCTGCCGCAGATCGAAGCGCTGTTCCAGGATCTTTACAGCCGCGTGCCCTCGCCCAACGCATGGGCGACGCTATATGACCAGGAGAAATTCGTGGTCGAACGTTGGTGCGCCCGGCACGGCGATGCAAAAGGCGACATCGAGGCAAGCAAGCGTCTGCTGCAACTTCTGCAGCAACACGCGGAAGGCAGATGATGCAGCCGCTTCGTCGTTACCTCGTGAGCGCCGCCGCCATCCGCCGCAGTGCCTCGTCCAGCGTCGCGCGCGGGCAGCCGAAGTTCAGCCGCAGCCAGCCGGGTGCGCCGAAGGGACGGCCGTCCGACAGGCCGACGCCGGCGGCCTCGAAGAAGGCGGCGGGGTCGTCGATGCCGCGCGCGGCCATCAGGCCGCGGCAGTCGATCCAGGCCAGGTAGGTGGCTTCGGGCGAGGTCATCGCCAGGCCCGGCATCGCCGTCGCCGCTTCCAGCACGCGGGCGCGGTTGCCGCGCAGGTAGTCGAGCAGCGCGGCGCGCCACGGTCCGCCGTCGCGGTAGGCGGCTTCGGTCGCCACCATGCCCAGCACGTTGGCGTGCGGGATCAGGCCGCGCATCGCATGCCGGTAGCGGCGGCGCAGCACGGCGTCCGGGATGACCGCGAAGGCGCAGTACAGCGCGGGAATGTTCCAGGTCTTGGACGGCGCCATCAGCGTGATCGTGCGCCGCGCGGTGGCCTGGTCCAGCGCGGCGATGGGGCGGTGCGGGCGTTCGCCGTCGAGCACCAGGCCGCAGTGGATCTCGTCCGAGCAGATCAGCAGATCCCGGCGCTCGGCGAAATCGGCCAGCCGGCGCAGTTCATCGGTGTCGAACACGCGGCCGACCGGGTTGTGCGGCGAGCACAGCAGCAGCATGCGGCTGCGCGCGTCCGCTGCACGCTCCAGCGCCTCCCAGTCCCATTGCCAGCGGCCGTCGCGCAGCACCAGTTCGCAGCGCTGCAGCACACGGCCGGTGTTGGCCGGCGCGGACAGGAAGGGAGGGTACACCGGCGTGGCGGTCAGCACGCCGTCGCCCGGCTCGCCGGCCAGCAGGCAGGCGAGGTTGAAGCCCGTCACCACGCCAGGCAGCCACACCAGCCAGTCGGGCTCGATCGTCCAGCCATGGTCGCGCTGCAGGCCCTCGACCACCGCCTGCTCCAGCGAAGGCCAGGCATCGGTATAGCCGAACACGCCATGGTCGAGCCGTCGGCGCAGGGCTTCGACGACGGCGGGCGGCGCGGCGAAATCCATGTCCGCCACCCACAGCGGCAGCACGTCGCGGCCGGCGTAGCGGCCCCACTTCTCGCCCGGCATGCAGCGGCGATCGATGATGCGGTCGAAGTCGAACGGGACGGCGGAATGGTCTGGGGCGTTCATGGTCGGCAGGCAGTCGGGAACAGGGTTCTGCATTGTCCCGCAACTGAACGATGTATCCAGTGTTTCGATCAGGCCTTCAACACGCCGAAGCGCTTCAGCGTGCGCTCGCGCGCCGCCGCATGGTCGACGACCGGCGCGGGGTAGTCGACGCCGATCCGGGTGCGGCACGCATTCTGGTCGACGCCGCCCATGGTCCATGGCGCATGGATGAAGGCATCGGGCACGCGCGCCAGTTCCGGCAGGTAGCGGCGGATGAAGCGCCCCCCCGGGTCGAACTTCTGCGATTGCGTCACCGGATTGAAGATGCGGAAGTACGGCTGCGCGTCGCAGCCGGTCGACGCGGCCCACTGCCAGCCACCATTGTTGGCGGCGAGGTCGTAGTCGTTCAGGTGTACGGCGAAATGGCGCTCGCCCAGGCGCCAGTCGATGCCGAGGTCCTTGCTCAGGAAAGAGGCGACGATCATGCGCAGACGGTTGTGCATGTAGCCGGTCTGCGCCAGTTGCCGCATCGCGGCGTCGACGATCGGGTAGCCGGTGCGCGCCTCGGCCCAGGCGGCGAACAGCGCGGGCGCGTCGTCCCACGCCACGTCGTCGTATTCGGGCCGGAAGGCCCGCGCCACCACACGCGGGTGATGCCACAGGATCTGGTGGTAGAAATCGCGCCAGATCAGCTCGCCCAGCCAGGCTTGCGCCCCTTCACCGCCATGGCGCCAGGCGTGCGCGGCGAGCGGGCGGATCGACACGGTGCCGAAGCGCAGATGGACCGACAGGTAGCTGACGCCCTTGATCGCCGGAAAATCCCGCGCCTGCGCATAGCGTCCGATGCGCGCGGCGAAGTCCTCGAACAGCCTGCGCCCGCCGCTCATGCCCGTCGGCATCCGCAGCTCGGCAAGGCCGGCCGGCTCGAAACCGATGCCGGCGAGGCCAGGCAGCGCTTCGCCCGCGGGTTTGGGCGCCAGGCGGTGCGCATGGCGCTCCACCGGATAGGGCTTCACCTGGAAATCGTCGACCGCCTTCAGCCACGCGTTCCGGTACGGGGTGAACACGCTGAAAGGCTTGCCGGCCTGGGTCAGCACCTCGCCGCGCTCGAAGACCACCTGGTCCTTGAAGTCCTCGTAGCCGATGCCGGCCTCGGCCAGCCGCTGCGCCACCCGGCTGTCGCGCACGATCGCGTCCGGCTCATAGTCGCGATTGACGAAGACCTTGTCCACACCCAGCTCCACCGCGAGACGCGGGATCTCGTCCTCGGCGCATCCATGGCGCACGATGATGCCCGCGCCCTGTCCGCCGGCCGCGCGCGACATGGCGTCGAGCGCGGCATCCAGCTCGGCGAGGCTGGCATGGATGAACTCGACGCGACGGTCGCGGCGCGACGGCAAGGTGTCGAGGATGGCGGTATCGAACACGAAGGCGCAATGCACGCGGCCGGCGAAACGCAGCGCCCGATACAGCGCGGCGTGATCGAAGCTGCGCAGGTCGCGGCGAAACCAGACGAGGGCTGAATTCATCATTGCGATCCGGATGGACGGGAAGCGATTATCGGCTCACCCGGCCGTTTCTGCGATGCAGGCCCGCAGCAGAGCCGGAATCGCGGCCGGCATCCTTTCCTCGCCACACAAGAACGCGGGCGAAGTGCGTAAAATGGCAGGCATGGAAACCCCCACGGCCAACTTCACGCATCACTTCCTGATCGCCATGCCCCACATGGCCGATCCCCATTTCGCCCGCGCGCTGACCTACATCGCCGAGCACAACGAGCAGGGCGCGCTGGGCATCATCGTCAACCGCCCGATCGACATGACGCTGGCCACGCTGTTCGAACGCATCGAGGTGCCGCTCGAAGCCGAAGGCTTCGACACCCAGCCGGTGTATTTCGGCGGGCCGGTGCAGACCGATCGCGGCTTCGTGCTGCACCGGCCGCTCGGCGACTGGCACTCGACGCTGAAGGTCAGCGACGAGGTCGGCCTCACCAGCAGCCGTGACGTGCTGCAGGCCATCGGCGCCCAAGGCGAGCCGCGCGAAGTGCTGGTCACGCTCGGCTACGCCGGCTGGACACCCGGCCAGCTGGAACAGGAACTGATGGACAACGCCTGGCTGACGGTGCCGGCGGACATGTCGATCGTGTTCGAGCTGCCGCCCGAAGAACGCCTGGCTGCCGCGATGCAGAAGCTGGGTGTCGATTTCGCCAACCTCAGCGAGGTCGCGGGGCATGCCTGACGCGGCATCCGCCGCCCTGCCTTCCCTGCCCGCACGCGGCACCCTGCTCGGCTTCGATTTCGGCCTGGCACGCATCGGCGTGGCCAGCGGCGAACTCGAAACCGGCCAGGCCAGCGCGCTGGCCACGCTGCACGACGAATCCAACGAAGCCCGCTTCAAGGCCATCGCCAGGCTGATCGCCGAATGGCGGCCGGTGGCGCTGGTGGTCGGCATTCCCGTCCATCTCGACGGCAGCGAACACGAGCTTACCGCCCGTTGCCGCCGCTTCGCCAACCAGTTGCACGGCCGCTTCAACCTGCCGGTCTTCCCCGCCGACGAACGCCTGTCCTCGGTCGCCGCCGAGTCGGAACTCTGCCGCGCCGGCCTCGAGGGCTGGCGCGAACGCAAGGCGGTGCTCGACGCCGCCGCCGCCCGGATCATCCTGCAAACCTTCCTGGACGCCCATCGCCATGAACATTCTCGATGCTGAAGCCCTGTGCCGGCAGCTCGCCGAGCAGATCCGCCCCCACGTCACGCCGGCCACCGCGCTGGTCGGCATCTACACCGGCGGCCTGTGGCTGGCCGAACGCCTGCACAAGGAACTCGGCATCAACCCGCCGCTGGGCGCGATCGACGTTTCCTTCTACCGCGACGACTACGGCAGCAAGGGCCTGCACGCCAAACCGCAGCGCACCGAGATCCCGTTCAGCGTCGAGAGCGCGCACATCATCCTGGTCGATGACGTGCTCTACACCGGCCGCACCACCCGCGCCGCGCTGAACGGCCTGTTCGATTTCGGCCGCCCGGCCAGGATCGAGCTGGCGGTGCTGGTCGACCGCGGCAGCCGCGAACTGCCGATCGCCGCCCGCTACTGCGCCCACACCCTGCCCGACGCCCTGCCGCGCGACCAGAACCTGGAGCTGCAGCGCGACGAGGCCGGCAAGCTCACGCTGGAGCTGACCCAGCTCGCCTGATGCCCGAGCTGCCGTGACACGCTTCCGACAAAAACTCCCCATCGCCAATCGCTGATTCCGAGGCAAGCCCGATGCGCAACCCCCAGCTCAACAAGCACGGCGAACTTCAGCATCTGCTGACGCTCGACGGTCTCCCCCGCGACATCATCACCGCCATCCTCGACACCGCCGCGCCCTTCACCGAAGTGGCCGAGCGCGAGGTCAAGAAGCTGCCGCTGCTGCGCGGCAAGAGCGTGTTCAACCTGTTCTTCGAGAACTCGACGCGCACCCGCACCACCTTCG
Organism: Thauera butanivorans; assembly: GCF_048398245.1. Classification (NCBI taxonomy): domain Bacteria; kingdom Pseudomonadati; phylum Pseudomonadota; class Betaproteobacteria; order Rhodocyclales; family Zoogloeaceae; genus Thauera; species Thauera butanivorans. The sequence goes on from NZ_CP183038.1 coordinate 4,220,404, forward strand.
AGATCGCCGCCAAGCGCCTGTCGGCCGACGTGGTGAACCTGAACATCAACACCAGTTCGGCCTCGAAGGGCGAGAGCCTGCTCGACACCGTCGACAACCTGTGCGCGATGCAGGCCGACATGTTCGTCGTCCGCCACGCCGCCAGCGGCGCGCCGATGCTGATCGCCCAGCACCTGCAGGCCACCGGCCGCGACCACATCCATGTCGTCAATGCCGGCGACGGCCGCCATGCGCACCCGACGCAAGGCCTGCTGGACATGTACACCATCCGCCACTTCAAGCAGGATTTCGCCAACCTGACCGTGGCCATCGTCGGCGACGTGCTGCACTCGCGCGTCGCGCGCAGCCAGATCGCCGCGCTGACCACGCTCGGCGTGCCGGAAGTGCGCGTGATCGGCCCCAGGACCCTGCTGCCGACCGACGTCGAGAAGCTCGGCGTGCGCGTGTTCCACGACATGCGCGAAGGCCTGAAGGGCGTGGACGTGGTGATGATGCTGCGCCTGCAGAACGAACGCATGAACGGCGCCCTGCTGCCCACGCCGCAGGAATACTTCAAGGTCTGGGGCCTGACCGCCGACAAGCTGGCGCTGGCCAGGCCCGACGCCATCGTGCTGCACCCCGGGCCGATGAACCGCGGCGTCGAGATCGATTCGGCCGTGGCCGACGGCGCGCAGGCGGTGATCCTGCCCCAGGTCACTTTCGGCATCGCCGTGCGCATGGCGGTGATGAGCATGCTGGGCAGCCACTGAGCCCCGGACAGAACAGGCACAAGGATTCGCGAATGAACATCCTGATTTCCAACGGCCGCGTCGTCGATCCGGCCAGGCGCACCGACGCGGTGCAGAACGTCTATGTCGCCGGCGGCAAGATCGTCGCCCTCGGCACCGCCCCCGACGGCTTCGTCGCCGAACGCACCCTCGACGCCGGCGGGCTGGTCGTCGCCCCCGGCTTCATCGACCTCGCCGCGCGCCTGCGCGAGCCCGGCTTCGAATACCGCGCCACGCTCGAATCCGAGATGGAAGCGGCGATGGCCGGCGGCGTCACCAGCCTGGCGATCCCGCCCGACACCGACCCCGCGCTGGACGAGCCGGGTCTGGTCGAGATGCTGACCTACCGCGCCAAGAAGCTGAACCGCGCCCACATCTACCCGGTCGGCGCGCTCACGCTCGGCCTCAAGGGCGAGCGCCTGTCCGAGATGGCCGAACTGGTCGAGGCCGGCTGCGTCGCCTTCTCGCAGGCCAACGTGCCCATCGTCGACAACGGCGTGCTGATGCGCGCGATGCAGTACGCCGCCACCTTCGGCTTCCGCGTCTGGCTGCAGCCGCTGGCGCCCTTCCTCGCCCGCGGCGGCAACGCCCACGACGGCGAAGTCGCCACCCGCCTCGGTCTCGCCGGCATGCCGGTGGCGGCCGAGACGGTGGCGCTGTACACCTACCTCGAACTGGCCAAGATCACCGGTGCGCGCTTGCACATCACCCGCCTGTCGTCCGCCGCCGGGCTGGAACTGATCGAGCGCGCACGCGCCGAAGGCATGGACGTGACTTGCGACGTGTCGATCAACCATGTGCACCTGTGCGACATGGACATCGGCTACTTCGATTCCAACTGCCACCTGATCCCGCCGCTGCGCAGCCAGCGCGACCGCGAAGCGCTGTGCAGGGGACTGGCCGACGGCCGCATCGATGCGCTGTGCTCGGACCACACGCCGGTGGACGACGACGGCAAGCAGACGCCCTTCGCCGAATCCGAACCCGGTGCCACCGGCCTCGAACTGCTGCTGCCGCTGACGCTGAAATGGGCGGAGCGCGCCGGCCTGCCGCTGCTCGACGGCCTCGCCCGCATCACCTCGGATGCGGCGAAGATCATCGGCATCACCAAGGCCGGCCACCTGTCGCCGGGCGCGCGCGCCGACGTCTGCGTGTTCGACCCCGCCGCCCACGTCACCATCGCCCACGACACGCTGAAGAGCCAGGGCAAGAACACGCCCTTCCTCGGCATGGAACTGCCGGGCAAGGTGCGCTATACGCTGGTCGAAGGCCAGGTGATGTACGAGGGCTGAACGGGTAGGATGGGTAGAGCGAAGCGAAACCCATCATTCACGGCGGAGGCCTTCCCTGTTTTGATGGGTTTCGCCTGACGGCTCTACCCATCCTACCTATTTTCTGCAGCCCCATCCGCAGCGATACATGAGGAGTACGACATGGGCCTGGCTCTGCGCGACGATCAGACTTACACCTACGCCGATTACCTGACGTGGCCGGACGACGTTCGCTACGAATTGATCGATGGCGTCGCCTACGCGATGTCGCCAGCACCGCTGCGGGTGCATCAGGAATTCCTGCTGCAAATTGCAGGCCAGGCGCATAGTGCGCTGGACGGCAAACCCTGCCGCCCCTTCATCGCGCCCTTCGACGTGCGCCTGCCGCGCGGCGACGAGGCCGACCGCGATGTCGACACCGTGGTTCAGCCCGATCTCGTCGTGGTCTGCGACCGCGCCAAGCTCGACGAGCGCGGCTGCCGCGGCGCGCCGGACTGGGTGGTCGAAGTCCTGTCGCCCTCGACCGCCGGCCACGACCTCATCATCAAGCGCCAGCTGTACGAGCGCGCCGGCGTGCGCGAATACTGGCTGGTGCATCCGGTCGACCACGTCGTCACCGTCTATCGCCTTCAGGACGGCGCCTTCGGCGCACCCGACATCCACGAGTTGAAGGAAACGCTCGCCGTCGGCGTGCTGCCCGAAATCGTCATCGACTGGGAGCGCGTGCTGCGCAACGTGGGCTGAAGCCTGTTGCGGTTCAGCCGCCGAACAGCAGCGGCGCGAAGTTGCCGCGCATGCCTCCGAGCAGCATCAGCACGATCTGCAGCACCAGCAGCAGGATCAGCGGTGACAGATCGACGTTGGCGATCATCGGTACGATGCGGCGGAAGGGGCGCAGGAAAGGTTCCGCCAGCGCATGCAGCAGCGGCGCCAGCGGCGCATGCGGGCTGACCCATGACAGCACTGCCGAGCCGAGCACGACCGCGAACAGCAGATACACCATCATGCGGACCAGCTCGATCAGGCCCACGCCCCACAGGCCCAGCAGCACCGAACCCATGTTGCCGCTGAACACCGCGCCGCGCAGGCTCAGTTCGATGGCGACCAGCAGCACCTGCACGACCCAGGCCGGCAACAGGCTGGCCATGTCCAGCCCGAACAGGCCGGGCACGAAGCGGCGCAGCGGCCGCACCAGCCAGTCGGTGGTGGAAACGACGAACTGGCCGATCTGGTTGCGGAAGGAAATGCGCTGCCACTGCATGTAGAAGCGTGCCAGCAGCATCAGCGTCAGGAAGCCGCCGGCAGCGTCGATGACCAGCAGCAGGATGTTGGCGAGCATCGTGGATCAGTCCTTGCCGAGTTCGGCACCCAGTTCCTGTCCGCGCGCCCGCGCCGCGCCGACCGCCTTGACCAGCGCGCCGTGCCAGCCGGACTCGGCCAGGCTGTTCAGCGCCGCCGCGGTGGTGCCGCCCTTGGAAGTCACCTTCTCGCGCAGTACCGCGGGCGAATCCTCCGAACCGGCCGCCAGCCTGGCCGCGCCGAGCACGGTGTCGATCGCCAGCCGGCGCGCATCGGCCTCGTCGAAGCCGAGCGCACGCCCGGCGTCTTCCAGCGCCTCGATGAAATGGAACACATAGGCCGGGCCGCTGCCGGAAATCGCCGTCACCGCGTCCATCTGGTCTTCGGAGTCGGCCCACACCACGCTGCCGACCGCGGCCAGGATGCGCTCGGCAGCCTCGCGGCCGTCGGCATCGACGCTCGGATCGGCATACAGCCCGGTGACGCCGGCGCCGATCAGCGCCGGCGTGTTGGGCATGCAGCGCACCAGCCGGGAATACGGCTGGCCCGGCGCGCCCAGCCAGCGGCCGAGGTCGGCCAGGCGCAGGCCGGCAGCGACGCTGATGACGAGCTGGCCGTTCAGCTTGCCGGCGATCGGCGCCAGCGCGGCCTTCATCTGCTGCGGCTTCACCGCCAGCATCAGCACGTCGCAGTCCAGCGCGGTCGCATCGAAAGAGTCCACCGCGCGCAGGCCGAAACGTTCGGCCTGCCGCGCACGCGTCTCGGCACCGAGGTCGACGACCTGGATGCCTGCCGCGTCGAAGCCGCGCTCGATCATGCCGCCGATCAGGGCCGTCGCCATGTTGCCGCCGCCCAGGAAAGTGATCTTCATGCTGTCCTTCTCTCTGTGAATGCCGGGCCAGACGCCCGGCTGCCATGCAATGAATCCGCCCGCCGGCTCACGCCTGCGCCGCCGGCCGCGTGCGCTCGCCGAAAATCGCCGTGCCCACGCGCACCATCGTCGCACCTTCGGCCACCGCCGGCTCGACGTCGTGCGACATGCCCATCGACAAGGTGTCGAGCACCAGCCCTTCGTCCGCCAGTTCCGCCTTCAGCGCGCGCAGCAGCGCGAAGCGCGAGCGCAGCAAGGCTGCGTCGTCGGTCGGCTCGGGAATGCACATCAACCCGCGCAGCCGCAGGCGCGGCAGCGCGGCCACCGCCTTGGCCAGCGCCGCGGCCTCGTCCGGCGCGACGCCGCTCTTGCTGTCCTCGCCGCTGACATTGACCTGGATGCAGACGTTCAGCGGCGGCAGATGCACGTCGCGCTGCGCCGACAGGCGCTCGGCGATCTTCAGCCGGTCGATGCTGTGCACCCAGTCGAAGGCATTTGCCACCGACCGCGTCTTGTTGCTCTGCAGCGGGCCGATGAAATGCCATTCGAGCGGCCCGTCCAGCCCCTCCTTCGGCATCGACCCGCGCAGCGCCTCGACCTTGGCGACGCCTTCCTGCACGTAGTTCTCGCCGAAGGCGCGCTGGCCCGCGGCGGCGGCTTCGCGCACCGCGTCGGCCGGCCAGGTCTTGCTGACGGCGAGCAGCCGGACCGAAGCCGGATCGCGCCCGGCCGCCTTCGCCGCCGCTGCAACGCGGGCCTGCACGGCCCGCAGGCGCTGCTCGATTGTCGTCATGTCCGTGGTCTACTTCCTCTGGCTGAAGCGGCGAAAAGTATAACATTCCGCACCGATCGATCTTTTTGGGCGCCGCCCTCCCAGGAAACACGATGGACATCACCGAACTGCTCGCCTTCGCCGTCAAGAACAAGGCTTCCGACCTGCACCTTTCGGCCGGCCTGCCGCCGATGATCCGCGTCCATGGCGACGTGCGCCGCATCAACCTGCCGCCGATGGAGCACAAGGACGTGCACGCCATGGTGTACGACATCATGAACGACGGCCAGCGCAAGCAGTTCGAGGAAACCTGGGAGTGCGACTTCTCCTTCGCCGTGCCCAACCTCGCCCGCTTCCGCGTCAACGCCTTCAACCAGAACCGCGGCGCCGGCGCGGTGTTCCGGGCCATTCCGTCCAAGGTGCTGACGCTCGAGGAGCTGAACTGCCCGAAGATCTTCAAGGAGATCGCCGACACCCCGCGCGGCATCGTGCTGGTCACCGGCCCCACCGGCTCGGGCAAGTCGACCACGCTGGCGGCGATGATCGACTACATCAACGAGAACGAGTACGGCCACATCCTGACCGTCGAGGACCCGATCGAATTCGTGCATGAATCCAAGCGCTGCCTGATCAACCAGCGCGAGGTGCACCGCGACACGATGTCCTTCAACAACGCCCTGCGCGCCTCGCTGCGCGAAGACCCGGACGTGATCCTGGTGGGCGAAATGCGCGACCTCGAAACCATCCGCCTGGCGCTGACCGCGGCCGAGACCGGCCACCTGGTGTTCGGCACCCTGCACACCTCGTCGGCGGCCAAGACCATCGACCGTATCGTCGACGTCTTCCCCGCGGCCGAGAAGGACATGGTGCGCTCGATGCTGTCCGAATCGCTGCGCGCGGTGATCTCGCAGACCCTGCTCAAGACCAAGGACGGCCAGGGCCGCGTCGCCGCGCACGAGATCATGATCGGCACCCCGGCGATCCGCAACCTGATCCGCGAGAACAAGATCGCGCAGATGTACTCGTCGATCCAGACCGGCCAGAACGTCGGCATGCAGACGCTGGACCAGTGCCTGGCCGACCTGGTGCGGCGCAACATCGTATCGCCGGTCGAAGCGCGCCTGCGCGCCCAGAACAAGGACAGCATCGCCGGCTGAACGCAGGCTGCCATCCCGCCTTCACGCCTCCCGCCCCCCAAACCTCGCACCAGACTCCGCAGGAGACCACGCCCCGATGGAACGCGACCAGGCACTCAAGTTCATGCACGACCTGCTGCGGCTGATGCTGCAGAAGAACGGTTCCGACCTGTTCCTCACCGTCGGCTTCCCGCCGGCGATCAAGATCGACGGCCGCATCACGCCGCAATCCAACCAGGCGATGCAGCCCCAGCACACCGCCGAACTCGCGCGCGCGATCATGAACGACCGCCAGGCGGCCGAATTCGAGGCCACCAAGGAATGCAACTTCGGTATCTCGCCGGCTGGCATCGGCCGCTTCCGCGCCAACGCCTTCGTGCAGCAGGGCAGGGTCGGGCTGGTGCTGCGCACCATCCCGCAGCGCATTCCCAGCCTGGAAGAACTGGGCATGCCCGCGGTACTGAACGACGTGGCGATGAGCAAGCGCGGCCTGGTGGTGTTCGTCGGCGGCACCGGCACCGGCAAGACGACTTCGCTCGCCGCCATGGTCGATTACCGCAACGAGAACAGCTACGGCCACATCATCACGGTCGAGGATCCGATCGAATTCGTGCACCCGCACAAGAGCTGCATCGTCACCCAGCGCGAGATCGGCATCGACTCCGACTCATGGGAAACCGCACTGAAGAACACCTTGCGCCAGGCGCCGGACGTCATCCTGATGGGCGAGATCCGCGACCGCGAGACCATGGACTACGCCATCGCCTTCGCCGAGACCGGCCACCTGTGCCTGGCCACGCTGCACGCCAACAGCGCCAACCAGGCGATCGACCGCATCATCAACTTCTTCCCCGAAGAGCGCCGCCAGCAACTGCTGATGGACCTGTCGCTGAACCTGCGCGCGATGATCTCGCAGCGGCTGCTGCCGCTGAAGGAACGCAAGGGCCGCGTGCCGGCGGTGGAAGTGATGCTGAACTCGCCGCTGATCGCCGACCTGATCTTCAAGGGCAACATCCCCGAGATCAAGGAGATCATGAAGCGTTCGCGCGAAATCGGCATGCAGACTTTCGACCAGGCGCTGTTCGACCTCTACGAGGCCGGCAGGATCACTTACGAAGACGCGCTGCGCAACGCCGACTCCATCAACGACCTGCGCCTGCAGATCAAGCTCCACAGCAAGCTCGGCGAACAGCCGAGCGGCAGCGGCCTGCAGGACCTCGGCCTGGTCTGAGGCTCAGCCACCCTGCTCCGGCGCGCGGTCCTTGCGCCGGTTGCTGCCGGCGACCATGCGGTACTCGTACAGCCGGCACTCCAGCGCACCGTTGAACAAAGGCGTGCGCTTGCTGGCCTTCAGGCCGATCAGCTTCGGCATCGCCGGATCGGCGCTGAAGAAATGGCAGCGCCAGCCGCCCCAGCGCTGCTTGAGCGCATCGCCCAGGCGCGGGTAGAAGGCGGCCAGTTCCTCGGCCTCGCCGATGCGCACGCCATAAGGCGGGTTCGCCACCATCACGCCTTCGGGCGCGGGCGGCGTGCGCTCCAGCAGGTCGGCGCGGTCCAGCGTCACGCACTTCGCCAGCCCGCCCGCATCCAGATTCACCCGCGTGCGCCGCGCCCACTCGCCGACGATGTCCGAACCGAAGATCGGCAGCGCGCGCGGCGCCTGTCGCCTCGATTCGGCGGCACGGCGCACCGCCGCCCAGCCGGCACGGTCGTGGTGGCGGAACTTCTCGAAGCCGAAGCCGCGCCCCAGCCCCGGCGCGATGTCGAGCGCCATCATCGCCGCCTCGATCAGGAAAGTGCCGCTGCCGCACATCGGATCGAGCAACACTTCGCCCGGCGTCCAGCCGGACAGGCGCAGGATGCCGGCGGCCAGGTTCTCCTTCAGCGGCGCCTCGACCGCGGCGGGCTTGAAGCCGCGCTTGTACAGCGGCTCGCCCGAAGTATCGACGTACAGCGTCGCCGTGTCCTCGGTCAGGAAGAGATGGATGCGCACCGCCGGATTCGCCGTATCGACGCTCGGTCGCCGGCCGCTGACGGTGCGAAAGTGGTCGCACACCGCGTCCTTGACCCGCAGCGTGATGAACTCCAGGCTCTTCAGCGGCGACTTGCGCGCCGTGACGTAGATGCGGATCGTGTCGTCGGCGGTGAACCACTTCGCCCAGGTCACGCTGTAGGCGAGCTTGTAGATGTCGATCTCGGCCCGGTAGCGGCCCTGCGCCACCCGCCACAGCACGCGCGTGGCGAGCCGGCTTTCCAGGTTGGCGCGATGGCAGGCCGCCCAGTCGCCCTGCCAGGCCACCCCGCCATGCACCGTCTGCACGCCTTTCGCGCCGAACGATTGCAGTTCGTCGGCGAGCAGGGCTTCGAGGCCTCGCGGACAGGGTGAAAAGAAGGCTTCGGCCATTGCGGGCTCCGGGCAGAGAGGGGACCGCATTGTACCGCCCGCCGCGAGCCCGCCGGACGGAATGCCTCATGTCCGGCGCCGCGAACGCCGCATGGGCGGGAAATATGCATTTCGGTGTTTTCCGTGCATCTCGGCCCCCGCGTGAGGCTATTATTCAAAATGTAAGCAAAACGCCGGGCGACAGCGACCATCGCATCGTCCACTGTCGCGAGGACCGCCATGGACATCAGACCTCTGCAGCAATCGCCTGCCCCGCGGACAGCCCGGATGTCATCCTTGCTGCTCGGCCTCGCCCTGCTCGGCCACTGCGCAGCCGCCCAGGCACGGCAGGATTTCGACTACATCGTCCAGCCCGGCGACAACCCGTGGAACATCACCACGCGTTATCTCAAGCACATCAACTATTGGCCGCGGATCCAGGATTACAACCAGATCCTCCAGCCGACCAGGATCCCGCCCGGCACCCGGCTGCGCATGCCGTTCGCGTGGATGCGGGCCGAAGCCGTGCCGGCGCGCGTGCTCGACGTGCTCGGCACCGTCGAGCACGACAGCGGTGGCCGGACAGGCCCCCTCTCGCCCGGCATGACACTCTCCGCCGGCGCCCTGATCCGCACCGGCCATGACGGCAGCGTGACGCTGCAGCTCCCGGACGGCAGCCGCAGCCTGATCGAAGCCAACTCCGAACTTCAGATCCGCACGCTGCATCGCCTGCAGGCTTCGGACGGGCAACTGGTCGGCATCGCACTGAAGCACGGCCGCATCGACAACAGCGTGCAGTCCGTCCGGCACAATGGCGGCCGCTACACCATCGAGACACCCGCTGCGGTGGCCGCCGTCCGCGGCACCGAATTCCGTGTCGCGGCGCTGGCCGACGGCATGCTGGCGGAAACGCTCAGCGGCGAGGTCTCGCTGCGCAACCATCGCGGCGAAACCCGCCTCGGCACCGCCACGGGCGCATATGCAGCCGCAGGCAAGGCGCCCGGGCAGGCCGTCCGCCTGCTGCCTGCGCCGGGCTTGGAAGCCGTGCCCGGCGTCATCGACCGCCTGCCCTTCCGCCTGCCGATCGAAGCCGTCGCAGGTGCGGTGCAGTACCGCACCCAGATCTCTCCGCAGCAGAACTTCACCGCGCTCGCTTCGGACCTCGTCGGCGACGAGGCCGCGCTGCTCGGCGGTGCCGCGCTGGCCGATGGCCGCTACCACGTGCGCGTGCGCGCGATCGACAGCCGCGGCCTGGAGGGCTTGAGCGCCGAGCGCGAGATCGTCGTCGATGCGCGCCCGGAACCGCCCTTCCCCAGCCAGCCTGCAGCAGGCGGCTTCGCCGTGGAAGAAAACGTCACCTTCCGCTGGGCTCGCGTCCCCGATGCCCGGGCCTACCATTTCCAGCTCGCCACCGACAGCGGCTTCGGTACGCCGGTCGTCGCGCACGAAGGACTCGACGGCACCGAACTCGTTCTCGACCACGGCCTGCCCGCCGGCGATTACTTCTGGCGCATTGCCGTCAGCACGGCGGCCGAAGGCCGCGGGCCGTGGTCCGACCCCCAGCCCTTCCGGCGCCCGCCAGCCGGCCCCTCCGCCACAGAGGCCGAAGTGGACGGCGACACGCTCCGGCTGCACTGGCGCGCTGGCGGCGAGGGCGACCGCTACCAGGTCCAGCTCAGCCGCAAAGCCGATTTCAACTCGCCCGAGCACGAATTCGACACCACCACCCCCGAAATCGCCCTCCACCAGCCCGAAGCGGGAACCTGGCATGTGCGCATCCGCATCCAGGAACCAGGCAGCCCGCCCGGCCCCTGGGGCCGGCCGCAACAGATCGACGTGCCGCACAGCCGCTGGCAGGCGCTTTTCCTGCTGCTGCCGGTGATTCTCGCCCTATGATCTCCATCACTTCTCCATCCACGGGAAGCGCGCCTCCGCCCGGGGAAAGCGAAGGCGGGGCGCCGCCATGGCTCCAGCTCGATGGATGGCATCGCATGCGCATGATCCCGAACCTCTCAACCGGGGCCGAAGGAGGCTAGCCCAGTGAGCCGCAGCCACCTGGCCGAGGCCTCCGGACGCCATCTGCCATGGGCAGCGGCAGCCATGCTTGCCTGCGTCCTGTCGCTGCTTTCCTGGCAGCCGGCGCAGCGCCTCGACCTGCTCGCCTACGACACGCTCGAACCGCTGTTCCGCGGCAAGGCCCGCACACAGGATGCGGTCGTGATCGCGATCGACGACGCCGCGCTCGACGCGCTCGGACGCTGGCCCTGGAGCCGTGCCGTGCATGCACGGCTGATCGATCGGCTCAGCGCCGCCGGCGTATCCGCCATCGGCATGCCGATCCTGTTTGCCGAGCCCTCCGCCGACGACGGGCAACTGGCCGCAGCGATTGCCGCCTCCGGCCGCGTGGTCCTGCCGGTCGCGCCGCGCCAAGCCGGCGATGCCGGCGGCGTGGCCGATCTGCTGCCCACCGCCGAACTCGGCAGCGCCGCGGCCATGCTCGGCCATGTCGATGTGGAACTCGACGCCGATGCCCTGGTGCGCCGTACCTACAGCCGCGCCGGCAGCGGCACGCCGCGCTGGGAAGCGCTTGCCCTGGCGACGCTACACCTGTCCAGCCCGGCCGGCCACGCCGCCGCCGTCGGGCAGCAGGCACAGAGCGGCGTGCGGGTCCGCAGCACCGCCTCCAGTCCGCTGTGGGTACGCGAAGGCGAGCTCCTGCTTCCCTATCCAGGCCCGGACACCCGGCCGCCCCGCATTTCGTATCACAGCCTGCTCGAACGCCCTGAACTGGCCGAACAGCTGCGCGGCAAGGCCGTGTTCGTCGGCCCCACGGCCAACGGCCTCGACGCCAGCCTGCCCACCCCCGACTCCCGCCACAGCCAGCCGATGGCAGCGGTCGAATTCCATGCCCGCGCTTACGACGCCCTGCACGGCGGCCTGGTCTATCGCAGCGCGGGCAGCAGCGCCACCCTGAGCTTCGCCCTGGCCTTGCTGGCGCTTGCCGTCGTCGTCCACGCCCGCATCCAGTCGCCTGTCATCGCCGCCGCCGCAGTGGCCAGCCTCGCGCTGCTTCCGCTCGCCGCCAGCGGCATGACGCTCAATGCCTGGCAGCTGTGGGTTCCGCCCACCCCGGCGCTGGCCAGCCTGCTGTCCGGCAGCCTGCTGTGGTTCGGGCTGTACCTGCAACGCACTCGCGGCAGGCTGCGCCACGTCCAGCAGGACGCCGACGCCACGCTGCGTTCGATCGCCGACGCGGTATTCACCATCGACGAAAGCACCCGCGTCACGCTGACCAACCCGGTCGCGGAGCGCCTGACCGGGCTGAACCGCGACGAAGCACAGGGCAGCCTGGTCGGCGACCTGGTCCGGGAACATACCGGCCAGACCCCGCAGATCGTCGGCGCCGTACTCGCCTGCCTGCAGAACCGGCAGACGATACGCCTGCCGGAGCCGATCGACTGGCAGGGCCCCGACGGCAGCCACTATGCCCTCAAGCTCACCGCGACCCCGGTCGGCGGTGCCGGCGGCGGCGCAGTGCTGGCGCTCAACGACGTCACCGACGCCATCGCCGCCACCATCCGGCTGCAGCACGAGGCCACCCACGATCTGCTGACCCGGCTGCCCAACCGCGCCCTGCTGCTCGACCGCCTGCGCCTGGCGCTGGCCAACGCGCAGCGCCACAACAGCATGCTGGCGCTGCTGTTCGTCGATCTCGACCGTTTCAAGCGCATCAACGACAGCCTGGGACACGATGCCGGAGACGCGGTGCTGCGGGACGTGGCCGCCCGCCTGCAGGCTTCGGTGCGGGCCGGCGACACCATCGCGCGCTGGGGCGGCGATGAATTCATCATCCTGCTCGACAAGCTGGAGGACCGCAACGCGGTGATCGCCGTGGCGCTCAAGGTGCTCGAAATCCTCGATCGCGAATTCGAAGCCGACGGCAACACCGGCCTGCTGCTGTCATGCAGCATCGGCATCAGCGTCGGACCCGAGGACAGCCCGAATGCCGAAACCCTGCTGTCGATGGCCGACAAGGCCATGTACCGGGGCAAGATCGAAGGCGGCAGCCGCTACACCTTCTACTCGCCGGAGATGAACACCTGGTCGCGCGACCGCCTGGACATGGAAACCGCGCTGCATCATGGTCTGGCCAACCAGGAGTTCGAACTGTTCTACCAGCCGCAGATCGAGATCGCCAGCGGCCGCCTGGCCGGCCTCGAATCGCTGATCCGCTGGCAACGCCCGGGCAAGGGGCGGGTGATGCCGGACGAGTTCATCACCGCCGCGGAAGAATCGGGCATCATCCGCGGCATCGGCGAATGGGCGATCCATGCCGCGATGAGACAGACCGCGCACTGGAACCGCGAAGGACTGCTCACGGTGCCGCTCGCGGTCAACGTATCGGCACGCCAGTTCTCCGACATGGCCATCGTCGACACCATCCGCGAAGGCCTCGCCGACAGCGGGCTCGCGCCGTCGATGCTGAAGGTGGAACTGACCGAATCGACCGCGATGCGCAATCCCGGCTACGCCGCCGAGCTGCTGCACAGCATCCACAACCTGGGCGTCAGCATCGCGGTGGACGATTTCGGCACCGGTTACTCCTCGCTGTCGCTGCTCAAGCGCTTTCCGGTATCGGAGCTGAAGATCGACAGGAGCTTCGTCGGCGACGTCAGCGACCACGACGCCGCCGCCATCGTGCGCGGCACCATCGCACTGGCCCACGGCCTCGGCATGACCGTGGTGGCCGAAGGCGTCGAGACCCAGGCGCAGCTGCGCTTTCTCGCCGACCACGGCTGCGACGTCGTGCAAGGCTACCTGTTCGCCCAGCCCCTGCCGCCGGACGAGATACGCAACTGGCTCAGCGGCCCGCCGCCGCATGCGCTGCACGCCATCAGCCTGCTCGGCAACAAGTGAGCACCCGCGGCGCGGCCTCGCCCTCCTTGCCGGCGAGCCGCTACAATCGGCAGCCTGCCCCGGCACCTCATCACCAGCACGATGTCCCCACCCGCTCCGCGTCCCGCCGACCGCCGCATCACCGGCCTGCTGCTCGCCGGCGGCCAGGGCAGCCGCATGGGCGGCGTCGACAAAGGGCTGGTCGAACTGGCCGGCCGGCCGATGGCGGCACATGTGCTCGAACGCCTGGCGCCGCAGGTCGACGAACTGATCGTCAATGCCAACCGCAACCTCGACGCCTGGCGGGCCTTCGGCCACCCGGTGTTCAGCGATGACATCGGCGGCTTCGGCGGCCCGCTGGCCGGCCTGCATGCCGCGCTGCTGCACGCCCGCCACCCGCTGGTGGCCACCGTGCCCTGCGACTCGCCCTTCCTGCCGGCCGATCTCGTCGACCGCCTGGCCGGCGCACTGCACTCGGCCGGCGCCCAGCTCGCCGTCGCGCGCACTTTCGACCGGCTGCAGCCGGTGTTCTGCCTGTGCCGCCGCGAACTCGCCGGCCCGCTCGCCGACTACCTTCACGGCGGCGGGCGCGGCGTCGCCCGCTGGCACGACACGCTGGACGTGGTAGAAGTGTCCTTCGACGACGAAGCCGCTGCCTTCCGCAACATCAACACCCCCATCGAACTCGCGGAAGCCGGCCGCAGCGTGAGCCTCGACGGCACCCCGGCCATCACCGGCATTCAGCAAAGGAACCCGACATGAAGCAGTACGACTACATCGCAATCGGCGGCGGCAGCGGCGGCGTCGCCAGCGCGCGGCGCGCGGCGGAATACGGCGCCCGCGTGCTGCTGGTCGAAGCCGCGCGCCTCGGCGGCACCTGCGTCAACGTGGGCTGCGTGCCCAAGAAAGTGATGTGGTACGCGTCGAACATCGCCCAGACCCTGCGCGACGCCTCCGGCTATGGTTTCGACGCACCGGCACGCCGCTTCGACTGGAACACGCTGAAGGCCCGCCGCGACGCCTACATCGCCCGCCTCAACGGCATCTACGCCAACATGCTGGACACGGCCGGCGTCGACGTCGTCGAAGGCTTCGCCCGTTTCGTCGACGCCCATACCATCGAAGTCGACGGCCAGCGCTACAGCGCGCCGCACATCGTCATCGCCACCGGCGGCCGCCCGGCAGTGCCGGACATCGCAGGCGCCGAACTCGGCATCGACTCGGATGGCTTCTTCGCCCTCGACCGGCAGCCGCGCCGCGTCGCCGTCGTCGGCGCCGGCTACATCGCGGTGGAACTGGCCGGCGTGTTCAACGGCCTCGGCACCCAGGTCGACATGCTGGTGCGCGGTCCTCACCTGCTGCGCCCCTTCGACGCCATGCTGCGCGACGAACTGGCCGAACAGATGCAGGCCAGCGGCGTGCGCCTGAACTTCGGCGTCCAGCCCGAGGCCGTCAGCCGCCAGGCCGACGGCAGCCTGCGCATAGCCTGCGGCGACGGCAAGGTCTTCGAGGCCGACGCCCTGGTGTGGGCCACCGGCCGCCGCCCCAACACCGACCGCCTGAATCTCGCCGCCGCCGGCCTCGCCGCCGACGACAAGGGCGTCATCCACACCGACGCCTTCCAGAACACCACCGCACCCGGCATCTACGCCATCGGCGACATCACCGGCCAAGCCGAGCTCACGCCGGTCGCCATCGCCGCCGGGCGCAAGCTGGCCGCGCGCCTGTTCCTGAACCAGCCCGACAGCCGGCTCGACTACGACTGCATCCCCACGGTCATCTTCAGCCACCCGCCGATCGGCACCGTCGGCCTCACCGAGGACGAAGCCCGCAAGCGCTTCGCCGAGGTCAAGGTCTACACCACCCGCTTCACCGCCATGTACCACGCGCTGACCGAACACCGCCCCAGGACGGCGATGAAACTGGTGTGCGAAGGCGCCGACGAACGCATCGTCGGCCTGCATGCCATCGGCGACGGCGCCGACGAAATGCTGCAAGGCTTTGCCGTCGCCGTCCGCATGGGCGCACGCAAGGCCGATTTCGATCGCACCATCGCCATCCACCCGACCAGCGCCGAAGAGCTCGTCACGCTGCGCTAGGAGCGCCGGAACCATGCCGATGAGCTACGAACAGCACCTGGACGAAGTCGCCACCCTGCTCTACGAACGCTACGAGCAAAGCGAAGACGCCGCGATCAAGCTGGTCATGGCCGCCCAGGAGGACGATTTCTTCAGCGGCCACGACGACGATCCGTCGATCTGTACCCAGGAACGCGCCGAGGCCGACGCCCGCGCGGTTTACCGCAAATACGGCCAGCCGCGCCCGGCGGCCCCGGCTGGCACGCAGGGGACGCCAGGGCGGCGGCCGAAAAGAAGATGACGCATCAGGGCAAGCCGCCGCCTGCATCCTGCAACCGCCGGACGACATGATCGCGGCCGACTTGCCGCACAGCCTTGCAAGCGCTTCCGCCTACTTCAGATCGGCCAGCGAAGCACCAAAGTTGATGTGGAAAGGCTGGCCGTCGATGACCAAGGCCGGAACCGACTGGACGCCGAAGCCCTCTGCTTCGGCAATGCGGGATTTCTGCTCGCCCAGATGCACGACCTCGACGTCGTAGCGCGCGGGGTCGAGCGCAGCGGCAACCTGCTGCTCCGCGGAAATGCAGATCGGGCAACCGGCATGGAAGAACAAAGCCTTGCTCATGATGACGCTCCTTGGGTTTCTGGATGTAATGGATGCAAACATGCATCGACTCGATGCATTTAAAGCATAGGCATCGTACACCCGCTGGTCAAGCAATGCTTCGAGGCGATACATTATTGCCATGACCACCGCCACCCTTTACCTCGAACGCCTGGGCGCGCTGCTCCAGCAATCCTTGCGCGAAGACGCCGCGCGCCACGGCCTGCTGCCGATCCACCTCCAGGTGCTGCAATACCTGGCGCAGGCCAACCGCTACAGCGACCTGCCGATCGCCATCGCCGACTATTTCGGCATCACCCGCGGCACCGTGTCGCAGACCCTGGCCGTGCTCGAGCGCAAGGCGCTGGTCGTCAAGCAGGCCGACGCCCGCCACGGCAAGCGCATCCACCTGAAGCTGACGCCCGCCGGCATGGCGGTGCTGCAAAACAGTTGGGCCGAGCGCGTGCAAGGCGCACTCGACATGCACGCCGACGGCGCCGCGCTCGCCGACACCCTGCGCAGCCTCCTCGTCGCGCTGCAGCGCCTCAACGGCCAACACGCCTTCGGCATCTGCCGGCAATGCGCCCACTTCCGCACCGACGGCGACACCACGCACTGCGGCCTGACCGGCGAAGCGCTGGCCATCGAGCAGACCGGGAAAATATGCCGGGAATGGGCAACGCCCGCCTGAGGGATGGCCGCTCCGAGAACCAGGCCATACGCCTGCCAGTGGGCATGGCTTACGGCGGCGTGCGCGAACTGGAGATTCGCCGTGAAGGCGATGTGATCACCTTGCGCCCCACTCGCCCGAGATGGGAATCCCTGGCCTTGCTGGCCAAGACCGACGCGGATTTCCTCCAGGAGCGGACGGCGGCGGTGGATGATGAAGGCCGGTTCGAGTTGTGAAGACCTACATGCTCGACACGAACATCTGTTCGTTCATCCTGCGGAGATGCCCGCATCGGTTCTGCAGCGCCTGGCAGCCAGCGGCCGGCATCGCAGACGCCCCCTGGCGGCGACCTCGATCTGCCATCGAACGCCTGCTTTCAAGCTAGAATGAAAGCATCAATTCTGTACAGCCATCATCATGACCATCACTGCACGGGACATCGTTTCGCTGACCACCGCCCGCGCCCAGTTGTCGGAGCTGGCGGATCAGGTCAAGGCAGGCGCGGAGAAGATCATCACCAAGAATGGTGAGAGCTATGTCGCACTGATCGATGCGCAACGCCTGGACCACTACCATCGGCTCGAACGCGCGCACATCCACATGCTGCTGATCGACGATGCCGCAAGTGGCTTGCGAGATGTCGCCGAGGGCCGCAGCCGGGACGCCCGCGCGGCAATCGCCGATTTCAAGGCACGCCGCGCCAAGGAATGAGCAGGATTGCTTCTGTCCTCCTCACCCGAAGCTTCGAGCTTCATCTCGAAGCCATCGAACGCTTTCTGGACGAGACTGATGCGTCCGGGCATTTCGATGCACTCCTCGATACCCTGCACGACGTGGTGATCCCGAACCTCGAGCGCCACCCGGACATGGGCCGCGATTTCCTCGTCCGCCCTGTGCAATCAGTCGAAGCGGCCTCACAACTCGAACGGCTCGTCTCCCAACTCGAAATGCTGGACCCCACGGGCAGCCTGCGGGAATACGTGACGGCACGGCATCTGGTGCTGTATGCGCACATCGGCGATACCGTGCATCTGCTCGCCATCCGTCACCATCGCCAGTTATCGTTCGATTTCGAATCACTGGGCATGTGAAGCAGCCAAGGAAACCACCGATGACTTCCGCTCTCGAATTCCACTCCGTCAGCAAGACTTTCCATTCGCGCGGCAAGACCGTGCAGGCGCTGCGCGACGTCAGCTTCGACGTCACCGAAGGCGAAGTCTTCGGCTTCGTCGGCCCCAACGGTGCAGGCAAATCGACCACGATCAAGGTGATGCTCGACGTCATCAACGACTACGAAGGCGAGGTAAGGCTGTACGGCGTGTCGGCACGCGAGGCGGCCTCGCGCAAGGGCATCGCCTACGTACCGGAATCGCCCGCGCTGTACGAGCAGTTCACGCCGATGGAGATCCTGCGCATGGCGCTGGACATGTACGACATCCGCCGCCCGGACGCCGAGGTCTGGTGCATGCAGTGGCTGGAGCGCTTCTCGGTGGCGCAGAACGCCCGGCGCCGCATCCGCGAACTGTCGAAAGGCAACGCGCAGCGCGTGGCGCTGGCCCATGCGCTGGTCGTCAGCCCGCGCCTGCTGGTGCTGGACGAGCCGCTGTCGGGCCTGGACCCGGTGGGGCGCAAGGACGTGGTGGACATCCTGGCCGACTACAAGCGCGAAGGCGGCGCGATCTTCTTCACCTCGCACGTGCTGCACGACGTCGAGCGCATCGCCGACCGCTTCGGCTTCATCCACCAGGGCGAACTGCTGACCACCCGCTCGCCGCGCGACCTGGTCAGCGAGCGCGCCGACCGTTTCATCGTCCGCTATCAGGCCAACGCGCCGCTCGATGGCGAGCATGCAGCGATCCGTGAAGGCGAGTACGAACAGGAGATGGACGAATCCGCCCTGCCCGGCTTCCTCGCCCGGCTGCAGACGGCCGGCGGCCGGCTGGTGACGGTCAAGCCGGCGGTCTCGCTGGAGACGGTGTTCTTCAAGATCCTGGAAGAACGGCAGCCGGCCTGAACAGCGAAGCCGGCAGTGCGGGCCTAAGCGCCCTCCACCCCCTCGAACACCTCGGCCGCCGGGCAGCGGAAATCGACGCTGGCCAGTTCCAGTTCTTCATCCGCTGCGAACGGATACAGCACCCAGTGCCCGGTAGCGTCGCGGCGGAAGACCTCGACACGGCGCTGCTCGACCGAAACCAGCACGTATTCCTGCAGCGACTCCAGCGTGCGGTAGGCGGCGAACTTGTCGCCGCGGTCGTAGGCTTCGGTGGTCGGCGACAGCACCTCGACGACCAGCACCGGATGGCGCTTGACGTGGCTTGCCCCGGGCTGGCGGTCGCGCGGGTCGCAGGTGACGAGGATGTCGGGGTAGTAGAAGCTGTTGGCGGCGTCGACGCGGACCTTCATGCCGGAGATGAAGACCTTGCAGGGCTTGCCGCGCAGATGGGCATGCAAGCCCACGAACAGGTTGCCTGCCGACGTGCCGTGCGCATCGGAGGCGCCGCTCATGGCAAACACTTCGCCGTCCACGTATTCGCTGCGGAAGGGCTGTTCGCTTTCCCAGGCCAGGTAATCGTCTGGCCCGAACGGAATCTTGGGCTCGGGCAGGCTCATGGTTTTCCTCGCTGCACTTCAGGGAACACCTCAGGGTTTCACGCCGTCGAGCATAGCCACCCGGCACGGGTGCCGCAATCTCGCGGGCCGGCCGGATTCCGCCATGCGCTCGTTCAGAACGGCTTGAGCACGACGAGGAAGACCACGACGAAGAGAACGACCACCGGAATCTCGTTGAACACACGGAACCACACGTGGCTGCGGGTATTGCGGCCCTCGGCGAAGGCGCGCAGCAGGCGGCCGCAGTAGAGGTGGTAGCCGATCAGGAAAACGACGAGCAGGGTCTTGGCATGCAGCCAGCCGCCGGCGAAGCCGTAGCCGAACCACAGCCAGAAGCCCAGCACCACGGCGAGGATGCCCAACGGCGTCATGAAGCGGTAGAGCTTCATCTCCATCATCGCCAGGCGCTCGCGGGTGGCGGCGTCCTCGACCATGGCGTGATTGACGAACAGGCGCGGCAGGTAGAACAGGCCGGCGAACCAGCTCACGACGAAGATGATGTGCAAGGCCTTGATGGTCAGCATGTCGATGAAATCTCGATGATGGAAAAAAAGAGGAAGACGGAGGCAGCGGCTCAGCGCCGGCCCGGCAGGGCGCGCAGTCCATCCGCCACCGTCGGGTAGCGCAGCGCCGTACGCAATTCCCGCTTGATGCGGCGGTTGTCGAGCCGGCGCGATTCGCCCATGAAGGACAGCGTCAGCGGCGACAGCCGCTGGACGATCTGTTCGCGCGGCAGCCGCGGCGGACGCGGCAGCGCCAGCGCGTCGGCCACCGCATCGAAATACTCGCCCATCTTCAGGCCGGAATCGTCGCTGGCGTTATACACGCGGCCTGCACCGGCACGGAACATCGCCATACAGGCCAGCCTGGCGAGATCGTCTGCGTGGATGTGATTGGTGAAGACGTCGTCTTCCGCAGCGAGCACCGGGTCGCCGCGCCGCAGGCGTTCGAGCGGCAGGCGGTCCGCGGCGTAGATGCCGGGCGCCCGCAGCACGCTGACGCGCACGCCGCTGCGGCGCCCGAAGCGGCGCAGCCGGCACTCGGCATCGACTCGCCGCAATGCCCGCGCGGTGCTGGCGCGGCAGGGCCGCGTCTCGTCGACGAAAGCGCCGCCGCAGTCGCCGTAAACCCCTGTCGTACTTATGTATACGAGGCCCTGTGGTAGACTCCGGCCCGCGCCGGACGCGGCCAGGAAGCGCGTCATCCGGGTGTCCGTGGCCCCCTGCGCAGGCGGCGGGGCGAAGTACAATACGACATCGGCAAGCCCGGCCAGCCTGGTCAGGCTCCTGCGGTCGTCGAGATCGGCCCGTACCGGCACCGCGCCCGCAATCCGCAGCGCGTCGGCCGCATCGGCATGGCGTACGAGGGCGAGAACACGAAAGCGCTGCGTCAACCACGGCAGGCAGCGGGCGGCGACATCGCCACTGCCGACGATCAGGACTCTTTTCATCCCGTCATTATCACACGCACCATGAGCTACCGGATTTCCCTCCAGCCTGGCGATCATTCGTTCGACGCCGCCGACGGCCAGACCGTCCTCGAAGCAGCACACGATGCCGGCCTGCTGCTGCCGCACAGTTGCCGCGACGGCGCCTGCGGCGCCTGCAAGGGCAGGATCGTGCAGGGCTCGGTGGATTACGGCAAATACTCCGCCGGCGCGCTGAGCGCCGCCGACCAGGCCGAGGGCTATGCGCTGTTCTGCTGTGCGAAGCCGCTTTCCGACCTGGTGCTGGAAGCGCGCAACGTCACCCGTGCCGGCGACATCCCGGTCCGGAAGCTGCCCAGCCGCGTGCAGAAGCTGCAGCGGCTGGCCGACGACGTGATGCTGCTCGACCTCAAGCTGCCGGCGAGCGAGACCTTCCGTTTCAAGGCCGGCCAGTACATCGACATCCTGCTCGCCGACGGCCAGCGCCGCAGTTTCTCGATCGCCAATGCGCCGCACGACGCCAGCCATATCGAATTGCACGTGCGCCGCATCGATGGCGGCCGCTTCACCTCCCACGTCTTCGAGGGCATGAAGGAAAAGGACATCCTGCGCATCGAGGGCCCGCTGGGCAGTTTCTGGCTGCGCGAGGATTCGCAGCGCCCGATCGTCATGGTCGCCGGCGGCACCGGCTTCGCGCCGATCAAGAGCATCGTCGAACATGCGGTCGAGACCGGCCTGCAGCGCCCTGTCACGCTGTACTGGGGTTCGCGCGACCGCGCCGGTCTGTACCTGGACGAACTGGCGCGCGGCTGGGAAAGCCGCCTGCCGAACCTGCGCTACATCCCGGTGCTGTCGGACGAAAAGCCCGGCGACGCTTGGGACGGCCGCCGCGGCCTGGTGCACCAGGCCGTGCTGGACGACTTCGCCGACCTGTCGGGCCACGAGGTCTACGCCTGTGGCGCGCCGGCGATGATCGATGCGGCACGCGCCAGCTTCCATACGGAACGCGGCCTGCCCGAGGGCGCCTTCTTCGCCGATGCCTTCACCTTCGCCAGCCCGGCAAACTGACCCGCCCACCGGAGCCGCAATGAGCCAGACCGTCCTGCTGACCCGCGAACCCGTGGTCAACAAGCGCCACGCCATCACCGCGAACCGCATCATCGCCCACGGCCCGAACGTCGCTGCGGTGGTCGAGGTGCTGAACGCACGGACGGCGGCTTGGCCGGCTCATCACGCCGTCTTCGTCAGCCTCGGCCGCCTGGTGCCGACACCCGAACTGCTGAACTGGCAGATGCCGGACAACGCCTCGATCGAGATTCCCGCCCAGACCCTGGGCCATCCGCAAACGCAGGCGCTGATGGCCCAGTTGCAGGAAGCCGGCCGGCCGATGAACCTGACCTGGTATACGCCCGGCACGGCGCTGCCGGCCGGCATCGACTGGCGCTTCGTGCTGATGGATGCGCGCCGCGTCTCCTCGCCGGCCGGCGCGCCCGGCCTCAAGCTGGCCTGGGGCCTGGCCGAAGCCGGCGGCTTCCGCCCGGCGATCGGCGCCGGCTTCGACGGCGCATCGGGCTGGTTCTTCCTGCACGGCCACCCGCCCGCCAAGGAGTTGTCGCCCAGCCACGCCCAGATCATTCGTCTGCTCAACCTGGTGCGCAACAATGGCGAAGTCCGCGACATCGAGGTGGTGCTGAAGCAGGACGTCGCGCTGTCCTACAAGTTGCTGCGCTACATCAACTCGGCCGGCTTCGGCCTGATGTGCGAGATCCAGTCCTTCCGCCACGCGGTCAGCATCCTCGGCTACACCGCACTCAACAAATGGCTTTCGCTGCTGCTCGTCACCGCCAGCCGCGATCCGAGCGCGCCGGCGATGATACAGACTGCGATCGCCCGCGGCCGCTTCATGGAAGAGATCGGCGCCGACTACTTCGATGCCGCCGAACGTGACAACCTCTTCATCACCGGCGCGTTCTCGCTGCTGCCGCTGCTGCTCGGCACTTCGATGCAATCGGTGCTCGACGAAATGAACCTGCCCGCCGGCATCACCGATGCCCTGGTGCATGGCGAGGGCGAATTCGCCCCCTTCCTGCGGCTGGCGCAACAATGCGAGAGCTTCGACGGCAGCGGTCTGACCAAGGCAGTCGACGACCTTCACCTGCCCTGCGAGCGCGTCAACCACGCCTTGCTGACCGGCCTCGGCTTCGCCGACAGCCTGCAGGCCTGAGAAGGCTGACGCCAATTGCAAACTCGGTCACATGCGGAACCGGCACGGCCCGCTAAAATCCCCCCAAGCCACCCCGACCCGCGCGCCTCGCCGCCCATGCTTCCCGCCGTATTCTGCACTCTCGAACGCCAGCCCCGGACCGATGGTGCGGTGACCATCCTGCGCCTGCTGGCGGCCAGTTCGCCCAACTGGCCGGAAGTTGCCCTCGTCGCCGCCCGCGACCCCGTGCTGAGTCTCGCACTGCTGATTGCCCAGCCGCTGGCCGACAACGAGCTTGGCGACGGACTCAACAGCGTGCTGCGCCGGCGCCTCGAACGCATCGGCATCGATCTGCTGCGGGCCTGGCTGGTGGGGCTCGGACACGCGGCCGGCCATGACCCGGCCGCATCCGAGCAAACCTTGCTGCGGGCCGAATGCGCGCTGCATCTCGCGATCGAGACACGCTATGCACGCCCCGACGAAGCCTACCTGGCCGGGCTGTGGCACGGCTTCGCCCCCCCTTCGCCGGATGTCGGCAAGGCCACCACCCCGGCCCGGCACGCCCCTTCGCTGGCCACGCTGGTCGATCACTGCGGACTGCCCGGCAGCCTCGGCGATGCGCTCGAACTGGGCACCGTACTGGAAGAGCAGTTCGCGAGCGCGCACCCTTTGCTGCCCATCGTCGCCGCGGCGCTGCGGCTGGCCGACCCGCAATGGCAGGAACGGCTGCCCGAAGCCGCGCGCCTGACCGGGCTCCATGAAGGGGTGTTGAGCAGCCTGCGCACCGATGTGGACTACATCGTCTCCGGGCATGCCGCCTATCCGCCGCGGTCCGCCCCGACAGCCGAGGCGGCGGCAGCCGGTACCGCAGCGCTGGCCGACGACCCTTACCGCAGCGCCGGCATGCTCGGCCTGTTGACGGCGGCATTCGTCGACCTCGACCCCGCACAGGTCGAAGACCGTCTTGCCATTGCCTGCCCGCTGTTCGGCCTGCACCGCATCCCCACGCTGCTGGCGGCCGACGAGGACGGCATCCTGCGCCCCATGCTGCCCGCCGCGGCAGGCAGCGCCGCCGCGCTCATCGACGAACTGCGGCTCAGGCTGGACGACGAGACCAGCGCCGTCGCACTGTGCGCGCGCAATGAACACACCACCCGCTTCGTCCGGCACGGCAGCCGCAGCGGACGCAGCCTGGCCGACTGGCAGATCGCCCGCTGGCTCGGCCTCGAAGGCTTCTGCTGCCTGCCCCTCACCACCAACGGCCAGGCCGTGGTGGCGCTGATCGGCATGGATCATGAAGGCGAACTCGACAGCGATCTTTGCTGGCGCTACGCCGCGCTGCTCGGTGCCGCAGCGCGCTCGCTGCGTGCCGCGCAGCGAGCGCAGAACGAGATCAGCCGCCGCGAAGCCACGCTGCACCAGCGTTTCCACGACCATCTGCGCAAGATCGTGCACGAAGCGAGCAATCCGCTGACGGTCATCAAGAGCCGGCTGGAGATGCTCGGCATCCAGCGCCCGGACGACACACCGCTGAAGGACGAACTGGTGCAGCTCAACACCGAGCTGGATCGCATCGACAATCTGCTGCGCAGCGCCAGCGCGTTGCCGCAGGAAGCCCCCGAGACACCGCGCTGCCAGGTACCGGCACTGCTGCTCGACATGCGCTCGATCTACGGCGACACGCTGTTCGGCCAGCGCGGCATCCAGTTCGAGCTGCGCGCGCCCAGGCAGCTTCCGCCCGCGGCGATTCCCGCCTCCGCGCTCAAGCAGGTATTGCTCAACCTGTTCCGCAACGCCTCCGAAGCGCTGCAGCCCGGCAGGCGCCTGGTGGTGTCGGCGCTGTCGCAGATCACCGTCGATGGCCGTGCCAGCCTCGAGATCCGTCTCGTCGACAACGGCCCCGGCCTGCCGCCGGAACGCATGGCCGATCCCTTCTCGCCGCAGCGCAGCCAGAAGGGCGGCAAGCATCAAGGCATCGGCCTCAGCATCGTGCACGACATCCTGTCACGCTGGGGCGCGACGCTTCTCTGCCGGAGCCAGCCGGGCAACGGCACGAGCTTCCAGATCTTTCTGCCACTGGAACAATTGGCCTGAATATTGCATCATGTTGTGACAAATAGCATTTAGACATAATTTTGGCGACTCATGTCGATTCCGGGCGATAAACCTTTCCAGCCCACAAAAAGCCTCGGCCCTGTGGAACCCGATTTCCGCATCCTGATCGTCGATGATGATCCGGCGCTGCGGCGCACCTTCCCCCACGTCCTCGCCCACCCCGGCCGCAGCTTCGACGAAACGGGCAGCATCGCCGAAGCCATCGTCCGGCTGGAACAGCATCATTACGACCTGATCCTGCTCGACTACCGGCTGCCGGACGCCTCCGGCCTCGCCCTGCTCGACTGGCTGGTCGAGCGCCGGCGGGACGAAGCCGTCATCATCATCAGCGGCGAAGACGCCATCGATGCCGCGATCGGTGCGCTGCGCCGCGGCGCCGACGACTATGTGCGCAAGCCCTACCACGTCGCCCAGTTGCAGCGCACGGTGGAAAGCACGCTGCACAAGGGCGCGCTCGAGAAGGCCAACCGGGCGATGAGCCAGCGCCTCAGGGCCTCCGAGCAGTTGCACCGCTACCTGGTCGAAAGCTCGCCCGATCTCATCTTCACCCTCGATGCCGAAGGCCGCTTCAGCTACATCAACCCACGCATCAAGCCGCTGCTCGGCTTCGAACGCAATGCGCTGATGCGGCGCCCGTTCACGACCCTGGTCATGCCCGAGGACATCGACCGGATCTGCAACCTGCTCAATCAGCCCAGCCGGATGCCGGGTGAGAGCTTCAACGTCGAACTGCGCCTGCGCTGCAGCCGCGGCGGCGGCAGCAGCAGCATCGACGACTGCATCACGGTCTCGCTCACCGGCCTGCCGATGCTGGCCCAGCCCGGCGACAGCCGCAGCGCCGGGCTCTACGGCGTCGCCCGCGACATCTCCGAACGCAAGCGGGCCGAGGAGATCATCTCCTTCCAGGCCTATCACGACCAATTGACGCACCTGCCGAACCGGGTGCTGTTCAAGGACCGCCTCGAACTGGCGATCGCGCAGGCCCAGCGCCGCACCGGCACCCTGGCGGTGATGTTCATCGACATCGACCGCTTCAAACTGGTCAACGACACCTATGGCCACGCCGAAGGCGATGCCCTGCTGCGCGCGATCGCGGCCCGCCTGTCGACCACACTGCGCCGCGGAGACACGCTGGCCCGGCTCGGCGGCGACGAATTCACGGTCCTGCTGCCCGACATCAACGTTCCCGAAGACGCGGAAACCATCGCCACCAAGATCCTCGACACCCTTGCCGCACCGATCACGCTCAGCCAGGGCGAATATCGCGCGACCATGAGCATCGGCATTGCCCTGTTCCCGCGCGACGGCACCACGGCCGAAGACCTGACACGCCACGCCGACATCGCCATGTACCAGGTCAAGCGCTCGGGCAAGAATGCCTTCCGCTTCTTCGATCCGACGCTGAACGCCCATCATCACGAGCGCATCACGCTGGAAAACGACTTGCGCAACGCCCTGCTGCGCGGCGAGTTCGAACTGCACTACCAGCCCCAGGTCAGCGTCGCCCGCCGCCAGATCGTCGGCATGGAAGCGCTGCTGAGATGGCGGCACCCGGTACTCGGCGCCCTGTCGCCCAACACTTTCATCCAGGTCGCCGAAGAACTGGGCATGATCGGCGAGATCAGCCGCTGGGTCATGGAAGAAGCTTGCACCCAGCTGGCGCAGTGGCGCAGCGCGGGCCACCTGGAACTGCGCATGTCGGTGAACCTGTCGCCGCTGGATTTCGACAAACGCGACATCGTCAGCTCGATCACCGAGTGCCTGGCCCGCCATGCGCTGCCGCCGGGCCAGATCGAGCTGGAGATCACCGAGAGCCTGATGATGAACGACACCGCCGACGTCGCCACCAAGGTCCGGGAACTGCGCAGCGCCGGTCTCAGTGTCGCCATCGACGACTTCGGCACCGGCTACTCGGCGCTCGCCTATCTGCAGAAATTCCCGGTCAGCACGCTGAAGATCGATCGCAGCTTCGTCCGCGACCTCGACGGCCCGAGCATCAATCCGATCATTTCGGCCATCACCGGCATCGCCCGCGGCTTCGCCCTCGACATCGTCGCCGAGGGCGTGGAGCAGCCCGAACAGGCCGAAGCCCTGCAACTGCTGGGCTGCGACGTCATGCAGGGCTACTGGTTCGCACGCCCGGCACCGGCCCACGAAGCGCTGGAATGGCTGGCACAGCCGGCGCGGCTGTTCAACGGCCACTGACTCCCGGCGCCGCAAACACGAAGGGCCCCCGCGCACCACCGCTGCGCGGGTCGCAAGAGGGCCAAGCTTTGCACGGCTGGCCCGTTCCGCAGGCGCGGAGCAGTGCTCCGCGGGCCCCCTGCTCCACCCCCGAGGGGGCGCTTTTTGCCTCGGGACGGCCCGGCAGCAAAAAAGCCGGCATCGCTGCCGGCCTGCGCCAGAGCACCGCCTGCAGGCGGCACCCAATCATCCCGGAACCGGGATCACTTCTGCGACAGGATCCACTCCACCAGCGCCTTGGCGTCGGCGTCATTGACCTGCGGGTTGGGGGGCATCGGAATCTGGCCCCAGTTGCCCACGCCGCCCTTCTGGATCTTGGTGGCCAGCGTGGCGGCTGCATCGGCCTGGCCGGCATACTTGGCCGCGACATCCTTGTAGGACGGACCGACCAGCTTCTTCTCCACCGAATGACAGGCCATACAGTTCTTGGCTTTGGCAAGATCGGCACTGGCGAAGGCCGACGCGCTCGAAAGAAGACCCGCGGCTAGCGCGGCAGCGACGAACAATTTCATGTTTACTTCCTCGTTGATGGTGTTGGCCCTGTAGGGGCGGCCCGATGTTAACCCAGCACCAGACCCATTCCTACCCGAAATCCCCACATAAAACAGCATCTTCGCAAGAAACCCACATGATCGACCCATTAATTTGACGCATATCAAGACTACAGGCCAAGGCTACTGCCTGACCTCCATGCGCTCGTCCACCAGCAGGCCTTCGCGGCTGGCGCGGAAGGGGTTGATGTCGAGCCCGCCCCGGCGCGTATAGCGCGCCCACACCGCCAGTTCGCGCGGCTTGCAGCGCGCCATCAGGTCGCAGAACACGCGCTCGACGCACTGCTCGTGGAACTCGTTGTGGCCACGGAAGGACACGATGTAGCGCAGCAGGCCTTCGCGCTCGATCGCCGGTCCGGTGTAGCGCACCACCAGCATGCCCCAGTCGGGCTGGCCGGTGACCAGGCAGTTCGATTTCAGCAGGTGGGAATACAGCGTCTCCGTCACTTCCCCGCCGCCGGCACGCAACTGTTCGGGTGCGGGCTGGTAGGTATCGATATCGACTTCCAGGCCATCGAGGCAGATCCCGTCCGGATAGGCCGAAGCCCGTTGCGGGCGCAGCGTCAGGGGTTCGACGCTCACCGCCACCTGCGCACCGGCAGCGGCCGAGAGGTCGCGCGCGATGAGGCTGCGCACCTCGTCGGCATCCGTGCACTGCTGCTGGTTGAAGGCGTTGAGATAGAGCTTCAGCGACTTGGATTCGATCAGCCGCGGCGAAGACGCCGGCACGCGGAAACCCGCCAGCGCCACCACCGGCTTGCCGCGCGGATCGAGCCAGGACAGCTCGTAGGCATTCCACAGGTCTTCGCCGACGAAAGGCAGCGCATCGGGCTTCAGCCCCAGTTCGTCGCGCTTCAGCTGCCGTTCGATCGGGAACAGCAGTTCGGGCGCATAGGTATCGCGGTAGGCGACGGCACGGCCGAGCGGAGAGGATTCGGCGCCGTGCGGGCGGCTGCCAGCGGGATTCGCGGAAGTATTCATCGGAGTGCTCGTTCCGGCAAGGAATGATCGAACAGGGCATCGAGATCGCAGGCGGCTTCGACTGCGTCGGCCAGGCGGTCCAGGTCCGCTTCGCGGCGCGCGGCCAGGTCGACCCGCTGCACATCGCCCAGCCCCGCCCAGGCGAGCAGGGCGGCCAGCGCCTCGGGCGCATCGAACAGGCCGTGCAGGTAGGTGCCGAGGATCTGGCCGTCTTCCGATACCGCACCATCGGCGCGCCGGCCTGCCGCCCCCGCGTCCAGCCGCAGCGCCGGACGCTGCAGCGCCGGGCCGGCGGACACGCCCATGTGGATTTCGTAGCCGCGCACCGGCGCTTCGCCGCCGAGCGCGGCATCGAGCCGGCCAGCGGCATTGACCAGTTGCTTGTGCGCTTCCAGCCTCGTTTCCATCTCCAGCCAGCCCAGCCCGGAGGTGGTGCCGGGCGAACCTTCCAGCCCGAGCGGATCGGCCAGCTGCCGGCCCAGCATCTGGAAACCGCCGCAGATGCCGACGACTTTGCCGCCATAGCGCAAATGGCGCCGGATCGCCTCTTCCCAGCCCTGTTCGCGCAGCCAGGCCAGATCGGAGCGTACGCTCTTGGAGCCGGGCAGCACGATCAGATCGGCCGGCGGAATCGCCTGCCCCGGCCCGACCCAGCGGAAATCGACCTGCGGATGCAGGCGCAGCGCGTCGAGATCGGTATGGTTGGAGATGCGCGGATACACCGGCGCCACCACGCGCAGCGTGTCCCCTTCCGCACCCGCCTCTGCGCGCACGTCGGCGGCGCCATCGGCCAGCGCATCCTCGGCATCGAGGAACAAGCCGTGCAGATAGGGCAGCACACCGAACACCTTGCGCCCGGTGCGTGCTTCCAGCCAGTCGAGGCCGGACTGCAGCAGGCCGATGTCGCCGCGGAAACGGTTGATGATGAAGCCCCGCACCCGCGCCTGCTCGGACGGCGACAGCAGTTCGAGGGTGCCGACCAAGTGGGCGAAGACGCCGCCGCGGTCGATGTCGGCCACCAGCACCACCGGCACGTCCGCCGCCTCGGCAAAGCCCATGTTGGCGATGTCGCGGTCGCGCAGATTGATCTCGGCCGGACTGCCGGCGCCTTCGACCAGCAGCGCATCGTACTTTGCGCACAGGCGGTCCCAGCTCTGCAGCACCGCTGCCATCGCGGTGGGCTTGTAGGCGTGATAGTCACGCGCCGACAGGTTGGCGACCGCGCGGCCGTGGATGATGACCTGGGCGCCGATGTCGCTGGACGGCTTGAGCAGCACCGGATTGAAGTCGGTATGCGGCTCGACGCCGGCGGCAGCGGCCTGCAGCGCCTGGGCACGGCCGATCTCGCCGCCGTCGACGGTGACGGCGGAATTCAGCGCCATGTTCTGCGGCTTGAACGGTGCCACGGCCAGGCCACGGCGGCGCAGCGCACGCGCCAGCCCGGCGACCAGCGTGCTCTTGCCGGCATCGGAAGTGGTGCCCTGCACCATCAGGGAGATCGGAGGGGACATGGCGTAGAATCCGGGGTCCTCGGGTAAAGGGGGGCGCCTGGCCGGGCACTCGGCCGGAGCGGCCGGCCAGGCGCACGAAGCTCGTGGGCGGAAATCAGGCGCAGGATTATCGCCGATACCGCTGTTCCAGGCACGGCACCGCTCCTGAGCCGGGCGCCCCCCGGCCGGGCACCCCTTTCCCCTGCCCGCTCCCGGGGAGGAAGAAAACAGTACGGCTTCATGCATCCTCCCAGCCTTTTACTCCAGCCCTGCCCTCATCCTCGATGCTGCTTTCGCTCCCGACCGTCCTTGCGCTGAAAATGGCCGCCGGCCTGCTGGCCGACCGGCTGTTCGGCGAAGTCCGCCGCTTCCATCCGCTGGTGGGCTTCGGCCGCTGGGCACGCGCGGTCGAAGCCACCGTGCGCCGCCTGCTCGGCGAGCAGCGCTTCGCCGGCGCGCTGGCCTGGGCGCTTGCCGTGCTGCCCTGGGCGGCGCTGGCGCTGTGGCTGCGCGGCCTGCACCCGCTGGCGCACTGGCCGGTGGACATCGTGCTGCTGTATTTCGCCCTCGGCGGGCGGAGCCTCGCCGAGCACGCCGAAGCCATTGCCGTGCCGCTCGACGCCGGCGACCTGGACGAAGCACGCCGCCGCGTGGGCTGGATCGTCAGCCGCGACACCCGTGCGCTGGACGCCGAAGGCGTGGCCCGCGCAGGCACCGAGTCGGTGCTCGAAAACGGCAACGACGCGGTGTTCGGCGCGCTGTTCTGGTTCCTGCTGGGCGGCGGCGTGGGCGTGCTGCTGTTCCGCCTGGCGAACACGCTGGATGCGATGTGGGGCTATCGCACGCCGCGCTACCTGCACTTCGGCTGGGCTGCTGCGCGCATCGACGACCTGCTCAACGCCGCGCCCGCCCGCCTCACCGCGCTGACCTATGCCCTGCTCGGCGACACCCGGCGCGCGCTGGCCTGCTGGCGTGCGCAGGCGCCTGCCTGGGACAGCCCCAACGCCGGGCCGGTGATGGCCGCCGGTGCGGGCGCGATCGGCGTCGCGCTGGGCGGCGCGGCGATCTACCACGGCGAGCTGGAGCAGCGTCCACCGCTCGGTGAAGGTCCGCCGCCGGATGCCCGCGCCATCCGCGCCGCCGTCTCGCTGGTGCGGCGCGGCGTGCTGCTGTGGTGGATCGTCACCGCGGCGATGGCACTCGCCGTCTTATCACTCGCAGGCCTGCCCCATGCTTGAGCACGGCGGACGCCTGCGCCGCGCCGCGCAGCAATACGGCATCGCCCTGGACGACTGGCTGGACCTGTCCACCGGCATCAACCCCAGCGTCTATCCCGTGCCCGACATCCCACTGTCGGCCTGGCATCGCCTGCCCGAAGACGATGACGGCCTGGAAGCCGCCGCTGCGCGCTACTACGGCAGCGATGCGCTGCTGCCGGTGGCGGGCTCTCAGCCGGCGATCCAGGCCCTGCCCGCCGTGCTGCCCGGCCGGCGCGTCAGCCTGCTGGCACCGAGCTACGCCGAGCATGCCCACGCCTGGCGGGGGCGCGAACCACGATGGTTCGGCGACGACATCGATGCCGCCGAAGCGGCCGTGAATGCCAGCGACATCGTCGTGCTGGTGCAGCCCAACAACCCCACCGGCCTGCTGTTCGAGCGCGGCCGCCTGCTGGACTGGCGCACCCGGCTTGCCCGGCGCGGCGGCTGGCTGGTGGTGGACGAAGCCTTCATCGACACCACGCCCGAAGCCAGTCTGGTACCGGAAACCGGCGCCGACGGCCTGGTGGTGCTGCGCTCGCTGGGCAAGTTCTTCGGCCTCGCCGGCGCGCGCGTCGGCTTCGTCTTCGCCCCTGCGACGGTGCGCCGGCAGTTGGCCGAAATCCTCGGTCCATGGACGGTCAGCGGCCCGGCACGCCATGCGGCGGGCGCCGCGCTGGCCGACACTGCATGGCAGGCACAGGCACGCACGCGGCTGGCGGCCGACGGCGAACGCCTCGCCGGGCTGCTGCACACCGCCGGACTGGGTCGGCCCGGCGGCCCCAGCCTGTTCAAATGGCTGCCGACGCCCCGCGCCGCCGAATTGCACGGCGCACTTGCCCGGCACGGCGTCCTCGTCCGCCTGTTCGACGGCGAGCCGCCCGGCAGCGCCTTGCCCGCCGTGCCGCCTTCCCTGCGCTTCGGCCTGCCGCCCGACGAAGCGGGCTGGCAGCGGCTGGGGCGCGCACTGCGCGAATGCGCACCGGAGCGTTCCACACCATGACCCTCACACGCCTGCTCGCCTTCTTCGCTGCCGCCGCCTGCCTGGGCCCGGGCGCGGCCCTTGCCTCCCCCGCCGCGGTCGAAACCATCGACGACAGCGGCGCAGCCATCAGGCTCGAACGCCCGGCGCAGCGCATCGTCAGCCTCGCGCCTCACATCACCGAGCTGCTGTTCGCCGCGGGCGCCGGCCCGCAGGTCGTCGGCGTGGTCGCCTACAGCGATTTCCCGCCCGAAGCGAAGTCGCTGCCGCAGGTGGGCGGCTACACCCAGATCAACCTGGAAGCCGTGGCCGCGCTGCGGCCCGACCTCGTCGTCGCCTGGCGCAGCGGCAACCGCAACGCCCACCTCGACCGCCTGCGCGCGCTGGGCGTCCCGGTCTTCATCAACGAACCGCGCAGCCTCGACGACGTCGCCCTCAGCCTGGAAAAGCTCGGCCGCCTGGCCGGCACCGACGCCGCCGCCACCGAAGCGGCGCAGGCTTTCCGCGCCCGCCATGCCGGCCTCGCCGCGCGCTACCGCGACCGGCCGCCGGTGCGCACTTTCTATCAGGTCTGGAACGAACCGATGGTGACGATCAACGACGAGCACCTGATCGCCGACGTCATCCGCCTGTGCGGCGGACGCAACGTGTTCGGCAGCCTCGACACGCTGGCACCGAAGATCGGCATCGAAGCCGTGCTCGCCGCGAATCCGGAAGCGATCGTCGCCAGCGGCATGGGCGAGGCGCGCCCCGACTGGCTGGACCAGTGGAAGCGCTGGCCGGATCTGACCGCCAACGCCAACGGCCACCTGTTCTTCGTCCCGCCCGACCTCCTGCAGCGCCACACACCCCGCATCCTGGACGGCGCTGCCCGCCTGTGCGAGCAGCTCGAATCGGTGCGGGCCGACCGCGGCGACGCACCGGCCACACGCTGACAGCCGGCAGAGTGGGCAGAGCGGAGCGAAACCCATCGCGCCCCCATCGATCCTGACGCCCCAATCCCGGAATGGCGGCTTTCGCCTTCGGCTCCACCCTCGCGCTTCAGTCGCAATGAGACGCTCATCGGCAAGTCAGAAACACGGACGGGCAGCGAAGAAAATCAGTTTTCGTTAATATTCCGTGCAGGACATCACACGCAGGAGACGCCCGATGCGCACGCCACAACCCGACTCGCCCCCGTCCTGTCGCTCACGCCGGCGCTTCATGCAAGCGGGGCTTGCCGGCACGGCCGCATTCGGCCTCGCCGGCAACTGGTCGCGGCTGTCGGCCTTCGCCGCCGACATCGACAATTTCGTCCGCGGCCCCGCCGTGCCCGACATCGCGCCCACACAACTGTCGGAACACGTCTGGATGATCTGGTCGAAGGACGGCTTCCCGACACCGGAGAACCAGGGAATGATGAGCAACATCACCTTCGTCCTCAGCCGCGAAGGCGTGGTGGTGCTCGACCCGGGCGGTTCGGTGCAGATCGGCGAGATGGCGCTGCGCATGCTCCGCCGCATCACCGACAAGCCGGTGGTGGCGGTCTTCAACTCCCACTACCACGGCGACCACTGGCTGGCGAACCACGCTTTCGAGGACGCCTTCGGCAAGGGTCTGCCGATCCATGCCCATCCGGTGACGAAGCGGGAAATCGAAGGCATCCAGGGCAGCGCCTGGCACAGCCTGATGGAGCGCTGGACCAACCAGGCCACCGTCGGCACCCGCATCGTGCCGCCCACGCACACCGTCGAGCACGGCGCCGAATTCGACTTCGGCGACGTCACGCTGCGCATCCACCACTACGGCACTGCCCACACGCCGGGCGACATCTGCGTCGAAGTCGTGCAGGACGGCCTGACCCACGTCGGCGACATCGCCATGGACCGCCGCATCGCCAACATGGACGACGGCTCCTACGTCGGCACCTTCCGCTTCTACGACGAACTGGAAAGGAACGCGCCCTCGCGCATCTGGGTGCCCGGCCACGGCCACCCCGGCGCCGAGGTGCTGAACTGGAACCGTGCGCTGTTCGAAGGCATCTACGAAAACTGCCTGCAAGCGGTCGAAGACGGCCGCGACGCCGACAGCGCGCGCGAGGCGGTGTTGAAAGACCCCCGCGTCGCCAGCCGCGCCGCCGATACCGCGGGCTTCGAATCGAACATCGGCAAGTACGTCAGCCTGGCCTATCTGGAAGCCGAGCAGAACGCTTTCTGAACCGCATCATGCGCGCCTTCCGATCCGCCAGTTCCTCCGGCAGGTCCCGGCGCGCTCAGCCTTCGAACATCTCGTAGCGCCTGCGCCTGTTCTTGCGCCACGTCCGCCACCAGGCACGGTCGAAGGACATCGCCAGGCGCGGCAGCATCGGCGCGAGGAAATGCACGGCGGCCGAGGTCCCTTCGCCTTCGGGCACCCGGCAGGGCACGCGCAGCGCGCTCAAACGCTGCTGCAAGGACGGATGAAAGGCATAGCGCTCGTCCAGGCTCTCCTCGACCGCCACCGCATGGTCGGACACCGTGCGCATGAAGCCCGCTTCCACGCCAAGCGCCATGTCGCGGAACGGCCACAATGCCGGCCGTGCGCGGCTGGCGTTGTAGGCCTCGATCTGCGGCCAGAAATCGTGTTCGAGGAAATGCGACTTGAGGCTGACTTCGACCAGCGCCTCGCCCATCAGGTCATGGCCGACGAGTTCGGCCGCAATGGCATCCGCCTCGAACTCCTCGATGCGCGCCAGGCGCAGCATCTGGACACAGAAGCCGATCGACTTCTCGTCCAGCCACGGTGCAATGCAGGCAAACCCGGCGCTCGCGCGATCCAGGGTCCGCGCCCACCACGCGCGCAATGCCCCGGCGACACCGGCCCAACCGCGCCGTTGGGCCGAAAGATGCCCGAGCTCATGGGCCAGCACTGCTGTGAACTGTGCCGGCGACAGGCTGTGCGCAAGCGGCAGGCCGATCATCAGGCAGGTGTCCAGCGGCCCGGCCACACCCCAGGCTGGCCGCTGGTGGATGTGCGCGTTCATGTCGTCGGTGATGAACACATGCTGGATCGGCTCGATGCCCAGCCGGGCGGCCATGGTATCGAGCAACGCAAACAGCTGCCCGGCCGTCTCGCGTGTCAGGCAGACGCCCTGCGGCCGGGGAGGCGCGCTGAACAGGACGTCGGCGATCGCGGCGCTGCACAGCAACAGCAGCACCGCGCACAGGCTCCACAAGCCGCTGGCGAAGGGATGGCCGCTGACGACCGCTTCCCAGCTGCAGCCCAGCGCATGCGCCACCCCGCCGACCAGGGCGGCGAGCAACAGCATGCCCCCGGCAAGACCGGCCAGGGCGAGCAAGGTCAGGCGCCGGGCGAGACGTGCGCGCAACACGAACAGCCTTTTGCCGGAAGCGGGCGATTTCATGGGAAATGGAGTACCTGAGAACATAGAGCACCATTCTGGACAGGGGACTTTAACGCATTCCACACAAGGTTCTCGCCTGGCGCAGCCGGGCTTCCGGCACCGTTCAACAGCTTCCGCCATCCGGGCAGACGCGGCACTCCCTCCGTGCTTCTTCCACACACGAGCAGCGGCGCCCATGTATTCTTTTTGAATATGCCCTGGAAATTATTCGACATGTATTTTCATTTTGCAACACATTTTTCCTGCATAATTTATTTTTGCTCTGCAACAAGGGCTTTTGGGCGATACGGTACGAGCCAGGCCACGACTGCTGCCGGCTGGAGCCCTGGCAGCCTGGGCGTCGATCCTGGCACAGGCGGCAATGCCTTCCGGGATACGCCTTCACGCTGCTGTGCACAAAAAGCTCGCATCAAGCCCGCATAGTCTCTATAGTGCCGGCTCGCCGCGGCTTGACCGATCGACCGCGGCGGCTCCTGCAACGATCCGGCCGGCGCCCGCCCCGGATCTCTCTCCCGCCAGCCCGGATTGGTGTCGCCACGCATGCGCGACGGACTGGCGCCGGAAACCATCGAATGAATTCCGAAGTCGTCACTTTCGCCAGCCTCGGGCTGGCCGAACCCATCCTGCGCGCCATCGGCGAAGCCGGCTATACCTCGCCGACGCCGATCCAGGCCCAGGCCATTCCGCAAGTGCTCGCCGGCGGCGACCTGCTCGCCGCCGCCCAGACCGGCACCGGCAAGACCGCCGGCTTCACGCTGCCGCTGTTGCACATCCTGTCGCAGACCCACGCCCACCCGCATCCGCCCGGCCGCCCACGCTGCCTGATCCTGACGCCGACGCGCGAACTCGCCGCGCAGGTCGAGGAATCGGTCAAGACCTACGGCAAGCACCTGCCACTGGCTTCGCTGGTGATGTTCGGCGGCGTCAACATCAACCCGCAGATCGGCGCGCTCAAAAAGCGCGTGGACATCCTGGTCGCCACGCCCGGCCGCCTGCTCGACCACGTCGGGCAGAAAACCGTGGACCTGTCCGGCGTCGAGATCCTGGTGCTGGACGAAGCCGACCGCATGCTCGACATGGGCTTCATCCGCGACATCCGCAAGGTGCTTGCGCTGCTGCCGAAGAAGCGCCAGAACCTGCTGTTCTCGGCCACCTTCTCGGACGAGATCCGCCAGTTGGCCCACGGCCTGCTGCACGATCCGGCCACGGTCGAAGTCGCGCCGCGCAACACCACCGCCGAACGCGTCGACCAGGCGGTCTACATGATCGGCCAGAAGCAGAAGCGCGAACTGCTCGCCCACCTGATCAAGGAAAAGCAGTGGTTCCAGGCGCTGGTGTTCACCCGCACCAAGCACGGCGCCAACAAGCTCGCCGAATACCTCAGCAAGCACGGCATCGCCGCCGCCGCGATCCACGGCAACAAGAGCCAGGCGGCGCGCACGCGGGCGCTGGCGCAGTTCAAGGACGGCTCGCTGCCGGTGCTGGTGGCAACCGACATCGCCGCGCGCGGCCTCGACATCGACCAGTTGCCGCAGGTGGTCAACTTCGAACTGCCCAACGTGCCGGAAGACTATGTGCACCGCATCGGCCGCACCGGCCGCGCCGGCGCCGCCGGCAATGCCATCTCGCTGGTCGACGATGAAGAGATCAAGCTGCTAAGCGCGATCGAGCGCCTGATCAAGCGTCGCATCGACCGTGCCGTGGCCGAGGACTTCGTGCCCAGCGCCGGCGCCGAGGCCGCGCACGACGCCGACCACCAGCGCGAACCGCTGCAGCGCCGCGGCGGCCGCTCGGGCCAGGCCCGCAACGGCACCCCGTCCGGTGCGCCACGAGGCGATCGTGCCACCCCCGGCAACCGTGGCGCCGGCCAGGGCAAGCCGGGTGCCCGCCCGCAGCCGCGCCGCGGCGAGGCGGACGGCAACCGCGCACCGCGCAGCGCCGAGCCACGCGAAATCAACGGCAACCGCATGCAGCCGTCGCGCCCCGAAGTGGACGGCAACCGCATTTCCCACGCATCCCGCCGTGGCGACGTCGATGGCAACCGCGCTGTCGACAACCGCCGCGCGGACGTCGATGGCAATCGCGCCCGCCCCGGCCGCAATCGCCCCGCCGCGCCGCGTGCCGCGCTGTTCTCCGCCAAGCCGGGCAGCGGCAACCGCTGAGCACGAGCCACCGGGGCTGCGCGCTCGATCGCGCCCCCGGCCCGCGCGCGGCGGGCGCCGGCTTGCCAAACCCTGTCCCCTCACTTAAGCTTCGCGCGCATTCGATCCAGGTGCCCTGTGCCGCCGCCGTGCGCCCAGGGTGAAACGGGAAGTCCGGTGACGCCGCCTCCAGCGGCCATTCCGGCGCAGCCCCCGCTGCTGTAGTCCTGACGGATTCCGCCCCCCTGCCACTGGGCTTCGCCCGGGAAGGCTGCGGACATCCGGACGAAGGAGAGCCAGAAGACCGGCCTGGTCGATTGAAGGTCACTGCCCCGGGGTGCGGGCGATCACCGTCTGGCCTGGCCGTCCCGGCCCCAGCCTTCCGCTGTCCGTCCCTACCCCATGCAGGCCGATCGTCGCCGCACCCGCGCAGCCGCAGCCATGGACCAGGACACCCAGCACCACCACATCCCTTCTTCCCACGCCTCCAGGGCCGGCACGGTGCAAGCGCCCGGCATTGGCGCCTGAGATGGCCGTGCGCCTGCTCGCTGCGCTGCTGGCCCTGCTGTCCGGCTCCGTCGCCTTCGCTGCAGCCGGCGCGGCGCTGCCGCGCGTGATGTCGACCAACCTGTGCGCCGACATGCTGGTGCTCGGCCTGGCCGAACCGGCGCAGATCGTCTCGGTGTCGCGCAAGAGCCAGGACCCGCGCCGCACCGCGATGTACGAACAGGCCCGCCGCCATCCCGCCAACGACGGCAGCGCCGAGGAAGTGCTGGCCTTGCGCCCCGACGTCGTGCTCGCGTCGCGGCGCTGGCAGGCGCGCCACCAGGCCGCGCTGTTCGAACGCCACGGCATCGGGATCGTCACCGTGCCCTACCCGACCGACTGGAACGGCATCTTCGCCAGCACCCGGCACATCGCCGGCCGGCTCGGCCGCGCCGCCGCCGGCGAGGCGCTGGTGGCCGACGTGCAGGCCCGCATCGCCCACCTGCAGGCAAGCACGCATCCGGCCCGCGCGCTCTACCTGCGCCCCAACGGCGGCAGCGCCGGCGCCGGCACCTATGTCGACGCGGTGTTCCAGGCCGCCGGCGTGCGCAATCACGCCACCGAGTCCGGCCGCCGCGGCTGGGGCCGGGTCGCGCTGGAGGACGTGGTCGCCGACCCGCCCGACGTCTTCGTCGTCAGCAGCATGCTCAACGACACCACCTATGCCCGCTCCGGCTTCGCCCGCCATCCGCAGATGCGGACGCTGCTCGCCGAACGGCCGGTGGTGCGCATGGACGGCAACGACTGGGGCTGCAGCAACTGGCAGTTGATCGAGGCCGCCGAAGACATCGCCGCACAATTGGCCCGCCTAAGTCCGCCGGTCCCGATGTCCCGCAGCCGGGCATCTCTAAGCCGGGCGCCCCTCTCCCCTGTCGGAGCCGGGGGTGCAGAAGAAGCGGCAAGCGCCAGGCAGCAAATCACCGCCTCACCGGCACGGGTGCCGCAATGACGGCCGGCCAAGCCACATCCCGGCCCCCGCTGCCACGCACCAGCCAAGTCGCGCTGCCGCTCAATGGCCTGCTCGCGCTGGCCCTGCTCATGCTCGCGCTGGTCTCGCTCGGCATCGGCCCGGTGCAGCTGGCGCTCGCCGACGTCGCCGCCGCACTGCTGCCGGTCGGCGATGGCGCATCCGAAGCGCTGGCCCGCCAGCATGCCATCGTCGCCGAGATCCGCCTGCCGCGCGTGCTGCTGGCGATCCTGGTCGGCGCTTCGCTCGGCATGTCGGGCGCGGCGCTGCAGGGCCTGCTGCGCAATCCGCTCGCCGAGCCGGGTCTGCTCGGCATCAGCTCCAGCGCCAGTCTGGGCGCGGTGCTGTGCCTGTACTTCGGCCTCGCCCAGCTGACGCCCTGGCTGCTGCCGGCGGCGGCGATGGGCTGCGCCGCGCTGGCGACGCTGGTACTGTACCGCATCGCCCGCCGCGGCACCGGCAACCTGACCCTGATCCTGGCCGGTGTGGCGCTGTCCTCGCTGGCCGGCGCCTTGACTTCGCTGGCCATCAACCTCGCCCCCAACCCGACCGACGTCCAGGACATCGTGCTGTGGCTGCTCGGCTCGCTGGCCGACCGCAGCTTCGACGACATCCGCCTGTGCCTGCCTTTCGTGCTCGCCGGCCTGGCGCTGCTGGCCACCTGCGGACGCGACCTCGACGCGCTGTCGGTGGGCGAGGACGAGGCC
Organism: Thauera butanivorans; assembly: GCF_048398245.1. NCBI lineage: Bacteria > Pseudomonadati > Pseudomonadota > Betaproteobacteria > Rhodocyclales > Zoogloeaceae > Thauera > Thauera butanivorans. The sequence goes on from NZ_CP183038.1 coordinate 4,260,752, forward strand.
GCCAGCATGGGCGTCAATCTCGCCCGCCTGCGCGCGCAGGTCGTCGTCGGCACCGCGCTGTGCGTCGGCGCCAGCGTTGCCGTGACCGGCGCGATCGGCTTCGTCGGCCTGGTCGTGCCGCACATGCTGCGCCGCGCGGTGGGCTACCACCCGGCGCGCCTGCTGGTGTCGAGCGCACTCGGCGGCGCGGTGCTGCTGCTGGCCGCCGACGTGGTGCTGCGGCTGGTCAGCGGCGGCTTCGAACTGATGCTGGGCGTGGTCACGGCACTGATCGGCGCACCCTTCTTCTTCGTGCTGGTGCTGCGCGAACGGCTGGGGCGGGCATGACGCGGCTGCTCATCGAATCCCTCTTCGTGCGCCAGGGCAGCGCGACCCTGGTCGATGGCGTCTCCGCCGAAATCGGCCAGGGCGAGCTGTTCGGCCTGATCGGCCCCAACGGCGCCGGCAAGAGCAGCCTGCTGCGGGCGGTGGCACAGTTGCTGCCGCACCAGGGCACGATCCGGCTCGACGGCACACCGCTCGCCACGCTGCCGCCGCGCCAGCGCGCCACCCGGCTGGCCTATCTCGCCCAGGGCGACCATGCCGCCTGGCCGCTGACGGTGCGCGACTTCGTCGCCCTCGGCCGCCTGCCGCACCGCCCGCGCTGGCGCGCGGCGCCGGACGGCGACGAGGTCGTCGCCCAGGCGATCGCCCGGATGCGGCTGGAAGCGCTGGCCGACCGCCGGCTCGACCAGTTGTCCGGCGGCGAACGCGCCCGCGCCCGGCTGGCCCGCGCGCTGGCCGTCGATGCCCCCCTGCTGCTGGCCGACGAGCCAGTCGCGGCGCTCGACCCCTTCCACCAGTTGAGCGTGATGGAACTGCTGCGCGAGCAGTGCGCGCTCGGCCGCACCGTGATGGTGGTGCTGCACGACCTGACGCTGGCCAGCCGCTTCTGCCACCGCGTGCTGCTGATGGACCACGGCCGCGCCGTGGCCTGCGGCGCACCGCGCAGCGTGCTCACCGCCGCCAACCTGCAGCGCGTCTACCAGGTGCAGGCGATGCTGGGCGAACACGAGCGCCAGCCCTACGTCGTGCCCTGGCGCTGCCGGCCCGAAGGCGCGGCGCAGGCACCTGAAAACGATGCGGACGCATCGGCGTCTGCACCCTCCAGCAAAGATTCGCATGCCGGAACGGCTGTTCCGCCCGCAAGTGCATTCGCATCCCCTAGCCGCTGAATTCCCGAACCTCCAGGAGAAGCTCCATGTCCGTCCAGGCCAGAATCCCCGCCACCATCGTCACCGGCTTCCTCGGCAGCGGCAAGACCACGCTGCTGCGCCACATCCTGAACAATGCCGACGGCCGCCGCATCGCCGTGATCGTCAATGAGTTCGGCGAGCTCGGCATCGATGGCGACATCCTGCGCGGCTGCGGCATCGGCTGCGACGAGGACGGCCGGGAACGCCCCGGCGAGCTGTTCGAACTCGCCAACGGCTGCCTGTGCTGCACGGTGCAGGAAGAGTTCTACCCGGTGATGCGCGAACTGATCGCGCGCCGCGGCGACATCGACCACATCCTGATCGAGACTTCCGGCCTGGCCCTGCCCAAGCCGCTGGTGCAGGCCTTCAACTGGCCCGAGATCCGCAACGCCTGCACGGTGGATGCGGTCGTCACCGTGGTCGACGTGCCCGCCGCCGCGTCCGGCCAGTTCGCCGCCAATCCGCCGGCGGTCGATGCCCAGCGCCGCGCCGATCCCAACCTGGACCACGAATCGCCGCTGCACGAGCTGTTCGAGGACCAGCTGTCGGCCGCCGACCTGGTCGTGCTGTCCAAGACTGACCTCGCCGACGCCGAGGCCCGCGCCCGCGTCGAAGCCCTGGTGCGCGAGGAGCTGCCGCCCGAAGTGAAGATCGTCGCCGCCGACCAGGGCCGCATCGAGCTCGGCATCGTGCTCGGCCTGGGCGCCGCCTCGGAAGAGAACATCCACCTGCGCCAGAGCCACCACGACCACGAGGAAGGCGAGGCGCATGACCACGATCACGACGCCTTCGACTCGGTGGTGGTCGACCTGCCGCTGGTCGAGCGCGAGCGCCTGCTCGAGATCCTGCACACACTCACCGCCGAGCACGCCATCTATCGCGTCAAGGGCTTCGCCGCCCTGCCCGGCAAGCCGATGCGGCTGGTGGTGCATGGCGTCGGCCGGCGCTTCGACAGCTACTTCGACCGCCGCTGGCTGGCGGACGAAGCGCCGCGCACCCACCTGGTGCTGATCGGCGAAGACCTCGATGCCGGCACCCTGCGCGACGCCCTGGCCGCGGCCGCCATCGCTGCCGACGCCCCTGCCGGGGCCGCCTGATGCACCTGCTCGCGGCCCAGCCCGGCGGCTTCGTCGACGACGCCTCGATCATCACGCGCATCGCGCAGGATCCGGCCGACATCGCCATCCTCAGCGCCGCCGACACCACGCTGGCGCTGCTCGCCGCCGCCTGGCCGGCCGCGAGCGACGGCATCGAAGCTTTCCCGACCCTGCGGCTGGCCAACCTGCTGCACCTGCGCCAGCCGGCGTCGGTCGACCTCTACCTCGACGACGTGCTGCAGCACGCCCGCGTCATCGTCATCGACCACCTCGGCGGCGAAAGCTACTGGCCCTACGGCACCGAACGCATCGGCGAGTTGTGCCGCGCACGCGGCATCGCGCTGGTGATGTTCTCCGGCGACACCACCGAAGACAGCAACCTGCTGCAGAAGAGCACGGTCGATGCCGAGACCTGCCGCACGCTGTGGCGCTACCTGCGCGAAGGCGGGCCGGCCAACGCGCGCGCCTTCCACCAGTTCCTCGCCGCTCAGTTCTTCGACCTCCCGCTGCAGGTGCCGCCGCCGCGGCCGCTGCCCGCGGTGGCGGTGTTCCACCCGCGCCAGGAACTCGGCTCGGTGGAGAGCTGGCGCGGCGACTGGCAGCCCGGCGCGCCCTGCGTCGCCGTGCTGTTCTACCGCGCCCACCTGCAGGCCGGCAACACCGCGGTGTTCGCCCACCTGTGCGACACGCTGGCCGCGCGCGGCATGAACCCGCTGCCGATCGCGCTGCTGTCGCTGAAGGACGCGCTGTGCGCCGACACCCTGCGCCGGCTGTGCCGCGAGCACGAAGTAGCACTGATCCTCAACACCACCGCGTTCTCGCAGTCCGCACTCGACGATCCCGGCGACCATGCGCTGGTCGACGACATCCCGGTGCTGCAGGTCATCCTGTCCGGCGGCAACGAGGAAGGCTGGCGGGCAGATCCGCACGGCCTGGCGCCGCGCGACATCGCCATGCACATCGCCCTGCCCGAAGTGGACGGCCGCATCATCAGCCGCGCGGTCAGCTTCAAGGGCCTGTCGCACCGCTGCGAACAGACCCAGTGCGACGTCGTGCAATACCGCCCGCAGCCCGAGCGCATGGCTTTCGTCGCCGAACTGGCGCGGCGCTGGTGCCGGCTGCGGGCACAGCCGAACGCCGGCAAGCGGCTGGCGCTGGTGCTGGCCAACTACCCCAGCCGCGAAGGCCGGCTGGGCAACGGCGTCGGCCTCGACACCCCGGCCTCGGTGATCGCCATCCTCGAACGCCTGCGCGACGAGGGCTACGCCACCGAGGCCATCCCGGCCGACGGCGACGCGCTGATGGTGCAGTTGAAGGAGGGCATCACCAACGACCCCGAGCAGTGGGCGCTGCGCCCGGCGCGGCAGAGCCTGGCGATGGAAGCCTACCTCGCCTTCTTCGAGCGCCTGCCGCAGGCCGTGCGCAACGCGGTGAACGAACGCTGGGGCCAGCCGACCGACGATCCGATGACGCGCCAGGGCCGCTTCATGATCGCCGGGCTGCGCTGCGGCCAGGTCTTCGTCGGCATCCAGCCCGCGCGCGGCTACGAGCTCGACGCCCAGGCCAGCTACCACGACCCCGACCTGGTGCCGCCGCACCACTATCTCGCCTTCTACTGCTGGCTGCGCGAAGTCTGGCGCAGCGACGCCATCGTGCACGTCGGCAAGCACGGCAACCTCGAATGGCTGCCGGGCAAGAGCGTGGCGCTGTCGGACGAATGCTGGCCCGACCTCGCCTTCGGCCCGCTGCCCCACCTCTACCCCTTCATCGTCAACGACCCCGGCGAAGGCACCCAGGCCAAGCGCCGCGCCCAGGCGGTGATCATCGACCACCTGATGCCGCCGCTGACCCGCGCCGAAAGCTACGGCCCGACGCGCGACCTCGAGCGCCAGGTCGATGAATACTACGAAGCGCTGATGCTCGATCCGCGCCGTGCCGAGCTGCTGCGTCGCCAGATCCTCGACCACATCCTGCGCCACGACCTGCATCGCGACCTCGGCTTCGACGAGCCGCAGACGGCCGAAGAAGAACAGCGCCTGCTCAACCGCACCGACGCCTACCTGTGCGACCTGAAGGAAGCCCAGATCCGCGACGGCCTGCACATCTTCGGCCGCTCGCCCACCGCGCGGCTGCGGCGCGACACCCTGCTCGCGCTGGCACGCCATCCGGTCGGCGACGGCCGCGGCGGCAAGGAAGGCCTGACCCGCGCGCTGGCCGCCGATCTCGGCCTGTGCGGCGAGGATGGCAACCGCTTCGACCCGCTCGATTCCGACTGGGGCCAGCCCTGGCAAGGCCCGCGTCCGGCCGTGCTCGCCACGCTCGGCGACGGCCTGTGGCGCAACGCCGGCCACACGCGCGAACGGCTGGAGCTGTTGGCGCTGCAGGTGCTGGAACAGGGCCTGCCGGAAGGCTCTGGTGAACAGACATCCACACGGTTTTCCCCTTCCTTCCCTACGGAGGAGAACCAGGAAAAAAGGGAAGCAGTCGAGGAAGCACCCCGTTGGCCCCGTACTGCTGCCGTGCTCGAGCGCATCGACCACGAACTGCGCCCGCGCCTCGACGCCTGCGGTCAACAGGAACTGCTGCAGCTGATGCGCGGTCTCGCCGGCCGCTTCGTGCCACCGGGGCCGAGCGGCGCGCCCACCCGCGGCCGCCCCGACGTGCTGCCGACCGGGCGCAACTTCTATTCGGTCGACACCCGCGCCGTGCCCACGCAGACGAGCTGGGCGCTCGGCCTGAAATCCGCCGCGCTGCTGGTCGAACGCTACGTGCAGGAGCACGGCGACTACCCGCGCGCGATCGGCCTGTCGGTATGGGGCACGGCAACGATGCGCACCGGCGGCGACGACATCGCCCAGGCCTTCGCGCTGATCGGCGTGCGGCCGAAGTGGGCCGACGGCAGCCACCGCGTGGCCGACTTCGAGATCCTGCCGATGTCGCTGTTCGACCGCCCGCGCATCGACGTCACACTGCGCGTGTCCGGCTTCTTCCGCGACGCCTTCGCCAACGTCATCCGCCTGTTCGACGCCGCGGTGCAGGCCATCGCCGAACTCGACGAGGCCGAGGACATCAACCCGATCCGCGCCCGCATCCTGCGCGAAGCCGCCATGCTCGCGGCCGAAGGCATGGACGCGGCCGAGGCCCGCCGCCACGCCGGTCACCGCATCTTCGGCGCCAAGCCCGGTGCTTACGGCGCCGGCCTGCAAGGCCTGATCGACGGCCGCAACTGGGACGACGACGCCGACCTCGCGACCGCCTGGCTCGAATGGGGCGGCCACGCCTACGGCCAGCACGACTACGGCAGCGAGGCCCGCGGCACCTTCGCCCGCCGCCTGTCAGGCATCGATCTGGTGATGCAGAACCAGGACAATCGCGAGCACGACCTGCTCGACTCCGACGACTACTACCAGTTCCAGGGCGGCATGACCGCCGCGGTACGCCACCTCTCCGGCAACCAGCCGGCAGTCTATTTCGGCGACCACGCCAACCCGCAGGCACCGGTGGTGCGCTCACTGGAAGAGGAAATCAGCCGCGTCGTGCGCTCGCGCGTGACCAACCCCAAATGGATCGCCGGCATCAAGCGCCACGGCTACAAGGGCGCGTTCGAGATGGCGGCCACGGTCGATTACCTGTTCGCCTTCGACGCCACCGCCCGCGTCGTCCGCGACGACCAGTACGCCCGCGTCGCCGACGCCTACATCGAAGACGCCCACACCCGCGACTTCCTGCAGCGCCACAACCCCGACGCGCTGCGCGAAATGTGCGAACGCCTGCTCGAAGCCATGCAGCGCGGCCTGTGGCAATCGCCCGGCGACTGGCGCGAACGCATCGAACAGCACCTGCTCGCCGCCGAACAGCATCTGGAAAACCGATGAACCCTTCTTCCATTGACGCCCTCTTCGCCCCGGCTTCCGCCGCGCCCAGCTACCCCTTCGCCGCGCTGCACGGCCAGCCGCAGCTGCGCACCGCGCTGCTGCTCGCCGCCGTCGATCCGCTGATCGGCGGCGTGCTGATCGAAGGGCCGCGCGGCACCGCCAAATCCACCAGCGCGCGTGCGCTCGCCGAGCTGCTGCCGCGCGAGCACGGCGGTGGACGCTTCGTCGACCTGCCGCTGGGCAGCAGCGAGGAACAACTCGTCGGCTCGCTCGACCTCGAAGCCGCGCTGCAGCACGGCCGCGTCGCCTTCCGCCCCGGCCTGCTGGCCCGGGCGCACGACGGCGTGCTGTACATCGACGAAGTCAACCTGCTCGCCGACGGCCTGGTCGACCTGCTGCTCGACGTCTGCGCCAGCGGCATCAACCGCGTCGAACGCGACGGCGTCTCGCACCAGCACCCGGCGCGGCTGACCCTGGTCGGCACCATGAACCCCGAGGAAGGCGAACTGCGCCCGCAACTGCTGGACCGCTTCGGCCTGTTCGTGCGCCTGGGCGACACCCTCGCCACCGCCGAACGCCAGGCCATCGTGCGCGCCCGGCTGGCCTTCGACACCGACCCGGCCGCCTTCGCCCGCCGCTTCGACGCCGAACAGCGCGACCTCGCCCGGCGCATCGCCCGTGCCCGCAGCGCGCTGGCCGGCATCGGCTTCGGCGACGCCGCCCACGAGCGCGTTGCCGCGCTGTGCCACGCCGCCCAGGTCGAAGGCGTGCGCGCCGACCTCGTCATGCTGCGCGCCGCGCGCGCCCACGCCGCGCTCGACGGCCGCGGCGAAATCGCCGATGCCGACATCGACGCCGTGGCCGAACTGGTACTCGCCCATCGCCGCAAGGCGGCCGACGACGTTCCGCCGCAAACGCCGCAACACCGCGACGACACGGCTCCGGCCCAAGGCGACGGCAGCCGATCCACGAACGGACAAGCAAGCACCAGCACGTCCGACGACTCAGGCCAGCCGGACCCAAGCGATCAGCCGGACGACTGGGGCGCGCTGCCGCCGCAGCCGGTGCCGATCCACACGGTCAAGAACGTGAGGCCGCTGCATGCAAAAAAGCCCTGACGCGTCCGGCGGCCACGCCCGGCAGGGCCGCCGCCGGACGCGCACCCAGCCCCGCGAAGAAAGGCCGCCCCGGCCCGGCCACCGGCACGCGCCTCGACTGGCCGCGCACGCTGGCGGCCAAGGCCGACGCCGCGCTCGCCCCCGCCCACCTGCGTTGGCGGGCGCCGCCAACCGGCGGCGGCGTGCTGCACTGCATCCTGCTCGACTGCTCGGCGTCGATGCTGCAGGGCCGGCGGCTGTCGCTGGCCAAGGGCCTGCTGCTGCGCTGGACCGCCGGCTTCTACCGCCGCCGCGAAGAGCTCGCGGTGATCGGCTTCTCCGGCCAGCAGGCGCGCGTGCTGCAGCCGCCGCGCAAGGCCGTCGCCTTCAACGAAGCCTGGATCGCCGCCATTCCCGGCGGTGGCGCCACGCCGGCACGCTCGGCGGTGGCGCTTGCCGACGCCTTGCTGCGCAAGCGGCGGCGAGCCGCGCCCGAACAGCACGTCGCGCTATGGCTGCTGACCGACGCCCGCTTCGACGACATCCCCCCGCGCCCGCGCGATGCGGACATCTGCACCGTGATCGATTTCGACGATGCGGCGGTTGCGCTCGGCCGCGCCGCGCGCATCGGCTCAGCCTGGGGCGCGGAAGTGGTTCGCGCCGCCGATCTTGCCTGAAGCCGATGGAGCCCCCGCCCCTCACCTGTAACCCGCAGCGCCCACCCCCATCCTTTCCAAGGAGAAAACCATGCACATCGAACCCGGAATCGTCGAAGGCGCCAAGATGCTCCTGAGCTACGGCACCGCCGCCGCGGCGCTCGCCTGCACCGCAAAGACCTCGCTCGACACCATCAGGCGCGACGGCGCCGCCTCGCTGCTGCTGCGCGCCGCACTGGGCAGCCTGCTGGTGTTCTGCTTCTTCGAAGTCTTCCCCCACCACCCGGTCGGCGTCTCGGAAGTCCACCTGATCCTCGGCACCACGCTGCTGCTGATCTTCGGCCTCGCCCCGGCGGCGATCGGGCTGGCCGGCGGCCTGCTGGCGCAGGGCATGCTGTTCGCGCCCTTCGACCTGCCGCAATACGGCATCAACCTCACCACGCTGCTGGTGCCGCTGTTCGCCACCGCCGTATTGGCCAGGAAGATCATCCCCGCCGACACGCCATATGTGGACATCCGCTACAGCCAGGCGCTGAAGCTCTCGCTCGCCTACCAGGGCGGCATCGTCGCCTGGGTCGCCTTCTGGGCCTTCTACGGCCAGGGCATCGGTGCCGACAACCTGTCGCAGGTCGTCTCCTTCGGTGCCGCCTACATGACCGTGGTCATCGTCGAACCGCTGATCGACCTCGCGGTACTGGCCGCGGCGAAATTCCTCAACGGTCTGCGCAATACGATGTTCGTGGAGAAGCGCCTGTATACCGGGGCGCAGGGATAAACGAACAGCAAAACGGCGGGCGCACCAAACGCCCGCCGTTTCAGGGTGGCCAGCCCGCAGGATGTTCGCACTGCGGCAGCGAATGGCATCAGCCGCCGGACGCCCACGGCGCCCCTTTCAACTCCACGACATTTCCCTCCGGATCAGCCACATAGATCGACGGCCCGTCGCCTTCCGCTCCATAGCGGGATTCGACAGCGCCGGGCTCGACCCCCTTGCTCTCCAAGTGGCGGATGATCTCCTCTGCATCGAAGGGATCGATGCGAAGGCAGAAATGATCCAGATTCCTGCCCGCCTTCCCCGGCGCAGCCCCGCCCATGCTTCCCAGGCGGCCATCCACCGGAATCAGGTCTATCAGCGAAGCACCCGCCCTGAGCTGATACAGGCCAAGCTCTTCCTGAACCCTTTCCAACGAGCAGCCGATCACATCGACATAGAAATCGAGCATCGGCCGAACATCGGCCACCCTCAGCACGAGGTGGTCTATATGCTTTATTTTCAGCATCTCAATTCCTCTCTTTCAGGTCGATACGCTATCGAATCACCACAAGTCATGGGCGAGTGTGTGTAGCAGGAGAAGAAAATGTGCCCCTCATCAACGACTGCCGCGGCTTGCCGAAAACCGGATAGACGCCCTCGACATCTCGACAAAGTTGCACAGCCGGTATCCCTGCGGCTGCCAGGCGGCGCCCGCTTCGCTGCAATCCCGCCGCTCAGTCTGCCCGCAGCAGGACGGTGGCATGGCGCTGGCCGGTGCCGGGATCGAGGATGACGACGTCGATCCGCGAACCATCGCTGGAAACGACAAAGCTCGAATGCAGCAGATAGCCGTTCAAGGTATGCGTACCCTCGCCGCGATTGCCGTTCAGCAGCGCACGGCCGGCAACGTAGCCGTCCTCCCCCATGCCCTGGAAGACGAGTTGCTGGCCCTGCTGGACGATTTCGATCTGGCCGCCCCCGGTGTCGTGCCACAGTCCAGTAAGGGGCCGCATCGTTCCGGCGGGCGCCGGCAGCGCCGCGGCAGGCGTGGGCGCGGCTGCGTAATCGATCTGCGGCATGTCCCGCATCGTCGGCGAGTCGACGGCCGATGGCTCCGGCATCCAGACCTCGTCCTGCTGATCGGCGAGGTATCCGCCGACCAGCAGGACACCGAGCCCCGCAGCGATCCACCAGCGCTTCGAGTAACTGCCGCCAGGCTCGGGCGGCGGCGGTGGCACCGGCCGTGGTTCGGGTATCGCGAGAATGCGCCGCAGGGTGGCGACCAGTTGGCCGACATCGTATTCCCAGCGCTTGTCGGACAGTTCGACCGCGTTGCGCCGCGCCAGCTCGGCGAGGTCGCCGGGCAGCGCTTCCGCCGAGGGCATCCCGGCGCCCTCGACCAGCACCGGAATCACCCGCACGCCGGGACGCTTCAAGGCGGTGGCGATCTCGATCCGGGTGTAGTCGGCCGGGTCGTCGAGCCGGCGGCCGCCGGTTTCGCCGACGACGGAAAGCCATTGCGGACCGATCACCGCCAGCAGAACCGCACAGGCTTGCAGCGCATGCTCGATGGCATCGACGAAATCGGCTCCCGGCTCGATCGTCTCGACATCACGAAAGATCGGCACCTGCTCCAGATGGTCGCGAAGGTGGTCACTGAGCCGACCAGCGGCGCTCTGGCTGTCCTGACGCCTGTAGCTGACGAAGATCCCTTGCATCACACTCTCCCGGCAAGCCGCAGCTCGCTACCTGAACATAGCCTGTCCACAGCACCTGTGCGAGCGAGACAGCCTACGCCAACTCGCGAATCTTCACACGGGACCCGAACCGGGGTTTCTTCGCCGCTCAGGCCAGTTGCACGATCTGATTGAGCAGTGCCAGCACTTCGGCAAAGCGGGCATCGTCGATCCGCTTCATCGGGTGGGGCGCACCGCCGCGCAGGCGCCAGTCGAAGGATTTGGGCTGGTGGCAGAGCACGTAGCTGGTTTGCCCGACCTTTCGGCCGCTGGCCGCGCCCACCGCCACTGCGAAGGGGTTGTCGGCATCGTAGGCCGCGGTGGTCATGGGTAGGCCGATGACCAGGGAGGTACGCGCATTGAACACTTTGGGCGACAGCACGAGGAAAGGATGCACGTCACGCATTTCATGGCCGCGCTGCGGATTGCAGTCGATCCAGATGACGTCCTGGCGATCGGGCGCTCAGGGTCGAAGCGGGCCAGGCGCTGTTCCAGCGTCAGGGCCGCATCGCGCAGCGGCGTGATGATGATCCGCTCACCTTCCACGCTGATGCGCACCTGCTGATCGACGTGCAGGTGCGCGGCGCGGGCCACGGCCGCGGGCAGGCGCACGCCGAGGTTGTTGCCCCAGTATTTGATGTCGAGGACGGTGTCGGCCATGCCGGTCTCCAGCAAATGTTTAAACAAAATATAAACATGCCTGGCCGTATCAACAACCGCGCTGTCGACGTCGACGCTCCATCAGGCCAGGTACCAGCTTTGAGTCACCCCCCACGCCGATACACGCAATACGCTTCATCCACCGTCCCCTGATCCAGATGCTGTTCGACGATGCGGTCGATGGCGGCCTCGTCCAGCTTGCCGTACCAGGTTCCATCGGGATGGACGATCATCAGCGGGCCGTGGTTGCAGGGGTATTGGCAACTGGTCTGCAGCATCATCACGGTTTTCTGCAGCTTGCCGCTGGCGCGCAGGCGGTCGCCCAGGTGTTGCCAGAGCGTGGCCGCGCCGAGGGCGGCGCAGCGCGGCCCGAGGCAGAACAGCACGTGGCGCTGGTGCGGCGGGATGTTGGACCAGGCGATGGGGTCGCGCTGCCAGTCCTCGCCCGCCGTGTCCGCGACGTCGGGCAGTCGGCCGGCGGCACAGGTCTGGCGTGCCAGCAAGGTCGATAGTTCCGGCAGGCTGCCCAGCGCGGGGGCGAAGGCGATTTCCGGCAGCGGCCGATCTGACGACTGGCGCGCGCGCCAGCGCAGGGCGACTTTCTGCAACCAGCGCAGCAGGGATTTGTCGCCGGGGATGAATACCGGCTGCACGACGATCCGGCGCGCGCCGGCGCAGGCGTCCAGCGCTTCGGGCAGCGACGGGCTTTCGCGGTCGACGAAGGCGCCTTCCACCTGCGCGCCCGGCAGAGCCGTGCGCACGCCTTCGACCATGGATTGCATTTCTTCCCTGGCGGCGGGGCCGAGGCCGCCGCGCCCCAGCAGGATGATCGCGGTATCGGCGGGCAGGGTTTGCGGGGATTCAGACGGGATCATCGGGCATGAATTCGATATGGGGCCTGCCGGTTCGCGGGTGCAGGCGGATGGCGGCGCGGACGCCGTAAACGCTGGCGATAGTTTCTTCGGTCAGCACCTCGGCGGGAGTGCCGCTCGCGGCGAGGCGGCCGTTCTCCAGCAGGTAGAGCCGGTCGCAGTAGTGCGCGGCGATGTGCAGCTCGTGCAAGGCGGCGATGGCGGTGACGCCCAGGCTGCGGATCAGGTTCATGATCTCGAACTGGTAGCGCACATCCAGGTGGTTGGTCGGCTCATCCAGCACCAGCAGACCGGCCTGCTGGGCGAGCGCGCGGGCCATCAGCACGCGCTGCTTCTCGCCGCCGGACAGGGTGGCGAAGCTGCGCTCGGCCATTGGCAGCACGCCGGTGCGCTGCATCGCGGACTGCACGATGCCGGCATCGTGCCGGTCGTCGCGGGCGAAGGGCGATTTGTGCGGCGTGCGCCCCATCGACACCATTTCGCACACGCTGAAGCCGCCGAAGCCGCCGCCGGCGTCGACACCGCCGCCCTGCTCCTGCGCCAGCACCGCCATCAGGCGGGCGTTCTCGCGCGCGGAGATTTCCCACACGTCACGGCCATCGACCGCCACTGCGCCCGCCGTCGGCCGCAGGATGCGGTAGATCATTCGCAGCACGGTGGATTTGCCGCTGCCGTTGGGGCCGATCAGGCCGACCAGTTCGCCTTCGCCGACATGCAGCGACACGTCCTCGACGATCGTCCGCGCCGTGCCGGAATGGGGTGGACGCCAGCGCAGATCGCGGGCCTGCAGCTTCATCGCCCCACTCCGGGCGACATGCCGCGCCGATACAGCATCCAGACGAAGAAAGGCCCGCCGATCAGCGAGGTGATGATGCCCACCGGCAGTTCGGTGGGTGCGAAGGCGATGCGCGCGCCCGCATCCACCCACACCAGGAAGATGGCGCCGACCAGCGCCGCCACCGGCAGCACGCGGCGGTGCTCGGTGCCCACCAGCATGCGGGTGACGTGCGGCACCATCAGGCCGATGAAGCCGATGGCGCCGCTGACGGCCACCATCACGCCGGTCAGCAGCGACACCAGCACGAACAGGCCGCGCCGCATCCGCGTCGTATCCACGCCCAGGGTGCTGGCGGTTTCGTCGCCGGCGAGCAGGGCATTCAACCCGCGCGCCTGCAGCAGCAGCCAGGCGATGCCCGCGACCAGCACCAGCGCCGGCAGGCCGAGTTCGTCCCAGCGGGTGCCCGCCAGGCTGCCCAGCGTCCACGACAGTACCGCATTGGCCAGCTCCCGCTGCCCGGCGGTCAGCGTGACGAGGCTGGTGACGCCGCTGAGGCAGTAGCCGATCGCCACGCCGCCCAGGATCAGCCGCGGCGCCAGCAGCCTGCCGCTGCTGTGCGCCAGCCAATACACCGCGACGCAGGCCAGCAGCGCGCCCGCGAACGCGCCCAGCGGCAAGGCGTAGACACCGGCAAAGCCCAGCACACCATAGGCCAGCACCAGCACCGCGCCGACCGAGGCGCCGGACGACACGCCGAGCAGATAGGGGTCGGCCAGCGGGTTGCGCACCATCGCCTGCATGGTCACGCCGACCACCGCCAGCCCGGCGCCCACCAGCGCCGCCAGCAGCACGCGCGGCATGCGTATCAGCCACACGATCTGGTGCTGGGCGTGCGTCCATTCGCCTGCCGCGGAGGGCAATCCCAGGCGCAGCACGAGCTCGTGGCCGGCGATGCGCCAGACGCTGCCCGGCGCAATATCCACCGGCCCCAGCGTGATGCCGAAGGTGATCGACAGCAGCAGCAGGCCCGCCAGCGCCGCCAGCAGCACCGGCATGCGGCGGCGGACCGATGCGGGCACAGGCGCCCGGCTGCCCGGCGCTGCGGACCTGCCTGCGCGAACCTCCGCTCCACTTGCCTGCATCACTGCACGCGCCCGGGGTGGAAAGCCTGCGCCAGCGTGCGCACACGTGCCACGTTGCCCGGTCCGGGCGTGGCTTCGGCATAGGTCAGCACCACGAAGCTTCCGCGCCGGATCGCTTCCACTTCGGACAGTTCGGGCTTGGAACGCAGGAAGTCGATCTTGCCCTGCGGGCCGGGGTGGTCGTAGTCGATGATGACGATCCACTCGGGGTTGCGCTCGACGACGTCTTCCCAGTTGCCGCGCGGCCAGTTGCTCGGGATGTCGTCGAAGATGTTGCGCCCGCCGGCCGCTTCGATCATCGCGTTCGGGATGCCGAAGCGGCCCGAGGTGGTGAAGTTGTCGGTGCCGCCGTCATAGACGAACACCTTCGGGCGCGATTCGATGCCTTTCAGGGCATCGGTGACGGCCTGCAGCTCGGCGCGCTGCTGCTCGACCAGCGCCTGGGCATGCGGTTCGATGCGGAAGATCCGCCCCAGGTTGAGCATGTCGTTGAAAGTATCTTCCAGCGATACCCGGGTGCGCGCCACCTTGCGCACGCAGGACTCGGTCAGGATGTAGGACTGGATGCCGAACTCGCGCAAGGCCGCGGGCGTCACTTCGCCTTCGCGGAAGCCGTAGCTCCAGCCGGCGAAGACGAAATCGGCACCGGCGCCGACGATTGCTTCGATGTTCATGCCCTGGCGGGACAGCTCGGGCACGCCGGCCAGTTGCTCGCGGTATTGCGGCGCGATGTTCTTGTTGCCGCGGATGCCGCTGTAGCCGACCAGCCTGTCGCCCAGGCCGAGGTACAGGAACATCTCGGTGATGTTGACGTCGTGCGTGACCGCCCGCTGCGGCACGGTGTCGTAGCGCACCGTTTCGCCGCAGACGTCGATGCTGACCGGCTGCACCCGGCTTTCGGCCGCCAGCGGCGCCGACATGGCCGGCGGTATATCCGGGGCGCAGGCGGCCAGCACACCCGCGCCGGCCGCCAACAGGAAACGCTCGATCCACATTGCTGTTCCCTCAACGGCCAGCAGCATCAGAACTTCATTTCGGCGATCAATTCCACCCGGCGGTCGTCGCCCATGATGAAATTGCCGCCATAGGAAGCCGCCGCATAGACCTTGTCGGTCAGGTTGCGGCCCAGCAGCCGCAGCGTGGTGTTCTGGTCGTATTGCCAACTGACGGCGGCGTCGAACACGGTGTAGGACGGCAGCGTCAGCGAGTTGGCGTTGTTGGCGTAACGCTTGCCGACATGGCGCGCACCCAGCGAAGCCTGCCAGTCGCCGATCTGGTAATGGCCCCACAGGTTGGCGATGTGCCTGGCCACGTTGCTCGGCCGGTTGCCGGCACGGTCGGCACCGCCGGCTTCGACCAGTTCGTCGAACTCGGCATCGACCAGCGCGTAGTTGCCTTCGAGCGTCAAGGCGCGGGTCGGCCGCAGCACCGCGCTCAGCTCGATACCCTTGGAATGCTGGCTGCCGCCCTGCACCGAGATCGCCGGCTGCACCGGGTCGCGGGTGATGATGTCGTCCTTCTCGATGCGATAGATCGCCGCCGTCCATTCGCCCAGGCCCTGGCCGAACTGCTGCTTCAGGCCCACTTCGACCTGCTTCGCCGAAGCGAGCTTGAACGCGCTGTTGGCCAGGCTCAGCGACAGCATGTTGTCGATCGGGTCGTAGCCCTTGCTGACCTGGCCATAGACACTGAGATCCTCGCTGACGAAGTGCGTCAGCCCCAGCCGCCACGAGGTGCCGGACAGCTTCTTGCCGAAGGACACGCCGGTCAGCCGGTCGCGGCGGTCGTAGTCGCTCAGGTCGCGGCGCGCGCCGAACAACAGCTGCCACTTGCCGCTGAAGCGCCAGGCATCCTCGAAGTAGAAAGCGTGCTGGGTGGTATCGGTATCGGTCTTGGGCTGGGTGATACCCGGATTCACCCACACGCCATGGATCGGATCGCGCGCCGAGACGGTGGACGAGCCGCCGTAGGGCGCGTTGTTGGAAAGCCTCAGGTCGGCCTGCGAGTATTCCCAGCCCATCACCGCCTTGTGCTCGCCGGCGGTGATGGTCGCCTCCAGGCGATTACCCGTTTGCTCCAGGTCGTGGAAAATTTCCAGATAGTCGGAGCGCGACACCGTGTCCGTCGCCGGGTCGTATCGATAGCCCTCGACGTTCCTCCAGTGCCGGTCGGAGGCGAAGTGATAGACCTCGTTGCGGATGCTCAGCCACTCGTTGGCCGTCCATTCGGCCCGCGCGCGCAGGCGGGTGTCCTTGTAGCGGACCACGCCGTCGCTGACGTTGTAGTTCTCGTGGCGCAGATGCTTCAGCACCTTGCCGTTGTAGACCGGCGTGCCCCAGTAGTCGCCCGGCCTCTGTTCGCTGATGTCGGCCAGCAGTTCGAAACGCAGGTCGCCCGACGGCTGCAGGCGCAGCGTGCTCATGAGCTTGCCGCCCTGCGAACGCGCATGGTCTCGCTTGGCGTCCGACTGATGGCCATAGACGTCGACGCGGTAGCTGGCGATTTCGCCGATGGGGCCGGCGGCGCCCACGCCCAGGCGGTAGGTGTCGTACTGGCCCACGCCCAGCAGCAGTTCTGTGGAGCGCTCGCGGCTGGGCTGCTTGCGCACCGCGTTGATGACGGCACCCGCCGTGCCGGCGCCGGAGACGATCGAAGCCGGGCCGCGCAGCACTTCGATGCGCTCATAGCCCCAACTGGTGTTGGGATAGTTGATCGTGCCGGCGGCGGTGCCGATGCGCGTGCCGTCCTCGGCGACGCCGACCGAGTTCACGCCCGCGAAACCGCGCGCGGAGAAGGACAGGCCGCCGTTGCCGCCGGTGCCCTGCGACGTCAGGCCGGTCGTGCGGGTGACGGCTTCCGCCATGCCGAAGTCGCCGCGCCGGCGCATCGTGTCGGCATCCATCTGCTCCAGGCTGGCGGGCAGCTCCTGTGCGGACAAGCCGGTGCGGCTGCCGGTCGCGGACGGCTGGCTCAGGCCCAGGCCGCCTTCGGGCGCGGCCGTCACCTCCACGGGTGACAAGGTGGTTTGCGCCATAACGGGCGCCGACAGCCACGGGTTGCAGAACATCGCCAGCAGGGCGAACGGAACGGGCCGAAGCTGCGCTGCGGTACGGCAGGAGACACGAGATTTGGTGAGTTTCATGGTCAGATCGAAGTTCTGACCGTCTGGACATGCGCGGCGGCACTTCACGGCATCCCTGCGCGCAGCGCCCGGAAATGCCTTGAGCCACCACCTGCTTCCCCGCAGACGGTCTGTTGCCGAATGCCGCACATCCAACGCGGGATGCACGGCGCCAACAGGCCGGTCTCCGGGCTCGCACAGCGTATCCGGGCGCGCAGCGCCGGATACCGGACTCACCGCCTTCCCGATGCGTTCGCGCGCTTCCGTGCCGGAAGCCACGTGGCGCATCAGTGGCTGGCCCCGGCGTCGATCGCTCGACGGCCGGAGCCGGGGTGAATCCCGATGTGCTTACCGTTGCGGGGGCAGCCAAGGCCTTGCACGGCCGGAACGATGATCGCTCCGGCCGTACGCACCTTGTTCCCGTTTAACCGGGCGGCTTCATCGGGGGAGCCGCCCGGCACCTGTAGTTCTTTCCGCAGCGCGATCTGGCACGAACCTGCGCGAAGTCGCGTTGCAGGCAAGCAGTATATAGCAGCGGCGAGCAGTCGATCACGACCGTGGCACGCCTGCCGAATGTGAATTCCGCCCGCCATGTCCTGCGCAATCCGCAATGTCGGCTCGAACACCCGTGCGCCAGAGAATCCACGATGCTAGAGTGGTCAACGGCCCTGGTGCCCACAAACAATACCGATAATCCACTGGAGGAAGACACAATGACCTTGCCGACTCGTGTACAGGCGCACAAGCTGTCCCCGAACGCCTCGCTTTGCATTCCCGGTTTCAACCTGATCGGCGCGGACTCGCCCGCCGTCGAGGCGATGACCGATTTCACCCGCGTCAACGCAGTCACCATCACCACCGACGATCCGGTCAGCGAAGCCAACACCCGCATGATTTCGCGCGGCGTGCGCCTGCTGATGGTGCTCGACGGACGGGAGCGGGTCGCCGGCCTCATCACCGCGCGCGACATCCTCGGCGAAAAGCCGCTGCAGATCGCCCGCTCGCGTTCCTGCAGGCATGACGAACTGACGGTCGGCGACCTGATGACGCCGATCGCCACCATCGACACGCTGTATCTCGGGGAAATCCTGACCGCCCGCGTCGCCGACGTGCTGGAGGCACTGAAGAAGCTCGGCCGCCAGCACATCCTGATCGAGGATACCGACCCCGCGACCGGCCAGCCGCGCGTACGCGGCCTGTTCTCTGCCACCCATATCGGCCGCCTGCTCGGCGTGCCGGTGCTCGGCTTCGACCTGCCGCGCACCTTCGCCGAAATCGAGGCGGCGCTGGCGGGCTGAATCCTGGCGAACTGAATTCGCGGCCTGCGGCGGCGGCGGACGAAGCCCTCCGCCCGCCGCAGTTCATCCAGATGATGCCTTACTCGTCCGTCTCAGGCACATAGATGAAGGAGCCGTCCTTCATCCGATAGGCCACACCGGCACGCGAGCCTTCGCCGGTGCCGATCTCGCCGCTGGCCTGGTAGTGCTCGATGATCTCGCCTTTCTTGACGATCATCTCCATATTGGGCTGGCCGGGGTTCTTGATGACGGTGACGTCTTCCTGGACGAAGGGATTCATCGGGTTGCTGGCGACGGCGAGCAGCAGCGCGGCGATGATGACCAGGAACACGTCGATCAGGTTGACCACCGACAGGATGGGATCGTCGGCCTCGATGTCGTCCATCAGGCGCAGGCCGGCACGGCGAGGGCCGCCGGCACCGCGCGCCCTGGCCGGCGGCAGCGCCGCCGCGGGAGCGTTCGGGCGGATGCTCACAGCACGCCCTCCGCAGCCAGCGGTGCCACGGGGTCGTCGTACTCCTGCGCCTCGGGCAGGTTTTCGTGCTCGATCTCGGCCAGTTCGGTCGCCAGCCAGCGCCGCCGCACGCTGGCGATGCCATAGGTGATCGCCGAGGCGATCAGGGCCAGGATCACCGCCGAGAAGGCGACCATCAGGTTGCGGCTGACTTCCTGCAACTGGCCATCGGCCAGCGCCATCAGCGCCGGCCCCATCGGGATCATCGTGGCGACGAGACCGAGCATCGGACCGACCCGGCTGGCGATGCGCAGCATTTCGAGGCGCTTGACCGCGATCGCTTCGAGCGCGGTCAGGTGCAGGCCCGGGCGCTCGCTCAGCGCCGCGCGCAGTTCGAAGGCGCGCAGTTCGCCCCGCTGCCGCTGCCTGGCCTGCACGACGAAGCAGCCGAGCGCGTAGAAGGCGTAGAAGAACAAGGCGGCAACCAGCAGCAGCACCGGCAGCAGGAACAACTGGGACAGGCCGTACATGGCCGATTCGACGATTTGCGACATGCTTCTTTTTCTCCGGGGAAAGTGGAAATACGCGGACGACGAAAACGGAACGCGTCATCGCCTGCCCGATTGGATGTTCGAACAGCAGCGCCTCGGCCTCCCGGTCGAAGTGCCGTCCGAGGAGAGCTGGGGCTGCGCCCTACCATTTGCCTTCCAGCGCCAGCAGCCAGGTGCGTTCGCCACCGTCGCGCCCGTCCAGGCGCCAGCTTTCCGCGCCATGGCGCGCATGGCGGTGCTGGCGCTCGTCGGCGCCGAGCACGTTGTCCACCGACAGGCGCAGATCGACGCCGCGGGCGATCTGGCGGGTGACATGGGCGTCCAGCCGGGAGCCGCTGCGGATGCGGGCGATGCGCTCGTCGCCCAGGCGGGTGCGCGCCGGGCCGCTGTGCTTGAGCTGGAAGCCGAAGCGGGTGGCCGCGCCCGCCGGCGCGTGCTCGTAGCTCAGGCTGAAGAGATGGCGCGGGGTGTCGTTGGCGATGCGGCGGATGCCCAGGCGCGCGTCATCCACCCTTGCGTGCGGCAGGGTCAGCGTGGCGCGCAGGCTGCCGCCGTCCAGCGCCCTGGCAAGCAGCGCAGCGTCGAGCCTGGCGCTCAGTTCCACGCCCCAGTGGCGGGCGTCGCCGGCGTTGTACGGGCGCTCCACCCAGCGTCCGGCCTCCAGCGCGCTGCGGCGCTCGATGAAGTCGCGCGTACGGCGCGCATACAGGTTCATGCCGAGCACACTCTTCTCGCCAGCGAGATAGCGTTCGACACCGAACTCCACGCGCAGCACGCGCTCGGCCGAGAGATCGGGATTGCCGCCGACGTCGGCTTCCAGCGGGGTGTTGTACTCGGTACTGCGCGTGACCAGCGGCGTGATCTCGTCCAGCTTGGGCACGCGCAGGCCGGTGCCGGCCGAGGCGCGCAGCACCCAGGCCTCGGCCGCCTGCCAGCGCAGTGCGAGCGAGGGCGACGCCGCCCGTTCGCCGTGCCAGCCGCTGCCGGCATGCTGGCGGGCGGCTTCCAGGCGCAGGCCGGCGGTCAGCGTGAGCGCCTCGCTCAGCGTCCATTCGTCCTGCAGCCACAGCGCGGCATTGCGCTCGCGCACCACATGGCGGTGGTTCGCGGCATCCAGCGCCTGCCGGTCATGGCGGGAAAAGGCCGCGCCCTCCAGCGCCAGCGACAGCAGGTGGGTCTCGGCCAGCGCCTGGTCCAGCCGCAGCGAGCCGGTGAATTCGCGTTCGTGGCGGTCGAGGGCTTCGGACCAGGCCGGCGACAGCGGCCCGGTGCGCCGGGTGCGGGTGTCGCGCTCGCCGTCCATCAGCGCCAGCCGGGTGCTGAGCTTGCCGTCCGCACCGACGCGGGTTTCGCCGTCGGCGCGCAGCCGAGCGATGCGAAAGGCGCTGCGTTCGCGGTCGTGGCGGGCGGCCGCCAGGGGCTCGCCGGCCCCGCCGCGCTCGGCCGTCTGCCGGCGCAGGCCATCGTTGCGGTAATAGCTCGGCCACAGGCTCAGGCGGGTGTCGCCGGCTTTCCACGACAGCCGCGGCGACAAGATCAGCTCATCGACACTGTAATGGCCGGACAGCGCTTCGGCGGACCACGCGGCCGGCAGCATGCGCCACTGCCGGCTGTCGACCGGCATGCGGTGGCGGTTCACGGTGACCGGCAGCAGCCAGCTGAAGCCGCCCTCCCCGCCGCCGAGGCTGGCGGTGAGCTGGGCGTTGGGCTCGTCGCCGCGCTGGCCGCCGACCACGCGCAGCGAGGCGCTGCGCTGGCTCACCGGCGCCTTCATGACCAGGTTGACGACGATTTCCGCCGTGGCGCCGAATTCGGCCGAGCTGCCGCGCAGCAGTTCGATGCGCTCCAGTTCGCCGGCCGGCAGGCGGCCGACCAGGGTCAGCGCATGGCGGCCGCTGGCGGTGGGGCGTTCGCCATTGACCAGGATCAGCACCGCGTCGCGCGCCACCCCACGGGCGCCGGCAGCGGCAGAGTCCGCGCCGTGGCCGGCGCGCTCCAGGCCGGGCAATTTGCGCAACACCTCGGCCACCGACAGGCCGCCCAGGCTGCGGATTTCGTCCGTGTCGATGACCAGCTTCACGCCGGGGGCGAGGCGCTGTTCGGTCAGGGCGTCGAAAGTGGCGCTGACGCCGACTTCGGGCAGCAGCGTGGCGTCGGGCTCCACCGCCCAGCCGGCCAGGGCCAGCGTGCAGGCAGCCGCACCGGCGGCGGTCCTGCATGCGATGGCAGCGGCTGGCCTCATGGCGCCAACGGCCGGACACGCCACTGGCGCAGCATGCCGCCCAGGAAGGCGAGCAGGGTCAGCGCGGCGAGCAGCAGTTCGAACCAGGGCGCGGGCGCGGCGCCCTGCTCGGCCTGGACCTGCTCCAGCACCTGGCCGGTGACCTGCTCGGGCGCGGCGGCACCGGCAGCCTCGCCCTGCGCCGGCTCGCCGGCGGACTCGAGGCCGAAGCCCACGGCCAGCGTCTGCACGTAGTCGCCGACCATGCTGCTGGCAGGCTGGTAGTCGAGGCGCTCGATGGCGTCCTGGTACACCTCCACCAGCTTGCGCAGGGTCTGCTCGTCGGTCTGCCAGTACTCCTTGCGCGCCGCTTCCAGCATGCGCTCGGCGATCTGCGCCTTGGCGGTCGGGTTGTGCTGCTCGAACCACTCGTCCATCTTCATGTCGAGCGAGTCGTCGATATAGACGTCGAAGAAGCCCTGCCACTGGTCGTCGCGGACGATCTCGGGCGCCACCGCGGTCCAGCCCCAGAAGTTGTTGACGGTGTCGACCACATTCATCGTGCCGGCATGGCCTTCCTGCTGCATGGCGCCGATCCACTGCGGATGGAAATAGCGCGAGCGCAGTTCGCCGGCGAGGAAGCGCGCGGCGGATTCCACCTTGCTGCTGTCGGCGTCGCGCAGGTTGCTGATGTACAGCTCGGGGCTCTTGCCGCCGAGATGGCGCACCGCCAGGCCGATGCCGCCCAGGTACTGGAAGGGGTCGTCGGTGGTGAGCATGCCGTACAGGTTGGACGAGCGCGCCAGCACCGCCGCCTCGACCTCGCGCAGTTGCTCGGCGTAGAGGTTGATCTGCGCCGGCTTGCTGCCCCAGCGCGACTCGGTGGGGCCGAAGGCGTACTGCATGCGCTGCAGGTAGAGCTCGGCGAGCTTGCCTTCGTCCTCCCAGGTGTCGGTGGCCAGCGCGGCGTCTTCCAGCCCGGTGCCGTAGCTGCCGCTTTCGCCGGAGAAGATCCGGGTCAGCGCGTGTTCGCGCGCGTCCTCGGCGGAGAAACCCTGCTCCAGCAGGCGCTTTTCCAGCGCCAGGGTGTTGCTCCGCACCGCATTGTCCGGCTCGTCCAATTCGGCGACGCGTTCCACCGCGCGCGCCAGGTGCAGCATCACGTTGGGGAAATGGTCGCGGTACAGGCCGGTGGCGGACAGCACCACGTCCACCCGCGGACGGCCGAGCTCGGCGCGCGGGATCACTTCGATGTCGCTGATGCGGCCGAAGCGGTCCCATACCGGCTTGACGCCGAGGGCGTGGAAGGCCTGCGCTTCGAGCACGCCGAGGTGGCGCATTGCCTCCACCGACCACAGCGAGAACGCCACCTTGCGCAGCTCGCTGCCGTGCTGGGCGCGGTGCGCGGCGAGCAGCTGGGCGAAGGCTTCGGCGCCGGCGGCATAAGCTTGCTCGGTGGGCAGGCGCGAGGGATCGAAGCCGTACAGGTTGCGCCCGGTGGGCAGGCTCTCCGGGTTGCGCACCGGGTCGCCGCCGTAATGGGTGTCGATGAAGCGCCCATCCAGCGCCGCCAGCAGGCCGACGTGCTCGCCGGCGGCCGACAGCGCATCGAAATGGCCGCGCGCCTCGGTCAGCAGCTCGGCGAGTTCAGGATCTGCGGAGCCGGCCGGTACGGCAGCAGTCTTCCCGGCATCGGTCGCCGCGGCACGGGCCGCCCCGGCGTCAACAGCTACGGCAGGGGCTTCCCCGTCTCCCGCCGCCGCAGGCTGATCGGCCGAAGCAGCAGCACCAGATCCGGCACCAGCCGGCGCAGCGCCGGCCTTTGCCGCCGCTTCCAGCAGATGGCCGGCGAGCAGGCGGTAGGGCGGCGTCTCGGCGAGCTTGCGGAAGTCGTCGACGAACAGTTCCTTGGGGTCGTCCAGGCCGAGCTTGCCGTACAGGCGCTCGCCCAGCATCTGCATCACCGTGCTCAGGCGGTGTTCGGCCTGCGGCGCCTGACCGAAGGTGTGCAGGCCGAGCGGCTGGGCGGTCTGCGCCAGCGCGTGCAGCCAGTCGTGCAATTCGCGCTCGAAGGGCACGAAGTCGGCGCGGGCGCGCTCGGCGGTCCAGCCGATGTCCTCGATCAGGTTCAGCCGCGCGGCTTCGTCGACGATCGCGGCAATGGTGCGCTCCTTCACCGCGCCGTCGTCGAGCAGGCCGTACTCGTGCAGCAGGTCGTGCAGCGGCATCAGCTTTTCGTGCAGGCCGGCGGGGGCGAAGGACGGCGTCTGGTGGCTGATGACGGTCGCCCGCCCGCGGCGCTTGGCCTGGGTGGCCTCGCCGATGTTGTCGACGATGTAGGGGTAGACGATCGGCGTGTCGCCGAGCGTGAGATAGGGGTCGTCGTGGATCGACAGCCCGCGCTCCTTGCCCGGCGTCCATTCCTGGCTGCCGTGGGTGCCGAAGTGGATCAGCGCGTCGGCGTCGAACTGCGCGCGGGCGTACAGATAGGCAGCGAGATAGAAATGGGTCAGCGGCACCCGGGTGTCGTGGTAGATGGCCTTTTCCGCCGGTTCGCCGGCGCGGCCGCGCGGCGGCTGCGGCAGGATGGCGAGATTGCCCAGTTGCAGGCGCGGGATGGCGAAAGCGCGCTCGCCTGCGGCGCCGATCAGCATCGGATCGTCGGCCGGCACGCCCCAGTGCGCTTCGATGCGGCTGCGCACCGACGCCGGCAGGGCCTCGTACCAGGCGAGGTAGTCGGCCAGCGGCAGGCGCGCAGCCAGATTGCGCGCCACCAGCTCGTCGAGGCGGCGCACCGCATCGGCACGATAGAACGGTGCCAGCATGTCGGCGGCGGCATCGACCATGCCCTGCTCGTCCAGCGGCTCGACCGCATAGCCGGCGCCGCGCAGCGTCTCCGTCAGCAGCGCCAGGCTGCGCGGCACGTTCATGAACGAGGCCGACAGGTTCTTCTCGCCTTCCGGATAGTTGTAGAACATCAGCGCGACGCGCTTGTCGGCGTTGGCCTTGGCGCGCAGGCGGATCAGCTTGAACACCTTGTCCACCAGCGCGTCGGCCTGCTCGGGGATCAACACCGCATCGCCGTCCTCGATCGCGGCGACCATCAGCGGGTCGGTGAGCCCCGCAAACTCCGGAATCGCCAGGTAGAAGGGCACGCCGCTGGTCGGCACGCCGACCGGGTCCGCGCGCCAGTCGTCGGCATCTCCGCCGCGCCAGGTCAGGGCCTGCAGCACCGGCACGCCGAGGCGCAGATAGTCCTCGCGCCGGCTGCCCTGGTACATCACCTGCAGGTTGACGATGAGATCCACCACCGGCTTGCCATCCTCGCCGTACAGCAGATCGAGCGCGCCGGCGCCCGCGGTGGTCGGGTGGAAATACACCAGCGGCAGCGCGCCGCGCGCTTCCAGCCGGCGCACCAGTTCGTCCACATGGGCCATGCCGAGGTTGCCGATGTAGGCGCGATGGATGGCGATGCCGACCGCCGGCCCGCGCCCGGCGCGCTCCGCGCCCAGCCAGGCACGGTAGGCCGCCAGGTTGGCGACCACCAGATCCGGGTGGTCCGGATGATAGAAGCCGGCTTCCGGGTAGATCGACGGCGCGGGCACCTCGACACCACGCTCGCCTGCCAGGTGATGGCGCACCCAGGCGAACAGGCCGGCGAAGTTGCGCTGGCCGCCGTTGCGGTAATAGTCGTGCAAGCTCTGGCCGTGGGCGGGGTCGAGGCCGCCGCCGGCCTGCGGCCCGCGTGCCGACGACAGCAGCCAGGGCACCCCCGCCTGTTCGAGCAGCGGCCCCATGCGCTCGAGCAGGCGGCGGCCGTCTTCCTCGCGCGGCGCGTCGATCAGCACGAGATCGGCCTCTCCCAGCGCGGCGCCGATACGGGTGTCGTCATCGCGGTCGATGTTGAGCGCATCCACGTCGACGCCGGCAGCCTTGCCGATCTCGCCCAGCGCGGTGAATTTGCCGGCGAGGACGAAATCGCTGCTCACCACCGCCACCCGCGGTGCGCCGGTGGCGGCACGCAGAGCGAACAGCGCCACGACGGCAATCAACAGCACGGCAACGAACACCAGCAACGCGCGGCGGCGGGGAGTCCCCGTGGGCGGGTTCGGCTGTTCTGCAGGAAATTGGGAGGATTCCGGAGTCATGGGCTGGCAGGAGTCGTAAACAAGGCAAAACCGGCGAACGGCTCAGCGCGCGTCCGCCGGCGGGATGGCAGGCTCAGAACGAACCGTGCAGCGACACGCGCAGCGTGCGCGGCGTTTCGGAATAGCTGAAGGCGTCGGATTTATCCACCAGGCGGACGTCGGTCAGGTTGTCCACACCGAGACTGACGCCCAGGTGCTCGTTGATGCGGTAACCGGCGCTGGCATGCAGCAGATTGTAGGACGGCGCCCGGTCGCCATCGAGATGCTGGCGGCCGATGTGCTCGGCGCGCAGCGCGGCATCCCACGGCCCTTGCTTCCAGCCCGCGCGGGCATTGAGCAGGATGCGGGAGCGGCCATTGAGCTCGTCGCCGGTCTCCTTGTCCTTGGTATCGAGCCACTGCGCGTTGCCGCCGAGGTAGAAGCCACCTCCGAGCTGCCATTTCGCTGCCGTTTCGACGCCGATGATGCGTGCTTCGACAACGTTGTCGTACAGATAGTGGCGGCGCGGGATCGGCAGCCCGCCGGAGGGCGGCGTGATGCGCAGCAGGCGCGTGGTGATCAGGTCCTTGACGTCGTTGTGGAACACCGTGGCTTCCCATTCGAGGCCGCCGTGGGCGTAGGCCACGCCGAGTTCGACCGAGCGGCTGGTCTCCGGCTTGATGTCGGCGTTGCCGTAGAAGGAGTGCGGCCCTTCGTGGCCTTCGTAGTTGGGCGAGATCTGCTTCAGCGTGGGCGCGCGGAAGCCTTCGCCGTAGCCGCCGCGCACGGTCCAGCGCTCATCGACGTGCCACACCAGGTAGGCGCGCGGACTCGTCTCGCCGCCGAAAATGCTGTGGCGGTCGTGGCGCACGCCGAGCGTCAGCATCACCGAGTCCGACAGGCCGATCTCGTCCTGCAGGTACAGCGCCTTGTGCGTGGCGTCGTCCTTGCCCCCGGCAAGGCCGGCGTTCTTCATCTCTTCCTTGCGCGCGTCGAAGCCGATCGTCAGGTGCTGGGCGCTGCCGATGCCGAAGCCGACGCGGCCATCGACACCGCGCTCTTCCATGCTCTGCGGCCGCGTCGGCGCCACGCCGTTGGTGCGCCGGCTCTTCACCGAGAAGTCCGACTCCCATACCCGCAACTGGCTGTCGACCTCGCCCCAGTCGCCTTTCCAGGTGGCGATGGACTGGGTGCGCTCGATGTCGTAGGTATCCCTGTAGTAGGTGCCGCTGCTGATCTGCTGGCGGGTGCGCTCCTCGTCGGCGACGCGGTGCTCCAGGTCGAGGATGTGGCCGGCCAGCGGCGCCCACGACAGCAGCAGATGGCCGGCATCCAGCTCGGTGCCCTCGATTTCGGACAGCCGGCGGTTTTCCTTCAGCTTCAGCGGGTCGCGGTCGAGATGGGTCGCCGACAGGCCGATGCGCAAGCTGTCGCCGAGCGGGCCGGACAGATGGACACCGCCGCCCACCGCATCGCCCCCGCCGGCGCCGCGGGCATCGCTGCCGGACAGGCGCACGCTGCCCTGCCAGTGGTCGGCGGGACGGCGGGTGATGGTGTTGACCACGCCGCCGAGCGCGTCCGAGCCGTACAGCACCGACATCGGCCCGCGCACCACCTCGATGCGCTCGACGTCGTCGACCGGCGCCCAGTCGTACTGGTAGTCGGAGTGCCCCACCCAGTCGTCGGTGGAGATCACGCGCAGGCCGTTGACCAGGTAGAGCGTGTGCTTGCCGTCCATGCCGCGCAGCGACATGGTCTTGCGCCCGCCGACGCTGCGGCCGAGCAAGCCGACGCCGGGGGTCTCGCGGATCGCGCCGAGCACGTTGTCAGCACCGCTGACGCGGATGTCCTCGCGCGACACCACCGAGGCGGCGGCCGGCACGTCGCGGATGGCCTGCTCGCGCTGGGTGGCGGTGACCACGACCTCGCTCAGGCGCTGGCCGTCCTCGACCGCCAGCGCGGCCGCAGGCGCCAGTCCGGCAAGGGCCAGCAGCGCGCCATA
The DNA here is from genome assembly GCF_048398245.1 of Thauera butanivorans. Classification (NCBI taxonomy): domain Bacteria; kingdom Pseudomonadati; phylum Pseudomonadota; class Betaproteobacteria; order Rhodocyclales; family Zoogloeaceae; genus Thauera; species Thauera butanivorans. Next base: position 4,288,428 of record NZ_CP183038.1, read on the forward strand.
CAGCGGCGCCGGTCGAAGCGGCACCTTCATTCCATCACCACGCCCGGACGCACGGGCAGACAACAGCTTCAGCATGGGTATCTCCATCGGAATCTGGCTGGCTGCCTAGCCGCGCGGGCGTCGGTTGCTTGCTGAACATCGGATCGAAAGGCACGCGCATGGCCGGGAGCGGATCACGCGGCCAAGCGGCTGCCCGTGTGCCACACCGCATCTGGCAGGCATCGCACGGAACGGCAGGATTATACCAATAAATGACAATCATTCTCGTTTGATCGAGATCAATTCAGCACCGACAAAACAGGCTTCCATTGACCTGGATCAAGACCCGCGGAAGAGGCCCACCGACGATCTGGCCTACACTGAAAGAGCTTTACGGCACACTCCAGGAGGAAGTCTCATGACGATGATGAAAGCAACCGTTTTCGTAGCCCCTGGCCGCATCGAACTGGTGGACAAGCCCATTCCCGACATCGGGCCGAACGACGCCCTGGTCCGCATCACCACCACCACGATCTGCGGAACCGACGTACACATCCTCAAGGGCGAATACCCGGTGAAGCCCGGCCTGACGATCGGCCACGAGCCGGTGGGCGTGATCGAAAAGCTCGGCAGCGCGGTGCAGGGCTATACCGAAGGCCAGCGCGTGATCGCCGGCGCGATCTGCCCGAACTTCAACAGCTATGCCGCGCAGGACGGCGCGCCGTCGCAGGATGGCAGCTACCTGATCCCGAGCGGGCAGTGCGGCGCCCACGGCCACAAGGCCACCGCTGGCTGGCGCTTCGGCAACATGATCGACGGCACCCAGGCCGAATACGTGCTGGTGCCCGACGCCCAGGCCAACCTCGCGCCGATTCCCGACGGCCTCAGTGACGAGCAGGTGCTGATGTGCCCGGACATCATGTCCACCGGCTTCAAGGGCGCCGAGAACGCCAACATCAAGCTCGGCGACACCGTGGTGGTGTTCGCCCAGGGCCCGATCGGCCTGTGCGCCACCGCCGGCGCGCGCCTGCTGGGCGCGACCACCATCATCGCAGTGGACGGCAACGACCACCGCCTGGGCATCGCCAAGGTGATGGGCGCCGACGTGACGCTGAACTTCCGCAACTGCGACGTGGTGGATGAGGTGATGAAGCTCACCGGCGGCCGCGGCGCCGACAGCTCCATCGAGGCGCTGGGTACCCAGGCCACCTGGGAGCAGTCGCTGAAAGTGCTGAAGCCGGGCGGCACGCTGTCCAGCCTGGGGGTGTATTCGGAAGACCTGAAGATCCCGATGGCCCACTTCGCCGCCGGCCTCGGCGACCACACCATCCGCACCGCGCTGTGCCCCGGCGGCAAGGAGCGCATGCGCCGGCTGATGAACGTGCTCGCCGCCGACCGCCTCGACCTCGGCGTGCTCGTCACCCACCAGTACAAGCTCGACGACATCGTCGCCGCCTACGAGCTGTTCGCCAACCAGAGGGACGGCGTGCTGAAGGTCGCGATCAAGCCTTCCTGACCGCCCGTGTTGCAGTTGCAGCGGCAAGCGCCCGGCCCGACAGGGTCGGGCGTTTTTTCTGCCGGATGCGGCTCGGCCCACAGTCCGCGTTCAGACCCACACCGCCGACGGGCGGCAGACCTGTACCCACCAGCGCCTGCCGGGTCATTTCGCCCTCGATTCGAGCCAGCAGCATCCCAACTTGCGGGGTAACTTGCGGGGTCGCCGGCGTGGGTCTCGGGATCACCGCCTTGAACTCGTTGCCAGCCGCGTCATTCACCAAGCACGTCTCCGGCCAATCTTCCAGAACGCGTGGGATGCCGGTGCCGATACCACGATACGGCAGGATGTTCACAGCGTGATCGGTGAGGGTAGGATTGCGCCGATTCGATTTCCCTCGACGGATTTGCTCAGTGCTCAAGCTGTCGGGCAAATGGCCTGGGCTGATGATCTCGATGCGGTCGGAGAAGATCAACAAGCGGATCGAAGCGCTGGTGAAGTAATCGCGGTGGAGTCCCCGACGTATTTCGTCATCCTGCAGATGCTCCACAGCCTCGGCTTGCGCGCGCTGGAACTTCCCGCCTCCGAGCGTGGCACGGACCTCGCACAGCTCGAGCTCGCACTCAAGGCCGGGCAGCTTCGTGCGGTCATCAGCATTGCAAACATCAACAATCCGACGGGCATCACGCTGTCGATGGAGGACAAATCGAAGCTGGTGGCGCTGGCGGAACGATACGATGTCGCCTTGATCGAGGATGACATCTACGGCGACACCCATTTCGATGCCATCCGCCCCAGGCCGTTGCGCGCATTCAGCGACAAGGTCATCCTGTGCAGCAGCTTTTCCAAGACACTTGCCCCCGGCATCCGCGTCGGCTGGGTGGCGGGCGGGCGCTGGTCCTCGGCAATCGCATCGATGAAATACAGCTCGACGTTGGGAACGGCCATCTACCCGCAGGCTGCGATCGCCGAATTCCTCCGCACCGGCGGATACGACGCGCATCTGCGCAAGCTCAGGCATACCTTGCACAAGCAGATCGATTCGCTGCCCGGCCGAAGACCGGTAGTCGGAATGCCCCATCCAGTCGTCCGCCGCCAGCGCGGCATCGCTCACCTCCGGTCGATGCCCGACGCACCTTCGTCCCGAAAACACCCCCGCACCACAGTCCAGGCGGCAAGGCTGCCGACGACACAGGCGCAGCCGCCGGCCAGCAGGGCCGTGGACACGGCGAAGCGCCTGGCGACGTAGCCCATCTGCAGGCCGCCGAGCGCCGGCCCCAAGGCCGACTGCAGCAGCCAGCATGCCGAGACGCGCCCGCGCAGCGCATCCGGCGTGTGCTGCTGCAGCAGCGCGCCGCGCACGATGTCGCCAACGGTATCGGCGCTGCCGGCCAGCGCCAGACAGGCCAGCATCATCCACAGGCTGCCGGTGAGGCCGGCCGCGGCCACCGCCAGCCCCCACAGCACCGCCGTCGCTGCCAGCACGCGGCCGGGACGGCGCAGCGTGCGCGTCCAGCCGGATGACAGCGCTGCCACCAGCGCGCCCAGCGCCGGCGCCGCATGCAGCACGCCGACCAGCGCCGCATCGCCGCCCAGCGTCTCGCTGGCAATCTGCGGCAGCAGCACGAAGGGCATCGCCAGCAGGCTGGCGGTCAGATCGAGCAGCAGCATGCCGGAGATCACCGGGCTGCGGCGGATGAAACGCAAGCCATCGCGCCACTCCGCCAGCGCCCCGTGCCCTTGCTCCTGTCCTTTGCCGGGCGGCTCATCGGCCGCGCGGGCGGCATTCAGCCGTGGCAGCCGCGCAAGCAGCAGCGGCGTGATCGCCGACGCTGCCATCACCACCGCGTAGCAGCTTGCAAGCCCGGCACCGGCGATCAGCAGCCCGGCCATGATCGGCCCGATCAGCGCGGCAAGCTGCAGGGCGATGGCGCTCAAGGCGCCGGCGGCGGCAAGCTGCCCGCGCGCCACCAGCGACGGCAGCACCGCCATCAGCGCCGGCGCACCGATGCCGCTGCTGAGGCCGCCGGCCAGCGCCGCCAGGTAGATCGCGCCGACGTGGGCCTGCGGCAGCAGCGTGTTGCCCAGCAGCAGGCCGACGACGCCGACATAGGCGATCCGGCTGCCGACCATCAGCGTGCGCCGGTCGTGCCGGTCGGCCAGGCGGCCGCCGAACACCAGTCCGGCAAGCTGCCCGCCGGCCAGGCAGAAGCCGACCAGGGCCACATGCAGCGAGGACTGGGTGAGCGCATGGACCTGCCAGGCCACGGCGACGGCGTTGATGCCGTACACCATCAGTGCCACCGTCCGCGCCAGGTACAGCAGGCGGAAGCCCGGGTTGGTCCGCAGCGGGCCGATGTCCACCACGAATCGGGCCAGGCGCGGCCCGCTGGCCTGGGCCTTTGCAGTCCGGGTCCCACCCGGCAGGATCTTTGCTGGTCGGAGCTTTTCTGGCCGGGCGCTGCCACCCGGCCCGGGACAGGACTCGCCCGCCGACTCGGGACAGGCGGCCCCCGCAGGCGAGGTGCGTGACGCCCTGCCCGCGCCGAAAGAAGCCGGTTCAGTCATCGGCAGGCACGTTCTTGAACTCGGTTTCACTGCGCCCGCGCCGCCAGTAGGCCACCACCAGATGTTCGGCCGGCGTGAGGCCGCGTTCCTTGCGCACGTACGCACGTACTGCGCGGAAGGCGTCGAACTCCAGGCCGGCCCAGACGAACAGCCGCGTGCCGGACTCCGGCCAGGCCACGGCGCGCACGGCATCTGGCAGCAGGGTGGTGGTACCCGGCGCCTGCGAGCCGCGCAGCAGCCAGCGCAGTTCGATGCCGGCCGGCACGCGCAGCGCCAGGCGGTCGCTTGCGTCCTGGACTTCGACCAGCGCCACGCCACGTGCGTCGGCCGGCAGGTTCTCCAGAATGCGTGCAATGGCCGGCAGCGCGGTCTCATCGCCGGCGAGCAGAGTCCAGTCGGCCTCGCGTGCGCCCAGGCCGCCCGGCCCGCGCATGCCGACCCGGTCGCCGGGGCGGGCGCGCTGCGCCCAACTGCCGCCAGGGCCGGCAGGTTCATGCACCACCATGTCGATCTCCAGCGTGCCCGCCGCCGGATCGATGTCGCGGATGGTATAGGTGCGCATGTCCAGCCGCTTGTCGCCCTCCGGCATGCGCAGCAGGCCGTTGGCATCCAGGGTCGGCCATTCCGGCTCGGTGTTGCCCGGCTGCGGCAGCAGCAGCTTGCAATGCAGATTGCCCAGGCCGGCATAGCGTTCGAGCCGTTCGCCGGCAAGGGTGATGCGGCGCATGCGCGCAGTCAGGTCGCGCGCGGCGATCACCCGCAGCACACGGAAGGCCGGCGGCTCGCGCAACTGGCTGCCGTCGCCATACCAGCGGATTTCGACCGCCTGGGAAGAAAACTCCAGCAGGTGGCTCGCCACCACGGCCTTGAGGTCGTACAGTGCATCCATCGTCGCGGCTTCGGCGCGGATGTCGAGTTGCTCGCCGTCGACGCGGATATGGATCAGGCCGCCGTGGATGGCGAGTTTCCAGTCGGCGCCGTCGCGCTGGAATTCGAAACCGTGTTCGCGCATGTGTTCGCCCAGGCGCATCAGGGTGTGTTCGGCTTCGGCCAGGCGCACCTGCGCCTGCGCAACAAGCTGGGTCATGATGAAGACTCCTCGGTCGAGGGGGAAATGGATTCAGGCCGGCGGCGCCTCGGCCGGGCCATCGATCAGCACCATCGTGCGTCCGCGCTCGCAGTGCTGCACGCGCGCTTCCACGCCATAGACGGTGCGCAGCATCTCCGGCGTGATCGCGGCCTGCGGCGTGCCGCAGGCGTGCAGACGGCCCCGGTGTATCACCAGGATGTGGTCGGCCCACTGCGCCGCCAGGGCGAGGTCGTGCAGCACCGTGATCACCAAGTGGCCGCCGTCGGCCAGCCGGCGCACCGTGTCCATCACCCGCCACTGGTGGCGCAGGTCGAGCGCGCTGGTGGGCTCGTCGAGCAGCAGGATGGGAGAGTCGCGCGCGATCGCCTGGGCCAGCGCGGCAACCTGGCGCTGGCCGCCGGAAAGCTGATCGAGCCGCCGCATCGCGAGGTCGTCGATGCCCAGGCGTTCGAGCACCGCCATCGCCGCGAGCTCTTCCTCGCGCGCCGGCAGGGCGCGGGCCTGCATCGCCGTCAGGGTGACTTCCAGCACGTTCAGCGCGGCGGTTTCCGGCAGGCTCTGCGGCATGTAGCCGATGGTGCGCGCCAGCGCGGCCGCTGGCATGGCGAGCAGGTCCTGACCGTCCCAGCGTGCCTGGCCGCTGGCCGGCACCAGCCGGGCGAGTGCACGCAGCAGGGTGGACTTGCCGGTGGCATTGGGGCCGACCAGGGCCACCAACTGGCCCGGCAGCAGCGGCGGCAGGCTCAGGTCGCCGAGCACCGGACGGTTGCGGTAGGACACCGTGAGGTGCCGGACTTCCAGCGCCGGCGTGGTATTCGTGGTGCTCATCGCCTCATCTGCGCCGGTGGCGCCGGGTGATCAGGACCAGGAACACCGGCAGGCCGACCAGCGAGGTGGCGATGCCCACCGGCATCAGCACGCCGGGCACCAGGGTCTTGCTGATCACCGAGGCCAGCGACATCAGCAGCGCGCCGCAGACCACGCTGGCCGGCAGCAGGAAGCGGTGGTCCTCGCCGACCAGCAGGCGCGCCATGTGCGGCCCGACCAGGCCGACGAAGCCGATCGTGCCGACCAGCGCCACCGCCGTCGCCGCCAGCAGGCTGGCGCGCACCAGCGCCCACAGCCGCAGGCGGTCGACGTTGATGCCGAAGCTGCGCGCGCGGTCGTCCCCCAGCCGCAGCGCGGTGAGCCGGCGCGCGGCACGCCACGAGAACGGCATCGTCACGACCAGCACGGCGGTCAGCAGGCCGACGTTGGTCCAGTCGGCGCGCGCCAGGCTGCCCATGGTCCAGAACACCAGTTGCTGCAGCGCGTCCTCGCTGGCAACGAACTGCAGCAGCGACAGCAGCGCGCCGGCGGCAAAGCCGATGGTGATGCCGAACAGCACCAGCGTCTCCGGCCCGGCCTGGTGGGTGCGCGCGAGCAGTTGCAGCAGCAGCAGGGCACCGAGCGCAAACACGAAGGCATTGGCCGGCACCAGCCAGGCCAGATCGAAGCCTGGAACGCCCACCCCGAGCACGATCGCAAGCGCGGCGCCGAGTGCCGCCGACGACGACACGCCAAGGGTGAACGGCTCGGCCAGCGGGTTGCCGAGGATGGTCTGCATCTCGACCCCGGCGAGCGCCAGCGCCATGCCGACCAGCACCGCCAGCACCGCGATCGGCAGCCGTACCTCCCACAGGATCACGCGCTGGCCGCGCCCCAGCGATCCGGCATCGAACAGCCCGCGCAGCGCATCCACCACGCCGAGCGAGGATGGACCGCTGACGAAGTCGGTCAGTGCGCTGGCCAGTGCAAGAATCAGCAGCAAGGCCACCAGGCCGCGGCGGCGCCAGATCAGTCGGCGGTACTCGTCCAGCGTGTCGAGCCCGGCTGTCGACACCACCACGGCCGGATGACAGGCCTCACGCGTCATCGATTGCTCCGGCCGGGAACGACGAAACCGGCGGGCTGCCCCGGCCCGTTGGTCCAGAAGGTGCCGCGCAGCGGCGTGGCGAGGAAGCGGCTGTTGATCTCGTCCATCGTCGCCTGCGGGTCGATGTCGGCATACAAGTCGGGCAGCACCCATTTGGCGACGGCTTCGAGCGCGACGATGCTCAGGCCGCCGGTGAGCGGAAACCAGATGCCGTGGGTGCGCCCATCCTCGACCGCGCGCATGCCGGACATTCCCTTGCGCTGCAGTACCCGGCCCAGCGAGGCCTGCGCGGCGGCCGGCGTGGTATTCACGCCGAGCACCAGCCCGCCGCGCTCGGCGAGGTAGGCGCCGCCCGCGCCGATATAGACCTCCGGATCCTGATCGAGCACGTATTCCAGGCTCAGCTGGCCGAACATGCCAGGCAGCACTTCCTCGCCGATGTGGCGCCCCCCGGCGATGGTGACGAGGTCGCCGATGCTCTCGCCGCTTCCCACCGAAGAGCAGCAGGCGGCACTGCCCGCGTGCGGCTCGAGCAGCACCACGGGGCGCCGCTGCACGGTCGCGGCGCGGCTGCGGATGCGCTCGAGGCGCTCCTGGAAGAAGGCCATGTAGGCATCGGTCTGTTCGCTGCGGCCGATCAGCACGCCGAGCTGCTGCAGGCCGTCCAGTGGCCGCTCGCTGCGGAAGCTGGGGGTCAGGCGCAAAACCACCACGCCGATGCCGGCCGCCTCCAGTTGGCGAATCAGGCGCCCGACGGCCATGAAACGCGGATGCAGCACGACAAGGTCGGGCTTCAGCGCGATGACGCGTTCGAGCGGGAAGTTGTTCGGGTCGTCGACGCTGAGCTGCAGGATGTCGTCGAAAGCGGGATCGGCCTCGCGCAGCGCGCCCAGCGTGTCCGCATCCAGGCGCCAGCGGTTCCACGCCACCAGGCGCTGCGCCGGACGGTCGTCGATGAGGGCGAGGGTGATGAAGTCCGAGGTGTCGGTCAGCACGATGCGCTGCGCGGGCTGGGACAGCACCACGCGGCGGCCGGCCTGGTCGGTCACCGCCACTTCCGCCGCCGCCCCCAGCGACAGCGCGGACAGCAGGCCGGCCAGAACGGCACGCAGGGCCCCGCACAAGCGCCGCATGCCCATCAGAAGCCCGCGTTCAAGGCCACCCACAGGCGGCGGCCCTCGTCCTGCATCCAGTTGCCGTCGAGGCCGGTGGTGCGCGTGCGGTTGTCGATCGCGACCATGCGGTCGGTGACGTTGAGCAGCGCGGCCTTGAGCGTCAGCGTGGGGCTGAAGGCGTACTGCCCGCCGATGTCCAGCGTGGCCGAGGCCGGGCGCTCGCGCACGTTCGTCGCGCCGTTGCGGAAGCCGGCGTAGTAGGACTTGCCGTAGTAGTTGGCACGCAGCCAGGCGGAGAAGGCATCATTGGGCGTCCAGTCGAGCTGGGCCTTCAGCATGTGCCTGGGCGTCTTGTCCAGCGGCTTGCCGTCGAGGGAGCTGTTGTCGTAGGAGAACTCGCCGCCGCCCTCGCGCTCGGACTTCACGTAGGTGTAGTTGCCGTCGAAGCCCAGCGTGCGGGTGAGCGGAAAGTTCAGCGCCACTTCCAGGCCGCGGATGGTGACGTTGTCGATGTTGTCGTAGACGTAGATGCTGCGCGAGGGCATGCGCGGATCGTCCACGCCGGTGTCGTAGCTGGCGACCTTGTTCTTGAAGTCGTTGTTGAACACCGTCGCGCTGAGGCTGGAACTCGGCGCCCACTGCCAGGCCACGCCGAACTCCTGCGTCAGGCTGGTTTCCGGATCGAGGTTCGGATTGCCGCACAGATTGCCGCGCTTGGGCGTGTTGCCGCCGGTGGTCATGCAGTAGCCCGCCACGCTCTGGCGCAGCGTCGGCGCCTTGAAGCCGCTGGCGACGCCGCCGCGCAGGGTCCACGCCTCGTCGAGCTGATACACCCCGTACAGCCGCGGCGACCAGTGCGAGCCGTAGAGTTCGTGGTGGTCGAGACGCACGCCGGCCGTCAGCGTGAAGCGATCGCTGAAGAAGAAATCGTCTTCCGCCGACAAGGCCCACGAATCGATGTCTACCTTGTCCACGTTCGGTGCCGGGAAACCCGGGATGGAATCCTGCTGGCTGATGCCTTCGACGCTGCTGAGCTGGTACTGGGCGCCGAGGCGCAGCAGGTGGCGGCTGAAGGGCAGCGACAGCTGGCCGTCGAACACGCGGTTGGTCACTTCCGGCCGGGCGACGTTGCGCGCGCCATTGGTGTAGTCGTTCTGCTTGCCCACTTCCTGGCTGAGCACCACGCGGGACGTGCCGAAGGACCAGCGCCCTTCGTGCGTCAGCGAGATGTGGTCGCGGCTGTGGCGGGTCTCGGTGCCATCCGCGGTCGCGGCGATGGAATGGCCCGGCTCGCGCAGGTAGCTGAAGTCCTCGGTGCCCACGTCCAGGGTCAGGTCCTGCTTGTCGCTCAGCTTTGCGCTGAGCTTGGCGCCGATCGAGCGGTCGCGGCTGCCGTGGGCGCCGCTGACGAAAGGCAGGGGGTAGTAGATGTCGTCCTCGTAGCGGCGCACGTACTGGCCGTAGACCTGCAGGCCGAGCGCATCGGCCTTGATCGGCCCACCCACCCAGAAGTCGGCCTGGCGGCTGTCGCCGAGATCGGAATGTTCCTGCTTGGTCGCCGACAGCGTGACCGAGCCGCGCCACGCGGCCGGCACCTTGCGGGTGATGATGTTGATCACGCCGCCCATCGCGTCGGCGCCGTACAAGGTGCCCATCGGGCCGCGCACCACCTCGATGCGCTCGATCGCATCGAGCGGCGGCAGGAAGTTGGCCTGTACACCGCCGGTGCCGCGGTTCATGGTCTCGCGCGTGCCCTGCCGCTTGCCGTCCACCAGGATCAGGGTGTATTCGCCGGGCATGCCGCGGATCGAGATGTCGCTGGAATTGGGGCTGTCGCCATTGACGTTGACGCCTTCCAGGCGGTTGATGGCCTCGACCGCGCTGCCGACCGGCAGCTTGTCGAGCTCCTCGCGGGTGATCACGGAAATCGACGCCGGCGCGTCCTTGACCATTTGCTGCTTGCCGGCGGCGGAGACGACGACCGCGCTCAGCATGCTCTCTTCCTGGGCATGGACGGAAGCGCTGGCCGCCATTGCCGCAATGGCGGCCAGGATGCAGCGGGCAAGCGGCAGGACGGAACGATGGGAATGGATGTCGGCGGTGGGTTTCATGGGCGTGGGCAGCTTCGGCTTCGGTAGGATCTGGAGTCGCGCACTGCGCGAGCGACAGGCACGCACGGAACCCGAGCGTGCTTCGGCAGGCATTTCAGCATTCCATCGCCTTGCCGTGGTTTGCCGGACACGCACGAATGTTTGCCGGATGCGCTTTGAGGCCACAGCGCCGTTCAGATGCGTGCCCGCACCATCTTGGGCGACAGTCCGAAGCGGCGCTTGAAGGCCGTGGCGAAATTGGCGGCGCTGTTGTAGCCCGCCACATGGGCGGCCTGGGCCACGCTCAAGCCGCGCTGTTCCAGGTCGATGCGCGCCTTGTGCAGGCGCGCATCGCGCCGGAATTCGATGATCGACGTTCCATAGGCAGCGCGGAAATGGCGTTGCAGCGCGCTGGCACTGAGCCCCGCCCAGCGGGCGATCCCGTCCAGGCTCAGCTCCAGCGCCGCATCGCTGGCGAGGAAATCGCGCAATCGGGCCAGGCGCTCGTGCTGGCACGGGCGCAGTCCGGCATTGCCGGCCTGCGCCGTCAGGCTGCCCAGCGCCTCATGGGCCAGTTCGACCGCCCGGCTGTTGATCAGCAAGCGCCCCAGCGGTGCCGGGCCGGCCGTCAACTGCATCAGCTGCTCGGCCAGCGCCACGGCGCGCGGCGACGGCCGCCAGGGCTGTGTCGCCAGATTGCGATCGAGAAAGCTGCGCACGCGCGGGTCCGTCCCGGCATCGGCAAGCCCTTGCTGCTGCAGCCATTCGGACGACATGAACAGGCTCACCTTGCGCTCGAGCTTGCCCCGCTGCCAGCGGCGCTCGAAAGTCTCCTGCCGCGTGGTGCCGACCATCATGCCGCATGCTGCGGCTTGCCGCTGCCCCGCCGACAGATCGACGCGCTGCGCGCCGAAGGACACATCGACATTGCCGGCCAGCAATACCGTGATACGCAGCCCCGGGGCCAGCGAGACCCGCGAGCGCAGGTCGCGAAGATCGCAGACCTGGGTGCAATGCACGTCGAGCCCGTGCCCGCCGCCCAGGCGGAACATGCTGCCGGCGAGCACCGGTTCGTCCGACGCCATCCGCGCACCGACGAAATGGTAGTCGCCCGCGCAGAACTCGCCGGCGCGCATCGTGCCGGGCGGCAGCAAAAGATCACGGGCGATTCCCGCGCCCATCGTTTGATTCAAGGCCATCCATGCTTCCAGTCAGATGAGCCAGACTCGCGGAAAGCCCGGAGATCAGCTCCCGAAACAAGTAATGATGACCATTATCATTTACTTTCGTGACTGCCTGCGCAAGCTTTTCGTGCATTGCAGCCGGCGCAGGCCTCCTTGTCGCACGCAACGCGACATGGCACCTTGCTACGAAAAGCGCAGTGGGGTTTTGCCGCTCAACGCATGTCGCCGCGCCAGGCTTCGGCGACGGCTTCCATCGCGGCGACGATCGGCGGCTCCTTGACCCTGTCCTTGCGGCAGATGAAGCCCAGCGCCGCCGGCACCATGACGGCGTCGGCGATCACCACGCCGTCGGCGTGGGCAGCGTGCAGAGCCAAGCTGTCGCGCGCCAGCGAAAGCGCGACGCCCGACCTGACCAGGTCCATCATCGAAGGCTCCAGGTCGACCTGGGCCACGACCTTGAACTCGACATTCTCCGCCGCGGCGATACGGTTCAACAGGCGGTGATGCACCGACTCCGGCGGCGTCCAGATCCAGGGCAGCTGGGCCAGCGCCCGCCAGCCCTTGCCCCGCACCTGCCCGCCCCAGCTCGGCGGCGCGACGACGCGGTAGATGAAACCCGTCAGCACGAGGACGTGGAAGCGGTCCCGCAAGTCTTCCAGGCCCGGCGCGCCCATCGCGAAGGCGGCATCCAGGCTGCCCGCCTCCACCTCCCGCGCCATCGCGCCCGACATGCCGTGGCTCAGCATGAAGGACACGCCGGGATGGCGCTCCGCAAGCAGGCGCAGGCACACCCCCAGGCGCAGGAACTCCGGATCGACGATGGTGCCCAGGCGCAGCGTGCCCATCAGGCTGCCCTTGAGGTCGGCCGCCGCGGCACGGAACTCGGAAGCCGCCGCCAGCGCCCGCTCGGCCGCCGGCAACAGCTGGCGGCCTGCCTGGGTCAGGCGGACGCCGCGCGGCAAGCGTTCGAACAGGCTCAGGCCGAGGGATCCCTGCAGCTTCTTGAGCTGCAGGCTCAGGGCCGGCTGGGTGATGCACAGCCGGTCGGCCGCCCGCGTCAGGTTCCCCTCCTGGGCAGTCATCACGAAAGCCCGTAGGCCCGAATAGTCCATTTGATATTAGCAATCGAAATAACTAATCCAATGATAACTCATTGGACCGGATGGTTTTCGGCGGTTTTAAATCCCTCGCGCTGCACCCTTGCGCCCTTTCGCAATGAAGGGGGGATTTTCTTTCGTCATAACCAGAAGAGGAGATATCGTGAGCCTGCTGATCGTCATCGCGGCACTTGCCTTCCTGATGTTCGTGGCCTACCGCGGCTACAGCGTCATCCTGTTTGCCCCGGTCGCAGCGCTAGGCGCGGTGTTCCTGGTCGATCCATCCCTGGTGGCGCCGATGTTCTCCAGCGTCTTCATGGAAAAGATGGTGGGCTTCGTCAAGCTCTACTTCCCGGTCTTCCTGCTGGGCGCCATTTTCGGCAAGGTCATCGAGTTGTCGGGCTTTTCCAAATCGATCGTCTCCACGGTGATCGGACTCGTCGGCCAGAAGCGGGCGATCCTCTCCATCGTGCTGGTCTGCGCGCTGCTGACCTACGGCGGCGTGTCGATGTTCGTCGTCGTCTTCGCCGTCTATCCCTTCGCCGCCGAGATGTTCCGCCAGAGCAACATCCCCAAGCGCCTGATTCCGGGCACGATCGCGCTGGGCGGCTTCACCTTCACGATGGACGCGCTGCCCGGCTCGCCGCAGATACAGAACATCATTCCCAGCACCTTCTTCAAGACCGACACCTGGTCCGCGCCCTGGCTGGGCGTCACCGGCGCGGTGTTCATCCTGATCACCGGCCTGATCTATCTGGAAGTGCAGCGCCGCCGCGCCGCGGCCGCCAGCGAAGGCTACGGCAGCAGCCTGATGAACGAGCCCGAGCCCTTCGACCACGACAACATGCCCCACCCCGCGATCGCGCTGCTGCCGCTGGTGCTGGTCGGCGTGATGAACAAGGTCTTCACCAGCCTGATCCCGCGCTTCTACGGCGACATGCACGAAATGACCCTGGCGGGCGCCACCACATCGATAACGACCGACGTTTCCAAGGTTGTCGCCATCTGGGCGGTGGAGGCGGCCCTGCTGGCGGGCATCCTGACGGTGATGGTGTTCGCCTTCAAGACGGTGGCCAGACGCTTCGCCAAAGGCACCCAGTTGGCGATCGGCGGCTCGCTGCTGGCGACGATGAATACCGCCTCGGAATACGGTTTCGGCGCTGTCATCGCCGGACTGCCCGGCTTCCTGGTGGTGGCCGAAGGCCTCAAGGCGATTCCCGATCCCTTGATCAACCAGGCGGTGACGATCACCTCGCTGGCCGGCATCACCGGCTCCGCCTCCGGCGGCATGAGCATTGCGCTCGCCGCCATGGCCGACACCTTCATCCAGAACGCGACGGCGGCGGGCATTCCGATGGAAGTGCTGCACCGGGTATCCGCCATGGCTTCCGGCGGCATGGACACCCTGCCGCACAACGGTGCCGTCATCACGCTGCTCGCGGTGACGGGCCTGACCCACCGCCAGTCCTACAAGGACATTTTCGCCATCACCATCATCAAGACGATAGCGGCCTTCTTGGTCATCGCCGTGTACTACACATTCGGCATCGTCTGAGGCGCCCCCCGCGCAGCTGCGCCGGGGGCTGGCTCCAAAGGCCCGGGATATTAGCAATCAAAATATCAAATCTAATAATAAGTCATTGGACCAGTCCCCCCGCAGTCGTTTTAATGCAAAGCACCAAGCCCCCACACACCACAGAAGGAGAAATCGATATGAGCTTTACCTACGCCTCGCCCCAAAGCCGCGTCGGCCACTGGATCGACAACGAATTCCGCCCCGGTGAAGGCGGCGAGACCGCGGTTTACGATCCCGCCCTGGGCAAGGTTTCGCGCCAGGTCGCGCTTGCAACCCGGGCCGAAGTCGATGCCGCCGTCGCCTCCGCTGCCGCCGCCCAGCCCGAGTGGGGCGCGCTGGCCGTCCAGCGCCGCGCCCGCGTGCTGTTCCGGATGAAGGAACTGGTCGAGCGCCACACCGGCGACCTCGCCCGTCTGGTCACCCGCGAGCACGGCAAGACCTTCCCCGACGCCAGGGGCGAAGTGCAGCGCGGCCTGGAAATCATCGAGTTCGCCTGCGGCATTCCGCAGCTTCTGAAGGGCCAGTACTCCGACAACGTGGGCGGCGGCATCGCCAACTGGAACCAGCGCATGCCGCTGGGCGTCACCGCCGGCATCACCCCGTTCAATTTCCCCGTCATGGTGCCGATGTGGATGGCGCCGGTGTCGATCGCCTGCGGCAACGCCTTCGTGCTGAAGCCCTCCGAGCGCGACCCCTCGCCCTCGCTGCTGCTCGGCGAGCTGTTCCGCGAAGCCGGCCTGCCGGCAGGCGTGTTCAACGTCGTGCAGGGCGACAAGACCGCGGTGGATGCGCTGCTGAACCACCCCGACGTGCAGGCGGTCAGCTTCGTCGGCTCGACCCCGATCGCGAAATACATCTACGAGACCGCCGCGCGCAACGGCAAGCGCGCCCAGGCCCTGGGCGGCGCCAAGAACCACATGGTGGTGATGCCCGACGCCGACCTCGACCAAGCGGCTGACGCGCTGATCGGCGCCGCCTACGGCTCGGCCGGCGAACGCTGCATGGCGATCTCGGTCGCGGTCGCGGTCGGCAGCATCGCCGACGAGCTGATCGCCAAGGTGAAGAGCCGCGCCGAAAAGCTCAAGGTCGACGACGGCGAAGCCAGCGGTGCCGACATGGGCCCGGTGGTCACGCAGGAGGCCAAGGCGCGCATCGAGGACTACATCGCTTCCGGCGTCGAACAGGGCGCCAGCCTGGTGCTCGACGGCCGCGGCCTGGTCGTGCCCGGCCGCGAAGACGGCTACTTCCTCGGCGCCACGCTGTTCGACCACGTCAAGCCCGGCATGAAGATCTACGACGAGGAAATCTTCGGCCCGGTGCTGTGCGTGGTCCGCGTCGATACCTTCGCCGAGGCGGTGGCGATGATCAACGCCCACGCCTTCGGCAACGGCGTCGCCTGCTACACCCGCGACGGCCGCACGGCGCAGGAATTCGCCCAGAAGATCCAGGTCGGCATGGTCGGCATCAACGTGCCGCTGCCGGTGCCGATGGCCTGGCATTCGTTCGGCGGCTGGAAGCAGAGCCTGTTCGGCGACCACCACGGCTACGGCGAGGAAGGCGTGCGCTTCTACACCCGCTACAAGAGCATCATGCAGCGCTGGCCCGACAGCGGCTCCAAGGGGCCCGAGTTCGTGATGCCGGTCAACTGACCCGGCAAGTCCTCCTCAGCGGACCGCCCGCCACCCCCCGGCGGCGGGCGCCACGAAACTCGACCCCCAGGAGTGCCCCCATGAAAGACTTCGGTGAATTCGATTACATCGTGGTCGGCGGCGGTGCCGCCGGCTGCGTGCTGGCCAACCGCCTGTCGGCAGACTCCGACGTGAGCGTGCTGCTGCTCGAAGCCGGCAACGACGAAAGATGGATCTGGACCAGGATCCCGGTCGGCTACCTGTACTGCATCAACAATCCGCGCACCGACTGGTGCTACAAGACCGAACCGGAGCCGGGCCTCAACGGCCGCTCCATCATCTACGCCCGCGGCAAGGGCCTGGGCGGCAGCACGCTGATCAACGCCATGCTCTATCTGCGCGGCCAGGCGCGCGACTACGATTCCTGGGCCGAAGCCACCGGCGATGCCGGCTGGGCCTGGAAAGAAGTCATGCCGCTGTTCAAGCGCGTCGAGAACCATTGGACCGGCGGCAACGACCTCCACGGCGGCAAGGGCGAATGGCGGGTGGAACAGCAGCGCCTGAGATGGGACATCCTCGACCGCTTTGCCGAAGCGGCAACGCAGGCCGGCGTTCCGGCCACGCCCGACTTCAACGGCGGCAACAACCTCGGCGTCAGCCAGTTCGAAGTGAACCAGAAGCGCGGCACGCGCTGGAGCAGCGCACGCGGCTTCCTCGATCCGGTGCGCAAGCGCCCGAACCTGCGCATCGTCACCGGTGCGCTGTCCGACAAGCTGGTGCTGGAAGGCCGCCAGGCACGCGGCATCGAATTCCGCCTCGGCAACGAGGCCTGCGTGGCACGCAGCCGCATCGAGGTCGTGCTCGCCGCCGGCGCCGTCGGCTCTCCAGCCATCCTGCAGCGCTCCGGCATCGGCGATCCGGCCCTGCTGCAGGAACTCGGCATTCCGGTCGCCCATGCGCTGCCCGGCGTCGGTCGCAACCTGCAGGACCATCTGCAGATCCGCAGCGTATACAAGGTGCAGGGCATCAAGACGCTGAACCGCCAGGCCAACAGCCTGTGGGGCAAGGCCATGATGGCGCTGGAATACGCCTTCAAACGGAGCGGCCCGCTGACGATGGCACCCAGCCAGCTCGGCCTGTTCGCGCATTCCGACCCCTCGGTGCCGACACCCGATCTGGAATACCACGTCCAGCCGCTGTCGCTGGACAAGTTCGGCGACCCGCTGCACAAATTCCCGGCCTTCACCGCCAGCGTCTGCGACCTGCGCCCGCAATCCCGCGGCCATATCGACATCCGCGACCGCGACCCCGCCAGCGCACCGAAGATCGCCCCCTGCTACCTGACGCACGAGGCCGACCGCCAGAAGGCCGCGCGCGCGTTGCGCCTGACCCGCAAGATCGCCAGCCAGCCGGCGCTGGCGCCCTTCCAGCCGGTCGAATACCTGCCGGGGCCGGACTTCACCACCGACGAGCAGTTGATCCATGCCGCCGGCAACATCGGCACCACCATCTTCCACCCGGTCGGCACCTGCAGGATGGGACGCAGCGACGACGATTCCGCCGTCACCGACTCCGAACTGCGGCTGCGTGGCATCGCCGGCGTGCGCGTCGTCGATGCTTCGATCATGCCCAGCATCACCTCGGGCAACACCAGCTCGCCGACCATCATGATCGCCGAACGGGGCGCGCAACTGATCCGCGCGGCGCGCGGACGCTGAAGGACGGCCACGCTCCGCAGCGCTGCGGGCCGCTGCCTCCCGCCGCCTTGTTGGCCCTGGGAGGCCCCGGCGGCGAAAATGAGAACGGCGGCCGCGGCATGTCCCTGCGCAGGCCGCCGCATACCATCAATGGAGAGATGCCGATGAGCAGACACCCCGAATCCATCCCGACACCGCCGGCATCGGCCCCGGCAGCCAATGACTGCGTGATCCTGCGTGAAATCCCCACCGCCTGCGGCCGGCGCTTCGGCCATGCGACGCTGAACGCGCCCAGGAGCCTCAACGCCCTGTCGCTGCAGATGATCGACCGCCTCGCGCCGCAGCTCGACGCCTGGGCGGCCGACCCCGCCATCGTCGGCGTGCTGCTCGACGGTGCGGGTGAGAAGGCCTTCTGCGCCGGCGGCGACGTCGCCGCGCTCCACCATGCGATCAAGGCCGCACCCGCAGGCGAGGCACCGGCCGAGGTCAAGGCCTTCTTCGAGCGCGAATACCGCCTCGACCACCGCATCCACACCTACCCCAAGCCGGTGCTGTGCTGGGGCCAGGGCATCGTCATGGGCGGCGGCATCGGCCTGATGGCCGGCGCCTCGCACCGTGTCGCCACCCCCACCACCCGCATGGCGATGCCGGAGATCACCATCGGCCTGTACCCGGACGTCGGCGGCAGCTGGTTCCTGCGCCGCATGCCGGGCCGCAGCGGGCTGTTCCTGGCGCTGACCGGCGTACCGATCAACGCCGCCGACGCCCGCTTCGCCGGGCTGGCCGATTTCATCATCGACGACGCCCAGCGGACGCAGTTGCCGGCGCTGCTCGCCGAGACCCGCTGGGAAACACCGGATGCGGCCGGCAACACCGCCAACCACGCCCGCCTCGGCGCCCTGCTCGACCGCCTGGCCGAATCCACAGCAGTGCCGGACTCGCCATTGCGGGCACATTACGACCGCATCGAGGCATTGATCGGCCACGACGGGTTGGCAGCCATCGCCGCCCGCCTGGCCGCGCTGGTCGACGATGCCGACCCCTGGCTCGCCAACGCCGGCAAGACTTTCGCGCACGGCGCGCCGAGTTCGGCAAAGCTGTCGTGGGAACTGTGGCAAAGGACGCGCCACATGTCGCTGGCCGAGGTGTTCCGCACCGAATACCACGTCTCGGTCGCCGCCACCGCCCACCGCGACTTCGCCGAAGGCGTGCGTGCGCTGCTGATCGACAAGGACCGCAAGCCGCGCTGGCAATTCGCCAGCCTGGAAGCCGTCCCCGACGAGATCATCGCGGACCACTTCGAGCCTCGTTACAGCGGCCCGCATCCCCTCGCCGATCTCGGCGCCTGAGCCGATGCGCTTGCCTCGAACGCCTCCACCCGGCAGGCCCCGGGCCCGCGTAATGCTTTCTTTCCATTTCCGTCTGGGCGCCGCGAAGCGCTCCCGCATAATCCGGTTTGCGCCGCCATTGCAGCGGCAGCGGGCATTTCCACTGTTTCAACTGATCGGGAGGACGTGCAGATGAGCGACATGGGTATCGGCTGGCTGGCCGCGGTCATCATTGGCGGCATCGCGGGCTGGATTGCTTCGGGTTTGATGAAGAGCAATACCGGCGTCCTGATGAACATCGTGCTCGGCATCATCGGCGCCTCGGTGGCGAGCTTCCTGTTCGGAATCCTCGGCGTCTCCTTCGGCGGCTGGATCGGCTACCTGGTGGCCGGCGTCGTCGGCGCTTGCATCCTGATCGGCATCGTGAGGGCGGTCAGGAAATGAAGCAGCCTGAGGCGTGCCGGGCCGGCACGCCTCAGGCTCGCAAGGGTCGTGCTGCAGGACGGCCTCGATGTTCTTTCGGGTGTTTCAATCCTCGATCCACAGCCGCTTGAGCTTCTTGCCTCGCGGACTGCGATAGCGGTCGAAATCGCGGCGATCCACGGTAAGGATGTTGTGGATGCCGGTACGATCGGCAGCGAAAACAAGCGCCACATCGGCCAGATCAGCCCCACCGTCTGCATACCGCACCATGAAATCGGCCATGTCTCCCAAGCTGGCTGGTTCGCTCGCCAAGAGCGTCAAACGCCCGGCAGCAGCCCAGCGCATGAGATTGAGCTTGCCCACGTCATCCAGCAGATGCCCAGCTTCGGTCAGCACTTCCCAGACGGTGTACAGGCGGGCGCCGGCCAGTTTCGCCAGCATCTTCCTTGCGCTGGCGTGGTGAATGTCGCCATCGTTGAACAGGGCGACCAGAAAGCCGGTGTCAGTCAGCGTATCCGTGCTTTTCACGCAGGCGCTCCACGACGGCTCGTTTGCGGGGATCGGCCACGCTTTCCGGCTGTCGCAAGCCGCCCCCCTTACCGATATACAGATCGTCGATCTCGGCCACACTGCGTTCCGCCGGCACGACCTTGGCGGCATAGGCCGCGATGCTGCGCCGGATGAACTCCGACTTGCTCACGTGCAGCCGGCTGGCGGCACGCTCGAGCAGGGCTTCGTCTTCGGCGGGCAGACGTATCGAGATGGTCATGGCGGGCTCCGTCTGTATTTCCTTTTTGTAATACTACCTCGATCACCTGTACCGATAAAAGACAGGATTCATTCCGACGGCCTGCCTGGGCATGTCTCTAGCCTCCAGCGGAAGGAAAGCGCCCATCCGGCGGCGGCATGCGGCGATCGCCCCCCGGAGGCGGGCCGCCCGGCCCACCCATCGGCCCTCGTCCGCCCCAGCGAGCGCCGCTGGCCCTGCACAGCGGCTCGTCCATGGCCTGGCGGACCACCAGCGTCTTGTGGGCGAACATCACACCATCGTCCATGCGGCTGACCTCGAACAGATAAGGCGTCTTGTCCGCCTCCCCGCCGACCACGCCGTCAGTTTCCAGCGTGGTGTCCGGCTGGCCGAAGCGCTGGTACAGCGCGTGCTCTTCGAATATCCGGCCGTTCAGTTCGTCACTGAACAGCAACTGCGTGACGACGCTGCTGGGCGCACGGTCATCGGCCTGATAATCGCCGAGCTGCACGCGCACATGGACATGCACCGCGCGGCCGCGGTACCAGCCGGGATAGCAGGTGTCGAAGGCGACCACACCCCGCGCATCGGTGCACTGGTAACCGCGGAAGAACTGCCTTTCGCGGTCGTCCGGGTCGTTGTTGCACATGCGCATGATGTTTCCGGAATAACCTCCGGTGTAGTTGGTGTGCCAGATCTCGACGATCGCGTCCGGCACCGGACGGCAGGCCTCATCGACGACGCGCAGCGCCATGCGCAGCGGGATGCCGTCCCAGCCGTCGCTGATGTCGACGCGTTCCGGCGAGGCGGTATGACAGGGCCCGATGGTCGTCGAGCAGATCAGCCTGCACGCCGATTCGAGCGAATCCGTGAACGGGTCCGGAAAGCTCATTGCCTGGCCGATCCGGCGCGTGCCGCCGCTGGCCCATGCGCCGGGTGCGGCGCCCGTGCCGCCGGATGAAGTGGCAGCGGCTGCCGCCATCGGCCGCTGCCCGAATAGCGTGGTCAGCAGCAGCGAACCGGCCGCCAGGCGGAACAGGCTGCGCCGGCTGCTGCTTGGCGGGTCGGCTTGCCGGGACGGCTCCGGAACGGAATGTGCATTCTTCATGGCGGAACCTGCGGGTGGTTGGAGCGGGCCGGCACTGCCACCGATACGCGGCATCCTGTGCCCGAAGATGGGACCTCACCTGCGCTTTGCCAGCAAGCTGTCCAGTTGGTTCCCGAATGCCTGCCGGTCGGCATTGGAAAAGGCGCGGGGGCCGCCCGTTTCCACGCCGCTGCTGCGCAGACTCTCCATGAAGTCGCGCATGCTCAGGCGCTCCCGGATGTTGGCGGCGGTCAGGCGCTCGCCGCGCGGATCGATCACCGTGGCCCCCTTGGCGATGACCTGGGCGGCGAGCGGGATGTCCGCGGTGACAACGATGTCGCCGGCCTCGACCTCGCTGGCGATGCGCTGGTCGGCGACGTCGAAGCCGCCCGGCACCTGCACCGCCCTGATCCATGGCGACGGCGGCACCCGCAGCATCTGGTTGGCGACCAGGGTCAGCGGCGTTTCGGTGCGCCTGGCCGCGCGGTAGAGGATTTCCTTGACGACGGCCGGACAGGCGTCCGCATCGACCCAGATTTTCATGGCGTTGGTTGCTCCTGGTGAGCGCCGACGATAGCACCCGCCCGGCGGGAGTGGCAGGAATGGCGCATGCCCAGGCACCAGGCGAGCTGCCAGACTGGTTCCAGAGGGTGCTGTTGTCCTCGCCGCCTTTCCCGCCGTCCGCATGCCGCACATGCGTTTCCCGACTGCCACTCCTGTCGACCGCCATTCAGGCCGCCCCACGCCGTGGAGCAGACGATGAACCATCGGCAGCCCGCTGCCTGTCCGCTGCCCGGCGACGATGCCGCAGCCGGCTTCGACCGCGAGGTGTTCGCCCTGCCCACCGGGCTGGAAGTCCGCATCGAGATCGCCACCCGCCGCTTCGCCGAACTGAAGGCGCGCCGGCGCAGCCCACGCCGCGGCCTGGTCGCGATCTCGGCGCCCACGGCGATGGCATGCCGGCTGGCCGAACAGAGCGGGCTGGTGCTGGCGGGCTTCGCCCGCGACGACCGGCTGGTGGGCTACGCCCACGCGGAGCGCCTGCTGCCGGGCTGAGACGCCGGGCCGCCCTCCGGCTTCATCGACGGCGAGCGGACCGGAGGCAGCGCCCACTCGGGTATAGTCCCCCCGTTGGCCATCCGCCCCTTCCATCATGCCGCCCGTCCTGCAAGCTCCTCTCATCGTCCGCACGCTGCTGCTGCTGATCCTGGCCGCCGGGGCGTATTTCCTCAGCGGCTTCCTCGTGCCCGTGCTCGCCGCGCTGATCATCGGCTTCGCCAGTTGGCCGCTGTACCGCCGCGGCGTCACGCTGTGCAAGGGCAACACCACGCTGGCGGCCAGCGTGGCGATCGTCATCGTCATCTGTGCGCTGATCGTGCCGCTGACCATCGCACTGCACTATGCGCTGCAGGAGGCGGGCAACTTCATCGTCTGGCTGCTGGAAGCGAACCGCACCGGCGCGCCGGTGCCGGAATGGATACGGGCGCTGCCGCTGGTCGGCGAGCGGCTCGCCGAATACTGGCAGGACCACCTCGGCAGCCCCAGCGCACTCGGCGAATGGGTGCAGATCCTCAGCGGCGAACATCTCGGCAACATCTACCGCATGGTGCTGAGCGCCACCGGCGACCTGTTCCGGCTGGCGCTGACCACGCTGTTCATGCTGATCACGCTGTTCTTCATCTACAAGGACGGCAAGCGCCTCGCCGCGCAGCTCGACGTCGTCGGCGAGCGCATCCTGCCGGCACGCTGGCAGCGCTTCTCGCGCGTGGTGCCGGCCACCGTCAGCGCCACCGTCACCGGCATGGGGCTGATCGCGCTCGGCGAAGGCGTGGTGCTGGGCGTGGCCTACTGGATCGCCGGCGTGCCCTCGCCGGTGCTGCTGGGCGTCGCCACCGGCTTCATGGCGCTGATTCCGGGCGGCGCGCCGCTGTCGTTCACGCTGGTGTCGCTGTACCTGGTCGGCTCCGGCAACCTCGTCGCCGGGCTGGGGCTGTTCGCCTGGGGTTCGATCGAACTGTTCATCGTGGACAAGACCCTGCGCCCGCGCCTGGTCGGCGGCCCGGTCAAGCTGCCCTTCCTGCCGACTTTCTTCGGCCTCGTCGGCGGCGTGCAGACCATGGGCCTGGTCGGCCTGTTCGTCGGCCCGGTGCTGATGGCGCTGCTGGTGGCGATCTGGCGCGAATGGCTGCACAGCATCGAGGAGCCCGCCCCGCTCCCGACGAGCCTCCCTGCCCCCTACGGTCCCGCGGCCGGCAATCCGGTGGCCGGCAGGCCGGCTTCCAGCGGATCGCCCCCCCATACGCTCTAGTATGGAATGCCCTATAATCCGTCCTTTACACACACAGAACACCAAGGACAGGAGGGGAGCGAATGTCGGCAGCCCAGACCCTTTACGAACAGAAGCGCATGATGGCGACGGATGCGGTCGGCCTGGTCCGCGACGGCGACACCATCGTCGTGCCGACCGGCGTCGGCGAACCGCCTGCCTTGCTGCACGCGCTGTCCGAGCGGCGCCACATGCTGCATGACGTCACCGTCAGCCAGATCCTGCCGCTGCGCAAGTTCGCCTACCTCGATCCGGAGACGCGCGCCAACATCCGCCACGATGCCTATTTCTTCGGCGGCGCCACCCGCGCCGGCGGCCAGGCCGGCTGGGTGGACTACGTCCCGGCCTATTTCTCCGAGCTGCCGATGCTCATCGACCGCGGCCTGACGCCGGCCGACGTCGTCGTGTCGATGGCTTCGCCGATGGACGAGCACGGCTACTTCAGCCTGTCGCTGGCGCCCGACTACACCATGGCGGCGATCCGCCGCGCCCGCGTCGTGCTGCTGGAAGTCAATCCGAACGTGCCCTTCGCCAACGGCGACTGCCACATCCACGTCTCGCAGGTCGCCGGCCTGGTCGAAAGCGACGAGCCGCTGTTCGAAGTCGGCCTGCCGCAGATCGGCCCGGTGCAGGAAGCGATCGGCAAGTATGTCGCCGACCTCATCGACGACGGCTCGACGCTGCAGATCGGCTACGGCGGCATCCCCGACGCGGTGGTCATGCAGCTCCAGCACAAGCGCGACCTCGGCATCCACACCGAGATGATCGGCGACGGCATCCTGTCGCTGATCGAATCGGGCGCCGTCACCAACCGCCGCAAGACCTTCATGCCCGGCAAGCTGGTCGCCACCTTCGCACTCGGCTCGCAGCGCCTGTACCGCGCGCTGCATCGCAACCCGGCGATCGAGATGCATCCGGTCGATTTCACCAACGACCCGTATCTGGCCGCGCGCAACGACAAGCTGTGCGCCATCAACGCCACCTTGCAGATCGACCTGATCGGCCAGTGCGGCTCCGAATCGCTGGGCCACGTGCCCTATTCCGGTACCGGCGGCCAGGTGGATTTCGTCCGCGCCGCCAACCGCTCGAAGGGCGGCAAGGCTTTCATCGTGCTGCCGTCGACGGCGAAGGACGGCACCGTGTCGCGCATCGCGCCGGTGCTGTCGCCCGGCACCCACGTCACCACCAGCAAGAACGACATCAACTACGTCGTCACCGAATACGGTGTCGCCGAGCTGCGCGGCAAGACCGCCAGACAGCGCGCCGAGGCGCTGATCGGCATCGCCCACCCGGATTTCCGCGGCGAACTGCGCGAGGCGGCACGGCGGATGAACCTCGCCTGATCCTGCGCCGGAAGGGAGAGGGAAGAGTGCGCACCGGCTTGGTGCGCACGGCGGGCCTGCGCTAAGATCGCGGCCCCTTCCCTCTCCCGGCAGCGTGCCGGGCCGACGCCCCTGTCCGGAACGCTGCGTGCATTACCTGTCCTCCTGGCTGAAGGCCTTCTGGCCTGCCCCCCTCCCCGCGAGCCTGCGCGAACGCATGCTGGGCGGCATCGGCGCGTTCATCGGGCTGCTCGTCACCGAAATCGTCAGCCGCTACATGCTGGGCATCAGCGTGCCCTGGTTCGTCGCGCCGATGGGCGCATCCTCGGTGCTGTTGTTCGCGGTGCCGGCGAGCCCGCTCGCCCAGCCCTGGTCCATCGTCGGCGGCAACTTCGTCTCGGCGCTGGTCGGCATCGGCTGCGCCCACTGGATTCCCGACCCCGCGCTCGCCGCAACGCTGGCCGTCGGCCTGGCGATCATCGCCATGTTCCAGCTGCGCTGCCTGCATCCGCCCGGCGGCGCGATGGCACTGACGAGCGTGCTCGGCGGCCCCGAGGTCGAGCGCCTGGGCGTGCTGTTCGCGTTCACGCCGGTGGCGCTCAATTCGCTGCTGCTGCTGCTGACGGCGCTGCTGTTCAATACCGCGATGCGCCGGCGCTACCCGCATCGCCCGGCCGAGATTCCGGTTGCCGCCCAGCACCACACCGCAGATCCGAAACCCAGCGACCGCCTGGGCGTCCGCCCCGAAGACCTGCAGGCGGTGCTGCAGGAGCGGGGCGAAATGATCGACATCAGCAGCAGCGACCTCGAGGAAATCCTGCTCGCCGCCGAACAGCGCGCCTGGCGGCGGCGTTTCGGCGACCTGCGCTGCGCCGACGCGATGTCGCGCGACGTGGTCACGATCACCGCCGACGCGACGCTGGAGTCGGCCTGGGCACAACTGGCCCATCACCGCGTCAAGGCCTTGCCGGTGGTGGTGGATGAAGACCGGCTGATCGGCATCATCACGCTGCACGACTTCCTGCTCGCGCAGGAAATGCCCTGGGAAACCGTGGGCGAAGTGATGAGCGCCGAGGTGTTCACCGCCAGCCCGGATCAGAACATCGTGGACCTGGTGCCGGCCTTCTCCGATCGCGGCCGGCACCACGTGCCGATCGTCGATGCGGACAATCGCGTGGTCGGCATGCTGACGCAATCGGATCTCGTCGCCGCGCTGTTCCAGGCCGGCCTGGATCAGGCCCTGGTCGGCCGCTAGCGGACCAGGGCCGCCATTGCGGCTCAGAGGATGACGGTGATTTCCTCGCGCCGCACCAGTTCGGCGCCGAAATCGAGCGCGTCGAGTTCCAGCGCATCGCGCGCGGTGAGGACGCCCAGCGGGCATTTGACGGCGTCGATCACCGGCACATGGCGCACGCCGTTCTCGTACATCAGGTGAAGCGCATGGCCGAAAGGCTTGTCCTCGGTCAGCGTCAGCGGATTGTGGGTCATGACTTCGCCGACCGATGTGGCATCGGCGTCGAGGCCGGCAGCCAGCACGCGGAAAGTGGCGTCACGTTCGGTGAAGATGCCGGTGAGCACGCCATGTTCGACCACCAGCGCGGCGCTTCGGTGCTGCTCCTGCATCATGCGCGTCACGCTGCGCACGGGCGTGTCGACGGACACGCACAGGAAGGGACGATCGGAAAGTACCTGATGGATGGGACGGCTTGGCATGATCTGTCTCCTCGATGCATTTTATGGAAAGGCATGATTGCCTAGCGCCAATCGTGCCAGTTTGGACGCACGCTGCAAACGAAAATTTTCGGCTATCGTTTCTACGTCCAAGCCCTTGTTGTAGCGCAACTTTCTTACGGTTTGACGACAATGCCGCCATGCTGCAATGCAGCACGCCGGCATTGCGCACGCACCCTCATCGTGCATCCCCGCCATCCGCCGCCCAGGAATGGGGCGCGGCGCGGCCTCAGGCAGCCGGCGGGCGCTGTCCCATCGCTTCGCCCAGGCGTACCGGGCGCGCCGCCGCCCAGCCGGACTCGAAACGCATCGTGCCTTTCGGAAACAGCATCACCACCGTCGAGCCGAGCAGGAAGCGGCCCATTTCATCGCCCTTGCGCAGCTCCACTTCGCCCGGCGCATAGGCGTACTTCTCGATGTCGGGCCGGCGCGGCGGGTTTACCACGCCGTGCCAGGTGGTCGCCATGCTGCCGACGATGGTGGCGCCGACCAGCACCATCACGAAGGGGCCGGCCTCGCCTTCGAACACGCACACCACGCGCTCGTTGCGCGCGAACAGGCCGGGCACGCCGCGCGCGGTGGCCGGATTGACCGAGAACAGATCGCCCGGCACGTAGATCATCTGCTGCAGCCGGCCGTCGCAAGGCATGTGGATGCGGTGGTAATCGCGCGGACTGAGATAGATCGTGGCGAACTCGCCGTCCTCGAAATGCGCCGCCAGGCTGCGGTCGCCGCCGACCAGGGTGGTGGTGGTATAGAAATGGCCCTTGGCCTGGAAGATCTGGTCGCGCTCGATCGGACCGAACTGGCTGATCGCACCATCGACCGGACACAGATAGCAGGCTTCGGCGAACGGCCTCGCGCCTTCGCGCAGCGGACGGGTGAAGAACGCGTTGAAGCTCGCGTAGCTCGCCGGGTCGGGGTTCGCCGCTTCATCCATGTTCACGCCGTAGCGCTCGATGAACCAGCGGATCACCGCCGTCGTCGCCTTGCCGCCCTTCAGGCCGGCGAGCTTGCCGGCAAGCTGGGTCAGGGCGCGCTTGGGCAGGGCGTACTGGAAGGCAACGGAGAGGCGTTCGGACACGGCGGGATCCAGGATTCAGGTCGTCGGGCCGGCATTATACCGCCATGGTTTTTACCCCTCACTACCGTCCTCCGTACCGATTCACGGCCGATGCGGGAACAGGGCTGCAGAACGAAACCGAGGCCGCAGACGGTGCCGCGGCACGGCGAGGCCGAGCAGCGCCGCGCCGCTTCGAATGCAAGGCGGTTTCAGCCCAGCAGCGCCGCGACTGCTTCCGGGCAGGACGGGAACCAGAAATGCACGTAGGACGCGGTGATCGGGCCGTGGCGGTAGATCGGCTCGCCTTCGCCGCCATCCGGCCGTTGCGCGCGCAGCCAGGGTTCGAGCGGCGTTTCGGTTTTCGAGTAGTGGAACGTGTGCCCGGTCAGCCGCCCCTGCGGAAAGTCCGCCTGCTGCATGCCGAGCGCCGCCAGCCGCTTCTGCATCAGCGCGCGGCCCGGCAGCAGGCCGCCGAAGGCGTGGGCAGTGCCGGCGGTATCGACGATGGTTTCGAGCAGGCTCATCCAGCCACCGCATTCGGCCAGCACCGGTTTGCCGTCCGCCACATGGGCGCGCAGCCCGGCCCAGAAGCCGGTGTTGGCGGCGAGCGCGGCACCATGCAGTTCCGGATAGCCGCCCGGCAGCCACAGCGCATCGCAGCCGGCCGGCAGGCCGTCGCCCGCCAGCGGCGAGAAGAACACCGGCTCGGCGCCCAGCGCCCGCAGGGTGTCGATGTTGGCCGGGTAGATGAAGCCGTAGGCGGCGTCGCGGGCGATGGCGATGCGCTTGCCGGCCAGCAGCGGTACAACGGCAGGCGGCGGCGCCGCAGGAAAATCGACCGCCGGCGGCAGTTCGGCGGCACCGGTCTGCGCCAGATGTTCGGCCAGGCGGTCGAGGCGGCTGCCGAGGTCGTCGATCTCCTGCGCCTGCAGCAGGCCGAGATGGCGTTCCGGCAGGGCCGCAGCGGCGTCGCGCGTCACCGCGCCGAACCAGTGCATGCCCGCGGGCAGCGCCTCGCGCAGCAGCTCGGCATGGCGCGCGCTGCCGACGTGGTTGGCGAGCACACCGGCGAAGAGGATGCCGGGCTGGTAGTGCGCCAGGCCCCAGGCCACCGCGCCGAAAGTCTGTGCCATCGCCCGCGCGTCGATCACCGCCATCACCGGAATGCCGAAGCGGCGCGCGATGTCCGCGCCCGACGGCGCGCCGTCGTACAGGCCCATGACGCCTTCGACCAGGATCAGGTCGGCTTCGCAAGCAGCCGCGTGCAGCCGCCGGGCGATGTCGGCCTCGCCGCACATGCCGAGGTCGACGTTGTACACCGGCGCGCCGCTGGCCACCGCGTGGATCTGCGGGTCGAGGAAATCCGGCCCGCACTTGAACACCCGCACCCTGCGCCCCAGCCGGGCATGCAGGCGGGCGAGCGCGGCGGTGACGGTGGTCTTGCCCTGGCCCGAAGCGGGCGCGGCAACGAACAATGCCGGACAGCGCACGGCAGCGGCCATCAGCCCTGCTCGTCGGGATGCACGGCGGTACAGCCCGCATGCGGCGCCGGCGCGGACTGCGGCGGCTCGCTCGGCTGGAACCAGCTCAGGCGCGGGTACAGGCTGACGACGTCGCCCACCACCGTCAGCGACGGCGGCCGGATACCCTGCCGCTTCACCTCGTCGGCCAGCGTGGCGAGGTCCGCCCTGGCGACGCGCTGCGCATGGGTCGTGCCGCGCTCGATGACGGCCGCGGGCGTGCTCGCCGGCAGGCCGTGGGCAACGAGCTGGGCGCAGATCTCCGCCAGCCGCGACACCCCCATGTAGATCACCAGGGTCTGGCCGCGATGGGCCAGCAGCGGCCAGTCGAGATCGAGCGAGCCGTTCTTCAGATAGCCGGTGGTCAGCACCACCGACTGGGCGTGGTCGCGGTGCGTCAGCGGAATGCCGGCATAGGCGGCGATACCCGCCGCCGCGGTGACGCCCGGCACCACTTCGACGGTGATGCCGGCTTCGAGCAGTTCTTCCATCTCCTCGCCGCCGCGGCCGAAGATGAAGGGGTCGCCGCCCTTCAGCCGCACCACGCGCTTGCCGGCCTGCGCCAGGCGCACCAGCAGGGCGTTGATCTCGTGCTGCGGCAGGGTGTGGTCGGCCGCCTTCTTGCCGACGTAGATGCGCTCGGCCGCGGCCGGCGCGAGATCGATGATGGCCGGTGCGACCAGGTTGTCGTACACCACCACGTCCGCCGCGGCCACCAGGCGCGCGCCGCGCAGCGTCAGCAGCTCCGGGTCGCCCGGGCCGGCGCCCACCAGATAGACGTGGCCCGGCAGCGGGCCGGCGCGGAAGGCTGCGAGATCAGGGACTGGACTCATGGAACACGGGCTCGGACGGATATTCAATCAGGAACGAAGACGATGCGCCCTTCGCTTTCGAAGCGGCGTAGGGGGTGGCCGAAAGCCTGGCTCAGCAGTTCGGCGCGCATCACGCTGTCGCGGTCGCCGGCGATGACGCCGCCGCGACCGTCGAGCAGGATAACGTGATCCGCGTAGCGGGCGGCAAGATTGACGTCGTGAAGTACCAGCACCGCGCCGGATTTCCTGCCGCCGCCCCGTCCGCCAGGCGCCCCTGCGCCGGACAGGGGGGCCTCCAGCGCGGGAGAGCCCCTCTCGCCGCGGACGAGGCGGCGGAACAGTTCGAGCGTGGCGATCTGGTGGTGGAGATCGAGGTGATTCAAGGGCTCGTCGAGCAGGAACAGCCGCGGCGCCTGAGCCAGCAGGGCGGCGATGGCGACGCGCTGGCGCTCGCCGCCGGACAGGGTCAGGACGTCGCGGTTCTCGAAGCCCTGCAGGCCGACGTCGGCCAGCGCCCGGCGGGCGATGGCTTCGTCCCGTTCCGTTTCCCAGCCCCAGCGGCCGAGGTGCGGATGGCGGCCGATCAGCACCGTCTCCAGCACGGAGGCGGCGAACAGGTCGGGCTGCTGCTGCGTCAGCAGCCCGCGAAAGCGCGCCGCCTCGGTCGCCGACCAGCCGGCATAAGGCCGCCCGCCGATGCGCACCTCGCCCACCGACGGCACACGCAAACCAGCCAGGGTGTGCAGCAAGGTGGTCTTGCCCGCACCGTTCGGTCCCAGCAGGACCAGGCATTCGCCCGGCTTCAGGCTCATGCTGAAGGCGCAGCACAGCCAGCGCTCGCCCACCTGCAATGCGAGGCCGTCGGCTTCGAGCAGCGGCCCGGTCTCATTCATCACGCTGCCGGCCGTGCTCATCGCCGGTGCCTCGCCAGCAGGAACAGGAACACCGGCACGCCGATCAGCGCGGTCAGCACGCCCACCGGCAATTGCTGCGGCGCGATCACGGTGCGTGCGGCGGTATCGGCCACCGTCAGCAAGGCACCGCCGGCCAGCGCCGCCGCCGGAATCAGCGTCCGCTGGTCGTTGCCCAGCGCCAGCCGCACCAGATGCGGCACGATCAGGCCGACGAAGCCCACCGAGCCGATCAGCGTCACCGCAGTGGCCGTCAGCAGCGAAGCCAGCACGTACAGGCCCATGCGCAGGCGGCGCACTTCGACGCCGAGCGCCCGCGCATTCAGTTCGCCGCGCGCCAGCACGTTGAGGTCGCGCGCAAAGGGCATCACCGCCAGCAGTCCCAGCACCAGCACGGCCAGCCCGGGCCAGGGCCGCGCCGCACCGCTGGCGTCGCCCATCAGCCAGAACAGCATCGACTGCACGCGCACGTCGGACGCCAGCGCCAGCATCAGGGTCACCGCCGCGCCGCAGCCGGCGGCGACGATGACGCCGGTCAGCAGCAGCCGCGTCTGCGTCCAGCTGCCGTCGCCGTGCGCCAGGCCGAACACCAGCAGCATCGCCGTCAGCGCGCCGGCGAAAGCCAACGCATCGACCCACAGCGAAGCCGCCCCGAGCAGGATCGCCACCAGCGCGCCGACCGCCGCGCCGCCGGAAATGCCCAGGATGTAGGGGTCGGCCAGCGGATTGCGCAGCAGCACCTGCATCACTGCGCCGGCCATGGCGAGCAGGCCGCCGCAGACGAAGGTGGCGACCGCGCGCGGCAGGCGCAGCTCGCGCACGATGCCGGCGGCCATGCCGTCATCGCCGGCCAGCGCCGCCAGTACCTCGCCCGGCCCGATCGGCATCTCGCCCGCCATCAGCGCCCATGCGAAGGCCAGCACGCCGGCCGCCAGCAGCGCGGCGATCACCGACACGGCATGGGTACGCGGCTTCATCCGGATCGGCAGCCGGAGGCGCCGTCAGCGCGGCGCATAACGCAGCCCGACGAACACGCTGGCACCCGGCGTGCGATAGCCCCGCGCCAGTTCGTAGTCCGCATCGAGGAGATTGTTCGCCCTCGCCTCGATGCGCCATTGCGGCGACAGGCGGTAATGCAGATAGGCATCGAGCAGGCCGTAGCCGTGCAGATCCACGGTGTTGGCCGCATCGTCGTGGCGGCGGCCGGCACCGTTCCATTCCACGCCCCAGTCCAGCGGCCCGGCGGCATGGGCCAGCCGCAGGAAACCAGACTGCCGCGCCCGCCGCGGCAGCCGCCTGCCGTTCTGTTCGTCCTTCGCATCCAGCCAGTCCAGGCCCGCGCTGACGGTGAATGCGCCCAGCGACAGCATGTAGCCGAGTTCCGCGCCCTCGAGCCGCGCCTCGGCGACGTTGACCTGCTGTCCCCGCAACGCATACACCGGGTTGCCGGCGATCAGGTCCTTGACCCGGTTGTCGAAGTAGTTCAGTTCGACGCTGTGCGCCCCCTGGGCCCAGCGGATGCCGAGTTCGCGGTTCAGCGCCCGCTCCGGCTTCAGATCGGGATTGCCGTGGTAGCTGGTCGGCGACGACGCCATCGGCCAGTAGAGCTGGTTGAAGGTCGGCGCGTTGAAGGCGGTGGCGATGCTGCCGCGCAGGCGCAGCGAAGGCGTCAGGTCGTAGCCGTAGGCAAGCAGACCGGTGGTCTTGCCGCCGAACTGGGAGTTGTCGTCGTGGCGGGCGTTGAGCTGCAGGTGGTGGGCGTCGATCTGTGCCGACCAGCCGAGCAGCAGCGAATTCACCCGGCGGCTGTCCTTGTTGTACACCGTGGTGCTGTCGAGCCGGGTTTCGACGTATTCATAGGCCAGCAGCAGCCTGCCCAGCGGCAGATCGACGTCGTGCTGCCACATCAACTGATCCTGCTCGGTGTCGTGCCGGCTCGGCGCCGCGGCGCTCGCCCGGTTCAGCGACTCGTCGATGCTGCGGCCCAGGCGCAGGGTGCTGGTCCAGCCGGCACGCAGCTCGTTGCGCAGATGCAGGCTCAGCGTGCCGGCGGTCTTGTCCATCCAGGAGTCGAAATAGCTCGCCGCCGAGGCATCGTAGCGGCTGCGGCTGTCCGAGTACGTGAAACCCAGGCCGATCTCGTCCCTGTCGCGGAAGCCCAGCGTGACCGAGCCGCCGGCATGGGTGTTGCGGAAGCCGTCGTCGTCGGCCCAGTAGGACGTCCGCGGCGGCGTGCCCGCCCAGAAGGCCGGGTCGCGCTTCGAGTTGAAGCCGTCGGAGTGCTCGGCGCCCACGTTCAGGCTGTAGCGCAGCCGCCCGGCCCCGCCCGACAGCGCGGCCGATGCCTTGCGGGTGCGCTCGGAGCCGTAGCCGACGAAAAGCTCCGGCCTGAAGCCCGCCTCGCCCTTGCGGGTGAACACCTGGATCACGCCGCCGATGGCCTCCGAGCCGTACAGCGCGCTGGCCGGCCCGCGCAGCACTTCGATGCGCTCGATCAGACCGAGCGGAATGTTCTCCAGCGTCGGCGCCCCCGAACTGGCCGAGCCGGCCCGCAGGCCATCGATCAGCAGCAGCGTGTGCCGCGCCTCGGCGCCCCGGACGTAGACGTTCGCATTCGCCCCCGCGCCGCCGTTGGCGGTGACCCGGATGCCGGGCAGCGCCCGCAGCACCTCGATCAGCGAGGAATGCCCGGCGCGCTCGATGTCCTCGCGTTCGATCACCTCCACCGCGGCCAGGCTGTCCTCGATGCGCTGCTGCTGGCGGGAGGCGGTGACGACGACGGCTTCGAGGGCGCCGCCGCCCGGGGCGGGCGCCGCCAGCAGCGGACAAGGCAGCGCCAGAGCGGCGGCAAGCATGGAGAAACGGACGGCGGGCATGGGGAACGACGGTTCAGCGCGGCGCATAGCGCAGCGTGACGAAGGCATTGGCACCGGCGGTGGCGAAGTTGCGGGCAAGCTCGTAGTCCTTGTCGAAGACGTTGTTCGCCCGCAGCTCGAGCCGCAGTTCGGGCGTCAACTGGTGATGGACCCAGGCATTGACGATGCCGTAGCCGCCCAGCCGCGTGCCGGCGTCCTCGCGCTCGCTCTGCCCGCGCCATTCGGCCCCCCAGCTCCACTTGCCGACCGTGCGGTCGATGCCGAGCGAACCCGCGCGGCGCGCGCGGCGCACCAGGCGGGCGTCCGTATCCTCGTCCTTGGCATCGAGCAGGTCGATCGTTGCCCGCACGCGGTAGTCGGCCACGGTCGCGCTCACGCCCCATTCCAGCCCTTCCAGCCTGGCGCGGCCGACGTTGTCCGGGGTGCTGCCCCACTGGATCAGGTTCTTCACCCGGTTGTTGTAATAGGTGGCCGTCATCTGCAGCCCGCCCTGCTCCCAGACCAGGCCGATTTCGCGGTTCAGCGATTCCTCGGGCTTCAGGTCCGGGTTGCCGCCGAAGCAGCCGAAAGGCGGAAAGCAGGCGAGCGGGAAGTACAGATCGTTGAAGGTCGGCGCCTTGAAGGCCGTGCCGATGCTGCCGCGCAGCCGCCATTCGGGCAGGAACTGGTAGCCGTAGGCGAGCAGCCCGGTGGTCTTGCCGCCGAACTGCGAATCGTCGTCATGGCGGGCGTTGATCTGCAGATGATGCTTGTCGAACTGCCCGCCCCAGCCCAGCAGCACCGAATCCACCCGGCGCGTGTCGCGTTCGTAGGTGCCGGTGGTGTCGATGCTCTGCTCCAGATGCTCGACCGCCGCGAGCAACAGGCCGCCGCCCAGCGAGACGTCGTTCTGCCACGCGAACTGGGTCTGTTCGGTGTCGAAGCGGTCCGTCGGCGCCGTGCTCCATTTGCTGTGCGAACGGTCCTTGCTGTAGCCCAGGCGCAGCGTGCTCACCCAGCCGTCGGCGAGCTTGTTGCGCATGTGGATGCCGGCGGTGTCCAGGCCCTTGCTCACGCGGGCATCGTATTCGGTGTCGGAGTCGAACCAGTTGCGCCCTTCGGAATGGAACAGCGTCAGCCCGATCTCGTCATCGTCCCTGAATCCCAGCGAGGCGGAAGCACTCAGGTAGTCGTTGTGGAAGCCGTCGCGATCGCGGTCGGCCACGGTGGCAGGGTTCTTTCGCGCATTGAAGCCGTCGGTGCGCTCGCGCCCCGCCGACACGTTGTAGCGCAGGCGGTCCCGGCCGCCGGCCACCGTCGCGCCGAGTGCGTAGCTGTGCTCGGTACCGGCACCCATGCGCAGGCTGGGATGGAAGCCCGCCGTGCCCTTGCGCGTGAAGACCTGGATCACGCCGCCGATGGCGTCCGAGCCGTACAGCGCGCTCGCCGGCCCGCGCAGGATCTCGATGCGCTCGACCAACTCGGGCGGAATCGTCTCCAGCGCAGGCTGGCCGGACGTCGCCGAGCCCACCCGCATGCCATCGACGAGCACCAGCGTATGCCCGGAATTGGCGCCGCGGATGAAGATGCCGGTATTGGCGCCGGGGCCGCCGTTGCTGCTCACCTGGATGCCGGGCTGCGCCGCCAGCAGTTCGGTCAGCGTGCTGTGCCCGCCGCGTTCGATCTGCTCGCGCGTGATCACATCGACGCTGGACAAGGTCTCGTCGGCGCGCTGCTGCTGACGGGTGGCAGTGACGACGACTGCCTCGCCCAACCGGTCCTGCGCAAGCGCAGACGGCAGATACATCGGAAAAGCGCTGGCCACGGCGATCGCCGTGGTACAGAAGCGGATCTTCATCGTTTCGGTCTCCCTGCGCCAGAGCGCCGCGTCCCCGCGCGCCGTGGCGATACGCAACAGGACGGTCTCGGGAGGAAAAAGGAAACGAACGGCGCCACGGAACACGCCATGCCATCGCCGCCACCCCGCGACACATCCGCCAATTCGCGCTACGGCCGGTCTCCGGGCTCGTGTGTGTACCAGCCTGCCGGCCGGACGGATGGACCGCCTTCCCAGGTCATGAACCCAGTGGCTGCGTGGTCCACCTTGCGCACACCTACCGTTGCGGGGGCAGCACAGGCATTGCGGCCTCATGGCGAGATGGGCCGTGCACCTGTTTCCCGTTCAACCCCGGGCGAGAATCGCCCGCGGGCACCGATGACGCGCCGCCCCTTCCGGGGCAGTGGGGGCGGATGATACCGTACCGGCCAGTATCGTGCACTGCACCAGCACAAGGCCCCCGCAGCAAAAAAGGCAATC
Organism: Thauera butanivorans; assembly: GCF_048398245.1. Taxonomy (NCBI): domain Bacteria; kingdom Pseudomonadati; phylum Pseudomonadota; class Betaproteobacteria; order Rhodocyclales; family Zoogloeaceae; genus Thauera; species Thauera butanivorans. Next base: position 4,324,305 of record NZ_CP183038.1, read on the forward strand.
AGCACCATGACATGCGAACTGATCCTGGGCGGCGCCCGTTCCGGCAAGAGCCGCGAGGCCGAACGCCGCGCCGCCGCATCCGGCCTGGCCGTCACCGTGATCGCCACCGCCGAGGCGCTCGACGACGAAATGGCGGCACGCATCCGCCGCCACCAGGCCGACCGCCCGGCGGGCTGGCGCACGGTCGAAGCGCCGATCGCGCTCGCCGAAACCCTGCGCCGCGAAGCCGCGCCCGGGCGCTGCCTGCTGGTCGATTGCCTGACGCTGTGGCTCGCCAACCTGCTGATCGATGCCGACGGCCTGCCGCCCGGCGCCGACGCCGAAGCCCTGCCGCTGTTTCGCGCCGAGCGCGACGCCCTGCTCGCCACGCTGCCGGCCCTGCCCGGCCGTGTCATCCTGGTCGCCAACGAAGTCGGCCTCGGCCTGGTGCCGGAAACCCCGCTCGGCCGCCTGTTCCGCGACGAGGCCGGGCGACTGAACCAGGCCGTCGCCGCACTGTGCCCGCGCGTGCTGTTCGTCGCCGCCGGGCTGCCGCTGGTGCTGAAGGGCGGCTAAACTGCCAACTGACGAATGTTGCTGGAGACTGCCATGGGCCTGCCTGCGGAAAAGCATGCGATGACGCTGGATGAATTCCTCGCCTGGGAAGCGGATCAGCCCGAGCGCTGGGAATTCTTCGACGGCGAAGCCTTCATGATGGCCGGCGGGTCGGACGTGCACAATCTTGTTTCCGGCAACACCTACATGACCTTGCGCAATGCCCTGCGCGGCACATCCTGCACGGTCTTCATGTCCGACGTCCGCCTGCGTCTGGCAGCAACGGACGACCTGTTCTACCCCGACGTCTTCGTCACCTGCGCGGACGCCGACCGCGAGCGCCGCCAGGTCAAGGAAGAGCCGGTGCTGATCGCCGAGGTGCTGTCGCCCTCGACCGAAGCCTACGACCGCGGCGGCAAGTTCGCCGCCTACCGCCGCTTCCCCGGACTCAAGACGGTGCTGTTCCTGTCGCAGGACCGTGCCCACGTCGAATGCTATTCCCGTACCGCCGAAGGCGACTGGCTGCTGACCGAAGCCAGCGGCGAGGCTGCCAGCCTCGCCCTGCCCGCGTTCGGCTTCACGCTGGCGCTGGCCGAGCTGTATCAGGATCTGCCTGCTGCCCCAGCCTGAGCCCGCTGCCGGCGCCTGCGCTCAGTCGGCCTCGATGCCAGCTTCGCTCAGCCTGCGGATGCGTTCCGCCGTCGGCGGATGGGTGGAGAGATAGCGCCACCAGTCCTCGCCATGGCAGTCGCCGTGCGCTTCATCGGCCTCCTGCCCACAGCCTGCGGCGTGGTTCTTGTCCAGCGGCGCCAGCTGGTCGGTGAACACACCATCGTGCCCGACGGCGGCGCCAGCGCGTTCGGCCCCAGGGTGTCGGCGGCGTCGCGGAACGCCGCCCGCAATGCACACGCTTCGAGTCACGATGCGCCAGGAACAGGCATCGCCGAAAAATCCGGATGCGATGATGCATCAATGACCAACAAATCGCATGAATACCGATTCAGAATCTCACCCTGCCACACCCGGGCAAGCCGGAGGTGCCGCAATTATCACGATCTGCTACCTTTCGCCTCGTACCTGCGCCCCGCCACTACCGCAACCGAACGACAGTACCCGCGAGTCCCTCATGCAGACCCACATCATTCCCCCGAACCAGGCACTCGCCGCCGCGCTGCAGCAGAAGATCGACCGCAAGACCAAGCCGCTCGGCGCGCTTGGCCGCCTGGAGGCACTCGCCCTTCAGATCGGCCTCGTCCAGCAGACGCTCGAACCCGAACTGCGCCAGCCCCAGATCGTCATCTTCGCCGGCGACCACGGCGCGGCGCGGGCGGGCGTGTCGGCCTATCCGCAGGACGTCACCTGGCAGATGGTCGAGAACTTCCTCGCCGGCGGCGCCGCGATCAACGTCTTCTGCCGGCAGATGGAGCTGGGCCTCAGCGTGGTCGACGCCGGCGTCAACCATGACTTCGGCAAGCGCGACGGCCTGATCGACGCAAAGATCGCGCCCGGCACGGCGAACTACCTCGAACAGCCTGCCATGACCGCCGAGCAGCGCGACGCCGCGCTGCAGCGCGGACGCGAGATCGCCCACGCGCTGGCGGACAACGGCTGCAACTGTGTCGGCTTCGGCGAAATGGGCATCGGCAACACCGCCGCCGCCTCATTGCTGACGACCTGCCTGATCGGCGCCGAACACGGCGCCGACCTCTACACAGTGACCGGCCCCGGCACCGGACTCGACGACACCGGCCTGGCGCACAAGCGCGAACTGCTGAAGCAGGCCCTGCGCCGCGGCGGCTGGCCGACCGAGCCGCTGCAGGCCTTGTCCGAATACGGTGGCTTCGAGATCGCGATGATGGCCGGCGCCATGCTCGGCGCAGCGGAACGACGCATGCTGATCGTCATCGACGGCTTCATCGTCACCTCGGCGCTGCTGGTCGCCCACGCCCTCAACCCGAACCTGCTGCCTTACTGCGTGTTCGCCCATCACTCGCTCGAACCCGGCCACCGCGTGCAGCTGTCCTTCCTGATGTCCCAGCCGCTGGTCGAACTCGATCTGCGCCTCGGTGAAGGCACCGGCGCAGCACTGGCCTGGCCGCTGCTGCAGGCGGCGGTGAACTTCCTCAACCACATGGCGAGCTTCGAATCGGCCGGCGTCGATTCCGCCGGCGGCGAGCACGCGGTGGATGAGCCGAGCGCGCTGCGCTGACGCGCCGATGCGCCACCAGGCGGAACTGTTCTTCACCGCGCTCGGTTTCTTCACCCGCCTGCCGGTACCCGCCTGGGTGCCCTGGTCGCCCGAGCGCCTGCGCCACGCGGTACGCTACCTGGCACTGGTAGGCTGGGTGGTGGGCCTGGCCGGCGCGGCGGGCTATCTGGCCCTGTCGTGGCTGCTGCCGCCGGCACTGGCCGTCGTGCTGTCGATGGCGCTCACGATCCGGCTCACCGGCGCGCTGCACGAGGACGGCTTCGCCGACGCCTGCGACGGCCTCGGCGGCGGCTGGGACAAGGCCCAGGCGCTGGCGATCATGAAGGACTCGCACATCGGCAGCTACGGCGCCATCGGCATCGTGCTGATGCTGCTGGCGAAGGCCGCGGCGCTGGTGGAACTGGCTGCGATCGGCAGCTTCGGCGCACAAGGCATGCCGGCCGGCATCGTCGCCGCGCTGCTGGTCGCCCATCCGCTGTCGCGCCTGGCGGCAACCAGCCTGATCCAGCTGCTGCCCTATGCACGCGACGACGACAGCAGCAAGTCCCGGCCGCTGGCGCAGCGCCTGACGCCGGCCGGGCTCGCCATCGCCGGCCTCTGCGGCCTGCTGCCGCTGGCGCTGCTGACGCCGGCCGAAGCCGTGGCGGCCGTCACCGCCACGGCCCTCGTCACCGCCTGGTGCGCGCGCCTGTTCATGCGCCGGCTCGGCGGCCATACCGGCGACCTGCTCGGCGCCACCCAGCAACTGGCCGAACTCGCCTGCTACGCCGGCCTGCTGGCCGCGCCCCGGCTCGCCGCGCCGTTCGCCGCCGCATAGCAACCGACCCGGACTTTCCGACCATGGAACTCCACCTCATCCGCCATCCCCGCCCCGCCATCGAGCCGGGCACCTGCTACGGCCAGCTCGACGTCGGCATCGCCGAGTCCGCCGCCGAGGTCGCCGCGCGGCTTCGTCCGCTGCTGCCGGAGCGCTTCGAGCTGCATGCCAGCCCGCTCGCGCGCGCACGGATGCTCGCCGATGAACTCGGCACCCCCAGGCTGGACGAGCGCCTGAAGGAAATCCACTTCGGCGAATGGGAAGGGCTCGCCTTCGGCGACATCGGCACCGCGATCGACGACTGGGCCGCCGACCCGCTGGGCTTTCGCGCCCCGGGCGGCGAATCGGCGCGCGAGATGACGGCACGGGTGCTGCAGTGGCTGGACGAACTGCAGGCTGCGGCGCCGGGCACGCCGGTGGTGGTGGTCGCCCACGGCGGCCCGCTGCGCGTGCTCGCCGGCCACCTGCTCGGCCTGCCGCCCGAGCGCTGGCTGGGGCTGGACTTCGGCTGCGGCCAGGCGACGCGGCTGGACGTGGAAAGCTGGGGCGTGGCGCTGCGCTGGTTCAACCGCTGAACCGCCGCCCCCCTCTCTCGGTCCCTTTTCCCAGCATGGTGCGGCTTCGTGGGATAATTTCGCCCCCGCATCCCTGCGCCCAGCCGAGCCATGACGATTTCCCTGCCCGAGTTTTCCCGCGGTCGCCTCGTGATCGTCGGCGACGTCATGCTCGACCGCTACTGGCACGGCTCGACCAACCGCATCTCGCCCGAGGCGCCGGTGCCGGTGGTCAAGGTCGAGGGCGACGAATACCGCGCAGGCGGCGCCGGCAACGTCGCGCTCAACGCCGCCGTACTGGGCACCCGGACCGAACTGGTGGCGCTGGTCGGGCGCGACGAGGCGGCGCAGCGCCTGCGCGAAAAGCTCGAAGCCGGCCAGGTCGCCTGCCGCCTGCTCGAAGCGCCGCAGCACCCGACGATCACCAAGCTGCGCATCATCAGCCGCCACCAGCAGTTGATCCGGCTCGACTTCGAGGACAGCTTCGCGGTGCTGGAATCGGCCGGCATCGAACAGGCTTTCGAAACCGCGCTGCCCGGCGCCGGCGCGGTGGTGCTGTCGGACTACGGCAAGGGCACGCTGGCCCGGGTCGGCAGCCTGATCCGGGTCGCACGCGAACGAGGCGTGCCGGTGGTGGTCGACCCCAAGGGCACGGATTTCGGCCGCTACTGCGGCGCCACCGTGATCACGCCCAACATGAGCGAGTTCGAAGCGGTGGTGGGCCATTGCGCCGACGACGCCACGCTGCGCGAACGCGGCGAGGCCCTGCGCGCGGCGCTCGACCTCGACGCGGTGCTGATCACCCGCTCCGAGCGCGGCATGACGCTGCTGCAGGCCGGCCAGGCGCCACTCGACCTGCCGACCCGCGCGCGCGACGTGTTCGACGTCACCGGCGCCGGCGACACCGTGGTCGCGGTGCTGGGCGCCGGCCTGGCCTGCGGCCTGGCGCTGGCCGAGGCGACCGCGGTGGCCAACGTCGCCGCCGGCATCGTCGTCGGCAAGCTCGGCACCGCCACCGTCAGCCCCGAAGAACTCGCCGCCGCGCTGCGCGGCAACGGCACACCAGACTGAAGGAAACCAGCATGATCATCGTCACCGGCGGCGCCGGCTTCATCGGCAGCAACATCGTTCATGGCCTCAACGCCCGAGGCATCCGCGACATCCTGGTGGTCGACGACCTCACCGACGGGCGCAAATGCCTCAACCTGTCGGACGCCGACATCCTCGACTACATGGACAAGGACGACTTCCTCGCCCGCATCCAGGCCGGCGAGGGCTTCGGCCCCGTCGAGGCGGTGTTCCACGAAGGCGCCTGCTCGTCCACCACCGAGTGGGACGGCCGCTTCGTCATGAAGGTGAACTACGAATACACCAAGGCCGTGCTGGCCTGGTGCGTGGCCGGCAAGGTGCCGCTGATCTACGCCTCGTCGGCCTCGGTGTACGGCATGGGGCCGGTGTTCCGCGAAGCGCGCGAGTTCGAGCAGCCGCTCAACATGTACGCCTATTCCAAGTTCCAGTTCGACTGCCACCTGCGTACGAAACTGGCCGGCATCGGCAGCCAGGTCGTCGGCCTGCGCTACTTCAACGTCTACGGCCCGCGCGAACAGCACAAGGGCAACATGGCCAGCGTCGCCTTCCATTTCCACAAGCAGCTCGCGGAATCGGGCCGCGTGCGCCTGTTCGAAGGCAGCGACGGCTACGGCCCCGGCGAGCAGCGGCGCGACTTCATCCATGTGGACGACATCGTCGCGGTCAACCTGTGGCTGCTCGACAACCCGCAGGTGTCGGGCATCTTCAACCTCGGCACCGGTCGCGCGCAGAGCTTCAACGACGTCGCCCACGCCGCCACCCGCTGGCACCGCGCGCAGGGGCACGCAGGCGGCGGCATCGACTACATCGCCTTCCCCGAGCACCTGAAGGGCCGCTACCAGAGCTTCACCGAAGCCGACATGGGCGCGCTGCGCGCCGCCGGCTACGACCGCCCCTTCATGGACGTCGAGACAGGCGTGCCGGCCTACCTCGACTGGCTGGCCGCGCGCGCCTGAGCGGACCGCCGCAGGCATGACGTCCGCCTCCTCCCCCGCGCGCAAGGTCCTCGTCGTCGGCCCCTCGTGGGTCGGCGACATGGTGATGGCGCAGAGCCTGTTCAAGGCGCTCAAGCTGCGCGGCGCCTGCGACATCGACGTGCTCGCGCCGGGCTGGTCGCTGCCCATCCTCGAACGCATGCCCGAAGTGCGGCGCGGCGTGGTGATGCCGCTCGGCCACGGTGAATTCGGCCTCGGCAAGCGCCGCGCGCTGGGCAAGTCGCTGGCCGGCGAAGGCTACGACCAGGCGATCGTGCTGCCGGGTTCGCTGAAATCGGCCTTCGTGCCCTTCTTCGCCGGCATTCCGCAGCGCACCGGCTTCCGCGGCGAGATGCGCTACGGCCTGCTCAACGACCTGCGCCCGCTCGACAGGACCGCGCTGCCGATGACGGTGCAGCGTTTCACTGCCCTCGCCGCTCCGGCCGGCATGCCGCTGCCCGAACCTTTTCCAATGCCAGGGTTGGTCGCCCAGGCGGACAACCAGCCCCGCCTGCGCGAGAAGCACGGACTGCCCGCCGAAGTCCCGGCCGTCGCCTTCATGCCCGGCGCCGAATACGGCCCGGCCAAGCAGTGGCCGATCCCGCACTTCGCCGCATTGGCGCGTAGCCTGGCCGAACAGGGCTTCCAGGTCTGGGTGCTCGGCTCGAACAAGGACCGCGAAGCCGGCGAGGCCATCGCCGCCGGCAACCCGGCGGTGCATAACCTGGCCGGTCTCACCGCGCTCGGCGATGCGGTCGACCTGCTGGCGATGAGCGCCGCCGCCGTCACCAACGACTCCGGCCTGATGCACGTCGCCGCGGCGCTGGACGTGCCGCTGGTGGCGATCTACGGCTCGTCCAGCCCGGAACACACGCCGCCGCTGTCGCAGCGCGTCTCCATCCAGACCCTGCGGCTGGACTGTTCGCCCTGTTTCAAGCGCGTCTGCCCGCTGGGCCACACCCGCTGCCTGACCGACATCGCGCCGGAGCGCGTATTGGCTGCGCTGGGCGAGCTCGGCCTGCCCTGTACGGCCGCCGGCGGGACCGCACAGGCCATCCCGCTGGTTCGCGGAGCCTGACGCAGCGATGCGGGTTCTGATCGTCAAGACCTCCTCGCTCGGCGACGTCATCCACACCTTGCCCGCGCTGACCGACGCCGCCCACGCCATCCCTGGCATCCGCTTCGACTGGGTGGTCGAAGAAGCCTTCGCCGAGATCCCGCGCTGGCACCCGGCGGTCGACCGGGTGATTCCGGTCGCGGTGCGGCGCTGGCGCAAGCACCCCTTGCAAGCGTGGCGCAGCGGCGAATGGCAGGCCTTCCGCGCAACGGTCGGCCTGCACCGCTACGACGCCGTGATCGACGCCCAGGGCCTGTTCAAGAGCGCCTGGCTCGCCCGCCATGCCCACGGCCCGCTGCACGGGCTGGACAAACGCTCGGCACGCGAGCCGCTGGCGAGCCTGTTCTACCGCCACCGCCATACCGTGCCCTGGGGCCGGCACGCGGTGCTGCGGGTGCGCGAACTGTTCGCGCAGGCGCTGGGCTACACCCTGCCGGCCGATGCCGCGGCCAGCCTCGGCGACCAGGCACCCACGCACGATCCCTACGGCCTCGACCGCAGCCGCGTGCTGGCAGGCGCCGGCCAGACGGACAGCGACGGCGGCACGCCTTACGTCGTCTTCCTGCACGGCACGACCTGGGACACCAAGCACTGGCCGGAAGCCTACTGGCGCCAACTGGCCGAGCGCGCCTGCGCTGCCGGCTGGCGGGTACGCCTGCCCTGGGGCAATGCCGCCGAGCACGAGCGGGCCGAACGCATCGCCGCCAACCTGCCGGGCGTACAGGTGCTGCCCCGCCTGCCGCTTGCAGGTATCGCCGCCGAAATCGCCGGCGCCCGCGCCTGCGTCGCGGTCGACACCGGCCTGGGCCACCTCGCCGCCGCGCTGGCGGTGCCGACGGTGTCGCTGTACGGCCCGACCAATCCCGGCTTCACCGGCGCCTGGGGTTTCGGCCAGCGCCACCTGGCGGCGGACTTCCCCTGCGCGCCCTGCTTGAAGAAGCAGTGCACTTACGTGCCGACGGCGGAAGACAAGGAAAAAGCCCCTGCGCCCCTCAGCCGGGCGCCCCTCTCCCCCTGCGGGAGAGGGGCGGGGAGGAGCAACGACGGCAGTGCCACCACACGGGCCCCCTCGCCCCAGCCCTCTCCCGCGAGGGGAGAGGGAGACCGGCAAGAGCACCCGGCCGAGGCGGCCAGCTCGAGCGGCTTCCCCTATTGCTTCACCCGTTTGCCGCCCGACGATGTCTGGCAGGAGCTCGCCGTACTGCTCGACCGGCCGGACGCCGCCGCAACCGAAGCGCCCGCCATCTCCACCGAGGCCCGCTGATGCAGCTCGCCTTCTGCCTGTACAAGTTCTTCCCCTTCGGCGGCATGCAGCGCGACTTCCTGCGCATCGCCCAGGCCTGCCAGGCGCGCGGCCACGCGATCCGGGTGTATGTGCTGGCATGGCAGGGCGAGGTGCCGGCCGGTTTCGAGGTCGTGCATGTGCCGGTGCGTGCGCTGTCCAACCACCGCCGCTACCGCAAATACACCGACTGGGTGCAGGCCGACCTCGCCCGCCGGCCGGCGGACCGGGTGGTGGGCTTCAACAAGATGCCGGGGCTGGACGTGTATTACGCCGCCGATCCCTGCTTCGAGGACAAGGCCCGGACCCTGCGCAACCCGCTGTACCGGCTCGGCAGCCGCTACCGCCACTTCGCCGCCTGGGAGCGCGCGGTGTTCGGACCGGACAGCCGCACCGAGATCCTGATGATCTCCAGCGTGCAGCAGCCGCTGTTCGTCAGGCACTACGGCACGCCGGCCAGCCGCTTCCACCTGCTGCCGCCGGGCATCGCCGCCGACCGCCGCGCACCGCCGAACGCGGCAGCGATCCGGGCGGAATTCCGCAACGAGTTCAAGCTGGGCGATGAAGACCTGCTGCTGGTCCAGATCGGCTCCGGCTTCAAGACCAAGGGCGTGGACCGCAGCCTGAAGGCACTGGCCGCGCTGCCGGACGCGCTCAGGCGCCGCACCCGGCTGATGGTGATCGGCCAGGACGATCCCAAACCCTTCAAGCTGCAGGCCGCCACCCTCGGCCTCGGCGAGCGCGTCGACTTCCTGAAGGGCCGCAGCGACGTGCCGCGCTTCCTGCTCGGCGCCGAGCTGCTGATCCACCCGGCCTACAACGAGAACACCGGCACCGTGCTGCTGGAAGCGATCGTCGCCGGGCTGCCGGTGCTGGCGAGCGCGGTGTGCGGCTACGCCCACTACATCGAGGATGCCGACGCCGGCCGCGTCGTGCCCGAGCCCTTCGCGCAGGCACAGCTCGACCGCATGCTGGCGGAGATGCTGACCGACGACGGCGCACGCCGGCGCTGGCAGGCCAATGGCCTCGCCTTCGCCGGGCATGCCGATCTCTACAGCCTGCCCGAGCGCGCCGCCGACGTGATCCTGGGCCTGCCGGCGACAGGAGGGAGCGCATGAGCGCCGTCGCCCGGTCGCCCGAAGGCGGCGCTCTCCTCCCATGGGGAGGTGGTCGCACCAGCGACCGGAGGGTAGTCCAGTGAGCACGCTGTACCTCGACGAACCTTTCCGCAGCCTGTGGCAGGGCCGCGATGCCTTCGAAGCGGTCGAGGCCCTGCAGGGCGAAGTCTTCCGCGAACTCGAAGGCCGCCGCACGCTGCGCACCGAAGTGGCGGGCCAGGCTTTTTTCGTCAAGATCCACCGCGGCATCGGCTGGGGCGAGATCTTCAAGAACCTGCTGTCGCTACGCCTGCCGGTGCTCGGCGCACGCAACGAGTGGGAAGCCATCGCCCGGCTGGAGCAGGTCGGCGTCGCCACGATGCGCGCCGTGGCCTACGGCGAGCGCGGCGCCAACCCGGCGCGCCGGCACTCCTTCATCGTCACCGAAGCGCTCGCGCCGACGATCAGCCTGGAAGACTGGTGCCGCGACTGGCCCGCGCAAGCGCCGCCGCCCGCGCTCAAGCGCGCGCTGATCGCCCGCGTCGCCGACATGGCACGGCGCATGCACGAAGGCGGCATGAACCACCGCGACTTCTACCTCTGCCACTTCCTGCTGCACACCGAGCCGCCGCCCGCGCCGGACGCGCTGCGGCTGTCGCTGATCGACCTGCACCGCAGCCAGGTGCGCAGCGCCACGCCGCGGCGCTGGCGCGACAAGGATCTGGCCGGGCTGTATTTCTCGGCACTGAACATCGGCCTGAGCCGGCGCGACCTGCTGCGCTTCCTGCGTGGCTATTTTCCGCGTCCGCTGCGTGACACCCTGCGCGAAGAAGCCGCGCTGCTGCGCAAGCTGGCGCAGCGGGCGGAGAAGCTGCAGGCGCGCTACCTGCGCAAATACGCGCCGCCGCAGGACAGGCAGCCATGACGCAGCACTGGCGCCTCTGCCCCGGCTACGACACGCCCGCGCTGCGCGAGGCCTTCGGCTCGCTGGACGCCGTGTTCGCGCTCGAAGGCGAACGGATCACCGGCGATCCGCTCAGCGAAGTCCTGCGCGTCACCGTCGACGGCACACGCTACTACGTCAAGCGCTATCACCGCGCGGCCAAGAACCCGCTGCGCAGCTGGGTCGGCCGGCCGCGCATCCAGGCCGAATGGGAAAACCTGCTGACCTTCCAGGCCTGGGGCATCCGCACTGCGGACATCGCCGGCTACGGGCTCGAGCGCCGCGCCGGCACCTTCTTCCGCGGCGCCCTGATCACCAAGGAAATACCCGGCAGCATCGATCTCGCCCAACTGGCCAACGCACGCGATCCACGGCTGCACGATCGAAACTGGCTGATGCCGGTGATCCGGCAAGTCGCTGCGGCCACGCGCACGATGCACGAGCATCGTTTCGCCCACAACGACCTCAAGTGGCGCAACCTGCTGGTGGATGACGGCACGCCGCCGCTGGTGTATCTGATCGACTGCCCGGCCGGCGGAAGCTGGAGCGGCGCAATGCTGCGCCGGCGCGTGATGAAGGACCTGGCCTGCCTCGACAAGGTGGCGCACCACGTCCTGTCGCGCACCTGGCGCCTGCGCTTCTTCCTCGCCTACCGCGGCCGGGACCGGCTGACCGCCGACGACAAACCGCTGCTGCGGCAGGTGCTGGCCTATTTCGAGGGGCGCGAATGACGACGCCGGCCGCGCAGACCGCGGCCTCGCTGCGTGCCGCCGGACGCGCGCCGGCGCAGCCCTTCGCGGTCGCGCTCGGCGACGGCCGCGAACTCGTCCTGCATCGCATCCTGCGCCTCCTGCCCGGCAAGCGCATCGTCGGCGAAGCCGAGCTGGCCGACAGCCGCGTGCTGGCGAAACTCTTCATCGCCCCCGGCAGCGCGCGACACTGGCAGCGCGAGCGCGAAGGCATCGCGGCGCTGGCCGCCGCCGGCATTCCGACGCCTGCGCTGCTTCATGCGGGCGAACTCGCGGAGGGCGGCCATGCATTGCTGACGGATTTCCTCACCGACGCGGTGAGCCTGGCCGAACGCTGGCAGGCCGTCGCCCGGCTGCCGGCCGGCCACTCCGACGCGCTCGCGGTGCTGGCGCCCGCCTTCGCCATGCTCGGCCGCCTGCATATGAACGGACTGGTGCAGGACGATCTTCACCTGGGCAATTTTCTCGTCCGCGGCAGCAGGCTGATGGTCATCGACGGCGACGCGGTGCGGGCACTCACCCCCGGGCAGCCGCTGCAAGCCGATGCGGCCAGCGCCAACTTCGCCATCCTGGCGGCACAGCTGCCGGCCGGCTGGGACGAACACCTCGCCCCGCTCATCGACGCCTGGCGCCAGGGCGGCGAAGGCCTGCCCGCGCTCGATCCGGCTGCGCTGCGCGCGCCCATCGCCCACACCCGCGATGCGCGGCTCAAGGACTTCCTCGCCAAGACACGCCGCGACTGCACGCTGTTCAAGGCGGAAAAGACTTTCGAGCGGCTGACGATCGCGGTGCGTGCCGAAGCGGAGGCACTCGCCGAAATCCTGGCCGCCCCGGACGCCGCCATCGCCCGCGGCAGCCTGCTGAAGGACGGCGGCACCTGCACGGTGGCGAAGCTGGAGCATGCCGACCGGCCGCTGGTGATCAAGCGCTACAACCTCAAGAACGCCCGCCATGCGCTGTCGCGCGCCTGGCGGCCGAGCCGGGCCGCGCATTCGTGGGTGGAAGGCCACCGGCTCGCCTTCCTCGGCATCGCCACGCCGGCGCCGCTGGCGATCATCGAGGAACGCGCCGGGCCACTGCGCCGCCGGGCCTGGATCATCAACGCCTGGTGCCCCGGGCAGGACCTGGCCACCCACCTCGCTCCTTACATCGACAGCGGCCCGCCACCTGCGGAAGCCGAGGCCCTGCACACGCTGTTCGCCACCCTGCACCGCGAACGCATCTCGCACGGCGACATGAAAGCCACCAACCTGCTGTGGCACGACGGCCAGGTCGTGCTGATCGACCTCGACGCCATGCAGCAGCACCGCAGCGCAGCCTCCCACGCCCGCGCCTGGCGCCGCGACCGCGCCCGCCTGCTGCGCAACTGGCCGGCGGACAGCGCGCTGTGGCGCTGGCTCGACGCCAATCTGCCGCCGGCCTGAACCCCCCGAAAATGCCGCTGCGCCGGCATGGCGGTTAAGATGCGCCTGTAACATTCTGATAACAGACATGTCCGACAGCGCGATCGACTATCCCACCCTGCGCGGCGACGCCGAAATCATCGAGGCCGACGGCCACGGCGAGAAGGTGTTGCGGCTTGCCGACGGCAGCTATCTCAAGGTCTTCCGCCGCAAGCGGCTGCTGTCGTCCGCCGCGTGGTACCCCTATGCCCGCCGCTTCGCCGACAACGCCGAAGCCCTTGCCCGGCTGGGTATTCCCTGTCCACACGTGATCCGCGTCCACCGCTTCCCGATCATCCGCCGCGACGTCGTCCATTACCGCCCGCTACCCGGCCTCACGCTGCGCCAGATCATCCAGGGCGCGCAACCGGAGATCGACACGCGCGCGCTGCTCGGCCAGCTCGGCCGCTTCGTCGCGACATTGCACGACGCCGGCGTGTTCTTCCGCTCGATCCACCTCGGCAACATCGTCCTCGGCGACGACGGCCGGCTCGGCCTGATCGACATCGCCGACATGCAGGCCGGCCGCCGCCCGCTGCCGCGCTTCAAGCGCAAGCGCAATTTCGCCCACCTGCTGCGCTACCGCGAAGATCGCGCCTGGCTGATGGCCGACGGCGGCCAGGCCTTCGCCGAAGGCTACGCCGCGCAGGCCGGCAAGGGCTATGCAGTGGGGGATCTGCAGGCCTGGCTGAACGCCACGGCGGGGGCTGGGCGCTGAGCACCGGCATGCAAGGCGGAGAAGCCGCATGGCAAACGGCTCATGCCCTGTGCTGTCGTCGCACGGCTCGTCCCACAGAATCGTTGCATAGTCCTGGCCGCCACAGAAGACGACGCGATGACGCCATGTTAGACTGCCTGACGGTCCATCTCTGGAGAAAAAAATGCAGATTTCCGTAACGGAAGCCAAGGCTCAATTGACCGAGCTGGTCAGGCGTGCCGAGGCCGGGGATGAGGTGATCCTGACTCGCTACGGCCATGCTGCCGTTCGCTTGATACCGGTCAAAGCGGCGCCTGACAGGAAATCCCGCCGGGACTTGCTCCGCGCGGTTCGAGCATCGGCAGCGACAAAGGCACTCAACGGGCCTTCGGCAGCTCGCAGCCAGGACTTTCTGTATGACACGCTCGGCCTCCCGGAATGATCGCCGTCGATACATCGGCCCTGATGGCGATCGTGCTGAACGAGCCGGAAGCAGACGCATGTGTTGCGGCACTTGAGTCGGAAGATGACATCCTCATTTCAGCGGGCACCGCTGCCGAAGCCTTGATCGTCGCTGCACGCCGGAATGTCGGCGAAGAAATGGTCCAGATGATCGAGGGGCTGGGGCTGGAGATCATAAGCGTAACGCCCGCAGCGGCGCGCCGCATCGCCCAGGCTTATGCTCGGTGGGGCAAGGGCGTCCACCCAGCAGCCCTGAATTTCGGTGACTGCTTCTCGTACGAAGTGGCAAGGGAACACGGATGCCGTCTGCTGTTCGTGGGCGACGACTTCTCCCGCACCGACGTGGAAAGCGCGATCTGATCGACAAACCCCCATCGGCGGAACTGGCCGCTCAGGGCCGGCAGGAAACGACGCGGCTCACTCCACCTCCTTGAACTGATGCGCGTGCAGGCCGGCGTAGTGGCCGCCGGCGGCGAGCAGTTCGGCGTGGGTGCCGCGCTCGACGATGCGGCCGTGGTCCATCACCAGGATCAGGTCGGCCTTCTCGATGGTCGATAGCCGGTGGGCGATCACCAGCGTGGTGCGGCCGGAAGTGGCCCGGTCCAGCGCCGCCTGGATGTGGCGCTCGGATTCGGTATCCAGCGCGGAAGTGGCTTCGTCCAGGATCAGGATGGGCGCGTTCTTCAGCAGCGCACGCGCGATCGCCAGGCGCTGACGCTGGCCGCCGGACAGCGTCACGCCGTTTTCGCCGATCTCGGTATCGAGGCCTTGCGGCAGGCGGTCGATGAACTCCTTGGCGTAGGCCGCCTCGGACGCAGCTTCGATGGCCTCGCGCGGAGCGCCGGCGAGGTCGCCATAGGCGATGTTGTTGGCCACGCTGTCGTTGAACAGCGTCACCTGCTGGGTGACGAGGGCGATGTGGCGGCGCAGGTTGCGCAGGCGGTAGTCGCGTGCATCGACGCCGTCGATCAGGATCTGCCCTTCGCTGTAGTCGTAGAAGCGCGGAATCAGGTTGGCGAGCGTGGATTTGCCGCTGCCCGAACGGCCGACCAGCGCCACCATCCGGCCCGGCGGAATGTCGACATCGATGTCCTGCAGCACCGGCTGCTCCACACCGGGATAGCGGAAGCTCAGCCCCCTGATCTCGATATGCCCTTCCAGGCGCTCGCGTTCGACCGTGCCGGTATCCACTTCGGGCGCTTCGTCGAGCTGCTCGAAGATGCTCTCGGCGCCGGCAACGCCGCGCTGGATGGTGTTGCTGACTTCGGACAACTGGCGGATCGGCTTGGGCAGCAGGCCGGCGGCGGTGATGTAGGCCACCAGGTCGCCCGCGGTGGCATCGCCCCGCAACAGCAGCACCAGGAACAGCACCACCGCCATCGCGCCATAGGTGACGATCTGCAGGCTGGGCGTGAACACGGCGCTGGTCTTGACCATGCGCAGCTGCTTTCTAGTGTTGTCGACGCTGGCACGCAGGAAACGCTCGGACTCGTATGGCTCGCCGCCGAAGCTGCGCACCACCCGATAGCCCTGGATACTCTCCGACACCACGTGGGTCAGGTCGCCCATCGCCGCCTGGATGCGCTTGGCCTGCTTGCGGAACTTGCGGCTGGCGCGACTGACCAGGAAACCAATCACCGGCAGCACCGCGACCATGACGAAAGTCAGCTTCCAGTTCATCCACAGCAAGTAGCCGAAGAGGAAGATCACGGTCAGGCCTTCGCGGAACACGACCTTGATCGCATCCGTCGCCGCGCCGGTGACCATCGTCACGTTGAAGGTGATGCGCGAAATCAGGTGGCCGGAGTTGTTCTGGTCGAAATAGCGGTTCGGCAGATTCAGCAGGCTGTCGAACAGCTTGACCCGCAAATCGTGCACCAGCCCCAGGGAAACCCGCGCGAGGAAGAAATTGCCCAGGTAGGAGCCCACGCCCTGCCACAAGGCGATCAGCACGATCATCAGCGGCACGGCCTTCATCAGCGACACGCCGTCGAGCACATCCCAGCCCACGTCGAGCGCGGCCGCCGGGTCGTTGAGGCCATCGACGAAATACTTCATCACCGACGCCAGCATCGGCTGGGACGAGGCGAAGATGATGAAGCCGAGGATACTGACGGCGAACGTGCCGATGTAAGGCCGGACGTAGGCCAGCAGACGAAGGTAGATTTTCAGGGAAGAAGCCGAAGAAGTCTTGTCTTGCGACATGTGACGGCGGGCAGTGGTGCGATGCGGGAGTCTAGCATGCGAGGGGGAGCGGAAGTGGCTTGCACATATTGAGTGCTACACTCGACGCGTGGGGGTTCATGCCCTCCCGCACACGGCAACGAGCCCCCTCATCGCATTTTCGAGTATATGAATCCAGCAATGGCAGGACGGAGAACCCATCTTTCGGACAGAAGTGAGAACATCCTCTTCATCCTGTCCGCGATATGGTTATCAGGGTATTTTCTGCTGCCGTCCGACAAGATTCACCAGCAACTGTTCCACCTCGGTTTTACCCTGCCTGGCGTATGGATCCTGCTGAAAAACGGATTCGACACGGGAATTCGACCATCAGGAATTCTCCTGGCTTCCGCAGCATATGCCGCCTATTACATCGTCAGCCTCGCGTGGACACCGCATGAAAGCGCTGTCGATCATCTGAGTGAAATCAAGAGAGTCATATATTTGCTTTCATTCTGGATGATCCTGAACCACTGGATGAAGGCGTCTCCAGGGAAAACGGCATTACTGGCAAAAGCACTTACGGCAGCTGCATTGATCAGCATAGGGATCAATGGCGTACTGTTTTACGGCGTAAATGGATTCGGCCTCGCAGATCGATTCGCCGGTATCGGCAGGCTGTGGAATCCCCTGTGGTCCGGCGCGGCTTATGGCGCCTGTGCGGTGCTGATGTTCAGCCTGATGAACTGGAGAAATACCGCCCTCGAGAGCAAGGAAAAGATTCTTTACTCGCTGGCCTTCCTGGCCTTTGCAGCCGCGACAGTCCTCACTCACAGCAGAGGGCCGGTCGGCGCGATGCTCATCGTATGTTCAGGCATACTGCTGGCCAATAACCTGGGCATGAAAAAGAAGATCTCCATACTGACCGCGACATCCACCCTGCTCCTGGCCCTTCTGTATCTGATGGATGACTACTTCGGCGCCAGCATCGAAAGAGGGCAAAGTTACAGACTGGATTTATGGCAAGGCTTCATCGAACGGGCAAAGGAACATCCGGTTTTCGGCTTCGGGGCCGGGGCGCAGGTTCTCATCCATGCCCCGGGGGAGTTCGTCAATGACTGGACGCACTATCACAGCGTCTATGTCGGCTCCCTGGTCGAGCTGGGGGTCACAGGCTTGCTGCTGCATCTGGCCTTGTGCTTCATCGTCATCCGGACAGGATGGAAACACCGGCATCACCTTCATGCCCGCATTGCACTCGCACTGTTCATTTACACGATGATCATCGGCCTCACCTTCGGCCAGGGCATCATCACGAAACAGAACGTGCAATGGGCTCTTTTCTGGCTGCCGGTCATCGTTCTTGCCACCTTTCCCCGCGCGACGCAGACAGGGAATGAAAGCCCCGGGCACTGATGACCCAGCACGAACGTGCCGCCAGCTCCGGTTCCGCAACCCGTTCTCCGGGAGCCAGCCCTGCCCAGGGCTGCCCTTTCCAGACGAGAAAATGGAGATACGGAAAATCGCGCTCACCGTCGCGATCGGTATGAAGCCGCCCATCGCGCCACATCCACTGCGATGGAAAATCGAAACTGCCATCGGTCCACGGGATGCGCGCATAGGGTGTACTGAATGCTTCGACGAACTCGCAGCGCCTGAGCGTCGGGCTCAGCGCGCGACGGATGCGCCGCAGCGGCTCCGGCCAGTTCTTGTTCTTCACGAACAGCTTGCTGAACGCCTTTTCGTCGAAAGCCCGATGTGCCGGATCAGCCATCGCCGCCTGCCATCCAGGCACCCTCAAGAATGCCCTTAGCATTTTTTCATCATTGCGCAGCAAGCACAGATGCCCGGAAACCCGGGTCGAGTGGGTAGACAGCAGATCGTAGCGCCCCAGACGTTCGTCATCGAAATAGCGACGCAGATCCCCATACACCAGATCAATGTCGCCGAACCCCCAGAAATCAAAGCCATCCAGGCAGTCGGCATGAATGAAACCGAGCGCAGGCTTCAGATCGCACAGCTTGTATGGGCTCGGCGGAGCAAACTCGATGCCGAGCCGTCCGGAAACCAGTGCGCAATACTCAGCATAGCTCAGGGTACGAATCTCGACATTCGGCGGACAATCCTCCGGCACGCCGCAATCCGAGAAAAAAAACCACTCGATGCTCGGATTGTAGCGACAGCTCTGCAGGAAGAAGGGCATCCAGAAAGGCCATTTTCCGAAGTATGGAATGAGAAAACGAATTCGGGCCTGAGCCATCTTCATGCTCCGCAATGAGCGCTGTCATATGATTTTTTGCCGCTCACGCTCTGCTCATCCGAGCCAGGCGCGCAGGTAGCGGAACGCCATGAAGCGTTGCCGTCCGTGTTCGTCGGTAAACCGCTCCGGAACACGCACGCAACTGTCCGCCGTTTCCGCACACAGCGCATCCGCCAGCGCGGACGCGTCCCCCAGGGGGAAGACCCTGCCCACGCCCTCGACCACCTCGCGTCCGCCGCCGCAGTCGCTGCAGATCACCGGTACCCCGGCCGCCATCGCCTCCAGCAGCACCATGCCGAAGGGCTCGTGATCCGAAGTCAGCGCGAACACGTCGAAAGCCTTGAAGTAGCGCCGGCCCTGGGCCACCTGGCCGAGAAAGCGCACCTGCCCGGCAACCCCCAGCTCATCGGCCAGCTTGCGCAACGAAGCCTCCAGACGGCCGCTGCCCATGATCGCCAGCAGCCCGCCCGCCGGCAGCCGCGGCAGGGCCTCGGCGAAGCCGCGGATCAGCGTGGCCTGATCCTTGTCCGGGTGCAGGCGGCCGACGTTGCCCACCACCCAGGCATCCTGCGGCAAGCCCAGCGCCTCGCGGGCCGTCTCGCGCGACACCTGTTCGGCCTGCACGGCTTCGACGTCGACCCGGTTGTGCAAGGTCTGGATGCGTTCGGGATCCCAGGCCGGCAGGTAGCCGCGCATCTCGTCACGCACCGCATCGGACACGCCCAGCAACAGCAGGCGCGACTGGAAACGGCTGACGAACCAGCGCCGCATGGCGCGCTCGAAGACACCGAAAGCGTGGAGCACGCCGACCACCGGCAAGCGGGTCGCCAGCAGGGCGATGTAGATCGGCTTGAAGCGGTGGGCGATGCACAGGCGAAAATCCCGCCCGGCGACGATCTGCCGCAAGCGACGCATGGCGCCGAGCTTGAGGCCGCGCACCTCGCGGCTGTCGTGGCCGAGGAAGATCACCTCGTCCGAGGCCGAACCGCGCTCGGCCTCCGCATCCGGCTCGCCCGTCAGGTAGACGGTACACACCTTGTACGGCGTGCCCTCGAACAATGCCGCGTACTGGCGCGCGACGTCGAGGAAAGGGCCGTCATAGCCATGACAGAACTGCAGCACCCACGGCTGGCTGCTCATGTCAGGCAGCACCTTCCTTCACCACCAGCACATCCTCCATGATCAGATACTGCAGATCCGAACCGAAGAACATGTTCAAGGCATCCGTCGGCGAGCAGATCATCGGCTCGCCGCGGCGGTTGAGCGAGGTGTTCAGCACCACGCCGTTGCCGGTGAGCTTTTCCAGTTCTTTCATCAGGTCGTAGTAGCGCGGGTTGAACTCGCGCTTCAACACCTGGGCACGTGCGGTACCGTCTTCATGCACCACTTCCGGCACGCGCGTCTTCCACTCCTCGGCCACCTCGAAGGTGAAGGTCATGAAAGGCGCGGGGTGATCCGTCTGCAGCATCTGCGGGCCGACGGTGTCGAGCATGCTGGGGCAGAAGGGGCGCCAGCGTTCGCGGAACTTGATCTGCTCGTTGATGCGGTCGGCCACGCCGGCCGCGCTCGGGCAGCCGAGGATGGAACGCCCCCCCAGCGCGCGCGGACCGAACTCCATGCGGCCCTGGAACCAGGCCACCGGGTTGCCGTCGGCCAGGATCCGGGCAATGCGCTGCGGCACCGCGGTGTCGCCGTCCGCGATCAGCTCCCAGCGCGGCTGGGACGGATGCCTGGCGCAGGCGGCGATGACTTCTTCGTTGGTATAGCGCGGGCCGAGATAGACGTGATCCATCTTCTCGACCGGCACGCCGCGTTTCACCGACACGTACGACGCCGCGCCCACGGCGGTGCCGGAGTCGCCCGAAGCCGGCTGGACGAAGAGTTCCTTCACTTCGGGACGGGCGATGATCTTCTGGTTGAGCTTGACGTTGAGCGCGCCGCCGCCGGCGAAGGCCAGCCGGCCCGTCTCGCGCAGGATGCCGCCCAGGTAATGGTCCATCATCTGCAGCGCGAGATCCTCGAACAGCTTCTGCATGCTCGCCGCGTAATGGATGTAGGGGTCGTCGGCGATGTCACCGTGGCGCATCGGGCCGAGCCACTGGATCAGCTTGGGCGAGAAGTAGTAGCCCTTGCCCTTTTCCTTGTAGCGGCGAAAGCCGATCACGTTGGCGTAGTCGGTGTCGATGATCAGTTCGCCGTTCTCGAACCTGGCCAGGCGCGAGAAATCGTACTTCGTCGCATCACCATAGGGCGCCATGCCCATCACCTTGTACTCACCGTCGAGCATCTCGAAGCCAAGGTATTCGGTGATCGCGCCGTACAGGCCGCCGAGCGAGTCGGGATCGTAAAACTCCTTGATCTTGTGGATGCGGCCGTTCTCGCCGTAGCCGAAGAAGGTGGTCGCGTACTCGCCCTTGCCGTCAATGCCCATGATCGCGGTCTTCTCGGTGAAGCCGGAGCAGTGGTAGGCGCTGGACGCATGCGCGAGGTGGTGCTCGACCGGCTCGATCTTCACCTTCTTCAGGTCGAAGCCGAGCTGCTGCAGGCACCACTGGATGCGCTTCTTGTAACGGCGGAAACGACGGTTGCCGGCCAGGATCGCATCCAGCCCGCGATCCGGCGCGTACCAATAGCGCCTGGCGTAGTGCCAGCGCGCCTTGCCGAACAGGCTGACCGGCGCGAACGGAATCGCCACCACGTCCACATCGGCCGGCTCGATGCCGGCGAAGTCCAGGCAGAACTTCGCCGATTCGTAGGGCATGCGGTTCTTGGCGTGCTTGTCGCGGACGAAGCGTTCTTCTTCCGCCGCCGCGACGAGCTTGCCGTCGATGTAGAGCGCGGCGGACGGGTCATGGGTGAGGGCACCGGAAAGGCCGAGGATGGTAAGGGACAAGAATGCGCCTCCGGACGCTGGAAAAGAAGGGCAACCGGCGCAAGGCGCTGGCGGGTTGCGCGAAATTATAACGCGCAGCGCAGAAGCCCCCATCCCCACGCAGTACGCGGCATCCCTCCCGCCGACATGTGTTCCGGTCTAGAATGAAAGCGTTTCCAAGAAAGCAACGAACGTTCTTGATTTGAAAACACAAACCTCCGTCTCCGACCTGCTCTTCCCGAGTTTCCTGATCGAGCGCTCGAACCCGTCAGATCCCGTCATGCCCACCCCAGGAGACACGCCATGAGACCCTCTGCTGCATTGGAAGCAAACCGGGAACTGATCAGGAGAATCGTTTTGGCTCACCGAGCCAGCAACCCGCGCGTGTTCGGCTCCGTTCTCCATGGTGACGACTCGGAAGCAAGCGACCTCGACTTGCTCGTCGACCCGACGCAAGATACCTCCTTGCTCGATATCGCACACATCCAGGTCGAACTCGAGGCCCAACTCGGTGTATCGGTCGACGTTCTCACCCCTGCGGCCCTGCCAACCAAGTTCCGAAGCCAGGTGCTGCAGGAAGCACGTGCAGTATGAACAAGAAGGCGTTACGGCTGGATGATTACCTGTTGCACATGGAAGATGCGATCTCGCGGGTACAGCGCTATACGCACAGCAAGTCACAAACAGATTTCAACGCCGACGAACAATTGCAGGACGCCGTAATCCGCAACATCGAAATCATCGGAGAAGCAGCGCATAACGTTGCCATCCACGCCCCCGCTTTCACCCAGTTGCATCACGACATCCCTTGGGCAGCCTTGTACGCCATGCGCAACAGACTGAGCCATGGCTACTGGACCATCGATCTGGCAGTCGTCTGGCAAGTGATTCAGCGCGACCTGCCAACGCTAAAGGAACAACTCAAGCAATGTCGAGCTGCCTCCGCCCTCGGCGCCGATCTGGGAACGGACCGATAGGCTTCGCACAAGGCTTGCCGCTGCCAGCCTCCAGCAAGCACCATCGAACTCTCCGAACATCCGAGCGACAACCGAAATGAAAGGCATCATCCTCGCCGGCGGCTCCGGCACACGGCTGTACCCCATCACCCGCGGTGTGTCGAAGCAGCTGCTGCCGATCTACGACAAACCGATGATCTACTACCCCCTGTCGGTGCTGATGCTGGCCGGGATCCGGGACATCCTGGTCATTTCCACGCCGGACGACCTGCCCGGCTTCCAGCGCCTGCTCGGCAGCGGCGACGGCTTCGGCATCCGCCTCAGCTACGCCGAACAGCCCAGCCCGGACGGCCTTGCCCAGGCCTTCCTCATCGGCGAGGAGCACATCGGCCAGGACAGCGTCTGCCTGGTCCTCGGCGACAACATCTTCTATGGCCAGTCCTTCAGCGCGCAGTTGCGGACGGCGGCGAGCCGGGACAAGGGCGCCACGGTGTTCGGCTACCACGTATCGGACCCGGGACGCTTCGGCGTGGTCGAATTCGACGAACAGGGCAAGGCCGTCTCGATCGAGGAAAAACCGGTTCGGCCCAAATCCAGCTATGCCGTCACCGGACTCTATTTCTACGATAACGACGTCATCGACATCGCCCGCGCGGTACGCCCTTCCGCACGCGGCGAACTGGAGATCACCGACGTCAACAACGCCTATCTGCAACGCGGCGACCTTCATGTCGAACTGCTCGGACGCGGCTTCGCCTGGCTCGACACCGGTACCCACGATTCGCTGATGGATGCCGCGGCCTTCGTGCAGACCATCGAAAAGCGCCAGGGCATGAAGATCGCCTGCCTGGAAGAAATCGCCTTCCGCAACGGCTGGCTCAGTGCCGATCACGTGCTCGCCGAAGCGAAGAAGCTGGAAAAGACCGGCTATGGCCAGTATCTGGCCCAGGTCATCCGCGAAACCCGGTGGAGCAAACCATGAACATCATCCGCACCGCCATTCCGGACCTGCTCATCCTCGAACCCAGGGTGTTCGGCGACAGCCGCGGCTTCTTCATGGAAAGCTGGAACCAGCGCACCTTCGACGAAGCAGCCGGGCGCCACGTCGCCTTCGTGCAGGACAACCACAGCCGCAGCCGCAAGGGCGTGCTGCGCGGCCTGCACTACCAGCTCGAACACACCCAGGGCAAACTGGTGCGCGTCACCCAGGGCATGGTCTTCGACGTCGCGGTGGACCTGCGCAGGAACTCCCCCACCTTCGGGCAACATGCCACGGCGCTGCTCGGCGGCGACAACCACCGCCAGTTCTGGATTCCCGAAGGCTTCGCCCACGGCTTCCTCGTGCTCAGCGAATCCGCCGACTTCCTCTACAAGACCACCGACTACTACCACCCGGCCTCGGAATGCAGCCTGCTGTGGAACGACCCGGCGCTGGCCATCGACTGGCCGCTCGCCGAAATCGGCGGCGCCCCGGAGCTCTCCGCCAAGGATGCGGCGGGGACGGCACTGGCGGACGCGCCCACATTCTAGCCAGGCAGCAAGCCTCCCCTCCTTCGGCTACCCTGTCGCCCGCCCCTGTACACACACCACCACCCGCACCATGCAAGAAGGCCATCCCGGCAAGCTTTCCTACCGACCGGACATCGACGGCCTCAGGGCGATCGCGATCCTGCTCGTGGTGGTCTTCCATTTTTTCCCGGCACGGCTGGCCGGCGGCTTCATCGGCGTAGACATCTTCTTCGTCATTTCCGGCTTCCTGATCTCCCGGATCATCTTCAGAAAGCTCGAAACCGCCGAATTCAGCTTCATCGAGTTCTACACTCACCGCGCCCGCCGCATTCTCCCGGCCCTCGTCACCATCCTGCTCGCGACCCATGCCGCCGGCTGGTTCATGCTGCTCCCGGATGCGTTCGGCAAGCTCGGCAAGCATGTCGCCGGCAGCGCGGCCTTCGTCCAGAACATCGTCCTGCTGCGAGAAGACGGCTATTTCGACACCGCCTCCGAACTGAAGCCGCTGCTGCACCTCTGGTCGCTGGCCATCGAGGAGCAGTTCTACCTCCTCTACCCCCTGATCCTCTGGGCCGCATGGCGCCTCGGCATCAGCCTTCCAGCCACCATCGGCCTGCTCTTCCTGCTCTCTTTCGGCCTCAACATCGCCTGGGTGGAACACGCTCCGGCACAGGCATTCTTCCTGCCCCTGACGCGATTCTGGGAGCTGTTCGCCGGCGGCCTGCTGGCCTGGCTGGCCGGTACCGGGCAATCCGCACGCCGCGCATCCGCCCCCGGCCTGCTCGATACTCTTGCCTCCGCGGCAGGCCTGCTCCTGATCGCCGCGACGCTCGTGCTCGTCGATCAGGACACCCCGTTCCCCGGGTGGTGGGCACTTCCCCCCGTCCTCGGCGCCAGCCTGCTCATCCTTGCCAGCCCCCGGACATGGATCAACGAGCACGTCCTCGGCAATCGGCTGGCCGTATTCATCGGCCTGATCAGCTACCCCCTCTACTTGTGGCACTGGCCCATCATCAGCTTCATCCGCATCGCCACGCCCGATGCGCCATCGCTCGCGATCCGCTGCGCGGGGCTGGCACTCAGCATCGCTCTCGCCTTGCTGACCTACATGCTGATCGAACGCCCCATCCGTTTCGGGTCCCGCTCCCGCGCTCCGGTCCTGCTTCTTTGCCTTGCACTGCTCGTCACCGGCAGTTTCGGCTACCACGCCCACCTGCGTCACGGCTACCCCGAACGCTACCCCGCCCAGGTCCAGGCCCTGCTGCAACCGGACGACTACGACACCTGGTTCGCCGCCGTACGTACCGGCCAATGCCATCTGCAAACAGCCGAAGCCAGCAAGCGCGCGGAAAACTGCGTGGAAACCCGGCGTCCTCTGCTCATGCTGTGGGGCGACTCCCACGCGGCCTCGCTCTATCCCGGCCTGCACCACCTGCAAGCCAGCCTGGGCTTCGGTATCGCCCAGTTCACCCAGGCAGGCTGCGGCCCGGTGCTCGACCTGCCCGTGCTGCTCCACAAGAAGAACTGCAACGCCCTCAACCGGCAGGCCCTCGCAGCCGCCCATGAACTCCAGCCCGACATCCTCATCATCCACGGCGCGTGGATGCATCCGCACTGGCCGATCGACATTCCCACGCTGAGGACAAAGCTGCAGATCACGCTGGAAGCGGTCCGGACGGCCCTGCCGGACACCCGGATCATCGTCCTGGGGCCGGTTCCGCAATGGCGCATCTCGGTGAGCAAGCTCATGTACGAAACATGGCTGCTCGACCCCCTCCACCGCTACCCCGGCCAATACATGCGCCACGGCCTGCTCGAAGAAATCGCCGGCTACGAACGCGCGATCGCCGAGACGGCGCACGGCGCCGGCGTCGATTTCGTCTCCGCCCGCGAACCGCTGTGCTCCGCCGAGGGCTGCATGACGCGGACCGGAGCGGAGATCACCGCCCCTTCCATCTATGTCGACTTCGGCCACCTCACGACCGAAGGCTCGATCCATCTCATCGAGGCACTGCGCAGCCGGATCTTCCAGGGCATCGCACCCCGCCAGGCACCGGCGGACCGCCCCGCGCTCACAGCTTCAGGCGCTTGAACAGCCGCTCGGGCACGCTGCACACCGCCAGCATGATCCAGCGCCAGAAACCCGGCACGTAGAACGTATCCCGGCCGGCCGCGATTCCACGCACGATCCGCCCCGCCACCGCCTCCGGCGTGGCCACCAGCGGCCCCGGCAGCGGAAGTCCGCGCGTCATCGGCGTATCCACGAAGCCGGGTTTGATCGTCACCACCCTCACGCCGCGCCTGAACATCCGGGCCCGCAACCCCTGGCAATATGCGGACACCGCCGCCTTGGCGCTGCCATAGACATAGTTCGAGCCCCGCCCGCGATCCCCCGCCACCGACGAGATCACCGCGATCGTGCCATGTCCCTGCCGCTCGAAATGGAGTGCAAGCCACCCGAGCACGCTGATCACCGAACTGCAGTTGACCGCATGCTCGCGCAGCGCCAGGCCCACGTCGCGCTCGCATTCGGCCTGGTCCGGCAGCGAACCATGCCCGAGCAGGGCAAGATCCACCTGCCCCAGGGCCGCAAACGCCGCCTCCGCCATGCCCTCATGGGCAGCAAAATCGGTCGCCTCCATGCAGTGAATGGACACCTCCACGGCCCCCCGCGCCCGCAGGTCGTCCCCCACCGCCTTCAGGCGATCACCATTGCGCCCGACCAGAAAGAAGGCCGCTCCCTCGGCGGCCCACAGGCGCGCGCACGCAACGACGATTGCCGAAGTCGCGCCGACCAGCAAGATCTTCTTCATCCCAGCACCCGCCTCCAGAAACGGGACATCAATCCCGGATCGCGCAGCGCTTCCAGCTTTTCCCAGCCGGGATAGGCCGCACGAAAATCCGCACCGCTCATGTGCGCATCCTTGGCCGGATACAGCCGCCCGCCAGCCTCATGGACGATGCGGTCGAGACGTCCGAGCAGCCCCTCCAGCTCCGGATTCCGGGCAAAATCGAGCGCCAGCGACGTCCCCTGCATCGGGAAGGACAACCATCCCGGAGAGCGCATCCCGCCGCAGCGCTTCAGCACGGCAAGGAAGGATCCCGCGCGGGAGCGCCCCACCTCTTCCAGCACCGCCCCGACCGCCATTTCCGCACTGGCCTCAGGCACCACGCACTGGAACTGCTGGAAGCCCTTGCGCCCATATATCCGGTTCCAGCTCCCGATTCCGTCCAGCGGGAAGAAGAACGGTTCGACTCCGGTTTCGCTACGCTCCCGGCCGGCCGGATGCCGATGCCAGTAGGCGAGATTGAAAGCCGCCACGCTCCACCGATTCACCAGCGATACCGGGGGCGTCCAGGGCATTTCCCACGATGCCCCCCTCGCCGCGCCACCCGCGCGCGCGCGCCCGGCAGCGGCATGATCCCCCCAGAACGCCACCCCGCGCCCGACCCCGCCACGCCGCGCCACGCAATCGACCCAGGCCACCGCATACTCGTGCCGCTCATCGTATTCGGCAGACAGCGCAAAGAATTCCGACAGGCTGCCGAAGCGCTGAGTCAGGACTTCGATCCGGTCCGAACCCACCGGCATCAGGCGCAACTCGGCCCAGAGGATCACGCCGCTCAGGCCCAGCCCCCCTACCGTAGCCGCGAACAGTTCGGGCTCCCGCTCCGGCGAGCAGACCACTTCCTCGCCATTGCGCAACAGCCCCAGGGCCGTCACATGACAACCGAAAGTGCCCCGCCGGTGATGGTTCTTCCCATGCACATCGTTGGCGATCGCCCCCCCCAGCGTGACGAAGCGGGTACCGGGCACCACCGGCAGGAACCAGCCGCGCGGCAGCGCGCAGGCCAAAATGTCCGCCAGCAGGATGCCGCTCTCCGCCCGCAGCACACCCCGCTCCCAATCCACTGCGACGATCCGGTTCAAGCCCGTCATCGCCAAGACGTGGCCGCTGTCGGCCAGGCAGCTATCGCCGTAGCTGCGTCCGTTGCCATAGGGCAGGCTGCTTCCCTTCGATGCCCCGGCCTTTTCCAGCATGCCCGCCAACTCGTCGGGCCAGGCCGGACGGTGCGCCATCTGCGGACAATCCGGATAACGCCCCCACGAATACAGTCCCCCCTTCATACCGCGACTCCGAAAATCATCATGAAAGCCACGCCGATGGCAATGCTCGTCCTGTCGCGCAAGGCGAATACCATCGGGTCGTCATGCATTTCCCCGCGATGGGCCAGCATCCACATGCGCGTCACCCAGAACAGCAGCAGCGGGCACGCCATCCAGATCAGCTCCGGGCTTGCGTAGGCTGCCGCTGTCGCAGGATCGTGGATGTACAGCGCCAGCACCAGCACCGACAGGTAGCCCGCCGCCGCCCCCAATGGCGCAAGCATTTCCAGGTCGCCGGGCAGATAGCTCCGCCCCCTTTCCCCGACATCCGCTCCACTGGCCCGCGCATCGAACAGTTCGGCATAGCGCTTCAGCATCGCCAGGCTGAGGAACATGAACATCGAGAAAGCCAGTATCCAGAAGGACAACGGCACTTCCGCCGCCGCCGCGCCCGCCACGATGCGGAACGTATACAGCACGGCCAGCGCGATCACGTCCAGCCCCATCACGCGCTTCACACGCAGGGAATACGCCAGGGTCAGCAGGTAATACCCGCCCATCGCCACCACGAACTGCCATGGCAGCAGCCAGGCCGCCAGGGCAAAGGCCGGCAGCAGCAGTGCCGGCGACAGCACCAGCCCGGCCACCGCCGGAAGCCTTCCCGCAGCGAACGGCCTCTCCCGCTTGCGTGGATGGCGCCTGTCCTCCTCGAGGTCGAGCAAGTCGTTCAGCAGGTACACACTCGAGGCGCACAGACCGAACAATACGAAAGCGACGGCCACGGCCAGCACGCGCGCCGGATCGTCGAAGACATGGGCGGCCAGCAAGGGAATGAACAGCAGGACGTTCTTCGCCCACTGGTGCATGCGCAAGGCACCCGCCCAGTCCCGCCACCCGCGGCCATGCCGCTCCGCCGACGCGCCGAGCACGCCGGCCACCCTGCCCTGGGCACGCGCGCGGCGCAGCAGCGCCTCGTCCGCATTGACCACATAGGCCTTGCGTGCGACCGACCACACCGGCAGATCTGCGGACGAATTCCCGGCGTAGTCGAACCCCCCCGCGTCAAAACGCTCGACGAGGCGGTCACGCTTGCGCTCCGCGGCAAGATTCTCGGCCTCGGTCGAAGCGATGACCTCATCGAAGCACCCCAGATGCCTCGCCACCGCTTCGGCCAGCGACACATGGCTCGCCGTCGCCAGCACCACCCGCCGCCCGTCGCGCCTGGCCTCGTCGATGAGCGCCAGTACGGACGGTTCGTATGGCAAGGTCGTCACGTCCACCCCCCCGCGCTCGGCCAGCCTGGCTTTCAGTACCGCCTTCCCCCGCCCCAGCCATACGAGCGGCCGCATCGCCTCCAGCGGCGCACGCCGCACGAAACGCAGGCCGCTCTCCACCAGCAGATCGCTGCGGATCAGCGTTCCATCCAGATCAACGACAAGGGGACAAGTCACACCACGCCCTCACAATGATCGAACCGGCAAGCAAGCGGCATTCTCCCGCATCAAGCCTGCCCATCACAGCCATCCTCGGCCCCTTGCGCAAGCGTCGCCAGCAAGGCCTCCACATCATGCAGGCACGCCTCTCCGGCAGCATTCGCGACGAGCACCGGCAGTCCGCAAGCCGCGGCCTCGGCAACACCGCCATCCCGGCCATCCGGCCCCGGACAGCTGAAATACGCATCGGCGGCCAGCAGCCAGCGTTCGAAATCCCCCTTCTCGCGCATGAACAGATGACGCCCGGCCAGCGGCAGGCGCAGCACGTCGCCCGCGGCCTCGGCCCAGGCGGCATCCGGCACACCCAGCCACACGAAGACCACGCCATTGCGCACCGCCGCCACCGACTCCGCCGCGCGAGCAAAGTTCACGAGGCCTTCCTCCCCCTTGCCGCCGCCCATGCCGACCACCAGGCGGGCCGCATCCGGCACCCCCAGGGCATCGCGGCAGGCATGGCGCAGTTCGGCACGCCGCCGCCGGGCCGCCTCGCCACCGCCGAGCGCGCCGGCCCAACGCCCTTGCCAGTCGCCCACGGCGCCGCGTTCCGCGCGCGCCTCGCCCGCGACAGCACGCGCGGGCGGCGCATCCCCCTCGGCGCCGGCCCGCGCCGGCGCCGGGCCGCGCGCACGGCGCAAGGCTTCCGCCAGCGCACGCAGCGGTGTGGTCAGACGCCACGAAGTCGACGCCCGCAACGCCCTTGTCTCCTCCTCGGCCCGGTCCAGGCGCTGGCGCAAGGCCCCGGCTTCGGCACGCGCCGCGGCCAGTGCTCCCTCCAGGGTCTCGACGTGGCCGCGCACCCCGGCATCGGCGGCCTGCCATGTCCGGTGCACCTCATCCAGCTCCCGCACGCGGAAATCCAGCCAGGCGCGCGCCTCGCGCACCCCCGCGAATGCCTGCCACAACAAGGCCGGCGCCCCCCGCCCCCGCCCCCGCCCCGGCGCCGGGACCGGGATCGGCAGCAAGGCATGGTAGTCGGCCGCCATCTGCGCCGCCGTCCTCACCGGACGCCCGCGCAGCAGGGCCGCCGCGTCCGCCACGCGCTGCGGCTCGGCCGCCAGCGCACGCAGGGTTTCGAGCATCGCCGGCGCGCTCGGCGGCACCAGCCATCCGCTCACCCCGTCCTCGATGCGCTCGGCGAATGCGCCCAGCCCGGTCGCCACCGCCGGCACCGCCAGTGCCTGCATCTCGCTCAGGGTATAGCTGAAGGACTCCGGCAACACCGCCGGCAGCAAGGCGCAATCGGCGCCGAATGCCGCCACGTGCGCCGCCATCTGCATCGGCCCGTATTCGGTCACCACACGCACGTGCGGCAGATGGGCGAAAGCCGGCCCGGCGTCGCCGCTGCCCAGCAGCAGCACATCGGCAAAGCCCGCCAGCCCGGGCAGCAGCTCACGCACCAGGCCCAGGCCCTTGTGCGGCGACAGGCGCCCCGGTATCACCACCCTCAAGCGCCTCCCTGCCCCCCGCTCCGGCATGCTCCGTGGCACGAGCGGAGGCGGACACAGCGCCAGGCCATGCGGCACCAGGTGCCAGGGCTTGTCCGCCAGCTCGGGCAGCAGGGTCCGGTAACGTTCGAACACCGAGCGGGTCGGCGCGGCCACCGTCACGTTCTGCCCCGCCAGAGCCCGCGCAAAGGCCTCGCGCAGCGCCAGCCACGCCTGCGGCGAAGCCTGATGCCAGAACATGTTCAAGCGGTTGCCGTCGAAGCAGCGGGCCATGCGCGCACCATCGCATTCCACGCAGGCTCCGTCGTACCAGCCGAACAGGGCCGGGCAGAACGGAAACAGGTCGTGCATCACCAGCACCGCCGGCCTGCCGCCATCGAACGCTTCCAGCGAATGCCCGACCAGGGACGACACCACCACCACCTGCACCGCGCAGGCATCCAGCACCGCATCGAACACCGCCCGCCACCCGGCATGGCTCACGGCACAGAAAGCGATCGGCTCGTCGAGATCCCAGGCCAGCAGCGCGGCATCGGAAACCCCGGGTTCCAGCAGTTCCAGCCGCACCCCGGCCTCATTACGCCCGGTGCGCGAGCGCAGGCACAGATGCCGCGCCTGCGTATCCGCCGCCGCCATATCGCGCACCCAGCGCTCCGTGCCGCCCCCCCAGCCATGCAGCAGGTGCAGCCACACCGGCCTTTCATCCGCTGCCGGCAAGGGCGCCGCCCCCGCCGGGCAGCGCTCCATCCCCGCATAACTGCGCAGCACACGCGGCGCCATCGGCGGCAAGGCGCCGCGTACCGGCTCGGCGGCCCGCTCGGCGCGCAAGGCCGCTTCTTCCGCCCCGCCCAGCGCCACGCGCGCGGCATCCACCGCGTCGCGCAGCGGCCGCAGCGGGTCGGCGGCGATGAAGGCACGCACCAGCTCGTCATATTCCGGATGCAGGCGGCGCAAGGCCGCGGCACCCGCAGCCATCAGCGCCTCCCGCCCCGGGCCGAAACTCACGCCCCCCTTGTGGTAGACGAAGACATCCGCACACAGCAGATTGCGCCAGCCAGCCTTCACCGCGCGGCGGCACAGATCATTCTCCTCGCCGTAGCCCCTGCCGAAAGCCGCCTCGTCCAGCACCCCGACCCGGTCGAGGCAGGCACGCCGCAGGAACATGCAGAACCCCACCCCGGTCGGCAGGTCGGCTGCCACGCCCGGCAAAGTGCGGGCGAACAAGGCATCGAGCCCCGCCAGCCCCAGGGTGCCCGGCAGTTCCCCCGTCCAGCCCTCGAAAGGGTAGGAGCAAATCGTCGCGTTGTTGGAAAAAGGCGTGATCGTTCCCGCATCCGGATACGCCGCCGCGCAGCGCAGCAGGCGCGCCAGCCAGTCGCCCGCCACCTCGGTATCGCTGTTGAGCAGCACCACGTCACGCTCCGGGTGCATGGCCAGCGCCCGGTTCACCGAGCCGGTGAAACCCAGGTTGCGCCCGTTGCGCAGCAAGGTGATGCGTCCGGCAGCCGCCAATTCGTCCAGCCATGCGGACAGCGCCGGCTCCGGCGAGTGATCATCCACCACCACCAGCTCATGCGCGGCGCCGCCACCGGCGAACACCGCCTCCAGGCAACGCCGCACGAACGCCTCGCCGGCGTACACCGGGACAATCACATCGATCAAGATTCGCCTTCTCCCGCAGACCGCCCACCCCGCGACGCACGGTGACCGCCCGCGCTCCAGTGGCAAACCCGTAATGATACTCGCCCATGTCAGGCTGACGGCCCGCGGCTCCCTGATCGACAGCCCGGCGGGCCTTCTATACACTGCGCCGCACCTCCCGCCCTCGCCGTTTCATGCCATCCCGCCTCGCCCGCGCGCTCCTGCACCTCGCTCTGCTCCTGACCGCGGCCTGCATCTTCGTACCTTTCCTGCCCACACTGGCACGCGACGGGCTCGACGAATCGTGGATGCTCGGCATGAACACCGCCCTCGCCGAAGGGCTGGTCCCGGGGCGCGACATCGTATTCACCCTCGGCCCCTACGCTGCCATCTACACCCGGAACTACCACCCGGCCACCGACGCCGGCATGCTCTGGGGTTCGCTCTTCCTCGCCCTGTCCTTCGCCTTCGTGCTGCAGCAGCTATGCAGGCGGGCCACCTGGCCGCAATACCTGCTGGTGCTCGCCGTGTTCGCCGGCATCGCCTACTCGCGCGACGCCCTGCTGCTCTTCATCCCGCTGCTGGCGGGTGCCTACGCCTACGACCTCATCCGCCGCGGCACGCGCGACAGCCTGCAGGCGCCCGCCACACTCGCCGCGCTCACCCTGGCCTACGCTCCGTTCGGGCTGCTGATCCTCGTCAAAGGCTCGATGCTCGTCGCCTGCCTGGTCACGCAAGCGCTGAGCATCGCCCTCTTCCTCGCCCGGCGCCAGATGCGTGCCGCGCTGACCGTCCTGCTCGCCCCCTTGCTGAGCCTCGTGCTGTGCTGGAGCCTCGCCGGCCTGCCCGTGGCCGCCCTGCCCGACTACTTCACCACCCTCCTGCCCATCATCTCGGGCTACACCGAGGCCATGTCCTCATCGGGACCGCTGCCCGAGGCCGTGCTCTACCTTCTCATCGCCGGCGCACTGACCGCATGCCTGGCCATCAATGAAAGAAAACACGGCCTCGCCGCCGCCTGTTTCGTCCTGGCCTTCGCCGCCGCCGCCTTCCTTGCCTTCAAGGGCGGTTTCGTCCGCCATGACGGCCACGTCGGCCACGCCCTGCTCGCAGCCTGCCATCTCGTGCTCGCCGCGCTGCTGGTCTACCTTCTGACGCCTTCGCGCACGGCCCTCGCGCTCGTGCTCGCCAGCCTCCTGGCCTGGCTCGGCAGCAGCGTGCACCACGCCATCCCCCGCGCCAGCTTCGCACTCATCCCGCCCACTTTCGTCATGGCCGACAGGCTGCTGCTGCAAAAGCAGCTCGAAACCGGCGAATGGGCAGCCGCGGCCCGGCTCACCCTCGCGGCCGGTGCCCGTCATTTCGTCCACAGCGTCCGCGCCACCTACGGGGAAGCCGCGCATGGCCTCGCCCTCCGCCTCGGCAGCGGCCCGGGCCTCGCCGAACGCCACGCCGAACGCATCGCCGCCATCGCTGCCCACGCCAGCCTGCCACAGTTGCCCGGCAGCACCGACATCTATTCCTTCCGCCAGACCCGGCTGATCGCCTCCGGCAACCAATGGAACCCCCGCCCGGTCTTCCAGAGCTACACCGTCTACACGCCGGCACTCGCCGAACTCAACCGCCAACACCTCACCGGCGAACGGGCTCCGGACAATATCCTGCTGCGCCTCGAACCCATCGACGACCGCCTGCCCGCACTCGAAGACGGCCCGAGCTGGCCAGCCTTGCTCACGCACTACGCCCCGGCAGGATTCGACAACGGCTATCTGCTGCTGAAGAAGACACGGCAAGCCGCATCCACCCCCACCGCCCCGCCGCCTGCCGGGCATCACAGGCTGGGCCAGCGTATCGAACTGCCCGATGGCGGTGCGCCGCTGTTCGCACGGATCCACACCCGGCCCAAGCTCGCCGGGCGGATCATCGGCACGCTGTACAAGACGCCTCCACTGCGCATCACCCTCGAACTGCACAACGGCAGCACACGCGACTACCGCTTCGTCGCCGGCATGGCGCAGGCCGGTTTCCTGCTGTCCCCCTTCATCGGCAGCGCCGCCGACTTCGCCCGCCTCTACGACCGCAGGCAGCTACCCGCGGGTCTCGGCGTCAAGGCCATCACACTGAATGGCGACACGCGCCTGTGGCAGGAAAGCTTCGACATCGAACTCACGCCGCTGGCACTGCCGGCCACGGCAGCCATGCCGCAACTGCCCGGCCTGGCCATGCCGCAGCCGCTGCCGGCACATCTGCGCATCCAGGATGCCGCGCACTGCGACGGCAACCTCGGCCGCCTCAACGGCATGCGCCCGCATGCCGCACAGATCGTGGATGGCCTGCTGCACGCCTCCGGCTGGCTGGCCCGCTCGGCCCCGCTCGGCGAGCCGGCGCACGGCATCCAGCTCATCCTCACCGACGCATCCGGACAGCATCTTCGCCTGCCGACCCAGCCCGACCCCCGGCCCGACATCGCCGCCTATTTCGAGCATCCGCAACTCGCGGACAGCGGCTACATCGTCGCCGCCGATCTTCGCAGCCTGCGCGGCGACTACACCTTGCGCGTCGCGCATGAAGACGGCGGCCTGATCCAGCTCTGCCCTGCCCCGGCGATTCCCCTGCACCTCACCGGCACAGACGGCTGAAGGCAAGCGGGCGCCACCGGTGGCGCCCGCTAGAACGGACCGTACTCCACCACCCGCTGCAGCCAGTGCGCCTTGCCCGCATCATCCGGCTCGTTGCGCCAGATCACCATCACGTGCGGCACGCCGGTATGGCGGAAACCGACCCGCAGATCGACCTTCTCCGCCTGTTTGTTACCGACATAGCCCCAGATGCCGATCAGGTCCCGGGGCAGCAGCGCGATGCTGGCGCCCAGCAGCAGCTCCGCCACCCCGCCCCTGGCACGGATCACATCCCGGTCGGATGCCGGGACGCGCCTGTAGAGCCGCTCGTCGATGACCAGGCCGCCCCCCATCGCCTGCGCCTCCCAGATTTCGAAGTGCACATAGCCCAGCGGCAGCAGCCCGCCCGCGTCGTCCCTGTAGAAAGCGACGAAATGCTTCGGTGTGGAAGGAAACGAATCCGTTCCGAAGCGGCGCCGGAACAGGTCGCCGACCAGGAAATCGGCATCGGCCACTTCCACCACCCGGAACAGCGCATCGAGATCCCGTGCCGGCACGGCCGGCGAAGGTGCCGCCGCGGCAGGAAGGGGCTCGACGGCAGAAGCCGCCTCCTCCCGGGTTCCGGGCAGCAGCCTGCCCACGCGTGTCCACCAGTTCATCCTGTCCGCCTCATCTTTCCCCGCGCTCCACCGCATCCAGCAAGGCCGCGAATTCGGCCGGGGTGCGCCAGTGCCAGCCGCACACGAAGCGCGGAATGTCCCACAGCGGCGAAGCGGCATCCACCGCCGCGCCTCCGGTGCCGAAAGCCGCGCGCACCCCGACGCGCGCGCCATGCTCCGGCAGATACTCGTCGCGCACATAGGGCGGCACATGGCCGTAAGGATAGGCGAACAGCGGCAGGGCCCGCCCACCGCACAGGCGGTCGATCTCGGCCTGTGCTTCGGCGATCTGCCCCTCGGCGTCCCCGAAGGTATTCACATGGAAGAAGGAACCCTTGAGGTTGTCGCGCTGGCGCACGGTCTCCAGCGTGTCATGCACATGGTCCCAGCCATGATTGCCGATACCCAGCACCTTGCCCGCCGCACAGGGCGCCCACCAGTCGTCCTCCCACTCCCCCCGGCCCGAACCGCAGGCCGCGTCCAGCCCCTTGCGCGCCTCTGCCGATGCCAGCACGAAGGACACCGCCATCGGCCCCGTTCCCAGCACCTCGATCCGCGCCCGGTTCAGCACCGTATGCATCGACGGCACGAGCACACCGTCCGCACCCGGCAGGTCGCGGTAGTCATGGTCGCGCCCGTCGTCGAAGCTCAGCCCCACCAGCCTGCGGCCGGCCAGTTCGCTGCCCGGCCGCTCGCCGCGCAGCACCTCCACCAGCATGGGCAGGGGCAGCACGGCATACCCGTGCTGCGCAAGCCAGGCCAGGTCCGCCTCCAGCGCCACATGGTCGTTGCCCTGGTACTCGGCCCCTTCCATCGTCCAACTGTGATAGCACAGCACCGGCACCCGCCAGGCCGGGGGCACTTCCGGCTCCCGCCGCCTGCCGAGCATGCGGCGCATCAACGCATCCAGCATTCCTCACCCCGCTCCGCCCGTCTCCGCCGGCAATGGCTTGCGGAAACACAGCAACGCATTGTCATCCCAGGCCCAGGTCTGGTTGACCTCCCACAAGCGGCGCACCGCCTGCTCCAGCGCATCCACGCGCAAGCGCTCGGCCTGCAGCTCGCTCCGTGTCGCCAGCCCCAGCCTGGCCAGCAGCCGGCGTCGCCAGCCGGCGGGCGCCACCGGCTGCGGGGCGGCCCCGTCCAGCGGCGGCTCCAGGCTGAAGGGCACCACGCGGCGCCCCGGTACACGCTGGCCATCGTACTCCAGCACCAGCCCGCAAGCCGCGGCCATCACCGTAACCAGGTCAGGATGGTAGAAGCGCACATGCTCGGGATCGCGCCAGAAACCCAGCAACTGGCTGCGGATCGACTCCGGGTCGGGAAACACGAACACCGCCAGCCCGCCCGGGCGCAGGGCGGCGGCCGTGCGGCGCAGCAGCAGTTCCGCCGCCTGCACCGGCAGATGTTCGATGAAATGCGAGCAATACACCCCGTCCCAGCACGCATCCTGCCCGGCGAGGAAATCCAGTGCATCCGCCTCGACCACCTCGTGGCCCAGGCTGCGCGCAAAGCGCGCGCTCATCGCATTACGCTCCACGCCGGTCGCTGCCAGCCCCTGCCGCGCCAGCACCTCCAGAAACACGCCCGTCCCGCAGCCCAGATCCAGCACCCGCCCGCAGCCCGCGAAATGCGCCGCATAACGCTCCTGCATCGCCAGCAGCAGGGCATGGTCCCGGTTGCCGAACGCATAGGCCTCGTAGCCGAAACCCTCTGCGGGCAAGGGCGCGGCGGCGGATGATGCCTGTCCCGCCGGCGCGCTGCGCAGCGCCACGCAGGCGGGCAGGCCCGGCAGCAGGGCGCGCAAGGCTGCTTCGTCGGCATCGTTTAGAGGCGGCAGGCAACGCGACGCCGCCCCCAGCAGGCCGCCCAGCCAGCGCAGCGAAGCCGCGTCCCGCGCCACCCGTGCAAGCTCGGGCCAGCGCACCGCCACCTCGAACCCCAAGGCCAGCGCCACCCGCGCAAGCTCCGCCGACACGCCCGACAAGGCATCCACCTCCACGCCGCGCGGCCTCGCGCCCAGCAGGATGCCGACGAACTGGCGCAAGGGCTCGAACGGGGCGAAGCACGCGCGCAGCGCCACCTCGTCGCCGGTCAACGGAAAACGGCGCTCCTCGCCGCCGGGCAGATGCCAGCACATCACGCGGCCTTCCGCCACGACCTCTTCACACACCCGCAGCATTCGCACTCCCCGCACCATGGCCGGCAATGCTACTACAATCCCGCATTTGCCCTGCCGCGGCACCTCTCACATGACCACCGCCCAACTCCTCGACGCCGCCCGCACACTGCTCGCCGACGGCCAGCGCAGCCAGGCCGCCGCCTGTCTGCAAGCCGTCCAGCGGCTGGAACCCGGCAACCTGGATGCGCAGAACCTGCTCGAAGAACACAGGCTGGACGGCGCCCTCGGCCACGCCTTCGGCCTGGAAGGCCGCATCCACCCGGACGACGACATCTTCCGCTTCTTTGCCAGCCACCCAAGCTCGACCAACCCGGTGCGCGACTACCTCGCCGACGGCTGGCGCACCCTGGCCGAGCTGCGCGAGCTGCACGAAAGGCTCGATCGCAAGCTCGGCGCCACGCCGCGTTTTCTCGAATTCGCCAGCGGCCACGGCCGCTTCACCCGCCATCTGGTCAAGGCCCTCCCGCCCGGCAGCCTCGCCGTCTCGGACATCCTGCCCGGCAGCACCGAATTCCTGTGCCAGACCTTCGGCGTCCGGGGCTTCCCCTCCTGCGCCGAGCCCGAAGACCTCGACACCCAGGGCGAATACGACACCATCTTCGTGCTCTCGCTGTTCAGCCACCTGCCCGACGGCCTGTGGCAACGCTGGCTGGCACGCCTCCATCGCGCGCTCGCACCGGGCGGCATGCTCATCATCACCACGCACGGCGAATTCTGCGCCAACCTCGTCGGCCTCGAACTGCCGCCGGAGGGCTACCACTTCATCGGCAGCAGCGAATCCTCGCTGCTCGACCCCAGCCTGTATGGCAACACCTTCACCTCTCCGGCCTACGTCCGCGCCGCCATCGACGGCCTGGCGGAAAAGCCGGCCCGGGTGGAGCACGTTCCGGCGCTCTTCTGGAGCCGGCAGGACGCCTGGGTCATTCAGCGGAGGTGATGGGGGGTGATGGGTTTCGCTGACGCTCTACCCATCCTACCTCTGGCTACCCATCCTACCTCTGGCCGACGGGTAGGATGGGTAGAGCGGAGCGAAACCCATCACGCAAAACCTCGCGCCTGACCACGACAGCCATCCCCCTTGGCGCCATCCCCCCTCGCACCATCACCCCGCACCCGCCGCATCACCCGCCCTGGGCGGCCCTCACTCTCCTGCCCGGGCCGCCTGCCGCACCCACTCGTCCTGGTGGCGGTCGCTCAGGATGCGATAGCGATTGAGCGCATCGACCACCTCCCGCGAACGGGCCTGCCCCAGGCCCTCCGCGCTCTCCATGCCGGTCTCGTCGCCGCGCAGGCGTATCGTCCCTTCGCCATCGGGGCAGAACACATCCACCAGGTCGCGGGTATCGCCGCGGGCGTGGTACAGGCAGCGGGGCTGGCTCTGTTCCGGCACCAGCATGTCGCGCACGCCATGCCGGCCGCAGAACTCGTCGGCCGTCGCCCTGTCGAGCGTATCCAGCAGATCGGCCTGGTGGAAAGGCAGGCCCACCTCACCGGGCGTCACGCCCTTGCCCGCCCAGAAGGCCGGAATCCGCGACAACACCGCGCGGCCCAGCAACTGGCGCTCGGCCACGCCCACCGGCACCATCGCGCGATGGTCGCTGACCACCAGCAGGCTCCCGTGCTCGAAGTAACCCCGTGCCTGCAAGGCACGGTAGAAGGCCGCCGCCTGCGCGTCGGTGTAGCGGAACACGGATTCCGCATCGCGCGCACCGGTGTGGGGGTGGACATGCGGATGGTGGGACGACACCGTTTCGATCACCACCAGGTACGGCTGGCGCTCCGGCCCCTCTTCCAGCTCGTCCAGGTGCGCCAGCACCCGGCGGTACAAGGCCTCGTCCGGCGCGGCTTCGAAATGCAGCCTCGGCAAGCCGTCATAGGCCGGGTGGTCGTGGCCTTCCACATAGTGGAAGCCGACGTCGCGCGCCCACTCGCCCTTGCGCGTGAAAGCCAGGTTGCCGGTCGTCAGGAAGGACGCATGGTAACCGCGGGCACCCAGCAGGCGCGGCAGGGTGCGCTCCAGCCCCCAGGCCGTCTCGAATGGACCGGAATGGAAAAACGGTTTCACCGGCGAAACCAGCTCCTTCCCCGCCAGCAGCGCCATCAAGCCCTCGTTGGTGGTGAAGCCCGACGCCTGCATGCGTGAGAACCAGGCATTGTCGCGAGCGATCGCATCCAGTTCCGGCGTCCAGTCGTTGAGCCCGCCGAACAAGGCGCTCTGGTAAGGCGACCACGACTCCAGCACCAGCACGATAAGGTCGTCGCGCTCCCCGCGCCCCGGGCTGCACTGCAGCGCGGGCGCCGGCGCGGACAGCACCGCCCGCACCGTCTCCTCGCCATACGGCCGGGCAACGCCGGTATTCAGGTTCTCCGCCAGCACATTGCGCAAACCCCAGTCATGCACGTACTGGCCGGGAAAGACCACCTGCCCGGCGACCACACCCGCCACCGGCAGCGCCATCAGCGCCATGCCCACGCGGCCGCCCAGGCCGCGCAGCGACGGCCACGACAGCATCAGCAGCAGCAGCACCCCCGCGCTGCCCGCCGCCAGCCACACCGCCTTGCCGGCCAGGCCGGTGTTCTCCACATGCTTCTTCAGCAGCGCCGGGTCGGCGCCGAACTGCATGACGTCGCCAAAGCGCAGGCGGGCAAAAAACTCGCGGAACACGGCGATATCCACCGCATACACCAGCAGGCCGAACAGCGCCAGCAGGCGCAGCACCAGCGCCAGCGAGCGGTAGCGGAGGCGGAAACCCAGCAGCAGCAGCAGCA
Organism: Thauera butanivorans; assembly: GCF_048398245.1. Taxonomy (NCBI): domain Bacteria; kingdom Pseudomonadati; phylum Pseudomonadota; class Betaproteobacteria; order Rhodocyclales; family Zoogloeaceae; genus Thauera; species Thauera butanivorans. The sequence continues at coordinate 4,364,946 of NZ_CP183038.1, forward strand.
GCACGCCCGACAGATAGCTCATGTCGTGCACCACCAGGCTGCGATCGAAACAGCCGTTGCACCCCACCGCCCCGCCGAAGGCCTGGCCCACATGCTCCACACGCGCCGCAAGCAGCACGAACACCAGACCGACGGCGCCGCCCAGCAGCAGCCAGCCGACGATTTCCCGCAGCACGGGCCATGCACGCATCTTCAACCTCATTCTTCCAGCCACCTGTGCGGCAGGCGGCACAAACCCATCTCGCGCGTCTGCCCGGTCACCACCAGCGAGCGCGACACTTCGTCGAACAGGCGCAGGCCCTCGGCATCCATCGCATGGCCGCGCACGGTATAACGGCCGGGCAGCAAGGGCAGGTCGGGAATCTCGAGCGAGAACGCGAACAGATTGCCGCCCAGCGCGCGCAGCACGTGGCCGTCCATGTCGGACGACAGGCCGTAGATGGACGAACCGTCGGCACGCACGAAACCGACGGCCACCACCGGCGGACGGCCATCCGGGGCGAACACCGTGCCACTCACCACCAGGCGGCCATGCATGGGCAAGGCCAGTTCGGAGTCGTCGACGCCATTGAGCCGCAGCGAGCGCACCGCGTGCAGCCCCGCGGCCTGCATTCCCACGCCGGGCCGGGCCTGCGCCAGGCGCGCCTCGTGCCAGCACAGGTAATCGCGCGTCACGGCCTGGGCCTCGCCATAGGCACGGATCGCGCCCTCATGCACCCAGGCCGCCTTGCTGCACAGCTTGTCGATGTGGAACATGCTATGCGAACACAACAGCAAGGTGCCGCCCTCGCCCAGGTAATCCTCCATCCAGGCCGAGCACTTGCGCTGGAAGGACTCGTCGCCCACCGCCAGCACCTCGTCGGTGATCAGGATGTCGGGCCGCACGCAGGTCGCCACCGCGAACCCCAGGCGCACCACCATCCCGGACGAATAATGCTTGATCGGCTGATCGATGTGCTCGCCGATGTCGGCAAAGGCCAGCATGTCGTCCAGCCGCGCACGGATCTCGTCGTCCCCCAGCCCCATCAGCGACGCGGCCAGGAACACGTTCTGCCGCCCGGTGTATTCGGGGTGGAAGCCTGCACCCAGCTCCAGCAGGGCCGACACGCGGCCATTGATGTACACGCTGCCGCTGCTGGGGCGCACCACGCCGGCAATCGTCTTCAGCAGCGTCGACTTGCCTGCGCCATTGGCGCCCACCAGGCCCAGCGATTCGCCGCGCCGCACCTCCAGGTCGACGTCGCGCAGGGCGTGGAAAGGGTTGGCATAGGCGCGGCCGGCCAGCAGGCGCGCGATGGTGCGCAGGCGCCCGCTTCCGCCCGTCTCCATCGGATACTGCTTGCACACGCCGCGCAGGCGGATCAGCACCTCGTCCGCCATCACAGGAAATCCTCGAAGCGGGCGGACAGGCGGGTGAACACCCAGCGCCCGGCCCACAGCAGCAGCAGCGCCAGCAGCGCCATGCCGAGCAAGGAAGCGATCTGCCACTGGCCCTGCAACAGGGCCGCACGCAGCGGCTCCAGCGCATGCATCATCGGATTCAACCCCATCCACGGTGCGAAAGCCTCCGGCACCATGCTCATCGGATACAGCACCGGGGTGGCATAAAAGCCCAGCATGAACAACGGGCCGAGCATGTGATCGACGTCCTTCAGCACCACCTGCATGCCCGAAGTCAGCAGCGCCAGGGCCAGCGCCAGCACGGCCAGCACGGCCCAACCCGCCAGCACCAGCGGCAGCGTCGCCAAGTGCAGGTTCTCGCCCCACAGCGACAGCGCCGCCAGCACCACGCCGAAACCGGCCAGATGCACGGCGAAACTGCCCGCCACCGCCGCCATCACCAGCAATTCGCGCGGGAAAGCCACCTTGCGCACCAGGTCGGCATTGTTCACCACCGCCACCGTGCCGCGCTGCACCCCTTCCTGGAACGCCATCCACGGCCACAACGCGCAGGCCACAACGGTGACGTAGCTGTTGCCACCGAGGTCGGGCAGCTGCACGCGGAACACCAGGCGGAAGACGAAAGCGTAGATCGCCAGCAGCAGCACCGGCTGGATGAAAGCCCACAGCGCGCCGCCCATCGTGCCGGCATAGCGCGTACTCAGTTCGCGGCGCAGAAAACCCAGCAGCAGGCTGCGGCGGCGCCATACGGAACGGAACAAGGCGGTGCGCCCCCTAATCAGCGCGCCGTGCCGGCACAGGCGCCACTACGCAGGCCAGAGAAACTGGACACGGCGGTACGCACTCTTTGGAGACGGAACACGGGTACATGAGGGGGAATCCGGCGGGAAAGGCGGAATTGTACAAAAAACAGCCGGGTTTCGGCGCGGCAGGGCGATGGAAGCCGGCGTGATGGAGCCGGGGGCGCGCGATGGGTTTCGCCTTCGGCTCTACCCATCCTACGGGTTCCACGGGTTCCGTATTGGGTAGGATGGGCAGAGCGCAGCGAAACCCATCACCCCATGGCGGAGATGCCGCAGCGGCCCCTCCGCCCACCTGGCCACAGCCTCAGCCCTCCGGCCCGATCACCCCTTCCAGGCTCTCCACCGTCAGCACCGCCTCGATCCAGCCTTCCAACTGTTCCAGCGGTGCCGATGCCAGCCGTACCTCCGCCCAATCGGGCAATGCGCCAAAACGCAGCCGCAGCAGACGGCTCAACATCCGCGCAGCTTCGGTCTGCTTTCCTTCCTGACGCCCTTCCTGGCGTCCTTCCTCGCGCCCCTGCTGCCTCCCCTTGAGTGCGCTTTCCTGGCGGATGCCATCCAGCCATTCGTCGATGCGTTCAGCAAGCATGGTGTCGATCTCCCGCAAATCCTTGGGCATTTGGATAGTCTGGCCCGGATTCAGTTTCGACAGGATAGTGCGCTGGTAGAACACCGTAAAGGCGCGGCGCAGGCTGTCGAAGCCGGAGCCTTTGAGCAGCCGGATCAGCGCCCGGGTCGTCTCGAGGATGACTGGATCATCGGGCAGGTGGGTTTCCAGTTCGATCAGGCGCGCCATCAGATTGTCGGACAGGCGCTTCAACGCCTCTTCCGGCACTCGCCCTTCGTCGAGCAGGTGGTGGCGGAAGCGCGGACTCCAGCGCGCCAGGCTGCCGGGCGCGGCGATCAGGTCTGCGACTTCGACACTTGCTTGCCATCTGGCCTTGCCGTTGTAGATCACCACCGGAAAGACCGGCGGCAGCTTGCCGCCGGGTTCGACCTGTCCGCTCTTGATCAGATCCTGGTACAGCAGGCAGACGTAGGTCAGCAGGCGCAGCGCCATCCACGGGTCGGTCCTGCTCTGGAACTCGATCAGCAGGTACAGATAGAGCCATTCCTGCTGTCCGTCGGGCAAATTCAGGCGAACGCGCCACAGGATGTCGTCGCTGCGCTGCAGGAGCTCTTCGCTGACGTAGTGGCCGTTGGGTTTTTCTAGGGTAGCGAAGTCGATCTGTGCCACCCAGTCCTCATGCACGAAGCCACGCAACAGCGCTTCGACCATAGCTGGGTCCGAGAAGAGCTGCTTGTACAGGCCGTCGTAGGGGGTGGAAGACATTTTAGCGCATTGTCATTGGGTGGCTGAATTATGCCATTGAGAAAATCAGTCGCAAACCTGGATGCGAAATTCTTGTCATCGGGGAGATGAGCTTTGCGCATGATCAGGCGTGCCAATGATGCGCTCGGTGTAATCCTGGATGGCTTGATGGCACTGAATCAGCTCCGGAACCAAGGCGCGTGCTTTGGAAAGTGCAGTGGCCAGTTCTGCCAAATCTTCCACGTATTCATGCACGAGGCGGTTGCGCAGCATCCGCGTCGCCAGCCAGGCATTCGCGTCAGTGACGAGCCCCAGCTTTTCGGCTCTGTTCTCGGCTTGCCCAGAGCCGTGCCGCTTCGCTCGCCTGTCGCGCATGAAAGCTGGCAGCAGCTTGTCCATTGTGGTGTCCTGCAGGCCGAGGAAGGCTTCACCATCGACGAAGCCGCCCTCGCCGCCGCGCTGCAAAGACGCCGCAACGCCGACGCCCCCGCGAACCGATGGGTTTCGCCTTCGGCTCTACCCATCCTACGGGTTCCGTATTGGGTAGGATGGGTAGAGCGCAGCGAAACCCATCGGTTCGGCTTCATCCCGGCACACCTGATTTGCGTGGAGAATCACCAATGGCATAATCAGCCGATCTGATGACGCTGTTCTGCCATTCCCGCCACGCCCTATGACGGCCTGTACAAGCAGCTCTTTTCGCATCCGGCGATGGTCGAGGCGCTGCTGCGCGGCTTCGTGCACGAGGACTGGGTGGCCCATGTCGACTTCGCCACACTGGAAAAGCCCAACGGCCAGTACGTCAGCGAAGAACTGCTGCAGCGCAGTGACGACATCCTGTGGCGGGTGCGGCTGAACCTGCCCGATGGGCGGGGGGAATGGCTGTATCTGTTCCTGCTGATCGAGTTCCAGAGCAAGACCGACCCGTGGATGGCGCTGCGCCTGCTGACCTACGTCTGCCTGCTGTACCAGGATCTGATCAAGAGCGAACAGGTCGAACCCGGCGGCAAGCTGCCGCCGGTCTTTCCGGTGGTGATCTACAACGGCAAGGCCAGATGGCAAGCCAGTGTCGAAGTCGCAGACCTGATCGCCGCGCCCGGCAGCCTGGCGCGCTGGAGTCCGCGCTTCCGCCACCACCTGCTCGACGAAGGGCGAGTGCCGGAAGAGGCGTTGAAGCGCCTGTCCGACAATCTGATGGCGCGCCTGATCGAACTGGAAACCCACCTGCCCGATGATCCAGTCATCCTCGAGACGACCCGGGCGCTGATCCGGCTGCTCAAAGGCTCCGGCTTCGACAGCCTGCGCCGCGCCTTTACGGTGTTCTACCAGCGCACTATCCTGTCGAAACTGAATCAGGGCCAGACTATCCAAATGCCCAAGGATTTGCGGGAGATCGACACCATGCTTGCCGAACGCATCGATGAATGGATGGAAGGGCTGCGTCAGGAAGGGCGTCAGGAAGGACGGCAGGAAGGGCGGCAGGAAGGCAAACAGAGCGAAGCCGCCCGAATGCTGGGCCGCCTGTTGAAGTTGCGTTTCGGCGCCCTACCCGGCTGGGCGGAGGCGCGGTTGGCGCAGGCGCCGCTGGAACAACTGGAAGGCTGGATCGAGGCGGTGCTGACGGCGGAGAGCCTGGAAGGGGTGATCGGACCGGAGGCTTGAATCTGCCGCAGGGAGCAATGCGGGAGGCCGCGCAGTGAGCCGGGGAGAAGCCGGCTGATTGCGCGGCTTTTCATTTGAACGCAGACCGGCAATCGCGAGCCTCGCGGGATGTGCCGAATGGGCCGGGCCGCGCAGGCAGAGCGCAGCGACATCTGTCGGTGGGGCGCCATTCGCCATTCGTTGGAGTGATGGGTTTCGCCTGTGGCTCTATCCATCCTGCCCCGCTGGTTGATGGGTTTCGCCTACGGCTCTACCCATCCTACGCCGCTACCTCACTGGCTGATGGGTTTCGCCTGCGGCTCTACCCATCCTACCCATGGGGGTGGGGTAGGATGGGTAGAGCGTAGCGAAACCCATCAGTTTGCGGGCGCTTCGATGCTGCGGAGCTTTTCGAGGGCGGCGGCGAGGGCGGCCTCGTCGATGGTGAAGCCTTCCTCGGCATGCAGGGCAAGGACGTAGTCGTTGCGGGCCTTGTTCTTCAGACGAGCAGCGATACTGGCTTCGAGGGACTCACGGACTTCGTCGAAGGTACGCTGGCCTTCGTCGCGGCGGGCTTCGAGGCGGATGATGTGGTAGCCGAAGCGGGTTTCGACGAGGTCGGACAGTTCGCCCGGCTCCTTCAGCGCGAAGGCGGCGTCCTCGAATTCCTTGACCATGCGGCCACGGCCGAAGAAGCCGAGGTCACCGCCTTTTTCGGCGTTGGATTTGTCGATGGAAAACTCGGCGGCCAGCGCGGCGAAGTCCTCGCCGGCCTTCAGGCGGGCGAGCACGGCTTCGGCCTGGGCGCGGCCCTTGTCGTCGACGCAGGCACAGGACGGCAGCAGGATGTGGCGGGCATGGACTTCGTCGCCACGGCGGAAGCGTTCGGGGTAGGCACGGTATTCCTCACGCGCGAGTGCGGCAACGGCGGCGGGGTCGGCGGCGGCATCGGCGATGCGGGTCAGCCAGGCGTCGAGCAACACCATGTCAGCGGCCTGGCGGGCGCGGGCAGCCAACACCGGATCGGCATCGAGCTTGTCGGCGCGGGCGCGTTCGGCCAGCACGCGGCGGGTCAGCAGGTCGGTGGCGAAATTGCGCGCGGAGTCGGGCTTGTCCAGCACGGCGGCGCGCAGATTCGGCGCCATAGTGGCGAAAGCGGCCTCGAGTTCGACGGCATCGACATGCTGGTCATTGTAGGCGGCCACATCCGCGGCAGCGGCAGGCAGGGCCAGCACAAACAGGGAAGAGACAAACAGGCGTCTGAGAGCAAGCGGATACATGGGCAATCGTTCCGTGGAAATTTCTTCTTACGAGACGCAGAAAACAACAAAGGCGGGCAAGCCCGCCTTTGTTTTGCGAGAGCCGGCGGGCCGAAACCCGCCGAACTCACACTTTCAGCTTACTGCAGCACGCGCAGCGGCAGAACCTGGCCGTAGTTGGTACCGTTGGCACCAGCACCGGAGTTGAAGATGTTGATCGCGGTGAAGCCGATCACAGGCAGGCGATTACCCAGGACACCATCGTGACCGTCGAGCGTGCTGCCATCCGCAATCGTCTTGGCGGTGGCGCCGTTTTCCTGCGCCACGGTGCTCAGCACAGCCCAACCCGCGGTGTAGTTCTGGGCAAAGCTCCAGTCGACGTTGGTCAGACGGGCACCGACGGCACCGGTGGTGCCTGCGCCGTTCTTGATCGAAACAACCGAAGTTTCGCCTTCGAGGAAGAACTGAGCGGCAACGCTCGGCTCTTGCGGCGAAGCAACGATGTCGTCCGAAGAGACGAAGGTCTGCTCTTCACGATCGAAGAAGGTCGGCGCGCCGACTTGCACCCGGTTGGAAGGCGTCAGCTCGGCATACGGCGTCTCATTCTGACCGCCCACCAGATACCGCTCGGTATTGATGACGCGGTTGTAATGCTCGCCCTTAACCTGGCCGTCCGCCGGGGTAACAAGGGTGTAGTCGTAGAAGTAGCGGCGGACCGGCTGGCTCAGCACGACGTCGGTCGAAGCACCGATGCTGGCGGCGACGACGTAGTCGGTAGCGAGCGAAGCCTTTTGCAGCAAGACCGCGACGTCATCACGCCACTCTTCCGGCGTGCTACTACCATCGAACGGGGTGCTCAGGTCGGGCATATCGAACTGATAAACCGGATAGCCGGCACCCAGCTCCGTGGCAAAGGTGGCGCCCTTCGGCCAGAACAGACGGTCGGCCGTCACATCGTCAACAGCCACACCCCCGCCGAACTGAACGGTGGTGTTGGCCTGACGGAAATACTCAGCATCGGCGAAGTCACTGGCCAAGCCGCGAATGGCCGTACCGGCAACGGTGAAGGCCTTGGAATCCTGCACCGCGATCACGGTGGCGCTGGAGGTCAGGCTGCTCGTCGGAGCGACCATCCAGCCCCACTGACCCGAGACAGCAGTAGTAGGATCGGCAGGCGTGGCGGGACGCGATTCGAACGAGTTGTTTGCCACCAGCGAGGTACCCAGCACGTCGCAAGTCGGCACGCCATTGCTGGCATGCTTGATTGCCTTGTACAGCGGGTTGTTGGACTTGGCGGCGCTGTAGCCATCAGCAGCAATGTTGGTCACCGCAGACCCATCGGCGCCGACAGTGCTAGTGTCGTCGTTCAGGTGGAAGGGGATGTCGGCCATCGTGAGGATCTCGACATAGCCTTCCTTCAGGCGATTCACGTCACGGTCTTCGACACGGATGGTGGTGAACTGCTGGCCGTCCAGCTGGGCCGGCAGCGAGCACGACTTGTCCGAGGTCCTCAGCACCAGATTGCCGTTGTCCATGCCGAAGGCACCGGTCCACACGTCGCCCGGCGACAGGAAGATCTGGAAGTCCAGCGCGTCGTCCGACCACTCGGCGGCGCGGAAGCGGACCTTGACCGCCTTGCCGTTCTCGAGGTCGGTGTTGGTGATGGTCATCAGGGTGTTGTAGCTGTCTTGCACGCTGTAGTAGGGCAGGACGTTGATCTGGCCGACGCCATTGGTGTTGACTTCCAGCGCGGCGCTAGCGGCACCGGACAGCGAACCGAGCGCAAGGGCCAGGCTGGCGGCGAGAAGATTCTTCTTCATTAACAAAACTCCTTTTGTATCGAAACGAACAGCGTACCAAGTTAACTTAGCTCAACGTGCCCATAGCAGTATTACGCTGGCTGAGGCGAAACTTAGCACAGGAAGTAACGCAACACAATCGAACAGGATGGCATGACAGCCCATTTTCCGTTGCATTTGCACAACATTGTGCAATAAAAAAAGCGGGCGAGGAACCCTGTCACACCCGCCGGCGGAAAACCCCGCCGTTACACGGGATCGGGCTCACAGCGGGAGGTGAATGTACCACCGACCCTCTTCGAGAATCCAGCGCTCGGTCATGCGGGTCTTCATGCTCGGGAAACCGGGCTGAAGCGGCTGGTAGGCCAGCAGCAAGGTGGCGGTGCAACTGTCGGCCTGGGGACATTCGACGCCGGAGACCTCGATGCCCTGGCGGCGGATGACGGCGCTCTGCAGGCGGCCCTGGTAGGCCTCGAGCTTGTTGGCGGCGCGATAGCCGGGGGTGGCGTATTCGTAGGCGGCCTGCCAGTCGTTGGCGATGATGGCCTCCCAGCGCGCGGCGGCGCGTTCGGCGACGATCTGCTCGGGCGTTCTGGAATCGAGCGCGGCGCAGCCGCCGAGCGCGAGGACAGCGATCAGCGGGACGGCCGCCGCGGCGGCCCGGGTGGCATGGCGCGTGTTGGGGAATTTCATTCGGCAATTCTCTCCTGGATGATGGGTTCGACGATGACCTCGCCGGCGGCAGGCGCAGCCGGCGCGGCCGGCAGGTGGTGCAGCTTGCCACGCAGGTCGGGAGACTCGAGCAGGTCGCGCAAGCCGCGCATGCGTTCGCGGATTTCGGCGCCGGCCTCGCGCACGTCGAGCTCGGTGCGCACCACCCTGGGGGTGATCATGACCAGCAGCTCGGTGCGGGTGGTCTGGACCGTGGTGGAGCCGAAAAGGTTTCCGACCACCGGGATGTCGTGCAGCAGCGGAATGCCGCTGCGGGCGTCGGTCTTGTTGTCGCGGATCAGGCCGCCGAGGATGATGGTTTCGCCGCTGCGCACGGCGACTTCGGTGGAAAGCTGGCGCTCCATGAAGCTACGCTGCTTGGTCGCGTCATCGATCGGGCCGACGTCGGTGATGGACTGGTCGATCAGCAGGCTGACCATGTCGCCGGCATTGACCGTGGGCGTGACCGACAGCGACACGCCGGTGTCCTTGTACTGGAAGGATTCGGTGGCGAAGCTGCCGCCTTCGCTAATGGCGGTGCCGGTCCTGATCGGCTGCTGGTCGCCAACCTGGATGAAGGCGGTGCGGTTGTCCTGCACCATGACCGAGGGCGAGGACAGCACGTTGAGCAGCGACTTGCCAGCCAGCGCGTTGAGGACGGCGCGGATGGAACCGTCGGCGCCGAAGATGGAGTAGGAGAAGCCGGGCGCGATCGGGCCGATGACGCCGCTTTCGTCACCGGTGAGCTGGCCGATGCCGACGCGGCCACCACCATCGGCGCCGCCCTTGAAATACCACTGCAGGCCGTAGCGAAGCTCGTCGTTGAGGGTGACTTCGAGGATGCTGGCCTCGATGAGCACCTGGACCGGCGAAACGTCGAGCTTGCGCAGGGCTTCGGCCAGGCGGCGGTAGTCGTGGCCGCTGGCGTAGATCAGCAGGGCGTTGTTGCGGTCGTCGGCGACGACGCGGATGTTGGAGGCGAGGTCGACGCGGGTCAGCGCGGGGCCGCTGCCGGTGCTGCCCTGGCCGCCGGCGGTGCCGGTGTTGCGCTGGTTGCTGGTGCCCAGGCCGCTGCTGGCGCCCAGGCCGCTGCTGGAGCCGCGGGCGCTGCCGACGCGGCTGGTCTGGCCGAGGCCGGGGGCGACGCCGCTGTCCTGGCGAGTGGTGGTGGCGGTTTCTCCGCCCTCGCCGCCATAGAGCGCGCTGAGCAGGCTGGCGAGGTGCTGGGCGTTGCCGTTCTGCACCGGGTATACATATAGGCGGGTGTCGTTGCCGAAGCCGGCGGGACGGTCGAGACGCTCGATCCATTGCCGCGCCTGTTGCAGGTAGTGGGCGCGCGGGGTGATGACGAGCAGCGCGTTGAGGCGTTCGATGGGCAGGATGCGGACCAGGCCGGTGAGCGGGCCGAGGTTGCCGCCGCCCGGCGTGGGCGCGGCGCCGATGGCCGCCGCCGCTCCACCGCCACCACCCCGCGGTGCAGGCTGCGCGGCGGCGGCACCGCCGGGCGCAGCAGCGATGCCGGCGCCGGTGGCGACGCCCTGCTCGCCGAACATGGCGCGCAGCGTGGCATCGACGTCGACAGCCGAAACGTTGATCAGCGGGAACAGGCCGACCGACACACCCTTGAGGAAATCCACGTCGAAAGTGGCGACGAGTTCGAGCCAGCCTTCGATCTGGTTGCGCGAGCCGGTGAGCATGATGAGGTTGCGCACGGTATCGACACGGACGATGGCGGCGTCGCTGGCGACCGGGCGCAGGATCTCGGCCATTTCGGTGGCGCTGATGTATTGCAGCGGGACGATGACGCTGCCGCTGCCGGCCGGCAGGGCGGCAGGCCGGCTGGGCGGCGGGATGTCGCCGCTGACGACGTCGACACGGCCGATGCGGTAGCGCCCGGCGGCATCCTGGGCGATGCCGAAGCCGTTGGCCTTCAGCAGCGAGTCGAGCAGGTCGAGCACCTGGTCGCGGCCGACCGGGCGCTGGGTGTAGACGGTGATTTCGCCGGCCAGCGGCGTGACGATGGCGTAGTCGAGGCCGAGCATGTCGCCGAATACGGCGTGCACGACTTCTTCGATGGGCGCTTTCTCGAAACGCAGGCTGACTTTTTCACCCTTGCCGCTGATGACGCCGCGCGCGGATGGGGTCTTGATCATGATGTCGTTGCCGGCGAACAGCATCGGTTCGCCCTGCTCCGGCAGGTCTTCGGCGTCGAGGCCGGTGGCGCGGGAATCGGCACGGGCGATGGGCAGCAGTTCCTGCGCGCTGCCCACCGGCCGTTCGATGTGCCGGTTGCCGGCGCAGCCGGCGAGCAAGGTGGCGAGCAGGAACGCGGGGAGCACACCGTAGCGGGTGCGGGAGCGCGGGATGGGCTGATGGGTCATGGGCATTGGATTACCGGCGATGGTTGGGCCCGTCAGCGGCGTGGGCGCGGAGGCTTGCCGACGACGGCCTGCGGTATGCGGACGAAAGGCAGTTGGCGGGTTTCGGTGCGCGGCTCCTCGCGGTCGCCGATTTCGCGTTCGAAGGTCGCGCCACGGGTGTCGACGGCGGCCAGCTGCCAGCCATGCAGGGTCTGGCCGATGCGCAGGCGCTTGCTGCCTTCGGCCACATGCAGGATGGCGACGCTGTTGCTGCCGCTGCCGAGGACGCCGACGAGGCGGGCACCGTCGAGCAGGTCCGGGGTTTGTTGCTGTTCGGCCGCCTGCTCCGCGGCAAGGCCGGGCGGCGGCGGACGGCGGCTGGGCGCGAACAGCGGGCGGGCGGCGATGATGGCGGCGGCATCCGCCGGCACCGGCGGGGTTTCCAGGGCCCGGGGGGCGAGTGCGGACAGCTCGGGCAGCAGGGGATCGGGCGGCTGCCAGCGGCTGCCCGCCAGCCAGGCGGCCGCGATCAGCAGCAGCAGGATGAGGATGCCGGCGACGAGCAGGCGCTGCGCCGGCCAGGTGGCCGAAGGGGGGGACGACCGTGCGGAAGCAGAGCGGGCTTTCATTGCGTCACCCTGAAAGCATTGAGCCTGGCCTGGACGGTGAGGCGCTGGCCGTCCTCGCCTTCGGCATCGGCGGCGTTGCGGCCACGCCGCCCTCCCCGCACGGGCCGCAGGCTGAGGCTTTCGACATGGATGGCCGGGCGCTGCTGCTGCAGGGCGGACAGCATCTCCTGCAGCGCGGGCAGGTCGGCTTCGAGATTGATGGTGACGGCGATGCGCTCGAAGGGTTCGGCCGGCGTGCCGTCCCGTGCAGACGCGGGCGGCACGGTGGTGATCTGGCTGCCCTGGATGCTGAGGCCGGCTTGCTGGGCGACGGCGCGCAGGCGCTGCTGCAGGTCGGCGCCGGCGCGGTCGGTGTCCAGGCTGGCCGGATAGACCTGTTCCTGCAGCACGGCCTCGGCCTGTGCGCGGGCGCGTTCGATGCGCTCGGCCATTTCCTGCAGGCCGAGCAGGCGGGCGTAGCGTGGCTCGATGTCGTCGATGATGCCGTCGGCCCACAGCTTCTTGTCGACGATGTAGCCGAGGGGCAAGGCGAGCAGCAGCAGGACCAGGCCGAGGGCGAGGCCGAGGCAGAGCCGGGCGCGGAGCTGGCGGGGGTTCATTGGCCTTGCTCCGGCGCGGGTTCGGCGGCCCGGGCCGGCTCGGGTGCGGACTCGGGCACGCGGTAGTGGAGCTGGATGATGAAGGTTTCGCGCCCACTGACCTGGTTGCGGACGATGGCGGAGGCGGGGCGCACTTCGCTGATGCCCGGTTCGTTGCCGAGCAGTTCGATGAGGGCGCCGGCGTTGTCGGCGGTGCCGCGCATGGTGGCTTCGTTGCCCTTGATGTCGAGCTGGGTCAGGTGCACGCTGTCGGGCAGCCGCTCGGTGAGGCGAACGAGCAGCCAGCTCGGATCGGGCAGCCCGGCGAGTTGCCGGCCCAGGGCTTCGAGGCGGAGATTGGCGCGGCCGAGCGCCTCGCGGGCAGCCGCGGCGGGCGCGGTCTGGCCGGACAGCAGATGCCAGGCGTCCTGGGCATCGAAAGCCTGCTGGCGGCGGTGCAGCACCGGCACGGCGGCCAGCGCGACCAGCAGGGCCAGGAAGAGCACGGCCAGCGCGCCCGTCTTGAGCAGGCGCTGGCGGCGGAGGCGCTGGCGGCGGTGCTCGCCATGGCCCGGCAGCACCAGCGGCGCATCGCCGGCCCAGGCCCAGACTTCGACCGCGGCCGGCAGGGCGTGGACGGAACGCTGGGCCTCGAGATGGCGTTCGACGTGGCTGCGGGCGGCAAGGGCGTAGTGCACGAGCGTGGCGCCGCCGAGGGTGTCGACGCGGTGCCCCCAGACGGTGTCCTCCGGCGGGAACGGGCTTGCGCCCTGCACCGCCAGGGCGGCGGCCTGGGCGCATTCGTCCGGCGAGGCGCTGGCAGGCAGCCGCAGCGAGGCCGCAAGAACGACATCGTCCGGCAGGCGGACCGCAGCCGGGCTGGTGGGAGCGGCCCGGGCCGGCGCGGCACCGGCCGCCGCCCCTGCCACGGCCTGGCCAGTGGGCAGCACCAGGGTGACGCTGCCATCGGGCTGGTACAGCCTGACGGGTTCGGCGGGCAGCAGCCGCTGGAACAGGGGCCAGCGGGCGAGGTCGGCAAAGCCTTGCCGGCCCAGTTCATAGAGCCGGTAGAGGTCGAGGCCGAACAGGTTGAAGTTGCTGCGATCGAGTGCCATGTATGTCAGTTGGAAAGCGCGGGTGCGTAGCGGGCCGGTTCGGTTGCGGCGGATCGCCAGGGCGTGCCATCCTCCCCTGCCCTGACTTCCACCCAGCGGCTGCGCACGATGGACGCGCCGTCGTCCATGACGACCGTGGCCTGGACGTGGAACACTCCGGCACTGCCGGTGCCCAGGTAAGCGGGATTGAGCGTGCTGGTGTCGAACATGGCGCCATCATTTGCCCGCTGCCGGGCGATCGATTGCGCCAGACCGGGATCGCCTTCGGCCAGCACGGCCAGCACCCCTTCGGGTGCGGCCAGCGGATCGACGCCGCGATGGCTCCCCCACACGGTGATCAAAGGCTCGATTCTAGCAAAGAGATCGAGGCCGATACCGGCAACTTGCAACAGGTCTTCCTTGCTCAGAAAGGCGCCGTTGCGCGGGCGCACGGCGAGGCCGGCGGCGAGATAGGGTTCGAGCTCGCTGCCGCCGCCGTAGGCTTCCTCGTCGGTGTCGCGCCAATCGACGACGCGCCGGGCAAGGATCTCGGCGCTGCCGGCATCCAGCCCGCCGGCGACATGGAAAAGCTCCGCCAGCAATTCGGGCGGGGCGAAGTTGATGTTGATGTAGCCACTGGCCGGCGTCAGCTCGACCCGGACGCTGCGGCCATCGAACACATACTGCCCGCTGCTGCCGCCGAGGTTGTCAGGCAGGTGGCGCGATTCGGCGAGCGCGAGCTGGATGGCGGCATCGCCCGCGGCGGTGGCCTGAACCAGCGCGGCATGATTCTGGGCGCTCCGGGTGGTGGCACGGGACATCGTCAGCAGGCTGGCGACCAGCAGCGTGAGCGCGGCAACCATCCACAGCACGGCGACGAGGGCAAGGCCGCGCTGGGGTATGCGGTCAGCGGGCAGGCGGATCATTCTTCCTCCCCGGCGGCAGTGCAGTCGGTGGGCGGGGGTGATGGGTTTCGCTGCGCGCTACCCATCCTACCCTTGGTGTCGTCGTGGACCCGTAGGATGGGTAGAGCCGAAGGCGAAACCCATCGGGAGGCGTGGGACGGAGGCGATGGGTTGCGCTGCGCGCTACCCATCCTACCCTTGGTGCCGCCGTGGACCCGTAGGATGGGTAGAGCCGAAGGCGAAACCCATCAGGAGGCGCGGGACGGAGGCGATGGGTTGCGCTGCGCGCTACCCATCCTACCTTTGGTGCCGCCGTGGCCCCGTAGGATGGGTAGAGCCGAAGGCGAAACCCATCGGGAGGCGTGGGACGGAGGCGATGGGTTTCGCTGCGCTCTACCCATCCTACCTTTGGTGCCGTCGTGGACCCGTAGGATGGGTAGAGCCGAAGGCGAAACCCATCAGGAGGTGCGGGACGGGGGCGATGGGTTGCGCTGCGCGCTACCCATCCTGCTGCTGCGGCATGTTGCGGGGGGATCATTCTTCCTCCCCGGCGACGATGCGCTCGCCGACGCTGCGCCCGGCGGCGGCGTCGAGGGCGACGATGAGGGGTGGGCGGTGCTGCCCGGCGATGACGAGATCGATGCGCAGCCGTCCGGGAAGGTGCTGAAGATCGTCCCAGAACGAAAGCCACTCGGCTTCTTCGCCAGGCTGCTGCGGCCGGGTCTGGTAAGCGATCCGCAGCAGATCGAGATTCGGGCTCAGCAGATGCACGGCGGCAGTCGACCAGTCGGGCGGCTCGGTGTTGCCAGGATGCGGCAGGTACTGGAGCCAGAGGCCGCCTTCGCCAGCGAACAGCCGCATGTAGTGCATGCCGCCGGCGCCATGGCGGGCGGGGAGATTGCCGAGCCAGCGAAGTTCGCCGGCAGAACCGGAAAACGGCACGACGGGGCCGTCGTCGACGGTCTGCACGCGCGGCTGCGCCACGGCGCGGGCCAGGGTGGCGCGGAGAAAATCGGCCAGCAGCCGGGCCTCGGTGCTGTCGCCGCTGCGGGCATCGAGCGCGCTGGCGGTGTCGCCGAAGGTGCGCAGCGCACTGACCAGGCCGAGCATGATGAGCGCGACCAGGCTGAGGGCGACGATGACTTCGACGAGGGTGAAGCCATGCGCGGCGGAACGCGGCGTGCTCATCTGGGCAGGCGCAGGTCGTTGAGGTTGGCCGGCAGCAGCGTGGCAAGGCTGACCGAGCCGCCCTGCCCCCAGCCGACGGTGATGTGCACATGGTGCAGCGGCCAGCCGGGCGGTTGCTCGAAGGCGGTTGGATACGGCGTGCTGACGATCTGCCAGCGCAGGCCGGCTTCTTCTCCAGCGGCGTTCAGGCCACCGGGCGGCACGGTGCCGTAGGCGTCGAGCAGCGATTGGGCGAGCAGCAGCGCCTGGGTGCGCTGGTCGGCGCGCTGCACGCTGCGCACACTGCCGCCCGCGGCCTGGTAGAGCGCGCCGAGCGACAGCGCCATGATGCCGACGGCGACGAGGACTTCCAGCAGGGAGAAGCCGGCACTTCGACGGGCAGCCGTTTTCATCCGGACCAGGCTTCCTGGCTGATGCGGCCGAGCAGCCAGTCGACCCGCAGGCGCACGCCCTGGCCATTGGGCCGCGCCAGCACGATGCTGCCGCCCGTGGCGCCGCCGTCCGGGTAGAAACGCAGCCGTCCGTGGCCACGGGCATCGAGATCCTGCGCAGCGAGATGCAGTTCGACCTTCAGCGCGTCGGGGATGGTGCTGTCGCAGCGCCCGCCGAGGCCGAAGCAGCGGCGGCGGAGGTCGATGTCGAAGTGCACTTCCCTGCCCTGGCGCTGGGCGAGGTTGCGCGCGGCGTGGAGGCCGGCGGTCAGTTCCCTGAGCGTCGCGCGATAGCCGACACTGTCGCCGAGGCGGCTGTAGCTGGCGCCGAGGGCGCCCATCAGCAATGCTGCGAGCGCCAGCACGACGACCAGTTCGACGAGCGTGAAACCGCCTTGAGCGCCTGCCCGGGCATGCAGCTCAGGGCAGGACATCACTTCCAGTTGCCGATGTCCGCGCGATCGCCTTCGCCACCGGGGGCGTTGTCGGCACCGTAGCTGTAGATGTCGATGTCACCGTTGCGGCCCGGGCTTTCGTAGCGATAGGGGTTGCCCCAGGGGTCGGCAGGCAGCCCCTTGCGCAGGTAGGGGCCGTTCCAGCCCGGTACGTTGACCCTGTTGACCAGCGCGTCGAGGCCTTCGGCGGTGGTCGGGAAGCGGCCGACGTCGAGCTTGAAGAGTTCGGCAGCCTGCTCGAGATCCTTGATCTGCACTGCGGCGGTCTTGCTCTTGGCGCCATCGAGCTGGCCCAGCACCCGCGGGCCGACGAGGCCGGCCAGCAGGCCGAGGATGGCGAGCACGACGAGCAGCTCGACCAGCGTGAAACCAGCGGCGCGCCGCACGCGGGCGGCGGTTGATTGAATCATGTTGCGTACCTTCATGGTGTTGATGCGTCGGCGGGGATTCTACCCGCAAGCGGGGATGTTGAATTGCTACGGATGGTTGCGGGGGTATCAGATGTTTGATGGGTTTCGCTTGTGGCTCTATCTGCACGGCCCGACCAACCCTGCTTCATCTGTCTCTGCTGTTTTGGGGGTGATGGGTTTCGCTACGCTCTACCCATCCTACTTCTGCCCGTGGTTGATTCGTAGGATGGGTAGAGCGTAGCGAAACCCATCGACCATGCCGTGACACACTTTCCCGGCGAAAATGGCTTCAATGCTCGTCGAATACGTCCTGCAGCCTGCGGGCTTCGAGCATGTTGTCGGCCCAGCGTTCGAGCTCGACGCGGGCGGCGCGCTGCAGGCGTTCGGAGGTCTGGCGGTCGAGCGGGCCGAAGCGGCGGGAAAGCAGTTCGCGCTCTCCGTCCTCGCGGCCTTCTTCACGGCCTTGCAACAAGCCTTGCTGAATGCCTTGCTCCATTCCAGCGTGGCGAGCGCGTTCGCTCCAGGTCAGCATTTCCTCGTTCTCCTGCGGGTGGCGTTGTTCTTACCGCCGCCGTTCATTATCGTCAAGGGGACTGTAGATGTCGATAAAGCCCATGTATTCGATACGTTTTCGATGCTCGGCTCGAGTCCGATCAGGCCATGGATATCGCCTCGTGCATGCAGGGCGGCGGTGATGGGTTCGCCTTCGGCTCTACCCACGCGGCCCGACCCATTCCACTCGCTGTCTCTGGGGTGATGGGTTTCGCTTCGCTCTACCCATCCTACCCATGTGGATTGCGTAGGATGGGTAGAGCGAAGCGAAACCCATCGGCCATCTTCCCTTAATATCCATTCCGACTTTCTCCAACAGACACGAAACCGCGCCGCCATGACCGATTACCGCCGCGCTCGCCTGGCGGGCGGGACGTTCTTCTTCACCGTCAATCTCGCCATCCGCAAGGACAATGATCTGCTCGTGCGGCATGTCGATCTTTTACGGCACAGTATCCGGGCGGTTCAGCAACAGCATCCGTTCGACATCGTTGCAGCGGTCATCCTGCCGGAGCACCTGCACATGATCTGGCGGCTACCCCGGGAAGACGCCGATTTTTCGACGCGCTGGCGCCTCGTCAAGGGCAGCTTCTCCCGGGGCTTGCCAAAGGGGGAACAATGCAGCCCCAGCCGTATCGCCAAAGGGGAGCGTGGTATCTGGCAGAGGCGGTATTGGGAGCACCGGATCCGTGACGACGAAGACCTCCGCCGCCATGTCGAGTACATCCATTACAACCCAGTCAAACACGGCCATGTACCCAGGCCAATCGACTGGCCGTACAGCTCGTTTCATCGATATGTGAGGGATGGCATCTATCAGGCGAACTGGGCTGCTGACGATGGCATTCGGCGATGGGAGAAGGGGTGAGGGATGGCGTGTCGAGGTGATGGGTTGCGCCTTTGGCTCTGCCTGCGCGGCCCGATCCGTTCCACTCGCTGTTTCTGGGGTGATGGGTTTCGCTACGCTCTACCCATCCTACCCATGTGGATTGCGTAGGATGGGTAGAGCGTAGCGAAACCCATCGGGCCATGGTCAGCCGGCGAGATCGTTCACCGACAGGATGCCCATCAGGATGGAGACGATGATGGCGGCGATGATGCCGCCGAGGACGAGGATGAGCAGCGGTTCGAGCAGCGTCAGGCCACGCTTGACGCCGGCCTGGACGTCGCCGTCGTAGACGCGGGCGAGTTCGAGCAGCATGGCGTCGAGCCGGCCGGTTTCCTCGCCGAGGCGGACCATGTTGAGGGCGAGCGGGGTCATCAGCCCGGTGGCGGCGAGGGCGTCGGCCAGACGCACGCCCTGCTTGATGCCGGCCGGCACGGATTCGAAAGCCGAGCGCAGGATGCTGTTGCCGACGGTATCGGCGGCGATGCGCAGCGAGACGACGATGGGCACGCCGTTGCCGAGCAGAGTGCCCATGCTGCGGGCGAAGCGGGTGAGTTCGTACTTGCGCATGATCTGGCCGAACACCGGCAGGCGCAGCAGCAGCGCGTCGCGCCAGGCCGCACCGGCCGGCGTGCGCAGCCAGCGGCGCGCGAGCCAGACGATGAGCGCAATGGCGCCGGCAAGCAGCCACCACCAGCCGGAGACGAAGTGGCCGAGAGCGACGATCAGGCGGGTGGGCAGCGGCAGGGCCTCGCCCATGTCGTCGAACAGGGTTTCGAACTGGGGGACGACGAAGCCGAGCATCAGGAACACCGAGATGCAGGCGACGACGACGAGGATGGCAGGATAGATGAGCGCGGAGACGACCGATTCGCGCAGGTTCTTGACCCGTTCCAGATGCTCCGACAGCCGCACGAGCACGTCGGCGAGCTGGCCGCCGGCCTCGCCTGAACGCACCATGTTGATGTAGAAGTCGCCGAAGTGCTGCACATGGGGCTGCAAGGCCTGCGACAGGCCCTTGCCGCCCTTGACCGACTTGAGCACGTCCTGCAGCAGCGCGGCGACGGAGGGTTTTTCGGCCATGCCGCCGAGCACGCGCAGGGCGCGGTCGAGCGGCAGGCCGGCACGCAGCATGACCGCCAGTTCGTTGGTGAGGTTGTGGATGTCTTCGTGGCGGACGCCACGGTCGGTATTCAGGCCGAAACGCCGGGCGCCGCTGCGCTGGGCGTCGGCACGCGGAATACCTGCGCCGGCCTGCGGCGCGGCGGCGTCGATGCGGATCGGGGTGAGCCCGCGGGCGCGGAGCTGGCCGGCGGCGGCGGCGGCATCGGCGGCTTCGACGCGGCCTTCGGCGAAGCCGCCGCGCGCGTCGGCGGCACGGTAGGAGAACTCAGCCATTGCCCTGGTCCTGCGTCACGCGCAGCACTTCTTCGAGCGAGGTGATACCCGCCGCAACCTTGCGCAGGCCGTCCTCGTACAGCGTGAGCATGCCGCCCTGGCGGGCGACGTTGTGCAGCGTGGTGGCGTCGGCGCCAGCGAGAATGGCCTTGTGGGCAGCATCGTCCATGACGAAAAGCTCGTGCACCGAGGTGCGGCCGCGGTAGCCGGAGTGCTTGCAGTCGGGGCAGCCGACGGCAGTGTAGACGGTGCGCCGGCCCGCCGGCATGAAGCGCGCGAGGCCGCTGCGGGCCAGTGCCTCGTCGGGCAGTTCGGTGGCGGTGCGGCAGCTCGGGCACAGGGTGCGCAACAGGCGCTGCGACAGCACCCCGTTGACCGTCGAGGTGATGAGGTAGCGTTCCACGCCCATGTCTTCGAGGCGGACGATGGCCCCCGCCGCGGTGTTGGTGTGCAGGGTGGAGAGCACGAGGTGGCCGGTCAGCGAGGACTGCACGGCGATCTGCGCGGTTTCGGTGTCGCGCATCTCGCCGATCATGATGACGTCCGGGTCCTGACGGAGGATGGAGCGCAGCGCGTGGGCGAAGCTCATGCCGATCTGGGTGTGGACCTGGACCTGGTTGACGCCGCCGAGCTGGTACTCGACCGGGTCCTCGACGGTGATGATCTTGAGCGTTTCGGCATCGAGCTTGGCCAGCGCAGCGTAGAGCGTGGTGGTCTTGCCCGAGCCGGTGGGGCCGGTGACGAGCAGGATGCCGTGCGGGCGGTCGATGAGGCTGCGGAAACGCTGCAAGGTGTCGGGCGAGAAGCCCATGTCTTCGAGTTCGAGGCGGATGCTGGCGCGGTCGAGCACGCGCATGACGACGCTTTCGCCGTGGACGGTGGGCAGGGTGGAGACGCGCAGGTCGATTTCGTGGCCCTTGACGCGGGTCTTGATGCGGCCGTCCTGCGGCAGGCGGCGCTCGGCGATGTTGAGGTGCGCGAGCAGCTTGATGCGCGAGGTGATGGCGGCGGCGAGCGCGGCTTCGGCCACTTCGGCGCGGTGCAGCACACCATCGACGCGATAGCGGATATGGACGCCGTCTTCGTAGGGTTCGATGTGGATGTCGGAGGCGCGCAGGTCGATGACGCGGGAGATGATCTGGTTGACCAGCCGGATGACCGGCGCCTCGGTGGCGAGGTCCTTCAGGTGCTCGACGAACTCGCTGTCGCTGCCGAGGGGGCCGTCGAGCAGGCCTTCGGCATCATCGGCCTCGTCCTGCTGCACGTACAGGCGGTCGAGTGCGGCGCGCAGCTCGGATTCGAGCGCCAGCCGGGGTTCGACGCGCAAGCCGGTGGCGAGCGCCAGGGCCTTGAGCAGGAAGGTGTTCTGCGGTTCGGCCAGCGCGGCGGTGAGGGTGCCGTCGGCGACGGCCAGCGGCAGCACGCCATGGGCAACGAGATACTCCGCCGTCAGGCCCGGCACTTCCACCGCCTCCTGCGGAAAGGATGCGGCCGGCACGAAGACGAGGCCGAGCTGCTCGACCAGCGCCTCGGCGACGTCGTTCTCGGCGACGAGGCCGAGGCGGATCAGCACA
Source organism: Thauera butanivorans (assembly GCF_048398245.1). Classification (NCBI taxonomy): domain Bacteria; kingdom Pseudomonadati; phylum Pseudomonadota; class Betaproteobacteria; order Rhodocyclales; family Zoogloeaceae; genus Thauera; species Thauera butanivorans. The sequence continues at coordinate 4,386,332 of NZ_CP183038.1, forward strand.
TGGCCGAGCAGCCCGCCCATTTCACCCTGGGCGGCGAGGGCCTGTTCGAGGTCGCGGGCGCCCAGCCGGTTGCGCCGCAGCAACAGCTCGCCGAGCCGTGGGCGGGCATCGCCCTGAGCGACGGGAGGAGCTTGAATGGCAAGGGCGGCTTGGGTCATGGCGGCGGGAGGGAAACAGGACAGCGCGGCTGAAAGGCTGTGGAACAGAAGAGTTTACCCGGGTTTCGGCTGCTCTGCCGGGGAGTGCGGGGCGAGGGGCGCAGGAGGGTACGTTCGTGCCGCAAAAAACGGCAACGGTATTCGCCCGGCCCGCTCCCTGCTCACGTAAAACAGCAGCACAGCCAGCAACAGCAACCACAGCAGCACCCGCGCCAGCGTGTGCCACGAGGCATGGCGGGGAAGATCGGCCAGCCTGCCGCGGGGCGGCAGGTCGAGCACGATTTCGCCAGTCTCGGGCGCACGGGTGTCGATGACGCGCGAAAGGCTGCCGTCGTCCACACGGACGCGGCCGCCGTCGGGGCCGGTGGCGAGGCGAAGCCTCACCGTCTGGTGCAGGTTCTCGATGCGGGTCTTCAAGGGCTGCACGAGCCCTTGCCCGGCCTTCGCGATCCGCGTGTCGCCGTCCTGCCGCCAGCCGGGCGCGTCGACCTGCCCTTCGATCTTCTTCCACATCCACGGTGGAATGGACGCGGTGCGCAGGTGGGTGACGGCGATGACGCCGCCGTCCAGCGGCGTGAGCACGATGTCGCGCTTTTCGAGCGGCAGCCTGAACGAACCGAAGACCAGCGCGATCATGACGGCAGTGATGGCGCAGACCGCCAGCCGGGACATGGAGGACAGTTGCCGTCGCTGCCGGCGAACCTCGCCCCTGCCCACCCAGGTTGCCACCAGCGTGAGCGCCAGTCCCAGCCAGGCGGCAAAGCTGCTCCAGTAGAAATAGCGGTATTCCGCCGAGACGTTGAACGGAAACCAGGTGAGCAGATAGATCGCGCCCGAGGCCTGTACTGCCAGGGCAAAAGCGCCGAGCCGGGTGGTGGCCAGGTGCTGCACGAGCAGCAGTGCGGTGCCGACACCGAGCACCAGGGCAAACATCCATGGCCTGCCGAAGCGATCGTAGTATTTCGACACCACATAGCCCTGGGTGAGCCAACTCGTCACCCGCAGCGGCCGGGCGATTTCCCAATTCACCCTATCCGTTTTCGGCGGCGCATAGAACATGGCCCGCGAGTTCGGATCGTGCATGCTCAGTTGGAAGGTCGCCGCCATCGCCGACCATGCCGACAGCGGATTCGCCACCAGTTCGCCCAGCCAGGTTCGGGTCATCGTGGCACTTCCCCACAGCCCCTGGCGCACCAGCCCCTGGTAGATGAAGGAGCATTCTCCCCAGGGTGCGGCCTTGTCCCACTGCAGCGGGGAATAGCAGGCGTCGACGACCGTGCGCGATTCTTCCTCGGTCCATTCCCCCGGGAACAGGTTCCGGCCTTCGAAATACGACATGGCCAGCAGATGATAGGTCTTGATGGAGTCCGTGGGGTGCTGGGAAACCACGCCGAGCAAACGATTCTGCACCGACTGCGTCAGCGGCATGAGCACCAGCAGGGCAAGCGCGAGCATCAGCCCGCGACGGCGGCCAAGGCGGTGATTGGTGTACAGCAGCAAGGGGATCAGGCCGAAAATGGCATTCGGCCGGGTCAGGAAGGCGGCCACCGCAAGCAGGTTCGCCAGCACCAGCAAGACCAGCCGGGCACGCGGGCCGATGGCGTCGTCGTTGCCCCGGAAGGCGCAGGCAAAGGCCGCCAGCATCCAGGCAACCAGCATCGCGTCCTTATGGACATGACCGAGGTAGTTGAACGCACCGGGCAACACCGGCACGGCCAGGATCGCCAGCCCCCACCAGCCGGCGACACGTGCCACGCCCATCGCCACCACGGCCAGCGCACTCCAGATCAGCAGATTGTCGAAGACGATGAAACCGACCGGCCCGGGGAACAGTCCGAGCAGCCCGGACCAGATCAGGGAAATGAAGGGGGCGTGCCAGTCGTCCCACCAGCCGTTGTAGATGTTGGTCAGTTGAGTGACCGAATCCGGATTCAAATAACCCGGATAACTGGCATGGAGCACGAAGGCGAAGCCCACCAGGGCCAGGATTGCCATCGTGAAGCGGGGTACTCTCGACGGACCGACATGCCGATGTCCAGTAATCTCTTTCACCACCTTCATCCTCATCCAGGAGGCACGCAAGGGCTGATCGATGGCTTTCGCCTCACGTCCCCGTCCTGCCAACATCCTTGTTCGACAACAGCCTCGACAGCGTCATGGACAGCTTGCCAAGGCCGCAATACAGGAATGCGACAAAACACGAAGTTCCGCAGGATGAGTGGGGCCGCATCGGTGGAGGCCACGCAGGCCGGGCCGCAGCATGTAAAACCGCAAACGAAACTCCGTCACGCCGTACCGCGAAGACGTTTCTTCGCCCCCCCGACAATCCGCCCTCTGTTCAGGATCAGGAACATGCCGAGCCGCGAATAAAGCAGTCGGTGCAGCAGCCTGAGCCAGGCGTTGCCGGACACATAGGCAGAACGCCAATAGGCGTTCCGGTAGCCGAGCAAGCTCTTCCTTTCTTCGGACAGCAGACTGCCATACTTCGAACCGCCGAAGCCTTCGGCATGGCCGATGCCATCGAAAACACGGATGAACTCCGCCGAAGGCCGCTTCAGGTGGGCGTTCAGGATCGGATCGAGATCCATCGCGCCGCCGCAGTCGCTCTTTTCCAGCATCGGCAGCAGGCCGGCGATGTCGGCGAAGAAGCGGCGCGCGCCGGCAGCCACCTGATGGCGAAGCGCGACCTGTGAATCCGGCTCGTCGGCGACGAACTCATGCTCGAAGCCTTCGCCCTGCCTGCTGCGGCGTATCCGCCGCAGCGTGTGGATCGGTTCGGTGAACAGGAATTCGAAGACCGGCAGCGCCTGGAAGACGGTCGCACAGCGCGCCAGCGGCCGGCCATTCTGGAAATAGAAGGCCCGGTGCTCGGCCGTATCGGTGATGCTGCCGAAATAATAGCCGTGGATGCGGCAGGCCTCGCCGCAGAGATCCTGCACGGCAGCCTGCAGACTGCCGCGCCAGCCAAGATCGACGAAACCGACCTGACCGGCAAAGCCATGCGCGCGCAGATAGTCCCGCATGATGGTGGCCTCTTCGTGCGCGGCGGCTTCGAAGCCGAGCCGCTTCAGGGCGTCGATGAAGGCCTGCCGGTAGCGGGCGGGATCGAGCACGGCAAGCTCGCCGGGGCACTCGAAGCCGAGCCTGGCGAAGAAGTCGGCGGCGCTCACCCGGCCTTCGAAGAAGCGCTCGTAATCGCCGTGAAGGGCGAAGCCGGCGACATAGAGCGCCCGCCGCGACAGGCGGACGTAAGCGCTGTCGATACCAGTGCCGAGGGCATCGAAGGCTTCCTTGAGCAGGTAGCCGTCGCGCGCGGCGAAGATCACCCGCGACAAGCCTCGCCGCCTGGCATCCTCGGCGATGAAGCGAGCAAGCGCGACGCTGCACGGACCGACGATCTCATAGCCGGCCTGGTGAAAGCCGCTCTCTTCTGCCTCACGCAGGCAGAACACATCGTAGAAGCTCCGCGGCCGGCCCGGCCGATTCAGGCCCGGCAGCAGCACGGTGTCGATGCCGAGGCGGCGCGGCACATCGCCGTCGGCACCGGGGTTGTCGCCGAAATGCTGGACCTCGGCAGGCGCGAGGCGGTAGCGATCGAGCATGCGGCGGAAAAGACCGCCCGAACGCTTGGTCAGCCCCTCGCGCGAGGAGACGAGAAAATCGACGGCGCCGACGTGCCTGCGGATGATCCTGCTGATCGTGGCGGGCGGCAGGTACATGTCGGAGATGATGCAGCAGCGCTTGCCCCGGGCGAGCAGGCCGGTCAGCACTTCGACGTTCGGGGCCATGGGCTGGAGCAGCGCCAGCTCGGCGGCCAGCTCGCGCCTGAGCTGCGCCGCGGGCGAACGGATGACCAGCGCAAGCACGCGGTAGATGTCGAACAGGTCGATGTCTTCGTGCCGGGACAGGCGGCGCGCCACCCTTTCGGCCAGCACGCGCCAGAACCGGAAGCCGAGCAGGCCGAGCAGCGGGAAGCGATAGTCCACGCCCAGCCTGTCGAGCAGGTAGAAGACCATGCCCGGGCGCTTGACCGGGCGGGCGACCAGGGTATCGAAGAGGTCGAAGCTGTAGAGCGCCTTGCCGGGCAGGACGCTGGCGGGCTCGATCATGGCGTGCGCTTCCGGCCGAGACGGAGCAACAGGCCGCCGAGCAGCAGCGTCCACAGCAGCACGCGGGCCGGTTCATGCCAGGAAGCATGGCGGGGGCGGTCTGCCAGTTTGCCGTGGGGCGGCAGATCGACCGCGATTTCTCCGGGCTTGGCCGCATGGGTGTCGACGAGGCGGGAGAAAGGACCGTCCTGGATCTGCACGCTGCCGCCGTCGGGGCCGGTCAGAAAGTGCAGCCTGATCGCATGATGCAGGGTGTCGATGCGGGCAACCAGCACGCCGGCGCCGGGCACGGTGCGCAACAGCGGCCCCTCCTGCCAATGCCAGCCGCCCGTCTCGATCTCGCCCTCGTGCCGCTCCATCCAGCGCGGAGTCGAGGCGGTGCCGAGGCGGGTCACGGCGACGACGCCGTCGCCCTGCGGCGTGAGCCGGACGACGCGGGTTTCGGTCGGCAGGCGGCCGGCACCGAAGACGAGGGCGAGCATCAGTGCCGGCAGCATGCACAGCACCAATCGCAAGGGCACGGAGAGCGCCTGCGGCAAAGGTGGCAGTTCCGCTCCCTGCCCTTCCGGCCGCCGCCGCGCCAGCCAGGCCAGCGGCACGAGCAGCAGGCCCAGATACGCGGCGAAGCCGCTCCAGTAGAAGTAGCGGTATTCGGCCGACACATTGATCGGGAAATAGCTGAGCAGATAGATCGTCCCCGACGCCTGCACGGCCAGCGCCAGGGCGCCGAGCGGCGTGCCGCCCAGGCGCAGGACGAGCAGCAATGCGCTGCCGCCGGCCAGTACGGCGGCGAAGGCCCAGGGCTTGCCGTACAGGAGATTGAATTCGGACTGGATGTAATCCCGCGCGAGCTGGGTGCTGCGGCGGAAAGGCTCGGCCACTTCCCAATTCACCAGCTCCGATTTCGGCGGAGGATAGAGCATCGTCAGCGAATTGGGATCGTGCATGCTCAGCTTGAACGTGGCGGCCATCGCCGACCAGGCGCCGAGCGGGTTGGACGCCAGCGCCCCCAGCCAGGCGCGGGTCATCTCCCCGCCGCCCCACAGTTCCTGGCGGCGAAGTTCGCGGTACAGCCCGGCGCAATGTCCCCATCTGGAAACCGTATCCCATTGCACCGGCGAATAGCAGCCTTCGACGATGGTGCGCGCATCGTGCTCGATCCATGTACCGGGAAAGAGGTTGCGATTTTCGAAATAGGACAGCGCGAGCAGATGGAAGGTCTTGAGGCTGTCGCCGTGGTGCTGCGGCTCTATCCCGAGCGCACGGCTCTGCAGGGTCTGGACTGCCGGCATCAGGCAGAGCATCGCCAGGGCCGCGAGCAGGTTCCGGCGCCAGCCGAAGCGCAGGTTGGCATAGAGCAGCAGGGGGACGAGGCCGAAAATGGCGTTCGAGCGGCTCAGGAAGACGGCCAGGGCCAGGAGATTGGCCAGCACCTGCCAGACCAGACGCGCACGCGGGCCCGTTTCCGCCTGATTGACCTTGAAGGCACAGGCAAAGGCCGCCAGCATCCAGGCGGCCACCAGCGTGTCCTTGTGGATGTGGCCGAGGAAGTTGAACAGCCCCGGCGCCAGCGGCACGGCCAGCACGAGCAAGCCCCAGGCGCCGGCACGGCGCATCACGCCGAGCGCGATGAGGGCCAGCCCGCCCCAGATCAGCAGGTTGTCGAGCACGAGGAAGCCCACCGGGCCCGGAAACACCCGCAGCAGGCAAGACCAGAGCAGGGTGATGAACGTGGGGTGCCAGTCGTCCAGCTCCCCGGTGATGGCCTGGGTGAGCTGCTGAAAAGAGTCTTCGTAAAGATAGCCTGGATAGCTGGCACGCAGCACGAAGGCGAAGCCGAGCACGGCCAGCGCGATGGCCGGGACCAGGGCCGCAGCCGGGAAGGCAGGTGTTTCCGGACCGGCGCACCCGTGGGCGGGCGTCTTGTCCTCAGGCATCCGCATCTTGCACATGCCCATCCAGCGACAGGCTCAAGGGCTCCGTGGGCAGGTTGTCGACGTCGTAATGCAGGAAGGCGATCAGGCACTGGATGCCGATGAAGATCGGCAGCGCAGCCAGCATCACCGTACCGCTGGTCGCAGGGCTGCCGGTACTCATGCTGACGAACCAGTGCCAGCCGCCGAACAGGCCGCCGGCAAGCAGCAGCAGGCTGCCGCTGATGCTGTAGAGCGTGCCGACGTTGAAGTCGCGCACCAGATAGCTGTAGATGTAGCGGCGCCACAGCCGGGCGCTGTGCTTGCGCAGGAATTCGGGCAGCACGCGGCTTATCTTGAGGTTGGATTTCTCGTCGGCGTACACCGCGTCCATCGGCACGTCCCTGACCACCGCGCGCACCGTGTTCAGGCGGAACAGCATGTCGGTTTCGAAGAAGTAGCGCCGTTCCAGTTTGTCCAGCGGCAATTCGGCCAGTACGCAGGTGCGCACGGCGGTATAGCCGTTGGTGGGGTCCATGACATTCCAGTAGCCGCAACTGAGCTTGGCCAGGAAGGACAGCACGGCGTTGCCGAACAGCCGCAGCGGCGGCATGCCCTGCACCGATTCGGGGCGGAAGAAACGGTTGCCCTTGGTGTAGTCGGCCTTGCCGCGCAGCAGCGGACGCACGAACTGCGGCAGCAGCGCGGGGTCCATCTGGCCGTCGCCGTCGATCTTGACGACGATGTCCATGCCATCGGCGATCGCCGCCTTGTAGGCAGTGACGACGGCGCCGCCGACGCCCTGGTTCTCGCTGTGGCGGAGCACGCGCACGCGCGGGTCGCGGCTGTGTTGTTCGATGAGCTTGCCGCTGCCATCGGGGCAGGCGTCATCGACCGCATAGATGGTGTCCACTTCGGGGCCGATGGCCTCGATCACGCCAAGGACGTGGCGGGTGACCTTGTAGCAGGGGATGGCGACGGCGATCTTCATGGCTGAGGACATGCGGTGAAGCTCAGGCTGCGCGCGAGGCGATGGTGATGCCGAGCAGGATCAGGGCACCGCCCGCCCACGTGGCCAGGCGCACCGGCTCACCCATGAACAGCCAGCCCAGGCAGGGCACGATCAGGAAGGCCAGCGCCATGAAGGGGTAGGCCAAATGCAATGGCGCGTGCCGCAGCACCCAGATCCACACCAGGGTGGTGATGCCGTACAGCGCCAGCGCCACGATCAGCCAGCCGTTGAAGACCCACTGCTGCCATTGGCTGGCGTCGACGATCGTCATCGCCGCCTTCTTGAACAGGATCTGCCCCAGCGAGATGCCGAGGACGCAGAGGATGGTGATGGTGGTGACGAGAGGGGTCATCGAGAAGCTATCGTGATCGTGGACGCAGGCGACCGGGGATTGTACCGGACAAGCCGTGCCGCCCATTTCGTCAACGGCGCGGCAGGCGCTGGCGCAGGCGGACGAGCCGATACTTGAAGCGCTCGTGGTCGAACAGCGCATGCCACAGGACTCGCCGCGTCCATGCGAGGCTGGCGCGCAAACCGGGGGCAAAGCCGGGGCCGCCGGGGCGGCCGAACCTGAAGGGCAAATGCATCAGGAACAATCTGAATGCGGACGGCAGGATGCGGGCCCGGCGTCGCTGGTTCATCCGGCTCTCCTCTTGAGTTGAAGCAGGTGCAGCGCACGCGCGGCAGCGGAGGCGAGCGGCGTGCGGAAACGGGCGAAGGGCGCATAGCGCCAGGGCAGCATGGCGAGCTTGCGTGCCAGCAGGCGGGGCCGCAGGAAGTCGCGCCAGCCGACGTCCCTGCCGGACAGGTCGAGCAGGTGATCGTGGCCGAAGTCCTCCGAATGCGCCAGCTTGCTGATCGCCGCCACTTCGGCGCGGGTCGGATAGACCACGGCACGTTCGGCCAGCGCCAGGGCGTAGGGCCGCACGGCATCGAAGCCGAAGCCGGTGAGGCGCTGGGCGGCGAGGTAGTGTTCGAAGCAGAGCATGACGCCTTGCTGCAAGGCCTCGATGTGCGGATTGCAGCGGAGCTCGGCCTGGCGGTCGGGTGCGGCATCGTCCTTGAGCACCGGCTCGACGCCGTCGGCGGTGCGCCGGTAGCCGATGGTGGTGGCGTGAAGGGCACGGGCCCCCTGCTCGAACAGTTCCTCGAAGTCGCTGGCGGCGCGCTCCTGCGGCTCGGCGCGGCGCACGTCGAGCATCAGGCCGTCGATGCCGCCGTGGGCGAGCGCGCCCTGGTGCATGCCGTTCATGAAGGCGAAATAGTAGCCATCGACCTGTGGATAGGCGGCATCGGCCTCGCCGGCGAAGGCGTCTTCGAGGAAGCGCTGGATGGTGGCGTTCCAGCCGATGTCGACCAGCGCCACCCGACGCGCGGCGAAGAAGCCGAGGCCGTCGAAGTAGTCGCGCAGCAGTTCGCGCGCCTGCTGGCCGGCCGGCCGGATGCGCTGCTGCACTTCGGCATCGTCGAGAAAGGCGAGCAGGCGGGCATCGTTCCAGTCGTCGAGCCGCTCGCCGATATGGGTGAAGCCATGGCGCCGGGCGAGATCGGCGAAATCGCCGGGATTCAGGCCGTAGGTCTTGAGGATGGATTCGAGGCCATGCTGCTTGGGGTTGTAGAGACCGACGACCGCCTTGGCGTGGTCCAGCCCCTCGGCGACCGCGGCGCCGGCGACGACCCGGCGGCTGGCATAGGCATAGCAGGCGGGCGGCAGGGTCTCGCCGAGCAGGGCGCCCGCTTCCTCGTACATGCGCATGAACAGCGCGCCGTCGCGGGCGAGGAAGAAGAGCTTTTCGGGGCGATCGCGGCGGACGCGCTCGATGAGGCCGTGCACGAAGGTGGAGAAGATCGGCCCGAGTACTTCCAGGCCATACTGGAAATACACTTCGTCGCGCTTGGCCCGGTCGTCGAGGTACAGGCGTTCGGCCAGCACTTCGGCCATCATGCGGCCCGGCCAGACGCCGCCCAGCACCGACAGCGCGGCGGAAGTCTGCTGCCGGCGGCGGCGGCGGCGCTCGTGGCGCTCGTCGAGGAAGACACCGGCCATGCCCAGCCGGCAGGGCGCCATCGCGTCGGAGAGGAAGTTGTCGCCGACGTGGAGCACATCCTCCGGGCGCAGCCCTTCCTGTTCGAGCACGTGGCCGAACAGGCGGCCGGAGTATTTTCCGGCGCGGTATTCGGACGAGACGTAGATGCGGTCGATCAGGCCGCGATAGCCGAGCTCGTCGAGCAGGCGACGAAGGTGGCGCTTGCCGAGATACATGTCCGACACGGCGATGATGCGGATGCCCTGGCCGCGCGCCCATTCGAGGAACAGCCGCGCATTGGGCTTGGCGCGCAGGGCCAGGCGCTCCAGATCGAACTCGCAGTCCTCCGCGAACCGCACCAGGGCGGCCTTCCGCACAGCGTCCGCCGCGGGCAGCAGGCCGGCGATCCAACGCTCGACGATTTCATCGTAATGGCATTCATGATCGTGCCCGGCGGCCAGCGCCTCTTCGCGCAGCGCCCGCTCGGCGATCTGGCGCTGGGCCAGCACCTGCTCCACGGGGAGTTCGAGGCGTTGCGCAAGCAGGGTGGCGACACGGTGGACGACCCGCTCGGGAGGCTCGATGCAGCGCGCCAGCAAAGTGTCGAAAATATCGAAGGACAGCGCGGCCACACGCCGCTCCCGCCGTTCGATGATGCGCCGCAGCCCGGAAAAGCCGCCTACGCGCCGCATCTGCGCACGCCCCGGCAGGGCCAGGCCGCGCCACTGGGCCCGGAGGCCACGCAGCCAGCCCATGCCGGCCCGGGCATGAATCCGGGCTGCGGCCTTCAGCGGCGCATGGCGGAAGGCCGCGATTTCGGCCCCGGCCTGTGCGAGCCGGGCATCCTGCTCGGCCACCCGCTGGTCCCGCTCGGCGATCCATCCATCGCGCTCCTCGATCCACCGATCACGATCCGCGATCCATCCATCGCGCTCGGCAATCCACTGGTCGCGCTCCGCGATCCAGTTGTCACGGTCATCGACCAGACGCCCCCATTCCTCGTCCTTGCGCACCAGCGCCTCGTGCTGCAAGGCTCGCAGGATCTCCACTTCGTAGCGCTCGATCCTGGCCCATTGCCTGTTCAGGCAGGCCGTGCGCATGGCGACGTCGCCCGGCACGGAAAGCAGCGCCGGCGCATGCTCCCTCAGCAGGGACGAAGCCTCCAGATTGGCGGCCAGCGGCTTCTCGGAAATCGTGTTGCTCGCGTGCAGCCTGTAGTCGAGCAGGGCTTCGTCGATCCAGGCGAGGCGGGCGCCCCCGGCCAGGGCGCGCAGCACGAAGTCGTAATCATGCACATAGCGATGCGTGCTGAATGGTGCGAGCCGCTGCCACAGCCGGCGCGTGAAGACGAAGTTCGAGGTCGTCATGAACACGTTCCCGGACAGCAGGGTCGCAGCCCAGTCCCCGGTTTCCCGCCAGACGGCCTTCAACTCGCCAAAGGCGTCGATCCACCAATGGGCGGCGACCGGCGCGCCCTCGCCATCGATCAGGCGGATGTCGCTGCCGACCAGATCGCAGTTGCCCTGTTCGAGAACCTGCAGGCAGCGCGCCAGGCGGCCGGGGGCATAGCGGTCGTCCGAATCGAGGATCGCGAGGTAGTCGCCCCGCGCATCGGCCAGGAGGCGCTGCAGGTTCTCGTGCGCCCCCAGATTGGATTCGTTGCGCCAGATGCGGACGCGCGGGTCGCGGATGCCCTGCAGCACGGCCCAGCTCCCATCGGTGGACGCGTCATCCCGAACCAGCACTTCGAGCTCGACCGGCTGCGCCAGCACGCTGTCGATCGTCTCGCCGATATAACGCGCATGGTTATAGGAGGGAATGACGACGCTGATCAGGGGCATGGGCATGCAGTGCTCCGGTGCAACACGGAAAAGAGGCGAAAAAACCGGGTATGATACCGCGCCTCGTGGACGAAACGTCCGCCCCCACCCAATCTCCCGAGGCGGCGGAACGGGGCGCTCATTGTGCCAGCCCATTGTCCGACCAGCCCGTGTCTTTCCTTTCAGTCTGTATCGTCACCTACAAGCCGGACCCCGCCGTGCTGGCGGCGACGTTCGCCTCCCTGGACAGGGCATTGTCATCGCTGCAGGCGGAGCGCGGCTGCACGGCATCGGTCTGCATCGTGGACAACTCCCCTGCCTTCGCGCTGCAACTGCCGCCGCGGCATTTCACCGGCCCGCTCCGATTCATCCACGGCCAGGGCAATGTGGGATTCGGGCGGGGCCACAACCTGTGCCTCGCCGAGCCGGAATGCGTCGGGGACCTGCACCTCGTCCTGAACCCCGATGTCGAGCTTGCCCCCGGCGCCTTGGTCGCCGCGGTCGACTTCATGCGCGCGCATACCGACTGCGTCCTTGCGAGCCCCGCGGCCGAATCGGGCGAAGGCGAGCGCCAGCATTTGTGCAAGCGCTACCCCTCGGTGCTGGACCTGGGACTGCGGGGCTTTGCACCGGCCTGGCTGAAGCGCCGTTTCGACGCCCGGCTGGCTCACTACGAGATGCGCGAAGCCCATGTCGAGCGCGAGTACTGGGACGTCCCCATCGTCAGCGGCTGCTTCATGCTGCTGCGGGGCGAGACCTTCCGCCGGCTGGGCGGCTTCGACCCGCGCTTCTTCCTGTATTTCGAGGATTTCGACCTGAGCCTGCGCGCCGCGGGCCTGGGCCGCATCGCCCATGTGCCGTCGATACGCATTGCCCACCATGGCGGGCATTCGGCACGCAAAGGCTGGAAACATCGCGCGATGTTCGTGCGGTCCGGCCTGCAGTTCTTCAACAAGCACGGCTGGAAACTGTGGTGACGATGCGGGGCCGCGTATTGGTGACCGGCGGCACGGGCTTCGTCGGCTCAGCCCTCCTCGCACGGCTGCGGCAGGACGGCCGCGACGCCCTGGGCATTGCCCGCTGCGGCCTGCCACCCGCCGGCTGCATCGGCGGACCGGCGCTGGAGGACCCCGCCGCCGACTGGTCCATGCTGCTGCGGGGCTGCGACACCCTCGTCCATACGGCGGCACGCGTGCATGTGATGCGCGACACCGCGGCCGATCCGCTGGCTGCTGCCCTGCTGGCCGAATATCGCGCAGTCAATGTCGACGGCACGCTGCGCCTGGCACGCCAGGCCGCGGCGGCCGGCGTGCGCCGCTTCGTGTTCCTGAGCTCGATCAAGGTGAATGGCGAAAGCACCGCGCCGGGACGGCCATTCACCGCCGACGACGCACCCGCCCCGCAGGACGCCTACGCCCTGTCCAAGGCAGAGGCCGAAACCGCCCTGCTGCAGCTGGCGGAACGCACGGGCATGGAAGCCGTCATCATCCGCCCGCCGCTGGTGTATGGCCCCGGCGTCAAGGCGAACTTCCTCGGCATGATGCGCTGGCTCCAGCGCGGCCTGCCGCTGCCCCTGGGCGCGGTGAGCGGCAACCGCCGCTCGCTGGTGGCGCTGGACAACCTCGTCGATCTGATCGCATGCAGCATCGACCACCCGGCCGCGGCCAATCGCATACTGCTGGTGCGCGACGGCGAAGACCTTTCGACCGCCGGCCTGCTGCGCCGCGCCGCCGCCGCACTGCAGGTGGATGCCCGCCTGGTCCCAGTGCCGCCATGGGCGCTGGCGGCCGGCGCGGCCCTGCTCGGCAAGCGCCCGCTCATGGCGCGGCTGTGCGGCAGCCTCCAGGTGGATGACTCGGCAAGCCGCCGCTTGCTCGGCTGGCAGCCACCGATCGGCGTCGACGAAGCCCTGCGCCGCACGGCGGCCGGACTGCGGCAATGACGGAAATCCTGGAGCACGCCTGGCTGCTGGCCGCGATCGCACTCGCGGCCGGGCTGATGACGGGTGGCCTGCGCCGCTATGCGCTGGCGCGCAGCCTGCTGGACCTGCCCAACGCCCGCAGTTCGCACGCGGTGCCGACGCCACGCGGCGGCGGGGTGGCCATCGTGCTGGGCTTTCTGGCGGCAACGGCCTGGCTGGCCGCCCACGGCGCCCTGCCGTGGACGTGGGCGTGGGCGCTGCTGGGCGCGGGCACGGCCGTCGCGCTGGTGGGCTTTCTCGACGACCATGGGCACGTCCCCGCACGCTGGCGCCTGCTGGCGCATTTCTGCGCGGCCGCATGGGTACTCGCCTGGCTGGGCGGTGCGCCGCCGCTCGCCCTTTCCGGCGCCGCACCGGGCTGGATCGGCAACGGCCTCGCGGCGATCTATCTGGCATGGATGCTGAATCTGTACAACTTCATGGACGGCATCGACGGCATCGCCGCCGTGGAGGCGATCTGCGCGGGCCTCGGCGGCGGCGCGCTCTACCTGCTGGCCGGCCAGCCGGCGCTCGCGCTGCTGCCGCTCGCACTGGCCGCCGCCGCGGCAGGTTTCCTGTACTGGAACTTCCCGCCAGCGCGCATCTTCATGGGCGATGCGGGCAGCGGCTTCGTCGGCGTGGCGCTCGGTGCGATGTCCTTGCAGGCGGGCTGGGTCTCGCCCGAATTGTTCTGGGGCTGGCTGATTCTGCTCGGCGTCTTCGTGGTGGACGCCACCTTCACCCTGCTGCGCCGCCTGCTGCGGGGGGAACGTGTCCACGAAGCACACCGGCGCCATGCCTACCAGTTCGCCGCGCGACGCTTCGGCAGCCACCGGCCGGTGACACTGGCCGTCGCCGCGCTGAACCTCGGCTGGCTGCTGCCGCTGGCCTTGTGGGTCGGCAGCGGCGGACTGGACGGCATCACCGGCGTGGCGATCGCCTGGCTGCCCCTGCTCGCGCTGGCCATCCGCTTCCGGGCCGGCGGAACCGAAGCCGAATGACCGTGGTGGCACGGCGCAGCGCGCCACGGGCACGCTGAGATCGCAAATTGTTGTTGCGGGACAACATCCGCGCGAACCAAGGGACTAGAATCGCCTCCGCACGGTATTCAGCGCAGCTGACCGGCATGCGACATTCGCCGAACAATGTGATCAATAACATCTCCGTCCGCTCCGCTTTCGTCTTCGCATTCGATCTGCTCGCCGCAGCGCTGGCCTGGGGCGGAGGCTTGCTGCTGCATTTCGACTTCGAGCCGCCAGCCGCTTATGCATCCAAGATGCTGGCGACCGGCGCCGCGCTGCTGCTGGTGCACGGTATCGCCTGCAGCCTGGCGGGGCTGTATCGCGGCATCTGGGTGTTCGCCAGCCTGCCCGACCTGAAGCGGGTGCTGAAGGCGGTCATTGCCTCCGCTGCCGCGCTGGTGGCGCTGATGGCGCTGGATCACGGCGAACCGCCGCTGCCGCGCTCCATGCTGGTGCTGTACCCGATGCTGCTGCTGCTGATCATGGGCGGCAGCCGCGCCGCCGGGCGCATGTGGAAGGAATACCGCACGTATGGCGACCTGATGGCGGCGGGCAAGCCCGTGGTCATCATCGGCGCGGGCACCGGCGGCGCGATGCTGGTGCGCGAACTCGAGCGCAGCCCGGACTGGCGAGTCGTGGCACTCGTCGACGACGACCCGGCGAAGTGGAAACGTGATCTCCGGGGCCGTCCGATTGCCGGCAGCGTCGACATGCTGCCCCAGGTGCTGAAGGAGCACAAAGCCCAGCACGTCATCCTGGCCATGCCCTCGGCCGCAAGCGGAACGCTGAAGCACGCCACCGACATCGCCATCCGCGCCGGAGCCCAGGTATTCACATTGCCGGGGCTGGACGACCTGATGAGCGGCAAGGTGGCCATCAATGCCATGCGACCGGTCAATATCGAGGATCTGCTCGGGCGCGAACCGGTGCAGATCGACTCCCTGCACGTGCAGGCGATGGTCACCGGGAAAACCGTGCTGATCACCGGCGCGGGCGGCTCCATCGGCAGCGAGCTCTGCCGCCAGCTCGCCCGCTTTTCTCCCACCCGCCTGGTGCTGGTCGAGAACTGCGAGTACGCGCTGTACAACATCGAGCAATGGTTCGGCGATCACCAGGGGGCGATCGAGATCGTCCCGCTCGCGGGCGACATCAGGGATGCCGCCCGCATGGACGAGATCTTCTCCAGCTGGAAGCCGCAGCTCGTTTTCCACGCCGCCGCCTACAAGCACGTCCCGCTGATGGAAGTCGGCAATGCCTGGCAGGCAGTGCTCAACAACGTCCTCGGCACGGTGCTGGTCGCCGCCTGTGCACGCCGCCATCGCGCCGAGCGCTTCGTCCTCATTTCCACCGACAAGGCGGTCAACCCGACCAATGTCATGGGCGCGACCAAGCGCCTGGCCGAAATGGTCTGCGAGGCCCTGCAATGCTCGGAGGACGGCACGACCCAGATGGAAATGGTGCGGTTCGGCAATGTGCTGGGCAGCACCGGCAGCGTGATTCCCCGTTTCGCCGAGCAGATCGCGCGCGGCGGGCCGGTGACGGTGACGCACCCCGAGATCAAACGCTATTTCATGTCGATTCCCGAGGCGGCGCAGCTCGTGCTCCAGGCCGCATCGATGGGCCAGGGCGGCGAGATCTTCGTGCTCGACATGGGCGAGCCGGTGAAGATCGTCGATCTGGCACACAACATGATCCGCCTGTCGGGCTATACCGAAGACGATATCCGCATCGAATTCACCGGCTTGCGCCAGGGCGAGAAGCTGTACGAAGAATTGCTCACCGACGCCGAAGCGACGCGCGAAACCCCTCACTCCAGGCTGCGCATCGCGCGTTCACGCCCCGTGCCCGCGAATTTCCTGGCCGAACTGGAGCAATGGCTGTCGCAGCCAGGGCCGGTTTCCGACGACGCGGTCCGTGACGGTCTGAGACGATGGGTGCCGGAATACGAACCAGCACGGCACTGACGAGTGCTTTCCGTGGCGGATAACCCCTCCGCGCATTTGGTCTTATCATTACCCAAGACTCAGCCCCCGACGGAGGCCAGTATGAGCAGCGTTCCCGCATACCGCACCAAGATCGGCATCGAAGACTATCTCGACGGCGAAACCCGCAGCGACATCAAGCACGAATACCTGGACGGCGAAGTCGTCGCCATGGGTGGAGCGAGTGCGAAACACGGTCTGGTCGTGACCGGACTCGGGCTCGCCATCGGCCCCCACGCGCGCCGCAAAGGCTGCCAGCTTTTCATGGCCGACATGAAAGTGCGCATCGAGCATTCGGGCCAAACCTATTTCTACTACCCCGACCTGCTGCTGGCCTGCGATCCGCAGGACCGCGACCCCTACTACCGCCGCTGCCCCTGCCTGATCGTCGAAGTGCTGTCGCCCAGCACCGAGCGCATCGACCACCGCGAGAAGCTGTTCGCCTACCAAGCCGCGCCATCGCTGCACGAATATCTGCTGGTCGACCCCGAAAAGCGCAGCGTGGAGGTGTACCGCTTCGGCGATCCTGTGCGCCATGAGACCTTCACCGAAGGCAGCATCCGGCTGGACTGCCTGGACGCGGAAATCACCCTGGACGAAATCTACATGGATGCGGAGGCCTTGTAAGGGCTGGCACCTCATGCCTGCTCAAGCTCGACATCCTCATACAAGCCTTCCAGCGCCAGTTCCACGCCGACGCTTTCCAGCCGGATGACACCGCCCGGCCCCGCCGGGTGCAGCACCCACAGGCCATCCTCGTTCTTGCGAAACAGGTCCGCATGCTTGCGGTCCTGCTCGATCAGAAGGTATTCCCGCAGCGTCTCGATCTGCTGGTAAAGCTCGAACTTGCGGCCGCGGTCGAAGGCGGCGGTGGAGCCAGACAGCACTTCGACGACCAGGCAGGGGTATTGCTTGGCGAGGCTGGCGTCGGGCTGGCGGTCGCGCGGATCGCAGGTGACGAAGACGTCGGGGTAGAACACCGCATCCACACGGTCGATGCGCAGCTTCATGCCCGAGATGAAGGCGCGGCATGGCTTGCCGACAAGGGCGGTCCGAAGTTCGGCAAAAACATTGCCAAGAATCGTGTAGTGCGCATCCGTTCCACCAGACATGGCGAACGTTTCGCCTGCCAGATACTCATGGCGTTCGGGTTGTTCGTCTTCCCACGCCATGTAGGCTTCGATGCCGAATTCGGGCTTGGTCTTGGGCAAGGGCATGTGGGGACTCCAGCGAATAGCATAAACCTCGAAATCAAACCTCGTAAACTTCGGAATCAAGCGCCGTGAAATCCGGAATCGAACCCCGTAAATCTCGGAATCAGCCGCCGTCGCGGATGCGTTCGATCAGCCCCGTCGTCGAATGCCCTTCGACGAAGCCCAGCACCTTGACCTCGCCGCCCGCGCGGCGCACGCAGTCGCCGCCAGCGATCTGGTCGGGCGTGTAGTCGCCGCCCTTGACCAGCAGGTCGGGCAGCACGGCGCAGATCAGGCGTTCGGGCGTGTCTTCGGCGAACGGCACCACCCAGTCGACGCAACCCAGCGCGGCGAGCATGCGCAGGCGGTGCGCCAGCGGGTTGACCGGCCGGCCGTCGCCCTTGAGACGGCGCACCGAGTCGTCGTCGTTGACGGCGACGATCAGCCGCTGGCCGAGCGCGCGGGCCTGTTCCAGGTATTCGATGTGGCCGGGGTGCAGGATGTCGAAGCAGCCGTTGGTCATCACCACGCGCTCGCCGGCCTGGCGCGCGGCACGGACGGTAGCGATGGCCTGGGCCTCGGTCAGCACGCCGTCCGCCGAGGCCTTGGCCGTATCCGGCGCGGCAAGATGGGCATCGACATGGGCGCACCACATGTGGCCGATCATGATGTGGCATTCCTGGATGTGCGCCGTCTCGGCGACGCCGATGACGACCGCCAGGTCCGCCAGCCCGCGCAGCTTGCCGCCGTCGCGGCCGAGCAGGCCGATGACTTCGACGCCGCGCCGGCGCGCCGCTTCGACTGCGGCGATGACGTTGGGGCTGTTGCCGCTGGTGGAAATGCCGACCAGCACGTCGCCCGGCTGGCCCAGCGCATCGACCTGGCGCGCGAAGACGTCGTCGAAGCCGTAGTCGTTGCCGACCGCGGTGAGGATGGATGTGTCGGTGGTGAGCGCGATGCCGGGCAGCGCGCGGCGTTCGGCGACGAAGCGGCCGACCAGTTCGGCAGCGATGTGCTGGGCATCGGCGGCGCTGCCGCCGTTGCCGCAGAACAGGATCTTGTTGCCGCGGTTGAGCGCCGCGCTGATGCGCCGCGCACCGGCTTCGACCACCGGTTCGATGGCGCGCAGGGCCTCGATGGCGGCCAGGTGCTTGTCGATGTATTGGCTGAAGAAGCTCATGGGGAGGTCTCGCGGTTCGGTCCCGGCGCGGAGCCGGAGAAAGCATTCTGGATGCCGGCGATGCTAGCACGCGGCTTTGCCGGGGACCGCTATCGGCACGATTGGCACCGGCGATTTTGCAGGATGGATAGTCTGTAGGATGGGTAGAGCCGCAGGCGAAACCCATCGATGCCCAGGAAAAACAACACACCGGGGACGATGGGTTTCGCTACGCTCTACCCATCCTACCCGACTAAAACACCGCGCCCCCGTAGGAGCGGCTTCAGCCGCGATGGGGCTGAGATACAGCTTCCACGGCCGTGTTCGCGGCTGAAGCCGCTCCTACAGAAAGACAGGCGGTGCGGCGAAAAAACGGTGGCGTACTCAGTGCGCCTCGTCCCAGTTGTCGCCCGCACCGACTTCGACCAGCAGCGGCACTTTCAGCTCCGCGACGCCACCCATCAGCCTGGGCAGTTCGCTGCGGATGGCCTCGAGTTCGGCCTTGGGCACTTCCAGCACCAGTTCGTCGTGCACCTGCAGCACCAGCTTCGACTTCAGCCCGGACGCGGCCAGCCAGTCGCGGGTGGCGATCATCGCCTTCTTGATCAGGTCGGCGGCGGTGCCCTGCATCGGCGCGTTGATCGCCGCACGCTCGGCACCCTGGCGGCGGCCGGCCTGGGCGGCGCGGATGTCGGGCAGGTAGAGGCGGCGGCCGAAGACGGTTTCGACGTAGCCTTGCTCGTGCGCCTCGATGCGGGTGCGCTCCATGTAGTCGGCGACACCGGGGTAGCGGGCGAAGTAGCGGTCGATCCAGCCCTGGGCGGCGGCGCGTTCGATGCCGAGGTTCCTGGCCAGGCCGTGCGCGCTCATGCCGTAGATGAGGCCGAAGTTGATGACCTTGGCGTAGCGGCGCTGTTCGCTGCTGACTTCGGCCGGCGGCACGCCGAACACTTCGCTGGCGGTGGCGCGGTGCACGTCCTCGCCGTGGGCGAAGGCTTCGAGCAGGCGGGCGTCGCCCGACAGGTGGGCCATGATGCGCAGCTCGATCTGCGAGTAGTCGGCGGAGACGATCAGGTGATCCTTGGGCGCGATGAAGGCGGCGCGGATGCGGCGGCCCTCGGGCGTGCGGATCGGGATGTTCTGCAGGTTGGGCTCGGAGCTGGACAGCCGGCCGGTGACCGCGGTGGCCTGCGAGAAGCTGGTGTGCACCCGGCCGGTGGCGGAGTTGACCATGCGCGGCAGCTTGTCGGCGTAGGTGCTCTTGAGCTTGGACAGGCTGCGGTGCTCGAGCAGCAGCTTGGGCAGCGGGTAGTCTTCGGCGAGCTTTTCCAGCACTTCCTCGTCGGTGGAGGGCTGGCCGGTGGCGGTCTTCTTGACCACCGGCAGGCCGAGCTTGCCGAACAGGATCTCGCCGAGCTGCTTGGGTGAACCGAGGTTGAAGGGCTGGCCGGCCAGTTCGTGCGCCTGCAGTTCGAGTTCGTGCAGGCGGCGACCGAGCTCTTCGGAGTGCTGGGCGAGCAGGAAGGGGTCGATCAGCACGCCGGTGCGCTCCATCTGCTGCAGCACCGACAGCACCGGCAGCTCGATGTCGCGGTAGAGCGCGGCGAGCCGGGGTTCGGCTTCGAGTTGCGGCCACAGGTGCTGGTGCAGGCGCAGCGTGACGTCGGCGTCCTCGGCGGCGTATTCGGTGGCGCGCTCGACCGCGACATCAAAGAAGCCGATCTGCTTGGCGCCCTTGCCGCAGACCTCGGCGTAGGGGATCGTCGTCAGGCCGAGATGGCGGCGGGCGAGCGAATCCATGTCGTGCGACTTGTCGCTTTCGAGCACGTAGGATTCGAGCAGGGTGTCGTGGGCGATGCCGCGCAGCGTGATGCCGTGGTTGGCGAGCACGTGGGCGTCGTATTTCAGGTTCTGCCCGAGCTTGGCGTGGGCGTCGGATTCCAGCCAGGGCCGCAGCTTGTCCAGCACCTCAGCCAGCGGCAACTGCTCGGGCGCTTCGGCGCCGCGGTGCGCCAGCGGCAGGTAGGCGGCTTCGCCCGCTTCGACGGCGAAGGAGATGCCGACCAGTTGCGCGGCCATCGGGTCGAGGCTGGTGGTTTCGGTGTCGAAGGCGGTCAGCTCAGAAGCGCTGATCCTGTCCAGCCAGGCATCGAAACTGTCCCAGTCGAGGATCGTGGCGTAGCTGCCGCGATGTGCGCCGGGTTCTGCCGGCTCCGCGCCCGTCCTGTCCCCCTCCGGGGCAAAGCGGCGCGCTTCGGTGGCGGCTTTCGACTCGGCGACGCTGGCGGCGCCGGCATCGAGATCCTTCAGCCACGAACGGAATTCGAAGCGCTCGTACAGCGCGCGCAGCGCCGCCTTGTCGTCGCCGCGCGCGGGCAGCTCGTCGAGCGTCACCGGCAGTTCGACGTCGGTCGCCACCGTCACCAGCCTGCGGCCCAGCGGCAGGAAGTCCAGGTGCTTGCGCAGGTTCTCGCCGACCTTGCCGCCGATCTTGTCGGCGTTGGCGATGAGCGTATCCAGGTCGCCATATTCGCCCAGCCATTTCAGCGCGGTCTTGGGGCCGCACTTTTCCACGCCGGGCACGTTGTCCACGGTGTCGCCGACCAGGGTCAGATAGTCGACGATGCGCTCGGGCGGCACGCCGAACTTGGCTTCGACGCCGGCCGCATCCAGCACTTCCTCGCTCATGGTATTCACCCACTGCACGCCGGGGCGCACGAGCTGGGTCAGATCCTTGTCGCCGGTGGAGATCACCACTTCCCAGCCGCGCTCCAGCGCCTGACGGGTCAGCGTGCCGATGACGTCGTCGGCCTCGACGCCCTCGACCGACAGCAGCGGCCAGCCTTCGGCCACCACCGCCTCGTGCAGCGGCTCGATCTGCGCGCGCAGGTCGTCGGGCATCGACGGGCGGTGGGCCTTGTACTCGGGATACCAGTCGTCGCGGAAGGTCTTGCCCTTGGCGTCGAACACGCAGGCACGAAATTCCGCCTTGTAGTCGCTTTCCAGCCGACGTAGCATCGACAGCACCCCCCGTATCGCCCCCGTCGGCTCGCCCTGCGAATTGCGCAGATCGGGCAGCGCATGGAAGGCGCGATAGAGATAGCTTGAGCCATCGACGAGCAGCAGGGTAGGCATTTCTGGAAATCCTCGGGAACGGGGTCCGGCCTGGTCCGGCCGATGAACATACATGAGAACAACAACATGACCGCGAAAGACAAACTCCCCCGCAGCCCCCAGGCCCATAGCGCTCCGGACGGCGGCACGCCGCGCTACAACGCGCGCGAGTCCTGGCGGATCTTCGGAATTATGGCAGAGTTCGTCGAGGCGACCGACCGCCTGGCCGCAATCCGCCCGGCGGTGTCGATCTTCGGCAGCGCACGCATACCGCCCGATCACATGTACTACATCCTGACCGAGCAGATCGCGCGCCTGCTGTCGGATTCGGGCTTCACCGTGATCTCCGGCGGCGGGCCGGGCATCATGGAAGCGGCCAACAAGGGCGCCTTCTTCGGCAAGAGCCCGTCGGTGGGCCTGAACATCCAGCTGCCGCTGGAACAGAGCGCCAACCCCTACCAGGACATCTCTCAGACCTTCCGCCACTTCTTCGCGCGCAAGTTCATGTTCGTGAAATTCGCCGCCGCCTACGTGGTGATGCCGGGCGGCTTCGGCACGCTGGACGAGTTGCTCGAGGCGATGACGCTGATCCAGACCAAGAAGAGCCAGAAGATTCCGATCATCCTGGTGCACGGCCCGTTCTGGCAGGGCCTGCTCGACTGGTTCCGCAACCGCCTCGTCGCCGACGGCATGATCAACCCCGAAGACCTCGACCTGGTGCAGGTCATCGATACGCCCGAAGAGGTCGTCGAGGCCATTTTCAAGCATTACGAACGGCGCGGCTTCCAGCCGGTGCCGGCCGAGCACGACATGATGCTGAACCTGTAGCCTCGGCAGCAGGCTTCGGCCCAAACAGCTAGAATCAAGGCATCTTCTGGAGAACACCATGCGCCGCACCCTGATCGCCCTGCTGCTCGCCGCCGCCATGCCGGCCTACGCCCAGCAGCCGCCCGGCCTCGAGCCGATTCCCGAACCGCCGCCGATGCCGATGGAGGGGGAGATCGACGAGCCGGAAGTCACCATCATCCAGCGCGGCGAGGACACCGTCGCCGAATACCGCATCCGCGGCCGGCTCTACATGGTCAAGGTGACGCCGCCGCACGGCGTGCCCTACTACCTGATCGACAAGGAAGGCAACGGCAAGATGGTGCGCGAGGACGCCCTGCCCGACCTGGCGGTGCCGATGTGGGTGATCAAGTCCTGGTAAGCATGCCCGCACGCCTGCACAGCTTCGCGCCGGCCGTGCGCGCCGACGCGCGGGTGCTGGTACTCGGCAGCATGCCGGGCCGGGCCTCGCTCGACGCCGCGCAGTACTATGCTCATCCGCGCAATGCCTTCTGGCCGATCATGGGCGCGCTGTTCGGCGCCGGGCCGGAGCTGCCCTACGCCGAGCGGCTGGCAAGGCTGAACATGGCCGGCGTGGCGCTGTGGGACGTGATCGCCGCCTGTGAGCGCAGCGGCAGCCTCGACAGCGCCATCACCCCTGGCAGCATCGAGCCGAACGACTTCGCCGGCCTGTTCCGGAGCTGTCCGCGGATCCGGCACGTTTTCTTCAACGGCACCACCGCCGAAACGGCTTTCCGCCGCCACGTGCGGAGCCGTGTCGCACTGCCGCCCGATCTGGCCTTCACCCGCCTGCCGTCGACCAGCCCGGCGCATGCCGCGCGTGGCTTCGACGCCAAGCTGGCCGCCTGGCAGGCCGTGCGCGCGGCCTCCGCCGCTGCCAACCCTGCCGCCGCGCAGGCGGCCTGAACCGCCACGTACACCAGCCCCCACTCCCGGAGCCCGCATGTCCGTCTTCACGCACGTCCCCGAATCCACGCTCGCCGAATGGCTGAAAGGCTATGCCGTCGGCCGGCTGGTGGAGCTGAAAGGCATTTCGGCCGGCGTGCAGAACAGCAACTTCTTCGTCACCACCACGCTCGGCCGCTACGTGCTGACGCTGTTCGAGGATCTGTCGCGCGCCGAGCTGCCCTACTACCTGCACCTGATGGCGCACCTGTCGCGCCACGGCCTGCCCGTGCCCGGGCCGATCGCCGACCGCGACAACGAATACCTCGGCACCCTGCAGGACCGGCCCGCCGCGCTGGTGGTGCGGCTGTCGGGTTCGTCCGAGATGAACCCTGGCCTCGCCCACTGCGAAAAGATCGGTGCCATGCTCGCCGGCCTGCATCTGGCCGGCCAGTCCTACGGCCGCCGCCAGGAGAACCCCCGCGGCGCCGCCTGGCGGGCGGACACCGCGCAGTTGGTGCGCCCCTTCCTGCCGGCCGGCGAGCAGGCGCTGCTCGATGCCGAAACGGCCTTCCAGGCCACCGTAGATGCCAGCGCCCTGCCCCAGGGCGCGATCCACGCCGACCTGTTCCGCGACAACGTGCTGTGGGACAGGGACGAGGACGGCACGCCGCACGTCGGCGGCTTGATCGACTTCTACTTCGCCGGCTACGACGCGCTGCTGTTCGACGTCGCGGTGACGGTCAACGACTGGTGCAGCCAGCCCGACGGCCAGCTCGACCCTGCCCGCACCCGGGCCCTGCTCGACGCCTACCATGCCGAGCGGCCGTTCACCGCCGAAGAGCGCGCCGCCTGGCCGGCGATGCTGCGCGCCGCGGCGCTGCGCTTCTGGCTGTCGCGTGCGGCCGACTTCCACCGCCCGCGCAGCGGCGAGATGGTGTCGGTCAAGAACCCCGACGAATATCGCGACATCCTGCGCCTGCGCGCCGCAGGCGTGCCGCCGCTGCCGCTATGACGAAGCAAGGACATATCCCCCCCGCTCCCGCCCCCGGCGACGTCGCCCCGGGCCATGCCCTGCAATGGCTGGCCGACGGCTGGCGGCTGTTCATGAAGTCTCCGGTGGTGTGGGCGATCCAGGCCTTCATCGTGTTCGTGATCCTCGCCGCGCTGGGCATGCTGCCCATCCTCGGCTGGGCGGCAGCGCCGATCGCGCTGCCGGTGCTGCTGGCGGGCATGCTGTCCGGCGCCCAGGCGCTCGACCGCGGCGAGGCGCTGCGCATCGACCACCTGTTCGACGGCATCCGCCAACACGCCGGCAACCTGCTGCTGGTCGGCACCTTCCACCTGCTGGGCGCGCTGCTGGCGGCGCTGGTGGCCATGGCGATCAGCGGCAGCGCGATGCTGACCGGCATGATCGTCGGCAGCGTGCCCGGCGCGGGCATGGCGGCCGGCGGCGTGATGGTCGGCGCCCTGGTGTTCACCGCGCTGTGGGTGCTGCTGCTGATGGCTCTGTGGTTCGCCCCCGCGCTGGTGATGCTGCACGGCGTCGCCCCGCTCGAGGCGATGATGCTGTCCGCCCGCGCCTGCTTCCACAACCTGCTGGCCTTCATCGTGCTCGCCGCGCTGCTGTACGTGCTGGCCTGGGTGGCGCTGATCCCGGCCGGACTGGGCATGCTGGCGCTGTTGCCGGTGACGGCCGGTGCGCTGTACGCCGCCTGGCGCGAAACCTTCGCCCCGCAGCTGCCTGCGCTGCCGGCGCCGGCCCAGCGGTCCGCCGGCGAGGACACCACCCGCGGAGGCGCTCCCGCCCCCGGCCCCGATTCCGACTGAAGATCCAACGATGCAAGCAAATACCCTTCGTTCCGCGCATGGCTGGAACTGGCTGCGCGAAGGCCTGCAGCTCTGGCGCAAGAACCCCGCGCTGCTCAGTTTCGCCGCCTTCGGCTACCTGCTGGCGCTGCTGGTCGTCAGTATCTTCCCCTTCGTCGGCCAGATCGCCGCCTCGCTGATCATGCCGGCGCTGTCGGTGGGCGTGCTCAACGCCTGCCGGGCGATCGACGCCGGCAGGAAGATCGGGCCGGACGTGCTGTTTTCCGGCTTTCGCAGCAACCTGCCGTCGCTGCTGGCCATCGGAGGCCTGTACCTGGCGGGCTCGGTACTGATCCTGCTGGTGGTGTCGATGGTCGATGACGGCACGCTGGCGGCGATCATGCGCGGCGACGGCGACCTCGACGAAGCCGCGCTGTCGAACTCCAACCTCGGCACCACGCTGCTGGTGGGGACGCTGCTGTCCACACCGCTGATGATGGCCTACTGGTTCGCGCCGATGCTGGCTTCGTGGTGGAAGCTGCCCGCCGCCAAGGCGATGTTCTTCAGCTTCTACGCCTGCCTGCGCAACTGGCGCCCCTTCCTTGCCTACGCGATCGGCGTGCTGCTGTTCGGCGCCCTGCTGCCTGGCCTGGTCATCGGCATCCTGGGCCTGGTTTCGCCCACGGTCGCCACACTGGCTTCCTTCCCGCTGCCGCTGATCCTGGTGCCGGTGCTGTTCGCCAGCTTCTACATCAATACCCGGGACGTGTTCGGCCTGCCCGGCGATCCCCGCCAATGAGCGCTGCAACGGACACCGCACGGGCAGACGCGCCGCTCGGCCTGCTCGGCGGCACTTTCGACCCGATCCACTTCGCCCACCTTCGCCTGGCCGAAGAAGCACGCGAGGCACTGGGCCTGCACGGCGTGCGCCTGATCCCCGCCGGCCAGCCGCCGCACCGCGGCGAACCCGGCAGCACGGCCCAGGACCGCCTGGCGATGGCGCGCCTGGCCACAGCCGGCAACGACGGCCTCGAAGTCGACGACGGCGAAGTGCTCGCCCCGCAGAAGAGCTACACCGTGCCGACGCTCGAGCGCCTGCGGGCCGAGCTCGGCCCGCAGCGTCCGCTGGTGCTGATCCTCGGCGCCGACGCTTTCGAAGGCCTGCCCCAGTGGCACCGCTGGCAGGAGCTGTTCTCGCTGGCCCACGTCGCCGTCGCCAACCGGCCCGGCCATGCACCCCACGCCCGCCGCTGGCCGGGGACACTGCCGTCCGCACGGCTGCCGGCCTTCGCTGCGCTGTGCGAAGGCCGCCACGTCTCCGACCCGGCCGAGCTGCGCGCTGCCCCCGCCGGACGCATCATTCCCTTCGACATGACGCCGCTGGCGATTTCGGCCACACTGATCCGCGACCTGATCGGCCACGGCCACAGCGCGCGCTATTTGCTGCCCGATTCCGTTCTCGACTATATTGGGGCGAATGGGCTCTACACCCGCAACCTGACTGGACACGCTTCCTCTTGATGGACATTTCCGCCCTGCAGCACATCGTCGTTTCCGCCCTCGAAGACATCAAGGCACGCGACATCGAAGTCATCGACACTTCGCACAACACCCCGCTGTTCGACCGCATCGTCGTCGCCAGCGCCGACTCCAGCCGCCAGACCCGCGCCCTGGCCCGCAACGTGCATGACAAGGTGCGCGAAGCCGGCGCCGACGTCCTCAGCATCGAAGGCGAGGACAGCGGCGAATGGGTGCTGGTGGACCTGGGCAGTATCGTGGTCCATGTCATGCAGCCCGCGATCCGCGCCCACTACCGCCTGGAAGAGCTGTGGAACACCGCACCCGCCTCGCGCAAGCCCGCACAGGCCGCGGCGGGAAAGTGAATGAAGCTCTTCGTCGTCGCCGTCGGCCATCGCATGCCCGCCTGGGTCGAGGCCGGCTTCGACGAGTTCGCCCGGCGCATGCCGCGCGAACTGCCGCTGCAACTGATCGAGGTCAAAGCCGAACCGCGCACCAGCGGCAAGACCGTGGACGCGATGATGGCGGCCGAAGCCGCGCGCATCGAAGCCGCGCTGCCGCCACGCTGCCGCCGCGTCATCCTCGACGAGCGCGGCGCCGACCTGGGCACGCAGGCGCTGTCGCGCCGGCTGGAAGCCTGGCAGGGCGAAGGCCAGGACGTGGCATTGATCGTCGGCGGCCCGGACGGACTGGCACCGGCCCTGAAGGCCGCCGCGCAGGAGGCCATCCGCCTTTCCAGCCTGACCTTGCCGCATGCCCTGGTGCGCCCGCTGCTGGCCGAGGCGCTGTACCGCGCCTGGACGGTGCTGCGCAACCACCCCTATCACCGCGAATGAGCCGTCTTCCCATCCACCGATGAACCCACGCATCTACCTCGCCTCGAAAAGCCCCCGCCGACGCGATCTGCTGCGGCAGATCGGCGTGCAGTTCGACGTGCTGACCTTCCGCGGCGGCGAACGCGGCGAGGATCCCGACGTCGACGAGACGGCCGTCTCCGGGGAGGGCGTCGAACGCTACGTCGAACGACTGGCACTGACCAAGGCCCAGGCCGGCGTACGCCGCATCCAGTGGCGCAAGCTGCTGCGCCATCCCGTACTGGCAGCCGACACCGCGCTGGAACTGAACGGCGACATCATCGGCAAGCCGACCGGCACGGCCGACGCCCATGCGATCCTGCGCCGCCTGTCCGGCCGCCGCCATCGGGTGCTGACGGCGCTGGCGATCAGCGACGGCGAGCGCACGCGCAGCAAGCTGTCGATCAGCACGGTGAAGTTCCGCGAACTGTCCGATCTCGAGATTCGCCACTACATCGCCACCGGCGAGCCGATGGACAAGGCCGGCGCCTACGGCATCCAGGGCAAGGCGGCGGTCTTCATCGAGGAAATCCACGGCAGCTACTCGGGCATCATGGGGCTGCCGCTGTTCGAAACCGCGCAACTGCTGGAGACCTTCGGCTATCCTCTGTATTAACCGCGCCAGATGAGCAATGCGCAAGGGCGGCCCGCGAGGAAACGGGCCGCCCTTGCGCATTTCCCATTGACGCAGGCTTTCATGAGCACGGAGTTCCTCATCAACTTCACCCCGCAGGAAACGCGGGTGGCAATCATCGAACAGGGCGTGGTGCAGGAGCTGCACATCGAGCGCACCGCCAGCCGGGGCATCGTCGGCAATGTCTATCTGGGCAAGGTCGTGCGGGTGCTGCCCGGCATGCAGTCGGCCTTCATCGACATCGGCCTGGAGCGCACCGCCTTCCTGCACGTGGCGGACATCTGGAGCGAGCGCCAGAACGGCGAACCCGCGCGCCCGATCGAGCGCATCCTGGCCGAAGGCCAGAGCCTGATGGTGCAGGTGCTGAAGGACCCGATCGGCACCAAGGGCGCCCGGCTGTCGACGCAGATCAGCCTGGCCGGCCGCCTGCTGGTCTATCTGCCGCAGGAAAAGCACATCGGCATTTCCCAGCGCATCGAGGACGAAGCCGAGCGCGAAGCCCTGCGCGAGCGTCTGGGTGCGCTGGTGCCCGCCGACGAACCCGGCGGCTTCATCGTGCGCACGATGGCCGAATCGGCCTCGGACGCCGAGCTGGCCGCCGACATCGCCTACCTGCGCAAACTGTGGGGCGAGATCCGCAACAGCACCACCGGCCTGTTCCCGCCCAGGCTGCTGCACGAGGATCTCGGCCTCGGCCAGCGCGCGCTGCGCGACCTCGCCAACGACGACACCGCGCGCATCCGCGTCGACTCGCGGGAGAACTTCCAGAAGCTGATCGCCTTCGCCGAGGAATACACGCCCAAGGTGCTGCCGCTGCTCGAACACTATGCCGGCGAGCGGCCGCTGTTCGAGCTGTACAACGTCGAAGATGAAATCCAGAAGGCGCTCGCCCGCCGGGTGGATCTGAAGTCCGGCGGCTACCTGATCATCGACCAGACCGAGGCGATGACCACCGTCGACGTCAATACCGGCGGCTTCGTCGGTGCGCGCAACTTCGACGACACCATCTTCAAGACCAACCTCGAAGCCACCCAGGCCATCGCCCGCCAGCTGCGGCTGCGCAACCTGGGCGGCATCATCATCATCGACTTCATCGACATGGAGAACACCGAGCACCGCGAGATGGTGCTCGACGAGTTCCGCAAGGCGCTGTCGCGCGACCACACCAAGATGAGCATCAACGGCTTCACCGCGCTCGGCCTGGTGGAGATGACGCGCAAGCGCACGCGCGAATCCCTCGCCCACCTGCTGTGCGAACCCTGCCCGACCTGCGACGGCCGCGGCGAAGTCAAGACCGCCCGCACCGTGGCCTACGAGATCCTGCGCGAGCTGCTGCGCGAAGCCCGCCAGTTCAATGCACGGGAATTCCGCGTGCTCGCCGCGCCGCAGGTGATCGACCTGTTCCTGGACGAGGAAAGCCAGTCGCTGGCGATGCTGTCGGATTTCATCGGCAAGAAGGTGTCGCTGCACGCCGAAGCCAGCTATACGCAGGAACAGTACGACATCGTGCTGCTATGAGCTCGCCGCAGCCCATTCCGAACCCGGCCGAACCGCAGCCCGGCCGCTTCGGCAACGCTTTCGCACGCTACTTCGCCGCGACCCGCCCCGCCTTCCTGTCGGTGACGCTGGTGGCCTGCCTGATCGGCCTGGCCAGCGCCTGGCGCAGCGGTGCCGGCATCGACGCCACTACGGCCGTGCTCACGGTGCTGTTCGCCCTCGTCGCCCATGCCGGCGTCAATGTCATCAACGACTACCACGACGCGCTGAGCGGCGCGGACGCGGCCAACAGCGAACGCCTGTTCCCCTTCACCGGCGGCAGCCGCTTCATCCAGAACGGCGTGCTGAGCGCCCGCCAGACCGGCCGCTTCGGCCACGCCCTGCTGGCGGCGGTGATTCCGGCCGGGCTGTGGCTGACCTGGCAAACAGGGCCGGGCCTGCTGCTGATCGGCGCCGGCGGGCTGTTCGCCGGCTGGGCCTATTCGGCGCCACCGCTGAAGCTGATGAGCCGCGGCCTCGGCGAACTGGCGATCGCCGCCGGCTGGCTGCTGGTGGTGGTCGGCACCGACTACGTGCAGCGCGGCAGTTTCGACGTGCTGCCCGCCACCGCCGGCCTGTCGTATGCGCTGCTGGTCGCCAACCTGCTGTTCATCAACCAGTTCCCCGACCGTACCGGTGATGCCGCAACGGGCAAGAACACCCTGGTGGTGAAGCTCGGCCCGCAGGCGGCGAAATGGGGCTATCTGCTGATTGCCATCGTCGCCTACGGCTGGCTGGTCGGCATGAGCAGCAACGGCACGCTGCCGCAGAAGACCGCCGCCGCCGCGATGACGCTGGTGCTGTCCTTCTCGGCCGGCCGCGAGTTGCTGCAGCACGCCGAAGACCCCGCCGAACTCGGCCCGGCGATCAAGCGCACCATTCTCGCGGCGAACCTGCACGGCCTGATTCTCGCCGGCGCGCTGGCTTTCGGCTGAGCTGCGACTGATGGCTTTGCCTCTGGTTCGGACAGGAAGACCGTATCCGTATGAGCGGCTTCAGCCGCGACACGATTCCGATATCCCTTACCGTGCTGTCCCCACTGCTGCTTTCGCGGCTGAAGCCGCTCCTACGGGGATGGGGGCGGGGGAGGGAGTGCCGACAGGGCGAGGCTGAATGCGGCAAGCATTATCGTGGCATCATCACCGCCATGACCAGCACTGTTCATGGACACCACCTGCACATCGGCCGGTTTTCCGAGCCGGAGCGGGGCTATCTACTCACCACTGTCACTCAGGAACGGCGGCGTGTGTTCGACGATTTGCGTCTGGCCCGGCTTGCCATTGGCGAGTTGCGTGCCTGTGACGAAGCCGGTTTGTGCGCCACGCTTGCATTCGTGCTGATGCCGAACCACCTGCATTGGCTGGTGCAATTGAGACACACCAGCCTCGCCGATCTGATGCGGCGTTTCAAATCGTGCAGCGCAGCGCGCGTCAATCGCGCCCGCAACATGCCAGGGGCCAGGCTCTGGCAGGCGGGCTTTCACGACCGAGCCATCCGCGACGGCGAGGACATCCGCGCCATCGCGCGCTACATCGTTGCCAATCCGATGCGCGCAGGGCTGGCAAGCACGGCACGCGATTACCCTCATTGGGATGCCACGTGGCTGTAATGTCTTGCCCCCGTAGGAGCGGGTCGTAGGAGCGGCTTCAGCCGCGAACAGGGGCTGGTGGTGGTTGCCCAAGCGTTGTTTTCGCGGCTGAAGCCGCTCCTACAGGGTGCCGCGAGACACCTGCGGGGGGTTGGCAGTGCACCGCTCAAACCCCCAGATAACGGCTCCACAGCTCCCGCTGCGCATCCAGCTCGGCCGAGTTGCCCTGCCAAACGATGCGCCCACGCTCCAGGATCAGGTTGCGGTCGGCGAGCGGCAGCAGCTTTTCCACGTATTTGTCGACCACCAGCGTGGTCTGGCCCTGGGCTTTCAGCAGGGCCAGACAGCGCCAGATTTCGTCGCGGATCACCGGCGCCAGGCCTTCGGTGGCTTCATCCAGGATCAGCAGCCGCGGATTGGTCGACAGCGCACGGGCGATCGCCAGCATCTGCTGCTCGCCGCCGGAAAGCTGGTTGCCCATGTGGCCGGCGCGCTCGGCCAGGCGCGGGAAGAGTGCGTAGAGGCGGTCCAGCGTCCAGGGCTCGGCTGCACCGTTGCGCCGGTCGGCGAAGGCAATCAGATGCTCACGCACGCTCAGGTTCGGAAAGCACTGCCGGCCTTCGGGCACGATCGCCACGCCGAGGCGGGCGATGTGGTCAGCGCGCGCGGCATGGATGGGCGTGCCGTCGAACAGGATCTCGCCCTGGCGTGGGCGCAGGCCGCCGACCAGGGTCTTGATCGTGGTGCTCTTGCCCATGCCGTTGCGGCCCATCAGGGCGACGACTTCACCCGGGCGGATGTCGAAGTCGAGCCCGAACAGCACCTGACTGGCGCCATAGCCAGCCTCCAGGCCGCGGCAACGCAGCAGCGGCGTCGTACTCATGCGTGCGCCTCCGTGCCCAGGTAGACCGACTGCACTTCGGCATGCCCTTTGACGTGGGCGGCGTCACCCGAGGTCAGCACCCGGCCATAGACCAGCACCGAGATGCGGTCGGCAAGGCGGAACACCGCGTCCATGTCGTGCTCGATCAGCAGGATGGCGGTTTCGCTGCGCAGCCGGCCGATCAGCTCGATCATCTGCACCGAATCCTCCGGCCCCATGCCGGCCATCGGCTCGTCGAGCAGCAGCAGCCGGGGGGCTGCAGCCAGCGCCAGGGCGAGATCGAGCCGCTTCTGCATGCCGTGCGGCAGCACGCCGGCGGGGCGGTCGAGCACCGCGCCGAGGCCGGTCCTGTCGGCCAGCGCCAGCGCCGCATCCGCCAGCGCGGTCTCGGCTTCGCGCCGCCGCAGGCAGCGGAAGCTGGAGCCGGCCTGGGCCTGCACCGCCAGCAGCAGGTTGTCGCGCACCGAGTCGTTGCGGAACACGCTGGTGATCTGGAAGCAGCGTGCCAGACCGTGGCGCACGCGCTGGTGCGGCGCCAGCGTGGCCAGGTCGACGCCGTCGAGCACGATACGGCCGGCGTCGGCCGGCAGCAGACCGGAGATCAGATTGACCAGAGTCGACTTGCCGGCGCCGTTGGGGCCGATCAGGGCGTGGATCTCGCCCCGTTCCACCGCCAGGTCGACATGGTCGGTGGCGAGCAGGCCGCCGAAACGCTTGACCAGACCTTCGGCCACGAACAGGCTCATCGGTTGGCCTCCCGGCGCTCGAACAGCGCCGCCAGGCCCTGCGGCGCATGGAACACGGCGAGCAGCAGCAGCACACCGAGCGGCCAGTGCCAGTAGTCGGTGTGCATCTTCAGCGCCTCTTCCAGCACCAGCCACAGCGCCACGCCGAGCGGCGCGCCCCAGCGCCGGCCGAGGCCGCCGAGCATCACCATCACCAGCAGCAGCGCCGACTGCGTCCAGTGCATGATCGCCGGGCTGACGAAAGCGTTGTGGCTGGCGAGCAGGCCGCCCGCCAGCCCGGCCACCGCGCCGGCGGCGACGAAGCCGGCGAGCTTGAGCCGATACACCGGGTAGCCGAGCGCGACCATGCGCGTCTCGTTGTCGCGGATGCCGCGCAGCGCATGGCCGTAGCGCGAATGGGCGACGCGGCTGAAGCCGGCGAACACCAGCGCGGCGATCGCCAGCACCACCCAATAGAAGACGTCCGGATGCACGCCGTCCAGCCAGGCACCCATCTCCAGCGGGGTATACAGTCCGTAGCCGTCGTCGCCGCCATAGGTACGCAGCGACACCGCCAGGTAGTACAGCATCTGGGCGAAGGCCAGCGTGATCATGATGAAATACACCCCGCGCGTGCGCAGCGACACCGCGCCGATGAGGGCGGCGGACAGACCGGCTACGACCAGGGCGCCGCCCCAGGCCAGCCAGGCGGACGAGAAGCCGGCCTCGACCAGCGCGACCACGGTGTAGGCGCCGACGCCGATGAAGCCGGCGTGCCCGAGCGCGGCCATGCCGCCGTAGCCGAGGATGAAGTTGAGGCTGCTGGCGGCGATGGCGACGATCAGCAGCCGGCGCACGAAGCCGACGTAGTATTCCAGCCCCAGTGCCGGCGCCAGCAGCGGGAACAGCGCCAGAATCGCCAGCACCAGCCACGGCAGGCGGCGGACGAAGCCCGGGAAGCGCACCGCGAAGGGCTGCCGCGGATGTTCGGCTGCGGCGGAAGCAACACGGGATGGAGCGAAAACGGGACGATTCACGCTGCGCACCTCAGGCCCGGGCCGGGAACAGGCCCGCCGGCTTCAAGGTCAGCACGGCCGCCATCAGCACGTACATGGCGATGCCGGCCAGCGCCGGCCCCAGGTCCGCCGCCACCGCAGGCGGCAGCACCGCGCGCAGCGCCGGCGGCAGGAAGGCGCGCCCGGCAGTATCGACCAGGCCGACCAGCAGCGCGGCGACGAAGGCGCCGCGGATCGAGCCGATGCCGCCGATGACGATGACCACCAGCGCCGGGATCAGGATCGCTTCGCCCATGCCGATCTGCACCGAGCTGATCGGCGCCATCAGCGCACCGGCCAGCGCCGCCAGCGCGGCGCCGAGCGCGAACACGAAGGCGAACACCGTGCCCACGCGCACCCCCATGAACTCCGCCATCTGGCGGTTCGAGGCGCCGGCGCGCACCAGCATGCCGATGCGCGTCCTGTTGACCAGCAGATAGAGCCCGAGCGCGACCAGCAGGCCGGCGCCGATCAGCAGCAGGCGGTAGGACGGATAGGGCAGGCCTTCGGCCAGTTGCACCGGCCCGGCCAGCACCGCCGGTGTCGAGGCCATCAAGGGCGCGACGCCCCAGATCGCCTTCACCACATCGTCGGCGATCAGGATGATGCCGAAGGTCGCCAGCACCTGCACCAGATGGTCGCGCCGGTACAGGCGGCGGATCACCAGCACTTCGAGCAGCGCCGCGACCGCCACGGTCACCAGCACCGCCGCCGCTACCGCAAGCACGAACATGCCGCTGGCCTCATGCACGCGCGCGGCGACATAGGCGCCGGCCATGTACAGCGAACCGTGGGCGAGGTTCATCGTGTCCATGATGCCGAACACCAGCGTCAGGCCGGCGGCGATCAGGAACAGCATCAGGCCGTAGCCGAGACCGTTGAGCAGTTGCTCGAAGACGAAGATGGCATCCATCTGAGGTGAACCGGGCTGAGATGCAGATCGCGGCCTGCGCCGTGGCCGCCCGGCATGCAGCGGGCGGGCGTGTTCGGAATGCGGGCCGGGCATGCTGCGGCGCCCGGCCAGGCGCGCCGCGGCACACGCAGCACGGCAGGCGGCGGAGCTTACATTCTGCAGGCGCCGACGTAGGCGTCCTGGTGCTTCTCCAGCGTGATGCCGACCAGCTTGTTGGTCAGCCGGCCTTCGGCGTCCTTGCCGACTTCGCGCAGGTAGTAGTTCTGCACCGGGTAGTTGTTGGCGCCATAGACGAAGTCGCCGCGCACCGATTTGAAGCTCGGTTTCTTCAGCGCCTTCAGCACCGCCTCGCGGTCGTCCACCTTGCCGCCGGCGTCGCGCACCGCGGCGTCCATCGCCATCAGCGTGTCGTAGGCCATCGCCGCATACACAGAAGGGTAGCGGCCGTCGTACTTCTTGCGGAAGGCGGCGACGAACTCGGCATTGGCCTCGCCCGGCAGGTCGTGCGTCCAGTGCGCGGTATTGAGCACGCCGACCATCGGCTCGCCGACGGCCTGGATCACGTCCTCGTCGGCGGAGAAGCCCGGCGCGATCAGCGGCACGTCCTTCAGGCCGCCGCCGACGAACTGCTTGACGAAGTTGATGCCCATCGCGCCGGGCAGGAAGAAGAACACCGCGTCCGGCTTGGCAGCGCGGATCTGCGCGATCTCGGCGGCGTAGTCGATCTGGCCGAGCCGGGTATAGATCTCGTCCTTCACCGCGCCCTCGTACAGGCGTTTGAAGCCGTTCAGATGGTCCTTGCCCGCCGGGTAGTTGGGCGCGATCAGCACGACGTTCCGGTAGCCCTTTTCGTTGGCGACCTTGCCGGCGGCCTCGTCGTAGGTGTCGTTCTGGTACTGGGCGAAGAAATAGGGATTGCACTTGTCGCCGGCGTAGGCGCTGGGGCCGGGGTTGCTCGACAGATAGGGCACCCTGGCCGCAAACAGTGCGGGGCCGACCGCCAGCGCGGCGTTCGAGCCGATCGGGCCGGTGAAGAAGTCGATCTTGTCGCGCTGCAGGTAGCGGGCGACGAGCTGGTTGGCCTGTTCGGGGCTGCCGCCGAAGTCGGTGCGCAGGAACTCCGCCGGCTGGCCGCCGAGTTTGCCGCCCAGCTTCTCGATCGCCAGCTCGAAACCGTCGCGCGCCTCGGCACCGAGCGCCGAGAACGGGCCGGAAATGTCCAGCGCGATGCCGACCTTGATGTCGGCGGCGTGGACGGTAGCGGCGGCACACAGCGCCAGGATGGCGGCCAGGTTCTTCATCTGCGGCATGCGGAAGTCTCCTCGATCGTTTCGACAGGGCGGCACCGCGCCAAGCCTGTGCGGGAAAACCGGCGCAGGCAGGGCACAATCGCGCGAACGGGCCAGATTCTAGCCCGAGCGCACTGGCCGGCAGAAGGAAAATGCCCGTGAAGGCGGCTGGACCCCGCGCCCGAGGCCAGCGTAACGGGCTGTATGAATTTTCACTCATGGCAGCGGGCACCGACAGGCGCCGCTGCTAGACTTGCGCATCCCCATCCGTCCCGCCCGGAACCACGATCATGATCGGACGCATCACCGGCATCCTGCTCGAAAAGAACCCGCCCCAGATCCTCGTCGACGTGCATGGCATCGGCTACGAGATCGACGTGCCGATGAGCACCTTCTACGGCCTGCCCGCCATTGGCGCCCAGCTCAGCCTGCATGCGCACCACGTGGTGCGCGAGGATGGCCACTTCCTGTTCGGCTTCGCCACCGATGAGGAACGCACCACCTTCCGCCAGTTGCTGAAAGTGTCCGGCGTCGGCGCGCGCATGGCGCTGGCGGTGCTGTCGGGGATGTCGGTGAACGACCTCGCGCAGGCGGTCGCACTGCAGGAAAGCGGCCGGCTGGTGAAGATACCCGGCATCGGCAAGAAGACCGCCGAACGCCTGTTGCTGGAACTGCGCGACAAGCTCGGCAAGGCGTTGCCGAACCTGGCCGGCACCAGGCTCACCGCCGCGCCGGGCGCCCTGCCCGATGCCCGCAGCGACATCCTCAACGCGCTGCTGGCGCTGGGCTACAACGAGCGCGAGGCGCTGGGCGCAATGAAGGGGCTGGATGATGGAAGCGGTGTTTCCGAAGGCATCCGCCAGGCGCTGAAACTGCTGTCCAAGGGCTAAACTACCGCCATGATCGAGACCGACAAGCTGCGCGCCGGCAGCCCCGAGCGCCTGATTTCCGCCCAGCCCGCCGACCGCCAGGAAGATGCGATCGAGCGCGCGCTGCGGCCCAAGCGGCTGGCCGAATACGTGGGCCAGGCCAAGATCCGCGAACAGCTCGAAATCTTCATCCAGGCCGCGCGCCGCCGCGGCGAGGCGCTGGACCACGTGCTGCTGTTCGGCCCGCCCGGCCTGGGCAAGACCACGCTGGCCCACATCGTCGCCGCCGAAATGGGCGTCAACCTGCGCCAGACGTCCGGCCCGGTGCTGGAACGCGCCGGCGACCTCGCCGCACTGCTGACCAACCTCGAGCCGCACGACGTGCTGTTCATCGACGAAATCCACCGCCTGTCGCCGGTCGTCGAGGAAATCCTCTACCCGGCGCTGGAAGACTTCCAGATCGACATCATGATCGGCGAAGGGCCGGCGGCACGCTCGGTCAAGCTCGATCTGCCGCCCTTCACACTGGTCGGCGCCACCACTCGTGCCGGCATGCTGACCAACCCGCTGCGCGACCGCTTCGGCATCGTGTCGCGGCTGGAGTTCTATACGGCGGAGGAGCTCGGTTTCATCGTCGGCCGCTCGGCACGGCTGCTCAACGTCGAGATCGACGATCCGGGCGCGCTGGAGATCGCCCGCCGCGCGCGCGGCACGCCGCGCATCGCCAATCGCCTGCTGCGCCGCGTGCGCGACTATGCCGAAGTGAAGGCAAACGGCCACATCAGCGCCGCAGTGGCCGACGCTGCGCTGGGCATGCTGGACGTCGACGCCCTCGGGCTGGACCTGATGGACCGCAAGCTGCTGTCGGCAATGCTGGAAAAGTTCGGCGGCGGCCCGGTCGGCCTCGACAACATCGCCGCCGCGATCGGGGAATCGACCGACACCATCGAGGACGTCATCGAACCCTACCTGATCCAGCAGGGCTACCTGCAGCGCACGCCGCGCGGGCGCATGGCGACGCATTCGATCTGGCAGCATTTCGGCCTGGCGCCGCCGCGCACCGGCGGCGATCTGTTCGACGCCTGAACGGCCTCCGGCATGCGCTCGCTGCAGATGGTGATGTTCATGCTGTGCCTGCTCGGCGGGCTGTTCCTGCTGGCGCAGGCGCCAGCCTTCTTCATGCCCGGCCGCGACCCCGCCATCGGCCTGCAGTTCGACGCAGCATCCTCGCGCCTGCTCGGCGCCGGCCTGCTGGCACTCGCTGCCGCGGGCGGGCAATACCTGCGGGCCATGTATTACCACGGCGAGAAACGCAGACTGGCCGGCACAGTTGCACAGCAGCGCCGCTATTCAGCCGTGCTGCTGCTTGCAGTGGCACTGATCGGCAGCGCGCTCTGGAATGCGGAACCCGGTGCAAATCCGGACTACCGGGTGCCTGCCGCCGTGACCGCACGGTGACCGAGGGGTGCCCGCGCGCACGCCGGCCGCGGCCACGAACACACCCCATCCCCAGCGGACTCAGGCATCGGCGCCGATGCCCTCCGCCTTTCCCTGCGCAGCCTTGCGTACCCCGCCGTATGCGGGCATCAGCTTGCGGGCGCGGTCGGCGGCATCCATCAGTTCGACCAGTTCGCGCGAACTGAGGAGCGAGCCGAAATGCTTGATGGCTGCCTTGGTGATGAACAGGTGGCCATTCTCCCGGCGTTCGATCCAGCCCAGTTCGACCAGGCGGCCAATCTTCCTTCTCACGGTCTCGCGCGGCAGATCGGTCGCCGCCGCGATGGAATAGGCATTGCACGGACGCAGACGGCAACCGTCGAACCAGGACGAGTCGAACGCAAGGTCCGAAGATGCCTCGAGCATGCCATCGACCCACTTGCTGTCGTGCTCCAATACCCCTATATTATGCAAGGCTATTTCGCCCAACAATATCGGCAGCAGGATGTCGCGATCGAATTCCTCGAACCAGCGACGCAAGTTGCGGATCTGATGACGGACGAGCAGCAACGCCACTGCGCGTGTTGCACAGAGCGACGCTCCAGGGGTCGGCTTCCCGGCATCGGCCACACCTTCCCGGATGAAGAACGCCCTGGGGACGGCTTTGTTTGACATGAACTCCTGAGCCAACAGGCTGCGCCGAATTGGCTATATACCGTTCTTATAGTAACCGATGGAGCATAACCCAGCGCTTTGCCAGCAACATATTCAAAAGTCCCCAACTTGGGTAAATGCGCGAAGACTGGTAGCTGCGCCCATTCATTTGCGCGCGCGCGGATGAGCTTTGTCGTAAACCTGTGCAAGATGCTGGAAGTCGAGATGAGCATAGACCTGCGTGCTCCGAATGCTGGCATGGCCGAGCAATTCCTGGACGGCCCGCAGGTCCCCGCTCGACTGCAGCAAGTGGCTGGCGAAGCTGTGCCGGAGCATGTGCGGATGGACATGCACGCCCAGCCCACCCTGCCTGGCCCGCGCTGAAAGGCGGCTGCGGATGCCACCCGGCGACAAGCGCGAGCCCGTGCGCGAAACGAAGACGGCAGGCTCGTGCCGCGGGGCGACGGAATCCCGCACCGCCAGCCAGGCGCGCAAGGCTTCCAGCGCCTTGCCGCCCACCGGCACGCTGCGCTGGCGCTGGCGTTTGCCGGTCACGGTAACCATGGCCTCGGCGAGATCCAGCCCGCCGCCGACATCGAGCGACGCCAGTTCGGCGAGCCGCAGGCCAGACGAGTAAAACAGCTCGAACATCGCCTGATCGCGGATGTCGAGCACGCCATCGCCCGCCTCGCCGTCGAGCAGGGCCTTCGCC
Source organism: Thauera butanivorans (assembly GCF_048398245.1). Lineage (NCBI taxonomy): Bacteria > Pseudomonadati > Pseudomonadota > Betaproteobacteria > Rhodocyclales > Zoogloeaceae > Thauera > Thauera butanivorans. The sequence goes on from NZ_CP183038.1 coordinate 4,426,008, forward strand.
TGGTCGGGAGACAGCACGCGCGGCAGGGTCACGGCAGATTTCGGTGCCTGGATGCCATCCACCGGATTGGCCGCCAATCCCCGACGGCGGACGAGCCAGCGATAGAAGCCGCGCCAGGCGCTGAGATGGCGCGCGATCGAGCGCCCCGTCAGCCCCTCGCCGTGCAGGCGGGCGACGAAGCGCCGGATGTCGTGCGGAGCAAGCGCGGTCGCTTCCCTGCCGTCGGCGAGGCGCAGCAAGGCCTGCAGATCGCGACGATAGGCCCGCAGCGTCAGCGGCGCCGCGCGGCGCTGGCTGGCAAGCCAGTCCAGCCAAGCTTCCACGGCGGGCGGCAGCGGCACGCAGACCTCCACTGGCCCGGCCTCCATGCCCGCATCTCGGCGCTCATCGGCCATGTTGCCGCCTTGCCGGCCTGGTCAGGCGCGCCCGGTCGACAAGGCGGCAGCGGCCAGATCGCCGAGACGGCTCAGGTAAAGCGTGCCCATGTCGGCATAGAAACGCTCGGCTTCGGCGCTGCCCAGTGCAAGCACGCCGAAAGCCGCGCCGCGCCGCAACGGGATCAGCGCGACCGAACGCACATGCGGCGCGACTTCGCCGAAGCAGGCCAGCAATTCCATGTTCTCGGGCGCACCGCAATAAGGATTGCGCAGGGCGTCGAGCTGGCGGCGCAGCGGCTCGCCGAGGCTCGAAGCATCGCCGTCCAGGCCCCAGGTCTCGAGTGCGACGTACGGCACCGAAAAGTCTTCCTGCAGGCTGCCGACCAGCACGCGGCGAACGGCATCGGTACTGCCGGCCTCCATCAGGGCAAGCGCAAGGCGATGCACCTTGGCGCTGATGTCGTCGTTTTCCTCGCCGAAACGGATCAGTTCGGCGAGCTTCTGTTCGAGCTGGCGGATCTTGTCGCGCAGCGCGTGCAGCTGGCGCTCGGCGAGCGAGATGGCCTGGCCGCCGTGCTGCGGATGCGGCACGGTGAGCCGGGTGAACAACTCGCCGTGCTGGGCGAGGAAATCGGGGTTGTCGCGCAGATAACGGGCGACATCGTCAGCATTCATGTCCATCACTCCGGCCGGGCGCGCAGATTGCCCGGCATCAACTGTTCGGCTGTTTCGGCAATCAAATGAGAGACACCGTTCGCCCTGAGCCCTTCGACTACGCTCAGGACAGGCTTGTCGAAGGACATTGGCACCAGCTGGGCTTCGACAAGCCCAACCCGAACGGTATTTGATTCCCAAGTCAATATCACTACTCGCCGTCCGGGCTCAGGGCGAACGGCAAAATCACTCAAGCTCCATCTCGCCTTCGAAAACGCTCACCGCCGGCCCGGTCATCAGCACCGGCGTATCCGGCCCTGCCCAGGCGATCTCCAGTTCGCCGCCCCGGGTCTCGACCCGTACCGGCGACTCCAGCAGGCCGCGCAGCATGCCGGCGACCACCGCCGCGCAGGCGCCCGTGCCGCAGGCCAGCGTCTCGCCGGCGCCGCGCTCGAACACGCGCAGGCGCACGCGATGCGGCTCGAGCACCTGCATGAAACCGGCATTGACCCGCGCCGGGAAGCGCTGGTGGCGCTCGATCAGCGCGCCCTGTTCGGCCACCGGCGCGGCATCGACGTCGGCGACGACCTGTACTGCGTGCGGGTTGCCCATCGACACCGCGGTGATCGCCACCGTGACCTCGCCCACCGGCAGCGGCTGCACGACCGCGTCGGAATCGGACAGGAAGGGGATCCGGGCCGGCGCCAGCTCGGGCACGCCCATGTCGACGGTGACCAGGCCGTCTTCGCGCAGGCGCGGGGCGATGACGCCCGAGCGCGTCTCGACGCGGATCTCGCGCTTGCCGCTGAGGCCCTTGTCGTGCACGAAACGGACGAAGCAGCGCGCGCCGTTGCCGCACTGCTCCACTTCGCCGCCGTCGGCATTGAAGATGCGGTAGCGGAAATCGACGCCCGGCTGGCTCGCGGGTTCGACCACCAGCAACTGGTCGCAGCCGACGCCGAAATGGCGGTCGGCAATCGCCCTGACGCGGGGCGGAGTCAGCTCGACCGGCGCATGCGTCGCGTCGATGACGACGAAATCGTTGCCAAGGCCGTGCATCTTGGTGAAACGCAGCTTCATCGCAGTCCAAAAGGAGAAAGGTAAGGAGGCGGCAGACGCCCATGACCGGCGATTGTCCTCCAGCCCGCCGCTCAGCGTCCACCGGCGATGTGTCAGTAGATGCGCGGCTCGCCTTCCGGCCGGGTCTTGAAGCGGCGATGGACCCAGTAGTACTGCTCCGGCATGGTGCGCACCACGCCTTCGAGCCAGGCGTTCATGCGCCGGGTATCGGCCTCGACGTCGCCCGAAGGGAAGTCCGCCCAGGGCTCGCCCAGCTCCAGCACGTAGCCGGCGCCGCCGGGCAGCATGCGCACCACGCTGGGCATCACGGCCGCACCGGCCAGCCGCGCCAGCCGCGGCAGGCCGGTGATGGTGGCTGCCGCCACGCCGAAGAAGGGTACGAAAATGGATTCCTTGCGGCCGTAGTCGAGGTCCGGCAGGTAGTACAGCGGCCGGCCGGATTTCATCGCCTTCACGGTGGCGCGCACGCCATCGCTGCGCGCGAGCAGCAACTGGTCGTTGAAGCGGCTGCGGCCGTGATGCAGCCAGTGGTCGAAGACCTTGTTCTTCTGCGGCGCATAGACGCTGACGAAGTCGCCCTCCATCGACAGCCGCGTGCCCGCCATGTCGAGGCCGACGAAATGCGGCGTCAGCAGAATCACTGGCCTGCCCGCGTCCTTCAGCGCCTGCAGGCGTTCCAGCCCGTCGATGCGCACCAGCCGGCGCAGGCGCTCGGGGCTGGCCCACCACGCCAGGCCGCGTTCGAGCACACTGCGGCCGTTGACGGCGAAGTGGCGCCGCGCCAGCGCGCGGCGTTCGCCGTCGGACAGTTCGGGAAAGCACAGCCGCAGATTGGTCAGCACCACCTTGCGCCGCGGCGCCACCACCACGTAGAGCAGCAGGCCGAAGGCTTCGCCGATGCGCGACAGCAGCGACAGCGGCAGCCAGTGCAGCAGCCAGAACAGGCCGATGGCGAGCCGGCTCATGCGCCCCCCCCGCCGGCTGCCATTTCCCCGCCGCGCGGCTGCTTGTAGCGGTTGTAGCCCCACAGGTACTGCTGCGGGCATTGCAGGATGATGCGCTCCACTTCGCGGTTGATGATCGCCACGTCCGTTTCCAGGTCGCCGGTCAGCGCCTCGGTCGGTGCCTGCAGGCGGAACAGGTAGCCCTCGCCGCGCGGCAGGCGCTCGGCCCAGGTGTAGATCACGCGCACGCCCTTCACCGCCGCCAGCCGCGCCGCCAGCGTCATCGTCCACGCCGGCTTGCCGAAGAAGGGCGCCCACACGCCTTCGCCCTCGCCCGGCACCTGGTCGGGCAGCATGCCGACCGCCTCGTGGCTGCGCAGCGTCTTCACCAGCTTGCGCACGCCCGACAGGTCGGCCGGCGCGGTGCGCATCTGGCCGCGCGCCCTGCCCGCCTCCATCAGCGGCTGCAGCGCGGGCTTGCGCGGCGGACGATAGAGCACGGTGATCGGAATCCTCGCCGCGATGCACTGCGCGGTGATCTCGAAGCAGCCCAGGTGCGGCGTGATGAAGAGGATGCCGGCGCCGTCCGCGCGCGCCTGCTCGACCAGTTCCCAGCCCTCGGTGCGCACCGCGCTGGCGACGACTTCCTCGGCCGGGCGCAGCCAGATCCACGGCAGTTCCATCGCCTGGCGGCCGGCTTCGGCGACGGCGGCGCGCAGCACCGCCTCGTCCTCGCGGCCGAGCGCATTGAACAAATTGGCACGCAGCCGCCGCGCATAGGATGGCGAGGCGCGATAGACCAGCCAGCCGGCCCAGCCGCCCAGGCGATGCAGCCAGGACAGCGGCAGGCGTGACAGAAGGCGAAACGAAAGATCGACCAGCACGTCGGAGTCGGGCCCGGAAACAGGGGAGAAGGAGCAGGCGCGAAGGCTTCGCGCCCAGGCGTGTGCATGCGGTCACACCGCGCACAGGGCCGAATGCTTACATACCCGGCGATCCCGGTCTATAATCGCGGCTCACCGCCGAGTTAAATCGACAACTTGCAGGGCGGGCGCGGCGACCGGGCAAACGGGCCCGAAACAGGTCGACCGTGCGGAAATACTGCTAAAGCGTCGGCTGCCCGACAAAAATCCCCGGAGCTGGCCGCAGACGCAAGTCATTGGCTGATCGGGGATTTTTTGTTTCTGGAGCAGTACGACATGGCTGAATTTCTGTTTACTTCCGAGTCCGTTTCCGAAGGCCATCCGGACAAGGTGGCGGACCAGGTGTCCGACGGCGTGCTCGATGCCATCCTGGCCGAAGACCCCAGGGCGCGCGTCGCCTGCGAAACCCTGGTGTCGACCGGCCTGGTGGTGATCTCGGGCGAGATCACCACCACCGCCCACCCCAACTACCGCGAGATCGCGCAGGACGTCATCCGCCGCATCGGCTACGACAACTCCGACATCGGCTTCGACTACAAGAGCTGCGCGGTGCTGGCGGCGATCAACCGCCAGTCGCCCGACATCGCCCAGGGCGTGGACAACGCCAACGACGACCCGCTCGACCAGGGCGCCGGCGACCAGGGCATCATGTTCGGCTACGCCACCACCGAAACCCCCAGCCTGATGCCGCTGCCGATCTACTACGCGCACCGCGTCATGCAGCGCCAGGCCGAAGTGCGCAAGGACGGCCGCCTGCCCTGGCTGCGCCCGGACGCCAAGAGCCAGATCACGGTGAAGTACGTCGACGGCAAGCCGGTGGCGATCGACACCGTGGTGGTATCGACCCAGCACGACCCGGACGTCACCCAGTCGCAGATCCACGAAGCGGTGGTCGAGCTCATCATCAAGCCGGTGCTGCCGCCCGAGTTGCTCCAGGGCACGGTGCGCTATCTGGTCAACCCCACCGGCCGCTTCGTGGTCGGCGGCCCGCACGGCGACTGCGGCCTGACCGGGCGCAAGATCATCGTCGACACCTACGGCGGCGCGGCCCGCCACGGCGGCGGCGCGTTCTCGGGCAAGGACCCCTCCAAGGTCGACCGCTCGGCCGCCTACGCCGGCCGCTACGTGGCGAAGAACATCGTCGCCGCCGGCCTGGCCGAGCGCTGCGAAGTGCAGATCGCCTACGCCATCGGCGTCGCCCGCCCGGTGTCGCTGATGGTCAACACCTTCGGCACCGGCAGGATCGCCGATGAAAAGATCGTCGAACTGGTCGGCAGGCACTTCGACCTGCGGCCGAAGGCGATCATCCAGACCCTCGACCTGCTGCGCCCGATCTACTCCCGCACCGCCGCCTACGGCCACTTCGGCCGCGACGAGCCGGAGTTCGGCTGGGAGCAGACCGACAAGGCCGCGGCGCTGAAGGCCGACGCCGGGCTGTAAGCCTCATCCTGACGACGAGGCCGCTTCCGGCTGCGAGGCCGGGGGCAGCCTCTCCTTCGTGGCACGATCAGGCCGGCACGCGGAAACGGCCCACCGCCTGTTCGAGCGTATCGGCCAACGCGGCCAGCTCTTCCGCGCGATTCAGCGAATCCCGCGTGGCGCCATGATTGGCCTCGCTCATGCGCGCGATCTGCTCGACGCTGCCGGCGATCTCCGTACTGGCCTGGCGCTGCTCTCCCAGCGCCACGTCGATCGAGCCGACGGCCGCGCGCACGCGCACGGCACCATCCTCGATTGCCGCCACGGCGGCCCGCGCCCGCTCGGCGCTTTCGGCCCCCTGGCCCGCCAGCTTGCACCCGTCCTCCATCGTGTGGACGGCCTGGCGCGCACTGGCCTGCACACGTTCGATCATGGCATTGATTTCATGTGTCGACTGCCGCGTCCGCTCGGCGAGCTTGCGCACCTCGTCCGCAACCACGGCAAAACCCCGCCCCTGCTCGCCCGCCCGCGCCGCTTCGATCGCGGCATTCAGCGCCAGCAGGTTGGTCTGCTCGGCGACCCCCTCGATGACCTGCGCGATGTTGGAAATGCTCTCGGCGCTGACGCCGAGGTCCGCCACGACCGCTGCGGAGTCGCTCATGCGCTGGGCAACCTGGCCGATCACTGTCACTGCCCCGTTGATGATCGCAACGCCGTCCCGCACCTGGCGCTCGGATTCTCCGCCCAGGCGGTCCGCATCGCCGGCGTGTTCCGCGACCACGGCAATGCTGGTGCTGAGTTGTTCGACCGCGGCGGCGATCGACTGCGCCGCATCGGTCTGGGCCAGCGACGCCGTGGCGACCTTCTCTTCGTTGTCGCGCAGCAGCGCCGTGGCACGCACGAGTTGCTCGGCATCGGCGCGGATGCCGCGTATGGTGGTCTGGAGTCCGGCCTGCATGTCCCGCATCGCAGCGAGCACGCTCCGTGCGTTGCCGCCCGCCACCGCGACCGGCTGCTGCAAGTCGCCATCGGCAATGCGGCGGGCGACCTGCGCCGCATAGACCGGCTCCCCGCCCAGGCGGCCAAGCAGGCTGCGCGTCACCAGCACCGACGCCAGGACGCACACCAGCAACGCGGCGCCGCCCAGCACTGCCACGGCCATCCGGCTGCGCTCCAGCGCCTGGACCGATTCGACGCGCATGCCGGCGGTCAATTGCTCCAGGTACGCGATCTGTTTCAACAGCCCGGCGCGGATCTCGCGCCAGGCCGGCGTCTCGCTGCGCACCAGCAGCTCGCGCGCACCGTGCGAATCGCCTGCGCGCACGCTTTCGATCACCTGTGCCTGCAAGGGCGCCCAGCGCTGGGCGGTCTTCTGCATCTCCGCCGCGGCCCCGGCGCCGCCATCGAGCACCCGAGCGTGCTGCACGGCGCGGCCGAAGGCCTCGTCGAACTGCCTCCTCGCGCCGTCGAAGTTCTCGTAGGCCTTCGGGTTGCCCGGATCGAGCACGATGTTGCGCAGCGCCTGCCCCATCTGGAGCCCGTTCGCGTATGCGCGCATGACGTCGCGCTCGACCGCAAGCTCGGTATCGATGAAGCCGGACAGACGCGCAGCCCCTGACTGCATCTGCCACAGTGCGGCGCCCAGGGCGAACAGCAGCAAGCCACAGGTTGCCGCTGCCAGCAGGATCAACTGCGAGCGGACGGAAAGTGTCTTCAATGTCATGTGCCTCCCCTCATGCCTCCATCGGCGGCGATCCGCCCCCACCACAGCGGGGCTGAAGAATGAAATAAGAAAATTCTGATGAAGAATATCGGCAATCCGATCGGAAGCTGTAGGCACGACTTCACGCCCGGCACCTGCCTCGCACTCCGCGAACTGCCAGCACGGGATCGGCGCACGCGAACCCCGTCATTGCCGGCATGAACGGCGACGCCGGACGAACTGCGCTACGCACTACCGCGCCAAGCGCCGTATAATGCTGACCTCGTTCCGAGGAGCGCTGCGAGGCGCCGGGCCCTGTGGCCCAGCCCCCAGGCTCGGAAACCCGCGGCTTGCCGCCGCGGAGGTTTGAACGGCGCTCGCCCGAAACACCTTCGTGTGTCGTCCGAAGGCGTTTCTCCCTCAACCCTGCCGGGTTCGGGATGCCGGGTGAGCCGCACGCCATGCCCCTTCCCTCCCGGCCATAGCACGGAGCATCACATGAACGCTGTGGCTGATTTCAAGGATTTCGTCGTCGCCGACCTGTCGCTCGCCGACTGGGGCCGCAAGGAAATCCGCATCGCCGAAACCGAAATGCCTGGCCTGATGGCGATCCGCGAGGAGTACGCCGCCCGCCAGCCCCTGAAGGGCGCGCGCATCACCGGTTCGCTGCACATGACCATCCAGACCGCGGTGCTGATCGAGACGCTGACCGCGCTCGGCGCCGAAGTGCGCTGGGCCTCGTGCAACATCTTTTCCACGCAGGACCACGCCGCCGCCGCCATCGCCGCCTCGGGCGTGCCGGTGTTCGCGGTCAAGGGCGAATCGCTCGCGGACTACTGGAACTACACCCACCGCATCTTCGAATGGGCTGACGGTGGTTTCTCGAACATGATCCTCGACGACGGCGGCGATGCCACGCTGCTGCTGCACCTGGGCGCACGCGCCGAGCAGGATCTGTCGGTGCTCGACAAACCGGACAGCGAAGAAGCCGAAGTGCTGTTCGCCAGCATCAAGGAAAAGCTGAAGACCGACCCGAGCTGGTATTCCACCCGCCTGGCACAGATCAAGGGCGTCACCGAGGAAACCACCACCGGCGTGCACCGCCTGTACCAGATGCACGCGCGCGGTGAACTGAAGTTCCCGGCGATCAACGTCAATGATTCGGTCACCAAGTCCAAGTTCGACAACCTGTACGGCTGCCGCGAGTCGCTGGTGGACGGCATCAAGCGCGCCACCGACGTGATGATCGCCGGCAAGATCGGCGTGGTGCTGGGCTACGGCGACGTCGGCAAGGGCTGCGCACAGTCGCTGCGCGGCCTCGGCGCCACCGTGTGGGTCACCGAGATCGACCCGATCTGCGCGCTGCAGGCGGCGATGGAAGGCTTCCGTGTCGTCACCATGGAAGAAGCTGCCGCGCTGGGCGACATCTTCGTCACCACCACCGGCAACGTCGGCGTGATCGCCCACGATCACATGAAGGCGATGAAGAACAACGCCATCGTCTGCAACATCGGCCACTTCGACTCCGAAATCGAAGTCGCCAGCCTGCGCCAGTACCAGTGGGAGAACATCAAGCCGCAGGTCGACCACATCATCTTCCCCGACGGCAAGCGCATCATCCTGCTGGCCGAAGGCCGCCTGGTGAACCTGGGCTGCGCCACCGGCCATCCCAGCTTCGTCATGAGCAACTCCTTCGCCAACCAGACGCTGGCACAGATCGAGCTGTTCGCCAAGACCGCCGAGTACCCGGTCGGCGTCTACGTGCTGCCCAAGCAACTCGACGAAATGGTCGCCCGCCTGCACCTGAAGAAGATCGGCGCCAGGCTGACCGTGCTGAGCCAGGCCCAGGCCGACTACATCGGCGTGCCGGTGGAAGGGCCGTACAAGCCCGAGCACTACCGCTATTGATTGACGGTCCTGCGCACAGGCTCCACAATGGCTCCATAATGGAGCCATTGTGGAGCCGAAAATCATGCCGAATCTCTCGATCAAGAACGTACCGGAAGCACTTGCCGAGCGCCTGCGCCAGCGCGCAGCGCTCAACCACCGTTCGCTGCAGGGCGAGTTGATGGCCATCATCCAGCAGGCGCTGGACACGCAAGTGGCGGAATCTCGGCCGACGGCCGCTGTTACGAACGCGGCGGCCGGCGGATACACGGCCGCTGGCCACGCCGCAGCGCGCATGCGGCCGGCAGCGGGCAGCAAGACCATCGCGCAGATCGCCGCGGAGCACCGCGCGCGCCATCCCGTACCGCTGGCCGCGAGCCCGCGCGCGGTGGACATCCTGCGCGCCGAGCGCGACAGCCGATGAGCACCGCGCTCAACCCGCTGATCGTCGCCGAAGCGCCGGCGCCCTACCCTGTCGCCCCGCCGCTGGTGGTCGATTGCAGTGTGCTCGCGGCACTGCTGTTCGACGAGCCGGAACGCGAACTCGCCGCCGAACACCTCGGCGGACGCATGCTGCATGCGCCCTGGCTGCTCGACGTCGAACTCGCCAGCGTGGCAAGCAAGAAGGCGGATGCCGGCGAGCTGGCCGCGGCCGAACAGGGGCTGGCGGATTACCAGGCGCTGGCGATCCATCGCCACCCGGTCGACCCGCCGGCCCTGCTCGATCTCGGGCGGCGCTATCGGATCACCGTCTACGATGCAGCCTACCTGTGGCTGGCGGAAAACCTGGGTGCTCCGCTGGCTACCTTCGACCGGCAACTGGGCCGCGCGGCCCAGCAGCATCTGCTGGGCCGGGGTACGGCATGAGCATGAACTCCTTCCACCGCCGCAGCCAACGGCCAGCCCCCGCAGCGAAGGCGGCTGCTCCCGTCCCGCGCAGCGGCAACCGCGCCGACCAGCATCTGGTGGAACAGGGGCTGGCGCCGTCGCGCACCGCGGCACGGGCGCTGATCGAAGCCGGGCGGGTGAGCTGGGACGGCCGGCCGGTGGCCAAGCCCGCGCAGGAGCTGCCCGCCTCCGCGCGGCTGCAGGTGGCGCCGGACGACAGCGACCGCTTCGTCTCGCGCGGCGCGCTCAAGCTCGAAGGCGCGCTCACGCACAGCGGGCTCGACGTACACGGCACGGCCTGCCTCGACATCGGCCAATCCACCGGCGGCTTCACCGACTGCCTGCTGCAGGCCGGCGCGGCGAAGGTGGTCGGCGTCGAAGTCGGCCACGGCCAGCTCCATCCGCGCCTGGCGGCCGACCCGCGCTGCGTCACGCTCGAAGGCATCAACGCCCGCCATCTGGACGCCGCTGCGCTGGGCGAGCATTTCCCGCCACAGGGCTTCGACCTGCTGGTGTGTGACGCCAGCTTCATCTCGCTGACGCTGCTGCTGCCGCAATGGCCCGCGCTGCTGTCTCCGGGTGGCCACGTGCTGGCGCTGGTCAAGCCGCAGTTCGAGGTCGGCCCGCAAGGCCTCGGCAAGGGCGGCATCGTGCGCGACGCTGCCTTGTACGCCGACGTCGAAGCCCGGCTGCGCGCCGCCGCGCATGCGGCCGGGCTCGCCATCCTCGATTGGTTCGACTCGCCGATCACCGGCGGCGACGGCAACCGCGAATTCTTCTTTCACGCCATCCGCAGACCGGACGGCGGCAATCATCCGAACACGCCATGAACCACACCGAAATCTCGATCGAATTCTTCCCGCCGACCACCGCCGAAGGTGCCGAAAAACTGCGCGCCACCCGCGACCGGCTGGCGGCGCTGAAGCCGTCCTTCTTCTCCGTCACCTACGGCGCCGGCGGCTCGACCCGCGAGCGCACCTTTGCCACCGTCAAGGAAATCGCCGCCGCCGGCTTCGAGGCCGCGCCGCACCTGTCCTGCGTCGGCTCGACCCGCGACAGCATCCGCGAAATCCTGCAGGAATACGCCGAGGCCGGCATCCGCCGCATCGTCGCGCTGCGTGGCGACCTGCCTTCGGGCGTGGGCGATGCGGGCGAGTTCCGCCACGCCAACGAGTTGGTCGAATTCATCCGCACGGAGACGGGCGAGCGCTTCATCATCGAAGTGGCCGCCTACCCGGAATGGCATCCGCAGGCACGCAGCCCGAAGGACGACCTGCTCGCCTTCAAGCGCAAGGTCGAAGCCGGCGCCAATTCGGCGATCACGCAGTATTTCTACAATCTCGACGCCTATCTGCACTTCGTCGACGCGGTACGCAAGCTGGGCATCGACATCCCCATCGTGCCCGGCATCATGCCGATCGGCAGCTTCAGCAAGCTGGCGCGCTTCTCGGACGCCTGCGGCGCCGAAATCCCGCGCTGGATGCGCCGCAAGTTCGAAGCCTACGGCGACGACACCGACTCGATCCGCGCCTTCGGCCTGGACGTGGTCAGCGAACTCTGCAGCAAGCTGATCGCCGCCGGCGCGCCCGGCCTGCATTTCTACAGCATGAACCAGGCCGGCCTCACCACCGACATCTGCAAGCGGCTGGGCCTGGCCTGAATTGCTAAAACCTCGGATTGATGCTCAAGGACATCATGGCCGACAGCTGGCACAAGAGCCTTCCCGAGCCCTGCTGCAATTCATTGAAAGCATCCTGCACGGCTTGCATATCGCGCTGACTGGTGGGCTCATGCTCGATGATGCCTGCGGCCCTCAGCCGTGCGACCACATCACTGGTCAATAGAAAAGTATCCTTCCCGACCAGACGCAAGAATCCGGCAGCCGAGCGCCCGCCCAAGCGCGCGCCGCGTTTGGCCAGCAAGCGCCACAAGCCGATGATGTCAGCACTCGGCCAACTGGCAATGAACTCGCCAAAACTGCTCCCCCGCTCCTGGCGAACGTCCAGGATGAACTGGGCGTTTCTAGGGATGGTCTGCAGTTTCGTCCGATCGCGAATGATCCGCTCATTCTTCATATAGCCGTCTATCTGTTCCGGACCGAGCAGCACCATTTTCTCCGGCACAAAACCCCAGAAGGCTTTCTCAAACTCGGGCCACTTGGCATCGACCACCGAGTGCTGCATGCCGGCCTGGAATACCCGCTGGCTCATGGCAGAAAGATAGCGGTCATCGCCCTTCTGCTTCAACTCTTCAGGCGCAAGCGCCCGGGGCAGAAAAGCCTCCATGGCCTCATCAGAGTCGAAACGCTGGCGTACCGTGCCGTAAAGCCATTCATAGTCAAGCATCATGCCTTGTTCGCTCCGTTTCATCATCTAATCCCCATCGAATGAGAGATTGCCAGGATCAACCATACTTGGGGCCTTTGACGAGCGGCTGTTTGCGATTGATATACAGGGCTAAAGTTCGGATCAGACGACGTCGAGCTCATTGCTATGCTTTTTTGACCTCGATAAACCACTTGGGCTGCATGGCATCGAAATCCTGGCGGATGTTGGATGGCAGGTAGCTGGCTGAATCCAGCACGAAAGATCGGCCACCTGCACGTTTGAAAACAACCCAATGCCAAAAGTCCCTGCCTTCTTCCCGATGATGCTTGATGGACAGCAATGCCAGATCGGGCAATGCCTCCCAGGATTCAAACGGGATTTCTTCGTCGGAAACCTCGACGCCTGCGCTCGACAGCATACGCCGGACATATTGCGTATCCGACCACAGCGATTCATCCGAAGCGTGGATACCCATAGCATTGGCTTCGGCCTTCATCTCCGAGTACGTCTTGCCCAGAATGTTGGCAACCGACGCGATTCCGCATCCGCTGGTTTCTTCCTGTACTACCGGTTTGAGCACCCGGCTCCCCTTTAATGCATAACGTTCGAGCTCACTGTCTTGCCACCTGAAATGCTCAGCACGCCACGATCCCGAGCCTGCCCGCCCCCCCCTCAACGCTTACCACCGAACAGCGACCCCAACAGGCCGCGCACGATCTGGCGGCCCAGGTTGCTGCCGATGGTGCGCGTCACCGTCTTGGCCGCGATCTGCACCAGGCCGTCGCGCTGGCCGCCGCGTGGGCCGGTGGAGCCGAACAGGATGTCGTTGAGCGCGCTGCCGCCATCGCCGCTGCCGGCGGCACCCGGTTTCGCCTGCGCGGCGGCGGACTTGCTGTCAGCCTGGGCGCGCAGGATTTCGTAGGCCGACTCGCGGTCGAGCGCTTTCTCGTAGTGGCCGTAGATGAGCGAGCCGGTGATCGCCGCCTGGCGTTCGGCCGCGCTCAGCGGCCCGAGGCGCGAATCCGGCGCGATGACGAAGCAGCGCTCGGTGATCTGCGGCCGGCCTTTTTCGTCGAGGAAGGACACCAGTGCCTCGCCCACGCCCAGTTCGGTGATTGCGGCCGCGGCGTCGAAGGCCGGGTTGGGGCGCATGGTGTCGGCGGCGGTCTTGACCGCCTTCTGGTCGCGCGGCGTGAAGGCGCGCAGCGCGTGCTGCACGCGGTTGCCGAGCTGGCCGAGCACGGTTTCGGGGACGTCGAGCGGGTTCTGGGTGACGAAATAGACGCCCACGCCCTTGGAGCGGATCAGGCGCACGACCTGCTCGATCTTCTCGACCAGCGCCTTGGGCGCGTCGTTGAACAGCAGGTGGGCTTCGTCGAAGAAGAACACCATTTTCGGCTTGTCCGGGTCGCCCACTTCCGGCAACTGCTCGAACAGTTCGGACAGCATCCACAGCAGGAAGGTGGAGTACAGCTTGGGCGAGTTGTACAGACGTTCGGCAGCGAGCACGTTGATGATGCCGCGGCCGTCGGCGTCGGTCTGCATCAGGTCGGCGATGTCGAGCATCGGCTCGCCGAAGAACACATCGCCGCCCTGTTGCTCCAGCGCCAGCAGGTTGCGCTGGATGGCGCCGATGGAGGCGGTGGAGATGTTGCCGTATTCGGTGGTGAAGGTCTTCGCGTTCTCGCCCACGTACTGCACCATCGCGCGCAGGTCCTTGAGGTCGAGCAGCAGCAGGCCGTTGTCGTCGGCGACCTTGAACACCAGCGTCAGCACGCCGGTCTGGGTGTCGTTGAGGTTGAGCAGGCGGGATATCAGCAGCGGCCCCATGTCGGAGATGGTGGCGCGCACCGGGTGGCCCTGCTCGCCGAACACGTCCCAGAACACCGTGGTGTTGGCGCGCGGCGTGTATTCGGTGATGCCGATCGCGGCCAGGCGCTGCATCAGCTTGTCGGATTTCGTCCCCGCCGCGCCGATGCCCGACAGGTCGCCCTTGACGTCGGCCAGGAACACCGGCACGCCGATGCTGGCGAAGGATTCGGCGAGCTTCTGCAGCGTCACCGTCTTGCCGGTGCCGGTCGCGCCGGTGATGAGGCCGTGGCGGTTGGCGAGGCGCGGCAGCAGGTGGATTTCGGCGTCGGCGGTCTTGGCAATCAGCAGCGCTTCGGTCATCGCATCACTCCGGGGGCATGTGTTCGTCGGGGGCTTTCGCATCGCGTCCGAGTTTATCAGGGCGCACGCGGCATGCGGCGTGCCGCCGCCGGGTTGTATACTGCGCAACTTTCAACCGCTTACGGCAGTATCGAGGGTCTTATGGCTGGTCATTCGAAGTGGGCCAATATTCAGCACCGCAAGGGGCGCCAGGACGAGAAGCGCGGCGCCGCGTTCTCCAAGCTGGCGAAGGAAATCACCGTCGCCGCCAAGATGGGCGGGGGCGACCCCGGCTTCAACCCGCGCCTGCGCCTGGCGGTGGACAAGGCCAAGGGCATCAACATGCCCAAGGACAAGATCGACAACGCGATCAAGAAGGGCACCGGTGAGCTCGAAGGCGTCAGCTACGAGGAAACCCGCTACGAGGGCTACGGCATCGGCGGCTCGGCGGTGATGGTCGATTGCCTGACCGACAACAAGACCCGCACCGTCGCCGACGTGCGCCACGCCTTCTCCAAGTACGGCGGCAACATGGGCACCGACGGCTGCGTGGCCTTCCAGTTCAAGCACTGCGGCCAGTTGCTGTTCGCCCCGGGCACCGACGAGGATGCATTGATGGAAGCGGCGCTCGACGCCGGCGCCGAGGACGTCGTCGCCAACGACGACGGTTCGATCGAAGTCATCACCGGCCCGTGGGAATTCACGGCGGTGAAGGAGGCGCTGGAGCAGGCCGGTTTCAGCGCCGAATTCGGTGAGGTGACGATGAAGCCGGAAAACACCATCGAACTGTCCGGCGACGAGGCCGTGCGCATGCAGAAGCTGCTGGATGCGCTGGAAAGCCTGGACGACGTGCAGGAGGTCTACACCTCGGCGGAGATCGGCGAGTAAGCTGGCGGCCATCGACCCGCAAACACCCGACAGCGGCGCCCAGCGCCGCTTTCTTTTTTCTCCGGCCCCTCTGCCCCCACTCCCGATCATGCCGTCTCCCGCCTCTGCCTCGCCCTGGGTTCAGCGCCTGATCCCGCTGCTGTTCGTGCTGCTGTGGAGCACCGGCTTCATCGGCGCCAAGTTCGGCCTGCCCTATGCCGAACCGCTGACCTTCCTCGCCTCCCGCTACGTGCTGGTGATCGCGCTGATGACGATGCTGGCGCTGGCGATGCGCGCACCCTGGCCGGCCAGCCCGCGCGAAGCCCTCCACATCGGCGTCACCGGCCTGCTGGTGCACGCGCTGTACCTGGGGGGCGTGTTCATGTCCATCGACCGCGGCCTGCCGGCCGGCGTGTCGGCACTGGTGGTCGGCATGCAGCCGCTGCTGACCGCGGCCTGCGCCGGCCTGCTGCTGGGCGAGCGCGTATCGCCGCGCCAATGGCTGGGGCTGGCGATGGGCTTTGCCGGCGTCGGCCTGGTGGTCGGCAGCAAGGCAACGGTGGACGGCGTCGCGGCCGACGCCCTGCTGCACATGCTGACGCCGGCACTGGCGGCACTGGTCGGCATCACCGCCGGCACGCTGTACCAGAAACGCTTCTGCCCGCGCTTCGACCTGCGCACCGGCTCTGTGGTGCAGTTCGTGCCGACGCTGGCGGTCACCGCGCTGCTCGCCAGCCAGACCGAAACGATGGCCATCGACTGGAGCGGCGAATTCGTCTTCGCCCTGCTGTGGCTGGTGCTGGTGCTGTCGCTGGGCGCGATCAGCCTGCTCAACCTGCTGATCCGCAGCGGCAGCGCGGTCAATGTCGCCAGTCTGTTCTACCTCACGCCGCCGACCACTGCGCTGATCGCCTGGGCGATGTTCGGTGAAACGCTGAGCGGCCTCGCGCTCGCAGGCATGGCCGTGGCAGTGGCCGGCGTCTGGCTGGCGCGCAAGGCCTGATGGCGGCCGCGCCTCAGACCGGCAGGCGCAGGCTGGCCTGCAAGCCCCCCAGCGCTGCACTGCGTTCGAGCGCAAGCGCGCCATCGTAGGTCGCGGCAATGTCGGCGGCGATGGCCAGCCCCAGCCCGCTGCCTTCCACCGCTTCGTCGAAGCGCTGCCCCCGGCGGGCCGCCCGGCCGATCTGCTCCTCGTCCAGGCCGGGGCCGTCGTCCTCCACCGTGATGACGAGCGTCCCCGCACCACCGCCCTTCGGCGCCTCGCGCCAGGCATTCAGCCTCACTCGGCTCGCCGCCCATTTTCCGGCGTTGTCGAGCAGATTGCCGAGCATTTCCTCGATGTCGGCACGGTCGCCACGCCAGGCCAGGCCATTGGCGACGTCCACTTGCCAGTCCAGCATCCTGTCCTGGTGCAGGGTCTGCATCAGCTTCACCAGCGGCACCAGCACACCCGCCACCTCCAGCTTGCCCTGCACACCCTCGGCCGCCGCCGCGCTGGCGGCACGAACCAGATGGCGGTCGATCAGCGCCGACATGCTGTCGACCTGGCGACGCACCATCTTGCTGCTCACCGTGGCGGAGCCGCCTGCTTCAGCCCCCAGCAGGGTCAGCGGCTTCTTCAGTGCATGGCTCAAGTCCGCGGCATGGGCCCGCGCCCGCATCACCAGCCGGCTGTTGCGCAACAGCATGTCGTCCAGTTCCTCGGCCAAGGGGTCGAGATCGGCGCCATAACCGCGCCCGATCATGCCGCCGCCGATCTCCACTTCGGCCACGCGCTGGCGCAGGCGCCGCAAGGGCCGCAGGCCGATGCGCACCTGCACCCAGGTGGCGGCCATCCAGCCCAGCATCAAGGCCAGCACCGCCACTGCCAGGCCGCGATCGAAGCGCATCAGATCGCGCACCACCGGCTCCTGCGGCCCATATACCTCCAGCACGAAAACCTGACCGCCCAGTTCAAGCGTGCGCACCAACCCGAGCAGGCGCTCGCCCCTCGGCCCCTCGGCCTCCAGCGCACCGGATGGCACGGCCTGCCCGTGCAGCACGCCGGCGTCCCACTGGGAGCGGGAACGCAGGACGACAGCCTCGCCCCCCCGCCTGCGCAATTGCCAGTACCAGCCGGAAAAAATCTGCTCGAATACGTCCGCCGCGCGCGAGCGTTCTTCACCCACGCCGCCGCCCGGCAAGATCCTCAGGCGGCTCTCGATCCGCTCGGCACGCGCTTCCAGGCTTTGCATGAAACCGCGCACCACGGTGTCGTGCACCATCCCGCGCAGAACCCATCCGCCGGCCCCCGCCACCAGCACCGCCGCCAGCATGCCGAGCACGCCCAGGCGCAGCGCCAGGCCGAACCCGGCCCATCGCCGCGCCTCAGTCACGGAACTCCGGCTCCGAGACGAGGCGGAAACCCAGCCCACGCTCGGTGACGAGCAAGCCCGGCGGCAGCTTGCGCCGGATGCGTCCGACCAGCACGTCCACGGTGTTGGAATCCGGCTCGAGGTCGCGCGCATAAACGTGCTCGCCGATCTCGGCGCGGCTCACCACTGCGCCCTTGCGGTGCATCAGGTAGGCGAGGATGCGATGCTCCTGCGCGGTCAGCGCCAGGGGCTCGCCATGCAGGCTGAAACGGCCGGCGAAGGTGTCGTAGCTCAAATCGCCCGCCTGCAGCACGGGGTCGGCATGCCCGCCCGCACGGCGCAGCAGCGCCTTGATGCGCAACACCACTTCCTCGTGCTGGAAGGGCTTGGTCAGGTAGTCGTCGGCACCGGCACCGAAGCCCGCCAGCTTGTCGCTCCAGCGCCCTCGCCCGGTGAGGATCAGCACCGGAAACACCCTCCCCGCCTCGCGCCAGTGGCGCAGCACCGAAATACCATCCAGTTGCGGCAGACCGAGATCGAGCACCGCCGCATCGTAGTCTTCGGTGCAACCGAGATAGGCCGCCTCGCGGCCGTCGCCGACGGTTTCCGCCACCAGGCCGGCTTCACCCAGCAGCGCGGCCAGCCTTTCCGCCAGCGCCGCATCGTCCTCTACGATCAGCACCCGCATCAGTCGGCCTCCTCCACGCGCAGCACGCGGCCATCCTCGGCATCGACCTCGAGCTCGACGACCCGGCCGCTGTGCAGGCGGATCTCGACCTCGTAGAAGTAGCGTCCGTTGCGGTCGTGCTCCAGCTCGGCCTCGAGCACGTGGCCGGGGTAGCGGGCCTGCAGCAGATCGAGCACCGAAGGCATGTCCATCAGGCGATGCAGGGCCGCGCCATGCTGTGCATCGTCGCCGAGCACCTCGCCGCTGCGCGCATCCACGGTCAGTTCGCGCATGCGCTCATCGGGCATGCGCAGCTTCACTTCGTAGACCAGCCTGCCATGCGTGTCGCGCTCCATCTCGACGTCGAGCACCATGCCGGGCCAGCGCGCCAGCACCTTGCGCAAAACCTCGCCCACCGGCGGCAAGGCCTCATCGACGGCAGGCGCTTCGGCCTGGACCACGGCACCGCTGACCGCATCGGCATGCAGTTCCAGCTTGCGTCCCGTACCGTCGATCAGCTTGATCTCGTAGTACGCGCGGCCATCACGGCCTTTCTCCAGTTCGACGTCCAGCACACGGCCGTCGTAACGCCTGGCCACCTCGGCAAGGATTTCCGTCAACGGACGATAGCGTCCAGCCTCGACCGCCTGGCGCACCACATCCTGCTCGGCCGCACGCGCGGGCAGGATCCCACACATCGCCGCCAGCATCAGGCACAGCAGGAGTCGACACGGTTTGTCACACATACCGGAATGTTTGGGTGCACGCCTTAAACGGAACATGAACGAAGGCTTCAGACGGCATTTAAGAAACCTTTGACATATTGATACCCAAGCCGATACAGCGCGGCTTGCACGATTTTCATCCCAAAGGAGTCCGTCATGTTCCCCGTCGCAAAAACCACTCTCTTCCGCCCCCTCGCCGCCGCCCTGTTCACTGCCGCATTGCTGGCGCCTACAGCCCATGCCGCCAGCAATGCCGGCGAAGCGCTGAGCCGCATCGAGGCCGACGGCTACGTCGCCACGCACGAACTGGCGCTGCGCCACGGCCTATGGACGGCTTCTGCGACGACACCGGACGGCAAGCTCATCTCGGTGATCCTCGACCCCGCCAACGATACCGTGACGCCAGTGAGCCGTGACGCCTTCGGCACCACCCTGCCCACTGCCCAGGCGGCCAAGGATGCGCTGCAGCTCGCAGGTTACCGCAACATTCGCGACATCGAATTCGACGACGGCTTCTGGGAAGCCGAAGCACGCAAGCTGAACGGCGAAAAAGTCGATCTCGTGCTGCACCCGGTCACGCTGGAAGTGCTCAGCGAAGTGGGCGAATACACTGCCAGCAACAGCACTGCGGGCGGCACCCGGCTGACGGCAAGCGAAGTCCGCGCAGCGCTCGAAGCCGCCGGCTATCGCGCCATCCGCGATCTCGACTTCGATGACGGCGTATGGGAAGCCGACGCCACCAACCCCGCCAACCGCCGCGTCGAACTCAAGATCGACCCGGTCAGCGGCCAGGTGCTGCGCGAAAAGCTCGACGACTGAGCTGGAGCGCATCCTGAAACACAGGCGCAGAAGGCCTGGAGGCCTTCTGCGCTTGCGCTGCCGTAGAATGGCCGCTCCAATCCAAGCACATCACGGAGCACGACCATGCTGATGACCACCACCGCTTCGCTCGACGGCCATCCGGTGCGCCAGTATCTCGGCGTCGTCAATGGCGAAGCCATCATCGGCGCGAACATCTTCAAGGACATGTTCGCGTCGATCCGCAACGTCGTCGGCGGCCGCGCCGGTGCCTACGAGCGCACGCTGTCCGACGCCCGCCGCATCGCGATGGACGAGATGCAGGCCGAAGCGAAGAAGCTCGGCGCCAACGCGGTCATCGGCATCGACGTCGACTACGAAGTGCTGGGCGCGGACAACGGCATGCTGATGGTGTGCGTCAGCGGCACCGCCGTGCAGGTTTGAGCGGCATTTCCGCCTCGCGCAGCGTCGCCACCCGCATCCTGGGGCTGGACCCCGGACTGCGCATCACCGGCTTCGGCCTGGTGGACCAGCTCGGCAGCCAGCTGCGCTACGTCGCCAGCGGCTGCATCAGGACCAAGGACGGCGAACTGCCCGGCCGCCTCAAGACCCTGCTCGACGGCGTGCGCGAAGTCATCGCCACCTATCAGCCCGACGTCGTCGCGGTCGAGAAGGTCTTCGTCAACGTCAACCCGCAGTCCACGCTGCTGCTGGGCCAGGCGCGCGGCGCGGTGATCTGCGGCGCGGTCTCCTGCGAACTGCCGGTGGCCGAATACACCGCGCTGCAGGTCAAACAGTCGGTGGTCGGCTACGGCAAGGCGGCCAAGGAGCAGGTACAGCACATGGTGCAGCGCCTGCTGGCGCTCGATGCCTGCCCCAGCCCCGACGCCGCCGACGCGCTCGCCTGCGCCATCTGCCATGCGCACGGCGCGCAGGGGCTCGGCGGCATCGCAGGCCTCGGCACGCGGCGGCGCGCGGGCCGCATCCTGGCCTGAGTAAAAAATATCTGCGCGGATATTGCGCCGGACGGCGAGCCTCTCTATAATTCGCGGCTCTTGATCGACGGAAACGCCGATCCGCCGCAAGGCACCGGGGGTATAGCTCAGTTGGTAGAGCAGTTGACTCTTAATCAATTGGTCCAAGGTTCGAGTCCTTGTGCCCCCACCAGACAGCATGAAAGGCCGATTCGAAAGGGTCGGCTTTTTCAATCCCGGCCCTGAACGGTCCGGGAGCAGGCAGGAACTGCCCATGTGGCTCAGTGGTAGAGCACTCCCTTGGTAAGGGAGAGGTCGGCAGTTCGATCCTGCCCATGGGCACCAGGTTGCAGTACCTGGCCAGCCAAGGTTTTACGCGGGAATAGCTCAGTTGGTAGAGCGCAACCTTGCCAAGGTTGAGGTCGCGAGTTCGAGACTCGTTTCCCGCTCCAGAACGGCGCAGCCACGCACGAGATCGGTGGACTGCAGGGAAAAAGGAGCTTCGGCTCCTTTTTTCGTTTCTGAACACTGCAAACTCCTCGCGCAAAGCACACTGACCACAGTTTTTACGTGAAAATATTCGACACCTGATCGATAATATTTCCGTGGAAACAATCCCACCCATCAGGGGAGCGCCATGAAGCAAGGTGCAGCAAGCAAAGCCAACCCCGGTGAAGTGCTGGCGAAGGCCACGGCCAGAGCGGGCCATCTGCTGGGGCTTTCAGGTGCGGCGATCGCACGTACCATCGGCGTCAGCGAGCCTACCGTCTCGCGCATCCTGAAAGGCGACAAGCGCATCGATCCTGAATCGAAAGAAGGCGAGTTGGCGCTGCTTCTGGTGCGCGTCTACCGGTCGCTGGATGCGCTGGTGGGCACGGACGACCGGAAGCGCCTCGCATGGATGAACAGCCCCAATGATGCGCTCGGCGGAGAGCCCCGCAAGCTTGTCCAGAAGGCCGAAGGGCTGGTCGCCACGCTGAACTACCTCGACGGCATGCGGGCACCCTCGTGACGGCCTGGGACTCGAGCTGGTTCGATGGCTCGATTTCCGTGCGCAGCATGGATGCGTGGCGCGGCGTCGAAGCGCAACATGTGGTTTCCACGATGCGCCTGGTGGATACACCGGAAGAACAGGGCCTGCTGGAATCGCTACTGGAAGGCAGCAAGCCGGCACTACCGCATACGGCCCGCCCCAAGCATTACCTGTTGATCACCCCGTTCCGCTACAACCCCACCCACGCGAGCCGCTTCCGCGCCCCCAGGTCGAAAGGCCAGTGGTACGGCGCCGAGAACATCTACGGCGCATGCGCCGAGGTCGCATATTGGCGGCACCGGTTCATCATCGACAGCGCGGGCCTGCAGGACGAAGTGTTGCTCACCGAGCACAGCTTCTTCCGGGCCAGCATCAAGGGACTGTCCATCGACCTGATGTCCAGGCCCTGGGTGCAGGCGCGCGCCGCATGGACACATGGCGGCGACTACAGCGCTACCCACGCCGTGGCCGTCGCTGCCCGGGAACGCGAGGTACAGTGGCTGAGCTACGAGTCGGCGCGTGCCCCGACGGAGCGCTGCGCCGTGGCATTCGACCCGGACAGCCTCTTCGAGCCCGGCCCATCCCTCGATCGGACGATCCAGCACTGGGCCTGCAAAGCCTCCCGGAGGTCGGTGATGTTCACCGGGAATGGCCAGAGCTTCGTCTGGAACTTCTGATGCCGGCCAACGAAGACTGGCATGCGTCCAGCAAACGCCGAGGAGCGCCGCCTGCCCGCCGGATCGCTAAACTTGCAGGCATTCCATTCCTTCTCCAATACAACCACGCTCCATGCAGAAGCCCATCCTCATCGCCGTCACCGGCGAACCTCATCCCGAAATCCGCCATTCCCGAGATTCGGCAGGCGATTTCAGCGACTGGATTGCCGCCGGATTGGGGCCATCCACCCCGCACCGTTGCCTGGATGCACGCACCAGCCCGGCCCTGCCGAATCCGGTGGACATCGCGGGCGTGGTCGTCACCGGCTCGCACGCGATGGTGAGCGAGCGCGCCGCCTGGAGCGAGCGGCTGGGGCAATGGCTCAAGCGCTGCGTGGATGCGGAGGTGCCGGTGCTCGGCATCTGCTACGGCCACCAGCTGCTCGCCCATGCGCTGGGCGGACGGGTCGGCGACCATCCGGCGGGATTGGAGATCGGCACCCACGCCGTGGAGTTGACACCTGCCGCCCGGCAGGACCCCTTGTTCGCGGCCTTGCCCGAAAGTTTCCCTGCCCAGTTCGTGCATCGGCAATCGGCGCTGGAGCTGCCGCCCGGCGCCACCCGGCTGGCACGCAATGCGCATGAGCCGCATCAGGCGTTTCGCATCGGCAAATGCGCCTGGGGCGTACAATTCCACCCCGAGTTTTCCGCTGCCGCGATGCAAGGCTATCTCGACCGGCTCACCCCGGCATCCGGCGCCACCGCCCATCCGACACCCGAAGCAGCCAGCCTGCTGGCGCGATTCGCCGTGCTGGCACTCGACGGCCCGCAAGGCAGCCGGGAAGGCACGTAGGCGGCCCATCACGGCACGACCCAGAAACACTGACCGACGAACACACGGCCACCATGGACGTCACCCCGACCTGCTGCCTGAGAAAACCCAGCGCGGCAACATCTGGCGGCTTGCCATCGCGCAGGCACTGGCCGGCGCGAACGCGGTGGTGCTGGAGAGCCACCGGCCAGAAGAGAAGACGCGGGTGCAGTCGTTCAACGACTTCATCGTGTTCGGCCTGATGGCGCTGGGTTCGTTCTCGTCGGGCGGACTGCTGCCGGCCTATGGCTGGAACACGGTGCTGTGGGTCTCCTTCGTGCCGCTCGTGCTCGCAGTGGTGGCACTTGCGCTGGCGGCGAGGCGGCAAATGCCCGACGCCGCCGGCACACCTTCCACGAATGGATGACGCCGCATCACGAAGACCGCAGCCACGCCACCGTAGCGATGCCCAGGAGCGTCATCACCACCGACCCCGCGACATGAATGGCGACCGCGCCCATCGCCCCTGCGTACAGGCCCCGCTGCAACAGATGAACGATCTCGGCCGAGAAGGTCGAGAAGGTGGACAGCCCACCGCAGAAACCGGTGATGACCAGCAGGCGCCATTCGGGCGACAGGCTGGGCATCTGGGCGAAAAAGGCCACGGCCAGGCCGACCAGGTAGCCCGCGATCAGATTGGCCGCCAGCGTGCCGGGCGGCATGGCGGGAAACAGGCTGTTGAGCTTGAGACCCAGGCCCCAGCGCAGGAGGCCGCCGAGCACCGAGCCCACGGCAATGGCGATGATGGGTTTCCACATTGCTGAATCGTCCTCATCATTCTTTTGTCATCGAGGACAGGCAGCGCATACCTACGCGGCCTGCCCGGCCAATCGTAGGCATCATCAGCCGCACGCTGCGGCGGTTAATGGAGGAATGCCATCTCCGCCCGCCAGTATAGCGCCTCACGACAAGCGCCAGCACCAGCATGAGCCGCAGTTCGGCCGTCACGTAGAAACCAGGTTCAAACATGGTCCAGGGTTTCGAGCAATTCTTCCGTCGTCATGCTGCGGCCAAAGTGATGCACGACCTGCCCGATGACGTGCGCCTGCTGCTGCGCAGTGAATGCGGGGGCGGCATCGCTGATCACGGTGACTTCATAGCCGAGATCGTGTGCGTGGCGCAGCGTCGATTCGACACAGACATGCAGGGCGAAGCCGAGCAGGTACAGATGGTCGATGCCGTTGTTGCGCAGGTAGGGATCCAGGTTGGAGTTGGTGATGACGCTGGCCCCCGAACGGCCCGCGACGACGAACTCTCCACGCCGGGGTGCGAAAGGCTCCGGAAAGCGCACGCGCTCGGCGTCGCGCCAGGTACCGGCAGCAGGTATGGCCCCCTTGAGGCCCGACTTGCCATTGCCCTTGCCGAAAACCAGGTAGCCGGGGTCTTCGGTCAGCATCAGGCCCGCATGCACGATGTTGGCATTCAAGGCCCTGGCACGCGCGATGATTCTTGCGGCATTTGCCACGGCGGTGTCGAACAGGGCCCGGTCCTGCATCATGCGCTTGAGCGGCCCGGTTGCGTCCAGCCATTCGTTCTGGAACTCGATGAACACGAAGGCACTGCGAGCAAGCCCGGACCTGCCGACGGGCGCCGGGGATTCGGTGGAATGAGTTGCGGTCATGCTTGATCTCCTTGGTGAAGGCACAAAGAACGGCCGGGGCGTCGCGGTTCCGCGCATTTCTGCTGATGGCATGTACGTGTTGGCGACAGGTATTCGGTGCGGCACGCATTCGAACACTGAAATACAGCCAGCTACATATTTACCGCAATGATGTGTCCTGTGTCTTGAAAGCTTCCTATCCAGCTGTCCGGATGTCCTGGAACTACTGCGTCACGCCTGCCTGATGCAGCCTGCCCATGAGATGCGTCAGCAGTTGCCGCTCCTCCGCGCTGAAATGGCGCATCAGGTTCGCCACCCACGCGTAATGCGCGGGCAAGGCCTTGCCCAGCAGCGCATCGCCCCGCTCCGCCAACCGCAGCAGCCAGGCGCGGCGGTCGCGCGGATCGGGTTCGCGCTGGCACAAGCGTTCGCCCTCCATGCGGTCGATGATGCGCGTCATGGTCTGCGAAGTGACGCCCACACCCTGCGCCAGCGCGCCCACGCTCAGGCCCGCGGGGTTGCGCTTGAGCAGGATCAGCACGAAGAACTGCGACTGCGACAGACCGCCATTGCGGGCGAGGTTGCTCTCGAAGGCAGACAACATCTCCTTGGTGGCAGAGGCCCAGAGCAGCCAGGTGTGCAGGCCATCGACGTCAGGGTTGCCATAGGCTTCCCCGAAGGCCGCGAGGGTGTCGTAGCTGGGCAAATCCTTGAGTTCGAACATGGAATTCATCCTTGGCTTAAATGTAGCTTACTACATGAATAGGCCAAAGCACGAATCCGATTTCCAGATCCGCTGAATGCCACGGGCGCAGCCCCCGGCGGCAGTCCTCTTCAGGCACAGGCGCCGAGGCCAGTTCCGAACCGGTAGCCGCACGCCACGCGCCAAGGAAACGAAACTGGCCCGGCTCGGGCGCACGGTGCGGGACGGCTGCCAGCGCTTCGCCGCCTGATACCAGCTTGTATTCAATAACCAAAGGATGTCCGGTCGGTGAGCGGGGCTGATCGGACAGTTTCCATGCTTTCGAACGCGGATCGGCATGAGCTGGAAGCCTTGCCGCCAAGTGTTGCCAGCCCTCGGGCATTCGTGGATAATGCGCCGCACTGATGTCGCGGAGCTTCATGAAGCTCCGCCAGATCAAACAGTTACAGATGGGCTCAGGCGTTCTGCCGGCCCTTTCGGTTTCAAGGTCGGGGCTCGAGCGGGCCTCGATTCAGGAGTGGTAGTTCAGTTGGTTAGAATACCGGCCTGTCACGCCGGGGGTCGCGGGTTCGAGCCCCGTCCACTCCGCCATGCTCATCCCGGGAAAGGGCTGCGATCACACGCAGCCCTTTTCTTTTTTCGTCCCACTGCATCCATCCTGCGTCATCCCTTCTTGCCGGCGGCTTCGCATACGGCCGTCTCGCCCATGTCCCGCACACGCGGACGCGGCACGGCTTCCTGCGGCCAGGTCGCCCAGTCGGGATCGGGCAGTTCGGCGAACACCCGGCGCAGATTGGCGCCCCACTGGTTGTGGATCATGTCGAAATAGGGGTTGTCGCCGTCGATGCTGACATGGCGCGTCACCTTCAGGCTGTCGCGCCTGTAGATCAGCAGGTCCAGCGGCAGGCCGACGGACAGGTTCGAGCGGATCGTCGAGTCCATCGAGATCAGCGCGCACTTGGCCGCCTCGTCGAGCGAGGTGCGGCAATTGACCACCCGGTCGACGATCGGCTTGCCGTACTTGGATTCGCCGATCTGGAAGTAGGGCGTGTCGCTGGAAGCCTCGATGAAGTTGCCTGCGGCATAGATGCTGAACAGCCGCGGCGGCTCGTCGGCGATCTGGCCGCAGAGGATGAAGGAGGCGTTGAATTCGACGCCGAACTGCTGCAAGGCCTCGGCATCGCGCTGATGCACGCGGCGAATGGTGTCGCCCACCAGGCGCGCGCATTCGAACATGGTCGGCGCGCTCCACAGGCTCTGCCGGTCCTGCACCGCCGCGTGCTCGCGCAGGATGTTGATGACCGCCTGGGTGATGGCGAGGTTGCCGGCGCTCATCAGCACCAGCACCCGGTCGCCGGCACGCTCGAAGACGGTCATCTTGCGGAAGGTGTTGATATGGTCGACGCCCGCGTTGGTGCGGGAATCGGACAGACAGACGAGTCCTTCGTCGAGGCACATCGCAACGCAATAGGTCATGCGGGCAGTCCTGTCGGGTCATTGTTCGGCGCCGCCGGCCCACGAGCAAACCAGGGGCGCCGCCAGGAAGCGTTCAGGCGGCGACCGGAACGAGAAAGTTGTCGCCGATGCGGTCGCCCAGCCGGTTGATGCGCTCCAGGAAGCGCTCGAGCCAGGGATGCAGGCCGGTGTCGAAGATATCGTCCATGCGGCCGTAGTGCAGCGTGGCGTGAAGCTCGCCGGCCTGGCGCGCGGCTTCGGCCGAGTGCAGGTTGGCGATCTCGCCGAGGATGTCGTTGACCTCGTCGACGCAGGCATGCAGCGAACGCGGCATGGCGTGGTTGAGGATCAGCAATTCGGCGACCTTGTAGGGGGTGATGACGTCGCGGTAGACGTGGCGGTAGGTCTCGAAGGCCGACACCGAGCGCAGCAGCGCGCCCCACTGGTAGTAGTCGGTGGTGCCGGTCGGACTCTCGGTCTGCGGCAACAGGTTGTGGTACTTCACGTCGAGCAGGCGCGCGGTGTTGTCGGCGCGTTCGAGGAAGGTGCCCAGGCGCACGAACTGGAAGGCATCGTCGTGCAGCATGGTGCCGAAGGTGACGCCGCGCAGCAGGTGGGAGCGGAACTTGACCCACTCGAAGAACTCGCCGAGGTCGGTCACCTGCAGCTTTTCCGGGGTCATGTCGCGGATTTCGAGCCAGGTGGCGTTGGTGGTTTCCCACATTTCCGCGGTCAGCGTGCCGCGCACCGCGTGCGCATTCTCGCGCGCCGCGCGCAGGCAGTTCCACACGCTCGACAGGTTGTCGCGGTCGAGCACGACGAACTCGATGACGTCGCGCGCCGTCAGCGGCCGTCCGCTGCGGGCGTAGGCGTCGGTCAGTTCGCTGATGGCGAGGATCGCGCCCCAGCCGTCGTCGCTGCTGCCGTTGTTGCGCGGCAGCAGCGACATCCGGTAAGAAACGTCGAGCATGCGCACGGTGTTCTCCGCACGTTCGGTATAGCGCGCCATCCAGTAGAGGTGATCGGCGGTACGGCTCAGCATGATCGTTCTCCCGGTTTCATCGGATATGGGGTACGGACGGGGACAAGCGGCTGAAGGCAGGTGAGCGGCCTCAGCCGACCACCCAGGTATCCTTGGTGCCGCCGCCCTGCGAGGAATTCACCACCAGCGAGCCGGCCTGCATCGCCACCCGCGTCAGGCCGCCGGGCACCATGCGGATCTCCTTGCCGCCCGACAGCACGAAGGGGCGCAGGTCGATGTGGCGCGGCGCGATGCCGGCATCGACGAAAGTCGGACAGGTCGACAGCGACAGCGTCGGCTGGGCGATGTATTTCTCCGGCGCGGCGATGATGAGCTGGCGGAAATGCTCGATCTCGGCCTTGGTCGCCGCCGGCCCGACCAGCATGCCGTAGCCGCCGGCGCCATGGACTTCCTTCACCACCAGCTCGGGCAGATGGGCGAGCGTGTAGGCGAGGTCCTCCTCGCTACGCAGCATGTAGGTGGGCACGTTGTTGAGGATGGGTTCCTCGCCCAGGTAGAAGCGCACCATCTCCGGCACGTAGGGGTAGATCGACTTGTCGTCGGCGACGCCGGTGCCGACCGCATTGGCCAGCGTCACCCGGCCGGCGCGGTAGGCCGACATCAGGCCGGGCACGCCGAGCATGGAGTCGGCGCGGAACACCTGCGGATCGAGAAAATCGTCGTCGATCCGGCGGTAAATGACGTCCACCCGGCGCGGCCCCTGGGTGGTGCGCATATACACCGTGTCGTCCTTGACGAACAGGTCCTGGCCTTCGACCAGTTCGACCCCCATCTGCTGGGCGAGGAAGCTGTGTTCGAAGTAGGCGCTGTTGTAGGCGCCCGGCGTCAGCAGCACCGCGGTGGGGTCGAGCACGCCCTCGGGCGCGACCGCGCGCAGCGTCTCCAGCAGCAGATCGGGATAGTGCTCCACCGGCTGCACGCGGTAGCGCGAGAACAGGTCGGGGAACAGCCGCATCATCATCTTGCGGTTTTCGATCAGGTAGCTGACGCCCGAGGGCACGCGCAGGTTGTCCTCCAGCACGTAGTACTCGCCCTTGCCGTCGGCGCCCGCCGCGCGCACCAGGTCGATGCCGGCGATCATCGCGTACAGCCCGCCAGGCACGTCCACACCCTTCATCTCGGTGCGGAACTGGGCGTTGTTCAGTACCAGTTCGGACGGCATGCGGCCGGCGCGGAGGATTTCCTGATCGTGATAGACGTCGCTCAGGAAGGCGTTGAGCGCCCTCACCCGCTGGCGCAGGCCGGCTTCGAGTGCCGTCCATTCGTCGCCCGGAATGATGCGCGGCAGCAGGTCGAACGGAATCAGCCGCTCCTTGCCGCCGTCGGCGCCATAGACGTTGAAGGTGATGCCGACGCGATGGAAGGCGACGTCGGCTTCGCCGCGCTTGCGCTCGATGCGTTCGCGCGGCATCCGTTCGAGCCAGTCGGCATAGCTGCGATAATGCGCGCGCACCGAGCCGTCGGCGGCATGCATTTCGTCATAGGGTTTCGCTACGGTCATCTTGATGTCTGCGATCATTGTCGGGCTCCCTTGCGCGCTACCACAGCAGAAAGCGTGCCAAGCGTCCTGACGCGCGCGGAATACCGCACATCGGCGCAATCGGCCGGCACGCCTCCGACTGGTGCGCACCAGCCTGGCATGCGATGCATCATGCTGGTGCATGGCGTTCGCCGGATGCCGGGAGCGGAACCGGCATCACCGTCACCGCGACGTCCACGGCATGGCTGGCACCGCCCAGGATCACGCCGCGCAGCGGGCAGACGTCGCCGTAGTCGCGCCCCCAGGCCAGCGTGACGTGGCCCTGTGCCGGCTGCACGGCGTTGGTGGGATCGAACTCCACCCAGCCGATGCCCGGGCACCACACCGCGACCCAGGCGTGCGAAGCGTCGGCGCCGATCAGCCGCGACTGCCCCGGCGGCGGCTCGGTGAGCAGGTAGCCGGACAGGTAGCGCGCCGCCAGCCCCAGCGCGCGCAAGCAGGCGATCATCAGATGGGAAAAGTCCTGGCACACGCCGTGGCGTTCGGCGAAGACCTCGGCCACCGGCGTGGCGACGCTGGTGGCCGCCGGATCGAAGCGGAATTCGGCATGGATCAGCGAGGACAGCGCCTGCGCCGCTTCCAGCAGCGGCCGGCCGGGCGTGAAGCAGCGCGCGGCATAGGCAGCATAGGTCGCGGTTTCCTCGCCGAGCTGCACGAAGGGCGAGGCGAAGCGGTACTGGCCGGCGTCGCGCGCATCGACCTGCAAGGGCGCGTGGCCCGACAGCGCATCGCGCAGATGGTCGCGCGCGGCTTCCCACGGCAGGCTCTGCGCCGGCTCGGGCCAGTCCTGCGTCTGCACGCCGACGACGCTCACCGCCTGCACGCTCAGCCGTTCGTGCGGCACATACAGGCCGAAGCGCGTCGTCGGGTTGCCGAAGAAGTCCAGGCGCTCGCTGCGCGTGGACGGCTCGGGCGAAATCGCCAGGCGATGCGCGAACAGGCGCTGGCGCGGCATCGCACGCGGGCTCAGATGGGCGATCTGCTGCGACAGCAGCACCGGGCTGGCGTAACGGTAGGTGGTGTCGTGGGTGATCTCGTAGCACTGCTCCGACGGCCCGGCAGCGGCCGGCGCGGAAGCGGAAGGCTTTTCAGCGCGAGGCGGTTGCATGGCTGCGCGCATCCAGATGGGTGAAATAGCGGTGGGAAATGCCGTCGGCCAGCGCATTGCCGGCGTCCCAGATGCGCCGCAGCAGCAGAGCAATGGTTTCCCGCGCCTCCGCCACGACTGGCTTGCGGGGATCGAGCGCCAGCCAGTCGAAGCAGTCGCTGTCGCGCTCGGCATCCAGTTCGGCCAGCAGCGCCTGCAAGGGCTCGCCGAGCAAGCTGCCGTCCGGCAGGCGGGCGACGTGCTCGATCAGCGACTCGATCTGGTAGCGCAGCGCGCGCGGATTGTCGGGGTCGAACATCACCAGTTCGGCGACCGGCCGTGGCGCAAGTCCGCGCGCGTTGCGGCTGCGATAGCGGATCTCGCCGTCGGTGACGGCCAGCAGCGCCTCCAGCGCGCCCTGCTCCGGCACCGTCAGCAGCGCTGCCAGCGCCGAAGTCAGGAACTGCAGACGCTCGATGCGGCGGCCGATGGACAGGAAGCGCCAGCCGGCATCGCGCGGCATGCTCTCGATGACGAAGCCCGACAGCGTCACCAGCGACAGCAGCGACTCGTCCAGGCGATGCATCGCTTCGCTCAGGCCTGGCGCGGCCGGCGCAGGCGTGGCGAATTCGGCCAGGCGCTTGTAGATGCGCCAGCTGTCCGGCGACAGCCGGTCGCGCAACTGGGCCGCCAAACGCAGCGCGCCACGCAGGCTGGTCACCACGCTGCCGCTCTGGCGCTCGTCGAACAATGCGCCCGCCAGCCGCTCGATGCCGCACTCCGCAGCAAGAGGGCCATCTTCGGGCGGCGGCACAGCGCCATCCTGCGCCGCCGCCTCTCCCCTGGCGGCCCTCTCCCGGGCGGCCCCTTCCTGGGCAGCCTCTTCGCCGGCGGACAGCCGCAGGCCGCAACACTCGCACAGGCTGGCCAGCGCGACCAGCGTCGGCGTCGCCCATGGCCCGGCGTCATCGTCGCGCGCCTTCGCCACGGGGCGATGATCGAACTCCACCAGGCCGCCGAGCCGCCTCAGGGTTTCCCGCCCCAGGCGTGCCGAACCGTCGGCACGCTCGCTGTAGCGGCCGAGCCAGAAGAAGTTCTCGGCGACCCGGCTCGCCAGGCCGGGCAGCGGCATGTCGAGCTCGCGCGGCGCGAGCTGGCCGGGGATGACTGGCATGGCGGACACCGGCCGGCGCACCGTCGATGCGGCGCCGCCCAGCACCCAGGCATCCTTGCTGCCGCCGCCGTGCTGCATCGACACCACGCGCATGTCGGTTTCAGGGGCGACGCGCACCAGGCCGCCCGGCATCACGCGGAAGCCGTCGGCCGAGGCGGCGACGAACACCCGCAGGCCGATGTTGCGCGCCACCAGCCCGCCGGCGGCCTCCTTCTCGTCGGCCAGCACCGGCGCCTGCGAGATATTCACCATTTCCTGCGCGACAAAGTCGAAAGGCCGCTCGGCGATGTGCCCGGCCAGCGCCGCCAGCTCCGCCGGCGGCAGGTCGCGGCAGAACACCGGCCCGCCGCGCATCGCCGGGTAGGCCGGCTTGACCACCAGTTCGTCCAGTCGCGACAGCGCATGGGCACAGGCCGCGGCCTCGCCGCACCACCAGGTCGCCACCGACGGCATCTTCAGCTTCTGCCCGAGCAGGTGCTCGGCCAACCGCGGCAGATAACCGAGCAGCGCGCCGGTTTCGAGAATGCCGCTGCCGAGCGCGTTCGCCACCGTCACGCCGCCGGCACGCACCGCCGCCACCAGCCCGGCCACGCCGAGCGCCGAGTCGTCGCGCAGTTCCAGCGGGTCGCACCAGATGTCGTCCACCCGGCGCAGGATCACATGCACCCGGCGCAGGCCGTCCAGCGTGCGCAGGAAGACCTGTTCGTCGCGCACCGTCAGGTCCTGGCCTTCGACCAGCGGAAAACCCATCTCGCGGGAGAGGAAGGCGTGCTCGAAGTAAGTCTCGTTGTACGGTCCGGGCGTCAGCACCACGATCAGCGGCGCCTCGTCTTCTCCCGCCCCCTGGGGTGCCAGCGCGGCGAGGCTGTCGCGGAAGTCCTCGAAGAAGGGCGCCAGCGGCTGCGCGCCGGCCGCGCGATAAAGCTCCGGCAAGGCGCGCGCCACCACGCCGCGGTTCTCCAGCGCATAGCCGGCACCGGATGGCGCCTGGGTGCGGTCGGCCACCACCCACCAGCGGCCGTCGGGCGAGCGCGCCAGATCCACCGCATACAGGTGCAGGAACAGGTCGCGCGGCTGCTTGGCGCCCACCAGCGGCCGCAGGAAGCCGCTGTGGCCGTAGATCAGCGCGGGCGGGATCAGGCCCTGCTGCAGCAGGCTCTGCTCGCCGTAGAGGTCGGCGAGGATCAGGTTGAACAGCGTGGCGCGCTGGATGACCGCGGCCTCGATCTGCGCCCATTCCGCCGCCGGCAGGATGTAGGGCAGCAGGTCGAGCTCCCACGGCCGCTCGAAGCCGCGCGGGTCGGCATACACGTTGTAAGTGATGCCGTTCTCGTGCACCAGGCGGCGCAGCGCCGTCCGCCGCGCTTCGGTCTCGGCCGGCGGCATCGCCGCCAGCCGGTGGAAGAAATCGCGCCAGTGCGGCCGCAGCACCACCACGCTGCCGATGCGCTGGCACAGTTCGTCGTAGCGGTCCGGCCGCGCAGCGTAATGGGCGAGCAGTTCGGGCGGGCTCTGCGGCTGAAGCTGCATGGCGTCCTCAGGCCTGGCGGCGCAGGTCGAGTGTGAAAGGGAAGTCGGCGTTGCGCAGCGCCGACGCAGGCACGATGCGGCCAGGCGTGTGGCTGGTGGTGGTGAAACGCGCCAGGCGCCGGCCTTCGGCCTCGTAGGGATTGACCGGGTAGACCTCGTAGTTGCGCCCGCCCGGATGGGCGACGTGATACATGCAGCCGCCCATCGAACGCTGCATCCAGCCATCGACCAGGTCGAACGCCAGCGGCGCATGCACGCCGATGGTCGGATGCAGGCAGGACGGCGGCTGCCAGGCGCGGTAGCGCACGCCGGCGACGAACTCGCCGACGATGCCGGTGGGCTGCAGCGGTATCGCGCGGCCGTTGCAGGTGAGCACGTGGCGGTCGTCGTTGAGACCGCTGACCTTGACCTGCAGGCGCTCCACCGAGGAATCGACGTAGCGCACCGTACCGCCGGCCGAGCCTTCCTCGCCCATCACGTTCCAGGGTTCGAGCGCCATGCGCAATTCGACCTGCACGCCGCGCGCGGCGAACTCGCCGTATTTCGGGAAGCGGAACTCGAAATGCGGCGCGAACCAGCCGAACTCCATCGGGTAGCCAAACTCGCGCAACTCGTCGATGACGTCGCGGAAGTCCTCCGCCACCCAGTGCGGCAGCAGGAAGCGGTCGTGCAGCTCGGTGCCCCAGCGCCGCAGGCGGTCCGGCGCGTAGGGCTGCTGCCAGAAGCGGGCGATCAGCGCGCGCAGCAGCAGTTGCTGCGCCAGGCTCATGCGCGCATGCGGCGGCATCTCGAAGGCGCGCAGTTCCAGCAGGCCGAGGCGGCCGGTGGGGCCGTCCGGGCTGTAGAGCTTGTCGATGCAGAACTCGGCGCGGTGGGTGTTGCCGGTGGTATCGATCAGCAGGTTGCGCAGCAGGCGGTCGATCAGCCAGGGCGGCACCTGCACGCCGGGATCGGGGAACTGCTGGAAGGCGACTTCCAGCTCATGCACCGAGTCGTGGCGCGCCTCGTCGACGCGCGGCGCCTGCGAAGTGGGGCCGATGAACAGGCCGGAAAACAGGTAGGACAGGCTGGGGTGGTTGTGCCAGTAGCTGACCAGGCTGCGCAGCAGGTCGGGCCGGCGCAGGAAGGGCGAATCCCCCGGCGTGGCGCCGCCGAGCACGAAGTGGTTGCCGCCGCCGGTGCCGGTGTGGCGGCCGTCGAGCATGAACTTCTCGGTCGACAGGCGCGACTGGTGGGCTTCCTCGTACAGCGTGGTGGTGCGCTCGACCAGTTCGTCCCAAGAGCCGGCCGGGTGGATGTTGACCTCGACCACGCCGGGGTCTGGGGTGATGCGGAAGTGCGACAGGCGCGGGTCGGACGGCGGCTCGTAGCCTTCGAGCACGACCGGCAAGGCGAATTCCTCGGCGGTGGCCTCGACCGCGGCGACGACTTCGAGATAATCCTCCAGCACCGTGGTGGGCGGCATGAAGATGTACAGCAGGCCGCCGCGCGGCTCGGCGCATATCGCGCTGCGGGTGATCCAGCCGGCGGACTCGAAGGGAGCGGGCCGGCGCGCCGGGTCGTAGCGCTCGTCGCGGCTGGCCAGCGCCGCGGTGTCGGCACCGGGCAGCGCCATCGACGCGCTCGCCGCCTCGCCGTCGACCTCATGCTGGCCGCCATGCTCGGCACGGCCGGGCGTCCAGGCACCGGAATGCGCCTCGAAGCCGAGGCCGCTGTCGGCACCGACCGCCACGCCCGCCGGACGCAGCTGATGGCGCAGTGCCGCGTGCGCCGGCAGCGCCGGGAAAGCCTGGTTGGGATCCGTCTGATGGACCCACGGATAGTCGCCCTCGCCGGCCCAGGGCTGGGAGTCCAGCGGCAGGCGGTAGCCGATCGGCGAATCGCCCGGGATCAGGTACAGGCGCTCGGCGCGCAGGAACCACGGCCCGCTCTGCCAGCACCGCGGGCCGGTGTGGCTGCGCACGATCGGCAGCACGTGGCCGATGACTTCCTTCAGGCCCTGGTCGAAGATCCTGGTCAGGCGGGCGCGCTCAAGCGGGTCGTCGACGCGCGAGTCGTGCGGATCGACGTTGGCCGGCAGCTTGCGCTCGCGCCACAGGTAGTACCAGGCGTCCTCGTAGGCCGGCATCATCCACTTGCCGGCGACGCCGAGGCGTTCGGCGACGCGGGCGAGAAAGTCGCGCGCGACCGCCTCGTCCGCCCGGGTGCCGGAGAGCTCGCGCGCGAACAGCTCCGGGTCGCGCCACAGCGGCTCGCCGTCCTTGCGCCAGTAGCAGTTCAGCGACCAGCGCGGCAGTTGCTCGCCCGGATACCATTTGCCCTGGCCGAAATGCAGCAGGCCCTGCGGCGCGTAGTGGTCCTTGAGGCGGAACATCAGGTTCTCGGCCAGCGTGCGCTTGCTGGGCCTGGAGACGTGGCTGGAATGAGGATCGCGCTCGAAGGGGTCGAGCGCATCGCCGTTCCAGGCCGCGCCGTCGCGGTCGTCGAGCGACACGAAGGTCGGCTCGCCACCCTGGGTCAGGCGCACGTCGTTGGCGTCCAGATCGCCATCGATGCGGTGGCCGAGCGTCTCGATCGCCGCCCACTGTTCCTCGGTGTAGGGCTTGGTGACGCGCGGCGCTTCCCACACCCGCTCGACCTTCATGTGGTGCTCGAACTCGCATTCGCACTCGTCGGTGAAGCCGGTGATCGGCGCCGCCGAGGACGGTTCGGGCGAGCAGGCGAGCGGAATGTGGCCTTCGCCGGCGAACAGGCCGGACGTCGGGTCCAGCCCGACCCAGCCGGCGCCGGGCAGGTAGACTTCGCACCAGGCGTGCAGGTCGGTGAAATCGACTTCGGTGCCGGACGGGCCGTCGAGCGATTTCACGTCGGGCGTGAGCTGGATCAGGTAGCCCGACACGAAGCGCGCTGCCAGCCCCAGATGGCGCAGCAACTGCACCAGCAGCCAGGCCGAGTCGCGGCAGGAGCCGCTCGCCAGCGTCAGGGTTTGTTGCGGCGTCTGCACGCCGGGCTCGAGCCGCACCAGATAGCGGATGTCCTGCTGCAGGCGCTGGTTGATCGCGACCAGGAAATCGACGCTGGGGAGTGGCTCCCGCGGAATCGACTCCAGATAGGCATGGAACTTCGGTCCCAGCACGTCGGCCGGTGCCTTGACCAGGTAGGGCTCGAGCTCGACGAGCTGCTCGTCCTCGTAGCTGAACGGAATCTTCTCGGCGTGGGGCTCGAGGAAGAAGTCGAAAGGGTTGATCACCGACATCTCGGCGACCAGATCGACCTCGACGCGGAACTCGGAGGTCTTTTCCGGGAAGACCAATCGCGCCAGGTAATTGGACTGCGGGTCCTGCTGCCAGTTGATGAAATGCTCCGCCGGCGCCACTTTCAGCGAGTAGGCGTGGATCGGCGTGCGGCAGTGGGGCGCCGGGCGCAGGCGAACGACCTGTGGCGACAGCGCCACCGGGCGGTCGTAGCGGTAATGGGTGATGTGGTTCAGCTTGACGTGGATGGACACGAGAGCCTCGCAGGACACGGTTGAGCGACAGCCTGCTTCACAGCAAGAACCATGCACATCCGCAAACCGTGGCCGCGCCCGCCCGATTCGCCGGCTGGCGGCGGCGGCCGCGCACCTGGAATGCACATCGCGCACCACGGCAGTGCATCGACCGCAGCCCTCGGGGAACTGGCAGAATCCCGGGGGTTCGGACATCGGGGCACCGCATGTGCAGGCTCCTCGTCCCTCTACGCCATGAACCGGAACACGTCCCCCGCCTCGCTGCCCCGCAACCTCGCCATCGCCTATGCGGCGCTGATGGCCTACGCCTGCCTGTATCCGCTGACGGGCTGGCGCGACAGCGGGCTGCCGCTGTTCGACTATCTGTGGGCGCCATGGCCGCGCTACTTCATCCTCGAAGACTTCCTGTTCAACATCCTCGGCTACCTGCCCTTCGGCTTCCTCGCCGCCGCCGCGCTGCCGGCGGGCAGATCGCCCTGGCGCGGCGTCGCACGGATCACCCTGCTGGCGGCGCTGCTGAGCCTGGGCCTGGAAACCCTGCAGAACCTGCTGCCCAGCCGCATCGCCAGCAACCTCGACGTC
The DNA here is from genome assembly GCF_048398245.1 of Thauera butanivorans. NCBI lineage: Bacteria > Pseudomonadati > Pseudomonadota > Betaproteobacteria > Rhodocyclales > Zoogloeaceae > Thauera > Thauera butanivorans. Next base: position 4,463,526 of record NZ_CP183038.1, read on the forward strand.
GGCGCCAACACCCTGGGCGGCCTGCTCGGCGCGATGCTGGGGATACGCTGGGGGCAGGACTGGTTCGGCCCCGGCGGCATCATCCATCGCTGGCGCACGGCCTGGATCATCGGCGGCCGCACCGGCGAAGCCGGCCTGGTCCTGCTCGGCCTGTGGCTGCTGAGCCAGCTCAGCGCCACCGACCTGCTGTTTTCCAGCGGCAATCTGCGCAGGCTGCTCGACATCACCGCGCCGCTGCCCTTCAGCCCCGAGCGCTTCATCGCCTTCGACACCGCGCTGACCGCAGCCTCGATCCTGGCCGTCGGTCTCTTCGCGCGCTGCATGATGCGCGCACGCAACCCGCTGCCCATCGTGCTGCTGCTGGCGCTGGGCATCGGTGCCAAGAGCCTGGCCACCGCCACCTTCTTCGAGCCCGGCGCACCGCTGGCCTGGCTGACGCCGGGCGCCGAGCGGGGACTGGCGATCGGCAGCGCGCTGCTGGCCGCCGCCTTGCTGCTGCCCCGCCTCGCCCAGCACGCACTGGCCGGCACCGCGCTGCTGGGCGCCACCGCCCTGGTCAACCTGATGCCCGACAACCCTTACCTGGCCTACAACCGGCAGCTCGCCCAGCTGAGCAACGTGCTGAACTTCCATGGCCTGACCGAATGGGTCGACAGCCTGTGGCCCTTCATGGCGCTGGCCTACCTGTCGGCGCTCGGCCTGTGGCGCGGCGAACATCTGACCGCAAAGGCAGGCGAACGGCGCCAGGGCCTATAATCGCCACTGCCTTTCCGCTTGGCCGGCCCGCTCCCGCGCCGGCCCGTCCCCGATCTGCGCCCCTTTGCGAAACCACCGGACACCATGAGCTATTTCAAGCACCACGTCTTCTTCTGCTGCAACCAGCGCGCCGGCGGCGAAACCTGTTGCAACGACCATCGCGCCAGCGAACTGCAGGCCTACGCCAAGGACCGCTGCACCTCGCTCGGCCTGCGCGGCAAGGGCAGCGTGCGGATCAACAAGGCCGGCTGCCTGGGCCGCTGCGACGACGGCCCGGTGCTGGTGGTCTACCCTGACAATGTCTGGTACACCTTCGTGGACGAGGAAGACATCGACGACATCATCGACAACCATCTGGTGCATGGCCGCATCGTCGAGCGCCTGCGCCTGCCGGAGGAAGCATGAGCCGCTCCCTGCCCACCGAGTCCGCGCTGCTGCGCGGCGCCGAAGGCCACATCGAAGTCCTGATCGACGCGCCGGAAACCGTGCGCGGCATCGCTCTGGTGTGCCACCCGCATCCGCTGTTCGGCGGCGCCAACACCAACAAGGTGGCGCACACCCTGGCGCGCTGCTACCGCGACCTCGGCTTCGCCGCGATCCGGCCGAACTTCCGCGGCGTGGGCCAAAGCGAAGGCAAGCACGACGAAGGCATCGGCGAGACCGATGACATGCTGTCGGTGATCAGCTGGGCGCAGTCGCGCTGGGGCAGCCTGCCGCTGGCGCTGGGCGGCTTCTCCTTCGGCGGCTACGTGCAGGTGCGTGTCGCCAACCACCTCGCCGACGGCATCGCGCCGCCGCGGCAACTGATCCTGGTCGGCACCGCCGCCGGCGACACCACCGGCAGCGGCCGCCGCTACCAGACGCCGACGGTGCCGAAGAACATTCCGACGCTGCTGATCCACGGCGAGAACGACGAAACCGTGGCACTGGCCAACGTACTCGAGTGGGCGCGGCCGCAGGAGCTGCCGGTGATCGTGGTGCCGGGCGCCGACCATTTCTTCCACGGCAAGCTGCACATCATCCGCGAGCTCATCGCCCGCAACGTAGCCCACGCCGACCACGGCTGAACGCACCCGCCGGCGGAATGCCCGGCCGGGCCACCGCCGCTCATCGCCTGGCGTCCGTGGACATCGCCGGCTTGCAGGCGAGTTCGACCTCGACGCACAGGCCACGCCCGCCGGGGCCGTCCTTCATGCTCACGCGGCCGCCGTGGGCATCGCAGATTTCGCGCACGATCGACAGCCCCAGGCCGCTGCCCTCGCTGTCCCCCTGGCCGAGGATGCGATAGAAGCGATGGAACACGTTCTCGCGCTCGGCCTCGGGAATGCCGGGCCCCTGGTCGCAGACGCTGATCATCGCCTGCCCGTCGAAGGCGGCCAGCGCCAGCGTGACCTGGCTCTCGGCCGGGCTGTAGCGGATCGCGTTGTCCAGCAGGTTGGCCACCATTTCGCGCAGCATCGGCCCGTTGCCCTCGATCGGAACGCTGCGGCCCAGCCCTTCGAAGGCGAGATCGATCCCCCTGGTCAGGGCCAGCGGCACCAGGTCCATCGCCACGTCCTTCACCAGCGCATCGAGATCGACGGTCGTGCGCTCGCCGATGAAACCGTCGTCGGACTCTGCGCGCGACATCGTCAGCATCTGGTTGACCAGCCGCCGGGCGCTGCGGATGCTCCTGTGCAGGCCGGCAAAGGTGTTCAGCATCTCTTCCGGGTCGGACAGCCGCAGGCCGTATTCGGTCTGGGTGCCGAGAACGGCGAGCGGGGTGCGGATCTGGTGCGCGGCATCGGCAAGGAAGCGGCGGCGGGCGACGAGCATGGCCGACAGCCGTTCCATGTGGTGGTTGATGGCGTCGATCAGCGGCGCGACTTCGCTCGGCACCTTGTCCGCCACCACCGGCATCAGATCCTCGGCATCGCGCCGGCGCATGGTATCGCGCAGTTCGAGCAGCGGACGGAAGGCCGAATCCAGCGCCAGCACCATGACGATACCGCCCACCAGGATCAGCGCGAGCTGGAAACGCATGCTGTCCAGGAACAGGTCGCGGGCGAGTGCATTGCGGGTGTCGGTGGTTTCCGCGAACAGGATCGTCACCCGGTCATCGACCGGCACCGCGGGGTCGTAGAGCCGCTTGCGCATCGCCGCCAGGCGCACCGCATAGCCGCGATAGGCGGCATCGGAAATACGGACTTCGCCGATGTCCGGCAACTCCTGCGGCGGCAGCAGGTCGTCGTAGCCGGTCAGCACCGTGCCGGCAGCGTCGATCACCGCGTGGTAGATGCGCTCCTGCGCGGCATCCTCGAACGCGGCATAGGGAATGTCGAGCTGTATTTCGCCGTCGAGCGAATGCACGCGCTCGGCCACGGCGCGGATCGAAGCAGTGAGTGCGCTGTCGTAAGCGCGGTTGACGCCTTCGTGCGCACTGCGGTAGGACAGCAGCGCATTGATGCCCAGCAGCACGGCCAGCGGCGGCAGCAGCCACAGCGCGATGCGCCGGCGCAGACTGCCACGGGCCGGATGGTCGGCGTGCGACCTCAATCCTTGCCCGCCTCGGTCAGCAGGTAGCCGAGTCCGCGCAAGGTGCTGATGGCGACGCCCGAGCCTTCGAGCTTCTTGCGCAGGCGGGAGATGTAGATCTCGATGGCCTCGACGCGGGCATCGGCATCGAAGTCGAACACCTTCTCGAACAGGGCCTCGCGCGCCACCGGGCGGCCGCTGCGCGACAGCAGGACCTCCAGTACCGCCAGTTCGCGCGGCGTCAGCGCCAGCGTCCTGCCGTCGACCCATGCCAGCCGGGCCGTGGTGTCGAACTTCAGCCGGCCGATGCGCACCATCGGCACGAGGTTGCCGCTGCGACGCAGCAGCGCCTTGATGCGGGCTTCCAGCTCGGCGAAATCGAAGGGCTTGGCCAGGTAGTCGTCGGCACCGAGGTTGAGGCCGCACACGCGGTCCTCGGTGGCGCCACGCGCCGTCAGCACCAGCACGGGGGTGGGTGGGCCCTGCTGGCGCTCGCGCAGGCGGCGCAGCACGTCCAGCCCATCCATGCCGGGCAGCGACAGATCGAGAATCACCAGATCATAGGACTGCGTGCGCAGCGCAAGGTCGGCGTGGTCGCCGCGTTCGAGCACGTCGACCACGTAGCCGGCCTGGCACAGGGTCCTGCGGACCCATTCGGCCAGTTCGGTATGGTCTTCGACGAGCAGCAGGCGCATGGGATTGAAAGTGAGCAGAAAGCCGGACGTGGGAATATTGACTCAAAACGGCAACAGGGCCAATCGACCCGGCGCACAAAAATGGACAAACCCCGGATACGCTGGACGCTTGCGATCCTGCTCGGCCTGGCGTGCGGCAGCACGCCTGCGCAGGAGCCGCTTTCGCGGGCGCAGCGCGAGGGCAAGGTCGTCATCTACGCCAATACCGACCAGAGCATCGTCCAGCCGCTGGTCGACGATTTCGAGGCCAGCCATCCGGGCATCCGGGTCGAATACCACGACATGAACTCGACCGAGCTGTATCAGCGCATCGTCGCCGAGACGGCCGCCGGCACGCCGCATGCCGACGTCGCCTGGAGTTCGGCGATGGACCTGCAACTGAAGCTGGTCAACGACGGCTACGCCCAGCCCTACCGTTCGGCGCAGACCGCGGCGCTGCCGGCCTGGGCCTCGTGGAAGAGCGAGGCCTTCGGCACCACCTACGAACCGGCTGTCATCGTCTACGACCGGCGCGCGCTCTCTGCCGATGAAGCGCCCGACACCCACAGCGCCCTGATCCGGCTGCTCGACGACCAGCCCGAACGCTTCCGCCACCGCATCGCCAGCTACGACCCGGAACGCTCCGGCCTCGGGCTGCTGCTGCATACGCAGGACGCGCAGGCGAATCCGACCGCCTTCTGGAGGCTGGCGGAGCAGATGGGCGCGCTGGGCCTGGAGCGCCACGTGTCGACCGAGGACATGCTCGACCGCATTGCCGCCGGCAAGGTGAGGATCGCCTACAACGTGCTCGGTTCCTATGCCAGCAAGCGCGCCCAGCAGGATTCCGCGCTGGGCGTGATCTGGCCGCGCGACTACACGCTGGTGCTGTCGCGCGTCGCCTTCATCATGCGCGACGCGCGCAATCCGCCGGCGGCCCGCCTGTGGCTGGACCACACGCTGTCCGTGCACGGCCAGGCCTTGCTGGTGAAGAACCTCGGGCTGTTCTCGATCCGTACCGACAACGACGCCGACACCGCGACGGCAATGCTGCGGGCAAGGCTGAGCCATGCCTTCCGGCCGATCGCGATCGGCCCCGGCCTGCTCGCCTATCAGGATCAGGCCAAGCAGCGGGCCTTCCTGCGCCAGTGGGCCGAAGCGACGCGCTCCCCGCTCTGAACACGCCACGACCGATCGCCACAGGCACATCCCCCCTCTCCTTTCCATGCCCCTGCCACTCCACCCGCTCGCTTCGACCTTCTCCGGCTGGCGCCGCATCGTCCCCACCCTCGTCATCGCCACCCTTGCCGGCTGGCTCGCCCAGACCGCGACGCTGCCGCTGCCGTGGATGATCGGCCCGCTGTTCGCCATCGCCGGCTTGCGCATGGGCGACCTGCCGCTACGCCCGTTGCCGGGCGGGCGCCAGGCCGGACAATGGGCCATCGGCACCGCGCTCGGCCTCTATTTCAGCCCCGCGGTCCTCGCCGAACTCACCGAGCATGCGATGCTGGTGACGACGGTGGCGTTCGCCGCGCTCGCAGTCGGGTTCGCCTGCGCGATGTTCACGCGGCGCTTTGCCGGCGTCGACACGCCGACCGCCTTCTTCGCCTCGCTGCCCGGCGGCGCCTCGGAAATGGCGACGCTGGCCGACCGCTTCGGCGGCGCAGTCGACCGCATCGCGGCCGCGCACGCGCTGCGCGTGATGATGGTGGTATCGGTGGTACCGATTGCGCTGAGCTTCTCCGGCGTCCACGGCACCGACCTGTATACCCCGCTGATACGCGAGGTGGACATGGCACGCCTGCCGCTGTTGGTCGCCGCCGGCCTGGCCGGCGTGGCGCTGTTCCGCGTGCTGCGCATCGCCAACGGCTGGGTGCTCGGATCGCTGCTCGGTGTCGCGCTCGCCACCGGTTCCGGCATCGAGTTGTCGGCCCTGCCGGCCTGGATGGTCAATGGCGGCCAGTTGCTGATCGGCTGTTCCCTCGGCTGCCGCTTCTCGCGCGAGTTCTTCCGCGCCGCGCCGCGCTTCATGGCGGTGGCCGCGCTGTCGGCAGTGCTGTCGATCGTGCTCTGCCTTGCGCTCGCCGCGCTGTTCGCTGCGGCCACGGAAGTTCCGCTGGCGACGCTCGCGCTCGCCGCCGCGCCGGGCGGCGTGGCCGAGATGTGCATCACCGCCAAGGTGCTGCAGCTCGGCGTGCCGCTGGTCACCGTCTGCCACGTGCTGCGCGTCGTCGTGCTGACGCTGGGGGCGCAATGGACCTTCGGCCTGTTCCGCCGCCTGGTCGCGGCCTGAGCATCGCCCGGGCCGCCACGGCGCGGGCCTAGCCGCGTTCGCCCGGCGCCGGGCCGCCGGCCGCCGGATCGCTGGCCGCCGGATCGCTGGCCGCGGGTGAAATCAGGCGCGGCCGCCCGCCCTGGTCGAGGGCAACGAAAACGAAGCTCGCGTCGGTGACCTTGACTTGCTCCTCGCCGTCGCGCGAACGCCGCCAGGCTTCGACCTCGATCGTCATCGAGCTGCGGCCGACGCGCACGATCTCGGCGTGCAGGCTGACCTCGTCGCCGATGAATACCGGACGCAGGAAAGTGATGCGGTCCACCGACACGGTGGCACAGCGGCTGCGCGCGCGGCGCGCGGCGACGTTGCCGGCGGCAAGGTCCATCTGCGCCATCAGCCAGCCGCCGAAGATGTCGCCGGCGGGATTGGCGTCGGCGGGCATGGCGATGGTCCGGATCGCGGGCTCGCCGCGGGGCCTGGAAAGCTCGGGGTTGGGGGAAACGTCGTTCATGTCGGCAATGGAAGGTCAGGGCGTGTAGCGCTGCCTGGGCAGGAAGGGCAGGTCATGGTGAAACACATGAGCGCGAATGTCGACCGCCGCCATGCGGCCCCCCACTGCGGGTGGTGGCCGCGCACACCATGAATCGCAGGGACGCGGGGGCTGCGCCGGGTTTCGGCAACAGCACCGTTCTCCCTGCCGGCTTCATGGCGTGCCTCCCGGCGGCGGGGTCAACTGACGAAGCGGCACTTCGACGCGGGCGTGCGCGTATCCATGTTGCGCCCGCGGTTCAAGTGGTCGTCGATCTCGGCGGCGCAGCCGAGCATGCGCGCATACAGGAACAGGGTGAACGCAGCCGATTCGAGCGCGGCTTCGCCGACTTCGCCGGCGCGCCACGGTTGCCAGGTCAGGCGCAGCAGCAGCGCGGCGATCACCGCGTCGATATTGACGCAGTACACCGTGCGCGACACCCCGGCCTCGTGCAGTGCGTGCACCAGCGCATGATAGAAGTCGTGGAAGACGTTGGCCTCGCCGCGCGCGGCCATCAACTCGCGGATGAAGACTTCGCGCGGGTCGAGGTTGACCGGCCGGTCCTTGAACACCGGGTGATTGACGCCGGGGATCTTGCGCAGTTCGGCGCTGCCCGCAGCGCGGCGCTCGGCCTTGTAGTTCGCGTAGTCTTCGGCGCAGCGCCGCGCCAGCGCCGCGACGTCGATGCCCTGCGCCTCTGCCGGGTCGTCGAGGCCGGTGTCGCGGAACTGCTCGATCAGGAACTGCACGCCCTCGAAGCCATTGCCGCCATGGGCGTAGCCGGTGTGGCTCAGAAAACCAACGAGCGCCTTGTTGAGCTGCACGCGCTGCGGCATTTCCGGCCCGTCGGCCGACACCGCGCCCTTGGCGCCCTGGGCGGAGATCGTGCCGGGGCCGTTGGTGAGCATGATGCCGATCAGGGTCTGGAGGGCGAACAGGTCGGCCTCCGCCGGCGCGCGCCCGAGCAGCGCGCGGCAGGCGAGTTCGGTCAGCGAGGTTTCGCCGAGCAGTTCGGCTTCGCCGACGCCGCAGAAGCTGCCCGGCTCGTGCGCAGCCGCCGGCGCCGAGGCGCCGATCATGGTGCCGATCAGTTGCATCCACCACGGCAGGCACTCGACGGTCAGGCGCGACACGCGCTTGCGCATCAGCGGTCCCCAGCCGAGCGTCGTCGTGATCGCGGCGAGTACCGCATCGGCGCTGACCGGCCCGTCTAGCTCCCGCAGGAAGCGCACGAACACCGACCGCGCGCCGCGCGCGGCCAGCCCGGCGAGCATCGCCTCGGCGCGCGGGTCGGCGGACGGCGCACGCAACAGTGCGGTGAATTCGGCGTCATTGGCGAGCGCGCTGCAGTCGAAGCCGGCGTCGAGCGCGTCGCGCAGGCCCGCGGCGGCGAAGCGCTCGACGAAGGCGGCGGCGATGTTGCGGGCCGCTTCGGCGCGGCGCGGACCGGCGATCGTGAGCGCAGCGGCGAGCACCGCGTTGGGCGCGCTGCCAGCGGCACGCGCCGCCTCGGCAGCGGCGAGCGCGGGATCGCCGTGCAGGTTCAGGCAAGCACCGACGGCAACGGCGACGAGCTTGCGGTCGTTGTCGCCGCCGGGCTCGTGCAGCAGCGCGAGGGCGACGTTCGCTTCCAGCGGCAGGCCTGCGGCATCGAGCACGCGCATGCCGTGCAGGCTGGCGACCTGGGTCGCCGGGTCGAGCTGCGAAGCAGCGGAAGTGTCCTTCATCGGCGCGCGCGGGAACACCGCGCCCACCTGCTTGGCGAGCGCGGCGATCTGGCTGCCGTAGGGCGCCATCGCCTCGACCACCGGCACGTCGAGCTGCGGCGGCAGGCTGAGGCCCATGTCGGAGCCAAACCAGGGCTTCAGCTCCATCGTGCCTTCCGGCTCGAAATCCGGCAGCGTGGCGTTGGCGCGCATCACCGCGGTGAGCGCGGCGGGGATGTGGGCGATGTTGGTGACCACCGCGCCCTTGGCCGAGAACACCGGCTGCTCGGGCGTGTAGATGCCGTCGACGCCGAACTTGTCCATGAACCAGCGCTCTTTCGCCGCGGCATCGTCCTCGCCGCCGGCCATCGCCCCGGCATGGCCGACGGCGCGCGTGAGCTTGCTCTTCCAGCGGCCGACGACGCAGGCCACCACCGGCTTCGTGAACATGGCATCGCGCTCGTAATAGCCGCCGGGTTCGCAATACAGCACGGCGGCCTTGCTGCGCGCATCGTTGGCGAGTGCGAAGGCGAACTCGGGCGCGGCATAGTGGATGTAGACATCCTTGCCGCTGGAGACCAGCGTCGTCGTGCCCCAGCCGGCCATGCGCAGGTACTGGGCAATGGTGGTGGTGAAGCCGCCCGAGTTCGACAGCACCGCGATCGAGCCGCGGCGCAGCGTGTCCGACGGATTGTCGCCGCCGAGCGCGCCGCCGATGCGCACCTGGTTCCAGGCGTCGGCCACGCCGAGGCAGTTGGCGCCGAAGATGTCGATGCCGTGCTGCTGGCCCATGGCGCGGATCTCGCGCGCATCGTGCACCGCGATCTTCTCGGTGATGATGAAGATCTTCTTCAGTTCGGGATTGACCCGGATCAGCTCGGCGACGCCGTCGCGCGCGGCCGCGGGCGGCAGATACACCACGCCGCAGTTGAAGCGATGGCCGTCGTCGAGGCCTTCGCGCACGCTGTTGTAGACCGGGATGTTGCCGATCGGCGTCTCCAGCACCTGGCCGCGCCGCCCGGGGGACGTGCCGAACACGACGTTGCCGCCCGACCACGCGTGGCCGACCGGCGTCACTTCGCTCGATTCGCCGCCGAGAATGTTGAGCACGCAGACGCGGTCGTGCTGCGTTGCGATCTGTGCCAGCGAGTTGACGCCGACGTAATACTTGAAATCACCTGCACCTTGCCGATACATGGCTGTCTCCTGTTTTCTTGTCCGTGCCGCGAATTGCCGCGCTCAGGCGGCCGTCGCCGCGGGGGCGATGCGCAGCCGCTGGGCGACGGCGTCGCGCCCGCCCGCCTTCATCCATTCGTTGGCCTCGCGCGCGTAGTCAACGACTTCGCTCATCGCCGAATCGAAGCCGAACAGCCGATAGGGCAGGCCGAGCGCTTCGCAGGTGTCGCGCAGCACGCCCAGGCCGCGCACGAGGTTGGGGCCGCCGCGCCCGGCAACGACGTAGAGCGGCGTCGGCCCGTGGCTGGCGAAGTGCTCGCGCAGCGCGTCGGACATCGCCCGGAAGGTCTCGAAGATGTCGGTGTTGTTGGATTTGCCGCCGATGATGAAGAGCACGTTGGACTGGCGCAGCCAGTGCTTGAAGCAGATCGAGGCCACCGTCTTCATCTTCTCGTAGGGCGGGTTGCCGCCGAAGTCCGAGGAGATGATGGCGTCGTCGCCGAGCATCTCGGTGACGAGCGAGTTGGCACCGCCGCCGAAGGTGGGCGCCAGGATGGTGCCGCCCTCGTTGATGACGTACACGTCGCTCTGGCCCTGGTGGGTGCGCAACTGGTTGATCTCCTGCTCGAAGTCCGAGTAGTCGGTGGCGAACAGATGGAGCGGCAGGTTCAGGCGGTGCCAGCGCGGGTCGTCGCGGTCGAAGCCGCATTTGAAGTCGCAGGCCACCGGCGTGAGCCGGCCGCGGCGGTCGGGGCGCATGCGGATCGGGTTGAGTTCGAGCGTCGTCATGCCGAAGTCGTGGAACAGTTCCCACAGGCGCGGCAGGTGCTGCACCAGCGGCGAGATGACCTGCTTGGGCGCACCGATGTCGGCGAGCGCGTTGGCGACGACGAAAGCCTTCAGGCCGGTGAGCGGATCGAAGGGGACGCGCGCGACCAGCGACTTGTCCAGTTCCTCGATGTCCATGCCGCCCATGTGGGTCAGCGTCATCGTCGGCGCGCGGAACTCGGTCGAATCGGTGATCGAGAAGTAGATCTCGTGCTCGGCCGGCACCGCGGCCTCGAAAGTGACGCCGTTGGACTTCGACACCTGGTTGCCGTGGCGATGCTCGACGAAATACAGGCGTTCCTTCTCGGCGAGCGCGGTCTTCAGATCCTTGGCACGGCCGATCAGGCCGGCCTTGCCCTTCTTGCCGACCCCGCCCTTGAACACGGGTTTCACGAACACTGCGCCGTGACGCTCGATGAGGTCGCGGATCTCTTCCTCGCTGGCATCGGAGCCCAGTATCTCCGGGGTGGGAAAGTCGGCGAAGCGCAGCAGGTGCGCGCCATACTTCATGCCGTTCACATTCATGGTGGCTGTCTCCTCTGTATGTGTTGTCTGCCAAAACTAGAACGAATGGCTTTCGGAACGCTTTCGCCTCGCCGAGCCCCTGCAATGGCGCGGCTGGATTGCCGCACCATGGCGGGGCTCGGGATCGGCGTGCTTGCCGCGGCTGCGGCGCTAGAAGCGGTGGCGCACGCCCGCCAGCAGCACGCGGTGCGAATCGCCCGCTTCCGGCCTGAGGTTGCCGATCGCGTAGCTGGCACCGCTTTCGTTGCTGAGGCGCGAGTAGCCGGCATACAGCGTCGTGCGCCTGGACAGGTCGTGCATGTAGTAGGCGGACCAGCCGTGCGCATCCTGCCCCACGGCGCCGTCCGATTCGTCGCGGTCGGCGTAGCTCAGCGCCACCGTGCCGCTGGCACCGGCCTTGATCTCGGCACCCACGTCGAAGGTGCGCGCCTTGCCCGAACCGACCGTGCCGCGCTCGCGATCCTGGGTCCAGGCAAAATAGGCCTTGACCGGCCCGAAGTCGTACGCCAGCCCGAAGCCGTTGGTTCGCACCTTGCCGCCGGTGGCGTCCTGCTGCACCGTCTGCGTGACCAGCGAGCCGGAGAACGGGCCGTTGGCGTAGAGCAGGGCGATGCCGTGGCCGTCGCCCTGCTTGCGCGCGCTGGAGTCCGAGCCTTCCTCCCTGCCGAACCAGTAGCCGGCATCGAGTTCGAAGCCGGCGAACTTGGGCGAGCGGTACTTGACCATGTTGTCGAAGCGCACTTCGTAGGCCGGTTTCACCGCACCTGCCTTGCGCGACAGCAGGCCGACGCTGCGGTCGGCGCTGCCGGTGGCATCGAAGGGATCGATCGCGACGAAGGCGGGCGAATACTGGCGGCCGAGCGTGAGCCGCCCCAGGCCGCCTTCGAGGCCGACGAAAGCCTGGCGGCCGAAATGCCGCCCTCCCTGCTCGCGCTCGCCGTTCGAGATGTCGAAGCCGCTTTCCAGCACGAACAGGGCCTTCATGCCGTTGCCCAGGTTCTCGGTGCCGCGAAAGCCGATGCGCGTGCCGTTGAGCTCGCCATGATCCACCCCCTTGTGGCGGAGATCGCCGGAGCGCTCATAGCCGAGGTTGACGTCGAGCAGGCCATAGATAGTGACGTTGGACTGGGCGGCACACGGGAAGGCGGCGGCCGAGGCGAGTGTGGCGAGTGTGGCCATCCGGATGAAGCGGTTCATGAATGTCTCCGTGATCTTGTCGAGTTGTTCGCGCCACGCGGGAATGGCACGCGGCGCATATTGCAATGCCATCCCTTTCAATCGGCTTTCGCTTGATCCCCGACAGCCCGAACAGCCACCGGCTCTGGGACAATCGCCTACTGCGACACGGAGCACCCCACCATGGCCGAAACCCCCGACACCCTCCTCGTCCTCACCAACCTGCCCGATGGCGACAGCGCCCGTGCGCTCGCCGCGGCGCTGGTCGAGCAGCGCCTGGCCGCCTGCGTGAATATCCTGGCGCCCTGCACCTCGGTGTATCGCTGGCAGAGCGAACTCGAGACGGCAGCCGAAGTGCCGCTGCTGATCAAGACCACGCGCACACGCTATGCCGCGCTGGAAGCGGCCATCCGCGCCCACCATCCCTACGAACTTCCCGAGATCGTGGCGGTCCCTGTGGTGCTGGGCCTGCCGGGCTACCTCGACTGGGTCGCAGCCGAAACCGTCCCCGGCACCTGAAATCCGTTCCGCCGCCACTCCGCCAGTTGCTTTCCCGGTCACCTTCCATCCGCCGCCCCAGAAGAACACGATGCACCGCCTGCTGACCCTGCTTTCGCTGCTTGCCGGCCTGTTGCTGTCCGGCCTGTTGTTGCCCAATCACGCCCAGGCCAACCCGATCGAACCCGAGAAGGCCTTCGCCCTGCGCGCCCAGGCGCTGGATGCACAGACGGTGGAAGTCGTGTTCCAGGTGGCGAAGGACTACTACCTGTACGGTGACAAGTTCCGTTTCGAGTCCGAGCCTGCCGGCGTCGAATTCGGTCCGCCGGTGAAGCCGACCGGCAAATGGCACAAGGACGATTTCTTCGGCAATGTCGAGACCCACCGCGGCGAGCTGCGCATCCTGCTGCCGGTGGCGGCGGTGCCCGAGGGCATGACGCGCTTCGAACTGGTCGCCACCAGCCAGGGCTGCTGGGACGGCGGCATCTGCTATCCGCCGACGACGCAGCTCGCGGCGATCGATCTCGATGCGCCACCGCAGAAGAGCGGCAGCGGCTTTCTCGGCAATGTGCTCAACGGCGGCTTCGGCAGCACCGCGGCATCGGCCGCCAGCGAACCGGCCACGGGTGCCGCCGTCTCCGGCGACGAAACCGGCGACATCGCCCGCCTGCTGTCGGGCGCCAGCGTGCCGCTGGTCCTGCTGAGCTTCTTCGGCTTCGGCCTGCTGCTGGCCTTCACGCCCTGCACCTTCCCGATGATTCCGATCCTGTCCGGCATCATCGTCGGCCAGGGCCACAAGGTTTCGCACGCGCGCGCCTTCGTGCTGTCGCTGGCCTACGTGCTGGGCATGGCGGTGACCTACGCGCTGGCGGGCGTCGCCGCCGGCCTGTCGGGCACGATGCTGACGGCGGCCTTGCAGAACGTCTGGGTGCTGTCGGCCTTCGCGCTGCTGTTCGTGCTGCTGTCGCTGTCGATGTTCGGCTTCTACGAACTGCAGTTGCCGACCGCCCTGCAGAGCCGGCTGGCCGACAGCGCGAGCCACAAGAAGGGTGGCAACCTCGGTGGCGTCACCATCATGGGCGCACTGTCGGCGCTGATCGTCGGCCCCTGCGTCGCCGCGCCGCTGGCCGGCGCCCTGCTCTACATCGCCCAGACCGGCGACGCGGTGCTGGGCGGCTGGGCGCTGTTCGTGATGGCGCTGGGCATGGGCGCGCCGCTGCTGCTGGTGGGCGTGGCCTCGCGCAGCCTGCTGCCCAAGGTCGGGCCGTGGATGGAAGGCGTCAAGAAGGCTTTCGGCGTGATGCTGCTGGCAGTGGCGCTGTGGATGCTGACGCCGGTGATCCCGCCGCTGGCGATGATGCTGGGCTGGGCGGCGCTGCTGCTGTTCTCGGCCATCTTCCTGCACGCGATCGACCCGCTGCCGCACAACGCCAGGGGCTGGCAGCGCTTCTGGAAAGGCGTCGGCGTGCTGCTGCTGCTGTCCGGCGCGGCGATGCTGATCGGCGCGCTGGCCGGCTCGCGCGACCCGCTGCAGCCGCTGGCGGTGCTGCGCGCCGCAACGGCGGCGCCAGTCACCCTGCCGCCTTTCGAGAAGGTGGATTCCATCGCCGAACTCGACGCCCGCCTGGCCGCCGCCGACCGCCCGGTGATGCTCGATTTCTATGCCGACTGGTGCGTGTCGTGCAAGGAGATGGAACGCTTCACCTTCACCGACGCCGCCGTCGCCGAGCGCATGGGCCGGATGCTGCTGCTGAAGGCCGACGTCACCGCCAACAGCGACGAGCACAAGGCGCTGCTGAAGCGCTTCGGCCTGTTCGGCCCGCCGGGCATCATCTTCTTCGACGCCGGGGGCCAGGAGCGCAAGGGCCTGCGCGTGGTCGGCTTCATGAAGGCGACCCCCTTCGCGACCGTGCTGGATCGGGCGCTGTAGCGGCAGGGGCGGGGTTTTTACCCTACAATCCCGCCTTTCCCCTTTCGCGTCAGACCTTTCATGTTCTCCGGCATCGTCGCGGCCATCGGCCGCATCGAACACATCGAGCCGCTCGCGGACGGTATCCGCCTCACCGTCGATACCGACGGCCTGGACCTGTCCGACGTCATCGTCGGCGACAGCATCGCGCACAGCGGCGTGTGCCTGACCGTGATCGAAATGGACGGCCCCAGGCTGAAGTACGACGTTTCGCGCGAGACGCTGAACTGCACCGTCGGCCTGGATGCGGTCGGCAACGAGGTGAACCTGGAAAAGGCGCTGCGCCTGGCGGACCGCCTCGGCGGCCACCTGGTCACCGGGCATGTGGACGGCGTCGGCGAGGTGCTGAAGTTCGAGCCGCTGGGCGAGAGCCACGAACTGGTGATCCGCGCACCCGCGGCGATCGCCGGCTACATTGCCAAGAAGGGCTCGATCACCGTCAACGGCGTCAGCCTGACGGTGAACCACGTCGAAGGGCGCGACTTCTCGATCAACCTGATCCCGCACACGGTGGCGATGACCAACCTGAAGCATCTGGCCGCGGGCAGCCGGGTCAACCTGGAAATCGACCTGATCGCACGCTACGTCGAGCGCATGCTCGCCTGGCGCGGCGAAGACGCCGCCCAGGGCTGAGCAACAACGAACACATGCGCCGCGCCAGACGCCGGCAAGGCAAAAACAAAGGAAACAGCATGAGCGCACTTGCGCCGATTACCGAGATCATCGCCGACATCAAGGCCGGCCGGATGGTCATCCTGGTCGACGAGGAAGATCGCGAAAACGAGGGCGACGTCGTCCTCGCCGCGGAGTTCGTCACCCCCGAAGCGATCAATTTCATGGTCACGCACTGCCGCGGCCTGGTGTGCCTGACGCTGACCGACGAACGCTGCCGCCAGCTCGGCCTGGAGCAGATGGTGCGCGACAACCGCACGCCGCACGGCACCGCCTTCACCGCCTCGATCGAAGCCGCCACCGGCGTCACCACCGGCATTTCGGCCCACGACCGCGCGCGCACCGTGCAGGTCGCGGTCGCCCGCCACGCCAGGCCCGAAGACATCGTGATGCCGGGCCACATCTTCCCGCTCACCGCGCAGAAGGGCGGCGTGCTGATCCGCGCCGGCCACACCGAGGCCGGCTGCGACCTCGCCCAGCTCGCCGGACTGGAGCCTGCCGCGGTGATCTGCGAGATCCTGAAGGACGACGGCACCATGGCCCGCCTGCCCGATCTCGTCGAGTTCGGCAAGACGCACGGCCTGAAGATCGGCGCCATCCGCGACCTGATCGAATACCGCGCCGCCACCGAACACCTGATCGAAAAAGTCTGCGAGAAGGAAGTCGATACCGCCCACGGCCGCTTCACGCTGTCCGCCTTCGAGGACAAGACCTCGGGCGACGTCCATTTCGCCCTGTCGCGCGGCGACATCGCACCGGAACGCGAAACCCTGGTGCGGGTGCACGAACCGATCTCGGTGGTGGACTTCATCGACTCCGGCAGCAGGCACCACAGCTTTCCGGTCAATGAGTCGCTCGCCGCGCTGGCGGCGGCCGATGCCGGCGTGATCGTGCTGCTCTACCGGCCGATGTCGGGCCGCGAACTGCTCGCCAACCTGAACGGCGCGGAAGACCGCCCGGCGAAATGGGATGCCCGCCTGTTCGGCGTCGGCGCCCAGATTCTGCGCGCGCTGAACGTCGGCAAGATGCGGCTGCTCGCCAGCCCGCGCAAGATCCCGAGCATGGCCGGCTTCGGGCTGGAAATCACCGGCTTCGTTGGCAAGAACTGACCGCCCCCCCAAGAGACTTCCGCATGCAACGCAACCAATCCGAAAACGCCCGCCAGGGCGCCCGCTACGACGGCATCGACGAAATCGACCCCGACCTCGACGGCGCCGGCGTGCGCGTCGGCATCGCCATGGCACGCTTCAACCTCGACATCTGCGAAGGCCTGCTGTCGGCCTGCACCGACGAACTGCTCCGGCTCGGCGTCGCGCGCAGCGACATTCGCATCGTCACCGTGCCCGGCGCGCTGGAAATCCCGCTGGTACTGCAGACGATGGCGAAGAGCGGCAAGTACGACGCACTGGTGGCGCTCGGCGCGGTGATCCGCGGCGAGACCTACCACTTCGAGCTGGTCTCCAACGAAATGGGCGCCGGCATCACCCGCGTCGGCCTCGACACCGGCCTGCCGATCGCCAACGGCGTGCTGACGACCGAGGACGACGACCAGGCCATCGCCCGCATGAGCGAGAAAGGCGCCGATTGCGCCCGCACCGCGGTGGAAATGGTCAAGCTGCTGAAGGTGGTGGGATGAGCGGCATCGACGACGCCAAGCCGGCCGCCGACGGCGCGGCCGCACCCAATCCGACGAGCAAGATGGCACGCCGCCGCGCGCGTGAGCTGGCCTTGCAGGGCGTCTATCAATGGCTGCTGTCGGGCAACACCGCAGCGACCGTGCAGCGCCACCTCGAAGCCGAAAGCGAAAACCTCGACAAGACCGACCGCGAGCTCTTCGTCAGCCTGCTGCGCGGCGCGATCGACAGCGCCGATGAATTGCGCGCCTGCTTCGAGCCGCTGCTGTCGCGCCCGGTGGCCGAGCTGTCGCCGATCGAGCACGCCATCCTGCTGCTCGGCACCCACGAGCTGCGCCACAACATCGAAACGCCCTATCGCGTGGTGATCAACGAAGCGATCGAACTGGCCAAGGGCTACGGCGGCACCGACGGCCACAAGTTCGTCAACGGCGTGCTGGACAAGACCGCCGCCCGGCTGCGCCCCGAGGAAGTCGAAGCCGCCCGCGCAAACCGCGGCTGAAACCGCCCGCGCGGGCGCTGCTTGCGCCGCTGCTTTCAGTCCCGCCGGGCGCGCACGATCGCGCGCTCGGCGGACTTGAGTTCCAGGCTGCCATCGGCGGCGATGCCGAAGCCATCCACGATGGCAAGCGCCGCATGGAAGCGCTGCTCCTCGTCCATCAGCGCCGGCGCGCAGGCCATTTTCGTCCCGGCCAGTTGCGACAGCTTCAGGCCTTCGCCCGACAGCGCGTAGCTGCCGCTATAGCGGTTGCAGGCAGCGATGCCGAAAACGCGGCCGTCGCCGCCGAACGCCAGCGTCACCCGCTGCGGATCGGCGACCCTGCGGCCATCGATCTCCACCACCTGCCAGGGCTCGCCCTGCAGCAGTTGCGCCGGATCGCCGCCGCATCCTTTCAAAGTCTGTCCCTGCCAGCCGACTTCGACCTCCGCCGGATGCGGCATGCCGCTCATGCTGTCCACGCACGGGCGATCGACCACGGTGGCCGACAGTTCGCCATCGAGCGTGTCGGCGCGGTAATGGCGCACCCCGCCCGCCTCCTCGACCAGCGGCCCCGGCGCGACCACGCGCGTCTCGCCCCAGTCGGTCAGCAGGATCAGGGCCCTGGTCGTCACGTCCAGGCGCCAGGAGGGTTCGTTGCCGACGGCGCGGAACAGGCGATCCTCGACGATCAGCCGGCACTCGGGCTGGCTCACGCCGGCCAGCTCCAGCATCGCGGCATCGCCCTTGCTCCAGAACACCGTGCGCTCGTCGTCCACCGCCACCAGCTTCACCCCCGACGCGGCGATTTCCTGGCGCAAGGCCCAGCTCCGGCCACCAGCGTTCAGGCTGGCGCCGTCGCCCAGGCGGCGCAATGTCACGACCGTGTCGCCGCAGCGCCAGCTCTCTTCCTGCGAAGTCGCCGCCGCCATGCGCTGGACCGCAGGCGCCGGCTCCGCCGGCCCGGCGGTTTCGGCCTTGCCGCCGAACAGACCGCAGGCGCTCACGGACAGCGAGGACAGCACGCAGACAGACACTTTTCGGACCAGACTCATCGGACATTCCTCATTCGGGTGAAAGCCGCCTTGCCGCGGCGGCAGGCGCCATTCTGATACAGGGCAGCCGGTACGCCGCCAAGCGAGCGGATACCTTACAACTGATTACCTTGCCGGCTGCGCCGGGTGCGGGATTTCTTCCACCGTCTGCCTGTCAATACTGCGCACACTCCAGCCCGGACGAAGGATGCCGACGATGAAACCCCGATGGCCCCCGCTACTGGCCGCCACGCTGATGCTGTTGCTGGCCGGCTGTACCGTCGCCCCCCATGAGCGCAGCTACGGCTACGGCGGCTACAGCTACAGCTACGGTTACGGCAGCCCTTACCACGGTCGCGGGCCCATCATCGTCATGCCCGCGCCGCGGATCGAGCACCGGGGCCCGCCGCCCGGCCCGGGCCATGTCTGGATCGGCGGCTACTGGAACCGCATCGGTGCCCGCCACGACTGGGTGCCCGGCTACTGGGCGCCGCCTGCCCGGCATCCACGGCCGCCGACGCATCCCCAATGGCAGCCCGGCCGGGACCGCATCGAGCACCATCGCGGTGACCGCGGCCGCGAGCCGCCGCGCCTGCGCCCGCCCCCCAAGCCGAGCATCGACCACGGTGCCCGCCCGGATCGTCCCCGCGCACCCGGTTTCGGCGAGAACCGCCGGCCATCCTTCGAAGCGCGCAAAGGCGAGCGCGGCACACGGGCACAGCCGGATTTCCGCCGCGGCAAGGACGTTCGTGACAGCCGCGGCAGGCCCGGCGACAGGCAGCGGCCTTCGCTCCACATCGACCGCCGCTGAGCCCGTGGGCGACATCCCTGCTTCAGCCGGTTGATCCCCCGCCGCATCACGGCGAAAATCACGCCTTCGGCGCCCGCGGGTGCCGAATCGCGGCGTGCAAGGCTTCTGTGCGCCCTCGATCACTCTTTCGGGCAAGACCATGAAGAAATTCTCCTCGCTGCTGATGCTCTCCCTCACTGCCGGTGCCCTGCTGGGCGGCTGTGGCAACAACGACGCCACCCCGGCCGCGCAATCCGGCGCGGCAGCCGCCGTACCGGCGAAGATCGTCGTCGGCCTCGACGACAACTTCCCGCCGATGGGCTTCCGCAACGAGAAGAACGAACTGGTCGGCTTCGACATCGATCTGGCGCGCGAGGCCGCCAAGCGCCTCGGCGTGGAAGTCGAGTTCAAGCCGATCGACTGGAGCGCCAAGGAGGCCGAGCTGAACGGCAAGCGCGTCGATGCGCTGTGGAACGGCCTGACGATCACCGAAGAGCGCCGCCAGAACATCGGCTTCACCACGCCCTACATGGAAAACCACCAGATCATCGTGGTGCCGGCCAACTCGCCGATCAAGGCCAAGGCCGAACTGGCCGGCAAGGTCATCGGCATCCAGGACGGCAGCAGCGCCATCGACGCCGTGCAGAAAGACCCGATCTCCGGCTCGTTCAAGGAACTGAAGCGCTTCGGCGACAACGTCACCGCGCTGATGGACCTGGCCACCGGCCGCCTCGACGCGGTGGTGCTGGACGAAGTCGTCGGCCGCTACTACACCGCCAAGAAGCCGGACGACTACGTGGTGCTGGACGAGCACTTCGGCACCGAGGAATTCGGCGTCGGCACGCGCAAGGACGATACCGAACTGCTGGCCCGGCTGCAGAAGGCCATGGACGAGATGAAGGCCGACGGCAGCGCCGCCCGCATCTCGAACGAATGGTTCGGCAAGGACATCATCAAGTAAGTCCCGGCCGCCCCGTCCCTTTCCTTCTTCGGTTCCGCCGGGCTGGCGACACGGCCCGGCGGACGGGCAGGCCGCATGGACTACATCCTCAGCATCATCGGACCGCTTGCCGAAGGCTCGCTGGTCACCCTCAAGCTGTTCTTCATCACGCTGGCGCTGGCGGTGCCGCTCGGGCTGGCGCTGGCGCTGGTCCGCATCTCTCGCTTCACCGTCGCCAGCCAGGCGGTCAATGGCTACATCTGGCTGATGCGCGGCACGCCGCTGATGCTGCAGCTGCTGTTCATCTACTTCGCACTGCCCTTCGTGCCGGTGGTCGGCATCCGCCTGCCCGACTTCCCGGCGGCGATCGTGGCCTTCGCGCTCAACTACGCCGCCTACTTCGCCGAAATCTTCCGCGCCGGCATCCAGTCCATCGACCGCGGCCAGTACGAAGGCGCCAAGGTGCTCGGCTTCTCCTACGGCCAGACCATGCGCCGCATCGTGCTGCCGCAGGTGGTCAAGCGCATCCTGCCGCCAATGAGCAACGAGACCATCACGCTGGTCAAGGACACCTCGCTGATCTACGTGCTCGCCCTCAACGACCTGCTGCGCGCCGCGCGCGGCATCGTGCAGCGCGACTTCACGATCACCCCCTTCGTGGTCGCCGCCGCCTTCTACCTGCTCATGACTCTGGTGCTGACCTGGTTCTTCCAGCGCCTGGAGAAACGCCATGCCGTCTATGACTGAGGCTGCATCCATCGCCAGTTCGGCAGCAACGAGCCCGATGATTCTCGCCGACGACATCCACAAGCGCTTCGGCAGCCACGAAGTGCTCAAGGGCGTGTCGCTGACGCTGGCCAAGGGCGAAGTGATCGCGGTGATCGGCCCGTCCGGCTCGGGCAAGAGCACCTTCCTGCGCTGCCTGAACCATCTCGAGACCATCGACGCCGGCCGCATCGACATCGAAGGCGACACCCTGGCCGCCAACGATGCGCAAGGCCGCGCCCGCTACGTCGCCGACGCCGAGGTGCGCCGCATCTGCGCGCGCATGGGCATGGTGTTCCAGCACTTCAACCTGTTCCCCCACCTGACCGTGCTGCAGAACGTGGTCGAAGCGCCGATCACCGTCAAGGGCATCAAGCGCGAGGCGATCCTGCCCAAGGCCGAGGAACTGCTGAGGAAAGTCGGCCTGCTCGACAAGCGCGACGCCTACCCCTCGCGCCTGTCCGGCGGCCAGAAGCAGCGCGTCGCCATCGCCCGCGCACTGGCGATGGAGCCCGACATCATGCTGTTCGACGAGCCGACCTCGGCACTCGACCCCGAACTGACCGGCGAAGTGCTGCGCACCATGCGCCAGCTCGCCGACGAGCACATGACCATGCTGGTGGTGACGCACGAAATGGGCTTCGCCCGCGAAGTCGCCAGCCGCGTGGCCTTCATGGACGGCGGCAAGCTGATCGAATCGCAGCCATCGGCAGCGTTCTTCGCCAATCCGCAGCATCCGCGCACACGGGCGTTTCTGGAGAGCATGCTGTGAGGGGCCGCAGCCGCCAATGAGCGGCAGCGCAGTCCGGGCATGCCGGGCAAAAGCCGCAGCAAGGGGTGTGATAGCATGAATTGTGCACCGCAACAATCACGATACCCCTCATCGACTCTAGCCCGGGAGAATGCCCATGTTCGGAAAACTTCTGCGCGCCGGACGCGACGATCCGGCGCCTCCCCTGAGCCTCGCCCTCCAGGGCGGCGGTGCGCACGGCGCCTATACCTGGGGCGTGCTCGACCGCTTGCTGGAAGACGGCTGGCGGCTGGACGGCGTCAGCGGCACCAGTGCCGGTGCGATGAATGCGGTGGCGCTGGCGCAGGGCTGGACCACGGGCGGCGCCGAAGGCGCGCGCGCCGCGCTGGACGCCTTCTGGACGGCGGTGGGCGACAGCACGCCCTTCCATCTCGACCTGATGCACAGCCTGAATCCGGCGCAGGACGGCGGGCTGCCGGCGCCGATGAACATGATGCTGGGACTGGCGCGGCTGTTCTCGCCCTACCAGCTCAACCCTTTCGAGCTCAATCCGCTGCGCGACGTGGTGCGCGCCCAGTTCGACTTCGAGCGCCTGCGGCGAAGCTGCCCACTCAAGCTCTTCATCGCCGCCACTCAGGTGCGCACCGGCAAGGTCCGCCTGTTCCGCACCCGCGAGTTGAGCGAGGATGCGCTGCTGGCTTCGGCCTGCCTGCCCACGCTGCACCACGCCGTCGAGATCGATGGCGAGCACTACTGGGACGGCGGCTTCACCGCCAACCCGGCAATCTACCCATTGATGTACGAGTGCACGACGCCGGACGTCCTGCTCGTGCTGCTGAATCCGCTGCTGCGCAACGACGCGCCGCGCAGCGCCGCGGACATCGCCGCGCGCAGCCTGGAGCTGGGTTTTTCCACCACCTTCCTGCGCGAGATGCGGATGATCGCGCACGCCCGCAGCTATGCCGGCGAAGCGAGCCGCTGGCTGCCGCGCGGACGGCTGGAACGCAAGCTGATGCGCCTGCGCTTCCATCTCATCGACGCCAGGGAACTGGGCGCCATCGGTAGCGACAGCAAGCTCAACGCCTCTACCCGCTTCCTGCTACACCTGCGCGAGCTCGGCCGCGCGCGGACCGGTGAGTGGCTGCGCCGCCACCGGCGAGACATCGGCCAGCGCGAGTCGGTGAACCTGGAGGCGCTGTTCGCCTGAAGCGCCGCGCCAGCTCGGGTCACCGGCGCTTCGAGTCACCCCAGGCGTAAACTTCAGCCACGCGAGCCACGGTCGAAACGGCCGCCGTGGCCGCGCTCGCTGCGCGAGGCCTGGCCTTCACCACGGCCATAACCGCCCGCACTGCGGCGGCTGTCGCCACCCGGACGGCCATAGCCGCCGCCATTGCCGAAACGACGGCCGCCATTGCCCCCCGGACGCGGGCTGGACGGCCGGCGCGGCGCCGGCTCCATGCCGGGGATGGTATGCACTTCCAAACGGCCGCCGGTAAAGCGCTCGATGGCACGGATCAGGCCGGTTTCGCGCGGCCCCGACAGCGTGATCGCGACGCCGTCGCGGCCGGCACGGCCGGTACGGCCGATGCGGTGGACGTAGTCCTCCGCCTGGCGCGGCGGGTCGAAGTTGATGACGTGGCTGATGCCGGCGACGTCGATGCCGCGCGCGGCGACGTCGGTCGCCACCAGCACGCCGATGCGGCCCTGGCGCAGGCGGTCGAGCGTGCGGTTGCGCTGGGTCTGGTGCATGTCGCCGTGCAGCGCGGCCGCGGCAATGCCTTTCTCCTGCAGCGACAGCGACAGTTCGTCGGCGCTTTTCTTGGTGGCGGTGAACACCACCGCCTGCTGCAGGCTGTCGTCGCCGAGCAGGGCTTCGAGCAGGCGGTTCTTGTGGCCGATGTCGTCGGCGAACATCAGGCGCTGCTCGATCTGGCCGCGGTCTTCCTTGGCGACTTCGATCTCGATGCGCTGCGGCTCGCGCGTCATGCGCGCGGCCATGCTGCCCACCACGCCGTCGAGCGTGGCCGAGAACAGCAGGGTCTGGCGTTTGGCCGGGGTGGCGGCGACGATGGCGTCGATGTCTTCGGCGAAGCCCATGTCGAGCATGCGGTCGGCTTCGTCGAGGATCAGCACTTCGACGTCGGAGAGCTTGAGCTTGCGGCGGTTCAGGTGGTCGAGCAGGCGCCCCGGCGTGGCGACGACGACGTCGCACTGGCGCTGCAGTTGCTTGACCTGCGCGAACATCGGCGCGCCGCCGACGAGGCAGGCGGTCCTGAGCCAGCGCAGCGCCTTGCCGTAGGTCTGCACCGCCTTCTCGACCTGCAGCGCGAGTTCGCGGGTCGGCGTCAGCACCAGTACGCGCGGGCCGCAGCCCTGCGCCGGCCGGCGGTCGACGATGCGGTGCAGCGCCGGCAGCGTGAAGGCGGCGGTCTTGCCGCTGCCGGTGTGGCTGGAAACCAGCAGGTCGCGGCCGGCGATGGCGGCGGGAATGGCCTGCATCTGCACCGGGGTCGGCGTCGTGTAGCCGGTCTGTTCGACAGCCTGGAGAAGTTCTGCGGCGAGGCCGAGGTCGTGGAAAGTCATGTTCTTGTCCTGTGTCTGGCGTGCCGGCCTCGATCTGGCGAAGGCCGCACGGATTCGAGCTTCCCTGCAGGGCAGCTCATGGCATCGCGCCGCACCGTGCCAGCCTGGCTGGAACGGGAGCGGAGTCGCAAGGGCAACGAACGCGCGATGGGCGTGGCTGGTCCTGACGGCCGGAGGCCGCAAGGACCGCGCATCGGCACCAACCGGTTGTCACGATGCCAGACGATCGGAAGAACGAATGGGAATTCGGCGGGAGGTCGGGGGCGATGGGGCTGTGGTTACAGTCCCTCGGGCCAGGTCGGCGGGCACCCTCGTCCGCGCCGAAAAACTCCATGGCCCTGCTGCTGCATTGCACAACGCGGCGGAGTATAGCGCTTTTCTTCGCCGCTGTCGCCCGGAAACGGCGAAAGTGCTTGACCATGGGTCGAGCGCGAGACAAGAAAAACGGGCCTGGCGCCCAGCGCTCAGACCCGTTCTGGCGGAGGTCTCCCCCCGCGGGCACAACTTTGCTTACTTGCGCTTACTTGTTGACCGCGGCCTTCAGCGTGGCGCCGGCAGTGAACTTGGGCACGCTGGATGCGGCGATTTCGATCGTCGCACCGGTCTGCGGGTTGCGGCCGGTACGGGCAGCGCGTTCGGAAACCTCGAACGAGCCAAAGCCGGTGAACGCGACTTTTTCACCCTTGCCGAGCTGCTCGGCGATGATGTCGAGCACGGCGGACAACGCACGATCGGCTTGCGCGCGAGAGACATCCAGACGGTCGGCCAGCGCTTCGACGAATTCACCTTTGTTCATGCTTTTCCTCGATTGGTGTGTGTGGAATTTGGGAAGTCCTGTCTACGCGGCGGATTCTAGCACCGTCGCGGCTTGTGGAGCATTTCCCGGCAAACATGCGTGACATCTTCCATGCACGCGGCACGCGCGGCGACACCCGCACGACTCGGACCGGGACTTCCGCGCTATCCTTGTGCCTCGAAGGAATACGCGCTCCGAGGGCCTCATGTCGCAGCACACGCCAGCCGACGGCGACCCGTTCATCCGCATCACCGCTCACCGCCGCGGCGGGTGCATCGTGTCGACCACGATCACCATGCCGGAACAGGTGCCGCCGGGCGCGCTGGCCATCGGGCTTGCTCCCGAAGCCGCCGCCGAAGCCCTCGGCCGGCATTTCTGCCACAGCAACCGGGCCCATGTCCACGCCGTCACCGCCGCCTCTGCCGCCGCGCTCGGCCTGCCTCCCGCGGACTCCGGCAGCCTGCTCGCGGGCGAACGCGAGCTTGCCGCCGAAGCGGCCGACGCTCATCTCCGGAGGCTGCTGATCGACTGGCCGCTGTGCCTGGGCATGGACGCCCGCCCCAGCCGCCATGCCGAATTTCACCGCCGGTTGTCTGCCGGGACCGATGCCGCCGCCTGCTTCGAGCTCGGCGGCGACATCCTCGACCTGGTCTCACGCGAGATGCTGGCCGGCTTCTTCAACAACATCCGCCTGCCGCACAGCATGGCCGAATTCGCCGAACGAGCCAACCGGGGCGGGATTCTGGGCACAGCGCTGCACGAGATGATCAATCTCGGCCCATCCCAGCCCAGCCAAGGGCGGACTGTGCCCATTCTGGGCAAACTGAGTGCCGCGGCCTGGGTTTCCGCCATGGGAGATTGGCCGGCCGCCGAGTTCGTCACCCATCCGACTTTCGCCGGCGAGCCCGCCGAAACCGGCCCCTTGGCACGCCATGCCGTATCGCCCCTGGTCCGGCTGCTGCTCGAACGTGGCCACCGCGTATCGGCGCGGCTGTTCGCCAAGGCGATCGACCTGGCCGATTGCGCCAGCCGGCTGCGCCATCCCTTCACCGACGACGTGCCACCGATGCTCGACGCCGTACAGGCATCACCCGGCATCGGTCTGGCGCGCGTCAGTACGGCGCGCGGCGTGCTGCTGTGCTGGGTGCGCATCGAAGCAGGCCTGGTCGCCGACTGCGCGATCGTCCCGGCCGAGGCCTGGAACTTCCACCCACAAGGGCCGTTTTGCCACGAAGCCTGCAGCGAGACGGCGGAAACACCCCAGGCAGCATTCCACCGCCTGTCACTGCTGGCACTGGCGCTCGATCCCGCTCGGCCCTGCAGCATCGACGTGGCCGACGAAGCACCCAAAAAACGTGGCCGCAGCGCAAACCCGCCGCGCCCCAGGACCGCTCAGGGCGCCAGGCGCCGGTAGCTGCCGCCGAAATACACCAGCGGCGCACGCTCGTCGCGATCGAAGCCGATCACCTCGCTGATGAAGACGACGTGGTCGCCCCCCGCATGGCGCACGGTGTTGCGGCAGATGAAGC
Source organism: Thauera butanivorans (assembly GCF_048398245.1). NCBI lineage: Bacteria > Pseudomonadati > Pseudomonadota > Betaproteobacteria > Rhodocyclales > Zoogloeaceae > Thauera > Thauera butanivorans. The sequence continues at coordinate 4,490,121 of NZ_CP183038.1, forward strand.
GGGCGCAGCAGCCCTTGAGCAGCGGCACGCCGCCCGGCCCCTCGTCGATCTCCAGCCCGGCGAACTTTTCACCCATGCGGCCGGCAAAGCGCTGCGACAACTCGGCCTGGCCTTCGGCCAGCACGTTGATGGCGTAGTATTCGCACCCTTCGAACAGCTCGCGGCTGGGCAGGCTGTTCGCCAGGCTCCAGACGATCAGGGGCGGCTCGAGCGAAACCGAATTGAAGGAATTCACCGTGAGGCCGATCGGCTCGCCCGCCGATGTACGGGTGGTCACCACCGTGATCCCGGTGGCGAACATGCCGAGGGCGTTGCGGAAGCGGCGGGAGAAGTCCTCGCCGGAATCCGGCTGCGGGGCGATCTGCTGGGTCATGGACGAAACGTCGCGGTGCGATCCGCGCCTGTTGGAATGCTGGCGAAGCCGCGGATTATGGCCGCATGCGATCGGCGCGTCGAGGGCAGATGCCATGACGCATGACAAGAAACACAGGAAAAACCGTGACATGAACGATTTTGCCGAGCGCCTGATCAGTTGGCAGCGCAAGCACGGCCGGCACGACCTGCCCTGGCAGGGCGGGCATGATCCCTACCGGATCTGGTTGTCCGAAATCATGCTGCAGCAGACCCAGGTCGATACCGTGATTCCCTATTACACGCGCTTCCTGGCGCGCTTTCCCGACGTCGCCAGCCTGGCGGCGGCACCGGTGGAAGAAGTCATGGCGCTGTGGAGCGGGCTGGGCTACTACGCCCGCGCGCGCAACCTGCACCGTGCCGCACAGGCCATCGTGGCCGGGCACGGCGGCGAGTTTCCACGCAGCGCGGCGGAAATCGCCGGACTGCCGGGCATCGGCCGCTCGACCGCAGCGGCGATCGCCGCCTTCGCCTATGGCGAGCGCGCGGCGATCCTCGACGGCAACGTCAAGCGCGTGCTGTGCCGCATCTTCGGCGTCGAAGGCTTTCCGGGCGACAAGGCGGTGGAGAACCGGTTGTGGGCGCTGGCCGAATCGCTGTTGCCGGCGCGCGAGGTCGGCCGCTACATCCAGGCCCAGATGGATCTGGGCGCCACGCTCTGCACCCGCGGCAAGCCGGCTTGCGAGCGCTGCCCGTTCGCCGGCGACTGCATCGCGCGGCGCGGCAACCGGGTCGGCGAACTGCCGACGCCGCGGCCGAAGAAAACCGTGCCGCGACGCAGCGCCCGCTACGCGGTGGTCCTGCACCGGGAGGCGGTCATGCTGGAGCGCCGCCCGCCGGCGGGCATCTGGGGCGGGCTGTTGAGCCTGCCGGAGATTCCCGCCGAGGTTCCTGCGGAACTTGCCGGTACCAGCGCATGGGCACGCTCGCATTTCGGCTTCGACGCCGTCGAGGCCCGGGCGCTCGGCGCCCTGACCCACACTTTCACCCATTTCGTGCTGGAGATGCAGCCGGTGCTGCTGCGGCTCCGTACCGACACGCGACCCCGTGCCCGGGACGGCGACGCGCTGGCCTGGGTGCCACTGTCGGCGCTGGACGAGGCCGCCTTGCCGGCACCGGTGCGCAGGATTCTCGACGCGCTGGCGGCGCCCGACCTATTCACGGGCTGAGCGCCCCGTCGCCGGCCCGCAGGCTGGCCCGGCGACGGTCGTGCTCAGGCCATTCCCGGCAGCAGGCCGCGCTCCCTCAGGAAGCGCTGCACGATCTCCAGCCGGCTGATCGCATCGTCCAGTTCGAGCAGGCGCTGCCTGGCCAGCAGCGGGATCGGCAGCAGTTCGGCATAGCGTGCGCCGACCCAGGCTGCATCGTCGAAGCGGTGCGGCGGCGGCAGGCGCTCGCCGAGCTCGGCGACGATGCTCTGCAGCAGCGGCAGCAGCTCCTGCTGGGCGGCAGGCACGGCTTGCGACGGCGGCTCGGGCAGCCAGCCCACTTCGGCAACGAGCAGGCCATCGCGCTCGACTTCATGATCGAGCACGCGGAAACGCCGCCCGCCGCGCACCAGCAGCGCGAGCAGGCCGGCCTGCTCCATGTCCCAGCGCTCGATGTGCGCTTCGGTGCCGACCGGATATGGCACCGCGGCTTCGCCGACTTCTTCGCCGGCGGCGATCAGGCAGACGCCGAAAGCCGTGCCTTCGCGCATGCAGCGCGTCACCATGTCCATGTAGCGCGGCTCGAACACCCGCAGCGGCAGCATCCCTTCGGGAAACAGCACGGTCTTGAGCGGAAACAGCGGCAGCCGCTGGGTTTCGGCCTGGATGCTCATCCGCAGGCCTCGCCCGCGCGTGCCGCCGCCTCGCCCCAGCGCGCCATCAAGCGGTGCTCCACGCCCAGCTGGTCCAGGATGCGCGCGACGACGAAGTCCACCAGATCCTGCACGCTTTGCGGATGGTGGTAGAAGCCGGGATTCGGCGGCAGGATGCACACGCCCAGCCGCGCGAGCTTGAGCATGTTCTCGAGATGGATCGCCGAATACGGCGTTTCGCGCGGCACCAGCACCAGCTTGCGCGCTTCCTTGATGACGACGTCGGCAGCGCGCTCGATCAGGTTCTGGCTCAGGCCGCCGGCGATCGCCGCCAGCGTCGCCATCGTGCAGGGGCAGACCACCATCGCGTCCGGCGGATTGGAGCCGGAGGCCGGCGGCGCGAACCATTCCTCGCGGCCGAACACGCGCAACTGGCCGGGCGCGGCGCCGAAGCGGGCAGCCAGCTCGGCCTCGACCTCGGCCGGCCGCGCCGGCAGGTTCCAGTCCATTTCCTGGCGGGCGACGATCTGCGCCACCTGCGAATACAGCAGCCAGACCCGCTGGCCCGCCCGCAGCAGGCATTCGACCAGGCGCAGGCCGTAAGGCAGGCCGGACGCGCCGGTGAAGGCGACGGTGATGGTGCGGGGACTGGTGGCAGGGGAAGCAGAGGGGGCCATCGGCGCTCCTGGGTGAATGCGGGCTGCTGCCGGCTCGACCGGGCCGGACGCGAATCAGCGCAGGTAGTCCGTGATCAGCTCCCAGCGCCCGTTGCGGATCTGCGCCAGACGGCCATGGCGGTTGCCGAGATGATCGTCGGCGCTGAAGCGGTAGGCCGGACTGCCGAAATCGTCGCCGGCGAATTCGATGCGTTCGAGGGTGCGCGCGAACGCCGCGGGCGTCAAGTCGCGCCCGGTGGCCTCGGCGGTGCGCACGAACATGTCGGCCAGGGTGTAGCCCATCACGCTCCAGACGTTGGGCGCGACGCCGAAGCGGGCGCGGTAGCGTTCGATCCAGCCGGCGAGCCGGGGATTGGCGCCTTCGGCATAGGGATGCGGCAGCACGCTGACGCCGTACAGGCCTTCGACCGTGTCGCCGCCCAGTTCGTGGGTCTGGGCCGAATAGCCCGAGGCCGTCACCAGCATGTCGACCTGCCAGCCGATGCGGCGCGCCTCGGCCATCGCCGCGACCGTCTCGCGCACCACCGTCGCCAGCACGACCAGGTCGCAGTCGGCCACGCGCAGGCGCGCGATCTGGCTCGACAGGTCGGTGGCGCCGCGCTTGTAGCCGGTGCGCTCGACCAGCGGCCGCCCGAGCTTGCCCAGCCCGGCCTCGACGCCGCGCATCACTTCCTGGCCGTAGTCGTCGTCCTGGTACAGCAGGCAGCTGCGGCGGTAGTCGCCGCGCTCGACCATGTGCCGCGTCGCCGCTTCCATGTAGTCCTGGTAGGGAGCGAAATTCTGGAACTTGAGCGGGTGCAGCGGCTCGTAGGTGGCCTTGTGCGGCGAGAACGGGAACAGGTGCAGGCGGCCGGCGTCGAGCACCATCGGCATCGTCGCCATCACCACCGGCGTGCCCATGGTGGCGATGAAGGCGAAAGCCTTGTCGCGCTGCACCAGCTTGCGCGCCGCCAGCACGCCGCGCTTGGGATCGTAGCCGGCATCCTCCACCACCAGCCGCAGCATGCGGCCATGCACGCCGCCGGCGGCATTGGCCTCGTCGAAGCGCATCAGCATGCCATCGCGCACCGGCGTGCCGAGCATCGCGATCGGCCCCGACAGGTCGGAAACATGGCCGACGACGATCTCGCGCGCGCTGACGCCGGCCGCGTCGGCGGCATGGGCGGATGCGCCCGCCAGCACGGCGGACAGGGCAAGGGCGAGACGGCGGAGAGCTTTCATCACGGCATGTTTCCTGAGTGGCGCGGCACAGGCGGAGCCTGCCCCGAGGCGCGGATTCTCCGACGATCCATTTCCCCGGACAAGAGGCACGGCTTCAGCGCCCGCTGCCGCCTGCCAGCCCCTGCGGCCGCAGCAGCACCACGCCGACCACCACGGCGCCGAACAGCATCAGCTCCAGCCCGGCGGAGCGCGCCCAATCGCCAGGCAGGGCATCGCGCAGCACCGCGATCAACTGCGGCATCGCCACCACCACCAGCGCGCCCCATGCCGCCCCCGCCAGGCGGCGGGTGCCGCCGATGAACGCCAGCATCAGCAGCTCGAAGGAAAACACCAGGCCGAACTGCTCGGGGCTGATGAAGCCGATCCAGTGCGCATACAGGCCGCCCGCCAGCCCCGACAGCGCACCGCCGACGGCGAAGGCCCGCAGCTTGGCCGCAGCCGGGGCGATGCCGCAGGCGGCAGCGGCGGCTTCGTCCTCGCGCACCGCGCGCCAGGCGCGGCCGAGGCGCGAGGCCAGCAGGCGCGCGCACACGGCCAGCACCGCCAGCAGCACGGCAAGACTGATCGCGGCCTGCGCCGCCGGCGTGCCGGCGGTCCAGCCGGCAAGGCCGAAAGCCGGCACGACCAGGCCGGCTGCGCCATGGGTCAGCGACTCCCAACGCACCAGCAGCTCCTCGACGATCAATGCGAAAGCCAGCGTGCTCATGCCGAAGTACAGGCCGCCGAGCCGCCCGGCCGGCAGGCTCGCCAGCGCGCCGCCCAGCGCGCCGGCCGCGGCGGCAATCGGCAAGGCCGGCAGCGGCGCCACGCCCGCCTGCACCAGCAGCGCCTGGGCGTAGGCGCCGAGCGCGACGAAGGCGCCCTGGCCGAGCACGATCTGCCCCGCCTGGCCGACGATGATGACGACGCCGAGGCCGGCGATCGCGTAGGTCACCACCAGCGTCGCCTGGCCGAAAGCGAAATCGGCGCCCAGCGAGGCCACCGCAAGCGCCAGCAGCAGCGTCCAGGCCAGCAAGGGGCGCAGGACTGCCGCCCGCCTCATCGCCCGTCTCCGCCGCCACGCCCGCCGGCGAGGCCGGTCGGGAACAGCAGCAGAGCCGCCATCAGCAGCACGTAGGGCACGACGTCCTTGGCGCCTTCGGGCAGCGCCAGGCCCGCCAGCGCCTCGGCCACGCCGAGGAACACGCCGCCGGCCAGCGCGCCCGGCAGGCTGGTGAGGCCGCCCAGCACGGCGGCAGGGAATGCCTTCAGCGCGATGAAGCCCATGTTCAGATGCACGAAGGTGATCGGCGCCAGCAGCAGCCCGGCCACTGCCGCCAGACCGGCGCCCAGCGCCCAGGCCAGCGTGTGCATGCGCGCCACCGGCACGCCCATCAGCGCTGCGCTGCGCGCATCCTCGGCGCAGGCGCGCAGCGCGATCCCGGCACGGGTGTGGCGGAAGAAGGCGGCGAGCAGCAGCGCCAGCACCATGGTGGCACCGATCACCCAGAGATGGCTGGCAGCCAGCACCAGCGGGCCGAGTTCGAGCGTGTCGGCGGCGAACGGCAGGCGGTACATGTCCTGCGCGGCCGCCGGCACCGAGGCCACGCCGCCGCGCATCATCATGCCGAGGCCGAAGGTCAGCAGCACCGCGACGAGGTGCGGCTGACCGATGGTCCGGCGCAGCACGGCACGTTCCAGCCCGGCACCGAGCAAGGCAAGCGCAAGCACCGCCGCGAGCGCCGACAGCATCAATGGCCAGCCGGCCGCCAAGTGCAGCGCCAGTCCGGCGAAGCCGCCCAGCATCAGCAGGTCGCCCTGCATGAAGCTGACCGTCTGCGTCGCCTTGAAGATCAGCACGAAGGACAGCGCCACCAGGCCATATACACAGCCGATGGCGATTCCGCTGGACAGGACCTGTAGAAACGCGAGCATGGGGGCAGAGCATAGCCGATCCGCCTGGTACGCCGGCACCGGCAGGCAGACGCCTTGCCGCGGGGCACACGATGCCGATGGAAACTGCGTCTGCCGCGGAGGCGAAATTCAGGCAGGCGCCAGCACGGCACTCGGCGGCAAGGCGCAGGCGGCGCGATATTCGGCGGCGAGCCGTGCCACCAGTTCGGCCACCGCGGGCACGTCGTCGATGGTGGCGACGCCATGGCCCGCGCTCCAGACGTCGCGCCAGGCCTTGGCCTCTTCGGACAGGTCGTGCAGCTTGCCCTTGCCGAAGCCTGCGGCCAGTTCCTCGCGGCGGTAGCCGGCGCGCTCCAGGCTGGGCCACATGAAGTTGGCGTTGGCACCGGAAATGGCGTCGGTGTAGACGATGTCGGCCGGCGTGGATTCGACCACCATCTGCTTGTATTCCGGCTGCGCCATGGATTCGCGCGTGGCGATGAAGCGCGTGCCCATGTAGGCCAGGTCGGCACCCAGCACCTCGACCGCACGGATCGCCGCGCCGTCCGAGATCGACCCGGCGGCCACCAGCAGGCCGTCCCAGAATTCACGGATCTCGCGCACCAGGCTGATCGTGCTCTGGACGCCGGCATGGCCGCCGGCGCCGCCCGCCACCGCGATGATGCCGTCCACACCGGCCGCGATCGCCTTGCGCGCATGATAGGCATGCACCACGTCCGACAGCACCAGGCCGCCGTAGCCGTGCACCACGTCGGCCACTTCGGCGGGATTGCCCAGGCTGGTGATGACGATCGGCACGCGATGGCGCACCAGGGTGGCGAGATCTTCCTTCAAGCGCGCGTTCGACGCATGCAGGATCAGATTGACGCCGTGCGGCGCGCAGGGCGCGGCGGGATTGGCGGCGCGGAAGGCGGCCAGTTCGGTATCGATGCGGGTGAGCCATTCGTCGAGCTGCGCCGCGGGGCGTGCGTTCAGCGCCGGGAAGGTGCCGGCGACGCCGGCCTTGCAGGTCTCGATGACCAGTTCGGGGCCGGACACCAGGAACATCGGCGCGGCGATCACCGGCACGCTGAAACGGCCGTGAAGGCTGGCGGGAAGGCTCATCTGCAGTTCTCCTGTGCGTGTTCTCGCAAGTCGTGCGAGGATGGAAGAACCGACTGTAGCATCGCGGGAGCCGAATTCAAACGATCGTTTGAAATTCGCCCGATGCGCCTGCGGCGAGCCTTCATGCCGTGGCAGACGCGCCACTGCTCCGCGCTGCGGCCGATGCTATGCTCTCGCCGCATGCAAGGCATCGAATCCATCCTCTACGGCATCGGCATCGCCGGCGTCGCCGCCCAGGCGGCTGCCGGCGTGCTCGACGCCGGGCGCAAGCCTTTCGACATGTTCGGCATCGTCGTCGTGGCACTGGCGGCCTCGCTCGGCGGCGGCTCGCTGCGCGACGTACTGCTGGACCGCACGGTGTTCTGGATCGCCGACCAGAGCTACCTGATCGCGGCGATGATCGCCGGACTGGCGACTTTCCTGCTGGTGCGCCGCGTGCGGCTGCCGGCGCGGCTGTTCCTGCTGCCCGATGCGATCGGACTGGCGCTATTCACCGTGTCCGGCACCCAGGCCGCGCTGGCGATGGGCGCGCCATGGCTGGTGGCGAGCCTGATGGGCGTGATCACCGGGGTGTTCGGCGGCATCGTGCGCGACGTGCTGTGCAACGAAGTGCCGCTGGTGTTCAACGGCGAGCTGTACGCGACCGCTTCGTGGCTGGGCGCGCTGTTGCTGCTGGGCTTGATGGCCCATGGCCTCAGCCCCGGCTGGGCTGCACTGGCGGGCGGCATGACCACGCTGCTGCTGCGGCTGTGTGCGATACGCTTCCGCTGGCGCCTGCCGGTGTTCCGCGCGCGGGTTTGACGCGGGGCACCGAAGCGCCCCGCCAGGCCCCGTTCTTCACTCGCCCTCGGCCGGCGGTGCTGCGGGCGCTTCCCCGGCAGGCGCCGCCGCGCTTTCCTCCGCCACCGGCGCCTCGGCTTCGGGCTGGGTGAAGAAGCTGTCGTACACGCCCTGGCGCCACAGCACCAGCGCCGTGATCACCACGGCGAGCAGGAACAGCCAAGTGCCCCACGGCGTTTCCTTTTCCGCGTAGGGGTCGGCCATCGTGCGGGAAGCGCCGGCCGGCAGCTTCGCCACACCGGTCAGGGCGCCGCCGAACGGGATGTTGATGCGCGCGCGGGTGTTGACCGCCCAGCCGTTGGCGTCGAGCAGCGGGCCGAGGTTGCGCTGGCGCAGCTTGAGCCAGGCCAGCAGCATCGACGGCCCGGAAATCAGCAGCACGATGCCGACGACGACGAGCGGCATCTGCCAGGCCGGCAGCGACAGGAAACCGGTGACCACCGCCGCCAGCGCGGTGCCCAGCGCGCCCAGCGCGAGGCCGATGGCGGCGAAGATGCCGGCGAACTTGGCGATGTCGAAGGCCGGCGCGGCAGCGGGCGCCGGCGCCTCGGCCTTCGCGCCGGCATCGGCGACGCGCGCGGCGGCCTTGTCCTCGACCGCCTTGTCGCGCGATGCGGCGAATTTCTGGATCTGGTCGCCGATCATGCGGGCGATGCGCTTGTAGGGCGACCAGAAGGCCTGGCGCACGCTGATCGGCGCCTCGACCACCTGCACCACGCTGGCATGCCAGTCGCGTCCCAGGCGGTCGTAGAACACGCCATTGCGGCCGGGCACCATCATTTCGTCGGCATCGCCGCCGGTCATCGCCGCGACGATGTTCATCGGCGCCTCGCCCTGGCGCACGCATTCGCAATAGACGAGGTAGGTGCCCGAAAGGGGGGCGAGTGCGGCGTGGCGCGCCATGTCCGGCACGCGCAGGCAAAGCTCGCAACTGCGCTGGTCCAGATACAGCGTACCGGCCTGGAAGATGGCCTTGTCGCCAGCGCCGTAGAAATCGCTGAGGGTGACGAAGTTGCGCAGCAGGGTGACGAAGTCGCGCTTGTAGCGCACCAGGCGTTCGAGCGCATCGACCTGGGCGGCGGCGGTTTCGGCTGCCAGGTCGCGCTCGATCAGCGCCGCCAGCTCGGCTTGCGCCGTGCCGGCGAGCAGCTCGCGCAGTTGCCCGGCGTCCAGCGCCGCGACCGGTGTCGCCGGCCGGGCGGCGAGCCAGGCACGGTAGGCATCGAAGCGGGCGGCGATGTCCTGCCATTCGGCATGTGACAGTTCGCTGCGCTCGCCCAGGATAGGTTTCACGACCGTATCGCGCAGCGCCACGATGCGCGCCTGCCAGGCGGGGTTGAGCCCGTCTGCCAGCGGCAGCGCGCGGTCGGCACGGACCTGGGCCAGCGGCAGCGCGGCCACGCCTTCGGCGTCGGTGGCCAGCGCCTGCGGGCTCAGTTCGGCATAGGCCTCGTCGGCGGGGTTCAGCGCATCGGCGGCACGGCCGTCGAAAGCGGCGAGGCGGCAACGGGTGAAGAAATCCTCGATCTTTGCGCGCACCGCATCGAACACCGCGGCGGCATCGGCCGTTCCCTCGCCCAGCGGCAGCACGGTATCCGGGCTGGCTGCGGCCTGGTCGTGCCAGGCGACGGCGTCCTGCACCGCAGCAAAGAAGGCCGACACCTTGTCCAGATCGACGCCGGGCTGGCCGCTGCGGTCCTCGGCGGCACCGAAATGCTCGATGATCAGGCCGATCAGGGCGGCCTGGGCTGCGTTCGCGGCGAATTCGGCGGGCACGATGCCGTCGCCGTTGGCGTGCCCGGGCGCAAAGAGGCGCGAGGGTTCGGCGAAATCGGCCACCTCGATCGAATCGGCCTCCGGCTTGCCCATGTAGGCGAGCACTTTCCGGGCAGTCGCCAGCAGCCTGGCGCCCTCGGAGTGTTCGCCGGCGATCGCTTCCAGCAGCAGGCCGTCGCCGGCATGGAACAGCACCTCCGGTGTCTTGAGCACGGCGCAGAGCCAGTCCGCCGCAGCGATCACCTCCGGCGCGCGGATGCTGCCGTCGCCGTCGCTGTCGAGCAGTTGCAGCGTACGTGTGTCGAATTCCAGGCCGGACGTCGGGCAGGCAAGAACCGACCACAGCTTCTGATCGAGTTCGCCGAGGTGGCGCAGGTCATCCACGTTCTCGATCAGGACTTGGTCGAATCCGCCCGAGCGGAAGAAACGCCACTGGTGACTCTTGTTGTTTTCCTGCTTGCTCATCTGATACCTCTGCCGTGGTTATCTGCTCTCTGCCTGGAGCGCCGGATCGCGGAATACTGCGCTGGATCGGCAGGGCGGACAAGCGTCCGGTTACCCGAAGCGGCCGGCCGCCCCTTGCCGGCCGCACATCAGCCGTAGGCGCCGACGAAGGGATTGCTCTCGCGCTCCTCGCCGAAAGTCGAGGTGGGGCCGTGGCCCGGGATGAAGGTGATGTCGTCGCCCAGCGGGAACAACTTGTCGCGGATCGAGCGGATCAGGGTCTGGTGGTCGCCGCGCGGGAAATCGGTGCGGCCGATGGAGCCGGCGAACAGCACGTCGCCGACGACGGCCAGGCGCGCGCCCGGGTGTACGAACACGACGTGGCCGGGCGTATGGCCGGGCGTGTGGATGACGTCGAAGCGCTCGTCGCCGACGCTGACGGTGTCGCCGTCGTGCAGCCAGCGGTCGGGCTCGAAAGTCTCGACGTCCGGAAAGCCGAACATCCTGCTCTGCTGCGCCATGCCTTCGATCCAGAAGCGATCTTCCTCCTGCGGGCCCTCGATCGGCACCCCGAGTTCGCGCGCCAGCTTCGCCGCGCCGCCGGCATGGTCGATGTGGCCATGGGTGATCAGGATCTTGTCGACCGTCACGCCAAGTTCCTGCACCGCGGCGAGGATGCGCTCGATGTCGCCGCCGGGGTCCACGACGGCCGCCTTCTTCGTGCGCTCGCACCACAGGATGCTGCAATTCTGCTGGAAGGGGGTGACCGGGACGATGCTGGCCTGAACCATGGATGACACTCCTGAAAGCCTGAAATCGGCGGCAGTTTAACCGATCGGCCCGAACGGGCCGGTGAACGGAAAAACCCGCTGGCCGGCACCGGGCACGGCGAGCGGGTTTGCTGGCGCATGGGGCGCGGCAGGCCCCGTGCGGCTCAGGCGATCAGATCACGCCCTGGGCCTGCATCGCCTCGGCCACCTTGACGAAGCCGGCGACATTGGCGCCGTCGGCATAGCTGACGCTGCCGTCCTCGCGCTTGCCGTACTTGAGGCAGGCGGCGTGGATGCCGAGCATGATCTCCTTCAGGCGGGCGTCGACTTCCTCGCGGGTCCACGAGATGCGCATCGCGTTCTGGCTCATTTCCAGGCCGGACGTCGCCACGCCGCCGGCGTTCGACGCCTTGCCCGGCGCGTACAGCACGCCGTTGCTCTCGAAGATCTTCACGGCTTCGGCGGTGCTCGGCATGTTGGCGCCTTCGGCGACCGCGACCACGCCGTTCCTGACCAGCGTGGCAGCGTCGTTGGCATCGAGCTCGTTCTGGGTGGCGCAGGGCAGCGCAACCTCGACCGGCACGTGCCACGGGCGCACCTTGGGTTCGAAGCGGGCGCCGACCCGCCCGGCATAGTCGGACACGCGGCCGTAGAGGTGATTCTTGACTTCCATCAGCACCGCGAGCTTCTCGGCAGTGAAGCCTTCCTCGTCGATCACGGTGCCGCTCGAATCCGAGCAGGTGATCGGCTTGGCGCCGAGTTCGAGCAGCTTCTCGATCGCGTACTGGGCGACGTTGCCCGAACCGGACACCGCCACGCGCATGCCCTTGATGTCGCGGCCGGCGTGTTCGAGCATCGCGTTGGCGAAATAGACGGTGCCGTAGCCGGTCGATTCGGGACGGATCAGCGAGCCGCCGAAGGTCAGGCCCTTGCCGGTGAACACGCAGGCGGCGTTGTTCGACAGCTTCTTCATCATGCCGGCCATGAAGCCGACTTCGCGGCCGCCGACGCCGATGTCGCCGGCCGGCACGTCGGTGTCGGGCCCGACGTGGCGATACAGCTCGCTCATGAATGCCTGGCAGAAACGCATGACCTCGCCCGGGCTACGGCCCTTCGGATCGAAGTCGGAGCCGCCCTTGCCACCGCCCATCGGCAGCGTGGTCAGCGCATTCTTGAAGGTCTGCTCGAAAGCGAGGAACTTCAGGATCGACAGGTTCACCGAGGGATGGAAGCGCAGGCCGCCCTTGTAGGGGCCGATCGCCGAGCTGTGCTGGATGCGGTAGCCACGATTGACCTGGACGTCGCCCTTGTCATCCACCCAGGACACACGGAACATGATGACGCGCTCGGGTTCGATCAGACGGTCGAGGAGAGAATGCTCGGCATAGCGTTTGTTGGCGGAAATGAAGGGCCAGAGGCTCTCCATGACTTCACTGACCGCCTGCAGATATTCAGGTTGGCCGGGGTTACGCTGCTCAACGTATGCCAGGAACTCCTCGAGAGACTGATATTTCATGATGACGCTTCGCCTGTTAGTGGATGGACACGCGCACGCGACTGCCTCGGTTTTACCCGAGGCAGTCGCGTGGATTCCCCAATATTGTGCATCAAGATTCGCCAAAATGGTGCATTTTTTACGCAAAAGCGAGAAATTCAGGCGAGAAACGCCGCAATCGCACAGCATCGGTGCGTGCGCACCAGATCAGGGCAGGCAAATCCTTGCACGGTGATGGGCATCCGCGGTTCGGGCTGGTCCCGCAGCAGAAAGCAGAAAGCCGGGCAAGCGCCCGGCCTTCTTGCAGCAAATTTCGACTTTGCCGCTTACTGCACGCGCGCCTCGACCCGGCGCGCTTCGGCAGCATCGCTGCCCCCCAGGGTCACCGCCGGACGGCGCATCAGCACGCGGGCTTCGGGGACGCCTGCCGCGACCAGCGCATCACGTACCGACAGCGCACGCTGCCTGGCCACTTCGGCATTGACCGCTGCACCGCCGGTCTCGTCATGGTAGCCCGACAGCAGCACGTTCGCTTCAGGTGCGGCTTCCAGCGCGGCAAGCACGGTGGCGATCTGCTCGGGTGCGGTCGCCGGCAGCGCGATCTGGCCCAGATCGAAATAGATCTTCACCAGCGGCTCGCCGACTTCGGCCACGTCGACGAAAACCCCCTCGGCCACCGCAAGCGGCGCAGCCGCCTGCACCGACCGCTGCTGGTACACACCGAGGCCGATGACGAAGGCGATGACCAGCGCGATGATGCCGAACACCACGCCCATGACGACGCCCAGGTCGCTGTCTTCCTGATCGAACATGTGCTGCACTCTCCTGGCAAGAAAATGAAAAGACGGAATCAACCGCGCGATTCTACCTGAACGCCATCGCACTCTCCGCAACGGACTGCATCGACGCTCGGGACGGACCGCGTGTGCCCGCCGGGCGGTTGCGGCATGGACCGGCGGCAAAGGAATCGTCTATGCTGAACGCCTCGCGTCACAGCCAACCAGGAGGAAGTCACATGGGATTGTTCGATTTCATCAAGGAAGCCGGCGAAAAGCTCTTCGGCAGCGGTGAGGCCAAGGCAGCCGAAGCAGCGCCGGATGCGGCTGCCGCCAATGCCAAGGCCGCATCCGCGATCCACAACTACATCAGCTCCCTGCAACTGGCGCCGACCGATCTGGCGATCGAGTTCGACGGCGCGGCTTCGGTCGTCACCGTGTCGGGTACCGCGCCCGATCAGGCGACGCGCGAGAAGATCCTGCTCGCCGCGGGCAACGTCGCCGGCGTGTCCAAGGTCGAAGACCGCATGAGCGTCACCCGCAGCGAGCCGGAAGCGCAGTTCCACACCGTGGTGCGCGGCGACACGCTGTCGGCGATCGCCAAGAAGTTCTACGGCAACGCCAACAAGTATCCGGTGATCTTCGAGGCCAACAAGCCGATGCTGTCGCACCCGGACAAGATCTATCCGGGCCAGGTGCTGCGCATTCCGCCGCAGGCCTGACATGGCGGCGGCCGCCCGAGGCCGCACGCAAGCGCACGGCCCGGACGGCAACGCCCGGGCCGTCTCCCGTTCACATCCCGACGCCGAAACCACTCATGGCCCGCATCCGCATCGAACTGCCCGACGCCTTTCCTTTCCGCACCCGGATCCCGCTACTGATCACCCACATCAACCATGGCCGGCATCTCGACAATGCCCAGTTGCTCGGCCTGGTGTCCGAAGCCAGGGTCCGCTTCCTGAAGTCGATGGGCTATACCGAGCTGGACGTCGAAGGGCTGGGCATCATCGTCGCCGACGTCGCCGCACGCTACCGCTCGGAAGCCTTCCACGGCGAGACCATGGTGGTCGAGATGGCCGCGCACGACTTCCACGATTTCGGCTGCGACCTCGCATGGCGCATGACGGACGAGGACAGCGGGCGCGAGATCGCACATGGCAAGACCGGCATCGTCTTCTTCGACTACGGCAAGCGCAGCAAGGCCCCCGTACCGGACGGCTTCCGCCGCCGCTTTCCGGCGTGAAGCACGCCGCGGCATCGTCCCACGCGGCCGCCCCGTCCATGACGACACGTTCCGTGACCGCCATCCGTCCGCACTTGCCCCGCCACGTCGCCGTCATCGGCGGCGGGCCGGCCGGGCTGATGGCAGCGGAAGCGCTTGCGGCCGCCGGAATGGCGGTCACGGTCTTCGACGCGATGCCCTCGGTCGGCCGCAAGTTCCTGCTCGCCGGGCGCGGCGGCCTCAACCTGACCCACGGCGAAGCGCTCGACACCTTCCTGTCGCGCTACGGCGCCAGGCGCGGCGTGCTCGAACCGATGATCCGTGCCTTCGGGCCGCAGGCCTTGCGCGACTGGGCGCACGGCCTGGGCGTGGAGACCTTCGTCGGCAGTTCGGGCCGCGTGTTTCCGCAGGAAATGAAAGCCGCGCCGCTGCTGCGCGCCTGGCTGGCACGGCTGCGCAGCGCCGGCGTGCACTTCGAAGTCCGGCACCGCTGGCTGGGCTGGGCCGACGAGCCCGCCGGCACTCGCCAGTTGCTGCGCTTTTCCATCCCGGACGGCGAGCGACGTGTCGAAGCCGACGCCGTGCTGCTCGCGCTGGGCGGCGGCAGTTGGGCTAAGTTCGGCTCGGACGGGGCCTGGGTCCCCTGCCTGCGCGCACTCGGCGTCGAAGTCGCGGAGCTGCAGCCGGCGAACTGCGGCTTCGACGTCGCGGCCGGCTGGAGCACGCATTTCCTCACCCGTTTCAAGGGCCAGCCGCTCAAGAACGTGGTCGGCCGCCTTGCCGCAACCGACGGCCAGTGCCATGAACGCGCCGGTGAGTGCCTGGTCTCGGCGACCGGCATCGAAGGCGGGCTGATCTACGCACTGTCCACTGCCTTGCGCGACACGATCTCGGCACGATGTCAGGCCACGCTGGAACTCGATCTGGCCCCCGGCCGCAGCCAGCAGCGCCTGGCCGCCGAGCTCGCCCGCCCCCGCGGCAGCCGCTCGATGGCCAGCCACCTGCAGGGCCAGGCCGGCATCAAGGGCATCAAGGCCGCGCTGTTGCGCGAATGCCTGCCGCAGGACGCATTCGACAGCCCTGCCCGGCTCGCGGCCGGCATCAAGTCGCTGCCCTTGACGCTGACCGCAGCGCGGCCGCTCGACGAGGCCATCAGCAGCGCCGGCGGCGTCCGCTTCGAGGCAGTGGACGACAGGCTGATGCTGCGCGCGCGGCCGGGCGTGTTCGTCGCCGGCGAGATGCTGGACTGGGAAGCGCCCACCGGCGGCTACCTGCTGACCGCCTGCTTCGCCACCGGCCTGGCAGCCGCACGAGGGCTGGCCGACTGGATCGTGCAGACGCCGGCCGATACCGCCTGACGTCATTTGCCTGGCGCCATTTGCCCGAGGTCTTTCACCGGCCACGGCACGGCCGGCGCCGGCGCTGCCGGGCATTAGGGCTTACAATCCCGCCCTCACCGAACCTTCATAAAATTCAAATACATGCTTCACACTCCCCGCCGCCCGGAACTGCTCGCCCCTGCCGGCACGCTCGACATGATGCGCACCGCCTTTGCCTATGGCGCCGACGCCGTCTATGCCGGCCAGCCGCGCTATTCGCTGCGCGTGCGCAACAACAGCTTCGGCCAGCTCGACACCCTGGCCGCAGGCATGGCCGAGGCACGCGCGGCAGGCAAGCTGTTCTACCTCGTCGCCAACATCTACCCGCACAACGCCAAGATCCGCAGCTTCGCGGAAGACATGGCGCCGGTGATGGAACTGAAGCCCGACGCGCTGATCATGGCCGATCCCGGGCTGATGATGATGGTGCGCGAACGCTGGCCCGAGACGGACATCCACCTGTCGGTGCAGGCCAACACCACCAACTACGCCTCAGTGCGCTTCTGGCAGTCGGCCGGCATCAAGCGCATCATCCTGTCGCGCGAGCTGTCGCTCGACGAAGTCGCCGAGATCCGCGACGCCTGTCCGGACATGGAGCTGGAAGTCTTCGTCCATGGCGCGCTGTGCATCGCCTATTCGGGCCGCTGCCTGCTGTCGGGCTACTTCAACCACCGCGACCCCAACCAGGGCAGCTGCACCAACTCCTGCCGCTGGGACTACAAGCTGCACGCCGCCGACGAGAACGCCGCCGGCGACGTGCAGGCCTGCGGCGACACGCCGATCGGCAACCCGAAGGACTCGGGCGCCGTCGGCACCGCCACCCGCAGCCGGCTCGACACCGCGCAAGGCCTGGCACTCGGCGGCGGGCCGCGCCACATCGGCGGCAGCAAGGTCTGGCTGCTGGAGGAAGGCACCCGCCCCGGCGAGTTGATGCCGATCGAGGAGGACGAGCACGGCACCTACATCCTGAACTCCAGGGACCTGCGCGCGATCGAGCACGTGCAGCGGCTGGTGGAGATCGGCGTCGATTCGCTGAAGATCGAAGGCCGCACCAAGAGCCCCTACTACGTCGCCCGCGCCAGCCAGGGCTATCGCCGCGCGATCGACGATGCGGTCGCCGGCCGCCCCTTCGACCTCCGCCTGCTCGGCGAACTCGAGGGCCTCGCCAGCCGGGGCTACACCGACGGCTTCTACCAGCGCCACCATACGCCCGAGCATCAGAACTACCTGCGCGGCCACTCCGAATCCGGCCGCAGCCTGCTGGTCGCTGAAATGGTCGGCTACGATGCGGCGCGCGGCCTGGCCGAAGTCGAAGTCAAGAACGGCTTCGGTGTAGGCGACCGGCTGGAGTTCGTGCAGCCGGGCGGCAACCATGAGTTGAAGCTCGATCGCATCCTGACGGCCGATGGCAGCACCGTGGAACGCATCCCCGGCAGCGGCCGGCGCGTGTGGCTGCCGCTGCCCGCCGGCGCCGATCCGGCCCGGCCCTGTTTCATCGCGCGTTTTCTCTGATCCGGCACTGCCGGCCCCATCGCTTGATCCTCGCCCATTCCCGTCGCTCCAGCCCCCACTGCCATGATCCTGAACATCGACCTCGTTTCCGACTTCGTCTGCCCCTGGTGCTTTCTCGGCAAGGTACGGCTCGACCGCGCAATCGAAGAAGTGAAAGCCAGCCGGCCCGACCTCGACATCCGCATCAACTGGCTGCCCTTCTTCCTGAATCCCGACACGCCGGAAGCCGGCGAGCCTTATCGCGAATTCCTCGAAGCGAAGTTCGGCGGCCCGCTCAAGGCCGACGCCGTGCTCGCCAAGGTGAGTGAGGCGGCCGCCGAGGATGGCCTGACTTACGCCTTCGAACACATCCGTACCCGTCCCGACACGCTGCAAGCGCACCGCCTGATGTACCGTGCCCAAGCCGTCGGCCAGACGCCAGCGCGCATCCAGGCGCTGGCCGGCGCGCTGTTCGCCGCCCATTTCCAGGAAGGCCGCGACATCGGCGACAAGGACACGCTGGCCGACATCGCCGCCGCCAACGGCGAGCGGCGTGATACGGTGCGCGAATGGCTCGACGGCCGCGAAGACATCGACAAGGTCAGGCGCATGGCCGAAGGCGTGCGCAGGCAGGGCGTCGAGGGCGTGCCCTTTTTCATCTTCAACCGCAAGCTGGCAGCGTCGGGGGCGCAATCGGCGGCGGTGCTGGGCGCGGCGATCCTGCAGTCGCTGGAAGCCGGCAGGCCGTCCTAAGCCATCCGGCGCGGAACGCCCGCTGGCACACGGCGTCTGACGCAGCAGGAACACGTCCATAGCCTTGCGCCGCATGAGCACACTTCTGCTTTCTCCTGCCGACCTCGACGAACTGGCCCGCGCCCGCGTGCTGCTCGACCAGCCCAGCCTCGCCGCCCGATTGAGCAACCTGGTCGGCAGTCCGCTGGAAAAGGGCATTGCGCGCCTGCCGGCAAGCTGGCGCGGCCGCGTCGGCGCGCTTGCGCACGATGCCTTGCTGAAAGCGCTGGAAACCGCCGCCAGGACGCTGAAACCCGAAGCGCGCGATGCCTCGCCCCGGCTGCACAAGCTGCTCGGCTCGATCAGCGGCGGGGCGGGCGGAGCTTTCGGCTTGGCGGGGCTGGCGGTGGAGATTCCGGTGTCGACGGTGCTGATCATGCGCGCCATCCTCGACATCGCCCGTGCCGAAGGCGAGGACATCGGCAGCGCCCAGGCACGGCTGGCGGCACTGGAAGTCTTTGCCTTGGGCGGCACCAGCCGCAGCGACGATGCGACGGAATCCGGCTACTACGCCGTGCGCGCGGCGCTGGCAACCACGGTGGGCGAAGCGGCGCGTCATCTGGCGGAAAAAGGCCTGACCAGCGAGGGCGCACCGGCACTGGTACGGCTGATCACGATGGTCGCCGCGCGCTACAAGGTACAGCTGACACAGAAAGCCGCCGGCATGCTGGTGCCCGGCATCGGCGCGGCGGCCGGCGCCGGCATCAACCTGATGTTCATGAACCACTTCCAGGACGTCAGCCGCGGTCATTTCACCGTGCGCCGGCTGGAACGGGCCTACGGCGCAGAAGCCGTGCGTGCGGCCTGGCAGGCGCTCGACCCTGGCACGGCCTGAGCAGAAGCCTTACCGTACATCGCCACGAAGGTTTGCCACGGCAAGGGCTTGCTGAAATGGAAGCCCTGGGCCAGATCGCAGCCATGCCGCTGCAGCACGTCGAGATGGGCGCGGGTTTCGACGCCCTCGGCCACCACCCTCAAGCCCAGGCTGTGGCCGAGAGAAATGATCGCCGACGCCAGCGCAGCGTCGCGCATATTGCGGTCGATGCCGCGAACGAAAAGGCGGTCGATCTTCAGTTCGTCGATCGGGAAATCCTTCAGGTAGGCCAGCGACGAATAGCCGGTGCCAAAATCATCCAGAGCCAGACTGACCCCGAGTTCGCGCAGCTTCTGCATCCGCAGCACCGACGCTTCGGTGTCGTCCATCAGCATGCTTTCGGTCAGTTCGAGCGTCAGCAGCGAGGGCTCCATTTCCGTCTCGTGCAGTACGCGCCCGACCATCTCGACGAAGCCTTCCTGGCGGAACTGTCGTGCCGAGATATTCACCATCATGCGCAACGGCGCCCGCTCGTCCTCACGCCACCTGCCGTGGCAGAGACAGGCGTGGCGCAGCACCCATTCGCCGATCGGCACGATCAGGCCCGTTTCCTCGGCCAGGGAGATGAAATCCGCCGGCGACACCAGGCCCAGTTCGGGGTGCTGCCAGCGCAGCAAGGCCTCGACCGCAACCGGTTCGCCAGTATCCGCCCGCACCAGCGGCTGAAAGTGCAGCAGCAGCTGGTCGCGCTGCAACGCGCCGTGCAGTGCCGTCTCGAGCGCCAGATGTTCCAGGCTGCGGGCGTTCATCGCCGGCTGGTAGAGCTGGAAACTGTTGCGCCCCTCTTCCTTTGCCCGGTACATGGCGATGTCGGCATTCTTGATCAGCGTCGCCGAATCGGCTGAATCGTCCGGATAGATGCTGATGCCGATGCTGGTCGTCACCACCAGCTCGCGGCCATCGATGGCAATCGGCCTGCGCAAGGCCGCAACGATGCGGCGCGCCGTCGCCGCGGCGGCATCGGGCTGGGCGAGATTGCCGAGGACGACGATGAATTCGTCCCCGCCCATGCGCGCGACCGTGTCGTCATCCCTGAGACAGAGACGGATGCGACTGGCAACTTCCACCAATACGCGATCACCGATTTCATGCCCCAGGCTGTCGTTGATGCGCTTGAAACGATCGAGGTCGACGAACATCACTGCGAGCCGGCTGCACATCCGCGCCGCATGCGACAGTTCGACCTGCAGACGGTCTTCAAGCAAGCGCCGGTTCGGCAAGCCGGTCAATGGATCGTAGTAGGCAAGGTCGCGGATGCGGGCCTCGGTTTCCTTCAGCAGGCTGATGTCGGTGAACACGGCCGCATAGTGGGTCACCTGCCCCTTTTCGTCCTTGATCGCCGTGATGTGGAGCAGCTCCGGGTAGATCTCGCCCGATTTGCGCCTGTTCCAGATTTCTCCCTGCCACTTGCCTTCTGTCTGCAGGCATACCCACATGCGGGCATAGAAAGCCGGGCTCTGCCTGCCGGAAGACAATAGCGTGGGGCAGCGGCCGATGACTTCTTCGGCAGCATAGCCGGTGAGTCGGCTGAATGCGGGGTTGACCGAGATGATCAGGCCCTGGGCATCGGTGACCATGATGCCTTCGAGCGAGCTTTCGATGACCTGTTCTGCCAGATACAGGTTGCGCCGGGAATGGCTCAGGGCGCGGTCCGATTCATGCAATGCCTGATGCAGTTCGTCGACATAGGCAAGTTCCATGCTGCCCAGGATGTCGCGGAAGCTGATCACATCGGCCAGTGAGCCATCGCTGTGCAGCACGCCGATGTGGCGGATGCAGCGCTCGGTCATCATTGCCCGGGCGCGGTACAGGCTGTAGTGCTCATCGACCGTCAGCAGCGGACGGCTTGCCAGTTCGCCGATCGCAAGACCCAGCTCCTTCCTTGCCACCAGCCGCATGACATCACGTTCGGTCACGATCCCGTAGCGCCCTTGCCCTTTGGCAGCGAGGCCGGCACCAAAATCCACCACCACCGCATCGAGTGCAGCTTCGTGCATCAGGCGGGTGGCCTCGGTCATGGAGGTATCCGCAGGCAGCACTCGCAGGCCGCCTTTGATCAGCGAGTCGACCTTGCGCAGCTTGAGATAGTGCTCGACCCCCTGGTTGAGCACTACATCGGACAAGGACACGATGCCGCAGCGCCGCCCGCTTTCTTCATCCACCACCAGATAGTGGCGCATCTGCTCTTCGCGGAAGCGCTGGGTCAGTTCGTGCAGGCTCATGGCCGCCGGTACGGTACGTACCGGGGCACTCATGACGTCGGAAATCGGCCGCAAGAAGGCCGCCGGATCGGTAAAGTTGATCGCCAGAGCGTCCCGCTCTGTCCAGATACCGAGGATTTGCCCTTCTTCCACGACGACAATCGAACTGACGCGGCGTTCACTCATCAGGCGTGCCGCTTCGCACAGCGGCAAGGCAGGGGCACATTCGAGCAGATCGCCATGTGCGATCGCGCCTGCCGTCAAAGCATCGGCAGGGAGCAAGCGAAGCTTTCTTTCGAGCATGTCGCCAAAAGAATAATCAGGAAAGGTCATCGGTAGTTCGTGGGATCGGGAGAAGGGGTGTTCGAATCGGTTTGCGTACAGTGCCGATTCTCATGCCGGCATCCGCGCCTGGCTCCAGGCTTTCAGGATAAACGCTCTCTGTACGAGCCGGTGTTTCCCGGCCTCCCACAACATGGACATCTTTTTCCGCTCCCCCATATCGCCTCCAGTATCATCGGGCCTTACGGTCTGGTCGGCAAACATCGCACGACCGCTCATCGGATACTCAAGCGGGGCATTTTCCATGCAAACGACCACTCTGATCATCAGCGGCATGCAGGACGAGCAATGCCTGCGCCTGGTCACCAACGCCATCCAGGATCTTCCAGGCATCGGTTATCTGGAAATCCTGTTCGAAACCGGCGAAGCAACGATCGAACATGGCGATTTCGTTTCGTCGGCAGACATCTACCAAGCAATCGAGGACGCAGGTTTCGGGGTCCGCTGAGCCGCCCGGCGACACCCGTGCAGAAGATGCTGATCCATGTGCGTGGCCCCGTTTGATCGCGGGTCCACGCACGAACGCCCGAGAGACTGTTGAGTTCTCGGGCGTTGTTGCGCATGGATTAGTCTGACGATGACCTACTTTCACGAGGGCGTGCCTCACTATCATCGGCGCGTTTGCGTTTCACGGTCCTGTTCGGGATGGGCAGGGGTGGTTCCACAAAGCTCTGGTCGTCAGACTGTGACTTGTTGCCTGCGCGTGCTGTCGGGCAGCGTGAGCGCGGGCCAAAGTGAGAAGAAGTGCGTGTGAGTTGTGTGATGTGCAACGAGTTCTAGTGTGCATTCAAGGTTATAGGATCAAGCCACACGGGCAATTAGTATCGGTTAGCTCAACGTGTTGCCACGCTTCCACACCCGACCTATCAACGTTGTGGTCTTCAACGACCCTTCAGGGGGCTCGGGGCCCCGGGGAAGTCTCATCTTGAGGCGAGTTTCCCGCTTAGATGCTTTCAGCGGTTATCTCTTCCGCACATAGCTACCCGGCGATGCGACTGGCGTCACAACCGGTACACCAGGGGTGCGTCCACTCCGGTCCTCTCGTACTAGGAGCAGGCCCTCTCAAACTTCCAGCGCCCACGGCAGATAGGGACCAAACTGTCTCACGACGTTTTAAACCCAGCTCACGTACCACTTTAAATGGCGAACAGCCATACCCTTGGGACCGACTACAGCCCCAGGATGTGATGAGCCGACATCGAGGTGCCAAACTCCGCCGTCGATGTGAACTCTTGGGCGGAATCAGCCTGTTATCCCCAGAGTACCTTTTATCCGTTGAGCGATGGCCCTTCCATACAGAACCACCGGATCACTATGACCTGCTTTCGCACCTGCTCGACGTGTGGGTCTCGCAGTCAAGCCACCTTTTGCCATTGCACTATCAGTACGATGTCCGACCGTACCTAGGTGACCTTCGTACTCCTCCGTTACCTTTTGGGAGGAGACCGCCCCAGTCAAACTGCCCACCATGCACGGTCCCCGACCTGGATTCACAGGCCTGGGTTAGAACCTCGACGACACCAGGGTGGTATTTCAAGGATGGCTCCACCGGAACTGGCGTCCCGGTTTCATAGCCTCCCACCTATCCTACACAAGTCCCGTCAAAGTCCAATGCAAAGCTACAGTAAAGGTTCATGGGGTCTTTCCGTCTAGCCGCGGGGAGATTGCATCTTCACAAACATTTCAACTTCGCTGAGTCTCAGGAGGAGACAGTGTGGCCATCGTTACGCCATTCGTGCAGGTCGGAACTTACCCGACAAGGAATTTCGCTACCTTAGGACCGTTATAGTTACGGCCGCCGTTTACCGGGGCTTCGATCAAGAGCTTGCACCCCATCACTTAACCTTCCGGCACCGGGCAGGCGTCACACCGTATACGTCCACTTTCGTGTTTGCACAGTGCTGTGTTTTTAATAAACAGTCGCAGCCACCGATTCTCTGCGGCCCCTTCGCCCTTCGGATGTGCTCCTACAAGCTAACGGGGCATACCTTCTCCCGAAGTTACGGTATCAATTTGCCGAGTTCCTTCTCCTGAGTTCTCTCAAGCGCCTGGGTATTCTCTACCAGCCCACCTGTGTCGGTTTGCGGTACGGTCGATTCTAGACTGAAGCTTAGAGGCTTTTCCTGGAAGCAGGGTATCAGTTGCTTCGGCTCCTAAGAGCCTCGTTATCACGCCTGAGCTCAGCCCGGCGGATTTGCCTACCGGGCACGCCTACACGCTTGAACCACCTATTCCAACAGATGGCCAACCTAACCTTCTCCGTCCCCCCATCGCATCTAGAACCGGTACGGGAATATTGACCCGTTTCCCATCGACTACGCATTTCTGCCTCGCCTTAGGGGCCGACTCACCCTGCGCCGATGAACGTTGCGCAGGAAACCTTGGGCTTACGGCGAGGGTGCTTTTCACACCCTTTATCGCTACTCATGTCAGCATTCGCACTTCCGATACCTCCAGCATCCCTTACGAGACACCTTCGCAGGCCTACGGAACGCTCCCCTACCACGTGTCAAAGACACATCCGCAGCTTCGGTTCATGGCTTGAGCCCCGTTACATCTTCCGCGCAGGACGACTCGACTAGTGAGCTATTACGCTTTCTTTAAAGGGTGGCTGCTTCTAAGCCAACCTCCTAGCTGTCTATGCCTTCCCACCTCGTTTGCCACTTAGCCATGCATTTGGGACCTTAGCTGGCGGTCTGGGTTGTTTCCCTCTTGACACCGGACGTTAGCACCCGATGTCTGTCTGCCGTATATCACTTTGCGGTATTCGGAGTTTGCTATCGCGGGGTAGATCGCAGTGACCCCCCCAACGATTACAGTGCTCTACCCCCGCAAGTGTCCGTACGACGCACTACCTAAATAGTTTTCGGGGAGAACCAGCTATTTCCGGATTTGTTTAGCCTTTCACCCCTATCCACAGCTCATCCCCTAACTTTTCAACGTTAGTGGGTTCGGACCTCCAGTGCGTGTTACCGCACCTTCATCCTGGCCATGGATAGATCATCCGGTTTCGGGTCTACGCCCAGCAACTACGACGCCCTTATCAGACTCGCTTTCGCTACGCCTCCCCTATTCGGTTAAGCTCGCTACTGAACGTAAGTCGCTGACCCATTATACAAAAGGTACGCAGTCACCCCTGCACGATGGACTCTCGACGAGTCCATCGTGCAGGGGCGCCTTTCGTCTCGCTACGCGAGCCGAAGTCACCTTCTACACTGATGAACTCATCAGGATCTATTTCATCTTTGAGTTCTTTTGAGTCGCGCTGCGCGCGCCTCGAAAGAACCGAAAGCCCATTGTGCAGGGGCTCCCACTGTTTGTATGCATGCGGTTTCAGGATCTATTTCACTCCCCTCCCGGGGTTCTTTTCGCCTTTCCCTCACGGTACTGGTTCACTATCGGTCGATCACGAGTATTTAGCCTTGGAGGATGGTCCCCCCATCTTCAGACAGGATTTCTCGTGTCCCGCCCTACTTGTCGCACGCTCAGACCCGCCACCGGCTTTTCGCATACGGGACTATCACCCTGTATCGTCGGACTTTCCAGACCGTTTTGCTGAGCTGATGGTTTAGTCGTGCAGGCTACTCCGCGTTCGCTCGCCACTACTTGCGGAATCTCGGTTGATTTCTGTTCCTGCGGCTACTTAGATGTTTCAGTTCGCCGCGTTCGCCTCCTCTGGCCTATGTATTGAGCCAGGGATGACCCTTGCGGGCCGGGTTTCCCCATTCGGACATCGTGGGATCAAAGCTCTATTGCCAGCTCCCCCACGCTTTTCGCAGGCTTACACGTCCTTCATCGCCTGTGATCGCCAAGGCATCCACCACATGCACTTAGTCGCTTGATCCTATAACCTTGGTGCCTCCAAAGAAGCACCCCGTCACAGGTCGAACTCGTTTGTGCGGTCCAGACTGTGCTGACAACGCAGCCTGAACCAATGCAATCACACAACTGCAGTACGCACCGGCTACAGTACGCACTGCACTTCTTCCACTTTGTTAAAGAGCAAACCTCAAACCGGCTTCTCGCCGATCAAGAAGTCAGAGATGAGACCTGAGCCCAAACCCCATCTCTGACTTCCCGAAACACGCATGACCTGGTGGAGCTGGTCGGGATCGAACCGACGACCTACGGCTTGCAAAGCCGCCGCTCTCCCAGCTGAGCTACAGCCCCCTTGTCTTCATCAACCAAGCCATCAAGCAACCCTGACATCCTGGTGGGTCTGGTTGGGTTCGAACCAACGACCCCCGCCTTATCAAGACGGTGCTCTAACCAGCTGAGCTACAGACCCTCTTCTCATGCACCTTCGAGGCTCTTCGCCTGAACAACCGATAAGTTGTGGATACTTGGCCGCTGCGGCCCTCTTCTCTTGAAAGGAGGTGATCCAGCCGCACCTTCCGATACGGCTACCTTGTTACGACTTCACCCCAGTCATGAATCTCACCGTGGTAAGCGCCCTCCCGAAGGTTAAGCTACCTACTTCTGGTGAAACCCACTCCCATGGTGTGACGGGCGGTGTGTACAAGACCCGGGAACGTATTCACCGCAGCATGCTGATCTGCGATTACTAGCGATTCCGACTTCACGTAGTCGAGTTGCAGACTACGATCCGGACTACGATCGGCTTTTTGGGATTGGCTCCACCTCGCGGCTTGGCAACCCTCTGTACCGACCATTGTATGACGTGTGAAGCCCTACCCATAAGGGCCATGAGGACTTGACGTCATCCCCACCTTCCTCCGGTTTGTCACCGGCAGTCTCACTAGAGTGCCCAACCAAATGATGGCAACTAGTGACAAGGGTTGCGCTCGTTGCGGGACTTAACCCAACATCTCACGACACGAGCTGACGACAGCCATGCAGCACCTGTGTCCAGGCTCCCGAAGGCACGCTCGCCTCTCAGCAAGCTTCCTGGCATGTCAAGGGTAGGTAAGGTTTTTCGCGTTGCATCGAATTAATCCACATCATCCACCGCTTGTGCGGGTCCCCGTCAATTCCTTTGAGTTTTAACCTTGCGGCCGTACTCCCCAGGCGGTCGACTTCACGCGTTAGCTGCGTCACTCAGTGCATTGCTGCTCCGAACGACTAGTCGACATCGTTTAGGGCGTGGACTACCAGGGTATCTAATCCTGTTTGCTCCCCACGCTTTCGTGCATGAGCGTCAGTACAGGCCCAGGGGGCTGCCTTCGCCATCGGTGTTCCTCCACATCTCTACGCATTTCACTGCTACACGTGGAATTCCACCCCCCTCTGCCGTACTCTAGCCTGCCAGTCACAAGCGCAGTTCCCAGGTTAAGCCCGGGGATTTCACGCCTGTCTTGGCAAACCGCCTGCGCACGCTTTACGCCCAGTAATTCCGATTAACGCTCGCACCCTACGTATTACCGCGGCTGCTGGCACGTAGTTAGCCGGTGCTTCTTAGTCCGGTACCGTCATCCACATCCTATGTTAGAGAATGCGATTTCTTCCCGGCCGAAAGAGCTTTACAACCCGAAGGCCTTCTTCACTCACGCGGCATGGCTGGATCAGGGTTGCCCCCATTGTCCAAAATTCCCCACTGCTGCCTCCCGTAGGAGTCTGGGCCGTGTCTCAGTCCCAGTGTGGCGGATCATCCTCTCAGACCCGCTACAGATCGTCGCCTAGGTGGGCCTTTACCCCACCTACTAGCTAATCTGACATCGGCCGCTCCAATCGCGCGAGGCCCGAAGGTCCCCCGCTTTCTCCCTCAGGACGTATGCGGTATTAGCACATCTTTCGATGTGTTATCCCCCACGACTGGGTACGTTCCGATGCATTACTCACCCGTTCGCCACTCGCCGCCAGGCCGAAGCCCGCGCTGCCGTTCGACTTGCATGTGTAAAGCATGCCGCCAGCGTTCAATCTGAGCCAGGATCAAACTCTTAAGTTCAATCCTACAAAGTACTCAAAATACTGACTTGCAGTATGAGCACCCAATCATTGTGAAACCGTGGCACAACGCCACTGGACCACAACCACCAAGCACCCACACTTATCGGTTGTTCAAGTTGTTAAAGATTCGTGCCGTCAGCACAGAAGCGAAATTATGATCAACAAACAAAACCTTGTCAACCTCCCGAACCGCTTCCCAAAAAACACAATCACGGAAAACGCCGGAAAAACCTCACCCCCAATACCGCCGCAAACCCCGCCGCACCCGCCAAACAACCACCGGCGCCGCGAGAAAGATCGGCATTATAGACAACAAAAATAAACCGTCAAGGCAAAACTTCAACAGAAATACTGATCAGCCCATGAAACAGAAAACACACCAATCCATGAACAAGCAATCCGCTCGCCCGCCCCCCAGGCACGCAGGCCCGTCACGCCGCCACTACGCCGCAGACACCACCGCCAGCCTGAACCACAGCGCGTAAAGCGACGGCACGAACAACAGCGTGATCGCTGTTCCCACCGCCACTCCGCCGATCAGCACATAGGCCAGCGGACCCCAGAAGGTGTCCAGCGTCAGCGGAATGAAGGCGAAGGCTGCCGCCAGCGCGGTGAGGATGACCGGCCGGGCCCGCTGCACCGCGGCCTCGACGACGCTGTCGAACGCTTCCATGCCTGCCTCCAGATTGTCGGCAACCTGCTGGGTGAGGATCAGGGTGTTGCGCATCAGGATGCCGGCCAGCCCGGTCAGGCCGAGCAGGGCGACGAAGCCGAAGGGCTGGTTGAACAGCAGCAGCGCCAGCACCGCGCCGATCAGGCCCAGCGGCGCAGTGGCGACAACGATGAAAGTGCCGGAAAAGGATCTCATCTGCAGCATGATGAAGACCAGCATGAAGGCCACCATCACCGGCTGCAGCTTCTGGATGGACGCATTGGCCTTGCCCGACTGCTCGACCGCACCGGAAATATCCAGCCGATAGCCCTGCGGCAGTTCGGCGCGCAGCGGCGCCAGTGATTTCCACAATGCCTCGGTGACATCGTTCGGCTGCGCGCCCTCGATTTCGGCCTGCACCGTCAGCTCGAACTCGCGGTTGTAGCGCTTGATCACCGGCTCCTCGAACCGGACTTCGATGCTGCCCAGCTGCCCGGCAGGCAGCTTGCGCCCATCGGGCGTGAGGATCTCGAGTGCCTGCAGGCTATTAGCATCGAGCCGCTGTCCGCCGCTGGCGCCGCGCGCAACGACATCCACCGTGCGCACGTCCTGGCGGACCTGGGTCACGCGCAGGCCATCGAGCTGGAACTGCAGTTGCTGCGAGACGTCCTGCGGCGTCAGGCCGAGCAGCCTCAACCTCGCTTGGTCCATGGCGAGGTGCAGCACCGGGACTCTTTCATCCCATTCCAGATGCGGATCGACCACGTGCGGGTTGGACGCCATGACTTCGCGTACTTGATGGGCGATGCGGCGCAACGCCTGCGCCTCCGGCCCGACCACGCGGAACGCCACCGGCCAGACCACCGGCGGACCGAACAGCAGGCGGGACACCCGCACGCGCGCCTCGGGGAACTCGCCTTCTTCGATACGCTGCTGCAGTTCGGCCATCACCCGGGTCCGCGCCTCGACGCCTTGCGTCACCGCGATGATCTTGGCAAAGGCCGGATCCTGCGGCTCGGGGTTGGCAGACAGAAAGAAGCGCGGTGCCCCGCCACCGATGTAGCTCGACAGCGTTCGCACTTCGGGCATCGGCGCCAGGATCGCTTCCAGCTTGCGCACCGTCGCATCGGTGTTGCCGATGCTGCTGCCTTGCGGCAGATAGACGCTCACCAGCACCTCGGGCCGATCCGAACTGGGAAAGAACTGCTTCTGCACGAGCGTGATCATGCCGACGACCGCCGCCGCAAGCAGCAGGACGGTCGTGAACACCACCGTCCTGCGCCAGTTGACGCACCAGGCGATGAGGCGGCGCAAGCGCCGGAACATCGGCGTCTGGTATACGTTCGCATCGCCATGCGGGTGCTCGTGCGCCACCTCGGGCAGCATCTTCACGCCCAGATAAGGCGCGAACACCACCGCCACCAGCCACGACACCAGCAAGGACACCGCCAGCACCCAGAAGATGTTGCCGGCGTATTCGCCCACCGACGAGCGCGCGAAGCCGATCGGCAGAAAGCCCGCCACCGTGACCAGGGTGCCGAACAACATCGGCGCCGCGGTCACGTTCCAGGCATGCGCAGCCGCATGCATGCGGCTCCAGCCCTGCTCCATCTTCACCAGCATCATTTCGACGGCGATGATCGCATCGTCCACGAGCAGGCCCAGGCCGATGATCAAGGCACCGAGCGAAACCCGATCCAGATTGATGCCCATCAGCTTCATGATCAGGAAGGTGATGCCCAGCGTCACCGGCACCGCGATCCCGACCACCAGCCCTGCGCGCCAGCCGATGGCCAGCATGCTGACGGCCACGACCACGACCACCGCCACCAGGAACTTGAGCTGGAACAGATTGACCGCGCTGGCGATGGCTTCCGACTGGTTGGTCAGCACCTCCAGCGACAGCCCCAAAGGCAGGCGCGCACGTTCGGCTTCGATGAATTCGGCGAGATGCCTGCCCAGCACCAGGCCGTTCTCACCCTTGTTCATGACCGTGCCGAGCAACAGCGCATCCTCGCCCCGCGAGCGCACCAGATAGCTCGGTGGGTCCTCGTAGCCGCGCTGCACGCTGGCGATGTCGCCGAGCCGGAACACCCGATCGCCCACCCGCAGCGGCACGGCGGCAAGCTGCGCCGGATCGGACAGATCCGCATCGAGCCGAAGATTCAGGCGCGGCCCCTCGGTCTCCATGCTGCCCGCCGGCAGTAGCCGGTTGTGGGCCGAGATGGCATCGAATACCGCTTGTGGCGACAGGCCCAGATTGGCCAGCATCGCATTGTCGAACTCGAGGAACACACGCTCGGCACGCTCGCCCAGCACCAGCGCCTTGTGCACCCCGGGCACGTGCTGCAGGCGGTCGCGGATCGCCTCGGCCTCCCGCGTCAGTTCGCGCATCGGCATGCCGGGCGCAGTCAGGGCGATCAGGCTGAAATAGGTGTCGGCGAAATCCTCGTTGACGATCGGCCCGATGGCGCCCGCGGGCAGCCGGGCCGCCTCATCCTGCATGCGCTTGCGCACTTCGTACTTGAGATCGGGCACCTGCGCGGCCGGCGTGTAGTCGTGGAACTCGACCTGCAGGTTGGCCATGCCCGGGCGCACCGTGGTGATGATGCGATAGATGTTCTCGACCTCCTGGATGCGCTTTTCCAGCCGGTCGACCACCTGCTCCTGCATCTCCTGCGGCGTGGCGCCGGGCCAGACCGCATTGACCACCAGCACCCGCATGGTGAACGCCGGGTCCTCGGCGCGCCCCAGCGACAGGAAGGCATAGACCCCCGCCAGCACAGCCAGGATGAGAAAGAACAGCGTGACCGAGCGCTCGCGCACGGCGAGCGCGGACAGGTTGGGGAAGCTCATCGCGCCAGCTCCCGCACCTTCATGCCTTCGGTCAACAGATGGGTGCCCAGCGCCACCACGGAATCGCCCGTCGCCAGCACACCACGCACCTGCGCCAGCTCGCCGTCGATGCGCTGCACATCGACCGGCACGGCTTCGACGATGCCGTCGCGCACGCGCCAGACGCGCGCGCCTTCGCCACGCTCGTTGAGCGCCGCGAGCGGCACGACGAAGCCGCCTTCGGTCTGCTGTTCGACATGGAAGCGCGCACGCAGCACGGCGCCCAGCACCAACTCATTTCGCGCGCCCAGCACCGTGTAACGCGCCCGCAGCGTGCGGCCCTGGGGTTCGACCGCGCCGGCCGTTTCACGCAGGACCAGCGGCAAGCTCATGTCCCCGTCCAGCAGGGCAAGGCCTTCAGCCGGCGGCGCCACGCCTGCCGGAAAATGCACTTCGAGCTCCCGTTCGCCTGCCTGCGCCAGCAGTGCCACGCGCTGGCCGACGCCGACGACCTGGCCGGGCTCGCCAGCCACATCGACCAGCACACCCGCCGCCGGCGCCTGCAAGCGGGCATAACCCAGGGCGTTGCGCGCCTGCACCAGGCGTGCTGCAGCCGCCTCCCGCCGTGTCTGCGCTTCGCGCCGGGCCAGTTCGAAACGCTCGGTGGCCTGCTCGCTGGTGAAGCTGCGCTCCCTCAGCTGCCTTGCACGCGCCAGATCGGCAACAGCCGTGGTCAGCGCCGTCTCGGCCGCCGCCAGATCGGCTTCCGCCGCGCGTACGCCTTGTTCGAGATCATGGGTATCGAGCTGAAACAGCAGCTGTCCGGCCGTAACCTGCTCGCCCGCATCGACCGCACGGCGGACGATGCGCCCGCCGACCTGGAAAGCCAGCGGCGACTCCACCCGTGCCCGCACCGTGCCGGACAGACCGAGATCGGCCGCGGCCGCCGCCCCCACTCGCGCCGTCCTGACGAAGGGCGGCGCCTTCTCTGCCTCTGGCAAGGGCGCCTGGTCACAGGCAGGCAGCACCAATACACCAAGGAAGAACAAAAACGTCGAGCAGCGCATGGCAGTTCCGTATCCGGGGCGAATCGTCCGATCACATCGACCCAGGGCCGCCCTTCCCCTGGGAAGGGAAACATTATCCTTCTCTGATACAGCTTTCCACCCCGCTCACGGCTCGGGCGGCAGATAAAGGCTTTCCTTCACCTCTTCCATCACCACGTAGCTGCGCGACTCGGCCGCCGACGGCAGCTTGAGCAGGATGTTGCCGAGCAGGCGGCGATAGTCGCTCATTTCGGCGATACGCGCCTTGATCAGGTAGTCGAAATCACCCGACACCAGATGGCATTCCATCACCTCCGGCACATAGGCCAGTTGCTTCTTCA
Organism: Thauera butanivorans; assembly: GCF_048398245.1. Classification (NCBI taxonomy): domain Bacteria; kingdom Pseudomonadati; phylum Pseudomonadota; class Betaproteobacteria; order Rhodocyclales; family Zoogloeaceae; genus Thauera; species Thauera butanivorans. Next base: position 4,522,411 of record NZ_CP183038.1, read on the forward strand.
CGCGGTCGAAAGTGTCGTTCGACTTCGCCGACAGCTTCAGTTCGACGAACACCAGCAAGGGCCTGCCGAGGGCGCGCGGATCGATACGGGCGTGATAGCCGGTGATGACGCCTTCGCGCTCGAGACGGCGCACACGTTCGGTGCACGGTGTCGCCGACAGGCCGACGCGCTGGGCCAGCTCGGTCATCGACAGCCGCCCTTCCTTCTGCAATAGATCGATGATCTTCCGGTCCACACGATCGAGCTCGCGCATTTCGCTGCCCTCGCCGAAAAACAGCTGGATGAACGATTGATTCCACCATTCATCACTTGTTTATAAGTGAAAAACACTGCTTAAACTTGCCTAGACTGCATACATCCAACGGCAATCGGGCAGGAGCCAGCCATGCATGTGATCGTACTCGGAAGCGGCGTCATCGGCACCACCACGGCGTGGTATCTCGCCCAGCGCGGGGTACGCGTGACCGTGCTGGAACGCCAGCCCGGCGCCGCGCTCGAAACCAGCTTCGCCAACGCCGGCCAGGTATCGCCCGGCTACTCGACGCCCTGGGCGGCGCCCGGCATTCCGCTGAAGGCGCTCAAATGGCTGTTCCAGCGCCACGCCCCGCTCGCCATCCGTGCCGACGGCAGCCTGTTCCAGTTGCGCTGGATGCTGCAGATGCTGGCCAATTGCAGCGCGGACCGCTATGCGCTCAACAAGGAACGCATGATGAGGCTGTCCGAGTACGCTCGCGACTGCCTGCGCACACTGCGCAGCGAAACCGGCCTCCACTACGAGGAACGCAGCCTCGGCACCCTGCAGTTGTTCCGCAGCCAGGCTCAACTGGACGCAGCCCAGCGCGACATTGCCGTGCTGCAGGAATGCGGCGTGCCTTTCGAGCTGCTGAGCGCCGCGGAGCTCATCGGCGCAGAACCGGCGCTCGCCCGCAGCCGCAGTCCGCTCGCAGGCGGTTTGCGGCTGCCGAACGACGAAACCGGTGACTGCCATCTATTCACCGCCCGGCTTGCCGACATGGCGCAAAAGGCCGGCGTGGAATTCCGCTTCGGCGTCGATATCCGCGAAATCCTGACCGGTGGCGGCGGCGTGATCGGCGTGCGCATCGGCGCGCACGGCCAGGTTCTGGCGGCAGACCGCTACGTGCTCGCACTGGGCAGTTATTCGCGCCAGATGGCGGCCGGCCTGGGCCTGGATCTGCCGGTCTATCCGGTCAAGGGCTACTCCCTGACCCTACCCTTGGCCGACCCCGACGCAGCCCCACGATCGACCGTGCTCGATGAAACCTACAAGGTCGCGGTGACGCGCTTCGACGAGCGCATCCGCGTCGGCGGCATGGCCGAGCTCGGCGGTTTCGACCTGCGCCTGAATCCGCGCCGCCGCGAAACGCTCGAAAAAGTGGTGACCGACCTGTTCCCGCACGGTGGCGACATCGCCAGCGCGCAGTTCTGGACCGGCCTGCGGCCGATGACGCCGGACTCGACCCCGATCATCGGCGCCACGCCCTACCCCGAGCTGTTCATCAACACCGGCCACGGCACCCTGGGGTGGACGATGTCCTGCGGTGCCGGCGCGCTCCTCGCCGACTTGATCACCAGCCGGCAGCCTGCAATCCGCCATGACGACCTCGGCCTGCGCCGCTATGGCCGCGAAGCCGTACGACGCGCACAAGGCCTGAGCCTGTCGCCGGCCTGAGGCAGGCATCGCAGACCATCCGCATTGCGGCGCGCTGCAGTTGGGCGCACCATGTGCGCCCCGCCTCCACTGGATTGAAACGATGCGCCCCGCCCGCGCCCTGATCGATCTCGCCGCTCTGCGCCACAACTACCGTCTCGCCCGCACGCGCCATGGCGCATCGGCGCTCGCCGTGGTCAAGGCCAATGCCTACGGCCATGGCGCAGTGCGCTGTGCCCGCGCACTGGCAGGAGAAGCCGACGGCTTCGCGGTGGCCTTCCTCGACGAGGCGCTGGAGCTGCGCGCAGCCGGCATCACCGCCCCGATCCTGTTGCTGGAAGGCGTGTTCGATGCGCTCGAACTGGCGGATGCCGTTCGCCACGAACTATGGGTGGTGGTCCACCACGAAGCCCAGCTGCGCATGATCGAGACCACCCCGCTGGCGATGCCGCTGCATATCTGGCTGAAGGTCAACAGCGGCATGAACCGCGCCGGCTTCGTCGGCGCCGACGTCGCCGCTGCCTGGCAACGGCTGCAGGCGAGCGGCAAGGTGCGGGAGATCACGCTGATGACGCACTTCGCCCGCGCCGACGAGCCGCAGGTCGTCTCCACCGCCGAGCAGCTCGAATGCTTCGAAGCCGCCACCCAGGGCCTGGCCGGCACCCGCAGCCTGGCCAACTCCGCAGCCATCCTGGGCTGGCCCCGGGCACACCGCGACTGGGCTCGCCCGGGCATCCTGCTCTACGGCGCCGACCCGATGCCCGGCGAAGCCAACGGTCTGCAGCCGGTGATGACGCTGGAAAGCGCGGTGATGGCGGTACGCGAGATCGAAGCCGGCGACGCGCTCGGCTATGGCGGCCGTTTCGTCGCCGAAAGGCGCACGCGCGTGGGGCTGGTGGCGATGGGCTATGCCGACGGCTATCCGCGCAGCGTGCCCGACGGCACGCCGGTCGCCATCGACGGCCAGCCGGGCCGCCTGATCGGCCGCGCGTCGATGGACATGCTGACGGTGGATCTCACCGATCTGCCCGCGGCAGGCATCGGCAGCCGGGTGGAACTGTGGGGCCGGCAGGTGCCGGTCAACCGCGTCGCCACCGCGGCGGGCACCATCGCCTACGAACTGCTGTGCAACGTCAAGCGGGTGCGCTTCAGCTACCAGGACTGAGAGACGCGCCGGTGGGCAGGTGCCGCTGCCCACCGGATCGCATCACGGCCGCACGCGGTCGATCTTCACGATGATTCCGCTGGCATCCGCGGCGACGGGCAGGGCCGCGCTTTCGAGATCGCCGCTGTCCGCGGTGGCATTGCCGTTCCTGGAAACGCGGGCACCGACGACGACCCGCTCGGCCAGCGGTCCATCATTGCCCATCATCATCGCCGCGCCGTCGAACGAGAAATCCCGCGGCAGTTCGCCAGCCTTGAAGCGCAGCGCCGCCAGCGGCGGACCGCCGCCTTCGTTGCGGGCGAACACGAACACCACGTCGTCCGGCTTCAACTGATCGAGCAGCGCCGCGTCCACTTCGAGGCGGCCGGACAGCGACAGCCGGCCACCATCCACCGCCGGCGCGGCTGCAGCTTCGGCCAGCGGCGGCATGCCCGCCTTGGCCCGCGCCTCGTTCACGCTGGCGCGGACGCCGCGGGCGACGTCCTCGCCCGGCGGAATCTGCTCCAGGATTTTCTCCCAGTGCGCGGCGGCAGCCATGTAATCGCCTTTCTGGTAAGCGGCCGTGCCGGCCAACGCCAGCGCCTTGGGATGTGCAGGCGCGATCGCCAGTGCCTTCGCCGCCAGCTCTTCGGGCTCGCCCACCACCGTGCCTTGCGTCGCGGCGACGACATCGGCCCAGTCGGCATACACATCCGGCTCGTTCGGCTCCAGTTTCGACAGCTTCTCGTAGGCCACGACCGCCTTCGGGAAGTCCTGCAGCACCGTATAGGTACGGGCCAGCATCATCCAGCCTTCGGCGTTGTCCGGCTCCTGCTGCAGGCGGGCTTCCAGCTTGCCCACCATGTCGGCGATCTGCTCCTTGGAGAAACCCTGCTGCTCAACCACATTGGCAGGATCCAGCCCCTCCGGCTCACCGAAAGCCAGGTAGCCGGCCACCGCCAGCACCGGCACGCTCAGCGCCAGGGCCACGGCCCAGCTGCGCTCGGCGCGGGTGTCGGCGCTCTGGGCCCGCTCGGCCGCAGCCTCGCCTTCTTCCAGCGCCCGCCGCTCGACTTCCTCCCGGCTCTTTGCGTGGGTGGCGGCATCGATCCGGCCGGCGGCGAGATCGGCATCCAGTTCGGCCAGTTGTTCGCGCAGCACGGCCAGCACCAGTTGGCTCTGCTCCGCCTGTTCGCGCTGTGCGCGGCCGCCGGCGCGGAACAGCGGCGGCAGGATCCAGAGCAGGGCACCGGCCACCAGCAGGCCGGCAAGAAGAATGAAGGCGGTCACGAACGGGACTCCGGAGATTCAGATGAGGACTGCTTCGCATCACCGGCAAGCAGTTCGCGGGCACGGCGGCGCTCGGCCTCGCTCAGGCCATGCACGGCGGCAAGTTCGCCCTGGCGCCGGCGCAGCCGCCAGGCCAGCCAGCCTGCACCGCCCACCAGCAGCAGTACCGGACCGCCCCACAGCAGCAGGGTCGTGGCCTTGAACGGCGGGTCGTAGAGCACGAAATCGCCATAGCGGGCCACCAGATAATCGACCACGTCGCTCTTGCTGTGGCCGGCGGCGAGTTGCTCGCGCACCTGGTCGCGCAGATCGACCGCGAGCGGCGCGTTGGATTCGGCGATCGACTGATTCTGGCACACCAGGCAGCGCAGCTTGTGCGACAGTTCCATCACGTCGGCTTCGAGCTGCGGATCGGCCGCCACGGTAGGCGCGGCACCCGGCCCGGCGCTTTGCGGCGGCATCGCAGCCTGCTGCGCGGCGGCGGGCAATGCCGCCGCCAGCAGCACGGCAACGGCCAGCCGGCGGAGAGGTTTCACGAACATTTCAGCCCGCACGGCGCACCTCCTCGATCTTGGGCATGATCACCTGCTGCAGGCTCTCCGGCGTGATCGGGCCGATGTGCTTGTAGCGGATGCGGCCTTCGCCGTCGATCAGGAAAGTCTCGGGCACGCCGTACACGCCGAAGTCGATGCCGACGCGGCCGTCTATGTCGAGCACCGACAGCACGTAGGGGTCGCCATGGTCGTCGAGCCAGCGCTGCGCACGCTCGATCGCCAGCGCGGTCTCGGCTTCCAGCGCCATGCCGCGTGCGTTGATCGCGCCGTCGCCGCGCACTTCCTTGTAGTTGAGGCCGACGACCGGGACGAGCTTCTGCTGCGCCATGCGCACCAGCACCGGGTGTTCCTGCCGGCAGGCGACGCACCACGACGCCCACACGTTCAGCAGCCACACCTGGCCCTTCATTTCCTCCAGCGCAAAGGGCCGGGCAGGGTCGTCGAGCCGGGCGAGGCTGAACGCCGGTGCTGGCTTGTCGATCAGCGGCGAAGGCACTTCGCGCGGATTCAGCGTGAGGCCGAAGGCGAGGAAACCCGCGAGGGCGAAGAACAGGATCAGGGGAACGAGGAATTTTGCTTTCATCGGGAGACTTCCGCGCCGCTCAGGCGAAGCGCTGGTTGGCCGCCACCGTCGCCTCGCGTGCGGCGAGGCGGCGATAACGGCGGTCGGCGGCGGCGAACACGCCACCCAGGCCCATCATGATGCAGCCCAGCCAGATCCAGCTGATGAAGGGCTTGTAGTACACGCTGACGATCCAGGAGCCGTCCTCGAGCTGTTCGCCGAGCGACACATAGACGTCGCGGAAGGGACCGATGTCGATCGAGGCCTCGGTCATCGGCATGCCCTGCGCCAGATACAGCCGCTTCTCCGGCGTCAGCGTGGCGATCGCGCGCTCGCCGCGGGTGACGTCGATGGTCGCGCGCGCCGCATCGTAGTTGGGGCCGTCGGCGTCCCGTACGCCGCGGAAGGTGAAGGTGTAGCCGGCAAGCTCGGCGTGCTGGCCGTTCTGCATCCTGACGTCGACGTGCGATTCCAGGCTGCCGACCAGGGTCACGCCGATGATGAACACGCCGACGCCCAGGTGCGCCAGCCACATACCCCACCACGCGGCGGTGATCGAACGCAGCCGTGCGCCCATCGCGGCACCGGCGCGCTCGGTGATACGCCCCGCCAGCAACTGGATGCTGGCCAGCACCACCCAGGCCGCCAGCGACAGGCCGAGCACGGTGCGCCAGGTGACGTGGTCGACGGCGTAGGCCGTGCCCAGGCCGATGAGCACGCTGGCGATGAAGGCAGGCGCCACCTTGCGCACCGCCTTGGCCAGGTCGTCATCCTTCCAGCGCAGGAAGGGGCCGAACATCATCAGCACCACGACCGGCGTCATCAGCGGAATGAACACCGACTCGAAGTACGGCGGCCCGACCGAGATCTTGCCCATGCCCAGGGCGTCGAGGAACAGCGGATACATCGTGCCCAGCAGCACCGAAGCCGAGGCCACCGACAGCAATACGTTGTTGCCCAGCAGCGAGGTCTCGCGCGACACCAGGCTGAAGCTGCCGCCGCCGCCGAGCCTCGGCGCCCGCCATGCGTACAGCAGCAGCGACACGCCGATGACGATGACCAGCAGCGCGAGGATGAACAGGCCGCGCTTCGGATCGGTGGCGAAGGCATGCACGCTGGTGATGACGCCCGAACGCACGATGAAGGTGCCGAGCAGCGACAGCGAGAACGCACTGATCGCCAGCAGCACCGTCCAGCTGCGGAAGGCGCCGCGCTTCTCGGTGACCGCCAGCGAGTGCATCAGCGCGGTGCCGAGCAGCCAGGGCATGAAGGAAGCGTTCTCGACCGGGTCCCAGAACCACCAGCCGCCCCAGCCCAGTTCGTAATAGGCCCAGCCCGAGCCGATCGCGATGCCGGCGGTCAGGAACACCCAGGCCACCGTCGTCCACGGCCGCGACCAGCGCGCCCAGGCGGCATCGAGCCGGCCGCTCAGCAGCGCGGCGATGGCGAAGGCGAAGGCCACCGAGAAGCCCACGTAGCCCATGTAGAGCAGCGGCGGGTGGATGATCATGCCCGGATCCTGCAGCAGCGGGTTCAGGTCGCGGCCCTCGCCCACCGCCGGCAGCAGGCGCTCGAAGGGGTTCGAGGTCACCAGCAGGAAGGACAGGAAGCCGGTGCTGACCCAGCCCAGCACGCCCAGCACGCGGGCGACGAAGGCATCGGGCAGGTTGCGCGAGAACACCGTGACGGCGACCGTCCACAGCGACAGCGACATCGCCCACAGCAGCAGCGAACCTTCGTGGTTGCCCCACACGCCGGTGATCTTGTACATCAGCGGCGTGGCGCTGTGCGAATTCGCCGCCGCCAGCTGCACCGAGAAATCGCTCTGAATGAAGGCCCAGGTCAAACAGGTGTAGCTGAACAGGATGAAGAAGAACTGCCCCTGCGCCGCCGGCCGGCCGACGGCCATCAATGCCAGGCGGTTGCGGCTGGCGCCGATCATCGGCACGATGGCCTGCACCAGGGCGAGAACGAGCGCGAGAACGAGCGCGAAGTGTCCGAGTTCGGGGATCATGTCACTGGCTCACCGTTTCCGCGGCCTTGGCGGCCTGCTCCACTGCATGCGCCGCTTCCGGCGGCATGTAGTTCTCGTCGTGCTTGGCCAGCACTTCGGTGGCGCGGAAGGTGCCATCGGCTTCCAGCTTGCCCTGCACCACCGCGCCCTTGCCTTCCTTGAAAAGGTCGGGCAGCGTGCCGCGGTAGCTCACCGGAATCACCCTGGCGGTGTCGGTGATGGCGAAACTGACGGTCAGGCCGTCGGCCTCGCGCCGGATCGAGCCTTCCTCGACCATGCCGCCGACGCGGAAGGTCTTGCCGGTCGGCGCCTTGCCCTCGGCCACTTCGCTGGGCGTATGGAAGAACACCAGATTCTGCTGGAAGGCGCTCAGCACCAGGGCGACGGCGGCGACCAGCAGGGCCACCCCACCACCGACCAGCATCAGACGTTTGCTACGGGCTTTCATGTTTCCGACTCCATGGCGGGCACCGGCGTGCCGCCCTCTTTTGCTGAACCTCTTGCTGAATCCTTGCCGACGGCGCGCCGCCAGCGCAGCAACCGTGTGATGGTGTCCTTCCGACGCCGCAGCACCAGCACGAGTTCCAGCGCCATCAATGCGAACGTGACACCGTAGCTGCCCCAGACGAAATACGCCGCGCCACCCATGTTCCAGAACGCGGACCAGCTCTCCCACTGCATCAGGCACGCCCCCCTTGCGCTTCGCGCTCGAGCACCGCGCCCACCCACTCGGTGTGGCGTTCGCGTTCGAGAATCATCGACCGTGCCCGCCACAGCACCACCGCGATGGTGTACATCCAGGCGGCGATCGCCATCACCAGCATGCCGAGCAGCATGGTCGTCGCCATCGACGGCGCCTTGTTCAGGCTGACCGAGGCACCCTGGTGCAGGGTGTTCCACCACTGCACCGAGAAATAGATGATCGGCACATTCACCGCACCGACCAGGGCAATGATGGCGCCGGCACGATCGGCGCGGCGCGGGTCCTCGATCGCCCGCGTCAGCGCGATGAAGCCGAAGTACAGGAACAGCAGCAGCAGCTGCGAAGTCAGGCGCGCATCCCACACCCAGTAGGCGCCCCAGGTCGGCTTGCCCCACAGCGCGCCGGTCCACAGCGCGACGAAACAGAACATCGCCCCGGTCGGCGCCAGCGCCTGGCTCATGATGAAGGACAGGCGGGTGTTCATGACCAGGCCGACGGCGGACCAGAAGGCCATCACCAGATAGACGAACATCGACATCCAGGCGGCCGGCACGTGGATGAAGATCACGCGGTAGACCTCGCCCTGGGTGGCGTCGGTGGGCGCGACGAAGAAGCCGAGCCACAACCCGGCCACGGTCAGCACCAGCGCGGCCGTGGCGAACCAGGGCGCGAGGCGGCCTGCCAGCGGATAGAAGTTGTGCGGCGCCGCGAAACGGAAAAGGCTGCGGCTGCGCTCTGGAGAATTCATGCGTCGCACTCGTTGTTGGTACGTTCCACCGGCCGCGCTGCCGCCGGTGCGGGGTTCATCGTCAATCCGTCGAAATCCTCAGTGCCGCCGCGCAGGCCCACGGCGCCAGCGCCAGCGCACCCGCCAGGCCACCGCCCAGCAGCAGCAGATGGGCCGCGGCGCCGGTGCCCGAGGCCTCCGCCTCGACCGCGCCGGCACCGAAGATCAGCACCGGCACGAACAGCGGCAGCACCAGCAGCGCCAGCAGCATGCCGCCGCCACGCAGGCCCAGCGTCAGCGCGGCACCGACGGCGCCGAGCAGACCCAGGATCGGCGTCCCCAGGGCCAAACTTAAGACCAGCACCGGCAAGGCGCCTTGCTCAAGGTCAAGCAACAGCGCCAGACCGGGCGCCACCGCCACCACCGGCAGGCCGGTGCTGAGCCAGAAGGCCAGCACCTTGGCCGCCACCCACAGTGCGGCAGGCTCACTAGACAGGAGAAGCTGCTCGAGGGTTCCGTCGGCATGGTCCTGCGCGAACAATCGGTGCAGCGACAGCAGGCAGGCGAGCAGCGCGGCGACCCACAGCACGCCGGGCGCGATCGCCCTCAACTGGTTCGGCTCGGCGCCGACGCCGAAGGGAAACAGGCAGACGACGATGACGAAGAAAGCGAGCGTGACCAGCACGTCGGCGCGGCCGCGCCAGGCCAGCAGCAGGTCGCGCCGCAGCACGGCGAGAAAGGTGCTCAGCATGCGTAGGCTCCGACGTCGAGCACGCGCGGCGCCACCGCGAACGGCGCATCCTGGTGCGTGGTCAGCATCACCATGCCACCGCCGGCACAATGGTCCGACAAGGCCTGCGCCAGATCGGCCACCGCCTTGACGTCGAGCGCGGTGAAAGGCTCGTCGAGCACCCACAGCGCGCGACGCGCCGACAGGAACAAGCGCGCCAGGCCCACTCGGCGGCGCTGGCCCTGCGACAGCACGCGGGCCGGCAGGTCGAGCTGGTTCGCCAGGCCGATGCGCACCAAGGCCTGGGTACAAGCTTCCTCGTCGCTGCCGTCGCCCGCGGCGGCACAGGCGAAGCGCAGATTCTCGAGCGGGCTCAGCAAGTCGTTGATCGAAGGCGCGTGGCCGAGATAGAGCAGTTCGCGATGGAAAGCTTCGCGATCGCGGCGGATCGGACAGCCCTGCCAGCGCACCTCGCCAGCCTCGGCCAGCGCCAGTCCGGTGACCAGCCGCAGCAGGCTGGTCTTGCCAACGCCGTTGGGGCCGGCGACGCGCAGCAGTTCGCCCGCCTGCAGGCGAAAAGCGAGGCCGCGGAACAACAGGCGATCGCCTTTCAGGCAGGCGAGATCATCTACTTCGAGCATGGTGCAGGATTGAACCACAACAAGCGGCGCCACGGAACGCGCGGCGCCGCCTGAAGCGCAAATCCTTTCGCGATGGTTCCGGAACTAGCGTCCAGCCGCCGCCGGCAGCGCCAGCCTCGACATGTAGTCGCTGACCGCCTTCAGGTCCTCGTTGCTGTAGTCGCGGATGACGACGACCATCTTCGGGTTGGCGTTGCGCCGCTCGCCGTCGCGGATCATCACCGCCTCCTTGTACAGGTAGGCATAGTGCTGATGCGCCACCAGCGGATAGAACTCCGCCGCCCTGCCCTCGCCGTTGTCGCCGTGGCAGCTTGCGCAGTCGTTGTCGTAGAGTTCGCGGCCGCGCGCCAGGCGGTTGCCGCTGCCCTTGCCGTTGTCGAGCGAGATCGGCAACTGGCTGAGATAGGCGGCGATGTTCGCCACGTCCTCGACCGACACCACCCATTCGCCGACGAAGGGGTGCATCTTCGGGTTGTCGCGGCGGCCCGCGCGCACGTCCATCATCTGCTTGATCAGCACCGAGGCATGCTGGCCGGCCAGGCTGGGATAGATGGCATCGGCGCGCCCGGCGCCATCGGGCTGGTGGCAGCCCTGGCAGACTTCGTAGGCAATCTTGCCCTTTTCGATGTCGGGACGATGCGCGAGCGCGGCGTCCTTGTCGGGATCGGGCTGGTTCCACACGTAGCCGCTGGATTCGATCCCCGGCGCGCGCGGCGCGCTGCCGGTCTGCGCGACGGTCGAGCCACAGGCCACGAGCAGCAGGCTCATGGCGGACAATGCGTATCTCATTTGCTGCCCTCCAGGCTGGCGATGTACTCGGCGACGGCACGGGTCTCGGTCTCGCCGAGGCGGCTGGCGATGGTCTGCATCAAGCGCTTGTCGTTGCTGCGGCGGCCGTCGGCGAACTGCGCCATCTGGTCGAGCACGTAGGCCGGATACTGGCCGGCGAGCCGCGGGTAGCGCGCATTGCCGATGCCGTTCGCGCCGTGGCAGCCGGCACAGGCCGGCACGCCCTGGTCCGGGTTGCCCTCGTTGAAGACGCGGCGCCCGGCATCGAGCATCGACGGATCGTCCACCTGGCCCGGCAAAGGCTGCTGCGCGGCGAAGAACACCGCCACGTCGGCCATGTCGCGGGTGCTCAGACCTTCGACGATCGGCTTCATGATGTCGCTCTGCCGCCGCCCGCTGGCGAACTCCTGCAACTGCTTCAGCGCGTAGTCGGCGTGCTGGCCGGCGAGCTTCGGGAACATCGGCACCGGGCTGTTGCCGTCCGCGCCGTGACAGGCGACGCAGATCTCGCCCGCCAGCGCCTTGCCGCGCTCGATGTCGCCGATCACCTCGGCGGATGCGGTGGCGGCGGTGAGCAGCAGGCCTGCGCAGGCCGCCGCCAGGATCATTCTCGAAGGTTTCATTCTCACTTTGCCTCCTGTACCGCGCTATGGTGGCGATCTCGATCGGCTGGAAAGATGTTCCGGCTCACAGCCTGACCTGCAGCAGCAGGCCGATCAGGCTGGCACGGTAGTTCTGCGGCCCGGCGTCCAGGATGACCGCGGTCGGCGCCCCGGTACCGGGCGCGTTGACCGCCACCGGATCGGACTGCAGGCCACTGTAGTGCCAGTCGCGGTACTTGCCGTATTCGTGGCGCAGCAGCAGGCGGGCGGTGACGGTCTTGTTCACCGGCATCAGCAGGTTGGCCTCGAAGATGTTCTGGCTGGTGCTCAGGTCCGGGAAGCCGCTACCGGCCGCCGCCGCTGCCGCCGGCGCCAGGTTCGCCGGCAGCGAGTACTTCATCTCGGTCCTGCCCTTGGCGTAGGTGTAGCTGAAGTCGACCTTGAATCTGCCGAAGTCGTGGCGCAGGCCCAGGCCCAGCGTGTCGCTGCGGTCCTTGTGGTCCAGTTCCCAGAAATTGGCGGCGACGAACACCGCGCCGGAATTCGGGTTCTGGCAGATGTCCTCCGCGTTCTCCGGCGTGATCACGCCCATGCTGGTGTTCGCGCCGATGATGCAGCCCGAGCCGCCGCCGCTCGGCACGCCGGTCTGGCCCAGCGTGCCGCGCTGGAAGGAATAGAAGGCGTAGAAATTGCTGACCGGGCTGTACTGCCAGTCGACATCGACGTTGAACCAGTTCTGCCGGTGCTTGCCGTCGCGGCCGTAGTCCGAACTCGGGTAGCGGATTTCCTTCAACTGGGCCGACAGGCCGATGTCCAGGTCCTCGCGCGGCATGTAGTTGAGGCGGGCATTGAGCGTGTTCTGGGTACGGTCGGCGAGGTCGTACTTGCGCATGCCATTGTTCATGTGCAGCACCCAGGACTGCACGTTGCCGGTTTCCGGCATCGGCGCGAGCGCTCCGCTGAGGAAGTTCGCATACGGATGGTGCGTGTGGTAGCTGCTGCCGCGGCGGCGGTCGTGGGCGAAGGACAGCCGGATCGTGGTGTCCTCGATGCTGCGATTGACGTAGCCGAGCTTGTACTTGTCTTCCCAGGTCTTGTCGCGTTCGCGGTGGTCGCGCGAGTAGGTTTCACGCTCGTAGGCGGCGTTGATGCTGGCCTTGTCCAGGCGCCAGTCGGCGGACAGGCCGGTGTTCAGCTTGCGGTAGTCGTAGGGCACGCTGCGGATCACGACGTTGCCGCTCGGCGCGGCCGGGTTGTACATGGACGACGCGCTGCCGTCGTTGATCAGCCGCCCCCACACGCCGGTGCAGCCGAAGGCGCTGACGCCGCCCGGCGTGCCGTCGCCCCTGTCGTCGTATTCGGCATTGGGGTTGCACGCCAGATAATCGGTATGGTTGCGGGTTTCGTAATAGCGCGCCTTGGCCTTGAGATTCAGCCGATTGGTCGGGTTCAGCGACAGCCCGAGGTCGATCAGCCGGGTGTCGATGCGGGCGTCCGCCGACTGGCGGCTGAGCGCATCCCGGCTGTCCCAGTTGGCCGACGACGAAATGTTCGGGCTCAGGCCGGAATAGCTCGTGTAGGGCATCAGCTTGTCGTCCTGGCGCGACGAGCCCATCGACACCACCGCGGTGAAGCGGCCGTTCATCAGCTCCGGCAGCTTGCGCGCGTACTCGCCCTTGATGTTGTAGGCCTCGTTGTCCGGATAGAGGTCGAAGCGCCCGCTGGTGAACATGCCGGGCGTCGCACCTGCGACGGTGTTGGCCGCATTCACCCGGAACGGCGTCTCGAAGTTCAGCGTGCCGGCGTTGTTGCGGAACAGCGAAGCCGAAGCCTGCAGGTTGAAGCTGTTCAAGGTGTCGTTGTAGTACAGGCCGCCGACGAAATCGTGCGTCTCGTAGTCGATCGGCTCGATCAGCTCCATCGGCATCTGGCCGCCGCCGCCCGCCCACACCGAGCCGAAAGGCCGCGATCCTTCGCGCTTTTCCAGCGAATAGCCGGCAAACAGCTTCAGCTTGTCGGTGAGGGTCATGTCGAGGCGCAGGCCGCCCTTCTTGCGCACCAGCCCGAGCTCGGTGTTCATGTTGGCCTGGGCAGCCGCGGTGATGGCCTGGTTGTCCGCCGCCTGGTCGCCGCTGCCGCCGGGCGTCAGGCCCGAATCGGGCTTCAGCGTCAGGTTCTTGCCGCCGGCGCCGTCCCACAGCGAGCGGAACGAAGTCGTGAACACGTGCGGGGTTTCGTTGTAGAAGGCCTTGACGCGCCAGTCGTTGTAGCGGCCGAAAGTGGCGCCGTAGAACTGGTCGTCGCGGCCGGCGCCGCCGCCGACCACTTCGAGATAATGGGCCGAACCCGCCTTCTCGGCGGACACGCCGAAAGCACTCAGGTAGCCGCCATTGCCGACGTCCTTGTAGCGCTTGAAGCCCTGCTCGCGGTGATCGCCGGAGACGTGGGTGAGGCCGAACTCGACGAAGCCGAGGTATTGCCAGCCGCCATCGGTGGCATGGATGCGGTCGGTCGGCACCCTGGGCCGGTCGTACAGCTGGCCGGTCGGCGTGCGCGCCGCATGGGGGTCGCCATTCATGCCGTCGAAGTCATGGCCGCCGGTATGCGTCACCGGGTTGATCGGCGCGAGGTTGAGCGCGTTGCCCAGCGTGGTGTCACCACCGACTGCCGAATCCGCCCACACCCGCTCGGCTGCCATCAGCGCCAGCGCGCCACCCACCAGCACACTCAGCATCCGCACCCGCGGCGGCATGGAGGAACGGACGGCCGCGCGATTCGCATTGACGTTGTTCATGTCGTATCCCTCCGATCAGCGCTGGAAGCGGGCACCCGCCGGGTGGTTGCTGCCGTGGACCTGCGTATGGCAGTTCTGGCACGAGCGGCCCATGACGCGGGAATTGAGTCCGGTTTCGTTGCCGGCCAGTTGTCCGGCGTTGTAGAACACGGACGGATGGTTGGTGTTGGCATGGCACTGCTGGCACAGCGCGGGACGGGCGACCTGCAGCAGCTTGTCGTGGTTGCTGCCGTGCGGCGTATGGCAGTTGGTGCAGGCCTCGCGCACCGGCGCATGCTCCCAGATGAAGGGGCCGCGCTTTTCGGCGTGGCAGCTGTAGCAGAGGTCATTGACCGAATCGGCCTTGAGCAGCGGCGCGGTGACCGTGCCGTGCGGGTTGTGGCAGTCGGCGCAGCTCATCTTGCCTTCGGGCACCGGCATGTGCGAACGCTTGCGGAACTCGGCGCGCTGCTGCGAATGGCAGCTTTCGCAGACCTGGGTGATGCTCTGCTTCTTCAGCAGGCTGGTGCCCGAGAAACGCGCCATCGGGTTGTGGCAGTCGCTGCAGGCGAGCTTGTTCAGATCGTGGGCGGAGCCCGGCCAGTGCATGCGCTGGCCGCCTTCATGGCAGCTCAGGCACTGCCCGTTCATCTTGTCGAGCGGCGTGCCCCAGGACTTGGTGAAGCCGACGATCAGCGACTTGTCGACGATCTTGTCCCAGGCCTCCTCGCCCTGCGCCACCGGATCGGCCGATTCGACGGCCATGTTCTCGGCGTGCAGCGAGCCGGGGCCATGACAGGCTTCGCAGACCTGGCGCTCGACATCGTTCCTGGGGTTCTGGCGGAAGATCTTGGCATGCAGGGTATGGCCGAAGTGGGATTCCTCGACCTGGTGACAGGACACGCAGACCTGTTCGCCGACATAGGTGGCGTGGCGAGCGGGCTGTTCGTCCGCGGCGTTGGCCGCGTTCGCCACACTCGCCGCAAGCAGCGAAACTGCCGCCAGCATCGCCCGCAGGGCAGGAAATACACCGGGAACTTTCATGTCTTCGTCTCCTCGCCTGCAATGCCGGCGCATCACGGCAGCCGCCCGCGAAACGGCGGCACCCATCGGGTGAAAACAGAGGGAGAACACCACCCCGAGCGGACGTGGCGCTGCCTTGGCGGCGAGCACGCGCGGGACACCCTCCTTCGGCTTCTGCCTCGGGTCGGGCGCCTGGCTGTCCGCGGCCGACTCCGGGCTGTAACTGGATCGTTACAAATTTGGCACGAGTCTAATTCCCTTACGCGCACGTGCCTTGCCGGAAAGTGAACCGATGTTTGCGCAATCAGTGGCCATACCCTGGGTGCACGGCGCGGCGCCGCTGCAGCAGGGTGCCAGCCCGCTCCTGACGTCGCTCGGGCTGACGCCGAAGCGGGCGCGGAAGGCGCGGCTGAAGTGGGCCTGGTTGGCGAAGCCCCATTCCTGCGCAATCAGGTAGACCGGCCGCTTGAGCTTGCCCGGTGCGGACAGCTCGCGATGGCAGGCATCGAGCCGCTCGGCGGTGATCCACTGCATCAGCGTCATCGTGCAGCGAGCGAAGAGGCGGTGGATGTAGCTCGCCGACAGGCCGACCTCGGCGGCGATCAGCTTGACGTCCAGTTCGGCATCGGCCAGATGGGCGCGCGCGAAAGCCTTGACCCGCTCGAGATGCCAGGCCTCGACCGACGAGGTTTCGTCGCCGACCTGGCGGGCGAAGCTGGCCAGCATGCCGCCCAGCAGGCCGAGCAAGGCGTCCGCGCAGGTCTTGAAGTCGGAGGGCGCCAGGGTTTTGCGCTGGCCGAAGATACCGCGCAGGGTGCCGGCGAACACTGCCGCCGAACCGCAACAGGACGCCATACAGGACACCGTCAGCGGCCGCCAGTCGCGCATCACTCCTTCCAGCGCGGGGCGCGGCACGCGCAGCACCAGATGGCAGAACTCCTCGGGCAGCTGGAGCGTGAACGCAGCGGCGTCGTCGAGCAGGTGCAGCGACCCGGGCTGCAGACGCGCCTCGCGCGGCCCCTGCCTCAACGAGCCGCTGCCGGCCACGTTCAGCAGCACAGCGGCGCCATCATTGACGCCCTGCACCTGCATCACGTGCGCGGAGCCGCACACTTCGAAAATTTCCAGCATGCCGAGCCGGAAATGCTTCAGATGCATGTCGAACGGCACCGACGCATCCGCCTCGATGCGATGACCCGACTGCAGCAAGGCATCCATCTCGGTACGGCAATGGGCGATGCGTTCGTGTTCGAACCTCGCCTCGGCAGCGATTATCTCGGTCATCACGAGCCTCCTCCGGGCCTGTACGTGCAGGCTTATTGTTTTGTAACGGCCTGTGTCGGCCTTTCGTGGCTTTTACTACGAAACCGGGAGCCTTTGGCCGTGATGGCGCCGTCCGAACATGTTCTTGATGCCGGAAATGTCGTTTATAAGCAACATTTTTGCGGAACATAGGGCAAATTATGCAAAACGCAACTTGACGCCATGTCACCCCGATGGCAATGGAATCCATCCCCGCGGCATTCCGGGCCGCACCCCGGCAGTCCCCGCACGCGCCTCCAAGTTGGTGCGCCCTGCCGGGCGCACCAAAGAAAAAACGCAGCGCCATGGCGCTGCGTTCCTTCGAGCCGGAAGCGGCTGTCGGTGCCCTTCCCTGCCGAATCCAGAGCGGCCGGGTACCGGCCGCCCTCGCCGGGTCCCCTTATTCAGGCGTCCCCTGCCGGACCGGCGGGTGCAGCACTTCGGGTGCCACGCCTTCGTGCGGGAGGCCGATGTGCTGATCGACCGGCGGCAGCGAGTGGGCAATGCCCTTGTGGCAATCGATGCAGGTCTGGCCCGCGGCGAAGCCGGTCTGGTGCATCTGGTTGGAGCGGCGGCCTTGCACCGAGTAGTCGAAATACTCGTAGTTGTGGCAGTTGCGGCATTCCTGCGAGTTGTTCGCCTTCATCCGCCCCCATTCGTTCTGCGCCAGGCGCAGGCGTTCGGCGGCGAACTTCTCGGGCGTATCGATGGTGCCCATGATCTTGCCGTAGACTTCGCGCGAGGCCTTGATCTTGCGGATCATCTTCGGCCCCCATTCCTTCGGCACGTGGCAGTCCGGGCAGGTCGCGCGCACGCCGGTGCGGTTCTGGTAATGGATGGTGTTGCGGTACTCCTTGAAGACGTTTTCCTCCATCTCGTGGCAGGAAATGCAGAACTTCTCCGTGTTGGTCATTTCCAGGGCCCAGTTGAAGCCGCCCCAGAAGATCACGCCAGCGGCGAAGAGCAGCGCGATGGCAGCCCAGCCGGCGCCGCGAATGCGCTGCATCAGGCTCTTGTTGTTGTCGGTCATGGCGATCCCCGTTGGTCGATGCGTCAGCGCAGCCCTTCCGCGCGCTGGAAACTGTTGCCGACCAGCGGCTTGGCGTCGGTCTGCGGCACGTGGCACTGCATGCAGAAGTAGCGGCGCGGCGAGATGTTCGACAGTTCGCCGCCGTCACGGTCCTTGAAATGGGTCAGGCTGACCTTGGTCGCGTTCGTTTCCTTGTAGCGGCTCCAGGCGTGGCAATCCATGCACTTGTTGAAATTCATCGTGACTTCGTAGCCTTCGACCTTGTGCGGGATCAGCGGCGGCTGCTGTACGTATTCGCGGTCGATCGGCGCCTGGTCGGGCAATTGGCGGAAGTGGCCGACTTGCGGCTCGGGCTCCGCGACGTCGGCTCCGCGGATGCTCTTGACCGTCTGGGCAGTGGCCACTGACGGCATCACCGTGCCGAAGCCGACGGCCGCGACGAGCGCGAGTACCAGATTGCGTGTGATTTTCTTCATGACTCGCTCCTGTTGAATCGGGTCGTAATACGGAAAACGTCTTTGCCGCACACATCCACGCAGCGTCCGCAGGTGGTGCACTCGGCATCCAGAATCAGGGGATGGTCCTGGCCGACGCCTTTCAGCGCCGGACGGATGACCTGGGGTTCGGGGCAGACCGCGAAGCAGTCCATGCAGTCGTTGCAGTCGCGGCGCTTGTCCGCCGACACCTTGACGAGGGAAACCCTCCCCAGCAGGGCATAGAATGCGCCTTGCGGGCACAGGTGGCCGCACCAGCCGCGCGGCGCGATCAGCAGGTCGTACAGGAAGATGCCGCCGACGATGCCCCAGGCCAGGCCGAAGCCGAAGATCAGCCCGCGATGCAGCATCGACACCGGATTCACCCACTCCCAGGCCAGCGAACCGGTCACCGCGGCGATCACCAGCACGAAGCCGAACAGCCAATGGCGGGTGCTGCCCGCCGGCGCCTTGCCGCCTTTCAGGCCGAGGCGGCGGCGCAGCCAGGCGGCGGCATCGGTGACGAGATTCACCGGGCACACCCAGGAGCAGAACAGCCGGCCGCCGAGCAGCAGATAGAAGGCGAGCACGATGCCGCCCCCCAGCAGCGCCTCGCGGTAGGGCCACTGGCCCGCGGCGAGCTGCTGCGCGATCAGGAAGGGGTCGGTCAGCGGCAGCACGCCGAGCGTCAGGCTCGACGACAGGTTGCCCTTGACGATCCACCAGCCGAACCAGGGTCCGGCCAGGAACAGCGCCAGGATGCCCAGTTGCGAGGCGCGCCGCAGCAGCAGCCACTTGTGCGCACGCAGCCAGCCCTTGGCTTCGATCGCCTCGTGCCCGGGCCGCGCCACCACACCGCGCATCGCCGCGCCGCGCACGCTGGTGGGCGGAACCTTGCGTTCCGGCCGAGCACTGGCCGTCTGGCCGGTCGTCGTCTGCGCGTTCATGGCTTCCACCCCGAATCGAGGCCGCCGCCCGGCGGACGGGCAGGCGCATAGTCGGGCACCGCTGGCGCCTGCGGGCCTTCGCCCGGCCGCACGCGGGTGTCGCCGTAGGCCTTGTCTTCCAGGCCGCGCACCGGCAGTTCGAGCTGCTCGCCGATCAGCGATTCACCGGCGGCGTCCTTCTCTTCCCAGCCGCGCAGGTAGTGCTCGGCCCTTGAGCCCTGCGCGAGCTTGATCGGCAGCACCTTGATCGCCGACTCGCCCGGCAGCACACAGGATTTCTCGCACTTGCCGCAGCCGGTGCAGTGCTCGGAATGCACCGTCGGCAGCAGCATCGCGTGGCGGTCCGAGCGCGGGTTGTGCATGCGCTCGAGCGTGATCGCCTTGTCGATGACCGGGCACACGCGGTAGCACACGTCGCAGCGCAGGCCGAGGAAGTTGAGACAGTTCTCCTGGTCGATCAGCACCGCCAGCCCCATCCTCGCCTCGCCGATGTCGGTGAGTGCGCGGTCGAGCGCACCGCTCGGACAGGCGACGACACAGGGGATGTCCTCGCACATCTCGCACGGGATGTCCCGCGCCAGGAAATACGGTGTGCCGGTCGCCACGCCGTCGCCGAGTTCGGCGAGCTTCAGCGTGTCGTAGGGACAATCGCGCACGCACAGGCCGCAGCGCACGCAAGCGGCGAGGAAATCGGCTTCGGCGAGCGCGCCGGGGGGGCGGATCGCGGTCGCCGGCAAGGCCGACGCCTGCTTCGCGTAGATGCCCGCGCCGAGCGCGAGCAGGCCCGCGCCGCCGGCAACGCCCGCCGCATCCTTGAGGAAGCGGCGGCGTGGCGACGGCGCGCCTGCTGCGGCACGCGTGGTCGATTTTACAGTGTCGTTCATGGTCGTTGCGAGCCCGCGCCCGGCACCACCCCCCGGCCGGCCGGGCTACGGCGCTCGCACCTCCTGTGGATCAGGCCTTCATCACCTTGACTGCGCACTTCTTGAAGTCGGTTTCCTTCGACAGCGGGCAGGTGGCGTCGAGCGTGAGCTTGTTGACCAGCCTGGCCTCGTCGAAGAAGGGCACGAAGATCAGCCCGACCGGCGGCTTGTTGCGGCCGCGGGTTTCGAGGCGGGCCGTCATTTCGCCGCGGCGCGATGCGACCTTGACCACCATGCCGCGCTGCAGGCCGCGCTTGTGGGCGTCGTCCGGGTGCATGAAGACCTGGGCTTCGGGCACCGAGCGGTGCAGCTCGGGCACGCGGCGGGTCATCGAGCCGGTGTGCCAGTGTTCCAGCACGCGGCCGGTGCACAGCCACATGTCGTACTCGGCATCCGGCATCTCGGGCGGATCCTGGTAGGGCAGCGCGAAGACGACGGCCTTGTTGTCCTTGTGGCCGTAGAACTTCACGCCTTCGCCGGCCTTGACGTAGGGGTCGTAGCCTTCACGGAAGCGCCACAGGGTTTCCTTGTTGTCCACCACCGGCCAGCGCAGGCCGCGCGTCTTGTGATAGACGTCGAAGTCGGCGAGGTCGTGGGCATGGCCGCGGCCGAAGGCGGCGTATTCCTCGAACAGCCCCTTCTGCAGGTAGAAGCCGAGCTCCTTCGATTCGTCGTTCATGTAGCCCGGGATCGCGTGGGCGTTGGCCTTCTCGACGTCGGACAGCGGGAACTTGTTGACCTGGCCGTTGGCGTAGAGCACGTCGTACAGGGTCTTGCCCTTGTATTCCGGCTTCTTGTCGATCAGTTCGGCCGGCCACACTTCCTCGATCTTGAAGCGTTTGGCGAACTGGATGTACTGCCACAGGTCGGACTTGGCCTCGCCCGGCGCCGACACCTGCTGGCGCCAGAACTGGGTGCGGCGCTCGGCGTTGCCGAAAGCGCCTTCCTTCTCGGCCCACATCGCGCAGGGCAGGATCAGGTCCGCCGACAGCGCGGAGACGGTCGGATAGACGTCCGACACCACGACGAAGGCTTCCGGATTGCGCCAGCCCGGGTAGATCTCGTCATTGATGTTCGGACCGGCCTGCATGTTGTTGGTGGTCGTGGTCCAGTAGCACTTGATCTTGCCGTCCTTCAGCGCCCGGCTCTGGGCCACGGCGTGATAGCCGACCTTGGACGGAATCGTGCCTTCCGGCAGTTGCCACAGCTCTTCGGTGTGCGCGCGATGCGCCGGATTGGTGACGACCATGTCGGCCGGCAGGCGGTGGGCGAAAGTACCGACTTCGCGCGCGGTGCCGCAGGCCGAGGGCTGGCCGGTGAGCGAGAACGGGCTGTTGCCGGGCTCGGAGATCTTGCCCACCAGCAGGTGGACGTTGTAGATCATGTTGTTCACCCAGGTGCCGCGGGTGTGCTGGTTGAAACCCATGGTCCAGAACGAGACCACCTTGCGGTTCGGGTCGGCGTACTGCTCGGCGAGCTTGAGCAGGCGGTCTTCCGGCACGCCGGACAGCTTCGACACCTTTTCCAGCGTGTATTCGGCGACGAAGGCGGCGAAGTCCTCGAAGCTGCAGTCGCGCGCCGCGCCGGTGTCGCCCTTGGGCTTGCCGTCGGCGCCCGGATAGCCGTTGCTGGTGGCCTTGGCCTCGAGCGGATGGTTGGGGCGCAGGCCGTAGCCGATGTCGCCTTCGCCGATCTTGAACTTGACGTTGCGATTGACGAACTCGGTGTTGACCCGATTGGTCTGGATGATGTGGTTGCAGATGTAGTTCAGGATCGCCAGGTCGGTCTGCGGCACGAAGATCATCGGGTTGTCGGCCAGCTCGTAGGAGCGGTGCTCGAAGGTCGACAGCACATGGACTTCGCAGCCTTCCCTGGACAGGCGGCGGTCAGTGATGCGGCTCCACAGGATGGGATGCATCTCGGCCATGTTCGAGCCCCACAGCACGAAGCTGTCGGTGTTCTCGATGTCGTCGTAGCAGCCCATCGGCTCGTCGATGCCGAAGGTGCGCATGAAGCCGACCACCGCCGAGGCCATGCAGTGGCGCGCATTGGGGTCGAGGTTGTTGCTGCGGAAGCCCGCCTTCATCAGCTTGGAGGCGGCGTAGCCCTCCCAGATCGTCCATTGGCCCGAGCCGAACATCGCGATCGACTCCGGGCCGTGCTCCTTCAGCGCGGCCTTCCACTTCTGTTCCATGACGTCGAAGGCCTGGTCCCACGACACCGGCGTGAACTCGCCGTTCTTGTCGTACTTGCCGTTCTTCATCCGCAGCAGCGGCTGGGTCAGGCGGTCCTCGCCGTACATGATCTTGGACAGGAAGTAGCCCTTGATGCAGTTCAGGCCACGGTTGACCGGCGAGTCCGGGTCGCCCTGGGTGGCGACGATGCGGCCGTTCTGCACGCCGACCAGCACCGAACAGCCGGTGCCGCAGAAGCGGCAGGCGGCCTTGTCCCAACGCACCTTGGTGCCGGCGCTGGCCGCACCCTGTGCCTGGGTGACCACCGGAATGCCGATGCCGGCGGTCGCTGCGGCCGCGGCGACCGCATTGCTCTTGATGAAATCACGCCGATTCATGCTCATTTCATTCCTCCGTCAATTCCAGACCGTCATCGGTATATTCGTAAGCCAGCGTCACCGCCTGCACCTTGGGCGCGAGGTTCACCGCGAGGATCGAATCGGTGACCGACCAGCCCTCACCATCCTCGACCGTGACCACGATGCGGCCGACCTCCTCGGAAGAGCCGTGGATCTCGACCCCCGGGATCCGTGCCAGCGCCGCCTTGATTTCCGGAAAATCCGCGGGCAGCGCCCGCAGCACCAGACTTGCAATCTTCATCGTTCGCTCTCTGTCGGAAATTCGTTCGCCACCCTGTCCACCGTCATCGCGATCGCCCGCGTCGGACAGGGCGCGAAGCAGGCACCGCAGCCGGT
The DNA here is from genome assembly GCF_048398245.1 of Thauera butanivorans. Classification (NCBI taxonomy): domain Bacteria; kingdom Pseudomonadati; phylum Pseudomonadota; class Betaproteobacteria; order Rhodocyclales; family Zoogloeaceae; genus Thauera; species Thauera butanivorans. The sequence continues at coordinate 4,545,236 of NZ_CP183038.1, forward strand.
ACAGGCATCGGCGTCCAGTTGCGGCAAGGCCACGCCGCCGAGGCGCGGACGGAAGCGGATGGCCCCCACCGGGCAGCTTTCGCCGCAGACGCGGCATTCGACACCCGACTCGGCGAGGCAGCCGCGGCCGACGCCCGCCTTCAGCGCCCAGGGCGCGCCGCCTTCCGCGCTGCGTACCAGCGCCTGCGGCTCGCAGTGCGCCACGCATTCGCCGCAGAACGTGCATTCGCCGGCACCGGCGGAAAAGTCGACACCGGGAAAGCCGCCATCCGCCCGCAGCAGGATGGCTGTCGGGCAAGCGTCGATACAGGCGTCGCAACGGGTGCAGGCGGCGAGGAAGGCCGCCTCTGCCCGCGCCCACGGGGGACGGACGGCGGGGGCCACCGCGCGCATGCCGCCACGCAGAAAACTCCGACGGGAAAGTGAAGCCGTTTGCACGAAACCTCCGGGCACCCTATGTACTGCGTGCCATATGTATGCCGCCGATTCAAACCCATAGCCGGAGTGCGGTCATTGACCGCCGTCAAGAACGGCGCGAATGCAGGAGGCAGCCCGGCCGTCAGGTGCGCAGGTGCGCCACCGCCCACACCGCGGCTTCGACGCGCGAGCGCAGGTCGAGCTTGCGCAGGATGTGCTTGACGTGAACCTTGACCGTGCCTTCGGCGATGTCGAGCTCGCGCCCGATCATCTTGTTCGACAGGCCGGCAGCGATCTTCTCCAGGATGCGCGTTTCCTGCTCGGTCAGTCCGGCTGCGTCGGGCGACTGCGGCCGGGCCTCGCTGCGCAGCGCCGCGGCCAGCAGGTGGTTGAGCTGCGGCGGAATGACGACGCGGCCGGCGGCGACGTCGGCGAGCGCCTCCAGCATCGCCTCGGGCTCCATGTCCTTCAGCAGGTAGCCGTCGGCGCCGCCGCGCAGCGCGGCGACGACGTCCTCGCCCTGGTCGGACACGGTGATCATCACCACTCGCGGCTCCGGCCGCAGCTGGCGCAGCTGGCGCAGTACTTCCAGGCCGTTCATGTCGCGCATGTTGAGATCGAGCAGCACCAGGTCCGGCTGCCGCGCGCGCGCCATCGCGATGCCGTCCTCGCCGCCGGCCGCCTCGCCCACCAGACGGAAGCCCGGCACCGTCTGCAGCAGCTGGGCGAGCCCCTTGCGGAACAGGGGATGGTCATCGACGATCAGGACGGTTTCGGCGGGCAGTTCGTTCATTGGCGGTTTCCTTGCTGGAACAATGCGGTGGCCGCGAACGCGGGCGAAATGGCAGGCGCCGGCATGGCAACGGACGGCGTGGAAGCCGGCGCGACGGCGGCAGCCTGGAAGCGGACACCGACGCGGGTGCCGCCTTCGCTGCGGCGGCCGATCTCGATGTTGCCGCCGAGGCTGCGCGCACGTTCGCGCATGATCGACAGGCCATGGTGGTCGCGGCCGTCGATCGGTCCGTCGTCGATGCCGACGCCGTCGTCCTCGATCGAGACCGTGACGCAGCCCGCGCCGTCGCACTCCAGGCCCACGCGCGCATGCCGCGCCAGCGCGTGGCGCAGCATGTTCGACAGCGCTTCGCGCACGATCTGCAGCACGTGCACTTCCTGGTTGGGCGTCAGGCTGCAGTCGGCCAGGCGGATGTCGAGCACGATGTCGATGCCCGAGCGTTCGCCGTACTCGGCCACTGCCGCACGCAGCAGGCTGCTCAGGTCTGCGGACAGCTCGAGGCGGAAGGACACCAGCAGCTCACGCAACTGGCGGTAGGCGTCGTTCACCCCGCTGCGCAGGTCGGCCAGGATGGTGTCCGCGTCGGCCAGGCGCGCCGGGTCGGCCAGCGCGCGCTGCAGCAGGCTCATCTGGATCTTCATGTAGGACAGCGCCTGCGCGAGCGAATCATGCAGTTCGCGGGCGATCACCGAACGCTCTTCCTGCAGCGCCAGCAGGCGCTCCTGCTCGCTGCGGCGGGCCGCGCCGAGCGCCATGCCGATGTGGCGCGACAGCGCCTCCACCAACTGGCGCTGCCAGTCTTCCAGTCCGCCGTCGGCCGGCAGGGCCAGGCGCAGCATGCCGTAGTGGTGCTCGCGGTCGCGCAGCGGAAAGCGCAGCAGCTTGCGTTCGCCTTCGACCGCCTCGCCAGCGGTCGAAGGCGCGCGGCAGGCGTTGCAGGCCTCGTCTCCGCGCGCGCTGCGGTCGGCACAGGGGCCGATGGTCGAGGCGATCACCGTTGCCGCCCCGCCCTGGCGGGGCTCGATACAGGCGAAGCTGCCGTTCAGGCCGGCGACGTGGTCGATGTCGCGCAGCGTGGCCTCATACACCGCCGGCTCGGTCGGTGCCTGGTAGAGGCGGGCAATGGCATGGTAGAGCAGCTCCAGCGCGCGGTTGCTGCGCTGCAGTTCCAGCGTCTTCTCGGCCACGCGCTGTTCCAGGGTCTGGTACTGGCGGGAGATTTCGCCCGCCATCAGGTTGAAGGTCGCGCCCACGCGGCCGAGCTCGTCGTGGCCGACGTGCTCCACGCGTGCCGAATAGTCGCCGCGCGCGACCGCCCGCGTCGCCGCCAGCAGGCCGCCCAGCGGCTTCAGCAACGAAGCGCGCAGCACCACCAGCGCCGCGGCGATGACCACCAGCGTGGCGATGATGGCGCCGGCCAGGATCTCGCTCAGGTCGCCGATGCGGGCCTCGGTATCCTGCTCCAGCACGAACACCAGCGTATTGAGCTGGTCGACGAAACGGTCGACGTCGCCGAGCAGGGCCTCGATCTGTCCGGCCGATGCCGCCGGCCCCAGTTGCGCCACGCCCTTCAGGCTGGATCTGACGCTGAGCCGCCACGCCGATTCGACACCGCGATAGGTGGCGGCGAACAGGCCGCCGGGCTCGCGCTGCACGATGCGCTGCAGTTCGGGGTGTTCCAGCACGCGCTCGAAGTCGGCAATGGCGGCCTCCACCCGCGGCAGCGACAAGGTCCCGCTCGGCACTCCCGCGATCACCAGGCTCGCCGCCCGATGGGTCAGCCGCCGCAGCGCGCCGGCGTGGTTGATCGCACTGGCACTGCCCTGCACGCTCTCGGCGACCATTGCCGACGCGCTCATGCCGGCCAGGCTGATCAGCGCGAGCGCGAGCATGGCCAGCGCCACCAGCAGCAGGATCGAATGCCTGACGATCAGGCGCGGCATCGCGAATTTCATGCAGTCCCTCCGGCGTCCCCTCTGCCGACGCCCGCTGTGCTTTTCCTGCGGTCCCGGCCGCGTTCCGGCTCTCCATCCGTGCCGGGTCCGGTCCCGGGCCCGGATTTCCGGCCTACCCCTTTATACCCGCAAGTATCGGGTATCGGCTGGGCCACGAATTTTTCATCCAATGTTTACAGACACTTGCATGCCACCCAGATACCTCTTTGGAGGTATGCCGCGCGCCTGCACCACCGCCACCGAGCCTTGGAGGCATCTACCTCCCTGACTAGACTTGGCTGCAGTCAGCAGGAGCCGATGATGACACGAGCCAAGCCCCCCGCCAGCATCCCCAGCCTGCGCGAGATCGCGCCCTTCGATCTGCTCGGCGGCGCGCGCCTGCACCAGTTGGTCTCCGCCTCGCGCCTGGTGCGCGCGGAACGGGGCGAAATCGTCCTCCAGGCGCAGGATGTTCCCTCCTGTATGCACGTGGTCCTCGATGGCGAAGTGAAATGCCTGCTGCTCGCGCCTTCGGGCAGCGAGAAGCTCATCCGCATCGTCGGTGCGGGCGACATCTTCGCCGAGGAAGCCGCCTTGCTGGGACGCCCGGCCATGGCGATGGCCCAGGCCGGACGCAATACCCGGCTGCTGCAGGTGCCGGTGGCGCTGGTGCGTGAAGCGATGGCCGCCGAACCCGCGTTCGCCGAGGCCATGACCACCCGCCTCGCCGCCGCCAGCTACGAGATGATGATGCACATGCAGCTCTGCATCCAGCTCAGCAGCACCCAGCGCGTGGCGCAGTATCTGGCCCAGTTGGCGCCGCAGGGCGCCGAGCACGCGGAAATCCATCTCGCCGCCGACAAGCAGACCATCGCCGCCCAGCTCAACCTGACCCCCGAGACCTTCTCGCGCGTGCTGTCGCGCTTCGTCCGCGACGGCCTGGTGCGCCCGCAGGGGCGCCGCGGCCTGGTGCTGGACAAGGTCAGCCAGTTGCGGCACGCCGCGGCGCATTGAGCACGCTCTGCTTTTTGACCAGCCACCCACAGGAAACACCGCACCCTGTAGGAGCGGCTTCAGCCGCGAAAGGCGGTTGTTCGCGGCTGAAGCCGCTCCTACGCAAAAAAGCAGCCTGCACTCCAGGCTAACAGGCCGGCAGCGGCTCGACCGCCGCCACATGCGCGGGCACGGCGAACCAGCGCCCGAGCAGGCGCCAGGTGTCGATGTCGAAGCGGCGCGCCCTCCCTATCGTCGGCAATTCCTCGCGCCGCGCCACGCTGCCGAGGTGGCACCACTGGTCGAGGACGTGCCAGGCCTCGCGCCCCGAATGGGCGTCGCGCTCACCGACCACCACCGCACCCGGCCATGGCCAGGGCTTGACGCCGAGCGAGGCCAGGCCCCCCAGCAGCCTGGCGTCGTGTTCCGCCGCCGTTTCCCGGCGGGCGCAGACGCCGGCGCAGCGGCGCGCCTGAAACGCCGAGCAGGCTCCGGCCGTACCCGGCTCCAGACCGAGCCGACGCGGGCACAGACGGTAGAGCAAGGCCAGCTCGCGCAAGCGGTTGTCCGCCTCGCGCCTGTTGCGGAACAGGCCATGCAGGCCCGCCCAGGCGGCGGGGTCAGTGCCGGCGACCGGCACCCGTTCGTAGATCGGCGGGCGCCGGCGATTGTCGATCAGACGTAGCGCAAACGCTTCACCACCGTCTTCGGGCAGGCGGTTCGACGGTGGCCGCAGGCGCTTGACGAGCTCGGCTTCGAGCAGCAACGAGCCGAGTTCGCCGGCCGTCGCTATCCACTCGACACGGCGGGTCCGCTCGCGCAGCTCGGCGTCCTTGCCCTTGCGCGTGCTGCCGGCGAAATGCTCCTTGACCCTTGCCCGCAGGCTGGCGGCACGGCCGATGAACAACGGGCGGTCGATGCGTCCGGGCGGTGGCGCTTCTGCTTCGGCATGCAGGAAATAGAGACCGGGTTCGTCCGGCAAGGCTTCGAGCAAGCCTTCCGGCAGGCCGGGCGGGGAGGCCGGCGCCTTCATCGCGCGCTCGACCGCGTGCTGCAGCACCTCGGGCTCGAAGCGCGCCTGCGCCAACTGCACGAACTGCCACAGCGCCTCGGTGTCGCCCATCGCCCGGTGGCGGGCGCCGCAGTGCAGGCCGTGGCGCTCGATCAGCGCATCCAGCCCATGGCGGTGATGCTCGGGAAACAGCGCCCGCGACAGCTTGACGGTACACAGCACCGGCGCATCGAAATCGCGCCCGATGCGGGCGAAGGCATTCTTGATGAAACCGAAATCGAAACGGGCATTGTGAGCGACGAACACGTGGCCGGCCAGCAAGGCCTGCACCTGGTCGGCGAGTTCGTCGAAGCACGGCGCGCCGGCGACCATTTCGTCGCTGATGCCGGTGATCTGCCGGATCAGCGGCGGGATGGGCGTCTGCGGGTCGACCAGGCTTTCCCAGCGGTCGACGAGCACGCCATCCTCGACGCGGAGGATGGCGATCTCGGTGATGCGGTCGCGTACCGGATGGGCGCCGGTGCTTTCGACGTCGATGAAGGCAAGGCGGCGCGGCAGGCTCATGCGTTCGGCGCCCGGCCCGGCATCGAGGGGAGACGGCTCAGTGATTGGCGTCGTAGTAGTAGGGCTTCACCGGCACGCGCGCTTCCTGCAGGCGCTGCTGCTCCTCGACCGATTGCGGCTTGTCCCACCACAGGGCACGGCCTTTCTTCTGCTCGGCCTGCTCTTCGGGATGCTTGGCCATCCATTCGCGCATGAACTTGGTGTGATCGGATTCGTACATCGCCATCGTCAGCCCCCTTTTCTGAAGTGGCCGCAATTCTAGCAGCCGGCGGCAAAACGCGCCGCTGCGGCGATGCACCGCCCCATGCGCAGAACTCAGACCGCCCGGCCGTCGCCCTTGACGCGGCCGATGCGCACCACTTCCTGCACCCTTCGCACCGCGCGCATGACGCGCGCCAGATGCATGCGGTCACGCACCTGCAAGGTGAAGTTGAGCGCGGTGTAGGCACCCTGCTCGTTGTCCATGTGCACGCTCTGGATGTTGCAGTCTTCCTCGGCGATGGCGCTGGCCACCCGCGCCAGCACGCCGCGCGCGTTGCGCGTCAGCACGCGGATGCCGACGTCGAACAGGCGGTCGTCGCCGGCCTCCCATTCCACATCCACCCAGCGCCCGCGGTCGCCGCGCAGCTTGGCCACGCTCGGGCAGTCGTGGGTATGCACTTCCAGCCCCTGGCCCTTGCGCAGCGTGCCGATGATCGGATCGCCCGGGATCGGATGACAGCAGCGCGCCAGCTGCACCGCGATGCCTTCGGAGCCGCGGATCGTGATCGCGCCCGCCGGCTTCGGCTTGACCACGTCGGGCCGGCCCGACTCCATGTCCTGCGCCTGCGCCAGGCGGCGCGCGATGATCGCCGGCAGGCGCTTGCCCAGGCCGAGGTCGGAGAAGATTTCCTTCTTGTGGCGCACGCCGCGGTCGCGCAGGAAGCGCTCCCAGGCAAAAGTCGAGATCTGGCCCAGGGTCAGGCCATGCGGCCGCAACGCCTGATTGAGCAGGCGCTCGCCCAGCGCGACGGACTCGTCCTGCTGGGCGTTCTTCATGAAATGGCGGATCTGCGCCCGCGCCTTGCCGGTGCGCGCATACGACAGCCAGGCCGGGTTGGGGTTGGCGTGGGCGGCGGTGATGATCTCGACCTGGTCGCCATTGTTCAGCTCGCTGCGCAGCGGCATCAGGTCGCCGTTGATGCGGCAGGCCACGCAGCGGTTGCCGATGTCGGTATGCACCGCGTAGGCGAAATCGACCGGCGTCGAGCCCTTGGGCATCGAGAAGATCGTGCCCTTGGGCGAGAACACATAGACCTCGCCCGGGAACAGGTCGATCTTGACGTGCTCCAGGAACTCGGTGGCCTCACCCGAGGCGGATTGCAGCTCGAGCAGGGACTGCAGCCAGGAATGCGTCTTCTGCTGCAGCTCCGTCAGCGTCTTCTCGTCTTCCTTGTACAGCCAGTGCGAGGCCACGCCGGCCTCGGCGATGTGGTGCATCTCGCGCGTGCGGATCTGCACTTCGACCGGCGTGCCGAAGGGGCCGATCAGCGTCGTGTGCAGGCTCTGGTAGCCGTTGGCCTTGGGGATCGCGATGTAGTCCTTGAACTTGCCCGGCACCGGCTTGTACATCGAGTGCAGCGCGCCCAGCGCGAGGTAACAGCTCGACACCTCGCCGACGATGACGCGAAAGCCGTAGATGTCCAGCACCTGTGAAAACGACAGGTGCTTTTCGACCATCTTGCGGTAGATGCCGTAGAGGTGCTTCTCGCGGCCGCTGACCTCGGCCGAGATGCCCCATTGCGGCAGCCGCTCCTGGATCGCCGTGCTGACCTTGCCGACCACTTCGCGGCGATTGCCGCGCGCCGCGCGGATGGCCTTGGCCAGCACCTGGTAGCGCAGCGGGTACTTGTTGCTGAACGACAGTTCCTGCAGTTCGCGGTACAGGTCGTTGAGGCCGAGCCGGTTGGCGATCGGCGCGTAGATCTCGAGCGTCTCGTTGGCGATGCGGCGGCGCTTGGCCGGGCGCATGTGGCCGAGCGTGCGCATGTTGTGCAGGCGGTCGGCGAGCTTGATCAGGATGACGCGCAGGTCGCTCGCCATCGCCAGCAGCATCTTGCGGAAGTTCTCGGCCTGCGCTTCCTCGTGCGAACGGAACTCGATCTTGTCGAGCTTGGACAGGCCGTCGACCAGCTCGGCCGACACCTTGCCGAAGCGTTCGGCGATCTCCGCCTTGGGGATGTGGGTGTCCTCCATCACGTCGTGGAGGAGCGCGGCGATCAGCGCCTGCGGATCGAGGTGCCAGTCGGCCACCAACGAGGCCACCGCGACCGGATGGCTGACGTAGGGCTCGCCGCTGACGCGGAACTGCCCGGCATGGGCATCGGCGGCGAAGTGATAGGCTGCTTCCACGCGACCCACGTCCTCGGCACGCAGGTAGGTCAGCAGCTTGGTCTTCAGTCCCTGGAAGTCGAGCGACAGCACGCACGACGGCGGCGGGCGGAAAGGTTCCTGAGGGGCGCCCCGCTCGCTCTCGTCCATGTCTAGCCCCTCACGACCCGGCTCAGGCCTGGCCGCGGTTCAGCATCTCCAGCCCGACCTTGCCGGCGGCGACTTCGCGCAGCGCGATCACGGTGGGCTTGTCCTTGTCGGACGGGTCGAGCTCGATCTGCGGCGTGCTGCCGATGGTCAGCTGGCGCGCACGGTAAGTGGCCGCCAGCGTGAGCTGGAAGCGGTTGGGGATCCTCTTGAGGCAATCTTCGACGGTGATGCGGGCCATGTTCAATCCTGTTCCAAAAAGTCGAAATATTCGGGATGGCGCTTGCGCTGGTTGGAATGGCGCAGCCTCGAGGCGCGTACCACGGCAACCAAGTCGTCCAACGCCTGATCGATTTCGTCGTTGATTATAACGTAGTCGAATTCCGCCACATGCCGCATTTCCCCACGCGCGCCCAGCAGGCGCCGGCTGATGACCTCGTCGCTGTCGGTGCCGCGCCCGCGCAGGCGGGATTCGAGTTCCTCCATCGACGGCGGCAGGATGAACACCCCCACCGCTTCCGGGAAGACCTTGCGCACCTGCTGGGCACCCTGCCAGTCGATCTCCAGCAAGGTATCGCGCCCGGCGGCGATCTGCTCGCGCAGCCAGACCTTGGAGGTGGCGTAGTAGTTGCCATGCACCTCGGCCCACTCGAGGAACTCGCCGCGGTCGCGCAAGGCGCGGAAAGCCGGCACATCGACGAAATGGTACTCCCGCCCGTCCTGCTCGCCGGCGCGCGGCGCGCGCGTGGTGTACGAGATCGACAGCTGCACGCGCGCATCGCGCTGCAGCAGGCCGTGCACCAGCGTGGTCTTGCCGGCGCCGGACGGCGCGGTGACGATGAAAAGGGTTCCGGACATGGGGACGCTCGCAAACTCGCAAAAAACACCGCCCGGTGGGCGGTCGAAGGCTGCGATTGTAACGCGGGCGGAACGGAGGGTCGTGGGCAGCGCCCGCACCGCCTGTCGGCCGCCCTCTGCGGGCTCGACTGATCTACGATGCGACGACAAGCCGACAATCATGGGATGAATGACATGAAGACCATTGCACTACCCTCCGGAGAGCACGTCCCCGCGCTGGGCATGGGAACCTGGATGATGGGCGAAGACCCGGCGCGCAGGGCCAACGAGATCGCCTCGCTGCAGCACGGGATCGGCCTCGGCATGACGCTGATCGACACCGCCGAGATGTACGGCGAAGGCGCCGCCGAGACCCTGATCGGCGAAGCCATTCGCGGCCGCCGTGACCAGGTCTTTCTCGTCAGCAAAGTCTATCCGCACAACGCCGGCCGGCGCTCGATGCCCATCGCCTGCGAACGCAGCCTGCAGCGGCTCCGCGTGGATTGCCTGGATCTGTACCTGCTGCACTGGAGCGGCTCGATCCCGCTCGATGAAACAGTGGAAGCCTTCGAACGCCTGCGGGCAGCCGGCAAGATCCGCCACTGGGGCGTCAGCAACCTGGACGTGCGGGACATGAAAGCCCTGTTCGCCGAGCCGGAAGGTGAACGCTGCGCCGTCGATCAGGTGCTCTACAACCTGTCCCGCCGCGGCATCGAATGGGATCTGCTGCCCTGGTGCCAGACCCACGACATGCCGGTGATGGCCTACTCGCCGCTGGAGCAGGCGCGGCTGCTGCGCAATCGGGAACTTGCATCGCTTGCCGCATCGCGGGGAGCCACCGCCGCCCAACTGGCGCTGGCCTGGCTGCTCCATCAGGAAGGCGTCATCGCCATCCCCAAGGCGACGGGCCGCAGTCGGGTGGAGGAGAACTTCGGCGCGCTGGAGCTCGTCATCGATGCCGAGCTTCGGGCAGCGCTGGATCGGATCTTTCCGCCGCCTGCCGGTCCTGGTCCATTGGAGATGATCTGATACTGCTGCAGCGTGCCCTTCCACGAGATCGGCATGGCCAGCACCAGGGTGTCGAGTGGCGGGTGGTCGAATCCTTCCCCGACCAGTCTGCCGGTGGCCAGCAGCACGCGGGGCACGGCGGCGCCCATGGCGTCCAGTTCCGCGGTCAGCGCGGCACGTTGCTTCTCAGACATGCGGCCATGCAGCGCATACAGCGTCTGGATGCGTCCCGCCAGGGCGGCATGGAGGGCATTCAGGTGTTCGGTGCGCTCGGTCAGCACCAGTATCTTGCGCCCCTGGGCAAAAGCCTCGGCGATCGCATCCGCGATGGCTTTCGTGCGATCGCCATCATTGGCGATTTCCTTGAAGACGTCCTGGATGCCGGTATCGGCGGCCAGACTGATTGGGGCCGACAGGTAACGGGGCGACACTTCCAGTATCTGTGGGGCGCCTGCAGGCCTTGACGCCGTGTGTCGGATCGGGCCGCACTGCATGAAGATGATCGGCTGCCGTCCGTCACGCCGGATCGGGGTGGCGGTCAGGCCCAGCACGTACCTGGCGCGGACACGCTTGAGGATGGTCTCGAAGGAAAATGCCGACAGGTGATGGCATTCGTCGACGATGACGTGCCCGTAGTCCTCCACCGCCACACCTTCCTGCCTGGACAAGGACTGCATGACCGCGATGCCGACCATGTCACACCCGTCTGCCAGAAAGACCTGCAACCGCGCCTGCCACTGCCTGAGCAGTTCGGTGCGATGCACCAGCACCAGCGCATTGACGCCCCGGTGGGCGATCAGCGCCGCGGCCGTGACGGTCTTGCCGAAGGCGGTCGGCGCACAGAGGATGCCGGTATCGTGGCGCAGCATCGCGGCAACAGCCTCCTCCTGATCAGATCGCAGCGTGCCGGCGAATACGACTGCCCCCACGCTTGCGGCTGGCGCCCCTTCGCTGCCCCCCGAGGGGGCGACTCCCGGCTTGGGGCGGCCCGGCGCCGGGAGACCGACCTCCAGCACCTGTCCGCCGTTTCGCTCGTCCCGCACGTCACAGCGGATGCCGTTCTCGCGCAACAACGCCCTGGCAGCATCGAGGCAACCACGCGGCAGGGCGATGTGCCGGGGGAAATTCTCGGCGCAGCCGATCACCCGGGGCTTGTCCCAGACCGGCAGGCGCATCGCCTGCGCCCTGTAGAATTCGGGGTTCTGGAAGGCCGCCAGCCGGATCAAGCGGTTGGCGAGCGCCTGGGGAAGCTGGGCCTTGTCGAAGTAGAGCAGATTGGCCAGGGTCACCGTCAGCGCGGCCGGCATCGGACCCGGCAAGCGCGGACTGGCCGGTGCCGGACCTTTCCATGGCTCCAGCAGATCGTCCTCGGTAATGAAGGTCACATCCAACGGGTGAGAGCCTCCGGTCGCCCACAGGATCACCGGCTCGATGTCATGCGGCACCATGGGCGCCACCGACGCCAGAAAGGCCCACTGGTCGGCATATGGCCGCAGCGCGTCATCGACGAACAGGCTGCCACCGTGTGCGCGTGACGCTTTTTGCAGCGGCAAGGCGATCAGGTTGCCGAAGCCGCCTTTGGGCAGGCTGTCCTGATTCGGGAACAGCCGGTCGTAGGACGTGAGCTGCAACTGCCGGGTACGCGCGCAGGTGTGGCTAATGAGGGCGGTGCCGAGCCGCCGCGCATCCCTTGCGGGGACGTTCGACGAGAAGAATATCCACGCATGGGCACCATTACCCGAGCGCGAAATTTCCAGTGCAACGGGCACGTCCAGATCCTGGCAGGTGCGGACGAAGGCCTGCGCGTCGTTGCGCCACTCGGCCGCGTCGAAATCCACCGCGAGAAAGTGGCAACTATCGTCGGCCAGCAGCGGATACACGCCGATGACATGGCGGCCGGCGAGGTGGTCATAGACCGTCCGATCCGTCAGCGGGACGAACAACCGCTGACCGCAATCCGCGCATTTGACGCGTGGCTTGCCACACACCCCCGCACGCCATTCGTTGGCACAGGCCGGCGCGTAGCCGCTTTTGCCCGCCTTGTTTTCCCAACGCACGGGATAGACGTCGCTGCGGCCCCGGAACAAGCGGCGAAACAGCACGACCTTTTCATCCGTGGACAATGGAGCGCCGGCAAGCTGCTCGGCCTCGGGCTGGCGCCAGGCGATGCCATGGGCTTCGAGCAATTCGACCAGCCGCGCGTTTTCGACGCGCAAGCGGGCAAGCTCATCGTCCCCGCCCGCCGTCATCCCGACCACAAACCCGCTGCCGTCAAGCGGCGCAGCAGGGCACCCCGCTTCGCGTGGGGCACCAGGAAGCGGCGCAGGGCGCGCTCGAATTCCTTCGGGGTGGACGTCAGTGTGTAGGCTTCCGCCAGATCCGTGAGCGCCCGCACCGCATACTCGTAGCCCAAGGCCGTGCCGCGCCGGGCCTGGGCATCGATGGCCTCCCAACGCTGATCGGCTTCGGCCATCAGGCACCGCAATTCCTCTTCACGCTCGCGGCGACGCTTGGCCTCCTCCTTCGCACGCTCTTGCGCCTCATGCTCCTGCCTTATGAGGGCAAGCGATTCAGCCAGTTCGTTCAACTCGGCCACGCGGCGCCTGCGCGCGCCGGGTTCGGCGGGCAACCGCTGCGCCTTCAGCCAAGCGGCGTGGCGGCCCCTGACGTGGCGCTCCGCCTCCTGCCCCCGGCCCTGGGCGAGCAGCTTCAGCACGTCCAGCATCGCCTCGCGGGGCCATGTTTCCAACCAGACGTCGAGACGCCCGTCGTCCCCCTCGGTTGCCTGCGGCATCGGCGCGCTGCCGGCCGCCGCCGCGGCCAGCCTGTCCGGATCGATCTCCAGAAATTCGGCCAGCGCCTGCTGCGCCGGGGACAAGGTCGACAAGCCCGCCGGCACCTCGGGTTCCGCTTCATCGCCGGACAGTTCCCCAGCGCCGGCCAGCCAGCCCAAGTAGAGCGGCCTCAGATCGCCGCGCAGCAACTCGTCGCGCAGCGGCAGCAGGCGCTGCATCCAGCCGCTACCGTCGTCCATGCCGAAGCGGTCGTAGTTCTCGCTCTCGTACAGCGACCAATGGACGATCCAATGCTCGTCGGTCGCGTCGAAGGCAAGCGCGTACTGAATGGCGAACGCCTCCAGCTCCGCCCGGCGAAACACGTCCAGCGGTACGCGCAGAGCCAAGCGACAACTGCACCAGCAGGCGGTGTAGACGAAGGCATCGAAATGGCGCCGCATCCAGTCAGCCGGATCGGCCTTCAGGTCGCCCCACTCGTAGCGGTTGACGAAGCCTGATGGAGATATCTGCGCCCGGCTGGAGACGGCGCGCAGTTCCGCCATTTCGGCACGGCCGAGCGGCCGGTCGATGGCGGCGAATTCGTAGTATTGGTATTCGCTCATGGGTTATCGGGGGCTATGGATCCATCCCGTCTTCAACCGTCGCTCAGGTTGCCGGACGGCTCGGAAGGCAGAATCATCGCTCACGTGGAGTACAGATGGCCATGCAATTCGCCGTCGACGATTCCCTGGCGACCTACAAGCAGGCGAAGGCCGATGCCATGCGGGAAAAACGCCGTCCTTGACCCCTTTCAGACCAGTCTATAAACTGGTCTATATCAACCGGAGAATGCCATGAACCTTGAAATCGGCTCGTATGAGGCCAAGACCAAGCTGCCGGAGTTACTCCGCGGCGTGCAAGCGGGCAAGCGCTACACGATCACCCTGCGTGGCGAGCCGGTTGCCGATCTGGTACCGGCCGAAGGCACCACGCAAGCAGATGCCGTGGCGGCCGTCGAGGCGATGCGCCAGTTCATGCGCACGGCGCCGCCCGTCAAGGGTGTAGATCTCAAGGCGCTGATCAACGAGGGGCGGGCATGAGCTTCGTGCTCGACAACTCGGTGGCGATGTGCTGGCTGCTGGCCGATGGCAAGCCTGCCGATGTAGCTTACGCCGAGACCGTGCTGGATGCACTGCGGGAACGGCAGGCGCTGGTTCCGTCGCTATGGGCGCTGGAGGCTTGCAATGTCATCGCCAGGGGCGAGGCCAGAGGGCTACTCACAGAAGCCCGTTCCCAGGCCTTCGCCGCCCTCCTGGAGCGGCTGAACATCGCGACGGATACGGCCACGGCAGCACACGCCTTGGGTGACACGCTGCACTTGGCCCGACGCTACAATCTGTCGGCCTACGACGCGGCGTATCTGGAGCTGGCCCTGCGAACCGGCTTGCCGCTCGCGACACTGGACGCAGACCTCAAGAAGGCGGCGCAGGCTGCGGGTGTGCAAGCGTTCACCCCGGATTGACCAGCGGAGAGGTGGTCTAAAGGTCGTGCTCTGGCGTCCAACGGAAAAGCACGTAGGCAACAGTCTCCATAGGCAGGAACTCCTGCTCGATCCTGCCTTTCTGCAACCCGAGCAAATAGCGGTAGAAGGCTTGCTCGTGGCTTGTCAGTTCAGCAGGCGGCACCGGACCGGCGGTGACCGGCTCCTGCACCGCACGCTCGGCAGCATGGCGGTCGAACAGCGCACGCTCCATGAGTAATGGTTTCAGATGGGGTTGCAGCCTGCGGGCGCAGCCCAGCATGTGCAAACCCCAGGTGTCCATATCCCCCCAGTAGCCCAGGCTGCGCTGACTCAGCCAGTCCGCGCGCAGCCAGGCCAGGTCCAGGCCGGAGCCGAGTACGGCGATGGTGTCGGGGAGTGGTGGCAGGTGATGCAGGCAACGGTCGTTCTCGATCAGCAAGATGCGCCCGGCAGGCAGCGGCGTGTTCATCAATTCTCGGGCCCGCACCCGTTGCTGGGTGAAAGGCAACAATCCTGGCGACAGGGGTGCGACCAGCAGCCAGTGATCGCCTTCATCGGCGGCATCCAGGAAGCTGGTGAGGCCGAGTTTCGACACTTGCCCGTCGAAGCGGATGTCGAGCAATACGGTCAGCAGTCCCCGGTTGCGCTCGATGAACTTGCTGTCGATGCCGAGCAGGGCGAGGCTGCGTAGCGGCGCACCGGCAGCGATTCCGGGTTCTAGCTCAAGGGCCAGCGCGGCGGCCAGCGCTACTTCCTCGTTCTTCCGATCACGCCACAGTCCGCGTTGTCGGACCGCCCCCATCGCCGAACAGCGCTCAGGCCGGCATTGGGCCATCAGTACACATGCAGCATTATATCGGACTGTACTCTGTGACTTTTGCGATTGCTCCTGCTGCCACAGAAGAAATAGCATAGGACGCATGGCTATCAGAAGCCTCCGTTGCTGGCTCCGGGGAGCGACCAGCCTCAACTCAAGATCCCACATTCATGGCCAAGAAGAACGCAGGCACAAGTACGCTCCTGATCGGCGCCGCCATCGTCGTCGGCATCATTGCCTCGATTCCCAAGGAGGTCTGGGGCGTCATCCTGGCCGTCGGCGCGGTGGCTCTGGTTTTCTGGATCGGCGGGAAGGTGATGGGGGCGGAGAAAAAGCCACCGCCCAGGCCCAACGTCCAGCGGCCACCGCCCACGACCCCACGATCCGCGCCGACAGCAGGCGTGGTGTCGCCACCCCCTTCAGGCAGGGACCGCGCCATTGCCCGTCCGCAACCGAACGCGGCACACGCACAGAGCGAGGGGTTTGCGTCGTTCGTACTGCCCGGTGAATCCCGGACCACGGAGCACCGGATACCGGCCGCGCCGCAAGGTGTCGGTGACAAGTGGCAATGGGTTCCAGCCGGAGAGCTGGTGTCCGTGGCGGGGTTCGACCTCCCCGACGGCATGCTCTACGTGGGCGCCGGCCTCCGGGGGCGCTACGGGGAAGCCGAACCCGCGCTGATCGATCCGGGGCTGAAGGTCGCCGCAACGGCGGCAGACACGTCGCTTCCCCTGACCGATTACTGGCCCAGCTACGCGAACATCTCACCGCAGGCCCGGCGCGCGTATCTCCAGTGGCTGGCCGGAGGCCGCCAGGATCCGGCTGCGAACATCGGCTATGTGTTCCTCTTCTTCTATGGGTTGGAGCGCCGGGCCCTGGTCGACGCGCGCACTGACCGGGCCGCCCAGGCCGAGGTGCCGGCCATCCAGGCGGAGGTCCACCGGCTACTGGGCATTTATGGCGACCGCAGCCATTCCTTCCGGCAGTACGCGACGCATTTCCTCGGCTACCTAGACGCCGAACACCTTGTCCCCAAGACCTACCTCGACGCGCCGCCCACCCTCACCGAGCGAAGCTATGAGCTGCCCCTGAGCCTCAAGCTCGGTCTCGGCCAGCTTGCCAGGGACCAGCAGCCGGTTCCCGCAGACTGGGCCCTGGCGTGGGCGCTCGCGGATCCCAACATTGCGCGCCGTACCCCGGTGACACGGTGCGCAACCGAGTTCGCACAACTGTTCCGCCAGCAGTACGCGAAGACCTATGGCGATGGTCTCCTGCTCCGTCAGAACAAGACGAAGCTCAAGGTGGCCTACTACCCGGCATCGGGCAGTCTGCGCGGGGAATCGTTTCAGCGCAGTGTCGGCGATCTGCCGGATGTATCGGCGGTGAAGGCGCCCGTGCAGAGGCTCCAGGCCCTGGTGGACGCCTGCACCGAAGCGCTCGATCCGTACAGCCGCTTCATCGGCCGCAATCCGGACAAGGCCCATGCCCTGGAAGGCTTGCTGCAGTTGCCTGTCGAACTGTGGCCCGCACCCGTCAAGGCTGAACTCGAAGACATTAAGACACGGGTCGGCGACGGCATGATCGTCATGTCCTTCGGCGAGCTGTCCGGCCGGCTCAAGAGCGCCGGCCCGCTCTCGCGTGACAAGGTGCTTGGCCTGGCGCGCGCCTTGCAGGCACTGCACCTTGGCATGGAGCCCGATGTGCTGGCAGGCACCCGGACGCCGAAGGCCGAGAACAAGATCGCCCTGTTCGCGGTGCCGCCGGAAGACGGCGATGCGCGCACAGTGCCGGCGTACCAGGCCGCCGCGGTCACGCTCGACCTGGCCTGCATGGTGGCGCTTGCGGACGGCCAGGCATCGGCACAGGAACTCGTGGCGCTCACCCGGCACATCGATAGCTGGAGCCACCTCAGCGCGGCCCACCGCAAACGGCTCAAGGCGCACTTGCGGCTCGGTATCGACCAGCCGGCGACGCTGGCGGGGCTGAAGAAGAAGCTCGAACCGCTGGCCGCCGATGCGCGGCGCACCATCGTCCGCTTTCTGGCCCATCTCACCCAGGCCGACGGCGTCGTGAGCCCCGCCGAGGTGAAACTGCTCGAACGCACCTACAAAGCCCTGGGCCTGGACGGCAAGCTGGTTTACGCCGATCTGCACGCGAACGAAGCGCCGGCTCCGTCGGCGGCCGTCCCCGACGCGACGCCGCAGAAATCCCGAGGCTTTACCCTGGATGCGGCCCGTATCGCCCAGCTCCAGCAGGAGACGGCGGAGGTCTCCGCGCTCCTGGCCAATGTCTTCGTCGAAGAGCCGCCTGCGGAGGAAATGGAGGCCGCCCCCGTACCGACCGGGGATGCGCCGGAGCCCGCGACGACCGGCATTCTCGGGCTGGATGCTGACCATTCCGCCTTCGTGCGCCTGCTGGTGACCCGCAGTTCGTGGCTGCGGGACGAACTGGCCGATGCCGCCTCGGACATGGAGCTGATGCTCGATGGGGCGCTTGAGCATATCAACGAGGCGGTGCTGGACGCTTTCGACGCTCCGCTGACCGAAGGCGAAGATCCCATCGAAATCAACCACGAAGTTCTGGAGGCCCTTCCCGTATGAGTACGATTCGCGCAAAGGATCGCGACGCAGTCATCCAATCCCTGCGCGCCGGTGTCGTCCCGCGCGTCGGCCAGCACCTGATCCAGGTCGGGCGGGTCAAGGAACTCGAAGCGCTGATGAAGGACGTCGAGCGCATCGCTGATTCAGGCTCCGGCTTCCGGGTCGTCATCGGCGAATACGGCTCGGGAAAAACCTTCTTCCTGAACCTGGTCCGGGCCATCGCCATGGAGAAGAAGCTAGTTACCATGCACGCGGACCTGAACCCCGATCGGCGACTCCACGCCACCGGCGGCCAGGCCCGCTCGCTGTACGCCGAACTGGCGAAGAACCTGTCGACCCGGACCAAGCCGGATGGCGGCGCGCTGCCGGGCGTGGTCGAGAAATTCATCTCCCAGGCGAAATCCGAGGCCAAGGCGAGCGGCAAACCCAGCGAGGCCATCGTCCGGGAGCGCCTCGACCATCTGGCCGAGATGGTCAATGGTTACGACTTCGCAGAAGTCATCGCCGCCTACTGCCGCGGTTTTGACGAAGGCAACGAGCAACTCAAGGCCGATGCCATCCGCTGGCTGCGGGGCGAGTTCACGACGAGAACCGACGCCCGCGCGGCGCTCGGCGTACGCACCATCATCGACGACGCGTCCATCTACGACCAATTGAAGCTGCTCGCCCGCTTCATCCGGCTGGCGGGTTACAGTGGGCTGATGGTCTGCCTCGACGAGTTGGTGAACCTGTACAAGCTCTCGAACACCCAGGCGCGCAACGCCAACTACGAGCAAATCCTGCGCATTCTCAACAATTCGCTCCAAGGCTCGGCCGAAGGTCTGGGCATCGTCCTGGGCGGCACGCCCGAATTCCTGATGGATACGCGCCGCGGTCTCTACAGCTATGCGGCGCTGCAATCCCGCCTCGCCGAGAACACCTTCGCCAAGGCCGGCATGGTCGATTACTCGGGGCCGGTGTTGCGGCTGGCAAGCCTCACGCCGGAGGATTTCTACGTGCTGCTGCACAAGCTGCGGCACGTTTACGCATCGGGCGATGCGGCCAAGTACCTACTGCCCGAAGAAGCCATCCCCGCATTCATGGAGCATTGCGCCAAACGTCTCGGCGACACTTATTTCCGCACGCCCCGAACGACCATCACGGCCTTCATCAACCTGCTGGCCGTCCTGGAGCAGAACCCCTCTGCGGCTTGGAAGGACTTGCTGGGGTACGTCGAAGTGGAACAGGACCACGGCGGGGCGGCGGACAGGGCGGCCGACGATGACGACGAGCTCGCCAGCTTCAAGCTCTGATTCGCACGCCTTCGGTCTGCTCGACGAGCGCATCCGGCGCTGGATCTGGCGCGAGGGGTGGACCGCGCTGCGTGACGCGCAGGAAAGGGCGATTCCCGCGCTCATCGAAGCCGACCGCGATGTCATCGTTGCCGCGGCGACCGCTGCGGGCAAGACGGAAGCAGCCTTCTTCCCCATCCTCACCCACCTGCTCCGCCAAGAACCGGACATCGGTTCGGTGCTGTACATCAGCCCGCTGAAGGCGCTCATCAACGACCAATGGGCACGCCTCACCGGACTGTGCGAATCCCTCGACATCCCGGTCGTCGCATGGCACGGCGATGTTGCCGCCAGCCGCAAGCACAGGTTCATCAAGGACGCGAAAGGCGTGCTGCTCATCACGCCGGAGTCCCTTGAAGCACTGTTCGTGCGGCGAGGGACGGCGATGCCCGGGCTGATGTCGAAACTGCGCTATGTCGTGGTCGACGAACTGCATGCCTTCATCGGTGCCGAGCGCGGGAAGCAACTCCAGTCGCTCCTTCACCGGCTGGAGTGTGCCACCGGCCGTCGGCTGCCTCGGGTGGGGCTTTCCGCGACACTCGGCGACATGGGCCTTGCCGCGCAGTTCCTGCGTCCACGAGACGGCAAATCCGTCGAGATCATCCACGCGGCGAGTGGTGGCCACGAACTGAAAGTGCTGATCAAGGGCTACGTCGAAAAGCCCTCCCGGGTCGAGATCGAGCCCGGTCTTGAACATCCCCAGGCGGAAGACCTGGTACCGGGCAGCACCCTGGACGTTGCCGCCCATCTCTACAAGGCGCTGCGGGGGACGAACAACCTCGTCTTTCCGAACAGTCGGCGACAGGTCGAAGTCTATGCTGACCTGCTGCGCCGCTATTGCGAACGCAACGATGCGCCCAACGAGTTCTGGGCGCATCACGGCAGCCTCTCAAGGGAGTTCCGCGAGGATGCGGAGCAGGCGTTGAAGGAGGGCACACGGCCAGCCACCGCCATCTGTACCACCACCCTGGAACTCGGCATCGACATCGGCGCAGTCAAGAGCATCGCGCAGATCGGGCCGCCGCCGTCCGTGGCCAGCCTGCGGCAGCGGCTGGGGCGTTCCGGCCGCCGCCAGGGCGAACCCGCGATCCTGCGGGGCTACTGCATCGAACCCGAGCTGGGCCCGAAATCCGGGCTGTCCGACTGCCTCCGCGAGGGGCTGGTGCAGTCGATTGCGATGGTACGGCTCCTCATCCGCGGCTGGTTCGAACCTTCGCGGGTCGGTGGGCTGCACGGTTCAACCCTCATACAGCAGATTCTCTCCATCATCGCCGAGCGCGGCGGCGCCACTGCCGGGGAACTGTGGGCGATGCTGGTAAAGGATGGGCCATTCGAGGGGCTCGGTCGCGATGATTTCGTCCTGTTGCTGAGACACATGGGCGAAAAGCAACTCCTGACGCAGGATGGCTCGGGCCTGCTGCTGCACGGCGAACTGGGCGAGAAGTTGGTCAACCACTACGCGTTCTACGCTGCGTTCGCTTCCGATGAGGAATTCCGCCTCCTCTGCGAAGGGCGGACGCTAGGTTCCCTGCCTGTGTCGCACCCACTGCTGCCCGATCAACACATCATTTTCGCCGGGCGGCGCTGGCGCGTGATGGACGTGGACAGTGAGAAGAAGGTCATCGTCGTCACGCCCGACAAAGGAGGCGCCCCCCCGACCTTCGATGGCGGGGGCGCCATAGTGCACGACGTGGTCCGACAAGAAATGCGCGCGGTGCTGCGTGAGATGGACGCGGTGCCGTTTGTTGACCAAGGGGCGGCTGCGCTGTTGGCCGAGGCCAGGGATTTCTATCGCCGGGCGAACCTGGATACCGTTCAGTTGTTTCAGCGTGGCAACGAGGCCGTACTGCTCACCTGGAGGGGGGACTGGGTGAATGACGGGTTGGCCGTGCTGCTGGCGAGCATCGGGCTGACAGCGACCAATGAAGGCATTTGCCTGACGGTGCCCGGCGCAACCACCGACCGGCTGCTGGATGCGCTCGCGGAAATCGCCGGGATGACCGACCTCGACCCCGTGGTGATTCTGGTCGATGCGAAGAACATCGTGCGGGAGAAGTGGGATTGGGCGATGCCGGAGGAGATGCTCAGAAAGTCGTTTGCATCCTTGCATCTCGATCTGGCAGAGGCCCATCGTATGGCTGATGCATTGAGCACGATTACATTTTCGCCATGCTCATCGTAAACCTTGCACCGTCTCGTCATCGAGTTTGTCTGATTCGATGGGCGATAGAAGCTGATTCCAACGAAACAAAGATTTCTATTGTGAGTCACTCCGCCTGAAGGCGGGAGCTTCCTCGCCACGAAATGGGGGCGCCGGCGGCGTCAGGGTTGGCTTGCCTCGCTTGACCTCGCCCTGAAAAACGAGGCTTGCGTTTTGGCCCGTGGCCATACTCCAAGGAAATGTATCGGACAAATGTCCGCAATGACAATTACCAGATTGGCATGAGACGGTCAGGATGCCGATCCGCGCCTGGACCTGCGGCGTCGGGGGTCAACGACGACTACGAACCCATGACTGGGGAACGGCCACCAGCGCCCTTCGTGACACCTTTGCTTTCTTGAACGGGCGGGGCTCATTACTATGAGACCCGCGTCCAATCCTGATCCTGGAACCAGGGCATCGGCAACACGATGTGCCCCCAATGGCAGACGAAGGCATGACGAAAACAACAAACGAAGGCACACTCGGTACCACCCTGCTGCTCTCCGACCTGTACCAGCTCGTCCATGACGAACAGCAGGCGGCCCATCACCAGCTCATGACCGCCTGGGAACGCCCCCTGTCGGAAAAACTCCAAAAAGGCATCACGCAGGGTTTCCTCCGCCTGGAGCGCGGCCCCGAACCGACAACGCTGTGGGCCTATCCCGACGATACTGAATCGCGCTTTCGCGAAGGCGATCTTGTCTGCCTGCATCAGGGCAACGCATTGGAACCGCTGTGCCGGGGGCTCTCGTTCGAGCTTGAGGAAGACGATCGCTGGCTGTTGCGGGGCAACCGCGCCATGGCGGCCTTCGACGACTACACGGGCGGCGCCTGCTACGTCGATCCCGACACGATGGACCTGACCGGCTACTACAAACAGGCCCTGGAGGACATCACCACTTCTGCCGCCGGCCGGGACACCCTGCTGCCGCTGCTGTCCGGACAGTTGGAGATCGCCTTCGACGAGGACGACATGGCGGAGGCCATCGACATCGCCCTGGCCGAAGGGTGCAACGACCGGCAGGCCGAGGCCGTCGGCTGGGCGCATGGCGCGCGGCAGGTGGCCTGCATCCAGGGGCCGCCCGGCACGGGCAAGACCCGCGTGCTCGCGCTCATCGCCCGGCTGGCCGTGGCGCGCGGCGAGCGGATTCTGATGACCTCGCATACCCATATGGCGATCAACAACGCCCTCAACAAGGTTCACGCGCAAGGCGTGTCGGTGGTCAAGGTCGGCCGCGCCACGCAGCGCAGGGGGCTCGACGACGCCATCCCGAACTTCGACGGGCTCGACGCCTGGGAGGATCGCCCCACCGACGGCTATGTGGTGGGCGCCACGCCGTTCGCCACCTGCACGTCCCGCCTCGAGAACTACGCTTTCGACACCATTCTGTTCGACGAGGCGAGCCAGATCACCGCACCGCTGGCGCTGATGGCCATGCGCAAGGGCAGCCGCTTCATCTTCATCGGCGACCAGCGCCAGTTGCCGCCCGTGCTGCTGTCCCGTTCCGTGCTCGACAAGGAGACGCATTCGGTTTTCTCGCGCCTGACCGCGCGCGAGGCCGAGCATCTGGTCATGCTGGACGAAACCTACCGCATGAACCGCTGGCTGACCGACTGGCCGAGCCGGGCCTTCTATGGCGGTGCCTTGCGCGCGGCGGGAGAGAACCGGGAGCGGCGCCTGCGCCTGCGCGGCGTCCCGGCGCGTTTTGCCGCCGTGCTCGACGGCGGCAGCCCGGCCGTGTTCATTCCGACCCCGGACATTTCGGCGCGCACGAAGAACTGGAGAGAAGCCGAGCTGGTGGCGGACCTGTGCGAAGCCATCGTCGCCGGCGGCCTGCCTCTGGCCGAAATCGGCATCGTCTCGCCCTACCGCGCCCAGGGGCGGGTCATCCGTACGCTGCTAGCGGCGCGGTTCGGCCGCGAGGCGGCGCGGCAGGTGGTGGCCGACACGGTGGAACGCATGCAGGGGCAGGAACGAGAGCTCATCATCCTTTCGCTGGCCACCGGCGACGAGGCGTTCCTGGGCGCAATCGCCGAATTCTTCTTCCAGCCCGAGCGGCTCAACGTCTCCATCACCCGGGCGATGACCAAGCTGATCGTCATCGGCCCGGAAAGCGGGCACCTCCCGGACAGCGGCGACGCGACGATCCGGCAGTGGATCGCCTCGTACCGGGACATGATCGGCCACTGCCGGCGGGTGGCGCTGTAGGCATGGCGACCTTCATCCCGGAACGAGTCGGCGCAGTGAGCGCGCGCGGCATCCATATCAAGCGCACCCTCAACGCCCTGGACGACGATCACGTGGTGCGCACGCCGCTGCGGCCCGGCGGCTGGCTGCCCGATTTCTTCGTGCAGCATCCGAACAACGGCTGGCTGGCGATCGCGCTGGCCGACACGCCGTTCTCCGCGCTGGCCGGCGACCAGTTGTTCGAGAACGCGGAACGCACCGCCTTCGACAGACTGCTCGCCGACTTCCAGGCCTTCCCTGCCCTTGCCGACCTTCCTGGTGACGGCCTGGCGTCTCCCGGCAAGCTGATGCTGATGTGGGCATGCAGCCAGGACGAAGTGCGCGCCATCGCCGCGCCGTATCTTTCCCGCCTCGGCATCCGCCTGCTCTCCAAGGCCCAGTTTCTCGCGCTTGGCGCCAAGCTGGTGCCGCGCCTGCTCCAACCCATCGGCGCCGACGCGGAACAGGCCATGCTGAGCCGCTATTTCCCGGAGGCGGAGATCCACCCTGCCTGCACCACCCGCCGCCATTTCATCCGCGACAACTCGGCGAAGCTGCAGCGCTTCTTTCTGGATTTCCAGCAGGAATGGGCGGCGAAGCTCGACCTGGAGCCGCCCCAGGAGCAGGCCGAGGCGGCCGGGGATCTCGCCATTCGCCTGGTGAACGGCGTCGCCGGCAGCGGCAAGACCCTCATCGCCCTCTCCCGCGCCCGGCTGCTGGCCGGGCTGTACCCTGATCAACGCATCCTGGTCCTGATTCACAACACCCCCATCGTCGCCGACATCAAGGCAAAACTGGCCCGCACGCAGGGCCCGCTGCCCGCCAATCTGGAGATCAATACCTATTTCGCCTGGGTGAACCGCCAGTGGCGCAACCTCCATCGGCACTGGCCGAATCTGCCTGACACCGCGCGCGAGGTGGAAGACCTGATCGCCCACTACCGCCCCCGCTGGCCGGAACTGGGGCAGTCGGCGGCGCGCCTGCGCGAAGAACTCGATTTCATCAACGAATTCCTGATCGCCGATGCGCAGCACTACCTCGACGCCAATCGCACCGGCCGCGGCTTCGCGTTGCGGCCGAAGGAACGGGCCGCGGTCTGGGCACTGTACGAGGCCGTGACCACGGCCCTCGGCAAGAGCGGCCAGCGGCTGTGGAGCGCGGTGCCGCGCGAAATCTGCCTGGCGACGGATCACGCGGCGCTGGAAAAATACGACCACGTGCTGATCGACGAAGCACAGTTCTTCGCACCCTCCTGGTTTCAGGCAGTTCGCCTGTCCATGGGGGAGCACAGCAGCCTGTTTCTGTGCGCTGACCCCAACCAGGGCTTCATGAAACACCGGCTCAGTTGGAAGCGCATCGGGCTCGACGTGGCGGGCCGCACCAAGAAACTGCGTCGTTCGTATCGCACGACCCAGGCGATCCTCGCCGCGGCCAATCGCATTCTCACGCAGTATGCCCACGGGGATGCGGACGATTTTCTGGAGCCCGACCTGTCCGGTATGGAAGCGGGCGTCAAACCGGTGCTGATCCATACCGACTCGCCCCAGGACGCGGTGGACAGGCTCATGAACGAACTCTCCGCCAGCCTCCAGGAGCACGCCCTCGCACTGGGCGATCTGCTGGTCATCTACGGCGAGAACGTGCAGAAAGCCCTGCTTTACAACCGGCTGTGCAAGCAATTCGGCGTGGACAATATCTGGTGGCTCAACAAGAAGGAGCAGCGCAAGGCGCCACCGAAAGGGTGCGAGCGGGAGTATCTGCGCCTGGCGAACCTCGAAACCGCCACCGGCCTGGAGGCCGGCGCGGTGTTTCTGATCGGCATGGAAAACCTGCTCGCCGACGGCGAAATGCCGGGCCTCGACCAGGAGGAACAGGCTGCCGTGGCGGAAGAACATGCCAGAAAGCTCTACATGGCGATGACACGCGCCGGGCAGCGCCTGGTCCTGCTGTCTTCGCAGCGGCTGCCGGCGTTCGTTGAGGACAGTTTCACGCAGCAGGATTCTGCCGGGGGCGGTCGGTGAACATTCCCGAGGGCACCGGCCCGCTCTGCCTCGGGCCTTGCCACTCGACCGCAAGGAAAGTGGTCGTTCAGACCTAAAGCGTGATGAACGGTAGCAATGAAGAAGGTTGCAGCCGTTCTCTCTCAGGAAACCAAACGGCGACTTCGGCCGCATCCAGCCAGTTGAGCTGTGTGGCAAATACGCGGCCATTGCAGCCAGTGACGTTGCTCAGATGGGTGATCGGTGTCATGTCGGTTACAGTTGTTAGGGTGACACGCCGTCAGGATAGCTGCTTGTGTTAGCTACATAGGACGACTCTCAGCATAGGCATTGTGCGGCTTGACGACTGACAAGCCATGCCCGATTATCCGCGCTGGCCATGGGTGCTTCGCCTTGTATCGATCTGCTCAGCATTATCTAAATAATTGTAGTAAAGGCTTGCCGTAACGGAGGGGAGGATATGAGTCAGGAGGTAATAACGCTCAAACTCAAGGAGTTGGTGCTCTGGACCGAAAATCCGCGCGATCCCGTTGACGAAACCGCCACGGACCAAGACATAGTGGATAGGGCGCTTACCGACAAGCTCTCCAAGTGGAACCTTCGCCGGCTAGCAAAGGAAATGGGGCAGCGTTACGACTTCAGCGAACTTCCCACGGTCGTTTTCCACGGCAATAAACCAGTGGTATACGATGGGAACAGAAGGGTGGTCCTCGGGAAAATCAAGCATGGACTGGTGTCGGTCGATGGTTTCCATGCGGACATTCTTCCGCTGTTTCCCGACGAAATTCCCTGCAACGTTTGTTCTGAAGCTATCGCACTCGAGAACGTCTGGAGGAAACACGCAGAAACCGGTTCATGGTTGCCGCTCGATCGCGACATGTTCCTTCATAAGCACATGAAGGACAAGAAATCAGCGTTCCTGTTGATGGAAGAGAATACCGGTATCATCACCGCGAACCCTAAGCTCAACCAGCGGTTCGTCAAGGACGAGATCTTCCGGGAGGACATCCTAGGGAAGCTCGGAATTTCGTTTGTGGATGAAAAGCTCCATAGTAAGCACAGCCGCGAAGAAACCCTCGCACTTCTGGACGACATTTCTCGAAAGGTCAGGGATAAGGTAATTAGCCTCTTTTGAATTTTGAGTGGGTGATGCACGATTCGGGTTGCCGGGCCGTTGGGGTCAAGGGCGGGCGCAGCCCGGCGTAGCGAACCCTTGACGCCAAGGGGCCGGCGGTACGCTGGTCCATGGCTGGATGCAGCGCAGTTGGGCATCCAGCCATGGAGACAAGTGCGGCGGGGTGTGCTTCGGACGCAGTGCAGTACCGTCGCCGGTTTTTTGACTCTCTGTAGATCTGACACGTTATGCATGCAAAGTTGTTCGAGGCCGCACTGGGCATCACCGATCCATGGCGCGTGGCCGGGGTCGATTTCGACGCCGCCAAGAAGGTACTGACGATCTCGGTGGACTTCGTTGCGGGCAGCCGCTTCGAGGTGTCGGGCGTGGCCGGAGCGCATCCGGCGCATGACACGGTCGCCAAGCGCTACCGGCACCTGAACTTCTTCCAGCATGAGTGCTATCTTGAGGTACGCGTGCCGCGTGTGCGTCTTCCAGACGGCGGCATCCGTCAGGTCGAACCCGACTGGGCCGGCAAGCTCGCCGGCTTCACGCTGCTGTTCGAGGCGCTGATCCTGACGCTCGCACGTGAGATGCCCTTCGCGGCGGTCGCGCGTGTCGTGGGCTTGTCCTGGCACCGCGTGGCCGCGATCTGCAAGCGCTACGTGGCTCTGGCACTGGCTCAGGCCGACTTCTCCGAGGTCAAGCGCCTGGCCGCGGATGAGACCTCGCGCGCCCGCGGCCATGACTACATCACTCTGGTGGCCGATGCCGACGCTCGACGCGTGCTCTTCGTCACCGAGGGGCGCGATGCGGCCACGATCGCAGCGTTCGCTGAGGATCTGAAGGACCATGGCGGTAACGCGCTGGCGATCGAATCGATCTCGATCGACATGTCGCCGGCCTTCATCAAAGGCGTGACCGCCAACCTGCCCAACGCCACCATCACCTTCGACAAGTTTCACGTTATCGCCCACGCCAGCGCCGCCGTCGACAAGATGCGCCGCATCGAGCAACGTACCGACCCCTCGCTCAAGGGGCTGCGCTGGAAGCTGCTGAGGGACCGCGATGCACTCGCGCCCGCTGCAAAAGCTGACCTTGATGCGTTGGTTGCCCAAGTGGCCACCAAGCGCACCGCGCGGGCCTGGCTCTACAAGGAGCAACTGCGCGAGATCCTCAACCGCAAGCAGGTCAATGTCGTGCGCGACATGCTCTGGCAATGGACTGTCAACGTCATGCGCTCCAAGGTCGAGCCAATGAAGGCGGTGGCCAAGATGATCCGCAAACACCTTGAGGGCATCGTCGCCTGGACTCGCACCCGCCAGACCAACGGCTTCCTTGAGGCCATCAACGGCCTGTTCCAAGCGGCCAAGCGCAAGGCGCGTGGCTACGCCAGCTTCTCTACCATTCGCACAATGGTGTTCCTGCTCGCCGGCAAGCTGGACTTCGGAAAACTCAATCAGCATGCAACCTGACCCACTCGGTTTTCAAAAGAGCCGGTAATTACGACTCGGCGAAATCGCGGCAAGGTCATAGAGGTTTTGGATCCAGATTCGCAGCGGATTATCGAAGAACACAAGAGGCATAAGATGAAGCTCGTCATGTTCGACGCAGCCGAAAACGGCGACGCGAAGGACAAGGCCAGTCTTCGGCGAAGCCGGCGTGTGAGAACGAAGGCAGCGCAGATTTTTGGTGGCCCCCTTTATCTACGCAATGGGGATGTCAGCAACTTGTATCGCGACATTGTTGACCTGCACGAGTTCTACCACGAGAAGAAAACTTCGCTCTCCGACGTTTTTCCCTCCCTTATACGCATGGCACTCCGTCTTTTGTGTGAAGCGGCCGCGAAAGAGTATCAACAGGATATTGCTGCGTACGTAAACTCCAGATTCAAAAACGCAAAGGCCACTCTGGACCAGGACACAAAGACAACTCTGTCTAACCAAAACGTCACTGAGAAAAGCCTCGTTCAGCTCTTGCATACCGGAGCCCACAATTATGCGGCGGCGGCCAACATCGAACAGACCTTAGCCGTCTCCATAATCCTCGGAGCTCTCCTTACGGACTCCCACGGTAAGGTGCAGTCAAATTGAGCCACTTTTGTTCGCCGCTCCGCTATCCCGGCGGCAAGAACTGCATATTCCCATTCGTCTCTAAGCTATTCTACGAGAATAAACTACTCGGGGCGACGTATGCCGAACCCTACGCGGGCGGCGCGGGACTCGCGTTAAGACTTCTTTTCGAAGAGTACGTAGAGCAGATTTACATCAACGATCTGGACCGATCAATCTATGCGTTCTGGTCCTCCATCCTTGGCAATGCCGATGCCTTCTGCAGCTGGATAGAGGACGTCGATGTGTCCATGGAAAGCTGGTGCCGGTACAAGGAAGTCCAAAACCGGGCGGAATCGGCCGACTTATTCGAACTGGCAAAATCCACATTCTTCCTCAACCGGACCAACGTCTCTGGGGTGATCAAAGGTGGAGTAATCGGTGGATACAACCAGAAAGGCCGTTACAAGATCGATGCACGGTTCAAAAAGCCGGACCTGATAGCACGAATACAGAGGATCGAGCAGTTCAGAAAGAGAATATCGGTCTCGAACCTCGACGGGTTGGCATTCGTAAAGAAGATGGACGCTCGGGCTGAGGAAATTTTTATCTATCTCGATCCACCCTACTTCCAGAAAGGGGCGGACCTGTACATGAACTTCTATTCGAAGTCGGACCACGAAAAACTCTCGAAGCACGTGCACAAAATGAAGAAAAAGTGGATGGTATCCTACGACAACCATGACTTCATTCTCAACCTGTACGCCTCCGAGAAGAAGGTGCGTTACAAGCTCTCCCAGAGCGCGTCGAACCGTGTCGGGGACGAGGTACTCATCTTCTCGGAAAACATAGCGTTCGCCGGCTCTTTGGAGTCCCTCACGTCACCAGTTTGCCTTTGATTTTGGCCGATGGCAGACGAAGTGCATGCGCAGCACGGACAACGGGAATGAGAAGCCTGACCGCCGATTCCGTTTTCTGGATTGCTATGGGAGAAGTACACGATGACAGTCCCAAAATACGACGAACTTTTTAATCCGCTGCTGGAGGCGCTCAGAAGACTCGGCGGATCGGCTTCTATCCAGGAACAAGAAGACGAGGTTGCGTCGATGCTGGAACTGTCCGAAAAGGATCTCGCGGAGATCCACAGCGGTAACCGAACTAAGTTCAATTACCGATTGGCTTGGGCGCGCAACTACCTCAAGAACTACGGACTACTGGAAAATTCGGCACGCGGGGTCTGGTCCCTGACCGCCGATGGACAGAAAGCTACCAAGCTCGATAAGGAGGCCGTCAAGCGTTTCGTCGTCGCGCAGGATAGAAAGAAAAAAGCTAAAAATATGCCTGAAGCGAAGCCGACAACAGAGGAACTCGGTTGGGAGGACCAACTGCTCGGATATGTACGCGAAATGACACCGGACGGGTTCGAACGGCTCTGCCAACGTTTACTCCGCGAGTCGGGATTTATCCAGGTGGAAGTGACTGGCCGATCCGGAGATGGCGGCATTGATGGGAAAGGCGTAGTCCGCGTCGGAGGGTTTCTCTCATTTCATGTGGTCTTCCAATGCAAACGACTCAAGACAGCTGTGAGATCCTCGGATATTCGAGATTTTCGCGGAGCGATGATCGGGAGGGCAGACAAAGGACTATTCATTACGACTGGCGCCTTCACGAAAGATGCGCGGCTAGAAGCGCATCGGGACGGCGCACCCCCTATCGACCTTATCGATGGAGAGACATTGGTCCAGAAACTCAAAGAACTGGAGTTGGGCGTTATTATCCAGCAACGGATCGTCGAAGAGGTCACAGTAACTCCCGGTTTTTTCGAGAAGCTGTAGCAAGCATGCAGACATGCCGTTAAGGAATACCGGCTCATCATTTTACCAACTAAGTCATTTGGCATTTTGAATGCTCATCGTCGATTTTTCCTGCGCAAAGGACAAGAAGCCATCGCCGTATTGCGCAGTCGGGTGCCGTCCTGCGTGGCTAACGAAAGGAGCCATTCTAACTGTGCGTACCACCTCAGTGGCAGCAAACAACATGGCACCAGCCACCCATCTGAGCCAATGCCGCCGGCTACTCCGCCCGAAAACCCGGCAGGGTCAGTCGGAACAATATGGCGGCATTTCTACGCGAGAGTAGCTGCGTTTACATAATTCAAAGACCGCGACGCGCGCATTGCCGAGCCAGTGCATCAAATCGATTCGGCTTGCATCAGGCTCACTTGATGATGATTCGTGACGGCTTGACTGCTTCCGCTGCATCCACACACTGGTGGGTCACGACAGCCGTCCCGTCCCGACTCAACCACTCGTTCAAACGACTGTAAGGACGCAGCCCCGGAGAAGAGACTCAATACATGAGTACAGCATTTTCTCGCTGTTTTCGCCCACGCAGTTGCAAACAGTTGAGACTGGCTCACCTCAAGTCGGTATGGTGCAGGCTCCTACCGCCAAGCGCTCAAGGCGAGGGGCTCCCACCCTGCACCGAATCCCGCCAGGCCACAACACTGCCATCCGTGGATTGCAACAGACGACTCAGTTCCGCGAAGAAATCGCGGCGATGAGAGACGCCGCTACCGCTCAGGCGGTGATCCGCGCCCGGGTAAACGATCAAAGTGAGATTGCTTTTCCCCGCCTCCTTGAACTTCGACTCTAGGAAACACGCGGACTCGACGGGTACGCTCTGATCCTGCTCGCCGATGCCGACAAGGATGGGAATGTTCAACTTGAGAAAATCGGGAAGCAGGTCGAGATCCATGATGTCCGACCACCAGCGATAGGGATTGCCATACCAGTTCCGCTCGATGCTGCGTGGGTCGGTGGATATCGCCTGCCAGCCCGATTCGACATCGAACGCAATGGCCCCTTTCTGCTTCAGCGTGGAAAGCGACCTGCGCATGGTGTAGGCGCCGCTGCCGATGATCGCAAGGTGAGTGACTTCAGGGAGCAGTCCGGCGACCTTGACCGCGGGCCATGCGCCTTCCGACACGCCCACCAGAACCACGTTTCTTGGTCTGGGTACGGTGGCATGCAGTTGTGCGGTGAGGAATTCCGCATAGTCGGCCAGCCAGCGCTCTGGATTGTTCGCAAGGTGGAAGTCCCGGCCGCAGCCGAACAAGCCCATGGAACGATCGGCGACGAATCGTTTGTTGAGGACGAAAACACGGGCAGGGACAGTCAGGCCGCTGACGTAGCCGGGCATGACGGATTTCCAGCTGGGGCAGCCTGTTGCCCCGTAGAAAAAGACCGCGGTATCCGGCTGCGGCGAATCGCCGACCGTGAACGCGTAGTAGACGCTGGAGCCGCCGTCCTTGTACTGGAACGCATGGGGAACCGGCGCTTCGCTGCCATACATGTACGCCATGCGCTCAAGTGTGGTGCAGCCGGACAGGGCCAGGGCGAGCAGCAAGATAACGAAGCGGAGGCGGCACATGGGTCCAGTGATCGAGCGATACATGACGAATGATGAATTGTCAGGCATTTGAGATCATGCCGGAAAGCTCCGGCACGCCGACAAGATACCGGCTGCGCGGGACCGGGCGCAAAGCCCCAATGAAGATCGTCCGGACCAACGGTCGTCACGCCAGTCCTTCCTGGCGTCGAACCGATAGGCCAAGTTCTGCGGGCGGCTGCCTGCCTCCATTGGTATCGCGCCGCTACCCGCCGGGAGGCGCTGACATGGGCCTGCGAACGTGCACGTCCCATGCCAGTGGTGTATCGTGAAAAAATTGCAGGAGGATCCAGATGATCGACAATCTGGCCCTGTTTTTCTCGTGAGCCTGGTGGCAACCGCCACGCCGGGGCCTTCCATCGTTTATGTCACGACCCAGGGGGTTGCGCATGGTTTGCGCCCGGCCGCGGCGGCCGGGTCGGGCGTGCTTGCCGCGGATGCCCTGTACATCCTGCTGTCGATCACCGGGCTCACCGCGATTCTTGTCGCCTCCCATGAGGTCTTTACGTTGATCAAATGGGCCGGGGCCGCCTATCTGGTGTATCTCGGCCTGCGTCTGCTCGCCGCCGGCTTCTCCGCCCAACCCGATCCGGCGGCCGCGCCGCGGGCCGACGCCTCTCCGCGGCGGTCGTTTCTTGGCGGATTCTCGCTTCACGAGGCCAATCCGAAGGCGCTGCTGTATTTCGGTTCTCTGGTGCCGCAGTTCATCGATCCGTCCCGCCCGATCGCGGCGCAGCTCGTTTTTCTGGCCGCGATTCATCTCGCCACGGCCGGCTGCGTGCTGGGCGCGTATGGCGTATTTGCCGGGCGCCTCCACGGATCGAGCATCGATGCGCGTGTTCGGCGTGCATTCCATATCGCGACGGGGGGCTTCTTCATCGGCGCCGGTATCTCCTTGTCGCTGATGCGGCGGTGACGCCGCATCCCCTCTGGCCCACCAGTTGAGCGGGGCGGCCATGTGCGCCGAGGCCCACGACACCAGCCTCAACCGCGAGGAGCCCGGCCAGAAGGCCGCCACATTGCTCGATCAGAGCCTGGACGAAGGCCATCCCTTCAACCAGGGCAGCGTGACGAAGGATTTTCCGTGCCGGTGAGCCCATGATAGTCAACAGCATATCGGGGACGAAACAAGCCGTCCTCAATGCAGCGTTCCCCTCCATGGCCCGGCGATCCGCCCGGCCTCCCGGTCGATCGCCACATCCACCTGCGCGGCCCGCCGGATCCGGGCGCCCGCCCGCAGGACCCCGACCACCAGCAGATAGGCGAGCACCACCGGCACGGACAACACGACACCGGCCGCACCCCACGTGACCACCAGAGGCGTGCCCAGTACCAGCACGGCCAGCGCATCCCGCGGCCGCAGCAGCGCAGGCGGATCGGTGCGGACGTAGTTGGCGCCGTCGAGGGCTGTCCAGTTGGCCAACCCCAGGACCCGAGGTGTCTTGCCGGGCGTGACGACCAGGCTCACCTCGTGCCCGCGCCGGGCTGGCATGGTACGGGTGTGGAGAGTGAATTTCCGTTCGCTGCCGTCCTGGCACCGGATCCACAACTCGTAGCGGTCGCTCGGCACGAACGGACGCAGGTGGTAGAGATGGACGTTGACGTGGCGGCGCAGGTCAACGATGCGCCCATGGATTGTTTGCAGGTCGGACATGGTCATGCTCCAGGGAGTGGAAGACCTGTCCAGCGTCGCGCGGAAGGCGCCTGTTTCAAGCCCGGCGACGGCACGCCGCGGTGGAGGCCTGCATGTTGTCGACCTGTGGTCGCACCGTATCCGGACTGTCGTTCGAATAGGCCGGCAAGAAGAGAGGGCCGTCGTCCAAGCTCTTGCACCCTCGTGTGACTGGCGTCGCGTGGCAGTCCGGGCCCGGCTCCTGGACGGGCCGGGCCACCGCATCAGTTCGGAACCAGAGGTAGAACGATGTCCAGTCAAGGCCCGGCAAAACGCGGTCGATTGCGGCTAGCGGCTGCCTAATCGGCACTTTTTGCGCTTGCAAGGGCACGTATCCCGCCCCACACTGAAAACGTTACGTCCCGGTCCAGCTGGCATTCCGGTGCGTGCATCGAGCACGCGAACATGCCAGCCTTTCGAGTCGCGGTGATCGTCATCGCAGTGCGCTTCGTGCGCCGTTGATCCGGATGCCCGGCATCCTGAGTGTTCTTCCCGAGCGTGGCGCCATGGCCTGACCATGGCGTCCAACCGTCCGGCGTACCAGATGCGCCGGTGCGGTCATGCGCCCCGGAGGTCGTCTGCCCTGAGCAGCGATCTCCCCGGATGGCGGCCCGACCGCCAGTGCCTGGAGCACGTCCGTCCCCCGGTTGTCCCCGACGCAATCCAGGGATGTCCTTCCCTCGTGTTTCTTCAAGCCACGAATGACGCCTGCCCTGCGGGGCCGGCGTTCGAGTTCTTCCTCCCCGCACTCACGCACTGACCTTGGTCAGCCGTGCCTCGCCGCTGCCGTCTGGTGCTGCACCTCATCCTGCGACGGCACAATTGGCAGCACAGCAGCAAGCACAAGGGGGTAAGCCACAAGACGATGGCGGAGCGGGCGCGCTTCTGCTTCTGGCTGTTCGACTTCCTGCGCGACCATCCCCGGCGCTTCAAGCTCGATCCGCGCTCCTTCAGCGGGCGCCACGTGGAAGCCGTCACCCGGCATTGGCAAGAAGAAGCCCGCGCCGGCCGGATGAGCCCGGCGACGATCCGGACCTACTTCAGCTTCATGAAGACCTTCGCGGGGTGGATTGGCAAGCCGCAGTTGCTCAAGCCCATCGCGAGCTACTTCGACGACCCGCGGCTCTACCGGCGATCGCTGGCGAGCGGCATCGATAAGTCCTGGCGGGCCCGGGGCGTGGAGGTGGAGGCGGTGATCCGCGAGGTCGAGGCCTACGACGTGCATGCCGCCGCATCGCTCAGGCTGATGCAGGCCTTCCACCTGCGCTTCAAGGAAAGCACGATGCTCCGGCCGCACGTCGATGTGCTCACCGCCGCGCAGGCCGGCCAGCCTGAGGACGGCGCGGCGTTCCACCTGGATACGCATCGCGGCACGAAGGGCGGGCGCGAACGGCTGATCCCCATCGACAACGCCCTGCGCGCGGCGGCCATCGACTACGCGCGCAGGGTCGCCGTGGGCGCTGACGACAGCGTCAGCGATCCGCGCCTGGACCTGAAGCAGGCGCTGCGCCGGCTGCGCTACGTGATGGAGCGCCACGGCATCACCCGCGCCGCGCTCGGCGTGACGCCGCACGGCCTGCGGCATCAGGGGGCGGCCGACGACTACGAGGCGATGACCGGGGAGCGGCCACCGGTGGCCGGCGGTACACCTGTCGATCGCGCCCTCGACCACCAGGCCCGGCAACACATCGCGGCACACCTGGGTCATGGGCGGGTGCAGATCACGAACGCCTATTGCGGTTCGCGCAGGCCCGCCGCGGCGCGCCCACCGGCGCAACCGATGCCGTCAGAGGATGGCCCGATAGGTCGAGAGCGCCTTGACAGTCTGGACCAGCCCCTGGCGTAGAAGCACGTCGAGGTAGTGGTCCACGTCGAGCGGCGGGTGCTTCAACTGCGCCCGCTGTTTCTGTGCTGCCGCGACAACCGCCGCCGGGTCGAGGTCGAACAGGTTGTCGATAAACAGGTCGGGGTGCTGCGTCTCGATGCCATAGGGCGCAAGAGCGGCTTGCGGGAAATCCTTCTCGTTGAAGGTCACGATGACGCTGGCGCTGCAGCGGATCGCTGCGGCAAGCACGTGACGGTCGCCGGGATCCAGCAGGGTCAACCCGGCGATGAGGTCTTCGTGGTCCGTGACCAAGCCATCCGGGATCGCCTGATCCATCAGGGCCGATGTGCGGTCGATCTGTTCGCGGCTCAGGTCAGGCCGCTTGGCCAGCAGGTTGCGCTTCCATTCTTCGTGGATCTGCGGACTCCACCGCGCCCGGAAGCGGCCTGACAGGCCTAGCCACATGAGGAAATCCCGCAATGGCGCCGGATATAGCACGCATGCGTCGTAGACGGCTGTGAACGGCGACTGCCTCATTCGTAGCCCATGCCCAACTCCTGGGCCTGCTTCGCTAGCGCCGCCATCGCGTCTTCGCTGGTCTGCTCACGCTGGGCCTTAAACCGCATCAGATCGGCAAAGCGGACACGGCGGTGCTTGCCGACCTTGTGGAAAGGCAATGCGCCTTCTTCGAGCAGCTTGACCAGGTGCGGCCGGGAGACATTGAGCATGTCGGCGGCCTCTTGCGTCGTGAGTTCGGCATGGACCGGCACTACCTTGACGGCATTGCCCTCGGCGAGTTCGGCCAGGATGTCCACCAGCAGGCGTAGCGCGGACGTGGGCAGTTCCACCCGGTGGGCCTGGTTCTTGTCATCGAAGATCTGGATCTGCTGCGTTTCGAGGCGTGTGGCCAGGAAGGCGGCCAAGGCACGCTGGCCTTCCACGGCAGCCTGAACCTCGCGCTCGACCGGCAGCGACACGTTGGACAGGGCGACGGTAGACATGTGGCTTTCCTGCGTTTGGTGAACGATGGTGACACCATATTCGAAACAAACGAAAATCGCAATAAACGACAATACGGGTTCCGGTGAGCAAGCCAGTCTCAGTTTTGCGCACGCCAGCGATGGCGGGCGCGAAAGCAGTGAATCCGGGGCTGGCCGGGGGCATCTTTCACCCCATGTCGCGCCGTCAAGGCGCCGGATTGATCTGGAAGCGGCTCCGGTACGCCCCGGGACTCATACCGATGCGCTGGCGAAAGAGCCGTGCGAACGAACTGGTGTCGTGGTAGCCCATCCTCGGCGCCCCGCTGCTGCGCACCCACCCGCCGAAATTCATCAACGTGGGCCCCACCTGGACCACCGTCCAGTTGGCGGACGCTGCCGCCATCCTGTCACTGACGCCCGACATGGCACGGCTGGCGGCCTTCGACCTGGGCACGCGGTCGACCGGCGTCGTCGTCTTCGGCGCCCATGCACAGGGCGCCGGCGCCGCAATGGAGGTCCGCGCCTTCGCACCGAGCCAGGGCGTCAACGAGGACCCCGTGTGCGGCAGCGGCAACGGCGCGGTGGCCGCATTCGTCCGGGAGGCCGGGCTGGTGGCGGCGTTCGGCGCCCACTACGTCAGTTCGCAGGGCGCGGTCGTCGGCCGCAGCGGCAAGCTGTCCATCGACATCGACGCCGGCGGCGCCATTCGGGTGGGCGGGCAGTCGGTTACCTGCATCGACGGCAGCATTGCGTGCTAGCGGGCATGAAGGCCCACCCGCACCCGGGCTAAAGCGGCAAGCACCGATCCTGAATGACCCGCTTCATCACCAGCGTGGACGTCAGGCGCTGGACATTGGGCAACGTAGACAGGTGTTCGTCATAGAGCCGCTGGAATGCCGGCAGGTCATGGGCGACGACGTGGAGCAGATAGTCGGGCTCGCCGAACAGGCGTTGGGCTTCGACGATCTGCGGGATGTCCGCCACGGCGGACTCGAACGCCGCCACCGCCCGGCGGTCGCCCTCGCGCAACGTCACGAAGACCATGGCGGAAAAATTCAAGCCCAGCGCGCCAGGGTTCAACTGCGCGCGGTAGCCCTGTATCACCCCGGCATCCTCCAGCGCGCGGACCCTGCGATGGCACGGGGAGAGGCTGAGGCCGACGCGCTCGGCGAGTTCGGTCACCGACAAACGGCCATCGGCTTGCAGCTCCGCAAGAATCTTTTTGTCGATCCTGTCCATGAGGAAGAACCTTCCAAATCATTACGCAATGGCAGGAATTACAGCAAATATTCCCAGCATGAACCAGATATTCTTCTTCTGAATGGCCGGTGGGCGGCAAGGGACGGCCACCGCAGTCTCGGGATCTCTGTCGGCGGTGCTGGAAACCATGACCTTCGGTGTTTTCGCGGCCTTCTGGGCCGTGTCGTTTCTGTTCGTGATCACCCCCGGGGTGGACTGGGCCTATGCGATTTCGGCCGGCGTGCGTGGCCGCATCGTCGTGCCGGCGGTGGCGGGTCTTCTGGCAGGCCATCTGCTGGCGACCGTCGTCGTGGCGGCCGGCGTCGGCGGTCTGGTGGCAGGCAATCCCGCAGCGCTTGCCGTGCTGACCGTCGCCGGCGCCGGCTATCTCCTGTGGCTGGGCATCGGCATGCTGCGCCACCCTTCGACGCCGCACACAGACCCGTCCTTCGCCGCCCGCGAACCGGCTTCATGGATGCACTGGTCGATCAAGGGCATTTGCGTGAGCGGGCTGAATCCGAAGGTTTTTCTGCTCTTCCTGGCGCTGCTGCCCCAATTCACGGACCCGGCGGCGGCCTGGCCCGTGCCCGTCCAGATCGTCGCCCTTGGTTTGGTCCACGCCTTCAGTTGCGGCGTGGTCTACCTGCTCGTCGGCTTCGGCGCACAGGCCGTCCTGCAGGCACGCCCCGCCGCCGCGGACATCGTCAGCCGGCTCTCGGGGGCGGCGATGATCGTCATCGCCGTGCTGCTCTTCGCGGAGCAGGCATCCGGCTGAAATCGACGCCCTTCACGAGGGCACCACATGGGGAAGCAGAGGAAAACGGGAGAACACCGATGACGGGATACCTGCAAACGGATGAAGGCGGCCAGCGCACCAGGGCCGTGACCGCGCTGTCGCTCCTGGGCATGCGGGAAGCCGGCGAGAGGATCTCCGTCCTCACCGCCTACGACGCCAGTTTCGCCGCGCTGATGGACCGCTGCGGCGTCGATGTGCTGTTGGTGGGGGACTCGCTCGGCAACGTGGTCCAGGGGCATGGCACCACCCTGCCGGTCACGCTCGACGACGTCGCCTACCACACGGCGTGCGTGGCACGCGGCAACAGGCATGCGTTTCTTGCCGCCGACATGCCGTTCGGCACCTACAGTACGCCGCAGGCCGCCTTCGACAATGCGGTGAAACTGATGCGGGCGGGCGCGCAGATGGTCAAGCTCGAAGGGCGCGCGTGGCTGGCCGACACCGTGCGTTTCCTCACCGAACGCGGTGTGCCGGTGTTCGCCCATCTCGGGCTGACGCCGCAGTACGTGCATCAGCTCGGCGGCTTCCGGGTGCAGGGCAAGACCGTGGAGAGCGCCGAGCGGCTCAAGGCCGACGCCCTGGCGCTGCAGGAGGCCGGAGCGTCCCTGATGCTGCTCGAAGCCATCCCCGCGGCCTTGGGCAAGGAGGTGACCGGGTTGCTGGCCATCCCGACCATCGGCATCGGCGCGGGGCCGGACTGTTCCGGCCAGGTGCTGGTGATGCACGACATGCTGGGCGTCTTCCCGGGCAGAAAGGCGCGTTTCGTGCGCGACTTCATGCAGGGACAAACGAGCGTCGAGGGCGCGATCCGTGCCTACATCCAGGCCGTCCGGGAAGGCAGCTTCCCGGGGCCGGAGCACGGCTTCTAGGACTCGGCGGCGGGTTTTCCCGCCGGCTGGATGCGGCTGGCGCCGACATGGACCTTCGCCGCGGCCCGCATCGCGGGGGATTCCAGGCGGGGATCGCCGAGCAGGCAGGCCCGCAGCATCGGCAGGGCGTCCAGCCCCCAGAACAGGCGCTCGCCGACGGTGATGGTCGGCACGCCGAACACGCCGTCGGCCGCCGCCCGGGCCGTGTCGTCCTTGAGGCGCGCCTTGACTTCGGGGGCGTCCAGGGCAAGCGCTCCCTCGGCCACATCCAGACGTTCGAGCAAGGATCGCCACGCCTCCGGGCCATCGGGATCGCAACCGGTGGTGTAGAGCTGCTCGAACACGGCCGACACCACGGCCGGTGTGCTGCCCAGCGCGATGATGAGACGCAGGTAGCGCAGCGGGTTGAACGGATGGACCGCCGGCATGACGAAGGGGAGGCCCTGCTCCTGGGCGGTCCAGGTGCACAGTTCGTAGGTGAAGCGCCGCTTGCGCTCGATCTCCGCCGGCCCCTTGTGGCCGAATGCGTTCAGCAGTCCGGCGAACAGCACCGGGCGCCGTTCGAGCGGCACGGGCAAGGAGTTCCGGCGCAGCGCGTGGTCCATGAGGCAGGCCCAGGGAGAAACGACGTCGAAGTAGAAAATGCCCTGGGGCGCGGGGTCGATGGTGCTCAATGGGGGCTCCTTGTCTGGAAGGCGGGCGAATTCAGGCCTGCGCCGCCTTCAGGGTTTCCGCCAGCAGGTCCAGCCGGTCGCCGCCCCAGAACAGTTCGTCCCGGTAGACGAAGGTCGGGGCGCCGAAGACGCCGAGGCTTTCCGCCCGTGCCTGCGCCGCGGCCAGATCCGTCCCGGCCTGGGTTTCCAGATAGGCGTGCCAGTCCTGCACGTCCAGGCCGGCCGACTGCAGGGCGGAGGCGATGTCCGCCTGCGACTCCAGGTCGAACTCCCGGCGCCAGAACGCCGCCAGCACGGGGTCGATGAACGCCCACAGGCGGTTGCGGACCTTGGCGAAGAGCATAGCCCGGCAACCCAGGGTGGGGTCCCAGAGCTTGGTCGTGGCGCGGATGGTCAGTCCTTGCTTGCGGGCGAGACGGCGGCAATCCATGTACAGGTACTTCACCTTGGCGATGTCCCGGCCCGAGCGTGCTTCCACCTCGCCTCCATAGGCGGAGCGAAAGTCCGTGATGAACGGCCACCAATCGAAGGCCACCCCGCTGCGTCCGGCCAACCGGCGGGCGGGGCCGAGAGCGAGGTAGGAGTACGGACTGCGCAGGTCGATGAAGGCGTCCACTACCGCGGGGGCGTGCTCATGCATGGCCGGTCATTCCACCTTGAAGAGATTCCGCCTGGCTTCGGGCGAAGCCGAAACGTCGACCCAGCGGTCGCGCAGAAGATCCAGCCCCCGTCCCACCGCGGGCCGGCCGCGCACGCGGCCGTACCAGGCCTGCACGTTGGCGAAGTCGTCGAGGGCCACGCCGGTGAGCTTGTGGATGCGGACCCACGGAAAGCAGGCCATGTCGGCGATGGAGTAGTCGTCGCAGAGGTATTCCCGCCCTGCCAGGCGCAGGTCGAGCACCTTCAGCAGCCGCTTCGTCTCGTTCTGGTAGCGGTCGAGGGCGTAGGGCACCGGGTCCGGCGCATAGCGGAAGAAGTGCTGCGCCTGCCCCATCATCGGCCCCAGCCCGCCGACCTGCCAGAACAGCCATTGCATGACCTCGTTGCGCTGCCGCCATGCCGCAGGCAGAAAGCGGCCTTCCTTCTCCGCCAGGTAGAGCATGAGCGCGCCGCTCTCGAAAACCGTGACGGGCTCGCCGCCATCCATGGGCTCATCGTCGATGATCGCGGGAATCTTCGCGTTGGGGTTGATGGCCCGGTAACCGGGCTCGCGCTGCATGCCCCGGGTGATGTCGATGGGGATGAGCCTGTAGGGAATCCCCAGTTCCTCGACCAGGATCTGCGCCTTGTGCCCATTGGGCGCGGGCCAGCTGTACAGATAGATCACGGCCGCCTCCTGTTATTTTTCCACCTTGCCGTGCATCACCATGATGGTTTGCTGCATCAGTGCGCAGAGCGATTCCTTGCCATCCTTGACCGCGAAGACCTCGGCCTTGGTCACGATCAGCGTGCGGCCCGGACGCACGACCTGGCCGCGGGCGATCAGCTTTTCGCCATCGGCCGGCGCCACCAGATTCATCTTGTATTCCACGGTCAGCACCGAGGCGTCGGCCGGCACCAGGGTCATCGCCGCATAGCCGGCGGACGAATCGGCGATCATGCCGACCACGCCGCCATGCACGAAGCCGTGCTGCTGCTCCACGCCCTGCCAGTGGGGCAGGTGAATTTCCGTCAGGCCCTGTTCCACCACGGGCAAGGTGGCCTGGATGAGATGCATCGCGCTCTGGCGATCGAAGCTCGCGCGGATGCGCTGCGCGAAATGAGGGTCGGGCGTGCGAGCCATGCTGCGGGTCTCCGGTGGAATCGGTGAACGCATTAGAATTCATGCATGACGTCGGTACAATTGAGTTTTTCGACACTTCGCATGAGTCTGGAGAATGTCAATTTCGCTTGCCAGAGTACCGTCGCCCGACCTTCTGCGCAGTTTCGTCGCGGTCGGGCGGCGCATGAGCATCACCCTTGCCGCCCAGGACCTGTTCCTGACCCAGTCGGCGGTCAGCCGGCAGATTCACGGGCTGGAGACCGCCCTGGGGATGAAGCTGTTCGAGCGCACGCACCGTGCCATCCGCTTCACGCCCGAGGGGGAACGGCTGTTTCTGGCCGCCGACACTGCGATGCAGCAGTTGCAGGACACGATCGGTGCTCTCCAGGCCAGTCTGGCCGCCCATCAACCGGTTACGGTGACGGCGAGCATTGCCTTCGTGGGGCTCTGGCTATTGCCGCGCCTGCCGGATTTCCAGCACCGGCATCCGAAGGTGGAGGTGCGCCTGTCGGCCAACAACAACATCGTCGACCTGCGCCAGGAGGGGCTGGACATCGCAATACGCTACTGCGCCCAGGAGCAGATGCCCGCCGGCGCCCGCCGGCTTTTCGGCGAGACGGTGTTCCCGGTGGCGCATCCGAGCCTCGGGATCGCGAAGCTGGACGATCCGGACATCATCGCCCGCTCGATTCTGCTCGAATTCGAAGGCGATCCCTCTCCATGCTGGCGGTGGGAAGCCTGGCTCGACATGCAGGGCTGGCCCGGGATCAAACCGAAAGGGGTGATCCGCTTCAACCTGTTCGACCAGATGATCCACGCCACCATCGCGGGCCAAGGTATCGCGCTCGGACGCAGCCAGTTCATCCGCCCGATGCTGGACGACGGGAGACTGGCGGCATTGGCCACGCCGCAGCCCGGCCCGAGGTCGAACAAGGTCTACTGCCTGCTCCAGCGCGACGCCAAGCCTTCGAGGGATGTGCAGGCATTGATCGACTGGATCATCGCCGAAGCCGGGCGGACCGATGCGGTCGAGGCAGCGGAGTAGCCGCCGCCGGCAGCAACGTCTGGTTCTGGTCCGGGCCAAGCACAAGCAGTCACGGCCTGGGTCCGAGCAGGGGCGTGGACGGTTTTCCGCTGGTCAATTCGGGGCGAACGCTTGCACGCCCGCGATCTTCGCCGCCTTCTTGAGGTCCGCGTCCAGCGTTGCGAGCGGCAAGCCGGTTCGCAGGGCCAGTTCCAGATACGCCGCGTCGTAGGCCGACAGCTTGTAGCGCCGGGCCAGGTGCAGGGTATCACCCAGGGCGTGCGCCGCCGTGGCTGTATCCGTCACGATGTTCAGCCGTCCCAGGAGGACGACGAACGCCTGGGAACGGGCCTCGGTGAGCAGCCCCCTGGCCTCGCCCCTGGCGATGACATTGCCAGCCTCCAGCGCCCACAGTGACGGGACCAGCGCCTGCCGTTCCCGCAGAGTATCCAGCACGGCCTCGGCGTAAGCCACATCGGCAGGCTTGCCATCGGCCAGCAGCCAGCACATCGCCACCGAGTTGTCGAGCACGAAGCTCAGGGGACTACCCTCCGGTCGCCGGCGCGACCACCTCCCCGCGGGAGGAGAGCGCCGCCTTCGGGCGGCCGGGCGACGGCGCTCACGCCCGCCCCTCGTCGATCAGCGCCTTGAGATCGACCCCTTTGACGGGCGGCGCCGCGCGCATGAACTGGCGCATCGCCTCGACGGCCGCCACGACATCCGCTTGCTTGCCGCCTTCGGCCGGTACCAGATCGGCAACCGGCTCGCCGCGCAGGGTGATCGTGTAGCGCTTGCCCGCACGCACGCCGCGGAGCAACTCCGGCAGCTTGGTCTTGGCCTCATACGAGCCGATTTCAGGGTTCATGGCGTTCTCCAGTTCGGTATAGACCAGTTTATAGACCAGTCCGAAACACATCAAGGACGGCGTTCCACCCGTATCGCACCAGCCTCCGGCCGTTCGCCAACGGCGAACCCGGCGGTGCAACGGCCACGGCAGCCGGCGTGCGGGGGGAACAGGTACTCGCTGCAACCAGCGCCGCACCCGGTGTAACACCCCACGGCCTGCGGCTGCGGGCCACACAAGCCTAGCGCCACCCGGGGCGCGATCGAGACCCATCGGTATTGACAACCAGTTTCCATATATAGGAAACTGGTTGTCAATATCAGGCGCTACTCGATATCTCCCCGTGCCCCCAATGCTCTCCCGCACCCTGCGGCGGCAGGTTCGACCCGGCAAGGTGCGCGAAACCGGATCAAGGAGCCCACTGCCATGAAGAAGATCATCCACCTCGTCGCCGGAGGGCTTGCGATGCTGTGCATCGCCACGTTCTGGCTGGCTACCGCACTCAGCGAATCATTCGGCACCGATGAAACCATCACGGCGGTCAAGACGGCGATTCCGTGGGGGCTGCTGGTGCTGATTCCGGCCCTGATGGCTGCTGGTGGCAGCGGATTCGCGCTGGCGCAGGGGCGCCGCGGCGGGCTGCTTGGCACCAAGATCAAGCGCATGCCGTGGATCGCGGCCAATGGCGTCCTGATCCTCATTCCCGCCGCCCTGTTCCTGGCCTCCAAGGCCCGGGCGGGCGAGTTCGACGGTGTCTTCTATGCCGTGCAGGCGCTCGAACTCGCTGCGGGCGCGGCAAACATCGCCCTGCTGGGGCTCAACATGGGTGGCGGGCTCAGGATGACGGGCAGGCTGCGCCGCCCCGCGCG
The DNA here is from genome assembly GCF_048398245.1 of Thauera butanivorans. Taxonomy (NCBI): domain Bacteria; kingdom Pseudomonadati; phylum Pseudomonadota; class Betaproteobacteria; order Rhodocyclales; family Zoogloeaceae; genus Thauera; species Thauera butanivorans. The sequence continues at coordinate 4,589,954 of NZ_CP183038.1, forward strand.
GTGACGAAGGCCGGCGAGACGCCGTCGTTTTTCTCAAGGGCTGACCGCCACTCCCCCGGCATGCACCGGCCTGCGCGCCTCGGTGCAAGGCCGCCCGCTCCCGCCATCCCCTTGCCACACGGCCACCCGGCCCTCTGCCCATGCTGTAAACTGGTTGTCAATCACAGCGGTACGGAGAGGTCATGGATCAGGCCAAGGCCGACAAACTGACGGCTGTCACGCTGGCCGTTTTCCGTCTGAACGGCCAACTCATCGAATGGGGCGACCGCTTCTGCGCGCCGCACGGACTGACCAGCGCACGCTGGCAGGTGCTGGGCGCCATCTCGATGGCCCCTCGGAGCCCTACTGTCCCCCAGATCGCCGCCGCGATGGGCTTGACGCGGCAGGGCGTGCAGAAACAGGTCAATCTGCTGGTCGAGGAGGGGCTGGTCGCACCCTGCCCCAATCCCGCGCACAAGCGTTCCCCACTGTATGTCCTCACCCCGCAGGGACAGGCGGCCTATCAGGCGGTACTGCAGAGCTGGCAGCGGCACGTGCATGACATCTCCGCAGCGTTCGGCGCCGCGGATCTGGATGCGGCAGGCCGTGTGCTGGCGGCGATGTCGAGCATGCATGCCACGGATTGAAGTGAAACGCCGCTCACACTCGCTGTGTTTGCTGCCTCCGCGTGGGCATCGGTACGCTTGAGTCGGCTCGGTGCATACTGAATCGATATCTGTCATCTACGTAGAAAAACGGGTGAACTCTGTGACTCATACGCGCTGCCGGATTCGCTGTTCAATTATGTCCGCCGTGCCCCATCCTGTTCCCTGCCCGTCCGCCAAACTCTGACGTAAGCCAGCACCATGAAGTGCCTCGTCGTCATAGCCCACCCAATCACCGACAGCCTGTGCTACACAATGGCCCAGTCTGTCATTGCCGCTTTGACGGCAAGCGGTCACGAGGTGATGGTCGAAGACCTCTATCTGTCTGCTTTTTCGCCTGCTCTCACGGCCAGCGAACGTCAAAGCTACTACAGCCCAACGTTCGACTCTGTCGCCGTTCAAGACCAAATCGACCGACTGCTTTCCGCCGAAGCTCTGGCTCTTGTCTTCCCCACTTGGTGGTTCAGCTTTCCGGCCATGCTGAAAGGGTGGTTCGATCGCGTCTGGGCTCCCGGCATCGCCTACGACCACGCCACCGACCTCGGCCCAATCAGGCCACGGCTCCATAAGCTCCGAAGAACGCTGGCCGTTACCTCTCTTGGTTCGCCGTGGTGGGTTGACCGCCTGGTGCTCCGGCAGCCGGTTAAACGCGTACTGAAAACGGCCCTGTTGGGTACTTGCGCCCCAAACTGCCGATTCGAGATGTTGTCGCTCTACAAGGCGGAATCTCTCACGCAATCTCAAGTTCAACCATTCTGTTCGCGTATCGAACGCACGATTTCCAAATGGTACTGATCGCTTTCCGTCTGCTGGTCAGCCCTTCGCTCCGGAGAGATGCTCCGCCGGAAAGTCGTCGCCAACCGACAGACAACTCGAACGGCCATATCGGCTTGAAAGCTTCCAACTGCGACTACCCGGTTGATGGCGGCTTGGAAACGAAGGGCTGGGTCCGATCAGGCCCGGGGCTCCGCTCTCATGCCGGATCGGCGCCATGGACGATTTCTGACTACGAAGACCGCACAAAGCGCCAACGGGAGGTGACCCCGTCAGTCACCCGAAATGATGGCCCGGGTGATCTTGTCGAACAGTTCAGGGCGTTCTTCGGCAATGAGATCGAGCCAGTCGCGCACGGCCTCCGCAAACGCGTCCGCCGTGCGCACGTGGCTCACGCCGATGCCGAGCGCGCGGAACTCGTCGACCTCGTGCCGGGCGAAGCGCAGCCTTCCTTGAGTAGTTCGGAGCATGATGGTTCTCCTCGGGGTTCAGGGTGCGCGATCGATTCGAGCAGACTGGCCCAACGCGCCAGGGCGTCCTTGCGTTCCTCCAAGTAGTCGTACTGGTTGTACACGCCCTCTACATCGCGCAGTTTGTGGTTCAGCGCCCGCTCGGCGACGAAGCGGTCCACGCCAAGCGCCGCCATGTGGGTGCGCGCAGTGCGCCGCATGTCGTGCACGGTGAAGTGCGCCATGCCGTCCAGAGGCAGGCGGCGCAGTGCGACGTTCAGCGTATCCGGGCTGATGTGGCCGAAGCGGTTTCGCCTCGCCACGCCGCCCTTCATGTGGATCCGCCGACGGGCGGGGAACAGGTACTCGCTGTTGCACGCGAACACCTTCACCTCCTCCAGCCACCTCAGCACCTGGGGCACCAGCGGGATGTCGATGGGCTGGCTCGTCTTGGTGCGGGAAGGATGCAGTGACCACACCCCGCGCGCCAGGTCGAACTCCGCCCACCTGGCCGACAGCAGTTCCATCTTGCGCACGTACAGCGCGAGCAACAGCCACACCGCCAGCTCGTTTTCCCGGCCGAAGTTCGGGGTGTCGCGCATGGCCTTGGCCAGTGCCGCGAGTTCGTCACGGTTCAGCCAGCGCTGCCGGGCAGGCTCGGTGCCGCCCGCGTCGGAGATCTCGAAGCCGGCGGCGGGATTGGCCTCGATCCACCGGCGCTTCACAGCAAAGTGGAACATGCGGAAGAGGTAGCGCAGCGCGTCGTTGGCCACCGTAGGCGCGCCGGCATCGAGGATGCGGGTGAGCACCCTGTCGATGTGCAGCGGCCGCACCTCCGTCACAGCCAGTTTGCCGATCACCGGATTGATGTGCCGGCGGATGATGCGCAGCACGACCTCGGGATGCTTGTAGGTCTTGGCGATGTGGCGGTCGTACCAGGCTTGCGCCAAGTCCGCCACGTCGGTCCGCTCCCGGGCCTTGAGCCGTTCGGCGCGCTTCTCGGCGGCGACATCCACCCCCTGCTGGATGCGCGCCCGGTCCTGGCGAGCCAGTTCGCGGGCGTCCTTGAGCGACAGGTCGGGATAGCGGCCGAGCACCTTCTCCCGGCTCATCCCGCCGAAGCGGTAGCGCAGGATCCAGGATGCATACCCCTTCGGAGCGCCGACGGAAGTGGCAACAAAAGTCAGTCCGCCACCGATGCCGCGGTCCGCCGGACCCTTGCCCAGCCAGGCACGCAGCGTCTTGTCGGTGATGTGTTCAATCTCAGTCATGGCGCGGTCTCCACAGCGATTCACGAAGAAACTGTGGGGTAAAAATTCGGGCCGGAGCCCGCAAATCGCGGGGCATAAGATTTCCCCCACAATTTACCCCACAGAAATCGTGCGCTACGCTGAGACCGCCTGCTACGTCATGACCCGAAAAACCACCCTAATCAACTGATTTTCAAGGGGTCTTTGGGATGGAGTGAACCACCCTGAAACCTCACTCTATGTTTTGCACCTGCTCCCGCATCTGCTCGATCAGCACCTTCATCTCCATCGCGATGCCGGTGATGTCCGTCGCAGGCGATTTCGACGCCAGCGTGTTCGCCTCCCGATTCAGCTCCTGCATCAGGAAATCCAGCCGCTTGCCCGCAGCACCGGGGGACTTAAGAATGCGTTCGACTTCGTCCAGGTGGGTGCTCAAGCGGGTCAGTTCCTCGGCGACGTCGATGCGCTGGGCGTAGAGGGCGACTTCCTGGCGGATGCGGTCTTCGTCCAGGCTGGCGACGGCGTCGCGCAGCTTGGCGGTGAGGCGGTCCTGGTATTCGGCGACGATGGCGGGCATGCGCGGCGAGGCGGTGGCGACCAGTTCGCGCATGCGGGCGACGCGCTCGCGGATGGCGTCGGCCAGCTTTTCGCCTTCGCGCTGGCGGGTGGCGACGAGTTCGTCCAATGCAGCGTCGGCCAGCGCGCGGATGTGCGGCAGCAGTTCGTCGAAGCCGAGGCTGTCGTCGGCGAGCATGCCGGGCCAGCGCAGCAGTTCATTCACCGACAGCGGCGCGGCGTCCGGGAAGCGGGCGCGCAGCGTGGCCTGGGCTTCGGCGAGCTGGTCGGCGAGCGTGCCGTTCAGCGCCAGGCTGCGCGGCGCGGCGTGGCCAGCCTGGAGGTTCAGGCGGCATTCGACCTTGCCGCGCCCGAGCCGGGCACTGATGCGCTCGCGGATGGCCGGTTCGGCCTGGCGCAGGTCGTCGACGATGCGGAAGCCGAGGTCGAGATAGCGTGAATTCACGCTGCGCAGTTCGAGGTGCAGGCTGACGCTGCCCAGGTCACGGGTCTGGACCGCGAAGCCGGTCATGCTTTGGATCATCGGGGGTCTCCGGGAACCCGGCGCGATGGATTACACTGCGGGTCCCACTCAGGAAAGAGGCTGGGAAAGTCCGGATTCTAGCGCCCACGAAGATGCCGCCTCAAGCCAACTGCGCGCTGCCCGCAGGCTTCCTGCTCGATCAGTACCGCATCGACCGCCAGTTGTCGCTGGGCGGGTTCTCGATCGTGTATCTGGCGCACGACGAAATCGGCACGCCGGTGGCGATCAAGGAATACCTGCCCAACTCGCTCGCGCTGCGCAAGGACGGCGAGATCGAGCCGCAGGTGTCGGACGAGCATCTGCCCGCCTTCCGCTACGGCATGAAGTGCTTTTTCGAGGAAGGGCGCTCGCTGGCCAAGCTGATGCACCCAAACGTGGTCCGCGTGCTCAACTTCTTTCGCGCCAACGGCACGGTATACATGGTGATGCAGTTCGAGCGCGGCCGCACGCTGCACGACATCATCCAGAAGCATCGCGGCGAACTGAAGGAGTCCTTCATCCGCACGGTGTTCGTGCGCATGCTCAACGGCCTGCGCGAGGTGCATGCGCACAAGCTGCTGCACCTGGACATCAAGCCTTCCAACATCTACCTGCGCGCCGACGGCACGCCGGTGCTGCTCGACTTCGGCGCCTCGCGCCAGACGCTGGCGAGCAAGCAGCCGGTGCTCAAGCCGATGTACACCCCCGGCTTCGCCGCCCCCGAACAGTACGACCGCCGCGACCAGCTCGGCCCCTGGAGCGACGTCTACAGCGTCGGCGCGGCGCTGCACGCCTGTATCGTCGGCAAGGCGCCGCCGCGCGCGGACGAACGCGTCAAGAACGACACGCTGCAGCCGCTCGTCAGGACGCACGCGGAGAAATACAGCGCGCAGTTGCTGGGGCTGGTGGATTGGTGCCTGCTGCTCGATCCGCTGGCCCGGCCGCAGAGCGTCTATGCGCTGCAGAAGGCCTTGGTGCAGAAAGCCACGGCAACGGCCGAAGCCACACCGCACACGCGCTGGTTCACCGATCTCGGCAGCCGGCTCAAGGCCTTCGTCGGCCGCAGTTGAAGGAGCGCAGCATGCGATTCACCATCTACCAGGAAAGCCGCACCGGCCGCCGCTCCGCCAACCAGGACCGCATCGCCTACTGCTATTCGCGCGATGCGCTGCTGATGCTCGTCGCCGACGGCATGGGCGGCCACCAGCACGGCGAACTGGCGGCCCACATCGCCGCGCAGTACATCACCCATGCCTTCCAGCGCGACGCCCACCCCGCGCTGCCCGACCCGCTGCATTTCCTGTCGCGCGCGCTGAGCGGCGCGCACCATGCCATCCTCGACGACAGCTTCGACCGCAACCTGGCCGAAGCGCCGCGCACCACGATCGTCGCCTGCGTGGTCCAGAACGGTACGGCCTGGTGGGCGCACGCGGGCGATTCCCGCCTCTACCTGCTGCGCCGCGGCCGCATCCTGCAGCAGACGCGCGACCATTCGCGCGTGCAGTTGCTGCTCGAACAAGGCATCATCGGCCCCGCCGAAGCCGCCGCCCATCCCGGGCGCAACCGCATCTACTCCTGCCTGGGCGGCACGCATGCGCCGCAGATCGACTATTCGGAGCCCTGCGCGCTGAAGGACGGCGACCTCATCGCGCTGTGCAGCGACGGCGTATGGGGACCGCTCGACGACGACGACATCGTGCTCGGCCTGGATGGCATCCCGCCCGCCGAGGCCGTCCCGCAGCTGCTCGACCGCGCGGAACTCCACGGCGGCGACAAGGCCGACAACCTGTCGCTGGTGGCGATGTGCTGGCACGACGACATCGGCGCGGCGCAGCCCGACGCCATTTCGACCCGGACCATGGCGCTCGACGATTTCGCCACCGAGATGGAGCTTTCCAGCCGCGGCAGCGGCCGCCTCGTCGACCTCGACGAGGACGAGATCGAACGCGCGATCCGCGAGATCAACGCCGCCATCCACAAATTCGACAAACGATAGCCACAGGACATCCCCATGCGACCCAGCCAGCGCAAACCCGACGAACTCCGCAGCGTCCGCCTCACCCGCGGCTTCACCTGCCACGCCGAAGGCTCGGTGCTGGTCGAATTCGGCGCCACCCGCGTACTGTGCACCGCCAGCGTCGAAGACAGCGTGCCGGGCTTCCTGCGCGGCAAGGGCCAGGGCTGGCTGACCGCCGAATACGGCATGCTGCCGCGCGCCACCCACACCCGCGGCGCGCGCGAGGCGGCCAAGGGCAAGCAGAGCGGCCGCACGCAGGAGATCCAGCGCCTGATCGGCCGCAGCCTGCGCGCGGTGGTCGACCTCGCCGCGCTGGGCGAGCGCCAGATCATCATCGACTGCGACGTGCTGCAGGCCGACGGCGGCACCCGCACCGCCGCGATCACCGGTGCCTGCGTCGCGGTACACGATGCCCTCGCCGGCCTGGTCGCCGCCGGCAAGCTGGCGCGCAGCCCGATGCGCGAATTCGTCGCCGCGGTGTCGGTCGGCATGCACCAGGGCACGCCGGTGCTCGATCTGGACTACGCTGAAGATTCGGACTGCGACACCGACATGAACGTGGTCATGACCGAAGGCGGCGGCCTCATCGAAGTGCAGGGCACGGCCGAAGGCGCGGCCTTCTCGCGCGCCGAGCTGAACGCCCTGCTCGACCTCGCCGAAGGCGGCATCCACCGCCTGGTCGGACTGCAGCGCGCCGCCGTGAGCGACGCCGCAACCAATGGTGCCGACACGAGGAACCCGACATGAGCAAACGACTGGTACTGGCCAGCAACAACGCCAAGAAGGCGGCCGAAATGCAGGCTCTGCTCGCACCGCTGGGCATCGAGATCATCCCGCAGAGCGCGCTGGGCGTCGGCGAAGCCGAAGAACCCCACCTCACCTTCGTCGAGAACGCGCTCGCCAAGGCCCGCCACGCCGCCGCGGCCACCGGCCTGCCGGCGGTGGCCGACGATTCCGGCCTGTGCGTCGCGGCGTTGGCCGGCGCACCCGGCGTACAGTCGGCCCGCTTCGCCGGCGAGCCGAAGTCCGACGCGCGCAACAACGCCCTGCTGCTGGAAAAGCTGGCCGCCTTCCCCGACCCCGAGCAGCGCAGCGCCTATTTCTGCTCGGTGGTGGTACTGGTGCGCCACGCCGACGATCCGCAGCCGCTGATCGCCGACGGCGAATGGCACGGCCAGATCCTCAGCGCCGAGCGCGGCGCAGGCGGCTTCGGCTACGACCCGCTGTTCTGGCTGCCCGAACTCGAACAGACCGCCGCCGAACTCGACGCCGCGTTGAAGAACACCCTCAGCCACCGCGGCGCGGCCATGCGCCACCTGCTCGCCCGCCTCGAATCACACCCGCTATGAGCCGCCGGGCGGGTCAGGCGCGCAGTCCGGCGCCGCCCGCTTCGCCCGGCCCTGGACCCTGCCGTGACCCGTCGCATCATCCCGCTCACCCCCGCCCCGGCGGCGCGCACTGTGCCGCTGCCGCAGCGCCCGCAACTCGAAGCCCCGCCGCCGCTGGCGCTGTACGTGCATTTCCCCTGGTGCGTGCGCAAGTGCCCCTACTGCGATTTCAACTCGCACGCGCCGCGCGACGGCGGCATTCCGGAACAGGCCTGGCTCGACGCCGTGCTCGCCGACCTGCAGCACGCGCTGCCGCAGGTCTGGGGCCGGCGGGTGCACAGCATCTTCATCGGCGGCGGCACGCCCAGCCTGATGTCGGCGCACACGCTCGACACCCTGCTCACCAGCATCCGCATGCTGCTGCAACTCGACCCGCTGGCCGAGATCACCCTCGAAGCCAATCCCGGCACTGTCGAGGCCGGGCGCTTCCGCGATTACCGCGCCGCCGGCGTCAATCGCATCTCGCTCGGCATCCAGAGCTTCGACGGCGCCATGCTGGCGAAGATCGGCCGCATCCACGGCGGCGATGAGGCAAAACGCGCCATCGACGCCGCCACCACACATTTCGAGCGCGTGAATCTCGACCTGATGTACGCTCTGCCCGGCCAGGCTCTGGAGCAGGCGTTGGCCGACCTCGACACCGCGCTCGGCTTCGGCACCGAGCACCTGTCCTGTTACCACCTGACGCTGGAACCGAACACGCCCTTCGCCCACGACCCGCCGCCGCTGCCCGACGACGACAGCGCCGCCGACATGCAGGAAGCGATCGAGGCCCGCCTCGCCGCGGCCGGCTTCGCGCACTACGAAACCTCCGCCTTCGCCCGTCCGCACGCTCAGAGCCGGCACAACCTCAACTACTGGACTTTCGGCGACTACCTCGGCATCGGCCCCGGCGCCCACGGCAAGCTGTCCAGCCACGAAGGCATCCGCCGCGAGATGCGCCACAAGCACCCCGCGCGCTACCTCGAAGGCGCGGTGCGCGGCGATTTCGTCCAGGAAGCGCGCGAAGTCGCGGTGGCGGAACTGCCCTTCGAATTCATGATGAATGCGCTGCGCCTGACCGAGGGCGTGCCAGCCAAGCTGTTCGCCGCGCGCACCGGCATTCCGCTGGAAGCCATCGGCGAAAAGCTGCGCGCGGCGCAGGAACAGGGCTTGCTGGACACGAGTGGCGAACGCATCAGGCCCAGCGCGCGCGGGCAGCGCTTCTTGAACGACCTGTTGCAGGTGTTTCTGGAAAGCTGAAACCCCACCCGACCCCAGCTCGAGAGGCGGGCCGGAACGGGTGGGGTCGGGAAGGACACAATATCAGAGCAGCGACGGATTCAGCGTATACGTCCCCGTGATGCGCGCCTCCGCCAGCACGTGGCCGTCGATCGCCGCGCGCACGTCCTGGCCGCTGAAGCGGCCTTCGACCGGGCAGTTCGCCACGTCCAGCGCATACAGCGTGAATACGTAGTGGTGCATCAGCTCGTCGTTCCACGGCGGGCAGGGGCCGTCGTAGCCGTAGTAGTCGCCCTTCATCGACTCGTCACCGGCGAACCAGGCGGTGTAGTCGTTGACGCCCTGCCGGGCGCCGAGCGAAGTGTCGGGCCCCTGCTTGCCGCCGGGCGTCACCTCGTTGGAGAACTGGCCGGCATCGATGGAACGCAGATCGGGCGGTAGATCGACCAGCACCCAATGGAAGAAATCCACCCGCGGCAGATCCACCGGCACCGTGCGCCCTTCCTGGTTCACATCGTCGCCCCTGCTCGGCACGTCAGGGTCGTGGCAGGTCAGCACGAAGGACTGCGTGCCTTCGGGCACCTCGCACCATTCCAGCTGCGGATTGTGGTTGCCGCCCAGGCAGACGTAGCCCTCGTCGGCCGGAATGCAGAAGGCAAACTCGCCCGGAATGGGATTGTCGTCGGCAAAGCTCTGGCTGCTGAGTCTCATGCGGTCTCCTTGTTCATGCTCGGGATGGATGACACATGCGCGCGCCCCTCAGGGCGCCTCGCACAGGCAATGCAGGTACTGATGCTGCGGATCGTTCCATTGCAGCAGGGCCGCCGCGGGCGCCTGCGCTTCGGCCAGCAGGCGAAGCAGCGGCGACGGCGCGGCCTGCGGCAGTTCGATGCCGAACTGCCCGGCGAAACCCGCCAGCCGGCGCAGCAGGCGTTCCTGCAGCGACTGGCCCGCTTCCGGCCACACCACGTCGTAGTTCTCCAGGCCGGCGCGCGCCGCGGCGGCGGCAACTGCCGCCTCCAGGCCGCCGGTCTGATCCACCAGGCCCAGCTCGCTCGCCGCCGCGCCGAGCCACACCCGGCCGCGGGCGACGGTCTCGACTTCGCCCTGTTTCATGTCCCGTGCCTTGGCGACGACGTCGATGAAGCGGCGATAGCCGTGCTCGATGCCGAGTTGCATCGCCTCGGCCGCGGCCGGGCTGAGCGGCCGGCGCGGATCGAGCGCACCGGCCAGCGGCGCAGTGGCGACGCCGTCGATGTTGATGCCGAGGCGCTGCAAGGGTTCGGAGAACTCCGGGAACATCGCGAAGATGCCGATCGAGCCGGTCAGGGTCGCCGGCGCCGCCCAGATCTCGTCGGCACCGGCGGCGATCCAGTAGCCGCCGGATGCCGCCACCGAACTCATCGAGGCGATGACCGGCTTGCCGGCCTTGCGCGTCAGTTCGAGTTCGCGGCGGATGACTTCGGACGCCCAGGCGCTGCCGCCCGGGCTGTCGATGCGCAGCACCAGGGCCTTGACCTGGCCATCGTTGCGGACGGCGCGGATCAGTTCGGCAAAGGTGTCGCCGCCGACCACGCCGGCCGGCTCACGGCCATCGACGATCGCCCCCTGCGCCACCAGCACCGCCACCTGCTCGCCATGCTGCGGCTGCTTGCTCCGCGCCACGGCGAGGTAACGATCGACATCGACCATGCGCGGATCACCGTTGTGCGACTTCGTGCCGACACGCTCGATCAGGCGTGCGCGCCATTCGTCGCGCGTGCTGAAGCGGTCGACCAAGCCGGCGTTGCGTGCCGCCAGCGCGCCGTCGCCGCCGGCTGCCGCCAGCGCATCGCGGTAGTCGTTCACATGGGCGTCGATCGCTTCCGGCGCCAGCTTGCGCGCCGCGGCGACGTCGTCGCGCAGCATCGCCCACACGCCGTCGAGCAGGTCGCGCGAAGCGGCGCGATCCTCGTCCGACATGTCGTTGCGGGTGAAGGGCTCGGAGAAGGACTTGTACTCGCCGACCCGGAAGACGTGCATCTTCACGCCCAGCTTGTCGAGCGCATCCTTGAAATAGGCGCCGTAGCGCGACAGGCCGTGCAGCAGCACGAAGCCGTCGGGCGACAGGTGCACTTCGTCGGCGGCCGTCGCCAGGTAGTACTGCCCCTGGGTGAAGCGCTCGCCGCGCGCCAGCACCGGCTTGCCCGAGGCCTTGAAGTCGAGGATGGCCGCACGCAGTTCGCCCAGCTTGGAGAAGCCGCCGGCCAGCAACTGGTCGGTCTCGATCACCAGCGCGCTGATGCGCGCATCGTCCCTGGCCAGGCGGACCGCTTCGAGCAGGTCGGCGAGCACGTTCTGCCCGGCGGGCGTGCCGCCGGAGCCGAGGAGGTCGAGCGGCCCGTCGAACACCGCCTGTTCGACAATGGCGCCGCCCGGACGCAGCAGCAGCGCGGAGCCGGCCGGAATATCGGGTTCGGGGCGGAAGAAGAAAGCCACGATCATGCCGACGCCGAACACCAGCATGGCGTAGAACAGCCCGCGCACGACGAAGTCCAGCGTGCGCACGAACAGCCGCAGCGTGGCGAAGATGAAACGGAACAGGCCCCGGATCACAGGACGCCCCTCCTCAGTCGGTGCGGCGGCGGAACACCAGGTCCCAGACGCCGTGGCCCAGCTTCAGGCCGCGGTTCTCGAACTTGGTCAGCGGCCGGTAGTCGGGCCGCGGCGCGAAGCCGTCGGCAGTATTGTGCAGCAGGGGCTCGGCGGCAATCACCTCGAGCATCCAGTGCGCATAGTCTTCCCAGTCGGTGGCGCAGTGCAGGTAGCCGCCCGGCGCCAGCTTGCGCGCGATCAGCGCGACGAAATCCGGCTGGATGATGCGGCGCTTGAAGTGGCGCTTCTTGCGCCAGGGGTCGGGAAAGAACACATGCACGCCGGCCAGCGCGCCGTCGGCGATCATGTCGCGCATCACCTCGACGGCGTCGTGTTGCATGATGCGCAAGTTGCTCAGCTTGCCTTCGGCGATCAGCTTGCACAGCGCGCCGACACCCGGCGTATGCACTTCGATGCCGAGGAAGTCATGATCGGGCATCGCCGCGGCGATCTTCGCCGTGGTCTCGCCCATGCCGAAGCCGATCTCGAGGATCTTCGGCGCCTGGCGGCCGAACGCGGCATCCAGGTCGAGCGGCGCCGCGCGGTAGTCGATGCCGACCCTCGGCAGCATCTCGTCCAGGTAGCGCTGCTGCGCCTCGGACATGCGGCCCTGGCGCAGCACGAAGCTGCGGATGCTGCGGCTGGAAAAGCGGTGCTCGGGACTGTCGCGGCCGATGATCTCGACACCGGCCACGGCTTGCTGCATGTCGTGCTGCACTTCACCTGCCTCGCTCATGAACCGATCAGCCCCTGGGTCGGCGAGCTGGGGTCGGCCGAATAGAACTTGCGCGGCATGCGGCCGGCCAGGAAGGCCTCGCGGCCAGCCTCGACCGCCTTCTTCATCGCGCTCGCCATCAGCACCGGCTGGCCGGCGCCGGCGATAGCGGTGTTCATCAGCACGCCGTCGCAGCCCAGCTCCATCGCGATGGCGGCGTCCGACGCCGTGCCGACGCCGGCATCGACCAGCACCGGCACCTTGGCGTTGTCGATGATCAGGCGCAGGTTCCACGGGTTCAGGATGCCCATGCCGGAGCCGATCAGCGAGGCGAGCGGCATCACCGCGGCGCAGCCGATGTCTTCCAGCATCCGGGCCTGGATGGGGTCGTCGGCACAGTAGACCATGACGTCGAAGCCGTCCTTGACCAGGATCTCGGCCGCCTTCAGCGTCTCCGGCATGTTGGGGAACAGGTTGCTCGGGTCGCCCAGCACTTCGAGCTTGCACAGATCATGCCGTCGAGCCTCGGTTGACAACAACTCGCGCGCCAGGCGCAGCGTGCGCACCGCGTCGTCGGCGGTGTAGCAGCCGGCGGTGTTGGGCAGGATGGTGAAGCGGTCCGGCGGCAGCACGTCGAGCAGGTTGGGCTCGTCCGGGTTCTGGCCGATGTTGCTGCGGCGGATGGCGACGGTGACGATCTCGGCGCCGCTGGCGTCGATGGCCGCGCGGGTTTCAGCGAAATCCTTGTACTTGCCGGTGCCGACCAGCAGGCGCGAGCCATAGGACTTGCCGGCAATGACCAGGGGGTCGTTCATGGTGTGAAAGCCTGTGTTGTTCTCGATGATGGGGTGGAGCTTGCGCCGATGCATGCGCTGCGCGAAGGCGGATTCAGCGGCCGGCCTCAGCCGCCGCCGACGGCAACGACGATCTCGACCCGGTCGCCCTCGGCGAGCTGCACTTCGGCATGGCGCGCCTTGGGCACGATGTCGCCGTTGCGCTCGACCGCCAGGCGCTTGCCGACGAGGCCGCGCGCTTCGAGCAGGCCGAGGACGGTGAAGCCGGGTGCCAGCACTTCGGGCTGGCCATTGACGATGACCTGGATCATGACGGTACCGATGGATGATGCGGAGGAAAATCTTATCATGCCGCGGGGTTTGACTTTTCCCGCGGCGGGCGCTAAGTTCGCCCGACCTAGCGCCGATTTGATCAACAGCTTGCGGGCGCTCAACAAATACGGCTAAAGCGAGGGCACCCAGTCCGCTGCTTCAGCCGGCTGGGTTTTTTGTTTTTCACGGCACGAACATGATCCAAGCTCAATCCGTCGGGGTCGTCGCACCGCAGCGGGCGGACTTCGCCGAGCCGCTCAAGCTGCGCAGCGGCGGGCAGCTCGACAACTACCATCTGGTCTACGAGACCTACGGCACGCTCAATGCCGAGCGCAGCAACGCGGTGCTGGTCTGCCACGCGCTGTCGGGCTCGCACCACCTTGCCGGCCACTATGCGGACGATCCGCACAACGTCGGCTGGTGGGACAACCTGATCGGCCCCGGAAAGCCGCTGGACACGCGCAAGTTCTTCGTCATCGGGGTGAACAACCTCGGCGGCTGCTATGGCTCGTCCGGCCCCAACCAATTGAATCCGGCCACCGGCAGGCTGTGGGGCGCCGACTTCCCCTTCGTCACCGTCGAGGACTGGGTCGAATCGCAGGCGCGGCTGGCCGACCGGCTCGGCATAGCACGCTTCGCCGCGGTCGTCGGCGGCAGCCTGGGCGGCATGCAGGCGCTGTCGTGGTCGCTGCAGTTTCCCGAGCGCGTCGGCCACGTCGCGGTGATCGCCGCCGCGCCCAAGCTCACGGCGCAGAACATCGCCTTCAACGAAGTGGCGCGCCAGGCCATCCTGACCGACCCCGAGTTCCACGGCGGCCACTACTACGAGCACGGCGTAGTGCCGGCGCGCGGCCTCAAGCTGGCGCGCATGGTGGGCCACATCACCTACCTGTCCGACGATTCGATGGCGGAGAAATTCGGCCGCAGCCTGCGCCACGGCCGCAACACCTACAGCTACGACGTCGAGTTCGAGATCGAGTCCTACCTGCGCTACCAGGGCGACAAGTTCGCCGGCTACTTCGACGCCAACACCTACCTGCTGACGACCAAGGCGCTGGACTACTTCGACCCCGCCTTCGACTACGGCGGCAGCCTGCCGGCCGCGCTGGCGCGTGCCAACGCCGATTTCCTGGTGATCTCCTTCACCACCGACTGGCGCTTCTCGCCCGAGCGCTCGCGCGAGATCGTCTATGCGCTGCTGCACAACAAGCGCAACGTCAGCTACGCGGACATCGACTGCCCCGCCGGCCACGACTCATTCCTGCTCGACGAAACGCGCTACCACGCGCTGCTGTCGGCCTGGTTCGACCGCATCGAGGTATGACATGACCGCCTACCGTTACGACCATGAAGTGATCGCGCAATGGATCGAGCCCGGCGAAAAGGTGCTCGACCTCGGCTGCGGCGACGGCACGCTGCTCAGGCATCTGATGGAGGTGCGCCAGGTGCAGGGCTACGGCGTCGAGAACGATCCCGACAAGCTGCAGGCCAGCGTCAGGAACGGCATCAACGTGATCCAGATGGACCTGGAGAAAGGCCTCGTCGGCCTGGAGGACGGCTTCTTCGACCACGTCATCATGAGCCTGTCGCTGCAGGCCATGCACAACACCCAGGGCATCCTGCACGAGATGCTGCGCGTCGGCCGCGAAGCGGTGGTGAGCTTTCCGAACTTCGGCTACTGGCGCCACCGCCAGAGTATCCTCAACGGCCGCATGCCGGTGTCCGAGAGCCTGCCGCACCAGTGGTTCAACACCCCCAACGTGCGCTTCTTCACCATCGCCGACTTCGACGTGCTGTGCGAGATGAACGGCATCGCGGTACGCGAGCGGCTGGCTTTCGACGAAGGCAAGCTGGTGCTGGAAGAACCCAACTTCCTTGCCAGCGTGGCGGTATACCGCCTCGGCCGCGCCGGGTAGCCGGGTAGGATGGGTAGAGCCGACGGCGAAACCCATCAACCCCGGCCCCAGCCAAGCAGGATGGGGCCGGCCGCACAGGTAGCGCCGCAACCCATTGACCCCAACCCCGGAGCCCCCCTGAAACGGTGGATGTCACCTGCGGCTCCACCCACCCTACCCCGCTACGAGGTTCGGAAATCAGCCGACGGTAAACGCCGCCACGTCGACGCGGACAGCCGGGCGATCGAGCGCGGCCGCCGTCACCAGCGCGAACTTCTTCGCCCACTCGCTCGCCTGCTCGAAGCGGCTCTCGCCGCCATACTTTGCGACGTTGAGGATCATGTCCAGCACCAGCACCTTGCCCATCGGGTTGGACGGGGTGCATTCGAGTTCCTCGAATTCCTGCGCCAGCCAGCTGCGCGCCTGTTCCTTGGTCGTGCCCGCCACAGCGGATTCATGCAGCGCAAATTCGTACTCGCGGTTGCCGCCGAATACCACGGTCACTGTGTACGACATGAAGGACTCCCTCCTCGAAGCTGGAAATTCTGCAGCCGAACTCGGCTGAATGGCGGCATTGTTGAGGCATCCGCCCGCGGACGCAAGCAACGTATCGAATTGTGTAGACTCGCCATACCGCTCCGTATCTGCCGGCGGGGCCTGGCCGATCTGCGATAATGCGCCGTTCCGCCACGCCGCCCGCCCACGCCTCTTGCCCGCCTCTCATCCCCTCGCTTTCGCCCGTACCTGGCGCCTGTCCGCCATCCTGGTGCTCGGCTTTGCTTCCGGCCTGCCGCTGGCGCTGACCGGCCAGGCAATGCAGGCCTGGCTGACGGTCGACGGCGTCGATCTCGCCACCATCGGCTTCTTCGGCCTGGTCGGCGTGCCCTACACCTTCAAGTTCCTGTGGGCGCCGCTGATGGACCGCTTCGAGCCGCCCTGGCTCGGCCGCCGCCGCGGCTGGCTGGCGCTGACCCAGTTCGCGCTCGCGGCGCTGCTGTGGTGGATGGCGAGCCTGTCGCCGACCACCACGCCCGGCCTGTTCGCCGCCGCCGCGGTGCTGGTCGCGTTCCTGTCGGCCTCGCAGGACGTGGTCGTCGACGCCTACCGCACCGACCTGCTGCCCGAGGACGAACGCGGCCTGGGCGCCTCGGTGCACGTCTTCGCCTACCGCCTGGCGATGATCCTGTCCGGCGGCATCGCGCTGATCTGGGCCGGCCAGTGGGCCTCGTGGCCACGGGTGTACCAGACCATGGCGCTGCTGATGCTGGGCTGCGGCATCGTCTCGCTGCTGGCGCTGCCGCGGGTGTCGGCGGCGCTGAAACCGCTCGATTCCGACCCCAGGCGCGAACTGATCGGCTTCGCCGCGATGCTGTGCGGCGTCGCCGCCGGCTACTGGATCGCCCGCCAGGCGCTGATCCTGCTCGGGCTCGACCCCGACGACGCCAACCGCTGGATCCAGCTGCTGTTCGTCCTCGCCGAGATCGCGCTGGCTCTGCCACTGGCCTGGTGGGCCGCACGCCGTGCCGGCTTCGAAACCCTGAACCGCTCGCTGTCGAGCTACTTCGCCCAACAGGGCGCGGCCGCCTTCCTGGCGCTGATCATCCTCTACAAGCTCGGCGACGCCTTCGCCGGCAGCCTGACCACGCCCTTCCTGATCAAGGGCATGGGCTTCTCGCAGGAAGAAGTCGGCATCGCCAACAAGGTCATCGGCATCTGGCTCACCATCCTCGGCGCCTTCATCGGCGGGCTGATCATGACGCGGCTGGCGCTGTACCGCTCGCTGCTGCTGTTCGGCGTGCTGCAACTGGTGTCGAACTTCGGCTTCTACCTGCTTGCGCAGCTCGGCAAAGGCGCCTGGGGCGCGGTGATGGTGCCGGCCTTCGACTGGGGCATCGTCTCGCTGGACGCCCCCGCGGCGCTCGACTTGCTGCTGCTGGCGGTGATCGCCGGCGAGAACATCAGCGGCGGCATGGGCACGGTCGCTTTCGTCGCGCTGCTGATGGGCCTGTGCAACCAGCACTTCAGCGCCACCCACTACGCCATGCTGTCGGCCTTCGCCGCGGTCGGCCGCATCTACGTCAGCCCGCTGTCCGGCGTGCTGTCGCAAAGCATCGGCTGGCCGGCCTTCTTCATCTTCTCCATCATCGTCGCCGTGCCCGGCGTGGCGATGGTATGGTGGCTGCGCGACGCGCTCCAGCGCCTGGGGCGGCCGAAGGTCGATCCGGCGATGGACGACTGATGGCAGGGAAGGCCACAAGCGCGAGCGGCGAATTCCTCGCCGGCTGCCGCGACGAAGCACCGCTGCTGCTGGGCGTCATCCCCTTCGGCATGATCTACGGCATCGCCGCGCTCGCCGCCGGCGTACCGGCCTGGGTCGCGCAGTTGGCGTCGGCCATGGTCTTCGCCGGTGCGGCCCAGCTCGTCATCGTGCAGATGCTGGCGGCCGGTGCCGGTGCGCTGCCGATCGCACTTACTTCCGGCCTGCTCAACCTGCGCCACGTGCTGTACAGCGCCTCGATGGCCGAATACGTCCGCCACCTGCCCCGCCGCTGGCGCCTGCTGCTCGCCTATTTGCTGACCGACGAAGCCTACGCCGTGGCCGTGCTGCGCTACCAGCGGCACGCGGCCGACACCGCCCAGCGTGATGACGGCGCCGATCTGCGCCACTGGTACTTCTTCGGCGCCGGCTTCACGCTGTGGGCCGGCTGGCAGCTCTCCACCGCTGCCGGGCTGCTGTTCGGCGCCACCATCCCTGCCGAGTGGGAGCTGGACTTCGCCGTGCCGCTGACCTTCATCGCCCTGCTCACCCTGCTGTTGCGCGAACGCGCCGGCCGCGCCGCGGCACTGGTCGCCGGCCTGGGTGCGCTAGCCTTCGCCGGCCTGCCCTACAAGCTCGGCCTGGTTGCAGCGATCCTGCTCGGCCTGCTCGCCGGCGTATGGACGGTGCGCCGGCTGGAGCGCGTGAAGCAGGAGTCCGCCGCATGAGCACACCCATACTGCTCGCCCTGCTGGTCGTCGTCGGCATCCTGACCTTCCTGTACCGCTACGCGATGATCGGCTTCTTCGCCAAACACGCGTTGCCGGGCTGGCTGCATGCGCTGTGCCGACACATCGCCCCGGCCAGCTTCGCTGCGCTGACCGCCAGCGCGCTGTTCGTGCACGGCGGCGACGTCCAGTTCGCCTTCGACACGCCCCGCCCCTGGGCCGCGCTCGCCGCCGTCATCGTCGCCTGGCGCACCCGCAACGTGCTGGCGACCATCGCCGCCGGCATGGCGACGCTGTATCTGCTGAAGTTCCTGCTCCCCTGAATCGACCACCGTCCTCATCGCTGGCCCATGGCACGCAGCGATGGGCAGTCCGCTAAACTCGACCCTTCTGCCGGCCTCCCGTTCCGATCTTCATGACTGCAAGCACCCACACCGCCCCCATCCTCATCGACGCCGCCCGCAAACTGTCGGCCGAAGTCGACGCGATGCGCTTCTCGGCGCCCGTCACCCACGTCTACAACCCGCTCGACTACGCCTGGGAAGTGCATCGCCGCTACCTGGAGCGCTACGGCGAAGGGCGCAAGCGCGTGGTCTTCGTCGGCATGAACCCGGGGCCCTTCGGCATGGCGCAGATCGGCGTGCCTTTCGGCGAGATCGCCAGCGCGCGCGACTGGCTGGAGCTGGAAGGCCCGGTCGGCCAGCCGCGCGAGACCAACCCCAAGCGCCCGGTCGAAGGCTTCGCCTGCACCCGCTCCGAAGTCAGCGGCCAACGCCTGTGGGGCCTGTTCCGCGAACGCTTCGGCACGCCGGAAGCCTTCTTCGCCGAACACTTCGTCGCCAACTACTGCCCGCTGATGTTCTTCGAAGGCGGACGCAATCTCACGCCGGACAAGCTGCTTGCGGCCGAGCAGCGTCCGCTGCTGGCCGCCTGCGACATCCACCTGCGCACGCTGATCGATGCCTTGCAGCCGGAATGGGTGATCGGCATCGGCAACTGGGCCGAGAAGCGTGCCATGGAGGCGTTGAGCGGTGCGGCGGGTATCAAGTTTGGGCGTGTGCTGCACCCGAGTCCGGCCAGCCCGGCGGCGAATCGCGGCTGGGCCGAGGCGGCGACGAAACAGCTCGTCGAACTAGGGGTGTGGCCGGATCAAGCTCCAGACGGAGCCCAATGGATGTGACGCCGGCCAGGCCTTACGGCTCCAGCGCCACACGGGACAACCCACGGTTTTCCAGCCCCGGCTCACGACAATATGCCCCGTACCGTTTCGATGGGCATCAAGAGGACATGTTCGCCCAGCGGCGAGAGGATGAAACCGTGCGCCAGATAGAACGCAGCGGCAGTGGTGTCGATCGCATGCACGATGACACCACGCACCCCGGCGATTTCGGATGCAGCAAGGCAGCGGCGCAACGCATCCGCGAGCAGCGCCGACCCCACCCCCTGGCCTTGCCATTCGGTATCGACGGCCAGCCGGGCGATGAGCAGGAGCGGCACGCGCTCCGGCATGTTCTGGCGCAATTTGGCGGAAGGTAGCGCGTTGCGCTGCTCCAGCGCGGTGGCGATGGAGAAATAGCCGACCACGCGGTCTGGTTCGGCCAGCGGGCAGACGACGTAGCTTCGGGCCGACAAACCTTCGCTGCGCCGCGCCTGATCGTGCAGCCAGTGGTCAAGCGAGGGATGACGGCCGTTGCCGAAGCGCGAAACGTCGTGATGCAGAGCAAGCGGCTCCGGCCTGCCGAGCACAGGCGCGTTTACGCTTCCCACGGTGCCTTGCGTTGCAGCCGTCGTGCCGCGTCGGCGGAAAGGGCGGGCGGAGCGTCGAGCAAGTCCAGAAAACGCGCATGGGCAGCTTCGTCGAGAAAGAAGGTGCGCTGGTCGAGCAAGGTTGCCTCGGCCTGGCGGTAGGCGCAGTCGAGCATGAATTCGGAAAGCTTCTGCCCGCGCAGGGCCGCCGCCTGGCCGAACAGCGCCTTGGCCTGCCTGGGGGCGCGAATCTGGATGACTTCGTCCTTTGTCGCGGCCTTATGCACCGCGGAGCGGGGGAGCGGCATGGCGAACCTCGTAGCCTGGAAAGGAGGTCAGTCTAGTATTTGTAGCGATATTGTCAATACACCCCTCACTCTTCGCAGGCAAACGTCCTCCCTGCCTCAGCGCGGTGCGTAGCCCAGCGCCGCGTCGTACTCGAACGCGATCTCGCGTGCCAGCGCCTGCAAGGCAGCATTGCTGGCCGGTGGGCAGGTTGGTCAAGTGCATGTAGATTCTTCCGGCATTGTGCCCGCTCGGTGGGGCCAGTGCACCGCTTTCCACTTCATTGGTTTCCGACAAGCTGGTCGTAGGCTTCGATGGCGCGCTGCACGGTGTAGCGTTGTAGTACATCGACGCGCGCCTGTTCCCTTAGCGGGTCGAAGCAGTGTGGGGTTTCCAGGGCATCAAGTATTCGGTCGGCAATGGCCTTGTCGTCGAAGAAGTCGACCAGCAGACCGTTTTTTCCGTCGCCGATGACTTCTTCGACGGGGGCCGTGCGCGAACCGATCACCAGGCAGCCGCTAGCCATGGCTTCGAGCATGGACCAGGACAGCACGAAGGGGTAGCTCAGGTAGACGTGCGCGGCGGAAATTTGCAGCACCTTGCGGTAGGCCGGCACGGGCAGTTTGCCGGTAAAATGGATGCGATCGGGATCGAGCTCGCATTCTGCCTGCATTTTTTCTCGCCAGTTTTTTGCGCCGCGAGGGCGACGGCCATAGCTGACGTCGTCTCCGCCAAGGATCACGGCATGGCAGTGGGGGTGGCAGCGCTGGACGATTTCCAGCGCGCGCATGAAGTGGTGAAAGCCGCGATAGGGTTCGAGGTTGCGAGCGACGTAGGTGATGACCGGATCGCCAGCCTTGAGGGTAACGCCCGTGGGGGTGGTGAAGCTGGCCTGGGGGTCGGGTGCCAGCCCCTCGGTATCGACGCCTTCATGGATGACGGTGATCTTGTCGCCGAAGATGGCGGGGTGGCGCGAACGCTGCCACTGCGTGGGGCTTACGCCGGCATCGCAATGCACGAGGTTGAGCGTGTGCAGCGTGTTCCAGGTGCGCACGCGCGCTTGGTCGTCGATGTTCCCGGGGAATTCGGGGTCGAAGCCGAGGTCGGAATTCGCCGTTGCGTAGAACCATTCGCATAGGTGGATGAGCCGCGTGTCGGGGAAGACGTCGCGCAGGTAGAGCGTTTCTCCCCAGCCGGGATGGGCAATGACGATATCGGGAACGAAGCCGTTGCGCTTGAGTTGCAGCAGCATGCGCACAACCGCCTGGCCGTGCAGTACCGCGTTTTCCAGCTGGCGCAGATAGGCGTGCGTGCCTTCGGCGGGGGCGCGGTGCAGGCTATAGCGGTACCAGCGCGTACCAGACATGCCGGGCGCCGTGTCGCGCCCCAGGCCGACGACCTGCCACCCGGGCCGCTGCGACCAGGCTTGGATGAGGTGGCGGAACTGGCCGGGGAAGTTCTGGTGGATGAAGAGGATGCGCATGGGGGATGTCGGCACGGATGTTGTTTATCTTGGCTGGGTAATCAATCAATTTGCTGCCCGTTACCGTTCCCTCAGACTCTCGGAAGTGTGCTGCATGAGAGGCGAGAGGAAATATTCAATCACGCGCCGCTGATCGGTCTTGATCTCCACGGCTACCGCCATACCCGGTCCGAGCGCGACTTCGTTGCCGCCCACGTTGATCGTCGAGCGCGACATCTTCACCCGCACCGAATAGATCAGGCCGCGCTTCTCGTCGTTGATCGCGTCGTGCGACACCGACACGACCTTGGCCGGAATCGTGCCGTACTTGGTGTACTGGAAGGTTTCGATCTTCACTTCGGCATCCTGATCCGCGTGCACGAAACCGATGTCCTTGTTCTCGATGAAGGCTTCCACCTCCAGTGGATTGTCGCGCGGCACGATCACCATCACCGGCTGCGCCTCCGTGACCACACCACCGACGGTATGCACCGCCAGTTGCTGTACCGTGCCGTCGACCGGGGAAGTGAGCCGCATCAACCGACTGCGCGAATCGGCCTTCAACAACTCCTGCTCCAGCGCGGCGGCCTTTTGCTGGCCGTCGGTAATGCTGTCCTGAGCGATGCGCCGCGTCTCCGCCGTCAGTTCGGCACGCTGCCCGCGCGCCTCGCGCAACGCGGCCTCGATTTCCCGCACCCGACCGCGCTGATTCG
The DNA here is from genome assembly GCF_048398245.1 of Thauera butanivorans. Classification (NCBI taxonomy): domain Bacteria; kingdom Pseudomonadati; phylum Pseudomonadota; class Betaproteobacteria; order Rhodocyclales; family Zoogloeaceae; genus Thauera; species Thauera butanivorans. The sequence goes on from NZ_CP183038.1 coordinate 4,612,316, forward strand.
CCAGATCGGCCTCCTGTTCGATGCGCGCCTGCTCGCGTTCCAGATAACCATGCTGGGAGACGAAATTGCGATCGGCCAGATCCTTGAAATCGCGCGCGCGCTGCTGCGCAATCGGCACCGTTTGCTCAAGCTTGCGCACCAGTTCCCGCGTCGAACGCTGCTCGGCCTCGCGGCGTGCGATCTCGGCATTTATGCGATCGCGTCGCGCACCATATTCGTCCAATTGTCCGGCCAACAAGCGCAGCGATTCGGCGAAAGCCGCATCCCCCGCACCTTCGGGACGTACAAGCGGTGCTGCATGCCCATCGAGCGCACTCAACAGCGCTCGGCCCCGTGCCATCTGCAGCCGGACAGCGGCCAGATCGCTGCGTATCCGCTCCTGATCCGCCTGCGCCATCGTCGCGTCCAGCTCGATCAACACATCGCCGGCCTTGACAAACTGCCCATCGGTAACATGAATGGCCTGCACGGTGGACGTATCGAATGGCTGGATAGTTTTCGTACGGTCGTTCGGCACCACCTTGCCCTGCGCGGTGGCCACGACGTCCATGCGCCCAAAGATCGCCCACAGCAGTGCAAGCACAGCAAAGGTGATGATCAACCACATTGCCACGCGCGGCGCAGGCGACAACGGCGTTTCCTGCAAGGCGAGCGCAGCGGGCAGAAACTGCGCCTCGTGCGGTAGCCTCGGCGGCGGAGTCATTTGCTTGCGTTGCCGCCAGGCATGACGAAAGACCGCGCCGTAGCGGCGCAGCAAATCACCTGTGGCTTGCAGGCGCAGTTTGGGTGGATGCGAGTGTGAGGGCGCGTTCATCGGCTCACCCCTGCTGCAGCCGGTACAACCGCGAGTAATGCCCCGCCTCATCGCGTAGCAGTTCAGCATGACTGCCGGTTTCGACGATCTGCCCGCGATCGAGCACGACGATGCGATGGGCGTTGCGCACCGCCGACAGCCGGTGGGCGATGATGATGACAGTACGGTTCTGGCAGATGGCCTGCATATTGTTCTGGATGATGCGTTCGCTTTCGTAATCGAGCGCGCTGGTCGCCTCATCGAGAATCAGAATGCGCGGATTGGTCATCAGCGCGCGGGCAATGGCGATGCGCTGGCGCTGCCCGCCCGAGAGCGTCGAACCATGCTCCCCCACCATGGTGTCATAACCTTCTGGCAGTTCGAGGATGAACTCATGGGCACCGGCGAGCCTGGCCGCGCGTATCACCGATTCAAGCGGCGCACCAGGATCTGCCAGTGCGATGTTGTCGCGTACCGAACGGTTGAACAGTACGTTTTCCTGCAACACCACGCCAATTTGGCGACGCAATGAATTCGCATCGGCCAGCGCCAGATCCATGCCGTCGACGAGTACGCGACCGCGTTCTGGCACGTACAAGCGCTGCACGAGCTTGGTCAACGTGCTCTTGCCAGAGCCGGAACGCCCTACCAAGCCAATGATTTCGCCGGATGCGACGTCGAGCGAAACGTTCTTGAGGATTTCCGGGCCATCCGGGCGATATCGGAAACTCACCCCATCCAGCGCCACCCGCCCCGCAAGCGGTGGCAGCGCGCTCTTGGCGCCGGCAATCTCGGTGCGGGTATTGAGAATGTCGCCCAGGCGCTGGATCGAAATACCGGTCTGCTGGAAATCAGTCCACAACTGTGCCAGGCGCATGACCGGCTGGGCGACCTGTCCCGCAAGCATGTTGAAGGCGATGAGTTGCCCGACGCTGAGACGCCCGTCGATGACGAGCCGCGCGCCCACGTACATGGTTGCCACCGTAACGAGCTTGGAGATGAGCGTGACGCCGCCGTTGGCCAGCGTGCCGATGGTGGCGGTGCGAAAACCGGCCGACACATAGGCGGCGAGCTGATTATCCCACTTGCGCGTCCAGTGCGGCTCCACGGCCATCGACTTGACCGTATCGATACCGCTGATCGTCTCCACCAGAAAAGCCTGGTTTTCCGCGCCACGGTTGAATTTTTCATGCAAACGCGCGCGCAGCATCGGTGTGAAAGCAGCCGACAGCAACGCGTAGCAAGGCAGCGAAACCACCACGATCAGCGTCAGCCACCCGCTGTAGAAAAACATCACCGCGATGAACACCACTGAAAAGAACAGATCCAGCACCAGCGTAACCGCGTTGCCGGTCAGAAAAGAGCGGATGTTCTCCAGTTCGCGTACCCGCGCCACCGAATCGCCCACGCGCCGGGCCTGGAAATACGCCAGCGGCAACGCGAGCAGGTGGCGGAACAGCCGTGCGCCCAGTTCGACGTCGATACGGCTCGTGGTGTGCGCAAAAACATAGGTACGCAACGCGCCGAGCACAACCTCGAACAAGACGACCACGGTCAGCCCGATGGCGATCACATCCAGCGTCGTAAAACCGCGATGCACCAGCACTTTGTCCATCACCACCTGGAAGAACAACGGCGTAATCAGCGCAAAGAACTGCAACGCGAAAGACACCAGCAGAACCTCGCCAAGCAGCTTGCGGTATTTGACGATGGCCGGAATGAACCACGTGAAGTCGAAACGGGCCATTTCACCGGCCAGAGACGCACGCGACGTGAAAAGGATCAGCTCTCCCGTCCAGCGCTCGCACAGCGCGGCAAGCGGCAGCGCTTCAGGCCGCCCGGTGGCGGGCGACTGGATCAGGACTTGCTCGCCGTCTGCACGGGCGAGCAGAAAGAACTCCACCTCGCCGTTCGTGCCGTGCTCAACCGCAATGGCCGGTAACGGCGTCTTGTTCAACCGTCCAGGCTCAGTCTTGACCACCTTGGCCTGCAACTGCAGCGTTCGCGAGGCGAGCAGAATATCCTGGGTGGAAAAAGGTTTGCCGGCCACGGCAAACTCATGCGCAAGCTGGTCCGGATCGGCCGCGACGCCATGCAGCCGGGCCATCAATACGAGACAGGCAAGCCCGCTGTCGAGCGGGGGAACGGGGTTCTCCAAGGTGCCGGGGTCGGAGCCGGTGGCGATTGGTTCGGAAACGCTGTTCATCAGTGTCGGCACGGATAGGTTTCTTCCTACTTCCAATTGGCCACGATCACTGCGTTCAACGCACTGTGGTAATCCGGTGGCAACGTGGTCTGTCCAGCCGCCGGTGGCGAAAACGCCGCCATCGCCTGCACCAGGCTATCCACCTTGCTGTCGAGCAGCGTCTTGCCGTCTCCGCTCTTGAATTGCTCGACGTGGTGCCGTTGGCCTGCGTACCAGTCCTGGATCGTCACGCTGTCGCCGGTGCCGATCAGACTCAGCTCCAAGTCCATGCCGACCTGGCGCAGCCAGATCTGATTGGCGGCGATGTCGGCCCCGAACCTGAGCAGATCGGTCACCCCCGCGGTAGCGTCGTCCTCGATGATCGTATCCATTCCGCCATTGCGTCCGAACAGATACGTGTCCTTGCCCAGGCCGCCCATGAGCGTGTCATTGCCCTCCCCACCGTCGAGCGTGTTGGCCGCATTGTTGCCCGTGATGCGGTTGGCCAGTTCGTTACCGGTGCCGTGGATGGCGCTGGAGCCGGCGAGAATGAGGTGTTCGACGTGCTCGTCGAGGATGTGGGTGACTCTGGCGTGGACGGTGTCGATGCCTTCCCCGGCCAATTCGATGACGCGGTCGTTGGCGTTGTCGATGTAGTAGGTGTCGTCGCCCGCGCCGCCGATCAGGATGTCCGCCCCCGCTTTGCCGTCGAGGATGTTGTCGAGTGCGTTGCCCGTGAGCGTGTTGGCACTGCCGTTGCCCGTGCCGGTGATGGCCTCGCCCACGAGGACGAGGTTTTCCACGTTGCTGGTCAGGGTGTAGGCGGCAAGGCCGGAATAGACCGTGTCGGTGCCCTGCCCGGCGCTTTCGCTGACGACGTCGCCCACACCGACGATGTAGATGTCGTCGCCGGCCAGCCCCTTGAGGGTGTTGGCGGCTCCGTTCTGGCTACCGTCCAGGACGTTGTCCAGCGCGTTGCCGGTGCCGGCGATTTTGGCGGTACCGAGCAGAATGAGGTTTTCGACGTTGTCCTTCAGGGTGTGGGCGACGCTGCTCTTGACGGTGTCGTTGCCCTCGCCAGCATTTTCGATGACCTGGTCGGAGCCGCTGTTGATAAGGTAAATGTCGTCGCCAGTGCCCCCAATCAGCGTATCGTTGCCCACACCGCCATCCAGAATGTCGTCGCCCGCGCCGCCTTCGAGGGTATCGTTGCCGGCGCCGCCGTCGAGTACGTTGTTGCCGGCATTGCCGGTGATGAGGTTGGCCTTGGCGTTGCCGGTGCCGGTGGTCACGCCGTCGGCGAGGATGAGGTTTTCCACGCCGGCGTGCAGCGTGTAGTCGTCGAGGTGGGTGATGACGGTGTCGGTGTCGCCGTAACCATCCTCCTCGACGATGAAATCGTCGGCGCTGTCGATGACGTAGGTGTCGGACCCACCCCAGCCGATCAGGGTATCCGCGCCACCGCCGCCGTCGAGGAAGTTGTCGCCCCAGTTGCCGGTGAGCTGATTGTCCTGGATGTTGCCGACGACGCCCCAGTGCTCGTAACCACCGCTGTAGCCTGTGCTATCGCCGATGGTGGCGTTTTCGACATGCTCGCCAAGCCGGTAGATTTCGGTGGTACCAGGGGTGAGGAATATTTCAACGATGTCCAAGCCACCGTCAACAGCTTCAATGATGGTGTCGCCCGCACCGACTCGGTAGATATCATTGCCTGCACCACCGATGAGCGTATCGGCCACCATGTTGCGGGAACCATCGAGCACGTTGGCTCCGGCAGTACCGGTACCGGTGGCACCCACGCTGCCCAGGAGGGCGAGGTTTTCGATATTGGCGTAGCGCGCCGTGTTGAGGTCGATGTCGCCGGGACCTTCGACGGTGTCGATGCCCTCATCGGCCAGTTCGACGACGATATCCCCCTCATCCACCACATAAGTATCGTCGCCCAGGCCACCCACCAACGTATCGGTCACCGCATTCTGGCTGGCATCTAGACGGTTGTTCAGAGCATTGCCACGCCCTTCGACGCCCTCGGTACCGATCAGCGTCAGGTTTTCAAGATTGGCGCCAAGAGTGTATGCGATCGTGCTGATGACGGTGTCGGTGTCGGGAGCATAGAGGCCTTTGCCGTTCTCCTGGATAACGTCGCCAGGGTCGTCCACATAGTAGATGTCGTCGCCGTTGCCGCCGATCAGGGTGTCCGCGCCCGCGCGCCCGTCGAGAATGTTGGCACCGTCGTTGCCTCTAATGACGTTGTTCAAGGCGTTGCCGATGCCGATCCGGGCGTGGCGGCGGACGTTTGTGCTCGAATCGGAAGCGTATTTATATGAGTCCAGCGTGAGGTTTTCCAGGTTGGCGCCGAGCGTATAGTCGAAGGTGGAAATGACGGTATCGGTGCCTTCGCCGGCCAGCTCGATGATGCTGTCTTCGATGACGGCATCAGCTTCCTGGATGATGTAAGGGGGTGCCGACGAGTATGAGATGGAATAGTGTCCGCTATTGACGTAGTAGGTGTCGTCCCCACGCCCGCCGATGTAGCGGTCCGCGCCAAGATAACCATTGAAGGTGTCGTTGCCGTCGAGCCCGACGAGAACGTTGTCGTTCTGGTTGCCCTTGAGTTCATTGTCGCGCGCGTTGCCGGTGGCGTTGACGGCAGCGGAGCCGGCTTTCAGCTCGAGATGATCGAGCGTGTCGCCCAGAGTCCAGTCGAGCGTGGCGATGACCCAGGAGGTGCCAATGGGGATGCCCATGGCGGTGACCCCGTTCACGATGCGGTCGCCGGGATTGTCGACGTGGAAGATGCCGCCTTGCTGGCTGATCATCGTGTCCGCGCCCGCGCCGCCATCGTAGATGCTGCGAGGATAGGCGTTGGGAGAGGCGGTGATGATGTTGTCCAGTTCGTTGCCGGTGATGGTGTAGAGGTAGTCGTAGCTGATGGGCGGGGTGTCGCCGCTCATCGTGACGTTTTCGACGTTGGGGGCCAGGATGTAGTTGTGCCAGCCCTGCTTGAGAGAGGTGTGGACAGTGTCGATCCCTTCGCCGGCTTGTTCTTCGATGACGTCCCAGACCTCGGCGAAATAGGTGTCGTTGCCGGCACCGCCAATGAGGGTGTCGATACCCCCCATGCCATCGAGAACGTTGTCGGCGACATTGCCGCGAATCACGTTGTCCAGTCCGTTGCCCGTGCCTCGGGAGGGGAAGTGACCGGTGAGGGTGAGGTTTTCGACGTTGTCGTCGAGCCTGCGGGAGAGGAAGGTTTCGATCGTATCGATACCGCCGCCAGGCGCCTCGATGACGACATCCCCGGTCGAATCGACGACGAACAGATCGTCCCCCGCGGTGCCGACCAGCGTATCGGCATCACCGTTGAACAGCCGGGCCTCGATGTCGTCGGCGTTCCATTCCGTGCCGGCGAACACAATGCGTTCGATCCGATTGGCACTTTCCGTGAAGTACCCGGGAACGGTGATCTGGAGCGATGGCACGTCAACCATGCCGATGACCAGATTGTCATTCGAGCGGTAGAGGATGACCTGCTCGGGAGTGATCCCCGTGGCAAAGCGCAGGGTATCGTTGCCGCCGGTATCGTAGATGTGATCCACGCCCGATGCAGCATCGAAGAGGTAAATGTCGTCGCCCATGCCGCCGCGCAGAATATCGTTGCCCGCGCCACCGGAAAGCGTATCGTCGCCCAATCCACCTTCGAGGGTGTCGTCGCCTCCGCCGCCATCTAGGCTGTCGTCGCCGTCTTCGCCGTATAGCGCATCGGCACCGTCTCCACCGTCGAGCCGGTCGTTGCCCTTGCTGCCGTACAGGCGGTCGTCGCCGTCGCCGCCGGCAAGGATGTCGTCGCCGCCGTAGCCGTAGAGGGTATCGTTGCCACCCTGTCCGTCAACGGTGTCGTTACCGCTGTAGCCGTAGAAAGTGTCATTGCCCGCGCCGGGCAGCGGCAGCAGCGCCCTGATGTCGTCGAAGGTCCAGGTCGGGCCGCCGGTGAAGGCGATTTGCTCGATGGTGGCCTTGGAATAGGAACTGAATTCACCGGGAAAGTAGTTGATGACGCGCACGCTGTCGTTTTCCGAAGTCGTGAGCAGCAAGTCATTGTTAACTCGCCCGACGCTCACCACGGCTGCGTCGATGCCGGGGCCGAATTCGATGCGGTCGATCTTGCCGGGCTGCGTATCCGCGTTGTTGTCGATGATGTCCCTGCCATGGCCAGGATCGAAGCGGTAGATATCGCTGCCCTTGCCGCCACTCAAGGTGTCGTTGCCGGCACCCCCGATGAGGGTATCGTCGCCGTCATCACCCCAAAGACGGTCGTTGCCTTCGAGCCCTTCGAGCAGATCGCCGCCAGCGTAACCCGTGATGCTGTCGTCGCCGGCCGTTGGAATGAGCACGCTGCGCTTGACGTCGTCGATGTGCCAGGTCGGGCCGCCCTCGAAGACGATTTGTTCGACGGCCCGCCCGCCTGTCTGATCGGCGGCGAAGTAGCCCAAAACCCGCACGCTGTCGGTGGCGGAGGTGACGATCAGCAGGTCGCTGCCCTCGCGTTTCAGCGTAGTGGCCTGCGCATCGATGCCGGGGCCGAATTCGATGCGGTCGGTCTTGGCGCCGGGGGCATTGCCATTGTTGTCGATGACGTCATTGCCATGGCCGGGAGCAAAGCGGTAGATATCGTCGCCCCTGCCGCCGAAAAGGGTGTCGTTGCCCGTGCCGCCTTCGAGCGTGTCGTCGCCATCTCCGCCGTACAGTTTGTCATTGCCTTCGCCCCCGGCGAGCATGTCGTTGCCGGCATAACCGTAGATGCTGTCGTTGCCGGCGCGCGCATCGATGACGTCGTGCGCAAGACTGCCGTAAACGCTGTCGTTACCGTCGCTGATGGTGCTGGCGGCGATACGTTCGAGGATATGCGTCTGCGTGAGCGTGGTGCCGTCGGTAAAGCGGATCTGTTCGATGGTGCCGTTGTGCAGTTCACCGCCGCTGCCAAAGAACCTATCGATGAGGATCGAGCCGGCGGGGTCGCCCGCGGCGTCGCGGACGTCGATACGCGCCCAAGTGTCGCCGCGGCTGAAGGAAAGGCTGGCTTCGGTGATGCCGGCGCCGAACAGGATCTGATCGTAGCCACCGGAATCCGAGATGATGTCGTTGCCATCACCGAGGGCGAAGCGATAGCTGTCGTCACCGCTTTTGCCGTTGAGGCGATCGTCGCCGCCACCGCCATGGAAAAGGTTGCCGCCGGCTACGCCGTTGAGCGTGTCGTTGCCGGCACTGCCAACGCGCACGGACAGATCCAGGTAGGGCAGCAGCGTTGCATCGGCCGCACCGATGGCGGCGAAGGCGGCGGTTCTTTCCGCGCGGTAGGCGGGGTCGTAGATGCCCAGGTCGTTGAGCACGGCGATAAGCTCGACCATGCGCCCGAACTCGTTGGCGCCATGCAACGCTTGGAGCCTATCTTGCAGCGACGTCCAGTCCATGGCGATGAACGGAGGGTCCGAACTCAGGTGCGATAGCAAGATACCGTCGAAATCGTCGGCATGTTTCGTCTGCGCGAGGATCTGCGCGGCGGTGTAGCGTTTGAATTCGAGGTATTCGTTGCGCAGGATGGCCGAGGCGTTGATGTAGGGGTTGGGGCCGCGCACGCCGAGGTAGGGCCGCCCGGCAAGCGCTTCGAGCGCGCCGAGCTGCCGGGCGTCGATCAAATGATGGGTGCCACCGAAGTCGCGCGCGCGCGGATCGATGTTTTCGACACCGCTCCAGCGGTAGATCAGTTCGTCCAGGCGCGCCCCGCGTTCGGCTTCCGTGGCGGCGGGGTCGATGACCGCCTGCGTGTAGCGGGCAAGGTAGTCCTTGAGCGAGGGGTCCAGCACCATCGCCTGGTGCAGATCGTGGACCTTGCCGAAGCCTTCGGCATTGGGCAGAAAAACGATGTCCGGGCCGAGTTCGATGGTGCCGGTGTTCTGGCGCCGCGCGGCGTCGATCTTGAACCAGACATCCACGGCCGCGCCCAAAGTGCCGTCGGTGCGCTCGAAGGTACCGATCTGGCGGTGCTGGTGGCCGTGGGCATCCGTGTAGGCGCTGGTGTCGTAGGCCGTGGCGATGGAAGCGACGCCGGCGGCGGCCAGCGTTTGCAGTTCGCCCGCATCGCTCACGCCGTTCTGGTTCAGATCGCGCCATACGCGCAGTTCGCCGTAGGCGACGTCGTTGGCGTCGATCCTGCCGTCGCCCACGGTGCCGTCCGGGTTGAGGTTGTCGTCCAGTTCGGCCAGCGCTTCGAAGCCGTTGGCCGCGCGCTCGCCGTTCTTGAGCAGGGTGTGGTTGCCGAACAGTTCCTGCCCGCTGCCGATCCTGCCGTCGTTGTCCAGATCGCGGGCGAGCAGTCCGTCGTCGGCGCGCACCCAGCCGGTGCGCTCGGCCAGGCCGTCGCCGTCGAGGTCATAGTATTGGCCGGCAAGCGGGTTGGTTTCGATGCCGTCGCCATCGAGGTCGAGGATGATGGGCGAGGCGTTGCGCTCGGCGGGTTCGAGGTCGGGGGTTTCTTTTTCGGGTGGCGGATCATCGCTGGTGCGCAGGTTGATCCGCAGATCACCGTTGGTGAACTGTTCGATGACGAGGCCGCCGTCGATGGTGAGCGTGCCGCCGTTGAGCACGTAGGTGTGGCCCCCGCCGCTGTAGGTATCCTCGGGGTCGTCGCTGGAACGGGTGCCGCCCAGCAGTGCGGTGTTGCCCAGCAGAACCATGCCCTTGCCATCGCTGTCCAGGATGCGGTCCTGGCTGTCGGCCTTGTAGGTATCGTAGCCGGCGCCGCCTTCGAGGCGGTCGGCGCCTTCGCCGCCGATGAGATAGTCCTTGCCCTCGTCGCCCAGGAGAGTGTCGTTGCCGGCGCCGCCGTAAAGGCTGTCGTCGCCTTTGCCGCCTTGCAGGGCATCGTTGCCCTTGCCGCCTTCGAGACGATCCCTGCCGTCCTTGCCGTTGAGCGTGTCGTCGCCCGCCCCGCCATAGAGGCGGTCGTCCAGGTCGCCGCCCTTGAGGTCGGGGTCGCTGCCTTCACCCCCGAAAACGATGCGCTGCGGGTCGAGCGTGGTCTGGCCGACTTTCACCGACAGGCCGGCATCGACATCGGTGTAGCGCACACTGTCGTTACCCGTCGGATCGACATGGAAAACCCCTCCCGTGGCAACAAGGTCTGTTGTCCTCGCCTGGTTGAGCGCAACGAGCAGCGCAGCCCGGTCGGCAAGCCATTCGTCGGTGAGCTGCCCGCTACCGGTCGCCGGGTCGTAGAGGTCGAGTTCACCCGCCGGGTTGTGCTGGCTGTAGTCCGCGTCCAGCAGAGCAAACGGGTTCAGCTCCTTCAACGCGTAGCGGTAGGCCAGGGCGTCGGGACCGGTGGCTGCGGCGGCAAGACCTGTCGTGGCCATGCCGGCGAGGGGAATGATTTTCAGCATGCCAGCCAGATTGCGTTGCTCGATCGTCGTGTTGATCGCAGCAATGGCTTGGTGGAGCGCATCCCGGTTGCCGTTGCCGACGGGTAGAGGCGTGTCGCCGAGACCGAGCACCCGTTCGACGGCATCGACGATCCGTTCCAAGCCGGCGGCGGTGCCGCTCACTGCGGCGTTGAGGATGCTCTTGTAGGCATCGGCGGAGAGCGCAGGATCGAGATCGGCCAACAACGCATACACGGCGAGACTGTCGGTCAGGGTCTGCTGGCTGTGGTTGAAGGCAGCCGGGGGAGCGGATTCGTCGGAGTTGAATTGCGCTTCGATGGCGACATCGACTGGCGTTCCCGGTCGGCTGTGCAGGCCGGCAATGGCGCTCCACGGCGGGCTGCCGATGGCTGCTTCGTCGGCGATGACGTTGGTGATGTCGCCACCGGTGGGTACCGTGCCGCCCAGGGCGGCGAAGAAGTCCTGATTCGCAGAAGACGAGGTGAAGCCGGGGGCGTTGAAAACGGTGACCAGGCCAGCATGGCCCGGAAACAAGGTGCTGAAGGCCATGGCCAGATGGCCGCCCAGGCTGTGGCCGGTGACGGCGAGCTTGTGGTCGGGATCATCGGCCAAGGCGCTCACCAGTTCTCCAGTGCCGGCAACCGGCGCTTCGATCTTCAGCCACAGGATGCCGAACTGGAATCCGTCGTGAGGGTCGAGAGGCCCGGGGACGATCTTGTATTGAATTGCAGTTTGGTTCGTCGGCGTCGTGGCTCGCTGCCACCAGTTCACCATCGCAACGATCTGATCGTAGCCCGCCCCGTTCACTGCAATATCGCCATCGGTGCTCAGATCGTTCGGCGTGCCGGTCAGCTCCGCCGTGCCGCGGATCGCCAGGGTTAAATTGCCGCCAGCATCCTTGAATACCGTCGCGCTGAAACTCGTCCCCAATCCACCTTCGGCGAGTGTGTCGGTGTATTGGGTGACAACGGTGTAGTTACTGGCAAACAGTTCGGCTTGCTTGTTGGATAGCCCTGCCTCTTTGAGATGCTCCGTATTCGGGCTGCCTTGGGAGAGTGAAGCATATGCCGCGAGGGCCAATTCAGCAGAACTGAGGCATTGTGCAATATTCGTCATGTTCATTTCCTATCAGGTTTCTGTTTAAAAATCCGCATTAGGAGAGGAATGTCACCGCGCTCTTCAGGGCAGCCAAAAGATGAATCATGTACGGGTCCTGGTAAGTCTCCACCTCGGCGAGAGTAGCTAGTCGATTCACCGAGGGTTTTTTCGTCGATCCGGCGAATAACCTGTATGTGTGCCCTCCACATTTCAGGGTTACCCCGCCGGTAGTACGCAGCTTGCTTCTTGAATACGTAATCCACCCCGAGCGCGTCTTCCCCCTGATCTGGCCGGAAGAAATTCGGCTGCCCCCATTCGTTAAATTTCTCGGGTGGCAACCTCACGGTTTCATAAACCTTGATGCCGCCATCTTTCGCACACATTTCTCTGACCTTCGCATCCCAATATGCCTTGCGTCCTTCATAGAAGCCCAGTGTCAATAGCGGAGCGAGAGCAAGGAGCAGAACAACCAGCATCCATGGTTTGATCGCGCCAGATTGGGCGGCGCGGCGAAATTGGTGCCGCAATCGCATTACCTTTGTCATGCTGACGCCATCCATGCACCATTTGCAGCCGTCCGTGCCTCCCTGCTATCCAGGACAAAACCCTGGTAGTCAACCGAGCCAGCGTGGCCCGGAAACAAGGTGCTGAAGGCCATGGCCAGATGGCCGCCCAGGCTGTGGCCGGTGACATCGAGCTTGTGGTCGGGATCATCGGCCAAGGCGCTCACCAGTTCTCCAGTGCCGGCAACCGGCGCTTCGATCTTCAGCCACAGGATGCCGAACTGGAATCCGTCGTGAGGGTCGAGAGGTCCTGGGACGATCTTGTATTGAATTGCAGTTTGGTTCGTCGGCGTCGTGGCTCGCTGCCACCAGTTCACCATCGCAACGATCTGATCGTAGCCCGCCCCATTCAATGCAATATCGCCATCGGTGCTCAGATCGTTCGGCGTGCCGGTCAGCTCCGCCGTGCCGCGGATCGCCAGGGTTAAATTGCCGCCAGCATCCTTGAATACCGTCGCGCTGAAACTCGTCCCCAATCCACCTTCGGCGAGTGTGTCGGTGTATTGGGTGACAACGGTGTAGGTATCGGAGAATGCTTCGGCTTGCTCCTGCGATAGGCCGAAACCTCGGTCAGTCAGATTCGCGACATTGGGTTTGCCAGGAGACAGAATAGAGTACGATGCCAACGCAAGCTCTGCTTGACGAAAAATCTCATGCGTATCCATTTTTCACTCCTTAGTCAAAATAAAAACTCTGGTTTCAAGTGCTGTGATATCGGCATCATCTGGGCAACTGAACGACGAACCATGTGCTGGGCTCGGAAGATCACCTCCGCCGCGCCCATAAGAAATCGACTCTCCAAGCAATTTGGAGTCCTGGCTGCGGAACAATTTGAAGTGGTAGCGAGAAAGCTCCGGGTTACCCTTCCGGTAGTAGCTGATATCCCACTCGTAGTAATACCCATCGCTCGATCTGAGGTTTTTCTTTGGCGGAATCCGAAACGCGGGCTGCCCCCATTCGTTGAATTTCTCAGGGGGCAACTTCACGGTTTCGTAAACTTTGACACCCCCATCCTTCGCACACATTTCCATGACTTTTGCATCCAAGTATGCTTTGCGTCCTTCATAGAAACCCAGCGTCAATAGCGGAGCGAGAGCAAGGAGCAGAACAATCAGCATCCATGGTTTGATCGCACCAGATTGGGCGGCGCGGCAAAATCGGTACCGCAGTCGCATTGTTTTTGTCATGCCGACAGCCTCCATGCCCTGTTTAGGTCGGTGCGGGTGTCGTAGGCTGTGGCGATGGAAGTGATGCCGGCGGCGGCCAGCGTTTGCAACAGTTCCTGCCCGCTGCCGATCCTGCCGTCGTTGTCCAGATCGCGGGCGAGCAGTCCGTCGATGGTGAGCGTGCCGCCGTTGTGGTCGGTGCCTTCGAGGATGTCAGCCCCGTCGCCCCCGAAAAGATAGCGTGGACTGCCGTCGTAGCTGCCGCCGGCGGCATTGTAGTGGCGCAGGATGAGGCCGCTGGCCTTGTCCTCGAAGTAGGGCGCGGGAAAGACCGTGGTGCTGCCTTCGAGGGTCTTGCCTTCGCCGCTGTCGGCGGTCTGAGCCGCGAGCACGCCGGCCAGCATCGCGGCGCGGTCCCTGATCCATTGTTCGGAGAGTTCCCCCTCGCCCGTTTCGGGATCGTAGAGGTCGAGTGCGCCATCCTGGTTGTGCAAGTTGCCGTAGTCGACGCCCACGATGGCGAAGGGGATGAGTTCTTTCAGCGCGTAGCGGGTGGCGATGCCTTCGGGGCTGTCGGTGCCGGCCAGCAGGGCCAATGCGGCGGGGTTTTGGCCAACAAGGGAATGCACTGTTGTTCCGCTTTGGGCAAGCGCCTAGAAGGCAGTGCTATCCACCCAAAAGAGGAGGTTCTGGTGGTAGGCAACACGGCTGGCTGCGCTGTCGCTGGCATCGCCCACAGGCGTGGGCGATGGGGAATCGCCCGTGGTCAACCGGCGCAAGGCGTCAAGCAGGCTTTCGAGCGAAGCGGCGGGGGTTGCGCTGGCCGCTTCGAGAATCTCGTTGAAGGTCTCCAAGCTCAGCTCCGGCGCGATCTGGCTCAGGGCATTGCCCAGGGCCAGCGTATCGGTGAGCTTGTACATGGAGTGGTTTTCGTGGGTGGCGAGGGGGCCGCTCTGTTCGTTGAAGATGTCCTGGCGCTGGCCGATCTGATTGAAGTAGAAGCTGTTGGTGGTGACGTTGATGCCGTTTCGGGCGAAGTAGTTGGTTTGTGCGGCACTGCGATATTGAGTGGGGCCGGTACCCAACGCTTGTGCCAGGGAGCCGAAGACGGCTTCGCTGTTGGCGATGAAGCCGGCGCTGTTGAAAGTGCTGACGCCGTCGATGACAAGTGTATTGCCGAAAATGCGGGCAAAGGCGCTGGCCAGATGACCACCGAGCGAATGGCCATTGACTTGCACCTGCGTGACTCCGGCCACTTCGCCGGTGCCCGCCACGGGCGGAGCCGCGACAAAGGCGGCACCAATGCCTACGCGGCTGACCTGCGGGGCCATCTGCCCTACTGGCGTGCTGATCCGCAGCCACCAGTTGATCATGTCTTCATACTGGGCACTGGCTGCGGTGTTGACGGCCAAGTCGATGTCGGCAAGGAAGTCGTTTATTCCTTCCGTTCCCCGCATGGAGACATAAATCTTTTCAGCATAATCTGTACCGTCGTTACCGCGCCAGACAACAGCATCAAAACCCGAACCTTCGCCAAAATCATCAGGAGTGTTGATAGTGGAAACAACGCTGAAATGGTCGGCAATAAATTGGGCCTGGGTAGGAGTCATGCGTTGCTGCTGAATTGTCTTCAGACCTGCTGGACTCATTCCATCAATAAAACCGGTAATATATACTGAATCAGCAAAGAGGGCGTTAATGTAGGCATCTTTGATCGCAGTCATTTTATTATCCAGTATTAATTAACTGCCTCTTTTGAATTTTGAGTGGGTGATGCACGATTCGGGTTGCCGGGCCGTTGGGGTCAAGGGCGGGCGCAGCCCGGCGTAGCGAACCCTTGACGCCAAGGGGCCGGCGGTACGCTGGTCCATGGCTGGATGCAGCGCAGTTGGGCATCCAGCCATGGAGACAAGTGCGGCGGGGTGTGCTTCGGACGCAGTGCAGTACCGTCGCCGGTTTTTTGACTCTCTGTAGATCTGACACGTTATGCATGCAAAGTTGTTCGAGGCCGCACTGGGCATCACCGATCCATGGCGCGTGGCCGGGGTCGATTTCGACGCCGCCAAGAAGGTACTGACGATCTCGGTGGACTTCGTTGCGGGCAGCCGCTTCGAGGTGTCGGGCGTGGCCGGAGCGCATCCGGCGCATGACACGGTCGCCAAGCGCTACCGGCACCTGAACTTCTTCCAGCATGAGTGCTATCTTGAGGTACGCGTGCCGCGTGTGCGTCTTCCAGACGGCGGCATCCGTCAGGTCGAACCCGACTGGGCCGGCAAGCTCGCCGGCTTCACGCTGCTGTTCGAGGCGCTGATCCTGACGCTCGCACGTGAGATGCCCTTCGCGGCGGTCGCGCGTGTCGTGGGCTTGTCCTGGCACCGCGTGGCCGCGATCTGCAAGCGCTACGTGGCTCTGGCACTGGCTCAGGCCGACTTCTCCGAGGTCAAGCGCCTGGCCGCGGATGAGACCTCGCGCGCCCGCGGCCATGACTACATCACTCTGGTGGCCGATGCCGACGCTCGACGCGTGCTCTTCGTCACCGAGGGGCGCGATGCGGCCACGATCGCAGCGTTCGCTGAGGATCTGAAGGACCATGGCGGTAACGCGCTGGCGATCGAATCGATCTCGATCGACATGTCGCCGGCCTTCATCAAAGGCGTGACCGCCAACCTGCCCAACGCCACCATCACCTTCGACAAGTTTCACGTTATCGCCCACGCCAGCGCCGCCGTCGACAAGATGCGCCGCATCGAGCAACGTACCGACCCCTCGCTCAAGGGGCTGCGCTGGAAGCTGCTGAGGGACCGCGATGCACTCGCGCCCGCTGCAAAAGCTGACCTTGATGCGTTGGTTGCCCAAGTGGCCACCAAGCGCACCGCGCGGGCCTGGCTCTACAAGGAGCAACTGCGCGAGATCCTCAACCGCAAGCAGGTCAATGTCGTGCGCGACATGCTCTGGCAATGGACTGTCAACGTCATGCGCTCCAAGGTCGAGCCAATGAAGGCGGTGGCCAAGATGATCCGCAAACACCTTGAGGGCATCGTCGCCTGGACTCGCACCCGCCAGACCAACGGCTTCCTTGAGGCCATCAACGGCCTGTTCCAAGCGGCCAAGCGCAAGGCGCGTGGCTACGCCAGCTTCTCTACCATTCGCACAATGGTGTTCCTGCTCGCCGGCAAGCTGGACTTCGGAAAACTCAATCAGCATGCAACCTGACCCACTCGGTTTTCAAAAGAGCCAATTAACTTGATTGAATTGATATTGCTTGTGTAGAAGCACAGCTTGTCCACAATACGCAGGATCGTCTATTATTAGTGGCGAATTTTTATTTGATATTCCCAGTGCCCTTATAAATACCCCACCCTTTGCTGTATAAGTTTCGTATTGTGCATACTCTTCATCCGTATAAACATCACGATAACTATAATGGTAATGAAATATTGGAATGGCGGTATGTGGAATCAATTCCGGACTATCCTTCGGCGTAACTACCAATTTAACGTCCTTCCCCAAAATTCTCTTCTCATCAATCTTCAGTTTCGCTCCTTCCTCGCACAGTGCCCGAAACTGAAATCCGCCAATGATTTCATCGACTACCGGTAGCGGAAGAATCAGCATGAACAAACCGATACTTGCGTACCGTCGCCATGGCCTTTGCGACAGAAAACGCCGCGACATCCAGCGCGCCAGTACAACAGCCGCCCACACCCACAGGCCAACGACCATCAGGAACAAAAGACCTGCCATCAGTGAAAATTCCTTGCTTCATGACTCAAGACGCTTTGGGCACCAGCGGCACCATAGCCGTATGGGGCACGACCGCCGGCCCCGTCTTCGAAACAAGACGCGGGAAAGACCGTGGAAGCGCCTTCAAGCGTTTCGCCTTCGCCGATACAGCGCCTCACCTGCCGTCCTCCCCGGGATCATTCGATGCCATACTCATGGCATCCAGGCATTCTGTATGCAATTGTAGTCAGAGTCAATGCACCCACATTGAATGGATGTCCGCAGGCGCTGCGCGGGCGAAAATCCATTCGATGCGGGCGCTCATACGGTCGTTGCCCATGCCACTGTCGAGACGATCCCTGCCGTCCTTGCCGTCGAGCGTGTCGTCGCCCGCCCCTCCATAGAGGCGGTCGTCCAGGTCGCCGCCCTTGAGGTCGGGGTCGCTGCCTTCACCCCCGAAAACGATGCGCTGCGGGTCGAGCGTGGTCTGGCCGACTTTCACGACAAGATCGGTATCAACATCGGTGTAGCGCACACTGTCGTTACCCGCAGGATCGACATGGAAAACCCCGCCCGTGGCAACAAGGTCTGTTGTCCTCGCCTGGTTGAGCGCAACGAGCAGCGCGGCCCGGTCGGCAAGCCATTCGTCGGTGAGCTGCCCGCTACCGGTCGCCGGGTCGTAGAGGTCGAGTTCACCCGCCGGGTTGTGCTGGCTGTAGTCCGCGTCCAGCAGAGCAAACGGGTTCAGTTCCTTCAAGGCGTAGCGGTAGGCCAGGGCGTCGGGACCGGTGGCTGCGGCGGCAAGACTTGTCGTGGCCATGCCGGCGAGGGGAATGATTTTCAGCGTGCCAGCCAGATTGCGTTGCTCGATCGTCGTGTTGATCGCAGCAATGGCTTGGTGGAGCGCATCCCGGTTGCCGTTGCCGACGGGCAGAAGCGTGTCGCCGAAACCGAGCACCCGTTCGACGGCATCGACGATCCGTTCCAAGCCGGCGGCGGTGCCGCTCACTGCGGCGTTGAGGATGCTCTTGTAGGCATCGGCGGAGAGCGCAGGATCGAGATCGGCCAACAACGCATACACGGCGAGACTGTCGGTCAGGGTCTGCTGGCTGTGGTTGAAGGCAGCCGGGGGAGCGGATTCGTCGGAGTTGAATTGCGCTTCGATGGCGACATCGACTGGCGTTCCCGGTCGGCTGTGCAGGCCGGCAATGGCGCTCCACGGCGGGCTGCCGATGGCTGCTTCGTCGGCGATGACGTTGGTGATGTCGCCACCGGTGGGTACCGTGCCGCCCAGGGCGGCGAAGAAGTCCTGATTCGCAGAAGACGAGGTGAAGCCGGGGGCGTTGAAAACGGTGACCAGGCCAGCATGGCCCGGAAACAAGGTGCTGAAGGCCATGGCCAGATGGCCGCCCAGGCTGTGGCCGGTGACGGCGAGCTTGTGGTCGGGATCATCGGCCAAGGCGCTCACCAGTTCTCCAGTGCCGGCAACCGGCGCTTCGATCTTCAGCCACAGGATGCCGAACTGGAATCCGTCGTGAGGGTCGAGAGGCCCTGGGACGATCTTGTATTGAATTGCAGTTTGGTTCGTCGGCGTCGTGGCTCGCCGCCACCAGTTCACCATCGCAACGATCTGATCGTAGCCCGCCCCATTCACTGCAATATCGCCATCGGTGCTCAGATCGTTCGGCGTGCCGGTCAGCTCTGCCGTGCCGCGGATCGCCAGAGTCAAATTACCCGAAGCGTCTTTGAATACCGTTGCGCTGAAACTCGTGTCGCTATCGCTGTATTGGGTAACGACAGCATAGGTTTGGGCAAACTGGGTGGCTTGGGAATCAGAAAGCCCCGCATCCTTAAGATTTACTTTCTGAGAATTCAGTGCGCTACTATTCAAATCCGCATAAGCTGCCAATGCGAATCCAGATTGACTAAAAACTGTCTGAATGTTCACTTGGCTTTCCCCTTTATATTGATTACTGATGCAAAGAAATTATTTGGTGTATTCGGGCATGAAAAATGGCTAGGATGTAGAGCAAACAGATCACCTCCAACACGCGAATAAGTGGTGCTCGTAGCCAATATTGAACCATTGGATGTTCTGGAAACAATGAGATCAGATCTACGGACTTCTGGGGCGCCACGTCGGATATAAGTATCCTTATATGAATAGACTGCAACTGAGTCTTTACTTTCTGGCGTTCCCTTCTTCGGAAAATCAACTTGCCCAAATTTGTTCTTTATGGATTCATAAGAATTTTCATCCACATCGATAACTTCATTTATCTTTACCCCGCCATCTATTTCACACATTTCCCTGACCTTCGCATCCCAATACGCCTTGCGTCCTTCATAGAAACCCAGTGTCAATAGCGGAGCGAGAGCAAGGAGCAGAACAATCAGCATCCATGGTTTGATCGCACCAGATTGGGCGGTGCGGCGAAATCGGCGCTGCGGTCGCATTGTTTTTGTCATGCCGACAGCCTCCATGCCCTGTTTAGGTCGGTGCGGGTGTCATAGGCTGTGGCGATGGAAGTGATGCCGGCGGCGGCCAGCGTTTGCAAAAATTTCTGCCCGCTGCCGATCCTGCCGTCGTTGTCCAGATCGCGGGCGAGCAGTCCGTCGTCGGCGCGTACCCAGCCGGTGCGCTCGGCCAGGCCGTCGCCGTCGAGGTCATAGTATTGGCCGGCAAGCGGGTTGGTTTCGATGCCGTCGCCATCGAGGTCGAGGATGATGGGCGAGGCGTTGCGCTCGGCGGGCTCGAGGTCGGGGGTTTCTTTTTCGGGTGGCGGATCATCGCTGGTGCGCAGGTTGATCCGCAGATCACCGTTGGTGAACTGTTCGATGACGAGCCCGCCGTCGATGGTGAGCGTGCCGCCGTTGAGCACGTAGGTGTGGCTGCCGCCGCTGTAGGTACCGGCAGGGTCGTCGCTGGAACGGGTGCCGCCCAGCAGTGCGGTGTTGCCCAGCAGAACCATGCCCTTGCCATCGCTGTCCAGGATGCGGTCCTGGCTGTCGGCCTTGTAGGTATCGTAGCCGGCGCCGCCTTCGAGGCGGTCGGCGCCTTCGCCGCCGATGAGATAGTCCTTGCCCTCGTCGCCCAGGAGAGTGTCGTTGCCGGCGCCGCCGTAAAGGCTGTCGTCGCCTTTGCCGCCTTGCAGGGCATCGTTGCCCTTGCCGCCTTCGAGACGATCCCTGCCGTCCTTGCCGTTGAGCGTGTCGTCGCCCGCCCCGCCATAGAGGCGGTCGTCCAGGTCGCCGCCCTTGAGGTCGGGGTCGCTGCCTTCACCCCCGAAAACGATGCGCTGCGGGTCGAGCGTGGTCTGGCCGACTTTCACCGACAGGCCGGCATCGACATCGGTGTAGCGCACACTGTCGTTACCCGTCGGATCGACATGGAAAACCCCTCCCGTGGCAACAAGGTCTGTTGTCCTCGCCTGGTTGAGCGCAACGAGCAGCGCAGCCCGGTCGGCAAGCCATTCGTCGGTGAGCTGCCCGTTACCGGTCGCCGGGTCGTAGAGGTCGAGTTCACCCGCCGGGTTGTGCTGGCTGTAATCCGCGTCCAGCAGAGCAAACGGGTTCAGCTCCTTCAACGCGTAGCGGTAGGCCAGGGCGTCGGGGCCGCTTTGGGCGAGCGAGGACATCACCGAAGCGCCAGAACCGGCCAAGGATTCGAGCCGGACTTGACCAGCAAGCGCCTCGAAAGCATTTGCGTTTTGCAGACCATAGAGATTTACGTAAAAGGCATCTCTGGTGGTTTGTGAATCCGCGGAATTCATGGCCTTGGTTGGGGCAATGCCTGGGCCAAGAATTATCTTTCTGACAATGTCGAGCGTCTGTTCAAGACTATCGGTTGCCGTTGCCGTGCTGGCTTTCAGCATCGAGTCCATCGCCGACGACGCCAGCGCGGGGTCGAGTTTTTGCAACAGGTCATAAACAGCGAGCGAATCGGAAAGTTTGACAATGGAGTGATTCTCCATGGCGATATTGCCCGTGACGACGCCACTGTCTTCGATGAACAGCGGCACCCGCGTGCCGATGACCTGACCAAGCCCGGCGGTGACGTTGAGACCAGCCTCGCCGTAGAAGGCCAGGTGCTTGCCGCCAATCTGGCCGGAATGGGCGCTGGCGTCCTGTCCAAGCCAGTTCTGCCATTCGTACAGGAGGGCATTTTCTCCGGGCGCGTTGTAGGTCATGACATCGCCCAAGGGGTGATTTCCCCCGGAAGTCAGGCTGACCAGATCGGCAAGCAGATAGGCAACGTGCCCGCCGAGACTGTGACCCGCAAAGTTGATGGTGGCGCCGTCAGGAATCAGTTTGCCCAAGCCTTCGTCGCCAGCGGTGAGCGCAGTGAAGGCGCTTATGGCGGCAGCGAGATTCTCCAATCCACCTACCAGGGGCGTCCCGCTCAAGAGCACGGCGCTCAATGCGTTGACTTCGGTCTGACTGTAGCTCACCGGCTGACCGGCTTCCGTGGTCAGTTGCTTGTAGTAGCGGAAGGCTTCGATCAACTGGACTTTGGCCTTGCCGGCAGCGACGACACCGATAATGTCTTGCAGAAGATCGGCACCCCACTGTTCGCCGGGTTCTGTGCCGCGCACCGCAAAGGTGTAGCTGCCGTCCGCGTTGCTCTTGAAAACCGTGGCGGAGGTGCCGTTGGCGGTATTCGCCAATTGATTGATGAAACTGTAGCCGGTGGCGGGGTCGGTGAAGGTAGTGGCTTGCTTATCGACAAAAAACTTATCCTTGTTGTAAACACTTCCATTACTTCCAGTAAGTGCAGCCAGGAAGTTACCCAACTGACCTTCGCCAAGCGAACTCATGTCCAAATAAGATGCCTGTGACATCCATGAGTAGTTCATGGCCTTGGTTGTGTCGATGCTCATTGTGTTTGCTCCTGCTTAATAGGCTTGAGTGTTTTGGTAATCAGTTCAGATGGATAGACGGTTGGCCCGCAACTTCCTGCATTTCCGGTAGCTGCGTAGAGTCCGTTGACGAAACGTTCGAACCAGCCGCCGGAGTACCCGATGTTGACGTACCGAGCAAGAATCTCACTCGACCCTTTTTCAACCACGCGAGACTCGATGCGCAGGAAAGTGTCTCGAACATCGCCCTTGTCCACTTCGTAGGCATATTTGGCGATCGGTATGACCCCCACCTCTCGAACGATCTTGCCGTCGGGCTGTAGCCTGATCCGAGAACGTTTGCCGCCAAGCGCCTCACCTTCGATAAAGTGGTATCCGTATTTTTTTATCCATTCATCAATTGGCGTCATGCTTGGATAGTCAAACCCCTCCACCCCTTCGACCACCCGATAGATATGCAGCCCACCCTCGGCCTCGCACATCTGCTTGAGCTTGATCCGCCCATAAACGGCATCCGCCGTCGGAATCAGGATTGCCGCAATCACCACCAGCGCCTTCGCCCAATACGGGCCAACTCTCTTGAAGAGTTTCGCAGCACCCCAGACATAGCCGGCAATCAGCGCCAGCACCAGTAATCCACCCATTTATGCAGCCTCCCGAAATTGTTCAGTTGCGGGAGAAGCATCAAGGCGTCGACCTGTCCCTTGTCGCCTTGATGCCCGATTCAGCGCCGTGACGTTGAGACCAGCCTCACCGTGGAAAACCTTGTCGAGCGGGACTGCCGTCCCCGCGTCGCCATACAGCAGGTCGTTACCGCTCCCGCCGTACAGCACGTCATCATTCCCCTGACCCATCAGGGTGTCGTTGCCGCCGCCACACAGATGGTCGCCCTGGCTGCCGCCCGTAATGGCATCGTCGCTGTCGCCCCCGAAAACGATGCGCTGCGGGTCGAGCGTGGTCTGGCCGACTTTCACCGACAGGCCGGCATCGACATCGGTGTAGCGCACACTGTCGTTACCCGTCGGATCGACATGGAAAACCCCTCCCGTGGCAACAAGGTCTGTTGTCCTCGCCTGGTTGAGCGCAACGAGCAGCGCAGCCCGGTCGGCAAGCCATTCGTCGGTGAGCTGCCCGTTACCGGTCGCCGGGTCGTAGAGGTCGAGTTCACCCGCCGGGTTGTGCTGGCTGTAATCCGCGTCCAGCAGAGCAAACGGGTTCAGCTCCTTCAACGCGTAGCGGTAGGCCAGGGCGTCGGGACCGGTGGCTGCGGCGGCAAGACTTGTCGTGGCCATGCCGGCGAGGGGAATGATTTTCAGCGTGCCAGCCAGATTGCGTTGCTCGATCGTCGTGTTGATCGCAGCAATGGCTTGGTGGAGCGCATCCCGGTTGCCGTTGCCGACGGGCAGAAGCGTGTCGCCGAAACCGAGCACCCGTTCGACGGCATCGACGATCCGTTCCAAGCCGGCGGCGGTGCCGCTCACTGCGGCGTTGAGGATGCTCTTGTAGGCATCGGCGGAGAGCGCAGGATCGAGATCGGCCAACAACGCATACACGGCGAGACTGTCGGTCAGGGTCTGCTGGCTGTGGTTGAAGGCAGCCGGGGGAGCGGATTCGTCGGAGTTGAATTGCGCTTCGATGGCGACATCGACTGGCGTTCCCGGTCGGCTGTGCAGGCCGGCAATGGCGCTCCACGGCGGGCTGCCGATGGCTGCTTCGTCGGCGATGACGTTGGTGATGTCGCCACCGGTGGGTACCGTGCCGCCCAGGGCGGCGAAGAAGTCCTGATTCGCAGAAGACGAGGTGAAGCCGGGGGCGTTGAAAACGGTGACCAGGCCAGCATGGCCCGGAAACAAGGTGCTGAAGGCCATGGCCAGATGGCCGCCCAGGCTGTGGCCGGTGACGGCGAGCTTGTGGTCGGGATCATCGGCCAAGGCGCTCACCAGTTCTCCAGTGCCGGCAACCGGCGCTTCGATCTTCAGCCACAGGATGCCGAACTGGAATCCGTCGTGAGGGTCGAGAGGCCCTGGGACGATCTTGTATTGAATTGCAGTTTGGTTCGTCGGCGTCGTGGCTCGCCGCCACCAGTTCACCATCGCAACGATCTGATCGTAGCCCGCCCCATTCACTGCAATATCGCTATCGGTGCTCAGATCGTTCGGCGTGCCGGTCAGCTCCGCCGTGCCGCGGATCGCCAGGGTTAAATTGCCGCCAGCATCCCTGAATACCGTCGCGCTGAAACTCGTGCCGCTATCGTTGTATTGGGTAAAAATGGTATAGGTTTCGGCGAACTGGATGGCTTGGGTGGAGGACATGCCTTTGCCTTCTTGTTGCAAGGCTACCTCGTAAGCATCACGCGTCATACCAGGGAACAGGTTAGAGTAGGCGGCGAGAGTAAGCTCGGCTTGCTCAAAGTGCTTGGCGATATTGCTCATCTTCCAATTCCTTTCTGAAATATTGACGACTCAAGCTTGTCTGTAGCTGGTGATATTTCCGGACAACTAAACGACGATGGATGCCAAGGCCCTGGTAGATCACCACCGCCTCGCCCATATCGAATTGATTCGCCTAATATCTTGTTGTCGCTTCGCCGGAAGATTCGTCCTACATGGCGAACAAGCGATGGATCGCCGGAACGAAGATATTCAGTCTCTAATTCGTAGAAATAATCATCTGTCGGCCGTGCGTAGCGTCGGTTCGGTATGCCGACGTTGCCGTATTGGTCAAATCTATCCGCCGGCAATTTCACGGTTTCATAAACCTTGACGCCCCCATCCTTCGCACACATTTCCCTGACCTTCGCATCCCAATACGCTTTGCGTCCTTCATAGAAACCCAGTGTCAATAGCGGAGCGAGAGCAAGGAGCAGAACAATCAGCATCCATGGTTTGATCGCACCAGATTGGGCGGTGCGGCGAAATCGGCGCTGCGGTCGCATTGTTTTTGTCATGCCGACAGCCTCCATGCACCATTTGCAGCCGTCCGAACTTTCCTGCTGTCCAGGACAAAATCATGGTAGCCAACCAGGCCAGCATGGCCCGGAAACAAGGTGCTGAAGGCCATGGCCAGATGGCCGCCCAGGCTGTGGCCGGTGACGGCGAGCTTGTGATCGGGGTCATCGGCCAAGGCGCTCACCAGTTCTCCAGTGCCGGCAACCGGCGCTTCGATCTTCAGCCACAGGATGCCGAACTGGAATCCGTCGTGAGGGTCGAGAGGCCCTGGGACGATCTTGTATTGAATTGCAGTTTGGTTCGTCGGCGTCGTGGCTCGCCGCCACCAGTTCACCATCGCAACGATCTGATCGTAGCCCGCCCCATTCACTGCAATATCGCCATCGGTGCTCAGATCGTTCGGCGTGCCGGTCAGCTCTGCCGTGCCGCGGATCGCCAGAGTCAAATTACCCGAAGCGTCTTTGAATACCGTTGCGCTGAAACTCGTGTCGCTATCGCTGTATTGGGTAACGACAGCATAGGTTTGGGCAAACTGGGTGGCTTGGGAATCAGAAAGCCCCGCATCCTTAAGATTTACTTTCTGAGAATTCAGTGCGCTACTATTCAAATCCGCATAAGCTGCCAATGCGAATCCAGATTGACTAAAAACTGTCTGAATGTTCACTTGGCTTTCCCCTTTATATTGATTACTGATGCAAAGAAATTATTTGGTGTATTCGGGCATGAAAAATGGCTAGGATGTAGAGCAAACAGATCACCTCCAACACGCGAATAAGTGGTGCTCGTAGCCAATATTGAACCATTGGATGTTCTGGAAACAATGAGATCAGATCTACGGACTTCTGGGGC
The DNA here is from genome assembly GCF_048398245.1 of Thauera butanivorans. NCBI lineage: Bacteria > Pseudomonadati > Pseudomonadota > Betaproteobacteria > Rhodocyclales > Zoogloeaceae > Thauera > Thauera butanivorans. The sequence continues at coordinate 4,637,939 of NZ_CP183038.1, forward strand.
GCCACGTCGGATATAAGTATCCTTATATGAATAGACTGCAACTGAGTCTTTACTTTCTGGCGTTCCCTTCTTCGGAAAATCAACTTGCCCAAATTTGTTCTTTATGGATTCATAAGAATTTTCATCCACATCGATAACTTCATTTATCTTTACCCCGCCATCTATTTCACACATTTCCCTGACCTTCGCATCCCAATACGCCTTGCGTCCTTCATAGAAACCCAGTGTCAATAGCGGAGCGAGAGCAAGGAGCAGAACAATCAGCATCCATGGTTTGATCGCACCAGATTGGGCGGTGCGGCGAAATCGGCGCTGCGGTCGCATTGTTTTTGTCATGCCGACAGCCTCCATGCCCTGTTTAGGTCGGTGCGGGTGTCATAGGCTGTGGCGATGGAAGTGATGCCGGCGGCGGCCAGCGTTTGCAAAAATTTCTGCCCGCTGCCGATCCTGCCGTCGTTGTCCAGATCGCGGGCGAGCAGTCCGTCGTCGGCGCGCACCCAGCCGGTGCGCTCGGCCAGGCCGTCGCCGTCGAGGTCATAGTATTGGCCGGCAAGCGGGTTGGTTTCGATGCCGTCGCCATCGAGGTCGAGGATGATGGGCGAGGCGTTGCGCTCGGCGGGTTCGAGGTCGGGGGTTTCTTTTTCGGGTGGCGGATCATCGCTGGTGCGCAGGTTGATCCGCAGATCACCGTTGGTGAACTGTTCGATGACGAGGCCGCCGTCGATGGTGAGCGTGCCGCCGTTGAGCACGTAGGTGTGGCCCCCGCCGCTGTAGGTATCCTCGGGGTCGTCGCTGGAACGGGTGCCGCCCAGCAGTGCGGTGTTGCCCAGCAGAACCATGCCCTTGCCATCGCTGTCCAGGATGCGGTCCTGGCTGTCGGCCTTGTAGGTATCGTAGCCGGCGCCGCCTTCGAGATGGTCCCTGCCGGCTCCACCATAGAGGTGGTCGCCATCGTGCATACCGTCGTTGTGGTCGGTGCCTTCGAGCGTGTCGGCCCCGTCGCCCCCGAAAAGATAGCGGGGGCTGCCGTCGTAGCTGCCACCTGCGGCGTTGTAATGGCGCAGGATGAGGCCGCTGGCCTTGTCCTCGAAGTAGGGCGCGGGAAAGACCGTGGTGCTGCCTTCGTGCGTTTCGCCTTTGCCGATGCAGCGCTTCACCTGTCGTCCTCCCCGGGATCACTCGATGCCATATTCATGGAGCCAAGGCATTCTGTATGCAAATGATGTCGGAGTCAATGCACCCACATTGAATGGATGTCCGCAGGCGCTGCGCGGGCGGAAATCCATTCGATGCGGGCGCTCATACGGTCGTTGCCCATGCCACTGTCGAGACGATCCCTGCCGTCCTTGCCGTCGAGCATGTCGTCGCCCGCCCCGCCATAGAGGCGATCGTCCAGGTCGCCGCCCTTGAGGCCGGGGTCGCTGCCTTCGCCCCCGAAAACGATGCGCTGCGGGTTGTGCTGGCTGTAGTCCGCGTCCAGCAGAGCAAACGGGTTCAGCTCCTTCAACGCGTAGCGGTAGGCCAGGGCGTCGGGACCGGTGCCAAGGCTCCCGCAACCACCCACCTGCCGTTGTCCGCCCAACACCGGCTGCGACCCACGAGAGTACGAGCACCGGGCACGGAAGAACCGAAGTGCGTCGCTGCCAAGCGACTGCAGGCCGCGACATCCGATGAGTTTCGCGCAGCGTTGCTGGGCTTTGAAGCACTCCCTGACGACGAAGACGATGGATGAGGAATGCGTAGCTGCGGTCGCCCTGCCGGTAAGGGTAAGAAAGATTCTTCACGGAGGCCATGATGAAAACCGGCCTGACCCGAGTAATTTATCGCAATGATTTTCACATAATCAAAATGGTTTCGCAAACCACCCCGTATCGGATCACACCGGGCCGACAGCACCTCCCGGCTGTTGTTCCAACCCCCGGATATCCTTCACAATCGCACCCATTGCGCGGATACGCGATTCAAGGATTTCCATGTCTCACTCCATCGAACACCTCTTCGCCAACAACAAAGCCTGGTCCGAGCGCATGCATGCGGAGGACCCGGAGTTCTTCTCCCGCCTCGTCGCCCAGCAGTCGCCCGAATACCTGTGGATCGGCTGTTCCGACAGCCGCGTGCCGGCGAACCAGATCATCGGCCTGGCGCCGGGCGAGGTCTTCGTCCATCGCAACGTCGCCAACGTCGTCGTCCATACTGATCTCAACGCCCTGTCGGTGATCCACTACGCGGTCGAGATGCTGCGCGTGAAGCACATCCTGGTGGTCGGCCACTACGGCTGCGGCGGGGTCAAGGCGGCGCTCAACGACAACCGCACCGGCCTTACCGACAACTGGCTGCGCCACGTACAGGACGTGCGCGACCGCCACACCGAGCGCCTGGCGCAGATCGACGACGCCGACGTCCGGCTCGACCGGCTGTGCGAACTCAATGCCATCCACCAGGTGGTCAATGTGTGCCAGACCTCGGTGCTGCGCGAAGCCTGGCAGCGCGGCCAGAACGTGACCGTGCATGCGTGGTGCTACAGCCTGGACAACGGCCTGGTGAACAACCTCGGCCTTAGCGCCGGCAGCCGCGACGAAGCGCTGGAGCTGTATCGCAGCGCGGTCGAACGGCTGATCTGAGCGCTGCGCGCCATGCGCGTCGGCATCGATCTGGGCGGCACCAAGATCGAGCTCGTCGCCCTCGACGAGCGCGGCTGCGAACGCTTTCGCCGCCGCGTGCCGACGCCGCAGGGCGACTATCCCGCCACGCTGCAGGCCATCACCGATCTGGTCAGTGAAGCCGAAGCGCACGTCGGCATGAGCGCCACGGTGGGCATCGGCACGCCGGGTTCGGCCTCACCGCGCAGCGGCCGCATGCGCAACGCCAATTCCACCTGCCTGAACGGCCAGCCGCTGCAGCAGGACCTCGAAGCCCTGCTCGGCCGCCCGATACGCATGGCCAACGACGCCAACTGCCTGGCGATGTCCGAGGCCGCCGATGGCGCCGGCGCGGGTGCGGAGGTGGTGTTCGCGGTGATCCTGGGCACCGGCGTGGGCGGCGGCATCGTCGTCCGCGGCGGGCTGCTGAATGGCGTGAACGGCGTCGCCGGCGAATGGGGGCACAACCCGCTGCCGCTGCCCACCGCCGACGAACTGCCGCTACCCGCCTGCTATTGCGGCCGCAGCGGCTGCATCGAAACCTGGCTGTCCGGCCCCGGCATGGCGGCCGACCACGCCCGGCGCCACGGCGATACGCTCGGCGCCGCCGCGATCGTCGCCGCGGCGAACCACGACCCCGACTGCGACGCCACCCTGCGGCGCTACGAACAGCGCCTGGCGCGTGCGCTGGCCGGGGTAATCAACCTGCTCGATCCGGATGTGATCGTGCTCGGCGGCGGGCTGTCGCGCATCGAGCGCCTGTATACGAACGTCCCCGCGCTGTGGGCGCCCTTCGTCTTTTCCGACTGCATCGCCACGCGGCTGGTGCCGGCCCGGCATGGCGACGCCTCGGGCGTGCGCGGCGCGGCGTGGCTGTGGCCGGCATGAAGCCATGAGATGGGTTTCGCGTTGCTCTACCCATCCTACCAACCCACGAATCGGTGACGGCAGAACGCGTTGGGTCGCGCAGGTGGAACGTGGCGAAACCCGTCAACCGCCTGACGCAGTAAGAACGGTCTGATTGAAGACCGGCTCAATAGAAAATCCCGGCTGCAAGGGAATCCGGTCACAGAAATCGCGTCAAACCCCCCGTTCAGCTTGAGAGGACGCGCCGCCCCTTTTATACTTGAGAACGAATCTCACTTGAAATCCCAATCAATTCCTTTTCAGGCAATTCCGGCGCTCCGTTCCGGGAACGCCGCCGCGCAGCACGCGCTTTCCCGAACCCATGCCTTCCACTTCGTCACCCAAGGGGCGATCGCGCCTCTTGCTGCTGGCCGCAGTCGTCGCGGCGGCCACGGCCACCTGGTACTTCCTGCGCCCCGCGGCGCAAACCTCCGCCCCTTCGGGGCCGCCACGGCCGATGATGGGCTGGGGCGGTCCGGTGCCGGTCAAGACCGTACCCGCCGAACGCGGTGAACTGGACGTGCGCCTGCGCGCGATCGGCACGGTCACGCCGCTGGCCAGCGTCACGGTGCGCAGCCGCGTCGATGGCGAGCTGATCAGGCTGGCCTTCAACGAAGGCGACCGGGTGCGCAAGGGGGCGCTGCTGGCCGAGATCGACCCCGCGCCCTACCGCGTCGGCCTCGCCCAGGCCGAAGGCCAGTTGCAGCAGAACCAGGCTCAGCTCAAGAACGCCGAAACCGAGCTCGCCCGCTACCGCCTGCTGTTCGAGCAGGATTCGATCGCCCGCCAGCAGGTCGAAGCCCAGGAAGCGCTGGTCAATCAGCTGCGCGGCACGCTGAAGTCGAACCAGGCCCAGGTCGACGATGCCCGCCTGAAGCTCGGCTGGACCCGCATCGAGGCGCCGATCGAAGGCCGCGTCGGCCTGCGCCGGGTCGATGCCGGCAACCTGATTTCCAGCGGCGACAGCGAGGGTATCGTCAGCATCGTCCAGACCCGCCCGATCGCGGTGATGTTCACCGTGCCCGAGCGCGACCTGGCGACGGTGCGCGAGGAAATGGCGCGCGGCCGCAGCCTGGAAGTGGAAGCCTGGGACCGCGACGACCGCAAGCCGATCGCCAGCGGCGTGCTGCGCACCTTCGACAACCAGATCGACACCGCCACCGGCACGGTGCGGCTGAAAGCCGAATTCGCCAATGCCGACGACGCCCTGTTCCCGAACCAGTTCGTCAATGTCCGCCTCGCGGTGCGCAGCATCCAGGATGCGGTGACGATCCCCGCCGATTCGGTGCAGTTCGGCTCCAGGGGCAGCTACGTCTACGTCATCAACGGGGGCAAGGCCAACATCCGCCCGGTGGCGCTGGGCGCCTCGGACGGCGTCAAGGTGGTGGTGGAAGACGGCCTCGAAGGCGGCGAGCAGGTCGTGCTCGAGGGGCTGGACCGCCTGCGCGAAGGCAGCAACGTGATCCTGGCCGACAGTGACGGCAGCATGGAAGGCGGCATACGGGCACCCGGCGCACCGGGAGCCGGCGGGCCGGCTGCGGGCACGAGACCATCGGGCGCACCCTCTGCTGGTGCTGGAGCCCCCGGAACGCCGGCCGCCAGCTCTGGCGCCCCCGGCGGCCCGCGCCCGGGCGGCTGAACGACTCTCCAGCGATGAACATCTCCCGCCCCTTCATCGAGCGGCCGGTGGCGACCACGCTGCTGATGCTCGCGCTCGTCATCTCCGGCCTGCTGGCGTGGCGGCTGCTGCCGGTGGCGGCGCTGCCCCAGGTCGATTACCCGATCATCCAGGTGTTCACCTTCCACCCGGGCGCCAGTCCCGAGGTGACGGCCCGCACCATCACCGCGCCGCTGGAGCGCCGCCTGGGGCAGATCCCGGGGCTCAAGCAGATGAGCTCGACCAGCTCCGGCGGCGCCTCGGCGATCACCCTGCAGTTCGGCCTCAGCGTCGATCTGGGCGTGGCCGAGCAGGAAGTGCAGGCGGCGATCAACACCGCCGCCAACCTGCTGCCGAGCGACCTGCCGACGCCGCCGATCTACCGCAAGGTCAATCCCGCCGACGCGCCGATCGTGACGCTGGCGGTGTCCTCGGCGGCGCTGCCGCTGCCCGAGGTGTACGACATGGTCGACACCCGCATGGCGCAGAAGCTGGCGCAGTTGCCCGGCGTCGGCATGGTCAGCCTGGCCGGCGGCCAGCGCCCGGCGCTGCGGGTGCAGGTCAATCCGCAGGCGCTCGCCGCCCACGGCCTGAGCATGGAGGACATCCGCAGCACGCTGGTGGCGGCCAACTCCACCCAACCCAAGGGCAGCCTGGACGGCCCGCACCGCTTCGTCATGGTCGAAGCCAACGACCAGATCAAGTCGGTCGAGGAATATCGCAATCTGATCGTCACCTGGTCGAACGGCGCGCCACTGCGCCTGGGCGACATCGCCACCATCGAACAGGGCGCGGAAGACCGCTTCCTCGCCGCCTGGGCCGGATACTGCCTGGCCAGCGATGCAGACGGCGCCTGCGCCGAACCGGTCGATGCACCGGCGGTGCTGGTCAACATCCAGCGCCAGCCGGGCGCCAACGTCATCGAAGTTGCCGACCGCGTGCGCGAGCTGCTGCCGCAGCTCACCGCGACGCTGCCGGCGGCGGTCGATGTGGCGATGCTGACCGACCGGACGCTGTCCATCCGCGCCTCGGTGCGCGACGTGCAGAAGGAGCTGGTGTTCGCCGTCGGCCTGGTGGTGCTGGTGACCTTCCTGTTCCTGCGCCGCGCGAGCGCGACGCTGATCCCGAGCGTGGCGGTGCCGCTGTCGCTGGTGGGCACTTTCGGCGTCATGTATCTCGCCGGCTTCTCGGTGAACAACCTCAGCCTGATGGCGCTGACCATCGCCACCGGCTTCGTCGTCGACGACGCCATCGTGATGCTGGAGAATATCGCCCGCCACCGCGAGGCCGGCGCCTCGCCGATGCAGGCCGCGCTGAAGGGCGCTGCCGAGATCGGCTTCACGCTGGTGTCGCTGACCATCTCGCTGATCGCGGTGCTGATCCCGCTGCTGTTCATGGGCGACGTGGTCGGCCGGCTGTTCCACGAGTTCGCCGTGACGCTGGCGGTGGCGATCATGATCTCGCTGGTGGTATCGCTGACGCTGACGCCGATGATGAGCGCGCGCATGCTCGGCGACACGGCAGGACATGAGGAAAGCGGCAATGGCTTCCTCGACCGCGTCATCGACCGCTATGCGGTATGGCTCGACTGGGTGCTGCGCCACCAGACCGCCACCTTGCTGGTCACGCTCGGCACGCTGGCGCTGACCGCACTGCTCTACGTCACCGTGCCCAAGGGCTTCTTCCCGGTGCAGGACAGCGGCGTGATCCAGGTCGTCACCGAGGCGCCGCAGACCGTGTCCTTCAGCGCCATGGCCGAACGCCAGCAGGCGCTGGCGCGGGTGGCGATGGCCGATCCGCAGGTGCAGAGCCTGTCGTCCTTCATCGGCGTCGACGGCAGCAACACCACGCTCAACAGCGGGCGCATGCTGATCAACCTGCACCCGCACGGCGAGCGCGACGGCGTGGCGGAGATCATGCAGCGGCTGGCGGAGCGCTTCACCGCAGTCGAAGGCATCGAAGCCTGGATGCAGCCGGTGCAGGAACTGTCGATCGAGGACCGCATCAGCCGCACCCAGTACCAGTTCACGCTGTCCACGCCGGACGAGGACGAACTGGCGGCCTGGGTCGACGCCATGGTGACGGCACTGCGCCAGCGCCCGGAGCTGGCTGACGTCGCTTCCGACCTGCAGCGCGGCGGCGTGCAGGCCCGGGTCGAGATCGACCGCGACGCCGCGACCCGCCTGGGCGTCAGCGCCGCGCAGGTGATCGGTGCGCTGCACACCGCCTACGGCCAGCGCCAGATCGCCACGCTGTTCACCCACGCCAACCAGTACCGCATCGTGCTCGAGGTCGATCCGCGCCACGCGGTCGGCCCCGAGGCGCTGGAGCGCACCTACATCCCGGCCGCCGGCGGGCCGGTGCCGCTGTCGACGGTGGCGCGCATCTCGCTGCGCCCGGCGGTGCTGGCGATCTCGCATCAGGGCCAGTTCCCGGCGGCGACGCTGTCCTTCAACCTGGCGCCGGGCGCCTCGCTCGGCGAAGCGGTGGCGGCGATCGAGACGGTGCGCGGCGAAATCGACCTGCCGATGGCGGTGGAAATGCGCTTCCAGGGCGCGGCCGAAGCCTTCCGCGCCTCGCTCGGCAACACCTTGTGGCTGATCCTGGCGGCGGTGGTGACGATGTACATCGTGCTCGGCGTGCTGTACGAAAGCACCATCCACCCGATCACCATCCTGTCCACGCTGCCCTCGGCCACCGTCGGCGCGCTCGCCGCGCTGCACCTGTCGGGCCGGCCGCTCGACCTGGTGGCGGTGATCGGCATCGTGCTGCTGATCGGCCTGGTCAAGAAGAACGGCATCATGATGGTCGACTTCGCCCTCGATGCGCAGCGCAAGCTCGGCATGGCGCCGCACGACGCCATCCGCCGCGCCGCGCTGCTGCGCTTCCGCCCCATCCTTATGACCACGCTGGCGGCGCTGGTCGGCGCGCTGCCGCTGATGCTGGCCGGCGGCTCGGGCGCCGAACTGCGCCAGCCGCTCGGCGTCGTCATGGTCGGCGGGCTGCTGGTCAGCCAGGTGCTGACGCTGTTCACCACGCCGGTGGTCTATCTGTTCTTCGACCGCCTGACCGGCGGACGCGCGGCACGGCAGGACGCGGCGGCCGTGGACGCACGCGCATGAACCTGGCACGCGCCTTCATCCGCCGGCCGGTGGCGAGCTGCCTGCTCGCGCTCGCGCTGGTGCTGTGCGGCCTGCTCGCCTACCGGCTGCTGCCGGTGGCGCCGCTGCCGGAAGTGGAATTCCCGTCGATCGAGGTCACCGCCAACCTGCCCGGCGCCAGCCCGGAAAGCATGGCGGCGAACGTGGCGACACCGCTCGAACGCGCGCTCGGCAGCATCGCCGGCGTGACCGAGCTCACCTCGTCCAGCAGCCAGGGCGCCAGCCGGGTGAGGCTGCGCTTCGATCTCGACCGCGACATCAACGCCGCCGCGCGCGACGTCCAGGCGGCGATCAACGCAGTGCGCGGCCAACTGCCGGCCGGCATGCCCGGCAACCCCAGCTACCGCAAGGTCAACTCGACCCGCTCGCCGGTGATGGTGATCGCGCTGTCCTCGCCCAGCCTGTCGCCCGGCCGGCTGTACGACCTGGCGGCGACCATCCTGGCGCAGAAGATCGCCCAGATCGAAGGCGTGGGCGAAGTGAACGTCGGCGGTTCGGCGCTGCCGGCGGTGCGGGTGCAGCTCAATCCGGGCATGCTCGCCCATCACGGCATCGCGCTCGACGACATCCGCACGGCGATCGCCGACGCCAACGCGCTGCAGCCGCTCGGCGTGCTCGAAGAAGGCGATCTGCGCTGGCGCGTCGGCAGCAGCGACAGCCTGCGCACCGCGGACGACTACCGCGCGCTGATCGTGCGCTACCGCGACGGCGCGGTGGTGCGGCTGGGCGATGTCGCCACCGTCAGCGACAGCACCGAGAACCGCTACAGCAGCGGCTTCCACAACCACGACCCGGCGGTGCTGCTGCAGGTCTATCGCCAGCCCGACGCCAACATCGTCGCCACGGTGGACACCATCCGCGCGCAGATGCCGATGCTGCAGGCGCTGCTGCCGGCCGACACCACGATGCGGGTGGTGGTCGATCGCAGCCCCGGCATCCGCGCCACGCTGGCCGAAGCGCAGTTCACGCTGCTGATCGCCGCCGGGCTGGTGATCGCGGTGGTGTGGGCCTTTCTCGGCGACGGCCGTGCCGCACTGATCCCGAGCCTGGCGGTGCCGGTGTCGCTGATCGGCGCCTTCGTGGCGATGTACTTCTACGGCTTCTCGCTCAACAACCTGTCGCTGATGGCGCTGATCGTCGCCGCCGGCCTGGTAGTGGACGACGCCATCGTGGTGCTGGAGAACATCGAGCGCCACATCGCCGACGGCATGCGCCCCTACCGCGCGGCGCTGAAGGGCGCGGGCGAAGTCGGCTTCACGCTGCTGGCGATGAACGTGTCGCTGGTGGTGGTGTTCCTGTCGGTGCTGTTCATGGGCGGCGTGCTCGAACGCCTGTTCCGCGAGTTCGTGATCACGCTCGCCGCCGCCATCCTGGTGTCGCTGGCGGTGTCGCTGACGCTGACGCCCAGCCTGTGCGCCCATTTGTTGCGGCCGCGCGAAGCACGTGGCGGCGGGTGTCTGGCGGCCTTCGGCAGCCGCCTGTCCGCCGCCCTGCAGCGCGGCTATGCGGCGAGCCTGAGCTGGGCGCTGCGCCACGGCACGATCGTGCTGCTGCTGCTGGCCGCGGTGATCGCCTGCAACGTCTATCTGTACATCGCCATTCCCAAGGGCACGCTGCCGGAACAGGACACCGGCCAGTTGCGCGGCATGGTGCGCGGCGACGACGGCTTCTCCTTCCAGTTGATGCAGCCCAAGATCGACGTCTACAGACAGCACATCCTGTCCGACCCGGCGGTCGAGGACGTCGTCGGCACCAGCGGCGGCACCGGCGGCATCAGCAATTCCTGGCTGATGGTCAAGCTCAAGCCGCGCGCCGAACGCGACGCCAGCGCCCGCCAGGTCATCGACCGCCTGCGCGCCAGCGCGCCCAAGGTGCCGGGCGGCATGCTGTTCATGCACGTCGATCAGGACATCCAGCTCAATCCGCCCTTCAATACCAGCGACTACACGGTGCTGCTGATGTCGCCCGAAACCGACGCGCTGAAGCAGTGGGCGGTTCGCCTGACCCGGGCGATGGAGGATCTGCCCGAGCTCGTCGACGTCAACGGCTACCGCGACGAAGGCACGCAGCAGTTGAGCATCGACGTCGACCGCGAAGCCGCCCAGCGCCTGGGCGTGGACATGCGCATGGTCGGCTCGGTGCTCAACAATTCCTTCTCGCAGCGCCAGGTCGCGACGTTGTACGACAGCCTCAACCAGTACCGCGTGGTGATGGAGCTCGACCCGCGCTATACCGAACACGCCGGCGTGCTCGACGAACTGCAGGTGGTCACCGCCAGCGGCCAGCGCGTGCCGCTGTCGGCCTTCACCCGCTATCGCCACAGCCTCAGCAACGACCGCGTGTCGCACAAGGAGCAGTACGCCGTCGAAGGGGTCGACTATGCGCTGGCGCCCGGCGTCGGACCGGAACAGGCGATGCAGGCGATCGACGGTGCAGTGGCGGGGCTGATGATGCCTTCCTCGCTGTTCGTCCGCCACGGCGGCTCGGCCCAGACCCTGGGCCAGACCAGCCAGTCGCAGCCGCTGCTGATCCTGGCGGTGCTGGTGACGGTGTATTTCGTCCTCGGCATCCTGTACGAAAGCACGCTGCATCCGCTGACGATCCTGTCCACGCTGCCCTCGGCCGGCATCGGCGCGTTGCTGGCGCTGATGCTGTCGGGCACCGAGTTCAGCCTGATCGCGCTGCTCGGCCTGTTCCTGCTGATCGGCGTGGTGATGAAGAACGCCATCCTGATGATCGATTTCGCCATCGACGGCGAGCGCCGGCTCGGCCTGTCGCCGCGCGCCTCGATCGAGCGCGCCGCGCTGCTGCGCCTGCGCCCCATCCTGATGACCAACCTCGCCGCCCTGCTCGGCGCCCTGCCGCTGCTGCTCGGCGTCGGCGAAGGCTCGGAGCTGCGCCAGCCGCTCGGCATCGCCATCGTCGGCGGCCTGGCGGTCAGCCAGTTGCTGACGCTGTACACCACGCCGGTGGTCTACCTCGGCCTCGACCGCCTGCGGCTGCGCGTGCTGCGCAAGCGCGCTGCGGTCGGGACGGTAACGCCATGAAGAACAGCAGCCTTTCCCGCTCCAGCCGCCTCCGCTCCCTTTGGCCGGGCGCCCGACAAGGGACGCCCGGCCAAAGGGAGCGGGCGTTTCGCCGTCGCTGCCTCGGACCGCTCATCCCTTCCTCCGCCTTTCCCGCCATGCGCCTGACCACGCTCTGCTCCCTCTCCGCCGCCTTCGTCCTGACCGGCTGCGCAGTCGGGCCCGACTACCGCGCGCCGGAACTGCCCGCGATGCCGCAGACCTTCAAGCACGACGCCGGCTGGCAGACGGTGCGGACTCCGCTGCTCGAAGACGGCAACTGGTGGAAAGCCTACGGCGACGACACGCTGGACGCCCTGATCGCCGAGCTGGAAGCCGCCAATCCGGGAATGGCGCAGGCCGCCGCGCGTCTGCGCCAGGCCGAAGCCGCCTTGCGCGGCGCCCGCGCCGGCTTTTCACCGACGGTGGGCGCCGAGCTCTCGGCCCGGCGCAGCGGCACGGCCGACGGCGTGGCCAACAGCTACGACGGCGGCCTGTCGGTGAGCTGGATCCCCGACCTGTGGGGACGGGTGCGGCGCGCGGTCGAAGCCGGCGAAGCCGAACTGGCCGGCTCGGCCGCCGACCTGGCCGCGCTGCGGTTGTCGCTGCAGGCCAGCCTGGCTCAGTCCTACATCCGCCTGCGGGTGCTCGACCTGCAGCGCGAGCTGCTGCTGCAGACCGAGGCGGCCTACACCCGCTCGCTGCAGCTCACGCAGAACCAGTACGAGGCCGGCATGATCGCGCGCGCCGACGTGGTGCAGGCCGAAAACCAGCTCGAAGGCGTGCGCGCCCAGTTGCTCGAACTCGTCGACCAGCGCGCGATGGCCGAGAACGCCATCGCGGTGCTCGCCGGCCAGCCGCCCTCCAGCTTCGGCATCGAAGCCGACGGCAGCCTGCTGGCGCTACCCGCCGTGCCGTCGGCACTGCCGGGCGAACTGCTCGCCCGCCGCCCCGACCTGGTGGTGGCCGAGCGCCGCGTCGCCGCGGCCAACGCCCGCATCGGCGTCGCCCAGGCGGCCTGGCTGCCCGACCTGACCCTGGGCCTGTCCGGCGGCTACCGCTCCGGCTCCTTCGCCGACTGGTTCGAGGCGCCCAACCGGGTCTGGGCGCTCGGCCCAACGCTGGCGGCGACGCTGTTCGACGGCGGCGCCCGCGCGGCGACGCTGGACGACGCCCGCGCCGCGCACGACGCCGCCGCCGAAGCCTGGCGCGAAGCGGTGCTGGCCGCGCTGCAGGAAACCGAGGACGCCTTCGCCAGCCTGCGCGCCCTCGAGGCCCGCGCCGCCCAGCAGGCCCGCGTGGTGGCGCTGGCCGAGGAAAACGAACGCCTGGTGACCAACCGCTACCGCGCCGGCCAGGTGTCCTTCCTCGAGGTGGTGGTGGCGCAGAACGGCACCCTCGCCGCCCGCCGCAACGCGCTGGACATCACCCGCGACAGGCTGCAGGCCAGCGTGCAACTGGTTGCTGCGCTCGGCGGCGGGTGGTCGGTGCCGGCGGAGTAGCCGGCCGAACACTGGCAGATCGGATGCAGCACCCGATTTACGGGTGGTTTATGGGTGCTCCATCCACCCGTTCCGGATTGGCGTCACACTTCCAGCGGATCCACATCCAGTTGCCAGCGCAGCTCGCGCGCAGTGCGCTGGCGGTAGAGCAGTGCCATCCAGTCGGTGAGGAAAGCCTGCAGCAGGCTGCGCTGGTCGGCTTCGAGCAGTAGCTGGGCGCGTTCGCGCCGGGCCAGCCGGGTCATGCGCATCGGCACCGGGTCGTAGATGCGCAGGCCGTCCGGGGCATGCTCGGCGGCGAGGCGGCGGGCGTGGCGCAGGAACTCGACGGCGTCGTCCAGCGCCGGCGCATCGGCGCGCAGCATGGCCTGGTGGCTGAAGGGCGGAAAGCCGGCGCTGCGCCGCGCCTGCAGCTCCATGCGGGCGAAGGCGTCGAAGTCGTGGCGGGCGAGGTGCCGGTAGAGCGGATGCTCCGGGTATTCGGTCTGGATCAGTACTTCGCCGGGCAGCGCGCCCCGCCCGGCGCGGCCGCCGACCTGCATCAATTGCTGGAACAGGCGCTCGGGGGCGCGGAAGTCGGCGGCGTGCAGCGAGGCGTCGGCGCCGACGACGCCGACCAGGGTCAGGTTCGGGAAGTCGTGCCCCTTGGCCATCATCTGGGTGCCGACCAGGATGTCGGCGCCGCCTGCGGCGATGGTGTCGAGCAGCGCCTCCCATTGCCTGCGCGTGCGCGCGGCATCGCGATCGACCCGCAGCACCCGCGCCTGCGGATACAGCTCGGCCAGGCGCGCTTCGATGCGCTGCGTGCCGCGGCCGAAGGGCTTGATGTCCTGGTCGCCGCAGCTCGGGCAGGCGTGCGGGATGCCGCCCTCGCAGCCGCAGTGGTGGCAGCGCAGGCGACGGTCGGCGAGGTGGACGACGAGGTTGGCCGAACAGTGCGGGCAGCGACTGACCCAGCCGCAGGACGGGCAGGACAGTACCGGCGCGTAGCCGCGGCGGTTGAGGAACACCAGGCTCTGCTCGCCGCGTTCCAGCCGTTGTGCGATCGCCGCCTGCAGGCCGGGGCTGAGCCCTTCGTCCAGCTTCAGGCGGCGCACGTCGATACAGCGCACCGCCGGCATCGTGGCCGCCACCGCGCGCTGTTTCAGCACCTGCAGCGCGTAGCGTTCGCTGCGGGCGTGGTACCAGGTTTCCAGCGACGGCGTGGCCGAACCCAGCACCACCGGCACGCCGCGCTGGCGGGCGCGCCACACGGCGACGTCGCGTGCCGAGTAGCGCACACCTTCCTGCTGCTTGTAGGAAGCGTCGTGTTCCTCATCGACCAGGATCAGGCCCAGCCGCGGCAGCGGCGCGAACACCGCGAGCCGGGTGCCGAGCACGATGTCGGCACGGCCGCTCAGGGCCTGGACGAAGCCGCGCGAACGCGCGCCATCGGCCAGACCGGAATGCAGGCTGACGATGCGGGCCGCGGCGAAACGCTGGGCGACGCGCTGTTCGAGCTGCGGCGTCAGCGCGATCTCGGGCACCAGCATCAGCACCTGCCTGCCCCGTGCCAGCATGCGGGCGGCCAGGCGCAGATAGACCTCGGTCTTGCCGCTGCCGGTGACGCCGTGCAGCAGCCAGCTGCGGAAACCCTCGCCGGCGTCCAGGATGGCCTTCACCGTGCCGTCCTGCTCCGTGGTCAGTTCCGGCAGGACGCCGGACGCGGCGCGGCCCGGAGTATCGAGCGCGGCCTCGACCAGCCAGCCGCGGCGCAGCAGGTCGCCGACCGCTTCGCCGCCCTCTCGCGCGCGCACCGCGTTTCGCCGCCACGGCGGCGTGTCCTGCGCCAGTGCCTGCAGCAGGGCAAGCGCCTTGCTCGGGCGTCGGCCGGCCTGCAAGGCTTCGGTGCCGGCCGGGCCGATGTCGAGCAGGGGATCGTCTTCGTCGCCGCTGACGCCGTCGGCGCGGCGCAGCCCCGGCGGCAGCGCGAGCGCGACGACTTCGCCGATCGGCGCGTGGTAGTAGCGGGCGACGAAAGCGGCCAGTTCCAGCCAGTCCGGCGGCAGCGGCGGCACGTCGCGCTGGATGTGATGCACGGCCTTGAGCCGCGCCGGGTCGACGTCGGCCTCGGCAGCCAGGGCGACGATCAGGCCGTTGCGCTCGCCACGCCCGAACGGCACCTTGACGCAGCGCCCGACGTCGGCTTCGGAGGCATCCGGGGCAAGATAATCAAACACTTGCGGCAGCGGAACCGGCAGGGCGACACGGACGATGGGCATGCGACAGCAGTGAGGATCCGAAAAATCGTTGTGCTTCAGTAGCTTGAGTATGGTTCGTGAGAATGAACCACGAAAATGCCGGGCAAACCATTGGCGGGAAAACCAGCCTTGCGCTTGTCCACAAAACCTGTGGATAAGTTTGTGGGAAAGATGGGTGAATCGGCCTCAAACCGGCGCCAGATCAGGCTTTCCGTCACATTGCCTTAACATTGTGCTTTTTGAATTTTCTTTGTTTTCAATTACTTATGAAAACAGCGAAATAAAACCGAAATCTGATGCTCATCCGCCCGGCGGAACGAGGCGATGTGTATAAGTCAAGCCTCCGAATGCTGATTTAATGCTTGACAGCACGCGGCGGCGGCCATCCTCTTGGCCCCACTGCTGTCCATTTCCCTCTTGGCGTAGGAGCGGCTTCAGCCGCGAAGTGCTTTTCGCGGCTGAAGCCGCTCCTACGTGCTCAAACGAACGGTATTGCCCTTACCCTTAGCCCTGCGCGCGCAGCTTGCGGCTGTGCTCGTGCACGGTATCGACCAGCACCGTGACGTTGTCGGGCGGGGTGAACTGCGAGATGCCGTGGCCGAGGTTGAAGATGTGGCCCGGATGATTGCCGAAGGAATCCAGCACGCGACGGGTTTCGGCGGCCACGGTCTCGGGCGGGGCGAACAGCACGTTGGGGTCGAGATTGCCCTGCAGCGCGGCCTTGTCGCCCACGAGCTGGCGGGCGCGGCCGATGTCCATGGTCCAGTCCAGGCCGACCGCGTCGCAGCCGATGGCGGCGATGGATTCCAGCCACAAGCCGCCGCCCTTGGTGAACACGATGCTGGGCACGCGCTGGCCGTCGCGCTCGCGGATCAGGCCGGCCACCACCTGCTCCAGGTAGCGCAGCGAGAACTCGCGGTAGGCCGCTTCGGACAGCACGCCACCCCAGGAGTCGAACACCATCACCGCCTGGGCGCCGGCTTCGATCTGGGCGTTGAGGTACTTCACCACCGCCTGCGCGGTGACGTCGAGGATGTGGTGCATCAGGTCGGGGCGGCTGTAGGCCAGGCTCTTGACCTTGCGGTAGTCGCTCGACGAACCGCCTTCGACCATGTAGCAGGCCAGCGTCCATGGGCTGCCGGAGAAGCCGATCAGCGGCACGCTGCCGTCGAGCGCGCGGCGGATCTCGCTGACGGCGTCCATGACGTACTGCAACTCGGCGTGCGGATCGGGCGCGCTGAGATTGCGGATCTCCCATTCGTCCTTCAGCGGGCGCTCGAAGCGCGGCCCCTCGCCTTCGGCGAAGTACAGGCCGAGGCCCATCGCGTCCGGCACGGTGAGGATGTCGGAGAACAGGATCGCGGCGTCGAGCTCGTAGCGCGCCAGCGGCTGCAGCGTGACTTCGCAGGCCATCGCCGGGCTCTTGCACAGCTGCAGGAAGCTGCCGGCGCGCTTGCGCGTCTCGCAGTATTCCGGCAGGTAGCGGCCGGCCTGGCGCATCAGCCAGACGGGGGTGTATTCGGTGGGCTGGCGCAGCAGAGCGCGCAGGAAGGTGTCGTTCTTGAGACGGCTCACATCGAGTCCTCATGGCGGTCGTTCGGGCACAAGCCGCGATTATCGCCCGTCGACCGCCCGGATGGGCTTGTTGCGTGTCAAACAGGCAGGGGAATCGCCTCAGCGCCGCCAGAAAGCCGGTGTCAGCACCACCAGCACGGTGAAGATCTCGAGCCGGCCGAGGATCATCGTGAACGCCAGCACCCATTTGTGGAACATCGACAGGGCCTGGTAGTTGCCGCCCGGCCCGACCGCTTCCAGGCCGGGGCCGGTGTTGTTGAGGCAGGCGATCACGGCCGAGAAGGCGGTGAGCAGTTCCAGCCCGGTGGCGGAGAGGATCAGCGTCAGGCAGGCGATCGACACCATGTAGGTGAAGCTGAAGCCGAGAATGGCGTGCAGGATGTTGTCGGGCACGGACTGCTTGCCGATGCGCACCGGCTGCACCGCGTTGGGATGCAGCGAGCGCACGATCTCGCGCAGCACCTGCTTGTACAGGATGATCGCCCGCATCATCTTGATGCCGCCGCCGGTGGAGCCGGAACAGGCGATGAAGCTGCCGAGGAACAGCATCCAGACCTGGGCGAACATCGGCCAGGCGGAATAGTCCTCGATCACCAGGCCGAGCGAAGTCGAGATCGACACCACGTGGAAGGCCACGCTGCGCAGGGTGTGGAGCGGATCGTCGTGGCTCTGCCAGTACAGCAGGTAGATCGTCAGCATCGCGATGCTGAACGCCAGCGCGCCGAAGTAGAACGGAATCTCCGGATCGCGCGAGTAGGGCCGCAGCGAACCGCGCACCAGGGCAAGATAGTGGGTGGCGTAGTTGAGGCCGGCCAGCAGCGCGAACAGCATCGCCACGAGCTCGACGTTCAGGTTGGCGAAATGGCCGAGCGAGGCGTCCTTGCTCGAGAAGCCGCCCAGGCCGGTGA
This sequence comes from Thauera butanivorans, assembly GCF_048398245.1. Lineage (NCBI taxonomy): Bacteria > Pseudomonadati > Pseudomonadota > Betaproteobacteria > Rhodocyclales > Zoogloeaceae > Thauera > Thauera butanivorans. Next base: position 4,655,592 of record NZ_CP183038.1, read on the forward strand.
TCGAGAAGGCATGGATCAGCGCATCCCAGCCGTCCATCCCTGCCCCCCACAGGCTGAAGCCGCAGGCGACGGTCAGCAGCATGTAGGTCAGCCACAGCCCCTTGGCGGTCTCGGTGATGCGCGGCGTGAGGCTGGAGTCCTTCATCGGCGTCGGCACTTCGGCCTTGTAGACCTGCCGGCCGCCGATGCCCAGCAGCGGCAGGATCGCCACCACCAGCACGATGATGCCCATGCCGCCGATCCAGTGCATCTGGGTGCGCCAGACGTTGATCGATATCGGCAGGTCGTCGACGCCGGACAGCACCGTCGCGCCGGTGGCGGTGAGCCCGGACACCGCCTCGAAGTAGGCATCGGTGAAACCCAGCGCCGGCATGTAGCCCATCAGCGGCAGCGCGCCGAACAGCGGCAGGATCACCCAGGTGGCGACGACGAGGAAGAAGCCGTCATGCACCCGCAGGTCGCGGCGCACGCCGCGCGTGGCCAGCCACAGTGCCAGCCCGGCGGCGACGGTGACCAGGATCGCCTTGTCGTAGGCCAGCGCCGCGCCGTCGTCGAGCCACAGCGAGACGCCGAGCGGGAAGCCCATCAACAGGCCGAAGATCATGATGATCAGGCCGAGCGCGTTCAGCGCGGGACGGTAGGCGCGCATGCCGGATCACCCTTGTCAGAGGAAGTGGAAGCCCACCTGGAAGACCTTCTCGACCTTGCGCACCAGGTTCTTGTGGGTACAGAACACGATGACGTGGTCGTTCTCCTCGATCACGGTGTCGTGGTGCGGCATGATCACCTCGCGCCGCAGCAGGCGGCCGTCGTCGCGCCTGACGTCGCGCACGATGGCGCCGATGGTCGCGCCCTTGGGGAAGGGAATCTCTTCGATCGGCCGCCCCACCACCTTGGAGTCCTTGCGGCTGCCGTGGGCGATGATCTCCAGCGCTTCGGCGGCGCCGCGCCGCAGGCTGTGCACCGCCACCACGTCGCCGCGGCGCACGTGCGCGAGCAGGGTGCCGATCGAGGTGTGGGCAGGCGAGATGGCGATGTCGATCGGCCCGCCCTGTACCAGGTCGACGTAGCTCCGGCGGTTGATCAGCGCCAGCGTGCGGCGCGCGCCCATGCGCTTGGCGAGCGAGGCCGACATGATGTTGTCTTCCTCGTCGTTGGTCAGGGCGACGAACAGGTCGGTCTCGTCGATACCTTCGTTCTCGAGCAGCTTCTCGTCGGTCGAATCACCGCGCAGCACCAGCGCGCGCGAAAGCTGGCCGGCCAGCAGTTCGGCACGCTCCTGCCGCGTCTCGATGATCTTGACGTGGTAGTTTTCCTCGATCGACTGCGCCAGGCGGAAGCCGATGTTGCCGCCGCCGGCGATGATGATCCGGCGCATCGGCTTGTCCGAACGGCGCAGCTCACGCATCACCTGGCGCACATGCACGGTGGCGGCGAGGCAGAAGACTTCGTCGTCCGGCACGATGATGGTATCGCCCTGCGGAATGATCGGCACGCCGTTGCGATAGATCGCGGCGATGCGGACTTCGACGTTGGGCAGGTGGAACTTGAGCGCCTTCAGCGGATGCCCCACCAGCGGTCCACCTTCGAAGGCGCGCACGCAGATCAGGCTGAGCACGCCGTCGGCGAATTCCAGCACCTGCAATGCCTCGGGGAAGGCGATCAGGCGCTCGATGTAGTCGGTGACGACCTGCTCGGGGCAGATCGAGAAATCGACGGCGAAATTGTCCTCGTCGAGCAGTTCGGGGTGATCGACGTAATCGGTCGAGCGCAGCCGCGCGATGCGCGTCGGCAGGTTGAACAGCGCCTTGGCGATGCGACAGGCGCACAGGTTGGTCTGGTCGGACTGGGTGACGGCGATCAGCAGGTCGGCATCGTCGGCGCCGGCTTCGCGCAGCACCCTGGGTGATGCTGCATTGCCGCACACGGTACGCACCTCGAGCCGGTCGCGCAGCACCCCGAGGCTATCGGGGCTGGTGTCGACGAGGGTGATGTCGTTGGCTTCGGAAGCCAGGTTTTCCGCCACCGAGGCGCCAACCTGGCCGGCACCGAGAATGATGATCTTCACCGCACGCTTCCGCAGGACGTATCGGCGGGGATTCTACGCTGCTCTGCACAATCGCGGAACAGGATTGTTGCAGCGCAGCATCCGCTGGCGGCTCAGTTCTCCTCGTGCCGTCGCCCCGCCTGCAGGCCGAGTTGCTTGAGCTTGCGGTAGAGGTGGGTGCGTTCCAGCCCGGTCTTCTCAGCCAGGCGCGTCATGTTGCCGGCCTCCAGCCGCAGGTGGTGCTCGAAATACAGGCGCTCGAATGCTTCGCGCGCCTCGCGCAGCGGCTGGTCGAACGATACCCCGATCGAACTGGCCGCGGCATCGGGCGGCAGCAGGCGGCGCACGTCGCCGGCACCGATCTCCTCTTCCAGCGTGCCGAGCGCGAGCGACTTCACCGCGGCGCGCAGCTCGGCATAACCGCCCGGCCACTGCAGGTTGCGCATCTGGTTGAGCGCGGCGGTGGAGAAGTTGCGCAGCGGCACTTCGCCGCCTTCGACCAGGTGCAGCAGGATCTGGCTGGCGAGTTCGGGCAGGTCATCGCGTACGTCGGCAATCGACGGCGGCGCCAGGCTGACTTCGAACAGCCGCGACACCAGCGCTTCTTCCCAGCCTTCGGCGAGCAGCGCTTCGGCACTGCGGTCGGTGGCGGCCACTAGGCGCAGATCGTAGCGGTCGAGCCGATCGACGGCGAAAGCCAGATTCTTCTGCTGTGCGCGCGACAGGCGTGCCAGTTCGCCGACGAACAGCACGCCGCCCTGGGTCGCCTGCAGTTGGCTGATGTCGAGCGGCGCCGAGATCGCGGCGAGGTCGAGCCAGGCGGCCCGGCCGTTGTTGACGCTGCGCGCGACCAGTTCGGCGAGGCTGCCCGCGCCCACCCGCAGCAGCAGCAGGCGCGAGCTGCTGGCGATCTGTTCCACGCGGCGGCGCAGTTCGCGCAGCGGCACCGAGCGGGTGAAGGCGGCCAGCGTCAGCGGCGCCGGCGCGCCGGGCGCGAGCGGACGCTGCAGCCCGCGCTTGACCGCAGCCAGCAGCTTCTGCAGCGCAATCGGCTTTTCCAGGTAGTCGATCGCGCCGATGCGCGTCGCTTCGACCGCGGTGTCGATGGTACCGTGGCCCGACATCATCACCACCGGCATGTTGAGCTGGCCGTTCGCCGCCCATTCCTTCAGCAGCGTGATGCCATCGGTATCAGGCATCCAGATGTCGAGCAGCACGATGTCGGGCCGTCCGGCATTGCGCATCGCCCGCGCCACCGTGGCATTCTCGGCGAGCAGGATGTCGTAGCCCTCGTCGCGCAGGATCTCCGACAGGAGTTCGCGGATGCCGATTTCGTCGTCAACGATGAGTATCTTTGCCATTGTGTTCAGTCTTCGTCATTCGTTTCGGCCGGGCGCAGCCGGATGCGGATCTCCGCCCCGCCGCCGTCGAGATTGGCCAGGCGGACATCGCCGCCGTGTTCATCCACGATCTTCTTGACCATCGCCAGGCCCAGCCCGGTGCCGCGCGACTTGGTGGTGAAATAGGGCTCGAAGGCATGCGCCAGCACTTCGGCCGGGAAGCCCGGGCCATTGTCGCGGAACATCAGCACCACGCGCTCGCCCTCGCGCCGGGTGATCACCCTCACCTTGCCGCCATCGACGCCGGCCAGCGCATCCTGCGCATTCTGCAGCAAGTTGTGGATGACCTGCCGGAGCTGGCTGGCATCGCCGCGCACGCGCGGCAGGTCGGCAGCCAGCTGCGGCCGGATCAGCGACGCGGCGCTCTCGTACAGGTGCAGCACCTCGCGGATCAGCGCATTGAGGTCGATCATCGCCAGCTGCGGCGCCGGCAGGCGCGCATAGTCGCGGAAGGCGTTGACCAGGTTCTTCATCGCCTCGACCTGGTTGACGATCGTCGTCGTGCCGCGCTCCAGCATCTCGCGGCCGCTGTCGTCGAGCTTGTCGGCGAGCTTGAAGGCCAGCCGCTCGGCCGAGAGCTGGATCGGCGTCAGCGGGTTCTTGATCTCGTGCGCCAGGCGCCGCGCCACTTCGCCCCAGGCCGCGGTGCGCTGCGCGGCGATCAGGTGCGAGATGTCGTCGAACACCACCACCAGCCCGCCGCCACTGCCCTCGGGCAGGCGCGAGCCATGGATCAGCAGCGTCAGCGGCGTGCTGTCCTTCACCGGCAATTCGATCTGTGCCTGCCAGTCGCTCTCGTGGGCGGCAAAACCATCGAGCAAGGCATCGCGGAAGCGTTCCAGGCGCGGCCATTCGGCCAGCGTGATGTCCTCGAAGCCGGCCAGGGCGTCGTCCAGGATCTGCTCCGCGCCATGGTTGGCCGCCCGCAGCCTGCCGTCGGGAGAAAAGGCGAGCACGCCGGTCGACAGGTTGGCGAGCACGCTTTCCAGGTAGGCACGTGCCGACTCCACCGCGGCGCGGTTGCGTTCGGCCGCCTCCCGGGCTTCTTCGAGCTGGCGCGTCATGCGGTTGAAGGACTGGGTCAGCACCCCGAGCTCGTCGCGCGCCGGCAGCGCCTGGCGCGGGCTGAAGTCACCCTGCGCCACCGCCTGCGTGCCTTCGGCCAGGATCAGCAGCGGCGCCGCCAGGCGGCGGGCAATGATGAAGGCGGCAGCCACCGCCGTCAGCAGTGCCAGCAGCAGCGTCATCGTCAGGGTCAGGGTGTAGATGCGGTTCAGGCCCTCGCGGCCGAGCGTGAGCTGCTGGTATTCGCGGTAAGCGTCCTGCACCGCCTCGGCGTGACGGCCGAAAGTCTCGGGCACGGCCTGAGTCAGTTGCAGCAGCTTTGGTTCCCCCGCCAGCGTGCGCAGCGGAATCTGCGTGATCACGCGAATCACCAGGCGGCCGTCGGGCTGGCTCTCGACGGCATGGAACACGCGCACTCCGCGCGCCTGGCGCAACTGGTTGGCGCTGGGCAGGTCGGGGATCAACCCGGCCGAGGCATCGGCCGCCATCGCCAGGATCTGGCCGTTGGCCGTCAGCACGGTGGCACCACCGACCACCGCCCGTTCGCGCAGGCGGTTCAGCAGCGCCGGCGAAACCCGCTCCACGCCTTCCAGTTCCAGCACCATGTCGGACGCCTTGTCGCTGACCTGGCCGACGAGATAGTCGAGCGCGTTCTGGCCGAGCGCGATGCCGCCTTCCAGCGCGGACTCCACCCGCACGTCGAACCAGCTCTGGATGCTGCGCACGACGAACTGCAGCGATACCGCATACACGACCACGCCGGGCACCACGCCCATCAGCGCGAACATCAGCACCAGGCGGTACTTGAGCCGTGAGCCGAACTGGCGCGTGCGGTACTCGCGCCACAGCTGGCGCAACTGCACGCCGACCAGGCCGGCCAGGGAGACGACCAGCACGCCGTTGAGCGCGAACAGATAGGGATAGCTGCTGACGAAGAGTTCGGTGTTCGAACTGGCCGAGGTCAGCAGGAAGAGCGAGATCGCAGCCAGTGCTGCCGCAACGATGAGCAGGAAGCGCTTCATCGCTGGCCCGCCACCCCGGGCAGGAAGGTCCAGGTGGCCCAATCCGTGCCCAGGTTCCAGTCGCGGCCGCCGATCACCGTCACCTGGAAAGGCTTGGGCAACTGGCTGGTATCGAGCCGGAAGCGCAGTGCCACCTCGTGCGACTGGCCGGCAGCAAGCTGCGAGGTGTCGGCGATCTGCCAGTTGCGCACGCGCTGCATGGTGCGCACGGCGGCGTCGAGGTCGTCGAAGCTCTGGTGGAAGCTGCCGATCGACAGCCGGTAGCTGCGGGTGATCGCATGATAGGACAGGCGGTAGTGCAGGCTGCGATCGACGACGACTTCGTTCAGCCAGTACCAGCGTGGCCGCTCGATGCGCAGCTCGGTGACGAAGTACAGCGACACGCCGCGCGCCACCGCATCGGCGAGGCGGGAGTTGAGCTCGATGTCGATGTCGGCATTGAGCACGTAGCCGCCGTCGCCTCGCACGATCTCCGCACTGCGGATGCGGGCGTCGTCGGCATGCACGGCGGGCACGAAGGCGAGCAGCACCAGCAGCGTGCAGCAGGCACGCAGCAGGCGCTCAAGCCTTCTTGCGCAGGCGGGCGAAATAGAAGCCGTCATGATCGGCATCGGGCAGCAACTGGCAATCGGGAAAACCGTCGATGGGATCGGATTCGGCATCGGCGTGGTGGCGGAGGAAAGCGGCAAGCTGCGCAGCATTCTCCTGCCCGAACACCGAGCACGTGACGTAGAGCATTGTGCCACCCGGAGCCAGGGTATGCCAAAGCGCATCGACGATGCGGGCCTGCTGGGCGGCGAAGCCGGCGATGTCCTCGTCGCGGCGCAGCCACTTGATGTCGGGATGGCGGCGCACCACGCCCGACGCCGAGCACGGCACGTCGGCCAGGATGCGGTCGAACGGACGCCCGTCCCACCAGGTCTCCAGCCTGGCGCAGTCGGCCACCTGGATGCGCGCCTCCAGGCCGAGGCGGTCGAGGTTGGCGCGGATGCGCTGGGCACGCAGCGGGTCGAGCTCGAGCGCCGACAGCTCAATGTCGGCCAGTTCCAGCAGATGGGCCGTCTTGCCGCCGGGCGCGGCGCAGGCGTCGAGCACCCGCTCGCCGGCCTGCGGCGCCAGCAGCAAGGCAGCGCGCTGGGCACCGGCATCCTGCACCGACACCCTGCCCTCGGCGAAGCCCGGCAGGCGCGCGACCGGCAGCGGCTGGGCCAGCAGCACGGTCTGACCGCTGACCGCCCGCAGCGCGATGCCTGCTGCTTCCAGCTCGGCGACGACCGCGTCCACCTCCGCCCGCCGCCGATTCACCCGCAGCGCCATCGGCGGACGCTGCCTGCCTGCTTCCAGGATGGAACGCCAATGCTCGGGATGATCCGCCCTCACCCGCGTGATCCACCAGCGCGGATGCGTGTGGCGCGCCTCCTCGTCCGCTTCGACCCAGGATGTCCATAGCTGTCGCTGGCGCAGGGCGTTGCGCAGCACGCCGTTGACCATGCCCTTCAGCCCCGGCATCGCCACCGCCGCGGCCTGCACCGTCTGGTCCACGACAGTGTGCGCCTGTTCGGGCCGCTGTTCGAGCCGCGTCAGCGCGACCAGCAGCAAACCATGGATGAGCACGGCCGGCGGACTGTGCAGGAACTGCTGCAGGACGGCATCGCCCGTCCCGTAGTCCCTCAGCGTCGACCAGGCCAGATCGCGCACCGCACCGCGGGTGGCATCCGGCCACGCGGCGTGATCTGCAGCCATACGTTCGAAAGCATCGGTCAGATTGCCGCCTTCCATCACGCCGGCAACGAGTTCGGCCGCGCGCAGCATGGCGTAGCCGAGGCTGTCTTCGGGCAGCACCGGGCGTGGAGCGGGTGCGCTACTGCGCCCCGACGAAGAAGGATGGGCATTGGCCGTGCTGCGGGGGCGGGAATGCGGGGGCGCCGCACGCGGGCGCCTGGACGGGGGAGAACTCACTGGATGTCGAAGCCTTGCGGCGCGCGGCGCCGGCCTTCGTCAGGCCAGCAATGCGCGCAGATGATTGGGGAGCGCGAACTGCGCGTGATGTACCGCGCCATTGTAATGTTGAAGCCCGCCGATTCGCCGCTTCACGATGCGGCGATCGATCTCATCGGCATTCACTGAAAGCGGATCGAGCCGATCGGAAGCGGTCGCCAATCCCCACAGACTGCCATACAAGGGAATGTGGACGAAATAAGGCCGCACGCAGGCAAATACCTGTCTCAGGCGCCGTACCAGGCTGCCGACCCGTTCGGACTGGAAGAAAGCTGCGCCCAGATGCAGGCTGAGCGCGCCATCTTCTGCGAGCAAGGCACGGCAAGCACGGAAGAAGTCCTCGCCATACAGCGCTTCGGCCAGGCCTTCCGGATCGGTCAGGTCGAGCACGATCAGATCGTAGCGACCGGCGATCGCAGAAGCGTCGATGGTGACGTAGCGCAGACCATCACCAATGCAGAGTTCGACGCGCGGATCGTCGAGAGCGCCGTGATGCACGTCCTGCAGGTAGCGGCGCGAGATGTCGACGACCTTTTCGTCCAGTTCGACGATCTTCACATGCTCGATCGTCGGGTGCTTCAGCAACTCCTCGGCCGAGCCACCGTCGCCGCCACCGATGACCAGCGCCCGGCGCAAGCCATCGTGTGCCATGCCCGGCACGTGTATCAGGTTTTCGTGGTAAAGGAACTCGTCGCGCTCCGAACTCATGAAACAGCCGTCGAGCCGGAACAAACGACCGAGGCGCGGAGTTTCCCAGACTTCGTAGTGCTGGAAACGAGATTCGCCCGCCTCCAGCAGGCGTCCAGCCTTGAGGAAATATCCGGCGTCCTCGCTCAACCACTCGGACAACAGCCCTGCCGGCAGCAGAGGTTTCGTATCAGTCATGCTGCTGATCTCCCCGGCGCTCGGCCAATCACACGAGCGCCCGATGTCATCGATCCGAAGGCAGCCAATCCGAGCATTCTCGGGTAGCTGCCATCACTTGTTCCACGTGAAACAAAGTGCTGTCAGCGAAGGAAGGTATCGTAGGCAAGCCGCGCGATCAGCACCGTCACCACCGCCAGGAACATCCTGCGCACGAAGCCGGAGCCACGCTTCAGTGCCATGCGCGAACCGATCAAGGCACCGCAAAGATTGCACAGCGCCATCACCAAGCCCAGCTTCCACATCAATTCGACCGTGCTGGCAAAGTAGGCGATCGCCGCGAGATTGGTCGATACATTCAGGACTTTCGCCGATACCGAAGCCCGCAGGAAGTCCATGCCCAGCAGGCGGATGAACAGGAAGATCAGGAAACTGCCCGTCCCCGGCCCGAAGAAGCCGTCGTAGAAACCGATCACCGCGCCGATGCCCAGCGCCAGCGCAATCGAGCGCCGGCCATGCGCCGGTTCGGTGGAAACCGTACCCAGATCCTTGCGCACGAAGGTATAGAGCGCAACGAGGATCAGCAACACCAGTATCAGCGGCCGCAGCACAGCCGGATCGAGAAACACCACCGCCTTGGCGCCGTACCAGGAACCCAGCAGCGCTGCGGCTGCTCCCGGTCCGACCACCCGCCAGGGTATCTCCACTCGCCGGCTGTACTGGACTGCCGCACTCGTGGTGCCGACGATGCTGGCGATCTTGTTGGTGCCGAACAGGTTTGCCGGTGCGCTGGCGGGGAAAGCCGCGAGCAAGGCAGGTATCTGGATCAGCCCGCCACCGCCGACGACTGCATCCACGAAGCCGGCAAACATGGCGGCAAGGCCCAGCGCTACGAAAAGAAGTTCGGTATCCATCATTTGTTTCACGTGGAACACATCGGAGTGTCGGCAATGCGAGGATGCCGGCACGCAACGCAAGCGCCCGTTTCTCCTTCGGCAGTTGCGCTACCAGGGCGCTTGAACATGCGTCGCGCGCAGCGATCTTACCCGGAACGGCAGCTTCCGCACGCCGTGCGTGCACACCCTCGGGGCCATCTGTGGATATCACACAGAGAGCCAATGGAAACAATGGCTTGAGACTCCGGGGCAGTTGACTTAGAATGGCGCGTCCGGCACCCCGCCGGGCCATCTGCTGGTTGGAGAGGACGCCATGTCAATAGACGCCCTGTTCCAATTGGGGATCGTATCAGTTCGTCTGAACACCTCCCAAACGGAAAACAGCCCAAGACCGCGATCATCGCAAGGGTCTGGGCAGCGCCTGCCCGTCGTGCGCATCAGTTGTCATCGCACGCCGCTCGATCTCAGGCCATTCAGTCGCAGACCTTGCCAGGCTCTGCACCACCGCCGAATACCCCATTGAATCTGGCCTTTTCGGCCAGTGCCTCTACGACACACCCGCGGCATGGCACAGCACGCCGCGGCCCGATTCATTTGCACCCGGCTTTGGATAGGTGCAGTTTGGCCATTGCGACATCGTGATTCAGACACCCTACTACCTGATCGACAAATCCCGCCTGCTACAGAATCTGCAGCGCATCGACCTCGTCCGCAAGCAGTCCGGCGCCAAGGTCCTGCTCGCGCTCAAGTGCTTCGCGACCTGGTCGGTCTTCGACCTGATGCGTGAATACATGGACGGCACCACCTCGTCCTCGCTGTACGAAGTGCGGCTCGGGCACGAGAAGTTTGGCGGTGAAACCCACGCCTACAGCGTGGCCTACGCCGACCATGAAATTAACGAAGTCGTCTCCCATGCCGACAAGATCATCTTCAACAGCCTGAGCCAGTTCGAACGCCACGCCGGTCGCGCCGCCGGCAAGCCAATCGGCCTGCGCCTGAATCCGGGCGTCAGCAGCTCCGGCTACGATCTCGCCGATCCGGCCCGGCCCTTCAGCCGCCTGGGCGAAGTCGATCCTGCGCGCGTCGCGCCCTTCATCGGCCAGATCAGCGGCTTCATGATCCACAACAACTGCGAGAACCGCGACTTTGCCCGTTTCGACGCCCTGCTCGGCGAAATCGAAACGCGCTTCGGCGCCCTGCTCCCGCAGGTCGAATGGGTGAGCCTGGGCGGCGGCATCCACTTCACCGCCGACGACTACCCGCTGGACGCCTTCTGCGCCCGCCTGCGCAGCTTCTCGGAACGCTACGGCGTGCAGGTCTACCTGGAGCCGGGCGAGGCCGCGATCAGCGACAGCGCCAGCCTGGAAGTCAGCGTGCTCGATACCTTGTACAACGGCAAGCAACTGGCCGTGGTGGACGCCTCGATCGAGGCCCACATGCTGGACCTCCTGATCTACCGGCTGCAGGCCCGCGTCGAACCCAATGCGGGCCCGCACCGCTACCTGATCTACGGAAAGTCCTGCCTGGCCGGCGACATCTTCGGCGAATTCGATTTCCCACAAGCACTCGAAATCGGCCAGCGGCTGTCGATCCGCGATGCCGCCGGCTACACGATGGTCAAGAAGAACTGGTTCAACGGTCTGACCATGCCCTCCATCGCCGTGCGCGAGCTCGACGGCACGGAACGGGTGGTACGCCAGTTCGGCTACCACGACTACGCAGACAGCCTGTCCTGAGCGCAAGCCAGGCATTCCATCGCAAGGAGCTGACAGATGAAACCCAATGTCCTCATCATCGGTGCCGGCGGCGTGGCCCATGTGGTCGCGCACAAATGCGCACAGAGCAACAAGCAGTTCGGCGACATCCACCTCGCCTCCCGCACGCTCGGCAAATGCCAGGCGATCATCGATTCGGTACACGCCAAGGGGAGCCTGCAACGCCCCGGTGCGCTGCACGCCCATGCGCTCGATGCGCTGGATGTGGCCGCCACCGAGGCACTGATCCGCGACACCGATGCCCGCATCGTCATCAACGTCGGTTCGGCCTTCCTGAACATGTCGGTGCTGCAAGCCTGCCTGCAGACCGGCGCGGCCTACATCGACACCGCCATCCACGAGGAGCCGGACAAGATCTGCGAAGCGCCCCCGTGGTACGGCAACTACGAATGGAAACGGCGTGAGGCCTGCGAAGCGGCCGGCGTGACGGCGATCCTGGGCGCCGGCTTCGACCCCGGCGTGGTCAACGCCTACGCCCGCCTGGCCTGCGACGAATACTTCGACCGCGTCGACGCCATCGACATCATCGACATCAACGCCGGCCGCCACGACCGCTACTTCGCCACCAACTTCGACCCCGAAGTGAATTTCCGCGAATTCACCGGCACCGTCTGGTCCTGGCAGGACAAGCAATGGACGCCCTCGAAGATGTTCGAGTACCGCAAGGACTGGAACCTGCCCGTGGTCGGCAAGCAGACCGCCTACCTCACCGGCCACGACGAGCTGCACTCGCTGTCGCAGAACCTCGACGTGCCCAACATCCGCTTCTGGATGGGCTTCAGCGAGCATTACATCAACGTGTTCACCGTACTCAAGAACATCGGCATGCTGTCTGAAAAGCCGGTGCGCACCGCCGAAGGCCAGGAAGTCATCCCCCTCAAGGTGCTCAAGGCCGTCCTCCCCGACCCCGCCTCACTCGCCCCCGCCTACACCGGCAAGACCTGCATCGGCAACATGATGCGCGGTGAAAAGGACGGCAGGGAACGCACGGTATTCATCTACAACATCTGCGATCATGCAGAGAACTACCGCGAAATTGGCAGCCAGGCGATCTCCTACACCGCCGGCGTCCCCGCCGTCGCCGCCGCGCTGCTGATCGCCGACGGCACCTGGGACGTGCGCCGCATGGTCAACGTCGAAGAACTGCCGCCCCGCCCCTTCCTCGCGCTGATGGCGAAGATGGGCTTGACGACCTGGGTGCGGGAAGGAGAACGCGACGTGCTGCTGGAGGAGCAGGCGGAGACGGTGGGGGTGTAGGGTCGAGCCCGGACATGGACAGCTTCACTGGACGAAGCTGTCCTCCACCTGCCGCAGCCAGGCCAGATCCTTTGCCCATTGTTTTCGCGCTGCAGCTTCGCGCTCGAACAAGGCCTTGGTCTTTTCCAGCACCAGGGTGTAAGGCCGGCCGATACGCCGGGTTTCGTACCTGACCGGCAACTCGTGGCGGCCGATGAATTGCTCGACGAGCTGGCGCTTCTCCTGGGCCAGCGGCCACTCCAGGCTTTGCTGCGACGAGGATTCCAGGAAGCTCGCCAGGTTCTTGCCCAAGTCGCCCGCAAAAATCGCGGGCATCAGGATGGCCCAATCGCCCCTCGCACGCTCGGGCAGCGCCAGGCTTGCGGCCAGCAGTTGCAGGCAGCGCGCATGCACCGGCCCCAAGCCGAGACCGGGCACGTCCGCCAGCCCGGCAGCAGCCGCGCGCAGTACCCCAAGCGACACCGCCACGGGCAAGTCGGCGGACAGCAAGGTATCGATGATCGGCTGCCGCAGATCCGGGCGGCAGCCATCGTGGCTGCCCCGGATCAATGCCAGCAAGGCCGGGCCGGTTTTTTCCAGCGCCCGCATCCTGGCGCTGCCGGTACTGTGCGCCAGCACTTGTCCGATATGCTTCTGCAGCCAGTTCCAGCGCTCCTCCACCAAAGCAGCGGCCAGCGCCGGACCATTCATGTTCGCCGCCGCACCGAAGGCCACGGTCAATCCCGGCAGCGTATGCGCCAGCCAGGCGAGCTGGCAGTCGGGATCCTGATACGGCGCGGCCCACTGGCGCAGGCGCCCGGCACACCAGGCCAGGCCATGCCGTTTCATCAGCCACAACAGGCACGGCGCCATTTGTCGCGTCAGCTCCCGCAAGGAGAATGGCGCCAGCAACATGTCGGCAATGTCCGCGTCCTCGATCAGCGCCGCCACCGGCAAAGTGGCGTCGAGCAAGGCAACATCGGCCCTGTGTGCCGCCCGCTTCCAGAAAGGCTGCAGGCGCCGCGCCCACACCAATGCCTGTGCTGCATCGCCGGCTTCCAGCCTGTCGGCGATCTGCTCGATGGCCCAGTGCGGCGACTGCCGGGCACGGATGACAAACGCGTTCTCGCGCGACCACATCACCACGGCAGCACGGTGGTACCAGCGATCGAGCGTGTTGCCGTAGTTGCCCATGTAGCCCTGATACTCGGACTCGAACGGCGTGCAGTCGGACGATGGACGGGTGAAACATAGCTCATGGCGGGCAACGAAGCTGGCCTCGGAGTCCAGTTCGCTGCCATCGAGGGCAAGCCAGTGGCGCAGTTCGATGTCGCTGTCGATCAGTTCCCCCAGAACCGGCTCGGCAGCGACATCGTCGTCGTCGGCCATTTCTTCTTCATCGTCCGCGTAGTCCCAATGCCCGTATTCCCCGGGGTCGTCCTCGGCCGACCAGATTTCGTGCACATCGGCCAAAGCCAGAAAGATCTCCGCATCCAGTCGTTCCGCCACCTTGCGCAGAGCGGCCACACGCACCGCATCCGCCCCCTTCAGCCGTGTCCAGGACAGGCCGCTCTGCGTGTATTCGTGGTCGAGCAGATAGACCAGCCGGTCCGGCGGCTCGCTCTCGTCATCATCCCCCCGGCCTGGCTGCGGCGGCTGCCAGAAGGCGTTCACAGCATCGGCCAGCGCGGCGAGCGTCTGCGCCGACACCTCGGCCGGCTTCGCGCCGCCTCGCGCGATCAGGTTCCAGGTCAGCACGACACGGTAGCCCTGCTTCACTGGACGGACTTCATGGTGGCAATCGGCGTAGAAGGCGACCATGCTCAGCCGACTGGCCGAGCCGCGTGCACGCAGCGTCCGGCCCTGGTGGGAGACCACGAAATCACCCCCGGTGAAACGCGACGGCAGCGTCACGACCAGCGTACCCAGCATTCCATCCGTCTTTTCCGAATCCTGATGCACGGCGAAGAACTGGCCCGGCGCATACACCAGCAGGTTGTGCAGCTCGGCGTCGAGCTGAACGTCGGACGGCAGCCCCAGCTCGCGGGCAATGCGCGCCAGCGCGCGGCCGAGCACGGATGGCCATTGCCACGAATCGAAACGGATGGCGCTGGCGGGAATCTCCCAGGTGTCGCGCACGCGCGGATCGAGCCGCGTCTGATCCTTGTAGCCGTGATGCGCCGGTCGCGCCACCGCGCACAGGCGATGCGCGCTGTGGATCGTCACCGGCAAGGGCACATCGCCCACGCCTTCGACATGCAACTGCGGATCGGCTTCGACGGTGAAGCGCGTGGCGAAATCGCCGCTGCTGCCAAGCTCGGCCAGCAATAGCGAGAGTGTCTCGGCGGTAGTGCGCATCCGGAATATCCCTTCATTCATCAGGCATCGCCCGCCCCCACCCAATGCACTACCGGCTGCACCACGAAATCCACTTCATGCTTGCGTTCGCGCCAGTAATGCAGGGAGCAATCATCCGCCATCGCGGCATTGGCCAAGTCTACTGCATCCCACTCCATCAGCTTGAGGTCGTGAAACAGTCGGGCAAGATGCTCGTTACGGCGTACGGTCGTGTGCAGGACGTTCTGCGGTGTGACACCCAAGGGAAGCAAGCCGGGATTGACGACTTCAAGCCGGTCGGGGTGCAGGTTCAAGAAGATGTCGCCCCGCTGAGTGTGGGGGCGATGCGCAAGGGCATTGACCAGCAGTTCACGCACCACGATCTCATCGAATGCGGGCAGGTTCTGGCGATACAGGCCATCGGGCAATCCGTAACGCTCACGAAAATCGGGCACGTCCTGCCAAACGGCTTCGATCAGTTCCATCGGGTTCAAGGTATGGTCGTCCCAGACCAGCTTGTTGACCTTCTGGGCATGCTCGTCGTATTTGATGAACTGGATGACCGGAGCGGTCGCCAGTTGCGCCCGGCGCTGCTGCTTGCCGATGCAGAGGAGACCAAGATGGGTCAGGTACTGGCCCTGGGCAAGCTGGTAGTGATCAAGCAGTTCCTCGTCATCCTTTTCCTTGACGGACGCCTTCACACGGTCGGATGCGCGCAGGGCGTCCAGCAGGCGGTGGAGCTTGCCGGAGTCACGCTCCGTGCGTGAGATATGCAGGGTTGTCTGGGTCTACCAGGGCAGCGCACTGCGCTCGGTAGCCAGACGCATCACCTCGTCACCAGTGACCGGTTTGCTCTGGTCTGCGACGCGCAGAAAGTAGCGGCCATCGGTGATCGAAGCGACAGCCGTGGCACGCGGAATGCTCAGGTCGATGTATTGGCCGCCATTGGCGGCCGTCAGAATGTTGGGCAACACCACCCACATTGACCGTACGCTCGGCAAGCTTGCGCCGCAATGTGTCCGGCAGGTCGACAGGAATCTGCTGATCCGCAGGCGGAATGCTGTGATCATCTTCGATACCGATCAGAAGATGGCCGCCCGTCGCGTTCGCGAAGGCCACACAATCCTTGACCAGTTCTCCCCAATCGGCTGTCTTGCCCAACACGGCACGCAGCGATTTCCTGTCGAGCAGTTGTCCCTCCTGGCTCATCGGCAGGATCTCCTCATATCTGTGGCCATCAACAAACCGAAGTCGCACCAACCGCAAAATTACCTGACGACACAGGTTGTGATCGACTCACTTCCCGATGCAGAAGTGGCGTTTTCGCCGCATGCTGTTGATTTGCAAAGGAGTTTTTGAGCCACATCGACGCGCTTGGATCTATTCTTGGATCAAAAAATCAAGCGTGTCTCTCGGTAGCGGCGGATGGCCCTCCCTGGACACTTCCTGCACTCCCATTACCGATGCGATGCGTCAGCAGACGACCTGATCAGTGGCAGCGAAAACGGCCATCAACGTTCGCCAACGTCCAATGCGCTGCAACGGGCTCATTTTCCCACCTCCTGATCCGGAACACCAAGGATGTTGCGCCCCGCTTCAGCCCGAAAAAGCGGAAGAAGCGCAGTTCGGATTGATGGCTGCGGCAGCGGTGATGCCGGGGTGAGATGACGGCTCCTTTGGCCAGTTGGCCGATACCGATGGGAGCCTCACCATGTCACATCAAGCCTCAGACATCATCACCCCGAAAGCCCTGTTGCTCGATGAGCGGCTGACACCACTGGAGCGCAACGCCTGGCTGACTTTCCGCTCGCTGGCCAGCAGCGACGGCACCGTGATCCTCAGCTACGACGCGTTGCGCAAATACCTGCCCAGCGCACCGGGCAGCAAGCGGGCGGCCCTTGAAACCGTGTCCAGGGCCGTGCTGTGCCTGCGGCTGTCCACGTGGATTGCCCTGGTCGAGTACCGCCGCAACCCGATGACCGGCTTCTCGATGGCCAGCCGCTACGCGGTACGGAATCAGCCCCTCGCGTTCGACGAGGCCTGCCTGGAGGACGAGGATTACCTGCCCCTGCTGGAACGGGCGCTCGGCCATGCCAGTGCGACGATTCGCCAGTTGGCGCAGTCCATTCTCGATGAGGCCATGCGCCATCCGGACAGGTTGGAAAAGCTGCCTGCAACGATGCAAGAGCGGATCAGGCGCCTGCAGCAGCATGACGATGACCATGATCCGGGCAATCCTGGTGGCTCAACTGCGCGCGATGCCCTCGTTCCCGAAGCCAGCAGCGGCATTCCGAAACCCGTTCCGGCATCTGCAGCAACAGTACGTACTGTAGAAAAAGAAGTATTAAAAGAAGTACGTACGTACCGCTCACCACCCGAAGTGCAGGGATCTGGGCCGTATGTGCCGGCCCGCTTCCGGCAACTGCCACAGGATCAGCAACGGGTTCTCACCGCGCGTCTCAGGGGCTTGCCTCCGGAGCAACGCCTGGCGGTACTGGCCGAGTGGGACGTGCGCTGCGAATCAGGTGGTGTGCACAACGCCATCGCCTACCTCTACGGGTTGATCAAGAAGGCCGTGGAAGGCGTCTTCAAGCTCTGGGCGGCGCGCAAATCCGCCCCGCAGCAGACACCCGTGCAGGCCGTCAGCAACAGCCAGCATGGCTCGCCGCCTGCCCCTTCTCCATCGTCCAGCAACCAAGCTGCAAAACCTGCGTCGCGCGAGGTGGCGCAACGGCATCTGGATCAGATCCGGCGCATGCTGAAGACGCCATCGCTGCCCATCGGGCAGATCATCGGGTGCATGGCTGGCAGCGAAATGCTGCCAACAGCCCTGGGAAACACGCCTGCTGCTGCACGGCTGGGGTCCCTGGGCTCGGCATGAGACAGATAGGGCCGTCACTGCCCGCCGCAGTGACGGCCCGGCGAACTGCAGCAACAATGCGGGTTGGCGCGGCATCGCATTGATGGCGGCGCACATGACGATGCCCCGGGACACTGGCCCAGCAACAACCTGCCGGTGGGTATGAACACCGGAACCCTGGCGCAGGTTCCTGCAAGCGCCGACCCGGCTCGCCGGACGGAACCATCCCTGGCACACCCCGGCTCGCTCTGTGTGCCGCCCTACCGATGGGCAGAGCCTTCCTCATCCTCGGCGTGGTTCGTCCCGCCATCGTCGCAATACACATCCGGCGCTCCAGCCACTCGTCGCGGGTCGCCCGACCTCGCGCGGTCTGTCAGCTCGTTTCCACCACTCCACAGGAGGTACCTATCCCAGCACATCGCGTTGTCGTCCCTTGCAACTCTTCCGCCCGGCCTTCCCACAGGAAGCAAGGCGGACGCCTCATTCGAGGCCACAGGTGAACTGAGCACCTGGCCCTTGCCCTTCGGGGATCTCGCCTTGGCGAGTTGGCAAAAACACTGACCGTTCGCTTCTCAGCCCCGACAACCGACGAAACAACATCGCAATGGACGACCTGACCTACACCCTGCGCCAGCTTTGCCAGCGCAACCGCGACGGCAGCCACGCCACCCAGGCCGACCGGCAGCGCTCACTGAGCCTGGCCGCACGCCAACTGCGCGAAGCAGGCTTCCGCCAGATGCGGGCGACCTCGCTCAAGGGCAAGCACGTCGAAGCCCTGTTGCAGCGCTGGCAAGCCGAAGGCCTGTCGGCCGGCACACTGAAGAACCGCATGGCTCACCTGCGCTGGTGGGCCGAGAAGGTCGGCAAGGCAGGCATCCTGCCAGCGGACAACACCAAGCTGGGCATTCCCGAGCGGCGCTATGTGACCGGCGAAAGCAAGGCCAAGGAACTGGGCGACGGACTGGACAGGATCACCGATCCACACGTTCGCATGAGCCTGCGTCTGCAAGCGGCCTTCGGTCTGCGGCGAGAGGAATCCATCAAGTTCCAGCCCCGCTATGCCGACCGTGGCGATCACATCGCCATCAAAGGCTCATGGGCCAAGGGCGGGCGCGACCGGACGGTACCGATCACGACACCGGAGCAGCGGACGGTGCTGGACGAAGCACACCGGCTGACAGGGTTGGGCTCGCTGATCCCTGCGAACAAGACCTACATCCAGCAGCGGCACGTCTACGACGGGCAATGCAAGGCGGCAGGGTTGAGCAACATGCACGGACTGCGGCATCGGTACGCGCAGATGCGGTATGAGGTGCTGACGGGATGGAAGGCACCGGCGGCGGGTGGGCCTTCAGTCAGGGCATTAAGCCCAACACAACGTATGGAAGACAGCCGTGCTCGCCAAACCATCAGCCGTGAGGTGGGACACGAGCGCGTTCAAATCACTGCCATCTACCTCGGTAGCTAGGTCAGGCAGTATGAGCCCCCTGGCCTATATACACAGCCGTCCACCGGCTCAATCTGCAGGCCCAACAAACGTATTCAGCGCCGTTGCAATCCTCTTGCGTCGCTCAAGCAAGAAAGCCTTGTAGCTTTCCACTTCCAGCAGCGATGCCTCGACCGGGATGCACTGTGCTGCGAACGCTGGCTCGCCAAGCTGGTCCACCAGCGGGGGCAGGTAAACCGCCGGGGCCTTGTCGCTGATCGCGCGATTCGTCTTGCCGCCGATGAAGGCCAGATTGGCGATGTCATCCGCCTCGCGGGCAGTGAAGCTGGTCTTCAATACGGCTTTGGGAAAGATGTGATGGAACTGCAAGCGATGCTGGGCGCCCGAATGATCCAGAGCAATGGCCAGATGGCTGCGCCAATCTTTCGCACCGGCAGCGCGGAAAGCCAGGAACATGGTCTTGAACAGCGCGCTGCGCTGGTTGCGGCCTTCCAGTTCCTCCGCGATAATGTCCAGGCGGCCGAACTGCAGGCGCAGCCGGTCAATCAGCTCGCTCACCGCTCCGCCCTGACGAATACTTGCCAAATCCTGATCCAGAATGGTTTCGCTGGAGCCTCGGGAGAAGCGGCCTTTGGCATTGGCCATCAGCGCCCAATAGCGCAGTTGGCGGGCCTCATTGTTGCTCAGCGCATAGTTGCGGTTGTGTCCGAAATACGCCAGCACCACCAGCAGGAAGGGCGACGACAGCAGCGCCGGGCTATCGATGCCCAGATTGCTACGCAGGAAGTTGAGCGCGAATTCCATGCCCTCGCAGGCTTCTTTCCACGCCTTCTGCAGCTTCTCCACACTCAGGCTACCCACGATCTGGAAACGCGATTGACCGGTGGCAAACGCCATCAGGTTCTTCAGGTGCAAACCGAGATCGAGGTCAAAGCCCGTCTTGGCACAGGCCTTCTGAAAATCCTGGAACGTCTGCAGCGAGTGCCGCCACTTGGCGGTGATCTGCGCCAGAGCCAAGTCGGAACTGCGCAGCTTGGCTCCCAGTGAATTGACCCGGACGAAGATTTCCGTGACCTCATCGTAGGAAAGCGTCCGTTCCAGTACATCCATCCGATAAACGTACTTGCGGATGCCACGTAGCCGGGCCAGGCGCTGGCTGTACTTCTCATAACGAGGATCGTCAAAACCACTGATGCCCGCACGTTTGAGGAACGGCGCATCGTTGTCGTTCTTGAACACTTCCGACACTTTCACCCAATGCGGCAACTGCTCCAGCTTCCTCGTGGCCACCACGAAAGTCATCTTGTTGAAGCGCTTGAGCAGTTCGTCCTCGGTCGAGTCCGTCTCATCGCCAATCAGTTCGCTATCGTCGTCAACATCGTCCTCGTCGTCGCCGTTCTCTTCCACTTCGGTCACGACCGCCAACTGGTCGGGATGCTCCAAGTTGAACAGCAAGTCGATAGGCCGACGACGGCCGCGCACCGATACTGGCTCGCCGCGAATAACGGCAGAGAGCGATGTCAGACGCTGCTGACCATCCAGCAGAAGCCGCGTGCTCTGGTAAGGACTCGTGCTCTGGCTGACCGCGAAATCCTGCAGCGGCACAGCTTCATCCGTTTCCCAAAGCAGGATTGCGCCCGATGGGTAGCCGCGCTACAGCGAATCCAGCAGATCGCGCACTCGCGTGGAGCGCCACACATACTGGCGCTGCATCTCTGGCAAGCGCAGTTCGCCCCGCTCGATCATGGATACCAGCTCTTCGACGCTTGCTTCGGCCTTGGCCATGTTTTTCCTTCGATCAGGCACCGAGCAGGAAGCGCTCGCGGTGCCACTGTAAATAATGCCGGTGCTCGCTGGTCAGCCAGCGCAACGTCATTCCCGAATGAATGCCAAGCCCAGGCAGATCGCTTTGGGACAGGCGGGCGCTGGTCAGCAAATGTCCGGTATCGTCGAAGCTGATCAGAAAGCGGTCGAACAGCGCATCGAGATTGGCCACCAGCAGAAAGCCGTTGAAGGCATCCAGCCGCTCGGCGTCGTCGGCGCATTCGGCCCAGGGTTTGGCATGGCTAGCGCGCAGTGCCTCGGTCACGGTGACGCCGGTCACCGCGCAGGCACCACCCCAGTAGGTCAGCAAGGCATCGCGGTAACGCGCCTGCCCCACGCGCTGGCGCACCAGGCGTTCGACTTCCGTGCCCCGGGCTTCGGCAGGCATCGTTTCGACAGCTTGCGCCACTGCCGCGTGGTAGTCACGCACTGCCTGATTCGGCAAGGCCTGCGACAGGCTGGCCGTGCGGCGCAGCAGGGCTGCCAGATCGGCCAGGGTGGGCACACAAAACACGCCATCTGCTCCGGCCCAAGATTGGAAGCTGCGCAGCAACTCCGGCAGCAGCGCGGGCGTTGCCGGTTGAAAGCGCACCTCGAAACCTTCGGCCCCTGCGGTCACTGCCGCCTGGCAGCGATGGCGAGCCGAAGCCAGCCCCACCGCATCGCCCACCGGCGACAGCACATGCTCGAAGCCGTTGTCGTGGCCGGCTTTCTCGACCAGCGCCCGCTGTAGTGGATTCACCGCGGTACTCATGTCAAAGACGCCTGTTCTGCACCCACCCGCTGACGAAGCAGAAGACCATCCTCGCTGTCGGATGAAAGCCTGAGCCGCTCAAAGGACTTGAAAGCATCTGGGGGCTCAGTCGATGTGGTGACGATGTACTGGAAAGAATCACCTCCACTCGATGCGACATGCCCAAGCAGTGACCACAATATGGCCTCACTCATTTCTGCCTCGCGAGGTGAGTCGTGCAGCAGGAATCCCGGATGAAAGCTATCCGGGGAGGTGCTGTCGAGCAAGCAGGCGATATCCCCGGCCAGAATTTCCAGAACCTTGAAGGTTGTCGAGTGCATTGGCCCCATCTGAAATGGATGGTTGCGGTGCCTATCCTCATCGTTGAAAACGCCCCATTGGAAAGAGGGCAACGACTTGGCAACAGCCTGCATAGACTCACTAATCGCCCGGCGACGCCCCTTTACGGCCTCACGCTCCTTCTCGTGCTGTATTAGAAGTTGCTCGTGACGGTGCCGAGTCGACTCCAACTTTCGCTCTACTGTCACGATATCGCTTGATTGTGATCTTCCAGATGCAATGCTCTCGTAGTGCTCATAGTCCTCGATGGCATCACTGAGAAGCTGGTCGGCTGACAGGGATTGTGCGTGCCTCGTCATAAGCTCGGCTTCCCGTTGATCGATGGCTGCAACTTGTGCATTCATGGGCGCTGTCTCGGCCTCCAGCTCATCCCGTCGGCGACGCAGGGGCGCCAGTTCGCTTTCAAGCTCTCCTTTGGAGCGCTGATGCAGAGTGATCCGCTGCTTCCGATCGATCTGCGTCTGCTCGATCCGCTCCATCACATGGCTGCAATCCCTGAGCAATCGGTTTCCTGCGTCGCAGCGAGTGGGTAGCTGTTGTTGCAAAGACGATGCTTCTTCCTGCAACTCGGCTACCCGCTGCATGTCACCGGCCAGCATGGCTTCGTTCTGCTTGATCTCATTGGTCAGAAGGTCAATGCCAGCTTTCAGCGGCGCACGCTTTTCCACCCACGCCTGACGCTGTGCCGCGAGTTCTCGCCGCTCGGCATCGATGGCCGACAGTTCCTGCTGATAGGCCTCATGACGCTGCTTGGCGATGTCGATCAGGTTTGGGTGCTCAAGCAAGCCGTCCTGCCGGAACGGAGTAGCGGCAGAGACATCGAGGCGGCGAGTCAATTGGCGGCGCACATGTTTCAGCAAGCGCGCGGGCTCCTCGCGCAGTGCTTGCAACTTCGATTTCTGATCCTCCATCTCCCTGGCGGTGCTGTCCAGGTCGCGCAGTGTTGTCGCGTCATGCAACAGACCTAGCACGATTTGCATGAGTGCCGCTGGCGACCTTGCTGGCAGGCTGAATCCAACACCATCGGCGCGCCACTGGTAGTAGTTGTGGTAGCGCGCATTCTGGTCGCGGGAACACCAGGCCAGAATTTGGTGCCACTCGATGGATTGCTTCGACGTTGGCAGCTCCTGAACGGGCAGGATTTCGACCAGATGCTGGCGCAGCGCAGCCTGGTAGGCACTGAACTCGTTTTCGGCTTCATTGGCCGCCAGTTGACGCCAATCAGCAGATCGCGATGCTCGATAGTGTTTCTGATGCAGCCACGGCTTCAGGACCGTCCACACCTCGCCACCCACATGCACACGGGCGGCGACTGCGCCTTCTTTCAGCTCGCGACTGCTCAGCAGTTCGTCGCGTAAGGTCGAACCACCGGACCAAAGCGGATCATCCAGCACGAAGCGCAACAACTGGCAGAAGGCTGTTTTTCCGACGCCGTGACCGGAGCTACCCGCTCCAGGTGGCGACACGATCAGATTGAGCCCGCGCCGCAAGGGGATCTCGCGCAAGAGTCGCTGGGATGTCAGCGAATCCAGCAACCACAGTGTTTCGACCCAGAGGCGTGGCCTGGCATGGCCTGTCGTCGAAAGGGCGGCACCATTCATAAGCACTTATCCCCGTTTGCGCAGTTCGTCGGTCTGCGCATCCGATGCCGAATCTGCCATCACTTCTGCCAGAGCGGCCTCATGGTGGCGACGAGCCTCGATCAAGTCACGAGCCAGCGATTCGGTGCGATGATCGCCAATGATGTCGGCCAGCGCTTCCGGGTTGCGGATGGACAGCGGTGCCGTTGCGGCGACGCCCAACAGGTCACGAAGCCAACCACAAATGTGCGTCCAACGCTCCGTGTTCACCGCCCCCAGCCAATCATGCAGTCTCTCGGCATGTGGCGTGTCTTCCGGCAATCGTGCCCCAAGAATGCGCCGCAGGCGATTGTCGTCACACGGCCCGGCTTGCAGGAGTACGTCGCAGACCAACCCTGCCAGCCAATCCTCGGCTTCGGAAGCAGGCGTGCCGCCTTCGGCATAGACGGGAAGCGGCACGGTACGTCGCGACGGTTTGACGGTGGGCACAGTGATCGGCTGCTGCTGTTGCAACACATCCCACGCCTCCAGCACCAGCCGTTGCGTGCGGTATTCGCCGAACTCCTTCAGTTCCTTGTCCTTGAGCACGCGGAAGGTTTCGCTGGGGTAGTCCTCGCCCATGAGGTCGGCGGGGTCGAGGATGTAGCGCAGTTCTTCGCGGGTGAGGCCGTAGAGTTTGGCGTAGTAGGCATCGAGTTCGGCGCGCAGGATGGCGCGGCGGTCGGGGTCGAAGGGGAAGGGGTCGCCGTCGTAGCCCAAGTCTTGTGCCCAGCCGGAGAGGTCGTGGGCGGTGTAGGTCAACTCCAGTACGCGCGGGACGATGAAGGCGAGGTCGGACTCGGTGTAGCGGTTTGAGGGTAGGAAGGGTAGTTGCTTCACCAAGAAGAAATTCAGGTTTACGCCGCCGACCTTGTTTTTTGCTACATAGTCGAATACCAAGCAGTTTTGATTAGCGTAGAAGGCTGCGAGATTATTTGGCTCCTGATTGGATATGAATCCAATTAGGGAATTGGAGAGCGCCGAATACGGAACAAGCGACGATATGAATGTTCTTTCATTGGACGGGCTGGTCACGCTTTTGAAGGCAATCATCCACTCATGGCTCCACTGGTCGTAGAGTATTTGATCGACGACAGCTTTGGAAACCCAGTACTGTGGCTTGACCTTGTAATCAGAGTTTTGGTGCTCAGATAACGTTGTTTCTTTCGGCTGGCCTGGCCGCACCCTATTCTGAAGATTCACCTCTACACTTGCCGCACGATGGTCATAGGCTTGTACCATCTTGCCTTCGTACAGCGGCAGGTGGTCGGCGGCTGGCGCGTCCTTGAACAGGTGGCTGTCGTTGGACATGTCCAGCATGCGCATGAACGAAATGCCCCACGGGTTTTGCTCAGGCTCCACCACTTTGGCTTGTTTGCCCTCGCCTGCGGTGACGGCATCGCGCATCAGCACCGGGGCGGCACGGTAGAGCTTCTTGGTCAGTTCCGCGTCGCGCTCGCTGCGGAAAACCGGGCAGGTGAGCGTGTTGGGGTTGATGAGGCGGAATTCGTCGGGCGTGAGGGTGAAGCGACGGCGCGGGTCGGCCAGTTGGCCGACCTGGGTGGCGAAGCAGACGAATTCGGCCTGTTCCGCCGCGCCCAGGGTGAGCAGGCAGAACTTCATGCGGCTATCGACGGCGGGGAACAGCTTGTCGCGGTTCTCGATGTCGTACAGGCTGACCAACCGCCGGTTCTGGGTGATGTGGCCGAAATACGCCTTGGTACTGTCGTCGGTGGCGATGCCAGTGGGCACGATGAAGCCGGCGCGGCCACTGTCGGCATGGATTTGCAGGATGGTTTCGGCAAACAGCGCGTAGGTGTTCACGTCGCCCACGCCGGTCAGCGGATAGCGGCCGCCATCGGTGCCTTTCACATGGGCAAACACGCTGGCCGCTTCTGCCGTGCGGCGGGCGGTGACGAATTCGCGGTAGAGGCGTTTTTCGGTCTCGTCCTCGTGCACCTGGTGGGCCGGCTCGGGGTACAGGTGGCGCGCCAGCATGCCTTCGCTGAGCCACTGGATGCGCTGGGCGCGTTCGGCCTTGTTGCGGGCCTCCGCCACGTCGCGATGGCGGGTGGCGAAGAACTCTTCCTCTTGCAGCTTGATGCGCTCCCAAGGCGGATTGCCCAGCACGCAGTCGAAGCCGCCTTGCGCGAACACCTGCGGGAAGGCCAGCGGCCAGTGGAACACGCGCGCCTGCTCGCAGGCGTCGCGGGCCGCGGCGATGGGGGCGGCGTGCTCGGTCTGGGCACGTTCCGGCGCGGTCAGCAGCGCATGCAGGGTGATGCTGGTGGGTACGGTTTCTGCCGTGTCCTCCGTCTTGGGCAGCAGGTAGGCGCCCACCAGCGCATCGGCGGCGTGGGCCAGCGGGCTGTGGGCGGAGTCCGCCAGAAAGTGGCGCCAGGCCTGTTCCTTGGCGGTCACCTGTTCGGGCGTGTCGGCGGGCAGGGTTTCGATGGCACGCAGGGCTTCCAGGCCGCTGCGGTTGTCCACGCCCAGCAGCATCTGCTTGCCTTGCAGATCTTTGGCGATCTGCTTGAGGCCGGCGGCGTTGGCCTTGGCCAATTCCTTGCAGACGTCCTTGTCGTCGCCGCTCAAGGGCTTGAAGGCATCCTTGGCGACGCCCTGTTCCAGCGCGTTCAGGTCGGTCAGGCCCAACAGGGCGTCGCCGACTTGCAGGTGGTGGTCGAGGAAGCCCAACGGGCGGCCTTCCTCGTAGCCTTCCAGCCACAGGGCCATGCGGGCCAGTTCAATGGCCATGGGGTTGCGGTCCACACCGTAGATGCAGCGGGCCACCACTTCGCGCAGGGCGTGGCGGTAGTCCTGCGGCTGGATGGCGCCTTCCTGCCCGCCTTCGAGGCTGCGCAACTGGGCCAGCTTTTCCGCCAGACGGCGGGCGGCGGCGAGCAGAAAGTGGCCGCTGCCGCAGGCCGGGTCGATGACGCGAATGGCCAGCAGTGCCTCGGTGGGGTTGGCTGGATGGGCCGCCAGGCGCTGTTCGATGACGGGATCGAGCGCGCTTTTGATCAGTTCCTGCACCAGGCTGTCGGGGGTGTAGTAGCTGCCGGTGAGCTTGCGGGCGTTGCCGGCGGTGCTGCCCTCTTCGGTGCGGCCAACGAAGCCGAAGGTGCGCGCTGGCAGATCGATGGCGGGCACCAGTTCCAACAGGCTTTCATAGACGCTGCCGAGTTCTTCTGGCCCCATGTTGCGGTAGTCCACCGGCACCATGCTTTGCGCGCCGGTCGGCTTGGCCCAGCGCAGATGTTGCAGGGCGGCCAGCAGGTGGGCGTTGTCCAGGCTGGCGGCATCCAGATCTGGGCATTGCGCGGGAGCGAACAGGCCGCCCAGGGCGGGCAAGGCCAGGCGCGGCTCGCCCTGGGCCAGGCCGCGGAAGACGATGCGGATGGCTTGCCATTGGTCGTCGTGCCGGGTGCGGGCGCGGCGCTTGAGGCACAGCTCGCGCAGGCGGGCCAGGGCGTAGCCTTCGGCATAGGCGCGGCGGGCGGCCAAGGCTTCCGGGCTGTCGTCCTGCGGGTGTGCATGTGGATGAAGAACGCCGCGCTCTTCCACGGTGAAGATGAAGATGAGTCGGTAGATCAGGCGCAGCAGTTGTTGGAAATATTCATCCTTGCTGAGCGTGCCGTCATGAAGGGCGGCGCGCAGGGCGTGGTTGGCGGGGTGTTGCAGGAAGCCTTGACCGAGTGTCAGCAGAGCTTGTTCGACACCATTGCGCAGGCCGTCGCGCACGCGAGTGCCTTCCTGTTGGCCTTCGCTGCGCCATTGTTCCCAGATGCACGCTGTAGCGCCTTGTCCGGGGCGTGGCGCGCGGCTGGCGTGCAGCAGGCGCCAGACGTTGGCGAATTCGGCATAACGCTGGCCACCAAGCAGGTCGGCCAGATCGACTTCGAGAAAGCTGGGGCGGGTAAGGCTGGCAGCGTCGCGCAGCAGGCGCAGTTGCTTGCCATTGCTGACGATGCCCCATTGCAGCGGTTCGCTGGCGTTGAGCAATTCCTGCATGGCCAGAAAAGGCGCTTTCTTGCGGCTGCCGCCGCCCTGCACGGCAAACTGTGCATCGGCCTCGTCCAGGCCCAGAGTGTGTGGAGCCACCAGCACGGGCAGGCTGCCGGCCATGAGGCTGACCGGGTAGCGCAGTTCACCCACTTGCTGTGCCGACGCGGCTTGCAAGGCGGCGTAGCCAAAGGCGTCGCGCAGCAGTTCGTGGATGAAGGCCGTGGTGAGCTGGGCGGCGTCGATGTCGGCGCGTTCCGTCTGCGCGGCGAAGTGCTGCCATTGGGCGCAGGCGATCTGGAAAGCGCGGCTGTATTCGTCCTTGAGCTTGACGCCCTTGGGGGTGCCGTAGTCGGCCTCGCTCTGGGCGCCGGCGCGGCCCTGGGCGGCTTTTTCCAGTTGGTCGGGCAGGAACAGGCCGCCTTCGAGCTTGAGGGTGGGAAGGTTCAGCGTGGCCTGGGGCTTGCGGATGCGTTTCATGATTTGGTCTCCCCCAGAATTTCCCAATGGCCAGCCTTGGTCGGGCCAACGTGGCGCAGCCTGCCCTGTTTCTTCAGTTGCTCCAGGTGATAGCGAACGCCCTTTTCCGTGATGCCGATTTTTTGGGCAAGGTCTTTGGCGGTGCTGGCCGGTGTCAATTGCAGGTGGTGCAGGATTTTTTGCGCTGTTGAAAGCCCTGCCAGTGCATCGGAAGGGGCAGTTTCTGTACTGGTTTCTCTACCAGTCTTGGCGTTTTCTCTGCTAGTTTTCAGAGTTTCTGTACTGGTTTCTCTACTAGTATCAACGGTTTCTGTACTGGTTTCTGCACCAACCTCCAGCGCCGATGGCCGCTTGAAGCGGGTAATGAACAGCCCGCCGATTTCGATGAAGCTGGCATCCGGGGCGTTTTCCAGAATCAGTGGCACCCCCCGGCCCCAGGCTTCCACCAGATGAATGCGGCGCAGCAGTTCGGCGATTCTCGGGTTGCGGCGGCGGGAGACGTTGCCCTGGCGTATCTCGTCAAAAGTCAGGTTGCCGTAGAGGCTGCCGGGGCTGCGGATTTCCAGGCGATCCTTGAACACGGCAACCTGCACAAAGTCGGGGTCGCGCCAGTCGCGGTGGCAAAAGGCGTTGACCAGCGCTTCGCGGATGGCCTTGAGGGGGATTTCTGGCACGTCCACGCGGCGCAAGCCTTCCAGCCGCATGCCGATGTGGATGTTTTTGAGGGCGTATTTTTCGGCTTCTTCGATCAGTTCGAGGATATCGCCGTCGAAATCATGACGGTCGATGATGGTGGAGCTGGTGGTGGTGGCAAATACCGCGCAGCGCAACTGGATGGGCTGGTGGGCAAAAAACAGTTTGGCGGCGTTGATGGGCGCACCCTGGCGCAACAGGTCGAGCTTTTCCAGGGCGTTGGCGACGCTGTCTGGCGGCAGGCCGGCGCGTGCAAGGAAGCGGCTGATTTTTTCGGGGTTCAATTGTTCCAGTGCCAGGCCGCTGGGTTCGTTTTCCCAGCGCAGCGCATCCTGGTTGCTTTGCAGGATGAGGTTTTTCAGTTCGCTGGCACTGAGTTTTTTATCTTCATCGGCCACCCGCATGTAGGCACGGCCATAGGCCAGATAAGGCTGCTGCCAGCCCTCGGCCTTGATTTGCAGGCAATGCTTACCCTCAATGAGCTGCTGGGTGATTTGTGGATAGATGGCCGGTTCGATATGCGCGGCAATGGCCTGGGAGACATCACGCAGGGTTTTTTCGTTGATCTCCAGCCCCACGGCTTTACCGTTTGGCGCAATGCCGAACCACAGTTCGCCCTGGCCGTGCTTGTTGAGCATGGCGGTCAGCGAAACCAGCCCCTGTTTCAGTTCGGCCAGAGACTTTTTGAGCTCGGTGGTTTCGGTCTCTGTCATGGGCGGCTCGTGCATCATCAGAGAGCGTCCGGCAGCAATACGTACACACCCATCACATCCACGGGCAGGCAGGGGCTGACGCTGTACTGGCCAATGTCCCGGGCGGCTTCGCGCACGCGCTGATGGTCGGCCAGCAGCGCTGTGGCGCGTTGCTCGGCCAGTGCCTGCAGCTGCTGTGGGTGAGCGGCCAGATAATCCAGCGCGGCGCGCACTTCACGCTGCACGGCCTCGGGCGGCAAGTTGCCGCTGGGGGTGCATTCGAGCAGGCGGCTGGCACTGTCATCGGCCAGCCATTGCGGCGTGTTGCGGCCTTGCACGGCCAGGGCCACGGTTTCCTCGGCCATCATCTGGAACGGCTCGCGGCGGCGCACGTAGCTGAGCTGGTGGCGCAGGCGCAGCAGGTAGAGGGTGGTGACGACTTCCACGTCATTGGTCAGCGTGGCGGCGCAACGGGCGGCCAGTGGACGTTCGCCGCCGAGTGCGTCTTCCAGCAGGTGCTGGGCCAGCAGGCCGACCAGCGGATGGCTGCGATGCAGTTCGGCCAAGTCGATGGGTTGGGGTTTGTCGATGCCTTCGTCGGCCAGGCGTTGGCGCAGGGCTTCGGGCAGGTGTTGCGGCAAGAAACGGGCGGTCTGTTTGCGGCCGATTTCCAGTGGCGACCCCAAACGCACGCAGGCGCTTTGCAGGAAACGCTGCACATCGGCCTGGGTGCCCAGGGCCTGCTGCTGTTTGTGCCATTCGGGCAGCACTTCGTCGGGCTTGATGCGGCGCTGGGCAAAGACGGTGCGGTTGGCCTTGGCTTTTTCCAGGGCATCTCGCCACTGGGCCTGCAATGGCGCCAGTTGCTGTTCGGATTCTGCAAAGTCGAAGCTGGCCTGCGGCGAGGCCACGCCACTTTCGCTGCGCCGCATCAGGGCCGCCTTGACCAGAGCCTGATTGATGCGGGCTTCGTCCTCGGGCAGGGGCACCAGCACGCCCAGTTCCTTCTGGATGGCCTCGCCCTTGCGCAGGATGACGTTGAGCACGAAACCATCGACCGGGTTGTCTTGCCCGTAGAGCATGGTGCAGCGGACTTCGTCGGCCTGCTGGCCGAAACGATCGACGCGGCCTTCGCGCTGTTCATGGCGGGTGGGGTTCCAGGCCAGGTCGTAGTGGACGACAGCGGTGAACAGGTGCTGCAGGTTGATGCCTTCGGAGAGGCAGTCGGTGGCGACCAGGATGCGTTGCTCGGCATCCGCCATGTCGTCCACGCGCTCGCGGCGTTCTTCGGGGGTGAGTTCGCCGGTGACGGCATCGACGGTGGCCTTCGGAAAAGCGGCCTTGATGTGTTCGGCCACGTAATGGGCGGTGGCGATGTAGCGGCAGAACACCACCGGGTGGTAGCCATCCTTCACAAGAAGGTCAATATGCCGGATGAGCGCGGCCAGCTTGGGATCACCGGCCTTGCCGGAAAGACGTTGCGCGTCGGCGATCAGGGCTTGCAGGCGCGGCGCGGCATCCTGCACCTGGGCGGGCGGCTCCAGATCACTGCCGGAAAGATCATCGGCCTCGCCATCGTGCAAGCGTTCATCACTGAGGAGGGCGTCGTCAGGCAGGGTTCCTTCCAGCCTCGTGGTCAGGGCCTTGACGGCGGCCGCGGGCGACGATGCCACGCAGCGCAACAATGCCAGGGTGGCGTACCAGATGAGGCGCGCGCCGCCTTGCTGTTCTTGCTGCTCAATGGTTTCAGCCAGTTCGCGGCAGTAATCCTGCACGGCGTCGAAGAACGCGCCCCATTCGCCGCTGAGCTGGTAGGTCAGCTCGGTTTTCATGCGGCGGGGAAAACCTCGTCCGTCATGGGTCTCGGCCTGCCATTCAACGATGTCCTTGCGACGGCGCTGGACGAAGTGGCGCGCCAGTTCCTGACGCAGCGGGTCGGAGGCTGTCATGCGGCCTTGCAAGGCGGCAAAGCGTGGATCGAGCAGCGACAGCAAGTTGTAGAAGGCGGTTTCGTCACCGGAGTGAGGGGTGGCGGTCAGCAGAATCAGGTGTCGCTGCGCGTCACGGGCAAGGCGTTGCAGCAACTCGAAGCGCAATTGCTTGCCCGCGCCGCTGCTGGCGCAGGTGTGGGCCTCGTCAACGATGATGCACTCGGGGGCGGTGGCGAGAAACTGTTCGCGGTGGCGTTCGCTCTTGATGTAGTCCAGGCTGACGACCACCACGGGATGATGGTCGAACAGGCGCGCACCATGCGGAAGGTCGCGTTCGATGCGCGATGCGGATGCCGAGGTCAACGCGATGGCATGCAGGTTGAAACGGGCCTCCAGCTCACGTTGCCATTGTTCGACCAGGTGTGGCGGGCAGAGGATGGCCAGGCGGGCGATTTCGCCACGGTCCATCAGTTCGCGGGCGATCAGACCGGCTTCGATGGTCTTGCCGATGCCCACGTCATCGGCGATCAGCAGGCGCACCGTGGACAGGCGCAAGGCCATCAGCAGCGGCACAAGCTGGTAGCCGCGCGGCTCGACAGCGATGTTGCCGAAGGAGCGGAACGGCCCAGCGCCGGCGCGCAGGGTGAGGCGCAAGGCATCGCGTAGCAACAGCGCGGCGGCGTGGTTGCCGGCGCGTGCGGGATCGGGCCAGTCGAAGGTGGCAGGTTCGACGGGATGCAGTTCCAACTCGGGGATCAGGGCGATGCTTTCGTCATCGGCGCCGCTCAATGGACGCAGGCGCAACCAGTCGCGGCGGGAGTCGCTCTGCACCACCCATTCGCGGCCTCGGGCGCGCACCAGGTTGCCGGGTAGAAAGTCGTGTTCGAGGATCGTCATGCGCCTTTATTCCTTGGAACCGAACACATCGGCGTGCGCGGCGAATTGTTGTGGCCAGCGTGAAGCGTCCGAGAAATCGAGCACCTGCCAGCCTTTGTCCTGCAATACGCTGGCGGTCTGCTCATCCACCGCGGACAGAAACACCAGAGCACGGGATGCCTTGTACTGGGCTGCGGCGATGGCCGCGCCATTGTTGACGGGTACATTGACCGCATCAGGTTGTCTAGCCCCGGCCTGGCGGAGTTCGGACAGCCAGATGTCGAGCAGCTCGTCTTCTGAAGTCGTTGCGGCAACGGTGGCCGGGCTGTTCGTTACGGGCTGCACCTGAGCATTGGCCAGCGCGACCAACAGTTTCAGCGCATCCGCATTGCGGCGGTTGATGTGTTCGTGATCCGGCTGGTTGAAGTAGGAGAGCAGGCATTGGTAACAGCCGGCCTCGCATTGATGATTGCCCAGTTCATCGGTCTGCTCCAGCGACGGCAGATCGTCCAGCGTCCAAATGCCACTCTGCGGTTTGCGATGGTGAATCAGTTGCAGGGCATTGCTGGCGACGAGTGCAAGGTCGTCGCGATGGTTTGCCAGGCGTGTGAGCACACCCGCACCGCCTTCCGCCGCTTCGTAGAACAGCAAGGCGCGGCGCTCGTCAGACTTCGGCAGTGGCTCGACCACCAGTTCGGATTCCTCGATCTGGAAGGTCATTTCGATACCGCGCTTGAGCGCGGCCTGCAAAGTGGCCATGGCCTCCAGAGGCAAGGCATGTACGGGAGCGAAGATCAGCAGATTGCGATGATCTTCCACAAAGGGAACGATGCGTTGGTTGGGCACCTTTTCCAGCAAGGCATCGTCGCCGCCCTGGTCGTCTTCCGCATCCGGTGCATCCTGCTTGCTCCAGGTGCCCGTGATGGGGTTGATGTAGAAGCCCAGTTGCTCCTTGTCCTTGCGCCTGCGCCAGCCGCGGTTGATGCGCCAGATTTGCGCAGCGGGCGCGTAGGTGAGCTCGCCCAGCACGTCCTCGCCTTGTTGGATCGTGGCCTTCTGCTGCTGGATACGGCCATCGGGGCCGGGCAGGAAGCGGTAAGTGGTTTGCAGCTCGAAGCCCTGACGCTGGCGCTCCTCGTCGTTGATGGAGATGCGCTCGGTGGCCACGGTCTCCACGGTTTCGATGCGGTAGAGCTCGCGCACCCAATCGTGCTCGGTGAGCAAGGCGTCGCAGTTCTCGCAGCGATTGACCAGCGGCTGTTCGCCGCCCGGCTCGCCGAGATGGCCGTAGCCGCACTGGCTGCACACCAACGAGGCAATGGTGGCCAACTGGCTGTTGCCGGAAATGTGGTCTGTATTGCCTACATTGAGTTTGGCTCGCACCACGCGGTACATGCGGCCCTGGTGATAAATGAGGCTGCGGGGGCCGAATTCGGACAGGGCCAGGAAGCGCGGCCGGCTGACCATGCTGCCTTCGTCATCCTTGCCGTTGACCGTCTGACCTCCACGGGCAGGAATCCAGGCCATCAGCGGCAGGCGCGGGAAGTTGTAGCCGGGCAGGAAGCCCTGGCTGGCCAAGTAGCGATAGGTGTAGAAGTCGTTGTTCTGGCCGTTGCCGGACTTGAGCAACACGGCGTACTGGCGCGCGGCGTCGCCGTAACGGCGCTGGGCATTCTGGCGTTCAGTGTGCGAGGCGGTATGGCTCTTGACGATGCGATCAGCCATATCCATCTGTTGGCGGGTGGCATCGAACAGCACGCGCCAGCGCTCCAGCGCCCCAGAGAACGCTTGCGCCGCGTTGTCGATGACCTGGCGCACATAGTCAGGCGTGAACCAGGCGCTGCCTTCAAGCTCGCCCTCAAGCTGGTTGATGACCCGGTCGGCACTGGCCAAGGCCCGCTGCTGGACAGCCTGCGCCCGCAATGCTTCGTGCAAGGGCTGTTTCAGTGGTTTTCCAGGTTGGTCGAGATCCAGCATGGGCGCAATGCTGTCGTCCAGCGGCACCTGGGTGCTGGCCAGCCAGACCGCTTGCAGATGGCTGTCGATGAGATCGCGGTTGCTCAGGTCGAGGGTTGGCGCGCGCACGACGCCATGCACCATTTGCTCGGCATTGTGGAAGAACCACTGGTCATGCGGACTGAGCGCCGCGCAATAGGTGATGACCAGCGCCTGCTGACCCGAGCGACCCGCGCGGCCGCTGCGCTGGGCGTAGTTGGCGGGGGTCGGCGGCACATTGCGCAGGTACACGGTGTTGAGCGCGGAGATATCCACGCCAAGCTCCATCGTGGGGGAGCAGAACATCACCGGCAGACGTTCCAACGGCGCTTCGTGGGCCGGGTTCTGCGCCCAGTCCTGCCTGTCTTTTTCGGTGTAGCGAAAACGCTGCTCCAGCAGTTGCCGGCGTGGCGCATCCACCTGGGCGGTGTGTTCCTGGGCCTCGAAGTCGAACAGCGGATGCGAAGGCCGACGCAGCAGGTCGGCAATGCCGAGATACAAGGTGCGGAAATACTGGTTGATCCGATTGCTATCAGTTTGCGGCTGATCGGCAATCAGGCACCAGTCCAGGGCAGCCGCGTTCAGGCGCCAGCCTGCGAACTGCGAATCAATGGCATGTTTTTGCACATAACCATAGTTGCCGGCTGCCTTGAGCATGTATTCGATCAGCTCGACCCACTCAGCATCTTTCCACTGAATGACCTCGCTGGCGCAAGCGCTGTCTCGCCAAAGTTTGTCTGTCTTGATTTGCCGCAGCAGTCGGGAACGTGGACCACCTGTCACCAGGTCGGTGCGCGGCTTGCCCTTGTGTTCCAGGCGCTTGCCGAGGATGAGATGGCGGCCGGTATCGAGTTTCTCGTCGGGCGCGAAGGCCCAACGTTCATTCAGGTAGGTGTGGGCGCTGGTGCGTGCCTTGTCCTGCTCGACCGGGTCGAGGTAACGACTTTCCAGGCACAGATGGCGGCGCAAGGTGTCGAACAGTAATTCGAACAGAACTG
Source organism: Thauera butanivorans (assembly GCF_048398245.1). Classification (NCBI taxonomy): domain Bacteria; kingdom Pseudomonadati; phylum Pseudomonadota; class Betaproteobacteria; order Rhodocyclales; family Zoogloeaceae; genus Thauera; species Thauera butanivorans. The sequence continues at coordinate 4,690,745 of NZ_CP183038.1, forward strand.
TCCGTTGCACTGCCGTCAATTTGGTCAAGGTGCTGTTTGCAGCAAAGATGCTGGCGTCGGCGCAAAAGGCATCCAGGTCTCGATAGCGAATCCGCAACAGGCCGAGTTGATCCAGATTCGGATTATTGAAGCGCCAGCCACGCCGCAGATCACGCAGTAGCCGGTAGGCGATGATGAAGCGCAATGTGCGTTGCGCTTCTTGTCGGGCCAGTCCCATGAGTTTGGGGGTGCGCAGATATTCCACCAAGGTGGCTTCATCGACCCCTTGAAAGCCGAGCGCCTTGAATACGCTTTCGGCCAGGTGTTCTTCATCGAGTTGGCCGCCGCTGCCTTGCAGTGCGCCGATCAAGCCGGCACGCAGCGTCAGCAGGAAAATGAAGTCGTTGAAATGCCCCGCCTGCAGGGCGGCATCCTGGCGGTTGTCGGTAAACCCAAGCAACTTGCGTGGGTCAGGCTGCCCTGGCGCAGGTTCGGAAAGTGCAAACAATTGCTGCAAGGCCGCCAGGGCAATCATGGTCGTGGCCGAAGAGCGGCCTTCGCCGGACAGGCTGGAGAGGCGGTTGGCATCCTTGCCGTGGGCTTCGTGTGTCGTGCCGCAGTTCAGGCAGAAGCGGAACTTTCCCGGAATGAACCAGAACTCCGTCCCCGAGCCCGATTGCCCTTTGGCATCGACCGTGACCATATAGGGAACGGCATTCTTGTAGGCTGACTTGACTTTGGGCTCGCTACGGCTGAGGTCGATCCAGGTTTCCGGCAGGTCTTCGAGCAGGCCGCCGTATTGCTGGCCGGGCACCAAAGGGCACAGAAAGCCATAGCTGGCGTCGTCTTCTGCCGCGATGTCGTCGATTTCACGCGGGCTGAAGCTGACCGGTTGCTGCGTGTGCCAGACAGGCAGGTACTCCTGGCCGCAATCGCGGCAGAAGTGCGTGGGGTAAAGCAGCACATTCTCTTGTTGCCGCCCAGGTGCGAAACGCTGGGCATCGAGCGTGACATGGCGCTTACCCCGCTCTTCCAACGTGGTGAGCACCTTGCCCGGTCCACTGATGAACTGGTGCAGCTTGAACGCGAAAGGCGGCCTGCCCTGGGGCGTGCGCACATCATGGGCAGCCACCAGAAAGCGCTGCAGGGCGGTGCGAGCGGCTTCAGGCTGGCAGCCCGCGTCTTCGGCGAGACGGCGGCTTGCCTCTTCCAGCGTCATGGGTCTCGCGCGCCTTGGCGGCTCGTCGGCAGGCAGTTCGATACCCAGGTTCAATTCCACCCAGATGGATAACGGATCATTGCGAAAGGCATCGAAGTCAGCCCAGATATCCTGCTTTCGCGTAACGGCCGCCAGTAGTTCTGTGCGGATGGCGTTGACGTCCTTGAGCGGGTTGGTGACGCGCTCCAAGGTCTCGCCGATGACGTCATGCTCGCTGATCTGGGTGCCAAAAAGTTTGCTGGCCACATCGGCCACCACGCGGTTGCGGTCGGCTTGGCTACCTGTGCTGGACATGGTGGCCGACGTGCCGATGCAGACCAGTTGCTCGGCTTTCAAGCGCTCTCGCAGGCGCCGCACCAGCAAGGCAACGTCCGCCCCTTGACGGCCACGATAGGTATGCAACTCATCCAGCACCAGGAACTCAAGTCCCTCGCAGTGTTCCACCACACGCCGATCCACTTCGTCGAAGCGGGTCAGGATGTACTCCAGCATCATGAAGTTGGTGAGCAGGATATCGGGCGGGTCATCCGCGATGGCGCTGCGTTCCGCCTTGCTTTCCTGGCCGGTGTAGCGCTTGACGGTGAAGGGACGACGCTCTGGCGCATAGCCATGCAGAAACTTGTCGAGTTCTTCCAGCTGACTGTTGGCCAGGGCATTCATCGGGTAGATGACAATGGCCCTGGTACGTGCTTTGCCATCGGATTGCTTGGCCTTGAGAATGCGGTCGATGATCGGGATGAAAAAGGACAGGGACTTCCCCGACCCCGTTCCGGTCGTGACCACATAGCTTTGGCGTTCCTGGCCTTTGGCCAAGGCTTCCATCTGGTGCTTGTAAAGATGCAGGGGTTCTGGCGAACCTTCAGACTTCCCGACCTGGAAGATCTCTGCGCAGGCAGCATGCAAGACCCCCTGTGCCGCCAGGTTCTGCACCGTGCCCTTGCGTTGGTAATTCGGGTTGATCTGTACCAGCGGCTCAGGCCAGTAGCGGCCTTGCGCATATTGATGCTCGACCTCGGCCTGGATATCAGGCGCAGCGATGCGAACAAAACTGCGGGAAAAGCTGCCGTATCGTTCGATGAGCTGATCGCGGAACTGGAAAACGTTATTCATGGAGAGTCCTCACTGATCCATCTTGTGGCCAATCGCCAGAACCGCTGTACTACCGGAGGTGCCTGCTGTGATGCGCTTCCATTTCGCCCCCCGCCCCTTGCCGGTCGATTCGATCAACCCCTCTGATTTCATCGCTCGCAGCACCAGCCGCACCATGTCCCGGCTCACACCCGGGCAGGCTTCTTCAATCTCGGAAATCGAAAACGGCAGGGTGCGCCCCAGAACTTCCGTCCTCACCCGGTCGCCTTTGCTGCCGCGGCCACGCTCGATGGTGCCGACACGCTCCTCGAACTCACGGTAGGCCCGTAGCAAGGCACCCCAGAAGTAGTCGAGCCAGGGTTTGACGTCATGCTGCCCTTGGTGCCAGCCCTGAGAGCTGGCTTCCAGCGTCTCGTAATAACCTTCCTTGGTGTCCTCGAAGATGCGTTCGAGACTGATATAGCGCCCCACGGCATAGTCGAAGTGGTAGAGCAGCAGCAAGGTCAGCAAGCGGGACATGCGGCCGTTGCCGTCAGGGAAGGGATGGATGCACAGGAAGTCGAGCATCGCCAGCGGCACCAGTACCAGAGGGTCGGCCAGGTGCTGGTCCAGGGCGGTGGCGTAGCGGCCAGTCAGATCGGCCATGGCCATGGGTGTCAGGTGCGCAGCCACTGGTGGGAAGCGCAGACACGACGTGCCGTCAGGGTGGCGTTCGATGATGTCGTTATTGGTAGCCTTCCAGCGCCCGCCCGCCTGCGGCATATAGCGGTACAGCAGGGTGTGCAGTTGCAGCACTACGCCCTCGCTGAAGGGCATGTGCGCGGCCGATTCGTGGATCAGCGCCAGGGCATCACGGTAGCCGGCGATCTCCTGCTCCGACCGGTTCTTTGGTGTTGCGTTGCGGATGACCAGGGACTTCAACCGCGAGGGTGCGACGACAACGCCTTCCAGCCGGTTGGACGATTCGTTGGACTCCACCACCGCGATCTGGCGTAGCCCTTTGAGGGCTTCGGGCGACTGCGCTACGTAGAGCTGCTGCTTGCCCTGGTACTCGCCCAGTGTGCGCAACGTGGCGGCCTGGGTGCCATCGAAGCGAAGCGCGTCAAGGTACTCGGGTGTGAGCGAGTGCATGGAAAGGCAAGTCCAGGCTGTGTAAATGGGGTAATTGTACCCTTTAAATAGGGCATTGAATATGGAAAATACCCTATTCTATCGTTTGATTACCTCCATTTTCTGAGCGCAAAACAGGCCATGAGAGTCTTGCGCAGCAAGCATGGCTAACCGGAGCTCCCAAGGCAGTTGTCAACCAATGGTTGATAACTGCCCCGACAGCAAGGATCAGAACGCAAAGGGAAGGCAAGGGAATGGCGCCCAAGGGACAACGGCCCTACCCGGAAAAGGCCCCCTTAAGCCGAAGCGGCACCGATCACCAAATTCCCCGACGGCGCCAGCCCGTCGATGTAGTCCGACCACGCCTGCAACATCTCTCGCCTTTGCTCGGCGTACTCCGCCCGATTGTAGACGCCGCGCACGCCGCCGATGGTGTGGTTCAGCGCCTTTTCCACCACATCCGAAGGCCAGCCCTGCTCATGCAACAAGGTCGAAGCAGTGCGCCGAAGGTCATGGATGGTGAAGGCGGGAATCTCCTGCCCCTGCAATGACACCTTCAGTGCCTGGTTCAGCGCGTTGCTGGCGAAGGGCTTGGCCAGGGTGCCACGCCCCGGCAACACCCAGTCGCTGCTGCTGGCCAGTGGCTTGAGTTCCTTGAATAGGGTCTGTGCCTGCGTGGACAGGTAGACGATGTGCGGCTTGCCGGTCTTGGAGTTTTCGACCGGGATGTGCCATTCGCCTTCGTCCAGATGCACGTCCTTCCACTGCGCCAGCATCAGCTCGGATTTGCGCACCAGGGTCATCAGGATCAACTGGAAGGCGATCTTGAACTGACGGCGGATGTTGGAGGTCTGCATGGCGCGCAGGAACTGCCGGATTTCATCCGGCGTCAGCGCCCGGTCGCGGGCGGCGGCGCGGTAGACGTGCCGCATCGGCAGGGCCATGACCGGGTTGGCCTGGATCAGGCCGCAGGTCAGCGCGTAGTCGAACATGCGCTTGAGCAGGCCGCGCACCTGGCCGGCGGCGGCATCGAAGCCTTGCTCCTTCTTGCGCCAGATGACGCCGCGCACGTCCTCGGCGGTAATGTCCCGGACCGGCTTGCTGCCGATGTGCGGCAGGATGTCCTTTTCCAGGTAGCGGCGAGGCATGGTTACGTCCTTGCGGTCGCGTGACTGGATGTCCTTGAAGAAGCGTTCGGAGAACTCGGCCACGGTGGCGTCTTCTGCGCCGGCCACCTTGGCTTGCTGCTTCTTCCTTGCCGGTGATTCGCCCATTGCCACTTGGTGAGCCGCCTCATCCCGCTTCAGCCGAGCGTTCTTCAGCGTCAGCGCAGGGTACTTGCCCAGCGTCAGCTTCTCGTACTTGCCGTTCAGCCGGTAGCGGTAACGCCAGACGATGCCCCCGGTCGGGAACACTTCCACATGAAGCCCCCGGTCGTCGGTGACCGTGTAGGTCTTGTCTCTGGGCTTGAGCGCCTTGAGTGCGTTGTCGGTCAGTGCCATCTCATCCTCCGTATGTCCAAGTAGACGGAGGAAAGCAATCAACCAGCTACTTGGAACTAAACTTGGACATAAAAGTGAGTGGCTTTGACTGTATCACCGAATCACTCAGTAAACAAAATTCCCTTTATTTATGCGGATTACAGCCACATCAGCAGACTTCAGTGGACATCCATGGAACCCACCTCACTTCCCGATGCAAAACCTCGAAAAGATCACCCCCAGTAGATCGTCCGCCGTGAACTCCCCGGTGATCTCCCCCAGGCTTTCCTGCGCCAGGCGCAGTTCCTCGGCGAAGAGTTCGAGCGCAGCCGATTGAGCGGCGGCGGATTCGATGTGGGCGAGGGCGGCGCGCAGGGCGTGGAGGTGGCGTTCGCGGGCGAGGATGACGTCTTCGCCGTGGGCGTGCCAGCCGGCGATGCGCAGCAGTTCGGCGCGGACGAGGTCGATGCCGGTGCCGCGCTTGGCCGAGACTTGCAGGCGGATGCGGCCGCCTGGTTCCCCGGGCTCCTCGATCCGCCCGGCCGCCAGGCCCGCGAGGTCGATCTTGTTGACGACGGTGATGCGTTCCACCCCCCGCGGCAGGCGGGCGTCGATGGATTCGCTGGCTTCGGGCGTGGTGTCCGTCGCGGCGGCGCTGGCGTCGACGAGGCGCAGGATGACGTCGGCGCGTTCGATTTCGCGCCAGGTGCGTTCGATGCCGATGCGTTCGACGGTGTCGGCGGTTTCACGCAGGCCGGCGGTGTCGATGATGTGCAGCGGAATGCCTTCGATCTGGATCGTCTCGCGCAGTGCGTCGCGGGTGGTGCCGGCGATGTCGGTGACGATGGCGCGGTCTTCACCGGCGAGCTGGTTGAGCAGGCTGGATTTGCCGACATTGGGTTCGCCGACCAGCACGACGTTGAGGCCGCTGCGCAACAGCGCACCCTGGCGGGCGCGGTCGAGCACGCTTTCGAGCTTGTCGCGGATTTCTTCCAGACGCGGCATCGCGCGCGCGCGTTCGAGGAATTCGATTTCCTCTTCGGGGAAGTCCAGCGTCGCTTCCACCAGCATGCGCAGATCGATCAGCGCATCGACGATGCGGTGGATTTCTTCCGAGAAGCGGCCGGACAGCGAACGCACGGCGGAGCGGGCGGCGGCGGCGGTCGAGGCTTCGATGAGGTCGGCGACGCTTTCGGCCTGGGCGAGGTCGAGCTTGCCGTTGAGGAAGGCACGGCGGGTGAACTCGCCCGGTTCGGCGAGCCGCGCGCCGAGTTCGAGGCAGCGCGCCAGCAGCATCTGCATGACCACCGGGCCGCCATGGCCTTGCAGTTCGAGCACGTCCTCGCCGGTGAAGGAGGCGGGCGCGGGGAAATGGAGCAGGATGCCTTCGTCGATGGCTTCGCCGGCGGCATCGACGAAGGCGGAGAACATCGCCCGGCGCGGCTGCGGCACGCGGCCGCAGAGTGCGGCGGCGAATTCGCTCAGGCTGGCGCCCGAGACGCGAACGACACCGATGCCTCCCCGGCCCGGTGCCGTCGCGATGGCGGCAATGACGTCAGGCGTCCTTGCTGCCGGGTTTTGCACTTTCGATCATCCGCGTGATCTGCCATTGCTGGGCGATCGACAGGATGTTGTTGACCACCCAGTACAGCACCAGGCCGGACGGGAACCACAGGAACATGAAGGTGAACACAATCGGCATCGCCATCATGACCTTGGCCTGGATCGGGTCGGGCGGCGTCGGGTTCAGCTTCATCTGGATCAGCATGGATGCGCCCATGATGATCGGCAGGATGAAGTAGGGATCCTTCGCCGACAGATCCTGGATCCAGCCCAGCCACGGCGCGTGGCGCATCTCGACGCTGCCCAGCAGCACCCAGTACAGCGCGATGAACACCGGGATCTGCACCAGGATGGGCAGGCAGCCGCCGAGCGGGTTGATCTTCTCGGTGCGGTAGAGATTCATCATCTCCTGCTGCATCTTGGCCTTGTCGTTGCCGTACAGCTCCTTCATGCGCTGCAGGCGCGGGCCGAGCACGCGCATCTTGGCCATCGACTTGTAGCTGGCCGCCGACAGCGGGAAGAAAATGATCTTGAGCAGCACGGTGACGAGGATGATGGCCCAGCCCCAGTTGCCGGTCAGCTTGTGCAGCCACGACAGCACCCAGAACAGCGGCGCGGCGATCACCGTTAGCCAGCCGTAGTCGACCACCAGGTCGAGCCCCGGGGCGATGCCTTCGAGCTTGTCCTGCTCCTGCGGGCCGGCGTAGAGGCGGCTGCCCACCGTGGCTTGCGCGCCCGGTTCGATCGAGGCCACCGGCATGATCAGGCCGGCCGAGAACAGGTTGTTGCCCAGCGGGCGGGCGAAGTATTCACGCTGCGCGCCCTGCTCCGGCAGCCAGGCGCTGACGAAGTAGTGCTGCACCATCGCCACCCAGCCGTCGCTGGCGTTCTTGACGAACTTGGCCTTGCCTTCGGTGATGTCGTCGAAATGCACCTTCTGGAACTTCTCGGCGTCGGTGAAGAAGGCCGGGCCGGTGAAGGTGTTCACGCCGAAGGCTTCGACCTGCTCGGCGGGGTTGCCGTCGCGGGTGAGCTGGAAGTAGGCGTGCGGAGCGATGGCCTGGCCGCTGCCGTTGTTGATTTCGTAGCTGACGTCGATCAGGTAGCTGCCGCGCTGGAAGCGCATCACCTTGGTGGCCTGCAGGCCGTTCTGCTCGGGCGCCTGCAGGCGCAGCTCGACCTGATCCTCGCCGTCCTTCAGCGCCAGCTCGGAAGCCGGCAGCGCGAACAGCGTCTTGTGCGTCGGCAGGCCTTCGCCGATCAGGCCGGACTGGGCGAAATACTGGTGGCGGACCGAGCCGTCGTCCAGCAGCACGAAGTTGGCGTCGCTCTCGCCGCTGGCCTGGTGCTGCTTGAGTTCGAGGCGGACGATGTCGCCGCCCTCGGCGGACACTTCGGCACGCAGCAGGTCGGTCTCGACCACCACGCGCGGCGCCGTGGCGGTGGCGGCCTGCCCGCCGGGCACGGCGCTCTGGCTCGCAGCCAGACCGACCGACGGCGTCGGCACCGAACCGTCGGCCGCTGCGCCGGCAGCCGTCGTCGCCTGGACCGCCGGAGCGGGGTTGTTATGCTTGATCCAGCCTTCCCACAGCATCACCAGCGAGAAGGAGAAAACCAGGAAGAGGATGAGGCGGCGTTGATCCATCGGATTCGTTCTGTCTCAGGTCAGGGAACGGGATCATACCCGCCCGGATTGAAAGGGTGACAACGCCCCACCCGTCTTGCCGCGAGCCAGCCGCCGCGCAGGGCGCCGTGGCGCTGGATGGCTTCGATCGCGTACTCGGAGCAGGTCGGATGAAAACGGCAGTTGCGCCCCAGCATGGGGCTGATCGCATAGCGGTAGAAGCGCAGCAGGGCGATCAACAAGGTTTTCATGGCCGGGGCAGCTTTTGCAGCAAGGCGAGCAGGTCCTGGTTCATCTCGGCCCGTGTCGCCTTGGCGACCGGTGCATGCAGGCGGACGACCATGTCGACCGCGGGCAAGGATTCACGATTGCGGCGAAAGATCTCGCGCGCAATGCGCTTCACCAGGTTGCGGGTGTTGGCGCGCTTGGCGAGCTTCTTGGCCACCACCACGCCCAGCCGGGCCGTGTCGAGGCCATTGGGGCGATAGTGCAGCATGTAGAAGCGCCCGCGCAGTGCCCGCCGAAAAGCAAAAACGGATGAATACTCATCCGTTTTGTGCAATCTGTGAGCGCTGCGGAAACCCTGGTCAGCGCCCGGGGGCAACGTCACCTCAGACGGCGAGGCGATGACGGCCCTTGGCACGACGTGCGCGGATGACCGCACGGCCGCCACGGGTCTTCATCCGGACCAGGAAACCATGGGTGCGCTTGCGACGGACGACGGAGGGCTGGTAGGTGCGTTTCATAATCGACTGCCAATGTTAGGTCAAACGCGGGAGTTAAATGGATAATCCCATGTTTGTCAATAAAAATTTTTATCCGGCCCTGTGGATAAGTCCTGCCCGCAAGGTTAGAATAGCCGGTCCATGAGCTTCGCCGACGGGGCAGGCGCCGACGTCGAACGCCCGGCCGCCAAGAAGCCGCCCATGCAGTGCTCCCCTGCCCGTGCCCGCCAGTGCGCCACTTGGCCGCGCATGCCGCACAGTTGTACACCACCC